>CAVUYJ010000001.1:0-777957 GCA_963745725.1 uncultured Acidobacteriaceae bacterium
CTGGGAAGCCAGTGCCAAAACTTCGACGAAATTCGGCTTTCAAAGGCAGTGACATTCGTTTGTCTTCCGATGGGGATTTGGCAACGTTGCCAAATAAGTCCTTTGTTTCACGAAGATGGTCAAGGTGCTCATGTAATTAATTTGAGCATCTTGCCTCGTTGACCGGGTACACATCCTCCGGAGGCGGCAATGTCCATGTTGGGTCATCGCTTCCTCCAGACTGAAATGCCCCGCGGTGCTTTCGGTGCAGGAATTTGGCATAAGAATCTTGTCCTATGGCCCACAGTAATACGCTCGGGAGCTGCCGTCCATGGTCCTGGGAAATAATCATGTGGAAGCGCGGGTAGTAAACTCGTGATTACTCCGTGCTGTCGAAAAATAACGAAGTAGTTAGCCCCGATGTATCTTTCTTTAGCCACATTCCAGGCTGACCACGTAGTTCTTCGCGCTGACCCCATAGCCACAGGCGGAGCGTTGTCGGTGCGCGCTCATGGCGGGGGGTATACGTCCTGTCTGACCGCAAATCTGCACTTCACAGCTTCCGGACCGCAAATCTGCACAGAATAACTAACAAACGATTAACGCCGAGGTTGTCTTTGCACGGCTAAAGGCACAGGAAAATCAGGATCGACTTTGTAAAAAATGCGTTTATTTACGTCCGTCCTTGTTACGGTAATTTCCTTTGCCCAGTGATCTGTTGAGTGTGACCCGGGATATGGCCCAGCTACGCGTTTCATTACGATTGTCTCCATCCAATTCCCGTTATTCGCGCCTAGCGAAATTGTATATAGCTGGGAATCTGCTTGCGGTTTTGTGATGGGGTAAGGGGCAAGAATTTTGTGGTCGGTAGCGAAATTACCGATGGGTATCCGAGCAGGACTTGCCGCCATTGCTCCCTCTATGATTCTGCCAGCTTCCTTCCGGGCTTGCATACTCGTGGTTTGGGGAAAGGCGCCTGCAAGCCTGGTGGACAAATTTGTGGAGTCATCGATGAAGGCCCAAACATCCTTCAAAGGGTATTTACCGACCTTCACTGCCGTTACATTAAAGGACTGGCGATTATAGATTTCTTCAAACAAGAGGTAGCAAAAAGTATTTCCACCGGTCTCGGTGTTCACCACTTCCTCAAAATGAGCGATAGTGTCTCTGAATTGGCTCTGCTCCCGAATCATCTGAAGTTTTTCGGTCTGAATTGCGGTTTGGAGTGCTGTTGACGTTCGCCAGAATCTGAATTGATCAGTTGCCCGAACTTCTTCCTGTGCGCTCTGATTTTCGGAACGGTCATTGGCAATTGCCCCGTATTCAATGATCAACAGGCCTGTGGCGACAATTATCCAAAGGCTTCGTTGCAAGCTCGATGGATCGCGTTCAAAGGTCGCTACAACCGCAAGTAGTCCTAGTACGCCGATAGCGATCCCAGGAGGCGGGAGATGGGCCGACAGATAGACGAGGCATAGAGCAAAAAATGATTGCCACGCGAACCAGAACCAGCTTACGGACAACGCGCCCTGAACAGGCCTTAGTAAAAGTGTTCTAGTGCGTGTAAAGAAGTTTTGAGCTGTTTGGCGGTCTGTCATTGGAGCAGTCGGGGTTCGGAAAAGAATCTACCACTGCTTCATCTCTAAATTTAGGTTTTTTAGGGTCTCCCAGCCGCGCATACTCCCGCTTATCTGGCCGACGATTGACTGGCGCCTAACCCCGACTTCTGGGCCCAAAACCGGCCGAGCCTCGCGAACCCATTTTTTGACACCCTTGCGGTTTGGCAACTTTCCGACCCAATTTCAAATTCGGCCAATTTCCGCAGCCAAATAGAGCCTACAAACTATTGCAAACAGGCAATTTAGACGCCGCGCCAGATCTGCTCAGTCGCCCAATTTCTTCAGGCCCCATAAGTGCCTTCGTTTCTGGAATCTATCATTTGACATATGCGTGGAAGGGGAAGATAAGGGGGGAAGATAAGGATCGCGGTAGGGACACATATTGCTATGCGCCCCCCGCACAAAGCCGGACGTGCGGCTTTCCCGCATCCGGCTTCCACCTCGGGTGTTTGACGACGAAGCCGCAAGTGCACGGCACGTCGTATGTGACCCAGCGTATGTGACACACCAGCCCGACACTGAGTTCGGAGCGTGCTTTGCTAGGCCGCATTTCCCTTGGTCCCCGCCCTTGGCTCCATCCACTCCTCCCCTGGTTGCCCAGCTTCGTTCGTGGACTTCGCAGCTACTACTACGGGGTCTGACTTCTCGCGTCCGTTCATCATAGGCTTCGGCTCATCACCTTCCCCATGCGGACCGGCGCGACATGCCTTTGCCCGGCCAAACGCGAGATCTCCCAAGTTCCGACGTCTCCCCTTTGTGCGTGATAGGGTCTTCGACCACGGCTGAGCGATAGACCCTCGCATAGCGGGTCCACACATGTTGCCTTCGACGATGTCAACGGCCTCGGCCTCAGCGGCATAGTATCTTTCGCGGCTCAATAGCCTACCCCACACAATCGTTGTGTACGCTTCGCAGTGGTCGTCACCTTCCACCACGCAACACTCACTACCAGGCGGTTGCTACACCTTACCTGGGCCGGACTTGCACCGGCTGGAACACGCCAGCTTGCTTGGCGCACGGACATGATACCTATCCCAGCGCCTTTTTTGTGGTAATTTTCACCATGGCACGACCGGCGGGCATAGTAGGAGTTGCCGGCCTTCCGCATCAGGTAATGCAGCGTGGCAATCGCCGGTAGCCAATCTTCTTTGAAGACGGCGACCAGGATATTTATCGAGATCTGGCGGAGAAGTTTTCATAGCACTCCGTTTGTAAGAGCCGATACAGGTTGTAAGGTCCGATACAAACGATCCGCACGGTGGTGTCAAGTTTTCCCGACAAGGACCTGATAGCGAAGATCAGGCTGTCGCCGAACGATCGCTTTGGCTATCTAGTGACCGCGCGCCAACACCATGACAATATTTCTCCGGAACCGTCGAACCGGCACGCTGTCCATAGTGCAGCACGTCTGTGCTGGTGGCAAGTTGCCGGTGATTTGTGGTCAGGTGCTCCCCGTCAACGGGTTGCGTAGAATGGGTATCATATCCCCTTGTAGGACCGAGAACCAGTTACGGGATGCAATCTGTGTCGACCAACCTCGGGCTCGAAGCAACGTCCTGCTGTCGTGACTGTGCCAGACCGCGGGCTGGCGTGACCCTGTTGATCGTCCTCGCATGCGTGCTGGCGGGATCATGGATGATATGCCCTCCCCATGCAAGGGCGCAAACGAACGGACAACGTGGATCACAGCTTGCAACGCAAAGCACCGCCGACATTGCCCAAAGCGGTTCATACTATGCGCTGGTTATTGGCATCAACCAGTACAGACCACCTTTGCCAAGTCTGAAGACAGCGGTCAACGACGCCCAAGCGATTGCTCATGTCTTGAGCGAAAGCTACGGCTTCCAGGTCAAGATGCTGTTGAATGGTGACGCCACTAGAGCAAATATTCTGAATACGATGAGTCAGTATCGCCGTTCTCTCCGTGGCGATGACAATCTACTCATTTATTACGCCGGTCACGGATTCCTAGATCGAGAAGCTGACAAGGCTTATTGGTTGCCTGCGGATGCTGATGGGCAGGCAACCTCCAACTGGATCATTGCAGACGAACTTACCACGGATATCCGGGTCCAGCCCGCGCGCCACGTGCTCATCGTTTCCGACAGTTGTTACTCTGGAGGGCTGGCACGCGATGCGAGCATTCAGTTGAGACCTGACGACCAACAGGTTTTCCTGGCGAAGATGCTTTCTCACAAATCACGAGATTTAATGGCCAGCGGGGGGATCGAACCTGTCTCGGATAGCGGCGCTGACGGTCATTCCGTGTTTGCCAACGCGTTTCTAGGGGCTTTAAGCGGGATGACTGCAAACACATTTGCCGCCGAAGATTTGTTTTACGGCTTTCTTAAGCCACGAGTGGCCGGTAAGTCGAACCAGCTTCCGCAATATGACCTGATCCGCAATTCAGACGATGAAAACGGAGACTTTGTCTTCATCCGCACTCAAGGTGCAAAGGCGGGCAAGATCGAAGCCGGTGGGGCTTCACTCCCCACGTCTCGACCTGAGTTCCCAGCCGGCGAGGCAGGGGCTGCGAAAATTTTATCTGCCCCAACTGTCCCTGCCCGGCGGACTGAGTCGTCAACTTCTGAAGCGAACTCCGAGCTGAGCGGCACCTGGCTTGGAAACTCTGCCCGATCACTTATCGACGGGGAGGTTAGGACGCGGTTTATGGCAGACCTCTCCTTCAAGGGGCATGATTTTATAGGGCAGAGTCAGGAAATAACGGGCGTTTTGCCTGCAGAGATCCGGGGTTCCCTCAACGGTGAAACAGTCCGGTTTACCAAGACCTTTGTAACCGGGATCGAAGCCGCTCCGCACACCATCAAGTACACAGGTACATTGAATCGCGACCGGCACACCATGGAGGGTACATGGGTCGGCGAAGGTGATGAGAAAGGAACCTTTGCTTTAAGATTAAGCGCACCAAAAGGGCCCTGAGTGACTTCTGCTTCGACGGATTGGAGAAGACGTAGTGGATGTTTTTTTTTGCCGCACGATTTTGGCAGTAGCCTGTTCTCTCCTGGTGGGACGCGGGTACGCTCAAGGATTGTCACAACCTGACGTAGTGGGCCTGAAGTTGGGCATGACGATTGTGCAAGCGGAAGCAGTGCTAAAAAAGCTGCAACCTGGAATTTGGATGGTAACCAGGTACGCCACAGAGGATCCCAACACATGGAGGGGCAGTGGAATCGCACCGCAGATGGATGCAGGAATGAGTAACAATCATCCCTTCCACGATGCGGCCCTTCACATTCCCATTCATCTCGATGCAGGCTATATCGATCAGGCCTATGCACAAGAGGGTGGGTCTGACGCGGCTGGTTCTCCGCTCAAACTAATCCAGGATCAGGACACCCCGGTCGACCAGTTTTCAGGTGAGTTCTTCAGTCTATTTTTTACCCCTACCGATGACGGCGGACGGTTGTATGCAATTGTGCGCAAAAAGCTATACATATCCGATGACCAGAGGCCGTTGAGCTTTTACACCAAAGCGAAAGTAGCTCTGCCTAGAGAGTCGGATTTGGAAAAAGGGGCCACCGACAAGTACGGGCCGCCCTCGGAGCCTCCCACAGTATCGGACTACAAGGTAGGCTTCTCGGCTAGCTTCTATTGGCTCTACGACCACGATGGTCGCAAGCTAGCGAGAAGTGTGCACCCGCAATGTGAGTCCAGCTTTGCCGGCGAAGACGGCTGGATCATGGGAGCTGAGGCACCGGCCTCCACTCCCCCAAAATTATATTCCAACAAAATGCGCGGAGTCCTGACTCTACACCAGCTGGCGACTTCCTTTGAGACCCGAGACTTTTTTAAATTGGGTTACCACGATACGTTGACTTCTTTTATGGAAAACGTCTCGAAGATTCCAGACGTCCTAGTTCCAGTCATGGTCACACCCAACGGTCGCGTGGCTGCTTGGACTTTCCATGAAAGCCCGTACAAGGGCTGTGACACCCAGGTTCATGTGGTCATTAGTCCCGTTCCCGCCGAAGGTCCAGAACGGCATTTGGGGTATGCATCCGCCTTGACAGTGTCGCTGAGCCAACAGGAGTCCGTTTTCTTTGACAACGGCGTTGCTGCCTACATGAAAGCGAAGGTCGATGCTATGAAGCCCGCGGCATTGGAGAATCGAAAGCCAGAACGGTACTAGCGGTTATACGGAGCCGTCGTTGCTCTGAATCCGCTTTCAGCGGATAACGGGGTAACAGCATACGTGTTGCAAACGTGGTGGATCGCGGGGGTAGTTATCCCGTTTCAGTAGGCCTACTCCGCGCGCAGAGCTGTCACCGGATTGACCGAGGCGGCCCGTCGTGCCGGGATAATGCTGGCAAACAGAGCGCAGACGGTAAGGGCAAGAATCGATCCGCCGAGGACCATCGTGCGTCGGAGATGCGTCGACAGCATACCTATCCCTCGAAACTCCAAAAGCGAGGGGAATGAGTATAAAGTCGACGTATTAGACGCGCTCGAAATACCCAGGTTGGGAATTGAACTTCATTTCGGATGGGGGTTGAGCTACATGTCCCCGAAACTCATCGAGCCGGCTTTTCCACAAATGCCGGCTGGGGTATTCCGAGTAGGCCATCCATTGCCGTTCTGGCGAAATGACAAACTCGAGCATGGACAGGTCATCGAGATACGGCAGCAATTTCTTACTGCGAGGATCGAAGGCCCGCATAGCCCCTTCATCCGTCTTTCCCAGCACAAAAAGCCCTTTGCTGTCGTGCATAGGAGCCGCCGCGAGAATGGGCAACTGGTTGCCGGTAATGCGGGCGGCAGCGGGGTTTTTCCAGAAGGCAAACCATGGCGGTGGCACAAGTTCATATAAATTGAGCCGCTCTTCTCGGTCGGATGAGAACACAAAATGCCGCCCGTCTGGCGTCCATTGGCCAGACTGCTGACTGGCATCGGGTGGCCAGTCGAGGCGCAGCGGGTGCGCATTCTGACCATCCGCACTGAGACTCCAGAGCCGGGGCGCCCCGGAGTTGACTTCTACGGTCGCGCTCAATTCGCGGCCATCCGGCGAAACGCCAAGGAGTCATTTATCGCACAACTTCGACTGTAGCTTATCCAGATCGTCATCTTCTCCGTAGGCACGCCAAGTGGCAGCGGACCATCGACCACGTCACAAGTGCATCGCCAGCCATGCTTCTGCCGAGTCCTGAGAGTGATCGCGGTTGATGTTCCGCGCCATGTAACACAGCGTGGCAATGCGCGTAGGTTTGTCCTGGATTGCGATGCTGATCGCATGGCGTACCTCAATCTATTACGCCAGAACATCGAACTCCATCGGGTGGGGTCTGGGGTACGGCCTGTCTGTCACCTGGTTGTTCGTTTAAGAAACGAGCATGCGTGGAACGCATCATGACCAGGGCGATATGTACAGTTATTTTTCGCCCGAAGAGCGAGCACACTACTTCCCGGCAGCCTCCGAAAAATCGACCACATCCAGATCCAGCGGAAACTGCCCATGACGTGGGCTCGGATTGGGGAACAGTCCGCTGCTCCAACTTCCCTCTATGCTGGTAGCCGCAGCATACTTCTCCGCCGGAAGCCTCCCAGCCAGAGCAAAGTTATCGATATCGTAAGGAATTCCGTTGGACGCGAGCGCCGACGGGCCCTCCATGAGATGGAAATGGAGATGCGGCGCCGATGTGTTCCCGCTATTGCCCAGCTTGCCCAGCACATCCCCGCGCTTCACGTGCTGACCCTCAGTCACGCGAATGGAGCCCTTTTCCATGTGGGCATAGAACGCGTACACGCCCGCTCCGAGATCGAGGATCACATGATTTCCCAGCACATTTTCGACTGTCATGGTCTTCGGGTCCGGCAGTTTGCCTGGTGGCTGGTCGTCCAGGGCATCGAGCACCTGCCCCACCGTGCCGTCGGCAACTGCGAGTACATCGACGCCGTAGCATGTGTAGTTGTGCACGTCCGCTGGGTCTCCATGCACCAGACGCCCTGCGTCATCCAGACGCATCCAGTCGATGGCGAACCGTTGTCCATAGTAAACCCAGCCATTAGCCGCGAGACCGCTCCCCCGGTGTGCTCCGCTGGCTTCGCAGCATCCGTTGATGGCCACCCACCTCTTGCCGGCCAGCGGCGGGCCAATCTCCGGCAGCTGCGGATTCAAGTCCAACGGCGCGACCGTATAACTCAACGCGGCCGGTGTCATTGCCGTGGGAGCAGGGCCGGAAGCACCTGTTAGCTCGAAGAGATGCTGTAGCCGGGCAGGGACCTGAGCCCGCGTATCGAAGGAGAGAGCGATCAGGAGCAACCGCGTTCCACCGAACTCGATCTCCGGACTATTGGCCGGCGTGTTGGCCAACGTGCGCAGCCGCGAGACCAGGGCATCGCCCTGATAGGTGGCAACCACCGCACGCGACTGGACACTCTGGCTGCGCGCGTCCAAGACCTCGACCTTTCTCAATGTCGCTGGAGTCGGCTTGGTATTGGTCACCATAAGCTCGTAGACGACGTGGTACTTGCCATCGGTGCCGGGAAACGGCCGGGCGCTTCCGGTAAGCGGTGAAACAATGACAGGAGTGAACTGATCAGGCACCGATTTCTGTCCCGCTGCCGGAAGCACCAAAACCAGCGCAGCCATCAGACATCGCAGAGTATTCTCGCCAGCACTTGCCGGGAACTTGCCCAAGAAACGACTGTGAACAGGTGAGGCCGTGGAGACGACGTGTAACGACAAAGCCGGTTCCTCCGCTTCTGCAATGGTTTTTGAGTTGAAGCGCAATCCTAACAAACGAAATAGCTCCCGTCATTAAGGCTCTGACAAACCCGTGAGGAGATGCATTGACAGCATACCCATCCCCCGAAACTCCAGCACCGAGGGGAATAAGTATGACGTCGACGCATGAGACGCGCTCGAAATACCCAGGTGGGAATTGAACTGCATTTCGGTAACCCGGGGAAACCCGGGGACCCGTCACCTCGTTTCTTGTAATGAACCCCAAAACTGAGAAACGGCGTTAGGGGGAAAGACCGAGGGGGAGATGCGTATCGCGGTAGGGACGCATATTACTATGCGCCCCCCGCACAGAGCCGGTACGTGCGGCTTTCCCGCATACGGCTCCCACCTTGGGTATTTGACGACAAGCCGGATAGACAGGGCGTGCCGTATGCGGCCTAACGCCTGTGACACGCGATCCCGACGCTGTGTTCGGAGCGTGCGTTGCTAGCCCGCATTTCCCTTAGCCCCCACCCTTGGCTCCATCCACTCCTCCCCTGGCTGCCCAGCTTCGTTCATGGACTTCACAGATACTACGACGGGGACTGACTTCTCGCGTTCGTTCATCATAGGCTTCGGCTCATCACCTTCCCCATGCGGACCGGCGCGGCGCGTATCTCCGCCCGGACAAACGTGAGATCTCCCAAGTTCCGACGTCTCCCCTTTGTGCGTGATAGGGTCTTAGACCACGGCTGAGCGATAGACCCTCGCATAGCGGGTCCACACATGCTGCCTTCGGCTATGTCGACGGCCTCGGCCTCAGCGGCATAGTATCTTTCGCGGCTCAATAGCCTACCCCACACAATCGTTGTGTACGCTTCGCAGTGGTCGTCACCTTCCACCACGCAACACTCACTACCAGGCGGCCGCTACGCCTTACCTGGGCCGGACTTGCACCGGCTGGAACACGCCAGCTTCCTTGGCGCACCGACAGCATACATCTGCCTCGGGTCGTTGCGATCGGCGGCTCCGTGATCGCCATGGCATCTCTACTGATGTTTCAACAAAGTGACAGACAGGACGTACCCCATCGGGATTGCACGTCCTTCGATCGTCAACGGCGTAAGGGTGCGCCGCGATGGTGAGCACCATACACAATTCCAACCATCCGCGCAGGTTGGTCTAGGTCGTTGCGCCAGCTATGCACCACTCCATTGACAACCAACCAGTCACCGGCTCGCAACCGGACCTCGCGATCTTCCAAAACAAGGACGGATTCGCCTGAAATCTGCATAAGACAATCCATAGATGCTGTCGCATGCATACCCCGTGCGCCCGGAATGCAGCCATAGGTGCCCGGCGGGTTCGGGTCGTGTACGACCGGATGCGTATCGTCTTTGGATTCAGTATGCCGTTTTACCGTTTCTGCCAACTCCGCTGAATTCGGGTTCTGAAGCTCATCCGGGTTGAAGCGTGGTGGCAGAGTAAAGACCATGACGTGCAGACCACCGGGCCTTGGCAGCAGCGGCCCAGCGAACGCAGGAGGCGTGCCGGCAGAAGGAAACGATGGCGCTGAATCGGCAGCCCATATCGACCACTTCTGCCCGAAATCGGGAGAGGTCGGCCCCACTGCGGTATCGCTTACGACCACAGCCTTGCCCGTCACATCGTGCCCGGTGACGACGCGGCGCACTGCTTCAACTCCTACGCTGCCTGGTTTTTCGACGCTCATTTTGGTCTCCTTCTACATTTGCTCCAATGACGATGAAAGCTTCGCGAGCCAATGCGACCGGGTCGTCTTTCCCTTGTCCCATCGCCCATTGAAATAACGCCGCGGAAACAGCGGCGAGACAAGCCCCAACAGCAACTGAATTCCGTAACTGATCCTTCCTGTTTGCGGAACCAAGAGCCGACACGACGATCTGCTGAGTTTGATAAAGATTGTCCAAGCCTCGCGCTCGGAGCGCGGGCGTTCTTGCTGCCAATTCGAGGCGTGCAAGCATAGCCATTCGCGCCTCCTCAACCATCTCCGTGAGGCTGGTGAGAAGCACAGTCGCTACGAGCGTGATCACGTCTTCATTTCTCGGCGCACGTCGAATTTCCGTAACAAGAGCCTGGTCAAAGTCATCCCAAAGAGCAATGTCTTCCTTGGTGGCGAAGTATCGGAAGACGGTCATCGGTGATACTTCAGCGGCTGCCGCGATCTGGCTGACCGTGGTCTCCTCGAACCCTTGCTTTTTGAACAACTTCAAGGCGCACCGCTGAATTTCTGCCTTAGTGCGCGCCATGCGGCGCTGCTTTAGACCGGCACTGGCGGATGTGTTAGTCGCTACCACATGATATAGACTACCACACCTACTGGCATCTTTGCCGTCCCTAGCCCAGGACGTACCCCATCGGGATTGCGTTTGTGATCGCTCACTACGATTGTGCTTAGAGGGGGAAAAATGGTGCCCTCTTCAAGCCCGCCGTTTCTGTGAAAAAAAAAGTCCACCAGCCACTTACACTAAAACGGAAAACGCGGTATCTCTTAGAGCAGAAGATCTCGGCAGGCGGCGGCTTCTCACGCAACCGCGCCTTAGCCGGCAGTTGCCGGTAGTTTCGGCCTTGAGCGCGAGCGAAGGATAGTTTCACCACGATCCGGTACCACACTCGATCTCCGTCACAAAATGACCAACATTAGCCATCCATGTCCGGCGCGGCTCTCAATCCCTTGTGCCACCCGGATAAGCGCTTCCCTGAGTCGCGCCCCGGAAAGCAATAAAAGACCAAATTTTATCCAATTTTATAAAACTTCCCTGAGATGCCTCGACAGCATACCAATCCCCCGAAGATTCCAAGAGTGAGGCGAATAGGTATGACGTCGACGCATGAGACGCGCTCGAAATGCTCAGGTTGGGAATTGAACTGCATTTCGGAAGGGGGTTGAGCTAACTGTCCCGGAACTTCTGCCCCAAAAAGCGCTAAAAAGACCGAATTTTATCCATTTTTATAAAACTTCCCGAGATGCCTCGGCAGCATACCTATCCCCCGAAGACGCCAAGAGTGAGGGAAATAGCTATGACCTCGACGCATGAGACGCGCCGAGTGATGCGTGGCAGGAAATCCGGGTACGCTCCGGCCGAGATGACAATTCTGCTTAAGGATGGAATTGCGCGTTTCCAGTAGAAACACGAAGCATTAGCTGCAACAAAATTGTCATCTCGACCGGAGCGCAGCGCAGTGGAGAGATCTGCGGTTTCTCGTTCGGGGTCTCCCACACGAAGAGGTACGCCTTTTAAACACGTAGATCGAAATTGTTTCCTACTTCGGCGATGGGCCGCCCGGCTAGTTCTGCGGAGCGGCCGGCGCAGCGATCGGTGGTGCGGCAACCGGCGGTGCAGCTTGCGCCGGCGCAGGAGCAGGCTCGGCCGCTTTCGGCTCGGCTGCTTTCGGTTCAGCCTGCCGTGCCGCTGCCGGAACTGGCAACGGCGCAACCGCGGCAGACTGCGACGGTTCCGGCGTTACCGGCAGAACCGCCGTATTCACCACTGCGGGATCATCGCGCAACTTGAGAAAAAGCGTCCCGTTCGGACGCGGGACGTTCAGGTTCGTGTCGCCAAAGCCTTCCGGCACCGTGACTGCATCGGCCAGCTGAGCGTCCGTACCCACTTGCTGCAGCAGAAACAGATCCGTCCCGATCAGCGTGCATTGCGCCGCGCCTTCGACGCACTTAAGCTCCTTCAGTTGCGGGACCCGCACCAGCGTCGCGAGCGGCTGCCAGTCCCCCGCCACGCCGGATGCGTTGACGGGACGAAAACGCAACGGGCCGAACGCCGAACCTCCGAATGCCTTCGTCGGATCAAGCGTCGCCAGCGCCGTCTTGCTGTCCTGCAGAACGATGCCCCCTTGGCCTACCCGCAGTGTGGTCGAAAAGCTGTTGTCGGCGCTCGCCACTTCGATCTTCTGATCGCGGGGAAACGACTCCGGCGACTGCACAAAGAAGGTCAGCGTCGCGTGATCGGGAAGCTCATCCTGGCTGCCCAGTTGCACCACCGAAGCCGGGCCATCCGCATGGACGCTCTTGTTCATCAGCTTCACGCTGGGCCGAGGCGCCTGCACGGATGCGTCCAGATCCAGCACGCGTCCGTCCTTCAACGTGACCTTGGCCACGATCTTTTCGTCTTGTTTGAACAACGTGGAGTCCGGACCCTTCAGCAGCAAAGAGTCTTCACTTCCGTTATGGGTGAGTGCAGCCGCGGGAGAAAAGGCAGCATTCGCGATCGTCATGCTGGCAACCTCGTCCAGGCGCGTGCCCTTCAGCACTCCCTGATGATCGCCCGCATAAATCACCAGGCTGCCTAAATGCCCTGCCTCGGAATACGTATGCAGTGGCACCAGGTCAGGCTTTTCCAGGCCCACTTGCTTCACCGCCAGGTTGACCGTGCCGGCTTGCTCGCCATCGAGCGGCATGTCGACCTCGATCTGGTTGGGCTTAACCGCCTTCCACGTTGCGTCCAGGGCCTTGCCTTCCCCGTCTTTCAGGGTCACGCCGTCCACGCACGCGACTTCAGGAGCCTCAAGATGCACCGTGTCCTTCCTGCCAACGATCAACGCATGTTGGTCGGCGGAAGCCAGGGTCCATTGTTCCGGGTGAGCACTGGCGAGGTGAAAGCTCGGTCCTTCAAACGGATCGAAACCCCAATAACCGTGCAGGGTTCCGGTCACGCTGGGGCCTAGCTTCTGCGCATCCACATCAACCACAAACCCGCCCTTCAGGGCGTCCGGTTTTGCGGGGAGATCGACGCTTTGTCCAGCCTTGTTTTGGACCCGGAGAACGAAGTCATGCGCATAGCCGGTGGCAAACACATAAGGAGCGCCCACGACCGGCAGCAGCAGAGGCTTGGTCTGCGCGCACAACGTGGCCTTGGCGTCTACGGCATGCAATACCGGCAGCTCCGGCGTTTTCACCGCCGGAAGCCCGATCACCAGCACGGATTGCGGTTTGTGAAACGAGGGCGGATTGTTCAGCTTCAGCGCGAGCGTATCGTCCTTCGGTATGGCGAGCGCGGGGAGATACTGAAACTCCGCAGTGTGGAAGCTGTCGAGGATCTTCGCCATATCCATCACCGTGCCGACATACACGCTGTAGTAACCGCCGCCCGCCTGTTGGGTATACGACATCTGTGCCAGCATGTCCCCTGCGGAGCCGCCGGTCATCTGCTGCACCACGCTCTGGCTGCGTCCGTTGTCGAGCACCAGGCTGTCCGGGTTCTGCACCAGGCATGGCGCCTGTTGTTCCGTGGGCTTATCGAAACACTGCTGGTCCACTTTGATATTGAGGCTGCGCGCCAACAATTTGGTCTTGTCTTCCACTACTTTGGGATCGCCGGTATCTACCGTTTTCACGGCAGCCAGGTAGGTATCCAGCCGGGCTCGATCCAGGCTCGCTTGATGGAGGTCTTGTGCCGCGCGGACAAACGCTCCCGGACGGCCACGAACGGCATTGCGCATGGTGCTGAAATCTCCGCCGGTCTCCGGAGCAAGAAACAGCAACACCTGCTCTGCTCCTTCAGGAACGGTTACGTAGAGACCCTCCTGGCGAATCTTCTTATTCCAGGTCTCGGCCTTGGTAAACCAATTCTCCGGAGGCGGGTTCACCGACCCACGCAGAAACGCGACCACCAGTATGTAGCGCGCCCCTTCTTTTTCCGGAAGATCGGGGTGAATCCAAATGCGGTCACCAGGGGCCAGGTTGGCCACCGTGCCGATGGGCAGAGTCTTACCCGCGCGCGTGACCTTCGCCTGAATACGAGGGCCATCCAGATCGAACGCCGGGCCACCATCCGCGTGTGCCAGTCGAACCGCAAACAACAGCAGGAGACACCAAAGTAACCGAACCATACGCATGCTCTGATTATAGGAAGTTTTCGCGCTATTTCAGAGACGGGTGTGGGTTAAGTCTGGACTTCGGGGGCCCGTTCCACTTTAGTAACGCTTTCGGATGCGGCAGCTCAACCCCTATAAAGAGAATGGGTTACAGCTACTCTTTAAAGTCGGAATTGAAAGAATGGCCTGAGATGGAAGGGCCCGGGAGGGTGAGTCCCGGGCTGCCTCTCCTGCCGCCTTACTGCTTGACGGCGATTGCCGAGATTTCGATCTTGGCTCCGCCGATCAATCCTGCAACCTGAACCGTGGCTCTCGCCGGCTTGGGGTCTGGCATGAGCGCCTTGTATACCTCGTTCATCTTTGGCACGTCATCGAGGCTGGTAACAAAAACGGTTACAGAAACGAGGTCGGTCATCTTGAAGCCCGCCTCATCCACAACCTTTTTGATCGCGGCGATGGTAGCGGTTGTTTGCGGGCCAATGTCGCCGCTCAACTTGCCCGCTGCGTCCCGCCCCTGCTGGCCGGCGACGTACAGCGTATTGCCTGCGATAAATCCGCCGCTGAACGGCATGCCCTGCTTGAAGTCGACTGCCTTGTTTTGGGCAAATGCGCTGCCGGTCGCAAACATAGCCGTCAATCCGGCCGCCATAAACACACGCTTAGCCACTGCTGCATACTGCATCTTCATCATTTGCTCTCCTGTTTCGTGGATGCCCAGTTCCCTCTCTTCTTATAAACCAGTCATCCACAATCCGCGATGAGTTTCTGTCTACGGAAGTGGGGCCGGGGGAAGACTCAACATGAAACTTGCTCGCTCGGCGGCAATGTTCGTGGCGCCTGCATCCTCTTCGAGGCTGGCGCCGGAAAAGCGCCGATAGTGCGGCTGGCCGCCGGCATCAACGAACTCCACAGAAAGCGCCCGATCGGGAATGCGCGCCCCGAACCAATGCGGATCGTCCCGCTGCGTCCAGGTCACCAGCGCCAGCACTGCTCCTGCTGGATACACCGGAGCGGCGCGATGAGCCTCCACCGCGTCCATGGCTGCATCGTTGCCGAAGAGAGTCGCCATGGTGTGATTCCTGGGATCCACATACATGGTGATGGCGCCCCAGCCCAGTGGCTGATGGGGCAGATTGGTTGCATCCGCCACTGCGGCGGCGTTGTTCACCACCTCTGTTCCAGTGACCTTTGCCGTAGTGATGGGCATGGTGTAGACGTAGTCGTTGCCCTGCAACGGCTGGTGGCAGCTGGTGCACTCGTTCACGAAGTGGGCGTCCTGGCCATAGGGCTTCAGATCGAGGCCACGCCAGCGGCCCCACCCCCAACCCTCGGTGTCTTTGTAGTCTTTGGCGTTCTTCACCATCAGCTCCACCTGGATAAACTTGCCCGGGTGCACCAGTCCATCCGCTCCCGCTTCCTGCTGCCAGGCAATCTTGGCGAAGCCTGCTCCATCCGGCCACGGTGAAATATCGCCTGTCTGGGAAGCTTTGATCGCCGCGAGATTTCCCAGGATGAAGCGAAAGGTACGGTTGTCGCCGCGATCGGTCATGCTCAGCGGCTGCCAGCTTTCAAAGCTCGGATCCAACGCCAAGCCATTCCGTTCCCGCTGCACCTTTGTCAGCGCGACCCGGGTTGCACTCTGTAGCTGGCCAGCCTGTGTGGCCTCTTGCAGGGCGGGCGTCCACGGCGCCAGGTAGGCCTTCAAGATGTTCAGCTCTCGTGGCGTCACGCGCGCGTCGGGATGCAGCCTGAGAAACTGCGGCAGCGGCATGGCTCCCAGCTGGACCATGTTGACCGCTTCGTACAGCGTAGCCTTTTGTGCGGCGGCCGGCTTGGCGCCCAGAGTGGAGAAATTGAGATGCTCCCGCGCCGTCAGGATGTCATGCCGAACCAGCCAGTAGCCAGGCACGATCTCATCAAACCAGGACAGCCGCCGCTGATCCGAGTGGCAGCGATAGCAATCCTTCTCGAGGACCTGTTTCACCTCCTGCGGCGCCTCAAGCTCAGCGGTCGCAGGCTTGGAAGGAATGCCCGGCCGAAATATTTGGAGCACCGCGAAGAGCACCAACCCCACCACAATCAGCCAGCCAATGATCCGCATTCCTCGGTCGCCTCCCTATTCATGTTCAGGCATGCGACTCACCCCTGCCGGCCAAAGTGCTGCTGGATCCTCAGAAGTGACCATCGAGTGACAGCATTGCTTTCCGCCCCAACAAAGCCGTCATCCTGAGAGCCTGTGACTTTTTTGCTTGCGCACAAAAACGGTCGCTGTCGTTGGAAAAAGGCGGTTGTCGATGGAGAAGGCGTCCCTGCCGGCCCAACAACTGCCTTCTCTCTAGACAACGGTCCTATCCCTTGGCAACGGTCCTCTCCTTTGGCACGGTCCTCTCCTTTTTTGTCATCCCGAGCGTAGCGAGGGATCTGCAGTGCGCCATTCGGGTGCCCCGAATTTACCGGCCCAAAACCCTTTTCCTCCGTGATCCTGAGCGTAGCGCTTCGCAGATCTATCGCGAGCAGAGGCCTTTAAGCGCGGAGTCGAAGGACCCCGGCAGTGCTTGTTGGCAGATGCTCTTGTGAGCTTTCAGGCCGCGAACTACCGGGAGGGGGCTTTCCGACCACCGAAGCCCGAGAACAGGATCTTGCTGCGGTACGCACTCGACGGTCACGGGTACATCTTTTCTCAGCGAACCCCGT
The DNA here is from genome assembly GCA_963745725.1 of uncultured Acidobacteriaceae bacterium. Taxonomy (GTDB): domain Bacteria; phylum Acidobacteriota; class Terriglobia; order Terriglobales; family Acidobacteriaceae; genus PALSA-350. The sequence continues at coordinate 16,843 of CAVUYJ010000001.1, forward strand.
TGACCGTATACAGGTCGTAGAGGCTCAAAGAATAGCCATAAAGATAGTTCGCGCCGTCATAAGTGAGAATAGGACGGTCGGCTTTCACGCCGCTGACAACAGGCTGGCCAAGATCGCGCCATGCTCGTCGCGCGCCGCTATGGGGATTCAGCTTCTCCACTGGAAGCACGCCGCGCGCCTCATGAGTGAAAGGTGCGACATAGAGCTCTCCATCGCTGCTCCAGCCAAGCACACTGTCATCCGGCCTTATGCCCGCCACCTTTACCGGAGAGCCGCCCGCGATGGGCACCAGCACTGGATCGATGATCTTGGGGTAGATAAATCCTGTTCCCGCCAACAGCCATTTTTCGTCCGGCGAAATCATCGTGCCGGAGATCCCTTCTTGGGTAATCGGATGCGGATTGCCGCCGCTCAAATCCTGCAGCCAGGTGCGCAACGGACGCGCGCCATCCTGCGCAACGTAAACAATCCGCTTACCGTCGGCAAAGAATCTTGCAGCTACCCTGGGCGATAGATTTGGTGGGCTGATGCGCCTGGCTTCGCCGGGTCCCACTGGCAACAGCCACACTTCATGGGTTGGTTCGGTCAACCTCTCCGCCAGGGCCCAATTCTTGTCCGGCGAGAGGGCCATGCCATATCCATCGCCGATGGGCACAGCCGGCGAGCCATCGACACTGCGAACGTAGACGGCGTAGTTCTGCAACTGATTCCCCTCTTCCTCGAAGAGAACCAATTTCCCGTCGCGGCTGATGGCACGAGCAAAGCTAAAGTTGAGCCACGACAGATCGCGTTCGACTTTTCCATCCTCCGTGGAGACCACCATGCCATGACGATCGATTCCCTGCGCCACCAGAAGCTCCCCGTTCGCCGCGATGTCGAGCAATTGCAAACGGCCGGGCACCGTCAGCGGCACGCGAAGCTTCCCCGATAACGAAACCGCGTGTATATCTCCCGCCTCCAATGGAGAGGTAATCCACACCTCGTCGCCGGAGCGGCTCCACGCGAGACCCTCCTCGCTCTCGAAAATCGGACTGGTGATGACCTTCTCGCCTGTGCTTCGCAGGATGACGACGGTTCCCCGGTCATCAAAAGCATTGTCATGCGCGAGGAAGGCAAGGTATTTGCCGTTGGGCGAAAAGCGAAGGTCCTCGATCGCATGCTCGCGATAGAGAACCTTTCCGATCGGATACTCCACCTGGCACATTCGCGCAGCCGGCAACCACCGTACGATGGCGAGCGCGGATCCGTCGGGAGTAAAATCCGCAGCCTGCACATTTGCGATTTCCGGTTTCGGGGCGCTGTTGTCTGCGAAGGTCCGGGCCAGATTACCGGGCATCAGACTCGCCGAAATCTTCTGCAGAGAAAGTGCCACTGCCAACTCGCCCCGTGAGGACACCGCTAACAGGCGAGCGTCTTTGATGCCGAGAGAATGGCCTCCATGAGCATCCGCTCCCACCGTGTAGATTTCAGGTTCAGAACCATCCCATGCAGCGGTATAGATGATGTTCTGCCCGTCGGCGGTAAAGCGGGCATCTTGCAGTTCGCCCCGTCGATAGGTTAGCTGGTGAAATTGAGAACCGTTCGCTTTATGCGCGCCTATCGTAGCGCGCCAGCCTGCCAGCCCTCCCAAGACCAGGAATGCTACCGCAGCGAGCGCATACCAGCCGCGCTTCCCTAACTTGAACCTCTGACCGTTCGACTCCAACCGGCGCCGCCTGCACGGGCGTCAACGTAGAAAACGACTCCAGATCGAAAGCCAGGTCGCGCGCAGACTGAAAGCGCTGCTCCGGCGCTTTCTCCAGGCAATGGCGCACCGTCCTTTCGAGCGCGGGCGCAATCGCGAGAACCACTCAGCGATAGTTCGGGCGGATCCTCGTGCAGGATGGCGGTCATGGTTTCCGCTGCCGTGTCGCGTTTAAAGGCGCGCACCCCGGTGAGCATCTCGTAAAACACCGCGCCGAAACTGAAGATATCGGTCCGGCAATCGACAGCCGAGCCGCGCACTTGTTCCGGCGACATGTAGCCGACGGTTCCCAGTACCGCTCCTACTTCGGTTGCAGGAGCAAGCGCCGTCATGTCACCTGAGGCGTCGCCCACCCGCGCCGCAGCAGGTTTTTGCACTGTCTTGGCCAGGCCAAAATCCAGGATCTTGACCCGGCCATCGCGGGTGATAAAAACGTTGTCGGGTTTCAGGTCGCGATGGGCAATGTCTTTGCTATGCGCCGCGGCCAAACCATGCGCAATCTGGACTCCATAATCAATCGCCTTCCGCTGAGAAAGAGGTCCTCGAGTGAGCACTTCGCGCAGACTTTCGCCCTGGAGCAACTCCGAAACCATAAAGGGCTGGCGGTCGTGCTGCCCGATATCGTGAACGGCCAGGATATTAGGATGGCTCAACGAGGCGACCGCGCGCGCCTCCTGCTCGAAACGACGCAGTCTCTCGGGGTCAGACGCGAATGACGCCGGCATTACCTTGACCGCAACATCGCGGCCCAGGCGCTGGTCCCGCGCCTTGTACACCTCGCCCATGCCGCCGGCGCCGATGAGTTCGAGAACTTCATACGGGCCTAGTTGGGTTCCGGCAGGAAGACTCATGGGGTGAGCCCGATTATAGCGACTAGCACCCCGGCTGGTTGAAGGCTAACTTTGCGGCGCCGGTATCACTTTATGGGCGAGAGCTTGAAACCCGGCCACTTCACGAATGGGATCGAGTCGCGGATCCACTCCGATCCACACCAGTTCCGCCTCTTCATCCTCGACCGCTAACTTCAGGAAAGACAACGCACCTTCAGCATCTCCCAGGGCTACTGAAAGGAGGGACTGCCGGAACCGGCTGATCGCCGCATCCAACGACAAGATCCTGAAACCACGGGCAATCTGGTTCGCCTCGTCCATGTTCCCAATCAGCGCCAGTATCTCCGCAACGCCTGCCATCATCGGCAGTTCAGCGCCGGAAGCCGGCCGGATGGTATCGATCAATTGTTTTGCCTGGTCTTTTCTTCCCACCTGCACGGCCATAAGGGCTAGAAGAAACCGCGCCTCTAACGGAAGCGGCCCATAAATCAATGGCGCCGACAACTGACGCTAACCCCTCTTCAAATCGCCTCGTAAGATGCAGGAACTTAAGCCGGGCCACCTTCTGACGATTGGAGAAAGGATCGATGCGTTGCGCTGCTTCCAGGTGATGCGACGCTTCATCGTATCGTCCCAGGGCAGCAAGAAAGAGTCCGTAGCGCCGTGCGGCGGAAACCTGGAATCCCAGGCCATGTCCGTGGAGAAAACTCTTCTCCGCGTTTTCCCAGTCCCACGCGAGAGCCTGCGCGCTTCCCAGGCAGGAGTAGGACTCAATCGACTCCGCATCCAGTTCGATCGCGCGCAGTGCGGCTTCCTTGGCAATCGAGACGAGAGTGGAAGAAGGACTCGCTCCGCGCAGCGCTATTTCCAGGTTGCAGTGGGAAATTCCACAGTAGGATCGCGAAAAGGCTGGCGCCAGCTCTCTCGCTTCTTGAAACTTCATCAAAGCTGCCGGTATGTCCGACGCCGATCCCTCATCCAGCAGCGTCTCCGCATGCAGAACCAGGGGATAGACCGCATACGTCAGCGCACTCGGCGAAGCCTTTCGCCGCCGCACATGGGACTGCTCCGGCCGCGCCCGGCTCACAAAGGCGGAAGCTATCTGCTCCTGCAACTGACTAAGAACTTCTCCGCTGGCTTCCGTATCGAAGCGATGGGAACTCATCTGGAAGCCATCGGAACCCAACACTCTGACGTTAATCCGCAGGCGGTGGTACTCCTCGCGCACTGTTCCTTCCACCACCGCGCCGAGTCCAAACTTCTGCGACAACGACGGGATATCGTCAGGAACTGCTAAGGACTGCGGCGCAGACGGTCTCGCGATCACGCGAATCCCATCCGTATGGGTCAGGCAATGAATTACCTCTTCGGTAACACCCTGGGCACACAGCGAAGAAAGCGGCCGATTGGAAAGGTCGACAAAGGGTAAGACCGCCACCGCAACCCCAACCCCCTTGGTCAGCAACTCACTCTCAGGCGACGGCCCATTCGACGCGAAGCCCGGCTAGGGTTTCATTTCTCCGTAAAAGGGGAACGTAGGTGCCCGGCCGGAAGTAGATAAAGACAGGATTATGTCTTGCCCTCTGACTCGTAGTATTCCTTGAGCTTCGCACGCAGGCGCCGCGCCTCCGTGCGCACAATCGAATCCTGGCTGGGATGATAGGGAGGCTTGCGGTCATACACCTCAGTGCCGATCACGTATTCTTTGAGAACTGTCCGTATTTCCGGCGAGAGCGTTTTCGATGGCAAATCGCAGGAAGCGCCCCAGCCGGTCAGACTGCAAAAAGAGCGCGCTCTGCAGCAGCCGCTCAAGCTCCGCCCGGACCTCCTGTTCGGAAAGATTTTCAGATGCGTGCGTGTCTTGCAACGTTGCGTCTTCCTCACGACCGTAGATTCCCTTGATCACTCACGTGACCTCAGGCCATGATAGCGCGCCGCCGCATACACCTCCGCAAAGATCACTGTTAGCTAACCGTTGCTCACTCAATGATTCGCCCAGGTTCTGCCATGCTCATTTTCAGGCAGCATGGAGCCAAACATGACGAACGCGCATCTAGAGCTTGATCGGAAGCCGGTCGTTCGGATGCTTGCCCTGGCCCCGGTAGAGATGCAGGGACAAATACGCCGTCATTTAGCGTCTCTCGGTGTGGTCATCGACTTCGTTTCCAAGGCGGTTGAAGTGTCTCAACTTGCCCTTAGCCGAGTCGTATCACGTTGCCCTGCTGCCCGCGGTGCTGCCGGATAACGGATGGTGGTCGCTTTGGGGTGAGATCATGCTGCTCAATCCGCGGCCGGAGATCCTGGTATACGCCCACAAGGCGACGTTCGAGCTCTGGTCCGGGGTGTTGGAGATAGGCGGCTACGACGTAATTGTGGAACCGTTCACCGAAGAAGAGCTGCAGCGGGCAGTTACCCGCGCCGCGCACAGCTTTGAGGAGCGGTGGAGCGACCGCCATGACCAGGACCGCGAACAAATATGAAAGGGGGGAGCCATGTTTCGAAAAATTGTCGTTGCCTACAACGAATCTCCCGAATCAGAGCGAGCCTTTGTCGCCGCCATAAAACTCGCGAAAAGCCTCAATGCTGAATTGCTGACGGTCACGGCCATGGCCGATTTGCCCGCGTATACCGCCTTCGCACAGGTTGCCGATAGTGCGATCGTGCGCATCCTGGAAGATGACCGCCTGAAGTTTTATACAAAACTTCAGGAGAAGGCACGAGCCCAAATGGCGAGTTCCGGCATCGGATTCCACAGTCATTTGGTCGAAGGGCATGGGGTCGAAGCCATCGTCGAGTTTTTACGCCAGCAGAAAGCCGATCTCCTGGTGCTAGGACTGCACCAGCGTGATCTTCACATCGCGCGCTTGTGGAGCACTGTCTACGAGCTGGCGCAGGATGCCCCCTGCAGTGTTCTGGGTGTTCATTGAACCTGGCGGCGGCCCAGCGCGATTACATCCTGATTTCCTGGAGTTATTGGAAACATGTCAAAACGAGCGTTGATCGTTCCGGTGGTGGTGTTAGTGGTCGCTGCCGCGCTCCTGTTCACCATCAAGGGGTGCTGGACCTCGTGGGAGGGCGGACACGCGGAGCAGCGAACGGATGACGCCTACTTGCGTGCCGACCTGACTCCTTTGAGCACGCGCATCTCCGGAACCGTTCGCAAAATGGAAGTCGGCGACTACCAAGCCGTTCAACCTGGTCAGCTACTGGTCCAACTCGAAGACCAGGACTATGCCGCTGCACTCGCCGAAGCCAAAGCAGCCCTGGCCGGTGCGCAAGCGCAGCTCGCAGACAATCAGGCAGCCAAAGCGCATTCAGGACGTCAAGGTTCAGAACGCGGAAACCGGAGTAGCGCAGGCAGAAGCCGCGGTCAACGCGGCCAAGGCCGGCGTCTCTGCCGTTCAACCGGATGTCGAACACACTGAACTCGAACTGCAAGCGCCAGCAGGCTTTGCTCACGTCCAAGGCCACCACCCACCAGGAACTGGAAGGAGCGGTGGCCAATGCGGATCGCTATCGAGGGATGCTGGCCAGCCGCCAGGCAGACCTCGCTCGGGCCCAAGCAGCGCTGGACAGCAGCCGCGCTGTGCTGGAAGCACAAAAAAGACAGCGCGCTGCCCTTGATACGAAAGACGGCGTGTACCGGGCAGACATTCAGGCCAAAAAGGCCGCCATCATTGTCTCGGAAGTGAATCTCGGATATACGCGCATTGTTTCCCCGGCGGCAGGAGCTGTCGAGCGAGCGTCACGTGCAGGAGGGGCAACTGGTCGCTCCCGGCATGCAGGTGGTTGATTTGGTGAGAGGCGATGTCTGGATCCAGGCCAACTATATGGAGACGCAACTTACCAACATGCAACAAGGGGATGTCGCGGACATTACCATCGATACCTTTCCCGGGGTCGTGTTGCACGGAAAAGTGGCGGAGATTTCCCCCGCCAGCGGATCACAATTCGCTCTTCTGCCTCCTGACAACGCGACCGGAAACTTCACCAAGGTGGTGCAGCGAATCCCGGTAAAGATCGTGCTCGATCCGGACCATCCGCTGCAAGGCAGACTGCGTCCCGGCTTTTCCGCGGAAGTCACCATTCATACCTCCGGCAAACGCACTGCGCAGGAGGGTCATCCGTCTTGAGTGCTCCACCCTCCAATGCGCCGGCCACTCCTTCCGCAGCCCCGCTCATCACCACCCACCCACTCCTGGGAGTTTTCGGTGTTCTGCTTGGCGCTTCGGTCGCAACCTGCACCGGACGGCTGATCAGTGTCGGCCTGCCCGATCTGAGCGGCTATCTCCACCTGGGCTTCGACGAGGCCTCGTGGCTGAATACAGCCTTCAACGCCAGCCTGATGTTCATCGGCCCCTTTTCCGTCTACCTCGGCGGACTGCTGGGCGCGCGGCGTGTTCTTCTGGCTTGCGCATGTGCGTTCACCGTCATCTGCCTGTTCCTCCCCTTCGCTCCCAACCTTCCCGTGCTGCTTGTCCTGCTGGTGCTCGCCGGGCTGACAGCAGGGACGTTTTACCCTCTGACGCTTTCCTTTATCCTGCGCAATCTTCCCATGCGCTATGTGCTGCTGGGGATCGCCATGTATGCCATGGATATCGTATTCACCACCAACGTCGCGACTTCGCTCGAGGCCTGGTACATCGACCATCTGTCGTGGCGTTGGATCTTCTGGAACAGCGCCGTGCTTACTCCGGTCATGATGGTGCTGGTTTATTTCGGCATCCCTGGCAGCCACTCCCCAGCCCAAAGAAGGACAGCCTAAACCGAGCTGGAGAGGTTTCTTGCTATTTCAGCCTGGGTTTGGCTCCTTGCTGTACATCGCCCTCGATCAGGGGCAGAGACTGGATTGGTTGCACTCCGGAACCATCGTCGGCTTGATCGTTTCCGGCATGTTCCTGGTGGTGATGACGGTCGTTCGCCGTGTCCGCGTGCCCAATCCGCTGATTAACCTCAAATTTTTGCTGAGCCGCAACACCCTGTTGCTCGGGCGTGGTACTGATCACGTTTCGTTTTGTCATGCTGGCGACCGTCGTGGTCATACCCAGTTATCTGGGTTCACGTAAAGGGTTTTCTGCCCTTGCAAATCGGGCCGGTCCTGCTCTGGGTTGGCGTGCCCCAGTGCCTCTGCGGTCTGCTCGCCATGTATTTGTTGAAGTACATCGATGCCCGTCTGATCCTGACCTTCGGCTTTACCCTGGTCGCCATCGCCTGCTTGCTCGAACGCACGTCTCTCTTCCGCCTGGTCGGGAGCTAATTTCGGTTTTTCGCAAGCGATCATGGCCGTGGGACTGGCCTTCGCATTCAATGCCATGGTTGGCGCCATCATTCTCGAAGTGGTCAATTCCGGAGCTCTGAAACGCCCGATCGACGTGCTTACGTTCGCCGGCTATTTCCAGACTGTGCGGCTCATCGGCGGAGAGGCGGGCGCCGCTTTCCTGGGCATTTCCTCGCTGCCGGGAGAAGTTCCACTCCAACATTCTGGGACTGGGCGTTCAGCTTGGCCGAGCCATCCACGTATCAGAGGCTGCTCGGCCTGAGTGCCGGGGTGAAAAGCCAGTCGCCGGGTTTGCCGGCAGCCGCCGGAAGGGCGGTCGAGATTCTGGGTCTGCAGGTCAGACAACAAGCCTTCACCCTGGCCATTACCGACAGTTTCATGCTGATCGCCTTCTCCGTCGTGTGCTGTCTGATCGTCATCGCCTGCATGGCCCCGGTCCCCACGCAATATCGCCAGGTAGTGCAGGCTTGAGCGCATAGGAAGGAATTCGAGATGCGGCTTATCACAATGCGATGCAAAACCTGCCAAACGATACAGTTACTGAGCGTATTAGCGCTACTGGTTGCTGTGTCCAGCGCCATGGGCCAAAACAACGCGCCCATGCCGCTGAGCCTTTCTCAGGCAATCGACCTCGCCCTTAAACAGAATCGGGATATTAAACTTGCGCAGCTGGCGGTAGTCGACAGCCAACACAAGAAGGAGATCGCTCGCTCCGCCTACTTCCCCCACATCCGCAACCAGTCCAGTGTGCTTCACATCACCGACCTGGCTGGAGTCAGCATCCCTGCAGGCGCATTCGGCAATCATCCCGACACCGGAGCCATTCCCGGGCAAAATCTTGTGCTCGATCAGGGGGGCCTCACTTCTTACACCAGCGGTACCGGGCTCGATCAGCCCCTGACCCAGATGTTCAAGATTCGCGCATCCAATCGCGCGGCCACTGCCGATATCAACAGCGCGAAGATACAGGTGAGTCAGGCGGAGAATGCGATCGCTCTGAAGGTCCGCCAACTATATTTCGGAATTCTCATTGCGCAGCTCAAGCAGAAGGCTGCGGCAGAGCAAGTGGCCGCCGGTGAAGTGAAACTCCAGGAAAGTCTGCAGGACGTGGAACGCGGGAATGCCCTGGATGTTGCCGTGCTGGAAAGCCGCGCGTCCGCTCTCGATGCCAAGCAGGCTGCCCTGACCCAGCGCCTGCAGATCCACGACCTGACGATCAACCTCAACGACCTGATGGGCCTGCCCCTGAATACCGATCTCGCCCTGGATGCTGACGTCTCCGCGTCGTCGGTGTCCGTTCCCTCGCGGGAAGAATGTATCCGCATCGCACAGCAACACAGTCCCGAAATTCAAGCCGCAAAACAGAGTGTGGAGAAAGCGAAAGCCGGCCTGTCGGCCGCCAAAGACGCGTACATCCCCGATGTTACCGGGCTCGCGCGCTACAGCTATCAGAGCGGCGTCCCGTTCCTGGTTCACAACTTTGGCACGTTCGGCTTCACCCTCAGCTACGACCTATTTGATGGAGGGAAACGCGTCGCAGGAATCAAGGATGCGCAGACGGTGCTCTCCGAGGCCGAGCTCAACCTTACGAAGGTCGAGGATGAAGTGGAGGTCCAGGTGGAGACGGCTTATGACAAAGTCGAACAACTGCAGGATCTCACCGGGGTTGCAGCAGAGGCATTGAAGGCCAGAGAAGAAGCCTCGCGTGTGACCGATCGCCGCTTCGAACAGAATGCAGCGCTCGATTCCGCCCGCTCTGAGGCTCATGCGAAAGCCATCTCTGCCCAGGCCTCCTATCTCGAAGCGACCCTTGGCTTATCGCTGGCCCAAGGTGATCTCAAGCGGACCATCGGAGAGCTGCCCCGCTGACCACTGGGAGTATTTATGCCTGAACGCAAACCAATCGTCGTCATTGTGGGTGGAGGGTTTGGCGGGCTCGCAGCCGCCAAAGCGCTCAAGAACGCGCCGGTGGAGGTGATCCTGATCGATCGCGCCAACCACCACTTGTTTCAGCCTCTGCTCTACCAGGTGGCCACTTCGGTGTTGGGCCCGGGGCAGATTGCTTCGCCGATTCGTAGCATCCTGAAGAACAGCGACAACACGACGGTCCTTCTCGGCGAAGTCACCGGGGTCAATGTTGCTGAGCGCGCCATCATCGCGAACTCGGCGGATCGAACCGGCGTCTCGTTGCCGTATGACTACCTGATTCTCGCTACCGGGGTGGAGCAGAGTTATTTTGGTCATCCTGAATACTCGGAGCATGCTCCAGGCTTGAAGTGCCTTGCTGATGCAGTTGCGCTTCGCAACAGAATCCTGCGCGCATTCGAGTTGGCCGAGGCAGAGGAAGACCCGGCTCTGCACAAAAACCTGCTCACCTTCGTGCTGGTCGGCGGAGGCCCGACCGGCGTGGAAATGGCGAGCGCCATCTCCGTTTTAACCCGCATCACCTTGAAGCGGGAGTTCCGCCGGATCGATCCTGCTTCTGCCCGCGTGGTGTTGGTTGACAGAGGCGCTCGACCGCTGGCCACCTTTGCGCCTGAATTATCCGCCGCCGCGAAGCGTCACCTGGAAGCGCTCGGCGTTGAGGTCCGGCTCGGCCAAGGTGTGGACCGTGTCGATGAAGAAGGAGTGATTGTTGCCGGTGAACGCATCGCCAGCAAGACCGTGATCTGGACGGCCGGTGTCGCCGGTTCGCCGGCGGCGAAATGGCTCAATGCTGAGACCGATCATGCCGGCCGCGTGCGCATCCAGCCTGATCTTTCTCTTACCGGTCATCCAGAAATTTTTGTCGTCGGCGATACCGCCTCGCTGGAGCAAGAGGGCAAACCCTTGCCGGGAGTCGCGCAAGTGGCAATTCAGCAAGGACGTTACGCGGCAGATCTTATTCGCCGGAAGGTCACCGGCAAACCGGCACCTGCTCCCTTTCGTTATTTCGATAAAGGAAACCTGGCTGTTGTCGGCAAGAACTTTGCTGTGCTCGAAAGCCACAAGGTTAAGCTCAGCGGCTTCCCGGCCTGGGTTGTCTGGGCCGGTGTTCATCTGCAATTCCTCGGTCAATCCAGCTTGCGGTTAAGCGTGCTGGTCCAGTGGGCATGGACCTATGTCACCGGCCAAAGAGGTTCACCCTTGATCGTGAACCATCATGTGGATTGACGCGCTCGCTCCAGCAAGCCCCAGACAGATTCAGTCCCGTAGGGAAGGCTGGAAATAGGCCGCGACTACATCCTGGACAAGCTTCAGCCGTCCCTACGGGACTTACTTAGAAAAGCTCCTGCCCTACTTCAGCCCATTCACCAGGTATATCTCCGACAGCAGGCGGGTATACCCATACACATACGCTTTACCATTCGGGCTGAAGAGAATACTCGTCATGTCGCAAAGCCCAGTCTCGTCCGAAGGGTTGATCTCCTTGAACAACTGCCTTTGTCCGTTTTCGATATTCAACCGATAAATCTTTACCGGCGCTATTTTCCCTAATGAGGCGTACACGTAATGCGGGTCGGTCGTCCAGGAGATGTTCTCTCCAGGGAGTAAGCCGGGAACCGCCCGGGGAGCGCCGCCATCCAATGGATAAAGTTTCACCGACATCTCCAAAGGATTCATGCCCGTAATCAACTGCCCATCGGGAGAAACGTGGCATCCGCTCACTCCTTCCGGAGTAATGGGGCGCGGCTTACCGCCATCGACGTTCTGAATAAAACAACGTGGGAGGTGACCCGACTCGTTTCCTGAAAAGATGATCTGCTTTCCATCCGGCATCCAGTGCATGGAATGCCGATACTGCTCAATGTTGCCGCGATCGAGTTTCTTGACCGTGCCCGCCCCGGTCGGCAATAGCTCGAGCTGGGTATAAGACACAGTGGTGATGGCCCATTTCCCATCCGGAGAGAAGTCGCCTGCCATGCCTTCGCCGAGTGGGATCGGCGGCGACCCACGCAAGTCACGCTCGGCCACCGTATAGGTCGGTCCGCCCTCCTCGCCCTGTTCGTCAAAAAGTAAAGTGTTGCCGTCCTTAGAAATATCCACCGGCAGCGACCAGTCCAGCCAGGAAACATCCCGCTCCCGGGTTGCCCCGTTGGCCATCGCCATGATTCCCGCGCGTTGTTCATCCCGGGTCAGCAGAACCCGGCCATCGGGAGAAATATCCTGCAGCGTCACTCCGCCGGGGGCACGGAAAGCCGGCCGTAAGTGCCCCTCCAGGTCCACGGCGTAGATCCGTCGCTGCAGTCCCGCTTGGGTTGCGGAGAACCACACCTCCGAGCCGTTCGATGACCAGGCCAGTCCTTCCTCACTTTCCCAGCCGGTGGAAAGAACCTTCCTTTTCCCCGCCATGTCGACCACGGAAACAACGCCCCGGTCGTCATCCTTGGTGGTATGGTCGAGAAACGCGATCTGGTTTCCTTTGGGTGAAACCCGCATGTGGCTCATCCAGCCATCGGTTTCATAAAGAACATGTCCCACCGGATATTCGAGATGCTGCTTGCCACCCACATCGCGGACGATGGCCAGCGTTTTCCCATCCGGCGACCAATCAGCTCCTTCGACGTCCTCGGCGATCTGGCGCGGAGAGCCGCCCGTCAGCGGCACCTGGCCGAGGGTCCCTCGGAAGGTAAACATAAACGGCATGTGGACCGCCTGCAGGACCGCCATTTCCCCCGTGGAAGAAACAGCAAGCAGATGGCTCGCCGGTATGCCGATGCTGCGCGATCCGGGGATTTTCAGATCGGTCGAGAATATTTCAATCGGCGCGCCGTCCCATGAGGCGCTGTAGACCACGTTGTGTCCATCCGGGGCAAACCTGGCGGAAAACACAGTGCCGTGCCGAACCGTCAGCCGCTGGAAGTCCAGCGCCCGCGAGGGGGCTGTACGGCGTCCTAGCCACGCTCCCAATCCCAGCAAGATTCCGCACACGACGAGAGCCAGCAAACCGGCCAGAGCCAGCTTCCGCCCCCGGGATGGAACCTTGGGGGGCGGGACAACAATCTCTGCCGGGGGAGCCGGTGGCGCCTCGACCTGGGCGCACTCCAGCGGGAAAACAAAGCGGTAGCCCCGGCGAGGCACCGTCTCTATAAAGGATGGATTGTCGGCGGAATCCCCCAGAGCCGTGCGCAGCTTGCCCACGGCAACGTTCACTGCGTGGTCGAAGTCGCCATAGGTCTCCTCCGGCCAAATGCGCGTCTGCAACTCCTCGCGGCTGACCAGATCGCCTGGACGCTCCAACAAAATTTGCAGGACCTTAAATGGCTGATCCTGAAGTTTGACCCGGTTACCTGATTTACGTACCTCTCCCGAGTGGAGATCTGCCTCAAACGCTCCAAACCGCACCGTCCGGGACCCGTTGCGCGGAGGTGGTTCCCCGTTGATGGATGTGTTCAGCATTGTTACCCCGCCTCCTGTTGATGCCACACGCCACTCGTAGTTGCAACTAGTTTACTAGGAGATCAGTGTATCCGGTGGATCTCCTACCAATCTCCTGGGGCGTAACTCACCGTAGACCTTTAAGTTAGCGGCGGTGAATTGAGGTCCCTGCGTCCCTGATCGAGCATGCCTCTTGTGTGAGGTGAGCGGCATGCGCGGTCACGCTTTCTGCTGGTTCAGCCTTTTGACGATCTTGTTAGTGGCGGGTGAGCCGCCTGCAAGAGGATACGGAAACCAACACGACACGGTTCACTTCGATCTCTATCGCGATTACTTGATTGTAGTCCGCGGCTCGGCTGGCCCGCTCAAGGGTCTCAACTTCCTATTGGATACCGGGGCGAGTCCCGCTGTTCTCGATCGCCGGGTGGCGGAAAAACTGCAACTTGACCAACAGCCCGCCAGCATCGCCGTCCTTGGAGGCAGCGTGCAAGCCGGTCAGGCCACCGTCCCCAGTCTGGAGGTCGGCCCTGTGCGGCGGGACAACCTCAATGTTGTGGTCGAAGATTTATCTTTCTTTCAAAAAGCCTTTCCCGTTCGCATAGACGCCGTGGTCGGTCTGGATGTGTTGGGTCAGAGTGCTTTCGAAATCGACTACGTCGCGCGCGAGATTCGTTTCGGTGCGGTCGCGCCTCTCAAGAATTCCCTCCCCCTGCGCCTCCAGGCAGGACTACCGGTGGTCGATGCTCAGCTCAACCACCTCTCTGTCCACCTGCTCCTGGATACCGGTGCCTCGGCGCTGATCCTTTTCGAGCCAACCTACCCCCAGACCAGCCACGCCGATGAGAGTCAGCGAGGTTCGACCCACGCCTGGCACCATCGGCGAGTTTGACCGGAAACAAGTTTGGCTGGACAGCCTGAGACTCGGGGAAGCAGAGTTTGGCAAGGAACCAGCGTTTTTGGTCAAGGGTGCCGGCAATGGGCCGCAGAATTTCGATGGATTGATCAGCCCGGCGATGCTCGGCATCACCAAACTGTCCATCGATCTCGGGCGGGGAGTGTTCGCCTTCAGCCGCTGAACCTGTGCTCGCGCTCAGAGCCCTGTCTCACGTTTAATGAGACATGGCGTCTGAACCGAAATCCCGGCAGTATGTTTCGCGCGCCGCCAGCCAGGAGCTGATTGACTCCCTGGAGCGGTTGCCGGGTGATCCCGCCGACGGGTTCTTCGGCCGTGGTTCTGTCACCTGGCGGATAAATCGCGAATCAGCCGTTTTTCTCGGTGCGGGGCGGGCGGCGTTGCTGCAACTAGCGCACCCTTGGGTAGCCATCGCGCTGGCCCAGCATTCCAATCTGCTGCACGACGCAGTCGGCCGCTTTCATTCCACATTTCGTGTGATTTACACCATGATGTTCGGCACCCGTGGCCAGGCTACCGAGGCGTCGAAGCAGCTCTATCGGGTCCACAGCGGAATTCGTGGCGAGCTGCACCGTCAGGCGAACACTATGAGGCGAACGAGGTGAACGCGCTGCGCTGGGTATACGCCACCCTCGTCGAGAGTGCGATGATGGCCTACGAGTTTGCCTTGCCCCCGCTTACACTGTCCGATCGCGAACAGTACTATGCGGAGAGCAAACGAATGGCTGCGCTCTTCGGCATTTCCTCCGAAGCGCTGCCACCAGATTGGACCGCCTTTTTGGACTACACCGCGATGATGGTCGATTCGCCGCAGCTCTACGTCGGGGCGGAAGCCTTGGCCCTCGGGAAAAGTGTTCTTTCAGGCGCCGGCACCTGGATACATCCTCCGCACTGGTACAGCGCCCTCACCGCCTACTGGATGCCGGTGCCATTGCGCGCGGCCTTCCAACTCGATTTCGGGCCGCGCGAAGAACAAGCAGTGCATCGCGCTGCTCGCTGGCTGCCGCGGGTCTATCCTTCGATACCGGCCACAGTGCGATTTGTCGGCCCCTTTCACGAGGCCAGTGCACGCCTGAGGGGTCGCGCGCCCGGTGCATTCACCCGGAGAAGTAACTGCTTCTGGATGGGCCAGCCAAGATTGCTCTATTCCGGAGCTTCAGAATGAAGGGTGGGAACTGCGGATCCTCCGCGGCACGGCTCGAGTTTAGTCCCGCAGGGACGGCTGAAGGTTGCTCAGGATGGGGTCGCAGCGTATTTTCAGCCGTCCCTAACGGGACTGGTCGTCCTTTCCCATCCAACCCAGGACTGGCGTCCTGGGCTAAGTTGCGAGCCGTCCCTTCGGGACTAAACTCGAGCGGAAGCCGACCTGTCCTGACGTGCCGCGGGGGATCTGCGGTTTCGCTCTACCCTCTAACCAATGCTCTCCCAATCAAAGATCGTTTTCGACACAGCGAAGCGCACTGGTGGCATCTGCCGCTTCTTTTCCTCGCGCAACCGCGCGACCTCGCAACGCAGCTCATGATTCTTCAGCAACAACTCACCAACCAACAACTGCAGCCGATGGCACTCGCCCTCTAGCGCAATCGTTTCAAACTTCATCAATGGCCCTGGCCGCAGCATCGATCGCCTCCGCTACTTTTCGTATCTGTTCCGGTGACAGGTTTCCCCGCTCTGTCCGGATTTTTAATGCATATCGCAGGTTCATGATCGCCCGCATAATCTGCGGCGATCGACCCCGGCCAAATGCTTTGCCGGCTTGCTCCATCCGTCCGAAAATAGCCTTGAGTACAACCTTGTTTTCTTTCAGATATTCCACGCCCTGCTCGGTGGCTGCGTACAGCTTCTTGCTCCCCTCGGTCGAGGAAACGGTGGCAAACCCTTCCTCCTCCAGCATGGTGAGCGTGGGATACACCACCCCCGGACTCGGTGCATACGCCCCGGCAAGCCGCTCTTCAATCGCTTTGATGATTTCGTATCCGTAGCTCGGCTTGTCGGCGATGAGTTGCAGAATCACGAACCGTAATTCCCCGTTGTCGAAGTGCCGCTCGCGGCCACCCCCACCGAAGCCCCGGTCATGACCCATTGGGCCACCAAATCCTCCGTGCCTTCCGCGATGGCGTTCCTCGTGGTGGAAGTGCTCACCCCGATGCCATCCACGCTGTCTTTGGTCACATTTTTCTTGTTCAAACATAATTTTCTTCTCCATTTCGATATATCTTACGATATATCTTAGATTGTCGGGAGGCAAGAGGGATGCAACATTTATTTTGCGCTGCCCGCCTCAGCCAGAATCCCTGAACCCGTGGTAGGCTTCAGTTGCTTTGCGGAACTTTATCCATTCCGCCGCTTGCGCCGCGGCGCTCGCCTCGATACTGCCCTGCCCAGCCTTTGCATGGCAGTCCACACTTGCGCAGCCCTCGGCCATGCAGCAATACGGAAAGACCGCACCCTATGTGGACCTGCCTCTTCCGGAGCTGAAAAAAACCATCAGAGACCTGAACGGCATCAAGCCCGACAGCACGCCGGGCCAGTTAGAACTCATCCTTGCAAAAACCGGCGAAGCCATCGCCTCGCAACTGCCACGGGTACCCAATCTGATTTGCCGTGAAGCGGTAGCGGACGAGGCGCCGCCCAAACAGGAGAGCTCCGCAGGAATGTCCCAGGTGACGGCAAAAGTCGTTGGCGCCATACCCGGCCGCGGGATGCTCACGCAGACTCCTCCAACCACGAAAAGACTGGAGCTCGGTGACTGGCATCACTTTGACTACATCATCCGCACCCATAAGGAAGCTGACGGCACAACAACGCTGGAAGAATCGCGCGCCGGAAAGGGTCGTGATGTAGTCCCAGACCCCAAGGGTATTGGTTTCGCGCCGCTCTGGCTTATCTTCGCCGCCGGCAATCGTTCGGAATCCAACTTTCACTATCTCGGCACGCAAAAGGTGGAAGGGCATGTTACCTATGTGATCGCGTTTGCGCAGCGGCCGGGGCAGGTCCGCAAGCCGAGCCTTCTCGCCACCGCTACCGGCACTTTTCCTCTGCTCTATCAGGGAATAGCCTGGATCGATGCGCAGGACTTCCAGATCCTCCGCCTGCGAACTGACTTGCTGGCGCCCTTGCCGGAGTTGAATCTGGAGCGAGTCACCTCCACCATCCAATACACACAAGTGCATATTACCGACTTGGCTGAACCGCTCTGGCTGCCGCAAGAGGTCGAAGTGCTCTGGGAGACCAATGGCCAAGAGGATGGCGAGCTTCACCGCTACTCAAAGTACCAACTGTTCCGAGCCACCATCACGCTTCGTCCCTAGCACCACTTGTTCACGGAGCAGCCAGCTCTGCGAGAGAAGCCATCTCCTGGTACGGGAGACGAATGATAAATGTAGTACCCTCACCGATCACTGATTCGAAGTCTATGCTGCCCTCGTGTTTATCCAGTTGTCCTACTGACTCCAGCTTCTGCGACTGTAGCAATTGGTCGCGCAGCACACGGCGCTCCGTGATGTCTTCAAACATCCCTTCAAAACCTTGCAGCACACCGTCGCGCGCGAATGTCATACCCTCACCTGGATGCTTCGCCGAGAAGCCTTTCTCTGGATGGGTTATCGGCAGTAGGCACCGGACGTTTGATTTTGATCCAGTTTTGCTGCAATCCCAGGTTCCGAACACTAACAATCGGCTCACCCGCGCCGATAAGTTACCGGAGTGCCAGTTTTGCGATCTGGCGAGAGCCAGGGCCACCTATCACAATCCGCAGCCTATTCGCCCTATCAGCCAAAGTGCCCGAGGTGAGCTCTCGCCCACGGCAAGAGCCAGAGAGCATGATGACCGACAAAATTCTTTTCGTAGACGACGAACCTGCAGTGCTCGAGGGCTACAAACGTATCCTGTACCCCGAGTTCCAGGTCGATATCGTGGATGGGGCTGCCAGCGCCTTCGTAGCCATCGAAGAGAAGGGGCCCTATTCGGTGGTGATCTCCGACATGCGCATGCCGGTCATGAACGGCGCCGAGTTTCTCAGCAAAATGCGGCAAACCAAACCTGATACTGTCCGCATGCTCCTCACCGGCTATCCGGATATCGGCACCGCTATCGAGGCAATCAACGAGGGCAATATCTTCCGCTTCCTGACCAAGCCCTGCGAGCCCGAGGTACTATCGGGCGCCATTACCGATGGCATTAAGCAGTACCACCTGATTCACGGCGAAAAGGAATTGCTGGAACAAACGCTGATCGGCAGTATTAAGGTGCTGACGGATGTCTTGGGCGCCGCCAATCCCGAGGCTTTTGGACGCTCCATGCGGATCGCCCACTACGTTCGTCACATCGCCAAAAAGCTGAACCTGCCCTCTCGATGGTGTGTCGAAGCAGCCGCCGGTCTTTCGCAGCTTGGGTGCATCACGCTTGAATCCGATCTCATGTTGCGCGCATTTTCCGGCGCCAAACTCACCCCGGACGAACAAGCTGGATTCGATGCCCATCCACTCGCCGCCATGGAACTGCTGAAAAACATCCCCCGCCTCGAACCAGCTGCGTGGATGATCGCCCAACAACTCAAACTCGACATACCCAAGCCTGATTCGGAATTTCCCGGCTTCTCCGCCGCAGACCTCTTGCTCGGTGCAAAGATCCTCAAACTCGCCGTGGCCTTTGAACACACCCGGGGGAAATTCCCCTCAATAAGCGCTACGTTGGTCCGCATGCGTGAACGCCGCAATGAGTTCGAATCGAGTCTCCTCGACACCTTGCTCGATCTGCAGCCTCATGGCGGCGCGAAGCAACTACAAAAGGTATCCACGGCCAGATTGAGAGCCGGCATGGTGCTCAATCAGGAAATCAAGAACGGTCAGGGCGTGCTTCTCGTAGCTAAGGGCCAGGAATTAACCACCGCATTGATCATGAGGCTCGAGAACCACGCAAAAGCCGGATCCATCGACAGAGAAGTCATGGCCTTCGTTCCCGTTTAAACGCCGCATCGCACCGGAGACACCGCCCACTCGTACCTGTCTATTCGCCTCAGTCAAGGAACGGAATGACGACCGCCAGGAATTCACCCGGCTTCTCTATCGACGGTCCATGGCCGCACTCAGGGATGATCGCCAGCCGGGCCCCTGGAATTCCCTCGGCATATGCATGGCCCTGAGCCAGGGGAACAAGCTCATCGCTGCCTCCCCACACCACCAGCGTAGGCACCGTAATTTTTGCCAGGCGGCCGCTCACCACTTCCTTCGCCGTCCTGGCATTCCCCCAGAACGAGCGCTCGGTAAAACCATCGTTGGCCTTGAGCTTCATCGCCCAGGCCTCGCGGACAACTTCCTCAGTGACTCTGGATTTATCGTGGAAGACGATCGCCACGCCGTGCGCATCGGCCAGCGTTCCCGCGATCGCAATGGGCGACGCCGAAGGGAGTGGACTCATGCCCGCCGCATCTTCGAGGATGAGTCGTTTGGGTTTTGGTAAAGCCTGGGGGCCGGTGTTCTCCGGCGCCAGCGATTCAATCGTATACAGCGCCGAGATCCATCCCCCGAGGGACTCGCCCGCCAGGGTGAACTCGTGCACATGGATGGTGCGCAAAAACTCCCCCAGAAAATCTACGTAGGTCTGGACGGAATAATCTACGAACGGCTTGTCTGACCCTCCGAATCCGATCTGGTCCAGGGCAATCACCCGGTGATGTTCTGCCAAGGGCAGGATGACATTGCCCCAGTCGAAGCGCGCCTCGCTGCCGAAGCCATGCACCAGCACCACCACGGGACCGGAGCCGATATCGTAGAAGACAATTTTCTGCCCGAAAACCGGAACGTTCACCTTTGCCGGCAGCTGTGACTCCGGCATAAGCAGCGGAGCAGGCGTACTCCCAGAAGTTTGCCCCGCCAACCACGGGGCCGGCAATGCGCACAGACACAAAGACACCAAGGCTCGCCACATAGGAGCTAAACATTTCCCTTTCGCATGAAGATGACGAAATCCTAACATCACAACCAAACCCGAGTGCATCTGTGTACCAAGAGGAGCGGCAAATGACATCAGCACTCCCAGACACCATGAAGGCCGCGGTGGTCGATGCGGCCGGACCTGCCAAAGCCATCCACATCAAGGATGTGCCTGTACCCAGGCTCTCGCGCAACCACGTGATCATTGCCCTCGAATACGCCGGACTTGGGAGTTGGGACGCGGCCCAGAGATCGGGCGCCTGGGGATCGGTAAAGCCGGGGACCATTCTCGGTGCTGACGGCAGCGGAACCATTGCGGCCGTTGGTGCCGACGTCAAAAATTTCGCGGTGGGCGACCGCGTGTACTCGTACAGCTACCACAACCCGACCGGAGGATTTCATGCCGAGTATGTAAGTGTTCCGGCCGAACGGGTAGGGCATGTACCGCCCCACATCGAGATGAAGATTGCCGGCGCCATGCCTTGCGTCGCCTTGACGGCACAAGCCGGCCTAGAGGTCTTGAAGGCAGGCAGCGGCCAAACATTATTTGTGTTTGGCGCCAGCGGCGGTGTGGGTTCCCTCGCCGTTTGGTTGGCCAACGGACGGGGCGCAACTGTAGTCGGCTCGGCCAACCCGGATGCGCAGGAGTATGTGCGCTCCCTGGGAGCGGCTCACGCGATCGATCCCAATTCTTCCGAACGCAACGCCGTCCTGAAGCGGGTCGCACCGGAGAGTTTCGATGCTGCCATGGCTACCGCTAACAGTGACGCGCTTGCTGTTTTCTTATCTCACCTGAAAGCCGGCGCGCCTTTTGCCTATCCCAATGGCGTCGAGCCCAAGCCACATATCAGTGGCCATGCCGCTTTGACGTTCGACGGTGAGATGTCGCGTGCAGCGCTCGATCGATTGAATACCGCCATTGGTTCGCGGAATATGCCGCTACGGGTTCAGGAGTTTCCACTCAACGACGTCGTCGAGGCGCACCGCAGAATCGAACAGGGACACGTCATTGGAAAGATCGTGCTCCGCATCCGCCCCTGATCGCTACCAAAGCACCTTCACTCCGAATTGAACCTGGCGAGCCGTGGTCGACGTGCTGCTGATGGCTCCCGCCGTGCCCGACACCCCCGTGGGTGTGAATACGATGAGATTCGGAGTATTGAAATTTGCCCGGTTCGTCAGATTAAAAATCTCGGCCCTGAACTGCAAGCTCATCCGCTCATAGAGCGAAGTCTCCTTCACCGCCGAGAAATCCCAGGTGGCGAGCGCGGGACCAACCAGCGTATCTCTGCCCAGGTTGCCAAAGAAGCCGCTATTCGCCGGCGGCTGTAGAAATGCATTGGGATTGAACCACTGGCCGGGCTTCCCGATAATCGCTTTCCCCTGAAAATTCGGATTGACAAACGGCCTCACCGGATTGCGCGTGTCGCCGTTATTCGATGGGTTGTAACTCAGCTGCGGCGTAAACGGGAACCCTGCTTGCAGAACGACAAGGCTATTCACCGACCAGCCGCTCACCGCCCCGTTGCTAAAACGGCCCAGGTTGGCCGCAAACCGTTTTCCGTTGCCGAAGGGCAAGCCGTAGACCAAGCTGATCACGCCCAGATTTCTCACGTCGTAGGTAGCCGGTCCCCAGTCCGCTTTCACGTGATAGGGGTTCGACACCAGGCCCGGCGCGTTGCCCGCGGTGGTTGCGTTTAAGGAATCTCCGTCGTCCAGTGCTTTTGACCACGTGTAGACGCCACGAAGAGAAAGATCATGGCTATAGCGATGATTCACGTCAACCTGCAGCGAGTTGTAGCTGCTGTCGCCGACGGAAAACCACGTCCACGTATTCGCCAGGGTGGTGTTGGCCTTTGGCTTTCCGGTTGGGATGTAATAAGCGCCCGCCGGGACCGGAGTGCCAGCCAACCCTACGGGAAACGTCTTCGGATACGTCGCCGGGCAGGGCGATGCCGGGCAGATGGTGGGCACGGGCGTATTCGCATCGAGACCGACGATCTCATGGTACCCATGCGATCCCACATACCCCACCGTCAACGAAGTATTCTCGTTCAGCGCCTGTTCGACGCGCAGTGAATACGAGATTAACGTCGGCATTTTCAAGTCAGGCTGCACACCGCCAGGGACCAGCAACGCATTGCTCGGCGGCGCGGATTGCGCGGATATGGGAAGCTTCGATACCGTCAACGCAGCCACACTATACGTAGGGTTAAAGGGCGCGTTCTGATCGGTTCGATATCCCAACGCATCTTGCAATTCGTAGTACATTCCGAATCCGCCGCGCACCACGGTTCTCTCCGAGTGCGGGCTCCACGCAAAACCAATTCTCGGCTGGGGAAGAAACTTCGCGTTGTTCGTGGTGAAGAGGTTGTTCGATATGCGCGGCTGGCTGGAGATCACACCATTTGGAAATATATAGTTGGCCGCTCTTCCATGCGCTTCATTCCATCCGGTCGAGAATTCGCCGCGGAATCCCAGGCTCAAAGTGAACTTCGGCCACAGGCGAATCGTGTCTTGCGCATAGCCGGCTCCAAATAGCGAGCGCCAGTTCATTTCTGTCGGCGAAGGGCTGTACAAAAAAGTGCTGGTGGTGCCGGTAAGAAATGTCTGCAAGCTAGCAAACGAAGCCTGGCCATACTGGCTGAGGTTGATGACCTCATTCGACTGGAACTGCTGGAACCAAGCACCGAAACTCAATTGGTGGGCGCCGTGAGTGAGCGCTACGCGATCTTCATATGTGTATAGATTGCGGGCGATATGCAGATTACTGCCGTTGTTGCTGCCCGCCAGGCCAATCTGCGCCTGGGGGTTCGATGCCGCGCTTCCCCCCACCACCACAGCACCTACCAGCCGGCCGGTCACAAACCCCGGAACATCGGCAGCCGGCGTACCCGGCGTTGGTTCACCGGTAAAGAAGTAGCCTGCACGGGAATACCCGAAGCGGGCCGTATTGAGCAGCTTCGGCGAGACGACGTGGGTCTCCTCTACGCTGGCGACCTGTTCGCGAAGATTCAATATGTCGGTGCTGTACGGATTGGCCGTAGTCGGCGTGAAATCTGACCCGTCGTCAGCGGTATAAATCCCTGAAAGGTTGTCCTTGGGGGAGATCACCTGGTCCAGGCGCGCTGTTCCGAAGTCTTCTTTAATCGTCTGCAACGGACTGCTGGAGACCTGCGCAATGCCGTTGAAATCAGGATCGCTCGCAGCGGGCGTCAGCCACAGATTGAGAAGCGGCTTCACGCTTGCCACCGCCGAGGCGCGCGAGGTCAGATCGGGCACAAACGCTAGCGACGTCTGGTGCAGGTTTTGGCGAAGGCCCTCGTAGTTCGCAAAGATAAACGTCTTATCTCTTTTGATCGGACCGCCTGCCGCTCCTCCGAACTGGTTGCGCCGGAAGGGCGGAGCGGATGCTACATCGAAGTAATTCGGAGCATCGAAAATGTTATTGCGCAAGAATTCATAGACGGACCCATGAAACTGGTTGCTGCCCGACTGGGTAACGATCGTGACCTGCGCCCCGGGCCGCTTGCCATATTCCGCACCGTAGGAATCGCGCAACACATTGAACTCGCGCACTGCTTCTACGCCAATCAAATTTTGACTGGCCCCACCGGGCTGCATATTGTTTTCCGCCGCCCCGGTGAACTCAACCCCGTTCAGCAGGAACATGTTCTGTTGCGGACGGTTCCCCGAGACAGCGAAATTGTTTCCCGTGCTTGAATTGGAAACGCCGATGCCGCCCGTCTTCTCCCAGGTGAAATTGACCACCCCGGGATTGATGGTGAGCAGTAAATCGAAACTGCGTCCATTCAGCGGGAGTTGTTTCACTTCCCTTTCCCCCACGAGGCCGGAAATATCCTCCGTAGTCGCATTCACAACCGGAACGTTCGCGAGTATTTTCACTTGTTCGCTCACGTTGCCGACCCGCAGACTCAGGTCCGCCGCCGCATCCTGACCCACCACCAGGTTGATTCCTGACCGAACGGCTACTGCAAACCCGCTTTTGGTTGCCGCCACCTCGTACCGGCCCACCGGAAGAGCCGGCAAATCGTACCGGCCCGCTGCATCCGTGACTGTCTCACGAGAGATGCCCATGTCCGTGTCTTTTGCGGTAACGGTTGCTCCAGGTATGCCCGCGCCTGTTTGGTCGGTGACGCGGCCAGAGAGCGCGGCCGAGACCTGGGCCATCGCGGGAACGGAAGAAACAAGTAACAGAGACAGTGCTCCAACCGCAAAACGACGAGTCAACAGCATCGCTCCTCCAAAAGAAGTACAGCAGTGTGGCCGTGATTGCCTTACGATCGCGTGACCCTCATGGGGTCTTGCCGTAGGGATCGAAATAGAGATTCAGTGTCCAGCCACCCGCCAAAAGAAGCAGTGGAGCCACCTACGTTTCACCATGGCTGAGCGCTTGCATCGTCCTAAAACGTCACAGGCCAGCCACTCTCGATTTAAACGGATCAAAACGTTAAAGTCAAACGACTCTATACGAACTTGCACCGCTCTATACGAACTGGCACTGCAATCAGGTGCAGGGAGCACACTCCCGCGGAGTCGCCAGAAAGGCGGGGATATCTCAGATCCTGAACTGAAATCCAGGACACAACACGGCCAGGCCGCACTCTATTCGCGATTCTATTTTTGAAGCGCGTGTTCCTGGGGAACCTGATCACTCGACAAATCGGCGGAAACAGCTCCTACCCCGTGTTGCCTGGTAACAAACTGCACAAACCACCGCAACATAACAAACAGCCGATTGGCAAAACCGATCAGAAAATAAATGTGCACGCTCGCCCACAACAGCCATGCCGTGAATCCAGCAGACTTCCAGAACCGCAGGTCCGCCACGGCAAATGTGCGCCCTGCGACCGCCAGATCGCCTTTGTCCCAATACCAAAAGGGCTCGGGAGCCGCGTGGCCCGTTGTGCGGCGGCGAATCAGTTCCGCCACATATTTGCCTTGCTGAATGGCAGGTTGCGCCAGCCCCGGCATCTGCACTCCAGTGCCATTCTTTATGCCAACCAGGTTGCGCGTATTGGCAAACACCAGGGCAGTGTCACCGATGGCAAAGATTTCCGCATGACCGGGAACCGAAAGATCAGGGTTCACCTTGACCCTTCCCGACTTATCCGCTTCTGCACCAAGCCAGCGTGCCGCCGGCGACGCCGTCACCCCTGCCGCCCACAGCACCGTCCGGCTGCGGATGCGTTTGCCGTCGGCCACAATTCCCTGTGCGTCGACCTGTTCGACTCGAGTCCCGGTGAAGATCTTCACCCCTAACTGTTGCAGATGGCGCTGCGCTTTCGCCGAGAGATCCTCGGCAAACGTGGGCAAGATCCGGGGTGCGCCGTCAAACAACAGAATCTGCGCCGCCCCCGGGTCCAGATGACGAAAATCGTGAGCCAACGCCATCCTCGCCATTTCAGCGATCGTAGCGGCCAACTCCACGCCCACAGTCCCCGCACCCACAAGAACAAACGTGAGCATCTCCTCAATCACAGTCTGATCCGCATCCGCGCACAGCGCATGACGTTCCGCTTCTTCAAACGCCTGCAGGATCCTGGTCCGAATCAGGTCCGCTTCCTCCAGGCCCTCCAGGCCCGGCGCAACCGCTTTCCACTCGTCATGGCCAAAATAATTTACGTGGATTCCTGTCGCCAGAATCAGGTAGTCGTAGGGCAGGTCGCACGTCGGGAGCAGCACCCGTCGATTTACAGTATCGACGCCCGTCACTTCAGACAGAACAACTTCTACATTCCTCTGCCCGGCGAAGACGACGCGTAACGGTGGAGCGATCTCATCATCCGTGAGCAGCCCCGTAGCCACCTGGTACAGCATCGGCCGGAACAGGTGGTAGTTGCGCTTATCGACCAGGGTGACTTGAACAGGAGCCTTGGCTAAAGCACGGGTGGCGTAGAGTCCTCCAAAACCACCACCCACAATCACGACCCGCGGAACCTTTTGCGTTGAGTCTTCCTGCAAGCGAGCCTCCAGCGTGGGCGTTCTTCCTATATATATGTTCGCCGGGCTCGCTTGGTTGCAGGGTGCTCACTTTATTCGCGCTTTGGTCCCTCTGAAACTGCACCCGTGGCGGCGCCGTCCCCTTTCCAATCGGTGCCCTCATACTCCATCAGATTGGCGGTTTCTTCTGCCTGCGAAGGGCCGAAATAAAGCTGCACTACATGAAGTGCGAGATCGATTCCGGAACTTAATCCGCCCGCGGTGAAGATGACTGGGCTGCTTTGCACAAAACGCCTGTTCTTCACTAACAACACATTCGGAAAGGCAGCCTGGAACTCGTCATAGTACAGATGATGCGTGGTAGCCTGCTTGTTTTTTAAGACTCCGGCATCTCCCAGCACCGACGCTCCTGTACACACCGACATCACAACCTCACTTTGGGTTGTCATCTTGCGAATCCACGCGAGCATCTTAGGAGATCGACCCTGCTGTGCGGGAACCACCACAATAGACGGCGCCGGCGCATCATCAAACGTGTAATCCGGAATGATCCGCATACCGCCGGACGTCGTCACCGGGTCCCGGGAATCCGATACGGTGTAAAGGCGAAACGCCGCTTGCTCCGCCATCGTTTTGCCCCGATCCTTAACGAAGACGTCTTTAAATACCTCCCAGGGTCCAGCAAAGTCGATCGTGACCGCATTGTTAGAGATCACGAATGCGACCGGGATTTTCTCCTTAGCGGGAACGCGGTACTGGGTGCTCTGCGAAGGTACAGTTTCCGTTTGCTGCCCGTAGGCGAGAGGCGCGAACAATGAAGCCAGGGTGAATATCAACGAAACTCGGCGATAAGTGTTCATGGTACGAACATTATGAATTTCGCCAGCCGTGGGAAGAAGGGCGGTGCCTGCATGGATCTGTCCACTCGCTGCATTTCGCAACGCGGGTACTTCAGTGGCCCGCCGCAGCAGTGGCTTTCCACAGTTCGGCCACCTGGGGTGGGAGCTTGTCCATGTGGCTCAGGAAGGTGGTCACCTGCCACATCTCCTCATCTTTCAGCGTGCTGCGCCATGCGGGCATCCCACTCAGACGTATCCCATGCTGAATGATGTAAAGATTTTGATTCTCCGGCATGTCGGGCGCGTCCTCCATGAATTGGGGCGCCCGCGGTTGAAATGAGTCCCCAAACACTACGTGTGGTTGATGGATGTCTCCATGACACCCAGCGCAGACGTTCTGATAAACCTTCATTCCGGCTACCAGGTTGGCATCCGTCGCCTCGATGGGGCTTCGCGCTTGGGGAGCGCGCCGGCGAATCGAAGCATCAAGTGCCGGCATGGCGACCGCTCGTTCTAGCGCATTCTCTGGAGCATCTGCCCTCTGGTCCACAAAACCGAGCCGGAGCCATAGAAATCCTACGAGAAGGATGATCACAACTGCTGCGATGAATCCAGAAAAGAACCTGCGCATCTTCCCACCTACCTCTTAGGTTTCCAATCATCCAGTCAGCATTCTCGCATTAGACGATTGTGGTCTTACCTCCCGTTCTGGAGTGGGGGTTGGGTTCTTGGCCAAGGCGCAGTCCGAGTATCCTCAAGTGGAAAGGCATCCCTCACCATGTTGAAAGATAGCGCGAAGGGCCCAACCAGGCGCACATTCCTCAAAACATCCGGCCTCGCCGCAGTCAGCACTGTATTTACCGAAGCCGAACAAACATCGAAGAGACCAAGCCCACCCGCCACGCCGCATCGGGAGCCGGTCGACTGGGTCAACATCCTGCAGGGAACCGCCTCGACTCACGAATTCTCCCGCGGCAACACCCTGCCCATCGCCGCGCTGCCGTTCGGTATGGCGCACTGGACCCTGCAATCGCACGAGGACACCCCCTGGATGTTTCAGCCCGGCGTTCGCCGTATCCAGGGTATTCGCTGCACCCATCAACTAAGCCCCTGGCTGAGCGACTATGGGCAAGCGGCCTTCCTTCCGTTTCGCGGAGACATCGATCCCCGGGCCGCCGAACGCGCCTCCTCCTACGCGGTCGAGCAAGCCCATCTTGGACCTCACTCGCTCCAACTCTTCCTGCTCCGCTACCGGGCTCATATTGAGCTGATCCCCACCGATCGAAGCGCGGTCCTGACCGCCACCTTCGAAGAAGACAGCCAGGAAATGATCGGCCTTCTGTTCGACATTCCCGGGCATCAGGGCGCCATCGAACCCGATCCTGCCACGCGCACCATCCGCTTTACCTCAACGGCAAACTCTGGCGGCGTCCCAGACAACTTCGCGACCTACTACCTGCTACAGCTCAAAAATCCGTGGGACAGCTTTGAAGTGAAAGAGGCCGGTGAGCACCGGGTTGGAATCCTTCGCTTTGCCCAAGGCCTCCAACTGGAAGCGCACATCGCGACCTCGTTCATCTCCTTCGACCAGGCGGCGCTCAATCTGCAAAACGAAATCGGCCAGCGTTCCGTCGACCAGCTGCGCAGCTCGGCTGCCGGCATATGGAACGACCATCTCAACCGAGTCGAAATTGAAGGCGCCACGGACGATCAGCGCCGCACCTTTTATTCCTGTCTCTACCGCACCCTCTTGTTTCCACGAACCTGGCACGAGCCCGATGCCGACGGCCGTCCGCATCATTTCAGCGCCTTCAATGGGAAGGTTATGCCTGGCGTGATGTACGCCGACCACGGCTATTGGGACGTCTATCGCGCCTGGTATCCCCTCATGTCCATCCTGTTTCCCGAGCGGTTGGGTGAGATTCTCGACGCTTGGGTCAATGCCTATAAAGAAGGCGGTTGGCTGCCCCAGTTTCCCTGCCCGGGGTACCGCGCCTGCATGACGGGCAGCCTTATCGACTCCGTGTTCGGCGACGCGGCCGCAAAGCATATAACCGGCTTTGATATGGCGGGCGCCTACGAAGGACTGAAAAAACACGCAACCATGCCCGGCGACCCCGCCAAAGGATATGGCAGAGTTGGCCTGGAGTACTACCTGAAGCTGCAATACGTGCCCGCGGATCGTGTTCCACAATCGGCGGCCGAGACCGTGGACGCGGCCTACGGGGATTTCTGCATCGCCCAGGTCGCGAAAGCGTTGGGCAAACAAGACGATCACGCCGCATTTATGAGGCGCTCTGAGAACTGGCGCCACGTCTTCGATCCTGAGGTGAAGTTCTTTCGCGGTAAGAACGAGGATGGCTCCTGGCTAACCCCCTTCAACGCGTATACCTGGGGAAGTCCTTACGTGGAGGGGGCAGCCTGGCAACACCGTTGGGATGCACCCCAGAACGTCCCAGGCTTGATCGAATCCATGGGCGGCGGCGCAGAGGCGGCAAAGGCGCTTCAGGAGATGCTAGCCACCCCGCCTGTCTTTCACGTTGGCGTGTACGGGACCGAGATTCACGAGATGTCAGAGATGGCGGCGGTCCCTTTTGGCCAATATGCCCACTCCAACCAGCCTGTACACCATCTCCTCTACCTTTTTCCCCATGCCGGCCGTCCAGACCTGGCGCAACTCTGGATACGCAAAGTTATGCAGGACCTCTATACGCCCGATACCTTTGCCGGCGACGAAGACACTGGTTCCATGTCCGCCTGGTTCGTTCTGAGCGCCCTAGGCTTCTATCCCGTCTGCCCTGGAAAACCGGAGTACACCTTAGGCAGTCCTCTTTTTCCTCGGGCCGTAGTGCACGTACCCGGCGGAGTCACGTTTACCATCGAGGCTAAGGGCAACACTCCGGACACAGTCTTTGTGCGGCGCGCGTCCCTGGAAGGCAAGCCCCTCCTGGGAAACACCCTCGACCACGCCGCTATTCTGAGAGGCGGAACCTTGCTCTTCGAGATGGCGTCCCAACCCGCCACTCGCTAAAAACCGGAGGCTCCGCTTGGGAGCCCGGGAGGCTACCACGGCTCGATGAATCACTCGTGAACGAGATGGGCGCCCAGCGTGCTGCTTATCACAAGATTTGGTCAAACAGGCAACAGTTTCAATTTCAATCCACTCATACGATAATAGCTAAGTAAGATCTGCCGGACTTGGCATCCTCCTGATTGCCTGCCTCAAGAAGTGCAGATGGGCCCCTGTAGAAGTTCAAAACGGAGGCCATCGCCGTGATTTTCGGTTCGTTGACCCAATCCCCGGAAGCACCGCACTCCACTACGGCGAACCCGTGGGTGGAAGAAACGGGTGCGCAGCTTCTGGAATTGCATACCCGGGCCGGAGCCGTATACGTTTGCCCCTCGCGCTGGCAACGCATTCGCCTCCAGTGGGCTTTCCGCCACTTCCACGAGCTGCCCCTACAGGTTTTGAGCCGTCGTGATCAGCGCCTGATCGAGAAACTCTCCCAGTCTGCCGTCGTGACCCCCGCTTCAACCGTGGCCGGCACCGCCTTGCTTGGAGTGGTTGAGAACGTGGACCCGAAGCCTCCCGTGCCGGCTGCTCGAGTGGTCACCATGCGCCCGCAGTCAGCGCCCGCGAAACCATTCCTCCCAACGACTTCGGCTCCAGCCGTGTTAACGCCGGATTTTTCCCAGCGCAGGAAAGAAAAAGAGATAAAGCAGATATTCGGCACGGCAAAGTCACGCAATGTCCGCGACGTCCCCTTTCGGCAGTGGGGGGCTTTGGGCGCTCTGGCCGCCGCATGTGTCACTGTGATCGTGGCAGCGTTCTACGGCATGCTGCCTTTAGCCACGACCGCGCCGGTAAATCATCCCCAACCGCTACCGGCGCCGGCACAAACTGCTAACAACACCAAGCCGCCGGTTGCGATCGCGCCGACTTACTTTTCGGCGTCAACCTTGCTACCTACCGTGAGACCGAACCACAAGGTCGCGCCGCCGCCCTCTGACCCGGCTCTGCCTCACAACGAACTTGCCACCCTGGAAAATGGAACCAACCCGATAAGCGCCAAAGCCCCGCCAATTCCCGCTCCTACTCCGGTCCCGGATACAATCATTGATCGGGCTCCCGCAACTCCTGCATCCACTGCAGTGCCGCTGTTAGTTTCCGAGCTTCCGCAGGGTCATTTCGCCCATCCCGTCGTTTCTGAACCCAACCTGGTGGGAGAGCTGCAGCTCAGGGCATTGGTTGGCGCGGATGGCCTGGTGAAGCAAGTGACGGTCTTAAGTGGCAACCCAAGGCTGGCGGAAGTGGCCATGCGCGCGGTCCGCCAATGGCACTACACTCCCTACCAAGTACTCGGGAATCCGGTCGAAGTCGAGACGCAAATCAAGATGAGCTTCTTCGGCGAGGACGCGGTTTCGGTCGCTTCGGTTGCCACCGGCCCGCCCGCCAGTTCGCGGATTGCGTCGGTCCCCTCGCCACACGACCAGCCACTCTCCTCCAAACCAAATGACTGATAAGCAGTGACCGACCCCGTGCCCAGTAAATACCTCCTCGCGTTGCTCACGGCCATCTTGTGTGTACCTCTGCTGCATGCGGACGAGCATAAGATCGACCCAACCTTTCTTTATCGCGATACCTCTGCGGTCAAAGCAAGCAACTCTGATCTCACAACACCAGGGTGCCGTTACAAGCCTTTGTTCGGCCAGGGAGATTCGGATACTTCCGTGGTTGTCGGCGTAGCACGTTATGGCGAAGCGATTCTCGATCCTCACGGGGCCTGCGCCACAGTTCAATATCCAGGCGAAGATCAGGTCTACGTAGTCCTCGATGGAAAAGGGATAGTGAACTACGGTAATGAAATTGTCTCTCTGGATAAGGAGGACTATCTCTACTTGCCGGCGACCGTCTCCCACACCTTGAGAAACAGTTCCGGTTCGCCGCTCGTGGTGGTGGTGATGGGTTTTCGCACCAAAGGATTTGAGAAAT
This sequence comes from uncultured Acidobacteriaceae bacterium, assembly GCA_963745725.1. Taxonomy (GTDB): domain Bacteria; phylum Acidobacteriota; class Terriglobia; order Terriglobales; family Acidobacteriaceae; genus PALSA-350. The sequence goes on from CAVUYJ010000001.1 coordinate 48,695, forward strand.
CCCAGCTACCTTCCCACCCCTTAAAGGCCAACATAGAAGACGTGCCCACCGGCCTCGTAAGCGGGCATCCATCTTCGACTCTCTACCGGCTCTTGATGGGCGACGCGGAGAGTAAGCGAGACCGTTTGGCAGCGGGCCGTGTGTTGACCAGCCTTTTTGTCATGGAGATTGCTCCTGGCGGCACGAACTTTCCCCATCATCATGAACGCGAAGAGGAGATTTACCTGGTCTTGAGTGGTCATGGCCTCATGGTGGCGGGTGGAGGTACGGACGGCATCGAAGGAAAACATCCTGCGAAGACGGGGGACGCTTATTTTTTCCGCCTCAACTGCACCGTCGGCTACTACAGTGCCGGCAATGTTAAATCACGGATTCTCGCCGTTCGCTCCTGGTATCCCGGCATGCAGCAAAAGGGCGCACAACACTAATCATCAGGTTTACACCGCACCTGTAAAACCTTCCGACCGTTCGGTTATTGTGAATCCTCGCCAATCCCTGCACCATCTGCTACACAGGAGATACATTCACTATGGCAACTGACAAGAAGGTCGCGCTCGTCACGGGCGCCAATCGTGGAATCGGTTTGGAAACAGCCCGTCAACTGGGGCAGAAGGGCTTGACGGTCGTAGTTGCCGCTCGAACCTTGAAGTCCGCGGAAGAAACTGCGTCCAGGCTCAAAACAGAAGGCCTTGACGCCTTCCCTCTCAAGCTTGACGTCACCAATGCACAGGATCGTGAAGCAGCAGCCCGCACACTCGCCAACAAGTTTGGAAAACTGGACATCCTGATCAACAACGCGGGCGTGGGCGCCCAGGACGGGATGTTTACGCTCAAGGTCGTCCACACCACCGAAGAGGAACTCCAAACCGTTTTCGGCACTAACCTTTTCGCAACCATTGCAGTGACGCGTTCACTTCTCCCCCTGCTGAAGAAGAGCGACGCCGGTCGCATCGTGAATCTCTCCAGCATTCTTGGATCGTTGGCCCTGCACGCGGATCCGAACAGCCCCATCGCATCCGTCAAGACGTTCGCGTATGACGCCTCGAAAACAGCGCTCAACGCCTTCACGATTCATCTCGCGGCAGAGCTCAAAGACACCAAGATCAAGGTGAATTCCGCTCACCCCGGTTGGGTGAAGACGGAAATGGGAACCGACGCTGCTCCGATGGAGATCCCCGAGGGCGCGAAGACCAGCGTCGACCTGGCACTGCTCGGTCCTGATGGTCCGAGTGGCCGATTCATCCACCTGGGACAGGAACTACCCTGGTAACCGTCGAAATTACGAAATGCAACGGAGCTGCCCATGGTGAAGGGCGAACAAACACGTAGAAAGATCCTGGAAAAGGCAGCTCCCTTGTTCAACAAGCGCGGGTTCAACGGTTGTTCGATGCAGGATATCAGCGCGGCCGCCGGACTGGAGAAAGGTAGCCTCTACACCCACTTCCACAGCAAGGAGCAATTGGCCTCAGAAGCCTTTGACGCAGCTTGGGCGCAGAGTAGTAAGGCCCGCGTAGATGATGTGGACCACGTACCGGGCAGCATCGATAAATTGAAACGGCACATAGACAACTTCGTTGCGAAGCCGCCCTTCGCCGGTGGATGTCCCCTGCTGAACGCAACGCTGGATGCAGACGACGGCAACCCCGCGCTCTACCAGAGAGCCCAGGGAGCGTTTCATGGATGGGTCGCGTTCCTCAGCCGGATCATCGAGCAAGGAAAAAAGTCGGGAGAGCTCCGTCCGTCGGTTGATCCGGGAGCCCTCTCGACTTTAATTATTTCTTTGCTGGAAGGCGCCTTCTTCGCCTCCAGGGTGCAGAGGTCGAAGGCGCCGCTCAAAATTGCACAAAAACACCTCGACCAACACCTCGACGAGGCGGTGCGAACAATTCCGCTCTAGTGGTGTTCGGCGTTCGCCACGTTAGCGGCGGCTCTCAATTCCGCGTCGGCCTGCATAAGGTGTTCCTTGGCTTTTTGAGCGTGGCCACCCAGTTCATCGCGGTTCGCGCTTTGTGCTCTATCAATCAGTTGATAAGCCTGAACGATGTTGTTTTGAGCGCCAGCCAGGTTGGGATGCTTATGAGCGTCAATGTTGACAACCGGAGCCTGCGCAAAGATGACCCCACCGCAAATGAAGGCCGTCGAGGCCACAAAGTTGAGAAAAATCCTTCTTTTCGTCATCGTCTTCCTCTCCATCACGTGCATTCAACATGACCGATAGGACGCGTGGCAACGAAAAATATCAGCATGGAGTCTGAGTCGACACCTGCCGCGCAGGCCGCCTTCTCCCAATCTTGGATCTGTCCTAACCACGGGTCCTGAACCGAACCAAACCTGCCGGCTACGAGCTCATTTCCGCGGAGAAAGCTTCTCCTCGCACTCGGCGACACCAGCCTGCACCTTGCACTTCGCATACAGCGCTCGCGCCTGCTCGAAGAGCGGTCGGGATGCATCCGCTCTGCCTGACAATTCATACACTAAAGCTAATCCTCGCAAAGTGTTTGCCAGGTCAAGCTCGGCCTTTTCGCCCTGTTGCCGATAGATCCCCTCAGCTTCCACATAGAGTGGTTCAGCCTCCGCAGGCAAGCATAATTGGCGGAGGATATCCGCCTCATGCCGCAGCGCATACGCCAGTCTTGCCGGCGGTCCGATTTCCCGGTACAACACAGCGGCGCTTTGGTAGTGATGCCGCGACGCCTGCAGGTTCCCGATGTCACGCTCTGCCTGTCCAAGACCGCAAAGCGCCTCGGCCAGAGACGGCCGGTCGCCCTGTTCTGCAGCGCTCCGCACCGCCTTAAAGAAGATTGCGCGTGAGTCCGCCGCACGGCCCTCTCTGCGCGCCTGATAACCTCTGGCAAACTGCTCCTGGAAGGTCTCCGTCATCGTCCGTAGCTTAGCATCTCAGATCGGTGCACTGTCGGGATGACCCCTGTTCACTCATGCCGCAAAGCTCGGATGGGATCCACCCCCGCTGCCCGCCGCGCCGGGATCCAGCTAGCCGCCAGCGCCACCAGGACTAACACTGTGGCCGCAACCGCGAAGGTTGCCGGATCCCACGGCTTCAACCCATAGAGCAGGCTCATTACCACACGGCCTAACGCCAGCGCTCCGCCCACCCCGGCCACCACCCCCAATAATGTCATCCACGCGGCCTCGCGCAGAACCATCCCCTGCACCTGCTCTGACCGCGCCCCCAGCGCAATCCGGATTCCGATCTCGTGCATACGCCGCGAAACCATCCAGGCCATGATGCCGTAAATCCCGATGCAGGCCAGAACCAACGCCAGCGCTCCGAACGCTGCTGTCAGGTCGGCGAAGATTCGTTCCTGCTGCATGCTCGCCGCTATCTGCTCTTCCTGGGTACGAAGATCGAGCAACGGCAGGTTGCGGTCCACGGACTGCACAGCCTGGCGCAGCGCCGGCGCAAGCGTCTTCGCATCCAGCCGCGTGGCCAATGCAAACGTTGCCTGCTCAAGTCCGCCCTCCTGCAAGTAAAGAGTGTATAAGGTTGGTTCGGGATCCTTCCGCACACGATCATATTTCACGTCACCGCACACCCCGATGATCTCTATGCGGACAGGATCGCGAAAACCAGTTTCGAAAGTCCGGCCGATCGGATTCAAGTGTGGAAAGTACTTCTTTGCGAGACTGTCGTTCACTACCGCGACTTTCCGTGAAGTCTCCGAATCCGAATCGTTGAATCCACGCCCTGCCACAATGGGAATTCCATAGGTGGAGAAAAACGTCTCTCCAACACTATTCGCGAGAACGCTTGGGTTCTCGTGCGGCTCTCGCTGTTGACCCTCCGGAATAAACGTATACAACATCACGTTCCCGGAAATCAGCGGCAAGCCCGTCAGGGCCACCGACTGAACACCCGGTATCGCAGCCACCTTTTGCTCCAGTTGCCGGTATAGCGGAATGCTCGCCGCACCCCGATAACGTGTATGCGGCGGTTGCACTTCGAACAACAGCAGCTTGTCCGGACGAAATCCCAGCCGTGCATGCACGAGTTGTAGCAGCGTCTGCACGAACAGACCCGCGCCCACCACGAGCACCATCGACAACGCCACCTCGATCACCACGATGGTCTTTCCCGCCAGACCGCGCCGCCGCCGCGTTGCCGTCTGTGCCGCCTGCTTGAGTCCTGAGCTGACCTGCACTCGCGAGGCCTGCCAGGCTGGAGCCACACCGAAAATCAATCCTGTGGCAATCGAGACCCCCGCCGCAAACCCGAAAATCCGCCAATCGAATCGCGCTGAAAATACCAGCGGCGCCCAGGGGCTGGACATCATCCGCGGAATCGCATTCCGCACTGCGTAGGCCAGCAACAACCCCGCCGTCCCGCCGAGCAGCGACAGCATCAGGCTTTCGGTCATCATCTGGCGCAGGACACGCCCACGCCCGGCCCCCAACGCCAGGCGCACGCTCATCTCCCGCTGCCGCGCACTGGCCCGAGCCAGCAACAGGTTTGCCAGGTTCGCACAAGCCAAGAGCAGCACAAATCCGCCCAGCCCCAGCAGCACCCAGATCGGTTTCGCCAGATCCTCAAGTGCGGGATTTAGTCCGCGGCTGCCATCTGTCATCAGCAGCCTCGGCATCTGCCTGTCCTTTACCGGCATGGTCGCGCGCACGGCTGCGTCGAATTGCACACTCATCGAAGCGGCCACCGTCGCATCCGGCTGCCCCGCTTGGATGCGGCCCATCACCATCACCCACCACTGGTCTGTATTGGCAAGCAACGAAGGCGAATCTGACTGGGAAAAGTTCTGTGGCGCTGCGAGCGGCTGCATGCTGAAGGGCAGGAAGATATCCGGTGTTCCCTGCGCTGAGTACGCACCAGTGAACGCGCGCGGATTTACGCCGATGATCGTCATCGGTGTGAGGTTGACGAGAATCGTCTTGCCAATCACATGGGGCGATCGCGCAAACTCCTTCATCCAGAATCGATCGCTGATGACCATCACCGGACTGTCGCCGGGGGAGCGATCGTCCGACTCCTGAATGACGCGCCCCAATTGTGGTTGCACGCCGAGGGACGAGTAGTAGTTTCCAGACACCATCTCCGCGTCCACCGCTTGCGCATGTCCATCGAGAGTGACCGTTTGCCGATCCAACGGCTTGAACGCAAACAGACTCTCCATCCCAAAACTCTGCTTCCGCAACTCTTGGTATACGGGATAGGAGAAAGACGTGGACCCCTCCGCGCCGCCCGGCAACGCACCATACCAGCCCCACATCCTCTCGATGACCCCACCGTGCGGCTGCTTCCACGCCAGCAACCGCAGTTGTTCTGGATGCGGAACCGCCAGCCGATCCAGCAGCAGGTGTTGTGCCGCTGTGAAGATCACGGTATTTACCCCGACACCCAACGCCAGCGATCCCACTGCGATCGCTGCGAATCCGCGACTCCGCACGAGCATACGCATCGCATACCGCAGATCTGCCCACACCTCGTCCACGAATCCCGAGCCCCACGCTGCCCGGCATTTCTCTTGTCCAACTGCGACGCTACCCAACTCCGCCCGCGCCCGCTGCATCGCCTGCTCGCGGGAGAACCCACTCCGCATCAGGTCTTCGGCATAGCTCTCGATGTGAAACTCGAGCTCTTCTTTAACCTGCCGACCAAGTGCGTCTCGCTCGGTGACTGCTCTCCACCATGTTGCAATCCGGCTGCGCAGGCTCATAACTCCTCCGCTGCAGTGTTGAGAATGACCCCAATCACCTCAGCAAATTGGTTCCACTTCTTTGTCTCTGCATCCAATCGCCGCCGGCCCGCCGCTGTCAGCCGGTAGTAGCGAGCCCGTCGCTTGTTCTCGCTCTGTCCCCACTCACCAGCGATCCACCCCTCATGTTCCAGGCGATACAACACGGGATACAGCGACCCCTGCTGAACCTCCAGCCGGTCCTGCGAAATCTGCTGGATACGGAGCAGAACGCCATATCCATGCAGCGGCCCAAGCGAAACCGCCTTCAGCACCAGCATGTCCAGCGTTCCCTGCAACAAGTCGACTGCCGTGTTTCTGGCCATAACGACCTCTCTCCCAGATTGTCTGGGAGAGTAGCTCGGCGTCTCCTAGACTGTCAAGGAGACACACATTCAGCAGAATCATTCGACCCTATAGAGCGTGTGTGAGAACCGGGATTTGTGAGCTTAGTCCCGCAGGGACGACTGAACTTCAGACTTGTCCGAATTAACGGAACAATTGGCTTTTTGACGATGTACCTTGTTGAATGCTTTGAGGAGAGTGCGGCCGAACAAAATCAGGTTGCATCTGTTTGACCGGCTGCTGTCGAACACAGACTCATGAGTGATTTAGAATCAGCGCGAGAGATAAGAGAAGACCGCAGATCTCTCCACTGCGCTACCCGGATTTCCTGTTGGTGTTGGTGGCGTTGGCGAATTTCCTGCGGCTTTCCTTACCGAAAGCCGCATACGCTGTCGTTTCGAGTGCTGCGTGGCAGGAAATCCGGGTACGCTCCGGTCGAGATGACAATTCTCCTTGAGCATAGGACTCTGCGTTTCCACGAAAGATCCGTGGAACTGCAGATCCCTCGGCTTCCCCAGATTTCCTGTCGAGAGTTGCGGCTTCGGTCAACTGCATGTGGTTCTCTTTAAGGAGAACCACATAAGCGGCGCCGGTGAGAGCGGTGAAATAGGAAATTCGGGTACGCTCGGGATGACAAAGGAAAGGGCAACGGTTCCATAAACAGTGGTCGCTGAACCGAGGCGCTCTTCAGGCCCTGAGGTACGCTTTCCAGTTCATTCTCGCCCCGCGAGATAACTTCAGGACGATCGCCACTTGTTGGAAAGCACGGCCAGTTTGTCGTTCAAGCTGGGCTGTGGTTTGACTTGCGGGCTCGGCTTTTGCGCCTGCTGGTTTCTCTGCGCGGGCTCCATCAGAGCCTTCATCGAGAGGGCGATACGCTTGGTCTTAACGTCAGCACTGAGGACTTTGACCTTGACAATCTGGCCGGCCTTAACCGCCTCGGACGGATCCTTGATGAAACGGTTGGACAGCTCGCTGATGTGCACCAGCCCGTCCTGGTGCACGCCGATGTCAATGAAAGCTCCGAACTTGGTCACGTTGGTCACCACGCCCTCAAGCACCATGCCGGGCTGAACATCGCCGAACTCTCTGACCGACTCCGAGAAGCTGGGCGCCACGAACTGATCCCGCGGATCGCGACCGGGCTTACGCAGTTCTTCGAGGATATCCGCGACCGTGAAGCTGCCCGCGGACAGCTGCCTGGCATCCACTTGAGCGAGAAGCTGTGGCTGCTGGATGAGCTGGTCGACAGGCGTCTTAAGGGTTTCGGCAATCTGCTCTACCACCGGGTAAGACTCCGGATGAACCGCAGTGCGATCCAGCGGGTTTTCGCCATCGCGAATGCGCAGGAAGCCGGCTGCCTGCTCAAAGGTCTTGGCGCCGATGCCGGAAACTTTGTTGAGTTGTGACCGGGAGCGGAATTTTCCATGCTCATCGCGATAGGCGACAATGTTGAGCGCGGTCCTTTCGGTCACACCGGCAACGAAGCGAAGCAGCGTCCACGAAGAAGTATTGAGATCGACACCGACCCGGTTGACGCAACTTTCGACCACAGCTTCAAGCGATTGCTGCAGCTGGCGTTGATCGACGTCATGTTGATACTGGCCGACGCCGATGGATTTGGGATCGACCTTGACCAGCTCCGACAGCGGATCCTGAAGCCGTCGCGCAATGGAGATGGCGCCGCGAACCGTAAGGTCGAGGTCGGGAAATTCCTGGCGGGCAATATCGGAGGCCGAGTAGACGCTGGCCCCGGACTCGGAGACGGTGACCGAGAAAAGATCGTTCAGCTTGCGCTCGCGGAGGAACTCGCGGACAAAAGCATCGGTCTCGCGAGAGGCCGTTCCGTTACCGATGGCAATCGCCCGAACATTGTGCTTCGCAATCAGCGAGGCAAGCGTGTCGCCGGCGCCGGTGGCTGCGTTCTTCGAGGTGTGGAGATAGAGAACATCATGGGCGAGGAACTTTCCCGTCTCGTCGACCACCGCGACCTTGCAGCCCGTGCGCAAGCCGGGGTCAATTCCGAGCACAGAGATGGGGCCCGCAGGCGCCGCCAGCAGAAGGTTCTGAAGATTATCGCGAAACACCTGGATGGCGTCGCCGTCCGACCGCTTCTTCAACTCGAGACGCACCTCCCCTTGAATCGAGGCATTCAGCAGGCGTTTCCACGAATCGTCAATGGCCAACTCGAGATGCGGCGTCCAATCCCCGGTCGCGCGAAGGATGTGTGTGCGTAGCAAAGAAGTGACACGAAGAGGCTCAATCTCGATCAGGAAGTAGAGAACGGACTCCGCCTCACCCCGGCGGATGGCAAGCATTCGGTGGGACGGGATGGTCTTCACCGGCTCGCGGTAGTCGTAGTACATGCGGAACTTTTCCTGCTCGTCGACCGCATCCAGAGTTTTCTTGCTGACGATCAAGCCCTCATCGAACATGAGCTGGCGCAGAGCCTTGCGCAGGTCGGCGCTCTCGTTGATGGTCTCGGCGACGATGTGGCGGGCGCCTTCCAGGGCGTCCTCGACTGTGGCCACCTCTTTTTCGGAATCGATGAACGTGGCCGCGTATTCGGTGAGGGACTGTCCGCCGGTCTGCTGGCCCCAAAGATAATCGGCGAGCGGTTGGAGGCCACGCTCGCGAGCAATTGTAGCTTTGGTGCGCCGCTTCGGGCGGTAAGGGAGGTAGAGATCTTCCAGTTCGGCTTTATCGAAGGTGGCCTCGATGCGGGCTTTGAGTTCATCGCTCAGCTTGCCCTGTTCAAGGATTGACCCAAGTATAGTCTCGCGACGGCTTACCAGTTCTCGAAAGTATCCGAGCTTCTCTTCAATATCGCGGATCTGTACCTCGTCGAGATTGCCGGTCGCCTCTTTGCGATAGCGGGCGATGAAGGGAACAGTGCCCCCTTCGTCAAGCAGCCCAATGACCGCGGTAAGCGAATGGAGGGGTAGGTTAAGGACCTGGGCGATATGGAGGGTGATTTCGGGGGAAAGATTCTTTACGTCGGCCATGATTGCTGTTCGTATCATAACCGCTCCAACGTGCAATCCGGAGCAGCCCGCTTTCGCACGGAAACAACAACCTCGTCAAAATGAATAACGCAAACCAACCGTAACCGCTCTCGCGGTCAGAAAGTGCGTCCCGGAAAACGTGGAGAGAAAATTATAGAGCGCCTGGGTATTATTCAGGTTGACGACTTCCGCCCGAATACCAAGACTCTGATTTTCGTGGTGGATCAGGTTGTCCTGCCCTACCGAGAGATCCACGGTGTTGCGCACCGCGATGCGTGGAGGATTTCTATCGTCGTTTTCCGTTCCCGCAGCCGGGATACGGATTCTGCTCGCGCTGATCGGGCCGGAGCACGAACGAATAGGCGTGGAGACGCTTGCAAAGGTAGCGCCGCAGTGGAGACCCATCTGTTGCTGTTCATCGCCGGTTAGCCGAAGAGCCGTCGGGATATTCGGAACAGCCACAGCGACCAGTCCCCCATCATTCCGGTACGAGCTGTTGATCCATGGCCCGCGTAATCCAAACTGATACCGGACATTCAGATTCATCGCCAACCCTTCATCATGGTCGGGACGAGCCACGTTGCTGTACGGTGCGCTAAAGCTGATACCCCCAAGCTGTGGACCGAAGAGCCGTGAACGAACGTGACTGACCGTGAGGAAGCCATTGAACCCGTTGATCGGTTTGAGGGTCAGCCGCATGAGACCGCCATCGATCTTTGATTTGCGAAATTGCGTTGGGAAGGTCAGGGGGCTGTTGAGCAGGACATCGAAATCATAAGCGCCATACGTGAACTTCCACAGATATTCGCCGCTCAAGGAGAACCGCTTGACGTCCGTTTCGAAACCGGTGTTGAACTGATTACGATGGCCGGTGTTAAGAATCGCGGAGTCTGCGGCTCCCAGTGAGGCCGAGATCGATCCGGGTCCTGCTGAGCTGGCTACGATCAGATTCTCGTTGTACGGGGTAAGGAAGACCCGCGAGTAATCCAGATGGAAGCTGGTGCTCAAAGGCTTCATGCTGTAAATAAGGCCGACCCGCGGCTGCACGCCGTGATTCCGGGCGAGGCCGTTGTACTTATCGAAACGAAGCCCAAGATCCGCCGTGAAGTCTCCAAGCTTGATGAAGTCCTGGCCGAAGAGAGCTACCTGCTTGATGTCGGTCGATCCCTGAAAAGCGTAGATACTCCCTCCGCGTGTCAGGTCAATGGTCAACAGGCCGGGCAGGAATGCTTTGTTTGGCGCCAATCCCAGGGCCGCGCACTGCGAAGGATTTTTGGCCGTGGTGTCAGAAGATGGGGCTCCGTCCCCGTCGAGGCAAGGACTATTGAACTTTGCATCGGTGATCCCAGTGGCAAACTGTTCCGCCAGGAAGGTGTGCTTGAATTCGACGCCGCCGGTCGCGTTATGGCGCCCCTTACTATAACTCAACTCATCACGAAGCCCGGCATTGGTAAGCCTGCGAGCCTGCTCGAGGTAGGCAGGCGTATCGGAAAAAATATCATCGGAGGGGCGATACCGGATCTTGTCCTGCCTTACCCAGAGGTTGGTTTGGTGGAAGGCGTGAGCATTGAAGGTATGCAGCATCTGCGGGGCAACGTTGAAGCTGACCACGGTCTGACGCTGGTTCTGGGCCAGCGCCTGTTGATCGTACGTGTTCGGCGTCTGGAACCAGGAGCGGCTCAGACTGGTGTTGAGCTCGAGATTTGTCTTATCAGTGGCTCTGTAGTCGAGCCGTTCGATCAGATTCTCGGCGTTCCCATGCGCGTGTAGATTCACCAGTTCGGGTGTGTCGAGAAATCGGCCGCTGTTCAGAGCATCCAGGGCCGTGAATGAGCCTGACCGTGCATTGCCGAAGCCGAGGTGCGCACTCGCGCTCGAAGAGGCAAAGGAACCACGACTCAATTCGAACCCTCCGTGGGGCGACCGCTGGTCGAGTCCGGAGCGCGTTTGCGCCACGATGACCATGCTTGTCTTGTCTCCAACATCGGCCCCGGGCGCCCCTTCGCGCACCTCGATCGACTGCAGAGCATTGAGCGACACCTGGGTGGAAAATGTCCGGCTCTGCTGGTCGGTAATCGGCTGGCCATCAATCACGAACGATGCCTCGGCGATGATCCCCGAGTGGATGGAACGACCCGTTCGAGTCCGCCGCAGCACCAGGCGTCGTCATGGTCACCAGAGAACTCAAGGGAGAGCTCACACTCTCCGTAGGCATCCTGTCAATCTGTTCCGGCGTAATGTTCACATGCGCAGGATCGGTGGGGTCCGCATTCGTCGCCGTAACAATCACCTCCGTGTGGGTTGCCGCTGCGGAAAGAACGAGGTTCAGATGGATGGGGGCGCCTTCGTAGATCACCCGTTGAGCAATGCTGCGAAAGCCCGCCGCGTCGACCGTCATCTGATACTCGCCGGCACTCAGCTGAAGAAAGGTGAAGGCTCCTTCCGGGCCGGTCATGACCTTGCGTTCTGCACCACTTTGCGCGAAGGTCAGCGTGACGGATGCCCCGGGAACCAGTGCTCCGGATGAGTCGGCAATCGCGCCGGAGAGTGCAGCAGTGGCCCCGCTCTGTGCTGACAACATTCTGCACAACAAAATGGACAACAAAACCGCGTGGCCACAGGGAACGATGAGTTTCCGTCGTAATTTAACCATGAGCCTTATGCCTGGGTCAGTCATGGTTCACCTTTAAACATGAATAGAGTATGCCACCATTTGTTAACCATAGCTAATATGATTTCGTGAATGCCACTTTATCTCCTTTTTTGGTGCAGGAAGGTGCGATCTGCGGCCCTTTGAAACACCCGCGTAAAATGGGGTTTCGCAGATCAGGAGCGGTCCTTTTTGGATCATTCCCGTCTCGCCGGGTGCGGCCTTGCCGCAGAATTACTGAATGGTGAGTTGGATGGGCGAATACACCTTGTCCCATGGGTTAGTCGGGGAGCAGCAACGGTTGGCGCTGATGTCCGCTTTGCTCGATCCCCTCGAGCGGGCTCGCCTTGAGCAGCTAGGCGTGCGGCCCGGCTGGCGCTGCCTCGAACTAGGCTGTGGCAATGGGTCGATCGCGCAGGCTCTGGCTGTGCGTGTGGCCCCTACTGGTCACGTGGTCGCAAGCGACATCGATATCGCTTATATCGCCGACTTGCAAATGCCTTGCCTGGAAATCCGCCGCATCGACATCCTTCACGATGCCATGGAAACGGGCGCCTACGACCTCGTCGTCGCTCGCGCTCTGCTGCACCATCTCAAGCCTGCCCGTCTGGCTTTGGAGCGGATGGTCGACGCCTTGAAGCCCGGAGGCGTACTGCTCTCTATCGAGCCGGACATGCTCCCCTGTACCGTCACCGAGCCGGAGGCAATGCGTGCTTTCTGGCACGGATGGCTGAAGTGGTCGGAGGAAGCGGGCATCGATTACTCCATCGGCCGCCAGATTCCCGCCTGGCTGGATGCCCTTGGCCTGCAGGATGTCGCCGGCGAAGGACACACCGCGATGTTCAACGGTGGCTCACGCTGGGCCACATACTGGACCGCGACCATCCAGGAATTGGCTCCCCGACTTCTCAAGCCGGACTGCATTACTGGAACAATGCTGGAGGAGTTCCACGCCCTCTATCGCGACCCCCACTATTGGACCAGCATCATGACCTTCATTGAGAATTGGGGACGCAAGCCCGCGTGACAACTCAATCGCGCCCCCAACCTCCCTATCGCAAGGCCTTCGATAGGCTGTTGACGCTCACGGTACATCCCGGACAGTAGGTTCCGCTTTGACTGTTTATCCTGTCCACTTCGTCATGAATCACCTGTGCTTCCACCCGCCTGCTGCTTGCGACTAAATAGTCGTGGTACTGCAGCAGGGCGCCGGCCACTCGAGGATCCGCCGGAGCCAACCTTGTCCGCAGTATCTGGATACCGTGGAGCATATCTTTCTCGCCGTCCTGGACGGCCCCGCTCTTCCACTCAGCAACCCCCAGCGCCCCCAGCGCAAATCCAGTCGCCGCCGACTCTGGCTCGAAGTGTGTGTTGGCGAAGGCAAGCGCCTGCTGCGCGGTCATCAATCCCTCACCACTATCCCCCCGCAGGCAGCGTGCATACGAAACCGCGATCAATCCGGTGAGCATACCCACCCGCGGAGGATGCGAGGAAGACTCCATCCTTTCCAGTCCCAGTAGGGCTATCCGCTCTGCCTTCTTGAACTGGCGCCGGTCGATCGCGATGTTAGCCAGATGTATCTCGCTAAGCCCAATTTCGGCCGGATTGCCCAGTTTCTTTCGCACCGCGAGCGCCTGCTTACTGACCCTCTCCGCATCGTCGATATGGTTATAAATCAGATAGAGGGCAGCCAGGCATTCGAGTGTTGTGGCATATTCTGCCCGGGCCGAGGGTGCAGTCTTCAGCAGCGGCAGCGACTTGTTGTACGCTTCTTCTGCCTTCGGGTAGTCTGCTGCGTTCTGGTACTCCAATGCCACTTGCGTCCACAGAGCGCCTCTGTCCGCTTCCGGACGGTGCTCCTGCTCGGCGGTACGAATCAATTCCATATCCCTGGCAATGCGTGCTGTCGAAGTCGCGATCGGCGGTTCGGGCGTTTGCGCCCGGGCCGCACAAACGGTCAACAGCGCAGCGGTAAGGAGAAGCAAGCCTACTCTCAAGCGAAAATACGGTCGATATGCGCGATTGGAAAACAAGGCGATCATGCGTGTCCCTCGATATGAATTTGGAAGAAAAACGGGATCGACTACTGCTTAAGTCGTGGTTACGCATTTCTTTCGTAGTAAGTTCCGCTGCGAAACGATCAGCGTTCGCATAAGCGCACATAGGAAGAGGTTCCCCGGCGAACTTTATAAGTTACCTATCAGGGGTGCGATGACTTAGGTCGGGAAATATGTCCACTTACGAACATTGCCGTCTGCTTTTCACGAAGATGTAACAGGTCACTCACGAGTGTTCGTTTCTGAACACTCGAGCACGATGGACATGCTAATAGCTCGCGCCCAAGACGTTTCTGTAGGTCTGTGGATCATCAAGAACGTTGAGGAAGCAGTCAGCCACATCTGCCCGTGAAATCGAGAATCCCAATCGAGGCAGATGGCCTTCGCGAACACGATAGTTTCTCGTGTGCGGGCCGTCCGTTAATCTGGGAGGTCGCACGAGTGTGTAGTTGAGTTCGCTCCGCTTGAAGATTTGCTCCATCTCGGCCGCGTCCGCAACGACACTGGGAAAAAACAACCGCCCAACAAGATAGGTGGGAGGAATCACAGAATCTTTGAACAGGAATGCGGTTGACTCAACGATCACTCGTTTTATTTCCGTGCGCATCATTGCTGTCGTCAGGGCCGTTGCAAAGTCGCGCAGCAAATGGTGCTCCGTTTTAGCGATGGGCACTCGTGGTCCGAATGCCGACAAAACACAGTCCTGGCCTCCCAGCATCTCCTCGAGCTCTCTTGTGTTGAGCGGGCTTCCCTGTTTTATCGTGATGGAGCCAGCATAGGCATGGAGCTTTTCTGGCGAACGAACGAGTGCCGTCACTAGATAACCGCGTTCCATGGCTTGTCGAACAATCTCAAGCCCTGTGCCACCCGTGGCGCCCAAAACAAGTACCTTCCTATCGCAGCTCACGGTAGGAAGACCGGTGAACCCCTCTTTTTGTGACATGAGATCTGATCGGAGCCCCGGCTCTCTTGACACATATTCCTATATCGGGATATACAGACAACGTGCCCCCAAATTCGCTCTGCGCGCCAAAACTTACATCCCTCCAGGAGGAGACAACGGAACATGCGAAGTATCTTCGACCCAAACGCAAGCCTGGAAATCAAAGAGCGGCTCGCCCAGTTACGGCCTGATAGCGAACGCCAATGGGGCAAAATGGATCCCGCGCAGGCCGTAGCGCACTGCTGCAAGGGTATGGAGCAGGCTCTGGGCGACGTGCTGCCACCACGTCTTTTGATCGGGCGGCTCATCGGCGGCTTCATCAAATCCAAAGCACTCACTGACGACGCGCCCATGAGGCGAAACTCTCCAACTGTCCCCGGCTTCGAGGTCCTTGACAAACGAGATCTCGCCGCCGAACGTACTCGACTCAACGGATTCATCGATCGCGTGATCGCGGCCGGCCCAGCGGGATGCACCGCTCATCCGCACAGCTTCTTCGGACGGTTGACCCCGGAGCAATGGGGGATTCTGATGTACAAACATCTCGACCATCACCTACGCCAGTTCGGTGCCTGAATCATCGGATACAAGACAATCCGCAGTCTACTGCGAAGGTACTTTTAGAAACTTGGGAGCAATCTTATCGATGGTGTAGTTTGCCGGCACTTGAAACAACGTCACGTCAGGCGAACCCTGCTGAATATTCTTGAGTGTATAGGTTGTTTGACCGAAGCGCGGATCACTCTGCGTGCTCTGGATCACCAGCTGTAGCTCTGGCGAATACCACGTTTCGCGGGTGATGTTCAGGTCCTTATCATTTCCGATTGTGCCCGAGGGAATCACCTGGGTGCTGCGGGTTCCAGTGGCCTGGACACCCTCGATGATCTTCGCACCGAGAGATTCCGTCTTGGTTTCCACTCCCTTGCTCGCTTGCGGCGCGAGCGGCCGAGCCTGCACCGTAAACCCCTGGACCACAGCGCCTACCGGACCGGCCCCGGTCACCATCAACGCGCTCTCACCTTCCGCCCCGGCAACCGCCACAGACCGCGTGGAAGGGGACAATACAGGCATCAGGAATACGTGAGCAATCTTGCTATCAGACGTATAGTCGATGTGCTCCTTGGCAACCGGATCGAAGATAGTGGTCAGCGTTTGACTGTTGCCCGGAGAAGACTCCGCAGATTTCCAGGGACCCATCTGGCCCAGTTTCTGCACCCGAACCGTTCTGCCATCACTATCACGCGCGACGGTTGCCGTAGTGGTTTGGACAATATGCGAGCCGTCGGCGAGAGTCTGTTTCATCTCCGTAACCGCTTGCGCCTCGTATGGTTCATTCTTAACCACCGCGGCCTTATCCTCGAGACCCGCCATACCCGCGGTCGAAACGATCCTGACCTGTCCCGCGCCGAATACCGAATCGAGTTGAGCTGTATTCGCTCCCTGCTGGTGTGCGGTTGCGATGCAGGGCGCGTCTTCGGAGCAATCCCGCACCTGTGCCTGGCTATGATTGGACACACAAAGAGTCACACAGGATAGAACCAGCAGCAAAGAGTGGAATGTCATTGGACGTGAGCCGTTCATTTCTTCTCCCTAACTAACTCCAGAGGCAGAGTCACGCTGATTGCACGTGGCAGACCGTCATCCCCTAATGTCAGGTCGGCAACCACGCGGCGATCATGGAGAGTTCCGTTCATGGGAAAACCCAGCGACACCAGTTCGGCTTGCGACATCGATACGCGGAGCGTCGCGTCTGTTCCAGTATCGATGGCGCTATTCGAATAAGGAAGCCGGACGACCATGCGCCGCGCGATCGTGTTTCCTGCCAACCTGGGCAACCCATGGCGAATCTTTGACGGCTTGACTACTGCCGCTGGAACTGCTGATAAAGCCTCGCTACTGAAAGGCTGCCTGGGTTGTGAAGGGGCTGGCCGCTCAATCCCGGCTCGCATGGCTTGAGGCCGGTGAACATGCGCGACGAGCGCTGCAACCGTACCGATAAGGATCAGCAAGGCGGCGGCAAAAGCCGGTCTAAGCCACGATCGTAACGGGCCGCGAAGGCGTGGTCCCACCTTAGCTCCGCTCCTTAGTCGCTCCGACGCGAGCAATTCGAGACGATCTCTAAGGACCGGCGGTGGACCTTCCTGCGACAGACTCCGCAGCACTCCCAGCAGATCTTCCACCCGGGGCACATCGGCGGTTTCTGTCGGCTTTGGCCGCTGTTCCAACATCCAGGTGCTCCTATCTCAGTCAGGTCTTTATTGCAGACGCATGCACTTCATTGCCCGCCGGGCCCTGCATTTTTGCCGCCAGCAACGCCTTGGCGCGATGCAGCCGCGAGGCAACCGTTCCTTCGGAACATTGCAGAATCGCGGCGGTCTCCTGATAGCTCTTTTCCTGCAGGCTGCATAACACCACGGTCTCGCGATACGCATGCGGCAGACCGAGAATCGAGCTGTAAAGCAGCTTCAACTCAGACCGTGCTGCAAGCAGAGTCTCGGCATCTTGCGTTTGACTCTCACGACAAAGCCTATCCAAAAGCCGATTCCATTCGGGGGTTTCAAACACGCTCTCCAAGGCAACCAGCCTGTGGGTCTTACGATGTTCCTCACGGGCAAGATTCCTGGCGATTCCAAGAAGATACCCTTCCAGGGTCCCCTTTCCCGGGTCAAATTGTCCCATCGTCCCCGAACATATCGCGTCAAGAATCGCCACAAATACCCCCTGGGTGAGATCTTCCGCAATCGCAACCGACCCCGTCATATGCATCAGGAACCGATACACAGGAAGCCGATAGCAGTCATAGAGGTCCAAGAACGCCTGCTCATCTCGTTGCTTGAGACGATCGAGGAGTTGAGCCTCGGGATCGCCGTTCTCCCTCGAGGTCTTTTGCCTGTTGCCATTTCTTGACCACAGCAATGAATGTTTCCTGCCTTGTATTGCATCTTCGACGTGAAAAATTCCCGGGCGCTCAAAGTTTATTAGCTCCCTGGCTTGGGCATCGGAATTTCCTCGATCTTGTAATCCGGTGGCGCCTGAAACAACGTCTCATCGGGAGAACTCTGCTGAATATCCGTGAGACTGTACGTTGTCTGGCCAAACCGCGGATCGGTCTGCGTGCTCTGTATCACCAGCTTGAGCACCGGCGAATACCATTCTTCGCGGGTCGTCGTTAGGTCCTTCTCGTTTCCAATCTCGCCGGCAGGTATGGTGCTGCTACTGCGGGTCCCGGTAACCTCAATTGCGTCGATGGTCTTCGTACCGAGAGATTGTGTGGTGGTATTCACCTTGCTGCCCGGTTGAGACAAAATCGCGCGACTCGCGAAGAAGCCGTCCGCACCACCTCCCGGACCCGCAGCGAACCCGGAAAAGGCCCCACCAATCGCCATTGGCTCCCCCGATGACGACCCGCTCGGGCTTGGCAATGGCAGGACATGAGCAATCTTCTGGTCCGATACGTAATCAATGTGCTTTTCCGCTACAGGATCGAAGATCGTCGTGATCGTTGGGCCGGTGCCCAGCTTTTCCGTGCGGACGGTCCTTCCTTCACTGTCGCGCGCGACCATCGCCGTCGTATTCTGCGTGATGTGTGAGCCATCCGAAAGTGTCCGCGTGGTCTCTGTCGTGAGCTGCGCCTTGTAGGGCTGGTTCTTTACTACCTCGAGATGGCCTTGAAATCCGAAGACCACCCCTCCCGGACAGCCTGCGCCATCGCCGGGGCAGCCTGCTTGGAAAGTTGTTATCTTCCCCGACTGGGCGAGGGCGATCCCATGACTGACAACGCAAGCAGCCCACCATAACGGCAAAGCCGCAGCGCACCGGAATGCCATAAACCGAAACGACCGTCCCATTTCTTTTCCTTTCGCAGCAGCAGTGAATCTGCCTGTCTTGTATTGCTCTGCCGGCGCAAAAGCTTCCCATCCGCATGAAGTTTTTTATCCTTTCCCCCAACACCCCATGTTCGCAGTGGTGTATTTGGGCCGATTATGCTTTCGCTCCGTGTACACGGGCTCTTGCTCTCGGCGCCAGTCTTTTCCACCGTTGGTGTAAACTCAACCACTGTGGCGCAATTTGTAATCGAGCGTGAAGTACCTGGCGCCGGAAGCCTGTCAGACGTGCAGATCCGGGAGATGTCCCTGCGCTCCCTGCAGGTTTTGAGTGCGATGGGGCCGCAAATCCAATGGCTCCACAGTTACGTCACCGAGGATAAGGTGTATTGCGTTTACCTCGCGCCGGATGAAGACAGCATTCGGGAGCATGCGCGCCGGTCAGGTATCCCGGCCGACCGTGTCTCCGCGGTGCGCCGTCTCATTGACCCTGCCGCCCTGGGCTAACCGCGTCCAGTTCCTCGAGCGAATATTGCATTGCTTTTTCCGGGCTCATCGCCGCACCTCTTGCCCAGGCGTCCTTGCCTTCCGCCTCACTGAGCGTTCCCCATGCAGGGGCTAGCCATCGATCGAATTTGGACTGTTCCGCCTGAGGCAAGGGAGCGCTGATCAGCCTCCGTAACTGCGCCGCGGCGGACGCCAGGGTCAGCGCCCGAGCGGCCTGTCCTTCCGCCAGAGCCAGACACGCATACCCTTCCAGTACCCTCGCCATCCCGCGCCGATGCCCCAACCCCGCGAAAAGTTCCATCGCTTCGCGGAATGCCGTGTGTCCCTCCAGATGATTTCCCTGCTCACAATCGATGTAGCCCAGATCTGTCAACGATCGCGCGGAACCCCACGGGTCTCCTGTCTTGCGAAAAGCGCTCAGCGCACGGCGGTAGCACTGTCGAGCGGTAACCGTGTCGCCAGTTTCGCGAGCAATATCGCCCTGCTGGTTCACGGACCAGGCGGCTCCGCTGCGATCGCCCAGTTCCTCGAAAATGTCTGTCGCTTCGCCCAAGGCCCAACGAGCGCGTGGATAGTCGCCGCGAACCTTAACCACATTCGCCAGATTGTGAAGACAACGCGCGATGGCCAGCCGATCCGACAGCAGACGCCAGCAGGCAAGGCTGCGCTCGAAATTGGCCTGAGCTGAGGCATAATCCCCTCGATCGCGGGCAACGATGGCAAGAGCATTTAAGGAGGCGGCGATGCCCGATTCATCGCCCAATTCTTCATACAGAGAGAGGCCTCTTTGC
Organism: uncultured Acidobacteriaceae bacterium; assembly: GCA_963745725.1. Lineage (GTDB taxonomy): Bacteria > Acidobacteriota > Terriglobia > Terriglobales > Acidobacteriaceae > PALSA-350. Next base: position 68,519 of record CAVUYJ010000001.1, read on the forward strand.
AGAGCATGCTCGGCGGCCCGGTAATCGCCCTGCGCGCTGGCCAAGGCTCCGAGAAAATGCGATAGTCTCGCCCGCTCACGGGTGCGTTCCTCGCCGCACAGGCGCAGCACCGTCTCGATCCGGATACGGCCCTCGCTCAGGTGTTCCCGCATGTCCCAAAATCGAAACAGCGCACCGCAGAGACGCAAACTCCAGTCCAGATCGAGTGTCTGGAACAGCCAGTCGAGAGCCGCACGGAAGTTATCGATTTCAGCGTCACATTGGCTGAGCCAGCGGGTTCGATCTGCAGAACTCAGTTCCGGGTTCCCTTCCTCCGCCAATACCAGACAGTAAGCTGCGTGCGCGCGTCGCGCCGAAGTGTGATCGCCGCTCTCCAGCAAGCGCTCCAGAGCAAATTCGCGAATCGTTTCCAGCATCGTGAAACGCGACTCGGTCTGTGCCCGATCCATAGGCTGAACCAGATTTTTATCGACCAGAGAGGACAGGCCTTCCAGGGGTTCCATCGCCAGATCACGACGGGTATTGCAAACAGCCTCGGTCGCCTCCAACGTGCAGCCCCCCACAAAGACGGCGAGGCGCCGGAACAGTCTCTGTTCCGTATCGTTCAGCAGACTGTAGCTCCAATCAATAGCCTTGCGCAGTGTCTGTTGCCGTTCCGGCTGGTCGAGCGCCCCTCCGGTCAACAATTGCAGCGGGCTTTGCAACCGATCCAGAATCGCCCCAGGAGAAAGAACCCGCGTACGTGCAGCCGCCAACTCGATCGCCAGGGGCAAGCCATCCAGCCGCGAGCAGATTTCCTGGATCGCGGGTGCGTTCTCTGCATTGATCGCAAAACCGGGCCAGACAGCAGCTGCGCGTTGTGCGAACAATTCGATCGCGGAATTCTGCGGCAGCGGCGTTACCGGGAATTCCTGTTCGCCATAGATGTGCAGACACGACCGGCTGGTCACCACGATCTTGAGCGAGGGGCAGGCTTCCAGCATTTCGGCAACCACGGTCGCAGCCGCGATCACCTGTTCGAAGTTGTCCAACAACAGCAAGAAAGGTCCCGAGTCTTTTAGTTGATCGCCGATAAGTTGTGGGATGGTGCGGCCGGCGGCTTGCTGAATCTCAAGCGCGTCTGCCAGAGCCGTGGCGACCAGGTCGGGACGCGTGATCGACGCCAAATTGACAAATTGAACACCAGCGGTAAACCGGTCAGCAATCGCACCACCAATGGCAATCGCCAGGCGAGTTTTCCCTGCACCCCCGGGACCGGTCAGACTCAACAGCCGGATGTCCGGTCTTAGCAATAACTGGATAGCTTCCGTCACTGGTTGCTCCCGTCCAACGAACGAAGTACGCGGGACCGGCAAATCGTGGCGTTTCCTGGTGACCTTCTCCGCGGCGAGCTCAGAACCCTCGAACAAATCAGAGCGATCGGTGATTGCCGAGAGCTCGGATGTAGCCGGCTGTTGCCTCACCGAAGCCGTGAACAGGTATCCGCGCCTGGGAACTGTTTTCAGCAACTGCTGTCGCCCGTCATTCAGTGCGCGACGCAACTCGAGAGTACACTGCACCAGCGAATCATCCGTGACAAAGGCGTTCGGCCACACCGCCTGCATCAACTCCTGTTTACCGATGAGCTGTCCAGGGTGCTCCACCAGGTACCTGAGGGTTTCATAAACCTTCGGACGCAGCTTGATCTCCGCGCCGTCGCGAAGCAAGCATCCGCGAGCAATGTCCAGGGTGAACTCGCCGAATTGATAGCTTGGGCGACTCGGTTCCAAGTGCTCTCCCGGCTGCACTAAAAGCAGGCATCTGGCGAATGGTGGCTATCCTTCGGGAGCCCTGTTTGGGAAGCCCGGCCATGATTTACCGGACAGCGAGGAAGTGCCCCAATCACCCTGCGAGTAAGCTCGATTCCACCAGTCGCCTCCGGCGGGATAGGGGCGCGACTGCTTCGATGGAAGCTGCCTGGAACGATTGTAGGATGCAATGCGCGCTTCGCCCAAAAGAATCTCCCCTCGAATCTCCCGTTGGCGTCTCCCGAAACCGAACTGGCAGTCATGCGCGATCGGTTGAAATTGACGGACCGGCAATAGAGGAGCGCTCATCGACCGCCCCCGAGCCCCCCTTTCTTCCCGGCCGCTTTTCGTGAAAGGAAGAACTCATCTCTATATAGGTGCGCTTCTAGTGTCTTGACGGGAGAACAGATGCGGCGATCTTGTCGACGGTGAAATCGAAATTTTGGCAATCCTTCGGCGTTGTTTCGTTACTTCCCGACTTGGGCGTCGTTACTTTGGACTTGGGCCGAGGCTCAATTCCCTGCTTTGCAGGCATTTCGAAGTTTCCTGCGAGCAGTTCGGCGCCCCGGCAAGCTGACCCCACCCGCACGGGAACGCCACGATCACCCGTTTAGAAAAGAGGAGAACATCCAATGAGCACTACACTCGGTCCGGCAATCGATATGGACAAACTGAATGCCTTTATCGGTCAATTCGTAACCGATCTCGGCGCCTCAGTCCACACAGGCATGGTAGTCATTGGGGAGAAGCTTGGGCTCTACAAGGCCCTGGCCGGCGAAGCACTGAGCTCTGCGCGACTTGCAGCCAAGACCAGGACCGACGAGCGCTACGTGCGCGAGTGGCTGGCCTCGCAGGCAGCCGCCGGCTACATCACCTACGAGGCAGAGACCGACAAATTCAGCCTCACTGCAGAGCAAGCCTTTACGTTAGCCACTGAAGACAGTCCGGCATACCTGCCTGGCGCATTTGAACTGGCGTTAGGCTCCCTCGCGGCAGTTCCAAGAATCACCGAGGCCTTCCGCACCGGCGCCGGTATGGGTTGGCACGAACATGTGGACGGCGTCTTTCATGGCTGCGAAAAGTTCTTTCGCCCCGGCTATGCGGCAAATCTCGTGAGTTCGTGGATACCAGCCTTAGACGATGTGGGCGGAAAGCTGGAGGCGGGAGCGCGTGTGGCCGACATCGGCTGCGGCAAGGGCGCTTCCACCATTCTGATGGCAAAAGCCTTCCCCAACTCCACCTTCTTCGGCTTCGACTACCACGACAAGTCGATCGCCGCGGCGCGCGAGTCCGCCGTGCGCAACGGCGTTGCCGACCGCGTCAACTTTGCCGTTGCCGACGCAAAAAAGTTTCCCGGCAAAGACTACGATTTCGTAGCCGTCTTCGATTGTCTCCACGACATGGGTGACCCGATCGGGGCGGCTGCGCACGTCCGGCAATCACTGGCCAAGAACGGGACATGGATGATCGTTGAGCCTTTCGCAAATGATGAATTGAAAGACAATTTGAATCCAGTCGGCCGCGTCTATTACTCCTTTTCCACTCTGCTATGCACACCTTGCTCGAGATCGCAGGAAGTGGGACTGTGCCTCGGTGCCCAGGCCGGCGAGACGCGCATACGCGAGGTCGTCACCTCGGCTGGGTTCACTCGCTTTCGCCGCGCCACCGAAACGCCCTTCAACATTGTTTACCAGGCCCGGCCATGATTTGCCGATGATGCACCGCTGTCACCCGGAGAGTATGCTCGATGCCACCAGTCCCTTCCCGCAGGGCACGGCGGTTCGATAGAAGCCGCCCGGAACAATTGCTTCTCCAAAGGAAAGGAAACTATGCAACAGCAAACTATCAGTGAATTCAAGAGTCAGCTGCGGGGCGGCCTGGTAGAGCCCACCGACAAGCAATACGACAAAGAACGTCAGGTCTATAACGCCATGATCGACCGAAAACCGCGTTTGATTGCCAAGTGCGCCGATGTAGCCGACGTGATGACCGCAATTCGTTTCGGACAGAAAAACAATTTGCGCGTTTCCGTTCGAGGCGGCGGCCATAATGCCGGCGGCTTGGGCGTATGCGATGGTGGGCTCGTCATCGACCTTTCTCCCATCAAGTTCGTTCATGTCGATCCCGGGGCACGGACCGTGCGGGTGGGTGGTGGCTGTACCTGGGGCGACGTCGACCACGCGATGCATGCGTTTGGGCTGGCGGTACCCTCCGGCGTTATCTCCACCACCGGCGTCGGAGGCTTAACCCTCGGTGGGGGCATGGGGCACCTCACACGAAAGTACGGCTTGACTATCGATAGTCTGTTAGCGGCAGATGTCGTGTTGGCCGATGGAAGTTTCGTCGTCGCCAGTGCGAGCGAAAATACCGACCTCTTCTGGGCCATCCGTGGGGGCGGGGGAAACTTCGGCGTGGTCACGTCGTTTCGGTTCCAGGCCTATCCGGTGCAGATGGTGTGTGCCGGCCCGATGTTGTGGGAGATGGAGCACGCCGCCGATGTCATGAAATGGTATCGAGAGTTCATTGTCCAGGCGCCGGACGAGATCAACGGTTTCTTTGCCTTTCTCACCGTTCCGCCAGGCCCACCCTTTCCAGAAGCTTTACATTTCAAAAAAATGTGCGGCATCGTGTGGTGCTCTACCGCAACTCTGGAACAGGCGAACAAACTTCTCGATCCCGCCCGCACCTTCCGCACACCGGCTTTCGAGTTTTTCGCGCCGATGCCGTATCCCATGCTGCAAAGCATGTTCGACGGCCTCTATACCCCGGGCCTGCAGTGGTATTGGAAGGCAGATTTCGTCAACGACCTGAGCGACGAGGCAATCGCTCTCCACATACAACATGGCTCAGAATTGCCCTCACTGCATTCGACGATGCATCTCTATCCCATCAACGGGGCCGCACACAAGGTGGGAAACCAAGACACGCCATGGAACTATCGTGACGCTACCTGGAGCGAAGTCATTGTCGGCGTAGACCCAGACCCGGCAAACACCGATCACATTACTGCCTGGGCCAAAAACTACTGGGAGGCCCTGCACCCCTATGGGGCCGGGGGCGCCTACGTCAATTTCATGATGGAAGCCGAAGGGGAAGACCGCATTCGCGCAACATACGGTGACAATTACGAGAGGCTGGCGCGGATCAAAGCGAAGTACGATCCCGATAACTTCTTCAACGTCAACCAGAACATCCGGCCGGCGGCGCAGGTAGTAGCTGGGTAAGACGGCAAAGTGCGAGGATTGGGCTGGCCGGCACGGATTGGGTTCTTCGACTCCCACACCTCAACGTTAACAGGCCGGCCAATCCCTAAGCCATCAATTCGAAGACCGCCTTCGCCAACATCTTCGTCCGCAAGTATCCCAGAATACTATGCCGGTCGTCCTCTTCGTTCTCCAGGCCCTCTAGATTCATAATCTCCGCTTTGCCAAAATTACCGTCATCCAGCATATGCCGTATCGCCACAAAATCCCGCCTATCCGCGGCGTTCACCCACTTCCTAACGCACGCCGGCCGAATCCTCGGCGGATCCACGACCTTCTGCATCGCCAGCGAACCCAACGGCGACCCAATCGTCACAAACTCAACACCGTCCGCGGGAACCTTCGCCATCCGCCTCAAAATCCTGTAGCACACCACCGTCCCCAGCGAGTGGGAAACTAAAACCAGCTTCCCCTGCGCCTGCAAAAACGTCCGCAGCTGCTCCTCCACCATGCCGTCAATCATCTTTCGCAGACCCGGCCGCTGGATATAAACCGCAGCCTGAGGCAAAAACTTCTCCACCAGGAATCGCCCTCGTTTCGGATCCAGCGCCTCAATCACCCTCGCAGCTTTCTTGATCGATCGCGTGTGCGGAAATCCCATCTCCACTGCCTCCACCTCGGCCTCACCCGCTACCTCCTCCCCATGCTCTTCATAAAGCACCTGCCCATATTCCGCATACAGCGTCGCAACCTCCTCGTCCTCCGTGACGTCATTTCCTCCTTGGTCGATGATCGTCAGCTTGTTGCTGTCCCACCGGCTCGCCGCATTGGCCAGCTTATCCCCATAGTAAGCCGCGCCCGTCCGCATCCCCGCTGCATCTGCCGCGCACCCCGCCGCCGCCCATCCGTCCTGCAACGCGCGCAGCCACACCTCGCCGACGTCGGCTGACGTCGTGTTCTCGTTGTTGATCCCGTGCACAAAAAACATCTGGCAAGCCGGCATAACCCTCCCCGGTTCCGCTCTCAAACTCGCAGCCGATTAAACCCAAGCTCCTTCAGCAAGTAAGAGCCAGCCTGTTGAGACAAGGAAGTGAAGACTCCTCGCAACACCTCCGCTCTGATCTCCAGCAATGCGCCCGGAATCTCCATGCGCTGTTCTCGTTCAAACAAGTTCCATCCCTGCGTCATCCACGGCATGAACCCCGCCACCTCAAGCCCCGCTCTCTCCCCGAATCCAATCCTCGAAAACTCCGGCCGGCGCTCTTTGCTACTCTTGTCCTCTCGTCCCTTGATCACGGCCGGAAAATCCGCCACGACCTTGAACCCCTGCTCCGGGTCCCGGTTCCACCTCAGCTGCGACGCCCCCAGCATTGCAATATCGAACGGCACCGGTTGGTACGCTCCGAAGTAGTAATGAGCCATCCGCACAATGTTGTCCACATCCCCACTCGCCGCATATAGATACGCTGCAATCACGCCCATCACCGGGTTCGCATGCTTGATATACCGAATTCTGTCCGCCAGCCAGTTCGCATCCCTCGCTCGCAGGTCCCCCGTAAGCAAAGGCCCTAACACTTCCCGATAACCTCGTTCCAGTCCCTCGGATCCCCCCTCAAATCGCACATCTACAAAGCTCATCGCCGTCATCGAGGTCTCCGAAAACGAGATGCAATTGAGAAGTCCGCGGAGCAACGGAACGAAGCACCAGTTTTGAGCATTCGTCTGTACAAAAGCGTTGGTTGATCCTCCTTCGCAACGCACCACCAGAAACTGAGGATCCTTCGTCAAGACCAACGGCAACGGATCGCTCGTCGCAATCTCTCTCGGGATCTTGCTCCAGACCGCAAGCCCGTGCAGCCCATCGCCATAGCGCCTGATCTCATCCGGGAGGTGATAAGAACCATCCGCCCTCTTTAACGCTCCCGACTTTAAAAACCCCGGCACCACCAGCTCCAACGCCTCCCTCGCCGCCTCCTCGTTTCCCCTCTCCACCGGCGTATGCTGCGCAGTAACCACCACCTCCCACGGCTCTCGCCGACCAACGCCCACCGGCAGGTCCAACATCAGGCCGCCACCGAGGCCTACCGGCGGTTCTGCCTGAGACGCGACCTCCTCCGCCCGAGCCTCCGTGATCTTCAGATAGACATCGTTCGGCAGCTGAAAACCTGCATCAATCTGCGCGTCCGCCTTCTTGTTGATCGCCGCTGCTTTCTTGGTTACCTCCTCCTTCACAAACTCCTTCAGCGTACGACTCACGACGGCCGGCGCCTCTGGATGGTAATTCCGTGCAATCGCCAGCGGATGCCGTCCATAAAGCCCCGTCAGCAGCACATCCGTAAACAAACACCGGTACTCACCCGTCTTCGTGTCCTTCACATGAAACGCCGAATCCCCCAAACTCGCCGCCAGAAAAATATCCACCTCCGGATTCGTCCGCTCGGCCCCGCTGTTCCGGATCACCCCGCGACCGTGCACATCCAACCCCATCTTCGACTGGCTTCGGCACGCATCAATAAACAACGCGACCTGCGGAATGTTGTAGGTCGCCAGTTGTCGAAGAAAACTCGTCCGGTCAATCGCCTCATCTGGCTCCTCCACCGCCTTCGACAACAGCCACTTCTCCGATGCCGCCGAAGCTATCGTGCCGTGCCCGGCAAAGTAGAAAATGATCCGCTCCACGACTGTGCTCTGTAGGATCGCCTCCAGTTCCCCCTTCAAACGGTCCACCGTCACCGGAACCCGCTTACCTTTGTCGTCCTTTTCATCGGTGATCACGAGCGTTCTATACCCCGCCAACTCCGCCCACTTGCTGATCTCCCTCGCCGCCTGCCCAGCACCCGGCAGCGCTTCCATCCCCTGGCCATAGTTCGACACTCCGACCGCGACACACAAGTTACACACGGATAGGTCCTCTCAAAGCCCAGCCATCATAACTCCAAAGTCCCCACAAAATCCCTAGCCCACTCTCGTCTAGGTAGGGGGCCCCCACTCCCGCCACAAACTAACGGCGACTCTCCTCGATCGTTTTCAACCAGTCCTTCCCCCCGAAAGGAATCGATGAAACGCTCTGAGAAGAGTCGCCGTTTGGGATTGAACCCAACCAGGCTCCGCCGGTTCTCGTAGCCGTCTGGGTTCAACGCCGTCTCAACATTTGTGCGCGAGGTTTGCGACGTGCACGCCATGACCTATTGCAAGCTCGTGGCCAAACCCAGACCCAGTTCGCGGTACCACGACTTTTCTGAATTTCCAATGACTTAGCTTGGTCGGCCATCGTCACTGGGCGGAAATTGGTAGCCGAATGGCTACCGTCAAGAGCCTGTAGGTTCCACGAGGCGAGTCAGGACAGACTAAAGATCATCACCAGCACGCCGGCAGCGAGAGCTGCGACGCTCGCGATCGTGAAATTTCTGGCCATCGTGTCTTGCTGTCGATTGAGTGCTTCGCCGAGGTGCGCGGAGAGGAGAAATGGCGTCTGGCCGCCCGGTCCTTTTCCGAGTGCGCGACTTGCACCGTCGACCACTGCCGTTCCAACAACCTCCAACTCCTGCCCGGGTAGAAAACAGGTTTCACGGAAGAGGAAGGAGTGTCCCTTGGTTTCTCGATGCAGCTGTTGGTGACGGCGTTCTTCAAGCTGCCGCAGACGCTCCTGCACCTGCGGATCAGCTTCTTGTTCAGGCGTGAGAAGCGCCTTCTTCACGGTATTTAGCACCAAGCGGTTGAGCTTGTTCGGGCAGTGCTCGCGGACGTAGGCCAGCATTCTTTCTTCGCTGGGATCGCGCGGGCGGGAGATCACCTCATGACGGAAGGTTGGAGGCGCGTGAACCTGGATCCCTTCGGGACGTATCTCGATCGCTCCCGTGCGGTCACGAAGCTCGAAGCGGGCGACTGATGATTCGATGTGCGCTCGCCTCCAGGCCATGCCTGTTGCAGAGCCGTCGTCGCTGGGCTCCTCGACCTCCACCTCGTAGAAGCAGCATGGCGTCTGGGTGAAAGGACTCACCAGAAGTTGATCGCTGGCAATGCGTCCGCGAACCCGCACCAGGCCATTGCCGGCTTGCGCTACGCTGATCACCGGTGTGTCGTTCAGCGCGCGCGAGACAGAGTGCAGCTTTCGCGAGTAACGCAGCCCGGCCACTCCCGCGATCATCAATAGGAGGCCGAAAAATCCATTGCCGTCGAATGCTTCGCTGCCTGCATCAACGAACATTGCCGGGAGAAACGGTATCATGGCATCCTCCGAACTTTACCAGCTCGACGCGATCAGGATCACAACCGGAAAAGCAGCTTGACCTCGCACTGCTCCCCTTTGGCGATGCGTTCAACGCGGTCGGCGTGCAGGCCCGACAGATAACCCGAAAGACCACTGACAAAGCTCTGCTCTTCGACCATTTCCTTTTTCGGACGCTCGTCGGGCAGAGACGGCAGATTGCCCGTGTAGCGCAAGGTCACCAGGATGTCGAATGTATCGCTCCCCATTTCGATTTCCACCGGCCCATTGGCACTGGCCGTGACATATTCGATGGCCGTATCGACGACCGAGCGCACGCGCGCCGCGTCCTCCGTAGGAATCTTCCATTCCTTGGCCTGCTTCTCGAAGAACGTGTTGAAGGATCCGGCCGTGACAGGCGTGGCATCCTTCCCCAGAAGCAATTGCCGGGAATGCCACGCACCCAGCAGGAACAGGGCGTTGAGCGGCACGGAAACGATCACCGCCATCGAAATGATGGAACCCGTGAACTGTTGTGTCCAGCTTGGAAGCGACCGGTAGAACTCCGGATAAATCGCCACCGTCAAAGCCGCCAGGATCGAAAATCCTATAACCAACGAGGCCCTAAGCGTGATCGGGCGGCTGGCAATAATCTGCATACCAGCGACCAGCATGAGGGCGCCGTTGAAGAATAGCGCCGCCGCCATCACAGGGCGCGGCATATTGACAATAAGGCCCGCAAATTTCGGCAGGCACGACAAAAGAACCAGCCAGAAGGCGATGGACCAGGCGATCACCCGGCTTGTGGCGCCGGTGGTCTTTTCTACGCTCACCAGGCTCGGGCTGGCGCTCATGCCCGGGGTCCCCAAGAAGCCGCCGGCCAGGCAGCCGAGCCCGTCCGCCCGCACCCCCGCTTCGATGTTTCGCATATCCGGGCGGCGCCATCCCGCATCGTTCATCTGCTGACAGGTCGTCAGAACGCCAATCACGCGCAGACCGGAGGCCAGTCCTGCGATCGCAAAAGGCACGGCGAAGGAGGGCACGAACCTATAGGACAAAAAGCTTACGTCGGGAACCGCGAAAAAGTGTGCCGCCGCAAAATCCGCGAAGAAGCTTGGCGAAAAAACGTGAAATACCGCGGCCGCCACGTATCCCATCAGGATCCCCAGCAGCGAGCAGAACAGCTTGGGCAATCCCTTGGCCCAAACCGCGAGGCCGGTCATCGCCATGAGCGCGAGAGCCGCAGTCGCGAACGACGCCGTGCTTTGATCGCGATGCGCGGCTGCATGCACGAACAGCACGCTGGTTCCGATCTTTCCCAGTTCTAAGCCGACGGCAATGATGACCACGCCCGAGACCACGGCCGGAAACAGCTTTCGTGTCCGGTTGATGAGGAACGACACCGCGAACTCGCAAGCGCCGGCAAAGATCACCATCCCGCACACGGCCGGTAACCCGAACGACGAAGCCGCTGCCAGGCTCGATGGAAGATAAATGGCCGAGACCACCGGCGGGCAAAGGTAGCCTGAGCCAACCTGTCTGAACCGCAAACTCTGCAGAACAGTCATGACCGCGACTGCAATCATTGCCAGTCCAACGGCGCTCTGCGCGGCCTCGCGCGGCAATTTCGCCGCTTCCGCCACCAATGCCACCATCACGAGATAGGGGCAGATGACGGCTACGTGCTGAAAACCAAGCCCCAGTAGCTGTAGCCAGGGCGGTCTCTCGTCGAGCGCATAGGTCAGTTCAACCGGCCGTTCTGGCATCCCGATTCCTTCCGCTAGGCCAACTTGGGTCTTACTGTTTAGGCTGCACTGGGTCGGGGGTTCCGCGGCTTCGACGGGTAGTCCGTTCGCACCGCGGGTTCAGGTAGCCGCTCACCTATTTCTGATATTTGTGCCTGTCAAGGTCGAGCTTAAACCGATCCAGGGTCTTTCCGGAATCCGCCCCTATGAACTTAACGCTTAATGTCCTTGCCTTGATCGTGACCTTCAGGTACCCAAATTCGCCGTCGCTCACGACCGCCGTCCTCGTAGAATTCCACCTTGGCCGAGTCGCCCTTAGGGAACTTGCAGGATCCCGGCGTCACCACCCGGAAAGGCGTTTTGGGCGGCTTTCCAGGCTTGCCGTCGCATCCGTCGGAGAGCACTTCGAGCGGCGAGTGCCCACCGCATCCAGCCACCAGGCAGGGCATCACCTTTCCGTCCGCAAAGGTGTAGGTAATCCGTTGGAACAGATGAGCGTGTGCCGAAAAAATTGCGTCAGGCCGCTGGCCGCTTTCGTCAAAAGCCTTTCGTAAGGCCACGCTGAGAAAGGGCGCCTTCGCCGCTTTGGGACTAGGGCCTTGCGCTGGATCTCCACGGACATCGAAGTTTGCAGCCCCAGAATAGGGAGGATAGTGCACCGCCAGCAACACCGCTTTCTTCGGCGAGTTCTTACGGTTTTGTGCGGCGATGGCCTTCAATTCCGCGACCAGCCACCGATACTGTGGTCCCTTGGTGAAAAGCGGATAAACGGTCGGGTCTTCCAGCACGCCCCCGTTCGCTATGTTCGAATACAAACCCACGATGTATGCCAGCGGAGTATCAAACCGCCAGTACACGTAAGGCTGAATCATGGCGGGCCTTTTGTCGGTTGTGTTTCCCTTCCAGGGCGCCGGCCATTTCGACCGTGCCGAGCAAAAGGCACGCAGGTAGTTAGTAATCGGCGTGGACTTCCCGTCATGATTCCCGGGAATGGAAAGGATGCACTTCGGGTACTTCTTGTACGGAGCGTAGAACTGGGAGTTCCACAGCTGCGGCGTGTCGCCAACTTGCGAACGATTCGTAGTGGCGTCACTGCCTGGCTCCATGTAAATGATGTCACCCAGGTGGTAGAAGAACGAGGTGTCGTCGGCGGCGATCATTGCTTTGGCAACCGCCTTCGTCTTTTTCCCCGTGAGCGGATCCCCTGAGCAGCCCACCATGGCAAAACTCATTTTTTTGGAAGAAATGATTCTTTGATTTTCCTTGGCATCAATGGCGCCCAAGTCGAGCGGCTTCTGGCGACCAGTAGGGCGCTTCGGCACACGGGTCCAGATGCCATGTTCGGCGCATTGGGTCGATTTGTCCGCAGTCTTCGGCATGTCATCCTCAAGCGTTAGGTACGCCTTAAACGTCGAGGAAAAATCATACAACCATTCCTTCTAATGATGATTAGGCCTGAGCACGCCTTGCCACGCCTTTCTTCATCGCATCTTCGATGATGTCCGCTGCCCGCCCCAAACCACTACCCGCAGGATCGCAGCCTGCATCGCGCGCGCCTCGCAACGATACTTCTTGGGTCGCTTCGTGTACTGGAGTAGCGGAGGCATTCGCGATGAAAATGGGCCGCCTCACCTCACCCACGGATGCATCCTTGGAATCCAGGCCCGTACATTCCGGCAGTACTCCTCGTAGTCTGCGCCAAACTTCCTTCGCAGCGTCGGCTGCTCGTACAGCGTCACAAACAGAGCCACCGCAACCGGCACAACACAGGCCCACGCAATCGCGGCTACGCTCGCCCGGCCGAAGATGACCCACAGCCCTGCCCAGCCCGCAAAGAACCCGAGGTACATCGGATTCCGCACATACCGGTAAGGCCCCATCACCACCAGCTTTTGCGGCGGAGCCATCGGAGCCGGCGTTCCATGTCCTGTCCTTCCGAAATCCCAGATACACCGCACCGCCACTGCGAAACCCAGCGCTGACGGCACAGCTGCGATCCACCGCCATCGTGCCGTGCCCGCGGTATCTACGTCGAAACCCAGCCACGCTGGCAGCAGCCAGAACCAAAGCCCCAGGAACGCCGCGCCTACGACCAGCGAGGCAATCGTTGTCCCCCAATGAGCCCCATCATTCGGATCTCGTAGGATTCCAGTCTGTCCGCACGTCATAAGCACCTCCACATCAACACGGAAGTATGCGCCCGCGTGAGAAACCAGCGCAATGGGCACGCCCTTACAAGGATAGGAAGGTAGGTACGGGCTTTAGAGTCTGCGGGAGAACTCCATTTCGAGACTAACTTCGTAATTCGTGGTCCGAAAGCAGACTCCTTAACCCGTACATAACCACAGCATCGAAGATCGTCGATTCCGAAAGGCAGACAGACTAGAACAGGCCAGGCAAGCATGAGCTCACCCTTACCGTCACTTGGAATTCGCGATAACCCAGCCGTAGATGGTCTCGAGCTCCGCTGCTCGCTCGCGTGTTAACTCCTCAAGGCACGCCGAATAGGCCGGAGCGGACGCAGTTCCACCAGTGTAGAGGTCGCTCTCCGCCTTGCAAGTCGCGTCTCGAAACTGTATCCACAGACGCTGCGCCACTTTTAGCCGTCGCAAGTCATCCGCTTGCAGCACGTTCGATATCTGGCCGTACTTCTGATTCAGTGTGCTATCAGCGGCTTTATATGCTTTATCGAAGCAATTTTCGATGGCGACGGTCACCGCAACGTTCCGGCAAGGCGCGTCTGCGGCATTCATGTGCTGCGCTCTGGCGACGGAGCCGCAACCGATGAGGACGGCGAGCAACAGCAGCCAGAAGCGAACGAGGGTGAGCATGCCTGCACAATATCAAAACTCTCAGCGAGCTTCGTCTGTACCGGGCATGAAAATAATGTTCGGGAATTGGCAACGCGCAAAAAAACGAAAGGGCGATTTCTCTCACGAGACCTCGCCCTCTCTGTTCCGATTTTCGGAGATCCGGTTCGGACTCCAGATCACAACTTCAGTCGTCCGGAATCATTCGGCGCCCGCAAGCTACTGCCCGCGGTTTCCTCGTTCTTCCCTGACCACGTCCACTGCAAGAGTTTTTCTCTGCCATCCGTTTCCAGTTGCCCGGACCGAGTCTCGTTGCCGATTCTCGGAGATGACCGTTACTCCGCTCTCCCCTTCTGGAAGATCTCTCTTCCGTTGAAAGCAATACTACTCTTCGCCCGCTGAAATACTAGTGGTTCGCGTAAATTACTTCTGTGGAAATGAGGTAACAAAACGTGGAAATTCGGGGCAAAATATCTTCCGCTCTTCGCCGGCCTCAGTTACCCCCCATATGATCCGCGCCCAGTGCACGCAGCCCTGTGCGTGTACACTGACCGTGCCGAATTTTGGACGTTCGGTGTCGGCGGCACTGACCCCTCCGTCGCCATCCTGGGCCGTCGCGCGCCGCATAGGAGTTCCCGTGAGTTCGGAGCAGTCCGAGGAAGTTCGGCGGTTGCTCGACCAATGGAGAAGGGACCATCTCGAGGACCGGACAGCGATGCTGCCTGCCCAACCCGCAAACCAGACCCTGTCGGAAACCGCGATATTCAAGCTGATCTACAGTGACGGCAGCCAGACCCAAATGTTCCTTCTCCCCGATGGCGATACGCTCGTAGGCCGGTCGCAAGTTTGCAATCTGGTGATAGCCGATCCCAGCGCGTCCCGGCGCCACGCGCGCTTTGAGGTCAAAGAAGGCCGTTGCTTCGTCGAAGATCTGAGCAGCAGCGCAGGCACCTCTAAGAACGGCGAATTCATCACTCACGCGGAACTTCGCGATGGCGATGTCGTGTCCATCGGGCAAATGCAATTCACCTTGCGCGAGCCCGCTGCGGAGCAGGTCGCCCTCTCGGGAATGCATACCTTTACCAATGCAACCGTCACTCTGCCAATTGCCAAGTTTGCCGAGCTGCATCCGCTGGGATCTGGCGCGAAAGCCCATGACATCGATACCAATCGTCTCGTCGCCATGTTGTCTGACGTCAGCTGCGAACTCGTACGTTCCACCTCGCTTCCCCAGATACTGGATCGCATTATCGCGCTGACCTTCGAGATGACCCACGCGGATCGTGCCTTCCTGATGCTCGTGGATGAGCAAACAGGCGAACTCGTGCCCCGGGTCGCTCGCTGCCGAGATGGGTCCCCCTCCCATGGCGCCACCATCAGCCGGACCATTGCAGCAACCGTATTTAAGGATCGCGTGGCGTTACTCGCCTCAGACGCACAACTTGATTCGCGATTTCAGGCCTCCGAAAGCATTCTGCTGCAAGACATCCGCTCGTGCATGTGTGCTCCGCTGTGGCACGACACCGACGTCATCGGCATCCTGTATGTCGACAATCCCGAGAGCAGCAGGTTCAGCCCCGGGGACCTGAACCTCTTCACTACCCTTTCCAATTACGCCGCCGTGGCAATCCAGCATGCCAGGCTGGCGGCCCGGCTGCTGGAAGAGAGGCGCCATCGCGAACGTCTGCAGCGGTATCACTCACCCCGGGTAATCGAACGCATTCTGGAAGGGGAAAACGAGGCCGGCGCCAGCTTCATTGCACAAGAGCGGCAGATTTCCGTTCTCTTCGTCGACATCGTCGGCTTTACCACCATGTCGGAGCAGATGACTCCGCCCGAGGTAGCACAGTTACTGAACCAATTTTTTGAAGCCATGATCGATGTCATCTTCGCCCACGAAGGAACGCTCGATAAATTTATCGGCGATGCCATTCTCGCTACCTTTGGCGCGGCTCTTCCACAGCAAGACCACGCGGTACGCTGTGTGCGGGCGGCTCTCGATATGCGCAAGGCGCTTGCCACTTTCAACGCCAAACGCATCCAGCCTGAACTTCGCGTGCGTATCGCCATCAACAGCGGAAGCGCGCTCGTCGGTGATATTGGCTCTCCAAAGCGCCGCGAGTTTACCGTGCTTGGAGATGTGGTCAACACCGCCTCCAGGCTCGAATCCGCCGTCGCGCAACCCGGCCAGATCATCATCAGCGGCGCCACCTATCAGCTGGTCAAGGATGACATTGAGGCCCGGGCTCTCGGCTCTGTCAACGTGCGTGGCCGTTCCGGACCGGTCGATATCTACGAAGTCTGAGCTCCCCCGGCCCGCAACGAAACCCGCATGCGCATCCCTCTCTTCGCCAGCAGGAACATTCGCGCCGACGGTTCCGGCTCGAAGCCGGGCGCAAGCGTGAAATGCGCAGCGCGCACAAAAGTGGCCAGCATGATGGTCGCCTCAATCATCGCGAACGATGCCCCAATACAGATCCGCGGACCGGCCCCGAAGGGCATGTATTGAAAACGATTTGGCTTCACCGGGCAATCGGGAGCGAAGCGATTTGGATCGAAGCGATCGGGATCCTCCCAAAAGCTCTTATGGCGATGAATGGCATAAATGGGGATGAATCCAAGCGTCCCCTTCGTAACCGTCACGCCGTCGAACTGAACATCCTCCAAAATATCGCGAACGATCAGTGGCGCGGTAGGAAAGAGCCGCAACGATTCCTTTAACACCTGTTGAGCAGCGACCAATCGGGCCACATGCGCGGACGTGACGGGGCCCTCTCCCGCAACCTGTTGCACTTCGTCGAGAATGCGCATCTCCCATTCCGGGCTCTGCGAGATCAGGTACAGTGTCCAGGTCAACGCGAACGCCGTGGTGTCGAATCCCGCGATCAGAAAGGAGAGAATGTTGTCCACCAGCAGCTCATCCGGCATACTCTGCCCTGTTTCTGCATCCGATGCCCTTATCAATCGCGCAAGCAGATCGTTGCCGCCGGCGGCGGCGGCGCGGCGGGCCTTCACCAGTTCGGTAACCGCCCCTCGCAGACGCGTTTCATGCGCTCGCATCGCATTTCCACCCGGCCGCGGCAACCAATACGGAAGTCCCATGAGCCGGTACACCACCCACCAGTTGGCACCACGGTAATAACCGGCGTGCCCTTTTTGGATGGCACGAAGCATTGGCTCTGCGCCGCCCGCCAACATCGTATTCGAGATGACATAAAAAGCGGCGCGCAACATGTCTTCGTTGATGACATGTATCGTTCCCGGAGAAGCCGCTCGCCACTTCGCAACTGCCGCTTCTGCCGCACTGGTCATGATGGGGCCGTAGTCGAGAAGCGAGTCGTGATGGAACAAGGGTGCGGCTGCGCCTCGTTGCCATCGCCACTCTCGCCCCTCTGCCGAGATCATCGCATTGCCAAACATTGGCTTGAGAAGATCGACCTGAACCCCGCCTTTGGGAAAGTCCATGGGCCGGCTAAGCAGCAAGGTCTTCACCAGTTCGTGGCCGGTGAAGAACGCGATTCGCGGCGGTCCGGGAGCAATGACCAATGGCTCCCGGTAAGCCTGCTCCGGAATGATTCCCAGGTTATTGCCGAGCAGCCTGCTGAGGTTAACCGGGAATCTCAGCGGCTTGGGAGATGGCCGCACGCAGGGCGGATAAAAGGGCGCATAGGCATGCAGCGAGCCGGCGTTCGACACGAAACCTCCTTGGCATTACGCAGAAGTCACGGGCTGAACCTTTTCGCTCAACCTTTTGAGCGGTCTCTTATCCGTCGATATGCGATCGTACAGCCGCTCGTAATCTTCCCACTCGGTTTTGAAAACCCGGTCGAGTACCCGCGTCCCCAGCCCATAATTGCCCGTATATCTCGAATGGTGTAGCGAGTGATACGTGGTGCTGGTAATCACCTTGCCCAGCAAACGGTTGTAATGTTGCGACTTCAGCTCGAAATTTGCATGGCTGAACGAATTGATCACCAGGTAGACGATATACCACGTCGCGATCCCGAAGACATTCAGGCCAAACCAATGATCGATCGCCGCCAGCACACTGAGGAACCCAAGGTCGAAAATGAGTTTCTCAGAAAAAGAGAACGAAATCGCTGTCAGCCAACTGTTCAAGTGGCTCTTGTGATGCTCCCGATGAATCCAGTGGAGCCGCCGTATGTGAAAGGCCCGGTGAGATCCATAGTGCCAAATCTCGGCCCAGATAGTTGCGATGACAACAGAGTAGAGGAATGACCGCCAGCCGGTGCTCCTGAAGAAACCCCGATAAAGGAACGCCCCCAACAGTACCGCGTGAATCGGAGCATGGAGTGAGTTCTTCAGCTCCCTCTTAATCTGCGCGGGACTGATCGGCAAGGCATAGATCGTTCGCTCGCATATCTTCCACTTCCTGGTGACCGCAAGATACCAAAGCAAGGCCATCGCGTGGCCGAGCGTGGCAATGACGATCAGGAGAACTATTTCGGCCGTGGTCATCCGCATCGAGTTCACGCTTTTCTATGCCCCGCGCACGCTATCGACGAGTTTGAAAAACTGGGCCTTCATAATCACGTTGAGATATTCGCGCACGCCGCGCTCGTTGCTCAACCTTCTTCCGTGCCTGGCAACTTCGAGCACCATAGGATGAGAAAGCCCGTTCTCGCGATGAAAGAAAGGCTCACCCGCCACGGTGAAGCCGATCGCTTTATAGTAGGGCAACAGCGCGGGCACGCAATCGATGTAGGTTTCCTTGACGGAACTGCGCATCCCATAGCGCGCGAGTGCGGAAATCAGCTTGAGCGATGTCGGGCCGCCCCGCCTGGCTTTCCTGACAATGAATTTCGTGCACACCGCCGTTGCCGCGGGATGGTGCTTCGATGCGCGCATACCATACAATTCTTCGAGAATACCGACCGGACCTTCCGAGCACAGGTTCAAGCGCACCGTTCCTATCGTCTCTCCCTTCTCAACGGCGATGAACGTGTGGCCCGCGATATCCAGATCGTCGGTAATTATCTTTTTTGTGTGATCGGCGTAAGGCGACTGGCGCCCCAATTCTTCGCAATATACGGCGTACCTCATGCGTTGTGCCTTTTCGAGCATCGCCGGGTTCCGGCACAGGAGCACACCGATTTCGGGAGCGGCACGAAACGCCTTCGCCGGCGAATCGAGAACGAGGTTATCGCTCATTCTCTCTTCTGCAATCGAAGCCAGCTGCCGTAACACCTGCACCGCCAACAAAGGTTGATGTTTCTCCAGGTCGGCAACCGTGGAATCGTCAATGATCAGGGCGGAGGTCGCCGTCTTCGCGGTGACGGTTGCTGTGGCCGACCCGCCGTGCAAAAATCCTATTTCGCCGATCGGCGAGCCACGGCGGGCGATCACGATTTCCGCCGCGCCTTTCAACTGGCGATCGACGGCCACCGAGCCATCCACCATTAAGTACATATCCGAGTAGTGCTGTCCCTTGTGGCGAAGGATATCTCCCGCCTTAAAACGCACGGCTGGACAGAACGAGCGGAGCGCCTCTGTGTCGATCGAAGCTTGGGTCACGGAACCGCCCGCCTTGCTGAGGAGAAGCGAAATGCTATCACCGGCGATAAGCACTTGCAAGAGCCAAAGCATAACTCGCTAGTCTCCCAACTACCTCCCGGCTTTTACTCGATGCGCAATAATTCTTCCCCTTGGCAGGACAACGTCGACAACCGGCTCGGCCCAGACGAATTCCCGGCAGCCACAGGGGTAAACTCCCGCCCAGTAGTCTCTCGGAGGCTTTCTTTTATTCGCCTCCGTATTAGCGTGGCAGCTGGCCAGTCTTCCGGCAGCGACTTTGGCGGTCCTACGCGGCACTCAATGGGCGTTTGTCCATTGCTTTGTTGCCCTGACCATTTTGGGCTGGACCTACTTCTTCACCCTCCCGATCGTCTTCTTAACCCCGATTAAGCTGTGTTTGATTGCTGCCGCATGACTCTCCGGGAAGCCAACCTGAAGCCGATGGATGATTACCGGCATCCTATAATGAGTCATGCGCTACCAGCCCGGGCACAAAGCCGAAATCCATCTGAAGATCGTGAAAGACGCTGCCCGGCGCGTGCGTACTGAGGGCATCACCGGCGCCGCGGTTTCGGCAGTGATGCGCGACGCCGGCCTGACCCACGGAGGCTTTTACAAGCACTTCGAAAGCAAGGACGAGCTGCTGATGGAATCGCTGGGCGAAGCTTTCGAGCAGACCGCTGACCGTCTCGTCCAGGCTGCGGAAAAGTCCCCGCCGGGGATGGGCTGGCAGGCAATCGTGAAGACCTACCTGAGCCCCGAACACTGCGATCATGCCGAGTACGGTTGCCCGTTGGCGTCCCTTGCACCGGAGTTGGCGCGGGCTGATAAAGCCATGAAGACCGGCATCCTTGGCGAGCTGACGAAGTACAAAGACCGGATGCTTCCCTACATGCCCGGCCGCCGCGTCGCCGACAAAGAGCGTGCGTTCCTGGTGATTTTTTCAACCATGCTGGGCGCAGTTGGCCTTGCGCGCATCCTGCCGGACCAGGCGGCACGAGCCGGCGTGCTCACAAGCGCGCGAGATTTTCTCTTGCGCAGCTTCCCAAGCTAAACGCACCTCGGCGCACGGATGGAGACCCGCGAATCAGCGCTAAGATTGAATCCATGTCACGGAGTACAAACGATCATGACGGAGTTCGCCGCGACAGCTGGTGCGCGAAAGCATGAGTCGTACCATCGAATCTCGCGAATTTGCGGTGACCAACGACCGTGCAATTTTGTTGGAGGCCTCGAATGTTACCGCCGGGCCTCATCAACGTTCGTTTCTTTTCGGCAACCCCCTCGAATGGCTAGAGGCACGAGACCTCGGCGAACTTCCCATGTTCTTCCGAAAACTTGAGGCGGCTCGCGCCCAGGGATTGTGGAGCGCCGGCTACTTCAGTTATGAGTGCGGCTATCACTTTGAGCCGAGGGCAGCTCTTGACTTCGTACCCAACCAGGAAGACCTGCCGCTGGCTGCATTCGGTCTCTATGCGGCACCTGCCGTATTCACCGCCGACCCCAATCTCTCAGGGCTAGCGCGCGGCGTCGAGAGCCCTTCCTTTGGTATCTCCTGTGAAGACTTTCAGCAAAAGATCAGAATCATCCACCGCTACATCGAATCCGGGGATACCTACCAGGTGAACCTGACCGATCAGGTGCGAGCACGATATCGCGGAAGCCCTTTGGAGCTATTTGCTCACATGATGGAAGCCCAGCCGGTTGCGTTTGGAGCCCTGTTCCGGCTTGGCGATCGCTTTATTCTTTCCGCCTCCCCGGAACTGTTTTTTCGTGTACAGGGACGTCACATCGTCGTTCGCCCCATCAAGGGAACCGCAACCAGAGGGCGGGATGCCGGCGAAGATGCCGCACGCATGGAGGCTCTGGCCAACGACGAGAAGAATCGTGCGGAGAACGTGATGATCGTCGATCTCATGCGCAACGATCTCGGACGTGTTGCAGAGACCGGCAGCGTACGTGTCGGCAAACTATTTGCTGTCGAGCGGCTGCCCTCGCTCCTGCAAATGAGCACCGAAATCACCGCTACGCTCCGGACCGATGTCACTCTCTACAAGCTCTTCGCCAGCCTCTTTCCATCCGGCTCCATTGTCGGCGCTCCCAAGGTGAGGACGATGCAGCTGATACAAGGGCTGGAAGGGCGGCCTCGTGGTGTGTACACGGGCTCGATCGGCTACTTTGGTCCCAACGGAGAAAGCGCGTTCAGCGTCGCGATACGAACCGCCGTGCTCCAAGGTCAACGCCTGCACATGGGAGTCGGGGCGGGTATCACCTACGACTCCGTCGCCCGGGAGGAGTATCAGGAGTGTAAGCTCAAGGCCGAGTTCCTCACAGACAACAGCTTCTCCCTCCTCGAAACCATGCGCTGTGAGGCTGGTAAGTGCCTGCTTCTCCCGTTGCACCTTGAGCGGCTTCAGGCCTCCGCCGATTATTTTGGCTTTCGCTTCCCACGCACAGAACTCATTGCGGCGATCGAGAATGTCGCGTGCGAATCGGCGGATCGAGGCGCCTCAAAGCTGCGCTTGGAACTGAGACGGGATGGAAGCTGGACCTTATCGGAGTTGGCAGCGCTCGAGCAGGAGCCAGCGCTCTCAAGGGCGATGCTTTGGCCGGAACCCGTACAGTCGGGTGATCGCTTTCTACGGCACAAGACAACCAGGAGAGCTGTGTACAACCATGCCGCGCAAGTCTCGCGCGAACGAGGTTACGTCGACGCGATCTTCCACAATGAGCGAGGCGTCGTAACCGAAGGGGCCATCAGCAATGTCGTCGTCAAGCACGGAGATTGCTGGCTGACTCCGCCCATCGATGCAGGTGTTCTTCCCGGCGTTTACAGGACATCGTTGCTAAAGAGAATGCCTGAAATCCAAATCGTCGAGTTCTCCGTGGAGCAGCTGTTGGATGCGGATGAGGTCTGGCTAACCAACGCCGTACGTGGGATGCGGCGTGTGTTCCTTGAATCTAGTATTCACGACCCCGCCTGAAAACGCAGCAGATCATCGATAGCCTCATAGCCCGTCGGAAGTTCAATGCCTTCAGTTCTCGCGCCCGCCGCAAGCAAAGCTGCAACCGAGTCGGGCCGGCGGCGGTATTTCCAATACGAGTGAGTGCACGCCCGGACGGCGAGCTGAAGCGCCGTGCGATCTCGGGAGTCGAGAGCGCCCACGGGAGTGCCGGCGGCAATGAGCGTCCGGACTACGTCGTGATGGGCACGCCAGGCAGCAACGTGCAGCGCGGTGGAATGAGCAAATAGTTCCCAGTACGGATCGCCCTCAGTCCAAACCTCCGCAGCCGAGACGCCGAGGTCGAGCAAGCACCGCACGCCTGCCTCGTTCCCTGCACCGGCAAACCGCGCAAGAAGCGCTCCACCGATCGAGACGAGGTGTGCAAGCCCTTGCGCATCCGTAGCAGCAAGACTGCGCGCAGTCTCGAGGTCGGCGCGAGCGCAGGCCGCAACCATCGCATCGAGGCCTTCCAGTCCAATCGCGAAGCCGCGTTGTTCAAGAGCGGTCAAAATGTCGCCACGTCCGGGGTAAGCGGCCATCTGGATAGCGTTGCGGCCGTCGTCGCTATTCGGTAGATAGGGGTCCGCCTTGCGGTCGAGGATCGCTTCGATCATCACCAGCCCGTTATCGCGGCGGATGGAGTGTTGGAGGAGCGAGTATTTCCAGCGGGTGAGATAGTTGGGATCGGCGCCGTTCTCGAGGGCAAGCTCCAAACCCTTATCGTCGTGCCAGTCGCACTTCCGAGCGGCGACCGTGGTGACGCTGACTTGGTTGAACCGGCCGGAGCGAAGGAGAATCTCGACCACTGTGTTGTCGTAGGTTTCAGGGATGTGGTACGGCGTCTCCTCATCGTTGGGGTCTGCGCCGTAGTCCAGCAGCAGCTTTGTCAGGCCCGGATTCTGCGCCAGGCCAGCAGCTCCGTAAATCACAGATTCGTGGATGGGTCGCGGCGGATCGTCAATGTATTCGATCCAGCCGGTGTTGGCCTGGGCGCCGGCTTCGAGCAGGACACGAGCGGTTGAGACAAAAGCCTCCGACCGCACTCGGTCGATACGAAGATAGCGAGAGAAGCATAAATAGGTGAGAGCATCCCATTGGTGCGGGCCGCCAGTAGCAGTCGCGAGCGATGCGTCGCGCGACAGCCATTTGCGGACGGACGCCTCATCGGCGAGCACCGCAGCGCTGTAGATGCTGCCGGTGGCTACGTCCGGGTAGCGAGCAAGAATCAACTCGGCATGCTCCAGGGTGCCGGAGCCGTGCCAACCATGGCGATCGACGCAGGCAACCTCAATGAAAGTGTTTAAGGGATCTGCCAGATCTTCAACCGAGCGAATCATCCGGAGGGCCTCGATGTGCTTTGCAAACGCAGGCCACGACTCGCAGTTATGCTCCCACGCAGGATACGGTCGGGCACACGAAACTCCTTTCACGTTACGCCTGGAATGCCCCCACAGACGTCATTGAGGGGCCGAGGCAACCATATTCAACGTATCAGGAGAGCCAGAGCTTGCTTCGCGTGAATTCTTTTCTGCAATCACGTTGCAAATCTGGTCCTTCAAGTGAGCAAGGCTGTCATCCACAGTTTTCCCCGCCGCCTGTTTTCGCTGCATCTTGATGTCAAACTCGAACAGCCACGCTTCGACATACTTTGGATTGAAGTTGCGCATGTCCTCCCGGAGAAACACTTGTCCGGTGGACAACATCTCCGTGGTCGAAGGGTTACTGCGCCAAAACTTCCAGGCAGCCAGTCCAAACATTAGCTTCCGTATTGGGCGGCCTCCTGGGGCGACGATCGATTCAGCTGTCAATGGCATGGTCTTCTCCTTTTCAAGAGGTTGACTTCTGCGGCCGGCGATTTCTGAAGCCAGTAGAAGTCTCCTTGCCCTTAATAGCGGCTTATTCGAGCGAATTCCCTCAAGGCTGGAGTTTTCTTTTTGACAGCTCCTAAAATAAGCTCCAGAGGAAACCCTTGCCGAACACCGACCAAGATTCCGCGCAAACACCCGTACTGATCGTAGGAGCAGGACCGACC
This sequence comes from uncultured Acidobacteriaceae bacterium, assembly GCA_963745725.1. Taxonomy (GTDB): domain Bacteria; phylum Acidobacteriota; class Terriglobia; order Terriglobales; family Acidobacteriaceae; genus PALSA-350. Next base: position 92,843 of record CAVUYJ010000001.1, read on the forward strand.
GGCCTGACCCTCGCCTGCGAACTCGCACGCCGAGGTGTCACCCTCCGCATTGTCGATAAAGCCCCCGCCTACTTTGCCGGGTCACGAGGAAAAGGACTGCAACCCCGCAGCCTCGAACTCCTCGACGACCTCGGCCTCATCGACGAAATTCTGGCCAACGGACGCTTTCACCTTCCCTTCCGCGGCTACGACGGCGCCACCATCCTTGGAGACAAGGACATGCACGAGGGCCGTCACCCCACACCCGATGTTCCCTACGCAAGCTCCCTCATCATCCCCCAGTTCCGCGTCGAAGAAATACTGAGGAAGCGTCTGGGCGGCTGGGGAATTGAAGTCGAGTTGGCCACCGAACTCATCGACATCGAACAGGATGACGCGACCGTGACCGCCACCCTCCTGCGCGACGGTCTCCAACACCAAGTCAAAGCCCAGTATGTCTTCGCCGCAGACGGAGGCCGCAGCTTTCTCCGCAAACACCTCAACGTCGGTTTCGAAGGCGAGACCTGGAAAGACGAACGCATGCTGGTGGGTGACGTACAGGTCGACGTACTCGATCGTGACCACTGGCACTCCTGGCCCAAACATAAAGATGGTTGGGTCGCCCTCTGTCCGCTGCCCTCCACCAATTCCTTTCAGTTTCAGGCACAGATTCCGCCCGATGAGCCGGATGAGCCCTCCCTCGAGCGCTTTCAGCAGATCATCGACGAGCGAACCGGCACACCTGCGATCCGCCTGCACGATGCCACCTGGCTCTCCCTCTACCGTGCCAATGTAAGGATGGTGGATCGCTTTCGCGTAGGCCGCGTCTTTCTCGCCGGCGATGCCGCCCATGTGCACTCGCCCGCAGGAGGTCAGGGCATGAACACCGGCATGCAGGACGGCTATAACCTCGGCTGGAAACTAAGCGCCGTCCTCTCCGGAGCGCCTGCTTCCCTGCTCGATACCTACGAGGAAGAACGGCTGCCCATTGCGGCCTGGCTCCTCGGTGCAACCACCAAGCTCCATCGCCAGGTATTTCAGTCGAATACCGATCTTCACCGCGACGAGCAATTCCTTCAATTGAAATTGAACTATCGCGGTGCCTCCTTGTCCCAGGGCGAAGCCTCGCTTTCCACCACCCTGCAACCCGGAGACCGGGCGCCGGACGCCCCGTTGCTAGACAAGAAGACCCGCCTCTTCGATCTTTTCCGAGGCCCCCATTTCACTCTTCTGGAGTTCCTACCCGGGTCAGAAGGGATCGCGGGCGAATACGACGCCTCGGTTCATCGCTACCAGATTCTTCGGCAACCCGACGGACCACTTCGGGAATACCAATTCATAGCTCGGGACGAGCACATTTGGAACATCTACGGCGTCGCATCTGGCGCGCTGTTCTTGATCCGCCCCGACGGTTACATCGGCTTGATTGCAAACACGGAAAATGCATCCCACGTCAAGGACTATTTGCGGAAATGTACCCGTAAATGATGTAAGAGCCCTCTTGCTCAAGCTTCACTTTCTGTGACAATATGACTCTTGCAGGGCCTTAAGCCTGCTCCGCTGAGACACCGCTTGCGCCGCCCCTTTACTTCAGGAGCGGAAAGTGACGGGCCAGCGGCCAAAGCTTCCTGCGATCCCAGTCGGGCCCCGTCAGGTAGAGAAGCAGTAGAGGTGTGTGAGAACAATTGTGGTGTACTCCTTCTGCGGAATGTGAAGCTGCCATTCCGGGTCGCGGAAGGGGGACATCCGACTGGCAATACTTGATTTACTGCCTTGTAGTCAGCTGTTCGAAATCCGACGGTCAGTTCCACCGACCCGTTTGCTCGCCGCCTACGATATCCCCGGAAAGAGCTTCAGGCCACGTGTCCCCCATCGCAAAAAACGCGAGAAAAAACGGAGGCAAAAAGCTGCAATCGTGTCGTACAGTCGAAAATTCCCCGAGCAGGATCGTGCCATCGAGTTGGTTTTCAGCCTGATGCGTCAGCATCCGGAAGGTGTCACGATCCAAGAACTGAATGAGCTCATGCAGGCTCATTACGACAAACTCCAGGGAGAAATTGCCTGGTTCAACTCGATCGACGTTTTGATCGACGAGGGCAGGGTCTACACCTGTCCCAAATGGAGAGAGCAAGGTTATCTCGAAAGCCTCAAACTGTTCGTAAAGTAACCCGCTACAAAAGGATAGGGTGACAGGGTTTCCGTCCCACGGGTGGCAACACCTGTCGCCCAACTCCCTGCCCCCAGCACCTCCCCGGGGCAAATCCATGAGAATCCATATAAGCTGTTTGAGCTGGGGGAAGCTTAAGAAAACTCATGGATAAAAACCTGACTCGTCGAGACCTGCTCAAAACCACCGGCGCCTCGCTCGCCATGCTTGGCATGCCCCACGCAATGGCCGCAGCGCAAGCCGCAACCTCCACCCTGCAGGAACAGACCCGCGCCCAACGCATGGAGTGGTGGCACGCCGCAAAGTTCGGCATGTTCATCCACTTCGGCGTCTACAGCACCATCGGCCGCCACGAATGGGTCATGGAAGACGAAGCCATTCCCATCGGCCCTTATCAGGAACATGCAGCCACCTTCCGGCCGGCGCCGAACTGTCCCCGAGCCTGGGCTCGCCTGGCCAAGCAAGCCGGCATGAAGTACATGGTGATGACCACCAAGCACCACGAAGGCTTCTGCAACTTCGACACGAAACTCACCAGCTACTGCGCGCCCAAGCACGGACCAGGCCGCGATCTTGTCCATGAGTATGTGGAGGCAGCGAGGGCGGAAGGCCTGCGTGTGGGCTTCTACTACTCGCTGATGGACTGGCATCATCCCGACGGCGCCCGTTGTGCTGACGACGAAGCCGCCCGGCGCAGGTTCGTCGACTACACCCACGGGCTCATTCGCGAGCTGCTCACCAACTACGGCAAGATCGACGTTCTCTGGTACGACGTCTCCTGGCCCCTGGACGCCCAGGGTTGGGAATCCAACCGTATGAACGACATGGTCTTCCAGCTACAGCCCGAAATCATCGTGAACAATCGCAACAAGCTTGAAGGAGACTTCGCCACCCCTGAGCAAAAGATCGTAGCCGAAACCGGGGGCCGGGCGTGGGAATCCTGTATGACGCTCAACGACAGCTGGGGCTATCAACGAGCGGATACCGACTGGAAATCCTCTCGCACCATCGTTCGCAATCTGATTCAATGCGCCCGTGATGGTGGCAACTACTTGTTGAACATAGGGCCCAAGCCGGACGGCTCCGTGCCCGAAGAATCCATGAAAGTATTGACGGAAGTCGGCCGTTGGATGGACACCAACGGAGAGACCATCTACAAGTCCGACATCTGCCAGGTCCGCCGTTCCAACTACGCCAGTTTCACTCGTACTGGAAACACCCTTTACATGCACGTCCACTTCTGGCCGGGTGAGTATGTCGCCATCAGTGGGCTGAAGGCAAAGGTAAAATCCGCTCATCTCCTCAAGACCAAAGCCGAACTAAAGTTCACCCAGGACGAATTCCAAACCAAGTTCACCGGTCTGCCGCAGTCTGCGCCTGACTATCCTGTAACCACCATTGCGATTGAGTGTGACGCCGAGCCGAGGCAAGACACTGACTTCGTCCGCCGCAACAAACCCCGCGCCGGGGTCTAGTCACGGAAAAGTTTGGCTTTTGGGCCCTGAGCCTTTAACAAGATGTACCTGAGGGCCTAAAGGCCAAACACTTGTTGGGCTTTTACGGCCCGACTAAAAGTCGTACCCTGATACAAAGCATCAGAGCAGTCACAATCGAGACCCGCGCATTTCCGCAGATTAGCCGATGCTAAAGCGTTCGTTGGGGGCTTCGCCCATCTTTTTCGGCCCACGTACGCTTAGGCGAACGTGGGGCACCCGTCCGATTCCCTTCACCCTTGCCACGAGGTGCGCAGTGGAGAAAAGCTCCACAACCGACTCATGGCTGGGCAAGGGCAAACGCGAACAGTGCGGACCCCGCGGGAATCACCACGTACTGTTTGCCGTCCAGCCGATAGGTGATCGCCGTCGAGTAGATCGCTGCGCCCAGCTGGACGTTCCATAGGTCCTTGCCGGTACGTGCATCGAGAGCTATGAAATTGCCGTCGGATTCGCCGGCGAATACCAGGCCGCCCGCGGTGGAGAGCGCTCCCCCGTTGGGATTGCTGAAGTAGGGGAAGGACCACTTTTCTGCTCCGGTCATGGGGTCGAGCGCTTTGAGAGCTCCCGTAGGTCTTATCACCGGATCGGGCACATAGACGCTTCCCAGAAAGTCATGGCCCACACGATAAGGCTGGGGTGAGCTGGTGAAGATGTCGCACTCGTTCGAGGTGGCGACATACAAGAGCCTGGTGTCCGGGTTGTAGGAAGGCGAATACCAGTTCGTGAGCCCAAGAGCACCGGGGCACACCCGGTTCCCTGTTGGATTCGGTTTCAGGTCAGGGTTCAGGACCGGCCTGCCGTCCGCGTCCGATTGCCTTTGGCCCAAGTCACCTGGCCAAAGGCCGTGGCCTTGAGGAACTTGCCGTCGGTGCGGTCGAGCACATAAAGGAAACCGTTGCGGTTCGCCTGCACCAGCAACTTTCGCGGCTTCCCTTCCCAGTCTGCGTTCACCAACACCGGAACCTGGGTGGCATCGTAGTCATACAAATCGTGGGGAGTGAATTGAAAGTACCACTTCAGCTTTCCCGTGTCGGCATCGAGCGCAAGCATGCTGTTGCTGTAGAGGTTGTCGCCTCCTCGCTCGCCTCCGTAATCGCTGGGCGAAGGGTTTCCTGTGGGCCAATAAACCAGGTTCAGTTCGGGATCGTAGGAACCGGTAATCCACGCGGGCGCGCCTCCGGTCTTCCAACTGTCACCGGTCCAGGTTTCGTGTCCCGGCTCGCCCGGGGCGGGCACGGTTTCAAAGCGCCAGCGGCGTTGGCCTGTGTCCGCATCGTAGGCATCGATAAATCCTCTGACTCCGTACTCGCCGCCCGAGATGCCGACGATCACCTCGTTCTTCACGATCAGGGGTGCGCCGGTGAAGGTGTAAGCCGCAGCCGAGTCGGCGGCCTTCGCGTCCCACACCAGGTTGCCGGTCCTCGTGTCCAGGGCGATCACGTGTCCGTCGAGCGTGGCCATGAACAGCTTGTTGCCGAGGATGGCGAAGCCGCGGTTCACCATGCCGCAGCAGGGCTGCAGCTTATCCGGAAGGTTGCGCTGGTAACGCCATATGGGACGCCCGGTGCGCGCATCCACTGCGAAGGCGCGGTCGTTTTGGCCGGTCCCGTACAAGACGCCGTCCACCACCAGCGGAGTCGTCTCGAATTGGCCGAGGTCCGCAACTTGAAATGTCCACTGCATGGTAAGCCGCGACGCGTTGCGCGGTGTTGATCTGATCCAGCGCGCTGTAACGCCAGCCGGCGTATCGCCCGGAATAGGTGAGCCAGTTCTCCGGCTCATGGTCAGCGTTCAGCAAACGCTGGTAGGTGACCTGCGCCTGTAGCACCAACGCCCCACCGACGAGCAATGCCAACAGCACGCCATCTGTGTCTCATGTGATTTCACTTGTCTCGCAAACCCGCCAGGTAGGCCACCAGGTCCTGGAGTTCCGCCGGCTTCAGCATGGTCTCGGAATAAGCCGGCATAAGAGACTTGCGCTCGTGGATTACCTCCTTCACGTTCTTCTTCAGAAAGAGCTGCAGCTGCTGGTTGGTATCAATCAATTGGAGAGAGAAGGTGTCTTCATTCTTGGCCACACCGACAATTTTGCGTCCGTCCGCTGTCACAACCGTGACGGTGTCGTACACCAGCGGAAGGCCATAGTGATTGTTCGGATCGAGCATGCCGCTGGTGAGTTCCTTGCCAGGCTCGCGAATGGATTCGATCAGGTAAGGCACGGAGCGCGCCTCGCCCACGTGAGACAGCTCCGGACCCAGTACTCCACCTCGCCCTTGCACCATGTGGCAGGTCGAGCATCCCCCGGTTCCCCAGAAAATCTTCTCCCCTTTAGCGGAATCGCCGGTGACGGTTTCGCTCTTCCCAGGGGTCAGCGATCGAAGGTAAGCCAGGATGGCCCAGGTCTCCGAATCGTCAAACCCGTTCGCCGGCATCTCGGTCCCGGGCACTCCACGGGTGATGGTACGGAAGATGTCGGCATCGGTCGATCCATGAACCCAGCGGCCGGCAGTCAGATCCGGTCCCCGGCCGCCACCTTGCGCGTTGAGCCCATGACAGGGCGAACAGTTAGCCCGAAAGAGCGAAGCACCCTCCTGGATAGCAGCTGGATTGCCCGCTACAGGATTTTCCTGCCCCTCCACCACAAGGCCAAACGATGCGCTGACCAATAGCGCGACCCAGATGTATCCTCGTGCCTTCATGCCGGCTCGGATCTCGGTGTCTGCCACGTTTCGAGATAGTAAGCGGCAAGCGCCAGCAGGAAGCACCACAACAGGATGTCCGCCGTGTAGGCAACCCCCAGCCGGGCAATGACGCTGAAGGTTTGCCCCACCAGGCCCGCATCCGGTGTCCAGTCAGCCAGAGCCCAGGTGATAGCCGATCCGCCGAAACCGCAGACCAACACAGCGAACCAATAGAACCAGTGCTTATAAGGAGCAGCACCATGCCGCAAAGAGCCCTTACGGATTCCGCCGGTGCAGAGCACGATCGCCATCGGCAGCAGCAGCCCTAGCCACAACCACTGCAGACCATCGTAAAGACGTTCCTGCCAGGCCACCAGGCTGGAATACCCGAGAGAGTGACGCAGCCATGCCGGCGACTGGGAATTCCAATAGCCGGCGTAGAGCGCCTCATGCGCCCGGCCTACGGCAATCGCCTGCAGCATGAGCCACCACAGCGCGATGAACCCGATTAGCAGCAGACAGCTCAGCCAGCGAGGCGCCGGCTCGGAGTTGGGACAAAGATGGTGGAACGTGGCCGTGTAGAGCACCAGGAAGCCAACCACCAGCAGCACCCCGGAGAGCATGGAGAAGGCAAACTGCCAGCTGTGCGAATCGGGAATCTGCAGCCACGCCGCGGCCAGGAACATCAACACGAAGTTGCCCCCCCACTGGCTCAGGAGAAGACGCGCGCTCAACTTGGCAAGGGCACCCCGAAATGCCTGCATCATTTCTTCTCCTCCGCAGCCGACGGTGCCGGATCTACCTGCAGATGCAACAAGTCGGTCGTGGCCTGAACGCCCGGCTGGTACATCGGCTGGACGTCTGCCGGGGTGATGGAGAAGCTCCCCGGGTTCACGACCTTGAGCAAGTAAAACGATTCATGACGGCCGGTTGACTCGGTGGCGAAGAACGCCGCGTGATCATCGAAAAACTCGCTCCGCGTGTACCAATACTGCCAGGTGGCTGGCTGATCGAGGATGTTGTAGCTGTCGCCATGCTGCACGAACTCCGTGCCTGCCGGAATCGGATCTTCGATCAACAGATACTTTGTTGGAGAGCCGTTCACGGCCAGATGAACAGCCAACGTATCTCCCGGCTGTACCGGACCCTTGATCGGGTCGAGCCGGTAGACAATCTGCCCATCCTTCGTAATGGGGGTCAGCTTGAAGTAGTCGCGCGCGATGTTCAGGGAAAGTGTGCCCTGCTGATAGAGCTTTTGTTCGGTCGAGTAGTACTTGCCCTGCACCGACCAATACGCCCGCCCGCTGCCATGCTTACTGATCTGCACTTGATTGCTGCCGGGATGGAGCTGGGCAGGAGTTACATCGACCGGAAAGTCTACTCCGGAAGCCGCATCGGCAGCGGTGAAATGCCGTTTGCCGATCGAGCTGCCGTTGAGCGACACGTCTACATCGAAGTCCGCGTTCAGCTCCTGCGAGGCGGCTAGATAGTCCACCAGACCAAAGAGCACCATGGCTGTCTGTTCGGTGGAGTTCCACCAGTAGCCACCGCTGCGATTCACCACCAGCCATTGCGCGGCTGCTTCGAGCAAGGGGCTCTTGGGGTCGGCGTGGGTGAGGAAGCGTAGCGCGAAGGCGGTGCTCTCTGCGCTGTTGTCATCGCTGATGTCGAGCAGCGGGTTGTGCATGGAAGGCCACGATGCAAGGGTGCCTTCCCGCTTGACCTTGCTCTCCAGAATTTGGGCGATCTGTGCCGCGCGGTTGTCCCCGGTGCGGAGCATCACCATGCCGGTAAGCGCCAGTCCTTCGGCGGAAAGGTCGTTACGGCGAGACCACAGAGTCTCTACGGATGAACCCAGGTTCTTCGTACCGGCCTCGCTGAGGGCATACAGCACATAGGCCCGCAGATCGGGAATCATGCGCGGATGCTGCGCCAGCTGCTTCTGCAGGTAAGCCACTCCCCCGCCGAGATTATCGCCTGCCTTGGCATATCCCGCGGCCTTGGCCTCGGCGAGTCCGGACACGACGTACGCCGTCATGAAGACGCGGCTGTCATCCTCTTTCCACCAGCCCCAGCCGCCGTCGTCATGCTTCAGGTCATTCAGGCGATCGAGGCCGGCATTGATCTTCGCCTGCAGATCTGCCGGGCTGATCATGCCGGAGAGGTTGAGCTTCTTGAGTGTCTCGGCCACCACCAGGTTGGGCAGGAAGCTGGACATGGTCTGCTCGGTGCAGCCATACGGGTAGCTGGTGAGATAACTCAGCGCGGAGAACAGACTCCCCGCGATCGAGGGAGCAATCTCGAGATGCAGGGTGTGCGCGGCCGGATCCGTGCTAGCCGGAAAGTCGATGGTCGCGTTCGCGGGAGTATTCTCCGCGATCACGCCCGAGGAGTTGAGGGTGCGCGGAACTCCGTTTGGCTCGACCGGGAAGGTCAGCTCGAGCGCATCCGATTCCTCGTTGGTGAGCGCCTTGGCCAGCAGACGCGCGCTGCCGATGCGCGATGCTTTTACCCGCCAGAGCGCGCTGGCTTCGCCCTTGCTGGGCACGGTGACGGACTGCGGTGCTCCACTCACCGGATCGAGGCCATCGATATTGAGCGACAACTGTACCTGTTTGGCCTGGTCGAGATAGTTGTGGACGATCACCGGGATGGTGACTTCATCCCCCTGCCGCAGGAAGCGGGGAGTGCCCATGCGCACGATGATGTTCTTGCGCACCAGCACCCGGTTGATTGCGGAACCTGCCTTGGAGTCAAGCGTGATGGCGTGCACCGTGGTTCGCCAGGTGGTGAGCGAATCAGGAAAGGTCAGCGTGACGTGTGCGTGTCCGGCGGAGTCGGTATGGACCGACGGCGACCAGTAAGCCGTGTCTGGAAAAGCCTTGCGCACGCGCGGCTGCACCACGTCGTTGCCCGGCTTCACCTGGGCCAATTGCGGCCGGTAGCGCGATGCCCGCTCCGCCAGCACCGGCGACTTGAGACCGGCCTTGCCGCTGAAGTAGTACTGCAGCGACGAGTCGACCGCGGCGAAGACGTAGCGGTCGGGGTAGAGCTTTCTGACCATATCGCCGCTGCTATCCGGGTAGAGAGAGTAGATGGCCTCGTCGACGACGCCAAAGCTGAAGTCCGCGCTCACCGGCTTGCCTTGCCAGTCGCGCGCGAAGACGTCGTACCCGGCGGTTTGCTGCGGCTGAAACACCTGCTTGTCCGGAGTGATGTCGACTTGTAACTGCTGTTGTACTGGAGGCACTTTGATACTGAGGTTGGCCTGATAGAGCTGATCGTTGCGGATGAACGAGGCCGTTAGTTCCAGGTTGGGTTGCGCATCGGCCGTGATGGGCAAATCGAAGGTCAAGGATTTCCCCGGAGAGAACATGACCTTCTGGAACTCGATCGAATACCCGGTGGCGATCACCAGGGGATGGAAGCTGTCGACGTTCGAAAGGATGCTAAGGTGGGCCGTGTCTCCCACGGCATAGCTCTTCTTGTCGGCGATAATCTGCACCGAGCGCGACTCGCCTCCCCAGCCTTCCTCGTTGCCGCCCATCACCCACAGATAGGTGGAGTCGTAAACGATCCTTGATTCGGGTGTCGTCGCGGTGGCCTCGACCTCCGCGCTGCCCGCGGCGGAGACTGGGATCTTTCCTTGTGCCCGGCCACTCGCGTCCGTGGTCACATCGGTACTGGCTCCGGGAATGGTCTGGGTCTTGCCATTCGCATATTTATGGGTCACCAACTGCAGGTGTACCCGGGTTTGGACCGGTTTGTTATCGTAGTCGACCGCGGTTACGTTAAAGAGCGCGGAATCGCCCACACGGATGGCATAACTCACCGGCTCCACGTGAATGCGGAAGGTGCCGCGGGTGGCCAGAAAGCGTCCTCGCCCGGTGATTTCGCGGTTCGCCGGATCGGTGACGGCGGCCTCGACGGTGTAGTCCTGATCGGAAGGCCGCTTCAGATTGGCGACGTATTGCGTGGGGACTTGGATGGTCAGCTTGCCGTTAGCGTCGAGCTTGCCCGTCTGCTCGGACTGTTGGGCAGCGTCGTAGCCCAGTGAAGCGTCGTCTTCCCCGGCATCGGCCCCCATGCCCGCACCGTCATCGCCGCCGCCGTCTTCATCCCACCAGTAGTGGGGGGAGTGGTAGACGCGGTACTTCACCGTCGCATTGGAGACAGGCTCGCCGAAGAAGTACCTGGCGTCGATGACCACCGGCATGGTCTCGCCCTGAAGCAGGCGGGCTTTAGCCGGGCTCACGCGCACCTGATACTCCGGCTTGCGGTAGTCCTCCACCCGGAAACTGCCATTGCCCGCGTCGGCATCGGGGTCGTCGGAAGCCGGTCCATTTCTCAGCCGGATGTTGTAGTACCCGAGGGTCGCGGTCCCAGGCAGGGTGAGATCGCCGGTCACATTCCCCGCTGCGGAGAGCGGCACGTCCTTATCGAGCAAGGCATGGTCATCCTGATCAGCGATGGTGACGTGAATCGTCGAAAGTTTGGGCAGTTCCAGATGATTCTCTACCCGGGCGCGCAGGATTCCTTTCCAGTGCACGACGTGGCCCGGGCGATAGACCGGCCGGTCGGTGTAGACGTAAGAGGACCAGCGTCCGCCCTGCCAGCCGCTCAGGGCGTAGCCGCCTGGGGTGACCGCGGCTACATCATCGCCGTGGGTGGCCAGCACCCAGAAGTTGTCCGGCTGCGGCTTCGGCGCCGTCATCTGCAGCGGGGCCAGCCCATCGGCATCGGTCGTTCCCGTGGCTTTTTGTTCTTTGCCGAAACCTGCGCTCACTTGGACGCCGGCGATGCCCGCTCCGGAAACCCGATCGACTGCGTACGCCAGCACGCTGCCACCGCCGGTGCGGGTGATCATGGCCATGCGGCTGACCATCAGCAGGGTGTAGGCCTTGAAATGACCGTCGGTGGCTTCGACCAGGTAGAGGCCGGAGGACAGCGGGTCAATCGGCAATTCCTGAGAATCAGACACGTAGGTGGGGGGCAGTTCCTGACGCCAGCGCGCGACCAGCTGGTGATCGTTCAGCAAGGGAATTTGGGCGAACTGGGCCACGCCGACGATGCGGCTCCTGCGGGCCAGATTGGCTTGACGGGCGCGCAGGCGATCGCGGTTCTGCTCGGTGAACTGGCCGCGGAAAAATTGGCGGATCAGGAACCAGAGATGATGCTTCCAGTCGTGGAACTTCTCCAGCCAGGTGCGCTCGTCGATTTGTTCTTTGGGACCGAAGGGGGTTCCGTTGTCGAAGCTATGCAGGTCGGGCAGGCCGGCGAGGAATTTTTCGGGGTGAGGCACCCGGTAGATGCGGAACTCCAGCTCATCCACATTTTGCGCATATAGATGGATGGTCGGCTTCTCGGTCGGAGCGAAGCTGCGATTGGTACTCAGATTGAAGGAGACCGGGCGCGCGGCCAGAAGCCGCATGGGAAACAACAGCGCCAAAAGCAACAGGAGCGCGGCCTTCAATCCCCTTCGCGCAGAATATTCCAACGATAGACTCCGAGAAAATTTGCGTTTTCCGGCAGCGGGCGCCAGCGCGCATCCGGATGGTGCAACAAGTCGTTCAGCAAGAGGCGGCGCATCTCGCCTTTGCCTTGGTGAATGGGCCCGGTGTGGTAGACGACCCCCGACTCCCCACAAAAAATCATGGAGTGAAATGGGGAGTGGTGAGGGGTGACGCCGGGGACATCATACGGGGAGTTCTGGTCTAACTGGCGATAAAAAAGCAGGTCGCCCGGCCGGGCCCGGCGAAGGTCGCGTCCGACCAGGTAGGTGTTCCGTTCCATCAGCGTGCGCGCGTCGGCGAACTGGGCGAAGGCGCCGCTGGTGAGGTCCTCCGGAAGGAACGGGCCCGGGCGGACGCGAAAGAGGTTTGCGCCCAGCGGGGTTTGCGGATAGACGTACTGACGAATCGAGGGCTGAGGGGTTTCCATGGAATGGCTGACGAGCCAGGCTTCATCGTGGGCGTGCAGCGTCTCGCGGTAGGCAAAGCGAAGCAGTGCGGCACAATCGTCGATCTCGGCGGGGAGTTTGGGCTGGTCTGCCTGCGCTTGGGCGATGGAGGTGAACCAGGAGCGAAAGGCCTGACGGTCCTGCGCAGTGTGGAGGCGAAGTAAATCGGGGGTCCCGTCGGCAAAGCTGTCGCTGGGGTCGAAGAGAAAGGTTACGGGGACAAGGATGGTATGGTGACGCCAGGTTAGATGAAGGTTAGTGTGCCCCGGGTTCACGGGGGCGAGCAATACACCCTCAAGCATGCCCGGACGGGATTCAAGCAGGCGAAGTTTGGGAGTGTTTCTGTTCTCGCTGACCGTACCGCCGAACCAGACCCTGCCGAACCATGATCCTTCAAACCATGACCCGCCGAACCGGAACCCGGGGAAGCCGATGCGGAGGGCGTTGTGTTCCGCACCATCCGCCGGCAGTATGACCTGGCTTGGCTCGATAGAGAGCCGCTGTCTTTGGTAGGCGAGGAAAGCGACGGCAACCAAGATGAGGGCGAGAATCCCCAGCCATAGGGCAGGGGTAAACCCCGTCTTCCTTGCATCCTCCATTGGAACCGCAGAGGTCTCCACTACGCTAGGGATTATCCCACATAGGCTGGCGTCGGGATGGTGGCGCAGGATGTCGAGGGTCACATGGGTGCGAGGGGCTCGGGGATTTTTGTAGAAATGTGCGAACTAAGCGAACTATGCGTAGTAAGTCGATGGGAGGGGGGCCTACTGAGATCCTGCGCGGTGGAGGCGTGAGGATCCGTTTCGCCTCGGAAAATGGGGCGATGGCTGTTTGCCTCGGCGGTGGAATGGGCTGTATACGGAATTTGCACGGTGTATAGATACGGATTGATGGCATTTCGTGTCAGGCGTGTGGGGAATATTTTTGGGAATGGAAGAAAGCGGCCCTCGGCGGCTAACGCCTCCTCCACTCCACCCAATGGCTATGTACGGCCTAAAGGTCGTGTGAGAACCAGGATTTGTGCGCGTTTAGTCCCGGAGGGACGGCTGAACCTCAGACCTGTCCAAATTAGCTTTCAAAACGCCTCGGTTCAGTAACTACTTTTTATGGAACCGGTTCCCTTTCCTTTGTCATCCCGACCGGAGCGAAGCGGAGCGGAGGGATCTGCGGTTCCGCGGACCTATCCTGGAAACGCAGTCTCGGGGCTTGACAACCGCCACGAAGAGTCCCGAAGGGACGGCTGAACCTAGCCCAGGACGCTAGTCCTGGGTACGGCAGGAAGCATGATCAAGTCCCGAAGGGACGGCTGAAGGCTGTCCAGGATAACGTCGCGGCCTAGTTTCAGCCGTCCCTGCGGGACTTGGTCGTCTCGCAAATCCATACCCAGGACTAACGTCCTGGGCTAAGTTCAGCCGTCCCTTCGGGACTGAGTCTGGAAGCGGCGCTCACACTCCCCTCTAAAGGTTGTACCCTTCAGCGAGTCCTGGTTCCGCGGTCCAGCCAGAGGAAACGTGTTGTTGCTAACCCGCACCGCACCGTGCGACCAAACTCATCAGACTGATTAGAGGGGGCGGAGATCAATCGCAGTGCAATGTCTTTGCGAGGTCTAGCCGCAGGGCGCGCCGCGCGGGCAATAGCGCCGCGATGGCGATGACGGCAATGAGGACGAGGATCGCGCTTGCATAGCTGAGTGGGTCGAGGTTGTTGATTCCGTAGAGGGCAATGCGCAACAGCTTCGATGCGGCTGCGGCGAGGCCTGTGCCGGCGACCAGGCCGAGCAGGACAGGCCAGGAGAATTGACGCAGCACGGCGGAAAGCACTTGTGCGCGTTTCGCTCCCAGGGCAATACGGATGGCGATCTCCTTCATGCGCTGCGAGACGGTGAAGGTGACCAGGCCGATGATGCCGATGCCTGAGACCAAAACGGCGATCATGCCGATGAGGCTTACGGCCAGGGCGGCTTTTTCGATTCCAGAAATATTGTCGTGGTAGAGAATCTTGAGCGGGCGGATCTCCGGAAAGATTTGGGGGTCGAGGCTTTCGCTAATGGATTTTGCGATGGGAGGAAGGTTGTCCGGCGCGCCGGCGGTTCGGGCGAGGACCACCATATCGGGTATGTCGTCGGGCTGCGCGGACCAATACTGCTCGGTGGCATCGTCGTCGCTGAGGGCGTTGATGTGGGCATTGCCGGCGACGCCGACAACGATGGATTTGGTTGCGTCGTCGTCGCCGAGGCGCTGCCCGATGGGGTTTTGGTTGGGCCACTGCCGGCGCGCGAATGATTGGCTCACGATGACGGCGTTCTTCTCTCGCGGGTAGAAGGTGCGGCCGAGGAGGATGGGAATGTTCATAGTCTCAAAGAAGCCGGACTCGACCCAATTGGGGTAAATGAGGACTTTGCGTCCGGCGATCTCAGTCGTTTCACGGTCGACAACGTGTCCGAGGGGCGGGAGCTTGACGAGGGAGACGGAGAGTACGCCCGGAATGACGCGGAGACGGGCCTGCATCCGGTCGAAATAGGCCTGCGCGGCAACGGGCGCGTAACCGTGCCGGCCGAGGTGCGGATCGATGGAGAGTATCTGCTGATAACCGAAACCGGGATCGGTATAGAACGCGTGTTGCGTGGCCCGGACGAGCAGGCCGGCGACGATGAGCAGGACGCAACTTGCGGCCACCTGCGCGCCGACGAGGACTTGACGCGCGATAGTCTTGTGCCGGCGCTGGCGGGCGATCTGGACGGCCGGCATGAGACCGAAGAAGACGGCAGCGGCGAACATGACAGCGACGGTGAAGAGCAGGACACGCCAGTCTGGGGCGGCGCTCACCCACTTCGGCGTGTCCATTTTTGTGAATGCGATGTGCATCACAGCGTAGCCGAGCATAAGGCCGGCGAGCGCACCCAGCATGGCGAGCAGCAGGCTCTCGGTGCACAGTTGCCGGAAGATGCGGCCGCGGTTGGCGCCGATGGCGACGCGTATGCCGATTTCGCGTTCGCGCGTGACGGCGCGGGCCAGCATAAGCCCGCCGAGATTGGCGCAGGCGACGGCCAAGATCAGCAGGGTAAACACGGCGACCATGGCCCCGACCTGGTACATCTCCGGCTGCATGACCTGCAGATGTCCGCCTGGCGAGATCTGGATGTACTCCTTTTCCCAGATGTCGTTGGGGTGCTGGCGGCGCAGCTCATCGGTAAGGGCGCGCAGCTCCTGGGCGGCGGTCTTTGCGGAAACGCCTGGAGCGAGGCGGCCCCACATGCGGATGGCAGAGTCGCCGGGGTCAGTAAGCGTGTGGCTTCCTTCGACAAAATATGGCTGCTGGATGATGGGCATCCAGAGGTCGGGATGCTGGCCGCCGAGGCTGGCAAAGGCATAAGGAAGCACCCCGACGATGGTGGCTGGTTTCTTATCGATGTGGAGGATGCGGCCAACGACGGAAGGATCGCCGCCGAAGCGGCGCTGCCAGAATCCGTAACTGATGACGACGGCAGGAGGCGCGGCAGGATCGCCGTCGCGTTTGGGATCGAAGAGGCGGCCGACGGCTGCAGGTGTTCCCAGTTCGGTGAAGTAGTTGGGCGTGACGAAGGACGCCGGTGCCTGCTGAATATCGTCGTCGACCTGCATGGGAGGCACGCCCAGCACGCCCATGACGGCGGACAGCGTCTTTGCATTCTTTTCGTAGAAGAGGAGCGATAGGTTGGGCGCTCCGTCGGTATAGTCATTGGGCGAACGGCGTTCCAGGCGCACCAGGGAACCGGGATCGCGGACCGGCAGGGGCGCGAGCGCCACCACGTCGAAGACAGTGAATGCAGCCACGTTGACGCCGATCCCGATGGCCAGCACCAACACGGCCATGAGCGTGAAGCCGGGCGAGCGCGCGAGAATACGCACGGCGTAGCGGAGGTCCTGGATGAGGCGGTCGAGCCAGGTCCAGCCCCACGCTTCGCGCGCTTGTTCCTGTATGCGCAGCGTATTGCCGAAGTTGTTGCAGCCTGCTCGCGCCGCCATCTCGCGATGAAACTCCATGTCATTCTCCAGCTCCGCGTCAAACCGGCGGCGGTGGATGAGGTAGCGAATGCGGCGGAAGATTTCCCCCATGGCAGGCCTCCTGGTTGTGTCTGTTAGGCAGTGCGCAATATGTTCTGAATTGCTTGCGTCACGCGATCGTATTCCGACAGCTCAGCCTTCAGGTGCTTGCGCCCCTCCGGCGTGAGGCGGTAGAAGCGTACCTTGCGGTTGGTCTCTGAAATGCCCCACTCGGCTGTGACCCAACCCTTGACCAGTATCTTTTGCAGCGTGGGGTAGAGCAGTCCCTCTTCCACCGCCAGCACTTCGCTCGAGAGAATGTGTATGCGCTGCGCCAATGCATAGCCGTGCAACGAACCGGATTGAAGAACGCGCAGGATCAGCATGGGAAGCGCGCCGGAAGGCATTCCTGCTTTAGGTGTATCACCCATAGGCATAACGCTATTATGCCTACGGCTGCTTGTCAAACGAGGAACCAGAGTAGGAGGAACTACGCGGCACTCCGGTGGATCTCGCTCCTTCGTGCCCGCTTAGAGAAGCGTTATGCCCTTGGCCCAAATATATGTCCGGTTCATCCGTCATGTGCCCCGACAAAACACGCGTTGTCTGGGTGCTATGAGCCCTTTGCCGTCCATTCATCGCCTGCCCCATTACGGCCCGATAAATGTCACCCATTTCTTGCTTCTAACCGTGTCTCAGAGCACGCTTCCTCTTCGTGGCAGACGCAGTGTAGACTGGCTGTCGTTTTGGTGCAGAGATAATTTCCACAAGAATGACGTCTGGCAGGTCCCGGACGCTGTATGCCGGGGCTTTAGCCCTGGCCAGCGTCGCTATGCCTGGGGTGCATGCGGCGGATGCCCAGCGACCAATGCAACAGCCTCAAGCGCTCTCGGACACGAGCGAGCCTCCTAGCATTCCCAGCGATAGTTCCAGCGCGGTACAAACTGTGATCCGCGGCAACTTCCTCGAACGCCTGGCCCGCTTCTACACTGCGGATTGGCGAGGTAAGCTCCCCGCGGGCCCCACACCCGTGCGGCGTGCGTTCGATTCGCCACTCGATAGCCCGCCCTATCCCTCAGGCGATTGGAGCTACGGTGGATCGCCTACCATCGGCGTTCCAGATACCACCGTGTATCCGCTGATGACGGCGCTCAAGCTGGAGAACCATCGCACCAAGGTCTACGGCTGGGCAAAGGCAACCTACAACCAGAGCACCAGCAGCGACGACAATTACCCGCTCATCTTTGCGTCGGCGCCCGACACCGCGAGGCTGCATCAGGTCGTTACCTTTGTCGAACGCCTGCCGGACACGGTGCAAACCACGCACTTCGATTGGGGCTTCCACGTCACTGCCTTGTACTACGGCGTCGACTACCGCTTCACCACCACGAAGGGTTATCTCAGCGAGCAGCTACTCGTGTCTAACCGGACCTACGGCTATGACCCCATCATGGAGTATGCCGACCTGTACTTCCCGGTAAAAGGCGGCCTGAATATCCGATTCGGGCGCTTTCTCTCGCTGCCCGGACTCGATTCTCCGCTGGCACCCTTCAACTACACTATGACGCGCTCGCTCGTTTACGCGGCCGAGCCTGTTACGGATACGGGCGTGGTCGCTACGCTGAAGTTGAACAAGCGGTGGCTCGCGCAGCTCGGCATGTCGGCAGGCCACGACGTCGCTCCGTGGTCGAGCGGCCACAAACCCTCGCTCATTGCCTGCCTGAATTATTCGTCTGCCACGAACCACGACAACGTCTACGCCTGTGCCAATGGCATCAATGACGGTAAGTACGCGTATGACAATGCGCAGCAGTATGACCTGATCTGGGCACACAAGTTCGACGCGAAGTGGCATATGGCAACCGAAAGCTGGTGGATGTACGAGCGCGGCGTGCCGAACGTCGCAGGCAACGTCGCGAACCCTGTTTCCGCGGAAAACGGTACTCTCGGCGCCGTCTGCGCGCCAGGACAGCTCCGCTGTTTCGCACCGGAGTACGCCGTTGTGAACTATCTGAACCGCGAAATCAACTCATCGCTTACAGTAGGCTTCCGCTCCGATCTGTTGAATGACAAGAAGGGCCAACGCACCGGTACAGCCACGAAGTACACGGAGAATACGCTTTACCTGAACCGTTATTTCGGCAGCACGTTCCTGCTGCAGTCCGATCTGCGCTTTGACCATTCGTGGGACAAGCGCGGCTACAACAACGGTAAGGCGCGTAACCAGTTGGTGTGGGGCATCAGCCTGGTCTTTCGCTATTAAATGTTACAGGCAATCAGGGATCGTCGATCTCCCAGGGAACTCTCGGCTGGAGGCGAATCCGGCGACCTGAAACCCATTCATCGCCGCGAATATTCATCCGCTGCAATAGGTATGTTGTCGGTGCCTTACCCCCGGTGCCATTCACGGCGCCACCGGGATGCTGTCAGCGACGGAAGCGAACCGCGTTCACTGGAACAAGGCGGATCCCTTCTATTACATCGGTTTCCATCCTGCCCTGAGCACCAATGGCGACTATGCGATTGCCGTCTGCTAGAACAACAGTAGCAATCTGATGAATTCCGTGGCCTGGGTGCATTAGCCTTCGCGGCATTATGCAATGACGGACCGGGGAAATGGGGAATATTTGGTGCCTATTTCCTTCTCGGTCCATTAGTCCTCACGCCCCCGCCGTTTCCAGCTGGGTTGGCGGAGCCAGCCATAGACGAATGCGTAGTTCTTCATTCTTGGTTAAGAGCTCACGGATGATTTCATCCTGCCTATCAATCCTCGCTAACAGTTCGCTCTTCGAAGCATCTGTTTCAAGTCGCTGATTCATGGTGACTCCTCTGCATGTTCGGCACGCAACCGTGCACACCGAACCGATTGACTTCCACGTATGCACAAGCCTCGACTCGGTTGGGCCGTGCGAGCCTTATTTGCCAAATCCTCAAGACCGGAAACCACGCCAGCCGAGGGCTACATACCATGCGTGGATCTCTGAAAGAAGAAAACGCTCGGTCAGACCGGCAATCCCGTTTCCGGCAATGATCGCCGGAAGTTTGAAGGTCGATACAAAGACAACGAGAAGGATCAGCGTCAGCGGAGCTGCGAGGAATAGGTGATTGCTGAAGCTGCGCCAGCCCGTGATGCGTCGAAGCTGCGCCCCGCCGGCAAAGAAAGCGAAAACAGGAGCCACAAAGACAAGAAGCGCCGCAACGTTGTGCATCGCGAGCGAGTTCGCCAAAGTAAAAACTCCGGCCAGGGCAAGACCCAGAGGAGAGAGCGCGAGCAGTACTGCAAGAGACCTGCCGATTACCATTTGATCTCTGCTTCGTGTGCTTTGCTGCGCGCCCAGCACTCCTGCCGCGGTCAGAAACCCGCAGAGGACGAAGGCAAGGTTGAATACGTGGGCGTCCGGTCCAACGCCAAGAGCGCTGATCGGGTTGGTGACCGCACCGGATACGCCTCCTATCAGACCGTACTCAGTTGCGACTGTGGGTTGGAGAACACCGAGAACGACCCAGGCGGCCGCAAACAAAACCGGCCCGAGGGTTGCTCCAAGTGACAGGTATCGCCAGTTACCGGGCCTCGACCTGGCCGGTTCCATATTCATTTGCATGATGGTGCTTGTCGTCATTCTTTTCCTTTCGGCGGGCCGGGCATTCCTTCCGGCCTTGGTCCTCGTAGACAAAGTGCCCACCATTTTCCTTCCGGAGCAGGGGGGCGTTATTGCATCTTCGTCCAGACCTATGCTCATTGCAAATGATGATTCATGATGCTATACATCACTGGTATGAATCTATCGGAATTGGATCTAAACCTCTTTTCCGTGCTGGACGCGGTACTTTCTGAGCGGAGCGTGACGCGGGCGGCCAAAAATCTCAATGTCACCCAATCTGCCGTGAGCAACTCTCTGGCGCGGCTTCGGGAAATTCTGTCGGATCCGCTGGTTGTGAGGAACGGCCGCGGATTGACCCTCACGCCACGAGCCGAAAGCCTGGCTCCCATGATTTCGGCGGGATTGAACTGCTTGAAGAACGCGGTTCAGGAAGGGGAAGACTTTGACCCTGGCGAAACAACCCGAACCTTCACGCTTGCTGCCGCGGACAGTCAGCAAGTGTGCGACGTTCCGCGCATTGCCGAACAGATTTCAAAGCGCATGCCGCATGCGTACCTGAGGGTCGTAAGCCCGGATTTTCTGCTAAGCAGCGACGGTCTGGCAACGGGCAAAATCGATGTCGCGCTCGGCCCGGATCTCCCCGTCGCACCCCCTCTCTATTCGCAATATTTCTGCACGGAATACGGCGCGCTCGTGGTGAAGACCCGTCATCCAAAACTCAAGCGGCCACGAATGACGAAAGAGCAATTCAACTTGCTGGAGCATATCGATGTCGAAATCGCTCAGGGGAAACTTGGGACCGGACATCGGATCGCAGAGGCGATATGGTCAAGTCAAGGCTTAAAACGGAACATTGCGCTTTCGGTTCCAAATTTCACGGCAGCCGCCATGACCGCTGCGCACACCGAATACGTCGCCGCAATCCCTCTGCGAACAGCCGAAATTTTCTCGAAAATGCTGCCACTGAAAATCATCGAACCGGAGTTCGAGTTGCCGCGTATCGATATCGCGATGTCGTGGCACGCACGAACTCATGTGGATCAGGGTGCGCGTTTTTTCCGGCAGTTGATTGCTGGGGACAAGACTGCAATGCACCCCAAAAAATGAGAATCGGCGGTAGCGATCAGATGGAGAGGCCGCCGTTTTCCTTAAGGCATACGCTCAAGATGATGCTTCATATGAGCGATATAGTCTTCCAGCATGAACCCCAGTGTGATGCGATCTTCTCCAAGGAACCAGATGCGGGAAAGGTGCGCCTTGTGAACCCGTTCGACGGTTTGCGCGAAATGAAGATTAAGCATCTGCCAAAGAGAAAGCAGCTCTGCCCATCGTCGATCCTGGTAGCCCTGCACTGCCACCCATTCGGCCTGCTTGTAGCCTGGCATACGCAGCTCCGGATCAATGCTAAGGCGCACCGTGCGCTGGATGTTGTTGCCCGCAGAATCGATCAGATGGCCGACAACCTGTTTCGCACTCCAACCACCATTCGCGGGTGGCCTGGAGGCAGAAGCCTCGTCGTAACGCGCGGCCAGCGCTAGCATGCCGTTCTCGACGACTGCACAAAGATGACCGGCCAAATGCGCCGGTTCCAACAGGAGGAGATCCGTTGGTTCGGTGTAGGGGCTCATGGGAAAAGTCTACGCTGACGACTGTACGCGCTGATCCGCGGTCGCCAATCTTCACGTGGTAGTGCTTGCCGTCGCTCCCAGCGTGCCAGGCCTCGTGGCGCTATGTGGCGTGGCGCGATATGGCGTGAACGTTTTTTGGATTTTGATCGTTAAACTACGAGGTCGTTTCAACCACAATCAGGAAGCTGACATGGAGTTTCAAGCCGCTAAAATTCTCTGCGTAGAATCTGACTTGGCTGTTCTTGAAAGCCGGTGCGCAGTTCTGAAAATTTCAGGCTACGACGCTGCATCGGCATCGCCCCAAGTAGCTGAAATCCTGCTACGCAGCCAAAAATTCGACCTAATTGTCATCTCCCGGCTGAGGGATTCTGATTTGCACAGAGTCATCAACTTATCTGACGGCGCGGAGGTACTCGTCCTCGATGGACTCACCATGCCGTCCGAATTGTTCTCTTTGGTGAATCAACGATTAAACCGCCATCAGCGGAGAGCCTAGCCGTGGAGTTTGCCTGCATGAACCGACCAGATTCAACAGAAGACGAGGAGCGAGATGAAGCTACCGTGCTCCAACTACTCGAACTTTTGCAGCGGTTTGGAAATCCCCTTGAACGACCGGCGAAAGTGATTCCCTGGCCAAAGTCACCGTGCCAGACAAAAAGGAGCCCTGGCCGAAGCCAGGGCCGTCCCTAAGAAGCTAATTGCAGCGAACTATACGCTGCCTGTATGGCAGCTGTCAGGGGTGGGAGTTCGGCCCGACATCGAGCAACCCTCTTTCAGGTTCTCGTGTCTTAATTTGTTGAGACTGGAAGCGGGTGATTCCAGACTGCAGACGAGAGTCCCCGAACTACGGGTTGAAGGGACTCTCGTTACTGTCGGCGCGCCTATGCCTTGAGAACTGGCTGCCGCGCCTCGTGGAGAGCAACGCTGCACTGGAGCAGGCTTTACTACTTTTGAGAGACCTGCACTTCGCAGGGCAAACGATTGCGGGAGACATTGTGCTTAAGCAGGTCGAGGATGCCCTCGACAAAGCTGCAAAGGCTAAGAGATTTTAGACGCCTCGCCGTCGGCCTCGCTTGCTGTTCCATCAAGGAACCCCAGGGTGTTCAGCGTTGTCAACAAATCGTCGGGATGGAATGGTTTTGCAAGCACCGGGAAATCGTATCCGTTGAGCCGCGCCGCCACGAGAACGTCGAATGTTTCCGCGTTCCCAGAGATAAGAAGAAACTTGCAAGTCGGATGACGTTCTTCGATTTGGACAGCCATCTCGACCCCGCTCATTCCCGGCATGAAGACATCGCTGATGACCAACTCAGGGACCACGCCTTCGCACTTTGCCAGCGCGGTCGCTGCGTCGTAGAACGCAGTCACCTCGTATCCTAGAGTGCGTAATATCATGGCCAGTGTGTCGGCGATCGCTCTCTCGTCGTCCACCACAAATACAATCTTCGATGTCAATTTCCTTCTGCCTCCCAATGGCCCGGTGCGCCCTGACCGGTATTGCATTGTTAGACTGCCTCGTTGAACCTCCACAATGGAAGCGCCGTTTGACGCCAGAGTGCATTCGGTTGGGCTCAAGAGAGTGCCAGGGCTATTTGCTTCTGGCATAGCCAGAAGGGTTATTTCAGGCTTCGGGAAACGAAGTATTTAACGGAAGCACTCCATCTGCGCGATTAACGGGCCTCTCGGACTCCGCCTGACGAGTCTGGTTTTCAGTAACTTCCTCGGGGAAGGACGGTCGCCCTCGAGAGGCATGGATCGATGCCTCGCGGTCTCCGTTTTCCCAAACTGACAGTCCGGTCTGGTCACAATTCCTTAAACCTGCAAGCTCTTCAGGTACGGGATGCTTTGCGCCATCAGTGTAGGATCCTGCTCCAGTTCGACAAAGTAGTTTTCGATGCGAGCCTCTCCCGCCGCGGTGAAGACCCTTTTCCAGTCCACAACGCCCTTACCGAGCGGCACCTGTTTCGCTTTGCCGCCGGAGGTCATCACCCAGTCCTGACAGTGCATGGAGATATAGCGGCGCGGATAGCGGGTGAAGTAATCCACCGGATCGAACCCGTGCTGCATGGTGGAGACTTGAAACTGCAGTTTCACCGTCTTCGGATCCAGCCGTTCGATCTCCATATCGTAAACCCGTTTGCCGTCGATGCTGGTTACCTCAAAGCCTTCGTTGTGCAGTACGGCAACCATGCCCGCATCATGCGCCTTGGCGGCAAAGGTGTTGAAGAGATCGGTGACGCGGTTCACGTCATCCACGGTTGGCGGAACGCCCTCACGCAGGGTGCCGAAGCCGAGGCTGGCCGTGGCCATCTGGGTCAGGCCAAGCTGCTTGGCCCATGCGATCCGCTCCTCCGCATGGTTGAACAACTCCCCCGTGTCGAAGTGCGCGCTGATACAGGTAAGACCGTAATCGTGCAGCATCCTGTGCAACTCCTGTGGCTTGTACTTCGCCAGGCTGGAGAACTCCTCATAGCCAAACGGCGAACAGAGCTCAATGGTCTGAAAGCCCGCTGCAGAAAGGCCCCTCATCGTCCCGGCAAAATCCGGATTGATCGAGGCGCGGACAGGATAGGTCTGGCAGCCGATGGGGAGGCCCAGCGGATCAGCCAGCAGGGACGGGGTTGTGGTCAGAGCGATCGCGGCGGCCGCCCCCTGCTGAAGGAAATGACGTCGGGTCATCGGCATACGGTGTTCTCCTGATGGGTTTTCCAAGAAGATTATGACAGTTCCCGATCGGGTGACGAATGCTGTGGCGGATCAGGCTGATTTACGGACCGGCCAATCACTCTGGAATCGCAGCCAGGAAATGGTGGTCCGACGGGGACGCGCACCCTCCTTCGTGGAGGAATAGGTATTATGTCCATCATGTTCCCTTATCCCCCCTTTCCCCTACAATCGTAGGGGCAGTTTCGCAATGGATCAGCAACGGATTATCTGCGGCCTCCTTATTCTCACGGTCTATGCGCAGGCGCGTTTTTCATATCTGCAGACTTTCGGCTCGGCTCAAGTTGCAACACCCTACAATCTCAATGTCGCTGTAGATGAAGTCAGTCTAACTTTCCACGCAGCCGATGTTCACGGTTTCCCTATCAACAATCTCAGACTCGATGAGTTGCACCTTCTCGACAAAGGGAGACCACCGCGCAAGATTGTTATTTTCCAGTCAATGAAGGATTTACCAATCCGTGCCGGCATTCTTATTGATAAGAGCGAGTCGATGGAGGAACATCTTCCCAGCGATCGGACAATCTCGAGCAAGTACGCTCAACTGCTCTTGCGGCAACAGACCGATCAAGCCTTCGTTATGGATTTTGCGTCTCGCTCTGGAATCGCAGCATCTTGGACGAGCGATAAAGCTGCGCTCGTTGCGGCCGTCAGCGAATTCGTGCCGGTGGGGAGAGGAATAGGCACAGCCATTTTCGACGCTATTAATCAAGCGTGTTTTTACGAATTCGGTAAAATCAATCAGTTGGTCAGCGGAAACTTTATCCTGCTCTTCTCGGATGGTGAAGATAACGCCAGCAAAGCTTCTCTCGGTCAGGCCGTCGATATGTGTCAGCGAACCAACACTTCGATTTATGTCTTTCGCGCGCAGTCGAAATACACCTTCTCCTCAGGCCCACAAACATTGGCGGAACTGGCCTCAGAAACTGGCGGCCGTGTCTTCTACGACGACGACTCCGAAGATGTAATCGACAACAACTTGCGCACCATCGAAGCAGACCTGCGCAATCAGTATCGCCTCGTCTACAACCCGGCAGAGCTGAAACCCGACGGATCATTCCACCAAATTCAGTTGAAAACCACCTCTGAGCGTATAGCCAACATCGTCGTTCGCTCTGGCTACTATGCAACCGAACATTAATCTCATGGAGACGGGTGAGATGGTGGGGAGGGCGATTTTTTTTGGCCGACATGGTTAGTTGACCTTCTCACAATGACAGAAGAGCCACAGGGGCTAAAAGCCCTCGTCATTCGCCGGTTTTACGGCCCGACTAAAGTCGTGCCCTGATACAAAGCCTGAAAGGACCAGAAGAACCCAGGAAGGCATAGGGGAAATGGGGAGGGAGAAAACTGCAGATCCCTCCGCTCCGCTTCGCTTCGGTCGGGATGACAAGGAAAAGGCAGCGGTTCGATAGGGATTGGTTGCCGGACGGATGTATTTTTTTTCAGCACGGGGGGAGCACGGGTCATGATTCCTGCGTTCCTAATGACAACCGACAGAGTTGAGGGTCGAGTACCGCCCACCCGAGCTTCTGTTGCCGATACAGAAAGCCGGTCAGTCATCACGCGCTCGTTTGTTTAGCCCGGAGAAAAGACAGAGCTTCGATGGGGCTTCGCCCGTCCCTTTTCGACCCATGTACGCCGGTGCGAACATGGGGCACCCGTCCAGCGGGGAGGGTTGGCATGGAGCCCTAGAAGAACAGCGCGAAGGTGAGATGCTTCATGCTTTCACCGAAACCAGGCTGGGACGCTTGGGGTCAAAAGTCCAGCCCGGCACCAGGTACTGCATCGCGGCCGTGTCGTCGCGGGCTCCAAGCCCGAGCTTCTGGTGGAGTGCGTGGGCCGTCTCGAGCCGCTCCATGTCCACTTCGATGCCGAGACCCGGGCGATCTGAAAGCTCGATCGCCCCATTGATTATCTGGAATGGTTCCCGGGTCAACCGCTGGCCGTCCTGCCAGATCCAATGAGTATCGATAGCGGTTACGTTTCCCGGAGCAGCAGCCGCCACATGGGTAAACATGGCCAGCGAGATGTCGAAGTGATTGTTGGAGTGGGATCCCCAGGTGAGCCCCCAGTCACGGCAGAATTGCGCCACCCGGACGGAGCCCTGCATGGTCCAGAAATGAGGGTCGGCCAGGGGAATGTCCACTGCGCCCAATTGCACGGCATGCTTCATCTCGCGCCAATCGGTGGCAATCATATTGGTGGCCGTGGGCAGGCCGGTGGCGCGCCGGAATTCCGCCATGATCTCCCGGCCGGAGTACCCCTGCTCCGCGCCACAAGGATCTTCGGCGTAGGCCAGAACATGATGTTTACCGCGGCAAAGAGCCACCGCCTCTTCCAGCAGCCATGCGCCGTTGGGATCGAGGGTGATGCGTGCCTGGGGAAACTTTTCCGCCAGCGCAGTCACGGTCTCCATCTCCTCCTGCCCGGCGAGCACACCGCCCTTGAGCTTGAAGTCGTGAAACCCGTATCGCGCCTGCGCTGCTTCTGCCAACCGTAGAACGGCCTCGGTGGTCAGAGCTGGTTCGTGGCGCAGCCGCAACCATGGGTCGTCCTCGTTTGGATCGCTGGCGTAGGGCAGGTCGGTCTTGCGACGGTCGCCGACGTAGAACAAATACCCGAGCACCGGGACGCTCGTGCGCTGCCGGCCTTCCCCCAGCAACGCGGCTACCGGCACGCCCAGGAACTGCCCTAGCAGATCGAGCAGCGCGGATTCGACCGCGGTGACTGCATGCACCGTGATGCGCAGATCGAAGGTCTGCAGGCCACGCCCGGCCGTATCGCGATCGCCAAAGCGGGTCTGTATGGATCGAAGAATCTCGAGATAAGAAGCGATGGGCTGGCCGACAATCGCCGTGCCGGAAGCTTCCAGAACCTGGCGGATTCTGGCGCCGCCCGGAACCTCGCCGGCTCCGGTATGCCCGGCGTCGTCGGTCAGCAGCACCACATTGCGGGTGAAATAGGGCGCGTGGGCACCGCTCAGGTTCAGCAACATGCTGTCGCTGCCGGCAACGGGAAACACGCGCATGCTGGTTACACGAGGAGAGGAACCGCTTTGGCTAGACACCACCGAAGTATTTCAGATCTATCGGGTGAATCGGATCTATTACCCGGTGACTAATTGCGTTGAACCCGCGGCCAAGTGCCTTTTTTCGGCCATGTGGAGCAAAGGCGCCGGCCGTTGTTGGCTCCGGAGCAGCAAACGGGCAGCTTCCGGCTTGAGGGGCCGGCCGAGCAGGAATCCCTGCACGAGATCGCATCCCATCTCGCCCAGATGCTCTATCTGCTGTTCCGATTCCACACCTTCCGCCACCGTTTTCAGCCCCAGCTGCCGGGCCAAAATCGTCATCGCACGCACGGTGGAAAGATTGGCAGCGGGTCCGTTTAGACGCTGAATAAACGAGCGATCGATTTTGAGGGAATCCAAAGGCAGTTCTTGCAGGTAGTCGAAAGCGGCGTAGCCGGTGCCAAAGTCGTCGAGGGCGATACCGATGCCCAGATCGCGCAGCTGCTGCAGTTTGCCTGCGGCTCCGCGCAAGTCTGAGATGACCCAGCTTTCGGTAATCTCGAGCTCCAGGCGATCCGGCGCGAGACCACTTCGCTTGAGGGCATCCGCAATCTTTGAACTGAAGTCGGGCCGTTCCAGCTGCACCCCGGATACGTTGGCAAACATTTTGATGGGTAGTAAGTGGGCGGCGTTCCATGCCATCGCCTGGCGGCACACTTCGTCGATGACCCAATCGCCGATGGCGACAATCAGGCCGCTTTTTTCCGCCGTAGGGATAAACTCCGGAGGGCTGACGGCGCCCCAGGTGGGATGCTGCCAGCGCAGCAAGGCTTCGAAGGCGACGATCTCTCCATCGATGGTGAAAACCGGCTGGTACACCATGCGAAATTGGGACTTGGCCAGGGCCTCGACCAGGGCTCCGGCCATTTCTGCCGCCCGCTGGCTCTGCTGGCCCAATGCGGGAGAGTAGATCTGAGCCCCACCTCCGCCCGCGCGTTTTGCGGCTTGCAGCGACATATCCGCCTGCCGCAATAACAACTCCACTGTGTTTCCGTGGTCGGGAAAAACGCTGATACCGATACTGGCATTGATGGTGACGGAGTGGCCCTCGAGGAGGAAAGGCTCGTGCACATCGTGGAGCAGCCGTTGGCAAATTCGAACTGCATCGGATACGTCTGAGAGATTGCGCAATACCAGGAGAAACTCATCGCCGCCCTGGCGCGCCAGCGTGTCTGGTTCCCGCGTCGACGCGTTCAGCCGTTCGCTGATCAGCTTGAGAAGCGCGTCTCCCAGTTCATGCCCCAGTCCGTCATTGATCTGCTGAAAATGATCGAGGCCGATAGAACAGACCGCAAGCACTTCACCCTGCCGCTGCGCCGTGACCATTCCTTGCCGTAACCGGTCGGCCAGCATAGGCCGGTTGGGTAATCCGGTCAGCCAGTCGACTTGCCATCCATGCACCACCTGCTCATAGAGGTGACCATGTTCGATGGCCATGCAGGCGAGATCACAGAGGCTCTGGATGGTTTCCCGAGTCGTTTCATCCAGAGGGCCCTGCTGGCGGTCGAACACCGTGAACGCTCCTCGCGGCTCTCCGGAACCGGAGGTCAGGGGCAATGCCAGGCAGAGCGAAACCCCGGAGTCGAGGATCTGCCCCAGGGACGGGAAATTCGAAGCAGCGCCTTCTCGCGGTTGTGACGCTGCGAGCGCCGTTGGCAGAGGTGCACCCGGCAGGGAGAGAAGATTTCCCGAAGGCCGGTTGGGTAATCCAGCCTCAGCCTCCATCTGGAACCGGGGGCCCGATAGTACGAAGATGGCAACACCTTTGGACGGACACAAACGAACAAAGGTATCCGCCACCATTTGTAGAGTCGATGGCACTTCGCGATGGCTGATGATGGCTGAAAGGATGTCGTGTGCGTGGCTTGGCTTAGTTGGAAGTTCTCCTGCAAACCAACCGGCAGGGCTTCTGATGCTGAGTGCTTGATCTGCAGGCGCGTGGTCGACGGAATACTCTGCCCTGACGTCCGCCATGTTCATGGTGGCATCATCGTCACTGCGGGAGAATTCTTTAACTGGCGGCCGCTCACGCGGGCCTGGCTATTTATGCTTCTTGGCCGGAGCGGTCTTCTTTGCCGGGTGGGATTTCTTCGCCGGCTCTGATTTCTTTTGCACCTTAACCGGTACTTTTACCGCGGTCTTCTTGCTCGGCGCGCTGTGCTTTGCGGGCAGCTTCGCAGCGGATCCGTGAACCATTTTGGCCGGCACTGCCTTCGACGGGACCGACGTGGCCGGAACATGTTTGGCGGGAGCCGCCTTGGCGGGAACCGGCTTCATTGGCAGCGCTTTCTTTCCTGCCGGCGCATGCGGATGGCTGGGCGCGTGATTGGGAGCAGGCTTGGAAGCATGTCCTGGTTTTGGGGGTGGGGGTGGAGCCGGCTTAGCGGGCTGCTTCGCCATCACGTGCACCTTGGCCTGTTTGACGGGGGCCACCACGTGCAGCGCCGGGCTCGGCGCCGACTTCGCCGCCGCCAGGCTGGCCTTCGAGGAAGGAGCTTCCGGTTTGGCGGGCGGGGTAGGCTTTACGACCGGCGAACTTGGGCGGTTTTCCGCAGGCGATTTCTTAGGCGCCGGAGCTGCCTTTTTGGCTGCCGGTGGAAGGGTTACCGGGGGTTCGCTGTCAACGTCGTCTTCATCCTCGACGTCCTCGATGGGCTCCTCGACTGCCTCTTCCTCATCCAGAGGCAACACATCGTCAGCGTCGCCGTCGAACGCAGCTTCCACCAGAACCTTGCTCTTCTCCCCTGATTTTTTGGAACCGCGAGTACGGCGAACGGTCACCGGCGGCGGAGGAGCCGGGGGCGAATAGGGCTCAAGGAAAGCACGCAGTTGTTCTTCGGTTTCCAGATTGCCATCGATGACGCCCAGGAACAGCCGGGAGATCATTTCGTCATAACCGGGAACTTCCGGCGTAATCCGCAGTTCCTGAAGCAGGGCATGGGGAATCTTCTGCCGCGCCTCTGGCCACACGGTGAAGAAGTTCTTATATTTCGCCTGCACAGCCGGGGATTTCGAGGTCAAGCCCAGCCACAGAACGGCCTGTGGGTCGGCCGAGGTGAACAGCTTCCAGGTGGCCGACGGCGTGGCCGCCTCTTTGCCCATGAGCTGCTTGTTGAACTCCTTGGCGGCATGATCGAGGTTGTTCCATTCCTCGACAAAGCCTGGGCGAACAAACAAGGCCTTGAGTGAGGCCAGATCTTTGGCTGAAAGTTTTGCCGTAAGATAGTGGGTTGAAACCGCAGAAATATCGGGACTTACGCCCTGCATTTGCAGCTGCGTCACGAGCTTGCGCATTTCCTCGAGGGCGGGGGCATCGGCGGAAGCCGTGGTCCACGACGGAAACAGGTAATGCATCCACCCTTCCGCCTCCATGGCCGCAAGCACCCGCAACCCGTCTTCCTCGTGGCCAATTTCTTCCAGTTCATAGCCGCGGTGATACGCGGAGAGAGCTTCGATGGCCTTCTCTTCCTTGGAATTCTGGAATCGCGTCTGGGTGCGCTCATCCAGCTGCCATCCCAAACGGGCTACCAGGCGGGTGGCGCGGAGCAAGCGAGACGGATCCTCGATGAACCCGTAGTTGCTGACGAGCCGCAGCTGCCGGGCTTCGATGTCTGCAACCCCGTTGAGCGGGTCCATCAACAGCCCGTAGGAGTGTTCGTTGAGGGACAGGGCCATCGCATTGGCGGTGAAGTCGCGGCGGCGGAGATCCTCAAGAATCGTATCCCAGTGGTATATGGGCTTTCCGGGTTTCGGGTACTCTTCGCGGCGAGCGCTCGAGATCTCGACGGTAACCCCAACCGGGAAACGGAAGAAGAGGGTTCGCGTGGCCTCGTGTTCGCCCCACAGCTTTCCGCCCGCTTTCTCCAGCGTTTTCTTTAGTTTAAGGGCATTTCCCTGTACCGTTACATCAAGGTCGAAAACAGGAGAGCCGCTGGTCAGATCACGGACCGCTCCCCCAACCAGGAACACCGTCATCCCCGCTTCGCGGGCTGCCAGGCGAATGTGGTCAAGGGCATTCCGCTGGTGGAGGGAGAGGCGGTTTTTCAGAAGATAGATATAGTCGGGCATGCCTTACGATGAGCTCCGCCGGCCACTCAAGTTGCGGCTAACATTCGTCACGTGAACACCTTAGCGGCGAGCCCACGCTACGCACAAACACCTAAGTTAGCATATTGAGACGACCTTGGCTACAGGCTTGCACTGTTTGCGCTGCGTTCCGTTGCACGATTAGCGGTGCGCTCGGCCAAGAGCGCGTGCGACAATCCAGCCGGTGGTGATTTCCCCATGCCTGTCAGCCGCAAGAAGGTCATAGTACGAAAGTTGAGCAGGGATTGGCTATCTGGTTACCTTCCTCCGTCGGCCTTCGTGTCCGAGGAACAGGCACAGGTCCTCGATCTCGCGGGCAAGCTGGTCTCGGTGAGCATGGCCGAAGTGAAATGGATTTGCTTTGTGCGTGACTTTCAATCGGGAGACGCCAACCAGCCCGAGCGGTTGCTGCGCAAGACCTTTGTTACCCGGCCGCGGAGTCAGGGTCTGTGGGTGCGGGTGCGGCTGAAGGATAACGATCTGATCGAGGGGCTGGCGCAAAACGATCTCACCTTGCTCGAGGGGGATGGGTTGTTTCTCATTCCTCCCGATACCCGTTCCAATACCCAGCGGATTTTCCTGCCGCGGCAGGCGGTAGCGGAGCTGGATATCCTTGCCGTCATCAAGACTGGGTCCCGGCGTGGCTCCGCCGAGCCGTTGCAGGAGAGCCTGTTCAAAGAGCAGAAGTTGTCAACCTGAGTCCGGTACAATCCCCAGCATGAAGCTTGGCGAGCTCGCCCGCGTACTGGGCGCCACCTGCGTTGGCGATCAGGAACAGGAGATTACCGGGGTCGAAGGCATCGAGAAGGCTGGGCCCGGCCAACTCACCTTTCTGGCAAACCCGAAATACACCCCCTTCGCCCGGACCACCAAGGCAGGCGCGGTGTTGGTAACCGAGGACTTTGAGGCTATCGCGGCCCCCACTTTGCGGACCGCGAATCCTTACCTGGCGTTTGCTCGCGCCATTGACATGTTTCACCCTGCCCCGCTGTATCCGCCCGGGGTTCATTCCACGGCAGTGGTCGATCCCAGCGCCACCATCGGTGAGGCGGTACACATAGGAGCCTATGTGGTGATCGGAGCTGGGGCAGTCATCGGCTCGGGAACGACTCTATTACCGCATGTGGTGATTTACCCCCAGGCGCACCTGGGAAGGGATTGCTTTGTTCATGCAAACGCTGTGGTCCGGGAAAATTGCCGGCTGGGGAATGGGGTCATTCTGCAAAACGGAGCCGTGGTCGGTTCGGATGGGTTTGGATTTGCCAAGGAAGAGAGCGGCCGATGGCATAAGATCACGCAGAGCGGGGCGGTGCTGCTGGGCGACCAGGTAGAGGTGCAGGCCAATTCCTGCATCGACCGGGCGAGCGTTGGGAATACTGAGATCGCGAGCGGGGTCAAGATTGATAATCTCGTACAGGTTGGCCACGGATCGACGGTGGGAGAGAACACCCTGCTTTGTGCCCAGGTGGGCCTAGCGGGTTCATCGGGTGTAGGAAAAAACGTGCTGCTGGCGGGACAAGTGGGGGTGGTCGGCCACAGTTTTATCGGGGACGGCGTGATCGTCACCGCGCAATCCGGAGTTCCGGGAGACGTCGCCCCGGGTAGCATGATCAGTGGGTCGCCGGCATTTGAACATCGTCGCTGGCTACGCAGCGTGGCCGCATTCAGCCGCCTGCCAGAGCTCGTCAAACAGATGCACAAGAAGCCGTAAGCAGCCAGAGAAATAGACCTTACCGGTTTGGCAGCTTGTTCGCCACAGCCGGCATCATATTTCAGTCTCACTGCCGGTAAAACCACGCCCCGGCCGACGGGAAGGAAGATTTTGCACCTGGTCGAAACCCCCATCCGCGTTCTGCTCCTTGATGACGATCCAGAGAATCTGCTCCTTCGAGCCGCTATCCTGCGAAAGAATGGTTATCTCACCGACACAGCGAGCACCGTCGGCGAAGCGGAGAAGCTGATCAACAAGATCGATATTGCCGTGCTCGATTACCACTTGGGCGCTGGACAGTTCGGTACCGAAGTAGCGTCGGTACTGCGCGCGCGGCGTCCGGAAGTGCCCATCATCATCCTGTCCGCAACCCTGGAGCGGCGCTTCGGCGGGGTGGAAGACATGCACCTGCTCAAGGGCTACAGCTCAGTGGACGACTTGATTGCCGCATTGCGTTCCTTCGAAGCCAAGCACCGAGGAAGGCCGGTGGTGGTCGATGCGCGCGACTTTTTCTACTCCCGCATCGGCATGGCGATCGGCGAGGACGTGGTGCTGGAAATCCTGGATGGTGCGGGCTGGTGGATGTATGTGAACGAATCCTGTGCGCGTTTGCTGGAACGGCCGCGCGACTGGTTTCCGGGAAAGAACATGTTTGTCGAGATGCCGGATCTGGCGGCAGACTGGAAAGAGATTTTGCGCACCGTAGCCGAGAAGCGCGAAACCTATATCGATCGTACGTATCGGGGTCTGTTGAATTTGCCGCGGAAGGGTGAGGCTTGGGTGTGGAATGTACTGGCATTTCCGCTCACGCTGCACAATAACGAGACGGGTGTGGTGCTGACGGCACGAATCCTGGAACGAAAGTCGTTGTTGTGATGGAAGGCAAATTCAGTTGAGAACTCGTTTGTTGCTGTTGGTTCTATGCGTAGGCTTAGCGGGGTGCCGTTCGCGTTTTGTTGAGGTCACGATTGTGAATCAGGGACCCACGCTGCACGTGATGGAGTTCGACTACCCGAGCGCCAGCTTCGGCGCAAACTCGCTGGCGAAGGGCGCCCAGTACCATTACCGTTTCAAGGTTCAGGGACCCGGTCCGTTATCGTTACAGTATGAGGACGGATCGGGCAAGACGCACTCTGCTCAAGGTCCCAAGGTGGACCTGGGAGATCAGGGGTCGCTTCTGGTCAACATCGACGAGCACGGCGCAGTGACCTGGACCCCCAACCTCACGAATCCCAAATAGATTAGTGAACCACCGACTGGAACAGCGTCGATTGCAATAGGCTGGAAAATTGGCTGTCAGAGGACGCAAAGCGCACGTCCAGAGTGCCACCGCTGGAGTTGATGGTGGTGTTGTCGATGGCTTCCTTCTCCGCAGGAGTGCCACTCACCTTTTTGTACAAGGCCGCGGCGTTGAGCAGAGAAGCCATAGTCGCTGCTGAAATGGTGTCAGGGGTAATTACGTTCAGGGTAAACTTCACCCCGTTGTCGAAGCTCATCGAATAGCGCGAACTGAGCAGCCGCTTCTTTACCGTGTCGTAGTCAGTCAACTGGGAAGCGTCTCCGAGCACTGAGCGCATCATGGTCTGCGTGCCTTCCTGATCGAGGACGCTCCAAACCGCGTCGCTATCGACGGACTGCATCTGGCTCAGCATGGCACTGTTGTTCAGAAAACTCGGCGTCATGCCGTCGCGCGCGTCGAGCGCTGCTTTCAGAGCGTCGGTTTGGCCAAACACCATGGTCGTGGGATTCAAAAAGACTACCTGCATACCGGACTGGCCCATGGGATATACGCGATTCTCCCGGTAGACGATCGGCTTGACCTTGCGCTTCTTGAAGTTGGCCATAATATCGTCGACTGAGAATTGGCCCTGCGCCAGGCCTACGATGCGGGTATCACCACCGGCCTTGAATGAGGCAAAGGCCAACTCTTCAATATCGTGATTCTCGTCGAGACCCGAGGTTCGGAGCGCCTGCTCCAGCTGCTTGAGTTCAGGAGGCAATACTCGCGCCTTGAGATCCATCGCGGCTTGCGAGTTTTGCATGGCATGGTAATCAACCACGATCAGTTGCTGAACATTCTTGGGTATGGCGGCGCGTGCGTCTTGGCCAAGCTGAGCGGCAGTAGCGGGTAAAGCGAGCGCAAGGGCGAGCCCGGCGATGGTGCTCGTTTGCAGTTTCTTCGTGACTTGTATCAATGGGTCATTCCTTCCCTGGGGGGACTACAGTCGGAGATGTAAGCAGTTACTGGTAACCCACCTTCTCCATCTTATGCCTTTTCGGCTATCTCGCTGGAGCCTGGCCATTCCATCGGCTGTTTCAGGCGTCGCTCGAGGATTCTCTCTTCCGGGTTGAATCCTTTTATTAGACGCACCCACTCACTATCACGCTCAAAGGCGTCTTCCGGAAGTAGACCGATGAGTTCACCGTCTACAACCTTGGTGCCATGCTTCCGCGCCAACCGGTTCAACGTGTCAAATACCCGCCCTACCGGGTTGACGCGGAAATCAGTGATGTTGAGGGAAACCTGGGCCCGCCCATGAACGAGCACACCCATGGCCTTAACCCCTGCGAGTCCACCACTTGAGGCACGCAAGTCTTTGGCGATCGCCCGCGCGGCGGTCACATCGGGACGGTCCAGATAGAGGTTGTAGGCGATGAGAAACTTGCGCGCGCCGACCGCGCTGGCGCCTGCGGTCGGGTGCAATTCCGGCCCTCCTAAATCGGGACGACGTGCCGCATCGCGCAATACTAATTCGCGCAACCCCTCGAACTGACCCTGGCGCACCTGCTCCAGCAAGGCACGGTCCGGACGGGAGGCGGCCGCTTCATAGAAATAGATGGGGATGTTGTAGCGGCTCCAGATTTCGAGCCCGGCCTGGCGAGCCAGGATGGCGCACTGAGGCAGCGTGATGCCGCGGATGGGAACGAAGGGGATGACGTCGGTCGCGCCGATGCGAGGGTGAACTCCCCGCTGCGCGGTGAGATCAATGAGCGATGCGGCTCTGCCGGCGGCGCGCACGGCCGCCTCAACGACCGCCGCGGGTGGGCCGGCTATGGTGACCACAGAACGATTGTGATCGCCGTCGAGCGACCAATCCAGAAGGGAGACACCGTCCACACGCATGGCGTCCACAATGGCACGCACTTTATTGCGATCGCAGCCCTCGGAAAAGTTGGGCACGCACTCGATGACGGTCTCGTTCATAGAGAACTACTTCCACCACGAATAACCGATGGAAAACTGCACACTTGCGTTCACCCCGGGATTCGCGTCTCCCATGCTGGCATTGGAGATATGAACGGCATTGGCGGAAAAGGAAATCGATTGCCGGGGCCTGACGAAGTAATGTACGCCTATCCCAAACTGCGGAGTGTAATTAAAAACGCTGGTGCCCAGATGCCTGGGTATGGGATACGGACCTACCGGCGGGAACTTGTGAGTGGTCCAGATGAGGCCGCCCGCACCCTGAACCCAGGGACGAACGCGATGGCTGCTGGCGAAGTTCCAGCGCAGGATCGCCGGGGTAACGCTAATCCCGGTGTACGTGCCACCCGTGGGAAACAGGTCACTGCAAGTTTCCGGGCCACCCGGCTGTGCATAGCAGTTGGCGCGCAGATACTTCGGCGTATAGGCCTGCCAAAGGGGAATCAACTCCGCCGCGAGTTCGAACTGGCCGCGGAGCATGCCCTTGCCGAAGGGATCCGTGAGCACTTTGCCTGCGTGCAGTCCTGCCCAGAGAAACTTGTAATCGGCACGATCGCCGGTGCCCACCCCTCCGTTTACGAACGGTCCATATTCCCAGGGGTGGCTTTCGAGCAAGCCCGGACTGGGCAGTACACCGCTTCCGTTATCCGTCGGAGCCTGCGCGCTGGCTGCGGGCGAAACGAGTACCAGGCCGAGAACAAGGATGATTGCGGAAGCAATTCGAGCGGTTTGCAGTCTGATACTCGCCTTCCCTTCTTTCCACCTGGCGTGTGGGAGTGTGACATCTCGCGAAAAACCAGCGAGACCCGGAGCACCCGGGTCCAGGGCTGGGATCGTACTTGGTAGTTGAGGGATGAGACAAAAGGCCGGATGCAACCGGGTGGATCTAGAGCATTTTTCGCAATCTGTGCACCGTTGAACAACTGTTAGGTGCAGCTTTCTTTGGCGGAAAGCTGCGTGAACTTCTGCGGCTTCGGTCAACACCTTTGCGAAAAATGCTTTAGCCAGCGACCTCTTCGTACTGAGTGGCGTCCAGATCGAAATTCGAGTAGACGTTCTGTACGTCGTCCAGGTCCTCCAGGGCTTCGAGCAGCCGGATCATCTGGGCGGCAACGGTGCCCTCCAGCTTGGTGTAGGTCGACGCAATCATGGTGATCTCAGAAACCGTGGTTTCGAGCTTGGCGGCCTTGACTGCGTTCGCCACCGCATCAAAGGCAGAAGGGTCGGTCAGAATCTCCCAGTTTTCCCCTTCATCGTTCAGGTCTTCACCGCCCGCATCGAGAACAATGTTCATTAACTTGTCTTCATCCGCGGCTGCCTTGGGAATGGCGATCAAGCCTTTCTTGGCAAACATGAAGCGCACCGAATTGGGTTCACCCAGGTTGCCGCCGTTTTTTGAGAAGGCGTGGCGCACTTCGCTGACGGTGCGATTGCGATTGTCGGTGGTGACTTCGACGATCAGGGCTACCCCTCCAGGGCCGTAGCCTTCGAACGAGATCTCCTCGTAGATGGACCCGGGCAATTCCCCGGTGCCGCGCTGGATGGCTCGCTTGATATTGTCGGCCGGCATGTTCTCTGCCTTGGCAGCGGCGACGGCGCCACGCAAACGGGGGTTGGCATCCGGATCACCGCCACCCTGGCGCGCGGCCATGGTGATTTCCCTGATCAGACGAGTGAAAATCTTGCCGCGTTTCGCGTCAAGTGCGCCTTTTTTGTGCTTGATTGTGGCCCATTTGGAGTGGCCGGACATGGGTACCTCTACTGCCTCTGAGTTTGCCGTAACTCTCGCGGCGAAAGGCGAGTATAGCACTCCACGCAGGGGGCTTTCTACAGGCTGCGGGCGCGGCCGGCGGAAAGCATAAACCACGGCGAGCAAAGGGGGAGCCAACAAAATTCCCCAAAAAGGAATAACGATGCCGAGCACGATCGGGGCCAGGATGGAAGCCCAGACGGGCACGCGCGTTACGCGCTTCATGATGAGCGGCTGCAACAGCAGTTGATCAATGACCACGATCACCGCGTAAACCCCCAGCAGGATGCACAAGCGGTACATGCTGGGTTCGCTGACCAGGATGGAGAAAGCGGGCCCGAGAAGAGCGATGACGCCGCCGAAGTTGGGGACCAGGGTCATGAGGCCGGCGATCAACGCCCAGACTGGGGCCAGCGGCACATGCAATAACAGAAGACCGATCAGCCACAGCAGGGCAACGCACAGCCCCTGGATGGTGACCGCGCGCCACCAGTTGACCAATGCAGTGCCGGCGGTGCGCAAATGAAGAGTGCTTTTGGACGCAAATCGACTCTTCGCAGGCGGTCCTGATTGAGCGATCTCGGGTCCGGCAGTTTGGGGCGTGGCGACTTGGGGTAACGACACCTGCGGCAAGCCCGGTACAACCGGCTCTAGAGCCGGGGGATCGTCGGGGACAGCATCGGGGACAGGGCCGTCTGGGATCGGATCGCCCATCTGCTGACAATACTCCTGCAAATGGGCGGGATCCAAGCCTTCCAGTGAGTTCCGCCTCGATCAAACGGCTGGTAGCCGGGCAGACACTTCCCCAGGGGGCTAAAACTGCTAGCCTAGGAGTATGAAATTTGGCGTGTTGGTGTTCCCTGGCTCCAATTGCGATCATGATGCGTTCCATGTTCTGCGCGAGATAGCCGGGCAGCCGGCGACTTTT
The DNA here is from genome assembly GCA_963745725.1 of uncultured Acidobacteriaceae bacterium. Lineage (GTDB taxonomy): Bacteria > Acidobacteriota > Terriglobia > Terriglobales > Acidobacteriaceae > PALSA-350. Next base: position 131,851 of record CAVUYJ010000001.1, read on the forward strand.
CTTTGGCATGAATCCGAGGATCTGGAGAACTGCGACGCCATCGTGGTGCCCGGCGGGTTTGCCTACGGAGACTACCTGCGAACGGGAGCCATCGCCCGGTTCTCACCGGTGATGCAGTCGGTGAAGAAGTTCGCGGCGTCGGGCGGCTTGGTGCTGGGCATTTGCAACGGCTTCCAGATTCTGTGTGAGAGCGGTATGCTGCCGGGGGCGCTGTTGAGAAATGCCGGGCTGCGCTATATCTGCAAACAGGTCCATGTGCGGACCGAAACCGCCAACAGCCCATTTACCCAGGCGCTTACGCCGGGCCAGGTGCTGAAGATTCCCATTGGGCATATGGACGGGAACTACTTTTGCGAGCCGGCCACCCTGGCCGAACTGGAACGCGACGATCGCGTTGCATTTCGCTACTGCACCCCGGCGGGGGAGGTTACCTCCGACGCCAACCCCAATGGATCCATTAGTTGCATTGCGGGGGTCTTGAGCGAAGGTCACAATGTGCTGGGAATGATGCCCCACCCGGACCGGTCGAGCGAGGCGATGCTGGGCTCGTCGGACGGCTTGCTGCTCTTTGCGTCGCTGGTCGGTGCGATGGCCAGGTAAGTCAGGATTTCATGATCGATATACACCACCATTTGTTGTTCGGCCTGGATGATGGGCCCTCCGATATCGAAATTTCTGTGGCCATGGCGGAGATGTCCCTGCAAAACGGGGTCACCCACATCGTGTGCACGCCTCATTCCAGCGAGCATTTCAAATTTGACCCGGAGTTGAATCTGGAGCGGCTGGAGATGGTCCGCCAGCGGGTCAGCAGCCGTATCTCGCTTGCCCTCGGGTGCGATTTCCACCTGATGTTCGACAACATCGAGGATGCCGTGGCCAACCCGGCGAAGTACTCCATCAACGGCAAAAATTATCTGCTGGTGGAGTTCCCCGATCACTCGATTTCCCAGAACATGAAGGAGATCTTCTTCCGCCTAAGCATGGCTGGACTTACCTCGATCATCACCCACCCGGAGCGCAACCCGATACTGGCGCGGCACCCGGAAAAGATGGCGGACTGGCTGCGTGCCGGATGCTACATACAGATCACTGCCGCTTCCCTTACGGGACGCTTTGGCAAGATTGCGCAGCGAGTTTCGCACGAACTCTTGCGCCGTAATTGGGTGAATTTTATCGCCACCGATGCCCATGACCTTACGTCGCGGCCGCCCATGTTGCGCGACGCGTATCAACTGATCGCCGACAAATATGGGGTCGAGACCGCGGACCGGCTGTGCCTGCACAATCCGCATGCGGCTTATTTTGGCGAGCCTATGCCGCCTCAGCCGGAGCCGGAAGGTTTGCATCCGGAGTTGGATCCCAAGCAATCTTCGGGACTGCTTAGCAAGATGTTCGGTTGGTAGGCGGACAAGTCCCTTCGGGACGGCTGAATGTGCAGGACGCTAGTCCTGGGTACAACATGCAACTTGATTGAGTCCCGAAGGGACGGCTGAAGGTTTTCCAGGATGGCTCCGCGGCCTATCCTCAGCCGTCCCTACGGGACTTGTCGTCTCTCGAATCTCTACCCAGGACTGCCTCCTGGGCTAAGTTCAGCCGTCCCTTCGGGACTGACGTTTGTTCTCGCGCACGGTTACAGCCCCAAACCGCCGTCAACCGCCAGGATCTGTCCGGTAATGAAGTGCGGGCCACGGGCGAAGAACAAAACCGCCTCCGCTACGTCCTTTGGAGTTCCGTTACGTTGCATCGGCGTTTTGTTGGCGAAATGCTCGTAGGCAGGGTCGACTTCTCCGTTCACAATCATGCCGGGGGCTACGCAGTTCACGCTGATTTCGGGCGCAAAAGCCTTGGCCATCGTCTGGGTGAGCATGTGAAGGGCGGCTTTTGAGGTGCAGTAGTGCGCGTGGGTAGGCCAGGGGTGCATACCGCCTAGAGAACCGATGTTGATGATGCGTCCCTTGGTTTTATGCAGATGCGGATAGGCCGCCTGGGCCATGAGGAATGGGCCGCGCGTATTGGTCGCGAACATGTTGTCCCACTGCGCCACGGTGATCGACTGCAGCACCGCAGTCTCGAAAATTCCAGCATTGTTAACCAGGATATCCAGCCGGCCGAATTGCTCGGCCACGCTCGCAACCGCCGCGGCGACGCTTTCCTGATCGCGCACGTCACACTGAACGGCCATCGCCCTCACCTTGTGCTTGCGCAGGGCTTCCACGGTGGCTTCCGCTTCCCTCGCAGAACCCCGGTAGGTGATGGCAACATCCGCTCCGGCAGATGCCAAGCTGAGTGCAAGGCTGCGACCGATCCGCTTGGCGGCGCCGGTTACCAGTGCAGTTTTTGGATGTAGACTTTCCAATCTATTGCGGCAGGGGCGTTTGCTGAGAGGGCTTGGCGCTGTTCGATTCGCCCTTTGGGGCGGTGTTGTTCGGAACCGTGCCGTGACCATCGCCATAGAGCGAATACTGCTCGCCCGGCCTCTTCATCTTGACCACAATCTCTTTGCTGTTGGTGTCGATCTTGTAATCGTCGCCGTAGGTCTTCCAACCGTCGGCAATCACCTGCAGGCGCACCGTGTCCCCGATGGGGATTACCTCGATCGTGACCTTGCCATCTTCATCGCTCTTGAGCTCCAGCGCTCCCTTGTCCTTATCCCCTTCCATGGGGTGGAAGACGACCGCGGCGTTGGCAATGGGCTTACCGTTGGTCGCCCGGAGGACCGTGACTTTGATGGTGGCGGTGGCCGGCGGGGGGGTATATTTGCGCCCGTTCCGTTGACCCGCCGCGGCGCAAAGCAACGGAAAACCCACAAACAACAGCACAACACTCGAAATCCTACGGCAAAAGCCCATGGCAGGAAGTATAGATGATTTCAATTCGGGTGGCAGGCGTTCATCCGGGCGCAATATTTGAGCGACTTTCACTCATATTTTGCTTTGGGCGCCTTGACAAGACCAAAACCGCTGACTATCTTAGCAATTGAAGAGCGAGAGTGCTAAACCGCTTCTCAAACGGATCACCGTGTCGCTCTTAACAATAAACCTCAACTTCATCGGTAACGCCGCGAGGTAACCCTCGCGCAAGGAGAAGTAACGCAATGCCTACCGCAGCAGCTTCCATCGCTACCAGCTTTACACCGCTTCACGACCGCATCCTGGTGCGCCGCGTCGAAGAGGGCGAATCCATCCGGGGTGGCATCATCATCCCTGACACCGCCAAGGAAAAGCCCCAGGAGGGTGAAGTGATTTCCGTTGGCAAGGGCAAGTCGAATGACGAAGGCAAGGTCTTCCCGCTCGACGTCAAGGCCGGCGACAGCATTCTGTTCGGCAAGTATTCCGGAACTGAGATCAAGATCGATGGCGAGGAATTCCTCATTATGCGTGAGGAAGAGGTTCTCGGCATTCTGAAGAAGAAGTAAGCGCATCGCGGCCAAGCCGGATGCGCTTTTTTGCTGCCTTTCAGGCGGCGCACATCGTTAAGGAGAAACAGGAATGGCAAAGCAAATTCTGCACGGAGAAGATTCGCGTCAGGCAATTCTGCGCGGCGTAAACACGCTCGCCGACGCGGTGAAGGTGACGCTTGGGCCCAAGGGCCGCAACGTGGTTATCGAAAAGAAGTTCGGCTCCCCGACCATCACCAAGGACGGTGTCACGGTCGCCAAGGAAATCGAACTGAAAGACTCGCTCGAGAACATGGGCGCGCAGATGGTTCGTGAAGTAGCGTCGAAGACCTCGGATGTGGCCGGTGACGGCACCACGACGGCGACGGTTCTGGCCCAGGCGATTTATCGCGAGGGCGTAAAGACTGTGGCTGCCGGCGCAAACCCGATGGCCCTCAAGCGCGGCATCGACAAGGCCGTTGAGGCAGTGGTCGGCAAGCGCGACGAGCACGGCGTGGTGATTGGCGGAGCGCTGGCGAAGTTCTCCAAGCCAGTAACCGGAGAAATGATTGCCCAGGTCGGCACCATCTCAGCCAACAGCGATTCCACCATTGGCAACATCATTGCCGAGGCCATGAAGAAGGTCGGCAAGGATGGCGTTATCACGGTGGAGGAGTCGAAGACTCTGGAAACCCAGCTGGAAGTGGTCGAAGGTATGCAGTTCGATCGCGGCTATCTGAGCCCCTACTTCGTGACCGATCCGGACCGCATGGAAGTCTCTTTGGAAGAGCCTTACATCCTGATCCACGAGAAGAAGATCAGCTCGATGAAGGATCTTCTGCCTCTGTTGGAGCAGGTTGCCCGCAACGGCAAGCCGCTGGTGATCATCGCTGAGGACGTAGACGGCGAAGCACTGGCGACCCTGGTGGTCAACAAGCTGCGTGGCACGCTGAACGTAGCGGCCGTGAAGGCTCCTGGCTTCGGCGATCGCCGCAAGGCAATGCTCGAAGACATCGCCAAGCTGACGGGCGGCAATGCCATCACCGAAGACCTCGGCATCAAGCTCGAGAACGTCAAGATCGACGATCTCGGCCGGGCGAAGCGCGTGACCATTGACAAGGACAACACCACGATCGTCGAGGGCCGCGGGGACTCCAAGGCCATCGAAGGCCGGGTGAAGGAAATCCGCAACCAGGTAGAGAAGACGACTTCCGACTACGACCGCGAGAAGCTGCAAGAGCGGCTCGCCAAGTTGGTTGGCGGAGTGGCTGTGATCAAGGTGGGTGCTGCAACCGAGACCGAGATGAAGGAGAAGAAGGCTCGCGTCGAGGATGCCATGCACGCTACCCGCGCTGCAGTTGAGGAAGGCATTGTCCCGGGTGGTGGTGTAGCTCTGCTGCGCTCCGCCAAGGACGTCGACGAGTTGATCAAGAAGCTCGAGGGTGATGAGAAGATCGGTGCAACGATCGTCCGTCGCGCCCTGGAAGAGCCTCTTCGCCAGATCGTTGGCAATGCCGGTGAGGAAGGTGCGGTGATCGTGGGCAAGATCAGCGACAACAACAATCCTCACTTTGGCTACAACGCCGGTACCAACCAGTACGAAGACCTGGTTGCGGCTGGTGTGATCGACCCGACCAAGGTAACCCGCACTGCGCTGCAGAATGCGGCTTCGATTGCCGGCTTGATGCTGACGACCGAAGCGATGGTTGCCGACATCCCTGAGCCGAAGCAGTCTGCTCCGGCTGGTGGTGGTCACGGCGGCGGTATGGGCGACATGTACTAAGTCAAAGGCAGTTGTTACGAAAGAGGCCACCCGTAAGGGTGGCCTCTTGCTGTTTCCACTTCTTTAAAAGGGTGGAGCTTCAGAGTCTGCGTGAGAACCAACTCTTAGACAGACAAGTCGCTCTCTATGCCCGGAGGGGCAAGGCTTCAATCGTCCCAATGCATTTCTCTTACATCTCTACACATAAATATGAGATTCTTACACATTAGGTGCTTCCATGCGGACGAATATTGAAATCGATGACCAATTGATGCAGCAAGCGATGCGCAGTACTGGCGCGCGCACCAAAAAGGCAGTTGTGGAGGCAGCTCTGCGGCTGTTGGTAAAAACCCAAGCGCAATCGGGCATCCGGCAGCTTCGCGGAAAGGTGCAGTGGCACGGAGATCTGAACGAGTCTCGTCGGGGCCGGGTCGGAGACTAGGTAGCCGGTATGACAATTGTGGATACAACCGTCTGGATCGATTACCTCGGGGGAACCACGAATCCTCACACGGAATGGCTTGATCGAGAATTCAATCAGCAGCCTCTTGGATTGACCGATCTCATTCTATGCGAGATCTTGCAAGGAATTCACGGCGATTCGAGATTCGCCCGGGTCCGGCGCGAGTTGTCAAAGTTTGAGTTATTCCCCACAGGAGGCGAGGATCTGGCGGTCGCGTCGGCGAAGAACTATCGATTGCTTCGAGCGCGCGGCTGTACGGTTCGCAAGACGATCGATTGCCTGATAGCAACCTTTTGTCTGATCGAAGGCCATTCCCTTCTTCATCGTGACCGCGATTTCGAACCATTTGAAAAGCATCTCGGTCTCCGAATCACCCGGCCGGTAGGTTTCAACTAATCGCGCCCTATTTGTTCGCCGAATGCCCAACGGCTAAACGCAGACCCACCCGGAAGGTAAAAGGCAGCGATGGATACCCGATAGGCGCGATCTTCTTATTACTCGTCAAGTTATCCAGCTGCGCGTACGCCGCGAGCCAGGACAAGAACTGATAGCTTCCGCCGAGATCGAGCTTGGTATAACCGAAATCCAGATTGCGATTCGGTAACAGCAACGAGTTCCCTCCTGCAAAGTCACGGCCTGCCAGGAATGTGGAATCGTCGCTACGGGTGGCAAACGCCGCCGTAAACCCTACCCAATATTGTTCGCCGCTGTAGCTGACCGCGCCGTAACCCGCATGCGGCGGCCGGTTAAACGGACGAGCCCCACGCAGAGGATCGAAAGCGCCGATCGGCACCTGCGAAAATGGCGGCGCCGGCTCACCCGGCAGGCCGGTATTGAAGGACGGTTGCAACGCATCGGAGGTAAAGGACCGCTCCACCAGCGCATCCAGATAGGTGTAGCCGCCGCGCAAAAAAAGATTCTTGAACACGGTGTAATCGAACTCGCTCTCAATCCCCTGGGCGCGGAATGCCTGCGAGTTGAGGTCAAGATCACCCGCGTTGCTGAGCACACCTTCCAGCGTCTGCCGCTCACCGGGGCTCAATTGCGGCAGCAACGCGGGCACCTCGGTCGCGGGTACCGGTTCGATTTGCCTGCCGTATTGGTTGTGGAAATAGCTGACTTTCAGCAGGCCCCGTTCATTGAGAAAGCTCTGCGCCACGCCACCTTCGTAGGTGCGCGATTGCTCGGCAGCTACCGGTGTGATGTGGAATTGCTCGATCGACTCCCGGCCTCCCGGCTGGGAGAGAAGGAAGTTGTAAAGGCTGCCGAACTGTTCGTCCAGAGACGGCTCCTGGTACCCATTGGCAAAGTTGAAGCGGATCTTGGTGCCGTGGAAAAGGCCAGGGCCGGGACGAACCGGATAATAGGCCAAGCCAATACGCGGAGTGCCAACCGTCCCAAACAGCTGGTTTTTCTCTGCGCCTCCGCCCAGCGAATAGTAGAGCCGGTACTTGTAGTTCCCTTGTATTTGCGCGGTGTAGTCATAGTTCCGGCGATCCAGGGTCTGATCAAGCCCGAGTGCGACCGATTTCTTCGCCCCACGCTCGTCTTCATAGCGAAAGGTGAACATGCCCAGGATGTGCTGGGTCAATGGGTAATCACTCTGAAAATAGACCTGGTCGCGGTTGTTGACCCGCTCCACCGTATTGGGATAAACGCCAGGGAAATTGAGAACCGCCTGACCCGCTACAGAATAGCCGTTGGCTCCACGAATCAGGGTATTGTAACCGTAGTAGTTTGTCGTGGTGACCCCGTCCAGGGTGGTAGTGAGCGGAATGCCCGCGGGATAGAAGTGGATGTCCTGCTCGCGCTTCCGCGTCAGGCCATAGCGCACCAGGTTGTGCCAGCCGCCGACAGTGCGGTTTTCGAGTGACGCTCCCAGGTAGATATCTTGATTCGCGCGCTTGCCGGCGTTGGCAATGCCGTAGAAGTTGAAAGGTCCGGGGTTGCCGACTGCGGCATCGCTGTTGCGGGCAAGGACGCGCAGCAGGGTCGCAGAGGTGAGGGCGTAACCAAGATTCGCGCTTGCCGTGTCATCGTGAAATTCGTCCATCTTGATCGAGTTGTCACTCTGAAAAGCATCGAAGCCACCGTAGTAATCGAACTTCTTATGGGTTCCACCCAGCTGGGCCAGGTTGCGAAAGCTGGTGAAGGTGCCGGCATCCCCCTCATAAAAGAACGACGGAAACGCAGTACTGCCGCGCGGTGTGAACAGGCTGACAGCGCCGGCAGAAGCGTCAGATCCGTAAAGCACACTGTTGGGCCCGCGATAGACCTCGAACTGCCCGATGCCGGCGGCAGACACATTGCTAAAGTCGAAGGCGCCTCCGACATCGTTGATAGGAACTCCATCCAGGTTCACCTGATTGGCATCGGCATTGCTTCCGCGAATGAAGAGCGAGGTCAGGCCGCCGTACTCGCCCTGCCGCTCAACAAAAACGCCCGGCATCTGGCGCAACGGATCGGTCAGGTCGACGCGATTGCGAAACTCACCGCTGCGCTGCGCAGTGATCGCCGCGCTGACCTGCGCCTCTGGCAATGGCGTCCCGGTGGCGGAAGTGACGATCTCCTGCCGTTCATTCTGCGCCTCAAGAACCACGTTTTCCTCATGACTGTCCACAGGTCCGGCATAGAAGCTAAGGCTGGTAATTTGCTTGAAATTCGTGGCGGAGATGAGGATATAAAATCGCCCGCTGGCGCTGCTGGTGATCTGGTAAGTACCATCCATCCGGGTTAACGCCAATGCCAGGATCTGGCCGTTTTGCACCAGCACCACGCTGGCATGGATCACCGGCTGGCCCAACGGATCGGTCACTACTCCATGCACGATCGCAGCCTGCGATGAACGGCAAAAGAGGAGCGGCCATAGCATCCATAGACCAAAGCAAGTCTGGAGGACGTGCTTGCCCCGCGATCGAACCGGCATGGAAATCCTTTTTTTCTCCCGGAGCGAGGGTGGCCTGCACCCAATAGACGCTGCGCCTCGGCCGGACGCGCAGGCCGGTTAACCTGTGACAAAAGAATGGTGACCCCGGGAAGACTCGAACTTCCGACAAACAGTTTAGGAAACTGCTGCTCTATCCACCTGAGCTACGGGGCCACGTGGCTTAACTGACTGGCATGATATGAGTTTAGAGCATTCCGGCTGAGTTTGCCGCACCCGGATCAGGCGCCCAGGCGTTTCAAACGAAACAGCGCCGCAACCAACGCATCGATGTCTTCGAAGCTGTTGTAAAGGGCGAGCGACGGACGGACGGTGGTCTCGACGCCAAACCTGCGTAGCGTCGGCTGCGCGCAGTGGTGCCCAGAGCGTACCGCGATGCCTTCCCGATTGAGAGCGGCGCCCACCTCTTCGGTTTTGAAACCCTCGAGGACAAACGAGAGCACGCCCGCCTTCTCCTTCGCCGTGCCAATCATGCGCAGGCCGGGCACGCGCAACATGCCCTGCGTTGCGTAAACCAGGAGCTCATGTTCGTAGCGGGCGATGTTGGGCATGCCGATGTGATCCAGGTAGTCGATGGCCGCGCCCAATCCTACGGCGTCGGCAATGTTGCCGGTACCGGCTTCGAAGCGGCCTGGCGGCGGCTGGTAGGTCGTCTTCTCAAAGGTGACGTCGACAATCATGTTGCCGCCCCCCTGCCACGGTGGAGTCTCTGCCAGCACGTCCGGCTTGCCGTAGAGCACGCCGATCCCGGTAGGCGCAAAGACCTTGTGGCCGGAGAAGACATAGAAATCGCAGTCGAGAGACTGCACATCGATAGGCATATGCGAAACAGCTTGGGCGCCGTCGAGCAGCACACGGGCTCCGTAGCGATGGGCCATTTGCACCATCTGATGTGCCGGGGTCACCGTGCCCAGAGCATTCGAAACCTGGGTGAAGGAAACCAACCGGGTCTTGGGGCTGAGCAGCTTCTCGTACTCATCGAGCAGAATCTGGCCATCGTCGTCGACGGGCGCCACGCGAAGGCAGGCTCCTTTTTCCGCGCATAACATCTGCCAGGGAACAATGTTGGCGTGATGTTCGATCCACGTAATGACGATTTCATCGCCTTTTTGGATATGGCGCCGCCCCCACGCCTGGGCAACCAGGTTGATGGCCTCTGTTGCGCCGCGAGCGAAGACGATCTCCTTGGAAGAGGAAGCATTGAGAAAATGCGCCACCTTGGTGCGCGCATCCTCATAGGCATCGGTCGCGCGCGCGGCCAGTTCATGGGCCGCACGATGAATATTCGAGTTCTCGTGCTCGTAGAAATACGAAAGGCGATCGATCACGCTCTGCGGTTTTTGCGTGGTCGCCGCGTTATCCAACCAGATCAGGGGATGGCCATTCACGCGTTCGTGCAAAATGGGAAAGTCGCGCCGTACTGAGCCGATATCAAACTGCTGCCGGGGAAGCTTGAGGTCGCCAATCGCCCCAGGATGCGACAGGAGGTTATTGGCAGCGGGAGTCTCCAGCAGGCTGCGCTCGTCGAGAAAATAAAACGACGAGGGATCGGTCAACGCAGCTCGTGCATCGTTTTCGTTGCGCAATGGCGGCAAAGGGGCCAGCTCGGGCACACCCTCTTCAAAGGACGGAAACAACGCGCGATCAAACTCCGGCATGGGCAGTGAGAACGGAGAGGCCGGCGCGGCGCTACGCTGGTCATAGTGCGGAATCGTGGGTGCTACCGAGGGCAACGCCACCGGTGCGAGGCCGGACCCGTTGAGGGCGCCGGCATTTTCCAAAAAATAGAACGGAGATGCTGCCGTCAATGCTGATCTTGCATCGTCTTCGGTGCGCAGTGGCGGAAGCGGCGGGAGCACCGGCACGCCTGCTTCAAACGAAGGAAACGACGCGCCAAACTCCGGCATCGGCAAGGCAAAGGGAGACACCGGAAGACCGGCACTCCGCGGATCATTGGGCAACATGCCTGCTTCCGGAACAGGCGCCGCTGCCGGAAGAGACATAGCCGCGGCGGGCGACATGGTGAAGGGCGCCAACTCCGGGACGCCGGTCGATAGCTGGGAAGCATTCGGCGCCACAGGCAGTCCACCAGCCGATGGGATGGCAGGCATCGACGGCAGAGGCATGCCGAATTCCGGCAGCCTGGTTTCGAACGCCGGGGTCATATCCTGAGCGTCGGGTGAGTAGGGAGCTACGGAGGTAGGAAAGCCCTGCCCCGGCTGAGCGCGGAAAAACTCGTTGGCCAGCCGGGCCAACATGGCTACATCCGGGAGCGAACCCATCGGCACGAGAGTGGTCTCATCTACCGGTAGAGCCGGTCTGACGCGCTCCGTGAATCCCGTAGTTGGATCCTGATCACTTGTACTCATGGTATTGTCCGACTTCTACATTCTCGAGCACGCCCAGCGCGTCTTCGGCCAGTACAGCCGCAGAGCAATACAGTGACACCAGGTAGGAAGCGATCGAGTTGCGGTCAATACCCATGAAGCGGATCGAAAGGCCTGGGGTCTGTTCGCCGGGCAATCCAGGTTGAAACAGTCCCACCACTCCTTGCTTTCTCTCTCCGGTGCGCAGCAAGAGCATGTTCGTCTTCCCTGCTCCATCGATGAGGAGCTTGTCAGTGGGAATGAGCGGAACGCCACGCCAAGTCATAAAGGGGGAACCAAAGATTGTAGCTGTCGGGGGAGGAACACCACGGAAGGTGCACTCGCGGCCAAACGCGGCAATCGCGCGCGGATGGGCAAGGAAGAAAGCCGGCTCTTTCCAGATGCGCGATAGCAATTCATCCAGGTCGTCGGGCGTGGGCGCCGCGCCGCGTGCGGCGACCTTGAACGCAGGATCGACATTGTTCAGCAAGCCGTAGTCGGCATTGTTGATCAGTTCGGCTTCCTGGCGCTCTTTTACTTTTTCCACGGTCAGCCGCAGTTGCTCGCGGATCTGGTCGTGCGGGTGACTAAACAGATCGGACACACGGGTGTGCACATCGACCACGGTAGTGATTGCGCTCAGCGTATATTCGCGCGGAGTCTCCACATAGTCGACGAACGTCTCCGGCAATGTGCGTTCATCGCGTGATCCGCAAGCGACTTCGATCTCCTGATCGTTCTTGACCTTGTTGACGCGGTAAGTACCCGATTCGACCGGAACCCAACCGAGCAACTGGACCAGCCAGCGCGGGGTAATGGCCGTTAGTTGCGGCGGCGTCTTGGTTGTGTTGGCTAACTGCCGTGCTGCAATATCGCCTAACGCTCGATGATCTGCCATGAGGGATGTTTCCTTCCTAAACTCACACCACGGGCATCATAGCCGTCCGGGGCGTGAGCGGGAATCATGAATATGCGAAATTCGCGGCCATTCGGTGAACAAACAGAGGGTGAGAGAGCGATATGACCTCATAATTTAAGGACAACCGTGATGCAGTTTAAAGACGGGGAGGTGAGCTATTGACTGGTTTGGTACATCCATCAATCGACGATATCGATTGCGAAATTCTGGCTGAGCTTCAAGCGAATGCGCGCATTGCGTTTGCGGAGCTCGGACGAAGGGTCGGTTTGTCGACTCCGGCGGTGATCGAACGGGTTCATCGGCTGGAGGAGAGCAAGGTAATCCTCGGCTACCGGACCCTCGTGGATCCAGCGCAGGTGGGGTTGCCGGTACGCGCGTTTGTTCATGTGACGGTGGCGGGAGACAAGCTGGCGAAATTTGCCGCGGTGGTGCGCAGTCTGCCCGAAGTGCTGGAGTGTCATCGAGTGACCGGCGCCGAATCGTTCATTGTGCAGGTCGCAGTCCGCGACGTGAGGCATATGGAAGAAGTGATTGATTCGATGATGCCGTATGTATCGACAAATACTTCGATGGTTCTGGCGTCTCCTGTGCCCTGGAACAGCGTTCTTCCAGCCGCGCGCTACGGGAAGAAGCAACGTCCGCGCAAAGCAGAGAGTTGATGTAACGGCTGCGAATCTGGACGAATTGCGCGTTTCCACGAAAGGTCCGTAGAACTGCAAACTTTCCCCGTCTACAACTAACGTGCGCCGGGTATGGCGCGATGGCTACCTTCTCAATGACGCATTGGTTTGTTACACCAGTAACCGTTAGCAAGGTAAGGAGCGTTCATGAGATTCAGCACGATTGCTATAGGATCGGCATCACTTTTTTTGATTGCCGCCGCAGTAGCTCAAACCGCACCACCTCCCGGAACGGCCGGGCAGCGTAAAGCCAACCAGCAGGCGCGCATTGCCCAAGGGGTCAAGAGCGGACAATTAACCGCTCACGAAACCGCCAACCTGGAAACCCGGGAAGCCAGCGTGAACAAGGAAGAACGGAATATGCGCGCAGCCGACGGTGGCAAACTTACGGCGGCCGACCGCGCCGCACTGAACAACCGCCAGAACAAGATTTCCAACTCCATCTACAAAGACAAGCACAACGACGCCGTCCAAAAATAGCATCTGCTTTCTATTTGCGCAGCGACCGGTACAGATCGGTAAGAATCGGTGGCACAAGCGAGCGGATCGCCTTCTTGATCCGTATCGTGGATTTGACACTGTTGATGCCAGGCCGTTCCTGAAAAGCAACCTCGTGCCGATGGGTGAGCCCAGCGTCCTCCTCAGGGCGTCCGTTGGAGTAGTAGTAAGTTGCAATGGACTTCCGGTTGCGGTCGGGCGGGCATGCCAGTGGTATGGGATGACCGTGAAAAGAAATACTCATAGTGCTGAAGATGGCGCAGCGGTTGAAGACGGGCAGAATCTTCTTCTCCGCTCGCGTCACCTTCCGATCCCATAGCTCGAAATGTCCGCCGTACTCTTCCTTCCACTCCTTATTGAGATAAATGAGGACATTGATGCGCCTGTCGAGCCGCAGACCCTGGTGGTAGCTGAAGTCGGCATGCACTTCCAATAACCCGCCCGGCCTTATCTGGTGCAGGCCTCCCCCAAGGTAATAGGGATCGGGTAGCACGCTCTGGATCCCCGTGAGGGTTTCAAGAAACTTGAGCATCGGCCGGCTGTTGAGGAAGTAAAGCACATCGCGAACGGGTGGCGGCAGCTTCTCCACAACATCGAACGCCAATTTCTTGCGTTGGTTCACATCGGTATGGGCAAACCACTCTGCCTCTTTCGGCTCGGGGAAAGATCGGAGTGCTTCCTCGGCTATCTCAAGCGGCAGGAAATTGTCGAAGTAGATATGAGGATAAGGCGTGTTCGTCTGGTACTCCTCTGCTTTGGCCTTGGCCAGGTCTTCGAGTTTGCCGGCAAACTGGTCGCTGAGTAACGCATTCAATACCCTATTGTTGTGCGTGGTCTCCATCGCGACAAGTTCTTTGACCGATTCGGGCATGGATAGCCTCCCTTGGGGTAACTCGTCCGGGCTTGATGGCCGTATCTGTGTTCCAACCTATTCATGAGCAAAATGCATGTCAAGACGAGCCCCGGTTGTAAACTAGAGATGAGGACTCTATGGCGGAACTGCAACGCAGACAATCAGTGACCGTGAAGGTAGGAAATGTGCGCGTGGGATCTTCCGCGCCTGTGGTCGTGCAGTCCATGACGAATACCGATACCGCGGACGTGCAGGGCACGATCCAGCAGGTGGCAGCGCTCGCGACTGCCGGGTCGGAGTTGGTGCGGGTGACGGTGAACAACGATGCCGCTGCGGTCGCGGTGCCGGCCATCGTCGAGGGGCTTGCCAAATTGGGAATCGAAGTTCCCATTGTTGGCGACTTTCACTACAACGGCCACCTACTGTTGAAGAAATACCCGGAGTGCGCGCGCACTCTGGCCAAGTACCGCATCAATCCAGGAAACGTCTCGATTGGCCGCAAAGACGACGACAATTTCCGCACCATGATTGAGTGCGCCGTGGAAAACCAGAAGCCGGTACGGATTGGTGTGAATTGGGGTTCGCTGGACCAGGCTCTTTTGACCCGGATGATGGATGAAAATTCCAAGCGGTCCCAGCCGGCGGATGCGCGCGACGTGATGATCGAAGCGATGCTGGTAAGTGCGATCGACTCCGCCCGCGCGGCCGAGCGCTACGGGCTGCGCCACGACCAGATCATCTTGAGTGCCAAAGTAAGCGGCGTGCGCGATCTGATCGAAGTTTACGAGCTGATGGCTGCGCGTTGCGATTACGCGCTGCACCTGGGTCTCACCGAAGCCGGGATGAGCATGAAGGGGATTGTCGCCTCGACGGCGGGGCTCGCTCCGCTGCTGCTCAAGGGCATCGGTGACACGATCCGCGTTTCGCTCACGCCTAAGCCCGGCGGCGACCGCACGGAAGAAGTGCAGGTGGCGCAACAGATCCTGCAATCTCTGGGCATCCGCAGCTTTGCCCCGCAGGTGACGGCCTGCCCCGGATGCGGGCGCACCAGCAGCACCTATTTTCAGGAATTGACGCAGGATATCCAGGGCTACGTACGCGACAGCATGCCGGTTTGGCGCGAGCGGTATCCGGGCGTGGAAGAGCTGAAGCTGGCGGTCATGGGCTGCGTGGTGAACGGACCAGGCGAGTCCAAGCACGCCAACATTGGGATTTCCCTTCCCGGCACGTTTGAAGATCCCAAAGCCCCGGTGTACGTGGACGGGCGGCTCATGACGACGCTCCGCGGGGATGACATCGTGAATGAGTTTAAGAAGATCCTGGACGACTATGTCGACGCGCGGTATGGGAATGGCGCGCGCGAAGAGCAGCTGATCGAAGTGCGGTAGGCCGAGTGCGGGACTAGATTCGTAGATCCTCGCTCAACCCGCTCGGCCGAGCTCCTCAAACAGACAGATCACTGACTCAATGCCCCGATGAAAATCGGCGATGTGAAATTTCTCATTCGGGGCGTGCAGGTTGTCGTCCGTCTGCCCAAAACCCATCAACACGGTGGGGATCTTTAGGTGACGCTCGAAGTCTCCCACGATGGGAATCGAGCCGCCGCAACGGATGAAGACCGTCTCTTTGCCGAAGACCTGGCGCAGAGCGCGCGTTGCCGCCTGGATATACCGATTGTCCGTTTGCACCACGATCGGGTCACCCGAGTGGATCAGCCGGACCCGCAGCTCGATGCCCTTCGGCTTTAAGGACTCAACATACGCCTTGTATTGGGCAAAAACCTCCTGCGGGTCCATGTCCGGAACCAGGCGGAAGGAGATTTTCGCTGTGGCTTTCGCGGGAATGACGGTTTTCGCGCCGGCACCGGTAAAACCCCCGGGCATTCCGTGTACATCCATGGTGGGCCGGGCCCAGGTCCGCTCCAGCACCGAAAAAGCCGGCTCTCCGGTGAGCTCACTGGATCCGACTTCCGCAGCGCGAAAAGCCTCCTCGTCAAAGGGCAGGCTCTTCCAGGTCTTGAGCTCGTCGCCGGAGGGCGCGGCTACCTTGTCATAAAACCCCGGAATCAGGATGCGGCCGTCCGCCTCTTTGAGCTTTGCGATCACCTGGGCCAACGCAATGAAAGGATTAGGCGCCGTCCCACCATAAGATCCGGAGTGCAAATCGCTCTTCGCACCCTGGGCCTCCAGTTCGGTATAGATCATGCCCCGCAGGCCGACGCATAGAGTAGGCAGACCGGGCGCGAACATCGAGGTATCGGAGACCAGGGCGAAGTCGGCCTTGAGTTGCTCCGGGTGTTCGCGCAGGAACTGGGCAATTCCCTCCCCTCCCACCTCCTCTTCGCCTTCGATCAGCACCCGGACATTGATGGGCAGGCTTCCTCCGGACGTCTGGAACAGCGACTCCAGGGCTTTCACGTGGCTGTACATCTGTCCCTTGTCGTCAACCGCGCCCCGGGCATAGAGATTGCCATTGCGTTCGGTGGGCTCAAACGGAGGGGAGATCCACTCGTCCAGCGGATCGGGGGGCTGGACGTCGTAGTGACCATAGGTAAGGCAGGTGGGCTTGCCGGCGGCATGCAGCCAGTCTCCGTAAACCAGCGGATGCCCGGAGGTTTCGATCACCCGGACATGCTCCAGGCCGATACGTTCCAGCTCCCGGGCCAGGCTCTCGGCGGCCCGACGGACGTCGGAGGCGTGCTCAGGAAGGGTGGAAATGGAAGGAATGCGGAGCAGCGACTTCAATTCCTCCAAAAAGCGTGCCTGCTGACTGCGGGCAAACTCGAGCGCGGATGGCATGGATGGCGTGTCTCCTATGGGGCCGAAAGGCAAAAAAAACGGCTATTTGGGGCGATTTTGCTGTCCTGCGGGCTCCATTGCCCTGGCATATGGACCGCATGAGCGGTCACCAAGATGTATCCTAAACCTGGGAAAGTATTCATGCTGGAGTTGGAAATCGCACCGCGCGAGGTCGCTGACCGCCTCAAGTCCGGGGAAACCGGGCTTATCCTGCTGGATGTTCGTGAGCCGTGGGAGGTTGCGACCGCACAAATCGCCGGTTCGAAGCTGATGCCGATGGGCGAAATCCCGTCGCGCGTCTTCCAGGAAGTCGATCCGGAGGCACACATTATTACTGTTTGCCATTCCGGTGTCCGATCCTTAAACGTCGCGGCATGGATGCGAAACCAGGGCTTTGAGAAAGTGCAGTCGATGATGGGTGGGATCGATAGCTGGTCCCGGGAAATAGACCCCGCTGTTCCCCGCTATTAATCGTCGTTGGAACTCCTCCCCCTTACGTTGCAGATCAAGCGGCCCCGTGCCTATGCCGAGCAGTTCCGGGGCGTGATACAAGCAAGATAGACAACCTTTAGAAGAAAGTAATGAGCAGCCATGGGCGCTAACGAAAGAGTATTGATCGTTGAAGACGAATTGCATGCCTTGGCCGGACTGGCGGAATTAGTCTCCGGCTGGGGCTATCGTACGGAAACTGCACGAGATGGGATCGAAGGTCTGGAAAAGGTCGCGGAGTGGATTCCCGGGATTATTGTGACCGACCTCAAGATGCCCCGTATGGACGGTTTGGAACTGCTGACGCGACTGAGCGAAATGCAATTGAACGCCGCCGTAATCGTATTGACCGCACAGGGCAGCATTGAGCGTGCGGTCGAGGCGATGAAGATGGGCGCCTACGATTTCATCCAAAAGCCGATCGACCCGACCCGCCTGAAGACAGTTTTGGCCAATGCCAGCCGACAGCGGGAGACCGAGCGCGAGCTCGAGGTCACGCGCCGCAAGCTGCGGGATACCGGTTTCCTGGGATCGCTGGTAGGCAGTTCCAGGAAAATGCAGGAGATGTTCGCCATGATCGAGCGGGTCGCCCCCAGCACCGTCTCGGTCTTGATCACCGGGGAAAGCGGCACCGGCAAGGAGCTGGTGGCCCGAACTCTGCACGAACTAAGCCCGCGCCGGGGCAAGCCGTTTGTCGCTGTCAACTGCGCCGCCATTCCCGAGACCTTGATCGAGAGCGAGCTCTTCGGTCATGAAAAAGGCTCTTTTACGGGAGCGATGGAGCGCCGGGCAGGGTGTTTTGAGCTCGCCGAAGAAGGTACTCTTCTGCTGGACGAAATTGGCGAAATGCCCGTGGGCACGCAGGCCAAACTGCTGCGCGTACTGGAAGATAGAAAGCTGCGGCGCATCGGTAGCAAGGTGGAAACACCCATGAACGTGCGGGTATTGGCGGCCACCAACAAGAATCCGGAGGAGGCGGTCGCTGATGGACACCTGCGCGGAGATTTGTACTACCGGCTGAACGTTTTTACCTTGCATATGCCACCGCTGCGGGAACATAAAGAAGATATCCCGGCAATCATCGACGCCTTGTTAGCCGATATGAACAACAAGCACGGGCGAGAGGTAAAAGGAGTGGATGGGGAGATGCTGAGCCGGTTGATGGCTCATGACTGGCCCGGCAATGTGCGGGAACTGCGCAATACCATCGAACGGGCGGTCATCCTTTGCGGAGAGGGATACATGGAAACCCGGCATCTGCCGCCTGCCTTCGGCCAGCGCTTTTTGCGTCCGGATGTGGGAACCAATAACTACAGCGACAGTGGCGTTCACGTGGAAATTGGCAGCACGGTGGATGAAGCCGAGCGGATGCTGATCCTGAAGACCCTGGAGTCGACGCGCAACAACAAGACGCGGGCGGCGGAGATCCTGGGCATCAGCCTGAAAACGTTGCACAACAAGTTGAAGGAGTACGGTAGCGCTACCAGCAGCGAGACATTGGAAGAGAGACCGGTAGTCTAGTACTTTCGCCTCCGCCACAGAGACAGGTACCTATTACCAGCCGCTGGAAAGTCGATAACCGGGTTCGAGTGACTGCCCCATGAGACTGAAGACCAAGCTCGTGCTCGCGATCACCGGACTGGTATTCCTGGTGGTTTTCACCCTGTCGTGGATATTCCTTGGCCAGCTTTTGCGCCAGCGGATGTCCCAGGCTTACTCCGCCAACGACATGGTGGCCCATCAGATAGCGCTAGCGACGCAGCGAAGCCTGGCGCCCAGTCTCACCCTTTACGCCAATGACCCCAAAGCTCTGCGAGCCGCAGCGGCCAAGGCGTTGCGCACCGATCCTGGAGTTGCAGAACTGCTGAGCTCGGCTATTCGCTACGCCCCGACCGTCTTCGACGTAACCATCGCGGACAGCGAGGGCCGCGGGCTGCTGAGCACCGATCCCACCAACCTGGATCACGTGGTACCCCAGCGGCCGGAATACGCCGAACTGGAGAGCGGTGGGTTAGTGCAGCTGCTGAAAGTGGTCTTTGGCCCGCCTCGCGTCTACAACCTGACCTTACCTCTGGAACGACTTTCTGAACCGTTCGCTACCGTTCGCGTGGGCGTGCGGACGACCTTTCTGCGTTTCGTGGTCGAGCCATGGCTTTACGCCGCGTTGGCGTACACCGGGATAGCGATTCTCTGCTCGCTGATTTTCGCTGCGTTCCTGGCCAACCTGGCTCTGAAGCCGATTGAACAGATCGGCGCTCGCCTCGATGCCCTGGCTTTGGCCGAGGCGGAAGGGGCCGGGGAGGCAGGGGCCGGCAACTCAAGCGATGCCGTGGTGCTGGTATCGCACAAGATCGAACGCATCGGACGCCGCATGCGCAACGTGGAAGAGGTCTTCTCCGCCCTCAAAGAGAACCTCGACCAGATCATGACCAATCTCCAGGACGGCATCCTGCTCTACACCCACGATGCCCGCGCGGTCCTGGTCAGCGATTCCGTCGAACGCTTTCTGGGGATCAGCCGGGCGGAAATCCTGGGCGCCAAGTTACATGAAGTGTTCTCCCGCAATACCCGCCTGGGGAGGTTGGTGCGCGAGTCCTTTGACGCGCGCATGGCCCTGGTCCAGGAGGAAATCACCACCGAGACCGGCCGGCACGTCGAGATCTCGCTCGATTTCATCCATGACGACCGGGCGGTCTATCCCCAGGAGACCCTGGGTGCCTTATTGACCCTTCATGACGTCGAATCAGTAAGAGAAATCGAGAGTGACCTGGAGCTTTCACGCCGGCTGGCAGCCATCGGACGATTGACGGCGGGGGTCGGTCACGAGGTTAAGAACCCGATCAACGCCATCGTGGTCCATCTGGAGTTGATGCGTAACAAGCTGGGCGATGCCGACCATAGAGCAATGCGGCATTTGGAAGTGATTGAAAGCGAAATACAAAGGCTCGACCGGGTGGTACAAACGCTGGTCGACTTCTCGCGCCCGGTGGAATTGCAGCTCAAGGAGCAGGATATGCGCCGGGTGGTCTCAGCCGTCCTGATGCTGGCATCCGCCGAGTTGGAAACCCGCGACGTTCATGTCGAAAGCGATCTGCCCGATCGTCCCGTGATGGCCAAGGTGGACTCGGACTTATTGAAGCAGGCACTGCTGAACGTCGTCCTGAATGGCGCCCAGGCCATGGCGGAAGGCGGAAAGCTGAAAGTTCGGCTGGCCGAAGACGGGCGCATGGCCCTCCTCAGCATTCATGACCAGGGTGGGGGAATCCCTGATGATGTGCGGGACAAGATTTTCGACTTATACTTCACTACTAAGAAAGATGGTAGCGGCATCGGATTAGCGATGACTTACCGAATCGTGGAGCTGCACAATGGTTCTATTGAAGTAGAATCGGATGCGACCCATGGAACTACTTTTATTTTGCGCTTTCCTCTCAACACGCAACAGGAGAGTCGAGCGCGTGGATACCTTATGCCGGACGGGAGCAGCTCAGCTGGATCCATCGTAGCCAAGGAGCCCAGGGGATGAGGGCAGCGCAACTACGCTCGTTGTGTGTTTTAACAGCCATTTTGTGTACCGGGTGTTCGCACAAACCCCCGGTTACGCCGCAGCAGGCCCAGGCTCCGCCACTACAGACGGGCAAGGGCACGCTGGAACCACCTAAAACGACGCAGCAGGCGGAGAAGACCGACACGCCGCTGGCTTCGCCGTTACCGCCGCCGTCTGCCCAAAGCGTGCCGTTACCTCCTCCCACGCCTAAGAAGGTCAGGAAGCCCAAGAAACCCAAGCCCGCAGATGCAACTCAGACTGCGGGCGCCGGTGCCGCTGGGTCTCAGAACAGTCAGGCAAGTGCTGGATCGGCCACAGCGCAAGTTACTCAACCGCCACAGCTACAACCTGCGGCGGCGAGCAACTCTGCCATTGGCCAGTTGACCACTGGTGACAGCGCCTCGGGAGAAAGAACCAAGCATGAAACAGCGGATCTGATTGGTGCAACGCAACAGGGATTGAGCGCGATCAAGCGGGCACTGACGAACGATGAGAAGGCGACGGAAGGCCAGATCCACAACTATCTGAAGCAGGCCCAACAGGCCCTGGACAATGGCGATGCGGATGGTGCACATCTGCTTGCGACCAAAGCCAAGGTGCTGCTGGATGAACTTATGAAACCTTAGTATTGGCTTGAATTGTTGGTCTTTGCGTGTCTTGGGTATTAATAACTGCTCCCCCTCAACATTACTTCCGCAGCGTTACTAAGGTCACGTGCGGGCAACGGCTTTTGCGATAGGCCGGGGATTTATCCCAGGCATAAACGTTTTCATTCCGGTGGCCTTCAGGCCTTCGCGTGAGAACTCCATTTCAAAACTCAGTCCCGAAGGGACGGCGGAACTTCAGACCTGTCCAAATTAGCTTTCAAAAGCGCCTCGGTTCAGTAACTACTTTTTATGGAACCGGTTCCCTTTCCTTTGTCATCCCGACCGGAGCAGAGGGATCTGCGGTTCCGCGGACCTATCCTGGAAACGCAGTCTCGGGGGTTGACAACCGCCACGAAGAGTCCCGAAGGGACTGAGTTTCTCTCACGCAGACTGTTTAGCCCCGTTGCGTTCCGGCTCAAGCCCGTACCTACTAGCCGGTCATACCTACTCTGTTTACACTCGCTGTTTAGCGTTCGCCCCAACTCAGTTTGGAGCGAAGCACGTCGAAGAATCCTGTTTTGCCCAAGCGAACTAAGTTCACGCTGTACTCAGAACGGCGACAGCACACCTGGTCTCCCACGCGAAGTTGCAACGCCTCTTGTCCGTCCACGGTGAGGAAGGTGAGATCCGGAATACCTTCGACGCTGACGATCACGTGTGCATCGCCGCGCACGACCATGGGACGGATCGTCAATAGATGAGGACAGATGGGAGTGATCACCAGGGCGTCGACCGAGGGCGCCAGTATCGGTCCATTGGCGGCGAGGTTGTAGGCCGTCGAGCCCGTCGGGGTGGAGACGATGACCCCATCCGCGCGAAACGACGCTGCCAGTTGATCGAACAGATGAATGCTGAAGTCGCCCATGCGCGCGATCGCCCCCTTGGCGATCACCACATCATTCAGCGCTTGGTACTCTTTGTAGAGTGCTCCTGCACGCATGACCTCGGTGTGCAATAGGGCACGGGCGTCCACCTCGCAACAGCCATCCTTCCAGCCCTCAAGCGTGGTATACAGATCGGCCAACCGCACTTCTGTCAGGAAACCCAGCGCGCCCAAGTTGACACTCAGTATGGGAATTTCCGTTCGGGCGAACGTGCGGGCGGCCGCCAACAGCGTTCCATCGCCCCCCAGCACCACCACCAGCACTGGCTTTTGTGCAGGCAATTCATGGCGCGGAACGATGCGTGCGCCCTGGGTGTAGCTGCCGCTCACATGGTCAAGTATGGGTTCAAAGTCATGCGCCCGCATCCAGGCAACGAGCTCGGGGAGAAGGGTGCCCAGCTCTTCCTTCTGCGGCTTGGAAATGATGGCAACAGGTCGCATGGAGGCCTTTAGTGTACGCGATGGGGCAAAAGCACTTAAAAGCGGGCGTAGAGAAGAAATTCGCGATTTCCCTTCGCTCCCGCGCCGGCTCCCCCTCCGCCAAGGATGGGCGACTCCGCGATTTCGCTCTGGGAGGCGCCAAGTTCCTCAGCCGCCGAACGAACGCGATCGATCGCGAACTGGTGTGCAGCCGGGTCGTGTACGATACCGCCCTTGCCCACCTGTTCCCTGCCCGCCTCAAATTGTGGCTTGACCAGGATGACTGCCTCAAATGAGTTCCCCGGGCTTCCTCTTACCGCGGTGACGACCGCGGGCAGCACCAGTGTGGCGGAGATAAAAGACACATCCATGGATACAAAGCTGATGCCCGAACCCAGATCACCGGGTTTGAGGTAGCGCGCATTGGTTCGCTCCAGCAGGCTCACTCGTGGATCCCGGCGCAGGGCTTCGGCGATCTGCCCGTAACCGGTGTCTACCGCTACCACGCCGGCCGCGCCATGCTGCAGCATGCAATCTGTAAAGCCGCCGGTAGAAGTGCCAATGTCAGCGCAGTGCCGTCCCTTTAGGTCGATTTGCCACCGGGTCAGCGCGGCTTCCAGCTTCAGTCCGCCGCGGCTGACGTAGCGTTGGTCTTCGCCCAGGATCCGTAATGACACCGAATCGTCGAAAGCGGCCCCGGGCTTCTCAATTTTCTGCTCATCGACCAGCACCCGCCCAGCCAGGATCAGCGCCTGTGCCCGTTCGCGGGACGGCGCCAAACCCCGCGCGAGCAGCAACTTATCCAGGCGGTTTTTCATCTAGACTGAGTACAGCTATCCGTTTCTCCCATGGACGCCCGCTATTGTACTCGCTCCCGCCTGGGTACTTTAGTTTGGCTGTTTGCGCGCTCCAACCGTAGAATAAGCACGGCTTGATTGATGCCAGAGAAAACCTCCAATCCGATAGGCGACCCTGATCGTTCTACTATCAGAGATTCAAGCCACACTGCCAAGATGGCCGACGGACCGACTGCACCGGTGACAGACGACGCTACGTTGTTGCAGCGTGTCCGCCAAGGCGATCAACGTGCGATGGCGGAAGTCTTCGATCGCTATGGCAGAGCAGTGTACTCCGTCGCTTTCCGAATTCTTAAGGATACCGGCCACGCGGAAGATGTCATGCAGGAGATCTTCTTCCAGATCTGGCGGAATTCTGATTCGTTTGTGCAAGGGCGCGGTTCTTTGGGCGCGTGGCTGGTGGTGGTGGCAAGGAACCGGTCCATTGATATGCTGCGGCGCAGAAAGCCCGTCGATTCGGTGGACGATGTGATTTTGGCCTCCCCCGGCAACCTGGCTTCCGAAGTCGAGCACAACTCGATGATGGAGAAGGTCCGGAAGGTTTTGCAGGATCTGCCTGCCGAGCAACAACGTTCTATGGAATTAGCATTCTTTGAAGGTTTAAGTCATTCGGAGATAGCGGAGAGAACCGGCGATCCACTGGGCACAGTGAAGACGCGTATTCGGCTGGGGCTGATTACGTTGCGAAAGGCGTTTCAGGTATGACAGGCAACGGGCACAACACGCAGGAGGAGTTGGCTTCCTATGCGATGCAGGGTCTCCCGGTCGAGGAGTCCGCATCCATCAGGGCGCACCTGCAGACCTGTGCCCAATGCCGCACGGAACTGGCTCAGGTCTGCGGTGACCTTGCCTTGCTGGGACTAGCGGTCGAGCAACAGCCGTTGCCCGAGGGAGCGCGGGATCGCTTTTTGCAGCGGATTGCTTCTTCTCCTGTAGTGAAGCCGCAGGAAAAGCCTGCGGAGATCATCTCGATCGATGAGAAGGCCAAGCGCCGTGGATTCAGCTTCTGGATGCCCTGGATGACGGCGGCTGCGATGGCGATTGTCGCAGTGTCGTTGGCCGTGCAAAACAAGGCATTGAATGACGAGCTAAACGGTGAATCCAACCTGGTGAAAAATCTGGCTGCGCAAGCCTCAAAGGCGCAACAGGTGTTGGAAGTGCTGACCGCGCCGGCTGCTCAGCGGGTGACGTTGACAGAAGGCAAAGCGCCGCTTGAGCCAAGCGCACGCGCCACTTACCTGCCCGACCGTGGAGCGCTGATTCTGTTGGCGACTAATTTGAAGCCGTTGCCCGCGGACAAGGCGTATGAGCTCTGGGTAATCCCAGCAAGCGGCACGGCTCCCGTGCCGGCCGGAGTCTTTCGTCCGGACTCAGTGGGTACGGCCACGCTGGTGTTACCGCCGCTTCCCGCAGGCATTGCGGCCAAGGCGTTCGGAGTGACGATTGAGAATGCCGGCGGAGCCACCTCGCCCACCACGCCGATCATCTTGTCGGGAGCAACCGGAAGCTGATCCTTATACAGGCTCGCCACAAGGCACAACTATTCAGGTGAGCCACAAATCTCGCCCCAAGAGACACCACTACTCAGGTAAGCCACAAACTCCGACGAAGGGCACGGGATTTACGGCACAGCTAAACCCGTGCCCTTCGTTCAGGACCTCTTCCGCTCGTAGCTCTGTCTTCGTCTACCGACACGAAAATCGGGTCTAACTGGAGTTTCTCTTACTTGCCGCTCTTTGATTTGGACGCCAATGGCGTCGCCTGATAACACCTTGCCCCGAAACCACATGGTGCTCCGGATCCGCTGGCGTGGCTAACGTTGATGGCATTTGCCACCGTGCCTGTCGTGCTGCTGTTAGCAGCCACCGATTGCGCGCTGGTGTGCACATCCACGCCGGTTCCATCCAATTGAATGGACGCTGCCACCTGGTTGGTGTCGGTGCGAATGACGCTCATATAAGGCTGGTCGGAAGGGAGAACATAGATCTGCCCGAACGGCGTACTGAAGGTTGAGGCGATCGAAATGGGATGCCCGACCACAGGAATCGTGGCCAGCACCTGGTAGTTGGTAAGGCTCACCACACTCACCGTACTGTCCTTCTGATTGGCCACGTAGACCCGGCTTCCGTCGCGCAAAATGGTGAGGGTCGCAGGCCCGTTGCCCACCGGAACCGTTACCGCCTGGCCAAACAGCGGAGAGTCATTTCCGAATTGATCGAGGCTCACATTGATGATGGTGATGGTGTTGGAATCGTAGTTGGCCGTGACCAGCTGAGAGGAAGGCGCAAAGTAGTCGGCAAAGACCGGGCCGGCATTGAATCCCGCCACCGGCGTGCCGGATGGCGGCGGCAACAGCAGGGTGCCGGTTGCCGGATCCAGATTCTGCCGGTTTGCCGTGGTGTCGAGCGTGTTGTACTGGCTATTAATCACGGTGACGGTGCCGCTTCCCCGATTGAGAATGAATACCCGGTTGTTGTCGGTAGAACCGACGCCGTAGACGGGGCAGATGCCTACCGGCAGGGTCCGCGAAATCGTGATGGTGGAAATTTCGATGGACTGCACCTGCCCGGGAGTCGTCACCGTCGAAGGAGTCTCGCAATCCCCGAAGGCGACCGTGTTGGTGCCGTTATCCTGGGTAATCGAGTACACACGAGCGGCGCTGGAGTTGCCAGCTAGGTTGATGGGACTGGCCGGAACCGGGAGCTGCTGGGTGAGCTGATAAATACCACTCGAATTATTGGTCAGCACCGCCACTGCGGGGACATTGGGTTCGGTAATGAAGAGATTGCTTGCGGTCGAAAGCAGGTTGACCGGGGTAGCCGGCTGCAGCAAGGTGCTGCTCTGAATGTTCTTGGTCTGCAGGGTGGTCGACGGGGTAAAGCTGTTAACTGTCCCATCGGTATTGGCAGTGGTGGCCGAACCTGCACTCGTGCTGAGGGTGAGGGCCAACGGGTTGATCCCCAGAGTCGCCTGGGTCAGCAGCGTGTCGCCGGAAGCATCGAACACATTCGCCAAGCCGGGCGCGCCAGAGCCTGTGCTGGTAGTCACTACGGCGTAACTCTGCGGCTGGGGGGCGGGTCCGGTGACGGCTACTGGGGTGACGACCGGCCGGGGAGTGTCTCCGCATCCTGCCAGCAGTAAAGCAACGCTGATGGAACAACCGGTGGCAACTCGTGGAAGAATTCTGAAGGAAAACTCTGGCAAATACACACTCCGCCGGCTCCATGACTGGAACCATGCAACGCTAAGCACCCGTGAATACCTCACTACGTTTCATTTCTTGCTAGAAAGATGATTGTAAATGGGTTCGCGTATTCAGCGATACGCCGGGCCTAAAATGAACGATGCAGGTTCAGGAACAGCAAATGCGGTGGCAGTCGTGGCTGGTGCTGGCCGCAGTCGTTCCCTGTTGTGCAATCGCGGCCGTGCGCCAAGCCACAACGGTTTGGACTGGCTCTACGCAAACCGCGCTGGGCATCAGCCTGGGATTCGCATTGCTGGTATTCCTGGCCCGTGCGGCGACGCCGCTCGCCGCATTGACCGGTGGGGTCATCACTGCCGTTCTTACCCTGGCTCCTCTTCCCGCGTCGGGCGTGGCCACGTGGTACCACTCCGCGCTGCCGCCTTTGCTGGCGCTGTTCTTGCTCACTTTTTCCGCGACCAGGTTCGGCAGAGCCAAGAAACAACGGTTGGACGTGGCGGAAGATAAGCGTGGCCGGAACGCCGCCCAGGTAGCGGCCAATCTGGGAGTCGCCGGATTGGGAGCGGCCGCCGCCCTCTCCCATCCGTTGCCTGGCACGTACTACGCCGTCGCCGTAGCTGCGTCCCTGGCTGAGGCTACGGCAGATACCCTTGCCAGCGAATTGGGCGTGGTACTGGGCGGCCAACCCCTCATGGTGACGACTGGCCGCAGTGTGCCCCCCGGCACCGATGGGGCGATCAGTCTCGCCGGCACCCTGGCCGGAACGGGAGGCGCTGTCCTGGTAGTACTGGTGGCGGCGTTTACCCTTGGACTGGGTACCGGCGATGCAGTATGCGCGGGAGTGGGCGGCCTCAGTGGTCTATTCGTCGATTCCCTGCTGGGTGCGACCGCAGAGCGGCGCGGCTGGCTCAACAATGACGCGGTGAACTTTCTTTCTACCCTCGCGGCCGCGGTGTTCGCCGGCGTCTGTTTCGCGATCATGCGCTAGCCCTTCTTACCTGCAAAGGAAGCCCGGGTTCCGTGATCCGGACAGAGGCTCTTCTTCAATGCACCTTCAACCGCCAAAGCGAGTAGCTGATCATTTCGTGCATCAGCCGCATGGTCGAATCCCAAAAGCCGAGAGGACGAGCTTCCGCGCGGGGCGAAGTGGATACCGTGAGCCCCCTGCTGGTGCAAAGAGCATGGATGCGAAACAAGTGGGTTCCATCGGAGACCGCCAGGATGCGGTTCAGGTGATTCTCCCGGGCAATGGCGGCCAGGCGCGCGGCGGATTCTTCCGTGTTGGTGCTTTGGGTCTCAGCAATGATCTGGTTCTCCGGGACGCCATGGGCGAGAAGGTAGTCGTGACCGACGCCCCCTTCAGAATCCCGCGGATCCCCGCCACCACCCAAGGTGATCACCAGCGGAGCGAGGTGCTCGCGGTAGAGGGCAAGCGCATGATCTAAACGAGCACGAAGCACCGGCGAGGGACGGCCATCATATTCCGCTGCGCCAAAGACGGCAATCGCGTCAGCTGGACGCGCCTGATCATGCGTGGCGTAAAAGTGAATCTGCCCGTATAGCCAAAGAAACCATCCCAGAATGCCTACCAAAGCGGCGAGCAGCAAGAGCCGAAGCACGCGCGGCTTTTTCCTGTGCGGCACAACAGGAGATCCGGTGGGCAACATTCCGTTCTTCATCGTCGGCCCCATCGGACTTTCTGTCAGCGTTGCAAGGTAAGCGCTATCTCGTGGGTCGGGATGGCTCCTTCCCGAAGAATCTCCCACGGACCATCGGTGGAGAGGTCCACGATGGTGGTAGCAACACTACGGCCGGTGGGACCACCATCCACAATCAGCGGAATGCGATTGCCAATCTGATCGCGCACGCAGGCGGCGTAATTGCATTCGGGCAAGCCCTGCAGGTTTGCCGAAGTAGCGGTGATGGGCAAACCCAACTCCTCCACGATGGCACGGGGAATCACCGCGCCGGGGACGCGCAGGGCCACGTTGCCGGTGTTCGCCGTCGAACGCAGAGGCAGACGCGAACCGGCACGAACAATCAAGGTGAGCGGCCCGGGCCAGAAACGCTCCGCCAGCTTGTCGAACCGGGAGTCGATATCGCGCGCCAGCTCGTAAGCTTGGGACGCGTTTGCAATGAGCAACGATAACGGCTTGTGCTTGAGCCGGGTCTTGATTTCGTAAATGCGTTCCACCGCCATCAGATTGACCGGGTCGACCGCCAAACCATAAAAGGTATCGGTCGGAACGCCAACCACCTTGCCGCTTCGCAAGCAGGCAACGATGTATTTGATCCGTTCCAGCTCCGGTTCGTCCGGGTGCACGCGCAGAATTTCTGCCAACAAGAGAGCTCCACCCTAGTACAGATTTGGGGCAATTCATCGAGAGTACCAGACCCGGTGAGGCGGCGGATGACGTCCGCGGCATGGGCTCGCCAAGGCAACCGGCCGACCGCTTCTCTCATGGGGCAGTCTACCCCGGAATGGGCTCGGCCGCTATGTGACAAGTCGTTCGCCCCATCGCAACGGGCACCTGCGGGTACAATCGCGAAGAGTTCACCAAGCATGAAATCGATCGCAGCATCGGGCCCGCGGAGGGTGGAGAGCCGGCAGAATGCCCGGGTGAAAGAGTTGCGCGCGGGTCTGTCGCGGGGCTTGAGAACGGCGCATGACCATATCGCGATCGAAGGTCTCCACCTGGTGCAGGAAGCGGTCAAGAGTGGCCTGAACCTGGACACAGTGTTTTTACTAGAGGGCCACGAGGAGCTGCTGCAGCAGTTTCCGTCAGGCAATGCCGAGGTGTTGATCCTGAGTCGAGGACGTCTTTTTGAGTGCCACCGTGACGGAGCATCCGCAGGGTGTCGCCGCGCTGGTGGAAGCGCCCCAGTTCACGGTGCAGGCGATGTTCCCGAGGGCGCCGCGGCCCCATCCTCTGCTGCTGATCGCCGCTGGCCTGCAGGATCCGGGAAACCTCGGCACCCTGGTTCGCTCGGCGGAAGCCTTTGGCGCCACCGGGATGATCCTGCTTCCCGGCACGGTAAGCCTGTGGAATGCCAAGACCTTGCGCGCGTCCTCGGGATCCGCCTTCCGCCTGCCGGTGCTGCCCCTCACCGCCGACGACGCCTTTCATGCCCTGCGCGGCCACGGGGTGCGGATACTCGCAGCCGTAGCCCGGGATGGAGACACCGAACCAGATATGCGCGGGCCTAGTGCACTGCTGGTTGGCAATGAAGGGTCCGGACTGCCAGATGCCTGGATCGCACAAGCAGACGCGCGCGTGACGATTCCCTTCACCGGCGCGGTGGAAAGCCTGAACGCAGCGATCGCGGGCAGCGTGTTGCTGTACGACGCCATGCGCCAGCGCCGGAAGGCGGAGACAATAGACCAGGATCGTCCATGAGTCTCTTCAGCCAGGTTCCCGACGAGGGCACGCTTAAGCGCGGCGGCAGCCGGACCACTCCTCTCGCCGAGCGCATGCGCCCGCGCACGTTGGAGGACTATGTTGGCCAGGAGCACTTGCTTGGTCCGGGTAAACCTTTGCGGGTGGAAATCGAGCGGGACGATGCCGGCTCCATGATTCTGTGGGGACCTCCTGGAGTGGGCAAGACCACACTGGCCAAGATCATCGCCGAGACTACCCAGGCTAGCTTCATCGAATTTTCCGCGGTGATGGGCGGCATCAAGGAAATCAAGCAGGTCATGGTCGACGCGGAGAAGGCTGCCGGCTTCGGATCGCGAACCATCCTGTTCATCGATGAGATCCACCGCTTCAACAAGGCTCAGCAGGATGCGTTTCTACCCTACGTTGAACGCGGCACCATCCGCCTGATTGGGGCGACCACGGAAAATCCCTCCTTTGAAGTGATCGCGGCTCTGCTTTCCCGGTGCCGCGTCTACCGGCTGAACCCGCTCAGCGATGAGCAACTGACACAGTTGCTCAAGCGGGCCCTGGCCGACAAAGAGCGCGGTCTGGGCACCCTCAACGTCACAGCGCCGGACGATGCCATCGAGATGATCTCCAGCTACGCCAATGGAGATGCGCGCTATGCCTACAATGCCCTCGAAACAGCGGCCAAGCTTGCAGCCGGCGGAGTGATCACCCGCGAGATCGTGCAAAATGCCCTGCAGCAGAGGGTCCTGCTCTACGATAAGCAGGGCGAAGAGCATTTCAACCTGATCTCTGCCCTGCACAAGAGCATCCGCAACAGCGACGCCGACGCTTCGCTGTACTGGCTGGGCCGGATGCTCAAGGCCGGAGAAGACCCCATGTATGTCGCCCGGCGCCTGGTACGGATGGCGGTCGAAGACATTGGCCTCGCCGCACCGGAGGCGTTGCGATTGGCCCTCGCAGCTCGCGACGCGATGGATTTCCTGGGCTCGCCCGAAGGCGATCTCGCCTTGGCCCAGGCCGCGGTCTACATGGCGTTGGCGCCCAAATCGAATGCGCTCTATACCGCTTATGGCGAAATAACTGCGGAGATCGAAGCCCATCGTGCGGAGCCTGTGCCACTCCACTTGAGAAATGCACCCACACCGCTGATGAAGCAATTCGGATATGCCGAAGGCTACCAGTATGCGCATGATCTCGAAGGGCGGGTAGCCGACATGGATTGCCTGCCGGAAAATTTGCTCGGGCGCGAGTTCTACCATCCGACGAACGAGGGCCGGGAAAAACTACTGGCCCAGCGGATGGATGAGTTGCGTCGAATCCGCCAGGCAAAGCGAGAGAAATAGGGAGGAGCATGGATCAACAAGCGGATCCGCAGTGGCTGAGTTGGACCAAGCGGCTGCAGGCCATTGCACAGACCGGGCTTACTTTCACGCGCGATCACTACGATCGCCAGCGCTATGAAGAACTGCAGGCCATTGCCGCGGAGATGATGGCCGCGGGCAGCGGTATGCCCGATTCGCAAAAGCTTTTAGATCTTTTCCGCGGCGAAGTCGGCTATGCCACGCCCAAAGTAGAGGTGCGTGGGGCGGTGGTGGTTGAGAACCAAATTCTCTTGGTGCGTGAGCGTGAGGACGGTGGATGGACCATGCCTGGTGGATGGGCCGATGTGGGCGAGTCCCCCACTGCCATGGTAGTGCGCGAGGTGAAAGAGGAGTCGGGCTTCGACGTGGCGCCGCGAAAACTGGCGGCGGTGTTCGACCGCAACAAGCACCCCCACCCGCCGATTCCGAGCCACTCCTACAAACTTTACTTCCTGTGCGAACTCCTTGGCGGCGAGATCACCCCAAGCTTCGAAACGCCAGAGGTGGGTTTCTTCTCGCGCCACGAGTTGCCTCGTCTTTCAGCTGTGCGCATCACTCCTTATCAGATAGAACATATGTTCGAACACGCTGATCATCCGGAGTGGCCGACCACTTTCGACTGAATTCCCTATTTCATGCTGAGACTTCCCAGGACCAATTCAGCTCGTTCCGTATCGAACGCCTTCTCCCACTTCGCTACCACAACAGTCGCCAGGCAACTGCCGATGACGTTCACCACAGCGCGTGCGGCGTTGGTCAAACGGTCCACGCCGAGCAGCAGAACAAGGCCCGCAACGGGAACCTGGTGCAAAGAAGCGAGTGTAGCCGCCAAAGTGACAAAGCCCGCGCCGGCCACGCCCGCCGACCCCTTCGAGGTGAACATCAGCACCAGCAGGATCACCACCTGATCGCCCAAGCCGAGATGCGTATTGGTTGCCTGGGCGATGAAGATGGCGCCCATGCCAAGATAGATTGCGGTTCCATCCGCGTTGAAGGTGTACCCCGCAGGCATCACCATCCCGACGACCGGCTCCGCGCAGCCAAGCTTCTCGAGCTTAAGCATCAAGGGAGCCAGGACCGCCTCCGAGGAAGAAGTTCCCAGGGTAATCAGAATCTCTTCGCGGATGTAGCGCAGCAGCGATAGCAGACTGAAATCACAAAAGTGCGCAATGCCTCCGAGGACAACCACGACAAAAAGGATGGAAACCGCCCACACCTCTGCCGTCAACTTCATGAGAGGGATGAGGCTCCCCACACCATATTGCCCGATGGTGAAGGCCATCGCCCCGAAGGCGCCAATGGGCGCCAGATACATGATGAACTTTACGACGCCGAACATGCCCTCAAGAAAAACGTCCAGCATCTGCACCAGCGGACGCGCCCGCTCGCGAAACTGTGAAAGTGCCAGTCCGAACAATACCCCAACGAGAATGATCTGCAACATGTTTCCGCTGACGAACGCCTCACCGGCGCTGGCCGGAATGATGTTCATCACGAACGCGACGAACCCAGGATGGGCAGCATTGGCGGTATAACTGGAGATCGCTGTGGAATCCAGAGTCGCCGCATCGATGTTCATCCCGCTGCCGGGTTGCAGCAAATCCACCGCGAGCAAGCCAAGCAACAACGAAAGAGTGGATACCACTTCGAAGTAGAGGAGCGCCTTCGCGCCGACACGGCCCACCTCTTTGAGGTCGCCCATTTTTGCGATGCCGACCACCACGGTGCCAAAGATGATCGGCGCCAGCGTCATGCGAATGAGCTTGACGAAGCCGTCACCCAGCGGCTTGAGGGACGCACCGCTGTGGGGAAACAGGATGCCTACCGCCACGCCCAACAGGATGCCGATCAGCACCTGAAGCCACAGGGGGCCCAGTATGGAGCGGCGGCTTGTCGTGGCGGAAGTTTCCGCAGATCCTGGAAGCAAAGCGTGTACTCCGCCTGGGCCGCACCCCTCCCACCCAATGGGTCAAAAGAGGTATGCCCGTTCAAGAGTACTGAGTTTGAGACCTTCTGGAAACCTGGCTACGCCATGCTTTCATGCAACGTAGCCGCGTAATCAATTCCGTTCCTGCTGTCGACAGTGCGAGGAAGGATGCGGGTGTCTTGTTCGCTGAAATCGTCCACTTCGAGAAGTTTCGCGACCCAGGCAAGCAGTTTCGTCGGATGTAACGGTTTCGCGAGGATAGTGAAGGTCTGCCCTGCCTCTCGGGCTGCACTGAGCAGGTCCATCGTTTCCGCCTGGCCGGAGAATAACAAAATCTTGCATCTTGGAATCGTTCGACGAACGGCCAAAGCCAGGTCAACGCCACTCAATCCAGGCATGCAAACGTCAGAGAGTAACATGTCGGGCGGTGTGGCCTGGGCAATTTCCAAGGCACTTGCCGCATCGTAAGCAACCATCGTTTTGAATCCGCTGTGCGTCAGGATGGCGGCGAGAGTGTCTGCGATCCGCACCTCGTCGTCGACAATCAGCACCAGACGGGCGCTGTTGAGCTTCAACGCCAACTCCTTGAGCTCTATCGTTTCGAAGTGCAATGGCATGTGGTTTCCACCTCTAGAAAAAGCCTAGCAGGGTAGCTCAGATACGGGTTAACTCTTTATAAATGTTTTATTTATGTGGCATCTTCAACTCCTATTTATTTTTAGATGACTGAGGCGGCAGCTTATGTTAAATTTTCGGCATCGTACGTTATCGGCAGCTTTACGTCACGTTTACGTTACGCGCTCGGAGAAAGAGAGGTTTATATCGATGAAAAAGGAGTCGACGCTCAACCCATCCCCTATGCGATTTGAGTCAATGCTCCAAACCGATGTGCCCAAGGGGCGCGACGGAAAGCATAGGGTGATCATCGAGCAACTGCTCAGCGACATCGGTCTCTTGGAAGATGGGAAGGCTCTAAAGGTTCCGCTCTCTGCGTTGCCCGATACGAAAGAGAACATCCGCTCCGCCCTGAGCCGCGCCACCAAGAAAATGGGAATTGAGGTAGCGACATCGAGCGATGAGGAGTTCCTCTACGTATGGAAGCCGAATGAACTCGCGAATACGGGCACAACGTCTTAGGCCAATTGACGCATCACGCGAATAAGATCAGCCTTGCCCTCAAAGCCAATGCCCGGCAACTCCGGCATGATGATGTATCCATCTTGCACACGTACTCCATCGGGAAAGCCACCGTAGGGTTGAAACAGATCGGGATAGCTTTCATTGCCGCCCAACCCCAAGCCTGCGGCAATGTTCAGAGACATCTGATGACCGCCATGCGGGATGCAGCGGCGCGGAGACCAGCCCTCTGTTTTAATGACCTCCAGGGTGCGGAGATACTCGCAAAGCCCATACGATAAGGCGCAGTCGAATTGCAGCCAATCGCGGTCAGGGCGCATGGCGCCATAGCGCAGTAGATTGCGCGCATCCTGGTGGCTGAACAGGTTCTCACCGGTGGCCATGGGACCGGGATAGAATTGCGCCAGCGTTGCCTGGAGCGCATAATCCAGCGGATCGCCCGCCTCCTCGTACCAAAACAGGGGATACTCGCGCAGCATCTTCGCATAAGCAATGGCTGTCTCCAGATCGAAACGGCCGTTGGCGTCCACGGCAAGCTGGGCCTGGCTGCCAATTTCCGCCAGCACCGCCTCGATGCGGTGGCGATCTTCCTCAAGACCGGCGCCCCCGATCTTCATCTTTACCACCGTATATCCGCGGTCGAGGTAGCTGCGCATCTCGGCACGCAGCGCCTCAAGATTCTTGCCCGGATAGTAGTAGCCACCTGCGGCGTATACGAAGACGCGAGGATCCGCCACGGTGCCGTAGCGTTCTGCAAGCAGGCGGAAGAGCGGTTTGCCCGCGATTTTCGCGACCGCATCCCACACCGCCATATCGATGGTGCCGACGGCGACCGAGCGTTCGCCGTGCCCACCAGGCTTCTCGTTGCGCATCATCGTTTGCCAGACTCGATCCGGGTCGAAATTGTCACCGGCGTCGTTGAGCAGAGTGCTGGGTTCAGCCTCCAGCACGCGAGGCGCGAAGCGCTCGCGAATGAGGCCGCCCTGTCCGTAGCGGCCGTTGGAGTTGAATCCATAGCCGATTACGGTTCGTCCGTCGCGCACGACATCGGTGACGACGGCAACCAGCGACAAGGTCATCTTGGAAAAATCGATATATGCGTTGGCGATAGGCGAAGCGATAGGCGTGGTGACTTCACGCAGGTCGGCGATACGCATGCAGTTCAAGTCCCTCTCTACGGACAATACGCAACCGCTGAGGTCGATTCTAGTTTGAGAGGCAGCAAGATTCTTTGAGCACGCGGGAGTGAAACCTTCAAGGAGTGAGCAATTACTTTGCGAGCGCGTCGCGGTTTTCTTTCGCCCAGGCGCTGTCGTGCGGCACCGCCTTCAGTGGTGGGCCGCCCTGGGTCCCGCAGGCGCAGGGCCCTTCCGTCTTGGCTTCGGTCATGCAGTCGCAGGACTTTGTTTGCAGGCATGCACAGACATAGACCATGTCGCCTTTGGGTTGCTTCTGGTTTTGTTTACCCGCTGGTGGCGGGGTCTCTGAGCCGCCTGGCGAAGGGATAAGGGCCGTCAACAATAACAAGACAAAAATCGCTGCAGTCGATCTTGTGTGGTTTCTCATGGCTTGTCCTCTCGCTCCGGTATTTCTGGCACGAGGTTAGTCTTGAAACCCGCCCGGCGACAATACCCACCCAACCGCCGCCTCATATAGCCACTCGTCGTAACTCTCTAGCTTCAGAATGAAACCTATCCGCAAAGAAGAGGTCAATCCGGCCCAGGCTCAAGCCGATGACAAGAGAAACCGCTAGCGGACTGGCGGAACAGAACTCAAAAGGTCGGTTTGCGGGTGTTTGGGGCCAGTAGGTTTGCGGGGTGAAGATTCGATCCCACGAAACGGTGATAGTTCCCTGTAGTTCCACGCTGTACGTTTTGTACAGAGATACTGTACGCGCGTCATGGTGGTTCAGGAGCCAGTTCCTGTGGGCTGCCTTGATGGTCCCGGTTGCTATCGGGGGTACCTCCCGGTGTAAAACGATGTCGACCACCACCGCCGTCCTCTATGAGGTGGAGAGGCCCGAGACCCGAGTAGATAGCTTCTACCGGCCTGGCCTCGATATTCTCCGGGCCCTGGCTTTCCTGCTGGTGTTTGTTGCGCACGGGCTGGTTTCACACCTCGATAAGCCTACTGAACTGGGAGCCATTGGGCGCGCCGGGGAATTTGGCGTCTGCATCTTCTTCTTTCTCAGCTCCTACCTGATTACGGAACTACTGCTGCGCGAGAAGCGCGAAACCCGATACCATCCACATTCCAGCGTTCTACGTGCGGCGCATTCTTCGCATCTGGCCGCTCTACTTCGCCATGATCGGCGCGGGCTGGTTTTACGGGCTCTTCTCTCCTGCCCATTCGGTCTCACTGGCCTGGGGAGCCGCGCTGATGCTGCTCTTCACCAACTGGTACACCGTGGGCCATGGCTATCCGCCAGGATTTCTCTTTCCCCTGTGGAGCATCTCGTTAGAGGAACAGTTCTACCTGCTGTGGCCGTGCATCGTGAAGTACCTCAGCCCGGGTTCGCTACTGGGGGTGAGCACGGTGTTGATGACAGCGGCGTACCTGACACTAGCCCGGCTCTTGCACCAGGGCCAAACACTCGATCCGGGGATCTGGGTGAACAGCCTGGTGCAGTTTCAGTTTTTTGCGCTGGGAACCATGACGGCGGTTGTGCTGCGCGGCCGCGTCCCCAAGCTATCCAAACCCGTGCGCTGGGGACTCTTCGTCGCCGGACTGCTGTGCATGCGCGCGGCGCAGGCCGCTGTCTTTAGCGGCGATCCGGTGCTCCCGCACGATCTGCTGCACATTGGGCCGCGCTACCTGATCGCACTGCCGGGATGTCTCTGCCTCTTCTTCAGCTGCCTGCCATTGCCGGCGGGCAGATTGCAACAGCCGTTCCTCTACCTGGGAAAGATCTCGTACGGCTTGTACGTCTTCCACGTACTTTGGCTCGGCCTGGTGAGAGATCTGCTCAACCACTTCGGCGGCGGCCATCTGAGTCCACTGGCTTTTCAGCTCACGGTCATGGCCATTGCCCTGCCTGCCACCGTGGCTACGGGAATGCTCTCCTA
The DNA here is from genome assembly GCA_963745725.1 of uncultured Acidobacteriaceae bacterium. GTDB lineage: Bacteria > Acidobacteriota > Terriglobia > Terriglobales > Acidobacteriaceae > PALSA-350. Next base: position 169,434 of record CAVUYJ010000001.1, read on the forward strand.
TCGCTACCTGGAAAGCCCCTTCCTGCGCTTCAAGAAACGCTTTACCTTTGTCCGCTCGCGACCTGTTTGAAAGCGACTTACTTGATGTAGTAGCCGGCCACTCGCCAATAGCCTTTGGCGAAGGCGAGGGTCACTGTCTCCACCGCATCCTGACGATTGGCAAAGCTGGCGTGGTAGTGGAGGATCACGTACTGCCCCTCCGGAGCTCCCGGCACGGTCGTCGAGTAGGCAGAATCGATCAGCTCACGAGACTGCAGCGCGCCGGTATTCACGCGCGTTTTCTGAATTTGCGTGGAAAAGGCATCGCGGTCGAGCTGGGTGCGAATCAGCATGCTGGTGTAGGCATAGCTGTCAGCGAAACGTCCCTGGTCGAGGTAGCCGAGAAATCCCAAGGCCTGGCGCTGTGCCGCCAGTTCGTCGGCGGCATGCGGGTCATTTGCCTGGGTTCCGGGCGCTTGCTCCGGGCTTGCGTGGCGGTGGACCTTGCTGCGCGCGGAGCGGCGTTGGAACCAAACTGGCCGCCAGCACGACAGCGGCCAGCCCACGAAATAGCGAAAGAGACATCAGTTTTCACCTGCTTACTGCCAATACTTCACCGAGCAACCGTAAGGACGGGTCACCGCGGTTTGTACTGGCTTCCCATTCATGGCCTCGGACAATGCCGCGGAGACGTAGTTCTTCGAGGATTGGATGTCGGAGATATCGGTCGTTGGATGATCGTCGATGGCGCCGGCATAGATCAGCTTCCCGCTGGGATCGATCACGTACATATTGGGCGTGGTCTTGGCTTCGTAGAGATGCCCAATCTCCCCTTTAGGATCGAGGATGGCTGCCGTCGGCTGCGCTCCCATTTTCTTCATGTAGGCGTTTTCCTGGCCGGCATCCACATAACCCTGGGTGCCCGGCGCAGAGGAGATGACGGTGAACCAGACGACGCCTTTCGCGGTCCACTCCTTTTGCAGCGACTGCATGTTTCCGCTCTTGTAGTGCTTGATGGTGTAAGGGCAATCGTGGTTGTGCCATTCCAGCACCACGTACTTGCCTTTGTATTGGTCGAGGCTTTGGGTTTTACCGTTGGTGTCGGTTCCGTGAAAGTCGGGCGCCGGGGCACCAACCTGCGCAGCGCGGGCCGGGGTGGTGGAGGCGAGGGTGAGGACGGCGGCCACAATCGCGGCCAAGTGGGCATGGACGTGAGATTTGCGGTTCATCGGGCTGATCCTCTTGCGGGTTGCTGCTTACGGTTAGTGTTCGAGAATCGCCTGGGTGTTGGGCCGGGGGCGATTCTCGAGCTGATCGAGCGCCCCAAAGACGACGCCCGGTGTGAGTACCTCAGGCAATACCAGGGCCGGCTGCCCAGGACGATAAACCACGTAGGTGGGCACACCACTGCGGCCAAGCTCAGTGAGTGCGGAAGCAATGCTCTCATCGTGCTTGGTCCAGTCGGCGCGCACGAGAACGATGCCGGAGTCGCGCAGTCGCCGGCGCACATCTCCGCGATTGAGGACTGCGCGCTCGTTGACCTGGCAGCTCAGGCACCAGCGAGCGGTGAAATCGACAAACACGGGACGCCCCTGGGCTCGATATTGCTCAATGGCAGCGCGGCTGTACGGTTCCCAACCAGCCTGGCTGGCTCCGGCGCGCGCGCTGTTGGTGTCCGCCTGCGGAAACAGCCATAGGGCGTAGAGCGGTGTTGCCACTGCCAGGACGATCACGGAGACGGCAAAGACCGAAGCCACGCGCCGTGCGGGCCAACGTCCCAGGATCCAACCGGCGATCGCCAGCAACAGCAAAGCGGCGAGCAGAGCGGTGAGAGCATCGACCCCGGCCGAGGACGCGAAGAGCCACACCAGCCAGATGACCGTAGCAAAGATGGGAACAGCCGTGGCCTGCTTGAGCACTTCCATCCATGCGCCGGGCCGGGGCAAGTGGCGCATCCACGCGGGATAAAAGGTGAGCAGCACATAGGGCGCAGCCAAGCCAAGGGCCAGGGCGGTGAACACGGCAAACGCAGAGCCGGTGCTTTGGGCCAGCGCGAAACCGATGGCGGCCCCCATGAAGGGCGCGGTGCAAGGGGTCGCCACCACCATGGCCAGCACTCCGGTAAAAAAGCTGCCGGCGTAGCCGTTGCGTGCGGCCAGACTCGAACCGGTGTTGGTCACGGTGAGCCCAATCTCAAACATGCCGGCGAGCGAGAGGCCGAGGAAAAAGAGCAGCAGCGCCATGACCGCGATGAATCCGGGCGACTGGAACTGGAAGCCCCAACCGAGCTGGCGTCCCCCAGCCTTGAGCCCCAACAACAAGGCAACCACCGCCCAGAACGAAACCAGGATTCCCAAAGCGTAGACCAAGCCGTGCGCACGTACCTTGCTGTGGGCATGACGGGAAGCTTCTACCAGGGAAAGGCCCTTGATGAACAGGACGGGAAAGACGCAGGGCATGAGGTTGAGGATCAGCCCGCCGACAAAAGCCAGAGAGCAGAAGCGGAGGAGGTCGAGCAGGCCGGCGGAGGATACTCCGGCGACGGCGGCCGGGAGCGCCCCGGGGGGAGCGTGAATCTCGTACGCGGTGCCGTCCCCCAGCAGGAGCACTCCGTTCAGGTGCGCGGGTTGGGTGTGGAAGTTTTCATCCTTCTTCAGCGAGATCTTGACACCGCCGTCCACCGCCTCGACGGGTTGGGGCGCGGCGTTCACGATCTGACTTTGCTCTAGAGGGAAGAACTCTGCATTGGTGGCCGGGTGGCCGGTGACGGCGACCGCGAAGCCGCCGGGAGTGGAGCCGAAGACGGCTTTGGCCGAGGACGGAAGCGGCTGGGGCAGGCGGGCGCGGAAGCGATCGAAGAGAGCCTGCCGGGCCGGGTTCACCGGGCCTTGTTGCGCCGCGACCGGCAGCGGCATGGCCAGGTCCGTTTTGCCGGGAATGCAAACCTCGCGGCAGACCAGCCAGTCGACATGGGCGCTGATGGGGGCGGTGGAGGGCACCTTCAGAGTGGAATCGGCGGTCAGGGTCATGGGGAAAAGGACCTCATCCTCATAACCGAAATCCATCAGCGGGCCGAGGGGCAGACGCCGGGGCGCGGGAAACTGCATGGCGCCGGCGGTGATGCCAGCTGGAAGGTTCCACTTGATGCGGGGCGGCTCGCCGGAGTCACCCGCGTTGACCCAGTAGACATGCCATCCTTTATCCAGGTTGAAGTGCAGGCCGACGGTGGTGGTGCTTCCGGGCTGGATGGAACCCTCGAGCGGGAGCAGCTCAACGGTCAGGTGCTGCGCGCGCACCGGACCCTGCGCGGGCGCGGCGGTGGCCGGGGCGACGGGTGCGGCCGTGGCGGTGAGCCCGGCACACAGGGTCAAACATAGGGTCGAAACAATTTGGCGAAGGCTAGGCATACATGGGAGTGACTCGAGTGCCCTTATATTGTATGACGCTGGACTGGCCCGCGACGTTACAAAGCCCTCCTTGCCTAGACCCTGAATGGGCTTAGCGGGTCAGGGTGCGAGCCAGGCGGGCATGCTCCTTATATATACAGCGGTCCATGACCACCTGGACGCCGTCGGCTTCGGCCCATTGGACCGCTTCGTCGTGGCAAACGCCCTCCTGTAGCCAGAGATAGGGGATTTTGAGCCGCATCACGTCTTTGACAATCTCCGGGACATATTGGGAAGCGCGAAATACGTCCACCAGGTCGATTGGGCCCTCCGCGGCATAGGCGGCGTCGAGGGACGGGTAGGCCTTCTCCCCGAGAGCCTTGTCGGCCCCGGGGTGAACCGGAATGATGCGGTACCCTTCCTGCTGCATGTACTTGGAAACGTGGAAAGCGGCACGATCGGGGTTATCGGAGAGGCCCAGTACGGCGATGGTTTTGCTTTTCTCCAGAATGGTGCGGATGGTCTCGGGCGCGTTCAACGTGTTCGGCATAGGTAGATTGGATGCTCAGTCCACATCGGCCGGTTCTTCGACGGCCACGGGGACTCCGCCTTGACGGCGCATGATCAGGTAGCCGCGGATGAACGGGTCGAGGTTGCCATCGAGTACGGCGTCTACATCGCCCACTTCGACCCGGGTGCGCAGGTCTTTGGCGATGCGGTAGGGCTGCAGTACATAAGACCGGATTTGCGAACCGAAGTTGATGTCGAGCTTGGAGTCTTCGAGCTTTTTCGAGATCTGCTTTTTCTTTTCCAGCTCGTATTCGTAGAGCTTGGAGCGCAGCATCTTCATCGCCTTCTCGCGATTCTTATGCTGGGAGCGCTCGTTCTGGCATTGCACCACGATGTTGGTGGGCAGATGGGTGATGCGTACTGCCGAGTCCGTAGTGTTGACGTGCTGGCCGCCCTTGCCGCCGGAGCGGTAGGTGTCGATGCGGAGCTCCTCGGGTTTGATGTCGATTTGGATCGAGTCATCGATCTCGGGCGAGACAAAGACGCTGGCGAAGGAGGTGTGGCGGCGCTTGGCCTGGTCAAAGGGCGAGATGCGGACCAGGCGGTGAACGCCCGTCTCCCCGGCAAGCTGGCCGAAGGCGTACTCACCGGTCACCGTGAAAGTGGCGGATTTGATGCCGGCTTCTTCGCCGTCCTGATAGTCGTTGATCTCGGTCTTGAAGCCGTGACGCTCGGCCCAGCGGAGATACATGCGCATGAGCATTTCTGCCCAGTCCTGGGATTCGGTGCCGCCGGCGCCGGGGTGAACCGTCACGATGGCGTTGAGCGGGTCGGTTTCGGCGGAGAGCATGGTGCGGGATTCGAGTTCTTCCACGAACTCGCTTAAGGACTTGATCTCGCGTTCCAGGTCGGGCTCGACCGACTCGCCTTCGCGGCCGAGTTCGAAGTAGGCATCGATGTCGCCGATGCGGCGGACGAGTTCGTTCTCCATCGCGAGCTGCCCTTCGAGGCGCTTGCGCTCGCGCATGAGGACTTGCGACTCGGTTGGATTGGACCAGATGGCGGGGTCGGAGAGTTTTGATTCTAGAGAGGCCAGTTCCCTGTCGAGCTTGGCGCGGTCAAAGATACTCCCGAAGGTCGCGGACTTTGTCGCGAACCGGAGCGTAGGCGAATTCGAGTTCGTTGAGCATGTGAGTTTTGGGGGGCTGGCGGCGAGTTTCGGCCGGGGCAGCGATGGTCCCTTATGGAGATTATCCCATATGGGTGGTGTCGCGATGGTGGGGTCGGGGGTTGAGGGTCATGCGGCTGCCATGGGTGGTGGTTGGGAGGTGTGGCGGTCGCCGGCGCGGGAAAGTTTTTGTAGAAATGTGCGAAGTAAGCGAAGTAAGCGGAGTAAGCCGGTTTTGGAGAGCACGGGCTAAGCGTGCATGAGAATGCTCGGCCTCCCCCTGCAGGAGAATGGGTTCGGGAAATGGCTTAAATGTGCGCACTATGCGCACTAGGTTTCCTCCGGGAGGTATTTTTTGGGTGTGGCGGTGTTTTGGCGAAGTGGTTCCGGGGAAGGCCGCGCCGTTGGCGGCGAGGCCCTCAGCGGGTCTGGTTGCGTGCCGGAAAGGAGGGGTTGGCTGGGCGAGGTTCTACCCGTCTCCAGAGTTTCTATCATGATTCGCCACGCTTACGGTTGCTCATCCCGAAGGTAAATTTCCATCGAGGTGGAGCGGTTTCCAAGGCGGAACGGAGCCGCGAAGGTGCTTCGCATGCATGCATCCCGAGATCGCGCTCCAGGAGAGGTGCTCTCTTAGCACACCGCCGATGCGGGTCCGGCTGCACGACAACGATCCACGCTTGAAGATTTTCTTCAAGCGTGAACTAACGCACGATATAGATACGGATCACAGGGAAAAGTGTCGAACCCCGGTGAAAAAGGATTGCATCTGTTTAACCGGCTGCTTTTTAACACGGACTCATGAGGGCTTTAGAATCAGCGCGAGAAATAAAGGAAGACCGCAGATCTCTCCACTGCGCTACGCTCCGGTCCCACGGCATGCCCGGGCAGGCGAGATGACAATTCTTTTTGAGCACAGGACTCTGCGTCTCCAGGAAAGGTTCGTGGAAACGCAGATCCCTCCACGGCACGCCGGGACAGGTCGGCTTCCCAGATTTCCTTTCCAGAGTTGCGACTTCGGTCAACTGCATGTGGTTCTCTTTAAGGAGAACCACATAAGCGGCGCCGGTGAGAGCCATGAAGCAGGAAATCCCGGTACGCTTGATGACAAAGGAAAGGGCAACGGTTCGATAGACAGTGGTTGGTGAACCGAGGGGCTTTTCCAATCTAATTGGTCAACGGTGAGGAGTTGAGTTTAACGGACAAACTGCTGGTGCGAGCCAGATTGGAAAATCAGGTTGGGGGTCGGCGTCGACCCACCGAAGAGGCTGATCGGGCGAATATGATCCTGTGGCGTCCCTACCGGGGCTCGATCCTTTCCGTTAGCTTTCCCGGCACTTCCGTGCCGGGCTCTGGATTTTACCGTCCCCTTCGGGACTGGCCCGGTTGCTTCGATAAGGTGTCTGGTCTTGGGCAGCGTAAGGCTTCTCAACCTACGATGGCCAGAGCGAACTAGCGAACAAGCTAATTTGGACAAGCGTGAAGGTCAACCGTCCCCATTCGACAAGCTCAGGGCAAGCTCTGCGGGACTGAGTTTGCAAACGGGGTTCTCGCATACGCTCTTTAGGCCGTACCCTTCAGAGAGGGTCCGTTTTTCCGGAACCTTCTAGTTGATGTTCTGCGGGTTTGTGAGAACAGACAGGTGATTCACATGCCGTTGGTAACCTGCTCCGCAACGTTCGTCCCGATGGTTACCAGGCCGCGGGCCCGGGGCGATTGATAGATGACTTGCGCGTCTCGGCAGCGTGGAAATAGTTAGCTGCGGGTAGGCAATTGACACTAAGCTGTATGTCTTGATCAGCAGTAAGTAACACATAGCAAATCCGCCATCTTAGATGCATATTATCGATCGCCTTTAGCACAAACCGCTAACCACTTAGTGTGTATATCTGCCTTACTACTTAGTCAGGCAATGACCGCACTCACCGTTACGTATTTCTGTGCCTTCAACGACAAACAGACTCAAATTCCTTCAGTTACGAAAGTATTCGATTCGTAGCGAAATTACCTTGTGCACGCAAATCCTGCTCGGCTAACGTGACTCTCGCACGGAACACTCTCGCATCCCTCGATCAACTGACTACTCACCTCGCTCACAGTAGCTGTCGCTAAAGGGTTCTCTTGAATTCTCATTCGGCCCGGTCGATCTTTCATCTCTGCTTCATCTCCAGTCTTCTCCTCTGTGGGTCACAGATTGCAGAGGGCTCTGTTCCTGCCGTTGTTGCGGATGGACAGATCGCGCTGGCATCCGGCTTCCAGCTCCCCGAAGGTGTGGCCATCGCACCCAATGGAACCGTCTATGTTGCCGATACCGGAAACAACCGGGTGGTTACCGTCTCTAGCGCTGGCGTCCTCACGCCGGTGAGCATACCGGGGTACACGCTGAGCGGTCCGGGAGCTGTTGTCATCGACGCAACTGGCGATCTCTTTATTGCCGACTCAAATAACGCGCGCGTGCTTGAATTAAAGACCGGCGGCAGCGTGGCTCTGATAGCCGGTGCGCCTCTCTTAAATTACCCGGCTTCGCTTGCGTTCGACCCCGCGGGCGATCTCTACATAGGCGACGCAAACAACCTCGCCATTTACAAAGTGAGTGCGTCCACTTTGCAAACCGGGAGCGGAGCGCCGACGGCAGTTACCATCAGCAATGTTTCCAGCCTGTTTCCGGGAGCGTTGGCCACCGACGCGTCGGGCGATCTATACATCGCTGACGTAATCTCCAACAACGTCTACGAACTCCCAATTGGGCAGACGACAGCGCAGAATGTTACTCCCACAGGATTTACGCTCAATGCGCCTTCCGGCCTCGGCTTTGATGCTGCTGGGAACTGGTATGTGCTAGATGGTGGAAACGCGCGCATTGTGGAGGTGCCGCAAGCACCAGGCTCCGCCCCATACATGGTTCCTGTCACCGGACTCGTCGCGCCTGGCAGTTTGGCCCTTGATCCGCTGGGTAACCTCTACGTCACCGATTTGACCAACAACAACCTCACGCAGCTAATCTACTCCGGAAACGCAATGAACCTTGGCCAAGTCGCGGTTGGCAGTACGGGCCCTGCGGTTGCGCTGAACTATGAATTGAATGCAGCCGAAACACTGACTGCGTTCAAGGTAACCATGCAAGGCGATCCCGGCCAGGAAGCATCGATCGGCGCAGGAACCACATGCCAGTTCCAGAGCTACACCAACTCGCCACCGACCGGCGGCAATCCAATTTCATCGTTGAATCCGTTTGTCTGCCTGACCAACATCCAGGGAGTACCCGCATTTCCGGGAATTCGCAACGGAGCCGTTAATCTTCTCGGACCTTCAAACTCCTTGCTGATGAGTGTGCCATTCACCGAAACCGGCTCGGCCGCCACGGCATGGATTATCCCTAACCTGGCGACCATTCGCCTCTCGCCCCCGTTTGTGGAGCCGCAAGGAGTGGCGATCTCGGGACAGGACGGTACTGTGTACATTGCGGACGATGGAATAACCGCAGGAAGCGGGAACGTTTATTCCTGGAATGGTCTCAATGGAACAGGCTCAACTCTGACAACCGTTGCGACGCCAGGCATCACGTTGTCTCATCCGTTGGATGTCGCGCTCGATGGCGCGGGCGACTTATTCATAGCTGACTTCGGAGTGGATGGACTAAATGGATCCGGCAAGATTGTCGTTGTGCCAGCAAACACGACAATCGCGCCATATGTTCTGGCGACAGGCTCGATGCTCTTTCACCCTATTTGCCTCGCCATCGACCCTCAGGGCAACCTTTACGTCGGTGACTCGGGGCCCGCAGGTGACGGCGTGACCAGTGCAAACCCCGGCTTTGTGGTCAAGATCCCGCCCACGGGTGGACCGATTTCGAAACTGAACACCAGTGCCGCAAACCTCGTCTCGCCCCTTTCGATGGTGGCCGATTCATCGGGTAACCTCTACGTCGGAGATCTACAGAACCCGCAGGCGGAGGACATAAGTCAGGATCAGGGTCAAGTTGTACTGATCCCAGCGAATGGATCCACTCCGTCGTTCCTCGACATACCAGGCCTGGAAAGCCCTTCAGGTTTGGCTATCGATCCAGCTGGCCAGCTCTGGGTCTTAGACGTCGGAAATCAGTTCACGATCGTGCCACCTAATGGCGGAACACCTTATACCGTACCGTTCCCTGCGACGAATCTTCCCTCTGTGAGCAAGATGGTCTTTACAGCAGACGCCAATAGTCTGCTCATGACCGACCTTTCGGGCGTTCTCGCTCAGGTAAACGGATTGCAGGCTCAGCTCAATTTTCCTCAGACCGCGTTCGGTTCGCAAAGCCCTTCGCAGACTGCGGCCATCCTAAACATCGGAAACAGCGCTTTGAAACCGGCGAACCAGAGTGGCAGCCTGTATTCGATCAATGGAAACACCCAAGATTTCCAGGTGGCAAACACGTCTACGTGTCTCAGCTTTACCCAACTCCTGCCGGCCCAATCTTGCAACTTCTCCGCGACCTTTGCTCCAGTCTCGCCAGGCACGGAGAGCGAGTCGATCACTTCCATTTTCAACACCCCTAACCAGGTCCAGCTCTTGTTGACGGGTACAACTCCGAATTCCTCTTCTGTCACCGCGCCGCCGACCTTAAGCCCCATCTCCGGCACATACGCACTCGCACAGTCGATTACCATGTCCGACTCCACCTCAGGGGCGGTGATCTACTACACAACGGACAACAGCATTCCAACTACGAACAGCGCTGTTTACCACAGTCCGATCCTGGTCACATCGCCGACTGGGGTTCCGGTCACGGTGAATGCAATTGCGCTCGCGCCTGGGTATACCAGCAGCCCGATGTCCACGGCAACCTATTCCTTCAATCCCTATCTAGGGAATACTGCATATTCGACGGCAGCGGGCGATAGCGCAAACTACATCAACGCCACGTATGCGGTCACAGGAAATGATTCGGGCGGGTACCAGGTCGGTTCGTGCAGCTTTTACCAGCCAACGGGGACGGTTACGGCAGGAGCAAATATTGATTGCGGACTCATCCGCGCGCCGAGTCCGACAACGCAGGCGTCCAGTTGGCTTTGCCATGCCACCTATACCAACCCCACCTCGAACGGAGTGGGCGGCTGGATAACCGTCGCTCTTTCAGGATGCGGAACACTCACTCCCAGCACAGCGTACTGGATCGCCACAGATAACAATGACCCACACGTAGGCTTCCCCTATGGATTCTGGAACTGTGGGGGCACTTGCAACGGGCCCGTACCCACGGTAGGCAACGGAACCCATTTCTACAGCTATATTGCAGCGACCTATGGCGTCTACACCGGCATGGCCACGGCAATGAACTCGGGCAGCAGCACGGGCCTTTAGAGTGTGCGTGAGAACGGAGTGGATGGTCTTGGAGCGTCCCCTCTAGGGGGAGAGCAGTGGGGTGAGTGTACGAGGGTTGCAATGGCGTTTCAAGTGTATGGATATATGAGTTGCCATTTTATTCACTACCCTGGCAAGGTTTGCGCCTCGGGCTGGTGCTCATCGGAGTGTGTGAACGAGTAGATACGGGTGAGGTTGTAGGCGATGTTGGCCAAGGTGAACTCAATAGCGATTTTTTCTTTTCCTCTGGTGCGGAATTGGCGCATGCCGCGCTGCTCTTTCAATACCCCGAAGCCGGGCTCGACGATGGTCTTGCGCTGGGAATAGGCTTGCCTTCCCGACGAAGTTCGTAGCTTTTGCCGCATACGCCTGTGCGCCGCCGCCTTTGCCCTGCCCTTGCATCTTTTCCCCAGGTTCAACGCCCGCGCCATGTTCGAGTCGGGAAGATAGGCATTTATCTTTTGCTCCTCCAGCCACTCCAGGTTCTTTACCGAGAAGTAGCCACTATCGGCCAACACCTCTTCCGGCGGCGAGCCGCACTGAAGCTTGACCTGCTCCACCATAGGCGACAAAGATGCGTTATCGGTTGGCTCCTGCGTCACCCGCTGGGCCAGGACCAGATGATCCTCCGACATGGCCAGCTCCCCTGTGTAGCCCAGCTCAAAGCCGCGACGGGTGCGCAGAAAGCGTGCGTCCTCATCGGTGCGTGACCGTTTCTTCAATCCACTCTTGCGCAGCCGCTCCAGACGCCGCGGCAGCTCGGCCAGCTTGCGCTCGGCATCTTCGATGGCTACTGTCAGTCCGCCCGGCTCGGAGTCATCCTGGTCGCAGGCCTGCTGCCAGCGGCGTATGTTGCGGCGCAACTTGGCCCGCTCGTTGCGCAGCGTCTGCTCCGTATCCACACGATCGCGGCTGGCGTTGGCTTTAATCCGTGTCGAGTCAATCGCTACCCGGCCTAGCTTGCCCAAACCCAACTTGCGCGCCATCTCCAGTACCTGCGTGAACGCGTCGTTCAGCGCCAGCGCGTGACGACGTCGAAACGCGCTCAACGCCCAGTTGTCCACCCGCGCCCCTGCGGACAGATAACGCAGCGCAAGATCTTCCACTAGACGCTGCGATAAACGCCGCGCAGAAGTCATCCCCGTCGCGTACGCATACAGCCATACACTCAGCATCAGCTCCGGCGCATACAACAGGCCGCCTTCATGGCTGTAACTCTTGGTAAATGCCTTCAGGTCAAGCTGACCCACTACCCTGCGGATAAAAAAACAAAGATGGTCCGATCCCAGTTCCTCGGCTACGTGCGGTGGAACCAGATACCCTTGTTCGGGAGAATAAGGATAAAAACGTGACATGAACCCTTATGAACTCACAAACTCAAAAATACAAGTCACCAGGGCGGTTCTCACGCAGACTCTACAGGCCTCGCAGTACGTGGAGTTGACCCCGAATACGTCTTCCTCAGCCACGACGCCGACCTTCTCGCCTGCGCCAGGCGCCTACACTTCCACTCAATCAGTGACCATATCCGACGCCACTTCTGGGGCAGTCATTTATTACACCCTCGACGGTAGCACACCAACCACCAGCAGCCCGGTTTACCATACTGCGATCTCGATTTCAGTCCCGACGACTGTCAATGCGATGGCTGTCGCCGGCGGATACGCCAACAGTGCGATAGCAACAGCAACCTACACCTTCGATCCCTATCTGGGGACCAATACCTACTCCACCGCCGGAACAGATTACGCAAACTACATCAACGCTACCTACGCGGTCGCAGGGAATGATTCAGGCGGGTACCAGGTCAGCTCGTGCAGCTTTTACCAGCCAACGGGGACGGTCACGGCAGGAGCAAACATTGATTGCGGACTCATTCCGGCGCCCAGCCCAACGACACAAGCGTCAAGCTGGCTTTGCCATGCTACCTACACCAACCCGACCTCGTCCGGGGTCGGCGGTTGGATAACGGTTGCCCTTTCGGGATGCGGAACGCTGGCCCCGGGCACAGCGTACTGGGTTGCTACCGACAACAATGACCCACACGCGGCCTTCCCCTATGGATTCTGGAACTGTGGAAGTTCCTGCAATGGTAGCGCACCGACTGTAGGAACGGGGACCTACGGGTATCGCTATATCGCAGCGACTTACGGCGTATACACGGGCATGGGCACATCCATGCTCGCCGGGAGCGCCCTGCAAGCATCGCAATACGTGACGCTGGCAGCGAATGCATCTTCTACGGCCATGACGCCGGCGTTTTCACCTGGATCCGGCACGTACAGTTCCTCACAGTCCGTTTCTTTGTCCGACGCCACGCCCGGGGCAACCATCTACTACACCACGGACGGCAGCACTCCCACTGCTTCCAGCTCGGCTTATAGCACCCCTATTACTGTCTCGGCGACGACTACGATCAACGCTATCGCCATCGCACCTGGATATGCGAACAGCCCCGTGGCCTCAGCGACCTACACGTTTAACCCCTATCTCGGGACTAATGCCTACTCAACCCTCGGGTTCGACAACGCTAACTACATCAACGCGACCTATGCGGTAACGGGGAGCGCCTTCAACGGATACACCGTAAGCTCTTGCAGCTTCTTCCAGCCAACCGGGACCGTCACCCAGGGAGCCAACATCGACTGCGGACTGATCCTTGCGCCCACACCGACAACGAAATCATCGAGCTGGCTCTGCCATGCCACCTATACGAATCCGAGCAATAGTGGTGCGGGCGCATGGATCACCGTGTCCATCTCCGGCTGCGGAACACTGCCGGCCGGCACGGCGTATTGGATCGCTACCGACAGCAATGACACTCATCCGTCTTTTCCTTATGGATTCTGGAACTGTGGCAGCTCCTGCAACGGGAGCGCGCCGACGGTCGGAACCGGGACCTATTCGTATCGATATAGTGCTGCGACCTACGGTGTGTACACCGGCATGAGCAGTTCAATGACCGCCGTAGCAGGGAGCCAGGCTTCGCAGTACGTGAGTCTTACGGCGGTGCCATGAGTAGTGATGGCCTCACCCTAGTTAGTTCAGGTGGACACACTTATTACTATCTCGGCGAACTAAAGCTTTTTTAAGCATCACATACCCGGTGGCACACTTGGAGCATGACTTGTCGAATCAACCATCGAACATAGTAAGAGGGGCCACGTGGCGTGGAGTGGCTGCAGCAACAATCGCCGTCCTGCTTCTGCCAGCCACGCCGCTGCTGCATGCCCGCTCTCGACGAGCATTGGTCGACTCACCCGGTGCAGAAGTATGGCAGCGCGTCAACGTAACGATTCTGGCCCGTGGATCGCACGTTTCCGGAAGTACAGGCAATATGGACTCGTATCTTGTGCTCTTGTCCGAACGGAAAGCCCGTGAGCCAGTGGCGGCCCGTCTTGTCGACTATCACCCCGGCTTTCAACGTGGGATCACCGACGAGGCGATCTCGTCCCACCGACAATTCCGGGTGTCCGTAACCGCAGCGACCTACTGCGACATGGACGCCAAGGCATTTCTTGTAACACGCGCCTTCGATCCCGAAGCGATTGAGAAGGTACAAGGCAACCTGCCGTGCATGTTGGTTCGACAGTGAGGATCCGGCGAGCAGACCTTGGCAAAGCCTACGACAAAAATGGAGATTCTCGAATGTTACGAATGTCAGTTGCGCTCATAAGAGCCCTCGGCGTATCTCAGTTACTGGCGGTCTCTCCTTCGGTGGCGGAGGTACCTGACCCGGTTATGGCTGCTCAGGCGACCGTAGGAACAGGCGCCTATCCGTGTCGATATAGCAACGGCGACTTAGGGTACACATATCGGAATGAGCGAATCGATGACTGCTTCCCCCGGGGTGTGCCCCAGGCGTCGCAGTACATAAACCTTAGGGCGGTGCTATGACAAGCCCGTTTCGATCCACATAAAGCCAATGCCGAATGGCACGCAACGTAGGTTTTGCTCAAAGGGGCTCCATGTTCAAATCTGTATTCAAAAGTTTGAAGACGAAGGAAGAAAACCACGCTAAGACCAACTTAACTTTTTTCCTTAAGAATATGAGGCCGTCACTTCCCAAAGACCGCCAGTCGGTCGAGATCGTCACTCAACCTCCACGCAAGGCTTCGCCGATATTTCGGCTACAATGCGTGTTGCTACTTGTCTGCATGCTAGATGCCGGGCTTGCAACGGCCCAGAGTGATTTGTCCGATGTCGTCGGCATTCCCACGGACGCTGCTATCTACCCAATTCCCGGCGTGGGGTTTGTGAACCTCACGAATGGCAACCTGCACGTAGAAATCCCCTTGCGCACCATAACCGGCCGGAACGGGAAAAAATCGACGGCTGCCATTGTCTATGACAACAGCTTCTGGGAGTGGTTACCATGCCCTTACCAGACGTGTAATGCCCCGAACGGATGGGCCACACTGCAAGCGCCGTACCCGGGAGGCGGCGGTTATGGGGCACCGCTGAGTATACAGGCAAGCGGCGTTGGCCAAGTCAAAGCATCAGGCCAAACCTCTGTTTGTGGTTCCGCAGATCAGACAACCTACTCCAGCTTTGTCTACATCGATCCACACGGTACCATCCACCCCTTTCCGGCGGCCATTATTGTGACTGCATCGAATTCTGAGTGTTACCCGTCCGCAGCCCAGGTCGCAGCAACCGACGGGAGCGGCTACTGGCTGGAGGTGACCAACGGTACCGCCTGGTTTGTTTACGACATGCACGGGAACGTTGTGAGCAACAACGGTCCAGACACGAATGGAAACATAGCCCAAGGCGTTACCCAGAACGAACTTGGACAGAGTCTTTATCTTCCATCAGACTTTTCGATCACTCTGAGTACGGTACATGTCTGGACTAGTTTTGGCGACCCAAGCTTCGCCGAGCAGCAGGGCTCTGCACAGGTAATAACTTCTATTACATTGCCTGGCGGCAGAACCTACAAGTTCCAATACGACGATGCAGGTAACACGCCACAACCGGGGCATTACGGGACTTTGACGGGCATTACACTGCCCACCGGGGGCCAGATCACCATCACGAACAACCCACAGGGCTACGGGGCTTTTCCTTTGCCGGCGATGGTCGTGCAGAGCGTTCAGACGCCAGATGGGACCTGGTCTTTCCAATACAATTCTTCTACGCAAACAGTGACGGCGACAGCCCCACCCGATCCGCTCACCGGGCTTTCCGCACAGACGACGGGCACCAAACCGGCCTCGACTGAAACCGTGAAGTATTACTCCAGTACGGCCACAGGCACGCCTCTGCGCACGGTTCAAACAACATTCGTCAAACCCGGTGTTTCTGCTGTGACAACCACGCTGGAAGACGGGAAATCCAGTAGCGTTCAGTATGGCTACCAAGATCAATGCACACCCCGAGTTAACCTTAAGCAGGAGTTTGACTTCAACGGTAACCTCACCCGGGCAACGAAGATTCAGTATTTGACTACTACAAATGACGACCAGCTAATGTGTGAACAATTTAACGGCGCGCCCTCCTGGGACGCGAGTGATCCCTATTTGGGCACTAATAACGGCAAGGTCCTGCACATCACCGACATTCCGCAGAGCATCACCATCTATGGCGCCGGAGGAATAACCAGCACGCCGATCGCGCAGACCAATTTCACCTATGACTCGACGGGCTTGACGACCACATCAGGTTCAGCAGGGGCCTCCGTATTGGGCCTCAGCGATCACGATGATCAAGACTTCGGGCCCACGATGACTTACCGTGGCAATCCGACGGTCATTTCGAGGATGACGTCCGCCGGGAACTTCATCACGACGACGACAAATACCTACAATATCCTCGGCGAACTCGTCTCGACCAAAGACGGCAACGGGAATCAAACGCAGTTCGATTACACAGACGCCTGGAATGACAACTGCCTTACGGCCCCTGTTTTTGCGTATGCTACCACTGTTACGAATGCCCTTAGTCAGGAGACGAAAAACGTCTACAACTCCTGCGACGGAAGCCTTGCGAGTACGAAAGACCAGAACGACATCAACGCAGGCCGGAGCGGAACGGTCTACATGTACGACGGTCTGCAGCGAGTGACCAACATCGCCCTGCCGGATGAGGGCAATACTCAGGTGAACTATGGTGGAAACTCGACGCCAGAGATCATCACAACCACCACGACGGCCACGCCAAATCCCAGCCAGGTATCGACCACAACACTTGATGGGTTGGGCAGAGTATCCACCGTTGTGGGCGCCAACGGCGCAACCACGCAATCAGTGTACGATTCGCGTGGCCGTCTCTATTCAGTCACCAACCCATCGTTGAGCAGCACTGACTCCACCAACGGTCTCACCAAGTACTACTACGATGCACTCGGCCGTGTTACGGTTCAAACTCAACCAGATGGCAGTAGTACTCTCCAGTGGTGCTATGAGGGCATGGCTGCCAGCTCGCAGAAGAACTGCTTAGCCAACAAAAGCACAAACGCAATCGCCGAGACAGACGCCTGGGTGGACTATTCAGACGAAAGTGGCACGCATTGGCAGCGCATGAGCGACGGTCTGGGGAGACTGACGGCGGTGTTAGAGCCCAACACCAGCAACACCCCCGCAATCGAAACCGACTACACATATACCGCCCTTAACGATTTATCCACTGTCAACCAGGTTGGCGTCTCCGGGGAAACGCCTGTCGCGCGTTCGTTCGGGTATGACGGAATGTCAAGGCTGATTACGGCCACGAATGCAGAATCGGGCACAACGACCTATGGCTACGACGCGAACGGAAATGTAACGAGCAAGGTGGATGCACGCGGAAGCGCAAGCGGTGGGGTGTGGTACTGCTATGACGGACTGAATCGTCTCACGGGTAAAGCCTATACGTCGCAGAACTGTCCACTTGCCACGCCTGTCGTCACCTACACCTACGATTCGTCCTCCGTCTCAGGCAATCAAAATCCAGTAGGCCGCCTGACAAACGAGAAAGTATTCAACGGAAGCACCCTCTTGACCCAGCGGCAGCCCTATGCCTACGACCCAATGGGCCGGCTCACAGCCGAACAGCAATGCACTCTCGGCGCCTGTTCCGGCACGCCTTATACGCTAAGCTATACCTATGACGCCGCTGGAAATCTGTGGACCTCCACTAATGGCGTCACCTCACCGCAGGCACAGCTCACCTACGGGTACGACGCCGGTGGCCGTCTGAACCTGATCACCAGCAGCCTGAACACGGAGCCCAATTACCCGCCCATCCTCTTCTCCGCCAGTGCCTCAACGACAAGTCCTTGCACCACATCTTCCACCCTCTATGCGTACGACGGGGCAAATCAGTTGCAGTATGCACAGGTCGGTTTCAGTTCGCAGACGCAACCTGTGATCACCACCACCCGCTGCTACGACAACCGTCTGCGGCCCACGCTGGAGACCGACGCCGGCCAGGTGTCCACGCCGGGGGCACCGGCAAGCACCACGGTGACGATCTCCGGCGCGGAGCAATCGATCGGAGGCGGCGGGACGGCAACTCAGGCGACGGGTACGATCTCGCTGACCTACTCCGGTGCTCAGGTCATGGGCGCCAGGCCTCTGTACCTGAGCAACTCCATCACCCTACCCGACGGCTACCACGCCCCCTTTGTGGCCACCGCGAACAGTGCCATCGTGGTCGCCAACGCGTTGGCCGCTGTGCTGAACTCTGTCTCCTCCCCGGTAACCGCCGTCGTAAGCGCAGGAGGAACCGCGAGCGCCGCCTCGGTTGTGTTAACCACCAAGGCCACGGGAGCGGATCAAAATGGCGCCATCACACTAAGCCTGGCCTCGACTAGGGTGACGGCCGCGCCGGCCAGCCTCAGCGGGGGCGGCGGCACCACCTACGACACAGGCACGGTGACCGCCAACATCAACGGAATCGTGGTCAGCACTGCGTACAACCAGTCAAGCACGCCGCAGTCGCTGGCCGCCGTGCTGGCTACAGCCATTACGGGCGCCGGTGCAGGGGTAACCGCGACCCCCGGAACCGCGGGAGCCATCACCGTCACCGCAAATCAGACCGGCACGGCGGACAACGGCCTCCCGGTGACCCTTTCCTCCGCCACCGATGAGCCGAAGTTCTTTTCTTCGGCCTCCTTCAGCGGCACCTCCGGAACACTGAGCGGTGGCACGAACGGCACCACTACCTCAGGAACCGTATACAACTACACCATAGGGTCGAGCGGCGCGAGCGGCTACACGGCCAATGGCAATCTGCTCTCTTATACTGATTTAATGAACGGCGGTTGGTCTCTGAACTACGACAACGTGAACCGCGTTTCGACCGCCACGGCTACTTCTGGCGTGTGGAACAATTTGACTCTTTCGTGGACCTACGATTCCTTCGGCAATCGCGAGACACAGACACCTAGCGGGCAGAACATCACGGCTCCTGTACCCCAGGCACAGACACTCAGCTATCCAAGTCAAAACCGGATCAGCAACTATGGCGTCAACGGATACGACGCCGCGGGCAATGTGCTCTACGATCAGATCAATAATTACCTCTACGACCCGGAGGGACGTCTTTGCGCTGTTTCCTATTTCAATGGCATGAGCACAGAGTATATGCTGTACCTCTACGATGGAGAAGGGCGGCGCGTGGCCAAGGTTTCCAATCCGACGTTCAGTTGCACTCCGGCAAGTTCTGGCACCACTTTGCAGGAAACCTACCTGCTCGGCCCATCGGGCGAGCACATTACGGAATTGGGCCAGTCCGGGGCTTTCCTGCGGAGCAATGTCTATGCCAATGGCCAATTGCTGGCCACCTACACCAACAACGAGACCTACTTCTCGTTGAACGACTGGCTGGGAAGCAAACGCGTGGTCACCAAGTATGATGGCACCGTGGCGCAGATGTGCATGAATCTGCCCTTCGGCGATGATCTGATATGTTCCGCCAATGACCTCAGCGGGGATCACTTCACCGGCCAGATCTACGACCAGGAATCAAAAAACGACTACTTCAACGCGCGGTATTACTCCAACAACACGGGCCGATTCTTGAGCCCGGATTACAGCGATTCCGGCTCAAGCCCCGATCCGGTGCCCTATGCCGATTACGGCAATCCGCAAAGCCTAAATCTCTACGCCTATGTGAACAACAACCCGTTGAGCGTGACCGATCCGGATGGGCATGGCTGCTTCGATAGTGACGCTAGTTCTTCCACCGACGCGGATGGCAATCTTCAAGTCAACGGCGGTTGCGACTGGGGAGACTTCATTCCTACGCAAGTTGAGGTCTCGCAGTTTGTAGATCAGGTCAAAAAGACTGCGCAACAGGCGGTCGACCAGATCTCCAACATCATGAACACTCCGGGTGGTCCGGGGTGCATGGCCGGGCTCGCCGCTGGCGGCGCGGGAGCTGGAGCTGCGGCTGGCGGAGGAGTGGGGCTAGTCGGACTTGCCGGTGGAGGAGTTGGCGTCGTAGTCACGGAACCTGCAGGACTTGTTGCTGGTGGAGTCGGCGGCGGGGCATCGGGCGTGGCTTTAGCAATGACTGTATGTCCGGGCGGTGCCGCGAACGGGGGT
This sequence comes from uncultured Acidobacteriaceae bacterium, assembly GCA_963745725.1. Taxonomy (GTDB): domain Bacteria; phylum Acidobacteriota; class Terriglobia; order Terriglobales; family Acidobacteriaceae; genus PALSA-350. The sequence continues at coordinate 189,347 of CAVUYJ010000001.1, forward strand.
GGCGGGCGTGGGAGCGGAAGCAGCGCGCGGTTAACAAAACCGCAACAGAGACAAACTGCCAAGTACTTAGGAATGAAAGAAGTGAATGGCCTGAGATCGCAAGGCCAACCTGTCTTTGAAAAGGACGGTCGATATTTTTCATTTTCAAATACCAGCCACACGGCTGGTGAGGTGTTTAAGGAAGTAGACAGAAGCGGTAATAGAATTGCCACGACCGACCTGAACCTCAACCGGATTGGACCATAAGAGCATGTTCAAAATAGAACTTACAGACAAACCGCTGGAGTATCCCTTTGACAACCCGAGCATCCCGGCCGCGCCGGGCATTTTGATACTCGGGAAATACATGGAGGAGTTCTCAGCTAACATGTCTCTTTGGAATAAATCGGATTACGAGTCTCATTGGCTAAGCGAATTGCGACCGCTTTGCGAAGGGAAACCAAAGGCTGCTCTAATCGTTTCCTACGATGACCCGAAAGCCTCCTCCAACCTAGAGATTTGGCGCGCTTATCTCGACGGAGAGTGGGTTCATTTCCAGAATCAACTTCTCTGGTACAAAGACCTTCCAGCTGAGTTCGAGATTTCGAAAATCAGCCAGTACATTCCCGATCGGGCCGTAATGTCTGCTGAAGGAGCGCAATATTCCGAATGGGATGTAGCGACCCGAGATATTGAAATGTTCCTTCGGTGCCCCAAGTCGCCCTAAGCGCGCATGGCCGACACCAGGACTGCTAACCTCATGGGCCGGTTCATGAGCCCGGACCCTGGTGGGCTCCTAGTTGCGAATCCAGCAAACCCGCAGAGCTGGAATATGTACAGCTATGGCCTAAACAATCCATTGGGCAATGTCGACCCCTATGGTTATGACTGCGTCTACTTGAACAATGCGGGGACTGATATCGATCGGGATGCGAATGGCAATGCGACAGGGATTGATACCAATAGCAACTCTGGCGAATGTGGCAAAAATGGTGGCTATTGGGTAGACGGAACTGTTACCCATGTCAACTTGTTCACGAACAGCAATGACGTCGGGCTCAGCGGCACCATGACCGGAAGCAATGGTTATCAAACTTCGACGGACGCCTATTATACGAGTGCTACTGGACCAAATAGCTCGATCATTAATGAGCTGGGGTATACCGGGCTGTCAGGAACGGTCGATCTGGTTCAGCTCATCAAGCACCAGCCCAATCTGGGAACCATTGGTCCGGTGAATCCAGTGGATATAGCCATAGCTTGCGCGTCGAGTGGAGGCGCAAAGCTAGCTTTTGACTTGAGCCCTTTGGGACCGTTAGGGATCTTGCCAGACCTCGCAGACGCAGCCATGAAGAGCAGTATCGATCCCGTTCTAAATTCGGGAGACCGGCTCCATGATTCCGGAGACGCTGTTGAATTGACCAAGCAAGGCGCCGAAGCATTGAAAAAAACTTTGCCAGCGTTGGGACCATTTGCAAAGAGGCTTGGTCCCGTTGGATCAACAATATCCGTTATTCAAGCCGGAAGGGACTATTTGAACTGTGCACGGTGACAGAACAGCCCAATCAAACAAGGGTCGATGGGAAACCGCCATCTCAGTGCTGATTACTGCCATCGCGACTATTATTGCAATGGTTGCAGGTGCGCCTGACAAATGGCTTGCTGCTATTTTTGCCACAGTTGTGACTTTTGGGGGGCTGCTCTCTCTTTTTAGGTATCGGTGGGCTCTCCGAAGATTCTGGACAATTGTGGCTAGCTTATTCGTGCTCCATCTTGCCGTAATCTGGCTGATCTTCAGTGTTCTCTTGAGGCAAAGAAATGAAGTGGGACTCATCGTTTGCATTCCATTCATGCTTGTTGAATATGTTCTCCTTCACAGCGCGGTGAAGTTCCTGACAAGCAGGTGACAGACTGGAAGTTTCGGAAGTTTCGTGGACGGGACACGCACTTTGCCGGAACAGATGAGCGCTAAGATTCGAATGTAAATTCAGGCTGGCTTCGATCCGTAACGATCTTTTCGCGGGGTCCGCGCTTTTGTGGTGCCAAGCGCCGCTGCGTTGTCTTCTCCAAACCATGGACGAATTCGGTGCTTCCCCATGGTCGACCGGTGTGCGTGCGCTGGCGAATGACGGCTAGCTGCGATTCCATCTCCCCTGCGGCGAGGTACTCTTGCCAAGACGAGGCGTTCCAGTGAGCGCGCCACCGCTCCAAAGATAGCCATGCATCGGCAGGTTTTGATCCGCAGTGGCTGGCGGCACTCGACCAAGACCAGGACTCCGGCTTCGAAACCAAACCGGCCCTTAACGGATTCAGCTCCGTGTAACGCAATGCCTCCCACAAATGCGGTTCGTCCAAGGGGCAAGAATAATATCGTCCTTGCCATACATGTCCACTGGCTCGATGAACCGTGTTCCAGTAGGTAGCGTATCTTCCGTGCGTCTGCTTCAGCGCTTGCGCTAGCCCGTCCGCCGTGCTGGGAACTACGATCAGATGGACATGATTGGACATCAGGCAGTAGCCGATCATCGACACTCGGTAAAGTTCAACGTTTTCTTGCAGCGTCGACAGATAGGTCGCACGATCCGCATCCCGATCCAGGATGAAGCGCCGGTCGTTTCCACGTTGAGTCAAATGGTGTGGCACATTAACGGCCACTACCCGAGCGAGTCGTCCCATAGCAATGAAACGATATCAGGAAATTGTGTGCACTCTGCAGCTTCATGTAAAGATGAACGCAAGTTAATATGAGGTTGGCCGATTCGCTATGATGGCTTTGCTCAGAACCCGCGGGGGCTGGAATGTGATGGAAAGCAGGCCGATAACTCGACTTCGTCCAAAGTTCCAGTCCCGTCTGTCCACGAAACTCCCCGCAGGCGACAGGACGGCCATAGCTCAGGCGACGGGTACGATCTCGCTGACCTACTCCGGTGCTCAGGTCATGGGCGCCAGGCCTATGTACCTGAGCAACTCCATCACCCTACCCGACGGCTACCACGCCCCCTTTGTGGCCACCGCGAACAGTGCCATCGTGGTCGCCAACGCGTTGGCCGCTGTGCTGAACTCTGTCTCCTCCCCGGTAACCGCCGTCGTAAGCGCAGGAGGAACCGCGAGCGCCGCCTCGGTTGTGTTAACCACCAAGGCCACGGGAGCGGATCAAAATGGCGCTATCACACTAAGCCTGGCCTCGACTAGGGTGAAGGCCGCGCCGGCCAGCCTCAGCGGGGGTGGCGGCACCACCTACGACACAGGCACGGTGACCGCCAACATCAACGGAATCGTGGTCAGCACTACGTACAACCAGTCAAGCACGCCGCAGTCGCTGGCCGCCGTGCTGGCTACAGCCATTACGGGCGCCGGTGCAGGGGTAACCGCGACCCCCGGAACCGCGGGAGCCATCACCGTCACCGCAAATCAGACCGGCACGGCGGACAACGGCCTCCCGGTGACCCTTTCCTCCGCCACCGATGAGCCGAAGTTCTTTTCTTCGGCCTCCTTCAGCGGCACCTCCGGAACACTGAGCGGTGGCACGAACGGCACCACTACCTCAGGAACCGTATACAACTACACCATAGGGTCGAGCGGCGCGAGCGGCTACACGGCCAATGGCAATCTGCTCTCTTATACTGATTTAATGAACGGCGGTTGGTCTCTGAACTACGACAACGTGAACCGCGTTTCGACCGCCACGGCTACTTCTGGCGTGTGGAACAATTTGACTCTTTCGTGGACCTACGATTCCTTCGGCAATCGCGAGACACAGACACCTAGCGGGCAGAACATCACGGCTCCTGTACCCCAGGCACAGACACTCAGCTATCCAAGTCAAAACCGGATCAGCAACTATGGCGTCAACGGATACGACGCCGCGGGCAATGTGCTCTACGATCAGATCAATAATTACCTCTACGACCCGGAGGGACGTCTTTGCGCTGTTTCCTATTTCAATGGCATGAGCACAGAGTATATGCTGTACCTCTACGATGGAGAAGGGCGGCGCGTGGCCAAGGTTTCCAATCCGACGTTCAGTTGCACTCCGGCAAGTTCTGGCACCACTTTGCAGGAAACCTACCTGCTCGGCCCATCGGGCGAGCACATTACGGAATTGGGCCAGTCCGGGGCTTTCCTGCGGAGCAATGTCTATGCCAATGGCCAATTGCTGGCCACCTACACCAACAACGAGACCTACTTCTCGTTGAACGACTGGCTGGGAAGCAAACGCGTGGTCACCAAGTATGATGGCACCGTGGCGCAGATGTGCATGAATCTGCCCTTCGGCGATGATCTGATATGTTCCGCCAATGACCTCAGCGGGGATCACTTCACCGGCCAGATCTACGACCAGGAATCAAAAAACGACTACTTCAACGCGCGGTATTACTCCAACAACACGGGCCGCTTCATGTAGCCCGGATCCGAGCGGGCTATGCGTACGCCAATCCGACGAACCCGCAGAGCTTAAATCTGTACAGTTATGTACTGAACAATCCGCTGATCAACATCGATCCGACGGGGCTGGAGTGCGTGTACAGCAGACAACGATAGCAGGCGATGTCAGACGGCAATGCAGCGGGTGACTGGGACAAGGCGAATGACATAGCAGTCAATCCGGACTATTACGAGAACGCGACGGTCAATCAGAACGGGTACAACGCCAAGATCCAGTACTGGATCATAGCGGCTCCAAACGGCGACGCTTGCATCGAGGATTCGACTAGGCTTCCGGGAATGCGTACGGAGGCCAGTACGCGTCAGGTCAAGAAGTCGCCGATCCGAAGCTGTGAACGTCCTATGGCAAGTGGACGTAAACGGACCATCAGCTATAACAACAACAATCCGTTCACGATGAGCTTCAAAAACATCATTGGATGCCAGGGTATTATGGCTGCGGATTACGTCTAATTGCAGTGCTACCAGCGGAAGTGTGCCGGTCGGTACAGGCGAATGCTCATCTTGCAAACACAATGATACGACGGCCCCTTCTTAAGAGCGCGGACGGCTCCGTCGTGAGTGGTTACTGACACTCCAGAAGCTTCAGTTGGGAGGGTTTAACTCCACGTATAGCCGGTCGGGTGGGGTGGTCCGAATATCACAGTGACGACATGCGATTACGCAAACTCACTTGCTCTCCACGCGACAGCTCCCCGGGCATCCCGAATCCCTCAAGCGGTTCATTTGGGAACTGTAAACCAGCAGTTGAATATCACTGCTGCTGATCCATGCGGTGGAAGCTAGAGCATATGGACACCAAAAAACAACCGAAGTGGATGAGTCTCAAACTTGCGCTGATCGGCGTGGTACTGTTGTCGCTGAACGGTTGCATGATGGTCAAGTCTGAGTCGGCTATCTTAGGGCGCTACGAGCTGAAGGGGGCGTCCGCGGAAACATCTCTCCTCAGCTGTCTTCAGACAAGCTTCACTGAAGGGATCGCTTGGCAAGGGAAGGTCCAAAACCGGCTCAGGTAAATGGCTGTGGGCCAATGAGGATTAGCTTCGACAGTATGGATCCTCGGGATTCGCCGGAATACACCAGGCAGACGCTCTGCCAGCGAGACAAGCAGCCGAAGTACCACGGAGCCGGAGCCAACTGGTTCATCAGGCCAGAAAGGCATGGGCGAAAGTGATCCTACCGGTGTTACCTGACGCGGATACTGAGTTCAAGATAGTTCCATACTCAGTTCTTCTGAACCTCATCAGCAAGGCCGTCCTTCGGGGCGGTCTTGCTGCGTCCTGTGGCCTGCCATCGAGCGCCGTGGCGAACGGAAGAAAAGCGCGCTGCCTACGGCATCGGGATTGTAAGGTGACACTCCACCCCTTGCAGGTAACTGCCTAGGAACCTTGGTATCTCGTTAGATACTCGTTGAAAACATGCGAGTTAACAAAATGCGGTCTCTAACGAGATACCCGAAGTTCCTTGTTGCGAACTTCTTGAAGGCGAAGGATCGAGGCGGAATAGGCATCCTGGCGCTCACGCGGGGTACCTTTCGCTGCGGCGGCCGTCAAGGGTCTCCGCTTCGCTTCGATGAACGCACACAGAGCGTGCGCCCTTGACCGCCGTCCTCGCTGCTGGTGGTTGTCAGTTATGAGAAGAATGTCTTCTTCTCATGTGTCCAAAAGCACATGAGAGAGGCAACGGCTTCAGTCGTGGGCTTCGGCCCCGGTCGCGCCTGTGAGGGAGTTGATCAACCTTATAACGGCGCGCTGATCGCGTTCCGGCAATAAGGTAATGCGCTGAAATCGCTTCCACAGACGCATACTCTCTGGATCACTCGTTACCTGTTCAAACTTCGATGCCTCGCGCGGCTGCGGCTTGATGCCCAGCAGTTCATCTGCGGTGACGTGCAGGGCGCCTGCCAGAGCGATCACTGCGGGGGCAGGCGGAAACCCGGCCTCGTTTTCGTAATACGAAATCGCCCGCTGCGTGGTCTTGGCAGCCTTGGCTAGTTGCATCTGCGTCATCCCGCGAGCCTTCCTCAATCCCATCAGGCGCTCACCGAACGTGGTCTCTGTGTACTTCTTCCTGGGCATGACAGGGGTGATTGTAAGGTCCACTTGCCGGTTCTCCTGGGACGATGCTCGTTGACATGATAACGTGTTACGTATAATCTCACGACATCTAAACGCTGTGCACAAACTCACTCAATACGTCACACTTTTTGCTTGACAGGTTTTTGCAGAACGAGGGGTAAATGGCGCGCATCCCGGATCACGAGATCGAGCGGCTAAAGAAAGAAGTCTCGGTCGAGCGGCTGGCCGAGGCGCGGGGCATCCAGCTCACGCGGCACGGAGCGGATCTGCTGGGTAAGTGCCCCTTCCACGACGACCGGACACCGTCGCTGGTCATCACTCCGGGGAAGAACCTCTGGCACTGCCTGGGTGCGTGCAACGCGGGCGGGACGGCGATCGACTGGATCATGCGGGCCGAAGGCATCAGCTTCCGTCATGCGGTGGAACTTCTCAGAGCCGATCATCTTCCCTTAGCTGCCTCTCCGAACCAACCCGTGAAACACGGCACGGTGCGCAAGCTGCCGCCGCCCATCGCGCGGGAGGCCGACGATCGGGCGCTGCTGTTGCAGGTGGTGGACTACTACAACGAATCGCTCAAGCAGTCGCCGGAGGCGATGAAGTATCTGGAATCGCGCGGCCTGAAATCCTCGGAGATGATCGACCGGTTCAAGCTTGGCTTCGCCAACCGCACGCTGGGGTATCGGCTGCCGGCGAAGAACCGCGCCGCCGGCGCGGAGATGCGGGGCCGGTTGCAGCAACTGGGCATCCTACGCGAGAGCGGCCACGAGCACTTCAACGGCTCTGTGATTATCCCGGTGTTCGATGCCGAGGGTGAAGTGGTGGAAATGTATGGGCGGAAAATCACGCCAGGCTTGCGCGAAGGTACGCCGCTGCATCTGTACCTGCCCGGCGCCCACGCGGGTGTGTGGAACGAAGAGGCAGTGGCGGTCTCGAAAGAGATCATCCTGTGCGAAGCGCTGATCGATGCCCTCACGTTCTGGACGGCGGGGTTCCGCAACGTCACGGCCAGCTATGGCGTTCATGGCTTCACCGAGGATCATCGCCGCGCCTTCGAGAAGTACGGCACAGAGCGGGTGTACCTCGCCTACGACCGCGATGAGGCGGGCGACAAATCCGCAAACACCCTTGCCGAAGAGCTGATGGGCATGGGCATCGAATGCTTCCGGGTGGAGTTCCCCCGCGGCATGGATGCCAACGACTATGCGCGCAAAGTGCAGCCAGCGGCCAAGAGTCTCGGACTGCTGTTGAACCGCGCAGCATGGCTGGGTAAGGGGCAAAGGCCACCGGAGGGGGTGCTGGTTCCGGTTGCCATGCCGGAGCCGAGTGCACGGATCGAGCCAACAGAAGAGCCAGCGGCTAAAGAAAAAATCATCGGGGAGAAAGCACCGGAGCCAGGCCCGGCAGCAGTTGCATCCATCGAAGCAGGGCCGACAGAGCCAGTACGAGCCGACAGCGAGCCGTCGCCTGGACGGCCAGTCCTTGCCGTGCCCGTCGAAGTGCGCGGGGAAGACATCTTCCTGATGCAGGGCGACCGCCGCTATCGTGTGCGCGGCTTGAGCAAGAACATGAGTTATGAGCTGCTGAAGGTCAACGTGCTGCTCACGGGCACGAATACGCGCGGCGAGTCGGGCTTCCATGTCGACACGCTGGACCTGTACTCGGCACGGCAGCGGAGTATCTTCGTCAAACACGCATCGGAGGAGCTGGGCATCAAGGAAGATGTCATCCGGCGCGACCTGGGGCGCGTCTTGCTGAAGCTCGAAGAGCTGCAGGATGAGCAGATCAAACAGGCGCTGGCGCCGAAGCAAGAGGCGGTCCCACTGAGCGATGACGAACGGGCCGAGGCGATGGAGCTGCTGCGCGATCCGCGCCTGCTGGAGCGCATCGTCGAGGACTTCGCGCGGTGCGGTGTTGTGGGCGAGGAGACCAACAAACTCGTTGGCTATCTCGGGGTCGTGTCGCGGCACCTGGAAGCGCCGCTGGCGGTGATCGTGCAGTCATCCTCCGCCGCCGGCAAAAGCTCGTTGATGGAAGCGGTGCTGGCCTTCGTGCCGGAAGAGCAGCGGGTGCAATACTCGGCGATGACGGGCCAGTCGCTCTTCTACATGGGCGAAACCGACCTCAAGCATAAGGTGCTCGCCATCGTCGAGGAAGCGGGAGCGCACAGCGCGGCCTATGCGCTGAAGCTGTTGCAGTCGGAAGGCGTGTTGACCATCGCATCGACGGGCAAAGACCCGGCGACAGGCCGCTTGCTCACGCATCAATACCGTGTCGAAGGCCCAGTGATGATCTTCCTCACCACGACGGCCATCAATCTGGACGAAGAGATGCTGAATCGCTGCCTGGTGCTCTCGGTCAACGAGGACCGCGAGCAGACGCAGGCGATCCATCGCGTGCAGCGCGAGGCGCAGACGCTGGAAGGCCTGCTGGCCCGGCGGGAGCGCGAAGCGATCCTCGCCGTGCATCGCAACGCGCAACGTCTTCTCCAGCCGGTCTTCGTGGCCAATCCATACGCGCGGGAGCTGACCTTCCTCGACAGCCAGACGCGCACACGGCGCGACCACATGAAGTATCTGACGCTCATCCGCAGCATCGCACTCCTGTGTCAGTATCAGCGACCGCGGAAGACGGTTGAGCATCGTGGCCGCACAGCAGAATACATCGAAGTCGCCCTCTCTGACATCGCAATGGCTAACAAACTCGCGCATGAAGTGCTGGGGCGCTCGCTGGATGAGCTGCCGCCGCAGACGCGGCGCTTGCTGTTGATGATCGACGATCACGTCACGGCCGAGTGTGAGCGGCTGAAGATGGAGCGGTCGGACCATCGCTTCTCACGGCGCGACGTGCGCGCCTTCACAGGCTGGGGCGATACGCAGTTGAAGATCCATCTGCATCGTCTGGAAGAGCTGGAGTACCTGCTGATCCATCGCGGCGGACGCGGCCAGAGCATCGTTTATGAGCTGCTGTTCACGCGGCCCAGCGACGGCGGAAAGCCTGTGCTGGGCGGCCTGATCGACGTGAATGTGCTCTCGAAACGTGCCTACGACGAAAACAAGTCGGGGCTGACGGCAGGGCGGTCGGGGTCAAGTCGGCCCCAGGTCGGCGGGGTGTCGGAGCCGGTGAAACTCACGTCTGAGCCAGCACCCATGAGGGTTCCAGAGCATAGTGACTTCGAGCTCGAGGGAAGCACATATACGGGCGCACGGCCAAACGGTCACTACGTCCTAACAATGGCGGGAGGTAAGTGATGGCGCTGCGCAACAATCTCCGCTCGCCCAAGAACAAAGCTCCTCTGCTTCCCGTGCCCAGGACGGTGTTCGAATCGCTACTGAATCAGTATCTGGAATCGCTGTTGGTCAAAGGCTTCACCGAGGCCACAGCGCGGACGCGGCGCAAGCAGGTAGAGAGCTTCTTGGAATGGCTGAAGGAGCGCGGCATCGACGAGCCGCTGGAGGTCACCCGGCCGGTGCTCGAACGCTATCAGCGGTATCTGTTCCACTACCGCAAGAAGAACGGCGAGCCGATGAGCTTCCGGTCGCAGCACGCCTTGCTTGTCGCCGTGCGCCAGTGGTTCCGCTGGATGACGCGGCAGAACCACATCATGCACAACCCGGCATCCGAGCTGGAGCTGCCCAAACAGGGCCATCATCTTCCCAAGCATGTACTCAACGTCCGCGAAGCCGAGCAGGTGCTGCAACAGCCGGAGATCGCCGATCCGCTCGGGCTGCGCGACCGGGCCATCCTGGAGGTGCTGTACTCCACCGGAATGCGGCGCATGGAGGTGGCCGGCCTCAAGGTCTATGACGTGGATTTCGACGGCGGCACGGTGCTGATCCGCCAGGGCAAAGGCCGCAAGGACCGGATGGTCCCGATCGGCAAGCGAGCACTGGCATGGATGATGAAGTACATCAACGAAGCCCGTCCGCATCTGGTCTCCGAGCCGGACGATTACACCATCTTCCTGACCAATGCGGGCGAACAGATCGAGCTCGCATACATCAGCCACATCGCACACTACTATGTGGAGAAAGCGCAGATCGGCAAGGAAGGTTCTGCCCACCTGTTCCGCCACACAATGGCGACGCTGATGCTCGACGGCGGAGCCGACATCCGCTTCATCCAGCAGATGCTTGGCCATGTCAGTCTGCGCACGACCGAGAAGTACACGCATGTCTCCATCCGGCAGCTCCAAAAGGTCTACGAGGCGACCCATCCCGGAGCCAATCTGGAGAGACGCAGCCCAGCATCCCAGGACGTAGACAGGGATGCAGCCAGGGCCGAGTTGCTGGCCGCACTCGACGACGAAGTCCGCGCCGAAAACGATCCAGAATAGCTTTTCTTTTAGTAGCTGTTTTAGCTGCTAAATCAGACCCGAAATCCATCCACAATCTCGCTCGGTTCTGCGCTCCGAAGATCGTACAATCGTGTGCAGATGCAGCCCGCTTCCAGCACGCCCATCCCGGACGGACTTCTAGCTGCGATGGCGCTGCTAAGTGAAAACCCGCATCTGGGCTTCGAGAGAAAAAATCCTGCACTGCATCCGGGGCACAACGTCCCCAACTTCACTGCTGCAATAGGGGATAGCTGGAGCGTAGCCTCAGAAACGCGGTGGAGTCATGAGATGGGCCGCTTCCTTAGCCCAGATCCAAGCGGGCTTGCGTATGCCAATCTGTTGAATCCCCAGAGCTTCAATCTGTACGGATATGTGCAGAACAATCCGCTAACAAACACCGATCCGACGGGGCTGGACTGTGTGTACATCAACAACGATAGTGGGGCCTATGAAGATTTCAACAGCGGAGACTGCGACAACTCAACGACCGCGAGAGCGAATTCGGGCTACTACGTGGACGGAACGGTCAATCAGATTGGGTTCAACGCCCAAGGTCAGGTTAATGGATATAGCGCTTCTAACGGAGACGGTGTATTCGATAGCTTCCCAGGCTCCCAAAATGCGGGCGTATCCACCGCTCTTCTGAATCCCTACTCCGGCGCCGTGTCGAGTCCTGGGCAGACGGTGGATGTTAACGGCAACTCACCTGTAAGTCCAAACCTAAACTCCGCAAGCATCTCGAGCCAGATTCCTGCTGGATATAAGCCGCCTCCCCCAGGAGTAGGTGTGATAGGTCCGAATCCTTCTCGCCCTGCGCCGAACTTATCCGGAGATCCCTCTTGTTTCGGCGCTCCAGATGCTGTATCTGCCATCCATAGTCTTCAGCGAGGAGTAAATCAGAATCCGCCATCAGGGTCTTCAGACGGCCAGTTCGGCCAGTCGATCTACCAGCGAACAACGCAAGGGGATCGCCCATTTGGAAATGCCGCAGCCGACACGGGCTTCAACGCGGCGTTTTTGGGACTGGATTACGCGGTAGCTGTTGGCAACTGCTTGCAAGGACACTGAGATGAAAAAAGCATCAGGCAGCAAGAAGGAACTTGATTCGTACATAGAGGATCTCAAAGCTCGTCAGCGAAATCTGATCTGGCCTGATGTGCTTCGGGGTGGTCGCGCTGTCGATGAGCTTTTCTGGAAGGGGTCACGGGATGCTCCTCTTGTTCAGCGTGTCGGCGTTCTGATCGTTGCGGTTGCATATCTGGTTGTAGCAGTGGCGTTCGTTGCGATGGCTGTCGAGCAAGGAAAGTGGTTTATAGGAGCGTTCGCAGCCCTACTCTTCCTAACAGGTGGATGGTTCATCCGAAACGTGTTTAAGAGGAAGACGAGGAAAAGCTGAAAGCATAGCGTCTCCAAGAGCGGTAAGGCATCGCTGCTCCTGTGGCTGAATCCGGCGAGCCGGGGGTGTGAGCAGAGAAGCTGCCATGCTTGCGCATGGGATTAAAGGTGACACTCCACCCCTTCCAGGTAACTGCCTAGGAACCTTGGTATCTCGTTAGATACTCGTTGAAAACATGCGAGTTAACAAAATGCGGTCTCTAACGAGATACCCGAAGTTCCTTGTTGCGAACTTGTTGAAGGCAAAGGATCGAGGCGGAATAGGCATCCTGGCGCTCACGCGCCCTAGCCTCCGCTGCGGCAGCCGTCAAGGGTCTCCGCTACGCTGCGATGAACGCGCAAAAAGCGCGCGCCCTTGACCGCCGTCTCGCTGCGGGTGGTTCTCAGTTATGAGAAGAATGTCTTCTTCTCATGTGTCCAAAAGCACATGAGAGAGGCAACGGCTTCAGTCGTGGGCTTCGGCCCCGGTCGCGCCTGTGAGGGAGTTGATCAACCTTATAACGGCGCGCTGATCGCGTTCCGGCAATAAGGTAATGCGCTGAAATCGCTTCCACAGACGCATACTCTCTGGATCACTCGTTACCTGTTCAAACTTCGATGCCTCGCGCGGCTGCGGCTTGATGCCCAGCAGTTCATCTGCGGTGACGTGCAGGGCGCCTGCCAGAGCGATCACTGCGGGGGCAGGCGGAAACCCGGCCTCGTTTTCGTAATACGAAATCGCCCGCTGCGTGGTCTTGGCAGCCTTGGCTAGTTGCATCTGCGTCATCCCGCGAGCCTTCCTCAATCCCATCAGGCGCTCACCGAACGTGGTCTCTGTGTACTTCTTCCTGGGCATGACAGGGGTGATTGTAAGGTCCACTTGCCGGTTCTCCTGGGACGATGCTCGTTGACATGATAACGTGTTACGTATAATCTCACGACATCTAAACGCTGTGCACAAACTCACTCAATACGTCACACTTTTTGCTTGACAGGTTTTTGCAGAACGAGGGGTAAATGGCGCGCATCCCGGATCACGAGATCGAGCGGCTAAAGAAGGGTAATTTGGGGACACGATACGTATTTCCGCACCTTTTTTCGTGTTAATTTGCATGGATGCCTCGATCGCCGCGTCTTGTGATTCCGGATCTGCCTCACCACGTGACGCAACGCGGGAATCGGCGCGAGGCGATCTTTTTCGAAGACGGAGATCACGAGGTTTATCGCGATCTGCTGGCCGAGCAGACACAGAAGGCGCAGGTCGCGGTCTGGGCGTACTGTTTTATGCCCAATCACGTCCACCTGATCCTGACTCCGAAGCGGCATGATGGGTTGGGCCAGGCGGTTGGCGAAGCGCATCGGCGGTATACGAATTTCATCAACGCTCGGGGTCGTTGGACGGGTCATCTGTTCCAAAACCGATTTGCCTCGGTTGCTATGGATGAAGGGCATTTCATATCCGCGGTTTGCTACGTCAGCCTCAATCCGGTGAGAGCAGGGTTGGTGGCACAAGCTCAGGATTGGCCTTGGTCCAGTGTGCGTGCACATCTTTCCGGTGCGGACGACCCGTTGGTCACTGTCCGCCCTGTCCTTGAGCGGATACCAGATTTTGCTAAGTTTCTTATGGAGGATCGTGAGGATGCCTTTGTCGCACTGAGACAAGCTGAGGGAAACGGCCGGCCTCTGGGCGCCGAAGAATTCGTAACTGGACTGGAACGCCTGCTCGGCAGGCGGATTGCTCGACGCTCGCCAGGAAGGAAATCTGCAGCCAAGGTCCAGGCCGAGCAATTGAGGTTGCTACCATAGAATCCTGGTCTCTGCGTTGGCTAAAAATGGTTGGAAATAGGTATCATGTCCCCGAATTGAATAATCGCGGCGGGTCACAATGCTGCTCCGCAACGAGAAAATCGAATTGCGAGAGATCAACGGCCATACCCCAAGGAGTACAACACCGGTGCTGGAGGGGCCAGCGAACTCTCCAAATCCGCAGGGAGCAATCATCATCAAGAAATGACTATGAGAATTCCAGATCGCCCTTGTCCCAGTTGGCGCTGGTGCTCTTCCTCTCGGTAGGGAGCGGATACCCGACCGACCCGTGTTGTGCAGCATACAGGTCTCCGTCAGTCGCGCTCTAGCCGGTAACATGTTCTTGTTCGACGGATACGGACTGAACCGGCAGGGCGGTGTGACGGTTGAACTCTGTAGCCCTCTACTGGAAGACAGTGCTCGCGTCCACTAAGATACTTACTTAGTGGGGGCATTTTTCGCTGGCACAACCGGCGACAGGAAAGCTGTTTTACATCCGGGTATCTTCACCCGGCATGGATATCTACGAGCTTCGGCGTATGCGAGTCAAGAAACAGGCTAGCACAGGAACTCACGATCCATCTCAGTATCGCCACGTAGCAGCAACCAGCGTGTTTAAGCCCCTCTCAGACCGTCTCTTCGGTGGCGGCCTTGCCGTGTCTGGGCCTGCCATCGAGCGCTGTGGCGAACGGAAAAAAAGCGCGCTGCCTACGGCATCGGGTTGTAAGGTGACACTCCACCCCTTCACCTTGTCGTGCGTACCCATTTGCATGGATCAAGCAGAGGGGGTCACAATACTAAAGGTGTGTCTAAGGCTTGGGGGAAAGGCTGAGGGGGACAGACGAAAGGTACCCCAAGGGCAGTGGTTGCGGGGTAATCCAGGACAGACGGACAGTGTGTCGGAGAAATCACTTTTTGCGCCCGTTCGCCGCAATATGCTGCGCTTCACCGTTACACGATGCCGATATATTGCGTAGAAAATTCTGATCTCCGACAGGCTGCGGAAATGACCCTAATGCAACTATGTCTGACTGTAATGACAAGTGGTTGGATGCTACGGCGCAAACGATAGATCGATCTGTCTTTCGTCGGCAGTCACTTTTCTCGGTCGTCCGCGTCTTTGCGGAGCTAGATGGCGTTGTGTTTGCTGTTCCAGGGCGCCGATAAACTCCGACGTCCCCAGCGGTCGGCCCGCATGCGTGTATTGACGAATGGCCCTCAGCTCGGACTCGTTTTCTCCTGCGGAGAGATATGCGCGCCAGCTACAGGGCGACCAGCGAGTTTGCCATGGCTCCATGACCAAATGCCGATCCGCCGGAAGCGTGGCGCAATGGGCAGCGGCGCTGGACCACACCCATGACTCCGCCTTGGCCACTAAACCCGCACGCACCGGATTGAGCTCTATATAGCGCAAGGCCTTCCACAGGTGCGGCTCGTCCAGAGGGCAGGAATAGTACCTCCCCTGCCAGACATGACCACTGGAGTGATGGATGGCATTCCAATAAGAAGCATACCTGCCATGGATGTCCTTCAGCGCCAGGCCCAGGACGTTTGCTTTAGGCGGGACGGTAGTGAGATGCACATGGTTGGACATCAGGCAGTAGCCGATCAGCGCCAGGTTGTGTTGCTCGATGTTCTGCCGCAACAGATCGAGATAGACTGTGCGATCGGCATCGCTGTGGAGGATGTACTGTCGGGCGTTGCCACGCTGCGTTACGTGGTGGGGTAGACCGACGGCAACCACACGAGCCAGACGCGTCATGGAGCGTACCTCATCTCGGCCATTCCGCATTCGGCGGTCTGAAGGCGAGTGGTTCCGGCCGGAATGATCCAATTCGGCAAGACCGAACGAACTCGACGATAAACTCAACTGTGCAGACCACGATGCAATCTTGCGCTATGACAGATGCAATCCTCTTGTGGGCGGCGTTAACTACTTTTTACCTTGCTGGCTGGTTTGCAAAACCGACTCAGATCTTTTGCCGACCTAATCTCATGCAGTCACCAGAAAACCGAGGGACCGGAGTGTCATTTCTGAGCCTTAGCCCATCCGCTGGAATGGCAAATCTCGCTCGCAACAAAGAGTGGCGGTCGTCACGTCCCGTTGATAAACTACGAGCAGCTTTCATATTGCTGAGATAGGAGCTTCCATTAGGGTCATTTCCGTCTGTCCTGAATTGATCTGACGCGGATGGCAATCTTCAAGTCAACGGCGGTTGCGACTGGGGAGACTTCATTCCTACGCAAGTTGAGGTCTCGCAGTTTGTAGATCAGGTCAAAAAGACTGCGCAACAGGCGGTCGACCAGATCTCCAACATCATGAACACTCCGGGTGGTCCGGGGTGCATGGCCGGGCTCGCCGCTGGCGGCGCGGGAGCTGGAGCTGCGGCTGGCGGAGGAGTGGGGCTAGTCGGACTTGCCGGTGGAGGAGTTGGCGTCGTAGTCACGGAACCTGCAGGACTTGTTGCTGGTGGAGTCGGCGGCGGGGCATCGGGCGTGGCTTTAGCAATGACTGTATGTCCGGGCGGTGCCGCGAACGGGGGTGGCGGGCGTGGGAGCGGAAGCAGCGCGCGGTTAACAAAACCGCAACAGAGACAAACTGCCAAGTACTTAGGAATGAAAGAAGTGAATGGCCTGAGATCGCAAGGCCAACCTGTCTTTGAAAAGGACGGTCGATATTTTTCATTTTCAAATACCAGCCACACGGCTGGTGAGGTGTTTAAGGAAGTAGACAGAAGCGGTAATAGAATTGCCACGACCGACCTGAACCTCAACCGGATTGGACCATAAGAGCATGTTCAAAATAGAACTTACAGACAAACCGCTGGAGTATCCCTTTGACAACCCGAGCATCCCGGCCGCGCCGGGCATTTTGATACTCGGGAAATACATGGAGGAGTTCTCAGCTAACATGTCTCTTTGGAATAAATCGGATTACGAGTCTCATTGGCTAAGCGAATTGCGACCGCTTTGCGAAGGGAAACCAAAGGCTGCTCTAATCGTTTCCTACGATGACCCGAAAGCCTCCTCCAACCTAGAGATTTGGCGCGCTTATCTCGACGGAGAGTGGGTTCATTTCCAGAATCAACTTCTCTGGTACAAAGACCTTCCAGCTGAGTTCGAGATTTCGAAAATCAGCCAGTACATTCCCGATCGGGCCGTAATGTCTGCTGAAGGAGCGCAATATTCCGAATGGGATGTAGCGACCCGAGATATTGAAATGTTCCTTCGGTGCCCCAAGTCGCCCTAAGCGCGCATGGCCGACACCAGGACTGCTAACCTCATGGGCCGCTTCCTCAGCCCAGACCCATCGGGTCTGTTGGCGCAGCATCCAGAGAATCCGCAGAGCTGGAATCTCTACGCTTATGCGCTGAATAATCCGCTGAGCAATGTCGATCCGGACGGCTTGGACTGCGTGTATGCCAACGACGCCGGAAACGGGGTTGAGTCAATCGATCACAACAGCAACTCCGGTGAGTGCGGCAGCAACGGTGGAAGTTGGGTGCCAGGTTACGCAAACGAAAACTGGGCTCGCTTCAACAACAACACTGGCCTGTTCCAAGTGGGCTCCATCAATGTGCCTGGTTCGGGAAACAGCAGCAATGTTATGGTCGATTACACGACGTTCGGCGCAGGTGACAACACAGGATTCAATGCGGGCGAGACCGCTTGCAGTGGATGTGCTGGCTTTGCATCGGTCAACGCCAACTGGCTGCAAGGCCAGCTTGCAGGAAACAGCATCTCCGGTGGCTTAGGCGATTACATACACTTCTTGACCGATCGAACGCAGGCACTCAGCACGTTTAGTCAGATTGCCTATGGTCCGCTTGACTACTCAAGCAACCACTGGGCTGGGCCGGGCGGTTTTGGGCCACCGGGTGGTGAGGGTGATTGGAGGGCTTCAGTTCATGATTACAACTTCAACACCAATGGGATCAGGATAAGTAGTTATTTCAATCCGTTTCTATCGCCCGCTACGTCGAGGGCGTTAATCCAAAGCAACAGCTACCTGATGCAAACGGGCGGATACCAAGGTGCCAAGGAGAAGATTTTCTTCGGGGTGGTCAACGCCTTCCAGTGGGCCTCACATCTGTTTTAGAGAGGTGGCACGTGATCGATCCGTTTGGAGGTACGGTGAAAAGCAAAGCAATGGTTTGTGTAGTCCTGTCGTTGATCGTTGCTGGAGCCGCAGGTTCCCAGTCGGCACCGAGCGATAAGGGAGGGACGCAGGCGCGCGGCTTCTGGATCGATCCAGCCACGGGCCTGATGTGGGCTGCGAAGGACAGCGGTAAAGACGTGAGCTGGAAGAATGCGACGAAATACTGCCGCGATCTCCGTTTAGCCGGGTACTCGGGCTGGAGGTTGGCCACGCTCTCAGAATTGGAGGGAATCTACGACAAGACCGCCAACGCAGCCGGCCTAGCCCGTCTCGGGGGACCCGCAGAAGGCACCGACTTTACATGGCACGTGAAGGGGAATCTTTTCCTGACCGGAAATCAATGGAGCAGTAATCAGAGGATCGATGATCGCGGGCATCCTAATGGGTATGCCTTGTATTTCGACTTCAACGAAGGGCGATCGAGCGACGATCCGATCGGCTTTCCTTACCCATTTGCCAATAGGCGCGCGTTGTGTGTGCGTGGTTCCCAAAAACAAAATGCTACATCTGGGGCACGGTAAGCTGCTGTAGCATCCATTTCGCAGGCCGCCCTTCGGGGGCGGCTTGCTTGTGTCTGTGGCCTCCCTCTGGTCTCTGTGCCGACGGGAAGAAAGAGCGCCATGCTGCGCATGGGTTGTAGGGTGACACTCCACCCCTTCACCTTGTCGTGCGTACCCATTTGCATGGATCAAGCAGAGGGGGTCACAATACTAAAGGTGTGTCTAAGGCTTGGGGGAAAGGCTTGAGGGGGACAGACGAAAGGTACCCCAAGGGCAGTGGTTGCAATCTTCAAGTGACTGCTAGGCATCGAATGCGAGTTCGCTCTGTCGTGCGTCCCCGGTCGGTTTTCGAGGATGTCCTCCTTTTTGCAGTGCCAGCCGTCGCCGTGTCTTCCTCTCTAGTTCCTTAGTGAATTCCGCCGTTCCTAGCGGTCGTCCGGTATAGGTGCAACGGCGGATTGCGAGCAAGTCTGATTCCCTCCCCCGATTCTCAGGTATTCGCGCCAGGTCCCTTCGGGCCAATGCTTATGCCACGGCGTCAGCGCTAGCCATTCATCCGCCTGCCTCGTGCCGCAATGTACCGCCCCACTCGACCACTCCCGCGATCCAGCCTCAGCCACCAAGCCCGCTCGCACAGGGTTCAACTCTGTGTAGCGCCATGCCTCCCAGAGATGCATCTGGTCCAACGGACAGGAATAATAGCGGCCTTGCCAGACGTGGCCACTGCCGTGCGCTGCATTCGAATAAGACGCATAGCGACCGTGGGTGCGCTTAAGAGCCTTCGCCAATCCCTCCACCCTGGCTGGAACTACCACCAGATGAACGTAATTGGACATCAGACAGTAGCCAACCAACGAGACCTTGCGGGTCTCCAGATCTTCGCGCAACAAATCAAGGTATACCTTCCGATCCGCATCGCAGGACAGCAGGAACCGCCGCGCATTCCCACGCTGGGTTACATGATGCGGAACATCAGCGGCAACCACCCGCGCCAACCGTGACATGGAACGCTCCTGGGAGCCGATCAGGGGCAGACGAAAAGTACCCCAAAAGTGAATCAAACGACATAGGGAGATAAGGGTCCGGAGGGAAAGAACCCCCGAGGCGAATGCTCCGCATCGTGAGATCGTCCCTCACTTCTCGCCAGGCACTAACAGCGCGCAGACATGGTTACCAAATAAATCCTCTGCCGCTCTGGACGACATCCCAAAACCGTACTACTGTGGGGGTAAGAAAACACACGTCAGCGCAGTCTTTACCACGACTGCCCTGTTTGGCCTTGCACCCATGCGCTCTACTCGTGCATCCGCCGCCCACCACCGCGAAAGCATCAGCGCTTGTCAGCCTGATGTCCGGTGTAGCAAGCCGTAATGTGATATCGAAGTGACGGATTTACGCCTGTCCGCAGTATTCCCGCGCCCAGCGAGGGCGCGCCTGCGGAGAGCGAGAATCACAGCGTCTAAACAGGGTGCGCCCAGTGCGTCCTCTTGATAAAGCATCTTTGACAATTCGGAAAAGAACCCCACCGGACACCAGCCCGAGGCTATCCCCAGTCAGAGGACACGGATGTCGGATGACATACGGGACCTCCCCAACACGTACCTGGTAGGCAGAAGCCCGTCCCGTTCGTCACCGCACCGGCGGAGCAGAACCGTCCCGAATCGGAAAGGACCGGCGATCCAGCACACGAGAGGGGTCTGATAGCGCCTAAGGCGCATTTCGCGCACTTTTATTTGGCCCGCCATGCCCCAAGCCAACCTCAAAGACAGCCTCCAAAACGAGCTGCCCGCGAGACCAGCTTCGCCTCCCCAGCCTGGAACCAGCCACCCACCGAGGCAAGATGCTCAAATTAATTAATTGACCATCTTGACCACCTTCATGAAACAAAGGACTTATTTGACCACCTTGCACCTATTTGATCACCTTGCCCGATCGCCCTCCGCCGAATCAGAGAAATTCGAGAAAGACGAAACGTAACCTCTCCTGTGCGGCGCCCCCCGGATCAAGGGACTTAGTTCGCTTACTTCGCTTTCTTCGCACATTTCTACAGGCAACACAACCCCGGCGATGCGGGACACGAGATGCGGGACGGAATAACCCTCAAATGGTTGGCGAGCGTCCGATGTGGTTTGAGGGGGACATACGAAAGGTACCCCGTAACGACAACCGGAGTGACACACTGTTCGTCTGCCCCGAACCATCATTCGGGGGGCGGTAGCGGCGTGCCCAGCTGCAGAAGGCTGGTCAAGGGCACCGGCTGGCTGCCGGTCGCCTGGCATGTCCTTGGCGCCAGGCGGGGCGGGGCGATGAGGTAGTGTTCATCCAGGGTGGCCACGTTCACCAGATCGTAACGGCCACAGATCTGCCAGTCGCCGAGGTCCATCCACTGAGCCAATGAGGCGAGCTGACCGAGGGTGCCGAAGATGAAGTCCGGCTGGGTAGCGACACAGGCCTGGGCGCGCTCGTTGCGGGTGAGCCGGGCGGCGGCCCGCCCGTTCACCAGGCCGGCGAGGTCGCAGAGCCTGGCCCGGGTGAAGTAGCCGATGTAGCCAATGTCGGAAGCCACGCCGTGCTCGTCGCGCAGTTGCTCGAGATGCTGGGCTTCGAATCGACGAACGGTCCCAACCCGGTGTTCGAGCACGCGATGCATGTTGATCGTCTCGATCGGCAGATCGAGCGCCAGCAGTAGCAGGAAGGCGTAGATCAGAAGATCGGAACGCAACCTCCGCGGCCGCGGGGCCTCGGCCGGCAGCCCGGACAGCTCAAGGATGTTCCACAAGGCGGCGAAGAACAGCGTCCAGCAGAAGTAGCGGACGCCCTGAATCATCTGCCCGCGCAGCGCGGAGAGCAGAAGGACAATGGGAAAGAACATGTTCGGGATGAGGGCGGACGTTGTGAGGCCTCTCCCGCGCCTCGCCCAGCACAAGCAGAGTCATCAGCCAGAAGAAGAGCATACCCAGGCCGAAGGAGAAGGCGCCGCCCAGAGTTACGGCGGTGTTATACAGGACCCACGTCCAGTCCCCGGGGCCGAGGCTCTTGGCGATCGCCGTGTCGGGCAGCAGCGTATGCATCTTCCAGACGATGGAGCCGCAGGCGAGCAGACCGCCGGCAAACAGATGGCTGGAGCGGATCGCGATGCCGGCCAGCGAGCGCGCCGAGAGCCTGGTGGCCCCCGCTTGCGCCCGTCGCAGCGTCAACAGCAGACAGCAGCCGGCGCAGAGGAGAAGCAGCTCCGTGCGCAGCAGAACAGTAAAGAAGCCGAGGGAGAGCAAGGCCAGGTACGCCAACGCGGAGCGCGAAGGTGCCCGGGTCTCGCGAAAGACCAGCACGCAGATCAGGCTTGTTGCGCACAGCACCAGTCCCGTCTCCATACCGTCCTCCAACCAGCGAACGGCGGAAGGAACGACCAGAAGTCCGAGCAGCACGAAACCCAGCAGCCGCACCAGCTGCGATGCCCGCGAGAGATGGATCCAGAACAGCACAGTGACGCCGGCAAAGAGCAGAAGGTGGAACGCGACTGAGGTCGCGTGAGCCAGGTCGGGCGAGGCGAAGAAGGCACGCAGCACGGCGAGCAGGCCGATGTACAGCAGACTCGAAGCACCATAGCTTGGTTCGAGAGCGTTGTAGGAGACCGTGTGATGCAGATAGAGGTTGTCGGCGTAGCGCAGATGGATGAACGCATCATCCTGAACCGCGGGCCAGGCGAAGGCTGCCCAACCGAGCAGCCAGAGGGCAAGGAGCGCGAGAATGAGCCAATCGAACCTTCGCATGATTCCGATTCGCATGCTTCCCATTAGAGCAAATTCATCAATAACGTTTTCTCTGCGACAGTCCGGCACTAACCAGCGCTTGCAACCCAATCCGCAGGCCGTCCTTTCGGGCGCGGCCTTGCTGCGTCTGTGGCCTCCGCCTGGCGTCCCCTGAGGACCGACAGAAGAGCGCCATGCTTGCGCAGGGGATTTACCTTGAGAACCCCATTGCTAGCGGCTTCCCAGCTCGCGTCGCCGAACCCCTAAAGAGAAGGGATCCCTCAACAGCAGCTCGCCGAGCGCGTCGGTATCCATGTTCAGCGGCTAAAACATGAGCCCGGCCTTTCCGCTCAGTCCCTGTGTCCGTTGCGGTCAAGGCGGAAGATCGCGGAGATCTGGCCTTGAAGGACAGATTGTGGTGCGCCCCTGACCGACAGGGCATCCCGCCGGTTGAGACCGGGCTTAAACAGGCGCGGTCTGTTCCTCTGAGCACTGATAGCATGGTGGTCGCGCGATCGACGCCCGGTGCAACCTACATGAGAAGCAAGCTATCCGCATTCACCCTGATCCTCTTTATGTTCGCTGCAGCACTCCCCATGGGACTGGCAGCAGAGCCGCAGTGGAAGGCACGCTGGATCACCCATCCCACGGCTCCCCTGCGGGAGCCGATCGTCCTCCATTTCCGCCGCTCTTTGCAGCTGGAGAGCAAGCCTGCCCGCTATGTCGTCCACGTGAGCGCCGACAACCGGTTCATCCTGTACGTCAATGGTCATCGGGTGGGCGACGGTCCCGCGCGCGGGGACCTGGCGCACTGGCGTTACGAGATGTTCGATCTCGCTCCCTACCTCACGGCCGGCGCCAATCTCGTAACCGCCACAGTGTGGAACTTCGGTATTTATGCGCCCACGGCGCAAATCACCGATCGCACGGCGTTTCTGCTCCAGGGGGATGGAGCGCTCGAGGCCGAGGTGAGCACGCCAAAGGGCTGGATGGTGGCCATTGAGCCGGGGAGGATCGCTGTCCCGCGAACACCCGGCGGCGTGAACGGCTACATGGCGAACGGTCCTGGAGAAGAATTGCATGCCGCCGCCTACGACTGGCAGTGGAATGCGCCTGGGGATCCATCGAGCGCATGGGTGGCTGCCGGCGATCCCATGCGGGAAAACATCTATCCCTCGGCGGCGCGCGCCGGTCTTCAGGGGGAGCAGGTCGACAACTACTGGCAATTGGTGCCCGATGAGCTGCCGCCCATGACGTACACCCCGACGGAAGCAGGAGAAGTGGTCCGTTCGGACGAGCCGGGCGCCGAAGCGTTTCCTGCCAAACCTATCGCCATCCCCGCCAATCGCCACGTGCATGTGCTGCTGGATCGCAAAACGCTGACCACGGCCTACCCTCAATTGACGGTGTCCGGGGGAAAGGGAGCAACGATCCAATTGACCTACTCGGAGGCGCTCTACGACCGGGACCAGCAGAAGGGGGATCGTAATGAAGTGGGCAACCGCCAGGCCATGGGAGTGCACGACCGCTTTCTTCCCGACGGCGGCGAGCATCGCACCTTTGAGCCGCTGTGGTGGAGGGTGTGGCGTTATCTGGACCTCGACATTCAGACCGGCAGCGACCCGCTGACACTCGAGTCGCTGCAGGGGGAATACACCGCTTATCCCTTTGAGGAGCGAGCGTCCTTCGAAAGCAAGGATCCCGATCTTAAGCAGATATGGAACATCAGCTGGCGCACGGCGCAACTCGATGCGCACGAGACGTATATGGATACTCCTTATTGGGAACAGTTACAGTATGTGGGCGACACCCGCATCCAGGCATTGATTTCCTATGCGGTGACCGGGGACGACCGGCTGGCGAAGCAGGCGATGCAGAACTTTGATGACTCGCGCATACCGGAGGGATTGACGCAGAGCCGCTATCCCACGTCGCAGCCGCAGATCATTCCCACGTTTTCGCTGCTGTGGATCGGCATGCTGCACGACTATTGGCTGTACCGTCCCGATGCATCGCCGGTGAAGGCCGCGTTGCCGGGCACGCGCACCGTGCTCACCTGGTTCTCGCAGTACGAACAGCCGGATGGATTGCTGCGCAAGCTACCGTGGTGGAGCTTTATCGACTGGGTTTCGACCGGCGAGCTGCCTACCTACGGTGAGCAAGGGGAATCCTGCACCACCACCCTCGAATATCTGGGAGCGCTGACCGACGCGGCAGATCTGGAGCGGGCCATGGGAGACAAGGACCGCGCCGCGCGCGAGGACCAGCAGGCGCAGCACGTGCGGAGCGGACTCTACGAAAAATGCTGGGATGCAGGGCGCAAGCTGTTGGCGGACAACCCGGACCACACCGCCTTTAGCCAGCAAACCAATACGTTGGGAGTGCTCTTCGATGTGATTCCACGCGGGGAGCAACAGGGTGTCTTGCGGCAATTGATGGACATCGCTCCAGGGACGGCGCCGGGCGGAATTCTGAGCGGCTCGTATTACTTTCGCTTCTATCTGGCGCGCGCTCTGGAACACGCGGGGATGGGGGACGACTATCTCGCCACCTTGAAGCCGTGGCGCGATCTGCTGCCACTCCATTTCAGCACCTGGCCGGAGACACCGGGAAAGACGCGGTCCGATTCGCATGCCTGGAGCGCGCACCCCATCTACGATCTGCTCACGCTGGTGGCAGGGATCGAGCCGGCATCGCCGGGCTTCGCCACGGTACGGATTGCTCCGCACCTGGGAGATCTACGCGAGGTGACGGCGGAGTTTCCTCATCCGCAAGGGATGATCAAGGTACACTTCGAGCGCAGCGGCAGTGAACTGAAGGGGAGTGTCACTCTGCCGCCGGGACTGCAAGGCGTCTTCCTCTGGCAGGGGAAGGAACAGCCCTTGCAGGGCGGGGTGAACCGGATTGGGCAACGGAACTAACCCCGGTTGGAAGCGGTCGCGCATGAAGCCAAGGGGCAGACGGAACGATTCCCTACTTCGTCCAGGGATCGAGCAGCTTCACTCCGAGATCGTGCACGTCGCTGGTATTCCGGGTAACCAGCGTCAGTTTGTGGACAAGCGCAGTGGCGGCGAGAAGTGTATCAACGACCGGCCTTGAGCGTTGGGCGGACAGCTCTCCCCACTGCCTCGCAATCGCCGCATCGACACTGAGAATGCGGTCGCCAAAGCTGAACTCCAGCCCATCGACCCAGGTCCCGAGCAGCTTCGCGGCATCTGCGTCTGATCGAGATTTGAGAGCCACGCCTTTTCTCAACTCGCCGAGCGAAAGCACGCTGATGAAAAGTGCGGACGGTTCGGCGGCGGAGAGGAAAGACATAACTCGTTCATTGGCCTGCTTCTTGCGCGTCTCGGATAGGATGTTGGTATCCAGCAGATATTGCAGGCGTCCGCTCACAGCGTGACCTTGCGTCCTTTATCGCGACTACGTGGCACTTCAAACCGGTCGACCTTCGGGCCACCTAGCAAGTACTCCCTGAGGTCGGGTTTATGAGCGGTCAGGGCTCGGTAGTCCTTGACGGAAAGGACGACAGCTCTTTCGGACCCGTGCCGGGTAATGAATTGCGGGCCTTTGCTGTTAGCTTCCTCAATGACCTCGCTCAGACGTGTCTTCGCCTCTTGTACTTGCCAAACGGCCATACGCACCTCGATTTTTGTTTCAACCAGAATTATAGTCGTTCTGGTTGAAATGGCCCGATGCGGCTTGACCCGACGAACCTCATTTGCACTCGTTTCGGTACACAACGGCCCAATTAGGTCAACAACCTTATAATTTGGGCACGGTCTGACGCCGGTCAATCCATAAGGCACGCTGGATAGGATCAAGGGCGACGGTCTGTGCCGGGTCGTTGTCAAACCTCGGGGCTGATATGGAAAAAGCATTGTCATATGTAAGCCGGCGAGAGTTTCTGACCGGGTCGGCAGCTTTGGCTGCTGTGGGAGCGGCCTTACCAATGCAGGCGGACACAAATCCGATTTCATCGTCGGGAGCCAGAACCGAGTTCGACCTCGAGCAGCAACGCCGTCGATGGGAACTCTGGAATCTGCTGGGCGATTTGCCCTGGGACCACAAGCCCGCACCCCCTCGCCTGGTGCGCACCGAGAAACATGATGGATACACACTTGAGCGCTGGGTGCTGGACCTGAACGGGATCGAACCCGTTCCCGCGGTGCTGCTGATTCCGGACCGCCGGCAGGTGCGGGCGCCCGGCCTGCTCTTTATGCATTGGCACGCCGGCCAGTATGACCTGGGGAAAGAACAACTGTTGCGCGGCACAAGTGTGCAACCGGCTTACGCGCCCGTCTGCGCGGAAAAAGGCCTGGTCACGCTGGCCATTGATTGCTGGTGCTTCGGCGAACGGAAGCGGGAGGAGGTTGGACGCCAGGGCGAAGAAGACACCTTCAAGCTGATGCTATGGCGAGGGCAGGTGCTCTGGGGGATGATGATGTTTGATGAGCTGCGCGCGCTCAACTATCTGGCGAGCCGTCCGGAAGTGGATCCGGCACGGCTGGGAGCGTTTGGCATGTCTATGGGAGCCACGAAGGCCTGGTGGTTGGCAGGCCTCGATCCGCGCGTTCGGGCCACTATGGACGTTTGCTGCCTGACGAACTATCAATCGCTGATCGACGCGGGCGGACTGAGCAAGCACGGTGTCTACTATTTTGTTCCTGGGTTGTTAAAGCACTTCGACACATTTCAAATTAACCAACTGATCGTGCCCCGCGCACACCTGAGCGTGAACGGACGACGAGACGACCTCACCCCGCCGGCAGGCGTCGAGCAGGTCCGCGACCAACTGCTGCAGGCCTACCGAACCTACGGAAAAGCCGAAGACTGCAAGATCGAACTCTTCGATTGCGCCCACGAGGAGTTACCGGAGATGCGGCGAGAGATCCTGGCATGGATGGATCAACACCTGGTTGCCCCGGCGTCCAGCTGAAACGACTGCGATCAGGAACCTGCATCACCGGGCGGGTTTCGGCCCCGACCCCGGAAACCGGACTACCTAGCTGGGCGACGCTCAATCCGCTGCAGCTCTCCTGCTATCATTCTCGCGCGGTGGAAATGAGTATCTCGCGTGCAAGGCCTGGGCGACCCGTGTGGCCGGGATGGGCGTCCTCATGGTGCGCGGGTGCTCCATCACTGTAACCACCATCGATACGAAAGGAACACTCAATGCTTAGCTTGAAGAAATCGTGCCGACCCGCTTTATGGTTGCCCGGCATCCTCATCCTGGTGGGTCTGGTTGGTCTCTTCCTGCAGCCCGCATTGGGAGCGTATCCGGAGCATGCGCCCTGTTGCGGCCCGATTACCCCGGCCGGCGAGCATCTCGCTTCCGTGTTCGATGGCATGAACGTCGAAGCGCTCTGGATCGCGGGCCAACACATCAACTGGGAGACGGGCGTGCCGGACCGTGGCGGCGATTACGAAGGTCCGGGAAACCATACCCATTGCAGCGCGTTTTCGGCGGCGGCCGCCAAGCAGTTGGGTATCTATCTGCTTCGTCCTCCGGAGCATGGGCAGTTGCTGTTGGCCAATGCCCAGTCCAAATGGCTCGAAACGGCCGCCGCGGAGAAGCAGGGATGGCGGCGGGTACCGCGCATGCAGGAGGCGCAATCGTTGGCGAATCGGGGCGCGCTGGTCGTCGTCGTCTTCGCCAATCCCGATCCGCACGTTCCAGGACACGTCGCCATTGTGCGTCCGTCAGAGAAATCGGTGCACGCGCTGGAGGAAAACGGACCGCAGATCATCCAGGCAGGCACACACAATCACAACAGCACGAGTGTACGGATTGGGTTCAGCAGTCATCCCGGCGCGTGGCCCGATGGAGTCGAGTACTATGCACACTCGGTGCCATAAGAATCCAGGCATCGGAGGCTCGCCCGGTGCCAGCCTCGCAGAAAACCATCACCAGCGAAATAAAGAGGACCTTGTTCTATGCCCGGCGACATCCGCCCTATGTTCCAAGCGAGCTTCTTACGCCGATCCGGACCAAAAACGTTGCTATGCGCCTCTGTAAGTTTTTGTTGTTTGCTTCTCGCGAGTTGCCGAAGCACGCCTGCGAACGTCCAACCGGGACTCTTTTCGCCGGAGGTGTCAGGACAGCTTGATTCTCAGCTCGAAAACCTTCTGAAAGAGAACAACCTTCCCAGCGTAGAAGTGGAGATTCAGGCGCCTGGCAGGGGCGAGTATTCGTTTGTGAAAGGAATGGCGAACCTTTCGACTGGTGAAGTTCGCAGACGAAACCAACCTTTCCGTATTGCAAGCATCACCAAACCATTTGCAGCGACGGCCATCCTGGTATTGGTTGATCGAGGACAACTGAGCAAAACGGATACCATTTCGAAGTGGTACCCGAACTTTCCTAACGCGAAGAGCATCACGATCGACGATCTTCTCAGAATGCGCAGCGGCATCCCGGCGCCCAATGATGACGAAGTCCTGGCTCGAGTTTACGACGGGCCCCTTGCGCAAGCGCCGTCTTTCGATGCAGAGATGGGCTCCTACGCAAAACTCAAATCACAGTTCAAGCCACCGGACAGCATTGGCGTGTACACCGATTTCAATTACGACATCCTGGCCGCCATCGCGGAGAAAGTCACCGGGAAGAATATCGGTACCCTGATCACCGAGAATGTCATCACACCGCTAAAACTGGCTCACACGAGTTATCCGACAGACGATAACGTTCCAGGCGGGCTGCATGGGTACGGCTGGAATTCCTCGACCCATAAGTTCGAAGACAAAACTCTTTTTAGTCCGCCGCTTGCGGGAGCCGCGGGTGCTGTGATCTCGAATGCCGAAGACCTTCACGTATTTGTCCGAGCGCTTTGCCATGGGCAGCTTCTTAAGCCTTCCACCTTTAAAGCGCAGCTCGAGGGAAAGCCACTGGATGGAACGAACGCCATCTATGGAGAGGGCATCGCCACTGGATCGGGAGTATGCGGGCACTCAGGCACAATCAACGGATACAGCAGTGACATGTACTACTTTGAGAAGTCGAACGCGACCCTGGTCATCAATGTAAACCGTTTGGATCGCGACAATAAGTCTCAATCTACGGCGGTACTCGGCATGGTTTCCAATGTAATGACGTCGCATCTTTAGTCCGAGCGGGCTTCACAGATATGGATTGGTGATGACCTTGATTTCTCTGGGAGCTCCGGCCACGCTGCGCCGCGGATGATCGAGCACATGCAGCAAATAAACCTGGTCGAACCACGACGTATGCTTGAATAGACGTTTGTGACGCAGGCCTCCGAACAGGTGGATCTTCCTCATTTCATTTTCCTCGTTGAATTCCCGAACAGCGAGAAGCTCGCCAGTCCACGGGTTCGCACTTTCAAAACCAATGTCGTCGAGATATACCAGCGTCCACGGTAAGTAGTTGTCAGGCTCTCCAAGAAAGATGTTGAGACAGTCCTTCGCCGATGAATAATAATCGACATCGATGACGACGAAGCCGAGAGGGCTGCCGGGGGTGAGGCCAGCCATGAAATGCGGCAACGTCTTTTGAATGTCGCCAAGGATGAGCCTGGCATTCTGGGGGAGCGCACGGACTAATGCGGTGCGATCAATGAGGGGAAACGAACCTTCGCTGAAGACTTCGGGGTGGTCGCGATGATCGCGCGGCGGGGGCATCCCCCGGCCGGAATCGAAGCCGAAGATCTGAAACTCGACCCCAGTGATCTTGGTGATATTGCGGGATATGTTGCAAATATTCAAGAGCCCGGCGCCGGCAGCGACGCCGAACTCGATCACGGTTACGGATTTCAGACCTTGGGCCTGGGCGAGCTCTGCCGTCTTGAGGAGGCTGAACGCATACTGTTGCCGCACCACTAGATCGAAGGCGATTCTTGCTTTGTAGGTGCCGAAGAGTACCACCGGGATCGACAGGATGTTGAGGTGCAGCGGCTCCGTGAATCGTTCGTAAAGAACTCTGCCTAGCCGTTTCGGTACCTTGTGCAGCAAGAAATTCACTTTCATGAGTGCCTCCGTTTTGGGTGACGACAGCGGGAGAGAAGGCCATCGATGGTGGCCTTCGAAATAGCTATACACCCGGGTGTTTGCGGAAAGCGATGGCTTTTGTCTGGGGAAGGAGATGCGAAACAATGTCTGTGCCAAATCCGGAACGCACATACCGTTCTGGAACGTGAAGTGGCGGCTGGGGGATTCAGTCCGCTTGCCGTGTGCTTGTGCGGCGTCGCAGGCTCACCCACGCCATGGCAGCTATGATGATCAGCGTGATGACTCCGCAAAGATAGGCGAAGACATCGCCGTGCTCGGTATAAAAGGTCAAGTCGCTGCGATAGCCGTACCTGGCCGCCAACGAGGTGAGCGCGTGGCGCTCTATGCTGGCCCTGAGCCGCCCGTAGGGGTCGATGATGGTGGTGATACCGGTGTTGGTGTCGCGCAACAACCAGCGGCGATTTTCGACCGCGCGCATACGCGACATGTTGAGCGTTTGCCAGGGCGCGCAGGTGTCGCCGTACCAACCGTCGTTGGAGATGTTGACCAGCACCTGGGCTCCCCGTTTTACAAACAGCCGGATCTCGTCGCCGAAGATTTCTTCATAGCAGATGAAGACCCCGAAGCGGTGGCCATCGCTGGCAAAGACCACACGGCGCCAACCGTGGGTCATGTCGCCGGCCTGCTGGGTGAGATTTTTGGCGAAGGAGAAGAAGCGCTTGTAGGGGATGTACTCGCCCCAGGGGACGAGGTGGATCTTGTCGTAGCGGCCTTTTACCACGCCGTCCAAATCGACGAAGATCGCGGAGTTATACATGTCGAAGCGGGGACCGTGCGGGTCGAGCGAGGTGCTACCGGCGATCACCGGGGCGTGCATGGTAACGGCAAGGGTGCGCAGAGCATTGAGCAGGCGCGGGTCCTTGTCGAGGAAAGGCGCGGGAGACTCTGGCCAGACGATGACCCCGGGAGCGATCGGCTGATCCGGACAGTTGGGGGTCACAATATAGGAGCTAGGTTCGGGCATGCCGATATACGAGGTGACTTCGGGCATCCCGGCAAGGTACGGACCGCAGGTGCGGGTACTGAGTTTGATGAACTGGTTGAGGTGCGCCTCGTATTCGGTTCCTG
Source organism: uncultured Acidobacteriaceae bacterium (assembly GCA_963745725.1). Taxonomy (GTDB): domain Bacteria; phylum Acidobacteriota; class Terriglobia; order Terriglobales; family Acidobacteriaceae; genus PALSA-350. The sequence continues at coordinate 220,867 of CAVUYJ010000001.1, forward strand.
GCCAGGAGTTCTCCTGATTGACGCTCAGATTTTGCTGTAACAAAACCGCCGTGGCCGAGGTGGGAGCTGGCGGCGGAGCGAAGTGGTCACCGTTTTGCAACACCAGCACGGCCAGAAAAGCGGTTATCAGGATAGCCGTGCGGCGTTTGGGGGTGGAGGCCAGAATACCCCAGGCAATCAGGGCGTTGCCGGCTATGAGCACGAAGGTAATTCCGTACACCCCGGTGTAGGGGGCCAGGCGAGTCAGCAGAAAATTGTCGATTTGGGAGTACCCCAGAAGGTCCCAGGGAACCTTGGTGAGGCGTGCCGACAACAGTTCCAGAGCCACCCAAAAGAAAGGGGCGGCAAGGAGCGCCGAAGGGGGGCTGCGGAACGTTTTCGCTGCAGCGGTTAGCAGGAACCCCAGGGCGGCAAAGTAAAGCCCCAGCACCATGCTGTAGCCGATCAGGATGCCGGCGGAGATGAGCGGAGGCAGGCCACCGAAGTACAACATGGTCTGGTAAATCCAGTAGCAATTGCCGCAAAACCAGAGAAAGCCCATCAGGTACGCGGCCAGGGTTGCGCGCAGCAAAGCCCGTGGATGGTTCAGATTTCGCTGCGACAACAGCCCGCAGAACAGGGGTACAAAGGCCAGCCAGGCAAAGAAGGTACGCCAGAAAGGCACGGGGCCGATGATGGAAAAGGGCAGCAGAAGCAACGCGGCGGAAAAAATGCCGAGGAGCCACGGTTGCCGTGCCAGTCTTGCCATGGCCGAGAGTCTACCACCCCTTCCTTACCGTCTCTTATCGCGGTATGAGCCCCTTGCCCTAACAAGAGACGGGAAAAGAGATACAATCGATGACTATGCTGGTTGCCATCTTTTTCATGCGCCTCTTCGAGGTAATGTTCTTCGCCGGTGTCGCCGGGTCAGCGGTGGTGGTGGCGATTAGCTTTGTCGAAGATATTCAGTTGTTGGTAGGTGATTAAATCGGGCTTTTGGGTGGCGATCCGTCGTTGACGCTGAGGGGCAAGCAACATAGACTCAGGTCTGGCATCGATCCAGGCCGTCGACACTCCCCGGTCACGGAATTGACACACTAGCCTATATCGAATGGCTTCCGAGCGAACAACTAAAGCGCCTTCCCTTCCCTCCAGCCGGGTAAAACTGGTCGTCGCCTCGTCGGTGATGCTCACGTTTATATCGTTCTGGCGCGCCGCAGCGGTGGTGCTGAACGATCTGGGCTCTTCGGCCTTCTACGCCGGCGGGATTGCGGAAGAAGCGGTGGGTAAGTCCGCCCCGTGGTTCATCCTGGGCGTGATGCTCTTCTCCTTTGCGGTGCGCGCGGTGTACGTGGAGAGCTGCTCCATGTTCACCCGCGGGGGCGTGTATCGCGTGGTGAAGGAGGCTTTGGGGGGCACCTTCGCCAAGCTGAGCGTTTCCGCGCTCATGTTCGATTACATCCTCACCGGACCGATCTCGGGCGTGTCCGCCGGGCAGTACATTACCAGCCTGTTAAACGAGTTGATGACGGTGGCGGCGGCGCATAGCTGGTTGCCGGGGGCGATGCTCGGGGCGCATCATGCGGCGCCACAACTGCGGGTGGACTTTTCGTCGGCGGCGTTCGCTGCCATCGTCACCGTGTATTACTGGTGGCAGAACCTGAAAGGCATCGAGGAGTCGAGCGACAAAGCCCTAGAAGTCATGAAGGTCACGACTGTGATGGTGGTGATCCTGCTGACCTGGGGAATTTATTCCGCCTTTCACGTAGGCGCCAAGCTGCCGCCCTGGCCCACGCCTTCGACGCTGCACTTCAGCAAGGATGCTCTCGGCTTTCTGAAATACACCAGTCTACCCGCGACGCTGGGTTTGTTCGGCATCATCATGGCTTTCGGTCATTCAGTTCTGGCCATGAGCGGCGAAGAAACGCTGGCGCAGGTCAATCGGGAGATTGAGCACCCCAAGCTCAAGAACCTGAAACGCGCCGCCATCGTTATCGCGATCTATAGTTTTCTGTTTACCGGGATCGGTTCCCTGCTGGCGGTAATGCTGATCCCAGACTCGGTGCGGGTGCCGGTTTATCGTGACAACCTGATCGCCGGCATGGCGATGTACATGGTTGGCCCGCAGGTGCTGCGGATTGTCTTCCGGGTTTTTGTCGTACTGGTCGGGTTCCTGATTCTTTCGGGCGCTATCAATACCTCGATCATCGGTTCCACCGGGGTGCTCATGCGCATCGCCGAGGATGGAGTGCTCACCGATTGGTTCCGTAAGCCTCATCGCAAATTCGGCACCAGCTACCGCATCGTGAACCTGGTGGCAGGGATGCAGCTGTTCACCATTGTCGCCAGCCGGGGCAATGTGATCGCACTGGGCGAGGCGTATGCGTTTGGGGTGATCTGGAGTTTCACTTTCAACAGCCTCGCCATGCTGGTGCTGCGTTGGAAGTACAAGGGCGAGCGGGGGTGGAAGGTCCCGCCGAATTTGCGTATCGGCAAGCGCGAGATCCCGATTGGGCTCATTTCGGTCTTCATGGTGCTGTTAACCACCGCGCTGGTAAACCTTTTCACGAAGTCGGTGGCCACGGTCAGCGGCATTCTGTTCGCGACTACATTCTTTATTATTTTCACCGTGTCGGAGCGCGACAACAAACGGCGCAGAACCACGACCGAACTGCAAATGAAAGAGCATTTCCAGTTGGAGCATGAGGATGCGGTGGGGCGTGAGGTGCTGCAGATCGATCCCGGATGCGTGGTGGTGACGATGCGCGACGCCACGAATCCCTTCGCGCTCAAGTGGACGCTGGCACGGACGAATACCGGGGATCAGGATGTGGTGGTGCTGACGGCGCGGATGGTCGGGGCCGGGGGTCCGTTGTTCCTGTCTGCGGCGGATCAGCTGTTCAGCGAATATGAGCAGATGCTGTTTACCAAGGCGGTTTCAGTTGCCGAGAGCTTTGGCAAGCACATCTCGCTGCTGGTGGTGCCGGCAGGGGACATCTTCGCGGCGCTGGTGCAGACGGCGAATTCGCTCGAAGCGGCGGCTGTGGTGTCAGGGCTTTCGAGCAAGATGAGCGCGCACGAGCAGGCCTACCGCGTAGGCCAGGCATGGGAAGCGCTGCCGGAGCCGAAGAAGCAGATCACGTTCTATGTGGTTTCGCCCAATGGCGAGGCGGAGTCGTTCCACATTGGGCCCCACGCTCCGTCGCTGCGGGCGGACGATGTGGAGCTGGTGCATCGGCTTTGGCTTAACTTCCGCCGGGATCCGGAGATGCAGAACCTGCACCATAGCGATATTGTGACCCACGCTCTGACCCGTTTGGCGGCGGAGTATGCGCGGGATAAGCAGGAAACCTTGCTCGGGCTGCGCCGGCGAGTGCAGGATGGTTCTCCGGCTGCGGCCGCGCGGCTGGGAGAGACACGCAATCCGGTGACCCAACCGGGAGGCGATTACGCCGTGCGGGCGCCCAGGCCTGACGACAAAGAAGGGTGAGATTAACCTGATTTGTCACTTTGTTGATTACCTATAGAGTTTTCAGCCGTCCCTACGGGACTGTCTGGTAGCAGGGAGTGAGTTGACGCCGTAAAAGCGATTGCTTCGGGCTCTATCGGTTGAACTAGACTCGTAGTTGTGAGTATTCCCCTTGCAGCCGAGATGGTAGCGCCGCAGATCTTGATTCGCCCTGGCGCTCGTTATCCAGATGGTCCTGGCTTTGCCCGGCGCGTGGTCTCGGGAGAACTCTTTCGCCAGAGCGCCGCCGACTTCATGCTGAATACCGCCAGCCGGTATGGAGACTTGAGCCATTACACCGCATTCGGCCGCCATGTCTTCCAGGTTAACCATCCGCAATTTATTGAAGAGCTGCTGCTGCGCGATGCGGGCCGTCATCACCGAGGCATCGTGATGCAGCGCGCAAAAATGGTGTTGGGCGAGGGACTGCTTACCAGCGAAGTGCCTCTGCACATGCGCCAGCGCAGGTTGGCACAGCCGGCCTTCCATCGGCAAAGGATCGCCGCTTATGGGGAGATCATCGCCGCCTACGCGGGGGAGATGAGCAACCGCTGGAGCAGCGGAACAGTCATGGATCTGCATCCTGAGATGCTGCTGCTCGCGCTCCGTGTCGTGGGCAAGACGCTCTTCGACACCAACGTGGCATCGGAGGTGAAGGCGATCGCGGAGGCGGTTGATTCCTTTATGGGATTTATGCCGGTTGCGTTCCTCCCTTTCCCTGAGTTGATTCTGCGTCTTCCCCTCCCTGCCATGAACCGGATTCGCCAGGGCCAGGCATATCTCGATGGATTGATCTACCGCATGATCGCCGAACGGCGAAAGGATCCTGGCGATCGCGGGGACTTACTGTCGATGCTGCTGAGCGCGGTTGACACAGAGGAAGGCACCGGCGGGATGAGTGACCGCCAGGTGCGCGACGAATGCGTAACCGTGATGCTTGCAGGGCATGAGACGACGGCCAATGCACTGAGCTTTGCCCTGTGGGAACTGGCCAGGAACCCTGAGGTGCAGGAACGGCTGTACCAGGAGTGCCGCGCGGTGCTGGGAGCACGTGCGCCAACGGCGGAGGATTTTGGCAGGCTGACGTACGCCAACCAGGTGTTCGCGGAGACGATTCGTCTCTACCCTCCGGTATGGGTGACGGCGCGCACCGCGGTCGAAGCATACGAGTACCACGGCATCAAGATCCCGAAGGGAGCCATTCTTCTCGCGCCCCAGATCGTAGCCCATCGCGACCCTCGCTTTTGGGAGGAGCCGATGCGTTTCGATCCTGAGCGGTTCACGGAAGAGAAGAAGACGCGGCGGCCTCGTTTTTGCTATTTTCCCTTCGGCGCGGGCGCGCGGCAGTGCATCGGCGAGGGTCTTGCTTGGATGGAAGGAGTGCTGATTCTCGCTTCCGTTGCCGGCCATTGGAAGTTGTCGCTGCCTGAAGGGTCTCCCGATGAGCTGACCTTACATCCGGCAATCTCGCTGCGGCCCAAGGGTGGCGTGCGTTTGCGCGTCGATCGGCGTCCCGCCTGATCTTGACCCCGCCCTCGCCGGGGAGTAGCCTGATCTTCAGAGGCGAACAAATGGCGAAAATAGCGCAGGCCGTTAACCCCAATCTGGAACTCTTTCCTATCCTTTCCCGCTTCCCGCCCATGGCCACGGATTCTCCACGAACGGGCATCGCCCGGCTGGCTGCTGCTTCTTCCCCGGCAGGAGGGGGCCACGAGATGGAGACGCGCTCGCTTGAGGCTCGCTCGATCCTGAACCGAAGCGTTTCCCGGCGAGGGCTGTGGTTTACCTGGACCATCAATCCCTATCGTGGATGCGAATTCGCCTGCCGCTACTGTTATGCCCGCTATACCCATGAGTTCATGGAACTCCCGCCGGAGGACTTCGAACGGAAGATCTTCATCAAGCAGAACGCGGCTTGGCTGCTGGAACAGGAACTGAAGCAGGTCCGCCCCGGGGAGGAGATCGCCTTGGGCACGGCGACGGATCCCTATCAGCCAATAGAACGCCGAGCCAGGGTCACAGAATCGCTGCTGGAAGTGCTGGCCAGGCAGCACGATCTGCGCATCGGCCTGGTTACCAAATCGACGCTGATCGAACGCGACATTGCTTTGCTGCAGACGATCGCCGAGCGGAATACGCTGACTCTTCACCTGACGATTACCACCCCGAACACAAAGCTGGCCCGGCTGCTGGAACCGCGGGCGCCACGGCCTGATCTACGCCTACGGACCGTTGGGCGGCTCCGCCAGGCCGGCCTGCGGGCGGGCATATTATGTTCGCCGCTACTACCCGGGCTGACGGACACGGGTAAGGCTCTGGACGCGATGGCAAAAAGAGCGAAGGCCGCCGACGCCAGCTTCTTCAGCGCCCAGCCGCTTTTTCTTAAGCCCTGCTCCAAGGAGATTTATCTGGGTTTCATTCGGGAGCAATTTCCGGCGCTTGAGCCCATGTACCGGCAACGTTTCGACAGCGATGCGTTTGTCTCGACGGCATATCGAAAGCGGATAGAGGCGCTGGTGAAGGCGGTATGCACCAAGTATGGCCTTGGCCGGCGCAGCGGAGATACTCAGCGAACAATCGACGAGACGGGGCAGCCGCTGGAGTGGCCGGGGTCGAACAGCGGACTGCTGTCTTTCCAGGGCAGACCGACACACTTTGTTTGACTCAAACGCTATGACTAATTTGGCGAGGACGCGGGCGGGGCGGTGGTTCTATAGTCGCCGCGACTCCCAGGACCGAAGCGGGGAAAACGTCCGTGGGGCTCGTCCGCCTGCAGGGTCTTCCACTGATCCGGGGTGAGCAGGCGACGCAGACCGAGGAGCATGCGTGCGTTGGCTTTTTCCAGTTCAGCTCGAGCCTGCGCCAGGCGGTCGATCTGAGCCAGGATCTTGCCCTCATCCGGTTGATCAGCCGAAAGCAAGGGCTCCATCGCGGTCTCTTCTTTTCGCACGTTGCCGAGAAGATCCATCAAGCTGGGGCGGCTTTGCTCGTAAACGGCTTCCATTTTCTTTTGCTGGTCCGGGGTAAGGGAAAGTTTCTTGACGAAGTCCGGATTGTTCCACCAGCGCCCGTGAGGCCCCAGATGGAACGCGCGCTCCATAGGGGGACGGCGGCCTTCCATGGGTGGTGGGCCCATGCCGTCTCCCGGGCCATTTGGCGGCGGGGCGGTCTCCTGGCAAATGGCCGCACCCGATCCCAGGGCCAACAGCAGCAGGATCGTGAGCCATCGCGGCGTTCCGCCCATCCGGAGGCTAGTTAGTTTGCACAATGTGCTTGCTCCCTGCGGCGGCGTTGGCGGTGCCTGCGTTGTCGCTTGAGACCAGGTGGGTCAACGACTCCATGGATGAGGGCACAGTCACCGAGACTTGTTCATCCACCTGCTCCAGCAAAGCATCGTCACTGATTTGCGCGGCACTGATTTGCACCGCCGGCTGAGTTACTTGCGGGCTGGAGAGATGAAAAAGATGCAGTGCAAGCAGGAGCAGTACAAGGGGAACCACAGCAGCGAAGGTCCATCGCATTGCGGAGATAGAGAGCCTTCTCAAAGGAACGGATTGCAGTTGCTGCGACCGGGTTGCGAGGCACTGCGAACTCCATTCAACGGCCGCGCTACGGAAAATCCCAATACCGTGCTCCAGCCGGGCCACCTCGGCGCGGCAGGCGGCGCATTCCACGAGATGGCGGAGCACCTCCGGATTGTCTTGCTCAGTTCCTTGATTCAGGATGTATTCTTCCTGCTCCCAGGTTGACAGATGGTTGGTTTTCATCGCTTCCTCTCCATTGCCTTGCGCACTGCTGCCAGGGCGCGGTGCAGGTGGCTTTTGACCGTCCCCACATGCAGGCCCATTGCCTTTGCGATTTCGGGCAGTTCCATCTCTTCCACGAAGCGCAGCAAGAATACGCTGCGTTGTTTGCCGGGGAGGGCGGCCACGCTGTCCCATACTTGCACCAATTCCTCCCTCACGACCATGGCGATTTCGGGGGAAATCCCTGGCGAACGGAGGCGATCTGCGATCGCCCCTGCCTCAACCGCGGTGTTGCTGGCCGTCTTCCAAAACTGAAACTTCCGCGACCGGGTCGAGTCGCGAATGAGATTGGTCGCAATCCGGGTCAACCAGGTGGCAATGCTGCAATCTCCGCGAAACTCGTCGCGGGCCCGGTGGGCCTTCAGAAAGCAATCCTGGGTCACGCTTTCCGCCAGGTCAGGATCCCGGAGCGAGAGCAGAGCATAACGATAGATGCGGGACCGGTAGGTGGCGCAGAGGGTGTCGATGTCCCCAAGCTCTGCGATCATCCGGTCCCGCACGGGTGATAGCTCTCCAGCGTAGATAGGCGGCTCCAATGCTTCCATAGACATGCCTTCTGGGCAGCAGTTTACGCCGAAAGCGCTGCCCGTAGCGGCTGAGTTATCGCATCATCGGTCCGCGACCGGGTCCACCCATCATGTGCTCTTGCTCCAACTCACCGAACTTGGTCTTCTGGTCAGCGGTGAGGATGGCGTAGAACTGGGCTCGGGCTAGCGCGTGAGCAGCCATGGCTTCTCCCGTCATTTGACCCATGGTTGTCGCCGTCGACTGAATGGTCGCGGTGTCATTCGACTTGATGGCCGCTTCCATGGCTTGGTGGGCGGCACGTTCGCTGGCTCGTGAGTTCTGGTGCGCCGTGGCTTCCGTGGTGAAGATGGTGGTGGCTAGTTCTACTTGAGCCGGGGTGAGGGTGAGCAGGGTGGTGTAGCGCTGGACTTCATGCTGAGCCATGGCGGCCGGGGTCGGCGGAGTGTGCGGGGGGGTTTGCGCAAGGGCCATCGGTAGGAGACCCAGGGCGGCAAGAAGCGCAAGCGAAGACTTCATTTCTTCCTCCTGAACGGTTGAGATGGACTTCGATCCTTCTCGCCCACATAGACGGCAGGCGGTGGGTGTGCGTTTACAGGTATCTTCAGAGGTTAGTGGGGTTATGGGCCCATTTCAGGAAACATACCAACCATGCTCGAAAAAACCGGACCGCGGGGGAAACCTCGGGGGCTAAAGAGTTGCGCTAGAGGTGCCCGTTGTGTCGTCCCTGTTCGGGACTCGATTTGCGTGGAATCCTACCCGGCACTCCCGTGCCGGGCAACAGATTGTCCCGTCCCTTCGGGACTGGTTGCGTCGGGTATTCCGCGTTTCCAGGAGAGGTCCGCAGAACCGCAGATCCCTCCACGGCTCGCCGGGACAGGTCGGCTTCTCCGGATTTCCTGTCGAGAGTTGCGGCTTCGATCAACTGCATGTGGTTCTCTTTAATGAGAACCACATGAGTAGTTGCCGGTGAGAGCGGTGAGGTAGGAAATCCGGGTTCGCTCCTAATGACACAGCGAGAGCGGACGATCGGTTTAGTGCCGCGCCTACGGCGCTCGGATCCTCTTCAGATTTCCCAGCCCTTCCGGGCCGGGCTCACGTTTGGCGGTCGGCCCTCCGGGCCTTGCAGCTACAGCGATCTTGCCGTGTCATTTCTCCCTCGACTTGCCGCAGGCAAGTCAGCTGCTCGGGATGACAAAGGAAAGGGCACCGGTTCCATAAAGAGTAGTTACTGAACCGAGGCGTTCTAAAAAGCTAATTGGACAAGTCTGAAGTTCAGGCCGCCCTGCGAGACTGAGTCGGGAAATTGTTTTCCGCAGGATGTCTCGGTAGCAGCAGGAACGCCGCCAAGCCTCCCGCCCAGGCGCTAATTGCGCAGGCCAGCATTACGGAGTGAAATCCGGCAAGAAAGGCCTGGTCGAGCGTCTGCACCGCCTGGACACGCTGTGCCTGGGTAAGGCCGGGCGGGATTGGGATGTCGTGCAGGCGAGCCTGGTTCGCCAGCATCTGCGCGCGAACCTCGGACGGCAAAGTCGAATGGGCTAGCTGATCGCTGAGATGGGAGACAAATCCGTGAGCGAGGACGAGCGCGACGAGGGAAACCGCCAACAAGCCGGAGAGGCGGGAAAGCGCGTTGTTGACCGCGGAGGCGATGCCGGTTTGCGTCGGGGGTACCGACGACATCACGGCGTTCGTAAGCGGAGCAACGCAGAGAGTCATTCCACATCCTAGGAAAAGAACCGGGGGCAGAATGGATAGCGAGTAGCCGTGCTGGTTGTCAAGCCAAGCGAAGGCGGCAAATCCGGTACCTGCTAGAGCTGCCCCAAGACACAACAAGAGCCGTTCGCCCACCTTGGGAACCATTGCACCCACCCGTGCAGAGAACAAGAACATCATCAGGATCAGTGGCAGGAAGACAGCGCCGGCTGCCGGCGGAGGATAGTGCCGAACCTGTATCAGATAGAACGGGATCACGTAGAGCGTGCCTCCCAGGGCCCCGTAGAGGAAAAACGTGAGCAGGTTTGGGGCGAGAAAGCGAGGGATGCGGAAGAGAGAGAGCGGCATCATCGCGTTGGGTCTCGCTTGCGAGCGAAGGAAGAGGGCAAAGAGGACGAGTCCACCGAAGAGAGGCACAGATACCCGGCGATTCTGCCAACCCAGCTGCGGGCCGAAAGAGAGTGCAAAGATGATGGCTGCGAAGCTCAGCGTCGCGAGCGTGGCGCCAAGGTGGTCGAGTGGCTGCGCCGGGCCATCGCCCAGGGCGCGGCTCTCCGGGACACGCGGCGCCAGGAACAGAATCACCACCACCAGGGGTAGATTGAGCAGAAAAATCAGTCTCCAGGACCACGCTTGCATAAGCCATCCGCCGACTACGGGTCCGATGGCGGCAAATACAGTGGTCCAACCGGACCAGGTACCGATGGCGCGGCCACGTTCCTGTTCGGGGAAAGAGGCGGAGAGAATGGAAAGACCTTGCGGGATCAGGAGTGCGGCGCCCACTCCCTGGATAGCGCGCGCAGCAATGAGTTGCCCTAGGGAAAACGCAGCGGCACAACCTACGGAGGCGACCGCAAAAAGCGCGACGCCCCACACAAATGCTCGCCTGCGCCCGTAGCGGTCCCCAATGGCGCCTCCAAGTAGGAGCAACGCCGCCGCGAACAGCGCGTAGGCTTGCACCACCCATTGAATGGATGAGGAGGTTGCGTGAAACGTGGATTGGAGAGTGGGCAGAGAGACGTTGACGACCGAGCCGTCCATGAAGGCCAGGGCCGAGCCCAGGGTGACGGCGATCAGGATCCACTTCCGGTCGGATGGCGCGCAGGGTGTTGCTACATGGGTAGCGCCAACCTGTGTACATGGCGGGACAACGTGAGATTTGGGAATGGCGAAGCCGGTCACTGGGCGACAATCTGCAAGACGTTATCCTCGCTTCGGATGCCTCTTTTGATTTTAGAGCTGCCGGGTTAAGGGAGAGAGACAGCTTTACAGACTGGCGTGTCATCGCTAAGGTGTTTCGGGGACTGGAAAGGTATAGACCGCTGCTAAAACTTCATCTGAACGCGGTGGACTATGGCATCGTCGTCGCCTATTTCCTGGTCATCCTGCTGATCGGGCTGCGACTGCGCCGCACGAATAACACCTCTCAACAATTCTTCGAGGCTGGCCGGTCGCTGCCGCTGGCCATTACCGGGATAGCGTTTGTAGCCGCAAATTGCGGCTCCCTGGAAGTGATGGGCATGGTCTCGACCAGCGCCAAATACGGCTGGCGCGCCGTGCATTTCTATTGGATCGGCGCTGTTCCCGCGATGCTGTTTCTGGCCCTGCTGATGATGCCGATTTACTACCGTAGCAAAGTGCGTAGCGTGCCGGAATTTCTGAAGGTGCGCTTTGGCGAGCCGACGCGGGTTTTCAATGCGCTCTCATTCGCCGTGCTCACGGTGCTGGTCTCCGGGGTGGGGCTGTACGCGATGGCCCTGATTCTGCAAGTGATTTTTGGATGGAGCTTCGCGGTGGCAACCGTGATCTCAGCCATCTTTGTACTGGCGTATATCCTGCTGGGCGGCCTGCGGGCAACCATGTACAACGAGGTGCTCCAGTTCGCTTTGATTGTTATCGGGTTCGCGCCGCTGGCATGGTATTCGGTTTTGTATTGTTGGGGAAAGCCGGGACATATCTGGGCCGGGATGCGAGCGGTGGACCCGCACACTGCAACGATGGACGGACTTGGGGTGGTCTTCGGTCTCGGCTTTGTGTTGAGCTTCGGCTACTGGTGTACCGATTTCGTTTTGATTCAGCGTGGGCTGGCGGCGCGCGACCTGCCCACCGCGTCAGGCACTCCGTTGGTGGCGGCAGCGGTGAAGCTCTTCTTCCCTCTTCTGGTGGTCGTACCTGGCGTAGCGGCGGCTGCGATTCTTCCGGCGAGTCTCTCCGGCCGTTTCGATCTGGCGCTGCCGTCGATGCTGGAGCGCTACTATCCTCATGGTTTGCTGGGGCTGGGCGTGACCGCGGTGCTGGCCAGCTTCATGTCGGGGATGGCGGGGAATATTTCCGCATTCAATACGGTTTGGACCTACGACCTGTACCAGGCCCACCTGGCCAAGGGGCGCAGTGACGCCCACTACCTCCTGGTTGGACGTATCGCAACCGTGGTGGCTACAGTGCTCAGCGTCGGGACCTCGTTCGTGGTTCTGCGCTTCAATAATTTGATGGATTACGTGCAGATGCTGTTCTCCATCTTCAATGCGCCTTTGTTTGCCACCTTCCTGCTGGGCATGTTCACTGGTTGGGCTACGCCGACGGGCGCGCTTGCCGGGCTGGTCTGCGGTACATTGGCATCGTTCGGGCACTGGCTGCTGTATCAGGACGGAATATTGAAGTATGGCAGCGATATGACGGCCAGCTTCTACGGCGCCGGCGTCGGGTGGCTGGCTTGTTTCTTCATCACCATCGCAGTCAGCCTGGTGACGAAAAAGAGTCTGTCCACGGTACCTGCGTATCGGCCGCCGGGGATACGTGCCGGTGCTGGGAGCCTGCCTGTGCCTTTGTTGCTTTCGGCTGCGGGAATACTGCTGGCACTGGTTGTGCTTAACTTCATCTTTGCTTAGCGGGGGGTGGTGTGCCATGAGATCCAAGCTTCTGGCTGTATTAGGGTTGTTGCTTTCCGCTTCGGGTGCGTTCTGTCAAAGCTGGACCATTGGCAATGACCAAATCGAAAGGACGCTTACGTTTGCACCAGCGACCGGCCTGGTAACGCAACGGCTCACCGATCTCACGACTCACACCGACTTGATTCCTGCAGGAAAGCCTGCCCGAAGACCGGCTCTCGAATTTGCGTTCGCCTGTAACGGGCAGAATCTGAATGGATCGACGTTCCGATTGCTAAAAGCTGATCAAAGCACGCTGCCAGATGGAAAGTCCCTCACCATCCTTCTTGAGAGCAAGACGTTTCCTCTTCAAGTTTCCGTCGTTTACCGGGTTTACGATGGGCAGCCGGCCATACGCAAATGGCTGGTGCTGAAGAATTCCGGCACTGAGGCGTTGCATGTTTCCCATCTGAATATCGAGGCAATCGCGCCGAGTGTAGGGCTTTCCAACGAGACGGTTCTCAATGCCCAGTACGGCGCTGTACCAAGGGAGACCTTTTACACCGGAAGATCCGAGGACGCGGGACTGTTTGTCTCGAACGCGCGCACCGGCGATGGTTTTGCGATCGTCAGCGAAGTCCCCGGGTATATGAAGCGGACGGAAATCAATGCCTGGTACGATCCGGGGCGGGTCGGCATCGGGATTTTATACGATACCGATCTGATGCCCTTCGAGCGAACGCTCGCACCGGGAGCCGAGTTCAAGACGGCCGCTACCTCCCTGATTACCTTTCGCAATGGCGATGGATTTCACGATCCCCATTGGGTACTTCCCTCTTACACATCCGCTGTTCTGCAACGAAAATCGGTGGCTCACGGCACACCCTGGATTTACAACACCTGGGAACCGTTTCAACGGACCATCAATCGCGACACCACACTCCAGTTGATCAAGGTGGCTGGGGACATGGGAATGGACATCTTTACCATCGACGACGGTTGGCAACAGGAATACGGGGAGAACACGGTGGATCCCAAGGCTTTTCCTGGAGGACTCGACTCCATCCGTGAAGCCGTCGAAGCGAGAGGCATGCGCCTGGGACTTTGGATTCCTCTCGCAGCGATCGGGCTCAAGACTCCGGACTACGAGCACCACCCGGAGTGGGCGGCGCTCGACCAAGCGGGTAAGCCGAAGCAGACTTCCACCGCGGCCGGCTCCAAGGTTGTGATGTGTCTGGCCAGCCCCTTTCAGGATGCGGCGGCTGATCGGGTGAACGACGCCATCCAGCGGTTCCACCTGGCCTACGTGAAACTTGACCTCACAACCATCTTCAATGCATACGGCGAAGCTCCTGGCTGCTGGGCCAAGGGCCACTACCACGGTGACTGGGCGGAATCACTGAACATGATTTATGAAGGGATCAGCCACGTCACGAGCAAAGTCTATGAAAAGCATCCGGACGTTCTTCTTGATCTGACATTCGAGCTTTGGGGACAAAAGCACGTGATCGATGCAGGCTTGTTGGCCGCCGGTGATCTCGATCGGATGAGCAATGTCGGTGACGCGCAGATCGATTCTGCAGGGACCGTGCAGGCGCGCATGCTGCTGTACGAGCGGGCACCTTCGATGCCGGTCGAAAGCATGCTCATTGGCAACTTGCACGCAGATGTACCGAACGCGCAGGAAACATTTGCAACCGCCATCGGTTCCGCTCCGCTGCTGCTGGGTGACCTGCGTAAGCTGAGTGCGGCCGACCAGCAGTGGTATCACGACCACATCGCTTGGTTTAAACAGCTGCGAAAAGCTACGGCTATCAACGAGAGCTTTTTCCCGCTCGGGAATTGGCGTCAACCTTCAACGGCTTCGTGGGACGGGTTCGCTCGCTTGTCGCGATCCGGTGATGGGGTGATCACGGTGTTTCGCAATCAATCGGATGCTTCTGTCGCCACCATTCAACTTCCGCTCATACCGGAGGGTAAGTTCGCAGTACACTCCGTGGTTAGCAACAAGGACCTTGGCGCTTTTACAAAAGAGGAATGGGTGCGAGGTGTGCCGGTGCAATTTTCCGGATCGCAAACGGTCGAGATTCTCGAGGTGAGGGCTGTCAGATGACGCAGTGAATCGTCTATTTCGCCCCTAACAATCCAGTTTGCCGGCCTATCAGCCGATCCAACATCCGTTTCGGCAGCAGCCTGGGCAAAGTCCAGTCCTGAAGCTTTTTGCCTACGACCGCGTATCGTACCTTGGGCTTGGCCGCGGTGAGAGCGCGATAGACCACCTCTCCCACGACCTCTGGCGCAAGGCCTTTGCGGCCCTCTGTGATGAAGTACTTGGCAAAACGATCGAGGATGCTTCCGTAGTCGGTGTCGCGATAGGGCCCATCCTCGCCTTCGGCCTTATCCCAGATCGCGGTCACGACGGCTCCAGGACCGATCACGATCACGTCGATCCCGTACAACATGAGTTCCCGTCGCAAAGATTCGGACATCCCTTCCAAGGCATGCTTTGATGCGACGTACGCTCCGAGGAAAGGCATTCCGATCTTGCCCGCGACAGAGCTGATGTTCACGATCCGGCCTGGTGCGCCTTCGCGCCCCCGGTCCGTGCCCAGCAGCGGCGCAAAGGCTTGGATTACCGCCAGGGGAGCGATCAGGTTGACCTCCAGCTGCCGCCGATATTCCTCCAGTGGCAAGTGCAGCAGGGGCCCGGGCACCGCGATCCCCGCGTTGTTAACCAGCCCGGCGAGGCGCTGCTGCCCTAGCGATGCGCCTACCTGTTCGGCCGCGCGCGCTACGGCCGCATGGTCCGTAACGTCCATCAGCAGCGGAGTAAAGGCGCGGCCAAACTCACTTGCCAGGCGGTCTGCGTCGCTCTGTTTCCGAACACTTCCAAAGACTTCGAATCCGAGTGCGACAAGCGCCTTGACTGTGCCCCACCCTATTCCCGTGGAGGCTCCTGTTACCACCACACTTCGATTCGCCGCCATGTCGAGCTCCTCACCGTGGTTGAGTCCTCAGCCTACAGCCGCCCGAGGCATTCGTCAGCGCCGAGTGGTATGATCCGTCTGTTTCCGAATTATTCCATCTACGGCGGAGAAAATTGAGTGATCCAACAAAAGGCTTCCCGGCTGATTATTCTGTGTGCAATTGCAGGCGGTGCTGTGATGGTTACATTGTCCCCAAACCGTGATGGACTGCCGCTGAACGCGGGCTCGAGCAAGGCCTATGCTGCCGAAGCACCGGCCGCTGCTCCTATGAAGGTGGAGCGCTTGGATCCGGCATTGGACCAGATCATTCCCGACCAACCTCGTTTGGAAAGAGTAGCCACCGGCCCAGGGTTCACATGGACCGAGGGTCCGGTCTGGATACCGGCGGGTTATCTCCTGTTTGCTGAGATTCCCAGCAATAGCATTCGTAAGTGGACCCCCGGTGTTGGCGTCAGTGTTTTTATGCAGCCGAGTGGCTGGAAGGAGTCGACACCGTACACGGGCAAGGAGCCCGGCTCCAATGGCATGACGCTCGATAGCCGCGGCCGGCTCACGGTTGCGGGGCACGCCCAGCGCGATGTTTGGCGACTGGAACAAATGAACCCCAAGGCGCAGGTCACGGTGCTTGCGGATACCTACGAGGGCAAACGCCTGAACAGCCCAAATGACCTGGTGTACAAGTCGGATGGGACGCTTTACTTCACGGATCCTCCGTACGGGCTCCCCAAACTCGACAGTGATCCCACCAAGCAACTGCCGTTCAGCGGCGTTTACCGTCTCCCCGGCGCGCTGAGTCACAAGCCCGGCGCCCCTCCGGACCGTGATCAATTGCAGCTCCTGGTCAAAGACCTGCCCCGGCCGAACGGAATTTGCTTCTCTCCCGATGAGAAGTATCTCTACGTGAACAATTCTGAACCGAAGAAGCTGTGGATGCGCTACACGGTCAAAGCCGATGGAACGCTCACCGACGCGAAAGTCTTCTTCGACGCAACCTCAGATACGCGGGTAGGCGCGCCGGATGGGATGAAGGTGGATCAAAGCGGAAATGTGTATAGCGCGGGCCCTGCCGGGGTTTGGATCTTTTCTCCGGAAGGCAAGCACATCGGTACACTCGATATACCGGAGCGGGTGGGCAATGTGGCCTGGGGAGGCGCCGATCATAAGACGCTGTACGTAGCGGCGAGCTCCAGCATCTATCGCATTTCGTTAAAGATTCCGGGAGTTTATCCGCACATCCGCTGACTCCAACGCCGAGGAGTACGCAGGAGCATGTCCATCGTTATCAGGCCAGCGGTTGCATCCGATATCGATGCGATCACGCAGATCTATGCGCATCATGTGCAGCATGGCACTGGATCGTTTGAAACCGAACCACCCGATTCCACCGAGATGGCACGCCGCTGGAGCGAAGTGGAAGCCAGGGGCCTGCCCTGGCTGGTAGCCGAGGTTTCGGGTGAAGTTGGCGGATATGCTTATGCCGCACCCTATCGAACTCGCCCGGCGTACCGGCATACGGTGGAAGATTCCATCTATGTCCGCGCTGACAGGATCGGTAGCGGCCTGGGCAAGCTGCTGATGCCGGCTCTTATCACTGCTGTCCAGGCTTGCGGCATGCGGCAGATGATCGCCGTGATCGGCGACAGCGCCAACCATCCCTCGATCACCCTCCACCGCCGGTTCGGCTTTCAGGACGCTGGGCTGTTGAAAGATGTTGGCTTTAAATTCGGGCGGTGGCTCGATACGGTGTTCATGCAGCGGAGCCTGGTGCAGGATGAGTAGATACCGTGAGACCTAAAAGTGAGGAGACGAAGCCTTGAGGGGAGCCAGAAAGTTAGTAATGGACGTCATGACCACCTCGTCTCGCTGGTTGTAAACCGTTGTCAGAGAACGAACCAATCCGTAAGTGGGGCGAGACGCCAGGGGACGTGTATGCAGTATTTCAGACCGGGTGCGAATCTTGTCGCCCGGACGGACAGGCTTGGTCCAGCGCATCTCTTCCACCCCGGCGCCGATCATCCCGCCGGAGACCTTGATGGCCAGCACGCGTTGGCGCATGGCAATGGCTGCCGTCAGCCATCCTGACGCCGCGAGGCCGTTGAAAAATGAATTTTGCCCTGCGGTTTCGTCGATGTGAAATGGCTGCGGATCGTACCTTTCTCCGAAGCTGATAATTTCTCTCGCCGTGAGCCAGTAGCTGTCTTCCGAATCGAAAATTTGACCCGTATAGAAGTCTTCGAAATAAAGGTCCTCGTGCATAATCCTCCAGGTGATGACCGAGCTATCGAGAAAGAAAATCGATGACCGCCCGGTTGAACGGGACGGCGGCTTCTACGTTCGAGATATGCGCGACAGGCAATGGAACCAGGGTTGCTCCCGGAATTTTGGCCTGTAGAAACTTTCCGTCGTCGAACGTCGTTGCAGGATCATGTTCGCCGGCGATCACGCAGGTGGGTACCCGAATGTCTTCGACCATTTTCCTTTGATCCATGTCGCGGATGGCTGCAGCGACCAGGGTGTATCCTCTGGGGTTGGTGGCGAGCAACATGGCGCGGAAGGGCGCGATCGCGTCCGGAGATGCCAAGTGGAAGGCAGGGGTGAACCACCGTCCGAGAGTCGCTTCGGTGATGGCTGCCATTCCGTGCTGCTCTACATCCGCAATCCGCTGGTTCCATGATTCTGGTGTTCCGATTTTGGCCGCCGTGTTGCAGAGGATAAGCGATCTGAGGCGCTCCGGGGCGTTTACCCCGAGCCACTGGCCGATGACTCCGCCAACCGACAGACCACAGAAATGTACCTTGTCCATCTTCAGCTCATCGAGCAGCGCCAGGACGTCGTGGCCGAAGGTGCTGATCGAGCATACTTGATCCACCAGATCACTCTTTCCGTGGCCGCGCATATCGTAGCGCAGGAGGTGAAATCTACTCTCCAAGACTGCCAGTTGCGGCTGCCACATATCGAGTGCGGTTCCTAACGAGTTCGACATCATGAGCACGGGAGCGTCGGCTTTGCCGCTCAGGGTATAGAAGAGCCGCGCTCCATTCACTTCAATTTTCGGCATCGGGTCCTCGCAGGGAGAGCTTCGGTCATTCTCGTGGGCAAAGGAGGGCCTGTCAACGCTGCGGCCGGCGGCGGCCACTCGATGACGGCGGGTACACAACATTTCCACGAAAGGTCCGCGGAACTGCAGATCCCTCGGCTTCCCCAGATTTCCTGACGAGAGTTGCGGCTTCGGTCAACTGCATGTGGTTCTCTTTAGGAGAACCACATAAGCGGCACCGGTGAGAGCGGTGAAGTAGGAAATCCGGGTACGCTCGGGATGACAAAGGAAAGAGCTAAGGTTGCGTTGGGGGTGGTTGCCCGACCAATGGGTTTCCATTGGGTTCAGCAAAAAGCGCTCGTTGGTCTACGCCCGCCGTTTTCGGCCCACGTACGCCGAGGCGAAGCGAGGGGCACCCGTCCGATTTCCTTTGGAGGCTGTTACGACACAGACCGTTACCGGGCTCCAGATCAGAGCTTGACTGTAACGGTTTTCACTTCCGTGTATTCGTGCAGAGCGTACTCGCCCAGTTCACGTCCCATCCCCGATTGCTTGAATCCGCCAAAAGGGGCCCGGGTATCGAGAACGTGATAGCAGTTGACCCATACCGTACCGGCCCGCACACCATTGGCCACCGCGTGCGCCTTCTTGATATCGCTGGTCCAGACACCCGCCGCCAATCCGTAGTCGGTGCGATTTGCCCGGGCGATCACTTCGTCCATGCCCTTGAAGGGGATCACGCTCATGACCGGTCCGAAGATCTCTTCCCGGGCGATTTTCATGTCATCGCGCACGTCAGAGAATACGGCCGGTCGAATGAAGTATCCGCGATTACCAACCCGCTCGCCTCCGCAAGCTAGCGTCGCGCCCTCACTTCGCCCCGACTCGATGTAACCCATGATTCTGTCGAACTGGGATTGATCTACCTGCGGACCCTGATCTGTGCTCGGGTCGAGCGGGTCCCCGACGCGGCGCTTTAAGGCCCTCGCCACGCTCTTCTCCAGGAATTGCGGATAAATCCTCTCTTGTACAAAGACCCTCGATCCGGCACAACAGGATTGGCCCTGGTTCACGAAAATGCCCAGGTGGGCGCCCTCTACGGCAGCGTCCAGATCAGTGTCTTCGAAGATGATGTTCGGGCTCTTGCCGCCCAGCTCCAGCGTAACGCGCTTGAGATTCGATTGTGCGGCCGCAGTCATGATGAGGCGGCCCACCTCCGTGGACCCGGTGAAGGCGACCTTATCCACATCCATGTGGCGAGCGAGGGCAGCGCCGGCTGTGGGGCCGAACCCGGGCAGGATGTTCACCACCCCTTCCGGGTAACCTGCTTCCAGGAGCAGCTCGCCGATACGGAGCGCAGAGAGCGGTGTTTGCTCAGCAGGCTTCATCACCACCGTGTTACCGGTAGCCAAAGCCGGAGCAAGCTTCCACGATTGCATCAGCATGGGGTAATTCCAGGGAATGATCTGCCCTACAACTCCGATCGGCTCGTGCCGGGTGTAGCAAAAGAAGTCCCCGTCGATGGGGATCGTCTTGCCCTGAACCTTGTCTGCCCAGCCTGCGAAATAGCGGTAACAGGCAACGGTTTTCGCCACGTCGACCGCCTTGGCAATCGAAAGAGGTTTGCCGTTGTCGAGGGTCTCCAGCCGCGCCAGTTCGTCCGCGTTCGCTTCAATCAAATCAGCCAGACGGTAAAGAAGACGTCCCCGCTCGGACGCGCGCATCTTGCGCCACGGCCCTTCGAAAGCCGCTCGTGCAGCCTTCACCGCCTTGTCCACGTCGGCAGCATCGGCTTCAGCGACCTGGCAGATTTCTTCGCCGGTGGACGGATTGATGGTCGCAAAGGTCTTGCCCGATTCACTGGGAACCCAGCGATTGTTGATCAGCAGCCTGGTGACCGACGGCACGACGCGAACTTCTGTGGGAATCGGCAGGGTAGAAACCATAAGATGTAAATCCCTTCAAGACTGGGTTAAACGATTCCCCGATCGCTGCGCTTCAAGGTAGTGCTGGCCCATTCCACCCGGGCTGAGTGGGTCATGGCTTTGATTCGTTTCAATTGCAGCGTTCTTTCCTTCTGTGCGCATATGTAGTCCAACCAGTTTTTGTAGACGCTGGTTGCGCTCGAACTCCACGTATTTGCGATGTTTTGTTCTCCCAGCGCATTGGATATCTCGAGCAGCAGATCTCCATTTCGGCTGGAGATCGCCCTTTCCTGCAAAGCCCTCAGTGCATCCACCAGATCGCTCTCGAAGTAGCTGCGCGGTACCGCAGGGTACTTATCTGTTTCGCCTTTGAAGTAGCGCCCGACGTCGCGCCGGTATTCACGCAGCAACGTATCGGCTTCATACTCCGGATGACCCTGAAAAAAAACGAAGAGGGTTCTCTGTTGCTTGATGAAGGTGTCGATCCCCGCGTCCCCAGCCCGCGTGAGCACGCGGTATCCGCAACTGGTCAACTCATCTTCCAGCACGCCGTTCCACCGCGAATGTGGAAGCCGAAAGCGCGCCGGCGTTCCCGCCGTCAAGCGATGATCGGTCGCCCGTACGCAGTCGAAAACCCCGCAGAGCTTATCATTCCTCTTGACGCGGGTGATGCCATCCAGATGAAGAATGGCTGCGTGAGCAGCCAGGCACGACCAAACCGTCGAGTGGGTGTTGCTTTGCGCCCACTCCACCACCCTGGTGAAACTCTTCCAGTAAGGTTCATCCATCAGGTTTGCGGTCAGAGGCTCCCTGCCGGTCACGATTAAGCCGTCGAGATGCCGCTCCCACAAATCATCCACGCTCTTATAGAACGTGTTCAGGTAGCGCCTGGCCGCCTCTTGCCGGGGAACATCCGGCATCATGTAACGCGACAGGCGGATCTGCATGCCTTCGGAAGCGCCACTCAGCAGCGATATGAATTGGCGTTCTGTTGCTTCGAGAGCCGAATCAGGCATGTTGTTGATCAAGCCGATGGTGATACATCGGCTCGACCCTTCAAAGAAGCCGGGTTTTTTAGGGCTGAGATGATTGGAGTCGATAAGAACCGGCATCAGCTTCTCCCTTCGAAGTTAAAGTTGCGTCAAGGGCCTGACTTAAATCCGCAAGGATGTCGTCGATATGCTCGATCCCAATGCTGAGCCGAATCATCTCCGGCAAAACGCCGGCACTGCACTGCTCCTCGGGGGACATCTGCCGATGCGTGGTCGATGCCGGATGACATGCCAAAGACTTTGCATCCCCCAGGTTGACCAGGCGGGTCACAAGATTGAGTGCGTCATGGAACTTGACCGCGGCTGCGTAGCCACCCTTGATGCCCACAGCCATTAGAGAACAGGCGTGGCCCCCCAGGTATTTCTCCGCGAGTTGACGATACGGACTATCGCTGAATCCCGCATATTTGACCCAGGCCACCCTGGGATCGTTGCGCAGGAA
Organism: uncultured Acidobacteriaceae bacterium; assembly: GCA_963745725.1. Classification (GTDB taxonomy): domain Bacteria; phylum Acidobacteriota; class Terriglobia; order Terriglobales; family Acidobacteriaceae; genus PALSA-350. Next base: position 242,711 of record CAVUYJ010000001.1, read on the forward strand.
CTCGGCGACCTTCTTTGCGTTCTCCACGTGACGTTCCACGCGCAACGCGACTGTTTCAATTCCCTGCATCAGCAGAAAAGCGCTGAGAGGGGAGAGAACGGCCCCGGTGGTGCGCTGGTAGACGCTGCGGCAGCGGCCCAGGAAAGCGCCTCTCCCGAAATGCTCGGTGTACACCAGCCCGTGATAGGACGGGTCCGGCAGGCAGAACTGCGGGAAACGGTCCGGGTATTGCTCCCAGGGAAAATTACCGCTGTCCACGATCGCTCCGCCGAGCGTGGTGCCGTGCCCACCCATGAACTTGGTCAGCGAGTGCACCACAATGTCGGCGCCGTGTTCGATCGGCCTCAGTAGAATCGGTGTCGCCACGGTATTGTCGATGATCAACGGAATGCCGTGGCGATGAGCTACCTTCGCCAGGGCCTCGATGTCGCAGATGTTTCCCGCTGGATTGCCGACGCTTTCACAAAAGAGGGCGCGGGTGTTCTCATCGATCAACGCCTCCATCATGTCAGGCTGATCGCTCTCCGCGAAGCGCACCGTGACGCCCTGGCTGGGCAATAGATACGCGAAGAGCGTGTGGGTGGTCCCGTAAAGCTGAGGAACGGAGACGATGTTACTTCCCAGTTGGGTGACGTTTTGTACCGCGTAGCTCACCGCCGCTTGGCCACTGGCTACGCACAGCGCTTCCCTGCCCCCCTCCAGCGCCGCGACGCGGCGTTCGAGCACCGCGGTGGTTGGGTTCTGGATTCGGGTATAACGGAAGCCCTCCGCCTCCAAATTGAACAATGCCGCAGCATGCTCGGTGCTATCGAAGGCATAGGCCACCGTCTGGTAGATCGGCACCGCGACAGCCTTGGTGGTCGGATCGGTCTCGTAACCGCTATGGATTGCGATGGTTTCGCGTTTCATTCTTCTTCCAATCTGGGGGACCGGTGATTTACTGGATGAGACCGTTCATCTCATTCACTACCCAATGAATATCCGCCTCTGTGGTTCTAAAACTGGTAATACACGCACGCACGACCGGGGTGTCACCCAACTTCGCCTCCGACATCCAGGCGATCTGGCGCTGATGGAGAGCGGCCAGGAATTTGGCGGGGACAAGCCCTTCACGGGTAAAGCAAACCAGGGGAAATGGAGTCGCGTTCACGATGCGCCAGCCGGAGGCTTTGAGTGCCTCGCGGAGCACGTGCCCCATACAAGCCTGGTGCTCGATCATCTCCGCATAGCCTGCCTCGCCTTTCTGTGCCAGCGAAAGAAACAGCTTCAAGCCGATAAATCGCCTCGACCACTGGGCCGATGTCGTAAACGGATCAAATACCGGGCCAACCTTTTTTCCCGGCATATAAGAAACCGCGGCACGAAAGGCTTCGGCCATGGTCTCCGCATGGCGGCAGAAGAACATGCCGCAGCCCATGGAAACTGACATCCATTTATGCGCGTCGCAGGTGATCGAGTCCGCAAGTTCGATGCCTGCGAGATGAGGTCTGAGTTTTGGGGAGAGGACAGCACTCCCCCCCCAGGCAGCGTCGCAGTGAAACCAAAGGTCCTGCTCCCGGCAGAATTGCCCTATCTCAGAGAGTGGATCGATGACTCCAGCGGCGGTGGTTCCGCCGGTGCCCACAACCAAAAAGGGCAGGAAGCCGTTGTTTCGGTCCTCAGCTACTCTCTTTCTCAACTCGCTGACGTCCATCTTTAGATTGCGGTCTGTCGGAATGGCGCGCACAGCCCTTCTTCCCAGCCCCGTCATGTGAGCGATCTTGTTGAATGAGTAATGAGTCTCTTCGGTGGTATAGATCGAAGGCGTGCCATCCAAAAGACGAAGACCGTGTTCCCCATAGTCAGGAAAAGCCCGCGTTAATGCGACGATCACTGCGGACAGATTGGCCTCGGTTCCCCCGCTGGTAAAAGTAGCGATCGCTTCTTCAGGGAGTCCGAACTTTGCCGCAAGCCAACTAAGTGTGTGGCGCTCCATCTCGTTGCCTGCGGGCGAAGTGCGCCAGTTCGCCAACTGCGGGTTATACATGGCGACCAGGGTGTCGGCAACTACGGAGGCAAAGGTCACGCTGGGGTTGAAGAGACCAAAATAACGCGGATGCGTGACCTGCACCTGCCAGGTCCTAAGCATCTTCTCTACGTCGGCAATTACGTCCTCGAGAGGCAGCGGTTCCTGGAAGTCGTAGCGAGACCCGAGATAAGCACGAATTTCCTCCGCGGTGACGGTGGGCAGAATGGGGCCGTTCGCTATATCGGTCTGCAATTGTTCGAAATCACAACCGATTTCATCGATGACCATGGGTTACGCTTCTCCCGCGAGCGGCGACTACCTACAGACGAATGCCGCCACCTTGTATACGTTCATAGAGTTCCTTGTCGAGCCGGGTGAATGCTCCGGACTCCACGTTGTCGAAGTAAAGCTCGTCTTCGGTCACGGCCGGATCGTATCCCTGGCGCACCAGATCGGCTTTCGAATACTTAAAGGTGCCTGTTACTTCAACATCGTTTCTTATGCGCAGGAACAAAGGGCGCGCGTACGGGGGGAGATAGTTGATCAAATGCTTGCGAAGACCTGCCAAATCAAGGGGCCCTTCAGCGACAATAGCGGCCATGCCGGCCCGGCCCTCAGCCTTTGGAATGGCAACACCATACACGTTGGCGTGCTTCACTCCGGGAAACGCGCTGATGGCTCCCGAGACCTCGGAGGTTGCGACATTCTCACCTTTCCAGCGGAAGGTGTCGCCGATGCGATCGACGAAATAAAAGTAGCCCTGCTCATCTTTCCGCATCAGGTCGCCGGTGCGCACCCAGACGTCGCCGGGCTCAAAAACGTCGCGCAGGATTCTTTTTTCCGAGGCTTGGTGGTTGGTGTAGCCCTCGAAGCGGCTGCCCAGGTTCGCAGGGTCGTCCGTAACCTTACCGATCGCTTCGCCGGGCTGGTTGGGAGCACAACGGATGCAGAAGCCCTGTGCGTTCCGTGCGGGTTCCCCTTTCTCTACGTCGAACTCGACCAGGATGGGCGCGAATCGATGCGACAGGTACGCCGGGATATGGCCGATAGCCCCGGGCTTGCCCTGAACGTTGAAGAGCGAGACGCCGCCCTCGGTTGCTGCATAGAATTCGAGAATCTGCGGGATGGCGAATCGCTCTTTAAATCTGTCCCAGATTTCGGGCGCCAGTCCATTGCCGCAGGCCATTCTGATGCGGTGGTCGGTTTCATTGGCGGAGGGCGTGGCGTTCAGTAAGTAGCGGCAGAGTTCCCCGATGTACTGAAAGATGGTGCAGTCCCAACGGGTAACATCCCTCCAGAAGTGAGAGGCGGAGAATTTTTCGCGGATCACAAGCGCTCCGCCCGCGGCCAGGATCGCGCCGGGCGCCAGAACGCCGCCGACGCTGTGATACATCGGCAGGCAGTTATACATGCGGTCTGTTGGCTGCGCATTCATCATGCCGGCGAACCAATGGCTCCATTGCATGATGCGGGCATGGCTGACATTTGCAGCCTTGGGCATTCCGGTTGTGCCCGAGGTGTAGATGTAGAGAGCGCGATCTTCAACCGTCGGCGGCCGTCGCTCGTTCTTGCTCAGCGGTTCACCCGGCAGGCGGTCAATGCCGGAATCGATGCGGGCGTAGGAGTCGTGCTCATTGCCGTGGATCCAGATCGTGGGAGCGCCGACGAGCGCGGGAAGCGCATCGGCAACCTGGCTGGAAAATTCAGCCGAAGCGATGAGGTGTTTGGGCGAGACGACATCGATGCAATGGGCCAGTGAGAGCCCGGGTAAATTGGTATTCAACAGAGAAACGACACCACCCACACTGGTGATGCCAAGCCAAATGGCAATGTATTCGGGCCGGTTGGTCATGAGCAGGCAGACAACCTCGCCCTTTCCAATGCCGGCATCGAGTGCCCATCGCGCATACTGATTTACCCGCGCAGCGAGTGCTCGATAGGTCATCGACTCCCGTTCCGACAACAGTGCGGGGGTGTCGCCCCGTTCGACGGCGAGCTCCTCGATCACGCTGGAGAGCACGCGTTGCCGATTGCGGGCGATGGGTGCGGTCAACTCCAGTGCGCGCAACCAGGCCTTTCCCGCCGAGGCGTTGCTTTTAACCGTCGTCATCGTGGGAGCCTCGATCACGCCGTATTCCCCGCATCGACAGTAAGTACTGTGCCAGTGATGTTCTTTGCCCCATCGCTCAGCAGGAATTCGATAGCACTGGCCACGTCAGCAACCTCGACCAGACGGCGCAGTGCACTGCGGCGCACGATCTGCTCGCGATGCTCCTCAGTTAGCCCCTGGGTCATTTCTGTATCCACAAAGCCGGGGGCGACGGCATTGACCGTCACATTCATCTTTCCCACTTCTCTCGCCAGGGAACGGGTAAAGCCGATGAGTGAAGCCTTGGTTGCGCTATAAACCGACAGACCGCTGTAGCCGGTGCTGGCAACAATTGACGCGATGTTTACGATGCGGCCGCCGCCATCTGCCATCATTGCACGCACTACATGCTTGGTCATCACCATGGGCGAGAGCGTATTCAAGCGGACAAGCCGCTCCATCTCCGCCGTGGGCATCAACGCGAGAGTGCCTTCGGCACTGGTGCCGGCGTTGTTCACCAAGCCATAGATCGGCCCAAATTCTTTGCGCACGCTCTTCACCAGACCTGCGATGCCTTCTAAATCCGCTAGATCGAAGGGTACAAAACGCAACGATCCAGGATTCCCGGGTTCGATTTCTTCAAGTGCGGCTGTGAGTTCGCTGCTCTCTTTGCGCGCAATCGCGATAGCCCGAAAGCCAACGCTGGTTAGCCTGCGAACGATGCCCAGCCCGATTCCCCGGCTCCCGCCGGTCACCAATACATTACGCATGACGGCGGATGAGTTTCCCAGTCTCAGCAACCGCCAACGTAGGAACAAAATTTATAGAGACGGGAACCTTGTGCGCAGAAAGCGACTCGCGGCACAAAGTTAAAATGTCCCGCTGTATCGTATGATCGTCCGTCGACCCGGCTTGCTGTTCAGCTTCCAGGACGACATCCGCAATGACCAATGAGCCCATAATTGGATTTTTCCTCGTCCGGACCAAAGACATCCGTACGTGCGGATGCCGATTGATCACTTCTTCCACTTCTTCAGGATGGACTTTCAACCCGCCCACATTGATCACGCCGTCCCGCCGGCCAACAAAGTAGTAACGATTACCTCGTAGCTCGAGCACGTCCCCGGTGTCGACGAAGCCGTCCTTATCCTTTAAAGGTCTGCACTCGTGATTGAGATAGCGGCTCGCGGTACGATCAGAGCGAATGCGCAGGGTTCCATGTTCAACTTTCATTTCCACACCGGGTGTGTGGTTGATCACGTCCGGGTCCAGACCACTCAAGACGTCCTTTATGTCAAAGGCAACCCCTGCCTCCGTGGACGCAAACGCGTGCGAGACCTTGGCCTGCGGGTAGAACGAACCCAGTTGGTCAAGCAGCGCCTGATCGGCAATTTCCCCGGAAAGCCGAATATAGTCCGGGGCCATCAAGTTGGCAGCGGGACTCATCAGGGCGCGCCGCCAGTGCGAGGGTGTTCCCGAAATATGAGTCACTCCGCGTGCGCCGGCGCGAGCCAGAAATTGCGCCGTTGACTCCTGGGCATTGGAAAGTACCAGCGATGTGCCTGTAAGTGCAGCGCGCAGAAAGATCTGTAGACCGCCGTAACGCCGGATGTCGTAAAAGGTGCTCCAGGTTATCCCGGACGCCGCAGGTTTACCGTGCGCGATGGCCCCGGTCAAGCTGGCGAGGGTGTGGACCACCAGCTTGGGATCTCCCGTGGTGCCGGAAGTGAGCAGAACCCACTCCGTTGGCAGCTGTGCGCTCCGATCGTGAACGCAGGTGACGACGCCGGCGGTCGGAACAAATACAGGAATGTCCGGTACCGTCGCAACCCTGTCAGAGACAATGGCATCCGCTTCAGCAATTCGGGCCACAAACGGCAGATGTTCCAGCGGCAAATCAGCGGGGTATAGAACGACGCGGCTGGCAAGACCATCGAGTTCTATCAGGGTTGCGATCGCCGTAAGCTGATCGGTCGTCGCCACCAGTACGGAACGCTCATAAAATTCATAGCCGCGGCCACCGAGCACAGATCCGGCCAACAGGTCGGACAAACCAAAGCAAGCGTCTGGGCCCGAGATAGAGCGGCCAGACAGATCGCCAAGAGCTGTGAGCGCGTCCCAAAGCGAGATCCGATTAGGTTGCTGCATTTTCATAAAAATTGATGAAGTCGCCAAGGGTCACCGGAAAACTCGCGTCTTCGGAGGTGGTAAAAGGATCGACTCCCAGCGCATCCTCAAGCCGAGTCACGAGAATGGCGAAGCATAGCGAGTCGAGGCCAGAGTCAAGCAGCGGCAGATCGTCGGTGAGAGGCGCTAGCCGCTTATCTTGTTCACGAGCAACCAAGCGAAACTGGGTGGTGATTTCATCTCTGAAGTTACTTGCGATCATATTGCTCCCATTTCTCCCGAAGAAACATACGCCGGAACCGGCGTACTTAACGCAGCAGGATTGATTTCCATGGACGGAAGTTTCTCCTCTTGCGAAACGATTGGTTTGGCTGTTGGTACGGGGAAATAGTCACCCAACCACGCCTCAGTGTGGTGTTCAACGGCTAAACGGCCAAGCCGGTTTGCAAACGAGTGATCCGTTTCGTCAAGCGTCCTGATGGTGAATTGATCGCTGCGGGCTGCAAAAGAGGTGATGTATCCCAGATAGTCGAAGCCACCGGCCCTGAGCTTGTCACTGCCAAGAGCTGCTGCTTGGGGAGACTTCAAGATCAAGATCGGTATTCCACTCGACACGACCCTCTTCCAACGGGCGATAAAGGCAACATTGGCGTCAGCCGGTAGATCGGCTGTGCGAAGCACCCCCGGGAACTGCCTGAGCCGATCGTAGGTGGTCCGGATCACCGCTCCCAGGGCACTCCGCCTGGCCCAGTGCACCAACTCTGGCGAGATCGTGAGGTAAGAACAATGCCGCTCGGAGAGAAAGGGCCCGATGAGAAGTACACGTGCTACCGGGTTTTCGACCTCGTGCAGCACGGTGTAGAGAGGCGCACCGGAAACTGGAAAGTATCCGGCGCGCTCGGCCACAATACTGGAAGGATACTGCTTCGTTCGCGTGGACACGGCTGTTTGGCCCTCACGCCGCTACGGCGTTACTTTGACCCGATACGATGCAGTTGACTAACGCCTCCAACTGATCAACCCCCTCGAAGACGTTCTCATCCGGACCCAGTGGACTCAACGCCATCTCCGACGACAACGCCTGGATCAAACCCTCTGTATGTGCGATGTCGCAAATACCGTGGACGTCCGTGTACTCGAGGTCGGAAGAGCCTTGCGCGACCGCCAGATCAGCCAGGTAAGCCATGAATCTCTGGATGAACCCTTCAAAGAAGGCCATTGCGGCCAGGGTTGGCACTGCAGAGAGCTTTCCGAAAAACAAGCGAGCCCTCGACAGTTCGTCATTTACAGCGAGCGCATCTTCTTTAGTCGGTAGAGCATCTGCCGCGATGGCGAACCTCCGCAGCATAGCTGGATGACTATCTCGCACCTCTTCGAGCAAGTTATCGATGATGATCGGGCGTGCATCCTCCGAACGAACCGAAAGATATGCCGCTGTCATCCAGTAGATAAAGTTTCCTTCAAGTACAGTTGAATAGCGCGCTATGATTCCGCGCCGTTGCTCGCTGGATAACTCATCCAGCTTGGGGAGCGACACCATAACATTCTCGATGGATTGTTCAATCCGGGTTTTAGTGGCAGCTGAGGTGGATTCGTTCGAAATTTCGGGGGCGACTGCAAGCGTGTGCATTGATCTACCTTTCCAAAGTCGTTGAGATTACGAGCGGGCCGAGCATTGTCTTATTGAAGCAATGGCAACATCGGCAACAGAGCAGGAGGCTGGAGGGGGAAACCGTGCTTCAGCAGAGGCCGCATTCTTCGGAGAACCAAAAAAACCAGGGAAACCAGGTAATTGTTACGCGTAGGGTTGTGTTTACGAGTAGAGACATCCTAATGTCGAACGCGCCACGGAACAACGGAAATCACTGACTTTACGAAAGATCTTTGGTCACCCGTCCGGAAGGCTCAAGAATAGTTACTGGTAACGGCGTACGCGGATTCCAGGCGGTTACTTTATTGACCTTTTAACTGATGACCCCGAGTGCTGGTGCTCGCTTCCCCTCGCACGACGGTTCGCGCGGCCGGTAACCATTACCGAAAACCCCCCGGTACTGACGGATATCCTCTTTACAACTGCCCCCCACTCATTCATATTTGCATGACAAGCACAGAGACTCAACGACTCCAATGTAGTTTTTTTAGCCTCGGTCAATCAAGACAGCGACTTGTACTTACTCTCCCCCCTACCCAGTACATCGCATTAGCTGGGATGTAGTACGTCACCTATTGCACTTAACTCGGCCGGCCAATGGAAAAGTGATGGTTTTCACCGGAAATTGAATGGTAGCGCGGGTATCCGGAAGTGTGAGTGTGCTATAAACGGTCCTTCTAAGGGTGATCCAGCACCGATCCCGGGATCAGAGTAGTTGTGGAAAAAGACCTCCGAGTAAGGATGGCGAAGCCCTGTCTTAAATTGCGACAACCTTGCCATGACAAGCATGTAATAGACATATAGGCGGAACGAACCTTTTTGCCGCTGGGCCGGATGGTCCGGTGATAGAAGCTAGGGCCTCCAATTATTTATGGAGATGCCATTTTTTATGATCCAGCACCGCTCCTGGAATCGTACTTAGTTTGTGACACTAACCTCCGAGTAAGGATGGCGAAGCTTTGTCTGAAATCTTGCAGCTAACTTCTAAGCCCTACACCCCCACAAAGGTCGTTGCTGCCGGGGACCCGCCATCGCAATGGTTTGCGGCTTATACCACTCCTCGTCATGAGAAGCATGTAGCAGACTTGCTGGCGGAACGTAACATCGAAACCTTTTTGCCACTCTATCGGACGGTCCGGCAATGGAAGAAAAGTTCCCCAATCGCTCTGGAGTTACCGCTCTTCCCTTGCTATTTGTTCGTGCGAATTCATCGAACATCCCGGGGGGCCGTCCTCGGTTTGCCGGGTGTTGTCTCTATTGTAGGTTCGTCAAAAGAGCCGTGGCCTCTCCCTCAGCTTGAAATCGAGGCTCTACGGCTTGGTGCTCAAGTGGGCAAAGTTGAACCGCACCCATACCTGAGGGTTGGCGACAGGGTCCGCATCAAGGCAGGGTCGATGGCCGGGATCGAAGGGATATTGGTCCGCAGAAAGAATGAGATACGTTTCGTTCTCACCCTTGAAGCCATTATGCGTAGCGTATCGGTGGAAGTCGACGCCGACGATTTGGAACCCGTCGACGAACCGGCTGGACGGGTGCCTTACGTGGCATCGCCCAGCGAAGCGATGAGCAGTAACTGACCTTCTGAACTACGTATCGATAGGCGACACGTTCGCAGTGCACAATCGGTGCACCTATCAGCTGCATACCATTGACAATAAGCGCGCTCCGGACCTTCCAGGTTTCTAAGAAAAGCGCCCTTAAGTGAAGACACTCTATTTTCTGCTGCATTTCTCCTGCTGGTGACCCCTCCCCCTTTTGCGACGACCGGAGAACGGCTCTAACTGCTCAAGCACACGGAACGCGCGCCCGCGGTACATCAGCGGGAACGTACGGGAGATCGCTGTCATGCATGTTCGGAACCTTCGCTTCTATCAGACCATGCAATTCGTCCTGGATTTGCTCGCGGTGACGGTTGCGTGGAGTGCTGCCATCCAGATGCGGGTGTTATTGAGCCCCTTGGTCAATCGATGGGTAAGCTGGAGTGCTGCGTCGATATGGGCGCCATCGCTCATGATGGTTCTCGTTCTCTGGGTCGCACTGGCTTGGCGCCTCCACTTCTATCGCGTAGAGGGGCCCATCCGGCTTTGGACCAGCCTGGTAAACACCGCCGAAGGGGCGCTCTTGGCGAGTTGTAACATGGTAATAGTTACGTACTTCTCGCGCCAGCTTGGGACCGAAGTATCCCGCTCATTCTTCATGATTTTCGCGCCGCTCGTTTTTCTGACCCTGGGTCTGGCACGATGCGTAAGCGTGCTGGCAGCCATGGTGGCGGAGCGGCACTGGCCGTCGCCGATAAGGGCCGCACTCCTCGGTGATCGTCATCACGCCGGCCGCCTCGTGAGCCTCATGAGCTCCGCGAACGTAGCCAATGTGATCAAGGGCCTCATTATCCCGGAGGGTCACACCACCGACGGTCTGTCGCTTCCCATGCCTGTCCTGGGAACGACCGGACAGCTGGCTGAAGTGATCAATCGCGAACAACTGAATCGCATCATTCTCTTGAACGGCTCTATCTCCGGTGAAGAGCTGAACGCCTGCAACAAGGTGTTCAAGCGGATGGGCGTTATCGTCAATTGCACGGTAGATTTTGCCCCCGAGCGTGGTCGCGTCAACGTGGTCAATCAATACGGCTTGCCCTTGGTTGAACTCCGCCCGCTGGCATTCACTCGAAGCCAGGAGATCGTAAAGCGGGGTTTCGACATCGCCACCTCGGCCCTGGCGCTTCTTGTTCTGGCGCCTATCATGTTGATCATTGCCGCTTTGGTCGCATTCACATCTGCAGGGCCTGTTCTCTATAAGGCGCCTCGTGTGGGCAGGGGCGGCCGCCACTTCATGTTTCTTAAATTCCGTTCCATGTACACCGCAACGGATCGGGCCCATGTGGCTCACGCTAACGAGAAACAAGGCCATATTTTCAAGATCAAAAAGGATCCCAGGGTAACTCCGGTCGGCAGATTTATTCGCCGCTATAGTCTCGATGAGCTGCCGCAATTGATCAACGTGCTCCGCGGCGAGATGAGCCTGGTTGGTCCAAGGCCGCTCCCGGCCGGCGATTTAGGCCCCGATGGCATGAGCCGCGAATTCGCCGATTGGTCAGAGGGACGATCTGCTGTGTATCCCGGTATCACTGGACTATGGCAGGTAAATGGACGCAGTGAGCTTCCCTTCGAAGAGATGGTTCGGCTCGACCTGGAATACATCCGGGAGTGGTCGCTCCTGCTGGACATCAAAATTATCCTGGCAACCCCCGGCCTGGTGGTAAAGGGGGTTGGGGCATATTGATGGCGCAAAGCGCGCCATCCATTCAAAAAAAACTCCTGCTTGCATGGCTACCTTGCCTTCGCGTTGGTAACAGTTACTTAAAACCTGCGAGTACATGTTTAGAAGGTCTTTACAATTCTTCGGGGCTCAGTCATATTGTCATAAGAGATATGGCGTTCGGACGTTGGAACCATCTGATTCGCTTGTGCATTTCCGAAGACTTTTACTCCGCAACCTCCCCAGCCCTTGTGGCAGCTTATTTTTAGCTGAGATCCGAATAGCAACTTAGTGAGCCACTTTCCAGCCAATTAGGAACGACTGTGTTCACTTGAAATCGAACTGACAACGGAGATATTCCGTGGATCACATGTGCTATAAGCAGTCTTCTTAGATCGGATATCCCGCTTGACCGAGGAGGCCGCACCAACCCCTTGGGAGAATGCGCTCCGAGTAAGGGTGGCGAAGCTTTGTCCTGTTTTTTATAGCTACTCAGACTTAGCTTTCGGGTTGAGCGCCTTGGCTGCAAAATGAACGTGGTGAAACGGTACTACTCAGCGGTATTGAGGTTTTGAAATGAAGCTTTGGTTAATCACGCTACCAGCGTTCGTGGCAACGGCAGCGCTCGCTGCGGTTGCTCAGGGCATTGTTGGTCGGCCCGCGACACCTGCGGGCTCCTCGGTGGTTGCGGCAAGTTCGGCTGCTATCGCGGCGACCGCCCCAGGGTTCCAGGATCGGCATCCTCGTTACCTCCTGCGCAAGGGCGACAGCTTTGAGGTGGATTTTGCGATCACTCCGGAATTTAATCAGACTATCGCGATCCAACCGGACGGCTATATCACTCTGAAAGCGGCCGGCTCGGTTTTTGTCGAGGGACAAACCGTGCCAGAACTTACGGAAACGCTAAAAAAAGCGTACGCAAATATCTTGCACGATCCCGTTATTGCAATCTCTTTGAAGGATTTCGAGAAGCCCTATTTCATCGCATCCGGCCAGGTGGTCAAGCCCGGTAAGTACGACCTTCGCAGCGATCTGACGGTTACCGAGGCGGTCGCGATTGCCGGCGGCTTCGACGATAAGTCCAAGCATTCGCAGGTGGTGTTGTTCCGCCCGGCGCCGGGCGGGGGATTTCAAGCAAAGCTCATCAACGTGAAGAAGCTGCTCGCATCGCGCGACTTGTCAGAGGATATTCCAGTGCAGCCCGGAGATATGCTTTACGTGCCGCAGAATTCTCTCTCGAAGATCCGTCCTTTCTTACCGACATCGAGCGTGTCTGCATTCCTAGGTCAGGGAGTCCTGTAAGGCGGGAACACTATGAAGAGTGACGAAGTTGCCATTGAAGTGTGTGCTGGCGCCTCGCTGCCAACGCCGCGCGACCTTTTTGCCGTCGTGTTTCGCCAACGGCGGATAGTGCTGATCGCGTTTGCCCTGGTGGTGATTGCCGCCGCTGTTTCCGGCCTGTGGATTCCGAAATATGAAGCTCAGATGAAGATTCTGGTCCGGCGCCCCCATGCTCGCCGCACTTCCGAGACGCGGAGACTAGCGTGATGCTGTCACGGTATTACGGATTTCGAGAGGACCCGTTCGGGGCTACTCCTGATCCACGAACCTTGTACCAAAGTTCCACACATTGCGAGGCACTGGCATCACTGAAGTATGGATTCTCCAGCAATCGGGGGTTTATTGCCTTGATTGCACCGCCGGGGACGGGGAAGACGACTCTCTTGTTTCGCTTCCTGGAGGATATTCGTGCCTCCGCACAGAGCGCGTTTATTTTTGATATTGATCCTCAATGCGAACCCCGGGAAATTGTCAGCTACATCTTGCGTGATATTGGTATCGTTCCGGGACGAGACGGCGCCGAAATGCACGAGCAGTTACACCGTGCAGTGGCTGCTGAGGCCAGGGCCGGGCGCAGATTCGTAGTGGTCATTGACGAGGCTCAGAACCTTTCTGACGCAGCGCTCGAAGTGGTGCGCATGTTGACCAACTTCGAAACGTCGCGTTCGAAGCTGATGCAGGTTGTGCTCGCGGGGCAGCCGCAGCTATTTGAAAAATTGATGAAACCCTCCTTGGTGCAGCTCCGCCAGCGCATTTCAACATTTTGCCGCATTGAACCGCTATCTACGGAGCAAACGGGTGCCTACATAGAACACCGGCTCAGAGCAGCCGGGTATAATGGTCCGCAGCTGTTTACCGCGGAAGCTGTCAGCCAGATAGCAGATGCCAGCCAGGGAATTCCCCGGAATATCAACAACTTGTGTTTCAACGCACTGTCTCTGTGCTGCGCTCTGAAAACCAAGCAGGTTGACGCCAGCATGGTTGCGGAAGTGGTCGCCGACCAGCAGATGATGCCTTCTGCGATTGTCACATCAACGCTTCCTCCTGCACCAGCCGTTGTGCCGTTCTCTCGTCCGGAACAGCGAAGCAGTAAGACGACACTGACCTGGCCGTGGGTACTATCGCTCAGTGCGCTTCTGATCGCATCTGTACTAAGTATATTGGGTGTTTCCGAAATTCCGCTGCTCCGGTCTCACCCGATAGTTCAGGCACAGGCCCCGAACATCAAAGTAACGCCTATGAACCCCGAGACCGCTTCATCTGCCATACAGCGGACCGACCCGAACAATCGCGCGGGCGCTAAACGGGCTCTCGATGCGGCGCCGGCGGATGTTCGTGTTGAGCCGAACCATCGTTTGCAAGAAATCGCGAGACCTAATGTGCGAAGGGACAATGCGAACCTGCACGAGGCCACGGGACCCAAGCGATCGGAGGATCCGGCCCTGCGTGATGAAGAGGCACGACTGGTAGACCTTCGTCGACAGCTTTCGGACCTAAAGTCGGCCCTCACCCCGAACGACTACAGGATTCAACGCCTGCAGGCCCAGATCTCGGATCTAGCACGGCAGCTTGCCGGCGAGCGTGCCAACGCTCTGCATCATGCCGGGGTGGAGCAGGTTGAAACGCAACACCATGAGCAGTTTGTCATACACGCCTACAATCACCCACAGGGGTTCCTTATTCCTACTAGAGCCGCGTATCCGGAGCTGATGCAGTCTGGGGAAAGGACACAACTTCTGGAGCCCAACGCAACAGCTCTTCTCATCCCCGCTGTCTCACGCACGAATGCTGGGGCCGCTGAACCCGATACACCCCCGATTGGCGCTCGTGCGAAGTCGGCATCCGCCGGCCACTCCGCAGCGCGCTCGTTCGCCACGGCTGCTCCGAAGCCGGGCGCGGTGGCACCCGGTTCTAAAGAGTTGAGGAACCAGCAATGAGCCGAAATTTTGAATTACAGAAACACCTGGGCTCCGCCCGATTCTGATTGTCGACCCGTTTGAAGGTGTCACCCTCCTGCGTGCTTTGATCCGGGAGATTGTTCGGTAAGTCGCAGACCAGCATCAATTTCGGCTCATTGTGGAGGCTTGGAGAAATTCAGTGCAGACCGTGTGTCCTCTCAATAACGAATTAGAAGAACAGCGTGGCTATTTCGAGGTTCCGGGAGCCCACCTGTACACCGTGTTGCACCGGGTGGAGGTGCCGATTGCACGTGTGCTCCTTGTGGGACCGTTCGCATCGGCTCGGCATTACTCGTACATCTACTGGGCTCAATGGGCCAGGTACCTGGCCCATAGGGGAGTGGAGGTTCTTCGGTACGATTACCGTGGCGTAGGCGAGAGCGAAGGCGTATTCGAGGAGATGTCCTTCGATCAGTGGAGTGAAGATGTCCAGCTTCTTAGCGGCTGGCTTAGGAACCGGTCCCCAGATGTGCCGCTGGTTTTGCATGGTCTCGAAATGGGCGCGATCCTTGCGGCAAGGGCTTTTCACTCTGGGATAGGTGATTTGTTGCTGTTGTGGTCCCCTTCGGCGAATGCCAACCAATCGCTCCGTTCAGATCTTCTACGTTGGCTTGCCCTGCAGCAGATCTCCACCGACAGCTGCGAGCGAAAGCCAGCATCGGTATTCATTCGGCAATTGGCAGAGGGCTCCTTCCTCGAGGTGGCAGGATATCGCTGGTCAAGCAGATTGTGGCACGACTCATTTGAGGTGGAATTGCCCCCAAGTCTGGGAAACGAACCAGGTCTTCGATCAGCAAATGCAAGGTCGCTAAGAATTGTCCCGCTCGGTAAGGAGGCAGCACCCTTAGTCAAATCGGGGTATTTGGCCGATGAGAAACCTAAGGACTTTACCTGGTTGTTTAGTGATAATTGGGACTGGATAGCAACCAACCTTCGCCACTCCAGAGAGGGCAAACAGTGAACCGGACAATTGAAAATCGCGAGTTGTTTTCACTGGACGTGTTCGGCGTCCCCCTGCAAGGGACCTACCACTGTGCTCATGCCAATGAAAGAAACCAAACAGGGATCTTGTTGCTTACCGGGCTTTCCACGCCCAGAGCTGCGCACGGCGACTCCGGCGTCTACTGGGCCCAATCGTTTGCAGATTTCGGGTATCCCGCATTTCGGATTGACCTGCCCGCCTCGGGTGATTCCGGAGGAGATGTGTTCAAGGAGTCGCTGCCGTTCATTAGTGGAGGGGGCCAGGGACCGATAACCGTAGAGATAGTGAAGCAGCTTATAGAGCGGCACGCCTTGACCGGTGTGGTAATTATAGGACACTGTGCCGCCACAATTTCGGCGCTTTTCGCCGCTGCAAGTTGTAAGGAGTGCAACGGCCTGGTTTTGCTGGACCCCTACTTCCATGTGCCGCCGGTGGCACAGGCATTAGGAATGGAGGCCCGGCTAGCGCTGGTCAGCTGGGTGACTCAGAGTCGCACGGGCGACCTGCTTCACAGGCTCTACCGAAAATTGAAATATATGCGCACACTCCTCTGCAGAAATATCCCTCCGAAAAATGCTAATCTTCCCCTTCTCGGGTGTTGGAAAAAGCTGGCGTCCGAAGGTCTGCCGATTCTGGTGCTCAAGGCTCCGGGCCCAAAGCCCTCTGGAACGAAACACGGAAGAGGAGAGTTCGATTACTTCGACTATCTTGTCAAAACTGCGAGTAACAGGAATCGAATCGAGGTCAAGATAATAGAAG
Source organism: uncultured Acidobacteriaceae bacterium (assembly GCA_963745725.1). GTDB lineage: Bacteria > Acidobacteriota > Terriglobia > Terriglobales > Acidobacteriaceae > PALSA-350. The sequence goes on from CAVUYJ010000001.1 coordinate 258,884, forward strand.
GTGCTGACCACACTTTTGCAAACCATGCGGGCCGGACCGCTGTGCAACAGGTGGTAAGAAATTGGCTGGCTGTTTTTTTTCCGTCGCAAGATCGCGAGGAAGCACTGGTAACCACTGGTCGCGCCATGCAGTCTCGCAGGCAGCTAGAGTTCGCAAATCCCGAACCGCTATATGCGCGATCAATTCCGCGTCAAAGGACTTGACCCGCTCATGACTGCTCGAACCGAAATCCTGGCTCAATTCAAGCAAGTCTCCGGCGGGAACAGGACAAGCGACTCGTTCCGCTAAGGGACAGCGTGGAACTTCTTGAAGGAATGTTCCAGTGGTCACCAACGATTTGCCTCGACAGTACTATCACGCCCGTCTCCACAGGTCCTGAAGAGAGGAATACATACTTGACTTTGCTCTCGACTATCTGCCCCCCTTACTCGCCTGAAGCTCACCCGCCGTCTCTGTCTCCACAACCGACACTTTCCTTCGCTCAACGAGGTCGTCGACTCCGTCGAAGAAGAGTTCCAGCGATAGACATGCCCGAACGAAACTCTATGCAGATTATGGCCACTTACTTAAGCCGCTGTGTTTAGTGAAGATCGCTCTTCGAAAAAGCACAAGCACACGTATCCGGCAGAAAGGCAGGCAAGCATGCAAGGCACGAAAGAATTGAATCTCGTTTACCCGGCCAGGAGCACCTCGAGCGGCATCTCTCTACGGGATCTTGCTGCGCCGTTGTTCCGTAGACGGCAGGTACTGGTCGCGACCTTTCTGATCGCGCTGGTCGCCGGAGTGGCCGCGAGCCTTCTGAATCCGTCGCGATACACTTCGCGGATGGCAATCCTCGTCAACCATGAGCGATTGGACCCCATTGTCACCTCGCAGGCCACGACTCAGATGGTCAACGATAATACTCTCGTCTCCGAAGCAGAGATCAACTCCGAAGCCGAGCTTTTGAAGAGCAGCGACGTGCTACGGCGGGTCGTTGAGATCAACAAGCTTGAGGGCCAGCCGCGGCACTCCGTGCTCGATTTGTTTCATCGCACGCTCAGCGAAGCGGAAAGGGTCGAAGTGGCTACACGGGCCCTGGCGAAAGATCTGAAGGTTGAGGTATTGCCTAAAACGAACATGATCGAGGTGACTTACAGCTCACCTGATCGTCAACAATCGTATAGCGTCCTCAACACGCTCGGCGAGCTCTACCTCGAGAAGCAGGTGAAGGTTCACCGCCCCGCGGGCTCTTACGAGTTCTTCAAGGGAGAAGCTCTGAAATCTCAAAAAGCTTTGGAAACTGCGGAAGGACGCCTCGAGGCTTTCCAAAAAGCGGGCGCTGCAGCCCCGGAGCTCGAACGTGCGAATCTGGCGCAGCAGCTCTCGAATGCCGTCGGCCAGGCACACGCGGCAGAAGAGGCAATCGCCACCGATGAACGAAGAAGTGAGAGCGATCGCAGCCAAATGAACGTGACGCCGGCCAGATCGGCGACCAAGCAGGATGTGAACACTCCCAGCCTTCTGCTTGAACAGTTGCACGCCACGCTGTTGGCCGCGCAAACCAAACGGTCGGAGTTAGCGACGAGGTACGCTCCCGACTACCCGCTGGTACAGGAAGCCGACCGCGAGGTTGCGGCCACAAAGGCAGCCATTGCCGACGCCGAGAGCAAACCGTATATCAATCAGCAAACGGATCGCGATCCGACCTTCGAGCTGCTTCGCGAGGACCTCGCCAGGACTGTAACCGATCGTGCAGCCCAGGGCGCGTCGCTGGCTGCGATCAAAAAGACGATTCAGAGCCTGCAGGCGCAGATCATCGGTCTGGACCAGCAAGCTATTGCGCAGCAGGACCTGGAACGCGAGGTGAAGGTCAGTGCAGACAACTACCTGCTCTATCGCTCAAAGAGCGACCAGCAGCGGACATCGGATGCACTGGATAAAACACGCATTGCGAATGTAGCGCTCGCGGTGCCTCCGGTTGTCCCGGCACTCCCAGACCGCAGCCTCACCACTGCCATAATGTTAGCTCTTGGCTTTGCCATGCTTCTGAGTTTGGCTATGGTGTGCGTCTTCGAGTACTTCGACTCCTCTTTCCATACCCCTGCGCAGGTGAGCAACGTTCTGGGAATTCCTCTAGTCGTGGCTCTACCTAAGAGAGTTGTATAGGCGACCATCATGGTACTTGACTCTTCCAAGCTCGAAGAGCCGCCCCTCAGCAACGCCCACGGCGCCCGAAAAAACTACGCCGCCGGAAGACTCTACGGTCGAGGTTCGGGCGGGGCAGACACTATCGTCCATCTGCACCCAGCGCTCTGGCAGCTGTACGCCAGAGCTTCTTGAGCAGATTCCCCACTTTAATCCGTCCGTGGTAAATCCTGATGTCATCCAGGAAGGTCACACGTCGGCCAGGAAAGCAGCAGGGAACGGGCTGATCAATCTTCAATCGCACAGGGAGGCGAGCAGTGAGCAGAAACTTCGATCTGATGCAGGACATGGAGCGCTACCACGAAGTGGGAACGATCCAAGCCGTCACGCTGCCGATTCGCATCCCGATAGCCAAGGAAGTGGCGTATCAGGAACCGCTGGTCGTCAACGACGGGACTATGAGGCTGGTGCTGCAGTTGTTTTCCCCGCAGGTGCAGGATGCGCCGCGCATGGTGGTGTTTGCCGGGATCGAGCATGGCAACGGATGCACCCACACTGCCGTGTCTGTGGCTGAGACCTTGGCGGCCAACGGCGACAGGTCGGTTTGCCTGGTAGAAGCGAACTTCCGTTCGCCAGCCATGGCTGGCATGTTTCATACCAACAACGATCACGGTTTGTCGGATGCACTTTCACGGGCCGGAGCGATCCGCTCCTTCGTCAGGCCGGCAGGCAACGGCAACCTGTGGCTCATGTCCGCGGGATCTCTTGCCACCGAGTCGCCGGACCTGCTGAGCTCGGAGCACCTGATGGCGAGGTGCGGAGAGCTGCGCGAAGAGTTCGGCCTCGTCATTGTGGATGCGCCGCCGCTCGCGCACTATGCGGATGCAATTGCCTTGGGACGCGCGACGGATGGTGTCGTCCTGGTCATTGAGGCCGAGTCTACCCGCAGGGAATCGGCGCTGGCTGCGGTCGAGAATCTTCGTTCCAGTGATGTCAGGATACTGGGCGCCGTGCTCAATAAACGGGTTTACCCCATTCCGGAGAAGCTTTATTCCAAGCTGTAAGGCCGCGGCCGCGATTCGGGTCACACGGTAGAAACGCAGAGAGAGAGAGGGGGGCTAGCTTGAGCGAGTTCACGAGTTCAAAGGATCAACGAATCGCATGAGCCGGCTTAAGGCAGTCTTGAGAAATACAGGATACCTGGCGTTTGCCGAAACGGCGAAGCCAGCCCTGTCTTTCGTTCTCATTCTGGTCATCGCCAGAACGTTAGGCCGCGATGGTATGGGTGCCTACACCGTCATCCTTACCTTTACCAGCCTCTTCGAGTTGATCGCCACCTTCGGTGTGGGCACGATGATCACCCGCGCCATCGCGGCCGAACCGGAACGATTCTCCTTTTTCGCCAACGCTGCGATTGGGGTTTCTGTTCTCGCCACCGCCATCGTGCTGCCGGTCATGCTGCTGGTTCTGCATGCCTTTCACTATCCACCGGAAATCGCGCTCGGCATTCGCCTGCTGGCATGGACGCTGCTGATCTCAATTCTGCAGCAGTATGCGTACTCACTCTGCGAAGGACTGCAGAAGATGCGTTTTCGCTCCGTGCTCTCGGTCTCCGATACCGCCGGCCGGCTGATCACCGGGGTCTTCATGTTGCTCCAAGGGCACGGAGTGTTGGGGATCGTGGAAGGGATGGTGATCACCCGCGCACTGATTACGGTGCTGGGTTTTGTGGCCCTGGCGCGCAATACCAATCTCTCGTTCGATTTCCGCGTGATGTTTGGCGCGTCCCCTAAGCTCGCGTTTCGGGGCTTGCCCTTTTTGTTTACCGCCATTGCCAGCGCGGCGGCCTGGTCGGTGAACACCCTGATGCTGTCAAAGCTGTCAAGCGTCTCCGACGTGGGCACTTACAATGCCGCCAGCCGCATCACGGAAATCATCAAAACGTTCCTTTTTAGTTACCAAATAGCACTGTTGCCCATGATGTCGGCCTCTTTTATCAAGTCGCGAGAACAGTTTCGCCAGGATTGCAATAACTCCATCAAGTACCTGACGCTGCTCACCGTGCCGATGGCGACCGGGATATCCGTTCTGGCCCCACGGATTATTGACTTGGTGTTCGGGCACAAATTCGCTTCTGCGGCTCCGGTCCTGCAGGTCCTTGCCTGGACCGTGTGTGTTTTCTCAGTCTCCATGGTTTTTGCCCGTGTTCTTACGGCAAGTCACCACCAGGTGCTCGACCTCTATTGCAACGTCGCGGCTCTGGTCGTAAACATCACGCTTGGCTGGGTACTCATCAGCAAGTACGGTCCCACTGGTGCCGGCATCTCGACCCTGGTTTCTCTGTTCACCTTCGGCTCCCTCGAGTATTTTTTCGTGGCCAGAAAGCTCTTCCGGGCCAAGCTGCTGGCTCCGCTCGCCCGTGCTGCCGGCGCGTCCGCGCTTATGGGGTTGTGTCTCGTTTATTTCAAGGCCGTGCCTCTTTTCGTGGCAGTTCCTTTGGGGGCAGTGATCTACCTGGCGGTGCTGATTGGTACCGGAGCATTCTCGTCGACCGAAATCAGGATGGTTCGAACCGTTGTTAGGGAACGAGTGACCGCGATGTTGGCCCGGCGTGAGAAAAGCGTGGTCAACGCGGGTTAATCGGGAGCGATAGGGCGGAAAGGATCACGATGCCTGGAGAATTCAGGTTAGATAGCGTTCGCTGCTTCCCGCATTTGCGGCCGTTGTCCTGGCGATGGCTGTCGCCGCCGGGTGCAGCGCCCTTGGAGCTCGCCCGTTTGCCGTGTTCGGGCTGGTTTATAGCGTTGCCATTGCCCTGACGCACCATCTCGTATATCGGCCCAACGTGGGAGCGAGCGATGGGTTGGCCGTTCAGTTAACTGATTTCCGGGAACTCCACGAGCAGCGGGTGATTCGCCGGGGGCGCGTTCTTTTCGGGCTTCTCTTTATTGCGTTGTTGGGCGTCGGCCTGACGGACAAAATCAGTGCGCGCGCCGATGAAGAACTCACAGCCACGCTTGACGGAGGAACGGGTCTGATCGGCACCGCCGTGAACATGGCGTCTGACTCTCCGTGGTCGGCCAGGGCGTGAACAATTGCGAACTCAAGATGTATGGGTTTATTCGCAGCGAGCAGCGGCAGAGTTTTGAATATATCGTTCACAGCAAATTCTTGCTGACCTTGGCAGAGACCGGCCTTGTTGGACTAACAGCCCTTGTATGTCTATTTGTGGTCACGAGCCGTCGTGCCTTCAACTTGGCGAGACGCGGGTTGTCCCTGGGCGCGGGCTTACTCTGCTCCATGATCGTGGTGGTGTTGAACATGAATGCAGAGGGCTATGAAGCAATCTCCGTTCTGCTCAATCAATGGATTTTGATCGCCATCGTTGCCGCGCTCTGGAGCAGCGAGAAAGCAACACCATTCGCGGTGTCACTGTGAGGCCAATGAAGATTCTTACTATCTCTAACTCTTTCCCGTACCCCCCGAACGATGGCACCAGTATCCAGATTTTCCAACGCATCCGTTATCTCAGTGAACGCCATAGCGTCAACCTGCTCTGTGTGGTAGAGGAGGAGCCCGAGCCTGCGCTCGTCGAAGAGCTGAGGCGTTACTGCGATGTCCATATCATCCTCAGGCCGAAAGTCCGGCTGTCGAAGGGTACCGGGCAACGTGCTGCCAATTTCCTTTCCAGTTATGTCTCCGGCATTCCGTACTACTTTTCCCATGCTGTCAGCAGGAAGGCGCGGCAATGGGTGCACGATCGCCTACAGTGGCAGAAGTTCGACGTCGTCGAGGCGGACATCGAGGCCGGCTTATACCTCTGCGATCTGGTGGATACGCTAAAAGTATGGGTTCTGCACAGCGTTTCCGACGCCAATGAAGAACGGAGACTGCGCCTTGTGCGCAATGTGATCGATCGCTTCCTGATCCGTAGCTATCGGAGTATCGGCCGACGGTTCGAGCGATATGTGGGCCGGCGAGTGGATATGGTAGCGGTCCTTACGCCGGAAAACGTAGCCGAAATGAAACGCATCGATCCTAAGATCCCGGTCAGTAATTGCCTCACCAATGGCGTCGACCTGGAGTATTTCACCTTTGAACCTCCTGGACCGCATGCAGAGGGAGTCTGTTTTGTGGGTTCCATGGATTATGCCCCGAACCCGGACGCGGCTTTGCATTTCTATAGCGACATCTGGCCGGCAGTGCGACGGGAAGTGCCGGAGGCGCGGTTTGTGGTTGTCGGATCACGTCCTACCCAAGAGGTCGTCACGCTGGGACAGAATCCAGCGGTAACTGTCACCGGCTTCGTAGACGATGTACGGCCGCTGATTCGGAAAGCGGGTGTAGCGGTTGCGCCGCTCCGCATGGGCGGGGGAATCCTTAACAAGGTATTAGAAGCAATGGCAATGGGAGTGCCGTTAGTAGCCAGCAGCATCGCGGTTCATGGTTTGGCGGTCGAATCTGGTGTTCATCTCTTCATAGCTGATGACGATGCGGAGTTCGCCGCTGCGGTGACGCGGCTGCTCCTCGAGCCGGAGCTGCGAACGCATATGGCTATGGCGGCTCGCAAGTATGTTGAGACGTCCCACCAGTGGCGCGCGATCGTTGAGCGGTACGAGGCGGAACTAAGGCGTGCTGTAGACGGGCGGCGCCAGCACGAAGCGGAGAGGGATCATAAGTCTGCTCCGATACGCAACGTGACCGAGCTGGAGGGATGACTGGTGAACGCTCTTGCGTGCGAGATCAGAACTACCTCAACGGGGATAAAGAGGCGGGTGCGGGTGCTGCAACTCACCAGCAGCCTGGGTTTCTACGGGGCAGAACAGATGATCATGACACTGACCAATGCTCTGGACCGGGAATCTTTCGACGTCAAGCTCGCTGCTCTAGAGAAGAAAAGAGCCTCCAGCACAGCGATTGTTTCCGTTGCCAGGGCAGCCGGCGTTGACGCGATCGCATTGCCGTGCCGGGGTTGGATCGACTGGGGCGCAATTCAAGGTTTGAAGTCTTTGATTACGGACGAAAAGATCGAAATCTTACATTGCCATGAAGCGAAGAGCCGCCTCTATGGCGCGGTGGTTTCCAGAATGACGGGTATTCCCCTGGTAGCTACTCACCATCTTTGGACTGGGCAAAGCCTGCGAACCAGGGTAGTGGAATCAATCGATGCCGCTGTTCTTCATGGTTGCGACAAAGTAATCGCTGTTTCCAATTCTGTCGCTGAGTCGATGCGCCGCGTGGGGGTCGCAAAGCGCCGCATTGAGGTGATACCAAATGGCATCGATCTCACTAACTTTCAGGACAAGGATGAGTCGCGAAACGATGAAGTGCGGGCGTCCTTGTGCATTCCGCCCGGGGTCCCGGTCGTAGGTGCAGTGGGTCGCCTCGACACCCAGAAGGGCCACGAACGTTTGATCGAGGCAGCGAGAAGGATCGCCGACGCCGGACAGGACGCTTTTTACGTCATCCTCGGCGACGGTGTCGAACGGCCGCGTCTTGAATCCTTAGTGCGCGAGCTTGGCTTATCGAAAAAGGTATCGCTGCCTGGCTATAAAAGCGATATCCGGCCCTACCTGGCAATGATGGACGTCTTCGTGATGCCTTCGCGTCGAGAGGGAACCCCCATGGCGCTTCTGGAGGCAATGGCGATGGAGAGGCCGGTTGTGGCCACTGCAGTCGGCGGCGTGCCTGATGTGCTTAGAGACGGCATCGATGGGATCATGCTGCCGGAGAACGGTGACGGTCTTAGCGACGCGTTGTTGACGTTGTTGCGGGACCCGGCGCTTGCGCGTCAGATGGCACGCACCGGCCGGCGGCGGATTGAATCCGAGTTTTCTGCCCTGCGCATGGCCGGGCGCTATGAGGATCTGTACCGTCGCTGCCTGATTTCTCGCGGCCACGCTGCACTTGCAACTTTCGCTTAGATCAATTTCAGGAATAGCCCTGGACCCCTTTTCCTCTTGAGTAGGCCACCCTCCTGGCACCCTGCCGGGAAGAGTGAAAGGTTGTTCTATTGGGAACGAGGTTCCAATGTACTTAAAAGTAGCTCTTATTGTCGGCGACAACCACACGCCCTTTTGCGGGGTGAAGAACTACGCGCATTCTCTCGCGCAGGCCCTTTCGGAAAGAGATGTAGCCGCCCAGGTGGTGACTCCAGAGGATTGGAGTGCCAAAGCGGTGTTTGAGTTTGCCCGGCAACTAAAAAAGGAAAACTATGACATCTTGCACCTGCAATATCCTTCCATCGGTTATCGTGGGTCGCTGTTTCCCCACTTGATCGGGTTGATGAAGGTGGCGGATGCATGTGTGGTAACCGTACACGAGTATTCGGCCCTGCCGCTTCTGCAGAGGATTTCCACCCACTTATTCCGGGGAAGCGCTCGGAGAATAATATTTGGCAGTCAATACGAGCGATCGCTTTACGATCGGCAGCTCTTGAACCTCGGAGCGCCGCAAACGGTCATTCCCATCGGAAGTAATGTACCCGAGGCCGCTACGAATGGCAGCCGGGATATGACAGTCGTGTACTTCGGCCAGATACGACCCAGGAAGGGCATCGAGCAATTTATCGAACTCGCTCGAACAAGTCTCGAGTCACAACGACAGTTCTCTTTTCACATCCTAGGCAGCGCTCCAGCGGCACACCAGAAGTACATGGGGGACCTGCAGGAAAGTGCCCCTGACGGTGTCAGATGGTCCATCGACCTGGAATTTGCCCAGGTGTCGGAAATTCTGGCTCGTTCCTTCGCGGCCTATCTCCCCTTTCCGGATGGAATGAGTGAGCGGCGAGGCAGCATGCTGGCGGCTCTGACAAACGGAGTTCCTGTGCTATCGACGGTTGGGGAGGCAACACCCCCGGAGATGCTGCCGTTGTTCCTGCCAACCACAAGCAGCGATGATGCACTTTCCCTTCTGGAGAAGTTGGTGGCAGATCCAGAGCGGCACGTAGGCTTATGTGCGACATCGAGGATCCACGCCGCCAGATACACGTGGAGTGCGATAGCAGCTCAGCACCTTCTCGCATACCAAGATGTGCTGCGCGTTCCACAAACAGAAGTTTCATTTACACAACCGCAATAACACAAGGCATTCGGGAGGTAATACTGTGAGTATCGTCTTGATTACAGGTTCCGCGGGCCTTGTTGGTTCAGAGGCTGCAGAATTCTTTGCAGGTCTTGGCTTTGATGTAGTCGGCATTGACAACAATATGCGGCAGCAGTTCTTCGGGAATGAAGCTTCGACCGAGTGGAACCAGCAACGGCTCAAGCACGAACTCGGGCAGAGATATCATCACCAGGACTTTGACATCCGAGATGAAGGCGCGGTGAGGCGGCTGTTCGCTCGGATGGGGAAGTCAGTCGCCCTCGTCATTCATACCGCGGCGCAGCCGTCTCATGACTGGGCCGCTCGGGACCCGCATACCGACTTCTCTGTGAATGCGAACGGGACGCTCAACCTACTGGAGGCAACGCGCATTCATTGTCCGGACGCAGCGTTCATTTTTACTTCTACAAATAAGGTCTACGGGGATACTCCGAACCGTCTCCCGCTAGTGGAGTTGGAGACGCGATGGGAAATCGACTCGTCGCATCCGTATTTCGCTGGCATCGATGAACACATGTCGATCGATCAAACGCTGCACAGTCTTTTCGGGGCCTCCAAGGTAGCCGCAGATGTCCTGGTGCAGGAATATGGGCGCTACTTCGGAATGAAGACTGCTTGTTTCCGGGGTGGCTGCCTGACCGGTCCTAATCACAGCGGTACCGCGCTGCACGGATTCCTCGCGTACTTAATGCGGTGCACTGCCACCGGCAGTCCGTACACAGTATTTGGCTATAAAGGCAAACAGGTTCGGGACAACATACATAGTGCCGACCTGATTAACTGCTTCTACCACTTCTTTCAAAGCCCGCGTAGTGGTGAGGTCTACAACATCGGCGGCGGCCGCTTCAGCAACGCATCCATGCTGGAAGCGATTGAGATCTGTGAACGCACTGCCGGGAGAAGCCTCAACTCAAGCTATCGCGAAGCCAATCGCACTGGCGATCATATCTGGTGGATCAGCGATACAAGCAAGTTTTCTCAACATTACCCGGAGTGGAAGCAGCTCTATAGCGTTGCAGACATTCTTCAGCAGATCTATGACAGGAATGTCGACCGCTGGGAAAAGGAGGAAGCGGCGTGATCGATCACGGGAAGAAGAACATATTGGGCGTTGCCGTTAGCGCCCTCGACTATGAGTGTGCCGTCAACCGCATTATGGCGAGCGCAAAAGCCGGAACCCGATGTGCTACGACAGCGCTCGCCGTTCATGGTGTGATGACGGGCGCTCTCGAGCGAGCACACCGCCATCGCCTGAATTCATTTGACCTGGTGACGCCTGATGGTCAGCCAGTGCGCTGGGCGTTGAACCTGCTGTACGGGACTAAGTTGCTCGACCGCGTATACGGTCCAAACCTCACATTGCAGGTTTGCCAGCAAGCAGCACGGCAGGGCATGAGCGTGTACTTCTACGGGAGCAAAGCCGAAGTCGTAGAGGAGCTCTGTGAGCGTTTGAGGGCCATGTGTCCCGGGTTAAAGATCGCGGGAGCGCAGCCTTCGGAATTCAGGACACTCTCTGCCCGTGAACAAATGGCGACGGTGGAGCGAATCCGGAGCTCGGGCACGCACATTCTGTTTGTCGGTCTGGGCTGCCCACGTCAGGAGATATTCACCTACGAAATGAGTCAATACCTCAACATGCCCGTGCTCGCAGTGGGCGCAGCGTTTGACTACCATGCCGGGTTGTTACAGGAGCCGCCGCGGTTCCTACAAGATGCCGGCCTGCAATGGCTATATCGGCTCTGTCAGGATCCGGCACGCCTCTGGCGGCGATACCTTTTTACCAACACTCAATTTGTCGCCATGTTCCTTGCGCAGTGGCTTCGGTTGTGGCATCCGTCCTTAGATGACACTCAGGTTCCCCTGGCCGATGTCCGATTCGGTTGAGTCGGTTGTTTCGGCCCAAACGCGGTCTCCGACATCGGTTACGACTCCGTCCCTATCGAGCCGCTGTTGATTGCAAGCTTCAGTGAGGGCACGGTGAGTTTCATCTCACGTTCAAGAGTGTCAATGAAGCAATGGAGAGGCATGGCCTCATCCTGGTCCTGATTTCGCACGGCTTTTTCTTCACCGGCCGCGGCTTCGGGACGGCCGGCGAAGTCAAAATAGTTTCTTGGTTTTTCAGGAGGGTCACTATGCTGCCCAGATTTGCAAACAACGCCGATCCCAACTCTCTGGCCTCTCGTTTAAGGGGTAGACGGAATGAATCGTTTCGAGCGATGGCTCTCAGCGCTCCAAAACCACTAAAGATTTTAGATGTCGGCGGTCGTGAAACTATATGGTCAACAATGGGATTCGCGAATCAGTCCGATGTCAGTATCGTCCTTTTGAATGTCGAACCTGTTAAAGTCTCTTATTCAAACATAACAAGCGTCATCGGTGACGCCAGACATATGCAACAATTTGGCGACAAGGAGTTTGATTTTGTGTTCTCGAACTCGGTCATTGAGCACGTCGGCGATTTCGTTGATAGGCAGCTGATGGCGGATGAAATTAAGAGAGTTGGGCGACGCTACTTTGTGCAAACACCCTATAGGTACTTCCCAATAGAGCCCCACTTTGTCTTCCCCGGGTTCCAATTCTTACCGTTTGCGGCCCGAGCGGCCCTGGTCCGGCGGTTTAGTCTCGGTCATTATCCCCGCCAGCCCGATCAACTGGAAGCGGAGAATACCGTGAGGTCGATCCAACTGCTTTCAAGAAGAGAACTTCGCTCACTGTTTCCCGATGCGCAATTCGAAAATGAGAGGCTTTTCGGCATTACGAAGTCCTTGCTGGCTATTAAGGTATGAAATTATTTACCAGATTGCAGTGTAGTGCGCGGATCGCGGCGTTTTGGCCCGGGCTCATGCCGTCAATTCCGGCAGCGATGGTGAACACCGTGGTCAAGAAAACCAAGCAGACCAATCCACATCATTGGGCTGTATCTGAACTCGCCCGAGCATGGTTGCCAGATTGGCGAATACCGGCAAGTTCTAGTCTTTGCTGTACCGACACCCTTCGGTTTCATGCTCCGTGGTCCTCGAGAGGCTAGAAGTGGCTCAGACATTGCAGGCTTCTTCAAGTGTTAAAGCACAGCAGATGACTAATCGAGCGACGGGTTCTTTGAAGTCGCACCGAGCCGATATTGACGGCCTGCGCGCAGTCGCCGTGCTCTCGGTCCTCGGCTTTCACACACATTGCTTAGGCTTCTCCGGCGGCTTCGTCGGTGTGGACGTCTTCTTCGTGATCTCCGGCTTCCTCATCTGCTCCATCATCCTGCGCGAACTCGCGAACGGCTCCTTCAGCATCGCCAAATTCTACGAACGCCGCTGCAAACGCATCCTGCCCGTGCTGATCGTCGTCCTGTTCTTCTGCATGGTCGTCGGAGCCTGCCTGCTCTCACCCATCGAGGAAAAGCGTCTCGGCAAAGGCGTCATGGCCACCGTTCTCTCGGTATCCAACGTCCAGTTCTACCTGCTAGGCAACTACTTCGACCACAGCGGCGCCCTCAACCCGCTCCTCATGACGTGGTCGCTCGCCGTCGAAGAGCAGTTCTACCTCGTCTTTCCCCTCCTGCTGATGCTGTTGCACCGCCGGGCTCGCAAACACATCTTCCACGCTCTCCTGGCGGGTTGCGCCCTCTCGCTGCTCCTCTCTGTCTACGCCGAGTTCCGCCATCCCGAGTTCAATTTCTACCTCCCATTCACCCGCGCCTGGGAACTCGGCGCCGGGACCCTGCTCGCCGTCTGGCAAAGCCGCACTCGAAGCCCTCGCAAACCCTCCGGCTGGGGTCTGCACATAGTCGGCGCTACCGGACTGCTGCTTATCCTCACCTGCGTCGTCTTCTATTCCCCCGCCGTCCGCTTCCCAGGTTACGAGGCCATCCCGCCGGTGCTCGGCACGCTGCTCCTGCTGCTTGCACCCGGAAGCCTCGCCAACAGACTCCTCGGCCTGCGCCCGTTCCGCGCTATCGGCCAAATCTCCTATTCTCTATATCTCTGGCACTGGCCGCTGCTCAGCTTCGCCGCCATCGTCTCCCCCGGCGAGCTCTCCCCGGCCGTTCGCGCAATCCTGATGTTCCTCGCGGCCGCCGCCGCGACGCTCTTTTACTTCTTGATTGAAACACCCTTCCGCACCCAGCGCTCCGGTTCCACCCGAACCGTCCTGCTCGGCTACGCCACGGCAATCGCCGCGGTCTTCTTTTGCGGCGCCCTGCTGCTCAAGACGAACGGCCTCGCCGTCCGGAGCCCCTCCCTTGCAATCATCGAGAACGACATGGCGATCGAGCGCCCCCACCATTGCATCAGCCTCGCGCACAGCGGCCCATTGCTGACGCCGAAATGCTTTCCTGCCGCGACCTCCTGGGATTCCGCCGCTCTACTCGGCGACAGCCACGCTGAAGCCCTCGCCGACACTCTTGGTCGCGCCGTTAGCCGCAATGGCCGGCAACTCCTGGTGCTCGCCAGCTTTAGCTGCCCTCCCGTCAGCGGCTACACCCGCTCCCTCGCCGACGAGCCTCAGTTCGCCGACGACTGCGCCCAATTCAACACCCGCGCTCTCGATCTCATCCTTCGCCGCCCTGACGTGAAGGTCGTCTACCTCGCCGGAAGCTGGCCCATGGTCGCCGACGACAAGTTCCTCCCGGCCGGCACAACCCAGAACCGCGACTCCATTTCTCCCGACGACAGCCAACGAAGTATCGAGCAGGGACTCAAGAACGAAGTAGCAATCCTTGAGGGCGCTGGCAAGCAAGTCGTTCTGATCGACGACTGGCCAACACTCCCCTTCGCCCCCCTTGACCGCCTCAGGTACATTTATCTTCCGGCTCGGCGCCTGCTGGCCGACGCGCTCTCGGGCGCACCCCTCGCCAATCCAGGCGCGTCCTCGATCCCACGTAGCGAGATCGTCTCTCGACAAAGCGAACAACTAACCTCAGCCCTCGTGGCGCTCGCAGCGACCGACCCCCGCCTCCACGTCCTCGAAACCAAGAGCATCCTGTGCCCCTCGGCGATGTGCCTTATCTCGACCGCCCAAGGCATACTCTACGCCGACGCCAACCACGTCAGCCATTTTGGCGCCGAACGCATTCTTGCCCACCTCAATTGAGCAACTCCACGACGGCCCTGCTAAGACGTCTGACTTTTGTCCCAAGTCTTCCGCCGAATGGACTTAATCGCTCCCCCCATTAAACACTTAGAGGGGAAACAAGCCGTCAGTCAAGACAAAGACTCCGAGACGCGGCTAATCTTCAAGCGGTGATCTTCGGACGTTCACCCAATGCTGCCGAGCCAGCGATGTAACCGATAAGCCGGATGATAATGTCTCCTCCAGGCTCCGTCGTTTCTCTCCCCCGACTAGTACCGTCGCCGCTGCGATCCACCTTCAACATGATCCACACCCCACTCCGTGGCCAACCGGCCATCTCAAACCGAGCTTGGCTCTGCCGCCATCAAGTAAGGCGGCCAGAAAGAGACACTTACCGTTCGGGTGATGCGTCTGCGTTTTCTCCGCACGGAGTCGACACAATCGATTCACTCGTCTTGTTGTCCACACCCGACCTGGCAAGGCTATAACTACTATTTTGGCGGGAATTCCTACTCAAATCGTGTAAGCTTCTATCATCGAAGAAAATGACTCTGCACTATTTGGTTTAGCTCAGGGCGGAACAGTGACGCCTCTCAGCTCTACCATTATGACTATTCTTTGGCCAGAAGCAATGGTAAGCGAATAGTAATGATGGAGAGGTCACCAACGATACCCTCGACACAAATCTACAGACGTAGCTGGTGGTATCCTGCTTTAGATTCCAGACGAAGCAGAACCTAGGGCAAGACAAGCACAGCCATGGGTCAGCGTGCGGAACGCACCCTTCGCACGCTCAGAAGCGCGTTACGCTGTGGGTTCTCTCCCGGTTCCTTGCTACTGATTAAGCATGAGCAGCCGCAGATCCGTGTCATAAACGGAAGTTAAGAGATCATGATCCGTAGAGTGTCGATGTCAAATCGTGTTCGCACCATGGCCCTGAACGGCGCTTCGGAGCCGGAGTTCGTGGCTGGTCCATCTCCCCTGAGTAAGAGGGCGACGATAGCGCTTGTGCTGTTGTCATGCTTGCTGGCAGCAGCCGCCATTAAATTTCCTCTACCTGCATTTGCAGTCGTTGTCCTGGCAATCGTCTTTGTCGCCGGGTGTAGCGCATTTGGGGGCCGGCCTTTCGCCGTGTTCGGGCTCGTTTTCAGCGTTCCCTTTTCATTGGGCCACCACTTCGTATATCAGCCCAACCTGGGAGCGGGCGATGGGGTCGCGATTTACTTAATTGATTTATGGGTTGTCTGGCTCTTGGTCGACGCCATAGTCCAACGCCAGAAAGGGACGAGCAAGCCTCTGCGTCATTTTGCAGGCTTCCTGGTTCCGGTAATCCTGCTCCTGATTGCCGATCTGATCTCCTTCACCAAGTCTGGCGACTTCCTGCTGAGCGTTTATGGTTTCATCGAGCATTTTCGGGCGGCACTCCTGTTTGCGGTGTTGGCTTTCTCAGTAAGACAAGGCAAGCGAGAACTCGACGCCGCATCGCTTGCGATTGTCTGGGCAGTGATCACGGTCGCGGGCATCTGTGTGGTCGAAATGCTTCTGCACAGAAACCTGGGCATGTATGTCTGGAAGGCTGGTGAATATGATCCCCAGGTGTTTCGCTCGGCCGGTCTAAGCACGCCCACATTGGCTGGGGGGTACCTTGCCGCCCTGATTCCTCTGGTCGCTATTGAGTACTTCTTCCCCGTCAGCAAAGCTCGTAAGAGACTCGCTGGTCTGGGCCTGGGACTTGGCGTCGCGGGGCTTGGGTGTACCCTCTCGCGCGCGGCAGTGGGTATCCTCGCCATCGGAGTGATTCCGCTCTTCATGCTCCTCCGGCGGCAGCGCCTGATTCGCCGCGGGCACATCATTCTCGGGCTTCTCTTTATCGCGTTGTTGGCGGCCGGCCTGACTGACAAAATCACAGCGCGTGGGGATGAAGGCCGCATAGCGACGCTTGATGGAAGAACGGGTCTTATCGGCACCGCTCTGAACATGGCGGCTGACTCTCCTTTGATCGGCCAGGGTTTGAACAATTACGAAATCAAGATGTTCGGGTTTATACCTAGCGATCAGCGGCAGAGCTTCGAATATCTGGTTCACAACAAGTTCTTACTGACGCTGGCGGAAACTGGACCGTTGGGACTTATCGCCCTTGTATCTCTGCTTGTGGTCGCAACCCGCCGGGCCTTCCTCCTGGCAAGGCGCGGCTTGCCCATGGGCACCGGCTTATTCTGCTCCATGATCATTGTGGCCATGCATATGAACTTTGAGAGCTATACCGCAGGCGCCATTCTGCTCGATGTATGGATTTTGATTGCCATCATTGCCGGCTGCTGGAGCAGCGAGGAAGCAACAGCACAAACACCGGCGGGTTCTATGTGAGACCAGACTGTCTGGGAAAGCGTCTTCCAGGGTCGAAGCAACTGCTCGCCTGCGCCCTCAGAATGCGTATCTCTTAACCGGCCGGGTTTTGAGGATCAAATTCATCCTCGTCGTCGTGGTGGCGGTGGGAATACGGGAATCGGCTTCATCGATTTCCAGGGTTTGTGGGAAGTGCGGAAAACAGCACCATCGTTTTTCGGGTTTTCCATAAACCATCGTTTCCACGGCCTGCCTCAATCGCCGCGAGCTCTCAGGTGTCACCAATTAATCGCTGTCCAGTTTGTCTCAGCTCAGGGCTGCGCCACAGATTGTGCGATCGCCTCTTACGCAGGGGCAAAGAATCATCGCGCTCAGAGAGTGTCACCATGGGCTCGAAAGCGCTTTACTCGCAGCCCATGGTCACAAGACCTGTAGGAACGGATGCCGTGCACAACCACTGCGGGAACAAAGGATCGTTGGCGGGAGTGCTGCTTGGCGGCTGATAACCAAAACCGGCTGCTGCCGCATTGGTCGGCGTGAAGTCCGATATCACCGTAGCCATGCAGTTGGGCACGTTGGTCTTCCCAGAGCAGGATGGCGGTCCTGGATCTACAGGGTTGGCAAACGCCGCGCTCGTTCCGGTGGTGTTCGATCCGTAGGTACCGGTCCCGTTGTTGGAGGCAAATTCCGTGTTCCCGGCAGCCGAGTAGAGCCAGTTCGAGTTGACGGTGACGGAGTTGTTCGAGTTAGAGTACTCAAACGCCCACTTCGCCACGCCTGCGCAGCCATTCGTCGTGTCCGTCTGGGCGATATTGTTCTGGGCCGTGGTGGTGTACGCAGCCTCGATGCCGATATCCCCATTCGCAACACAGTACAGTCTATTGGTGGCTTTATTGTTTCCATATGCAGTGTTGAACTTGAAGTAAACCGGTGCGGAACTGGACCCAACGTTACTGTTCGTATTTAAAATGCCGGCGCCTCCGTTGAACAGTGTAATGTTATTTTGCACTACAGTCTGCTGCGTATATGGAGACTGGACACCATACTTCCCGTCGAACGTGTCCAGAATCACGCCTTCGCCATCGGTTGATGCCGTCCCGTTGCAGGTTGATGGCTCTACCGTGTCATAAGCAAAATTCCCGGCTACATACATATGCGTACCAGCCACTGCGTCTGATGCGACCGGCTGGAAAATGCTAATCGCAGAAAAGCAGTGATAATTGCCCTGCGCCGCGTTGTACGCTACGTTGCCAACGATCGCCAGGTAGTCAACGCCCGTGGTGGCATCGAGGTTATAAAACGTGAACCCTCCCGCCATGCATCCGTTAGCAACGTCGTTGGCAAAGATAATGTGGTGGACATTGGTGCCAGAAGTGGCGGCTGCGGCCACAAAACAGCCGCCAAATTGCGTGACGGTAGTAGATGCTTCCCACCCCGTAACACCCCAATAACTTTTGTTGATGTGGATCGCATCGCCAGTTGTAGATGATACTTTGCAGGCATCAAACGTTCCGCAAATCAGCCACGCCACATTGTTTCCTGCCGGGCATGAAACCGTGCCCCACTTGCCGGACTGGAAGTTTGCCGAGGAATAAGTGCCCGAAGCCGCAATGATCGTGTCTCCGCAGTTCAAAGAATGATTCGGACTTAGCCACGGCGAGCTGGCCGAGAGGCCATTGTTGGAATCGCTTCCGCTGGGGGAAAGATAGTAGGTCGCCCCCGAAGAAGGGCTGGATATGGTGAAGCCGGCGCTGGTTGCCGAGGTGAGGCCCGAACTGGTTGCCGACAAGGTGTAGCTTCCCCCATTACTTACCGTGAGGTTGTTGAAGGTCGCAACGCCATTCTGCGGAGTAACGGTCAGCGTTCCCGCGAGGCCTGTACCGCCCACGAGAGCAAGGGTCACCGGATTCGTCGCCGTTGTGACCACATTGCCGTTGATGTCTTCCAGTGTTACCTTCACTGCCGGAGTGATCGTGGCCTGGGTGACAGCATTCGAGGGTTGTACGGTGAACGCCAGCTTCGCCGCCGGAAGACTGGGCGCGGTGATGGTGAACCCAGTACTGGTCGCTGAAGTGAGGCTGGGGCTGCTCGCTGACAGCGTATAGCTTCCAGCATTGCTCACGGAAAGATTGCTGAAAGTCGCGATGCCATTCTGCGGAGTCACAGTCAGGGTTCCGGCAAGCCCTGAACCGCCCACCAGAGCAACCGTGACCGGATTGGTCGCGTTCGCCACCACGTTGCCGCTGCTATCCTCCACCAACACCTGGACCGCCGGCGTAATCGTGGCCCCGGTCTGCGCATTCGAAGGTTGCACAGAGAATGCCAGCTTCACCGCTGTGGGTAGGCTCGGCGCCGTGATGGTAAAACCGGTGCTGGTTGCCAAAGCGAGGGTCGGGCTGCTCGCCGACAGTGTGTAGGTTCCAGCATTGCTTACAGAAAGGTTGCTAAAGGTCGCTACTCCATTCTGCGGAGTGACGGTCAGCGTTCCGGCAAGTCCGGTACCGCCCACAAGAGCAACCGTGACCGGGTTCGTCGCGTTCGTCACCACATTGCCGCTGCTATCCTCCACTAACACTTGAACCGCCGGTGTAATAGTGGCACCGGTCTGCGCATTCGAGGGTTGCACAGAGAACGCCAGCTTCACAGCTGTAGGCAGGCTCGGCGCGGTGATGGTAAAGCCAGTGCTGGTGGCCGACGCGAGGGTCGGGCTGCTGGCCGACAGTGTGTAGGTTCCAGCATTACTGACAGAAAGATTACTGAAGGTCGCAACGCCATTCTGTGGGGTGACAGTGAGCGTTCCCGTAAGCCCTGTACCACCCACAAGAGCAACCGTGACCGGATTCGTCGCGTTGGTGACCACATTGCCGCTGCTATCTTCCACCAACACCTGAACCGCCGGTGTAATAGTGGCCCCGGTCTGTGCATTCGAAGGTTGCACAGAGAACGCCAGCTTCACCGCCGTGGGCAGGCTCGGCGCCGTGATGGTAAAGCCAGTGCTGGTTGCCGAAGTGAGGGTGGGGCTACTGGCCGATAGAGTGTACGTTCCAGTATTGCTTACAGAGAGATTGCTGAAGGTCGCAACACCATTCTGCGGCGTGACAGTGAGCGTTCCGGCAAGTCCAGTACCACCCACAAGAGCAACCGTGACCGGGCTGGTTGCGTTCGTGACCACATTACCGCTGCTATCCTCCACTAACACCTGAACCGCCGGCGTAATCGTGGCTCCAGTCATAGCATTAGAAGGTTGCACAGAGAACGCCAGCTTTACCGCGGTGGGAGCCGGCGCAGAAATGGTGAAACTAGCACTGGTCGCCGAGGTGAGGCTGGGGCTGCTCGCCGACAGCGTGTAGGTTCCAGCAGTGCTGAGGGAAAGGTCACTGAAGGTCGCAACGCCATTCTGTGGAGTGACGGTTAACGTGCCTCCTAAACCAGTACCGCTGCTGAGGGCAAGCGTGACTGAGTTGGTGGCGTTGGTCACTGGATTTCCGTTGGTATCCTCGATCACCACCTGGACCGCCGGTGTGATGGTGGCCCCGACCAACGCGTGCGAAGGCTGCACCAGGAAGGCCAGCTTCGCCGCCGTGGGCCCGCCGCCTCCCGACGTAATGGTGAAGCTGGTGCTGGTCGCCGAGGTCAGGCCCGTACTGGTGGCCGACAGGGTGTAGGTTCCAGCGGTGCTGACGGAGAGATCGTTGAAGGTTGCAATACCGTTCTGCGGAGTGGCCGTGAGCGTTCCGGCAAGACCGCCGGCCCCCCCTGTCAGCGCAATCGTAACCGGATTGGTGGCACTCGTGACCACATTGCCGCTGCTATCCTCCACTACCACCTGGACCGCCGGTGTGATCGTGGCCTGCGTCACTGCATTGGTAGGTTGTACCGAAAATGCGAGCTTCACCGGGGAGGGGCCGCTACCGCCACCCGGCGCGGTGATCGTGAAGCCGGTGCTGGTCGCCGCAGTGAGGCTCGGGCTGGTTGCGGAAAGCGTATAGCCGGTACCCGCGTTGCTCACCGTGAGGTCGCTGAAGGTAGCAATACCGTTCTGCGGAGCAACGGTCAGCGTGCCCCCGAGACCAGTCCCCCCAACTAAGGTAAGAGTCACTGGGTTGGTGGCGGCCGCCACGATGTTTCCGTTGCCGTCCTCTACCGCCACTTGCACCGCCGGTGAGATCGTGGCCCCGGTCAACGCATTCGAGGGTTGTTGCAGGAATGCCAGCATTACAGGCGAGGCGCCACCCCCGCCCCCAGGCGCAGTGATGGTAAAGCTGCTGCTGGTTGCCGAGGTAAGACCTGCGCTGGCGGCCGACAGCGTATAGCTGCCGGCAGTGCTAAGGGAAAGATCGCTAAAGGTCGCAACGCCGTTCTGCGGAGCAACCGTCAGCGTTCCCACCAAGCCATTACCGCTGGTAAGCGCAAGTGTAATCGGGTTGGTTGCATTGGTGACCACGTTGCCGCTGCCATCCTGAACCACGACCTGGACCGCCGGCGTGATCGTGGCCTGGGTCAATGCATCGGTAGGTTGCACCGAAAACGCGAGCTTCACCGGGGTAGGGCCACCGCCGCCTCCGGCAGCAGTGATGGTAAAGCTGCTGCTGGTCGCCGCGGCGAGGCCAGGGCTGGTTGCCGAAAGCTGGTAGCCACTGCCGGCGTTGCTTACCTCGAGATCGCTGAAGGTGGCGATACCGTTCTGCGGGACCACCGTCAGCGTTCCTGCCAGGCCGGTTCCCCCCACGAGAGCGATGGTTATGGGATTGGTGGCCGTCGGCAACACGTTGCCGGAGGCATCTTCTACAGCCACCCGGACGGCGGGCGCGATCGTCGCGCCGGCCAGCGCATTCGTCGGTTGCTGCAGGTAAGCCAGTCTGGTTGGCGTTGGAGGCGGTCCGCTGCTCGGCGCATTAATGGTGAAAGGAACGCTGGTTGCAGACGTCAGGTTCGAACTGGCCGCCGATAGAGTGAGCCCTATCCCGGCAGTGCTTACGGTCAGATTACTGAACGTGGCAATGCCATTCTGCGGGGTGACCGTCAGCGTCCCTCCCAGACCGGTACCCCCGGCAAGGGTGAGAGTAATTGGATTAGTGGCGGTCGGCACTGCATCGCCATTCGCATCTTCTATTACCACCCGAACGGCCGGCGAGATGACAGCTCCAGTCAACGCGTTGGAGGGTTGCTGCAGAAACGCCAGTTTAACCGGTGAAGAAGGCGGATTGCCTCCACCCGGCGCGCTGATGGTGAACCCCGTGCTCGTCGCCGGCAAGAGATTCGAACTAGCGGCGGTGAGTGTTAGCCCAGTACCGGCAACGCTCACGCTGAGATTACTGAAGGTAGCGACGCCGTTCTGCGGGCTAACGGTCAGCGTCCCGCCTAAACCAGTGCCGCCGGCAAGGGTGATGGTAATCGGACTTGCCGCGGTGGTTACGACGTTCCCCTTGGAGTCCTCTACCTCGACCTGGACGGCCGGTGAAATGGTGGCCCCGGTCTGCGCATTCGACGGCTGTTGGGTGAAGGCGAGCTGTACCGCCGCGTGACCATTGCCATTGCTTGGCTTGGTAATGTTAAAGCTCGCGCTCGTAGCCGGCTGCAGCCCTGGACTCGTCGCCTGCAGAGTGTACGTTCCCGCATTGCTGACACTGAGGTCATTAAAGGATGCGACCCCATTCTGCGGGGTTACAGTAAGCGTCCCATTGAAGCCCGAACCGCCGGAAAGAAGAAGAGTGATTGGATTGTTAGCTCCTTGCACAGCATTTCCATTGGAATCCTCAACCACGACCTGGACTGCCGGTGTGATCGTGGCCTGAGTGAGCGCATTCATCGGCTGTTGCAAGAAAGCCAGCTTGTAAGGTGAAGGAGGAGCTCCGCTTCCCGGCGCACTTATGGTAAAGGGCGCACTGGTTGCTGAAGTGAGCGGTGGACTGGTGGCAAACAGAGTGTAGCCAGAACCGGCAGCGCCGACCGTGATATTGCTAAATGTCGCAATGCCATTCTGAGGTAACACCGTCCACAGGGTTCCTCCAATGCCTTTGCTGGACGTAAGTGTGACCGTGACCGGAGTAATCGCGGTGGTCACGAGATTGCCGTTGGTATCCTCCACCGCCACCTGGACCGCCGGTGAGATCGGGGTTCCTGTCACCCCATTGGATGGCTGCTGCAGGAAAACCAATTTCGCCGGTATAAGAACAGGACCGGGCAAGGACGCACTGACCGCAAAGCTGGTGCTGGTCGCCGAAGTAAGACCGGGGCTGGTGGCCAACAAGGTATATCCGGCACCAGCAACACTCACCATCAGATCATTGAAGGTCGCAACGCCATTCTGCGGCGTGACGGTCAGCGTTCCCCCGAGGCCTGTGCCGCCCCCCAGGGCGAGCGTGATTGGATTGTTGGCGCTCGTGTCCGGATTTCCGTTTGCGTCCTCGACCACTACCTGGACTGCCGGTGAGATGGTTGCCCCGACCAATCCATTGGAGGGCTGCTGTAAAAAGGCCAGCCCTGCCGGCGGAAGCGCCGAAGTAATGGTAAGTGCCGAAGAGGCCACCGCACTGGCGGATCCCGACAGAACAGCCATGGCTTTAACGGTCGACGAGACAGCAATGGAAATCGGGCCCGTATACAGGGTCGAAGAAGTCGACGGGTTGGATCCGTCGGTGGTGTAGTAGATGACGCTCCCCGTGGTCGCGTCGCTGATGGTCACTTCCTGCGTGCCCGAGTAAGTTCCGGAGGCAAGCGAGATCGAAGGCGTAGCCACAACGTAGCTGAGTGTCAGGGTCCAGTCGGAAGGAGCAGCCGTCAATACCGGCTGAAAGGGTGTGGAACTGTTGGCCAGATTGAAAATGCCTGCCACGTTGCTATCCGGCTGCTGCGCAATTTGAATGGCCGCGGTCATCGTGTCGGTGGGAGCGCTGCTGCCCGCCGTACTGGCCATCGAAAACAGTTGACCGCAGGGGCTCCCGTCGCCGGCTTTACCACCGGAGGAATTGACGCAGGCCGCGAGAGCGTCCGCGATGCTATAAAGCTTGTTGTTTTCGGCGAAGTAGCTGCTCGACGTGGGCGTGCCAGGAGACGTTCCTTGCACGACGTTGATGAATTCGGGCACGGTGGCGACTGCTTCGGGGAAGGAAGCATCATTGGACTTGGATCCCAGATGAGTCGGAGACTTCCAATAGTGAGCCAGAGGCCAGATAGAGCCAACCGTGGTCACCTCATTTACGGAAACCGAGCCCAACTTGGATAGGCCACTGCAGGGGCCGAGCAAGGCCGTAAGCATGAGGCCAGAATTCTCTCCCCCCGAGGCGCTCGAATTGCCCCCGTGCGCGACAATATAGATCTCGGCCGATGCGGAAGGGCAGCCATACTCCGCGGGTATGGAAAAGTTCCCGTTGCTATCGGACGCAACCGCTTTGCGGAGCAGAGGGGCTGCGGAGGAGCCAAGGCCGCCTGTACCTGCGGCATAGAGTTCGACGCTCGCGCCGCTGACGGGCCGATGGCCACCAAGGACGCTGCCGCCAATGGCAACAGGTGCTACCGACCCCGAGTACCCGCACCCGGTCGCCAGCGCCAATGCAATCGCAGCGAGGATCACAACCAAGAGTAACGGGTAACGCAGTGTATTGGGGCTTGCTTCTGACTGGGCGCAACATCTTTCAAAGCGGCCCTGCGGCGACAACCAGAAAAGGCTTTTGAGACGTTTGCCGGAGGTTACCTTAGTACCTCGGTCGACGACGGCAAACTGCTGCCTGGCGTAGGCCGCAAACTCGAGCAAATCGGTTTTCAACGTGCTTGTGCGTTTTTGGGAAGTGGGTACGACCGTCATTAAAAACCCCGCCTGAAGACTGGCTCAGACGACGATCGAACCGCAGCATGAAGAGGCTGGTACGAAGACTGCAGGGCAACTTAAGAATCAGCGCCGTCCCCAGTTCTCAGGTGGCGTGCTCTTTGTCCTAGGCTGGATCACCCGAACGCGAGAACAAATATCGCGAAAGTGGTAGGTCGCTTGCCGCGACACAAACTAAACGACTTGCAGCCGCCAAAAGTAACCGACCCATCACGGAAGTAACCACGGATCCATGCGTGCAAGGTAGTGGGCAGATGGCTCAGACTTCATTCAGGGCGAAGAGTCAGCAGAAGATCGATTGCAAGGTCAAAGCGCACAATGCGGACATTGGGTTGACTTGCTGTGCGGCGTTGTTGGCGATGTTCCGAATGAGAACAAAATAATCGGTCCCGGCCGTACCGTAAGGTATCGGCTCATTGTTCGGGACACCCCAACGTCACCAAGCCAGAGGGAAGATTGACGTTGCACAGCCACAGCGGGAACAGCGGGTCGGCAGGAAGGTGTAGAACTGGGCGCTTGATAGCCAAACCCGTCAGCTGAGGCCGTCGCAGGCGCGAAATCAGCAACAAGAGGTGCCATGCAGCTGGTTACATTGGTAGCGCCTTGGCAGTTTGGAGCGCCCGGGATGGTGGGATTCGAAAAATACTGGATCCGTGCCCAAAATATTTTTTGAACCGTAGGCAAAGGTTCCGCTGTTCGACAGATAGGTATTGTTGCCGTTGTAACCGAATGCGAAGTTGCTGTCTACCGAGTCAGTAGCATCGCCGTCCACGACCGACAAAGCATAAATCGAGGTTCGCGCCGCACCCGGTCGCACTATTAGTGGAGATTAGATTGCCGGATACCTGGGTGTCGCTTGCTTTTTCCAGAGCAACCTCCCCACAGCCGGGATCACGTTGATTTGGATCGGTGAGATTTCCCCAAGTGGTATTTTGCATGACATAGATAGCCGCATGCGAAGGGCCTACAGAGTTGTTCAGACCTCAATTCCCCTGCCGCCGTTATTCACTAACAATGTTGTTCTCCACCACTGCTTGCTGCATATAAGGGGTTCCTCCGCCGTGCGAGAAGTCGAAGGTATCGACAATCAGACCCTTCCCCATCCGTGGGGATGCCGCCCGCACACGGATTGGCATCCACGTTGCCATAGGAGAAGTTTCCGGCTATATACAGGTGGGTTCCGGGAAGAGAATCCGACTCAATCGGTTGGTAAATGTTGATTCCGCTGTAACATTCGTTGCCGTTTTGGGCTGCGTTGTAGGCGATATTGCCGATAATCGCGATGTAATCCGCACTAGCGGTTGTGCCGCTGTTGAAAGTGGTAAAGCCGCCCGCCATGGCACCCGTTCGCGACATCGTTGGCAAAAATGATGTGATGAATCGTAACCGGAGTCTGGTAGTTCGGAGCAGCACCGAAAGCAGAACGAAGCGGTGCTATTGGTGGCCGTGACTTCCCAACCTTGCACTCCCCAATAAGCTCATTATCCACGTAGCATTCCTGGATAGTTGCCGGGTACGTGATCTTGCAGGCATCGAAAGTGGCACACTTGAGCCAGGCCACGTTATTCGCTGCCGGACAGACACTGTTCCCCATTGCCCGCTGTATGAAATTGGCGTTGGAGTACGACGTGCCAGAGGCCGCTATGATGGTGTCGCCGCAGTTCACAGGATGATCCGGACTCAGCCACGCCTGGCTGGCGGACAGGCCACTGTTCGAGTCGCTCCCGTTCGGTGACAGATAGTAAGTTACAGGCGCGACAGTGACGGTGAAGTTTGCGCTGGTTGCCTGAGGAAGGTTCGGGCTGGTGGCCGACAACATATAGCTTCCGGCGGCGCTAACCGTGAGATTGGTGAACGTTGCAATTCCATTCTGCGCGGGAACGGTCGAGCGTTCCACCTAGATTTGTGCTCCCTGCCAGTGCGAGCGTGACTGGACTGCTGTCGGCGGTTACGGTTTTCCCGTTGGCATCCTGTATCGCCACCTGGACGGCCGGCGAGATCGCCGTACCGGTGAACACATTCGAAGGTTGCACGATAAACGCCAACTTGACCGGCGTTGTCACGGTGAAGCTCGCGCTGGTCGATGAGGTGAGCCCCGAACTGCTTGCCATCAGCGTGTAGCTTCCTGCAGCACCGACGGTTAGAGTTGCTGAAGGTTGCCACTCCATTCTGCGGAGTGACGGTCAGCGTTCCCCCAAGGCCTGTCCCGGATGTCAATGCAAGGGTGACTGCATTGGTAGCGGTTGTAAGGGTATTCCCGGCGGAATCCTGGACCGCAACCTGGACGGGCGGTGAGATCACTGCACCGGTTACGACATTCGAAGGTTGCACGAGAAACGCCAGCTGCGTCGGAGCATCCACGGTAAAGCTGGAGCTGGTCGCCGATGTGAGGCCCGAGCTTGTGGCCACCAGCGTATAGCTTCCCACCGTGCTTACGGTGAGGTTGCTAAACGTTGCAATACCGTTTTGCGGAGTGATCGTCAGCGTTCCCGCAAGGCCTGTCCCGGATGTAAGCGCGAGCGTAACTGGATTGGTGGCATTCGTCACCGCGTTTCCGTTGGCGTCTTGCACCATCACTTGAACTGGGGGTGAGATGGCGAATCCCGGTCAACGCATTCGATGGCTGCTGTACGAACGCCAGCTTGGCCGGAGGATGCGCCGGGTTAATCGTCAAGGTCGATGAGGCTACTGCACTGGATACCCCTCCAAGGACCGCGATCGCCTGCACGGTCGATGAGGCAGTAATCGAGAGCGCGCTCGTGTATACAGTGGACGAAGCGGTCGGGACCGTTCCGTCCGTCGTGTAGTAGATGGTGGATCCCTGCGTCGCGTCACTGATCGTTACCTGTTGTGTGCCGGTGTAGGTCCCGGTGCCAGGAGAGATCGAAGGAGTAGACGGAACGATTACGGCAGCCGACCCCGAGGACCCGCCACATCCGGCGATGATCGCCGGCGTGATCGCTGCGAAGACCACAGCCATCAGAAACGCGCAATATCGTGCGCTCCGCAGCTTTGATAGGTTACCGAAATGCAAAAAGGAGTGGATCCTGGATCCCATCGTAACTGCTGCCACATGTCGTTTGGCACAGATCGGCACCGCCCTCCTGAACACCAGGAGAGTCCTTGTACCTGTACAGGAAAACGCCAGGAACTTCATCAAAACCCCATCTTTGAAACTTGCGGCAGGTTAAATTTACCTCAACGATCATCGGACCGCAGCAAAGAAAAAAGGTCACACGTCGCCCCCTGCTTCGTGATGCAACGCGCCCCCCTCGTCAGACTCGCCCGCGCAGGCTACACAGTTATTTACATCTTGTTTTGCCGCTCAGGCAAAAGTTTGATCTATAATCGCGAGTGACTTTTTCCGGGTAGACACGAAAAACCCACACCACAGAAATGTGGATGAGACCAGTTTGTCACGCAGCGCCACTTTCCCCTAGACTAGACATTTTTTATTTGACGCCCTTGGACAATCAACCCGCAATTGCTCCGACGACATCTCACTTGTTG
This sequence comes from uncultured Acidobacteriaceae bacterium, assembly GCA_963745725.1. Lineage (GTDB taxonomy): Bacteria > Acidobacteriota > Terriglobia > Terriglobales > Acidobacteriaceae > PALSA-350. Next base: position 286,857 of record CAVUYJ010000001.1, read on the forward strand.
TATCAGTCCACTGTCACCTTGACCGATACAATTTTCACTCTGCCGACGGAACCTAGAATGAATCGATTATTGGGCCAAGACGTCCCAACTGCTTCTTCCGCTGAAGACTTGACGCAAAGCCGACCCACGATCGTCGACTTGTTTCAGGCACAGGTTGTCTCCAACGCATTCTCAACAGCACTGGAAGTAAATAACAAGAGCCTTTCGTATTCATCGTTAGGCAGCCGGGTGGACCGGTTGGCGCGCGACTTTAGAAGTCACGGAGTCGGTTGCGGCGACATCGTAGCCCTCTGTCTCAAGAGGACCGAGAACCTTGTTATTGGGATGCTAGCCGCTCTAAGAGCGGGGGCTGCGTACTTGCCTCTCAACCCCAGCGATCCAGCCTACCGCCTGGGCCAGATCCTATCGCACGCGGCCTCACGGTTCATTGTGACCGATTCCCAGAGCATGACGAATCTTCCCGATGTCTCGGCGCATGTTTGGGTGCTGGATCGCGAGCCCGCCGCGTCCACGGAGGAAGAGTGTGGTGATGCACTCTACCTTCCGCAACCAACGGACACAGCCTACGTGATCTACACCTCGGGGACCACGGGCAACCCCAAGGGCGTTGCTGTCACGCACGGCGCGCTTTCCAATGTTTTTACCGACACCGCTCAACGCATTGCTTTTACTGATCGTTCCAGTTGGCTCGCACTCACCACGGTTTGTTTTGACATCGCAGCTCTTGAGCTCCTTTTGCCACTGTGTTTCGGGGGCAAAGTGATACTCGTATCGGAGGAGCAAGCGAGAATAGGCCGGGTTCTCGCCGGCATCATCCATCACAAGAAGCCTACGGTCATGCAAGCGACTCCAATTACCTGGCGAATACTGGTTGAGTCCGGCTGGGCAGGGTCCCCTGACCTCACCATCCTTTGTGGCGGAGACCGGCTCGACCGCGAGTTGGCAAAGAAGTTAGTCGCTCGATCTGCCGTTGCGTGGAATATGTATGGACCCACGGAAACAACGATCTGGTCCACAGCCGAGAAGCTTTCTCCTGACGATGGCTCAGTGACAATCGGGCAGCCAATCGCGAATACCCAGATTTACATTCTTGATGCGGAAGGACAACCGCAGGTCCCTGGCGAGGTGGGCGAAATCTGCATAGGCGGCGCGGGCTTAAGTCGAGGCTACGTAAAGGATCCGCAGTTGACGCGTGAATATTTTATTGAGCTTCGCTCCACGTCGTCGCAGAGTACGCGGGTGTATCGAACCGGCGACCTGGGGCGGTGGAACAATCAGGGAAAGCTGGAATTCCATGGCCGAATCGATCATCAAGTAAAAATAAACGGATTCAGAATAGAGGTGCAGGAGATAGAAACCGCCATCCGCAGTCTTCCGGGCGTTGCCGATGTCGCGGTGGCGGGCGTCGTCGGTGCCACCAACCAAAAACGGCTCTATGCTTTTTTCGTGCCGGAACCAAACCTGCATATCACGCTCGCCGAGCTTGTCTCCCACTTGGTCCGGTATCTGCCCAAATACATGATCCCGGAAAAATTCTGGTCTTTGAACAATCTGCCGAGTACGCCTAACGGTAAGAGAGATACGGCGGCGCTGGAAGCGCTCGCCAGGGTGAATCCTGAGTTACGCTGAAAAATAAAGCGTAGTGCTGAAGCTGTGCCAGCACTACGCGCTGATGCCCGTGGGAACCACGATTTCCGACCTAGTCCCGCAGGGACGGCCCTGAGCTTGTCGACCGTAACTGTCCTACTGCCATTCAACTCCTTTCACCATCACCGACGCGATTTTGAGCGCGGCGCCTCCGCTCTCGATACTGAAGCGCACTAAATCGGCGGGAGCCCCAATTCTCAGCCCACCCACTCCCCCTACAAACCGCCCGGGATTCTCCGTCGCCATGCGAAGGCTATCCGCCAGCGAACATCCCGTCATCAACATGGCGCGCGCGACCCCATCTTTCAGAGGAACCGCAGCGCCCGCGAGAAACTCCGTCCCTGCGAGACCCAGCCGTCCGTTGGCGTGGAGTTCCACGCGGCCACCAACCGGCGTGGTATAGGCCCCCGGCGGCATGCCTGCAAGAGCAACCGTATCGGAGACCAATATGCAACGCTCCAATCCTTTCGTCCGCACCATCACCTTGAACATATCTGCTGGAAGGTGATGGCCGTCGGCGATCATGGTGGCGGTCAGACGATCTTCTGCGAGTTGCGGCCAAAGCACATTCGAATGCCTGGGGATAAAACCCGCGACACCATTGCCAAGGTGGGTGGACAACCTGGCCCCGGCGTTGGCCGCTCGATGTATTTCTTCCGCGGAAGCGTCGGTATGCCCCACCGCAACATGCACGCCCCGTGCCGTCAACACCGCCACATACACTTCCGTTTCTTTAAAGTGAGGAGAGAGCGTGACCATACCGACCAGACCGCCGCAAGCCTCTTGCCATCGGTCAAATTCCGCCACGCTGGGAGGGCGGACATGCTCCACCGGGTGAGCTCCGCGGAAACCCTCGGTGGGGCTGATGCTCGGTCCCTCCACATGAATCAAGGGGACCGCATTGGCGACCAGGTCGCTGCGTCTTCGCGCCTCCGCGACCGCGCGCAAAGCCGCCGTGATCCCAGCTTCTGCCGCCGTGATGACGGTTGGGAGATAGGTCGTGACCCCGGTTGCGATCATCTTTCTCGTGAGCGAGATGATTGTTTCCGGATCCGGCTCCTCATGGTTCACATCATCGCCGCCGTATCCGTTGACCTGCAAATCCACAAACCCGGGTGATAGCCAGACGTCCTCATCCCTCCGGCCATCCTGAATCTCTCGTATCACTCCGTCGTAGATGGAGACCGAGAGCGGCCTTCCATTTTGCGGGTTTCGTCCGGTTACCGTATGTCGGCTCATAAACGCTCGCCTGGTCGTAGCATAATGGTCTTTCGCGAACTCCATCCGAAACGGCAAGGGCGGCTGATTGAAATCAAGCGCAACAACTGACTGGTGTGTGTCCAGATGACGGGCACAGTCCTGGTTCGCGGAGACGGCGTCGCAGCAGCCTGTTGTGTGCGGTCGCTTTCCTCATTTGATCTGCCTGTTTCCATCGTAAAGGCAGGCCGTCCTAAACTTTCGGCGGTTCTCATGGGGGAAGCGACCCAGTCTCTCCTCATCGATCTCTTCAGGGATCAAATGCTTTTTCAGGGGCTGCCGCGCATCCGCAAACGCGTGGTTGCGTGGGGCCCGGATTCTCAGGCCACCGTGTTGCCACACTCCGCGCTCGTTATTTCGGAACACGATCTTCTCGAGCGCCTTTGGTCCAGAGTGCCGAAACCAACCGAAGAGCCTCGATCTACAGCCGCCTGGGAGATTATCTCTTCCCGTGTGGAAAATCCTCCACGAGACGAAAGACGGTTCGGCTCTCGCAACGCCTTTGTCAGCAACGTTCAACTAAAGTCGGATGCCGACCGCCAATCCTGTTGGGCAGAGTCCCTGGAGGACGGCTGGCTCTTCCTGTTTCCCGTGCGCGGCGCATCCGCCTGCCTGATTTCCGTGGGGGGACCCGCTCCATCCCTCATCGCTCAAAGCCGTCTCATTGCGGCTCAGGTGGAGGCGCCGACCACCTCGGCAGCCGAGTTCCCTGCCTACCCGCGGATCCTGTCTGAGCTTTGCGGATCGGGTTGGCTGGCCTGCGGAACGGCCGCGGTGGCATTCGATCCATTGTGCGGAGAGGGTGTTGCCAATGCAGTCCGCGAGGCCATTCTTGCGTCCGCGGTGATACGGGCCGCGGAGCAGGGCGGCGACGTGGAGAGCCTGCTGGCTCACTACAATGCACGCCTGATGAGCGGCTTTCTGCGTCATCTGCAGATGTGCCACCACTATTACAGCACCGGAGGCCCAGGCCCTTTCTGGAGTTCGGAACTTCAGCTTTTACATCTGGGGATCGAATGGCTCTCCGAGCGTCTTCATCCCCAGCCTTCGCCCCGCTATCGCCTGGTCGGGTTCGAACTGGTTGCCATATGAGCCGCGTTTATTCCTGCAACGCTCCATGCATACTCAGTCGTGACTGTTGAAACTGACGAGCGAGGAAGCCGCCGCTCGCCAGCAATTCCGCGGGTGGACCCGCCTCTAAGATTGTTCCCTGATCGAGTACCACCACCATATCGGCCCGTTCCACCAGCGACATGCGGTGGGTGATGAGAATCGCGGTCCGCCCGCGAAGAACCCGGCCAAACACGCTCGTAATCGCCGCCTCCGAAACTGGATCGAGCGCGGAGCTCGGTTCGTCCATAATCAGAATCGCCGGATCCCGAAGGAGCGCGCGAGCCAGGGCGATGCGTTGCCGTTCGCCGACGGACAAGGTCGAGCCTCGTTCCCCAAGCATGGTCTCGTAACGATCCGGCAACGACTGGATAAAATCGTCGATGGCTGCTGCCTTGCAGCAGTCACGGATCTCCTCGATCGAGGCATCCGGCCTGCCATACGCAATATTCTCCCGCACGCTCGCTCGAAAAAAGTAAGGAGTCTGTTCCACCACGGCAATATGCCGGCGCAAGTCTTGAAACCGAAGATCCCGCAGGTCGTGCCCGTCGATCCGGATGGCTCCCGATTGCGGGTCGTAGAAGCGCAACAGCAGGTCAGCCAGCGTTGACTTCCCTGCTCCGCTTGAGCCCACCACCACGCACAGCGCCCCGGCAGGAACCTGAAATGAAACCTGGTCGATGACCGGAACGTTCTCAGAATAGCGAAAGTAAACACGGTTAAACTCGATCGCGCCGTGTACCTCCTCCAATACGAGCGCTTGAGGCGACTCATGAACCTCGACCGGCGCATCCAGAACTTCAAACACGCGGCTGAGAGCGACCCCTCCGGTAAGCAGGTTGGTATAGATCGCCAGCAGACTCTGCACCGGAGAAAGCAATCGCATGTGGTAGGCCATAAACGCGACCAAGCCGCCCACGGTGAGATGGCCGTCGATCACTAACTTACCGCCGTACAAAAACACCAGGGCCGTCGAAAGAGCCAGAACAGTACCCGGCAGGGCGCTGGCCAAAAACGACGTGAGTTGCATGGACAACATGGATTGAACGAAGCTTGCGTTGAGGCGTCGAAACTGCTCTGCTTCATGCCGTTCGTTGCCCGAAGCGACAATGAGCCGCATGCCCAGGAGACTCTCGATCAAAAAGCTGCCTAAGTCGGAGCTCCGTTCACGGAGAGTTCGCGTTTGCACCGTGAGCCTTCCCTGGTAGTGTCTCAGGGCGATGACGCCCACCGGCAGCAGCACCACACTCAGCAGAAACAAGTGCCAGTTCAGCCAGACCATCATGGCGACGCTGCCCACAAAGAACAACACGTTGGAGAATACCGAGAGCAAAGTGTCGGAACAGATGCGCTGCACTTCACCAATGTCGTTATTGATGCGCGAGACCAGATCGCCAAGCTTGGTCTTGTTGTAGTACCGCGGTGCCAGGCGCTGCAGGTGGCGGTAGACCGAGAGCCGCATGGTAAAAAGGCACTCTGCCGAGATCCGGACGTAACGGTAGCTCGACAGGATGTTGAGCACAAAACCGACAACGGTCACGGCGACCGTCAGGATGGCTATCTCAAAAAGGGCGTGAACATTGCGCCGGATGAGCGCATCGTCGATCAGCAGTCTTGAAATGTAGGGTTGCGCCAGACCAACGACGGTAGAAAAAAGCCCGAGGACCATCACCAGCAGCAGTCCGCGCCAGTAGGGCGTCACATAGACCAGTGCCCGCCGGTACTGGGCCAGTAGAGCGAACTTGTTTTCCGCCACAGTCCCTCCCGGGACGAAATTCGGTACCTGGAGCATCTGGGGCCCACGAATGGTATAGGGCCTGTGCCCTGGTCGAAGAGCAGTGCCCTAAGGGTCCATTATCGCCGTTGCCGGGCATGATGGCGACCTATAAATAAATCATGCGTCAGCTTGACCCCAGCCAGGACCCTGTTGGTGCCATAAGCGACTGCGGTTGTAACGAAAGTGGGGACGCGCTCAACGCTTTGCCCGCCGGATCAACCAGGGCGAGCGTTAGCTGCTCGCCCTGGTTGACGCCGATCAATATGGATTGATGAAGATTTGCAGAGGATGTGCGCTGAGGAAGTAGCCGTGGCCGGAATTGAAGATCTCGAGCGTACCGGTTCCGGTGATATCACCCACCCAGATGTTGTGGCCCTCGGCGTTCGAAATCGTTTCCGGCGTGAGTACCCCGTTGCCGTCATTGTAGTAGACGGTCACCCGGCGGAGCGGCGCCTGATCCTGCTCCGCCACGATGATGTCCGTGGTTCCATTTTTGTCCATGTCCCCAATGGCAATCCGGTGAACATCAATCATGTTGGCGTCAATCGTGTGCTTGATCCAGGTGCCGTTCCGCCGATCTGTCGGTGCTTGCCACCAGACCAGGCCGCCGGGGGGTACTGGGCCGGTCAGGTTACCTTCCGACTGGGCCGAGATGATGTCCATTCTCCCGTCGCCGTTCACGTCGAGTCCGTTATAAACAGCCGCATCGCCGCCATCGGTACATACGCCTGCGGGAGTGCAGGGATAAGGCGTGGAGGCGATGGTGTGCATGATCCATTGCCCGGTGCGTGCACTGCCGCCCGTCTCGCGCGGATTCTCGTACCACACAAGGTTGAACGGCGACGGCCCAGTGCCCGATAGATTGATACTGCCGAGACCGGAACCGATATCCAATAGCCCGACACCACGGAAGGAAGTACTGTATGTCACTTGCGTCCAGGAGGTCGCGCTGTTCTGGAAGAAGATCGAGGAAGGAGTGACAATGTCCAACTTGCCATCGCCGTCGACGTCGGCAAGAAACATGTTGTTCTCCCCGTGGCCGGGGCCGATGACGTGTTCCACCCAGGGACTTGTGGTCGCACTGCCGCCTTGTCCTCGTGGATTCTCAAACCATACGATCTGGTAGTTTCCGGTGTCAGTGGGATCGTAACTGCAAATGATGTCCACCGCCCCGTCACCATTCACGTCGAGGGGCACCATGTCTTCATAAGCATTGCCCGAAGCCACTATGGTGTGCCGGGTCCAGGTACCTGTTATGTTTCCTGAAGTCGGATACTGATACCAATAGATACCGCCGGTGCCCATGTTGCCATTGACCGTGGGCTCCTCGGTGCCAATCACTGGATCGAGCCGACCCGTTCCCTCTATATCGGCTAGAGTTTTTTCAACCACCGTTCCCGGAGGATTCGCGTCCACCGTGGTATACCCATAGGGCAGCGCCCCGTCCTGGTTGGAGATCGGGTTCGACGTGGCAAAGAAATAATCGACAATGGCCGTAAAGGCCGGCGAATTGACGGCCGTGCTCGCCGAGGTCGCGGCAAAGGGTCCAACACGTGCTACGTTCAGATCGAAGGTGAAGTTGGGCGCCGTGGTAAACGTCACACCATCGGTGGACCAGCTTCCGGTCCAGACGTTGCCGTTACGCGCCAGACGCAACACCAGTGGAGCCTTGGGCAGCGATATTTGCGTGCTTACAAACGTCGTGGCACTGCTACCCGTGATCCCGGCAGCAAACAGCTCAGGCCCTACGGTCCCATTGAAAAGAACGTCGAAGCGCAGGAAGTCTCCGCTATCCTGCTCCACCAGAATGCCTTCATCCTGGTTACCGATCTCCGGGGCAGATTGGAATCTGACATCGACGCTAAAGTTTGAGTTCCCCACGGGCTGCATGATACGAAGGGCATTGTCACCGGTCGTCCACAGATCGTGGATTTTCCCTTGGGGAACATTCAGGGTCGCTGCTGTTCCGATCATGGTCACGATGCCGTCAACCAGCGGATTCTCGGTTGTCCACAGAGAGGCATTCAACGTCGACTCGTCGAAGTTATCCGAAACAATCCCACCCGTACCGCCACCGCCGGTGAAGGTGTAACTAGCCGAACCAACTGCACTCTGGTTGAATCCACTGGCCGTGGCGATCGCGTTCACCGTGGCCGAAGCGCTGAGCGTGATCGGGCCTGAGTAAACAGAAGATCCAGTCGTCGGCGTGCTGCCGTTCGTTGTGTAGTAGATGGTCGGATTTGGCGTGCTGTCGGCGATGGACACGCTCAGCGTGGAGGGGAAGCTGGTACCACTTGCGGGCGAGAACGTCGGCGTAGCCGCAGTCGGTGTGGCTGTAACGTTATGGAACCAGTCGAATTTTGCAGTAATCGCAGGCGCATTGCTCGGAGTGGCGTTATAGTTCCAAGCGTACGGAGCAAGCCCGGTTACCGTCAGGCTGTCAGTGAAGCTCCCCGCCTGGTTCCAGTTGACGCCATCGGCCGACCAGAATGCCGTGTAGGTTGTGCCCACTCGCTGCAGGCGGAGATATGTCGGCACAGCATAGCCTGAAAATGGTGCCACGTTTAACTGCGTGGTCTGGTTCCCTGAATTGATGGTAAAGGCTGTCAAGACGACGCTTCCGGTTGCGGCAAGTTCGTAGCGGATGTAGTCCTTGGCGTCACCCTCGACCATAATGCCCTGCCCGCTATAGACCGCATTCGCTACAAGGGCGGAATCGATCTTAACGGCTACATCGAAATTCGCGTTGCTGATCGACTGCATCACCTGGACGGCATCAAGCGCAGGCACAAACGCATCGTGATTGCTCCCTGCGGGCACAGTAATGACCAGCTCACCGTTACTCACAGCCGCCGTTCCGCCAACCGGCGCACGTACGGTCCACAACCCCGTATTTAGACTCGATTCGTTGAACTCGTCCGCCACCGGAGCGCCTGCGGCCACCATCAGGATATAGCTGGCCGAGCCGACTGCACTCTGGGTGAACCCGCTGGCGGTCGCAATGGCTTTCACAGTTGTGGAGGCGCTCAAGGTAATTGCGCCGGAGTAAATCGCGGAGGATGTCGTCGGCGTGCTGCCGTCCGTCGTGTAGTAGATCGTCGAGGACGGTGTACTGTCAGCAATAGTCACACTCAGGGTCGACGAAAAGCTGGTCCCGCCGGGTGGCGTGAACGTCGGTGTCGCCGCAGGTGATGCCGTCACCAGGGTATAGCTGGCCGAGCCAACTGCACTCTGAGTGAACCCGCTGGCGGTCGCAATGGCCTTCACCGTTGTGGAGGCGCTCAAGGTAAGTGCGCCGGAGTAAATCGCAGAGGATGTCGTCGGCGTGCTGCCGTCTGTTGTGTAGTAGATGGTCGAGGACGGCGTACTGTCGGCGATGGTTACACTCAGGGTCGACGAAAAGCTGGTCCCGCTGGGTGGCGTGAACGTCGGTGTCGCCACCGTAGATGCAGAGGGTGTGTTCTGAAAGCCTCCGAACGCCGCGGAGACGGCCGGAGCATTCGCCGGATTGCTGTTGGTATTGCCTGCGAAGGGCCCAAGGTGGGTCACCACCAGACTGTCGTTGAAGCTCCCGGCCGAAGTCCAGCTCACTGCATTTGCCGACCAATAGGCGGTATAGGTCGTACCCGCACGCTGCAACCGGAGATAGGTCGGCACGGGATAGCCGGCGAACGGTATCGTATTCAGCCGGATATTCTGCGCACCGGCGTCAACGCTGGCACACAGCAGATCCACATTCGATCCATCTGTGTAGGCATAGTAGTAGATCCAGTTGCTGCCATCTCCCCCTACCAGCAACCCGGCGAAACTATCCTGGCCGGATGGTGTCAGCTGTGAGTTGATTTTGACGTAAACATCAAAATTGGCATTACTTACGGCCTGAATCACACGCACGGCATTCAGCGGTGTGTAGGCCTGATGGTTGCTTCCGCCGGGCACGGTGATGACCAATTGCCCACCGCTCAAGGCCGCTGACCCGCTGACCGGCGCCTTTACCGTCCACAAACTTGTATTCAAAGTCGATTCGTTGAAAGCATCTCCCACTGGGGCTTGGCCGTAAGCAGCACCCCCGAACAGCGAGAGCAGGCAGAATAATCCACACGCGATAGCGCAGCAGACCGAACGACTCGATATCTTGCGTTCAGAGAAACGTCGGTTACCAAGGCTGAGAGCAAAGACGGCAGGAAAATGACGCATGGGATTTGCCCCTGGGACACACAATTAATTGTGGGGGGGAAGAGTGAATACTAACTGTAGCCGTTGTCCTGGTGATTGTCAAGCACATTAATTAGCTTAATGTCAGAAACAACTACAGTGCTTTAACGGGAATGCAAGGGGTCCACATGAGCATTTTCGAAAGATCGGCCATGCGATGGCGCGCCCAATATGATCTTTCGATCAACCCAATGTGAATCGTTGAATAGCAATCATGTTTGTATGTGCAGTGCTGCTTAAGCAACAAGGACAAGCAAACAGATCCTCATTGTCGCCAAAGAACAGTGCATATCTGAAAAGGGACTCGCATGAGATCTCGCAAATGACATCGTCCCAATTTGGATATTTCCAGAATAGGTATCTTTAGAATAGAGTGTATTCCATTATGACTAGAAATCCCGAGTACCGCGATCTTTTCCCCGGCGCGCTGGAGATGATGATCCTACAGTCAGTTCGGCTGAAGCCCATGCACGGATATGCGCTTGTGAAGCACATCAAGCAGGTTTCCGAGAATTTGCTGCAGATCGAAGAGGGTTCACTCTACCCCGCTCTACAGCGAATGCTGAAAGTGGGTTGGCTCGATTCGAAAGAGGGCATCTCTGCAAAGGGTCGCCCCACTAGAATTTACCGCCTGACGACCGCAGGCAGATGGCATCTGGAACAGGAGATCACGAGCTTCGAAAAAATGTTCGCTGGTATCTCTCGGGTACTCGCGGTTTCTAAGGCATAGGAGGAATGCCATGCTCAGCTTCCGAAACTTATTTTCCCGTCGCCGCAGATATAGCGACCTTTCCTTATCGATTCGGGAGCACCTGCAAGAGAAGGTTGAGGATCTGATGGAAGAAGGAATGTCGCGAGAAGACGCAATGCGCACAGCGAGATGCGACTTCGGCAATGTCGCTCTGATCGAGGAACAAAGCCGCGACATCTGGCAGCAGTCTTTTCTCCAATACATTTTCGCGGACCTCCATTTTGCCTGGAGGCAAGCAGTCAGGTTGCCGCGCTTTACCATCGCGGCGATTCTGACCCTGGCGATCGGCATCGCCGCCCAAACCACCATCTATAGTGTCGTGCACGCGGTGCTGATCGATCCCTATCCCTATCGCGGCGCCATGCGCATGGTGCATCTGCATCTCTACGATAAGGACCCGGTTCCCGATGACCTTGGGCTCACCGGGCCACAGTTCGCTGAGTTTCAAAAGTCGCCTGTGCTCGACGGCGCCATCGCCGCCGACATGTATTCGCGGGCGCTCGCAGGCGGAGAACTGCCGGAACAGGTGCAAACCGCTCGCATCTCCCCCAACGCCTTCGAATTTTTCGGCGTGCCCGCCCTCCTGGGGCGGGAGTTCGGACCGTCGGACAATACCCACGTGGCAGTCCTGAGCTACCACATCTGGAAGTCACACTACGATGGCCGTCGCGATATCGTTGGCCAAACAATCGAGATGGACCACGAGGTCTTCACTATCGTCGGTGTGTTGCCCCAGCGCTTTGCCTGGTGGGGTAGTGACTTGTACACTCCGCTCGCGTACTCCGCCGATCCGCATCGCGTTGCCAACGTGTTTGCACGCCTGAAGCCCGGAGTGAGCGATCGGCTGGCCGAGCAGCAGATCGAGCCGTTGCTCGAGAGGTTTCAGCACGAAACACCCGACAACTTTCCCCAGGCATTCAAGGTGCACCTGGTGCATATCAATGAACTGGCGATTGGGCGGTTCCGCGGCGTGCTGATCATCCTATTTATCTCCGTCTCCTTTTTGTTGATGCTGGCTTGCGTGAACGTCGCGATTCTGCTGCTCGCCCGGGGGGAGGCACGTCAAACCGAGATCGCATTGCGCAAGGCGCTGGGAGCCGGCCGGCGGCGGATTGTTGGCCAGTTACTGACAGAATCGCTGGCTCTCTCGCTCGCAGGCGGAGGCTGCGGTGTACTGCTGGCGCTCGCAGGGATACGTTTGATTCGTCACTTTATTCTTATTCTGCCGACGCTGTTTCCCCAGGAAGCAGAGATCGTGCTCAATCTGCCGGTGCTGTTGTTCAGCATAGGCGTGGCGATGGCGACGGGCGTGGTTTGCGGACTATGGCCGGCGCTGCGCGCGTCGCGCATCGAGATGCGCCAGGTGGCGGACGCCGGATCGCACAAGCTGGCGGGAAGAAAGGGCACGCGTAACAGCCACATGGCTCTGCTCGCGGGCCAGGCAGCGATCACCGTGCTGCTGCTGGCGTGCTCGGGAGCCACCGTGGAGAGACTATCGCGGCTGATGCATGCCGATCTGGGCTACGATCCACATCATCTGCTTTCCATCAGCCTGACCGTACGGGAGGGCGCACACCCCACGTGGGGCGATCGGGTCGCCTACTTCGAGCAGATTCGCAGGTCGGTTGAGGCGGTGCCCGGCGTATTGTCTGCGGCGATAGCGGAGAGCAGCCTGCCACCCACCAATTATGTATCCACGCCGGTATCGATTCCAGGAATGAGTCCAGCGGGCAGAGAGGTAGAGGCGGAGCGCGTGAGTGGGCAGTATTTCGCGACGCTGCGCATTCCGTTGCTGCGCGGGCGCGCATGGAGCGCGCCGGAGATTGCCAACGCTGCGCATTTGGCCCTGATCAACCAGGCGATGCAGCGGCGTTACTGGCCGAACAGCGATCCGATCGGACAGACCATCGTGCTGAATCGTGGCGTCATCGCGCTCAACGTGTGGACGCTGGTGGCACCGGGAAACGATCAGCACTTTCAGATTATCGGTGTGGTGGGCGATACGCCCAACCGCAGCCTGGAGGAGCAGGTTCTCCCGGCCGTCTATGTGCCGTACACAGGGGTTATTCATGACTGGTGCAACCTGATGTTGCGAACCCGCGGAACCGCCACGGCGGGGTTGCTGCACCTCATCAAGCAGCAGGTCCACGCCATCGATGCAGGCCAGGCGGTGGGCGACATTGTGACCGCGGAGGACCTGCTGCAGGGCGATATGGGGCGAGACCGCTTCGTTGCCAGCCTGTTCACAGCCTTTGCCTTGCTGGGATTGGCATTCGCGGCGAGCGGCCTGTACTGCATTCAGTCCTTCCTGGTGGCGCAAAGGGCGCGTGAATTCGGCGTTCGGATCGCTCTGGGGGCGCGCCGAGAGCACATCGTGAGCCTGGTGACACGGTCGACGTTGTTGGCAATTCTTGCGGGGACCGGCATTGGACTTGCTTTGGATATAGCCCTGAGCCAGATTTTCTCCCACTGGACCAGCGGGAACTCACGCGATCCGGAGATGTTGGGGATCGCGGTCGCTGTCCTGCTGACAGCCGCGACCTTGGCCTCCATCGTGCCGGCGCGGCTGGCAGCGTCAATCGAACCGATGGAGGCCCTTCGTTCCGAGTAGCCCTCACCCGTTGGAAGAGCATACTTGGCTCTAAATTAATTGTAGTGGTGTATCCTTATACTGATACAGTTAACCTGCTATGTTTTTCAAAATAACACCCACCTCGGGTCAGTCCCTTTACCTGCAGTTAATGCAGCAAATTCGGCATGCCGTCGAGAGTGGAGCGCTCCGCGATGGCGACCAGCTTCCCGGTATTCGGACATTGGCGCAGGAACTGGTAGTCAGCCCAAACACAATCGCAAAAGCGTACTCGGAACTCGAACACGAGGGGATCTTGGAACTGCGTCAGGGTTCAGGAGCATTCATCTCCGTGAATCGCCGGGCTCGCTCGCTATCGAATCGTTTTCAAGTCGCGTGTCGAAGTGTTACCGATCTAGTCGAGCAACTCCGAGAAAGTGATTTTCACGATGAAGAGATTCGCAGAATGTTCGAAGCGGCTTTGCTTCATCAGCCCGAGACGGCGAGGAAACGATGACAAATGGACTAGTGATTCAAACGGAGCGACTTGGCAAGTCATACGGAAGGGTTGAAGCGGTCAAGGAACTCAATCTATCCGTTAGGCCGCACTGCATTACAGCATTTCTCGGTTTAAACGGGGCGGGCAAGAGCACCACGATCAAGATGCTCCTGGGCATGATGCGGCCCAGCAGCGGGGACGGCACTATCTTGGGCCAGCGAATCAGCGACCCAATTGAGAGCGTTCGTATCCGCACACAAATCGCTTATGTAAGCGAGAACAAACGGCTCTACGATTACATGACCGTAGGCCAGACGATACGCTTCACGAGCGCATTTTACCCGGACTGGCGTTCCTCAGAGGAGCAGAAGCTTCTGCGCCAATTCGGGCTACCCCTCGATCGGAAAGTCAAATCCCTTTCCAAAGGAATGAGAACCAAACTCGGACTATTGATGGCCTTCGCGCGGCAACCAGAGTTGTTGATTCTGGATGAGCCAAGCGAAGGACTCGATCCCGTTGGGATTGAGGAACTTCTGGAGCTTCTCGTAACGCGGTGTAGCGAGGGTACCTCGGTTTTCTTTTCCTCCCATCAGATTTCTGAGGTTGAGCGCATTGCCGACCAGGTTTGCATCCTCCATGCGGGACGCCTGGTGCTGGATTCCTCGGTTGATGATCTCCGCCAGTCATATCGGCGAATCGATCTGGTCTTTCCGTCAATTCCAGCCGAACATGACTTTCGGATAGCGGGTATCGAAGACGTCCGGACCCGTGGCCATCAGATGAGCGTGCTGGCCAGCAGGAACGCTGACGCCGTTGTAGCTAGAGCACACGACCTGCAAGCCACTTCGATCGACATCACCCCCGTAGCACTGCGAGACGTGTTTCTACAAAAGGTAAAGGAGAACTGAGCAATGCTTTGGTATAAGGCTTGGTTGGAGACCCGATCCCGGTTCCTGATCTCTCTCATCGGAATAGTCGCTCTGTGCACGGTTTTTGTTCTGCACGGAGATCGCAACGTGGCCTACGAAGTAAGCTCGGATTACTACAACTACGTGCTCTTTGCAGGCCACCAAATACTGGTGATGATGTGGACTCTAGCTGTCACTTTGACAACGATGGGTGGCCTCCTGCGTGAGAAGGCGAGCGGGTCCTCCGCCTTCACCCTGGCGCTCCCAGTTAGCAGGGTACGCCTCATGATGGTTCGTATATGCACCGGTCTCATTCAGGCGGCCACGCTGGCGATTGCCCCATGTCTCGCGATGTTTTCCGTCGATTGCATTTTTGGGAAGACGCATTCGGTCTCCCAGGCCGCCTTCTACCTTGTCTTATTGCTCGGAGGCGGACTGCTGTTTTTCGGGATGGCTGTCCTCGTCTCTTCCCTGATAGGTGGTGAGTACACAGCCCCAGTCGTTAGTTTTGGTCTAGTCATCGTCGCAGCGGTCGCGCTCAGTGGTGCCCACCTGCGTCGCTACAGTCCCTGGGAGTTCATGGCGGGGTTGAAATACTTAAACATGCATACGAATCTTCTCTCGTTTCCGATACCCTGGCTGCAGGCAGGGATCTACACATTTGTAGCGGCTCTCTTGCTTGCCATATCTGTCATAGCCGTTCAGCGACAGGAGTTTTGACCAGTACCCACCAGCGCACCTACGCTATTCGAAGCTCAGACCTTGTACGGGATCGTTCCCAGGCACGCAATGGTACCGCTTAGGCCCCTTCGGTCACTGCATCCCGATGAAGCCGTTACAGCTAAAGGGGAAGAGAGCTTGCATAGACTCTGTTGGATTGTCATCATGGATGCATGCAAACTGTCTTCGAGGCTGCGGGTGGCATGGCCGGCCTACGCCGTCTTGCCGACGCCTGGCACCGCCGGGTGATGGCCGACGACGTGGTCGCCCATGCGTTCAGCCACGGCTTCCACCCCCACCATGTTGAGCGACTCGCCGCCTACTGGGCTGAGGCGCTCGGCGGCCCAGCCCTGTATTCCGATTCCTACGGTGACGAGACCACCGTCGTCAAGATGCACAGCGGGAACGGAGAGCATGATGAAATGGATCGCCGTGCGATCGCCTGCTTCGACCAGGCTCTGGCGGATGTCGGACTGGCCAACGACGGTGCTTTGCAACAAGTGCTGCACGACTACTTCGCCTGGGCGACCAAGACAGCGATGTCTCGCTATCACCAGTCCGCCGATGACGTGCCGAACGGCCTCAGCATCCCACGCTGGTCGTGGGACGGACTTCAGGGATAAGGGTTGCCGCCCTTTTCTCCGCACTTCTTTTTCCGCTAGGAGCGCACTTCCCTCCCTGCTGCTACTACTCATCGTGGGCTGTTGTTCATCGGGTCCCAGGAGGGACGGGGTAACTTACCTTCGTTGCGACGGACAAGGACAGTTGCTCTTATCACCGATTGCCTCAACGTTCAGACAGAAGGTTCTCTATGTTTGTTGAAACGTTATCCTTGTTTATGATCATTCCTACATAAGCGACCGCAATCTTGCCGGACTTGTCGATCAAGTATGTCGCCGGAAACGCGTTCAATGCGTAGGCCTTGGAGATTGCATCATCACCCATCACAATCGGGTAATTGACTCCGTGCTTTGCGGTGAACGGCCTCACCCTGCCCCACGCTTCGTTCGCGTCCTTCAGGCCTTCATACGATATATCCATCGAGACGCCGACGGCGGTAAAGCCCCTATCTTTATATGCTTTCTCAATCTCTATAAACGATGGAATCTCAAGCACGCAGCCACCACAGTCGGTAGCCCAAAAGTTGAGGAGAACGACCTTGCCCCGATAGTCGGAGAGCTGCATCTTCTTGCCGTCTTCAGTCGGAAGTTGAAACGCCGGCGCGGGTTTTCGATTGGCAGAAGGGGTAAGGGCTGCATGAGCATTTTGCTGGCCGAAAAGAGCCGGGGCACTACAGGCCCACACCAAAACTATGAGGAAGCAAGCAATTTTATGGCTCGGATCTGAACCGGCAAGCTTTGATTTAAGGGTCGGCGCTTTAGTCTGCATAACGTCCTTCTTGTCCTGTCGGATGGAATAGTACCACTTTGAGTCTCTGCGCTCGGAATCATCAGACTCGAGTGGGGCAGAGTCTGTTTGAATGTACAGGCGATCAAGAAGGGTTTGGTACCCAAGGAAACACGTCCCTGTCGCTACTCCTAAAGAGGCGCTAACTTTATCGCAGGCCGACCAGGCCGCTCACCGATTGGATCAGCTTGGCGGAGTCGTAGCCGACACCATCCTTGAAGACCATTTCAACCTTTTCGATGTTTTCAATCTTCTCCGCCGGATTACCCCCAAGCACCACGATATCGGCAGCCTTTCCGGGTGCAATCGACCCAATCGATGTGTCTTTGCCCATGAATATTGCACCGTTCAGCGTGGCGATGCGGATCGCCTCGGCCGGGGTGAATCCGGCTTCGACGAGCAACTCGATATTGCGGCGGTCGCCGAAGCCCGGCACCACGCCGCCGTAACCCGTGGGATCGCAACCCGCCATCAGCAATCCGCCCGCAGCGACAAATTCTCGCTCAAAACGCATTTCCTTTCCCACCACGACCGCTCCGTCGCCGCGCTCGGCCACCTTCGAGCGTCCCTCAAAATATTCCTTGGCGGCTTGCGGCGTGAGTGTCTTCACGCCCTCATTCTCCCGCTCCATAGGTGGGCGATTGGGGCCAAACGTCTCAATCACGGCAAGCGTGGAGGTAATCGCCACGTGATGCGCAACCAGATCGCGGATCATCTCCCGCACCTCAGGCGCTGCCACGTCCAGGCTCTTTTCTATATAGGTCAGGTTGGTGGTGAAACCAGGGCACTCGTCCGGTTTCTTCCCGGGGTAGAATTCGGTATCCACCACCAGCCCATGCTCCAGGTTGTCAATGCCAAGCGCGGCGGCCTGCTGGAATCCGATGGAGCAAAGATGGCCGGTGAGCTTCAACCCGTGCGCATGGGCACGGTCAATGGCTGCCTTCAGCTCATCGGCTGTCAGGTAGTTGTATGCCTTGAAGGAGGTCACGCCTTCAGCGGCCCAATAATCCACGGTACGCGCAGCGTCGTCAGCATTCGCGAGCTCGTGCATCTGAACGGCAAAGGTGCCTTTGCCCTCCAGGTACGGGCCTGTGACGTCAAGCTTTGGTCCGGGAGTCAGTCCGGCATCGATCTCCCTCTTCAACTCAAGGTCAGTGTAGGGCTCCAAGCTGCCCCCGGTCCTTGCCGTGGTGACCCCACCTGCCAGATACAGCCGGGGAGCGCTATCCGCCGCTTCACCATACAGCGCCAAGCCACCTTCGGGTCGTTGGGGCAAAGGATAAAAGAGATGTTCGTGCATCCCAACCAGGCCGGGGATCACGGTCTTGCCCGTCATGTCCAACAGCTTGGCTGTGGGTGGGTAAATGCCCGGCGTATTGGCAGCTTGTACGGCAGTGATCTTGCCGCCGGCGATGACAATGCGCATGTCTTCTCGCGGCGCAGAGCCCGTGCCGTCGATCACGCGCACGTGCTCCAGCACCAGCACGGGTGCGTCTTCCATCACGTAGGGCGAAAGTGGGGAAGGCTTCTGCTGCGCGGCGGAGGTCAAGCTCAGCGATAAGCAAATGCATAGGAACGTTCTTCGTCCCGCGATCTGCGCAGCCGAGCGCACTGAGAAAGGGATTCGACTAAGGTCTAACATGAGTGACTCAGCGGCCTTTCATTCCTTGAGCGAGCACGCCCTCTTCGATACGTTCCGCGGCGGCCCGGGCGCCCCCGAAGTGACGCATGGATTCGGCGACCCGCCGGGCGGATTGACGATAAGAGGGCTCGTTCAGCACGCGCTTAACCTTCATTGCGAACTCGCCCACATCCACACCTTCTCGCTATCCGCGCCATCTACCGTCTCACACGCCTAACAATGCCACCGCATCGTGATTGGAAGTCTGGCCATGCGGCTCCTTGCGAATCAGTGTCCCCGGGGTCTGACGCGACTGCCAAACTCCGCGCAATCTGCCGACAAGTTGGGCCGGGCATATGGAAAAGCTGAGGAATCAGATTGGAGACAGGATTGCCCGAAGTTAATCGCTACACAGATGCGCTGTCAAGAAGATGCGGTAAACAGCCCGCCTGGCTTGGGCTCGCGTTCGATCCACACACAGTGGGCGCCGCCAACGTGGCATGAGACAGGTTGCGTGGATGAGCCCCCCATTATTGCCGATCTTGTCGGCAAGGGCGGCGATATACGAACCAATTTCAGTCCCAGACTCCGGCGAAGGCCGGAAAGGGCGCTTGGACGGGAGCTTCCGGGATTACGAGCGGCTCTCCTATGCTGGTGCAAATAGCCACTGTAGCTGTCACGTAGATGCAGGCGCGCTCAACCCCTTCGGCTCGCTTGAGAATGCTTCAGCCTTCCGAGTTGACGGGAAACCCGATACAACCGTTCGTTCGGCTCGAGAGTGGACCTTCCGTCGAAAGTAAACCGCGGTCCAGCAGAATGTCAGCGGCCTTCCGAAGATCGGAAAATCGAAAGTGCGACATTTCGGCTATGTCCAGCAGGGAGTGTTCTCCATCGGAATAGTTCAAAATCCAGAATAAATGGACCAGGTTCTGTTCTATGATCGGGCCGCCCATCTTGCGGTAAATACCGCGTTTGCCCAATTGCGGTTCGCCTTTCGGGCTCGTGTTGAAGTATTTTGCATCCCCCTCAAGAATTGTGACGATCCTCGCGAGGAGCCCAAGGCTGCCCCCGAGTTTTTCTGGCGACATGAGGGTGAGATCATCGGCAGAGGTATGGTTTTCCGGGTAGTGATGCGAATAAGTTCGAAATAAGCTCCCTATGGGCAAATCGAATCCTGGTGAACAAAACTGCCGTTCATCGAAGCCGAACGGGGTAAATCCCCAAAGCTCGTATTCTTCTTTGCTTTCACGCAACGCACACTTCACCGCACGGTCAATTGGGGTCCCTCCGCGCCGTGTTTCCTTCCAGGTAAACCCTCCGTCATCACCGATGCATGTCAGCGTGAAGCCATATTTAATGCGGTCAAGAGTCGCCTCATTGCGACTAAGCCAGGTGATCGATCCAATCGTCGTTGGAATGAAAATAAACCGATAAGAGAGGCGTCGATTTGCAACACGGGATAGATATGCTGCCAGAAATGTCCCGACAGCGACGCCGGAGAGATTATCGTTGCACATGGCTGGATGATCCATATGAATGGAAATAAGCACCTCATCGGAGCTGGTTCCGGGCAAGTAATATTCACCGTACGTAAGGAAACCATCTTCCAGGGACGAGTCGATCAGTACCTCGTACTCACCCTCCTCCATCTCCTCCAGGTCTCGATGGGCCAAACAAAAGCCCCAATTTGCGTCGTAGTACGAGTAGCGGAACGGGATCCAGTCTGGATGTTCAGGGATGGTAAACAGATGTTTTTCAAGTTGTTTTAAAGTAAACTTTCCCTTCACCGGCACGCTATATCCAACCACATGAAGACAATTTTTTTGAAAGTCAATGACCCGTTCTCCGCGCGCGTTCACTACGTATGCGTCGCGGATATTCCACTCTTTGGGAACTGTCCAGTCGAGCACGGGAGTTCCGCTTGGAACCTCATGTTGTTGTAGTGGAATGAACTGTTCTATCACGGAGAGCGTCTTGCGCACTCCATCACCGGTGATGCTTCGACATATGGGGTACAGGTCGGTTATCAGTTCGAAAATTTCCTGGCCAACATCGGAACGTTCACAACAGCTCAGAAGTTGGTCGAGTTCGATCGGTTCATTTCCGACGCCTCTTTCCGCCGAGGCCACCTGGGAAAGAAGGTCAAAACCATAAGATCGGAAATCATTCATGCACTCACCCGCAGAGGAAGATGTTTCCAATTCCTGACTTACTGCGAATTGGACGGACGTATTTTTTTCGAACAGTAGAAAAATCGCGAACAACGCCGGAATCAACAGGCTAAAGTTTCTGATCGGCTGCGAAGCGCAAAACACGAGGCGGGAAGTCGTGGGGAAAAACCAAAACGCGCTTGACCAGAGCTTATCCCGAAGTCGACGCTTTTTGCAAAAATAATTCTTCCTTTCGCAGCCGTCAACGCCGGCCACTTATCATTTTGGCAAGCGGCGGTCGAGTCCAGTCCGGAAGTTGGATGCAAAAAACAAACAGAGCGGCTACACGATGCGAGACGATTGTGTTAAGTAACGAAGAACATTAAAAACACGATCGAGAAAGCCTGCGGAATCCCTGCTACCTTTGTGTGAGTAGCGTGATCTGTCGCCGCAGGTCACTGACAAGCGCGGAACGAATCTTATTTGCGCGGTTCCTTTTGCAGATGTGTGAGCTCACGATTGAGACGGCATCAGGGCAAATCAAACCCAGTGGTATCCGAGCCTCCCTCGAAGAAGGCGGGCAGCGAATGCGAAGTGAGTATTCAGATTCTGAGCCGGAGTCCCCCGCTGGGGCGAACGGTTACAAACGCCTCGGCTAAAAGGCTCGTGGTTTTGAGTGAAATTGCCTCCTTGACTGACGAAATGGGGCCGTGGTACTGTTGCGCTACTGTTAAGGCACACTTAACAGCTGTTCGCTGTATTTAACCGTAAATGCCTGCCTGTTGTCATTGGCGATTTTCCACAGCGGGCCCCCCGCCCCCTTTTTGGCAGTACAAAAAGTCGGAGGTCGGATGCGAAACGAGACTTTCCCCGAAAGCCTTTCTTTAGTGCAACTTGGTCACCATGCGGATATGCATGCGCCGGCTGAGGAGAACATTGTCAACGCACTTTGCGAGGCGTTCACGAGCTCCTGTGTACCGCTCGCTCAGCGGCTCGAGACCTTTCCCCGGCACGTCCGGAGACAGGATCTGGCGCGTTTTCTAGTGCGTTATGAGATTTTCAAACTGAACCTTGGAGTACACGGAAGTGTCGTGGAGTGTGGAGTCTTCGCCGGCGGTGGCTTGATGACGTGGGCGCACTGCTCCTCCATCCTTGAGCCTTACAATCACACCAGGCGTGTCATCGGTTTCGACACCTTTTCCGGATTTCCAAAGACCCACGAGAAGGACACCTCCTCAGGAACTTCGGAGTACCTTCATGCAGGGAGCGTTCACTACCTCCGCAGAGATCGTGAACGAATTGAACCACATTGCATCGATCCACGATAGAAACCGGCCCCTCGGCCACATCCCGAAAATCGAGCTTGTTCAGGGCGATAGCTGCGAAACCATACCCGAATATCTGGCGCTCAATCCTCACCTTTTGATCAGTCTCCTTTACCTGGACTTTGATCTATACGAACCAACAAAGGCTGCTCTTCAACATCTTCTACCTCGTGTAGTGCGAGGCGGTGTGGTCGCCTTCGATGAGTTGAACTCCGCGCATTTCCCCGGAGAAACCCTTGCCTTTATCGAAGAGACCGGCCTTGCATCGGGTCCGCTCTGCCGTTTTCCCTCTGATCCTTACATTTCTTATTTTGTGAAATAGGAGAACATCCGCTGGCAAAGGCTCGTTTTCATCGTTTCGACACGTGATTCGCAAATCGAAGTCAGTCGGTCAGTAAATCGCTGTCCGGAGGAACTGGGGAAATTAATTTGTGCAAAGGAGTGGTTTGTTATGCCTTCATGTCCCCTGTTGACCGTTGGAATGCCTGTTTATAACGCCGAGCGCTTTCTCGCCAAGGCGCTGGATTCCTTCCTGGACCAGACCTTCACAGACTTCGAACTCCTCATCTCTGACAATGCATCGACCGATCGCACGGAGGAGATATGTCTGCAGTATGCGGCCCGGGATCAACGCATCCGTTATTTTCGAAATGCAAAGAACATGGGTGCTGGTTGGAACTTTCGCCGCGTCTATTCCCTGGCGAACGGAAAATACTATAAGAGCGCAGCACATGACGATTTCCTCGAGCCCACGTTTCTGCAGGAATGCATTGCCGCGCTCGAAGCTGACCCAGGACTGATTCTGGCACATACGCGCACCAAGGTAGTCTCCCCTGCGGGCGATCTGGTGGAGTACTACAAATGGCCGATGCGGTTCGACTCAGCAGATCCGTTAGTTCGCTGGCATGACCTTCTGCTGAACGATCATATGTGCTTTCAGATCTTCGGCGTTTTTCGTCTCGAGTTGCTGCGTCAGTGCCCACCGCAGGGCAGTTATGTTAATTCGGATGGCGTGCTGTTAGCGCAGGCGGGGCTCCTCGGTCGCTTTTGGGAATCGGATAAATTTCTCTTCATTAATACCCGACATGAGAACCAGTCCTCGCAGACAGCTCCCGTTCGGCTCAAATCGCAGAGTTTCCGCTTGATACGGCGACATGGCACTCTCCCGTCTCCGGAGTGGTGGGACCCCGCGAAGACTCACGCAGTTACGTTCCCGGAGTTTCGGCAGTTTTATGAATACGCAGCCTCGGTAAAGCGGGCACCTCTTTCGCCATCGCAAAAAGTGCGTGCCTATGTTCTCCTTCTGCCCTGGATCAAGAAGCATTTCCGGCGCATGTTGAAGGACCTGGTCATTGCAGCAGACCAAATCCTCTTCAACTACCAGAACCGGCGCGCCGCACGCCGGCTGGAAAAGCAGGGCCGGCCGACGAAGAGGCAGGCGGAGATACAGTTCACGGCCAAGACTCGAGGAGACAGAACGATCTGACCATCCCAATCCTGGCAAGCATTTCAAAAAGAAGCGACACCTTTCCCCGATTCTTTCGAATGTGTCAGCCCCTTCGCGGGGCTTTACGTTAGCTTGAAGGAGTTCCCTTTCGCTGGTGACGATCCTGTGCTTTGATGCGGAGGGCTTCGTACGTCTTGCTCAGCTCGTCTATCTCAAGTTCCGACAGGCTTTCCACGTCGATTATTTGATTCTTGGCTTTGTCTACGGCGTGTATAAGTTCATTCAGTTTCAAATGGATCGCTTTCGCATCCCGGTTCTGAGTATTTTGAATGAGGAACACCATCAAAAACGTAACGATTGTTGTCCCGGTATTGATGATCAACTGCCAGGTGTCAGAATAATGGAAGATAGGACCGGTAAGGCCCCACACGACAATGACGGCGATCGCGATCAAAAAAGCCCATTTCGACCCAAGATATTGGGAACTGCTGGTGGCGAACTTACTGAACCGGCTTTGCCCTGATGCGGAGCCTGGCGCGTTATCGGCGCTGATGCTTTCCTCGATGTCATCCTTCACAGCGTCGCCAACCTTACCAACCTTCACGTGCCCCTCGATAAGTTACTATACCGGGTGGCGAGTCCGGTAGGGCGGAGAAACCATAGGGAATCCCGATGGAGATGTCGTGCAGCCGTCAAACCTCATTTTGCACGAACTCCAACCACGACGAGCCCGATACCACCAACCAGCGCGAGAGAGCTGAGGATTGGAGAAATCGGAACCGATTGTTTCTGCTCGTGGGAAACCTGAAGCGGGCCTAAATCAACATCCTTCTTTTCGTGGGTGAAGCTAAATCCGCCCATAGAAAACCCGATGATTCCGACGATGATAAGAATGATTCCTACGACTGTGGCAGCTTTCATTGTGGCTCACTTTCCTTGACGATCCATACCCCGAGGTACGCCGTCGCAGGCATAAGTCCTCAGCGCATGTTTCAACCGCGTTGGACCCGCGGTATCGCTCTTTAGGATGCGCGATTTGCGGACCTCGGGGCGTGAAACGGCGCTTTATTTCTGACAGCTTTCAAAAACGACGTTCATTCAGTTTCGGAAGAAAGCTATAGGGACATGAGCGCCTGAAGACGTTGATGCGATCAACAAATCTGCAAAGGCAAAGCCCCTCCCTGCGAAGCGACAGATGCTGGTCTCCAACAGTCATCCGAATTTGGTTACGTCGGCGCCCCGCATCTTCGTCGGTAATGGATCTGGTGCTACGCGCCGAATCGTAGCTAACGGGTAAGAAGATTCGCTGTCCTGGAGCATTTGGTATGCCGTGTCCCGAACTAAAGGAGTTGGAAGCAAGCTTCAAGAAATATACAGAACGCCGAAACATGGCGATCCCCCCTGAACGCGAGAGACGGAAGGGACCTCTCGGGTCACGCCGGCTTGGGCAATTTCGAATGGCCTACCTGATGCAGGCTCACAGCAGGAACTGCAATACTTGCCGGCACGATCTTTAGTCTTTGGGTGAGGAAAAGGGCAGGCCGCAACAAAAGATTAAAAGCGCAGACGGAGGAATTACCACTAACGTGGAATCCTGATCGTTCTGGCGCAATAGTGTTTGTTCGTCCCTTCAATCAAGCGCAACGGTGCTGGGCACAGAACTTCGTACCTTCTGACAAGCGACAGAGGAGGAAGGCGACACTGCTGCCGTACCCAACATGTCACATTAGTTGTACTCAATTACAGCTCGCAGAAAAAATAACCGGAATTTACCGCAATCCGATCCGTGACCTCGGCACGTTACTTAAGGTAGCGAGTGATGCGGGTCATCTTTCATGATGTCATGCCCTGATGTCGCTTGATCCTCAAGCAGGAGAGATATCTTGGAAAGAAAATTGACGGAGCTTATCGACAAAGCTTTGACGCGTCGAAGTTTCATGGCGCGTTCAGGCGCAGCGGCCGCGGTAGCAGTAGTCGCTGGATGCGGTGGCAGCTCGACCCCGGCCCCAACACCCACTCCAACACCAACCCCCACGCCAGCGCCCGTTACTCTCGGCGATGCCGATTATTTGAATTTTGCCTTGAATCTCGAATATCTGGAAGCCGAATTCTACCTCCGTGCGGCCACCGGCAGCGGACTCTCAGCTACCGACACGGGCAACGCAACCACCACGGTTGTCGTTCCTTCCACCACCATGGTTCCCAATTTGAACACTGCGCAGCAGAACTATATCTATGAAATTGCGCAGAATGAATTAGACCACGTTCGCTTCCTTCGCTCAGCTTTAGGGGCCAGTGCTGTGTCTCGGCCCAATATCGATCTGATGAACAGCTTCAACGCGGCAGCCTCGGCCGCCGGCATCGGTTCCACCTTCAATCCATTTGGCAGCTACGAAGCGTTCCTGGTCGGCGCGTTTGTGTTTGAGGATGTTGGCGTCACCGCCTACCACGGCGCCGCCGGCCTTCTGAGCACTACGATGACCGGAAAGACATATCTTGCGGCCGCCGCTTCCATCCTTGCGGTTGAAGCCTATCATGCCGCCGAGATACGGACGCTGTTGATTGCCGACTCCGTCGCCACCGCAACTACCACTGCGACCCTGGTCACGCCTAACCCAACTTACGTGACCTACGCCCAACAGATAAGCAAATTGCGCGCGACTTTGGGCGGAGGAAATGAAACCACACTGACTCCTCTTCCAGCTTATGCTGTTCCGTTTGTTCCCACTGCCTATATGCCCGCAAGCACCATCGTTGCCGCCGACACGACGAACTCGATCGCATTTGCACGTACGACGGATCAGGTTCTCCACATCGTCTATGCGGCAGCTCCCGGCGCCGGCGTCAAGGGCGGCGGTTTCTTTCCCAACGGAATGAACGGCAACATCAGCGTAACCACAAGCTAAGGACGGAGAATTCATGGCAACTTCAGAAACACAGCAACTCGATGAAATTATCGTCAACAGTCGCCGGAAGATGCTCGCCCTGGGTGGTGCTGCTCTCGCCGGTCTTGCCTTTGCGGGCGTCAAAATGGCAGAAGCGCAGGCCGCTCCGGCTTACAGCGATTCTGACATCCTGAATTTCGCCCTGAACCTCGAGTACCTCGAATCCCAGTTCTACACCCTCGCAACGACCGGCAAAACCATCGACGAAGTAGGAATCGGGATCGGCGCGGGCACAGCGACCTCGGGCGGCGGCACAGTGGTCACGAAGTCGGGTGGCCCGGCAAGTTGCCTGGTTCCGTGGACACTTCCTGCGATCCAGGCGTACGCCACCGAAACTGCGCAGGAGGAACGCAACCACGTCACCTTCCTGCGCGGAGCCTTGGGAAGCTCTGCGGTCGCCCAACCGAACCTCGACCTGTTCAATAGCTTCAACACCCTGGCCAGTGCGGCCGGCATCGCCAGCACGTTCGATCCTTTTGCCAACGATTTAGATTTCCTGATTGGCGCTTACGTCTTCGAGGATGTTGGCGTCACTGCATACAGCGGGGCGGCGCCTCTGCTCACCATGTCCGCAAACCTCGGAGCCGCAGCAGGCATTCTGGGAGTTGAGGCTTATCACGCCGGGCTGGTGCGCACTTCCATCTTTATCGCCGACCCGGATGGTAAGGCCGGACTCCAGGGTTACACGCAAAAAATCTCTGCGACTCGCATGGCCCTCGATGGCAGCTCCACCACGGACGACATCGGGGTTGGCTTCCAAACCGTCTCCGTTGAGCCAACGGGCACGATGAACGGCGCTGCCACCATCGTCGATGCGCAGACCGGCTCCTCCAACTACTCTAAAACCTACAGCCGCACCTCAACGCAGGTGCTCAAAATCGTTACCGGCAGCACGAATATCCCCGCGTCAGGCGCGAAATACACCGGGGTCTTTTTCCCCAACGGCCTGAACGGGCTCTTCAGCTAGCACCTCGAAATGCCGAGCCCATCCTTTGACTCCACAACAGAGGCTCACAGGATGGGCGCCTTTTTTTCCCGCTCTCGTCATTCATCCTCTTCCAAAAGAATCGTAAAGTCCTCCTCTTGCAGTTGGCCCTCGATTTTCTGAAGCCACCCGCGCGAGCGGTTGACTGGCCACACGGTCCACGCCGCAGGGATGCTCCCGGATTGTAGCTCGCACACCAGCTCGATCTCTGGCGTCTGGCCCGCGAGCGGCTCGAGTTCCCCTGGCGAAAGATCGCGACGATAGATCTCGTTGTGATTCTCGTCGTAGACTCCGATGTACCAAAATGAACAGTCGCGCCAATACTCTGCGGGGAACTCGTTACTGCTTAACTTGATCCGGACCAGCCAGGAGTAGATCTCCTCTGCCCAGTTCGCATCCAGTTTCGGATTGGGCGGCTCCTCCGACCGCATCGTGTAGTCATGAGCCTTACGCAGTCGAAACGACACTCCGGCATATTCTTCAAACTCCTCAATGGTCCGTGCGTTTCCCAGGCCGAACTCACCCACCGGCTGGCCTAGAAGCAATTTCCTGATTTTGCTTTTGCTCTGCAGGTCTTGTTCGCCCCAACGGATCCCGGTCTTGCTTGCTTCCGTGTGATCGTCCCAATGCTTGACCGCATCTTTGCGAACATAGTCGTGCCAGACGATGGTCTCGCAAGGATGAAACAGGTCATACCCGTGGGTGAAGGCGCGCATCGTCATCGAGGCTTCCTCGCCGAGGAAGTAGAGCTCCGGGTCGTAAGGGACCTCGCGGGTGAAGATACCTGGGGCAAACAGAAAGCCCCCCGAAACGAATCGTGCGCGTAGCGGCCGATGGAGTGAGTGCCAGTTCGAGATGGCCATTGGCTTCATGTGCGGAATGCCATCTGAGGTGAAGCCTTGAAAGGACATTTGCAGCGGCGCGCCCGTCAGGGTCTCCACCGGTCCCGGTGTGAACGGTGTGGCGTATGTGCTCAGAATAGGTTTAGGGCTTGCTGTTTGCCCCATCATGCGGATGAGCGTTTCGTCCCAGCCAGGGGCCAAACGGCAATGCGAATCTACCTGCAGGAACCACTGCTCACCCCGCCACGGCTTCATCGCTTGCGCGCGAGCCCAGCAAGCGCCTTGACTGTCTTGCCATGCCACGTCAAGGATACTGAAACGGTCGTCGTGCTCGTACGGAGGTCTCAACTCGCCGGCAGCATGCTGCCAGCAGATCCCAAAGCGCAGATGCTCGGGGTGGAGTGCCTTGCTCAGACAATCCTCAATCGTTGGAATGAGCTGTGGATCACGATAGGCTGCTATCGAGACAAAGACCAGGTTGTTCCGAGGATTCACGCCGTCAGTATACGGCGCCCAGACTGAGAGGAACGGCGCTCCGCTCCAGAAGGAAGCCTCATAACTCATTGGTGATCGTCCGTCTGTCGCTTCCCTTCCCGACCTACCTTCAGCGGTCGCGGCTACAGGGTGCATCCATCGTTGCCTCGCAGAACCGCCGCCCACAACAAAGCGAATGCGGCCCTGAACTCGGGCGTCGACAGTATGGCAATATTTGACATAGCAGGGCCATTTTTGACAAATCAAGATCGACCCAGTTCGTCTACACTCGGCGTACCCAGTACTCTTTCGAAGAGCCCTGCAAAATACAGAAGCAAAGTCTCCATCCCGGGGCCTTGAAAACATGCACTGGCGTCGATTCAGATTTTAGAAGATGATGCCGATACATCCTCGCTGCGAGGTTTTTCGTCAACATGACCCGTGGTTCGAAACGCAATCTGGTAATCGCTGGTATCGGAGTGGTTTGCCTGGTCGTTCTCAGCGTGATCATCGGGGCACGGCCAAACCGCGTCTCGGGAGCACAGCCGGGCGCTCCTATTGACGTTGAAGTAGTCCAGGTTGAGCAGAAGGATGTCCCGATTTTCGGCGAATGGATCGGCACCCTCGACGGGCTCGTGAACGCCGACGTCCGGGCCCAGGTTACGGGGTACTTACAAAGGCAGGGCTATCAGGAGGGCGCATCCGTCAAAAAGGGTCAGCTTCTTTTCGAAATCGACCCACGGCCTTTCCAGGCAGCCCTCGACCAGGCCCAGGGCCAACTGGCACAGGCGAAGGCCGCACTTGCCAATGCCATGGCAGTGCAGGGCCGCACGGATCTTGATGTCAAACGATACAAGCCCCTGGCACAAGAACAGGCCGCCAGCCAGCAGGATCTCGACAACGCAGTGCAAAACAACCTGGCGGCCCTGGCCACCGTGGAAACCGCCAAGGCGCAAATTAAGACCTCTGAGGCCGCGGTGGAAACGGCGAAGATCAACCTCGAGTTTACCCGGCTGGTGGCCCCCATCGATGGCATCGCCGGACAAGCCCAACTGCAGGTAGGCGCGCTGGTCAATCCCAGCAGCGGGCCGGTCACCTCCGTTTCCACGGTCGAGCCGATCAAGGTTTACTTCACGGTCGGCGAGCCACAATATCTCGCATGGCGGAAACGCTTCCCCACGGAGACCAGTCGCCAGGCGGCCGACAAAGCTCTACGCCTGCAACTGATTCTGGCCGATGGTTCTACCTATGAACATGAGGGCCGGTTTTACTTTGCGGACCGGCAAGTCAACGAGAGCACCGGGGCCATTCGGATCGCCGGGCTATTTCCGAACCCGGGCAACATTTTGCGTCCCGGCGGCTACGCCAAAGTGCGCGCTGTCGTGAGCCTGCAACATGATGCGCTGCTGGTTCCTCAACGCGCGGTGTCAGAGCTGCAAGGCGCCTACCAGGTCGCCGTGGTGGATGGCGACAACAAGGTGAGCATTCGTACCGTCACGGTCGGTGACCGTGTCGGTGGCATGTGGGTGATCGCCGGTGGATTGAATCGGGGAGAAAAGGTCGTCGCCGAGGGAGTGCAAAAAGTGCGCCAAGGCGCGAAAGTAAACCCTAGGCCGTTTGCGCCCGGAAGCCAGGGGTAATTAGCCCGATGTCAAAATTCTTCATCAACCGCCCGATCGTCGCCATGGTCATTTCCATCGTCATGGTATTGGTTGGCTCGCTCACGATCCTGAGCCTGCCGGTCGCCCAGTTTCCCAACATCACCCCGCCCGAGATTCAGGTCCAGGCCACCTACGTGGGTGCGGACGCGCAGACCCTCGAACAATCCGTTGCCACGCCCATCGAGCAGCAGATGAACGGCGTGGACAACATGAACTATATGTATTCGCTGAATGCCACCTCCAATTCAGCCACCAGCCTGATTGTGGACTTCGATGTAAAGACCGATCCCAACACTGATTTCATTCTCACCCAATCTCGTGAGACGCAGGCAGCTTCTCAGCTTCCGGCCGACGTTGCCAACTATGGAATCACGGTTCGAAAATCCGTGACCGCCCCCTTGATGTGGATCGCCCTCTATTCGCCGCATGGGACCTATGACGCCAGGTTTCTCGCCAATTACGCATACATCAATCTTGTGGATCCCATCCTCCGTTCGCGAGGCATTGGCAACGTTACGGTATTCGGGGCCGGCCAATACGCCATGCGGCTTTGGGTAAAGCCGGACCAACTGGCAAAGCTGGGGATTACGGTCCCTGACATTGTGACCGCCGTCCAAGCGCAAAATACAGTGAACCCAGCGGGTAAGGTGGGAGGCGAGCCGGCTCCCAAGGGGCAGGAATTTACCACCGCCGTTCTGGCGCAGGGCCGCCTCACCTCACCGGAAGAATTCGGCAACATCGTGGTGCGCGAGACTCCCGACGGCGGCACCGTCCGCGTGCACGATGTGGCCCGTATCGAGTTGGGCGCCCAGGACTATAGCAGCGCCGGCCGTTTTGATGGGAAGCCGGGCGCCATTATTGCGTGCTATCAATTGCCCGGCTCGAACGCGGTCGACGCCGCCGCCGGGATCAAGAAACTGATGGCGCAAATGAAACAACGCTTTCCCCAAGACATGGACTTCGCCGTGTCGCTGGACACGACTCGTTCGGTGACGCAGGGCATCAAGGAAATCGTGAAGACCCTACTGATCGCCCTCGCCCTGGTGATCCTCGTCGTCTATCTTTTCCTGCAAAGCTGGCGTTCCACGTTGATTCCCCTCTTGGCTGTGCCCGTTTCCCTCTTGGGCACCTTTGTGTTCTTTCCCCTCTTCGGTTTTTCCATCAACACACTTTCTCTCTTTGGTCTGGTCCTGGCGATTGGGCTGGTAGTCGATGACGCCATCGTGGTGGTCGAAGGCGTGGAGCGTCACATCGAGGAGGGGCTGACGCCAAAGAACGCTGCTTTCAAAGCGATGGAAGAGCTCTCCGGGCCGGTAGTAGGAATCGCGCTCGTTCTCTCCGCCGTATTTGTGCCGACCGCCTTTATTCCCGGAATTACCGGAAGGCTTTATCAGCAGTTCGCGGTTACGATTGCCATCTCCGTTGTTCTCTCCGCGTTTAACGCGCTCACCCTCAGCCCCGCGCTGGCCGCTCTGCTTCTCCGCCCCCGGCAACCGAGCCACGGTCTGCTCAGGCGATTCTTCGATTGGTTCAATCGCGTTTTCCAGCAAACCACCGAGGGATATGTCCATTGGAGTGGAGTACTGCTCCGAAAAACTGTCGTCCTGGTCGTCCTGCTGGTGGCTTTCGGGATGGCAGCGGGTTTCTTCGCCAGTCGCCTGCCGTCGAGCTTCCTCCCCGACGAAGATCAAGGTTATGCCTACGTCAACCTACAACTGCCCAACGGAGCTTCGTTGGAACGGACAACTGCGGTCGCGGCGGATGTCGAAAAAATCATCATGAGTACCCCCGGAGTTCAGCACACGACCACCGTCGTTGGCTTCAGTTTGCTGAGCTTTGTTCGTATCAGCTATAACGCGTTTTTTTCTGTGGCCTTCTATCCCTGGGACACGCGCGCGGAAAGAATCCAGCAATTTCAATCCATCAAGGCTCATCTCAACCAGCAGCTCAGTAAAGTGCCTGGCGGAGTCGCCTTCAGCTTTTCGCCGCCTGCCATTCCGGGCGTCGGCACTGCCGGCGGATTCACCTTCCTCCTCGAAGATCGTTCGGGAGCCGATATTCCATTCCTTACCAGGAACCTCGCGGTTTTTCTGGACGCTGCTCGAAAGCGGCCGGAAATCGCCAGCCTCACCACCACTTTCCTGCCCAGTGTCCCGCAGGAATTTGTCGACGTCGACCGCGACAAGGTGCTGAAGCAAGGGGTGAACCTGAACGATGTTTACCGGACCATCCAGGCATTTATGGGTGGTCTTTTCATCAACTACTTCAATCGCTTCGGCCGCCAGTGGCAGGTCTATGTCGAAGCCGAGGGTGAGTACCGCGGCAGGGCGGAGAATGTCGGACAATTCTATGTCCGCAACAACAAGGGAGAGAACGTGCCCTTGTCCACGCTGACCACGCTCAAGCCGCGCGCCGGGCCCGAATTTACCATGCGATTTAACGAGTACCGTTGCGCGCAAATCAACGGCAGTGCCGCGCCCGGCTATAGCTCAGACCAGGCGACGGTCGCGCTGGAAGAAGTGTTCAAGCAAACCATGCCGAGAGAAATGGGTTTCGACTACTCCGGTATGTCGTTTCAGGAACAGAAAGCCCGGGAGGGTGTTCCGCCGGCGCTCATCTTCGGGCTTTCCCTGTTGTTCGTTTTTTTAATTCTCGCTGCATTGTATGAAAGCTGGTCCTTGCCCTTCAGCGTATTGCTCAGCACCCCGGTGGCCGTGTTTGGCGCCTTTTTCGTGCTGTGGCTCCGCCGCGTCATCCTCAGCGCGTTCTTACCGGCTTACCTGGTTCAGATCGAGGCCGACGTCTACTCGCAGATAGGGTTGGTGATGCTGATCGGCCTGGCGGCCAAGAACGCGATTCTCATCGTCGAGTTCGCCAAGGATCAATACGAGCAGGGAAAACCGCTCGCCGACGCGGCGCTCGAAGGCGCCAGGCTTCGGCTGCGGCCGATCCTGATGACTTCCTTCGCATTTATTCTCGGCTGCGTGCCCCTATGGACCGCAACTGGCGCCGGCTCAGTAGCGCGCCAGATCATGGGAACCACGGTGATCGGGGGGATGCTGGCCGCCAGCGCGATCGGGATCTTCTTCGTCCCCGGGATTTTCTATCTGGTGGAGAAATTGTCTGGCGCCGGTCCGGAGCATCTGGCCGCGCCGTTGCCGAAAACGCCTTCTCCCGAACCGGGTGATTGAAACCCACGGGGCCGCGAACAGTCCTACGAAACACAAACGGAGTTGCCCAGCGATGAAGCTCGCACCATCACTGATTACGTTGTTGGCTTCCGGCTTACTAGCCGGATGCATGGTTGGTCCCAATTACCATCGACCGGCCGTACAAACTCCAACCGTCTATCGTGATCTGTCCGAGAACCCACAGCTTCAGGCTCAGGCTGCCTCGTATGCGGATCTTCCCTGGTGGCAGGTCTTCCAGGACACGAAATTGCAAGAGCTTATTCGTCTTGCACTCAAGCAAAACTATGATTTGCAGCTGGCTACGGAGCGCATCGTGGCTGCGCGCGCCGAGCTTGCTATTACCCGCTCGAACCTGTTTCCCCAAGTGGGAGGCAACGGCACTTTCATCGGTGGACAGGAAAATACTGGGCAAAGCAAATACAACTTTCTCACCCTGACCGCCGATGCAGCGTTCCAACTGGATCTCTTCGGCCGTCTGCGCCGTGCCACTGAGGCCTCAAGAGCCCAGCTGCTCGCTACCGAGGCCGCGAGGCAAACCGTTGTGTTGACCCTGGTGAGTGATGTTGCCGCCGATTACTTCACGCTCCTGCAACTCGACCTGCAACTCCAGATCACGCGCGATACGGTAAAGACACAGATAGATTCGGTCAAGCTCACCAATCTCCGGCTGAGCCACGGTGTGGCCACAAAACTCGACGTGCTCCAGGCACAGCAAGTACTCGATACGGCGAATGCCTCCATTCCTGACTTGGAACGGCAAATCGCTCAGGAAGAAGACGCCATCAGCATCCTGCTTGGCAATTACCCGCAGGCTGTGCCGCGCGGGCTTCCCCTGGTGGCGCAAACACTTCCCCCGGAAGTACCGCCCGGCCTGCCCTCCTCCATCATCGAGCGGCGGCCTGATATTCGCGAGGCGGAACAGAACCTGGTCGCCGCGAACGCCGAAATCGGAGTCGCGAAGGCTGCATTTTTTCCGCAAATTTCGCTGACTGGCTCTGGGGGCGGTTCTTTCGGGAGAAGCAGTACTTTCTCGAGCCTCATGAGTTCGCAGCTTGGCATCTGGTCTTACGGCGCCCAGGTAAGCCAGCCGATTTTTACCGGGGGCGCCTTGCGCGGGAATCTGCACCTCGCTGAGTCGCAGCATCAGCAGGCCTTGCTCGCCTACCGGCAGACCATTCAGCGAGCTTTCGGCGATGTCTCCGATGCGCTCATCGGCTACCAGAAGCTGCATCAGGTGCGGCTGCGCCTGGAGGACAGCGTTGCGGATCTACAGGAGTCTGTCCGCCTTTCTAATATGCGCTACAAAGGGGGTACCACGACCTACCTTGAAGTGTTGGACGGCCAGCGATCGCTGTATTCCGAAGAGCTGACGCTCGCCCAAGCGCGTGGAAGCGAGTATCAAAGTCTGGTACAGCTTTACCGGGCACTCGGCGGGGGCTGGCAATGAAAATGTGTTTCAGGTTACCTTGCCCCTGGTGACGGAACGATCACCGCCTGTGAAGAAGCAATACTCCGACGAACTGTAACGGTTACGTTCGGTCTGGTCACTGGGTTGTTGGAGCAGTATCTTCGAATGGGGGCAAACCCAGCGTGACAGATAGCGATCGAGACACCGTGAAGCCTGCCTCATCGAGCTTGTGGCATCCGCTGCAGAATCCCATCTTCCGCAATCTTCTGCTCTCGAATGTGGTTTCTGACATCGGCACGTTCATGCAGAGTGTGGGCGCTGCCTGGTTGATGGTGTCGCTGCATGCCGGGCCAATTTACGTCGCTCTCACTCAAACCGCGTCATCTCTGCCATTCTTTCTGCTGGCTCTCCCTGCCGGCTCCGCCGGCGATATCTTCGACCGCCGTAAGTTGATTCTCGCCACCGAGTCGTGGATGACGTGCGTGGCGCTGCTCATCGCGGTCTTGACCATCACGGGCCTTATGTCACCCTGGCTCCTACTGCTGTTGACTTTCGCTCTCTCGGCGGGAGATGCCTTCGAAGCCCCCTCGTGGCGCGCGCTTCTCCCAGAATTGGTATCCAAAGACGATCTTGCGGCAGCGTCCGCATTGAACGGGATCGAATTCAATATCGCCCGGGCGGTTGGACCCGCGCTTGCGGGCGCAGTCATTGCCGCTGCCGGCATCGCCACCGCATTTATGGTGAACTTCGTCTCTTTTTTCGGAGTCATCCTGGTGGTGGCCAGATGGAAAAGGCCGGTTCGCAAGCTCACCGCACCCCCGGAAACCTTCACCGGGGCCACGGTTGCTGCCCTTCGCTACGTCCGGTACTCTCCCGCCATCCTCACCGTTGTGGTTCGCACCGCCGTCGTCATGTTTTTCTCAAGCGCACTCTTTGCCTTGCTGCCGACGATCGCCCGAAGCGTGAATCAGAGTGCGATCGGCTATGGGCTTTTGCTCGGATGCTTTGGAGCGGGCGCAATTGGCGGTGCTTTCATCATGCAGTGGGCGCGCGCCAGGTGGTCGACGGAAGTGATTGTCTCTACCGGTGTTTCGATCCTGGGCCTGGTCATGGTTTCCACCAGCGTCTTACACCGGTTGAGCACACTGGCTCCCGTCATGTTGATTGGCGGAGCGTCATGGGTGCTCTTTATTTCTCTGATCAACGCCTTGGTCCAAAGCCTGGCGCCCGATTGGGTACGGGCGCGAGTTCTTGCCGTCTTCATCCTGGTATATCAAGGCGGCTTCGCTTTGGGCAGCGCTGCTTGGGGCGCCATCGCCCAGCGGGCTGGCGTCGGAACAGCTCTGGTGTGTGCTGGGGCCGGAACCATCGCCTCTCTGGTCTTCGCACTCTTTGCAAAACTTCCCGAGTCCACTGCCGATCTCAGTCCATGGAATCACTGGCGTATGCCGATTGTGGTCAAAGGCGGAGCATCGGTATCCGATCCTGAGGAAGGACCGGTGCTGGTTACGGTCGAATACTTTGTCATTCCAGAACGGAGGGCGGAATTTGTGGAAGCCATCCACCTGTATGAACGCATACGCCGCCGCGATGGTGCTTCCCGCTGGGGAATCTTTCGCGATACCGAAGCCGGGGATCGCTATTTGGAGATCTTCACCGTGAGTTCGTGGGCAGAGCATCAGCGTCAACACCAGCGGATGACGCTAGCCGATCACGAGCTCGAACAACGCTTGAGCGACTACCTTGTCAAGCCGCCGCAGCCGCACCACTTGATCTTCGTCCACGCCAGCGAATCGATCTGACCATGGTGTCGAGTCGGCTCCCCAACTCCGGCTTGCCCGCTTCAAAATGCCTGAGTACGGTCTGTGTCATTGATTCTGCCCGTCCAGGGGAACCCGGCGGCGGCGAACCACCAACAAAGTCGCATCGTCAGACGCTGGATGAGAGCCTCGGAATCGACCGAGGTCGTGGAGCACAGAGTCAGCCATGGCAAAAGCTGGAATTGAATTTGCGTTGCCAGATCGAGATCTTTCTGATGGTGCGCGCGTTCGGCGTCGTTGAGGTGATCGAGACAGAATCTGCATGGAGGATTGCGTTCCGGCATGTCTTGTTCTATTGAATCGTTGCACGTCTCGCACAGGCCGTATTTTCCAGCATCGATCTTTTTGAGAGCGGCATCCACCTTGGCGATGAGGTCATTGAGATAACCAGGGGAAACAGATCCTGCGGCATCCTGCAGCCGGGCACGACGTTCGAGAAGCTGAGGCCGTATGCTGTAAGCGGTCGTTCCTACTCCACCGCTCTCGGCAACGACCACTTATGTGGTTCTCCTTAAAGAGAACCACATGCAGTTGACCGAAACCGCAACTCTTGACAGGAAATCCGGGGGAGCCGAGGGATCTGCGGTGCGCCTGAACCCCAAACAAAAGTCCAAGGCACCCGACTCTCCATGGAGCGGCGACGGCATCCCCAATTTGCGATACGCTGCAAAGATGATCCAAGAAAATGATTGGGCAGTATCATGACATCGTTAAGTGTGAAATTACTCGATGGGTCAGCAAAGATCCCCACCGTGGCTCACCCCGGCGAGGACATCGGATATGACCTCTACGCCAACCAGGATCACACCCTCGTTCCCGGTCAAGTCCATCGTGTGCATACCGGTGTGGCAGTTGCCGGCATGGTTAGCGGATTACCTGTCGGGTTTCTGGTGAAGGACCGCTCATCCCTGGCGGCCAAAGGTGTATTCACCCACGGCGGCGTGATCGACTCATCTTATCGGGGAGAGATCGTGGTGCTCATGACCACCCTGATCGACATTTACGCGATACGTTCGGGAGACAGGATCGCGCAGCTGGTTCCAACTCCTGTGCTGACCGGGCCCGTAGAGGAATCGGCCGAGCTGACGAGCGGCGCCCGAGGGAGCCAGGGCTTCGGCAGCTCGGGGCGTTGATGGCGTGATTCGGTCACAGTAGAAGGGGCATTCGAGTTGGAGCTCAAACATCTGACATCGTTTGTGGCCGTCGCAGACCGACTGAGCTTTGTGCGCGCCGCCGGCGATCTACATCTTTCGCAGCCGGCCTCTGGTGACAGACGCAGGTCAGCGAAAACTGATCGGCTTGGGACGAAGTTTCGTGGACGAGAGTTTCCTGAAAGTGCCAGCTCTGTCTATCCACGAAACTCACCGGATCGAGAAAGGCCCACAAACAGGATAGAATCGCCGCGTCGATCATCAACTCATCGCGCCTGCTCTGTCGGCCTGTCAAACATGCGCTACAAAGGGGGGTACCACGACCTACCTTGAAGTGTTGGACGGCCAGCGACCGCTGTGTTCCGAAGAGCTGACGGTGGCCGAGGCGCGTGGAAGCGAGTATCAAAGCCTGGTACAGCTTTACCGGGTCCTTGGCAGGGGATGGGCAATGAAAATGTATTTCGGGTCACATCGCCTCTGGTGATAGACGGAACGATCACCGCTGCGGAGGAACAATACTTCGACGAATGGTAACGGTTACGTTCCGTCTGCTGTCACCTGGTTGTTTGCACGAAACGTCCACGAGATGTCAGCGGGCAGCTTCGCGGTCCGGCTCGAAACTAATTCGTAAGCGAGTGCGTGTGGCTTTGGCAAACCGCTCCAACGTGCGCGTTGACGGCAAGACTTTTCCGCTCTCAAGGCGCGCTACCACGGCTTGGGTGGTTCCCATCGCCTCGGCAACCTGTTCTTGCGTCATCTCTGCTTCGCTCCTTGCTTTGATCAGAGCCGAGGCGAGGGCGAACTCCTTTTCGCGCGCGTTGTAGGCGGCGACATACTTTGGATCTTTTTTCCAGCGTTTAAAGGATTCTTCAACCGAAATGAATTCGCGCTTCATTGAATCTCCTTCGCCCGTTTCAGAGCAGTCATGATCTCTCGGCGGGGCGTTGTTTGGGTCTTCTTGGTAAAGACATGGACGATGATGATTCTCTTGCCGACGGCTGTCACGTAGATGGCGCGTGCGATTCCGCTTTTGCCCTTCAGGCGCATTTCCCATAGCGGACCCTCAACATGCTTCACATAAGGCTCGCGCACGCGTTCAAGGCCGTGAGACTGAATTAGTTCCACGATGCGTTGAAAGCCGGCTCGGATATCAAAAGGAAGGTCATCAAGCGCCTCTCTGACGTTTTCGTCCATAAACTCTATGGACCATGCCATTTGTTTAATGTTATACCTTTTTTGCAATATTGACAGATGGGCTACCAACAAAGTCCAGGCGGAGTGGGGCACGGGACCGGCGAGGTGGTGAGGTCGGACAGGGAAAAGGAGATTTCGGTTGCAGTGGGGTGGGGCGATCATCGCGCAACAGGAGGGCGTTGCGCGGGGTCCAAACCGAAACGGGCCACAGTTGTATAAGTCGTCATTTTCGTTGGCCCTAGGCGACCCTGAGAAATCCTGAGAACTTCTTGAGCACATTCTAAGGACGCGAAGGGCCCGGCGAGAACGCGATTAGATCCGAAATTCGCGGTCGTAACGGGAAGTTCCTGGCCTCAAGCCGGAGGGGACATGAAAAAAGTAAGAATCGCGGCTACCTTCTTCCTGCTGTTAATGCCACTGTTATCGTCTGCATCCGTTGTCGTGGGCGATGACCAGCCTGTTTTTGTACTGGGACTTGGTTCCATCTTCAGCACGCAGTCCGTTGCCCAATCCTTTACTCTCACTTCGGATACCATAGTGAACCAGGTAGACCTGGGTTTCCTAACGCTCCTCCTCCATTCCGCGTCGGGTGCCTATCCGTTCACGATTCACATCACGAACGGTCTAACGCCGGGCTCGCAAGAGTTGTTAACCCTCAATGAAGTATCCCTTTACCCTGGTTAACCCCAGGCGGCCAAGCCACGTTTTCTTACGGGTTTAAGCCCATCACCCTGGCGGCCGGAACTTACTATCTGATACTCACCTCCTCCTACTCGCTGCCCTCTCTCGAGTGGGAACAAAATCAGATTGGCTCGGCCGTGGTGGGCTCGCTGGGACCCGCTTATATTGATAACGGTGCTGAGCTTGGCTCGGGCTGGCAAGTGCTTCCGGCCGATTGCCCGCAGAATTTTGCTCCTGCACCTGCGGCCCAGTCGGTTTCCGGTGCGCCCGGGTTTTTCCCCCAAGCGTTAGCCGCTGGCCAGACGATGCGGCTCAACGTGGTGGCCTTCCCACCTGACCCGTGTATCGGCGTGCTGAGCTTTGCAGACAAGAATGGACTGGGTTTGGGCGCAAGCATGCCGTTGAGATCCACGAATCCAATGACCGCCGATCACCTCGGCGTGCCAGGGAAGTGTGGAGGTCTCTGATCACCTGACCGGGCGTACGTGGACGTATCAATCAGGGCTTCCGGCAGTTCAATTGCCGGCTGTCCAGTAGAGATGTTGGGCCCCATGAAAGAGTTTCGCGTCTAGGCATATATGGCAGAGGGCATGCCAAGAACAGCTACTGCTTTCAATAAAGGATGTGCGGGGCCAATTTGCCTTGGAATGTCGAGGGGGTGAAGGCATTGGATGCGAGCGCCCAGGCCCATACAGAAAACCACTACAGACGGAAGTGACTCAAACCAAATGCGGCTGGATACCCAGCTCCGCCAGATAGGCGTCAGCGACCGGTTTGGATTTCGAAAATCGGAAGGTTTCGCCACAGGCCGGGTTGAGTTGCCGAGGCGTCAAGCAGTGCGAATGTCAGCATTGGGGACGTTGCGTTCGCCATCCGGGCACCCGTTACGCCTTGCGGCTGCATTCCTGTACGCTCTATAAATTTGAACCAGCCTCCGGAACGGGCCGGCGACGCCGGCGGGCACCTGCTCACATTCCATTTTCGGAGGCCGACCTTGATTATCCACAGATTTTAGATATACCCGCGCAAGGTCAAAAGCACACTGCCACGGTGGCGGTAATCGCCATATCCCAACCCGGTTTAGGCCATGGCGCACGGGTAACCGGCCTGCGCCCTCAACAGTAATCCCCGAGAGTCCCGCAGAGGGTCGGACAGCAAATCTATCTTCCAGAAATCGCCGCAATAGCTATGCCGCCCCTTTGTCTCCATTGACTCACCGTCCATGACCCCCAGGACCCAGAGATGCATTTTGAGTTTGCGATTTGCCATTTCTTGCCACCGTTAAAATAATGCCAGCCGGAATCAACGAATTCGGTTGCTCCTTGGAGACCTGATGAGAGTCGCGACCTTCAACATCAACAACATCAATAAGCGGCTTGATAACCTCCTAGCCTGGCTAGCCAAAGCCGAGCCGGACGTCGTGAGTCTCCAAGAGCTCAAGTCGGAGCAGGGAGACTTTCCCGAGAATGCGCTTCGAACTGCCGGGTACGAAGCAGTCTGGCAAGGAGAGCGGTCCTGGAACGGCGTCGCCATTCTCGCGCGAAACCACGCGCCCGTGCTGACCCGCACAAGCTTGCCGGGAAATCCTGCAGATCACCAGGCCCGCTACATCGAAGCGGCTGTTCAGGGAGTCCTGATCACTTCCATCTACCTCCCCAATGGGAATCCCCAGCCTGGACCGAAATTCGACTACAAGTTGGCCTGGTTTGAGCGCCTCATTGCTCATGCCGCCGAACTCATGGCGAGCGGCGTCCCCGTGGTGTTGGCCGGTGACTACAACGTCGTGCCGACACCGCAGGACATCTATCCGACGAGATCGTTGGATAACAACGCATTGATCCAACCCGAAAGCAGGCAAGCCTTTGCGCGCTTGCTGGCTCAAGGCTGGACCGACGCGATGCGGAGGCTGCATCCGCATGGACCGCTCTGGACATTCTGGGATTACAAATTTGAACGGTGGCCGAAGGACAAAGGCATGCGGCTCGATCACTTTCTGCTCTCGCCGGGGGTGGCGGACCGGCTTGTGGACGGTGGTGTAGACCGATGGGCGCGTGGACAGGAAAACTCAAGCGACCACGCGCCAACATGGATAATGCTCGATCTTTAGTCAGCGCAGGCCGAAACACTAAGCGACGCTGATCACCTGGACGCCGCCCGCGGCGAGGAACGCCGCATGTGTTTCGCAGCGGCGGTGTTCAACAGCCTGGATCAGTGCCGCATAGCGGGGGTCGGATCGCAACAAAGCAAACCATTCATCGCGCGCAATTGCGGACGTGCAGAGAAACCCGCGGTCGAGCGCCATAGAGAGAGCGGCGATCGCCCGTTCGGTCTGGTCGATCCGGGCAAGCTGACGAGCGGCATAAAACAACACTTCCGGATCAGCCAGCAAAGCCGTCTCAGCCGTCACGATCGCGTTCAGGCATTCTTCCGTGTTTCCTTCGAGGTATGCGCGCAGAGAGCGCATGACTCCCAGGACCGCGCCCGTGGCGCCCCCGGCTCGCTCCCGTTCTCTGAGCATCGAGAGCGCGGTTTGATTATCCCCCATGGCGGCGAGCGCAGCGCAATCAAGGTAATAGCCAACCTTGCGGCCATAGAGCTCAAGCGTGCTGGTGTAATTACCCATTAGGAAATAGGTATGGGCGGCGCTCGTGATCAGTTGGGGATCAAGATGACGGCCGCGGAGGTGCGCAGCGATGGAGGCGTCCAGCTCATCGCAATAGCGGCAAGCCTGCACTAACCCGGCAAAAAGTTCGGCGTCGTTTCGGCGGAAGCGAGCTCGCTCCAGCAAACGGAGCATCGCCTTCCTGGTGTGCCCCTGATCGCATTCTGCGGCAGTATAAAAATTGTGGGCCATGGCGAGGTCGGGGTTCAAGCTAAACGCACGATGGAAGGCCGTTTCCGATAGCTCCTGGTTTCCGTGAACATCGTCGCCGAATTTTCCCAGGAAATGGTAGACACGGCCGAGGCGCGCCCATCCCGGAGCATAGTCAGGACTCTCTTCGAGACATTGCAGATAGAGATCGCGAGCAATACCCATGTTATCCAGCGTGCGCGCGACTGTAATTTGGTTGGCGCGAAGATAGCACTCATAGGCCCGGGCGGTCGCGGGAACGTCGCGATGAGAAGCGCGCCGTTCGCGTTCATTCAGTGGAATCTGGAGCGATTGCAGAATGCGTTCGCACAACTCGTCCTGGACGTTAAAGAGATCCTGCATGGAGGAATTCGCCTTTTCCGACCAAAGCACAGTGCCGCTGGGAGCCTCAATCAACTGACAAGTGAGGCGAAAGTGTTCACCAGCCCGGAGCAGCGAACCGGTAAGGAAGGCGTCGACGTCGGCCTCAACCGCGACACGTTTCGGGTCCGGGTGTGCCTCAAACCGCGCCGCGAGAAGACTCGACCGGATGATGAGGTTATTCATTGCCGAGAGTGAATTGCCAATGGCGTCGGGCAAAGCGAACGTCAGGAAATCAGTGTGTTCATCGCGCAGCCTGATCCGACCCCGCCCTGATTATGGCATCCGTGGTATGAGCCAGGCCAAATCCAGCAACTTGACGCCGTGGCGCGTCAGAAACACATTCGAGGGCTTGAGATCGCGGTGCACGATTCCAAGATCGTGCAGGGCCTGGAGCGCCTGCAAAATCTGGTACGTTTCAACGCCTCGGACGCCTCTATCATCCTGCTAAGCAGGCGGTCGGCGAGTGACAGGCCGTCGAGCAACTCCATCACCAGGACAAGAACGCCCCCCCTTTTCGAGGACGTCGTACACCTGGCAGACGTTCGGATGATTTACCCGGGCCAACGACCTTACTTCGCCCCAAAGCCGGCTACGGGCAGCGCTGCTCTCGTTTGTCTCGTCGATGGTTTTGACAGCGACCGGCCGCTGCAATCGCCCATCCCACCCCTCATAGACCACGCCCATGGCACCCTGGCCAATCTTCTGCCTGATCCGGTAGTGACGAATGGTTTCGAGCATGGGGAAATGATACCCCCAGCCCAAGTTACTTTACGGGGCAGAGTTGTCGCCGGAGGGGCCATAAATCGAAGGTACCTTGCCGCCCATGGGGCGAATATACGTGCTCAACTGGCCGCGGTGATGGATGGAATCGAAGAACATGAACCACAGCAGGTCACCCAGCGGCGCCTCCCACGCCAACTTGCCCTGGACCAGAAACCGAGCGTTGCGTTGCCACGCCACCTCATCCAGCCCGCCGATCCGCTCGCCCAAATCAGCGGTGTGTCCCTCGAACGTGGAGACGATCGTATCCGAGTCGGGTGAGGGCCTGGTTCCCAGTTGGCCTGCCCCGCATCGATGAGCTCGCTGCAGACTTTGGCTTCCAGCGCCAGTGTCCAGACGATTTGCGCTGCAGATGGCGATCGCTCGTGCGGGCTATAGGCAAACTGGGCGAGCGGCAGGGCCTGCAGGACTCGCTGGAATGCCGGGCGTTCCGTTATCCAACGTCGCTGAAGAAATTCTCGTAAGGTCATCAGTACG
Source organism: uncultured Acidobacteriaceae bacterium (assembly GCA_963745725.1). Classification (GTDB taxonomy): domain Bacteria; phylum Acidobacteriota; class Terriglobia; order Terriglobales; family Acidobacteriaceae; genus PALSA-350. Next base: position 331,104 of record CAVUYJ010000001.1, read on the forward strand.
CTCCCGACGCGGAGGGGGTGGATCAGGCGTCGCTTGCATTTAACACTGTTGCGCTGGCCTTATACACACAAATCGTCCAGAAACCCGGTGACGGACGGATCGTAACCGTTACAATTCCGCAACAGAATATTGCCGGTTCGACCCGGTGAACGAGAACCTTACCGTGGTCTATGCCGTCTTCTCAATGTGGTTGCAGAAGGTTTTGAATATCCCTGTGGATGCGGGTTAGGGACGTGCCCTGATATCGGGCTTGGATCTGCCATCACGGTCGATGAGGAAACTAACGGGTAACCCCAGGACGCCGCCGTAATGGGCCGGGTACTCGTCTTCCATCAGCACCGGATAGTCAAGTTTTAGCCTGGATACGGTTGCGATTACCTCCGGGGCCGCGTCGTCCATCGATATGCCGATCATCTGAAAATTCCGGGAGCCATACTGCTTCTGCCATTCCACGAACGTAGGCATCTCGATAAGACATGGTTCGCACCACGTCGCCCAGAAGTTGAGTAAGACGACTTTGCCACGGTATGAGCTGAGCACAATTTTCCGATGGGTCAGATCGACCCGCGAAAAATTTGGAGCTGGGTGACCGACACCCACGCCGTGCCTTGCTGTTTGCGCCACAAGAGGCCGGTGTAGAATCGGCGCGATTGAGAGCAACCACAGTAGTGACAGGACTAGGAGTGATCCCACCGTCCTCGATCGAGCTGTCCTTTCCATAGCCTCTCTATCTGCCTTTGACAACTGGGTAACCTTTGTCGACCCAGTCAGTCCCGAAATTCTGAGCAAGATAAAGGGCCTTTACGTTCGTAAACCCGAGCGACCGTAACTGCTGATATGCGGGTTTGATATTCGGGCAACGACTCCAGGGGCAGCAACCGCAGTAGATGACGATCAGGGTGTCTTTGTTGAGGCCGGTGACGCGCGCGCAGTGCTTCAATCCCCGCACTCGTGGCTGTGGGCCCAGCGTACTCTAACCCGGGTATATGCGCTTCAGCGTAACAACATGCGAGCCGGTCTGCAGCACCAATGGCTTTGCCGAAGTGTTCAGCATCTGCACCAGCTCTGCCGGCTGTAGTATGGCCTGCGGTGGAATGGTGGCGTCGGTTTGTGCCGGTGGGCTGGCAGCGGATGTTTCGCCTGGACACTTATTCCGTAGGGGGCGCAAATCAGCAGCAAGGTTGCGGCGAGGTTGATTCGGAGATTGCGGATGTTCATGCGGCGATCCCTTCCTGCGCAGATTTGAGACGCGCGTCTTGCCGGCTGATGGAACGAATCGATTGGCGATCAAGCGATCCAGACTGAATTTTCCTGGACCGGGACAGATCAGCCACACAAAAAATAATACGTAGAGAACTTCGGGAAAATAAAGGAAATCGTCCACCCAATTAAGCGGGGAAAGCGCTTTGATGTCGCCGGAAAGCTTGGTGGTCAGGATGGCGACCAGCATATTGACCAGCAACGCAAAACAAGCCAGGCTTGATAGAAGACCTACAATCAGCAAGCAGCCGCCGATGAATTCTACCGCCGACACACAATAGGCCATGGGCCGTGGAAACGGGATCCTGGCCGCGGCCAAGGTTTCATACATGACTTTGGTCCGGCTAGCGACAAACAGCTTATTTCCCCCGGAGATGGCGAAAAAAACTCCCAACGAAACTCGCACCAATAAGAATTGCCCATGGTTCCAGATTCGCATCGCCCTGTAGCCCAAATCGAATCAAGGGTTCCCATTCCATCACGCTTCTCCTCTGCGGGAATCTGCTTCAAGGATACCCTGCGCGATCCTTGAGGGCTATCTTGGCTGCATGAAATCCACACATTCCATGAACGCCGCCACCTGGGGGCGTTGATGCTCCGCAAAGATAGAGTCCCGAACGCGAGGTGCGATACAACGACCGTGTAGGACGAAACAGTAGCTGGCGGACATTCATTGCTCCCCCCAAGATATCGCCGCCGACTAGATTGGGATTCCAACTCTCCAGATCTTTGGGTGTAGAGACGGAACGGGACAGAATGCAATCACGGAATTCGGGAGCAAAGCGTACGATTTGGCGCTCAATGGATTCGGTGTAGTCTTCGGTGCTGCCGTTAGGAACATGGCAGTAGGCCCAAGCAGTATGTCGACCAGAGGGAGCTCGACTGGAGTCGAAGAGCGATGGCTGGCCGAGCAGAACGAATGGTTTGTCGGGTGAAAGGGTCCTTTCAGCCTGAGCAATCTCTTCGAGAGAGCCTCCGATGTGTACGGTGGCGGCCCGCAGACATTCGCGAGCGGTCCATGGAATCGGTGCATTCAGTGCGTAGTCAATCTTGAAAGCACCGGGTCCATAGCGAAATCGCTCCAGTTGCTTTCGATAGTCAGTGGATAGATGGGAACCGGCGATGCGAAGGAGTTGGCGCGGGGTGACGTCTGCGAGGACGAGGTCGGACAAAGGTAGCTCGGTGACTTCACGACCGGTTTCAACTCGGCCTCCGAGATCCTCTAAATGCCGGACCAGGGCATCCGTGAGAGACTGCGCACCGCCACGCAGGATCGGCCAACCTCTCGTGTGCCCAGCGGCTAGCAACGTCAAGCCAACAGCAGCTGAAGCGGTAGTTTCTAACGGGAGGATGGAATGGGTGGAGACGCCGGCAAAGAGGGATCGAGCCCGTTCTCCAGCAAAGTGGGAACGAGCCAACGACAGCGCCGGCAACAGAGCGGATAGGCCAAAACGCGCCAGCACGAACGGACTTCCGGGGACATGTAGGATGGGGCCGAGAATTTCTTCGACCAAAGCAGCGAAGTGAGAGACTACGGGTTCTATCAGTGATCGGTATGCTTTGCGGTCACATGCATCCAGTTGGTCGATTGTTTCTTCAATCGAGTGTTCGAGCACGACCGCGGTCCCGTCATCCAACGGGTGAGCGAATGCCGCATGCGGTTGAATCCAAGGAATGGGGAAGGGAAGAGAACCATAGAAAGGGCTTGCAGCGCCCAGGGGGTATGTTGAAGAGCCCAGGTCGTGAAGAAAACCAGGCTGTGTGATTTCGGCGGTTGAACAGCCACCACCAATCTGCCCATTACGTTCGAGTACGGTCGTCCTTATGCCCGATGCTGCAAGGACAATTGCGGCTGAAAGTCCGTTTGGTCCTGAGCCGATTATTGTTGCCGTAGACATATCCCCCGCTTTCTATAATCCAACCGAAAACCGGACTCAAGATGACTACTGACCAAGATTGCTTATATAATAGTGTATAAGTAAAAAAAAAAAAAAAAAAAAAAAAAAAAAAAAAAAAAAAAAAAAAAAAAAAAAAAAAAAAAAAAAAAAAAAAAAAATGGCTGGTTTCTTGGGTGCCATGGTACGACATCCTTCTGTTCTTCCTTCGAGTAGGGCTCACCAAAATATGGGAACTCGGTACGGATCCGATTGCGATCAGGGGCAGCGCCGTCCTGGAGGGGCCTGTTTGACGCCAATGTAAGCATCACATCCTGAACATCATCACCCAGTGGCCTCCCATTGAATCTCGCGACATCAAATGCAGCTGCCGTTCCTAATTCATAGGGCAAGGTGTTCGGGCATAGTCGAGAGACCATTTGCTTTCCGTATTCTTCCGGGTTCATGGCAGATCCTGCATAGGTAGTCATCTTCTGGGTATAGTCTGCGATGTATCCCGAGAATAAGGCGATGTCATCTGATGGCACCGATTTGTTGAAGGTCTCTTTCACCTCCTGATTGCCGGGATCGTTGAGAAAGAGGTGCGTGATCATCGGCAGGCCCCAGCGTGACACCTGCATCTCGGGAGCATGGCCGTAAAGTGACACCGTGGCCCAGGCGTGGACCGTTCCCTTGCCGATCAGATGGTTTGGGACTTCGAGGACAATCGCAGTGATATTGCGATTGTTGAAGAAGTTCTGACGATGGCGCAGGAACGCATCGCCGTCATACCTGTGTTCGTTGTAGAAGGCATTCTGAAGATTATGCATTGCGACAGCGTCGGCGGCGAACATATCGGGAGCGATTCCGACGAAGGCGCGAATACCAGACTTGCTATGGACTTTGCCCGTATCGCCTTCTATCAGAAGCTCGCCCTTGTCCCCGCCGATAGCCTCGCCAGTGGCTCTACGGACCTGAAACTTCTGAACATGGACATGCTCGTCCCCGTTCACATGTCTCGGTTCGTTGAACCTGAACTTGAAGACAACGTCTTCGCGAGCGTCACCAGTCAGGTCCAGGCGGAAGGCATACAAACCCTCAATGTGAAGGGTATCCGGTGCAGAGAGGACAACATCAGGATTGACGGTCATCGCCATCACCGTTGTGTCGGGAGCGCCCTGAAACAGATAGAGATCACACACGTTCAGGCTTGGATCCTCTTTCGCAAGTTTGGTATCGAAATGATGGGACATAGTTTCCTCTCTGCCAATGCGTTATTGATTATTCGCGCTTATACAGACGTTGCGCCAATTTGAAGTAAGGAAATGATAACGCGCATGCCGCCCTGACGGGCGGTCCTCGTCGTTTACTGCGGCAGCTCTTGGCCGGCCTGCTCGCGCACCATGTACTCGGCGTACCAGTCTGGCCAGTTCGAGTCGGCTTGCCCGGTCCGCGCCTCGTGCTGCCCGTGGGCGGCCGCGGCGCGCGAAGCGCGCTCGCCAGATCGTTCGCCGACGCGAAGGTCGTCGTCGCGGGTCAACACGACCGGCCAGCCGCATCGTGATCTCCTGGAACAGCCAGCCGTTGCCGTCCGGATCACTGAACGAGGCGAACGAGCGGTAGCTGCGATGCTCGGGATGGGGGCCGCTGACCCGGAGCCGACGCCTAAACATATAGGCGTTCCGTCAGCACAGTGGAAGACCTCGCTGGTCTTGACGCCTCGAGCGACAAGTCGTTGGCGGGCAGCCGCGATGTTGGAGACAGTCAGGTGCAGGGCCTGGGCCGAGCCGGGTGCGGCGGAGGTGACGTTTATGCCGAAGATGATCGAGCTGCCGGAACCAGGAGGCGTGAACTGGATCACACGGAAGTTGTCGCCGGTAGAGCGGTCGGCGTCGAGCCGCCACCCAAGCCTTGAGTAGAATTCCTTTGCGCGGTCGACATCCGATACGGGGAGGACCACCACCTCAAGCTTCATATCCAGATTTGCGACGCTCGTGCTTCCCGCTGCTTCGTTACTGCGTACTTCTTTCGTGCTCATTGCTGACTCCTATGCTGCATGGGTTCCAACCGGCAGACCTGCCTTAACCCTGTGCGGTCAGCCGCGGAAGAAGAGGAGCTCCCCACGGGGCACCGGTGGCTCCGCCATCGACCATCAGCTCGACTGCATTGACGTACGACGAGTCGTCGGAGGCAAGGAAAAGCACCGCTTTAGCAAGTTCTTCCGGCTCCCCCCAGCGACCCAAGGGAACAGCAGACGAGACGAAATCAGCGAGCTTAGCCGTTTGTTCTTCAGTGACGCTGGCGCGGGGCCCACGTTTCCAGATGGGAGGCTTCGTGGCGCCGGGGGGCGACTACATTCACGCGAATGTTGCGCGGGGCGAGGTCGGCGGCGATGGCGCGCGCCATGGAGACAAGACCGCCCTTCGTGGCTGCGTAGGCGGCAAGGCCGGGCCGGCCGAGATAGTTGTGCACAGATCCGTTAAAGATGATACTGCCGTTGTCATTCAGCAGAGGAGCGGCTGAATTGACGGTAAAGAAAGCGCCATTGAGGTTGGTGTGGATGATGTTCTCAAAGATGGCTTCGTCGGCCGCGCCCGTAGGCGTCCTGCCGGAGATGCCGGCATTTGCGAAGACGATGTCGAGCCTGCCGAAATCTCCGGCAAGCGCTAAGAAGAGCTGCTTCCGGTCTTCGGCTATGGTGACATCCGCACGGTAGCCGCGAGCGCTCGGTCCGAGTTCGGCGACGGTTCGTCAAGCGTCTTCTGGTCGCGGCCGGTAATGGCGACCCGGGCGCCTTCAGCAACAAAAAGACGGGCGGTGGCAAAACCCGATGCCGCTGTTGCCTCCGGTGATGAGAGCTTTCTTTCCCGCGAGTTTCATAATTCCCCCTCTCTTTGATTCCGAGCGTCAAAAATGATCTCCATCAAACATGCTTTATGCGTTCGTCCGAGATGGAGGGGGGGGGAAGGCGCTATCCCGCCAAAGAGACCGCCGTCAGGGCATTCAAGGGCCAGCAAGCGCCATCGACGTTTCTTGGATTTTTTGGTCCCGAAGTACCTAGGCGGGGCCCCTCAGGGAGATCGAAGAGAGAACTATCGGCGCTGAAGTGTTCAATCGTGTAGTAGGGGAGCCCTGAAACCCCGTCTAGGTTGTTAGGAGGTTTCATTGCAAAAGACCACAAAGGTAATTCTCGTTACGTTGCTTTTCGGACAGGGTATAGCCGCTCAACTGCCTGCGCAAACCAGCACGCCAACCGGGACCACCAGTACAACCGCGAGCACCAGCCCGCCTCAACCTCCCAAAGGAGGAGGCTCACCACCCTCAGGAACCAAACCGTCAGGCCCCCCGCCTTCAGGAACCAAACCGTCGGGACCTCTGCCTTCTGGATCCCCACCCTCTGGAACTCCACCTTCTGCGCCCCCAAAGGCGCCTAAGAACTTATCCGCAAATAGCCAAGGTCTGTCTCCAACAGATCAAAGCGGCGGCCAGGAAGAGTAAAGCGCGGTAGCTGGCTTCCGTCTTCTCAAAGCTGACCAGCAGTTTGCGATAGCGATTGAGCCACGAGTGGGTGCGCTCCACCACCCAGCGGCGAGCCTTGTATCCCGGCTTTCGTTTCTTGGCTTCACGCTCTTCTTTGCGTTGCTTGATATGGGGCCGGTAGTTCCGCGCCAAAGCCATTTTGCTGGCCGGTTCGCCCTTGTACCCGGCGTCGGCACACAGATGCTGCGGCTTATATTTGCGGGGCTTGGGACGCTTGCACACCATGCCGTCCAAGGTGGAGACAAGCAATTTCATGTCATGGTTGTTGGCTCCGCTGACGACGAGTGACAGCGGGATGCCACGCGCGTCCACCAGCAGGCTGCGCTTGCGCCCATTTTTTCCCCCGATCCGTGGGGTTGGGGCCCACGCACTCTTGAGCCAGAGGAGCCTTACCCATGGCGCCGTCGATGCTCTGCCAGCGCCAGGCGATACCCTCCATCTCGTCGTACTCGGCCAAGCCGGCCTTCCATATTTTCAGGAAAAAACCTTCCCGCTGCCAGCGCTGGAAGTGCGCATGCACCGCGCTGGCCGAGCCGTACTCTTTGGGCAGCGCCTTCCACTGACAGCCGGTGCGAAGTACATAGACAATGGCCGAAAAAATCTGCCGCGACGGCATCGGCTTGCGCCCTGCTCCGGCTTTGCGCCGATAGTTGCGGTCCTTCGGCCTCTTGCGCTTGGGAACCAGCAGTTCAAGCTTGCTCCACAACGCCTCCGACACCGTCCACGACTTGATCTGAGCCATCTTGTGGACTAGCTTCACCCAGATTCAGCCTGCGCTCACAGAAAAATCAGACCAGGGAACCAAGAAGAACATTATTTACGGATAAGCTCTAAGTAGAATCTGCTACGAGGGGCTGCTTGCCAGCCCCTCATCTTAATAACTGAGCGGCAATACGGTGATTTTGATCTCATTCATCGTCACAACCGTTTCAGTTATAAACAAGTTTGTCAGGGAAGCTTCGCCGCTTCTGCGATGGGATCCCAATGGTCAACGCCGGCAAGAAATTTCCTGGTTGTAAAGGCAACGACCTCTGATGCAGTTAACTGGTGCGTGCCGTGGAGCCTTGCCTGAACATTCGCCCCAGATCCGACACTTCCGCGTTCCGCGTAGTAGGTGTGCTCAATGGTGCCGCCGGGCTTCCAGGGCGACCAGCCTTGCGGACTCAAACTCGCCGGCATTGCGCAGTCGAGGAAGACAACCCGTGAGAATGGTCGCCATGGCCGCCCAAGATAGAAGAACTTGCCGTGGAGATCCTCCGCTGTGATGCGGGCATGGTGGAATACATAGCCCGTCTTCTGCTCGGCCGAGACGCGCGACTGTGCGGTGAGATAGCCGGGGCGGACGATGTGGATTTCGCTGTCGTCGAACACGGCGGCTGCGTTGCCAAAGATGAAGTCCACACCCCCTTGAATATACGAATCCAGAAAATACTGACGGCCGAAGTCGGAAAACAATGTGTCCTGGTCACCGAGAAAGCGGCAACGCTTGAAGATTGCACGGTCCGATCGCACCGTGATGGCTACCGCCTGGCCGGTATTTCCTGATGTGTTTTCAAAGGTGAGGTTATCCGCTTGGAACGCGTCGCCGCTCACTTCGACGGTCGAAGTGAAGAAGGTCCCCCCTGCGCTCTTCGCATTTTGCGAGGCAGATATCACTACTTTGCCAGGGTCTGCTCCTATGCCAACAAGCGTGGTACGTGGCCTGTTTTGCGTAACGAAGACGCGCTCGTGATAGATTCCGGGGGCAATCTCTATGTACAGCCTGCCTACCGGACCGGGCTCGGGAGCGTGGTCGAGCGCCATCTGTATCGTGGGAAAGCCAGTGTTATCGGCGGTCGCTGCGGTTAGATCGGGTGTTACACGCACGTGGACATCCTGCGCTTGCAGTGGGGCCGAGATCAGAGCGGCGGCCGCGAGGGTCACGCAGATGCGTGTTCGCATCTTTCGTTTTAGAGGCGTCACATGACGTGGCGCTGGTTCTCCCTGGTTAACAGTTGGTCTCGGCACGGTTTGGTCACCAATCTCCTCTGGTTCAGTGTCTCAAGTTTGCCTTTGGAGGATGAAGAACAGAGTACTCGTCTGCCCCAAAACGTTCCTCGGCTACCCATTCCCGATTGAAGTAAGGGGGATATTTCACAAAATTCGATAAAATTGCAGCGGCGACATTTAGAAACTTAAATGAAGCGCCAACTCGCGACACCAATCGTTCCACGCCCAGATGAACATTGACTAATGTACATCGGCGTTTGTGCACGGGGATCACGTGTAGCGCTCTGAGAGCGGTGTTGTGATTACGTTATTGAAAGGGCGACGAGCATAGGCACCCTTCACCTATAGCTGACCCTTTACCTCAGCTCGCGGATGTGCCGCACCCGGCAGAGTATAGTGACGACCAAGTCGCGATCGTTACACCGATGAGCCCTGATCAACGAGAATGCCCTAACCACGTTCCAGAGACCAGTTCCGTTCGGAACACCCTTACTACAAAAACAAATTGCTCTTGCTCCGTTCGTCTGCCACAATCTGTGGCCTCGCCCTCTTACTTGCGTTTTTGTCGCTGTAATTGAGCGGACGTTCCTGGAAGGTTGGCATGGCTGATCAGAACCCACGGGATTTTCTCCTGGCGCTGCTGTCGAATGATGCGCAATGGACCATCTTTCAAGAACTGGCGGCAAAGACGGAAATAGACCTCGCGCCGATCCTCCGTCCGCATGACGAAATCGGGCTCCATAGAACGCGCGAACTGGAAGCGATCGACCAACGCCGGCGGCTCGATGAGGCGCTGGGCAACCTGACGTTGCTGGAGATCGCCTTCGAGACCGGCCTGCTGGCAGAGGAAAGGAATAAGGACGACGCATGGGGACGGCCCGGGCTGCGGGGATTCCAGAAGCTGGTGGCGGAGTCGGAATCTTTCTTCGGCTATGCCGCCGCCTACCTCTTTTTCGGCGCGCGCATCCTCGCCTACCGCTGTTTCGGGCCCTGCTGGCCTCCGCGGCAATCGACCCCGAACAGAAACGAAAGTTCAACCAACCGGCGTAGCTTTCCCATCGCAGTGCCTCCACGGTTGGTAATGCCTGCCCCAGGCCGCCCGGATGCAGGCGACCCGGTGTTCGCCGATTTTCTCGAAATACAAAGAGACGAGCGGTGGAATACGGCCTTGAAGTTTCTCGACGGTTTTCAACCGGAAGGTTACGGGGAGTCGCAAGAAGGCGGAGCCGAGGGAGCCCAAGAGATACCCGGCAGCGCGCTATCGCTCTACAAGGAGCCGGCAGAATATGAGTTATGGCTTCGCGGGCTCCTGCCGGATGTGGACCGGGAGAAGTCCCTTCGCTTCCACGAGATTAGCGATGGCCTCGTAGCCTGGGCGTTGGCGCGGACCGAGTTTTACGTTGGGCTGCAGCCAATTGATTTTTATGTGGACGGCACCACATGGGTTGATTCGACCGCGCAGCAGGATACCGGCGGCGTACTGAAGAACCCGCTGACGGCGCGCTTTGCGTTGGCCGACATCTACTGGCTGGCTCGGGTGCTGCGGGCGGAAGTCTCAAGCGACGCGTCGGTGAATTCTGCCCATATCTCATGGCTCGGCCTGCTGCTCTTCAAGGCGGCCCTGGACGGAAAGAACCGTGAATATCTGGACGCCCTGAAGAACAGCGAGACCGTGCTGCAACTCGTCTTCAATTTCGGATGCGACCTGGCGCAGAACGCGGTGGCACTCAGCGAGCAAAGAGAGAACCGGTTTTTTAATCCATGGCAGTTTCCCGACTCGGCTGCGCCCGGGCCCGAGGAAAAGTACACCAAGGAGTGGCGCGCCGTTTTCGATGAGGAGCTGCGCGAGATCGACCGGCAGCGCTCGCGGCGCACCTATACCAAGCCATCCTTCCCGCCCGACGAGGAGTTTCCCTACAACGCGGCGGACGCGGACCACTACTGGAGCGAGCGGCTGATCACGGGGAGACAGCCCTACAACCGTGTAGGTTTGGCTTTTTCCGGCGGTGGGGTCCGCAGCGCGACCTTCAACCTGGGAGTTTTGCAGGGCCTGCAGGAGCTGAACCTGCTGCGCCATATGGATTACCTGTCCACGGTATCGGGGGGCGGCTTCATCGGTTCGTGGCTGGCGGGGAATGTGAAGCGCACCCGGCTGTGGCTGACGAAAGGCACGCGCTGGGACGAGTCGGTCGATCACCTGCGTTCCTACTCCAGTTACCTGGCGCCGTTGACCGGACTGCTGAGCGCCGACACCTGGACGCTCGCGGCGAGCTGGGCGCGCAATACTTTTCTCATTCAGTTGACCGGCATCATGTGGCTGTTTGCTCTGCTGCTGTTTGCCCTGGCTGGCCGCATGATTTTTCTGGCGGTGGCGCATGGGTATCCTGCGGCCGGGATCACTCTTCCCTTCACCGGCTGGCTTTGCGCCGGCGGTCTGCACCTGCCCTGGGTGGGGCTGCTGGCGCTGCTGATGGGAGGGGCAGCCGCGGTCAACCTGGCTCGCAACTTCAAAAACAATCGCGTGGAAACTGGAGATCGCTCACCGCGGAGTTTGCAAATTCGCCGGTTTGTGGTGCTTCCGTGCTGGGTCGGCGCATTTGTGGTGGCAGCCATCCTGTGCTCGGACGCGCAGCACTGGCAGGCTTCACCGCCGCAGTCCTTACCCCTGTTGTCATCGCCGATTGCGACATGCAGAACACTGGTCTGCTCGGGAGTTGCCGGGGTGACGGCGATGCCGAAGGAGGCACACGCTTACTCCTTTCTGTTGAAGAGGGCGTGGGAACGGCTAGACGTCTTGCTGATCGCGCACTGGTTTGCACTTTTGCTGATCGGAAAATACGCCTTGCACCCGGCAGAGAAGTTAGGCGGCAGATGGGCGAAGTGGAAAACCGAAAAGCTCTATACGCCGCTGCGTTGCCTTTCCATAGCGACCACTTGCTCGGTGGTGCTCTATCTGGGCCTGTGCGCTGTGCTTGCGCTTAGCCTCGCGTGGGTGCAACCGGAGGATCGCTTCGACTCCTACGCGTTTGTGTTCGGGCCGGCGCTGGTGCTGGCGGCGTTCACCTTGAGCGTGGTGATGTTCATCGGGCTTTCAGGACGCGGCTCGAACGAGGCGCAACGGGAATGGTGGACCCGCTTTGGCGCATGGCTGCTGATCTACGCCCTGGTTGGGCTGCTGCTCTCGGCCGCGGCGGTGTTGGGTCCGAAGCTGTTGTTCAAGGGTGCGGAGCTGACGCAGGGATGGCTGAAGGCGGTCCGCTGGGGAGCTTTGCTGGGCTCAATAGGGACGGTGATCGGCGGCGTGCTTGCCGGCAAAAGCAGCAAGACGGCAGGCGACGGATGGAGCCCAACGCTGGAAGTGGTTGCGCGGGCCGGCGGCTTGACCTTCGTGCTGGGGACGACACTTGCCACCGCAACTGTGCTCTATTACCTATTGCTGAACATCACCACCATGCACAGCTCTTCCGATCGTTACTGGGTGGTGCTGAACGACATTGGCGGCATGAGTTTCGTGTGCGTGTGCCTGGCGGTGCTGGTGTGCGGCATGGCGTTCTCCTGGTATTTCGAGATCAACATCTTCGGCTTGAGCCAGCTCTACCGCAACCGCCTGGTGCGCTGCTACCTGGGAGCGACACGCTGGGCCCCGGGGGTACGCAAGCCGCATCCTTTTACCAAGTTCGATTTTCACGATGACATGCGGTTGAGCGAACTCAACGATGAATTCCGCGGCCCGTTTCCCATTTTCAATTGCACGCTCAACCTGGGGGGCAGCTCAGACCTGGCGCTACACAGCCGTCATAGCGCATCTTTCTCGCTGACCCCGCTGCGCTGCGGTGCGGACCGGCCCAAGGTCGGCTACGCGCCCACCGGGGATAGCTCAGATCCGGAGTCGAGCTTTGCCAACGGAGTGAAGCTGGGACAGGCGGTGGCCATCTCGGGCGCCGCAGCCAGCCCGAACATGGGTTACAACACGTCGCCCCTGGTGGCTCTGTTGTTGACCATGTTCAACGTGCGCCTGGGGTGGTGGTTTCCCAACCCCGGGCGCAAGCGTTGGGCGGAGCGAGGCCTTCGCTTCAGCCTGTATTACCTGACACGAGAGTTGCTGGGTACTGCGAATGAGAATCGCGACTTTTTGAATGTGTCGGACGGCGGGCATTTTGAAAATCTGGGCGTGTACGAGCTGATCCGGCGGCGATGCAAGGTGATTATCGCCTGCGACGCGGAGTGCGACGAGTCGTTGCAGTTCGGCTCGCTCGGAAACCTGGTGCGCATTTGCGCGACCGACTTCGGCGCGGAGATCGATCTGGATGTGCGCTCGATCGCTCGCCAGAAGGAAGACCGGAGCCTGGCGCACTCCGCAGTGGGAAAAATCAGGTACAGCAACGGCAGCACCGGCTACCTGATTTACCTGAAGGCCTCGATCACGGGCGACGAGGATATCGGGGTGACCCAGTACCGTTCGGAGCATCCTTCTTTTCCCCATGAGACGACGGCGAACCAGTTTTATTCGGAGGCGCAGTTCGAGAGCTACCGGATGCTGGGGTGGCATGTGGTGGAGCATGCGTTTCGCGGGGTCCAGGTGGGCGAGAATCCGCTGGCGGCAGCGACCAAACTGGCGGATGTAATGGCCCCAGCGCGCGCCTCCGGCGAGGCATATCTGAAACACACCCGGGCACTGGACCGGCTGTGGGTACAGTTCCGGGAGTCGCCCTCGCTGCATTCCTTCCTGGATGAATTGATGTGGATTCACCCCCCGGTGTCGGTCGTACCGGCTACGGGAACGCCGCACCAGCAGACGGAAGAGCTATGCGCTGCACTCGAGTTGTTCCAGTTGATGGAAGACGTGTTCATGGATCTGCAGCTGGACGATTTCTGGGAGCATCCGGACAACCGGGGGTGGGCGATTCTCTTCATGCGTTGGGCCCGTAGTCCTCGCTTTCGCCGGTATTGGAGCCAGACCCACCGGACGCTCGGGATTCGCTTCGAATATTTTTGTGCGGCGCGGCTGGGGCTTACCCGCGATGAGCCGATTGTGCGGGTGTAAGTTGCTGTGGCCGGAGAGGAGGGTCGAATGAAGGGGCCCAGTGAGGTGACAGCTACACTGTCACCGGGTTTTCCGAGACAGGCTGGGTCCAGGTTGCCTCTTGGACATCGAAGAGCAAAGAACCGTCACTTCCTGAACGATGCGCACAGAGGCGATCAGCATCAGGTAGCCGAAAGACATATTCACCAGGCAATGCCACAGTAGTTGCATACTCTCTCCCGCTCCTTCTTCGATGTACCTATCTTAAGTTGTAGGGACCTGCTGGTCGAGTACTGTTTGACTTCCTGGACGGTACGAGGGAAGGTTACCCGCAGTTACCATCCCATGAATTTCAAAAATATTCACTTGCCTTGCGGGCTCCGCGATCATGGGTGTAGGATGCCTACACCTTATGACTCAAGCGAAAACCGGCTACCAAAATCGGATCGAACTTATGCAGGGCACGCTGGACATGCTGATCCTGAAGACGTTGCAGTGGGGTGAGCAGCATGGCTACGGGATTAGCCAGGCCATCCGGGTTACGTCCGGAGAAGTGTTGCAGGTCGAAACCGGGTCACTCTATCCGGCGCTCCATCGGCTGGAGCGGCAGGGTTGGGTCTCCGCTCAGTGGAAGAAAAGCGAGAGCAACCAGCGGGCGAAGTACTACCGGATTACCGCGCTCGGCAAAAAGCAACTGGCCTCCGACTACGAGCGGTGGGGACGGTTGGTTGCGTCTATCGAAGACATCATGAGCGCCACGAGGAACGAAGTGTGAATCTGCGATCGCTCTTGCAAGCGCTCAGGCGCAACGCCGATTTGTCCGAAGAACTCGAGAGCCATCTTCGCATGGCTGTTGCTGACCGGGTCGCTCGTGGAGAGGCGCCTGCGGAAGCGCGCAGAGCAGCAATGCGTGAATTTGGAAACCTGCCCTTGATTGCCGACGTGACCCGCGAGCGGTGGGGCTGGCTGCGGTTGGAGCATCTGCTGCAGGACATAAAGTTTGCCCTCCGTCAGATGCGGCGTTCTCCCGGCTTCACCATCACTGCAATCCTTACGCTGGCGCTCGGCATCGGCGCGCTTACTACCGTTGCCACCTGGACCAACGCCGTTCTGTACAATCCGTTTCCGCACGTTGCCGCACCCCGCGAGCTTCGTTTTGTCGATGCGACCGTACTCGGGAACAACGGCTACTCCGTACACTATGACAACTATCGATACATGCGCGAATCAGGGCATTCCTGGAAGGATGCGGTCGCCTTCACGCAGACAACGGTCAATCTGAACCAGGCGGGCACGCAGCCGCAGGCCATTGCGATCGGGCTTGTCTCCTCTAACTACTTTCGGTTCCTCGGCCTCAGGCCGCTGAGCGGTAGGTTTTTCCCACCGGATAGCAACGATCGCGCTTACGGCGCCACCGACGAAGTAGTGCTTTCGGATGCATTGTGGCGCGATCGCTTCAACGCCGATCCGGCGATTGTGGGCCGCGCTATTTCCTTCAACCGTCATCCATTCACCGTGGTCGGCATCGGCCCGCAGAGCTTCGCCGGAATCTTCGGTGGCATCGCCGAGGCAGCATGGATCCCGCTCTCCGGACTTCGCGGGCTCTCCACGGATTATCCACCTGATCCCTTGATCCAGCTCCGCTACGGCCTGCAGGTTGCCCTTCGCCTTCGTTCCGGAGTGTCCGACTCCAGCGCAGCAACCGAACTGCACACGCTGGCCCATTCTTTCGACCTTAAGCAGTCCGCCGACGTGCGAGGGCATTGGGACTGGAACCTGCGGGACGCCGCGCACTTCCAGAGGGGTCTCTTCGACATGGTCGGCGTGCAGTTGCCGATACTGCTGGGAGCATCCGTTCTACTCATGGTGCTGGTCTCGATCAACATCGCTTCCCTGCTCGGTCAACATGCGGCACGCCGTCGCCGTGAGATCGCTATCCGCTCGGCACTAGGTGCGACGCCAGATCGCATCGCGGCGCAGGTCCTTGCGGAGACTGGCCTGCTTGCTTTTGCCGGCGCGGCCGCAGGATGGGCGGCCAGCATCGGCATGGCGCGTGGTCTTTATTTGCTGCTGCCAAACTTCGGCGTACCACTCGCCTTCAACCTGCACAGCGACGCGCGTATTCTGCTCCTGGTCACCGCGGTTGCGGTGGTGGTCACGCTGGCCTGCGGTATTTATCCTGTACGTCAATCGTTGCGGGTCTCGCAAAATGAGGCGCTGCATGAAGGCGGCGCAGCGGTCGCGGGCGGTTCGGGCAAAGGGCTTGGCCGCCGCATCCTGCTCGGCCTGCAACTCGGCATCTGTTTCATCGTTCTGGTGTGCTGCGGCCTGCTCACGCGCACTGCCCTCAATATTGTGTATCGCTCCACCGGGTTCGACCGCACCAACTGTCTCACCGCGAGTGTTGCTCTTTCTCGCTCGGGATATACCCAGGAGCATGGTCTCGCTTTCCAGGCAGCGCTGCTGGATCGGATGCGGTCAGCGCCGGGGGTCGCCTCCGCTACCCTCACTACGCATCTGCCCATGGGTGACGACGGTTCCGGCAACACGCGGGACTTCAGTATTCCCGGCTATGTCCCCTCCAAGGGTGAAGAGATGGCAGTGGTGACTGATTTCGAAGGTCCTGACTTCTTTCGCATCCTGGGCATCGCCATGCGCCGGGGCCGCGAGTTTGCCACGCACGATAATGCCTCGGCCGAGCCGGTGGCGGTAATCAACGAATCGATGGCGCAGCGCTACTGGCCGAAAGACGATGCGATCGGAAAGAGCGTGATGGTCGACCGGCGCCTTCACCGCATCGTGGGCGTGGTCTCCGACTATGCCTACTACGACCCAGCGAACACTGACCCGCAACCACTATTGTTCCTGCCGCTCGCCCAGGACTACAACAGTGACGTTATCGTGGCCCTCCGGGCGCGTACCACAGCCTCCGCCATCACAGCGCAGCTGCGTCAGGCAATCGCGGGCCTCGATAGTTCATTGCCGCTGGAAAATGTGCGCAGCCTCGAAGAGGTAACCAACGCGCGATATCAGGTATCCCGTATCCCGGCGGAATTGCTGAGTGTCTACGCCATTTCTAGCGTGTTGGTCGCGATGCTTGGCTTGTATGCCGTCACGGCGTACTCCGTCATCGAACGCCATCGCGAATTCGCATTGCGTCTGGCTCTTGGCTCGACGCGCGCGGCCGTCTTCCGCTTGGTGCTGAGCGGCAGCACGTGGACAACACTCGTGGGTCTCGTAACCGGCGGCTTAGGCTCCATGGCCGCCGTACGTTTGCTGCGCAGCATGCTCTTCGGTGTTGCGCCTTTCGATCCGATGACTTATTGCGGAGCCGCCGTCCTGTTGTTGATCACCGTGTTCCTTTCCGGCCTGGTGCCGGCTCGCCGCGCTGCATCGGTCGAACCCATGCAGGCGCTTCGTACGGAATGAATGACAGCTCGGCCTCCGCGGGCTTGCTCGCACTCTGGCTCCCTGCCACCCGCGCGGCAAAACTGGATCCGAAGGATGCTTTGCACGTCGAGCAAGTGGCAGAAGGCTGAGTTTTGGGATTGCTACTGGAGTTGAATGACTCAACCTTTTCGAACGCTGTCGAGATTTGGCAGGAAGTCTGACCACCTTTCGGACTCGGCGACCTGCTTGAGGATTTGGTTGCGCTGTCTGAGGAACCGCTCCATATAACTCCTCAAAAACAGGCGCTCTGCGATCCTCCCGAGAACCGGGAAAGGAGCTGCAAAGGTAAAGCGATCTCTCATTTCGGTGCTGGTTTCAGACAATGCCGAAAAGAAGTGATCGTGCTGCATAAAGGTGAATACTCCTTCTATCATCGTGTCCTGAAAATAGTTGGGCGAATCAAACACAGTTATTTTGCTCGTGAGATGTTGATGGATCCCGAAGTGTCTGGCGCGCCAACGGACAAACTCGTTTGGGCCAATAAGACCTGTCGTCACTCCCCCGACGGCTTGCTCGCCCGACGACTCTGCCCCCAGCAGATGCACCTCTATGCTGCGTGACAGGTCAAAGCAACGCCGGATCGGTGCAGCGATCCGCATGCATTGCTCAATAGAAACCATGAACCTGGCTACCCCTTTTTCTGGTTTGCTTGAGACGCCCAACGGAGCACGCGCAGGGCCCGGAGCGTGTTCCATCGACTTGGTTGACCCACCGATTCGGAGAACGGCAAGGCGAGCCCTTCGGCGTGCGCGCAATCGAGGAGCCATCGCCCGTCGGCCTGCCGCCGGCTCTCCACGACATGCACGGCATCGTCGATGCGCGCATCGGGATGGACACCAGCGTCCCTGAGATAGTCCAGCGCCCGGAGAATGTCGTAGTGGTAGCGGGGCGGATAGGCGAACTCGAGAAAGACCGGATTCGCGACCTCACCGGTCGAGCGTCTTCGAAAGAGACCGCGCTCGAGCAGGTACTCCTCACCTCGCCGTCTGGCCGCCGCAATCTCCGGCACCAGCCCGGCGGCACGCTCGTACTCAAGCAGCCCCTCCAGCACGCAGATTGTCGTGTGGAACGATGAGCGCGAGCTCTTGGGTGCTTCGCAGTTCCAACCGCCGTCGTCGAGTTGCTCGCTGACGAGACGGCGCATGAGACTCTCCGCCGGACGCCCGAAGTAGGCGCCAAGCGCGAGCACGCCCCCGTTGATGCAGGGTTCCACCTCGCCTTCAAAGAAGGTCTTGAACGGCTTGTCGCGGAACTCCTCGTCCCAAAGGTAGCCTGCCTCAAGGCGGGCTACTGCGGAGCCCACAGCAGGATCGGCGGGGTCGACGCCGGTTGCACGCAGGAGGAGGAAGGTGAAAAGGGTGGGGAGCCAGTCGGGTTCGCCGGCAAGGTGCCATGGGCCGTCCGCGCCCTGACAGGCGAGAACTTCGGCTCCGACTCCTTCGTGCGGGACCCGGACGCGCTCCGCAGCGATTTCCGCCGGGGAAGCGTCGGTTAGATCGCGCATAGCCTGCCAGCTGATTGCCGGGTCCGCATCGAGCAGCCAATGGATTGTGTCTTTGATGGTGTTCACGCCGCTATCTTATCGTTTCAGCCGCAAGCGGATGTTTCAGCCGTCCCCGTTCGACAAGCTCAGGGCAGGCTCTACGGGACTAGGTCGTTCTTTCAAATCCTGCCCAGGATTAGCGTCATGAGCTAAACAGACCCGTGCAAATTAGACTTTTCAAACCGGCCAATCTGACCAGCGCAGGAGCTTTCGGTGACCCCAAAAGCTCAGGGAATAAGCCGTCCAACAAAGGGCACGGCTTCAGCCGTGCCGTAGATTAGACGGCGCTTGACGGCTTCAGCCGCTGAGGTACGCTTTTCGAGAGCTACAGGGGAAAAGCTATCTCTCTTTCGCGTCTGAGTTTTTCTTCAACGCAACTCGAGAACGTGTTGCCATTTCGGCGACAGCCGAACAACCGGACCAACCAGACCATTACGGCACGTCCGCTCAAGCCGTGCCCGTCGTTCGACAGTCTCTTCCGCGGACTCAGGGTCAGCGAAAGATTCATGTGCTGCCCAACTTGGCGAGTTGAGAAAACTGAACCAGCAAATTCGCCTGCCCGTTCAACCACACAACGCTAACAGCCTTGCCCACATAGGATGACGTAGGGCAACGTGGTGATCATGGTAGTCCCGTAAACCTTGGCGTGTTCGCCTTCAAGATGAAGGATCAAGCCTCCCTTGGTCTGCTCGAACTTTTTCGCGTTCGTTGATAGCAGAGCCTCACCATTTGGTTTGTACACGGTTACTTGCGGCATTTTGAATCCTCCTGGCAGACAAGTGTAGACCATGTTCGAAAAAGGGTGAGATTTAATGGTAAAACCGCGGGTGTGGCGGGGCCGACGGGGGCTCGCAGGGCTCTAGAAAAGAGCGGGACAGACCTTGCCATGACATCATCCACTAGTGTGCAATTGGTCGCAAAGGTTGTCGACCGCGCTACACATTTAAGGTGGGGGTTTACCGATGGTTGATTTAGGGATCGAAGCGATCACCGAAGAAGATCGCAGCTATCTTGGCTCAACTTTTCGTGAGGTAGCGGACGCCGTGTTTGCGAACCCCTATCAACCAGTCTGGGGTAGCGAGAATGAGCCACCATTACCCGTGTACGAGGTTACATTTGGCAGCCTCTTACGGGGGATCCTGCCCTTCGGGTCACCGTCCCTGTTTCAGAGGGCTACCGAGCGAGCAGTCGATTCACAAGCGGACCTGCGGTGGGGGCCGGATCGCATGGGATATCGCCGTCTGTTGCATCCAAACGGCATTTGTCTGGTAGGGGAATGGCGAATTACAGCCGAAACCGAGTATTCGGGGTATTTCGCGACAGCCAGTGCGGCCCTTACGATCGCCAGGTATTCGACGTGCTGCACCGAGACGCGGCGCGGCCACACTCGATCGTTGGCACTTGTCGGCAAGCTCTTCCCCACCATGGATCGAGACCATACCGCACCCCTGCGCACAGCAAATTTCATAACTCAGGAAGACATTGGGGGAGCAGACACCGACTTCGTGAATGACGCGGAGTTGCGTAACGCGCCCGACACAACCGTTTCTCGCCGGGGCGGTGGCGTGCCGATTCTACTTCTGACTGGACTTATCTTCGGCAAGGTGGACAAACAGCCATCGATTCGTCAGCTGTATCCCATCGCGGAGCTCGGCAAGCCGGCGGGATCGCCCACCCAGGCTCCCCAATTCATGCGCTTGATCGTCGATCCCGGGCAGCCAAGGATTGCCGGGAAGGAGCTCGACTTCCGCGACGAGATTATGGGACAAATCTTTGATCGGGGTGATGCGGCGGCGAAACGCACGCTCACATTCCATATCGAGGTCACCGACGAAGGATGGACGACGGGCAACGCGTTACGCCTGCGACGGACGTTCCGCAACTGGCGTCCGATCGGCACCCTGACGTTCAACAATGCCGTCGCGTCGTATAACGGCGATTCGGTCGTTCACTTCAACCACCCAACGTGGCGCCAGAACCAGAACGATCCTTCTACCGCGACTCGGGTGAACGGCCGGAAAGTTCGCTGAAAGGGCGATTTACCTTGTCGAATGCCTGCCCGGTTTTTCGCTCAGCTAAAACGGCGCGACGGGGAGCAGATGCCGCGCGTACACGTCCCAGAGTCTGCCGAAATAAAAGGCGCCAAAACGAGCCAGGGCATGGGCTCTCGCGGCAGCCGTCGGGGCCTCGGCCCTAAGACTAGCGACTTGTTCAATCTCACCTAAGAAATTGGTCCGGATCATGCCGGCAGCAACCGGCGAAATTTCACTTCCATTGCCGGCGCACAGTTTTACGAATGCCGTTGAAACCTCCTGCCATGCATCGCCTTGCAATTGATGGATCAGATCTTTCTCGGCTCTGAGTTCATATGCGGTGCCCGCAACATCTTTGAATGACACCTGATACTGAATGCGCTTTCGAGACGGATCGCCCGAATCTACCAGAAGATGCAGACTGCCGCCGTCAATGGGGCGTGTACCACCCAAGCGCGCGCACTCGATCGAACCCTGAATCGCGGACAGATGCTCCGGCAGCGCAAGAAATTCGTCGAGATTCTCGATGGAAACGTCCAGATGAACAGTAAGGGCTGTGCCCTCGCCCTTTCCTTGTTCGAATCCCGCCTCAAATTCAATAGCACCGAATCCAACGAAGCCTTTCATGGTCTCGCTAAACCGAACTGCGATCTTCTCAACAGAAGCCGCTGGCATGTAAACCGGGCCGGTACGCCGTTTAATGCCGGCCGCATCGCACCATTGCCGGGCCGCCTCCACTCCACGGTTTACACACTCCGTCGCACGGTCTCGGCTGAAGTTCAGCAGATAATGCACGGGGACTTCGGCCTTGATCTCTTTCACGGTGATTGTTCGTCCAAACTCGCCTCTCTCCCCACGTTCGAGCGCGCTATTATTGGCTGCAATCCGAGCCAGGGCGCTCTTGTAGCTGCCGACCACCGTAGCCTCGAAAATGCCAAAGAAATTGCCGACGAAGCCGTCGAACCATTCGCCACGTTGGCTTGTCGTCCAGATGACCCACAGTTCATCAGCTCCCGAGCGAATCGCCTCGTCAATGTTAGCGCCCATGTTGAACACCGCATCGATGTAGGTGTCACCGTCAATCTTGACCGGAGGGAACCACATCGGCAAAGAAGCGGTCGCCACGAGAAGATCTTCCGTGAGGTCACTCGCAGGAATCGGACGTAACTCATGCTTTGAAAAGTTGTACACGTTGAAGGTAGCCTCGCGCGGGCTGGACCTGATCTTGGACCAGTCGAGCTTCCATGACGGGAAGACGGTTCGGCGAAACCCGTCCAGATCAAAAATGGAAGCGGCATAAAGCAAGCGCGCAAGCTGAGGAGTATTCAGATCTACTTCGGAGAGCGGTGGCGTATTTCGCCAATTGTCCGCGATCTCAGTCCCGCTCATCCCCTGCACCCACATGGCAAGATTGAAGCAAGCTGCGCTGACGGCGTCGCCTCGATCGAACTGAATGCCCGCTTCGTCCAGCAATACTTGCAAAACCCCCGCCTGGAACGCGACTTTCACGCCCCCACCCGCCAGCATCAAAGAAGATTTCGGCATTGCTTCCTCACGCGGCCATTATCGCGCTAATCGGGGTAGGGTGCGTCGTGCTTCCCTCGTGGGCTGTCTCGGGTAAAAAAAGGTCAAACTTTGCGGTGGCTTATAATTCGGCGCGAGAGCTCAGTCTCCGCTCTCAAGCTTGAGTGCGGTCCGGTTGATTGATCACCAGAAGAGGAGTTTGTGTGCAGTCACGTCCCATCACCCGCCGTACCGTCTTGCAACTGATCGCGGGACAGACCCTGGCTACCTCAATCGGCGCCAGCCAACTCGCGAAGGCGCAGAATAAGGCGCCCAATGTTGTTTTCGTGCTGGCGGACGACGTAGGGTATGGGGATCTTGGCTGCCTGGGGAATCCCTACATCAAGACGCCGAATATCGACAGCATGCATGCAAGGTCGGTGCGCTTCACCAACTTCCACGTGTCCCCAACGTGCTCGCCTTCGCGCGCGGCGCTCATGACGGGCAAGTACTGTAACTCGGTCGGCGTGTGGCACACGATCATGGGCCGCAGCATCCTGCAGCCAGGGGTGGCGACGCTGGCAGACTGCTTCAAATCCTCGGGATATCGCACCGGGCTGTTCGGGAAATGGCATCTTGGCGACAACTATCCCTGCCGGGCACAGGATCGCGGCTTTGATGAGGTGGTGGTGTGCGGCGGTGGCGGCATCTGGCAGACGCCCGACTACTTCGGCAACGATGACCGCAACGACTCCTACCGGCATAATGGCCGCTTCGAGAAATACGAGGGCTTCAGCACCCACGTCTTCTTCGACCAGGCCATGAAGTTCATGACCGGCGCACAGGATGCCGGTTCGCCATTCTTTTGCTACATTCCCACGACCGCATCGCATATACCCACCTGGGCACTCGAAGAAGACACTCTGCCCTACGAGCACGTTCCCGGGCTGACGCAGCCCGGCTTTTATGGCATGACGGCGGAGATTGACGCGGACGTGGGCAGGCTGGTGCAGTTCCTCGACCGGCGGGGTCTGCGCGAAAACACGATCCTGATCTTCGCCACGGATAATGGCGGAGCCGACGGGGTGAAGGTCTTCAATGCGGGCATGCGCGGGGAAAAGGGCTCTCCGTATGAGGGCGGTCATCGCGTCCCCCTCTTTGTTGAGTGGCCTGGCGGGGGCATTGGAGGCGGCCGCGATGTCAGCACACTGACCAAAGACATCGATCTGCTGCCGACCCTCGCAGATCTGTGCTCATTACAGAATCGCGCCAGCGAACCCGATGGATCTTCTCTGCGCCCACTCCTCCTCCAGAGCAGCACGCGAAGCACCGCGGCCTGGCCCGACCGGACCATCTTCGTCGATTCGCAACGCGATGAGTTACTGGTGAAATGGCGGGCGACCTCGGTGATGACGCAGCGATGGCGCCTGGTGAATCCAACGCCTCAGGGCGATCCGGCAAAGCTCGAGCTCTACGACATCACCCAGGACCCCGGGCAGCACAACAACATCGCGGCGCAGAATCCCGAGGTGATCGCCGCACTGAGTAAGAAATACGATGCCTGGTGGGCCACCATCGCGCCGCAGAATGCACGCATGGTGCGCATTGTGCTGGGTAACGACCATGAGAATCCGGCGTGCCTCACGAGTATGGACTGGCACAGCCCGGATGCGCTCAACGTTTGGCATCAGAGGCAGATCCTGACGGGTCCGGCAGCAAACGGATTCTGGGCGGTCGATGTGTCGCGTGCCGGCCGCTACCGCTTTGAGCTGCGACGCTGGCCTCAGGAGATCGACGCAGCGATCAACGCCACCTATCACAACCCGCCCGACAACAAGGAACAGACTCCCGGCGTCTCCATCGGTGCTGTCTCCGGATCGATCAACATCGCCGGCCAGCATCAGAGTCAGACTGTTGCCGTCGACGCAAAGTTCCTCGCCTTCACGTTGAACCTGGCCGCCGGCCCCACGCAATTGCGCACAGCCTTCGCCTGCAAGGACCAACAGGAGAGAGGCGCGTACTACGTTTATGTTGAGCGGCTGGCTGTGTGAGCCTTTCTGCTTGCTCTGAGTGAACCGGCGGCAGAGCACCGTTCAGCAGAAATGCGCCGGCAAGAAACTCTTGCCGCCGGACTACCCCAAAGTGCCATTCCCTCCCGACAAATCTCACGATCAACTAGGAGTGTGCACTACATCACTCTCGACCGCTCTCGGGGCGTCCCTATGAAGATTCTCGCAGCCGTAATGTTGTTGCTCATAGTTGGGTGCTCCCGGCAATCGCAGCGGTTCGTACCCTTCGTAGAAGACAACACCATCCTGGCGCTCGACACAAAGACCGGACAAACCTGCGTCTCCTACAAGCGAGCAAGCCTGCCGGACGCCGGTACGCCCATGCCCTACTGCATGGACCTCTATAACTCGAAATAGCTCCCGCTGAATCTCCCACCACGCCGATGCTCAGGTCTAATGCTGGATTCAGGCCTTCGCCGAATGAACTTCGATCTATACCGTCTGTAACTTCAGAGGGACACGGATAACCTGATTGTGTGACTTGCCGGCTTTGCCTGCATGCACAATTCTGTGTTGGTGCGGAGCCTGGTTAGAGTATTTAGGGATGTGCCCATTGTGGTATGCGTCTCTTTCCGTTGCTGTTCTTTGCTCTGTTGCCTGCCGCGATCTGCTTATCCGTGTGGTCAGTTGGCAACGGGCTTAGGCGATTTGGCTGAGGTGACGCGAATGACCTGATAGGACGTAGGCGTGGAGCCTATGTTGCGCAGGGTCCGCTTGTCGTTGGGAGCCCAGTAGAGGAGCGAGCCTTCGTTCATGCGCGAGGCGATGCCGTTGACAGTGACCTCAACCTGGCCCGATTTGATGACGACGATCTCGTCGTTTGCATCGATGATATTGCTGGCTGTCTGTTGGCCTACATTGAGAGTCGTGATGTGACTTTCAAGAGCGAGGAAGGTGAGGGTGGGCGAGTTGACGCAGACGACGCGGGAACCCGAGGGCGTGGGTGTGGAGGGCAGACGGTTGCAGTCCATAACGGCGGAAGCAAGTTTGCCAGGGACGGCCTGTTCGGCGGCGGACTGAGCGGATGCGGAGTGCGAGAGGTCAGTGACGAAGTTGATGACGTAGTAGGTGGCCGGTTTGTTACCAACGTTGCGCGCATTGTGGGGATCGTTGGATGCCAGGAAAACCATGGCCCCGGGGCCGGCGTGCTGCTTGCGGCCGTGGATGGAGACCTCGAAGTCGCCATCCTTGACCAGGAGGATTTCCTCCCATGGATGGCGGTGAACGGGGTGGGATTCCATGCCTGGATTGAGGGTAGTGATGTGAACTTCGAGCTTGTCCATAGCAACGGTTGGGTTGTCGAAGACATGGCGCACCTGGCCGACCGGAGTAGAGGTTGGGACCAGTGAGTCCCAGTCGACGAAGGTAGTAGCGAGAACGGTCGACTCTTTGGGCGGGGCGTAGGAACTGACTGCGACGGACTGCGCCATGGCCGGCACGGTGGCCGCCAGGCACAAGGTTAACAGCAGAATTTTCATGCACAGAATATAGCAAGAAGCGACTGCGTTTGGGCGAGCGCAGAGATACTGGCGTAGCTTTGAGGGGGCTGTCCAGGAAGAGTTTGGTCAGGAACATGGACCGCTGGGGACCACCTTCGAAAGGGACCGCTTCCGACAAGCCGACATTCGGTACTCATCCGCGCGTCGATGAGTAACTCGGCAATTTGCAACAAGTGAGAATCTGCCGGATGAAGAAACGGCCCTGTTTCGAGAGGGAATTGAGTAGATCTATACCCGCAGAACCGAATACAGCTAGCGCGCACCTTCCTCGATGACCGCGATGCCCCACGCGGGCAGAGCGATCGTTCCATTCTGGGGCACCGATTCGCCGGAAAGCAGGTTCTTTCCCCGTGGCAGACCATAACTCAACAGAGCTGGTTTATCCGAATAGTTCAGAAGGTAGTGAACTGGGTGTCCATCGCTCAGCGTGCCGCTCCGCATGATCGTCGGAAAGTGGAACTCTTGCTGCTGGCCCCACAGGCCGGCGCGTCTGACACTTTCCTCCACGATCTTCTCAACGAGGGCGTCGCTGGGCATGAAGCCGACGTACGTGACTTCACCCTTGCCATAATTGTTGCGGACGACAGCTGCGTATTTGCCCCAGACCGGATGGTGATAACGTGCGACCGTGGTGGCCGTCGTCGGGGTCAGCAGCTCCATCCACCAGCGAGCTGTATTGTCGGCGGCTCCGACGTGGTACGGATCGTTCTCAAGTGAGACGCCATCGGGGATGGTGAACTGGTTGTATTGGACGCCGGCGGCCTCCGCGATCAGACCTGGCTGGGTAGTGGAGCGCACCTTTACATCCTCGTCGGAGAAACCGCTCTTAAAGGTGTACAAGAGGTGCCCCCCAGCCTTGGCGAAGGCATTCAGACGTTCGATATCTGCGTCCGATGCAGCATAAAGCGCGGGGACAAGAATTAGCTTGTAGGCGGACAGGTCAGTCGTGGAAGGATCAACGAAATCCACCTCGGCACTCATTCGGTAGAGCGCGTCATAGAAGGGGCGAAGGACATCATTGTAGGTGGTAGTCGAGGTCCAGCCGAACTTGAAGGAATTGAACGCAGTCAGTGCCCGGTTGCTGACGTAGATGGCGATGCGATTGCGCTTGCGCATGTTCACCAGCTGAGGACCCAGCCGGGCAAGATCTTTGCCGATCGACCCCGCCTCGTCGTAGGTGGGGTTAGGTTTGAAATCCTGGCTTAGCAAGCCACGCCAATAGGTCTCTACGGAATTCGCAGTGGTTCCCCAGTGCCAGTACTCGACCATGTTGGCACCCGACGCAAGATGACTGAACGCTTGAAGCCGAAGCTGCCCTGGATAGGGCGTCCACTCCGGAAAACCCTGCGCCTGCGTCTCGATGACGAGATAATTCTGACCGCCGCGCATCGACCGCGCCAGGTCTCCGCCGAAGGCGATCTCGGTGCCCGTGAGGTGATCCTGTGTGGGGTGGTAGATATCGATACCCGCCACATCGAGTGCACGCGCCGCGGCGAATTGATCGACCGCAGGCTGGATACCGTAGGAATACCCCCGCCAATCGAGGTCAAAGTTTTGCGTTACGAATTGGCCCTTCCGCGCATGATCGCGAACCAGCGCCGCCTGCCATGCAAGATATTCGGTCACCAGACCTCGCTGGAACTCAGCAAAGGCCGAGGTGACGCTGGCGTTGATAGAACCATTCACGGATGGAAAATCTGCCCAGTCATTGACGCGGTTGCTCCAGTAATCAAGGCCAAACTCCTTGTTCATAACCGCCAGATCGGGATAGCGCTGCTGCATGAACTTCACAAAGGCGGCCTGAACATTGGGGCCGCTCGTATCGTAGGCCTTGGTCTCATTGTCCAACTGGTAGCCGATGACCGAAGGATGGTCCTTAACATGGTCGACGAGAGCGACGATTACTTGCTTGGCAGCGTCTCGAAAAGCGGTATTGGTGATGTCCATATTCTGCCGCCGGCCGTATTCGGCAGGTCCCCTCGGAGTCACCACAAGAACGTCCGGATGCTCTCGTGCGAGCCAGGTGGGGATCGCATAGGTCGGCGTCCCCACGATGACCTTGATCCCGGCTTTGTCCATGACAGTGAGTACTCGGTCAACATGGCTAAAGTCGAAGACACCGGGCTTCGGTTCCAATGTGCCCCAGGTTGACTCAGCAATCCGCACCACGGTGATACCGGTCGCCTTCATCATCTGCACGTCCTCGTCCAGACGGTCTGAGGGGGCATACTCTTCATAGTAGGCAGCGCCAAAGAGGATCGTCTGCTGACCGTCGAGAGACTGACCGATCGCTCGGAATGCATTCGCCATGGACAAAGCCGTGATCACAGCAATGATGAACAGCCGACGCTCACTCATGAATCCTCACCTTCAGATAGAGGTTACTGCAACTTCTGTCTGTAATCGGTCTTTCGCGAGGACGGCTCGAGAATCTGGCTGGGCCCGCAGCGGAGGATCCTGATCCACGCAATGTGCGCTCTCCGGAGGCGCCACGGGCCTCGTGTTTTGCCATTGACTTTGTCTTACATGGAAGTCGGCATTTCGGACTGTCGGCGTTGCGCCCTCACCACGAGGCCCACGGCAAACAACTCGACAGCATCGGTCTCAAGCCACTGCCTGACCACGATAATCTTCCGGTAATTCTGGCGGTGCGGCTAAGCCTGAGCTTTCCCAGCCTATTTTGCGCAGTGCCGCTGTACGCGGTCGATTTCACCCGACGGCGGAGAACGTCGATGAGCCCGCACCCGCGAAACGCGTCCCTAGCGACATCACCAGTAATTTTCCCTTCCACTTGTACGACAGCCCGGTCCCACAATGGCCAACCTTCGGTTTGGATTTGGCCGACCTGCGGGCCGATCGGCAAGACAACTCACCCCGAACCTGGATGCCCACCTCGAACCTTGGCGGCATCGCCAACCTGTGGACGCGGCTGGGCACCACCAAGAGCATTGGCAACACGCTCGACGCCGTGTTTTCCATGATCAATGCGGCACGCAACCGGATGGACAATCTCCAGGCGGCGGCGCCCGGATATCGCAACCGCATCGTTCACGTCTTTCTGAATAAACGTGAAGGCGGCCTGAACCTGAACATGCCGGCCAAAGTTGTCACCCCCTCAGCGGCTATGGGGAACAGGCTGCCGATCATCTGATCCAGCATTTCATTGACGGCACTGACGCCTGCAACCCTACGCCTATGACGTGGGACAACCACCGCTGGATTCGTTATCATTCCAGCGTTTCGCTATTGGAGCAGTTCATGGGCGAATTCGCCGAAACCCTGGAGCATCCTGAGCCCGGCGACACCACCATCATGAGCTTAATCTTCGGACACTCGACTTCGAGAGAGGTATTCAGGCGAGTGCCGTCCGGAAGGCTATAGCATGAAGACGAGCGCGACTATGGTGATGAAGCCTGGAAGATGGTTGATCAGTTGCGCGATCGCGACGATTCTTTACCCGGTGGGCATGTACGGTCAGCAGCCGGCTCCTTTTTCTGGAATAGTTCAGAAGGTCGGCGGAAACGAAGTCGGCCACGCACAAGTGCACGTCGAGGGCGCTGGCGAATATCAGACCACCGACCACGGGGAGTTCACGTTTTTGTCCAATAATCTGAAAGTCGGCGGACCGGTCGTATTTCACGTGAAAGACTGGGTCATCACCCGACCGTGCGAACTGCAGAATGGGAGGGCCTATCTGCACGATCCCGGGCAGGGAGATATCCAGATCTTCGTACTGCGTCCGGGTGATCCCAAGCTGAAGTCTGTGGAGGCGGTCGGCTCAATCATAGGCTGCCTCATTCTGGACGATACCGCGCAGTTCCCTGCGAAGGTAAAACCCCCGGGAGGGACTCGCGGTTCGCTGCCTAGCCAACAAGGGCCGCTGTATGCAAAGCAAGCCCAAGACAACTATGTTCCAGCCGAACTAGAGCCCGACGCTCGGGCGCTCCACTTCCACCTTGTCGAGGCCGCATTTCACCCCTCCGCGCAGAGTTCCGCCGCATCCTCTCCGCCGAGAGCAAACGAAGCTGTCGATCCAGCGAGAGAGACATTTCTTGCCCAAAAGGCCAGCGAACTTGGCTTCTCACTCGAGGAGCTGAAATCAGCCATCGCCGCGTGGAGCGCCTCAGTAGAAGACCCCTATAACAAAGGCCTGGCAGCGCTCTATGACGGCCAGTACGCAGTGGCAAGCCGATACATCACTGCGTCTCTTTCATCTCCAACCTCTGACTTAATCCGATATATTCCACTGGCGCGTGCAGAGTATGAACTGGCGCACTATGCGGCAGCGGAGGCCGCGCTCCGGAAGGTGATCGCCGTTCACCCCGATGACCCCGTTGTCTTGAATAATCTTGGCGAAGTTTTGAGCGCCAAGGCACAGTACGGCGAAGCGGAGCCGCTGCTGAAGCGCGCCCTGGCCATCAATGAAACTACCCTGGGACCAGGACACCCTGACGTTGCCGCCAATCTCATCAACCTGGGAGAGCTCGACAATCGCCAGGGGAAGTATGGCGAGGCTGTCACCTTATATCGGCGGGCCCTGGCCATCGACGAAAAAGCCCTCGGACCAGACGATCCCCAGGTCGCGGCAATCAGCAATAGCCTGGCAACTGTCTACCAGGAACAGGGGAATTACAGCGACGCGGAGACGCTACACAAGCACGCCCTGGCCATCGACGAAAAGGCCTTGGGGCCAGACGACCCAGCCATTGCGTCAGACCTCAATAATCTGGCTGCGCTCTACTTCACCCAGGGCAAATACCCTGCGGCACAGCAGTTGTATAAGCGAGCATTATCAATCGTTATAAGAGCTCTAGGTCCCGATCACCCAGACGTCGCCGCCGAACTTAACAACCTCGCAGAGCTCTATGTGGAAGAGGGAAACTACAGTTCGGCGGAGCCCTTGTTCAAGCGCGCCCTGGTCATCGATGAAAAGGCTTTGGGGCTCGATCACCCGGACGTTGGCAGTGACATGAACAACCTGGCTGATCTCTACGACAGGCAGGGCCGATACAGCGAAGCGGAACCAATGTACAAACGCGCCCTGGCCATCGATGAGAAAGCCCAGGGACCCGACCACCCAGACGTTGCAGCTGATCTCAACAACCTGGCGCTCCTCTACAATGAGCTGGGCCGGTATGCCGAAGCCGAACCGTTGGTCAAACGAGCCCTGGCCATCGATGAAAAGGCCTTTGGGCCCGACCACACAAGCATGGCAACAGACCTCAACAACCTGGCAGAGGTCTACTCTTACCAGGGCAAGGATAGAGAGGCGGAGCCTTTGTACCGGCGCGCTCTGGTCATCGAGGAAAAAGCCCTCGGGCCGGACCATCCGCGGGTTGCAGAAATCGGCGACAACCTGGCCGCAAACTATGTTCAGCAAAAAAAATACAGTGACGCAGAGCCGCTGCTAAAGCGCTCTCTGACCATCGACGAAAAAAACCTGGGGCCGGATCACCCAGACGTCGCGAGGGGTCTCAATAACCTGGCAACGCTCTACTATACGGAAGGAAAATACAGCGAGGCAGCGCCGCTCTTCGAACGCGCTCTGGCCATCGATGTCAAAGCCCTTGGCCCGGACCACCCATCGGTCGCACGGACAGCGGAAAACCTGGCAGCGGCTTTGAACAAACTGGGACGCAAAGCAGAGGCCAGAGCGTATGAAGAACAAGCGAAACAGATCCGGGAGAAGAACAAAAACAAACAATGACCAAGACTAACGGAGAAAAACCCGGCAGGCGTAGCACGACCGAACCCCTGGCCGGCGACCCCAGGCAGCCGCTCTCCGCAAAAGGCTATGTGATCATCGCCCTGGTTGGGCTCGTCTGCGCCGCAGCTTTTACGCTGCTCTATGTTTATCGAATTAATCAGCTCGTCGCGGGTGGGGTCCAGGGACAGGTCTTTTATCTTCTGTTGATTCCGTGGGCACTCTCGTGCGCTGCGTTCCTATTCGGCGCCATGAAGAGCTACGCCCGATTCACTCACAAGCATCTCGGTAACACCCTCGAACTCGGTGGCCCGGTCGTTCTCTTCTGCCTGGTTCTGGTCGGTGGATTCAAGCTCGTTCCATCCGCGCCGGATACCTTTGACCTCACGGTGCGCGCTCACGGCGCCGACCAGCGCGATCCTGTGATCACCTCGGGCAAGATTACCATCGACCTGGACAACGACCGCCGCACCGCATTCCTCGACGCGAACGGCGAAGCCGACTTCAAAGGCATCCCGCCAAAGTTCAGGAACTCAACGCTGAGGGTCCTGCCACAGGTCGAAGGCTATGAAGAACAATGGCAGGAACCAAAACTGGAAAGCAATGTTCTGAACTTGCCTCTCGTGAGAGGAAGCGCTCCAGTCGTAGTCCTCACCGGCACCGTCACTCCACTGCCAGGCGCGGAAAGCGCCATCAAAATCTTCGTGGACGACCAGGATGCAACCGCGGCACCTGACGATCTCGGAAGATTCAAACTCAAGGTGAATGGCAAAGCAGGCGATAGAGTTCGAGTGAAGGTCTACACCAACGGAATGTCCGTTTACGACGATTATCAAGTGCTCCCAGGACCGGTAACCCTTCGCCTTCACAGACCTAACTAAGCGCATCTACAGACGCCTATTTGAAGCGGCGAAATTTATCTCGTAGTATACGCAGACGAGACCCATTCGCAGGCCGATGTGATTCTGGTGAAGCTTGGCCGAGATCGGGGATTGATCCTCATAAACGTTAGGTCTCTATCGGGACTGCCCCGGAAGACAAGGCAGGATTGAGCCAAATTATTCCGGTCGGGGCAGTTTCGATAGAGTCGTTTGAACTGAGCCGCTGGCGTTTGCGGCGGATGCGGTGATCTACCTATGCATTTTCAATGTCGGCGGCTGGCTGGTTAGGGACATTGCCGGTGCGAGGCCCGGCCACTGGAGCGATGGGAGTTCTGCTCGCGGATGGAACTGTGTCCTGCAGATTGTGAGCCAGTGGTGTAGACGGAGTGGGTAAACAGCTTGTTGGCACACAACGGCCTTGCATGCGCGAGCATGCCACCGGGCGATGGGGGTATCGACGTCGTAGGCCATGGAAGTTTTATGAACTGTCATTGCTGCACTTCTGTGGAATGGCGAGGATCAGGTCAGTCCGGAAGTAAAGTTGAGCACTGGTGAACCGTTCGATGACCAGCATGGTTGCGGAGCAGGCGGGGCAACGCGGCAGATTTGTAGTTTCGGAGCGCTCTGCGCTGGTCGCCGCGCCAAGCAACTCGCGGCAGCGTGTGAGGGCAGTTTCCCTTCTTCGGTTGGCGAAGAAGCCGAAGTGGCGGATGCGAACCAGGCCTTTGGGCAGCACGTGGAGAAGAAACCTGCGCAGAAACTCATCTGCTGAGACGGTCATGACCCTTTTCTTGCCGCCATGGGCATAGTCTCGCCAGCGGAATGACACGCGATCGTTCTCAAAGGCCACGAGCCGATGGTTCGAGATGGCGACGCTATGGGTGTAGCGCGCCAGGTAGTTGAGAACGTGTTCTGCGCCGCCGAAGGGTGGCTTGGCATAGACGACCCAGTCCTTTTGGCCGAGTTGCCAGAGGAAATAGTTGAATGCGCCAGGTGAGGCAAGTTGCTGAAGTGAGTTATGGAATTGAAGTCTGTCCTGTTTGAAAAGTTCGCGTAGTTGCTCGCAGAACTTGCCGCGGAAGACCTTGCTGAGTGCTTCAACGGGCAGGAAGAATCGGCGCGACGAGTCGATCCATCTGGAACCATCGAGAGCAAGGCCGCCAGCGGGAACGATGTAGTGAATGTGGGGATGAACCTGGAGGTTCTGTCCCCAGGTATGGAGCACGCCGAGGAACCCGATGTTCGCTCCCAGGTGCTTGGGATCGCGAGCCAGTTCGAGCAGCGAAGCTGAGCTGGTGCGGAAGAGCAGATCGTAGAGCAACCGCTTGTTCTGGAGGGTCAGAGCGCAGAGTTCGTGCGGCAAAGTGAAGACGACGTGGAAGTAGGGAACGGGCAACAGCTCAGTCGCACGCGCCGCCAACCATTTTGCGCGCACGTTCCCCTGGCACTTCGGGCAGTGCCGATTTCTGCATGAGTTATAAGAGGCGGTCAGATGGCCGCAGCGGATGCACTTATCCCGATGACCGCCGAGTGCCGCGGTTCGGCACCGGACGATGGCATCGAGCACCTTGCGATGTACCCATGCAAAGTGTGACTTGTGCTTTTCCCAGAATCTGTTGCCCGCTGCGCGGACGATGTCGGCCACCTCGAGGGTGGGCCGGCTCATCGCTTCATCAGCCTCCTGGAACGCTTCACTTCATCGGGACGCGAAACCTCGATTGCTTCCAGCGGACTGGCAACCGCTTGCAGATGGCGGCGGGACAGATGCAGGTAGAGTGCCGTATCGCCGATCTTGGCATGGCCAAGCAGAACCTGGATGGTGCGCAGGTCAGCACCGGCTTCAAGCATGTGCGTCGCGAAGCTGTGTCGAAGCAAATGGGGCGCAACGCGCTTGCTGATGCCGGCGCGCTTACCAGCCTCGTTTACAGCCTTCCACACGACCTTCGGCGTAATGGGCTTATCCGCTCGCCAGTTCTTCACCGTACCTGGGAACAGGTAGGTCTTGGGCTTCATCCAGCGCCAGTACTCACGAAGAGTCTCCAACAGCTTGGGGCTTAATAGAACATCGCGATCGCGGCCGCCCTTGCCCTTTTGGATATGAATGACCATGCGTTCGCTGTCGATATCGGAGACCCTGAGATGGCACAGTTCTGAGCAGCGGATGCCGGTTGAGTACAGTGTCATCACCATGGTGCGGCGCATCAGGTTCTCTGCTGAATCAATCACCCGCTGAACCTCTTCTGGGCTGAGTACAACGGGTAACGGCCTGGGGCGTTTGGGAAATGGGATGTGCTCGGGGAGATACGGGCGTCGCAGAGTCTTGACATAGAGAAAACGCAAAGCTGCGGTGCAGCATGTTATCGTCCCTGCTTGAAACTTGCGTTCCCGAAACAGATAGGCCTGATACTGCCGGATGTGATCAAGTCCCAACCGGTCTGGCGAGCGGTGAAAATACCTGGAAAACTCTTCTACCGCGTGCAGGTAGGTATAGATCGTGTTCTGTGAGTAGTTGCGACGCTGGAGCTCATCCAGCATCTTCTGCCGAAGATGGGTCACAAAAGCCTCCTTGTGACCAAACCTTAAACCGCCTAAAGGGCTGAGGGACCACCACTGCAGCAGCGTCCGCCGCGCCAGCGGCTTAGTTCAAACACCCTTTTCGGCAGCAACTCAGTAAGTCATGCGGTCAACTTTCCTTCCGTCCCCCGGGTTTCCTTGTCCTGGATTGATTCTGTCCCCGAAAGGCCCGCAGCCTCTAGGCACCCTTACCGCGTGCGGGTGTGTTTATGCCAAAAGCCCATTTCCACACATCGCCGTCCTTAACATAGACCGACGTGCCCCAAATAGCAGAATTGACTTCCTGGCCGTAGCAGGTTCCGTCGGCAGTGCCTACGAAAGTTAGGATGCCGGTTGCCGGCGAGAGCATCGTGCGCTCGGACTGGGTGACGCTGACGCGCTTGACATCGCATCCGGCCGCGGTCCAGTCCTTCAGAGCATCGGCCTTGGTTGCGAAGTAGGTGCCAAAAATGTTGATAAAGGAAATATCCTTGGCCATCAGGCCCTCAAGTTTCTCGCCGTCGTGTGATCTCCATGCTTCCCATACAGTCTTTTCGACCGCGAGCATCGGATCGGTACTGGTGTCCGGGGCGGCGGATTGACCTTCGTCTTCTTGAGGGGCTTTCTTCTTTTCAGCCGGCTTTTCGAGCCCCGCCTTTGCATCGACAACCGGAGCTTCCGCGTGAAAGGCGCTTTTCCATTTGCCACCGTTGCGAACATATACGCTCGCCGCCCAACTGTTAGCCGGCAACACTTGTCCGTCGCATGTGCCGTCAAGGGTTATCTTGTAAGTGATCAGCGCCACACCCTTGCCAAGCGAGTTCATCTTCTCGTTGGAGAGGGCGTAGCTCTCGATCGCGCACCCGGCGCCGGTGTACTGCCTTGTTGCCGACGCCTTATCAAGCCTGCCGGACGAACCCCAGCCGACAAAGTTGTCGGAAAGAAAGGTGTCCCAGAACTTCGCGTCCTTAGACTTCCAAGCCTCGTACGCGCTCTTTTCGAGCGTCACAAGCGCATCCTTTGCCGGTAAGGCCGGAACGGTCTTTTCAGCCGTGTTAGCGGCGTTCGCATAGTTCGCCGGTATATTTCCGGCGCAGGCTGTGAACGCGAGCGCGACTGCGAGATGCTTGATCCTGGCCATAACTTGTCGCCTCAAAAATTCCGCGTTTCCACGAGGGGTCCGCGGAACCGCAGATCCCGTGGCTTCCCCGGATTTCCGGATTTGTCGTCGCAAGAAAGACCGAAATTTCCTGTTGGTTTCCAAAAGGAAGTATGTCATCATTATTCCTGTTGGAAACCTAAAGGTGGGACTCGCGATGAAGGAAAAGCCGGACGTCTTGCAAGGAACGCTTGCCCTGATGGTGCTCAAGACATTGGACCTCCTTGGGCCGCAGCACGGCTACGGTATCGCGCGGCGCATCGAGCAGATTAGCGGAGAGCTTCTGGATGTCAACCAGGGCACGCTGTATCCCTTGCTACTGAAGCTGGAGAATGAAGGCTCGATTGCCTCGCAATGGGGCGCGTCGGAAAACAACCGCCGAGCCCGCTTCTATCGTCTCACAGCTGCCGGCCGCAGGCAGCTGCAGGCGGAGACGCGCGATTGGGAGCAAACCGCGGCGATCATTGCCCGCTTTTTCCAAGTCAAAACCGAGGACCTGGCATGAAAGTCCTACGACGCCTCTCGATACGCCTGTCGAATTTCGTGACAAAACGGAATGCCGACCAACGCCTGCAGGAAGAGATCGCCGATCATCTTGCGTTCCAGACGGAGGAGAACGTGCGCGCAGGTATGTCGTCCGCCGAGGCGCGGAGGCAGGCCGCACTCAAGCTTGGCTCGGCCGAAGCAATACGGGAACAGCATCACGCCGAGCAAAGTCTTCCCTTCTTCGAGAATCTGCTCTTCGACCTGCGGTACGCGGTTCGCATGCTTCTGAGATCTCCTGGATTCTCTTTCATTGCCATCGCCACCACGGCGCTGGGCATCGGAGCCACCACCGCGATCTATAGCGTGATCGACGCCACGCTGCTGCACCCTTTGCCGTATCCAAACCCTGCCGAGTTGGTGCTCATCCAGGGCGATCTTTCCGGCGTAGGCGCGCAGAACGTCGGGATCTCCGTCCCTGAGTGGAGAGACCTGCAGAGTTCCGGGATATTCCAGTCCGTGTCGTTTTCCGGCACTGGCGCAGACGTGAACCTCACTGGCAGTGCACAGCCGGAGCGTCTCAGCTACAAGCACGTTACGCCGAATTACTTCGCGGTCCTCGGTGTCGACGCGCAGTTGGGCCGCACATTCGATCCCCACGATGCTACTCCTGGCTTCAACTTAGAGGCCGTGATCAGCGACGAGGTGTGGCGGAGAGAATTCGGAGCCGATCCACACATTGTCGGCAAAGTTCTGCGACTCGACAACGACGCTTATCACGTCGTGGGCGTGATGCCGCGCGGTTTTCGCGATCTGGGCTCTACCAGCGAGGAGCGGAAAACGGAAACGTGGTTGGCGGCCGGCATGGCCGGTCTGCCGTTTCCGCCTCCGCTGCGCGGTACACGTCTGCAGGGTCGCGCGGTCGCGCGCCTGAAGCCCGGTCTCTCGATTGCGGCCGCGCAGGGGCACCTCGATGCGCTGGTTCAATCGCTGAAAAAGCAATATCCGGCGGATTATCCGCCACAGACCGCATGGACCGTGCGCCTGAGTCCGCTCAGCGAAAGCGTGGTCGGCAGCGTTCGCCAAACTCTCATTCTGCTGTTCGGCGCGGTCGGATTGGTCCTGCTGATCAGTTGCGTCAACGTCGCCAATCTTCTCCTCGCCAGGTCCAGTGTGCGAGGCCGTGAGGTCGCGGTTCGCCAGGCTCTGGGAGCGCAAAGAACTCGTCTCATCCGCCAGTTTCTCACCGAGAGTCTGCTGCTCTTCCTGCTTGGCGGGATCGCCGGTTTTGCGATTCTTTTCTTCACCCGGAAATTCCTGCTCGGGTTGATTCCGGAGAGTCTCCCGCACCTGAACGACATATCGATCAACTGGGGGGTCCTGGTGTTCGCTCTCGCCGTCTCCGTCGCAGCCGGGACCGTCTTTGGGCTTGCCCCCGCCTGGCTCATGAGCCGCTCCGATTTGATCGGTACACTCAGACAAGAAGGCCGCGGCACTAAGGGATCGCCGGAACGTTCGCGCGCCCGCCAGCTTCTGGTCATCAGTGAATTGGCGCTCTCCCTGGTGCTCATGGTCGCCGCAGGCCTTCTGCTGCGCAGTTTCTGGGATTTGTTCAAGGTGCAGCCCGGTTTCAATCCTGACCGCGTCATGGCCGTTCAAACCTGGCTGCCGGGGCCCAACGATCCCAGTGCGGATATCTACCGAACCGCCACCCAGGAATCGGTCTTGCTGCGCGAAATTCTTCGCCGCGGCCGAACCCTGCCGGGGGTGGAAGAAGCGGCCGTCGGCGACGTGGCTGCTCTTCCCCTGGGCCACAGCCATCCCAGCCCGCTGTCGTTGATCCGCGAAGGCATCGAGACCATGGACAATGAGGCTCCGGTGATCGATGGTCCCATCGTTTCGCCCGAATACTTCCACCTGTTGGGCATGCCGCTGTTGCGCGGACGCCTTTTCAGCGACCAGGACCTTGAGGATACGCCCCCGGTTGCAGTCATCAATCAGGCCGCGGCTCGCACCTACTGGCCAAACCAGGACCCGCTTGGCAAACGCGTCCGCTTGCGCCTGGATTCCCGCGAGCCGTTGAGCTCTGCCAAGCCAGCCTGGACCATGATCGTCGGCGTGATTGCGGATGCCCGCACGGAATCGTTGGCGGACGCGGCCGTTCCGCAGCTCTACCGCAGCGTGTACCAGCACCCCGCCAAAGACCTGGCCATCTTTCTTCGCGGACAACTCGATCCCAGCGCCATCTCCGCACAAGTGCGCGAGCAGGTTCGGTCCATCGATCCAGAACTCCCGGTCTTCCATGCGGTGACGCTGGATGACGTGCTCTCCACCTCGCTTTCCGTCAGACGATTTTCAATGGAAATGGTGGCGTCTTTTGCGGCCACTGCCTTGCTGCTGGCCGGGCTTGGAATCTACGGAACTATTTCCTATGTGGTGAATGAACAAAGACGGGAGATCGCCATTCGCCTCGCGCTCGGTGCGCAACGAGGCAATATCCTCAAGATGGTTCTGCGGCGGGGACTCGTTCTGGCCGCCGGCGGCGCCGGGCTGGGTGTGGCCGGTGCGCTCATCGTCTCTCACCTCATGGCCGGACTGCTCTACGGCGTGTCGCCTAACGATCTGCCCATCTTCGCCGGCGTCACCCTTGTACTTACGACTGTCGCGCTCGCCGCCAGCTATATCCCGGCGCTGCGCGCCATGCGCGCTCGATCCAATCACGACACTCCACTCCGAATGACTTATGCCGTGAGCCAGCGAAGGCAGGCGGGGCCCCTGTGGCAACGGGGTCGCTACCCGATGGACTTTAGTTGAGTGGTGGCGGGGCCCCCATCACGACATAATAGTTAACTCTCGCCCGCGGATCATTCTGGTCGATTTGCTGCTACGGATAGATATCTTGACACCAATTCAGTACCTGGCCAGCGTTGCCGGTGCAGTCGATCAAATTGCTATTAGCAGTCTTCCGCTCTTGCTGCGATGGAAACGGATTAGATGGGAAGCTGGGCGGAAGACCCTTGAGTTTGAAGCGGTAAACTCGTCCCTTGCTATCCTGCATCGAGTTCGTACAGTGGAGGATGCTGCTCCGCGTGTTGGCAATACCCTCGGGCACAGCGAAACTGGTGAAATACGAAACTGTCGGTGTGTCGGGCGTCGTCGTGCATCGACCGTATTCCGCAAAGTGGATACCGCCGTCATAAGACGAGGAATAGCCAAATGGGAAGTTGACGTTGGGAGTGGCGTGGTCCGGGTTCG
This sequence comes from uncultured Acidobacteriaceae bacterium, assembly GCA_963745725.1. Taxonomy (GTDB): domain Bacteria; phylum Acidobacteriota; class Terriglobia; order Terriglobales; family Acidobacteriaceae; genus PALSA-350. The sequence goes on from CAVUYJ010000001.1 coordinate 370,922, forward strand.
GCAAGCTCCGCGATCCACCGACCGAGATGATCAGGCCGGTGCCGTCCGTCTGCATATTACCCACCGCGTCATCGACGGAATACGCATAGGTGTACGGCGCATCGAGGTAATCCGGGCCGTGGACAAGCGCGACATACGGGTCGAATTTCCCATAGTCGCCCTGCAGGACCTTCACCCAGTACTGGAGTTGGTCAAAGTCGGCCTTGACGGCTTCGTAATTCAGCTTCTTTTTCGGATCGTCGTAGCCGGGCGTGTGGTAAAGCTGGTTCGCTGCGGTGTTCGTGCAGTTCTCCAGGAACGGAGTCCAGCCGTAAAGATGAGCCAGGAATAACCGCCTGTCCAGCGCCACCGGTTGGCCGGTGCATCCCCATACGTCCTTCCATTTCTGCCGGTCCTTAAGTCCCACGCTCAGATAATTTTCGTAGTTGGCAAAGAGCAGCGTCGTAACCGATTGCATTAACGGGCAGATCGCGTCGCGGCCATCCTCGTTCACACAGGTTTCCCATTCTTTGGTCATGGCCTTGATAGGCTCCGAATCCACAGGCGCCGGCGTGAACACGTTCGTGTTATCGAAGGCAGCGGAATTGAGGAAAATTTCCAGAGCCGAAGGGATCTTGTCGGAAATAATTTTGCCGTCGTTGCCCTTATAGAGCGGCCAGTCGATCCCGAGAGGCGAAGTGTACCATTTGTCGATGGCCTTGCTGAAATTGCTGATAGAGCTTGGCGAGCCGATATAACCGATTAGCAGGTTGCCGTATGGTTCCATCACCGCCGGCATGTAAACGTAGTTGACGTACGAAACATCGTAGTCGACGTTATTCGGTACCCACAGACGCGCCGGTTGGCCTGACTGGCCATGATCGGGGTTGATCGGTTGCGCACCCAGGGTGTATTCGGTCAACTGCTGGGGGTCGTTATTGGGAATCGATGCGGGCGCTTTGAAGAAATGCAGGTTGCAGCTATTGCAGGTAGGCGGGTTGTCTGCCAGCGTGACCTCATTGCCCGTTTGGTCGCCCTTCCAGTGCTGCTGCAGCACCGCGGGAGGTTCCGCTTTCGCGACGGTGGCGCGATAAAAGTTGATACCTCCACCCTGCCACCAGTCGATCAGTTGTCCCGACTGCTTGGGATTGATTGCACCAACCAACGGCGAGTAAAGCGGCAGAGTAATCGTCACCGAACCGCCCGGCGGAATGCCGTTCTCCCCTTTGGCGCAGCAATCGATGTACATGCGATATTGAGTTGCCCTTGGATAAGGATTGCCCGCGAGTTGCGCATCCGTGAGCTGGAAGCACGCTTGCAACCAAGTGTCCGTACCACTCGGTGCGCCGGCGAACAGCACAGGATAGATGTTATAGCTCGCTGAGTCGTTGTAAATCTCGACCGTCATGGTGGGGGTTCGCCCATTGGTGCAGTTGATGGACTGGGGCGGAGCAGCGGCGGCCGCATTTCTTCCACCGATAACGAGAACCGCGGCAAATATCAATGCGGTGAGCGCCCACTTGTTCGCAGCTGCGGGATTTCGATAAGCAGAGAGTTCCACAAACAACCAAGTCCTGCGGAAGCACACTTTTTCTGATGGGCATTTTCCCTCCAGGGTTTCTATTCTGATGTTTGGGGAGCAACAGACTAATCCTTAGGCTCACATAAAGTACAGTCAATTCGCACTGGGACATCGCGAGGATTTGCGCTCTCCCTCCAGAAGTGTGTCCACGCCGGTAGCCGATTACCAGGATACCTCGCAACTACTAAAATACTTTTGCCATGAAACACGAAGTGTATTAGTCAGCGGCGCCGAATTACCTACGCAGGCTGCTAGTTTCATCGAGAGGATGGATTGTCCTCCGTGTCCAAACTGTCCGATGGGGGTGAATGGACTTATGGCCCAGGGGTGCGCGTGTCTCCTGGCCCGATAGCAAACACTCATCGAGCTCGACAGACTTACCGCACCCCAACCGCCGGAGGGTTATTGCCATACATGAACATAGTCCACATACATGGGCCATTTTGAGCCGGTTCCGAGGATGAGGAACATGTGCTCCTGCTCCAAGGCTGTATAAGGCGTGCCGGGGCCTGTCTTGACTGTCTCCACCAGATTGTTGTCAAAATACCAACGCACTTCATCGGGTGTCCAAAGACATCCGTAAGTGTGCCAATCGCCGTAGTTTGTTCCCTGCGGCACGGTGGGTACGTTGTTAGGGTTCTGCTGTTTGTTGCCACCGGCTGCCTGATGAACTGTGGTGAGGTAGGCCTGATAGCTTCCCCACACGTAGTACTCGAACACATCTAATTCCGCACTTGGAGCGGACGAAGCAATTTGCCCCGTGGCGTATTCGATCGAGGTCGACCAGAAGGATGGCCAGCCCTCGCCCTGAGAGCAATAGGAGCAAAACAGGATGCGCCCCTCAAAATATCCATGTTGCCAAGCCTGAACGGTATTATGCGGGCTCACCGTGGACAGACCATAGCTGTAGCCACTAACATCGGTGTTTACTTCGAGATACCCATTTTGCACCGAGTATTGGCTCGAGGTTAAATAGGGCGGACCGTAGATATTGGTCGCATACCAGTTGTAGTTGCCGGTGCCATCGGGCGAGATAGTGTTGGGTGAATTGAATTCATCATCGAACACTAAGTGTGTATAACCAGCGGCAGTGGCCTGTGGGGGCGCGGTTTGCGCCAGCGATGAGGACACACTGACCGCGAAGAGAAGGAGCAGTCCAGCGAGTTTCATTTTGTTTCTCCTGGCATCGGGGGCTGCGGCTGTTGGATTCGTTGGCGGGGGTCCAGAGTGCAGTGTGTTGAAACTTCACCAGCTTAGGCGCACGTGGGCGCTTTGCGGTAGATGACTTTAGGGTGTGGGCGAACATAAGGGGGCGAGATGAGGAGGAGTCATCATCGAATAACTCTAGTTAGTCGTAGCAAGTTATTGCTGGTGATAGCAGGTTATTGCCAGGCACTCTGGTCATTGTCGATCAGTGTCTCTCCATCCATGGTACAAACGACAAGCTGGAAACGGTTAACGACGAAGGGGCGAGGGGAACCTGAAGGTGCGTTCACCTGTAGCGGCGTTACCGATCCGAAACAGCCTCTTGTGGCTGGTTAATTTCGCGAAACATCGCTACGAGAGAACCACGTGGAACTGTACCGGTTACGTGTTCTCACATGTGGGGGTATCAGGGAATTCCCGATAGAGGTCATCTAGAAATGCGTGCTCAGAACCACAAAACACCCGCCAGCGACAGTTACGTAAGTTCTGATATCACTCGAGGTTTTGAATTGCCCATTCTCCGCATTACCGTTACAACTACCGCAGTGTAGCCCCAAAGGGAGACCTATGAAGACCGCTGGTACTTCAGCCACAATTGTGAAGGAGGAGATCCTGAAGACACTTGCTGCTGAGCTGGGGTTTATTCTTTTCCCCGCATCGCGCACCTTCTCCATTTTTCGCAGGGAGTACATATTCGCGAGAGTCACGACTGGGGAGCGCTCGAGCTCGTCGAGATTGTTGCAGTTCCCCCTAACGAATGGTCGAGGTGAGGAAAGGCGAGAACAGAAGAGACCCTAAATCGGGGAAGACAAGAGGACGCCCGCTCCGCTGCCGTGCGCGTCGATCCAACCGCTACACGCCATGCCGAATGAGTTATGCCTAGGGCGAACGACGGCGTGTGTTGCCCCCCTAGGTCTATTTTGAAAGCGAGCCAGTAAGGAGAAGGTCGATCGCGACGTCGTGATCCGCTTTCCAGAACAAAAAGCTTGGATCCTTCAGTCCCCATTGGATGTACGGTACGACCAAATGAGCCTTGGCGGTTGCGGTTGTGCCTTCAAGATGGACAAGCATGGGGACAGTGATCTCGTGAGGCGTGGCAAGGAGTGTGAAGATACCAGTCACCTGGATGGTCGAGTCCCCTGATGGAGCGATCGCGCCCGCGTAAGACTTCGGCTCAAACGAGATAGTTGCATGCTGTTCGACCTGCAGGATCTCCTTGTACATCCTTTTGTCGCGGGTGCCATTGCCGGTCTTGCCGCTGCCGGCGAGGACGACCACCGAACCCGACATCTGAGGAGTGCTTCGGTCAAACTCAACCGATCCGGATTGGATGTGAAAGCTACCGTTGACGAGTTCGTGGGTTGTTTTGAGAGCGATTTTGACCTCGCTAGCGTCGGGGTTGACGGCGAACGTCTGATGCTGGGCGAGTGCGGCGGGAGCGAGTAAGGCCGCGAGGGCTAAGACTACAAAGGCTTTCATGGCATCTCCCCTGGAGAGTTCTGATCAACGAGAGTTGTTTTGGCGTGGCCCGATTTCAGCTGGCAACTGCCTGTGGAGCAACAGGGGCTTGCTGGGCGACGCGTGTGAGCCTGGCCGTCACACGCATCACGCCGGGCCAGACCCTGAGGCAAAACGGCAAGACAGCGCGAGCGAGCGAGTTGTTCAAACCATCGGCGGCGAACTCTGCAAGGCGCATCTGGGCCAGCAGTGCGGAACGCAGTTTAGCCTGGAAGAGCGGCGCCGGCTCTGCTGCAAGATAGGCAGCGGCGGCACAGCGGGCAGTATGCAGAGCGATGGATATGCCGTCACCGGTGAACGAGGGGATGACGGCCGCCTGATCGCCGATGCAATAGAGCCCATTCCCGGTTGTGCGCCGGATGTAACCGTACGGGATATGGGTGATGGCGATTGGCCTGGCGAGCAACGGCTCCGCACCCGCAAGCCTCATCGCGAGGTGTGGACAGTCCTGCTGCATCTTGGCGAGGAAGTTCTCCCAGCGATGACCCGCAAGTGCGAGATACTTCTGCTGCACCACGCAGCAGAAGTTTGCCATGCCGCCTTCCACCGGCTGGATGCCACCATAGCCTCCGGGATAGAGCATCAACTCAGAGGCGCGCTCGAGTTCCGCAGCCTGCGCGGTCGCCAGGCGAAAATACATCTTGAAGGCAACCCACCGCTGTGGGTCCTTGGGACGCATGTGGCCGCGGAGATCATGCTTGCCTGTGGCGAGAAAGACCGTCGGAGCTTCATAGGTGGTACCGTCGTCGAGCGTAGCTTGCCAGGCGTTGCTTGCCGTGCGACCGAGCGCTTGCACACTCCGGCCACGCTCTACACGAACTCCCGCAGCGATGGCCTCTGCGATGAGCGCTGTATCAAGCGCCTTGCGCGTGAGCGACGCTGCCGGAAAAGGCAACGGAGCCTCCGCCGCGCGCCTGGCGGCGGCGAGGCGAACGTAATCGATGGGCACGGCGCCAAGCGAAGCCACGTCGATGCCGAGCGCGTGCAAGTCCTCCAGGGCCTCACCGCTCAGGAACTCACCGCAGACCTTATGGCGCGATGAGGGCTCGCGTTCGATCAGCGTGACGCGCCGATGCTTACGGGCGAGAGCGATCGAAGCCGCACAGCCGGCCACTCCGCCACCAAGGATGAGAACTTCGTCCTGCACAGGAATACGACTCATAACCGGCGATCGTCCGTTACGACAGTGGTGAGCTCGCGCCAGTTGAGGCCGAGGTCCACGATAAGCAGGGAGGCAAGAGTGAAGGCGATGACGCCGACAGCGGCGAAGGAGTCGCCGAGATGGCTCCAGTAACGGGGCCAGAGGTTGAGCACACGGCTGGAGACGAAGGTGAAGGTAACGGCGTAGGAGCGGGCCATCCATTGGCGGTGCTGGAGGATTTGCCGGTTGCGCGCTGTGAGAAGGGCGGCGGTCGTGCAGACAATCCAGGCGGCGGCCTGCATCGAGGTTCCGGGGAAACCCGGACGGCCGGTGGCGAGGGCAACCCCGGTCGCGGCGCCGATAAAGACGGAGACAACGTAGATGCGGCCGAGGACGCGATGGAATTTGAGGTGACGCCGGCGAAATCGCGAGGAGAACTGGATGGGGCCGCTGAGGAGAGCGATGACGCCGCAGAGCGTATGCGGGATGAGGAGATGGCGGTCGGCGATGACCTGCAGACGGTAGGCGTGATACATGGGATAGTCGGTGACGAGAAGAACTTCTGAGGTAATGAAGACAAAGAGCGCGGTGAGACCGAGGGAGATCCAGATAACGGTTTTTGATCTGGAGCGGGTGGTGCTGGGCACTAGCAGCGTGGAAGTTGGCATGATTCGCTTCTCCGATGGTTAGACGTGATGTAAATGGAGATAGCCGGCGAACCGTAACCTGCCGGACACGCCGCCACCGACTCCGGCCTCACTTCCACCGCCCTACACACAACCGTCCCGGCCGCCAATGCTCCACCGTCACGGCATCTGGCGGTACGTCAGCCGCCGCCAGCAGCCGTACCCAATCCTCCTTCGCGGAAGGCCCGCCGGAACGACACCGGCCCATCATGCCGCACAAACCGGTGCCACCCCAGCACCCTCGCTACCCACCCAAACATGCGGCAAGCCCGCTCCGACCGCTCCAAATCATTCATGAACCAACCCACTCGAGCCGTGGCCTCCATCCACCGCAGCAGCGCGACGATCTCCTCATCCTCCAGATGATGTGCGGTCAGCGAGCTCGCCACGATATCTACCGGCTTCTCCGGCCGATACGCCAAAGCATCGCCGGTCACCCAAGCAATACCCAATTCCGTCGGCGTCGACTCTGCTGCCGCCCGCGCTGCGTAAGGGTTCAGGTCAATGCCAGTTAACTGCACAGCAATTCCTCGCCGCCGAACCCAGCCGGCAATCTGCCGCAACAGGCCGCCACCGCCACTTCCCACATCAACGATGTGCACTGGCTGATGCGATTCACGCGGCAACCGCTCCAGCCAAGCCAGCGTTGGCCGATAACCCAGCAGCCAGCGGTTGACTTGCTCCAGACTGCGCAGGCAGCCACGGAAATCCTCATAGCTACAGTCACCATCCATCAGCTCCGGCAATTCACGCGGAGAGACGCGCTGTCTGAAGTCGACCTCCGCACTAGACCGCATGGAATCGCATCGTCTCCGCTGTGAGCCCCGGACCAAACGACATCGCACACCCGGGCTGCCCAGGCCGCGCCTGCTGCATCATCCGCTGCAGCACAAACATGATCGTCGCCGACGACATGTTGCCGAAGCACGATAGCACCTCGCGGGACGCGGCCAGCGCACCGGCCGGCAGCTCCAGTCCCTTCTCCACCGCATCCAGAATCGGACCGTCCGCCGGGATGCACTGCCCACAGGTCGATGCCGTCGCGTTCGGCCATCAACTCGCCCTCATGGAGTGCGCGGGCCAATTCCGCCGGTACCTGCCCGGAGAGCATCATGTCGAATCCCAGCCCACGGATCTTCCAGGTAATCAGCCCCCTCGTCTCGGGCACCATCATCGCTTTGAAGCTGTCCAGTGCAAAACCCTGCTCGCACGCGGTAATCAGGCTCGCGGCCGCGCCATCGGCAAAGATCAGGAAAGAGAGCACCTGCTCCAGCTCCTGCGTCTGCTGTAAGTGAAGCGTACACAACTCCAGGTTGACCATCAGAACAGCCGCCTGCGGATCTGAGCGCACAATGTGCCGCGCCAGCTTCAGCGCATTGATAGCGGCGTAGCATCCCATGAATCCGACCATCGTGCGCTCCACGCCCGGCGAAAGCCCGAGGTGGTCGACAATCTCAAAGTCCAGCCCCGGCGCATAGAGCCCCGTGCAGCAGGTCACCAGCACGTGCGTAATACTCGAGCGTTCCTTCTCATTGAGCGCAAGCCGGTCCACCGCCTTCCTCATCAGGACGGGTGCGCTCTGCTCAAACAGCTCCATACGCCGAGCGGTGTCGGGAAAGTTGCCCAGGCGATAAAACTCATGCGCGTCATGCGAGGAGAAATGGCCGCAACCTTTCTGCGGATCGAGGAATGAATAGCGATGCGCGATATTGGCGCGGCGCACCATGCGACGGAAGACCGTCCGCAGCTGGGGATCGGCAAGCATCTCTTCTGCAACGACGACGAAGGCGTCATGCACATCGTGTTCCGGTACGGCAGTGGCGATGCGGTTCAGGTAAGCCGTAGTTAACTGCAATAGGCCCTCAACGCTGATCATGAACGCTTGCTGCAACCTTTAAAGAAGGTGGCACAGACAAATCTTGTCTGAATCAGGTACTTGACAATTAATCTTAACAGATTAAGACTCACCGCGGATACCTGGTTGGTTCATCCCGGCCGGTTATGAACAGCCAACCCCTAAAACACCCAAATACAGTGCATACCGGTGCCATTCTTGGTGCACGGGTTGGCAAAAAATGAGAGCATCCGTAACCCTCGATGACGATCTGCTGAAGAGGGCCCACGAGTACACCGGGTTGACAGAAAGGGCGGAACTGCTTCGCGAAGCCCTGAAGTCAATCATTGCGAGGCAGTCAAGCCCCCCACAAAGCCGTCATCCTGAGAGCCTGTGACTTTTTAGATCTATCGTGCTCCTTCATGTCCAACTGGCTATATTGCAAGCCCCCAAACAAAATCGTCATCCTGAGCGAAGCGCTTTGCATATCTATCGCATACAGAGGACTTTATGGCGCGGAGTCGAAGGACCTCGGCGATACTTCTAGGCAGATGCTCTTCGGAGCTTTTTGGCGGCAAACTACACCGGAAGATAAAAAAGTCACAAACTCCGAGAGAAAGCCGAGGGATCTGCAGTTCCGCGGACCTCTGCTGGAAACGCGGAATACTATTCTTAAACAAAATTGTCATCTCGACCGGAGCGTACCCGGATTTCCTGCCACGCAGCACTCGAAACGACGGCGTATGCGGCTTTCAGTAAGGAAAGCCGCAGGAAGTTCGCCAATGCAACCAACACCAACAGGAAATCCGGGGTAGCGCAGTGGAGCGATCTGCGGTTTTCTTCTACTTCTCACGCAGATTCCATCGTCAAAAAAGCCAATTGTTCCGCTAACTTGGACACTTCTTCCCTCTCATTGGCCATACGAACTCAGGTGAGAAAACTCAGGCGGGGATGCTTACTTCCCCAGGTGATTCTGCCGGGATCAGTTTGTTTTTTGCCGCTTCGCTGATGGAGTCGGAGACGACCCAACTGGCGCCGGCCAACGCGAGGCAGATCGCGTTGCCCGCCCAATTGAAGTGATTCTTTGGAGCGGCGGTGAGATTCGGAATCCAGACCAGGAGCTCGAAGATCACGATCTCCGCAGTGAGCAGGCGCGCAGCAAGCGGCGCCCTGATACCGGTGAGGATGGCGACGGCGGCCGCGAAAAAGCCGAGGGTGGTGGCGTAGGCCCAGAACATCTTGGCCGGCGGCAGCCAACCCGGGATCCAGCCCAACAGGCCGGGCATATCAATGATGTGGACGATGCCAAAGGAAATGGGGCAAATACCGAAGAGGAGCACGAAGAAGTGCCGGCGGCGCGCCATGGATGAACCGGCGGGCGACAAGAGTGCGCACAGGACCAAGCCGGCAGCGACCAGTGAGAACTCCTCAAAGACATTCCCGATGGGATCGTAATTACCGAGATTCACCAAGGCCTTGGGCACCCAGATGAGCGTGAAAACAGAATAGACAATCGTCAGGGCCACAGCGCCGGCGCGCGCAGTGCGGGGCAAGAGGAGCGCGATCCCTCCTGCGAGCTCAATGACCGCGGTGAGATAGGCAAGCGGTACGCGCAGAGGAACGTGGGGGCCCACGTTCTGCCAGCTGGTGGCGAAGTCGCCGGAGACCAGGCCCAGAAGGCCGAGAAAGATGGCCGCTCCGCCGTAGACGTAGAGCCCGAGGTTCGACGTTATGCTGCCTCGCTTTGTCATAGATCGCCAGGGGCATTCAGTATTTCCCAGCGAGGCGCGGTGGGCAATAGCCACTTTGCACGATTGGGACAGGACCAGTGCCGATCGGTTAGAGAAAGTTCCGGGGGAAGTTGGACAGGACGTTGCGCCCCCATCCGCGGAGGCGCGCCAATGGCTTAGAAGTGGACATATACGAATGCAGAGAATTGGTTACTCGCCTTAATACACACGCGACATGGGACTTACAAGTGGACATATACGAGTGCGGATAAGTGGCTATTAACTATAAGACACACGATTGTCTTACACTGACAACGCCAAGCACGGAGTCCACGATATTGCTTGACAACTTCATGACGCTCCCTGTTATATTGCTCGCGTGCGGCAGCGATCGTTATAGACAACCGTTTGTCTTTTAGACTTGTCGCTGCGGAGCACGACAGACAGCAACCAAGACTATATAAAGCGCCAACCATTCCTGGAGGTAAGTATGAAATTAGCACGATTGACTCTACTGGTCGGAGTTCTACTCGCAGGACCATGCGGAGCGGTTTTCGGACAAGCCACAAACGCCGGCGACATCAGCGGTACCGTGATCGACACAACAGGCGCCGCGGTGCCGGGTGCAACCGTGACGGTTCTGAACGTTGAGACCGGAGTCACGAAGGACTACACCACGAATGATGCCGGCGTATACGACACGTCCTCCATTGTCGCCGGCCCCTACAAGCTCACGTTTTCCAGACAAGGCTTTAGTACGCTGGTCCGATCTTCGATCACGGTCCAGGTGGGACCCACCACCGTCAATGCCCAGTTGGCAGTCGGTACCGTAAACACGCAGGTGGTGGTAAATACCGATGTTCCCTTACTGAATACCGAGAGCGGAGCGATATCGACCACGCTTACCGCGGAGACCCTGTCGCAGCTGCCACAGGTAGGGCAGTCAGGGCAGGATTGGTCAAGCTTCAACATTCTGCAGGCAGGATCCGCGGGTGCTCCGATGGGGGCGCAGGGAACCACGGGTTCAGGCACCTCAAATGGCACCATGCTGGCAGTGAACGGCAACTTGCCCTTCAGCACCGTACTCGCAGACGGAGCGGAAACCACTCTGCCGGCGAGCGCGAACTCCGATATCACTGTCCAGGAGGACATTCAAGAAGTGCAGACCAGCAGCTCCGCTTTCTCTGCACAATACGGCGTGGGCGGTATTCTCTACAACCAGATCAGCAAAGGCGGGTCCAATCGTTTTCACGGTTCGGCGTATGAGTACTTCCAAAACACCGCACTGAACGCGAACAATTACGCCTTCGGCGCAAACACGCCGACGCCGATCCTCCACTTCCACGAGTTCGGCGGTACGGTGGGAGGTCCGATCATCAGCAGGAAGTTCTTCTTCTTCTTCAACTACGATCACATCATTGACAATGGCGGCTCAGCGGCCAAATTTTATACCGTCCCCACCCAAGCCGAATTGAGCGGTAATTTTGCCGGGCTCCCCACTATCTATGACCCAGCGACCACCACGGTGATCCAGCAGACAGGCACGTATACCTATCCAGGCGCGAGCTCCCCGACGACATGCCCCTGTATCAGCCGCACGGCATTCCCCGGAAACGTGATTCCCACCGACCGATTTGATGCCGTCTCCAAGGCTGCGCAAGCTTACTTCCCTGCTGCCAACACAGCCGGGACTATCTCCAACGGGCAAGTGCAAAATAACTACACCTACACGGCTCCTAATATCAATCCGTTTACCAAGTTTTTTGGGCGTCTGGACTACGACGTTACCCCCACCAACAGGCTCACCGGCTCGGTGACTGAGGGGAACAATCCCGGCAAGACCTTTGGCCCGGGGATCTGCCCGATCGGTTGCCAGAGCGGCGATGTCAGCAGGATCAATAGTCAATTGACAGACGTGTGGAGTATCAGCCCGCGGCTTACGAATGAAGTGAGGATCGGTTATACAAACCAACTCAACTTCTTTGTGCCCTATACCCTTGATAAGGGCTACCCAGCCAAGCTGGGATGGCAGTTTGCCAAGTCGGATAATTTTCCAACCATCCAAATCACGAACTTCAACTCCACCACATTACCCAATACCAGTACCGTGCTCACCACGCAAATCAATGCGGTCTACAAGGAGCACGCGTATGCCCCATCCGATGTGGTGACACTCATCACCGGGAAACATGTCCTGCGTTTCGGTGGCGAATTTCTGATTTATCAGAACAACTCCACCGCCTGGGGCAACGTCAACGCCGGGCAACTGACCTACACCGGCCAATACACATCACAATATGTCGGCAACACGTCAAGCGGTGTCGCCTACGCGGACTTCCTGTTGGGACAGACGCAGGCCTGGACTGCAGGGGTAACGCCGGAGTACGGCGGCCGCGAAAAGCTTCCGCAAGTCTTCGTCCAGGACGACTACAAGATCACCCCAAACCTCACGTTAAACCTTGGCCTGCGCTACCAGATCCAGACCGGATGGAGTGAAGTCAAGGGCAATGAGGCCACATTCGATCCGACGGTAGAAAACCCCGTTTCGAATACCCTGGGCGGAATCTGGTTTGGATCAACCCATGCAAATGGCCGCACACACCTGCAAAAACCGGTCTATAACACCTTTCTTCCGCGCGTAGGATTCTCCTATCTAGTCAATCCCGTGACTACGATCACCGGCGGCTTTGGTCTTTTTTCTTATAACTGGAGTAACGACCAATACGGCGGCGGCATGGGTCAGGCCTTCGGTGCAAAGGGCGCCGTCACCGACAATACCAATGGCATAACGCCGGTGGTTATTCTTTCTGGAAGCGGCTCGAACCTTCCATACATTTCAAACTCGACCGCTCCCGGCGCATACAACGGCCAGAGCTTCAACTTCAATGCGTACCACGAACCTGTCGGCGGCTCCTATCAATGGAACATCCGGGCGCAACGCCAAATAGGTTCGAACCTGGTGGCTTCGCTCGGTTACGTGGCCACCCATGGTCACAACCTGCCGTTCCAGGTGGACATCAACCAGGTACCGCAAAACCTGCTTTCAGCCAACGACCAGGGATCTCGGCCCTATCCGCAATTTGGCTCGCTCAATACCTCCGGAACTCCGGCGAACGAGAATGCGGTTTCAAACTACAACTCGCTGCAGGCGTCCATCGACAAACGCATGAGCCAGGGCCTCAACATCAGCTTCAGCTACGTGTGGTCCCACTTCTTGAGTGACAACGACTCTGCCGGTTGGGGAAGCCACGGGGGCGCGACACAGATCCAGAACTCCTTTGTTCCTTCCGCGAACTACGGGAACTCCAACTTCGATATTAGAAACGCCTTCAAGGGCTATGCGGTTTACCAGTTGCCGTTCGGGAGAAACAAGCAGTTCCTGAACAACAACTTCCTGCTCGATGAACTCGTGGGCGGCTGGCAGCTTGCGAGCACAATCATCGTCCAGAGCGGACAGCCCTTTACCGCCGTCATGGCCAGTGGCACCAACTCGTACTCGCTGGCCGGCAATAACTTCAGCTGGTTTCCGAATGTGATCGGGAACCCTAAGCTCTCAAACCGCGGTCCCAATCAATGGTTCAATGAGGCTGCCTTTGCCGCTCCATCTCCGGGAACGTTCGGCGACGAGCGCCGGAACCAACTGACCGGCCCTGCATTTGAGCGGGTCAACCTTTCACTCGGCAAAACCTTCGCCTTCACGGAAGGGATCCATCTAGAGGTGCGCGCCGACGCGAACAATGCATTCAACCATCCGGGCTTCGGGTTACCTAACTCTAACCTCACCGTTTGCCCATCATCCGGCTTGTTGCCCAGTGGATGTAGTGGATATGGCGCAATTGCGACAGGCACCTCGACGATCACGGCCTTGTCTGACAATGGCCGCACGTTGCAGCTCAGTGCGCACGTAACGTTTTAAGCACACCCTCCCTCTTGTAACTCCCACGGGGTGCCAGGCTTTTGGTACCCCGCTTTTTTCCGGCTTACGTCGCGGCGCCCTGAAGTTTCGTACGAAATCTCCTGCTTGACGCGGCCCATTTTGACCTATCTACTAACTGCGCGTCGATCTTGTGGTCGATGCTCACCGGCGCGACATGCGCGGATTGGGAGGTTCGGATGCGGAAGAATCACGTCAAGAGCATCGCTTTGGCATTTGCTCTGCAGATTGTTCTACCTCACGGAGGCCGGCAGGCGGTGGCCCAGGCCGGAAAAGATGCTTATTCGGCGATGGCTCCCCTGAGTCAATACGCGGTATCTGACGAGCAATCGGAAATCGCGCTGGCTCGCACTGCCGCACCCGCTTTCATTTCCGAAGGAGCCGAAGTGATGGTCCTCGGCCGCGAGGGATATAAGACCGCGGTGAAGGGGAAGAATGGCTTTCTCTGCCTTGTGGAGAGGTCGTGGGGAGCGGGCACGGACGAGGCGGAGTTCTGGAATCCCAAGGTGCGCGCACCCCATTGCTTCAACGCACAAGCCGCAACCAGCTTTGCCCCCATCTATCTGATGAAGACCAGGCTGGTCCTGGCAGGAAAATCGAAGTCTGAGATCGCCCAGGCAATCGCGGCGGCACTGGATAAGAAGGAGCTGCCTCCCTTGGAACCTGGCGCCATGGCTTACATGATGTCGAAGCAACAGTACCTAAACGACCGGGGTAAGAACTGGCATCCGCACGCGATGTTCTTTTCCCCCGGCGACATGACGAAGACCTGGGCGACGGATGAACCCAACTCCCCTCTCATGGCTGCAAATGATCGGGAGGAACGGCTGACGATTCTATTCGTCCTCACAGACAAGTGGTCCGATGGTACGGCGGCTCCGCCAAATTAGCTTTTTCAAGCTGGCCAATTTGGCTAGCACAGGAAGCTTTCGGCGACCCCCAAGAGCTTAGGAATTACGCCGTCCAACGAAGGGCCCGGCTTCACCCGTGTCCCCGACGTTGATTTGGTTTAGCCCAAGCTCTCCTCAAAGCAATCAATAAGTTACATCGTCAAAAACCAGCTTGTTCCGCTAATTTGGACAGCGCTGATAACGCATCCTTGTTCGACGTTGCTAAAATCAATTCCTTACGTCTCTGTCCACATCTGGACATGGAAGCGCGCGAATGGACGCCGGCTTGCTGAGCTTTAACCCATTTCGCTTGAAACAACAATGTTTAGCGTTCTCTGGTTTCGGCGTGTAAATTGCTCCCGAGGAACATATGTCTGCCCTTCTCCGTGATTTTCAATTCGCAGTTCGCCGTCTGCGCCAGACGCCAACCTTCAGCCTGACGGTCATTCTCACGCTGGCTCTTGGCCTTGGGGCAACGACTGCCATCTTTTCGCTGGTAGAGGGTATCCTGCTGCGCCCCCTGCCGTTCAAGGATGCAGACCGGCTAGTGCTGCTGGGCGATCACCTGGGAAACAGCCCCGGCATCGGCGTCACCGCAGTGGAGATTGCCACCTATGCCAAAGCGACGAGCGCCTTTTCCTCCATGGGGGCCACCGCGCCGGCCCACTTCGAACTTTCCGGCGACACTCCGTTTGCTGGAGAGCCCGCGGAAATCCCTGCCGGACGGTTGAGCGCAAGCGTGTTCCCGACGCTCGGGGTTCAACCCATTTTGGGGCGAGTGTTTAACCAGCAGGAAGAGGATGCGGAGAAACCACTTGCGGTCATCAGCTACGCCTTATGGCTGAACCGCTACCATCGCGATCCACAGGTGTTGGGCAGCACCATCGTGCTTGACCGCAAACCCTATTCGATCATTGGTGTGATGCCGCGCAGCTTCGAGTATCCGCTGCAAACCGGATACCTCGACCAGTCGCAGCTCTGGGTGCCGCTGAGCCTCACAGCCCTCGAACTGGACCCCGAATCGGGCTTGTGGGGTTACCGCATCGTAGCTCGCCTTAAGCCCGGCGTGACCCTGCCCCAGGCGGCACAGGACGCCGACCGGGTAGCACAGCAGATCATGCGCATTTTTCCTGCCAGCAAGTCCTCGCTCCGCATACGGGGTGACGTCAAGCTGATCCGTGAGGAAGCGGTTTCTGACGTCCGCCCATTGCTGCGGACATTGTTTGTGGCAGTCATCGTGGTGCTGCTGATTGCCTGCATCAATGTCGCGGGCTTGCTCTTGGTGCGGGCCATTCGCGTGCGGCGCAATTTTGCGGTTCGCCTGGCGTTGGGCGCTCGCTCCAGTGCAATCCTGCGCGAGTCCGTTCTGGAAGGCGTGCTGCTGAGTTTGATCAGCGGCGTGCTCGGTCTGGCGTTTGCTGCGATCGCCGTCCGGACTGCCCTCCATCTGCTGCCCGACTCTATGCCCCGGCTCAACTCCATCGCCATGGACGGAGGCGTGATTGCCTTTGGTTTTCTGCTTTCCCTGCTCACAGGCACGCTGTGCAGCCTGGCCCCTGCATTTGCGGCCTTGCAGACGAACCTGACAGACAGCTTGAAGGAAGGAGCCCGGACGGAGATGGGAGCCGCCAGCCACGTTAGGCTGCGGTCCGCCTTGGTTGTTGCGGAGATTGCCATCGCCCTGGTCCTGCTTACCGTTTCCGGGGCTTTTCTGCGCAGCTTCCAAAAGATGCGCGCGGTCGATCCCGGCTTCCGTCCCGCTCACGTGCTGGTCGCCGGCTACGAGCTGCCGAAGAAGCAGTACCCCACGAACGATGCGGTCGATGCCTTTAACAAAAATGTGGTAGACCGTCTCTCCGCCAAGCCGGGAATTGTGGCGGCCAGCATAACCACGACACTGCCGACAGAATTCTACGGAGCGTCCGCGTACACGATTGAAGGTGAGCCTGCTTCCACGTGGAAGCTCAAGTTTGCCCTGTTTACTTTGACGTATGGCGATTACTTTCAAACCATGGACATCCCCTTGCTGGCTGGGCGGACGTTCACCATGCACGATCGTGACGACACACCCCTGGTGGTGATCGTGAATGAGTCGATGGCGAAGCAGAACTGGCCTGGCCAGAGTGCCATCGGCAAACGCATGCATGCAGGCAATCCTCACAAACCCATGCCGTGGGCGACGGTGGTGGGTGTGGTGGCAGACACCAAGGTCGGGGGTCGGGATGAGCCCGATAAAGAACAGTGGTACATCCCAGCGCTGCAATCGGCAACGCTCAACGGCTCCGATACGGGTGGACAGCTGACCAGGGCGACCCGGGGATATGTCACTCTCCGTTCGACCCTCCCGCCTGAACAGATGGCGCAAGTGTTGCGGTCGACCGTGGCCGGGATCGATCGGCTGCTCGCGTTGAAGCAGGTGCAGCCCCTGAGCGACGTGCTCGCCGACACAGAGGCGCCGCGGCGTTTCAACACCGACCTCATCACCAGCTTTGCCCTGGGTGCGCTCCTGTTAGCATTCACCGGCATCTACGCAGTGGTTGCGTTCTCTGTTTCTCTGCGCACTCAAGAGATAGCGATTCGCATCGCGCTCGGGGCGCAACGCACGAACATTGCGCGCCTCGTCTTAATCTCCGGAGCGAAACTGGCTGTCATTGGGTGCGTACTCGGGGTGTTGGGTTCCATCGCAATCTCACGCCTAGTGAATGCATTCCTGTTTGATGTAAGCGCGACCGATCCGCTGGTCTACTCGCTAGCAGCCCTGACCATGTTCCTCTTGGCTCTCCTGGCCTCCGCGCTCCCGGCGGCGCGCGCCGCCGCCGCGGATCCTGTCAATGCGCTGCGCGCTCACTAGCAGGCTGCGGAAAAACTAAATTCCTTGAAGGGGAACCGCCTTTAGAAGCCACTGAGGATACGGTCTTCGCTCTCTATTTGACCTTTGTCCGCAGCCTCTTTAGCCCGTCCCTGGAATTTGTACATTTCAAAACCATATTGTTAGCAGGCTGCCGTTCGGTCCGAGTCCATGTCGGCGAATCCGTGCCAGCCCCGGACTTCAGTCCGGGGGAGCGGGCTTTTAAGCCCGCGGGAACACTCTCTCAGAACGTGAGGGCTTTAGCCCTGGTGGCTGCGTATCAACCGGTGCGTGACTTTCCGAAACTTCGTCTGTCGAAGGGGGCGGCCTTTTAAGCCCGTCCGTAAGTGCTTGCAGTCACATCCGCCTTTAGATGGGGGGTACGGTCTTCGCTCTCTATTCGACCTTTGTCCGCAGCCTCTTTAGCCCGTCCCTGGAATTTGTACATTTCAACACCATATTGTTAGCAGGCTGCCGTTCGATCCGCGTCCATGTCGGCGAATCCGTGCCAGCCCCGGACTTCAGTCCGGGGGAGCGGGCTTTTAAGCCCGCGGGAACACTCTCTCAGAACGTGAGGGCTTTAGCCCTGGTGGCTGCGTATCAACCGGTGCGTTGACTTTCCGAAACTTCTTCTGTTGAAGGGGACGGCCTTTTAAGCCCGTCCGTAAGTGCTTGCAGTCACATCCGCCTTTAGATGGGGGGTACGGTCTTCGCTCTCTATTCGACCTTTGTCCGCAGCCTCTTTAGCCCGTCCCTGGAATTTGTACATTTCAACACCATATTGTTAGCAGGCTGCCGTTCGGTCCGAGTCCATGTCGGCGAATCCGTGCCAGCCCCGGACTTCAGTCCGGGGGAGCGGGCTTTTAAGCCCGCGGAAACACTCTCTCAGAACGTGAGGGCTTTAGCCCTGGTGGCTGCGTATCAACCGGTGCGTTGACTTTCCGAAACTTCTTCTGTTGAAGGGGACGGCCTTTTAAGCCCGTCCGTAAGTGCTTGCAGTCACATCCGCCCTTAGCCACTGAGGGTACGGGCTTCGCTCTCTATTCACCTTTTGTCCGCAGCCTCTTTAGCCCGTCCCTGGAATTTGTACATTTCAAAACCATATTGTTAGCAGGCTGCCGTTCGGTCCGAGTCCATGTCGGCGAATCCGTGCCAGCCCCGGACTTCAGTCCGGGGAACGGGCTTTTAAGCCCGCGGAAACACTCTCTCAGAACGTGAGGGCTTTAAGCCCTGGTGGCTGCGTATCAACCGGTGCGTGACTTTCCGAAACTTCTTCTGTTGAAGGGGACGGCCTTTAGCCCGTCCGTAAGTGCTTGCAGTCACATCCGCTGAGGGAACGGGGTTTGCTCTCTATTCACCTTTTCCGCAGCCTGCTACTAGATCACTTGGAACGAAACATTTCGGCAGATGCTCGATACGCCGTTAGCCTGATCTACATCAGCCGCAACGTTTATACGGAATACCCTCGTGGGCTGATTTTCGAACAGGCGAAGGTTTTTCCCCGTCCACAGCTCTCAACCGGTATTGTTCTTAGAACGGAAAACTCGCAGATGATTGAATTTCGAAGGCAAACGCAAACGTTCACGGTGCTGGCGTGCCCGCTCCTCGGGGCCGCACTGCTGTGCAGCCCTGCGGCGCTCTGTGCGCAGGCTGCTGGGGAGGCCGGGAATAGCTTCGGCTTCGATATGGCTCCCGAGACCAGTCAACGCGTGGCGGAGAAGGCTGTCAGAGAGATTCCCACTCCCATGGCAGACGGGCCGGTGCGGCCCACGTGGGATTCGCTGAAAGATACCTACACGGTTCCAGCTTGGTTCCAAGGTGCGAAGTTTGGCATCTTTATGCACTTCGGCATCTTTTCTGTGCCCGCGCATGGCAGCGAGTGGTACGAAAAATTCCTCTATGCCGGAGGAAATGACAGCGTTCTGAAGGTGATCTTCGGCAACGACATGGCCACTGACTTTAACAGTGGTCCGCACAGCGTGCGCGCCTGGCACACGGAGCACTTCGGTCCACCCGAAAAGTTCGGCTACAAGGACTTTATCCCCATGTTCAAAGCGGAGCATTTCGACGCCGACGCGTGGGCAGAGTTGTTCAAAAAATCCGGCGCACGGTACGTGATGCCTGGCGCGCAGCACCACGAGAACTTTGCGATGTGGGACAGCAAGGTGACACCGTTCAATTCCGTGCAAATGGGTCCGAAACGCGATGTGATCGGCGAACTTGCCGCTGCCGTACGAAAACAGGGGATGAAGCTGGGGGTCGCTAACCACGGAATCGAGAATTTCCAGTTTATCAACCCTCCCCCCGAGTTGGCCGAGAAGATGAAGGCGGAACAGGTCGATCTCTACGATCCCAAGTGGGCGGACTTTTACAACTACGCCGACCGCAGCGACGCGGCGATGGAACGCTTTCTCGTGAACTGGTACGAGCGCAATGTTGAATTAATCGATAAGTATCAGCCGGATCTTATCTATTTCGATAATGGTGTGGACCAGCGGTATCTCGATCCCCTCAAGCTCGAGATTGCCGCATATTACTACAACCGCGCGAAGACTTGGGGCAAGCAGGTTTCATTCACGACCAAGAAGGCGGCGTTCGCACCTTCGGGTACGAATACAAAAACCATTGCATCCATTATCGATTTTGAGGGTGCGCCGCCTGATGGTATTCGCGCGGGATCGTGGGTGGTCGATCGGCCCATCGGATCGAGCTGGGGATACATTGAAGGCATGAAAGCCAACTCCGCGGATACGGTGATCGGATGGTTGGTGGATACGGTCAGCAAAAATGGGACGTTGCTTCTCAATGTTTCGCCCAAGGCCGATGGAACCATTCCCCAGGATCAGCAGGATACGCTTCTCTCCGTGGGCAAATGGTTGGACGTCAATGGCGAAGCTATTTACGATACCCACGCCTGGACGAAGTTTCAGGAGAAGGATGGCGATCCGATCTACTTCACGGTGAAGAACCATGATCTCTACGCGATTGTCATGGGCAAACGCGCTGGACGCGAGGTGGTGATTCATTCGCTCCCCCGCGGCGGCCCGGCCGGCGAAGTCAGGTCGGTGACGCTGCTCGGCGGTGGACCATTGCGCTTCACCCAAGCGGGTGGGGGCGTCACGGTCGCAATGCCTGATAGCACCGAGCACAAGCAAGCGTTCGTGCTGAAGATCACGGGCTTGACGACGAATCCGGATTTAAATACGTCTTCAGGGAATCCGTTATGCGATTGTGAGCATAAGCGCTGACGGGCATTTGCGGGACGCATTTGCTGGACGGACGGAATTACCCCCTCAAAACTCGCAAAGGCGCCACAGAACAAATCCCATTTTCTTGGGCGAATTACGCGAAAGTCAAACTACGACGGTAAATACGGCGACGACATACATATTGCGGCAATTTCAGACGCGATAGGTATGTCGTCGCCGTATTTTCCGTCCGGTTTTGTAATAACTCTGCGGCCGGTGCAGTTTTCTGTAACCACCGCACTACCGCTTCGCAGGATCAAGCGCATGGTAGAGGGCCGGATCAGGGCTGAATTACCGCCCGAAGTCATTGTGGATGCTTACGAAATAAAGCAGCTCCTACATTTCAAAACCGCACCGTTGCCTCACCGTCGAAGATTTCACTGATTGGAATTTGGTGGTCGGTCGGAGAATCTGGTGGTCAAATCCCTCGACCCTGTTCCAGTCCTGGCAGAAAATCGCGCAGTTCAGCAGTGTCCCCTTTCTGCCCCGGCATGGTCATAGGTCGCGGACGACCATCACTTCTTGATCGTCCAATAGGCCCCCCCTGCGCCGTCCTCTTTGAAATCGATATCGATCGGATATTGTTTGCCGCAACCCTTGACCAGCCACTTTTCCTGCCACTGTCTCGCGCCGGTCGCGCCGGAGAAGGGCGTTACGACGTAGGGCGCAACGTCCTCAACTTTGTGGCATCCCAGAGCGCCCATCTGGCCGGCGACCCCTAGCATCGTGTCTTGCCTGAGCCGGGGACTCGTCAGCGTGCCTTTTTTAATCGTGCCGGCAGGCAGATCTGCGTTGGAAGCCGGAAGGGACGGGCTGGTGGAGATCTTCACCGACGACACCAAGCGTGAGGCATCGAACCGCAGAAGCTGCTGTTCAACCTCTGCAGCGTTCTTCGTTACCCATTCACTCGTCTTGCCGGCGGCTGACTCGCCGTAGGACCGGTGAGTATAAAACACTCCGTAACCTTGTCCGTCGACGAGGACGAAGTGGATCGCATCGAAATCCACACCATGGGGGGTCGGCAGCACCGCGGCAAAGAAATGGTCGCCCGGCTGTTGCCCTGAAGGGGAAACCGAAGTTGGCAGAATGGTGGCTTTCGCGCCCTGGGCAATCGCCCGCACGCGACTGGTGATCGTGGCCAGAGCCTCCTGGTCATGGGCCGCGGGATACAGATTGAGTTCCAGCATGTCGGTAAAGGTAGAAAGGTCCTCCTGGCCCAAGGGCGTGAAGTCGTAGGTCTTGCCCTGCGACGAGCGGAGCAAATATTCGCTGCCCCGGAACGTGACCTTGGCCGTCGACGGCGACGGAAGATCGGGCGTGGCGCCGGCCAAACCTGTTGGCAGGTGCGGCGTTGCTGCGGCAGCAAGTGCGGCCGTGGTCGCGGCCAAGGCGAAGGCAACGAGAATGGATCGGCGTTTCATCATTTCGTATCTCCCATCGAGAATGCCGCGGCGCTTCTCACCCAATCCAGAGCTGCAGAAAGGTCTGAGACATCGCGATCTCCTGGCAAAGTGGTTACCGCAATTCGACGACTATGAAGAGGAATGGCGGAGTGGTCAACGGGTTGACCCTTAACCCTCAATTAACCGTGAAGCTGAGCGTTTTCAGCCGCTTGCAGAGCCTCATTAACCAGTCTTAAGGGTTTTGCGGCACGGCATCACGGCGATGCCCATTAGCCCATTACTTTTAACGAAACATTTCAGGCAATGTCGGCTTTCCTAGGAGAAGCCGGGATATATTTAGATCGGGAATTACCTATGTGGACGCGCCGAGCTTTCGTTGCTACCGCTGCCTCCTCTCTGATTCTGAAATCGTTGCGTAGTTATAGCCAACTGCAAGAGGCTCCAATTCCAAAAACAAGGATTCCTCCCGAACGCGCTGCAGCATCATCGTGAGAAGAAGCCTGGATCCGTTGCACGCGAGCGATCTTTATATCTGGAGACAGGCCAAGACCAGGTCCTGGATCGAACGGTGAAAACTGACGAAATCCTCAGAGGCCCGTTTGGCTCCGTCGACGCAGTAAAGGAATGCTTCTACACCAGGCCAATCCAAAACGGCTCCGGCTCGGTATCTGTGGAGTTTAACGGCAACGACAAGGAGCACGAGCTGCCGTCCGAAGTCCCAAGTCCGACGGAAGATTTAACGGCGATGACCTCGCTTAGTCTGGTCCAGACCTGTCCAAATTAGATTTGAAAAGCGCCTCGATTCAGCAACCACTGTCTATGGAACCGTTGCCCTTTCCTTTGTCATCCCGAGTGGCTGTGACTTTTTGATCTCGTACGAAACGATTGCTGTTGATGGAGAGAGCAGCGGTCGATTGAAAGGCGTCCCCGCCGCCCCAACGCCGGTCTCGTCCTTTGGCAACGGTCCTATCCTAACAACGGCCCTCTCCTTTTTGTCATCCCGAGCGAAGCCGAGGGATCTGCGGTTCCACGGACCTTTCGTGGAAAAGCAGAGTCCTAGGCTCAAGGAGAATTGTCATCTCGACCGGAGCGTACCCGGATTTCCTGCCACGCAGCACTCGAAACGACGGCGTATGCGGCTTTCAATAAGGAAAGCCGCAGGAAGTTTGCCAACGCCACCAACACCAAGGGCAGCATGTCGAAAGGCTGTGCTCGGAGCTCAAAGAAGGGATGAGGCGGCCGTGCTGCTGGCCGGGCTGTCCGCATCGATGAGCATTCTGTGGTGTGATTCGCGCTCCGAGCGGTTGTTTGATGCAACAGAGTCTGTGCTGGGAATCGGCATTTCGGGCGATTCAACGCCTACCCTGACGGTATCTTTCCGTTACTGACGGGCTAGCGGCAATCCGACCGGAGCCCTGAGAATCTGACCCCAATTTCAGCTCGATGAGCACCTTCTATTGCTAACATCGGATGATCGTTAACTCCGCCCATTCAAAACTAATTGGATAGCTCATGGAACCACCTTACCGTGGAGCGCGTAGGAGAATACATCGCGGCTCGCGGCACGAAAGGGTGATGGCAGATGCATGATCCGATATGGATGCACGCTCTTCTGGCGGTTCACATTGCGGCCGGCAGCGGAGCATTTCTACTTGCTCCGCTGGCGCTGGTCACCGTAAAGGGCGGCAAGGAGCATCGTCGATGGGGCAAGATCTATTTCTGGTGCATGTCCGTTGTCGCCAGCACTGCGCTAGTCATGTCCGTCTATCGGCCAATTCTCTTTCTTGCGCTGGTCGCCATCTTCAGCTTCTACGCGGCTTTCGCGGCATACCGGGTGCTCGGGCAGAAGGCTGCGTGGAAAGGCGAACGCGTCATCCGCGGCCTGGACTGGGTTGCCGCCATCATCTGCTTCACGGCCAGTGCAGCATTAGTCCTGCTTGGGGCAATCCGGCCCGAGCTTGTGCAAAACCTGCGCATTCCTGCGGTCGTTTTCGGCATCATCGGCATGCGCATCTCAGGTAGAACCATATGGCGCTTCACCCATCTGCCCACGGAAAAAATGTTCTGGTGGTACGCCCATCTGCAAGGAATGATCGGCAGCTACATCGCTGCCTGGACCGCTTTCTGCGTCGTCACGATTGGCCCTCTTGTGCACGGGGCCTGGTGGTTGTGGTTGGTGCCTGTGTTGATCGGCCTGCCGGCGATCGTTATCACTACAGCTTATTATCAGCGCAAGTTTGCCCCGAAGCCCAAAACCGCGCTCACATAAGTGGTCATTGTGCGGAAACTAATCTCTCGTGTCCGGCGACCATTGGGTTCATGACCGAAAGGCACGGCACTGACAAATCGTGGACTGCGCCGAGTCGCCGATGTGCGCACTTGAGGCAGAGAAGAAATCTCCAAGTTTCCGAGTCGCGGTTGTATCACCGGCCATCCGGAAGTTACCCCAAAACCGGTGTAATGTCCGGGTGGGCGACAATCCGGGAGTTGTTTGAAAGACAAGATGAGCAGCGAGCAATGATAGGAGCGTCGTTGCGTGGCTTAGCGCGCCCAGGCAGTCACGCCGCCATCAACAATCATGGACAGCCCCGTTACATAGGACGCAGCATCGCTGCACAGCCATAGCGCAGCTTGCGCCGCCTCGTCTGGTCTGCCAATGCGGCCTGCCGGAACCATTCCAACAAAACCCTTCAATACTGCTTCGATCTTTGCGGCGTCACCGCCTGCAGCTTGGCTCACGGCGTTATGTAACATTTCGGTGTCGAAACCGCCCGCGACCAATGCATTCACTCGGATTCCGTCGGCCGCATATTCTTGCGCCGCCGATTTAGTCAGAGCTAAAATCCCTGCCTTGGACATCGAGTACAGAGCTGCGCCTTTTGCGCCTCCAAGTCCGTTTAGCGAGGAAGTGTTTACGATCACGCCTCCACGCGGTTCCTGGCTCTGCATCTGCTGCAACTCGTATTTCATGCAGAGCCAGATACTCTTCAGATTGGACGCTACCTCGGCATCGAAATCCGCATCGCTGAAATCGGCTGTGCGGTTGCTCTTACCCAGGACAGCAGCATTATTAAACACACAATCGAGCCGGCCAAATGTTTCGACGGTCTTCGCAATCAGAGACTGTACCTGTTCTGAGTGAGATACGTCGGCCTGTACGAAGCGAACATCCAAGCCTGCTTGCCGTAGCTCCTGCTCAACTCCCTGTCCGCGTTCGGCTCCCCGCGCGGCGAACGCGACGCTTGCTCCGGCCTCAGCGAAGAGCTTCGCCGCGGCCTTGCCGATTCCGGCACTTCCGCCCGTAATCAGAGCCACTTTTCCGTGGAGTGCGGCCGCCATGTAACCATTTTAGATCGCTCGGCTGGCAGCGGGGCTTGCTTTTTCTTGCGAAAGTGCTCGGCACTTCGGTTTGCATATATGAGCTCACTACCGCTCCATGGCGATCCAAAAAGCGGTGACTGGAAGGACGAACCCCAAGTTGTTCACGTATGGGGTACGTCCTGTCTGTCACCCGCTATTTCGTGATATCGGAGTCCTCTTTGTGAACAAAGTCGAGCGGCTTTTTTTGCCCAAGCTTCCTGTCGTCAATGACAATCGCCAAAAAAGCAGTCCCATCGCCCTGGCAGATCGAACCGTGAGTACCGGCCTTAAGACGATTAGCGCAGTTGACGGAGATATGCGGCCAATGCCTCTAGATCGTCCTGTTTCAGATCTACAGCTGTCATACCGCCGTTGGTCATCTTACTGCTCGGCGTACGAAGAAGTGCAATCAGGTCGGTGTCGGTATATTTCTGGCCGACACCCGTCAGAGGACCTGCGGCCGCGGTGCCCATGCCCCCGTCTCCATGGCAGGAACTGCACGATTGAGCCTGAAAGAGAGCCTGTCCCTTCAGCACTTTTGGGTCGGCAGATACCAGTGCAGCCGATACACTGCCTGCAGCGGCTTCCGGAACGAAGGGCTTCTGCATGAAGGCCTTCGCATCCTCATCCTGCTGGCGCATCTGCGCCGCCACCCCAGGATCACGATAATCGTCCCGATAGCTGGCTATGCCAAGAGACGTATAAGCAATCAGGAAGAGAAGGAACGCCCCTACTGAAATTGGCCGTCGCCAGGGACGGCGCTCGAGTCGCCGATCCAGAAACGGCGCCGCGGCAAAAATCAGCGCCAGCAACGCAGGCAAAAGAATACCGCCGATCAGCGACCAACGGCCACTGAGATACTTAAGCCACTGAAACGCCGGCCGATAATACCATTCAGGGCGAGGCAGAAAATGCGTATCCGCGGGGTTAGCCGCAGGACCCAGATCCATCGGGATTGTCTTGGCGATGATGGCCAGGATACCGATCAGCACGATGGCAAAGCACGCATCCATGACGACCTGCCGCGGGTAAAACGGAACCGACGGCAACTTGGGGTGAAATAGATCTTCCTTAATCGGCCCTGCTGCGCCCGCCTTGCGAAAGAAAAAAACATGCGCTGCGATGAAGCCGATCAGCAGTCCTGGCAGCACGAATACATGCAGCACGTAAAAGCGGGAGACCGTGAGTGTTCCCATCTGCTCGCCGCCCCGTACGAGCTGCTGTAACGGCGGCCCAATCCATGGCACCTCGGCAATCAAATTTGTTCCCACCGCGCTGGCAAAATATGCCTTCTCATCCCAGGGCAACAGATACCCGGTAAAGGCCATGCCGAGCATAAGGGCCAGCAGGATGCAGCCGGAGAGCCACAGCAATTCCCGGCGCCCCTTATACGATCCATAGAGAATGGTTTGCCCGATGTGAAGCAAAAGGATGATGATGATGCCACTTGAACCGTAAGCATGAATGCTGCGGACGAATGATCCTGAGGTAACCTCCTTCACAATGTATGACACCACGGTATGCGCGTGGTCCGCCGACGGCACATAATACAAGGCAAGAAAAACCCCGGTGATAACCTGCGAAACGAAAAGGAAAAGCAGCCCCGAGCCGAAGATATAAGCCCACTTGGCGCCCCCTGGAATTGGCTCGTCGAGCGACTCATGCAGCAGAGAGTCGATGCCCGTACGCTGGTCCAGCCACTGGACCAGCCGGGTACCGGGGTTGGAGTGGACGGGTTGTTCAGGCGCAGTTTTGTTGATCATGGACTTCCTCCACCTCAGGCCATTACTTCTTTGTTGGGAACTAATTGCCGGAAATATTGGTAGCGGACTTTCAATACGCCGTCCTCCACTTTGGATTCGAGTGCATCCAGGGAGCGAGGCGGCGGTCCTGCAATGCGTTCTCCGTCCGCCGTAAACGTTCCTGAATGGCATGGGCAGACAAATTTGTTTTCATCGCCCACCCAGCGGACCGAGCATCCCAGATGCGGACAAATAGGCGATAATATGCGGAATTGCCCAGCCTTGGATGGCAACACGTATACCGCCGTCTGCGATGAGGTAGTTTGCCACGCGTCACGACGTTCCAAGGTAATGGTTTTCGCGACGGGTGCGGTAAGCGAGGCGAAGTCTTGCACCGGGCCTACGTCCGACCAGGTGCTGGCGCTCGCGCCTTTGCGCAGCGGATAGGTGACGAAGCGCACCAGGGGAAAGGCCAAGAGCGCACCCACAACTGCCCCGCTCACTCCAAATAAAGCAACCACAAAGGAACGCCGGCCCGAGGTGTCGACTTTGAGTACTTCATCCTTCTGGGGTGTAAGTTCCATTGATCCACTCCTTTTGGTTTGCGCCCGTCTTAGCGAAAGTCGTCCCATGGGACCGCGACTTTTGATTGTCCGTTTCCGTCACTTCTGCAATGTGTGGATATACGCTACGACGTCCGTGATTTGTGCGTCGGTAAGCTTGCCGGTAAAAGCAGGCATCTTGTTCTTGCCGTTCTTGATAACAGCTGAAAGATCAGTGTCCGATTCCTTTAAAACGTCAGACGCGTTGAACGGCCGCGCTTTCATGGCCTTACCGGCGGGTGTGCCGCCCAGCCCGTCAGCTCCATGGCACATCTGGCACTTCGCTTTGTAGGTATCAGCACCGGAAGATTGAGCGAGGCTGGTGACACTCGCAAATAAGACGACCAGGCCAATGGCAACAGCATGAGTAATTTGTTTCAGCATGGGGAATACTCCTTATTGAGGTTAGGTGGGCAAGAATGCTTGCATAGGAACCTAAAACGCATAGCGAACTCCAAGGGTGTAGACATTTCCGCGAAAGCTGCGCGGAAGAGTAGGGCCGATCGGCGTACCTTCGCCATAGCTGTAGTAGTCATAGTTGGCTTTCCATGTCCAGTTCGAAGTGAGATCGTAGGCAAGGGTGCCGTATGGGGTTTGATACTGCGACTGTAGGGAGCCGGGCACCTGACGGATATTGATGGGCGGGGCTTGGCCGTCCGTGTCAGACATGCGATAACCGGCGACCACGTGGACCTTCTTCACCGGGGTGAATACAAATCCGATGGACCCGTATTGGGTCGGCTGGTTGTAGTAACCGTTGCTTTGCAGTGGCAAGTCCGCTTGCTGGCACACATCGGAGCCCTGTTGGGTGCCCGCTGCGACCGGCGTAGCGGTATAACACTCGAGCGTAGTCGAGAAAATGTCGTCGTATGAATAGCTCAGGTCGATGCTCCACTTTTCGCTCGGAGCGATGACCGTCGAGAAGGAAAAGTCGCGGTCGTGGGCGAGGTGATTTACCGTCTGAACATTGTCGCGGTCCTCCAGGATGTTGATGGTCCCGGAAAAATTGAGCCAGGTCTTCGCCTTGTAGTTGGTTCGCAAAACATAATGTTGCAACTGGCGCGGGCTGATGCGGGTAAATGAATTGTCGGCATACATCCAATCAAAATTAAAGTTGGCGCGCAATTGAGGCGTGGGCCTGAAGACGATGCCGAAGAGGGACCAGTTCTCATGGATAGGGATGAAGTCGCCGCCCGCATCGGTGATGATGCGACTGCGATAGCGGTAACCCAGCGTGAGGCGGGCAACAGGATTGACATCCCAATTGACGAAGAAAGTATTGGTCTTTGTCTTCTGGTTGAGAGCCTGGTAGTCGGGCGTTGTGGTCGTCGTAGCGGCGCCGGGTGGCTGGAGCATCGAGCTTCCGGCGTAGTTTGTCTCGGTAAAGATGTTGGTCGCCGGCTGACGGAAATACCAGAAGTCGAAGATGTCGTTGAGCGCGACCTTCGGTGTCAACTGCCAGGTCGCGCCGTAGTCGGCGTTCACGTTGATGCGGCGCGCGTTGGCCGAGCCAGTGACATCCTCTACGCGATTCTTGGCCCGGGCGTCGAGGCCGTTGAAACTCTCATTGAAGTTTGTGAGGTGGCTGGTCGTACCCATGTACAGGACGCGTCCATTCATAGTGAAGTGGGGGATGGACGTGCTTTGGAAGTGAAACTGCTCGCTCGGGAAGAGCGTACGCGTGGGAGCGTACCGGGTATACGACAAATAGCCGTTGCAGGTCGGGTTGACCGTTCCATCCGGATTGAAGGGCGAAGCGCACGGGCTATTCCAGACCGAAGAGAGATCGATTCCGAGGCTGACAGGGGTGCCATTGGAGAGCTGGTAATCGAGCCCGGTGAGCTGCCAATGGGTGTTGCCCTTGTAGTGGGTGATGAACTCATCGAAGCCGACGCTGGTGCCGTGCAGCGGTTTCCAAGTAATACCGCCGTTCCAGACATCCGTGGAGTTGCGCCAGTATTGGGTAAGCAGGGCCTCAGCGCCGACGTGAAGCGTACTAGCGGTCGGCCCCTGGTTGACATTCTGGAAGTAACCGAAGTGTGCGCTGACCACGGAAAGCGGCGCGACTGTCAGGCTTGTGTCGGTCATGCGGCGCACGGTGTTGTAAAGGTGGGGCGTGTCGAGGATCGGAACAAAGGGTGTGGATGTAGGGGGAATCAGCGGATTAGCCAGCAGGTTATCATCGAAGTACTGGCGATTGCGGCGGAAGCTTGAACGGAAGTCGTAGATGCGGCCCTTGGAAAAGTTCAGAAACGTGACGTTATATGGATCTCCACCGTAACCGAAGCTGGTCGTCGAAAGGTGATCGAATAGGAGCGCTTTCGCCGGATCGACAGCGATCATCTCCACGGATTGGTCGAGAATGCGAGGCCCGGACTGGAAGTTGACCAGTGTGTCATACATAGCGTCGTTACCGGAATAGTTCGCAATGTGGCCGCCGAGATCGACGGACTGATGGACCGCGTATCCGTAACGAATGTTGTCCCCGGGCGCGGGTGGGGGTGGAGGATCCTGCGCACTCTTGGGAGCACTGGTCTGAGCGAGGGCTGTGGTGATGGCGATGGCTAAGATAAGCAGAACGCCGCGCCGGGGATTCAGCAGCACCGAGATCAACGAAAATTCGCTCATCATTCGTGGCCATGCCTTACTTGAAGAAAATGCTGCTGGCGTTTGAGCCATGTATCTGCACGTGGCAGACGGTGCAAGCCTGGTATTGATTTGCCTGGTTATGAAACGACGGCGTGCCCGGCGCCGTGAAATTCATGGAAGGCGAGTGGCACTGCAGGCAGAGGCTGTTCACGTTGTTGCGCGTCAGCAAGCGAGGATTCGTCGATCCGTGCGGGACATGGCACATGGTGCAGCCCTCAGTCTTGATGGGCGGATGCTCGTAAACCCATGGCCCGACCGTATCGATGTGACACTTGGTGCAGATCGCGTCCTGCGTCGCACTCTGCTGCAGCATCTTAGGCTGGAAAGTGCCATGAGGGTCGTGGCAGTCACTGCACTTGATTAACCCCTCGTTGACCCGATGATGGAACGGCTCGGCAAACGCCGCCTTAATGTCTGTATGGCATTGGTAGCAGAGCGTCGGCTGATTCGTTTTGAGCAAGGCGGTCTGCGCTTCGGACTTGTGGACACTGTGGCAACTGGTGCAGCCGACGAGAGCATCGCCATGTGCGGTCCGGTCAAAATTCGGGTGATCGCCAACATGGCAGGTCAAGCATCTCGCAGCAACTTGTTTTGGGGTTGCTTTGGTGAACTGAAAGATCTTCGTCGCGTCCCCGCCGCTGTCGACATGGGCCTTGCCGGGTCCGTGGCAGCCCTCGCACGTCACTCCCTTGCCGCCGTGCTCAAGTGCCAGCTTGGAATGAGGATTTTCCGGGAAGCCCTTCACCTGGTCCTGATGGCAGGTGGCGCAGGCTTCTTGTCCGACATAGTCGGCCGGATTCACTGAGTCCTTCGGGGAAGACATTGCAGCTTGTTGCGCGCCACGGCCGGCGGCGTCCAATAACTTGACGCCCCCCGTGCCAATCAGCAGTATCAGAATCGCGACTCTACAGAACGAACGCCGCATGCGCAATTTCCCGATCGATAAGCGATGACGCAGGCTTTGCAGTGGATCTGAGCAGCAGCCGCCACCATTCTTCGGGGCGCTTCCAGAGAGTATCTGTTCGCGAAGATGCGAAACACTGTGCACTTTTGCTCACTTTCGTCACGTGATCAAATATTTACAGTCATGGCACGACGGGACCTTTACGAGAACATCTGGGACCTACTCCCATGCAGGCACGACAGCATCGCAGTTGACTAGGACCCTGGCTTTCGCAATATCTGGCAACATGAGCAAAACGGAACAGTTTGTTGCTTCCCCTGGTGCCATGCTGTTGAATGCTGCGAGCACAAATGTCCATCTCGTCTCGCATAAGTATGATGGCAGTGACTCCTTAGCCAGTGTGACGCTCATCACAGTGCATTCGAGTCCGACACGCTAACCTCACAATAAATCGAGAAAGTTCGACCTTCTCAACGAAATCTCGTGGTTGTCTCCCAGCAGTTTCCTTTTGAAACGATCGTTGTGGCCATGGACTTCTCTGGAGAAATCCTCCGCCACGCTCGCTATGTTCAAGTCCATAGCTCGCTGCCATGGTGCGAAGCTAGTGCTCGTGCACGTGATCGATCCCATGGGCTATGCATTTCCTACGGGAATGCATAGCTCAATCTCCACCGATCAGGCGGCTGGCGAAAACCGCGGTAGCAGCAGCCAGTGGCTGCAGGGCGAATCAGAATCGACCAATCAGCGGGTGACCAGGGGGAAATTGAACACCATGGTTGCGCCTTCTACGCCGAAGTGTCGATTAGGCGCCCCGTGCCCAGTCCGTTCTCCACCAGAAAGTTGGCAAGATCGTGCTCTGCGCCATCAAGTGGTGCGCGCTTGACACTGCCTGAATCAAGCGAGTCTGATATCTTGCCAATCAGAGTATCGAGCGAGTTTCCGGTCGAAGTGCCGACAACGGAAGAGGCGTCCCGAGTCTGCAGATCCACTTGGACCTTGCTCGCGTCCGCCTTTGCTGCGGAGGTATTTCCAGAATTTAGGTCTTTGAGTAGGGAGGCCAAATCGTTGCCCAGCTCGCTAGACAAGGCCGGAGCGGTCTGAGCCTGCAGGTCTGCTTTGAACCTATCAAGGTCGGTATTTGCGCTGGAAACATCTTCAGGAGGCAGCGCCTTCCGCGTCGAGGTCTCACGCGAATTGCCAGAGGTGTTGCTGTCCAGACCGGACGTGATTGCGGTGATCGGAGCTACGCTCGTCAATTCCGTCGCGAGCGAGGAATCGAAAAGTGAGGGGGACGAAATGTCTTCGACGGGCAAGGTAACCCTTTCAATCTAAGTGAACTTTGAATACTCAAATATGAGTGCTTTATCGGCGGCGGCATAGAAAGTGTTCAGGGAAACTCGGATTTCGTACAACTTGGGCTTTTGACCAGAGAGCATCAGGGAGCTGGTACGGCGAGGGGGAAGCTTGGGCGGACGTCAGAGACAAGGCAGATGCTGGAACATGTGGTTGAGACAAGCAAGGGTGGGGTCAGCCACACGGAGGGAGAACGCCCAAGTTTCGACGAATACGGTGACAGCTTATCTATTGCAGCCAATTCAAGTGCTCGCCCACCGGGATCGCCACAGCCTTTCCTCCTAGAGCCCGGCGGGCAGTCGGTCTGTCAAGCGAACTGAGGGAATAGGTGTATGCTGTCACCGGATTACCCACCCTAAAAGTTAATCGCCGACTCTTGGCCGGACCCACTTGAGGACCTGGCGGAATATTCGAGATCGGTTGCACAATAAGTCCGCGTCTCTTTCATTTGTGGGGGCCTCGACACGATCCGCCAAGTACTAGAAATTTACAAGAAGTCTGCGGTAACCGAAACTATCTCGGCCCTTCAACGCACGTCACCGATCGGATTGACTATCACTGGGTTTGCTCACTGGGATTTGCGGGCCGAAGGTGTTCGTTGGATTTGTTGCAATATGTATGGTGCATTACAGCCCGCCCCTTCAATGCCCAGGCAGAATTTAATGAGGAACAGTCCGGGGATTTGCAATCAGATATCCTTTTCGGTGGCAGATAAACTCGTTATAACGAGCGTGCATCTGTTCCGCTACGTTTCAACAGGTAAAGCGCCCAAAAATCATCACTCATGAGACTCGTCTATGACTTCTATCGCGGAGACGGTTGCGTTATTGACGACCGGCTCGAAGGTGAGATTCAACTTCCCCTGGGCCGTGGGTTTTAGGTGATAAAACGTCTTGCTGATTGTGTGCAGGCTCCCGGCTTCTTTGAAGATGTCAAAATGATCGAGAAGCATAACGCCATTGCACATCACATTAAATAGGCGGTCACCGATGCCGCCCAAACCAGGGGCTTGAGGGCCAAAGTAAAATTCAGCGAAATGCAGAATCACGGTGTACTGGCCGTGCGTGTCGACTGGGATAGCATAGGTAAAGTGCCCGAATCGCTCCGCCGCAAATAGATCAGGTTCTGGGGAACCCGAAATAGAACTCGCGAGCGGGGAAAGCCGGCCGTCGAGATAGTAATCGTCCGCACGCCAAAATAGTCCTTCGCGATCGGTGAAAGAACGCCGTTGCGTGACCAGACGGATGGGAATCTGCCGGTGCGGTAAACCTGGCAGGACTTCAATGGCGTTGATGAATGGTATTCCTCGCTCGCCTTGGAACCCTATATGAAGTTTACCGTCGGGTCCGGGGTGTATGTCTTTGAAGACGCGCTCATCCGCGATATTCGGACCCATCGCGTCCGATTCGATGTCGAATCCCGCAAGCGCCACCTCCCCGTTGATCTTGATCGTGAATGTGTCGTCGTTGACGCTACCTTCGAATCCGGGGCCGTAGTCCGATTCGACGAAATAAAGGTGCAACTCATAGACGCCAGGCTTTAAGGGGATCTCGTAGGAGAATTCACCGTTTCGCCAGTGCTGAAATAGTAGGGGACGATTTGTCCGTCCAGTGAACGACGGGCCCCGGTGCACGGATCTTCCTCCGACAAAGTAGCGGTCCGCCTGCCACACGACGCCGGTACTATCAACAGCGGGCGTTTCGCTATAACCGGCCATCAGGCGAAGCGGCACCGATGCCGCGGCGATGGGGGATACCTGCTGCGCAGGTCCGGCCAGACTCTGCGAGACCGGGGTCGTCGTGACGGCCGCCCGGGGCCGGTGCAGTAAACGATTTCCGGCAAGGGCAACGATGAGCCCCATCGCTACCATGGCAGGAAGCCAGAAACGCCACTTACGCCAGTGTGGAACCGCCTCGCCCGGTGGTGCAGGTTGCCCGCTTACCGCCGCCGGAATTGGGCCCGGCGCTCCTGCTGTTTCCGCCTGTTCAGGCAGTGGGATAGCTTTCAGCGAGTTCGTTCGATGCGTAAAAACCGGAACATAGCTTCCGGGTGGAATAGAGATGTGGATCGAGTGGTCTTTACCTTCGGTGTCGTAGTACCCCTTCAGTCTTTTTCTTAGCCGATGAGCTTCCACCCGTGCAATGGCGTCGTCGGTGGGGTTGAAAAAGTCCGCCGGACGGCCGAAGACCTCGGTCGCGATGTTGACCTCTTTCAGCTGATCGCTTTCGCCACGAAAGTACTTCTCGCCCATGTACCGCAGCAGATGCGCCAGCCGCGGAGATCGGGCGAATGCCTCGGCTACGGTTGCAATCTCAGCGCGTTCTTCCTCGGCGGAAGACAGAACGCTACTTGTCTGCATAAAGCCCTCTGGACCCGCTCGTGGTTCCAGATCATACGTGCCCTCCCGGGTATTTTCAACTGTTACTTCGGTCCAGTAACAGGGCCGCGATGGCGCAGACAACTCCTTCAAAAACAATCATGTACGTGGCTCGGGCCAATGAAACACAGATGGTACGAGATTAACCTTCCGGTTTCGTTCTAGCCGCGCGTATGGTTCGCGTTGTTCAAAAACTAGGGTATTCACACCCCTGAGATACAAATGCCTCCGCTCGCTGAACGAGCTTCTGCATGGCAGGCAGATGTGCAATAGGGGTGGCACGACACTGGCGGAAAACTTTGGAGGCATCAGAAATGGTAACAACGATCAAAATCGCGGCTTCGAAACTTGCCGCCGTGCTCAGCGTGGCCCTCTTGGCACTGCTCGCTCCCATGTGCCTCGGCCAGCAGCTGACCGGAACCGTTACCGGGATCGTCTACGATTCCGTGGGCGCTGTTGTCCCCAACGCTACCGTGGTGCTGAGAAACGAAGCCAGCGGCGACGTGCGCCCCACCGTAACTGAAGGTGACGGCCACTTCACCATTACCGCTGTGCAACCTGCCACCTACACCCTCACCATATCTGCCCCGGGCTTCACGACTTGGCAAGAGCCAGGAATTGTCATGGGTCAGGGTGACCACCGGACGGTGCCCAATATCCAGCTCAAGGTGGGGACAGCATCTGCTACGGTGCAAGTTGTTTCCAGCGATGCTGGAGCCATGCCCCTCGACACGGCCGAGATCAGCACTACGCTGAATGAGCAAATGATTTCAGAATTCCCCCTGGTGGGCCGCGATGCTGCCGAGCTGATTAAGGTAATGCCCGGAGTGGCGTTTGCTCATGGCAGCTCCCAGGGTTCAGGGTTCAACGGAACGCCGGTGGGCAGCAACAGCGGCCCGGTGGGCAACTTCTCGGCGAATGGCACCCAGCCGAATGGCCCCACGGCCCTTATGCTCGATGGCGCCAACCTGGTCGATCCGGGGAATGCCGGTACCCAGATTGCCAACATCAACCAGGATATGACTGCAGAGATCAAAGTTCTGACATCAAGTTTCGACGCGGAATACGCCAAGGGTCCCATCGTCTTCCAGGCATTGAGCAAGAGCGGCGGTGCGAACTATCACGGCGAAGCCTATCTGTACGCTCGCAATAGCACGTTCGACTCCATCGAGTCCTATGCCAAGAGCCAGTTGGCGAGCGACACAGCGAACAACATCGCCAACGGGATGAGCCCTGCCCAAGCCAAATCTACCGCCCTCTCTGCTTTGCACCCGGATGAGCACTTCTACTACACCGGCGGCAACCTGGGCGGACCCGTGCGTCTACCCTTCATCGGATTCAACAAGGATCGCAGGAAGCTGTTCTTTTGGGCGGGCTACGAATACATGGGCCAGCAGCCGTCTGGATCTGTTCTCAACTACAACGTGCCCACGCCGGCCCAGTTGTCCGGCGACTTCAGCAACGCAGGGGTGCCGGCGCAAGCGATCAGCGCGTGGAGTAATGCTTATACGCCCCCCAATGCCAATCTTCCTCCCGGCGCGACCTCCAGTTACATTCCGCCCAGCGATTTCGACCCTAATATTCTGGGCATTTTAAAGCTTTACCCGAAACCCAATATCACACCTTCCGCAGCCAACGGCTGGAACAATTACCAGTACGTCCAGAATGTCCCTCAAAATCGTTGGGAAGCGGTCGGCAAAGTCGATTACGCGCTCTCCGATAGCACCAAAATCAGCGGATCCTACGTTCGTCAGAATGAGACCGATCAGCATCCGATAGCGATCTGGTGGGCTCCGCCGTGGACCTTGCCTTACCCTTCCAATATCGCAGCCGCCACCACCGCCCAGGTTGTTCTGGCAAATGTAACCCATACTTTCAACGCCACCACCACCAATGAAGTGGTGTTCACGCTCTCTCGATACCTCAACCCAAGCACCCTGTCCAATCCGTCGGCGGTGGATCGCTCGAAGCTTGGATTTGGCGCCAGCGGTCTCTTCGGTCACACCACCAAGCAAATACCGAACTTCATCGGCCAATGGGGTGGTTCCTTTCCTGAGATCGACAACTTTTCCTTTGATGGGGCCGGCTTCGGCGGAGCTTTTGGAGGCTTGAAAGAAACCCCGGCAATCTACGATAACTTCACCAAGCTTGTCGGCCCGCACACAATGAAAGTCGGTTTCTATTGGGATTCGTCTGGAAACAAACAGTCCAACGCATCTGCGGACAACGGCACTTACAATTTGGGCGGAGGCTCGACAAGCACAACCAATACGGTTGCCGACCTGGTTCTTGGCCACATACAAAACTACCAGCAGCAGAGCTCCATCCCGATCCAGGACATCCGATTCCACCAATGGTCGATCTACGTCCAGGATTCCTTCAAGGCGAACAAGCAGTTGACCTTAAACATTGGACTACGGTTTGATCACGAGGGTCAATGGTATGGCAACCCCGGCGGACTGCAGGTCTGGGATCCTGCCAGCTATGTCAACTCCGCCACAGCGCCGGCAAATACCGGCCTGCTGTGGAACGGAATCAACTCCAAGATACCCACATCTGGATTTGTCTCTCCATTGTTCTATTACTCGCCGCGGGTGGGCCTGGCCTACGACATTATGGGCGATGGAAAGACCGTCTTTCGCGCCGGCCTGGGCATCTTCCGCTACCAGGTTTCCACCGAAGTCTGTAGCGCGTGCGGAGGTCCCCTGGGTTCGTTCCAGTATCAGACTCCAACGGCCTTCGTGGGTTATGGCAATGTCACGCAATTCACGCCCCCCGGCTCCACTACGCAAAATGGCGGTAACGTCTACGCTCTTCTCCAAGGAGACAATCGCACTCCACACACCGAGGATTGGAATGCCACCCTATCTCGTGAATTTCCATTCCGTTCGCTGTTCGAGATTTCCTATGTCGGCAATAGGAGTTTTAACCAGTACGTCGATGGGTCCAACGGCAGACTCAACGACATTAACAACGTTCCCCTGGGTCAGTTCTTCCAACCTGATCCAGTGACCGGGCAGTACGTCTCCCCGAACCCGCCCAACGGCGCTAACTATCCAAACTTCAACGCCAGCGATTTCCGGCCGCTAAAGGCCTACCAGGAGTTTTATCTCCTGCAGCACAACAGCTTCGCCAGGTACAACGGGATGCAGGTGTCCTGGCAAAAACAGACGGGGCCGGTCACCTTCCTCACCAACTACACCTTCAGCAAGGTTTTAGGCATCTGGGACTGGACATCGAACAACGGCCAAAGCAGTGGGATCACCGTCGATCCTCTCAATTTTAAAAACAACTACGGTCCCTTGGCCTACGATCACACCCACATCCTGAACCTTGTCTACGTTTGGCACTTGCCCTCTCCTATCCATGGCAACCCTTTCCTCGGCGGCGCGGTGAATGGCTGGGAACTCTCCGGTTACACCGCGTTGCAGAGTGGCGCGCCGCTGCAGCCGAACATCGGCGGAAACCTGAATTCCCAATGGCCGGGCAGCTTGTCCGGGTCCCGGCTGATTACCTTGCCGAATGGCCTGCAGGCAAATTCGATCAACGCGTCCACCTGGTTGGGAACCAATGCTCCGCAGGCACTTATCCCCAAGGTCACCTGCAACCCGGGCAGCCACCTGTCATCCGGCCAATACTTCAATCCAAGCTGCTTCACTGCGCCCGCATACGGACAGCAGGGGACCCTGGTATGGCCCTACAGCCGTCTCCCAGGCTACGTCAACAGCGACTTGGGCTTGTACAAGAACTTCCACGTGCACGAGAGCCAGAGCGTGCAGTTCCGTGTGACCGCGACTAACTTCCTCAATCACCCGTTGCGCCAATTCGGACTGAGTGGCAATAGCGATCAGCAACTCAGCTTTATCGGAAGCGATGCAAGCGGCCAGTTCCTCTCCCCGGCCAACACCAACAGCACCACGACCGGCAAGCCGGCGTTTACCACCGGCCAAAGGCTCATGTTGTTCACCGTCAAGTACCTCTTCTAAACCGCATCGAGGCGTATATAGTTACCCCGGGGGTGGCCACCCACCCCCATCTCTTCCAATGACGATGGTTTCATTCACGCGGGCCCGCCGGGCGGCGTATGTTTT
This sequence comes from uncultured Acidobacteriaceae bacterium, assembly GCA_963745725.1. GTDB lineage: Bacteria > Acidobacteriota > Terriglobia > Terriglobales > Acidobacteriaceae > PALSA-350. The sequence goes on from CAVUYJ010000001.1 coordinate 409,999, forward strand.
GTTGGTTGTCGCCCCCTTCCTCCAGCTCCTTGCTGGACCACTCCCCAGCCCCATCCATTTCGAGCTCAAGCCCATTCCGTTCCGCCTGGAGAACGACCCGACCCCGGCCAGGAACATCCCGGAGACGATGCCGGGCGGAGTCGCCCTCTTCGACTACAACGGTGATGGGCGGCCCGACATCTTCTTCACCAACGGCGCTGACATCGCCTCGCTGAAGAAGGACTTGCCGAAATATAGCAACCGCCTTTTTCGTAACGACGGCGGTGGCGTTTTCACTGACGTCACGGCCGCCGCGGGCCTTCGCGGCGCGGGCTACGATATGGGCGTCGCCGTCGGGGACTACGACAACGACGGCCATCCCGACCTGTTCGTCGCAGGCCTCCATCGCAATACTCTCTACCACAACAACGGAGATGGAACCTTCGCCGACGTGACGGCGAAGGCAGGCTTCTCCCCCTCCAACGATCCCCAATACGGCCCCCTCTGGGCCGTCGCCGCCGCTTGGGTTGACGTGAACAACGATGGCCTGCTGGATCTGTTTGTCGTCAACTACATGCAGTGGAGCTACAGCGCAAAACCCCTCTGTTCGTTTCGCGGCGTCGCCGACTACTGCAGTCCCAAGTTCTATAAGGGCCAACCCAACCAGCTCTTCCTGAACAAAGGCGATGGCACGTTCGAGGATGTCTCTCAGGCCTGGGGTATCCGCGATCACGTCGGGAAGGGCATGGGCGTGGGCATGGCGGATTACGATCTGGATGGGCGGTCCGACTTATTTGTAACCAATGACAATCTCTATAATTCGCTGTTCCACAATCTGGGAGACAAGTTCGAGGAAGTCGCATTCGATGCCGGCGTGGCCCTTCAGGAGGACGGTAATTTCATCTCCGGAATGGGGTTGGACTTTCGCGATTTCAACAATGACGGCCGCCCTGATATTGCCTTCGTGGCCTTAAACAATGAAACCTTCCCCCTGTATGAAAATACTGGCAAAGGTGCTTTTCGCGACATAACCACGGAGAGCGGCATGAGAACCGCCAGCATGCCGATGGCCGGGTTCGGCGCGGCTCTCTACGACTTCGACAACGATGGCTGGAAGGATCTGTTTGTCAGCCGCGGCCACGTCGAGTCGCTCCCCCTTCCGGGCACCGCGATCGATCAGTACAACACCGTATTTCACAACCAGGGCGCGGCTGGGAAGTGGAGAGCATTGACCGAAGAGGCAGGATTGAACCAGGCTCCGCCCGCGCGCCACCGTGGCTGTGCTTTTGGTGACTTTGACGGAGATGGACGCGTCGACGCGGTCGTCACGGCCTTGAGCACGGATGCTGAAATCTGGATGAACCGGAGCGAAAAGTCCGGCCACTGGTTAGATATCGCTTTGCGGGGCTCCAAAAGCAACCGCGACGGTATCGGCGCCCGCATCAAGCTGGTATCCAGGAGCGGCACGCAATACAACCACATGACGACCAGCGTGGGCTATGCCTCATCGAGCGACGGTCCGGTCCACTTCGGTCTGGGCCCGGACACCCGCGCGGACTCAATCGAAATTCAATGGCCGTCGGGGGTGACCCAGACCCTCACCAACGTCGCATCCGACGCCATTGTTAACGTCGCAGAACCTTCGCGCTAACCTTCCTAAGGTTTGGCCGGACCCTGTGCCTGCTGCTCCGCGTTCAGTTGATCGACGATCTTCCGCTCCCGGGCGCCGTCGGTAGGGCGGTGCAGCCGGTAATACAGCGCCGCTAGTTCCACGTGCGGCTCCAGCCACGTTGGATCATCGTGGACCAGCTTCTCCAGATCCTGAGCGGCGGAGCCATATTCTCCCGAGGTGCTCTTGAGCATCGCGGCTTCATACCGGGCCATTGAGGAGCTTGGGTTGAGTTGGAGCGCTTTGTCTAGATAGATCTTGGCCTCGTCCAGTTGCCGCCGCTTGTAAAAGATGGCGCCGAGGTAGAGGTTAGCTTCGAAGTCGTTGGGGTTGAGAATGAGCGCTTCGCGGAACGCCGCTTCCGCTCCCGCCACATCGCCCGTCTTGTCTCTGGCCGTTCCGGTAAGGGTGTAGATGCCGGGGAGTTTGGGGTCCAGGCGAAGGGCGGCATCGAGGTCGCGGCGCGCTTCTTCAAACTCGTTGATCTGCAACAGTGTCGAGCCGGCAAGCATGTAGGCGTCGGCACTATCGCTCGCTGCGGCAGATCTCTCAACCCGCGAGACACCCTCGCGCCGCTGGCCGGTCTGGATCAGCGCGGATCCGAGGACATACTCCAGATCCATATTCTGTGAGTTTTCGCCTTCCAGCGGAGTGAGCAGAGTCACTGCGGCTGCGGGCTCTTTCAGTCGAAGATAAGTGTCGCCCAGCAGGACAGCAATCCGCGCGTTCTTCGGTTGTGCCCGGTGAACCAGCTGGAACCGATCCCGCGCGTTTTCCCAGTCTCCTTTCTTGTAATAGGCAAGACCAAGGTCAATGAGCACCGCGGTTTTGTCAGACAGGCCGCGAAGCGCGGATCGGTACTCTGCAATCGCGGCATCGAACTGGCCCTCATGCGCCAGTGCCGCCCCGAGATTGACTCTGGCTTCCACCGCATTCGGCCGGACTTTCAGAACCTCGCGATAATCGCGGACTGCCGTCTCAAAATCCCCGCGCTGCTGCGCGTCGACGGCATCTCTGAGGAGCTGATCGGGGTTCAGGGTCTGCGCCAGGGCCACGCCGGTGGACAGGACCAATAAGGAAAGGGCGGAGGCAAGCAAGGCTGCGCGCATCGCATTCAGCATAGCGTAGACCTTCCCCTCCGGATTCATCATCTCGCGGTGGCTGCAGTGTGTTCACCTCCGCGCCGTACCCACTTCGCTTGGAAGGCTCAATAACATTGAAGGGACAGACGAAGTAACCACCATCCCCGAACGGCCCCGGCGTGTGCGACGAATGGTGGTTATTTGGTCTCCCGGTCGGTTCGCTGTGTCGGTCATTCTATGTGTGAACAATTCTCAAAAAGGTCTGGGGTTTCGTGGACACTGTGCCTCCAAGCAGGCCCCGGTGTAAGATTCCTCATTAACCGGCTGGATTCCAGGACTTTCATTCTGGCGGAACTGCCGCCAGGTCCCAGAGGCAGAGCTATGCATGCGCACAGGCTGAATAGGCAATGCCGGTGGCAAACCGAGATCCGCTCAGGAAGCCTCGTCAAGACCGTGGTAATCGGCCTTCTCGTCTTTGTGATCTGCATCTCTTCCGTGCCCGCACAGGAACGTGTGCGGTTGATGCCGCAGCTTGGATCGGACATTGTTGCCGTGGCCTTCTCACCGGATGGCCGCTTCATGCTCACGGGGGCAGGGGGCGCTGACAATACGGCGCGGTTGTGGGATTTGTCGACCGGACTGCAGGTTCTCTCTCTGGAAGGGCATACCGGGGAGGTTTCGGCAATGGCTTTTTCCCGTGACGGCCGTTTCGTGTTGACTGGCGGTGCTGACGGTACAACGCGGCTGTGGGATCCAGTGACCGGGAAGCAGATCCATTCCCTGGAGCATCCCCGCGGCCTTTGGGCAGTAGATGTTTCACCCGACAGCCGTTTCGTACTCACCGGAAGTGAGGACAACACAGCGCGGCTCTGGGACGTGGGCACCGGCCGGCAGGTTCGTTCCTTCCAGCACACAGAATTGGTCTCAGCTGTGGCCTTCTCCCCGAACGGCCGCTCCGTACTCACCGGAAGCTGGGATAGTACGGCACGGATCTGGGATGCGGCGACGGGCCAACAGCTTCGTTCCTTCGAAGTCCTAGCAAGAGTTACATCCGCTGCCTTTTCTCCAGATGGCCATTTTGTGTTGACCGGGAGCAATGATGGGATGGCTCGGCTTTGGGACGTAGCGACAGGAAAAAACGTTCTTTCCTTTGCAGGACGTTCTCCTGTCAGCATCCCCGTCCACGTTGCCTACTCACCGGACGGCCACTTCATATTGACTGGAAGCGACGACTTGATCGGAAGCGGCCGAACTTTGCGACTGTGGGATCCGGTGACCGGCCAGGAGCTTCCTTCCTTCGAGGGACACGCGGGTGCGGTCACCTCCGTTGCTTTTTCCCCCGATGGCCGCTCGATTCTCACTAGCAGCCGGGATCAAACAGCGCGCCTGTGGGACCGGGTCACGGGGCAGGAACTTCGCTCCTTTAAGGGGCGTACTAGTTCGGCCGGCCCGGTTGCCTTCTCGCCGGACGGCCGTTACCTGCTCGTCGGGGAAGGCGAAGATAAGATGGCACGCCTCTGGGATCTGGCTACCGGACAGGAGCTTCACTCCTTTGAAGGGCACACCGGCGGCATTTCGGCGGTAGCTTTTTCGCCCGACGGCCGTTTCGTATTGACAGGCAGTTGGGACAACACAGCACGGCTTTGGGATCGAGCGACCGGAAAACAGCTGCGTACCTTTGCAGGGCTGACGGACCATATCAGAACTGTCGGCTTCTCACCGGATGGCCGGTTCGTGCTGACGGGCAATTCGAATCATGCGCGGCTTTGAGAGATTCGTGGTCAGACGGGACGGAGAGATTCGTGGTCAGACGGGACGGGTACTTTACGGAAATGAAAAGCCGTACATGGCTGTCTTGTTTGATTTTGTGCCCTTCAGCGAAAACGAGGTGAACCGTCGTTTCGATCCCTTGTCAAACCCTGTTTTCCCAAAGTACCAGTCCCGTCTCAGAACTAAAGTTCTGGAGGGTCATGCGACGCCCCTCTGGGACCAACGTGGGGTGTGGCGAACCTGGGCGATCCCCGCGCCGAACGGTCGCGAACTGGCTATCGGTACTATGGCGAGAAGCAGCAATGTTTGGATGATCGAGAACCTTTGACCATCGCCCGAGATCTCGTGATCGCCGTCCCCAAAAGAGATCAAGTCTCGCCGATTTCCACGCTGCGTTAGGTGGTGAGGGGGACGAGCAACTACCGTCTGGGCCAGTTGCGCGATCGTGACAATTTGAATAAGAATGAGCGTGGATAGGTATCATGTCCCCTTAGCTCCCCCCTATCTTACCTCCGCCACACGCAAGGACGACAGGAAGATGCTGCTCGGCGCAGCCGTTACGCCCCTGTCATCAATTCGCAACAAGAGATCGGCGGAAGCTGGTGCACGTAAGTAAATCTCAAAATCTTCCCAATCCTGCGTGCTAACATTAACAGTCTTGTTATCGACCCAGCTGTCTTGACGAACGTCCTTCAATACGAAGCGCAACTCGTGCGCGCCTTTGTCTGTATGGGCTTTGAAGCTGATCCGCAATACCCGTTCTGATTGCGCTGTCTTTGAGATCGTCGGTTCGTTGCGACCGTTATGCCTCAATTCCACCTCATAGCGACCCATCATGTTGGTACGTGTCAGCTGCAGAGTCCCGCCATCAGGAAACGCTAAGCTACCTTCGCCCTTCGGACCGCTCGGTTTGCCACTTTGATATGCGTCGTATCCCGGTTTGTGTTCGAGATGGAAAGGCCTAAAGTGTTTTTCTGGGTCGAAAATGATCGAAGCAGATGAGTTCTGAAACTTTCGAAGTGCTTGCTTCATGTCGAGCAATGCTGTGCCAACAGACGCTTGTTTATTGGTTGCGTTGGGATCGTAGACCGACGGCATAATCCCGCTGAGGTCACTCGGTAAGTGAAAATCGTCTTTCTTATTTTGTTTGGGAAAGATAAAAAAATTCCTGTCTCTGCCCAACCGCCCCATAAATAGGCCTAGCTCAAATATGACATTGTCCCTAACTGATATTGTCGCCAAGTCTTTTATGCTCAGGGGATCTTCAGGTAGAAGAACAAACAAGGCAAAATCATAAGCTTCGACCGCCTCCATGAGAGTCTCAATCGGCACGTTGGTAGATCTAAATACGCCGTTAGTCCAAAGCTCAGGTTCTCCGTCGTGTCGGAGTTCGCTTTGAGCTAACTCGGCGATCTCAAGACCTTTGGTGGACGAACCGACAAAAATTCGGGGCTTCAAAGGCAGCCTCTCCTATTCGAGTTTGAGTTGCCCCTACATTAAACCATAAGCCGTCTCAAGCACTCCAAGGGGGACGAGAATTTCGACTATGACATTCCTGGTAGATTCGGGAGATTCGCGGTCGAGATTCGTGGTCAGGTCAGAGATTCGTGGTCGAGGTCACAGATTCGTGGTTCAGACGAAGGGGGCCACAAACGGGCCTGTGTGGACCCCGGACCTAACCCGGGGCAGCCTGTCAGCGAATTTCCGGTAGCGTCGCTTCATACGCCGTGGTCGCCCGTTGAGCGACCGGAGTGATCGGTTGCTTGTGGTACTTCATGCGCCTATTGTCAAAAGCAGCATATGTACCCTCTAGGACGTCAACAGCGGTCTTGTTAATCGAGCCGTCCTCGATGGCCCCACATTCATAGGTCACCGCGTTGCCGTTCGCCTTGTCCAGATAGCAGCAAATGACCTGATCCGCGTCGCACACGACAGCGAGGTTGGGATTGTGCGTTACGATGACCACCTGACGTCTGCCTCTAGCTTGCCGAATGCAGTCGACAAGCAGTTTTACAACGGATTCGTTGTCGAGATTTTGTTCAGGCTGGTCGATGATGATCGGAATTTCCTCCGGATCAAGAAGCAAGTAGAAAACCAGCAGTAATGCACCTTTTTCACCGGACGACAGCTGGGAAATATCCTTCGCGCCAAGTCTCAATGCGTATCGAGGTTCCAGGTACTTGAGCCCAAATAGGAAATCGTAAAGATCGTCAATCTTCTTGGTGCCTTTGAGTTGTGATTGTATGGTGACGGACTCCTTCTCCTTGCCCCGCTCAACGCTTGTGAGCGCATTCATCACGTCGTCCAGGAAGGCCACTACATCTACTGTAACGTTGAAATCGTGAGCTGCGACTAACCTTTCGACTGTTTTCTTGCTTTCCTCGTCGCCGTAGAAATTGCCGATCTTGTTACGATGAATGTATTCCAGAAAGTCATCCGCAAAGGGTGCAGGCGAGAGATAAGCATCGAAGTCGAGTTCCAGGGGTTCTCTCGTAAAGTCGAAGCTGGCTGTAGCCAACCGTTGCACTGGCTTATAAAGCTCCCGGTAGGCGGCGCGAACCTTGAGAAGCTCACCGTGAATATCCCGGACAAGTTGTCTCCGCTGATTCTTGTAGTTGGTAAGCACGGTGGGAAGTGTTTGTTCGGCGGCATTGATGCGCGAGCGGAGATATTCAATCGTGTCTGGTTTTTCGGCAGCCCCCAAAATCAGCATCCGCCGGTTTGCCCACTGGCTAAGCGCTGTAAGGTAAGCCTGGTACTCTCTCTGCCGCGCACCCAATTCGCTTTGGAGCCGCGCGACGTTGCGCGCGGCCGATTGGATTTTGACTTCAAGACCGTTTCCACTACCGTTCACCAACACTGCAATTTCAGCGAGACGGTTGCGGGCCGCCGCAACAGCTTTAATGACAGCATCTCGATAGATTGAAACTTTGACGATCTGATCAAGCTCTAGGCCGGCCTCAACGAACTCCGGTTCAGCTTGTTCAACAAACGCCACATGGGAAGATTCAAAATTGTCGAGATAACCGTTAAGTCGGTCCAGGAGGGCCGTCCTCGCTACAACGTGGGATCGCTCGCTCAGAAGCGGGGTCAGGGTACCGTTCAATTCCGAAAGTTGCACTTGTGCTTCACTAAGCTCCTGAGCAGTTTTCACTTCTGCAGGGGTTTGGCCGTCATCCTTGGGCTCCGCGACTCCCGCAGGACGTGTCTTGTCATGGGCTTCTAACTCCGCTTGTTTAAGGCTGAGCGCTGTTTGATAGGTCTTGATCGTATCGTTGCTAAGCTCTCTTTCGAGCTTTACAATCTCAGAATTGAGCATATGCAGCTTGCTCTGCAATTGCGATATGGCTCTGCGGTGGGCTCCCACGATATATTCAATCAGCTCGTCCAGGCTAGCCTTTTGAAGGCGCTTGTCCTCGGGGACATGCGAGAAAATGACTTTTTTTAGTTCGCGCTCGAAATTCCCCCCACCTGTCTCGATCTCATTGCACAAGTTCTCGATGAATTGTTGCGGCAAATATCGCACGCGCTCCGGTCGCTCGGTGTGCGGGTCTTCGTCAAGAGCCACACCGAGGGATTTGCCATCCCCCCAAGTAAGGGTCGCAAAGAAGTCCTTCGAAAGATTCACGCCCTTGCGGAAACGTTTAGCCGTTAAGAATTCGAGTTCGGGGCAATGAGTATTTCCAGCGAGGGCCAAGATGTCAGCTAATGCGCTCTTGCCTGTGCCTTTGTTGCCGATGATCGCGATGAGACCGGGATTAAGGCTTATATCGGTACCTTCAAACCATATCTCACTCAGACTTGCCCCGCCAACCTTCGCGATCTGTATACGTTTCATGTACTTCGTCGGGTTTTGTGTGATGTGATCTTGCTTAGGCGGGGTCGCTCCGATGTAACAACGCAGAGCAGGTTCGTGGCAGACCTGTCGTAGTCCCGCGAACGTGGGTTGGGCTTTCAGCCAAGTGATGCGATTGCTCGGATAGACGCCGAACTTCTCTATGGAGTGGGCATCGCTACCGCTGACGACCGGTTTCGGCGAACCCCCAAGATTTTCGATGAATTCTGCACCCACATTCGGCTTGCTTGGAATACCGAGGCCCAAGAATAAATTTACATTAGACTCGCTCCTCGTTTCGAAAATATGCGCCATCTTCATCAAATAGGAGTCGGAGAACGGGTGTCGCCTCCAGTCGAGTTCTTCCAGCCCATCGCTTGTATCGTACGGCTGAATAATGAGGCACGTATCCTCTCCCACTACTTTGATTGCGTCCTCCAATGACTGTCGCGTGATGACGGCGGTTTCCGCACCCAGACGATACATTTTGTCGTCATCGCCCTTATCCGCCGGGCTACAACCGTGCTGCCTCAGCTTGCCTGAATCGTAGCTCCTGCCGAGATCGATGAAATTCTGCCGTGACGGCGGTTTTCCGGACGCACTACCCATGCGTAGGCAAGCCACAAAATGCTGTAACGCTTCCGGTAAAACTGAATCGTCGAATAGGATATGCGTATTCAGGCGAAAATCCGTCGGCGCTTCCAAGCGTAGCTCAATGCCTGGGAAAAGCCGCTTCTTCAAGACATTTGGTTTTTTTGCGGTATATTCACGGACTGCGAGATAGCCGTCGAAAAGCCAATAATCCATAATGCAGAAAGCATCTACGTCGAGGGAGTTCAATTTCTCAACGATAGTCTTGCACGTTGCCTGGCGCTCGCTTTCGGTTTGCTGCTGTAGTCGTTTCCCGGGCCAATGAAAGGAGGCAGGAGTATGGATGTGGAGATCCCATTTTCGCCAGATGGAGCCTATCGAGTTCATTGGTTGTACACCCTGTACTCCGCGACATTTTATTCTAGGCCAGACAATTGGTGGCCAGGCGAAAAATGCGTTGCATCCTTAAGCGACGACTGCCGCTCGCGGGCCAATACGGTGACGGTAGGGATACATATCACTATGCGCCCCCCGCACCAAACCGGACGTGCGGCTTTCCCACTTCCGGCTTCCACCTAGGGTGTGTGACGAGCTGGCCACAGGTGCACGACCCCCTCGTATGTGACCCAGCGCAGGTGACACGCAAGCCCGACACTGAGTTCGGAGCGTCCTTTATTTGGCCGCGTTCCCCTTGGTCCCCGCCCTTGGCTCCATCCACTCCTCTCCGGGTTGCCCAGATTCGTTCGTGGACTTCACAGCTACTGTTGCGGGGTCTGACTTCTCGCCTTCGTTCATCATCGGCTTCGGCTCATCACCTTCCCCATGCGGACCGGTGCTATGCTGACTGCCCGGCCAAACGCGAGATCTCCCAAGTTCCGACGTCTTCCTTTTGTGCGTGATAGGGTGTTCGACCACGGCTGAGCGATAGACCCTCGCATAGCGGGTCCACAAATGTTGCCTTCGGCTCTGTCAACGACCTCGGCCTCAGCGGCATAGTAACCTTCGCGGCTCAATAGCCCACCCCACACAATCGTTGGAACATTTGGGAAGGTTTGTGTCAGACGGAAGATTTGTGTCAGACGGGACTGGAACTTTGCTGGAAGTGGTAAACCGGCCACCATTTTTCAGACGCTTTGGCACTCCGAATCGCCGGCACAGAATTAACGCCTTTTCACTTTGTAGAAGATGCGCGGTGGCCGAACGTATCAACTGCGTCTGTCTACACAATATCCAAACTGTCATTTCGGTTTACGAGACCCGACAGCAGAAACTCTCCCGGTTCCGTAATAGCGAAGACTAACGCACCGGCAGAATTCATGAGCTGAGCAAACTCCCGAGAGCTACCAACCTTATCTTCGTAGTCAATCAAATCCTCTCTAAGCTTGATCGCAAGCTCAATTAATTCCCTTTTCGAAACGGTCAGGTTAGTCGAAGCCCCCATGGCGTGTCTCCTTCTTGTCGCGCGAACGGACAGATAACAGACCTTTTAATGCGATTGCAACCAACCGAGTGTTCCCGATCCGAGACAGCCATGCCCCGGGCAATTCACTCGTGGGGCTCCATCATACGTCGCCCAGAACTCCGCTAGCCGTGCCTCGCCACATTAAGTTTCCTTAATTATCTTGGAAGGATCCTTTTCTTCTCTGAGCCCTACAAATTGGTGCGGAGCCATCTCTCGCCGGCACGTTATGCGCGATGGTAGTTGTACCGTATGTCGGATTGTTGCTAAAAAGCATGGGTAACTACCTAGTTATCTTTTACACTAGGGGAGTAATCACGAGTTTAATACCCGCGCTTCCACATGTTTCTTCTCCAGGCCCATGGACGGCCGCTCCCAAGCGTATTACTGTCGGCATAAGACAAGATTCTTATGTCAAACGGAACCTTCCAGTCCGGAGCAACCGATGATCCCACAGCAACCCCTGATGAACGATGCACTCTCGCCTCACACGCCACCACCCTTCCCCGCGAACGCAGATGCAACCGTAACCGGCACAGATATCGTTTATCTCGCCGACCTCCAGCCCCAACCCGTCGAATGGCTTTGGCAGGACAGGCTCGCCGCCGGTACCTTAGCGATGCTTTCCGGGGAGCCAGGATCAGGAAAGACTTGGGTCGCCCTCGCCATCGCGGCGGCGCTGACACGTGGCCGCGACCCGTTCACCGGAGAAAAGCTCAAACCAGCCACCGTCCTTTACGCCTCAGCGGAACACGCTGCCGCACAAGTCATTCAACCGCGCTTCGCCGGCCTCCACGGAGATCCCGCGCGCCTGGTCATTCTGCGTAGAGCCGTCTCTGCGAGTTCCATGTCCTCGCCTGACTCCGCTCTCCCCAATCTCCCGAACGCGCTCCCCAACGCGATCCCGAACGCCATCGAGGACGCTCTAAAGAAAACCCATGCCCGCCTCGTGATCCTCGATCCCTGGGACGGTCTCTGCGACGGCGACCTCGATCACGCTTCGCAAACGCGCCCTCTTCTCGATCGTCTCGCCCGCCTGGCAGAGCTTCACCGCTGCTGCATTCTCCTTATTCGCCACCTCGCCAAACCTACCGCCGGCAGGCCTGCCCATCGAGGCCGGGCATCCATGGACTGCTCCGCCGCTCTCCGTACCGAGTTTCTCGTCGGCAGCTCGCCCGACGCACCCGCGCAACCCGCTCTGCTGCACGTCAAATCGAACCTTGGGCCGCTGGCTCCGCCGCTCGACTACCGCATCGGAGAAGACGGCAATTTCCACTGGACAGGGCTCAGCAACCTAACCCCGGATGATCTCCTCGCCGCCCGTCCCACCGGCGCCGGTCTGCCCAAGCGAAAGTTTGCCGCCCAATGGCTGCGCGACTGCCTGCAACACGGCGGCCTGACCCAGGGCACCATCGAGATAGCCGCCGAACGCGATGGCGTCTGCATCACCACCCTGCGCCGCGCCAAATTCGACATCGGCGTTCGCAGCTCCAAAGACGGAAAATCAGGCGTCTGGTGGTGGACTTTGCCGCATCCGCAGGATGAGTGCCCGCCGGTCAACCAGGCAAGATGCTCAAATTAATTACATGAGCATCTTGACCATCTTCGTGAAACAAAGGACTTGTTTGGCAACCTTGCCAAATCCCAAAATCCGGGGCAACCGAATGGGTCGACGACGGCGCCGCACGGGATATCGGTTTTCCCAAGAGAGATAGGAGAGATAGGATCGCGGCCTGTGTTACATTCCTAGTTCCAGTGAACCGTGCTGCGGCCGGCGTGATCGAATTCGACATAGCGGCCGCCGGCATCGGTATGCAGCTCAAGGGGCGTGTCTCCCAAGGTGACGGAGGTTACCGGATCAAATCGCCATCGCACCGTGACCCTCGCGGCATGGCCGTTGATCTCAAGCGAGTGCGCTGTGCGGCTAAGAGTTCTTCCTTCGAAATCAGTGATGGTTGCCGATTGGAAATCGTTGGCGGTGGGCCATAGCTCGTAGACACGGCGATCATCCAAGCGACTTAACCGAGGTGTTGCCGCTTTGCCGCGGGCGGCACCAGGGTCATCACGTCATCGGGAATTTTGGGGAGGATGGCGCCCGCGCGCACATACAGCGGGAGGACGTCCAGCGGCGCATCGGCTATCACTACATTGCTTCCGCTAAGGTGCTTGCCGGTCCAGTAGTCGATCCACTCGCCGGCGGGCAGATAGACGGCTCGCGAAGTGTTCTCGTCGATCACCGGCGCGGCCAGCAGGTCGGGGCCGAAGAGGTACTCATCCTTCGCTTCGCGGGCACGCTTGTCGTTTTGATACTCGCAGCACCAGGGCCCGCATGATCGGCATCCCGGTCTTTGCTGCCTCCTGCGCTGCGGCATAGCGATAGGGAAAGAGACTCATGTGGAGCACGGCGTACTTGCGGTAGTTGTTGCCGGCTTCTTCGCCGTAGTCCCACGGGCCACGATTCGAAGTGCTCAGCAACTCCATGGTGGGCGAAAAGGCACTGTACTCGGTCCAGCGCATGAAGAGCCGCGGGTTGGGCGGGCCTTTTGGGGTGAGGTAGCCACCCAGATCGGCCGTCCATAGAGCCATTCCGCTGATGCCGGCGCCCAGCCCGGCGGTCACTACTGTCGGCAGGCCGTTTTCCGGCGAGAAATTCGACTCGTTGTCTCCACCCCAAAGCATGGCGAGATTCTGATTGCCCACTGTGGCGGAGCGGATGAAGAGTATCCCGTTGCCATGCAGATCTTTTCTGGATCACTTCTTCCATGGCGCGGTTGTACAGAACGGCGTAACGGTTGCGCATCAGCCGCGGATCGGTGCCGTCGGCAAAACGCGCATCGCCCTGGAAGTTTCCTTCGGCGTCGTCATCTTTGAAGCCATCGGCTCCCGCCTTCACCGCCAGGCCAACCTGCCCTTGCCACCATGCTTTCGCGGCCGGGTTGGTAAAGTCGATGAGTGAGCCCTGGCCCTTCCACCAGGTGCCCTCGTACGGGCGGCCATCCTTGTCTTTGACGAAATAGCCGTGGGCGGCGGCCTCGTCGTAGTTCGAGGACTTTACGTCGATCTTGTCCGCGAAACCCTTCCTCGTGCGGGCGGGCTGGTTTTGTCGTTGATCCATGAGGTGTGCCAGAGGACCAGCTTGAATCCCGCTGCGTGGAGGTCTTTCACCAAGCCCGGCTCATCGCGAAATTGCTTTGGGTTGAAGAGATAGCTGTTGTATCCGGTGGCCCAGGGCGAGTCGATCAGGATGACGCTGGTGGGCAGGCCGAGAGTCCGGGTCTTCTCCATGTCCTCACGTACGTCGGCGTCGTTGCGGTGATAGTCGCGGCCTATCCAGGGAGCAAAACTCCAATAGGGCGGCAGCATGGAACGGCCGGCCATGGAGGTGAAGCGGTCGAGGATGCGGGGAAATTCCGGACCCTGGATCAGGACAATGCGCAGCTTCTGCGCGGGCACGGTGATGAGAACATCTTCGCGCGAGGTGGCGTTCAGGTCGAAGACGGCCTCGGCGGTGGTGTCTACCCAGAGTCCGTAGCCGGTGGTGCTCAGGTAGAACGGGATCGGTTTGTAGGTGGCCGAGCCCTTGGGGGAACCGTTGTCCTGAGAGCCGTTCCTGATGATCTGGTGGGTGTGATTGAGTTCGTTGAAGCGCTCGCCTAAGCCGTAGTAGCCGTCGGCCGCGTCGTTCAGTGCGAGACGCCAGTTCCCTACCCTGTCTGCGTCGCCCGGTCAGTTCATACACGCCTTCGCTTAATTGTTGGAGGTGCAGATTGTTAGCGGGGAAAGGTTGGCCCTCGAAGGTAATGTCATGCAGGCGCACGCCGGTGGCGGGTGCTCCCTGGCGCCCGGCTCTGTATCCGGGGACGGCGAATTCCACTGCATCCGCGCGTAGGGCAAGTCCGCTGGTTGCCTGATCGGTTTTGGGCTCGCGCATAACCCGCGCTCGCCATGAGTAGGACGCCTGCAAGACAGCAGTACTTATACCGCATCATCTCCAACTCACCCCTAATGGATATTCTCTGTGTTCAGCGATCGAGGACCGTATCAGCATGATGCCACTTTTTAAGTCTCAGCATGGAGGGCGGCCGCATCCCTCGCCCCACACGATTACCTGCGAGGTAATTGCTGCGCCTCGCGATTCATTCGATATTGAAGGGGTAGATGTTCAGGATCGCTCATCTACAAATCAAGGAGAATCACATGCCAACCTATCCAATTCAAACAATCGCATCCGCGCCAGAGAAGTCCAAGCCAGCGCTCGAACAGCTGCAGCAGGCTTTCGGCGTTATTCCCAACCTGGCTGCCGCAATTTCGAATTCGCCCAAACTCGTGACTTCCCTCGTTGGCGTATTTCAGCAGGTACACAGCAGCAGCCTCACCGAGCAGGAGATTCAGATCGTCCTGCTGACCGATGCAGTCACGAACTCCTCCACGTATGCGGTGGCATTCCACACCGCGCTGGCCCTCAAACAGGGAGTGAGTTCTGAAGAGACCGACGCGATCCGCGCGCGGCTCGTGCCGAAGGACCGGCGATTTGCCGCACTTTCTACACTGGCGAAGACGCTCATCGAGAAGCGGGGGCACCTGAGCGAACAGGAACTCGATGCATTTCTCGCCGCCGGCTTCACCCAGGAACAAATCCTGGAGGTGATCGCCGTAGTCGCGGCCTCGACGATCACCAATTATGCTGGAACCATCGCCAATCCTCCGCTGGAAGATCAGTTCCAGCCATTCGCCTGGCGAGGATAACAGCGGAACGCGGCTGAGGCCGATCCAGTTCTGAAAGGAGATCGAAATGGCAACGCAATCTGCTTCCGCAGTCCCTCAGCTCGGAGAGATGTTGCGCTACTGGAGACACGAGCGGGCAAAGAGCCAGCTCGACCTCTCGCTCGACACAGGCATCTCGCAGCGCCATCTGAGCTTTGTCGAGAGCGGGCGGAGCGCTCCCAGCCGGGATTTTCTTTCGATTGTGTCCGATGCCTTGAACATTCCGCTCCGCGAGCGGAATGTTCTGCTGCTTGCGTCAGGTTACGCTCCGCGTCTACAGCGAGCAGAACATGGATGCCGAGCAAATGGCGATCGTGACCCGGGCCATTGACCGGATGCTGCAGCAGCATGAGCCGCATCCCGCGCTGGTGCTGGACCGGTACTGGAACGTGATTCGCACCAATCAGGCCGCGCCGCGATTCTTTGGCTCATTTGTCGATCTGGAGGCGAGACCAAAGCCGCGCAACCTTCTCGACCTGATGTTCGATCCGGCGGGCATGCGGCCTTTTGTTGAGGAGTGGGAAAAGGTCGCAGCCGGCCTGCTGCAAAGAGTTCGGCGGGAAGCGGTTGGGCAGGTGGTGGATGCGAGACTCGCAGAGTTGCTGGAGCGGCTGCGTAAGTATCCAGGTGTTGCGGGATTGAAGCCGCCGCCGGCGCCTCAGAGCCCGGTGCTGCCCATTACGTTTCGCCGAGGCGATGAGCGCTTCTCTTACTTCTCGCTGATCACAACGGTCGGCACGCCACAGTGCATCACCGCGCAAGAACTGCGCGTGGAGTGCATGTTCCCGACCCATACCGCGGGGGAAATCCGGTGACAGTCCCGTTACTGGATCCGCAGACCCGTAGCGGTCGCGCAGCCGGTGATGGTAGGTCCGCCGTTCGCCGGAACGAATACCACCGAAGCGGAGGGAGTCTCAAACGTATTCGGGTCGGTTCCCATCACAATCTTCTGCGTGATGGTCTGTGTCTTCGACAACTCTCCGTTCAACGTAATGAAGGCGGTGGAAACCGCACGATAGGTTTGGCGACCGGTGACGCTCCACACTCCGTGGCCGTCCCCACGAACCGCAGGAAAAAACATTGGATTGGCCGTCGACTCGAGCAGAGTTCCCCCCTGCGAAAACGTAAGCAGCGAAAAGAAAGGGTCGCCCATCGCATCACCCGTTTGACAATTGACCTGGGTAACCTTGACCGTCCAACTCCCCTCCAGTCTGCCGGCTTCGCGCTCCCAGGCTTCCGTTTGTGCCCCCGCGGCTCCGGCCAATGACAACCCACATGCCCCCACAAGTAACAGTTGACAAACTGCTGCGTAAGCTAAAGATTTCATGAATCTTCTCCCTTTCTCGTCGGTCGGCTCTCTGGCTCTCCAACCTCCAGGCTTATACTCGTTGCCAACCTCCCCGGGAGTCTTTAAGCGGATCTGAAGGATTCTGAAAACTTCTGAAGGGTCGAGGCGCTCCATGCGCGATGCCGAGGTCCCCATATACGAGTTTGGAGAGTACCGGGTAGACGCCGGGAAGCTGCTCCTGTCGCGGTCGGGTGAGCCTGTTCCCCTCACCCCGAAGGTGTTCGACACCCTGCTTCTACTGGTAAAGCGAAGCGGAGAAGTGCTGGACAAGGAAGCCCTTCTCCGGGCCGTCTGGCCGGATACCATGGTCGAGGAAAACAACCTCAACCAGAACATCTCCACATTGCGCCGCGTATTCGGCGAATCTCGCGGCGAGAATCGCTACATCGCAACCGTTCCTGGCCGAGGGTACCGGTTCATGCCTGAGGTCCGAACCATTTCTGCAACGGTCCTCGGGACCGGCGCAGCCGGTGCGGATCGGCGTGCTGCCCTTTGAGAATATTGGCGCGGGCGACGACCGCGAGTACCTCGCAGACGGCCTCACCGAGGAAACCATCGTTTCGCTGGGACGCATCGACCCGCAACACCTGAGCACCATCGGCCGGACCTCCGTGATGGTCTATAAGCGAAGCAGCAAATCGTTGGCGGAGATCGGCAAGGAGCTGGACGCGGCCTACCTGGTGGAAAGCTCTCTGCGGGCGGAGGGGGTTCGTTTGCGGATTACCTCCAGGCTCATTCGCGTCCGCGACCAGCTGCAGATATGGTCAGCCGCCTACGATAGCGAACCGGGCAGCATTCTCGCCCTGCAGCGTGAGCTGAGCCAGGCCATCGCAGAGCAGATACGGCTTACGCTTTCTCCGGAACGTCTGCGGGCTTTAGACCGCCGCCAGACGCAAAGTGCGGAGGCCTATGATTTGTACTTGCATGGCCGCCACTTCTGGCAGCAGCTAAGCCCACCGACCACCAAGAAGGCAATCGAATATTTCGCCCGGGCCACCGAGCTTGACCCGAACTATGCGCTCGCCTGGTCGGGGCTCGCCGATTGCTACACCTCGGGCCCGGTCAACGGCGATGCGCCGCCACACATGTTCTGGCCTAAAGCCCGCGAAGCCACGGCGCGCGCGGTCAGTGCCGAGCCGGGTCTGGCCGAGGTCCAGACTTCGTTGGGCAGTTTGAAATTCTGGCTCGATTGGGATTGGCCCGCTGCCGAAATCGCTTACCGCAAAGCCATTGAACTGGACCCCTCGTATCCACTGGGGCACCGAATGCTGGGAGTGCTTCTTTCCCACATGTGCAGGCATGAGGAAGCGCAGGCCTCGATCCGTCGTGCCCGCGAACTCGACCCGCTTTATGTAATGCATCAATCGCTTTCGTCGCAGATAGCGTTCGGGGCGCGCGACTATCCGGCGGCGGTTCAGTTCGCTCGCCAGGCGATTGTGGTCGACCCGGATTTCTGGATTGGCCAACTGCATCTGGCGCAGGTGCTCATAGAACTGGGCGAGACGGATCTGGCACTCGCGGCGCTCAGCAACTCGGGGAAGTTGGGAGTGAACTCAAAGGTCATCGCCCTGCGGGGTTATCGTATTCGGCAGGATGGGCCGAAGCGAAGAGGCGCAGAATGTCTTGCAGACACTGTTATCGATTGCCAGGGAACGATATGTGCCTCCCTACGCCATGGCGCTGGTGCATGCGGGGTTGGGTCAGTGCGAGTTCGCTCTGCAATGGCTGGAACGCTGCTACGACGCGCGGGACGTACATCTCATCTTTCTGACCATGGATCCTAAATGGGATCCGCTCCGCAGCGAGCCACGGTTTTCCGGCTTGTTGCGGCGGTGCGGTTTTGCCCAAGCTTGGCTAGTCCAGAACTGAAGATGTGAAAAGGCTGATTGGCTCACCCACGAGCGTCCGGTTAGCGCCTAACGCCATACGTACGCCGTTCTCACTGGTCCGGCGCTCGACCGTGTAGGTGGTGACACCCTAGAGCCCCACGGCGGCCAGAATCAGAGCCAGAACCCCAAACAGACCGGTCATCTGCGCCACAGCACGCGCCCGGCGGGCGCCGCGCCCCTAGAGGTTCGGGTCCACGCCAAGGCGCAGTAGTTGCTCAGTCAGATACGACGATAGGCGCGCGGACTTTCACCGAATTCCGCACGAAAGGCGCGATTGAAGTTCGACACATCACTAAATCCGGAATCGAGCGCAATGTCGAGGACTTTCGTGGATTCCCCTCTCAGCCGGAGTGCTGCTCGCCGCAGGCGCATTCGCAAGAGGTATTGGCGGGGGGTGGTGCCGGTGAGTTCGTCGAAGCAGCGCAGGAAATGGAAAGGGCTGAGCCGCGCCGTCGTCGCCATCGTAGACAACTCGTGTGAAGCTTCTGGCGTTGCCTCGATCGATCGGAGAACGCGTGTGACACGCGCAAGTGAACTTGCATCGGAGGCCCGTTGCCGGCCCGCAAGCCCGTGCTGGAGGTAAACCGCCTGTTCAAAAACCCGAAAGGCAATCTCCTGAAACATCGCCGGATCCATCCCATCACGCGGAAGCATGGAAACATCCGCTACCAACGGGGATAGGGAACGAATCGGGGGAATGCGTGGGACCTTGAAGCACCGTCGCTCCCGGCTCAACTCGAAATCGTCCCGCAACTGATCGGAATAGTGAAACGAAATGCATCGGTCTCCAACACCGTGCTGATGTCCACACGCGAAAGACTCGCCCGGGTTACCAAGCAGGAGCGAGCCTGGGGTCATCAGTTCGCGGCCGGTGGAGGTCCGATACTGAAAGGTGCCATTCACCACAACGGCAACGGAGGTCTGTGAATGCTTTTCTTCAAAGGCAGGGTCATTCGGTCCAGCCGTACAAACGACGTCGTAGATCGTCCAGCCATCGCCCGCCGCGAGCACGCGCGTATGTGGACATTTGTGCTCGCACTCCCTAGGCGTTCCCCGAACCTTTTCGACCGCAATTTTTGCCAAGAAATCCAATCCCCCGATGGCCCAGCATAGAGGTTATCGCACTTAGCGAAATCAGAGTTGGAGACAAACCAGATGGCATCTTTACGCAAAGAAATTACCGTCAATGCCAAGGCCGAGCAGGTGTGGGAGGTGATGCACGACATTGGCGCTCTTCACACCCGGCTGGTACCGGGTTTTGTGGTTGACACGCAGTTGGAACCCGGCGCCCGGATCGTAACCTTCGCGAATGGGCTCGTGGTTCGTGAGCGAATCGTGACGATCGATCATGACACCCGCCGCCTGGTCTGGAGCGCAACCGGAGGCATGTTGACCCATCACAACGGGTCTGCGCAGGTACTTGAGGACGGAGACAGCCGAACTCGGATTGTGTGGATGGCAGACCTGCTTCCCGATACGGCAGTCGAAGCCATTGAACAGATGATGAACCATGGCATGACCGCAATGCAGGCTGCGTTAGACCTTCCTTCACATCACGAGAGACATCGAGTCACTCAAAGGAGCTGATTGAATCCCGGATGCAATCGATCTGATTGCTTTACCGGTTTCGTCGCACAGAGACTCGAGATGAGGCGGATCGAAGATGGTGTAATGGAAACCGGTCAGACTGATCGTTGATACGGACGTGAAGTGGCGCCCCCAGCCCAAGTCTTCCGGTTGCTCAGGAGAGTGATCTTCCGAGCGAAAGAGAAAGGCCGGTGCGGAAAGCGGTAGCGATTCATTCTCCACCGATTTATACCAATGCTTCATGGCGGCGAGACGCTTGGAAGCATTCAGATAGTAATTCAGATAGTAACCAAAACGTGAGGACGGCCGCGGGTTCCGGATTCGGCGTGCTAGTGCGAGAATCGGTTTTCCCAGCGGGGAATTCAGCACACGCACAGCGACCAATGCAGATACCCGAGCAGACATGCCCTGACATATAGCGCGAATTTGCCGCCCGACAGTATGGAAGAAGCGCCAACCTACTGGAATGGGTGCAACTTCCTCGGGTGGGTGTGTGGGGGCACTTGGGTCCAACAAGCCTACAAAAGCAACCTCGCGTCCCATTCTCGAGAGTTCCCTGGCAACGGCGTAAGAGCAGTAGGCACCAAAGGAATAGCCCATGAGCCAGACCGGGCCATCCGGCGCTTCACTCTGAATTTGCCGAATGACATGTCTCACCAGAATGTCGATGGCAGATGTCTCTTCGGTCATTAACTTCCAGCCCGGATAATCCGCCATCACAAACCGCACTGAGGGATTGCATAAGATGCGAAACCTTACCAGTCCTGGTTCGTCCCCGCACAAACCCGGCAGCAAGAAGACGAGCGGGCGGGCGGAATCGGCTGGAGCACGCACCAAAGAGTGTTGCGTCTTCTTCGAGATCAAGCGAGCGAGAGCTTCCGGACTCGGTGCGTCGAATAATTGCCGCAGGGTGACTTCCTGATGAAGTTCGCGCTGCAGGCGGTAGACACAGAGGACCGCTGCGAGCGAGTTACCGCCTAATTGAAAGAAATCATCATCACGGCTTACGGACTGGGCGCCGGTGAGCTCGGCAAAGACCGCGCAGATGATCGACTCCTCCACCGTTTCAGGAGCCTGAAAGGTCGCTGGATTGGCACGTAACTCTGGCTCCGGTAAGGCCCGCCTATCCACTTTGCCATTGAAGGTAAGAGGCATTTTTTCCAGGTGCATGAAGATGTGCGGCACCATGGCCTCGGGCAGAAATCGGGAAATATTTTCGCGAAGCTGGGTAGGGGCCGGGACGGGAAAACCAGCATACATCGTGAAGTAAGCGACGAGTTGTGGCTGCCCCCGATGAGGATGAGAAACGACTGCACACTCTTTAATTACGGGGATGTTCCGGAGGAGCGTCGCCTCGACCTCGCCGGGCTCAATGCGAATGCCCCTGATTTTTATTTGCTGGTCGACACGCCCGAGGAAATCCACTTCACCATTCTTGCGCCACCGCGCGAGATCGCCCGTCCGATACATAAAGGAACCGGGTTCACCGAATGGAGACTCGACAAAGCGCTCCTGGTTGAGATCTGGCCGGTTCAAGTAGCCACGAGCGAGACCAGTGCCTGCTATATAGAGTTCACCCGTGGCACCGGTTGGGACGAGCTTAAGACTTGAGTCGAGAATGTAAAACTGCTCGTCCTCGAGTGGTCTACCGATAGTGACAATTGCGCTTCCTTCGGCATCTTCCGGCACGATCTTATGAAACGAAGAGTCTACCGTTGTCTCCGTAGGCCCATAGAGATTGATCGCTTCGGGAAACTCCAACAGTTGCGGTACGAGTTCCGACGATAGCCCTTCGCCACCAACCAGGGCCCTGACCGTTCGCGGTATTTCACATTGAAGCAATGCTCGCCAGAAGGTCGGTGTCGCCTGGAGAACGCAGGCGCCAATCTCGGTTATGGCCGAGGCAATAAAGACCGGATCGCGGCTTTCCTGACGGCCGAAAAGGGTCAAGCTAGCCCCCTGCAGGAGGGGGAGAAATATTTCGAAGGCGGCAGGGTCGAAGGTGATGGTTGTGATCCCAAGTATTGTTTCGTCAGGCCGCATCGGGATTCTGCGAACCATCTTCTTCATCTGAATGCTGAAGCTTCTGTGTTCGACGGCCACGCCTTTTGGCTCGCCCGTCGAACCGGAAGTGTAGATCACATACAACAGACTGCTTACCTCCAGCGGACGCAGCCTTTCTGCCGGAGTGACTCGGCCTGCCGGCCGGTTTGCGATTTCACGCTGTTCCTGGTCAGCGTCCAGCAAGAGACACGGGAGAGAGGACGGGAGGGTAAGCGTGCGGTAAATCTCGGTAGTCGTCACGAGGAGCGCGGCAGCGCTGTCCCGCAGCATAAAAAGCAACCTCGCAGAAGGATGGTCGATGTCAAGAGGCAGGTAGGCGGCTCCAGCCTTGACAATGCCAATCATGGTGACCACGAGCTCCATGCCGCGAGGCAGCAGAAGGGCAACAATGTCTTCCGTTCCGATCGACCGCGCAATCAGATGGCGCGCCACCCGGTTTGCAGCGCCGTCGAGATCTCTGTAGATCAGTGCCTTGCCGCCGAAGGTCACCGCCTTCGTGTGCGGTGTACGATCTACCTGGGCCTCAAAAAGGTCAGGCAGGCACTGCGGCGAAAAGCTTTCTGCTGATTGATTGAAAGCTTTCATCACCTGTTGACGCTCATCCACATCGATTATGGAGATGTCGCTCAGCCTGGTTTCGGGCCTGGCAGCGGCAACACCCAGCAGCACTTTCTCGAAACGCAAAGATATCTGTGCCAAGTCTGCTGTTTCGTAACGGTCTTTGTTCCCGTTGAAGTCGATTCGCAATCGGCCATCTTCACTGCGATCACGGATGCAAACGCATAGATCTTCAACTGGCCCGAGGGAAAGGCTGTGGAGCGCCCAACTCAGACCGAACTCCTGGTCGTTGAAAAAGAACGGCATGATGTTTACTTCTATGCCGAACAGTCCGGGATGACTCCGGTTCAACCCCAGACCATTCCGTATGTCTTCTACCTGGTAAAGCTTGTGTGTGTTTGCTCCTTCCATCTTCGTTGCCATCAGCAGAACAGCGTCACGGAGAGACATATCCTCAGAGAACTGAACGCGTAGCGGCAAGACATGTGTCAGGTTGGCAGGAATACTCCGGAAGCGGCCGCCTCGACCCGTGACTACCATACCAAGCAGGAAATCCGGCGACCCGGTCAACCGGTTCACCATGATGCTGACGGTTGCCATGAGCAATCTCGGCAGGCTCGTCTTCAATTCCGCAGCAAGGTTGATAAGACCATCTACTGCTTCGGGCGGCAAACACGCACTCTCGCAATGGGATTCCCAAGTACGTCTCGTGTTGCTACTTCCAGAGAGGGAAACCGGATTGGGCCGGTCGACAAGCTGCTCCATCCAATATTGCGTGTCCTCGGCAAATGCATCGGACGAACGGTAGACTTGCTCAGACTCGACCAGGTTTGCCAGGGATACAGAGGTGATTGGTTTCAACGCCGTCCCGGTCTTGATTGCCTGGTAGAGTTGCCGGACCCGGCGAACCAAGAGAACGCTACTCAAGCCATCGACGACGAGATGATGGTAGATCGTGCAGAAAATGAAATGTTCGGGAGCGAGCCGCAGGAGCGACCAGGAAAACGTCCTTCCACTTTCCAGGTCCAGTCGCTGTTTAAGCTGCTGCTGCATCCACGCCATGGCCGCGGCAAACGGGTCAGGATCTGCGGACTTGTCGATAATTGTCAATGGTGCGGCAGCGAGCGGGCCCAGGGCTTGGTACGGTCCGTTGGCATCGGAAAGAAAGCGCAAGTGTAATGCTTCTGTCTCCGCCATGCAGGCAGCAGATGCTTCCTGAAAAGTCTCAACGTCCAACGGCCCTTGAATGATCGCGTATCCCCCGGCATTGAAGGCGGGGCTGTCCGGATCGAGCTTTTGCGCTACATAGAGCTGCTTTTGCGCGCACAGCAAACTCAATCTGCCATGCTGGGCGGACAATTCCTTCGAACGTGGCTCTTCGATCACTCCCATGGTCGCGCTTATCCCGCCACGTGCCGCGTCTTTCCGATTCGTATTTTCAACAGAAAATCCCAAAGTCGATTCAGCATGAACAATGTCTTGGGGAAGAAACCGTTTTGCACTCTTTTGTGAATGCAAAAGCATGCAAAAGGGTGCTTGCTCCACGGGAGTCTACTTGCTTTAGTACAGCATGCCCTCGTATTCGAAATGATTAAAAGCTTTCAGCCGCTTTTACTTTGCGCCGTTGCAAAATCTGCTGAAACACGGTCAAAATCGGGCTGGTTGAAATCTCCGCGGGATCGGATCAACCAAAAAGCAATGAGGCCCATTTTGACCTAGAGCTTGACAGTGGAGGAGTCACTAGAATTGAATTAAGCCCTTTTTCCGGTGCGATCGCGAGTTCCATGACTCGTCTCGTCATGCATTATCGAATCGTTCGTACAAGTTCCGACTATCATTAGATAGATAAAGGATGTACACCTTGAGGTCAAGGAATCTTAAGGTACCTAACGAGGAGATTACCCACTGTGGGTACTCCGGTAAGCACTTGCATGAGATTGATGTCGCCGTATGCGACTTTTCGTGGTTTATGCATACCAATGGGCATAGGGCGGGGCGGGTAAAGACGTGGCTTCGCCCTCCATGTCTCGAAAAGCGTACCTCAGTGGCTAAAGCCGTCAAGAGTACCATTTACGGCACGACTGAAGCCATGCCCTTCGTGCAGAAACGCTTTTCCCTACAGCTTCAGCCGTTGCCCCCGAACCAGGAGTTTGTCCAGAATGTGCTATATCAGGGGGCTATAAAGCCTTCACCTATCACTCGATTCGCTGAACCAATTGGCTGCGCCAAGCGGGCGCCTCGAAGGGGTCCGCGAAATACTGTGTCTCGTGCACGACTTTACCGTTGCGGAACTCCATAATGCTCACCGTGTATGAGGAGCGGCCCTGGTAGGTGATGGTGTATTCCGTGATCCAGAGATCGCCGTTTCCGAGAATTCGCCTGACGTTGAAACCCGACGGTTTGCCTGGATGATGAGTTCGCAAGGCCTGCAGATTGCTTCGCCCGAGGATTCGTTCACCTGACTGGGGATAATCGCAGATGGAATCGTCATCGTAAATATCGTGTTCAGCATTTGCATCGCCGGCGGCCGACGCTCGCCAATGCCTATCCAGGGCTTCGCGTATTTGTTCGTCATTCATGGACTGCTCCAATGCGGTATGGATTTTACGGTCGTCTGCCGTGTGGAATGAAACCCGGACTGCCGGTCATCACCACATGGTTGAACCTCTTTCTGGTCTGAATGCGATTGATCTCGTCAAGCGCGTCTTTGGGAAGGGGTCCCAAACCTGCGATGGAGACGGCAAAAAGCAGCATTGGGTGCTTCTGAAGAGCCTGAGTTGACCATCGTAGCATGTGTGGCCGCCGTCCCGTCCCGGGCGGATCGGTGGTTCAGAACTTGTAGACAAGGCCCACAGACGGAACCATCGCCTGGGTAAACTTGTTGACTTTGAGTTCCGACATACCGAAGTCAGGAGCTTTGTAAAGGAAGGTCTTGGCTTGCGCCCGGATCGCCAGATGCCTCGCTACAGGGACATCGATCCCGCCACCAAAGACGATTGCATTCTTCGTCTGAAAATCGGAATTCGTCCCTTCGGGATGGAAGATCAGAGCGCCACCGCCAACCAGGAAGAAGGATTGAAACTTCTTCGTCAATGGATTGGGAAGGTTGAATACGGCGCCGCCGGTGACGGCTGCAACGTTGGCCTTCTGTGAGAATGCGAAGGTCGAGGTGGTGTATTTTTGGCTATCGCGGAAGTAATCGAAGTCACCCTCCACGCCAAGCCAATGGGTGAGATAAAAGCGATAGCCGGCGTCGATGGTGATTGCCGAGGTCGGCTTGTAGTTGACTCCATTGACGGTGACGGCCCTGGCGAAGACTCCTCCTCCCTGAATGGTTAGCTGGGAGGACGGTCTGATCAAAGTTGCGGGTTCGTTCACCTGAGCGCCAGCGACACCACAGAGAGCAAAGAACAGGGTTGCGGAATAGATGAATTGCTTCATGCGTGGATCCTTCACATACGTACTAGTAGGTCTTCTATTAAACCTGCCGAGGGGTGCTTCATCTCGTCAGATCAAGCCGATGGAAATGTCTCGGAGATTGGGCTTCGGGATAGTCTGGTTTTGAGAACGCCCGGCGGGCGGGTTTGGAGTTCTTCCCGGCGGGTTGAGGAGACGCGTTCTATTTGCGAGCCGAATGCTCTCCAAATAACGAATCGAAGAGCTTCGCGGCAATCTTCTTCAGGACGTCACCGCTCACGCTGTGGGGGTCAAACTTCGATTCCAGCTGCAAAGCGGTCAACATCGCGAAGCCGGTGTGTACGGCAATGGCCCGGCTGACCGATGCCTTGCCTTTTGCAGCTGGACCAAGCAGAGCAGAGTACGCTGCATCCTCATTTGACGGGAGGATGCCTTCATATACCTTGCGAAGGCGTGCCTGGGAGTCTGGATGCCTGACGGTATAGAGCTTGAATTCAAGCAATAGGAAACCCCAGGCATCATCCGCGGCAAACTCCAGGAAGTACCTACGGAAAGCAGCTAGATTCCCGTCGACCGTAGTTGAGCCGGCAAGCATCTTTTGCATGATGGCTCTGCGCCGTAGTGCCTGCTCTTGCACGAGAGCGAGGAAGACCTCTTCTTTGCTCTTGAATTGAGCATAGATGGCGCCTTTGGTACGGCCGGCGAGCTTGGCAATTTCGCCAAGCTCGGCTTTCTCGTAGCCGTCGCGGACGATGATCTGTTCGGCGGCTCGCAGCAGCAGTTCACGAGTCTCCTGCGTCTTGAGTTCGTGTTTGGTGGGCTTGGTTGCAGGCATCTTTCTGGCCTCCATTCTAGCTGATAGAAGGAGGTAAGCCTGAGGGTCGAATTCGTGTGGTACGGCAACGGTCTGGCCGTTTTCTGTGTTCATGCATCCTTCTTTGTTGGTTTCCCCTATCTGGTGGTGAACCCATCGTCGATGAGTATCAGAGCGACGATGGATCCCTTGGGGCGTCTGCGGATCGGTTCTTTTCATACTGCTTGATGGACGACGCATAGTACTTCGCCAGCTTCGTGGCTACTCCATCGGCCAGGTTCTGGCTCTGCGATTCTCCGCGCACCGTCACTTTGATCTGGTCGGTCACATTCAACCTGCCGGACGCATCGGTAATATTGGCGCGAACAGCCATCTGCGTGGTGCCCGCGAAGAAGCCGATGGGCCCCATGGTCGCACGCTTCACCTGGCTGCCGGGCTTGAAGCTGACTACCGAGATGGTGACGGTGTGTTGTGGGCAAGCGGCCTGTGGATTGCCTAGTTCTGTCCGATAAACGTGCCCGACCTCCTTGACGTTCTGCATGCGGTTGACGATGTGCTCGTAGACCAGAGCCCGGTAAGCCGCAGGCACATCGGCGCCGGTCCAGTTTGGCTCTGCGATGAGGACACTGCGTGACAAGTCCGCTTTCGCACCGCATGCCGGCGCGGTAGATGTCTGCGGAAGACCCGCGGTGAAAAGGTTATCTTTGGCCGGCGGGACAGCCTGCTTATAGCTGTCAAGCACGCGGGGAGCATCGCTTCCGGGCAATGCAAAAACGGCCGCATGATAAGCGCCACGGGGATCGTGGAACTCTACGGTGAGATTGTAGACCCTGTGATGCATCACGCTGGCGGCGGCCAGGCCGCCACCATCCGGAATCATCATGCGCATGATGGTTCCGGTGGCGCCAAACATTTCGACGCGCTCGCTCCCGTTGCTGACCGCGACGGTAGAACTCCAGGGAATGGTGTTGCGGCCCGAATTGCTGACGAAGGTGAGACCAGCGTCGTTGATGGTCAGTGTGCCCTTCGCCTTGGCTTTGGTCTCAGGTAGACCATAGACGTGCTGAACGTTCGGTGCACTCCAGGACGTTATGTGGATAGCTGGAGTCCGCGACGGATTCCCCAACCTTTGGGAAAGAGGGGCGACGTCCTGGATCCCCTGTGCGATGCAAAGGCTGGCGAAAAGAGAGAGGAAGGAGAGAGCGGTAAGTTTCAGATGCATGTAACACCTCATGTATACGTACTGGTAGGTATTTCTTTACCTACAAAGATTGACGGTTGGCCGGACTGATGCAGCTGAAAGCGAACCGGCGAGAATCGACTCCTGGTCGAGGGCAAGAAACTGATGGACGAACGGGATCGCCATACTGCCTTCGCCGACGGCGCTCGAGACACGTTTGATCGATCCATGGCGAACGTCGCCGGCACAAAAGATGCCGGGCTGGCTGGTTTCGAACAGGAAGGGGCTGCGTTCCTCATCCCACTGAGCGGAAGCAGAGACACTACGGCCGGTGCAGATGAAGCCGTCCTCGTTTCGTTGAAGATCTCGAGGCAGCCAGTGCGTGGCGGCATCGGCGCCGATCATGATGTAGAGTGCGTCGGCCTTGCGGGCGGGCGACTCAATGCCATTGCAGGAAGTACTGAGGGCGCGTAGTGCGCTCTTACCGATCGCGGAACGCACGATCGTGTTCGTTTCAACCCGAACGTTGGCTTTGGTGCTTAGCTGCTCAATCAGATATTGCGACATGCTCGTTGCGAGTGTTTCGCCACGTACCAGCACGGTGACACTTCGCGCGTAGTTGGCGAGCGACATCGCGGCCTGCCCTGCGGAATTTCCGCCCCCCACGATGAACACCCGTTTTCCTGACAAGCTAGACGGTTCCATCCCGGCCGTACCGTAAGAGACGCCACGAAGCCGCTTGATCCCGTCGACGTCGAGTGCCCGCCAACGCACGCCGGTCGCAAGAATGATGGTCTTTGCGGAGACCGATTCCTCGCCATCCAGGGTCACGCGATAGGTCCGATCCTGCATCCGCTCCAGCGAAGAAACCCGACGCGTGAGAATCAACTCTGCACCAAACCGCCTGGCTTGACGGACAGCACGTTCACTCAGGTCTTCTCCGGAGATTCCGCTTGGGAAGCCCAGATAGTTTTCGATCCGCGAAGAAGTGCCTGCTTGACCGCCCATCGCCCACTGTTCGACAAGCAGAACATTGAGTCCTTCGGAGGCACCGTAAACGGCGGCAGCGAGTCCGGCGGGCCCACCGCCAATGATCACAACGTCATAGTGCGAACGACGGGGCCGGGTGTCCAGCCCATACGCCTGAGCAATCGACCTTTCTGTCCAGGGATGGTTGAGGGGCACGTCGTCGATCAGAAGCGCAGGAGCAGCCGGTCCCTGACCGGGGTTGGAGGCACAGGCTGGATCCGTTCCCTCGTTCGTGTCGTAGGGGATCCGATTCGATTTGAGAAAAGCGAGTGGCCGTGTGAGGGAGGGATCATTGTGTTGCCCGATGATTCGAACACGAACGGACGGCAAACCCATGGCGTGCCGAGGGCCACCCTCCAGGCCCTTGCGAAGAGATTCAAGGATGATCCTGCCGCATTCTGTATGACTTTGGATCAGCTCCTGCAACTGCTGCGGCTCAAAGGCGGCGACGCGGCACGCTGTTATGGCACGGAGCGACGAGCGAGCAGGAAGGCCGAAGAGTGCATTGACTTCCCCGAAGAAGTCTCCCGCGTTGTAGTCGGTGACATGGATTTCGCGGCCCTCGATTTCTTTTGTGAGCTCGAGAGAGCCATTCAGGATGACAAAGAACGCGAGCCGCTCTCCCTCACGCGCAAGCCAGGCGCCCTGGGCCAGGCGTATGTCCGCAGCCTTGTCTGCGAGCCTGGCGATAACGCCGGGTGGGAGGGAGGAGAACAAGTTGCTTCTTTTCAGTAGCTTCGTCGTGATCATCGTTAGTGCTTCCGTGTTCGATAGGAAAGATCGAGTGAAGAGCAGGATGTCTCTTTATTGCGTACCTACCAGTACGTACTCATAATAGCATTTGGACGGCTTGCACTGGAAGAGGGCGCTATTTTTCTTGGAATGCGCCGGTTGAGACGCCGGCCTAGTTTACGGCTATCTATTTGACCCTCTGTCGAAGTTCGCGCACGTGACGCTTGGCCAGGATTGATCTGCTGCAATCTTCAGGATTGCAGCCACACTACGCATCACGTCGAGATCCGTGGTTGCCCATGAGGACACGCTGATTCGCATTGCTTTGCGCCCTTTCCAAACGGTGCCGCCGCACCAGCAGGTTCCATCTGCCTGCACAGCATCAATCACCCGAATGTTGATTTCGTCGTCTCCGAAGGAGACCAGTACTTGATTCAGCACGACGTCGTTAAGAACCTCGTACCCTCCGGCACGAAGGGCCTCAGCGAATGTGGCAGCGTGTTGACAGCAACGGTCGATGAGGTCGGCCACACCTTGTTTTCCGAGAGAGCGCAGTGCCGCCCAGATTTCAACTGCTCGAGCGCGACGCGATGAGTCCGGCCCCAGTTTCATTGGCTGCCGTTTCGCATCAGCGTCCGGAGGATAGTAAGACGCTGCAATCGACATCGAGCGACCCAAGGCATCTGCATCCTTTACGATTGCGATTCCACTATCCTGGGGCACGTTGAGCCATTTATGCGCATCCGTCGCCCAAGAATCGGCACGCGCGACACCCTCGACTAGATGCTTTCGATGAGGGCTGACGGCAGCCCAGAGACCGAAGGCGCCATCGACATGCACCCATGCACCCATTTCGTGCGCAATGTCGCAGATCTCACCGATTGGATCGCAGGCTCCAGTATTCACGTTACCGGCCTGGACACAGACGATCGCCGGCCCGGATACGCGAGGTAGAAGCGATGACTTCATGCGTCCCTGAGAGTCAGCGGGAACGATATGCACACGGCCTCTTCCTAACCCGAGCAGCGCCAGGGCTTTGAGCATCGTCGCGTGGACCTCTTCGCCGACGATTACGGTGACCGGAGGCGCTGAGAATAACCCGTCCCGTTCGACATCCCATCCCGCGGCCCGCAGGACGCTGCTTCTCGCCGCGGCCAGAGCGGTCACATCCGCCATCTGTGTGCCGGTTACAAATGCTCCGCCACAGTGTGGCGGCAGGCCGAGTAAATCGAGGATCCAGGAAAGAACGACGTCTTCCAGATGTGCAGCGACGGGGGAAATGTCATACAGACAGGCATTCTGGTCCCAGGCATCTGCCAGCCAGTGAGCCGCAACGCTGACTGGCAAAGCGCCGCCAATGACCCCTCCGAAAAAGCGCCCACCCATGCTCGCCACCGTCGCCGGTGAACCGGCCTCGTCGAGCAGGTTAAGGATTGCCAATGGGTTCTCTCCCCGGGTGGCCAACGGGCCGCCTAGAGCGCTCAAACCCTTGATCGCGTCCGGTAGCACCCCGGCATGGCGTTCTCGAATCGTTCGCAGATAGCGCCGTGCCTGGACCGCCGCCTGGGTTAGAACCTCTTCATACAGATCGTTTGAATCCACTCTCTCCTCGTTTCGCATGCGGCATTCCCATTGGTTTTGATGAAGGGAAAGCGTCGTTTTTTAACCACCTTATATGCTTTTTACTGGTTACACTTTATAGAGCGCGCTCTAACCTGTCAAAATGAATGAAGACGGTTATAATCACACGAGCCTATGGCAGACGAATTTCAGCTCGTTGCCGGTCATTTGGCGCTCGATTTCGCCAATACGCTGGACTATCGTTACGATCCAGATCGCCTGATCGATCTTCTCCCCAGCTATGACTGTTTCCTCTCGTTTTGCCGCCAGTCAGAAGTTATTACAGCGGCACAGATGCGCAAGCTTCTGGGCGGCGTGAGTGAGTCTGACTCCCAATGCGTTCTCAAAGAGGTTATCGCGTTGCGCGAGGCCCTTTACTTCTTAATTCTTTCGGCGATGCATGGTGGAAGTCCCGACGGATCGCATTTGCGAGCGCTCAACAGGTTTCTCTCCGAAGCTCGAGCCGTGGACCAGATTGCGTGGCTTAAACGCAGGTTTGTCCGCAGCTTTCATGACGTTACGGAGAGACCTGATGGGCCCCTTCGGCAGGTCGTGGATGCCGCAGTGGTTCTGATGACTTCATCGGACATTGACAACGTTCGCGAATGCAGTGAGAAAACCTGCCGATGGCTCTTCCTGGATCGAAGCAGGAACCACTCTCGACGATGGTGCGATATGCAACTATGTGGCAATCGCTCCAAAGCCAAGCGATTCTATGCTCGAACGCGGAACGATGTTTAGGTGGGCTTCGAGCGGATCACTGTCATTCTTGAGGTTTCGGTCTCAGTGGGTGGCAGACTGCGAGCGACTTCGTTGCAGATCGCACGGATGATGCTTCCGCGCCGTTGTTCCCCTTTGATTGACGACCGGAGCCCCGGAGAGTGGCGGCCACGTCAGGTGGGTTGGAAGGTGCAGCGTGGCCGGTTAACCATGGCCCTCTCTCGCTGGGAGGGATGCCAGCAATCATTTGCCCGGAACTCGCCAACAGTTTTGAATGACTGAGATAGCGAACAGGCTCCCTGAAAAGGGGTTGTCGATCGGATCGAAGGTTGGGCTCTTGCCATTGCTGTCCACCATGAACGTGTAATATCGGGTGGTCGAAACACAGAGTTTGCTGAAAATGGGCTGCCGGCGGTCCAAAAGATATCGGCATCAACTCTAATGCGAAGAGGAAGGACTGGTGATTTCAGTTCATCTTGGCGTGAAGCACATTGAACGGAGGAAACCCCTATGAAACACTTCACATTATTCCTGCTTGCAGTTGCAACCATGGCCGGCCTTGTCGCCGTCATCGATCCTGCACCAG
This sequence comes from uncultured Acidobacteriaceae bacterium, assembly GCA_963745725.1. Classification (GTDB taxonomy): domain Bacteria; phylum Acidobacteriota; class Terriglobia; order Terriglobales; family Acidobacteriaceae; genus PALSA-350. Next base: position 442,692 of record CAVUYJ010000001.1, read on the forward strand.
GACACGCGAGTGGGGAGTCTGCGCCGGCCGTCGTTACCGAAATTCCTCACGGGTACCGCGACTGGAGATGGATCTCCTCGGCCCATGAAGCGGGCAACCTGAACAGTATCGGCGCCGTCCTGGGCAACGATGTAGCGATCAAGGCCTACCGAGAGGGGAAACTTCCGTTCCCGGACGGCACAATGATCGCTGCTTTGCATTACCGTTACGTGCCATCAGAGGAAAACAACAAAATCTTTGGCCAAGCCCAATCTTTCGTTCCCGGGGCCCCCACGAACATTCAGTTTATGATCAAGGACTCAAAAAAGTACGCCGCGACCGGCGGCTGGGGGTTCGGTCATTTCGCAGGCGGTAAACCTGGCGACACGGCGTTTATGAAAAGCTGCTTCCCCTGCCACGAGAAAACCAAAGCGACCGACCTTGTCTTTACTCACTATGTGCCTTGATGCTGAAAGCTAGATGTTCCCACAGGGCGATTGCGCACCCAGTATTGCGTACCGATTAGCAGAGCGGATGAACGGTGCGAGCGCACGCAGAGAAAGGCTCAATGATTGATCAGTTCAGTTGAATTGCGGAGTGTCACGGCATTTTCGGACTTGCCGGAGGAGCAGATTGAGTGGTTTCTGAACCATCTGCATGAGGTCTCTCTCCATGCGGGAGAGATCTTCGTTCGACAAGGCGACCCAGCAGACTGGATGTTCATTTTTCTTGAGGGACTCTTTCAGTGGAGAGGGGAATTTGGTGGCGATACGGTTTCACTTCCGGCGCAAGCGGGTGACGTCAGCGGGGTGTTCCCTTTCTCCAGAATGAAACGGTTCACTGTGACCGGGCGAGCCGTGACGGATGGCCGTCTGGTCAAATTTCCGTCCGCTCTTTTTCCAGAGCTTATAGCAAGAATGCCGGAACTGACGACAAGACTCGTCGCTATGATGTCGGACAGAATTCGTGAAGGAACTCGAATCGAGCAGCAACGTGACCGGGTGGTCTCGTTGGGTAGATTATCAGCTGGGCTGGCTCACGAATTGAATAACCCTGCATCCGCTGCCAAGCGGGCGAGCGATCAAATACGCGATAAGCTGACAAGATTACGAAGTGCAAACTCGGAATTGTGGCGGTGCCCACTCGATGACGCCGACAAGGCCAAAATCGAAGAAGTCGAAGCCTCGCTGTTGTTAGGGGTGAATACATCGGACGGACTCGCTCTCAGCGACCTCGAAGAAACGCTGGACTCGATACTACAGAGTAGCGGCCACGCTGATTCATGGGAGTTGTCAGCGGCCCTGGCAAAATTCGATATGTCCCCGGACACGCTCACCTCTCTGCTGAATAGGCTTGATCCACGAACGGCTCGTGCTGCCCTGGTGCGAATCGCGACATCTGCGGAATTGTCGACTCTGGTCAGGACAATAGAGAACAGTACAACCCGGATGTCGAACCTGGTTCGGACGGTTAAGGACTATACCTACATGGACCAAGGGCCGGTACAGAACGTTGATGTCGCGCGAAGCTTGGAAACTACACTGGACACATTGGCCCACAGTCTGCAACACGGAATCAAGGTACAGCGTGTGTATGAACCAATCCCGCTTCTGGTTAACACGGTGGGAACCGAGTTGAACCAGGTCTGGACCAACCTCATCGAGAACGCGGTCGATGCTATGCCGGGCGGGGGCGAACTTCGGGTACGAACCTTCCGCGAGGACCACTATGTGGTGGTTGAAATCGGCGATAGTGGCCAAGGGATTCCTCCTGAGATAAGGCCCTATATCTTTGATCCCTTTTTCACGACGAAAGACGTTGGTGAAGGAACAGGGCTAGGGCTGAACACCGTACAAACAATTGTCAGAAAGCTTGGTGGCAATATTCAGGTCACGTCAGAGCCGGGGGAAACTCGCTTTCAAGTATGGCTTCCATGGGCAGACCCCAGCGAACACGGCGGACCGCTCGATAGAGCGGTTACGCTCCAAGGCCCGGACGGGAACCGAGTGACTTCCCAGTGAACGGGATTGTCGGTGATTTGCCTGACCGACCCCCTCCATCCAGGAGAATTTAGCGGAGATGCGTCTGGATGAAGGTCTATTGACTCAAGTTTCCTGTTGCCGCTGGGGAGCGTCGCGTTTGTAGGTTATGCTTCGATCCATGAATCAAACGGAACTTGTTCGGTCATTGGCTGCAGTCTGTCTTGGTTTCGTGTCAATGTTGGCTAGCGCGCAAGCGCGCCATGCTGCGCCGCCTCTTCACACCAGCGGCCATGACATTCTCGATAGCGCGGGCCATCGGGTGCGGTTGACTTCAGTCAACTGGTATGGCTTCGATCAGCAGGAGTTTGTTGCTGGAGGCCTCGACCATGCTCCGTTGGCCACCATTGTGCAAGAGATTGTCGACCTGGGCGTGAACTCCGTGCGCCTGCCTTGGGCCAACGAGACGTTGGAGAAGAATCCTCGGGTGCCCGATTATGCGGTGAAAGCAAACCCACAATTCAGAGGCAGACATGCGATGGAGGTTATGGACGCGGTCGTCCGCGCGCTGGCCGGGGCCCATATCATGGTGATCCTCGATAACCATGTAAGCAGAGCGGACTGGTGTTGCAGTGAGACCGATGGCAATGGCCTTTGGTACAACGCTGAATATCCGGAGTCTAAGTGGCTTGCGGATTGGCAGACGATTGTCCGCCGCTACAAGAGCGAGCGCTGGGTTGTCGGCGCAGACCTGCGCAACGAACTCCGTAACAAGGCGACTTGGGGAGGAACGGATCCCAGGCTTGACTGGCATGCCGCGGCGGAACGCGGAGGCAATGCGGTGCTTAGGGCGAATCCCCTGCTGCTGGTCATGGTGGAGAGCCCGGACTACTCGACCAACTTTGTTGGATTCGACAAGCTTCCGGTGCAGCTCAAGATCGCGGGCCGGCTGGTCTATTCGCCGCACGCGTACAACATCGCCAGTCATCCATTCGGGAGCTACGACAAATTGAAGCAGGTCTATGACGCACGCGCCGGATTTCTGCTCCATACCGAGCCTGGCGTTCCCTTGTGGATCGGTGAGTTTGGCACCTGCCAAACATTGGACTGTGGGGCCAACTCGGATTGGTTCGTCATGTATATCCGCTACATGAAAGAGAATGATCTTGCCTGGAGTTATTGGGCGATCAACGGCACACAATCGAGCGGGATCAGCCGTAAATACGATGCGATTGAAAGCTATGGGTTGCTGTCGCCCGACTACCAGCATATTGCAGCACCCAAGCTGGTGAAGCTGTTGCGGACGATCCAAAACTGAGATATTTCATTAGACGAGCCGGAGATATTGTAGGGGACAACTCGCTTTCCCAGGGAATCGTACGATTTCGACGAGAGACTGCTATGACCCCGGACCTGGACGACCTTTATCACGAACTCTCGTACTACACGTTGGCGCATCGAGATCCTGCTTTTATTCATCAGCACATTGTCGATGCGTATACGGCTCAACATGCCCATGAGACGACAAAGCCAATCGCCGTGGTCTTCGCGCTGATCGGACTGTACTTGCACCTCGAGAAGAACTTCACCGGCAGACAGGTGCAGAGGTTTCATATGAAGTTGGCGAAAGTTCGCAGGCGGTGGGTCAGGCTTCCGCTGCCGAAAGAGCGGGGGGCTATTACGGTGCGGCATGTTTTGGCTGCTGCCGAAGGTCCATCAAGAGACGCACTCATCGATATATGGTGCGCATCGGTTTGGCAGGCCTGGAACGAAAGCCATTGTCACATTGCGAATTTGGCCAAGAATGAGTTGGGTATCCTTTGACCCCACTCGGGCGAAACCTTGGACACTACTCGGCTCTAGATTTCAGATCCTTTGATCGCTGCAACAAATCTGCAATCGAACCAGGTGGATCACCGGCTTCCAGCATCGCGCGAAAAACGCTGTAAGGGTCTGTTTTCGATCCCGCCTTGCGGAGGGTCTTCTCATCGTTAAGCCAAGCGTAGATGATGACCTTCTCTTTGGTAGCGAAGCGATAAAACAGACGATAGCGTTGGTGGAATTTGGCACGGAACCAATGCCGGTTGTCTTTTCCGAGAGTGTTGCCCTGGCGGAACTCCGGGGCGTTTGGATCGCGAGGAATTGTCTCCCGGATGAGGTGATTGATCGTTGCGAGCAACTTGGTCGCAGCCTCTTCTTTATAGGCGGCCGGATTTCTCTTGGCTAACGCTTCGACTTGCTCGAGCAAACGAACGAGCTGGTCGTGAAAGAGTGGATGAACGTAGAGCTTCCACCCATTCACGATCATCTACAAGATCACTTCGGAACCAAGATCTTCGTCGCGGGAAATGGCCACGCCCTTCACCAGGCTGTCGATGCGGGTGGCCAGATTGGCGTCCAGCGGCGTGATCTGCTGAGGAGCTGTCGCGATGTCGTGAGAGAGAAATGCGAGAAACGCTTTCATAGCGGGATCGCCTTTTTCTCGGGGAGCCGTGTCGGCCGTGACGAGCAGACGACCGGGCGCTAGAACATAGGCCGTCACATCGCCATTGAACTCGGGATGGCTTTTGAAAAGAGCACCTTCGAAGCGAAAACCAGAGGAATTGCCCGTCTTGGTTTGCTTCCCACGATACTCCGCACCAGCGGTGAGTCCGCTTTCGCTCGGCTTGGCTTTGGCTCTGGGTGTGCGCATCTTGGCCCCTCCTGATTTATGTTAGCACAAACGTGCTTACATAGAAACCCATGACGAGCGTTTCGCCCACACCCCCTCGGTCCAGTGGTGGCGTGCAAATAGTATGCTGTCACCGGACCCCCGGAGATCCTTAATGGCGAGAGTGTGCTACCAAATCTGCACACGATCGGCCGGAGCGAGATAGAGTTTGTCGCCGGGTTTCACGTCGAACGCCGCGTACCATGGGTCTTCGTTACGGACCGTGAGGGCGCGCCAGTGGTTGGGCGAATGCGTATCGGTAAGAACCTCGTTGCGCAACGCTGAGTCGCGTGACTTACTCGCCCAAGATTGCGCAAAAGCGATGTAGAACTGTTGATCGCCATCAAAGCCGTCCCGCTTGGGAGCCGCCTGGCCGTGAAGCGAAGCCTTGTAGGCGTTGTAGGCTGCGTCGAGACCCGCAACGTCTGCAATGTTTTCGGCGAGGGTCTGCTTGCCGTTCAATGACAGATCTGGAAACGGCTTGTACGCGTCGTACTGTGAAACGAGCTTTGCCGTTGCGGCATTGAAGTGGGCGAAGTCCTCGGGCGTCCACCAATTGCGCAGACGGCCCTTGGAGTCGAAAGCGCTGCCCTCACTGTCGAAGGTGTGGCTGATTTCGTGTCCGATGGTGGCACCGATCGCTCCGTAGTTGGCGGCGGCGAGTGCATGCGCATCGAAGGACGGCGTCTGCAGGATGGCGGCGGGAAAATTGAGCGCATTTTGCAAAGGCAGGTTTACCGCGTTGATAGTCTGCGGCGACAACACCCATCGTTTTCGATCGACGACAGTTCCCAGCAGCGATCTTTCGTGTTGGTACCTGGCCAGACGGCTACGCCAGAGGCTGCCGAACACGTCACCGGGTTTGACTTCGAAGTTTTCTTCATCCCAGTGCTCGGGGTAGCCGATGCCGACGTAGAGGGTGTCAAGTTTGGCGATCGCTTCAGCCTTCGTGGCGGGAGCCATCCAGGTGAGGCTGTTCAGACGTTTGCGATATACGGCGATCAGGTTCGTGACCATTGCGCGTATTTGCGCTTTTACCTCTGGCGGAAAGTAGCGCTTGACATACAGGCGGCCCAACTCGCTGCCGAGTTCGCCATCGACGAACATGACGCCGCGCCTCCAGCGGGGTAGCTGTTGTGAGACGCCGTTGAGAGTTTTGTCCCAAAAGGCGAACTGTTCGTCTGCAAAAGCCTTCGGCAGGATGCCAGCGTACTGCTCGATGGTGTGGTAGGCGAGCCAGTCCTTCCAGTCTTCGAGCGGGGCGGAGGCGATGAGCGCCGACTCGCCGGCGAACGCGCTGGGTTGCCAGACAATGAAAGTGGCCTGCTTATCGAGTCCAGCGGCTCGAAAGTATTCCGTCCAGTCAAGGCCGGGCGCGTTTGCGGCGAAGTCTGCCCGTTTCCAGGGGTTGTTGGTCTTGTGTACGTCATTGGAGTCGGCGAGAGACCACTGTGCCTTGGCTATCGAGTGCTCGAGCGCGACAATACGCGCTGCGCGCTTGTCCGGGTCGTCGAAACCCGTCTGTTTTAAAACCCGGGCGACGTGTTGTTGGTACTTGGAGAAAATTTCCCGCATCTCTGCGCCGTTGGAAAGGTAGTACTCACGGTCGGGCAGCATCAGGCCGCCCTGCATCAGATAGGCGGTGTAATGGTCGGAGTCTTCGAAGCCCGGCGCGACCCAGAGGCCGAAGAGGTTCGAGGTGTAGAAGTTCGTCATGTTCAGCGCGTCTACATCAGCGCGGAGTGTTTCGCCGAGGGCCTGGGCAAGCTGGTGCTTGTCGCTGATGGCAGCGATCGCCGCAAGGTGAGGCTTAAGCGGTTTCAAACCGGTGGCTTCGATGGCCGCCTCGTCCATATAGGAGTGATAGAGATCGGCAATCCGCCGGGAGCTGGCGTCCTGCGCCTTCGCGGACGCTTCAATCAGATCCTGCAGCTTCTTTTCATGTTCGTCGTAAATGTCCGAGGCGGGACTCTCATCAGAACGATCGGGACGGATCTGGACGCGCTTTTCCCAACTGCCATTTGCGTATTGGTAGAAATCATCGCCTGGACGCGCGGCGGTGTCCATGTAGGAGGGTACGACCGCGGGGCCGTGCTGCAGCGGGTTCTGTTGAGAGCTGGCGGCAAGCGCAAGCACCAAAGCGCCGGTACAAACACCGAGCGTGCGCCGCAGGGGAAGGAAATCAGTAATGCGTTTCACGAAGGATCTCTATTGAGCGGCATGCCGAACCCGAAGCGGCGGAGAAAAATGGTGGCCGAATTGTACACGAGAACAACGGAGAAACCGAACACATGTTTCCGTTACGGTTGACTGGTTCTTCATCTGGGCCTAGAACGGGCTAGTGCCCGTTCGGAAACGGCCGTGGCATGCCTGGCTTCCAGTCGGGTATGGCGTATCCGTCTCGATTCGGCATTTTCACTTGCGGCAGCGTCGTTTGGGCGAGGACTTCATCCTCCTGAATCACACCGTTCTTGTAGAGCAGGAAGGCGGTGAGCGAGTACACTTCGTCCGGCTTGAGCGAGCCTTCCTGCTTGAAGGGCATGCCTCGATTGATGTAGTCCCATATGACCGTCGCGTAAGGCGCGTGCAACGCGATTACACTTCCCGGCCCAATGCATGGCTCGAGACATGGCGTCGAGCTCTTCACAGGCGTTTCGGGCTTGATCAACATCGGAGCAAGGCCGCCCGAACCGTTTGCTCCGTGACACATCGCGCATTTCTGGGCGTAAATCGCCGCGCCCTCTTTCGCAGTTCCCTGCCCCGGTGGAAGATTCTTCCCGTCCGGGCTGATGGTGATATCCTCGGCGCGAATCTGCTCGGGCGTCGGCGTCTTTCCGACGCCATAGGTCGGCGATTGGGCCCACGTAGCGCCGCACGCGCACAAAATCAGCGCCGGAAGAACCGCCTTCCAGCGGTTTCGCAGTTGGTGTAAACCGAAGCCACGGAACTGTTCGTGGTTTTCTCCCAAGGAAAACCACCCCTCGCGATCTTTACCAGGCCACAGTAATTGCGAAACCGCACTAAATCGCATTGTGCACGCTCCCATCGCCCGCTACCCGCCACGGCTGAATGGTGTTGTCAGAGCCCTGGACGCCGTGAGTCTTGTAATGGTCCGGCGGCACCTTGAAAAACGCGGCCAATTGCGCGCGCGAAGGTTGCACCTGCCCAAGTTCATCGGTGCAGCGCGACTGCAGCACGCATTCTCCCCCGTCCCACTTCCAGTCCATGCCAAATCGCGTATGCGCTTTCGGATGGACCGGCCCGCGGATCTCCGCGTCTTTCCAAGTTCGCCCACCGTCGGCGGAAACTTCTACGCGCCGCACCGCGCCTCCGCCCGACCAGGCCAACCCGGTCAGTTGGTAAAGTCCAGGACCGTGGAGCTTCTGCCCTCCTGAGGGAAACGTGATCACCGATTTCGGCCCCCACTGGAACGTCAACGCGGCCACTTCTTCATTCTTTGAAATATGTCCATAGTCGTTGTACGTCATGTAGTAGCGGTCCACGACCTTGATTCGCCGCAGCCATTTGGTGTTGTAAATCCCTTCGAATCCCGGAGTCACCAGGCGCAACGGAAAACCTTGCTGCGGGCGTATCGGCTCGCCGTTTTGCCCGTAGGCGACGATGCAATCGTCCATCGCCTTCGACAGCCGGATACTGCCGGCGCCCTTTACCTCTTCCGAGCCTTCCGACACTACCCACGAGGCGCCCTTCTGTACGCCGCACTCTTTGAGCAAAACCGAGAGCAGCACGCCTGTCCATTCGCTGCTACTGGTGAGCCCGTGAGTCTCCTGCACCGTTTTGTCTTCCGGCTTGGAATGGTTGCCCAGGCACTCTATGAAATGAACGCGCGATACTGAGGGAAAGCGCTTCAGATCATCCATGCTGAACTCGAGCGGGCGGTCGACCATGCCGTGAATCAACAGCCGATGCTGCTGGGGATCGATATCCGGCACGATCGACCCGCGATGCGTCCCAATGAAGTGAAGTGAGGAGGGTGTGATGGTGCCCACGAAATCCTGCAGCGGCGCTAAGACGTGAAACGTCATGCCAAATTCGTCCGGCGAAGGTCTGCCGTCTACCGCCACGCGTTGCGAGGTCACGTAGTGCGACCGATCGCCGTACGCGACCTGGTCCTTCAGCGATCTTGTTTCGGCAGCCGGTGGTTGGCCGGTTGCAGTTCGCACGGCGCCCAACGCGGCGGCCGCGGCGCCGGTGGTTAAAAATGTCCTTCGGCTAGCCTTCGTCAAATCGGCCGGTTTTTTCGATGCGGGGTTTCTTTTCGAATCCATGGGGTTTCCTCTTCTGGCGCTGTTTTCACGCGCGCCGGGCGAATGTTTCGAGGGAACTTCGTTCTTGCGTTCTTGCTTGTCGCAAAATGTACGCCTGCTTGGCGGATCAAATCAAGGTTGGATGAAACCCGATGACAGCATACCTGTTCCTGTGACGTTTGCCGCAAGACAACCGCGCCGAGTGCCCTATCACCCTCTGCCTGCGGTTGTGGTGCATGGGCTTGCGGTCAGGGCGCCAAGGAAGCTGGCGTGTTCCAGCGGGTGGGAGAGCGGTCCAGATGCGGCGGGGAGATCCCGCCCGGTCTCTTTACACTATCAATGTGGCCAACCCCGCCGGCACTTCTCCAACTCGGCTCGCACCCGGAAAAACCGAGGACCACCCCGTCCAGCAGGAACCCCTGCCTGCCGGCGTCTCCACATTCAGCGCTCCCAGCTTCTATCTCACGGGCCGCCAGCCGCTCCACCCCGGAGTCATCCTGCTTGCTATCGTTGTCGCCGCCGGTGCGCTCTCCGCGGTCGTCTATGCCCTGAGTCACTCCGGACATGCACATTTCACCTCCGGCGCTGATCGTTCCACCAGCACCACCGCGGCCGACCAGAAAGACGACGACGATCCAAACCAGATCGACACCATTGTCCTCGGCGATCCCCGCGACGCTCCAGTACCCGCCCGCCCCGGCGACCACGTCAGCCCCGTTCACCCCACCATTCTCGTTCGCCTTCCTCGCTGGGGCGAGCAGACGGGCCTAATCCCAAACACACCCGCCGGCCAGCTGCTCTACAACTGGCTTGCCGCCTTCAATCAGGCAAGCTACCCTGCGCTCGCAAATGCTCTGCCCAATGTGGCTCTCGCGTCCACGACTGCCGCACAGCTGCAACTCCGGCGGCAGACCGGTGGCTTCAGCCTGCTCTCTGCCAAAGAGGTCCTGCCCGGCGTCCTCGTCTTCCGGCTCCGCGACCAGACCCCCTCCGCAACGGAGGTCCTCGGTACCCTCCAGGTGCGTCCGAACTCCAAGCCCCCCACGATCGCAAGCTTCAGCCTCCGCGCCGTTCCTTCACCCTGCCAGGACACCGCCAGCGTGCCCGCTCCACTCTCGCCCGCCTCGCGCGATGAGACGGCAATCGCCGGCCATCCTGACTCCCCTTGCCTGTCTGGGGCTCATCAGTTAGATAAGTAACTCCAGAGAACCGGCTGTGCCGGGAGCGCTACACGCCGCGTCTCACTGCAGCTCGATAGGTATCAGGCCGCACCGCAGGCGAAACTGCAATGCCGCTGGACTGATAGCCGTCCTCACTTTGTGAGAAGAAGGATCAACGTGGCGGCGGTCGCCAAATGAAGCAGGATATGCGCAGTGTTTGGGACCATTTCATTGTGGGGGGGCAAGAAGGAATGAGTTTTGCCGAACATGATTTGATAGCGGGCAGCTCGGTTCGGTTCTGGTCGGAAAAGATAAGGTATCCACCAGGCGCGGATCTGCCCGATGAAGAGCAGGCCATAGCTAATCACGAGCCAGTCGTAAAGCCACTCAGGATACTGTCGTCTAAAGTGCAACAGGCTGAAGCATAGCCCGATGGTCCACGGTACGCTTTGAATGAATGTCACAGTGACTAGACGGCGTCTCGTATCCTGGCTGCGTACTGCTGCGACATCGTTGAGGCGCCCAAGCGGAATCCAATCGTGAATCCAGAGAAAAAGAACCTGAAACAGTTGAAGAGCGAGCGAAACCATCTCGATTTCGAGATTTGCCGGGAAATGCCGCTGCGCCATTCTCGCTCCTTAGCACCATTATGGCCTCGACTCTTAGTAAGGCCAAGAGACCGTATGGTTCCCTGGTGGAGCTCATTGTTGGAACAGTCATTTTGGCAGTGTGAATTACTCGTCGCGCAACGCGACGATGGGGTCGATGCGCATCGCCCGCCGAGCGGGGATCGAACATGCGACGAGCGCCACCAGCACAAGCAGGATGCAACCCCCCGCAAAGGTGGCAGGATCGTTAGGGCGCACGTTATAAAGCATCGCGGACATAAGGCGTGTAACCGCCATGGCCGCGCCCGAGCCAACGACTGCGCCGGCCAGCGCCAGAAGAAGTCCGCGCCGCACCACAAGTCGCATCAGTTCGCGCCTTTGCGCACCAAGGGCCATGCGTATCCCCAGCTCGCGGGTGCGCCGCGCCACTTCGTAGGAGAGCAATCCATACAAGCCGATGCACGCCAGTATCAGGGCCAGGCAGGCAAAAAAGCTCGACAGGCGCGACATGAGCCGCTCCTGATAGAGCGCTTGCTCAATCTGTTGTGACTGCGTGCGCACATCGAAGAGGGGTAGGTTGCTATTGGCCTGCGCAACAATGGCGCGTACCTGTTTCACCAATGCGGTGGGGTCGCGGGAAGCGCGCAATTCGAAGTGAGCGCTGTTGCCCACCTGAGGCAGAAACATGGTGGGCATGATATCTCTCCGCAATCGAGAGTATTTGGTGTCGCCGGCAATGCCAACGATGAGATAGCCCGGCTGCGGACCCGTTGCCGGCTCGTCGTGTTGCGCATTGCCCAAACGCAGGCCTACAGGACTTTGGTTGGGGAAGAATTTCCTGGCAAACGCTTGATTGACGAGAACAGGCTCAGGAGCCGGCTGCGGACCCAATTTTGGCTGCGCGGCCTTGCCTGGGCCACCCGATGCGGCGGCCTCTGCCGAAGCAATCAACAGCGCGTATGTCGCCTCTTCCGAGGCAACGTCGGCGGGCGTGAAAGCGCGGCCGGCGAGCACGGGAATACCCATCGTCCGGAAGAAATCCAGTCCCACCCGGAGCTTCGCAGTGTTGACATTCGATTTGGGAGGCGCACCGTCAAGGTGCACGTCACCGGCTGACCAGCTTCCGCTTAAGAGCGCGTCCTCGGAATAACTGGCAGACACCACGCCGGGCAGCGCTTCGAACCGCTCTTGCAATTGCCGGTAGAGCTCGACCGTTTGATGGTTGTTGTATCCGGCCAGGCTTGGATGAATGCCAAAGAGCAGAACGTTTTGCGTATCGAAACCCGGATCGAGTGTTTGCAGCTTATGCAGAGTGCGCACTAGAAGGCCCGCGCCCACCAGCACCACGATCGAGAGCGCTACCTGCGCCACAACCAGCGCGTCGCCTGGCCGGACACGCAGGCCGCCCTGCAATGTGCCGGCGGAGATGGACGATGCATTCTGCCTGAGCGACGGCGTAAGATCGGGGCGTGCGCGGCGGAAGCTGGGCGCAAGACCGCACAGAATGCCCGTGGCGAACGTAACGCCGCTGGCGAACGCCAGCACGCGCCAATCCGGAGCTATGACAAACGGGAAGGGCCGCTCGAGGCCGCTAGACATCAACCTGGTGAGAGTGTGCACTCCCCAAACGGCAACCAGAATGCCGAGCGCACCGGCGCAGGTTGCCAGCAGCAGGCTCTCGGTCAGGAACTGGCGCACAATCCGCGCGCGTCCGGCGCCCAGCGCCTGGCGCACGGCCAACTCCCTTTGCCGACTAGCAGAGCGCGCCAGAATCAGACCGGCCACATTGGCGCAGGCGATCAACAGGACAAACCCCACCGCGGTCATGATGAGTTCAAGCATGGGTGCAATCTCGCTGCTCCCGCCGTTCAAAGCCTCTCGCGCCGGCAAGAGCCGCAGAGCAGGCATGTCGCCCTCGCTGAAGACCGGCTTCGCTAAGTGCAACACCTCTGCGTTTAAGAGCGTCGATGCCTCAGCCTGTGCCTGCTCGATGGAAACTCCCGGTTTGAGCCGGCCGGCCAGCACGACCCACCAGCTTGCCGGATCGGACAACCAGTCCCCCGTCCCCCACCATTCGCCCCGAACGCGCTTGGCAAGCGACAGCGGCATGAAAAAGTCCTGGCTCTTGCCCGGCGTCAGGCTGGTGAAACCCGGCTCGGCGACGCCCACGATGGCGGCATCCACATTGTTGAGGCGGACAGTGCGGCCTACGGCGGATGGGTCGCCGCCAAAGGCGCGCCGCCAGTAGCCGTAGTCCAGCACAATCACCGGCGATGCAGTGGGCGCATCGTCTGCGAGGCCCAGCGGCCGCCCCAGGACTGTCTTTGCGCCGACGGTCGAGAAGTAATCGCCCGAGACGTACTCGCCGCGCGCGATCGTCGCCGGTCCGTTGCCGCTGAAACCCACCTCACGAGGGCCCGCGAACGCTGCCACGCCGGAAAATGTGGCCGTGTGGCTGCGCAGCGCCTCATAAAACGGCACGGAAAATGAGCAATCCTTCGCGCCGCCATTGCCGTCGCAGTCCCCGAAATCGCTGTGATTACGTAGCTTCGGATCGTGATGTGAGCTCCAGCTGAAGATCGCCAGGTGCTGCGGATCTTCAGCCGGGAGCGCCCGCAGCATCACCGCATCGATAACGCTGAAGATCGCGGAGTTGGCGCCGATGCCGAGCGCCAGTGTAAGAATCGCTACGGTGGCAAAGCCCGGCGAACTTGCCAGCGTACGCAGCGCGTAGCGCAGATCCTGTATCGTCTGCTCGATCCAAAGCAGGGATCGCTCGTCGCGATGCGCCTGCTTTGCCTGTTCCACACCACCGTAGGCGCGCCTCGCGGCGAGCCGGGCTTCTTCAGGCGACATGCCGCGGCGTTCGAAATCATCTGCGAGCAAAGTAAGATGCGACGCCACCTCGCGTGCAAGCTCTTCTTCTGCACGCTTGTTGCGGAAGAGATTGTTCAACTTTGACAGGTTTCGTCTTAAACGCGACACGATGATTGCTCCTCCGCCAAGAGCTTTTCGACCACACCCGACATCCGACGCCACCGCGCGGTCTCTTCTTCAATCCCCTTCAAACCTGCCTTCGTGATGGCATAGTAACTTTGCTTCGCATCAGTATGGTTTCTTTTTCACTTGATATCCAAGTAGAACCCTCGCACCACTTGAATGTCAAGTGGAGATTGCGGGACGCGGTTCCGGGGTTGCCGGCTAGCAAATTCGACTCGAGAAGGAAGAATGCTCCCCCTCGCTCACTGAATGCCGTGCATAGGCAGGCTTTCACCGAATGTGAAAATCGCCAAGGGCTGCGTGGGCGGCGAAAACCCTTTTAGATGCGATACATGCAGTTCACCTGTACAGCTTACCTGTATATATGTTACTGTTCCGTTATGGTAGAAACACTGCCGAATAAGGATGCCGCATTGGCATCCAAGCTTGCCGCAGAGTTGCGCACCACCTTGGGGCATCTCAAACGGAAACTGCGAGAGCACGGCGGGGCGAACGATCTCACTTCGTCTCAAATCGCAGTCGTTCTCCGATTGGAAAAGGACGGCCCGGCCACGGCGTCGAGCCTCGCCCGGGCAGAGGGGATGCGTCCTCAGTCGATGAGCGCTGTTATCGCTCCGTTGGAAGAAATGGGGTTTGTGGCAGGAGTTGCCGACCCGAATGACGGGCGAAAAACGCTCATGTCGCTGACAAAAGCCTGCAAAAGGTCGATCGACGAGGGGCGTGCCGCTCGTCAGGACTGGCTGGCGCAAGCGATCCAGCGGAAACTCTCTCCACAAGACCAAAAGAAGCTGTCTTCAGCCATACACCTGCTCGCGCAAATCACTGCGGATTGACCGTGCTGCCGCGCTCCACGCAGGACATGCTTGATTTACTCGCGAAGAGGAGCGCTTAACAATGAACTGGCTGCATACCCTGTCGTACTTTTTCGGAGGCCTGTTGCTGGCTAACGCCGTGCCGCATTTCGTCAGCGGCGTTATGGGAGAACCCTTTCAGACACCGTTCGCAAAACCTCCGGGCAAGGGTCTCTCGTCTTCGACCGCGAATGTGGTGTGGGGCTTTGCGAACTTTATCTTCGCCTATCTGCTTCTGCTGCGCGTTGGACACTTCGATCCGCGATCCATCGGTTGCATCGTGCCGTTTGCAGCCGGCGTACTTCTCATCAGCCTCCAGTCGGCACGGCATTTCGGTGAGCTTCACGGAGGCAACACCGCGGAGCTCCCGTGAGGAATCCTTGAGTTTGCACTCCCGTTTAGTTGAGCTTTGATTGCCAGTCACGCGGGACCTTGCCGGCTGGCCCGGGCGCAGGCTGTGAAGCCGGATGAGCCTGAGGCGGCGCCAGTTCCACCCCTTCTACCATCTCGGATGTTTGGTAGTTCCAGAACCAGTGTTCGCCCGGCTCGAAGCTGGCGGCGATGGGGTGACCAGCCTCCGCAGCATGTCGGGAGCTGTGCTGGTTGGGTGAGCTATCGCAGCAACCAATGTGTCCACATTCCGCGCAGCGGCGCAGGTGCAACCACCAGGCGTCCGTCGCAAGGCACTCCACACAGCCGGTTCCGCTCGGCTTCGACTTCAGATTGATTCCAGGATGGGTCTTCATGCATTTCTCCCTTTCTGCGTTGCCTCACTCTGTTCAAATCCTGCGTTGCTTGTCTCCTATCAAGGTGTTGGTTGTTTCACGGCGATAAAGGAAATTTGTTCCCCCGTCGTCGTCTTCATGTCGAAGCTATTCTGCAGAAGGGTCTGAGCGGGGAAATTCCCCTTGAAAAATGTGCCATAGAGGGGCACGACTTGATCTGTATACTGCATCTCCCGCAGATAGATGGTCGCCTGCACAACGTCGGGAAAGTCCAGGTCTGCGCCCTGTAGATCGTCCAACAGGTTTCGCATCGTCTGCCGCAATTGCAAAGTGACATCTTGCGTGACAATCCCCTGGTCGGGGATGAAGCCGCTTTTGCCTGACATGTAATAGGTATTCCAATAAATCACCCCTGGGCTTGCCGTCGGGCTGGGCTTCATATTTCTGATCTGAATTGACTTTCGTTTCGATAGATCGGATCCGGCGATGGCGCTGAAGACGATGTGGCTGTGGTTGGGAAGGCTCGCCACCTGGATTGTTCCCCGCCCGGGAGTATTGCCAAACTCAAAGTAAGACGCATAGATTTTGTTCATCACACTGGCGTCGGGGCGCTGTGGTTGCCCATTATGGGCTATCGGCGCGGGCGGATTTGGCCCCACCGCATTCGCCCCCGCGCTGCTTAGGTATGGATTTACCCACACGACGTTGGCCATGCTCATATTCGCCGTTTTCAAAATCGTTGCTACATTGTCCAGCGCCTGCTTCACCTCGGTCCCATAATCTTCCGAGATCTTCCCCGTGATCCGATCGGCCCCATCCTGGGCCGACATGTAGAGCACTTCCCCGGCCTGGATTCCCGCAGGATCGATGTGATCTCCCTTGGGCCAACCCGCCGGCTGGATCACCTTACGCTCCAGCGTATTGGCAGCCGCGATGCAGCTGATCTGGACCTTCTCTCCATTGGGAAGATTTGCCACCACCAGCACTGTGCGCGCGGGAGGATGATTACCGATCAACCTCCAATAAACATCGTCCATGGTAGCAACGTCCTGCAAACTCGTCACATACACATGCATCCAGACAACCGAGCCAAAATCCATCCCCGCCGCGCGCAGCACATCTTGCACATTGCCCAGTGATTGGCTCACCTCCTGCGAGAAGTCCTTGGGAAGGATGCCATCGCTGCCCCGGCCATTCTGGCCTGCCACGTAAAGCGTGTCGCCCGCCAGCACGCCCGAACTCGACATGGAACCCGCACTTCGGCCTTCCACCTTGATGACCTTAAGCGCACCCCCCTTCTGCGCCAACGACTGCGTGCCGCAAGAAATAGCAAAGAGACATGCCAACATGATCAAAGCGCGCCTGGGGTAGTCATTCATGTCTTCTCCTTGAGAAATACTCGTTAAACCTTTTACGCGATCGAGAGCGTGTCCGGGTGCGCGTCTAATTTAGATTGCAATATTCCGGAATGGTTTCGCGCGAGAGTTAGTAACATCTGTTGCGACGGTAAGATAGGGGCTTTATTTCATATTGCAACAAAGTATAGCGAAGATTTTACATCTCTATGAGATGCTGTCAATACAAAGTCCTTTTGGAAGCGCTGGAAAGCTACGATGATATCCCGACTATTCCATCCCGTGCTGTTGATGCTCGTATCTCTTGCGCCCCTGCACATAGTCGCCGCTGGGCAGGTTCCGTCCACGCCCGCACCGGAACCACAGACAGCTCCCACTCCGACCACACAAGTCACGGCTCGCGCACCGATCCCGGACAAACCGTTTGAGCTGCACGCGCTCAAGCCGGAGTTCTGGAAGGTGTTTGATAAGAACGTCAAGCTCGAAACGATGGGCACCGGCTTCGCCTTCACGGAAGGACCCGTCTGGGACCGAAGCGATTTTTTGTGGGTGAGCGATGAAAAGGGTAATCGAATCGTCAGGCTCTACCCGGACGGTCATATTGAAACAGCAATTTCCGTGATCGATCCGGACGGCAGCACCTACGATAAACAACATCGCCTCTGGAGTACATCGAGCGGTCTGCGCGCAATCATCGAGCTTTCCGCGGATGGCAAAAGCTTCGAAGTCATCGCGGACCATTATCAAGGCAAGAAGCTGAATACCCCGAACGACATCGTCATTGGACCAGACGGCGCGATCTATTTCACCGATCCAATTATCGATTTGCGGCCCGACCAGCAGCAGGAACAGCCACAATCCATCTACCGTCTCGGTGCCGATCATTCCTTAACGCTGCTGACGAGGGAGTTGTCAGCGCCGAACGGATTAGCGTTTGCGCCCGACGGGAAATATCTATACGTCGACGACGACAAAACTAGGGAAATCCGTCGCTATGACTTCCACAAAGACGGGACCATCTCCGGTGGCATGGTCTTTGGCACAATGATCGATCCAGGAAGCCGCGGGAATCCTGACGGAATGAGAGTCGACAAACATGGCCGGCTCTTCGCTTCCGGGCCTAACGGTATCTGGGTCTTTAACCGTGCCGGCGAGCACATCGGAACCGTGCAGATGCCACACAGCATGGCCAACCTTGCCTGGGGCGGACCTGGTTACTCCAAGCTGTACATCACCGCGGGCAAGACCGTGTATATCCTGCAGACAAAAACGCGTGGGTTTATCCCATACGAAAATAGTAAATAAACGCGGTTCAATCAGGTTTCATTCCGCTGCCACGTACCCAGAAGCTCTCGGTCCATTTCTGGGCGGCAGGCAATATTTGTAACTCCGCATATTTAACGTTGTGCAGCGCCGCTACGGCCCATGATAGGCCATACGTCCACGATCTTGTCACCCTGGGCGACATAGTAGCGGTCGAAGGCGTTGGTGCTCTGGTCCAGGTTGGTGCAGTAAATCTCCAATCGGTCGCCCAGCTTCGGCGCCTGATCCCCGTCCTTCCAGGTCAGGGCACCATATTCTGCTCCCTGAACCCCTACTTCCAGCCACGGCATTCCCTTCACCTCATCGGTCTTCTTGGCGAGCGCCTTTGTGCCGTAATCGGTGGTGATGATATTAGGGTGGTGCTGACTATCAACAGTAGTTAGAACGGTCAAAGCAGGTTGCCAATCCGTATATCTGGTCATGTTGCCATCTTGGCCGCCGACGATGAAGTATTCCGTGTCCATGAAGACGTAAGTGCCGGCTTCCAGTTCCGTTAGTCCAGTATCGCAATCGATGTTATAAGTGCCGGTCGAGCCGCCGGACATGATGTTTACAGGCAAGCCGGATTTGAGCGCCAGGTCCTTGCTTTCGCGCGCACCCGCCAGCACATCCAAGGACTTCTTCTTTCGTGCTTCGAAGCCCTTGGTATGGGCTGCGCCTCCGGAGTAGGCCATAAAGCCTTCAAATTGCATGTGTTTGGAGGATGATACCTTTTGTGCCAGCTCGACCGCCGGCTGACCGCCATCTATGCCTTGCCGGTTCATTCCGGCGAATACCGACACTGCGATTCTCAGCTTTGTCTTGTTAGCGTCCGCTGCTTCCTCCAGCCATTCCACAACCTGTGCGTCATCGGTCACAAGCATGAAGGTGGGATCCTTCTTGGAGAGCGCTACGGCGCGCTTGATGTTATTGACGCCAACGGGCTGCTTGGTCCACAGAACGCCCTTGATCCCTGCTCCGGAGAAGAGCTCCGCCTCGGCGATAGTGGCACAAGTGAGCCCGACCGCTCCCGCGGCCATCTGATGTCTGGCAACGTCCACGCTCTTGTGGACCTTAACGTGGGGTCTCACGTTGACGCCGCTCGTCTTGGCCGTCTCTGCCATGTGCTTCACGTTCGCGTTGAACATGTCCAGGTCTACGACCATGCACGGTGTAGGTAATATGTCCTTAGTCATGTCGCGAAAATCTTTCCGGGCAATCCGCGCTTCGAATTCGTTGATGGGATAGGGCGAGAAAGATGTGGTGCCGCCTGGGCTGTGTGCCAGCGACAGAACACTCATGGCAGCTCCCGTGGATAGGAATTCGCGACGTGTGGGCATCTTGTTCTCCTGGGGTCATCATACCGAGTGTTTATTTCGGCTTTCCAGAGAAATCACTCACGCTGGTAGCTTACGTGCTTTGTCAAGAATCTGACGCCGACGATTGCCCACTATGAGCTCTTCGCCTGGCTGCAGGGTCAGGGAGAGGATGCGCAGATGATTCGGACGACCTGCCGTCTTCCTGCCTGACTCAGTGATTCCCGCTAGCGCCGGAACACCGCCCCATTTATGCAGGGTGACCGGTACCTAAGCGTGGAGGAAACTCCGGTCGCTCAGGGGGCCCAATAAGCTCCCGCGGTTTGCGCTACAGCGCCCCCTTCCGTTCGGACACATGAAAGCGCCCTTA
The DNA here is from genome assembly GCA_963745725.1 of uncultured Acidobacteriaceae bacterium. Taxonomy (GTDB): domain Bacteria; phylum Acidobacteriota; class Terriglobia; order Terriglobales; family Acidobacteriaceae; genus PALSA-350. The sequence goes on from CAVUYJ010000001.1 coordinate 462,315, forward strand.
TCCGGAGCGGGAGTCCTTATTCTCTGATCCATTCGTCCTTCTAAAAGGACACTTGTATTTGCTGCGGTGTGGCCGTGTTCAAAAAATGCAGGAGTAGTGTGCGTCCATCTTGACGATATTGGCCCGGGTCGAGACGCTTGCCGTTCACCGTAATCTCGCGTGGGGGTTTGGTGGACAGGATGCGAACGACGGCGTCTGTTTGATCGATCCCTTCGGCCTCAAAGGCGAGGCTGCCGGGCGAGGCGTGCTCTGCCATGATTTTTGCGGAGGCAGCAAGGATGCGCGGGGTGGAGGATTTGAAGTAGTTCACGTCAAGCAGCAGCGCCCGGGTGCCTGGCTGAACCGCCACTTCAGAAGTCTCAGAGAGGTCAGCGTCAAAAAGGTTGATCAAGTCGCCGGTCACGGATACCCGATGCGCGGATGCCTGTCCGCTGACGGCTGGATCGTTATCCAGCCCTGCCACGACCACATAGGGGCCGCGACGCAGCACGAGCGCGTTCGTCTCTTTCAAGGCCAGGTGAGCAGATTCGGCAGCGCGTTGCACAAGGCTGTAGACTCGCTCCCCGCCGTCGGGTAAATAGGTCAAGGCGGCGGGACTTTGCGCTTCGTACAAAACATATCCCTTGCCGACGGCGTGCATGCCGGTCGCGGCAGGCGGCAGCCCAAGCACTTGAAAGAGATGATCGCGGGGTGTGGCAAAGTGATTTCCCTGGGAGTTCCACCAGTCTGTGGCTTGGTTGTAGGGGTCCTTATCATCGTCGAGCACGATGAGGGCTCCACCAGCGCGAACCCAGGCGGCCAGCGCGCGATGGAATTCGGGCGAGGGCGGCTTTTGGCCCTCGTAGGTGAGGAGAAGGAGCTTATAGGGTTTGAGAAATCCGGCGGAGGATTTGGAGTAGGCGCTCTCGATTTGTACCGGCTCCACCGGCATGCCGCGCATCAGCAGCGGCAGCGCTAGGCCGTAGAATTGCCCAAGGTTTTCGTCAGACGGTAGCGGTGCGACACGCTGAAACATGAGTGTGTCAGAAACCAACACGCCGATCCCTTGTGTCCCGGCTGACTCCCAGCGAATAGCCGACTCCGGCTGCTCCATCTCATTGAGAGCATGGAAAACAGTTTGCAGCTCCGTTTCGTACGGTTTGGGGATAAGGCTTTTTTCGGGATTGGGGTTGGCTGCAGTCTCCTCGCTCACCGGATGCATCGATTTGGGTCCGAAGATACGCTCGGGCCAAGGCAGGATTTCGTAACGAGCCACACCAGGCTGAAGCAAAGAGGCGGTGAGCGTACTTTCCCAGTTGGCGCGGTAGTCGACCCAGGAGTGGTTGGGATTGTCTTCAATAGGATCGTTGAGATACCAGATGCGTTTACCGGAGGAGCGAGCAATATTCTGGAGCGCACCATACTCGAGGAACGCAGTCTCGAAGGTACGCTGCCTGGTGACTCCGTTGTAGACATTTGGCGTGCGCGAAGTTCCTGTCCAAACCTGAGCGATGTAACCGTCGGCGCCGACATCGAGCAGGGACGACTCCGGGCTCACGATCTTCCATTGCGCGTAATTGATGAGGGAGTGGGTTGCCACGTAGCAAGGGACGATGAGGTGCTTGCTCGCGGCGTAAGTTCTCACCGCATCGAAGACTTGCGCGAGGGCGCGGCGATAAAGAAAGTACTTAAGCTTCGAAGCGCGGTATTGTGCGTCCGGGGAGCTGTCAGGTTCCTGCCACGGCTCATGGTAGTACTCCTGCCATTCGTGCTTGAAGCTGTCGCTCCAGCCGGCGCGAGCCCAGAACTCGGGCTCTTCCAGGTAGATCGCCTCAGCTCCCGCATCGATCGCTGCTTCTACTCCCTTCGCAAGATAGCGCCCATAAGAAAGGCTAGGAGCAATATAGGGAACCTCGCGGCCGCTGTGCAGGATAAGCTTGCCGCTCTTTTCCTGCTGAGTTTCGTCCCAATGTTCCTTGCCGTCAAAGTCTCCGCGCAGGTAAGGAGCATAGCGCCCCCACGCAACCCCGGTCATGACGGTGACCCGGTAGCCATGATCGCGCCAGGAGCGAATGCGATCAGCGGTCGTATCGTCGATACCATACACCATGACCGTGCCGGCATTGATGTTGGTGCGGGGTGACCAGGCATGTCCGGTTTGAAAGATAAGGCGGTCTTGCGGCGTTTGCGACGAAGGACTTTGTGACCAGGCAGGATGACACGTAAAGAGCAAAGCGCTCGTCAACAAAAAGCACGGCACAGATTTGCGGATTCTCATCATCCTCTTTTCTGAACTTAGAAGATTGGGCTGCTTAGGATCACGCCTTGCCTCAGGCCAGCAAAGTTCCCATGCGAACTTGCCACTCTGGAAAGGCCAGGGGCCCCAGTTTTCCTGAAAGGACCGAGCCGCGAAGACAGTAGCACCCGATAACAATACTAACTAAACTTGTCTGATGGCATTACGAGGCGATCATTCACGTGGTTCCGGCCTTTTTACGGTCTGCCTGGTTGTACTATCTCTAGCGCTCGTCACCGGCCTTACGCCTGCTGTTGCTGGTCAATCAAGACCAGCAAATCGCGAATCGGCCACCTCGCCATTAGACCAATTGATGAAAGAGGGACAGGATCTGTCAGCGCAAGGCAGATTTGCGGAGGCGGAGGTCCCGCTGAAACAAGCTGCGGAACTTGCCCCAGAGAACTACGCTGTGCTGACTCTGCTTGGCAAAGTCGAGGGTCGACTCCGCAAACTGGCCGATGCCATCGCCCTGTTTCGGCGCGTTGCGGATGGCCAGCCAAAGATGGCGGATGCGCATGAAAACCTGGCGATTGCGCTTGCAGACGCCGGTGACCTCGAAGAAGCATTGAAGGAAATATCCACCGCGATATCGCTTTCTCCAAAGCTGGTTTCCGCTCATTTCAACAGAGCGCGAGTGCTTGCTGATCTTCACCGTCCTGATGAGGCAGAAAAGGAGTTTGCTTCCGTTCACGAGTTGGCCCCTGACGATGCAGACTGTCTTTTTTACTGGGCGCTGCTCGAAAGAGATCGTGGCAATCTGGAAAAGCAGACCTCGCTGTTTCAGCAAGTGGTGCGCCTGCAACCAAATAACCTGAACGCGATGCTGTTGCTGGCGCAGAGCCTGCAGCGCGAGCGGAAAGATGCCGAGACGATCGCGGTTCTTCGCCGCATATTGCAGTTGAAGCCGGACTCAGAAAATGCGATCTATATGCTCTCCATGGAACTTCGACGGACCGACCCGGAGGAGGCCAAGAAGCTTCAGCAGGATTTTGAAGCGCAAAAGCGCAAGGAAGCGGCTTTAGCCCAGGTAAAATCGCTGGGCAATGAAGCATATGTGGCCGCGAACAAGCAGGATTGGCCGGAGGCGATCAGAATACTGAAAAAGGCCCTCGAGTCCTGCCAAGACTGCACGCTGGCCGCAGCGTTGCACAAAAACCTGGGACTGGCTTTGTGCAACAACGGAAATTTCGGGGAAGGAAAACAGCAACTGCAGGAAGCGCTCAAGCTCAATCCGAATGACCCTGACGTGGTGAAGGCTCTGAACGTTGTTGCTCAGAAACAGTGACGATTCTTTGTGGTGAAGCTGGAGTCGCGCCTTAGGAGCCTGGCTCGTCCACTTGTACTAGCCGATCGACTCGTACGTGTTTCAAGGTCTGCACAATCCCACTCGGCCAACGGATTTCAATCGCCACATCGGCATCCACGTTCCCCAAGCCAAAGTGCACGCGTGGATCGCTGGCCGACAGATAGGAACTCGATGTCGTGACCGTCGCCCATTGCGAACCACAAGCAGTTGTCACCTTTACGACGGCTCCAATACCGTCTCGATTGCTCTTGTGGCCCGTGAGATGAAGCGACAGCCAGTGATTGCCGGTCGCTGTCTCGTTGTGAAGGATATGAGCCAGGCCGCCATTGGTGCTCACGACCGCGTCGACGCGGCCGTCGTTGTCCAGATCGCCGATGGCCATACCACGCCCCACCCAGCCTTCCTTGAACAATTCTCCAGAGATCGAAGAAACATCCACGAACTTCTGGCCCGTATTGCGGGCCAGAAGCATGGGCTGATGGTAATGGATGTTGCTGTGATTTCTTTCGACGTTGTCCAGGTCGTGACCTTGCGCGATAAGAAGGTCCTTCCATCCATCGTTGTCATAATCGAGGAATCGCATTCCCCAACCGGAGTAAGGCTGCGTCATGGCGCCGATGCCGGTCGAATCGCTCACATAGTCGAAAGTTCCATCGTGGTGGTTGCGATAGATTGCGTACCTCTGTCCCGACAAATCACTCACAACGAGATCGGGCCATCCATCGTTGTCGTAGTCGGCGAAGTCGACGCCCATACCGGCGAATGGATCGCCCACGGCGTCTACCGCCGCACCGGATTGAATGCCTACTTCCTCAAATGTTCCATCCGGTTTCTGATGGAATAGAAACTCGGGAGTACTATCATTGGCGACAAAGAGATCGATGCGCCCATCGCGATCGTAATCGGCAATGGCAATGCCTAAAGCTTTCGCGGGCTTGTCGAGGCCCAGCTTGTGCGAGACTTCGGTAAAGTGTCCCTTGCCATCATTGTGGTACACCAGCATGGCTATAGGTGGAAAATGATCGGGGTGGCAGTAGCCTCGATACCCCTCACGGTGCTCGCCGCACCATAGGTCTTCCCAATCCCATTGGATGTAGCGCTCCACGACAAGATCGAGCAGTCCGTCGTTGTCCAGGTCTACCCAGGTGGCGGAGGTGTACCAGGTGTTGCCGGGAATCTGCGGCTGGGCCAGCCCGGCGTCTTCGGTCACGTCGCGAAAGGTACAGTTGCCGGTTCCGCGGTAAAGCCGATTGCCGCCATACGCGGTTACGAATACATCCTCAAAGCCGTCGTTGTCGTAATCCGCGATGGCGACGCCCATCCCCAGGCCCACCCCTTTCAGCCCGGATTTTTCCGTGACGTCTTCGAAGGTACCATCGAGTTTCTGGTGAAACATCCGGTTCCAGTCGCCGGGACCGCTTTTCTGTGGGATTGAACCTCGGGGTTCGGGATCTCGAAAGGAAGCGCCATTCAGAAGGTAAAGATCGAGCCGTCCATCATTGTCGCAGTCGAAAAGGCCTACACCAGAGCCCATGGTCTCAATTTGATATTTGGTCGCCGTGTGATTCGCGTTGTGCAGGAAGTGAACGCCGGCCTTCTCGCTGATGTCGACGAACTTTCCGGGAACAACCCGCGACGGCGCAATGCAGCCCGATGGGGAAGAGCTTGTTCCCGCCGCGGCAGCAAAGCAAAAGAAAAGAGTCACGACAACGAGCGCAGTATGCAGAGATTTTTCGATCACCAAATTGACGCCCACCCGGTGGCTCTTCTTTTCCAATAGACCTCCTAAATGAGAGGTTAGCTTACATCCGAATTGAGTAACTGCTACCTGTGCTGGACTATTTTGTTGCCTTAGCCGGTCCCTCCAGCAGGCGAAGCGATCTTATAATGTCCTGATCCCCGGGCGCCTCCCTCTGGGCCACGAGCAATTCGGCTCGCCCGTTCTTTAGATCGCCAGAGTGGTAATAGATGAGACCCAGCTCTTTGTGGAGCTGCGGCAGGGCATTACAGTTTCCGCAGATCTCAATCGCTTGCTTGAGCTGGGCAATCGCTTGTGGCCAATCGAGGGCACCGGCCAACGCGTCGCCGAGATTGAGGTGCGCTTCTGGCGATTTCGGTTGCAGTTCCGCCACCTTGCGAAAGGCGGCCAGCGCTTCGCTCGAATGTTCGAGCCGCTGCAGCACCATTCCATACGCGGTGAGCGCGGCAGTATTGTTCGCATCCAGCTGCACTGCGCGGGCCAGTGTCGTAGAGGCTTCGGGTAAACGCCCCTGGCTCGCCTGAATCAGGCCCAGATTGGCAAAGGCCTGGCTGTATTGCGGATTGTTTTCGGTCGCCTCAACGAACAAGCGTTCGGCTTCGGCTGGATTGCCTTGCTGGCCATAGAGCACGCCCAGGTTGCTTTGGGCTTCAGCATATTGCGGATCAAGCGCGATGGCGGTTTTGAAGTTACTCTCGGCATCTGCGGCTTGCCCGGCCTTCAACTGGAGAAGGCCCAGCTGGTTGTAAACCGGAGCGAGCTTGCCGTCTAACTTCATGGCATCCTGCAACGCCACCCGTTCTCCGACGAAGTCGCCAACCCTGTCCAGGGCGAGCGCGAGGTCATAATGAGTGCGAGCATTCTTTGGATCGTCGGCCAACGCTTCGCGATAAAGATCGACCGCCTTTTGCGCATCGCCAGCCTGCAAATCCGCATTGGCTTGATTGCCCTTGACCTCGGCAACATTGAGCTTTGCGTCTTGTTGCTTGGCTTCGGTGAAGATCTTTAGCTGCTCGCGAGACTCGTCTTGCCGGCCCAGCGCGCGGAGGGCGAAAACGAGCTGAAAGCGCGCATCGTTGAAGTTCGGATCCAACTGCAGTGCCTTCTGCAACTGCGGCAATGCTTCGGCCGGCTTGCCTAGCCGTACGAGGGCGAAACCCAGGTTATAGAGGGCTTCGACATGATTTGGGTTCATGACCACGGCCTGTCGCAGCACGCTTTCCGCCTCTGCATAATGGCCCAACGACCGTTCGACCAGTCCATCGAAATACAGCGCTTCAAACTCATGCGGATGGCGCTTGAGGTATTCGGAGATCAGGGGCTCGGCCTCATCGAACCGCGACAACGCCGCAATCGCTTTTATATACGACAAGCGGGCCACATCGTCCGACGGGTTGAGGCGAAGCGCCTCTCCGTATTCCCGGGCTGCCTCAGCGAAACTCTTTTGCTGGCTGTACGCGCTTCCGAGATTCAGGTGCGACTGAGCGTCGGATGGGTGCTCTTTGACGATCGCCGAAAGTATTTGGATTGCTTGCTCCGTATCCCCATTCTTCGAGTAGGCGACAGCCAGGTTCAGGCGCAGCGCCTCATCTGAGGGTGCGTTTTTTAGTAGCGCGATGGCCGCTGCGTAACGCCCCTCGGCAATCAACGCTTTGGTCAGTCCATCCAACGCCGGTACCGATTGCGCGTCCTGCTTCAGAATGGTTTTGAAAACGTCGACCGCCGCCTCCTGTTGCCCCAGGTTGCTCAACGACACACCCAGCGGCAGCAGAATTCTCGCGTCAGTTGGCTTGAGCCGGGAAGCAGTTTCCAGTTCCTGGGCTGCGCGCCGCGAGTCGCCGCGGCTAAGCAACACGAGCCCGAGGTTGTAGGGGCCCTCCCACGCATTGGGCGCCAGGCGAATCGCAGACTCGAATGCCGAGATGGCGCAAGGATACTGGCGGAGACCGGCAAAGTAGGTACCAAGCGCATTGAAAGCGGCGGCGGACGGGTTCGAGGTGACCGTTTGCTCCAGATCGCTCGGTCCTTTGCAGGAAACGGCCTGCGCCGCAAGCGTTATGGGCAACACAAAAAATGTGACCACCGAGAGGAGCCACAAACGCGAGATGCGCAGTTTGCTGTCACTTGAGAGCCCAGGAGAAGCGCGAAAAGTGTGCTCACGATGGATCATGCTGACGGATAGGAAGACCACACCTCAAAGTCTATAACCCCAGCCACGCCCGCGGATGCCGAGAAGTGGCACCGAGAGGCCAGCGGTCACGGTTGCTGGCTATTTGCTCTGGCGCGGGCCAGCGCCTGCCGCATGAGATCGTCTTGCGGGAAATACTCCACATATTGCTCCAGCGCGGCCTCTGCTTTCGCGTATTGTTTGGCCTGGATCAGTTGCACGATCAGCGTTTTGCGGCTGTAAGGATCAAAAGGGTTCAGACCGATGGCCTTTTCCAGCAGTGGAATCGCCTGCTCCGTTTCCCCCATGTGCGCCAAGGCGTCGGCTAGATCCGAGTAGGTCGTCGCTGTAGTTGCGTCGTTTTCGAGTGCGCGCCGCAGATGCGCGGCCGCGGCCTGAAAGTCACCCTTCTTCAAATCTCTCCGCCCCAACGCGGCCTGTACCAAAGGCTCATTGGGTTCGGTCTGCTCCAGCCGGCTGAGAACTTTAAGATAAGCCTCGGTGTATTGTGGCCTGTTCTGCGCCAATTCACCGTAGGCCGCCAACTGTGTCAGCAAGGGCGGCGGAACGCCGGCCTGCCCAGGAGCTGGATTGACATGGATCAGATCGGGCAGCGAAGTCGTCTGGTGGAAGGTGACATCTGGAAACGGCTCGTCAGGTCTGGCCACTATGCGATGATTTGTGGCGCTCGCGTGGGAGATGGTCTGGATGTCGCGCTTCGGCATATGGCAGCCTATGCAGTCATTGGGCGGCGTTCGCTGCATTCTCGTCGCAAGGGCCAACTTACAGCTTTGGTTCGTATGGCAACTGAGGCATTTGCCTGCAAAGTAGGCCGGTGCCTCTTCGCTTGACGGCTCCACATGAGGATCGTGGCAAGTGATGCATCTCATGCGACCGGCGCTCGCCCGATAGCACTTGCTCAGGGTCATGGAATAGTAGTGCTCAATGTGGTCTGCCGTAGGAGGAGATTGCGGAAGAGGAGGAACCATCAGGATCGAAAGGGTGTCGTCGAGTGGAGTTCCAGGACGAAAATCCTGGTAAGTCTTCCCCGGCTTGAGCACGCGCACATCCCCAGTCTGATGGCAGCCCATGCAGATGTTGTCCGCGAGATACGGAGTAAGACGAGCTGGATTCACGATCTGGGAATCGACCCGCACAGCGCCTTGCTTCGGCTGAGGACTCCCGCCGGATACGGTCCGGATATGTGCGGCGCCGGGGCCGTGGCAATTTTCGCAACCAATAGCCAATTGGGAAAACGGCTCGCTATCGAATTTCCCATTGGTTCCAGTCACCGGTTTCGGTCGACCGCTGTGGCAGAAAATGCAGCCAGCGTTGATCGGGCGATTGAAGCCCAAATCGATATACTCGTATCCCGGAGAGGGCTCCCAGCTCATGGGCCGGGAGTAGAAGGAGAGCGGCGCCTGAAAGAGATAACCGTCTTTCCGAGTAAGAGCTCCAAAACCATTCACTCCGGCGCCGATGATCCATTCCAGCTGATGGACGTCTCGAAAACTTTCCTTGCCGTCAGTTCCCGTGCCTGATTCGCTCTGGAAAAGCTTTCCATCGAGAGTGAAAGCCTCAAAATTCCGGTTCAACCGTTGATTGAAATGAGATCCGGAGGGGATGTTCTTGAGCGAGGCCGGCGTGACGAGGGACATCGAACGGCCCATGCTGGTTTTCGTAAACTGTTGATAGATTTCCTGATGGCACGCTGAGCAAGCCTGGGAACCGACATATCCGTCGGCCGGTTCGCCGGCATGGGCTACGACGGTATCACTCTGTGCCGCCCCGCCACTTGTGCTCAACAGGAGAATTGGGCATGCAAACAGGACCGCCCACAATGCCACCCTCCACGATCCGCGGCTGGCTTCTCGTGGAAACTTATCTTTCCAAGTCATGCCTTTACGAGTGCTCCGATTTTGGGCGACGCTGAAGGCATCTGGCTCGTCGTTCCTCCTGGTCCTCCTTACGATAGAATACGCGGCCGACCCTTAAAGGCTTCGGCCGCGCGTTTTGCAGATGTTTCTTAGAAAACAATCTTGCCGCTGAATTGCAACTGTCGATTGGTATTTCCGGTGGCCTGTTGACCGTCGACCGACCCAAAGGTGCTCGGGCTATTGATATCGGTACTGTTGTACTCATTCAGACCGAAGACAGTATGGTTGAAAAGGTTGAAAGCTTCAGCGCGAAACTCGAACTGAGTCTCATGCCAGAGGGGGAACGATCGAATAATCGATGTGTCGAAATTGATAAATTTCTGGCCCCGGATAAGACCACGATACGAGTTTCCGAAGGTGTATTGCGCGGGAATTGCGAATGCCTTCGGTATTGAACCACTCGTTTTTCGACCTGGTAAATCCGGAAAAGGGGTTACCCACCATATTCGCGCGTTCATAAACATTGGGGTTGCCAATATTGGCGACGTCCGCGCTGTCGACCACGGTCTGGTTCTGGCCGCTGCGGCCAGTAAAGATATTGTTGAGCTGCCAGTTGCCCAGGATGTAGTCGCCGAAGCGGTTGCCGGTGGAAAATCTCCTCCCCGGGCCGACCGGGACATCATAAATAGTGTTAATGGCGAGCGCCTGAGGCACATTAGTTCCAGCGTAACCTCTGGACGCGGCGGGGTGGTAGGCATCCTGCACGGTCAGACCTTCCGAGTTGAACCAACCGTCGTCTGCCGTGAAGCTTTCAGCCCAAGTGTAGGCTACCTGGAACGAGAGGCCACCGGCATAGCGCCTATCCACTGACACTTGAAGGGCGTTGTAGCTGGAACTTCCGACACCGTGGTCATACAGCGTTGGAATGCCATAGGGATAGGGTGCCCTTGTCTGCGGGTCCCCGGGGCCGGGTGTGAGAGCAGTGTTGTAATAGCCGCCGATATTGGTGCGGTGCGAGCCCGAGCCGACATAGTCAACCTTTAAGGAAGTCGAATTGTTGAGCTGCCGCTGCACGCCGAAGTTCCACTGCTCTGAATACGCATTCTTATAATTGGGGTCGAAGAACCAATCGTTGTCATTGAATGGAGTGGCAGCCGGGAACAGTCCGCCCCCCGGAGTGCCCCCAAAGGGGTTCTGGGAGCTAACGGTCGGCGTCGGCGAAGCGCTGGTGGGTACGTTGACTTGCGGCAGGTCCGGATTACCGATATCAGGCCACGAACCCTCGGCGTTCTGCACCATCTGGGTAACCGCCGCCCAGTTGTCGTAGACGATGCCGAAGGCGCCGTGAACCGCTGTTTTGTCGTCAACCTTATAAGCAAAGCCCACGCGTGGCCCGAAGTTGGTATGCACGTTGTGGCTTATCCTGCCGTTGGGACTCGCCACAACATGGGCGGGCAGAGTTCCATTTCCCGGAATGCAAGGAGCGAAGCCGCGGACTGAGCACGGAGGCGGCACCAACTGCACGATGTAGGTGCCGTTGTCCCAATCCATATCCCCGGTTTCAGGCCCCCCATTCTTGCCGATGGTCGCACTGGTCCCGTACCCCGGTATGAAGGTGTAGTCGTAGCGCAAACCATAATTCAAGGTTAGTCTGGGGGTAGCTTTCCAGGAATCCTGCAAGTAAGCACTTAACACGCCGCCAGGTCTTTCCAGTTCGTCGACGTTGCGGCGTTGTGCGGACTGGGGAACGTTAAGCAGGAAGGATGACAAGCCGTTGCCCGTCGCCTGATCGGGAAATTGGGGGGCAGACGTTTGCGGATTGTTAAAGCCGAGTTGGGTGTAGTTAATCGTACTGGCAAAACCGGTACTGACCCATCCCACCCCGAACTTCACCGTGTGGTCCCCGAGAATTTGCGTGATGCTGCCTTGGTAGCCAGTGTTGTCAGTAGCGAAGGGTGTGAGATTTATTTCCTCACCGTTTGCGCTGATTCCCTGAATGCCCAACTCTGGAACGAAGTCGCGCCCCGAGGTGAAATTGCCGACGAACGAGGGGTCCCAGCCAACGGCACTGATGAGATCGGCTGTGGGATTTTTAAATTCGTTGACTCCATTGTCCAGCACTTCTGTATGTGAGCCCTGGAACTGCACGATGCGCGTGGGGCCGAAGACATGGACCCAGCTTCCGCCAAAATTGCGCGAATTGATGATCAGGCTGCTAGGTAGCGACGGGAGACCGGCGGACTGAGTGAGCGTCGAGTCGCTGAAACTATAGCGGAACCAAGCAGAATCTTTGGTCCCGAAGGTCTGGTCGAGGCGGACATTGAATTCGTTGAACTTTTGTACCTGGGGAGTGGTGTCGACCGCGTTCGCCGAGAACGAGCCGCTGCCCGTAGGATTGAAGAAGGGGCCCGCCGTAGGGTAAATAAATTTTGCCCAGGTGACCATTCTTTGGTCGATGCGACTCTGGGGAATCTGATTGTTTGGGAATGCCGTACGCGTATAACCCGTAGGGGTCGCGACGGTGCTGAAGGGATCGTAAATCGGGTTTTGTCCGTTGTCCGACTCATCGCCGGCCAGTTCCGCGGCGGTGGGTACCAGGATGTCGTTATCCTCCGCCCGGGAATAGCGGAACCCTTGATAAGCCCCAAAGAAAAAGGTTTTGTTTTTGCCGTTGTATAGCTTGGGAATGAACACCGGGCCGCCAACCGCCCCACCGAATTGGTTCTGATGGAAGAAAGGCTTGGACTGGCTTGTCGGAAGAAAATAGTTGCGGGCATCGAAGGCCGTGTTGCGCAGATAATCCCACGCGGCGCCATGCAGTTCGTTGGTGCCGCTCTTGGTGACCACGTTCACGACGCCGCCCAGCACGGAGCCGAATTCCGCGTCGTCGGTGTGCGATACCACCTTGAATTCCTGAATAGCGTCAATGATCGGCGCGACCGCGTAGGTGCTGTTGATGGCGGCATAGTTAGGGAGGCTATCCGTCAGAAAGTAATCGCTGCGGTTGCTCTGTCCGTTGATGGCGGGAAAGGTATAGTCCGAACCGATCGCAATGGCGGAGCCGAACCCACCACCAGCGATATTGGTGCCATTTTGGGCGGTCGATATGGCAACGACGCCCGGAGTGAGCGCCAGCAGGGCGGTGAAATTTCGACCGTTCAGCGGGAGGTCGTTGACCTGCTTCTTCGCGATCACGGTGCCCAGGTTGGCGTTCGTCACGTCCAGCTGGGCGGCTGCCGCCTCTACGTTAACCACCTGGGTTTCCGTTCCCACGGTGAGAGCAAAGTCGAAGGTGGCGGCCTGGCCCACAGCCAGCACGAACGGCCCTAACTTTTGCGAGCTGAATCCTTTTGCGTTGGACTCGATGGTATAGCTCCCAGGCGGTATGCTGACAAAGCCATATGCACCGGCGCTGTTGGCCGCCGATGTCCGCTCGACCGAAGTGTCGACATTCTTTAACACGATGGTGGCGCCGGGGACAACAGCCCCGGAGGGGTCCCGTATCACACCATTGATCGACGCGGTTGATACCTGGGCACTGGCGGAACCCGCCAGGAACAGAAGCAGAAGACTCAGGGTGCCCAGCCATTGCATGCCGGGGAGCAAACTTCTGCCTTCGCTGACAAAACTCCGTACGCAACGTTTCATACCACCTCCAAAAGTACCGCCCGATTCGAAGCTACTTGGCCCGACCGTATTCTGATCCTGGTCCAGCTACCCTTTAATTCCCTGCCGTCCTGGACTTCGCGTTAGACTTACAACCCCGACTACCCTGGAACTCACGTTGTGTTGAGCGACTGCTTCACGGATAAGGCTTTCCCGGATAAGGCCGCGGAGTGATATCGGCCTCCACCAAACCCAGAGCCCAACGAATGCCGCCGGTATAAATCTCCTGTAGGCGCGGATCGTCAAGACTGGTATCGATATGCCCGAAGGTGGAGTACCATACCCGGCCCTTGCCGTATTTTTTCGCCCAAACGATTGGGTAATCGCCATCGGTACGAACTCCGATCAGCTTGGCGATCCGGGCACGATAGGCCTCGTCAGACATCTTGCTTCCCTCTTTTTCCGCATTGAGCGAAGCAAGCGTCTCCCGGAACCTGCTTGAATCGAGGCGGAGGATCACGCGATCGATATCCCGGGAAAAGTTGGGCCCCAGGATGGTGTATTGATCGCGAAAGGAAAATTCGCGAGGGACATTCTTCAGGCCTGGAAAAGCCGGATCCTCGACCACGATGGGCAGCGTAATCGACGGGAACTCCGCAACCAGGTCGCCGCCGACCATTTCCGCATACTCCCGCCACACGATGCATCCTCCGCCGTTCGATGCGTGACCGCCAATGAACCCTTTGCCGTCGTCGTGCACAAACGAAAGCAGATCGTCCTTTTGCTCATCAGTGATTTCCCAGGAACCGCCACCCATAAAGAAGACTGCGTCAAAGTCGTCAAGAGTCCGGGCATTGCGACCGTAATTGATGTCTTTGGTTAGCAGCTTGAAATCGGTTCGGATGATCGTGATCCAGTCGCCGGACTCACGGCCAAGCCGTTCGATCGTAGCCAGGGTGTGGGAACTCGCGTCGTGATGATAGGAGTTACGCTGGCGGTTGTACCAGACGTCGGCATCAGCGATGGCCAGGAGCTTTTTCTTGCCTGGCCAGGTGTCTTCGACAAATCTCGGGCGCGCAGGGTCCGGTGTGGGTGGGTGCGTGCGTTCTGGCGGAGGCGGAGTGGTTCCGTTTGTCGCCTGCACGCCCGCCAGGTCCGCGGCTCGCGGACCGAACGGCGTGACGGCTAAGCCTTTGAGTAGTTCACGCCGGTCCATGTTCCGATACTCCTTCTGCCCAAGATGAAGTCTTCATCAGCATTCCCGGCTTTTCTGTACAAACTTGATTCCCTGCCCTGACTTTTCGTCAGCCACAAATTACAGTACGACACCGGTTACATTAATGTTCCCGCCGCCCACGCCGTGCCTCGTCGAATCAGCGCTCCCACCTGTGGCACCTGCAGAGCCTTCACATCATGCCCCAAAGGCGTGTTGAAAACCCGGCCTTTCCCGTAGTGAACCGTCAAAGCCATCGGGAAGTCAGCGTCTTTTACGTTCGAATGAGCAGTGGCCAGGATCTTGACCGGGATGGAGCCGTCTTTGTTGTCGTAGTACAGTTCATCGTCGGTTTGAAAGTCGGCCATTCCCTTGGTGATGGGGCTGTCGTGGTCGATGATTTTAACGGTGAAGGGCCCGCGCTTGTCGTGGTGAAGTTGCTGCGAACGGCCCACGATGTTGTTGTATTCCGGCCAATAGGGAAAGGCGTCGTTAGCCCAATGAGTCGTGACCAGACCCTTGCCTTCGCCCAGGAACTTTAAAAGATTTGCTTTGTCTTTTTCATCCTGTGCCAGCGGTTCAGCGTTCCTGAAGTCAAAGATCAGCACATCGTATTTAAAAATCTCAGGGGTCGCGAGAAAGTTGGGATCGGCTTCGATCGTGACGTCGAAATTAAAGTCCGGTTTACCGGCCTCCAGGATAGTTTTCAGTTCCGCGGAGGTATCTTTCCAAAGATGGCCAGGGTAACTATCTTCACCGGTGACAATTGCAACACGCGTCACTCGCTTGGTGTGCTGCGCATAGCCGGAATGGCCGAAGGCAAGCGCAACGACCGCGCCGGCGATGAGAAGCATGGTCAGCCGGATGGTTGCGCTCACTCCGGCTCCAGCCTTCCGGGTTACTCTGCCTGGCGATGTTTGCTTGCCACGAAATGTCACAGTCTCTTCACCTTTAAACGTCCGGCCTTAGTTCAGAACAAACGCATACACCATGTCACCCGCACCCACGAGGATGTACTGGTGTCCGTCGAGCATGTAGGTTTCCGCCGCGCTGGTGGGATGGATTTTTGCGTACCACAGCGCTTTGCCGTTCAGCGGATCGCGCGCAACCAGGTCGCCGTTCGGATCAGTGGCGAAGAGTAACTTGCCCGCGGTCGTCAGCAGACCAGGAAAGTCGCCTCGAACATCGATGCCGCCAACGCCGGCATAGCGGTGGCACCAGACGATCTTGCCCGTCTTGTAGTCGACGGCCACCAGCCGGTTGCCGCGTGAACCCATATCAGCCCCGGGAACGCCTGTAAGACCCATGGCTCCTTTTGGATCAAGCGTGCCGAGGTAACGCATGCTGTAAGTCTCAGCGACATGAGCATAGAAAAGTTTGGTCACCGGATCATAGCTCTGCGGGGTCCAGTTAGTGACGCCAAGGCCATTCGGGGAAACAATCGCTCCGCCAATGTCGTAGTCTTTCGCCGGGTTGCGGACAGGCTCGCCACGCATGTCTATGCCCATATCCCAGTTGACTGTGTCTGTGATTTTGCTGGTGACGAGATGCTCGCCGGTCACGCGATCCAGGGTAAAGAAAAAGCCATTGCGAGCAAGCGTAGCTACTAATTTGCGGGGCTTGCCGTTGAACTCTCCGTCGAAGAGAACTGGAGTCTGCGCCGAGTCGTAGTCATGCGTGTCGTGCGGAGATGTCTGGAACCACCACGCGAGCTTACCGGTGTCCACGTTGACTGCGAGCAGAGCACAGGTGTAGAGGTTGTCACCCGGACCGCGGGTTTGCGACGTGTAAGCCGGGGAGGGGTTGCCGGTTCCGAAAATATAGAGATGGGTTTCCGGATCATAGGAACCGGGAGCCCAGACATTGCCCCCGCCGTGGGCTGCAGCGTCAATGTTGGCCCAGGTTTCTGCGCCCGGGTCGCCCTTTTTCATGGGAACGGTGTAGAACCGCCACTGCAGATCACCGGTGTCGGGATCGTAAGACTCCAGCATACCGGGCTCGTCCATGTCGTCCCCGGTGCCGACCAGGAGATGATTGCCGACCACAATGGGCGACATCGAGGAGAAGTACTGCAGTTCAAAGCTGGCGATCTCTTTGCGCCAGCGCTCCTTGCCCGTCTTGGCATCGAGACAGAGAAGGTAGTTGTCGGGTGTTTCCAGATAGACCCAGTTACGCCACATGCCCACGCCACGGTTGCCGGTGTGCGTACCGCCCTTGGTTTTCCAGTAGTAGTGCCAGATCTCATGGCCATCCCGCGCATCCAGGGCCCACGCATTGTCCGGCGAGGTTACATAGAGAATGCCTCCTACCTGCAGGATGGCGCCCTTCACGGTCACCGGGTAGCGTGCATCCACACCCTGCTCTGTTCCGCCAACAATCACCGGAGGAGTGCCGACCGGGCCCTCCGGTCCGACAACCACATGGGTCGCCCAGGCCAGCGAGAGATTCTTCACATTGCCCTGGTTCAACTGCGTGAGCGGGCTGTAGCGGCGGCCCGAATAATCACCGGAATAAGTTAGCCACGCATCCGGAGGCGGATTAAAGATCTGCTGTGGATCAAGACCCTTGGCTGGATCGAACCACTGGGCCTTTGCGGCACCGGGCGCCAGCAGCACGGCAAGAATCCAGATGAGATTCCTGATTCCGGTGGTCATTTCAAGGTCACCAGATATGCCGTCACGTCGTGAACGTCTTTGTCGGCGATCGTCTGCACAATCTTCGCGATGGGGCGCGAGCGGATCGTGAATTTCGACTTTGGGTACGTCGCCGTCACGACGGAAGCCTTGCGGGCCGTCCGTTTCATTCGTGAGGCCCACATAAAAATCGCTGATGGTGACGAGGTCGCCTTCGAACTTCTTTCCGTTGGGTAACGTCACCGTCACAGTGATCGGAGGAATATGCAGTCCAAGAGCCTTCGCGGAGTATTTGCCGGACCCTCCCTCGCCCCCGGGCAGTAACCAGGTTTGTTGCAGAGTTTTGGGCTCTGTAATGCGCGCACCGACCCCGGCCAGGTCTCCGGTGGGCGAATGGCAGGAGGCGCAGGTCTTTTGGAAATAGGCCTCGCCGGCGCTGGCGTTCCCGGTGAGAATGTTGATCTCCGCCGAGTCGTACATAACCGTCTTGCCGGTGGCATTAAAGTGGTGCAGCCATGCTGCTATTTCTTTAACTTGCTCGTCGGTGATATCAACCCGAGGCATGCCCTGCTGGGCGCGCCCACCATGCACAATCGGCGCGATCAGTTCACCGTTTTGATCCTGAAGAACCACTGCGGACCGCAACAAATTCGGCCCCACCTCGCCGCCTCTGGCATCGGAGCCGTGGCAGAAAGAACAACTCACACCGTAGGTCGTCTTACCGCGATCGATTACCTCCTCGGGATATTTCGGCCGGTCCGGAAAATCCAGTGTCTGTCCTTTGATCGCGATGGTTCCTGCATCTTTGCGGCCGTTTTGAGTCTGAGCCGTCACCTGAAACTGCACCAGAAACAGCGAGCCCAAAAGAGCTGCCAGCCAGATCGTCGCGGCTGTTTTCTTCCCACGCGTCCTCTCGGAGATGTCGGACGTGCAGACGCGATGAAGGCATGCACGCGGTCTCATCAGTTCTGCTCAACCTTTCCCTGGAGGCCGGTAAATGGATCCTTTTTCATTCCGCGCCATTCAGCGGAGAGCCTTTGCAGCAGGTCGGTGGGCGTGACTCCATCGTGAACGACAACCCGGTAGCGAAGGATCAGAGGTTGCCCCGGGTGGATCGTCAGCGGGCCAAACGACGTGATACAGGGGTTCATCATCCAGAGCACGTTGTGCCAGCGAGTGGGTGGATTCATCGGGTGGTCCAGAACGGCGACCCCAACCAGTTTTCCGTCGCTCTTCAGCTTTATGCAGTAGTCATACCAGGGCTCAGAGGGCCAATCCGAGTTGGGCAACGAGTAGTGCGGGCCAGGAAGGTCGACCTTGCCGGAGGCGTTGGAGTAGTAGGAATCCCCATACTTCTGGGCCTGGAATGCGAAGCCGCCAAACGCAGTCTGGCTGAGCACGAAATCGACCACTGGTGCGATGCGGTAGGTCAGGTCGATGACGTAGACGCGATCGACCTCAGCCACAGCTACATTGTCGGTTTCCTCGACCATTTTCTGGCCGTCTACCAGCCAGTCGTTGTGGATCTCTAGTTCTGCGTGCTTCTCGTCGGCGTTGATGAGCTGGATGTCGCGATTTTTGATCACGCGGTTATCGCGGGGGGCATACAAACCCCAGGCCCAAAAGTCGGCCCGTTTTACGTTGAAGGCGCCCTCGAGGTGATTGGGAGGAAGTTTCGAGGTATCGACCGGAGTACGAAATTCGGAATTTAAAATGCCCAGGAAAATACCGCGATGCCACGGATGATCATCGGGTGCAGCATTCGAGACCCGCTCGCCAGAGGGAGTGTTTACCGGGTCGAAGTATGCCGCGCTCGGGGACTGAAGATCGGCTGGGATCTTTGTCTTGTATTCGAAAACGATGTGCCCCTGGGGCGTTTTTAGTTGCATTCCCTCGGCGGTGGGTGTGAGCGTGTATGACGCCACGCCTTCGCAGGTCTTCACGGTACAAAGGAGCGTGACTAGGACGAATATCGAACGGCCTGCGATCGAGAGAGCGGCGCTCAACGTCCTCACATACGGTGTCACTTCGATCTCCAAAACCTGCAGAGTTTTCTATTTCGCGGCCGATTCTTCGGCTCGTTTTCAATTCTCGAGGAACATGGGTCGCCTCAAAGACCTGCATATTGCTGTGCAGTTAAGACCCGGCAGTTCTGGTACAAAATGCTGGAAAGACTCTTACCGGAGAGCACAATATGCTTCCGATGACATCGTTGTCAACTTCATTCCAGAAGGCCCCTAAAATTAGGCCACAGTTACACTTGCCATCGATTTCTTTGCCTCTGTGCGAACGGGGCGGAAGATTTCATACCCTTGGTGCGGCTACCGGCATAGTTCCTTATTGAACTACCCGGCCATGATTGCACTCGCTACGGGCATAGAGAGAGCTGTAACTGGCCGTGACGATGCGAGTTACTCGACGTCAATCTGCCCGATTGGTTTAAAAGGCAAGAGGTACTCGGGTAAGTAGATCTTCAGCCCTGAACTTTACAACCGCAGGACTGTCGAACGATCAAGCTGGTGGGAAGAACTACCGAGCGGGAGCGGCCGCCGCCGCCGCGGAGGCGTTCGAACAGAAGCTTTGCGGCTTCGCGTCCGAGCATTTCGACAGGCTGTTGAACGACTGACAGCCCCGGCGTCAGCATGTCTGCGAGCTCAAAATCGTCGAAAGAGAACATGGGTATATCGCGGCCTGCTTTTTTCCCGAGTTGCCGCAAGGCTCGCAGAGTGAGCATGGTACAAACCCAGTTCAAGCTGAGGATGGCGTCGGCATTCTGCGCGCGGAAGACTTCTTCTGCCAGCCATTCGGCGACCAACAGGCTCTCGTGTTCTACGAGACACACTCGTGGCTCAAGAGCCGCTTTTTTCATCCCTGCGCGGTAACCGGTCACGCGTTCTCTGCAGGTATAGAGGTGGGGGCGTGCGCCAATGGCAACAATTCTTTGCAAGCCGTGACCTGCCATATGCTCGGTAGCCTCTCGAGCACTTTTGCGATTAGTCACCGTCACGCAATCAAGATCAGCATTTCGCAGCACCTGATCGAAGGTCACAGCGTGAACGCCCGTGGGTAGGATGTCGCTGAAAGTATCTATTTGGCTATCCACGGGAGCAACCACCAAACCATCGATTTGCCGGCCGACCAAACCTTCGATTTCAGATCGTTCCAGAGCGACTTCCCCGCCGGAACTAGCCAGAATGAGGACATAACCATTCTCGCGTGCAACTTCCTGAACAGCGTGGACCGCATTGGCGAAGAATGGGTCGGCCAGATTGGGCACAATCATTCCGATCGCTGCGGATCTCTTTGCCTTAAGTCCTCGCGCCAGTTCGTTCGGCCGATAGCCTAGCCTCTCCATGACATCCCGGATCTTGTCTGCCTTTTCCTGGCTGACGTTTTTAGATCGATTCAGAACACGGGAGGCGGTTTTGAGCGAGACGCCGGCTTCGCGAGCAACGTCGACCAGCGTGGGCACTTGCGATCTTTTTAGCACCATGTCTCTACGCATCCCGCTAACAAGCTTGTCAAAGCCAATTCCCACCCGTTCTTTCCGGTGCAGCAATCGAACCAAGGGCTTTTCCCCTGGTTTCCGGATACCAAAGAAACACGACACCAATCTGCAGAACCATCGTCAGGGAGAAGAAGTAAAAGGCACGGCCCGATGAAGCGTGCTGCATGACTGGAAAGATCGAAATCAGAATAGCATTCGCAATCCAGTTCACCGATGAGCCATAACCTTGACCTTTGCCGCGGGTTCCCGGTGAAAATAACTCACTCAGATACACCCAGACAACTGTTCCTTGAGAAAGCGCGAAGAAGGAATGGTATGCAAGCATGATGGAGAGGTAAAAAAGCGGGCCAAGGCGATGCGGGATCGCGACGCCCAGGCAAAGCAGGCACAGGGCCATGCCGGCGGATCCCCAAAGGAGGAGAGGCTTACGTCCCACCTTATCGACGAAAGCCATGCCGACCACGGTCATCGCCAGGCTGGTCGAAGAAATTAGAACGGTGTATTTGTGTCCTAAGAGCAATCCAAGCCCGGCACTGGACAGAATGTCGAGCAGGTACAACAACAAGACGTTCACGCCAGAGAGTTGATTAAAGATGGCGATGCTGGTCGCCAGCAGAATGGGACGGAGGTTTTTTCGAGAAAACAGCTTTTCACGGTCCGAAGCCATGCTTGTTTCGGGCGCCGTCGCCGGGTCGTGCAAATGGTCAGGGTTCCGTTTAGCGTTTTCCATGAAATGGAGTTGCAGCAGAAAAACCAGGAACAATGCGGGGACCGCTCCGAGTCCCAGGCACCATTTCCATTTGTTCCCTGTTGCTGCCAAATGAGCAACCACTAATCCGACGGAGAACGCCACCAGTACGCCGACACCGACCTGCAGCTGGAACAGACTCACCAATCGCCCGCGAAGAGCGACGGGAGAAATTTCGGCGAGATAGAGTGGACAGGCGACAGTCAGCCCCGCGATCGCCATACCGCAGAGGAATCTCATAGCGGGCACGAGAACCCAGGAGGACTGAATTGGCAGGATGATCCCGATAGCCCCGATCGCATACAGGACAGAACAGCCTGCTATCAGATCGCGGCGGCTAAGGCGGTCTGCCACCCGGCCAGACAAAAGGGCTCCGCAGACGGTTCCCCACAGGGAAGAAGAAACCGTCAAACCGAAAAGCGCGGGGGAAAGGTTCCACTGACCTCTGAGGCTTTGAGTGGAAGCAGAAAGCGCTCCGAGATCGTACCCGAAAATGAATCCCCCGAACGAACCAACTAATGCGGCCGTAACCAGGCGCTTGTTCAACTGATATGCATCAATCCCAGCCCCTTCGCACGACCAGCGATTGCTCCCTGGTCATTCTAGCGGGAACCAGGGAGATTCAACGAGGAACGTGGTGAAGAGCAGGCGTTCCTCCGCTTCTCCATTTGGCTCTATGCCCCACGGAACTGCGCAAGGTTGAAGCGGTTACCTTCCGTGACCGCTTTTTGAAGAGAACTAGGGAACCTTGGTCTCGAGCTCTGCCATCTCTTGAGATCTGCGAGTGTCGGGGTGATTCGAGCCTAAGGTAGCTCGCAGGTTCTCGGATGCCGACTGAAACGCCGCTGTAGCTTCCGCATGTCTTCCCTGAGCTCGCAGGGCCTGACCCAGCAAAAGATGTGCACTCCCGATGTTGTTCGAAAAGGCCCCTGGGGAGCCGTCGGCTTGTAACAGCGCGAGCGCCCTCTGCGCGTCGTCGCCTGCGGGGCCGGGCCGGGCGGTATCGAGTTCGATTGCCGATCGACGCATGAGCACGGTGGGCAGAATATTCTTGCCCGCGTGACCAGTCTTGATCGCGTTTTCCACGATGGCAACTGCTCTATCGGCCAGCGGTAAAGCCGCCTGAGGATCGCCTTTCGCCGACGCCAGCATGGCCTGGACTGAGGCTTGTAACCCAAACCAGTAGTTATCAGGGGGAAAGGTTCGCAACAACCGCGGTTCCAATTGCGCGAGCGCGTTCGCCGCGCGCGCGTAATCTTTTCGATCGATATAGATCAGAGCGCGCGTATACGCCCCGGTATAGAGCGCGTCCCGGTCATCGGTCTGCAATGCTTTGGCGTAGGATCGTTCCGCATAATCAGTCGCCTCATCGAGACGGTCCAGCACACGAAGGGTGCTGGCATAGTTTCTTAACAGCATCGGAGAGACGGCGTCATCGGTTGGTCCGGCGCGGCTGATGTCGATCGCACGCCGATAAAGATCCACCGCTTCCAGCGGCCGCCCTAGTCTGTCTAAGGCGGCCGCCCAGTCGTTGAAGAGCGCAACCGCGGTTTGCGTGTTGTCCTGCCCCAGCGTGGTGAGCAGCGCGGCGGCCTTGGCGAACGTCGAGTCGGCCAGCTGATTCTGCCCCGCTACGCGATATGCTTCGGCCAGCTCCATCAGCGGATGCAGCTCCTCTGAGGGAGAATCAAAAGAGGATCGCCGCAATATCTCCCATACGGACTGGATCCGGGCAAGCCCCTGTTGTGAGTCGCCGCGTTCCTGCGCCACCTCGCTCCCCCGCCGAAGGCAGAAGATTCGATCCAGGTCGTACTGGGATCCGCGTGGAAGCTCTCCCAGCCCTTCCTGAATCAGGGCTTCGGCGCGCGTCAAGTCGCCGTCCCGGGCGAGAGCGCCGGCAAGAGAGCACGAGGCCTCCGCGCGCGTCGAGCTGTCATTGAGCGTCCGCGACAGCTTGTGCGCTTCCTCCAGAATGCGGCGAGCTTTCGCCGGTTGGTCCTGAGTGGAATACTGATCGCCGATGATCGTCATGAGCTCCGCCCGCGAGTCTTGATCGTTGCTGCTTTCGCGTGCCAGCGTATCTTCCGCGCGTGCCAGCAGTTCGTTCACGGTGAAGGGTTTGCCCGCAGGCGCGGCGTCAGAGAGGAGGAATTCATTGAACTCCAACGCGTTTTGGGCACGAATCAGCTGGTGGAATGCGAAATCACGCTGCACCCGTGCAGTGCGGGCTTGAAACCACGTGGCCGCCGCGCCGGCGACGGTGGTTACGGCCACGAGCGTCAGCAGCGCAACCGCGGTACGATTTCGGCGGACGAATTTGACCGCCCGGTAGGCAAACGTGTCTGGCTGAGCGCTGATCGGTTCGCTCTTCAAATAGCGACGCAGGTCCTCGGCCATGGCAGTGACGGACGAATAGCGCTCCGCCGGCTCTTTCTTGAGCGCCTTGGCGACAATGGTGTCCAGATCGCCGCGCAACAGCCGGCTCAGCTTGTGGGGAGTGGTATCACGATGAGCCGCATTTTGAGCGAGGACCCAGGTGTCCCCGCTGCTTGAAATCAACACCTCCGAAGGAGGTTTCGGCTCTGTCTCCGCAATGGCCTTAAGCCAATCGGCAGGAGTGCGCAGTTCGCGACCGGAAGGGTGTTCACCCGTCAAAAGCAAATACAGCAGGACGCCCAGCGCGTAGACATCCGTTGCCGTGGTGATGACCCCACCCAGTAATTGTTCAGGGGCAGCACACTCCGGAGTCATCGCTCTCCCGCCTTCGGCGGTGAGTTGGGTCGCGGCCGGGTGCTCTTTTCCTTCCAGCAATTTCGCAATGCCAAAGTCGACCAGTTTCACCTGGCCGTCATGGCGCACCAGCACGTTCGAAGGCTTGAGATCGCGATGCACGATAAGGTTGGCATGGGCCCGGGCCACGGCATCGAGCACGTCGAGAAAGAGCCCGATCCGCTCTCTCACATCAAGGCGCTTCAGGTCGCAGTAGCGATCGATTTGATCGCCCTCGATGTGCTCCAGCACAAGATAGGGTTGCCCTGTCGGCAACACGCCCGCATCGACCAGTTCCGCGATGTGCGGATGAACCAGCAACGCCAGGATTTTGCCCTCGCGCCGGAAGCGCTCCTCCCCGCTTTGTCCCATCAGTGCGAGGTTAAGAAACTTCACCGCCACCTGGCGCTCAAATCGTCCGTCGTTTCGTTCCGCCAGCCAGACGCTGCCCATTCCGCCCTGACCGATCTGCGAGACAAGGGTGTAGACACCCAGGGTCTGACCGGCCAGGTCCCACCTTCCCTCCAGTCCAACCGGACTCGATTCGAGAAAACCTTCATCCAGAAGGGCGCGGTGATTCTCCAGAAGAATTTCGAGTTGGTCTGCCAGGGCTGGATTGCCCTGGCGCAGTGAGGACAACCACGTTCCCCGCTCTTCGGCACTCATGTCGAGAGCGGTGTCCAGGTACGGACTGAGTGCCAACCATTGATCTGGAGTCAGCGGAGACATGGATTCCTCAGAGTGGTAGATCAGCGCGCGTCTTTTGATGGAGGTAAATGCGCGCCTTCTCCCACTTTCTTTGCACGGTGCGTTCCGATTGCTTTTGCATAGCAGCGATTTCGGCGAACGAGAAGCCACAAAAAAACTTCAAATCGACCAGTTCGGCAAGTTCAGGCTCAAATTTTGCCAACTCATTCAAGGCGTCGTTGATGGCCGAGAGTTCTTTAGAGTCGGCTGGATTCGCAGCGTCATGATTGTCGAGCGAAGTGATTCTGAATTCGCCGCCGCGTTTGATCGCTCCACGGTTTCTGGCATGATCGATGATCAGGCCCCGCATTACACGTGCGGCGTACCCCATGAACCGCGCTTCATCGGGAAACGAAGCATTGGCGCCTCCTGACATGTCGAGATAGGCCTCATGCAACAGCGTGGTGACACTTAGGCTGGGTGGGGCGCCGTGCCGCGCCAGTTCCCGTTTCGCCATGCGATGCAGCTCAGAGTAAAGCGCAGAAAACAGCGCATCGGTCGCAGCCCCATCGCCGGTCTCGGCTGCGGCGAACAGTGAGGTAATGTTCGATTCCACGTGGCACCCTCTTTCGGCAAACCACCAGGCGCCATTTTAGCGTCGGGGAAATGCGAAAGATAGGCATCGGCATGCTTGACCCAGCGAGCGGCCCTTTCGGCCCAGCAAAGTGATCCGAAAGGGCCGTCTTTGCTAAGGGGTTTGCGCCGAGAACTGCTCGCACGAAACCTTGGGATGCCAGTTGACGAAAGCGCCGTTCGGATTTTCCTTCCACGCCCAGACATGCAAGGTATAGAACGCCGGCAGACCAAACCGATTAGGAAATTCGAAGTAATGGAAAAGCTGCCCCATCAATTCCGGCGGCCCCTGGTTCTTCTTGTCCCACGCATCGGCAAGAAGCAGGAAGTCGGCGCCGATCAGCCGCAGCCCACCGTTGGGCGTGGCTTCGTAGATCACGATCTGGGGCTTGGTTGGGTCCAGTGTGCCCTGATTTACCAGGGCCCCGTTTACATAGTGCAGCCCCATCGCTCCTGAGTCGGGTCCGCTCACACAGCCAAACTGCAGGGCATACCCCTCAGCCTCGGCTACCGAGACATCTTTGAAACGCTCAGTCGATTGCCGGACAATTTTGATCAGCGCGTTCGCGCTGTTGCTGGGATCATTCCCCTGCCTCTGATGTTGTGATGTCATGTCGTGCTGGTGGCCATCTTGCGCCAGGGCGCACAAAGAACAAACGCTCAATAGAATCAAGGAAATTGCCAGCGCCTGCGGTCGTTTCACGAGTTTTCCGGCTTTTACGTTACCTGCACTTATCGGTGTTGTCGTCATCGGATTTTCCTTCTTTCCCCTCTATAGAAGAAATCGGAAACAGCAGACGAAAAGCGACAATCCTTGTCCCCCCTACGTCATTATTCTGTCCTAAGCGCCCGCACCGGATCCACGGACGCCGCGCGCCGCGCCGGAATTACCCCCGCCACGCAGGCCGCCGCCAGCAGCATCCCCACAGCCATCACCAAGGCACCGCTGCTCACCGTCGTTAGACTCATATAGCTGTGACTTCACCAGCGTGACTCCGTAGAACGCCACAGGAATTCCGATCCCAAGCCCGAGCAGTGCCTGCAACAACGCGCTGCGAAGAATCATCGCCACCACCCCGCTGCGATCCGCACCCAGTGCCATGCGTATACCAATCTCGCTCGTCCTCCGAGCCACCGTGTATGAAGTCACCCCATATAGCCCCACCGTCGCCAACAGCAGCGCCAGGCCGCCGAACAATGTCATCAACGTCGACAACATGTGCTCGTGCGTAAATCTGCCTGCGATTTGCGCATCGAAGGTCTCGAACCTCTGCATCGCCAGATTGGGATTGATTTCCATCAGCGTCCGCCGCGCAATCGACTCCATATCGCTCTTCGGCTGTGATGTCTCAACCACAATGGCACCCGCATATCCCTCCTCTGACGGCTGCGTCAGCGGGCCAAAGTACATAGGGCGCGTCCCGTTCCTGCGCACGTCGGTATAAGAAGTTCTTTCGACTACACCCACAATTTCGTAGGGCTTAGCGGGATCCCCTCCAGCAGTAAAGCGATGTCCGATCGGGTTCTCTCCCGGCTTGAAGAACGCCCTCACAAAGTCCTCGTTCACCACTGCAACATGCGGCGAGGTTGCGGTGTCCTGCACGGTGATTCCACGTCCCATCAGCACATGCGTCCCCACCGAATCGAAGTACTCGGCATTCACGATGATGTTCGTTGCAGACCGGTGCGTGTTCGGCTGTCCCACCAATTGAATTCCGTAGCCGTCATCGTTGCCTTCCATCGGCGTAAAGGTACTCACCCCCACCTTCACCACGCCCGGAATTGCATGAAACCGCTCCTCAAGGATCCGGTAAAGCGCGTTCACCTGGTCATCCTTATAACCGGCCGCCTGCGCGTTGAAATGGACGATATAGCGGTTCTTCGACTCGAGCTTCATGTTGCTATGCTGCAGCCTGCCCAGGCTTTGCGAAAAAAGCCCCGCGCCCACCAGCAGCACCACAGATAGCGCTGCCTGTAACACCACCAGCACACGCTGCAACATTGATGCCCCGCCTGTTGTTGTCCGCGTTCCCCTCCGAAGCGCATCCGCCGGCGGAGCCTTCGCTCCCATCAACGCCGGAGCCACCCCAAACAGCACGCCCGTCAGCATGGATACCAGCACCGCAAACCCCAGCACCTCCAGCGAAGGGCCAGCGCTAATCGGCACATGCTGTTCGCCCGGAAACGCCAGCATCAGCAACATCCGTGCGCCCACGTATGACACCGCCAGGGCCGCCGCCCCGCCAATCCCCGCCAGCAATACACTCTCCGTCAGCAGTTGCCGCACAATCCGCCCGCGCATCGCACCCAGTGCTGTCCGCAAGCTCAACTCCGCCTTCCGTGCCATTCCCCGCACCAGCAGCAGGTTGGCAATGTTGGCGCACGCAATCATCAGCACCAGCCCGGCGATCCACATGAGCAGTTTCAGGTTTGAAGCGTAATCCTTCTGCATCGACTGCGTGCCTGCACCACCTGCAGTCAGCACTAAATGCGTCTTGGCGATATCCGCGGCTGAAAAGTCAGGATCCGTCGCGTGCACACGCTTGAGTTGCGCGTTCAACTTCTCCTGCAACGGAACCAGCGCCGTTCCCGGCTTCACGCGCCCAATCATATCCAGCCAATTCTGCGTCGGGTCACGGAAACTCTTTCCACCCGCCTCATCGGGCATGGTTGCAATCGGCAGGTAGAAATCCGGTGGGGTACTTGACATGCGATCGCCGAAGAAACCTTCGGGAGCCACACCGACCACCGTCACGGCTTTCGTATTCATCCAGAACGTGCTGCCGACCACCGAATCATCGCCGTTGTAGACGTCTTTCCATGTCGCATAGCTCATGACCGCAACCACGGGTGCACCGGAAACATCATCCGTATCGGAAAGCAGGCGTCCCACTGCAGGCTGTAGCCCAAACATGCGGAAGTAGTTTCCCGAGACGAATTCCCCCATCCGCGGCTTTGCAGCCTCTTGGCCTCCATCACGCCGTATCACGACGGGCCGATTCTCAAACCCCGCCTGCATCGCCGCCAGCTCTTCAAACTCCGGCGTGTTCTTCTTCATCTGCTCATAGGTGTCGGTTGAAAACATGCTGTAGTCTCCGTCGTGCCACAGGTTGGGCCCGGAGTTCTGGCAACAGTCAGCCCAATCACCCACTCGCACCAGCGCCTTCGGATCAACCACCGGCAAATTCTTCAGCAGCACCGCATTCACCAGCGTGAAGATCGCCGCATTCGCCCCAATCCCCAGCGCCAGCGTGAGGATCGCGGTCACCGTAAATCCCGGAGTCTTCCACAACTGCCGCAGCGCGAAACGCGTATCTTGCACCAGGCTCTCCAACCATCCCCATCCCCATGCCATATAGCTCTGCTCCTTGATCGAGGTAGGATTGCCAAATCTACGATACGCCGCGCGCCGTGACTCGGACGAAGGCACACCCGCCTGTGTCTGCTCCTGCTCTCGCAGCTCCAAATGCAGACGCATCTCTTCTTCCAGATCTGCGTGAAATTGCTTCCGGGAAAGCAGCATGCGCAAACGCCGCAACAGCTCATGGATTTTATTCATCGCTCGCCCCTCACGCCGTCTGGATCACGCGCCCAATCGCCCCCATCACGCGCTCAAACTGCGAGATCTCCAGCACCAGCTGCTTGCGCCCGGCGGCCGTCAGCTTGTAGTAGCGCGCACGCCGGTTTCCCGCCGTCGTCCCCCACTCCGCCGTCACCCAGCCTTTGATCAACATTCGTTGCAGCGCTGGATACAGCGACCCCTCTTCGACCTGAAGCACATCGTCCGAAGTGCGCTGAATTGAATTGGCAATCTCATATCCATGCAGCTCGGCATGCCGCGCCAGTGTCTTCAGGATCAGCAGGTAAAGCGTGCCCGGCGGAATCTCATCTCGATTCAAACAACACCTCTCCAGCCAAACAAAAACCTCTAGCATAGTCAGACTATGCCAATAACACGCTACTGACATAGGCAAACTATGTCAAGAGAGGATGGCTGCTGCCTCGACCCTGGCGCGAGTAGCGAGGACAATCCGATGAGAGCATATGCGGTCACCGGATTAGCTCAGACAGGCGTTCCAAGTCCCCTCTAAGTGGGAGGGTGTTACCTCAGTGATGTTCGGGCGGCATGGATGGTGTGAGTCAGTCTGACCCGCTAGGTGGAGCTTGAGGACGAAAGTCTCCCAGGTGCCCCTGTCTGTGACATTCTGCTAAGCCCCAGAGATCGATAGGCTGATTTCACTATGAAGATCTTTATCGCCCTCGTTCTTCCCCTTCTTCTCCTTGGCTCTGCCATTGCCTTCGCCACAGTCGTTCCGCACGCGAACAACCTGTCACGACGACCGGCAACACATCATGTAAAGACATTGACAGAGCTCTCTACACGGTCAAGCCTGAGATAATACCTTCTTCCTGACGCCGATCACGGCGCTGAGCCAGATGCTGTGGTTTCCAAAGGTAAGAAATTTCACAACGGAATCGCGGCCTGATTCTTCGGCTTACCCGAAACAGGCACGGTGTGTGGCTTTGACGGCACGGAATCAACTGTGACGTGGCCATCGATTTTTCCTCGCGCATTGCACCCGCA
This sequence comes from uncultured Acidobacteriaceae bacterium, assembly GCA_963745725.1. Lineage (GTDB taxonomy): Bacteria > Acidobacteriota > Terriglobia > Terriglobales > Acidobacteriaceae > PALSA-350. The sequence goes on from CAVUYJ010000001.1 coordinate 492,081, forward strand.
GGAACGTCGAACGACTAGCTCGACGGGCAGTACAATCTGCTTGCCTGCAGCTGTCCGCTGTTTTTCTCCGAGCCTCGCGAATAGTAGCTCCGCAGCGACACGTCCCAGCTCAGTTACCGGCTGACGGACAACCGTGATTGCTGGATGAAAGATGTCCGCCATGTCGAAATCATCGAAACCGGCCACTGCCACGTCTCCCGGAATCCCTACTCCCAGCTCCGAAAGCGAATGGAGCAAATGACGCATTGCCAGGTTATTTCCCGTGAAAAAGGCAGTGGGCGCCTTCCGAGCTTGCATCAGCGGGCTTAGGATGGCGGTGGTCTCCGCTCGGGACGCGCAATGGAAGTAGCCCTCTGGAACTAATTTAGCCTGCAGCATCGCTTGTCGATAGCCCTCGTAACGCATCCTGTGGGTAAAGGCCTCCCGCGACAGACCAAGGAAACAAATCCGTTTGTGCTTATGGTCGATGAGATGTTGGGTCCCCATCCGCGCGCCCACCCTATTGGCTACGACCACGCTAGAAAACTGGTCGCCGCGCATTGGCTGATCGAGGGTAACAATCGGCGTTGATTTAAATTCCTCAAGGCTAAGTTTCGTCTTACCCCCTACCGCGGGAATAACCAGTATTCCTTCAACGTGCCGCAGCATGGAACCGGCCACGCGATATTCCATCTCCGGGTCGTCGTCGGAAGTCGTCACCGTCACTGAATAAGCATGCTTATTGGCCACAACCGTGATAGCTTGCACGCATACCGCATAAAAGGGGTCATAAAAGTTGGGCACGATAAGGCCAATCGATCGGGACCGCCCTTGCCGGAGCGAACGTGCCGCCTCATTCGGTCGATAATTGAGCTGTGCTACCGCCTGTTGAACCCTCCGGAGCACCTCTTCCGATACCGATCCACTCTTGTTCAGCGCGCGCGAAACTGTCATCGATCCAACACCGGCTAATCTCGCGACATCTTGCATCCGGGCCTTAGGCAACACTTTCACCTTTCGTCCTGAAACTCAGAACCATTTCATGTGGCATCGACAGCCTATCAGGGACGTCTGCACTCTCGGGAACGAAGGCGAAGACCCGTGCCATGCGATAAATGTGCATGTTATTGATTATACGATGCTTAGCCGGGAGATCGAGCATGCGTGCCCAGGTGGGAGGAAGATGATGGGTTGGTGGCGGCCGGTATTTCTGAAAGCACCGGTCGATCTCCCCAGGACCCGTCATTTATTTCGTCACGATGGCGGTGCGGTGCCTGCATCCGCAGGAGCGGCGTAACACGATCTCGACCGGCAGTGCGATCCTCGTTCCTGTGACCGGCAATTCTGCCCGTTCGATGCGCTCGAACAACAAGCTGGCTGCGACTCGACCCATTTCCTGGGCGGGTTGTCGCACGACCGTGAGCGTGGGCGCCGTTAACTCTGCCAACTCAAAGTCGTCGAAGCCGGCCAGGGCCGCTTCCACCGGCAACTTGACGCCGAGACTCAGCAGAGCGGCAAAGACATACCGTGTAGCGAGGTTATTCGAAGTAAAGAAGGCAGTAGGACGTTTTTTCTCATTCAGCATGTCTTCCACGGCGCGCCGGGTATCCTCTCGCGAGTTGCAGCCGAAGAAGGCGCTCCCTTGTAACCCAGCTTCCTGCATGGCGCGGTGATACCCGAGATATCGGGCGTTCATTGTGTAAAGACTTCGGCTGAGCCCCATATAGCTGATGCGATCATGCCCATGCTCGATAAGGTGCTGCACAATCCGGCGGGAGCCGGAGGTATTTTCCACCAGCACAGTATCGACCGATGGATCGGAAACCGGACGGTCAAAGGCGACCACAGGAGTCCTCCCAAAGAGAGACCGGGTAAGGCGGGATTGACGAAATGTAGTGGGGATCACCATCAATCCCTCCACATGGCGCTGCAGCATTTGTTCTACCTCTGCATATTCGATCTCGGGATCTTCGTTGGAAGTGGTCGTGATCACCGAATAGCCATGTTCCTTGGCGACCGTAGTCACCGCGTGCGCACAATTAGCAAAGAAAGAGTCGTAGAGGTAAGGAATGATGAGACCGATGCTGCGGCTTCGCTGGCCGCGAAAAGCACGCGCCAACTGATTGGGGCGATATGCCAGCTGTTCCACCGCCTTTTGTACGCGGAGTGCCGTTTCTTCGGCGACCGGCGCCGTTCCACTGAGAACACGGGAAACCGTCATGGTGGCCACGCCCGCTAAACGGGCGACGTCAGCCATAGTGGGTTTTCGATGCACGGATTATGCCCCTTTGGTCTTCGCCTGCAATGGTCGATTGGACTGCATGTGGACTAAACACGAACTAACGTGCTGCGAAGCCGGTTTTCGGAAGAGAATGCCCTCATCATACTTGGTGAGACGATCGCTGCCTATTCCCTGCTGCATGCACTCAAGAGACGATTTGCTGCCATCCGTTTTCCTAAGGTGAATGCACCGATCTGCCCGCTACCGGGCCCTTCCCCTCGAGAAGAGTGAAAACCTGGCCCGCCTTGACGTTGCTGAATTTCTCGACCAGGCCGGAAGGCCACCGCACCTCAACCGACGCGGTTGTGAGCGCACCAAGCCCGAAGTGCAGGCGTGGATCATTGGAAGAAAGATAACTGCCTTGGCTCAACAACTCCTGGACCTGAACCTTGTTCCCGTAGCGCACAACAACACGCGCTCCGATCGCGCTTCGATTGCTTTTTGTGCCCTCAAGCCGGATCTTCAGCCAGTGATGGTTGCTGGGCGCATCGTTGCGCAGAAGAGACGGCGGTTCGTTCTGATTCATGATCAGAATGTCCATATCCCCGTCGTTGTCAAAATCGCCAAAGGCGCATCCCCGGCTGATATGCCTCGCCATGATGGCAGGCCCCGCATCTTCGCCCATTTGGACGAACTTGCCGTCACCCAGATTCCGAAAAAGGATAGCCGGCCCTTTCGCTGGATATTTAGGTAATGTGCGCTCCAGACCGGGATAGACATTTCCAGTGACACAGAACAAGTCAGGCCACCCGTCGTTGTCGAGATCGACGATTCCGGCGCCCCAGGAGACGAAGTGGCGTTCGTTGCCGATCCCAGCTGCAGTGGTTACGTCTTCAAAGTCGCCCTTGCCGGATGAGTGATACAGCCCACTCGGCTGCAATTGGAAATGAGTTTTGAAAACGTCGGTATGACCATCCAGATCATAGTCGCCAAGCCCGATGCCCATGCCGCCTAACTCCTGGCCATCGCCGCTTACCGCCAGGCCTCGTATCAAACCCTCCTCCCGAAAGGTGCCGTCGTGGTTATTCATGAACAGCAGGCTGGGAGTAGAATCGCACGCGACAAATATATCGGGCCAACCGTCCTCGTTGGCATCGAAGGCGACCGCAGTCATTCCATACGAAGAGGAGATGCGATCGATGCCGGACGGTATCGATACATCGATAAACGTGCCATCGCCCTGGTTGCGGTAGAGCGCATGGTGGGGAGCTTTCAATCCGCGCGGGCCACAATATACCGGCAATCCCTCATAGGAGCAGGTGGCCACGTGGGTATCTGGTTTCGGCGCGTGGTCGAGATCGATTTCTACATAGTTAGCCACAAACAGATCGAGGTTTCCGTCACGATCGAAGTCCAAAAAAGTGCAGCCGGTTCCAAAGCGATTTCCTGAATGGAGGAGACCGGCCTTGACTGTGACATCGGTAAAGGTTCCGTCTCCATTGTTGCGATAAAGGCGGTTATGTCCGTAGTAAGTGAGGAACAGGTCTTCCCAGCCGTCGTTGTTGTAGTCGCCGATGCAGACCCCGGTTGCCCAACCGGGATCGGCGAGGCCGGATTTGGCGGTGACATCAGTGAACGTTCCGTCCCGGTTGTTGTGGTAGAGGCGATTTCCCGAGCCGGGCGCGATGCTGTCCAGTTGACGGCCGCCAACCATAAAAATATCCATCCAGCCATCGTTGTCAAAGTCGAAGAAGGCGCAGCCACCTCCCATCGACTCGACGATATACGTCACTTCGCCGGGCGTTCCATACAGGATCGGTTGGGTGAGACCAGCTTGCGCAGCTATATCGGTGAAACGGGAAAACGAAGGCAGGCGAGAAGGATCGGAGACGGCGAACGCTGCTGAAACGCGAGGCGCGCAAACAGAACCAGCGCCGGCAAGCAAGGTACGTAGAAACCGTCGACGGGAACAAAAGCTGGCCATGGTTTTTTGGGGACCGTCAGGGAGCAGGGGAAACACCCGAACCCAACATCTTCAATATCTGCAGGGCAGACCTGTCCGTGGGATCGATTCGTATTGCATTCTGCACAGATTCACGCGCCTCAGTGTATCGGGCTTCGCTGGCAAGCGTGGCCGCCAGATTTGTCCAGCCCTCGACGGACCGGGGATTCGACGCCAGAGCTTCGCGAAACTGTTGTTCCGCTTCGCGATCCTTTCCTTGCTGGCCCAGCAAAGTGCCGAGATTGATCGATGCTTCGGCGAAATGCGGAGTAATCCTGAGCGCGCGCCTGAAGTGTTCTTCCGCCACGGCCAATTCGCCGCTCTTTGCTGTCAGAACACCAAGTTGATTCTCAGCCTGGGAAAGATTGTGATTGAGAGCGAGAGCTTTCTCGAGGGCCGCCCGTTCCTCCGGCAGATCTCCTGTGCGATCAAGCGCCGAAGCCAGGTTGTACTGCAAAGTGGCGTTTTCCGGATCGGCGGCGATCGCGTCCCGGTAAAGCTCCACCGCTCTCGCGGCATCCCTTGCCTTCAAGGCTTGTGCTGCCTCACTGGATTTGGTGACGGATATGTCGTGCTTTTCGGCCGCCAGCATTTTCTGGCGATAGATGTCGAGCTGCGCCTGCGACTGATCGGTGCGCCCCAGGGTACGCAGAACCTGGGCGAGCTGAAAATATGCCTCTGCCTGGTTGGGATCGAGCTTGATGGCTGACTGCAACTGCGTCAGAGCTGATTGAGGCTGCTGCAGGCGCGCCAGAACCACACCCAGGTTATAGCGCGCATCGTAGTGTCGCGGATCGAGTGTAACCGCCTTGTGGAGATGTTCACTGGCCGCGGCAAAATTCTGGTCTTCGCGCTCCACCAGCCCGGAGAGATAAAGAACTTCGAAGTTATTGTCGCTTGCTGCCAACAGTCGTTGTGCCAGGGGTCGTGCTGATTCGTAGTCACCCTTGAGAACCAGCAAGCGCAGATCGAGCAATTGCAAGCCAGGATCGTTCGGGTGGGCGGCGAGAGCGGTGTTTAACCCGGAGAGGGCCTCTTCGTAACGATGCGCTCGTGCCAGGACGGTCGCCAGTGCGGTGGCCAATCGCAATGAGTCAGGCTTAGCTCGGATTGCGTCGCTCAAAACCGACGTGGCCGTATCCAGGTCGCCGGCATTGGAATAGGCAAGAGCGAGGTCGAGCGTAAGGTCTTCGTCGGGTGGGGCAGAGCGCAAAAGATCGATCGCTCCGGCATAGTCCCGGCGCGCAATGCGGGATTTTGCGAGCCAGTCCAAACCAGTGACAGAAGTTGGATCTATTTGAACAGCTTCCTGCCAGGCGGCCTCGGCTTCGACACCCCTTCCTGCCTTGTTCAACGCGGTGCCGAGCGCCAGTCTCGAACGCGTGTCGTGGAGGTCCAGTTTGGCAGCGCGATTCAGTTCCCCTATGGCCAGATCCGTCTTCCCCGCAGAATAATAGGTGATCCCGAGAAAGTAGCGGAAGCGCGCGGATTCAGGGTCGAGGCGCACTGCTGCCTGAAAAGCAGAGGCAGCGCACATAAATTGCTGTTGTTCCCCGAACCAGGCTCCCAGGGCGCCCCACGCCGGTGCCGTTGGGTGGTTACGCACTTCCTGCTCCAGCGGTTGCGGTCCTCGGCAGGCCGGTGGTGTGGCCATTGCACAGTGCGCGGTAAAACTCATAACAAGTGCGGTGATGAGATTCCTGGTTCGCATCCATCAAGGTTGAGCGGCGAGGGTCGCCTGGCTTGGCGATGATCGAGAGGCACAATCGCGCCAATACATCGCAGCACCGAGCAAAGGCGCCTTTTCCAGCAGGACTGATGGTACCAATCGAATTCCCAATCCGTTCATCTGATTTCGCGCTGCCGGGAGAAACAGCTGAGAAGAGCGGGAGATGCCACCCCCCAACACGATAACCTCTGGGCCAATGGGAGCTGCGATTTCTTTGAGGACCTGACCGAGGTGGCCTCCAAAGGTAGTGAAGACCGCGCGAGCGTCGGGATCGGTTGCGGCCTGCTGCGCGATGGCTTCCACCGTCCGGTGCGTAGCGGTGCGCGCTCCGTAATCGTCCTCCAGGGCGCGCGATGAAAGCGAGTCTTCGACGATCCCGCCCCGGAAAGGAAGGTTCCAGATTTCGTTGTCCGGCGGAAGTCCGGACGCTGTGTCATTCAGACTGCCGTCCTGGACGAACGAGAAGCCAATACCGGAGCCCAACATGATTCCGACCGCCTTCGCAGCGCCTTTGGCAGCCCCCGCCCCAGCCTCACCCAGGAGAGCTGCATCCGCATCATTCAGGAAGCGGATTTGTTCTGCCGCCCATCCGAAGCGATCGGCCAAAGCTGTCTTCAGGTCCACTCCATAGAGGCTCTTGAGCTTGTGTTGCATGTAGCTGGTCCCGGCGTCATACGCGAACGGGGCTGGAAACGCGATCGAGGCTCCGGCGGCCTGTTCGCCACCGTCCATCAATCGCCGCGCGAGTTCGTGGAGCAGGCCGATGAAGGCATCGCTGGATATGGCGTCGGGGAGCGGAGCAACCGCCATGCTCAAAAGGGCCAGGGGTTCGAGGAGGCAAAGCCCGACCGTTATGTGACTGCCTCCAATATCGTAGGACAACAGTCGATCTCCCGGTTTGACCGTCAAGCTGACCCTCCCGAAGATATCGATATCATTTGTAGCACACGCTTTCGCGCAAGCGGGCAATAGGCTCTGAAAAATTCTCTTGACAAGCGCATTTCTGCCGACGTAGAACTTCCATCGTCCCATGATATCGATACCATTCAGCGTGATTTGGTATCGATATCAAGATGGATATCGAAGGGCAGGACGTGATCAGCAGGGTCCAGCTTCAGTGCGCATCCATCCACGATCGACGATTTTGAGGAGGCAACATGCAACAAGTTCGCTGGTTTTTCTGGCTGATAGCAATCGCCTGTCTGGGGAGCCTGGCTATGGCACAGACACCCACCGGAACCATACAGGGCTCGATAACCGATAGCACCGGCGCTACGATTCAGGCTGCAACTGTCACTGTCTCCAATAATGCGACCAACGAGAGCCACACGGTGACCACCGACCCATCGGGCCGCTTTATCTTGCCCTTCGTTCCGCCCGGCACGTATACCGTGACCGTGGACGCCAAAGGCTTTCGGTCAGAACGGCAGGAAGGTATCGTCGTCGACGTTGCCCAAACACGGGCTTTGGTCTTCGTCTTGTCCGTAGGGACCGCCGCCGAGACGGTGCAGGTGACCGCAACCACCCAGGCCCTGGACACAGGCAGTTCGAGCGTGGGCGAGACGATCCAGGCCCATCAGATCCTGGATCTGCCCGATAATGGCCGCAACCCATTCGATTTTGCGCTGCTGGTTCCAGCCGTGAACAACACCGGAAATGCCTCAACCCCGCACATTGGCGGAAGCCGCAATGGCAACAATGAGCAACTCATCGACGGCATGACCAATATCCTGCCGGAAAATAACGTCGGCAACAATTCAAGCGCTTATACCCCCATCATCGATTCAGTGCAGGAAGTAAACGTGCAGACCAGCGTATTGCCTGCCGAATACGGACGTTTCTCCGGCGGCACCATCAGCCTTATTACGAAAGGCGGCACCAACCAGCTGCACGGCACCTTCTACGAGTTTGCCGAGGACACGCCACTGAACGCGTTGCCTTTTGGCAGCAGCAAGACCTCCGTCAAGCCGGATGCGCACCGGTACCAGACGGGCGCCACCGTGGGTGGCCCCATCGTGTTGCCCCGCCTCTACGATGGCCATAACAAAAGCTTCTTCTTCTTCGACTTTGAGGATTCCCGTCAGTCGAACGGAGCGGCGAATCACTATACGGTTCCCAACAAGAATTGGCTGACCGGCAATTTTTCGGATATCAGCGGGCAGATTTACAATCCGTATTCCGTGCATCCGGTCACCAATCCGGATGGTTCCACCAGTTATGTGCGCGATCCCTTCCCCGGTAACATCATCCCTCAAAGTCTTCTCACCTCCCCAGGCTCTAAGATCGCGCAAGCGGCGTTAGCCTATTACCCCGCACCCAACGTGCCCGGCGCCACCCCTCAATCCACTGGGAATTTTCTCCAGGTTGGCTCAAGCCTGAACAACTACTGGCACTACGACGCGCGTGTAGACCAGGACCTGACCAAGAAGTGGCACGCGTTCCTGCGCTTCTCGCAGTTTTCCAATGACAGCGCCCCTTTGAACGACTACGGCAACGCGGCATCACCCGGCGGCTATAACGGGCCGGCCCATTCCACGGCGCTCAGCGGATCCTTCAATAACACGGTGAACTTTACGCCTACTTTGCTGGGCGAATTCCGTTATGGCTATTCGAAGTCCAAGGTACTGCGCACGCCGTTCCCTTCGAAAGGCTTCACCCTGACTAGCCTGGGCTTCCCACAGTCTGTTGCTGATCAGGCAGAGGGAGGGCTCTCTTCCGTTTTCCCGAGCTTTACCTTCTCCAATAGCTTTTCTGATCTGGGCACAGACGGTTACGTTGCCCTTAAAGAAAACCCTGTGGCACAGGATGTGAATGGCAGCCTGGTCAAGATCCTTGGCGGCCATAGCATCAAGTTTGGCGGCGAGTATCGCGCACTGCTGCTGGATTTCTACCAGTACGCTTATCCGACGGGTAATTTCGTAGCCAATACCGGATGGACTCAGCTCAATCCGCAAAACAACGATGGAACCGGCAACCCCATCGCTTCCCTACTGCTGGGCCTGCCGAACAGTGGCGATCAGCCAAACGAGCCTTCTGTTGTTTCCACCAGTGGTTACATGGCCTTCTATGTACAGGACGACTGGAAGCTTTCTCCCAAATTGACGGTCAACGCCGGCATCCGCTGGGATGCCGAAATACCGCGGGTTGAAAAGAACAATCAGTTGTCTTACTGGAATGCCGATGCCGCCTCACCTTTGCAGGGCATGGTCCCCGCCAGCGCGGCCTGCCCGAATTGCGGCAGCTTAAAGGGTCAAATGGTGATCGTTGGCACCGCGGCCTCGCAGTACGGTCGCCATCAGGCACCGACCAATTGGAATGATTGGGGTCCGCGTCTGGGCGCGGCGTGGAATCCGACACCGAAGTTGGTGGTTCGCTCCGGTTTCGGCCTCGTCTTTCAACCCTCGGCACTGCAGGCCGCCGGCACCAGCGGCGCCCCCGGCATCGAAGGTTTCACCAGCCAGACCAATCTGGCCACAAGTTTCAATAACCAGCAGACGGCTCCCACATTCGATCTGTCGAATCCTTACCCCAGCGGGTTTAACTTGCCCCAGGGCAAGAACCCGGCTTGCCTTGCAGTGCCTACTTGCGTTCAATCCATCGACGTCGGCACAGGAATTGGCCAATCGTTCTTTGACTCTCACCGTTCGCCATACACCATTCAGTGGAATGCCAACGTGCAATACGCCTTCCCTGGCAATCTCATTTTGGAGGTGGGGTACCTGGGCAACCGCGGTATCTATCTCATCAACGGCGATCCCGGCAAACCGTATGACCAGTTGCCTACCAGCAATCTGAGCCAGGGGGCTGCGCTGCAGAATACCCAGGTCGCGAACCCATTTTACGGCGTCATTACCACACCCGGATCGGATCTCGCCCAGCCCATGATTCAGGCCAGCAAGCTGCTGCGCAAATGGCCTGAGTACGATGGAGTGATGAGCTTCCGTAAGCCCGGAGCTTCCTCCACCTTCAACGCGTTTACCATTCGCGCCAACAAACAGCTGTCGAATGGCCTGGCTTTCACCCTCTCGTTCACGGATGGCCGGGAATACGACAACTCGGCCGCCGCGGTGACTTATCTGGGCCCGGTCAGCTCGACTTATGCTGACCAGTACAACCCCAAGGGTGAGTGGGCCATCGGTGCGCAGAACGTCAACTACCAGATCGTTTCGAGTGTTATCTATGAACTTCCGTTCGGGCAAGGCAAAGCTTTCCTCAACAGTGCGGGCAAGGGCGCCAACCTGTTGGTGAACGGCTGGCAGGTGGCCGGAATCGAGAACTGGAGCACTGGTAATCCGGTCGTGTTGAACTCGTTCGACAACGGAACCACTGCGGAAACCATTTTCACACTCGGGCAGCGTCCCGCATGGAATGGGAAATCGTCGAGCAGTGGTACGGCACCCTACACAAAGTTCGATTGGCAGGATTTCGCCAAGCCGGCTCCCTACACCATCGGAAATGCTCCCCGTGCGTTGGGGTGGGTCCACAACCCCGATTCTCAGAATTTCGACTTCTCGCTCACCAAGAACACAAGGTTTGGTGATCGATATAACGTCCAGATCCGGATGGAGATGTTTAACGCGTTCAACCATCCTAACCTTGGCTCGGTCGACGCCAACTTCGGCGACCAGAGCTTCGATTCGAACGGCAACCGGACCGGCGGCAACTTCGGTACGGTTCCAACCGGTTCCTTCAGCAACAGTTCCCGGCAGATCCAATTGGCTGCCAAATTCTATTACTGAGTTTCTATGCGGCCCGCGCCATGGTAGGCGGGTCGCATAGTTTTTTTGCCAAAATAAGTGGTCTTTATTCCACTTCGCAACCGCAACTGCAGATCAATTTAACGAGGCTGGGAGAGCTCTTCAGAGGCTCTCCAGCCTCGTTTTCATGGGAAGACTAGAATTCGGTCCGAGCAAACTCGATGAATCATCAAGACCCAGCCGCGATGCCGATCCTGGAAAATGGAAAAATGAATTGGACCCCTCTCCGTTTTGCTTGCCGCCTTGCCTGCATCTTCAGCATGGCGATGGCGCTCATTCCGATGTACGCCCAGTCTCCGGCGGCGCCGGTTGAGAGCTACGGTCCATACAACGTGAGCTCGTTGCCGGGTGGGCGGGGATTGAGTAAACCGCTCGAGGGCGAGCAGTTTTTGTTAGACCACGGAGCCCGCTGGTCGATGGTGTTGTGGTTCCGCTCCAGTGAGGCCGTGTCCGGCTCGACACTCCTGGCCGGCTTTGGAGATCCCGGTGGAGGGAACGCCCGCTATGTCGGACTTTCAGGCAATCACCTGATCCTTTGGCTCGGCCACGACACGAACCTCAGATCTCCGTCCGAGCTCACTTCCGGAGAGTGGCATTTCGCTGCCATTGTCTGCGATGGCCAGACCGCGACCCTTTATGCGGACGGGATTGCAGCGGGTAGTCAGGAAGTGGGAGCCGGGCCTGTTGCGCCGGTGCTGCGTTTCGCGCCATCTGCTGTGCCACCCGCCATCGACCGTCACTTTGGTGGCCAGATCGCGGGACTGAAAATCTATAACATTCCTCTCACGGCCGCCGAGATTCAACAAGCCTTCGCCGTGCGGCCGGACATATCGTTGGCCGTTTTCGAAGATGCTTCGCCCTCCTGGCCATTACAGACACGCCAGCAGGCCGGATACAGAGCCCCACAGGATCCTTCAACCCTGCCCCGCGCGATCGCATCGCCACAGAAGCCAAAGGCTCAGCCGGCGCCGAGTGGGGGCACGAAGCTGGCAGGCGCGAATCCCTGGTCGATACAGGGTGGGTGGAAGTTACAGGCAGCGCCTCAAGTGAAGGATTCGGGCATGCAGATCTCGAAGCCGGGCTATGCTGCGAGCGACTGGTATGCCGCGACGGTTCCTGGGACCGTGCTCACAACCTTGATTGATCGCGGCGTCTATCCTGATCCCGATTACGGTCTGAACAACCTGGCCATTCCGGAGAGTCTCGCGCGCCAGAGCTACTGGTATCGTGTCGAATTCGAAGTACCGCCGCAGGCCCGGAAGCGAACTCTCACGTTAACCTTCCAGGGAATCAACTATGCCGCGGAGGCGTGGCTCAACGGTCAACGTCTCGGCACTGTCACAGGTGCATTTATCCGGGGTAAGTTCGACATCACCAAGTTGGTATCTTCAGGACCCAACGCACTCGCGGTGCGTGTAAGTCCGCCGCCCCACCCCGGCATTCCGCAGGAGCAATCCATCAAGGGCGGTCCTGGTGAGAACGGAGGTATCCAGGTGATCGATGGTCCAACTTTTTCCGCGACGGAAGGATGGGACTGGATTCCGGGAATCCGCGACCGCAACACAGGAATTTGGCAGGATGTCACGCTCTCTGCGACCGGTACCGTCAAGATTGGTGATCTTCAGGTTGTGACCACGCTGCCCAAAGCCGACCGCAGTGAAGCAGATGTTGAGATCGAAGTGCCTTTGAACAACACTCATACCTCGGCCGTCAAAGGTGAACTTTCCGCCACCTTCGACGATGTGAAGATTACCAGGCAGGTGAACGCTGTCCCGGGTGAGTCTATCATTCGTCTCCGGCCCGAAGAGTTCGGCGCATTGAAAGTGCAGAACCCGAAATTGTGGTGGCCCAACGGATACGGCGAGCCTGCCCTGCACACCCTTACTGTCAGTTTCAAGTCTTCCGGCACACCCAGCGATCAGAAACAAATTGATTTTGGGATGCGGGAACTGAGTTATGAGCTTTCGCTCTTCGACAAGGGTGGTCACCTGAGGCGCGTGGAAGTGATGCCGGGCCGCACGCACGACGAATCGTTGCCGCTGATCAATGAAACCCACGAGGGCATCCGCCAGATTGATGATCGAACGCCCAATCTCGCGGCTCCCGAGAATCTGCCGTCGACTTCGCGGATCGTCTTGGATGGGCCGCGGCCAGCCTGGGCGCAATCCTTGCGCGAGGAGGCCGAGAACTCAGCCTCGGTTCGCGATGTAGGAGGAGACTGGGTCGGCTCTGATCTGGTCATCAAGGTCAATGGGGTTCGGATTGCCGCACGCGGCGGTAACTGGGGAATGGATGACAGCCGCAAACGTGTCAGTGTGGAGCGTCTTGAACCATACTTCCGCCTTCACCGCGATGCGCATTTGAACCTGATCCGAAACTGGATGGGGCAGGATACCGAGGAGAATTTTTACGCTCTCGCCGACAAGTATGGCCTCATGGTCTGGAATGATTTTTGGGAATCGACTCAGGATTACAACCTGGAAGCACAGGATCCACAGCTCTTTCTCAGCAACGCCCGAGACACGATTCTTCGCTATCGTCACCACCCGTCCATCGTGGTCTGGTGTGGGAGAAACGAGGGCATGCCACAGCCCATTGTGAATGAGGGCCTGGCGGAGCTTGTACGCACACTGGATCACACACGCTACTACACCGGAAGTTCCAATCGTGTGAATCTTCGCAACTCCGGCCCGTATAAGTATCAGGCATTGGAAACTTACTACCGCATCAATCGCGGCTTCAGTGTCGAGTTGGGCATTCCCAGCGTACCCACACTCGAGAGCATCAAGGCCTGGATTCCCGAGCCCGATCAGTGGCCGGTCAGCGATACCTGGGCATATCATGACTGGCATCAATCGGGTAATGGAGCCGTCGCGCCCTTCATGGCGCACATGGAGACCGAGTTCGGCGGTCCTACCAGCCTCGAAGACTTCGAACGAAAAGCACAGATGCTGAACTACGTTGGACATCGCGCCATCTTCGAAGGATTCGCCGCGCACCTCTGGCAACCCAATTCCGGACGAATGCTGTGGATGACCCAACCCGCATGGCCCAGCATGGAGTGGAATATCTTCAGCTCCGATTACGATACCCAGGCTAGCTTCTACGGAGTGCAGAAGGCTTGTGAACCGGTCCACGCCCAACTGGACTTGACCAACAACGCTGTCGACCTTATTGATCTGGGCCCGGCACAGTTGTTTCACGTAACCAGTCAGGTCGAAGGACTTGACGGCAAGGTTTTGCTGGATAAGACGCAAGATGTGTCCGCGGCTACCAATGCACGGACGCGCGTGGGAACGCTGGACCTCGACAACCTGGCAGCCGGCCACACGGTGCTCGTCAAGTTGAAGGTGAGCGATGCGGGTGGCCGCCCGGTCACGGACAACCTCTATTGGTGGGCCGCTCAGGAATCGACCCTGAGTGAGTTGAACGGTCTTCCCGAAGCAAAGCTCACATCTTCGGCAAGCCTGTCTTCCGAGGGTGGGGAACGAAAGGTAACCGTCGAACTAACCAATAGCGCAGCGACGCCGGCTCTCATGATCAAATTGACCCTCAAAGAAGCAAGGACAGGCGAACGCATCCTGCCCGCCAATTACAGCGAAAACTACGTTTCGCTCCTTCCAGGAGAGACCCGTACCGTCGTGATCAGTTTCTCCGGAGACTCAGCCAAGCCTTCTGTCGGTATGCGAGGCTGGAACCAAAAGGCCCTGGACATCCATGTGAATGGAACAAACTGAGAGTCGGCTTGGCAAGCGATCCTCGGGCTCTGAAAGCGAGATTGGACCAAAGGAAAATCATCCATGGAAGAAGTTGCGGACTTACTGAAAACGATCGCGAAGTCGCCCGTCAGGAAGCGCGCGATTACCAATCACGGTGTGCTCAACGAGGCATACGCTTATGCCAAACCGAGTTCCTTCTCCCGCGGCATGAGGATCGATCTCAACGGTTTGGTGATCCTACTCATCTCCGGCACAGCCAGCATCGACGCGCAAGGGAATAGCGTTCACATCGGAGATTTCCGGGCGCAGCTGCGGCGCACGTTCAATAATATTGACGGCCTCCTCGCCAGCCAAGGCGCCACTTGGCACGACATCGTTCGCACCACTTGCTATCTGCGAGATATAGAGCGCGACTACGCTGCCTTTAACGAGGAGCGGACCGCGTTCATGAAGGAGCATTGTCTGGACCCGCTGCCTGCATCGACCGGAATCCAAGCCACGCTTTGCCGGCCAGAACTGCTGGTGGAGATAGAGGCCATCGCTATGTTCCGCGCGGAGCCGGATCCAGCCGATTCCGAAAGCTAACCGTCTTACGCGGTAGGGACCACCTTTATGAAGAGAATTAGAATCATCCTTCTCATAACCGCCGTCGCCACCATTGCATTAGGCCTTCTCAAATCCGCTATGCGTGAAGCCCGTTCGGCGGTCCTGATTACAGAGAGTATTCCGGCTACGATCACCATTGACTATCCCCTGAACGGTTCGATCTTTCCTCCCGAGATAACGCCTCCAACGTTCCTCTGGCGCGACACTGCGGAGGCCAATCATTGGCAGATCGAGATCAAGTTCCCCGATGGTTCAACCGCAATGCATTTCGACTCCGCCGGCCCTCCCTTGAGCGTTGGCGACATTGATCCACGCTGTATCTCTGCAAACAACGAATTGCCGAAGCTCAATGCGATGCAGGCGGCCGCGCACACCTGGATTCCAGACACGAATACCTGGGAAAAGATCAAGAAGCACTCGGTCACTGGCCCGGCGCAAATTGTCATCACCGGCTTCAGCCGGGGCGATCCGCAGCACGAATTTCCCAGCGGCCATGTTTCAATTCAAACCTCAACGGACCCGGTCGGCGCACCTATCTTCTACCGCGATGTGCCACTGATGCCTTCGGAAACCGAAAAAGGTGTCATCAAGCCCCTGGCGGCGAACGCGATTCAACTGATCCAATGGCGTTTGCGCAGCATCGATCAACCCCAGAGCCACGTAGTTCTTGAGGGTATGCACACTTGTGCCAATTGCCACTCCTTTTCGCGGGATGGCAAGACTATGGGCATCGACATGGATGGACCGCGCAACGACAAGGGGCTGTATGCACTTGTGTCCGTCAAGCCCCAGATCACCATCGCCAATAAGGACATGGTCTCGTGGAATCCATCGCAGGATCGCCAGTTCGGGTTGAATCGGGTCGGTTTTATGTCGCAGGTTTCGCCCGACGGTAAATACGTATTGACCATGGTTACGAACTCCGACCGCGCTCCTGAAAATAACTACTACGTGTCGAATTTCAAAGACTATCGTTTTCTTCAAGTGTTCTACCCCACGCGCGGGATTCTGGCGTGGTATGACCGCGCCACAGGAGAGCGTCACCCGCTGCCCGGCGCCGACGATCCCGAATTTGTTCAAACCAACGGAGTGTGGAGTCCTGATGGCAAGTACGTGGTCTTCGCCAGGGCAAAGGCGATCGATCCGTACCCAGCCAATGTGAAGATGGCGGCCTACGCCAACGATCCGAATGAGGCTCAGATTCAATACGATCTTTATCGAGTTCCGTTCAACGGGGGCAAAGGGGGCACGGCGGAGCCGATTGCCGGTGCGTCGGCAAATGGCATGAGCAATTCATTTCCCAAAGTGTCTCCTGATGGACGATGGATCGTCTTCGTGCAGTGCCGCAATGGCCAGGTGATGCGTCCCGATAGCCAACTCTACATTGTTCCGGCTGAAGGAGGAGAGGCGCGCCGCATGCGGGCCAACATGTCCCCCATGAACTCATGGCACAGTTTTTCCCCCAATGGACGGTGGCTCGTATTTTCTTCGAAGAGCCGGGGACCTTACACCAAGATGTATCTCACGCACATCGATGAAGCGGGCACCGACAGCCCCGCGATCCTGATTGATAACTCGACCGCTGCAAACCGCGCAGTGAACCTGCCGGAATTCGTAAACATCCCGCCGGATGGCCTGGTAAAGATCAGCACGCCGGCGGTCGACATGTACCGGGAGTTTGACCACGCAGTCGAACTGGGAGAAAAGGGTGAGAATGCAGCCGCAATCGGTGAATGGAGGCAATTGGCAGCAGGAAATCCGGAGGAAGCACGGATCTTTAACAACCTGGGTGCGGCTTTGGCCCGCACGGGCAAATTCGAAGAAGCCATTCCGGAATATCAGAAGGCGCTCTATCTGAACCCGCAGTACAGTGGAGTTCACGGCAACCTTGCCGGCGCCTTGATGAAGGCCGGGCGCACAGACGAGGCGGTCCCCCAGTTTCAAAAGGCTTTGGAGTTCAATCCAGAGTCAGCCGATATTCACAATGCATACGGAAGCGCTTTAGCCAAGCAAAGTCATCTTGACGCGGCGATCCAGGAATTTGCCAAGGCAATCGAGATCAATCCGCGCCTGGCCGAAGCTCATAACAATCTCGGCATTGCATTGCTGTCGACTGCACGTGGCGACAAGTCCGGGCAATCCGCTGAGGCTGAACATGAATTCAAAACTGCAATTTCGCTTGATCCACATTATGCGGAAGCACAGAACAATCTCGGCACGCTTTACGGACAGCAAGGTGTAGATGCCCAGGCGGAGAAATTATTCCGTGAGGCGATTGAAAGCAGACCGACCTTCGCAGACGCCTTCGTGAATCTGAGTGCTATTCTCGCAAGCGAATCGCGTTTTGCCGAAGCCGAAGCAACAGTGAGCAAGGCGCTTCAAATCGACCCGAATAACAAAGAAGCTCAGGATCTTCAAGCGATGATCAAGGCTCGCGGAAACGAATGAGGCAATAGAGTCACCTAACACGTGTTTCCAGGGATAGATACGTGAGTGGGAGCCATGCTGGAATAATGCCGGCACCATCGCCCCCCATGCTCGGTGATTCTGGCTGGGCCAACTGAGCCGACTCTCGGCGCTGTGGATATATTCGCCTTTTCTTCGCCTATACTATAGCGGATGTTCCAAGGACCAGAGAGCTTGAAACGCGCAGTGGTTCACTGTAAGGGTTGCGGCGAGAATATCCCGGCGCCCGTGGAGACGATGCCGTCGCAGCCGGTTGCTACCCGATGTCCGCTCTGCCATGAGCACAGGCGCTATCTGCCGTCGGAGGTTTTTCTCGGCCGGCTCTCCCATCTGATGATCCGGAAGCCGGTGCGCTCGGCCGATGGGCGGGTGGGATGATGGCGCCGCGGTTCAAAGGAAAGCCCAACTTCGACTTCTCTCTTCCCTGCCCGTTCTGCGGCTACAAGATTCAGCCGAATGAGTTGATGCGACTGGCATCGCACATCATCCAGTGTCCGAAATGCGGCGGAGCATTCGACGAGATGGGCGGGCGGAGACCTGTCAGCACCTCATGAGCACGGCCCTCCCGACCCCGGGAAGCACTGGGGCCCATTGGCAAGCAAGCGGGCATTGCCCATGCAGGCTGCGAGTTTCATCGAGACGATGGATTGCTTTCCTGTCTCAAACTGCCCGATGGACCCGGGGAATAGGTATCATGTCGACGCATTACTCCCACTGATATCATGTCGACGCATTACTGACGGTGGTGTGATGAAGTGGATACGAGATGCTCGGCGGAAGTGCCCTTCCATTCGCTTTAGGGCCGCCCTGTTGGTGGCTGCGCTTCTACTCTTCGCGCCCACAGGCAGAGCGCAGGTAATGAATACAGGTTTTGAGGCCGTGACGCCGGATCAGTCGTGGCAGGTGGATCCAGAAGAAGCCAAGCAGAGCTATACCATCAACGCCGACAAAAACGACTTCAAAGAAGGGCGGCAGTCGCTTTTGGTCTCAGCGGAAAAGCCCGTAGCTCTTACGCTCCGTCAGGAGTTGTTTCTACCAGTGGGAACGCTATGGCGACTCACCGGCTGGCTCAAGAGCGAGGTGTCCGCTCCGCTTCTTGTAGAGGTTGCAACAGGTGAGAGCGTAGAGGCCGGGCCCAGGATCGGGATGGACTCACCGGGAGGCAGCCAGGGCTCGAGTGAAAAACCGTCCTCTTCGCAGCAATGGCAAAAGATGAGTCTGCTCTTTCGTGTGCCCTCACCTGGCAGGATGACGATTGCGCTGCATATCTTCAATCACCAGAGCGGCAAAGTATGGATCGACGACATCCAGCTCCAGCAACAGAAGGAATCGGCAGCAGCGGAGATGGCCACCATCAACGGTGAGCGAATCGGCAAACGCACGATCGATATCAAGCAGGGTGGTCAATTTATCGAGCCGCTGTGCAGCGTGTTGCCCTCTTTGATTGCGCAGCAGGTGGCCTCGACCAGTTTTGAGGAAGAGACATCGTGGACCTATGAGTATAAAAGGGCGATCGATAAACCGTATCGTCCCTGGTATCCGGACGGCAGCGTCCATGTAGCAACGTATTCCTACGATACCGCGCATCCATTCAATGGGCTGAGGTCGCAACGAATCGACATGCCGGTTGCCAACACCTGGGCGGGGATCTCCCAGGATGGGTTCTTTTTCGAGGCGGGCCGCACCTATCGCCTGAAGATGCATGTGCGCAGCCAGGGAGCGGTCACACTTCGCGCCTCGCTCCACGGAGAAGGCGACGCCGTTGCCGGCCCCTCTCACTGGGCAGCGGCTCGAGTGACTGGGCGGCAGTGGACGCGCTGCTCACAGCGAAACGGACGATTCACAACGCTACCCTGACGATTGAATTCAAGGGTCCGGGCACGGTCTGGCTAGACAGGGTCTATCTGATCGACAAGGATGCGGTGCTCGGTATCTGGCGGCCTGACGTCATCCAGGCGATCAAGAAGATGAATGCAGGCATCCTGCGCTTTGGAGGCAGCATCGTCGAAGTCTTCGATTGGGACAAGATGATCGGCAATTGGGACGATCGCGCTCCGATTCCCGATGAGGCGTGGGGTGGAATCGAGGAGAACTTTGTGGGGCCGGAGGAGATCGTTCAGCTCGCACAATATGTGGGCTATGAACCACTCCTCTGCCTTCGCTGGACGGGCAAGACGCCACAGGATGCAGCGGATGAAGTGGAGTACTTCAACGGAAGCGCTGATACGAAGTGGGGAAGCGTACGGGCGAAGAACGGACATCCCGAGCCCTATCACGTGAAGTATTGGGAGATAGGCAACGAAGTGGGCGGCGCAAAGTATGACGCTTCCCTGGACGCGTTTACCGACACGATGCGCAAGATTGATCCGACGATCAGGATCTCGACCTCGTATCCCAGCGCCAACACTGTCAGGCTGGCTGGGCGCGGCATTGACTACCTGAGCCCTCACCACTACAGCGTGGCCGATCTGCATGGTACGGAAGACGACCTGAAGGCTCTTCGCGATGAAATTGTGCGCGACGGCAATGGCAAAGATATCCGCATCTCGGTCACGGAGTGGAACGCTTCGGGCGGGGAGTGGGGACTGACGCGCGGCATGCTGCAAACCTTAGGGAACGCGCTATCAGAACATGCTTCATCGCTACAGCGATATCGTCGAGATTGCCAACCTGTCGAACTTCTCGACCAGCTTTGGCGGGGGGCAATTACAGACGGGGCCCGGATGGATCTACGAAATACCCACCTATTACACCCAGGGGTTCTACCAACGCTCCGCCGGATCGTTTCCGTTGCAGATCACACGGACCAGCCAACTCCCCTTCTACCTGCAGGAGCCGGACCTCGACGCAACGATCACTCCTGACAAAAAGACACTGCGCATTTATGCCGTCAACTCTACGCCGGATCGGCGCAAGGTGAATTTCCGTCTGGGCGGCACGCTTGGTTCTGCGATCGGAGGGCGGGCCTTCGTGGTGGGCGACAGTGCAGCCGCCGCCGATTCGGAAGCGATGAACTCAAGGGACAATCCTGAACGAATCTCAGCCAAAGAGTCGGCGGTGAAGATGAGCGAAAAAATGTTCGCATATGAGTTTGCGCCGTTCACGATCACACTCGTCGAGATTCAGTTGCAGGGCAATTAGCCCCGGTTATACAGGGCGTGCCCGATTTGTCTACGGACAGCCGGCCTGAAAACATAGACTTTTGCTGAAAAACGGCAGGACATGATTCTGAAATCGGTCCGCTACCGCGCTGGTGTGCGTACCCGGATAGATCTCAAAGCTGTTCGCGATTCCGTACTTATCCAAAACGTCGTGTAGTTTGCCGGCATCGACGCGCAAGCCGTCCTGGTCCCCCACGTCCATGGCGATGGCACGGTACTGCTTGAGATTCCCGATGTACTGATCCACGAAGGCGAGTGGTGCGTTGGCTGCCCATTTGGCCACGATCTCCGGTTGGGAGACGCCATCTTTCATGGGTAGGTCGAGGTAGAGCGGAGGATTCTTCGGATCCGGCGACCATGCCGCTGCACTGGCTAGCTGTGCTCGCGCAAAGAACGGGAGCTTTGCAGAATCCTCCGGGGTCTTCACCCCCTCAAGAGTCTTTTCGATCTCAGGGTTGACTGGTCCCGCCGGTCGAGCGGACATGCAGCAGGGGCTCATGATATACAGGCTGCCAAAGACATCCGGGTGCTTCATACCGATGCGGGAAGCGCCGTAGCCGCCCATCGAATGGCCTACCAATCCACGACTCTCGCGGTTCGGAATGGTGCGGTAATGCGCGTCGATATATGCGACCACATCGTGAGCAATGAACTTTTCAAAATCTCCTGTGGTCACTGAACTCGAGTACATCGAGCCGTTGTGCACTGTCTTGGAATCGGGCAAAACGACAATCATTTCTTTTGAGCCCTGGGCAAATGCTCCTTCAATCGTCTGCGGCACGTGGATCTCGTGGCTCCACTGCTCGGCCCCAATAGAAAAGCCGTGCAAGGCATAGATAACCGGGTAGCGGCGATGCTTGTCCTTGTTGTAGCCTGGCGGAAGAAAGACGATGACGTCGCGGTCAACGGCGTCACCCTCCAGGTTTCCCTCCAAAGCCGTGCCGTGGATCTTGATGTTCTCCACGATTGCGGGTTTTGCGCCCGCGACAATCGGAGGCACCACCGTTTGCACCTGGGCGACGATCCTCGAACCGGGAGTCATGGCCATCGCCAACGTCACTGCGCAAAACAAAGTCGTAGCTTTCATCGCGATCCTCACCTGGAAACTGTTTGCTCCTGCACTTCCCTCTTATGGCTCTAGCGAAATGACCGTAACCGATCTTGGCCCGACGGTTAACGCCAACCTGCCGGCTTCTATTTTTGCGGAGACGGCCTTGGGGACAACGGTGTTGGGTGCGGCAGAGGTGTTTACGCTGTCGACGGCAGAAGCCGTCAGGGTTTCTGCGTTCGCCGACTTCATCGTCATCCCGGAAATCTCCGCATCGATATCAACCGGCTTTTCGGGATCGAGGTTTGTGATTTCGAGCCAAAGCTTGCCGGTCGAGTCCCTCGCAGCGAGAGCATCCACGCGCGGCAGATCGATCTTGCCTTGCGTATAGGTGCCGGCGTCAAAGGCGACGGGAAGAAACGTCGCGTCCTGGAACGGAACATACATCTTGTAGACGTAATAAGTGGGAGTAAGAACCACTTTCTCCTTGTCGGTGAGGATCATCGACTGCAGCACATTGATCATCTGGGCGATGTTGGCCATGCGCACGCGGTCCGCGTGGCGGGCGAAGATGTTCAGGTTCAGAGATGCCAGAATGGCGTCTCTCAGGCTGTTCTGCTGCACCAGGAAATGCGGATTTGTGCCCGGCAGCGCCCCATGCCATGCCCCCCATTCGTCCACTACCAGCGCGACTTTCTTCTGCGGGTCATACTTGTCCATGACTGTCTCCTGTTTGCGCAGGAACTCATCCATGAACAAAGTGGACTTTAGCGCCTTGGCGTAATCCTCGATCCCGAACCCGGTCGAAGGGGTCGAGGGCGGCCATCCGTTGGGGACGGTATACCAATGCAGTGAAAGGCCATCGATATTCCAGCTCCAGTCGTGCCCTTGCCACGCCTTCATGATGGTCTCGGTCCACGTGGTCTCGGCAGTGCCTGGGCCAACAGCGATCTTGAGCATATGATTTGCACCCTGCTGCCCGGGATTGTCGTTCCTGACGAAGTGGCTGTAGATCTTCAGCTGGCTCAGATAGTAGTCCGCCGTCATATTACCGCCACAGCCCCAGCTCTCATTTCCGATGCCCAGGAAACCTACCTCGTAGGGATCGGCATGACCATTCGCGACGCGCTCTTTCGCCAATGCCGTGGGCTGCGCAGCAGTCATGTACTCAAGCCAATCGGCCGCCTCCCGCGGAGTTCCGGATCCGACGTTGACCGAGACGTAGGCCTGGCTGCCAATCTGCTGGATGAAGTCCATGAACTCATGAGTGCCGAAGCTGTTGGTGTCGACCACGTCGCCCCATGCAGCGTTGATGGTTGCCGGCCGCTGCCCGGCGGGGCCGATACCATTGCGCCAGTGGTATTCGTCTGCAAAGCAACCGCCTGGCCAGCGAACATTGGGTACCTTCAATGCACGCAGTGCGGTCACGACGTCGTTGCGGATGCCGCGGGTATTCGGGATGGAGGAATCCGGTCCTACCCAGATGCCCTCGTAGAGTCCGTGTCCAAGGTTCTCCGCAAACTGGCCGAAGAGATTGCGATCGATCTTCGCTCCGGCCTTGGATGTGTCGATGGACAAATGAGCCTGGGCGGTAGCTGTCACCGGCAAACAAGAAATCAGAAGCACAAGAGACAGGCAAAGGGCGAGACGAGCACTGCCGAACTTCATGCAAACTCCCTGCCTCCAACGCCACCGATCGGCCGCGGAGAATCCTTCCCAATGGCGAGCAGCCAAGACCCGAAGCAATGGCGAAAACGTTCTCTGGGATTCGGACTATACAGAACCGCTCCGCTGAGGGCAAGGTAAATGAGTCACTTGCTTCCTATCGATTCCATCGACTATCCTTCCGCTGTTCCGAAGACTTCGAGCCGCGTGTCAGATTGCCTCGTGCAGGAAAACGATTACCCGGCGTTCATTCGTGCCTGATGTCAAAAGCGTTCGGGAAAATCCTCCCAATGGCTGCGTGCTTCGCGGGATGGATTCACGGCGGAGGTTATTTGATGAAGAGAATTGCAACCGCAATGCTATTGCTTTCGAGCCTCTGTTGGGCACAGGGCCCAGACGGGTTCGAGCCCGCCTCCACCAACGTGTGGGGTGCAGCGTATCCCCGCGTCGACGCCGGCGGCAGGGCCGAATTCCGAGTGAAGGCTCCCAACGCCAGTAAGGTCCAGGTAAACTTCTGGGGAGCGGCCAAGTTGGGCATGGTGAAGCAGCCCGATGGAATGTGGACGGTGACGTCCGAGCCGCTGGTACCAGGCTTTCACTACTACACGGTGTTAATCGACGGCGCGGAATTCAGTGATCCCGCAAGCCACACGTTCTTCGGCGGCGGCAAAGACGCGAGCGGAATCGAGATCCCTGAACACGGCTCGACGTACTATCTGCCCCAGGATGTTCCGCACGGCGCCGTACGTGAGATCTGGTATTCGTCAAAGGTCACCGGAAGTTGGAGACACGCCCTCGCTGTATACGCCGCCGGGCTACGACACGCAGACGAAGACTCGTTATCCAGTGCTGTATCTGCAGCACGGCGGCGGCGAAGATGAGACCGGCTGGATCCGGCAGGGGCATGCCAACTTCATCCTCGACAACCTGGTCGCGAGTGGAAGCGCGAAGCCAATGATCATCGTGATGGCCTACGGCTACGCAAAACGGGCCGGCCATCCAGATCCCGATCTGACCGGGAGGCCCTTCGGGTCGCCGGAGATGATGAAGGCGATGCAGGAGATGGCGTCGGCCTTTGAAGACGATGTGACACAGGAACTGATTCCATTTGTCGATTCGCATTTCCGGACCGTGGCGGATCGCGATCATCGCGCCATGGCCGGGTTGTCGCTGGGCGGCATGCAAACGTTCCAGGTGACCTTCGATCATCTGGACTTGTTCTCCTACATCGGCGGATTTAGCGGCGCGGCCGGCCCGATGATACTTGGCAACGAGAAACTCGACCCAAAGACGTCCTTGAACGGCGTGTTCGCCGATCCTGACGCCTTTGCCAAACGCGTGCATCTGCTGTGGCTTGGCGTCGGCACCGCGGAGCCGGACAGGATGAAGAAAGGACTCGAGGGCCTGCACACATCCCTGGATGAGGCAAAGATCAAACATGTGTTTTACGAATCGCCCGGCACCTCGCACGAGTGGCAGACGTGGCGCCGCGATCTTAAGGATTTTGCCCCCCGACTCTTCCAGTGATGGGCCTTTGCCGGTCAGACACGAGCACGGTGAGAGCACATTAACTTGAGGGTGAGTTGCACTCATGCTCCGCGCGGCGCGAGAATCCGAACGGAGAAGAAAGTGAAGCGGGCTAAGTTAGTAACGTTCATGGGCGTGTTGTGGCTGGCGATGGTGTGCACAGGCATTTGCCTGGGCCAGGGGGAGCCTGCTCGCGAAAGCCAGCGGCGATCTGCAATTGCATTCGAGCAGGAGGGCAAGATCGCCGAAGCCGAAGCCGGGTGGAGATCGCTCCTGAGCAGCCAACCGAACGACGCTGAAGCTGATGCACACCTTGGTCTCCTTGAGGCACGCCAGGAGCATTACAAGGAGGCGATCGTCTTCTATCGCAAGGCTCTGAGCCTGAACCCGAAGATGCCGGGCTTGCGCCTCAATCTTGGCCTTTCTTACTTCAAAGCTGGGGAGCTGCCGGAAGCAACTCAGACGTTTGAAGCTTTGCTCCGAAGCGAGCCCAAGTCCTCCCCGGAAGCGCTTCGTCTGGTGACCCTGATTGGGCTCGCGCGTTACGGCATGGGTGAATACGCAACGGCGATTCCGTATCTGAAGCAAGCCGCGGCCGCGGATCCCGACAACCTTCCTTTTCGGCTATCGCTGGCCCAAAGCTGTCTCCGCACCAAACAGTACCAGTGTGTTCTCGACGTTTACCGTGAGATTCTCACCTTGAATGCCGAGTCGGCGGAAGCGGATATGCTCGCGGGCGAAGCCTACGACGAGTTGAAGAACGATGCGGAAGCCCTTGCGGAGTTTCAGGCTGCGGTGAAGGCCGGCCCCAAAACGCCGGATGTGCATTTCGGCTACGGTTACCTGCTATGGAGGATGTTGAAATTCGACGAAGCAGAAAAGGCCTTTCAGGCTGAGCTCGCAAACAACCCGGAACATGCTCTCGCGTTAGCCTATCTCGGCGATACCGAGATACGACTCCATCGATCGGACGAAGCAGTGCCATACCTTGAGCGGGCATTGCGGATCCAGCCATCGCTTGCGATCGCGCATGTCGACCTGGGCGCTATCTATGAAGGCCACGGACGTAAGGATGATGCCGCAAGAGAATTCAAGACAGCGGAAAAGCTTAGCCCCGATGACCCGTCCATTCACTGGCGTCTGGGACGGTTTTATCAATCGACCGGTCGAAAAGCGGAAGCGAAGGCCGAATTTGATAAAACGCGCAACATGCAACAAGCGAAGAAACAATCCCTTCAAGAGCAGTTGCGCCAGGTGGAAGCGAAGCCGGTGGGACAAAATTTCAATAGTGAACCCAGGTGACCGGCGAGCGGGCAGAAGTTCTCCCCAGGGGTTCGGACGATCGATCACCCTATCCCCTCTGTTTTCAAAGAGGGATCGCGGAGTAATCGTTTTCTATTGACAATGAACTGCCTTTCCAAAGATGCTTTGGCGTTGCAATCTTTTTGAGGTCAGAAGTTGTTTTACGAACGCATAACGAGCAACTGAAGACACCGGGGTTTCTCGAATGAGTTTAGAAGTTCTAACGGTGATGCATTCGGAAAACGGGCCTGCGGACGCGGCCATGCAGCGGGAGGAATTGGTGCGCCGCGTCGCCTCCAGCGTCACTTTTGAAAAATCGCCGCGGCTTCGAGCGTTCTTTCTCCACGTGTGCCGATGTGCTCGCGAGAACAAGTCTGAAGAGGCCACTGAACCGCAGATCGCGATTTACGTCTATGGGCGACGGCCCGGCTACAACCCGAACGAGGACAACATTGTTCGCTCGCAGGCGCGCATGTTGCGGATGAAGCTGGAGCACCATTTTGCCAACGAGGGCAAGGACGAGCCCATCATCATCAGCGTCCCGAAGGGCCAATACCTGCCCATCTTTGAGACTCGTTCCAAAGAAGCGCAGATAGAACCGCTGCATGTACAGCCGAGGATCCCAGCACCCCAGGTTCGGAAGCGGTCTAGATTCGGACAGGTCTTGGCCGGAGGGGCGCTTTTTGTACTCGCCGTTTTATTTCTTGGCTACCTGAGGTTGGAGTCGAGGCGCACCCCTTCACCATCCTCCGTCCTTCCCGCTGCCTCAGTTTCCCAGCCACGGCAGAACGAGGCGGAGCAGCAGCAGAGGAGCCAAATGTTCCCCTTGGCCTCGGACGGCAGTGGGACGCTTATCGCGGCCGGCCACACGGGCGCCAGTTATGTGGACCTGTGGGGGCGCCGCTGGGAATCTGATCGTTATTACGAAGGAGGCGTTTCCAAAAGCGGCCCACTGCATTTCTTCCCCCCGGTCGCCGACAAGGATCTGTACAGTTCCATCCGCGAGGCTGTTTCGGATGACAAAATGGTGCCGCAATCGCAGCGTGGCTTCCGTTACGACATCCCTCTCTCGCCTGGCGTGTACGAATTGAGGCTCTATTTCGCCGATCCTCTGCGCCAACCAGACGCCGATCAGAAGGAAGACGCACAAAATTACCGGCACTTTGCCGTAGACCTGAATGGGCGTCCGTTGCTGGTGGATTTCGATCCGGTTACGGATGGTGGTTCGGCGGCAGTGGACGTCCGGGTATTCAAAGATGTGCGTCCTGCCGCGGACGGCCGGGTCCACCTTGATTTTCGGTCTGATTGGGGGCGGGCTTTCGTGAGTGCCCTGGAACTGACACCGGGAACGCCGGGGAAATTAGAGCCGATCCGGATTCGCGCGAACCAAGCGAATTTTGTAGATGCCAATGGCACACGCTGGACCGGGGACCGGTACTTTATCGACGGGCGTACCTACACTTACGAAAATCCGGAGTCGGGACCGAAAATCCCACCCCTCTACACCGGGGAGCGGCACGGTAATTTCAGCTACGCGATCCCGGTTGCACCGGGAAGCTATACCCTGAAGCTCCACTTCCTCGAGGCCTTCTTCAGTCCTTTGATTCCAGCCGCACACTGCCAGGGTGTGGGCTGTAGAGTCTTCGATGTCACCTGCAATGGCGTCATGCTACTTCACGATTTCGATGTCGTTCGGGAAGCGCCAGGGGCGTTCCGGCCTGTCGTTCGAGAGTTTCATGGCCTGCATCCCAATGGCCAGGGAAAGCTACTGATTTCCTTCTCCCCGAAGGTAAATTACGCAGAAGTCCGGGCCATCGAAGTCCTGGATGAAGCGCAGTAGCGAAGGCTTCGACCCGAACGAAAGACGGTGGAGGAAGTCTGTTATGGCTATCGAGCCCAAAGCGGCTTGAATGGCGGCCCGATTCGTCTCCTGACTCGCCGTCGCACGTCTACTCCGGACTCTCCTCCTTCCTGCCGTACTTACCCGCGCCACACCGCAAACAAGCCTTGACGTGTCGGCCAGCCGCGATTTACGCCGGAAGACCGCTTATGGAATTGCGGAGAGATGCATCGTGGCTTGCAAGGACGCGACTCTGGCCTAACCTTCGCCTAATCTTCCCGTGACTCACGGTACATTTTGCAGTGCTCACACTGTGACACCCCTTCACAGTGTTTCCACGGCGGCTTAGATTCCTCGCCGTAAATGAATACATCGTTAGACAGCACTCAAGCAAACCCCGTCCCGAGGTCGCGGGGCGGGTCGTATGTGTGTTGTCGTCGAAAAAAAATACCAGGAAAGCGGTTCTTTAGGAGGACATGTGAAATCAGCAGGTTTTGAAAAACGCATCCATTTCACGCTTCGGATACCCCTGTTGTTCATGCTCTGGCTTGCTGTGCTGAGCTCGATAGCATACGGCCAGGGAACAGCGACGATTGTAGGGACGGTGACCGATCCAACGGGTGCCGTGGTCCCAAACGCCAAGGTTACGATCACGAGCGGTGACACCGGTTTCGTCCGAACCGCCACCAGCAACGGAGCGGGCATTTACAACGCCCCCGAACTCCCTATTGGGTCTTACCAAGTTCAGGTGGAAGCTCCAGGCTTCAAGAGCTACCAGCGCACCGGCATTACGTTGAATGTGAACGACACAATTCGCGTCGATGTTCCGCTCCAGGTCGGTACCGTGGGACAAAGCGTGACCGTTCAGGCCGATGCGCTCCAGGTGCAGGCAGACACGAGCGAGGTCAGCCATACCGTTACCGGCGACGATATTTCAAACCTTGCCACCAACGGTCGAAACAACATAGTCCAACTCACGGCCCTGGTGCCCGGCGCCGCATCTCAGCTGCCTGACTTCGATTCCCCCGGAGCGCAGTTCCAGAGCCACGCCGTGTTCTTTAACGGCATGCGGCAGGACGCCAACAACTGGCTTATCGACGGCGGCGAGGCCTACGATCGTGGCGGCGGCGGCATATTGCTCGTGGCTCCCTCCCAGGAAGCGATTGACGAATTCAAGGTAGAAACCAGCAATTATGCCGCTGACTTGGGCAACTCGTCTGGCGGCATGACCAGCATGGCCCTCAAGAGCGGCACGACAAAGTTCCACGGTAGCGGCTGGGAATTCAACCGCAACGATGCCCTGGATGCTTACTCCTTCCTGTCGAAACAACAGGTGAATCCTTTGAAACCGGAACTCCGCTACAACCTGTTCGGATTCAACCTGGGCGGGCCGGTGGAATTCAAGTCCAGTAAGCCCAAGACGTTCTTCTTCTACAACCAGGAATGGCGCAGGGAGATCAACGGAGGCAGCATCTTCAACCAGGTGCCGACTGCGGCAAACTACTCCGGAAACATGACCGGTCTGGGCACCATCTATGTTCCCAATACCACCGACCCGGCTGCCATTGCGAAATTTGCCGCAGACGGGCTCACTCCGGGCCAGCCCTTCCCCAACGACACGATTCCGGCGAACCTTATCGATCCGGTTGCCGCCGCCTACATTAAGGCCGGCTATTTCCAACCGCCCAACGCTTCCGATGGCATCCATTACTTTTCCTCGGCCAACACCGACACCTATTATCGCGAGGAAATTGCCCGGGGCGACCACCAGTTCAACGAGAAGTTCAGCGTGATGGGGCACTTAATCTATGATTCACTCAGTCAGCAAGTGCCCACGGTAGCGTGGAGCAGCAACACTTTTCCCACCATCGGGTCGATGGAAACCGTTCCTTCCTGGGCAGCTGTTGTGCACGTCACCATGAACCTCCGGCCAAATCTGCTGAATGAAGCTGCGTTCAACCACAACGGCAACGACATCACCATCGCTAACACCGGCCTTGCCAAGCAGCCCTCCGGCTTTACTACCGCGCCGATTTTCCCTTCTGCCAACACCATTGATAAGATCCCGGGAATCGAGATTTCTAGCCCGTACAACGTAAATATGGACTCCAACAGCTGGCCATGGGTGAACACGTGGCGCAGCTACCAGTACAAGGACGATCTTTCCTGGACCCGCGGCTCGCATAGCTTCAAATTTGGCGCGGCATGGATGTGGACGAAGAAGGTTCAGGAGATTTTCGTAAACACTGCCGGAACTTACCAGTTCAAAGGGCAAGCCACCGCAGCCAGTACGGGCGGTCAGGGCACCCCTGGCGTAGGGCTCGCCGACTTCCTGCTGGGGGATGCTACTCAGTTTAACCAGGCCGAGTTGCAGGATTCCGTCTCCATCAGCTTCAACACAATCGATCTCTACGGACTCGACAACTGGCGAGTCAACAAACGGCTCACGCTCAATTTGGGCCTCCGATGGGAAGGCCTTCCCCACTCCTATGACAATAACAACCGCCTGTCTAATTTTTACCCCAACCTCTATAATCCGGCCGATGCGGCGCAGTTCACCTCTCCTACCAGCGGCGCTTTGAACCCCAACGGGCCGGGATTTACCACCGTTCCTGGTGTCAAACTGTCGAACGTCCCCTTCTACTTGAATGGAGTTGGCCTCGCTGGACGGAACGGAATTCCCAGGGGTCTGGTGCAGAACCACTACCTGACCTTTGCTCCGCGCCTCGGCTTTGCCTACGATGTGTATGGAACCGGAAAGACTATTCTGCGCGGCGGATTCGGCATGTTCTACGAACGCAACGCGGGCAACGAAGAGTACAACATGGGCGCCAACGTGCCGTTCAGTAACAGCGGCACCACCATTTACCCCTACCTGGACACAACCACGACCTCCTGGACCACCGGAGTGAGCGCCGGACAATCACCCACCACCCCGCAAGGCTTCACCGGCATCCAGGACAGGTACCCGCTCACCACGGTGTATCAATTCAGCTTGGGAATCCAGCAACAGGTGCGAAACAATGTTGTGGCCAGCATAGGTTACGTGGGCAATACCTCCAGTCACCTGTCGCAACAGGCCGACATCAACACCGTCCCGGTGAACGATCCGAACCGCATTTACATTTGCGGCGGCAATTGCGGCTCCGCCGTCGGTGGCTACAATGCCAACTATGATCGGCCTTACCTGGGCTTTGGGGGAGGCCTCAACATAGTCGGCAACGAAGGAAACGCCCACTACGATGGGTTGCAATCATCCATCAGGGCCCAAGCGTGGAGGAACGTGACCTTTGGCCTTTCGTACACTTGGTCGCACGCCTGGGATGTGATCGATGGCCAACTATTTAACCCTCTCGATAACCCCATGAACCCGCGTTACACCTACGGAACAGCCGGCTTCGACCGCCGGAACATTGCGGCTGCCAACTTTGCTTACAACCTGCCGATCTTCCAGAACTCGAACGGGCTGCGCAAGACTCTTCTGGGAGGATGGACAACCTCCGGCATCGTACTCATGTCGTCCGGACAACCGGTGACCGTCGATTCGGCCAACGACAATCTCGGCTTCGGCGGCGGCACCCAAAACCACGCGGACCAGGTCGGGTCGGTGACTTATCCGCATACCTATAAACAGTGGTTTAGTCCGAGCGCGTTTGCTCAGCCGGCTCCGCTCACCTGGGGCAGCGCGTCCAAAAATAGCGTGAAGGGGCCCGGACGCGACAACTGGAATCTATCTTTGTACAAGGACTTCCATATCCATGAAAGCGTTGGGTTCCAGTTCCGGGCAGAGACCTTCAACACCTGGAACCATACCCAGTTCACGGGGGTTAACAACTCGGTCCTCACCGGTAACTCCTCCAACCCCTACAACGCCTCCGCAGGAACAGTCAACGCCACCGGTGACCCGCGTGTCTTCCAGCTCGGCGGGAGGATTTATTTCTAGGCGATTTCGCTGACGCCCCCCAACCCTGGCGCACGGGCCGGTCCACGGCCGGTCCGTGCGTCAAGAACGTATCAACATCACAACGAAAAGACATTGTCGAGCTCAGCAGCCAGATTCATCCGCAGCCTCTTCAGTCGTGCCACTCCTGACCAAAATGGTCGAGGCTTTAGCCCCTGCCACCGCAAGACGCAGGGGCCAAAGAGTCTGCGTGAGAACTCCAGAATTTGGGAAAGCCGAGAGGCACGACTGAAGAGGCTGCGGAAAAACTCACTTCTCTGAAGGGTACGGCCTTCAGGCCGTACCTAACTGCCGTGTAATGAATTCGGCTTTAGCCGCTGAGGGCTGCTTACTTCTCAAAACCAGTCGCCTGTCTGTGTTCCCACTGGTGCATCGCCCTACGAAGACTTCGCCGGTGAGGTTCAAGAAGGCGTGGCCACGCACCGGGAGCTGCTGAATCCTCCGACATGGGCGTGATCCCGTGGGACTGATCCTCGACTTCAACGTCTTGATCGCGGCAGCGGGCAAGGGCAGAGAAAATGCCGCAAAATCAGGATCCGCGGTGGGGCGCCAGGCAGGCAAAGATCTCCCGATAGAACTCGGGGTGCGATTGCCAGGTCTGGCCGGTGACGATGCGGCCATCGCGAACGGCCTGCTGGTTCACAAACGTCCCGCCAGCTTGCTCGGCTTCGAAGCGCACGTGTTCATAGCAGGTAATGCGTTTGCCTTGGGTGAGGCCGGCGGCGGCGAGCACCTGGATGCCATGGCAGATGACGAAGATCCATTTCTGCTGTGCGTCGAATTCGCGGACAATGTCGAGCAATCGCCGATCGTTGCGGAGGTATTCAGGAGCGCGCCCGCCCAGAATCAGGATGGCATCATAATCACGGACATTTATCTGATCGAACGAGAGGTCGGCCTCTAGACCGTATCCGGGACGTTCGACATAAGTGTCCCAACCCGGCTCAAAGTCGTGCATGACGAGGTGGAGGCGACGAACCGAAGGGGCAGCCACGGTAACACGCCAGTCTTCCTCGCGAAACCGATGAACGGCATAGAGAGCTTCGTACGATTCGCCGGCATCTCCGGTAACTATCAATATCTGCGGCATTTCAGCCGCCATCATATCACCGGACAAGACCGATCTTGTGTAGAATGGCGGCCGAAGGGAAACGTTTACTATACTCGACTCGGAGCGCGCGCAAATGAGATGTGCCATGCGGCGGCCGCCTTCGTAACGGATGGTTTTTAATGCGAGAGATCTCCCGAAGAAAGTTCCTCAAAAGCGCTTCTCAGGCCGGCTTGGTCATGTCGGCGGCGGCGATTGCCGGCCGGATGGGCACTGCGCAGAGCGCGACCACCCGGGTCGTGATCGACACAGACCGGCAGATTGCCCCGGTAAGTCACGAGCTGTTCGGTTCGTTTCTGGAACAGCTTGGGCGCGCAATCTACGAGGGCGTATACGAGCCGGGA
The DNA here is from genome assembly GCA_963745725.1 of uncultured Acidobacteriaceae bacterium. Taxonomy (GTDB): domain Bacteria; phylum Acidobacteriota; class Terriglobia; order Terriglobales; family Acidobacteriaceae; genus PALSA-350. The sequence continues at coordinate 525,516 of CAVUYJ010000001.1, forward strand.
TCGAAATTGTCGAACGCGCAGGGATTCCGAAAGGATGTGATTGCCGAAGTACGTGAGTTGCAGGTGCCGATTGTTCGCTGGCCCGGGGGGAACTTCGTGTCGGGCTATCACTGGCTGGATGGAGTAGGGCCTAAGGAAAAACGGCCTACGGTGTTGGACCGCGCATGGAACACTCTGGAGACGAACCAGTTCGGCACAAACGAGTTCCTCACCTGGGCGCGGCTCGTGGGAACAGAGCCGCTCATGGGTCTCAATTTCGGGACCGGTTCGGCAGAGGATGCGGCCGCTCTCGTGGAATATTGCAATGTCGCCGGAGGAACGAAGTGGAGCGACCTGCGGCGCTCCCATGGCTACGCCGATCCGTACGGGGTGAAGTTCTGGTGTGTGGGCAATGAGATGGATGGCCCGTGGCAGATTGGGCACATGCCGGCGCAGGCCTATGGCTTAAAAGCAACCGACGCTGCGCGGCAGATGCGCGCGGTCGATCCATCGATCAAGTTGATCGCCTGCGGATCGAGCGGACCCTTCATGCCTACGTATATCGAATGGGATCGCACTGTCCTCGAAGAATGTTATGACGTGGTAGATGGAATCTCTCTGCACCGCTACTGGGGAAATACCGAGGAGACCCATCATGACAGCCAGGTGTATATGGCGATGAACCTGGCGATGGACCGGCAAATTGAGGAGATAGCAGCGGTTTGTGACACCGTTCGCGCACAAAAACGCTCCGGGAAACAGCTGTGGTTATCGTTCGACGAGTGGAACGTGTGGTATCGCGCGCGCGGCGGAGAGTTTTCGAACGGGCATGGTAAGCCGCATCCGCATCTGCTGGAGGAACCGTACAACCTGGAAGATGCGCTGCTGGTGGGCGGCCTGGCCAATTCGCTGATCCGCCACTCAGACCGCGTGAAAGTGGGGTGCCTGGCCCAACTCATCAATGTCATTGCGCCGATCGCCACGAATGAAGATGGCATCCTGCGTCACACCATCTTTTATCCCTATAGCTGGGCGCTTAAGTATGCGCGGGGGCGGGCATTAAGTCTGCAGCCGGAGGGCCCGGGATACGAGGTGGCAACCATCGGCAGCCCGATTGAGAGCGGCGGACTGCCGATCCCTGGCTTTGGCGACGTGAGGTGGGTAGATGTGGCGGCTACCATCGACATGGAGAGCAAGACTTCAGCGCTCTTCCTCTTCAACCGTAATCTCGAAAAGCCGCAGGATGTGGAAGTGATCTGGCGCGATGCTGCGCCCAGCGCGGTGAAGCAATTCCTGACCATTACGGGGCCAGACCTGAAGGCCGGCAACACATTTGCGGATCCGAAGCGGGTAACGCCACAGACGCTGGAAAACCCGAAGGCCGGCGCGCGCATGACGCTGCAGTTGCCTGCGCGTTCTTATTCCGTTTTATCGCTTGCTATGTAACACAACCGAGGTTACGGTTGGCTGCCTGCAACGTAGAGGAGACCGATGAAAAAGACGATAGTTTTATGGATGTTGCTGGCGCCGGCAATCTGCTGGGCGCAACCTCCCGCCGATTGCAAACCTTCTTCGTTAAACGTTCCAGGGGCGCCCTACCCCTGTGTGTTTCCCGACCATCGTGCCATGTTCCGCTTATCCGCGCCGGATGCCCAGAAGGTGCGTGTCCGGGTGGGAAAGGGTTTCGATATGGCCAAGGAAGCAGACGGCCTATGGTATGCGACGACTACGCCATTGGCAGAAGGCTTCCACTACTACATGGTGAACATCGACGGATCCAGCGTCTCAGATCCGGCGACGGCGAGCTACTTTGGCGGCGGGCAATGGAGCAGCGCGATTGAGGTGCCGGCAGCAGATGCGGAGTTCTACAGCCACAAAGAGGTGCCGCATGGGCTGGTACGCGACGAATGGTACTTCTCCACGGTAACGCAACAGTGGCGACGCGCCATGATCTACACGCCGCCGGGCTATGACCAGAATGCGAAGGTGCGCTATCCGGTACTTTACCTGCTGCATGGCTGGGGAGAAAACGAACTCGGTTGGACATTCCAGGGTCACGTGGATCAGATCATGGATAATCTGCTCGCTGCGGGCAAAACAAAACCAATGCTGATCGTGATGGACAACCTGAACGCGGTGAAACCCGGTGAGGATGGAACGGTCTACAACGCACGCAGTGTGATTACCCAGGCGGTGCCGCAGCCGCAGCCACCCATGGGCGGAGCGCCTGGGGTACCGGGCGCGGGACAGCGCCCAGCAGGCGGCACGCCGCCGCCTCGGCCGGCGCTTCACTTGAGTGGAACCTTCACCGAGATGATGTTCACCGATCTGATCCCCATGGTTGAAAAGAATTACCGGGTAGCCCCGGGGCGCGAAAACCGTGCCATGGCGGGTTTGTCGATGGGGGGATTCCAAACGTTCACTACGGGTCTCGAGCATCTCGACAAGTTTGCCTACCTGGGGGGCTTCAGCGGCAACTGCAGCGGGTTCGGCGGCGGCACGTTTGACATCAAGACAATTTGCGGTGGGGCCTTTGCCGACGCAACGGCGTTTAACAGCAAAGTAAAACTGCTTTTTCTTTCGACCGGGTCGGTGGAAGGGCCGCGCGTGAAGCAGTTTAGCGATGCCCTGACTCAGGCGGGGATTAAGAATGTCTACTTCGAGTCCCCGGAAACGGCACACGAGTGGCTATCGTGGCGGCGCGCTTTTGCTGACTTTGCTCCCAGATTGTTCCAGTAGTGGAACTGTGTCGAGGGGCGCTCCGCTGTTGTGACTTTTTATCGTCCGTTGTATTTCGCGGCGACGGAGAGCGCGGTTGTCGATGGAAAATTCGTCCCCCCGCCCCAGCAACTGCCCTGTCCCTCGGCAACGGCCCTGTCCCTTTCAACCGCCCTCTCCTATTTGTCATCCCGAAAGCGAAGCGGAGGGATCTGCAGTGCGCCACTCGGGTGCCCCACATTTACCGTTCTACAACCACAGGATGACGGTTTTACTGAGGGGTTGAACCACATCGGGTAGGGGATACGAAAGTCACGAAAGATCGAAAAAGTCACAGGCTCTGAGCGAAGCGCCTCGCAGATCTATCGCATAACGGACGGCTTATGGCGCGGAGTCGAAGAGCCTGTCCCGAGCGCCGAGGGAACCCCGGCGATGCTTGTTGGCAGATGCTCTTCAAAGCTTTCCAGCCACAACAAACAAGCCAAATTAAAAAAGTCACAAGCTCTGTGGTCGTTCATGGTGGGGGACGCGTGGGACGCATGCGAAGATCACTGACGGATTGAGCTGGATCATCTGCTCACGCCCTGCTCTTCGGGAGAAGCGTAGTTCATGGCGACCTCTCTGCTGAGACATCTACGCGTCGGTGGCTCCGTATCCCACGAGAGGCCAGGCGCTTCTTCGTAGTGGTTTGCTTAAGGTTGAGACTAAAAAAGAACTGAAGAACTTCCTTTGGACCTTTCCCGGGCGCTCCCTTTCTCCGCGTTCCACACTCGGGGCCACAAGTAGCTCCCCCGCTCCATTCCGTGAGGCACACGGTTGGCATGTCAGCCCGGCGGTTTTAATGCAGGTTGAGGCTGCCTTACACCAACGGCTAGACTGCGGCTGTCAATGTTCATCCTCTACAACGGAAATGGAAGCGGCTCGCAAGAAGCGCGACTCGTTACCTTATGTTCCGTTGATCGTTTTGTGGCCAGAGGGCGCCAAAAGGCACATCGCATCGGGCGGTCCGGGTTGCGAAGGGCACATAACGAATGAACGTTATATTTCCGTTCTATCGTACTCGTGACCGCCAACGATCGCCGCGAGCTTTCACGTAGTGTGCAAATACATAGGGCCAGGGAATAGCGATGTAAACGAGCGCGACCATGGATATAGAAAAGATCGAGGGCCTGAGCGAATCGTCGACATGGCCTCCCATCCATTGCGGTAACGGAACGAGCATGAGCCACAGCGTCTTCCAAACCACTTCCCAGATGAGCACGGGCAGCATCTGCAGCGGAAAGCGCAGCCCCAGCATGCAGAGCAAGGAAAAGGCGGCGAGCATGCAGGAGGCCATCCCCTCCATTAGTTCCCAATGTTTTCTAGGATTCAGTACGCCCGGCCAGAGATAGACGCCGAGCCCCACCACGATAAACAAATACATGGAGCGCAAGACGTACAGGCGAAACACTGAAACCTCGTTCATTGGGGCTCCTTTTCTTTTGTTTTCCTCGCTTTTTCCGCGGGAAATTGATCTATCTACTATCTACTCAACGTCCTTGAGAATTCTCTCGACCACGCCAAGCCGGGATTGGATCTCCGCGAGCGCCGTGCCAAAGGATAGGAGCGCCGCCGCCATCTCTCCTTGACTCGCCGCGGCCTTTGCCGCGATCTCGCGATAGGCTTCGTCCTGGCCGAGGCGCACTCTCGCCTGCGCGACCGCGGACCCATATTTCATTGCGAAGATGAGAACAGCTGCGGCAGACGGGAAAAAGAACGCCGCCAGCAAAATACTTTCGATGTGTTCCTGCATGGGGACCTCTAAGATTCGAGTTTGGCCGTGAGGGATTTGGCCGCCTCGGCGATTGCGGCTGGGGTGAGTTCGAAGTCGAAACTGCGGACTTCGAAGTAGTTGAGTGCCTTGCCATCCTGCGACAGTTCGAGTCGGCTGGTGACAAGGCCAGCATCTTCAAGCTTCTGCAGGTGCAGATGCAGCAATGGCCGGCTGATGCCCAGTTCCCGCGCAAGCTGACTAACGTAGTTGCGTCCGCCGGTTGCAAGAGCCGCAATGATTCGTAGCCTATGCGGATTGGCAAGCGCTGCTAGCATCGCCAACAGCTGGTCTCCTTTCAGAGGAAGATTCCTTTGTTTCACATGTAAGATATATATTACATGTGAAACAAAGTCAACTATATACTCAAAAAGAAGAGAACCGACTCCCCCCTCGTCGTCTTTTGGTTCTGAGCAGCTCGGATTAGCCATAGTCCCAACGTTGGTTTGGGGCAACTAAGTGCATGATTATTTCCCATCGGAAACTTCCGAATGGAGACCGTCAGGCGGTTCGTACGGGTGCTGCGCGGAGCTTGCAGTCAACAAGCACGGGTGATCATCGAGACCGAGCCCGGTGAAGAGTGCCAGGTGGACTACGGCACCGGCCCGATGGTGCGTGATGCTGATAGCGGCAAGTATCGGCGCACGCGGCTGTTCGTGCTGACGCTCGGTTACAGTCGCAAGTCGGTTCGCCTGCTGGTGTTCCGATCAAGCGCGCGGGTGTGGGCAGAGTTGCATGAGATGGCTTTTCGGCGGCTGGGCGGAGCCACGCGGATCGTCGTTCTGGATAATCTGCGGGAAGGGGTGCTGGCTGCCGACATCTACGATCCCGGCCTGAATCCCCTCTATCGCGATGTGCTGGCCCATTATGCGGTAACGGCGTTGCCTTGCAGAGTGCGCGATCCGGATCGGAAGGGAAAGGTGGAGAGTGGCGTTGGCCATGCGCAGAAGACGCCGCTAAAAGGTCAGCGCTTCGAGAGTCTGGCCGAAGCGCAAGCTTATCTCGATCACTGGGAAGAACGCTGGGCCGACAAACGTATCCATGGCCGAACCAAACGGCAGGTAGCGGCCATGTTCGCTGAAGAGAAGCCGACGCTGAAAGCGTTGCCACTAGAACCGTTCCGCTACTACCAGTACGGCAAGCGCACGGTTCATCTGGACGGTTGTGTCGAGGTGGAGGCGGCCTACTACGGAGCACCGCCCGGTTGGATAGGCCGGCAAGTCGATGTGCAATGGGACGCAATGTATGTGCGGCTTCTCGATCCACGCACCGGTCAGTTGCTGCGTGAGCATCTGGGACAGAAACGCGGCGGCCATCGCATTCGCCCTGAGGATCGTCCCCGGCGCACGCCGCCGCACACGATGGAGCTTCTGGCCCGGGCGCATAAGGCGGGAGCCAGCATCGGTGTGCTCTGCGAATCGATTCATCAGCGCAAGGCGGAGACCGGACTGCGCCGCATCCAGGGGGTTCTGAACCTGGCCAAAAAGTACGGCAGCGCGGCCTGCGACAACGCATGTGCGGCTGGGCTGGAACTGGGTGTTGCCGAGTATCGCTTCGTACGTCGCTATCTGGAGCGCACGCCACAAGCCTCTCTGAGCTTGAAGCAAGTCGATCCTCTCATCCGCGAGCTGACGCAGTATCGCGACTTGATCCAACAAAGACTCAACTTCGAGGAAAGCAAACCATGAACCTGATCGAACTAAATCAATCACTGCGCCAATTGCGCCTGAGCGGCATGTCGGCTGTTCTTGAAACACGTCTTCTGCAGGCACAAGCGGAGAACATCGCGCCCATCGACCTGGTCTCCATGTTGGTCTGTGATGAACTGGCCTGTCGCACCAGCCGGCAACTGGAGCGGCGCCATAAGCAGGCTCAGTTCCGCGACGGAGAGAAACGTCTGGACAACTTCGACTTCCAGTTCAATGCCAGGATGAATCGCTCCCTGATCTTCGACATGGCCACCGCGGCCTGGGTGGGACGACGCCAGGACGCCCTGTTACTTGGTCCGCCGGGTAGCGGTAAAAGTCACATCGCCCAGGCCATTGGCCACGCCGTGATCCAGCAGGGTTATCGCGTGCTCTATCGTGAAGCGCATCTGCTGCTGGAAGAACTGGCCGATGCCACGCTGGATGGAAAACGCAAAGAGCATATGGATCTCTTAGCTACTGTTCCGTTGCTGATCATCGACGATCTTGGCATGCGCAAACTGCCGCTGATCGCGGCCGAAGAGTTGCTGGAGATCATCATGCGCCGCTATGAGAGGGCCAGCACAATGATCACATCCAATCGTCCGGTTGAGGACTGGGGGAAACTGCTGGGTGACAGTGCTGCGGTCACCGCCATGCTGGATCGTCTTCTGCATCACGGCCACGTTCTCAAATGCGGTCCGCGCAGTTGGCGCACGAAAACCGGCAGCAACGGAGATGCTCAATGACAAAGAACAAAGCAATCAGGATGCCGGGCAAAGAGCGCCCGGCGGCGTCGCAACTTGTGATCCAGAAGCCTCCAACAACGAAGCCTCACCCAAGAAATCTAGCCAAAAACACGAAACCCTCTGCTGACCAGCTCATTAAGCCAATCGCAGAGGGTCTCGAATACCGATTCCTTCGGAGCCAGCCCCGTGTCCTCGGCTCTGGATCACTTCACAGGGCGCGACCCCGGCAAAGCGAGTACCACCATAGCATGCCAATCAAGTTCCTCCGGAACTTAGATACACCCGGTACTCCTCGCCCCACCTTGCTGACATCGGACGCTGAGGAGTAAAACAATCAAGTCTGAACCTCCTTAAGTGGCCGGTTTTCCACTGATCACAAGTGGCCGGTTTTAAGGTGATCACGACGGGTAATATCGTGCGTGTCGATCGCAATGAGCTCAGCGATATCCTGTTTCGTTGTGTAACCAGGATCAGCAGCAGTGTGGCGACAGTTACGACGGTCAGAGCACGATTATGTTGAAGGCAATTTTCGGAAAATTGCCGAGTATCAAATCGTTACGACCTTGATAGGCGGCAGGGTGATCGGTCTTCGCAGCTCTTTGGATTCATAAACCAAAGGCCAAGGGGCTCGGCAGTGCGACTGCCGAGCATCTGTCTGAATTCTGTCTGGGTTGACAGTATCGGTTTATGATATATCATAAACCGATATAGGGGTCGAGCTGATGGCTAGAGCGCAAGACTTTGATGATCTTCTGGAGAATCTGCCTTTGCCACTGGCATCTTTCTTCATCCTTTTCGCACTAGCGGACGCCGCTAAGCATGGTTACCGGATCATGCAGGAAATACATGAACTGTCCGGGAGTACATTTTCGATTGGACCGGCCACCTTATACACAACGATCAAGAAGCTCTCGGACCAGGGAATGATCAGTCAGACACCTGAATTCAGCGAAGACAGACGCAGAACCTATGCCCTGACTCCACTGGGGAGACGTCTGCTCGGAGCGGAGCTTCATCGTCAAGAACAACTACTCGATCTAGCAAGAAGAAAGAAGATTATTGGAATCGGAGCATTGAAATGAATCGCATCTACCGGTGCCATTGCTGTTTGTTTGACTTCCTTCTCAGCTTTCAAAGCGATGATTTGATCGCTCGATACGGGGATGAGATGCGGCTGCTCTTCGGGGATGCGCTGAGTGATGCATGGCAGGAAGGGCCGTCCAGCATTCTTCGGGTCTGGTCTGCCGTCCTTGCCGAAACAATTGTGCTGACGGCCCCGCGTTACGCTGGTCGTCTACGCCTGGTCCTCGCCGCCAGTTTTTTGGCGTGTGTCATGACAGGCGGCACCCTTCTTGGATTCTGCAGTATTGGGTCCTCACCGATCGTCCATGCGTGCTCTGAGGAGCAAGACGGGTCTCAAGTATCTGCTCACAATGACATATCCAGTGGCCTCATTCAGCTTCCTAATGGACACCGGATGTTTCTCGAATGCTCAGGCGATGCGAACGCAAAGCCGACAGTCATTCTGGCTAACGGCCGGGGCCTCGGTACTGCCGATTCGTGGGCGCTGGTGCAACAGAAACTACCTTCTTCTATCCGAGTTTGCAGCTACGATGCAATCGGCGCCGGGCAGAGCGATAAGGTTCAAGAGTCTCATCCCGAGCTCCGTCCCATAGATCAGGTCATCCTGGAGATGCACGCTCTCTTTCAGACGGGGCGGCTGAACCTACCTTATGTACTTGTCGGAGCTTCGGCCGGCGGTGTTCTGGTGCGCCGGTATCAGCAGGATTATCCGAACGAGGTCTCTGGACTGGTATTCGTTGACTCATCGCATGAGGAGATGGAATCGCGTCATGCCGCTATCTCGCAGCAGTTTGATCCCAATTGGAATAATCCCAAGTTTCTACAAGAGAATGGGTTTCTTCCGGATCAACAAAAGCTCACATGGCATGCGGATATACCCCTCATCGTGCTCGAACGCTCAGAGAAAGCTCCACTTTCTGCTTTTCCAGGGCTGACCCAGCAGCAGTTGGATGCATACAACGCGGCATGGCATAGCTATCAGGTTGACCTCGCCGGCCGCTCCAAATATGGCCAACTGCGAGTGGTGGCCGGCTCAGGTCATCGTATGCATCAGGACAGACCGGATGCCATCGCAGACGCGATAAGGGATGTCGTCCAGCAATTCCGATCGAAGGCGCATTGATTGCGGTCCCGCCAAGGGGACAGCCCCAACTCGCACCTCGGGGTCAACGCGATATCTCCAGCTCGAAAAGATGGAACGATTTAACTTGGGGTGTTTGAGTTATCGCGAATCGAAGACCTGATAGTCAGGATCGTTTACGAGTATTTCGGTAAAAATTTCATCGCTCTTGATCCAGACAAGCCGGACTGGGAACAACAGTTAACTTGGGACAAGATGAAGGATGCGCTCAATAAGAGAGGAAAGCCGCAGCAACAAACCCACCCGGAATTGACCCGGATGCCGGAGCCTGACTACCAGAAGCTCATGGGTTGGATACGCAAATACCGTTCCCCTGAGATCCTTGCGCTCACCAACTATCGCGATCGTCGGACACACCGCGTGACCCCGACCGTGGACCACCCGGAGTTGGGCGTCAGTGTCCAATCGCTCGATGGCTTGCCTCCCGGGGAGCCGACAGTAGTGCTCATGCGCAGAACCAAAGCTGAATTCGACTTGATGAGCCTCTACACACTGTCTACCAAGGTCTACAAGCAAAAACAGGTGAACAGACGGGACGATCACCTTCGAACCATGAATACATAAGTAATCGTCCTCACTGTCACTTGTTTTTTATCTGTTTTTTTGTCAGAACCGGACGCTTCAGGGTTTCAGGCCGACTCGCCGGATCATGTCAGTGAACCTGTCATCCGATCGTAGCGGATCAAAAATAGGCTCCACTTTGAGACTTACGAGGCAGGGTTCCCGATCACCGAATGCCTCTTCCAGAGCTTGCAGCGCACGCTCGTTGTCCTTCAGCCCGACCCAAATGATGGAGAGAAACCAGCGCGGCACGTAAGCGTAAGTCGAGGAAAGCTGATCCAAAAGTTGGTTGGCCTCGCGGGTGCAGCCTGCTCGTCCTAATATGTAAATGAGCGACGCCTGGTTGAATGGATTGTCAGGCCCGAGTTGCGTCGCTGTCCGCATGGCAGCGATCGCTTCTTCGTATCGCTGCTGCTGCGCCAGCGCCAATCCGAGGCCAAAGTACAACTGGTCCCACTTTGGTTCGAGTTCAACGGCCCGGCCAAACTGATCCACGGCTTCATCAAATCGGCGCCCGTAATAAAATGGCCAGCCCACTTCCTCGATCGCTATGAGGGAGAATGGGTCGAGTGATTCCGCGCGACGATGAGCGGCAACCGCTTCGTCGCCTCGGCCGGCATATCTTAAATAAACGCCGCGCTTCCAGTAAACGTAGGGATCACCAGGCGCGAGTTCAATCGCGCGCTGCGACTCCTGATCTGCTGCATCCCAATTCCAACCATTGAGCAACCGTAGCAGACTCAGCACGGCGTGTCCTTCAGCCAGATTCTCGTCTAACTCCACCGCCTTGACTGCCGCTGGTTCAGCCTCGGCAAATGCCTTCTTTGGCTCCATGCCAAAGAAATAAGCGAGTTCGATGAAGCACTCGGCTAAGCCGGCGTAGGCGGCTGCATACCCAGCATCGATCTGCAAGGATTGGCGAAAATACTGGATCGCCTTACGCTGGCCCTGGTCTGTTAATTGCCGCGCGAAAAATCGCCCATTGAGATACAACGAGTAGGCTTCGGGATGAACTGCACGGGAAGCGCTGAGGAGTGCTTCTTCCTTTTGACTAAGGTCCGCACGAATGCCGACAGCAACGTCTCGCGCGACTCTACTCTGCAGCCCCAGAATGTCGGAGAATGTGCCCTCGTACGACTCCGCCCACAGGTGCTGGCCGGTGGCGGCATGGATGAGCTGAACCGTAATCCGCAAGCGATCATCCGATTTCACCACCGATCCTTCCAACACAGCCTGCACGCGCAACGCACGCGCAATCTGCGCCACCGGCTCACCTGTACCTTTGAACCGCATCGCCGAGGTGCGCGAAACCACGCGCAAACTCGCGATCTTAGCCAATTCTGTGATGAGAGCCTCGGTGACTCCATCCGCGAAATACTCTTGCGAGGGGTCTCCGCTGAGGTTGGCTAAAGGCAATACCGCTATCGATTCGAAGCGGCAGGGAACGTCGACACGGCGAACTGAGTCGGTAAAACGGTATCCCCGCTTGGGGACAGTTGCGATGTACTCTCGTTCCTGCGTCGTCCCCAGGGCCCGCCGGAGTAGGAAAATCATTTGGTTGAGATTGGCTTCTTCGACGAAGGTCTCTGGCCAAACTATTTCCATCAGATCTTTCTTGCTGATAACGACTCCGGGGCGCTTAACGAGTTCAACCAGGACCTCGACTGCCTTGGGTGGCAGGGCAATCAGCTCACGGCTGCGCATAAGGCTTCGCGCGAGCGGATCCACCCTGTACGGGCCGAACTCGTAAGCTGAGGATCGGAGGGTCGGCACGGCAGCGATTCTACCGGAAATTTGATTATTTCTTGAGGATTTTTGACCGTCTCCATGCCATGATCGCGCATCGTCGCCCCGTCCCAGGACGACGAGTCTTGTCGGCCTCTTACGAAATGAGGAACAACACTGATGATCCCAGAATCCGTTGTTCAGAACCTCAGGACTTCACTCCGCGGTCAGACTTTTTGTCCAGGCGAGCCGGGCTACGGTGAAGCGCGAACCGTCCCGAACGCGATGATTGATCGTCGTCCAGCGATGATCGCTCGTTGTGTAGGCGCGGCCGATGTCATTGCGTGTGTGCGCGAGGCTCGCGAACACGACCTTCTGGTTTCGGTTCGTGGGGGCGGACATAGCATCGCAGGCAAGGCTGTCTGTGAGGGCGGCTTGATGATTGATCTATCTCAAATGAAGGGAATCCGCGTCGATCCGGTAAGGCAAACGGTGCGCGCGCAAACGGGGCTGAAACTAGGCGAGTTTGACCATGAGACTCAGGCATTTGGGTTGGCCACGACCCAAGGGGTGGTGCCGGCAGTCGGCATCGCCGGATTGACGCTGGGCGGGGGCTGGGGAAATCTTCATGCCAAATTCGGGTTGGCTATCGACAACGTCATTGCCGCCGATGTGGTGACGGCGGAGGGACGATTGGTGACCGCGAACGCATCGGAAAATGCCGATTTGTTCTGGGGAATCCGTGGCGGGGGCGGGAACTTTGGGATTATTACTTCGCTTGAATATCGATTACACCAGGTGGGCCCGGTTTATGGAGGAGCGATTTTCTTTCCAGCCGCAAAGGCAAGGGAAATATTGCATTTGTGGCGCGAATTTGCCGCAGAGAGTCCCGACGAATTGGTGAGCCAGGCTACGTCCATCACTCTTCCAGACGGCACCCCGGCCTTCGCCCTCGCAGCCTGTTACTGTGGGCCAGTGGCCGAGGGAGAACGGGTATTGCGACCGCTGAAGAAGTTTGCGGTTCCCATTGTGGACCAACTTGGACCGCTGACGTACCTGCAAATCCAAAGCATGTTCGAACCGTTGTTTCCGCCGGGACGGCTGGTCTATACCAAATCAAATTTTCTGCCCGACCTGACCGATGATGCGATTGAGGCGCTCACACAATACGTGGGCAAGAGTCCCTCGCCTTATACGTTTGCGCCATTTGTCGAGCATTGGCACGGAGCCGCTACGCGGGTGGCGGCCGGCGACACCGCATTTCCCCACCGGCAATATACGTGGAACTTTTTTGCATGGTCCATCTGGACCGATCCTGCCGAGACGGACAAGAACATTCGCTGGACGCGCGAATGCTGGGAGGGGTTGCGGCCTTACCTGGCTTCAGGTGCGTATGGCAATTACGTGACTGATGAGGGAGAAGCGATCGCGCGAGAAGCCTATGGCTGCAACTACGATCGCCTTGTCGCCCTAAAGAGCAAGTATGATCCGACAAATTTGTTCCGTATGAACCACAATATCAAGCCAGGTCGAGCGATGCCCCCAAAGGGTTGAAGTAGAGGTCGATAGAAGCTCCCCCAGGGGAGCCGCGGCTTGGGCAACCGACATTGGGAGATAAGGGTCCGGAGGGAAAGTACCCCCGAGGCCAATGCTCCGCATCGTGAGATCGTCCCTCGCCAGGCACTAACAGCGCGCAGACATAGTTACCAAAATAAATCCTCTCCCGCTCTGGACGAGATCCCAAAACCGTACTACTGTGGGGGTAAGAAAACACACGTCAGCGCAGTCGTTGCCACGACTGCCCTGTTTGGCCTTGCACCCATGCGCTCTACCCGTGCATCCGCCGCCCACCACCGCGAAAGCATCAGCGCTTGTCAGCCTGACATCCGGTGTAGCAAGCCGTAATGTGATATCGAAGTGACGGATTACGCCTGTCCGCAGTATTCTGCGCCCCGCGAGGGCGCGCCTGCGGAGAGCGAGAATCACAGTGTCTAAACAGGGTGCGCCCAGTGCGTCCTCTTGATGAAGCATCTTTGACAATTCGGAAAAACAACCTCACCGGACACCAGCCCGAGGCTATCCCCAGCCAGAGGACACGGAGGCCGGATGACATACGGGACGTCCTCAACACTTACCTGGTAGGCAGAAGACCGTCCCGTTCGTCACCGCACCGGCGGAGCAGAACCGTCCCGAATCGGAAAGGACCGGCGATCCAGCACACGAGAGGGGGACTGATAGCGCCTAGGGCGCATTTCGCGAACTTTTATTTGGCCCGCCATTCCCCACCCCCCCAACCATCTCCAAAACGAGCTGCCCGCGAGACCAGCTTCGCCTCCCCAGCCTGGAAACCAGCCACCCACCGAGGCAAGATGCTCAAATTAATTAATTGACCATCTTGACCACCTTCATGAAACAAAGGACTTATTTGGCCATCTTGCCCTTATTTGGTCACCTTGCCCAATCGGTCCCCCGCATCAGAGAAATTCGAGAAGAAACGTAACCTCTCCTGTGCGGCGCCCCCCGGATCAAGGGACTTACTTCGCTTACTTCGCTTTCTTCGCACATTTCTACAGGCAACACAACCCCGGCAATGCGGGACACGAGATGCGGGACGAAATAACCCTCAAATGGTTGGCGAGCGTCCGGCGTGAAGCCAGACCAAAACTGGTTTGATAATTTTGTGTGGCGAGCATTCATCCATTGGGCTCGCGATCGCTTCCCAGAGCTTTTCCACGCACAGGCGGATGACCAGCCTGTTGCACAGCGACGCTGGGACTCGTCTTGGCATGGAAATCGACGGCAATATCTATGGAGTCACCAAGCTTTTCGCGAATGCGCTGCATGTGCTTTACAGCGCGATCGATCTTGGCATGAGTCTCGATCCATTCGTATTCCTGGTCAGGTAGTCCGATCTTGAAGCAGGAGACGCCTTCCTGCAGAGCGGTCTCGCGCAATTTTGCCAGCTGCTCGTCCGACCTTGCATTCTCCGCGTGGTAGTAGCCGCGAACCCCATCTTTATTGTTCGGGCCGCCAAGCAGCTGGTACACGGGAACGCCTAAGGCTTTGCCGCGAAGATCCCAGAGCGCCTGATCAATGCCGGAGATGGCCGATCCCATCACCGGGCCGGCGCGATAGAAACTGTGGACATACATCGACTGCCAATGATGCTCGACCTGCATGGGATCCTTACCAATGACAAAGTCGCGGAAGTCTTCAATGCAAGACATTGCCGCCTGGGCTTTGCGTTCCAGAGTGCCTTCTCCCCATCCCACCAATCCCTGGTTGGTCTCGAGCTTGACGAAAACGTAGGGCCGGTCGGAATCGGGGGTCAACGAAACGCCAAATACTTTGAGGTTGGTGACTTTCAAACCGGAACTAAGATCGCGCAATGCATCCGCCCGGGCAGCTTGTTCCCCAGCTGACGGAGACTGAGCGATCATGGGCTCACACCCACAGATGTCTGCGGAATGAGCAGCGGATACCGCAGCGGAAATCCGGGCAGCGGGAGTTGCCGCGGCCAGCGCCGCCGCTCCTCCGAGAAATTTTCTTCGATTCACACGATCCCGTCCCTACTGTATCGAATCTACAAAGCCGCTACGGAGCCATCCTTGTGCCAGACAAATTCCATTGGTTTAGTGCCTCCAAAAGGATATTTGCTTAAAGCAGCTTCGCTCAGCTCGAAGCCCAAGCCGGGCTTGGTTGGTAAGGGAACGCGGCCATCCATCATGCGCATGGCGGGAAAGCCAAACCATTCGGCCCAGATCTTTTCCTTTTCTCCGGGCTTCACGAAGCTGCAGATTTCCTGAACAAGAAAATTGGGCATTGCAGAATCGACATGTAAGGTGGACAGACCACCGATGGGCCCTTCACAGGCGTGCGGAGCCATGGATATGTTCGAGATGTTGGCCATCGCGGCGACCTTCCAGAGCGCGGAGATGCCGCCCACGTGATTGATGTCGGTTTGCAGAATGTCGACCGCTCCCATCTCGATGAGCTCACGGCAGCCGTAGTTGGCTACGAGACGCTCGCCGGTCGCGATGGGCGTGGTCGAATGGGCGGCGATACGCGCCATGGCCCCAGGGTTCTCCGGCGGGCAAGGCTCCTCCACAAACAGGAGATGCAGGGGCTCCACCTCCTTGATCATGATCGAAGCCACCGCAGGCCCCATCTTGGCATGGAAGTCCACGGCGATATCGATGGTATCTCCGAGACCCTCACGCACGCGCTGCATATGTTTGACCGCGCGATCGATCTTTGCGTTGGTTTCAATCCATTCGTAGTCGTGATCGGGCAGCCCTATCTTGAGACAGGACACTCCATCGCGCAGGGCGGTTTCCCGCAGGTGGGCCAAGTCTTCCGCGGTGCGTATGTTCTCCACGTGATAGTAGCCGCGTATGCCGCGTTGGTCGTAAGGGCCGCCGAGGAGCTGATAGACCGGGACATTCAAGGCCTTGCCGCGAATATCCCACAAGGCCTGATCGATGCCCGACATGGCGGAGCCAATCAGCGGGCCGGCACGATAGAACGTGTGCACATACATGGACTGCCAGAGATGCTCGACCTGCATGGGATCGTTGCCGACCAGGAAGTCGCGAAAGTCTTCGACACACGCCATGGCCGAGCCACCTTTGCCCTCAAGCGTGGCCTCGCCCCAGCCTATCAATCCCGGTTGGTTGGTCTCGATCTTGACAAAGACATAAGGGCGGTCCGAGTTGGGCGTAAGAGAAACGCCAAAGACTTTGAGGTTGGTGATCTTTATGCCGGAGCTGAGGTCGCGAAATGCATCACTGGCCCGGGTTTGACCGTTGGGATCAAAGGCGTAGGACGCGTCTCTCGCTTGAGCGACGAAAGGATCGCATCCACAGGAATCGATCATCTGCGAGCGGCTCACCGAGGCTCCTATTCGAGAGCCGGGTACAGCGGCTGCCATCACTGCTGCGGCGCCAAGAAATTTTCTTCGATTCACGCGATTTGCTTCCCTTCGAATGTTTTTTCGTCGACTTCGATGCCTAGTCCGGGGCCGGTAGGCAATTGGAAGAACCCATCTTTGGGCACCGCTCCGTCGCCCCAGAGGGGAGCCTGCGCGATGAAGAAGTTGGGCATGCTTGCGGCAGCGTGCAAAGCTGCGGCATGGGCAATCGCGCCACCTTCGTGCCACGGGGCAACCGCTACGTAATAAGTCTCCGCCATCGCGGAGAGGCGGCGAACCCCGCTGATGCCGTGGACGAGGAGATCTGGCCGTAGTAAATCCACCAGACCCTGGCGCAGCAGATCCTGAAAGGTTCCAGGATCGGCGATGGTGCGGCCAAAACCGAGGGGGACGACGGTTTCTTCCGAGATTTTGCGAATGGTTTCCAGATTGGAGACGGGACAGGGTTCGTCGAACCAAAGCGGATGCATGCCCTCCACTTCGGCGGCGAGCATAGCCGCATCCGCGGGAGTGAGTTGGGCGTGCGCCTCCAGGGCGAAGTCGGCGGCTGGGGCGGCGGCACGCATTGTCTTGAGGCGCGTGGCAGCCACGCGCACAAACTCGCTCCCTTGGTTGCGGGCGGTAGGCAGGGGAACGGGGATCAGAAACGCCGCGAAACCCGCGGTGGTCTGCTTCTCCAGGTCACGTTGCAAGGCATCCTCAGAAGATCCCGTGAGGCGAATGATCGCGCGCGCCTTGTTACGCGTGGGACCGCCGAGCACGCGGTAGATCGGAGCCTTGGTAGCCTTGCCCAGAACATCGAGCAAGGCGATGTTCAAGCCTCCGCGTACTGCGGGAGGCGCCAGAGTGTTCAAAGCCTCGTAAGCCGAAGGGGCACGCCCTACCACCACCTGGCTGGTGGCTTTGAGTTCGAACGGGGAAAGCGAATTGCACTCCCCATAGCCCACCAGGCCCGATTGGGTGCGGACCTTAAGGATTACCTGGCCATTGCCTGGGACCGGGAGATCCCATCTGGAACGCGCGTATCTCAGACACCGGATCCGGACCGGTGGCAATGGTGTCGGCGGCTGCTGGAGGATCAAAAAGCAGCAAGGATTTCCTTCGTGCCAAAACTCGACTCATGGAGTGGCCTCGTGGCTATCAGTTTTGAGAAACTTTCAGGCTGGCGTTCTTCTCAGAACGTCAACCTGAGCATTCCTTGCAGTTGTCGTGCTGTATTCGACGTGCTGGTGATGGATCCTACGCCCCCCTGGGCGATGACGGCGGCCGGAATCTGGAACTGCGGATGATTGAACATGTTAAACATTTCGAAGCGAAAGAATAGGTTGGTTCGCTCGGTGATGGGAAACCTCTTTTCCGCGGAAGAATCCACATTGACTTCATCCGGGCCACGCAGGATATTCCTTCCGGAATTGCCCCAATTGTAAGCTGTAGGGACGGAGAAGGCGGCCGGATTGAACCACAGACTCACGCTCTTGTTTGCAGGGTATGGAGCCACGCCGGGCACTACATTCGCGCGGCTGGCGGATGCGCCCGTATTGGTCGCTGTGCCGCTGGTGGTGACGGTGAAGGGCAAACCGGATTGGCCGTTAAAAATTCCGTTCACCTGCCATCCTCCGAGAAGAAAGCGGTTCACGAAGGACTTGCCGTTGAGGTAAGCCTTCCCAGGTCCGAAGGGAAGCTCGTAGGTTCCATAGAGAGTTACGCGGTTGTGGATGTCGCTGTCTGAGCTGGCCCAATCGGCATTTCGGTTGGTGGGATCCTGAGGTACGGGTCCGTCCGCCCCTCCATCAAAGGAAGCGTTGTCGAAAGCGTGCGACCATACGTAGTTGGCGGTAAGAAAAAAGCCATTGGTAAGTCGCTCTTGAAAGCTCGTCTGGAGTGAGTTGTAGTTAGACGTGCCCACCGATTCCAGAAAGGAGATCGCGGTCACGTTTGGATACAACGCGTTGTACGGCCGTCGTGCCTGAATATTGCCTGCTCCGGGGGACGGCTGGTCGATGGGCTTTGTCCAGGACAGATGGCGGCCATCGGAACCCACGTAGCTGACGGTCAAGGTCGAACGCCCGGTCAATTGGCGCTGCACGCTCAGGTTGTATTGTTGGGCCGATGCGTTCTTGAAATTTGGCGCAATGCCTTTGAGCGTACCGTAGGGGTTGTTGAGTACGCTGGGCGGAATGTCCCCGATCGAAACGAAACCCTGTGAGACGGTGTTCTGGGGAAAGAGGCTGCCCGGAGTAATGATGTAGATCAGGTCGAACGGCCACTGTCTTTGCTGGCGGATGGTTGTCCCGGCCTGGGTTTGTGGATCGAAAAAGATCCCATAGCCGGCGCGGATCACAGTCTTCGCGTCAAAGCTGTAGGCAAATCCCACGCGCGGTCCGACGGAGCCGTAGTCGGTGTTCCACCCGGCGGCTTTGGGTATTCCATTCTGACCCGCGATTTCAACCGCCGAAGTTGCCTGGTTGAAGTTGACCCAGAAGTTGTGGGCTTCATGATACGGCGTGTCGATTTCGTAGTGCAGGCCCAGGTTGAGCGTCAGCTTGCGGCTGATGCGCCAATCGTCAAGGGCATAGTAGTTGAATTCGGTGGAAAGCACGTGGGCGGTGCCGGGAATGAAGTAGTCCTTCGCGGTTTGGGTGGGATAGCCCAGCAGCATGGAAGCGATGGCATTGCCGGTGCCGGTAGGCGAGGCCGGGTTGTTGGTGAAATTGCCATCGAAATTAAAGCGGCCCCAAGCGCTTTGCGACGGGGGCGTGTCGGTCTCGCTGATCATGTGATTGATCACATCGACACCAAACTTGAAACTGTGTGTTCCCTTCAGCCAATTCACGTTGCCGACGTTTTCTATTGTGTGCTCACGGCGGATCTGGGGCTCGCCGCGGGAACTCCCCAAACCTCCAAAACCAGATGGACTGATAATCGGAGCCGAGTTGCCCCGGGCCGCGGCAGCAACTGGTTGATAGCCCGGGTTCGGACCCCCGCCCGCAATCTCCGAAAAGATGGGAGAGGTCAGGACGGGACCGATGAGAAAGCTGGTGTATCGATTGAAGCCAAAGCGGTATTCCCCGACAATGCTGGGAGTAATCACCTTGTTGTAAGCCAGCACACCTTGCTGGCCGCGGTCCGCCTGGTGGCCGGAGAATGAGTTCTCGCTGCCACCGATGACGCCGTTGTAGGTATTTGGGACGTCAATTTGCGTGTCGTCAATCGAGTACCGCCCGAAGACGCTCTGGCTGGCGGTGATCTGGTGATCGATGCGGACGTCTCCGCGATTGTCGTCGCTTAACTTGAGCGGGTACGAGGTGTAGTTGTTAGAAACGGCGGAAGTCTGCGGCGCGGGATAGGCGTTCACCAACTGGTAGGCGATGGGATCAAATCGCGACGCAGGAATCGTATTGTTGACGAACTGGGTGCGCGTGTAGGTTGACCCGGCCGGGGTGGTCGTCAACGGATCAAAAATTTTGGTAACCCCGGAAAAGTTTCCCTGGCGTTCGGCGACCGTGGGCACACTGGTGATCAACGTGGATGCGGCACGTTCAAAGTATCCTTCATAGTTCACAAAGAAGAAGGTTTTGTTGTGCAGAATCGGTCCGCCCAGTCTGCCCCCAAAATCGTTGAGCCGGTACGGCGGATTGGGCGCCCCTGGCCGGACAAAGAAGTTCTTCGAGTCGACGTAGGAGTTGCGTAGAAATTCATACGCCGAACCGTGCCACTCATTCGACCCGGCACGCGTGCTGGTAACGACGATGGCACCCATTCCCCGATCAAATTGTGCCCCGACGTTGCTGGTGAGCACGGCGAACTCCTGCATACCTTCGACACTGGGACGAACGATAAAGGTTCCGGCGATCAATTCAGTGTTGTCAATGCCATCGAGCAAGACTTTGTTGGCGTTATCGCGGGCACCGTTGGCCACAATGGTGGTGCCGCCGGGACGAAGTTCGTCCGGCCGGACCCCGGAAGCGATGGTGCCGGTTTGTGCGTAGTTGAGGCCGGTGACGCCGGGCGCGATGATAGCCAGTTGCGCCATATTCCTGCCGTTCAAGGGCAATTCATTGATGGCTCGAGTGGAAATCACCTGGCCTACAGAAGCATTTTCGCTTTGCAGCAGAGGGAGGGCACTCGTCACCTGGACGGACTCACTGACCGTTCCGACGTTTAGGGCTACGTCGAGCCTTGCGGTTTGAAAAACCTGAATAATGAAGCCTTTGTTCACCTGGGAGGTGAAGCCAGCCTTCTCGACCTCAACGCTATAGGAACCGGGGGTAAGGTTGCCGGCCTTATACTCGCCGGCGCTATCGGTTTGCATGGTGACGGTCTGGTTGGTGCTTTCCTCCACCACGCGCACGGTTGCATCCGGAATGGCTGCTCCCTTTGAGTCCGTAACTGTGCCCGTAATACTTCCGCGTTCCACCTGGGCGAAGGTGGTAAGGCTCAGTGCGAGAAGCGCTATCAACACGCCGAAGGATCGCAGCAGGGATCCAGCGCGCATCACCAGGGTGGGTGATCCCGTCTCGAAACGATTCATCATGACCTCCGTAAACGTCGTTCAAAAAGCCACAGGCTTTATGCTGTGTGGACCCGCCTGTAGGTCTGGCCCAAGTTCGAATGCCATGGGCTTTCTTCCGCATGCTTGACCGAAACACGCAAATGGCCCAGCCAAGCCAGGACTCACTGCGAAATTCGGGAGCACCTTATTCCCCCGCAGAAGAAGCGGCAAGTACCATACCGTTAAGAACGCCCAAAATCGAGCGCCCGTGGAATTTGTAGTTGGCGGCGGCCTCGCCAGGACTCGAACGAACCCGCACTCCTGATGCATGTTGTTAGCTGGCAAGGAATTAGCCCCAAGCGGCTGAGAAGCTGCGCGGGTTCGGCCGAAGGCCGGCTACAGGTTTCCGGAAGACGTTTACTGGAATCCCAGCAGGGGTATCATACGTCCGAATTCTGACCGTGACAGTACGATCACAGCGGTTCTACTATGTCGTACGCAGCTGGAGAGAATTCGGAATGCACGCTACTGCACGGGCGGAAATACCCTGGATGCCGAGCACGGAAGAGGAGCGCGCCGCAGTATTGCGGGAGATGGAGCGACTGCTCAGCAGCCGCCACTTTTGCAACAGCAAGCGCTACCCTGCACTCCTGGAGTACATCGTTCGGGAGACGCTGGCGGGCAACGCAGACTCCTTAAAAGAGCGGGTCCTGGGGATGGCTGTCTTCCATCGTCCGCCGGACTACGACGCCAATGCAGATCCGATTGTGCGCGTGACTGCGGGGGAAATTCGGAAGCGGATTGCGCAGTTCTACCACGAGGATGGTACCGCAGCGGAAATCCACATCGATCTGCGGCTCGGGTCGTATGTGCCGGAGTTCGACCCGATACCCCGCAGCGCTGCAGTAGTCAAGGCGCCCCCGGACGAGGTTCCAGAAGGGGCACTCCCTGTGTCCGAGAATGCGACGAGGCTGGTTGACGGTCCGAGGAGGAAGATTCCCTGGCGAATTTCGACCCTGGTTTTCATCACGGTTGCCCTGTTAGCCGGGGCACTGGTGCTCTTCGGATTTTTCTGGCAAGCCAGGGATCAACGAAGCCAACTGTGGTATCCGTTACTGAATTCTCCGGCTCCGGTTCTGGTGGTCGTGGGTCAGCCTTCCGTTGCACAGATCGAAAACTCACCAACACGCAGCGTATACGAGCACAGCCCCGCCAGCGAGCTGGAGCTTGCGGACGCCATTGCGATGGCTCACCTTACTAACGTACTCGATGCGCATCATCACCTTTATCAGATCACTGCCGTCAGCTCTACTTTTTTATCGGATCTCCGCAAGGGCCCGACGATCATGGTGGGAGGATTCAATAATCCATGGAGCCTTCGCGTTTTGCGGCCGCTTCGGTTCTGGCTGAGATCAGAGGGAGAAGGAGGGGATGGCGATAGCGCGAAGATTCTGCAGATTGTGGACCGCCAGAATCAGGCGGGATCGCCCTGGACAGTCGACTTTCACCAACCGATCAGCGCGATGACCCATGACTATGCCATCATCGCGCGCTTTCACGCAACGATGACGGACGGCGAGGTGATGGTGATCGCAGGGCTGGGTTCCGGTGGCACAGAAAGTGCCAGCAAATTTGTAAGCTCGGCTGCCTACATGACGCAACTTGCGCGCAATGCGCCTCGCAATTGGCGGAACATGAATATGGAAGCCGTGGTGGAGACCGAGGTGATCGGAGGACGAGCCGGGCACCCGCACGTCATTGCCGCTGAATTTTGGTGAGAGCGGTTGTAATTTGTGAAACGACCGCAAGTGAACATTTGTCGGACGAAACCCGGGAACAACGAATTTCGGTGGGCAATATCGTTCCCATTCCTGATAGTTCCGACAGCACTAGGCGTTGCGCTGATCGATCTGCCGACCGATCAGGGACCGATCAGGGACGAAAAGTACCCCAAAAGTGAATCAAACGACATAGGGAGATAAGGGTCCGGAGTGAAAGTACCCCCGCGGCGAATGCTCCGCATCGTGCGATCCTCCAGGCACTAACAGCGCGCAGACATGGTTACCAAATAAATCCTCTCCCGCTCAGTCTTTTCCAATTGAAAGATGAGCCTGAAAGGGCGGGGATTAGGCGGTTGAGGAAGGCTCCTTTTATTTTGAAATTCGATAGAGATTACCAGCCGCAGGGTGGAGGGAATGTGGGAATCGCGGAGCGATTTCCAAGGTTTGTGGGAAGTGTGGGAAAACAGTTTTATCGTTTTTCCATGCTTTCCACAAACCGTCAATTCCTCCGCCTTCTAGCCCGGGGTTGCGAATTGGTCAAAGAGTTTGCGTTTGGCCTCTTGCATGCGCCGTGCGGCTTCGGTGTCACTGCTCGGAGATAAGGGGACGGGACGGAATTACCCCCAACGAAATCGGCCGTCGGTGCAACGGCTCTGCGTCCTAAGATAAACTCACCCTGCGAGCACTACCGACGGGGGGTATTTCCGTCCCGTCCCCTCAACCTCCCAATGGAAGTTTCGCGCCAAGCCAGCAGAAACGAAGATCGGTCGATTAAGGAGTCAAAAGGACGCCCAATCGCTGAGCAAGTGTAAGAACCTCAAGAATTGCGCCGCCGTCTGACAATAAAAGTGAAGTCGGCGATCCGCTCGCCACGAGCGCCGGACCGGCAAGGCAATCTTCAAATAGGACGATAGCTTGCTCAGGATCAGAGTTTCGTGGAGTTTCGTGGACAGGAGTTTCGTGGGAGTTTCGTGGACAGACGGAAGCTGGCACTTTGCGTTCCGACGTCGGTCAAAGTCCCACTTCCGCAGTGTGTCGGAGTGAACGTTTTTTGCGTGCATGGACCGCAATATGCGGGCCACGATCCATCGTTCAGCTACAACATATGGTGTGCGAAATTCTATCTCCGACACACTGTCCGTCTGTCCCTTCAGGCCTGTCCCTTCAGGCCGTCTACACTCAGGTGTTGCGGCACTCCCGGGCACGTTGACCCCGCACGGACGCCAGTCGCTCACGTGGGCGATCGTGTGACTACGCCGGCTGTGCCTCGCTCGTTCGCCAGCGCTCCATCAAGCGATTGCTGGGGAGCGATCTGTCTAACACTTTGTGTGCGGTGTCTGCTCCAGCCACGGGCAATCCATTAGGGTTAAGCAAACCTATCTGAACGAGCACAGAAGCCTGGTCCCAGTAGATATGCTCGTGCGCCAACTTGTCGCCCTCGAACTTCACAACGGCGACCATGGGGATTTCCACTGGGCGCCCGGTCGGCGGAATGCCAGGGAGGAACCAATCGATTTCGGTCGTATGCGTGAGGTGAACGATAAATTCATCGACAATGGTATCCGTCCCGACTGTACGGCTGACTGGAGTGAGGCGGAAGTCTAGTGGATTTCCTGGTATAAAGTGATACGCATAGAAGCGTTTGAGCTGACTGTATCCCACGCCGCCGGTCATAGTCGGGATGTGGTTGACGTAGGGCTCGGCGACCATCGTAGCCATCGTGGCATTTACGTCTCGGGTCTCGAACTCAAACCGTGTATGCGCTTCCCAAAGCGCAACCAGATCCGGCTTTGTCATAGCAGCTCCCTTCTCCCGTTATAGGAAATCGAAATTAAGCTAAACAAGGGCCTGTGACCTGGTCAAGCAAGGCTTGCCGCAAGTTACCGCAAATCGCTGCGTTTTCAAGGAACTCCTACGAAACCCCGCAACACCAAGGCTGCATTACTTCCGGATTGGCGACAATTCGACCGGAACCAGGCAGGCCCTATCCGGGGAGCAACTACCGTCATCCCAAATTGCTGGGCGGCTTGGACTTTCACATAAAACCTTTGCCCGGGAGCAACTGCATGATCCCATTAGACTAGATGACATGAAGATGCTCTGGTGCTGGCGTTGTAAGCCGAGATGCCAATGCTCGACGAGCGAGAGTTTCAGCAAGTCACCTCGCTCAGAGGCAAAGGGATGAGGCTCAGAGATGCGTTTGTCCGTGTGATGGAAGAGTACGAGCGGATTACCGGCTTGAAAGAGACCAATCCGAACGCGATCTATCATCACAGGCTCTCGTTATATGGTGATCCATGTCGGTCGTGCGGTAAGCCGTTGAGAACCCCGAGAGCGAAACTCTGCGGTAGTTGCATGCAGCCCGTAAGGTGAGTTAGGCCTATCCGAGGACTGCACGAGAGAATCCATTCGACGGAGTTGTGGTCCTATCATCGCTAGTCCGGACGTGACCCTCAACGGGCAGGAATAGACCATGACGCTCAGCGAGGCCGTTCGCCGTTTCCCAGTTTCAGGAAGAACTGCGAGCGAAGTCTGAATCCACAAAGATGGCATAAGCCGAAATCGCGAGAATATCTAAGGGTGCATCCCTCCTCGGAGGGATACACCGTTGTTTACTTCGCCGAAATCATATCGTCGACCCTGAACAGATTGGCCGAAAGGTTGTTTCTCAGTTTGTCGTAGTGTTCAAATGTCGTTCCGATTTCCATGTCGGGGTGAATCTTATGCCACCGATTCACGAACTCCGGATCGATCATCGATTTGATCACTGCATCCCAGCTCGGATAAACGTCCACAGTGACGCCGTTGATCCTGTTTTCGCTTCCCCGCGGCGGCAGCACCAGCACGTTGACAGACCATCCTCGGGTGAGCCCTTCCTTACCCAGCTGTTCGGCGATCGGCTGCCATGCCTTCTTTTCATAGGCGACCCATTCGTCCACGTCCGCCGCCTTCGTTTCGTTCACTACGATGTAGTCCCCTTTCTGCATCGACCCCACCGTCGCATAGTTCTGCCATAGGCCAGTCGTGACCAACGTGCTCATCGAATCGCGGCGGGCAACCCACTCTTCCGCCGTCGTGCTCAGTCCAGCCTTTTTCAGAACCGGTCCGAGATCCGCCATACCGAGCGGCTCCGGGGGCAATCCTGGAAAAAAAGCAACCACAAAGTAATCGCAGGGACTCGCGCTCCCCGCAGGCGTCACCGCGTGGACCAGGGTCCACGAGCTTAGCCGGCCTGAATCGACAAGTCCCTGGGCGTATTTGTGAAGGTCGCCTTCAGTCCACTTGCGAAATTCCACGCCCTTGTCGGGCTTTGTCTTGATGCACTGCACCTGGTGGTAGCCGGTTGTTGGTGGGGCTTGTTGTGACAGCAGTGGGAACGAAAGTGCAATCAACACGACCGCGCTCGAAAGCGTGCATAGACCTTTCATTGGATCCTCCAGGAAAGATGGATCTCTCGGCCGTTCCGAACAGACAACCAGCAATGTTCAGTCGTGAGGTCGCGCACAACGTTACAGCAGGGTTGCCGAGAAGGCTACAAAAAAGGATCTTCCCCGCCGTAAACACGAACGCGCATCCAGCCCAGGCGGGATGCGCGTTCGGAGTAGGTGCCTGCAAGGCCTCCCTGCCTCCGGATGTTTGCCGCAGCGACCTGCGCACAAACGACAGATCAGCGTCCAACACAGCAGGCCTAGAACCGTGTCGTTCTCGAATTGAAGCCGCCGTAGGTAAGGTAGATGCCGATCAGGAGCGACGGTGTCATCCATACATAGAAGAGCAGCGGATTGCGGAGCGCGCTAAAGATGAATTCCGATTCCACCCCCGAGGGCAGGAATAAGAAGAGCAGGCCTTTGATCAACGTCGCCCAACAGACAAGGGTGACCACCACCGGCAGCGCTCCCGCCTGACCAGAAGTTGTGCGCAAGAACCATCGCCAGCCCAATGGTCAGCGTGATCACGCTGAGAACCCACATCAGCGCGAGACTTCCTGGGGACAGAGACTTCCTGGGGAGACTTCCTGGGGACGAAACGTAACCCCGTCAAGATCGGCTCCGTTCCAATGTCGTTTGATTCACTTATGGGGTCCTGTCCCCGGCCGTCCAACGTTATCTCCGGAAAGATCGTAATGCGCAGCCGCCATGTCGACGTTTGTGCGATTTTTTTCGTGTGGGAATAGCCTCACTCGCGCTCGGCTCGGTGGGCCTCGCCCAGAGGCCAACTGCTCGTCCGTCCTTGCATTCTCCGCGTGATAGTAGCCGCGAACCCCATCTTTATTGTTCGGGCCGCCAAGCAGCTGATACACGGGAACGCCTAAGGCTTGGAGATAAGGGGACAGGTCCCTTCAGAGTTTGGTTGTCGAGTTTGGTTGTCGAGCGGGGCATTGAAGGGATAGACGAAATAACCACCATTCGTCGCACACGTCGAGACGCTTCGGGATGACGGGTACTTTGTCAGTCCCTTCAAAGTCGCGTCACCGGACTAATCCCTGAGAGCCAACCGCGTCGGTTTCAGCCTCACTCCGGAAAACCGGTATTCAACCGCCTGGGCTCCCGCCTCGGTCTCCAGGACAAACCGGTCAATGGGCCCAAAAATTGTCGTCAACTCTTCGTTGTTACAGGTCGCCAGATAAATAGACAACACCCGCGGATCGTAGAACCGAAACAGCACACGCCGGCCCACTTCATCCGTCGCTCGCAGAAACCTCCGGAAATGCTTGCGCAGCGTCTCCAGCGAGCCGCTCGACGTGAAGAACACACCCCACGCATTCCCCCAGCCATTCTCGAGTACGTAGTGGGATAGTTCCTCGCCGCGATCGACGCGCACCAGGTACGGCGCAACCGCCTGGAGTTGCGGAGAGAGGTTGCCGGCGAACAGGCAGCACTTGTCCTGGTACGACCGGTCGACCGCTCGCACAATCCGGTCGTCCCGGGCGCCATCCAGAATCGCCCACGTCTTCATAAAGGACCACGCATCGGACGGCCACAGCGTCCCGACCAGCGCCTTGCGCTCCTCCACTGAAACCGTCTTAGGCATAGGCCGGTTCCGGCGACCTCTTCAGAGCCGCCTTTGCGCACTCCTCGCAGAACGGAATGCCCAGCCTCGACGCCATCTTCATGGCAGCGGCAATGGCCGCCTCATCCGCGGAGCGCGGCAGTGAGCCTTCCTCCTGCAGCGGCTGAGGCCGCGCTACCGGCTCTCTGCTTGCCGGAGCGGCTTTAATGAATTCAGCTTCATCCTCTTCCTCGGGGGCGCAGTTTGATACGCCGCCGGCTTGTGGGAGGGCCGGAGCGTGGAGATGCCAAATGCCACGGCTCAGCAGGACAGCCATGTGATCAGTTGCATCGTCGGCCGTGATCCTGGTAAGCGGCCAGGGATGAACCTGTCGCCATAACAGGTGCCGAATCGTCTCCGCGGCGAACGCATCTTTGGTCAGCTTCTGTAAGAGAATCCGGGCCGAAAACCCGTCCCGCAGCCCGCGATATGGCTGACAGCCCGCGCACTTCTGGCCCGAGTGCAACTCCCATCCACTTGTGCCGAGGCGAATCATGTCACTCAAATCCCTTAAGGCAGACCAGATTGAGGCGAGAAACGGAAAGCGTTGGTTCGGCAAGCCCATGAGTTACTGACTGCTTCATGGGTGACAGAATTCGGGGACCGTCCCCGAACTTACAAGCCGGTAACCGGGTTCTAAGTGTAGATTGTATTTCCGAGGTCTCTCTGCATTTGATCATATTCTGCCGCGCTGCCCATACCCATCTGCACATATAAGTTTCTATCTTCCATTTGTTTAGTTCTCGCCGTCTGCTCGCGGATCTGCTCTTTCCTTTCCTCCTGCTGATCACTTTCACGCTGCTTATCCAATAGTTGGTGGAGATCGACCCTCCGGCCTGTTTGCCGGTTGAGATGGTCCAGAGCGACGACCGCGTAGCCGTTGTTCTCGACCATCTGCGCCACAGCAACTCCGGGCGGCAGATTACGTTCCCTTCGAAGCCGATCCACGAATTGCTCTTCCAGGATTTGTTCGATTCGAGGGGTTTCCGTCGAGGACAACAACCTTGAAACACCGCACTGGTTATAGGCCGAGACCAGTTTCATCAGCTTTTCCCGAACGCCCTGCTGCTCAAGCTCGGTACTTAGCAGGCGGCGGGGGACTTGCCCGGCGAGGCCGCGATCAAGAACAGTCACCCTTCCATCCTCCACATCTCGAAGAGTGGCTCTCCTCAGCACCCCATCCAAACGCGTCTCTCTGTCGACTCTAGGTCTAACATAGGCGATCTCGGGAACCGAATCGTCGATGGCTCTTGCCAGGTAGCCTTCGATGGTCGTATCCCCTACCTCAGGGCCGATGCATGCGTCGAAGACATGGCCATTCAAAACGCAGCAAGCATGGTCGACAAAGGGTGTTCGACTCGAGGGGTCGTCCAATCTCACGCCTTCGCCGGTCAATCGATATCCGGGGTTGTTGCAGCCGGGTACCCCCATAAGGTTCGTCAAACGGACGAAACCGAACGTACGGAGATACTTGAACTCAACGTAGCACCCGACGGCGTGGCCGAAGACTTGAATGGCGGAAGCCTGATCGTAGCAATTGGCGAATAGATCCGCCTTTGCCATATATGCCTCGAGGCAAAACCTCCCGCCGTGAACAACGTAGGCATAATGATTTGCCGATTCGTATGTCAATCCATGGCCTGAGTGGCAGTATCGAGTAATCGTTTGTACTGCGAGTCTTTCGTCCGCACAGCCCTGCAATGCCACCGTGTCACACAAGAAGTCGAGAGCCTCCGCCCATACCACACTGTTAAAACTGAAACCGGGTGCGTTCAGGATGACGTAGATTACGAGTGCTGCATTACCGAGGTTGCAACTCGAAGCGCCGGCAAGAACCCATTCGCTCGTTGTGCCCCTGAACACCCGGATGGCAGATGGCAGGTTCGAAATCCTTACCCTGCAGGTATGCCTTCCGACGGCGAGAGGGCAATTAAGACATTCGAGTTGGAAGCCATGAAAGGTCGCCTTCAGGGTGCCAGTTCCCGGCTGGCCCCGCGATTGTGTGATATCGATGTCAGCGTCCATATACGCCGCATCGACTTCGGATCGCTGGAACACGACCGGACGGACGTCATCTCTCCCAGCTTGCCACTGGGGCGCAACCGCTTCCACCGCTTCGCGGGAGACCCGTATCGTGTTGTTGAAGGAGAGGCTTAACAACTGGGCTTGAAGGACCGGCGCCGGCCTGGCGGTCACACAGGGCATGATAGCGGCTCCAAAGAAGAGCACACCCCCTACTGCCGTGACCAGGGGTGCGATAGGCATGACTTCAGCGCACAGGTATTGGTATGCAGTGGAAGCTCCCATCATGAACCCGCCAACGCCCATTATCCAAAGTTGTTTGCCAAAGTTAGGCGATGCCACCGGTCACCTCAAGATTCCGCCGCGTTCAGGGCCGAACTCCCGCGTCACCGATCAATTGCTTCAAGTGGGCGCTCGCAGCATTGGCCAGTTCACTGACGATCGTCCCTTCTCCTGCCGTGGAACTGTTTTGCAGAACGGCAGCTGCCCATCCGGAGGTGCGGTGGAAATCTTCGCCAAACAAGAACATCAACCTTACAAAAACCAGAACGCCATTCTCCGTAACAATGCCGAAAGAACGGGCCGTTTCGATACCCAGCCAGATTGCTCCCCGGACGCCGTCATCGCCAAGGGCCTGGTAGTGATCGGGCAGGCATTTGCGGAAATGCTGCGCCAGATTCTTCACAAAGCGCTGCTGCTGCTCCTCTCGGAAGACTTTCATCTGGTTTTCGCGGATTATCAGCATTCGTAAGAACTCCCGCCGTCTTCGCAGGCCATCGATAGTCTTGACGGCAAATCGTATCATGTTCGGACTTAGGGATCTGGGAGGAGCGTCGCCCCAGGCCGGCCGCGCGCCGGGCTCAATCAGCAAGCATGCATCGGTGTGAATGAATTTCCAATGTGAGAAAGATTAAGGAAGCTTAATGTAGAGTTATTTGGGTCCGGGGGGCGAGGCCCGCATTAGTCGCACACGCCGAGACTGTTCGCGATGGGGGTTACTTCGTCTTTCCCCTTGGTGTCCGTCTCGTCCCTGGGTTTTCGTCCGTGCCCGCGGTGGATAAGATCAATGGGTTACAGGAGTACGTGTGACATTGTGTCCATCACCACGGGTCATTTCGGGGACCAAGTCATTTCGGGGACGGGTCATTTCGGGGACGGGAAGCTTTGAAGGACTGATCAGGGACGAAAGGTACCCAAAAAGTGAATCAACCGACATTGGGGAGATAAGGGTCCGGAGGGAAAGTACCCCCGAGGCCAATGCTCCGCATCGTGAGATCGTCCCTCACTTCTCGCCAGGCACTAACAGCGCGCAGACATGGTTACCAAATAAATCCTCTCCCGCTCTGGACGACATCCCAAAACCGTACTACTGTGGGGGTAAGAAAACACACGTCAGCGCAGTCGTTGCCACGCCTGCCCTGTTTGGCCTTGCACCCATGCACTCTACCCGTGCATCCGCCGCCCACCACCGCGAAAGCATCAGCGCTTGTCAGCCTGATGTCCGGTGTAGCAAGCCGTAATGTGATATCGAAGTGACGGATTACGCCTGTCCGCAGTATTCCTGCGCCCCGCGAGGGCGCGCCTGCGGAGAGCGAGAATCACAGCGTCTAACCAGGGTGCGCCCAGTGCGTCCTCTTGATAAATCATCTTTGACAATTCGGAAAAACAACCCCACCGGACACCAGCCCGAGGCTATCCCCAGCCAGAGGACACGGAGGCCGGATGACATACGGGACGCCCCCAACACGTACCTGGTAGGCAGAAGACCGTCCCGTTCGTCACCGCACCGGCGGAGCAGAACCATCCCGATCCGAAAAGGACCGGCGATCCAGCACAGGAGAAGGGGACTTATAGCGCCTAAGGCGCATTTCCCAGCCTGGAAACCAGCCACCCGCCGAGGCAAGATGCTCAAATTAATTAGTTGACCATCTTGACCACCTTCATGAAACAAAGGACTTATTTGACCACCTTGCACCTATTTGACCACCTTGCCCGATCGCTCCGCCGCATCAGAGAAATCCGAGAGAGACGAAACGTAACCTCTCCTGTGCGGCGCCCCCGGATCAAGGGACTTAGTTCGCTTACTTCGCTTTCTTCGCACATTTCTACAGAATGGTCTCCAAGCAGACAGGCTATTTAGGCAATCGGAACACTATCTTTGTGCCGTGATATGTAACCTGATGCACCGAGCTTGAGCCTACAGACACAATCTTGAACTGCCGCGACTGCAGCATCCCGGAGAACTGACCACTACGCTGTCCTATCGAGAGTTCTCTCCTCTGGTCATTCCAGCGGAAGTGGATCGTGCTTCGCAGACCTTTCTCATAGTTGTAATTCGTGCCTTCATCTTCATACAGCGAGAATTCTCCATCTGCTCCGGGGTAGACCCGGATCTCCAGGACGCTGGGCGGCTTCTCACCCGCATATTGCTCAACAGGGCCGATCGGAACGATGCTACCTGCCCTGACCAGTACCGGTATTTGATCAAGCGGAGCATCGATTTCGGTCGTGATCCCTGCCTGTACCCGGGATCCGGTCCAGAAGTTGTACCATCCTCCCAAAGTGGCGGGCGTGTAGACAGGCCAACTTACTGCTCCGGTCTCAAGCACTGGAGATATCAGGAAGGCCGGACCGAACATGTACTCGTACTTCTGGGCCAGCGCCTTCTCGTCATGCGCGAAGTCCATCACCAGGGGGCGCATCAGCGTCGATCCCTCAAAGGTGACGGCAGCAGCTTGAGAATAGATGTAAGGTAACAACTGCTGACGAAGATCCAGGTAACGACGTACCTCACTCTCTACCTGATCACCATATCGCCAGGCCTCTGTGTCAGTCTGGTATCCATGCACGCGCTGCAGTGGGGAAAAGGTTGCAAACTGGAACCACCGCAGGAACCGCTCGCGATAGGCGGGATCGGTATATTGACCTGGACCCGGACGAAAGAACCCGCCAGCGTCCGTCGTCCAGTACGGGAGTCCACTCGCGGTGTAACCGAGTCCGGCTGTGATTTGCCTCTTAAGCGACTCCCAACTGCTACCGATATCGCCCGACCAGGTGGCAGACGCATAGCGCTGTTGGCCAAGGAAAGCGCAGCGGGTTAATAAAAGAACGCGCTTGGTGGGCGCATCTTTTCGTTGCCCCTCGTAAACGGTCTTGTTCACAAACAGTGGGTAGATGTCACGCACTTTGCCGCCGGGGCCGGCAAACGTGCTTCTTCCGTCCAGGTCATCGTTTTCCGGTTCGGTGGCGTCCAGCCACCAGGCGTCTATACCGAGCGATAACATACGCTCGCTGAAATTCTTCCAATAAAGCGATGCAGCGGCAGGATTGAAGAAGTCGATCCACTGCGTTCCGGGTATGTAATACCCTTTCGCTGTGAATTGCTTGCCCACTTCGCTTTCCGGATCGATCTTGGACCAGACGGAGACCATGAATTCTACGTTCATCGAGTGAAGGCGGTCGATCATAGCCTTGGGATCGGGATAATACCGTTCATCCCATCTCATGGCATTCCAGCCGTACTTGCCCCAGTACTGCCAATCCTGGACGATGACATCGAGAGGTAAATTGCGCTTTCTGAATTCGGCCGCTGTATCCAGAATCTCCTGGCTGGAGTGGAACCGCTCCCGGCAGTGAATATAGCCATACGCCCACAACGGCATTAATGGCGCCGGTCCCGTCACCTGCCTATAGCTCGCGATTACATCGTTGGGAGTTGGTCCGGCGAAGACCACGTAATCGATCGCATCTGCCACGGGGGATCGTAATACGGTGCGGTCTTCGCTTGGCCTCCAGAACAGCACCGGCTTGTCATCCTGCTGTCCGATGATGTGGAGGGTGTGGCGGCCGGCAGTGAGATCGCTAAACCAACTCGTTGTGGGAGGGAGCCAGAAGTTGGAAAAGTCGATGATCGTTTTGCCGTCGATTTCGACGTGGTAGCGGCGGGCCATTTTTTGACCCACATCGAACATCAAGGCATATCGTCCACTGCGGGGAACTTCCATCTCGCCGGAAAATTCACCCTCGCGTCGGACTTCCCTTCTTGTGCCTTCGCTCGTGGTTACATCCGCCGCCGTTTCCTTGCCGGTTGACGATCGCGTCAGCACCACACGTTCATCCGCGGGATTCAGGTCAGTTAATCCGTAGTTATGCCAGAGGATTCCGTAACCGTTGCTCGATAGGAGGAAGGGGATCGCGATCTGGCTATTCACCTGAGTCAGACGCCGGGGAAGGTCTCGAATATCAAGGAAGCCGTCCTGGAATTCGCCGCTTCCGAACAAGTGTTCGCCGCGTGGGGAGATAAAATCCTCTTCGACCGTATAGGTCGGCTCGCCCTGTGCGGCCGTTGGGGCGAGCCGCCGCGTGCCGGCAATTTCGGAGAGGAAGGTTTTTCCCGCGTGATCGGTAAAATGGAGAGCTCCACTACGACGATCGAAGACTGCCTGCATCTTCGATGTCGCAACGACAACGACGGCAGCATCCTCCGACACTTTGAATGGCGGCACGGATGATTGCTTGAGCAGAACGATGCTTGGGGTCTCGGCTACTGTATCCTTCGCGCAGCGAACACGCATTGCAGTAGGAGTTATGGGCCGTATGGCGAGCACACATGCATCTGTCTTTATCTCCACACCCGATGAGGTCTTACTGACGAGGCCGCTGGGTCTGCCTTGAGCGTGCGCATCAGGCAATGCCGTCCAGAGCAAAATACCTGCAACTGTTACTGAACCCAGCCACACGAGCGGTTCGCGCCGAAGAATCACTCTGTCCTCTTTCATGAATACAAAGCGAAAGTTGGGAGAAACTCCTAAACCAAATTGGCGCCGCCTCCTCCGAGATAACCAGTACGTCAGCTCAGCCGGCGGCAATTCTAAACGAGAAGGCATATTTACAAGGCGGAGTGCCGGGTACTTGAATCTCAAGGCCCTGTGCGCCGCGTTTCCACTTCAACTCGGAGCACCGATAGGCCTTCAAAGATTCCCAATATGGCAGGAACGGACCATCCGCTATGGTCCCCTTGAAAAACGGCGAGTCTTCCAGTCCCTTCGCCATGCGGGATAGCGCCATCATGGATATTCCGCTGGTAAGAAACAGCCTGCGATTCATCGATCAATACCCTCCATCCACTGAATGTTCACCGATGTCAATGGATGGTCGTGGCCCAGCTACTTGCCCATTACCCTTACCACGGAATCATCGGGTCCATTCCACCCAGGCGCGCCTTCATGTTTCAGCTGGTGCGCTGCATCATCCCAGGTAAGTCTGGTGCTCGAGCCCGCGCCTTTTTCGTAACTGTAGGTGTTCCCGTCGTCCTGGAAGAGCGTGAAGCTGCCATTGGCTCCCGGATATACGCGAACGCTTGCTATCGTCTGTGGCAGCGAAGCGCTCAGCACTTCCGATCCAAGCGGCACGATGCTTCCGGCCCGTACGAAGAGCGGCAACGTATCGATCGGCGCGTCAGCCGTGATCGTTTGTCCCCCGTGCAGGCGCTCGTTGGTCCAGTAGTTGTACCAATCCCCGCCCGCTGGGAGATACACGGTCCGATGGGTCGCCCCCTGCTCCGTCACCGGAGCCACCAGGAAGGCGGGCCCGTACATATATTCATCCGGGATGTCCGCGGCTTTCGGGTCGTCCGGGAAATCCATGAACAGCGCTCTCATATAGGGAGCCCCTGTCTGGTAACTG
This sequence comes from uncultured Acidobacteriaceae bacterium, assembly GCA_963745725.1. Lineage (GTDB taxonomy): Bacteria > Acidobacteriota > Terriglobia > Terriglobales > Acidobacteriaceae > PALSA-350. The sequence goes on from CAVUYJ010000001.1 coordinate 560,926, forward strand.
CGATAGGCCGCTGAGTAGGTGTACGGCAGAAGCTGGTAGCGCAGCCTGAGATACTTGGAGAGGATCGGCTCAGCCTGCTTGCCGTATGCCCATACCTCGTTGTGATTTCTCTCTCCGTGGGCCCGCATCACTGGCTGAAAGGCGCCCCATTCAAACCAGCGCACGAACAACTCGGGATAATCTTCATAGTTGCCGATCGTAGCGATCACGTCCGATCCATCGATCAGCGGCTTGTGCGCTGCACGGTAGTCCGGCCCAAAGGACGGCGAAAAGAATCCCGCAATGTCGGTGTCCCAATAGGGCAGGCCGGTCGCGGTGAAATTCAGTCCCGCGGGAATAGAGCGTTTGAGCATGTCCCAGCTCGAAATGATGTCGCTCGACCAGAAGACGGTGCCATTCCGCTGCGCCCCGAGGTACGCCGCCCGCGCCAGGATCATCACCCTGCGACTGTCGCCAAAATCGCGGCGGAAGCCGTCGTACACGGAAGCAGTGTGAAACAACGGATATACGTTATAGAACCGCGTTCCTGAGCCGACAAAGAAGATGTCCTTCGCCGGGTCGACATCCGGCTCGGTTTCATCCAGCCAGATATAGTCGAAGCCGTAGGGCTTGACATACCGGTCGCGGATCTTTTCCCAGAACCACTTCGCTGCCTCGGGATTGGTCGTATCGATATTGGGCCCGATCGCATCCGTATAGCCTTCCGAGTCCGGCTTTCCGTCTGGTGCATGGATCAGCCAGCCTTTGTGCAGCAGCATGTCGTAGAATTGCGTCCCCGCCGAGTAGTGCGGCCATACGCTCAACAGCGTTCCCACTCCCATCGCATGCAATTCACGGTTCATTGCCGCTGGGTCTGGCCACCGCTTCGGGTCCAGATCCATCTCGCCCTGCTTCGTCATGTTCAGAAAGTCGACAACCATCACATCCAGCGGCAGGTTTTTCTGGCGATACTCCTTGGCCACGTCCAGAACCTGCTCCTGCGTCGGGTAAATGGCCTTGCTCTGGATATAACCATAGGTCGCTCTCGGAAGCAGGTGAGTCACTCCGGTGAGCAGGCGATAGCCTTCGTAAATCTCATCGCTTGTGCCGCCTGCAATCACAAAATACGAGACGCGGTCGGCGACCTCAGACGACCATACGTTTCGGCCATTGAAGCCCAGATCCACGGTGGTTTTCGAAGGGTTATCCCAGACAAGTCCATAGCCGCGGCTGGATACCATGAACGGTACACAAACATCCTGGCCGCCAATGGCTTTGTAATCGTGCCAGCAACGAATCTGATGGTTCCGCAGGTCCATCCAGCCCTTCTGCTGCTGGCCCAAACCGTAGTAATGCTCATCTGGCGGTGAGTCGAAAGCGGCGGTTATGGAATGGCCCTTGGGGTCTGCGTCGGTTGCCACTACCTCCGCGCGTTTTGGCCCCATCATCCAGGTGCGCATATGCAGCAGCATTTTGCCTTCCGCTGTCGTCACCACCAGAGCGTCGTTGTGCGGACCGCGACCGCCGTCGTTGGGACCATTGCCTCCTCCGCCGCTAAAATAGCGATGGCGCTGTTCGAGGTTGAGCGCGTCCAGAGGCATGGGTTTGGGCTGCTGGTCTTCGGGCAGATCTCCTGGCGCCACACGCACCACCATCCGCGCGGAACGGAACACGTCGTAACCCTCGCGATCGCGCTCGTGCGTCCAACCAGCCGAAGATGGCGCTGCCACAATTCCATATCCAGCGGCGCCAGCGGCGGCAGCCGGGTCGGTACTCATCGTCACGCGAAGGATGTTGGGGGCATACGGCTCCAAGGAAATTACCCTTCCGGGCCGCTCCAGCACCAAGGGCCCACTCTGGGCCATCGCTGCTCCACACAGCGTAAAGGCCAGGAAGGAGTGGCTTAACCCGCACGCGAAGTTCCGGGTCAGACGAAATCTCATCCCGTACCTCGGGTAGTGCACCGCATGCGAAACCTGCATGATTGTCCTGCTTCCCAATGCGCACCATTCCCACCAGACCTGCTGTTGGAAGCAGTCTCATACATACTGTCCCAGCTTCGCTCGAAGAGCGAAGCTGGGTTTTTGAGACCATTTCCAATCCCTGCTAAGGCAGCAACCTGTTCCTGACCAGTCAAGCGAGGTCAAAAGTTGATTGTCACCGCAAAGTCCAGTTGACGCGGCGACGCTCCGATTGCCATCCCGGTGATGATCCCGGCGCCGGTGCAATCGATGCAAGTGTTTCCTGGATTTTGCGCATTGATGTGGTTAAAGACATTGAAGGCGTCGACACGGAACTGGGCTGTGATGTCTTCATGGATGGGAATACTTTTCGATGCGGCCAAGTCGGTATTGAAGAACGCCGGGCCAGTGTAGCTATTGCGTTGAGCATCGCCGAATGTATCGAGGTTGGGCCGGGAGAACGGTCCAGTAGTCGAGCCATTAGGGCCAAAAGCAGGGTAGGGCGCAAAGTACGTCCGCGAGTGGGATGTGGTGCTGAAAGAAGAGAGATTCGTTGGCATAGTGCCGATCGCCTTGTTAGGCTGGCAGGGTCCGTTCGGTATGTCGGATCCGCACTCGCCATAGCTTGGACTGAAGGGGAGACCGCTGGACAGGTTTAAAGACGGGCTCAAATTGTAGCCACCGATGAGGTAATCCGCCCACTTTGGAACGCTGCTGAGGAATTGCTTGTTACGTCCAAATGGCAGACTGTAGCTCCCGTAGAGTTGGAACTCCTGCTCCCGCAAGTCATCGAACCTTCCGTAATTGACGGACCTATCGATCTCGGCATAATCGTTGTTTGCGTAGTTGAACGCCCTTTGCCACGAATACCTTGCCGTAAACTGCAAACCTTGGGAGAAGTGTTTATCCAGGGTAGCCTGCAGTGCGTTGTAATGCGTGTCGAATCCGTCGTGGTAGTAGGTCAGGTCCTGGGTCCAGCCGAACTGGTTGTAGTAGTGCCGGAGGTAATTCGTGTTGCTGGTCGTGGTTTGCCCAGTTACAGGGGGGGTGGAAGGGGCATTTGGATTCCAGCAAAGGCCTTGACCGTTCACGCTTTGGCTCCCTGGTATGCAGGCAGCGACGGCATTCAGATTTACCGTCTGCCCATCGCCCGCAAACGTATGGCTGCCTTTGTTGCCGACATAAGCCAGGGTCGCGTTGACGGAACTGGTTAGTTGCCGCTGCATGCTCAAATTCCAGGCATCCACGGTGGGGAGAAGCTGGGGATCCCCGCGGACTTTGGCGCTCACGCCATTCGGGATCGGAATCAGGCCATTGGCGGGAATCGAGGGAAAGACAAACGCGGTAGGACCAACAGCGAGATTGAAAGCGGAAGTATTGGCGCCGGCGTTGGTCAGGTTTTGATTGGCAAGCACCGGGAGGTTCTGGGTGACCACATGACCGAAAAGAGTTCCGAAGACTCCGATGTCAAAGCTTCGCCCATAGCCTGCGCGAATGACAGTTTTCGGATCCACCTGGTAGGCAACGCCGACGCGCGGAGCAAGATTTTTGAAATCCTTGCTGACACCCATCGCTGTGTTGTATGGCCCATAGCCCGCCACGCGGAATGAGCCGGTTTTCAGGTCGGAGAAGCCGCCCTGCCCACGGCCATTGACCGCTTCGGGGAAGTAGAACTCCCAACGAAGGCCCACGGTGACGGTCAGATTGGGAGTAACACGCCAGTTGTCCTGCACGTAACTGAAGACAATCTTCTGCGATTCCTTGGCGTTGGTCGACGAGCTCACATATCGGCTGAGATTGGTGACATCGCCCAGAAGGAAGGATGCCAGACCCAGACCACCGGGGGTGCCCAGCGTTGTATTCTCGGTGTCGGTGGCGCTGAACGTCACTTCACCCGCGCGATTGCTATCGCTTGGAACGCGGAGATTTCGCGCGTAGCGCAGATCCGCTCCGAATCTGACGGTGTGATTGCCCATGATTTTGGTCCAATTATTCACCACCTGATACTGGTCCTCGGTCTCCAGCAGATGGCAGTTGCATGCGTTTACCTGCAAACTCGAACCGAAACTGGACAGTCCGTCGCCGCTGTTTCCGCTTGTATTGTTGAGGAAGAATCCAGGAGCGCCGGCGGTGAAGGCCGTACCTGTATTGAGACCTGGGATGCCTGCCATGGTGGCCAAGTCCTGCGTGCCGTCGTACTTCTCCGTGGAGACGTGATAGCGCAGGTATCCCAAACGGAAGTCGGTGAGAAACTTGGGATTCAAAGCGATATCCATGCCTGCGACCGCGCTCTGGTTGCGGCCAGTTGCGGAACCTCCAAAGTTGTTCGAGATCGACGAAAAGCCCGCGCCGCCCGCTGCTCCAAAAATGGTACTGGCCGAGTTCGCGTTGTTGAAATAGCTGTAGCGGCCAAAGGCATGGATTGCCTCGCGAACCTCGTAGTCGACGCGCACATCGAACTGGTTCTGGTTGGTGGCCCCGGTGCCCCCCGAATTATAGTTATTGGCGGTGCCCGCCTGCGTACCCGGCGAATTGGGCAGCGGAATCAGGTTGAGGAGGTAAAGCGCCTGGGAAGAAAGATACTGGCTGGGAATGAAGTTGTTCGCAAAAGGCGCCGGTCCGGTGCCTGGGTTAATGACGCGGGGATTGTAGATCTGGCCCTGGAGCGCCCCGCGGCCCGTCAGGAATTCGCTCAGATCGCATCCATTTCCGGAAAGACAGGAGTTGTGAGCAAGGGCCGTCGGAACGGTTTCTTGAGCGGAAGCTCCATTGCGTTGCCGGACACCCTGGTAGTCGCCGAAAAAGAACAATTTGTTCTTCAGAACCGGGCCGCCCACCGACCCTCCAAATTGGTTGTAGAGCGCCGGCGGAGTCAAGCGAGTGGAGAGCGAGGAGTAGGGTGCGAATTGGTTATAAGGATTGCGCGCCAGCTGGGCGCCGCTTCGCCGGTAGTCGAATGCGCTTCCGTGGAAGCTGTTGGTCCCCGACTTGGTCTGTGCGTTTACAACAGCCGCTACCGACTGCCCGAATTCCGCGTCGTAGCTTTGCGTCAGGATTTTCGCCTCGCCCACAGCATCCAGCGGCGGGTTGATAACGATTTGCCCAAGAATGGGGTCCTGGTTCGATGCGCCGTCCAGCAGATAGCCGACTCCGGAGAAGTTTTGCCCCGCGATATTGACGGTCGGGCTGCCCTGCGCGTCTTCGGCGTTGTTCTGCGTCCATCCCATTGCCTGGGCTCCCGGAATCAACAGCTGCATGCTGGCAAAGTTACGCCCCTGGATGGGCAGATCGTGAGCGGACCTTTGATTGAAGACAGTACCAACTTCCGCGCGATCGGTTTGCAGTTGGGGTGCCGCGGTAGTAACGGTGACGCTTTCGGTGGCGACGCCGACACTGAGCTGCAGGTCGACCTTGGGCGAAGTATCAGCTGAAACCTGAATTCCACGGTTCTCCACGGGGGCGAACCCGGCGGCGGATGCCTGGACGTCATAAACATCCGGAATCAGATTCGGGACCGTGTACCCGCCCGATTGATTGGAGGTCACCTGGACCGATGTTCCCTTGCTCTGATCGGTTACGGTGATGGTGGCATTGGGGATGGCGGCGCCCGTTTTGTCGGTTACCGTACCGTAGACTGACCCATAGATTGCCTGGGCCTGGGCGATGTAGGTCGACTTGCAGATGCACAGAGCAACCGCGACCAACAGGGCGTATCTAAGCGCCTTCTTGCTTTCTTGCAGCATCACATATCCTCCAAAGAGTTGCCTACCACATATCTGTACTTGACCGTCGCCACGTTTGGAACCTGCAGTGGCCTGACGGAGTGTAAGAGACTCCCGGAACAGTACCTTTGACAAGGTGCGGTACAGTAGGCTGCCCGGGAAGCGTTTTCTTTTCAACAACGTAATTGGGGGGTAAAATACCTGTTGCCTATGGGTAACAGCGGGGAAGACAAATGAAAAATGGCGAGAAGACTGGCCTTCTGACGCCGCCCGGCCCGTTCTCTGAAGAGGCCAGGCAATTCGTGAAGAAGGCGCTCGAAGAGATGGCGGGCAGCCTTCCCTTTCGCACCAGCCGCCAATGTCAGGATTTGCTGGGTTACATCGTTCTCCATAGCTTGGACGGAGAGGACGAATCGCTGCGCGAACGCGTGATCGGTGTGGAGGTTTTTGGCCGGCGCCCCGACTATGACCAGGCTGCGGACCCGGTGGTTCGGATCCGCGCCGCTGACGTGAGAAAGCGGATTGCGCTGTTTTATGAGGCGACGGAAGCAGCAACACGCCAAGTCAAGATTGCCATTCATTCAGGTTCGTATAAAGCATCGTTCGAGTTCGTTGTGCCTCGCGAGGTCGAGGTTTCATCCCACGAGCCCGCTCCCGAAATCGCCGTGCCGGCCTTCGTAGACAGTCGTCCGATTGAGCTAGCGCCGGTGACCCCTGCTTCGAGTGAATCGACCAAAAACACCCTCCGACGGATCCGGCAATCTCCATGGATGGCATTAACGGTCATAGCCTTTTTGTTGATTCCTGCCCTCTACGCTTTATTCCGGTCGACTGGCGAAACCGCGTTTGACCGGTTCTGGTCCCCAGTTCTCAAAGCCCCAAATCGAAGCGTGATCTACGTTGGCAGTAACGCCGTTTATTCTCTGTCCGGGAGTTTCCTTGACCGCTATCGGCAGGAACATCGCCTGGACAAGGTGGAGACTATGGGACGCGAGTTTTTTGTTCCTTTGGGCTCGACTGACATCGTAAACGGCAATGATCTCGTTTCTGAAAAAGACACTTACGTTACCGTGGGAGATGCTGCGGCGACGGCCAGGATCGCGTCCTTCCTTTCCCTGCGTAAGAAATCGTATGACATGCGCTTTGGCGGGGACATCTCGGTGGGCGATCTTCGCGAGCGGCCGGCTATTCTTATCGGGGGATTCAATAATTCCTGGACCCTCGAAATGACCGACAATCTGCGTTTTGTGTTCGCCTATCGGTACCAGATTCAGGATCGTTTCGATAAGAGCCGGGGCTGGAAGGCCAGTCAGGACTTCACCGATGATTACGCTATCATCTCCAGGATTCTCAACTCGAAGACCGGCGAAATCCTGATTACCGCGGCTGGTATCGGTCACGCGGGCACGCGTGCCGCCGGAGAATTCCTGACCAGTCCCGAGGACATTGATTCCCTGCTGCTCGCTGCGCCCCGGGGGTGGGACAAGAAGAATCTGCAAATAGTTCTGCACACTACTGTCATCAACGGATCACCCAATCATCCGGATGTGATTGCCACGTACTATTGGTGAGCTGTTCCCGGCGGTATTGCTGATAATCTTTTGGCCGGGCCGGGTAAACGTTATCTCCATGCCGAACGCCTCCTGGCGAGGCGGAGGTTACAAGTGTTGCCGAGAATCGGCAGCGTGTACGCGAAGAGTTGCAGCGCATGGCGCTCGACGAGCTGAGAAACGCCAAGCAACTCACGCAGGCGGACCTGGCGGAACTGTTGAACGTTCCGCAGAGTTCGATCTCGCGTATCGAACAACGAACCGACATGTACCTGCTCACATTGCGCAACTATGTTCAGGCAACGGGCGGAGTACTCCAGATTCAAGCGGTGTTTCCCGTAGGCGGCGCAATCGTCATCAATCGGTTCGGGGACTATGAGGATCAGCCGTATATCGTGGTGGTTCAGACAGAAAAAAAAAGGTGCTTTTCAATTGCAAGCGGGGCCATTTCACAACCAAGGCAGCACACTATCTCTGCTGGACCTGACCGATTGTGTGAACATCTCGTGTGTGACCGGCTTAGCCTGCCAGCCGGGCACGACTCCTAGGAAACCATCCCGATCGTCCTAAGCCATGTTTCAACCAAGTCAGGCCATGCGGTTACTGGAAATTTCGTTCGCCGCAATCCGAACGCGTGCCCTCCCTGAGCATACAAATGCATCTCCACGGGCACACCGGCGTTCTTCAGCGCGATGTAGTAAGCAAGCGCGTCGTCCACGTTGTCTACGTGGTCATCCTCGTTCTGCAGGAGGAACGTCGGCGGAGTCCGGGGAGTCACAGGGATTTCTGGATTTAGCGAAAGCTGTCTGTCGGCGTTCGCCGCATGAGGGACTGCGAACTTTTTAGCACCTTGGGTAGCGTCCCATTGAGCTGCAGCCAACGACAGATGACCGGGATAGATAGGCACCGCAAAGTCCGGGCGGCAGCTCTCTTTGTCGGCGGCATCGACCGTGGGATATAAACGCTTGGCGTAATGCGTACTGATTGCTGCCGACAAATGCCCTCCAGAAGAAAATCCAAGCACGCCAATCTTGTGCGGATCGATGTGCCACTCCGCCGCGTGAAAGCGCACCAGCCCCATAGCCCTCTGTGCATCTTCCAATGCCATAGGTGATTCCGGATACGGCCCTGATTTCGGATAGGGACCCACGTCCGTCACACGGTACTTCAAGAGCACACACGTGATTCCTCTCGGCGTCAGCCAGTCACACACTTCGGAACCTTCTAGATCAATGGCAAGCGTCTGATAGCCCCCGCCAGGAAACACGACCACCGCGACGCCGGTATTTTTGCCCAGTGGCGCATAGACTGTGATCGTCGGTCGTGTCACGTTGTTCACGCCAACTGCTGGTCGGCCGCCAGGAAGAAAATCGTTTCCCGAGGTCTCCATGTTTTCTGGCCCCCGTACAGGCTGCGGATCTGGAGCCGCTCCCGGCCATATCGGTATCTGCACATGTCCGGGCGATGGCTGCCACACAGGCTGCTGTGCGCTTAAACTGCAAAATCCAAACGCAGTACAAAGAGCAAAAATCGACGGCTTCATCGAAATCCTCGAAAACAGGATAGAGGAACACAAGCCTTTATGCGGATAGGTCTGCCCAACAGCCACCCCCGGCCAGAGTCTCCCACCCCCTATCAATTCTGAAGCAGTCGCGGCGCAGCTAACGGACGCGACAGTGGAAACCGCTCCAAGACTATGGAAAAGGCTAAGAATGCCTAATGACTTTCAACAGTCCTGACAAGATCCGGGAGTGGCCCGGGTGGAGAACGGGTCTGCTTTTTCTCTCGCGTGTGTTATCTCCGGCCTGCGCTCACGCTGATGAGCAGTGCCAGACAAAAAGAGGCCCAGCCGAAGCCAGGGCCGTCCTCGAAGCTAGCTGCAGCGGATCATACGCCTGGCGGTTGTACCTAGATAATTATTTTACGGAGCACGGCGGCGATCTCACCTTGTGACGCTATCCGACATTCCCGGCAGGTGTCCCTGTGGTGAGATAACCTGCCAAAGGTATCCCGGCGTTCGGCTTCCGTGGAATCTCCGTCTGATTCAGTCCCTGAAAGCGTGGCTTCACTCCAATGCCTTAGAGCGCGCAGGTAACGTTGATGAAGGCGTAGATATTCCAGGCATGTGCTCAAGGTTCACCACCTTTCCGATGTATCGCCATCTCACTATCAGAGGGGCCTTCTCAACCCTTGTCCGCGAAACGAGGTGTAGAAAATCCCCTATTCCAGTTTGACCATTGGCGTACAGCACCTGAGTGGGTGCGCAGAGATGCGGATACGTGCGTCGGTCGCCTACGTCGAACGGACACCATCCATCTGGATGTTCCATCACGCCATATTACGCTATCTTCATGGTTACTGAAGTAGACTTGTTTCGGCCTGTTACAAAACAGACTACTTTCTGTTGACGCCAAAGCGAAGGCGAGAGCTTTGGGTCCCGCAGTTATCCGGAAAACATGACCTTTGCGGGCCCTACCGGGCCTGCCTTTTGTAGGTACCACTCAGTTATAGGTGGTGAGACTAACATCAGGGATTCTCCGCGGCTGAGATAGGAGGTAACACTAGCACCGGGCGCACCTTGTTAGATAAGCGCATAATGGCGGCATGGTCAGCAAGACCTATATCGTAAAGTTCAGGTCGCATGCTACGCGGTACGTGGTTGCAGTTAAGGTAGAGATCCACCATGAACATGTCGCCTTTCTGAACGCCAACAACGGCTTAGCCGCTTTGTTCCGTTTGGACACCGTCGAGTCCTGGATTGAGACTTGCACCTGATCCCCAGGTCCAGCCTGACCTTCAACGCTGACAGCCAGATACCCTGTACCACAGGCTCAGCCACCCAGCAGGCCATCCTCAGCCATTCTGACGAACGGAGGTTCGGATGGCGGCCGTGTTTCCAGGGTGGGGATCGGTAAGCTGTCCCCTTGTCTTCCCTCCCTTGTCTTCCCTCCTGGTCGCCGTCCTCAAAAGAGATTGCCTCCCAGGGATTCCTACGCTGGGGGAATAGGTATCATGTCGACGCATTACCCGACTAAGCCAGCCAGAGCGCCTAAGACATGGGTTCCGCAACAACGTTACGGGCGGTCTGTTCCCCAGGTCGTCGGGGTCGAGGAATTCACCCCGGTTGCCGGGGTTGTGTTGCCTGTAGAAATGTGCGCAGAAAGCGAACTAAGCGAATTAAGTCCTGGAGCGAAGCGGCGTCGCACAGAAGAGGTTACGTTTCGTCTTTCTCGAATTTCTCTGATGCGGGGGGATCGGGCAAGGTGGTCAAATAAGTCCTTTGTTTCACGAAGATGGTCAAGATGTTCATCAATTAATTTGAGCATCTTGCCTCGGTGGGTGGCTGGTTTCCAGGCTGCGGAGGCGATGCTGGTCTCGCGGGCGGCGCGTTTTGGAGGCGGTCTTTGGGGTTAGTTTGGGGGGATAGCGGGCCAAATAAAAGTGCGCGAAATGCGCCTTAAGCGCCATAAGTCCCCTTCTCCTGTGCTGGATCGCCGGCCCTTTGCCGATCGGGACGGTTCTGCTCCGCCAGTGCGGTGACGAACGGGACGGTCTTCGGCCTACCAGGAACGTGCTAGCGGACGTCCCGTATGTCATCCGGCGTCCGTGTCCTCTGGCTGGGGATAGCCTCGAGCTGGTGTCCGGTGGGGTGGTGGTTCCTGAATTGTCAAAACTACTTCATCAAGAGGACGCACTGGGCGCACCCTGTGTGGACACTGTGATTCTTGCTCTCCGCAGGCGCGCCCTCGCGTGGCGCTCCACGGCACGCCGGGACAGGCGGAATGCTGCGGATAGGCGTAGTCCGTCACTTCGAAACCACATTACGGCTTGCTACACCGGATATCAGGCTGACAAGCGCTGATGCTTTCGCGGTGGTGGGCGGCGGATGCACGGGTAGAGCACATGGGTGCAAGGCCAAACAGGGTCGTCGTGGTAAAGACGGCGCTGACGTGTGTTGTTAGTCCCACAGTAGTACGGTTTTCGGATGGCGTCGAGAGCTGGAGAAGAATTATTTGGTAACCGCCATAGAGCGATTACTTGTCAAGTGGATTTAGAGGTGTTGCTCAGAAGGGCGGCCGTACAGCAGTTCGCAATAGGGGACAGCCGTCAGAGCGAACTCACATTTGCCCGGCGAGCACCTGCGAGCCTAGCGACTCAACCATCGTTTCAATTAGGTAACTTTTCGGCTGTCCCAGTCAGATTTGTCCCCAGTCAGATTCCTGGCAGGCTCGAAATCGACGCCAGAGACCTTGACGACGGCCTGCCACGCGGCATCCTGGCTGGCGCGATCGTGCAAGTGCGGGTGACGCATCGCCTCAATTGGGCCTGTGAACTTGCCTTGAGCCGAGGCGAAGAATTGCCCTGAGACGTCGGTTCCGAACTCCGACGCCTGGAGGTACCGACGGGCCGCGGTCTCCGGCGTCTGATTCATGCCGGGAATGAGGTTCACGATGGGGATAAACAGATACTTCAACGCCGGGCCAGCGTTTCGCACCACCTTGGTGTCGGTCGCCGCACCGGGCGAGACAGCGTACACGGCCATGCCGGAGGGTAGCCGGCGCGCCAGCGCCGCGACCCACCAAGCGATCATGAGCTTCGCGTCGGCATACGCATTGTTGGGCACGTACCTCACGTTCGGCCCGTTGCGCAGCAGGGCTTCCGCAGCGGCGGTTCGGTCACCCTGGTGGTATTTGGCCGCGAAGGCTGGCACGTCGGTGTAGCTGAACAGGGGTACGCCCCCTCGGGCAGGTTCTGCGCCGGCGATAACGATCCGCGCGTTGGGGCTCAGCAGGTTGGCGCGGAGCAAACCGACAGTTAGTTGATGATGGCCGATCAGCGGGGCCTGAGAAGCCTCGAGGCCCGCCGCAGTGAGCACGCGCTTCTTACCTGGGACCATCCCTGCATTGAGCAGCAGGAAATCGATCGGCCGACCTCGCTTGACGAGCTCGGCAAGGGCGAGAACGCTGGGCGGCTTGTCCAGATCCAGCGCCAGCGGCGTGAAGATCACTGTTTTGTTCTCAGCCGCGAGTTGAGCGGCCGCTTGCTGGGCCCCGGCCAGGCTGCGCCCGGTGACGATGATCTCGTGCCAGCCCTCTCCGGCGAGCAGGCGGGCTGCCGCATGGCCGAGCCCGGAAGTGGCGCCGGTGACGAGAGCGATCGAATGTTCCATGGGCGTCTCCATTGTGAAGGGTGAAGGGTGAAGGCCGAGTCGCGAGGCCCGAGGCCAGAGCCGGCTTGTTAATTTCGAACTATTCAGTTGTATAATGGCGGGGATGGAGATTGTCAAGGAGTTTTGAACTAAATGATTCCAAATACCGCCAGGCCGCGGGGTCGACCGCGCAGCTTCGACGAGACGGGGGCGCTGGAAAAGGCGACCCAGGTGTTCTGGTCGAAAGGCTACGACGGAGTGACGATTGACGATCTCGTCGCCGGGATGGGTGTGGGACGGCCGAGCCTGTATGCCGTCTTCGGGGACAAGCGGGCTATATTCTTGCGCGTCCTTAGGGCGTACGCAGAACGGAAGGGCGCTCGCGCAGCCAAAGCACTCCTTTCGCCACCGGGTCTTCGCGACTCGATCGCGGGCTTTCTGAGGTACGCCGTCGAAAGTGCGACCGAGAAAGGGTCCGCCCGGGGCTGCCTTCTGATGTGCGTCGCGCCGCTTGTGAACGACGCTGAGGTTCAGCGGTTCCTGCAGAACGCGGCCACTGGCGGCGCGGCGCTGCTGGAGCGCCGTTTCCGGGACGGGATCAGCGCGGGAGAAATCCCATCTGACTTTCCCGTGGCCGCGCGCGCAACCCAAGTCACGGATTTAGCGCGTGGGCTGACCATGCGTGCGCAGATAGGCACGCCGCGTAAGACGCTCCTCAAGGATGCTGAGGAAGCGGCCAACTTGGTGCTCCTGCCGGAAACAATTCACCGTGGGAGTTCCGCTCGCGTCGTGAAGCGCACCGTCCAGTGAAACGCGCATCGGCCTGAAGTCGTCAGTCGAGAACGTAGTCCAAGCCTGTTCGGTACAGCGCAACCCACGGAGGAAACAATAGAAGGGAAAGCAGATTGTGGTAGCGATAAGTATAGTCGTCATCTTCGCGATGGCACCAATAGTGTCAACGCAGCAGGGCGTCGAGAAGGCTGCTCCAGGAACGTTGAACAAACCAGCACAGACGGAACTGACACTAAGGGAAAGCGCGTCGAAGTACCGCTATCAAATACGGTTGCATTAGGGTAACTTCCGTCTGTCCTGCATTCCCGTCCTGCATTCCCGTCCTGCATTCCCGTCCTGCATTCCCTGTCCTGCATTCCCTGTCCTGCATTCCCTGTCCTGCATTCCCTGTCCTGCATTCCCTGTCCTGCATTCCCTGTCCTGCATTCCCTGCCTTTTATGCCCTGTCCTTTTATGCCCTTCTTCCTTTAATGCCCTTTGATGCCGCGGTTACCGGACTGACCGGAGGCATGCTGTCACCTCAGACGGCCGAGACGTAATCCAATAACTACGAACATTTTCGTTGACATGTACGAACTGCTTCGTATATTGTTCCGAGCATGATGAAGACCAAAGAACCAGTCAGGCCGACAGAAGGGGAGCTGGAGATTCTTGCCATCCTTTGGGAGCGCGAATCGGCTACGGTCCGCGAGGTATATGAGGCCATCAGTGCAGAGCGGCCGATGGTGTACACGGGTGTGCTGAAGCTGATGCAGATCATGGTGGACAAGGGGCTGGTGATTCGGGACGAGAGCGCCCGCGCGCATGTGTATCGCGCGGCGGTGGAAAAGGAAGAGACAGAGCGGCGCTTTGTGCGCGAGTTGAGCCGGCGTTTGTTTTCCGGCAGTACGGCACAGCTGGCCCTGAGAGCCCTGGAGATGGAGCCTGCCAGCGAGGAAGATCTGGCCGAGATTCGCAAACTGCTGGCGCGGCGGAGACAGGAGGCTGGCCGATGAGCGACCTGATGCATTCGGGAGAGGTGGTGGCGCTGGGGTGGACGCTGCTTCATTTCTGTTGGCAGAGCACGATCATCGCGTTGTCGTATCTGCTGGTGGATCGTTGCCTTTTTCATGTAACGACGGCAGTGCGCTATGGGGTGGCGATGACCATGCTGGGGCTGATGCCACTGGCGGCGATCGCAACCTTCGCCGGACAGGAGCGGCTTGTCATTCCCCTTAAGCAGGGGGAACAAACGGTGGCCGCTTCCCACATAGGAAATTTGCATGAAGTAGTTGTGATGGAGGCTCCATTTGCTGCTCGGTCGATGGCCAGCGGCGAGCTTTGGATTGCCGGACATGCAAACTGGCTGATGCCCTGGATCGATGCTGTGTGGCTGGCCGGAGTTTGTTTTCTGGCGCTGCGGGCTGCCGGTGGTTGGTGGCGCTTGAGGTCGTTACGGAGCCGTGCGCAACTGGCGGTTCCGGAGCCGGTGCAGCATAGCTTTGCGAAGGTGGTGGGGCAGCTTCGCCTGGCACAGCCGGTAGTGGTGCGGGTGTCGCGCGACGTGATTTCGCCGATGGCCATGGGCATCTGGTGGACGACGGTCATGCTTCCATTAAGCGTGGCTACATCACTTCCAGCCGCCCAGTTGGAAGCAGTGCTGGCGCATGAGCTAGCGCATATTCGCCGCTGGGACTACTTCTGCAATCTGCTGCAGACGGTGATTGAATGCCTCTTCTTCTTCCATCCTGCGGTCTGGTGGATGAGCCGACGGACACGGGAACTGCGTGAGGTTTGCTGCGACGAGATTGCGGCGCGGACCTGTGCTGACCCGGGGATCTATGCCGAGGCTTTGCTGCAGATGGAGGAGCAGAGGGCAGAGCATCTGCAGCTGGCGGTTGCATTGCACGGAAAAGGCGGGACTCTGTTGAACCGGATTCGAAGGGTGATGGGAGAGAGCACGATGGAGTACGGATCGATGAGCGTGGCGCGTGTTGCGGTCGCGGGGTTGGTGGTGGCAGGCCTGGTGGTGGCTCCGCATGCGAAGAAGGGCTTGATGGCGGAGCAGGCAGAAGCACACATCGCGCCTGTAGCGGCTTCGAGCGGAAACGTCGCCGTGACGGTCCCTGCGCTTCGCAGTGAGAGTGTAGATGTGGAAGTGAGCCAGGCTGCGCCTGCTTTCACGCCGGCGCCGGCACCCGATCCCGCTGCTGCTGCTTCTACCTCGCCGGTTCCGGAGCCATCTCCGACGCCCGATCCTGCGCCGCGCAACGAAGAGACGCAGGGTGCGGAAAACGCCGGGGGACACGATTACCTGCAGAAGATGCAGGACGCAGGATATCCGCTCGACCTCAATAAAGATTTGGATACGATCATCTCCCTTCGTTCCGTTGGTGTTACGCCGGAGTACGCCAAGGCAATGGCGGCGACAGGGTTCGGGAAACCCACGTTGCATGAACTTGTCAGCATGAAGGCACAGGGCATCACGCCGGAATATGTGGCGCAAATGAAATCTGCGGGACTGGGACCTGCCAACCTGCATGAGCTGATTTCTCTTCGCGCTGTTGGTGTAACACCGGAGTATGCGAAGGCGATGGCCGGCGCTGGCTTTCCAGGGCTTTCGACGCATGACCTCGTCAGCATGATGGCACAGGGCATTACGCCCGACTATGTGGCGGAAATGAAGGCTTCGGGGCTAGGACCAGCCGACGTGCATGAACTAATCTCTCTTCGTGCCGTTGGTGTGACACCGGAGTACGCGAAAGCGATGGCCGGCGCAGGCTTCCCCGGGATTTCGACACATGAACTTGTCAGCATGAAGGCACAGGGCATTACGCCGGAATATGTGGCGCAAATGAAGGCTGGGGGACTTGCAGCTGCCGACGTACATGAGTTGATCTCTCTTCGTGCCGTTGGTGTGACACCGGAGTATGCCAGGTCAATGGCGGGCGCAGGTTTCCAGGGGATCTCCACACACGAGCTCGTGTCCCTGAAGGCGCAGGGTATAACGCCGGAATATGTTCATTGGCTCAAGACGACCTTTCCCAACGCCGATCTCCACGAGGTGCGCAAGGCGGCGACGTTTCACATCGATGAGGAGTTCATGAACAAGGCCAAGGCACACAGCTTCAACAGCACCGATCTGGACAAACTGGTGAAGCTGAAGATGACTGGTCTTTTGGACTAACCACCCGGCACAGGATGGTCTTCATGCAGTGATGGACTGCATCAGGAGATTCTTGCGTTAAAAACGCCGTTTCGAGGACATGACATGAAGATGATTGCTTTCGTGCTGTTGTTGCTGGGGTGCTCGACAGGATTTGCGCAGTCGCTGTCGGGGCTTTGCATGTTGGCGGAGGCGCACGGCGCCAATCGAGCTGACAGGGCGCAACTGATGCTGGCGCGGATCGACTGCGACGAGAAATCCGACGGCTGTTCGGACACGAATAACTCTTCGACGGAATGGAGCCGCTGGACGGGTGTCTCCGCGGAGATGCTGCAGAGCGAAGGCACTACGCTGACGGGGCGGATGAGCGCAGATGCGGGCGACCTGACGTGCAGTGGCAACGTCCACGACGGCGTGCTGAGCGGCCGGTATCAATTCACCCCGAGCGAGGCATTCGTGAAGCAGATGGCGTCTATGGGGTTTGACGGCATTACACCGAGGAAGCAGCTTGGCTTTCTGATGCTGAATGTAACCACCGCATGGGTAAATGAGATGAAAGGCCTTGGGGTGACAGAACTTTCGACGGACAAGCTGATGGGCTTGAGGGCCCTCCACGTAACACCGGCGTACGTTCGTGCGATGTCCGCGGCGGGATACCCGGAGCTACGCGCGGGAAAGCTGACGGAGATGAAGGCTGTCGGAGTAACTCCGGAGAAGGTGCAGGAGGCAAAATCACTGGGCTTTACGCCCACGGAACAGGAGCTGGTCCAGATGAGCATTTTTCACATCGACCGGGCCTTTGTGGAGCGGATGCGTGCACGGGGCTTGCAGGACCTGACGCTGGCAAAGTTGATCAAGATCAAGATCTTCAAGGTCGACGAATAGGCAGCGTACTTCAAGGCGTTCCAGAGAGGGGAAGCAATGTTTCTTGAACGAACTGCTACATATGTACTCGCAACTGCGTGTGTCCTTCAGACGCTTCACCCTTCGTGGGCTACGAAGCCGCACCGCTGGCGAAGTATTGATGTACAGATTGGAAGGCTACGGGTGCAGGCAAGGAACAACGCCGGCTCGGTCTGTTTCGAAGGATTAGCGCCTGCGCAAAGGATGCCAACCCTGCATAGCTGGGAGAAGGAACCCAAAAAGCTAAGGATCTGCATAAATGACAGCAGCTGTATGCTCGCATGGGTCGACGGAACCTCGCATGCCTGGCTGATCTCCGAGGGCAAGATTTGAGGGAAGTACTCAGATGAGCGGTCAAGATTAGTGGTCTGGCGACTCAATTCCCCAAACGAAATATCGTTCAACCTGGTGACAAACGGGCCCCAGGCGGTGAAGCTCGCCTGACAGGGCCCAACCAGGAGCGGGCGCTTGAAATCCCCTGTCGCGGAAATGAAATCCGGACTTACCATATATTGAACCGGGGAGTTCCATCATGCCGACCAAGACGATCTCCATCCCTCTGGACCCGCAGATGGCGCGCGCCTATGGTGCCGCCCGCGCCGAAGAGAAGCTGAAGATGCAGGCGCTGGTGGGACTTTGGCTGCGCGAGTTGACATCCAACGAGCTTCCGGCGTTGGAACAGGTGCTGGATGAAGCAGGGCGCAAGGCACGGGAGCGCGGGCTTACTCCTGAGGTCTTGGATTCGCTTCTGAATGGCGTGTAATTGCGCTGTGTCCTCGACACCAACGTCTTTGTCAGCGCATTGCTGTCGCCGGGACCGAAGTCGCGGATGGCGGTTGACCGAGCACATCAGGAGGGAGCCATTCTGCTCTCTCTTGGAACCCTCACGGAGCTATTCAAGGTTCTCAGCCGGAAACAGTTTCGTCATTTATATCGATGAAGAAGACATGCGGCGTTTTCTCGCTGTTCTGACCCGCGAGGCGCAATGGATCGATATCGATGTGCAGATAACCGCCTGCCGCGATCCGAAGGATGACAAGTTTCTTCTTTCGCTGTAAGCGGCCAGGCGACTCGCATTGTGACCGGTGATGCGGACCTGCTTGCACTGCATCCCTTTCAGGGAGTTCGGATCGTTACGCCTGGCACGTTTCTGGAGGCTAAATAGCTGACAAGGTGACATCGGCAGTGTTCGGACGAGACCAGGCGACGACAAACGGCGAGCAGGAGCCCAGCATTGAATTGCTGCCGGCGTTTCGCACGGGGCTGAGCTATCTGTTTGAAACTTCCGATTTCCTCGGGGTGATGAACAGCATTTCGCACTCCGGACGCTTTTGCTGATGTGGGGGGGTAATTTCGTATGTCCTGAATTACCCTGTCCTGAATTACCCGAGAACATGGCCTTTTGCACATTCGGCCAGTTCGCGGCCAGGACGACGATGTCTTGTTCTGTAGCCTGTTGCGGTGTTCCGGCTTCTGCGCCAGACCCAAGTTCCTTCACAAGTGGGGCCAGTGACTCAGGACCTCGGGTGTTGCTCAACAACACCCGATGACCCAGGGCAAGAACGTGTTTGGAAATAGTTTGAGCAACGACGCCCGCGCCGATAAAGCCGACCTTCATGACGCACCCCCTTGGGTTTTAGCCGCGTCCGCGGCCGAACGTAAATACTCGGCGATAGTCGTGGGCTTGTGGCCGATGAGTGTTTCGAGATTGTCGGTTACTTCTTCCCACTCACCCTGGTTCATGCCCTGAACCCACTTCAAGATGAAAGGGCCAACGAAATCGGGAAAGCCCAACGCTTGCATTGACTTGATGTATTCCTCATCCGAGATCGTGATGTAGGGCACATCCTTACCGTGGATATCCGAGAGAATCTGGGCAATGTCGGCCCACGAGACCGCGGGTGCGCCCGATAGGTAGTAGGCTTTGCCTTCGTGTCCAGGCTCGGTCAGGACCGTCGCATGAGCCGCCGCTAGATCGTCACGGGTCGCCGCCGTGAACTTGCTGCTGCCTGCCGGTACCCGAACACCCGTCTCCACGGCGTTCGGCCCGGCATACATGATGGCAGGCTCCAAGAACGGCGGGTGCTGTACGAGCGTATAGGCCAGGCCCGATGACCGCAGCTTCTCGATCGAGAAGATGTCTTCCTCGGTAATTTCCTTCATGGTGAAGGTCGAACCGGCCTTGTGATAGATCGGCATGTAGACGAGGTGTCGCACGCCGGCCTCGGCTGCCACATCGATCACGTTGGCATGAGCCGTCTTACGGTCGGTAAAGGCGTGGGTAGAAGTCAGCATCAGCTTCTCAACACCTTGGAAAGCCCTTGAAAGCGAAGCGCGGTCGTAATAATCGCCCTGCCGTATCTCAATACCTTTGGCCGCCAAATCCGCTGCCTTGGATGGATCTCGCACAAGCCCAATCAACTGATTGGCAGGCTTCAGCTTCAGCAAATGCAGAAGTGTCTTTCTTCCAATGTCGCCACTTGCTCCCGTTACTAGAATCTTCCCCATGCTTCGAACTCTCCCTTGGCACTTGGCCGCATTCTGAATCTTTTGGTTCAGATGTATAAGCCACAGGCGTGGATGCAAAATCTTGGCCGTCGGGGGCGGTATGGGCTGAACTGGTGTTCTCTTTTACCTGCTATTCAAGATTCCTTTCACCCCTTGCCATCACAAACTTTGCATCCATTGGAGCTGCTATACATCTGAATCGATAGGTTCACATTATGCACCATCATGGCGCATTTCGAAAACGAAGGAGAAAGGTACACATGTCTCAATCAGTTCTTGACCTATCCAAGGAGTTCGCGGGTCGTCGCGCTCTCGTCACTGGAGGTTCCCGAGGTATCGGTGCCGCCATCGCTCAACGTCTTCTTGACGGAGGCGCTTCGGTTGTAGTCGTCGCGCGTAATCGTCACGAACAAACACCGGCAGGCGCGACCTTCATCAAGGGTGACATTCTGACCCTTGAAGGTTGCAAGAAGCTCGTTGACGAGTCCATCAAGGCGCTTGGCGGACTCGACATTCTCGTCAACAATGCCGCAGCTGCAGAGCTCGTTTTGCCGAACTCCGAGGCCATCTCGGATGCCGTTTGGCAGGAGACGATTGCGTCGAATCTACTGTCGGTCGTTCGCGTAACAAACGCGTCGTTGCCCGCGCTGAAGGAGTCAACACAAGGCTCCATCCTCAACATCTCGTCCGGGAGCGATCTGCCGGGCAACGGTCCACTCGTTCATTACGGCGCAAGCAAGGCCGGGATGAACTACTACACGAAGGCACTTGCGAAGGAGTTAGGTGTCGCAAACAAGATTCGTGTGAACATCGTCACGCCCGGCGGCGTTGAGACACCGGGCGGCGACAAAATTCGCAATGAGATCATGGCGGCAATGGGCGCACCGCCCGAGGCTGCCGTTGCTATGGTACCGCTCGGTCGGCTCGGAAAGACCTCAGATATTGCGGAAGCTTCGGTCTTCCTGCTTTCGCCGCGTGCCATCTGGATCACCGGACAAAACTTCCATGTTGACGGTGGTTTCAGCTTCTAAGTCGCTCGGTCGGTCTAAAGAAAATCAGGCTCGTTGACCTCTGCGAGCCTGATTTTCTTTGTGATTGCTGTGTTGTCCTTCGTCCAGATAGCCCATGTATTGAAGGGCGACATCAACAACTCTCATCAATTCTGGTTTCGTCGCGCCGCTCGCGTGCTGTACGCCAAGTCCCTGGATCAGCGCAGCAACGTATCGAGTCAATGCTGCCGGGTCCACATCTTCGCCCAGGTCTCCGGACTTCTTAGCCTGCTCGAATCGCTTTCTTGCGAGCGCTAGTCCATTCTTCCTGAGCTGAATCAACCATTGCTTGATGGGATCTGCCTCGTCTCCGACCGCCAACGCTCCGTGTACCGAGAGGCAACCTTTCGGATTGCCGGGAGTCGCCAGGAAATCCACGGTACCCCGAAGGGACGATTCGATTACTTCCCGAATCGTGGGCTTCTCTAGGGCTTCGCGTATGTATCCCTGATACGTGCCGAGATAACGCTCAAATGCCTTCTTGAAGAGTTCTTCCTTGTTGCCGAAAGCGGCCCACATACTGGAGCGGTTAATCCGCATGGCATCTGTCAGATCTGTGAGCGTAGCCCCTTCGTACCCCTTTTCCCAAAAGACGCGCATCGCCGCATCCAGGGCAGCAGCCGTGTCGAACCCCCGAGGACGGCCTATCTTCGGATTGTCATTCGTTTTTGCCATACCATCTATTTGATACACATCTGTACCAAAAAGGTCGAAAGTTCTTTATCTGAACTTGAAAACACCTCATTTGAATGTCGCGGCTCCTCGTCCAACGCACGGTAGCGCGCCGGATCAGAGCGCCGCAGTGATGAGCTGTCAATTGTTTGGATCATGCGGCGGCTATTGACGCGAATCCAGATCGAAAGGCGCGTTACCGACAGCGAGATAGGCCAAAGGCGCTCTCAGACTCAGATGTAGCACTAAATATGAAGCTTCAAAATATCCGCACCTTTCGGTTCCGAAGTTGCGTCACATGAGATGTTGAGCCATTAAGGGCCGGTAAATAGCTCCCGATCGTTCGTTGAATCTTGAATGGAAATGGGGTGTTGCAGTCTCGATCATTCATTGTCGGCACCCAACGCAATTTTGAAGCAGAGCAGTTACAAATGCACCGTTCGGAAGCAATACGGCGACCGGATACCCAATTCACCGTGAAGAGTGTTCATCTGTTGCAGTAGGTATGCTGTCGCCGTATTACTTGTCTGCATCCCATACGTTTGTGATGATTGCGCCGCGTGCGCTTGTATCGCGAGGACATCTAGCGGCGCATCGCTAATCAAGACATCGGTTCCGAAAACGAGGTGACCGGAAGGTGTGAAGAAATTGACAACAGCAAAGGGCTATTGTTGCAACAATAACACCACTAGACTAAAAGCGTGAGCGCACCTTCAGATTCCCCTCGTCCTCGTCCGCGCCTTTCATCGATAGACCGTTCCCAGCTTGTGTTTCGTACTGTGGATGTAGAGAGAATGATCGACGACGACCACAGTGCACGGTCGATTTGGGAGATGATCGGCGGGTTGAATCTAAGTTTGTATAACGCCAAGATTGCAGCTGTGGAGGGACGTGCTGGCCGAGACCATACAGCTCCGCAGTTGCTCATAAGTTTATGGTTGTATGCCTACAGCCGAGGGATCAGTTCGGCACGTGAGATTGCGCGGCGATGTGAGTATGAACCTGCGTTCCAGTGGCTGTGCGGTTTGCAACCTATTAGTTATCGCACCCTGTCCGGATTCCGTTCTGATAACAAGGACGCGCTCGGTAGTGTGTTCGTGCAGGTGGTGGGAGTGCTGAGTGCCGAAGGGCTGATCACCATGGAACGGGTGACGCTGGATGGCACCAAGATCAAAGCCAACGCCAGCGGAAACACGTTTCGACGCAAAGAGAAGATCGAAGCCCATCTTGCCGCAGCACAAACGCAACTAGAGAAGATGAACGAACAAGCCGCCGAGGAAGAGAAGGTGGCCACGCGCCAAGCGGCTGCGAAAGAGCGGGCGGCTCGTGAACGCGTAACCCGCCTGGAAAGCGCGCTTCGTGAAGTGGAGCGTCTGCAAGAAAAAAAGAAAGAGGATAAGAAGACATTTGTAGCGCGGGCATCCACCACCGATGTCGAAGCTCATGTGATGCGTAACGGCGAAGGTGGCACAGTGCCCAGTTACAACGTGCAATTAGTGACCGACACCACCCACGGATTCGTAGTGAACGTAGAGGCTACCACTGACGCCATCGACTATCGTCAACTGGAACCAGCCCTTGACCGCTGTAAAGCGACGCTGGGATTGCTGCCGAAGCAGTTGATTGCAGATGGAGACTACACCAACCATGCAGCCGTGCAGGCTGCTGCAAAGTCTGGTGTCGACTTTTACGGTTCGTGGCAAGACAGCTGGAAACCGACAGAATCGGATGCTCAGGGACGCTCCGGGGCCTTTATAAGCAGTGCTTTTCCATATGATGCGAAGAATGACGTTTACCTCTGCCCTGCCGGACAGCAACTAGTCCACAAGACGGTCCTCGATCGTGGACACGGGGTGCGCACGCATGTGTACAAGGCGCCAAAGGCAGCTTGCGCTTCCTGCGTTTATCGCGCTCAGTGTGCCTCGAAGAAACCGAAACCACAGTGGAGACGCTCAATCACACGTCTTGAGGAGTCTACGGAAACAAGCGCATTCAAAGCCAAGATGCAGACTGAGGCGGCACAGAAAATATACCACCAGCGCTCGCAGATCGCCGAGTTCCCGCACGCCTGGATAAAAGAGCGATGTGGGCTCCGGCAATTTCGCTGCCGTGGGCAACAAAAAGCAGGCATGGAAGCTACGTGGACCTGCATCAGTTACAACCTTATCCGGTTATTTAGCGTACGCCGACGCCGCAAGACCGCTACCTCGACTGTCGCAGCCGCCTAAGAAAGGGCAGGGTGGTCTGTTTCTCAACACGATAAAAGACCAAAGCCACTCCTCCTGCGTGCACTGTGCAACCCCAGTTTCAGACTCACGATCCGATCGGAGGGCTGGAGAACCGAGTACCTGCCATCGAATAACGAGCGGGGCACCGGGACGACCATGGGCGGACTGAAATCTTTCACACCTTCCCGTCCCCTGATTACCCCCAACCTTACCTCAGCCACTGCTGCTGGTTGCTCCGCGCTCAGGCAGTGTCCGCCGCGCCAGCGGCTTCGTTCTAGTCGGCTTTCCGGACAAGACCTTACCAGATGACCGATAACGCTTTTGCTTTTCGAATCATCTTGTCTTTGGTCACCAGAGGAACGCCACGATCCAGCGCGGTCGCTCCGATAATTCTGTCCATGGGATCGAGAGGGTACGGCGAAGGAAACTCCACGGCGATGCGCGTCACGGCTGCTGTGATCGGCAGGATCAGGAAGCGAGTCTCCACCTCAACCAGAAATGCCTCAAGGGAAGTCTTTAGCACGATTCGCTGATTCTTGGCGAGCCACGCCAACTCAAACAGGGAGATGCAGGAAATACCCACCCCGCCGTTCTCTCGAGCAGTTCGAATCGCATCGGTCGCCGCGGCCGAGAGCAAACTGGGATCCGAAGCAAGCCAGATCACTACACATGTATCGACGACGATCACTTGAGGCGTTTCCAATGCTCAGGCGGGACCGAAGGAGCCTCGATATCGCCGGAAATCGCTAGCTTTCCCGCATAAAAACCGAACAGACTGTCCTCAACTTCTTCGACCGGGATCATCTGGGCAACAGGCTTTCCGTTTTTGGTGATAACGAATTTTGTCTTTCTGGCCTGCACTTCATCCATAATCGCCAGGCACTTAGCTTTGAACTCTCCGGCCGCGATTGTTTTCAAGAATAGCACCTCACCATGGTCATTATACCATGGTCACATTTTTAGAGGCGCGCGGAAACTACGGGCTCGCACCTAATGCTCGCACCGGAGTTTGCCCGATTGGCCACCTGAAAAACGACCGGATTGTACTGGAGGGAAAGCAGGACAGACTGCCGTCTGTCCTGCTTTCGCCAAACGTTAACGTTGTGCCCTCGGGGAAGCGCTAATTTGGCGAAGGCTGCTTAATATCGTCGATCAGAATAACATCCACCGAGCCTTTTCCCGATTCGAGCTTCAGACCAAGCTGGTCCTGGAGTGCAGTAAAGATGTTTGGAGCTCGTTCGCTGCCCCGAGCCGTCGGCGCTAACTCAGCGACATCCGGCGAGAAATCAAGCGTGAGATCATAGCGGTTGGTAAGCCCTGTCTTATCGATCACGGGGCTGTGTAGGGCATTGGAAATGAGGTGCACGATGCTCGCCATTGAGGCTCCATTCTGTTCCACGTGGAGTCCATTTCCGGATCCGGAGACCTTTGGTGGCGGGCTTGCTGCGTCTTCGGCAAGCTCCTCGGGGCTGGATTTCTTCAGCTTAGGACCACCCTTAGCGATCACCAACCTGTAAGTCTGCATATCTTTGGTTTCGTGGTGAAACTTCAAGCCGAAGCGATCTTCCAAAAGCACCAGGACCATCGCCCATTTCTCTCGCGGCGTGAGCTTGCTAAATTGCGGCACATCAGCGGCATCGACTTTGGCAGCGATATAGTAATCTCCCTTGGGTCCAGTCGGGCAATCGAAGGATCTGATCTTCGGAGACGCCGAACGCTACCCGGATGAGCGCTTTAAGCGGGACGCCTTCGTCCAACAGGCCGTCCGGAGTGAATGTCGAATGAGAGTTACGACCTGGCTGTCCAGGTTCCCAAGGCTTCATAGGATGGATGGCAGCTACGGCGAACTTAGGTAAGACAGCAGTCATGCCCCCGCTCTCAGTCTGAACTCGAACTTCCGTCGTCGGGACGAGGGTGTACGAGAGTGTAGCCAGCAGGGCAAGCATTTTGGCCGTGCTCTGCAAAACATATCGCTTGCAGCTTAGCCTAGACACTTGGAAGGATTGGCGGTTTTCATGTCTGCCCCCAGGTTCAAAAGTACGCCTGTGGGTTCCCTTGGGCAAGGTTGAGCAGCGCGTTTAACACCTCCCCTGCACAGAACAAAAAGACGGTCGGTGATCGAACTGGCCGCTGCAATCATAGCCGTTCTACGTTGGCACGAGATGCACGGGCCGGTCATAAAAGTGATCGTGCGAATCCACGCCATAGACAATGCCGTGTTTCTTGCCAACGAACTGTACGACCACGCTTTGTCCCGGTTCGGCTGGAAACTGTTCGAGTTTACCTGCAGAGACTAACCACTCGCGCGATCGACGCTCCCAAGACAAACGTCGCGTCTAAACTCCGACGCTTCCCATCTGTCTATACGGCGACAAGCAGACGCTTACATAAGGACGCAAACAACCGGCGGCGTCACCAGCGCACGAGTGAAATTGCTGCAATAGGTATCATGTCGACGCATTGCCGACGCATTGCCGTCCCTAGCGTCCACCGCGCGCTTGCATGTGGCCGGGGAGATCGTGGCGATACTTCTGGTCATGAGAGCCTCCTGAGTGCGGTTCGAATTGTTGCCCGGGAGGCACAACGCGCAATGTATCCTTCGCGAGGCGGCACTACCACCCAACCTCCATCCATTCCCAAAAATACCTCGCCTGCCAAGTCTGTGATGGAGAAAGACTTGCGATTGGGGGACAGTCATCGGAGAATCGCTCGTGGTAGGCTTTGCGCACGTTCAAGTGATCTGGCCAGCCGCGAACGGATCTAACCCTGTGCTTCGCTTCGACGAATTCGAACTGGACCTCCGCGCGGGTGAGTTGCGGAGACGGGGAGTCAGGCTCCGTCTGCGTGGTCAGCCCTTGCGGGTGCTCGCGAAACTGTTGCATCGGGCCGGCGATCTTGTGACCCATGAAGAGCTCCGGTTGGAGATCTGGCCGGCGGATACGTTTGTCGACTTCAGTCATGGCCTCCACAACGCGATAGCGCGGGTGAGAGAGACTCTTAACGATTCTTCTGCCACCCCGCGATACATCGAAACTCTGCCGAGGCTGGGGTACCGATTCATTGGGCAGGTTGACGAAGTGCGAGTGGAAGCATCGAGCTCGGCCACGCAGCATGTTCAGGAGAGCGGCGCCCGGCAAGTCCGATCCATCGCCGTTTTGCCGCTAGAGAACTATTCTTCAGACGCGGGACAGGAGTATTTCGCTGATGGGATGACGGAGGCGTTGATCGCCAGCCTGGCTAAGATCCGGGCCCTGCGAGTTATCTCGCGCACTTCTGCGATGCAATACAAAGCTTCGCGTAAATCACTCCCTCAGATCGCGCGAGAGCTGGCTGTGGACGCTGTGATCGAAGGATCAGTGATGCGCTCGGGCGACCGGGTCCGGGTGGCTGCCCAGCTCATCCATGCCGCGACGGACCGGCATTTGTGGGCGGAGAGTTATGAACGGGACTTCCGGGAGATCCTGTCGCTGCAGAGTGAAATCGCGAGGCAAGTCGCGGGTGAAATCAGTTTGCTTTTGACTCCGGAGGAGCAAGCGCACCTGAGGATAACGCGCCGGGTGGACCCTGAAGCGCACGAGCTTTATCTAAAGGCTCGCTACTTTTGGAATAAACGAACTGAGGAAAGCGTAGGAAAGGCAATTTCACTTTTTCACCGGACAATCGACCGCGACCCACAGAGCGCACATGGTTATGCCGGGATAGCTGATTGCTATAACATCCTTGGTTACTACAATGCACTTGCACCCATGGATGCCTATCCGAAGGCAAGGGCGGCAGCGTTGAAAGCACTGGAACTGGATGAACTGCTGGCTGATGCTCACGCCGCACTGGGAGTGGTGAAGCGTGATTTCGAATGGGACTGGTTAGGAGCCGAAGCGGAATTCAATCGGGCACTCGAACTTAACCCAGGTTGCGTTGAGGCATGTCACTGGGGAGGTACCCTGCAGGGCATGCTGGGACGAAGCGCAAATGCGCTTCGGGAGAAGAAGAAAGCCCTTGCGATGGATCCGTTATCAGTTGTAGTCAAGACAGATCTGGGTCGGATGCTGTACTTTTCGCGAGACTACGATGGGGCTGAGAGCGAATTCCAATCGGCGCTGGAGATGGACCCGGGATTTGAGCCTGCCCATCTCTGGCTGGCGCAGGTTTACGAACAGAAGGGCGAATTTGAACGCGCGATCGTAGAATTGCAGGCCGGCGAGCGTCCGTCGTCAGAAAGCACGTTCGCCGTTGCAAGACTTGGCCATGGATACGCGCTGGCCGGGAAGCACGAGGAAGCTCGCGCAATTCTGGAACAGCTGAAAACCCTGGCAACACAGAGGTATGTTTCGCCCTATGACATCGCGATTGTCTATATCGGATTGAGGGAAAGGGACGAGGCATTTGTCTGGCTGCAGAAAGCTCTCCGTGACCGTTCCATCTGGCTCGGGTACATCGGTGTGGAACCGCAGCTTGACGAATTGCGCTCAGACCAGCGCTTCGACGAGCTGATTCGCGCGGTTGGCCTGCCCATGTAGGTCGCGAGCTCCGCTCGCGGTCAAGAATCTGCGAGCACACTGCACACTCTTCGAATCAACCACGACAAGTCTGTCTGTCTTGCATTCCCCGAACTTCTGATGGGGTGTTTCGTCCCCCGCCAGAGTGCGGGCAGTTGACCCTAAACTCTGAGACCGCCCGTTCCGTCTATTGATGTGAGGTCGGAACATGGACAAGGTTCAGCGTCGTGCGCTTGGCTTTGCAGTATGGGTCATTTTAGCTCTCGTCGTGACCTTGCTGCTCGACACTTACGTCCCCCGGCTGCGGGGTTTGGGCGGAGCCTTGTGCCTGCCGCTCATGGTTCCGATTGTGCTTATGGAATGGCGGAAACGGCAACCATGAGCCACAGATACGACGATCAACCTCTTCTGCATGGAGAAGACGCTCGCGGTTGCAATTCGCGGCAAGTGTATCGGATGGATGCGAGAGGTGAGTAGCGAAATCAGAGATCCGATCCTCCCACCCTTGGTCGACGGTAATGCTGTCGACCTGGATGGGGCAACCGGTTAAGTCGCATTTGCAGTAACCTCCCCTCTTGTGGAAACCATCCGAGCAAGTTACCGCAAATCCCGTTCATGGGAACGGCACCGGAGCAGCGTTTGATCGCCCCTTTAACGGCCAAATCGGAAGATCGGGTTGCCGACTACTCGCCAGGGACGGTTTAATATTAGCGATCTAGTAGTAGGGAGGCCGAATGAAATTAGTGCTTTGTGTGGCGCTTGGTCTCGTAACGCCTGGCTTTTGTGTCGGCCAAGCTTCTTCGCCATCGGAACAGTCACTGCAAGCAATTTTGAGCGAGTTGCGTTCGATTCATGCGGATATGCGAACAGAGACCGCACACAGTCAGAGCATGCAACTTTTGCTTGCCGAGCTACAGATACAGTCAGAGACTGTGGCGCGGGCAGTGCAACGGGTCGACGCAGCGCGATTGAGGACGAGTGAGGTGCAGGAAGGCGTCCGGGGTATAACGGCAAATCTGACCCGAGCCGAGGAAGCACAAAATACGACAGCCGCCGAAGCCGATAAGAACAAGGTCGCGAGCGAGATGAATCGATTGAAGGACGGCCTTGCTTCAATGAAGAGGCTGGAGTTGGATCGCGTGTCAAATCAGCAAGAGGCCGAAACCACGCTTCGAAAGGCCCAAGAAGTATACGACGGCATCGAGGATCAACTGAGTGCTCTTATGAAAACCCTGCGCACCTCTCAGGAAGTTGGCAATAAATGAGGCTTTTCGTTCAAGCGAAAGCTCGACTTCTCGGACGAGGAGTTCAACTACTAGGAGCGCGTTAGGGCCGATCGCGCCGTAACTGATGACCAAGTGCTCGCATTCCCTCAGTACGCGATCGAAGTTGTCGTCTTTGACACCGATTCTGAGCGCCTTGACCGCTATTCTTCATGGTCAAGATTTCCGGCGGTAGTCTTTGAACTCTCCCGAGTTGACGACCATCTGTTCGGAACCCCGCTCCATCAGATCAGCGAAGCATGTAAGGATGATTCTTACCTCATCCTCACAACTGTGCCAGCGACGTCGCAAAATTTCGCGCGGGATGCTAAAGGCATCTCGAAAATAGTTCTGCAGAAGGCTGTCATTTGCTCTCTTCAGTGCAGCCTGGTGTATTCCGCTCTGGCCTGTTTGAAGACGGGGATGTCCTCGTCGGCATCTTTCCAGAGGGTAAGGAAATCCTGATAGGCGTTTTTGGCCTTGGCCATGTCGCCGGAGGCAACGTAGGCTCTGCCCAGTTGCAAGTGTGCCAGGGCGCCTATGGGATCGGCGAAAACGATGCCGCGGTGATTCAGCACCTTTTGAAATTCCACCACAGCCTCTTGGCCACGCCCTGCTGCAAGGTACGACTCCCCGCGGATATACGCGGGGTAGAGTCCTCCGAATTTTGCAAAGAACGCTGTGCCCGGCAGCGCGAGATCGTAAGGACGCGCCCGTTCCAAATGCTCGACCGCGTTCAACGGCGCCCGATGCGTGAGTGCGGAAAGCGCGCGCAGAGTGGGTAGATACTCGAATTGCACCGGGGTATCCTCCGGGAACCGTTTCTCCAGGTCTTCGGCAAGCCTCTGAGACGCGGAAGACTCGCCTGAGAGCGCCAGCGCAAAGGCCGCGGAATACTCGACGTCGCGCCCCTTCGCGAGTTCGAGCGCCGCCGCAGCGCGCCGTTTCGCCTCAGCCGCATTCCCGAAATGCGCTTCGCAGACGGCCTCCGCGCTTCTGTAGATCGCGGCTCTCTCGCGGTTCCCCGCCTGCTGCGCCAATGCGGCTGCGCGGTCCCACATGGTCCGCGCCTGCCGCATTTGACCGGAACGCGCAAGCACCAGGGCCTGGTTATGCCACATCCAGTCCTCGACGCCGTGCTGTCCGCGGGCGCGCGCAACTTCGTGCTCCATTCCCGCCTGGTCGCCCTTAAAAAATCCGAGATAGTAACGGAGGACCCAAAAATCCTGGATTTCCAGCTTGCGCTCCGCGGCTCGCCGCAAGCCCTCCGCTGCCTCCCCGAACCGGTCAAGGAAGATATTGTGCAGAGCGAGACCGGCGTACGCGAATGAATCGTCCGGATTCAGGCGAAGGTCGTCCTGTAGAGCCTGAATTCCCCTTTCATATTGGCCTGTGCCCATCGTGCCCCACCCTCCCAGAACGGAAAGGGCCAACCAATCGCGCGGATACGTTTGCACCCATGATTCGAGAGTCTGCAACTCTCTCTGCAAGTTTCCCGTTACCTGACGGTCGTAAAGAAAAAGGATCCAGAGCCTCTCCCGGTCACTCACGCGATCCCGAAGCGCATAGGCCTTGCGGGTGTACTCGGCGGATAGATCGGTTTGGCCCATGTTCCAGCAATAGATCGATAGTTCCGCATAGGCCATCGCGAATTGAGGGTCGATGGCAATGGCGCGCTGCAGGTGAGGGATCGCGGCAGCAAACCCGTGGGCGAAGGCGGCGCTATGGCCGACACTAAACGCCTTCAGAGCTTCGAGCGAGGATGTAGTTGCCTGCTCCAGCGGCGTCGAGTGCTCTCGGATGGTGGCCATCGACTCGCCCAGCCTGGTCCTGATTCGGACCGCCATTTGGCTTAGCGCGGTGAGGACTTCTTCCTTCCTTGCCGGCTGCGCCTGTTCTTCAGCGAGGACCTCTCCGGTGCGGCAGTTCCGGGCGCGCAGCCACAAGACGTATTGGCTTCCGAGGCCTGCAATCGAGCCTTCCAGAACTGCGTCGCTCCCGGTTCGCTCGCAGATCTCGCGCGCGACCTCTGGAGTGAGCCGCGCATCGGGAGGCCGATTCATCAAACGCAGTACCTGCTGGGTCCGCTGGTCCGAAACGAGACTGAGGAATGGGGACTGTTGCAACTGCACCGCCAGCCCCTGACGAAGGGTCTGGTCAAAAACCGGATCGCTCGTCTTGTTCTCGAATTCAGCCAGGACAATCGAGTCTTTCGTGGTGAGTTTTGGGGCCCGGTGTAGATAAAGGTATCCGGCGACGCACAATGCCAAGATGATCGCGGCGCTCGCAGCCAAGCGCGTCCCGCGTGTGGGCAGGGTGACTGCCGCCAATTCCCGCTGCAACTCGGCGGCGGATTGCCACCTTCGTTCCGGGTCTTCCTGCAAACAGCGTTTTACGATTTGTTCCAGCTTTCGCGGCCGGATGGGCTTAAGTTGCGGCCCTACTCGCGCGCCCGTCAACATTTCATAGAGCACGCAGCCGAGTGCGTAGATATCCGTCCGGGCGTCCGCCGGTTTGCTTTCCCGCTGCTCCGGCGCCATGTACGCCGGCGTGCCGATCATCATGCGGCGCTCGGTGGTGGTTTCATTCTGGCCCGAACGCGCGAGTCCAAAATCCAGAACTTTGACGCCTGATTTCCCGAGCATGATGTTGCCGGGCTTGAGATCGCGGTGAGTAATGCCCTTGCCGTGGGCCTCTACGAGTGCGGCCGTGATCTGGGAACCATAAAGGAGCGCCGTTTGGATGGGGAGGGGGCCGTTTTTCAGCCGGGCCGCCAGGGTCTCGCCCTCCACCAGTTCCATCACAAGGAAGTTGGGGCCAACGTCGTGGAGCGTACAGATATTGGGGTGATTGAGCGCCGAAATCGCGCGCGCCTCGCGTTCAAACCAGGCACTGAACTGCTCGCGAGTGATCTTGATGGCTATGGCGCGGCCTAGTCGCGTGTCTACCGCGCGAAACACCTGGCCCATGCCTCCCTCACCGAGTTTGCTTTCGATACGGTAGGGGCCCAGGCAGGCTCCGGGAGCCAATGCGTCGACCATCGAATTGTCCAGTAGTTGAGGGGCGTTCTGGATCGCAGGCGATTCCAGGAACTCGCCGCCAGTACGGTGCGCCAGAAGCGACTCTACTTCGCGGCGCAATTCGGAATCTGTCTGGGCCAACAGTACCGCGCGTTCTTCGGCATTGGCCTCGCGAGCCGCGTGGTAGAGCTCTTCGATCTGCCGGAAACGCTCCGGAGTCATATCAGAGTCCCGATTGTTCTCCCATTGTATGGCTTAACTCACGCAGCAGCCATGCTTTAGCAAGGTCCCAATCGCGTCTGACGGTGCGTGGCGAAATCTTCAGGGCCGCCACGATTTCCTCTTCGGTCAATCCACCGAAATAACGCAACTCGACCACCTTGGCCTGGCGGGGCGCTACCTGCGAGAACGCTGTCAGGGCCTCGTCGACAGCGAGGATAGAGCGGTCAGGCGTGGGCGACAACAGCGCGGACTCATCCAGACTCACTTTGAGCGGTGTTCCGTCGCGCCGCCGCGCACCGTGCGCGCGAGCGGCGTCCACCAGGACGCGCCGCATCATCTGGGCCGCGATGGCAAAGAACTGCGCACGCGCCTGCCATTCGATGTTGGTCACGTCGACCAGGCGGAGATAGACCTCGTGGATTAACGCGGTGACCTGGAGACTATTGCCCTGGGCTTCGTTTTTCATGTACCGGCGGGCCATGCGACGCAGTTCTGGATAGACGTGCTCGGTCAGGCGGCCCAGGGCTGCTTCGTCTCCGCTGCCCCAGGCTTTCAACAGATTCGTGATTTCAGCAGAGCGTGGGTCGATGGACAGCTGTCCCCCCCGGAGTTCAAAAAAATATACCAAAAAACATGGCCGCTTTTGGGCGGCCCCTGCCGCCTGTACTGGTGGAGGGGAAACAAAGTCTCACCATGATCTTCCTCCAGAAAGCAGGAAGCCAAATGAAACACCTAGCAACTATGGCACTGATACTCAATCTCGGTGTCACAAGCGCTTACGCAAACCAGAATTCCGTAAAGATGACATTTTCGGGAACTTCTGCGGCCAGCACCGTCAATCTCCAACAACCCGATGCTAGTAACGACGAAGACAATTTGGCCGGGAACGGTACGCTAGGCTCATTCACATTTCGTAATGTACGAGCGATCGCAAATACTCCGACTGCGTCCAGCACCTGCTCGGGCGCAAATCAGCTCCACTTCGCGGATCCGGCAGGCGCGGGCGTATTTCGCTTCCAAGATGGGAGCCTATTGAAGGTCAGTCTCACGCAAGGAGGCGATTGCATCGATCTTGCCGCCCAGGAGGGCCACTGCACTCTGACTCTTCAAATCATCGGGGGAACCGGCCGTTTTAAGAATGCGTCCGGTACCCTTACGTTTACCGAGACGTCGGTGCCGGTGCTGGCCGACGCCCTACACAATCCCGTCTTCTTTGCCGCTACCGGGGAGTTTACGGGAACGGTTTCCGGAGTCAGCAAGGAGCAAGGCCACGAAGAACAAGGCCAAGGCGAAGAGCAATAGGTATAAACGCTAGTGGCCATACGCTCCGAATTACCATCAGAGACGCGGTGCGGCGGCGGCCAGGCGGGTGAGCGGTTGACGGCGAAAGGTCACTTGCCGGGAGAGCCGATTTTTCGTCCGCGCGAATAGGATGAGTCTGGCCGCCAGACAGTTGGCAAAGTAAGTATGATCAAACCGCAACACTAAAGACAAAGGCCGCGATTGCTCGCGGCCTTTGTGGTTTGACTGATGGTGCCGAGTTACTCGGCGGCCATTTCTTCGGCTTCGCCTTCCTGCCGCATGAGTTCCAGTTCGCGCTCGGCTTGTTCGAAGGCGGCCGTGACTTCTTGCTGCACGCGCGCAGCGGCTTCTTCGAGTTCTTGCGAGAGCTGGATGTTGCGGTAGTACTCCATGCCCGTTCCGGCTGAGATGAGGCGACCGACGATGACGTTTTCTTTGAGGCCGCGCAGGCTGTCGACCGAACCGTTGATGCTGGCTTCGGTGAGTACACGCGTGGTCTCCTGGAAGGAGGCTGCGGAGATAAACGAATCGGTGGAGAGCGAGGCCTTGGTGATGCCGAGCAACAGCGGACGGCCACCCTTGGCAATCACTCGCTCGTTCTCTTCGCGGAAGCGGAACTTGTCGATCTACTGTTCGAGCAGGAAGGACGTGTCGCCGACTTCCTCGATCTTTACCCAACGCAACATTTGACGGACGATGGTCTCAATGTGCTTGTCGGAGATCGCCACGCCCTGCAAGCGGTAGACTTCCTGGATTTCGAGGGGCACCCGTCGATTGCCTCTGAGGCTGGTACGACCGACGGGGAAGGAACGGAAAGGTTCGTGGTATCCCACATCTCGCGAAAAACGAGCGAGATATGGGGCACCCGGGGCTTTGTTGCGGAACCTAATCTGGCCAAGGGTGACTTTGAGAATAATTGGTTGTTTTCTGGGGCCAATCATCCCATAAACTCTTTGGAATGAATGGCGGGGACGACGGGGCTCGAACCCACGACCTCTGCCGTGACAGCAAAACGGAAACGCGTAACTAACAGAAAACAGGGGCAACGGACGACATCTTTAGCGCCCTGAGGAACCCATGGGAACTCTTATTGCACCCTTATCGAACCCACGACCTCTGTCCAGACGACCTCTGCCCGTTCTAAGATGATGGGCCTAAAGACGCGCCCGGGCGCCGGCAGTGAGCCCGACATGACCATAGTCCCGCTCACGATCACTGCTATCAGGTTCGAGAGGCGACGCTTGGGCATGCATGGACGGAGACCAGAGGGAGAGACGAGAAGAGTAGAGTCAATCGGGATTCAGTCAAGGAAATCGGTCACGGTATCGGTATCGGGCAATCCCGCTTCCCATTGAGCGATAAGGGTCAGGATCGCCACTTTTTCGTTGGGCAGCGCAGTCTCGGGATCGAATGCTCCATCCCGCACCACGTAGGCCTTCGCATCCCAACGGCGACGGTTCCGCCCTGCCTTCACATGCCAGGCGGCGTCCTCCTCATATTTCCAGCCCGTCACCTCGTATCCACCGAGAGCACCCCTTCGGCTCACAAAGGATCTCGGTGCAGGTAGCATCGATTTACCTCCTCCGCCTACAGATCGCGCAACCGGCTCGGTGAAGGTACATCCGGTTGGCGGCTGCGTTCCTTGCGGTTAAGGCTGCTCCGAGCTGAAGAGCTCGCTGCGCAACGACGTCGGCTTCGACGAAAGGACGGGATGGCGGCTGCGACTGCTTTCTCCATTCCTGGAGAGTAGCGTCGTACTGCTGTTTCAATTGTTCGCCCTCAGCACATGGGACAACATCGGAGAGCCCCGCGGATGACAACCGGGCGTAGGAAGTCTTGTTTGGCGAAAGCTTCGTCAGCTCGAAGGTGGTATCTGGAACGTCATTCATGAGGGTCCAACTCCTAGACCGCTGTGGCTCCTGGCTGAGGGCCCGATTTGCAATGCTGCCACGTTGAAATGAAATACTGTAGACGGGTTGTTCGACTAAAGCTCTAGGATCATCCAGTCAGATCTGATCGAACAACTAGTACTGTTGCTAGTGGAGCAACCAAAAAGCCAGAGGAGTGACGGTTTGATCTACCGTGACGGTCAAATGCTGCCCCGGCCTATTGTGCAATCATCTGGCCGCAACTGAGGCCAACCTTACGGCTTCCTGCCCTACTATAGTTCGCGATAGTTCAAGAGGATCAGACCGACCACTGCCAGACAAAGCGGTGAAATGTAGCCGGAAACGGAGGCCATGCGGCACTTGGGTAGCCGTAGCTCCAGCCATCGGCTCCAGCCTGCCGTCATGCCAACGAGAGCAATCGATGTGTGGCTCATCTCCGCAAGCAGCGCCTGTTTCGCGTCCGTAGGTGAATGTTCGTGGGTCAATAACATGGCGGCGCCGACAGCGCACATTGCCGGAAAAACGTATTTGGCCCAACGTGCGCGCAACTTGCCCGCCTGCACAGCACATTCGAAGGCGGCGAAAACCAAGACCATGAGCGCCCCGAAACGATGTTGTAATACATCGGGGGCGGAGAAACTCTGCCAGAAAGGACGCGGCCCGAGGGGCCAGTTCTCCGGATCGGCGCGTAAAACGATAAAGATAGCAAGACCGACAAAGGTCAACGGCCAGAAACGAGCCCAGCGCGCCCACCGGTACCGGCTGATCAACGCCAGCATTCCCGCGATTAGCACGATCAACCCCGCCCAATGATGGTTGTACTCCGACCATTCTTTGTCGTTGGTGTCGCTCCCGACGCTAGCAACAAATTGACTTTCCTGCACGGCTACGGCAATCGAGCTTGGAGGAGCCAGCGTAGCGATCGGAGGGCTGGTCATTCGCGGCGGTTCCGGGTGCATGCGCGCGTAGATCTCAGCAGGTGTCGGTCTACCCTGGAAGGCGACATCCACTGCTGGTGGCTGAGACGTTAGCGAGGCCGCGGTCAACACGGCAAGAAATCCCAGAGCGATCTCCGCTTCGCCGACACGGCGCAGCCTGGCCAACAAAGGTTCTGGATCGCCGGCCAATCTTCGTACCAGGAGCCAATTGCCCGCGCCAAGTGTAGCCATTACGAGTGCAAGACAGCACTTGGTAGCTACCATCACGCCATACGTGGTCCCGTAAACCCCGCTCCACGAGCCCACGTAGGACCAAGCCAGGCCGGCTCCGGCAAACACCAGCGCCGAAGCGCCGAGCAAGGCCATCCGGGAGTAGCGTTGGGTCAGGCGCCGCGCCTCGTCCACACTGTCGGTTCGGCCTAAGGAAATGAGTAGATATGGCATGGCGCCGAGCCAGGCGGCTGTACCTAAATGGTGCGTCGCGGTGAGGATGGCCATCATCACGCGATGATCGAGACGCGCCGCAGCATGGCTCGTGGAGACAGCGGCTGCTATCAGCAACAGGCTTAACAGCAGGATGGCTACCGTCGCTTTGCTGCTTTTGTGCCGTGCGGCAATCCCGATTCCGATCGCGCACAGGATGGCCAACGTGTCCGCCCGGAAGAAGTTGGTTGTGAACACATCCTTGAGTGTCAAATCAGACCCGCTCATCAGGACGGCACTGGCCGCTGAAACCAGAACCAACTCGGCGCAGATCAGCGCGATGGCCGCCAACTGGATGTGCTTCCGACAAAGGCGTTCGACTGTTCCGCTCGCTCGAGCCGGGTTGGCCACAGCCAACAGAAAGGCGACCCCTCCGAGCAACAATGCTTCAAAGGACAGCGTCGCCGCACGGGAAAGGACAGTGAGCAGATCAATATCGCGGAGAAGCCAGAACAAGCTTATCGTCCTCGGGTGTCACTTTATTTGGAAGAGCACCTTGCCGCGAGTGACGTGCCCGTCAATGGCCAAGACCTGCCAGTGTAGCTCATAAGTTCCTTTGACGAGCCCCGTCAACGTGGCAGACAGTAATCCGGGCGAGGGTTGGCTCCCGATGGTGACCTTCGCCAATTTGCCGCCGGGGGCAAGAAGCGTCAAGGTCGAATGCTCTATATCGATCCGCGAGTTGTATTTCAGGAGGACCGGAACATCCGGTCCAGTGACAATGCTGTTCTCCCCTGGTTGCGCACTTACTAAAACGGCGTGCGCCAACGCCACCCTCGGAGCGAGGGCTGCCATTGCGCAAATGGTGATGACTGCGGCTGCACAACAAGAAGTAAGTTTGACATTTGCTATACGCATGCCGATTTCTCCTGACATTTCGCCGGCTTCCTCACAGCATCCTTCATTTTGTGGTGGCCATCGAGGGTCGCTTTGCGGGCTACTACAGGCTGACAGAATTCGGCAGAGCTTAAAACTGGCAGAACTGACAGTCCGATGGCGAGAGATGATTCGTCAATGCCCTGCTCTCTTCTTCTCCCTGTCGCAGGTGACAGTTCCTAAGGTTGCTCGGGAGTTCGATGATGCTCACGGGACGAACCGTCATCCCGCCATTTTTTGCTGCACACGAACCGTGGGTTTCCGCATAGCCTATGCGTGGAAAACTCCTCCCAATCCGCGCGAGTATAGTCGCTCTCGCGATTCTGGGCCCCTCGTGCATAGGACAAGTGCCGACCTCAGTTCCAGCCCCAGCGACTTCAGTCAACAGCACCTTGCCCGTGAACTGGATCTATGGTGCATACCTGCCTAAAGACGCGGCCATTCAGCCGCTCACTGGGAAGGAGCGTTTCAAGCTCTATCTTCGGCAGACCTATACGACTCCCGGAATCTACGTGAAGACCGCATTCTTCGGAATACACGACCAAGTCAAGGAAACCGAACCGGGCTGGGGCGATGGCGCTTCAGGTTTTGCCAAACGCCTTGGCTCTCTTCAGGCGGGTAACATCATTCAGAATTCGTTGTCGGCCCTGGGTAATGCAGCCGTTGGATTCGAGCCCCGCTACGACCGTTGCAGCTGCGAAGGCGCCTGGCCACGAATTCGCCACGCTGTCGTCCGCAACTTCATCACCTACGGCGGGAGGGACGACAAGGCAATACGACCTCAGATAATGTCGTATGCGGCAGCGTTCGGGGCGGGGGTTACGGTCGCCTCGTGGGAGCCCAACAATCCTAGCGTTCTGCCTAAGGGATATCAAAGCGTAGTCACTCAGGCTTGGGTGGGGGTGGTTGTTGACGCGCTGGCGGAGTTTGCACCAGACGTCAAACGGATGCTCCACAAGAATAAGGCAGACAATCCGTAGTGTGTCTCAAAAAGGGCAACCGCCATCATGGCAGAGACCGCCCACTAAACAATGAGTTCAAAGAAGACAGTCCACGGCTGGTGCCGAATGCTCTAAGATGGACCGGTAATTTAGCCAGGCATCTGGTTCGGGCCAAAATCACACTCTTTCGCCAAGGGAGTCAACCAATGGATATTTTGTCTCGTTTCACTCGCCGCAGCTTGCCGGTAGTGATGGCCCTTGCCTTCAGCCTGGCTGCTCCGAGTGTGATTGCCCAGAACCCCTCACCTACCTGGTCGCAAGACGACACACTGCGCATCGCCAAAGAGGTGCAGAAGAGGCTTGGCAGCCTGACCAACTACGGTGTTTTCGACTGGATCACCTTCGGTTTCCACGGCAAAACCGTGGTTCTCAAAGGCTTCGCCTCGCGCCCGACGCTCAAGAGCGGCGCCGCCAACGTTCTCAAGGGCATACCAGGAGTCGAGTCGGTCGACAACCAGATCGAAGTCCTGCCGAATTCTCCTAACGACGACCGTATTCGTGCCGCCGTGTACAACCGAATTTATACGCAGATGAGCCTGCGGAAATATAACGCCAACCAGGGCAGTGTCGCGCAAGCGATGGGGCCTGGTGGCCGCAGTGTCTCATTGATGGCTGGCGGCATCACGAATGATCCTCCTCGAGGATTCCATGCCATCCACATTATCGTGAAAAGCGGAAACGTTGCCCTCTACGGAGTGGTCAACAACGAAAGCGATGTAGCCATCGCCGGCATGCAGGCCAACTCCCTCCCGGGGTATTCAGCGTCGACAACGACCTCGTCGTTCCAGGCGCTTCCAAATCCGAAAAATAGGGTTTACTACCTCGAGCTCGGCGAAGCCCCTTGTTCGATTGGCAGATCAACGCTGATGGAGGCATGGTCGGACAGGGGGTCGTTGAATGCCTGATTGGCTTCGTTCATGGTGCGGGCGAAGTGAGGGGCAAAGCGATAGGAGTCGGCCGACGCAGGGTCATTCTTTAGATAAGCCTTCACAAATATCCAGTCGAGCCGGTATTTTCCGACGATACCGAGCGTTCGCGGCAAGGCGAAGGTGGTCATAAAGCCCTTGCTGCCGCGCTCGTTCGAATTACCGAGAGTTCCCTGGCGGCCAGCCACCGATAACGCGGCATCCCCGCGATAATCGAACCGTGCCTGGTCATCAAAGCGAAATTTATTCAGCTGCTTGAAAAGGCCCTGTTCAGGGTTGGCCGCTAACAACGGAACACCGGATGCAGTGGGGTCACTCTGAAACTTTGTTGTCTTGAAGGCGAGGCCAGCGATGTCCATGCCAAACCCTACACCCGTCGCGTACTTCACCCCTTTTGTGGCCCAATAGGAAGGAGAATTGAGCTTTTTCAGCATGGCGGATTTTATGCTGACTACCGAGCCATCGGCCCCGGTTGTATTCATATCTCCGGCGACAACCACCGGATGAGCGATCGGTTTAATGAGGTCTAGAATTTCACTCATCTGTTTTACTCGACCCTTGGGCGTCGTACGGTTCTCCAGGTGTGCTGCAACGATGGTGACCTGGCCTCCGGGAAGACCCGGTACATCGATGGTTGCAATCAGGTTGGTGCGGCCTCCGCGGCGCACCTCGCGTACGATCTCCTCTCCGAAGAGAAGGCTTGCGCCTTTCCGTTTCCCAGCTTCCATTTTCCCGTACTTCTTCTCGCCGTTGTACCAGTCGTAAGCCTGATATTCAGAGGGCACCAGCTTCACATCCCGAAGAGGATAACGAGAGAGAATGGCGGTGCCATGTAAGCCCAGCAGGCGCGTCTTATCGACGCTAAACAGATCCTCCAGCTCCTTGCGTTCGTCTTGATTCTCTACATTCGCGAACGATTGGGTACCTAATATCTTGGGGTCAACTTCGACGAATTCGACACCATACGCCCAGTTCATCTTGAGTGCGTCGGCAAGATCCTTGACCACGGCTTGATAGTCACTTCTTTTCATGCCCCAGTCGACCTCATTCAACACCAGCACGTCTGCCGACTGAAGCACTTCCATCTGGGCGCGTAGCACCTCGTCCTTCGCCTTTTCCGCGCTGGTATTGCCGGCGGCCTCGCCGTGCACTTCGCTGATGAATGCTTGCTTGTCGGTGAGCAATAGCTTGATC
This sequence comes from uncultured Acidobacteriaceae bacterium, assembly GCA_963745725.1. Classification (GTDB taxonomy): domain Bacteria; phylum Acidobacteriota; class Terriglobia; order Terriglobales; family Acidobacteriaceae; genus PALSA-350. Next base: position 602,193 of record CAVUYJ010000001.1, read on the forward strand.
TTGTCGAGTTCAATTCCGCGCTCGATGTTCCATTCAACCAGGCGTAACGATGGCCCAATACCTTTGAGATCAGGGCGCGCTGGCTTTGCCCCGTTGAAATACGCTTCGTTGTTGATAAAGGGAGTCGTCAGCAATGTGTGGAGTTTGGCGGCCAGCGCAGGTTCTACTGTTTCTTGCTCGCCGAGAGCAGCAAGTTCCTGGTAGCTCAACATGGCAGGCTGGGATGTGCGGGTATAAGCGGCGCCCACGCCATCCTGCGCGGAGCCTACGCCGCACAAGATCACTGACAGGAACACGACGAGTTGAACTCCAGGGAAACGAAATCCAGCGCACTCCAAACGCGGCCGGATTGCAACATAAGTCTTGAGCGCTGGTATTTGCATGGTCACAATTTTCAGACCCCTATTTGGCGCACTCGTCCGTTAACCTACGGTTGAACGGAAACATTGTGCGACGCGAGCAGTCTACAAACCAAACCACTCCTCGCATACTGGTAGAAGTTGCAGTTCAACTATGCAAATTAGCTGAGACATCCGGGATCGCCGCAGTGGCCTATGAGCAAGGAGATCCGCAACCGAGCAGATCCGCCGACGCCAATCTGGCCGCGGCCGACGCATGAAAAGCAGTGAATTCCCCTGAAATCAGCGCGCACAAATCGGGATCTTCCCGGAACCCAGAGCGGCCTTCGCTCTGTCCCCTGCAAGAGCTTCGGCCTTTTACTCCTAGTCTTGCTAGTACCCTTGTCGGCCGATTGGCGCATATCCTTAGAGTTTAAGACTCGACGAGCGCACGCCAGAGCTGCAGCTTAGCCCGGGCCGCATTCTCGCCCAACGGACGAGAGCTGATTTTCATCGCTATTTTTTTGTTTGTGTTTCAGCACTGATGAGGGCAGCAGTGATCTTTACTCGCATAATATCCCGGTGGCTTTCGATCTCTCTTGCCCTTTGTCTGGTCGGGGGTTCCAGTGGTGCGCTCGCGTCTCCTACTACCGCATCTGACCCGAAGCCCGCACTGGACTCGCCCGGAGATGCTTTGCCGGATGCTCCTGCCGCCCAGATTCCGGTCACTGAGAAGGGACTGCCACTCGCTATCCTCAAGGATCAAGTCGCAATCTGGACCAGCCCCGTGCGGATCAGGGCACACGACTTGTTTTGGTTGCTGCCCCTCGGAGCGGCTACGGGTGTGACGCTGGCAACGGATACCGACACAATGCGTGAAGTATCCCGCAACCGCTCCTTTAACAAAGCCAGCGTAAATGCCTCCAATGGCTTGCTTGGCGGTGAGCTCGCCATACCGATTGCACTGTACGGTTTCGGACTCATCAAGGAGAATGGTCAGGCGCGAGAAACGGGCATTTTGAGCGGCGAAGCGCTGGCGGATAGTGTCGTGCTGGACCAAGTTACGAAAATCATCTTCCGGCGAGAGCGCCCCCTCTACAACAATGCGGCAGGCGACTTTTTTTCTTCGAAGGCCGGTAGTAATAATTCGTTTCCGTCTTCCCATAGCATGTTGGCCTGGAGCGTAGCGGGAGTCGTCGCGGGAGAGTACCCGTCGAAATGGGTCCAGGTGGGCGCATACTCTCTCGCCACGAGCGTAGGCGTTATGCGCATCCTGGGACAGGAGCATTTCCCCACTGACGTGCTGGTCGGGGGCGCCGCCGGATGGCTGATCGGGCACTACGTCTTCATGAAGCACTCACCGCGCATCGCAACCAGTAAGATACGCGGTAAGCTAATGGCCTTCAGCGGCTACTGAATAATCGGTACCGTGTTTGCAATTTGCAGGTCAACAAGCAAGTTCAGACGGTTGTCGACCTGGAGGAACTTGGCAGCCTGCTTGGCTCCGATCGCTTTCTTGAATTTGGGATAGTATTCCGCTCGGAGTTGCATTCTCGACTTGTCGAATTTCAGCATGCGATCCACTAATCCATCAGCCTGGGCATCATTCATGGTGTCGAATTGGGAAGCGTAATCCTTGATTGCGCTCACACGCTGATCTCCGATGACTTGCTCCTTGCCTACATACTCCCGGTATAACGGCCAGAAATTCTTCGCATCGGCGTCACTCAATTGCATGGTGTGCGCAACCACATCGTTCCTCTGCGCCTGAACATCCGACCGCAGTAATGCTATGTCGGTATCAGTACCTGTGTCGGTGGTTGCGGTTTGCGCTACTGCGCCGGTGGCGGCCATGAAAACAGTTAAGATCATCGTAAGACGGAATTCTTTCACAGGGTTCATCCTCGTTCGTTGAGTGATATCGTGAGCAGCCAAAACCCGGTTTCAGGCAGGCAAATTAGATTCATCGTGACACTCGAGGGGAAACGTGTCACCTGGAAGTTTTACTAGTATTTGTCGGCCGGCCGACGAAAATAGGCCTGCCGTGTTCTCCTGGACTACGGGCAACGGAGAGTTCAAGGTTCAACTGAGCCACTTACTTCACATTCTGAAAGCCGGGGCGGCCGGCACGAATGATTGCAGAGAAGTCCTCGTATTTATCGGCGGCCTTCGCGATCGCATTGATGTGGGCGCTACTTTTCAGATCCCTAAAGGGCAATCCCTCTGTGACAAGCCGTCCACGGTCGTAGAGCAACTCATCCAACGTGCCGTTTACCAGAAACTGGTAATTCCAAGGCTGAGGATTAACGACTTTGGAGGAGATTTGCTTGTCGAGAGCCGTGGTGCAGTTGCGGGTGAGGGCGTTGTACCATTCGGGATGATCTTTCAATTGGTTTAGATATTGGACGTAAGTCAGAAAAATGGCCCGCGCCGACTCTGGTCCCATGCTAGCTCGATAAAGGAATACCTCTTCATCCTTTCTAAAGTTGGTCCGGAGACGGATAACGTCGCGTTCATCGGCGACGACGAAAATCAGCTCATATTGTCGAAAGAATCCAAGGATCGCCGAATACGCTTGCCCGGGCTTGTAGCGGGCTTCAATGGAAAACGCGACGTGTTGGTCGTCCCCGAACTGAAAGCTGAGGATGGGATGACCAATCCACCGCACGCCCCAGGTGGTGAAAAACAGGTCCACACCGCGGAGGTCCGAGAGATTTACCGTACGATCGCTCCAGCAGTTGCTGTAGTCGGTTTCGGTGCGATAGTCGCAATTGCGTAGATTGTGAATGATCATTTGATCGCCGTGCATTTCGAACCAGGCCGGCCTGTCCACATCTGCTTGCCAGGGTCCGTCATTTGTCGGTTTCAGGTTCAGCCACCAGGCGAGCACCAGGCAAAAGCAGCCGAGACATAATAGCGCCGAGCGTAGGTGTAGTTTGTACCGGACCAAAATGACGATGAGGATCAGTGCGTACAAAATCGTGAGTGGTATCTTCAGCGGAGACAAGCGGATGTCAATGAACAGAGCTGCCAGCGCCCAGAAAGAAAGCACCGCCACCACCAACCAGAGGAACGTAAGACTCAATCCGATCAGACACCTGGCGACCAATCCGCGCTTGGGATGTGGCTGTACCGCGGTGGTGCTCACTGGCCCCTCTGCCGGAACCGGACAACGCTAAAGCCTAAGTCGCAGCATAGCGAAGTTGAGGAAAAACCGAGTTGTTGTGGTCCTATTTCGCTTTTCCTTTCACCCGTGGAACCATTCGCTCCCGATACCAAATTCCTCGTGGTAATGAGAAACGTCAGGGTGAACAAATGGTCAAAAGGTTTCGACATGCTGGCTTATGCGTTCCCCTTCTCTTGTCTGCTGCACAAGTGATTAGAACCCCTGCCGGCAAAGGAAAGGACTGGCAATATTACGAGGGTGCAGATAAAAAACTGACCATGCCGCACCCACCCGAGTCGTTCCAGCGCGTGTGCTCTTGCGCCCGTGTCCGCCTGCCAAACGTTTCTTCCAGCTCTTGTAATTTTGCCAGTATCGTTGTCGCCTTCTGTGGCTAAGTATGGAAGCGCTATCAAAATGCCACCCGGCAAGGGGGAAGCACATGAAAACTAATCATCCGGCAAAATCGGTATTCACCATCCCTACCGTTCTGTTGGCGCTGACGATCATCCTGGCTGGCAATACGACTGCAGAAAGCCAAACGGTCCAGGGAGTGATCAATGGGCGAAGCGGCGCCACCATGACCATGCAGACCGCTGATACGGCCAAGCTCGTGGTCCTGCTCACGCCGACCACCGAGGTCGACGAGGTACAAGGTGTCTTAAAGGCACGAAAGAAACAGATGGCCATGACTTCGCTCATACCAGGCCTGCCGGTGCAGGTACAGGGAACGACCAATGACCAGGGCCAACTGGTGGCGGATAGTGTCAAGTTCAAGGGCAATGATTTGAAGGCTGCCATGGATGCTCAGGCTGGTCTACAACCCACCGTCGAAGCACAGCAGGTAGACCAACAGAAAATCCAGCAGGCCGAGCAGGCTTTGGCGGCGCAACAGGCCCAGCTAACAGCGCAGGATCAGAAGATTGCCGCCAACAAGGCCGCTATCGCTGCGGCAAATAAGCGTTTCGGGGAATTGGGCGAGTACAACATTATGAACGAGGTAACCGTCCTCTTTGGCAATGGCAAGGTCACCCTCGACCCGCAGTATCGACCTCAGCTATTGAAATTGGCGGAGCAAGCGTTGACGGTAACAGGTTACGTTATTCAGGTGAAGGGATACGCCTCGGCGGTGGGATCTGCGTCGCTGAACCAGAAACTAAGCGTAGAGCGGGCGAACGCTGTCAGTCAGTTTCTGGAGCAGGACGCTAACGTTCCCCTCACCAACATGCTTGCGCCCGGCGCCATGGGAACGGCCGATCAGGTAGGTCCTGACCAAACCGCGGAAGGACAGGCCGAGAATCGCCGTGTGGTCGTCATGGTTCTGCAAAATAAGGGAATAGCGGGTACGTAGAGAAATGCGCAATCAGCCTTTACGTGAGATCTAATGCGTGGCGGCTATGCTCTGCGGATTCGTCGGTTCAGTCCCAGTCGTAGCGTTTGAAACCGCAACCAACTTGCCGCCGGTCGTTGCGTCGAATTTAAAGAGCTGCAAATCGCTGTTTCCGTTAGAACCATTCGCGCCTGAATTGATAACCGCCAGGAACTGCTTTGTGTTGTCGCTCGTAAAGGCGATCGGCAACTGTCCTCCGGAACTGAAGGGCGATCCGGAAATCGGGGTTAGCTGGCCCGAGGTGGCGGTGAGCGCAAACCCACTAATGTTGTTGCTGCCCTTGTTGGCGACGTATACATAACTTTCCGTCGAGTCCACGATGACGCCTGCCGGTCCTGTTCCGGTGAGATAGGGCGATCCGGACACTTCAGTCAGGCTGCCATTGGTTCCAATACTCAGAGCCCGCAGTCCGGTATTGAATTCCCCTACAAACAGAAATTTCGAACCGGGATCACTTGCTAATCCGTAATCCGACGGGCTGGAGGAAGTACCAAGCGGTAGAAGGAGGCTGGCTGTGCTGCCGGTGCTCAGCGCTCCACCGGAGCCTAAGGTAAGGATTTGCACACCGAGCGACGCGAGCGAGACATACACGTAAGCGTTATCGGGGGTAATCAACATGGCCGTCGGGGTAAGCACCGTTGGGGTGGAAGCTTTGCCCGTGTAAAGGGGCAGTGGGGAGCCGGTCACCGCAGTCAAGAGGCCGGTAGTGCTGTTAATTTGATAGATGCCGATGGCCTGGGTGGTGAATGAGGTCGAAACGCCGGCAGCCAGCAAATAGCCTCCCGTGCTATCTACCTGCATTGCTGTGGGAACCACGTCTTGAGCGGCGATGTTGCCACCGTTCTGAACGGTAATCGAGCCGTCACTATTGATCGCGTAGATGAAGATGCCGCTGGTTGTTCCGGCGTAGAGGAAACGGTTTCCGGGCGCGATCGCGGCGCAGATGACAGCAACGCCGTTGTTGTAGGGCGAGCCGTTCAGAACCGAGAGGGCTCCGCTGCTGCTGACGCCGAATCCGGCCATGAACCTGTTGTTCCCATTGCCCACATACATATAGTCACCGGTATTGCCGCCACCGCCACCACTATTGGTTTGCGGGACGAAGAAATCGCAACCGGCGGCAAGGAAGAGGAACGAACCGCAAACGACCTGTAGTACACGCATGCCATTTTCCTCGCCGGCAACTTAAGAGCCTCGACGGGCTCCTTTGATTCGGATACACTCGCGTTGTGCTAAGACTAACCTGCCGCGAGCGTGCAGAAAGACTGGCAAGAGTACTAGGGAAATAGCACAAAACGTTTCAGACCGTTACCTTTGCTCCGGCCGCTGGATCAGCAAACCTGGTGAGATATCCATAAGCCAACGCCGGGGCTTTGCTCAGGATTTGTTTCCACTGGCAACTTTTTGCCGGTTTCCCTAACAGAGTTAACAGTTTTGGGGACGGCATCTTTTCAACTAGGCTTGGCTTGATAATCACAGTCAAGAGACGAGGTCATCCATGAAAAGTCCGTTTACTCCTGGCGTCCGCTACTTCAAACTCGCGGCTGCTTTGCTCGCCTCCGCTCTCTTTGTTCTTCCCGCCATAGCGCAGGACGCAGCGGCACTGCAGGCTCGGCTGGCCGAGGTCAAGGCGGCATCCGCGGCCAATAAGCGCGCGCTCTCTCATTACAATTGGCAGGAGTCGGTAACGACCAGTATCAAGGGTGAGGTGAAGAAGCAACAGCTCTTTCTGGTAAATGTTGGACCAGACGGCCAGCAGCAAAAGAGTGAGATCAATGCGCAGCCGGCTCAGGCAAGTGGTGGCCCACTGAAGCGTCACATCGTCGCCAAGAAGACGGCAGAAATGAAGGACTACGGCGGTCAAATTGCTGACCTGGCGAGACGATACACGCAGCCAGATCCTGAACGCCTGCAACAGGCCCTGCAACAGGGGAATGTCTCGTTGCAACTGGGCGGAGGACCATCGATGGTGACCCTCAATATCAAAAACTACATCAAGCCCAATGACTCGGTGACGCTGGTATTTAACAAGCAGCTCAAGGCCATACAGAGCATTCGGGTTGCGAGCTACCTTGACGACCCTACGGACGCTGTAACCATTGGAGCGCAGTTCGCCAAATTGCCTGACGGCACAAATCATGTGACCAGCTCACAGATTACGGGCGCCAGCAAGCAACTGTCGGTCATGACGCAGAATTCGAACTATCAGCCGATTTAGGACGGTTGGTGATCGTGTAAACCGAAGAGGCCGGCGTGCGGGGCCGGCTATCGATTGCCAAAGGTCCAGCTGAGCCCAGAACTGGTTCCATAGTCGCTACCTGAGAGACTCGGTGGAGGCTGATTGTCCCAGTTCCCATAGAACGAGAAATTCCAGGACAAATCGCTGAAGAGCTTGACGTAGTAGGAGGCGTTGAGATTCGTCCGCACACGCCCCGGTTCCGAAATCCCTGGTAGAACGACTGCCGAGATGTCCAGATTGGTCTTCTTGAACTTAAAGAATTTAAGGTCTGCGGTGATCAGCGCGGCGGCGGCATTTTGTGCACCCTGGTCAGCCGTATAAGTCTTGTACCGTGCATTTTGCCAGGCAAAGCCACCTAGTACGTAGAGGCTGGACTGGTTGCTATTTCTCAGATACCGCCCTACGCCTCCCCCAAGAGTGGTCTGCAGATCGATTCCCTGCACCGAACTCTGCAGAAAGTTCCCTGCTCCTGAATAGAACCAGTTATTCCACCGTAGCAACCTCGTACTGCTAAGGCCTATTTGGTTTCGGGTGGAGTCACTTGCGCGATTGCTGGAAGCGAAGCTGGAATTAAAGCTCGCCTGGCTCGACCACCGTTCTCTGCGGTATTCCACCTGGGAGGCGACGTTATACTGGGTCGTTTCGTTGCCTTTGGTATAGAGAATACCAGTGCTGACAGCGCCGTTAAACCGGCGCCGAAAGCTCTCCGCAGTTTGATCCAGCTTGATGAGCTGAGATTGCGAAAGCTCCACTTCCTTCTCGGGCGCGGAAGCGATTTGAATGCTCATGGGGCGTTCACCAGAGGTCGCGGCAGTCGACAGTTTGCCCGTGTACACAGTGCCGTCCTCGGCCTGAATGAGAAACAATTGATCGCTCTCCAGGTGCATCACCTTCGACCACTCCACGGCAATGGTGCCCTGGGCGTAACTGAGCTTGACTGAGAGCACACCTCCGCTCAGCCCCTTGATCTCGCCGGTCAAACGGTCGCCATTCTTCATCACGAGGACGTCTGTGTTGTCTCGCGCGAAGAGGGGCGGAGAGAGCAGCAGAATACAGGTGTAAATGAGGATCCTAGTTTTCATAGCGCGTCCGGTCTGCAAAAAAGCCGGCATATGCCTCGCTTGTGAAACGATCTCCGCGAACAATGCTCCGCCCCGCCGGTAGAAAGCAGGTCCGACTCGAATCTCCACTGCGTCGACACGATGTCATCAAATTCGTTAGAAAATGCGACCTATACGAAAGAAGAACCTCCCGCGGCCATAGTCACCGATGGCACCTGCAAGTTCGACTGGGCCGAAGATGGTGTTCACGATGATCCCGGCCGCCCCATCCATGGGTAGATTCGGCGGCTTTGGGCCAAGGGCGAGTTTATAGGTCTTCCCTACTTCATAGAGGCCGATGAGCTCCACGTTACTCCCCAGCAGGGGCGGGAGTTTTAAAAGCTCATGGATGAGCCCAAGTTGCCCCAGGAAATACTGATTCGCGTACAGCTCGTTTGTATTCCAGGCCACCAGCCTCTGCGAACCGCCAAGAGAAAAGGCAGGAATTCCTGCTTTGTAACCGTAAGTGCTTCCGCCCGATGCGCCGAAAAACACGGAAGACGGCGCACTTATGCGAAAAAAGCTTTGTGATTGGACCTCAGAGAGGGGAAACGGGCCTGGGGCCGCTGGATTGGTGCTGTACCCCTTGGTGTACAGCTGAAGAAATTGCCCTGAGCGAGGTATGACGGGGTTGTCCAGAGTATTTAACTGAAATTGCAGCCTGGCGTCCCCGGTTGCCCCCGAGACGGTGGGCAGTACCGAAGAGTTCCCGATCTGCGGGGAAAGCTTCTCATACCCACCTTCATATCCAAGTCTCAGTTCTCCCGTGGTTCCAAAGCCGTACCCCATATCGAAGCCACCAAGAGCCTGCCGGCTCCGGTAAGTTGCGATCTGCGTATCGCCGTTATACACGTAATCCTGCACGCTGTTGACAAGGGCGCGCGGAGCGACAAACCAATTGCTGGTTGGCGTGACGGGATGGTAGTACTCGCCATCGACTTGGTATTGCGAACCGACAATTGCATCGCCGCGCAACTCGGATCGGTAGCTGCCAAAATCCAGGAAGGTGAAACGCGCTCCAATACTGAATAGCACGTTGTTGTAGTTGGATCCATCGATGAGAAGAATGGGGCGCACCACTGGCGGCGCGTACGGCTTCTGCTCAGTCCGGATCTCCAGTCCCTGCGCCCCGTTCTTTTCCACCATGGAATAGGAGACGTTGGCGAAGCGGCCTTGTCCCTGGAGCCTCATCATCTGGCCATCCAACTTCGGGGTGTCCACTGGTTTGCCAACGTCTACGGACAGTCTCTCCTGTATGGAAGCGGCCAACTGTGGACCAGTGCCGGTGACCTGCACAAACTCAGGGGTTGGTGTCGTTTTCCGCCGGGCGGTTCTTTGCGCCAGATATTGCTGCCACTCCGCTTCACTGACTGAGAAAGCGGCGAGCACCTTCGCCTTCGCAGCCGCGGCATCGTATCCCGCCTTGATGATCGCGTCAGCCGCACCATAATCCAAGGCGTTGTACTTCTGCAGGGGCACGGTCACAAGAATATCTGCCTGCTCCATGGAGCGAAGTTCATTCGCAGCGATCATGACGGAGATGGATTGACCCAGTACAGCGAAGCTGGAGAGTGGAGCTGTAGGACTGATCGGCTCGGTTTCCAGATGGATGCCGATGACTATATCAGCCCCCATTTCTTTGGCAACGTCGATGGGAATGTTGTTGAGCAGGCCGCCGTCTGCGAAGATATGATCCCCGTCCCGCACGGGTGTGAAGATGCCAGGGAGAGACATGGTAGATCGTAGTGCCAGCGACAAAGGACCACTGCGGAAGACGTGCGGTTTACCGGAGACGAGGTCTGTCGCAACACAGGCGAACGGGATCGGAAGATCGTTGAAACTTTTGAGTTCGGAATACGGAAGAGCAACACGGTCGAGTATCAGGGAGACCTGTTGGCCGGTATTGAAGCCTCCGGGGAATTGCAATCCCTTGCGCAGACCGAATTCGAGGCTGTTGGGGACTTCATGAGCATCTTGTTTGCGTCGAAAGGAGAGGTCCTGGAACGGTGTCTCCCCTCGCAACACGTCGTCCCAGTTGATACCGTTGGTGATCTCCCTGACTTCCGCGGGCGATCTTCCCGTAGCGTAAATGCCGCCAACTAGACCTCCCATACTGGTACCGGCAACATAACTCACCGGGATGCGGTTTTCCTCCATCCACTGAAGAACACCGATATGGGCGAGGCCCAGAGCACCTCCACCCTCGAGAACAAGCCCCAGCTTTGGACGTGGGCTCCTGGGCGCGTTTGCCGCTTCTTGCGGGGCGCCGATACTGGTGGAAAACAAGACGCAGGAGAGGAGTAGTGATTGGACGGCTCGAAGTTTCATGGTTGCCCCTGTAAGTCCTGTCATAGCCGGCGTTAGATCTTGAAAGCTGCAAGATGAACACGCGTGCCGCGGCACACTCCGGCAACCACTCCCTGCCTTGTTTCGGTTCCTCTGCAACAACTGAGAACCCTGGTGTCACGCGCGACAAAGAGAAAATGCTGGACGCGCAGGATGCGTCATGATTACTCCCCAGTATCGAAGCTGAAGAGTGTGGAGGATACTGTCAAATCTAACAGCTAGAGAGCTAAAAGTTGCCAGCTAGCAGCGTCGGCCTGTGACATGAAGCCGACAGGGATGTCTTGCGCGGTTCCCGATGTCTTCCACCCACGACTCAGGTCTTTTAATTTAACCGACTAGCAATGATGCTAGTTGCCCCTCATGACGACCATGCGTAGGTTTAACCTGCGCGCGCAAGATGCTGCCCGGTAGTAGTGGGCAGAGCCTTGCTGCGTTTCATCCATCTAGCTTCCTATTGAGGAGTACCTTATGCGCAGGATCATCGTATTGCTTTCCGTTGCCATGTGCGCGGCGGTGTCGACATTAAGTCTGAACGCAGTGGGGCTCGCGGGCGTGAACTTGCCGGACACGTCCACTGTCGGCGACAAATCGCTGGTGCTGAACGGGATGGGATTACGATCGGAGTTTATGGTCAAGGTCTACGTTGCGGGACTCTACCTCCCGCAGAAGTCGACGGATGCCAGCGCCATCATCAAGGTGGACGAACCGAAGCGATTGGTCATGCAGTTTCTGCACGACGCGAGCAAGAAGCAACTGAGCGATGGATTTGAGGAATCGTTCAAGGATAATAACCCGGATGGCGAAAGAACGATGAAGACCAACGTTGACGGATTTCTCGGGGCACTTGAGGACGTCAAGGTGGGCGAACAGATGGTCTTTACTTATCTCCCAGGCAAAGGCACAACGCTTGCGGTCAACGGCAAGGATAAGTTAACGGTCGCAGGCGCACCGTTTGGCCAACTGGTTTTTTCCGTTTGGCTTGGACCCAAGCCACCTACTGCGGGCCTGAAAAAGGGCATCCTGGGGCAGTAAAACGATAAGGATTAACTCAATCGAGCCCATACGGTCTGACATAGCCAGGCCGCATGGGCTCGATTGATATTAAGGTTAAACCGGCTGATAGTTTGAATTCTGAGTTACAACCGTCAACTGCTTGCTGGCGCCGTTTATCTGCGTGCCGGTAACGTGGTTGGTGCCGTCAGGCAGTTTGGCGAACTGGGCTGCAATTGTCACGGCATCCGCAGGGCTGTCGAGATAACTTGCAACCCGAATGCTCTGGATCGCCTTCTGTTCCTTGTTGAACACCAGGGTGACCGAGTCGTTTGGCTTGATGTAGTTTTTGATGACCAGGGTGACTTCCCCTGGACCGCCGCCTGACTGAAGCGAGACATTGCCGGCCTGGAAGGCCGCCTGGAGCCTTTCTGGATCCGGCTGGGTATATTGCTTAGCCAGATCCGCGATTTGCTCGCCGTAATCTTTAAATTCGGCTGTTTTCTTCTCGATTACATGTTGCTTCAGCCTGCCTCCACTGGGTGGTGGCGCAGCTTGCGAGCCGCCGATCGGGGTTTTCTGCTGCTGACCACCGGGTCCTACACTGACCTGGAAGACTTGTTGCTTTTTGACTTCGCCCTTGATACTTGTGGTCTGCTGCTCTTGCCAGGTGTAATGAGCGAGGGCCTGCTTATTGGCTGCAGAAGCTTCTTTGATTTGACCAAGCCGCTGCTGCAGTTCCGGATTTTGGGCATGGAACGGCAAGGCGGACAGCAAGATCGCAACGGCAGCGGTCATAGCGGGGAGCGCGAATGCCGGCCGCTTTGAGCCGTGCACAAGTCGGGTATTCATCGGTTCTCCTTTTCCTGCAAACAGTGGAAGCAAACTCGCCTTTGAGCCGAGGCGGATCGATTGATTGGACATCTGGCTACTGGACCTATTCCTGCACCACGCTCCAACTAGCATCGGGATCAAATACCGTCATGGCAGATGCGGTCTCTGTGGTGGTTTTGCCCAGGTCTTTTTGCAGGAACAGGCCGTCCTGGTTCATGATGAACGTCATCACCCCGGAATTGCCGTATTCTGCCGGGTAGGCAATAAAGGCGAATCCACCCACCATCTTCCCCCCGGTCACATATTCCTTCGCTCCACCCGGCGCCTGGCTACCTTGTCCCTTCAACATATGAAAGTAATACCCGTGGAAAGGCTGGTGTGCCTCCGGCTTCGCGCTATAACCTTCAGAAGTCGCATAGACCAACAATGGCCCGAGCGGACTCTTGGGCTGACCATCGGGCGAATCCCAATACAAGCCGTTCCGTTTGCCAGGATCACTCATGAACTTCAAAGCATATTGCTTGGTACCCCCGTCTCCCTGGCCACGTGCATAGTAGTCGGCCTGAGCATCGGCCACTGCCCCACAAACATCAATGACGGACAGCTCGTTGCGCCCGATCCGGCGTCTGACAATTTCTTCTTTGCCGGCAGCCGTGTCGAAGAACCACTGGCCGCCTTCGTTCTTCTTGAGCGGAATGGGGAAGGGAAAATTTTGTGCGCCGATCAAGAGCACCTGGCTCCCATCGGGCATTTTGCGCCAGCGGTGCATTTGCTCATAGCCGGTGGCAAATGAGCCGACCGTAGCCTTGTCCTGCACGGGGTCTCCAGAGGAAACTACATCCTTGGAATCCGGGCCAAAGATCGCCAACACCGCGTTCATGTCACCAGCCTTTGCTGCGCTCAGCAGACCATCGCCTGCCTGCTCGGGCGAAGCGAACGTTGCCGATGAAGGCGTTGCCGTCTTCCTGCAACCGGCGAACATAACCATCAATGCCAACAACATGAGCCAGGTTGTTAAAGAAAGCCTAGGGGGCGCCTGTGACATACCTAATCTCCCAATCATCGAATTTCCGAAGCCTCGAAGCTATCGTGGTGGCGGGCCGGTTCATCTACGGCCTCCCCAACCACCACCGCCCCTGCTAGCCGAACCGCGAGCGCTCGCCTCTCTGGATTGGTAACCACCGCCTCCGCTGTTAAAGGCCGACGAGCCACTGCTTTTTTCCTGCGACCCCCAGCCATTGGAAGTGGAACTGGGCTTGGGAGCGCTTTGGCCGGAATAGCTGGAAGTGTTGTACTTCTGATTTGTGTTCGTGCTCGAACCCTTCCAGCCACTTCCAGTGTTTGAGTAGGTGTTCCCGTTCGCCGTGGCGTACTTGTTGCCGTTTGCTGTCTGGCCTACCGCAGCGCTGTTGTATGCACCAGACGCGCCATAGGCCTTGCCACCGTTCGAGGTTGTCACCTGGCCTGTGGTCCCGTAAGCGTTCGTTTGGTGCTGCGAGTAAGCGGTATTGCCGTTCTTTGAGACCGTCGATGCACCCGAGCTTCCGTAGGCATTCGAGTTCTGTACCGTGGCTGCAGAGGCGCCTGTTCTCGGGTTGTAGGCTTGCGCGGCGGCTGTGGTGCCGTACGCGTTTGAAGTGGAAGCGCCGCGCGCGTAAGTTCCAGTCGACGGGTTGTACGCCTGACCGGCACTCGCCTTGCCGTAGCCGTTGGAGACCGTAGCTCCCCGGGCGTAGGTCCCCGTGGCCGAATTGTAGCCGGTACTGTAGTGCGTAGCGCCACCGCGCCAGACAGTGTTCCCGTAGTAGGCGCCCCCGCGGTACACAACCGTGGTGCTACCGTGCCAGCCACAGTTCCAACTGCTGTAGCCCCACCCACAGCATGAATTGTTCATCATCGCTCCGATGGCTATTCCCACCCCGAACGCAACAACCGCGGTTCCTACGACAGCAGCAGTGCTGTAACCGGGAGTGACATAGGGGGTGCCGTAAACGACCGTCGGGTTATATACGGGGACGTAGACTACCTGCGGATTCGCAGCCTGAATCACGATCACCTGCGGCGACTGCTGCACCACCTTGATTTGTTGGCCCGAGGTCAGATTGCCGGCAGCCTGTGCTTTCGCCCGCAATATCTGGACGGCGGACATGACTTCAGGGCCCTGGGTGGTGTATGCCTCTCCCAACGCTGAAGTCCAACTCAGGTTCTTTGCCATGTTGTCGAGCACGGAAGGAAATTGCGTCATGGCCTTCACACTCGGATCCCACGGTTGGGCGTCAACACCGTACATGAGCGGCGCGCCGGTGAGCGTGGTGCTTCGAAGCCAGCTGGCGGCGGTGGCAACCTGGTCTGGATAACTGGCGGCCCCGAGGACCTGGGCTACCAGAGAATCCGGATACAGGGCGATGGGTGCAACCAGTTGTTGCAGCTCGTCGCCAGACAGCGGCGCTCCTTGTCCCGAATATCCAGTTTGCTGCGCACCAACTTCGAGCGGCGTCGCGGAGACGACCAATAGAAAAGAAAGGGTTGTTACCAGAAGCTGTTTGGCGATAGTCCCGATCATATTTCCTCTCCATGCACGAAAGGGTTGATCTGTTGGGGATGCAGGGCGCAGTCCGGATGTGGCGAACTGCCCATAGCGGTCGCATCTGTCCAGATCAACAACCTGGCCACCAAGACGTGCAGGATTATCCAGTAGAGGTAAGCTACCGAGCACAGATCCTACGCGTAACTGTCACTTGCGACAGGTCCGATGCAGCAGCAGGTCTTGTTTGTTCGATTGGATGACTGGGGTGAAAAAATAAGATGGGAACTTGCTGGCGAGAACTGAAGAGACTTGGCGGCTCCATTCGGGTGAGCCGGCGACAAAAAAGCAGCGAGAACGAAGGCTCAGCCTCAGGACGACCGCCGACTGCCTTCTCGACTCCATCCGAAATGCGCCGATGGCGCGGCGAAGCAGGTACGATTTTAGGCGGGGGTCATGTGGCGTTTGATCGCGTATTCAAGAAGTTCGGCGTTCGTCTTGACGTTCAATGTCTCCATCATCCGGTACTTGTGAAACGCGACCGTGCCCGGTTTAATGTCGATGATGTTGGCCACTTCTTTCATCGACATCCCTTCAGCCAATAGCTGCAAAATCTCGCTTTGCCTCTTGGTAATATGTTTGACTTCGCTGAAGTTTTCACCCTGATTGAGAAGGTACATCACTGTTTCTTTGGCAATCAGTGGCGAAAGATAGGATGCCCCCTGATTCACCTTGCGGATAGCGAGCACCAGCTCGTCACCAGCCGATTGCTTGAGGACGTACGCAGATGCGCCGCGACGGAATGCCTCCGCCGCTACATCGGCCTCCATGGTCATGGTGAGAAAGACCAGCTTAACCCCTGGTAGTTTTTGTTTCACCTGGCTGCCGGCATCGAGGCCATTGAGATGAGGCATGTAGATATCAAGGATGATGATGTCCGGCTTGAGCTCAGCCGCAGCCGAGATTAAACGGCGCCCATCCGTGACAATGCCGACCACTTGAAACTCCGGCTCCAGGAGACTCTTGCATGCATCTGCCAAGAGTTGGTGATCATCGGCAATCAAAATGCGTGCTGCGGGTTTGTGTTCTCTCACCAGAAATCTCCTGAAAAATGATCTTAAGCACGTGGCCCGCGTAGCTGTGGGACAACCCGCAACCTGGGATTTCTATGGCCCGCTCAACCACCTTCTACCGGGAGCCTGGGCTTGTGCGCCATATTACGCCCCCGTAGGTATGAGCGCCAAGTTTATTCCTCATTTGGAGTCTCTCGTTCCAAGCTTTCATTCGGAGCAAACGGCAGAGCTCATTCGAGGATCAAGCTTAAGCGGCCATGAGTAGATCAGTTTCCGGCTTCGGTGCCCAGAGTCTCATATAAAGGAGGATCTGCAACAGATCGACGACAGGCATCCCCCATCGTCAGTGAATACGAACTACTGGCGCTGATCAGCAATGAACATCGTAACTTTAGCACTTTTCTAGTGACGAAGCCGTGAATTCTGCTAATTTCTGGTGCATTGACGGGGATCTATGCTCAAACTGTCGACAATCCCTTTGTCTTGCAGAATCCCTGCACATGATCGCGGTAGGGTAAGTCTAAAAGGAATTTCATCTGGGGCTTCACTTTTGCTAAGTCGGTGGGCTGGGAAAAGGAATACGGGTGCACACAGTGGGTCGACCACTATCAGATGAAAGTTCCACACGGAACAATTAACTTGGGAATGTTTTAACTATAGAAATGGGATCCGGATTAAGCACATATGATTCGCCCGACGAACTATCCAGTGGTGGTTCTGGTCATATCCTTTCTCCTGCTTTGGCTGGCAGGATGGCTCGGCGCATCGTTTCGTAAAAGAAGCCGCACCATGGACGATGCCGGCGGCGCAGACGTGGGTCTCGTTCTGGGGGCTACCCTGACTCTCCTCGGTCTCATCATCGGATTCACCTTTTCGATGGCGATCAGCCGATACGAGCAGCGCAAAAACTACGAGGAAGCCGAGGCCAACGCCATTGGCACAGAATACGTGCGAGCGGATCTGTTGCCTCTGGCTGACGCACAAAGGGTGCGCAGCCTCCTGGCAAAGTACACCGATCAGAGAATAATGTTTTATAAGACCGTCGATGCACAGGAACTGAGCCGGGTTAACGCCAATACGGCCCAACTGCAAAGGCAATTGTGGTCGACGGTTGCGACGACCGCGGCCACACAGCAAACCCCCGTTACCGCACTGCTCGTTTCCGGTATGAACGATGTGTTGAATTCTCAGGGGTATACACAGGCCGCGTGGTGGAATCGTATTCCACCCTCAGCATGGGGACTGATGTTCATGATCGGTCTCTGTTGCAATCTGCTGATAGGCTATTGCGTTCGCCGCACTGGTATGGAATTCGTCGTATTTGTAGTTATGACCCTGGTGGTGTCAATCTCGTTTTTTCTCATAGCAGACATCGACAGCCCACGTGGTGGCATCATTCGGGTGGTGCCGCAAAATCTTCTGAGCCTCTCTCAGTCGCTCCATCCGCAGTAGCCGGCAAGCCTGACGCGTCTATGGCGGGTTGCTTTCCAGCAACTTGAGCCGTTCTTACGGTGTTCCGCGGAGTACTGCTACCGAAGCGCATCCTGTGTTGCACAAGTTTCATGTGCCTCTGCTACTTTTGCTAGTATTCAAACTCTTTCGCCTCTTTAAGAATCAATACAACGACGCGCAAAGGCACTCCGGGTGGACCTCCCTTGATCGGGTCGAGCATCGGCTGGACACATTGCCAACCGGATCACTGGTCCCTCTTGCGGCATGGGGTCGCTCTCTTAGCTCGCATTGAGAAATCGTCACCTCGTCCGTACCAATTGGAACGGGACGACGGAAGAAGCAGGCAAACGCTAATCGTGCCCCTGTTGCCGCCGAAACAGCTCGTGAAAAGGAACCGCATGAAGAAGATAGCTTTTCTTGTTGGCTTACTCTGCTGGTGCGAGGTATCGGCATTCCCTCAGGCCCAGACTCAGCCCGGGGTCATCAATATCAATATCAGTGTCTCCCGCACGGCCCAGGCGGTAAGTTATCCGAACAATACCTCGAGTAGCATCGACTTCGTGGGCACGCCATTTCTGCCTTTCGCCAAAGGCCAGGCAAAGGTCGAAAACAAGAAGGGCGTCATTACGATTCAGGCAGAGCTACAAAAAATGACACCGGCCAATACGCTGGGCCCGGAGTTTCTGACCTACGTGCTCTGGGCAATCACTCCGGAGGGCCGCGCCCGTAATCTGGGAGAGTTTCAGCTGAACGGCGACAAGAGCAAACTGACGGTTACGACACAACTGCCAAACTTCGCCATGATTGTGACTGCCGAGCCCTACTTTGCAGTTTCCTACGCCAGTGAGGAGGTTGTGCTGCAAGGTAATCCAAGCAGCGATACCAAGGGTCAGATCACGCCAGTGGTGGCACAACTTCTGAGCCGCAGTACCTACCATGAGAGCCAGCTTCAGCCTCTTACTATCGATCCCAAAGTTCCGCTGATCGTGTATGAGGCTCGGAACGCCCTGCGCATCGCACAACTGCAAGGCGCGGAAAAGTATGCCGCAAGCGCCTGGGGCAACGCGCAGCAGGCGCAAGCGCAGATGGAGGATTATCTTGCCAGAAAGCAGAAGAATCCGATTCTGACGGCGGCTCGCAGCGCAACCCAACAGGCGGAAGATGCCCGTTCCATCGCGGTAAAAGCAGAGGCAGAGGAGAAAGTGGCGCAAGCCAAGCAAGCGGAGGCAGACAGAGTTGCGGCAGCAGCGCAACGTGAAGCCGATTTGAAGGCACAGCAGGCAGCCGAGGCGCAGCGGAGCGCGGAAGCGGAGGCTCTTGCAGCCAAAGAGGCACAGGCCCGAGCTGAGGCGGATGCAGCCAGAAAGCAAGCCGACGAAGCAGCCCAAAAGTCGGCGGCAGAAGCGGCCCAGGCGGTGGAGGCGCAGCGACAGCTCCGGGCGCAACTTCTAACGCAGTTGAACGCAGTTCTGCAGACCGTAGATACACCGCGTGGCCTGGTGGTTACGATGGCCGATGTACTCTTCGCGTCCGGCAAATACGAGCTCTCCCAACCTGCAAGTCTGGCTCTGGCCAAGATGTCGGGCGTGATCCTCGCCCATCCTGGTTTGACGCTAAAGATCGGGGGCTACACCGACAGCACGGGCGGCGATCAGTTTAATCTAAAACTTTCCGGGCAGCGGGCAGATGCGGTGCGTATGTTCCTGGTGCAGCAGGGACTGAATCCCGACACGGTCACTTCCATGGGAATGGGATCCGCCGATCCGGTGGCCAGCAACGATTCTTCCGTGGGCAGGCAGCAGAACCGGCGGGTTGAGATCGTCGTTTCTGGCGCAGCCATTGGGTCCCAGAGCGGAAACTGACTCTTGGAGTGCGCGCGATAGACCGCCTCCCAACATCTCGACCAACGATTAAGCCGCGCACGCACATAACGATGACGCAGTTGCGAGGTCGTGTCCGAAACTCTTTCTGGAATCGTCGCTTTGTTTGCGGTGACACCTGGGATTCCCAGTAGGCGGGCAGCGTGACTGGCGGGCTGGGACCCGTCGGCTTGGCACCCATTGCCCACTCCTCCCCTGACGTCAACCTGTGTACCTCTAATGGACGGGCGGCTGTTTGCCGTATTTATAAAGGAGCGTGAGAGCGATTCCGCTGGTGTGGATGTCGAGAACGTTTTGATTGGAATTGCGGTAATTGACGTCGAGGTACCGGTACCCAATGCCTATTCCCCACTTCGGCTTTATCTGATAGTTGGCGAAGCCGGCAACCTGATAGTCGATATTAGCGCCCCCGCCGCCGGCGTCGCCGGTTATAAAGACTGCGATTTTTGGTGAAAAAGGCACCATTATGTTTGCTCCCCCGACGACGTCAGCCCAACCTTGCGATGTCCCAGCACTGAAGGTGGGCGGGCTCGGGGGCGTGAGTGTAAGGTTCTCGCTTACATACCATCCGCGAACGCCTGCCGTAGCACGGATCTTCAACATCTTGCCATTCAGAACCAGGTAGTTCACCTTCTGAGTAAAGATGCCCTCTTTGACTGTGGCCTTAGCAGAGTATCCGGGTAACATGACGAACGCTTTGTCATCGGAAAGCTTCACCCAGACAAAATCGATGGGAAGACTCCATCGTTTGTACTGGGGTTCAAAAGATCCCATGAAACCGATATTGACGTTCTTCAGCAGGTCGGAAGGACTTACAGCGACTCTGGTAGTGTAACCCTTTGCCCCCACGGTTCCAGAAACTCCTGGAAACCACAGATACGACAAGCTCGTAAAATGCCACTTAGGATCGTCCTCGATCGACGGAACAGGAGAGACCACACTGCTCGGAGTTGGGGTAGCAGCAGGCGGTGCTTGGACCTGGGCGGTGTCTACCGGCTTTTCCTGAGCTCGAGCGGTTGAGCAAACGCAAAACGTCAATACCGACGCGAGCACAACAGCTTGGCTAGCCCTCAAGATAAGATTCATCATTACCCTCGAAATACATGGATTGAAGAGACGATAAGGGCAGCGCTTTACCGGGTAAACTGGCAGAAGTGACAGGATGCGGCGTGGAAATGCGGTTTTACTACATGCCCGGGCTATGCCGAATGCGGAAAGGCACACAATTCCTGAAGAACGTGTGCCTTTGGCATGGTTTGTTGCATGCAGCTATTGGGCCTTGTGCGCGATGATATATAAGCGAAGATAACCTGCAGCCGCGCGGAAACTCACTTGCTCCTTTTTATCGTCCATAAGCGGAACAAACTTGTCTATCAATGAGGGATCGTTATGCATTGCGACCACGTGCACCGCTGCGGCGCGGGTGGCCCATTCTTTGTCTTCCAGCGCCGCCACAAGCGCGGCCCAAGTGGTTGTGTCATCCTTATCTTTCGCCAGCGAGAATATGACCGAGGCTGCCGCCATCGAAGCTGGATCTGCGGATAGTCCGACGGCCGATTCCATGCCAGATCCCAGACCTGGTAACGCAAACTGGTTGGCAACTATCCCGAGAAAGGTCGTGGTCGGAGTATGCGTCATTCGAACCAATGACCTCTTCGTGCTGCTCATGAAACCGGAGGTGGCCTTTTGATTGCCCGATAGAACATCCAGGAGGAACGCTTTCCCATCTGGCTGCTTTAGACCCTCGAGCGCCAGCGCTGCCGCCAACTCCACCTCGGGCACCGGATCCTTGAGCGCTTTTTGTAGAGATGGGATCACTGCTGGATTGTTGAAACTGCCCAAGGTGGAGATTATCGTGATCTTGACTGGGACATCCTTATCTGACTCCAACATGGAATAAAGCTTGGTTAAGACTTCGGAGCGATCGCCAATGAGACTGGCGGCCATCACGGCTAATTGCCGGGTGTCAGGATTGCCGCTCGCCACGCCCTTCAACAGAATGTCCTTGGCTTTCTGTACATTCGGATCGGCTCCATCCGTGTCGGCTCGCGTTGTCGAGCAGGAAAGAAACACAATCGCCAGGGCGGCGACGACTAAATTCAGCCGAACTCTTCGTGATCCGATCATCGAATTACCTCTTTCATTGAGAGGCTACCAACTTGCCAGTGCGCAGCAAACTAGCAGAAATCGTAGTTTTGGTACTTAAATTTCTGAATTTCTCGACTCCCGAATCGAAGGACCGCCCAGCGAGCCTGGAATTAACCGACCATCTGGACGATTCACGCCCATGCGCGCCCAGGTCTGGCAACTGATCACCATTTCCGACGTCTGCTAGCACATTTACTACTTACGTCAACATCACAAGAAGCGAATAATTTGCCTAACCCCGTCAAAGACACATGGCTCGTGGACGAAATATCGGGGGAGACTGAGCCGTTCATTTTAGACATGACCTCTTCCATGGAACGTCTTGAGAGTTGGCACCGCCGCCCAACCTGCTGGTTGGCTCTGGTGCTTCTCATGCTCTTCGGCAGGTTTGCGATCGCACAGAGTACACAAGAGGTACAGTTCCTGCCGGAGGTCGACGCCTATCTAAAGCTCAACCGTAATATCCGCGCCAGCTTTCAGGCTAAAGACACGAGAGATGGGGGCGAGTCCACCCAGGCAGCGATCGGCCCTGGTGTGGAGATTTACTTGAAACCGCTGGTCCGACTCAAAGAAATCACACTCTTCGATCTGGATGACGCAAAGAGACGACCCCTCGTCCTGACGGCCGGCTACCGTTACCTCTCGTCCCCCAGTTCCCCGCCGACAAATCGTATCCCTATCGCAGTGACGTCGCACCTTCCGATAAAAGCGCAATTATTGATAACCGACCGAAACCGCGCAGATCTTGACTGGAGCAGTGGAAAATTCAACTGGCGCTATCGCAATATGCTGACACTGGAGCGCACTCTCTCCATTTCTTCCTATCATCCGATTCCCTACGCCAGCGCTGAGATCTACTACGAAAGCCAGTACGAAAAGGTCAGCACGACCGAAATCTATGCCGGTTCGCTTTTTCCCTTAACAAAACACTTCCAGCTCAAGGCTTACTATGAGCACCAGAACAACACCGGCAAACACCCTAATAAACAGGTGCATGGCTTGGGCATAACATTGAACATCTATGAACATCTATTTCTCGAGGGAGTCCCCTTAGGTTTCCGGGAACCGACAAGTGATCCTCGTTCTGCTTCAGCCACACGCGATGATCCTGCTCGATCGCATCCGTCCATCGCGCATCGATCTGGCCGGCCGCGTACTTCTTCTTTTCCAGCCTTTGGTGTCCGAACACATCGCGCAGGTGGGCCGACTCAGAGCTCTTCACCACCTGCCGGCAAGCTGCGGTGGGATGAAGATAACCCCATCCGCACGGCGCCGTCGTAGACAGATTCATTTGCCTCCGATTTTGGCATTTGGCAACGTTGCCAAATAAGTCGTTTGTTTCATGAAGATGCTCAAGGTGCTCAAGTAATTAATTTGAGCATCTTGCCTCGTTGACCGGAGGGCACTCATCCTCCGGATGCGGCAAAGTCCACCACCAGGCACCTGATTTTCCGTCTTTGGAGCTACGAACGCCGATATCGAACCTGGCGCGGCGCAGGGTGGCGATGCAGACACCCCGCGCGTGGCCAGGCGCAACGCAACAACGGTTGCCTCCATGCGAGCGGTTTGACATAAAAATTGTCTTATGGCCGACAGTAATACGCTCGGGAGCCGCCGTCTATGGTCCTGGGAAATAATCATGTGGAAGAGCGGGTATTAAACTCGTGATTACTCCCTGCTGTTCAAGAATAACGAAGTAGTTACCGCCTTTTTTTGGCAACGATCTCTTGTTTCGCTCGGCTTCATGCGCTGGAAAATCATCCTCGGGCGCTGGTGGCGAGTTGCGACCCAACAGCTGGTTACTTGTTCGTAGTTATGTACTCCACGCGCACTTGATCGATGGTCCCATTGAACTTGAACGGCGCTTTCTTATGGTAGTCAAGCGACACAGGCGAACCGAGGGCAATGCCGATGTCGAGGCAGTCGTTGGCCGTGAAGAGAAGCGCCGCGGATATCGGCACGACGCCTGTCGCAACGACTTCGCCATTGACCTTCATGGTGATGTTCAGCGGTCCACCAGGCTTGGGCACTGCGTACACCGTCTCGACCTCGATCTTTACCTTGCCGGCGGGGAGCTTCTGCTTGGCGCGGATCTTGGTGCGCTGGATGATGAAAAGGTTGTATTCGTAGCACAGAACGCCGTCCTCCACGAAGCAGGTCAAACCTCCAGAGTTCGCACCCAGTTTGTAGAGCACGCCGTTTGCATTGGCCGGAACCTCGGCGTCGATGGTAACGACATTGGGTTTGTTGCCCAGGGCCGGCGCGCAGAACTCAGGGATGCGGACGGTATTGCCGGAGAAGGTCCACTTCGTGTAAGGGGGGCTAATGCGCATCTCCGGGTGCAGTATGGGAACCCAAAGGCCACCGCCGATGGGAAGCGCCTTGTTCTTCGTAGCTTCAATGAGAAAGAGTTCCTTCATTTGGGCCAGCTTCTGCGGCATCTTAGCGGAGAGATCGTTGGACTGGCTCCAGTCTTCCTCCAGGTTGTATAGCTCCCAAACGTCATTGTCCGGCGTCCACTCGCGAATGCCTGGAGGTATACCGCGAACCCAGGGCAGGCGTGGTCCGAGTGCTGATGCCATCCAGCCATCGTGGTAGATGGAGCGGCTGCCCATGATCTCGAAGTACTGAGTGAGCAATTGGCCTTTGGCTTTTGGGTCGTTAAAGCAGTAGGCGAAACTCACGCCGTCGATCGGGTCCTGGGGAACGCCGTTGACCTGGAGCGGTGGCGTGATGCCGGCCACTTCGTAAATCGTGGGGACGATATCGTTACAGTGATGGAACTGCGGGCGCGGTGTGGCATCAGGTTTAATCTTTGCCGGCCACTGGATGATCACGGGGTTACGCGTACCGCCGAAGTGCGAGGCAAGAAGTTTGGTTCCTTTGTAAGGCGTGCTGCCTGCCCAGGCCCACCCTGCGTGATATTGGTTATCGGTCTGGGGCGAGCCAAGCACGTCGAGCCCGCCAAGTTCATCGAGCGCCTTGATGTGCTGCTTGACGGTGGAAGGAATACCGTTTTGCGCTAGCAACTCGCTGATCGTGCCGTCCTGCCCCTCCGCTGAGGAGCCGTTGTCGCCCCAGATGTAGAAGATGAGCGTGTTGTCGCCATAGCCGAGCTTGTCGACCTCGTCGATGACCCGGCCGGCCTGAACGTCCACGTGTTCGGTGAACCCGGCGGCCACCTCCATCAGGCGGCGCTGGAAGGGCTTCTCGTCTTCGGGGATGCTCTCCCATGACGGCATCGTTTCGTGTCGCGGAGTGAGTTGAGCATTTGCGGGGATCCAGCCCTTCTCTTTGGCCCGCTTGAAGACGCGCTCACGATAAGCGTCCCAGCCGTCGTCGAACTTGCCCTTGTACTTGTCCGCCCACTCCTTCGCAACCTGATGCGGCCCGTGGATCGCGCCGCTCGCCCAGTACATAAAGAACGGCTTGTCCGGCTGTAAGGCCTTGTGCGTGTGTAGCCAATGGATGGCGTCGTCCGCGAGGTCCTCGCTGAGATGGTAGCCTTCCTGCGGGCTCTTGGGCGGCAGCACAACAGTGGTGTTCCGTACCAGGTTGGGCTCATACTGCGAGGCCTCGCCTGCCAGGAATCCGTAGAAATACTCGAAACCCAGGCCAGTCGGCCAGTTCTCGAAAGGGCCGGCGGCGGTCGTTTCCTCGGCCGGTGTGTTGTGCCACTTTCCCCAGGCGGCCGTGTTGTACCCGTAGTCCTTCAGCACCTCCGCCACCAACGCGCTGCTCTTGGGGATGTGGCCTGAGTATCCGTCCCAGTCGTTCGCCAGCTCCGCGATCTGGCCGGAGCCGACGCGGTGATGATTCCGGCCGGTGAGGATGGATGCTCGTGTGGGCGAGCACATGGCCGTCGTGTGAAAGCGGTTGAGCGAGATTCCTCCCATGGCGACGCGGTCCATTGTCCGGGTTTCGACTTCGCCCCCCAAGGTGGAAGGCAGGCCGGGACCTGCGTCGTCGATCAACACGATGAGGATGTTCGGAGCGTCGGCCGGAAGCCGTCGCGGTTCAACGCGGCGCCTGTAAACCGATTCCTGCATCGTGCGGCCGGCGATGCTCGCCGACGGCGTAGCTGGGAAAGGCAGGGAATCCTGCTTGACTGCTTTCTCATCCATGGCCATCTGTTTTTCCTTCCCGATCCTATGCTCGCTAGCGTATAGCGCCTTGCCGCTACTTCCACCTGTCACCAGCGACAGTACACGGGAATTTTCTAGTTGGACGAAAACGAATTTTCGGAGACTCGATCTCCAGGATCGACATTCTGAAAGAGGACCATGGAAAAGACCGACTATGGAATTCCCTTTGGGATTACCACATTCCCCTAGCCTCTACGATTGAGGTTCAGCGTCCCATCAGACTTAGAGCTTCCCGAATAGGAGAAGAAGAGATTTTCATGACGCCGCTGAACGGCGTATACATCGCCATGATGATGAACACTGCCGCGGAGACGGCAAGTGCGGTCGCGACCAACGTCACGATGACCGCTCTGTTAGGCGGCGCGAAGAGACCGAAGCTCAGGAAGATGAAAGTCAGCCACGAAACCACAACCGCCAGCAGGGGAAAAGAGAGAGAGCTCTGTTCCGTCCGCAAGAACATTAGCCAGTAGGTGTGCCGCAAGTTAACCGCGCCAGTGATTGCAGCTCCCTTGACGGCAACCTGCGTATCACCCCTGGGCGTCAATACCTGGATCTGATCGTAGACATATTGGCCGTTGTCGTTCGGTCTGAGTTGCGCCGCCTGGGACGACTGGTTTGGCCAAATGCGGTCCAGCCCGTTTTCCGCAAGTCTTCGCAACTCTTTGCGAATATCCTCCGCGGCGGGCCCGTAGCTCGCTAACAGGCCATCGACGAGGACAAAGTTGGAGCCCATCTCCGCGAGTTCATTTTTTCGGTCCTGGTAGGAAGAGTTCGCCGTAGACACCAACATCCCCAGCACCAGTGCGGTCATCGTCACCAGGAGTCCAGTCGCCAATCTGATGACTTCCTTGGCCTCGGGTCCGAACTGATTCTGGGGCAGGACTCGCCGAAGTCCCATACCGGCGAGCGCTCCAAGGAACACCACCACAAAGACTGTCGAGCTTACCAGGATGGATACCATGAACCTCTGAGCATTCTCGTGCTTAAGATGAACGCGTTGTTTGAGCGGAAGTCTAGGCCCCGGGACGCCCCTGCGTCAGCTAGCAATTTCACCAGATACGTCATCGGAAAATCCCCAGACGCGATCCAGAGCGCGCCTGCCCTCACAAGCCGGCCTCGGCGCCCTGGTCGCCCTTACCTCAATCAAATGCCGTTGCAGTACCTCATCAACTACAACATGAAGAACGGCTGGTATCTCTCCGTCTCGCCCTTTCTCACTACCAGCTGGAGGGCGAGCAGCGGCAGCGTGTGGACGGTGCCGTTCGGTGGAGGCGTGGGAAGGATCATGAAGCTCGGATTCCAGCATCGATTCTACTTTGCAGGTTCAACGCTGATGTCGGCTTTCAGGCGCTGCAGGGCACGCTGATCCAGCCGGATCAGACCACGGCCAGGAGTGTCAAGATCAGCGATCAGGGCGACGACGATCGCGATGGTGATAGGAATAAGAATCAGCCCCAACCAAAAGCGAGACGTGAGCGTGGAACCGCGCGTGAAGACCGCAATCAGGGAGGTGGAGATAATGAGAAGCCAAACAGGTCTTGGAACACGGTTCTCAAAAGATGCAACTCGCTTTTCGTGAAGGTCGATGGTTTCGTTGAGGGAATTGAGGTAGACGGCGGTAATGGCTGTGCGATCATTTTGTGCAACCGTGGCAGCGTCGAGCCACAGTTCTTCCTGGAGCCGCTTGGATCGGCTCAAGGTTTGACTGAGGCGGTTCGCGTCCACGTTATCCAGTTCGAGGCGGGTATCCACGTATTCACGGAGCAGTTGCCTGGAGTGATCGCGATATGGTTGGGGAAGCGTGCCGGCACGGAGATATGTAGTGCCAATCGAAGTGGCTTCCTCCACCACCAACGAGCGACGCTCGCTAAAGCGTGTGGCCGCCATGCTCAAGCTAAAGCCCAAGAGCAGGCTGACCAACAAAAGGAGCCCATCCCGGATCGTGCCCATCTGCTCTTTGCGTGAAGGGACCTGTTCAATTTTGAAATAGGCCGCCACGCAACGTCCCAGTTCGAGGACGAGAGCCAGAACAATCACGAGGAGCAAGCCCAATTCCCATGGGTGGTCGAAGATATATTCCATTGGTTGTTCGGTCACCTGTTGAGCCGCACGACGCAGCGAAACCCCAAGTGACAAGTAGCGGTGTCGATCGGCTGCGCCATCCGCGCCGAGGGGCGATAGCGCTGACAGTAGTTAGGCGCGCAAAGATAGGAGCCACCTTTCATAACCTTGCGCGGGATCGCCACCGGATCAGTTGGATTGATACTCGATTCGCGCATGCCGCCGCGCGGATTGCTCATGCTGCAGCAATCGCCGCCCGCCCGGACATGCTCCTGATACCAGTCACTGGTCCATTCCCAACAGTTGCCGATCATATCGAAGAGACCGTAACCGTTGGGCGGGTAGGAACCAACTGGAACTGTCCCAGCGTAACCGCCCGGCGACAAGTTTTCGTGTGGAAATACCCCATGCCAGGTATTGGCCATTGATCGACCGCCCGGCTTGAACTCGGCGCCCCACGCGTATTCTGCGCCGTCAACTCCGCTGCGGGCCGCGAACTCCCACTCCGCCTCAGTCGGCAACGACTTCCCGGCCCAAGCTGCGTAAGCCTCAGCATCTTCGATGGCGATGTGTACGACGGGATGATGTTCAAGCCCTTCGATCGAGCTTTGCGGGCCAGTAGGATGCCGCCAATTGGCGCCCGCGACATAGGCCCACCAATTGTAAATATCACTGGTATCAATCCGATGGTTAGGCTTCTGGAAAACCGCCGAACCAGGGACCAGCAATTCCGGCATGGCGCCAGGATAATCTTCCGCGCGAGGAGTCCGCTCTGCGAACGTGAAGTAACCAGTAGCAGCGACGAAGCGAGCAAAATCGGCATTGGTAACGGCGCAACGATCAATCAAGAAGCCATCCACGATGACGCGATGGGCGGGTGCTTCTTCCGGATAATGGTTATTGGAGCCCATCAAGTAACTCCCGCCCGGGATCCTTTCCATACCCGGAAAGGAACGCCCCGAGGCGGTGGTTACTCGATGTTCTCCGGATAAGGAATCATTGGACAAATTTGTCATCGGCATCTACGCACGACTCGAAACCAACTACGCAGCCGCGTACCTTGTATGGACCCGCTCGATGGTGCTGTTGAAGGGTCGCCGTGCCACCCTTGCCAAGACCACGACACGCGTATGCAAACTCCATGCTTACGGGCATCGGCGACCCTACCGGCCCTCGTTTGAACGAGAGAAGGGCCAGACGATTAGCCGGCCATTGCTCTCTTGACACGCATTTCCGCGATAGCCCTCTGTGCCTCCTCGCTGAGGTTGGATTTGCCGACCTGGACGGTCACCTTGTGAATCTTACCGGTGAACCTGTTATCTCCCACTTTGTAGTCGTCGCTAACACACGTATAGAGATTTTCGCCCACGTCCGTCGTCTCCGCGCCAAACGCGAACGGCTGAGTGTGTGCGATCCGCCCTCTTGTGACTTCTTCACCGTTGACGAAGATCACACCGTTACCTCCCGCGCCGAGACCGCCATCGTAAGCAAACTCGAAGCGCAACGTCACCCGGCCGGCCGGCAGGCGAGCGGGGCCAACGATCTTGTAAGTCTCGCGGCCGAGATAGTTCCAGGCAAACCGGGGTGCGCCGTCCTTGACATAGAGGCTCCAGCCGCCCATCTCCCCGCCCTGGGCGATGACCACCCCCTCTGCGCCAGCCTCCGGGACCTCGATGTCGGCCGTAACCACAAAGGAGCGGTTCTTGATGTTGATGAAACCATTCTCGGGTATTCCTTTCATTCCTTCGTAGACCGTCATTTCGGTGCGACCTTCCAGCAGATCCGGACGGCCCGCGATAGCGGCGTTGAAGCGCTCCCAAGCGCGATCGTCAAGCGGCAGCACGTTGTATTTGACGGCCTCTTCCAGGAAGACTCCCTTTAGCTCCTCAAGTTTGTCGGGGTACTTCTCGGCAAGGTCATGCGCACAACTGAAGTCTTGCTCTACGTTGTAAAGCTCCCACTTGTCGTTAGCAAACGTAGCGCGCGGCTTGGGCTCCCACGGCGGGCGGTGCACCGTGGTGGCGAACCAGCCGTCCTGGTAGATGCCCCGGTTGCCTGCCATCTCGAAGTATTGCGTGGTACGGTGCGACTTCGCCTCGGCGTTATTAAGAGTGTCGAGCATGCTCACGCCTTCGATGGGTTTCTGCTTGACGCCATAGACGACCCCGGGCTCGGGCACCCCAACTGCCTCTAACACAGTCGGGGCAACGTCAATCATGTGGTACCACTGCGTACGGAGTCCGCCCTGCTCCTTGATACCCTTCGGCCAATGGACCACAATGGGCTGGCAGATGCCTCCGTAGGAGGCTACCTGGTGGCCCCAGGCAAAGGGCGTGGCCCCGGCGAAGGCCCAGCCATTGGGATACAAGATGTGGGATTGGGGCCCGCCGAATTTGTCGAGATTCTTCAGCGCAACATCGAGGGGCTCTGGCTGGGCATTGAACACGGACAGCTCATTAAAGGCACCGATAGGACCGCCCTGGAAAACCGATCCGTTGTCGCCGGTGATATAGAAGATCAGCGTGTTGTCCATTTCGCCCAGGGCCTCAATCTCGTCGAGAAACCGCCCAATTTCGTAGTCGGTCACCTCGGCAAAGGCGGCATAGATTTCCATGTACCTGGCAAAGACCTTTTTCTCGTCGGCGGTCAATTCGTCCCATTGCTGGATTCCCGGCGGCTTGGGTGCGAGGTCGGTTCCCTGGGGCACGACGCCCATTTTGATCTGGCGGGCCAGCGTTTCCTTTCGCACCTGGTCCCAGCCCTGGTCGAACTTGCCCTTGTACTTGTCTCGCCACTTCTCGGGCACCTGAAACGGGCCGTGAGTACCAATGGCGGAGTAGTAGACGAAAAATGGCTTGTCGGGGGCCAGCGAATGCTGGGAACGCACCCACTCGATGGCTTTGTCGGTGATATCAGTGCTGCCATAGTAATTGGCGTCGGGGTGCAGATCCACCCTGTTCATGTTGTCGTAAATGACCGGATGAAAGAGGTCAGCCTCGCCGGCCATGAAGCCGTAGAACCGCTCAAACCCGCTATGCATGGGCCAGCGGTCGAACGGTCCGACAACGCTGGATTCCCACGGTCCCAGCTCGTGACACTTGCCGAACATGGCGGTGCTGTAGCCGTTGAGCCGCAAGATCTCGGGCAGCATCGTAACGCTGGCTGGACGCATCGCGGTGTACCCCGGGAAAGCGGTGGCAATTTCCGAGATCACGCCGAAGTTTGCGCTATGGCTATTGCGGCCGGTAAGCAAAGCCATGCGGCTGGGCGAACATAACGGCGGGACTTTGAAATTGTTGTAGCGAAGCCCGGTCTTGGCTATTCGGTCCAGCGTCGGCATCTGGATAGGTCCTCCGAATGTCGATCCGTCGCCGAAGCCGAAGTTGTCGAGAAGGATGACCACCACGTTGGGCGCGCCTTTCGGCGCTTTCACCTGGAACCGTGGCGGGGCTTGTGCATTGTGCACATCAAGCACGGTGATCGGCGGATACTGAGGCTCGGGGACGGGCAGCACCGTACGCTCCATGGAGGCGACGGGGACGGGCGCGCTGTTGGGGAACTCTGACTCATTAAGCATGGGTCGCCCCCAGCAGTTCAGCCGATACCATAGTGAAAGTGCGTGTCATGATCTTCTCCAATCGTAAGTTAGGAAGTCATTCCTATCGCAGCCGGCACGCATCTTTACGCATGGCCATCGGCGACGTGGAGGTTACCGCTCCAGTTTGATTGAGATTTGGCCCAGAACTTCGATCAACCCGCACCTGCGAAGCCACTCTTCAGATTGCGGCATGCTCGCACTGCCGTCGATACTGCTTATATGCCAATGGGCTAGTCTCAAACTACTAGCAAAATTAATAGACGCAATGGCAAATTAATTGCTATACGCTCACCTATAGGACACTGCGAGATTCTGGCGACGCTGTGGTGAGGCAAGGAACGGCTGCGGGCTACCTGCGGGCATGCCAGCCGCCGCATCGACTTGGTTGCCGCCCTTCGCAACGAATACAGTTTTCACAAACTATTGGCTTGAGGAGCCCAGACATGGCAATCCTCACAGCGAACAACTCCTCGAAAAAGGCGTGCTGTTTACCCAAACAATCACGCTGCTGCAGTGAGTCATTTGCTGGCTCTCCGTTGGGGGCGTCAGGGGATGCCCTCTCGGCTTTCTTGGCCTCTCACCAGCGCAGGTCCGGGCTTGCGTACGCAATATTTCCCAAGGTGCGCTGGCACATTTGCTAATTACATCGCACTCGAAAATAGGAGATGCTGCGCAATGCGGTCAATTCACGGGGTTGAGACTCTAATTTCGATTTTTCGAATAGAAGACAAGAATGCCGAAGCCCTGCTCAACGGAAACAACGATCTTGACCAAAATGTCTTGCAAGGAGGACCTGGAAAGGCCAATCGCCATTCCCTGTTGCTGGCTGGCTCTAGTCCTTCTTATGCTCTTTTGCAAGACTGCGAGCGCACAAAGCTCCCAGTCAGCGCAGTTTCTGCCCGAAGTCGACGCCTATCTAAAGCTCAAGCCGGATATACGGGTCAGCTTTCAGTTGAAGGACACAAGAGAGGGGGGTGACCCCACCCAGGCCGAGATAGGCCCTAGCATGGAGTTCTACTTAGAACCTCTGGTGAGACTCAAAGAAATCACCGTCTTCGATCTGGACGATGCTAAGGCGCGGCCCCTTGTCCTCACAGCCGGATACCGCTATCTCTCCGCCCCCGGCAAGCCTGGGACAAATCGCATCCCAATCGCCGTGACATCGCACCTCCCCCTAACGGCCAAGCTGGTGCTGACCGACAGAAACCGTGCAGATCTTGACTGGAGCAACGGAAGCTTCACCTGGCGCTATCGCAATATGCTGTCCCTGGAACGGACGGTGGCGATTCGCTCTTATCACCTCATACCCTACGCTAGCGCTGAAATTTACTACGAAAGCCAGTATGGCAAGGTCAGTACGACCGAACTTTATGCGGGCTCTCACGTCCCCCTGGGAAAGCACTTTCAACTCACTCCTTACTATGAGCACCAAAACAATACCGGCAAGCACCCCAATAAACAGCTACATGGCCTGGGGTTGACGTTGAACATCTATTTCTCAAAGAAAGCAAAGTAATCAGCAGTTCCGCAGCATTCAGGGTCCCATCATGCTTAATGCGTTGCGCAATGGAGAAGAGGAAATCCTCATTATTCCGCTGAACGGCGTATACATCGCCATGATGATGAAGACTGCTGCGGACACAGCGAGTGCGCATGCGACCAGCGTCACGAACACAGCCCTGTTGCCCGGCGCGAAGAGACCGAAGCTGACAAAGATGAAAGTCAGCCACGAGACCACGACCAGCAGTAAGGGAAATGAGAGGGAGCTCTGCTCCGTTCCCAGGAACATTAGCCAGTAGGTGTGCCTTAGGTTGACGGCCGCGGAAATAGCGGCGGCCTTAACCGCAGTCTGTGTGTCATTCCTAGGCACGAGGCTCTGCACGTGGTCGTAAAAGAATTGGCCATTATCCTGAGGTTTTAGCGACCCCTGGGGTGCATGGCTTGGCCATACGCGCTCGAGGCCCCTCTCCGCTAGTCTACGCAGCTCTAGGCGGAGGGCCTGGGCGTCGGGTCCATAGCTCGCCAATAAGCCATCGACGAGTACAAAGTTTGAACCCATCTCGGCGAGCTCGCTCTTTCGCTCCTGGTAGGAAGAGTTCGCAGTAGACACCAGCATTCCGAGGACCAATGCGGTCATGGTCACCAGGAGACCAGTTGCCAGCCTGATGACATCCTTTGCCTCGGGTCCCAGCAGATTCCCGGGCAAAACTCGCCGCAGGCCCATGCCGGCGAGCGCTCCGCTGAAGACCACCGCGAAGACTGTCGAGCTTACCAGAATTGATTCCATGAACCTCTGTGCATTCTCATGCTTCGGATGAGTGCCTTGTTTAAAGGCAAGTTTAGCCCTGGGACTTTAAGGCGTCAGCTAGCAATTTACCCAGATCTGTGGTCGGAAATTCTCCAGACGTAACTCTATACCCAGCTTGCCCTCAAGAGTCGGCAGTCTACGCTCACGACTTGGCGCGCAGCATCGGTCCACTTGGGTGGCTCATTACGGCGACCATGGCTACGCGGCTTCGGCGCACCCACAAGATATCTGCTTTGTATTTTCGCAATAACTGTCACTTCTGCCAGTTCCTTGTACAGCTACCCCTACGCCATCATCAACGCACCACTCTCAGAAGCCTCTGAGCACGTGGTGAACCACCAACCTTTCGCGGATCGGAGATCCAGCTCGATGACAATCATTCCCGGCAATTTGCGGCTTGCTGCCTTTGTCTTCATCGTATTATCGGCAAGTTCGTCCCTGATGGCCCAACAAAAAGGCCAATATCAGCCTGGGCAGTTCGGCCTCAACGCTGGTGTTCTGCCGGATCCGGGAATCACGTACGTGGACATAAACCTCAATTACAATGCAGGCCAACTGAATTTTGCCAACGGCACACCAGTCAAAGCCACGGGTACGTATAGCGTCTGGGTAATGGAGAACATTTTCTTTTATGTTCCCAAGTTCAAGGTTCTCGGAGCGAAGTTCGCCCCATATGTTGTCTTTCCCACACTAGCCACCGGCTCGCTCACGCTACCGTTCCTGGGGAACGGGGTCACCGTCGCAGTCGGTGGATTGAAACTGGCGGATACGTGGTTTCAACCGCTAAATCTTGGCTGGCACTTGCCGCGAGCCGACGTTTGGGTGGGATACGCTTTCATGGCACCCACCGGCGTCTACACTCCTGGCTCCACGACTAACGTCGGTTCCGGTTATTGGGGCAACCACTTCAACGGGGCCGGCACCTTTTACTTGACCAAAGACCAGGGAACCACTGCCAACTTCATGGGGAACTGGGAGACCCACGGATCAAAGACGACCCGTAACACGGACATAAGCACGATGTTCGGCACGTTGCCCATTAACGTGAAGGTGAACCCTGGGGCGGCCTTCACGGATGAGTGGGGCTTTGGTCAAGCGATTCCGTTGGATCGGCCGTTCCTAAAGTCAAAGACGATCACCAAGGTGGTTCAGCTGGGGCTGATCGGCTACGATCAAGCGCAGGTTTCACGCAATACGAGTAGCAACCAAACGGTGGATACACTCCAACGCCTAGTCCCCTTCTATTACGCTCATGCCGGCGGCGCGCAGCTCAACTATATCGATCTTAAGCATGATTGGAACGTATTCTTCAAGTACGAAAAGGAATATAAGGCCAACGCCCACCCGAAGGGCACGACCATCGTGTTTGGGGTGGTGTACACGTTCCGCATCCCGAAGCCTGTGGAGACGCCTCCGGTGAAACCATAGGGCCGCATTCAAACGAACGGGACTAATAGCCGCTTTCCCAGACAGCCAATTCACTACTTCGCTTCTCCCCCTCCGGCCGAGGGGCGAAAACTGAATTTACGCGAGACCGCGGACTGTTTTGCTGCAGCGCGCGACCGTCGCAAAATGCCGTAAGGACAGTGGACTCAAATTTCCCCCAGGTGTATCGTTTCGGAGCGATGCCAAATCTTCTCGGCGCACGGAGTCAACCAATGAAGCTTCTGTCTCCTCGGGCTCGCCGTACATTGCCGGTAATTGCGGCCGCTCTCATCTTCAGCTTTGCTACTCCAGCCGTTGTTGCCCAGAACCCGTCTTCCACCTGGGCGCAAGACGACACGCTCCGTATTGCCAAAGAGGTGCAGAAGAGGCTCCGAAGCCTCAACAACTACAACGTTTTCGACTGGATCACCTTTGGCTTCCATGGCAAAACCGTTGTCCTCAAAGGCTATGCCTCTCGTCCGGCACTCAAGAGCAGCGCAGCCAACGCTCTCAAGGGGATTGAAGGAGTCGAGTCGGTCGACAACCAGATCGAGGTCCTTCCGACGTCTCCTAACGACGATCGTATCCGTGCGGCCGTCTATAACCGCATCTACACGCAGCCGAGCCTGCGGAAATATAACGCCAACCAAGGCAATGTTGCGCAAGCGCTCGGGCCCGGTGGGCGCAGTGTGGCATTGATGGCCGGTGGCATCACAAATGATCCCCCTCGAGGCTTCCATGGCATCCACATCGTCGTGAAGAATGGAAACGTTACCCTATACGGCGTCGTGAACAATGAAGGCGATGCGGCGATTGCCGGCATGCAGGCCAACTCCACTCCCGGAGTGTTCAGCGTCGACAATGACCTTATCGTTCCGGGCGCTGCCCCCAAATCCACATAGGCCACTCACCAGGGATCGAGGGGACAGCGGTTCTATTGTCAGGCGGGTGACGATGCGGCTCCTGGTCAACGTCATTGTGGTGCTGTGCAGTTGCGTCTTGGCTGTCCCGGCTAAGGCGCAGCAACACCCCGAGCCCGAGGATCCCGAAAATGAGAAGCAGATAGGGCTCTGGCTCGATCAGGGAATTTCCACGGGCCTTTCGGAGACCAAGTCTCTGGAGGTTGAATTCTACGAGCGGTTGGACGAGGGAGCGTCCAACCTGTTCGAGTACTTCGTTCAAGGCGGCGTTGCCTTTCGTCTGCGGCCATGGTTCACCTTAATACCGATTTATCGTTATCAGCGGTTTCCTGGAAATCCCGCAATCGCTTACGAAAACCGATTGCTACTCAATCTCACGTTGAGCACATCCCGCGGGTCGTGGCGGCCGACCCTCCGCACGCTCATCGAGGGACGGTTTCCCGATGACCGATTTGCTTCAGGACGCCTTCGATTTCGCCCCGGGGTCGACTATACCTTGCCGCTTCGCATCGCGCGACGTCCGGTGCTGGTCGTGAACAATGAGTTCTTCATCGTTCCCGGAAGCAACCCCTTCTCCAACGGCGGCAGCAGCTATACCCAAAACCGCTTCCAGGTGGGAGTACGACTGCCCATCGCCGACTCATTCTCTGTCCGGCCTTATTACTTATTACAGTCAGTTAACCTGCCCAGTGGCTGGGACACGAACGAGATTGTTGGTATCTCGCTGGCCTATAAGATCACACGCAAAACCAAGTGACGTTTCGGTTAACGGCTTTGGCTTGCATAATTCGCGTAGTCGCGGCGGGCCTGGCTTTTTGAAGAATTGCATGGATCGTAGGTGACGATTGCTTCGCCATGACTCCATAAAGAGGACTCAATGAACAATCCGCTGAGCTCGCCTAGCCAATTCACTACTTCGCTTCTCCCTCTCCGACCGAGACGCGAAAACTGACATTACGCGAGACCGCGCTGCGCGATTGACCCCGGATAAACGGTAGCTCCTACGTGGCTGTTGACGCCTTGGGACCGTTCCTCCGGCCGGGCCGAAGCGGGGCCTCACTAGGAGCGTTACTTCGGGGGAGTGCAGCCGGCATTGTTGACACCTTTGGCGCAGGTAGTGCCGTTGGGTCCGGTCGCAACGCCCTTGCCGTTCCTGCTCTTGCTCTTGCCGCCATTGGTGGTTTGGGTGGTCGTCACTCCATTTGAGTTTTTGTTGGCGGTCGCACCGTTGCCCGTATTCGGGTTGTAGGCGGCAGCAGATTGGCCGTCGCTGCAAACGGTTTTTCCTCGAGCGTTCTTGACACAATCAGCCTGGCATACACTGGCGGAGAGAAGCACGCACGCCATCATCCACGAGATTTTCATTTACGCCTCCGAGACCACGGTTGGTTATGGGACCTGTTTGAAATTAGTTGGGAGTACATACTCAGTGTGCTCCTGCAGCTCATATCTGGTAACTGCAGAATTGCTAGTGTCACGATGGCGTTCTGGACCGGTGTCGACGGAAATCAAAGTTCATCAAGTACGAAGAGGAACATCAGGCCGAGGCCTCCCGAAGGGGACAACCAATTTTTGGGTGATGTACACGTTCCGCATTCCGAAGCCTGTGGAATCGGCTGCGCTGAAACCCTAGGGCCGCACTCAAACGATCTATGCCACGCTAGAGATCGAATACCCCTCCAAGGGCCTCATCCTCCTTACGAATACCGATGAGATTTTGCTTCAGCTGCGCGACTCGATGAAATAGCGGAAGGAAGGGTTGGCGGCTCCCGATGCTAAAACCGGTCCTTCCTGGTTCCGAAGCGGTATATCTTGGCCCGGGAATACAGAAATCTACTTGTGTAAGGCCACTTCCCCGCGTCGAAGGTTAGAGAGACACTCGGTGGGGGGATTCTCAATTCCTCAGGTAACGATCAAGACGGGCCTCACGACTGCGGACGGGCACGACGAACTGCTCACCGAATACTTCTGCGACCACCCGGGCTGTCCTAATATCGCAAGCCAGGTGCTCGGATGCGTGGCGGAACTCCACCTTGTCGCTGTCGTTTGCGATGAGCACGCACCCAAACCTCGGTCGTAACACAACACTTCCCGAATAAATTAATTCGCTAGGCCGCTTCTCGCTCACGGGTAAAAGCGTCCCGCCGCCAACACAAGTATTACGTGAACCGGCCACCTGTCCTTTGTGACAGGTGATTCGTTAAGGCGGGAGTCCTACCTTTGACGGCAACGAAGACGTGAGCGTGTTCTCTACATCGTCGCGCGAGCACCCCAGATTTCTGACACAAAGGAAGCCTCTCTATGAATGACCAGGACAAGATTCAACGAACAGTTCTTCCCATCCCCGATCAGCCACGCACAGGCCTAGTCACCTACGATGCGAAGGATCCCGACACCAAGTTCCCGCCGATCACTCCGTTGCGGCCTCCCAAAGGTGCTCCCAACGTCCTAATCGTCTTAATTGACGACGCGGGCTTTGGCTCGTCCAGCGCCTTTGGCGGCCCGTGCAACACGCCGACGGCGGAACGCCTGGCGGCGGATGGGTTGAAATACAACCGCTTCCATACCACGGCGCTCTGCTCGCCGACGCGACAGGCGCTGCTTACCGGGCGGAACCACCACACGGTGGGCATGGGCGGCATCACCGAAATGGCGACCTCGGCGCCGGGTTACAACTCACATCCTGCCGAACACGTGCGCGCCACTCGCCCGGACCCTGAAGCTCAATGGGTATGCGACGGCGCAGTTCGGCAAGTGCCATGAAGTTCCGGTCTGGGAGACCAGTCCGGCCGGTCCTTTTGATGCGTGGCCTACCGGGGGAGGCGGATTCGAGTATTTCTACGGATTCATCGGCGGGGAGGCGAACCAATGGTATCCATCGCTCTATGAAGGCACGACGTCCGATCGAGGTAAAGAAGACGCCCGAAGAGGGCTATCACCTTGTGGAAGACATGACGGACAAGGCGATCAACTGGATTGGGCAGCAGAAGGCGCTCATTCCCGACAAGCCATTCTTTGTCTACTTTGCTCCGGGCGCGACGCATGCTCCGCACCACGTTCCGCAGGAGTGGGCGGACAAGTACAAAGGCAAGTTCGATCAGGGCTGGGACAAGCTACGCGAAGAGATCTTTGCACGACAGAAGAAGCTCGGGGTCATTCCGCAGGATTGCCAGCTTACGCAGAGGCACAAAGAGATTCCGGCATGGGATGAGATGCCTGCCGCGCTGAAGCCCGTGCTCATCCGACAGATGGAGGTCTACGCCGGGTTCCTCGAGTACACCGATTATCACGTCGGCCGGTTGGTGGATTCGCTGAAGAAGCTCAATCTGCTGGACGACACGCTGATCTATTACATCATCGGCGACAATGGCGCGTCCGCGGAGGGAACGCTGCAACGGCACATTCAACGAGATGATCACTTTCAATGGTGCGTCCGCACTGGAGACACCTGAGTTCCTGATGGAGCGGCTGGACAAGCTCGGCGGGCCGGAGTCTTACAACCACTATGCGGTGGGCTGGGCTCACGCCTTGGATACGCCGTACCAGTGGACCAAGCAGGTCGCCTCGCACTGGGGCGGCACGCGCAACGGGACGATCGTGCACTGGCCGAAAGGAATCACAGGCGAAAGGGGAGATCCGCAGCCAGTTCCATCACGTGATCGACGTCGCGCCGACGATTCTTGAAGCTGGCCGGCGTGCCCGAGCCTACGTTCGTCAACGGAGTACAGCAGCATCCGATCGAAGGCGTCAGCATGGCCTACTCGTTCAACGATGCCAAAGCTGCCGACCAGCACGAGACACAGTACTTCGAGATGTTCGGCAACCGCGGCATCTACCACAAGGGCTGGACGGCGGTTACGCGACACAGCACTCCGTGGATACTCTGGCGACGAAGGTTCCGGCATTCGACGATGACAACTGGGAGCTCTAC
Source organism: uncultured Acidobacteriaceae bacterium (assembly GCA_963745725.1). Lineage (GTDB taxonomy): Bacteria > Acidobacteriota > Terriglobia > Terriglobales > Acidobacteriaceae > PALSA-350. The sequence continues at coordinate 642,058 of CAVUYJ010000001.1, forward strand.
GACACCAGCAAGGACTGGAGCCAGGCGAAGGACCTGGCCAAGGAGATGCCTGAAAAGCTCCACGAACTGCAGCGCCTTTGGCTGATCGAGGCGGCACGGTACAACGTGCTACCCCTCGATGACCGGAGAGCAGAACGGATTAACTCAGATCTGGCGGGCCGGCCGGTGCTGATCAAGGGCAACTCCCAAATTCTATTTGGCAGTATGGGGCGTCTGTCGGAAAACTCGGTCGTCAATATGAAGAACAAGTCCCACTCCGTGACCGCTGAGATCGTTGTACCCGCAAGCTGGTGCTGAGGGGGTCATCGTCGCTCAAGGCGGCAACATTGGCGGCTGGAGCCTCTACGCCAAGGGCGGCAAGCTCAAATACTGTTACAACTTTTTCGGCATCCAGTAGCTTCTATGCCGAATCAAGCGACACGCTGCCTCCGGGTGACCATCAGGTGCGCATGGAGTTTGCCTATGCCGGTGGCGGCCTCGGCAAGGGTGGCACGGCGTCCTTGTACGTGGATGGCAAGAAAGTCGGCGAGGGCAAGAGTCGGCGCCACGGCAGCCATGGGCTTCTCTGCCGATGATGGTTGCGACGTGGGGGTGGACACGGGAGCGCCTGTCTCGCCGGACTACGGGTCGCGAGGGAATGAGTTTACGGGCAAGGTAAAGGGCGTTCAACTCGCCATTGCCGAGGACGCCGTGAGCCTCGATCACCTCGTCTCGCCGGAGGATGCTGTCCGCATCGCAATGGCACGGCAGTAAACGACACACGCAAGACCGGATGAAAACGAGCGCTGCACAAAAAGAAAAGTGAGTCGAGGTGCGCCGTGACCGGCCTGCTGTCGGAATATCAAAAGCCTTGGTTCCGATTCGATGCGGTGGCGGGCCTGACGACAGCGGCAGTCGTAATCCCGCAATCCATGGCCTATGCGAGCATCGCGGGCTTACCGGTACAGGCGGGCCTCTATGTGGCGCTCGTGCCTATGTTCGTCTACGCGTTGCTGGGGACTTCGCGTGTGCTGAGCGTGAGCAGCACCAGCACTCTCGCGATCCTGACGGCTACCGAATTGACGCTCGCTGTACCTGGCGGAGACTCCGCTCGCCTGATGACTGCAGCCTCCACGCTCGCCCTGCTGGTGGGCGGTTTCCTGATAGCGGCCGGCCTGCTCCGGGTGGGGTTCCTTGCCAACTTCATCTCCGATCCGGTCCTGACCGGATTCAAGGCGGGAATCGGCCTCGTGATCCTGGTTGACCAGGTGCCCAAACTGCTGGGCGTACAGATCGAGAGGGGTCATTTCTTCCACAAAGTTCTTTCCATCCTGGCGCATGTGCCAGAGACGAATCACGCGACGCTGATTCTGGCGGCGGCCATGCTCGCGATCCTCCTGGGGATCAAACGGTTTTTTCCGTGGGCTCCTGCTCCACTCGTGGCGGTGGTCCTGGGGGTCGCAGCCGCCGGATTTCTGGGGCTGAAGGGGGCCGGTGTCGCGCTGACCGGTCGTATTCCGGCAGGGATTCCAGCACCTGCGGTTCCCGACTTGTCGCTTATGCGGAGCCTGTGGCCGGGCGCGCTGGGTATGGCGCTGATGTCCTTTACTGAGTCCATCGCTGCCGGCCGTGCCTTTGCCCGGCACGACGATCCGCCTCCCGCGCCAAACCGCGAGTTGATCGCGCTGGGGGCGGCCAACCTTGCTGGCAGTTTCTTCCAAGGCTTCCCAGCAGGCGGAGGAACTTCTCAGACGGCCGTGAATTCGCGGGCCGGAGCCTGCACTCAGGTATCCGCGCTGGTAACGGCGGCGATGGTGCTGGCGACCCTTCTCTTTTTGTCGCCACTCATCAGCCTGCTGCCGCAGGCTACACTCGCTGCCATCGTTGTAGTCACGGCGTTCTCGCTGCTTAGCCCGGCGGATTTTCGCTCGATCCTGGAAGTGAGGCGCACGGAATTCCTGTGGGCCCTGGCGGCCTTCGCCGGCGTCGTGCTTCTGGGAACTCTCCAGGGCATCCTGGTCGCGGTCGCCATCTCGCTACTTACCCTCTTTTACGCGGCTAACCACCCCCTTGTTTATGCTGTGGGACGGAAGCCGGGCACGGACGTGTTCCGGCCACAGTCTGCAGATCATGCGGGAGATGAGACCATTCCAGGCCTCTTGATCCTTAGGACCGAGGGCCGAATGACCTTCGCCAGTGCACCCCGGGTGCGCGAGCGGCTACGCGCCCTCGTCGTCGAAGCGCGTCCGGAAGTGGTGATCCTGGAATGCAGTGCCATTCCGGATTTCGAATACACGGCGCTGCAAGCCCTCACCAAGGCGGAACAGAAATTGCGGGAGGGCGGGATCTCGTTGTGGCTGAGCGCGCTGAACCCGGAGGCGCTCAATGTTGTCAGGCGATCACCGCTGGGCAAGGCACTGGGGACCGATCGCATGTTCTTCAACCTTCCCGATGCAGTGAAGGCCTACGAGAAGAGAGCGGTGACGACATGAATACAGAGCCTCGGACATTTCACCTTCTGTCTAAGTCCACGGGCGCCACATGCAATTTGGAAAACCCGACTTTGCAGGCACCCGCGCGATAGTCATACTCCAAACGGGCCATTGACGCAGCCTGGCGAATTGTTACTTACTTGTACATGAAAAGCGTGGCGCTTGCTGTCTTGTTAACGTCCGCAGCATTCGGTCAAACGACCAAGACCGACATAGCCATCCACTGCGTCTCATTACCTGGAGATATAGTCGGAGGCCAGCTTTGCAGTGCGCTTCGGGATGCTTTGGCGAGAAGCCCCCGATATCAGGAGGCTGATAGAAATCCGCAAGGATGGCAGCTTAGGCTCGCTACCATGGGGATCAATGACAACAAAGGCACCGCAGTCTCGATGACTCTGGTCTATCACGCGATTTATGTCGTGAACACTGTACAAGTTTGCGGGGCATCCGTCATCCCTGATTGCGCTGAAGGCATGCTGTCTGATTCCGATGATCAAATAAGGTTGCTTGAAAAGGCGGTCAAAGATAAGACCGCCAAGCAGCAGACTCCCTAAGATCTGGATCGTCGACGCCGGGCTCAAAGGGATGATGCGACGTGCTGGTCTCCGCAAGACTCGACGTGGATTGAGCGTTTAAGCCAAGTCAACTTCGGGAAAGCTTGGTAGGTTCATTTCGGTTTCTCCTACTGCGTTCGGGATACGACGCGTCAACTACCGTTGCGAGCTGGGGCCATAGTTGAAAACGAAGCAAGATGCGTTGCGTGTGGATTTGTGGGCACCACGGCAACGCACCTTGGCAAGAAGCTGTTACGCGTAAGCCGGCCGGAAAATCAACTACATGCCCTGAAGCCCTTTGTTCACCAGGAGCTTGACATCGACCCGCCGGTTTAGTTCGCGCCCTTGCGGGTCGGTGTTTTCGAAATCAGGATTGATGGCGCCGTACCCGGCTGGTGCAAGGATTCGCCTCATCGGAATATTCCCCTGGTTGCGAAGATAGTTTGCAGTTGCGGAGGCACGATCCTCACTGAGTTGCTGGTTTGCATCTTTGGTTCCCGTCTTGGAGGCATAGCCGGCGATCTCGATCATGTAACCATCGGTCGACAATGCGAGAGCAGCAAGCTTATCCAGGTCGGCTTTCGAGGCGGCGTCCAGGGTGTACTGGCCAGAAGGATAGAAGATCGCGGCCTCGGCAACCGTTTGGTAGTCGTCCAGGTCAGAAACCCGCTGGTTCACTATCTGAACGGCAGCTGCATTGCTAATCGCAACTACGCCGGCCGCTGTTGCCACCGAACCTGCCTGATCAGCCGTAGCTTGCGCCTGATTCGCGGAGGACTGCGCGCCGGCTGCGGCTGTGACCCCGTGGTTCGCAGTAGCCAGTGCTTTGTTGGCCGCTGCCTTGTTGGTGGAAATTTCCTGTTGCTGTGCGACTTCAATTGCGAACACATCCGGCGAGAAGGTGATCTTGCTCGCTTCCAGCTGGTTGGCCGAATTGCCCACACCCTCAGCGTTGATCGTCAAACCCGGAACCATGGCCGTGACGTCCATGTCTTCGTGACGACGGAACGATACCTTGGATTTGTCGCGCACAATTTTCGTATCGTCGGTGATCTTGACTATCGCGACCGACCCGGTCTTCGCGTCTTGCACCTTAACCAGGTCGCCTTTTCTGGATATGATTGTGCCCTTCACCTTCCCCTTTTCCCCGGTGTTGAACGTCTGCGCGTAGCCAACGGATGCTAGCGCCGCAAATGCAAGCAGGGCCGCACACACTCTTTGTGCCCGCGCTCGTGCGAAGCTGCTACTCAATGATTTCATCAGAATTCTCTCCCTTGTCACTTCTTGTTAGTCAAACCGCGTTCTTGCACGCTGACGACGCCGGAAGATCTGGCGTATGAGGACTCTTGCAACAACTAGACTAAGAAGACCGCATTGCAGTAGAGCCTGCTTGGCCTTCGTTAGAGAGGCTCAGACCACATAATCACGAAACGAGGTTCGCTGGCACTGTCACTTGTGACAGGTGGAAGCACACTCTAGAGCCGTCGGGCGTGCCCGAAACTACGATGTACCAGCATTTCCCCGGCGAACTGCGTGAAAAACGGGGTCTTCGGTGTGTGTCCAGCTTAAGGCTGGCGTGTTCAGTAGGAAGTAGACCTACCGGGGCTCCTCATCAATTTAGCCCACCTGTCGTTAGTGACAGTTGTGAGCTTCGTTGCCTCACGGTAATCTAGGCGCCGTGAACTTGCCATCCAAGCCAGGGATGAACCCATCATCCGTCGCATCTACAAGACGCTCCAGGAGGACTGGGCAAACTCGCATCCCCTCGATCTCTCCGATGAGGGTTTGCTTGCCGAGCTCAAGAAAGACGATCCGGATGCCGGAGAAGATCTTGCCATGACCCAGGCAAACATCAGAAGCGCCATTAAACGCAAAGAACTATGACGCTTACTAACGGCCACCCAGCCGCCACATCTTCGCCAGGATATCTAGTATTTTTGTTGGTTTAGACCAAGCTGCCGGCATAAGAAATTGATTACGAAAATGAGCTTACCTTGCTTGTGCAATTGTGAGCTGGGACCCGAACCCAAATTTCTCGCACTACGAAGGAATTAGCATGTCGAAGGTTAGACTGACTACCGGAATCGACGGACTTGCGCTTCCAATCCTGCCACCGGAGCGCGACGCACGCGTTTGGGCTCGACTAGTGCGCGTAATGTTTTACCTGCCCGGCTTTATGGGCCTGCTGCTGATCAAAACCGGCGAACCGGCGAGCTTTGGGATCACGGTGGAACTACTTATGCTGGCTAGTGCAGCCGCCATCGTCGGCGGCCTGTATATTGGCACGGAGTCATCAGGGGCTGGCGCTGATCCCTCATCCAAGGTCGGCACCTGGAGCGGATCGCTGGTGCTTGAACTGCTCGCCGTGGTGCCTTTCCTGGCGGCGATACCGGCGCTATTCCACGAACTTGCCCACAGTACGCTGCTGCACTCCCACGCACCAGGCGCTGTTGACATTGCACTGGGTGCCTCCGAACTGCTGCCGATGGTGGCGATTTTGCCTTTCATGCTCTACCAACTAGCTGGCTTCGGGACCCTGGACTTCGTCGTGTCCAGGCCCGTCAACTGGATCATCAACATCGGCATCTTCTGCTTGATCGTCTCCAGCTATATTTTCTACCGCGAGGGCGACTATCCCATGGAAAGGCGGTTGGCAGCCATTCTAGTGATTGCGATGGTGATTACTGTCTTCTATGGCGTCCTCAAGCTAAAGCGGATGCAGGCAACCTACGATAAGGACTGCCCAACGAAGGCTCCTAAATAACGATCAAAAGCGATGGGGTCTGCGGGCCAGGGCATCGGCGTTTAGTGATTAACGGGGAAGATACGCTTCCAGTCGTTCCTCATAGTGGCGAGACAGCAAGGTAACTGCATGGGTAATGTTCCAGCGCTTCTGGCCGGGATCCCAGATGAATTCAAACCCATGGCGGCCATCGGTATAGGCGCCAATTCTAATTTGATCAGCTGTCGCGGATAGCGGGTATGCCTAACGGCCTTTGCGTTTTCCCATCCGTCTTGGGGATGTAGACCCGCCGGACAGGTAACATGCAGGGATTCGTGTTCGGGAGGAGAACCGTGTGGTGGATCAGCTATCGGGGTGAATCGGGGCACGGCGTCGACAACATCGGCGTCTTCGAGGACGACGGCTCCCCGCGCAAGATGCATCCGCTGCTCCTCGATCCATCGCCGGCCGCGCGACCGCTGCATATTGCGCGCGGCTTTGCATTGGTCGGCGACGACCTCTACATCGCGAGCGCGTGGCGCAAGGATAGCCACATTGCGCTTTACCAACGGCACGGCGACACGTTCCGCTTCAAGGAGGTGCTCGCGACGACCGAGCAGGTTGCGGCGATGGTGCACCCCTTCGACGTGGAGTTGGGGGATGATGGTCGCATCTACGTCTCCAGCCAGGATACCAACACCGTGGTGTCGCTTGTGTCGGAGACCCGCAAACCCGCACCGGTGGCCGCGCACCTTCGCGAGCACTATCCCAACGGGAAGTTTCTCCCCGGCACGCTCGTCGCGTCGAGCCAGGGGAGCCTTCCCGAGTACGGTGACCGCACGTCGCTCGATGTGCCGTCGCCTCTCGGTCTCAAGGTGGTGCTCGACCGGCGCGGTAATCCACAGCACTCGGTGCGCGGCATCGTCGTGCACCGGCAGCATTTGTACGTGGCGGACGAAGCCGGCGACGCAGTGAAGGTATTCAATGTACAGTCCGGGGAGTTGTTGGCCCACATCACGGGGCGGACTCTCAAGGCGCCCGTGCACCTGGTCTTGCACGGCGAGACGCTCTACATCGGCGCCTCGGGCACCGGCAGCATCCTCGCTCTGGACCTGACGTCCACGCCGCCGAGCGGCAAGCTCAAGGCGCGCGCGGTGATCGACGGAAAGCTCGACGCCCCCTCCGGCTTCGCCGTCGGCCCCGACGGCGATCTTTACGTGGCCGAGCGGAAGAAGCAGCGGGTGCTGCGCTTTTCCTCCAAGGGGAAGAAAAAGGGGACGTTCATTGATGACCTTCCGGACATGCCGGAGTTCCTCGTCTATGTTCCCTGAGAAATCCCAAAGCGGTTACATTCTCTCTTCCTCGTAGGACGATGACGACGACGGTACCGGCCTTTGGAAAACTCCATTCGCACTCCCAATATGACCGCTCCGGCCACTTGGAAACGCGCATGAAAAGCAAATTCCCAAAGTCCGGATCAATCATTCGGAGCGGGACCAACCAAAGCTTTAGGTTACGCAGAAGGCCCATAAGCGTTTAAGCCTGAAGCTGCAAGTTGAATCGATCGCTCTGGGACGCATCGTGGATGCACGCGAAATTCAAGCTTTACCACTGGCGACCCGCAACTTTACTCAGATACCCAAGCTACAGTCATGCATACCGGCACCATCTGGGGTTCGGGGATTAGCGAGAAGGTCGTCTGGTGGATTGTGCGCGAATACGCGAAGAAGGCGGCCATCAATACGGTTGCCCCGCATGACGTGCGGCGCACCTGCGCAAGGCTCTACCATTCAGCGGGTGGAGAGCTTGAGCGGCGAATTCAGTTCCTGGTTGGCCGCTCTGTAGAGACCACGGAAGGTACCTCGGTTCCCGGCAGCGGATGGTGCAAGCCGTCAGCCCCTTCGAATCCCCTGAGCCATCGCTGAACCTGTCACATTTGACAGTTTCCAACGGAAAGCATTCGCAGTGTCCTGTACAAGAAGCCTTTGCAGGAGTTCGGCCCAGTTTCGATACTTACTGCTTCTGCCGGCGCGTAGACACTACTCGAAATCATGGCCTGCGGAGTGCAGGGCGGGAGAAAGAACATGTTTATTCGACAATATTCAAAATTCGTGGTCAACAGCATCGTGCTGGTGACTTTAGCAGCCATGGGGCGCCCCGGTTTTGCCCGGGACAACTATGAAACGATCGATGCCCAGTCGTTTGGAACGGGGACCCAAATGGGCGAGACCATTGGCGTGACTTTGAACATCTATCAGTTTTCGACTCCGGCGGACAAGCAGATCCTGATACAGGCGTACCAGAAGGGACAAAATCAAGGGCTGACCAATGCTCTGTCGAAGATGAAGGCGGTAGGACATCTCGAGATCACGGGCACGCTGGGTAACGACTGCTCTTACATCAGGATGTTTGTTACGCCCACCGGCCGCAAGATCGTCTTTGCCACCACTCGCCAGATTCGCATGGCAGAGGCATGGACGGACAGCAATTCTATGTCCTTCAATCTGACTGCGGGGGTCCTGGAACTGAATGATCAGGATAAGAGCAAGAGCACCGGCGTTCTCTATCCCGCGGCGCAACTGGTCCTCGACAAACAGGGCGAGTTGCAGTTGGATCTACTACAGAATCCGTGGCGGTTGTCCGACCTCATCGACTGGAAGGGAACGCCGGGCGTGAACTAACTGCAGTTCTACGGTTGGAAAGGAACGAGGTGTTACATGAAGACTCAGCAGACTTTCTTTATTCGTACAGGGCCCGTGACCTGTCTTCTGCTGCTTTTGAGTTCCGTTGCAGCGCTGGCGCAGAACGACAAGTACGCTTGTTCGGAACCCAATCCACAGTCGCTATGTAACGCCGGCAACACCTGTGGATCCAGTTCCAGCGCCTGTATTGTGGACGTGAAGCGCAGCAATGATGGCGCTTCAGCGACGCCCAGCATCGCCAACGCGAAGGCAAATAGCACATTCTGCGTCAAGACCGGCACAAAGATTGTGTGGAAGAGTACGCAGAAGAATACGGGCTTCGTCGTCGACTTTGGGTCGCCTGCTGCCTTCGGTTCCGACGACACGATCATGGGTGGCGCCGCGCGTCCCGTCTCCGTGACCGCGAAGAAGGCCGGCTGCTACAAGTACTCCGCTGGCGCATGTATCTCCGGAGAGATTCAGGGAATGTGCGGCTCCAGCACCGCGGAGGCCATTATTATCGGGGCAGGGTCTCCCTAGAGATGACTCACAGCGCAACGTGGCCATAAGGCCTAAATCGAAGGATCCTATCGTTGGCACACAGGACCCATCGGAAAGTATTTTCGTGATTCCACAGGTGAACAGCGTTTCTCCAATCGAGATCGTGGGCTTCTCAAGCTTCCTTAGGACCAAGGCCACCGCATACGAGGTTCTCCTGTTCGAGATGAATGAGCCGGTTGGTACGAACAACCGACCTCAGCAGTGTAATCTCGGGAAGAACTCTGAATACCCAGACGCTTCGAGTGCCCGTCGAGGGGTTGGTCATTCAAACAGGTAGGATGAAGCAAATGGGTTCTGTGGCGCGCTCTGCTCTAATTCTGATGGAGACGTTCCTGATTGTCTTCAGCCTGAATGGACAGGAAACGTGCAACGAGGAGGTGAAACTTCTCCTTTCCCCGACGCAGGTGTAGGCTGCGATTCTGGACCTCCGGGCTCGGGGAGAGACTCATGGCCGTGTTTATTTTTATGACGTACCGGGTCTTGATCTGCTCGCGAACGGCGTGATTCTACGTTTAAGGGAGGGTGCGGAAATTGACATCACGGCAAAATTGCGGCCCCTCTCCGGCGAGAAATTCCCCGATCCATCCGGCGGTCGCGAACGCTACAAGTGCGAAGTAGATTTGAACGATGGCGTTGAGAATCAGTCGTTTTCTCTACAAAACGGGTATGTTACTGCAAAGGTGCCGGAGACAGGTGAGGAATTCTTTCAACTGCTGAGCGAGGGACAGAAAAAACTGCTGGAGAGCTCGAAGGTCCAGATTGATTGGAAACGTGTCAACCGTATCGCGGAGATTCAATCGACGAGCTGGACAACTCGTGCGCAGCCTCCGTTTGGCAAGTTGAGCCTGGAGCTTTGGGAGTGGCCAAGTGGCAGCGTTCTCGAAGTCTCAACGAAGGTGGCACCGGATGCCGGGCAGTCTGCCTACGTCGAACTGCGGGATCTAGCGAACAAACATGGGTTGGTATTGAGCATGAATCAACGTTCCAAAACAGCGATCGCATTGGGACTGATCACCGCCGCGCATCGACAGTGAAGAACGACTTGAAACATATCTTTCCCCTTTGATCAGTAAACGCCGATGCTCTGGCTTTGCAGCCCCATCGCTTTCAAATCGTTATTTAGGCGCCTTCGGTGTGCAATCCCTATCGTAGGTTGCCTGCATCCGCTTCAGCTTGAGCACGCCGTAGAAAACGGTAATGTAATCCTGCCCACAACTTTGCATGCTCTCCATAAATTGCAAGCATCAGGACAGAAAAGATCATGAGGAAGGCGGTCGCGCGAACGCGCTGACGGGTTGGACGATGGTTGCAATATTGACACGATACGGGTGATTTCTGATGCCGAGGCACTTGCGGATAAACCGGTCAGCGCCTTTCCATTCTGGATTAGAACATGGCGCCAGTCCTCGACCCTACAAATTCCCGCGTCGCGGGCGACCAGGTCCAGAGGAAGTTACTGAACCCGACTTCGCAGGCACATGGTGCGGGGATCGGAAGGGAGCCCAAAAGTCTGTGTTGAACATAACGCCCGGATGCTACAAAGTCGGCAATTGCTGCGCAGTCACCGCACGAGCCAATTCAGCAGCAAGAATCTCCATTACATCTGGAGCCTCTCGTCCCCGTAGCAACAAGTCCGTCATGAGCTTCATGGGGCGATCAATATGTTTGAAGAAGGCTTTGTAACCGGCGCAAAGATAGTTCAATCCCGGTTCTCCATCCGGAGTTTCAATAAATCGATTGCGCGGACATTCGCCATTGCAGGCGAACTTTACTTCGCACTCCCGGCAGTAGCGAGGCAGGGAATCCTGTTTGGCATTCCCGAATTGTCGCTGTTGTTCAGACGCGACCATTTGTACCAGGTGCTGGTTCTTAATATTACCCAGAAGGAACCTTGGCTCAACAAAGTGGTCGCAAGAATAAAGGTCACCGTTATGCTCCAGCGCCAAGGCATTGCCGCAGGTCTTCGCGAAGATACACAAAGAAGGAGGCATCCCCATCCAGGATGCCAACGCCGATTCGAATAGCTGAATGAAGACGTTACCTACATCTTGCCGCACCCACTCATCGAAAATCGCTATAAGGAACTGGCCCCACTGCTCGGAAGTGACCGTGCGTTCCGTGACCAGGCTCCCCTCCTGCGTGTAAAGCGGGCGCGTGCGGTTGCTCTCGCCCCAACCGAGGTTCGCAATTTCAAGCAACTCGGGCCTGGCCCGCTCCACGATAGGAATGAACTGTATGAACTTTGTCTTTAATTCATCGCGAAAGAAACGATAAACCTCCAGTGGATGTGCGGCGTTAGCCGCGTGAACCGTGCAGAGGATGTTGAACTCAACCCTATGCTGCTGCATCAGTCGAGCCGCCCGCATCACTTTGCTGAAGGTCGGTCCGCCGCCTTTGTCCACACGGTAGGCGTCGTGCATTTCCTGTGGACCATCGATCGACAACCCGACCAGGAAGTTGTTTTTCCGTAGGAATTCGCACCACTCCTCATTCATGAGAATGCCGTTGGTTTGAATAGTGTGTTCCAGCACCATTCCCGGGCGCTTGTATTTATGCACCAGGGTCATTGCCCGCCGGAAAAAGTCCAAACCCATCAAGGTCGGTTCACCACCCTGCCAGGCAATCGTGACCTGGGGATCGCGCTGAGACTCGATTACCTGTTTGACATAGGCCTCGAGTACGTCATCCGCCATGCGGAACGGGCTCCCGGGATACAACGTGTCCTTGGAAAGGAAAAAGCAGTACTTGCAGTCAAGATTGCAAACCGCTCCGGTTGGCTTGGCCAGGACATGGAAGTATGAGGGAGCAGTACGCGGCCACACTTTGGGAGGTTCGGGCATCGTCCAGCTTCCTCGGAGCGCTTACTGACACTACATAAAAACCGCGCCATGAACAACTGCCACAAGTGACAGTCATGGCTGGGGCTGTCATTTGTAAATACTGGCGCGAGTCCAAATACCTGTCTGTTGTGACAGTTGATCCGCGAAGGCGGCGATCCTACCTTAAGACGGCAACCCGTGTGTGTGAGCCTCTTCTCTAGAAAACACAGGCAAAGAAAACCGGACAAAAAATTGAAAGGAAATCCTCGATGACACTCAAGGAATACAAACCAGGTAGCGCTTTCAATGGTGTGATTGGACGTACATTCGATGTCTCCAGTCCAGCTTGGCCCGCACCGCTGCGGGCGAAAGACGGTGCACCGAATGTCCTGTTCATCGTGCAGGACGATACCGGCTTCGGCCACCTGGGATGTTACGGCAGCCCCATCGCAACACCGAACACCGACCAGCTGGCGAAGGATGGATTGTTGTTCAACAACATGCATACCACGGCGCTGTGTTCGCCGTCGCGCTCCTGCATTCTGACCGGGCGCAACCATCACTCGAACGCTATGTCCTGCATCACCGAAGGTTCCACCGGCTATCCTGGCGCCAACGCGAACATACCCTTCGAGAACGGGTTTCTCTCGGAAATATTGCTCCAGAACGGATACAACACCTACGCCATCGGCAAGTGGCACCTGACGCCGGCGGATCAGATGTCCGCGGCTGGCCCGTATGATCGCTGGCCCTTGGGGCGCGGCTTCGAGCGCTACTATGGCTACCTCGGCGGCGACACGAACCAGTACTACCCGGAGTTGGTTTCCAACAATCAAACCGTTGAACCCGAGAAATCCGCGGAAGAGGGCTATATCCTGATAGAGGACCTGACGAACAAGGCTATCAGCTTCATCGCCGACTCCAAACAGGTCGCGCCGAACAAGCCCTTCTTCCTGTATTTCTGCCCCGGCGCGGGGCACGCGCCACATCACGTGCCCAAGGAGTGGGCGGACAAGTACAAAGGAAAGTTTGACGATGGCTGGGACGCCTATCGGGCAAAGACATTTGCGCGGCAGAAAGAGCTGGGCATTATCCCGAAAGATGCTGAACTCTCGCGCCACGACCCCGATGTGCAGGACTGGAATACGCTCTCGGCCGACGAGAAGAAGCTGTATTCCCGCATGATGGAAGTCTTCGCCGGCTTCTTGACCCAGAATGACTACCACTACGGGCGTCTGTTCGACTTCCTGAAGACCATCGGCCAGTGGGAAAACACGCTCATCATGTTCATCTCCGACAACGGCGCCAGCGCCGAAGGTGGACCGCACGGATCAGTGAACGAAAACAAGTTTTTCAACAACGTGCCGGACTCGCTCGAACAGAACCTGAAGATGATCGACGAGTTGGGGGGGCCCACAACTTACAATCACTACGCTTGGGGCTGGGCCTTTGCCGGGAACACGCCATTCCGCCGCTGGAAGCGCGAAACCTATCGCGGAGGCGTCAGCGACCCGTTCATCGTTCACTGGCCGAAGGGTATTAAGGCCAAGGGAGAAGTGCGCACGCAGTATGCGCACGCTATCGATATGGTTCCAACGGTGCTTGAGGCACTTGGTATCGAGGGTCCGGCCTCCATTAAAGGTGTCGCCCAATCGCCGATCCAAGGCCTTAGCTTTGCCGGAGCACTCAACGACGCTAAGGCACCCACGAACCATATCACCCAATATTTCGAGATGATGGGCCACCGCTCTATTTATCACGACGGCTGGCGCGCGGTGTGCCCGTGGCCGGGACCGTCCTTCAAGGAAGCGGGTATGGGTTTCGGCATGCCAATCAAGTATGACGAACTGACCGAGTTAGATGCCAAGAACTGGGAGCTATATCACCTCGAGACAGACTACGCCGAGAACCATGACATCGCCGCCGATAACCGCGCGAAACTGATCGAGATGGTCGGTACATGGTACGTCGAGGCCGGCAAGTACAACGTCTTACCGATCGACTCGCGTGGCCCGGCTCGTGCTTTGGACGAGCGGCCGCAGATCGCGGTCGCCCGCGACAGCTGCACATACTATCCAAACACGCAGGTCGTGCCGATTAACTCCTGTCCCCAGGTGCTGAACCGGCCCTACAGCATCACGGCGGATGTCGATATCCCGAAGGGTGGCGCGGAAGGCGTGCTACTGTCCTGTGGAAGTGTCCAAGGCGGCTATTCCTTCTACGTCCAAAACGCCAAGCTCCACTACGCCTACAACTACGTTGACAGCCAGTACTTTGACATCGAATCGACGGCGCCTGTTCCGGAGGGACGCCACAAACTGCGCTTCGAGTTCGAAGTAACCGGCAAACCAGACATCATGAAGGGCAAAGGCGCGCCAGGCACCGGACGGCTTTTCGTGGATGGCAAGCTGGCCGGGCAGGGCGATCTTCCACTGACGATACCGATCCTCATGGGCCTTGGCGTGGGCATCCTGTGCGGAGCAAACACCGGTTCGCCAGTTTGTGACAAATACGAACCGCCTTTCGCGTTCACCGGCACAATCTACAGCGCGACCGTCGACGTGAGCGGCGAGACGATCAAAGAGGATCCAGACCACGCCTTCAAAGTGATGATGGCGCGGCAGTAGGCACCTTGAGGGGGGCGGCAGTCGAAATCAGGCTGCCGCTTCGTTCCAGAAAACTCAAAACAGGAGATTGAACACCCATGGCAGCAAATAAACCAAACATCGGTCTCCTGCGGAGATGCCGTGCTTCTTCACTCGCTGCCACGTGAGTGCGTTTGGTCGTCCCTGCCCAGGTATTCAAGTGAGGAGAAACATAATGAAATCTCTCGAAGAGAGTGTCGCAACGCCTGAAGTCTCGTCGAAGGAAGTCCGTCAGATTGCTAAGGAAGCATTCATTTACGGCTTTCCTATGGTTGCAAACTACCAGACGATGCACAAGCAGGCGATTGATACAGCCGGTCATGACTTCCGGGCGACCTTCAACACGATTGCGAGCCTTGCCAACGTGGCGACTCCGGACGACAAGTTCGTTGTCACGCCTAACTCCGACACGCCCTACTCGTTCCTTTGGATGGACCTGAGGGCAGAGCCGATGATCGTCACCATGCCGAAGGTTGAGGCGAGCCGTTATTACTCGGCCCAATTGGTCGATCTCTATACATTCAACGTGGCGTACCTCGGTTCACGGGTCTACGGCAATGACGGCGGCGCCTTCCTTATGGCCGGGCCGGGCTGGAGCGGACAGAGGCCTCCGGGAATCAGGGATGTCGTCCGTTTCGAGACGGAGTTTGCTTACATACTTTTCCGGACGCAGTTGTTCAATCCGGGCGACCTGGGCAATGTCAAGGAGATCCAGAAGGGTTACAAGGCGCAGGCGCTCAGCGCGTTCCTCGGGAATCCGGCGCCGGCAGCTGCTCCGGCGGTGGCGTGGTTGCCGCCATCCGAGGACATGCTTGCCTCTCCTGCGTTATTCAACTACCTGAACCTGATGTTGCAGTTCTGCCCCACCGACCCGACCGAGAAAGGCCTGATGGCGCAGTTCGCAAAGCTCAATATCGGTGCAGGGAAAAACTTCGACTTCGGGAAGCTCCCGGCTGAGCTGCAGCAGGCCGTCGTCGCTGGACTTGTCGATGTTAAGCAGGACGTTGAAGCGCTAATGAAACGGATCAACGCGGGAGAGGTTGGCAGTTCAGATGTGTTCGGCACGCGAGAGTATCTGAAGAACAATTACCTCTACCGCTTCATCGGCGCGAAGCTGGGTCTCTATGGCAACACAGCCGCGGAGGCGATTTACATGCCCTATTTCGTCGACGCCAAACATCAGCCGCTCGACGCTTCAAAGAATAACTACACGCTTAGTTTCGCAAAGGGTCAATTACCGCCTGCCAAAGCCTTCTGGTCGCTCACGATGTACGACGGCAAGACCCAGTTTCTGGTGGCGAATCCGCTTCAGCGCTATCTGCTGAACTCCGCGATGCTGAAGTCGTTCGCCTACGGTGCCGACGGCTCGCTCACCTTGTACGTGCAGAAAGACTCACCCGGCGCAGCCCTGGAGTCCAACTGGCTGCCTGCGCCGGAGGGCCCCTTCTATGAAATGCTGCGAATTTATATGCCCGAAGTCGCAGCCCAAAATGGCACTTGGAAGACGCCGCCCATGGAGCCGGTGATTTCCAGCTAAGGAGAAGAACGAATGTCCGCCACAATTACACAGTCGACTCGCAGCGCCACGCAGATCGCCGAAGATGCGTTCATCTACGGCTTCCCCCTCATCATGAACTACGGCATCATGTACGAGTATGCCGTCAACCCCAAGTCGGGTCAGTACAAGGCTCCGTTTAACCAGATTTTCAACGAAGCAAATGTGTTCACGCCGAAAGATACTGCGGTCATAACCCCGAACAGCGATACGCCCTATTCCATGCTCTTTATGGACCTTCGCGCCGAGCCCGTGGTGCTCTCCGTACCGGATGTCGAAACGGGCCGCTACTACACAGTGCAGATCGTCGACCTCTATACGCATAATTATGCGTATGTCGGCAGCCGCGCTACGGGCAACGAGGCTGGTTCCTTCATGGTCGCGGGGCCGGGCTGGGGCGGCCCAACGCCGCCTGGCATCAGGAAGGTGTTCCAGTGCGAAACCCTGTTCTCCGCAGCCGCGTTTCGTACGCAGCTCTTTGGCCCTGCTGATATTGACAACGTGAGAAAGATCCAGGCCGGTTACAAGGTCCAGACGCTCTCGCAGTTCCTCCGTCAGCCCGCACCACCTGCGTCCTCACCCATCGACTTCCCACCAGTCACCAAGGACCTCGCAAAGGCGGACCCGTTCGCCTTCGTGAACTTCATGCTGAGCCTCTGCCCGTCGCCGGCCGTGGAGACTGTGCTGCGGGCGGAGTTTGCGACGATCGGTGTTGAAGCAGGTAAACCATTCACCTTCACCAAACTCGCTCCCGGACTGGCGGGCGAAGTAGTGCAGGGAATCAAGACTGGGATGGCCAAGATCGAGCAGAAGAGCGTCACCCTTGGCACCTCCGTCAACGGTTGGAGAAGTGGCCTGAACAGCGGAAGCCGCGCCTACTACAAAGGCGACTGGCTGCTGCGGGCGGGCGTCGCGCTGGCCGGAATCTACGCCAACGACGCCGCCGAGGCGCTTTACCCCGTCACCCACACGGACAGCACAGGTGGGCCGCTCGACGGATCGACCGGGAAGTACATCGTAACCTTCCCGGCCGGGCAACTGCCCCCGGTGAACGCGTTCTGGTCGCTCACGATGTACGACGGCAAGACGCAACTGCTGGTCGACAACCCGATCAATCGCTACCTGCTCAACTCGCCGATGCTTCCGGGCTTTACGAAGAATGCCGACGGATCGCTGACGCTTTACATCCAGAAGGATCCGCCCGGCGCGGGCAAGGAGGCGAACTGGCTCCCCGCACCGAACGGCACCTTCTACATGCTGCTGCGGCTGTACTGGCCGAAGCAAGACGCGCTCGATGGCCGATGGAAGGCACCGGGCGTCGAGAAAACGAGTTAGGCAACGCGTTCCCAGCGCAGGCGCGGTGGACCTACGCTCGATGGGCCCGCACCATTGCGTTGCTGAGAAGCCTCACATATCCAAGGAGATGACACCATGGCAACCGAGAAACCGAACATTGAAACAGACCGCGACCGCTCGAAGCTCCCTCTGCCGGAATTGCCTTTTCGGGGTAAGATCGGCAAGACCTATCTAGAGTCTGAAATGGACTGGCCCAGGGTTCCAGCGCCACCCGCGGGTGCTCCAAACGTTGTCGTCATCCTCCTGGATGACGTGGGCTTCGGTCAGGTCAGCACCTTCGGCGGTCCCGTGCCGACACCCGCGCTCGACAAACTCGCCGCGCGTGGCCTGCGTTACAACCGCTTCCACACCACCGCAATCTGTGGTCCTTCGCGCGCGGCGCTGCTCACCGGGCGCAATCATCACAATTGCGGTTCGGGCTTCCTGGTCGAGTGGGCCACCGGTTTCCCAAGTTACAACTGCATGATCCCGAAGACCACCGCAACTATCGGCGAGGTCTTGAGAGGCAATGGATACAGTACTTCGTGGTTCGGCAAGGATCACAACACGCCCGACTGGGAGAGCAGTGTCGCAGGCCCGTTCGACCGCTGGCCGACAGGATTGGGATTCGACTACTTCTATGGCTTTATCGGTGGCGAGACCAACCAGTACTATCCGGTGCTATTCGAAAATACCACCGCGGTAGAGCCGGACAAGACGCCCGAAGAGGGCTATCACTTCATGACAGATATGACTGACAAGGCGATTCACTGGCTGCGCTACAACAAATCGGTCGCTCCGGAAAAGCCTGTCTTCCTTTACTTCGCCCCCGGAGCAGCCCACGCCCCGCACCATTCGCCTCGCGACTGGCGGGAGAAATTCAAGGGAATGTTCGATGCCGGCTGGGACGTCGTGCGCGAGGCGACCTATAAGCGGCAGCTCCAATTGGGAGTCATCCCGCCTGATACGGTTCTGACGCCCCGTCCGGATTGGGTCAAGCCGTGGAATTCGCTGTCCGGCGAGGAACAAACGTTGTTCGCAGCGTTTATGGAAAACTTCGCCGGTTATCTCGCCTTCGCGGATAACGAGTGCGGTCGTCTGCTCAACGCCGTCCAGGACCTTCCGGACGCCGACAACACGCTCATCTTCTTCATCGTAGGCGATAACGGCGCGAGTTCCGAGGGCGGCTTTTCGGGGACGGCAAACGAGGTGATGAATCTTAACGGCATCCCGTCTTCCCTGGCAGACAACCTGAAGATCCTCGCCGATATTGGTGGGCCGCATACTGAGCCGCACTATCCGGTCGGCTGGGCGTGGGCTGGCAATGCTCCCTTCCAGTGGGTAAAGCAGGTGGCCTCTCACCTGGGTGGCACACGGAACCCGATGGTGGTCTCATGGCCCACGAGGATCAAGGACGCCGGTGGAGTGCGCCACCAGTTCGCGCACCTCATCGACGTCGCGTCCACGATCTTGGATGTCGCTCACATCCCAGCGCCGGAAAGCGTCAACGGTGTCGATCAAAAACCGATGGATGGCGTCTCCATCGCTTCGACCTTCGACGACGCCAAGGCTCGCCCTGTGCGCGAACGCCAGTACTTCGAGATATTCACCAATAGGGCCATCTATGACAAGGGCTGGATCGCCTGCGCGCAACATACACTGCCCTGGCGCCAGGACCTGGCCCCGGGCCATTGGGAGAATGACAAGTGGGAGCTATATAACCTCGACGAGGATTTCAGCGAAGGCAACGACTTGGCCGCCAAATATCCGGACAAGCTTGCCGAGCTGAAAGCGATCTTCGATGAGGAGTGCGAGAAGAACCACGTTTACCCGTTCGATGATCGTGGTATCGGCCGCGCCTTTGTGCCGAAACCCTCGCCTGGGGGCTCAGACCCTAAGCGCACCAAATTCACCTATTACGGTGGTGCTTCCCGGTTGGCCGAGACAGCGGCGCCCAACACCAAAAACGTTTCGCACAGGATCACCGCGCAGATCGACATGCCCGCCGGAGGCGAAGGAGTGATTTTGGCGGAAGGAGGCATATCCGCTGGATTTGCGCTGTACGTTCAGAACGGCAAGCTCGTCTACCATTACAACTGGTTCGAGCGCGAGCGCACGAACCTCGTCTCCAACATTCCGGTTCCGGCCGGCAAGTCCACCGTCACGATGGAGTTCGCCTACGATGGCGGCGGGCTGGGTAAAGGTGGAGAAGCGGTCATCGGAATCAACGGCAAAGAGGTAGGGCGAGCCCGGATTGCCCATACGGTCCCCGGCCGCTTCGGCATCGACACCTTCGGTCTCGGATCGGACACTGGTTCGCCTGTGAGTAACACGTATCAACCGCCGTTTCCGTTCACCGGGACGGTCGAGCGCGTCGATATCGAACTGGGGCCTCGCAATTTAAGCACTGAGGATGAAAGCAAGCTGCATGCAATGCATACGGCATTCGTTGGCGCACACGACTAGCCAGCAGCCAACGCCCGCGCGTCAAGATGAGATCCGCGACGCGCGGGTCAAGACGGTCAACGAGGCGAGGCGAATTGCTCGCAGATAGAGGAGTGATGCAGGAGGAGACGGGAACCCAGATCACCGCCGGATTGAAGGCCCCTCGTGCCGGTGCGATCGCCGGTATTCTGTTCTCGATCCTGCTCATCATTAGCCTGGTGCTTATCAGGCTCTCCATTCCCGACAGTCCAGAAGACCCAGGGATGTGGCTCTCCCGTAGTGCGAAGTCCATCCGCCTCGCACTAGACCTGCTGCCCTTCGCCGGAATTGCCTTTTTGTGGTTCATGGGCGTGCTGCGCGACCGAATGGGGTCAAAAGAGGACCACTTTTTATCCACGGTTTTTCTCGGTAGCGGGCTCCTGTTTCTTGCTTTAATCTTTGTCGCTTCCGCCGCTACAGGTAGCCTCATGATGGCCTATGAAGCAACCCCCGGAAAGCTGATGGACTTCGGCACCTACACGTTTGCCCGCACCCTGGGCTATCAGTTAACCAACGTCTACACGTTAAGGATGGCGGGAGTATTCATGATGTCGACCTGCACGCTCGCGATCCGAACCGGGATGTTCCCGCGCTGGATGGCCTTGCTCGGCTACGTGCTTGCGCTCTTTCTGCTCTTAAGCATCGGACGTTTCGGATGGGCTCCGCTGGTCTTTCCGCTGTGGACACTCCTGATTAGCGCGTACGTTCTCTTCGCCAACTTTCGGCCCAGGCCAGCGTTCAAGGCAGAACCGTCATTGCGGGTGGACTCCTGAGAGTTCGGAGTGGCAGCGGGCTCCTGAATGCCGTTGAAAACGGCTACCCTGTCAAGGACGCCTGGATGGCTGACTACCGTGCGCAAGCAGCCAAGAACCTCCGCCTTGCATCCATAACGGTTACAACCGATTCCGATCGCAAGACGCTGCAGTTGTTGCAGAAAGAATTCGACCATATGCAAGAGCTTGGCAACAAGATTCTCGCGGCGCGCAAGAACCTGAACTACATCACTCCGGAGAGCGTGAAGAAGGATCCCTTGGACCAGAAAATCCTGAATTGCGCCCGCTCCCTGACCGAGATGGCGGCCAGCGGTGAGTTTCAGGATGTTGGTACGTGTAATTGAAAAGTTTCGGAGACGGTGCGGAGTGGTGCACACCGATCCCCGTCTCGGCCAACTTTCGTTTCGAAGCAATTGTGTGTTTCAGCAGGACGCTTAGAGCGATGGGAGCAGCCTGGCGTCCCTCCTGTGGGAGCATTTGGGGACTATGTCTCTTTGATCTGGGCAGAAATAACCGTGGGTCTGTGCGCCATCATTCTCATCTGGACCTGGGTGCTTCGCTCACATGAAGAGCCATAGCTAATCAGAATCAGATCTCCGTCCTGAACGCCTGCCTGGGCCGAAAATTAGCAAAGAGAACATACACGCTAATCACCAGCGTCCACAGCGGAAAGACCAGCGGAGCCCAGCCGAAACGTCCGACGCTCAGGAGCAGAAAAAGCGCCAGCACGTAACCGAGCAATGCCATCCAGCGCGGGAACATCCCGATGCGGATGGCCAGCGTACAGGTCGAGATCATGAACACTCCCGCCATCCTGAGCCCGTAGACGTTGACTAACTCGTACGCCAGGCTGCGGGCAAACGTGTAAGCGCCGGAGTCCATCAGCCTTCCGGGAATTGTTTCGTAAGCCATCATGAGACCACCGGTAACCGCCGAAGAGGCAAAGATGATAGCGAGAAACAGGAGTCCGCTGCCGAGAAATACGGTGGCTAAAAAGCGGTCCTCTTTTGCCCCCATCCGGTCACGCAGCACGCCCATGAACCACAGGAAGGCTATTCCGGCGAAGGGCAGCAGGTTCAAGGCGAGACCGACGGACTTTGCACTATCGGAAAGCCACGTCCCTGGGTCCCGCGGACTGTCGGGAACGGAAAGCCGGATAAGCACCACGCCAATGATGAGCAGGATCGAGAACAGGATACCGGCGATCGCACCGGCACGCGGAGCCTTCAATCCGGCGCTGATGACGGTTTCTTTCATCTCTTCCATCATTTCCTCCATGAGCGGGTAAATCACTTCGCCCTTTCGACGACCATTGTTGACCTGACGTCCTATTGCACAGATCTCCTATCGCGAAACTGGAGGGGAAATGAACCGATGGCCCGACAGCGCATCCTGGATCGCAGGCACAAGGTCCGTTGCCAGGCGAGACTTGGTGACATATCCCGACGCACCTTCCGCGAGGCAAGCGTGGACAAACTCAACGCGCGTCTGCACCGTCAGGAACACAATTTTGGCCGTTGAACCGAGGCTGCGCAATTCATGTGCCGCTTCGATACCGGAAAGTTCAGGCATAGAGATATCCAGCACAATGACGTCCGGGTGAAGTCTCGCCGATTCGTAAAGCAATTCCTTGCCATTGGTCACGGTACCCACCACCTCGAAATTGGGCTGCAACAGCGCGCTGACCCGTTCAGTGACGGAACTATGATCATCGGCAAGCAGTACGCGTGGCCGATTCAATATTTCCTCCGATCGCCTAGCTCTCCCAGCGGATGGAAGCGAATACCTATCCGCCGAGTGACCGCGATTCCGAGCACGATGCTACTGGAGATGTTAAGGCAGGACTACTAGGAAAATTCCTAGGGGGAACTGAAGAGCAGATACCGCTTTCTCAGTGCTTGGACGCGAAGATAACGGCTATGCCACCGGATACGTCGAAATCAATCCGTTCCTGAGCGCCAAGAGCACCAACTCAGCATTGTTCTTGATATTGAGAGACTTCATGATCTCGTACTTGTGGAACATCACGGTTTTCTCGCTGACGCTCAAAATGTCGGCGATTTCTTTCATCGGCCGCCCTTCCGCAAGTAACTGCAGGACCTCTCGTTGGCGCTGCGTCAATTCCTTGTTAAACTGTTTGGCCCGTGATTCCTGCACCTGCCGGTTTTCAGGCTTGAGTCGTGCTGTGACGTAGGCCTTTCCGCGCAATACATCGGCGATGGCGGTCAACAGTTCCGACGCCGCGGAATGCTTCAGCACGAAACCTACCGGCCCCAATCGAAGAGCCGCCGCGGCCAGGTTGGGATCGGCATGCATTGTCAGGAACACGAGTTTTACTTTGGGAAGAATCTCCTTCATCTTCTTGCCGGCATCAAGGCCGTTCAACAACGGCATCGCTACGTCCAGCACGATGACATCCGGTTGGAGCAAACTCGCTTCGGTGATCAGGGCGCGCCCGTCCATCACAACCCCCACTACATCGTAGTGCTTCTCAATCAGCCCACGAATACCTTCGACTACCACAGCGTGGTCATCGGCGAGCAAGATGCGGGGGCGTGGTGCGGGATGTGTTTGGGCCGCGGGCATGATCACTCCTTGAATGCGCTAGGCCCGCGCTCCAAGCTTCGGATGACGGACTCCTGAGTTTCGTTGCACGGTAAACATACGTTCAGAATTGTACCGCGATTTCTCTCGGAAACAACTTCAATACGCCCTCCGACGAGCCGTAGCCGCTCTTCCATGCTGCGAATTCCGAGTCCGGCACGATTCGACCGCTGTTGTTTATCAAAGCCGATGCCCGCATCGGATATCGACAGGTATAACCGTTCGTCTTCCCGTCGCAAGCGGACCTCCGCTCGATTTGAGCCGCTGTGTTTCTTCACATTGCGAAGTGCCTCCTGGACAATCCGGAAAATGCAAAGAGCAACATTGGGGTTAATTCCGCGAGATATATTTTCGTGCGCGAAATCGACTTGAATCCCTTGCTGCTCAGTGAACTCCTGACACAGCGAACTGAGTCCGAGAGTCAATCCCAGGTTCTCAAGCGTGGAAGAATGCAAACGGTGCGACAAAGAGTGCAAATCGTCCCCAAGATCTGCCGCGCGAATCCACAGGTCGCGCAACCGCTTTCCAGCCTCCAGGGGCGAAGCGGCAATCATTTGCGCAGCGCGTTCCAGATCCACTGCCAACATCGCCAGCCGCTGATTAAAATCGTCGTGAAGCTCTCGCGCAAGACGGCTTCTCTCCTCCTCCTGCGCATGAATTAGCTGGCCGCTCAGCTCGAGCCGCTCCCGCTCTTCCTGCTTCCGTTGGGTTATATCGGTGTGCGCCACCACGCAACCCGGCAGTACGCTGCTCAGAGGCGTCACTGTCATGAGCGAGTACCTCGAACCCGACCCGCCGGACCAATCCCATTCCATGGAGAACTGAGCTTCCTCACCGGCCAAGACAGCTTCGATCCCCCGCAATCCCTGGTTGGCCGATTGGTTTCCCGCTTCCATGGCAGCTCGGCACGCCTCCAGATAATTCACTCCAACTCCCAGATCGGAAGTGAACCCAACTCCACCGTTCTTCACCAACTCGATCCACTGCGGATTCGAGCTGACGATGTTTCCGTTTCCATCCAGCACCGCGACGCCGCTGCTCAGCGAATTGAGGACGGCGCGTTTTAGAAGTTCGCTACTCGCCCGAGCCTCGTCCGCGCTCTTTCGTAGCAGCGCATTGGCAAAAATGCTGCCAACCGTAGGCAGTTGATGAATAATGTGCTCCGACCAGGTTCTCTCTTCCGCAACGGTCACGAATGAAAGAGAACCCATGATCGTACGTTCTGATTCCATGGGTACAATGGCGTTTGATTTCACGCCGAAGCGTTCCAATAGCTTTTGCTCTGCTTTAGCCTCGGCTGGCAATTCGTTCAGGCTCTTGAGAAAAAGAGGTTTGCCACTCAAGAAATTCGAGAAATACCAGGGACAGAGTTTTGCATTCAGGGCGTCAGGGGCAAGCATGTCCGCTCCAGAACTGTGGTGTGTTCGATATAATTCCACCTGATCCGCAGAAAATTCGAACATCGTCACTCGATCCACGCTCAGGAAAACCCGGAGCCGGTTCAATGCTTCGTCAATTCCTGCGTCTATCTTGTTCGCAGGCATATCAATAAAATAGGTAGACAACTCAGAAATGAGTTTCTCGAACTCAAAGCTGGCTTGCAACGAGACTTCTGCCCGTCTTCTCCGTGTTCTTTCAAAAAGGAGATAGCCGCTCAGAAGAACCAAGGCCAGCATGGCCAGGGCGTAGCCAATGATTCGAGTCTTGTAGAGTTCCCAAACCCCGGGCTGCCGGTAGTACAGGGTACTGCCAATCGGAAGCTTTTTCTCGTCGAGCCCCCATCTCTGCAGGGCACGCCAGTCGAACATATAGGCATTAGTGCCCATCACCACGGGAATATCCGCCGGCTTCGCACCGTCCAGGATTTCGCGGATCATGCCGACTGCTGTATTGATTTGCGCCGCATAACTGCTTACAAAGCCCCCTACAACGCCCTGACCTATGAACGTATCGGCCATGCCATAGACGGGAGCGTTTGCGGCTTGCGCAACCATCGGAACAGATTGTGTGGCGTTGATAAAACTCTGTTCCCTGGCGTCCACTGAGAGGGACGTGTAGAACACAATGGAATGCTTGGGCAAATGTCGCAGACGATCGAGCAGCGTTGGCATATCCAGATCGGTCAGATATTCAATGGTCAGCCGCGATTCGTAGCTGCGCAATGCCGCCTTCACAAATGATTCCACTCCACGATCAAACGGAGCCACACCTCCGACGACCACCACGCGATTCGTGCCGGGCTGCAGCCGGAGCGCCGCTTCGATTGTCTTTGCCGGATCGATTGTCATCCAGGCGCCCGTGAAATGAGAATCAAGCTTTGGGTGTCCTGCCTGGTCGGGCGAGCTTCCGCAGAACACGATCGGGACATCCGGGAAAAAAGTTGCACGGGATTCCGCCAGAAATTTGATGGGTGCGGGTCCGAGAGCGACCATGATGTCGGGCTTCTTGTCACGGTACTTATTGATGTACCAAGCCCGAATCTCCTTCTGTGACGATTCCTCAGGAAATAGCGAAGTGTCTAAGGACTCGTCGAACAAATCGACTTTGTATTCTGACTGCTTATAGAGCGCAGAGCGGAACTCCGACAAAGCCCAGCTGACGACAGGAACGGACACTCCGAACTCATTGAATACCAGAACCCTCTTGGTTGGTTTAATTTGTGGAGTTTGCGCAGCTGCTACCCAAAGGGCAAGCAGGAAGAGGAACAACATACGAAGCCGATAACAGGCACGCCACTGCCGTCCAACAGGGTGGGCCTCGGTGGTTTGGAGCTGTCTTTTCATCTCCATTCGAGATAGTACACCCGCCGTTCGAGTTAGCTGGCTGGCAAAACTGCCAGCAGCTGCAACTTTGCAGGAGGCTAAGCTTTCGCTGGGCCTGGGAAGGAGAACTCTCCCTTCCCGGGTACCCCCCAAACGCTTGGCCGTTTACCAAAAAAGTGACACACCTAGTGGTTCTCCTAGTTGTATGGAGTCCCCGGTTCGAGCTAGGCTCGTCGTGTCTTGAGGTTAGTTCCGCACGGTGGGTTCACGGTCGACTGCTTACCGCCCGGCTGCGTAGGTCAGGTTCGACGTGCGGCAAATCAATTAATCGAAGTGAGGAGAAGAAGATGTATTTCACAGATGACTCATTGCTACCCGAAAATCAAGCCCCGCTGATGATCACCGCCGCGCCCTATGGGCCGGTGTGGATGCCGGTGGATTGCACGCCCGAACAGAAACTCCCGGTCACCTGGGACGAACAGGTCCAGGCCGCGGTGGACTGTTACAACGCGGGCGCAACGGTATTGCACATCCATGTGCGCGATCCCAAAACCGGCCATATCTCCAAAAACTTTAGCGAGTACAACGACCAGATAGGGCGTCTGCGCAAGGCCGTGCCGAAGATGATCCTGCAACTCGGCGGGTCGATCTCTTTCGCCCCCGAGCCAGGGGAAGAAGCGCAGTTCCAGAGCTACGACTCTCGCCATAAGCTGGCCGAAGTCAATCCCAAGCCGGATCAGGTCACGGTCGCCTGTGGCAGCAGCCTCTACGATCTGACGGCCCTCCATCCCGTCGACGACGCCTTTGAGGGAACGCGCTTCACCAACCCCGCGATGCTTCACGCCATGGCCAACCTGGTGGCTGACTCGACGCCGGACTTCTATCTCGAGAACATCAAACGTATGGTTCAGCACGGCATCCAACCGTATTTCGCGCTCGCCCACGTCCACAGCCTTGAGCTCGTGGAGCGGTTAATCCGTAAGGGCTATTACATGGGTCCGATGAATGGGTTCTTTAGCATCGGCGGCGGGGGCATGTGCGGCTCCAATCCATTCGACCTGATGGAGCTGATCCGCCGCACGCCGCACGGCTCCTTCTTCACCTACCAGACTACGTTCCGGTTGACCCACCCGGTCGCGGCTATCTGCATCGCGCTGGGGCAACACACTCGGGCCGGCATCGAGGATAACCTATGGAACACCACCAAGGGCGTGCGCATGTCGACGATTGAAATGATCGAGCGCCATGTTCGCATGGCGAAAGAGCTGGGAAGGTCGATCGCTACAGCCGAACAGGCACGCGAGATGCTGAAGATCGGAGTCACTTATGCATCTACAGCGGAAACCCTGGCCAACCTCGGCCTGCCGCCCAATCGTCGGTCCGGCAACATGGGGTTCATCGTGCATGAAACAGACGGAATGTTTCATCCGGCGGCCCAGGGCGGGTGCGGGCACATCCACGCCGGCGAATGGGAAGAAAAGCTGGACATTCCGGTCGCGGTGGGAGCACACAGCTAGGACGTGCATCGCAGCCCAAAGCATAGTAAGGTCCCTCTCTGCATATAGGGAGGGACCTTACCTTCGGGCGATACCGTGCGATCTCGCGGATCACCACTCTGATTCTGCAGGCAACAACGATGGCGGCCTTTATCGAAGTAACGGGTCTTGACCAGATCCGGCCCGGAGCCGGATCACGGTTCGTCATCGCAGACAAGGAAATGGCCATATTCAATGTGGACGGAACAATCTGCGCCATCTCCGATACCTGTCCTCACGCCGGCGGCTCTCTGGGGATGGGAAAGCTGGACGGCAGGATCGTAACTTGCCCGGTGCACGGAATGAAATTCGACGTCACCACCGGATGCTTCGCGGGCACTTCGGACTTCGGGGTCGCCTCCTTTCCGGCGAAAGTCGTGGATGGAGAGATCTTGGTCGCGGTGCTTTCGAACGAGAAAACACGCGAATCATGAGCGGCCCAGCGAATTGATTGCTCCTCCTCTAAGGCGGAGCGAGGTCTTTGCTGGGTACCGTCGCGATGAAAAGGGGGAGTCGTGCAGTGGTCTAGCTACGTCGCTTACTTCTTCGGGGGCGTTTTTCTCGTGAACTCCATTCCGCACTTGACGAGCGGAGTATCCGGGCATCGGCTCCCGACACCTTTTGCTTCCCCGCTCGGCAAGGGGCAGTCTTCGCCAACGGTCAACGTGCTTTATGGCTCCGTGAATCTCGCGGTAGGGTATTTGCTTGTGTGCCAGGTCGGAGATTTCCACGTCCGTCGCATTTCCGATGTGCTCGCTTTGGGAGTCGGTGGTCTGCTGATGGCGGTCATGCTGTCCCAATTGTTTGTGTATCTACGACGGTCGATGGGCGGTCGTGGCGGGTTGGTCGCGGCTCAGGCCACCCTAGGTGAAGTAGCGGCCAAAGACTCTGGTTCGGCGTAATCGTGATTTGTACTGTCCATGGGATGAAATTCGATGTCACCACTGGATGCTTCGCGGGTACTTCGGACTTCGGTGTCGCTGCTTATCCAGCGAAGATTGTGGACGGGAAAGTCATGGTGTCGATTTCTTGAATTGTTTGCGGTTTTTCTGCCGGGCCGGAGTGAGATTAGAAACGGTGATTGAGGGGCTTAAACATACCGGAAGAAGCGAAGGTGCTTCTTGACGGGCTGAAGGATCCAGCCCTGTGCCTTCCAGAGCCCGGCGATATGGCGAGCTGGAAGCTAGCTGCTCGTCTTGAACTCGATGTGGAGGAGAAACATGATTTCGCGGCTCTGCTATCTGACGCAAGTCTGTTTTACGACTGCCATTCTGTCATTCATCTCCGGCACCCCTGTAGCGGCCCAGGAATGGACCACAATCAATAAGGATTATTCCAGCCAGCGGTACGTCGATCTGGACCAGATTACGCCGAAGAATGTCGGCGGACTGAAGGAATCCTGCGAATTTCAGCTCAATGAGGCTTCGTGGTTTAGTAGCGGTTTGCTCATCGTGGACCGCACCCTCTTCGTCGATACGATGCGCGCCACGTACGCGATCGACGCCACGACCTGCGCACTCCGCTGGCGCACTGTTCTGAAATTCAGTGTGCCGGCAAACATCAACAATCGTGGCCCTGCCTACATGGACGGAACGATTTTTCGCGGCACGGTCGACGGCCGCGTGGTCGCTCTCGACGCCAAGACAGGCAACATTCTTTGGGACCAGCAATACGCCGACCCGAAGAAAGGCGAGTCATTTGTTGCAGCTCCGATAGCGTGGAAGGGCAAGGTGTTTATCGGCATTGCCATCAGCGATCTGGGAATCCAGGGACGTATGCTGGCCCTCGACGCCAAGACGGGCAAGGAGATTTGGCACTTTTATACCGTTCCGCCGGGCAACCAGGACACGGTGCAAACTTGGGGCGGCGAGATGAAGCGCGGGGTGGGAGGGGGCGGGTTCTGGACATCCTTTTCCCTTGATCCTGCGACCAACGAACTATTTATTCCTGTCGCCAACCCGGCACCGGATTTCATGGTCGAGATACGGCCAGGTGAAAACCTCTATACAGACTCCGTAGTTTCGCTGAATGCCGATACGGGGAAGCTGAACTGGTATCACCAGGTGACGCCCAAAGATGACCATGACTGGGATACGAGCTCGCCGCCAACCCTGTATCGCTCGCGCCGCGGGAAAGAGATGCTTGCCATCGCCGATAAGACTGGCTTTGTGACAGGGATCGATCGGAAAACGAAAGCAGTTGTCTTCCACACGCCTGCGACGACGATTCTCAACAACGGTTCTTTACCAGAGACCCCTACACTCACCTGTCCTGGCTTGGGTGGGGGTTCGCAATTTTATGGTTCGGCCTATCAACCCGAGATTGGCGCCCTCTACGTCGGCATGGTCGACTGGTGCTCCTATTACGCTAAACCGAAACCAGCCCCCGCTGCCAAGGCAGGAGGAGAGAGTGCGGCAGAAAAAGGAGCACTGGACTACGACTACGGCGGCGCCGTGTTTGTAGGCTTCGATAAACAGCCAAAGGGCCAGATCACGGCTTTAGATGGAGAATCCGGGCGCATCCTTTGGAAATACACGACCGACGGGCAGATGTTGGCAGGTCTGGTGCCTACCAAGAGCGGTCTTGTTTTTGCCGGTGATGTCCGTGGCAATCTCTTCGCTTTCGATGGAAAAACCGGAGCCGTACTGAACCGTATCGATGTCAACGGAGCGCTCAACGGTGGATTGATCAGCTATGCAGTGGATGGAACACAATATATTGCCGCCGCGGTCGGTGGAGTCACGTTGAACCCCGCCGGCGTGGGAGGCGCGCTGAAGGTATCAGTCTATGGTTTGAATCCGGGCGGCACCCCAAAGATAGTGGCGGCAGATCGCCTCCCGCCGCAGTCTACGGGAACTGCGGCGAACGCCGAACGGTATGCTTTGATGTGCGGCGCCTGTCACGGGAATCGGGGGCAGGGTCGCACCTATCCGTCTCTAGTGAATCATCCGGAGCTGGCCGACCCCGATGCGCTCGGCCAGTTCCTCGCCACCGTCCCATCTCCCATGCCCCGCCTATATCCTGGCCCGCTCGACAGGGACGACCTGCGTATGATCGCCGACTATATGAGAGTCATCACCGGCGGTTCGACACCGCAATGGGACAAAATCTACTCTGTCCTCTCGAGTCCAAGATGTTTGAATTGCCACACGATGACCGATTTCCCGCGCCAGACGGATGCTCGCTATGCCCACATTTACGGCGTCACCCGGGGGCCCGACGATAAGGGGGCGACGACCTTGCGTTGTGCGTCATGCCACGAAAGCATCAATAACCCGGTGACGGGTATTCCAGGCGCCCCCGATTGGCATGCGGCGCCTCTGACCATGGCTTGGGAGTCGGCGCCAAGGGTTGTCCTAAGTAGTTCCGCACTGTGCGCCACATTCAAGGACAAAGCGAAGAACGGTGATCGAGATTTGGCTGCCCTGGAGCATCATGTCGCGACGGATCCATTCGTTTTATGGGCTTGGAGTCCCGGGAGCCGCCCAAATGGCAACGGACGTCTGACTCCCCCCATAACACATGAGGAGCTGGTCCAAATGATGAAAGACTGGGAGGCCGATGGCGCGTCATGCCCGACCCAATAGTAGTTGTTGAGCGAGAAAAAGGAGGAAAAATGGCAACCGAAACTGTAGCAACGAACGCATCGTCGACGGCGCAATCCGCAGGCCCTTGGGGTTCGTCTTTGGACAAACTTAAGGAATGGGATCCCAAAGGAGCGGAACTGCTCTTGCAGGTTGGAACGAACCCATGGACCAGCGGCGTTCTGCCGCGCAAGGAAGTGGAGCTGATCTACCTCGCGCTGAATTGCTCCTGCACGAACCTCGATGAAGAAGGCACGCGCCGCCAGATCCGAGCCGCGCTCGAAGCGGGAGCGACGCGCGACGAGATCCTCCTGGTTCTCAAGTGTGGTGTGGGGCTGGCGGTTCACTCATGCAGCTTGGGCGCCCCTATCCTGCTTGAGGAAATGAAGGCGGCGGGAGTGAAGCCGGCCGGAGGTCCCAAGCAGGAGACTCCAGCCTGCGACGCGATGCGCGCGATCGGCCAATGGAACACAGCGTGGGATCCGTTCTACGAACTGTCCCCTGCCTGGACCGATCAGTTTTTTGCCTTCGGAGCGAGCGTATATAAGAGCGGTCTCTTCACGCCAAGGTTTATGGAGTTGATTAGCATCGCGTTCGACGCCTCTATCACACACATGTATGCCCCCGGCACACGACGACACATCCAAGGATCCCTCAAAGCGGGAGCAACGCCAGAAGAGATCATGGCGGTCCTGCAGATTTGCGTTTCAATGGGCGTGCAAGCTTGCGCCAAGGGTGTGCCGATCCTTGCCGAGGAATTGGAACGCAATTCAGCGAGCCAGAAACCGAGCTGACGACTTACTGGCATGACCCTGGACAGATGGGCAACGTGCTCCAAAAGGAGACGGAGCGTGGAGGCAATCAGAGTGGAACCAAAGAAGGCAGACAGCGCACTCCTGGAAGAGGTTGGAGAGCCCGACGAGCGCGAGGGCTCTGTCCTCCTCGAGGGGATCGCGGCCGCCAGCCGGAAAGAAGATTGGTTCCGCTCGGACGTTTCTGCTTGCCGGATGAAATCGCGCAGGAGACGTAGTAAGAAAGGCTATATACACCACGGGCAGTTCCAAGCTGGAGTTCAACAATGATTGAAACAGTCTCCTCGATTCTAAGAAAAAAGAGCCATGGGATCTACTCGGTCGCTCCCGGCGCGACAGTTCATGATGCCATCGCGATGATGGCGGAGAACGGTGTTGCGGCAGTGCTGGTTCTCTCTGAGGGGAAATTGGCCGGCATCGTTTCCGCCAAAGACTATGCCAGCAAGGTCGTTCTTCGAAAACGTTCCGCAAAAGATACACTCGTTGAGCAGATCATGACAAGCCCTGTGGTGACAGTCACCCCCGAAATCACGGTCTTTGAATGTATGGCGGTCATGACTCGGCGTCATATTAGGCACCTTCCTGTCTTTGACAAGGGTGAGATAGTCGGGGTTATTTCTATGGGGGACCTGGCGAGCGCCGTTATCGCTGATCAAGCGTTCAAGATAGACCAGCTGATGACCTATGTGGGCCAAAAATGATCGGGCGCGCGGAAATAGGTCACGAATGACTGAAGTTGCCGGAAAGACTGTCTATATTACCGGTGCGGGCAGCGGCATGGGCCTGCTCGCGGGCAAGATGCTGGCCGGCCTCGGTGCCCACATCGTGACTCTTGATCGCACCCCGAGCGACGCCGCACTGCACGAGATTGAGTCGGCGCGGCGCTCGCCGGGACAGCGTGTGGCGCGTTACAAGGTCGACGTAGCCGATCGCGAAATAGTGATCGGGACGGTCGGAATGGCAATTGCTGAAGCCGGCGCACCGGACGTTCTCATTAACATGGCCGGCATCGGCGGCACGGCGGAGCTCGTTGACATGAAGTTCGAAACTTTCGACCGAGTGATTAGGATCAACCTCTACGGCACCCGGAATATTGTCGAAGCGGTGCTGCCCTCCATGCTCGCACGCGGCAGCGGCAAGATCGTTCTGGTTGGCTCGATGGGTGGGATCATCCCAGTCTACGGTTACACCGCCTACGGCAGCTCGAAGTTTGCCGTCGTGGGGCTCGCGCAGTGCCTGCGTTACGAACTGAAACCGCGTGGCATCAACGTCGCCTGTTTTTGTCCCGGCGAAGTGGAGACTCCGGGTCTCGCGGCGGAGCGGAAAACCCTGCACCCGGCCAGCGCCGCGCTAAAGAAAATCGGCGGAACTATGCCGGTCGAGGCTGCAGTACGCGGCCTGGTGAAAGGCATCGAACACGACGAGGCCATGATTATCCCTGGCCGGAAGGTGAAGTTCACCTACTGGATGCACCGTATCACGCCAGATCGCCTGTGGAACGCCTTTACCGACGCTATCGTCACGAAGGCGATGCGCGAGAGCACATAGGTCGCTGGCAAAGGCCGTGTAGACATGACTGCAAGCGGTTTCTGAACGAGCGGCCCGCGCGTCAGCACGCCCAGCTTCGCGGACTGCTCGCGAGTCACGATGTGTCTGGAGGCGGTACCTGTTTGTGCGGCGCACTCGCCCGATCGTGCTACCGCTCGGCTGCCGATACGGGGCAGGCAGACCTCTATCAAGTCGTGAGCAGTTGCCTGGAAACCCCTTTTCCATGGCTGAAGGAGGGTATGAGCTCTATACAGAGTCGGCTAGGGTGGAGCAGGGCAAGTCCGAACTCTTGGGTCCACACAGTGGTCCTGGCTTGCCTCGTGGGTTTCCTATCCTACCTCGCTGCCGAGGTAGGAGGGGCTCTGGTTCTACGGCCTCAAATGGTCTGGCCGCTTTGGCCGGGTTGCGCGCTTCTGGTTGCGGTGTTGCTGTTGCTGCCGCGGAGGATCTGGCCAATACTGATCGCAGCAGGGTTGGCAGGATTTGTTCTCTATGACCTTAAGGCGGGCTTGACGCTTCGTTCTATCGCTTTACTTATACTGGCCGATACGGTCGAAATTCTCATCGCTTCTATTGGAGTTAGCTACTTCTGCAGCGGTCTGCCTCGTCTGAATAGCGTAGCGTCACTGGCCAGGTATTCATTTATTGCAGTCATCCTCGCTCCGATGGCGGCAGCATTTATCTCCACGTCCGCTTCCAGCGGAAACTACTGGATTCGTTGGAGGATTGGTTTCTTTACCGAGGCACTAGCCCTTCTCACCTTAACTCCAGCCATTTTGGCCTGGGTGAGTACAAGACAGGCATGGGTACGGAAGTCAGGTGCTTTCTATTTTGAGGCAGCCACGCTGGTCGCCGGGTTGACTCTTCTGGGGTACGTCGCCTTCGTGGCTCCTGTGCGCAGCAGCGCGCCGGTACTACTTTATTCACTTCTGCCATTTCTGCTATGGTCCGCTTTGCGTTTTGGCATGATGGGAATCAGCACGTCGATGATGGTAGTTGCCTTTCTGTCAATTTGGGGTGCAGTCCATGGACGCGGCCCCTTCACCGGAGCAGAGCCACTCCACAATGTGATGTCGCTACAGCTATTCCTGTTTTTCGCTGTAGCACCTTTCATGGTTCTCGCAGTTGTCGTCGAAGAGCGTAAACGGACCGGGCACGCCTTGCGCGAAAGCGAGGAACGCTTCCGATTGATGGCGGATACCGCGCCCGCACTGATCTGGATGTCAGGTACCGACAAGCTCTGCACCTACTTTAATAAGCCTTGGCTGGACTTCACCGGGCGATCGATGGACACCGAGCTTGGAAACGGCTGGGTAGAGGGAGTTCACGCCGAGGATTTGCGGAGATGCGTGGACACCTACACACAAGCGTTTGATCGCCGTGAAGAGTTCAGAATGGAGTACCGGCTTCGGCGGCACGACGGAGAATATCGATGGATTCTCGACATCGGAGTGCCGAGGTTCGACCAGGAACGCTCTTTTGTCGGTTACATTGGGACCTGCGTTGATCTTACCGACCGTAAGCTGGCGGAAACGGCCCTCGCAAGTGTGAGCCGCAGGATGATTGAGGCACAGGAGCAGGAGCGCACACGGATCGCCAGAGAGCTTCACGACGACATTGGTCAACGTCTCGCGCTTTTCGCTACCAACCTACAACAACTTCATCCTGGACCCGGAGATTTGCCTGGAGTTCGCAGCCATGTCGGAGAATTGAAGGGTCAAATTTCCGAGATAGCAACCGATATCCAAACCTTATCGCATAGATTGCACTCATCGAAACTGGAATATCTGGGCCTGGCCACTGCCATGAGAAGCTTCTGCAACGAATTCGGCGAGCAGCAGAAGGTGGAGATCGACTTCGAAACACGCGATTTACCCACCGCCTTGTCGCCCGACATTTCTCTTTGCTTCTTCCGGATACTGCAAGAAGCTCTACACAATTCAGTTAAATATAGTGGAGTACGGCACTTCAATGTGCGTTCGTGGGGAACGCCGAATGAGGTTCATCTCACGGTTAGCGACTTCGGATCCGGTTTTGACATCGAGGCCGCAAAAGCAGGCCGGGGACTTGGGCTAATCAGCATGGATGAGCGGCTGAAGATCCTGAACGGCACGCTCTCGATTGAATCCCAACTCAAGCGTGGTACAACGATCCACGCTTTCGTGCCTCTCAGGCCGGGCGGCGATTTTGGCGCGTAGCCCTCTGGTGTAGGTTAGGGCGCTATGTGGGGGCGCGTCCCTTCGCTTGCCCGTTCAAGGCCCGTCCGCTCCTTATCCTTGAAGCACTTATCAATGCTTGAAGATCGGACAATGGAATGCGGCGTGGGATCCGTTCTTCGAACTCGATCCGGTATTCACGGACGAATACATGGCGATGGGAGGGGCCCTCTACAAAAGTGGGGTCATGACGCCCAAGGAAGTCGAACTCCTCAGCATCGCCCTTGATGCTTTGGCAGCACAGGCTCGCCGCCGGTACCTTAGCGATGCTTTCCGGGGAGCCAGGATCAGGAAAGACTTGGGTCGCCCTCGCCATCGCGGCGGCGCTGACACGTGGCCGCGACCCGTTCACCGGCGAAAAGCTCAAACCAGCCACCGTCCTTTACGTCTCAGCGGAACACGCTGCCGCGCAAGTCATTCAACCTCGCTTCGCCGGCCTCCACGGAGATCCCGCGCGCCTGCTCATCCTGCGTAGAGCCGTTTCTGCGACTTCCATGTCCTCGCCTGACTCCGCTCTTCGCGATCTCGAGCACGCGCTCCAGAAAACCCGGGCCCACCTCGTGATCCTCGATCCCTGGGACGATCTCTGCGAGGTTGACCTCGATCGCGCTTCGCAAACGCGCCCTCTTCTCGATCGTCTCGCCCTCCTGGCGGAGCTTCACCGCTGCTGCATTCTCCTCATTCGCCACCTCGCCAAACCTACCGTCGGCAGGCCTGTCCATCGAGGTCGGGCATCCATGGACTGCTCCGCCGCTCTCCGTACCGAGTTTCTCGTCGGCAGCTCGCCCGACGCACCCGCACAAACCGCTCTGCTGCACGTCAAATCGAACCTTGGGCCGCTGGCTCCGCCGCTCGACTACCGGATCGGAGAAGCCGGCAATTTCCACTGGACGGGGCTCAGCAACCTCACCCCGGGGGATCTCCTCGCCGCCCGTCCCACCGGCGCCGGTCTGCCCAAGCGCAAGTTTGCCGCCCAATGGCTGCGTGACTGCCTGCAACTTGGCAGCCAGACCCAGGGCTCCATCGAGATAGCCGCCGAGCGCGATGGTGTCTGCATCACCACCCTGCGCCGCGCCAAATTCGATATCGGCGTTCGTAGCTCCAAAGACGGAAAATCAGGTGCCTGGTGGTGGACTTTGCCGCCTCCGGAGGACTAGTACCCTCCGGTCAACCAGGCAAGATGCTCAAATTAATTACTTGAGCACCTTGAGCATCTTCATGAAACAAACGACTTATTTGGCAACCTTGCCAAATCCCAAATCTGAGGCAAATGAATGTGTCTACGACGGCGCCGTGCGGGAGTTTAAAATTGGCTGACAGTACGTACTCCGTGTGCTCCTGCAGCTCATCCTTGGTAACTGCAGAATTGCTAGTGTCACGATGGCGACCCCTTCCCTACCTGGGCCTGCCGATCCAGGAGTATTGCCAGGCGACGGAGAGACTCTGGTAGTTTCCGCCAAACCGTATATAGGCGCCATTGTTGTAACTGGCCTTTACAGACTGGTGAGGGCCCAAGGGCAACGCCGCAGTGATGCCTACCCGGGAACTCGTTTGGCGTGTAGCTGGATTCGCTATGCCACTCAAGCTGGTAACGCCGCCGAACCAGTAATTCCCGTCCAGGGAAAACCAGAGCTTTGGTCTGACATCGTAGCTCAGATGACCTTCGAAGGCTCCGATCGGTTTTTCGCTCTGCGGCTTAGGCACCGGTGGCGAATAATATTGCGGATTGGAGGTGTAGAACCACGCTCCAGCGTAGGAATCCAGAACCCAGTGGCTCCACCGCCTGGAATAACCAAGGTCGGGTTTAAAAGCCCATCGGTTGGTTCCCCAATTGACGAGCTTCGTTGGATCATATTGGCCTGTAGGAGCTACAACCTTCAGGCTGACACCCAGCAACGCTTTTTGCCTCCATTGCCTAAACTCTTCTACTGGCATGGAGGGGCCGCCCCTAAGGTTGACCGATACGCGGGAAGTGAAGTCCAGAAGGCCAGAGCGATAGAGTTGATGTGGTTGACCAGCCACATTCCCCTGAAAGTTGCCTACTGCATACGGTAACGATGCATTGATGTTGGCCGAGCGGCCCAAAAGGCTGAAGGAATGATAGTAGGAAATAATTGGAACACTATATGTCCCGGTCGCACCCGTGATGGGCGCGGCTCCTTCGAAAAGAATACTGCCATGGAAGAAGGAGTAGGACAGGATGATCGCATTGGAATGCAGTGGCGTGATGACGTAGGCGCGGGGTGAGAGGTCTTGCGCCGAGGCGGCGTTCCACGACGCTGTTGCGCCTGCCGCCAAACACGAGAGTATGATTGCCAGGCGGAGCAGTCTCATTTGCGCTTTGCGCCTTCAGGCGGAAACATGAGAGCCCTTCCAGGA
Source organism: uncultured Acidobacteriaceae bacterium (assembly GCA_963745725.1). Taxonomy (GTDB): domain Bacteria; phylum Acidobacteriota; class Terriglobia; order Terriglobales; family Acidobacteriaceae; genus PALSA-350. Next base: position 680,098 of record CAVUYJ010000001.1, read on the forward strand.
CGGGGGCTACGTTGGATAGCCTGCGTTGCGGGAGTTCCCTTTAACTCCGTATCGAATTAGAGACAAAGGTGTGGCCCTTCATCGCCTCTTGAATCGCAAACACCAGGTCGGTCGATAACCGGCGTTTGGTAACGTAGCCCGTAGCTCCGGCGGAGAACGCCGCAGCAATAAAGTCGCGATCTTCATGAATGGTCAAGAAGATGATCTTTACTCGAGGGTTGGTTTTCTGGATGCTTCGTGCCGCTTGGAGGCCATTGAGCATGGGCATCGAAATATCAGTGACAAAAATATCCGGATCCAGCGCCAGCACGGCAGTTACGGCTTGATGGCCGTTCTCCACTACCTCGAGCACGTCAAAGTCATCACCGAGCACTCCCCGGACCTTCGCGATCACCTCGCGATGATCGTCGGCCAGCACCACTCGAATCTTACCCACGGTGATCCCTTCGCCGGCCAACACTTTAGACACCTTACATTGGATCATTTCCTTTCCGTGAATAACTGCATACTGTCACCTGCGACAGTGAACAACGTCGAGCAGGTTGTCTCAAGCCGAGATCATTCCGTGTCTCATGGCGTACTTCACCAGGTCTGAGTTGGTTGTGATGCCCAACTCCTCCATGATCTGGTACTTGTGGAATCGCACGGTACGGTGGGCAATCTCCAGTACGTAGGCGATTTCTTTCATGGAACGGCCCTCCGCAAGCATTTGCAGGACCTCACGCTGACGGCTGGTGAGCGGCTTCGGTGCCTCCGCCCTGGGATCACGGATAAACATGTTTTCGATGGCGCGGCCGATCTGGGGGGTCACGTAGGAAATGCCTCTCACTGCCTCGTGCACCGCCTTCAATAACTCGGTAGGCTGTGAGGTTTTGAGGAGATAGGCCGCGGCCCCGGCACGAAAGGCTTCAGCCGCGATGTAGGAATCTGTCTCCATAGTAAGAAAAACCAGCTTTATGTGTGGGGATCTTTTCTTTAGCTCTCGCGCCGCATCCAGGCCGTTCAGCAAAGGCATGCCAATGTCCAGGACCACGACATCCGGCTTGAGGGCATCCGCTGCTTTCAGCAGCGCAAGGCCGTCTTCCACGCTGCCTACCACTTCATAGTGGGGCTCCAGCAGTTTCGCAAGTCCCGCACTGATCATCGTGTGATCATCGGCCAACAATATACGGGTTCGTACCATATCATCCCTCCAAGAGCTCAGGCGCTTTCGGCGACCCTTAACGAAGACTTCGTTTCTTCCTGTAGTGGCACACGAACGAGGATTCTTGTTCCACCATCGACCGTCGAATCAATATTGAACGTTCCGCGGACCAAGTGGACTCGTTCCTGCATGCTGACCAGCCCCAGTCCCCTATCCAACATGGCGCTCTCCGTATCGAAACCGGTGCCACGGTCGATGACGTTAAGCTGGATCTCATTTGCCGAGCCTCGCAAAGCCACCCAGAACTCACGAACCCCGCTATGTTTCAAGGCATTCTGCAACGCCTCCTGGGTAACGCGAAACAGAGAAAGGGAAATATCGCGGGGCAAGAACCCGGGTACATTCTCATCGGTGAAGTGGACGCTCACGCTGTGCTGCTGGGAGAATTCCCGACAAAAGCTCCTGATCGCGGCTGCCAAACCAAGATATTCCAGCTTGGAGGAGTGCAGTTTGTGGGATAAAGCCTGAACATCCACAGCAATTTGAGCACAGTGGCGCCGGATCTCCTCAATCTTCGCCGAGCCAGAAGAACCATTTGACCCCCGGTTGGCTTGTTCCAGTTCCATGGAGAGGAGCGCGAGGCGTTGGCAAATGTCGTCATGGAGCTCTCTGGCTATGCGGCTGCGCTCTTCTTCCTGAGCCTCAATGAGTTTGCCACCAATTTTCTCCAGTGCTTCCTGCGCCAATTTCTGGTCTGTGATGTCGACTGCAGAGCCAACAAATCCGGCAAACGAGCCATCCCCGTTCACCCTGGGGGCGGCGATATCCAGCATCCAGCGGTAGACTCCGTCGTGCCGGCGTAGACGGTATTCCCGGGAAAACTCCTTTTGCTGTTGGAGCGCAAGCTTTCTTGCCGTCTCGACGCTCTGCACGTCATCAGGGTGTATGGCTGCCGACCAAGTATCTCCGAACTCGGTTGCCGAGCTGGGGCCTGTGAAATCGATCCGCCGGTCGTTCAGGTACGTGATTGCGCCTTTGGTGTCGCACATCCAGATCAGGGCTGGTGTGGTATCGGCCATCAGCCGGAAGCGCCTTTCACTCTCACGCAGACGAAGATCGGCCTTGCGGTTCCGGGCTCTCTGCCACAACAAGCCGATGATCAACATTGCCTGGAGGAGGATCAGCAAGAGCGCTGCACCTAGATATTTCGAGTAGCGTTCCCAGGTGGTGGGCTGCCGATAAGAAATAAGCGCGCCAACTGGGAGGGCCGACTCCGGAATTTCCCAGCGGCGCAGCTGGCCCCAGTCCACATGAACGAGCGCTGGAGGACCCGGCACCACAGGTATGCTCTCCGGCGGTTCACCGGACAGGAGCCGTGCTGCCAATTTGCCTGCGTCTGTATCTTGTTCGACGGAATTAGGGTACGACCCGCCGATGACTCCATGACCCAGACAGCCGCTGACGAAACAATACGTCGGAAATTGCCGAGCTATGGTGGAGACAATCTCATAGGTTCCAATTACTGGCTGGGCCTCCTCATCGGGTATCGCCTGGAAGAACACTATGGTTCGGGGAGGAAGCGCGGAAACCTGCCTTAGCAGTTGGTCGGTGGCCAGGCCACGTAGATCGATTACGTTCAACCCACGTTGGTTCCGCTGGAGATCCTGATGGATCACTTCCCCCCAGTAGCGATCCGTTTCTGTGTGTCCAATGACTACCGCTGCGTTCCTCGCATCTGGCTGAAGGCGAAGGGCTAGATCGATCGTGCCTTGAAGATCGACCTCCAGGGTGACCCCAGTCACGCCGGGCCAAAGCTTCTGGCCCTCAAGCCTTTTTGGAGGAACAGATGAGAAAGCGATGGGCGTGCCGGGAAAGAGTTCCTGACGATGGTCGACGGCAAATCGCAGAGCCGGATAGTAGACGGCAATCACAAGATCGATCTTCTTTCCGCCGTAGACCGAGACCAATGATTCGGTCAGGGCCTTTTCGTACCCAGGAGCATCGAAACGGGCCGACCCCAGATATTCCACGTGAAAGTCGACTGGCGTGTCGACACGAGCGCGAGCCGTTGACTTGAGAATCTCCAGGTCATCCTGGGCCGTGCGGTCAGTAAAGCTATACAAAACCAGAACTGTCTTGTGATGAGGAGTGTCAGTAGCAAAGGAAAGATGAACAGAGGCGGCGAGAACGAGCGCGCAAATGAGCAAGGACCAACGAAATCCAAGGCACTTTGTGTCTTCGATTTCGCAACATTGACCGGCGTACTCAACGACTGCCACTTGATCTCGCATAAGGCACTCGATAGCAAAACCCGACCGCGCGGGCGGTTATCGTTGCACGGAAAGTTCCGGATTACACCTCCAAGGGTAATTTGGCGATCCAACCTGGGCACCTAGCATTAATAGCAGTGGACGGGCGAAAATATCGGGGGCGGTACTGTGCGATTGTTTACCGAGTGGCTACTGTCATTCGCGCGCGAGGACCCCACCCTACCCCTTACCCCCGTGTTTTCCGTTACTGCAAGCCGGTCGATCCTCCGTTTGCTTAGTATTCAATTGATCAATGGCTCCCAACGGAATTGCCTTATCCGCACTGTCGCAAGAGACAGTATCTGCCGGTGCTGGCAAACCTTATCGTGTCGAAACAACACAGAGACGGCGGTTCGCTCGCATCGATGGAGGACAAGGGATGACGAAACAAAGCGCAGCTTGGATCCTTGGAGTAACGTTGCTGGTTTATGGACCCGGCGCGTTGGCCCAACAAAATGCGGAAACCAGCAAAGGGTCGGCCGCTACACCCAGCCCTAATTCGCAAAACATCGACGCGGATATCGAACTGCTCCGCGCCGACGTCCGGCAGCAGAAAGCCGAAATGTTGGGCGCGGTGATGCAGCTAAGTGCCTCGGATGCGGCGAAATTCTGGCCTATCTACGAACAGTATGACGCGGAGTTGGCCAAACTGAATGACCAGAGGGTCGCCAATATCGAAGACTATGCGAGCAACTACGACACGATGACAGATGCCAAAGCCGACGAGTTGATTGGCAAAGCAATGGTCTTCCGCAAAGAGCGATCTGAGCTCCTGGCGAAATACTATGAACTGGTGAAGCAGTCACTGGGCGGGATCACAGCCGCGCGGTTTGTCCAGGTCGAAGAGCAACTGCTTTTGATTGTCGATCTGCAAATTTATTCATCCTTGCCGGTAGTTGGGCAAGGCTCGTAAGTTCCGACACGGAGGAGACACGACATGCTAAAGGGAATAGTGCGAGCCGCGGCATTGATGATAGGGCTGGCGGCGATGACGACCATGACAACCGCTGCGCAGAACGCAAAGAGGATTACTGTGCCGGCAGGAACGCGGATCCTGATCCGAACGGTCGACTCCATCGACTCCAGCAAACAGAAGGCAGGATTTCGATTCACTGGCAGCCTGGAGACAAATTTGCAAGCTGACAATGTGGTCGTGGCGCGAAGAGGAACTCCTGTCTACGGCGTGCTTGCATCAGCGTCGTCCGCTGGAAAAATGAAAGGGAGTTCCGAACTTGGTTTGGAGCTGACCGAAATCGTAATCAACGGCACATCATATCCGTTGCTGACCAGCACGTACGAGATTCAAGGAAAAGGAGAAGGCTCGAATACGACAAAGAAGGTGGTCGGGGGCGCAGGACTGGGTGCCCTGATCGGCGGCATAGCTGGAGGGGGAAAAGGAGCAGGGATCGGCGCGCTCGCGGGCGCCGGCGCGGGAACAGCAGTCGCTGCGACCAAGAAAGGCCAGCAGCTTTCGATCCCCAGCGAATCTTTACTGGAGTTTCGTCTCGCGCAACCGGTGGCATTGCCGGTAGGAAAGTAGCCTCGAGGGGAAAAATATCGGACCGCCGTTTAGAGCCGGCCGCCCAGAACCATGAACGTGGGATCAATTCCCCGCCGCCCCTGTCGCAAGTGACAGTAGGCGCATACTCGTGCGAGGAGAATGATCTCATCAGCCCCTTGTGAAGGTGCTCCCGCGAAGAAACGAAGGTCAACGCCGGCGGGACCGATTTCGTCCCTTCGTCTTAAGCATCTCGTCTTTACCTTTGATGATTGGCTCGACCCGCATTTGCAGGGCCCTCCGCTGAAAGTTTTCCTCGTCCGGTGGTTTTAAAAACCACAACCAGACACGCTGCGAGAACCGCTGAGGGCGACTCAGCCAAGAAGAAGGTACAGAAATGATCCATGATCCGGAAACAGCCCGATTGGAAGAGGCGCGCATCGCCAAGACACCATGGAGGAAGTGGGGACCTTACCTAAGCGAGCGGCAGTGGGGAACAGTGCGTGAAGACTATAGCCAGGACGGGAATGCCTGGGACTACTTTACTCATGATATGGCACGATCGCGCGCGTACCACTGGGGTGAAGATGGTCTTGCCGGCATCAGCGACGACAACCAGCTTCTCTGTTTTAGCGTGGCTCTATGGAATGGCAAAGACCCGATCCTCAAAGAGCGCGCGTTCGGGCTGACGAATAGTGAGGCCAATCACGGCGAAGACCTCAAGGAATACTACTTCTACCTCGACAGCACCCCAACGCATTCGTATATGAAGTATTTGTACAAATACCCGCAGGCGGCGTTTCCCTATCTCAATCTGATCGAGACGAATAGAGGCCGTAATCGTCTTGATATGGAGTACGAGCTACTGGACACAGGAATCTTCGACGGCGACCGCTATTTCGATGTCTTTGTGGAATATGCCAAGCAGGGGCCGGAGGACATGCTGATCCAGATCAGCGTGGTGAATCGGGGGCCGGACGCTGCCGAGTTACAGGTGCTGCCGACGCTGTGGTTTCGTAACACCTGGACGTGGTGGCCAGGTACCCGTAAGCCCGTTCTGAATCAGGTCGTGGGTCAGAAAGGCACGAAGGCGATTGCCGCGTCTCATGCGGAGCTCGGTGAACGGTATCTGTATTGTGAGGGAGACGTCACGCTCCTGTTCACAGAAAATGAGACGAACAATCAACGGATCTTCGGCAGTCCGAACGTCTCCGCTTTCGTCAAAGATGGAATCAACAACTACGTGGTCGAGGGCAATGAACGCGGAGTGAATTCCCAGAAGACGGGCACCAAATCTTCCGCGCAATATCAGTTGAATGTGGGAGCTGGAAAGACAGCCACCATCCGTCTGCGCCTCAGCGATATGCCTCCTGCCACGATCGGCGATCCGTTCCTCGGCTTTGCCACGACCATGAAGAGCCGCCAAGGCGAGGCAGACGAGTTCTATCGCAAGGTCACTCCGGCACATCTCAGCGAGGACGAGGCCCGCGTCATGCGCCAGGCCATGGCCGGCATGCTCTGGTCCAAGCAGTATTTCTTCTTTGATCTGGACAAATGGCTCTCGGAGCATGGTGACGATCCGATGAAGCCGGGCAAGCGCGCCATGCGCAACAGCGAATGGTTCCATATGTTGAATCAGCAAGTCATCTCGATGCCCGACAAGTGGGAGTATCCGTGGTATGCGGCGTGGGATTTGGCCTTTCACACCATTGCCCTGACTACGGTTGACACGGACTTCGCGAAATCACAGCTCGATCTGATGCTGCAAGAGTTCTTCCTGCACCCGACGGGTCAAATCCCCGCCTATGAGTGGAACTTCAGCGATGTGAATCCGCCGGTGCATGCCTGGGCCACCATTTTCCTGTACCGGACGGAACAGGGAGCTACAGGGAAAGGCGATATTGATTTCCTCAAGCGTTCCTTTTCCAAGCTGATGCTCAATTTCAGTTGGTGGGTGAACCGCAAAGACCGGTATGGTAACAATCTCTTTGAAGGCGGCTTCCTCGGGCTGGATAACATCGGCGTCTTCGACCGCAGCGCGGCACTGCCCACTGGCGGCCATCTCGAGCAAGCAGATGGCACGGCCTGGGTCACCCTGTTCTGCCAGAATATGTTGGAGATCGCCGTGGAACTGGCGTCCCACGACAGCTTTTACGAAGACATGGCGGTGAAGTTTGCGGATCATCTTCTTTGGATCGCTCGCGCCATGAATCAGACCGGGCCTGAGGGCATGTGGGACGAGGAGGACGGGTTTTACTACGACGTGCTTCGCCTGCCCGACGGTAGCTCCCAGCGCCTCAAAGTCCGCTCCATGGTGGGCCTGCTTCCCTTGTGTGCGACCACGGTCGTCGAGCCGTGGCAACGCGAGAGGGTACCTGGACTGGCGAAGATCATGGCTGAACGCATACGCCGTATGCCCGAGCTGCTCGAGAGTATTCATCCAACCGGACCCGGTCATTTCGGGTACGGCGAGCGCGGCATCGCTGCGCTGGTCAACCCCGATCGGCTGCGCCGGATTCTGACGCGCATGCTTGACGAGAACGAGTTCCTTGGCCCCCATGGCATTCGGGCGCTTTCCAAATATCACGATGAGCATCCGTTTGTCGTCCATGTGAACGGACAGGAATATAAGGTGAATTACCTTCCGGCTGAGTCGGACACCGGCATGTTCGGCGGTAACTCCAACTGGCGCGGACCCATTTGGATGCCGGTGAATGCAGTGCTGATTCGTTCTCTGCTTTCCTTCTACCTGTATTACGGAGACAACTTCAAGATTGAGTGTCCCACCGGCTCGGGCAAGTTGATGAACCTGTTCGAGGTAGCCCGGGAGATTGCCAACCGTCTGGCCAGCATCTTCCTGCGGGATACATCCGGCCGTCGCCCGGTTTACGGCGGTACGGAGAAATTCCAGACTGACCCGCAATGGAAGGATTACATCCTGTTCTTCGAGTACTTCCACGGTGACAATGGTGCCGGTCTCGGAGCCAGCCATCAAACCGGGTGGACCGGCCTGGTGGGAAAACTGATCGAGTTGTTCGGCCGCATTGACGAAAAGAAGTTCATCGAGGGCGGTAGAGCCAGCGGCTTTGCGCAGGAAGATACCGAAGAGGTAGAAGTTGTGCCCACTGACAAACTGAAAGTTATCGAGGAGTACACCCCTCGATGAGGAAGATAAAGCTTTCGGGTGACCGGCCATGGCCTTGCTAAGAAGGAACCGACAAGGGATAGGCCGGTTGCTAAGGCGGATCTACACCCTTTGCTTGGCATTTGCCTTCCTGTCATTCGCAGGCTCGGCTGTATCCTTGCCTGCCCAACTTCCGAAAGTTCCGGCACCAGAGCCCAAAGCTGAACCTAGGGCCCCACTGGATCCGCTCGGACGTCAAACGCCTCGCAGTTCACTCATAAACCTTTTGAAATACGAAGCAATCGGGGACTACGCAACCGCCGCTCGTTTCCTGCAGCTCCCTCCGGGTGAGAGCCTGATCGAGCTCAACGAGGAATTTCGGAGGCTATACCCGAGCTTTCAGGGCAGCATCAACTTGGTCAGCGACGATCCAAACGGCACCGTGGAAGCCGGGCTACCGCCTGGCCAGGTACGTGCCGGCGTTATAACGGTGGACGACGCGACGGCAGACGTGATCCTGGTCCAGGTGGACGATCCTGTGGCAGGGAAAATTTGGCTCATTTCGCAAGGAACGCTGGCGAGTATGCCAAAACTCTACGCCCGGCTGGAGAACGAACGGCCAACGGAAGCCAATCGAATCAGCCTGGCCCTACGAAGCGGACCTGTCCTGCTAGGGATGTCATCTACGCAATGGTTCTGCTGGCTACTCTCGATCCCGCTCGCGTGGTTACTAGCCTGGCTGTCCACTTTTCTATTGAGCGCGCCCAGGCGAGCCTGGTACAAGCTGCGCAAACTTCCCTTCCATACCGTCTGGGATACACCACTTGGCATGCCGCTCAGGTGCATGATTGCCATCCTGTTGCACGGCTTTTTTGTGTACCTGCTGCAGCCGCCGCTTTTGTATCGCATCTACTATGTTCGTCTCCTGGCAGCCCTCCTGGCGGGATGTTTCGGTTGGCTCGCGAGCAGGCTCTCTGACCAGGGCTTCGACCGCGCGTTAAACCGAACGCGAACGCGCCACCACGCCGGAGAGTCAATCCTGATCCTGATGCAGAGAATGAATCACGTCGGGATACTGATCATTGCCTTGCTCGCCGCGCTTGCTTTCCTTGGACTCAACGTGACTACCGCGCTCGCCGGACTCGGTATCGGAGGCCTGGCAGTAGCGCTGGCGGCACAAAAAACACTGGAAAACCTGATTGGCGGAATCTCGTTGCTGCTGGACAAAGCAGTGCAGGTTGGTGATTTTTGCAAGATTGGCGACCGAGTTGGTACTGTTGCCGATATCGGGCTTCGCTCTCTGAAGCTCCGAACCCTCGACCAGAATCTGCTGGTTGTTCCTAACGGCCTGCTTGCACAAATGCAGTTTGAAAATATGAAAGAGCGCCCCAAATTGCTTCTCCAACAAAACTTCTCGCTGCGGATTGAAACCCAGGTCGAACAACTGCGGTTCGTACTGGACGGCGTTCAGAGGATGCTAGACGAAGACCCCGCAGTTGAATCTGGAAGCTCAAGATTGCGGGTAACCAATTTCGCCGGCGCGGCTTTCGAATTGGAGTTGTTCGCCTTTGTCAAGACCGGTGACTTTCGTGAGTTCACAGGCATTCGCCAGGAGATCATACTCAAGATAGCTGGAATCGTTGAGGCCGCCGGTACCCGGCTTGCAGCGCCCACGCGACTCACGTACCAATCCCAAGACCCAGGCGTTGACACAGATAGGGCAAATGAGATTGTCCGGCAAGTAACTGTGACTGCGGGCTAGCGAAGAGTTCCAATTTCCAGCGAAGCGCAAACTGTGTCGAAAACGATAGAGGCGCTATTGGCGAATAGCTTGAGGGCATCCTTCCAGGAAGACGACAAATGAACATCCCTGTTGGAGCGTTTCTACGAGAACGCAAGCCACGATTCTTTGAGGGACTGAATCCGGCTGACATCAGAACGATTCTGGCCGCCGGAACCCAGCAGCGGTTCTTGGCAGGCTCCGTGGTCATAAGCCAGGGTTATTCCGCGGGACATCTTTATCTGTTGTTGACCGGGCGTGTGCGCCGCTTCTTCCTTACGGAAGAAGGTCAGAAGGTAGTGCTTCTTCGCGTCCCGCCCGGGGAAATCTTCGGCGAAGCGGCGGTCCTGCCTAGACCTCTGGATTATCTTGTGAGCAGCGAAGCTATGGCCAATAGCAACACCCTGGTTTGGAGGCGCGACACGATCCGCGCTCTCTGTGAACGATATCCGCGCTTGATGGAGAACGCTTTGTTGATCTCCTTTGATTATCTGGCAGCTTACCGGGCCGCCCACGCCTCACTGATCTGCGATTCCGCTCCGCAGCGGCTAGCTCACGTATTGGCTCATCTCGCCCACGGGATCGGTCAGAAGGTCCCTGGGGGCATCGAGCTCGACGTCAGGAATGAAGAACTGGCCAACGAGGCCCATATTTCTTTGTTCACTGCCAGCCGGCTGCTGAGCAAGTGGCAGCGCGAGGGCATTCTCGTCAAGCGCCGGGGTAAGGTGTTGCTTCTTTTTCCTGGCCGGCTCTTGCGGTACGACATGGAAAATTCTGCTTCACTCGTCATTTAGATAGCCTTTCGTAAGGGCCAAAACGAAGACTGCGCAGAACATTTACGGCACAATTCTCCCTTGATTGCCCTTGAGCAACGACCAGGCCACTGTCTCTCTGTCATCCTTCAGAGTTATGAGCGTTGAAGAAGAAAGGTTCTCTATTGTGGCTCCTGATACGGCTACCCCGCTGGATACTGTGACAGAAATGCAGGCTATGGAGGGGAAAACCGCTGTTTTCCCGTCTTCTACCGGACAGCTCTTTGGCGGGTACTTCTCCCCCACAAAAAGCTGGAAGTTTGGCAAGAATGACTTGATCGATGCTCGCGGCCGGCGCCTCTTCGAGACCACTGCCATGGCTTGCCAAGCAGATGCCTATCCTTTCCAGATTCCCCTCGAGGCCAAAACTGGCCCGGAAGTGCGTGCCGACGGCCACGCGATGCTGATGCTGTCCTCCTATGACTATTTGGGACTGATCGGTGATCCGCGCATTGACGCCGTAGCTATCGCAGCCGTTAAGAAGTACGGTACGGGTACCGGCGGCGCACGCTTGCTCACCGGAACAACGGACCAACACCAGCGGATGGAGCGGGATCTCGCTGCTTTCCGGGGCACCGAAGCGGCCGTCACCTTCAGTTCCGGGTACGCCGCGAACCTGGCCGTGATCGGGGCACTCTTCGGGCCTGCAGACCGCGTAATCATGGACACGCTCTGCCATCGCAGCCTGACGGATGCCTGCCGGTTCGCCGGCGTCCAGCTGCAGCGGTTCCAGCACAATGATATGGAGTCACTGCGGCAAGAGATTCAAAATGGGACACCCGCCAACCGCACCCTCATCATTACCGAGGGTGTGTTTTCGATGGATGGAGACATTTGCCTTCTGCCGGAAATCATCGAGATCAAGAAGGAACTCGGCTGCTTCCTGTTGGTCGACGAGTCACATGCCACGGGAGTGCTCGGCGCGACTGGCCGTGGCGTCGATGAACACTTCGGCATCGCCGCCGACGAGGTGGACATCTGGACGGGTTCACTGGCCAAGGCGATTCCCTCCACCGGAGGGTTCGTGGCCGGTTCGCGAGAGCTTGCCATCTTTCTGCAACACGCCGCCTCACCTTACATTTTTTCAGCTGCATTGAGTCCCGCGTCGGTAGCAGCGATCCGCGAAGCATTGGTCATTTTGGCGCGCGAACCGGAACGGGTGGCCGTAGTCGAGGGGAACGCGCACTTTTTGCGTTGTGGGCTGAAAAAGCTGGGCTATGATACGGGCCTTTCCGAGACCGCGGTGATTCCCGTCATTCTTAAGGATGAGGTGACCACTGCCCTCTTCGCGAGGCGTCTCCGCGATTACGGCATCCTTGCCGCGCCCGTGCTCTTTCCGGCTGTTCCGCAAGGTTTGGCGCGGCTACGGCTGTGCGTGACTGCGGCGCATACTCGAGCCCATCTCGAATTCGCGCTCGAAGTCTTTAGCAGAATGGCTAAAGGTTAGGGACTGGTTGCTCGTGAGCAACGATCAAACCGCTAACTCTCGTTATCCTCACAGTATGAGTGTTGTTGGAGCAGGAGCTCCAGGACGGGGCATAACCATGGGCATTTCGACGAAGAGGAGAGTCAAGCAAAAGAACAGCTGGTTTTCTCTTTTCCTCTGGCCAGCTTTCCGAAGGCTATTTCTCGGCGACAACACGCTGTGAGTTCTGCCGCTTGATCTATGTCAATCCAGCTCTGGAACAACGCCCCTGGGCTATTCCAGGCTCTCTTCGGGCTCTCGATCATCGGTGTCCCTACGCGATTTGGGCCACATCGCAAGCAGCGATATCTCATCGGTCGCGCGGTTGCTGACTGCGAAGAGATAGAACTCGAACACGCCATCCTTCGAGATTTCAACCCGTTCGACTTCCGAGCTTGGATCGAAGTTGTACTGGCTGAGAAAAAAATCAATCTCGATCGCGTTGGGTCGGGCACCCGAGGCCACGATTTCAGCCGCCCCGCCCGTTCCCCTGGTCACTTCGTGCAGTCGAGCGAGTAGCTTGTTCAGATCGTTCGGTATGTCCAAAGCCCTACCCCCCTCAGCTATTTTGATGCCGAGACCAGTGACGCTTTGTGCGCCACATTGCGCCAACCCGGGGTTCAGTATTCAGCTCGTCACCACGAACAACTCAGATCTGATTGACCCGCCAGGGCTTAGAGAAATTCCCGCGTAGTCAATGATGCGGCGCACGGGAGTCCCCCCGCTTCTCTTCTTATATCGGCAACTAGCAGATTTGCAGTTACGTCTTTTGACCTTCAAATGCAAGACTAAGGTGGTACTCTCACCCCTATGTTCAGCACCCTTATACTCAGCACCCCTGGTTGACGATGGCCCAGATTGGCAGAAATGTGACCCGGCGACATGACTGGATGCGCGGGCCACGTCCGCTGGCTTGCCCTAGCGCTAGTACATTACTTTTGCCCAGGCGAAGGGTGAACCTCGCATCCGCTAACGCAGTTGGCGCGCAACACTGACCACGATGAAGGAGTCGCCGTAGATCTCATGAGAATGAAAGAACGCTTTTTGATCGCATTGTGCGCGATTGCATTGTCCGCATGCACAGCGAACGCGCAGGTCATTATTCACGCCGGGCCTCCACCGGCAGTGATCGTTGAACGTCCAGGACCACCGTTGCATGCAGGGTGGGTCTGGGTGCCGGGTTACTACCGATGGTATGGCGGCCGTTATGTATGGGTGCGTGGCCATTGGGTAAATCCACCTCGGCGCGGGGCTGTATGGATTCCGGGCCGCTGGGTGCCACGGGGCGGAGGCTATGTCTACATTGCCGGATCCTGGCGTTAGGCATAACGAGTAGTCCACTACGGCTTGAGCCATGGATGCCAAGACCGTACGGCGCCCACAAAATGATCGTGGGCGCCCGTGCCTGGCTGGTGAGCTGGACAGGCGCGAGGACCCCTAGTGCAGGTTCAGAGCCAAGCCGGTCGAGAACTGGAACGAGTTTTTCTTATATCCGACCTGCGGATTATTCAGGAAGTTGTCGATCGTAGAAACCGAAAAAGAGAGCTTCTTGTAGACCGGCAACCTGACCGAACTGGTGCCGGCAGCCGAGAAGGCACTCGCATTGTTCCAAGCTATGTCCGCCAAAACCTTCTCATCGAAGTGGAGCTTGCCCCACTTCCGCGTGAATGCCTCCGTCAGCGTTGATCCGAACAGGTGGAGGTTGAGTTCCGTAACGTTGGCCGTTGCGTTGAACTGCTGGCTTTCGTAGTGGACATCGCTGGTAACATCAAACTCCGAATTTTCCCTCTTGAATATTGTCGAACCGATCCCAAAGCCGTAGTCCTGCTGGAGCACCAGGCCCTGGGCGTAGTTATGGTCAAAGGAGAGCCCCTGCAGATAGTAGCCGCGCGGACTAAAGTATTCGTCGCGTTCTGCATCGACGTGGTAGATATTGGTGATCGTCGTGGCTGTCCCTGGCTGGGTCGTCTTTCCTGCACTCAAGGTGAAGTTTAGGGTCGTGCGCAGCTTGGGACTGAGCCAGCTCACCGTCGGAACGCTGCGCTTGAGGGCTGTGCTCACCTGGAACAGGTAGCTGTCCTGGGTCGAGTAAATCATGGAAGTACCGGTGGTGATGTGCCCATCCCAGCCCGACTTGAACCCTATCTTCTTATGGATTTCCTTCTGGTAGGTAGCATCGTCGACGATAAACGCGATCCTGGTGGTTGGTATTTCTTTTGCCACAGCGACTTCCGCTGAAGAAACACCTTCTTTCTCCTTGCCCGCTACCGGCGGCTCGCTCGTCTCCGGCTTGGCCGCGGAGAGAGGAGAGACCAGAATTCCCTTCTCCCGGATCTTGATCGCTCCCTGCGGCACTGAGTCGCTGTTTCTGGCGTCTTTCACGTCTTTTGGGACAATGGCGAAGTCGCGTTTGGACTTCAATTCCTTTACGTGTTCCCACTTCACGGTTACCTCGCCCGCCAAATCGCTTTTGAACTTGATCTCCGTTCCCGTCGAGTTTAGTAGTTGCCCCGTCAGCTTGTCTCCATTCGTGAGGGTCAGCTCTTCTTTAATCTCTGCTTCTTTCTTTGCGGCAGAATTCATCGGCTTCTTGGCGGTACTCTGCGCCAGGCCGGAAAGAGCCGTCATGAGAACGAGGGAAAGAGTTGCCGCAAGCGCCGGTCGCCCCCGTCCACCTGGACAAGAGCCGGCTTTACGAACTAGCACAGTGGTTGGCATGGAGTGTGCTCCTTGCAGAGAAGAAAATGAAATGGGGCATGTAAGAAACTTGACGGGAGGTCGGACCAGCGATCGTTCGCGCCTATTGGCAGCTCGCTGCGTGAACAGTCGTTTCGGTCCATGCTTGTAGCAAAAGCGTCTCCCCCTCAGTCATCGGAGTTGGTACGCTCTAGATGATCCTGGTGCAGTCATGGCCCTGCAGGAGCGAGCGTGACTGTACCACTGCAATACCCAGATCCCGGCAGTCTGATGCGCGAGTGCAGTTTACGGTCCCCCGAAAACACCCGGTAACTAGCAAAAGTGGTAGCTTCCACGTCGAATCTACTGGCTTAACTCAACATGACCTCGTCGTCACTCAAGAAAGCAAGGGCTTGTCGTCCCTTGCAGGAACGATGTGGGTTCAACTTTAGCGCGTGGTTACCGCTTACTTTCCCTGTCTGAAGTGACAGTAGGCAAATTGTCGCGTGGCAAGAATGATCTCCTAGGAGACAACCGATGAAGACGATGAGTTTTGCCTTAAGTACGCTGTTGCTGCTCACGTTCGGCGCCATCTCTGGGACGCGTGCTCAGTCGGCGGCCGCAGACGAAGGGATAGATACGGTAGAAGTACTCACCGTCACCGCGACCGTAGAGAAAATTGACCTGGAAAAACGCAAGGTCACTCTACTGTTGGACGACGGCAAGAAAAAGACGTACAAGGTCGACGGTCGTGTTCAAAACCTGGCACAGGTCAAAGTGGGTGATCACCTGAAGATGGCCTTCACAGAAGAGATCCTCATCGTAGTTGGCAAGTCGAACGACGCCCCCGCTGCGGCATCCGCCGAACAAGTTTCAACCTCACCCAACGGTGCGGAACCCGGCATCGTCATGGTGGAAAGCTCGGCCGTGAGTGCACAAATCCTGGCCGTGGACGCTGAGAATCATCGGGTGACGTTACTCGATCCGGATGGCAAGAAAAAAACTATCAAGGTGAGTAAGAAGATAACAAATCTCGATGGGCTGAAAGTTGGGGAAACGGTGGACATGCTCATGACTGACTCCGTCGTGGTCGAAATCGTTACATAACAGGCCAGCCCACATCTTCTCGGCCCTCCCGAGGCCTGAAGCTGAGCAGCAATCCGGCGGATAGCACCGCCCCTGTCATATGTGACAGTAGGCAAACTGTCGTGCGGGGAGAATGATCTCGGTAAACACGGTTGCTAGCGGAATTACACCCCAAAAAGGATGACGATTATGAAGATGAAATATGCATTGTGCGCCATGCTTGCATGCATCGCGTCCGCGGTTGCCCTCGGGCAAACAGTCTCGGTCAATTACAACAAAAGCCAGAGTTTTTCGCAGTATCACACTTACGCCTGGGCTTCTGACAATGCAAACCAAATCCAGAATTCGATTCTGGCGCAACAAGCTAAATCGGACATCGATAGTGCCATGCAGAGCAAGGGTTTGCAATTGGTGCAGGAATCAGCGAACCCTGACATCATCCTCACGGCAAGCGGTGGCATGAAACAGCAGACCTCCTACAGTGCAATGGGCATGCGCGGGTTCGGCGGAGGAATGGGTACCATCACTCCAGAGCAAAACGTGATAGGAACCATGATTGTCGACTTATACGACGCGAAGACCAAGTCCCTGGTATGGCGGGGGATTGCTCAAAATACGCTGTCCAACAATGGCAACAAAAACTCGCAGATGGTATCGAAGGCCGTCGTGAAGATGTTCAAACAATGGCCGGCCGCATAACGGCAGTACGAGCGAAAGAGACCAAGGAGATCTTGTGATAAACCAGAGCCACTTTACTCTTGGCTTTCCGTTGAAGTCGCCGGCGGACGCAAAGGCGCTGGCGGAGCAACTTCCACCCATGATGCCGGGATTTTTCCAGACGGCGGATACGATCGGCACCATTCACTACTCACGGTTCACTGTACTCAGCGAAAAAACTCTGCTGTTTCTTGGCGACTTTGACGGTGACTATGACCAGCTAATGGTCGAGCTCGCTAAACATGCAGGGCCGTTGTTCGACCTGATCTTTCAGCATGTGGACGATCCGCCGCCTGGTCCAGTCGCAGATCACGCAAATACGTTCGTCGATTGGACCAAGAAGCATCGTCTGCCCCCGGTGAATCTCTACACCGCCTATCCTGGCGTCACTGCCCATGAGATAAAGGCCCTCGCATCGGCCGCCGGCCTCAGCGGAGCCGGCGTACTTAACCCGTTCCTGGTGATCCTGCCTATCAAGTCAGCGCTCGCCTTCACCGAGGTAAAACTACTGCTGCGCGCGAGGGGCCGCGGAACAACCCACGATCTGGACAAGGTCGGCACGCCCCACTTCGCGCAGTTCGTGCCGCTCGAGGACCACCAGATCGGATTCTTTACTGTGTATGACGGCTCGTTTGATAAGTACATTGCTGACTTCACCAAGAACATCGGAGAGGTCTTCGATCTCATCTTCAAATTCTGCATAGCCCCGCCACCGTCGCCCTGCCGCAAACACCTTCAGGAGTTTATCGACTTCGCGGCGGGAGCAAACCGAACACCGATCGGCTTCTACCAGGCTTACCCGGGTCTCGGCGTTCAGGACATTCACGCCTTGATCGCCGATAGCAAAACTGTAGCGACAGCTCAGTAAGACCAGCATTCACAGGGCGAGGCAGGAGCCAGCAGTGAGCCAAGACAAGAGAACATGGTCAGCAGAGACGTTCTTTCGCAAGCTGGTCACTCATGGCCGCGACAAGGAGGATGACAAGGAGGAACCTGATATACCGTCCCGTGCAGCGAAGACCACACTCCACCTGGGTGATATTCAGGGATTCATCTTGCGCGGGTATAGGATGCCAATGGTCCGGCATTTCGTCCTTACAGTGGGCGTTCCTGCCCAGGCACGCGCGTTGCTTGGGCGCCTGGTCAGTGGCGACGAATCTGACGCACCGCAGATCACCACGGCAGTAGATTGGCACGTAGCGCTCTCTCCGGGCCCCGGAGACAACCTCTCCGATGTCCCACGTTGCAAACCTGATTACTGTCTTAACCTGGGCATCACCTGGCCCGGGTTGGTCGCGTTGGAGATCAAAGATCGCGTTCCAACGCTCTCCTTCAAGTCGTTCGGCGCCTTCATCGCCGGAGCCGCCGCACGAGCGAGCCTGGTGGGCGATACCGGAAAGAGCGCACCGCAGAACTGGATCACCGCCTTTGGTGGGGGAACCGATCATGTCCTGGTGACTCTGCATGCCATGAACCCGGAGGCAATGACGACCTATAGCGACCGGTTGTCTACGCTGTTTGCCGAAGGCGGAGCGTTTCGCGAGACTTGGCGAACCGACGGAACGGCGTGGCTGCAGATGGTCGATGGCAAGCCGGAACCCTGTGCCAAGGTCCCCTTCGGTTACACCGACGGCATCAGCATGACGACCATTCGCGGCGGCCCAGAACGGTACACGCCAGATCACCAGCAGCCCTGCGAGCCGTGGCTATTTGTCCTGCAGAATGAGGCTGAGAATTATTTCGTGCCCGAGCCTCGAGAACTCGGTCTGAATGGCAGCTTCGCTGTCTTCAAGAGCATCATGACAGACGTGGTTGGATTTGAGAATTTCCTGCAATCGAATAAGGACAGGATGGATCCCGAGCTACTTGCTGCCAAGCTTTGTGGACGGTGGCGCAACGGCGTTCCCCTGGAGTTGTCGCCAGAAACGGATAGCCCTCCGAGCGGGATTGCACCTGATCAACTGAACAACTACGGATATGTAAACGTAGATGGATCAGGCGATCCAAGGGGCTCGCGCTGTCCTGTTGGCGCCCACATGCGCCGCGTTAATCCGCGCGACCAGCCAGTCACGGGCCAGGGCGAGCCCGGTGGTAGTAATAACACTCACCGGCTCATCCGTCGCGGCCTACCCTATGGGCCAAACTATGATCCGGCTCAACCCTACGACGGCATCGAGCGCGGGCTTCTCGGCTACTTCATCAATTCAAGCATTGAGAATCAATATGAGTTTGTTCTGGGGCATTGGGTTAATGACAGCGAATTCGCCGGGGCAGTCAGGCTGAACCCTAAAGCGAAAGATCCGATGATCGGCACCCAGGATCCAGCGGAAAGCATCTTCGTGATTCCCCAGGCGAATGGCGCACCCCCGATCAAGATCACAGGCTTCTCAAGCTTTACCACGACGAAAGCCGCGGCCTACTGCTTCTTGCCGAGCATCACCGCGATTAAGTTCATCTCCAAATTGGGATGACGAATAGCTCAGCGTCCAACGATTGACCCGGAACTTCGTGACCGACGATCAGACTTGGAAACGAGCTCAAAGGAGAAACGATATGAGCATCGCAGCAGTAAGTCGAATTCAAAGACATCTCACGGTTGCTTTTCCGATTAAGTCACCCGCCGAAGCAAAGGCATTGGGCCAAAAACTGCCCCTGTTGATGCCCGATTTTGCCGAAGCGCAGGATACGGAAGGTTTCGTCCACTACTCCCGTTTCCTGGCATTGAGCGATAAAGCGCTCCTCTTCATTGCTGATGTTGACGGCGAAGCCGATGAGCTTATTGGAACTCTCGCCAAGTCTGCCGCCCCGGTCTTTGACGCAATCTTTGAACACGTAGAGAACCCTCCGCTCACGCCCGTAGCTAATAACTCTGAGGCGTTCGTCATATGGATGAAGCACCACAATATCCAGCCTCTGGTGGCCTATTCCGCATACGCCGGCAACTCGGTTAAGAACATCAAGTCCTGCGCTCGCTCTGCGGGCTTTACCGGAAATAGCGAGCAGCACCCGCTGCTGCTTTCTCTACCCATCAAGTCGAGCCTGAAGGCCTTCGTCCTGGAGGAGCTGGTCTTGAGAGCAACGCGTGGCAAGATGAACGAAGGGGCGGATTCCGTTGGCCTGCATTTCGCC
The DNA here is from genome assembly GCA_963745725.1 of uncultured Acidobacteriaceae bacterium. GTDB lineage: Bacteria > Acidobacteriota > Terriglobia > Terriglobales > Acidobacteriaceae > PALSA-350. The sequence continues at coordinate 699,838 of CAVUYJ010000001.1, forward strand.
CACTTTGTACCCTTCCGGAAAATCACCTGGGCTTTTTTACCATCTTCGACGGTTCTTTCCATAAATACATACAGGACTTCACGGAGAAAATCGGACCGGTTTTCGACACTCTTTTTGAATTTGTCAGTGGGCCGCCGCCAACCCCGGTGGCAAAGAACGCCGAGGCATTCTTTAGCTGGGCCGTGGCAAGCAACCTACCGCCCATCGGGTTGTACAGCGCTTACCCGGGCCTGGCGGTTCAAGACATCCACGACCTCCTCAGCGACGCGAGAGTGGGAGCTGCTGCGGTCAAGAGATAACGGAACAGCCTTTAGGGGCGCCCCCATTTGAAGAGTTTCTGGCGATATGGCCTGGACCAAATGGTGGCGCCCGGCGATGAACTTCACCGGCATGCGAACAGAGGCGACAAGCGAGGAGGGTTTAGCCCATGTTGTGGTTGACCGGATGGTTCGGAGTGACCGGTAGCGACAGTGAGCGGAACCTCGCCCGCGAACAGTCTGACATCGAGGAGATCGTCAAAACAACGCTCCTGGTCCAGGCGAGTGCCGCAGCCCAACAGCACCGGGCCCTGGCGCGCGGAACTCACGCCAAGGGGATCTGCGCCCGAGCTCAGTTCGAAGTATTAGACGTTGCGGCGGGACGAGATCCTATTCTGGCGGCCCGGCTCGCCAAGGGAATGTTCGCGACGCCTGGTGTATATCCCGCGGTTGTACGGTGGGGGAACGCTGATTCGAAGAAGAACTCGGATTTCAAGCCCGACGTCCGGTCCATGTCGTTCTCCGTCGACCTCACTCGAAATGGTTTGAGTGCTCCCGGCGCGAACGACGGCCGCCAGGATTTCTCGTTGCAGAATGCCCCGCCTCTGCCCATCAATGACTCCCCCGCATTTGCGGCGATCATGAAGGTACTGGCGGCGTCGAACCCACTGTCTGGCTTGTGGTCGCTGCCGTTCAAAGACAAGTTGCGCGTGCTGAGAGTGCTGACCCTGGCAAAATTGCAGGCCAGCCAGAAGATCAGACCGTACCAGCAACTGCGCTATTGGAGCAATGTGCCGTTCCGTCACGGACCGGTCGATGTTGTCCAGTACTCGGCTATACCCTCCCCAGACAATCTGGCGCGTCCTTTGCAAAAAACCAACCCCAAAGGCCTGCAAGACGAGTTGATCCGCCACCTCAACGAAGACGGCAGGATGAGCAGCTTCGACTTTGCCTGCCAGTTGCTCGACACCGACAAGATGACTTACTGGGGAAAACGCCGGGATGCCAACTTCTGGATTGAGAACGCAAGCGTCAAGTGGAAGGAAGCAGAAGCGCCTTTCCACACGGTAGCGCGGCTCACCCTGCTGCGGCAGTCTCAGCTTCGGCACGACGCCGGCGAAACGATCTATTTCGATGTGACGAGGCACTCCACTGCTGACAGCACCCCACTGGGAAGTATCAATCGTGCTCGCTGTTTCGGAGAGAGCGCCAGCAGAGAGGCACGCTTGCGCCCGAGCGGCAGTCCCCAGAATGGAGTCCCCGCGGGTGTAAACGCCGAGGCGCCCATACTGGAATCGATCACAGCAGCAAAAGACGTCGAGTGAGGTGGGGACAGCAGAAACATCTGTCCGTTAGAGTTAATGGACCCAGCGACTTTTTTGGGAATTTCCGCAAACGAGGAGAAACAAATGATGAGCCTAAACCGTATGAGCAAGTTCGCTCTTCTGATTTCCCCACTCGCACTCACCCTGGCAACAGGAACCTATGCACAAGATCAACATCCGATGCTGGACAAGCTGGCCGCCAAGGTGGTCCAGAAGTACCAAAGCACTCCCTGCGAAGAGCTGATGCAGAAGAAAGCAAACCCACAGCCGCCTTCACCGCAGGAAGTGAAAGTCATACAGTTTCTGAAGAGCGATCCGGAGATGCGGACTCTCTTTATCAACAAGGTCGCAGCACCCATTGCTAACAAAATGTTCGCCTGCGGAATGATTCCGTAGTTCCCCCAGCAAAAGGACCCGCTCAACCTGTCGCAAGTGACAGTTCCCACTGGTACCCGATCGGAGTGAACTTGCAGACGAAGCATAAACAGCTCTCGCCGCGGCATCCCTGGAGGGATTTCGCGTGAAGGCTGTTTTCTCCCCTTCATCTGTTCACGTCTGATCGGGAGCCATTCACGCAACGTAAGGCAGCATGAAACGGTGATGCACAGCGCAAAAAGCATGGATGCCTTTCACACTGTGATCGATGTTGGGGCCTCGGCCGTAGAAGCGATGGGAGTTCTCCTTATCCTTTGCGCATTTTTATGGGCTTCGGTCAGCTTTGTTTTCCATGCGCGTGCTCATATCGGCAACCGATATGAGCGCTACAAACTTGCTTTGGGTAGAGCGCTGTCACTTGGCCTGGAGTTTCTGGTTGCTGCGGATGTAATCAAGACCGTGACTACGGCTCCGAGCTTTACAAATATTGGAGTCCTGGCTGCGGTGATTGTGACCCGGACCTTTTTGAGCTGGTCTCTCGCGGTTGAAATGGAAGGCAGGTGGCCGTGGCAATCGGCGCCCGTCGCCAGCTCCGAAGTTACGGTCTGAGAGGAGAAAGGTAACCATGGATCCTGTGATCGCGCGCATGGCGCACAACTTCGTCGCACGAGTTACCGGTCCTATGCATTTCCGGCTCCTTCTGCAGCCGGCGATGGCAACCTTCTTTGCTATCCGGGATGGTCTGAGAGACGCTCGGGAATGCAAGCCACCCTATTTCTGGGGCCTGTTCACAGACAAGGGCGAACGCGAAGCGATGGTGAAGGAGGGTTGGAAGTCCATAGGAAAGGTGTTCACCCTGGCGATCGTGCTCGATGTCATCTATCAGCTCATTGAGCACCGGTGGACCGTCTATCCGGGCGAGGCGGTGCTGGTGGCGCTTATTCTAGCCATCGTGCCCTACCTGGTGATTCGAGGGCCCGTCAATCGAATCGTTTGCGAAAAACGCAAAGTAGTCAAAGAACGATTGGCAGGAGACTAGACCCCTTATGGTAACCAACTACCCAACCGCACACACGGTGAGCGGCCACGACCCTCCCACAACGAACCGCCCCGGATCACACGCGTTCGGCTAACGGGTCGATCACCAAGAGCTTTACCCGGCCTAGGCCGACAACCTCAGCGCAACAAATTCAACCTATAAAGGAATAAACCATGGCTAAGCAACCGAACATCCTGATCCTCTGGGGCGATGACATCGGCACTTGGAACATCAGTCACTTCAGCCGAGGCATGATGGGCTACACCACCCCGAACATCGACCGCGTCGCCCAAGAAGGTGTCATGTTCACCGACTTCTACGGCCAGCAGAGTTGCACTGCGGGCCGGGCCGCCTTCATTTGCGGGCAAAACCCTCTGCGTACTGGCTTAACCAAAGTCGGCATGCCGGGCGCTACAGTCGGACTTCAGGCAGAAGACCCGACTATCGCCGAATTGCTCAAGCCGCTGGGTTACGCCACCGGCCAATTCGGCAAGAACCATCTTGGCGATCGCAATGAGTTCCTGCCCACCGCCCACGGTTTCGATGAGTTTTTCGGCAATCTCTACCACCTGAATGCCGAAGAAGAGCCGGAACTAGCCGACTATCCAAAGGACCCGAAGTTCAAAGCGGCGTTTGGACCCAGAGGCGTCCTTCACTGCTTCGCGACTGACAAGGATGACGCAACCGTCGACCCGCGCTGGGGCCGAGTCGGGAAACAGACCATTGAAGACACCGGCCCCCTGACCAAGAAGCGCATGGAAACTGTCGATGAAGAGATCACGGCAGGCGCCATTGGCTGGATGGAGAAGCAGGTCAAAGCGGATAAGCCTTTCTTCCTGTGGTACAACTCGACGGCCATGCATTTTAGAACCCATCTCGCCGACAAGAATCGCGGCAAGAGCGGCCAGGACGACTACAGCGATCGCATGGTCACCCACGACGAACAAATCGGTGAAATTCTCAACAAGGTGGATCAGCTGGGCATCGCCGATAACACCATTGTCATGTATTCCACCGACAATGGCCCTGAGAACGACACTTGGCCTGATGGTGCCAATACGCCGTTCCGCAGCCAGAAAGACACTAACTGGGAAGGCGCGTGGCGCGTGCCGGCGTTCATCCGCTGGCCGGGCAAGATCAAGGCCGGCTCAGTGCTGAACGGCATCGTGTCCCACCAGGATATGCTGCCCACGTTGCTCGCCGCCGCAGGCGATCCGGACGTAAGCAAGAAGCTCCTCACCGGTTACACCGTTGGAGACAAAACGTTCAAGGTACATATCGACGGCATAAATATGCTGCCTTATCTCACAGGCCAGGTGAAGGAGAGTCCCAGGGAATACTTCTTCTACGTCAGCGACGACGGCGGCGTTATGGCGGTCCGGACCGGCGACTGGAAATTGGTGTTTGAAGTCCAGCGCGCATTTTCAACCGCGGTCTGGGCTGAGCCTATGGTCAAGCTGCGTCTTCCCCATATCTTCAGCCTGCGTCGCGATCCATTCGAGCGCGCTGACTACAACTCTAATGTCTACTATGATTGGATGATCGATCACGTTCCCCAGCTTTACCAATGCCAGGCTATCGTGGCGGCGCAGATCGAAAACTACGTGAAGTATCCGCCCCGCCAGAAGGCGGCTTCCTTTAACCTCGACGCGGTGATGGCCTCGTTGCATCAGACGCAGGCCGCCGTGGCGGGACACAAATAGCACTGTATGCGGCGCGGTTGACCCTTGACCACCGCCAACCCGCTAAAGGGAGGTCGAAACAACCTCCCTTAGCAAAAAGCCTTGATCGACGCGTTTCCCCGGCTGACAATAGTCTGCCGGGGATTTTTTTGATGTTGCATTTGCCATGAGCCAACGAGCAGACCACAGCCCGCCACCTGTCGTACCAGACCAGGTCCAGGACTTCTACAATCGCTACCCCTATCCTGCTCCGGTCGAAAGTCTGGATCGATACCGCCGCGAATGGCAGGACCCGCAAAAGCGCCGCGCCGATTACCATTTGTTTTGGCCCGACAGACCTTACAGAGAGGACTATTCCATTCTCATCGCGGGATGCGGAACATCGCAGGCAGCCAAGCATGCTCTGCGGTGGCCCGGGGCCACGGTTACCGGCATCGATATCAGCGAGACGAGCGTGCGATGCACGGAAGAGCTAAAGCGGAAACACAACATAAGCAATCTTCAGGTTCATCAACTTCCCATTGATGGCGTGTCGAAGCTAGGGGCGACCTTCGATCAGATTGTCTGCACCGGAGTTCTCCATCATCTCGCGGATCCGGATGCCGGACTCGCAGCGCTTCGGGCGGTGCTAAAGCCGCACGGAGCCATGCATCTGATGCTGTATGCACCCTACGGACGGGCGGGCATCTATATGCTGCAGGAGTTCTGCAGACGAGTGGGCATCCGTCCAACCGACCAGGGGATAGGAGATCTCATCTCGACCCTCCAGGCATTGCCGCCGGGGCATCCCCTGGAAACTGTGCTGCGCGAGGCTCCCGATTTCAAGCAGACGGCAGCACTCGCCGACGCGTTGCTGCACCCGCAGGACCGCGCGTACTCTGTCCCACAGTTATTAGACTTTATTGCGAGGGCAGGACTTTCCTTCATACGGTGGGTGAGACAGGCGCCCTATTCGTCCCAATGTGGTGTGATGGCGCGGCTCCCTCAAACCTTGCATATGGAAGAGCTCTCCCCGGCAGAGCAGTTCGCAGGCGCAGAGCTTTTTCGTGGAACCATGGTGCGCCACAGCGCAATCGTCTATCGAGACGATCGCGCCGCCCTTTACCGGCCAATCAGTTTCGCCGGAGAAGACTGGATGGGCTATGTGCCCATTCGCATGTCAGAAACGATCTGTGTTCAAGAACGGCTACCTGCCGGGGCCGCAGCCGTTCTGATCAACCGAAGCCACACCTACACTGATCTGCTTATGACGATAAGTGCAGCAGAAAAGCCCCTTTTGGACGCCTCAGACGGGAACCGCACCATTGGTGAGATCATAAGAATATGCTCACCGGGCTCGTCAGAACGAGCACAACAGGAAATGGCGCGCAATTTCTTTGAACGCCTCTGGTGGCACGATCAAATGGTTTTCGACACATCATCAAAGGCCACGGTATAGACTCGATGAGGCCCATGAATCCTAAGGTGCTTGTGACGTTGGGCTAGCTCGGCCAGTGCCGCAAGCCCAGGAGAGAGATTTGATCAAGTTCAGCCGTCTGCCGGTTTTTACTATGGCGATCTGCCTCACCGCTGGATCGGTCTGCGCCACAGCGCAGCCAGTTCCCGCAGCAACTGGCTACTCAGTGAACGCTCCGCCTTCCTGGCCCAGGGTGTTTGACCGCAACGGCACCCATGTGGTCGTCTACCAGCCACAACTCAAGGCCTGGCAAAAGTATCGCGTACTGATTGCAGACACTGCGATTTCCATCACCGACACTGGGCAAAAGCCCGTGCTGGGCGTCATCTCGTGGCGCGCGGAAACCATCACCGATCAGAGCGCACAGACGGTTTACGTAAGTCACATCGAGGTCCTGGATGCACGCTTCCCTTCCCTCGATGCAGCCCAAGCAGCGGCCATGCAGAAGCGGGTGCATCTAATTTATCCGACCATGACCTTTACTATTGGCCTGCCCCGGATGATCGCGAGCCTTGAACATGTGAACGTGCCCGTACGCGCCGTTGCCGGCGGCACGCAGGCGCCGACGATTCTCATCAGCACATCCCCGGCGATTGTGCTTCTGGTGGACGGCAAACCGGTGCTGGCGCCCATCCAGGGCACCACTCTGCAATACATCGTCAACACCAACTGGGACGTCTTCTACGACAACTCCGATTATTACCTGCTAAACGGACGAGTCTGGATGAAGGCAAAGCAGCTGCAGGGACCGTGGGCTGCAACCACGAAACTGCCGCCAGATATGGCCAGATTGCCCCCCAAACAGAACTGGGACGACGTTTTGAAGGCAATACCGCCCACTGCGCGCACATCGACGCCAACGAATGTGTTGTTCACCACTAAACCGGCGGAGCTAATCGTCTTCAGGGGCGCGGCTGTCTACGCGAAAATCCCCGGTACCAATCTCACCTACGCGACCAATACCGACAGCAAAGTTTTCGTGCATCAACCTGATGGCCTGATCTATATCCTGGTTTCAGGGCGGTGGTTCCGCGCTGCTAACCTCGCTGGGCCCTGGACCTACGCGGGAGGCAGCCTCCCTCCTGACTTCTCCATGATTCCGCCAGGACATGTCTACTCCGATGTTCTGGTTTCCGTACCCGGGAACCAGCAGGCAAGCGATGCCGTGCTGCTCGCGCAAGTGCCGACGACCGCAGTCGTGAACCGTGCCGCAGCTGAGGCCGCGGTGAAAGTCGCCTACGCAGGGCCGCCGCAATTCGTGATCATCCCCAGCACGACCATGTATTACGCGGTGAATACGCCGGACAAGATTATCCGCGTAGGCAACGTTTACTACCTCTGTTTCCAGGGCATCTGGTTTGTGTCTTACAACCCGAACGGACCCTGGAAGACAGCGGACTCAGTACCCGCGGTGATCTACACCATCCCACCGACATCACCGATGTATAACGTGACCTATGTGATCGTTTCCAATCCCACACCCACCACCGTGCAGACAAGTTACTCGAGCGGCTATCTCGGAGTCTTCGTGGTCGGCGTGTCGGTCGGCTCAGCGATCGTATACGGAACCGGATATTACTACCCGCCTTACGTCTACTATGGACCGCACCCGGTCTATTATCCCTATCCTTATACCTACGGAGTCGCTGCCGTTTATAACCCGTACACGGGGTTCTATGGAGTTGGGCGAGCGGTGTACGGGCCCTATGGTTCTGCTGGAACAGCCGCCTGGTACAACCCCGCGACCGGTACGTACGGCAGAGCGGTCACCACCCAGAATGCATATGGCGGCCACACCTATGCGCAGGCCTATAACCCCTGGACCGGAACGTATGCAGCGACCGCTCAAGGCCACAACCAATATAGCCAGTGGGGCAGCTCGGTGGTTACCAATGGCGACAATTGGGCGCAGGCCCAACACGTAACCAACAGCCAAGGCAGTGCAGGATCGTTTCAAACCTCTAAGGGAAGCGCCGGTGCGGGCTTTACCGGCGCGAACGGCAACAGCGGTTTTGTCGCCAAAGATGCGAACAACAACAACGTTTATGCCGGGGCCGATGGGAATGTCTACAAGAAGGACTCAAACGGTAACTGGAGCAAATATGACAATGGCAACTGGACTCCGGTAGATCCCTCGACCGGGGCAGCCCAGGCGAAGCAACAGAAGCAAAATTCGACCAGCCCCAACAGCTTGAGCCAGTCACCGTCAAAAGGCTCCTTGGGCGCCCAGTCAGGCACACCGCCATCGACTGGAAGCGGATCGGGTTCCACTACGCCCACACCCCGTTCGTCAGGACGAGGCTCGCAAACTCAGCCTGCGCAGCCTTCTGCCCAGGCCCCATCCGGATCATCTTCCACTATGGGACAACTGCAGAACGATTCGCAATCGCGAGCCCGGGGGGACCAACTGGAACAGTCGCAGAATCGCGGGGGACGCGGGGGAGGAGCCGGCGCGCGTGGCTCGCGGCGGTAGCACGAACTGAAATCTGTTACCACGACGGGTGCGTTCTATCCCGTCATTCCTGCATAAGTACATCCTGCCCCCGGAACTCCGGGTAAATCTGTTGGGCAGCTCGATACGCTGATCGCGCGAGGATCCCGGCATAGGTGGGAAATGAGAGGGGCACTCTGGCCATCTTGTCCACCGGCAATCCTCCGGCCATGGCAATCGCAACGACTTGGGCGATCTCGACGGCGCGCTCGCCCACGACATGGCAGCCCAGGATTTGCCCGGTCTTGCGGTCGGCGATCAGCTTGCAGAACCCGGTCGTACGCCCGTCGACGATGGTGCGCGCAGTTTCGTCAAAGTTCACCCTCGAGACTACAGCATCGTGTGTCTCCCGAGCCTTCGCTTCCGTTATGCCGACCTGAGCGTATTCCGGCTCAGTGAAGCTTCCAAGCGGACTTACCTGTTCTCCGAGAGTCATCGTCGCGCCTTGCACGGCGTTGGTCGCAGCCACGAAACCATCATGGACTGCCTGCGGGACGAGCATCAAGCGGCCGGTGATGTCTCCCGCAGCAAAGATGCTGGGCGTGGAGGTCTGGAGATATTCGTTGACTTGCACGTAGCCCCGGGGATTGGTCACGACACCTGCTGCGGGCAGGTTCAGGCCGGCTGTGTCGGCCACCCAGCCGACCGCCACCACCGCGATCGCTGCCTCAGTGCTGTCTCGCACGCCGTCCTTGGTGAAGAACATCCGTACACCGCCAGGCGTCTTCTCGAACGACTCAATGGCTCCGAAGTTCTCGCGCACCACCATGCCTGCCTCGCGGAAGGCAGTCGCCATCACGGCGGAGACGTCTTCGTCCTCGGTGGGCAGAATGCGGGGCCCGGCTTGAAAGAGCTGGACCTGTGACCCGAAGACCTGGAAAATGGATGCCACCTGCACACCGGTCGCTCCCGCTCCAACGACGATCATCGAGGGCGGCACCGCGGTCAGGCTCCAGGCGTCGCTATGGGTGGCGGTCCACTCGAACCCAGGAATGGGAAGCCGACGGCTCGTTCCGCCCGCGCTCAGGATGATCTTGTCCGCGCGGAGCTGCAGGCCGCTCTCAGTCTCAATCGTGTGCGAGTCGACAAGGCGCGCGGTGCCCGCTTTGTCGTGAATTGTAACCCCCATTTTTTCGAGTTGCTCGCGCCGGGTCGAATGCTCGCGCACATGCTCTACGACCTGGCGCGTTCGAGCGAGCAGCCGGGGATAATCCAGAATCGGCTCGCTCACAGAGATACCAAACTGCCCGAGCTGTCTCGCTTCCCGGAGCAACCTCGCTGCCTGAGCAAGAGTACGCACGGGAATGGGTCCGTCGTTCGCCGCCATACCCCCAACTTCACCACGGGTGACAAGAACTGTTCGGGCTCCCAACTCCGCAGCCCGCATCGCAGCCACCAGACCGGCCGGACCGGCACCAATAATTACGACATCCATCACAGTTCTCCCGGTACCTTTTGCAGGGTATTTACTTCGGCTTTGTTGGCTGCTCTTTCATCTGCTTCAGCCGCTGCTCCATCATCATCATTTCCTGCTCCTTGGTCAGCTTGGGGAACAAAAAGGCAATTTGCAGACGCATGTTCCAGGTTGAAGTTCCGGTTGGATAAACGGCGTTGGCATAAAACGTCGCGCTGATGTTGACGGGTTGAAATCCCAACTTCATAATCCTGCCTGCGCCACCACCGAATGGTACCGTCCAGGTGTTTCCGCTGGTAGCTCGCCAATTGGCAGTAAGGATGGGCGCGGTGGTCAGATACCAGCCCTTCTTCAAGTTGTAGTTGATGAAGTACTGCAGTAGAAATTGATTCACAACCGGCCGGCCACCCGAACCTGCCACGGACCAGACATTGTTTGCCAGCATACCGATCGTCCAGGGGCCGGGCTGCGTCAACAAGACCACTGCCGGCCCTACACCCAACTTACCCTGCCCGAGAAATTTGCTGGTGGCGGTAGGCAACTGCAGGACTGGCCCTCCTCCCCAGATCAACTTTCCGGTCTTCTTCGGTACCAGGAAAAAGGTGGGCTGCATGTCGCCGAGACCGTAGACTCCGGTTTCCGGGGTTGACGGTTGATTGGGCAGCGGTTGCCATACGATCGGCGAAATCCAGCGGATAATCAAATTCCAGTTTTTCGAAAAGTCGACTGGCACCACAGGCTGAATATTCAGAACGTCTTGTGTTCTATTGCCTGGGTCGACTCCAAAATTACTGTTGTTCTGAACAGGTACGCTAATAAGGCTGGCGACGGGGTTTTGAGTTGCCTTCCTTAGCGCATCTGCGTTTGTGGCCGCGGCAGGAGTCTGCTCGGTGGCAACCTGGGTTCCTTCCGGCGCGATGGGAGGCTCCTCCGGCTTACTCTGCTGCGCCAGCGCTGAAATGGACGCGACCGCGAGGGACAGGAGCACCGCAGCTGTTGGATAGGCACCGTACTTTACCATGGTTTAGTGTGTTCTTTCCCTCGAAGCTTATAACTGGAGTGCTTGCAGTGCCATTAGCAAAAGTTCTAGTGCACGTAACAAATTGTTCGGGTCTCATAACAAGTTCTTTACCTGTCGTAAGTGACAGTTCTTCATACTGCCGCATCGTTGGTTAACTGGTAATTCGTTCATCGTTTCGGTGCGCGACCGATTTTGCCGGTGCAAGACACTGGTCAGCTCGCTTGCACGACAACGCAGGTCTGTATGTTTGTGGCTTACTTATGACTCTTTTCTCCCTCGCCCCCTGGAGATCCGATTGGCTATGGAGTATACCCCTCATTGTTGTGACGATCGTCTTCCACTCCTATGGTCTTGGGCTGCTGAGCCGAGGGTTGCTTATCCTCCTAAAACCTGACCGGAAAAAACGTCCCAGCCATACCCTGTCTGTTTTTGTCGTTGGTGGATCTTCACTTTGCGCCATATGCCTTCATGGTCTTGAAGCGTGGATGTGGGCCGTCGCTTACCGTCTGCTTGGTACATTGGGCGGTGACCAGAAGGTCGCGATGCTGTACTCGATAAGCGTCATGACAACTGTAGGCGGCACGAATCTCCACCTGGAGCCGGGTTGGCAACTCATGGGACCGCTCGAGGCATTAGATGGATGGATTCTGTTCGGGCTGACCGCCGCCTTCTTATTCGCTCTCATCCAGAAAGTCTGGTCGCTGGAGCACTCATAAACATACGAGGCGAAAGCCGCACTTCGCGTTCAGAGTAGAAGTGATGATGCTCTAAAACGGACCGCTTTTCAGCAGAACACCGTAAAAAGTGACGAGTCCAATAAGGATGACGACCATCGCAACCACGACCGAGATGGAGATCATATTCTGCTTCTCGGATGCTCCAATCGCTTTCAGAAACTTCCGGTGCTGCCAGGTTGCGGCGGCTAATGCCAGAGTCCCAAGAGCTATGAGGCTCAATCCCAGATTGCGTGGCGCTTGCGGACGCCGGATAAGGCCTGCGGCGATTTCGTCGGCCTGGTACTGGAAGAACTTGTAAATAGTGAAACCGAATCCGATCATGGAAAGGGCGGTGCGGATCCACGCCATGAGTGTTCTTTCCGCCGCGATGATTGTGCGCTGAAGAGCCAGATCGGTTCGCTCTTCGGCAAGAACGGTACCCCTGTCTTTGGGCGCTGGTTCAACAATGCTCATGCTTGCTCCACCGGGCCTTCCGCGGGCGCGACAAGCGGCACGAAGGATCCCCAGTGTTCCCGGACGGCGAACACGCGGAAAATGAACGCTACCAGAACCGCTATCAGCGTTACGGGAAAGAAGTGTCTTTCCTTCATGTTCACCGCAATCAGCGTGTAGACCGTGCTTGCCAACACCGCACTCGTGACGAGTTGCTGCGCAGGCCGCACGATTTCCGGCGTCACGCCGGAGAAGAGATCGATGAGCACACCGCCAGCGGTGGTGGCTATGAGCCCGATAACGATGGCAGCGAAGATCCCTAACCCGTGATCGAGCGCCTTATGCGCGCCCAGGATCGCAAACCAGGGCAGCGTGAAAGACTTGAAGTAGGCCAGCGTCCTGGTGCGGAACTGCTCCTCCCTCGATTCGGCGTAACGATAGATCGCCAGCCCCAGCAAACCCATCAAAGGACAAACCACAAGATAGATCGGACCTTTGAGCGGCCCGGGGACATCATTGAGCAGTAGGTCGCGCGACACGCCACCTCCGATACCGCCGAAGTAGCCCATGATCAGCAGGCCCGCGACAGTGTAGCCGCGGTTGTGCGACGGATTACGAGCCACGAGCACACCATTGAGGGCGTTGATGCCGGCGGAAAACAGGTCGATTTCGGGAAAGTTTGGCAGGTTCATTTCTGGTTTTCCTTAGGAGCGGCTCGTCCTCGAGTGGCAAAGCTGCACGGGTTCTGTGTCCTGATCGGTGGCCACACTCACCGCCGGGCAGCAGGGACTTCTACCCACGTGGAGAGTAGAGGGGGTAGGTCCAAGGAAACAACTGTCACATTGGACAGGGTGGCTGGAGATGGCTGATCCCAGTTCCGTCCGAAGGAAGGCAACTTGAGACGCTGCACTCGGTTCGCGCGGGACAGGGTTAAAGCTGGAAGTTGCTCTCGGGTAGAAGACTCTAGTCGCGCACCAGTGCCACTGCGGTCAAGTCGTCGTTGCCGAGATGTTTCCCGTAGTGCAGCAGGCCATAGAAGCGAGTCCACGGACGGTTCCCGAAGGCATACGCCTGCTGCAGCACGGTCTCACAGATTTGCGACGCCGAGTCCGCCTGGACGTTTGCGAGCAGCCGCTCGACGCGCTTTGCGCCAAACTCGGACGCTCCCCGCGGGCTCTCCATGACTGCCTTGGTTACAAGAAGCAGCCTGGCTCGTGGCTCGAATGCCAGAACCTCCGGCTCATAGGTGTTGTGGCTGAAGAGACCCAGCGGCATGCCACTCGGCTGAAGAGTTCGTGCGCCCTCCGCATCGTGAAATACCGCGAGGAGACCTGCATTGTGGTAGGTGAGGATACCCAGTGCGAGGCTGAAACAACCGAGAAAGGCGGGGGCAAAGTGAACGCCGCGGGCGGCCTCCATCAGGGATCGGTTGAGCTCATACGCCAAGGTGGAGATGGCCTCGGATTCATTCGCACCGGACGGCCCAAAGAGTTCGGGCGCTAACTGGCGGAAGGCGGTTTGCACGTCGACGGCGAGCGCTCGGGCTTCGGCGCGGGCCCCGGCGATGTCCGTCAAGAGGAAGACCACACGTTGGCCGATTGCCAGTCCATCGAAGAAATTCGCCCCGCGGCGGGCGGCGCGATAGCTGGCCATTAGATCGAGGCCGTCGAGCATCGTCAAATTGGCAGGATAGGGCGCGGGATGGGACCCGCCCATGGGGGTGCCTGACCCTGTCAGAGGAAAAGCCCTCGTCTTCTTCCACACGCCGACGCCACCTTCCTCGCGATGTTCTGTCGCGCCCCACGCTGATTTTCGAGACCAGACCGATTTCTGGGGATGGTCTCGTCGACACTGCTTTAATCGCTTTTTACGTGGATTGCCACCATCGTAATATCGTCATCCATCTCCTCGGTAGAACCTCGAGCCGACCAACGGGACAACGCCTCTAGCAGTCGATCGGCAAATTGATCTGCCGAGGTGCTTTGTTCCGCCTCCAGAAACCGCCTGAAGCAGTCTGTGCCAAACTCGACCCCAACGGGGTTCGTCGTTTCCGGAATACCATCGGTGTAGAGCAAGACTCGGTCACCAGCGTTGAGTGGTAACTCCTGTGAAGAATAAGTTGCAAACGGAAACCTTCCGAGAAACAAACCATTTTCCACCACATTACGCACGCCTTTGGATGATCCGTCCCGCAAAAGCAAGGGCGGGTGGCCTGCGCCCGCGTAGGTCAGTGTTCGCTTCTGCATGTCCACGAACAGGTACGCGGCCGTAACGTAGTGGTGCTGGAACTTTCCGCACAGCGCTTGATTCAGGCCCAACAGCACTTGAGCCGGATCAGCAGCGTGCATCCCCTGGGCGGAGAGTGCAATCTTCAGCATCGAGGCGATAAGCGCGGCAGGCATTCCGTGCCCGGAAACATCGGCCACTAGAATTCCAATGCGTTTCTCATCCACGACGATGAAGTCGTAGAAGTCGCCGGCAACCGCGGTCATAGGGACATAGCGCGCAGCAATATCCAAACCATCGATTTTGGGAATCTCGGATGGAAGAATTGACAATTGGATCTGCCGCGCTGTTTCCAATTCCTTTTGAATCGTGAGCAACTGCTGTGCGAGCTGTTCGCGAATCCCGCGAAGCACGAGGTGAGTCTGCACCCGCGCTTTTACGACCGCAGGAGAAAACGGCTTATGAATGTAGTCCACCGCGCCGACATCGAATCCCCTCGTCTCCTCGTCCACATGCGTCTGTCCGGTAAGAAATATGACTGGTATATCCCGCGTCTCCTGTCCCAGTTTCAACTGTGTACAGACTTCGTACCCATTCTTGTCCGGCATCATGACGTCCAGCAGGATCAGGTCTGGCAGAGGTGTAATTTTCGCCAGTTCCAACGCTTTCGCACCGCTGGTTGCGATGCGGATCTTGTAGATGTCTTTCAGAATCGAATTCACTAGTTGAATGTTGGCAGGAGCATCATCCACCAGCAGCACAGTCTGCTTTTGATCCGCGTTGTTCATCGATCACACCCAATGCTTGCGCAACGTCCGGCGATCTCATCCAGTTTCACCAGGGCTGCGTCGAAATCGAAATCGTTGATCGATGCGCTCAGACCGTCCAAGTACAGCTTCTCGATTGCGCCTGCTAAAGCTTCCTGCAGACTACGAAATGACTCTTCGGCATCGCCGTCACTCGCTTCGAGCAAGCTCCGAAGCCGGACAATCGCGCCGGCCGTGGCCTCTTTATTGAAAGGCGAGGTTCGCACCTCCTCCATTCGAGCTGCTGCTGAGGCGAACAATGCTTCCTCGATAGCATGAACTTGAGTGCCCATCACGCTTGCGAACTCAACCAGCAGCGGCGAAACATTTATCTCACCGTCACGGAGTGCGTTCTCCAGCTTTTGAGCCACATACTGCACCTCCGTAACTCCAATGTTGCCGGCAACGCCCTTCACGGTATGGGCAATACGTTCAGCGAGTGCGTGGTCCCCTTTTTGGAGCGCAGTTGAAATCTGAGCGGCTGCATCGCCCTGTTTGGCGGCAAACTGCCCCAGCAGGTCGCGATAGAGCCGCCTGTTGCCGGCAACACGCTTCAAGCCATCCGCTAGATTGACCCCTGCGATTTCCGGCAGAATCACTTCGTCGGACGCTCTTTCAGTGCTAACCGGCTCCTGGGGTTCGCGTGCCTGCTGAGGCCGAGGCTTCGCCCATCGCAGCAAAGTTGACAATAGGCGGTCGGGATCAATCGGCTTTGACACATGGTCATTCATGCCTGCGTCGAGGCAGCGCTGGCGCTCTTCCACGAGGGCGTGCGCCGTCATGGCAATAATCGGTAACTGGTGTAAACGTGGCACTCTCCGTAGTAGCCTGGTGGCCGTGAACCCATCCATCTCGGGCATCTGCAAGTCCATGAACACTACATCGAACGCTGGAGCCTGGTCTCCATCGGTCAGGATTTTCACGGCTTCCCCACCATGGTTGGCCACGACGACGATGGCTCCGGCGCTCTCCAGCAGCTCCGTCGCAACCTGCTGATTCATCTCGTTGTCTTCGACCAACAGGACGCGGATTCCCGTGGCATCAGCCACGGTGCCGTTGTCCTTTCTTTCACGGAAATGTTGGTCCTCGATTCCGGCAACCCCGAACAGGTCCACGAGAGTGTCGTAGAGCAGCGATGGACTGACCGGTTTCAGCAGGAAGCCTTCGATCCCCATCTGCTCGGCCTGTGTGCGGATATCTTCTCGTCCAAAGCCGGTGACCAAAACGATCTTGGGAATGTGCTTCAGCAGCCCGCCCTGCTTGATGATCCGGCTGGCCTCAAGACCGTCCAGGCCGGGCATATGCCAGTCGATCAGGACTACCTGATAAGGGTCGTGCGTGTCGGCAGCGGAGAGTTCGCGGATTGCTTCCTCTCCTGAGGAGGCTGAGTCGACCCTGATTGCGAACGCCTTCAGTCTTTCGGCTGGTAATTTCGCGGGCTAGTGGGTTGTCATCGACTACCAGCGCCCGGATGCCTGAGAGGTCCGGGACGAAGACGCTTTCGCTCGGGTTCGCTTTGACCCGATCCCAAGCCATGCAGTGAAGAAGAAGGTGCTGCCTTCGCCGTAGGTGCTCTCGGCCCAGATTTCGCCTCCCATGACCTCGACGAGCCGTTTAGAAATTGAGAGGCCGAGCCCGGTGCCGCCATATTTGCGGGTGGTGGAAGTGTCGGCCTGGCTGAATGCTTGAAACAAACGAGCGGACTGCTCAGGGGTCATCCCGATACCAGTGTCGCGGACGGAGAACCTTATCTTCATCCGGCCCGCTAACTGCTCCTCCGGTGCAACCGTTACTACCACCTCGCCACGATCGGTGAACTTGACCGCGTTGTTGACGAGGTTGATCAGGATTTGACCAAGGCGCAAAGGGTCGCCGATGAAATTCGGCGGCAGATCGTTCGGCGAGGCGATCAAGAATTCCAAATTCTTATCGTGAGCTTTTTGACCGACGACGGAGGAGAGATCTTCGAGCACCTGATCGAGGCGGAACTCGGTGTTCTCAACTTCCAGCTTGCCCGCCTCGATCTTCGAGAAATCAAGGATGTCGTTGATGATGCCGAGGAGGGCCTGAGCAGCCACCTTTGTTTTTGTCAGATAGTCGCGCTGCTTCGCTGTCAAGTCGGTCTTCAGGGCCAGATGGGTCATTCCGAGAATCGCGTTCATGGGGGTCCGAATCTCGTGGCTCATGTTGGCGAGGAACTCGGACTTGGCCTCGGTGGCCGCAACAGCCTGCTCTTTGGCAACGAGGAGGTCCGCTTCGGCCTGCTTGCGATCGGTGATGTCTTTGGTGGTGTTGAGGAGATACTGCGGAGTTCCAGCAGTGTCCCGGATGATGGAAAAGGTGCCGTCTGCAATGACGATGCGTCCATCGCGGCGAATGAAGCGTTGCTCCCACTGGTCGTAGTCGTATTTGCCTGCGAGGAGTTCCGCGTAGCGTTTTGCACCGAAGGCACGTTGGTCCGGGTGGACGACCTGGTCCCATTTCTCGACAGAGCTCAAGTCTTCATGAGTGCAGCCCAGCATCTCGTGCAAGGCGCGATTGGTGAAATATTGCGACTTGGCAACGTTGTAAAGACCGATGCCTACGGGGGAGTTCTCGAAGATCGAACGGAAGAGCTGCTCGCTCTCCTGCATGGCTTCCTGGGCACGCTTGCGTTCCGTGATATCTTCCTTCAGGTCGACGACGTACTGTGGCTTGCCTGCAGCGTCCCGGAGCAGTTGAAACCTCCCGTTGCAAGCAACGATGCTTCCGTCACGACGAATGAAGTGTTGTTCGTACTCGTCCGTTTCTCGCTTTCCCTGGATGAGTTCCGCATATCGCTGCGCGCTTGCGACGCGTTCCTCGGGGTGAACAATTTCGTCCCATTGCTCTACACTGCTCAGCTCTTCTGCCCCATAGCCCAACATATCGTGGAGTGCACGGTTGGAAAGATGTTCATGGCTGTCAATCTTGTATAAACCGATCCCGATCTGTGCATTCTCAAAAATCGAACGGAAAAGGTTCTCGTTTTCCCGCAGCTTTTCCTCTGCCCGCTTTCGCTCAGTGATATCAACAACGGTGACGACAGCTCCAGTGACCTTTCCGCCCTCAAGGATTGGAAACGAGGAATATTCAACCGGGACCGGGGTGCCATCCCGCCGCCAGATCACTTCGTCATCTGTGCAGCAGCCCTCTCCCTTCTTGCACGCGCGATAGACGGGGCATTCATCTATGGGGTAAACGGAGCCGTCCGGCTTGTGGTGATGCATCAGGTCGTGCATATTCCGGCCGAGGACCTCCTCGAGCACGGTAGCCGATCAATTCACAGGTAGCGCGATTGATGAACGTGCAGTTTCCCTGCGAGATCGATGCCGTAAATGCCCTGCCCGGTAAATTCAAGGAGCAACTGCATTTGTTGCGTGACGCGGTTTCGTTCCTCCTGCAGCCCCTTGTACGACTCCAGCGATCGTGCGATGTCGCCGATCTCGGAGCGATCCTCCTGAAACCCGATCTCGATCCCCGGCTTTCTGGCGAGAAGGTCGCTCAGGCTACGTCCCAGGGCGACCAGAGGGACCACCATCTTCGTCCGGTAAAAGAGGAGCGCACCCCCGATAGCCAAAGCATTGAGGACAGCGGCAACGATTGCCAGGCTGACACTCCGCTGGGCCGCCCGCTCTTCGGAGAGGGCTTGGCCGGCGAGACGCTTGTCTAACCGGCTGGCGGAATTCATCAATGGGATCCATGATCAAGGCTTTCGCCTTGAGGTATTCCTCGCCGTACACATATCCCATCGCCGTCTGGTGAAATCTTTGCGTTCGGCGGCTTCGAACGCCTTCTCCTCCTGGGCGATGAGAGCATCGGAATTTCGCTTGGCGCGGGAGACCAGTTCGTTCTCCCCCTGGGTCAAGCCAAGCGCACGCAAGCCTTCCACAGCGCGGTCGCGGCTGCGCTCGACACGAACCTCCTGTTGGAATGCGTCGCGGTAGTGGGGATCACCCGCGACCGCGAATCCTCGCACCGCCGCTGTCAATTTGTCGCTGCCCGCAGCGAGCTGGATGCTCAGCAGCAGCGACTGCGTTCTGGCGTTCAGTGCAGTCGATTGGCGATGTCTGAAGTACCCCGACACGAGTACGCATGCCACGGACGCCAGCGAAAGCGATGCGACCAATATTGTGATAATCCGGTTGGCCCTTTGCAGACGCATTTACGCCTCTTTAAAGTTCATGATGGCCCTACGTCCCACAGACCAACACTAATGCTGCACGTCCAGGAGCCTCACCGCCGCTATCGAGGTTGGAGAAACTGATGCATTCTCGAAGATCGGGCGGAACAACTGCTCGCTCGCCTGCGCACTGTTCTGAACATCTTGGAGCACAGTCCGTCTCCGGAACGATGCTAGGTCTGGTCGCAGACTTGTCGCTACTGACAGTAGTGACAGGTCAACAAGCCGGTTCATGGCCCTAAAGGAACTTGATCTATCTCGACTAGATGCTTGTTTGTGTCAGGCCACGCACACTAACAATGAAGACCTGGGTGAAGTATTGTTTTGCCCTTTGTGCGTTACATGCGCATAGGGGGGTGGGTGGCGGCCTCTTGATGCCAATGTGTGACCTGCGAGACGGCCTGAGCGAGGGTGTGGATGACGACAGTGGGCCTGCTGTTGCCAAAGCGCTCGATGGTGAGGTCGTGGGTGTGCTCGGGATCTTCAATGGGGTTCCAAAGCCCAATGACGATGCGGTTGTTGGGAAGGTGTGACCGAACGCGCTGACAGATGGTGCGGGCCTGCGAGAAAGCGAAGGGCGGCAGGGCTGAGATGAGGATGACAGTGTTGGGTTCGTTGGCAAGCGCGTCGAGGATGTCGCCGGAGACCGAGCCCGGAAGGTAGAGGGTTTGGTGGGAGGCCTGCTCCATGAGCTGGACGAGCATGTGTGTCGTTAGTTCGTCGGCCTGATCGCTGGCGGAGATACAGACAACGGCGAAGTCTTCTTGCATGGAGGAGGCCGGGGCGCGGGGGGCGGAATCCCCAGCTTTTTTCTGTTGATAGTCGTCGAGTTCGGCGATTAGCTCGCCGATGCTGAGGAAGATGAAGTTGCAGCGCACGTCGTCGAGGACCCCTTGGTGGCGGTCTTGTTCGACGAGTGCAAGGGCCGGCATGAGGACGGAATCGTATAGCTCGACGAGGGTTTTGCCTTCGAGGAAGCGGTTGGCGGCGGCGCGCGCCTCCTGCTGGTCCATGGCGAGGAGACGCTCGTAAAAGAGGGCTTCGGCGGAGAGTTCTGCGTCGGTGCCGAGGAGGGTGTGAAGGAAGGACATCTGAGGGACGTAGCGGCCGAGGACGACGATACAGACGGTGAGTGGAGTGGAGAGGATGAGACCGGGCCATCCCCAGAGGAGCGCCCAGAAGATGGCCATGGCAAGCAGGGCGAGGGAGGAGATCCCGGTGCGCGAGCTGAATAGCCAAGGTTCGACGAAATTAGTGGCTGTGAGACCGAGCGTAAGGAAAAGGCCGATGACCAAGAGCGGCGGACCCCAGGAGGAGGAGATGGCGACGGAGACGACAAGAGGAAGCATGAGGCCGGTAGTAGTGCCGACGTAGGGGACGATGCGAAGAATCCCGGCAAGCACCCCCCATAGGGTGGCGTTGGGTACGCCGATGAGGAAAAGGCCGAAGCCGAAGAGGGTCCCATAGGCCGCGTTGACTGTGGCTTGAAAGAGAAGGTATTGGCTGATGCGGGTTGCGGCATCCTGCAGGGCCTGGGTCATTAGCCTGATGCGGCCCATTCCGGCGAGGCGGAGGATGCGATGGCGGAGGTCCTCGCGCTTCATCAGCAGATAGATAGTGAAGACGATGACCACGCCGAAAGTCCCGATAGGGCGGAGGAAGCGCATCAGGAGCTCGACGGTGGACTGGAGTTGGGTGCGATCGGGGTCCACGACGCGGACGGGCTGAGCCTGCGCGAGTGGTTGCTGGACGCTCGGAGTGGCGCTCGTAGCGAGGTCTCCGCCGATGTCCTCGACCGCGATGAAAGCTTTTTCAATGGACTGCGCGGCGGGGGAGTGGACCGAAGCTATTTTCTTTTGGATGCTGAGACGGTAGGCGGGAAGGTCGCGGGCGACGTTGAGGAGTTGGCGAGCGACGACGTATCCGACTCCACCGATGATGGTGAAGGCGAGGACGCCTGTGATTGCGACTGCGAGTACGCGAGGGACGCGCCGGGCCTCAAGACGACTAACAGCAGGGGCCAATAAAAATGCCAGGGTAAGGGCGAAGGCGAAGGGGACAAGAAGATCGCGGGCGAAAAAGAGGATGAGGGCAGTGACCGCTAGCACGAGGAAGGGCCCAATCCTGGAAAACTCGGTGCTTCGAGCAGGAGACATACGACCTCGGGGATCTGGATAGATGGACTACACGCGGTTCGCGCAGGCAGCTCTGATGAGTAGTGGAATCCTCCGTGTTCTCTAAGTCGAGCTTTATGTCGGGCGCATGCGCAAGCGATGAACTGTCAACTGAGGGAGTTTATGATTCCGAGTTCGGAAGAAGATCCGTGACCGGGCTCACGAACACTTTTGGCTTACGAGGTATGGAGGCGTTCCTCTCACACTCTTCGATTACACTTTGAGGAACAAATCGTCTTAGGTACCTGATTCCGAGGGTGACCACGAGCACGTCGTCCATTTGCCCAATAATGGGGATGAAGTTGGGGATGATTTGGATCGGGCTGACAACATAGAGAACCGCACACCCGGCGACGAATTTTGCATGCCACGGCACCTGGGGGTGCACCAGGGCTCGGCGAATGATCCTGAATTGCTTGAAGACGCGCTTGATTGAAATCTTCAGCTTGTGGATGGATATCTGCTTTGGTTGCTCATGATGCATTTCATGGGCTATCTCTTCTTGTGGTGCATCCTTTGCTCGCAGAATGCAGCGAAAACCGATGTGGCTCATGCCGGTATCGATCATTTGCGGCTGTCGCGCCGCGGGCCGATAACGCAGGCAGTAGTTGGGAGCGCACAAGTGCGATCCACCCTTGACGACTCTACGTGGGATGCGGATGGCCGGCTGCCTCGGATCGTAGCTCTTTTGGGCAGACAGAATGCGCGGGTTAACGGCGGGCCCGCAGCATGCCGGCATGACTTCGTTTGCACGCTGGTGGACATACCAATCCGACGTCCATTCCCACACATTTCCCGCCATGTCGAATAGTCCGTAGCCGTTGGCTGGAAAAGAGCCGACAGGAGAGGTTTTTTCGAATCCGTCGACGAGCAGGTTTTGCCAGGGAAATTCGCCCTGCCATGAATTCGCCATCGCCTTGCCACCAGGAAAATGCTCATCGCCCCAGGTGAATTTCTTACCCTCCAATCCACCACGGGCGGCTCGCTCCCACTCAGCCTCCGTCGGCAGGTCTCTCCCTGCCCAGTGTGCATAGGCTTCGGCATCCTCATAAGCGACATGGACAACGGGATGCTGCAAAATGCCATCGATAGAACTCTGCGGTCCCATTGGATGACGCCAACTGGTTCCGGGCGTCCACGTCCACCAATTGGTGTAATCTTTCAGATCCACGGGGCCCCGGGACCTGTGAAATACCAAGGCGCCTGGAACCAGATTTTCCGGGGGCGCGCCAGGATAATCTGCGGGATTCAGCGGGCGTTCCGCGACCGTGACGTAGCCGGCCTCTTCCACGAAGCGGGCAAAGCGTTCGTTGGTGACAACGTGCCGATCCATCCAGAAACCATCGACAGACACCTCGTGGACAGGGCCTTCCTCAGGATAAAAATCGTCCGAACCCATGAGAAAGGTTCCGCCCGGAACCCAAAGCATGTCTGCCAGCGCCGGTGTCTGTGTCATCTCCTGAAATACCTGGTTCGTCATCCTAGCCCTCGCGTGCGCGTCGTCGATGCATTACGGCATTACTTACAATATGGCTCTTATAGCACGGCCGGAGCCGTTGCGATCCTGCAGATTGAGATCCAGTAGCATCCACTCTGCCTGGTTAGAACAGCAACTTCAAAGCTGCCCGGGCAACGACATCGAAAGGAACCGAACCGAGAGCCACGGGAATCGCCGGCACAAAGGCGACCGCGAGCAGAGAGTACGGGTCCACGCGGCTTTACGGGCAGCACACTGACGTCGTTGACGTTGCCAGCCTATCGTCTTTCACCTCCGAAATCTTAACGCCACAAGCAGGGACGTGCACCTGTCACAAATGACAGTTCCCAAGTACCTGCCATAAGAGTGAACTCACCCTTTCAGGACCTAATTCATTCCACAGTGATCATTCAAGGGTGCTTTAGAACCTCACAGGAAGTCGTCAACACCTGCTGGTCCTGCCTGAAGCAGCGGAGGGAGAACGACATGAGCACAAAACCATGTTCAAGATTTCTGGTCAACGGCATCGTGCTGATGACTTTAGTAGCGGCTGGGCAACCCGGTTTCGGCCGGGACAAGAACGAAACAATTGAGGCTCAGGCCTATGGCACGGGTACGCAATTGGGTCAAACCATTGGAGTCACCCTCAACATCTATGAGTTCTCAACGCCCGCGGACAAGCAGGTTCTGGTACAGGCTTTCGACCATGCGCAGAATAAGGGACTGGTAAATGCTTTGAAAAAGATGAGAGCAGTAGGACACGTCGAGATCACGGGTACCCTGGGATACGACTGCTCATACATCAAGGTGTTTCCAACGCCCACGGGCCGCAAGATAGTCTTTGCCACCAATCGCCAGATCAATATGGCCGAGGCGTGGGCCGACAGCAATTCCATGTCTTTTGATCTGACAGCAGGAATACTGGATTTGAATGACCAGGATAAGAGCAAGAGCACGGGCGTTCTCTATCCCGCAGCGCAATTAGTGCTCAACAAACAAGGCGAGGTGGAGTGGGATCTGGCACAAAACCCCTGGCGGTTGTCGTCTCTCCATGACTGGGCAGGAACGGCAGGGGTTAATTAGGAGGCTCCTAACGGCGCTGAAGCAGGTCGATCATGGGTTGTTGGCTTCCCCGAATAAAGCCAGAACGGGGCCGGTCGAGATCGATGATCACGGCAAGGACCAGGGTAATGGACAGCGCCAACACGCACATGGAAAAGATGTTCCTACGCCCGCTCACGCCGAACGAATAGCCGACCAACATAGCTGACAGCAAACTCACGGCAGCATTCACGTAGATCACGCTCTCCGGCACATGATTCTGAAAGGCCATCCAACGAGCTTCTCCCACGTCGATTGCCTGATTCAATGATTGCAGCAGCAAGCCCGCCGTTACCGGATTGGGATTCTGTTGCGCGTATGCGGTCGTCCTGGTCCAGAGTACCGTCTGTAATTGGGTTGTTTGTGTGTTTAACTGCTCGAGGCGCGGGAGATCGTTGCCTGCAGTCCCGTACTGCACCCTGACGTTGATGTACTGCCTGAGAAGGCCCTCGACCTCGGGCCCTGCGGGCGAGGAGAGCAATCGAGCACGAAGAAGCGAGGTGCCGAGAGCATCGGCCTCTTCGAGTACGAGTTGCTTGCGGATCTCGAATCGAGACACCGCCATCGACATGGTGAAGCCCAGAAGGAGAGCGAGAACTCCGAGTAAGGCGGCTTCGACAGTAGTGATCTGCGACTTCGTATTCTCCGGGACATTCGCTTCAGACCTGCGGCCGAAACGGTACCCTGCCTCCGTGGCCGCCATCATCAAGACGAAAAAGACACCTTGAATGATGACCTCATGCGTTTGGTAAAGGAAGTTTTCGTTCACAAACCGCTCGATCCTTGATTCGGCGAGGAAGGGCAAAGCTGGCCGACAGCCCTCTTCTAGGCTCGGGGTAACGTAAGGATGTGGTACACCGGAAAGCACAGCAGAAACATGGCGATCACCAGCAGCCCGACCCGCACTTTGCGGGTTTTGAATCGCTGGCTGATCGCAATCAGCAGCAGCACCGTTGCCAGCGTGACTGTTGCTCGTACATATTGATCGGCGAATTGGCGCCCTCTTGTACCCTGCTCGAACGCCTCCGTGGCCTGATCATTCAACGTAACAGCCTGTTGCGTCTTTGCGCTTCGATATTCGGCCATCAGTTGAGGACCTGCCGGAGCGTTGGGATTGTTAAGAGGGTCAGTTTTCTTCCAGGCCTCAAAGGCTGGACGAAACTCAGGAAGAAAGCGCCTTTCGAAGAGGGCGCTCAACTTCTTGTCGTTGTGGGCTTCGGCCTCCAGCCACTCGACAACGGTGGACGCGTTGTACATACGCTCCTGGTTGGCATACGCGGCGGCTCCTTCGGCCTGGACCCGGAGTCTGCTCGCCTGGCCGTATAGCTCAGATTGGTGTCCAGTCCAGAGTGCTGCCTGATAGCCGCTCCAGGCAGTGGTAATCGCGACGATGGCGAGCACCACGGCCTCGATGATCTCCAATATGACGTGCCGCGAAGACTCTGATACCTCGTACTCAGTGAGCTGGCTGGCGATTTCGATGTTGGAACCACCCGCTTCGGGCATTCGATTACCTCCTAAGTCACCTAGGGCGATCCTGCAGGCAGTCAACTTCGCCGGCTGTGCAGGTCTGGTTTAACAAATTCAGGAACGCTGATTTGAGCGCGGGCTGCAATAGGCTACGAATTCTCTACCTTCTTAATTGGAGGCGGATTCCACTTGCCCGTGAGCGCGTCGGCCAGCGGCGAGTAAAGGCGCATGGTCAGATTGAACGGCGCCTTTGGGGCCGGAAGCCAGTTCGCTTCTTTATCCTTACCCGGACTGTCATTTTGAAAATGCAGATCGAGCGAGCCGTCTGGGTTGTAGCGGAAGGGCATCCAACTGCTCAAGGTAAAGCGATTTAGCACGTTCCCGACCTGGAAGCCGTCCGAGTCGTACAGGGTAATGGACCAGAATGCGCGGACCGGAGGCGCAGTCCCCTTCTCGAAGTGAATCGTATATTGGTTTGCTCCGTCCAGCGGCTTGCCGCCTTCATCGGCAAGATTCAGGGGATAGATGGCATCCTCCGGCAGATTTGCGCCTAGCCCAAGCTGTGAAACGATCGCGCGCTTAAGGTAGTAGTTCCCGTAGACGCCCATGGTGTCGGTGTTCATGGACCAATAGTTCGAAACCCTCGCCACGGTCGGAACTTTCCATTTCATGAGCTGCTGAGCTTCCTCGGGCGCGCTTTCCAGGGCTCTTTTGACAACTGGATCAAGCTCGTCAAAGCGGAAGCTCTTGCCGGCGCTGATCCCGATCCGCTCCATCTGCGCGATGATGGGTTGGTCAGTGGAGTGCGCAGGATGGTGTTTGAGCAGTTCGGCCGCATAGGCAAAGTAGGCCGCGGCAGGCATGGTGTTCGCCTGTATCATAGGCGGCGTCTTCATATCGACTGCCGGGTCACTTTTTAGAGTCAACGGCTCGAGCGTTTTGCCCCACCGCGACAACGGCGTGACTAGATAACCGGCTTGAATCTTGTGCACTGCATCGTAGTCGGCCGGCCCGTTCGTCTGAGTTCGCCCGATAATCCAGACATAGGGAGTCGGCGCTGCGATCCCTGTAAACTCGGCGGGGATTTTTCCGCTCCAACCGGGCGGGGTAACGAGGAAGTTGCCCGCCTCAGTGCCGGTCGTCCGAGAGCCGGGCGACGCGAAGACGTCGGTCCACATATCAAGCATCGGCAGCAGATAATACCGGCCAGCCGTGTCTGGCGCGGAAATGACGAGAGGTTCCTTGGTGAGGTCGAGCCACGCAAGAGAATAGAGGGTGTCGAAGTTTGAGCGGACGACGCCTTTGAAATCCGCGGGCGGGTAAGCCGGAACGCTCACGAACGTATTCATCGGTCCTTTGCCGAACGCCGGCTCATCGATATTTGTTAACTGCTTCCGCGTCAGGTCCATCAAGATGAGGGGATAGAAATAGATGTAGGCATCCACCCCGATGGCATGCGCCTCGTCTGCTGTCAGGGCGGGTATAGAACCCGTCGCTTGCAAAGCTGTGCCCATGTTGCTCTCCTGTTTCCCATCTCTAACGGCTGCCCCGCGTCGCAACGCCGTCTGGTGATCCAGCATGGCAGGTTGATTGGCATGCCGGGAACTAGCAGAAGTTATAGGGAGGCTTATTACATTTCGACAGTTGCGAAGGGATGGTTTGGGGTTGTGAACAGCTGATCAATGCTGAATATCCGATCTATAGGGGCACACTCGCGTGGACCGTGGTACCGCGCAGCAGTTGCGATTCGATGGATAGAGTCCCATTTAGAAGTTTGAGACGCTCTTGCATGCTGATCAGCCCAAGCCCGCGGCTCGCCTTTGTACCTTCGATGTCAAAGCCCACGCCCAAATCGCTGATCGTGAGATGAATCTCATCCGGTGTTCCCCACAACCGCACTTCGAAGTACCGTACTCCACTGTGTTTTGCCGCGTTATGCAGAGCTTCTTGCAGCACCCGGAAAAAGCAAAGTGAAATGTCTGGCGACAAGGAGGATGGCAGTTCATTGGTCTGGAAATCGACCTCCACTTTCTGCTGCTCGCTAAATTCCTGGCAGAAGCCTTTCAGCGCCGCGGCGAGACCCAGGTATTGCAGTCTTGATGAGTGCAACTCATGCGACAGGGACTGAACATCGGCTGCTATCTCAGAGGTCTGCGTCCGTAGTTTGCCGATGCGTCCACCAAATTCAGCTGGATTCGAAGAGCCTTGTTGCAGCTGTGCCAGTTCGATGGACAACAAGGCGAGACGCTGACCGATATCGTCGTGAAGTTCTCTGGCGATCCGGCGGCGTTCCTGCTCCTGTGCCTCAATCAACTTGCCGCTTACACTTGCTAGCGCGGCATCCGACAATTTGCGCGCCGTAATGTCGACAAATGCAACCACGGCCCCAGTCACATCCTGACCTCTTCGCTGGGGGTAGCACCAATATTCAACCGGGAAACTGGTGCCATTCGCCCGCCATAGTATCTCGTCATCCGCGTGGACTCCGTCCCCGGTGAGCGCTGTCCGGATTATTGGACACTCATCGACAGGGAACGGCGTCCCGTCTGGGCGAGTTCGATGAATTAGCTGATGCATATTCTTGCCCAGGAGCTCGTCGGCGTGCTCGTACCCCAAAGCGCGAAGGCAGGCCGGGTTGCAGAACGTGCAACGGCACTCGAGATCAATGCCATAAATGGCCTCGGCAGTCGATTCAAGAATCAGTCGAAGTTTATCCTCACTCTCGAGCTGCACCTGTTCCGCCTGCTTGCGCGCAGTAATGTCTTGAACCGTGCCCCGGAGCCCGACTATTTTGCCATCGGCGTCGCGCAACGGTTCGCTGCGGGCAATCACCCATTTCGTGGTGGGCCCGGAGCCGATTATTTCCAGATCAAGTTCGTATAAGGTTCCAGCTTGCAAGGCATCCCGAACGGCGCTCTCAAGACGTTCCCAACTTTCAGCAGTGAAGAGGCCGGGGTGCTCCTTGAAGGGGGGTGGGGGCAGGCTGGGGTCAAGACCGTGGAGGCGGTAAAGCTCCTCCGACCAGGTCGCCGTGTCCGTCCGCGCATCCCACTGCCAGCTTCCTAATCCGGCCACTCGCTGGGCTTCCGCAAGTTCGTCGCTTTTCTGGCGCAGCGCCTCCTCGCCGCGCTTCCGTTCAGTAATATCGCGCACGATGGTAACGCCGTAGGCACGATCCAGCTCGACACGCTTGAGATTAATTTCCGCCGGATAAGTCGATCCGTCTTTTCGCCGGTGAACGCTCTCGAAGGTGATAAACCCTGATTGCTCGAGCTCTTGTTCAATTTTTGCCAGGAAGGATTCATTCACAGCGGGATCAATATCGGGAACTGCGAGAGATAGAAGTTCGTCGCGGGTGTAGCCGAGGTCACGGCAGGACTTGTCGTTCACATCGAGGAAGCGCAGTGTTTTCGGGTCGATTACATGAATCGCGTCGGTGGTCTGGTCTATCAGTTGCCGGAACAGGCGCAGCGAATCTTCAGAGCGTCTCCGTTCGGTGATATCCACAGCCATGCCCAGCATGCGCTCGGGATCGCCATTCGATAAGTAATAGAATTGACCCGTGGCGGCCACCCAGCGCACCGTCCCGTCAAGCCTGACGACGCGGAACTCCGCCGTATACGGCTTCCGGCTCTCCCGGGCGTCGGCCACAGCTTTTGCCTCCATGGGGCGGTCTTCCGGGTGCACGTAGCGAAAAAAGTCTTCCATTCGCCCGACGAACGTATCGGACGGAATTCCGAACATGGTCTGCAAGTCACCGAACCAGGAAAGTCTTCCGGTCTTAAGATCCCATTCCCATCCCACCGACTTGCCGGCTTCCGCCGCCAGACGAAGGCGATCATTCGCTAAGCTGAGTTGCGAAATCAGTTCACTCTTAGCGAAATGCTCCTTGATAAAGGCGACACTCGCCAGGCCCACGATCGTGGCGATCACGACGAGCAGGCGGAAGGTACGCATACCGGCCGTCTCATCTTTCTGGAACAGCTCCCAAACCAGGGGTACAGAGATCATCACAATCAGCAGCATCGACCACGCCGACGCTTGTGAGCCCCCGCCGGTATCGAGTCGCGCCGCTCTTACTTCAGCTTTTGTGATCTGCTGTGCACGAAACGGTATCCAAACAAACCAGCAGGCGGATGCGGTCAGGCCCAAACCATATATCTTTCCGTAGACGTATCCACCAGAGTCAATCGCGATATTGGCAACCGCGGAACTTAGAGCGTACAGAGTCGAAGCGCCCAACAAATGGAGGCAGATCATCTTCCAGGGGTACTGCACGCGCAGGCTCAAGATGCCCACAACCGCAACCAGCGTGAGATTTTCTATCAAGTAAAGGACGTCAAATCGCAGAGCGTACGTAGTGGTGTTGGAGAACAAATACTGATATGGAAAAACTGCGTAGGCATAAAGGAAGCCCCAGAAAAAGAGAAAGAGAAGAAAGTTCGAAAGCACCTGATATAGCCTGGGACCGGATGAATGCAGGGTGGGAAGGGTTGCCACTGCCGCCATGAACGGCACCAGGTGGAAAAACAGCACCGGATCAGCGACAGAGTTGTCCGGGACCTCAGTGTGCAGAACAAATTGATGGTAGAGAAAAATCCATTGATCCAGCACCCACAAGCTATAGCCAAGTGCAAGCAGCACCCAGAACGGCCGGCTCCCCAGCGTATTCTGGATTCCATTGCGGATGGCGAAACCGGCCGCCAGAAGCAGCAGAAGAAAATAGCTGATACTGCCGTATGACAGGATGGTGGAGCCCGGTTTTGCAGCAAGAGGAACAACGGCTCTGACGACCAGAATGGCAATCAGAGCTATCGGCCAGGAAAGAGACCTTAGCCGAACTCCGAGATGTGACGAGAGGCCCTCCGCCATGATCGTGCAGACCCTTTCCCCCACCGAAATTGCCAGTCACAACGCCCAACAAGCCCAGCTCATTCGACCACAACCATCAACAGCATGTGCCGCCGCAAGGTATACACATCACAGAGGTTATACGCGCCTCGGGCCGGGCGGGCAACGTGAAACCTGCGATCGCCTGCGACCGGGAAGCGGCAAGCCAGCGGAAGATCATAAATACGGGCGTTTTAGGCGGCCGCTAACGTTAAAGGCCGGTGAAACTAACGTTAAAGGCCGGCGCAAAGTACGTCCTAAAGATAATGGAAACCCTGATTTACAGATCCTGTGAACGGAGTAGGATTCATCAGGTAGCCGTTTGGCGCAACGACTCCAGGCGGGAGATCAATAGTTTTGTTGTGCAAGGAGCCGTGTTGGTCCAAGAGTCCCCTCAGTCAGAAGAATCGCCTGCGGAAGCAGACAACCTTAACGGCGATCGTAGTGGTTCACGGATCCGGGTTCTCGTGGTAGATGATCACGAACCGTTTCGTCGATTCGTGATCACGACTCTGAGTGCCAAACCTGAATTACAGATTATAAGCGAAGCATCTGACGGCTTAGAAGCGGTTCAGAAGGCCGTGGAACTACAACCAGGTTTGATTGTGCTCGACATTGGACTGCCGAGTCTGAATGGACTCGAAGCCGCTCGACGCATCCGCGAGTTTTCTCCCGGATCCAAAATACTCTTTTTGAGCCAGGAATCCTCAGCCGAGGTCGTGCAAGAAGCCCTATGCTTAGGGGCGCTGGGCTATGTGATCAAAGCGCACGCCGGCAGCCAACTACTGGCTGCTGTAGACGCGGTTCTTCGGAATGAGCAGTTTGTCAGCAGCACACTGAAGGCTGACGACGGTCAACGCTGACGTTTTCCCACAATGGCCGTCCGCAATTGCGGTTTTCGTTCGTCCAAGATCCTTGGACTTATCGCCGAGTGGGAAACCGAATTGCTCAAGACCGCTAAAAATATGGTCTGAACAATCCAATCGACGCTCACACTTTTGCGTTTTTTGCGGACGTCAACGGCTACAGCAGTGGCAGGCTCCATGCTCTCAAGACTCTTCCCAATCGAGGGAGTAGATATCCTGGGTCCCCAGGAATCGCGCTTGAGCGTACTTAGGTCCTCGAGATGAACCTTAAGAAGTTCAAAATCCCGGGAGTCAACTTTCGAAATTATATCCCGGCAGATCGGGACCGAAGGCGAGCGATCATTTGAGATTTCTAACTCAGGACCTAGTACTTTTGCTAGTATCCCGCCGCTTCCTCGCAGACTAAAATCGGCGAGCGCTGCTGCCCAAATGCGACTCGCCACCCACCGTCAGAAGCCCAATTCGCGGCAAGATTGCGTCATCCGCCGCGGTTTGTGTGGAGACCATCGCAGCAAACACCTGGACCCCCTCGTATCCAGGTTCGTACCCAGGTCCCCTGACATCCGGCTCCATAAGCTACCCGGAGACGTTCCGCTGGAATGATGAACCTCGGGACTTCTTGTGTCGTCAACATTCAACGGCAGCTTCCCTGTTTAACTTCCACCTTATCGCCCAGCACGCGATTTCCGCCAAATTCACTTTCGCGCCCCGGACGTGTTACGGTGAGAAAACTTTCTGGAGTCGTCATGTCCTCGCAAGCGTTGCAAGCACTGGCTAAAGAGCTTTTCCAGTATCTTTTTGAGCAAGCATCACTAGGAATCGCCGTGGAGGACATCGAGGGGACGCTCTTGCGTGTCAACCCGGCGCTTTGCTCCATGATGGGATACACGGAGAACGAATTGTGCGGCATGAAGTGTTCCCAGTTTGCCAATCCCGAGGATACCAAGGACGATTGGGCTCTCTTTCAACAGCTCCGGGCAGGCCTCATCGACCACTACACACTGGAAAAACGCTACTTGAGAAAAGATGGCACTCGGTTTTGGGGACGTCTCAATGTCACTCTGCGGGAGAACAGCGATGGAGGATCGCCCCTGGTCTTTGCTTTTGTGGAGGACATCACCGAACGAAGGCGGACAGAAGAAGCGTTGCGGGATAGCGAGCAGCGGTTTCGTTTGGCGGCTTACGCCGGAAAGATGTTCTCTTATGAGTGGGATGCTGCCACCGACGTGATGGCGCGCTCGGGAGAGTATGCCGAAATACTGTGCACCGACAAGGTGGAGCAGCTTACAACTGGTCAACAGATATTGGCTAAGATTCACCCGGACGACCGGGAAAAGGTTTCGGCTGCCGATTCTGCGCTTAGCCCTGAAAAGCCCCACCTCCGAGTCAGCCATCGAATGACAGCTCCCAACGGGAGTGAGATCTGGGTGGAGAAAACCGGTCGCGCGCATTTCGACGAACAAGGAAAAATGCTGCGGATTGTCGGCATGATAGCGGATGTTACGGAGCGCAAACGGGCGGAAGCGGCGTTCGAAGACGTGAGCCGCAGGCTGATTGAGGCCCAGGAGCAGGAGCGCAACCGGATCGCCAGAGAGCTTCACGACGACATTGGTCAACGTCTTGCCCTGCTGGCCATCGAGTTAGAACAACTCCACCAGGATCCTCTTATTTTGCCGGAAGTCCACCGCCGTATGGGCGAATTACAGAAGCAAGCCAGTGAGATAACAGCCGATATCCAAACCTTGTCGCACGATTTGCACTCGACGAAACTGGAATATCTGAGCCCAGTTGCCGCCATGAGAGGCCTCTGCCAGGAACTCGGGGAACAGACGAAGGTGAAGATCGACTTCAAGACCGAAGATTTGCCAAACCCTTTGCCGCCGGACATTTCTCTTTGCCTCTTCCGGGTGCTACAAGAGGCCCTGAGCAATGCAGTCAAACACAGCGGGGCACGACACGTCGACGTGGGATTGCGGGGAACGCCGGATGAGATTCATCTCGCGGTGAGTGACCTTGGTATAGGCTTTGACAGCAAGGCAGCAAAAGAGGGTCGAGGGCTTGGCCTCGTCAGCATGCGGGAACGAGTGAAGCTACTGAAGGGAACCATTTCCATCGAATCGCAACCCAATCGTGGCACAACGATTCAGGCCCGCGTGCCTCTCAATTAAGCCGTTTTGATGAGCCGCTCATGGGGAACAAACGGTTGCGTGTTCTGCACAGATTTTCTCGTATATATGGCTTTCCTGTTCGCGTTGGAATCTGTTCAACACATAACCGCATAGAATATCAACGTCGTAAGTCCTGGCTATCTCGTCCGTGACCTGTTCGACCTGGATCGCAGCATCCGCCCTCCCCTGCGCCCATAACGTAGGTGCCATTTCACCACAAGCTGCAACTCGGGGATGCTTCGCCGTCGCCTTGGCCGCAAGGGCGATTTGATCGCCCAAGAGCTTCCGTAATCGGATGGAGTCAGGCAGATCCTTCACCATAAATGCCGAGAGCGCCTCACCAACATCCAAAGGAAGATACAACCCCTGTTCGATGGAAGCGGCCACATCGACGCCACTTGACAGCAATATCTGCAGAAGACTCGTCTGGTGTGACTTGGTTGCGATCGCGATCACTGGATTCCCTGCCTTGAGTGCAGCTTCAATAAAACGGCTAAAGCCAAGTAGAAAAGCCTCGTCGTCAGAATAAAACTGAACCTCGTGGCAGTGAGTGCTGGGCGGTGGCTGAACCTCCGGTCGCAGGAGACGGTCGGGTGCTTGCCCGTCGGCAGCATTGGTCCAATTGTGGCCCGATAGCCCCTTACTGACAAACCGCTTGCCCTGGCAGACCGCTTCCACAGCAGTTAACAATTCGCTTCCCGCATGTGCTTTTACAATGTAGCCCAATGCCCCCAGGCTGAAAGCCTCTTGTGCCACCTCGGCAGAGGATTCCTGGCTCATGAAGAGTATCTTGCATTCAGGACAGAGCTTGTGGATTCTCCGGGCAACCTCAATCCCATTGAGCGTGGGAAGCCCGATATCGAGCACAACCAGGTCCGGCTGCAACTCCTCAGCTTTTCGAACCGCTTCTAGTCCGTCTGACGCCTCGCCGATGACCTGCAAGTTACGCCTTTTCCCCAGTGTTGAACAAGCAAATCGCCGGAATGGCTCGTGATCATCGACAACGAGAACCCGGACTGTTGACGTTTCCAAGTAGTGCCCACCTCACCGTTCACAACCCGACTTATTGAGAGTAGTTTCTGAACTCAATTAGAATTTCATGCGCCGCTGTCTCGGTCGTTGCGCAATCGCAAGGTTCGATTATAGTTCTAAAATATTGGGCACTACACGCGACATTTTGGAGAAGAGCTAGCTGAGGTCCCGATACGGGAAAAGATGGGCATCCCGCCATCGAACTCGTGAGACTTTGCGCTCCTGCAAACCGGGTTTAGTCAGGGTGGACCGCCGCGTCACCATCGCCGGCCTCTTGAAGGGGCGGCGTACCCTCGGGAGCCTGGCATTCTCTGTCAATGAGACAAGGAAGAGAAGCTGGTAATTCTGCTAGTTCTCGCACGTGCAGCGCCCGGATAACCTGAGGCGCGTCGTTCCCATGAGCGAAATTTGACCGGACAATCGACTGGCCAATCGTTCAACGACAACTCCTTGCTGACACAGGTTCATACGTGCGAAAGTCGTCTGAAGCACCTACGCCCTGCGTCGTCACCTGATTGTCGTAGCAGATCTTCCGCATATCTTTGGTTGGTAGTTCTTGGCATTCTTTTCTGCGCGCTTGCCCTTCCGGCCTTCCGGCTGCCGCGGCAGAGCCGGTGGTGAAGAATGTACTCGTGTTGCATGACGGGGCCAATCTCCCTCATGAACACTCCTGCCATTCTTAGGCCGTAGATGTTGACTAATTGATATGCCAGCGTGCGTCCAACGTGTAGACGCCGGAGTCCATCGTTTTGCCAGGGACCGCCTCGTACGCCATCATCCTTGAGGTGCTCGACAAAAAAAACGCGCTGCATCAGGGCGTGACACCTGTGCAACGCGTTTCAAGAGAGATCGAACGTTATCAACGCCCGGTCCGCGATTGCCGGATCCGAACGCGTTTAACGCGATTCTAAGCATTTGCTTTAGGCAGGGATATTGGTAGAAGTCGCCGTTTCCCACCAGCAGAAATACCAGACGTACGTGCTCACTGTGCGGGAGGGAGGGGACAGACGAAAAGTAACACGACGATAGACGGCACGGACTGTCAAACGTCGGGGTACTTTTCGTCTGTTCCCACACGCCAAAGCAAATAGACCCAAAGGAACTAGTCTCTTAGTGTCAACGCAAAACACTTTGTTTTGATAAGTGATCTACCTTGCAAAGCTCTGCTCCGAACAATTGAACAACCTCCCCTGAAGCCAGGACGATGTCGAAAAGACTCTCGGCAATGGAAGACTGAAGATCATCGCGGCTTACCGGCTTCAGCACTCTGGAGATCACGCCGGAGATCCTGCGAAATTGGTCGCACCTTATCCATACGCGAGTTCCTACCAGCTCTAGAACTTTCATACAGATCCTCCAAGTTTTTTGATTCAAAATTAGCCTGAAGGATTTCCGGCAGCCCTTTC
The DNA here is from genome assembly GCA_963745725.1 of uncultured Acidobacteriaceae bacterium. GTDB lineage: Bacteria > Acidobacteriota > Terriglobia > Terriglobales > Acidobacteriaceae > PALSA-350. The sequence goes on from CAVUYJ010000001.1 coordinate 735,884, forward strand.
GTCATGGCGCAATTCTTCTATTACTTCATTGTTTTGGTTGACATGTAGAGGCCCACTTTTCAGCCACGTAGGTGGATCGTGATGCGGTTCTCCCGTTAGCGAACTCCGAGCTTGTCACAGCTGCCGTGAAAAACGAGATTTTGAGTAACTTCCGGCAATTTACCTAAAACCAATCTTCACGGCCAGAACGCCAGAACACAAATTCGAGAGCCGTGCCTTATTGCGATTTTGATCGGCGTTTTTGGCCTTTTTTGTATCTTGCTGTGAACCGGGCATCGAGTGCAGACGAGTCCCGACGGCTCACTGACGGTTCTGATCCAATATGACAAGCCTGACAACACCTCTAACTGGCTGCCGGCAGCATCCCCATAAGCGGCTTACCGGTCTTCGTTTGCCGAGTAGCGGTGGCTATTTGTCTGCTGCGTTTCGAGCCCACGTGGCCAGGGGCTCAAGAAATGGATAGGTGGTGGAGGGAGCCTCGATTTCGCCACTGAGCGATGTAGCGAAGGGCACCATGCGTCCGTAGAATGCTCGTGTGCTGTCCTTGTCCTGCTTGATTGTTCCGTTTTCTAGAGTGGCCCCGGCAAAGACTCCACGGGAACGAGAATAGCTCAACACTTCGGCACGCATCTTCCAGTCCGTTTCAGCCGCGGTCTGACGGCCCACCGGCCCGCCGGCCGCGCTGGCCTGGGCGCCTAGCGCAAATTTGCTGGAGAGAAGCTGCGTCATGCCGCCGTCGTTCATGATGAGCATGATGCGATCCACGGCCTGGCCGCCGAACTGCAAACCGAAGCTGCCTCCCCACACGACAAAGAAGGCGGGTGCGCTCCACCCCTTATCCGTGCGGCAACTGGCGACGCCGCGCCCATAGCGCAAGCCGAGAAGGAAACCACCATTTAACATGGCGGGCACTACCGCCACGCAAGAAGCCGAGGCCAGTAAATCTTCTGGAATGCCTTGATCGGGCGCGGACTGGATCACTTGCAAAACTCTGCCTGCCGCCACTACGCGAGCTTGAGCCTTTTCCGCATTTTCCGCCGCCCATGCCGCGGGCGCCAGAAACACCACCAAAACCACCTGAAGAAGACGTCGCATTTTTTGGGGCCTTTCTGCGTCTGATTCTAGAGCGGATTCGGCGGACCTTTGATGCAGCGACGAAGATAGCTATTAGCTACTAAGGGTCCAATGAGGAGCCCCAACAGAGAGAGCTGTCCCCGGCATCATGATTGGTCCCATTTGCTCATCTCTTCTTGGGCACAGCCGAAGTGCACAATTACTCCTCTCTTCTTCTAACTGGAACCAGAGCCTAAATTGCATGATCCTTGCGCTGGCGCAACGAACTTTGATCCTCCCGATGCTATATCTACTCGTTTGCAGCTCCTTTGAGCTGACTGAGCTGTGCCGGGATCGCTGGTTCTGGAGAACCCCCGCCAGCTTAGGAAGAACGTGAATCGCGGGAGGAAGAACTTGGTATGTTTCAGCACGGTTTCAGCATGGTTCTATACGGAATGACTGGATACATCTTGATGAGCGCTATCGCTGCCGGCCTTTGGTGTATCCGGGCGCTTCGTTTGAGGCAGGCTGAGGTAAGGGCCAACAGCCTGGAGGCGAGTATTCAGGGATGGCTCAACGATTCTGATCTGAGTACGAAACCCGCCTCCCATCCGACGTGGAATTTTGGATTTCTAACTACATTGCCGAATGGCGAGTCAGTTCACATCCTGCAGATGAAAGAGCATCCGGGCTATATCACTTTTCAGGCTAATCTAGGCATATCCACCGAACATCAGGCAATTCTCAAAGCTATGCCGATAGTATATTTCGAGAAATTGGCGCAAGAGATAGTCCTCGGGGTGTTCCTGGCTAACGTGGCGGTCGCCATTCAAACGAGGCTCAGCGGTGTCTCCTTCTTTTCTACGCTCGCGATAACCGACCTCACTGAAGAAGACCTTCTTAAGCATCTTTACGATATAAACGACGCCATCAGCCTGGCTCGTAAAGCCATTTTGCTTGGGGCGGCCCGCGCGCCGCGGTTGGTCGTTCCCAGGAATATCCGAGTAAACAAGCTTGGATGAAGACGGAAAAGCCCAAAGGTTAAGGTCTTCGGTACTGCATGGTTGCGTTATTGGCATCTTGGAACTACATTGAGTCTGCAACCGCCACCTCCGTCCGGCCGTCAGGCCTATTGATTGGCAAACTGGGCAGACTTCGCGGCAGGCAGCAAAATCGTCGTTCCTGTTTCTCAGAAAGCGTGGATCGACATTCTCGGCGACGCGGGCGCTGGAGGCGCAAATCTGGACTACCAGGTAGCTGGTTTCGCGAACTATCCATTCAAACCGAAGATCTCCTTGCGGGCAGGTTGGGGGTATCTAACGGTCCACTACCAAGGCAACGATCAGTTCCCTTCTAATGCGTCGATGAGCGGAATGCTCTTTGGAGCAACGTATAAGTTCAGGTAGCACCCCCGCATTTTGGAAAAGAGGGAAAGCAGCATGGCCATCCCGGGACTCCTTCCATTCCGCAAGTGCGAGCCACGATTTCTAGACGGTCTTGTCCCGGCTGAGGTCAAGACGATCGTCGCAGCCGCAAAACAGCGACGATACCTGGCAAATTCCGCGATCGCGAACCAGGGAGAATCTGCCAACCATTTCTTTCTGTTACTAAGCGGCCGTGCCCGGTACTTCTACCTCACCTCCGAGGGCCGAAAGGTAGTTCTGCGGTGGCTAACCCCGGGCGATATCTGCGGCCAAGCGGCGCTTCTATCGAGGCCTTCGGAATACCTGATCGGTACAGAAGCCGTGCTCAACAGCTCTGTGCTGGTTTGGGACCGCGCCTCCATCCATGGCCTGATCGCACGCTACCCCGTGTTGACTGACAACACCCTATTGGTCACGTTTGACTATCTTGCCTTCTATCGTGACGCCCACATCGCGCTCACCTACGATACGGCGCATCAACGCCTGGCTCACGCACTGGCGAACCTTGCGAACACCATAGGCCAGAGAGGTGACGGAGGCATCGAAATCGACGTGCGGAACGAGGAGTTAGCCAACGAGGCCAACGTCACGCCTTTTACGGCGAGCCGCCAGGTTAGCGCGTGGCAACGAAAAGGAATTCTGACCAAGAGCCGGGGTAAAATCTTGCTGCGTTCGCCCGAGCGGCTATTCCACGAAATCTAATAAGCTGCGACAGTGCTGTTCAAGGCTCTTGCCAGTCGAGGGCATAGATATCCTGGGTCCCGATGTCCTTGAGTACGAGAGGGGCGTCGTCTGCATCGAGGCCCAGCCAGGGGCCGATGCTGCCTGTCGTGGGAAGGTTCGTAAGATCGGAAACCTCCTCGACTTTTCGGTCGCTGATCCGAACTCTCAGCACTGCCGGATTGTCCAGCCATCGTAAGAAATAGACATACTGTCCGTCTCTCGACCAGTTCGGGAACGCAGCTCTTGCCTTCGCAAGTTGCGACCACTTCTGCGTCTCGCAGTCGAAGAGCAGCAGACTCAGCGAGTCCGCCGGCATGGCGACGATGTGCGTGCCATCCGGTGACCATCGAGGAGAGAACAGGCCGCGGGAATCGGGCAGCACGGAAACGTGATGGGTAGTCAAATCCAGCAGACGGAGGGCGGAATTATTGTCAGCCGGTACGCTACCAAAGACGATCTTGTTCCCGTCCGGCGACCAGTCCGGATCCTGTTTAGGTTCGGGATCTTCGGGCAGCAGTTGCTGGGGGCTGCCGCCGCCGGCCGAAACCAGATAGATCTGCCCGGGTTTGCCGACTGAGTAGTTGTAAAAGGTAAGGTGTTTGCCATCGGGCGACCAGCGCGGCAGCGCCGCAAACAGCGGAGCGGAGCTGAGTTGTATCTTCTCGCTGCCGTCTGGTTTGCTTCGCCAGAGGATGCCTTCGGGATAGGAAACGTAGGCCACCCATTGGCCGTCTTTGGAAAAGACAACGTCTTCGGCAGAGATGCCCGAGAGATAGGGTGTGAACGGGCCGGATTTCGATTCGCCGCGCACCAGTTCGCCGCGGTAACTCCGGCCGACCACGAAGAGTTTCTTGCCATCTTTGCTGGGGAGCGGGGTGAACAAACTGAGCGGGCTGGAAGTCAACTGGATGGGCTTGTCCGCGGATCGGCGAAGAAATTCTCCCGGTTCGGAGAGTGCCCAGATTTGCCCCTGAGATTCGAAGACGAAGTATTTTCCGTTCGCCGTCCACTTCCCACAGCATTCGTCCGGAGAGTTGTGCCATCCAGAAAACAGCGGGTGCAGATTCGTCCCCTGAGCTGAAACTTCCCAGAGAGAACTCCCACGAGTCTTGTCATCGATTATGGTAAAGCGCAGTTTGCTTCCTGCGAGCGACCAAGCCGGATAGAAGGCACGGCCTCCCACCGAGACCAGCTTTCGCGATTCTGTTCCATCATTCCTGGCCAGAAACAATTCGTTTCCGTCGGCGTAAACCAGCGTGCTTCCATCGGGAGACCAAGCCGCATCTTGCCCAACCAGACCGCTCAATCGGCGGGGTGAACCTCCGAGGATTGGGAGTGTCCAAAGCTGGCCCGTATAGTCGGTGCCCTGGTTGTCTTTGACGAGAAGTTCGGCTCCATCACGCGAGACGTTCAGGGGGAGAATGGCTTTGGAGGCAGCCGGAATCCGGACCGGGTCGCCTCCCGAGGCGGACATTTCCATAATGCCGATGGTGGCGTTGTAAGTGATGGTTCTGGCAAAGCCAAGATACAGGCGCGAACCATCGGTACCGACCAGGGCCTTCGGCTCACCGTCGTGGGAGAGCTGGACGTAATTTGAGACTTTCGGCACAGGCAAGGGCCGCGTCAGGAGAGCGGTCAAGAGCGCGGCGCCGACCATCAGCAGCGCCGAGAGGCCCAGGAGCCATCGACGACGCGGCAGCTTCACCGATTTGGGCTGACTGGTCGCGGGAGCAGGCGTGGCCCCGCGGGCAGCATCTTGAAGTACAGGGGCGCCCGAAGACGCTAACGGCGATGGTTCTATTTGCCTCTCCGGCAAGAGCGCGTGTACCAAATCCGCCGAGTTTCGCTGAAGTCTCTTCAGTTCGGTGCGGATCTCCCCGGCGTGCTGGTAGCGAAGCTCGCGGTCTTTTTCCAGGCATCGATCGATGATTCGAGCTAATCCCTGGGGAACGTCGGGGTTCAGCTTCGCTGGAGTGATTTGGACCTGCTGCACAATGGAAATGAGAAGCTCTCCGGTGGTCTCTCCCGCGAAGGGCGAGCGGCCAGTGCACATCTCGTAAAGGACGATGCCGAAAGAAAAGAGATCGCTGCGCGCATCGACCGGTCTGCCAAGCGCCTGCTCGGGGGACATGTACGCCGCCGTCCCAAGGGCGGCTCCAAGGCCATCCGTAAGCTGCTGCCGTTCCGGGGAGGACTCTCCACCAGCGAGTTCCTTTACGGGCACCCTTTTCGCGAGACCGAAATCCAACACCTTGGCGGTGCCGCGTTTGGTCACGAAGATGTTCGCCGGCTTGATGTCGCGGTGAATGATGCCCTTCTCGTGGGCTGCTTCCAGTGCGTCCGTAACACCGATCGCAATTTCGATTACGCGCTCGATAGGGAGCGGGTTTTCCTGAATGGACTGCTTTAGGGTTTGGCCATCCAGGTACTCCATGGCGATGAAGGTACGGCCGCCTTCTTCAGCGATCTCATAAATGGTACAGATGTTGGGATGATTCAGCGCCGAAGCGGCACGCGCTTCGCGACGGAAACGCTCCAGTGCCGTGCTGTCGTTGGCGAAGCTATCCGGCAGGAACTTGAGGGCGACAAACCGGCCCAGGAGCGTGTCTTCTGCCTTGTAGACCACGCCCATGCCACCGCCGCCGATCTTCTCTAGTCCACGGTAATGGGAGATGCTCGCATCGGTCATCGTCGGTTACCCGCACACCGGACTCAACTTGCAGTGTCAGCGTCTAAATAGTAGTAAGCATGAATTGAGTGTGAAGGCTCTTTGGGGGAGAGGCTAGCGGGTTCTGTTGATCATCGGTGCGCGGGCTGTGATCCTGGTGCCTTGCCCGGGCGTTGAGAAGATCTGAAATTCGCCGCCAATCAGATGAATTCGCTCACGCATGCTGATGAGACCCAGTCCAGCCGCGAGTTTGGCACCCTCAACATCGAAGCCGACGCCGTCATCGGATATTTCCAGGGTAAGTTCGCGGTCCGAACCAGTAAGCCGGACAGTAATGCTCTTCGCGCTGCTGTACTTCATCGCGTTGTGAAGTCCCTCCTGCAACACTCTAAGAAAGGCTAGTGCGATCACGCTGTCCAATCTCTCCTGAAGAGGATCGCAGGAACAGTGAATCGGGATACGTAGCTGCTCGGAGCATTCGCGACAGTGCATCTTGACGGCGGCAACCAAGCCGAGCAGCTCCAGCTCCGATGAATGGAGATTGTGGGACAGACTGGCGACCTTATTGATAATTTTTTCCAGCTTGCCACTCAGATCTTTGAGGCTAGCGTGCGTCATTTCAGGATTGCCGGAGACGGGCTGGCCGGCGCGGAGCATCTGAATCTTCAAAACCGCCAGCGACTGCCCAATGTCATCGTGGAGTTCTCTGGCAATACGGGTGCGGTCGGCATCCTGTGCCGTCATCATTTTTCGGCTGAGATCCCCGCGCATCACTTCGGCGTCGCGCAGCTCCTGCTCGGCCCGCTTGAGGAAGGTGATATCTTTGGCGACTCCGGTCAGGCTGCGAGGCATGTTTGTAACGTGGTCGCGGACCAGCGAAAACACAATTTCCACCCAGACCAGTTGTTCATCTGTTCTAACGGCACTCAGAGTGGCGGAGTACTGGGGAATTTCACCGGCGATAAGCTGGTCCAGGCCGCGCCTGCACTCAGACCAGGATCCCTGGGGTACGAACAGATCATTGAGGCTTTTCGCCAGCAGCTCTTTCTCTGGCTGGCCAATAAGTTCACACATCTGCTTATTTACACTTAGCAGCCTGCCCTCCAGGGTTAACTGGGCGATGCTGACGGCCAGATGTTCAAAGGCATCGCTCCAAGTTTGCTCTTGCACGTGAGTATCCTGCTCTTGGTAGGAGTTGCGCTTGAGCATACCTAGGACCATGAGATGAACCTTAAGAAGCTCACATTTCCGGAAGTCATCTCGCGGAATTATATCTCGAAACCGGAGCACGGCGGCGAGGGATGCCTTGCGAATATTCACCGTGGGTCTAGTAGTTTTACTAGTATTACGCACCCTTCACGCGGGATACGATCCGGTGAATCTGCCTAAAGAGAACTCCCGTAGAGCATCTTCCTCCGATTGAGCAGGGCGGGTTAAATGTGAAAAGACTCCTGTGTGTAGATGACAGCCCGGATATGCTCGACATCCTGGTGGAGCTGCTCCAGTCTGAGTTTCTGATCGTCGGGAGGCTGTCATCCGGATCTTCAACGCTTGATCAAACCGCGGACTTGAAGCCGGATGTCATTCTGATGGACGTCGATCTGGGAGACATGAATGGGTTCCTGGTCGCGAAACAACTGAGAAGCAGCGATTGCTCCGCCAAGATCGTCTTTCTCTCGATTCACGAGAGTATAGATTTCATTCAAGCCGGTCAGGAGTCAGGAGCGGCGGGCTACGTATTTAAATCGCAAATTGACCGTGACCTGGTGAAGACGCTTCACGCCGTCGTTCATTAAACGTTTCAATTACACGTACCAACATCCTGAAACTCTCCGCTGGCGGCCATCTCGGCCAGGGAGCGGGCGCAATTCAGGATTTTCTGGTCCAACGGATCCTTCTTCACGCTCTCCGGGGTGATGTAGTTCAAGTTCTTGCGCGCCGCGAGAATCTTGTTGCCAAGCGCCTCCATGTGGTCGAATTCTTTCTGCAACAACGGCAGTGCTTTGCGATCGGAATCTGTGGTGACCGCTACGGAGGTAAGACGGAGGTTCTTGGCTGCTTGTGCACGGTAATCGGCCATCCAGGCGTCCTTGATGGGGTAGCTGTTTTCAACGGCATTCAGGACCGCGCTTCGCCATTCCCTAATGTCACTCATGGTTTCTATGCTGGCCTTCAGGAATTCTTTGGAGAACCCGGAATGTGCGGGCCGGCTGGTGGGATGAACGGTGCCGGCCGCGGGTATCGTCAACACGATTTCGTTTCCTTGATAGGCAATCGAACCACTCATTAATCGTGCCAAGGCGTCGATGGCCACGTAGGAGCTACCGTTTATCCGGGTAACTGGTGCTTGCCCGGCAAGCCCTTTTACGGTAAGCGTCTCGCCTGGTTGCCCGGCTTGTGACAAAGCCAATCCGTTGGCAATCACAATTCCAAACAGTGTCACCCATTTACTAAGTGCTAGTGCTCGCATGAGTCCTCCCCTAGAGCTCGTCCGTCAATGTCCGGGCGAAATAAGAGTGATCGCTGTCGATGAATAAGGAGGTCCTTTAGCAAGCAGGGCGTTCAGCCGCTTATCATGACCGTAGATATCGTCAAAAAAGTGCACCGTGCCGTCCTCCTCCGCGACCGCAGTCACGTACAGAATGAGCACCGGGATCTTCACAGCCAGGTTAACCTGTCGATTGTCTCTGCCTGAGTCCATCGCCTTTTGCACGAGCGCCACGGTCCACGGTTGTTGCCCATCGGGTTGATTCCGTAAGAGAAAACTGGCTAGCTCGGCTGGTTTCTCAAGCCGAATGCAACCTGAACTGAAGTCTCGCCGCGATCTAGCGAACAGCTCGGTCGACGGGGTGCTGTGGAGGTAGACGGAATAGGTATTGGGAAACATGAACTTTATCAGGCCGAGCGCATTGGTTGGTCCCGGTTTCTGACGTACGAAGTATTTGCCCGAGCGCAGACCTGCAACCAAATCGTCGGTCGGCGACACTAATTTGCCGCTGGAGTCGGTCACCTCGAATCTCTCCCGGGCTAGATATCCGCTGCTTTTCAAAATGCCGGGGATCACGGTTCTGCGGAGAATCCCGGGCGGCACATTCCAGTACGGCCGGAACACGATGAACTTTATGTCATCGGTAAACACCGGCGTTTGCGTTGGCGCGGCCTTGCCCACTACGACGTTCATACTGAGGGCAAGCTGGTGATCGTCTGAATAGGCCCGCAGCCGAAACTCAGGAATGTTTACGAGAACGGGGGGCTGCTGGAACTCGGTGGGCATCCATCGCCAGCGCTCCAGGGCATCGTCAATTTGCTGTACTCGTTCGCTGAGAGGGGTGTTCAACTCACGCAGGGTCGCCGTATCCAATTTGCCGTCGGCTGCAAGACCATGCCTGGCCTGAAAATGTTTGACCCCCTCGACGAGGGCTCCGCTGTAGGAATCGAAGGTTCCGCCCTTTGGAAGGTCTCCAAGCAATTGCAACCGCTGCGCCAGTTGCGCGGTTCCTGCATACGTATCGCCCGGAGCGATGGTTTTGGTTCCCGCCGGCACCTTGGGGCCATCCCCTTTGGCAGCCAGATCCAGGTATTGCTTCAATGTGTTTTCGATGCGGCGGTAGCCTGCGTACGGCGGCTCAATCTGATCCAGTACAGATTGGACGTGTCCTGCGCTCACGATCTGTCGAGCAATGAATTCCTGCAGATCGTATTTCTTTGACTGCACATCGATGTCGATTTTCAAGTGTTTGGGATTGACTCGTCCGACCCGAAGGTCCGAAATGTATTGCATGGTCGACTGCGTCAGAGTGGCATCGAACGATGCTTGATCGAGAGCGGATGCTACCTTGAGGGACCTGGATTTTGTTGCCAGGCTTTCCGCACCGTAGTCGTTGGGATTTAGTCCCTTCAGGCGGCTTGCGCGCAGAGTTTCAATCAAATATGTAGCTTGCGATGTTGGCCCATCACCCCTTATCCATAAGGGCGCAAAATTAGCGGATTCGTATAATCGTTTGATTTCCTCTCGATATGCTGGGGAGCCGAGGTTTTTTCCTAACTGCCCCTTTGCTGCCATCCCCCGTAGTTCAGCTGATATTGCCGAGGTACCGGAGACTTCCTGGGTCGTGCTCGCAGGCCCGCCATCGTTAGCCAGTGGAAGCATGGCCTGGCTTGGCGCACAGGCACTGAGGCCGGCTAAAAGCATCGACAAAAACGACTTCATGGAATACATGGAACCTCGGTTCAAGAACTAGAAGCTTTCCGGTCGGACCGCTAACTTTGTGGGAGGCGTCCGAGTCGGCTGAGTCGCCGCTCGGAGCAGCCTGCCAAGTGACCTGCCGCGCTTTCTCCATTAAAGCAGTTTGGAGATGCCGCCGGCGGCCTCCTTGGCTCTCCTTAAGCGGGAGTTGTCGGCTGGCCTGTTTCCAGCCTTTCAACGACCCGTTCGACTCTCCTCAACCCAGGGGAGAGTATCGCTCAAATTCGCGAGCTGCACTCCGTTATCTCGAACGCCGGACGTTATTGGCTTTGATGTACTGGTTGCCGAAGCTCTCAATCTGGTACTGACCGCTTTTTTTATCAAAGCGTAGTTTAGCCGCGGCCATGATCTGACCGTCACCCTTGCCCTGGGCATCGAGCTTCACCTGTAGATAGCCGAAGGGGTAGTCAGTGGAGCGCCCGTTGTTATAGAGCTCGGCGAAAGGAAGGGTACGAGCGGTAATGATCGTGATGATGGTGTCGGCGCCCTGGGTGCGTTTGCGGGCGATTGCGATCTGATTGCCCGTTGAGCCAACAACCGAGATACGACCTTTATTTTCCTTTTCCAACGCACGCCGAAGCACGTCGGTACCTTTGTCTTTGAGTAATTGGGCAAACTTCTGAACATCCTCGTCCGTGGTGTATTGCGTGACGCGGAAATCGAAGTGGATGGATTTGCCGCCAACGCTTCCTCCGGTGCCGATGGCTACCCCGGAGTAGGCCTCGGGTGTTTGATCCTGGGCCCACACACCCGGCACCAAAAGCAGGAGCGTGAACATGGCAAGCAGAATTGGGTTGCGCTTCAAGGCGTTTTTGTCCTCCAGAGAGATCTAGATCGCTCTGCGTTCTGAATAGTTGACTTCTTCCGGGGCTGACGAAGATGAGCAACTCTCCCGACAGCGTGACCGGACGCATCCGTAATGAAAACGAAGTCTATAGGCACGGTGTCGACCGTTCCACTAGCAAAACTGCCAGCTCACAGCAAAAACAACTGTGTCGCCCTCGTGGAATAGATCTCAAGTCACGAGAAATCCGGAGGTGATTCCGCTCGAAAAATGCCTACGGCGCAGCCCAACCGGAAGATAGGAGTGTTGGGGTCGCCTCAAGCGTTTCGCACCAGTTCCCGGCTATGAAGGCTTTGGCAGCCCCCAAGATTTCCGGACCCATGATCCGTAGGTCTCCATCCCGGAGGATGCGAATTGGGACACGATCATCAGGTCCCGGATTAACCCTGTCAGCCAGGCTTGAACTGTTCTCGGCGAATCGCGTTGGCTCAGTGTACACACGAGCGGATAAGTGAAGCGCAGGCGCTCCTCTACATGTGTTCTGAGGGGCATGCCTTCTCCGTCCCGTTGATCCACTGATCGAGCATGCCAGCGTCCTCTATACCGGCGATGTATGCCGTGAGTTTCCTTCCGACAATCTCTGTAAGGCGTTTAACTATTTCAGGCCATGCAAGGGAAAGTGCCTCTCGCTGAGCGGCACTATCGGGCCGAGACAAACCGTCGCTGGGGGGCATGACCTTCTCCTTATGGGGTAATCTACGGCTAAAAACAGCGAAACATCGAGCTTAATCCGATTTGAATTCCCTTTCTGGCCTTCTCAATTGAGTGTTCCAGTCGGCCTGTGACGCAGTGACTCGTCGCGCAAGCTCGATATTTGCAGCTGCCGTGATTTGGTAAACGATCTGGCCCCGGCGTCGCCGGATAAGCGTCATAAGTCTCGGGGGAAGTTCGCGGCGTAAGCGTCCTATGCGCCATAAGGGTCGGTCTCCGGGGTGGCGGTGCAAGTTCCCGCGTTTTGCACTTTGGCACAGGAGAGGTTACGTTTCGTCTTTCTCGAATTTCTCTGATGCGGGGGGGGATGGGGCAAGGTGGTCAAATAAGTCCTTTGTTTCACGAAGATGGTCAAATAAGTCCTTTGTTTCACGAAGATGGTCAAGATGCTCATTAATTAATTTGAGCATCTTGCCTCGGTGGGTGGCTGGTTTCCAGGCTGCGGAGGCGATGCTGGTCTCGCGCCCGTTTTGGAGGCGGTCTTTGGGGTTGGTTTGGGGGGATAGCGGGCCAAATAAAAGTGCGCGAAATGCGCCTTAAGCGCTATAAGTCCCCTTCTCCTGTGCTGGATCACCGGCCCTTTGCCGATCGGGACGGTTCTGCTCCGCCAGTGCGGTGACGAACGGGACGGTCTTCGGCCTACCAGGAACGTGCTAGCGGACGTCCCGTATGTCATCCGGCGTCCGTGTCCTCTGGCTGGGGATAGCCTCGGGCTGGTGTCCGGTGGGGTGGCGGTTCCTGAATTGTCAAAACTGCTTCATCAAGAGGACGCACTGGGCGCACCCTGTTTGGACACTGTGATTCTTGCTCTCCGCAGGCGCGCCCTCGCGTGGCGCTCCACCGCCAGCCCCACGGCACGCCGGGGCAGGCGGGACAGGCGGAATGCTGCGGTTAGGCGTAGTCCGTCACTTCGAAACCACATTACGGCTTGCTACACCGGACATCAGGCTGACAAGCGCTGATGCTTTCGCGGTGGTGGGCGGCGGATGCACAGGTAGAGCGCCTGGGTGCAAGGCCAAACAGGGCCGTCGTGGTAAAGACGGCGCTGACGTGTGTTGTTAGTCCCACAGTAGTACGGTTTTGGGATGGCGTCGAGAGCTAGTCTTTTCCAACGCAAGATGAGCCTGAAAGGAGGACGTGTTTCCAACACAAGATGAGCCTGAAGGATTAGGCATGCTGGGGATTGAACATCAGCGTGCAGGAAGCGGAGAAGTTAAGTCTGGAGGAGATTCGCAAGCTTTTAGAAGCGAGCGAAGGAATCCGGTTTGCCGGGGTAAAGCGAGCACAGGTGTATGACTGGATCGAACTGGTGCTCTGCGAACAGGAGTATGCGCGACAAGGAAAGTCGTCGCGCGGTCTGCTACGGCGCTATATCGAGAAGATGACGGGCATGAGCCGGGCACAGGTGACACGGCTCATTGGCCGTTATATCGCCAGTGGCAGAGTGGTGGCCAGGGGCTATCGCCGGCACCGCTTTGCTGCGCGCTACACGATGGCCGATGTCGAACTGCTGGCCTCAGTCGATGAGGCGCATGAAACGCTGAGCGGGCCGGCCACGCGTCGTATTCTGGAGCGGGAGTATCAGCAGTACGGCAAGCAGGAATATGCGCGGCTGGCTTCGATCTCCGTCTCCCACATATACAATCTGCGCCGGGACCGGGCCTATCGCCAACGGCGCTTGAACTATGTCAAGACCAAGCCTACGGGGGTGACGATTGCGGAGCGCCGGCGCCCAAATCCCCAGGGGCAGCCCGGCTATTTGCGCGTAGATACGGTGCATCAAGGGGATCAGAACGGGGCCAAAGGCGTCTTCCACATCAACGCCGTGGATGAAGTGACGCAGTGGCAGATTGTGGCCGCCACGGAACGCATTTCCGAGGCCTGGTTACAGCCGGTGTTGATCGCCATGCTGGAACAATTTCCCTTTCGCATCCTTGGCTTCCACTCTGATAACGGCAGCGAATTCCTCAATGCCACGGTGGCTAGGCTATTGGGCAAGCTGCTCATCGAGCAGACGAAAAGCCGACCCAGGCAGAGTAATGACAATGCGTTAGTGGAGACCAAGAATGGCGCGGTGATTCGCAAACATATCGGCTACAGCCATATTCGCTCCCAATATGCAGAGCCCATCCAGCGCTTCTATAAGGAGCATTTCAACCCTTATCTGAACTTCCATCGTCCTTGCGCTCAAGCTGAGCTCGTAGTCGATCAGAAAGGGCGCACACGCCGCATCTACCGTCGCTACCAGACGCCACTGGAAACCCTGCTCAGCCTACCCCGGCCGGCTCAGTACCTCCGCGTCGGTTTCACTGCGGACGCGCTCAAGCAAATGGCCGCCGCCAGCAGTGACACCGAAGCCGCACGGCGCATGCAAGAGGCCAAACGCAAACTCTTTGACCAATTCGCAACCCCGGGCTAGAAGGCGGAGGAATTGACGGTTTATGGAAAGCATGGAAAAACGATAAAACTGTTTTCCCACACTCCCCACAAACCTTGGAAATCGCTCCGCGATTCCCACATTCCCTCCACCCTGCGGCTGGTAATCTCTATCCAATTTCAAAATAACGGAGCCTTCCTCAACCGCCTAATCCCCGCCCTTTCAGGCTCATCTTTCAATTGGAAAAGACTGAGCTGGAGAAGAATTATTTGGTAACCGCCATAGAGCGATTACTTGTCAAGTGGATTTAGAGGTGGTTGCCAGAAGGGCGGCCGTACAGCAGTTCGCAATAGGGACAGCCGTCAGAGCGAACTCACATTTGCCCGGCGAGTACCTACGAGTCTAGCAACTCAACCATCGTTTCAATTAGGTAACTTTTCGTCTGTCCACAGTCAGATTTACGGTGTTTCCTGTACCGGGCGCGGGCGATGTTCGAGTGCGTTCAACCGGCTAATCGTTTCAGCGCATGACCCCAACAACGAGGTGACCGTCCCCAGGTCACCCCGAGTCACCGTCCGGAGGCGACTGAGGATGCGGGTGATCGGCCTCCCGGCCATTCTGGCGGTGCTGGCTGCGGTTCTCACGGCAGCTCCGAGAGTTTCGTGGACAGAGTTTCGTCCACGAAACTTCCCACGAAAATTCCCTCTGCATGAACCGCAACATGCGGGCCACGATCCATCGTTCAGCTACAACATATGGTGTGCGAAATTCTATCTCCGACACACTGGTTTCCTGTCACCGGGTTTCCGTCCGGCCCATGGAATCCGGTGACATGATACCTATTCACTGTCGGGCGTGTTCATCTTTCTTGCTGCAATAGGTTATAGGTATGCTGTCACCGCAATAGCCCCTAGGCAAACCTGACAGCACTCGAAGAGTGAGACTTCGATATGGCAGAAGTGGCACACAGTTTCTTTATCTTAGGAAGCGGGTCGAAGCGGCGACTCGCGCATCTGGGTTCGAACCGAAGCGGGTCCGAGCAATAAAAGTTGGTCACTGGTCTGGTTCACCAACTCCTACGCCTCCGGAAAAGCCCTCTCCCGAAGAGCCGCAGGAAATGATTATGTACATAGAAGGCCACAAGCTGCGGAAGCCTAGGCGAAAAAGTTAGGTCTAGAAGGGCCGTACATCAGAACGAGGGTTTAGGAATAGTCAGGATTTGTGTCCATCCGCCATACTTCGGACAGTTCGCTCTACAACACTCTATGTAACGGCGAAGACCTTCCTCCCCAACCTTGGAGGTTGATGGAGTCGGCAACCCCTCAAGGTCACAAGCTTCGAACTCAGAACAGCCACTGTGGAGTCGAAATCTACACATCTGGGGAGCGGGCTTCTTCTCTGGCTCAGAGCTGAGTACCCATTCCCAGTGTTGCGCGTATAGCTGAGGCTTGTTGTGGAAATATCCTACAAACAACGCAGCCGTGGCAGCTTTCCAGGAACGAAGACATGCAAGTTGATCTGCAAACGACTCGCGCAGCCTCTCAGACAAGGTCTTAATGTAGTTGTCCCCCAAGTACTCACCGGACAGAGTGGTCCCGATGCGCTCTGTCTCATCGGTTAGGTCGAACCTCGATCCATTTTCGGACCCAATCACGGCGGCACCCGCCCATCCACAGACCAAATCCACACCAGGTGCTCTCAGATGGATCAACTTCCTTTGGCAGTCCGTATCAACCCGGTGTGTATCGGCAAGGATGAGGCGGCTATCGGCACCCACCACAAAGCCGTCTGGTGTGTAGGCGTAAGCGATAACGGTCATAACCAGAGCATTCTACATCGGGTCGGGGTGGGTGTGGATTTGTTCGCCTTGCATTCGCCTATACGCTGGGCATGTCCCGATATGACGGCCCCAGTCATCAGGTCTACATGTACTTTTTCAAACGCGGCGGCTGGGAGGTTCAGTTCCTGGAGGCAGACCTAAAAACGCCCTGCCCAGGAAGCTGACGTTCAACGACGCGGAGAAGATTAGGGAGCTGGCGCGGCGTGGAGAAGCCTGGGGCACGTCTGAGGCTCGGCAGATGCTTGAGGGCGCTATAGTGCAGGGGCGGGGTGGAGTTTACCTGAGGCTGACACCGGAACAGTATGCGAGGTTGAGACGGCTCTGAGGCAAATGCTCTCACGGAATGGCGAGGGCGAATACGGAAAATGCTTTGTAGAAAAGCATGCCGTACGCCGGGAAACCTAGATCATCCGCAAAGGCATACTGGAAGACTTCAGGGGAGCTGGTGGTTCGTTTAGAGAGTCGCGTCTGTCCGAGGATCGAAAGAAACTGTGACCACCCGGCTACCGCATCCTGTTGTGCGTTCTCGCTGAAGGCGAGATTGGGAAATACTATCTGCCAATCAGCTGAGTTCGCTCATCCGGCGTGGCCCACTTTGATCATCTAATTTGGCCCACCTGGGTAGTGGTATTGTGCATCATCGTTCCGGTTTTGGCTTCATGGGTTTTGAGAGATATTCTTTCTCGTCGTCGTGGCCGTGTGTAATGTGGGAATCGCGGCAGCGATTTCCAAGGGCTGGGGGAAGGGTGGGAAAACGGTTTTATCGTTTTCCCATGCTTTCCACAGCCCGTCATTTCCACGGCCTCTGGTTGTGCGTTTAAAGCTTGCCGCTCAATGTTTTTTGCTCCTTTCAAACGTGCGCCGGAAGCGGAAGGATTCGGTTCCGGTTTCGATGATGTGGGCTCGATCCGTGATCCGGTCCAACACCGCTTTACAGAGCCGGGGATTGGGAAACACGGTGGTCCATTCCGAGAAGGGTAAATTGGTGGTGACGATGATGGCCGCCCGCTCAGCCCGCTCCGAGATCACCTGAAAGAGGAACTCCGCGCCGATGTCGGCCAGAGGCACGTATCCGACTTCATCCAGCGCGATCAGTTCGTACTTCTGCCATCGCATCATCAGCTTGCGCACCTGGTTGTTCTGCTTGGCTTCCACCAACTCGTTGACCAGAGCCGCCGCCGTGGTGAAGCGGACGCGCCGCTTCTGCCGGCAAGCAGCCAGGCACAAGCCGATGGCCAGGTGGGTCTTTCCCGTGCCGCACTCGCCGATCAATACAATCGGTTCCTTGCGTTCGATATAGCCGCCTTCGGCCAACTCGCGTATGCGTGCCGCCGGAATCTGCTGGGCTTGCGCGAAGTCAAACTCTTCCAGCGTCTTCAAGCGCGGCAGGTGCGCATCGCGAATGCGGTTGTCGATGGCGTGCCGGTCGCGCTCTTCGCACTCGATGGACAGCAGCGCTTCCAGATAGCGGGTGTGGCTGTGGTTCTCCTTCACCGCCTGCTCGGCCAGCGATTGGAAGTTGGCGCCCACGGTAGGCAGTCGAGTCGCTTTGCAGTACTGCCGAATGCTGGCATGTTCCAGGGCTTGCGTCTGGTTCTTCACTGGATGCCTCCCGTCGTGTTGGCCAGCAACAGGTCGTAGTCATCCATCACCGGCATGGGGCGTTCGAACGGAAGTAGTTCTTCGGCCAGGGCGACAGCGTATTGACGGCGTTGCTCCGGGTCGGGCATACGCAGCAGATGCAGCACCGCGGCTGCATCGCTAATCCCCAGCCGCAATGCCTCTTCCACGGCGGCGATCAGCTTGTCCCATCCGTCGATGGAACCGGCACGAATCAGCGAGATCATCTCGCGGGTCCCGTTGCCCTTGCCATGACGTTGCTCAAGCTCTTGCCAGATCGCGTCCAGGCAAGCGGGCCAGCGGCCAGCCTCACGCCACTGCTGCAAGGGCGTGGAACCGGCCATGGCTCCCGGCTTCTTATCCAGCACATCGAGATAGTGTTCCAGATCGAGGATCTGATGGCCGCGCCCGTAGCAACGTGGGTGCCGCGCAGCCACCTTGTTGTCGTGCACGATCTCTACGCTTAACGGGGCAACCATCGCGGTTACGCGTAGCCCTGGCCAGAGCGGGGTCGAGTACCAGTTGGTCTTCACCTTGACCCGGCCCTTGCTGTCCACCAGAAGCGGATACAGCAACTCGTCAATCGGAAATCCTTCTTCGGCCAGCGGCGACAAATGCTCGCGTTCCAGTTCGCTGGCCTGACCGATCGTCATGCCGCGGCCAATGATGGTGCGGCTTCGGTTCTCCAGGCAGGCATCCAGGATATGTTGGTTCAACGCGTCCAACACACTGGCTTCCGGCACGGGCACCAGCCAGTTGCGCCGGAACCAGCCCAACTCGCCTTCCACGCCGCCTTTTTCGTGGCCGCTGGCCGGGTTGCAGTACTCGCTCTGGTAGCCCCAGTGCGAGCGGAACGCGATGATCCGATCCGTCTCCACCCGCTGGTATCCGCGCAGAATCTTCTTCACCACCGAGGTCATGTTGTCGTAGCGCAGGGTCTTGAAAACACCGCCAAAATAGGCGAACGCATGTTCGTGAGCTTCCAGCAGCGCTTGCTGCGTGGCGTGCGGATAGGCGCGATGGAAGGCATCGCCAGAGCCCATGCTGCGCATGGCGAAAAACTGCAGCTTGCGCGCTTCGCCGCCCAGTATGGCCATGCCCTCGAACCAATCCACCTGCGCTTCCTGGCCCAGCTCGTAGCTCTGCGGCACGAACACTTCCCGCCCGCTGAGTCCCAACTCTCGCTTCCGCTGCCGCACATAGCGCCGCACCGTGGCTTCCCCGACGGGGTGCTCCGGATGCTCCTTGCGCAGCCGCATCCAGATCCGATGAGCCGTATGCCGCTGTTTGCGCGGAGCCTGAAGGTCACAGGCCAGCATCCGCTCGATGTGCGCCATGACCGGACCCAGTCTGGGCGCTTCCCGTACTACCGCTTTTCGCTCGGGAGGGATCGCGTTGCCGATCGCCTGCCGCACCATCCGCCGGTGCACACCGTGCTTCTTGGATAGCCCTTGAATCGTCTCCCCGGCCGCGTATCCCCGCCGGATCACTTCAAATAGTTCCACCTTATGCCTCCTGTCCATCCCCGAATGCTTACATCCGGGCTTGTACAGGTGGGCCAATTCAGATGAGCGAAGTGGGCCAATTTAGATGAGCGAACTCATCAGTTTTCCGTTCACCAGTTTCGCGGAAGTGCAGGGCACAGGTGCATGCACTCATCACTCTCTCCAGCCGCTTGGCGTCCGCAGTGCAAACCCCTGTCAAGGTTTTTTCGAAAACTACGCCGCGAATGTCCTCGAAGGTGGTGTACGCCAGATTGGGCGAGTGAATGAACGATCTCTCGACCTTGTCAGAGAACTGCTTTTGCGCAATCTCATTCGTCCCAAACATCGTAGTTATGACATTCCGGGAGTACTCCACGTCGAGTGAGTTCGCATTGTTGTGCAAGGCGCATGAGGGCACTGTGATGAGGTTAACCCGATGCTCCTTCGGGAAAAAAGACTTAGGGGGAGCATGTTCCGTGGTGGTCGCGGGCTGATCGCAGGCGTAGCATGTCACCGGGCCGTTCATAGTCCGTGTTCCCTGCCTTGAATCACACAGAGCCCTCAGACTCTGTACGGGTTGTATTCGTGATCCAGCCGTCTGTTGCCGCTCAGCAAGTTGTCGAAGAAGTCCGGCATCAAGCGGACGCCACCGGCGAAAACATAGTGACACTGGCTGCATAGGGCGGGCTGGGTTTCATGATTCATGCAGCACTGACCGCAAACCATGTTGCCGTGCGGGCATTCACCAGTGACGCCCTTACACGGAGTTGGTTGACTGTTTGAGCCGCAATGGGGACATCTTGTTTTGTTCGGCATGATTTCAGAGCATAGGCCGATCCCGTGTTGAAACCAAGAGCTAAAGCCGGAGTCACTGTTGCGCCGGAGGATTCATTTCGGCACTAAGAACGCCGTGGAAGCGTTCGTAGTACGTGGACCATAGATCGGGCAGGAACGAGGCGCTCACGCACGTATCCGCCAGCTTGGCGGCCAGATGGCGCGGGAGCAAATCAAATGCACCCGGTTCTCCCACGATGAACTTCTGGAATACGTTCTTGGGGATGCGCAGTACCCGATAGGGCCGTTTGAAACGGCCTTTTGGACTGCCCAAGTCGATGACGCCTGGCAGCGCGTTTCGGGCCTAGCCTGGCTGTAGGTGTCGCCTGGTCGATTCACCACAGCGCGGGAAGCGGGCAGGACGTAAAAACAACCACACGGTGCATAGTTCGGTGCGAAGGGCTGTCAACCAGCTCGGTGTCCTTGCGCGGATTTATTCTTGTAGCCGCCTCAGCTAGCCTTGAGTTCTGCATCCACGCCTACAAGCTCTTTCTGCGCATCGACTCTGAGTTCCGGTGCCGTCAGGTTGGACCAAACGATCTCCCGCAGCGTGGCGTTTTTCTTGCGGAAGAGACCGAGTTCTGTTTCAAGCTGTGCGATTCGGCGTGTTCATTGACCTTCATCCATACATCAAGAATAAGCCGAAGCACCGAGATGTCTAAAAAGTTCAGGGACCTTTTGGGTCCCCGGTCACTGATACCACGTTGAATCTAACTGATTGATTCTAAATGGCGGGGACGACGGGGCTCGAACCCGCGACCTCTGCCGTGACAGTCTTGCACTCTGAGGTCTTTCAACGACTTACAAACCCGTGGGGAACGCCTAAAACCACCGAAGTCGTGTAAGACTGCGCATTTTGTGGATTGGATTGTGGATCAGGAATTGAATCGACAAATGGTGGGAGAACGGTCCCAGACCTGTGGCCGTAATCTACCGACGGTCAGACTCCGCGCAGCAGAATTGGCCTCAAAACACGGACCTACGAAGGTTCGACACAAGCGGCTACAAACAGCTGCCGATGGGATTGCTCCCCAGGCAGTCACATCAGCTGAGAACAAAAGGGATTAAAGCAGGGTCGCACTGGTCATATCCCCAGAAAACTGGAAGTTTTTTGCTACCGAGAAGTTCTCACTCGGATGTTTACAAGCTTCATGGAACGCTTCTGGACCACCAATCCGAGATCTTTCACGGATTTCCTCTCACCTGTGATCCTCATGTGGAAAGTGACTGGATTGAGGGTTGTGATCCCTTGACGTGGTCGGCAAGGTATGGCCGCACGTCTCACATGGGCTGCCAAACGATAGCCGAATTGGTGCCGCTATTTTGAAAGACCCAGCCGAGAGGGAGAAATTGGAGCCTCTTCGGCGCGCAACTGGGCCAAATTCTGGAGTCAGTTTTCAACCCCGTCCGGTTCTAGCTACTTGATCGTGGAAGAGCCGAAACTTCTGTGCGACCCGTGAACGGAGTCAAAGTTGCCCGGTATTATGTTGCTTTTCAGCCGAAGCGTGACAAGTGGTTCCCACCGCCGTCCTCCTCATTTGGAAACATCCCCTCGTTCGGCTGGTACCAAGGCTCCTCGCGCTTGGGGAAAGTGCTCTCGTTATCTCTTATCAGGTGCGACAGCACCCAATTTGCCAGATGTGCGGCAAAATTGATCTCCTTATAGAGTTCGGGATGATTGTATCGCGCTCCATACTCGCTGGCCACTTG
Organism: uncultured Acidobacteriaceae bacterium; assembly: GCA_963745725.1. Taxonomy (GTDB): domain Bacteria; phylum Acidobacteriota; class Terriglobia; order Terriglobales; family Acidobacteriaceae; genus PALSA-350. The sequence continues at coordinate 757,418 of CAVUYJ010000001.1, forward strand.
GCCGTTCGTATCGCAAGGATCAGGCGGGAGGCTATGAGCAGGGACGGTCCCATCTTCGGCCAGTCCGGTCGAATCGGTGTATGCGCCAATGTCTAGTCCCATCCGATCTCTTCACCCCAAGCACAGACGAATACAAAGCGAACGTCTCCCGCGGCAAACCGAAAACTTGCGACATTCGGCATCGTTCGTTGCCGAAAACGCGACCCTGGATTGGCGGCTGTGCCAAGTCCCGGCGTTTCGACCACTTGCTCAAAACCGTGAAGCCCGTGGTGTTCGCTGAGTGACTCGGCCATTCACATCGTCAGCACCACGCGAAACGCCGCGTTGCCGCTCATCATGCGAGCATATGCTTAGGCAGCCTCATCCTCTCTTGGTTGCGTACTGGCCCAAATAGATAACCTGCCATCGCGTCCACTCTGCCGTAACCGGGCAGTACCAGATCGTCGGACGGGTCAACAAAACGGTATGTGCGCGCCGCGGATACGCCCCCGCCAAACTTCAGTCACGCCAACATCCCGTGCTGCAACTCGTACACCGTCCAGAGACTGCCTCCATGCCGCGGCACATTCTGGAAGACGTTCCCGGCGGGATAGGTAACGTCCTCTTCAATGCACGCCCCGTTGTACGCATAGGCAAAGGCCATATCTCATCCGGGAAGAATGCGCCCAGAGGTCTCAAACTCGACGCCCTTTGAGATGGTTTTGCGGATCTCGATTGCAGCCAATCGATTGACTGGGTTAGTTACTAGCAAGTTGTTCGCCTGAATGCGGTAGAGCGACAGGGTTGTTAAAAGCCCTCCTTGCAGCTCGGAAGTTCGCACGCCTCCCTCGGACTGCTGCCCATACTCTGAGGAAACGGCTTTCCACCCGGAGTAAACTGCGCCGCGAGGGTTGGGCTGAAGCTGCGGCTCCAGCTGGTGTAAAAGGGTAACCGGTTCTTTCGGCTGGTAAGTCAGCCCAATGCGCGGCAGCAACGCTACATTTCCCTGGGTCGTGTGCGTGTAATAGTCGATCTCGTCATACTGCTGCGTAAGGCCCTCGATGCGTCGCGGTGCACTGGCTGCACCGGGGGGTGGAATCTAACGCGGGCCGCACTCCCGGTCAAAGAGCCACCTTAAAAGCGGTGAAAGTGTATGCGCAACTGCGTCCCCAAATGGTTCAAATCCGCCACGACCTTAGGCTCGAGGTCAACCCCATGGCGTCGATTCTGTTCTGCGGCAATCCGCTCGGGGTCTCCCGGAAGGATCGGCCCGTCTGAGCCAGGCTGAGGCGGGGTCGTTCGCATCGTCCTCACCCACTCGTCAACCCTTTGCCGAAACGTGAGGGGATCGGAGAAAGCAGAGATTGAGTACGCACCGAAAAGGTGGCCGATACCCTTACCAACCGTGGACGCAGGCGGATTGTCGCTAGCAATCGGGAAAGGATCAATGAAGGGGCCCCAACTGGCCCCAGCCAATGGACCACAAAGCAAATCGACCAGAGCGGCCAGGCAATAGCCCTTGTGTCCACCCGTCTCCCGAGCACCGCCCAAGGGCAACAACATTCCCCCAGCAAAGAAATCATTCGGAGCGAGTGTTGGTTCCCCAAAGTTGTTGGCGGCGCATCCCGCAGGCAAATCTGAACCCACGCGTGACGCCACTTCTACTGCCCCGAGAGATAACCCGCTCGTCGACATGTCGACCACCACAGGTGGTTCCTTATCTGCAGGAAAGGCAAAGGCGATAGGATTAGTACCCAGTGTCCGTCTCGCACCCCACAGAGGCGCAACTAGGGGTGGCGTGTTCGTCATCGCCATCCCAACGACATCCTGGTCTAATCCCTGAACGGCGTAGTAGCCCGCGATCCCGAAATGATTCGAATTGAAAACACTGACCCAAGCGGCACCCGTGGCATGGGCTCGCTCTATCGCCATACGGTTGGCAACCGGCGCGGTAACGAGGCCGAGACCGTTATCAGCATCGAATACGATGACCGACGGGGAGTCACGCGTGATTCGCGGCTTGGCTACCGGGTTGACCCTTCCGGCGACCAACGAGTCGTGATAAGCGCGGAGACGCGCCAAGCCATGCGACCGGATGCCCCACTCATCCGCAGTGCACAGCACCTCAGCCGCTTGAACTGCGTCGATCTGCGGGACACCGTCGTGCAGAAACACTTCTGCAGCGAAGAGCTTTAGGTCCTGAAGTGGAAACCGCAGCGGTGGAGTGGCCGAGTACGCGAAATCCATTGATATTTTCTAAACCTCTGAGGTCTTGGAGTCAGTGTTCCACATCCGGGAGGCGGCAAAACAGGAGGTAGCAAATCATAACCTGGAGCCGAGTTCCCGACCGTATGATTTTTGCAGGATCTTTGACACAGCGGGTAGACAGGGCCATAAAATATTCAAGCAAGAGATTTGCCAGAGGCAAGGGATAGTGAGGTTGACCGGTTCCCCCATCATCAACAAAAAACCACCCATGGCCCGGTGGGCTAGTCGCGTGGAGCGATCGGATTTACAACGGCTCTTATCCGCTGCATCCCAACCGGGTACATTATCGTTCGCCCTGGGACTGCCAGATCCGCGTCTATTCCCCGCGGACGATCTTTCCCGTGCACACCGTGCCGTGGCGGAGGATCGTAACGCACTCCAGTACGCTCCTCACTTTTCCCGTCTGAAACGAGAGGTCGTGCATCTCATGAAGCGTAGGGGCGTGGTTTGTGAAGAATCCAACGTCTTCTTGACCGCCGGAGCCCAACAGGGGTTAAGCCTGCTGGCTCGCTTATTGTTGAACACCCACGACACGGTCTTTCATGAGGAGTATACGTACACGGGTTTTCTTCAGGCGGTACAACCGAGTGAACCGAACCTCGTAGCGATTCCTACAGATTCGCAATGCGGGATCGATGTCGACGCCCTGGAACGCAAGTTGCAATCTGGAGTGCAGCCTGCATTTCTATACACGACCCCGGAGGGCCACAACCCGATGGGCGGATCGCTGGATTTGGATCGTCGGATGCGCTTGGTCGAGCTAGCCCGGCAATGGCAGATGCCCGTCATAGAAGATGATGCCTACGGGTTTCTCCAATACGATGGGCACAATCGTGTGCCGCTGCGCAGTCTGGATTCAGATTTAGTGTTCTATGTGGGGTCGTTTTCAAAGATTCTCGCTCCTTCGCTTCGGGTGGGATGGCTCGTTGTACCGGAGGAGCTATTATTGCCGCTCTCCGTGCTCAAAGAATCTACCGACATCGACACGACCACTTTTAGCCAACGACTGGTGTGCTCCTATCTCGAGGAGACCGATTTGACCCCGCACCTGACAACACTTCTGCAAGCCTACAAAGGCAAAAGAGACCGCATGGTCGAAGCATTGCATCGCGCGGCAATAGAAGGTCTCACTTGGAGCTTGCCGCGATCCGGAGTATTTCTTTGGGTTTATGCCGGCGATGGCATCGACACCGCTCTTGCTCTAGAGAAAGCTTTACGCGAGGAACACCTCGCGTTCGTCCCTGGATCTGCGTTTTCGCCACACGATCTTGGGGTCAGCAACTGGCTCCGACTGAACTTTTCGCACCCTAGCCTAACCGAGATTGACGACGGAATTGGACGCCTCAAAAGAGTTCTTGAAGGATGTCAGCCATGAACTGGCAGGGGTGGCAGCTGAGGAAGTGAGACCACGGAGCTAATCGAGGTGGATCACGAACTGCGCTCGGCGACTAGCTCCTCCGCCGATTATTCCGGTGCCAGCGAAGCAACGCTGCTCCCCACGAGTAATCGGTATCGAATCCCACAAGTCGCACTCGCGCATCGCGCGGCAATTTACCTTCGGCTTCCGTACCGATTGCGGCATTCACTGCACTGCAGAGCCTTCCCGACAAGGGGAAAGGGGTGGGTACCTGGACGCTCAGAACTGCACCTGATGATCTCTCAGTGCCCTGACTGCCACGCCAAAGTCGGACGGACTCGGGTCGTTCTCCCAGATATGCCGCCACTACTTCTGGTATTGTGGCGGGAACAGCACCCAGAGGGTCACGATACATGCGGGCTTTCGCCGAAGCCTGGGCAGAGGAGGAATTTGTGCAAGAAGTGCTTGCACAAATCACCTGGTACCACAACATTGCCCTCGTAGAGAAACTCTAAACTCCGGAGGACCGCGCCTGGTATGCGCGCTACGGTCCAGCACGTTCATCACCGTAATAGGCTCCCCAAAACTGTCCGCACAAGTTCCGGGTCAACAAGATCGCCGCCAGCAGGAGAAGGAGACGTCGCGCAATGGAGGGGGAACTCCATATAGCTACGCTGCAGGATTTCAATCGACAAAAGTTGGAGCTCCGATGCGTTAAGTCACCTATGCGAAAGATGCCACTACCTTTCGGATACCGGAGCCAGGAGTCCAATTGCTAACTGAGTGTGCCCAAGTCAAATTATTGTGAAAGACCAGCTCTCCCGCCGATAACTTGTGTGTAATTTTTCGCTTAAACAGCTGTGAATACTTCATGCCAGAGTGCCAAACACGTCGCTCACGAGCATTATCCATCGATGCAATGTTAGAGTCGACGTTTGGCTCCTTCAGCAACTTGCAGTCTCTCAAGAGCGCGACAAATTGAATTGCGGAATCGAAATCTATACTTGAGACGCTGTCCCAATATACATAAGTTTCGGAGCCAAGAATCCGAGATAGAATAGTTTGGGGTTTTGCCAGTACGTCCAAGATTGTGAGACCACTTATGTCGCTCTTATATTCCTCTAGAATCCGATCGCTCTCTTGAAGAACGTCCTCCGGCAAGCGAAGTTGATAGAGCCCTTTTGCGCGGGACACTTCGCCTGGCGCTAATGATCCGGACGTAATCTTACCGCGTTTTACCTTCTCTCTTAGAATCTTCCATGCTTCGCCTCTACCATTAATATTCATCAGAATGGTCTCGCCGCCATCAGTGCTATTTTCGAAGCAATAGAAAGCCGCAAGTTGTAGACCGACAAACAGCGTACCTTCGGAGTGGGGTGTAATAAACTGGTAATCGTCACGTCGGTTGACGCTCATAAAGTATTTGCCGACATTGGCGCGGTGGCCTTGAAAAGCTGCGAAGCCCGCTTGCAGTTTCAAGCTGTTAGTAAGGTCAAAGCGACTAGCAACATTTAGCACGAGTTCATCAGCCCAACTTGGTTCGATACCCCGTATTAGAACAACGCGATCTTGTGCTAAATTTGTGGCAATCTCGTCCACGATGTCAAGCGTCCGCCTCCCGGGTTCCAACAGTTCCAAGGATCCGAGTTCTTCAGGTACGCCCAACGAATTGTTTCCATTCACCATAGAACACATCCATTTTGGGTTGAAGGCTTCATGTGTTAAGACTTTAAAGTCTATTCGATCGGCTTCATGCGACTCAGCATTCGCCCAGTTTCAATGAACACGAAGAGGAATCCCCCATACAGAGAGAGTGCCTCGACAGGTACCAAATCTGCCACCAATAGGCCGAGAATGTCAAGACTTAAGTTGTCCAGCTTTCAAACACCGTTGACCGCGAGCCGGGTTGACTCGTGCTTTCGTCGTGATAGCTGTAACGCCATTCCAATCGCTGGCTGACGGTTTTTCACCAATACCCAGACAGCGCTTTGTGGGTTGACCGTTTCCTCAACGCAACGCAGGAGTTCGATACCCCAATAGAGAAGGGCGATCGAGCGCCGCACCGCTCCTCGCAAGCCTCGACATCGGCCTCAGTGCTGGGCTTCAAGGAAGAGGTTATGTTCAAATAGTCTGCGGGATCGAAAGGTCTGACCTATCGATTTTGCGCTTGCCACCCAGTGCTACTAGTGTGGAAGCTGCTCTTGGTTGAGAATGTTATTAGCGGTTTGATGCAGCCGGCAATCGCTCGCAGAGGATGGTCCTTTCTCACTCGCTCTTCCGGCGACAAATAACTGCACATATCACCCTGATCATGATCGGTTCCACGCATGCTCTTTCTTAAACGACTCATACAGCATGCGAAAGTGACTTTTTCAACACCCTGCTAGACTTTTTACGCAGCCGCGAAACGCTTTTCTGGCGTAAGATCACACGAAGAGCTGGTAGATGAGTGACCACCTACGATCGGTTGAACAAGTAGTTTTGAACGACACTGGGTCTTTACCGTCTCGGCTGGCCTCTGTCGATGAACCGCTTGTCATTTCAGGCGCCACCAAAACGTGGCCTGCGATGTCAGCCTTAAAATTGAACGAACTAAAAAAGGTATTTGGCAACGCCACTATACCGGTCCGGAAGAGCGACGATGAATTCAAGGAGTTTTTTGGATCTCGAGATGAGCAAATCGGGCCGAGGCCGATGATGAAATTGGCCACATATATAGATACTATTCTGCGATCAAGCAACGACTATGCGCGCCCACCCTATGCTGGAAATATTAGCGTCCTCGGCGATCCCGCTGTTGCCCACAGATTAGGACAAGTAGTTTCAAGTTGCCACTTCCCAAGGTGGCGAAGCCAGCATGCGAAAGACGAATACAGGCTGTGGATTGCGGCAAGAGGGCAGAGGTCCACGATCCATAACGATCCATATGACAATTTCAATGCCCAGATCGTTGGAAATAAGTACTTTCTTATTTTTGCGCCTAATCAGCACAAATTTCTCTATCCCGCTTTCTTCCATCCCGGACTTTGGGTAAGCCCTATCGATCCCAGAAATCCAGATTTTGAGAAATTTCCCAATTTTAGAGACATAGGCGGTTATGAACACGAGCTCAAGGAGGGGGACATCCTCTACATCCCTAGATTCTGGTGGCATTACGCTGAGGCGAGAACTGAATGCGTCAATGTGAACAGATGGGTGTTCGCTGAAGCCGGGGATAGTGTTTGGTGGCACCAACAGCCGGCCGCAAGAGCAGTTATCCGATACAAAGAACTCTCAGCATTAGTACGCAGTCAATTTGATTCGTGGCCCAGTGAGCTGCAGGAAATCCGTCGGGTCAACTTCGAGAAGCTAAAGGCTGAATTGGATCAGTTCGACGAGCAGCAAAAATGACTCGTTCCTTTAATGATTTCCCTGTCGCCTCCAGTTGTGCGGACGTCTAAATACTGATCCACGATTGGAGCAAGTCGTCTAAGTAGTCGCTGAGTTCCACGACTCTTGGGCATAGTTAGGGATGAAATCTCACAACCTCTTCATGAGCAATAAGGTCTTTCAGTGCGCCTTCAATCACTGTTCTGGTCGATCCAATCCTTTAGGCGACGATTCGCGCAAGAATATGTCAACAGTTCCAGCGTCGACTAGACGATGAGCAACTCAGCACTGCGGTCAAGGACATCCAGTAAGTTCTGTGTGTAGTCGAGCCTGGTGACGACAATTTTGTTAGATTCGTAATCAAATCGACATCGCTTTATCGACCCAACCCGCATCTAAGGTTGTTCCATCTAGCTTTGTCGTGTGGAGAAGTGTTAAAAAAGCTAAAGCGCCAAGACAGCCGTCGCGCGGACAGTTCTACTCGACCTGACGCGCCAAGGGTGGCCGAGCACGTTTCGCCGACCGACGGCGCACAGAACGGACCAAGACCAACATCATCGGAGTCATGAGTCCCGATTTCGGTTTGACCGACGAGAACGCTGCTTACTGGGGTCCTTGGCGCTTCAACGGGTACCAACTCATCGGATCGGCGCGCTTCATGTTTGCCGTCGCGCCTCTCAAGCGCGGCTTTTCGATACAACAAGCTCAAGCGGATATGAACTCGGTCGCGGACCACTTGGCACGAGAGGCTCCCATTCGCGATATGGATCGCGGCAAGCCGTGGCGAGGGAAAGTGAAACCCTCCGTGAAGCTCTTTTCGGATTTATGACTCGCCCTCTACTGCTGCTGCAAGGTGCGGTGGGTTCGTTCTTCTGTTCTTCTGATTGCGTGCGCTAACGTAGCAGCCCTGCTCCTGTCGCGCGGGTCGTCTCGGCAGAGCGAGATCGCGATCCGCTCCGCGCTCGGAGCAACGCGTGGGCGAATCATTCGGCAATTCCTCACCGAGAGCATCCTGCTTTCCTTGTTGGGTGGAGTACTTGGAGTCTTCCTGGCTTGGTGGGAAGTACACGTTTTGGTCACGTTGGCTCCCAAGTTCTTCCCGAGATTGCACGAGACCCTGATGGGTAGTCGCGTGTTGTGGTTTTGCGTGGCGCTTTCCGGGCTCACAGGTTGGTGGGTCCGGCGATGCAAGGCTCGAAATCAAGCCTCGTCGGAGCCCTCAAGGATTCAGCGCGCGGTGGTACCTCGGGCGCGGTGCACAATCGCCTGCGCGGAGCGCTCATCACCGTTCAGATCGCGATGGCCCTGACGCTACTGAATCGGCGCTGGCGTCCTGATCCGAAGCTTTTTGCAGGTGCAGGGGCGTACCTCAAAAATATTTTGGGTCACCACTCGCGCTGACAATTGGCCTTTGGTGCGCTCATTTAAATTGCCTCCACATATTGTGCTAGATAGTGTGACATTTGCGCCAAACGGCACATTTGGGAAAGAGACGACGCTCTGATTGGTGTTTGCCCTGTGTACGAACGAGGTGAAAATGACTTAGCGCTTCTTGCTAAACTATCCCACGGTGACTTGGTTTTTATTCAGATTTGCCGACGTGCCCGACCATGTTGTAATCCGGTGAGCTTGCTCGCGCTATCAGACTGAAGAGCGGGTGACGAGGTAATCGCCCAGGAAAAGATACTCTATACCGGTCTCCAAAAGCGTTTGAAGAGCTTCTTCAGGAGTGTTAACAATAGGTTGGCCCTTCACATTAAAGCTTGTGTTGAGCACTATCTGCATTCCAGTGGTTTCGCCAACTGCGTTGAGAAGGGCGTGAAAATCGGGATTGCTAGCCTTCGAAACGGTTTGAAGGCGAGCTGAACCGTTGATATGCGTGATCGCCGGAAGAAATGGCCTCGCTTCAGGGCGCACTTCTACGATGCTGATCATATAGGGCAGTTCCGTTCCGGGAGCTACGTCGAACCAGCGGGGAGCTTCCTCTAAAGAACAGGCAGGTGCGAAAGGTCGAAAAGCCTCTCGCTTCTTCACCATGGCGTTAATGCGGTCGCGCATTTCTGGGCGTCCTGGATGCGCAAGTATACTACGATTACCAAGTGCACGGGGGCCAAACTCCATTTTCCCGCGATACCAAGCGATTACGTGTCCATCCGCGATGAGGCGGGCGGCCCACTTGCATAAATCCGGAAAAAAGACAAAGTGTCGCCATTGGACCTTGCCTTGGAATTGCTGGAGCGCCCTCTCTAAGTCCTGGCTGCAATACTCGGGCCCAAAGAACGGAACGGCAAACCGGCGATTTGGAAGCTGTTGCCCAAGCGACGCTCGGTAGAGCGCCGCACCGAGAGCAGCACCATCGTCCCCAGCAGCAGGCTGAACGTACACCTCGTCGAGTATTTCGGAGCGCATCAGCCTACCGTTCGCGCTGCAATTCAAAGCGACTCCGCCTGCTATCGCCAGTCGCCGCAATCCGGTCTCTTTCGCAAAGTGCTCGCATACGTGCATCACCGCTCGCTCGAGGCATTCTTGAAGTGCTGCGGCGACGTCTTGATATATCGAATTGGTGAACTCTTCATCCGGTCCTCTACGTGGGACAAGATGCTGATCAAGCCACTCGCGGGTAGCGATGTAGTTTTCTCGTTCTGCGCGTGTTTTGTTCAGTTGGAGGATAGGAATGCGATACGTACCGTCGTTGCAAAGTTTGACTGTCTGTTCGAAAAATTGCCTGAATCGTGCAGGATTTCCGTAAGGCGCGAGTCCCATAATCTTGTATTCGTCTGAGTTGAAATCGAAACCTATATGGAGCGTAACCAAGGAGTATAGGATACCGATGGAGTCGTTTGCGCTGATGGTGCGAATCCGGTGAAGCTTTTGATCGTAAAAGTTGTAGACAGAGAGGCTCTCCACCTCCCCCATGGCGTCATTGACAATGACGAGGCAGTCGTCCCAGCCTGAAGTGTATGCTGCACTGGCGGCGTGCGCCAGATGATGGCTCACCTGTAAAACCTTGTTCTCTGAGAACCCGGGAAGATAATGGCGCACCTGCGTTAGAAGCGCATCGCGTGAGAAGACGTATTTATAGAGATCCGCAGAGATCTGGTCCGCGCGGTAGAGATCACGATATGGCTCAAAATTGAAAGCATGAGCCAACTCATCGACCTCCTCTATCAAAATGCCTGCTTGGTCTAGGCAAAATCGGATCGCATCACTCGGAAACCTGCCGCTGTGCTTCTCATGATTGAATCGCTCCTCTTCGGCGGCTGCCACCAATTCGCCATCTATGACAAGCGCCGCCGCGGCATCCATGCCTTGGGCAATTCGGTATTCGCACTCTTTGAGGCACGGCCAACGTGCCCGTTTGAATGGAATTGAGTTCTCTAACCCGCTGATTCCCAGCAGCTTCATGCCGTTCCTTCGGGAAGCGGAAGCTCTAGCAAACATGGCTCTTTTGCCCAGAAACGTGGGAAGGGTTGTCGATTCAGCAATCGATTCATCGTAGCCTCGACTCGTGAGAATAACACGCAAAAACTGGGTTAGCGAATCTGCGTTCTATAAATCGTTTCGCACGAGACGCCGGCGCAGACGAACTCGAAGCCGTCACCCGGCTTCCCGTCGGTTATACTGCGTTGTGCGCCGCGTTATCGATTACCGACTGATCGGTGACGTGGCAAACCGCACCGCGGGCACTATGTCGTCGCCGAAGGTTGTATTTTGTTGCTAAATCTCTTCCGGTCGAAACCCGTGCGAGGCAGATTCACATCATCTTTTGAGAGTACTATACGTGCATTGTTGGCGTACGTTTAGTCAGTTGTACACAATTTATGAACCCCTAAAGGCGATGGCCATAAAGTTTCCGGGAAGCGGAGTTAGAGCGTCTTCGGTATGGAGGGAACCCCTTGTCCCAACGGCGAGAGTCTACCCCAATTTCAATGTTTGATTCCTTCTATCCACATGTGGAGAGAAGGGACATAATTACACGAAGTCAGATTCGATTTCACGGTGTGGCGCCCCTGTCGTTTGCGCAGCAGCGGTTGTGGTTTTTAGCGCAGCTGGGAAGCGCGGGCGAGGCATATCACGTTCCCTTTGGTATTTGTTTGAAGGGGACTCTTGAACGATTGGCGCTTCGCCGCGCCCTGGACCGGATTCTGGTACGGCATGAGGTCCTGCGCACCACCTTTGCCCTGGTTGAGGGAGAGCCGGTGCAGCGAATCGGTTCTGCAGAACAGTGTCATTTCCTGCTGCTCGAACATGACCTGAGTGGGCAGGAGAGAGTCGGAAAAGAACTCGACCGTCTCCTCGCAATGGAGTTCGGCGCCGTTTTCGATCTGCAGCAAGGCCCGCTGATCCGCGGCCGATTGATCCGCCTTGCGGAGGACGAGCACATCTTGTTGCTCACCATGCATCATATCGTCTCCGACGGATGGTCGATGGGGCTGCTGGTCAACGAACTCAGCACCCTGTACCGCGCTTTTCTCAACGGTCAGGATGATCCTCTGCCCAAGCTGGAGATACAGTATGCCGACTATGCTCTGTGGCAGCGGCAGTGGATCGAAGGCGAGATCCTGCAACAGCAGGCCGCTTACTGGAAGACTTGTCTGGCCGGAGCGCCGGAACGGCTGGAGTTGCCCGCAGACCATCCGCGTCCGGTGCAGCAGGACCACTCCGGTGCTTTTGCACAACTGCTGCTCGATGAGCAGTTGACTGCCGGAATCAAGAAACTGAGTCAACGTCACGGCACCACTCTGTTCATGACTCTGCTGGCGGCCTGGGCGGCCCTGCTGGCCAGATTGTCTGGTCAGCAGGATGTAGTGATCGGCACCCCGGTAGCCAACCGTGGACGCTTGGAAATCGAAAACCTGATCGGCTTCTTCGTCAACACCCTGGCACTACGTCTGGATCTGTCATCCTCACCCACAGTCGGTGAACTGCTGCGGCAAGTCCGGGCAAAAGCTTTGGCCGCACAACAGCATCAGGATATTCCCTTTGAGCAGGTAATTGAGCTGATTCAGCCGGTGCGCAGCCTGTCCCATAGCCCTCTGTTCCAGGTGATGTTCGCATGGCAGAACAATCCCCACGGGGTATTGGATCTGCCCGGACTGCAAGTGCTGCCGCTGTCTTCGGCTTCTGTTCCTCAGCCAGCTAAATTCGATCTGACCCTCTCCTTGGGAGAAGCCGGAAATGTCATCCGCGGCGGCATCGAATACGCCACTTCGCTGTTTGAAGGGGAGACCATCGAACGCTATCTTGGCTATCTTCGCAATTTGCTGCAAGCCATGGTCGCGGACGACACCGCGGTCATCGATTGCCTGCCCATACTCAGCCAAGCCGAGCGTCATCGTGTGCTTTACGAGTGGAACGACACGCGTGTGGAGTTTCCTGCCGGGCAGTGTGTCCATCAGATGTTTGAAGAGCAGGTGTTCCGGACACCGCAGGCGGTAGCGGTGGTCTATGAAGACCAGCAGCTGAGCTATGCGGAACTGAACGCCAGAGCCAACCGTCTGGCTCACCATCTGCGCTCGCTGGGAGTGCAGCCGGACCGCCGTGTGGCCATCTGTCTGGAACGGGGTTTCGACATGATCGTGGCCCTGCTGGCGGTGCTCAAGGCGGGAGGCGCCTATGTCCCTCTCGATCCCGACTATCCCATCGACCGGCTGCGTTTCATGCTTGAAGATGCCCAGCCGGTAGCCGTACTCACCCACATCCAACTGGCCGAGCTGTTTCGCGGACTTGATGACTCCCTGCCGGTACTCAATCTGGACGCCCCGACTCCACCCTGGCTCGACCGGCCCGCAACCAACCCCGATCCCGCCGCCGTCGGCCTCACTTCTTCCCACCTGGCCTATGTCATCTACACCTCAGGATCCACCGGACTGCCCAAAGGCGTCTTGATCGAACATCGCGGACTCGTGAACTAGGCTCGCATGGACGCTAGTGTGCTTATCGCTTCAGAACGAGTCAGGCGGTATCTGCAGCTCATCACTTTCATTTGATGCTACGTGTGGCGAGATCTTCTGGCCACTATCGAGAGCGGTGCCGGCTTGCGATGGCGGGAGCATTGATGGTTTCAGCGAGAGATCCAGTATGTTCGATAGCTTTGCTCCTTAAACTGACACTGCGCTCATATCCCGGATACAGTTTATGTTCCACCGCTACAGCTCCGTGAAGCTTCTTGACGTCGGTAGCGAGATGCACCAAGCGCATTCGATTGCAGCTTGGCGCCACATGTTATCGGCGCAAGGCTGCTCGATGACATATGCGCACGGATCCGAAGCGCTTGTAGCTATCAATCGCATATGGTCCAACTGAAGCCACGGTCGACGGAGCATCGCTGTAACCGCGCTATGATTGACTAGCCGCGACTGAGGCAACTGGTGCCGATTGGTCGTCCGATTTCGAACACGCAGGTTTACATATTGGATGGGCATGGTGCACCGGTACCGATAGGTGTTTGCGGGGAGTTGTACATTGGCGGGGCGGGGGTAGCGCGTGGTTATCTGAACCGTCCGGAGTTGACGGCGGAGAGGTTTCTGTCCGATCCGTTCAGTGTCGAGGCTGGGGCGCGGATGTACCGGACTGGGGATCTGGGGCGCTGGCTTCCGGACGGCAACATCGAGTTTCTGGGCCGCAACGATTTTCAGGTCAAGATTCGTGGGTTCCGCATCGAGCTGGGAGAGATCGAGGCTTGTCTGAGTGGAGTATCCCGGAGTGCGCGAGGCGGTTGTGCTGGCCCGGGAAGACACTGTGGGAGACAAGCGCCTGGTGGCCTACTACACCTGCGCGGTCACGAGCGAGACAGAAGATGGCCCGGCGGTGAGTGCAGAGCAGCTGCGTACGCATCTGTCCTCGCATCTTCCCGAGTACATGGTGCCGGCGGCCTATGTGCAATTGCCATCTCTGCCGTTGACCCCCAACGGCAAGCTGGATCGCCGAGCGCTGCCGGCGCCGGAAGCCGATGCCTATGCGGTGCAGGGATACGAGCCGCCTCAGGGGGAGATCGAAACCATGCTGGCAGAGATCTGGGCCGAGGTGCTGGGACTGGAACGCGTCGGCAGGCACGACAACTTCTTCGCCCTTGGCGGACACTCACTGCTGGCCATCACGCTGATTGAGCAATTGCGGCGCAACGGATTTGAGCTGGACGTGCGAGAGATGTTCGCCACTCCCACGCTGGCCCAGTTGGCTGCAGCAGTAGGAACACAAGGTTCGGCGATCGCAGTTCCTGCGAATCTGATTCCAGCCGAGTGTAAGGCCATCACTCCGGAGATGCTGCCGCTGATTGCTCTGACGCAGGCAGAAATCGACAAATCACCGCTACGGTGCCTGGCGGAGCCAGCAACGTGCAGGATATCTATCCGCTGGCGCCGTTGCAGGAGGGCATTCTCTTCCATCACCTGGCAGGCCGGGACGGCGATCCGTATCTTACTGGTCGTGCAGCTCAGCTTTGAGAGCCGAGTGCGGCTGGAGAGCTACATTGCTGCGCTGCAGGCGGTTATTGATCGGCATGACATTCTGCGTACGGCAGTGCTGTGGGAGGGGCTGCCGGAGCCGGTGCAGGTGGTCTGGCGCAAGGCGTGGTTGCAGGTGGAGGAGGTCGAACTGGATCCGGTCGAAGGAGATGCGGCTGAGCAGCTATACGCACGCTTCGATCCACGGCGCTTCCGCATCGATGTGTCGCAGGCGCCCTTGCTGCGGCTTTACATTGCCCAGGACCGCGAGAGCGAGCGCTGGCTGATGATGCTGCTGCTTCATCATCTGATTGGCGATCACTCCACTCTGGAGCTGATGCAGACCGAGGTGCAGGCGCATCTGCTGGGACAGGCAGAACAGTTATCCGCGCCGCTGCCTTTCCGCAATCTGGTGGCGCAGGCGCGGCTGGGAATCAGCGCCGAAGAGCATGAGATGTTCTTCCGCCAGATGCTGGGCGATGTGGATGAGCCCACGGCGCCGTTTGGTTTACTCGATGTGCGCGGAGACGGCAGCGGGATCGAGGAAGCTCGTCTGGTCCTGGACCGCGATCTGGCCCGGCGTCTACGTGCCCATGCCCGCAGGCTGGGGGTAAGCGCAGCCAGTCTTTGCCATCTGGCCTGGGCGCAGGTGCTGGGCAAAATTTCCGGACGCGAGGATGTAGTCTTCGGCACGGTGCTGTTCGGCCGCATGCATGGCGGCGAAGGTGCTGACCGGGTGATGGGCCTGTTCATCAACACTCTGCCGATACGCATCCCGGTAGGCGAAGAAGGAGTGGAAGCCGCTGTACGGCGCACCCACGCTCTGCTGGCTGAACTGCTGCGCCACGAGCATGCCTCGCTGGCTCTGGCTCAGAGATGCAGTGCCGTTCCCGCCCCGGCGCCCTTGTTCTCTGCCCTGCTCAACTACCGCCACAACTCCCTTGCCGAGCCAGTCATCCGCCGACATGCTACAGGCCTGGGAAGGTATTCGCGTTTTGCGCGGAGAAGAGCGTACCAACTATCCCTATCACCCTTTCGGTCGACGATCTGGGGAAGGGCTGGGCCTCACGGCCCAGACTCCGGCCTCGATCGGGCCGATGCGGGTATGCGACTTTATGCGTACTGCCCTGGAATCGCTGGTCGAGGCACTTGCGGTATCTCCGACTGCCCCAGTGCGCACGCTTGAGGTTCTGCCGGCCTCTGAGCGTCATCGTGTGCTTTACGAGTGGAACGACACGCGTGTGGAGTTTCCTGCCGAGCAGTGTGTCCATCAGCTGTTCGAAGAGCAGGTGGTCCGGACACCACAGGCGGTAGCGGTGGTCTATGAAGACCAGCAGCTGAGCTATGCGGAGCTGAACGCCAGAGCCAACCAGTCTGGCTCACCATCTGCGCGCGCTGGGAGTGCAGCCGGACCGCCGTGTGGCCATCTGTGTGGAGCGCGGCTTCGAGATGATCGTGGCCCTGCTGGCGGTGCTCAAGGCGGGAGGCGCCTATGTGCCTCTCGATCCCGCCTATCCCATCGACCGGCTGCGCTTCATGCTGGAGGATGCCCAGCCGGTAGCCCTGCTCACCCAGAGCCAGCTGGCCGAGCTGTTTCGCGGACTTGATGATTCCCTGCCGGTACTCGATCTGGACGCCCCGACTCCACCCTGGCTCGACCGGCCCGCAACCAACCCCGATCCCGCCGCCATCGGCCTCACTTCTCCCCACCTGGCCTATGTCATCTACACCTCCGGATCCACCGGACTGCCCAAAGGCGTCTTGGTCGAACATCGCGGACTGGTGAACGTTATCGCTTGCTCATGGTACAGAGTTTGCTTATCAACTTCTGAAAGTCGCAGTCTTGCAGCTTGCAGCTTTCAGCTTCGACGTCTGCAGTATGAGAGATTCTACATGCCCTTTGACAGCGGGTGCGCGGCTCATCGTCCTGATCTGCCGAAGCGCAGGCTGGACGCTCGCTGCTTGCTCGTAGCAATTGCATACAGTGTCACCATGATCACCACACGCTACTTTAGCTCCATCTGATACTCTCTGGATTACTGGAACATAGCAATTGCGACCCTCGGCTTACTTTGATCGTTGCGCGGAGAGCGTTTGAACGACGCTCAGGCCGAAACGCTGGAAGCAACACTGTCCGTCTGCATTGAACACTTATGGTCCCACCGAAGCGACCATCTGCGTAACTACTTGGACATCATTGCCGCGCTGAAGAATCTGGCAATCCTCCGATTGGTCGTCCGATTGCGAACACGCGGGTTTACATACTGGATGGGCATGGTGCAGCCGGTGCCGGTAGGAGTTGCGGGGAGTTGTACATTGGCGGGGCGGGGGTAGCGCGGGGATATCTGAACCGTCCGGAGCTGACGGCGGAGAGGTTTCTGACCGATCCGTTCATGTCGAGGCTGGGGCGCGGATGTACCGGACTGGGGATCTGGGGCGCTGGCTTGCCGGACGGCAACATCGAGTTTCTGGGCCGCAACGATTTTCAGGTAAAGATCCGTGGTTTCCGCATCGAGCTGGGGGAGATCGAGGCGCGGCTGGCGGAGTATCCCGGAGTGCGCGAGGCGGTGGTGATGGCGCGCGAGGACACGCCGGGCGACAAGCGCTGGTGGCCTACTACACCAGCGCGGCACGAAGAGACAGAAGATGGCTCGTCGTAGCGCAGAGCAGCTGCGTGCGCATCTGTCCGCGCATCTGCCCGAGTACATGGTGCCGGCGGCGTATGTGCATCTGGATGCGCTGCCGCTGACGCCCAACGGCAAGCTGGACCGCAAGGCGCTGCCGGCGCCGGAAGCCGATGCCTATGCGGTGCAGCGGCTACGAGCCGCCTCAAGGGGAGACCGAAACCATGCTGGCCGCCATCTGGGCCGAGGTGCTGAAGCTGGAACGGGTGGGCCGGCACGATAACTTCTTCGCGCTCGGCGGACACTCCCTGCTGGCGGTGCGGGTGGTGATCGTCTGCGGCAGGCCTTGGGTGTGGAGGTGGCGATCCGCGATCTGTTCGCACATCCGGTACTGGCCGACTCTGGCCTCTAGCGCTGAGAGCGCGGCCAGCTGTCGAGCTTCCTGCCATCGCGCCTGCAGAGCGAAGCGAGCAGTCTGCCGTTGTCGTTTGCGCAGCAGCGGTTGTGGTTTTTGGCGCAGATGGAAGGCGTCAGCGAGGCCTATCACATTCCGTTCGGTCTGCGTTTGAAGGGGATCTTGAACGCATGGCGCTTCGCCGCGCACTGGACCGGATTCTGGCCCGGCATGAGGTCCTGCGCACCACCTTTGTCCTGGTTGATGGGAGAGCCGGTGCAGCGGATCGGTCGCTGCGAGAACAGTGCCATTTCCTGCTGCTCGAACACGATCTGCGCGGCAGCAGAGAGCCGAAGAAGAACTCGATCGTCTGGTCGCAATGGAGGCCGGCGCCTCTTTCGATCTCGAGCACGGTCCACTGATCCGCGGCCGGCTGATCCGTCTGGCCGAGGACGAGCATGCGTTGCTGATCACCATGCACCACATCGTCTCCGACGGCTGGTCGATGGGGGTGCTGGTCAACGAACTGAGCGCCCTGTATGGTGCTTTTCTGCGCGGTCAGGACGATCCGCTGCCGCAGTTGGAGATCCAGTATGCCGACTACGCCGTCTGGCAGCGGCAGTGGATCGAAGGCGAGATCCTGCAGCAGCAGGCCGAGTACTGGAAGACACGCTGGCCGGAGCGCCGGCACTGC
Source organism: uncultured Acidobacteriaceae bacterium (assembly GCA_963745725.1). Lineage (GTDB taxonomy): Bacteria > Acidobacteriota > Terriglobia > Terriglobales > Acidobacteriaceae > PALSA-350. Next base: position 775,548 of record CAVUYJ010000001.1, read on the forward strand.
TGGAGTTGCCCGCAGATCATCCGCGTCCGGCGCAGCAGGACTATGCCGGCGCCTTTGCGGGACTGGTGCTGGATGAGCAGCTGACGGCCGGACTGAAGGATCTGAGCCGACGTCACGGCACCACGCTGTTCATGACCCTGCTGGCGGCCTGGGCGGCGCTGCTGGCCAGACTGTCTGGCCAGCAGGATGTGGTGATCGGCACCCCGGTGGCCAACCGTGGACGGGTGGAGATCGAAAACCTGATCGGCTTCTTCGTCAACACTCTGGCGCTGCGTCTGGATCTGTCCGGCTCACCCACAGTCGGCGAGCTGCTGCGAGCAGGTCAAGGCACAGGCCTTGGCCGCGCAGCAGCATCAGGATATTCCCTTCGAACAGGTGGTCGAGCTGGTGCAGCCGGTGCGCAGCCTGGCCCACAGTCCGCTGTTCCAGGTCATGTTCGCCTGGCAGAACACTGCCCACGGGGCACTTGGATCTGCCCGGACTGGAAGTGCTGCCGCTGTCTCGGCTCTGTCCATCAGCGTGGCCAAGTTCGATCTGACCCTCTCCTTGCAGGAAGCAGGCAACAGTCATCGTCGGCGGCATCGAGTACGCCACTTCGCTGTTCGAGCGGGCGACGATCGAACGCTATCTCGGATATTTCCGCAATCTGCTGCAAGCCATGGTGGCGGACGACACCGCAGGCCGTCGATCGCCTGCCCATGCTCAGCGAGCCGAGCGTCATCGTGTGCTTTACGAGTGGAACGACACCGCGGCGGAGTTTCCTGCCGGACAAGTGTGTCCATCAGCTGTTCGAGGAGCAGGTGGAAGACCCGGATGCGGTAGCGGTGGTCTACGAAGAGCAGCAGCTGAGCTATGCGGAGCTGAACCGCCAGAGCCAACCGCTGGCGCACCATCTGCGCGAGCTGGGAGTGCAGCCGGACGGCCGGGTGGCCATCTGCGTGGAGCGCGGCTTCGAGATGATCGTCGCCCTGCTGGCGGTGCTCAAGGCCGGAGGCGCCTATGTGCCGCTGGATCCGGCCTATCCCGCCGACCGGCTGCGCTTCATGCTGGAGGACTGCCCAGCCGGTAGCCCTGCTCACCCAGAGCCACCTGGCCGAGCTGTTTCGCGGACTTGATGACTCCCTGCCGGTGCTCGATCTGGATGCCCCGACTCCACCCTGGCTGGACCAGCCCGCAACCAACCCCGATCCCGCCGCCATCGGCCTCACTCCCCACCACCTGGCCTATGTCATCTACACCTCCGGCTCCACCGGACTGCCCAAAGGCGTCATGGTCGAACATCGCGGACTCGTGAACTTATCGCTCGCTCGGATGCAGAGTGCCTATCGCTTCAGACGATGTAGGCGCGTACTTCAGCAGACTCTTCAGTTTCGATGTATCGGTATGGGAATTTTCTGGCCACTACTCGAGGCGGCTGCACTCGACTTGTGATCGCGCAAGACCAGGCTGGTCACAAAGATCCGAGTTATTTCAGATGGCTCATGCAACGATACGAGATCACCCACGTCACTTTGCCTCCATGCTGCTGACTTTCTGGCATTGACGCGGAACAGTATCAATTGCACTCTAAGCTCGCTTTGATCATTGCGCGGCGAAGTCGTTACCGAGCACATGCCAATCGCTGGGACATGTCGAACGAGTATCGCTGCAGCTTGAACAATTATATGGTCCAACCGAAACCACCGTCTGTGCTACCTGCATGGACTGCCGCGCTGACGATCTGCAGCAATCTCGTCCGATTGGTCGTCCGATTGCGAACACGCAGGTTTACATATTGGATGGGCATGGGCAGCCGGTGCCGATGGGGTTGCGGGGAGTTGTACATCGGCGGGGCGGGGGTAGCGCGGGGTTATCTGAACCGTCCGGAGCTGACGGCGGAGAGGTTTCTGCCCGATCCGTTTAGTGTCGAGGCTGGGGCGCGGATGTACCGGACGGGGGATCTGGGGCGCTGGCTTGCGGACGGCAACATCGAGTTTCTGGGCCGCAACGATTTTCAGGTCAAGATTCGTGGCTTCCGCATCGAGCTGGGTGAGATCGAGGCTCGGCTGAGTGGATATCCCGGAGTACGCGAGGCGGTGGTGATGGCGCGCGAGGACACTGCTGGGAGACAAGCGGCTGGTGGCCTACTACACCTGCGCGGTCACGAGCGAGACAGAAGATGGCCCGGCGGTGAGTGCAGAGCAGCTGCGTACGCATCTGTCCGCGCATCTGCCCGAGTACATGGTGCCGGCGGCCTATGTGCAATTGCCATCGCTGCCGTTGACCCCCAACGGCAAGCTGGACCGCCGAGGCGCTGCCGGCGCCGGAAGCCGATGCCTATGCGGTGCAGGGCTACGAGCCGCCTCAGGGGGAGATCGAAACCATGCTGGCAGGGATCTGGGCCGAGGTCCTGGGACTGGAACGCGTCGGC
>CAVUYJ010000002.1:0-725000 GCA_963745725.1 uncultured Acidobacteriaceae bacterium
GAGAGAAGGGGACATGATACGTATCCCCGTCTGCTTTTGATCTGAAATCTTGGCAGAAGAGATACGAGAGGGATCACATCGCGTTCGGCCCGGGCCGGGTGAGCTCGCGTAATTAATGGCCAGACAGAACGCTCACCTACGTCGAGAGACCGCCATGGGTTACGTCCCGTCTCGTCACTAATTTCCGGGTAGTATGCTTTACCTTGGAGGTTCCGATGACTGATAAGAAGCCCAAGCAGAAAGAAGCTCCCTCCGGGGAGTACAGCCAGACCGAGCAAGACATTCTGAAGTATTTGTATGAGTACCCCGGCTCGGGTGCTGGGACCGTGAACCTTGTTCAAGTGTTAAATCCAGGACTCAGCATCGTGCAGCCGAGTCAAGAACTACAGCACGCTCTGGCAAATGTTCAGTATGCGGTGGAAACGCTCATTGTTTACGGGCTGGTGAAGGGAGACAGGGTCAAGCACATAGGTTTGCTCCAGTACTTGAACCTCAACCTCACGCCTAGTGGTGAGATTGAAGCTATCAAGCAGAAGCGTAGGCTACCGGCGACGCTTACCGGCAATACCCCAAAGGAAGATCAGAGTACCAATTGATCTTAGCCGACGGGCATGCGAGACGAGTCTGCTAACTAAGGGGACGAGAGAAGGGGCATGACACGTATCCCCCTTCTGCTTTTGATCTGAAATCTTGGCAGGAGAGATAACGAGAGGGATCACATCTCGTTCGGCGCGGGCCGGGTGAGCTCGGGTGAATTGCTATGGTGCCAACCTATCTTGTTTGCGGAAACGTCTCGCACGCTACTGCCCTAACCGATTCTGCTCGAACCGTTCGGGTCTCGGGCCCGCGACCAGCCGTACGACGTCGCCGGCCCTCATGTCAGCTAGAGACCCATGCCTGAACATTGCGAATTGCCCCTCGTCCACACAAACTGACGTGTCGAAACCCGTAAAGATATTTGCGACGAAGACCGTTTTTAGCAGTCGCTTCATCGGCCAACGTGTCGGCCTACCCTGCCGAAAGACGGAGTTTTCTACGTGTTTGCGCAGTTCGTAAGCTACCAGGTCCGCAAGCTGAAAATGAACGGAAGAGCCCTTAGTCCCCCACCCTACTATGCCGACCGCTCGCCGTGAACCTGGCACCTCGGCACTCTCCTGCGCCAGGCGAAAAATTGCTGGGCCATATTTATATTGGCGATGCTCCTCATAGAAACATGCTCGGACGCCTGAGCACTCCGGCTCGATATCCTCCTCAAGGGGGTCAACTAAATAGCCCACCGTCAATACTTCCTCAAAACAGGAACGGTAACAGAGGTACCATGGATCCATCAGCCGACGCCTTATCGCAGCGTCTAGGCGGTTGAAGTCCTCTACTACAACCGCCGCGCCGATTAAGATCAGTGGGCTCTCCTCAATCGCATCAAACAATTCGGCGAGCATCCGCCGCCGCCGATTCTCATCCCAGTCAAGGAATTCACCTTTTCTGTTCTCGAAATCCGTCATGTGGAACGTCCCCACCGAGAATTTCTCTAGGATGTTTGTCCATCTCTCCCTCAATGCTCTCCAGCGTTTTGGCGTTGCCATCGCTCCACCAATAGCAACCGCGCGAGTCGACGCCGAATGGCCGCTTTCATCAAAGAAGGCCGTCACGCAGGGAAATTCCTTATCGATCAGAGTGCCACTATATGTAGCCCAGTCGCCCATTGGGAACCGAAGCCTCGTCTATCTTAGAAGCGTTAGCTATTCGAATGGTAGCAAAGCGGACGGACGATGCGGGACAGAGAGCGCCGGGCTAGACCGGAGAATTCGTGACCAAGACCAGAGAATTCGTGACCAGGGGTAATCCGGGAGGTTTCGTGGACAGGAGGTTTCGTGGACAGACGGAGCTGGCACTTCAGTTCCTTCTGCCCACAAAACTCCCGTTTGAAGGAGTGGATTATGAATTTATTTTTAGGTTCCCGGTCCCCGGATCGACAGCAGACCTATTGCTGCAACCCAGCGTGCAACCGATGTGTAGCCCGTAGAGGCCCTAACGGGCTATCTGGTGTTTCCCAACTGTCACAGTGCGAGACGGTCGGATAAGCAATTCAGCAGAGATGCCAAGCGTTGCATGCAGATGACGAATTATGCAGATGGATTAAACCACGCCGGCCGCTGAGAATTGAAGTGATAGGCCGGAAGGGCAGTTTCGTGGACAGGCAGTTTCGTGGACAGACGGAACTGGCACTTTCCGAGGGGACGAACAACCCGGTGACAGACGGGGCGATCACCCACTGCTTATGACTACGAGAGTAATTGTCCTGTCTGTCACCTCTTTCGTCCTGCATGACCTGAGTTCTCGTCGCGCCTGGACGAACGATAATGGTATATTAGAACAATCCCCTCGCTAAATTACTCTGATTCTCATTCACGGTTCTTGGGAGTCGTGTCATGTGTAAGGTTAATTTCTTGGCCTCTTCGTTCAGGCCGGGATTGTTCCGTTTCTTCTGCGCTGCTACCCATGGCTTCCTGATTCTGACGTTGTTGGCCGTCGCGGGGTGCGGCGGAGGTAGCCAACCTCCCTCTTCCGGCAGCGGCAGCTCCGAGGCCCCGGATTTCCAGCTGTCGCTCGGCAACCCCAGCATTTCAATCCCGCAAGGTGGCTCCCAGACCGTTCCCGTTATAACGAGCAGCCTCAACAGCTTTTCCGGGTCGGTCTCGGTTACGCTTAGCGGGCTGCCTCTCGGGGTCACGGCCAGCCCAGCAACGTTTTCGCTCCCTGCCACCGGCATGCAGGCAGTCACCTTTACCGTTGCGGCCGGCACCGCCGCGGTCGGCGCTGCGACAGTTACCGTTCAGGCCGTCAGCGGTTCCATTACGCACGCCGCCAATCTAAGCATCAGCGTGCTCGGGCCACCCTCCTTTACGCTCTCCCTGCATCCTTCTTCGCTGACACTCAACCGCTCCCAAAACCAGACGATCGAGGTCTCCGCTCAGGGCGTGAACGGCTTTACGGGTTCAATCAGCGTCAGCATCAGCGGGCTCCCTGCCGGCGTCACTGCATCGACGACAAACTTCACCGTTCTCGCCAACACGAGTGCGCCCATTACCCTGACCACCGACAACACCGTCGTCGCCGGAAACACGAACATTCAGTTCAGCGGTTCCAGCGGATCGCTTAAGGACAGTACCACGCTCGCGCTCACCATCAACACGACGCCAGACTTCAGCCTATCCTCCGGTAGCTCCACCGCGAGTGTGAATGCAAGTGCAACCACCTCCATTGCAATTACCGCCACCGGCTCTAACGGGTTCAACGCGCCGATCCAGGTGACCTTCGCAGGGCTGCCCACCGGGGTCACGGCTTCGACGGCAAGCTTTGTCCTGAGTCCCGGCTCCACCCAAAACGTAATCCTGAGTGCCGCGCTCAGTGCGCCGCCCGAAACGACTGCCGAGGTCCTCGTCACCGGGGTAAGCGGAAGCCTGTCTCGCAGCACACAATTCAATCTCATCGTTTCGCCCGTCACCCTGAATATCTCGGCGCAACCTGGCAGCGTGACGGTACCCGCCGGCTCCTCCGCATTAACCGAGGTCAGCATCGGCGGCATCAATGGAAGCACACAAGGCTCGATCGCATTTCAGGTCACGGGCCTGCCGAACGGCGTGACCGCCTCCCCGGCGAGCACCACCTTTCCTGGAGCCGGCGCAAACTTTGACTTGATCTTTTCGGCCGGCACTGGCGCAAGCAGCGGAAATGCAACCCTCAAGGTGACCTTTGGTAGCGCAACTTCTTCCATGAACATCCCCATTAGCATCGGCCCCCCGCCAATCATTACGCCGGTGCCGCTTACCTCACGCTCGAAGTTTGTTCGTACCGATGCCGATGCGGACTATTCGGAATTTCCGCCGCCGCACTGGACGGTCTACGACAGCGCAAATCAACGCTTCTTCTCGAGCGATTACAGCCTTGGCCATCTGAACGTATTTGATGAGAAAACAGAAACCACCATCGCCTCGCTCAACATCCCCGGCGCCTTCGGCATTGATATTGCGCCGGATAACAGCGTGCTCTATGTCGGCACTCTGTCAGGCGATCTGTATCTGGTCGATCCCGTCAACCTCGTTGTGACCATGCGTTATCTCTCGAGCAGCATTGGCGCCTCCGGGTTCGCTGCCAATGCCGTCTACGCGCTGGCCGGCGGAGCACTGCTGCTGCAGCGATATTTCCTGGTTCCTGGCCTTTCCTGGGTGGATGGCAACGGCCCACCGGTCATCTGGAAGCCTTCCACCAACGCCACCACACAGCTCACCGGCCTGTCTTCAGGCGGTTGCGGCAAAACGTTCGAGTTCGGCCTGCTCACCAGTGGCCGTACCCGGTTCGCGATGACACCCACTCTGTCATCCGAGGGCTCCTCGAATCTTTGCTCCATCGATCTCAGCAGCCAAAGCGTGGTGATCTCGCCGACATTGCAGACCGGTACAAACAGCTCCCTGACGACCCTTGCCGTCAGCCCCGACGGCAACAACATCGCTGCCTTCGATGGATCGACGATCTGGATCCTCGACGCGGCGACGCTCGCTGTTAAAAATAGCTTTGCGGCCGGTGTTTCACAAACCACGTTCAACTATCCCAACATGGTCATCGGGCCGGATAACCAAACGATCTATCTCACCAGTTCCCCCCAGTTCTCGTTTGTCTACGTCTACAACCTGGTCACGGGTCAACAGACTGGTTGGCTCCCGGCCATTCAGAACCTGAACCGCGCACCCCTCATTCAGGCAATCAGCGACGACGGCTTGCTGGGCGGGGTGATCCCCGAGGGCTTTGGTTTGATCGACACCACGCAGGTTAAGCCGCTGCCGACCGGCGTCCCTTTTGCGCCTTCTACATTGATGCCCACGTTCGGGCCGGTGCAGGGTGGCGCCGAGGTAACCTGGCAGGCGAGCGGTTTCGGATTTTCCAACGCCGTCAACCTGGGCAGTATCTATTTCAACGCAGTGCCGGCGACGAATACCGCGTATTCGACCGTGATTGGATCATCTCTCTTTGCCACTACGCCCGCTGGCCGGGCGGGACCCGTGGACGTGGTGACGCTCACGACCGATGGTGGCGAGCAGTTCATTCCTGAGGGATACAGCTACGGTCCCTGGGTCGTCGAAAACACAACCTCGTATGCGACCGCAGAGGGCGGAGGTCCCGGCTCCTTCTACGGCTATGGTTTTGGTGACTACTACCCGGTTGGGAACGTCACTCGTCTGGCCGAGCCGCCCACGGATCTGAGCGTCACCCTCGGAGGCAAGTCCGTCAGCCTCACCGGCTACTACCCAGATGCTTTTCAACTTGCCGCAAGCGGCGCAGGAGGCTTTCCGCTAGAAGGCTTGGAATACACGATGCCTCCGGGCACTGCGGGCAACGCGTCTGACATGATGGTCACTAATGGCGCCGGATCGAACATCGTCAAAGCCGGTATCACCTACCTGCCGGCCATCCAGAGTTTCCCGGTAAACGGCCAGTTACTTGATGGCATTTACGATCCGCACCGCGACGTCTACTACTTCAGCGACGTGAACCAGGTTCGGGTTTTTTCTCGAACTGCGGGCAAGTGGTTAAACTCCATCCCCATTCCCAGCCCAGCCGGAGCCTATGGCCCGCAGCGGTTGTTAGCGCTTGCCCTATCGCCGGACGGCTCCAAACTGGCCATCTCCGATGCCGGGGCTATTGCCGTTTATGTGCTGAACCCCGATCAGCCTGCTTCCATCCAGAGCTTTGCGTTTGCCTCGCAGATCTCGCCAGTCTACCAATACGCGATTTGTGCCACACCCGCGGGCGTGACCATCAGCGATAACGGCCAGGTTTGGTTCGCCACCTTCGATCAGAACGGTGACGGCTGCCCTTTCCTTTACTCTTTGAATACAAGCACAGGCACAATTGCGCCGGTTGGCGGGGTTACAGGCTACATAGGGAACCAGGGCGACTATCCTTATGGCCGGCTGCCCATGGCAGCGGACAGCAGCAGATTTTACTTTGTCAACGAAGGACAAATCGGCAGCGTCAACACGTCGACCGGCGCGATCACCTACTGTAACCAGTGCGAAAATCTGGGCGCTGGTGGTTACGACGCGGTCCTGGATGCCAACGGGACCAGCCTCTATGCCGATGGACTGCTGCTCGATGATCTGATGAATATCCAGGGCTTCCAAACGCTGAATGTCCGCGAGGGTTTTGACGCGAGCTACGTTTATGGAGCGAATCTTTCTCCTGACGGTGCGCTTCTCTTCCAGCCCGGCACGCAAGCGATCGATGTGTTCGATGGCCGCACCGGCGCCTTTCGCGCGCGGGTTTCGCTGCCGGTTCCCTTATCGCAAAACTACCGCGCCCTGGTGGGCGACAGCAAAGACAACGTACAGGTCGCCATCACTGGCGTGGCCGGCAATGGCATCGCTGTGATCGATCTGAGCTCGCTGCGGGAGCCGCCCGCTTTACCCTATCCCACCACCCGCGGGCCAGGGGGTGCAGAGCCTCAAAATCTGGCACAACCTGCGCCACGCAACGGCCCCGCAACGACCGGCGCAAGCACTAAGGGGCCCGTGCGGCCCACGCTGCATCGTCACTGGCGCTATGACACAAACCGGTGACAGGGTACAGATAAGGAAGGGGATATTTCGGACAGATAGCTCAACCCCCGCGAAATGCTGCTGGGAGATAAGGGGGAGATAAGGGGACAGCATCGGACAGCATACCTATTGCAGCAATTTCTGGGTGATACAGACGGTTGCCAAATCACCGCTCTCCTAAGGCCCATAAGCCTACAGGATCGACCGGACGTTTGCGCGAGCCATCAAGTTCATCCGAATCGCGCTTTAGTATTTCTGGTAGGTTGGAGCAAATCCGGTGACACCTTACCTATCGACCGGGCAAGTCGCTCATCTCCGGGCAATGAGTATGCTCTCACCGCATTACTTCCCGTCAGGGACGGCTAAACACAGGTACACGGGATTTCAGCTGCCACTTCAACTCTAGCCCAACACGGCCGCGATCGCTTGGCGGAGCGCCGTCTGATCGGAGGGGTAGACAACGCCGAGCCTCTTGAGGAGAGGAGTAAAACCAGGACAGACGGAAGTGACCCTAAAGCAAATTCGCCTGTCTGCGAGATCATAGGATCACTGTAGACGTTCTGAATCCGTTTCATGCAGTCTCGGACAGGAACGTGAAACAAACTTAACGAGGCCCACAAGAGAAATTCATCCGGAAATGTGCATCATCATTGCGAAGCTTCTAATCCCGAATTGGTGGGTGCGCCCTAAGCGTCCACAAGGTCATCATTGAGTAGGGGTGCGATGGATGACGCGTTTGGCCCGTGTGGTTGCCGTTGGCGTGCCACACCACGTGACTCAGCGAGGCAATGCACGACAGTTCATTCTTGATACCGATGCCGATCGCACGGTCTATCTCGATCTGTTGCGACAAAGCATCGATTTGCACAGCTTGGCACTCGTCGGCTACTGTTTGATGTCGAACCACGTGCATCTCATCACGATCCCGGGAAAACTGGATGTCATGGGCCGTGCGCTGAAGGACACGCACGGCCGATATGCTGCTTATTGGAACGCCGTTCATCATTCCAGCGGGCACGTCTGGCAGGGAAGGTTCTACTCCTGCCCCTTAGATGAGTGGCATCTGTGGAAAGCCTTGCGTTATACAGAGTTGAATCCGGTGCGTGCGGGCTTGGTACCCAAAGCCGAAAGGTGGGAGTGGTCCAGTGCCGCTGCCCATTGTGGTCTAGTCCAGCCTGACAGGTATCTAGCGACGGAGCTGTGGCGGGCTCATTGGTCCGATTGTACCTGGCGGACATTTCTTGCCACGGGAGAAACCGAATCTGAGTTGGCGGCGATACGCCAGTGTACTCATACCGGCCGGCCCTTAGGGACGCGAGAATTCATCGGCTCGCTCGAACGAGAAATGCACCGCAGTTTGGCAGCGCAAAGGCGCGGACGGCCCAGAAAGGTCGCTGCGGAGGAAACGCAATGTTCGCTAATGTTCGACCCTTAGCAAGCCATCGACCCGTTTCCACTGAGCATTTCAGGCAATTCCATTCGCTTAGGGTCACTCCCCGTCTGTCCTCCCTCTCCCGCAATAGAAACCAAGCTGGTCCCCATCGCCCCTCCTGTCAATGAAACTACTCCTGCGAGCCGGCGACCCCGCGTTTTGGTCTGGGCAACGGTGAGAGCCCCGATCCGGCGAACGAGTTGCGTTCGTTAGCGGCCATGTTAGCCAAGAGGCAGGCTTGAGGAAACCAACGCGCGTTGAGATTGGGGACATGCGTGAGAACAATGGCGCCAGTATGGCTCAGTCCCAACTGCCGACCGAGCCATACTGGCATTCTCACTCTTTGGCGGCGGATCCGTTTGCGATCCGTTTACTACTTTTGTTGCGTATAAACCCACTTGATCGTGCCGTAATTAAAAACGACTGCTTCAACGACGTTGATGGCGTCAACCGCAATTGACACTGTATCCGCCTTTGCAGGTTGTGGGACTGCCATGGCCAACGTGGCCAAGGTAAGTCCGCCGAGAGCTAGTTTTTTCAGGCTCTTCATGGACGACTGAGCGATGGAATTGATTTTCATGACATTCTCCTTGGGGTTCCGTGCAGTGGAACCAGACTGAATTTGTCTTTTAAACTCGCAACGCTTTGGTTTTGAGTTCGCCGGGACGCACTACCTATTGCATGCAGCGGACCAAACGGATACGCCGTGTTCCAGCGGCGAGCCATCTTGCATTTGCAACAACATACGTGTGGGCAACGGGCAAGGCGGACAGGGACAGGTAGCTGAAAGGATACCGTCGCAGAACCGGTTGGTTCCCGGTGTTGGTGAGGTGGACTGGTCTAATCCGGTACAGGATACCGATTCACCCGCTTTCCCGCGCTGCCCGCATGGTTGGGTGACAAAACCGGTGAAAGGCAAGTGATCACCAATGGAAATTAGTGACCAGACGGAAATGGAGATGTGGGAGATGTGTCCCATATCGTCCATATCGTCCCATATTCACCAGTGGGCTCACCGAAGTGCTATCAGTATGTCCTCGTTGACTGCACGGACCATAGCGGTGGGTTAGGGATCCGTCAGCATAGTGACTAAACAACAAATCACGCGCTATTCTCTACGCCCTGGCGTCGTTTCATTCGCCCTCAAGCGCTCGAGTGCAGGTGACCGAGCTCGCGCTACCTATTCAGAATCCGAGCTACCTCGCTATCTCTAAGCAGGGTGGCAGCTAGACATCCTTCGGCGAGCTGATCGCATTGGTTGGCCCCCACCGGGCAAGTCCCAATGCTGCCATTACCGACACCAGAGCAGTGATTCCAAGGAGTCCTCCGAAACCGTGCACGCGAGGGCCGGAACCAGCGAACAGGACTCCGAAAATCAAGCCCAACAATGGCAGCATCCAATACCGGCCGGCGAGGCGCTCCATCGACGTCATGCCGGCAAAGCTCGCGCCGAACCACGCAGCCGCGAGCGGAAGCATCTTGACCTGCCACGCCGGACTCAACAGATTGATGCCCAGCGCCAGGATGGCAGAGGGTACTGCCGAGGCACACACCGCCCCGAACTTGCAGGGCTCCGATAACCAGAAAGTGACGATGGCGGCCACGATGGCTACACCGAAAACCGCCCACAGCCAGAGGCCATCGATGGGAGAAGCGGCAGGATCCGCATGATTCCATCCCGTCAGCCGAGCCGCCATCACGGTGAGCGCGGTACCCGCAAATGCGATGGTCCCGAGTTTGCCGCCGATGCCGACCCAGAAATGCCGGGCCAACGAGTAGATGATGCCGGCGATGGTCGCGGCTAGGAAGACCCAGGAAGTACCCGGCAGGACATGCGGCGAGGTCATCCCAACAAAGGCTCCGCAGTAGAGGGATGCCGGGAGCACTCGCTGATCAAGCAGGCCTATTCGTCCGCTGAGCCATGCCAGCCCGCCCACCATGGCCGCCCCCTGGACAGCCGTCATCCCGCCGCTTCGGATGGCAAGCTGGACCGACAGGGCTCCCAGCACCACGTGGACAACATCGTCCAGGAAGAGCGGAACGGCGGCCGGAACGGAGGTGGAATGGTGCAGTCCTGCGAGAACACCCAAGCCCACAAAGATGAAAGCGGCGGCCTCCCACGCGTGGTGCTTGGGAAAGAAGGCGGAGAGATAGAAGAGCCCGACCAGCAGGCAGCATCCGGCGGGGAGAAGGGATTTGCCTGCACCCGACAGCCAACGACTGATAGAGGACGCGTTGGTCTGCTGCGCGAGATCGATAGCCTGCTGCGCCATACTGGCTAGACCTTTCTTTCCGGGTCTCTCGAGACCGTTCATTCGGCGATGGGATGCCGAGGAGACCAGCTTGCGCACTTTCAGCGCTTCGATACGAGATGGGGAGATTGCCTGGGGGACGGCGCTCTTGCGCATTCTACCAAGAAAGCAGCTTCTACGAGTGTTTTGATCGATGTCGAGCCGCGCATCAGCAACTCTATGACTTGCTGCGAGAGTCTTCGCCTTGGTTACTCTCATCGAGGCCGAGATCCATGAGCACGCTTTCATCGCCCCAGATCAACGAAGCCCAGGTTTTGTCGTCAATGGGAAATCCCGGAAATTTTCCTGTGATCGCCGCGAGAATCTCGCGAGCCTGCGCATCGGAGGCGCCGGGTACGATATACGACCGCGCAAATCCCTTCGCGACGTAAAGGCCGCCGCTGTCGTCCTGGCCGCCGGCGCTCCACCCCATCGAGGTGATCTCATTCAGGGGAATGGTCATCTCCTCGGCGGGCGAGCTCTGAAGATCTCCCTGCGCGACGACCTCGGCCCGGTTGACGAGCAACCTTGTTTCGCCGCCGCGCAGTCGGTTGGAGACGAGTCCAATGATTCCAACCACCGCGAAGACGAGAAGCATGACACTATGCCGCCACCACGCAACGAAACTGACCCCGCCAATCACAATCAGTCCGGCAATCACGTGTCCCCATCGGGGATTTCGCTTGAGCACAAATTGCAGGGAGTCGCCCAGATCCCGCTTCTCCAGTTGCCGAGTTTCGATGTCCTTGATGCCAATCATTTGCAGACCCTGTTCATAAGATAACTTCTGGAATGGAGATCGCGCGGAAAGGCGGAAGAACCGGTGATGACAAACCAGGTGACGGACAGGACGTACACTCACTGTTACGGACGGGATAAGGGTACGAGGACAAAGGCGGGAGTTCCAGGATGATTCGGGACAGAATTACCCCCAATGTACGTGAGGGCCAAGGGGTAACCCGGCAGTTCTCCCGCCTGGCAGTGCTCAGATCAGGACTGTTCAACCAAGAATCGTTGAGAAAAGCGCTAGGGGGCATGTGCCCGAAATTAGGCCTAAATGCCCCAGTGCGCTAGCCGTGTTCTCCGCGAATTGCATTAGCGAACGACTATCACCGTGTTGGGATGGTGGTGCCGATAATAGTGGTGCGCATAGTAGTGGTGCCAATGGCGATGATGGTGATGATGATAATAATACGGCTGCGCGAAAGCGGACGCCGTAAAGAACATGACCAAGGTTAATAGCACTTTCTTCATGTTGGATTACCATCCTTTCTTTTCTTTCTCGACTCACCGTGGTTGTGATGTTCGAAAGAAAGCACGCGATGCCCCCGCGCTGGCTTAACTGTATCTACGAGCAGCAAAGACAAATGATTCAATCCCTTGCGAGGCATCCCTGTGTTGCTCACGCACCACCGTGTTACTAAAGATTTTTGGTCTCGGGGCCGTACAAGGGCAACCTGCGTTTATTCCACACCACTCTCATTTTTGACTGGAGCGGGTGATCCAGTCAGGAGGACAGATAACGGGGGGTTCTCTGTCCTGGTAAGCAAATGAAAAGGGCCGTGGGCACGATCCTGCGGCCCACTTACGCCAAACCGCAAAACTTTGCTAGGAGAATTCGCGACCAGACGGGACTGGCACTTTGCGTAATGCAGGACCAGGCGTAAGTTACCCTAAGGATACGAACCGTTTTTCAGGAGTATGGCCGGAATATCCCCCACTAGGAGGCCAGTAATTCGCTAAGTGTTTTTCCAGGTCGCCAGTCCTGGTTGCTCCGGCGAAACGATGTCGCATCCGCATCGATGAGTCCCACCAATACGTCAGCCACGATTCGACCACCGACTGGGCCAAGACGATGACCACCTTGACAAGTGTCTGCTTCACGAAGGATGTAATACCACAGAGGCGTTTCGCCCCGCCAACCCGTAGAAGCGATGCCAACCTCGTCTGCAGTGAGCGGCGTGGCCCCGATGTGTCGGGCCACGGCCTCGCCAGATGGCAGGCCGACACCCTGCCCGCGTTGCAGGTCACGAACGGCGAGAGAATGGTAGGCCTCGATTTCGGTTTCGCCGGTGACAGCTACCGGCAGCTCTATCAGCGCCTTTACAAGTTTTCCATCAATCTTTTTCGCTCGTTGTGCCGGCTCGGCACCGCCCGCGTCGAAGAACAGTTTCCAGTCAACCGCGTGTTGGCGCGGTACTGCACGGAATCCCAAGAGGTCAGGAAAGAGCGGGACAGGATCGCTCAGTAAGTTCAAGTGGTAGCGGTGACGAATCTGAGAGTGGCCGTATCGGTACGCCGCATCGGCAAATTCGAGCGGTATAAATGCGTCTTGAACGGGGCGAAAATAACGCGGCCCTTCTCTTAGAACGTGAGCTGCAAGGGGCGCTCCGACAAGCGTAGGCAGAAACTCGTTGAGAACGATCCACTGATAGTGCCACCGCAACTGCCGGGCAGCTTCCTCGAAGACGTGATCGTTCGATACTCCAGCCAGCCGGGCGTCATCGACAAACGCATTGTGAGCTTTCAACACGGCTAGATGCAATTGAGAGATCAGCATGTGCGAATCGTTGCGTGGGTCGCCGATCACCGCGGTGCCCTCTGCGTTCCGTTGTATGTCAGCTCCGTCCAAACCAAGCAGGAACTTCGCCGGGTCGTCGCGTTGGTAGAGAAACGGATGGCCGGTCGGTCCGTCGCCGTACAGAGATTCGAGGTTGAGTCTCGGACTGCGAGCATTGTGTAATTCTGCCGTATTGGTATGGGCTCGCAGAGTGGATCGATCCGCGGTTATATCGTGAGCCACAAATTGACCAAAAATAGGCCAGCCAGCCGCACTGTCAGCCAGGGAGTCAGGAGAGTCATCGACGTCTCCGCAATCACAGACACCGCCTGCGCGTCCGAGGGCGTACAAGAATTGCTCATCGGCTTGAAATTGCGGCAACTGAGGGAACATCCGCGCGTAAGTAGTTGGGCCAAGGGGCGCATCGATCGCTATTTTTGCGCGCGCGGGCGACAGACAGTGACTTCGGGCCGATGCGGTCGGCTGATTCATGAGTCCTCTCCCTTATGGCGTCCTCGTGTCACTGGGGTCCAATCGCCAAGGTGGCAGATACGGCAAGACGTTTTTCGATGCGCGAGAAAAGCGTGACGGCAACCCGGGGACGGTCACCTCGTTTCGGGGCGCGGGAGCGATAGGCAAATCCGGAGGCGAATCCGGTGACAGCATATACCTATTCACCGGCAAGTCCCTCATCTGCGGGCAATGAGTATGCTCTCACCGCACTACTTCCCGTCAGGGACAGCTGAACACTCTGCCCAGGATTTCAGCTGTCACTTCAACTCTAGCCCAACACGGCAGCGATCGCTTGGCGGTCGTCCCGCAGCTCCCTGTCCCGCAACTCCCGAACTCCCCGGGAATTCGTGAGAGTTCTCTGTCACCACGTTCTGGCTCACGCGCTGCAACAACGGACTTGATCATTACCTCCACGCGTGTATAATCAGGCTTCTCCTCCGATACATCAGTAACTCCAATAGATTTCCTCCCCCAATAGATTCCCCCCCGATAGATTTTCCCCCCCGATACGTGCCTCCTCCGATCAGCCGTTCCGGTCAGTCTGTCCTGCCGGTTTTTTGTCGGTGGGGGGAGCCGGAGCTATCCATAGGTTCGAGCCTGGCCTGTTCCGGCTCTTAGCGGATCCAGCTCGTTCCACGCTGACCTACAAGATGAGGATGACTGCGCAAGAGCTAGCGAACCGACCCACTGGTCTGAGAAAGAGTTGACCCAAGATGAGCCTCATTTCATTCCTTTTGCTCCGCATGCGGATTGCCACAGTTTCTGTGGCAATCGTCTGCATAGCCTCTGCGCTCTACGGCGAAACCATCACCGGCACGATACAGTCGGGAGGTACCGCATCTTCTGTGCCTTTGCGTAACGTAACTGTCACGTTGTTTGAGGCCACCACAGGCACCCCATACAGGCTTGCCCAGGCAAAGAGCGACTCACACGGACGCTTCCAGATCACTTCATCCAAAGACTCGACAGAGAGCATCTTCTTCCTGAGTGCCCAGGTCGACGTTGGCGTGCAGTTCATCGCTGTTCTCGGCCCGAACCTGCCGTCGTGTGTCACCATGAATGAACTCACGACCGTTGCGGCCAGTTATTCGATGGCGCAGTTTTACCGGACCGGCGTGATCTCGGGCGATTCTTTCGGCCTACGCATTGCCGCAGGGATGAACAATAACCTGGTGGACGTGATAACCGGGACTTCGTCACAGGTTCTTCTGCAATCGCCGAACGCTGACCAAACCAACTCGTTGCGGATGACCCGCACGCTGGCCAATTTGCTGGTGGCTTGCGTAAATTCGCACGCCGCGACCGCCGCGTTGCTGTCGCTGACCGTCCCTGCCCGGGGCTCACTTCCGCAGGACACCGCAGAAGCCCTGGCGAACCTGGCGCGGGATCCCGCACGCAACGTGAGACTCATCTCGCTGTTGGCGAGGCTGTCTTCCTCCTATACCCCGGCTCTTATTGCCAGCCCAGATGCGTGGACAGTCACGGTGAAGGTGAACGACTCCGGGGACGACAGCAACTTGATCGGGGGACTGGGGAACCTGGTCTTTGATGCCGAAGGCTATGCCTGGATTACCAACAACGTCGTGCAACAAACTACCAAGTCGAGTAAGACCATGATGGTGCTGAAGCCGAATGGGCAACCGTCCGATGGCAGTAACGGCAAACCGAAATCGCCCGTTACTGGCGGAGGACTTCTTGGCGGAGGGTACGGAATCACCATCGATCGGCGCGGTTTTGTATGGGAGGGAAATTTCGGCTGGGGTATGGTCAATCCTACGCTGGACGGGAACGGCAGCATCTCGGAGTTCTCACCTTTCGGTGAGCCCATTTCTGGGCCGGAGGGCTACCAAGGCGGGCCGTTGCGTGCCCAGGGTATGGTCGCCGACCCTTCCGGCAACATCTGGATTGCGAGTTATGGGAATGACAGCGTATTTGTGTTCCCGGGCGGCGACCCCAGCCACGCCATACAGTTCCAGGAGCAAGGTGGAAGCGGGCCCTTCGGCGCTGCTCTTGCTCCGGACGGCACGGTATGGATCAGCAATGGGTTGGTAGGGATCGCGCCGAACAGCCTTGCGAAATTCCAACTGAAGAATGGTGTTCTCCAGCGGAAGTTCCTGCTGCCGCGATTTGGCATGCAACTCCGAGGGCTTTCCATCGACTCTCGCGGCAATGCATGGGTCACTTCGCAGGGCGAAGACGCGGTGTATGCCGTGTCTCCCGACGGCAAGGTTCTGGGTAAATTCACAGGAGGCGGAATCATCGGCCCCTGGGGCACGTCCGTTGACGGGGATGACAATGTCTGGGTGGCCAATTTTGGTCCTTTACAACCGGGCAGCAATTTCACTACGGGAAGGCTCTCGAAACTGTGTGGCGCCAACCCGTCCGCGTGTCCGCCCGGCACCCGCATGGGACAACCACTTTCACCAGACTCGGGATACACCGTGCCGTCGGCCGGCAGCCAGGTGCTGCTGCACAACGGCAATCCAC
The DNA here is from genome assembly GCA_963745725.1 of uncultured Acidobacteriaceae bacterium. Taxonomy (GTDB): domain Bacteria; phylum Acidobacteriota; class Terriglobia; order Terriglobales; family Acidobacteriaceae; genus PALSA-350. The sequence continues at coordinate 15,877 of CAVUYJ010000002.1, forward strand.
TGTATGGCCCAGGCGCGCCACCGAGCTTTGCCCCCATCATGCGGCAGACCAGTTGCCTGGTGGACGCAGCTGGAAACATGTGGACCGTGAACAATTGGAAGCCCAGCTTCGACGTGGATGCGCTGAGTAATCCCGGTGGTGACGGCGCCATCATCTTCGTGGGGCTTGCAAGGCCCATCAGCAAGGGGAACTAGCACGGCCACTCTCGCACAATGAGCTGCTCGTGCAACTTCGCGTGGACAGGGAGATAGAAGAGGGAGATAGAGGGACAGCATTGGACAGCATACCTATTGCAGAACTTCGACCGGCAGCTATAGGGCCCTCATCTCTCCAGAAACACGCCCTTCGCAGATCAAGCTTGAAGAAGGGCCAAACCGGCAACGCGCGCCAATAGTGAACTATTCAGGCGTGGCACTAGAGATGTCGTTCCAGGACTGAGGGTAAGTGTCGTTTGCACTCCGTCGTGACCGCGGATAGACAAACCCCATGACCGTGACGACAACCCCGGCGGGAGAATGGAGAATGCGAAGATAAGGGGACGGACCGGAATTACCCCTGAAGCAAATCAGCGGTCGAGTTGTAGAATTCCTCTCGTATGAGGCAGCTGAGAAGGACCACAATTCTGGCCTTAGTGGGTATCGGAGTCATCCTTTTGTTGGGTTGTCTATGGTTCCTAAGCCTTCCGATTCGAGCACAGGCTCCGCTCAAATTGGCTGTGAGTAAAGCCCGCAGCTCTACTGAGGTTACGCACTTGATTGGTCAACCGCTGAACACAGGACGATTCGTCAAGGGATATGTCGTATCGAAAGGCGGTAATGGGAATGCCGATCTAACGATTTCAATCCATGGTCCGCTGGGCCACGGCACGCTCGTCGAATGGGCTCAGGAAGATAAAGGCAGTTGGCATATTTGCTCCCTCCTGTTCCGGTCAAATGATGCTTCAACCGCCACACAACTTGTTAGCGACACTTCGACCCACTGTGAACGGGAATAGAGGGGATAAGAACCCCCCCGGGGTAACCCAGGGACGGCCACCTCATTTCCGAAGCAATGACGGGGGAATGGGGCACGGCCTGATCTGCGCGATTCATTTCTCTTGAAGGTCGAGGAAAATCACGCAGGTCCAGGCTGTCCCCCCAATTTCCCAATTCCCGCGAAGCCCCTAACAACGCGCAGACATGGTTACCAAATAATTCTTCTCCAGCTCTCGACGTCATCCCAAAACCGTACTAATGTGAGACTAACAACACACGTCAGCGCCGTCTTTACTACGACGGCCCTGTTTGGCCTTGCACCCATGCGCTCTACCCGTGCATCCGCCGCTCACCACCGCGAAAGCATCGGCGCTTGCCAGCCTGATGTCCGGTGTAGCAAACCGTAAGGTGACATCGAAGTGACGGATCACGCCTGTCCGCAGCATTCCTGGCCCGCGAGGGCGCGCCTGCGGAGAGCAACAATCACCGTGTCCAAACAGGGTACGCCCAGTGCGTCCTCTTGATAGAGCAGCTTTGACAACCCGGGAAACACCACCCCACCGGACACCATCCCAAGGCCATCCGAAGGCCAGAGGACACCGGCGCCGGATGACCTACGCGACGTTCGCCAACACGTACCTCCTAGGCAGAAGATCGTCTCGTTTGTTACCGGAACGACGAAGCAGAACCACGAGCCGCTTCGAGACCAGCTTCGCGTCCGCAGCTCCAAAACCAACCGCCCGCGGAGGCAAGATGCTCAAATTAATTAGTTGACCATCTTGACCATCTTCGTGAAACAAAGGACTTATTTGACCATCTTCGTGTAACAAACGACCTATTTGATCACCTTGCCCGATTGCTCCCCCGCGTCAGAGAAATTACAGACAAACCCGGTGACAGGACGGGACGTACACTCACTGTTACGAAGCCGCGCTGATAAGGGAGAGTTTCGGGGACGGGAGGTTTTTTCAATGACAAAGGTTTCATGGATGTCCACGAAGTCCCCCCCTGTCCACGAAATCCCACGAAATCTTGCCCGCAACGACCCTATCGCGGAAACCGTCAGATACGCGGAGAACGGACTGATTCGCCACATCTCTGTAGTTCCGCAGGGAACTATGGTATGCGGATAAAGCCCACCGCGGGGCCACCGGACTTGTACTCATAGTAGCCGGCGACCAGGCCCCCATCCGCAATGCTGGTTGCATTGGTCTCGTCGCCTTCCGGCGGATCAAAGGTGGTCAGGGTTCCGTAGGGATTGCGTACGAAACCGTGCTCGACTCCACCCGCGTCCGTGTAGGAACCTGTGACGTCCCCCACGTCGTCGATGCTGAGGGAATGGGGCGCCAGTAGCGAGCCTCCGAACCCTCCCACTGGTGACACGAGAAGCATCCCCGGCGGCTCAAACAAACTGAATACGCCATCCGGAGACATGACAAAGCCCCCTGTGTTCACGGTGGCGCAGGTATCGGTAGAGGAGACGTACCAGCCCGCGATCGTGCCCGCAGCATTGATGCCGTCGGGAAAGGTGCCTTCGGCCGCACAAGCCGGCCCAGACTGCGCGGGCACATCGACCGGGGCCGCAAACCCGTCCGGGTGCAGCACAAAGCCACCGGCCGGGATGCCGCTCCTGCTGGAAAAGCCGACCACAGAGCCGCTGCTATTGATGGCTGTCGCCAGCGTCAATTTGTCAAACGAAATGCCGGCCTTGTACACGTTCCCACGTGACCGTGTAAAAACCGTAATAGGACTGAGGTAGGGAGCATTCCCCACAACCTCATCAAAGTCGTTCATGCTCACGGGCTGTGTTATCGGCAGATAGTACTCGTCCGGCGGCTGGGCCTGGATGCTGATCGCCTGGCCGTCGGCATATCGGAGAAAGCCTGCCACCGGCGCAATTTCACCCCACGCGTCGCCCGTCGGACCCACCGGGGGGTACTGGTAGAACCCGGTGATATCCCCGGCGGCATTGATGCTTTCCGGTATCGTCCAAACCGTTCCGTCCCCAAGATCGAAGGGTCCCCCCATATCGAATGTGGTGATCGTTCCATCCGCGTCGCGCACAAACCCACGTATGAACGTGGGCGTGACATGTGCGACATAGTAATAGCCGGTGACGGTCATCGAGGCGTTAATGCTCATCGGATAGGTGCCGACGGAGCCTGGCACCGAGAAGGAAACGTAGCTAGCCTCGCCATTGATGCTGCCCCCCTGCGCAGCACAAGTGAGTGGGCCGAGAACACACAAGACAGCAGCAACCAAACGCAGAATCATCATCAAGGAATCCTGATCTTAGAGTCGAGGGGGGAAGCACCCCCGGTTCCTCCTTCGTCGAACGGCGGACATCCATGAGGCGTCGCCCACGCTGTGATAAGCACTCTTCCCGGAAGAATCCGGCGGTGTTCATGGGGGCTCCCGAATTGGTGGCGCACGCGCAAGATAGCTCGACCCCCGTGCGAAATGCATCGTTGTCGGCGCTTCTTACCAGACCTTGGCTAGGTTCTCCGCACTGCCGCGACAGGTCGCTCCGCTCTTCACGGCTGATCGCACTGAGGAATTCGTAATTGTCTCGGTCCAGACGACAAAAGGCATGACAGACGGGGCGTTGACTCTAGTCCGTTGCGGGTCAGTTGAGGTATCGTTCCGCATCCGAGTTTCCCTACCCAAAAAATACGTTGGCTATGGATGAAGGATTTTGCCGGCGGAATTCGTTGACAGCGCACTGGACATGTATTATCCCAGGAGTGAGCCCGTAAAAATGCTCGGCAGGGTGAATGGTCTCCGCCCGTTCCCGGCTTCGCAGACGGCTCCGGGCCCCCGCTCTGTTCGCATCAAGGATTTTCCCCATAGGTCAAATGTCCTAACCGCTAACCGGCTATTTGCCTCATCCTGGCGGCGTCACTCGGGCTCATAATCAGAGGCTCATTCCTGTCGAGGGCTCAGAGGTTCGTAACGAACTTCACGTACACCGGGTGTTGACGCGCTCACCCTGGACGCTGTGCGCGTAAGTAACTGTATTTGACCATCAAGCTCCGTACAACCGCTTCACGAACCGAGGAGGTTCCCATGCGTACACTGCTTTCAGCATTTCTCGTGCTGGTGTTTGCTGTCGCTCCTGCGGGCCTGCGTGCACAGACCGTCGATACGGCAATCGTCGGCACCGTCACCGACCGCTCCGGGGCAGTCATTCCGGGAGCCAAAGTGACCGTCACGTCCGTGTCCACCGGGATCGCAAAATCGGCGGTGACCACAGCTACGGGCGAATACACCGTCAACTACCTGCCTCCCGGCTCGTATAACGTTGAGGTCACGGCCAACGGGTTCACCACAACCCGGCAGCAGGGAATTGAGCTGCAGCTCGCCCAGCAGGCAAGGGTCAACTTCCAACTGCAGGTTGGGGCGGCCACGCAGCAGGTGACCGTGCAAGGAGCGCCACCCTTGCTGCAGACCGAAGCCTCCTCTCTCGGCACTGTGGTCGGCGAGGTGGAGACACAGAACCTTCCCCTGAATGGGCGCAAATTTGAGGACCTCGCCATTCTTACCCCCGGCACCACTGCTTACAGTCCGGATAATCACACCTCCTCGGAGGATGGCGCCAGCGTTCAGTCGTACAGCGAACAACTGGAATGGGGACAGACCAACGTGGACGGGGTCACCATGATTGGCGACCGCCACGCGTACGTGAACCTGTATCCCTCCACTGACGCCATACAGGAATTCGAGGTGATCAGCGCCAACGCCGAAGCGCAAAACGTGGGCGCCGCCGGCGACATCACGAACATTCAACTCAAATCCGGCACCAACAATTTTCACGGCGATGTGTTCGAGTATTTTCGCAACACGGCGCTCGATGCGCGCAACTTCTTTGTACCCGCCCCCGCGCCCAAGCTCGTGTATCGGCAGAATCAGTTCGGCGGCGTACTGGGCGGTCCGATTATCCCCAACCGTACCTTCTTTTTCGTAAGCTATGAAGGGATTCGCTCCAACGAGGAGACTGCAGGGCTGACGAATGTTCTCACTCCGCAGGAGGAGAACGGCGATTTCTCGGCTCTACTGCCCGACACCCAACTGGTGAGCCCGACTACAGGTCAGCCGTATCTCAACAACCAGATACCCGTCGATCCGGTGGCGCAGGCGATCGTCAAAAAATACATGCCCTTGCCCAATACCAACCAGGGCGGCTTCAACTACGCCTATTTCACGGGGGGCACCCAGAACACCAACCAGTTCATCGGGCGCATCGATCACCATTTGAACGCGAACGACCAGCTTACCGTTCATTTCATGTACGCAAACCGGGACAATTTTATCTCCGAGGGCAATCCGAACTTCAACGATAATGCGACTTTGCCGATTTTCAACGCCGGTCTGCAGTATGTTCACATCGCCTCGCCCAAGCTCATTAATGAACTTCGCCTGGGGATCGATTTCGAGAACCAGAAGCTGTATACCACCTACGCGAACACCAACTTCACGCCTGCTTCCATCGGCATCAACGGCTTTGTGCAGCCCAACGGCCAGCCCTGGCCCCCGTCCGAGCAAGGTTTTCCGAATCTCACCAGCAACGAATTGATTGGGGTGGGCAGCGACTTTGGTGTCGGACTGGATCAGGGCAAAACCTACCAGCTTGTGGATAATGTGACCTGGACGCACGGCACGCATACAGTGATCTTCGGCGGAGACGTCCGCCGCGTTCAAGACAATGCCGACACCAGCAATACCCCTTACGGAGTCATCAACTTTAACGGCTCGGAAACCGCCAACAACGGCCCCAATGCCCCCGCCAATGAAGGCGGTTTCGACGGGGCGGATTTGATGCTGGGGATTCCCTCCCAGGTCATCACGCCGGAGGGCATTCCACTCACCAATGCCCATCAATGGCGCATGTTCTTTTACATACAGCACAACTGGAAGGTGACGCCCAATCTTACCCTGAACACGGGGCTGAACTACTCCCTCTACCCCGCCCCGACGAACTCTCTCAACACCTCCGAGACGATCGACTGGACCGTCAACCCTATTCAGTTGGTGCCTCTCGCTAACTACAGCCCGATATGGCACATCACAGGCAAGGACTTTGGGCCCCGGCTGGGGTTCGCCTATAGCCTGCCGCATCAGATGGTCGTGCGCGGAGGGTACGGCATCAGTTACTACGCGGGGCAGTTCGATAACATCAATATCCTGCAGCTCAACCCGCCGGATGACCCGAGCTTTAGTCTGTTCAACGGCAACTGCGGTTACTGCGCTACGCCCAACGCTCCCGTGTCTACCCTGGAGAATCCAGTCTCGCCGTCCCTCTCCGCGTCCGTCGCGAATATCGTGTCGATACCGCCCGGCCGCCAACATCCCGACCTTTATTTGCAGACGTGGAATCTGACTTTCTCCAAGCAGTTCGCGAACAACGTGATTGATGTTTCCTATGTTGGCGTGAAGGGAAGCAAAGAGGACACGTCTCTGCTGAATTTCAATGTCGGTCCGCCACAGGCCCCCGGCGGAAATGTCCAGGCAAATCGCCCGTATCCTGCTTATGGCCAGATGCGCGTGCTCGATAATCATGGAGCCTCGATTTACGAGGGCCTCCTGGTTCACTTTCAACATCGGCTATCGCACGGGCTCCTCCTGACCACGGCGTATTCCCTCTCCACGGACCGGGATGATCAAGGCGGCGGCACCAACCAACAGCGCAATGAGACCCAGAATCCTTTCCAGAAGGTATGGGCGAACGGGCTGACCGATCAGCGTAATAACCTGACCATCGCCGCCATATACACCATTCCCCAACTGAGTGAAAACAGAAACGTGGTGGCGCGGAAACTTCTGAGTGGATGGGGCGTTGCTACGATCTTCCGGTATTATTCCGGCAGTCCGCAGTTCGTCTATCAGAGTGACGACGGCCAGAATAACGGCAATAACTTCGAATATCCGGATCTTGTTCAAGGCCAGCCGAATGGTGTTCCCAACAGGTCCATCAATGAGTGGTTCAATACCGCCAGATTCACCGAAGCGATCGGCCATTACGGCAACGCGCCGCGCAACCCCTCATGGATGGTGGCGCCGTCGAACAATCCCCTCTCGTTGGAGCTCAAACGAATCTTCGCCATGCCGTTTTCTGAAACGCAGAAGCTGAGTCTTCAAATCCAGGCCTTCAACGCCTTCAATACGCCCCAGTTTGGCGCTCCCAATGCGAACGCGTCCTCGGGCTCCTTCGGGACGATCTCGTCGACAACCCTGGATAACCGCGAGGTGCAATTGGTGGCAAAGTATTTCTTCTAAGAAACGGTTTTCGCCGCCAGGTTCGAACTGTGGGCTCGCCTGCAATGCGGGCAACCCACCGTTCGTCATCCAGGCTGCGGATCGGTCAGACAACGGCAAATATGGTACCCGAATTTGCGCATCAAAACGGCCTGAACGACCGGCGATCGTTCCTGAAATTGCTGGCTGCGGCTCCTCTGTTTGCCACCATTGGCACGCGCAGCGTCGCCGCCGCCGTGTCGAACGCTGTGGCATCCACTGTCAAGAGGTCCTACACCGACAACATCTATACGCGCATTGGTGTCAAGCCGCTGATCAACGCGCGCGGCACCTGGACCTACCTTTGCGGCTCGCTGGAAATACCGGCGACGCGGCAAGCTCTCGAAGATGCGTCTCACTACTTTGTCGACCTGTTTGAGTTACAAGCCGGCATAGGCCGCCAGCTGGCAAAGCTCTCCGGCGCAGAATCCGGAATGATTACCTCCGGATCGGCGGGTGCGATTGCCGCGGCGACCGCCGGCTGCATTGCCGGCACGGATCCAAACCATGTGTGGCAACTGCCCGACACCACCGGGCTCAAAAACGAAGTGATCATCATGCCTCGCAGGAGCGCATTCGACAGCGCCATCCGCCTGACTGGAGGCAAACTTGTGGTCGTCGATGCAGTCGGAGAAATTGCAGGCAGCCATTACTCCGCAAACAGCCATGTTGTACACCGATTGGGCGGACGACGAACCCCTTCAGGCGATACTCAGGATCACCAAGCCCGCGGGCGTACCCATCCTGGTGGACCTCGCGGACCGCATTCCTCCCTTTTCGAACTTCACCCACTACGCAAAGTTAGGCGTGGATATGTACTGTTTCAGCGGCGGCAAAGGTCTTTGCGGCCCGCAATGTGCCGGAGTGTTGCTGGGCCGGAAGGATCTGATCGATGCCGCTCTTTACAACAGCAGTCCATGGGAAGGAGCCGTGTGCAGGCCCATGAAGGTCGGCAAGGAAGAAATGATGGGCATGTTGAGCGCGATTCAATATTGGGCGAATGCGGATATGGACGCGGTCAACAAGGAATGGCAGAGCCGCGTGGAACGCATCAAGACCTTAGTGGATACAGTGCCTGGAGTGACTACGAACATCACGGTTCCCACAGACGGAAATAGTTATCCGACGCTGACCGTGAGCTGGGACGCACAGAAATTAGGTTTGACGCTGGCAGAATGCGAACAGCAGCTACGCGACAGTAACCCCCGGATTGATGTGCTGGGCGGCACCAATCCCAGTGGGGTTCTGGGGCGGCTCAGGAACGATACCGCAACGCAGCACCGAGCCGGCCGGCCCCCGCGCTTGCAAATTATATCCATGACCTTGCAGCCCGGTGAGGACCTGATCGTCGGCAACCGCCTTCGCCAGATCCTCAACAAAGCGCGTAAGCAATCTGCGTCTGCATGATTATGACTAATTCGACTTCCAGATCACCTTGCCGCCACGAATCGTATATCTGACCTTGGTGAACGCCTCCGGGTTCCCCGATGCCGGGTCTTCCGACAGAATCGTCAGATCGCCGCGCATTCCGGGCATTACCTTGCCTTCGCGCTGCGATAGATGAAACAGCTCCGTCGGGGCCGTCGTCAACATCGCCAGCACCTCGCGAAAGCCAAACCCAGCCTGCATCAGCTGACGAAATTCCTCGCTCTGGTCGTAATCCGGAAGAAACCCCGTGTCGGTGCCATAAACCAGCCTTCCTCCAAGCTGGTGAAACCGGTAATCGAGCCCGCGAATGTTCGCGATATTGTCGTCCCGCGAGAACAGCTTGAGTGTCGGGATGATCGTCATGTGTTGCGCAATCATCCGCCGCAGCATCGCCTCATCGATTCCACTTGTATCCTCCGGCGTATGCGCCAGAACATCCACACCAGCGTCGATAGCCACTTTCGTCCCCTCAAGGTTTGAGGAATGCGCAAAGACCAGCTGCCCATGTCGATGTGCCTCATCGACCGCAGCACGCGCGATCGCCACTTGCATCGGGGTGATGTGGTTGGGACTTACAATCGAACCGGTGAAGAGCTTTACGATGTCGCATCCAGCCGCTCGGTTTTTATCCACAATGGCCACTGCGTCCGCAGCCGTCTCCGGCTGTGCCATCTTTGCCTTCAATTCTGGCGGAAGCTCCGCTAAGTAGTACGGCAACGCATGCGCGGGAAAGATAGGGATGCCCGCGGTAAATATGCGCGGTCCCGGGACTTCGCCGCTGTCTACGCGCCGCCGCAGTGCAATCGTGTTCTCCCCGTCCGAGCCGGTATCGACCACTGTCGTAAAGCCCGAGTGCGTGAGCATCTCGCTCATCTGGCGTGCCAATTTATCTGCGGGCTGGTTCGCGGCTTCGTTCCACTGCGGCTCCATGAAATGCACATGCGCATTCCAGAAACCGGCAAGCACAACGCAGGCTTGGCAGGAAATCGTCTCCATGCCCTTGGGGATGCGCAGATGCTCCCCAACCCCCGCGATCACTCCATGACGGATCACGATGGTTACGTCCCTCCGCGCCGGCGCGTCTGGGGCGGCGTAGACAGTGGCGCGCGTGATCGCTAGATCCTGTGCTCGACCAATAGCCACCGGACCGGCCAGGAATAAAACAAGGACAATAGCTCTGATACACAAGACCCTGATCATCGACATTCCCGTTTATACGAAGTTTAGTGGACAGAAGTTTCGTGAAGTTCGTGGACAGGGCAGGATAAACAAAAGGGGAAACGGAAAAGACTCAAGGTATGGAACCCGCACTTGAGACACTCGTCATGTCCGTGCCAAGACTACCGATCCGAGGTTGACATGACAACTTTAGATGTTTAAAGTGGTTGACGTGTCAACCACAGCCACCATAGGCCCGCTTGAGGATGAAGTCGAAAGAGACACCGATTTGCATGCCTTACTGTCCCTTCCGGAGGCCGATTCTTCTCTCTTTCTGCCCGGCCAACTGAGGAAACGCCTGATCGCGCTGGACGACCTGGATGCCCGATTCGGAGGCTTCGATTGCGCAGATTCCACGAGATGCACCTATTCACGCTTGCATCGGCGTGCGAAGGCACTCCGGATAAGACTCGAAGCCGCAAACGCTGAACTCTACCAGTCTGTGCGTTCTGATATTGTTCGTGGCGGTCAACCGCGCGCCCTTCTTCAGTGGCTCGAGGATTCAGCGAGCGGTAACGAACCAGGAAGCCCATTGCCCGGCTTGGGCTTCGACTACCGCGATGAGTTGGTGAGCGGAGTTCTTCAACTGCCTGAACCAAGCGAACCAACTTTGCAGCCATCACCCGAGATGGTGCCCTACCAGCCGACGCCCGTACGCCACATTCTCCACCTGATCGCAGCCGCCATGGTTACTGAAGATGACGTCGTTGTCGATCTCGGATCAGGACTGGGGCATGTGCCGCTTCTGGTATCGATGATGACTGGAGCCCAAAGTCTTGGTATTGAGATGCAGCCGGCCTATGTCGTAAGCGCGCAGGAATGCGCTCAAAACCTCCAACTCAGCCGAGTCCAATTCATCGCGCGGGACGCGCGCGATGCGGATCTGTCCCGCGGCACTGTCTTCTATCTGTATTCACCTTTCAAGGGCTCGATTTTGGCCGATGTGCTGGGCGCACTGCGAAGGGAGAGTATGCACAAGCCCATAAAGATTTGCTCACTCGGCCCCTGCACTCCCAGAGTTTCGGACGAGACATGGCTGAAGACGAGCGAATCGTCCGATACGGGGTCTATTACCGTGTTTGACTCTCTATAAGCGCTTTGTGGAACAAGGCAGGACAGGCGGATGTACCTAGGGGGCCTCACCCCGATGCAAACACCTACGTCCGAAACTTCCTAGGAGCTAACTACTTCGTTATTCCTGAGCAGTAGGGAATAACCACGAGTTTACTACCCGCTCTTCCACATGATTATTTCCCAGGATCATGGACGACGGCTCCCAACCGTATTACTGTGGCCATAAGACAAGATTGTTAGAGGCAATGCAGTAGTATCGGAATCGAATGCTGAGCACAGACAGGCTGCTCCACATCCGGAGAATAAAAGCGCCATGACTATCCTCGCTCGCTTGGAGCTCTGGAAGGAGCAAGGTGCAATATCGACTGAGCAGCAGGCTCATTTAGCGAGCCTCTCTCGCCGAGAACCCCTCTCCCTCTCGCTGGAGCTCAACCTTCTTCTCTATGCAGGGGTGGTGGCGTTCGTTGCCGGGCTTGGCTGGACTATCTCCACTTGGTCGCAGCAACTCGGTGATGTACTCGTCCTGACCATTCTCTCCATCATCCTCACCGCCTCCTTTTGGTATTGCTTTTCCCGCGCGCCGGCCTGGTCGGCTGCGGAGACGGCTGCACCGACTACAATCTTCGACTATGTCCTCTACCTCGGCAGCCTCGTCTGGTGCGTAGAACTCGCTTACCTGGAGAACCGTTTCCACGTCCTTTCCGGACAATGGGATCTCTATCTCCTGGCCACCGCCCTCCTCTTCTTCTTCCTTGCCTATCGCTTCGACAATCGCTTCGTGCTGTCTCTCGCTTTGTCCTCGCTCGCCGGATGGTTCGGGCTCACTATCTCGCATTGGCCGTCTCATCAGGACGCGGCCTACCGGCAATATGCCTTGCTTTACTGTCTGTCGATCGGTCTAGCTGGCGCGATTCTTCAGCGCCTCAAACTGAAGTCGCATTTTTTTACCACGTATCTGAACGTCGCTGCCAATGTTCTATTCTGGGCAATCGTTTCCGGGGTCTTCGATTCGCGAGACCATGGTCTATGGCTTGCCGGTCTGCTGATCGCATGTGCCGCGTCCCTCATCTGGGGCCTGAAACGCCGGCAGTTTGCCTTCGTCGCCTACGCCGCCGTCTACGGCTACGTGGGTGTTAGCTGGATGCTCCTCCGCAACGCCTCGGACAGCACCTTTATTCTGGCCTACTTCGTGCTCACCGCAATCGCAATGATCGCGATGCTTGTCCAGATCGCGCGTCGCTTTGGGAGGCCGAAGTGAGAATCTACACGGAATCGAGCGAAGAGACCCTGCGTGCCCGCAATCTCCTGACGCAGTGGACCGTCGACGGTTCCCTCAGCAAGGAGCAGTACCAGCGCCTTGAACAGGACACGGTCTCCGGCCTGCGCATCACCAATATCTTTTTGAGGCTGGTACTTTTCCTCTTCACCATGATCGGCGTAGTCGCCGCAGTCGCGCTCTTCTTCACCATCTTTCTTTCGCGGCCGTCGCAACCAACCATAGGCATAGTCCTATTGATCTTCGCTGCTGTCTCCTACACGGCCTCCGAGGTCGCCGTAACCCAGGCCCGTCTGTATCGCTACGGGATCGAGGAAGCACTCGCCGTCTGTTCGGTCGCTTTACTGTGCGTAGGACTGGACCTCTTTTTTTTCAGTGGCACGCCCCACTCCTCGCGCGAAATTCAGTCTGTGGTTCCCGCCGTTGGCGCCATTGCTTCGCTCTGGATCTGGTACCGATTCAACCTGTGGTACGCATTTCCCGCCGCGATGATCTTCGCCATCTTCCTGCCCGGCTACTGGACGCCATCCCACTCGGCGCAGCATGTTTTCATCTCAGTGTTGTATGCAGCCGGACTGATCTGTATAGCCCCCGTTCGCTCCCGCCACCGCTTCGATTACCTTGAAGATGCGTACTCGCTCTCTGAGGCGTTTCTATGGCTCGGAATATACCTGATCGTCAACCTCAAGATTTCAGCTTTGAGCTTGCCCTCACAGTGGTGGAGCAACCCGCGGGCCGCCGCAGAATTCGCTGTCCCGTTCTACTGGACGACGTGGGTGCTCATATGGTGCCTGCCGCCCCTCATACTCGCACGCGGCGTTCGCCAGAAGGATCGCCTCATCATCGCGGTCGGCGCGATTACTACCGTCCTCACCCTTGTCACCAACAAACCGTACCTCGGCTGGCAGCGGCATACCTGGGACCCGATACTTCTCGGTATAGCACTCACTGGCGTTGCATTGTTCCTTCGACGCTGGCTCGCTCTGGGTCCGGGCGGAGTTCGCCACGGCTTTACGGCCGCGCGTCTGTCGGGGAAGGACAAACACGCGATGAGCGTCGGCTCTGCCGTACTCGGCCTGGTAACGCCTCAATCCATAACGCCAACCCCGCAACCAACCAATCCAGACGGTCGGTTTGGCGGAGGAGGATCGGGAGGCGGAGGCGCTAGCGGCGATTTTTAAGGCTTGCCAGCCGATACTCTGAAGCGGTTCAAGTCCGTAACCTTCGATTTCAAGAACTCAGTCATGATTCTCGAAGACCGCTAAAACCGCGCCTTAGCCGGAAGCGCCGCTCTGCTTCGAGTGGCGTTTTCGGCGTGAGCGATGGCGCTGTGCGTTAACGTCGAGTTACATCAGATCGGTTGCGTGCAGAACTTGCAGCGCGTGGCTGTGATGGGAACCAACGACTTGCACTGGACACAGGTTTTTTCTGTAGGATCCGCTACCGGAGGTTTTCCCTTGAGCTGCCTCATGACGTAGTTCATGGGCACCACAATGACGAAGTACACGACGGCTGCTTGCAGCAAGAACGAGATCACGGAGTTGAGAAAGATGCCGTAGTTGATCTTGCCGCCATGGATGTAAAGCACGAGCGCAGAGAAGTCCGGCTTGCCAACCAGGGATGCAATGAGCGGGGTGAGGACGTTCGTTACAAATGATGTGACGATTGCGGTGAATGCAGCGCCGATGATCACTGCGACAGCGAGGTCAATTACATTGCCACGCATGATGAAATCACGGAAACCTTTGATCATTTCGTTCTCCTCGTTGGTGTGGAATCTTGAGTCGGGAAACGCAACAGCACTGTCCTTACCGCTTGAGTATGATCCGTTGAGTCCTCAACCGGCTGGGTGCGTCTACATGCGGAAGTGACCATAATGCAACCGTACCTGAACGTGTTACTCCGTCGCGCTCTCCTTTAGTGCCAATTCCGTCTGACCACGAGACCCCTGGTTTGTTTGCCAACGGGAGTCAGGCCGCATGGCCTCGCCACGCGAACTCTGCCCGTCCAACTAACCGCTTGACGACATTGGTTCGCGCTCAGGACGTTGACCGGAGCACCCGTGGACAAGCGCGTTGAGGAACCAGAACGACGGGTCGGTCCAAGGGGCTGTGAGCGCCGCGTACTCCTCTTCCCGCGCCTTCGTCAGCACACAATCAGCTTGCTCCCATCCGCGGATGGCCTCCAGGGTCGCCTGCCACCACCGCGCCCACGGGCTGCCCCCGCGAACGACACAAGCAGTGGCCTCGTCGCGGATATTGACTAGACCGCAGCGCTCGAATAGCACCGGGAGCTTGCGACCAAACCTGGGGTCATACCCGCGTGATACCCACCACTCGCCACCCTGGTAAGCGCCTTGGTAGCGGGCGTAGTACGGATGAGAAGGATCCACGGGAGCAATCGTGCCCCAGTCACCGTCCTCATCGACGAGCCATCCTCCTGGTCGCAAACACTCCACCATGCGTCGGATAGCCGATTCCTGCTTGCCCGCGAGCCAGAACAACATCAAACGCGAACAAACCAGATCGAACGAACCCGGGTCTAAGGCGTCTAATGGATCGTCGAGGATGTTGTGCTGACGCACCTCGAGGTTCGGAAGATTCAGTCGCTTCAGGTAGGTAACATCGATGTCGGTCGCCACCACTTGGCCGCTCTCTCCGACTCGCTCGGCTAGCCAAACGGCCATGGATCCCCGGCCCGCGCCGATCTCAAGGCATCGCCAGCCAGGCTGGACCAACTGACGTCGTCTGCGAGAGAGCGGGTCGAAGATCTCTTCCAGGAGACCCAACCGATCGTCTTCGGCCTGTTGGCGCCCCCTTGCGTCGAGCCGGTAACCGGGCTCCGGACCCAGAGCTTCAGTGCCTCTGGAGGAGCCCTCGCGTTCTACCATTGCGCAACCATACTCAGTGACTTTCCCAGCGTCAAGGTGCGGCGGGAACTTCGGCACGGGGACAGGAAGTTCATCCTGATGCTTTGGTACCGCTACCATATGCGCCATGGCTTCGCTTATAAAGTCGCTGCGGACCGCGGGACTTTCGGTATGTGCAATTCTTCTCACGCTTGGACTTGCGCTTTGCGCCCAACATGCTTACTTGTACGGCCAGGACAAGTCTGGATTTCCAGATGGCCGCGACGCTGTTCAGGCCGCAGCAGGTAGTCACAAAGTCGTATTTGAGAACGCGTTCATTCGCACCGTCTATGTCACCCTGCCCCCGGCTGGCTCATCCGAACCCATGCACACCCACCGTTGGCCTAGTGTATTCCTAAGGTACGAATTCGTTCTCGACCACCCGCACGTGGCGTCGAGGTTTCTATCGCTCCCCTGCGTTTGCAGCAGAACCCTTCGCAGCGGATGAATCGGCGCGCCCGGTTTCAGCTTTTTGAATCTCGGAGTTCATTTCGCCCCCGATCAGTAGGGCTCCGTTGCTGGCATAGAGCCACAGCAGAAGCATCACGACTCCGTTCAATGGTCCATAACTGCGAGCGTAGTCGTTTATGTGATCGAAGTAGATGTGCGCGGCGAAGGTGGAGGCGAGCCACAGAATCAGCGCGCAGACTGCGCCGGGTGTGCTCCAGCGCAGTGCGTGGGGGCGGAGGCAGGGTGCAAAGCGATAAAGCACCACCAGGAAGAACGAGAGCGAGACCGACAGGGTTAGCCATTCCAGGGCTCGGAGGAAGAGCGTGCCGCCATGAAAATGAGCCTGCAGATAAGCGCTGCAGAAAATAAGCAGCAGTGCGATCGCGGCAGTCACCGCCATGCAGGCAGTCAGGACGACGATGGTAACCGTCAGGTTCCACCAGGAGCGCTGCTCCTCGACCTCGTAGGCGCGGTTGAGACCATAAATCATGGCCCAGGTGCCGTTATGCGCGGCCCACACAGCTGCGGCGCATACCGAAAGAAGTCGAAGACCGAAACGAGGACGCTCGCTGAAGTTGCTAAACATTCCCTGAAAGAGCTGCGAAACCCGAGTGGGGAATAACTGAGCGCAGAGGTCGCGGAGCGAGCCCTTGAGATGATCGCTGAGATCAGGAAGGTGTGTGACCAGGATGAAACCAACCAGAAGAGAGGGAAAGATCGCCAGAAACTGGTAGAACGCCATGCGTCCGCCTTGCCCGAAAACCTCGTCCCGCCAGGATTCCCGGATGGTACGGCGAAGCAGCTCCGGGATGGAGAGACTGCCGAGCGTCCAAAGCTTGGGTATGCGATTCTGCACCTGGTGTCAGTTTAGGGCAAACGACGTCGACTCCATGATTGATCTTGAATTCAGGAAAGCACCCCTGACGCTCGACGCGGCGAATACCAGCATCAGCGGTAATTTTTCGTTAAAAGGACTGGGCAACTGTGCTGCTCCGCGCGAACCTGGCGGCCAGCTCGATTCCTGCGAACAGTTACGGAGAACTGGCTCTGACGGTGGTGGCACCCGGGCCAAACCCGAAAGTAACCTCTGGCCTTGTACCCCTGTGCCGAAAAGAATCGTCCAGCCATTTACATCTAACTCGGAAAAGCTTTATCTCTTAAGGTAGACGATATCGGCAGGCGACGGCTCCTCACGCAACCGCGCCCTGGCCGGCAGTTGCCTGCAGTTTCGGCCTTCCGCGTGAGCCAAGGATAGTTTCACCACTATCCGGTGTCTCAACCTATCCCTGTCACAAATAACCAACAACAGCCACGGTTGCCTACCGCGGTTCTCAACCCTTTCCGTCACGAACACAGCAGCAGACAAAATCATCCCAATCTCCAGCAAACCGAGGAACGAGACGACCTATGCCCAAAAAAAACTGCCTGCCCGCGGTGCCGCAGGTCACCGATCCCATCACCGATCAGGAAATCGCCTTTGCTCACCTGATCCTTTCCCGAACCAAACCAGCCCTCTCAATCCCTATCAAGCCCGAAGCCCTGAACCGCGTTCCCGCCGCAACCGGCATGATTTTTGACGCCGTCCTGGATAGAGCCAACCCCATCAGGCTGTCCTTCTCCCCAAACGGACGCTTCTCTGGGCGGCGGCGCTGAAGCCATAAAAAGACCAAATTTTATCGAATTTTATGAAATATCGAGGTGACTGATCACATGAGCACCTGCGAATTGTCGCTATCGCCGCGAAATTCACTGCACGGAAAAAGCCAGGAGCACATTTCCCGCCATGCCGCCCCATTGGCCATAACCGGAGTTGACGAATATCATGCCTTCAACGACTGCCGGGCCGGCGGCGTCCATCGAGCCGCCATTCCCGGTTTTGCCATCTACCGTAGAAAAGTTGCGCGCGGTATCCGTATCCCATAGGACAGTCCCCGAGGATGCCGAGTAAGCGCGCAGGTGGCCGTCGACCGAACCGGAGAAGACCACACCTGGAATCGCGGTAACAGCGGCAGATTGCGCTGGCGAACAGCCCGTTCGGGAGGGGTCGCAGGGGACCGGCGCCGCGTTCCAAACGATCTTGCCCGTATGAGCGTCAAGGGCGTAGAGTCCGCCTCCCTTGTGAGGATCCAGAACGAGCCGATAGCCCTTGGGCGATTTCGGATCTATCACCACGCTCATTGCAAGATCGGATATAGCGACATAGACCCTTGCCCCATCCGACGCCGAACCCCACTGGCTGCCGCCTAATAATCCGCCTTTGCCTACCCGCGTCTGCCAGAGCAGTTTGCCTTGTGCGTCGGGATCGAGGCTATAAGCCATGCCGGACTTTTGCGCGATCACCAAAGCTCGTTTGCCGGCACCCAAGCTGAGGAGGATCGGCGGCTGGCCGAAGTCGGAGTCAGGACCGTGCGTCGCAGGGCAATTACCAGGCGTGGGCATAGAGCATGCGCTGTTGTAAACGTCGTTCCTGGTAAGTTGAGCTGACCACAGGAGCTTGCCGGTTTTGAGATCCATGGCAAGAACAGCGTCGCTCGTCCTGGTTGGTGGGTCTGAATAATTGTCCCCGGTGGCCACGTAAAGAGCGTCCCTTTGCTCATCGATGGTTGGGGTTGCCCAGACGCCGGCTCCAGATGGGCCGTATTGCTGCTTGCCTGCTGGACTGATAACCGTGGGCTTGGCGGCATCTGCGATGGTGTAGGTTTGCCACAACTTATCGCCGTTAGCGGCATTGAGGGCCACCACGCTGCCACGAAAATTGCAGCACTCGTAATTGGGATCGGCGCCGGCTGTTTCTTCGAAAGAAGAGAATGCCTGGTACAGCACGCCCTTGTGGTAGCGGGGAGTTGCCGTCGCCAGCGAGGCGAAATGATCGACGGGACGAACCTTCCAGATCAACTTGCCCGTTTGCGCGTTCAGCGCATACACATTTGCGGCGGTATCCGCGAAGAAGACCGCGGGTGTGCCGGCGGCGTCACCGATGGCAGCACCGCCACGGATAGCGGAAGCGGCCCGGAATCCCCACAGCGTACACCCGGAAACGGCATCAAGTGCGTAGAGTGTTCCGGTGGTGGAGCCGATGAACACGTATCGCCCGATAACGGCAGGCTGCGACCGCGCTAGCGTTACGTCGCCTAGACTGAAAGCCCACTTAAGCTTGAGTTTGCCCAGATCGGCTGCGGTGAGGCCGGCGGAGGCGGCGTCCTGGAAACGCGAATTGGTAACCTGGGTGCTCCAGCCGTTCCATTCAGGTGTGTTTGCGTTAGCCGAAAACGCCGGTTGAGTTGCTGCACGTGGGCGTAACTGGAGTGGTGGCCGCGTGGGTGCCGCCGGTGGGCGCGATATAGCCGAGCAGGGCGATGATTTGAGCGCTGGAGAGGCCGTCTGCCTGAGTCTTCATCACGCCGCGCGTTAGAGCCAGGTAGATCGCTTCGCCGCTCATAGCTTTTATTGTGCTCATTGACGGAACACGGGCCGCGGGCGTGTCATGGCAGGATGCGCAACGCTGCTTATAGATCGCGGCGCCATCTTGAGCCCACAGCGTTGAGGTGAACAGTGCAAACAGACACACGTATCGCATGGCACTTCTCCAAGAGGTTTCGAGCGACCTCAGCTAAATGAAATTGCGCTTCCTGGACTGGAAGAAGAAAGCGACAACCACGATGAACACGATCAATCCAATTTCCCCGGACAAGACCATAAAAGCCGCCGGATTCCAAACTACCGCCGGAGCACGCCAATTGGCTGTGAGAGACGGAGTGCGAGCCAGCAGATACCAGACGAACCAATAGGAGGAGTTGCAAACAACGCTGACCGCGATGAGCCAGCCCTCAGATTCTCCAACCAGCACCGTCGCGGAGATGAGGCAAAAAACGATCAAGGGCAGCATCGCGAGAATGAACAGCATCGGGATGATGCCGTGAGGCATCACGTGACTCGTCTCAATGAGAACCACCGCGGAGATCAGCAGCGCGAGCCAGGGGACCATGAACATGGCCGCCGTCGACAAAGCTTTCGCGATCGCGTACTGAACCGGGGATACGGGAAGGCTCATCACGAACGCCAACGTCTGTTTCTTCCGCTCGTTCAGGATGGCCGAGGCGGGCAGCATACTGCCGAGAATACACAGCGACACAAAGAACCACACGGTGCCGAGGAGACGAGCGGCACCTTCCGTGTACTGCGCGACCACCAATGCGATCAGGCCGACGCCAATGCAAACTGAGATGAGCGGGCGGTTGAGACGCCAATCCTTCAATATCAGATGACCGATGACGGAGCTTGTCACGCTTCCACCTCCTCGCGGCTGTGTTCCACGTTGGCGACGAAAATCTCTTCGAGCGTCATACTCTCAATGCTCTGAACCCGGACGCCGGTGCTTTCATAGGCATGGGCAAGGTCGGGCAAAAAGTCGTTGGCCGTGGCGACTGCCAATCTTCCCTGCCGCTGCACGCCGACGATTCCGGGCAGCGGCGGCAATTCGATCCCCAAAGGGATCTCCAGACGCAGCCGCCGCCAACGGTCGAGGTAGGTCTCCTTGTCCATGGAGTCGATGATGCGCCCGCGATCAATAAACGTGATTTGGTCGGAAATCTGTTCTACGTCTTGAGTGTTGTGCGACGAAAACAGAATACTGCGACCTTCATCGGCCATGACGTTGGTCAATTCGCGGAGAACCTCGTGACGCGCGACCGGGTCCAGGCCGGTCGTCGGCTCGTCGAGTACCAGCAGTTGGGGCTTTCGGGCCAGAACCAGGAGCAGCGTCGCTTTCACGCGCTGGCCGTGGGAGAGACCTTTGATCTTCTGCTCCGCGTGCAAGCCAAAACGCTTGAGTAGAAGCTGTGCGTAGGAGGCGTCCCAGTTGGGATAAATCGACTGCATGAATCTCATGTGCCAGGCAAGCGTCATGGACTCGTAAAGCCGCATGTCCTCTGAGGCGAAACCGATATCCCATTTGGCGCCGACCTGTTGGGCGGGCATGATGTGGCCGAGCACCCGAACTTCCCCTGCATCCTGGTGAACTAGGCCCATCAAGATGCGAATTGTGGTGGACTTGCCCGCACCATTCGCCCCGATGAGGCCCATGATTTGCCCCCGTGGCAGTTTCAAATTAATGTCTTCGAGCGTGAAGTAGCGATACTTTTTGCTGACTCCACTCAGTTCGACAGCGAGATCTGTGGTGAGATCATTCATATGAGTTCCTTATCCTTCTCCGCTACCCGGTCTCCGGCTTCGCGCAACCGTTCTACCAGTCGTTTGGGGGGCATTCCCAGTTGCGACGCGATGCGAGCAGCCTGCTCTAAATGCTGTTCCAACTCCTGTTCGCGCAAGCGCGCACCCAAGCCCGGAGTAGACGCTACCTGTGAACGCTTGCCATGCTGGGTGACGATGACGCCTTCGCGTTCCAGTTCGTAATAGGCACGTTTTACGGTGATGACGCTTACCTGAAGATCGACGGCAAGTTGGCGGATAGAAGGGATCGGCTGAGCTTCCGCCCAGTCACCAACCCTAATCCGTTCCTTGATTCGCTCCATGATCTGGAAGTACATGGGGCGCTTATCAGACTGCGAGAGTGTAAAGGTTCCGTACATCTGTGTATAAACAGTATATACACCGGTCGGTGTGATTCCGTCAACCTGTTTTGTTCGCTTCAATACAGTGCCTACTCTTTGCCCGATCAGAGCCTGCTGTAACGTCAATTGGCATTCTGGGAGGAGCCTGTATGAGGTGAGCCAAAACGGGTTACATCAGATCGGTTGCGTGCAGAACCTGCAGCGCGTGGCTGTGATGGGAACCAACGACTTGCACTGGACACAGGTTTTTTCTGTAGGATCCGCTACCGGAGGTTTTCCCTTGAGCTGCCTCATGACGTAGTTCATGGGCACCACAATGACGAAGTACACGACGGCTGCTTGCAGCAAGAACGAGATCACGGAGTTGAGAAAGATGCCGTAGTTGATCTTGCCGCCATGGATGTAAAGCACGAGCGCAGAGAAGTCCGGCTTGCCAACCAGGGATGCAATGAGCGGGGTGAGGACGTTCGTTACAAATGATGTGACGATTGCGGTGAATGCAGCGCCGATGATCACTGCGACAGCGAGGTCAATTACATTGCCACGCATGATGAAATCACGGAAGCCTTTGATCATCTCGTTCTCCTCATTGGTGTGGAATCTTGAGTCGGGAAACGCAACAGCACTGTCCTTACCGCTAGAGTATGATCCATTGAGTCCTCACCCGGCTGGGCGCGTCTACATGCAGAAGTGCCAAACGGCCATGGATCCCCGGCCCGCGCCGATCTCAAGGCATCGCCAGCCAGGCTGGACCAGCTGACGTCGTCTGCGAGAGAGCGGGTCGAAGATCTCTTCCAGGAGACCCAACCGATCGTCTTCGGCCTGTTGGCGCCCTCTTGCGTCGAGCCGGTAACCTGGCTCGAGACCCAGAGCTTCAGCGGCTCTGGATGTGCCCTCGCGTTCTACCATGGCGCAACCATACTCACTGACTTTCTCAGCGTCAAGGTACGGAGGCATGGATGTTCCTTAGCTCCCGCTGAAGAAAATCCAAACCACTCACGCGAGAAGAAAAAGCAGTCCTACTCGAGCCCTCGTTCGACCATAAGCACCAGGCGTTCGCCCAGCGCAAGCACCGTCGCTTGCGGCATCCGGTGCAGCGGTCCTTCCAGCACCAGAAGTGCCAGCCCGTGCACTGTCGACCACGCAAGATACTCTGCGTCTTTGCGATTCTTTTTGCTGAGCAAGCCCGATTCCTGCATGCGGTCCAGCGCCAGCGAAAGCAGTTGAAACGGATTCAGTCCCATGGATGCCGTGTTCGCCGGGTTTTGCTCATGGACAGCCGGTGGAACCGAGAAAGCTGTGCGAAACATCCCCGGCTCTCTCATCGCGAATCCCAGATAGCCCATCCCCACCGCACGGAGACTCTTGCGCGCAAACGCTTGCGGATCGCGTCCTGGACGGCACTTTTTCATTTCATCTTCAATCGCCGCGGCGAGCTGGGAAAAACATGCCGATCGCACCGCGTCCAGCAGTTCTGCCTGGTTGGCAAAGTGCCGGTATGCCGCATTGGGAGAAACACCCGCCTGCCGGGTTGCCTTTCGCAAAATGACTGTAT
Source organism: uncultured Acidobacteriaceae bacterium (assembly GCA_963745725.1). GTDB lineage: Bacteria > Acidobacteriota > Terriglobia > Terriglobales > Acidobacteriaceae > PALSA-350. The sequence continues at coordinate 38,621 of CAVUYJ010000002.1, forward strand.
TGGGTCCCCCGATACGCGCCATCTCAATGCCGGCAGCCAGGAGCGCGTTGCGCAGATCGCCATGACGAAAGGTCTTGCGTTTCGCAAGAGCGCGTTTCTCAAGGCTGACGGTCTTTTTCATCGTCTGTTCAAAGAAGAGTGTACCGCGGAAAGGGTCGCTTGTGGACGCCATCCACTTTCTGATAGTTTCTGTGGACAGTGTTTACATGATAGCGATGCCTCGCTAAAGGGACGGGACAAAATGGCAGACGGATTCATCTGGTACGAACTCATAACCAATGACATCGACAAGGCAGTCAGCTTCTACAGCAAGGTAGTCGGGTGGGACGTCAAGGATGCCGGTATGCCCGGCTTCACCTACATGCTCTTTGGTAAAGACGGCAAGGATGTCGGTGGCATGATGACTTGGACAGGCGCAGGCGCGCCTGACCTTCCCGCTCAGTGGGTAGGCCACATCCACACCGCAAAGCTGGACGAAGAGCTGAAGGCTGTGACAGCCGATGGCGGCACAATTGCGAAGCCTGCTCAGGACATCCCTGGTGTCGGCCGTTTCGCTGTTGTCCTGGACCCGCAAAAGGTGAAATACCTGCTCTTCGAACCCGGCAAGCAACGTGCTCAGCCTCGTTTGGATCAAATGGCGGTTGGGAATGTGGGGTGGCACGAACTGCTTACCGATGATCCAGCAAAGGCTTTCGATTATTACTCCAGGCACTACGGCTGGGAGAAGGATCGTGCGCATGACATGGGACCCATGGGCATCTACCAAACTTTCCGCACCGACCAGCCCCTCTATACCGGCGGAATGATGGCTCGTACAGGCCCCGGCATGCCCGAAGGTATTCCGCCGCACTGGCAGTTCTACTTCACCGTCGACGACATCGAAGCTGCGCAGAAACGTGTGATCGATGCGGGCGGCGAAATAGTGCTACCTCCCATGGACGTCCCTGGGGGATCGCGCATCCTGCAGGCCACAGACGATCAGGGCGGCCACTTTGCTCTGATGCAGGGACCAAAATCGTAACCGCGATGGACCCATGTTCAGTGCCGCCCTTCTTCGTACACAGAAGAACGGCAGCCGAATATACCTTGGAGTTCGAAAAGCTAAGAGGAGAGAGTGAGATGTCCGAGAAGATGATGACCTGTCTGTGGTTCGACCATGGGAAAGCCCGCGAGGCGGCCGAATTTTATGCAGCCACGTTCCCCGACAGCCACGTCGGGAAGACTAGCGCCTCACCCACCGCCACGCCATCCGGGCCTGAAGGCCAGGAGTTGACCGTTGAGTTCACCGTCTGCGGGCGCAAGTTCCTGGGCCTCAATGGCGGTCCGAACTTCGTCCCCAACGAAGCGGTCAGCTTCATCCTTCTCACCGAGGACCAAGCCGAGACCGACCGCCTGTGGAACGCCATCGTCAGCAACGGCGGCCGTGAAAGCATGTGCGGGTGGTGCAAGGATCGCTGGGGTTTTTCGTGGCAGATCACCCCGCGCGCGCTGCTGGCGGCGATGCAGGACCGGGATCGCGCCGCAGCCAAGCGCGCAATGAACGCGATGATGACGATGCGGAAGATCGACATTGCCACGATCGAGGCTGCGCGCGCGGCACGGTAGAGCAGATCGTGACCGAAATTACTCCGGATCACTCAGAGCGGTCCGGCTATAGGTCATAGGGGATCGAAGGAAGAGATAGCCTGTTCGTGACCGGGCTCAAGCGCGAGCCCCATCCGTGGACCATCGACGCCCCCAAAAGTCCATATCCAGCCAAGGGGCTCCCGGCGCAGCGCCGCAGTGGATGCGGCAGAAGACCAACCCAAAGATTTACACCAAGATGGATGACTTGCGAAACAAAGGATTACTATGATTCCGTCGACGCATGCGCAACGCGTCTTCTTCGGCTGAGCGTCGTCCGAATCAATGAGCGGAGGTGGCATGGCAAATCCCCCGTCCGGAATCCTCGACACGATCCGGAACAAGGAAGCTGTTCTCTTCATCGGTTCGGGCTTTTCCAGGTCGGCGGGATTTCCCTCCTCGGCGTCTATCGCCGCGTTCCTGATTGGAACGTTGCGCGCCGATGGCAAGTCTATAGATTCCCGTCTGGAACTGGACCGCGTTGCCGAGCTATTTGAACTTACCAATGGCCGGGGTCGTCTTATTTCCGCGGTGGAATCGTTCCTAAGAACTTCACCCCGTGATGTTCTTAGCCCCAGCCATCGACTCCTGGCCAGCCTGGTGAAACACGGCTTTGTCAAAACCATCGTTACAACGAACTACGACACTCTGATCGAAGATGCGTGCACAGTGCTGGGCACGACCATCCGAGTCATTGCGCACCCATCGCAACTGTACGCCGCTGCCGGAGACCAGCCGGTCTTGTACAAGATTCACGGCGATTTCTCCCACCCTGACCTACTCGTCCTTACTCCTAAGGATTTTCAACAATGGAGCCAGGGACCGGAGACGCGATCGATCGTGACCCAGCTGCAGGCACTCTTCGATCGAAGTGCGCTGCTCTTCCTGGGCTATTCGTTGTCCGATTTCAACATTCTGACTCTGCTGTTGGGCTCTGACTTCGCAAGTCGAGGCGCACCGAGGCACAAGCGCTTTTCAGCCATCTATTCCAATGAGGTCCCTGAGGACACCGGCGGCCGGTTGAGACTGTATGGAGTGGAGGCATTTGCCTGCCCGGACACGGAGCAATTACTGCGATCGCTGCTGCAGAGATTGCCAGTCACGCTGCGCGTGAAGCATCTTGTTTTCAGCTATCCGTCCTGGTACCCGGACCAGGAGGCCCGCTACGGTGGAATTGAGACCTTTATCCGCTACCTTTCGCAAAATGCAAAAGGCTGCTCGCACAGCACCTACTATGCAATTTTCGGCAGAATGCTGGAGTTTGAGCCTTCGAACTTGGCGAATACGACTTATCCTACCTACCCCGCCAGCTTCTTCTTCTTCAGAGCAGCGGCAAAAGCGGCCTTGGAGACGACACTGCACAGTGGCAGTTCCACAACAGATCGCGTGCCCGACGTTGTTCACGTGCATTTCCTCGAGTTTGCGCCGCTCTCTCAAGAGGCAGGTATCCCGACGCTATGCACCTCTCATAGTCTCTTATCGCTTGATCTCTTTTTTACCAAGGGACTCTTCGACGGCAGCGAAATGCCCGGAGCACGGCAGGAAGTACGCGTGGCCTATGCATCCGAAAGGAACGCCGCGTCGGAGGTGCGCTTCGTCACAGTTCTTTCGCAGGCTCATGAGCAGGAGGTCCGGCGTCTGGGTGCGCGAAGCGTGCGGCGGCTCGATGCTCCATTCGATCCTCGAGAGTTTCCGTTGGAAAGTCCGGAATCGGCCCGGCGGCGCGCGTATCCAACCCTGAAGGAAAAATTCACCATAACCTACGTCGGTCGTCCCGATCGCCGCAAAGGAATCGAAATCCTGATCAGAGCTTGCGAACTGCTCGCAGAAGAGACTGTAGATTTTCAATTGCTCTTCGTGGGATACGGTTTCTGGCAGTCAGAACAGCACCTGAATTTTGGCACGGGATGGTTTTCGTTTGATATCTCGCGACTGCGCGAGAAGGGAATCGAACTCGAATACCGGCGCGGATACGGTCCCCGGGACACACCAGTTTTTTATGCAGCGTCCGATATCGTTGTCGTTCCCTCCCTTTATGAGCCCATGGGCTATGTTGTTCTAGAGGCGATGGCGAGCTCGCGGCCAGTGGTAGCCGCCCGGACCGGGGGCCTCACTGAGACCATCGTCGATGGGATCAATGGAATCCTTTTTGCTTCGGGCGAAGCGGAGGATCTGGCGCAAAAACTGCTCACGCTTTATCGTGACCCCGAGATGAGGAAGCGACTTGGCGAGCAGGCCTCTAAGGATGTCAATGCCCGGCGGTCCCTCGCCGACGTAGTTCTGGACTGGGAGGAGTTATATCGACAAGCGGCGTTTGCTTTTGGGGGGTCCTTGTTTCCTCCTCCAGCTCTGGTGGAAGCGATCCGAGAAAGATGTGAGCGGGAAGTGCTCAATTTGAGAGAGGTAGGCGTCTACAGTGCGGCGCTAATCGGTTGCGAGGTGGCCCGACATCTCATCGCCGAGTCCGGAAAGGAGTTGGAGTTGCCGGAAGGGGTGCCGGTTGACCGTGCGTTGCTCAATTCGGTTGCGACGGAACTGCAGAAGGCGCTCCGTCGCAAGGGTCTGGAGACTCCATTTTCCATTGCCGCTCTTGCCGACGTAATGAGCGACCTCGCATTGGCTCTTCTCAACCGGGAGCGCAATCAGCCCAACTTGGTTCTCCAGGCTGAGGAAACGAAGAAGCGCTTAGATGGGCTCCGGATCGAAGACGCACTCGGGAAGATATGACGGCGGACATTTCGGGCGGACAGTTGAGCCGAAGTGCCCGGGTACCCACAAAAGCCGTCCTGTCACCCATTTTGTCCCCTGCCAACGCGCATACCAACCAGAAGTAACCCGGGCCTTGTAGCGAAAAAAATCATCTAGCCACTTACATCTAACTCAGAAATGCGTTATCTCTTAGAGTAGACGATATCGGAAGGCGACGGCTCCTCACGCAACCGCGCCTTGACCGGCAGTTGCCTGCAGCTTCGGCCTTCCGCGTGAGCGAAGGATAGTTTCACCCCTGTCCGGTACTGCACCCTACCCCTGTCACAAAATAATCAACGACAGCCACGGCTGCTTGCCGCGGCTCTGCCCCTTCTGTCACTAACACAGCGCTGAAGCCATAAAAAGGCCAAATTTTATCGAATTTTATGAAATATCTCGCTCGTTCACTCGAACCAAGGCAGGATCCAGCTCTGTCTGCCCACACCCTACATGTGTCCATAACTGACGACGCGCGTCAGCCTCCACCGGCCGTCCTTGAGTTGCCAGATGTGTAGAAACTTGGCTTCACCTACCGGCCATTCCGGCGTGCCCGCATCGAGAAAGCGAGTCATGCCGAGCTGCTTTGCGCCGGGAAACTCTTTCTCGTGGCCGGGATGATGGAAGCGATGCACTCGTATCTCGATCGCCCCGTAGTCCTTGATCGGATAGACCTCCAGGGTCCCGGGCACGAGCTCGCGAATCATCACGCCGCAGGTATTGTTCTTAATGGAGTCGAGAAACACCTTCCTGCCTAGCGTCAAGCCACCTAGGTCGTGGTAGAACTCGAGGTTCTCATCAACCATCGCTGTCAGCTTCTCGTAGTCGCACCGGTTTGCCGCTTCAAACAATTGCGAATCGAGCTCCTGCACCGTCTCGAACAGCTTGGAAGGTCCATTTGGGGCGGAGATTGCAGTGGAGCCGGCCAGGACGGTCAGCAACACCTTCGTGAGTGCAAGCCACATAGAGACTCCGATCATGTAGTTTTGGAATACATACGCGAGAGCAGCCGTTAAGGTTCAATCAAGTATGCTTCCCTCTGGGGTGAACAGGGCTGTCGCATCCTTACCTAAGCAGAGGTCCTATTGATGAAGCAGAGTTTCGCAGCAATCATCCTTGGAGGTACCGGACAAGTCGGCGGTGCAGCCGTCGCGGAACTACTGGCAACTTCAGAATGCCGGGAAGTGGTGATGGTCACTAGAAAGCCCATTGCGCCGCGATCGCGGGTGCGCAACGTCGTTCTTGATACCGGCGCTGCGGACTTTGCCGAGCGCACTGCCGCCCTTGCCCGCGAAGTTTTGAGCCAAGGCCCCGCCAGCGCCGTCAGCTGTGTGGGTGTCGGTTCCGGATCGAGGCGCTGGAGCGAAGAAGAATTGCAACGGCTTGAGCTCGGCGTCGTGGGTGCCTTTGCTCGTGGCTGCCATGACGCCGGAATCGCCCAGTTTTGCCTGCTTTCTGCGGTGGGAAGCACAGCTCGTAGCCGGTTTCGCTATGTGCGAGTCATGGGCATGAAGGAAGACACGGTGCGTCATGTCAGTTTTGCCCGCCTCGCCATATTCCGCCCCGGCATCATTGTCGGCAACGCTCATACCCCGGCCTGGGCCGGTTGGTTGGGAAGCCTCGTGCCCGGGCCCTTTGGCAATATCGATCAGCGAATTCTCGGTCGCTCCATCGCCGCAGAGATAGCTTTGCACAGTCGAGATACTGGTGAAGTTACCCGCGAAAATGCAGCCATGAAAAAACTCGCTGCGCAGTTCAATACGGCGCTCTAGGAATGTTTTCAGGGAGCGCATCGGCCTGTCATCGCAAAGGTCCGGCAGGCGTGTAAGTGCTGATGATGACGCCAGAGGACACAGCGTTCGTGCTGGTCAGTTCGAGTCCGCTTGGAGGGATCCCGTCCGAAAAGAAACGTTTTCCTTTACCCAAAAAAATTGGATAGACGAACAGCAAGACCTCGTCCGCGAGCCCCTGTTCCAGCAGCGTCGATGTCAACGTCGAACTGCCCCAGAGGATCAGGCCTGGCCCGTCCATCGCCTTGATTCGGCGAATGCCCGCAACGACGTCCGGTCCAAGACCCTCGAATGGACCCCACGCAAGACTGTCCGGCCTGTGGGTCGCGACATATTTGGTGGCCGCATTCAGGCTGTCTGCGAGCGGACTGGTAGGGGCCTTCGGCCAGAAGCCCGACCAGATATCGTAGGTGCGTCGGCCAAGCACGAGATCAAAGGGCTCGCTATGCGCCGCGAGGACCGCTTTTCCCGCGTCGGGATCGCGATACGGCCGCGTCCATCCGCCGTATGGGTAGTCGCCATCCTCACCCGGGCCGCCGGGAGCCTGAATCACGCCGTCCAGCGAAATATGTTCCATGATCTTGAGCTTTCTCATTCGGAGTTTCCTTTCTGGGCGGGCCGGTTGCCCTGCCTTCAATATGTAGTCGAACGGCCGGATCGGAATTGGACAAAAACTCCAGGAATTTTTGCTTATCGTCTTCCTGAGAGCCCGTGATTTTTTCGATGTTTTCGTGTTTTCTGCATATCCAATCAGCTGTATTTCAAGCCCCTCACAAAACCGTCATCCTGAGCGAAGCGCGTCGCAGATATATCGGAAACAGAGGGCTTTAAGCGCGGAGTCGAAGGACCCCGACGATGCTTGTTCGGCAGATGCTCTTGGGAGCTTTCTGGCCGCAAACCACACCGGAAGATAAAAAAGTCACATACTCCGAGCGGAGCGCTTCACAGATCTATCGCGTGACACGGCATTTCATGACGCGCAGTCGAAGAGCCTGTCCTGAGCGTAGCCGAAGGAACCCCGAGAGTGCTCATCTTGCCCATGCCGTTCGTACCTTTTCGACTACCGAAGCCCGACAACAGGGACGAGGGACGGAGAAAAGATGGGGTTGACCCGGGGAGTAACCCGCTACCGATTACCTTAGGCTGGGACGCAATTTTGGATAATGATCCGGGAGAACCGATTCCATGGCGCTAGTTTCTTTTGCGGAGATGCAGGACGTGATTGCCTCGGCGTTCATCAATGCCGGCATGATCGAGCAGGAAGCTCAGCAGTGCGCGCGAATCCATACCGAATCAACACTCGATGGCGTCAACTCGCATGGTGTGAACCGGGTCGCGCGCTTCGTAGATTACGTCAGCAAGGGTTGGATCAATCTTGCTGCCAAACCGAGACTGGTGAAGCAATTGAGCGCCATCGAGATCTACGACGGAGGGCGGGCACCGGGGGTACTCAACGCTATGTTCTCCACCGATCGTGCCATGCACATCGCTTCGCAACAGGGGGTTGGGATCGTCGCTCTCCGGAACACAACTCACTGGATGCGCGGCGGCGCCTATGGCTGGCGTGCGGCGGATCAAGGGTATGTGGCGATCAGTTGGACCAACACCGAATCCGTCATGCCGGCCTGGGGCGGTCGTGACTCGCGCGTCGGCAACAATCCCTTCGTAATCGCCGTTCCGAGAAAGAAGGGCCACATTGTCCTCGATATGGCAATGTCGCAGTACTCCTACGGCAAGCTGCAGACGACCAGGCTGAAAGGTCGCAAACTGCCGTTTCCCGGTGGCTTCGATAACGACGGCAACCTGACCGATGAGCCGGGGCCGATCGAAGCTTCCATGCGGATCCTGCCCATGGGCTATTGGAAAGGGTCGGGCTTTGCGATCATGCTGGACGTGCTGGCGGCGGTGCTGTCTGAGGGTGCGCCGACCAACGCCATCGATAAGATCCAGGAGGGGAGCTGCACGGGCTGTTCCCAGATATTCATCCTGATCGACCCGGCGAAACTCGGTGGCGAAAAATTCACCGAGGAGATCGCGAACAGCGTAGTCGATTATGTGCACCAGTCGATTCCGGCGGAGGACAGCACTGGAACTCTTTATCCCGGCGAAAATGCGTTAAGCACCAGACAGAAGCAGATGAAAGTGGGAATCCTTGTCGACGACGGCGTGTGGAGCGAAGTGCTGACCCTGGCCGGGAAGAAGAGGTGACACGGTTGGACATGAACGCGGGGAGATAGAGGAGAAAGGTTCGCGAGGAGTGGTTTTCCTTGAAGCAAGCAGGACAAACGGAATTGACCCTAACAAAATGCGTTCGCATGGCGGGTGCATTTCCCTAAGGCCAATCCTGTTTGTCCCACTTTCCCCATCGTAGTATTCCCTTGAAAGATGGCCCGCACGAGTGCTGACCAGTTAGTCGTGGGCCGCCGGGAGGGTCAACAGCTCGCTGGTGCAGCTTACCGGTTCTGCGCTCCCAGTGAAGTAACCGTAGTCTTCGCCGGTAAACGGATCGGTTGCAGAATCCCGGGACAACTGGATGTAATCCCCTACGATCGAGCCTGCACCAAAGAACAAGGGGTCGGCGCTGGAAACGCTGACCGTCAGCGCTTTGTTATCGCTGGAAAGGCAACTGGTACCGCTCGTCATCAAGATGACGGTGGAAGCGGTCTTGGTGTAGCCCGACCACGGTGAGCATTTGCTTGCCGTCGGCAGAGTAAAGTTGCGCGCGACGAAAGTGGTGCCACCTCCGCCGAAGCCGCCGTTTACCGCGATGCAGTAGGGCGCCTCTGCGGCGAAGCTGTGGATGGGGGCCAGCAGGACTGACAGAACCACGAGGGACGACTGAGCGATGGAAGTGAATTTCATGACATCCTCCTTGGGGCTCCTCGCAGTGGAACCCAAACTGAATTTGTCTCTCAAACTCTCCACGCTTTGGCTTTGAGTTTGCTCGGACGCACTCCCTAATGCATGCTGGGGACCAAACGCGAATGTCCGGTAGTGCTGATGGGAGCTCTTGTATTTCCAACAACATGCGCGTGGGCAACCCCGACCGAAGAGGTGGAACGGTAGCCGAACGGCTACCCGCGCGGAGCCAATCAGCTCCGGCGGCGGCGAGGTGGATTTGTTGGGTGAAAGCGTCGGAGGGACAGCATGCCTATTGCACCAATTCTGGAGATGGTCCGATCATGAAGCCCAATAAGCCCAGCCGCACAGCCCTGCTCATCGCCCTGCAACGAGCTGCTCATCAGCTGCTCGATCATGGCTCCATCCTCAATGACCCATTTGCCCTGAAGGTTCTGCACCAGGACGAAAAGGACGTACTGCAATTTGCGAATCAACACCCCTTGGCCAGCATTGGACGTCTATTCACCGCCGTACGAAGCCGGATTGCGGAAGATGCTTTGTCGGCAGCCGTCGAAAGAGGGATTCGGCAGATCGTCATCCTTGGCGCCGGACTCGACACGTTCGCTCTCCGCAGTCCCCATGGCGAACGAGAGATCCGTATCTATGAGGTGGACCAACCCGCTACGCAGGCATGGAAACTCGAGCGCTTGGCTGAAGCGCAACTCGCACTTCCGCCATGGCTCATTCTCGTGCCAGCCGATTTCGAACGGGGCGACTTGGGGGAGACACTTGTCGGCGCAGGCTTTCAGCAGACCTCGCCCGCGTTTTTCACCTGGCTCGGCGTTGTGCCATATCTGACCCAGGAAGCCATCGTCAGCACTCTGGACTACATGGCTTCCCTCCCGAACTCGCAGGTGGTGTTCGACTACATGGAACCCCCCCAGGCATTCTCAGAAGAGATGAGGGAATTAGTAACGAAGCGGACCGAACAGCTTGAAAAGATTGGCGAACGTTGGGTCAGCCGTTTCGAGCCGGCTGAAATGGCTGCGATTCTTCGCTCTCACGGATTTTGTGATATCGAAGACATCAATTTCCAGGAGATCAGGTCTAGGTTCGGCCACGCCGTTCAAGGGCTGGCGCCCGGACGGGCTGGCCTGCATGTTGTCCACGCTAAGCACTAGCCAGCTCTCCCCTTGACATCTAGGGTATAGCGGGCTACGCTCGTTTTTACCCTCGCTATCTAGGGGGAAGAGTTTATACATGGCAAAGAATGACCTGCAGGGTGCGCTCGATCTCCTGATCCTCAAGACTCTTTCGCATTTGGATTCCATGCACGGCTACGGCATCATGATGCACATCCGGCGCGTCACCGACGAGCTCCTCATTGTGGAAGAGGGCTCGCTCTACCCTGCATTGCACCGAATGGAACAGAACGGCTGGGTACGCGCCAGTTGGGCCATTACCGACTATGGGCGCAAGGCCAAGTGGTACACGCTCACCCGTGCGGGACGGGAGCAGCTTGCCGGCCGCGAAAAGAACTGGGCGCAGGTAGTCAAAGGCGTGGACGCGATTCTGCGTTTCGCGTGAGGTATAACGATGGCACTCTTCCGAAGAATTCTGTCGCTGGGAAAACGTGCGGGTACGGATCGCGAGATCGATGCGGAGCTGCGCGAACACATGGCCATGTGCATCGACGACAATATGGCGCAGGGTATGAGCCGCGAAGCAGCGGAGCGCGATGCGCGCAGGCGCTTCGGCAATCCCACAGTCATGCGCGAGCGCGTCGCGGCGCAAGATACTGCGCTCGCGATCGAGAGCCTCTGGCACGATGTGCGGAGTGCCCTGCGCGTCTTCCTCAAGAACCCAGGCTTTTCATTCGTCGTGGTCGCCACGCTTGCCCTGGGCATTGGCGCCAACACCGCACTCTTCGAGCTTCTCGATGCGGTGTTGCTACAGTCGTTGCCGGTAAAGAATCCGCAGGAATTGGCGCAGGTGCGCGTCGTCGATAGGACCAAGGCTCGCGGGAGTTTTTCCAGCGGCTATCCAATCGTAACCAATCTCATCTGGGAGAAGCTTCGCGACGATCACCAGGGCTTCTCCGGAATAGCTGCGTGGCGGGGCGTCGACTTCTCGCGGGACTCGGGCGGCGATGCCCGTTTTGTGAATGGCCTCTACGTGAGCGGCGAGTTCTTCCGCGTCCTGGGCGTCAGGCCCGTTGCCGGGCGAGTCTTTACGGCGGAGGACGACCGGCCCGGCTGCGGGTTGCCAGGCGCAGTCATCAGCTATGGCTTCTGGCAACAGGAGTTCGGCGGCCGGCCGGCGCTGGGTCAAAAGCTGAAGCTCAACGACAAGCCCGTTGAGGTCATCGGCATCACGCCGGCGAACTTCTTCGGGGTGGCGGTTGGCAGCAACTTTGATGTGGCCGTGCCCATCTGCGCGCAACCTTACCTTGACTCGACGAACCGTCTGAACTCGAGCACCCAGTGGTGGCTTTCGATCATCGGCAGGCTCGATCCCAGATGGTCTGTCCGGCAAGTCGCGGCCCATCTTGAAGCCACCTCGCCCGGCATCTTCGCGACGACTCTGCGGCCGGATTATCCGCCGGAGAGCGTGAAGGATTATCTCGTGATGAAGCTCACGGCAGAACCTTCGGCGGCAGGCGTGTCCCTGCTGCGCGAGACGTATTCCGATCCTCTGCGGTTTCTGCTCGGGATCGCAGGCCTGGTGCTGCTGATTACATGCGCTAACCTCGCTAGCCTGATGCTGGCCCGGACGACCGCGCGCGAGCGAGACATGGCCGTGCGGCTGGCCATCGGTGCCGGGCGTTGGCGGCTGATCCGGCTGGTGCTGGGCGAGAGCCTGCTGCTCTCGATTGCAGGGGCTCTGGCCGGATTAGCGCTGGCTCAGGCCTTGAGTCGCGAACTGGTGGCCTATCTCGATATCTCTCTCGACTTCAAGCTGGACTGGCGTCTCTTCGGCTTTCTGCTCGGGATCTCCTTGCTCACAAGTCTCCTTTTCGGGTTGGCTCCGGCGCTACGGGCTTCCCGTACGGCTCCGGGTGCGGCCATGAAGGCGGGGAGCCACGGCATGACGGCAGGCCGCGGACGGCTGGGGTTTCGCGGCGCACTGGTAGTGTCGCAGGTCGCTCTCTCTCTGGTGCTGCTGTTCAGCGCGCTGCTGTTCACTCAGAGTCTGCGCAACCTGATGATCGATGACCCGGGCTTCCAGGCCAAAGGAGTACTGATCGCGAGATTAGATTTCACGCGTCTGCAAATCCCAGTGGAACGGCGCGCTGTATTCCAGCGCCAGCTACTCGATCGCATGCGCTCCACGCCCGGTGTGATTGAGGCAGCCAACACCAACATCGTGCCACTGGCTGGCGAGGGCTGGGGCAACGGGGTGTGGATCGCCGGCCATGACTCAACCCGGCGGGAGGACTCGAACTTCAGCAGCGTCAGCCCCGATTACTTCAAGACGCTGCGCATTCCGATGATCGCCGGGCGCGATTTCAGTGACGGCGACACCAGCCAGTCGCCACGTGTAGCCGTCGTGAACACGGAATTCGCCAAAAAGCTCGGGCTGGGCGCAAATCCGATCGGAGCGCGCTTCTGGCGTGAGGCGACTCCGTCGCGCCCCGCGGAGCTGAACGAAATCGTCGGCCTGGTAAAAGGTACGAAATACCACAGCATCCGCCGCTCTGCCGAACCAATTGCCTATCTCGCGCTCGCGCAGGATAACGACACGGAGAACACCATGAAGGTGCTCATCCGATCCAGGCTGCCGATGGATGCAGAGGAGCAGGCGATCCGCCGCACGTTACACGACGTGAGCTCAGGAATCAGCTTCGACTTCAAAGGGCTCGAAGACGAGATTCAGCAATCACTGCTGCCGGAGCGGCTGCTGGCTACGCTCTCAGGATTCTTTGGCGTGCTCGCTGTGGTTCTTGCGATGACCGGCCTCTATGGCGTGATGTCCTACACGGTGACCGAACGGACGACCGAGATCGGCATTCGCATGGCACTTGGCGCGCAACGAACCGACATTACGGGCATGATTCTCGGCAACGCCGCGACCCTGCTGGTCGCTGGCTTGGTGCTCGGCGCAGCCTTGTCCATCGCAGCGGCCAGCGCCGCCGGGGCGCTCCTCTTTGGATTGAAGCCGCGCGATCCGGCCACCCTCGCCGGTGCCGCGGTGCTGCTTGCTGTGGTGACCATCGTTGCCAGCATTATCCCGTCGCTGCGTGCGGCCAAAGTGAATCCGATCGACTCCCTGCGTACTGAGTAGGCAAGCAAATGAATGCGTGTCCCCTAAACTCTCCCTGTCTTCCCGTCTGAGTCGTAACTCGAGCGGAGTTTTCCTGCCTGACTCTTCAATGTCTCTTATGGTGATGGAGGGCCTGGCTTCTTCGCTCGACGCGAGACGAAAGTGCCGCAGTCTATATTCGTAACCGATCCAGGCTCGCACGCATCCAGCGCCTCTGCTATTTTGCCGACGTTCGGCCTGATGGATGGCCAGTGATTTGTACTTAGGAGGAGTGTCGCAAATGAGCGCCCACGAAGCGACTGCTGGGTTTCCAGATTCTTGTCTGCGCTGATGAAGGCGCTGAAGCCTGCCTCTCCAATGAGAGCCAGAAGCTTCCCGTTCTTTACAGAAGCCCAGCCTTTGATCGGCACGGTTGTTACCGAATGATGGGGAAGGTGATCACCCACCTGTCTGGGTACACCCTCGTCGAGAATTACGCGGCTCAAGGTTGAAGCTGATGTTCGTGGGCTTCGCGGTAGGCGAGGACGGCTCTAATCCCTTCAACGCCACCAGGAACGGATGGAAAGCACTCCAAAGTGGCTGCAACAGCACCATCCTCGGACAGACCATCCAATTCCATAAAGGCATCCACATTCTCGACGATAGCCTCTACGGGCAGGCGCGTGCCTTTGAAGACGACGGCGCCAGACACTTTTCCTTCGATGGCTTCTAAAAGATCGCAACCCAGCCATGCATTTGTGGTCATATGCTTAGTTTACGCTGATCTTTTGTCGCTTCAAGGCTAACTTACCGGCGAAACAACTCGTCGTCACCCCTGGCTTCGGCCGCCTCATCCCGAATAAACCAAAAGTAACCCCCGAAGGGGTAAGCCCCAGAGTTAGAAAGACGTCCCGGCACTTACATCCGATCGCTACTGTCGTCGCCCCAAAGAACCCCAAAAGATCGAATTTTATGGAATTTTACAAAAACCGACGGAAATATGGGGGAGATCAAGGGCCGCATACCTGCAGCAACTCTGGGCGAAAAAGCCCCTGCTATTGCTCCTTTTCCGTTCTCACACGAACCTCAGCCCTCATCAGGTTTCAAACCCCGAATCTCCTCCTCCAACCGGGCATGCAATCGCTCACTAAACCCAAGCGGCAATTCAAACACTCGTTCATCCGCGGTCAAAATCAAAATATTCCGCGTTGAATCCAGAATCGCCGAGCAAATCTCGCAATGCTCCAGATGCTTCTGCACCTGTTCCAGCACCTCCGGAGGAAGCGTCTGATCCAGATACCCGGAGATGTGCGCCCAAACATGTTTGCACTCTATGACCATGCCCACCACCTCCGTTTGGGAGCCATCTCCTTCAACTGTGGCGCCAGATTCTTCTGCAACATCATACGAGCCCGATGCAACCGCACCTTTACTGAAGTGGCAGTGATACCCAGAACCTCGGCAGCCTCACTCACACTCAACTGCTCAATATCCCTCAACTGAAACACTTCGCGGTAGATCACCGGCAGGGCAGTAATCGCTTTATGCAACAGAGACCTGACTTCTTTCCGCTCCAGGGCCTCCGACGGTATCTCCTTCCAGTCCCGCAACAAAGCCGGCGAAGTCTGTCCCTCTTCATCCGGCTGGTCCAGCGACTCCATCTTGACCGCATCCCGCCGTCGGATGCGGCTCCGTGCCTCGTTCAACGTGATACTAACCAGCCAAGTCCCGAATTTGGCATCCCCGCGAAAGCCGGCCAGGTTGCGGAAGGCCTTCAGAAACGCCTCCTGGGCCACTTCTTCCGCATCCGCCTCGTTGCGCAAAAACGACAGTGCCATCGCATAGACCCTGCGCTCGTACGGCCGAATCAATTCATGGAACATCTGCGTATCGCCGGCCAGGATCGAAGCGATCATGCGCGATTCATCGCGTAACTCAGTAGGCATTCGGTCGTTCTCTTAAAGCGGCCTGGTGTCTGTGCTCAACACGCGTCCATTTCCGGGTGTTTGCGCGAACAGGATGAGATGATGCCCTTGCGTGTTCTGAAACGAAGCCGGAATCGGGATCTGCACCGTCCGCTCTCCCGCGGTCTGTACTTTGGCGACCCGCGTAATGGATCGGGCTACGGCAGACATGGGCCAGCAGTGCGCCCGGAGTTCTCCCCATGCAGCACGTTCGACCGGTCGGAGTCGTCCGCCAGCACTGCGATCAGATCAGCTCCATGAGCCGGCAGATCGCCGCTGGTGGAAAAATTCACCGTCAATGTATTTTGGGCGACGCTCAACGACACGATATGCAGAGACATGCGCGAACTCTCCGCGTCTTCTTTCTCGACCGCGTGCAACAACGCGGCGCGGTCGCTGCCCACAATCTGCTCCGCGCCATTGATCACCATCTGCGGCGTATACACGCCCTCCAGGTGGAATCGGTCGCCGTAGGCATTCTGCCGTTCGGTATACACCGGTGACGAGAAAGGATCAGACCACCCCAGCGAGTTCCAGTAGGTTACATGCTCGCTGATGCCCACGACCAACTGCCCAGCTCTGGTCTGGCTTCCATTTATCTGACTGAGCAAAGCATCTGCAGGCGGGCAGCTGGAGCATCCTTCTGAAGTGAATAGCTCCACCAGCACCGCCTTTTGCGCCATTGCGCTGGTGGCCATCAGCGCCAGGATCACCACCGTGACCACTTTTCGGATGTCCATGAGTCTCTCCGTGCGCATGAGACGCAATCGAGGGTGGAGAGTTACAAACACCTACATATTCGTGTGCCCGTGGCGCATTTCCTCGTTGAAAGTCGGTTTCGTCAGGGCGAACGCCTGCTGCAGGCGTTCGCGGAACTCGGCCTCGCGGGCGAGTAGCGCCGGGGTCGCGGCCGCAAACTCCGGGTCGTCCTCGCTCCGGGTCACCAGGCCGGCGGCGGCGAGCACCGACGCCGCGCGCACCAACTCCTCGGGAGTAGTGTTCAGATATTGCGCATCGCGCGGGTCAGCGATCCAGACCGGCTCCGACTTGCCCAGCACCCCCGAGAGCCAGAAAGCCTTGGCCAGCAAAAACCCCTGCCGGCTTTCGTCGTCGGTATCGGTGAAGAAGAACTTCTTTTGCCAGCGGCTGTAATAACGCGTAGTCACCGGTACCGGCTGGCGGTTGCCGCTCTTCAACAGTTCCAGTTGACCCTGGTCCAGGGTCTTGCGAATCGCACTGTAGATAAAGGATTCCGCGTACGGCTGCTCAGGAGCAGGCACAATCTCCGCAAAGGTCACGGTCATGCTGGCGGAGACCTTCGCGTGCAGCAGGGACTCGGTGCCGTCGGCGACGTACACCACCCCGTGCACGATATAGGTATCCGCGCCGGAAACAGAGCGGTGAAAGGGCCAACGAAAATCGGCAAACGTGATCGGCATGCCGGCCATCGTCACGTAGGCTTCCGGCCGCGGATTGCGCAGGCGTTTGGCCGCATCGCGTAGGTGGGCCGTCATCTCCGGCAACAACTCGGGCCGATGGAAGTCGAAGTCTTCGCTCAATTCCAGCCGCAGCGTTCGCTCGGTGGGAGCATCTTTGGAAAGACCGATACGGAAGATCGCGGTAGGGCGCCCGTTGAAATCAACCCCTTCTTCGGAGGAGAGAACGGTTAAGCCGGCTTGCTTCAGCGGCGTTGCCGACAGCGGTATGCAAAGTGGTAACGGGATTGCTAGGCATGAATGTACGTTCCTGCGGAAGTCTCTGTTGATTGTACCCAGTTACGTGGCGTTCAGGGCGAAGGCAACCAGGGTCTGGCCATGCCTGCCCGACGATTGCTCAAACTCCTTCAGCAACTGTGCTTCCAGCCCCTCGGGGTCGACGGACATTTCGCAAGCGGCAATCTGCTCCTCGGTGGCGCCGTGATAGCAAAGCTCGCAGACGCCCAACCCCTGCTCCGAACGCACTGGGGGCCCGAAGACGCGGCAAGTCATGGGCCGGGAGAGATATAGGTCACAAAGGCCGGTTTCGGGGTCCAGCGCGGCACAGGGTTCGTCATTGGCAAAGTCCTCAAAGCGCGCTTCGGCCTCTTCGGAGGGATCCAACAATCCCGTCGCGGGGTCACCGGGGAAGTCCTTGGCCAGGCGCTCCACAGCTTGTCGAGCGCGCTGGCGAACCGAACGCGCTCGCTCCGGGTCGCTGGCACTCAACTGGTTCAGCCCCTCTCGGAGCCGGGCTGCATCGAGCTGATGGATGGCAAATACCCCCACGCAGCACTGGGTACACCCGGGCTTGCACACCAGCCATTCCCCGCTGCGCCGGGCACTGTCGGCCAGCGCAGCGTCGATAATCTGGACCAATTTGGGCTCGCCTGAGGGAAGCATGGATCTATTTCACTAACAAACCGCGTAATCCCGGAACCAATTCTTACGTCTATGCGATTATGAACGGACGGTGACAAAAAAGTTACTGGCCCCGCAACTTTTGTCTGTGGTTCAACGTTAGAAGAATAGGTACATTCGCGCTTCGAGGAGCTTCGTGAACAGACCGTTTCACTCCCCCCGTGTACTTCGTTCAGGGCTTTTGTTGCTAACCGTTTTGCAGATTGCTGCGCTGATGGTCGCCTTTGAACGTCCAGCCCACGCTTACGTCGATCCGGGTTCTGGCTTTGTTTTTCTACAGGTTGCGGGTTCCATGTTCGCGGGTGCGATTTACTATTTGCGCCATCGTCTCAAACGCCTCCTTTACTCGCTCCGCAGATCGCCTGGTCCTACGCAGACAGAGGTTGCAGAGAACCAGCCATGAGCCAGGGCACGTCGCAGCATTTCGCGACGTTTCGCGATCCTGCAGGGTCGCTGAGCATTCATGGCGAAGAGGTGTTGCGCACCGTCCACCCTCGCTACGCCGCGGAGGCTTTACGCTTCCTGCGGTCTGATTTGGCCCACCGCTGGACCGGGGAAGGCCACCTGGTCGCAAGCTCGGTGCTGTCTGCGGAAGAGGATCAGCCCCTGCTGCTCCAGCATCCGCGCGTCTTTTTTCCTTCCTACCCCTGGGAATGGACTCCCTCGCAATGGGTTGCGGCGGGAGAACTCACGCTCGAACTATGCCACCAGCTGCTCCGAGAGGGCTGGATCCTCAAAGATGCCACGCCATTGAATATTCTTTTCGAGGGCTCGCGCCCGGTCTTTGTCGACCTGTTATCGATTGAGCGGCGCGATCCGCGGAGCCCGCTGTGGCTTGCCTACGGACAATTTGCGCGCACTTTTCTATTGCCTCTGGCGGCCTACAAATATCTCGGCTGGCCATTGGCCGCCACACTCCATCGCCGTGACGGATACGAGCCCGCAGACCTTTATCCTTATCTTTCCAGTGTCGAACGATGGAGTGCTCCGCTTCGTTCGCTCGTTACGCTTCCTTACCTCCTGGAAACGCGCAAGCGTGGCGCGGGAGCACCTTCCAGACTGCAGCAGGAGCCGGAAATCGCAGTTGCGGTTCTGGAGCGAAACCTCAGAAGCTTTGGGAATACCCTGCGCGCGCTGCAGCCGAAAGGACGCGATTCGCGTTGGAGCGAATACCACGCCGCTGCCGATCATTACAGCGAAGACGAAAGGCGGCGCAAGCAGGAATTCGTAGACCGGACCCTGCGATTGCTACGCCCCGAATCGGTGCTCGACATCGGCGCCAACACCGGCCAGTACTCACGCATTGCTGCCGCCGCGGGTGCGCGCGTAGTTGCCTGGGACACCGATGCTGCTTCTTCTGATCGCAACTGGAGAGAGGCCCGGGACGGCGGCCTGCCCATTCTTCCCCTGATCGCGGATGTGGCCCGGCCGACTCCCGCGGTCGGTTGGTGCAACACTGAGTCTCTCAATTTGCTGGAGCGCGCCCGCCAACGTTTCGATTGCGTCATGATGCTGGGGGTTCTCCATCATTTGCTGCTCGCCGATCAGATTCCCATGGCCGATGTGGCCGCGCTGCTGTCATCCCTCACTCGTCGCTGGAGCATCGTCGAGTGGGTCCCCAGGACCGACGTGCGCTACATCGATCTTTGCCGCGGGCGAGACGAACTCTATGCGCATCTCGACGAAGATCTGTTTGTCGAGCAGTTTACCCGCCACTTCAACATCGTGACGCGAGAGGAATTGAGCAACGGACGAGTGCTGTTTTTGTTCGAGAAGAGATGAATTTCAAGACCTTCTTGCAGGGCTTTGGAGCAGCCATCACGGTCTTGATCCTTCGGGTCTGGCCCCATCTGTCCAGCTACCATCCAGTGATTTATCACAGCTTCCTGCCGATGCAGAGCGTCATCTGGGGCATCCTGCTTGACCTTGGAGTCTTCACTCTGCTGGCTGCGTTGCTCTTCCGCTATCTGGAAAAAAATGAGACAGGCCTGCGCACTGCGCTGTGGGCTTTTGTGGCCGCCGAGCTGGCCTCGGCCTCGGTATCTGCCCTGTCGGCCATGCGGCGTGCCCCCATTACGTACCTCAACCCGGATACGGTGTACCTCGTCGTATTGCTGGCAGCGCTGGTTCTCCGCTGGCTGCGACCTGTTGACTATCGTCGTGCCGTGCGCATATTGGGCGTACTCATCATGCTCGTCGGTTGCAGCATGGTCTGGATGATCCCGGAACTTTTCTACCAGGGCCTGCGGCAGCGGGTCGACGCCGCTGTTCCGGTGACGCATCCGGCGCTGGTCTCCGATCGAAAAATTCCCGGAGCCGAGGGGGGCCGGATCGTTTGGCTGCTTTTCGATGAGCTCTCTTATGATCAGACCTTCGATCATCGATTTCCCGGCCTCGCCTTGCCGGCCTTTGACAAGTTCAGGAGCGAGAGTGTGGTGTTCAGCGACCTTAAGCCCGCTGGGTATTACACCGATCGCGTGATCCCCTCATTTTTTCTTGGCACGCCGGTCGACAACGTCCGCAGCACTCTGGATGGAGAACCTCAGATCAAACTGGCCGGGAGCCAGAATTGGCAACCCTTCGATGCCCACAAAACGCTTTTCTCCGACGCCCAGCGGCTTGGCTGGACCACGGGTGTGGTGGGTTGGTACAACCCCTACTGCCGCATGCTCGCCGGAACGCTCAACTACTGTTTCTGGCGCATGGGCGATGGCCAATCCAACGGAGCCCTGCCGGATCATTCTGTCTGGCAAAATGCAATGGCCCCGTTGGTGGAGCTAAGCCGGGGATGGAACCACCAGCCAGACTTCGCCCAGCAAAGGCATCTGCAGGATGTTGCCGCGATCATGCCCCAGGCCGAGGAGTTGATTCGCGATCAGAGTATCAATTTTGTCTTCATTCATTTGCCGGTGCCGCATCCTCCTGGTGCGTATGATCGAAATCATCGGGGTACCACCGGCTCTTACATTGATAACCTGGCGCTGGCCGACAAGTCGCTTGGGGAGTTGTTGGCGACTCTGGCTGGAACCGCGACGGCCGCAAAAGCAACTGTAATTGTTTGCTCCGACCACTCCTGGCGAGTTCCCATGTGGCGCTCCACTGCGGTATGGACGAAGGAAGACCAGGCGGCGAGCCAAGGTCGTTTCGATCCGCGTCCGGTCCTGATGATCCACTTTCCCGGTCAGCAAACAGAGCAGGATGTGGTCAGGCCGTACGACGAAATCCGCCTCCACGAAATGATCGAAACCCTGCTACGCGGTCAACAGCCCCAGTTCGAATCTCTACTGGCAGGGTCGCACCCCTAACTTCCAAACTCTCCCCTGACCGCCAATGAAATGTGCCCCCCAATGATCGCTTCTGTGGAATCGATGCTCACTCAGTCACCAACAACCGTACCGCGGCACTCTCCCAACCCGATCCCCACAAACCCATCCCGCTCGCAATATCCACGAAACACAACCTCATCGCCATCCTCAAGAAACCCCCGCCGTTCACCCGCAACCAGCGAAATAGATTCACGCCCATTGCGAGTGATCTCCAGCAAACATCCAAGAGATTTCTCCCCAGGCCCAGAAACCGTGCCACTGCCCAGCAAATCACCAGGCTGGAGATTGCAACCATTGCTCGTGTGATGGGCGACCAACTGCGCCGGCGTCCAATAAAGCTGAGACAAATTACTCCGGCTAATCCGAACCGCCTCATTCATTCGCGCTGACCGTAAGTAAACCTCCAGATGCAAATCGATCCCCCCTTCTCGCAAATCCTTTTCCGACGCAAGGTACGCAAGCGGAGCCGGGTCCTCCGCAGGCCGTGCATACGCTCCAGTGCGGAACGGCGCGAGCGCCTCCATGGTGACGATCCACGGCGAGATACTAGTAGCAAAGCTCTTGGCCAGGAACGGCCCCAGTGGCTGGTATTCCCAAGACTGAATGTCGCGTGCCGTCCAATCACTCAGCAGGCACACGCCAAACAAATGAGAGGCAGCATCTTCGATGTCGATCCTTTGTCCCAAATGATTGCCGGCCCCGACAAAAAATCCAACCTCAATCTCATAATCAAGCGCCCGCGTCGGCGCGAACTGGGGCGGCGCCCCCGGGGACGAGACAATCTGTCCTTTCGGCCGCCTCACCGTCGACCCACTGAGGACGATCGACGATGCCCGGCCGTGGTATCCGATAGGCACCCACTTGTAGTTCGGCAGAAGAGGGTTATCCGGACGAAACAACCTCCCCACATTCCGCGCGTGGTGAATCGAGGCATAGAAATCCGTGTAGTTGCCGATTGCCGCCGGCTTCAACATCTCCACGTCTGCCATCGTCATCAAATGCGGCGTTATGGCCCGTTGATGATCGGCAGCTTGTGGGTGATCGCTTCGCAGCAAATCGCTAAGCCGTGCACGCAAGGCGGACCAACCTACCGGGCCGAGCGCCATCAGCCCATTGAGCGTGGTACCGGCGCAGGCCTCAACCGTACCCGCTGCAAGCGCCCCCAGCAACCCCGAGCAACCGCGAAGATCGAGAACCTGATCGCCAATAGCAACCCCAATCGTGGGCCCCGAAGCCCCTGCAAACAACGCCAAAGGGCAGGTTCTGGATGGGGAATGCGTCGCCGGGTCGATTGGCGGAGAGAACCCAGCTTTGCCGCCGTGGATCATGCGTAGCATTCATGGTTACATTTACTGAATGGGCTTTCCCGTGAAGTGCTTCTTCAGCCCCTGCCATACCTGAAAGTATTCGCGCTGCAGGCAATCCGTCTCCAAGGCGAAGCGCGTGGGATGAAGCACCAGTTGGGTCTCAAACATGAACGCCAGGGTGCCGCCGAGATAGTGAGGCTTGAGGTCGGCACTCATCGCACGATCGAAGGTCTCCGCATCCGGCCCGTGTGCCTGCATACAGCTGTGCAGGCTGGCGGAACCGGGAACGAACCCCTCGGCCTTGGCATCGTACTGACCGAAAATCAGACCCATGAACTCGTTCATCGCGTTGCGATGAAACCAGGGAGGGCGAAACGTACGTTCGGCCACCATCCAGCGCGGCGGAAAGATGACGAAGTCCACGTTGGCCGTGCCTGGCACGGCTGTTGGCGCGGTAAGCACGGTATAGATCGACGGATCCGGATGGTCGAAGCTGACAGTATTGATGCAGTTAAAATTCGCCATGTCGTACTTGTAAGGCGCGTAGTTACCGTGCCATCCCACCACATCGAGCGGCGAGTGATCGAGACCTGCCGACCACAACTTCCCCTGGAACTTGCACAAAGTCTGACAGTTGTCATCCACGTCCTCAAATGCGGCCACGGGATACAGAAAATCGCGTGGATTGGCCAGCCCGTTGGCGCCGATCGGACCCAGGTCAGGCAAGCGGAAGGGAAGGCTGTAGTTTTCGCAGATATACCCACGGGCCGAATCGTCGAGGAGTTCCGCCCGCATCTTGAGGCCGCGGGGAATGACGCAAAGTTCCCCCGGCGCCACCTCCAGAATGCCCAGTTCGGTAAAGAAGCGCATCCTCCCCAACTGGGGCAGAATCAACATCTCTCCATCGGCGTTGGAAAAAAAACGGCCCGCCATGCTTTGGTTCGCGGCATAGATGTGCACCGCACAGCCGGTCTGTGTTGCCGGGCTGCCGTTGCCGCCCATGGTGACAATGCCGTCGAGGAAGTCACACGGCGCGGAAGGGATGGGCAATGGATCCCACCGAAGCTGATTGGGAGTCGCAGAAACCTCGCCGAAGGGCGCGCTGCGCATCCTGCTGTCAGGCAGTTCAACGAACGGTCTATGGGTCACCGAGGGGCGGATGCGATAGAGCCAGGAACGCTGGTTCGTAGCCCGTGGAGCGGTAAAAGGGGTCCCGCTGAACTGTTCTGTATAGAGCCCGAGGGTAGACTTCTGGGGTGCATTTTGACCCTTGGGCAAAGCCCCAGCAACCGCTTCGGTCGCAAACTCGTTGCCAAACCCCGATTGATATTCCGATTTCGACATGGCATCCCCCTGTAGCTGTATACCGGAGGACACTAACGATTGCCAACTGGCCGAACACTAAAAGCGCGCGTGAGAACCAGGATTTACGACTTAGTTCCGTAGGAGCGGCTCAGGGTTGTCCAGGATTGATTGCATCGCGGGCTGCAGAAACTCAATCCAGCCCCAACGCTGTAATCTCAGGAGGGTATGCCTCTTCAAACAAAAGCTCCTCGTTCCCGGCTGCCCGAGATGCACTGAGATATCGCATCCCAATGGCGGCGAAAGCAACCACCACAATCATCAGGACGCTACTCAGGCGGCCACGTAGTAGCCGCCCCTCCAGCCCAGTTGCTTCATGCAGTAAACGTAGGAAGAACAACACGCCGACCCAAAAGGCAACATGAATTCCGGCTTTGCCCGGCAGATAAGAGCAGGTGAACGGGATCTTACTGAACGTGTACAGACAAACTTCCACCAGAAGGATTCCCAGACAGAACATCACACAGAGATGCCCCAGTGCCGGCCGCCAGGGAGACGCGGCCAGCAGGAAGGCGGCAATGCTCACCAAGACAGGCGCTACCCCCAAAATCAACCACGACCAACGGACTGCCCTACGGTAATCCGTGGCCAATCGTACTTGTGTGACCCGGATCATCCAGTTTGCAGAAAGCGAAGTAGGAATGGAAGCAACCACGCGCAAGGCCACGATAGCCAGGATCATCATCATCATGCTGGCAAACAGGAACGAATTGCTGATCGTTCCCCCCATAGATCCAAAACCTCGATTCGTGGCTTTCACATAACCAACGACGATCGTGATGCCAATACCTAGATAGAAACTGAGAATCATGCGATGCTGCCGGCTGCGCAGCAGTGTGCGCGTGCTGAAGCGCGTGAGCGCGCCCGTGAGAGAATTGCCGAACCGTGGTGACCACGAGAAGAATCGAGTCTGCGGCAGGATGTCGGGTTGCTCGACCATCTTTCGCATCAGACGGAAGTAGCACAAGAGCAATACCGTACAAGCTCCCAGCGCGGATACACCCAAGCCGATCCATGCTCGTTTGGCTAAAGGGACCAGCACCGGATCCATCGACCCATTGAGCTGATTAAAGAGCGCCAGGAACCAGTAGGAGGGAAGCCACTCCAGCATGCGCTGATTTTGCGCGGCGGCCAGTGCCGCCGGTGACTCCAACGATGGCTCAATAAAGTAGACGATCATTAGGGTGCACATCACGGCTGCTTGCAGTACCGCGGAAAAACGAAGAAAAAGCTGACGCGGTAGCAGATTGGCCGCCAGGCCCTGTAACGTGAGAATGGAGAGTACGAGAAAACCGCCCGCCGCAAAGACAGTGATCCAATAGGCAGGCCATGCACGCAATACGCTAAAGAATCCGCCGGCTCGAAAGAGAAATGGCCACACGACGCCGGAAAAGATGTTCAATGCAACCATCGCGAGAGCAGGCGCCGCAAACAGAGCGGCAACCTTGGCCAGAAACAATGCACTTTTACTCACCGGCAGTGGTGCCAGCACCAGGAGGTCTCGTTTATCCGGGAAGGCTGCCTCCCAGTTCAGTACCGCGATGAGCCCGGCACACGTCATCGTTGTTTCAATAAAAAAGTGCTCAGGCGTCCATCCTTCTGCCCCTGGAAACGAAGCCGTGCCCAATAGCGGCAGAAGCGCCGGAAGCGTAAAGAATGAGCTGACGGTGACGAAGATGGTCGCAAACTGTCCGATCAATTTTGTCGGGTCGCCATCAGCCGAGAGCAGTTCGAGATCCACGACCCGGAGCAGGAAAACGCGATACAGCGTGCGGAACTGGAGCCGTCTCCTGGCCCAGTCACTATGCATGGATCAAGTCCGCAATCTCTCGTGAGACGGCCTCTGAGTCCTGCTCGACCGCGAGTTGCGAAAAAATTCCTTCCAGCGTAGGCGCAGCCATGAGGACTCGCAACCGCTCAATCGAGTCGTCCGCGACCACTTTACCGTGATGCAAAATGACCACATGGGAGCATAGGCGTTCGACTGTTTCCAACTCGTGCGAACTGAAGAGCACGATCTTACCCCGCGTTGCCAACTCCTTGATCAGGCTGCGTAAGATGAGCGAGGAGCCGACATCGAGACCGGAGAACGGTTCATCCAGCAGGATCAAGTCTGGATTGTGCATCAGCGCCGCACTCAAAAGAATCTTCTGCCGCATGCCCTTGGAATAAGACGACATCGCAACATCGCGGTCGCCGTGAATGCCGAACAGGCGGAGAAGTCCATGAATGCGCTCATCGGCAGAAGTTCGCTCCATGTCTCGCAACTCGGCGACCATCACCAGGTACTCCATGCCGCTCAAGTGGGTGTAAAGGTGAGGTTCCTCCGGAACATAACCCAATCGTTGCCGATAGGCCATCGGGTCTGTCTTGATGGATTGTCCTGCAAAGAAGATCTCGCCGGAAGTCGGTTCAATCAATCCCGTGGCCATCTTCATCGTGGTGGATTTCCCGGAACCATTTGCGCCCAGGTAGCCGGTGACTTCACCCGCGCGTGCGACGAAGCTCACACCATCGACAGCGGGAATACCCGAGTAGCGCTTGCGCAGGTTGCGAACCTCGAGCATGGCTTGAGCTTGCTACGGCGTGCTCTCAAGCACAACTTCGGCGTGCGACGGCGCTCGCAGGGTGATCGTGTAGCAGGGCACCCGGTCCGACCAGCGAACGGAGAGGGTCCACGGGCTTGGGTGACTTCCGAGCCAATTGAGACTGAAAAGAATAAGTGAACACGTGATGCCGGCCTGAAGAAAGCGAACCGGGCTGACGCCGGGGCCGGTAATGATCTCTCCCGAAGCAATGGAAAGCTGGCCAGGATCCTTCTCCATCCTGGAACACTGCCGGAGCAAGGAAATTACCCCGTCCATGAACATGTAGGCAACTCCACCTTGTGAGTATTCTTCATCGAAGATCCAAAGCATCTCCGTCCCAAACTCGTCCTGGAAGGAAGCGGGATGCAAGCGGAGAAGAAGACGATAGGCAAATCGGGCGAAGGCTCTGTTCATGCTTTTCCTGTCCTCGCTTCCTGCAGTCGTAATCTGGCTTCTCTTACCACGCTTTGTAGCCGGTCCACCTCGGCAGCCAACGCATTTTTTCCATCCTTGGTAAGCGTATAAAACCGCCGATCATCCTCTTTTGAGGAGACTGGCTTGCGCTTGGACGAGGAAGATGTGGCCGCATCCGCAACCAGGCCGGCGTCCATTAACTTCTTCAGGTTGTCGTACAACGTACCGGGGCCCAATCGATAGTGACCATCTGAATTGCGGGTGACTTCCTTAATGATTCCGTAACCGTGCAAGTTGCCCCCGGCCAGCGCCAGAAGAATATGCAAGGTTGCGGACGATAGCGGAGGGCTCTTGGCAGACTCGGGTTTCATATCGGACTCCGACTATATCGGAGGCCGACTATCGGCGTCAAGACCATGGTTCACCCTCAATCAAAGGACACCGGAACAAGCCTTCAGGTATGAGCAGGCAAGTAGGATCAGTTCCTGCCGGAAGCTCTCCCAAAGCTCCTCAGGGGCGTCGGACTCAAGCAATCTCCGGCTGATCCCGGCCATGGCGCCCTGCAGCATCGAAGCCACCACTTGCGGGTCCTTCGTCAGGGGCTCTCGAGCAGTCGCTAACATGGCAATGATCGCTCGATTGGAACGCAGTCCTATCTCGCGCACGATCCTCGCTCCATCCACATCGGAGCTAACCGCGTACAGAGCGACGCTCGTCTTTCCATCGCTCATTTTCGCCCGGAGGAATGCATCCACGAGAGCCGTCGCCATGCCCTCCAGCGAGTTTCCCCTTTGCTCTCTGCACACTCGCTCCACCGTCTCGGTAACCCCATCCATGTGGCGCTTGAGAGCAGCCTGCAAAAGGGCGCTCTTGTTAGGGAAATATTGATATAAGGTCCCGACCGACACGCCTGCACGCGACGCCACCCGGGTCGTGGTCAGCCGCTCTTTGCCGAGATCCAGCAAAACCTGAACCGTCGCCTCGAGAATCGCGTCCACGCTGGCGGTCGAACGGGCTTGCACGGGCGATTTACGTGGCTCTAAGAGCGCTGGGGAACGCTGGGACAAATGCGAACTCCTAAACTGAAGCTTTCTTCATCTAATCAAAATGGGTACAACCACTGCAAGTAAAGTACAGATACAGGAGAACAGCATGACGACACAAATAGATTTGGGCGGCACCTTCACGCTCCCCGGCACCTCAATGACGGTGAACCGAATGGGCTACGGAGCGATGCAACTTGCCGGGCCGCAGGTATGGGGGCCGCCTCGCGATCGGGACGCTGCCATCGCCGTCCTGCGAGAGGCGGTCGCGGCGGGCGTGAATCACATTGATACCAGCGATTTTTACGGCCCGCATGTGACCAATCAGATCATCAAGGAGGCACTGCACCCGTATACGGACGACCTGGTTATCGTGACCAAGCTGGGTGCGCGCCGGGGCAGCGACAAGTCGTGGCTCCATGCTCTTTCGCGGCAGGAACTGACCGATGGCGTTCATGACAACCTGCGCAATCTTGGCGTAGACACCCTCGACGTTGTCAATCTTCGCGTCGGAGGGGTCACTGGCCCCAGCGAAGGATCGATTGCAGAGCCCTTGACCGTGCTCGCCGAGCTCAAAAGCCAGGGACTGATTCGCCATCTCGGCGTAAGCAACGTCAGCCCCAAACAGTTTGCCGAGGCTCGGGCCATCACTGAGATCGTCGGCGTACAGAACCTGTACAACCTGGCCCAGAGAGGCGACGACGGCTTTATCAGCGATCTCGCGGGTCACGGCGTAGCGTATGTGCCGTTTTTCCCCTTGGGAGGGTTCACGCCATTGCAGTCGTCGGAGCTCGATGCCGCAGCAGCGTCACTTGAGGCCACGCCGATGCAGGTTGCCCTGGCGTGGCTTCTTCACCGTTCGCCCAACATCCTTTTAATCCCCGGGACCTGTTCGCCCGCACATCTGCGCGAGAATCTCAAGGCGGCGACGCTGGAAATTCCACCCCAAATCATCGCCGATCTTGATGCCATCGCGGGTAGCGGTAAGTAGCTGATAGGGCTGAGAGCTTAGGTCGTTTGGACCGCTCTCAGCCTGGTCAGCGTTGCAATCATGGGCTCTTCAGCTTCGGTAAGTAGAACGACCAAGCCATCCTGGCACCGGAAGCGGCCGAAGTAGCATTCGCCCACGTTCCAGATTTCTTCGATTACGGCCGCACCGGAGCCTTCCAGCCGGACAACCTGGCCACGCCGCAACTCGGATAGTTTACGAATCCCATTCACATAGGCAGATTTCAAAGGTAACCCCCAAGGCGACCCCCGAACGCAATCTGGAGGCACCGCCAAATATGATCATTATCGATCCACTGAAAGAACACAGTCAATGTGACATTTCGGGCATGGAAGTTACCTCCCGGCGAGAATCGCAGCGCTCCGGTACCCAAAATGCTGCCCTTCGCGACGGCTTGATCCCACCATCGATCCAAAGTCTTACACGGAAGCGGGATAGCAGCCGCAAATGGGAAACCGGATTGGGACAGTCAAGTGACTTTCGTGTCAGAGGCCGGGAAAACGGGTCCGTAGCGCACGCCCCTGGCGCTCACTCACCTCAACCTCCGTACCCTTTTCGTCGCTCATGACCAGAACAAAGCTGCTGCGCAAATCCGACCGGATCTCTTTGACCCGCTTCAGATTGACTAACGCAGAGCGTCGGGCGCGAAAGAACCCTTTTGACCCAAGCGCCTGCTCTAACTCTCCCAGTTGATAGTTGACCCAATACGTATCGTTGTCCACGCGTACCCGGACAATCCCACCGTCCATGTAGAAAACCAACGCCTCTGCAGGGTCCAGCAGAAAAACGCGGTTAGCCTTCCTGGCCACGATCTGCTCCATGGCAGGAATCTCATCCCCGAGCAAACGGTTGACGCTCTCCTCCTCTTTCTCCCGCGAGGGGAGCGAGCCGAGCAAACGGCCGGCGCGATCGACCATTTCTCCCAAATGGTCTTCCTCGATCGGCTTGAGCAGGTAGGCGATCGCCCGCGCCCGAAAAGCCTCCAGCGCATGTTCGTGGAAGCCGGTCACAAAAATCGTCAGCGGCCGGGGAGTATCCTTGGACAACCCTTTCAATACCTCGAAGCCGCTCAGCCCGGGCATCTGTATATCGAGGAACAGCAATTCCGGGCGCAGGCGCTCGATCGCTTCCACTGCTTCGATACCGTTCGTAGCCTCGCCAATAATCTGTACCTGCGGATGGTGATCCAACAGCCTGCGCAGCCGTACCCGAGCCGCGGGTTCGTCATCGGCCAGGAAGGTTCGAATCTGCATTGCGTTATTCCCCAACAGGAAGTTCAAGCGTGGCCCGGCTACCGCCGCTCTGGATACTTGCCAGCGAGAGCCTGGCGGTAGAACCATACATGGTTTGCAGACGCTCCCGGATGTTTTGCAATCCCACGCCTGCGCCATCCCCGCCGTCCGGAAGCTTTTGCAGCAGGCCGATCCCGTCATCCTCTACGCTAAGCAAAATCTGTTCGCCCCGGCGCTTTGCCTGCACCAGGATTCGGCTCTTACCCACCTTCGGCGCCACTCCGTGCCTGATGGCATTCTCCACCAGGGGCTGCAGAATCAGAGATGGGATGGCCGCGTGCCCAATCGAAGTCTCCACCTCAAACTCAACCTGCAACCTCTCTCCAAACCGAACCTGTTCAATGTCCAGATATGTGCGCAGAAAATACATTTCTTCATCAATCGAGCTGAAGGGACGGTCCGCATGCAGCAGTACGTGGCGGAAGATCCTGGCCAGCCGCACTGTCATCGTCTCCGCCTTTTCAGGCTCCGAAGGGATCAAGGCAGCAATGGTGTTCAGCGAGTTGAAAAGAAAATGCGGATTGATCTGTGCCCGCAGTGCGCGCAGCTCCGCCTGCACTAGTTGTTGACTGAGCCGGCTTTCCAGGCGAATGCTCTCCGTGCGCTCCGCTTCACGATCCAGTTCATTCAGCCGGGTCCCCGCATAAAGCGCGATTTCCTCGAGCAACCCGATTTCGCCACTGAGTAGTGTTCTTCTATTTCCCGCCAGCGACACCACCAGGTCTAACCCGTCTTGAAACGAAATCGGAACGGAAAAGTTCCTATGCATGATGCCGCGCCGCTGCTCATCCTGCACCGTTACCTCATCGCATCGCATGCCCAGTACCTCGGATGCCAGAGCCTCTGTAGCCAGTAGAACCGCCGATTTGGCCTCCAGAAGTCCCAGGCGATCGCGAAACTCCCTTACGGCAAGGTGGCTGTCGCGCTTGCCGAAGATGCCTCGCTCTACCATGACGTCGCTCCATCTGCCCAAGCGCGTAAAGAGCAGCATGGCGCACCCGGTAATGGCTGCCGCACAGAGGATCTCGGCAGCCAGGGGAGATACCGTTGTTTGTGCGATCGATCGAACCGGGCCGAAGACCAGAAGAGCACCCAGCATAGCCAGCGTTGCGCCTAGCAATAACCGGACCGCTCGTTTCGCAAACAGGTCCGCCGCACGAAAGCGTGAGAAGTAAAACAGGCTGCCGATCACCACCAGAACGATACTTTGAAATCTGGCGATTCTGATGACGCGCGCCAGGCCCGTGGGCAGAGAAACATAAGCATCCAGGATCGCGCTGGCAGAGCTTAGGGAGAGTCCGACAATCATAAGTGACACCGCGACGCGGTCCGTCAAGTTGTCCAGCGTGCCCGGCAACAGAAGAATCGCGCCCAGCACGATCACCATCAATCCGTTATAGATCGTGAGGTTGCCGGCGAAGTCCTGTCTCGCCAATGACCAGCTTCCGAACGCCAGGACTGCGCCGATCGCCAAGCCGCTGAGGCCCGCATAGACAACAAGAACGTCACCCATCCTGCGCCGGGCGAGGGAAACGGCATTGCTCCGCCAGATGATCACAATGCTCAGCGGCAGCATCGCTGCCGCGATAAAGCCGATAGACTTTATCTGCCACACTGCACCAGATTGGAGCGGAACGCCCAACTCCAACGCGACATTCTTAGCCAACCCCGAACCATTCGCGATCAGTATGCAGGCTGCGAACAAGAAGCGCGGCCGCCGGTCTGTTCCACCCGAACGCCATACCAGCACCAACAGCAGCGCAGCTAACGCTGTTCCCACGGCAAACCCGTAGGTTTGCCCGATCAATTCGGCGGCTGAGAGTTGATGCATTGCGTCCATAAGGCAATCACTTACCAACAGTGTCTTACGGTTCGGGCAAAGGCAACCTCGAAAACGTGCCAGCGCGGTGATTCGAGCAGTGAACGCACTTGAAAGCCCCGAATCCTGCTCCGGGCGCCCAGCAAAATTCTAATGCAACGCTCGCTCCCCGACTGCACGCGTTCACCGCGAAACTATCCGCGTCCACTAGTTGCCGCTCACCTGGAGATGTGTTTCCGGGTGAAACTGCGACTGTCGTCGCGAGGGATTTATGCTCACCCTTCCAAATCGCTTCATCGTAGCCGCGGTGCTGATAGCCACGAGCGCCGGTGCCCATTCACAATCAACTTCATCACCACAACCGGGCATTGCCGCTGTGCCCGGATACGTCGCGAACCCGGTGGCATATTCCTTTCCTGATAGCCATCAGCAATTCCGCAACTACCTCTACAGCACCTTCGGTCCGCCCGCGTTCATCTCCTCCGCCGTTGGAGCGGGGCTGGACCAGCGTAAACCCGCTCCACCCGAATGGGATTCAGGCGCTCATGGTTACGCCGAGCGCTACGGATGGAGATTCGGCATGCAGCTGGTGAGCCAGACGACGGCATATTCGTTGGGTGCGCTCATCCATGAGGATGTCGCGTATCACCGCTGCGCCTGCGCCGGTTTTCTTCCTCGAACTACCCATGCCTTCGTCTCTACCCTCGCCGCGCGAACCGGCAGAGGTAGAACTGTCTTTTCTGTTCCGGCACTGGTATCGCCCTATGCGGGATCATTTACCGCGGTGAACGCCTGGTATCCGGCCCGCTATGAACCTGCCGACGCATTGCGCATTGGCAGCATGTCGTTCGTGTTCAAAGCCGCAGGCAATCTGGTAGGTGAATTCATCGCTCCACCTCGCTAAATCCAATCTGAGGAGAGTCTCATGGCTGAATTAAATCGCAGAGCAATGTTAGGGCTTACGGCAGCGGCCGTGACCGGCTCACTTGCCGCGTGCACCGAAGCATCCTCGTCCGTGACGGCATCGCCGGCCATTAAGCGGCGCTTTGCCAACAAGGTCATCGTGATTACCGGAGCGACCTCGGGCATCGGACGTGCTGCAGCTCTGGCCTTCGCTGCGGAAGGGGGCAAGGTCGGCTTCTGCGGCCGCCGCGAAGGTCTCGGGCGCGAGGTAGAACAAGAGATTCGTTCCCACGGCGGCGAAGCTTTCTACATCAAAGCTGACGTTCGTAATGAGGCGGAGGTCAAATCCTTTGTTGACCAGGTTGTCCAGCGTTGCGGCCGGCTGGATGTCGCCTTTAACAACGCCGGCATAACCCTGGAGAGGCCACTGCATGAATACACCTCGCAGCAGTGGGACGACGTGCTCAATACCAACTTGCGCGGCGTATTTCTCGCGATGAAGTACCAGATCCCATACATGCTCGCCGCTGGTGGTGGCAATATCGTGGTCACGTCTTCTTCGAATGCGATCGCGACCACGGAACGCCGTTCCGCCTACAGTGCCAGTAAACGCGGGCTCGTGGGCCTGGTTCAGTCCGCTGCTCTCGACTACGCCGCAAAAGGGATTCGCATCAACGCGTTGATTCCGGGAACGACGGATACCGATCTCGTGCGGCGCGCCGCCGGCATGGAAGGCGCGCCAGACGCGATCTGGGAAGTCGCTGCCCGGCAATGGGCAAAGTCTCATGTCCCAGGCCTGCAAAGAATGGCGACCCCGCAGGAGGTTGCGGCATTTGCCCTGGACCTCGCATCCGACGATCACCCCTATATGACCGGTGCGCAGATGGTGCTTGACGGTGGCAAAACCGCCCACGCAGGTTGACGTCCTGGTTGGCGCGGAGGATGAATGAAATATTAATTCTGTTAAACCTTGTAACCAAACAAGGGCAAACCTCTCAGACGCAGTGTGGGTACATTCCGCACCGGGGGGAGTGTGTCTGCAATTTGTTTGCGAGGTCAAAAACATGCAGAAAAATGCTCTGTTGTTAGGGCTAACGGTATTTACATTCGTGGGTTCCTGCACCATCGCTCAGGCGGCCGATAGTGCGGAGTACGTCTACGTTGAAAGCAACATAAGCGCGCCAAATAGCAATTCCATCTATGCGTTTCGCCGCGAAAGTTCAGGCAGCCTTACCCCGCTTCCTGGGTCTCCGTTCTTAACTGGAGGCGCAGGGGTGCAGTACAACGGATCTAACCTCGGCCCGTTTGATTCAGATTCCGAAGTGATCGTGAATTCGGATCACTCGTTGTTATTTGCAGTGAATGCCGGTAGTGACAGTGTGGCGGTCTTTTCCATCAAGGAGGATGGCACCCTGGTGACCGTGCCCGGATCGCCCTTTCCCTCGGGCGGCAACGATCCAGTTAGCCTTGCGCTCAATAGAAATGTATTGATAGTGGTCAACCAGAGCGGCGATTTCGCCCGCCCTTCCACCATTCTTCCCAACTACACAACCCTGCGTGTCGGGTCGAACGGGACCCTCATTCCCTTTGGCACCACCACCATCGACAGCTCTCGCGGCTTGCAAAATACCATAAGCGTTGCTGCCGGAACCTCACCTTCCCAGGCCTTAGTGCCCGCCGGCACGAACTTTGTATTCGGCGCTGATTTTCTTGGCGGCCTCCTCCAGCACTTTCGCCTCGACGGAGAAGGAGAGCTGCACCCGCTCTCTCCGATTGCGCTGCCCGCCTCAGAATTCGCTGCCACCACTCCACGCTTTCCACTCGGCCTTTGGAGTAACCCGAAAGTGCCTATCCTCTATGTTGGATACGTAACTGCCAACAAGATAGGCGTCTACCGCTATAACGAGGAGGGCGGCCTGAAGTTTCTACGCACGGTGCCCAATGCCGGTCAGGGTATTTGCTGGATTCGCTCGAACCAAAGCGGCACTCGGCTCTACACCACGGATACCACCACCAATCAGGTGAGCGTTTACGACTCGACGGACGCTGAATATCCAATCGAAATTCAAACGCTCACGCTTTCCGGGGTGGGTAATGCGTTCCAACTTTCCCTGTCAAATGATGGAAAATCGTTGTACGCACTCTCGCAGCGTGCCGCAACTTCGATCCCCGAAGGCCAGGGGAACGTCTTGCACAGCCTTTCCATCAAAGACGACGGCACCCTGCAAGAAATAGGGTCCGGCATTGTCTTCAATCTGCCTTCAGGCACTCGGCCTCAGGGTGTTGCTGTGGTTGACCAGGACTGAAGAACAACAGGTGAGGAGACGTGGGGTGTGGAATCCGGTTGGTTCACACACCCCACGTCGCTTGTGCGCCGAACCCCATCCTATTGCCATGGCGAGCCCTCTTCACCACAAATTGGGCAACTTTTAACGCAGCAGAGGCCCGGATTCGGTCGATACTCCGGGCAGATGCGCGACCAGTCCCA
Organism: uncultured Acidobacteriaceae bacterium; assembly: GCA_963745725.1. GTDB lineage: Bacteria > Acidobacteriota > Terriglobia > Terriglobales > Acidobacteriaceae > PALSA-350. The sequence goes on from CAVUYJ010000002.1 coordinate 73,773, forward strand.
GCAGCAATCGCCTTCAGACGTGGCAGCCGCGCTGTCCGATTTAGTCTTCCATCCGGCGCAAACCTTTTACCACAGCTGGAACTGGAAAGCCGCCCTGCTGAGCGCGATGCTGCGCGCACCGTTGTTTCTCATCGCCACCCTACGCCAGGGGCTGGAGGCGGTTTCCATCGCAGTCTTCGCGGAAGCTGTCTACAGCGCAGCTATCTCCGGCTGTTATGGCGCCGTCGTGCAGAAACTGCGCCGGGCCCACCCGCTCTGGGCCTCCGGCCTGTTGATCCTGGTCGTACTCCCCGGACTGTTGCTCTGCTTCGACTACCTGCTGCATCGCTACACCGGCATGTCCAACTTGAAAGGCGGAATGTTGGCCGCAGCGAGCCTGTCTGTGCTTTCGTCGCTCTTCAATTGGTACCTGATGAGCCGGGATAGTCTGCTGGTCGGCAAAGAGGGTCGTTCCTTTGCTTCCGACCTCAAGCGCATGCCGCGTATGTTGACGGATTTCCTTTGCTGGATTCCGGTGCATTGCTACCGTCTCTTGCGAAGTTCCAGCGTTCACCTTCAGGCCTGATGCAACGGGAGCCCATGGCGATCAAAACCTTGCACTTGACCAACGCGTTCCACACCCACTCGGGCGGCATCTCGACCTTTTATATGGCAATGCTCCATGTGGCGAACCAGCAGCAGCGGGAGATGCGGCTCATTGTCCCGGGTGCTGAAGACCGCGTCGAAGAGGTGGGCCGGTATGGCCGCATCTACACCGTCAGCGCGCCCAGGGCCCCGATCTATGGCAGTTACCGTTGTCTCTATCCAACCGAATACTTGTATGCAGAGAACACCATACGCAGAATCCTGCGTGAAGAACGGCCGGATGTCATTGAAATCTGCGACAAGTACAACCTGCAGTATCTGGGCGGCATGATCCGCGAAAGATTGCTGGGCGATCTGGACTTTCGCCCCCTGATGCTGGGGCTCAGTTGCGAGCGCATGGATGAAAACGTAGCTGCCTATGTGGGTGATAGCGCATTCCATCGCGCCTTCTGCCGCTGGTACATGCACTGGATCTATTTCCCTTTCTTTGACCATCACATAGCGGTCTCGGAGCATGCGGCAAGTGAGTTGGTGGCCGCTGCGCGCAGGCATAGAGTGCGACGCGGTATCTGGATTCGCCCCATGGGAGTCGACGTGACCAGGTTCTCACCGGATCGCCGCTCGGCCGCGATGCGGCAGCATTTGCTGCAGAAGTCCAATGGTGGCCCAGACACGCTCTTGCTGCTCTACGCCGGCCGCCTGGCTCCGGAAAAAAATCTGCCCTTGCTGATTGAGATGATGCATTCTCTGGCAGACGACTGTGCACGCGATTACCGGCTGAACGATTACCGGCTGATCATGGTGGGCGATGGCATACAGCGCGAACAGCTGGAGCAACTCACGGCCAGGCAGGCGCCGGGCAAGGTTCATTTTTTTGACCACATCACCGATCGCGAGCGGCTGGCTGAGGTGTACGCCAGCTGTGACCTCTTCGTCCATCCCAATCCGCGTGAGCCATTCGGCATTGCACCGCTCGAGGCCATGGCTTCCGGCTTACCCTTGGTGGCGGCAAACAGTGGCGGAATTACTTCCTTTGCCGGCGAAGCGAATGCCTGGCTGGCCGAGCCTACAGCAGCGGCCTTTGCCGCCGCCGTGCGGCTGGCGGTGCAGGATCATCCCGCAAGGCTCTCCAGGGTGAGAGAAGGCTTGGCCACTGCTCTTGCGCACCGGTGGGATTGCGCCGCTTTGGCGTACTTTTCCCTTTATGACGCAATCCATGCCGAATTTCGGGCCATGGATACGCTTGCGTCCTTTCCCCCCTATGCCTGGTCTACGCCCGCAACCAATTATGCCGATGCAGTGATTGCTGCATCCTCGGCGATGGCTCAGACGTTCTACCGCGCCGTGGTACGCTTCGGCATCCAGAGTCCCGGCTCGAAAATCCCATCTCCCCGTTACATGCAAATGGTGCCATCCGTAACCGGAAGGGAAGAGAAATCAGCAGTCACTTTGCATCCTAGAAGGGCAGACTAAATGCGGTCGAACAATACTCTGCCCCCGATAAGGCCGCTAACGGTGGTTTTCGTGCAAGAAGGCCACGGAGGGACCTGTACCTTAGGTCCTGCATCAAAGGTAAAGCGCAGGGGAGGATCCAATGCACGTAACCGGCCGGCAGAGTAAGCAGATCCATAACCGTAAATTGCCCCGTGGGATACGCTCTCACTTCTGCTTGCCGGCCATCGCGCTGGTGGTATGGGTTTGCGCGCCTGCAGCCTGGCCGCAGGCTGATTCGGCTCTGCCTGCACTTGACCGCAGACCAGGTGGTGCAGCGACTCGTCGAGAAGAACCAGGAGCGCGCCGCGGCCCTGCAACACTATGTGGGCAAACGCTCCTATCGCCTCGAATATCACGGTTTTCCTGCCTCGACCGAGGCAACGATGGACGTTGAAGTGAATTTCGACGCCCCGGCGTCCAAACACTTCACCGTTGTGAACGCCACCGGGTCGAAGCTCATCCAAAATCGCGTCTTCCACCGGCTATTGGAAAGCGAAGAGCAGGCCGGAGACGCAAGTAACCGGAAGCACACCGAGCTTGGTCCCGACAACTACAGCTTCTCCCTTGCCGGCGTCGAAGGCACAAACTACGTGCTCAATGTTGAGCCCAAAGAGGAGAGCAAGTTTCTGTATAGAGGCAAGATCTGGATCGATGCCCACGACTTCGCGGTCACCCGCATCGAGGCCCAGCCCGCCCGCAATCCTTCGTTCTGGACCACCAAATCCCTGATCCAACATACCTATCAGAAGGTCGACAACGGCTTCTATCTGCCCAAAGAAAATAAGACGGTGACCAATGTTCGGCTCGGTGGGGTGGCGACCCTGACCATCGAATACCAGTCGTATCAGGTGACTGCCGCCAAGCCGGTCGCCTGGGCAAGAAAGCCGATCCCATCCGGTGAGGGGTTCGCATGGCCCGACGGATTCGTCAACCGGGAAGTCGCCAATTTCATCTCATCCCGAAAATGATCCCTTTCTGCTGCTCGTAGGGAGATTTACCGGTCCTTTCGAGGGGGGTGCAGCGCGCGCGCAGGGAGTAGAATTTCCCGCGAGGGATCACTATGAGTAACCAGCGCACGATCCGGGTGCTTACGGTAGACGATCATCCTCTCCTGAGGGGCGGAATCTCAGGTGCGATCAACGCCCAACCCGACATGACCGTAGTGGCTGAGGCAACAGATGGCGACGAGGCACTCGCCTGTTTCCGAACCCACCAGCCCGACATTACGCTCATGGATCTGCGCATGCCCAAGGCCAACGGAATCGACGCGATCACCGCGATTCGCAAGGAGTGGCCTACGGCTCGCATCATCGTCCTGACCACTTACGGAGGCGACGTGCAGGCCTTGCGGGCTTTCAAGGCGGGAGCTTCCGGGTATCTTCTCAAGAGCATGTTGCGCACCGAGCTGGTGGACACCATACGGCTCGTCCACGCGGGCCATCGTCGCATCCCTCAGGAAATCGCAGTAGAAATGGCCCAGCACGTTGCTGACGACGCGCTCACCAGCCGGGAGTTGGAAACCCTTCGCGCTGTTGCCAGCGGCAGTTCCAATAAGATCATTGCTGAACATCTTGGCATCTCCGAGCACACCGTCAAAGGCCATCTCAAGAGCATTCTCTCCAAGCTCGACGCCAGCGATCGCACCCACGCCGTCATGATCGCGTTGAAGCGTGGTTTCCTGGACATGTAAACGGGCTCTAATCCGTCTCCGCGGCAAGCGGTTGATTACTCACCGGGATGGTCTGCAGAACCTGAAGGTCGGCCTGGACCCGAGCCCAAGCCTTGGGATTCTTCTTGGTGTAAATCGGCGCATTCGGATCTGCGTAATAGTTCTGGATATCCGTCTTGAGGCCGGGCGGAATCGTATGGTGAGGGTCGGCGACCAGTAGATGGAGCAGCTTGGCGTAGGTCTCATCGGTAAGGCGATAGCCTCCCGGGCGAACCGGCGCCCCGGTATCCAGATCGCGATTCGGAAGCGTTTGGTGCGGCGTACGAAAACGCACCAATGTGGAGCGGAGAAGATCTGTAGACTGGTTGACGCTGCGAGCGTATTCCTCTTCGGTATCCTGGTTCGGAACCTTGATCGCCACAAACTTCAGTGGACCTATTTTGGGCAGAACAAAGATAAATCCGGCGAGCGTGTAAGTCCCGATGCCAGCCTTCTTGCGGTACTTGTCCCAATTGTTCTCGACGGCGACCTGTGCGACTTCGGTTGAAAGCTTCTGCAGGTCGGGAGTGATCGGGTCGGGCGGCATATGGTTGCGATGTAGAAGAGTCACCGCGTACGCGATGCGTGGAATGAAGTTCCGCACCGCGAAACGATACCCTCCCACGTTCACTCGCCGGGCCCGTGCTCTCAGGCCATACGTATCGTAAAACGCGGCGGCCAGTTGTTGCGTGGGCACATTCAGTCCTACATGGCGAAGGTAGTGAACCGGCGCTAATCGATGGTGCGCAATCTCGTTGATGTCGAAGCCAAACTCCGTCCTCACATGCGCAGTTGCATCTTCACTAAAAGTAACCACCGGTCCATATTTCGCCGCAAGCTTGGGAAAATCCTCGGCCACCGCGCGGTTGGTAGCCCGCGAATGGCCGATGTTATCGCCTACGTAGTGGGAGAGGGCCCCCACTGCAAAAGCAAGCTGGTTTGCATCCTTGGCATCGCGGAAAAGGTGAACGATGAAGTCGCCAGTTCGAACGTAATGCGTCAGATCGGATAAGAGAGGGTCGCCGAAAGGATAGTACCCCACGTCCTGAATCACGCAACCCGCATACGCATACGAGCGGGCCTCCTCCAGTTGTTCATCGGTGATCCTGGGGTAGCGGCCGCGCAGCAACGGCACAATCGAACTCTGCCACGTCAGGTCGATCAACTGCTCGTGGGTCAGCAGCGAGTACGCCCCGGCAGGCTGGCACGCCAAAAGCACACACAATGCAAGGGCGCAGACCCTGAAGAAACTACCCATCCCTCCAGTATCGCAGAGCCGTTAAAAATTGAACTTGAACGCCCCCTGCAGGATGCGTGGCGGCGCGGCGCTGATGGCGTTGCCGAAGGTCGAGCTTCCGATATTGCCGTCGATCGCGGTGGCGCCGTTGAATTGGGTGTGGTTGAAAACGTTGAACGCCTCCACCCGGAAGAGCAGCGACTTCGATTCGGTGAGTGCCAACTTCTTCGCGACCGCCATATCAAAGTTGTCCGCACCTGGACCATAGAAGAACCGCCTCTTGGCGTTGCCTGGGGTGCCGATCGCATTCATGGGGAAGACGGCGGAATCGAAATAATTGTTCCCATTCTTTCTTGGATTCCCGCTCAGGTGAAGCGGACCGCCGGTGTAGTCGGGCTCATCGATGCTGCTGTTGTTGATGCCGTTTGGATTGGTCCCGATCAGCGAATTGTCTCCGTTGTTCACCATGGTTACGGGGAAGCCGCTGGAGAAGCGCGTGATCCCGGCCAGGGACCAGCCACTGGTCAGCCGGTTGGGACGAAAGAACTGATCGAACGGCAGCTGATACTCGTAGCTGACGACAAAGTTATTTTTCACATCGAAGGATGAGATGGCATAGCTGAGCGCGGGATTGAAGGGGTTCACTTCCTCCGCCGGGTTCGATGACTGATCCAGGGACTTGCTGTAGGTATAAGCGGCAGAAAACTCAAGCCGGCCGCTGGTGTGACGAGCACTCAGTTCCATTGCGTTGTAATTGGCGTGGCCAATCGTGGATTGCAGTGCATTGCTGCCGAAGTTGGAGCCGAGCGGTCCGCGCGTGCCATTCACCTGTCCACCGGCTATCGGGTAATAGACCGTGTCCTCGCCGTTAGGGCCGCAGGTAAGTGTTCCCGGTTGTACTTCGCTGGTTTGGCTGAGGCTCAGGCAGAGCGACGGATTTCCTGGGTTCGGCTCAATGAGAACCCGCTGCCGATGGCTCGACGTCCCGATATAACTCGCGCTAAAGACTGTGTTGGGGCCAGCCTGCCGTTCAATCGAAATCATCCATTCCGCGGTGTAGGGTGTGCGGCCGTGAATGTCATATCCCGGGATGCCTTCGATGGGCTCATAGGTGCCCCAGTCGATATTGGGATCGGGATTGCGCCGCGAAGAATTGAGCGGTGCAAACGTGTAAGGAAAAGGCTGCCCATTGTTCTGCCCGTTGGCGGCGGTAATGAAGGGGGTTGCGAACAGCGGAGGCGCCGGGCTGGTGTAGGTAGTGCCATAAGGCGCGTTCGCAGCCAGCACTCCAATCGATAGGGCATCGATCGCGGTGTAGAAATTGCCAAAGCTCGTCCGTACGCTGGTGCTGCCGGGCGCCCCCAGGATCTTACCCAGGAAGGTGCCGCTTTCTGCCTGCGGCGACCAGGCCAAGCCAACCCGCGGTGCAAAGCTACGGTTACTGATCTGGGCGAGCGTATTCGGTATGCCTTGACCGTTGACCCGATCGCCTGGATACAGGATGCCCGGAGGTGCGCCAGGAAATACCACTGACTGCGCCCCTGCGACGAAGGTCGATATCTGGTTGTACTTTTCCGACCAAGGCGCGATACGGTCCCAGCGCAGGCCGTAGTTCAACGTGAGGTTGGGAGAATATGCCAGCTATCCTGAGCGAACAGGCCGACGTATTTGTTCCGGGCATAAGAAAGGGTTGAGTTGGCTTTGATTGTATTGGCTGGGCACGCCGATCAGAAAGTCGGCAAAGTCCACCCCGGTTTCTGTTCCTGAGAAAACGAAGCTGCCATTGAACTGCGCGATGGGGTGAGCATTGACCTGGTCGGCATGGAACTCTGCGCCGTACTTCATGGTGTGGCTGCCCAGCACCTTCGACACCGCGTCGGTTACCTGATAGGTGTTGTTGACCTGGGTGAGCTGATTGGCCGCCGCGCCGGTCGAGTATCCGTTGAAGTTCAGGTTCTCGACGCTCTGCCCCTTGGGGTCGAGGGCAACAATGCTGGGGCTTCCGTCAGCATTTTCGAAGCCTTGCGAATAAGACTTACGCCGGTGCCGCCCACCGGCTGACCCAGGTCGGTGTTGTTGCGCATATAGCTGACGTGTAGTTCGTTGACCATCGTGGTGCTGAAGGTCTTGGTGCTCCCCAGGGCAAAGAGCTGTGCTCGCCCGGTGGTGATGGCGCTGAAGCCAGGAACGCTGGCGCCGCTCTGCACCACTGGATATGGATTGCTGAGATCGAAGTCGTCGATGAAGTAGTAGCCGGAGAACAGCCCCAATCGCGAATTCGCGTCCAGGCGAACCGCCCCCTTATCGTCGCGCACCGTCTGGTTAAAGGCGGAGGTGGCGTAGCCGTTGGGAGTATTCGGAGTCGGAATGTATTGCAGCATGCGTTGCGCCGGAACCGACCAGGCCTTCTGGGGAATGGTGGCGTTGGGAAAGACGCATTGGGTGGAGTTCACGCATCCCGCCACATAGTACGACTCGCCCGAGGTCACGCCGTAGCCAAGTTTCTGGGTGAGCAGGTTGGCGAAATAAGGTCCGCCGACCACCCCGCCGAGGCCGCTCGAGAGGTCGGCGAGATTGCCCGCTCGATCCGCGCTCGATGGCACGCTGATGGTGCCGGTGTCGATACCCTGTGTTTGCCGGGTTCCCTGGTAGTCGGCGAAGAAGAAGATCCGGTCGTGACGAATGGGCCCGCCGATGGTTCCACCGAACTGGTTTTGGCGGAAGGCGCCGCGCGTAGGAGAGAAGTAGTTGCGCGCGTCCAGGTCGGTGTTGCGCAGAAACTCAAATGCATCGCCATGAAATCCATTGCTACCGGATTTGGTGATGACGTTGATCTGCCCGCCGCTGAACTCCCCATACTCCGCGTCGAAGTTGCTGGTGATGATGCGGAACTCGTCGATGGCGTCGAGGTTGGGAATGATGGAGGTGCCGGCATTGACGTCCTCTTCGACGTCAGCACCGTTCACGCTGAAGTAGTTGGCAAACTCGCGCTGCCCATTGACCGAGATGGTGCCGGGATTGAGCGTCCCCGAAGGGTTGAGCACGGTGGCGCCCACATCCTGCACCGTGGTAGAAGTAATCGTTGTCTGCGGGGCGACGCCCGGGCTGCAGAGAGAGCAGATCGGTATAGCTGCGGCCGTCGAGAGGCACTGCGGTCATCTGCCGGCCGGTGATCACCTGGCCCAGCTGCGTGCTGGTGGTCTCCACGTGCAACGAGTTGTCAATCACGCTCACAGTTTGCGCGACGCCACCGACTTCGAGCGCAGCATCGAGGGTAAGCGCCGCGTTGGTGTCGAGTACGATATCGGTACGTTGATAGCCGGAAAAGCCGGGCGCCTGCACCTGCAATTCGTAATGGCCAACCGGTAGGACCGGGAAAATATAGAACCCCTTGTTGTCGCTGTGGGTCTGGTACGCAAGCGCGGTGCTGATTTCACGAACAGTGACGCTCGCGTTGGGAACCACACGCCCGGCAGGGTCCTTGATCGTGCCCGAGATACTCCCGCCCACACTGGCCCAGGCTGCGCAGGCAGAGAGCAGGGAAACGATCAATAGAGCGCGTAAGGTTGGCAGCAGCGGAGGCTTCGTTCTGATGAACATTTGTTTCCAATCTTCCTGGCAGACAGTCACTGGATGGTGATCGGGACGTTGACGCTGGTTTGGTCTTGCGATGAGCCGCTGCCTGCCGTCGCTGTCACTACAACGGTGTAAGTGCCCTTGGCGGTTCCCGGGTTGGTCTGCGCTGTGCCGCCGCAACCGATGACGGCAAAGACAATGGCCATCAACGCCAACAGGAACACGGCAGCGCCGCGCCGGCGGGGAAGCCCGATCAGAAGCAGGCAAGCGAGACTGGCGCCCCCGCCCGCGAGCCATCCCGGCATCCCCCTGCGAGCGCTGACCTGGGGATGGGGTGGGGTGGTATTGACGCTGAGCGAAGCCTGCCCGGTGCCGGTCATCGACTTAGGATTCACAAAGCAGGCCGATTGCGTCAGCGTGGACGGCATGGTGCAGGTGAGGGTGATCGGCGCGGTGTAGTTGTTGGCTACGTTCACCATGACCGGTGCGATGACGGCCGACCCCACAGGGGCGGCCGCTCCAGCGGAAGCCAATGCAAAATTTGAAATCGTGATAGGCACGTTCCCCGATAGCGACTCCATATACGTCGTATCGCCTTGATAGAACGCAGTCAGATTGCTGCTGCCGGAGTCTCCATTGATGGTCGTGGTCACCGCCGCCTGTCCGTTAACCAGAGCGACCGGGTCGCCAACGTTGATGCCATTCAGTTGGAACTGAACAGTACCCGTTGGCGTGGCAACTCCCGTCGTGGCATCGAGGACGTTCGCCGCCAACGAGATCTTTCCGTTCGGTGTAACGCTGCTGGTCGAGGCCGTGGCGGTGGTCGTTGAGGCCAATCCGGCAGAAGGCAGCACCCGGATCGCCCCCATCATGCCGGCGTCTTCGTGTTGCAGAATGTGGCAGTGATACACGAACGTGCCGACAATATTAGGATCGCGGAAATCCATCCGCACTTTCACTCTGGGATACGGGCCGCTGCCACTCCAGAAAGGCAGATCGACCGTGTCTCGGATGGCCGGATCGTTGACCGGCTGGCCATTCACTGCAAGCACCTGAAAGTGAATCTGATGGATGTGAAAGATGTGATCTTCGAGCGCAGTATTCTGCACCACCCAGTCTTCGACCGTGCCCGAGTGGACAACGATGTTGGGCGGGCTCTTCATGTCGAATAAAGCGGGTTGCTGGCCTTCTTCGGTGATAAAGAAATTCGTCGGACTATTGGGGTCGGTTGGGTCTTGCAATACTTCGGAGAAATACAGATTGCGCTGCGCGATGGGGGTCGCCGCTGCCAATGCGGCGAAGCGAGTCACTCTGGTTCGCACCGCATGCGATGGCAAGCTGCTTGACCGCGGCGCTTTCGATTCCGCTCTGGCTCTCGATGTTGGCAATCGGCCGCGTCGGGTCGAAGTCCCCATCGGGACCGGTATCCCAATTCTGGGTGATCAATTGCGCCTGATCGGTGGTCTTCGGCGTGGTTACCACAAACTCGGCGCGCGCGCCGGGCCCCATGAGGATGCTGGTCTCGCTCTCGGATGTTTGCCCGCTGCTACCGGAGGCAATAGGGTAACCATCGATCGCCACCACTTGCAATGGCTGCGGCGTTCCGTTGACCACGTACTGCAGGTTCAGGATGGTGTCTGCGGAGGAGTTCACCACACGCCACAACTCCTGTTGCGTTGGATTGGTCTGGATGACCGCCGGCGTGTATTTCGGATAGGTCACTGGAACGTAATTGATCGAAAGATCCCAGGCAGGAATGTTGGCATCGTTGCTTTCCGAAGCCGGCAGCAGTTGGTCGCGAATGACAAAGGTACGCTCGGTCAGGCCGGCTAGTGAGGGGTCGACATTTTGCAGACCCTCAACGATCAACGCGCCGGTAGCTCCGCCCTGCACCTGGCCCTCAGAAAAGCCATGGGGGTGGGGATGGTACCAGTAGAGCCCCGGGGGCTCGTTCTGCGGAATTTGCACGTTGTAATCGAAGCGTTGACCAGGCTGGATCAAAGTGTGCACCACCTCATCCTGCCCGCAGACCGGCGCGGTATTGGTCCCGTGGAAGTGGATGTTGGTCGCGGTCGCCGTCATGGTTCCATTGCAGGCGCTGCTGCTGCTGGTGGCGGTCTGCGGAGAGAGGCTCATCTTCATGCCCGCCATATTGTCACTGGCACTGGTCGCCGCAGCGGCAGGCAGGCCGTTTTGAAAGTGAATGGTCAGCAGGTCGCCGGGGTTCACTCGAAGTGTGGGTGATTCGAGCCCGGTATCGGTCACGTAGCAGTAGCGGGGAAGTCCCTGGGAGTCGGTCGTGGTCAGGAATTTTAAAGTAACTTCGAGCACGCCATTCTGGCTCTTCAATTCCGGCGGCGCGGTCGTCGGGGAACCAGCGGCGAAACGCGCGCACACCTGGTCTGCCGGATCAGCGGCAGACGCTGCGGCTGAGCTCACCCTGCCGGCGGCGGCCGACATCTTTGCCATATCCTGGGCTGACATCGCGCCCCGGCCGTTTGCATGCTGCGCGCCGGCAGGAAACACAAACAACAGCAGCAACAAAGCCAAAAAGCAAAGCAGGCCCGTGCGTTTCATCCTTCTGTCTCCAGACACACGTCAAGCAGCGAGGCTGGTGCAAGAAAGGCACCGGCCATCGTGACAGTTGAAATCTAGCGGGTGGGGGTCCTATAGTGAAGGAAGCCCGCAGTCTATTCGGCTGTGGCCCACAGGTCCTCGCGGTCTCCGCCAAGAGCTATCCGCGAGGATCTGTTTTTCTTTTGAAATCTTCAGGAGGCTTTTTGCCGCGCAGTACAACGGCTGCACATTCCTCCTACTTCGAGACGCATAACCTGGATGGAAAAGTTCTTTTGCGCGGCAATCTCGCGCTTCAATCTTTGGAAGGTGGGGCTGTCAAATTCCTCAATCTCTCCGCAATGGAAGCACGCCAGATGCAGATGATCTTTTTGGGTCTTGACCTCGTAGTAATGCTTTTCGCCGTTGAGGTGCATCAGATCCAGCTCGTCAATCAGTCCCAGCCGTTTGAGCAGCTCCAGGGTGCGGTAGACGGTAGCGCGATCGATATTGGGGTCCCGCTCACGAGCACGAGAAAGCAGCGTGGCCGCATCCAGATGTCCATCCGCCCGCTGGATGGTTTCGATCAGTGCCCGCCTCTGCGCCGTCAAACGCACGCCCCGTCCTTCTACCTGATTCAACAGATCGCAGCGTTTCGGCATCATGTCTAGTTGCGACTCATTCGCACATATACAATATACGACAAAATTGGTCCGATTACAACAAGCCAACCGAAATTTCACCCACGGCCGCCAAGCCAAGCCAAATGAAACGCGCCCTTACAGGAACTCGAGGGGTGCGCAAATTGCGGCAGGAAGCACGAATCCCAGATAATACGGCGATGCGAATCCTGGTAGTCGGCGCGGGCGCCGTCGGTGGCTATTTCGGCGGCCGTCTGGCCGATGCTGGAAGAGACGTGACCTTCCTTGTCCGTAGCCGCCAGGCAGAGCTGATACGCAAACACAGTTTGCGCATTGTAAGCCGCCACGGAAACGCGACTCTACAACCTACGCTCATCCTGGCCGAGGAGATCGCCGGCGCCTACGACTTGGTCATCCTCTGCGTCAAAGCGTACTCATTGGCGGAGGCAATGAACGACTTCGCCGCCGCAGTAGGGCCGAATACCACCATCCTTCCGTTATTGAACGGAATGCGTCACCTCAATGTTCTGGCTGGACGATTCGGAGAAGACAGCGTGATCGGGGGAGCTTGCTTCATTGCCGCGGAGGTCGACACCGAGGGCCGCATCGTGCAGCTGACAGACATTCACCGGCTGGTCTATGGAGAGCGCAGAGGAGGCAATTCTCACCGGGTGAGTGCTCTTCACGAAGCCATGCAGGGAGCGATGTTCGAAGCCAGAACATCCGACAACATCCTTCAGGACATGTGGGAGAAGTGGGTACTACTCGCCAGCCTGGGTGCGGCGACCTGCCTCATGCGCGGCAACATAGGAGAAATCGAAGCGATACCCGGCGGCGCAGATCTCGCGCGGGCAATCCTGGGCGAGATCTGCGCAATCTCCGCCGCGTGTGGCTACGTCCCCGGTGCTGCGTTCCTGGCCCGCACGGAGAAGATGCTGACCACTCCCCGCTCGACCCTAACCTCATCCATGTATCGCGACATGAGCAAGAACGCCCCGGTCGAGGTGGATCAGATCCTCGGCGACCTGTTGGAACGAGGACGTAAATCTGCTGTGAACACGCCCTTGCTTGAGGCTGCCTGCGTGAACCTGCGCATCTACCAGGCCAGGTTATCGGCAAGCGCGCGCTGAGTGATATCAAAAATTGCTGGCTGCCTGTCATGCACTTCAACAAGCAGGCAGCGATCAAAGAGAGTTTTGTTCCCGCCTGGCGGGGTAATCGTAACTGTATCTGTATGGAGTGCAGACTGCGGCTACCTGCGCTCGGGCAAAGGCGCGACCGCCTGGCTGCAATGGTCAAATTCGTCGCAGGCGCGAACTCCAAAAAAAACATTGTCCTTCGAAATCGGAAGAGTAGCCATATTCTGGTCCCTGGTCGCCCCATACTTTCGCGCGTCAGCAGCGAATTGCCAGTCATTGGCTGTAGTCTCGCGCCAGACAATCTGGTAATGAACCGCACCGCTTGCTGCGGAGGGAGGATCCCACTTGAGTGTCGTGTTGTTATCCAGGTTGGTCGTGACCACCCGCACGTTCCCGGGTACACCCGGCGAAGACGCCAACGTCGCCAGTGTGGCAATGTTCAGGCGAGCAACCTGCGCAATATAGCCAAAGTCATCGAACTTCAGCAGGTCGCCGTATTCAACGTCGTTCTCTACCCTCACGTGCTGGTGCTGATGATTGAAGTTTTCCCGCCACTCGGTAAAACGTATAGCGGGAAACCCTTCCGCGCTAAAGGAACTGTGATCTCCCCCGCGTAGAAACCGGTCGAGTCGAAGTTCCATCACTGCAGAAAATCCCTTGGCATGCCCCGCTGCCGGGACGCGTCCATCCAACCGGGACGGCGCAAAATATGTCCGGTCAACACCGAGAACCTCTCGCGCCAACTGACGCGAAGGAGTGTCGTTATCCATGCCAAGTGTGAGCCACTGCTGGACCATTTCGTGCGGAGCCGAGGGAAGGATTCCCTCGGAGAATACGCGCACCAGCGATTTGTCCTGCAGCGAGTCCCCAGGCGTCGTATCTCCCCCAACGATGTCATTGTTCAACACACCTTCCAACTGCCAGCCCTGCTCTTTGGCGAGCTTCGCCAGATGACGGCTGCCGTTCAAACCTTGCTCTTCCCCTGCGACGCAAACAAACACCAGCGTTGCTGGAAACTTGAGCCGGCTCAATACCCGCGCCGCCTCCAGGCTCACGGCCGTCCCGCTTGCGTCGTCATTTGCGCCCGGCGCAGGATCGCGGGTATTCATCACATCGGTCTCTCGCGTGTCGTAATGCCCGGTGATCAGGTACATCCGCTTTGCGGCGACCGGGTCTGTTCCATGAAGAACCGCATACACATTGCGAATCGGGGTCGGTTTGGCGATACGTGACCGGTAAGCCGCCACCCCTGCGAGCGGTTGCTCCACGAAAGAATCTTCTTTGACCTCCAGGCAGCCGCCGCACGCCTGGCTGTAGCTTCCCAGCTGCGACTTCAGCCAATCGGCGGCGGCCAGTACTCCGGTCCCCGCAGGCAGGTCGCTCTCTGTGCTCGAAATCGTGTTGCGGTTTTTGAACCCAACCAGCGTTTCGATGTTGGCCTTGATCTTTTCCACCGAAACCTCTCGCAGTGCGCCTGCGATCCGCTGGTCAACCGGAGATGCCGAAAGCGGGCTCCCTGCGACCTCGTAATCATGGCGCGAAGCGGCGCCCAACGACGCCGCGCAACCGAGCAGGACAAGAACCACAGGGAAGGAAGGCAAGAGGCGGCGATTCATGAATGCCTTTCGTTAGAAAAAATGAGCACTCGCTTCCCCCGAGTGTACCTGTCCTCGACGGTTCTCGAGACCGCCGGATCTGAAACTATTTGATCGTCCAGGCATCCAATCCGGGTAACAAATACGCCCCCAAGCGGCCCCGCTTGGATGAGCTTAGGGGGTCAGCGTTGCAGGTCGGCAAGGTGCGCGAAGAACCATCGGTGATTGCCCAATGACGGAGCCACACCGTTGTGCCTGGGCAGAAAGCGACCCGCTCCTCCGCCAGTACCATGATGAGGAGTGGGGAGTTCCGCAACACGACAGCCGCGCGCTCTGGGAACTGCTCATGCTCGAAGGCTTCCAGGCGGGCCTTGCCTGGATCACCGTTTTGCGCAAGCGCGATGCCTTCCGCAAGGCCTTTCATCACTTCGATCCCCAAAAGGTCGCGGCGTTCGCTAACCCGGACATCACCCGGCTCCTCGATAACCCTGGCATCATTCGCTCTCGTGCCAAGATCGAAGCGACCATCGCAGGCGCTCGGATTTATGAAGAGATGAGGCGCAGCGGCGAGGACTTCTCCTCCTTTGTTTGGAAGTTGGCTGGGGGCGTCCCGATCAAGAACAAGACCGGACAGGTACCTGCGAAGACCGAGCTATCAGAAGAGATCTCGGCGGAGCTCAAAAAGCGAGGCTTCAAATTCGTCGGCCCGGTTATCGTCTACGCCTGGATGCAAGCCGCTGGAATAGTGAACGATCACGCCCTCCGCTGTTTCCGGCGCAACCTCAGCAAATAATCGAGTCCTTTCCTGCATACTCAAACCTCAGAACAGTCCCGGAGGGACGGCTGAAGCTAGCCGCGACGCTATCCTGGACACCTTTCAGTCGTCCCTACGGAGCTCCCTCACGGCGCAAATACTCTCCACTTTTCCCGCCTGATTTGCGCACCAAAACAATCTCGCGAATGGCAATCGACTTATCCAAAGCCTTGCACATGTCGTAAATCGTCAACGCCGCCACGGCCGCAGCCGTCAGCGCTTCCATCTCGACCCCCGTGCCGGCCACCGTCGCGGCGGTGCTGCGAATCTCAACCCCCCCATCCACCACCTTCGCCGATACATCGATAAAGCTCAGCGGCAGCGGATGACACATAGGGATCAAGTCCGCCGTGCGTTTCGCCGCCTGGATCCCGGCAAAGCGCGCGACCTCCAGCGGATCACCCTTCGGATTCTGCGGCAAGGCGGCCAGCACTGCGTCCGATAAGACTACAAACGCCGAAGCTTCCGCCTCACGCCGCGTGGCAGCCTTGGCGCTCACGTCGACCATATGCGCCGACCCTTCGGCATCGTAATGCGAGAGCTTTTCCATGGTGTCGCTATGCTATAGCAGTATCCTTACCGTCTCACCGGCG
This sequence comes from uncultured Acidobacteriaceae bacterium, assembly GCA_963745725.1. Taxonomy (GTDB): domain Bacteria; phylum Acidobacteriota; class Terriglobia; order Terriglobales; family Acidobacteriaceae; genus PALSA-350. The sequence continues at coordinate 89,708 of CAVUYJ010000002.1, forward strand.
GCGAGCACCGGCTGCTCCGGAGGAACTACCAGGAAACAATTGGAACGGCTCGTGCTCGCCAGGTCGCCCGACCCTTGCCAGGTAACAGGCTCCACATTTCCATCCGCTAGCCGTGCCGGCAAAAACCGGGTCAACCCAGTCTTAACCTGCACCTCGCTCGCCAGGCGAGCTTGGGCAAAACGGGGTCCGCGGCCTGGATCCCCGCAAAGTGCGCCCAAAACCGGCTCGACAAAAAGCAGAAACGTAACCATGGTCGACACAGGATTGCCCGGAAGTCCGAAAAAGTAATGCTCCCCAAGCCTGCCGAAGACCACCGGCTTACCCGGCTGGATCAGTGCGCCGGTAAAGAAGAACTCCGCGCCCAGGGAGAGCAGGACCTCCTCCACCAGGTCGTACTTGCCCATGGAAACCCCGCCCGAAAGCAGAATCAGGTCCGTCTCCAGCGCGCAGCGGATAATGCCTTCCAGATGTCCCCGTTCATCGCGAGCAATGGGGAGCCGCACCGGCTCCGCTCCCGCGCCGAGGATCTGCGCCGCCAATGAGTAGCTGTTGGAGTTACGAATCTGTTGGCTTTGCGGTTGCTGGTTCACTTCGACCAGTTCATCGCCGGTGGCGACGATGCCGACCCGCGGCCGCCCATACACGCTGAGCTGCCCCGCACCGCAAGCTGCAGCAACCGCTATCTGCACCGGCGAAATCCGCGTACCTCTCGGCACGATCACGGCGCCCGCGCGAGCCTCAGCTCCCATGGGAACGATGTTCTCGCCAGGCTGCACTTTACGCCCAGGAGAAAGCCGTAGTGAGTTGCGATCACGCTGTACGTGCTCCACCATCACCACGCAATCGGCCCCCGCGGGAACCGGCGCTCCCGTCATGATTTCGACCGTCTTACCCGCGCTGACCTCGATCACCACGGCATCGCCGGCGCGAATCGAGCCAATCACCTCAAGAGGCAAACCGGCAGCGGCATCCGCGGTACGGCAGGCAAACCCATCACGTGTGGAGCGGGGAAATGGCGGCTGATCCCGATCCGCCAGAATCGGCTCAGCCAGCACCCTGCCGAGTGAATCGAGCAGCCCGACGACCTCAGGTGCATGCCGCGGCGCCAGCCGGTCAGCATGCTCGCGCACGATGCGGCTGGCATCCGCATAGCTCACCACCCGGGATGGCGCTGCCGTGTTCAACAAAGGTGCCTTGATAAATAAAGGGACGCTGATCACCAGCGTCCCTTCAACTTGGTTAAAAGCGGTGATCCAAATCAGTGGTTCTTGCCTGCGGAGTACTTGGTGTTTTGCTTCTCCCCAATTTCCGCCAGGATCGACTTCGCTTCCGGCGCCATGGGCCCGTTGGGCGCCAATTCGAGGTACTTGTTGTAGGCTTCCGCCGTACCCGGAGGCGCGACAATCTTCGACGTCTTCGGATCCACGGTGGCCTTCGAAATGAGCGCCTGACCCTTCAGATAGTAGGCAATCGCCTTGGTCGGATCTGCGGCGATGGCTTTATCCGCAGCGGCGATCGTCGCATCCGTTTGCCCCGTGCGGCTCAGGACAATGGTCTCATTGGTATAGAACATGCCCGCATTTGCCGGTTGGAGTTTGGCTGCGGCGTCATACGATGCCGTTGCGTCCGGGATCTTATTGGTGTTGGCGTAAACCTCTCCCAGTGCGTTGTCGTCGGCGGCCTGGATTTCAGGATTCGGCTTTTTGGAGGCGGTATCGAGATCCATTGCCTTCTTCAGTGAAGTCGCGGCGTCGTCGTACTTCTTCTGCCCGCTCTGGGCGATTCCCAGTTCCAGCCACAGGACAGCAGCGTCCGGCTTTATGGTCGTAGCCTGCTGCATCGCGGTGGCTGCGTCGTCGTATTTCTTGGCTGCGTTGGCAGCACGCGCCTGCTTGAGCAGGTCATTCAGTTTGCCGACGCTCTGGTTTTCCTTATTGATTTCCGCATTTTTCTCCTTCGCCTCTTCCAGCGCCTTGCGCTGCTCCGGCGGCAGTTTGCTTACGTAGTCCGCACGGCTTAGGTCGAAGTCCTGCAGGGTGTCCGTCCCGGTCGTGAACTTCACATTGTCGAAGCGGTCAACCGCCTTCCCAGGAGTGGCAAACAGCGTAACGTAGTAAGTCCCAGGCTTGATGCCCTCGCCCTTATAGTCGCCGTTCGCGTCGGTGGTGAAGGTATAGAGAGCAGTCTTGCCGTCCGTGCTGAGAACTACCTGGCCGTTGGGGATGGGGGCGTTGGCCGGATCTTGCACGTGACCGTGAATCTTAGCCGTCGTGTCCTGGGCGCCTGCAAGGGCCGGAACAAGGAAAAGCGCGACGAGCGCGAGCCACAAACTTAGTTTCGAACGCATGGTAGTTCTCCTCGAAGCGGGTAGCAGATGGCTCTCCCGCATAGCACGACAACGTTAAATGGAAGGCAAAAACAATTCAAGGCCGAGACCTCCCGGTCGCTGTTCGGGTTAGATGTATTTTTCGGCCAAACCGTTGAAAAAAGACCTTCAAATCGTAGAAAACTCCACCTGCTGCTGCCACCAGGCGTCAAATACCGCCAGCGCGCGCTCGCACTGCAAGCGATGCCGCTCCCGCTTATCCCGAATCTGCTTGCGCTCCGTCTCCTCCAGCGGTAGCAGCAAATCAAACGTGATGTTCGCCGGCTGGAAATCATCCGCTTTGGCATGGGTAATGTAATGGACCAGCGAGCCCAGGGCGCTGGGGCGGGGCACGGTGGTCATCGTCTGCCCATGGGCCGCCTGGGCCGCGTACAGGCCCGCAAGCATGCCGGTCGCAATGGATTCGGTATAGCCCTCCACCCCCGACAGTTGCCCGGCGATGAAAATGCGGGGATGGTCGCGCAGCGTGAGCGCCTCCGTAAGCACGCTGGGAGCGTTGATGTAGGTATTGCGATGAATCTGGCCAAAGCGCAGGAATTTCGCATTCTCCAGGCCGGGGATGAGGCGTAGAACCCGTGCCTGCTCTCCGAATTTCAGGTGGTTTTGCAAGCCGACCAGGTTGTAGGAGTCGGCGCGCAGGTTCTCGCAGCGCAATTGCACCACCGCCCACGGCACCTTGCCCGTGCGCGGGTCACGCAGGCCGACCGGCTTCATGGGGCCAAAACGCAGCGTCTCCCGGCCGCGCCGCGCCAGTTCCTCAATCGGCAGGCAACCCTCAAAGTATTCGAGCTTCTCCCACTCCTTACTTGCCACCGCTTCGGCGGAAACCAGGGCTTCGTAGAAACGCTCGTATTCCTCTTTTGACATCGGGCAGTTGATGTAGTCGGCCGTGCCTTTGTCGTAGCGGGCAGCAAAGTAAACCCGGTCCATATCGATCGAGTCGGCTTCGACGATGGGGCTTATGGAGTCATAAAAGGCCAGTTGGCCGCTGCCTGTCAGCCGCGCAAGCTCGGCACAAAGGGGAGCCGAGGTGAGCGGTCCTGTGGCCAGGACGGTGAATTGTTCAGGATCGAGCGCCGTCACCTCTTCCCGGTGAACCGTGATGCGGCTTTCCTGCTCGATCGCGCGCGCCACCAGCCGTGAAAACTCCACACGGTCGACAGCCAATGCGTGTCCAGCCGGAACCGCGCTCGCATCCGCGCAGCTGAGCAGAGCGCTGCCGGCCCGACGCATTTCCTGCTTCAGTAGCCAGGGGGCGCTATTTTCACTCTCCGATTTGAGCGAGTTGGAGCAGACCAACTCAGCAAAGTCGGCCGTTTGGTGCGCTGGCGTGGAGCGCAAGGTGCCGTCGACCACCGAACGCATCTCATACAAGTCGACTTGGCAGCCCCGGCGGGCGGCCATCAGTGCCGCCTCAGGGCCGGCCAGGCCGCCGCCGATAACACAAATCCGTGCTGGGCCGGGTTGGCTCAACTAACCGGCTCCGGCGCCAGCTTTGCCAGCGAGCCAATAGCGTCGTCGTTTACCCGCATAATCCGCCACTCAGCGAGAAACTTCGCGCCCATACTCTGGTAGAAGTCGATGGCCGTCTGGTTCCATTCCAGTACGTCCCATTGCAGCCGGACGCACCCTTGCTCCAGGGCGCGTGCCGCGACCCTGGCCAGCAGCGCTTTGCCGATGCCATGCCCACGGAACTGGGGCAGCACGAAAAGATCCTCCAGGTGGATCCCGGAGCGTCCCCGCCAGGTGGAGTAGTTGTAGAAATAAAGCGCAAACCCGGCAGCTTCGCCCTGAGCGTTTTCTGCGATGAGGCATTCGAACCGAGGATGGTCGCCGAAGCCGTCGCGCAGCAGGTCGGCCTCGGTCGTCTTCACCGCGTCGGGCTCCCGCTCGTAGGTGGCAAGAGCACGAATGAGTTGCAAAATCAAAGGGATGTCGGCGGCTGTAGCAGAGCGGATTGAGTGCATCGTCAGAGTATCCAGTCTACAACGGCCAATCGAGGCCGGGCCCTGACCCACGCATGGGCGATAGTTTCCGGGATAGTGAAGGTATGTACGGGCTTTAGCCCGTACATAAGCCCTGCCACAAAATCGTCGACGGAGCGAAGCGCTCACAAATTTATCGGGGGACTCCGCGCCACAAAGCTCCTGTTTGCGACAAATCTGTGAGGCGCTTCGCTCCGTCGAAAATCAACTCGTAGCAGAAGCAGAGTTGGTGGGCGCGATGTCGAGGCTGACGTTATAGCCTAGCTGGCGGAGAGAGCGAGCCATGCTTTGCAAGCGTTTTTTGAGTGCCTTGGGATCACGTTGTGCTCCTTGCTCGATGTAGCGAACCTTCTCATGGAGGATCTTCCAGACTAGTCGGCACAGGCGATGAGCGATGGCCCAAAGCGCCTGCTGATATCCGAGCCGTGGCAGCAGACGGCGGAACACCACTTGAAAATGGCTGCCTTTGGTCTTCACCGCAGCCTGCGCGGCCTCGGTCAGTATGCGGCGAACGTATTTATTGCCCTTCGCCGAGCGGCTGCTTTGGTTCTGCCCGGCGCTCTCCTGCCGACCGGGGTTGGTGCCCACCCAGGAGGCCAGCTGGGCCGCGGAAGGAAACGTGCTCGCCTGCACCCCTACCTCGGCAATCACTTGCTGTGCCGAATCGGCACCAAAGCCAGGTACTTCGGCCAGCCGCACCACCGCCTCCCCATGCTCGCTCATCGCCTCGGCTATTGCGCCGTTAAGCTCGGCGATTTGCTTGTCCAGCAATTGCAGACGATCCAGATAGAGCGTGAGCAGCTTCTGATGCATGGGTTGGAAGGTCCCATGCAATGCGTCCACCAGTTGCTCCTCGCTACAATGCAAACGGTCATCGCCCAAGGCCGCCAACTTCTTCGCCTCGCTCTCACCCCCGGCTAAAGCCCGCAAAATGCGTAGTCCACTCACTCCCAGCAGATCGCTCAGCACGCTGGACAGCTTGATCCGCATCTCCTCCAGTAGACCCTCCAGTTGGTTATGCAGCCTTACCCGGTCTCGGGCCAACTGCACCTTGGCCCGCGTCAGCATGCGCCAAGCGCGCTGCTCTGGCTGGGGCACGAAACTCAAGATCAGCTCCTCGGCTAGCAGACGCCGCACCAACCGTTCCGCGTCCTTGAAGTCGTGCTTGCGCCCCCGCGGTGCCCGATTGGAAAACGCTTGCGCCAACTGTAAACGCAGGTGCGGCTCCAACTCATACCACACCGGCTTCCAGTACTGCGCCGTCGATTCCATCACCGCCTCTTCTACCCCTTGCTCCCCCAACCAAACCCTTAAGCGCTGCAACTCGCTGCTCGCCGTGCCGAACCGTCGCCGTTGCAACTGCTCTGTCCGGCCGTCCATCTGCTGCACTACTACCACCATCAGCACTTTCTTGTGAATGTCGATTCCTGCTACCGTATACGGCATACCCACCTCCTGGTGTGGAAGCGGTAGAACGCGCGGAAAAATCGTTACGCACCGTCACGCGCTATCACCCTTCCCCACCAGGGGAGGATGACGCCACAAACATTGGTTCAAAACCCGCGTTCCAGGCCACACTCAGGAACGGCTTCACTTAATCCAGAGCGAAGACGACCTTTACCGTTCCACACCGGCTTCCATCCTAGGCCCTCCTCTCACCGATTTTCATCCACTTAGGTGGGCCAAAGGCCCATATCACACTCAGGATGACGGTCTTGCTGAGGGGTTGAAACACATTGGGTGGGTGTGCAAAAGCATGAAAGACCGAAAAAGTTACAGCCTCAGGGTGACGACATCCCAAGAGTTAGCGCTTACGGAACGTAGTCCTGGTTGAGACTCGAGGGACAAGGGGAAGTTAATCGTTTAATCTTCGCTTTCCTGGGTACGCGCGTGGTGTCTTCGCGCCTTCATGCGGTTGCCACAGGTCTTCATGTCGCACCAACGCCGGGTATGGTTCTTGCTCACATCGAGAAAGAGCCAGCGGCACGTTGGGTCGCCGCAATCTTTGACCAGTTCCGCGTCCCCCGAGACCAGCAAATCCGATGCCGCCTGGGCCAGCATCCACAGCGGGATCTCGGCTTGCCGCTCTACGCCAGACCAGCTCCACTCCAGGTACGGGCCGCCCGCCAGCAGTCGGCGATGCAGGGCCGCCGCATGAAACTGTTGTTCCAGTATTTGAATCTGCGCGGCCGGGGGCTTGCCGCCTTCCATCCGGCCATAAAGAACCGCCGCCAGCGCCTCGCGAAGTTCTACCGTGGACGCCAGCACCCGCTGGGCCGCCTTCTCCTCAACCGAACGCCCCAGCCTCCGCGCTTGTTCGGCGGTCAACAACTCCAGTTGCGTGGCGAAACGAAGCAGATCCTTGTAGGTAGGAATCAAATCCACCGCCTGGGCTGAAAACCGCAAATCCAGGGAATTCACCAGCTCCAGCGCCGGGTGTCCGGCATGCAACTTAAACCGTTCGGGCCCACTCATGATTTTCCATTATAACTCTCAAAAATAATTTCAACGGTTACCATGAACGGGTTTAGAATCTAACCAGTCATGGCAGCGATAACGGTTAGTCCGGTCAAGCACAAAAGCACCCTCGACGTGCGCGTGATGCTCGCGTTTGCAGCCATTTACGTTTTATGGGGATCGACCTATCTGGCCATTCGTATTGCCGTACAACAGGTGCCTCCGCTGTTCGCCGCGGGTGCCCGCTTTTTTCTTGCCGGCACCCTGCTCTACGCCGTGATGCGCCTTCGCGGACGCCCTCGTCCCGCGGGCAAAGAGTGGGGCACTCTGGCGGTGCTTGGCTCGCTGATGTTCGTGGTCACGTATGGGGCAGTGTTTTGGGCTGAGCAATACGTGCCTTCCGGCTTTACCTCCGTGCTGGAAGCGACCCTGCCGCTGATCACCATCGGGCTCGAGGTCTTTGTATTTCGTCAGCAGCGCTTCCGTTGGAGCCTTTTGGTCTCGATCGCTGTAGGGTTTGTGGGCGTCCTCCTGCTGTTGTTGCACAATGCCCAGCACGTGGCCATCCTGCCCTGCGCCGCCATTCTTGGAGGGGGCATCGCCTGGTCGCTGGGCGCGGTGCTCACGCGTGCTTTGCCGTTGCCCAGGTCCAAAGGAATAACCGCCGGCGCGGAGATGATGATTGGCGGTGCGATCCTGCTCATACTCTCCGCATCGATTGGAGAAATGCACCCCTTCCCGCATCTATCCGCGAAGGCTGTCGGTGCTCTGCTTTACCTGGTGGTTGCCGGCTCGCTGGTTGGCTTCAGCGCCTTCGTCTGGCTGCTCGGCCGCATGCCGGCCACTCGCGTCGCTAGCCATGCCTACATCAACCCCGTGGTGGCGGTAGCCTTGGGCTACTTCTTCGCGGGAGAAGTCGTGACCCCGCGGATGCTCCTGGGCACCGCCTTGATCGTGGCCAGCGTCGCGCTCATTCTCATCAAAGACAAAGCGGACGTGCCTAAGGAGACAGCTGAATTGGAAGAAGTCGCTTAATCAGAGAAAGATTTCGTCGATGTAACACCAACGCCAGTCGTCGCCCGGTTCGACGGATCGCATGATCGGGTGCCCGACCTCGTGGAAGTGAGCTGTGGCATGGCGATTCTTCGACGAATCGCAGCAGCCGACCTTGCCGCACTCCAGGCACATACGCAGGTGAACCCAGCTGTCTCCGATCTTGAGACACTCCTCGCAACCCTTGGTATGCGGCTTCACCTTCTTCACATGATCTTTTTGGTGGGTACACTTCGTAGCGCTCATGCCATCCTCTTTTTTCTATTCGATTTGTTTTTGATAGCCGGATCATAGTGCAGGTCGCATGCGCGGTGTCATTTCTGTGCCTTAGCGGAGGCTTCCACTTGCGCGAGCATTTGATCGAGCGCGGCGCGATCGAGAAAGCGGCCGTTGAGGACTACCGCCTGGATTTTCTTTGTATTTTGAATGTCATTCAATGGGTTCGCGGAAAGCAGGACGAGGTCCGCAACGCCGCCTGCTTTCACCGCGCCGATATCATTTCTTTCGAGAAACAGCGCAGGATTGCTGGTTGCCGTCTGCAGAGCTTCCATCGGCGTGAACCCAGCCTCGACAAAATTGGCCAGTTCGTCGTGAAGACTAAAGCCGGGGATGATGTAGATACCAGGTGCAGAATCCGTTCCGGCGAGAAATGGCACTCCGGCACGATGCATGGCTCCGGCCATCGTCATTTCCTGGGTAAAGGAACGCCGGCGCAAGGCCAGCGGATCCTTCTGCAATCCTGGCATCATCTGTTCCTCGAAGCGCCGCCAGGTGACATCGCGCCAATGCGCCGGGACGTAGCGATCGAGCGGCTGGTGTTTCCAGTCGAGTTGGTCGAGGAAGGTTCCCCCGCGCTCCCAAACCAAGGTTGGCACCTGCCATACCTGGCGCTGGGCGAGCAGCTTCATCATCTTGTCGCACTTCTCTTGGTCGAAACTGTTCAACAGAAGCTGGGTGTCGACTTCACCTTTGATCACCCGGTCTTCCACCGTAGAACAGCCGGCTGAGCTCCCCATCATGTGCTCAATGCTCTTTTGCCCCACGGCGACGGCCTCGTCAATGCGAACGGCATCCGGCACGTGGCCGACAAACGGCAGTCCCTGCCTGTGCGCCTCCGTCGCGGCTGCAAGATACGCGTCGTGGGGGATCAGCGATTGCACCTTGATGAAATCCACCTGCTGAGCCTTGAGCGAATCGACCGCGGCCACTGCATCTTCTACTGAGGTAACCGGAATGCTGCTGGGAAAGCGAAACGTCTTTCCATCCGCCAGGTAGCCATCCAGCATGGGTCCTGAAACCACCATCCGTGGACCAATCAGCTCCCCACTGGCGATCTGCTTGCGCCACGCAAACAGTACCGGAATATCTCCGCCCATATCGCGGACACCGGTTACGCCGTTAGCCACATAAAGAGGCAGGATGATATCGCGGCCGCCCGGAAACCAATCTCCAAAAGCCGAGTGAACATGCATGTCCCACAAGCCGGGGATTAGGAATTCGCCTGCCCCGTCGATAATCCGGGCGTGATCTGCGGAGTGGAAGTTCTTGGCATCGGAAACGCTGGAAATGCGGCTTCCGCTAATCGTGACCGCTCGATCCGGTTCCACAGAAGATGTGCCCGGATTGATGACCGTCACATGCAGAAAGACCAGCGGAGCATCGCCCACCTGCGCCAAGCTAGTGCGGAAGCACAACGAACAGAGAAGTAGTAAGCCGCTCAGGTAGGGGACTTTCATCCACCAAACTTACTACGGATGAGTCTGAATCCATGAACGAACGATGGGGAAGAAACGATGGGTGCCCCAGGTCTCGCTTTTGAGACCTGGGATCCTCCTAGTCAAGGTCAATCAAGTCCCGTGACGTGACCCCAGGTGCGGCTAGTAGCGGCGCAGCAGCCGCGAACCTAGTTCACGGTTGGCCCGTTGCAGCTTCTCTTCAAACAGGATGCCGATGGAGAAAGGCCCGATAATGAGGCCCATGATGCAAAACCAGGAACCGATCGAGTTCCACATGTGAATGCTCCTTGCCCCACCAAGACGAATGGCGATAGCGAATTCATCGAAGATCCCATGAAAATATGGGTCGGGGAATAGCAAGAAAGGTGCACTTACTTGTCTCTGGCGCGCACTTTGAACCAAATTGGGGAACCCCGAAACCCGAAGGCAGCACGAATCTGATTTTCAAGAAACCGCTCAAAGGCAAAGTGCAACTTGACCTGCCGATTGGTGAATAGGATGAACGTGGGTGGGGCAACCGCCGCCTGGGTCATATAGAAAATCCGCATCTTGTTGGCGGCTGGCACAGTGGCGCGTTGGAAGTCGATTTTTTCAAGGAAGCGGTTCATCTGCCCGGTAGAGACGCGCTTGCGCCGTTCGGCCGCGACTTCCTTCACCAGCTTGAGCACGGTGTGGATGTTCTTGCCTTCCGCCGCCGAGATAAACACCACCGGCGCATAGGCCAGGTACTTGAGGACCTTGCGCAGCTGCTCCTCAAAGATCTCCTTGTCGGCGGGGGGCTTCCCGTCGGTCCGTCCCGTGGTCACCAGGTCCCATTTGTTGACCACCAGGATTACGGAGCGTCCACTCTCATGCGCGTACCCGCCGATGGTAGCGTCATTCGAAGTCACGCCCTCCGTGGCGTCGATGATCAACAGGGCAACGTCAGCCGCCTCGAGATGACGGCGCGCCATGACCACGGAGAGCTTTTCCGCCATCATTTTGGTCTTGCCCTTGCGCCGGATACCGGCGGTATCGACAAAGCGCAGCAGGCCGCCGTCGTACTCCATCACCTCGTCGACAGCGTCGCGCGTCGTTCCCGCAATCGGCGAGACGATCGCCCGCGACGACCCGGTCAGCACATTCAACAGCGTGCTCTTACCGACATTGGGCCGCCCGATGATGGCAATCGAGGTTTCGTGCTGTTGGAATTCGCCGTGGGTCCGATGCCGTGACCGGCCTTCCTCTTCCGATTCGGGTTCCGCTTCCGGCGGCACCGCGATGGGCTCTGTCTTCGGCAAGGTGGCGAAGACGTGATCCAGAAGATCGCCGATGCCGACCCCGTGTTCAGCGGAGATCGGCAATACCTCGCGAATCCCCAGCCGGCGATATTCGGCCGTTTGTTCTTCCATCTTGTCCGTGTCGATTTTGTTGACCGCGAGCAGTAGAGGTTTGCCGCCACGCAACAGGATCCGGGCCAGGTCATAGTCGGGAGCGGCCAACGGAGTCCGTCCATCGACCACCATCACGATGGAATCGGCCTCGTCCAAAGCCGTGCGCGCTTGCCTGAAAATTTCCGACGGAATCAGCTCCGGATCGTCTGGCAGGATGCCGCCGGTATCCACCACCCGGGCGTGCTGGCCGGACCACTCGATCTCGCCATAAATCCGGTCGCGGGTGATGCCCGGTTCGTCGCCCACAATGGAACGGCGCGAGCTGGTGAGACGGTTGAACAGCGTGGACTTGCCCACATTGGGGCGGCCCACGATGGCCAGCACCGGCCAGGAGGAAGTGTCCACCGCCACTTCCCGCCGGAACGCGGGCGGCAGGGCCAGCGGATCGGGCAGCTCGGCGTCGATGCGGCTCATTGGCCCCTGGCTTTGCACCGGACGTTTGCGGATCTTGCCCAGACGCGCCGCCGCGCTGGCCTCGGCGGCAGCCTTTGCCGCCGTCTTTCGCTTCACCTCTGCCCGCGAGTGCTCACCCCGGTTAGCAGGCGTGGGACGCCGGGCGGCTTTCGCCACCGCCGCTCGCTTTCCTCTCAGGGAATGCGGCTTGGGCTTTCTCGCTTTGGTTCCTTTCACTGGCTTCATGGTCTCTTTCAGTCTTTCATACAACCGGAAACCGACCGTATAGACTTAGAGTTTTAACCGGGCTTTCCCCTTGTCGACCGCTTCCATTTCCGCTCAGCCGCTGCCTTCGCTCCACGACTTCTTCTCCCCCGGAGGAATGCTGTCGCGTTCCGCACTCCCCTACGAGTTCCGGCGCGGGCAACTGGATATGGCCCGCGCCGTGGAGCGCAGCCTGCAGGAAGGCAAACATCTGATCGTGGAAGCCGGCACCGGGACGGGCAAGACGCTGGCCTACCTGTTGCCCGCTTTGCGTACCGGGCAGCGCGTCATCATCTCGACTGGAACCAAGAACTTGCAGGAGCAGCTCTTTTTCCGCGACGTTCCGTTTCTGGAGTCGCTTCTGGGACCGCTGCGCGTTTGCTACATGAAGGGCCGCGCAAACTATCTTTGCCGTAACAAGCTGTACGCCCTGCGCGATCAGCCGATTTTGAATGGCCTGGAAGAAATCGATCAGTTCCAGCAAATCGCGGCCTGGGAGAAGACGACCCAGACCGGGGACCGGGTGGAGATCGATGCGCTTGCCGGAGTCGAGCCAGGTGTGGTCCAAGCTGGATGCGCGCAGCGAGGCCTGTCTGGGGCAAAGCTGTCCCGATTATGAACGCTGCTTCATCACCGAGATGCGCCGGCGGGCTCTCGAAAGCGACGTAATCATCGTCAACCACCACCTCTTTTTTGCAGATTTGGCGATCAAGCAACAGGCCAAGGCGGCGCCCGACGCGGGCGTGCTGCCGGAAGCGGCTGCGGTGATCTTCGACGAGGCGCACGAGCTCGAAGATGTGGCCTCGAGCTACTTCGGCATCAGCCTCAGCAATGTGCGGATAGAGGAGCTGGTGCGCGATATGGAGACGGTGTTGCGCGCTCGGCAGGCGCACTCCACCGCGCTGAAGGGCTGCGGCGACACGCTGCGGGAACGGGCGCGGATGTTCTTTGGCGCGCTACCGCGAGCGGGCGGTTTTCAGGGAGAAGGCCGCATGCCGTTTGAGCAGCGGGAGCAATTTCTGGAGGAGCATGGCGATCTCTACCTGGCGGTGACCAACGCGTTGCACCGGATGGAGGGTGAGCTGGAGCGGCTGCGCGGCGTGGAAGAGTCGTCTGGGCTTGAAGAAGCGGGTCGCCGACATCCGCGAGCACCTGCGCTTCTTGATGGAAGCGGAAAGCGTGAATACCGTCTTCTGGATCGAACGCCGCGGCGGCTCCGCCATGCGGCAGGGGATGCGCAATACCTACCTGCAAGCCACGCCCATCGATGTTTCCGAGTTGCTTTCCGAGCTGTTGTTCGAGCAGTACCCCAGCGTGATCCTCACCTCTGCGACGTTGACCGTGCAGGGCGGTTTTGCCCACCTGAGAAAGCGGCTTGGCTTGCGCGACGCGCGGGAACTGGTGGTGCCTTCCCATTTCCGCTACCAGGAGCAGGCGCTGCTGTATCTGCCGCCTGGGATGCCTGACCCACGGGAGCCGACGTTTGCCCCGCAGGCGGCGCGCACCATCCAGCGGGTGCTGGATATCACCCGGGGCCGGGCTTTCTGTTTGTTTACCAGCTACCAGCAGATGCGCGACCTTTACGAACGTCTGCTGCCGGAGCTGGACTATCCCTGCCTGCTGCAGGGAACGGCCCCACGCAAAGCGCTGTTGGAGGAGTTTCGCAACACTCCAAATGCCGTGCTCTTTGGAACCTCGTCCTTCTGGCAGGGCGTGGATGTGCAGGGGGAGGCGCTGAGCTGTGTGATTGTCGATCGCCTGCCTTTTTCTGTGCCCACCGATCCGGTGGTCTCGGCGCGTATGCGAGCGGTGGCGGCGGCGGGCGCCAATCCATTTTTCGACTACCAGGTGCCGGCGGCGGTCATTACGCTGAAGCAGGGCTTCGGGAGGCTGATCCGTTCGCTCGAAGATCGCGGCGTGCTGGTGCTGCTCGATCCGCGCATCGAGCGGCAACGATATGGGAAGGTGTTTCTTGAGAGCCTGCCGCCCTACCGGCTAACGCGCGACATTGGGGAAGTGGAAAGTTTCTTCGGGACTTAGAAGTGAGACCGCAGACGCTTCGCTGGCAACTGCCTTTTCATCCCGAGCAGTAGCGTCCAGGGTCTCTCCGCATATTCGTTGAAAAGTCTCACCGGAGTGAATCCCCTATGAAAGGCGCAATGTCCCGCAACCTCTACCTGCTGGCAGCCACCCTGCTGCTGTTTTCCCTGGTTTCCTGCGGGATGAGCTCTGTGCCCAACTCCCTTCAGCCCGGCCTGCCGGTCAACGGTTCCGTGTGGAAGACGATCGGACTGGTCTTTCTGCTGATCTCTCTCCTCACCGCGCTGGCCGGCATACTGACCGCCATGTTCGAGCAGGTGGAGCGCAGGAATGAGGAGCGCATGCGCCGTGAGCTCAAGGAAGACCTGGCTCGCCTGGGCCGCAACAAGGCCCGCAAGTGAACCAGCTACAATCAGTCAGGTAAGAGGGCAACCACAGGCCATGTATGAAGTAACCGTCGAATCGGGATTCTCCTCGGGACATTACCTGCGCAACTATCGCGGCAAGTGTGAGAACCCCCATGGCCACAACTACAAGGTTCGTTTGACGCTGCGGGGCAGGGAACTGGACTCTACCGGCCTGCTTCTGGACTTCAAGCTGCTCAAGCAAGTCATGCGTCCGGTCATCGAACGCATCGACCACCAGATGCTCAACGACCTCGTACCGTTCACCGAGCTCAACCCCTCGGCGGAAAACCTGGCGCGCTACTTCTACGATGAGACCAACCGCCAACTGAACGAGATGACCGGAGGCCGTGTCGCCGTCAAAGACTGCACTATCTGGGAGACGGACACGACCACGGCGACCTATTACGAGTAGTCGCGCTCTAATTTGTGGTCGATGCGCCGTGAAGGTACTTGTCGAAGGGAATCTCGAAGTAGAACAGCTCCTTGCCATCCGCACCGCGCAGCATGCGCAGGTTGAGCTTGCCTCCGGCCAGCGGATTAGCCAGCCCCTCCACATCGTAAAAGAGAAAGCCGGCCCGGGTGGTGTGCGGCTCAACCGCCACTGCCGAGTACTCAAACTCATGAAAGTCTTCATCAACATCCTTGTTCTTGGTAGAGGACTTGTTCCCGATGCGCGGCAGGGGACCGGGCAATTTGTACCCGCTATCCGGGCGCTTGATGCCCCCGATGCGCCGCTCCACTTCTTCAGGCTCCGCTGCGGGAATCTTGTCGCCTGCAGCAGTAATGAAGTTGATGCGCGCATCGATCAGGGAGATAGGCTTATCCCCGTTATTGGTAACAATGATGCGGATGGGCATAAAACCGTATTTCAGATATTTGAACCGAAAGATCGAGGCTTTTTCCTGAGTATTGTAGGGCTCAGCGGCGATCGCGACCTGCTCGGCAGGATGCAGGTCGAATGCCGGGTAGCTGGTCGCCACCCCCGCCGGCGGCGGGGCATGCTCAGCGGCGCCGGCCGGGGAGAGCAATACCGGACACGAAAACAGCAAAGCGAAAAGCCCAACAGCAAAAACAGATTGGCGAAGCATTCCCGGGTTCGATTATGAGCTTCTGCGGTGTTGCGAGTAAAGAGGCCAGCCGCCGATGACGCTCATCCTCTACACGTCCGCGTTGTTTGTTGCGCTGGTGCTTGGCCTGCCCTATTGGCTTCTGGCCATGGCCACCAGCGGCAAGTACCGCGAAGGGCTCAGCGAGCGACTCGGCTGGGTTCCCGACCGGCTGCGCGAAGGCGACGCTCGCAAGACCATCTGGGTGCATGCCGTATCCGTTGGCGAGGTGCTGGCGGCCAGCCGCCTGGTCAACGAACTCAGTGCCTGTGCTCCGCAATACCGCGTGCTGTTATCTACGACTACCCGCACCGGACAAAGGTTAGCCCGCGAGCGCACCGGCGCCACCCGCGCGTTTTACTTCCCCCTGGATTTTCCCTGGATCGTGCGCCGCTATTTGCGAGTCCTGGATCCGGTGCTGCTGGTGCTGGTAGAGACCGAGCTGTGGCCCAATCTGCTGACGGCGTGCCGTCAGGCTACGATTCCTGTCGCGGTCGTGAACGGACGCATTTCTGATCGCTCACTGTCCCGTTACCTGCGCTTCCGCAGAGTTTGGACGAAGATATTGTCAGGAATCTCCATCGTGCTGGCGCAGAGCCAGGAGGATGTGAAGCGAATGAAGGCGATTGGCGCTCCTGCTGGCCGGGTCTCGTTCGCCGGCAATCTCAAATTTGACGTACGCAGCGCCGAGCCCGCCCCGATCACCAGGACACTGCGCGAGAAGCTGCCCAGCGGGACGAAGGTACTGGTGTGCGGCAGTACGCTCGAGGGCGAAGAAGAAATCCTGCTCGATGCCTTTCAGCAACTGCTCGAAACCACTCCCGACTGCGTCATGATTCTGGCCCCGCGCCATCCCGAACGTTTCGGTCGGGTAGCCCAACTACTGAAGAACCGAAATCAGCAGTGGGTACGCCGTTCCAACTGGATGAAGCGGCCGGCGAAAATAAAGCCTGGCACTGTCGTGCTGCTGGATTCCATTGGCGAACTGGCGTCTGTGTATGCCCTGGCCTCGGTTGCATTCGTAGGCGGAAGCCTGGTTCCCGCAGGTGGTCACAATCCGTTGGAGCCGGCGCAATTTGCCGTGCCCGTGGTGATGGGCAACCATTACGCCAACTTCCGCGCCATCATTGACACCTTGCTCCAGGCGGAAGCCCTCAAGTTGGCCACCAAGGAAAACCTGGTGCCGATGCTCGAAAACCTGCTCACGGATCATGAGGCGGCGAACGCGCTTGGGGTGCGCGCACTCGAAGTTTTCCATCATGAATCAGGCGCCACCGGCCGCGCCGTGACCGCCCTGCTCGGTTTATTGCCCACCACATGAGCCCGCTTTTGCTCGCTCCTCTGTCGTTGGTCTATGCCTCGGTCATGCGCGCGCGAAATGCCCGCTTTGACCGGACGCCGCCACTCAGGCTGCGCTGGCCGGTGGTGAGCATCGGCAACCTCTCCGTGGGCGGTGCGGGCAAAACTCCGCTGGTGATCTGCCTGGCGCGGCTGCTGCAGCGGGAGGGCTTGGCTCCCGACGTTTTATCGCGCGGCTACGGACGATCCCGGCCTACGGTAGAGCGCGTCGACCCCGCCGGAAGCGCGGACGAATTTGGAGATGAACCCCTGCTCATCGCGCGTTCCACCAGACGTGCCGGTATACGTCGGCGCGAGCCGCTATGAAGCCGGCCTGCTGGCGGAAAGCGAAACCGGAGGTCAGGGTGTCCATCTGCTGGGTGTCCATCTGCTGGATGACGGATTTCAGCACCGCCAACTGGCGCGTGATCTGGACATCGTCGTGATGCATCGCAGCGATCTCCAGCAGCGGCTGCTGCCGGCGGGAAGGTTGCGGGAACCCTTGGCTTCGCTGCGTCGCGCCGGCGTGATTGTGCTGCGCCAGGAGGATGCGGAGCTCGAGTCCACTCTTCGCGTTTACACCCGGCCGGAATGCCGCTTCTGGCGCGTGCGCCGCACCCTCACCCTGCAGAGCCCGTTGCAGCGAGCCATAGCCTTCTGCGCAGTGGCGCGGCCGTCCGAATTCTTTGCCGGTCTCGCGTCGGTTGGAGCCGGACTCGCGGACCAGGTACGCTTTCGCGATCACCACCGTTACACTATGGCCGATATCGACCGGCTGGCAGAGCTGGGGCGGCGGGTAGGATGTGATGGGTTCGTAACCACCGCCAAGGATGAGGTGAAGCTGGATTCCGCCATGCGGTCGCGTCTGAACACGGTCGCGCCGTTGCAGGCAGCGGCCCTGACGGTTGAGATGGAAGACGAGAAGGCGGCCCTCGACGATATGAGAAAATCACTCATTGTCACCGCACCATGAGCAGATGCGCGTCCTGATTATGCGGCTGGGCGCGATGGGCGATATTCTGCATGCCCTGCCCGCGGTGGCTGCTCTCCGGCGGGCCCATCCGGATTGGTACCTCGGTTGGGCAGTCGAGCCCCGCTGGGGCCCTCTTCTCAGTGCGGACGACGGCCAGATGCCCTTAGTGAATCGCATCCACCTGGTAAAGGCGAAGGAGTGGGCTCGTTCCCCGTTCCGGATAGCAACACTGCGCGATATCCGCGCTTTGCGTCGCGGGCTGCGGGTCGAACGCTACGATCTGTGCATCGACCTGCAGGGCGCTGTACGTTCCGCTCTCGCTGGACGGTTAGCCGGAGCGCCCCGGATGGTGGGAGAAGATAGCCCTCGTGAGTGGGCCGCGCGCTGGCTCTTTGGCGAGCGGGTGCCCACCCAGGGAGTGCACGTGATCGAGCAAGCCGTGGAAGTCTGTGCAGCGGCGGCCGGCGAGCCGTTGTCTCCGGTTCTTCCCCCGCTTCCCATGAACCACGAGGCGGAACTCTGGGCCGATGGCGTGCTGCGTGACGTAGGCCACCGGCCAGTGGTTCTGCTGAGCCCGGGTGCCGGATGGGGCGCAAAACGCTGGCCTGCAGAGCGCTACGGAGCGGTGGCAAGCGATCTGCATCAGCAGGGCTGCCTGGTGCTGGTGAACGCCGGCCCTGAGGAGCGGCCCATCGCTGCTGAGGTGGTGCGCGCCAGCGGAGATATTGCCTTGGCCCCGGAGTTCACTCTGGAGCGCCTGATCGCTCTTACTCGCCGCGTCTGCCTGGTCATCGCCGGGGACACCGGACCGCTGCACCTGGCCTGTGCGCTCGGCAGGCCTGTAGTCGGTATCTATGGGCCCACCGATCCCGGCCGGAACGGCCCCTTTGGCGTGCCCTTCCGGGTACTGCGTCACCCAGAAAGCAAGCGCGACCACACCCGTCACGCCGAGCCGGAAGCAGGCCTATTGACCATCACACCGCAGCAAGTAGTGGAAGCCGCAAACCAACTGTTGGGGACAAAGGAATGAAGAACTCTCACTCCCTATTCCTGTCGAACTCAACCACGGTCGGTAATTCTGGACGGGTGCCCCATGTTCGCCCCAGCGTACATGGGCCGAAAAAGACGGGGCGAAGCCCCTTCCAACGCTTTGGGGTGTGTGCAAAAAGCCTGCGGCCAAGATCAAGGGTCGTTACAGATGGACTGAAAGCATTGGAAGACTTCGTTTTCAGCCCATGTACGCTGGGGCGAACATGGGGCACCCGTCCAGAATTACCGACCGTGGTTGAGCTCGATGGGAGATCAGGAAGGTGGGTCACCCAACGTTCGTTGAAGGTACAGGCTTGCTGACCCGCTGGATCAAAATAGCGCGGCGCATTCGCGTTCCCGCGGGCTTTCTCTTCGCCGCCTTCTATCTGTGGAGAGCGCGCCCGAGCGCCGCCTCGCTCGCTTTAAGCCTGCTACTGGTAATCCCTGGCCTACTCCTGCGTGCCTACGCCTCGGGCTACGTCAAGAAAAACGCCGAGCTGACAGTGACTGGCCCGTACGCCTATACCCGAAACCCTCTCTACCTCGGCTCCATGATGATGGCCTTCGGTTTCGCCGCCGCATCCCGCAGCATCTGGATCACCCTACTCCTGGCGCTCCTTTTCGTCCTTATTTACGCGCCCACGATTTTCGGAGAAGAACAATTCCTGCGTTCCACCTTCCCCGCCTTTGAGAGCTATGCCCAACGCGTACCGCGCCTGCTACCCCGGCTCACCCCTGCAGGAATCCCGGGAGACGGTAGCTTCTCCGGTACTCTTTACCGCCAACACCGCGAGTACAATTCAGTTTTGGGTGCCTGTGCCGTTTACGTTGTACTTGTCGCTGCTCTTTGGCTCCGCCATTGATTCAATTTGGAGTGAGTAAACGGTGATAAGGTATCCGAGACTCGTGGTGCGTGTGGCCTGTTTTTGGGCGCTGGCCGGAATCGCTCAGTCGCCTCCGCCCCCGCTTCTTCCCCCAGCCGCGAATTTCTCATTCCCCGCCAAACAGACACTCAACTACGCAGTCGATTGGCGTGTGTTCCCGGCTGGTCAGGCCACCTTCCACCTGGAGCAGGCGGGCAACATGGAGCACGTAATCGCAACCGGCGAGTCGATCGGCGCCGTTAACCTGCTCTTCCGCGTCAACGATCGCTTTGAGTCTTACTTCGATCGCACCACCGGCTGCTCGTCCAGCTTTGCCAAGCAACTCCAGGAGGGCCGACGGCAAATCACCAGCACGCTGCGGTTTATGGACGGCAAGCAAGTGCTGCAAGAAAAGAACCTGGTGTCTGGGACCAGCAAATCGCAGGAGGCGGCCATTCCGCCCTGCGTCACCGACCTGATGTCCGCTATCTTCTACGGCGGCTCGCAACCTCTGCAGCCGGGTACGAGCTTTCACATGCCGGTGGCGGATGCCATGCGGGTCGTGGACGTGACCATGAAAGCTGAGGCTCGAGAGCAGGTGGTCACGCTCGCCGGGACTTTTCAAACCATCCGGGTGCAGCCCATCGCCGACGCGGGAGTGGTTAAGAATCGTGGCAACATCTGGATCTGGTACACCGATGACGAGCGTCACATGCCGGTGCAGATGCGCGCCCGGCTCTTCTGGGGAACCATCACCATGCGCCTGGTAAGCACATCATCCAAGTAGCCAGCTATTGAATGCGGTATCGCTCCCGCATCAACCTCTGCAGCCTCGGTTTGTAGATGATGTTGTAGGCCAGCTCTTTATCGGGAAACATAGCCAGCGCGGCCTTCTTGCTGTCGGCTACCAGTTCTGCTGC
Source organism: uncultured Acidobacteriaceae bacterium (assembly GCA_963745725.1). Classification (GTDB taxonomy): domain Bacteria; phylum Acidobacteriota; class Terriglobia; order Terriglobales; family Acidobacteriaceae; genus PALSA-350. Next base: position 110,091 of record CAVUYJ010000002.1, read on the forward strand.
CTGATCGACTGTTAAGCTGCCATCCTGGCTGATCACGGACATCACCATGTCCATCATCATCTGCAGCCTGCGGATCTTGCGCTGCTCCTCCATCTTTTCCTGGGGGGACTGGGGAGTAGGTGGCGAATTGAGCGTGTGCTGGGAAGATTCGTCGTTGCGACCGGATTCGCTTGACCCCATGTTTGATAGCCCTTCCTCCGAGTTTACTCTCCTTGCTTTGTTGCGAATCCTATACCCGAACCGGCGGCAGGGAAATACAAAAAAGGTTTGGTTACCTTGCCGCCAAAGGCTGGGCGCTCACCGAGCTTCCATCGAGATAGAACGAAGTGGCCCCCAAAGCATCGGTTCGGAAGGTTCGGACATGATCGTCCTGCAGGCGTCGTAGGATTTCCCATTTTGGATGCCCGTAGGGATTATGGTGGGCGACGGAGATGACGGCATAGGTGGGCGCCACCCGCGCCAGAAAGGGCGGAATGGTCGATGTCCGGCTGCCATGGTGCCCAATCTTCAAAAGGTCGGCGTGCAACTGCTCGCTCAGCATCTGCCGCTCGGTTGGCGCTTCCGCATCGCCTTCGAGCAGCACTGAGGTCTTCCCATAGGCCACATGCAGCACCAGCGAATCGTCATTGCTGGCCGCGGTCTTCGGCGTGTAGTCGGGAGAAGGAGCCAGGACATCGACTTGGGTGCCGCCGAAAGCAAAGCTGCTCCCCGCAGCCATTGCTTCGACGGGAATGTCGAGCCGCGTGGCCTCAGCCAGCAGAGCCTCGTAGGCGGGGCTTTCCGGGTTGGTCCCCACCCACAGCACCCGGGGACGAAAATTACGCAGGATGGACGGCATGCCCCCCATGTGATCGCTGTGTGCGTGGGTGAGAGCGATGGCGTCGAGGCGGCGGATATTGCGCGACCACAAGACTGGCGAGACCACGTCTTCGCCGATTTCAAAGTTCCCGGCCGTTCCCTGGGAACCACCACCGATAGGACCGCCCGCATCGATGAGCAGCGTTTTCCCTTCAGGGGAAATCAGCAGCAGCGAATCTCCCTGGCCCACATCGATGGCGGTTACCTCCAGCACGCCGGGGTGGTAGGCCAAGGCTCGGGGATAGAAAACACACGCTGCGGAACAGGCCAGCGCAGCGATGGGAAAGACGACAGGGAAGCTGCTGTTACGCGCTCCCCAGACTGCCAGCCCGATGAGCAGGATGCCGGCAACGATCGCCAGGGTGCCCGGATCGGGAATGCGGATATCGCCTGCTGCCATTCCGCTAAACAGATGGACAATCCCGTTGATCGCGTGGAGCAAGGCCGCAGTCAGGGCCCCGGGCACGATGGCTACTGTGGGCGAGATCAGCAAGGTGGCAAAAGTGATCAGGGCTGAGGGCAGAGCGAGACCGATCAGCGGCACCACCAGCAGGTTCACCGGTAAGCCGAGTGCGGTTACACGATGGAAATAGATGGCCATGGGAAGAGACATGGCCAGCTCGATCAGCGCGGAAACCAGCAGCAGTTCGCAGATGCGCAGAAGGAGACGGACCGAAGCCGCAGGAAGGAAATGGGCCAGCCAACGGCCGACGAACCGTTGCAGATGGCTGGAGATAAGTCGCAGTGTGACGCGGAATTGGGCCAGCGGCGGAGGCAACTCAGGATCGATCGCGACCAGGCTCAGGTTCTGCGCCGCCTGCAGATAAGGCCCGAAAGTGTGCTCGGCTACAGGGACAGCAACTCCACCGACGATCAACACCGAGAGCAGCGTCATCTGGAAGCTGGCTCCCCACAAGGAACTCGGATCGAGAGCAAGCAGGCAGAGGGCAGCAAAGCCAATCGCGTTGAGACTATTGCGTTCCCGGAAGATCAAACGCGCAAGCAGATACAGGGTCACCATCCAGAAAGAACGCTGCACCGGTTCGCCGAAACCGGCCAGTAAGGCGTAAGCGAAAGAGCAGGCAATTGTCACCGTAGTTGACCACGCGCGCGGCAGGCGCAGCCACGCCGCCAGGCCGAAAATGCACCCGGCGAAGATTGCCAGGTGCATACCGGAAACCACCAGCAAGTGAAAGGAGCCGGTACGTTCAAACCCAACGCGGGCCTGGTGATCAAGATACGTGCGGTCACCCAGAACCATCGCGCTCAGCATGCCCGCGTCGGACTCGTTCAGCAGCATCCATTGCGGCAAGTGAGAAGCCGTCGAGGAGCCGGCGAATGCAATGAGCTGCTGGCTGCCCGCCTGCTGTACCGAATGAAGCCAGCAATGAAATCCACCGTGCCCGCGTGCAAGCATGACTGCCGAGGCTTTCAGTGAGCCCACCACACCGATGCCCTGCTGCCGCAGCCATGCGGTGGCATCCCATACTCCCGGGTCAAGATAGCGCTCGGGCAAGTGCATCGCAATCTTGGTCTGGATCTGGTCGCCGCAGCGGATGACAGGGAATGGCTGATCGAGGGGCGCGTAGACAGTAGCGCGTAGTCCGCCCGACACCGGGCGTCCACCCGCGGTGGCCACCCACACATCGAAACTCTCGCTCCGCTCTTCCCGCACGGCGCTGCCGAAGGGCGAGGTGGATTGACTGATGCGGACGGGGGTGGTGCGCGTGACTTTACCGGAGATAGCCGTCGTGTCCCCGGCGTCGGCGATGACGCTGAGTTGCGTTTGTGGATCAGGACCAGGTTCAATTTCGCCGACCAGCAGACCCAACATCATCCAGCAACAAGCCAGAGGCAACAGCGCAACCCGCAAAGCTATCCGTGCAGCTACCACGCAAAGCAGAGCGATCAACAAGATGGCGTTGATGAGGATCCCGGGAGCAATCCACGAGTAGCCGGCAAGCACAATCCCAGCGCAGAGCCAAACAGCACCATAGAGCGCAGGCGCAGTGGCAAAAGAGAGCCGATCGAGGCCGCGTCTTCGCGCCACACGTACTCCCGTCGCAGAAAAACATCGTAGGACCGCATCCAAGGGTGCGGTCCACGAGCGAATAGTCCCGAAGAGCCTGCCCTGAGCTTGTCGAACGGGGACGGCTGAATATACGTCTCACCCATCCGGCTGCCCATCGGGGCTCAGAGAAGAAGATCATTCCACAGATTTCTGTCGCAACAAGACATTAATTCCGCTTAAGAAGCGAAACCGTCTCCATGTGGAAGGTTTGTGGAAATAGATCGATAAGATCCATCTTCTCGACGAAATACCCAGACTGTAATAGTGACTGTAAATCGCGAGCGAGCGTGGCAGGATCGCAGGAAACGTAAGTAATCTCTGGCGCCGCAACGCTTGCCAGGAGGGCGCAAATCTCCTTGCCCAAACCAGCGCGCGGTGGGTCCACCAGAATTAATTCCGGTTTCCCCTGGCCTTGCGCCTGCCTGCGAAGAAAGTCCAGAGTGGAGGAGCGGACAACCCGGTGCCCCTTATTCTCTAAATTTGTCTTGAGATCTTCTGCCGAAAACCCCTCACCTTCGACAGCGATTACATTTTCGTGCGCGAGTGCCTTGGCAAAAAGCCCGACGCCCGAGTAGAGATCCCAAGCCAGCCGGCCCAATCGATTTCCGATCGCCAACTGCATCAAATCAGGCACGAGAAATCGGTTGACCTGAAAGAAGCTGCCAAGGCTTACCTGGTAAGCAAGCCCCGACACTGTATACGAGAGCGATCGCTCTCCCCAGTGCATCATGGAAGAGCTTTGCTGCGAGAAAACCCCAACCCCGCGGAGCTCAGGGATCTCCACTTGAAGCCGCTCGGCAAATGCTTCCAGGCTACGTTCGAGCACACGCCGTGGTTTCTCTGGCCAGAGAGAAACGAGCAGCTGGTCCTGCTCGCCGTTGGTGAAGAACTCCACCTCGTCACACAGGCTCGAGAGAGCGGTTTCTCGTGCGATCTGCTCAACTGCCGCAATGGCCCTTTCAAGAAGAGGAGCTGCAATGGGGCAATGGGTTACCCGCAGCAGCTTATGCGAACCTCGCTGGCGATATCCAAGCGTGGAACCCATCACATGGAGACGGATGCGATTGCGATAACCCCACGATGGCCCGGTCACACTTCCTATTTCGTTTGGCAACGGAAGATGTGCCCTGCTCAACGTCTCCTTCAGGATGTCCAGCTTCATCTGTAACTGAAACGCAGGGCTCGCATGCTGGTACTGGCACCCACCGCACCGGGGAACATATTCGCACCCGGGCACAACTCGTTCGGGAGACAACTCGAGGACAGCATCAAGTGCGCCGGTGGCGAAGCTGCGCTTGTCGGAAGCAATCGTGGCCTCCACCAGTTCGCCCGGCAATGTTCCCGGAACAAACACCGTCTTCCCCTCGGGAACTCGCGCCAGTCCATCGCCGCCGTAAATCGCTTTCTCGATGCGCAGCTTCATGCCTGGCTCATGTAAAAGAGGCTGAGCCGCGGCAGATTGAATTTTTCGAGCAGCCGTTTATGCAGAAACTGTTGTTCCACTTGGCGAATTTGCATCGCCGGCATGCGGCTGCGGTAAGGAGCCAATTCGGCCGCCGCCTGCTGCCGCAGCGCGACCAGCTCGGCTTCCGGCGTGCCGGTGAGGAGGATGGCGAACAGTTTCTCTTCCAACACCGTAAGCGACTGTTCTAACTCTTCGAGATGGGGCAGTTTGGAACGTACATCCGCGGCGAGTGCCTGGAGACGATCGGCGATCTCGGCTAGCGATTGCGGCGCGTTGCGCAGTTGCTGTGCAGCCCCCTCCAGGTGGGTGGCGATCCGTTCCTGTTCGAATCCTTGCTCTTCCGTGCTGGGGCGGGGTGTGGCGCCGATTGCGGCCTCTTGCATGGCGTCCATGGCGGAGATCACCTCCTGGGCACAATAAGCCAGCCCATTCACCTTCCGCACGCGAGCTTTATTCTTGCGCGCGTCGTACTTGTCGAACGCAGCGTCGATGCCTTGCAGCACCGCTGTCAACGGGATGCCCGCCTCGCGCCAGGTTTCTATCAGCGCCCAATCGATGGTGGATAGCAGAAGCAGCGATCCGCGGCGCCGCTGGAAGTGTTCTTCAATCTCAGTAAAGTAGTTGAAATAATTTTGCACGACTGCGTCAGGCGTGCTTTCCCGCTGCTTCGCCGTGGCTGTGCTTGACCTTGGCTACGCGGTTGCGCTCGTAGATCAGGCGCAACCCGTCGAGCGTCAGCATGTCGTCGATGACCTTGATGAATCTTGAGTCGTCGACAATGAGCCGGGCCAGGCCGCCGGTGGCAATGATTTTGGGTGGTGAAGGTGCTTCACCGGATGCCGGTTCGGGGCCCTTGGTCTCGTTCAAAATACGTTCCAGAATGCCGTCGACCAAGCCGATATAGCCGTAGTACAACCCGCTCTGCATATGGGCGATGGTATTGGTGCCGACGACCTTGGCAGGCTTCTTCACATCCACTCTCGACAGCCGTGCAGCGCGGGAGAAAAGCGCCTCGGCCGAGATGGCCAGCCCCGGAGCAATTACCCCGCCCACGTACTCGCCCTTGGCAGTGATCACGTCAAAGGTAGTGGCCGTGCCGAAATCAACCACCACGCACGGACCACCATATTTCGCGTACGCCCCGACACCATTGGCCAGGCGATCTGCGCCCAACTCGGCCGGATTATCCACCAGGATAGGCATCCCGGTCTTGATGCCCGGTTCCACCAGCACGGGCTTCACGTTGAAGTAGCGCTCGCATACCTGGCGCAGCGTCGTTTCCAGGGGAGGGACTACCGAAGCGATGATGATGGCCGACACCTCACTCGCTTCGATCTTCTTCATGGAAAAGAGGCTGAGCAGGAGCACGCCGTATTCGTCTACCGTCTGCGCTCTGAGCGTGCTGATGCGCCAGTGGGTGATCAACTCATCGGGAGCGAGGCGGTAAAGGCCGAGGACGGTGTTGGTATTGCCTACATCAAGGGTGAGCAGCATAGAATTTTCCGTCATTGATCCCGGACGCCGCCGGAGTGTAAGGTGCGAAGGCCTTCCGCAGTGCGCACGCGAAGAAACCCGCGTGGGTCCAGGCCTGCCGTGACGCCGGAGTAACCTGACCCTTCATCAACATGCACCTGCCTGCCACGAATCCAGGTAGAAGCGCCTTCCAGGCGGCTTAGGATGGTCGCGGCCGCGCCGGCTGTCTCTGCGCTGAGCGCTTGCGCTTCCCGGTACAGCGATTGTAGCAAAGCAATCAGCAGATCCTGGCGTGCCCACGAGCGTCCGGTTTCGCTGCGCAGAGAGGATGCGATGAGTCCTAACTCACCTGGGAAGCTCTCCTGGTGCACATTAATACCCATGCCCACCACCGCGTGGCGTACTCGTGTGACCTCGGCATTCAATTCGGTGAGAATGCCGCAGAATTTCTTCTTGCCAAACAGCAGATCGTTCGGCCAGCGGATATCTGCCTCAAGCGACGTGACCTGACGCACCGCCTCGCGCACCGCGAGACCGGCGGCCAGGGAAAGCCAGAGAATGTCCGCAGGCGCGACCCGCGGGCGCAGCAGAACGCTTACATAGAGTCCTGCGCCGCGAGCTGAATGCCACCCGTGTGCGCCGCGGCCGCGGCCCGCGGTCTGTTCATCCGCCAGGTAAACCATACCCTCCGGAGCACCCTCGTCCCCCTCCCGCATAGCCAGCACATTGGTGGAATGGATAGAAGGGAAGTAGCGAATATTGCCGGCAAAAGGCGTCCCAGCCAACGCGATATCCAAAGCGGGCAGATCGTAACTGTCTTCGTGGGTGGTCAATCGTGAGTCCTGAAGTATCTCTTTACCACACTGCTCTCTTGAAAAACATTTCCACGAAAGGTCCGCTGAAACTGCAGATCCCTCGGCTTCGACGGGATGACAAAGGAGAGGGCAATGGTTCAAGCGAAGCCGAGGGATCTGCAGTTTCAGCGGACCTTTCGTGGAAATGTTTTTCAAGAGAGCAGTGTGATGGAGACCTCTAAAAAATGTCCGTAGTCACCCGCATACTCAAATCCACCGCAACCGTGGACTGGGTCAGAGCACCGACGGAAATATGATCCACTCCGGCCAGTGCATATTTGCGAATATTCTCGAGCGTGATCCCACCCGATGCTTCCAGTGGAATCGTAAGGCCCTGTCCGCGCACGATACCCACTGCCTTCTTGGTTTCAGCCGGGCTCATATTATCCAAAAGCAGCGACTCTGCTCCCGCAGTGAGTGCCTGCTCCAACTCAGTCAGAGTCCGCACCTCGCATGTAATCGTCTGGCCAGGTGTTCGTCCGGCAAAAGCGCGGGCAATGACCTTGGGAATGCCCCCACCCAGAGCAATATGATTGCTCTTGACCAAAATTCCGTCAGACAGATCAAACCGATGGCTCTCGCCCCCGCCGCAACGCACCGCATACTTGTCCAGCACGCGAAGTCCCGGAGCGGTCTTACGCGTGTCGAGCACTTTTGCCTTGGTGCCCTCCACCGCATCCACATACTGCCGGGTAAGGGTGGAAATGCCGCTCATCCGCTGCATCAAATTCAAAATCACGCGTTCACAAGCCAGAATGGTGCGCGCATTACTCCGAATCACCGCCACCGCCTGACCCCTCTTCACCCGCACCCCGTCGAACATCTCCGGGTGATTGATCACCTCAAACCGGCCTGCATTTTTCTTGTCCAACCGGATAAAGATCTCCAGAAATCTGGGAATACACCCCAACCCGGAAATCACGCAATCCTGCCTGGCCAGAACCGTGCCGGAAGCCCGCAGTCCGGGCTCGATGGTGATAGCGGTGGTGACGTCGTTGGTCGCCCGGTCTTCCACCAGGGCTTGTTCCAGGGTGGCCTCAACCCGTCTGCTCTTCCAGTCCATTGGCCCCCCTTAGTGGTTGTCGCAGTTGAGGCTGTCCAGCGCCGCGCGGTTCTTAGGAATCAGCACGCTCAGTTCGGCTGCACGGCGGCGCAGCCCTTCTACCACGTTTGCCGGAGCCTTGGCTAGAAAGCCCTCATTCGACAGCTGGCGATCGGCATTGGATATCTCTTTCTCAAACCGCACCAGCTCCTTCTTCAGGCGCTCGCATTCCACTGCAACATCGATCGTACGCTCATAGATCACGGCCACATCAAATCCCGGCGCGGAGCGCACCCCCGTGCCTTCGTGCATGGTATCGACAAACTCAATCCCAGAAACCTTTGCCAGCCGGCTGATGATGTCGGTGTTCTGTTCAATGCCTGCCCGATCCTCAGGGGGCACGCGAAGCCGGATAGGCACGGTCGCCTTCTCTTCCACCCCGAGTTGACGGCGCATATCGCGAACTGCGGCGATCAATTCCTGGAGTCGCTCCATCTGCCCTTCGGCCGCGGGGTCGATCAAATCGGCACGACCCTGGGGAAACCGCGTGAGCGCGATCGATTTAGCCGGAGGGTGATTTTCGTAAACTGCGTGCCAGATCTCCTCGCTGATAAAAGGCATAAACGGGGACAGCAGGCGCAGGGCGGATTCGAACACTGACAGCAGGGTGGCAAGCGCCGAACGTACCGGCGTGGGCGCGCCCGTGAAGTCCAGACGGAGCTTCACGACTTCTAAGTACCAATCACAAAAGTCGCCCCAGAAGAAGCTGTAGAGGGTGTTGGCCGCCTCGTGGAAGCGATACTCGCTCAATGCCTGGTTAACTTCGCCGGCAGTTCGATTCAGGCGGGATACGATCCACCGGGCTTCGAGCGGGGCATCGGTTCCCGGCTCCGCAGGAAGCTGATGCAAATCGACGACGATCCCGGCTTCCGCGGCGCGCTCCATTTGCATGAAGATGAACCGCGCAGCGTTCCAGATCTTGTTGGCAAAGGCGCGATAGCCGTCAGTGCGATCTTCGCTGAAAGCGATGTCCGTACCCGGCGCGGCCATGGCGGCCAGCGTGAAGCGCACAGCATCGGTCCCGAAGCGCTCGACAACCTGGATCGGGTCGATCACGTTCCCCTTGGTCTTCGACATCTTCTGCCGGTCCGCATCCCGCACCAGCGCGTGGATGTACACATCGCGAAAGGGCACCGCGTCCTTCAGCGTGCGCTGGCTGCCGTCGGCCATCGGCTCCTCCAGCATGAAATGGCAACCCAGCATGATCATGCGTGCCACCCAGAAAAACAGGATATCGAATCCGGTCACCAGCAGCCGGGTGGGATAGAAAGCGTCCAGATCCGGCGTGTGTTCCGGCCAACCCAGGGAAGAGCAGGGCAAGAGGCCGGACGAAAACCAGGTGTCCAGAACATCCTTCTCCTGCTCGATGCGCGGGCTGCGGCAGTGCGCGCACACCTCAGGCGTAGTGCGGGCGACCGTGATTTTCCCGCAAGCAGAGCAGTGCCACGCCGGAATGCGGTGCCCCCACCACAGCTGGCGTGAGATGCACCAGTCGTGGATGTTGCGCATCCACTCGAAGTAGGTTTTCGAATATTGTTCGGGCGTAAAGCGGATGAAGCCTTGCTCCACCGCGGCAATCGCCTTGTCCGCCAGGGGCTGAATCCGAATGAACCACTGGGTCGAGAGCAAGGGCTCAACCACCGTCTTGCAACGGTCGCACTTGCCGATGGAGTTCACGTGCTCCCGCACCCCTGCCAGCAAACCTTGTTTTTCGAGATCCTCCAGAACCCGCTGCCGAGCCTTGTACCGATCAAGACCGGCATAAGCCCCTGCAGCGGCATTCAGGTGCGCTGTCTCGTCCATCACGCTGATCGAGGGCAGGCCCTGTCGTTGTCCTAGCGCAAAATCGTTGGGGTCGTGTGCCGGGGTCACCTTCACCGCGCCGGTACCGAAGTCCCGGCTTACCCAGCTGTCCGTCACCACCGGGATCTCCCGTCCGGTCAGTGGCAAACGCAGCATTTTGCCGTGCAGGTGAGAGTAGCGCTCGTCGTCCGGATGAACGGCAACCGCAACGTCGCCCAGCATGGTCTCGGGCCGTGTAGTCGCCACGGTGACGAAGCCGTCTTCCGTCGACGATCGGGTAGCGGATCTCCCACAGCTTGCCTTGCTGCTCCTCGTGGATCACTTCCAAGTCAGAGATAGCTGTCTGGCAGCGAGGGCACCAGTTGACGATATAAGCGCCGCGATAGATGAGTCCCTGCTCATACAGCCGGACGAATGCTTCGCGGACGCCCGCAGAGCGCGGGCCATCCATGGTGAAGTACTCCCGCGACCAGTCGACGCTGGTACCCAGCCTCCGCATCTGGTCGAGGATGGCATCCCCATAATGCTGCTTCCATTGCCAGACCCGTTCGACAAAGGCCTCGCGGCCCAACTGCTGCCGCGTCTTGTGCTCTTCGGCGAGCTGGCGCTCCACCATCAACTGAGTAGCTATGCCGGCGTGGTCGGTGCCCGGAATCCACAAGGCGAGATCCCCGCACATGCGCCGCCACCGGGTGAGAATGTCCATCTCGGTGTGTTCCAGCATGTGCCCCATGTGCAGCCGGCCGGTAACGTTCGGCGGCGGCAGCAGCATGGTAAAGACGGGACGGTTAGACGGAGAACTGGCGTCTGCAGCGTGTGGCTGGTCAAACAGCGCCTCATCGACCCAGTAGGCCGCCCATCGATCTTCGATGGCGGCCGGGTCATAGGCTTTTGGTAGATCACGGGGCATGGGGGGCGTCTTCTTTCAACACCTCGGGCATCATCCTGAACGTGCTAAAAGCGGAAAATGCTCTAGAACGGGTTGAGTTTGTCGAGGCCCTTCTTCTTCTTGTGTTTGCTCGAAGACTCGTCGCTCGAATCAAACTTGGGCGCGGGTGTCTTCTTTTTCTTGCCATTGGCGGTGGCGCCGGTATCGGTGCCGGTTTGCACCTGCGGTGAGTTATGCACATCGTTGGTTTGTGCCGGAGCGTCTGCCGGTTTCTCTATCGGAGGCAAAGGCTTGTTGTCGGTCGGACCGACCGTCGCCAATCCACCCGGGTTCTGAGCCCCTGGAACACCTGCGGCCGCCGCCGCGGTTGCCGCGCCCTCAGGAGTTACAGGCGGGCCCACTGGCACAGCCGGAAGTGGGCGGGGCCGAGTTCGCCGGAGCCTGCCCAGAGTTGTTCGGGCCTGTGCTGATAATTTCGGCGCCAATGGCCGGTCCGCCCCTGCTGGCTGCAGGTGCTGCGGTCTCGGCGCCCTGCACGTTCTCCAACTGCAAGGTAGAGCCGGACGCCGCCGCAGGGGCCGCACCCGCTCCATCGGCCACTGCCGCGGGGGCAGCCCCGCCCGCAGGCACCACTGGCGGCAGGGGCTCGCCCTTGAGTGCTGCGGTGAAAAGTGCCGTGTCGCGTTTGTGTACGTCGGGCGCTGTCACCGGCGGACGATCCGTCAAAGTCGGTTCGCCGATGCGCGCAGCGTTTACTGTGACCGGGCCACGCTTGACCAGCAGAAGGGCACGATCCTTGAAGGTGATTCCGGTACGGCTCTGCTCCTCTGCCTCGCTCTCCGCCAGTTCTTCCTTGGTTGGCTCGGGCACCGGGCGATTGAGTGCGATCAGGCGCTCGCGCGCATCTTCCACATGGGCCGCCATCGAGTAGTGCGTCACCACGCGGGAGTAGGCTTCCGCAGCCTGGTCGTCGTAGGCCTTCATGAGTTCCTGCTTGGCCTTGGGATTGATTTGCTGCAGACCTTGAACGTACCGTGCTTCGGCGGCATAAGCATCGCCCAGCCCGATCAGCGCCAGGTCGCTATGGCTATACAGCGGGTAGCTGTCCGTGACCGTCTGCAGGCGGGCAATGGTCGCTGCCCAGTTCTCGTGTGTGGCGTAAAAACTCCCCACCTGGTACTGGCGCTCGGCCAGCACTTCCTGCACTTCCCGCAGACGCTGTTTGGCTCGGGGCACAAACGTCGAATCGGGGAACTGCTGGATCATGTTCCGGTATTCCTGTTCCGCCTGCTGGGCATTCTTTGGGTCGCGGTCAGGTTTTTCCATCTGCATGTAGTAGATGTCGGCGACCTTCATCTGCGCTTCGGCGGCTTCCGGTGTATTGGGGAAGAAGGTGATGAAGTCCTTATATTCGGCCTCAGCCTGGGTCAGGGCAGCGGTGCCACCTTCTTTGAACCAGCTATCGCCTACCAGCAACTTGGCGCGCATCTGGTATTCCGATTCCGGATACGTGTTCAGAAGCGTCTGCAAATCCAAACGGGCCACATCGAACTTGCCCTTTTTCATGGCAATGAGGGCCTTATCGAAGAGCTCTTTATCCGGCTGCTTGGAAGCATGGCCGGCAAGTGGATTTTCGGGGGTCGGCTTGGTCGCCGGTTTGGAAGGCTTGAAGATGCCGAACTGAGCGCATGCGGGGAGAGCGCAAAGAAGACACAGGATGGTGAGCCGGGATAGAAAACGCTGCATAGCACCTCATGGGCAGGAGCTCGGCCGGGGAGCCAAAACATAATCCCGGAAGTGGTTGCCCCGCCACTGCCGTCCATATTACTTACTTACTCAATGTTAAATGGCGGCAGCCTGCCTGGAATGGAAATTTTGCCCATTGCGGGCCCGTTCGGCCTCCAGCGCCATTTTTAGCAGAGCCCGGGCTTCTTTTTCCGGGTGTCCCGAATCGAAAACGGCGCTTCCTGCTACCAGCAAATCCGCCCCCGCCTCGACCACCGAGGCTATCGTGTCGTGGGCCACCCCTCCATCGACCTCGATCCTGAAATTGAGCCCAAGTTCCGCCCTTAGTTCGACCAGCCGCCGGATCTTATCCAGCGAAAAAGGAATGAATTTTTGACCGCCAAAACCCGGGTTAACACTCATGACGAGCACGTGATGGACCATCGGCAGGATCTCCACCAGAAAATCCACCCGGGTCGCCGGGTTGATGACCACAGCCGGTTCCATGTCATGGTGGGCGATCAATTGCAGGGTTCGATGGAGGTGGCGGCAGGCTTCGTAGTGCACCGAAATCCAGTTCGCTCCGGCCTGTGCAAATTCCTCGATGAAATCGGCAGGGTTATCGATCATCAGGTGGCAATCCAGCGGCAAGCTGGTGACCTTGCGCAGAGACTTGACCACGGGAGGTCCCATGGTCAGGTTGGGGACGAAATGCCCGTCCATGATGTCGATATGGATGACAGAACCACCACCGCGCTCGGCAGCCTCAATTTCCAAGGCCAGCTTCGAGAAATCGGCAGAGAGGATGGATGGCACCAATTCAACCATGATGACCCCTCGATTCTCCTCAGTGTACAGGACTCAGATGAAGGTGAAGCTAGGTTAGACTCCTGACAAAATCGCATGGCGCCCGGGCAGCGGCCCGGGGTGGAAGTGTGCGCCTTAAGCGCCCTATGCGCACTATGGGTGGAAGTGTGCGCCTTAAGCGCCCTTTGTGTGGAATGTGCGCCTTAAGCGCCTTCTGCTCTTGCCAGGACAACTTTCTAGGCATGCCACTGAATCGGTGGTTTCGCCAACTCTTCCGGATTAGCACTATGAGCCCGCGCCGCCACGCGAGAAATAGCGCGCAGCAAAGGCTTCCGGGATACCTCCCCATCCGCGCCAGCAAACATCATCTCTCCCACAGAACGCGCCGCCGGCCGGTAAAACCACTGCGTGAACAGCGCCAGATGGTCCGATAGAGTCTGCGCGGCAACACTCCTCGGCGCCGACTGAGCCAGCGCCGTCAAAGCGTCCTCGAGCCGCGACTCCAGTACATCCTTTGCCGGCAAGGCTCCAACGCCCTCCAGGGGAACAGCCTCCAAAGCAACCGGATGGGCAAACAGTGAACTCGACCCGGACCGCTCATTGGCCAACCGCATCCCCACGATGGAATAAAGCACAGGACCACTCCAGACCCCGCGCCGCAGACCAAACAGCGCGACATGGCCGAGCTCCGCCGACGGCTGCACCAGGATCCCGCTCAATTCCGCCAGCGGACGAACCGCCTCGCTGGCCAAGTGAGCCACGCTTTGCACCTTCTGCATCCGCTGATGGATAGCCGCGGCGCGCTCGAACTCCATCGCCTCGGAAGCCGCGTTGCGCTCGCCTTCCAGCCTGCTGATCATGGACCCGCCGCGCGTAGCCAAGAAAGCAAAAACCGTCCGCCGCCTCCTGCTGGTACCGCTCGTCGGAGCACCCTTTGAAACAAGGAGCAAGGCACATCTTCATTTCTGAATAAACGCAACCGGGAAATGCCGGATCGGGATTGAGCTCCTCACTACACCGCCGCAGCAAAAACAAATTCAGCATCTCATCCGCATACCGCTCAGCCGCTGCCCGCGAAGGGAACGGACCGAACAGAGCCTTCGCCGCCGTCTTGCTGATTTTCGAAGTGGCATAAACCCGCGGATACGCGTTGTCCACCGACATGCGAAGAAAAGCCGGAGGGCGAAGACGCAGCCGCTTCTGCGCCCGCGGACCGAAGGCCCGCAGCGAAGCCTGATAGAGGCACAGCGAGGATTCGAAATCCGACCCCGTAACCGTGTACTCAATCTGCGCGACGAGATGCGCGAGCTGCAGTCGCCGGCTCGTCACGCCACCCTGCGGCCCGCGTAGAAACCGCATCAAGCGGCGGCGTAGGTTCGGTGTTTTGCCCAGGTAAGGCTCGGCGGCTGGATCAGCCGCGCAAAGCGCAAAAACAGCCGGCGCCTCAGGAAGGCCGCTCAGGCTAGCGCTGGGGTCGGCCGGATCGAAGTGGATCGAATGAGCGAGACCAGCTCTCATAAGAAGACGGAACGATTATTCCCCCGCGATGGTCATTCCGTCGATGCGCAAAGTGGGTGAGGCCACCGCTCCTCGAAATTGCAGATCATCGGCAATGGCGGTGACGTGATTGAGCATCTCCTTCAGATTGCCGGCAATCGTCACTTCCTCGACAGCGAAGGTGAGCTCTCCATTTTCAATCCAAAGACCCGCCGCCCCGCGGGAGTAGTCACCGGTCACCATATTGACCCCAAACCCCATCAGCTCGGTGACGTAGAAGCCCGCTTTCACATCGGCGAGCAGCTGCTGCACCGAGACGGGCCCTTTCTCCAGAAACAGGTTGCCGCCGCCAATGCCGGGAGTTCCGGCCAACCCGCGAGAAGCGTTCCCAGTGCTCGGCATGTTGAGTTTGCGCCCGGTATAGGTATTCAGCAGGTAATTCTTCAGCACGCCCTTCTCCACGATGACCGTGCGCCGCGTGGGCAGGCCTTCGCCATCGAAAGGCGACGTGCCGAACAATCCCGGCAGCGTTCCATCATCAATCACGGTTACATTCTCACTGGCCACCTTTTGCCCCAGCTGATTATTCCAGAAGGACGCGCCGCGATAAATGCTATCCCCATTTGCCGCTTCGAATATATTGCCGATGAGCGAGCGCGCGATCTCCGGAGCAAAAACAATCGGCACCTGTTGCGTCGCCACACGGCGAGCATTTAAGCGACGCAGCGTCCGTCGCGCTGCCTCCGCCCCAATACTCTCGGGCGAGTCAAGTTTGGCCAGCGTGCGTGCGCTCGAATACCAGTAATCGCGCTGCATTCCACCTTGCTCTGTCTCAGCGATGGGCATGGCAGAAAGGGAGCAATAGGAGCGCCGGTACTCGCCCACAAACCCGCGCGAATTAGTCATCACTTTGTGTCCGGTGGCAACATCGAAGCTGCCGCCGTCACTCTTGGTCAGCCGCGGATCCGCGGAAAGGGCTGCAGCCTCTGCGCGCCGTGCGTACTCGATGCGTTCCGCAGTGGGCAGGGAATACACATCGTCGTAGTAAAGGCCGAGGTCGCCCGCAATCCGCCCCATAGCACCCGGCTCCGGCAAGCCTGCGAAGGGATCCTGCGAGGTGACGCGAGCCAGATCGATGGCGCCGGAAACCAAATGAGACAGGCCCGCCTCAGAGAAGTCGCTGGTAGAGGTATTGGCGGTGCGATACGATCCGGTCTCTCCCAGAAACACTCTTAACCCGATCCCCCGCGCCCCTGATTCCTTCAGCGTCTCCACCTGCCCAAGCCGGACGAGGGTTGAGAATTCGTCACCTTCGCGGATCACGACTTCCGCTTCTGTAGCTCCTGCTCGCAGCGCGCGCTCCACTACGTCTGTCGCAAGCTGCTGCATATTGAGGGTGCTTTCGGTCGTCGAGATAGGAGTCGCTGTAGACATTATCGGGCCGTACCACCTACCGTCATGCGGTCGAGCTTGATGGTGGGCATCCCTACGCCAACAGGCACGCTCTGCCCATCTTTGCCGCAGGTGCCGATGCCCTCATCGAGCGCGAGATCATTACCCACCATGGATACATATTTGAGCGCTTCGGGCCCATTGCCGATGAGCGTCGCGTCGCGTACCGGCGCGGTGATCTTACCGTCTTCGATCAAGTAAGCCTCCGAAGCGGAAAACACAAACTTGCCGCTGGTAATATCCACCTGGCCGCCGCCGAAGTTCACCGCGTACAGCCCGCGTTTTACGCTGCGCACAATATCCTCCGGGCTGTCTTCGCCGGAGAGCATATAGGTATTCGTCATGCGCGGCATAGGAATGTGCTGATAGCTCTCGCGGCGGCCATTGCCCGTGTCTGCCATGCCCATGAGGCGGGCTGAAAGCTTGTCGCTGAGGTAGCCCTTGAGGATGCCATTCTCGATGAGCACCGTTTCCTGCGTGGGTGAGCCCTCATCGTCGACATTCAAGGATCCCCGGCGCGAAGGCATGGTGCCATTGTCGACCACCGTCACCTTCGAGCTGGCGACCTGCTGTCCAATAAGGCCGGCGAACGCAGAGGTCTTCTTGCGATTGAAATCGGCTTCCAGACCGTGGCCTACAGCTTCATGCAGCAGGACGCCCGGCCAGCCCGGTCCCAAGACCACTTCCATATCGCCGGCAGGAGCAGGAACAGCATTGAGCTGCAGGATCGCCTGCCGCGCAGCTTCCAGAGCGAAATGCTCAGGCGACTTGTCGCCCTCAAAGAAGTTGATTTCCACCCGGCCACCGCCGCCGGAGCCACCGCGCGAACTCTTCGACCCATCGCGAGCGATGACGTAGCAATTCAAACGGGCAAGAGGCTGCGTGTCGTGAGCAAAGGTGCCATCGGAAGCCGCAACGAGAATGTGCCGCATCTCGTCGTTGAAGCCGGCGCGCACCTGCACGATACGTGGATCGTAGGCACGGGCGGCCCGATCGGCGCGCATGACCAGTTCCAGCTTGGGCGCGATTCCAGCGTCGGCGTCGGCCGCTGAGATGGGGTAGAGGCTTGCTTTCGCAGTCTCGCGGAAGCCGGCGACCTGTTGCCTGCTCGGTCCGTCGGCGATCAGCGCCGCGGTCCGAGCCGCGCGCATCAGCCTTTCTGCCGAGAGGTCATCGGTATACGCGTAGCCTGTGCGGTCCCCGGAGCAAACGCGAATACCACACCCAGCACTCACGCCTTGGCTTGCGGACTTCACCAGCGATTCATCGACCGAGATCGAGGTGGAGGCGATGGACTCAAAATACAAGTCGGCGAAATCGCCGCCCGCAGAAAGGGCCTCGCCCAGGCACCGCTCGATGAGCCGCCCAGTCAGTCCAAACCTTTGAAAGAAGTGGAGCTCATGCTCGGGGAAGTTCATAGGCGGCCCAGCGAATCGATATTCACCATAACCGTCATTCTAGTCCGCGCCGGAAGGCAGGTAAACCACCACCGCCGGGGTTTCCCCGGCGGTGGTGTCCCTTGGGGTTTCAAACCAGCCAACTATTTGGTGAAGATGTCGTGGTCCTGGTCGTAGCGCTTTTCGGTCTTGCCGGCTTTCTCGGCAGCTTGTTCCGCGGTGCGATCGATCTTCTTATCCTGCCCCGTCTTCGAAGTATGAAACTCCTCGATGCTCGGTGGCTTTTCGATACGGCTTTGATTTGGCATAGTTTGCTCTCCGTGTATAGATAGATGCCCACGCCACCGGCGCAGTTATCCGCTATGCTGTTTGGGCTGACCGAAAGGGGAATCTATATGCGAATTGCGGTCACGTTACTCGCAGCCTTGCTTTGTTGGGTTCCGGGGGGCGCCGCCCAAGGTCAGAAAGACCAGTTCGTGCATGGAGTCTGGGTCTGGAGAACACCCATACTCCTCGATCTGCCCGCCCGGGGGGAGGCCCTGCGCGATTTCTGCCGCTCAAACCAAATCAATGAGGTGTATTTATCGTTCACCTCGCAAAATACTGCTGAACCGGAACAACAGGAGATCGGAAAGCTCATCGAACTCCTACACAAATCGCACATCCGGGTCGAGGCGCTGCTTTCCAGCGCCGATGCCGACGAGCCGGGCAAGCACCGCGACAAACTGATGAGCCACGTCAATGAAGTGGTGACCTTTAATCGCGAGCACTCTCATCAGCGCTTTGACGGCATCCATCTGGACATAGAGCCACAGCAGCGCCAGGAGAACAAAGGGCCAGGAAATCTGGGATTTTTTCCGAATCTGCTCGATACCTATCACGCAGTGCTCGCTGTGGCACAGCAGAACCAGATGACGGTGAACGCTGACATCCCCAACAAATTTCTCAAGGCGGATGCCAGCCAGCGTCAAGCGCTGATGTCGTCTCTGCCGCGCTTGACACTGATGCTTTATGAGCTCAGCAGTCCAGGGGATGGGCAAAGCACCGCGGCCCAGGCAGACAAGCTTCGTCAAGCCAGCACAAAGTTTATGGATGCGGCGTATCAGGGTCTCAACGGAAACAATCTTGGGAAACTGGCCATAGGCCTGCGCACCACTGACTACCAACAACAGCTTCCCGATATGCTCAAAGTCGTACAGGACACGCTAGCCGGAAACCCGCACTTCCTGGGCTCGGCCTGGCACTCCTATAACGATGTAACCGAAGCCGCAAAGTAGGTATCATTGAGCGGGGGACAAGGTGAAAGCCATACATCCGGGCGAGCATTTGGCGGAGGAACTGAGAGAAATGGGCATGAGTGCAGCCGAGCTATCGCGCCAGCTCAGAGTGCCCACAAACCGCGTGACCCAGATTTTGAACGCGCGTCGGTCCATTACGGGCGACACGGCTTTACGGGTGGCGCACTTTTTTGGTACATCCGCTGAGTTCTGGCTGAACTTACAAAGTCTCTACGAAATCAGGCTGGCGCAGCAAAAGTCAGGTCCAGCAATCAAAGCCCTGCCAACGATCAAGGACTTGAGATCCGAGGACATCCGATCGGCTGCTAGCTGACGCTCACGGCTTACGCATTGCGTTGTACAGGATAACTTTTCCATCGACGACGACGGCAATGTAGCGGCGATCCGCCAAAAATTGCATCACCTTCTTACCCTCCCGTGCCAGCTTTGCCCAGCGTGAGTGAGTGTTCGCATTTTGCTCCACGCCACGTAAGGTGGTATCGCCGAATTTGAAATCCACTTCTCGCAATTTCGACCGGCTGGTGCGCCGAACGGGGTAGTTCACATTGTCGAGAGTGACCGTCTTCGCGTTTTCCGCGAACGCCTGCTGCCAAACGGCGATCAGAGCTTCTTCCAGGCTCATGGCTAAGCCTCAGTGCTCAGTTCGTTCAACCGTCTCATGAGAAACCGCCGCGCTGCTTCTGGCCGGGCCAGGGCGAGCGCTCTTTCATAGGATGCACAAGCTTCCGCTCTTCGCCCAAGCCGCCGGCACAGATCCGCGCGTACAGAGTGGGCAAGATAGTAGTCCGCCAGGTCGCCGCGCGTCAGGATGCCTTCTACCAGCGTGAGACCGGCCAAAGGGCCATCGCGCATGGCAACCGCCACCGCGCGGTTTAGTTCCACCACCGGCGAAGGACTCACTTGCTGGAGCAGATCGTAAAGCTCAACGATCCGGCTCCAGTCCGTTGCAGCCGCGGACGACGCTTTAGCATGCACCGTCGCGATCGCTGCCTGAATCGTGTAAAAGCCGACGTACCTTGATGCGAGTGCCCGCTCAACCAGCGCAACACCCTCATCAATGAGATCCCGATTCCACAACGAGCGGTCCTGATCATCCAAAAGCACCAGTTCGCCCGTGGGTGAGGTACGCGTAGCGCGGCGCGACTCCTGCAATAGCATCAGCGCCAGCAATCCCTGCGCCTCGCGTTCCGGCAACAGCTCAACTAGGAGCCGTCCCAGCCGGATGGCTTCGCCAGAGAGATCTGCACGGGTAAGCGACTCGCCCGAAGATGCCGAGTAGCCCTCCGTGAATACCAGGTAGATGACCTGGAGTACGGCATCCAGCCGCTGCGCAAGATCGCCATGCGATGGCACTTCATAGGGGATGCGTGCATCGCGTATTTTCGCCTTGGCGCGCACGATTCGTTTCGCAACCGTGGGTGCTCCGGTCAGGAATGCGCGAGCGATTTCTTCCGTCGTAAGGCCGCAAACTTCGCGTAACGTCAGCGCGATCTGCGCCTCCGGCGGCAAGGCCGGATGGCAGCAGGTAAAGATCAACCGCAGCCGATCGTCTTCGACGCTTTGCTCGTCCCATTCTTCAGGCTCGAACGCTGGCCCACTCGGCTGCTGAGGAAGCTCTTCGAGCGATGTGTCAAACCTGGCGCCTCGACGCATCGCGTCAATGGCTTTGAATCGCCCGGTCGAGACCAGCCACGCGCGCGGATTGGCCGGCACACCCTTCTGCGGCCACTGTTCTACCGCCGCGGCAAAGGCGTCGTGCAAAGCCTCTTCAGCCCGATCAAAATCGCCCAGCAGATGGATGAGGGTAGCCAGAACGCGGCGCGACTCCGAACGATAAACCTCGTCCACAATCTCGTCCACTCCCACGGGCCCCATCCCCATCGAGAACTCCTGATGGCATCCATCCTAGCTGGACTGACGTTTGGCCTCCGGCCCTACGGGCCTGTTTCAGTTCTGCGGATTGTTTTTTTGCGTTCTCAAGCAGGCGGATCTGCAGTTAATTTTCTACCCCTCATGTCCGCATCCGCATTCTGCCTTCGACTGTTCGCCGGCCACAAACCGCCCACCAGCATCAACGGAACCACCCACACCGTACCGGTCATGGTGCCGCACCCAATCGCCGAGGTTATGGTGGGGACCATTCTCGTTGCGGCCCCTCGGAGTCAGGTCGAGATACATATAGGTGGTGTCCACCATCTCATCTCCCCGCCCATACGTTGAATAGGTGTGAAACACCTCGCCCGCCGGGTTTTTGTAGAACACGCTTAACCCCGACGCCTCCTCGCTGACGAAATCGCGAACCTCGTAGTTGTACGTAACCCTCCCTGTCGCAATTTCCTCCTTCTTGAACGACACCTGAAAGTCGTAGTTAAACTCACTGTCAAACGACGAAAGCCATGGAAAACGCCAGCCCATGCGTTTTTTGAAAGCCTCGATCTCGGCTAACGGCGCTCGCGAAACAGTGACCAAGGAAACATCGTGATGCTGGAGGTGTACCAGGGCGCCATTCACATGGTCAGAGCGGAAGGAGCAGCCCACACACCCCTCCTTCCAGCCCGGACCAAACATAAAATGAGACACGATGAGCTGGCTCCGATCCTCAAAGAGATCCGCCAAACTCTGCTGCCCATTGGGACCTTCGAACCGATACTCTTTCTCGACCTTGACCCACGGTAGCTCGCGCCGCCGGCGATCAATCTCATCGCGTTGACGCGTTAACTGTTTTTCCTTAACCAACAATTCCTTGCGGGCGGCGAACCATTCGCCACGCGAGACGACTTGCGGGTGCTCGATTTGGCTGGATGTCATGGCGGAAGCTCTCCTTTGCTCGGGCTGATACAACGGTTGTTTCCCTTGGCGTGGCGATACGCTCAACTGTGTGCGCCAGCAAGGCTTTTACCACGCTGAGTGGAGTAGCAGCCACGACGGCCACGGCTATCACTGGAATGCAATCAGGGCACATCGATCTCCTCCTCTGGCTTCTTTCACTTGCTACTGGCGACTAATTCCTTGACCGGCCGCACTTCGATGCCGCCCAGGCGAATGACCGGAATCTTCGAGGCTATCTGGATCGCCTCATTCAGGTCCTTAGCCTCGATCAGGATGAAGCCGCCGATCTGTTCGTTGGTTTCCGCAAAAGGTCCATCCGTGACCGACACTTTGCCGTCGCGAATCCGCACCATGGTGGCGGCGTTGACCGATTCCAGCGCCTGGGCCGCGATAAAGTGGCCGCGTTCCTTAAGGCTCTTGTCATAGGCCAGGCTTTCGTCCGTTAAGGCTTGCGACTCGGCGTCGGGGATCGCCTCCAGTTTCTTCTCGTCAAGAACGACCATGCACAGGTATTTCACTTTGTCCCCTCCTGAACCGCGTGACTGTCTGTTCACCAGATAGTCGTTCAGGAGGGCGCAAAATGGACAACGCATTTCGTTTTTTTTGGAAAAAAGGAACCGAAGGATCGCCTACTCGGCGCGCATGATGGCCGTAGGATCCGCCCGAACCGCACGAAGTGCAGGGAACAAGGTCCCCAGCAAGGTAGTGATGAGGCAAACCGCGGCAGCGGTCGAGAAGGTAAGCGCATCTGCCGGCCGCACGCCGGCAAGCAGGCTTTCCATGAGTCTGGCGGCGATATACGCCAACGCGAGCCCAGGCACCAGGCCGGCCACCGCCAGCAATGCTCCCTGGCCTAATACCATCTTGAAGATATCGCCATGGCCTGCACCCAAGGCCATGCGGATACCGAACTCCTGCTGTCGCATCGAGACCGTAAACGCGAGCAACCCGTAGATACCTAAGCCTGCCAGCACAATCGCCACCCCGGTAAAGACCACCAGCACCCGCATTTGGATGGTTCGCGATTCCGTCTCGCCGGCGACCACCTCGTCCATGGTTCGTACGTCGGAAATAGGCTGCTCGGGATCTGCTGCGCGGACGATCTGCCGGATCGCCGGCAAAAGACTCTCCGGCGGCTGCGACGAGTGGATCACCAGGTCCTTGGGTGCGTAATAGGTGTTGTCCAGATCCTGTTTGGAACTCAGATATACCTGGGGCTCGCTGGTTCTCTCCAGGCCCCGCGCCCGGATGTCTCCCACCACTCCGATGACTTCACGATCGAAACCCTCGAATTTGAAATGACGCCCGATCGGCTGTTCATGGGGCCAGTATCGCCGCACGAAGGATTCGCTTACCACGGCCACGTAGGGCCTATCCGCAGTATCGCTTTCGTTTACACCGCGTCCCAACTTGATCGGAATACCGAGAGTCGAAAACAAGCCGGGCGTCACAAAACGCAGGCTCGCCGAAGTGCCTTCCGTCCGGATCTGGCTGCTTCCATTCACTTCGACCGGCCAGATTCCACCGCCCCAGGTCATGGGGAGCGCGGTAATGTAAGCGGCATCGGTGACCCCAGGCAGCCTGCGCACGTCCGTCAGCACCTTGCCATAGAACTGATCTCGAGTGCTGGTGGCGTTGTACTTGGGAAAGGGCAAATCAGTCCGCAAAGACAGGATGCCGCTGGTGCTAAATCCGGGGTCCACGGATTGCACCCGCCATAACGCCCGAATGAGCAAACCCGACGAAACCAACAGCACGACCGACGCCACAACCTCCGCAATCACCAGCGCAGACCGCGCTCCGTGATGGCCGGCTCCACCCGTGCGCACGCCCACGCGAAGCCCGCTCAGTCCTGCTCCTCTGCACGTCTGCCAAGCCGGGGCAACCCCAAAAGCCACCACCGTAATGATCGTAAGAGCAAGGGCAAACAGCAGCATCTCCACGTCTACCGAAGGAACCTGTTGCACCGGGAGTCCGTTGGGTACCAATCGCGCAAGTAACGGTAAGGCGGCTATAGCCACTCCGGTTGCGCTGGCGCCTCCTGCGATTCCCAGCAGAACGCTTTCGGTGAGCAGGTGGCGGAGAAGATTACGGCGATTGGCGCCCAGTGACAAACGAATCGAGAGCTCTCTTTGCCGCGCCAGCGAGCGTGCCAGCAGAAGATTTGCCAGGTTGGCGCAGACGATCACCAGCACGCAGAGCGCTGCCCCACACAAGCCTTTGAGCAGCAGGCGCGATTGCGCCGAAAGTTCGTCGCGCAACCCGAACACCGTCAAATCGACCGACTCGTTTTCTTTCGGATACTGCTTCCGCAGCCGCGCGGCGATCAGCAGTAACTCGCTACGCGCCTGGGCCAGCGATACCCCGGGCTTGAGCCGGCCAATGCCGTCCAGCATATTGTTGTCGCGATCCAGGTAGTCCGCTTCCTCAAAGCGAAAGGGTGTCCAGAAGAGCGTCTCGCGCGTAGGAAAACGAAAGTCGGCTGGCATCACTCCGATGACTGTGTACGACTGGTTATCGAGAGAGACCGGCTTCCCGATGATCTCTCGATCGCCTCCGAACGCTGTTTGCCACAAGGAATAGCTCAGCACCACCGTTCCCGGGGCGCCTGCTTGGCCGTCCTGCTCACGGAAATAACGGCCAAACATTGCCGGCCTTTCCAGCACAGAAAACAGGTTCGCCGTAACCATGGTCCCGTCGATTCTCTGCGGCTCCCCCCGCCCGACCAGGCTCATTGAGTAGCCGGTGTAGGCGGCCAATGCGCTGAACGATCGGCTCGACGCATTCAGATCGCGATAGTTGGCCGGGGAAAGTTCCATCCTGGAATAACCGGGGTGCTTTTCCCAAACCCTCGTCAACTGGTCCGGTTGAGGGAAGGGCAGCGGTCGAACCAGAACAAAATTCGCCAGCGTAAATATGGCAACATTGGCGCCGATGCCAATCGTAATCAGCAGGAGCGCCGTCAGCGTGAAGCCAGGGGAGCGCAACAGCGAGCGCATGGAGTGGTACAAATCCCGCCGGGCAATTTCCCAATGAACCATTGCGGCGTTAAACACGATCTCGGCAAACGCGGAAACCCAAACCCCGCAGCGGGCCGCTAGTCCGCTGCTATGTTCAAGCTCGGCGGCAAAGATGCTGCTCATCTCATCGCCGTACTCTGCCCGGAACGACGAAGGATAGAGGTGGAGAAGCAATCGATAGAAATTCATCAGGTTGTCCTGGGCGCCACTCCGCACAAGCGCGCCATCTTGAGCAAATCTCGAAGCCGCCCCGCCTCTGCCTCCGCGGCTGCTTTTCCCAGGGGAGTGATGCGGTAATATCTTCGCCGTTCATCGTCCACTTCGGGCGCAGGCCGGATCCTTGTCTCCACAATGAGGCCCGTTTCGAGCATCCGTTGAATAGAACGGTAGAGCGTGCCTGCACTCAGTTTGAGTTCGCCCTGCGTGCGTCTGGCCACCTCGAGAATGATGGCGTAGCCATGCCGGTCCTCGTCAGTCAAAGACAGAAGAATATGGAAAGTGGTGGGTTGCAGCGGAAGCAGAGCCTTGACGTCGTCAGACATAGCCACACTATATGCATGGTGGCTATATGCGTCAAGAATGCACTCCGGGCACACCGAACGGTCGTACGGGATTGATTGTCTGCGTGAGCGCAACCATCACGAGATCGGCTGAACTTAGCGCGGGACTCGTTTGTGACTTTTTTTATCTTCAGGTGTAGTTTGCGGCCGGAAACTCCAAAGAGCATCTGCCAACAAGCAACGCCGGGGTCCTTCGACTCCGCGCTGAAAGCCCTCGGTTTGCGATAGATCTGCGAAGCGCTGCGCTCAGGATGACGGCCTTTGTGGGGGGGCTTGAGATACAGCTGATTGGATATGATCAGTCCTGCTTCGTACTATCATGGGGCGCGATGCGAAAAGCCGGCCGATCAGCAAACGAGAACCCATTCCCGGTCAAAGCCCGTAAGCCTGTTCCGTATGCGTTTGTGCTCGACGCCATCTCCGAACTCCCGATCGAGACCCGCTCCATGTTCGGCTGCCTCGCCGTTTACGTGGGAGACAAGATTGTCCTCATGCTTCGCGAAAAACAAAAACAAATAGAAGACAACGGAGTGTGGCTCGCCACCACCAAAGACCACCACCAGGCTCTCCGACGCGAGTTTCCCAACATGCGCTCCATCCAGCTACTGGGAAAGGAAGTGACCGGCTGGCAGGTTCTCCCCGCCGACGCGCCGGATTTCGAATCAGCCGCCTTGCGTGCCTGCGAACTGATCATCGCCCGGGATCCCAGAATCGGCAAAGTACCCAAGGGACGGCGCCCCCGAAAGTAAGGCGCATTAGTTCCCTGAAGAACTACTGAGCGAAGAACCCACAAGCCCGCCGATTCGGACTATAACTGTGTCTGTTATTTCCACATCAGAGGTAACTCATGAAGAGAAGAGAACTGCTGCGGGGGATCGCGGCATTGGTACCGGCGTCGTCTGTGCTGGGGCATTACTCGGCGCTGGCTGCTCCGTTGCGCAAGAAAGTGAAAATCACCGATCTAAAAGTGATGGTGGTGGGGAAGCCGGGTGGCAATACCCTGGTGCGCATCGACACCGATGCGGGCATAAGTGGATATGGTGAGGCCTATTGGGGGTTCGGAGTAAAAGATGTGATGTTGGGATATCTGCGAGACACAGTCATAGGCCAGGATCCGCTGGACATTGACCCTCTTTACACCCAGATGATCCTGCGTACGGGGGGAGCGGGCGCGATTGGGGGCGTGACCGTAACCGCGATCAGCGGGGTCGAGATCGCGCTGTGGGATCTCGCCGGTAAACTTCTCGGAACTCCGGTCTGCAAGCTACTGGGGGGCCAGTACCGCACGGGTGTGCGGGCCTACCTTACCACCAGTCCTGCGGATTTTCTGGATCCAGCCTCATGCCGCGAGTGGGCGGCCATGGTCAAGGAGCATCGCTATGGTTTCCAGGCGGTCAAGACCGACATCCGGCGCGCCGCAGACCCTTACGGCCTGATCCCGGGAGATGCCCGCTTCAACAGCCGCCAGATGTCTCTTCATGATCTGGACGTGAACGCCAAGGGTTTCGCGAATGTACGTGAGGCACTGGGCGACCCATACGAAATCGCGGTGCATTGCCACTGGGAACTGGATATGTCGGATGCGCTCAACCTTGCGCGGGCGGTCGCGCCCGCGCGGCCCATGTGGCTTGAGGATCCGATGGATCCCGATTTCTCGGAATCCTGGGTCAAACTGACGGAAGAATCTCCAGTGCCCATCCTCACCGGTGAGAACCTGTACACGCGGCGCGGCTTCATGCCCTTCATCGTCCACCAGGGCTGCAAGATCGTACAGATCGATATCCCCAAGTCCGGGGGATTACTCGAATCGAAGAAGATCGCGGACCTGGCCGACATCTTCAACATTCCGGTATCCGCGCACAACGCGATCGGTCCTCTCGGCGCCATAGCGTCCGCACACTGCGCGGCCGCCATCCGCGATTTCAAAATGCATGAATTGGCTCTGAGCCCCTCGCTCGGCGCCAACGCCAACAAAACCCACGAACTGCCCTGGGGCTTCTACCAGGGCGACCCATCGGTAACTTGGGAGCAACTCGTCCTTCACGATGGACCCTTGGTAAAAGACGGCAGAATCCAGGTGCCCGACAAACCCGGCTTAGGAGTGGAACCCAATCCCGACTATGTCCGCGCCCACCTCGCGCCAGGCGAAACCTGGTGGGGTTAGAGCTCAACTGCCCTGTCCCTTGGCAGCGGTCTCCCCTTTTAAACAACCCTCTCCTTTTTGTCATCCCGAGCGCAGCGAGGGATCTGCAGTTCTCTTCCTCAGCCTCTGCGTCTGATGAGAGTGAAACTGCAGATCCCTCGCTGCGCTCGGGATGACAAAAAGGAGAGGGTTGTTAAAAGGGGAAGGGACCGTTGCCAAGGGATAGGGCAGTTGTTGGGGTAGCGGGGATGCTTTTTCTATCGCGACAAGCGGCTTTCCATCGATAGCAACGGTTTTTTCGCAGCAAGCAAGAAGTCACAGGCGCTCCCACGGCTCGCCCGGGCAGGCAGAATGACAAAGGAGAAGAGAGACGCGTTCCCGATTCGATCCTCGAATCGCGAGTATAATTTTAACTAACTGGTTAATCAATGTCGGCAAAAAACCAAAACCCGACTCCTCGCGCTGACCAAACCCGAAAGGCCATTCTCCGCGCGGCCATCCGCGAGTTCAGCACCAACGGGCTGGCAGGAGCGCGCACCGACGCCATCGCGGAGTCGGCCAAGGTAAACAAGGCCCTCCTCTACTACTACTTCAAAAGCAAACATGGTCTCTACGCCGCCGCCATCGATGAGGCCTCGAAGACGGTAGCCGAGCGCGCCCTCGCCGCCCTGGACCCGAAGCACAGCGCCGGAGAGCGCCTGCTACGCACCGCGCTCAGTCACTTCGATCGCATCCTCACCCAGCGCGACTTTCAAAGCCTGATGCAGCAGGAGATGGTCCGCATGCGACGAGGGCAGAGCGAAGTGTTTCCCACGATGCTCGAGAACGTCTTCAAGCCCGTAATGGGCAAGTTGAAGGAGGCCGTCCATGACGGCATCCAGTCGGGCGAGTTGTGCCCCGTGGACTGGCTCCAGGTTGTCTATTCAGGCCTGGGGGCAAATGTTTTTTATTTTCTCAGCGCGCCCATGATGCGTCTCCTGCTGTCGTCCGACCCTTTGGCCCCGGCCGCCATCGAATCCCGGCGCAAGGCCGCGGTGCAATTCTTGGGCAACGCTCTCTTTGTTGATCGCGCTCATGGCGCCAGGCTCGTCAAGCGCGTCCTGGCCGATATGCCTATGCCCAAAGCCAGCACCGTTCGTCTGCGGAGAAAGTTTGTATGAACGCTCGCAATCGTATCTTCATCATCCTCGGTATTCTCCTTGTCATTTCCCTCTGCTGGTATTTCTTATCCACCAGCCGCTCGGCGGATCTCCAGCTGATCGGCACCGTAGATGCGAACGAGGTAGTGGTCAGTTCGCGCATTCCCGGCAGGATTCAGACCCTGAATGTCGAGGAAGGAGACGACGTACAAGCCGGGCAACTGATCGCCACCATTCAGAGCGATGACCTGGCGGCGGCACAGCAAGCTGCGGAAGCAACCGCGGCCGGCGAGCACTACAAGCTCCAGGGGGCCAGCGATACGGAACGCCAGACCCGTGGAGACATGTCGAGCCAGGTGGCCAACGCCCAGGCCCAGCTGCGCAGTGCCCAGGCCGCCCTGGTGCAGGCGCAGGCCCAGTATGAGCATCAGAACGCCGACACCTCGCGCACCGTCGCCTTGGCTGCACAGGGAATCATGAGCTACCAATCACGCGACGAAGCGGCCACAGCACTGCATGCCGCCCAGGCCGCGGTGGACTCCGCCAAGGCAAATGTCGCCGCTGCGGAAGCGTCGCTCAAGGTGGCTATGGCGAACACCATTCAGACGCAGGCCGCAGCCAAGACCGTCGCGGCCACCCGCAGCGAAATGCTCAACGCGCAAGCCCTGACGAATCAGGCGCAAATCCAGCTAAGCTATGCCCGCGTCGTATCCCCCATCTCGGGCAAGGTCAACGTGAGAGCAGCGCGGCAGGGCGAAGTGGTGGCAGCGACCACTCCAATCGTAACCATCACGGATCTGACCCAAACCTGGATCTACGCTCCCTTACCTGAAACGCAGGCCGACGCAGTCCAGCTCGGCGACAGCCTGCGCGTAGTCATGCCCAGCGGAGCCACCATATATGGCAAAGTGATCGCCAAGTCGGCCGAAGCGGATTTTGCCACCCAACGCGACGTGAGCCGCCGCAAGCGGGATATCAAAACCATCCGCCTGAAGCTCCTCATCGACAACCCCGGCATGCGTTATGTCCCTGGAATGCTCGCCGAAGTCTATATCCCGAAAAGCAAGCTGGTAGACCGATGACCCAGCCGGCAGCTGCCATCGTGGTAGAAAACATAGTCAAGCGCTACGGTGATTTTGAAGCCGTCAAAGGCATCACCTTCCAGGTTGCGGAAGGTGAAATCTTCGGTCTCCTCGGACCCAACGGCGCCGGCAAGAGCACCCTCATCCGCATGATGACCACGCTCCTCCCGGTGACCAGCGGAAAAGCGATCATCGCCGGCCACGACGTCTCCCGCGAGGCCGATGCGGTCAGGCGAGCCATCGGCGTCATTCCTCAAGCGCTCACCAGCGACATCGATCTCACCGTCGAAGAAAATCTCTCCATCTACGCCAAGCTCTACGAGGTTCCCAAGGCACAGCGCGAGCGCAACATCAACGATCTTCTTGAGGCAGTGGACCTGCTCAAGTGGCGCAAAGCCCAAACCAAAACCCTCTCCGGCGGCATGCGCCGTCGCCTGGAGATCGCCCGCGGCCTGGTTCACAATCCGCGCATTTTCTTTCTCGACGAGCCGACCACCGGCCTCGATCCCGTCTCCCGCGTCGCTGTGTGGGAGATGCTCAACCACCTCAAGAACACCCGCAATCTCACCATGCTGATTACCACCCACTACATGGACGAGGCGGATCGCCTGTGTGATCGCATCGCCATCGTCGACCACGGAAAGCTGGTCGCGCTGGATACCCCGATGGCCCTCAAGGTAAGTGTTCCCGGGGACAATGTGGTGGAAGTGCAGCTCATCCACGAATCCCCGGAGTGGCCGGAGCGCCTGAAACACCTGGCCGGCGTGACCGCGGTGGAGTCGAAGAGCGCAGGCATGTACCGGCTGCTCACCTCCAACGGCTCGCTGACCACCACCCAGTTAGTGGAGATGGTGAACAAATACGGCGAAACCATCAAGTCCTTAACCGTACAGAACACCACCCTCGACGACGTCTTCGTGCACTACACGGGACGCCAGCTGCGAGATGAACAAGTCAAGGCGCTGGGCTTTATGATGCCGCCGCGCCCGGGGATGCAACCATGACACGAATGATGGCGATCGTCGAACGGGAGATGCGGAAGTTCTTTCGCTCGCCGGCGTTAATGATGGTCTCGATGACTCTCCCGCTGGTCCAGCTGGTGATCCTGGGTAACGCCTTCGGCGGCAAGATACGCGGCGCGCGGATGGGCGTTGTCGATTACGATCGCGGCTCTCAGGCGCTCAAAGTCGAAGAGGCCTTCAATTCCATCGCCGTCAACATCCGCACCTTCACCACGGTCGCCTACGATGACGAACAAAAGGCGCGGGAAGACGTGCGCACCGGCAAAATCGACGGAGCAGTCGTCATCCCTGCGCAATATTCGCGCCGCGTCCTGGCCGGCGATTCTCCGGCGATCGGGCTGGTGGTCGACAACAGCGACCAGACCATGAGCGCCAGTCTCGAAGCGGAAATGCAATCCCTGGTGGACGCTTTGAACGCCCCCGTCATCCAGCAAAAAGTCGTGCAGCAGGTCGCGCTCGAAATCGTCGAACTTTATCCCTATGTCGAGTACATGAAATATCTGCTCGCCGGCTCGGTCGCGCTCGCCATGTATGTGGCGGTGATGATCGGCGGAGGCATGCTGTATATCGACGACAAAGCGAGGGGCGTGCACGAGGGCTATCTTGTCACTCCTATCACCCGGCTGGAGCTGGTGCTCGGACTGAATCTTGCCGGCACTATCAAGGCGGTCTTATCCGGCGTTTGTATCGTGGTCATCGGTTCGCTGCTGGCCGGCCTGGGTGTCATCTTCAACCCGCTGACGGCCTTGCTCCTCTTGTTGCTCATCATCTCCACCTCCATCGCCTTCAACGGCATGATGTTCCTGATGATGGTGCGGGTTGAGGATCCGCTGGTGCCGCGCGCCATGTTTGGCGTGCTCAACACTTTGCTGTTCTTCCCCAGCGGGGCGATCTCTCCTGTTTCCGGATTGCCCAAGTGGCTGCAGGTCATCGCCCACATCGATCCCTTTACCTACGCCGTGCACGGTTTCAAGGCCATTCTTCTCAAGGATGGCGGTTTCACCGCGATCCGCCTGGACCTGCTCTTTCTGGTCGGCTTTGGCATCGCCGCGCTGGCGCTCGCCACTCCCTTGTTCAAGCGCACGCTCTAGGTCCGGCCCCGCTCGGGCGTCACAAAATGCTCTAGACAAACCCTTGTCTATGGAACCTCCGAGCGATACTATTCGTATCAACAGACAACGAATGGGATGAGGTCACAGCCGCGCCATGGGCACGACAAGGGGCAAACGAACGCTCGAACCGCCTTCTGGACCCGTCAGCCTCAAGACGCTTGCGGCGTATCTTGGCCTCGACCCGACGACGGTGTCGGTGGTACTGAACGAGGTGCCCGGCCGTTCCATCCCGGAAACAACCCGGGAGCGGATCCGCAAAGCAGCTCTCAAATTCAACTATCAGCCCAGTTTCGTTGCCCGCTCACTCCGCAATCGCCGCACCATGACGATCGGCATTTTGGTTCCTGTGTTGGCCGACGGCTATCACGCAGAAGTGATGACCGGCATCGGAGACAGTCTTCTCGAGGAAAAGTATTTCTACTTTATCGCCCATCATCGCCATCGGCCCGATCTGATTGCGGAGTATCCTCGCATGCTGATCAGCCGCGGGGCTGAGGGTTTGATCACCATCGATACCAACCTGGTAGACAAGCTGCCACTCCCGGTGGTGGCCATCGCCGGCCACCGCTGCATGGACGGAGTGACCAACGTAGTACTCGACCATCATCGGGCGGCCGAACTGTCGCTTTGTCATCTCTACAATTTGGGCCACCGCACCATTGCCTTCATGCGCGGGCAGCCCTACAGTTCCGACTCCGACGCCCGATGGCAAGGCATCGTGCAGGTAGCGCAGGATCTCGGCCTCGTAATCCGGCCGGAATTAACCATTCAGCTCAAGAAAGACCTCACCTCTCCGGAACTTGGCTATCCCGTAGTGAAGCAGCTGCTCACACATCACCGCAACTTCACCGCATTTCTCTCTTTCAACGACATTGCTGCGATCGGCTGCATCCGTGCGCTCCACGATGTGGGCTTACGAGTACCGCAGGATGTCTCCGTTGTTGGGTTCGACGACATTAAAGAGGCGGCCTTCCAGACTCCGAGCCTCACCACCATTCGCCAGCCCCTCCACCAGATGGGAGCCTTGGCCGTCCAGACCTTGCTCCAACAGCTCCGTCCTTCCAACGGCAAAGAACCGCCGCAAATAGCTGTGGCCCCCGAACTGATTGTCCGCGAATCCACCGGACCCGCACGCAGAAGGTTAGCTGGAAAAGCTAATTCCGGGCACAGCCCCGCCTAACCAAACCGCAGATCCCTCCACTCGACTACGCCCCGCGGTGACAAAGGAAAGCGCCGCGGTTCAGCAACCACTCTCTATGGAACCGTGGCGCTTTCCTTTGTCATCCCGAGCGTAGTCGAGGGGATCTGCAGTTTTTTGTCACGCCGACCAATGCACAGGAAAAAAAGACGGGGTACCAGAATTCCTGGTACCCCGGAGGACCTACTAAAAGAGTAGGGTGTGTTTAAAACGTTACGTGCGCACTGAGCTGCACCGTTCGGCCGGGATCAGTCAGGCTGGTAATCGTCGACGTGCCTGTCGCAATCGCACCGTATCCACTGCATCCAGAGGACAACGTGCCGGACGATGGACATACAGTGAGGCTTTGATTCGGCAAATCAAAGGCTGGATGATTGAACGCATTGTTCGCGTCCGCGCGGACCTCTAAATTGATCCCCTCCGTGAAGTGGAAGGTTTTGCCGAGTCCAAGGTTGACGCGCTCGAATGCAGGCCCGGTCAGCTGATTCCGGCGCTCGTCGCCGAAGGTTCCAGGGGTTGGGGCGGCAAAGGCAGCCTCATTGAACCACTGGTTCGGACCGCGGTTTGACAGTTTAGGGTTTCCGATAACGTTGGGAAACCATTGAAAATTATTGCCACCCAGCGAGTACGAGTTAGTACCGCTCGACATGATGGCGCTAAAGGGCTGACCGCTCTGAACAATGATCGTGGTGGCAAGCTGCCAACCGCCAACGACCGCATCGAGCAGGGCGTTGTTGTTCAGGAACTGCCTGTTTCTCCCGAACGGCAACTCGTAAATACCATAGCCTCTGAATGCGTTCCTGATATCGAAGTTGGCGTTCCCATAGTTCGCGGAAGGAACATAAGAGTTCTGGACGTACTGGGCGCCTCCATGGCTTCCCCAACCGGCAACGTCCAAATCATCCAGGAAGTGGGACCAGACGTAGCTGAACTCAAGATTGAGACCCTGGCTCATGCGTTTTTCGATGACAGCCTGCAGCGAGTTGTAGTTTGAGACTGCATTCTCATTCGCCGGCGTGCCGGAGGTATTGAGCGAGCCAAATTGCGGATAAGGCCGCGATCCCTGGTCGTTGGCGGACAGTAAATTCTCCGGTACCTGGTTGACGTCAACCGGGAAGGGGAGGTTATGACCATGGGTTGCCACATACTTGAGAGAGGCCACAAAGTTGGTGCTCAGTTCGCGTTGTACCTGGAGGTTCCATTGATAGGAGCCGCCGACAGGTTCGTGGTACGCGTTGTAGTTGAAGCTCTGTCCGTTGTATGCGCCGGGAGCGGTCGAATTTGATACGTACGCAAGGTTCGACCCGGATCCGGAAAACGCAACCACGGGAGTTATGCCGTTTGTCAGATCGGTAACGTTGCCCTTTGACCCAAAGGCCTGACCCATTCCGCCGCCGTATATGTCATTACTCCAGTTATACGCATAGAGGCCAAAGCCGCCTCCTATCGTGGTGACCGGATTGAGCAGGTAGGAAAATCCAACCCGGGGGAGAAAAGTGTTGTAGACGGGTTTTTGCAGGTGGGTGCGGCCATTTGCATGGGTAGATCCGAACCAGATGGCGCCCAGGCGTATTCGATACCGGGTTTTGCACTGTCGGATCGAATGAGGCCTCATTGCCCTTGACCTCGCTCCATCCGGTCTGGATCTGGTAGCGCAGGCCGAGATTCAGGGTCAGGTTGGGTTTGATCTTGTAATCATCCTGAACGAATATCTGCGGAAGCTTCTCGCGGCCGCCATACTCCGGCGTTTCATTTGCTTGCCATTGCTGCGTCTGCCCAAGAAGGAAGTCCGCGTAGGGCGTACCAGTTGTCGTGCTGCCGACATATTGCGATGTATATTGCCCGGTGAAGTTCAACTGCCCGGCATTGATGTTGCCCCAGGCCGTGGAGTTGTTCTGGAAAATCAGGAACTCGCCTCCGAAATGCAGAACGTGTTTCCCGACGATCATGGTAACTACATCGGATGGATCGTACGCATGCTCCTTGTAGACCGCATTGATCTGCGAGGAAAGTACGGTATTGCCATTGAAGTTGTTGAAATTTGTGATGTTGATGGTGGGGAAGTTATCCGCCTTGGCGAACTGCCATCCAAGCTTGGCCGGGTATCCCTCGTCGAGCGTATAGGGCACAAAAAAGTTGAGCTGGTTGGTATAGCCCAACCGCGCCTCGTTGGTCAGGTGCGGGGATATGCTCCACACGTCCGTCACCTGACTGTTGATCCTGCTCACATCACCGCTCTGGCAGCCGATAGGGCAGCCTCCCCAGCCGAAACTTTTGCCGGGATTATTTCCTTCCGTCACCGAGCCGTTGATCTTGTTGGTAGGGGTAACGTTGTAGTCGAGGCGCCCGAAAAACTTGGTGAATGGATTGATATTCGGAGCGGTATAGGTGTAGTTGTTGATTGCCTGGCCGTTGGAGACGGTCCCGGCTGTGTTGGGGGCAGGGAAAAGAGCCTGCGCAGCCTTGGAGACAGCATCGAACCGGTCAGCGGGAATCACGTTGCCCGGGAAAGCCGTGCGGCTGATGCAAGGGCATGTGGTCGGGGAGCTTGCCCCTGGATAGGTGTAGGTGCCTGTCTGCTGGATCACGGTGGTGGTCGCAGGGTCATAGATCGGGGGCAGTCCGGCAAAATTGCCGGCCAGTTCGGCCGCTGTGGGGACGGTGTAGAAGCTGGCTGCAGTGCCTCCGTTATCGATGATGTGATCGTAGTTGAAGAAGAAGAAGAACTTGTTCCTGAGAATCGGGCCGCCGACCGTACCGCCAAACTCATGGAAGTGAATGACCGGCGTCGCCGTATTCGCGCCGAAGGTGTAATTGTTCGCGTTCAGTGCTGTGTTTTGGAAATACTCGTATGCCGAACCATGAAAGCGATCGGAGCCGCCCTTGCTGATCTGGTTGTAGAGAATGCCGCCCACGCCGTACTGCGCATTGAAGGCTGAGCTGCTGGTCTGCACCTCCTGAATATCCTCCTGGACGGTGATATCGGAGTTGGCGCTGGCCGGCAAAGTGGTTTCCGCTCCATCTGCGAGTACCGTGCTGAAGGGCAAGTTGCCGTTCACCGACAGCATGGTGCCATTGGAGGTACCGGCACCCACGACTCCCTGGTTTCCTCCCGGTGCACCCGCGGCCCCTGCCTGCAGAATATTGAAGCTTGACCAATCCTGCCCTATCGAGCTTACCTGTGGCAGCTGGGCCAGGGTCTGTGAGTTGAGGGTGGTCGATATCGTTCCGTTCTCTGTGTTCAGTAGGGCAACATCGGTGGTAACGACCACCTGCGTGTTGACCGTACCTACCGCCAACTGAGCATTGACGGTTGTGGGTCCAACAGGGACGGTGATCGAAGACCGGACCAGCGTGCTAAAGCCGTCTCTGGAGAAGGTGAGCTTGTAGTTTCCGGCAACAATGGAAGACGTGTCGTATACGCCGGCATCATTTGTGATGTAGTCCTTCGTAATCCCGGTGTCAATGTTCAGAACCGTCACCTTCGCACCCGGCACCGAAGCGCCTGTACCATCGGTAACAGTACCGCTGATGTCGCCTTGGTTTACGGCTTGCCCGAAAGCTGTCGCGAAAGACCCTGCAAGAAAAATTACGGCCAGTAAGGCCAATCTCCCTAATTTCATACCTAACCTCCCAAAAATTGTTGCTGCTCTATATACTCTTGGTTCCTTAAAGTCGTCTTCGCCGGTGAATCTGATAAGACAAACGGTTGTCTATCGCCACTTCGGCGCGCGCGAGCAATATAACAGGATGCCGCATAAAGTTGTCAAGGATTAATCTTGACCTTATGGAAAGCCTTGTAATTAAAAGGACAACCGTGTGTCTTGAGGCGAAAAAGCACTTCCGCTCCTCGGAAATATCCGACGTTTGTCCCGCGCGTTCACGCCCCCGGGGAAGGGCCGTTATGCAGCCGGTCAAGGGATGCCGGCAGGCAAGCCCTTCTCTCGCAACCGATGGCGCGGTATCATTCGGAGGCGATGTGCGTAAAAAAAAACTCTGTACCCTGTTGCTGGCGTTCCTCCCCACCCTCCCCCTCCTCGCCCAGGCATCCGGTAGCCATCAGGACCAGGTTGCAGACCATGCACGGCTTGCCCAGCAATACCTGAACCAGCACCGGCCCGACCTCGCCATCCCGGAATTCCAGGCGCTCGTCTCTCTCGAACCGCGAAATTTGGATGCACAAGCCAACCTCGGGGTTCTGCTCTTCTTCCAGGGTGACTATGGCAAGGCTCAGCCCCATCTGCGCGCGGCCCTTGACCTACAGCCGAGCCTGACCAAAATCCAGGCCCTGCTAGGAATGGCGGAGAAGCGAACCGGCGACACTGCCAATGCGCGCACCCACCTCGAAGCATCGTTTGCCGCCGTGGACGAACGCAAAACTGAAAGTGCAAATCGGCATGGAACTGGTTGAGCTGTACACAGCCAGCCAGGATCTCGCAAAGGCCAGTGCAGTGGTAAACGCTCATGCGCCAGGCGGATCCGGCCAACCCCGCGGTACTCTATACCGCCTATCGCGTCTACTCCGACCTTGCCGGCGAAGCCATGCTGAGCCTCGCACTCGCCGCTCCCGATTCCGCCCAGATGCATCTGGTCATGGCCCATGAAGAGGTAAGGCAGGGGAACAACGCCGGCGCCCGCACGCAATACCAGAAGGCCCTCGCGATCGACCCAAAAATCCCAGGCATTCACTTTGAAATGGGAGAGTTGCTAGGCCTCTCCGAAGATCCAAAGACCAAAGCGGAAGCAGGATCCGAGTACAAGGCGGCGATTGCCGAGAATGCCCTCGACGAAAAAGCAGAAACCCGCCTGGGAGACCTGGCCAGCCGCAAAGGGGATTCTGCCCAGGCCCTGCAGTACTACAACACCGCGATTCGCTTGCAGCCCGAGGATGCGGAGGCTAACTTCGGGTTAGCCAAGACCCTGATCGCGATGAACGAGCAGGCGAAAGCATTGCCTATCCTCGAGCGTGCCGTCCAGTTGGAGCCCACAAACGCCGCCGCCCACTTCCGCCTCAGCACCATCTACCGTGAACTGGGGCGCACCGCCGACTCCCAACACGAAGTGGAGGAGTACAAAAGATACAAGCTGATGAAGGAAAAACTGGAGGCCGTCTTCAAAGAAATGCAGCTCCACCCAGCCGGAATGTCCACCGAGGACGAGAATAAGTAACCACCGCGGCACTCCCGGAGACATGGATGCGAAGAGCACGAAGGTTTCGAAACGTAGCTCTTCTATGGTTCTCGATCGCGATCCTCTGCCCACCTCACCCTGGTCGAGCCCAACACCCTACTCTCCAGCCCGCCGCGCAAATCCCCCAACTGGTCGACATCACGCGCTCCACAAAGATCCAGTTCGACCATCTGTCCTCCCCAGCCAAGAAGTACATTGTGGAGTCGATGAGCGGTGGAGTCGCACTCATCGACTATGATCGAGACGGCTGGCCGGACATCTACTTCACCAACGCCCCCGGCATCGACATGGCACTGGCTGGCCGCAAAGCCCGCAGCGCGCTCTACCACAACAACCACGATGGCACATTTACCGATGTGACCGACAAAGCCGGAGTCGCCAATCCCTGCTGGGCCATGGGCGCCTCCGTCGGCGACTACGACAATGACGGCTGGCCCGACCTGCTGGTCACCTGTTTCGGCGGGGTCACCCTTTTCCGCAACAATCACGACGGCACATTCAAGAATGTAACCACTGAGGCCGGGCTGAGCATCGATGCCGGCTGGGCCACAGGCGCAGCCTTTGGCGACTATGACCGCGACGGCTGGGCCGACCTCTTTGTCGCCCACTACGTTGATTTGGATCTCAAGGACCTGCCCGAATTCGGCTCCAAGCCCACCTGCCAATACCACGGCATCGCTGTGCAGTGTGGTCCCCGCGGCCTGAAGGGATCGCCGGATGCCCTCTACCACAACAATGGCAACGGAACCTTCACCGAGGTGGCGAAAGCAGCCGGAGTGGCCGACCCGCAGCGCTTCTTTGGCCTGACCGCGGTGTGGAGCGATTTCAATAACGACGGACACCTCGACCTGTTTGTCGCCAATGACGGGGAGCCCAACTACCTCTACCGCAACGACGGCAACGGCCACTTTACCGATATCGCGCTCGACGCTGGAGTCGCCGTCAACCTCGACGGCAGCGAACAGGCCAACATGGGTGTGGCCTTAGGCGACTACGAGCACAAGGGCCTGTTTTCCATCGCCATCACTCACTTCAGTGAGGAGTATGCCGCCCTGTACCGCAACAACGGCGCCCTCAACTTTACCGACGTCTCCTACCCGTCCGGGATCGCCCGCGCAACCACGCCCTACGTGGGATGGGGAGACGCCTTCTTCGACCTGGATAACGACGGCTGGCCCGACCTGATCCTGGTCAATGGGCACGTCTATCCGCAGGTAGACACCAAAGACATTGGCACCAAATTTCGCGAGCCGAAGCTCCTCTACCTCAACCAGCACGACGGCACCTTTCGCGACATAAGCAAGCTTGCCGGTCCTGCAATACAGATTCCGCAGGTGAGCCGCGGCCTGGCAGTGGGCGACCTGTTCAATGACGGCCACCTGGATGTCGTGGTCGAGAACCTGGAGGGCGAACCGATGATTCTGCGCAACCAGGAGGCACCAGGGAGGCCCGCGCAATCATTGGATCAGCTTTGAACTGGAGGCGGCAAAGGGAAGTCCCGCTGGCCCTGAACGCCCGGCTCCGCGCCACGGCTGGCGATCTGGTCCAGCAGGACGAGGTGCGCAGCGGAGGCAGCTATCTTTCGCAAAGCGACCTCAGGATCCACTTCGGCCTGGCTGCCCATGAAAAGCTGGACAAGCTGGAGATTTTCTGGCCTTCGGGCAGGGTAGAGACGCTGAACAATCTAAGTCGCGGACCAGTTCTACATCCTGAAAGAGGGGCAGGGCATTGTGCCCACCCGGTAACTGGTCTAGACAAACTCTTGTCTAGACAGGTCGCCGCTGCTATCTTGTTCGTACCGACAACTACACAGGACACGGTAAGTTCAGTGGGCAAGCAGAAGAAGGCCGACAGTAGCCAGCCGGACGCACGTGTCAGTCTGAAGACCCTTGCCGCTTATCTGAATCTCGATCCAACCACCATCTCGGTCGTTTTGAATGACGTGCCCGGGCGTTCTATTCCCGAAGCAACCCGGGAGCGAATCCGCAAGGCCGCTCAAAAATTCAACTACCAGCCCAGTTTCCTTGCCCGCTCCTTAAGAAATCGCCGCACCATGACCGTCGGCATTTTGGTGCCGGTACTGGCCGACGGCTATCACGCAGAAGTGATGACCGGTATCGGGGACCGGCTGCTCGAGGAAAACTATTTCTACTTCATCGCCCACCACCGGCACCGTACGGACCTGATCGAGCAGTATCCTCGCATGCTGATCAGCCGCGGCGCCGAAGGTTTAATTGCGATTGATACCAACCTGGCCCACAAACTCCCGCTTCCCGTCGTGGCCATCGCCGGCCATCGGCGTATGAGTGGAGTCACCAACGTGGTGCTTGACCATCACCGCGCCGCGGAGCTGTCGCTGCGTCATCTTTACGAACTGGGGCATCGCAACATTGCATTCATGCGCGGCCAGCCTTATAGCTCCGACTCTGACGCAAGGTGGCAAGGCATCGTCCAGGTGGCTCAAGATCTGGGCCTCGCCATCCGGCCCGAAATGACGATCCAGCTGGAAAAAGACCTCACCTCGCCCGAACTGGGATATCCAGTCTTGAAGCAGCTATTGGCTCATCATCGCAGCTTCACCGCCGTCGTTTCCTTCAACGACGTTGCGGCGATTGGTTGCATTCGTGCGCTCCATGATTCCGGACTGCGCGTTCCTCAGGACGTGTCCGTGGTCGGATTCGACGATATTAAAGAGGCCGCCTTCCAGACACCGAGCCTCACCACCATTCGCCAGCCTCTTCACCAGATGGGCGAACTTGCCGTCCAGCTACTGCTCCAGCAACTCCGCCCTTCGGACGCAAAAGCGCTTCCCCAGGTAGCCGTCGCGCCGGAACTCATCGTCCGTGAATCCACCGGGCCAGCGAGGCAGAAATCAATGCAAGGCAATCCACCGCGGTCCGCCCGCCGGCCTGTCTAGAAAAGCCCCGAATTTTCCGCGCCCTGTTGAGTCGGCTACAAGCGAGTAAGCCTTTATGTTCATCGGGTAAACGAAAGGTTCTTCCTCGTCAAAATTTACGCTCGTGTAAAAAAACTCTGCCATATTTGCTTAGCGACTTGCGACAATGTTGGCAC
The DNA here is from genome assembly GCA_963745725.1 of uncultured Acidobacteriaceae bacterium. GTDB lineage: Bacteria > Acidobacteriota > Terriglobia > Terriglobales > Acidobacteriaceae > PALSA-350. The sequence continues at coordinate 151,149 of CAVUYJ010000002.1, forward strand.
GAATGCCTGTCGCGGGGTGGAACACATCACCCGCGATGCCGGCTCTAGCCCGGCCCCGATATTGATTCACATCCAGTAGAAGAACGACCCCAATTTTGAGGAGAGCCAAATGCTTCAAGCTTCTCGATTCCGTGTGTTCGCCCTGCTGATCCTGGTTGGCGCCTTGATTACCCCGAATTCCCACGCCCAGACGGCCGTCGATGGCGCTGTAGGAGGCACGGTGGTCGATGCCTCGGGCGCTATCGTTGGCGGCGCTACCGTCGTCGTCGTCAACAATGGGACCAATGCAGAGCAAACTGCCCAAGCCGACGGTGACGGGTATTTCCGCGATCATTCACCTCCAGCCAGGAACCTACACCGTGACCATTACCGCGTCCGGTTTCGAGCCCTACAAAGCGGTCGATGCACTCGTCCAGGTCGGCCTGCTGACCACGATCGATCCCCATATGCAGGTGGGATCAACCTCGCAGACGGTTGAGGTCACCGGCGCCGCTCCCCTGGTGAACACCACCAATCCGGACTTCGCCGGCATCATCGACCAGAAGGTTCTACACGATCTCCCGGTCAGCAACTATCGCTGGTCCAGTTACGCTTTGCTCACGCCGGGTGTGGTGAACGACTCCAACGGCTACGGCCTGCTCAGCTTCCGCGGCCAGAGCACGCTGCTGAACAACGTAACCATCGACGGCACAGATGACAATCAGGCCTTCTTTTCCGAAGAGCGGGGCCGCACCCGCGCGGGTTACTCCACCGCCAAGGAGGCGGTCCAGGAATTTCAGGTCAACACATCGAACTACTCGGTCGAATACGGCCGCTCCGCAGGGGGCATCGTCAATTCAGTGACCAAGAGCGGGACCAACAGCTTTCATGGCGTGGGCTACTACTTCGACCGCGACAGTGCCTGGGCCGCCACCAACAGCACCGTGACTCACCCGGTCGAGGTTTCCAGCACTCCGCCTACCTACCAGGTGGTCCCCTTCAAACCAACCGATCTTCGCCGCCAATTTGGGTTGGCCGTGGGCGGACCGATTTGGAAAGATAAGATCTTTTTCTTCTTTGCCGCCGACAAGTTTTATCACGACTTTCCCGCCGCTGCTACTATCACCGGGGCCAGCGCTAACTCTAACTTTTACACTGCCGCCGATGCCGCACTTCCTGCCGGCAAGACCTGCGGCGCCACAGGCTCCGCCGCCCCTCAATTACCAGGACGCCAACGTCTGCCAGATCGCAACCAATACCGGCTCTGCCCTATGCAGCCTCCTACAGCGTTTACAACGCCGGTATCAACGGGCTTCAATCTACTCTGGGTACCGCGCCGCGCACCGGTGATCAGACTATCTACTTCCCCAAGATCGACTGGCAGGTAAACGGAAAAAATCATGTTTCGGTGGAAGCCAACCGGATGCGCTGGACCTCTCCAGCCGGCATCCAGACCAGCCCGGCCGTCGCCTATGGACTCTCCAGTTTCGGCAATGACTATGTCCGTGACAATTGGATCGTCGGTAAACTCGACACCCTGTTCACACCGGTCTGGAGCAACGAAGCGCGCTACATGTACGGCCGTGATTTCGAATACGAGACCAACCAGGCGCCCACCCCGTACGAAACCAGCACCCTGATCAACACGCCGACTTACACCAACCCGTTGGGACTGCCGACGAACGTGTATCTGACCGGCTTCTTCCAGATTGGAACCCCGCAGTTCCTTCTCCGGGCCGCCTATCCCGATGAGCGCCGTTGGCAGTTCTCTGACACCCTCAACTGGATCCACGGAAACCACAACTTCAAATTCGGCGGAGACTACGTTCACACTTACGATTTGACTTCCAACCTCTATAACCAGTTTGGCGGCTACACCTATAGCGGCAACACCACCCTGGGTAACTACATCTCAGACGCGTATCTCGCGAGCAATGCAGGCACCGCCTCCAAGGCCGCGCATTACACCTACTTCAACCAGGGTGCGGGTCTGGCGGGAATTCCCTTTACCACCGGCGACTACTCTCTCTTTGCCCAGGATGAGTGGAAAGCCACCCGGCGGCTCAGTCTCACCTTGGGCATTCGCTGGGAATACGAGAGGTTCCCCGATCCGCAGCTCGCCAATGCCGCCGTTCCGCAAACCTCCAAGTTGAACGACATGAAGACTAATTTTGGTCCTCGGGTTGGCTTTGCCTATGATCCTTATGGGACCGGCCGGACCATCCTCCGCGGCGGCTACGGCATGTTCTTCGCCCGGGCCATCAATTCGACCCTCTACCAGGCCCTGATCGGCACCGGAGCCGCGGGGAGCCAAACCAACCCGCAATTCAACGCCGGACAAAACTGCGCTCCCGTCTTTCCCCAGGTAGTTGCGCCTGCACAACAGGGCGCCTGCCTTGGCTCAGCCAGCGGCAACGCCACCGTGGACTACCTCGACCCCAACTTCAAGGTCCCCCAGATCCATCAGGCCGATCTCACTGTCGAAACCCAGGTGACCGGTCACGATGTATTCAGCGTCTCCTGGCTCGGATCGTGGGGACGGCGCCTGCCTGATTTTGTCGATACCAATCTTCCCGCGCCCACGCCGGTTACGTTTACCGTTAACGACCCGCAGCAGCAGGGTCCCATTCGTAACGGGACCAGCTTCCAGGCGAATGCCTTCTTCGCCACCGCGAACAAGAATCTTCGCCCCAACCCGAATTTCACCTCCATCACTGACATCTTTAGCGGCGTGACCTCGAATTACGAGGCGCTGGTAGGGCAGTTCAAGCATCAGCTTTCGCATTCAATCGAATTCCATGCAAACTACACCTGGTCGCACGCCCTGGATTACGGAGAGAACAACACCACGGGAGCCTCGGCGACCTCATTGCTCGACCCAACCAACATTCGCCTGGAAAAAGGCAATTCCAACCAGAACGTGCCCAACCGCCTGGTGATGGCTGCCGTGGTCAGCTCACCCTGGCATCTGCACGGAGCCTGGGGTTATCTCGCCAACGACTTTGAACTGGCGCCGGCCTTCTCCGCGCAAACGGGTCTACCGTTCTCGGTAGGCATCAGCGGCTCGTCGAGCACGCTCACCGTCACTCCTGGAGCGCCTGTCCAAAAAATTATCAATACTGGTTCCTTCAACGGCTCCGGAGGTGCGAACCGCGTGCCCATCACAGACCGTAACGTTGTCCAGCAACCCGCAACCTATGTCGTCGATATGCGTCTTTCGAAGAGGGTGTTGTTCCGCGAGCGTTACGGGCTTGAGTTTCTGGGGGAAGCCTTCAACCTGGCCAATCACCCCAACGTTTCCGCAGTCAATTCCTCAGCCTATTTCGTCAACGACATACTCCAAACCGGCTCAAAAACAAATGGAGCCGGCAACACACTCACTCCGTATTCCACACCGTTCAAGCAAGTAACCGGCATCAATAACAGCAATTTCGCGCTCAACGTCCGCCAGTTGCAGTTAGGTGTGCGGTTGCAGTTCTAAGTGTTGTAACCGCGGTCGGAGGAAATCGGACGGGTGCCCCACGTTCGCAACGGCGTACGTGGGCCGAACACGATGGGCGAAGCCCTTCAATCGTTTTTTCTCAACTCAAATCCAATTCCCATTCCTGTCCAACCAGGTCGTGGCCAAAGCTATGGTGAGGCTCCTCCTTCACCAACACGAAGCCTGCTGCCTGATAAATCCGGTGCGCCGCAGTCAACATACTCTGCGTCCATAGAACGATCTTCCGATACCCCGCCGTGCGGGCGAACCGGACGCACTCGTTGACCAACGCATGGCCTAGTCCCATACCCCGGGCGCTCGGCTCCACAAATAGCAGTCGAAGCTTCGCCGTGTCCGCTTGACTCGGATGCTTCACCAGAAACACGTGGCCCACGTGCTGGCCATCTACTTCGGCGATCCAACACCGTTCCCGGGCCGGCTCGAAATGGGTGATGAAATGGGAAATGATGTCAGCCACCAGGGCTTCGAACGTCGCGTCCCATCCATACTGCTCCGCATAGCCCAGCCCCTCTCGATAAACAATCCAGCCCATATCTCCGACCCGATGCGGGCGCAGAACGTAAGGGCTACGGCTCCGGTCCGCTTTCATGAGAAGGTCTTCGATCGATTGCATGCACCGGATCACTTCCGTGCGGGCCGCGGGCGGCAGACCCTGGAGCGCGGCATATGCTTGTTCATTGGAAAGTTCGTTCAACTTTTTGAACACAGATTTGCCACGTGTCGTAAGCACCAGTTCGGCGAAGCGGCCGTCTTGTTCTGACACTTTCTTCTGCAACAACCCGTCACGCTCAAACTTCCCCAACAGGCGGCTCAGGTAGCCGGGATCCATCCCCAGCTCTTCGGCGATCTCGCTTGCTTTGGGCGCGTTGCGGTTAGCCAGTTCGTAGAGCACGCGCGCTTCCGCCAAACTGTAATCGCTGTTCAGCAGACCCTCGTTCAAGGTTCCGATATAACGCGTATACATGCGATTGAAGTGGCGGAACTTTGCGATCTCGCCGCTCACCCCAGGCAGCATTTTGCTTGTGGTCGCCATGGCAGGCATTGTCATCCATATTGATTGACAATGTCAATCAATATGGTAAATTGACTGCTGTAGGCCCGCTTGATACTTTGCTGCCAAGAGGTGGCTTGCCTCTGCCAAGGAGAGATATGAACCTCACCGAAGTGCCGGAAACCGTCACCTGGCCCGAAACTCATTATGCCTTTGTGGAGAAAATTGGACCGTTCCCAACCAATGCTCCCCAGGCTTGGCAGAGCCTCCATCAATTCATTCCCGCGACCGCCGAACACAATCAGATCACCGGATACATGAGCCTCTACAAAATGGGGCCGAAAATGTACCGCGCGGGAGTTTCACTCGCAGCCCCGCCTGTGAAATTGCCCTTCAGATCTCGCCTATGTGAAATTTGCCGGAGGCAAATACAGCCGCTTTGTCTTGACTGGGCCGTATGCAAACCTGGGCCCGGCAACCCGTCGAGTCATGGAGATGATTGCCCAGACAAAGCTGCCGGTGCGCGATGACTTCTTCATCGAAAACTACGTGAACGACCCGAGAACGACGTCCGAGGACCAGTTGATAACCGAGATCCTGGTTCCAACAAGCTAGATCGCCTAATGCACTTTGCCGGCCGAGTTTTCCAGCACGACATTGGAAACCACCGCACTATCCGCTGTGGCCGGCAAGTGGGAACAGAAACCAATGCCCACATAGAACGGCTCCTCGAAATGCAGCGTGATGGGCGGGCCCAACTGGTGCATGGGTTCACCCTCGAGGCTCACGAAGATGGCAATCGCATCGCCATGCTTCTCGATGCCCACCCGTTTTGCTTTGACCCCGGCCAGCGTGCCCCCAAAACGAAACTGCGCATCCTTCATCATCGCGCCTTTGTCCGCGCGCCAGGCCAGGTGGATCATGCCCACGCCATGTTCGCCGAGCATTGCTTCCTTCGAATCATCTTCGAGGTTCTGCCGAATCACCAGAACCACCTTACGATCGCCGTAGCCCTTCGGGTCGGGGAAGCTGACATCGGCCGCCAGCGAAACGTCTCCCGACACCTTCTGCCACAGATAGCGAAACTCATCGCGCGTGTACCAGATGTTGTAGCCCGCGGATCGGATGGTGTACGTCTGCGTGCCCGGGTCGTAGCTCGCACTCCCCGGCACCACCGCGCCGCCGATGTCAGACTGGCCCTGGAACACGCCGATCGGCGTGTCGAAATTCCTGCTCGGGCGATGAAAATCCGCTGGTGGGGGCACCTGCACATGTGTGGGAGATCCAGGTTGCGCCCACTCCGGCACTGCAGGTGCCTGCGCCCGCACCAGCGGTGTTGCGGCACATATCCAAACCACGAACATCACGCAGCGGCATAAACGCGTCATCGCGATACGAGGGAAAAGTTTCATAACCATGAACTCTAGCAGACCCTGTCCCACAAAGGTTCTTGGAGCCACTGACATCCGCACGTCCGCATACAACTAGGATCTTGAGCCATGTCACCCAAGAACTATGGCGACCTGCGCTAGAACCGGTAAGCTTGTCATCAAGCGGCGATTCACCAGCACCTGCAATCGATTCCTTCGGGGGAGGGGCTTGATTTCGAGGAGCGAAGCGAATCGCCGCCAAGCTTAAATAGGGTATCGAAATGTTCTCAATCAAAACCGAAACGCTTCACGAATATCTTCGACGGCACTTCGAAAACATCTCGAGGGTGAAGGCAAGGCAGTTTGTCGAAGAAAGAGAACTTCCTGAACTGGAGATTGTTGCCAAGACAAAGTCTCTGGGCACCACTGGAAGATAGCCGGTAGGTACGGCTGGTAGGTACGGGCTTTAGCCCGTACTCAAACCCGCAAAATCATTCGGCCTTTAGGCCCTGAGGTACGTTCTGCCTTTTCTCTCTCGGTCGACACCCAATCAAACCCGCTTCCCATCCGTCTTCAAATTCAAATTCCTGATTAAACGGTGCAGATACTTGGGATGAATCCCCAGCAAACGCGCAGCCTCAACCGGGCTGCCTTTTGCCTCGTCGAGCGCGCTCAGCACCAGCTGCTTTTTCGTCTGGTTCAGCGTGTCGTGGTAGCGCGCCGCAGCCAATCCTGACGATTGCTCCTCCAGCAGGGCATTGGGCAGGTCTTCAGGGAGAATCTCGTCCGTCAGTCCCATCACGATCGCGTGTTCAATCGCGTTCTCCAACTCGCGAACGTTGCCCGGCCAACTATATTCCATCAGCAAAGACCGCGCTTCCGTTGCAATGCCTTTGAACCCGCGTTTGCACTTAGCCGCATACTTGTTAGCGAAATGCAGGGCCAGCAGCGGGATGTCTTCGCGATGCTCACGCAGCGGCGGGGAAGCGACAGAAACCACATTCAGCCGGTAATACAGGTCCTGCCGGAACTCGCCCGTCTTGACCGCCTGCTCCAGGTTCTTGTTCGTCGCAGCCACCACTCTGGCGTTGAACGGCAGCAGCCGGTTTCCCCCCAGCCGTTCGAATTCGCGCTGCTGCAACACCCGCAACAGCTTGCTCTGCAACAGGGGAGCCATCTCCCCGATCTCGTCCAGGAACAGCGTCCCATCTTCGGCGGCCTCAAACTTGCCCTTCCTCACGCCGGCCGCGCCCGTGAAAGCTCCCTTTTCATGGCCGAACAATTCGCTTTCCAGCAAAGCTTCCGGTATGGCGGCACAGTTGATGGCGACGAACGGCTTATCGGGCCGGGAGCTGCTGGCGTGAATGGCGCGCGCCACCAGTTCTTTGCCCGTTCCGCTCTCGCCGCGGATCAGCACCGTCGAATTGCCTTTAGCCACGCGTGTGATGAACTCGTTCACCCGATGCATCGGCCGGCTCTCCCCAATGAGGCTATGGTCGGCTCTCACCTCTCCCCGCAGCCGGCGGTTCTCTGCCCGCAGTGAATCCAGTTGCGAGAGGTTCTCCAACGTCACCGCGGCGATACGGGAAATGGAACTCAGGAAGTAGGCCTGTTCTTCCGTAAAGGGCCGGGAAGCGGCCGGTGAGCTCAGATAAATGACGCCCAGGATTCTCTCCACCGCCACCAGGGGTACACACAACACGTGCTCGGTCGAATCACCCTCCGCCGCGGCCGCTGAAAAGACCGCGCACCGTTCCCAGGTCGCCCGCTGTACCGGTTCTTCCCGGATGATCATCTCTGGCTCCGCGGGTCCCTTCCTGTTCCAGGTACAGACTGGCCTGGCTTCGTCATTCCTGCTCGGCTGCAGCACGATGGCCGCCTCCGCCGCCGGGATCACTTCGGAAATCAGCACCAGCAGCTCGCGCTGCAGAGCTTGTACATCGCGGGTGGAATTGATGACATTGGTAATTTTGAAAAACGCGCTCAGATCGCGCGCCATGCGGCCGACTCCGGTGGCATCGGCGGGTACTCCCGAAACATCCAGGTGCACGGTGAGGAGCCCGGTTTCCCCCAGGCTGTTTCCGGAGACCGATGATGTCATCCCCGCGTCATCCGGGCCGGTCAGGAAGACATATTCGCTGCTCCCAATGCGAATCCGGTCGCCATGCGCGATGGGTATGCGGCTCACCTTGGTTCCGTTGACCGAAGTCCCATTGTGGCTGTCGAGGTCGGCGATTTCGAACGAGCCGCTCGGAAAGCTCGCGGATCGAGCAATGCTTTCGCGAAACTGCAGGGTCGCTCAGCTCTACCTGGTTGGAGGGATCCCGCCCCATAAACAGGCCGCCATTCTTGAGCGCCCACACCGTTCCCTTTAAATAACCCGAAGTCGCCACCAGCCTCGCGTTGCTCAACTCTGCCTCCGGTGGTTCAGTTTAGCTGAAACCGCCCGAAAAGCATTGTCGAAACAGCCGGTCCCGCAGCCAGTAGTCGAAAGGCTCCGGGCGGTATCCGTTCGGCTACCATTTCGCCTCCTCCCAGGTTTTGCGACGACAGCTATGTCATTGCAAACAAAGGAAAATCGTCCTGCAGCGCACCGCGTTCGCGTTTGGCCGCCAACCTGCACTAGGGGAATGCGTCAACGAACTTCCGGTGAGACTGCTGAAGGTTTGGGAGGCAAATTCAGTTTGGGTTCCACTGCGAGGAGCCCCAGGGAGGATGTTATGAAACGCAACCGTATCGGTAACTTATCGCTCTTGGCGCTGTCGCTCCTGCTCAACACTGCCGGAGCATTCGCTCAATCCCCCGCGCGGGCCGATGTGCCCTTCGCTTTCAACGTCGGAAGCAAACACCTGCCTGCCGGTACCTACGAAATCAAGCGGGCAGATTTCGACAGCAATTTCGTCATGGTCAGCAATCGCAACACAGGAGACACCGTGCTCACTCTGTATCAACGCGAGACCCCTGGCCATATGAACCGCAAGCTGATCTTCCACCATCGCGGCAATCAGTACTTCCTGGCTGAGATTTGGGGAGGCGAGGGCAACTCCGGCATGGCCTTGCCCGCCACCAAAGCAGAGCGGCAGGTCGAGGTCGCCAGCAACCCCGTTATGCAAAATATCGAGATCGCTCTTCGGTAATCAAAGCACCGCCGGACACACGTACCAAAATTCAGTTCGGGTTCCACTGCAAAAGGAGCCCCAAGGAGGATGTAATGAAACGCAACCTGTTCGCAACCCTTTCCCTCGGGGCTCTCTCGGCCCTCCTCACCGCCACCGGCGCATACGCCCAGAATGCAGTGGAGGCGAATGTACCCTTCGCCTTCAACGTAGGAACCACGCATATGCCGGCCGGCACCTATACCATCAAGGTCGATTCTGTGAATGCTTCCGTCAAGATTCACAACTGCGACAACCTCGCCACGATTTTGTCGCATGCCCAGCGCGAGTATCCCGGCAAGAAGAGCGACAAACTGGTCTTCCGGTATGTTCGCGGTCAATACTTCCTGGCCGAGATTTGGGGCGAGAAGGGCAGCGAGGGCATGATGCTCAAGGCCCCCAAGCCAGAAGTCAGGCTAGAGGAGGCCAGCCAGCCAACGCCCGCTCAGCAAGAAGTCATGATCGCCCTCAAGTAAGGGATCTTCGGACTCAAAGCCAAGAGCCGGAACCAACCCTTCCGGCTCTGCCTCTTTCGGTGGCGATCCTCGGATCAGTCAATCTCTTCAAGGATGAGCACTCTCCGCAAGAGCCTTAGTCCTCGCCGGTGCCTTAGCCGCGTTCTTCTTATCAACCTCCGCCGACTTCGCTCGTTCCTCCGGGCTCATCCACTGCGGATCAACCACATTCGCCGTACCCGGCTGCATCGTCTCCAACTGATCCGCCGGCAACTTGTAAGGCCGCCAATCATGTTGCAGAGGCTGTCCTGGGCGAGGCTTCCAGTGCGACTCCCCAAATCCCTGCGTCTTCAATGTGGTCCAGCGCTTCGCCTGTTTATCGGCAAGAGTAGGAGCCTGGTTCCACGGATTACCCGACATCGCATTCAGGTCGTACACAAACTTCCCGTCCTTGATGGTCAATTCGCACACCATCTTCTTGTCGCTCTCCACCCGCGAGTTATACGAATCGCCAAACCCGAAGTGCCCATGTTCCATGCTGATCACCGCGACATCGGCAATCGCGCCTTCGGAGAGATTACCCAACTGATCCTGTTTCACCTCACGCGCCGGGTGCCACGTCATCGCCGCGATCACATCCTTCAGTGGCCAGCCGATCGCCAGAAACTTATCGCCGATGTTCAGCATGTCTTTCATCCCGGCGTTCATGCTGTCCACATGCAGATCGGTCGAGATGGAATCCGGCGGAAACCCATCCATCAAGAGCGGGATCGCCACCGACCACGCAAAGCTCGCCTGCCCATGGCCTACATCGAAATAGATTCCTTTGGCCCGAGCCTCTCGCAGCCCGCGGCCCACGCCGCCGGTAACGTTGTCCTGTTCTCCCCGCTCGCCCGAAAAGGCGTGTGTATAGATATCTCCAGGCCGCAGGTAGTCCGCAAACAACTTGGAGATGGGCCGCTCGATGCGCCGGGCGCCGAAGTCGATCATTACCGGGATGTTCGCCATCTTTCCCGCGATCTCAGCTTGTTCATACGGCTTCCATTCAGGACCGGCAAAGTGCGCGCTCTTGATCCCGACAATGATGCCCGGATACTTCAGCGCCATCTCCCCCGTCTTCTGTCCATCCATGTCCGCCATATTCTGTTCGATCCCATTGGGCCGCATGCCGGCGCCGACGATGTTCAGCATCGCCAGCACTCGTGTCTTCGAGATATCGATCACACGACTCTTGAAATCCGGAAAGCTCCGCCACCCTGACGATCCCGCATCCACTACCGTCGTCACCCCGCTGCGAAACGTAAACCCATCCGGATACACGCTTAAATCCCCGGCGTAAGAGTCCTTCTCGCCCGTACCCGCATAGACATGTACGTGAATGTCCACCAATCCCGGTACCACATACATGCCGGTGACGTTCACCGTCTTGATAGCCCTGCGCGCCGGAATGGTCCGAGCCACCTTGGCGATCTTGCCGTCTCGAATCGCGACGTCCATCAGCCCATCGATATTGTTCTTGGCATCGATCACGTGGCCGCCTTTCAGCAGCAGGTCATATTCGGGCGAGGTCACCGCAGCAGCTTGGGCGCCCGCATAGGGAGCGGCACCCAGAGCCGCAAAAACCAGGGCGGTACAAAGAGTCACGACGCGAATTTTCATGCTGTTGCGATTCCCCTCAGGTCGAATCGATGAGAAAAACATGGTTCATGCTACTCGATGGGCTGAGGGCCTTCCTAGGTCGAAGGTCCTAGATCAATGCGGGACGCTCGCTGAAGGCACGGGCTTTTGAGAGTGTGCGAGACCAGACTAGGAGTTTAGTCCCGCAAGGGACGGCTGAACTTCAGACCTGTCCAAATTAGCTTTCAAAAACGCCTCGGTTCAGTAACTACTTTTTATGGAACCGGTTCCCTTTCCTTTGTCATCCCGACCGGAGCGGAGGGATCTGCGGTTCCGCGGACCTATCCTGGAAACGCGGTCTCGGGGGTTGACAACCGCCACGAAGAGTCCCGTAGGGACGGCTGAACTTTGCTGAACTTAGCCCAGGACGTTAGTCCTGGGTACATCGTGAAACATGATCAAGTCCCGCAGGGACGGCTGAAGGTTTCTCAGGATGACGTCGCGGCGTATTTTCAGCCAGTCCCTAACGAGACTGGTCGTGCTTTCCCATCCAACCCAGGACTGGCATCCTGAGCTAAGTTCAGCCGTCCCTTCGGGACTGAGCTTGGGAGCGGGACCCACCTACTCAGTCCGGAGCGCCTGCATCGGATCGATCGAGGCGGCGCGCCGCGCCGGAATCAATGCTGCAATAAACCCGCAAACCGCAAGCAGCACGCAGACCCACAAAATCGTGGCGGGATCGTGGGCATCCACGCCGAAAAGAAACGCTTTCACGGTTCGCGTGGATATCCATGTGCACATCAGGCCGCATGCCAGGCCCAATCCCAACAAAAAGCCGGCCTTCCTTAAAACCAGCAGCGTAACGTGCGTTCGCTGCGCGCCCAGGGCCATCCGGATCCCCAATTCACGCGTCCGGCAATTCACGGAGTACGCCATCAGACCGTACAGTCCAACCAACGCCAGAAAAAGAGCAATTGCCGCAAACACGCCGAGCAACGACGTTTGAAACCTTCGCCGGGCCGTGGCTTCGGACATCAAATCCCCCATCGTGTGAACATCGCTGCGCGCCAGGTTGGGATCGATGCCCTTCAACGTCGCCCGGATCTCGGATGCTACCGCTGACGTTGGCCGCATAGATCGCACCGCGATGTACGCGCCGCCAACCTCGTAATTCGGGGTATATATCTGTGGCTGCGCAGCCTCTTCCAGGGTCAAATGGCGTACATCCGCCACCACGCCCACCACCGTGCTCCATGAGTCCTTTTCGGAGACTCTGATTCGCCCTCCAATAGGATTGCGGCCTGCAAAGTATTTCTTGGCAAATGCTTCGTTGACGATCGTTGGCCGCACTGGGATCGAGACGTCATCCTCGGTAAAGAAGCGCCCCGCAAGCAATGGAATGTTCATCGCGCGAAAGTACTGCGGTGTGACCGAGCGTCCCTCGGCCATCTGATCTTTCTGGTTCGCATAGCCATCCACCCAAAGGAAATCCAGGCTCTCGGAATGAGTGAGAGGCAGGTAGTTGATAGCTCCTACTGCATCGACCCCTGGAAGCGTACCGATCTTGCCAATTAGATTTCTGAAAAAAGCGCCTTGTTGTTGTGGCGTGCCATAACGCTCATCGAGCGACACATTCATCGTGACCGTGGCGGGCGAGAACCCGGTGGTGATTGACTCAACGTTCAGGTAACTACGAATGAAGAGCCCCGCGCCGGCGAGCAATACCACCACCAGCGCAGCTTCCACCACGATGAGTACGCTCTGCGACCGGCTATGCGCAACCGTTCCCATGCCCCCTCCGCCCGATGTCAGAAAACCAGTAAGACTCATCCGCACGACAGCCAACGCAGGAAGAATACCGGCCAGCATGCTGGTCAGCAGAGACGCGCCCACCGTGAAAAGCAGCACCCGAGTGTCTAACGATGCCTCATGAAGGCGCGGAATGTCTCCCGGATCGAGAAGTAGTAGCAGGTGCAGAAAGAGGTACGCGAGTCCAATGCCGAGGACTCCCGCGGCGACACCGATCAGCAGCGATTCCGTGAGCAACTGGCGAACGATGCGCCCACGGCCAGCCCCCAGCGCCGCCCGCATGCCCAGCTCTCGGGTCCGGTTGGCCGCCCGGGACAATAGCAGGCTAGCCGCGTTTCCGCAGGCAATCAACAGCACCAGCAGCACGGCCCCCAGCAGCAGCCACATCAGGGGGCGCACCGGTCCCACGGCGTTGTCCATGAAATTTTTGACCAACGCGCCCCAACCTTTTCCGAAGTCGCCGGTATGCAGCTGATCGAGGCGGATCATGATGCCACTCATTTCCGCCTGCGCCTCACGCACCGAAACTCCAGGCCGCAAACGCGCGATCGCCTCATCGTTGCCCGGTTCGCGCTCCGCCTTCTGCTTGGCGGTGAGCGCCAGCGGAATCCAGATATGGGTCGCTTTGATCCCCGCGTTTCCATACGGCAAGTCGGAACTGGAGGGATATCCGAATGCCGGCGGCATCACGCCGACAATTCTGTAGTGGGCTCCCTTCAATGAGAGCGAACGTTCGAGGATATCGGCACTCCCAGCGAACATCGAGTGCCAGAGCGAGTCGCTGATGACGGCGACGCGATTATGCCCGGGCTCGTTATCATCGGTCCCGATGGCGCGTCCGATTTCCGGAGCCGACTCCAGAGTTGCAAAAAAGTTTTCGTCGACTTTGGCTGCGCTTACCTTTTCCACCGAGCCGCCCATCGCAAGATTGAACATTGCCTGCTCAAAAACCGACATCTTGGCGAACGAATGGCCTTGTCGTCCTATGTCGTAGAAATCCGCATAGCTCGGGGTCATGACCTCAACGGGAACGGCGATGTGGGGATTCGGGGTAAACAAATACACCAGTCGATCGGGGTCCCCATACGGCAGCGATCGCAAGAGAACCGCATTCACCAAACTGAAGATGGCAGTGCATGCGCCGATCCCCAGGGCCAGCGTGCATACTGCGGTGACGGTGAAACCGGGGCTTCGACGCAGCGTGCGCACGCCATACTGCGTGTCTTGCAGAAGGGAATCAAGCCATGGCAAACTGCGGCGTTCGCGCTGAGCCTGCTGCGTCTGTTCCACGCCGCCCAGGTGGATGAGAGCCTGGCGGCGCGCTTCCTCCGCCGTAAGACCGGAGCGGATGCCCGCCTCGGTGTGAAGCGCGATGTGGGATTCCAACTCGGCGGCGAAGTCCTCGCTGGCCTGCCGCCGGCGGAAGAGGCCCAGCACGCGAAAACACAAAGCTCGCAATTTGCGCATAGCGTTCCTTAGGATTCGCCCGCCGGAGTGAGGAAGCGAGCCAGGATCGCAGTGGTTTGTTCCCATTCGGCAGCGGATTTCTTCAATTGCCGCTGGCCGGCCTTGGTGAGCTCGTAATACTTGGCTTTGCGGTTATTGTCCGAGACGCCCCATCGGGACCGGATAAACCCCTCTTGCTCGAGTCTGAGCAAAGCGGGATACAGGGTGCCATAGTTCAACTGTAGGAGATCGCCGCTCGTCTGTTCGATCCGCCGCGCCAGTCCATATCCGTGCAGCGGGCCGAGTGTTTCCAGCGTCCGCAACACCATGAGTGCCAGCGTCCCCTGCCAGACATCCGTCTTTTCGCCCACGACCTCTCCTCTTGTTACCCAATAGGAGCAATATACCGTTAACCCTATGGGAACGCAAGAGGAAGAGGTGAAGGTACCAGCAGCCTGTCCCGGCGTGCCGTGAACCGATCCCAGATGGAAGCGTCACCCTTTCCTTTGTTCATCCCGAGCAGCCGACTTGCCTGCGGCAAGTTAAGGGAGGAATGAACATGGGAAGGCGGTGTTTGCCATCCAGGCCGAGAGGGCCGGCGCCAAAATGTGCAGCCCAGCCCGGAAGGGCTGGGAAATCTGGCAGGATGGTTCGCCCTGCCCCGGCGTGCCGTGGGTGCGCCGGAGGTGCGACACCACACTCTTTGTTCGTTCATTGGGAGCGAAGCCGGAAAACAAAATCGCTGAGTATTCCGTGTCTCCTAAGCGGTTCCCAGCACCTGGGCTACGGCAGCCGTCAATCTCTGCCACGCATCTTTCTGCACTTCGAGTTGCTGGCGCCCATTCTTGGAGAGTTCGTAGTATTTCGCCCGCCGATTATTCTCTGACGTTCCCCAGCGAGCCTT
The DNA here is from genome assembly GCA_963745725.1 of uncultured Acidobacteriaceae bacterium. Lineage (GTDB taxonomy): Bacteria > Acidobacteriota > Terriglobia > Terriglobales > Acidobacteriaceae > PALSA-350. The sequence goes on from CAVUYJ010000002.1 coordinate 166,377, forward strand.
GATCAGCCCACGCCGTTCCATCCGATGCAGCGCCGGGTACAGCGAGCCTTGCTGAATCTGCAGCACATCGCTTGACATCTGTTGAACCCGCTCAGAAATGGCCCAACCGTGTTGAGGGCCCAGGGCGAGGGTTCGCAAGATCAGCAAATCCAGAGTGCCTTGTGGAAGATCAATGCGAGCGCCGCTCATGTGCTTCCCTTTTCACTTCTGCGGGAAAGATACAGCACTTCCTGTAGAAGCGCAAGGGATAGGCACGATCTGACTGCTTTCGCCACCACCTCTGAAGCGCACTTAACACAGTCAACATGAGAAATTTATCCATCGCAGTGCATGATCGACGTGCGCTTTTTCTCTGCGGAGATATGTTTTCGCCGGCGCCAAAAAAATCTGGGTAAAAGGCTCGGCCTCAGCCCTTAGCTTGTGTGTGAAGTATTCAACCGGCTGTTACGAATTGAGTCCCGAAGCGACGGCTAAAGAAGGATAGGGTTGCGGCCGATTCATAAGTCATGTTCCTCGGAGGAAGTACAAATGCGTGCGCGCAGTGATAGCCGGTCTCCAACAACGTGTCGAAAACTAGATTGCGTCCGGGCGTTTGCTGTCTTATATCTGGCATCCATCAGCCTTTGTGGCTGCAGTGCAGCCATTGCCGACGCTGACCTCGCCCAAAAGACAATCCCGAACCCTCCGTCGGTAGTCTTTATCGGCGACAGCATCACCGCCATTTGGGGCAGCGGTCAGCAAGGCCCGCAGTTCGCGGAACATCCAAATTGGATCGACAAAGGGATCAGCGGCCAGAACAGCAGTCAGGTGTTGGCACGCTTTCAAACCGACCTGATTGACTTGCATCCGGAGATAGTTCACATCCTGGTTGGCACAAATGACGTCTATCCCGGTTGGGTTCTACAACCATCCGCGGCCAATGTCGAAGCGATGGTCCAAATGGCCCAGGCCAACGGTATTCATGTAATCCTGGCAACGATTCCGCCTTGGGGTTGCGATGCTTCCCAGTGCACCGCGGCTGAGAGCGCCGACTCCTCGCTAACCCGCTACGATCGCATTAACACCTGGAACGCCTGGATCGAACAATACGCCTTATCAAAAGGAATCCCAGTCGTCGACTATCATTCCGCGCTGTTAGCCCCGGATGGAGAACATTACGTCCCGGATATGACCATCGAGGGTGTGCATCCCAACGCGGCCGGCTATGTGGTCATGACACCGATGGTGGAAGGTGTCATCAACGCAATCGCAACCCTTTACGCCGACAAATAGCGTGCACCTACTGGGAAGTGTCTCCATGTTTGCCGTTTTCGTTTTTGTAAACAACACCGCTTTTCATGACGAAGCCAACCTGCTGCAGAACACGCACATCGTCTAGCGGATTGCGATTTACCGCGATGATGTCCGCCCAATGGCCTGGTTCGATACTGCCCGTTTTGGAACTCCAGCCCATCAAATCTGCGGCGTTGATCGTCGCGGATTGCAGCGCCGCGAGCGGCGTCATGCCCATCTGGTTCACATACACATCCAGCTCATGCGCGTTCAGCCCATGGGGATAAACCGCGGCATCAGTGCCCAACGCGATCTTCACCCCGGACTGTATGGCATGCCTTATGTTCTTCTTGGCAACCACAATGGTATCTTTCATCTTCTGCTGGTAGATCGGCGGTAAATTTCCTTTTTCGACCATCCAGTCTTCCAGGTAGAGCGTAGGCACCAGGTAGGTTCCGTTTTTCTTCATCTCGGCAATCGAGGCGTCATCGATATAGCTGCCATGTTCGATCGAGTCAACCCCCGCTTCGCTCGCCCACAGGATGCCCTGGGAACCATGCGCGTGCGCAGCTACCTTCCGCCCCAGCCGGTGTGCATCGGCTACGATCGCGCGCATCTCTTCGAGCGTGTATTGCGACGCCTGTGGATCGTCTCCTTTCGACAACACGCCCCCGGTCGCGCAAATCTTGATCAGGTCGACGCCGTACTTGATATTCTGTCTGACCTTTTGCTGCACGCCCGCGATGCCGTCGGCGACGCCATCCCCCGTTACGTGGTACTTGATGGGGAGAAGATTCTCATCGCAGTGGCCGCCGGTGATGCCCAGTGGCGGCCCGCTCACCTGCATATGAGGCCCTGGCACCTGGCCCTGGTTGATCGCGTCCCGCAGATCCACGTCGGTGTATCCCCCGGCGCCGACGTTGCGGATCGTGGTGAACCCCGCCATCAGCGTCGTCCGGGCATTGACCACTCCTTGGATTGCCTCTTTGGCATCGGTCTGGGTCAGCTCAAAATAAGGGTCGAAGTTAGTCACGCCGGTGATATGCGTATGGACGTCGATCAAGCCAGGCATCACCGTCATATCACCAAGGTCAACTACCGTATCTCCCGGTTGCGCTGGAACCGTGGAGGTAGCCCCCACCGAAGAAATGGTGTCGCCGTTGACAACAATGGTCTGTGCGTCGAGTACCTTACCTGTCTTTACATCCAGCAGATGTCCTGCGCGGACGAGGGTCCGGGAGGCTGTAGATGGCTTCGCCGCTTGCCCAAATACAATCGAAGAGCCAACTGCAACCCAGAGAACTGCTGACATTTTCCCTAGCCGCGCCATCGTCTTTCTCCTCAGTGAAATGAGAGAAGTCTAGCAGAGGCGAAAAGGGCCAAACCGCAACCTCTTCTTAGGGAGTGGGTCTGCATATACGTACTAGATGTCACGAAGAATCTCAAGGAGCTTCTACCATGCGTAACCTCTTCTCATCAGTCGCCCTCGGATCTGTTTTAGTTGTTGGATTATCAGGCAATGCACTTCTGGCGCAAGACCAGACTGCCCCACCCCCAGTCGCTGCGCAGTCTCCGGCGCCGCGGCCGGCTCATGTTCCCAATCCTCGTCACCAGGCTAAAAAGATGGCGAAGGAACTTGGCCTCACCCCCGATCAGGTATCAAAGATCGAGCCAATACTGGCCGACCGTGACCAGCAGGTGCAGGGCTTGCGTTCCGACACCACGCTCGCTCCCAGTGACAAAAAAGCAAAGATGCACGGCATTCGTCAGGATAGCGATAGCCGGATAGAGGCGATCCTGACCGACACCCAAAAGCAGCAATACGAACAAATCAAGCAAGCCCGCAAGGCCAACAAGCACCAGCAGCCCGCTGCTCCTTCCAACACGTAGAAGGGCGCAACTGTGATTGCGACACAAAGACGGACGAAATCTGACTTTCGTCCGTCTCCTTCTTTCTTCAGTATTTCCAGGCAATCGCATCCGTCCGCCACAATTTAATCCTGGATTTCCGCTATCACCCGTGCGATCTATATCAGATGAGCCGATTTACCATTCGCCCCTGTCGCGAGTCCGATTTCCTCGCCACCTGGAATATCATCAACGACGGTGCGTCTGCCTACCGCGGAATCATCCCGGCTGATTGCCTGCACGATCCCTATATGACCCCTGAAGAAATAACCCATGAGATAGCAAACGGCGTGCACTTTTGGGGCTGCGACGATGATGGCTCCCTGGTAGGCGTGATGGGCTCGCAGGACGATGCCGATGTAACCTTGATTCGCCATGCCTATGTCAGGACTGACTACCAAAAACAAGGGGTCGGTGCGCAGCTCCTGGCTCACTTGAGAGCCATGACCAAACGTCCGGTGCTGATCGGCACCTGGGCCGCTGCTCATTGGGCCATACACTTCTATCAGCGCCACGGTTTTCACCTCGTTTCGCAGGAGGAGAAGGAACGGCTTCTGCGAAAATATTGGGATATCCCCACCCGGCAGATCGAGACCTCCGTCGTCTTAACCGACCAACCATCGCATCCAAAGGGGCAGTGATGAATCGCAAAAACATTCCCGGCACATCTCCCTATGAGCCAATCATCGGCTTCTCGCGGGCCGTCCGCATTGGTAACGTGGTCCATGTTTCCGGTACCGGTCCGGTGGGTGCCGAAGATCTATCGGCCGCGGAGCAAACGCGTCATGTCCTGGCCCTCATGGAAAAGGCACTTCACCAGGCGGGCGCCAAATTTGAGCACGTAGTGCGAACCCGCATGTACATTGCGAACATGGAAGACTGGGAAGAGGTCGGACGCGCCCATGGAGAGGTGTTCAGCAGCATCCGCCCGGCCGCCACCATGGTCATCGCGCAGCTGCTCAACCCCAATTGGCGGGTTGAAATAGAAGCCGATGCAGTTCTGCCGGACGAAGGCTGATCGCCTCAGACCAAAGAACGAAGCCCTCTTCCCTGGACGCCTCATGGTATTCTGCCGCACACATGCGATCGTTACACCTTTCGAGGGCCCTGCTGCCCCTCGCTCTGCTCGCATCCATGGTGGCGCACTCTCAGGCGAACCCGTCAAGGCCTTCACTGAGCCCGGTCGAACAACGCATGGCCGAAAATGTCGACGCCAACAACGCCGCCGACCTCGCTCTGCTGCAGCAGCTCGTCGACACCAACAGCGGCACCATGCATCTTCCAGGAGTGCTGGCGATCAAAGGTCTCCTGACCCCGCGCCTGGAAAAGTTGGGCTTCCGTGTCAAGTGGGTCCCTATGGACACCTTGACTCTCCGCGCCGGAGATCTGGTAGCGGAACATCCTTGCCCTGAAGGCCAGGGGCATTGCGGTAAGCGGCTCCTGCTGGTCGGGCACATGGACACAGTGTTTGAGGCCTCAAGCCCCTTTCAGCGCTACAGCATCGTGCCCGGCACCAGCGGAAAGATCGCGACCGGCCCCGGCGTAGCGGACATGAAAGGTGGTCTGGTTGTCATGTTGGCCGCGCTCCAAGCCATGGACTCCGCGGGCGTGCTGCGCAACACAGAGATCCGGATCGTACTCAGCGGAGATGAGGAGCGCTTCGGCAACCCGCTGGAACTGGCGCGGCGCGACCTGGTGCAAGCCGCGAAGCAAAGCGATGTCGCCCTCGAATTTGAGCCCAGCGTACGCATCGACGGTCAGGACACCATCAGCATTTCCCGCCGAAGCAGCACTACCTGGCACATCGCGGCGACCGGCATCAGCGGCCACTCTTCGCAGATCTTTGCCGACCGCCTCGGCTACGGCGCGATCTATGAGTTGAGCCGAATCCTTGATGCCTTCCGGCGAGATTTGCCCGAAGACGGATTGACCTATAGCGTCGGTTTAATCCTCGGCGGGGGAACTGCGCAATTAAATCAAGATCAAACCGGGGGAACCGCGACCGGCAAAGACAACGTGGTCGCCGCAACCGCCCTCGCTGTTGGGGATTTGCGAACGTTGAGCAATGAGCAAACGGATCGAGTAGAGAAGAAGATGCGCGCCATCGTCGAGCAACATCTTCCGCGGACCAGCGCGACCCTCACCTTTGAAGACTCTTATCCCGCGATGGCCGCCTCTTCCGCGAGCCAGCAGTTGTTTCACGACTGGAGCAAGGCCAGCGAAGCACTGGGTCTGGGACCGGTCCAGCTTAGCGGTCCCATGACCCGAGGTGCCGGTGATATCTCCTTTGCGGCTCCTTATGTGCCAGGCCTGGTAGGCGTCGGGATCCTGGGCGAGGGCTATCACGCCGAAGGTGAAACCGCATTTCTGGATTCACTGCCGAAGCAAGCAAAGCGAAGTGCCGTCTTGATGGAACGTCTCGTCCGCCAACCCGCAAAGCCCTAACCCGCGCAGCCGGCGGATTTCCCCTGGTAACCACGATCTATGTGTTCTGGACGGGTGCCCCATGTTCGCCCAACCCGCCCCGGCTTGCCGTGAGGCGTACATGGGCCGAAAACGGATTTTTCAAATGCTTTCACTCAACGCGTCAACGACCCTTGCTTTTGGCCGCCGATAAAACCAACCTCACTCCATCTCAAAAGCCACATACTGCAGAACCGACTGCCGCTCCACCTCGAGAACCACCGCATCCCCGGGTTTCAATCCACCGAGAATCTGCCGCAACTGTTGAGAGTCATCGAGCGGCTGTCCATTCACAGCGCGGATAACATCCCCAGCTCCCAGATCCGCAGCAGTAGCAGGTTCTCCTCCCAACAAACCAGCCACCAGCACTCCATGATCCGATCGGAGATTGAGCATAGCCGTGACCGGGGAGTGCTTCAGGTCGATGATAAAAATACCCAGAGGCGCAAGGAGATCCCTCTTGGGATTGATCAGGTCCGACAAATTCTCAACCACCGGGGGAAGATTCACCGGGGTCACCGAAACTGTCACCGGCTTGCCATCGCGCAGCACTTCCATCGTGATCGGCGCACCGCGCTTATGTACATAAAGGAAAGCGGTGTATTTGGGCAGCGCGTCGACTCTCAGACCATCCATGGTGGTTACCACATCTTTTGCCTGCAACCCCGCTGCCGCAGCAGGGCTACCTGAATCGATGTCGGAAAGGATAACTCCCCAATCCTGTGGCAGTTTGAGGCCGGCTGCCAACGCAGGCGTGATGGATTGGGCATGGGCGCCAATCGTCACCTGGGGGACTATACCGTGGTCCTTGAGCTCGTGGTAAACAAAGCCGACAATCGGCTCCGGGATCGCAAAGCCAAGGCCTTCGCTGCCGCCTCCAGACGTAACAATAAAGGTGTTAATACCCACCAGGTTGCCATTCCGGTCAACCAATGGGCCGCCGCTGTTACCCGGATTGATAGGTGCATCGGTTTGCACATACACCATAGGCCTGTCGACCTCCGGCTGCCGCCCCAACGCGCTGATGATTCCCTTGGTGACCGTATGGTCCAATCCCTCGGGGGCTCCGATCGCAACCACCGTTTGCCCCAGGTGGAAATTGTAGAGTGGTGGCAGCGGAATAAACGGAAGACCCTTTTCTTCAATCTTGATCAAGGCCAGGTCCGCATACCGGGTAGTCCCGATAAGCTTGGCTTCATACACCCGCTGCCGATTCCCTAGTTTTGTATTCCCGGTCACCATCTCAACTGTGGCCGGCGCGATGATCACCCGGATGCGCAACGCGCCCGCGACCACGTGATTGTTGGTCATGATGTAACCATCCGGGTCCACGATAACCCCCGAACCGAGAGACCGCTGCCGTTCGAGCGCCTGTTGCTGATCTCCAGAGTCCTTATCCTTTTCAGGTACTCCGTAGCCCGTGACCTCGATCTCCACCACCGACTGCATCGCGCGCTCCGCCACCTGGTCGATCGCCTGGTCGTATTCCTTCAGAATGCCCGGTTCCGCGGCAGACGCGCCCGAGCTCTTCGTTTGACCGTACAGCCCCGGCAAACAAACCACGCACATCCATGCAATCGCAAAACTCTTTCCCATCGTCATGCAATATCCCTATGAAAAACTCGGTTTATGGAGTGCCGCGCCGCTTACCGGGGCGGCCACTTTACCTTCATCCGTCTCCCACTTCAGAATCTTGAAGTCGAGGACAAAGATCGCATACATCACCGGGACTTGCAATTTCGTAACCACGGTCGCCACCAGCAGGCCGCCAATCTGTGCATAGCATAGGGGCTTCCATAGTGGGCCCCCATGCAAAGCCAGCGGCAACAGCGCCAGAACCGTGGCGCCCACCGTGATCAGTACCGGACGCAGCCGCAGGATACCGGCGTCGATCAGCGCCAACTCAAAGTCATCGCCCTCCGCGTGCCGTTCTTCAATAAAGTCGAACAGCACGATGGAATGGCTCACAATCACACCGATCAGGCTGGCCACCCCAAGGAAAGCCATAAATCCAAACGGCTCACCCATGACCCACAACGCAGCGAAGGCCCCCATCATGCCATACGGCGCAGCCGCCAAAACCAGAAGCGGCTTGATCGCATTCTTGAATTGAAACAGCAGCGCGAGATAAATGGCGGCGCTCGAAACCAGCATCACCATCGCCAGATTCTTGAATCCGTTCTTGGTCTTGTCGTACTCCCCGCCAATCTGCATCTGGTACCCCGGCGGGAGACTAGCCTTTAACTGCTCCAGGCGAGGCAACGCCTCTTTCAACACCTCGGAACTCAAGCGCCCCGCCACCGGAAAACTCCGTATATTAATGGTCCGGAACTGCTCCAGGCGAACGATCCGCCCCGTGATCAGGTCGTGATCGATGTTCGAGATCTGCACCAGCGGAATCTTCGTATTATCCTGCGATCCATAAACATACATATTTTGGATGTCCGAAAGCTGCGACCGTTCATCCATCCGCAACCGGGCCACGATCGGAATCTGCTTCTGGCCCTCCTGCAAAGCGCTGACCGTCGTTCCGCTCATTCCCGAGGTCGTCGAATTGGCGACGTCCATATTGGTGATGCCGGCCAGGTTCGCCCGGTCAGGATCGATGGTCAACGCAATCTGCGTGTTCTCGTCACCCCATTCGTTCCGCGTGCGTTCCGCAATCGGTATGGATCGGAAAATATCCTCCACTTTGGTTGCGATCGCGCGCAGCCCGCGAATATCCTCCGCCTCGTCCTTGGCGTTGACATCCGCTTTGCTCGAGATGCGGATCTCGATCGGATAGTCGATCGGGTTCGTCAGCAACTGCCGCGCATCCATGCGTGCGCCAGGAATCGACGCCGTCAGCACCGGCTGCAGTTCTTTAATGAACTGCGGCGTCACTTCCTTGTCTTTGACCTCGATCAACACCTGCGCATAGTTCAACTGTTGCAACTGCGGCGAAGCCGAAAACCAGAATCGCGGTCCGCCGCCTCCCACGAACGTCGTGACATAGCGCAACACATCGCCCGGATGATCGCTCTGCGGATGTTCCTTGGAAAACTTCTCTGCCTGTTCACGGACTACCTGTTCCACCTGCCGTGCCGTCTGGTTGGTCGCCTCGAGCGTGGCATCGTTCGGTAGCCACACATCGATGTACGACCAGTACTGGACGTCCTCAGGGAAGAACGCCGAATTCAAACGCGAGAAAATGAAAACTCCCAACGCCAGGAAGAGCAGGGAACCGAAAAAGAACTTCCATCGGTGTTCGATCGAGTATTTGGCAGTCCGTGCATACAGTCCGAAGAACCCGCTGTTGCGCTGCTCCTCCAGCGTCTTCTCCACTTTCTTTTCCGGGCGCAGAAGATAGTACCCCAGCAGCGGAAGAAAGCTCATCGAAACCAGCCGCGAGGCGATCAGAGCCACCGTCATCACGATCGGCAGGCTGTGAAGAAACTCGCCCGTGCTTCCCGTCACCAACAGGAACGGGAGGTAAGCCACAATATTGGTAACCGTGGCATACACAATGGCCGTCGCCAGCTTCGTTGGGCCCAGCCACGCGGCAATAACGTTGGGGTGCCCCTCGGCCAGGGCCCGCTTGATCGAATCGCCGGCGATCACCGGATCATCCACCAGCAACCCGAGTGCAATGATCAGCGTGGCGACGGATACCTGTTGGATATCAATCCCTATCAGGTACAAAGTCCCAAACGTCATCGCCAGCGTGATCGGGATGGCGATGGCCATCAGCAAAGCCGAACGCCACTCCCAGAACCCGAGCCAGGACACCAGCACCACCAGAGCGATGGCTTCGTAGAGCGCATCCATGAACAGGCTAAGGTTCTCTTCCACCTGCAATGGCTGGTCCGAGGTCCGGGCAATAATCAGATCATCCGGCAAGTATTGCTTGACTGCCGCGAGCTTGGCGTCGACGCTATGACCGAATGCGTCGATCTGCTCCCCATCTTTCATCTGCACCGCGACCGTGACCGCGCGGCTGCGCCGCCAGTGCCCATCCTTGTCTGCCCACGTCAGGTAGTTCAAATACTTCGCCGGGCTCTGGTACCCACGGGAAATATCCACCAGGTCGCGCAGGTAGACTGGGCTTTGGGCGGCAGACGAAGAAGCCCCAATGATCACGTCGCCAATCTGCTGCGGGCTGGTGAACTTGCCCGAAGGATCCACCTGAATATTTTGCAGCCCAACCTCGAGCTGGCCGCCGGGAAGCGTGATGTTGCGAGCGCCCAGGATGTCTTTGAGATTGCTCGGCGTCATGCCGTATTCGGCCAGCCGCTGTTGCGAGTAGTCTAGAAAAATCTGCTCCGGCAGCACGCCCTTGCGTTCAATCTTGGCCACTTCCGGCGCGCCCTGCAGCGTCCTGCCGATCAGGTCGGTAAAGTCGTCTAACTCCCGGTAGGAGTACTTGTCCCCCGCGACTGCCGCCAGTCGGGCCTCCGTGTCCGCGGGATTCCGGATGAACGCGGCCGGCCAACTGTCCGGATGAATCTCCGACTGATGCAGCCTCTCCAACACCAACCGATCACCCAGAGCGCGCAACTCCTCATCGCTGAGAGGAGAACTGACGTCGGCGCCAATAAACCCGCTGCCGGAAAAGAAATGCGGATCGGAGACAAACTTGTTCTGTCCGCCTGCCTGCAGTACCGCCATAAATGCATCGCGCACCAGGTTAGGCGAAACGGAGATCGGAAACGCGTACACAATGCTCACCCGCGGTTGCGGCGCCCGCCGGCCTTCCGCCGCGCGCGTTATTTCGATGGCATTCCGGATAGACCTGGCTCGCAAGGCGATGTCGACGTCGCTGGCCCGAGGGCTGGCAATGGTCAGCATCAGCGCAGCCGTATCGCCAAAGTCGCTATTGAATTGAACCGGGCCCGCGCCTTGCGGCAGCCGGCTGTTGACGGCGTTCAGCTTGAGGTTGATATCCGAGAACTGCTTCTTCGGGTCGGTGACCTGGTCGTCGAGCTGAACATAGACCAGCGACAGCCCGGGAAAACTGATCGACCGTATGCCGAAGTCAGAAGCCAAAGGAGGTTTGATGAAGGCATTTGTCGCCATCACCTGTTCCACCTGGCGGGTCACCAATTGCTCTACTTCCTGCGCCGTCGCACCCGGCCACGCCGTCGAAGCCACCGCGACCCGCACTGGAATACTCGGATCCTTCCGCTTCGGCATGTGCATGTAGCCATACCAGCCCCACATACACACAGCAATCAGCAGCACCATCGCAACCTGGCGGTGTTCCGTGAAAAAACGCGCCGTGTTATGCGTTCGTTCGATGTACTCGGCTTCTGATTTGTGGCTCATCTTTGCTCTCAGGGAATAACGCGGACTTTGTCGCCATTCTTGACCAGGCTGACGCCCGTAGTAATAACCCGTTCGCCGAAGGCGAGACCGCCCTTCGCCGCAATCATATTCCCGTAGGTATTACCCAGTTCAATCGATCGCAACCGCGCTGTCGGAGGGTCTCCCGCACCTTCCGTCACCATCACCGCGAAGCTGTCGGCATGTGCTGGATCCCGTATCACCGCAGCGAGGGGAACTGCCAGCACCGATTCCGGAAGTTGCTCACCGTTCAACGCCAGCGACGCAATCATCCCCGATTTCAATTGGTCCTTAGGGTTGGCAATCGTGACCTCCACTGAAAACACGCGGCTCTTCGGATCGGCGGCGGGCGAAATCGCACTCACACGCCCGGCAAACTGCTGGGGAAGGGAATCGGTAGAGATAGCAAGATGCTGGCCCAACCGCACCCGTCTAATCGAAGTATCGGGAACCCCAAACACCGCCTTGACGGATTGCGTATCAGCCAGCGTGAAGCCATTGGTGGCAGGGCCCACCAGGGTTCCGAGATCGATGCTGCGTTTCACCACCCAGCCACTGAAGGGAGCCCGCAACTCGCAATAATCGAGCGCGACATTCGCCTCGCTCACCTGCGCCTGCGACCCCGAAACGGACGCCGCTGTGCTCGCCAACTGCGCCTGGGCGGAATCATAGTCCGGCTTAGTGGCACTCTGCGACGCATACAAGGCCGCGGTCCTGTCGAAGGTTAGCTTAGCTTTGTCGTACTCCGCCTGGCTGCGCGCGAGCTGCGCCTGGGCTTGTTGCAGCTTGTCCTGATAGTCCTTTTGCTGCACCACTGCCAGCACGGTTCCTTTTTGCACCCAATCTCCCTGGTCGATATTGCGCATGCCTCCACTCGGGCTTTTGACTTGTCGAATCCGTTCGACATAGCCGCCGGACTTGAAGGCCAGGTCGACCTGCGCATAGGGAACAATGCTGGCCGAGTATTTGACCCCGTTACCCACCGCGATCGTCTGTACCATGGCAGTGTGCACGGGCATGGGTAACGTCTCAGCGGCATCTTGTTGCTTACATCCAATCGCGCTCAGCAGGAAAGTACCCGCAGCCGCGGTCAGGCAAAACTTTATGATTGTGGGATTCATAGTCACTCTTCCCCAATAGCTTTCTCAAATAAAGCTTTCGCATTCCAAAAGGCCAGCAGGCTTTCTTCATAGTCATGGTCCGCGTTCGCGACTGCAGCCTGCTGTTGCAGCACATCGCGCAGCAGCACGGCGGAATGCTTGTAAGCATCGTTGACTTCCCGCAACTTCTCATCGGCCGCGACCTTGCTGGCCTGCGCCACACCCAGCATGCTACGGCTCTCTTCCAGCTTGCGGAAGCTGTTATCGACGTCCAGTGTTACCTGCGCCTTCGTCTCCTGCAGTTGGTAGTGGCTCTGCTGCACGCTCACATCTTTCTGTTTTACTTCGTCCCTGCGGCCCCCCCAGTCGAAGGGATCCCATGTGAGTTCCATCCCGGCTGAGACGATATTCTGCGGCAGTATCTCGGTGTTGATCGGGTCAAGATAGTGGATGGCTGCGCCGACAGCGGGAATGTACTTCGCTCGGGAGAGCTTCCGGTCGTAGTCGGCGCGATGGGTATCGATCTCCGCTTCCTTCACCTCCGGCCGCCGTTCCAGAGCCATCTGCCGGGCCGCCTTAAGGTCCATCTCTGCCGGAGTTATCGGAGGCACCCCTTCGGTGCGAAAGGGAACGTCGATATCCCGCCCCATAAGCTCGTTCAGCTGCTCCTTCTGCGTCTCGAGCGTGTCGCGCAACTGGATGATCTGATACTGAGCCTGTGCCAACTTCGCCTTCACCTGGAGGCTATCGGACTTGAGCACCGATTCCTGCGTGAGATACTGCGCTGTAACCCTATCTGTCTCTTCATACGACTTAACCAGGGCTTGCTGCGCCTCCAGCGCGCTTTCCGTCTGCAGTACAGCGTAGTAGGCCTGCTTTACACTTGCAGCCGTTGACTGCCTTTTGCCTCGGTACTGCTCGCCGGAATAATCGACAGACAGCTCCTGCTCCCGGATAGCAAGATGGATCTGGTATAGCTGCGAGATCGGCTGCGCTGCTTGCACCGACGCGTACCCTGTGATCCCAGTGGACAGCTTGAACGTTTGAGGTTTATCAAAACCAAAACTTCCCGCCGGAAAATTAAACGTCGGTGACGTGATATCGCCCGAGGCAAAAAGGTAAGTGCTGATCGCAGGAAACCGCTTGGTCTTGGTTTGGGCCAACGTCCACTTGGATTTGTCGATGTCGAGCTTGGCAATATTTACCGGGCGGTTATGCTCCAGCGCAACCTGGACGGCTTGGGACAAGGAGAGAACCGGCGCTTCGCCTGGAGTTTCCTGCGCCGGCAACGACATCCCGCACATCAAGAGAGTCGCGGCAATTGCCCAACCGAGCCGCTTTGTAGGCCTCGCGTGCATCATCGTCGAATCGCAATCATCCTCGATCGCAGAGCTGGATTTCCCTAACAAGCTGCTGACAAACACCGTTTGTATTCCGGGCACGACTTTAGGGCTTAGAGGCTGCGGAAAAACTCATTTCTGAGGTCAGAGAAGGTAGGTGCGGGCTTTAGCCCGTACATAAAACCAGTAATATCATTTGGCCTTTAGGCCCTGAGGTACGTTCTTCCCCTTCCCATCTACAAAACATCCCTTTTCAACACCCTTCTAAGTGGGGGCACCATACTATCTCCACCCACGGGTCCGCGCAACAAACAGTTAGGAGCGGCCTCGCCGTAGACCCCCGCCGCCACCCTGCGGCCCGAGACTATTCAAGTCATTCAGCACTGCCTGCCGATCCTGGGGACGGAACTCCCCCGCATCCATGGTCTGCTCAATATCCGATTTCGCCTTCTTGAGCTTCATCAACTGCTGCAATTTCCCGCCGCCATCGGTCTTGATGCTTTGCAGCGAATTCATACTGTCCTGCAGCGTTTTCACCTGCGCTTCGGTCGGCGTACCGTGCATGATCGCGGTGAACGTGTCTTTGCCTAGTTTCGCGCCGGGGTTCTCCGCTTCCGCGGACACCGTCGTCGGCTGCTTGTTCATCATCATCACCTGGAGGTCCTGCTCCAATGTGTCCCGGTCCGGCTGCTTAACGGTGGCCATGATGGCCTTCATCTTTGAAACCGATTGCCACGGGGTAATAAAGTCAACCGGTCCGCCGGGTTTCTGTGCCGCCTTGTAGGCCTTCAGAGCTTCAGCATTGGTTTGCAGCTCCTTGAGCTGGGAAATCGTGATGCTGCCATTCAGCACAGCGGCTTTAATATCCTGCTTGAACTTGTCATGGGCGGCATCCGAAGCCGTTTCCTGCGGACTGGCAAAGGCCATGGGCACCTGCGCTGCAAGAACCAGCGAGAGCGAAAGAACACACAGATTCCTTTTCATATTTCCTGCTTCCTATCAAGAGTTCGCCACAACGGTTCGGACCGCTGCGGCCGTTGTTATTTGACCGAATAGCCGCGAGCGTCCAGGCAGGCCGACATGGAGCGTTTAAAGTTATCGAGCGGTTGCGAGGTTGTCGTCGTCTTGGCGGCGTCCGCCTCTTTTTGAGCCTGCTCAGTCTCCTGTTTCGACTTCCGCTTTTCCTTGATGCCCCCGATGATGGCGCCCCTGCGGGCGCCGGCTGCAGCATCACCGCCGGTAGCCCCGGAGATGATCGCTCCCCGAGCAGCACCCTTCGCCATATCGTGGTCGTCGCCGCTCTTTGGGTCCTGCTTCTTGGGTGCAGCCGCGGTTGTGGTCGTGTTTGGGTCGTACCCCGTCTGCGTCTTGGCGTTGCTGTAGCACTGTGACTCGTCCGTCAATTGCTGCGTCGCACTCTGCGAGTTCTTCGGGTAAACGTAAAGCCCGACCGTGCTTCCCATACCCTTGACGGGCGGCGAATTACTTTGTGCCGCGGCGGGCAGGCTCCCCGCCACGCTCCCCGTCAGCAACAGCGCAAGCATACTCACCATCCTTTTCATAAACCTTCTCCTTGAGGGCTATGAACCGCCACGTTCTGGGGCGCCGAGCTAACCCTTACTTGGCCGCGTCGGCAATGAGTTCGCCTTTGTCGTTAGTCTTGACCCAGCCCTGGGCCGCCATCGACTTGATGATCTCCTTCGCCGTCGCGTCCGCCGTCTTCGAGGCGTAAGCGTTCAAGTTCTTCCTGCGATCTCCCACCGTCGACTTGGCCACGGCCGCCGCGGGGTTCAATCCAGCGGCGACGGGCACGGCTGACCCGACATTCGTGGCTGCCTTGGTTTCGGTCGTAAATTGCGAAAACAAAACGGAGTCAGATGGCGTCTTGATATGCACGTCGACTTTGGTTTGCACGTCCGCGCCGCCGGCGCCCATGCCGATGGTGTCGCGTTCTGTCTTGTTGCCTTCTTTCACCGAGGTGAAAGAGCCCTGGACTGTCATGGCATTGTCCGAGGCCGGCGTGTCTTTGGCCACATGCTCGACGGGAATGCCTGTTTTTGCGAGCGCCTTCACCAGCTCCGCCGAATACTTCTTGCTGGCACTCGCGGCGATGGCATCCGGCTTCTGGTCTCCGGTAATCAAATGGCGGGGACGCATGGCCTGCATCTTGTCCACCTGAATGTCATCAGGATTAATGACAAAGTCATAAACCAGAATTTTGGCTGGCTTAGGCAATGGGCTGCTGCCGGTGTAATTGGCAATGGGAGTAACGTTGATCTTTGCGGCCAGGGGACCCTGCGCATATGCGCTGCACAACAGCAAAGCGCTTCCGGCCAACCATCTCCATCGTTTCTTCATAAATACTTGCTCCTTCCGCCTGTTAAGGGGAGGCGGGGCCCCAACCCAGGTCGAGGCGAATCATCATGGCTGACAGAAGAACCGGTCAATAGAGAACTTCTAAACCCTGTCTAAAGCCCATCTAAAGCTCTAAGCCACTTTTATTCTTCGACATGCAGCAATATCTGGTTGCACGGCGCGGGGTCTGGGGATAGACTTGGCGTCACCGAACAAGCGTCGCAATGAGCCGTAGTCTCTTGAAGAAGAGCCGCCGGGATGAACGCCCGCGAGCAAGTGAGCAAGTCTGTGCCTGCACCATTTCGTTTTGAAGAATTTGATCTCGATCTCGAGCGCTATGAACTACGCCGGTCTGGCCAGGCACTCAAGCTCGAGCGAATACCCATGGAGCTGCTCATCCTGCTGCTCCAGAACAACGGCAAACTCGTTCGCAGAGACGCAATCAATCGCCGCCTGTGGGGCGAGAACGCCTACCAGGACACTGACCACAGTGTTAACACCGCCGTCAACAAGCTCCGCTATATTCTGCGGGACGATCCGCGGGATCCGCGGTTCATTCAAACGGTTGTCGGCCAGGGATACCGCTTTATCGCGGAGGTAGCTGCCGATCCCATGTTGCCCAATCCTATATTGGACGACGTGAAGCCTCCTTCATCGGGCGCCCACGCTGGCGAAGAAAAACCGCCATCCGCCACAAACGGCTCACAACCCAGCCTGCAGGAACCCGCCCCGGAACCCTTGTCCGCGACACCTGTGCCCGCGGTAGAGGAAGCGCCCCCCATCCCAACCCGCTGGCCAATTCTTCTTGTGGGGCTGGCGATTCTTGTCGCTCTGTTGGCGGCCGTCGCATTCTTGTACCTGCACCGCTCGCGTTCTGCGCACCAGCCGAAGAACGCAGTCGCCGGATTCCATTCCATTGCGGTCTTGCCCTTTGTCAACCTGGCGCAGAACTCCGATCAGGACTACATAGTCGATGGAATGACTGACCAGCTCATCACCGGCCTGGCCGGCAGTACGCCTCTCCGTGTCATCTCCCGCAGCTCCGTCATGCAATACAAGGGGAGGCAGGTACCCATGCGGGAGATCGTTCAGACTCTGGATGTGGATGCCGTGCTCGAGGGATCATTCCTGCACAACGGGGCTCAGGTCCGCGTCACCGCTGACCTGATCGACGCCCGCAACGATCGCCACCTGTGGGCACAAGTTTACGAAGAGAGCGGGGACGACCTGCTGAGCATGCAGGAACCGGTAGCCAACGATATCGTGAATCAGGTTGCCTTGGCGCTGGGCAGCACGGTATCGGCCTCCGGCCTGCGTCCGGTAAACGTCAGGGCGCGGGACGCGTATCTTCGCGGCCGGTTCCTATGGAACAAACGCACCCTCGACAGCCTGACCAAGTCGATTGCGCACTATCAGGACGCAATCCAAGCCGACCCCAAGTTTGCCGAAGCTTATGCCGCCCTGGGGGATGCCTATGTGCTCCTCAGTAGTTACGGCGGTACCGGGCCCGCTAGCTCTCTCGAAAAGGCACAAGACGCCGCGGAGCGTGCCCTGCAACTCGGAGGAGGCTTGGCCGAGGCCCATACCGTCCTGGGTGCGGTCAGAACAGACCGTGATTGGGATTGGCTCGGCGCAGAGGCCGAGTATCGGCAGGCTCTGCAATTGAATCCTTCTTACCCAACCGCGCGCCACTGGTACAGCCTGCACCTTTCCCGGCTGGGAAGAACCGAAGAGGCCGAAGTTGAAATCCAGCGAGCCCACGCTCTTGATCCCTTGTCAACCATCATCAGCACCGACGCCGCTGAGACTGCCTATTGGGCGCGCAAGCAGACTGAGGCTTTGAAACGCGTGGATGCGGTCCTTTCGACGGATCCTTACTTTGCCGAAGCCCACCTGGTAAAAGGAAAGATTTACGAGCAACAGGAAAGATACGAGCAAGCCTTAGCCGAGTTCAAAATTGCACTGGCTCTTTTTGGTGGCGGTCCTAATGTAGAGGCCTTACGGGGCCACGCCCTCGCTCTCGCGGGAGCATCGGAGCAAGCCTTGGAGATTGCCAGGCAGTTGGAAGCTGCATCGGCTCACAGCTATGTTTCCGGCGTGGATATCGCAGCTATTTATTGCGCACTTCACCAACCCGATGTCGCCATGCGCTGGTTCAACAGGGCGTACCTGAACCGTGACAAGGGGATGAACATGCTGGGCATCGACCCTATGTTCGACGGATGCCGCGCCGACCATCGCTTTCAAGAATTAATCATGAAGTTGAAACTGCAGCCCGCTGCTTAGACCTTGGCCCTAACGACGATCGGCAGTCTCGGAAACATCCCTACAACAGATCCCGCATGGAAGCACCACACTCCCCATGTCATCCCGAGCAGCTGACTTGCCTGCGGCAAGTTGAGGGAGAAATGACACGGCAAGATCGCTGTAGCTGCAAGGCCCGGAGGGCCGACCGCCAAACGTTTGAGGATCCGAGCGCCGTAGGCGCGGCACTAAACCGATCGTCCGCTCCCGCTGTGTCATTAGGAGCGTACCCGGATTTCCTACTTCAGCGCTCTCGTCGATGACCACTTATCTTGTTCTCCTTAAGAGAAGCACATGTCACGGATCGAAGCCGCACCTCTCGACAGGAAATCCGGGGGAAGCCGAGCCGTGGAGGGACCTGCTCCATCAGTCACTGCTATTTCGGGATCAACGCCGTCTGTCCAAGATGAAACGCAATATGGCTCGTGCGACTCAGCAAAATCGAAAATCGATTCCGTGAAGGGTCCTTGGCGAAGTCCTCCTCAGACACAGACGTGTGTCGCTTAAGCCACTCAGCCGGTGATAGGCTTTCGAACCCCGCCAGCAACTTCCCGTTGACCTCTTTCCAGAATTTCTTTATCTCTTCCCCCGTTGGCAGATCAGGGGTTGTTCGATCGGGGTTGGTAAGGAAAGGAGCATCCAATTCGGGATAGAGCCGTGGGCCCAAATCCAGCAGCGGCAGCATACGATCGTGGACGGCGGTCAGGTGTCCCCAAAGGTAAATTAACCGATTTTTCCCCGGCGCTACTTCTTTTTGCAACTGTGGTTCAGTGAGAGGTAAAAATAGCTTCTCAGCTCTCTCGATTGCCGTCTTCCATGAATTGACTGTTGAAGTGACCAGCGCTTGTTCCGGCGTCATGATGATTCCTCTCTATACTCACTGGGAGAATATCCCCTGATGGGTCTGACATAGTTGATGAGATGCGGCTGATGAAAGAAGCTAAACTTCAGGGGAAGATTGGGCCGCGGCTGGCAAAATCTGGTCGCAATGGCAGGTTGTCATGAGGCAAGGGTACACGGTCGAGAAAGAACCCGTCGACTGCAGGAACCCTTTCCCCTTCACGGCAAACAGGATGGGGTTAATTAAAAACTGGGACCTACGCTAACGCCTGAAGACGCCACCTTGTTCTGCCACACCTGGTACTCGTTGTTCTCCATCTCCAGTGTGATTTGTCGCGCGGCTACGATGGAGTTGGCCGAATAGTCTGCGGGCGCTGCCGGGAAGAATTCATCCCTCCGGTATTCCTCTTTCGCGCACGATGCTTGCCAGCATGCCCAGCCGATCAGATTGTCGTGCATGGAGTTGTTGTACATGCTCCCATTGGCCATCCCGGTACCGGTAGCATCGCTGTTGGCCATGCCCACCTGTTGGGCTGCAATCTTGGTTCCATCCACTAGTAAACCACTGGAGATCACCCGATTATTGACAGCGACGTTGTCGTGGCCTGCGGCGAATTGGATGCCATGGTTCGTGGTGCCCACCACCTGGTTATCGTGAATGTTGTTGAAGGCAGGAACATCGCGCGCGCTGTCGCCCGCTTTGGCGTCGACTTTGATCCCGCCACCGCTATAGGCATCCTGAGCCCTATATGGGTAAGCACCCTGGATGTACGTGTCATGGATTTCCAGGGCTTGGTTCGGCGTACCGCTTGAACGGTAGACATCGATATTGTCGGCGACCAGGCTTTGGCCGGGATAATTGACCACCTCATTCCACCCCACGTCAACCCCCGGTACATACTGCACGGTGTCGAACTGGATAAAATGCGCCTGGGCGAAGTTCGAGTTCTCACCTGGCAAATAACCGCCGTGGCCATCGCTAAGCATGCCGTTCAGGTTGCGCGCCCGGTTAGCCCGGATCACGATCGTCTGTTCCCCCTCCCGATTGCCGCCATACCCGTGCACGATCACGCCGCCTTGCGCATTCTCCATGTAGTTGTTCTCCACATCGAGCCGCGCCGGTGATGTGACCTCGAGGAACTTGCCGTTCGGTTGCCCCTTTACCCCCGCATTCAAAGCCACACCGGTAGTATTGCGCACGGTCAAGTTGCTCCCTGCGACGCTGGTCGCAATCAGGTTGCCGGCGCTGCGGATATGAGAGTTCTCAATAATGACCGGATCCGCGGTCGCCACCGTGATTGCCGGAGTCTTGCTGTCGGTACTTTGCCAATTGCCGCTGTATGTGCCACCCGCGGTAATGACGAGAGCGCCGCTCCAACCCACCTCACCGATCGCGCTGCTTGCAGGCACTGAAGCCTGATTTCCCTGGTAGCTCCCCGAGATAACAGCTTGACCGCTGGCCAGGCCGCGTACCGCGCCGGATGGGTCAGCCGTGATTGTGCGTGCGTCCGACGACTGCCAGCCAAAATCCGCGGTGACGTCTTTGATCGAACCATCGTTAAAGGTCGCGACCGCCTTCAGCTGCGTTGAGCCCCCGATAGTTACTACCGCCTGCGATGGAGTGATTGCTACCGATTCCAGCGCAGGGCTGGCAGCCCCGGGCGCCAATTCGCCAGCCCCACCGATAGCGGTGGCAATCTTGCCGGTGAGGCTATTGGAAGAGTTAGCCACACCGGCAGGACGCGTGATCGCTGCGACTGCGGAGTAGGTAGTTGTGACAACGTTGCTGGGCACGAAACCAAAGCCCGACGGATAACTGGTCGGTTGGTTCTCGGCTCCCCACATGCCGACTGCCTTAACTGTTTTCGGCACACTGATCGGGAAGGGAACCGTGTAGAACTGCGTCGTGCCCTGCCCTGGAACCGGACTTGATCCGTCTAGGGTGTACCAGATCGATGTGTTGCCGAGTGCCACCGCGCCCGAGGTGTACCCCGGGTCACTGAGCGTCACCGTGAGCGGACCGGAATACCCTCCGGGCAAAGGCGAGATGGTCGGAGCCATGCTGGTGGTGGCCGCGCACGTGGGTTGGAAGTTGCTGCCGGTCGTCGGTGGAGTGTACCCATCTCCATACACTCCCTCGGCGGAAATGTAATTGCCTAGGTTACCCGGGTAGCCATCCCACGTGCCGCAGATGTAGTTATTCGTGAAGTTAAACGCCGAATTAGCGGGCTGTGGCGTGCCGCCATTCCCCCATGCTATGCCTTGGGCATAAGACGAGAAAACACCTGACTCCAGCATGTTGTGGGAGTAGGTAGACTCAAAACCCATCGCTTCGATGCCATACCCATACCGGCCGGCCCATGGATGAACGTTGAATATGATCAAGTTGTTGCTGACGTTAAGGTGCGGGGCACTGGTGCCGTTGGCACAGCAAGCAAACGAAAACCCGAACGACCCCGGGTCGGGGTTAAGCCAGTCATGCTCCGAATTGTTTTGGACGACTATGCCGCCGGCAGCTTGGGGTTGTTCTTCCCATGTAATGCGGTGAATGTTGCTGAAGTCATTGAACTGGGCGTCTATGGCGTAGGCTTGTGGCCCGCCCGGAGGCTCACAGGCATAAGTTTGGTTTCCGAAGTTAGGGCAATTCCAGTGAACGCCTTCCGTAAGATGAAACAGATTGTTGTTATGAAATACTATGCCGTTGACTGAGGCGAAAACGACCAGAGCGTGGCAGGTGCCATTGTTCACTTCATTGAACTGGTTGTTTGGCGATATGCAAGAACTGCTATCGCCAAAAGAATTCCATTGAATGGTGATGTTCTTGTCTACGGATGCTTGATTGGGGCCATCAAGAAATACCCCGGCCGTGTTCTGTCCGCTGTCGGTCGCAAGTAGCCCCGTGAACGTGTTGTGTTGGATTAGGTAATTCTGGTTTGGTGCCCGGATGTAGACGCCATCCGATCCGTGGAAGTTAAGGTACTGGATGGTCGTTGTCTGCGTGCAGGACTGAGGCCCGTAGAAATTGAATATGGTACCGCCCAGGCCGAATGTCGAGTTGAGATTAGCGGTGGGAATCACCATGCCATTGGATAGCGGGTTCACCACGGGCCCGCTATAGGTTACTCCGCATTTCAAGCTAAGCGGAGCCGTAATGTTGTATGTGCCCGCTCCAAAGATAATCAGTGCACAGCCGGGAGCGCCTGAGATCGTGCTCTGTAGCGTACTTGTGCTCATTCCGCTGTTCAGGTTAATGGTCGGTCCGCCGCATCCCGTCGGAGGGGGAGTCGGAGTTGAAGGGGGAGTCGGAGTTGACGGGGCGGTGACTACAAGCGAAACGTTCGCCGAGATTTTCGCATAGTCCGTCCCGTCTATCGGTGAAAATTCCACCGTAAGCGAGTGTGTGCCTGCGGTCAGAACTGTGCCCACAGCCGGGCTATAGGTCAGACTGCCGGGCAAACTTGCAACCGCATCCAGTTGCGTCGCACTCAGAGCGGTTCCTGCTTTAACCGGAGCGGGTGTAGACCAGGTGATGGTCGGTTTCGCCTGGGCGACGACAATCTCCACGGAAGCGGTGACGGCAGAATAAGTTTTTGTGTCGGTCGGCGTGAAGGTGACGGAAACTTTCCGCGTGCCCGCCCTGAGCATAGTTCCGGCAGCCGGGGTGTAGGCAAACGTTCCCGCCGCGTTCGCTGTCGCTTTCAGTTCTGTATTGCCGAGCGCTGTGCCATACGTGATGGACGGAGGCGCATTCCAGGTGACGGTAGGAGCTGTAAGCCCGGCTGCTGCATCCACCGTAATTGAGTTGTTCGCGGTGACGGCCGCGTAGTCGGTTCCGTCAGTCGGCGAAAAAGTCACTGTCAATTGTCGACTGCCCACTGGCAGAACGGTGCCGGGACCGGGATTATAGGAGAAGACACCCGGCACGTTCGCCTTGGCCCCCAACTGTGCTGCACTCAAAGCGGTCCCTTGCGTGATCTTGGATAAGGCAGCCCAGGTGACGACTGGAGTGGCCTTCGCCACCAGAAGCTTCACCGTCCCGGTAGCCACAGAATAAGTTTTTGTATCGGTTGGCGTGAAGGTGACGGAAAGACTCTGGGTACCTGCCCTGAGCATAGTTCCGGCAGCCGGGGTGTAGGCAAACGTTCCCGCCGCGTTCGCTGTCGCTTTCAGTTCTGTATTGCCGAGCGCTGTGCCATACGTGATGGACGGAGGCGCATTCCAGGTGACGGTAGGAGCTGTAAGCCCGGCTGCTGCATCCACCGTAATTGAGTTGTTCGCGGTGACGGCCGCGTAGTCGGTTCCATCAGTCGGCGAAAAAGTCACTGTCAATTGTCGGCTGCCCACTGGCAGAACGGTGCCGGGACCAGGATTATAGGAGAAGACACCCGGCACGTTCGCCTTCGCCCCCAACTGTGCTGCACTCAAAGCGGTCCCTTGCGTGATCTTGGATAAGGCAGCCCAGGTGACGACTGGAGTGGCCTTCGCCACCACAAGCTTCACTGTCCCGGTAGCCACAGAATAGGTTTTTCCGTCCGTCGGGGTGAAGGTGACGGAAAGACTCTGGGTGCCCGCCCTGAGCATAGTTCCGGCAGCCGGGGTGTAGGCAAACGTTCCCGCCACGTTCGCTGTCGCTTTCAGTTCTGTATTGCCGAGCGCCGTGCCATACGTGATTGCGGAAGGCGCATTCCAGGTGATGGTAGGAGCCGTAAGCCCAGGTTCAGCATCCACCGTAATTGAGTTGTTCGCGGTGACGGCCGCGTAGTCGGTTGTGTCGGACGGCGAAAAAGTCACTGCCAGCTGTCGACTACCCACGGGCAGAACAGTGCCGGGACCGGGACTATAGGAGAAGACGCCTTGCACGTTCGCCTTGGCCTCCAACTGTGCTGCACTCAAAGCGGTCCCGTGCGTGATTTTGGATAAGGAAGCCCAGGTGACGACTGGCGTGGCCTTCGTCACCACAAGCTGCACTGTCCTCGTAGCCACAGAATAGGTTTTTCCGTCCGTCGGGGTGAAGGTGACGGAAACAGTCTGAGTGCCCGCTTTGAAGACAGTACCCGCAGCCGGGCTGTAGACAAACACGCCCGGCACGGTTGTCACGGCGGACAGTTGGACGCCGCTCAATGCGGTGCCGTATGAAATCGCTTTTGGAGTATTCCAGGTAATGAGGGGAGCGGTCGTGTCGGTCGCCGTGGGGGCCGCTGAAACCGTGACTGAATTGACCGCCGTTGCCGATGTGTAGTCACCGCTGTCAGACGGAGAAAACATTGCTGTTAGCGGTCGAGTACCTGCTGCGAGCAAGGTGCCTGCCGCGGGACTGTATACGAAAGAACCGGGCACATTCGCCAGGGCGTTCAACTGTGCGCCGCTCAGCGCCACCCCCTGTGAGATGGCCGCTAAGGGAGACCACGTGATAGTGGGAGCGGCCTTCGTCACTGTTAGCTGTACCGACGCAGTCGCGGCAGAATACGTGTTCGTGTCGGTCGGAGTGAACGTGGTTGAAAGCGTCTGTGTTCCAGCTTTTGGAACCGTCCCAGTCGTTGTTGCATAAGCAAAGCTTCCGGGCACGTTTGCGGTAGCGTTTAGTTGACTGCTGCTAAGCGGTGTCCCATATTGGATCGCAGCCGGCGTATTCCACGCGATCAGGGGTGTGCTCATGCTGCCGGCTGCGGCAGCGGTGTCAATCATGACCTGTGTCGACGAGCTTAGGGGCTGCGTTGTTGACCATTGGCTGCTGGACGCGGGCGCTGCATAGGTCCCCTGTACAGTCACGGTGCCGGACGATTTGCCCGTGAGCATCCCAGCGCCTATGGTCGCGAGTGAGCTGGTGGATACCGTCCATTGCGTGCCCGAAGTGACATCCTCCGTCGCGCCGTCACTTAGATGCGCGACTGCTTTAAGCGTAGCCGCGCCACCTACTTTAATAGTGGATGGAGTGGCCGCCACGCTGAGAGAGTTCAGCGTAAGAGAAGGGGCAGTGCCGCATCCGCAAATTAGAATGAGCAAGGAACAAAGGCACGCGGAATAAGTCGTTCGCGTAGATGAGACACGCATGCGTTACCTCGAGGTGGCGGAGTTGCGAACCAGCGCAGACTGAAAACAAGCAGGTCCAGGGCGCGACTCACGACTCGCGTCATCAGGACACGTTGCAGTCCATCAATTGGTTGTTCGACTGTGGTTACTCTCGCGTTCCGGGGTAACTTGCGACAATGACACCGAGGAAGCATTACGCAAGTTCGTGCAAACTGTCGCGACTTCAAACAGTTTGTAAGTATCCTGTCTCCTCAAAAGACAAAACGAGGCCCTGCTCGCTGGACGGGCGTAGCCCTTCCAACACTCTTGTCACTTGGGCAAAATATCCGGGGAGGCTAGAACATCGCGCCGAAATCGCGGCTGCTGGGAGCTTTTTCCGCGAACGCAAACGTCCCCTGTTCGTGCATCTCCTGTGCAGCGCTTAGCAGGGAGCCGAAGGCAGCGCGAGCGAGACCGCTGCCCAGGCTGACCCGCCTGACCCCGATGGACGAGAGTTCTGCCATGTTCATCGGAGCCCCCGGGATCCCCACGATAACATTCACCGGCCGATCCACCGAGCGAACCAGTGTCGCGATTTCGTCCTTGTTCGTGAGGCCAGGTGCGTAGAGAACATCTGCGCCCGCTTCCTGGTAAGCCTGGAGCCGCGCGATCGTATCTTTAAGATCGTGGCGCCCGTGCAGATAATTCTCAGCACGCGCAGTGAGCGTGAATGGGAAACCAAGACTGCGCGCCATCTCCGCCGCCGCGCGGACTCGTTCCGCAGCCGGTGCTGCTTCATAGATAGGATGGTCCGCGCGCCCGGTTGCATCTTCGATAGACCCGCCAACGGCTCCTGCAGCGGCCGCAAGCCGGATAGTTTCCGCAGCCGCTTCAGGGGCATCTCCGAAGCCGTTCTCGAGATCGGCGCTGAGCGGCAGTTCCGTCGCCGGAGCCAGTGCCGAAATATGTGCGAGCACCGCAGCGCGGCCAACTGTGTAGTCCCGTCGTCCCATCGAGAAAGCGTAGCCGCCGCTGGTAGTCGCCAACGCCTCGAAGCCCAGGTGCGCGAGCATACGCGCACTGCCAATGTCCCATGGATTGGGGATGATGAATGCGCCGTTCCGCTGGTGAAGTGCACGAAACGCCTGTCCTTTTTCTACCTGTGTCCTCATTGCTTCTTCCGTCCTAAGAAGAAATTATCATCCGCATCCGGGAAACGCTCGTAGCTCCCTGTACCCGCAACTCTGTCGTTTGCAATCTTGATGCGCGCCGCGCCCAAAAGGCTCAAGACCGCATTCTTATGCGCTCGATCCATGCGCACTTGGAGAAACGGAGTGCCACGGCTGGCCACGGTGGGAAATGAAATCCTCCAGTCCAAGAAAGGTTCATGGATGACCATCTTCGCTCGCGGAACGCGTCCGCGCATTCTCTGCCCAATAGCCAACTCTTGCCGAGACTCTAAGGCCGTCGTAGCCGCGCACCTGCAACACCACCGAGTGGAAGCCAGGGTGCGGCGACTGTGGTTGGAAGCTCAAGATGTACCGGTTCGGGATATGGTTGGAGATGGTTTGCAAACTGTGCTCAAGGCTCGTTTCATCGGTGAGCTTGAAGTATTCGCCGCCGGTAAGGCGAGTGACGGTCTCGGGAACGTTCTTCTGTAGGCCATCCAAAGCCGAGACTGCCGCTATCTTCGCCACACGAAGGGGCGGCGCCAACAGACTCAGGCAGTCGTAGGCTTGTTTGGCGGGGTTTTCACCGGGGTCGACCTGTGGGTCGTTCGGATCTCGGCTCATGCAACCGTGCGCCGGGCCCGGCGGAGCGGGGTTCTTCGAAGACAACCACGGGATCTGACCTTGGCCAAATGTCTTTGGCCCTTCTTGCCTCATATAACCCGTGATGATTGAGAACGCAACAGCGTACACCGTTGTGTTGGTGTCGTCGAAGGCGCGTAGCGCTTCGTCGAGTTTGAGGTGGCTACTGGTGTCAAGCGTTTCGCTGACGAGCAGGATGACCCGACGGTATTGCGAAGGTTGCTTGCGCAACAAGTCGATAGAGAAATCGAGGCTGTCGAGGATCGCGGCCCCACTATCTCCGTTTTTGTCGGCAACGAGAGTCTGGATGGCGCGGGCAGCGGCGTCAGTATCAGAAGTGAAGTCGCGGATCAACACAGGTGAACTATCGAAGCCGACGACAGCAACTTCGTGGGGGACTCCACCGACAATGGAGTCGAGCATGGAGGCAAGCCCGGTGTACTTGGCAAGTTCGCGGGTGCCTGCGCCCCCGCCCTCAATGTCGACGACCAGCGCTAACGGCTCGCCGCCGGCGTCCTCCTCGAGGTGGAGCTTTTGAGGAACTCCATCATCCGTGAGGAAGAAATCGTTGGTGCTGAGTGAATAGACGAGTTTGTTGGCCTTGGTACGGACCAACGCGGGCACCTGCACTAATGTGGATCGCGATGTTAGCGTCGGGCTTTGCGCGACGTGAGGTTGTATTGAATCCTGATCTGAATTTTGAGCCGAGGTTTGGGCAAACGATGCGGGGAGGATCGCAAGTGTGAGTGCCGCGCAGAGCTTCATGGTTGGTCCCGCCTTTTATCCTAACGTGCCCCTATTTGGAAAAAGCAGGATAGTTTTGGGCTTGTGACCAGGTGCAATCCATCGCTGGCGCAGAACTTTGAACGAGAGAACGAAGCCCCGTCCCCGGCAAACGTAGTTTCGATTTTCTACTTGAGATTTGGCTCCTGTGGGATGGCCGCTCCGTCGGAGCGGGGATCGCCCGCGGCAAAGTTCACTTTGCGGCTGTCATCGCGGACAACGGCCGCGCCTTGACCGACAAAGAATGAAAAAGGCTCGAGCAGTGAAATCTTGTGGCCGCGTTGTGAAAGGCCGGCGCGGACGTCGGCAGGAACCGTCTCCTCCATCTCAACATCGCAGCCCTCGAAGGTATCTTTGGTGAATCGGGGCTGTTCCAGCGCAGCCTGCACATTCATGCCGTAATCGACAATGTTGGCCACGAACTGCGCGTGTGCCTGCGCCTGGTTCCAGCCGCCCATGATGCCGAAGCCGATATGCATGTCGCCTTTCTCCATGAACGCCGGAATGATGGTGTGGAGAGGGCGCTTATGTCCTCCAAGTGAATTCGGCAGGCCGGGAGTGAGCTGAAAACCGGCCCCTCGATTGTGGAAGGAAAAACCCAATCCCGGGGCGACGAAGCCGGTGCCGTAGCCGGAGTAGTTGCTCTGGATGAGCGAGACTATATTCCCGTCCTTGTCGATGGTGGAGAGATAAATGGTGGAGTTACCGTGCTTGTTGAGCTCCGCCGAGATATCCGAGGGAACCACCTGGCACGCAGCCCTGTTCATCTCGATGAGCTTCGCGCGTCGCTCGGCGAGGTCCTTGGAGATGAGTTCCTTGACCGGCACTGTAGTGAAGCGCGGATCACCCACGTACTTATACATGTCGGCGTACGCGAGCTTCTTGGCCTCGATCATCACGTGTAACGCATCCACCGAATTATGGCCGTACTGCGCCATGGGAAACTGCTCCATGATGTTGAGCATGGAAAGAGCGGCGATGCCCTGGCCATTGGGTGGAAGCTCGTACACTGTCCAGCCGCGGTAAGTGGTGGAGACCGGCTCGACCCACTCGGGTTGGAAGTCACGAAAATCTTCCAGGGTATGCACGCCACCGTGGGCGTTGAGGAACTTCACCATGGTCTCGGTCATGGGGCCGTTGTAGTAGGCGTCCCGGCCCTTTGTGGCGATTTGCCGGAGAGAGTTCGCCAGTCCAGGATTTCTGAAGAGGTCCCCAGGTTTCGGTGCATTCGGCCAGATGTCGTATGTTTCCTTCCATCCGGGTTGGTCCATGAGCTTTTTTGAGATCCAGTAGCGCGCATTGCGTTCTGCGAGCGGGAATCCGTTCTGCGCGTAGTAAATGGCCGGAGCGAGCAATTGGCTGAAGGGCAAAGAACCAAAGCGAGTTCGCATCGCATCCCATCCAGCGACAGCGCCTGGCACGTCGATGCTCTCCACGCCGATAGGATTGATTTCCGTGACCCCTTTGGCTTTGAGCGCTTCGATGGTGAGTGCCTTGGGAGTCCACCCGCTTGAGTTCAGGCCATAGACTTTCCCCGTTTTGGCCTCGTAGTAGACCATGAAGAGATCGCCGCCGATTCCATTGACGTAGGGTTGGACGACGCCCATGACCGCATTGGTCGCGATCGCGGCGTCGATGGCATTGCCGCCCTCTTCGAGAATGTGAGCGCCGGCCTGCGATGCCAGAAATTGAGGAGCTGAGACAATGCCGAATTTTGAAACCACCATCGAGCGGCCTTGTCCGGGAACCGAGGAGAACTGCTGGGCCGGCACAAGCACTGAATGAAGAAGCAATGCGGCCAGACATACAAAACGCGTCATATCACCTCACCTGCAACGTATCGTAATTCGGCATGAGCCAACTGGATCGTCTTTTTTAGAAACCTGTGAACCGTCCGGCGCTTTGTATCGGGGGAGTCCAATGAGGGATTCAGCCGATCAGGTACGCTTTCCGAGACCCATGGGGAAAGTCATGCCTTTCGCATCTGAGTTGGCCGATCATCTCCAACTCACCACAAAACCGTCATCCCGAGAGCCTGTGACTTTTTTGCTTTCGCACAAAAACGGTCGCTGTCGTTGGAAAAGGCGGTTGTCGATGGAGCTACTGGCCCAACAACTGCCTTCTCCTTAGACAACGGTCCTCTCTCTTTCAACATCCCTCTCCTTTTGTCATCCCGAGCGAAGCCGAGGGATCTGCGGTGCGCGATTCGGGTACCTTAAATTTACCGTTCTACAACCACTTTCCCTTCGTCATGTCACATTGCCTTCTGCTGTCTCGTCATGGTGGTAGGACGAACAAAAGGAGACTCTTCATGACCGCCAAACTGAATCCTCTTACCGCTGCCCCTTCACTGATGAAGGAGTGGCACCACACATCGACCCTCATTGCCTCCAGCCTTGAGCCGGGCCTCGGCGAGCTGGTGAAGATTCGTGCCTCTCAGATCAACGGGTGCGCGAACTGCCTTAATATGCATACAGTGTTTGCGCGCGAAAACGGCGAAACCGAGCAGCGCATCTATCTGTTGTCGGCCTGGCGCGAAGCTCCTTGCTACACCGACCGGGAACGTGCCGCGCTCGGCTGGACCGAAGCCCTGACGCGGCTCTCCGAAGGGCATACGCATCACACCGCCTACGACGCACTGAACGCTCATTTCACCCAGGAAGAGCAGGTCAAGCTCACCTTGTTAATCAATGTCATCAACGGGTGGAACCGCATCGCAGTTGGCTTCAATGCCTGGGCCGATCCGGCAGATGTAAAAGCCGCTGCCAAGGCGGTCGCTGCTTGATGACGAACGTGAGATCCGAGGATGCAGCGGTCAGTTTTGAACCGCTGCGTCCGAAGCTCATGCGTGTAGCCTACCGCATGCTTGGCTCCGTCCATGACGCCGAGGATATGGTCCAGGAAGCGTTCATCCGCTGGATGAACGCGGATCGTAGCGATGTTCGCGAGCCAGAGGCCTTTCTCCGCCGCATGGTCACGCGCCTCTGTCTCGATCAGCTCAAATCTGCACGACGCCAGCGCGAGACCTATGTCGGTCCGTGGCTTCCCGATCCCATCGTGGAAGAGCAGGAAGTTGAAGACGTTACCTTGCCCCTGATGCTCGCCCTGGAACGCCTTTCTCCGCTCGAACGAGCAGTCTTTCTCCTGCACGATGTCTTCGGGCTGGAATTCGACGAAGTGGCAACCACGATCCAGCGCGAGCCGGCGGCCTGCCGTCAACTCGCTGCCCGTGCGCGTGAGCATGTTCGCCAGGCGAGACCTCGTTTCCAGGTCGAACAACAGCGCGGCCTCGCGATTGCCAATGCATTTTTCACCGCTTCCCGCAGTGGCGATATGAAAGCCCTCGGCGCGATGCTGGCGGCGGATGTCAGCCTTCACGCCGACGGCGGAGGCAAACGTCCGGCAGTCACTCACCCACTTCTGGGGTTCGACGCCGTGATGAAGCTATTCGAGCGTTTGGCGCCCTTGATCCACGAGACGACACTTGTTCGCGCCGGCTTCATCAACGGATTACCCGGGTTCGTCACATTGGAAGCAGACGGGCAACTTCAGACCACCGCACTGGAAATCGAAGACGGAAAGATCGCAGCAATTTATGTGGTGCGAAACCCTGACAAGCTCAGGCATCTGCACCAGATCTACCCGAGTAAGCCGGACGGATCGGCAATCACGTCTGTTGGTTGAGTACCTTACTTCTCCGAATCCGTGTGCCAGCCCGGGTTTGTCCATTGGCCATTCTGTAAGACAAAGACCTCAGTGGCTCGGCCGGAACTGACCGAGCGCTTCCCCTTCATTTCAGTTTCAACAATGTACTTGCTGTACAAGATCGCAACCTCACCAAAGCGTTGGATTTCTGTTCGAGGGAACTCCAGGCGGACCAGCCTGCCGCCCTGCGCTTGAAAATCGACAGCGGATTGCAGGATTTCGGATTGATGTTTCCACTTCGTTTCGCCGGCACTGATCACGATGGTTCCGGGTGGAACGAGTTCCCGGAGAGTGCTCGCATCGTTGGCGAACCAGGACCTCCAGACCGCTTCCCGCACTTTGAGTAGCTGCCCACGGTCGTCCGGGTTTGCCGGGAAGCTTCTCGCGCTTCCGCCGGCGAGTGACCGCGATGACCGCGGCAATGGTGAAAACTCTGCGATTCATATTCCCTCCGATCAGTTCGTTGGCGATGAGGTTTGGTTGAGGGCAAGCAGCACGGCGCCAGCCGACGCCGAGAAAACCGAGTAGTCCAGGGGCGACTTGGCGCCAAAGGATATGGCCATCGCCGTGCCGAAAAGAATCAGCAGACAAGCGCTGGCAAGAGCCGTCCAACGCGGCCATAAGCCGGCCAACAACAATATCCCGAGAACCAGCTCCGCGGCGGTTGCAGCCCAGCCGAGGAACGGAATCGAGCTGGCAGGCATGAACGAGTTCACCTTGGCCGTATAACGGAGGAAGCCTTCAAAATTTCCGTATCCAACATTCCTGCCTCCCCATAACCCGAACCGGTCGGCGACGCCCGATAAAAAGCCGATTCCCAGCGCCGCCCGGGCATAGAGACCCGCCAACCTTTTAGCCTGAGAAGAATTCATGGGTGCGTGCTTCCTTGCGATGAATTGGTTGGCACCTTGACCGATAGTGGGCCCGCATGATCGCAGATGAAGTAAGCCAGGAAAGTTGCCGGTTTCGTCGCGCTCGCATTCTTCGAAACCAAATGAATGCCGTTCGCTTCTTCGTAGAAACTATCTCCGGCACGGTAAATACTCTCTGTGCCCCCTTTGACCTGCATGCGCACCGCGCCCTTGAGCACATAGCCGATGACCGGACACGGATGGCTATGCGGTGTGGAAGAGCCGCCCGGCGGATAGGTCACCTCGACCGTCGTCACCTGCAGGTGCTCGGGATCTAAAGCAGGCAAGGCGTGTGAGAAAACGATGCGGGTTCGGGCATCGAGCGGCGGACCGGATGCCGGGCTGTTTTGGGGGATCATCCAACAACATAAAGGGAGCAACAGGTTGAGAATTGGCCTTCGCGTCTGCATGCAGAAAGGCTAACAACAAGTGGTACTACCTCCTAGGCCCACTTGCCGCTTAAATCGCTGTACCACTTTTCTGCGCTTGGATCACGGCCGATGCAGTCAGCAGGTTTCTAAAAAGCAGACATAACATTTATGGACAGCTGTGCTATCCACCTGCTAAGGTGTGTCTCATTCAGGGCATTTTTCTGCGCATTTCCGACGCGGTATTCACGGATGCGAAGGTAGCGGCCTTGGCGGCCGTCGATATTCCTGCTTGCAGGGGCTAAACGGTCTTGCAATCCGTGACACTCCCCGCTGTCACTTACTGAATCGTTTCCGTACAATGAAATTAAATTCCAAATCCCACGAACTCCCGACCATGGAGCGCATGAAGCAGTCAAAGATCGCGGCCCCTGCATTGAAGAAAGAACCGATGCATCGCGTAATCTACGACGCATTGCTGGCCGAAATCCAACAGGGACAATATCGTTCGGGAGACCGCCTCCCCAGCGAACTGGAACTCTGCAAGCGATTCCAGTCTTCCCGCATCACTGTGGCCAAAGCGATCAACAGCCTGCAGCATGAGGGACTGGTGGTGCGCAGGGCCGGGTCGGGTAGCTACGTTCAGCTCTCTCCCCAGGTAACCAGCCACCAGTTCGGTCTGCTGATTCCCGAGCTGGGCAGCACAGAAATCTTCGAACCGATCTGCCAGGGCATCATGCAGTCGCCGCAGGCCAAATCGCATTCGCTCATTTGGGGATATACCTCGCACAAGACCTGCTCCAAAGAAGAGGCCGCACTTTCCCTCTGCCGCCAATTCATTGAGCAGAAAGTTTCCGGCGTCTTCTTCGCCCCGCTCGAGTTTGTGGATGAAAAAGACAGCATTAACCACCAGTTGGTCGCTGAGCTCCGCCAGGCCGGTATCCCGATCGTTCTTCTCGACCGCTGTTACTACACCTATCCCATGCGCTCGAATCTTGACCGGGTGGGCATCGACAACCACCGCGCCAGTTTTGTGGTAACCCAGCATCTGTGGAATCAGGGCGCACGCCGGATTGTGTTCGTGGCCCGCCGGCGTTCGGCTTCCACCATCGTAGATCGGGTATCCGGGTACCAGTTCGCTCTCGGCGAGTGTGGTTCGCAATTTACCGCCAGAGCGGTCTTCGGCGATGTAGAAGACCTGGAGTTTGTGCGCGACCTGGTGGAGGAGGTGGACCCCGACGGCGTAGTCTGCGGCAATGATCTGACGGCGGCACGTCTTATGCGGGCTCTGATCGGCTTGGGGGTGAGAGTCCCGGAGCAGATCCGCCTGGTCAGCTTTGACGATGTGAGCTATGCCAAGTTTCTCCCCGTGCCGTTGACGACCATCCACCAGAACTGCCCGCAGATGGGCGAGTTGGCGATGGAGCTGATGCTCAACCGCATCAAGCATCCACATCGCCCTGGGGTGGACTTGCTGGTGCCCTTCGAACTGGTGGTGCGCGAGTCCTGCGGGCCCGCGGGCGAAGGAAATTTCAGGAGCGGTTTTGAGCGCCGTGCTTCCGTCTCCGGCGCGCCGGCGCGCGCAAGGAAATCCTTGGAAAAACCACGTGCAACGTCCAGGCCGCGGGCTGTCTAGCCCTTCCCCTGTTATCTCCTGGTGAGTATGGCACTGTCTGGCGGGAGTTTGCGAAGGCATGCCGCCTGTATACACGGTGAGGGGCGGCGGACGGCCGCTCGCGTTTGGGTTAAGGTCCTAATTGCCACAGCCATGGTTCCAGCGCTGCTCGCTGCTCCCGGCGCTCCAGATCCTCCGTCAACCAACACGGCCATGGAAGCGCGGCTGAGGAGTATTTTCGCCGCCAACGACTGGAAGGCGGATCCAAGCAAACCCACCGAGCGCGCCCACTATCTTGCCGGGCTCGTCGCCAGTGGCCGGCTCAATGCAGAACAACGCAAAGTCGTCCTGCCCGAGCTTGCTAACGAGCAACTGAGAGCAGGCGATCCGCGCGGCGCCCTGGAGACACTTACCAGTCTGGAACCCTTGACCAACGGCAACACCGAGGGCGAGCAGGCGCTTCATGAGCTGCGAGGCTTGGCCTACATGCGGCTGGGAGAGCAGGAAAACTGCCAGGTCATGCACCAGCAGCGCATGTGTGTATTCCCTATCAAAGCGACAGGCGTGCACAAGTTGCCCGAAGGCGCCGAGGGTGCGGTGCGCGAATTCACCTGGCTGCTCCATCGTCATCCCGAGGACGCGCTGTCGCGTTGGTTGCTGAATGTCGCCTATATGCAGCTCGGACGCTATCCGAACCAGGTGCCCGCGCAATTCCTGTTGCCGCCATCCCTCTACGATTCAGAGGCGCAGATCGGTGACTTTCCCGATTACGCTTCCTTGGCCGGCGTCGACGTAACCGGACACGCGGGTGGTGAGATCGTGGAGGATTTCGATGGAGACGGACTGCTGGACATTGTCACCTCGTCCTCCGGCCCTCTCGACCCCATGCATTTATTTCATAACAACGGGGATGGTACCTTCAGCGATTGGAGCGCCAAGGCAGGGCTGACGAGTGAACTCGGCGGACTGAACCTCGTGCTCAATGATTTCGACAATGACGGCCACCCTGACATTCTGGTCTTGCGTGGTGGCTGGTGGGGCATTTACGGAAACTACCCGCTTTCGCTTCTCCGCAATCGTGGCGACGGCACATTCGAGGATGTGACCGAGCGCGCAGGCCTCTTACACCATGGACCGACGCAAACCGCTGCATGGGCGGACTACGACAACGATGGCTGGCCCGACCTGTTTGTCGGCTACGAATCTACAGAGGGTAATATCCAGTCCTCCCTCCTATACCGCAACAATCACGACGGCACCTTCATCGAAGTGGGCCACACCATGCAACTGGGCGTGCAGGGCTTCGTGAAAGGAGTAGCGTGGGGCGACTTCAACAATGATGGACGGCCCGACCTGTATATCTCGGTGCGCGAGGGCAAGAACCGGCTGCTGCGCAACGATGGACCGGATGACCCAGCCAGGCCTGATCCCGCGCATTGGCGCTTTACCGACGTGACTGCGCATGCCGGGGTCGCGCCGAAAGGGAACACCTTTGCCACCTGGTTTTTCGACTATGACAACGATGGATGGCCGGATCTATACGTCTCCGGCTACTCCTTCGGCTCCGCTCAGGACGTGGGCCGCTTTGAGAGCGGGCAGCCTTTTGATGCCGGTCTGCCTCACCTTTACCACAATCGTGGAGACGGCACCTTTACCGAAGTGACCCATGCGATGCGCCTCGACCGTGCGATTCTGACCATGGGCGCAAACTTCGGCGACCTGGACAACGATGGCTGGCTCGACGTGTATCTGGGGACCGGTGAGGTATCGTATCAGGCTCTGTTACCGAATCGCATGTTCCGCAACGATCGCGGCCTTCGCTTTCAGGACGTGACCACCTCCGGTGGTTTTGGTCATCTGCAAAAGGGCCATGCCATCGCCTTCGCCGATATAGAGAACCGGGGGCAGGAAGACATCTTTGAAGAAATGGGTGGCGCATTCGTCGGCGATGCCTACCAGAGCGCGCTCTATCGCAATCCCGGCCACCCAGGGCATTCGATCACCCTCAAGCTGGTGGGCGTGCAAAGCAACCGTGCCGCCTACGGAGCGCGTATCGAGGTTATCTTTCACGAGAACGGACGGCAACGAGCAGTGTTTCGCACCGTGGGTGCGGTGTCCAGCTTCGGCGCCAATCCGATGGAGCAGCACATTGGCCTAGGCGCCGCCACCCGCGTGGACGAAATACGCATCCGCTGGCCCGCCACTTATGCACATGAGCAGGTGCTGCGCGACCTGCCGGCGGATCAAGTGTTGCTGGTGCGGGAAGGCGTCCCCGCTGCTGAGGTGATCCCGCGTAAGCCCTTCACTCTCGGCGCGGCCCCGCTACCAATGAGCATGCACGATCACAAGTGAGTACCAAAAGATTTGGGAAGGCGCTCCTCTAGGGAGGCGGAGTCACGGCTCTACTGCTTCGTATCAGGGCACGACTCAGTCGGGCCGTACCGGCGAGCCAATGAGGGCTTTAGCCCCTGAGGCACGTTTTTCCGGTGAGCAAGAACTCTAGACGAAGGGCACGGCTTCAGCCGTGCTGTAAATTTCGTATTGCCTGACGGCTTCAGCCGCTGAGGTACGGTTTTTGAGACCTACTGGGCGAAGTCATTTTCTTTCGCGATTTAGTCCCGCAGGGACGGCTGAACTTAGCCCAGGATGCCAGTCCTGGGTTAGATTTGAAACGACGAGCCAGTCCCGCAGGGACGACTGAAAACCGTCTCTGCGGGGACTCCAATTCGCGATGGCCGTTCTCTCTCCCGTGTTCCCTTAAAACTGCAGATGCAAAGTGAACTGCAATTGACGCGGGTTTGTCGTTCCGCCGAGTCCAGCCGGGTAAGGGCCGCCGGTGATCGCACCCGAACCCGTCGAATCGATGGCTCCCGCCGGGTTCCCGTAGTTGATATGGTTGAACGCGTTGAAGGCATCCATACGGAACTGGGCCGTCACTCGCTCATAGATCGACACGTTCTTGAAGATCGACATGTCGCTATTAAAGAAGTTCGGTCCCCACGCTGAATTGCGGCGGATGTTGCCGATTTGATCCAGGCCAGGGCAGGTAAACCCGCCACTCACACTGGCTGCGTTGCAAAGGTTGTTTCCAGCGGTCAGATCGGCTGCGCTGATCACCGAAGTAAACTGGTGCACGCCGCCGGCCGCGCCCGGAACGCCCTGCACATTCATATGCAGGTTGCTCACATTTCCGTTTGGCTGGCAAGGTGCATCGCCCGGAATCGAGGCTCCGCATGCGGAATAGCTAGGCGAAAACGGCAGGCCGCTCTGCCATACGAAGGTGGGGCTAAACTCCCACCCCGAGATGATCCCGTTCACCAACCAGTTCTGGCCGCTGCCGAACATCTGGTTTCTGCCGAACGGCAGGTTATACAACCCATAAGCCGTAAACGCACTGCGGCGGATCGCCTGATCGTTGCCGATCACTGCGGCCTTGTTCCAGGTGGCGAAGTTGCTCGCAGTATCAATGCCATGCTGGTACGCATAGTTAAGGTTGATGCTCAGCCCCTGCGAATACGTCTTCGTAAATTTCGCCTGTAGGGCGTTGTAGTGGGTGTCCTGATCGTCCCCGTAGTAGCTGATCCCCTGGGTCCAGTTACAGGCACCGCTGCTGCAAGCAGGAAGGGTGCCGTTGGTATATCGCTGCAGCAGGGTGGTGTTCGAAGTGCCGCCATTGGCGGAAACTCCCGATTTTACCGTCGGGTCGTAATGCAATGCGACACCATTCTGCGTGAACGAACCGGGAAGGAAGATCGCTGCCTCATTCGGGTTGGTGTTGTTGCCATCGCCGTCGCTCAGGGTATGCGTTCCCTTGTTGCCGACGTACGCTATTTCGACAGTCATGGTTGCGTTAAGCGAGTGTTGGACCGCGATATTCCAGGCATCCAGCGTGGGCAGCCGTTCTGTGAACGGACGCGCCTTCACGCTGACGGTTGCGCCGATGGAGGTCGGGCAAGGGGCTGGTGCCGGTGGGCATGGCGCGGTCCAGGGATTTGCGTCGTAATCGGGATCTGCCCTGCTGAGTTCGCGGCTGGTGGGGTAAAGTTCGCCAGTGGACTGGTTGCGTTCAAAGGCTTACCCAAGCCGGGAACGCTGGTGTTGGTGGGGTCCGACAGGTTGAAGGCATAGCTGGTGTTGCCGCCGGTTCCGTTCAGCGACTGGTTCGCCAGAACAGGAATGTTCTGCGTGACCACATGGCCGAAGGTCGAGCCGAAAACTCCCAGATCGAAGCTGCGTCCATAGCCCGCACGGATAACGGTCTTTTCCGTGTATTGGTAAGCCACACCTAAGCGCGGGTTCCAGGTGTTCCCGGCGGCCGAAACGCCCATGTTCAGCGGAACCGGACCTTCCCCGGCCACGTTGATGAAGCCCGTCTTGAGATTCAGCAGCGCCCCATTACCTCTGCCATTCACCCGCTCCGGCGCGTAGTACTCATAGCGCACGCCTAGATTTAGGGTCAATTTCGGCGAGAACCGCCAGGTGTCTTGCCCGTAGAAGTAGTCGCGTGCCTGGAACTCTTTGGCGTTGGTAGAGGTGCTGGTGTAACGGTTGAAGCTGACCACATCGCCCAGGATGAAGCTGGCAAAACCGAGTCCGCCGGTAGTGCCGTTGGAAGTAGGCGCGTTGGCAAATTTATCGACACCGGTACGGTCCGAGTCGCTGGGTACCCGCAGATTGCGCGCATAGCGAAGATCGGCGCCGAACTTGACCGCGTGATTGCCAAAGATTTTGGTCCAGTTATTGACCACCTGGAACTGATCTTCTTTTTCCTTCAGCGGACAGTTGCAGTGGTTCATCTGCAGACCGGAACCGAACTGGGGACCAGTGTTCTGCGAGTTGTCGTTGGAGAGAAATCCTGTCGGACTGGTAGAGGTCACGTCGGCAATGTCGATATCTGGCGTGCCAAAATCCGTAGTAATCACCTGGTTCGATGCAGGACCATTCACGTTCTGTCCCAGGAACGGCAGGTTTGTACTTCCAGGGTCGTTCTTATGCGTGATGATGTTGTAACGGAAGTATCCCAGCCGAACGTCCGTCACCAGGTTTGAATTGAGGGCAATGTCAGTGCCCAAGGCAAGACTGTCATTGGCGCCTTGCGATACACCGCCATATCCGGCGATGCCCAGACCAGGTCCGCCGGCGGCACCAAACAGGCTGGCGCCGCTCAGAGTATCGGTGAAGCGGCTGAAGCGGCCGAACACATGGGTCTTCTGGCCCAGCGTCGTGTCCCCTCGAACGTCCCACTGGTTGCTGTTGAAGATGCCCGTTCCGGTGCCTGAATAGTTGCTGGAGAGGCCATTATTGGTAGTGAGCGTATTCGGCACTTTTCCGTTGGCCAGCAGCAGTTTGAAAAGGTTGAGCGCTTGCGGCGAGAGCTGATTCAGCGGAATGATATTGTTCGCGTACGGGATTGGCGTTCCCGTCGAGTTGTCATACAACTGGTGGCCGGGAATGGCGAGGTATTGGCTGAAGTCACAGCCGGGCGCTCCATTCGATGCGCTGACCGCCCCGGTGCAACTCTGCAGTGCCAGCAACGAGGGAACAGTACCGATTCCCGAGCCGCCCGACTTCTGCCGCACACCCTGGTAGTCGCCAAAGAAAAATGCTCTGTCTTTGAGGATCGGGCCGCCGACAGATCCGCCAAATTGGTTCTTCAGGCCTCCCGGATATCCGGCAGCCTTGGTCACGGTAAACGGGTCGCGGGCCAGATTGGCATTGCTCTCGCGATTGTCGAAGAGCGTTCCGTGGAACTCATTGGTTCCCGATTTGGTCTGGACCGTTTGTACCGAGGCCACAGCCTTGCCGAACTCCGCGTCGAAGTTCTGGGTAGCAATCTTGGCCTCAGACATGGACTCATAGTTCGGATTGATGACGATGATGCCGAGAATGGCATCCTGATTGTCTGTGCCATCCAGCGTATAGTTCACGCCGCCGAAAGCCTGGCCATCGATCTGAATCTGTTTGGAACCTTGAGGGTTCTCCGAAGCCGCATGGGCCCAACCAAGCTGCACCGCGCCCGGCAGCAGCAACTGCAGATTGGTGAAGTTATGATCCGGGATCGGCAGTTGAGCAAGTTCCTGCGCGCTATAGGTGACGGCCACATCGGCACGGTCCGTCTTGAGCTGGGGCACCGTCGTAGCATTCACTTCGACCGTTTCGCCCGCCGTGCCAACCGTAAGGACGATGTCGACTTTGACGGAGCTATCGGCAAACACCTGGATGTTATTTTGCTCGTACTTCTTAAAGCCCGGGTTGTCCACCGATACCGAATACACATCGGGAATCAGGTGCTCGACGCGGAACTCGCCGCTATCGTTGGCGGCTGCCGTGACTTCCGTTCCCTTGGCCGTGTCCGTGACCACAATCTTTGCGTTTGGTATCAGCGCACCGGTCGCGTCGTTGACTGTCCCATAAATGGAACCGTAGACAGCCTGTCCGAGTGCACTAGGTAAAAAAGCAAGGAAGGCCAGAGCCGCGAGACAGGCTCCTCTGATTCTGCTCATCACTACCTCCAAAAGGCGGGCGCAATCGGGGTTTCAGCTGCTGATATGACAGCTTTCGTTTAATCTGTAAGCCTGCATCACAGTAGATTGGCAGAAGTTGCACAGGCGATTTGTAGGTCGGCAGGACAGTAGCCGAAGCGCCAAAGACCTGTCAAGTTCTTTTTCGGCGGGATTTCGCCTCAATATAGCGCCTAGCCAATCTTCCCGTGACAGCGTCGGTGCGTTGGTCCGGTCCATGGTCCACCGGGCCGGAAGAACTGTAGACAAGGGATTGCCTTACAATGTTGGCTGGCATGTGGGCTGGAGCGTTAAGCCGTATGGTGTTGGCCGGCTTTCTCGCCGGCACTGCTGCATACGCGCAAACCGCGAAGCCCGTTGCCAGTGCGGCCGAACTGAAGCGAGCCGATCAATTGTTCCGTTCCGGGTCCGCCGCGTTTGCTGCCGGTAACCTGAGCGACGCTCATAAAGACTTCGCCAGCCTCGTACGTCTCATGCCCCGGATCTCAACTGCCCACACTGCATACGGCGTTGTGCTCCTGGCCGAGGGACAACTCCCGGCGGCGGTAACCGAGTTGGAGACAGCAAGAAAGCTCGACCCGAATGACGTTCGGGCAGCCATCAACCTTGGGGTGGCGTACCGCCGCCTGGATCAGAATGAGAAGTCGGTTCAGGCCTTTTCGAGCGCAGCCAATCGACCGGACGCGGAGCTATCCGAGACCGAAGCTGTCCTCTACGCCGGCGCGCTGGCGGCTACCAAGGATGCCACGCACGCGCAAACGGTAATCGAGGAAGCCTTGAAGCGCGATCCGAACAGCGCTCCATTGCAAGACGCTCTGGGCGCATTGCTCGCTCAAAAAGGATCCTACCCGGACGCTCAGCAGGCATTTGAGCGCGCCATTTCGCTCGATGCAAATCTTGCTTCCCCGCACACCCATCTCGGATCGCTGTTGTTGATCCGCAACCAACCCCAGCAGGCTTTGACGGAGTTCCGTACCGCGGAGCACCTGGGGGATGCATCGCCCGCCCTCCTGCTCGGCTTGGGAAAGGCACTCACCGCGGCCGGTCAGGACGCCGAAGCGGTCACTGAGTTGCGCAAAGCCGTCGCGGCCTCCCCGGCAGCGGCCGACGCAAAGTATGCACTGGCGCTGGCGCTGCAGGATGCCGGAGATCCCAAATCGGCTTTACCCCTGTTTCGCGATGTTTTAGCCCAGCGGCCGCAAGACGCGGGAGTTCTGACCAACTATGGGCTGGCCCTGATGCAGACCGGGGACGCCAAGGGCGCGTTGGAGCTGTATCAGCGGGCGCAAGCTGCCGGTGACGCCTCGGCGACTCTGCGCGAAGACATGGGCGGAGCCTACCTGCAGCAGAACGACATCGACCATGCCATCGAGCAGTTCCGGGCAGGGCTTGCGGTAGCGCCGGAAAATGTACAACTCCATTACAACCTCGGGCTCGCCTACAAGCTGAAGGACGATCTTCCCGCATCGGTCAAAGAATTGAAATATGCCGAGCAGCTCGACCCGCAATTGCCCGATCCGCATTACACCCTCGGCGTGATCGAAATGCAGCAGGGCGATTTCACCCAGGCAAAGGAGCAACTGGAGCAGGTGGTCGCGTTACAGCCGGCGAATGGGGATGCCTGGTCCGTTCTCGGGTCCGTCGCCAAGCAAGCCGGCGACAATGCCAAGGCCGAAGAAGCGCTGCGCCGTGCGATCGCGCTCTTGCCGGAGCAGCCCAGCCCGCACATTACCCTGGCTTCGATTCTGGCCGAGCGGGGCGAGAAAGAGAACGCCGCAGCCGAGCGCAAGATAGCCGCGCAATTGAGCCGCGAGGCCGGCGGAAAGCAACGCGCCCAGTTCGCCCTGGATAGCGGGCGAGCCTTGCTCGCTCGGGGACAAGTAAACGAAGCGATCGTTCAGTTGCAAACCGCCGTCACCGCTGAGCCGGAGTTGCTGGACGCACATTTGGCCCTGGCAGACGCATTCAGCCGAGCCGGGCGCAACTCCGAAGCACTCGGCGAGCGTCAGAAGGCGGAGATGCTGGCGAAACAGCAGCCCTTGCCCGGCG
Source organism: uncultured Acidobacteriaceae bacterium (assembly GCA_963745725.1). GTDB lineage: Bacteria > Acidobacteriota > Terriglobia > Terriglobales > Acidobacteriaceae > PALSA-350. The sequence goes on from CAVUYJ010000002.1 coordinate 209,053, forward strand.
ACGCTTCCCCGCGTTAGGCCTCCCCGAGCGCCCCCATGCGTTGCGGCGTGATTTGCCATTTCCGTATACTCAGCCCAACCCTGGCTGAGCAGCCGGGTGAGGGCTGAGAGCGGAATGCGACCATCGCGACGGAATTTCCTGACCTCCTTGTCGCGTACCGCGCTGGTGCTCGCCTTGGACGATGTGCTGAGCCTGGCAGTACGGGCCCAGCAGCAGGACGGCAACTCGAGACCCGCTTACAGCGCGCCGGCGCGGCCCGCCCCGAAGCTCGAGCCCTCCTCCGTAGCAGGCACTCCTTTGGGGTACAGCTTTGTCGATGTGGCGCGCAGCAGCGGACTGAACGTCAAGACCATCTATGGCGGAGAGCACAAAAATCGCTTTCTGCTCGAAACCACCGGCTGCGGCGTAGCCTTCTTTGACTACGATCAGGACGACTGGCTGGACATCTTTCTCGTAAATGGCTCACGGCTTGACGGCTTTGCCGGCCTTCCGCCAGACCAGGTGCCCATCTCGCGTTTATTCAAAAACAATCGTGATGGCACCTTCACCGACGTCACCCATAAAAGCGGCCTCGGCCACAGCGGATGGGGCCAGGGCTGTTGCGTGGGCGACTACGACAACGATGGCTGGAACGACCTGTTTGTCACCTACTACGGGCAAAACATGTTGTATCGCAACAACGGCGATGGCACATTTACCGACGTGACTGCCAAGGCGGGGCTGCTGCAGCCGCCGGGACCCGGCGGACGCCCGCGCTGGAATTCGGGCTGCGCGTTTCTCGACTACAACAAGGACAGCCATCTGGATCTATTCGTGGCCAACTACATCAATTTCGATATCAAAACCGCGCCCCTGCCTGAGGCTGCCCACTGTACTTATAAGGGAATCCAGGTAGCCTGCGGTCCGCCGGGTCTGGAAGGCGGGAAAAACATCCTGTATCACAACAACGGGGACGGAACCTTCACCGATGTGAGCGCCAAGGCAGGGATCCTGGATACCCTTGGCACCTATGGCCTGAGCGTTGCCGTGGCTGATTTGGACAACGACGGCTGGCCCGACATCTACGTCGCCAACGACTCGACCTCAGCTACGTTCTACCGCAACCAGAAAGACGGAACCTTCAAGGACGAAGCGATCGAGAGTGGTATCGCCTACTCCCCGGACGGCAAGCCACAGGCCGGCATGGGCGTAAGCATCGGGGACTTCAATCGCGACGGCTTGCTCGACATAGTCAAGACAAACTTCGCCGGGGATACCGACTCGCTGTATGCCAACCAGGGCGACGGTAACTTTGAAGATCAGACTTACCGCTCGGGTTTGGGTATCAACACCCGCTATCTCGGCTGGGGAGTAGGCTTCTTTGACCCGGACAACGATGGCTGGCTCGACATTTTGATCTGTAACGGGCACGTTTATCCCGAAGTAGAGGCGTCGCATATCGAAGCGCCCTATGCCGAGCACAAGTATCTCTACCGAAACCTGCGCAATGGGCAGTTTGAAGATGTAACTGCGCATGGCGGGAGCGGCATCACCGACCCGGCGCCCGCGCGCGGCTGCGCCTTTGGTGACTATGACAACGATGGAGACATGGATGTGGTGGTGAACTGCGTAAACGCGCCCCCGCAGCTGTTGCGCTGCGACCCGGTAAATACTCCCGGTGCACCGCCAAGGAACTGGATCAAGCTGAGGCTGGTCGGCACCAAAAGCAATCGCACGGGGATTGGCGCCCGCATCGTGGTGAGCGCGGAAAACCAGCCGGGGAAGCCGTTGCGGCAAGTCGACGAGCTCCGCTCCGGCGGAAGCTATTATTCGCAGAACGATTTGCGTTTGCACTTTGGCCTCGACGCTGCGACCAAAGCCGACCTGGTGGAGATCGCCTGGCCTTCGGGCACCAAGGACCAACTCAAGAATCTCCAAGCCAACAATCTGTACGTTGTTCAAGAAGGTGGCAAGGTGTTGAAGACCATGCCCATGCAACCGGCTAAAGCGCGAAAGTGAAACTACATGCGGCGGACTGTTGGGCCGCCCGTCACGAGGTTGTAAAGAATCTCGATCAAGAATTCCAATCGGCCAGCGGACCCCTGGGTGCCCCATATCTCGCTCGTTTTTCGCGAGATATGGGATACCACTGCCGTATCCTTGTGACTTCGGCGTTCTGTGTTCCCTTGAAGGTGAGCCGTCAAGATTCGGGTAAAAATTTGTCAAAAGGTTCTCCTGTGCAATGACCGGGCGCCCCGCTCCGTACACTCTGTTGCTGCCACCACGCGAAGCCGGCACGTCTGCTTTCCGCTGGCTCTACGCGGCTCTGCGCGCCGATATTCTGGCTGGACGCCTGCGGCCGGGCTCGAGATTACCCGCCACCCGCGACTTGGCCGCACAATATTCGCTCTCCCGCGGGACCGTCGTCAGCGCGTTCGAAGAATTGAAGTCCGAGGGATACCTACATGGAAGCGCAGGATCGGGCACCTACGTAAGCACCGTTTTGCCGGAGCACCTGCTTCAGGTGCCTTCAGAAGCCACCCAGAAAACCTCCGCCCGAAAACCCCGTCCACGACGGCTTTCCGACTATGGAGTACGCGTTCGGGCATTCTCAAACCTTGAGAGCCGGCCCACCCGGGCATTTCGCGCCAATCTACCCGCCCTCGATTTATTCCCCACCAAAATCTGGACGCGGCTCGCAGACCGTCGCTTGCGGCGTCTCTCGATGCCGCAACTACTGGGCTGCGACACCATGGGTTATCTGCCGTTGCGAACAGCCGTCGCCGACTATCTGAACCGTTCGCGGGGAACCCAATGTGAGCCGCAGCAGGTGATGATCCTTTCCGGAACGCAAGAGGCGCTGGACCTCGCCGGGAGGCTGATTCTGAATCCTGGCGATCAGGTGTGTGTCGAGGAGCCAGGATATCCCGGCGCGGCCATGGCGTTTGAAGCTCTCGGGGCGAAGATCTGTCCCGTGCCCGTGGACAGCGAAGGAATGGAGTTGCCCGGCCCCCGCGCCCGTAAGGCCAAGCTGGTGTACGTGACTCCCGGGCACCAATTTCCTGCGTGTACGACCATGAGCCTGGCGCGGCGATTGCAATTGCTGGAGTGGGCTCGCCGTTCCTGCGCTTTCATTTTCGAAGATGACTACGATAGCGAGTTCCGTTATGTGGGTCGCCCCATTCCTGCTTTACAGGGGCTCGATCGGCAAGGATCCGTGATCTTTTCAGGAAGCTTCAGCAAAGTACTCTTTCCCTCGTTGCGTCTCGGCTATTTGGTGCTGCCCCCCGATTTGGTTGAGCAGTTCGCCGCTGCAAAGTCGATTCTCAACCGGCATGCGCCGCCGTTTGAACAAACCGTGCTCTGCGATTTCATCGTAGAAGGTCATTTCGGACGGCACCTGAGGCGCATGCGCGAGGTCTATGCCGAGCGCTTATCGGCGTTGATGGAAAGCGCAGGCCGGAGACTTGCAGGATTGTTGGAGCTCTCCACCGTCGAAGCCGGACTGCAGACAGTCGGTTGGTTGCCCCCAGGCATCGATAGTGAGGTGGCACGGCAAGCAGCCGAAGCCCGCAAGGTAGAGGTGACTCCGCTGCGGGTTTACACTCGCGGACCGGTTCAGCGTGAAGGCTTGCAGATGGGGTTCGCCGCGGTCAATCCGCAGGAAATCAGGCGTGGCGTGCACCAGCTGGCACTGGCGCTTGAAGAACTCGCTCGCCCACATCTATGATGAAAACCTTATGCCTGACCAGATCGCCGATGTATTTCTGTCCACCTCGGTAAAGCACATGCAGCTCTCCGAGGAGAGCATCAATCGCTGTCTAGCCAAGCTTTCCGATGAGCAGATGTGGCACCGCGAAGCGGATCACGAAAATTCCATCGCCAATCTTCTGCTCCATCTCGAGGGGAATCTTCGGCAATGGTTCCTGCATGGAATCGACGGCCAGCCGGACGTGCGTAAACGGGATGAGGAATTCACGCTCTCCCCGTCCCAGGGCTGCGACGAGGTGCGCCGGTGCTTTGCCGCCACTCTCGCAGAATCCCGCAAGGTGGTCGGCTCGCTTGCTCCTGAGCGTCTGCTGGAAATGATCGACCCGCAGCCCACAGGGAGTTGGGGACCGATGACCATCCTGCAAGCGATTTACAGGATCGTGAGCCACCTGCAGTTGCACCAGGGGCAAATCATCCTGCTGACCAAGCAGCTCGTGGGCACCGATCTGGATCTGTCACTGCCACGGAAACGATAGTTGTTTGGAGCACCGGGAGGGAATTGAACCCTCGAATACTGGTTTTGCAGACCAGCGCGTTAGCCACTTCGCCACCGGTGCTCATCTCGTCGCTCTTGGGGGCAGAACTCGCATCGCAAGCCTGCCCCTAAGAGTGTACCTACTTTGCCTGCGCTGCGAGGTCCTTCTTTGCCAGGTACCAGGTTTCTACCGCCAGCCCTGCTCCACCGCCGTTGGTGCGCTTGCGCGCATCCTCCACGGTAACCGGCGCCGGCACGATGACCAAGTCTCCCCGCTTCCAGTTGGCGGGCACCGAGACGCCGTTGCCGTCGATGGTCTGCAAAGCCTCGAAGATGCGAATCAACTCGTCTACATTACGCCCCAGCTGCATCGGGTAGTAAACAATGGCACGGATATTCTGCTTGGGATCGATGGCGAACACGGCGCGCACCGTGGCGGTATCGGAGGCCGCTTCATGCACCAGCCCATAGGCCTGCGAGACCTTCTGGTCGAGATCGGCAACCACGGGAAACTTAACCTCCACGCCGGCATTGCGCTCAATGTCGCGCACCCAGGCGATGTGGGAGTAAATGCTGTCGATCGATACCCCGATCAACTGCACGTTTAGCCGCTCAAAATCATCCGAACGGCGCGCGAACTCAATGAACTCGGTGGTGCATACCGGGGTGAAGTCGGAAGGGTGGGAGAAGAGCAACACGTACTTGCCTTTGCTGGTGTAGTCGCTCAACTGGATAACGCCGTGCGTGCTCTTGGCCTGGAAGTCGGGCGCCTGTTCAAGAATGCGTGGGATGCGTGATTCGATGGCAGTGGTCATGCTTTTCTCCTGGTCGAAACTGGGTTGGCAGGGGCCTTCGGAGCGTCGTTTCCAGGCTTGCTTTTCAAGCACGAGGGAACCCGCGGCGGGGCCGGCTGCGGGTGGATACATATCGTATGTCAGGATTCGAGGCTTGCGCGTCGAACTAGAAACACACCCGCAGCATGCAGCAGCGACAGCAGCTGCAACAGAGAGAGCCGGGATGGTGAGAGGTGTTTGCCATGTCTCAATCGGAAGCAGCGGGGTGCCTGGCTTCGACTTCCCCAAGCATAGAACTGGTGGCTTTGGGTGTCAAACTTCGATGGTTGCGAGTGTCCCAGAGTCGACCATTGCGTGGAGCACGAGGTGAGAGAAATCAAAAAAGAAAAAACACGCATGACGAAGGAAAGCGTTTTTTTTATTTCTTGGCAGCACTGATCCTGTAGCAAAAGAGCGGTTTTTCCTTGAACGATTCACATGCTTTCAACAGGGGCAAGCACGCGAATAGTCAACACTGGCAACACAACCGCCTTTCGCGGTGGAACCGTCGGGAAAAAGCAAGCGACACTTCGCTTGATCTTCTCCGTTTACACATGGCGTTCATCTTCGTACTCTGTGCAAGCGTTGCTGTCGAGGTAACGCAACTGTCGGCCTTTACTCTGACAATTGAATTCAGACCGGACGCGCTGAGATGCGCGCCGCTGCTGTACGAAGACTCGGCGTCCCCATCACTATAAGGGAGGCAAGCAGGCCTTTGTGCATTTGGCGGCCATCTCTGATGCGGCTAACTCCGTTCTCCCCCAAGCCGGCGGACGCGCACATCCGATGTGTGCCCGCGATTCACAGCTCCTTTGAAAGGAGAATTTCAAGACCCCATGCGGCCAAAGAAAACTATTTTGTGTGTTGACGACAACGAACAGGCTCTCTCCGTTCGTAAATTCATGCTCGAGACTCGAGGCTACCGGGTGCTCACGGCATCCAGCAGCCAACAGGCATTGGAACTGTTTCGCGAAGGGGGCATCGATCTGGTTTTGAGCGACCTGATCATGCCCTACATGGACGGCAACGAGCTCGTTCGCCGCATGAAGGAATTCGCCCCGGAAGTGCCGGCGATCCTGATCAGCGGCAGTGTGAAGGTATATGATCGCGCCAATCGCGCGGACGCCTTCTTGCCCAAGGGTGCCTGCGCGCCCGTTGAATTGCTGGAGCGAATCCGTGTGATGGTCGCCCGCAAGCGCGGCCCCAAGAAAGGCCACGGTCTGCGTCCGCTCATTGCGGAGCATGCAACCGGGCATGTTGCGGAGCACGAAGCCGAGACCAGCGATCGGTTGGTAGTAGGCGCCTGAAGGGGTAGGGCCGCTCGCGGCCCTGAGTGCCCAGGGTCTCTCTGGCCCGGCGCCCCTGCCAGTTACAATCAAAATCGTGCAGCCCATCATTGAGGCAAAGAACGTCAGCAAGATTTATCGAGCGGGGAAGGTAGATGTCCCCGCTCTTACCAACGTCTCGTTCGTTGTGCCGCCAGGCGAATTCGTCAGCATCGTCGGGCCCTCGGGCAGCGGAAAATCGACGCTCTTCTACATCCTTGGCGGGCTCACGCGGGCGACTTCGGGAAGCGTGCTGATTGATGGCGTCGATTTTGCCAAGCTCGCCGATGCTCAGCGCACCGTGTTGCGCAAGACGAAGATTGGCTTCGTATTTCAGAAGTTCAATCTGCTGCCCACGCTGACCGCGCGAGGCAACATCGAGATTGCGCGGGAGATCGCAGGCAGCCACCTGCCTCAGGACGAGGAGCTTCTGAAGTACCTCGCCGACTTGCTTGGCATCGCCGGCCGGCTCGATCATCGTCCGTCGGAGCTTTCCGGCGGCGAGCAGCAGCGGGTTGCGATCGCGCGCGCGCTCATCACGCGCCCTGCCATCATTCTTGCCGACGAGCCGACGGGTAACCTCGACACGGCCAATTCCGATGCGGTGCTCGCCATGTTGCGGCGCTCCAACCAGGAGTTCAAGCAAACGGTGCTGATGATCACGCACAACCCGGAAGCCGCCGCCATTGGAGACCGTATCCTGCACATGCGCGACGGCCATATGTTGGACGAATAGGCCGCGGGGCGCCTGAATATCGATGACCACCTGGGTACTATTTGCCGGCTTGCCTGGGACGGGCAAAAGCACGCTTGCCCACGCGATCGCGGAGCGCTTGGGCGCAGCTGTACTCGATAAAGACCGTGTGCGGGGAGCGTTGTTCCCGGGCGCGCTGACCGATTACAGCGATCAACAGGATCAATTGTGCATGCGCGCCATGTTGGAGGCGGCCGCCTACCTGACGGAACGCAAGCGGGTGGAGTTCATCTTTTTCGATGGGCGTACGTTTTCCAGGCAGGCTCAGATTGAAGATGTTCTGCTGGCGGCCGCGCGTGCCGGTGCCCGTTGGCGCATCGTGCATGTGAGGTGTGCGGATGCCGTCGCCGAGGAGCGCCTTGCGCGGACCGACCCCAGCCATCCGGCACAGAATCGTGATCCGGCGCTCTATCGCCGGATAAAGCAGCAATTTGAGCCCATCACGCAAGCCAAATTGGAGGTCGACACAACATCGGGCACCGATGCGGTGGTGGCCGTGGTGGAGCGCTACATCCAAAGGGGCGGGATAGTCCCTGCGTTGACCGGGCGGTGAGCCGCCCGATATACTGCCTCAGGACGTATGCGGGAGTAGCTCAGTGGTAGAGCATCGCCTTGCCAAGGCGAGGGTCGCGGGTTCAAGTCCCGTCTCCCGCTCCAGATGGCTATCTGGTCGCAGGGTCTGCGAAACAAAATCTCAATCTTTGGCTGCGAATCGAGCCGTAATGGTCTAAAAGTCGCATTTGCCCGGCTGGTTTCTGTCCAGCCCGGCATTACAATTGTTCAAGATGGCGCGGTACCCAAGCGGTAAGGGAGAGGTCTGCAAAACCTTTATGCGTCGGTTCGATTCCGACCCGCGCCTCCAATCCTTCTGACATCCCAGAACGCAACGAACCCCAAAGGCAACAAGGCGGCAACAGGTCCACGCCTTTGCCACTCCTTTCCGTCCTGGCTCCTTCATGGTCATTCGAGGTATACTCGACACGTGTACGGAACTCTCCCGTACACGTGTCTTCTGGAGGGATTCATGGCGAATGCCAGTCTACGCACTGAACGGACAGAAGCCCGTCTGCTCCCCGAGCAAAAGGAGCGAATCGAGCGAGCGGCCAGTATCAAGGGGCTCTCGTTCTCCGATTTCATGGTTCAGCATGCCGACGAAGCTGCTATTCGGACAATTCAGCAGCATACGACCTGGACATTGGAAAACAAGGACCGCGACTTCTTTGTCGAGGCGCTTCTCCATCCGCCTGAGCCGGGCACCCGATTGAAGTCCGCGGCTGAGCGCTATAAAAAACGTGCGCGCAGATAGTGACCACGAGGAATCTGAAACTCGATTATAGGATTGAGCCGCTTGGATCACGTCATGATCGAGCGGCCTTTTGCTGCGGGGTTGCTGCTCTGGATGTGTATATCCAGCGACAAGCCCGTCAGGATATGGAACGGAATCTGGCGGCTGTCTTCGTTCTCACTTCAGACGGCAAGACCATCGCCGGCTTCTACACGTTGTCTGCACATTCGATCCATGCTGCGGACCTGCCGGAGGAGTTGACTAAGAAGCTGCCACGATTTCCCCTTCCGGTAACACTTCTTGGACGGATGGCCGTCAGCCAATCCTCACATGGCCAGGGTTTCGGTGAGTTCCTGCTGATGCACGCTCTGGAGCGGGCGTGGCTCGGTTCGCAGCAGGTAGCGTCTTGGGCCGTTGTCGTTGACGCTAAGTTGGGCGCGCGCGCGTTCTACTTAAAGCACGACTTCGTTCCGCTGCCCCTAAAGCCTGACAGGCTCTTCCTGCCGATGAAGACCATCGAAAGGTTGTTTACGTCCTGAGCCGAGTAGACCCGGCAATATTGGGCAATGAGGACGATAACTCGCCTGCGGCGACCAAAGGAGGCGACAAACGGGACGATCACCAAAGAGTTATGGCTACAAAGAGTAATCGTCACTCGGTCACCTCCTCTCTGTCTGTGCGAGGCTTGCTCAAGGAAATCGGCAGGAGTAGCCTGTTTACGTCAGGCGTACGAACCTGGAGGCAGACATGAAATCCGCCGGCATTCTCCCTCTTGCCATCATGCTCGCAACCACATCAATGTTCGGACAGAGTTTCACGCGGCCCCCACGCATGGATCCGTCCAAGTGCCCTGTCGGGCTGCGAGTGGAGCGTAGCGGCGGCCTCTTGCGTACGAGAACGCCAAAGCCGTGCCAGCGGAAGATGTTGATCACGCGGCCCTCGCAATGGTTTGATTTCAGAATGACGAATTTCTTGCCTCACGAGATCGTGAACGCGGAAATCACGGCTCACGGGTTCGATTACAAATGGAGAGTTATTAGTGTCTCCGCTGCAACACCTGATATCTGCGAAGACGGTGGATGTCGCCTTGGACGTGAAGGGGAATAGCACCGCGTCCCGCGAACTTTCGTTCAGCCATTTCTCTACTATCAGCACGTATTGACGTGAACTCAGTAACCTATGCAGACGGCTCCACTTGGCAGGCCTCTTCACCTGGGGCCTGTAGCGTAGCGCCCAGTCTCATTCGATGCGCATCAGTGCTCAATGATCCGTGTTAAGGATTGCCCCGGTAGTGAGGTGCGATATTGCGAGAACAAGAGCTAATCAACAAACTAAAAGTCGCTGGTTATTGCCTCGGTCTAGTCGTCTTTCTCGCGGTTGCAGCATGGAAGCTGCTGGTTCGCTGATTTCAAGAAGTCTTGGCCGCAGAATTGGACCCGCCGTGACCCTAGGATGCGTCGCCGTCTCTATGATGTTCTCGGCATGTTAACACTGAACGTCTGGAGCTTTTTGACGAGCTTAATCGACGAGCCGTACATTCGTTGTGAGTTTGGAGGTAAGACGATGAACACTCGTCGCTTGCTGCTCGTTTTTTTTGTAACACTGTTTGAACTTTCTGCCACAAGTCATTTAGCGAAAGCAAACCAACCGAAAACTACCCAAACACCTTCGGAAGTGCGTGAGCAATGGGCCAGCTACTGGAGGGCTGGAAATGTGCCAGGCCTTAAAGCATTGTATGGGGAAGATGCGATTTTCTTGCCAGCCGCTGGACGTCTGGTTGATGGCCCGAGTGATATCGGAAAGTATCTTGAACACCTTATCAATACGAGTGGATGGCGGATGGTCCAGACAGACGAACCGAACGAGGCTTCGGGTGATCTAGCTCACGAGTTTGGGGCCATCGAGTACTACAGCAAGACTGAGAACGCAGTGGTGAAAGGCTTTTACCTTATGGTCCTGAAAAGGGATTCGCTAGGACAATGGCATATCGTGCGTCAGGCTCTGACCGAAATCTGCTGTTACACGCATTCGCAGTTCTAAGCCAATGCTGACTCGTGAACTGGAGCAAAGCCTTGAGCGAAGTCCGCAAATCATACAATTGGAAAGGAAAGGACGGGTGACCGATCACCAATGAGCTATGACTACAATGAGTAATCGCCCCCGTCTGACCACCTCTGCTCCATCCAACATTACAGTCGCCCGGGGCAATCTTAATCTCACCCCACTTCCGCGTTAAGCAATCTAGTATGCAGCCTTGAATTCGTGTCACCCCTGAGGTTCCCATGCGAGCAGCCTTCGCCCTCTTGGCGCTTCTCTCCCTCCCGTCGCTGGCCCAGACCCCCGCCGTCACCAAATCCTTCGTCAGTTGGATGGAGCAGAGGTGACCCGAGGGACGACTACTCCTTGTAGTCATAACTCATTGGTGATCGACCCGCGCCTCCAAACTCAACGACTTACGACGGCTCCTAACCCTCGAAAAACCGCTCGTTTGCCATGATGGCTGCCACGAGGGCGCCGCGTCGCGGCAAAGGAAGCCAGTGTCGCTCTCAACGGAGCGGAAAATCGCATCCGCGACTCCCCGAGTGTGCACAATCGCACGGTCATTCGAATGCTTCGGGCAACAACGTCCTTTTAGCGCCCTAAGCGCCCGACCAGAACTGCTTTTCCCTTCAGATTCCCCAGCGCCATCGAGGTCACCATGGCCCCGCTGGCTCCGGACGGTACACGCAGCTTCGCGACACCGACGGCGTAGATGGTAAAGATGTAGTGGTGCGGAGGGTCGCCCTTATCCGGGCATGGACCATGGTAAGCCTCTGTGCCCAGATCGGTGCGCGCTTCGACCGCCCCCGCAGGCATGAGGGAATTGCGTTCCGAGCCCGCGCCCATGGGCAGCCTGGTCACAGTAGCAGGCACATCATAGAGAACCCAGTGCCACCACCCTGAAGGCGAATCATGCACATCCCCATCGAATAGGGTGATGGCGTCGGTTCGATTCCGACCCGCGCCTCCAATCCTTTAGTGCAGGTCCATTTAATTCAGCAGGTTAGCAAAGAAATCGCGTTCGTTCCCAATCGGGCCGAATTGGCCTGAATTAGCCTCAAAAGCGGGCGCAGAAAAATCCCCCCTTACTGGATAGCCCTTCCAGCGCCGCCGGATGCCCGTTCATCGATAGCCACCAGGCTCTCTTCAAATCGCCGCATAGCCTGTTGCTTGTGCTCGGCGGTGGGGTGAACGTATTTTGTGCACGATTCGGATGGAATTGTGGCCGAGGATGGCAGCGAGAGTCGCGAGGTCAATACCAGCTTGGGCCATTCGGGTATCCGAGCTCGGTAAAGACTTGCGAAAGCGAGGTGCGAATCAACAAATCGTCGTCTACGATAAGGCACCCTCATCCATGAGTTAACTTTTGGCGAGGTTTCGCTTGCAGACAGCACAATCGTCTTGATGCGTGGTTATTTCAGCGTTGGCTTTTAGGATCGCCGTTTGCGTGTCCTTTGACAAGGTGTCTTGTGTTCGGATCTGTTTGCCAAAGCCGGGGTTTGTAACGCATGAAATGGCTCATTTCCTTTCGCCAAAGCTCACATCGCCGCTGAAGTTCGTCGTACTCAGTACAAGACATCTGATCCAACTCCTGCCCTCTCAACCCCATCTATCCAAGCTACCTGTCAAAGCGAGTGAGCGCGGTGATGCCGGTCACACAGTAATCGCTCGTCGCTTGCGGCGAGCGGTGGACCATGCATAGAGCCCGCCAGCCGCGAGGTAGTTCTGGTGGTCTTTCTTGATCGCATTTGAAACGACCGCGAAGGCTATCTTGTCATCCTTACGGCGTGATCGTCGGCGTAGGATCATCGCCGTCCAGATAGGCATTGACAGCTTGGCGATCATTGCCCACATGATTCCACCAACCAGGACGCGATGTGGCCACGCCAGTAAATGAACTCGACACCATCGAGTAACCAACCGGCCTCCGCTAGGGTTGGTATCCGTCGACCCCCGATTGTTCGATAGGCGCAGGCACGGCCGAACCATGGGCAGTTCACGACGACGCGGCCAGCCTGGCGCGGCCGATCGTCTGTCTCCGCCTTGATCAGATCGCCAGCCTCGTTCAGGATCAGACGAACTTCACATCGACGCGCACCCTCACCAGTTGCAACCGCCAGAGTCCGCGCATTGAGAACACGCCAGGTGAGGTGGCGGTTCAACAGGATGGCATCGGGATTCCACATCAACTCGGCAAGGTAGCGCATTGCTTCGCCACGAAACATGGCGTCCGTGTCGGTCATCTGCACCATGGGCAAGGAGCCGAGCAACCGTCCCTCAAGTCCAGCCTTGCCACCAACCATATAGTCAATGACCTGCATCGATAATCCGGCTACCCGCAGCCACGCTCGCCACAGAAATCCGACCTCGACAAGTGACATAGTTTGCTCTGCGCTGAAAGCCAGCGGTCTCGAGCCGGGTTTCAGCCACATATCACCCCACTGGGTCAGGCGAACGACTCGGCCTCCCGTTTCGTTGGAAGCACCGAGACTGCTGGCCAGGGCAAGCACTTCTGGGGGTAGGTCTGCGCGGGTGGCCCGCGCTTTGGACGATGGCTCCAGCGCCCGTCGCAGGCACTCGATATGCTTCAGAAAGGAACGCTGTGTTGCCGTAGAGACTCTCATCGCGACGTACGCCACACCGGCAAGACCAAAAGCCAGGAACGTCAACGACCCCTTGCGTCTCATGTCGCCACCGGCTGTCGAACCGTGAACGTTGTCCGATCGTGGCGGCACAGAGCCTGGATTGCGGAGCGCGCCGTCAATAGGCCCGACGGCAGCCCACCTCCCGGCATGATCCATTGACCCACCATAAGGAATTGCCGCAAACCGTGAAGGGTGTTGGGTAGTTGCTGGTACCCGGTACTCGGTGTCAGGAGCCAGCCCTCCATGCTCCCTTTCCAATTGCCTGTGTAGCGGATCACCGTCGCGGGAGTTGAGACGTCGACCACCTCGATCGCCGGGCGGATCTCGGGCACCATTCCCTCCAGAAGGGTAATGACCGCCTCGGCGATGCGGTGTTTCTCCGCCCGGTAGCCGTCGGCATCCTGTTGTTGCAGATGCACCCAGTACTCGAAATTTCGCGTTGGCAAAAAGCAGGTGACACTCGTCTTGCCGGCTGGCGCGAAGGTTGGGTCGAAATGAAAGAAGCGGCAGGAAACCTGTCGCAGTTGTGTGCCGGGGTCCAACTCAAGTGGCGTGTCGAGCACTCGAGTCACAAATGCGGGCTGCTGAGACAGATCCAGCGCGACTCCAAGCGAAACCTGGAGGTAGGAAGGAAACGTTTCGAACTCGTCATAGATTTCCTCGGTCCCTTTATTCGTGTACTTGCCGGCAAGTAGATCGTAGAGAGTGCCATGGCCATCGGCAGCGGAGATCACCCAGTCCGCGGCGATGGTCTCCCCGCCCATCAACCTCACCCCTACAGCGCTGTCGCCCTCTGTCAGAATGCGTTCCACTTTGGCTCCCAAACGTAGCCGCCCGCCCAGGCTGGCGAGTTTGTGTGTGATGCCTCGAATAACCGCCTGTGAGCCTCCGATCGGATAGCCGGCGTCACGGCCATTCATCCACGCCAGAGAAAAGAAGAGGGCGATAGCAGACAGTTGCCCCATGTCACCTTCCCCAAAGAAACCCCTTATCAATGGATCGGTGAACTTGTAGCCGTACTCCTTACTGCTCATACTCGACAGGTCGTGGAGCAACGGCAGATAGGGTAGGTCGCGCAGGTAGGTCAGCCAGTTACCGCCCCATCCCTCAGTCGGGTCGGGCATCTTGAACCTGGAGAGACTGCGAACGGTTGAAGCGAAATTGCCGATCTCCACTGCGTCCTCTGGTGCCCGTCTCAACATCTCTGTTTCCAGCCGATCGATGTTGGAGTAGCACCGCAAACACTCTCCGTGTTCGTCCTCGATGCGCACGAACTCTTCGTGGTACACGAATCTCAGCTTGTCGATGTCGAACACCTCCAGCCATCGCGTGTACATTTCCCCATCGGGGTTGGAACCGAACAGCCAATGCAAACAGGTTTCAAACGTGTATTCGCCCCGATGCCAACTCGTTGCCAGTCCTCCAGGGGAGTCGTGCATCTCGAGGACCTCAACCTGGTAGCCGCATCTTTGTGCATAAACTGCGGCGCAAAGTCCCGCAATTCCGGCGCCAATGACGATGATCTTTCCATCAGCATGCTTCATAAACGTAAACTCCTATACGAATAACGACCCGCGCTGCATCAGTGTTCGTGACGATGGCGCGAGGGAACACGCAGGAAGCCGTACTCGGAGAGCGGTCCAATAGGGATCGTACCGACCGAATACCAGCCTGTTATGACGCCGAAATCGTTGATACCGCTGGCCTCTGTATTCACTTCCACGCCGCTCTCTACGGGGAAATTGAACGACGTAACCTTGCCGTGCGGCGAGATGAAAAAGGCGTCGTAATAGCCGCCCGCTCCGCAACCCGGCCCGATACAAGTTCCTGCTATGGTCCGTTCCGCATTGATGCTGATGGGCGGCAGGAGGGGGAGAGCACTTCCCGCGATGTCAAACTCGGTAAACGTTCCTGAGGGAGAGAGCAGAAAGGCCTGTCCAGTGCCCCGTAAGTATCCGGCGGCGAATCCACCCTTATTGATGCTGAGCGCCCATCCCCCGACGTTGACCGGAAACACATTCGCCGTGCCCTCCGGGTCACGCAGAAACGGCAGCGGGTCCGGCCCAAATCCAAGCTCCGGACATTGGGCGTAACCCGTGATGCCCCCTTCTCTATTGATGCCTTGCGCGAACGATGTCACGCAGCTCTGAGGGTCGAATGTAGTAAATGTTCCATCCGCGTCCCGCACGAAGCTGTGGTAATTGCCCGGAAGCGGCAAAATCTGATAGGACCCTACGATGATCCCTCTCTCGTTGATACTTGTTGCAACTGTCTGGATGCTTCCTGGCGGATCGAATGTCTTGATCTTTCCTGTCCTGTAGCGCACAAAGCCATGCTGGACTTGTTTTGCGTCCGTGTAGTATCCCGCAATGGTTCCCTCTTCGTTGATGCTGGTGGGCGCTGTAACGGTACTGTCAGGCGGATCGAAAGTCTCAATCCTTCCCCACATGTCCCGTACGAAGCCATGCTGCCGGCCGCTTGAGTCGAGATAGTCGCCCGTGACGACTGCAGAGTCATTGATGGCTTGAGGAAAAGTCTCGGTACTTCCCGGCACTTGAAACGAGATGTAGAAAACATCATCTTCCTGCGTGCTCTCTTGGGCAAACGCCGGCGCCGCTCCGCACAACATGCTAAACAAGCAACCCGCCACAAGCACGTCTTGTCGGATTCTCGAGAGACACATCGCAGACTTCTTCATGTATGTCACTGTGACAACTGCCAACATTCGTGTATGTGACCTATGTCACAGAGCTGAATCGGCGCACGAGTCGTCTGGGTCGGTGCCCGAGATAGAAAACATTCTCACCAGCGTGGCTTGGAAGAAATGAATTCCCAGACGAGCGAGCCTGAGACGTTCAGCTAAGCGAGAATGCGGAAATGTTGATTCAGACGGCCTCCCAGGGTTGACCAGCGCCCACGTCAATGCTCCCGTGACTTCAGAAGCCGCGTGACGTCCATCACAGAAATGCATATTCAACGGGTCTACGCTTGGTCTTGAAGGGAGAGCTCGATGCAAAGGGGATTCAAGTGTCTGCGTATGGCACGACTGTCGAGTTGGCGGGAAAGGTGCATTCCTTTTCGGAAAGCGAAGGAGCCGAACGCGCAGCTTGGGCCGCACCGGGTATTCAGTCGGTAGTGAACCACCTTCAGGTCACATAGTGAAACGGTACGATCCGAGGGGGTCCCGGCGCAGCATGAAGGGGGGCTGCCGCGCCGGGAGCCGCTATAAGCAGCGAACGCAATCCTAAGCCGGCACGGTCGCGAGCACTTACGAGGGATTCCATGATAGGGCATTGCTTCAACCCGGAGTGCAACAAAGAGCTACGTTATCTGCGCGAAGGTTCAGTTTATCAACGGGAGACTGGCATTGGGCAGGAGTTCCGTTCAGAGTTCTTCTGGCTGTGCCCGCTTTGCTCTTCCACTCTTAAGTTAGCCTCAGATGACAATGGGGAACCCGTGCTTGCGCCATGCGGCTCGAAGAAAGAAGGCGACCGAAGGCGCTCTCGAATCAGGAGAGTATTCGGGGGAGTGTTGCCAGAATGTGTCGTTGCCGAAGTGCCAAGCGCGGCTGTTATTAAATCTACGGCACCGTCGGTCACTGTCGGGAGTTGAAGCGTCGCACTATACGGCAAGCGCTGGGATTTAGATCACAGCTTGGCGGGTGGCAATGTCGGAAGCTTAGAAGAGGCAAGGCGGCCAACCATATGAAGCAAAACACGACACTTCCTGTTTATGCAGAACCGGTCCAGTACGAGCTGAAGGATCTACTCGTAGCGTACGATTTTTCTGCGGCAGCAGACTCATCGCTGAAATATGCGGTGATGTTGTCCAAGCGGTTTGGATCGTTCATTCATCTCATCGGGGTGCAGAGCCCAGCCGAATACGCCAGCGCTCTCGAGGCCGGCCGCTCGCGATGGAAATGTCTCAGCGTGATCTTCAATTTGGCCTTCAAGAAGTTGAAGATCGCCTCCGGGCAGAAGGGATATGGAGCGATTCCGTTCGTCGGATCGGTAACATCTCAGACACGATTGAAGGGGCGATTCTCGAGCACACCCCCGACCTTCTTTTCCTTGGCGCTTATGGTTACGGTCCTATTGACCGGTCACGGCTTGGCTCAACCGCCGAGCATCTGCTGCGGACAGTCCGTTGCCCGGTATTCATTGTGGGACCGAACGCTCTCCTCCGCGACCGTGAAGCCCCTCCCGTTGAGCGGATTCTTTGTCCTACGAGCTCACTCGACATTACTGACAATATTTTCTGTTTTGCTGGCCACTTGGCGGGCCAAATGGGAGCGCGTCTTGGAGCTCGCCTATGTGGTTGATCCCACGCAAACGGGTGTGCGACCTCAGACAGCGCTGCGAAGAATGGACGAATGAATTGCGCGAACGAGGTGTCAAAGTGACTTGGACGGTGCTCTACGGCCGAGCAGATAAGATGCTTGCTCGAGCATGCAACTGAGTCGAAAGCCTCTCTCATTCTGTTTGGTCTACACCGTAGCGGCAACCAGATGATCGATTGCCCCGACGGGGTAGTGAGCGCCACGATTCGCCAGGCGCCTTGTCCGGTGATGACCGTTCCGCCCGTCCTCATTGATAGCGGTACCGCATGTTCCGTCCACGAGGTGGTGTGGCGTGTCACAGATCTCGCGGTCTTCAGATAGGGTCAGAATCATCTGAGGTGGAGTATGACCGTTCTTGGAAATCCCGTTGAGGTGAGCCTGGAGAATATTCTGTTTGCTACAGACTTCTCCGAGAGCGCGGAAACTGCCAAGCTTTACGTGCAAGCGCTCGCAGAGCGATATCGATCGCGGGTTCGCATCATGCATGTGATCGATCTTTCTGCAGCCTTTAAGGCGCCCGACGCGGGTCTCAGCATTGACGTCTTCCGAAGGAGTGGAGAAGAATCCCTTTCCCGCCTCAAGAAGCGAACTGATTTCGGACAGAATACGCGTAGAGACCATCCTATGCGAAGCAATGGACCCGGCTGCAGAGATTCTAGAAGCAGCACACGACGGCTCCGCCCTGTTAGTTATCGGTACGCGGGGACATAAAGGACTGGCCAGACTCGTGCTTGGATCGACAGCAGAGCAACTGATCCATCAAGCCGGATGTCCAATTCTCACCATCGGGCCCGGTGTGCCGCCGCCCAAAGCTGCCGCTGAGTTTTCAAAGGATCGTCTATGCCACGGACTTTTCTCCGGAGGCCGCCAAGGCATGCGTTTTTGCCTTATCGTTTGCCCAGGATTTCGGCGCCCATCTTTACCTTTGTCACGTGCTTCCAGAACCTGCGGGCATTCATCAAATGGATGATTATGAATTGAATGCCAGGTTTACGGGTGCGCTGCAGAGGTTGGTTCCCGACGTCGCGCGGGAATGGTGCGAACCGGAATGTGTCCTTGAGCACGGGTTTGCAGCTGATGGCATTCTGCTTGCTCGCTGAGCGCGTCAAGGCGGACCTCATCGTGCTAGGGACTCGCAAAACATCGCACTGGTTCGATAACTTCAAAACCGGTGTGGCGTTCCAGGTGATCAGCAGCAGCCACTGTCCCGTGCTTACCATCCGAGCTTAGCCCGCGACAAGCAAGCCCTAAGCGTAGTCGCTTCTCTCGATGCCCAGCTTTCTAAGTTTGGAGTTCAATGTTGTCCGCTTGAGTCCAAGCTTCTCCGCCGCCCCGCCACTTCCGCCGATCATTCCCTTTGTCTCTCTCAAGACACGAAGAATGTGTTCCCGCTCCGCCGCGTGAAAGTTCGGGTCAGATGTAGCTGGCGTTTCTTCTTCAAGCATTTCCAACTCGGCTAACGGAGCACGCAGAGTTGATCCTGGCGTAAGAATCACGGCCCTCTCAATGAAGTTCTCCAGCTCTCTTACGTTGCCGGGCCATTGCCAGGCGCAGAGGGCGGTCATCGTTTCCGGTGGAATGGTTGCAATTCGTTTGCCCATCCGCTTGGCGTGCTTGTTTACGAAGTAGTTGACGAGCAGGGGGATGTCCGTAGACCTTTCGCGCAGCGGCGGAACCGTGATCGGGAAAACCCTGAGGCGATAGTACAGATCGCTACGGAACTCACCAGCCTTAACCATCTTGGTGAGGTCGCGATTCGTAGCGGCGATGAGACGAACATCGACGGTGATCGTTCTTCTGCCGCCAAGGCGCTCGATCTCCTTCTCCTGCAGCGCCCGCAGAAGCTTGGGCTGTAGTTCCAGTGGCAGATCCCCAACCTCGTCCAGGAAGAGCGTGCCCATATGAGCCAATTCCAATCGTCCAATGCGCTGTGAGATCGCGCCTGTGAAAGCGCCTTTCTCATGTCCGAAGAGCTCGCTTTCCAATAGCCCGAAAGGGATCGCCGAGCAATTCAACTTGACGAAGGTCTGGTCACGGCGCGGACTGATGGTATGAATCGACCGCGCGATCAATTCCTTTCCCGTCCCGGTCTCGCCTAGGATAAGCACGGTTGCGGCAGTCGGTGCGACGGTTTCCACTTGCTTCAGCACGGCTCTTCAGGCTATGGCTTTCGCCAACGACTTCCTCGAAGTTGTACTCTGTGCGCAGCTCCTCTTCGAGATAGCGCTTTTCCTCCTTCAGCTTGCTGCTTAGCTGGGCAATTCTTCGGAAACTATGGTCGATCTTGATTATCCCGGCGATCTGGCTGGCCGCTTGAAGAAGCGTCTCTGCCTGGTGTTGGTCAAAAGCAGCTTCCTGCCGGCTACCGACAAACAAAGTGCCTACGACTTCACCTCGACTGTTCAGAGGAACCCAGCAACCCGATTTGATTCCGGCCTTAAGTTGGTGGGCTGGTTGACCAGCCTTTTTGTCGCCGATCTGGCTCATCAGAAGCGGTTCCTGGTTGACGAAGGTCCAGCCCTCCGGCGTGCCGTCGATTGGGAGCATTACTTCCCGGATCGAGGCCTGTTCTTTCCCTGTAGATAGCTGTAGCATTTGCAGCTGATGGGGATTATTGGCGTCATAAAGCGCAATGGCTGCCACGTCGTGAGGGATCAGCCGCTGAATGCTCGCGTCAATCGCGGCCAGCATCTGGCGGATGTCGGGATTGGCCAGTACTGCTTTGCTGAGTTCAAGAACGAGCGACTCTTCGGCACTCTTGCGATCTGTGAAGTCGCGCGTGACTTTGGAAAATCCCTTGAGCTGACCATCTTTCCCGCGCAATGCGGTGATGATCACATTGGCCCAGAAGCGCGAGCCGTCCTTACGGATCCTCCAGCCCTCATCTTCGAATCTGCCTTCGGCGGCGGCTACCTCCAACTCATGCTGTGGTTTGCCGCGTTCTATGCTTTCCTGTGGGTAAAATTTCGAAAAATGCTGGCCCAGGATCTCTTCCGCGCGGTATCCCTTGATTCGTTCCGCGCCGGAATTCCAGGTGGCGACTCTTCCTTCAGGATCGAGCATGAAGATTGCATAATCACTGGCGCCTTCCACCAGCAGGCGAAATCGCTCTTCGCTGCGGCGAAGGGCTGTCTCCGCTTGTTTGCGGTCCGTGATATCCCGGATAACCGTCAAGACCGATCGTTCGCCGCTTGATACGACAGGGCTGAGCATGATGTCGACTGGAAACTCAGTTCCATCCTTCCGGCGCCCATAGAGTTCGAGGCCGGTCCCCATGGGGCGTGCGCTGGGCGCGGCAACATAGCTGTCACGCTGCTGCGGGATGATGACCGCGAAACCTTTCCGGGATCAGCATTTCGACCAGGTTCCCAATCAGCTCCGTCTCGGAGTACCCGAAAAGCTGTTCGGAAGCAGGATTAACTGCAGAGATACGGCCGTCGACGGCCGTGACAACAATCGCATCTGGGGATGCCAGAAAGAGCTGCCTGAACAGCGCCTGCGCATGTTCAGTAGCGTCCGTGTGGTCCAAGTCTGTAGTCATTTCCGCACTTTTTAATGATAGATAACTCTACGACGAGAGAGCTAGGCAGGCAAAAATGACCTCACGGCGAAGCTCCCTGAGAATCATCCGTGTCACTTTTCCCTCGAGGAATGGTCGCGTTTGGAGCGTAATCAAATAGTAATCCCTGGTATGGTCACAGATTGTTAAGTATTTACTTTCGCGGAAGGGAACCACTCTTTATGGAAAGTTGCCCTTTCCTTTGTTATCCCGAGCAACTCGACTTGCCTGCGGCAAGTCGAGGGAGAAATGACACGGCAAGATCGCTGTAGATGCAAGGCCCGGAGGGCCGACCGCCAAACCGTCAGCCCAGCCCGGAAGGGCTGGGAAATCTGACGAGGATCCGAGCGCCGTAGGCGCGGCACTAAACCGATCGTCCGCTCCTGCTGTGTCATCCCGAGCGAAGTCGAGGGATCTGCGGTTCCGCGGACCTCTCCTGGAAGCGCGGAATACTATACTCAAACAAATTGCCCGGTAAGGGGTTAGTTATATTCAAAGAATGTGACGGAGCGCCGGCTTTTCTTCCGTAGTTCATTGGCGACCGCTATCGCTCTCTTCAATTTCTCCCTTGAGATCAGCTGAACCTGCTTCTGGAGTCTGCAGGCAGGATTGCGCCCGACTACCCGTTCGCTAATGCCTGCCAGTACATTCCAATCATGCCACGTCCCGATCTCATCCTTTGCCTCGCCCAGGGCAGCAATGAATTTCTTGTCGCTGCCTGCGAGCAATTGAAGAACACCGCGGAGTTCTTTTACCTTGAGCCGGAACGAATGCAGGTTGTCCTTATTCAACCGAGGGCCAATTGCTCAGCTCTCGGGCAAGAGCTTGCACGACGGCTACTATATTCGTGATAGCTCGTTGACGCGTTCTTCTTTGAATGGATGAGCTGATGTCGATGAGTCTCGAGCATTTCTTTAACGAGTGAAAGGCTTCTTCTCTCTTGTGCGGAAATAATGGCATGAAGTTTAGAAGCAGCTTTGAAGCGTCGCTCACCCAGATACTCGAGCAATTGCACCAGGCATTCGTCCTTACGGCTCGTTGGGAGCGAGCAAGCGACCCACGAGCACATCCATGTCGCGCACCTTTCCGGCCGCTTTGCTGATCAGCACAGAGGTTTGAGGAGGCGACGAACCTTTCGCTCATGACCGCTGGTGAGGGCATCTCCGATTGCTTCCAGTGTCCGTATCTGCCCCCGCAAGCGATGGACATCTTCCGGTGGCGGCTGCTTGGAAATCGCTTCAACGATTTATGCAACTGAGCGATCTGCTTGCGCAAATTTTCAATTTTGAAGCGCACGATATCGCCAACTCTTGGAGATACCGTTGTTTTATGCCCTCGGGTATGCGATCTCTGGAGGTCCCGGTTGTGCGGTGACTCAGTTCGCTTTTGAAACTGTCTAACTTCCTTCACCATGTTTTCCCAACCCTGGGCACACTTCGGAACTCGAACCGCCCAATCGAAAATATTCTTGGAGCGCTGTCAGATTTTCATATCATGCAATGTCGCAAATGCACGGAATAACGTGTGCGGATTGTACTGACCCTTATAGACGGGAGGAGGCTCCCGCTTTAAGCCAAGCAGTCCATACACCGCGGCCATCGCAGACCGGATGGAGTATTCAACGGTGAAAACCACATCGTCCGCCAGCTCGCAAAATTGTCCAGTGAAGGCCAGGTTGGTCCATCCCCTCGGTACCGGCTGAGGTCGATCGCCTTTCTCGCGGCGGAGGAACTGGCTGGTGATGAACGGCATCATGCAGGGAATGCAGGTCGAGGTCTCCAGGATCCGCGACACTTCTGCTTCGATACGGAGGTGACCCACGATTTCCGTCAGGATCTCCCGGCCCGTGCATGCGTGCATGGGCTTCTTGACAAAGTCGCCCAGTTTGTCGACGAACAAGCCGTAACCCCAGAAGACATCCACGTCTGCCGGCTGCCCGATAAAGTCTGGTTGATGTGGCAGTACAATCGACGCGAGCCAGTTGGACTCTGCGAGAGTGACTAGGCCACCCACGCCCGGCACATTGCCGGTGAAGTCACGCATGAGACGGAAGAACGTTCGATCGCCCAACGTAACGGTGAAGGAAACCCACTTGGACTCGTCAATGTGGTCGGCAAAGGTCGAGGGGCGGCCGAATTCCGGTCTGTCGGCGGCGATCTTCTCCCACAGCCCCCAGGCACCGCCATCGGACTTATCTTTAAGAACAGGCGCTGAGTCCATCGAACCAAGACTGGATGCCTCCGTCATAGAACCCAGCGTGACGATGACTAAATCGTCCGCCTCCAAGGCAATCTTCCGGGTCTGTCCTGCACATTCGCAGATCAGGCCTTCTACGCGTTTACCCTCTGCGTTCGTACCCATGAGAAGGTCGCTAACGCGAGTATTGACGGCGAATTGTACGCCGCGCGCGTCGAGCCACTTCTGCAGTGGTCGAACCATCGAGTCGTACTGGTTATACACAGTACGCATAATTCCATGCAGCCGGTTAAATCCTTCTATCATGTGCATAAAACGCAGCAGGTAGCGTTTAAACTCCACCGCACTGTGCCAGGGCTGGAAGGCGAAAGTTGTGCACCACATCAGCCAGAAATTCGTCTTGAAAAAGCTGGCATCGAATTGGTCGGCGATGCTGCTCTTACCGACCATTCCCTCTGGCTCAAACATAAGCCGCTCAAGCACCAGGATGTGTTTTTCGCTGAGCCCAAATTCTGGAGCATTCTCCCTTTTCCCTTCACGCACAAGACGCGCGTGGGAGGAGGTTCTCATCGTCTCGTTCCAGTCAAAAATCTCTTTCGTGACCGTCTTGCTCTCATCGAGTGTGGGAATTGATGAGAAAAGATCGTAGGTGCACAGATACTTACTTTCGAACATGCGTCCGCCGCGCAGCACGTATCCCCGCTGGGGCGATCCAGCCCCGTCAAGACTGCCCCCAAGCCGGTCGAGCTCTTCCAGGATCGTGATGTTATGCCCCGGAAAATCTGCGTCCCGGATGAGGAATGCTGCGGCGGCGAGCGAAGCAATGCCACCCCCCACGAGGTATACTTTCCTTCCTGCCGGATCAGTTTTGTACTTCGGGTGATCAGTGTCGAGCTTCATAGGGAGAGACGCCTTTCATTTGCACCGTTGCCGGCCACTCAAGGGCCATCCCTCCGCGGGAATGCTCCAGATCCCCACGAGAAGGGGAATGCTTCGCTGCGTTAGTCTCCACTGATCGCCATCAGCGCTGCGCGGTTGGGGATCGTCACGGTTGTTCCGTGGAACATAACCAGGTGCCTGTTCTTGAACTCGCTTAGTGTGCGCGTAACTGTTTCTCGGGTGGAACCGACACACTCGGCAATCTGCTCGTGTGTCAACGGCATTTTGATCCTCGCTGGTTGCGAGGTCTGCTTTTCGTCAGGCGGCCAGTGCAAGAACAACCGTGCGATCTTCTCATGAGCGTTGGTGGATAAGCCGACTGTCCGCAACTGTTCACAGGCACCGGCATATTGTGAATTCAGCTGCCGGATAACTGCCTGGTATGCCTCTGGAAACCGGCCGATGAACGAAATGAAGTCCTCACGGCGGATAAATGAAATCTGTGACGGATAAAGTGTTTCGGCGCTCACTTCGTAAGGAATGCCGGACATTGCCGCGCTTAACCCGAGTATCTCCCCCGGGCGGGCAAGTTGAAGGATCAAGGTCTTTCCGCCCTTGGAACTGACCGAAAGCTTAACCTTTCCCGAGCAAAGGAGGTAGATTCCCTTGGCTGGTTCATTTTCCAGAAAGAGCCTGGCTCCCGCCGGATAGGACGTGGGAATCTTGATGGATTGAAACTCTTTCGCTGCAGCGGCCGTGAGATGGCATAGAAACCCACTCTCTTTCAACTTGCAATTGTCACAGATCGAGGTTTGTCCGTTAGGGGCCCGCATGTCATCTCTCCTGTTGCTCGAGCGGCGTAACGCTCGCAGCCTGGTTGGCAATGTATTGAGTTAAGGGAGAATCGGAAAGAATCTCCGCGCCCGTTTCCCTGACAATTTCTTGAAGAATGTGGGTTCCCTTCTGGTCCGCGAAGGAAACTCCACGAATGTCTAACCGCAAGGGCATCCGATTCGCAGAAACCCACAAATCGTGCCACGTTCTTCCCAGCTCCAAGGCCCAGGGACCGACCAGTTTGCCCTCGATCTTCAGAGTTGCTACGGGCGAATCGTCTTTTATCGAGATTTTCAGCAACGTCTTCACTTCCTTGCGCTGCTATAGAGCAAATGGATTACCAAAGGGAGGGGAATTCCGCATCGTCTTGATGTTTATTGAAAACAGGGGGGTTAGCGACGGTTGTGCTCTCCTCCGACGGCGGGGGATCGAAATCGGAGACGACTGATTTAGACGAAATATCGTCTCGGAGACGATAGCGTCGCCTCCTTTAGATGATTGGAGCGAACCTCCGATGATCGGACCGTTGCCTGTCCGCGGAGACGTCCGGCTTTAGCAGCGCAGGACGAGGAATTCCCAAAGCGCTGGGTGACACCCGTCACATCCGGTACAGAACAACCTCAATAGACTGCATACGTTGGTATCCAACCTTCCGGAGATGTCTCATGGGCAGCAGATGTATCAATCCGAAGTGTGAAAATCAATCGAGCTTTTTTGGTGCGGGCGCCCTGTATTCCTTTCAAGAATGTGAGACGGCTCATTCACGACGGCGCATGCGGTATCTGTGGCTGTGCGCATCATGTGCGCCCCATCAGGTTGTCCGAACAGACGGCGCGGGCAAGATAATCGTCGTGCCGCGATCGAATGCCGACCCATTCAAAACGACGAATGCGGGCGGCAACCTGCGGCTGATCTTTCGCTCGAAAAGAGTTCCGCTGCCCCTCGCAGGCAGCCCATCACATTTTCATCAGTATCAGAAAGAGGCATGACAATTGAGTCGCCAACTCTTTTTGGTTATCAGGCGGTGAATGCCCAGTTGCGGATCTCCGGCTTAGTTTCAACGTGTGTCATAACTGCTCTCCTGTCTTCTAGTTGCCTCGATTTCCCAGTAGGCATTCCGGGTGCGGGCGCTCATCTGCGAGTGCCCGCACCTGATGGATCTAAGGTTGTAGAATCGTCATCACTGGGCAAGGAGCCTCCGCCAGTACTTTCGCCGCTGTCCCGCGCGCGAGATGCGTCGCTACAGAAGATGCCGGATGCGCGCCCATGACAATAAGGTCGGACTTGCGGTGCTTCGCGAGATCAACAATGCTGGTCCCGGGAGAAGACGTGGCAAGGCGAGTTCGCAACCAAGAACGTTGCCCGAGATCCTCGGGGACATAGTGATGAAAGGCCTCTTCGAACGACACCCAATCCACGTCGTCTTCCGGCTCGTTCGAACTTTTCACATGAAAGAGAACCAGCTCCGCATCATTAAGGGCAGCGAACTTGTGCGCATAAGCCACAACCTCGGCTGCCTGCGGTTCGAGGGTCGTTGCACAAATGACCTCCCGTATGCGCCAAGTCTTGTCGCCAAGATTCGGTACCGCGGGCCCCACCGAAAGAACGGGGCAACCCGCGTGCCTCAAGACCGCTTCGGCATCGGAGCCAAGCAAAAACCGCTCCAAGCCCTTCCTACCATGGGTTCCCAGGACGATCAAGTCCGCTTTGTATTGCTTGACGGTCGAAAGAAGCTCATCGTAAAGAGGCCCGGTAACTGAGATTGCCTGGGCTCGAAAACCCTCGGAACGCAAAGCGGCGCCAGTTTGCTCCAACTGTTCTTCTAGTAGCGATTGGACCTCAGATTGGTCGACCCATGCTGCTTCGGGCGGAGTAATGAAGTCAATTGGGGGATTCACATGAACCAGCAGTAACTCCGAATTCCCCAACTTACCTATGGCTTTGGCGTACTCCAAAGCACGTTGGGAGACTTCAGAGAAGTCTGTGGGAACGACTATGTGCTCAAACGTAACGGCGGTGGGATTCATGGTAGCCATAAGTGCCTCTCTTGTTGATATGTCGAATGGCCGCCCCGGTTTTTTTGAGCGGCTGTACTACTAGACAAGATAGTGGTCGGGATCTCGGCTGGCTGTGACAGGAATCACACTGAATCATTGGTTCCAGAGTCTCGACGCTTTGCGATGCACGTGAATGGACTAAGGTCGATGCGGACAGTCTGGGCATGCGACTGCCTGCGTGCCCTGCCTGGCTCAGCTGAGGCTAAACGTGTCAAAGGCCCCAGATCCTGTAGGGAAATCCTCACACAGCCGAAGCCGGATCAAAAGGCCTTACACGTTTGCCCGGTTCAGGGTTGAAGGCGGCTCGATAGGGTTTCGCGCCGGCTGTTGTAGAAGAAAATACATGGTGAGCAGCATCTGAAAGCCCATGAACAAGGAATAGGTCGCGACGACGGCCAGAGCTTCTCGGTCGTCCTGGCTGGCACATAGGATCAGCGCAACGCTGAAAGCGACCGTAATTCCCGCTAGGATGTACATCACCATCTGCTGCCGCTTGGTGCCGATCCAGGCTCGGGCAAGACCAAATTTTCCGACAGCGAGGGAAAGGGCGTAGACCGCTAGGACATAACACAACATCCGAATGTTTTCCCCAGGATAGAGAATCAACAAAACACCACAGGTGGCCACGGCTGTACTCAAGAATAAAAGACCCCGCAATCTGCTTACCTGCTGGCGGCCAAGGCCGGCAGCGCAGAGCCAGTCAACGCCCGCGATAAACAGCAGAGATCCCGCGACAAGCAACAGCGCGAATGCGCCTCCAATGACGTAGAACAAGAGATTCGTCATCGTTGCACGAATGTAAAAGAGGCTTAGCCCCAGCGCCAACATTCCGAAACCATGAATTGTCATCAGTTTCGCGCGTGTGATTTCATTCAATGGAAGCATTTGCGTCACCTGCCAGCTTTAGTGTGGTCCCGTTTGCCTGGAAAGACGGTGACGGCTGTCACAGCTGGGGCCTCAGCTAGATCCACGCAATTCTCCACTTCACGATCTAAGGGAGATGAGCCGCTGTCTTGGCGCTAACCTCGTTCGGCGCCGGCAGTTGGCCGGTGTCCCATCCGCCACCCAGCGCCTCAATCAGCTGCACGCTGGCGAGCAGCTGTTGCGTCTGGAAGGTAATGTATGTCTGCTGGTAGGTCAGCAGATTCACCTGCGCCGTGAGGACGTTAAGGTATGGATCCAGGCCACTCAGATTTCGGGTGGTTGCCAGCTTAACGTAGCGCTGCGCCGACTGTACCGCGGAATCCTGCTGTTGAAGATCCTGAGCGAGAATGTGGAGTGCGGCGAGATTGTCTTCCACCTGTCCGAAGGCGGTGAGAGCGGTCTGCCGGTAGTTTGCCACAGTTGCATCGTATTGGGCCTGGTACTGCGGACCGTGGCTCTTCGCAGGCCCGCGTCAAACAGGGTCTCGGCGACGGACGGTCCAAGTGACCAAAACCGGCTGGGCCAGGTAAACCAATCCGCAACGTTAAGACTTTCCAGGCCGCCGGTTGCATATGTGCAGAATGTGCGCTTCAATGTTTGTGAGGTAGAGGCCGTAGGCGAGTCCGATACCGCCAAAGTAGACCGTGAGCACCACACGGCGTAGCAGCGCCAGGACCGCCAGCAGCATGTAGCCGGCTACGCCCAGCAATGCCACGGGCAACCCATAGACTGTGGCAAATGAGCTTTGATTCACGTATGCGGAGTTCCAGGCCGAGTGTGTGAGATCGATCGGCTGTGCGGCGGCGCCGTAGTGTTGAGCCAGGGCAAGACACGACACCACGATGTCGGCGACTGCGAGGACCGCGATGTTCGGGGTGATGCCGCAACGAGAGGGCAAAGAGAATGCGGCGAGGCTGATACTGAGCAAGTGGTTTGAAATGCGGACCCACTGTGCAAACCGGAATCTCCAGACTGCGTATCAATTCCTCCGCAACCGATCCGATCAGAAGCTTGCCCCATTTCCCCCTGCTCGAAGTCCCCACAATCAGGCGTTTTATGCTGTGTTCGCGAATGAAAGCTTTAATCTCGTCCACGGGATACCATCGGCGAATCTCATACGCACAAGCCAGATTCTTCTCCCGTAATTCCAATGCGGCTTTCGCCAGAGCGGCTTCCGCAGTGCGGTATTCCTTCTCTTTTCCAACAAAAGGATAGGCTCCGGATTCGATAGAAACGTACGCCGGCGGGGGAATTACGTGGAGTAACCAAATCATCGCTCCTGTCGTTCTGGCTTGATCAATCGCCACCGGAAGAAGGAAATCCAGATCGTTCAGATCTGTGGCCAGCAGGATGGACATTGGCCGCGTCATTGAAGACAAATGTAGGGATTTATGTTGTTCCCCTTTGCCCAAGTTTGTGGCGCCCAACCCGCTCCGAAAAGCTGTGTCGCTACGCCTGCTCGTTGTGTGAGCGGCCTCTCAAGTCTTTTCCTGTCTATTCAGTCAAGGCGGATCAAAATTACTGGGCTGGGACAACCAGCACCGGGCAGCGCGATCCACGAATGATCGCGGAAAGTTTGGTCCGCGGTACATGGTCCGCCAAAGGTCCTCTATGCTTTGCTCCCAGGACGATCAAATTGGCCTTGTTTACCTGGGCCGAGTCCAGGATAGCCGGAGCGATGTCGCCTGTTTTCAACTCGAAGTTTAAAGTGCACTGCTCTGCACAGTCGCTCGGCACGAGTTGATGAAGCTTCTTGCGAGTGCTCGACTCGGCTTGGTTTTGCTCGTCTGTCGTGCTCGCATGAGGGAGCACGTTTAACACAGTCAGTCGGGCGTTATAATCTTGCGCCATGGAGCTGGCATACTGAGCCGAGCGCGAAGCCTGCTGCGAAAGATCTGTCGCCAGAACGATCGACCGTATTGGCCGCAGGTTTTTGTCGCACATTGGGCCTGCCACCAGCACGGGATAATTAAGGCGGCGGATTGCCCATTCGGCGACGGAACCAAGGGTCAGCTTCGCCACTCCATGCCGGCCATGAGAACCGAGTACCAGCAAATCAATGCCATTGGATTCTGCCGCAGATTTAATTGCGTCACTGGCGGAACCCAAGAAGACTATTTCCGTTGTGCTTCACCGTCCGCAGATCAGGGATGTGGTGGACATATCTGTGCAGGTTCTCGCGCGCATTCTGCAGATCTATCAGCGCAAGCTCAGGAACCGGGCCGCGCATGTCAACCCCATAGAGCTCAGGCAGGATCGAATGCAGCACATAAAGCTTGGCGTGAGATTCTTTTGCCACTCGAGCGGCGAGTTTAACCGCGATCTCACTTGCTGGCGAACAATCCGTGGCCACCAGAATGGATCGGAATCGAAGACCGACTGACCCCAGCCGAGGATTCTTGTGCTTCTTTCTTCGGGGAGCTACTAACAGTAGTTGTCATGGCTAACCCTTTCGCGTCCAGGTGTCGTCCTGGATCCGAGGAATCGTTTCTCTTGACAGAATCACTTGCCGGCAGGGTTCCGTCTGTGACGGTCATCACCAGCATTCGGCTTGCTGCTTGCAATCGCCTCCGTTCTGTTGCTCGTCTGGAGTGGGGGCTGCCCGTCGATGCACCGGACTTTTTCCAGCCACGCGTAGACCGCTTTGTCGATCGTTCCGTCACCACGGCCGATCCCGGGTGGAACCAGGAGCACCGGGCAGTGGGACTCAATGATCGTGCGATAGACGGTGCTGTCATCCAGGTGGCCGCTGTCGATCGCAACGGGGGGTGCACCCAGTACCAGCAGGTCAGGATGCACCCGCTGCGCCACAGAAGCGATGGCCGTGGTCAGTTCGCCCGAGGTCACGAGATGCTCGACCGGCAAAGTATGCGACTCGTTGAAGGGCGCGAGCAGTCGAAGTCGCGTCATGCAGTGGCTGCATTGCTGCTCTTTGCCGCATTGCGTGCTGTGGAGCACCACCAGCCCTCGCCCCGCGATGCGTTGCGCAACGTCCAGGGCGGCAATGCCGGCGTCAGAAAAATCGGTGGCTGCGATCACGTTCTGCCACATCCAGCGGGGCAAAGCGGCTGACTCTGCCGGGGTCGGGATGGTCAAAATAGAACATGGAGTATCCGCCAGCAAAAGCCGCGCCATGGTGGCGAGCGCCATGCTGCCGGCGGCTGTTCGTCCCGCCGTGCTGAGAACGAGCAGGGATGCAGAGTGGCGCCTCGCCTCGCCCAGGATCTCGGCGCAAATTTGTTCGCGCTGCACCAGGGAATCATGGTTGGCGCCGTGGCGCTGAGGGTCGTGCTCCATGGCCGTCAACTCTGCCTTGGCGGCGCCATCGCGGAGTTCAACACCAGGCAATGCGTAAACGATGGGATCGAGCGAGTGCACCAGCACAAGCTCCGCATGGCGTTCATGGGCCAGCTTTTGTGTGTAGCGCAGCCCGTAGGAGGGTTCTCCCGAGAGATCGCCGACGTAGACAATTTTCTTGAAGGGAAAGCCAGTCTGCGACTGCTTCTGGTCTTCGAATGTGCCCGCTTGCTCGTGTTCCACAGCTTTCTGGAGTCCTGTCATGGTTCCCTCGCTGATGATCGATAGCTCTTAATAATCGGATCTTAGAGCCGACTCCAGAGGATTGATGTGACGGCGGATACAGATGTACGTGACGCGCATCACATACAGCGGGCGGGACGAGCGAAGGGCATCCTGGATTGCCGGGCCGCGGGGGCGCTCAGATGTTGCTCCTGTCCAAGTTAGATTTGAAAAGCGCCTCGGTTTAGCAACCAATCTTTACCCAACCGTTGCCCTTTCCTTTGCTTATGGACGTCGCCACCGTCCCGACGAGCGCGCTTTCCTCCAGCAACACCCTTTCCTCCAGCGACCACCCTTTCCTCCAGCGACCACCCTTTCCTCCAGCGACCACCCTTTCCCTACAACTACCCTCTCCTTTTTGTCATCCCGAGCGTAGCCGAGGGACCTGCGGTGCGCCTGCACGCCAAACAAAGGCCCTCCCAGTGAGCTCGCAACTCTGGCCCCAAGGCTGATTGGGCTCAATTTAGGTACGAAGATCTTGCTTTCAATATCGCGAGCAAGTCCTTCAATGCGACATCGGCAGTTTTCTCCGCCGCGCACCACGCGCAGAAAAGGCAATAGAGCATGGGCTCGCTGTCGCGGTCCTGAAATGCGGCTACCGCTCCGCAACACGTGCATACGGCACCGCCCGCTATTTCTCTAATCGGCTCCAGCATCACTCAAAGCTACTAGGAATCGACCTCTGCGGCTGTGATCCAACGCACACAATAAGGCTGAGGGCCACTGCGTGATTGATAGGAAAACCGATGAGCAGAGGAGGGCAGGTGAAGGCTTCGCGCATGGTCCGACGTAAGGGTGGATAGGGCTTGCTTGAGTCAAATGTCATAAAGCGGCAATGACAAGCAGAGTTGCGTCATCCTGGAATTGTGCCCCGCAGTAGGCGGTGACCTGCGCGAGCAGCCGGCTGTTCAAATCCTTCGCGGAGAGCGTACGGTTAGCGATTGCACATTGAGCGATGCTCGCTTCTCCAAATTCCTGCCCGTTCGCATCGGAAGCTTCTGTGATGCCGTCCGTGAACAGAAACAAACGGTCCCCTGTCTTCATCTCAATGGTCGAGTCCTGCAGGCGAGAGGAGCTTGCCGATGCAGAGACAGTACACCAGAACCGTCGCGGGATTGATCTGCTGTCCGATGGCCCAGAAAATGCCGCCGACGACCGCGGAGATGGCGATGTAAAGGCTTTGCTGCCGGAAGAATCGAGCCAGAGTTGGGGCGTTTACTCCACCTAAATGATCTGAACGGCTGTCCGAGCTGTGAACCCCAACGGGTTGCTGCCATTCGAATCTCCCGGACTCTTTGCGTTGCTCTAGCATAGGAGTTCAGCCTCAGTCCAGCTTGTAACGGCATCTAACACGACCAAGAACATCAGTTCACCCTTTGACTTCAGAAAGACCAGGTGGTCTCCATGAATTGCAACAGTCGCTGCAATCACCACGTGGGGTGTTCGTCGAGGCGAATTAGCCTGAGAAGGTATCTTTTGTCAGACATCGAAACCTCACCTGCTTGATTGCAAGTTAACGTTACGGGCAAGTCAGCGCAGTGATCCACATCACGCACGGTGACGCTAACACGGCGTCAGAGTCATTACGGAGGGCTAGCCGCGCTGGAATCGGAAATCAACTTCTGAAATCGGCCGGATCACCCTGTCAACGAACAAGACGGGCGGACCAAAAGCGGACGGAAACAGGAGACGCAAATGAACCCATGATGCAAACAAAAGGGTTAATAGCAGCTTCTTCAGGGTCTGCAAAACCTTTATGCGTCGGTTCGATTCCGACCCGTGCCTCCAATCCTTCTGACATTCCCAGAACATAACGAACCCCAAAGGCAACAAGGCTAAGGAGTTCATCGTTTCGCCGGGGCCTCGGTTCAGCAACCACTCTTTATGAAACCGTTGCCCATTCCTTTGTCATCCCGAGGAGCCGACTTGCGTGGGGCAAGTTAAGGGAGGAATGAACATGGGAAAGCGGTGTTTGCAATCCAGGCCCAGAGGGCCGGCGCCAAAATCAGCCCAGCCCGGAAGGGCTGGGAAATCTGAAGGGAAGGCGGTCGAGCGCCGGAGGTGGGGCACCACACTCTTTGTTTGTTCATTAGGAGCGAAGGAGAGGGATCTGCAGTTCCGCGGACCTCTCCTGGAAACGCGGAGTACATGCTCAAACGGAATCATCATCTCCAAAAGAGGCGACAAAAGGAGGTGACGGAAAGGACGATCACCAATGAGTTATGACTACAAGGAGTATTAGTCCCGTCTGCCGCCTCTTCTCCGGGACGGCCGCAAAAACCCAACATTACTGTCGCCGGGGGCAATCTTAATCTCATCCCACTTCCGCGTTAAGTAATCTAATATGCAGCCTTGAATTCGCGTCACCCCTGAGGTTCCCATGCGAGCAGCCTTCGCCCTCTTGGCGCTTCTCTCCCTCTCGTCGCTGGCCCAGACCCCCGCCGTCACCAAATCCTTCGTCATTGCGGACGTCCACACCAGTCCGTTCACGGCCAACCCCTTCATGCACGGCAACTCCATCCAGGGCGACCGCTACTTCCTCACCCAGGCCACCATGGTCGATCTCATCGCCACCGCCTACGGAGTCGATGCGGCCAACGTGCAGGGAGGTCCCACCTGGCTCGAGCGCGACCGGTACGACATCCGCGCCAAAGTCCCTCCCAAGACCACGCAGGACGACGTCAAGCTCATGCTGCGCGCCCTCCTCGCCGACCGTTTTCACCTCGTCGTCAAAACCGGCACTGCTCCCATGCCGACCTACATCCTCTCCGCCGGCCCCGGAAAGCCGAAGATGACCGAGTCGGAAGGCGCCGGCGACGCTTCCTGCATCCCTCTCCCTCCGCCGCAAAACTCTCCCCCCGGTGCTCCGTCCTATATCACGGTCAACTGCAAGAACCTCACCATGGCCGCTCTCGCCGACACCCTCCATACCTTCGCCGGCGGCTATCTCGATCAACCGGTGGTTGACGAAACCAACCTTGCCGGAGCGTGGGACTTCACCATCAAGTGGACCGGTCGCGGCCAGCTTGAAAAGCAGGGTGCCGACGGCATCTCCATCTTCGCTGCCGTAGAAAAACAACTAGGCCTCAAGCTGGAACTCAAAACCGCGCCCCGCCCCGTCTTCCAGGTTGCGAGCGTTGACGAAACTCCTACCCCCAACGCCGCCAATATCGCCGAAGCCCTGCCCGAACCGCCCGCGGCCCCCTTCGAGGTCACCGTCATCAAACCCAGTGCACCTGATGAGCACGGCTACGGTCGCATCACCGGCGACCAGATCGAGACCCGCGCCATTCCCCTCATGTTTCTCATCAGCTTCGGCTGGGACCTCAATCCCAACAACAAAGAGAGCATCGCCAACGCCCCCAAATGGCTCGACTCCACTAAGTACGACATCCGCGCCAAGGCAGGAGCCAACGTGCGCGTCGACAAATTCGCCTCCGGCAACCTCATCAACTACGAAGATCTCCGCAATATGGTTCGGGCCATGATCACCGAACGTTTTCAGATGAAGTGGCACATGGAGGACCGTCCCGTCACCGCATACACCCTCATGGCGGTCAAGCCCAGACTCAAGCTCACCCTCGACCCCACCGAGCGCACCAAATGTAAGGAAGGCCCAGGCCCCGACGGCAAAGACCCCCGCATCGCCAATCCCATCCTCAACCGTCTCATCACCTGTCAGAATATGACGATCGCGCAGATCGGCGACGAGCTCCAACGCGTAGCTGCCGGCTACATCTTCAATACCGTTGTCGACGGCACCGGCCTCAAGGGCTCCTACGACTTCACCCTCAGTTTCAGCTCCGTCGATAAGACCCTTCCCACTCCCGGCGACACTGCCAACAGCTCCGATCCCAACGGTGCCCTCTCCGTCTTCGACGCTGTCAACAAACAGTTAGGCCTGAAACTAGAAAAGACCAAGCGTCCCTATCCTGTCCTGGTTATCGACCACATGGAGGAGACTCCTACCGAGAACTAGAGCGCTTTCCCGTTGCGACATAGCCCCGCTCCAACCTTCTGTCATTCTGAGCCCGTGACTTTTCGATCTTTTCGTGTCTTCTGCATATCCAATCAGTTGTATTTCAAGTCCACCACAAAGCCGTCATCCTGAGAGTCTGTGACTTTTTTGCTTTCGCACGAAAACGGTTGCTGTCGATGGAGAGGGCATTCCCGCCCCTTGGCAACTGCCCTATCCCTTGGCACTGCCCTATCCCTTAGCAACTGTCCTATCCCATTCCACAACCCTCTCCTTTTTGTCATCCCGAGCGTACCCGGATTTCCTACTTCACAGCTCTCACCGGTGCCCTTTATGTGGTTCTCCTCAAAGAGAACCACATGCAGTTTTTCGAAGCCACAGCTCTCGACAGGAAATCCGGGGAAGCCGAGGGATCTGCAGTGCGCCATTCGGGCGCCCCAAATTTATCGTTCTACAACTTTTTCCCTTTGTCATCCTGCCTGCCCCGGCGAGCCGTGGGAGCGAAGCGCTTGGCAGATCTATCGCAAACAGAGGGCTTTAAGCGCGCAGTCGAAGGACCCCGGCGATGCTTGTTGGCAGATGCTCTTAGGAGTTTTCCGCCGCAAACTACACCGGAAGAAAAAAAGTCACAAACTTCAAGCCGAGCGAAACGCTGTCGCCATAGTCGAATAGAGAGCACTTCCGCTTGCCGACAACCTACCCTCTTCAGCGCTGGCAAGATTACCTTCTATGCAGGCATTTCGAGGGTTAAAGGCCAAGTGGTATCTTCAAAGAGGCGCTTTTAGGACGCCTCCGTGTCCGCGGAAAGGGACTGCGTCCCTCCTGAACTTTGTCCTTCGACAAAATCTTGTGAGTCAACTCTTTTCTGCCTGAGCTAGCGGACAGCAGGCGCCACAGAAAGGAGTTCACATGAAGCAGAACCTACCGATTCGCCGGATGCGCCAGCACCCGGACCTCGAACAACTCAAACGACAATCGAAAGAACTGCTCGCTGCTTTCCGGGCGGCAGACGCAGCGGCGATCAACGAAGTCACCGCATGTTACGACGATCCGCAGCCTGCGACGTTTGCGCTGCACGATGCGCAACTCGTCATCGCGCGCAGCTACGGATTCGATAGCTGGCCAAAACTGAAAGCTTATGTGGATGGCGTGACGATCAGGCGATTGGTTGAGGCCGTGAGCAACGGCGCCATCGAGCGTGTGAGAGCGATGGTCAAGGCGCGGCCCGAGCTCGCCAATATGGCCGTTTCCTATGGCGATGAGCATCGCGCGATCCATTACGCCGTGATGCACCGTCAACCGGAAATTGTCCGTCTGCTCATGCGAAAGGGCGCGAACGCACGGGCCGGTATCCACCCGCATCGCGATGCCACGTCGGCCTGGACGTTGGCACGTGAACGGGGTTACGACGACATGGTCGCTATCATCGAGGAAGAAGAGAACCGCAAGGCTAAACCTGCGCACGAGTCAACCATCGCTCCAGCCATGGAACTCGATGACGCGGCGCGAACCGCTGTGGCAAATGGTGATTTGCAATGGCTGCGTGCCGGTCTGGCGGAAGGCAAGCTCGCCAATCAGGTGCGATGGAGTGACGGCGGCTTATTGACTGTCGCCGTGAGGAATAATCGTCTGGAAGTGCTCCAGTTCTTGCTCGACGAATGCAAGTTTGATCCGGACGAGCGTGTCTCTGGAGGTGAGGGCGACTGGGTAGCATACTCACAAGGCCATCCGTTGTGGAACGCCGCCGCCATGGGATTGACCGAGATTGCGAATTTGCTCCTTGATCGCGGGGCCAACCCGAACGTCCACGTCGATTCCAGCGGATCGCCGGTGCACAGCGCATACAGCCATAAGCAGTGGAAGATGGTGGATTTGCTGCGGGCGCGAGGGGGATTCGTAACCGCAGATACCGCTGCGCTTTATCGTGAGACGGAGCTGGCCCGGCAGATTCTGGACGATGAGGAGCGCGGCACTTCACCCCGGAATATCACGCTTACGGAAGGTTCTCTTGTTGAAGACCTGCTTCGTTTCGGTGGCGACGGCGGTGCCACTGAGATCGTCCGGATGGCGTTGGCGCGCGTCGACTGGCCTCGCAACGATGTCCGTTGGTTCCGCATGCTGGCAGCGCCTTTGAGCTTCTGGCACCACATTCCGTGGCTGCAGGCGGGCAACAAAGAGCTGGACCGAACCGGGTATCTGCAGTGTTTCCGGTTGGTGCTGGGTGCCTCCGACCCCAACATCGTTGGACCATTCGGCCGGACCATCCTCCACGAGATTGCCGCGATGCGCGATTGGATTACTGAAGACGAAGTAATCGCTTTTGCGCGTGCAGCTTTAGAGGCCGGCGCGCGTTCAGATGGTCGCGACGACATCCTGAAAAGCACACCCCTTGCTTGGGCATGCCGCTGGGGCCGAATCAAACTCGTCCGATTGCTCCTGGAGCACGGAGCTGTCCTGGAAGAAAAAGATGCCGAATCCTGGGCACAGCCACGAGCCTGGGCGCGAAAGATGGGTCACAACGAAATTATTTCCATGCTCAGCGAGCAATCCTGAATTAATTCTCGGTTCATGAGAACAGGCTAAAAGCACACAGTCGCGGTAATGAGCGGACGCCTTTGGTGTC
Organism: uncultured Acidobacteriaceae bacterium; assembly: GCA_963745725.1. Classification (GTDB taxonomy): domain Bacteria; phylum Acidobacteriota; class Terriglobia; order Terriglobales; family Acidobacteriaceae; genus PALSA-350. The sequence continues at coordinate 247,126 of CAVUYJ010000002.1, forward strand.
AATCATCGTCGTCGGGCAGGTATGTCTTGGAGATCGACTTAAATCTCTCATCCGCGAAGTCTTTGTTCTCGTTCGTGGCTTTGATATCAGGGTGATCATCGGCGAGTTGGAGGCCATCCGGGCCGAACCAGAGCCGTTTCTTCCTCTGTACTTCAGCCTTTGGCTGCAATCCGGCTTTCGCCCACTTTTTCCCCTCCGGATCATCCCTGCCAGTCATTCCCTGATAGCCTCCGACCCGAATGCTTTGGTAGTGGAGTTTACCCAGTTCTTTCGCGAGACTCGCGGCGAAGCTGTTCTTCGGTTTGATCTTGACCTCATCGTCTCCATTGTGTGAGGGGTTTCCCGCAGCATAGCAGGAGTTGAGTTTGATCCATTTATGGGTGGGGGATAGTCCGTCCCGCTTAATCATGCTCGCCAGGGCCGAGGCGGAAAGAACACGCATCTTGAAGGTATCAGGACCCGGACCGATCAATCCGTTCCGGTATCCGATGGCTACTTTCTCTTCACCACCATGCGCATTGATGATCACAACGTCATCATCCTTAACCACCGTGAGAGGCTTGTAACCGCGCTCGATGGGCTTCGTCACCTTGAGCTTTGTTATTCTTTGCCCCTCTTTATCTTTTCCCTTCAGTGCGAAATTGGATCGAAGCACGAGTCGTCCCTGCATCTCATGATGTTGGAGCTCCCGGGCGAGCATTTCATCTTTCAGTTCTTCTTCGTCCGCTGTGCTGTCTTCCAAGACGGCACTGACGGGATCGATGTCGAAGGGGTTATAGATGATTCGATTTCCCGGAAGCTGTGGCATGCCCGCCAGAGTAGCACGCTCATCGCCATCAAACGGATAATTCTCTTTCACGGCCTGCCGGCTCTGGATTCTATCGGGTGAGAGATCCGGTTAGCACCATGTCGAAGTCTCGTGAGATATCGATCGAGACGATTACTAGTTACCCGCTAGTATCACCGCACAAGGTGGAGTTCTCGACTCCCTCCCCAGCTAGTTAGTGCAGCCAGGTGTCCATGCGACTCATGGGTTGTTGCCATTGGGCCCCCGAAACCCTCCCTTCCTTCCTGACAGGAAGACAACATCAAGCGCGCGGCAAAAGAATTTCGAGAGAGCATGAAAAAACCTGCTCTCTCGAAATGGTTGATCGGATTTCGGTGGCATTTCCCGCCGCGCTTGTTCCGCCCTCGCTATTCGCCAACCGGAATCAGTTCAGGACGATCCCCAATGAGTTATGACTCACAAAGAGGAATCGTCCCGTGTCACCTCTTCTCATGTATCGCCGTGTTTACCCCAGGCGCACGCTGTCACCCCCAAATTTCCTTTCGTCTCCTGGAACAAAAGTCGTTCGTGGTCCCTCAGCGGTCACAGGGAGTCGCAAGAAAAGCGTGAAGATCTCCGCCGCCGGTCACGCCAAATCCTGCGATCTCTCCAGCATCGTTGATCCCAAAGGCAGTGAGCAGATGTAATGGCGAATTCGAGGGAATAAGGTCGTTCAGGTCGGTCATTCGACCGTCCTTCCAAAGAAACGGACGAGGGTTTCCGTTGATCGGTCCACCAGCGCCGAAAGAGGCACCAACCATCTCGCCGCGGTCGTTAATCCCTAGCGCCGCACTGTTCACATCCCCGGTAAGAGTGCCCAGATCCAACATTTTGCCTCTCTCTTTGGTCCAAAGAAAAGCATGCGTGGTGGTGTTGCCCGACATCGCCGAAACACCGGCCACTTGGCCTCGGTTATTGACGGCGTTTGCAACATTACCGATCGCCAACAGATCAGGGTTTCCCGTTCCTCCCAGGTTGCCGAGGTCATGAGCTGTGCCATCCTTGTCCCAGAGCACGGCGTGCAACCCAGCTGCGAAGGGAGGGATAACGGCGTTCGCGCAGGAACCCGACAACCCAACGGCTTGGCCATCGTCGTTGATTCCGAACGCCATTCCCACTGTGTCGCCAGGAAGAGGATGAAGTTCCCGTATCTCGCCCTGTCGCGGTCCCCATATCACAGCTTCAAAATCGAGAACCTGGGGTCCAGTGCCATTGACTCTCGCCCCCGTTGGGCACCCCGGGTCGCGGACACCAGTCTCCGCGTACCCTGCCGCTTCGCCATGTTTGTTGATCTGGCCGGCTGAGCCGTTATGGCCTCCCAGCAGGGGGAGCGAATATGTTTTGCCGTACTGCCACAGCAAAGGCAGACAGGTAAGGCCGGTACCGTAACCGCAGAAGTTTTCGTTATTAGGATCTTTCCGAGAACTCTCAGCCTGGCCAACAACCTGCCCGTTTTCGTTGACGCCGGCCGCCCCACTGTTGGGTCCCCCCAGTCCCGTTGCAGCGATGTCCAAGAACGATCCCCTGAACCACAAGACAGCGTGTTGTGCGCCGCTGGGAACTACTGCCACTCCGGAAACCAAGCCTATATTGTTGACCGAACTCGCCTGGCTAAAGGGCGTCGACGAGGGGCCGAGATCCGTGATGGTGTAGTGAGCCTTTTGTGCCTGCGCAGCCAATTGCATCGGCGCTGCGGCGACCATCAAGCTCAGCCAGGATGTTGTAGACAGCAATCCAAATTTCATAATGTCTCCTTTGAGAATTGGCTAACCGCGTATTTCACGGTTAGGTGGTTTTCGTTTTCTGTACCTGGGCAAGCAGAGAATTGAGGCAAATCAACGTCCCTCCATCCGGCGCTTGCGGCCTGTGCAGATTCATCGAGTCGATCCACTTGTCGACAGCATGTTGACTCGGATCCGAAGACACGGCGGTCACCGCCGAACTGACCATCTCTGCCACGGCTCCGCATTCCGGGCACCACGCGCGTCGCACAATTCGCGCCCGAATGATGAGCAATGACGTCGTTTCGATAGTGATGGTCATCCGCTTGGCCATGCTTTCCTGCCCTCAGAGGCGAGCCTTTTGCTGAAGCGAATACAGGCTGGCGCTGACCACGCTGAAAAGTCCTGAAACCCCACCTGAAATGTTCTGAAAGCTTCTAAATGGCGCTTAAGTCGCTGCTAACGCTGGGAGTAAACATCTGGTCCGCGCGCGACCGCGTGCTAGAATTCCTCACGAATCCCCGGCCGGATCGTCAGGTGGGATATACGCCCTATGTCCGTGAGCGAAGGTCAGGAGGGCAAAGAGCTCTACGAATTCGGGCCCTTTCGCGTGGATGTGCGGAGGGAACTGCTCTTCCGTTCCGGCGAGCCCGTAGCACTCACAACGAAAACATTCCGCATCCTCACCGTTCTGATCCGCCACGGCAACGAAGTCGTCACCAAAGACGACCTCATGAAAACCGTATGGCCCGACACCTTTGTGGGAGAAGACAACCTTAGCCGCCACATCTTCATGCTGCGCAAGGCGCTGGGTGAGAGCGCACAGGACCACCGTTACATCGTCACCGTGCCCGGCCAGGGATATCGCCTTGCCGAGACCGTGCGTGCGATCACCGAGCCTGAAGTTGATATTCTTGCCGCCAGCCACTCCAGGGTGCAGCTTCAGGTCGAGCAAACAAAGCCGTGGGGATGGATATCCCTGGCTGCGGTTCTTCTGCTTTCCCTGGCTGCGGGGGCATACCACTTTTTTCTGCGCCGCCCTTCACCTCTCACCCCGAATGACACGGTGGTACTTGCCGATTTTGCCAATTCGACCGGCGAATCGGTTTTTGACGGGACACTGCGCCAGGGCATGGCCGTCGAACTGGCCCAATCCCCCGTTCTTAGCCTCATTTCCGAGCAACGCATTGCGAAGACTCTTCACCTTATGGGCCGGGCAGCGGATGCTCCACTCACTTCCGAAACGGCACGGGAGGTATGCGAGCGGACGGGAAGTGCTGCGGTCCTCGAGGGTTCGATTGCAAGGCTGGGTAGCGAGTATGTAGTTGGACTACGTGCAGAGCACTGCGAAACCGGAGACGTCCTCGATGTGGAGCAGGTGCAGGCGGCGAGAAAAGAAGACGTCCTGAATGCTCTGAGTCAAATCGCTGTCAGGTTCAGAACCCGAGTTGGCGAATCGCTCACCACGATTGAGAAGCACTCAACTCCGTTGGCGGAAGCCACCACAGGTTCGCTCGATGCACTAAAAGCCTACAGCGAAGGATTGAAAGTAGGCCTCTCAACCAGCTTAGAAGCCGGTGTGCCCTATCTCAAGCAGGCCGTTGCCATTGACCCGGATTTTGCCATGGCGCACGGGCAACTCGGAATTTTTTATGAAGACCTGGGTGAACCTGGTCTGGCCGCAACCAGCACGACTAGGGCCTATGAGTTGCGCGCCCGCACCAGCGATCGGGAGAGATTATTTATTACAACGCTATACCAGAGAGAGGTAACCGGAAATCTGGAGCAGGCGCGACAGACCTGCGAACAATGGGTACACACTTATCCTCGGGATACCGCTCCGCACGGATTGTTGTCTGGATTTATTTATCAAGGTTTAGGTGAGTACGAGAAATCGATTGAAGAAGCCCGGAATGCCATCAGCCTCGACAACGGTTTTGGGCCCGCCTATGTCAACCTTGCCTCCAGCTACATTTTCTTAAATCGTCCGGCAGATGCTGAGCGCGCGGTTCAGCAGGCTGCTGAACGCGAACTCTATGTACCGGAGTTGATAGTTCTGCGCTACCACATGGCATTCCTACGCAACGACGTGGCAGCCATGGATAAGGAGGCTGCTCGGGCTGCCGGCAAGGCTGGAATCGAAGATTGGATGTTGCACGCCCAAGCCCTCGTGTTGGCCCGTACCGGTCAACAGCGGCTGGCCAGAAAGATGTCAGAGCGTGCGATCGCTTTAGCCCAGCAAGCCGGCCAGAAGGATAGGGAAGCCACCTACGAAGTTGCGGCCGCTGTATGGGAAGCTCTGTTCGGCAATGCAACCGCTGCAAAGCAAAGGTCCGTGGCGGCTCTCGCGCTCTCCAACAGCCGCGATGTCGAGTATGCCGCGGCGTTTGCCTTGGGGCTCGCGTCCGATTCTGCTCGGGCTCAGGCGCTCGCGAACGATCTGCAAAATCGCTTTCCTGAAGACACCTCGGTCAGATACAACTATCTTCCTGCCCTTCGCGGACTGTTTGCGCTGCAGCGTGGTGATGCCGCAAGCGCAATCGAACAATCGGTGGTTCCATATCCCCATGAGCTTGCCGTCACCCACAGTGCCTTCGCCGCCTTCTTCGGGACCTGCTACCCCGCGCTTGTCCGCGGTGAGGCTTACCTTCGGTTTCACAAAGGAATCGAAGCCGCCGCTGAATTTCGTCGCATCCTCAGCCTGCCAGGCCTTCTTCTTGGGGACCCCGCAGGGGCCGTCGCTCGACTCCAGTTGGCAAAAGCGTATGCGATGCAGGGCGACACAGCGAAAGCCAAGCATGCATATCAGGATTTCCTGACCCTATGGAAAGATGCTGACCCCGATATCCCGATCCTCAAGCAGGCCAAGGTCGAATACGCCAAGCTCCAGTAAGGTCAAGCTTTATTCAGGGAAGCGCAGCAAAAGAATTTCGAGAGAGCATGAAAAAACCTGCTCTCTCGAGATGGTTGATCGCATTCGCTGGCATTCCCGCCGCGCTGGATCCACTCTTGCTATTCGCCAACCGGAATCAGTTCATATGCGTGATAGACGGTGCCGGCTAAATTCGTCGCCAATCCAAGAATCTGCCCGCGGGACTTACCTTTTCAAAGGCTTAATGACAAGAGGGGCGACTTAGTGCCGTCACGTAACGTCTCAGCCGTCCATTTCTATCCCCGATGCCAACATAATCGAACCTAAGTGACCTTTGGGCGTGTACTCCCGTGCAAAAAAAACGCATCGCGCCACTTACCGTAAACACGGAAAGGCTCTATCACTTAAGGTAGACGATATCGGCAGGCGACGGCCCCTCACGCGGCGGCGCCTGGCCGGCAGTTGCCGGTAGTTTCGGCCTTTAGCGTGAGCGAAGGATAGCCTTACCGCTATCCGGTGCCACACCCCATCCCTGTCTCAAAATAACCAACAACAGCCACGACTCCATGACCGGCCTACTGCGGCTCCCGACCCCTTGTGTCACCAGGGAGCAGACAGGAAACCCACCCCACAATCTCCAACCAACCGAGGAGCGAGACTACCTATGCCCAAAAATACTGTTAATGATCCCATCACCGATCAGGAAATGGCCTTTGCTCTCCTGATCCTTTCCGGACGCATGACTGATCGCCAGGCCGCAGAAGCCGTCGGTCTCAACCCCGACACCGCCGCCTACACCAAAGCCAAGCCCCGCGTCCGCGCCTTCATGAGTGAGCACAGCGCCGCCGTCAGGGAAAAGCTGGTGGACCAGGAAGCCGACCTGTCCCGGCGTGCCGTGGACGGGCTGCGCAAGCTGAACATTCGTCGCGACCAGGTCCTGGACCGGCTCTGGGAACTGGCCACGCTCAGCCACGAAGTCACCAGGGGCAGCATCGCCGGCCAAATCAAGGCTCTCTCCATGATCATAGCCATCGAAGGACTGATTCCGGACCGTCGCCGTTCCCCATCCGGGAAGCAACCCACGGCTCCCCCGATCGAACCAGATATCTACAGTCCTCCGTGGCTCCGCGAACGGCAGCGCCAGGCCGCAGGGGAAGAGCCAGGCGATGCCGTTGCCGCCACGGAATCCCAACCCGACGCGGCCCAAGTCCCCGACCTGGAGTCTGCTCCCAATCCGGCCACCGACCCGGCTACCGACGCGGCCCCCGAACCGAACTTTGACCGCAACCAGCCCAGCCTTCCCGATCCCATCATCCCGCAACCAATGAACCGGGTTCCCCTCGCGGAAGACCGCGGCTTTCATGCTCTCCTGGACGCGACCAGCTCACCCAGGCTGCCCTTTTCCATAAAAAGAGGTCCCTTCGGCCGGCGTCGCTGAAGTCGAAAAAAGGCCAAATTTTATCGAATTTTAGAAGAGATAAAGAGAGATAAAAGGTGAGCGCTACACCAAACAATCTGTCATTGCCAATCAGATAAACCTGTAATAGGTACCCTCGACATAGATGCCACCCAAAATTACGTCCGCCTGAAGTGTCAGACGTGCCCAGAGTCCTGGCTGTAACGGTCGAATACCCACGGGCACTATCGTCCTGAAGGTTGAGTCGGACGCGAAAGCACGGCTCGGCATAAGGGGAACTGGCGCTTGGCTCGGCGTTGGTTCGGTTTGGTTTCGCGATTCGCATGCGAGAGTCGCGATGTCGGGAAGAAGTAACGGCTACCACCGGTGACAACCCCCTCCCATGAGTGTGATCCGCTGAGCATCATCGTGGTGAGAGCCCCCGTCCAGGACAGAGCGCTATGCATGCGGCGAGCGAAAGATCACCGCCAAGGAGGACCTCGAAATGATCAGACACCTATCTATCCGCATCGTCACGACACTGACTTTCTTAATTCTCTTAGCTGCCGGATCGCAAGCACACGGAGCGCAACCGACCCGCTTCACATTTACTCCAACTTTTCAGGACCCGGACCCTGGCAAGAGGCAATGGGAAAAGCGCGGGAACCAATATGTCGAAATGTTGCCTTCTGGGCGGGCAAACACGTTCACGATCCAGAAGCAGGGAGTCGTCAATGGTTTAAACGGAACCATCCTTCAGAAAGTCGGAGAACCCAATTTCTTCGTTTTCCTGGCCGATTCGGAGGCGAAGCGGCCGGAGCTCTGGTGGTGGAGAGACAAAGGGCCTTGGAAGTTTATGGGCGTCATGAAGGACGTCAGCGCACCACAGAGAATCGATTGATCAATGGGACAAAAGGCAGGAAGGACTGATCCGGGGGCAATCCGAAACGGCGGCCGAAATGCGGCCACATCATACTTATTCCCTGCTGTCGTTAAACCGTAGTGCTGAGGCGCTCGGCCTGGTAATCACCGGAAGCGTACTTTCGTGGCGAAGTTCCCCTATAAAAACTACCTAATCTGTAGATTCGGCGCATACTAGGTACATGCCCGAAGACAAGGTTCCGTTATGTGACCGCCACCATCTCAGAATGCGGCCAGAACCGTCCTCGTTTTCGCCCGTGGTCGTTTTCAAATGTGCATCGCAAGACTGCAAGCGCTATTACGGACGACGGTACGGTTATTTCGATTTGCTCCCAAACATGGCGCCGTTCCCGGAAAAAATCGATCCGGAGAGCCGCTTCATGAAGGTCTGTTCAACGCGGCAAACCCACTCCTATATGGCCATCACCCGGCCAAAAAACACCGCTTCCGATGCCAAAAATCTTTGGTGCTGGCACTGCTACGAGTGCAACAAGAGAAAGTGATGCTCCGCGGTCATGGCTTCGACTGACCTCTAGTGGTCTTAACAGCTGATTCAGGAGTGAAAACAAAGCTGTGAAAATGCGCGGCCCTTCTATGGCGTCACAGCTCTCATGCTTTGTACCAGGGCCCGACCTTTAAGTCGGGCCGCAAAAGGCTGAAAAAGAATTTGGCTTTAGCCCCTGCGGCCCTACCGATTCAGCTGTTACAGCCCTCTAGTGGGAGTACTTCTCCATTTCTTCCGCCGTTTTCAACCCAGTCTGGGCCTGCTTATTACTTGGTTGGCAACCCAGCACTAAGTTGTAATTCCGAATTGCGCTATCGTATTTCCCGCTGTTTCTGTATCTTTCCGCGAGGTTGAGATAACTGGGGATCTCTCCGTCATCGAGGGAACAGTTGTGCCCTCTCGCCGGCTTGGGCGAGGTCGTTTGAGGAGAGAGAGCACTAGCCGGTTCCGTGGAAGGCTTTGGTGGCTTAGGAGGAGTCTGTACTGCGACTTTTTCCTTTGCTGCTGATGACGTGGAAGCTCGCGGATTGGAGTCGGGTTTTGCTGGTGGTGCGGCCTGCGGGGGCGGCGCCACCGGCTGCTGTTGGCCGGGTGAGCTCTCAGCCACTTGCTGACTCGATTTGCCAAGAACGCCTGAGTACACCAGATAGCCAACAACCAGCAGGACCGCCACCACACCGCTAATCGCCAGAATCTTCGCCGTAGATAGCCATCTGGCCGGTGGTTGCTCATCGTCAATGTCGAGCACGGGAAGAGGTGCGGGCGTAGGATCCGGAGCCTTCCAGCGGGGTTCGGGTGCCGGCGGCTTAATGACCGGGACCACGACCGTCTCGTCGAACGCTTCCGTGGCTGTCGGCGGCTGGATCAGGGTCGGCGTGAAACCCCCTTCGGCCTGTAGCTCGTCCAGCCGCTGCTCGCTCGTCCACAGGAATTCATAGACACCCGCGCGCTGGGGAAAAGTACGCAAAGCCGGTTGGTAGTGCGCGATTCTGTCGTAGAACGCCTGGGTAATCAGCACCTGCGACGGCTTGGCAAAGTCGAGCAAGTCTTTCTGCTCCACCGAGAGGCCGGCTTGAGCGGGCGCTAATTCGTCGGGCGCCGTAGAGTCGAGAACCACCGACAGGTTAGCCCGGGCCGCCGGAACAACCGTGCGGAAGCCCTCAAAGGCAACTTGCAACGCACGGCTCGCGGCCAGCGCCCGGCCCAAGTCGTCGAATCCCTGGGTGTGCACATATTCATGTGCGTTTATTTCGGCCTCGACCTCCAACCTGCTCATCAGGATGTCTTTGAGCAACGCCTGCGCCCGCAGTCGCGGGCCCGCGTCCGACGGCTGGCTGCCCCTGGACTGCTGCAGCCGGATCACCAACTCAAAGCGGTCTTTGGCCGTTCGGCCGTGCTGGGTGACAGTCTGCATGGGTGTCAAGGTCGTATCAGTTCGTCCGCAAAATGCAGGGCCCGGAAAGACAAGTGCAGGTAAGATCTTTGGTTGCAAACGGAATAGGGGAGATGATAGCTTCTGAGTCGATCCCCCGGTTAGCCACTAAGTCAATCCCCCTTTGGTCGCAGCCTCCTCAATGCTGTAAAGCAAATCTATGCCGAGGAAGTATGGCGTCGTCAAGGTTTTTCGTTTGCTGGGTACCATTTCGCCGCACCACAGTCGCGGTTCTGCTCCTTGGTCTCGTGTCCGGTTCGGCCTTCGCAAAGACGGCGGAATTGTCGGCGATCGAGGTGTATCCCACCGGCGACACGCGAGCGTATGTCCAAATTTCGGGCTTTACCCTGAATGCAAAAAACGAGATGCATGTCTGCACCGGCGTGCAGTCCATCAACAAGAATAGCTACGGAAAGCTTCCCAAGTTGACCCTTGGCCCCGGCATGACGCTGGAGCGGGGAAAGGACGGGGTTCTCCTCCTTACCCACGGAGGAGCGCCTGAATGCGTCGTCCCGGCCGGGTTGAAATTAGAGAAGGCTGAGGGAGCCACGCCCTCCGAACTAGCCGACCAAACAGACCTGCAGGGGCAGATCGTCGCGAAGTCGATCAGCTCCACCAACACCATTCCCAAAATCGTGCCCGGCGTCAAGATTGTCCTGGTAGCCACACTGGATACGGAATTGGCCGAATACCTCCTCGCCCAGAGCACGGCCAGTATTCCCGGCTGGAAAGCTTATCTGGGCAAATATCCTTCCGGCCCCCACGCCGGCGAAGCCAAAGCTGGACTGGCGGTTCTCTACGAGCGGGATGGACAAACGGACTTGGCAGCCTACCAAGCCTCCCTGAAGTCTGGTCAACCCAACTACGAGAGACTGCAAGCAGCGAAGTTGGCGTTAGAGGCGGCAAGGGCGAACGCGTCCACGAGTGAGGTAACCGACGCCTTAACCAAGGCTATCAGCGCCGAGTCCAGCAACCTCAACACCAAGGGCCTGGAGGAGGTCGGTCTCTACCGGGACGCGCTGGCGAAACAAACCAGTGGTTATTCCCACCTGGTTGCGGCTTCCGCGATTTCGCAGCAAACCCTGCTCCTCGACCCCAAGTCTGCCGAAACCGCCAAGCTGAGTCAGGCCTGCGTTCAAGAGAAGACCAATATCGACCATCACCTCGTGGACTTTGCCAACTTCCTGTCGGCACACCGTCCCGATCAGGCGTATGAGGCGATCAAGCCGCTCCGCCCGTTCGCCGGAGAATACCCCAAGGTTCAGGAGTCCCTGCATCGTCTCTACTCCTACTATGTCGAGCAGGGGAAGAACGACACCGCAAAAAGTGATCCTCAAAACGCAGTCGATCAGTTTCAAAAGGCAGCAAACGTAGAGCCAACGCCGGAAGCCGCTGAACTGCTCCGCAACGCGCAGCAAACCCTCCAGGACACCACCGACAAAGCGGCCATCACCAATGCTTCCACCATGAGCGCCGCCGCGGAAGACGACAAAGATTTTGTAAAGGCCTACGAGGTGCTCGCCGACTTAACCGCGTCCCAGCAGAAAGCGGTGGCCGAGCGGCTCGATGCCTTGAAGGATCGCTATATTCAGGCTGCTTCGCAAAGAGCGAAAGACCTGGAGCGAATTAACACTCCGATTAAGGGAGTGGCCAACGAACAACAGATTCAGCGCGCCTACGATCTTCTGAGCCGCTGCCATGGACTCACAAACGACCCAGGTATTGATGACCGGATGGCGATCCTGGGCGGTCGGCTGAGCGACTATTACCTTGCCCAGGCGAAGCACTACCTCGATCGCCCCGACGGAACCGGCGCAAATGTTGGGTGGGAATACCTGGAGGAGGCATTGGCCTATAACCGCGCAGACTCGGGGCCTATCCATGACGCCATGACGGTCGCCAATCCTGCTCATCAGCTGCGCTCCAAGCTTTCGTTTCGGGTCACTTTTCGCGACCGGACTTCGCGGCGCGAGGCGGTTGATTTCGCTGCCCAGCTGACGGACTCGCTCGCTGCGGGTCTGGAGTCTTCCGGGCTAAACATCAAGGTCGTCCGCCCTAACGACGAGACCAAGGTGCAACCGAATTTCCGCCTGGTCGGCGATGTGCAGCAACACACCATCTCGAATTTCGTCGAACGAAATACAAAATCGTCCAAATATCGTTCCGGTGAACAAGACCAGGTAAACGAAGATTGGAATGCCGCCGATCGTGATTATGAGAGCGCCAATATGGCTCTGCAAACCGACCAGCGAGCCCTCGAGGGCGCCGAGGTACGAGGGAAAAAGAGTCAAATTACCGATGCAAAAAGGCAAGCGGACGAGGCGCAAAAGAAAGTAGAAGCTGCGCGGGTCAAGCTCGACAGCCTGCAGAAGTTTCACCACGTGGTGATGGAGCGGCCCTATACCTATACCGAGCAGATCAACCATTTGAAAGGAACTGTCGAATTAGGGTTCACGATTCAGGACAACTCGGAGGCCGTCCTGGTTCCCACCGTTCCCATCCTCGAAACCCAGGAAAAGCCCTATACCGTCCTGGAAAATGTGAAGTCAGACGACACCACGGGACTCCGCGCCATGGGCGAGGTTCCGAGCGAGACCAAGTTTATGGAGACGGTTGAAAATGCGGCCCGCGATCGCCTGCTCACAGAAGCCGAGGCAAAGGTCACCGCCATGCCTCCGTTGATCCTCCAGACCGCGGACCGTAAAGCTGCCGAGGCGGACAACGATGGGGCCGCGGAGCTATATATGCTCTACCTCAACTCCACTGCCGGCCAAGCCACATCAGAGAGGAAGAGAGCGCAGAAGTTTTTGTTGGACAACTACAATTTTCGAGCCTACGGTGAATCCCCGAAATCGTGACTTGCCCCCTTTCCTTCGGCGAGCCGATGAAAGTCCGAGAGCTCAATAACGGGAAAACCACTTGAATACGCAGAAGCCAGAAAAGATCGGCAAATACGATGTGCTCGACGTTCTCGGACGCGGGGGCATGGGCGTGGTTTATCGCGCTCGTGATTCCCGGCTGGGGCGCATCGTTGCCATCAAGATGTTGACCGAGGGCTTCAGCGGCAACGCAGAAATGCTGCAGCGGTTCTACCGTGAGGCCAGCCAGACCGGCGCGCTCCGCCACAACAACATCGTGATCGTCTACGACGCCGGCGATCAGGACGGCGAGCCTTACATCGTCATGGAATACGTCGAGGGAGAACCCCTGGACCGAGCCATCAAGCGGCAACGCCTGCAATTGGAGCATGCGCTCAGTGTGGTCGAGCAGATTTGCCAGGCACTGGCATACGCGCACCGCAACGGCGTGATCCATCGCGATATCAAGCCGGCGAACGTTATTGTGCGCGCGGATGGCTCCGTCAAGTTGCTCGACTTTGGCATCGCCCGCGATGAAACCCGCGTCGACACCAGCATCACCAGTACGGGATCGCTGGTGGGTACTCCGCCCTATATGGCCCCCGAGCGGTTTGGGGGAGGGGGCATCGACAGCCGGTCTGATATTTTCTCCGCCGGCGTGCTTTTGTATCTGCTGGTCACCGGAAGGCTGCCTTTCGACGCCGAATATCCCGCGGTGATTGATCAGATCATGCGTAGCCATCCGCCTGCTCCCTCGCAGCTGGTCCAGGATTGTCCCGCCGGCCTGGACGCGATCGTGACGCGCGCGTTGGCCAAGTCTCGGGTGGAGCGATATTCGAATGCGGATGACATGGCGATGGACCTGCACGAGGTGGCCGAAAGCATCACCCGCGCCCATATCGCAGAATCGCTTGCCCTGGCCGAACAGCACGTCAATGAACATGACTTTCTAGGCGCCCAAAGTGCCCTCCGCCAGTTGTTGCGTTTGGATCCTCAGCATGTGGGCGGTAAGCGCCTGTTGTCGCTGGTGGATCAGCGATTGACGCAGCAGGAAAAGGAACGCAAAGCGCAGGAATTGGCGCGCCAGGCAGAGCATGCGGCGGGGGAACGGGAGTGGGACCGGGCACTCGCGTTGTGTGACGAAGCTCTCGGTTTGAGTCCTGCGAGCAACACGCTGATCACCTTGCGTAAAACCGTCGTTGAGGGGAAACAAACGCAGGAGAAGGTCTCTCAGCTTTTGGCCGAGAGTGCGAACGCGAGAAAAGTGGGCGAGCTGACTCGTGCCCAGGCACGGGCATCCACAGCGCAACGCCTTGATCCTCACAATTCCCAGGTTCTGGCTCTGTGTCGCTTGTTGGAGCAGGAAATTGAGGAGAAGCGGGTTAAAGAAGAGCTTCGCAAAGTGATGCTGTCCGCCCGGGAACGTCTGGCAGAGCGTGACTACGAAGAGGCTTTTGTGTTGTTGGATAAAGCAGGGACGATTGCTCCGGACAACGCCGAGGTGCTGCGCGCAAAAGATGAACTGACCGCCGCGTTGAATGAAGAGAAACGCAAGTCGATTGTGCGCAGGCTGGAAGAGAAGACAGCTCTCAGCACGACTGTAGATAAGCTGCGCCTGGTCTCCACGGAATTGGCAGAGGCGCTCAAGGAGTTCCCCAACGATCCTTCGCTCCTCCGGCTCAGGTTGAATCTTGAGCCGCGCATTAAGCAGCTGGAAGACGAGCATTTCGTCAAAGAGGTTTGTAAGACCTCCGCGGAAATGCCTCCGGAGCAGGCTGTCGGACATATCCGAGCGGCCTTGCAACGGGTGCCTGGAAACGAGCAATTGTTTGGCCTGGAGTCTGCGATTTCGGAGCGCCTGGCGCGGCAAGCACGGGAGCAACTGCTGGCTCAACGGCTGGGGCAAGCGCGCCAGGCGATTGATGATCGTCTCTTCCTCGAAGCGGTGAAAATTCTGGAGCGCTGCAAGGCGGAGGGTTACACCTCGTATGAGGTGGACGGCCTGCTCGAACTGGCAAAAACCGCGGCCTCCCAGCGCATCTCCCAGGAACTTCTCGAGCGAACCTACAGTCAAGGCAAACGATTCATCGATGAGGAAGACTACGAGAGTGCCGTGCAGTTGTTGCGGCGGGCGCTTCGCCAGGTGGATGAGCCGGTATTGCACCGCCAATTAGAAGAAGCCACGCAGAAGCAAAGTGCTGTCGAACAAAGTGCTGCGACTGCGCTGGAACGAGCGGAGCGTTTAACCCGCATGGAGTTGTTTACCGAGGCTGTGGTTCTGCTCGAGGAGCAATCGCCCGGAGTGAAGCGGCTGCCGCGGGTAGACCAGGCTCTGGGCCGCGCCAGGAAGCTGCGCGAGGCAGAGGTAGACTTCACCACCTTGACTGGGCGCTGCTATGCGCAAATGGGAACCAGTCAGGGCATCGCAGACTTGAAGCGCGCCCTCGCCCTCCCTGCGAGTCCCGATTCTCCGGTGTCGCTCGAGACCACAAAAAAACAGTTACGCCGCCGCTGCGAGCAGGTCTATGGGGAAAAGGCATCGTCTGCGGTTGCCGCCGCCCGTGAGTTGCTCGTTCAGGACGACAGTGCGGGCGCCGAAGTGATTCTCAAAGAGACGGCGTCCTGGCTCGAGCTCGCCCCTGCGCAAGCTCAGGAAGACGTGCGCGCCGCTGAAGCGGAAGCCGCCGCAGCCAAGAAAGTCATCCGTTTTCGCCGAGGCTCCTGGCGCTGATGCACCCGGTTTCCCCGTTTATTGGCAACAACTCCGTGGGATACCAACGATCTAGACCTTAAGTGTTGATACGCAGCGGAATGCCTGCGGGTTGAGGGCAGTAGTATTCCACCCAGGCGTTGATGCGCGGCAGCGATAAGCCCTTAGATAAACGTGAGTTATTAACTGAATACACATCATGTATTGCAAACTGGTTAACTACCATTCACGCCAAGGTTGTAGATGTTTTTCTTGTCCATCGCGGGAAGCGAAGCCTATAGTATTGGTGGCTTTGCGGGTCCTCAAGCAGATCGGACGGGTCTCCCTGATACGAAAGACCCTCTATCTGCACCATAGTTGAGGTGAAAGACCGGAGGTTACCTTGTGGCTTTCGAAATAGGTCAACAGGTTGGCGACTACCAGATCGTCAGCATGCTGGGCGTAGGCGGCATGGGACGCGTCTACCGTGTACGCAACGTGATTTCTGACCGCACCGAAGCGATGAAGGTCCTTCTTCCCGATCTGGTTGCCGAGCCGGATCTGGCCGTGCGGTTTATCAGCGAAATTCGCATGCTTGCCAGTTTCGATCATCCCAACATCGCGCAACTGCATACCGCCTTCCAGGTCGACAATCAGCTGGTCATGATGATGGAGTTTGTCGAAGGTTCCACTCTGGAACAGATCGCAAAGCAGGGCCCAATCCCTCAGAGCGACGTTATCAAATATGTGCAGCAGGTACTGGCTGCGCTGAGCTATGCGCATGGTCGCGGCGTCGTCCACCGCGATATCAAGCCTGCCAACATGATGGTGACGTCCCAGGGGATCGTGAAGCTCATGGATTTTGGGATCGCCAAATCGCGTACCGAGCAGGATCTCACCCGTCCGGGTACGACCATGGGATCGCTCTACTACATGTCTCCGGAGCAGGTGCGCGGCGGAACGGTCGATGCGCGTTCAGACATCTATTCCGTCGGCGTCATGATGTACGAGCTCCTGGCAGGACGCCGCCCCTTTGTCGCCGATTCCGCCTACGAAATCCTGAACCAGCAATGCAACGTTGTTCCGCTAGCGCCGGTCGAAGTGAACGCCCAACTGCCTGCGCCGCTGAGCGACATCATCGTCTGCGCGATGGCGAAAGATCCGGCAAATCGCTTCCAGAATGCGCAGGCTCTCAGCAACGCGTTGCGCCAGGTTGCTGCGATGCAGAATGATCCGACAAGAAGGGAAGAGGCCGCGTTTACCCCGGTGGCTTTCCAGGGTGCTGCTCAGGCCGCACCTGCTCAGCCTGCTGCGGCTCAGCCCGCTGCACCGGCGTTTGCTGCCGTGGCACCGGCTACTCCCTTGGCACAGCCTTCTTCGGGACATCGCGGGGTCTGGATGACCGTGGGGGCGCTTGCCGTCCTGGTGGTTGTGGCCTGCGCTGCCATTGGTCTGCCTCGCTTGTTGCACACCAGCGCAAAAACCGAAAGCGCCGGCGATCAAGCAGCCCAAACGTCACCGGCAGCGCCCGCACCGGCCACCCCGAATCCAGCAAGCACCGCCCCGGCCGCTCCCGATGCGAGCACCCCCGCGACGCCTTCTCCCGCAGCTCCACCTCCCGCCGAGGATGTCCCGTCCGCTGTCGGCTCTCCGGCAGGCAACCCTCAACAAACGCCAGTTCCGCCCAGCACGGAAAAATCGCCCCGTCCCAAGACTGTGGTCAACGCAAAGTCCCCTAGGCCCGATTACCAGCCTGCCGCGCAAGCCGATGTCCCCGGCCAGGCCGACAGTACCAAGCAGCCTGTAAGTGCCGGTCCCTCAGCTGAGGAAGTGGAGCAGGTCCATGAGCAGATGACCGGGCTGGACGCGCGTGCGAGTGCCGTTTCCGCGAGCGTCGAAAACCTGAAGCGCCAACAGCAGGCGGACGGCCTGGGCCTGCGCCGCGACATGGCGGCTGCGTATGCCCGCATGAATAGCTATCTCCGCTCGGCGAACGATGAATTGAACAGCGGCAACATCACGGCGGCCCGCAATCATATGGATAAGGCCGACAAGGAAATCTCAACTTTGGAAAGTTTTCTCGGCAAATAGGAGAAGAAATACATGCGCAAGGTTCTTCTGTTGGTCTTAGCTTCTTTGGTCGTGTTGCCTGGAGTAGCGCAGGAAAAGCGCAAGGTGGCGGTGCTCGACTTCGGATACGGGACAGTCATGACCAGTGTTCAGGCGATCTTTGGTTCGAACCAGGATGTCGGCAAAGGCATTTCCGATTTGTTGATCAACGAACTGGTCAACGATGGCAACTTTCGGGTCATCGAGCGCAGCGCGCTGGACAAGATCATGAAAGAGCAAAATTTCTCCAATAGTGATCGAGCCAACCCAGCCACTGCAGCCAAGATCGGCGGTCTGCTCGGCGTAGACACGATCATCATCGGCGACGTAACCCAATTCGGCCGTGATGATAAACACTACGGTGGGGGCGGTGGCGGCGGTAGCATCTGGACCGGCGGAGCCGGCGGTTTGGGCGTCAGCAAATCCAAGGCAGTCGTCGAAGTGACCGCACGGATGGTCGATGTAAACACAGGCGAGATCCTGGCATCCGTCACTGGCCACGGCGAATCGCAACGTAGCGGACTGACCAGCAGCGGGTCTGGGTTCTCCGGTTGGAAGGGCGGCGGCGGCCAACTCGACATGGGCAGTACCAACTTCGCCCAGAGCATCCTCGGCCAGGCAGTGAAGCAATCCGTCAACGACACGGCGAAGGGGCTGGAGTCGCATGCCAGTACTCTTCCCGTGAATGCCCCTGCCCCGCCGGCTCCGATCGACGGCCTGGTCGCGGATGCGTCCGGCGGTGACATCATCATCAACGTCGGCTCGAGCGCAGGCGTGAAGGTGGGCGACAAGCTGGCGGTGACCCGCGTGCTACGAACCGTGAAGGATCCCGCGAGCGGTAAAGTTCTGCGCACCATCGATTCGCCGATAGGCATGCTGACCGTGACCAGCGTCGACAGCGGCTCCGCCGTAGGAAAGTTCGATGGAGCGGGAACCCCGAAAGTCGGCGATGCGGTGAAGCGACCACAGTAAGTCCCATAGGGACGGCGGATTTTAGCCACGACGTCGTCCCATAACCGCTAACTTGTTTGGGATGCTTTCTTCAAAACTCCCACAAAGCCGTCATCCTGAGAGCCTGTGACTTTTTCGATCTTTTCGTATTTTCTGCATATCCAATCAGCTGTGTTTCACCCCCAACAAAGCCGTCATCCTGAGCGAAGCGCTTCGCGGATCTATCGTAAACAGAGGGCTTTAAGCGCGGAGTCGAAGGACCCCGAGGATGTTTATCCCTCCTCATGCCGCTCGGACCTTTTCAACCACCGAAGCCCGTACTCGGCGGAGCCGCCACAGTCTTTAAAATCCTTGAGGTACGCTGTTCGCTGCGGTCTTCCCACGCGATATCTCCGCAGCCGCATCCAGATTGGCTAAAGGATTGTCAAAATCGAAACCAAACAACCGCGGGTTTTCCCCGATGACCGCAGCGGAAGCAATATAGAAAACATAGTCATAAGTTTCCTGCGGTATTTTGTCGCGATGTTTTGACAGCAGCTTCCAAAAATTACGATCACGTGGATTCGCCGGCATGCTGCGAATCAACGGTAGAATCTGCGTCTCCCCCCAGTTGTAACAGGCCATCACCAGCAACCCGGAAGCCTGCGCATCCGTGCCATAGAGATCCTGAAGATAGAGAGCCGCTGCCTTGGTCTCTTTGTCAAAGTTGTGGCGATCGTCTGCCGGGTCAGGTCGCGGTTGGTCCACTAACGGTCCCAGGTGCAAGCCGTACTTAACCGCTGTATCCGGAATGAACTGCCACATCCCCTTGGCGAAACCCTTCCTCGTGAGCGGCCCGACTGCATAGGCGTTAAAGTTGCTCTCCTGCAGCGCGAGGTAAAAGAATTGCGGAGGAAGGCCGCGCGCCAACAGGTCGCGAGAAATGGTTGCCGTGTACCCGTTCTGCTGAGCCGTCATGATGGCGGCCTTCAGCCGTCCGGACGATCTCCACCTCTCGATGTAGCGATCGATTTCCGCTTCGAATTGGGGAGGCATATCCAGTTCGCACTCGCCAAATATCCGAGCTACGCGCAATACCAGCCGCTGCTTCTCGGTGAGCTTGGGGTTATAGATGTGCAGCGTCGCCAGATATTTGTCGTAATTCTTTTCCATCTCCTGTCGCCGGGCACGAAATTTGGCAAGTTCTTCCGCGCCGGCCGGATTGTTCGAATTGGCAAGCGCCCGATCGAGATTGGCGAGATCGACGTCTTGCGCCTTGATCGCATAGAAGAGTTCTTCTGCCGTGGCTCTTTGCTGGAGAAGCTGATTGTGCTCCCAGTAAGCCAGCAGACCTGCGGCGAGAATCAGCGCAACCAGGCCTGCAACCACGACACCGAATTTCTTCTTCTGCTTCTTTTCGACGTGGGCGTAAGCCTGGCGGATAAACATCGTGTGCTCACCAACCGGTTCATCGGCCGCAGGCTTGGCGAAATAGTGATCGATATAGCGGTTCAGGGCAGGGTCTTTTGCGCGCAGGGTCTTCTGCGGTGGAGGTTCGGGCAGAGGCTTTTCCACTTCGAGTTTGACTTCCGGACCCTCTACTCCGAGCCTCACGACCGTCAGCCCGTCTACAGAAACGAACGGTACCTGCGCGCCGCGGAAGAACAGTCCATTCGCGCTGCCAAGATCACGGATCGTCCAATGCCCATCCACAAAAGCAACGGTCGCGTGCACCCGGCTGACAAAGGAGTTGTCAATGAAGAGATCGCAGTCTTTAAGGCGGCCAATCTTGAAAGGTTTGTCGAATCGGAAATTACACCATGTACCAGGGCTCACTTCCGCGGTGACCTTGAGAGCTGGCACGGCGCCCTTCGTGGCCTGGGTCATGGTTGTCATTCAGGGTACTACCTTTGGTCGTCGAGCAATACGATCAGGCTCATCTCGGGGGAGGGGATGTCACCCGGCACGTACACGCCGGCCCTGCGGGTTTGCATGATGTTCTCCCAGCAAGGCCCGCTTCGGTTGATGGCAAAATATTGGCTTTCCACTTTGACTGCCACTTCAGCCGGCGGCGCGAGCAGGTGGTTGAGCACCAGGCCGGGCAGCGCGCGCTTGACCAGTTCCACGACAAACCGTGAGGAACAGACTTTCACCAACTGGGGTACGCGCGCGATCAGATCGGCTTCGCCAATGGGAGAGCGGATTTCCAACAGCCAGCGGGAGGGCCCGATGCAGCGTTCGTCTTTGACCTCGCCATCGTAGATAGAGTTTCCGATGGCACGCAAGGGAATCGTGATTGCCTTGGAGGGCATCACGATCTCCAGATGACGGCGAATGTGCTCATCCAGGGCTGCGAAACAGGCTCCGATATTGCGGTGGTCGTAGACCGGCAGTGAGCGCGGATGCACTTCTAATCCGAACGTACAAAGAGCTCCCCCCAGGCGCGACATCTCGCGAAACAACTCCTGAGGATGTACGTGCTTGGATAGCAGGAAATGCCGAAGCATGGAAACGCTGGAATTGAGCGTGTGCAGGAACCAGTATTGCGCAACATGGCGCGGAGACAAGCCGGCCTGAAATGCGCCCTGGCGCTGTTGTTGCTCACGTGCAAACGCGGTGCTCTTGTCATCAAGAATATCGACCAGGCGCCTGAGCATGTTGGTGAGGGACCCACTCGCACTGAGCGTAAGGCAGGGCGGCACAAACCCAGGGTCACTTTCGAAACGACCCGCGCCGTCGCGCACAATGCGTAACAGGGGTAAGCTCACAAACCGGTCGGTCACTTCGTTTTCGGCGAGCAACTGCAGGTTCTTGCGCCCGACCTTAACTTTTTTCTCGTCGCGCCCGGTGTTCTCATCCGGAAGCATCTGCTCGACGCTCTGATAGCGAACGGAATTGGAGGCCCCGTTCTCCAGGTTTGTATTGCGGCCCTCTTGCAGATTGATGGGAACAGCAAGGTGCATCGTCAGGTGGTCGGCGACCGGCGAAAACAGAGCGCCGAACTCGCGTGGCGGCGGAGCGGCGTCCGAACCCGGCAAATCAAACGCCAGCCCGTCTTCAAACAAGCCGCGGCCGCTCGTCATGGTGAGAATTCCGTTGCGCAAAGCGTCGCTGTCAAACTGCAGTCCGGCGAAGCCATACGCGTCACGCCAAAGACTGGTGGTGACGAAGTTCAACGAGTCTTCGAAATAGCGGCTCTGTGCCTGAAAATTATGCGGGCCGAGATACATGCCTTCTGCCCAGACGGGTTTGTTCAAGAGTGTCATGGCTTTCAACCCGCCTGCGGCAACAGGATCAGCAACTCCATTTGCGGATTTGGAAAATCTCCCGGAACGTGTACGGCGAGATTGCGCGCGCGGGTGACCGCCTCCCACGCGGGTCCCGACTGGTTCAGGCTGAAATATTGATACTTCATCTTAACTGGAATCGCACTGGGCGGGCTGGGCAAATGACTCAGGACAACCCCCGGCAAAGCGAGGCTGATGAGCCGCTCGATGTCCGTTGCGGAGCACATCTTCACCAACTGGGGGACCTTGCGGATGATCGACTCTTCGCTCGTCTCGGCGGAGATGGCCAGGTACATGCGGGTGTTGTTCAGGTACTTGTCCTGGTCGATCGCGGTGGCATAGATGGTGTTCTTCACGTGCTTCAGCGGCAGCGAAACGACGTTGGTCGGCACCACAGTCTCGAGCAGGAGACGTAGTTTCTGATCCAGATCGTTGAACACCTTGCTCAACTCGAGATGGTCGTACAAGGGGAGATCGCGCGGACGAATGGTCGCGGAAAATGTGGTCAGGGAAGCCCCGAGCGCGGTCAGCGCAGAGAAGAGTTCTTCCGGGTGGCAGCGCTGTCCCTGGAGCAGATGGCTAAGCACGGGAATATGCGAATTGACGGTGTAGAGGAGCCAGAAATTTGCAATGTCAGACGCTGTGAAGTCCGCCAGGCTGAGGTTCTTCTGCCGGCGGCTGGCGGCAAGTTGCGTGCTCTTGGCGGAGAGAATCTCCAGCAGCCCATTGACGACACCGAGCAGAAAGTCGCTGGCTCGTACTTCGAGCAGTGGAGGGACAAAACGGGTGTTCAGGCGGAAGACGCCGGCATCGGTGCGTTCCACGTTGGCGATGCGCAGGGCGGAGCTGCCTTCGCGGGTCTCATTGGCTGCCAGCAGACGCAGATTCTTGCGCGCGATCTGGATCGGCTTTTCTCCCGTCCCTGTGTTCTCGTCGATCACCGACGTGATCTCCGCCAAATAACGCGATCCGGCGGAGCGGCCTACCGGCGAGACGTTCAGGCCTTTCTGCCGGTAGTCGGGTACGGTGAGATAAATGTCGAGGTCGCGAACGCCCGGATCGAAGAACTCCGCCAGGGCTTTTGAGGGAGGCGGCTGATCGGAGCCGGGAATATCGAAGAGCAAGCCATCGGGGAAGATGCCCGAAGCGCGGGAAACTGCCAGGTGCCCGTCCGCCAGCAATTCCTGGTCGAGCACAACTTCGCTGAAACCCCAGGCGCAAAACTTGAGCGCCTGCAGCCGGAAATTCAAGCTGTCTTCGAGGAACCGGTCCTGCAGTTGCAGGTGCTGCGGTGTCAGGAAGGTGCCTTTGGACCAGAGAACGGGTTGCAGTTGTTTCATGTCAATCTAAGCGCTGGGGATAAGGATAAGGGATCGTGCTTTAATCACAAGCTTTATTCTCAATGATCCCGGAAGGGCCACCGCAGATCTCTCCACTACGCTACGCTTCGGTCGAGATGACAATTCTGTTTGGAGGTGGGAAGCGTCCCTCAAACAAAATTGTCATCTCGACCGGAGCGTAGCGTAGTGAGAGACCTGCGGTGACCCTTTCGGATTAAACAAAGTTCGCCTTATTCACATCTTGCCGCCCTTGCTGCCGTCATCCGCCTGGTCTGGGTCCTTGGGAGAGGTGGGACTCGACCCGCACCCGGAGCCGGCTGCGCCGCCGCTGTTGATCATGACCATCGTTCCCACAATGGTGACGCCTGCGGGACCGATATCGATAAAGTTGCCGCCCACTTTCAGCGTCAATTCAACACCCGCTTCCAGAACCACGGTCATGCCGGCCTTCAGATGAATGACCTGTCCGGCTTCATGAGCAAAGTTCATCCCCGACTTCTCGTACAAATTCTGACCCACTTGCAAAGACAAATTCTGCCCGACCTTCTCATTCACATTTCCAGTGACCTGGCTATGGAGGTCCCCGCCGGCCTTCTCCATCTGATCCTGGGTAACAATCAAGCTTCGGTTATTTCCCGCCCACTCCCGGATGTCATTTTTTATCCGGGTGTCGAAGTCCTTTTCTCCGCGCAGAAAAACCTGTTCGTCTCCCTTTTTGTCCTCAAAGCGCAGCTCGTTGTAGTTGTCCACGCCACCACCCTTGGAGCTTCGCGTCTTGAACGTGCTGCGGGTTTGGTAATCCGGCAACGTATAGGGAACTGTCTGGTCTGCGTTATACACGCGCCCGGTAATGATCGGTCGATCCGGGTCGCCTTCAAGGAAGCTAACCAGGACTTCCTGCCCGACACGTGGAATCGTCATTCCACCCCAGCCCTGTCCAGCCCAGTCCTGGGAAACGCGGACCCAGCAGGAATATTTGTTGACGCGATCCCAGGGAAACAGAACGATAACGCGCCCGTATTTGTCTACCCAGATCTCTTCGCCGCCACTGCCGCCGTCGGATGGGTCGCTCTTGCCGACGACTACGGCCGTCTGCGGCCCCTGCACAAACGGCTTAGGAGTAAGACGCGCCGGCCGGAAGGGAACCGTTTCCGGGATGCAGGTGAAGTCGTTGGAGTAGCTCTCGCCGCCGCTGCCGCTGGTCATGGCATAGGTGTCTGCCACCGATGCGGAGTGCTCAACCTCGGTAAGCACATAAGACACATTCATTGAGCTTTGATTGTGGTCCTTGAGGCTAAACTTGTAACCGCTGGTGAAGGCGCGGCAAATACTTGAGCCGTTGGCTACCAGGTGGCTGGCCTCCTCTTCCTGCATGCGAACCTTTGCAAATGCAGTGCCGTCTCCACGCGTAGCGTATTCTCCCGGATAGTCAAAAAGTTCGAAGCCGCTATTACCTCCCACCTCGATAACACTGGGTTCGGTGGCGACGAGGTTGGCCGAAGGGGTCTTGAAGTTATAGTCGGTTAACGTGTACTTGCCGCTGCGCAACTCCTGCTCGAGGCTCCAGGACTGGATAACGTCGTCCTCGTCAATACCGCCCCTGACCAGGTTGTATCCAGCGCTCTCCTGTCCAGGGCACGGCTCGTGGGCACTGGCAGAATCGGCAATGACCATGGTGTGGCTTTCCTTCTGGTGCTGAAAGAAGTAGAAGATACCGTTCTGCTCCATGAGCCGGGAAATAAAGTTGAAGTCTGTCTCCCGATACTGAACGCAGTACTCAATCGGTGAGTAACTGCCGTTGAGTCTGATGGTGTAATCCGTAAGCCCGCGATCTTTGAAGACCTGTTCCAGGATCTCCTGCACCGTTTTGTTGTGAAAAATCTTGCAATCAGCGTATCGGGTGAGCAGCCACGTCCAGGGAACCATCTGCATCTGGTAACGGGTGAAGCGGCTGTCTGAGCCGCTTTGCGCGAAGTGGCTCACGATGCCGTTGAAATAACGCTCCGTCTTGTCCGCTTGCGTCACTCTTATGGTGACTTTCTTTCCGATGATTTGGGCGAAGTCAATCGGGCCTTTTTCTGAGACCAGGTCGAGCTGAAAACTGAACAGGCGTGAGATGGCCTCATGGCCGCTAAACGCGGACAACAGCAATACATCCTCGCCCAGCGGCGTGGTGAGGGCAATCAGGCGTTCTTGTTGAGCGTAGGGCATTGATAAACCTAAAAAGCCAATCGTCTTTCGTTAACGCCGCTTCAGGCCATGGTTTCCACAGCGACGGGTGCTCCCGGTTGTGTGTAGACAAAATCCCCAGTATCCCCAATGCCTACATGAATGGCGGTCATCTTTTCCCCTTCGGCCATTCCGCCCAGGATCTTTCGCGAGATATCAGGCAGCAGGGAATTGGTGAGGATGTTGTCCACGTTGCGCGCGCCGCTCTCGACTTCGGTGCAGCGGCTGGCCACCTCGTTGAGAAAAGCGTCGTCCTAGGTGAGCTTGATCTTGTGGTTTTCCAGAATGCGCCGCTGGATCTTGCCCAGCTTCAGCCGGATGATCTGCTTCAGCGCCTCGTCGCGCACCGGGTAGTAGGGGATCACCACCATGCGCCCAAGGAAAGCCGGCTTGAAGATTTTGTTGAGGTCCGGCTTGAGGGTGTCGACCAGCGCGCGCGGGCTGGGTGCAGTCTCAGGATCGGCCACCAGCTTCATCAGTTGATCGGTGCACGCGTTGGTGGTGAGGATGATGATGTTGTTCTTGAAGTCGATCTGGCGGCCTTCTCCATCTTCCATGTTGCCCTTGTCGAAGACTTGGAAGAAGAGTTCCAGCACATCGGGATGGGCCTTCTCGACTTCATCCAGCAACACCACCGAGTAAGGACGGCGGCGCACGGCTTCGGTCAGGACCCCGCCTTCGCCATAACCCACATACCCCGGAGGCGATCCCTTCAGCGTGGAAACAGTGTGCGGCTCCTGGAACTCAGACATGTTGATGGTGATCAGGTTGTGTTCGCCGCCATAGAGCAAGTCAGAAAGCGCGAGCGCCGTTTCCGTCTTGCCCACGCCGCTGGGGCCAACCAGCATGAAAACGCCAACCGGTTTGTTGGGGTCGTCGAGCGATGCCCGCGAGGTCTGGACACGCTGGCTGATGATCTCCATCGCATGCGGCTGGCCGATGACGCGCCGTCCGAGGTGTTCCTGCAGCGCGAGCACGGTGGTGATTTCATCCTTGAGCATTTTGCCCGCGGGAATGCCCGTCCAGGCCGAAAGGACCTCGCCCACAATCTGAGCGTCCACGCAGACGCGGATCAGGCCGGTTTCCCCTTGCAGCGCCGAGAGCTGGGTCTCGAGACCCTGCAGCTCCGACTTGAGCGCAGCAGAGTTGGTTGCGGCCGCGTCTCCGGTGCCGTTCGCGGCATGGCCCGCCTCCAGCTTTTCCCGCAGCTCGCGAATCTTGGTGACCAGTTCGCGCTCCTTGTCCCAGCGCTCTTGTAGAGCTTTGAGCTTGGCGGTAGCCGCGGTTTTTTGCTCTTCAATCTCCCCCAGCTTCTCCTGGTGGTCAGCGCCCACGATCGTCTCGCGATCGAGGATTCGTTTCTGTACATCGAGGGCGTCAATCTGGCGCGTGGTGTCTTCGAGGGCAGGCGGCGTGGCATTCTGTCCCAGCGACAAGCGAGCGCACGCGGTATCGAGAATGCTCACTGCCTTGTCCGGCAATTGACGGCCGGCGAGAAACCGGTGAGAAAGGCGGACGCTTGCATAAACCGCTTCATCGAGGATGCGAACGTTGTGGTGCTTTTCAAGAGAAGCCACGAGACCGCGCATCATGATCAGGCATTGGTGCTCACTGGGCTCTTCCACCTTCACCACCTGGAAGCGCCGCGCAAGCGCAGCATCCTTCTCGAAGTACTTCTTGTACTCCGACCATGTCGTCGCAGCGATGGTGCGTAATTCGCCCCGCGCGAGCGCCGGCTTGAGCAGGTTGGCAGCGTCGTTTTGTCCCGCTTGGCCACCGGCGCCGATCATGGTGTGCGCCTCGTCGATGAACAGAATGATCGGGGTAGCAGAGGCTTTCACTTCTTCAATCAGGCCCTTGAGCCGATTTTCAAATTCTCCCTTGACCCCGGCGCCGGCTTGCAGCAACGCCAGGTCGAGGGTCCGCACATGCACATTCTTGAGCGGCGGAGGTACATCGCCCTGGGCGACCCGTAACGCAAACCCTTCCACCACGGCGGTTTTGCCCACACCCGCCTCGCCGGTGAGGATGGGATTGTTCTGCCGCCGCCGGGTGAGGATATCGATCACCTGGCGAATCTCGGCATCGCGGCCAAGCACCGGATCGATCTTTCCCTTGCGCGCATTGCCGGTGAGGTCGACGGTGTATTGGTCCAGGTTCGGCGTCTTGCCGCCGGCTGGTTTTGCGGCGGGATCGCCGGACGCTGCTCCAGTGGCGGCGGTCGTAGTCGTCTCGCTGGAGAGCGCGACAATGCCCAGCAGATCTTTGCGCAGCGCGTCGGCGTTGATCTTCTGGAACTCGCGGCTGACGTCGTTGACCAGACGCGTAAGTTCATCGTCCGTGACCAGCGCGATGATGGTGAAACCGGTGCGCACCTGCCCGGCATTAAAGTCGATGGAGCCGATCGTCCAGGCGGTGGTCAGCATCTTGAGCACCGTCGGGCTGATGGCGGGCGTGCGCGCGTTGCCTGACTTCAGCTTGTCGATGCTGCGAGCCAGATCGGCAGTGAGCCGCGACTTGTCAATTTCAAAATGCTTGATGATCGCGGCGAAGTCGCCGGAAGCGTTATCGAGCAGCTTGGTGAGGTAATGCTCGACCTCGACATCGTAATTGGTGCGCGAGAGACAGAGGCCAGCCGCCCCTTCGAGGGCCAGGCGCGCAGGCTCATTCAACTTGCCGATGAGTGCTTTGAGATTCAGTCCCATAATGTTTCCCCTTACAGAGTCAGAATCGTGTCGTCAGGATCGATCCCCAGAGGCGCGGTTTTGAGCCACGAGACCCATCCCAGCCGCACCGCATTTGTTGCTTCAAAATCGAGTTCAGCGCCCGGCGCCTGGGTGCGATCAAGCACCAGCTGCAGCTCAAATTCCAGGCGTCTGGTTGCTGAAGAACCTTGTCAGACTGCGCAACGCGGTATATCCACTCGCCTCAGGCAGGAAGTCGCAATACCTTTCAATAGACAGCGGGCCGAGGCGGATACGCACGCGCGCCTGCCGGTCCCACACCGCATCGCCCACCACTGCCCCGCCGCCTATCTGGCATGAAGGCGTGTCGATGTCGGTCATGGCGCACTGGGTTGCATCGTCCAGTCCATACCAGGCGCCGGTGAATTGCTGAATCTCCACCGGCACCTCGAAGTAATCCTCGATGATCTGCTCCAGCGCGGTCGCGGAGCGCGCCTGCATCGCCACCAGCGATGCGTAGTGAAGCAGCGCTTCATCCTCAATTTCCTGGCGATCGCGCAAGCCTTCCGTACCCAGTCCGATCAAGTCGAGAAGATAGCGGGTAAACAGATCGCGCGGGCCGGCGGAATAAGTGACGGGGAAGCGGGATCTTTGCCACGCGCGGTAGAAGAGCGAGATGGCGCGATGATTGAAAATATCGAAGAAGGCGGCCAGCCCGTGGTCCTTGGCTCTGATCCGCTCCAGGATCAACTCGCTGTAGGTGTAGGGGAGCGCACCGGAAGGACCGGTGAGGCCCATGAAGTTCACCATCATCTCCGGCGGACCATCCACCGGCACCTCAATGCTCTGGATCTGACTGGCCGGAAAACCCAGCCTGGAATTTACCCGGAAATGAACTGCTTCCTCTTCCGGCTGGGAGAAGCCGCCCACAGGTTGCAGCCCGGCACTCAGCCGCTGCAAAAGGGTCACCGCCTGAAAAAATTCAAACCCACAGGGGTCGTCAGCGAGTTTTTCGCCCAACTCCGTATCTCTCAAACGAGAAGTTTCCGGCCTGATCTCGGTTTCCATTCGTGCAACGCCCCCTTTCTCTGTGGAGTCGTGACGCTGAGTTGGGTAAAGCTGTTCAACGAGACGCTGAGGCCGAAGAATCGTTCCAGCACATTGGCGAAGAGAAACGCACCACCGCCGGTAAATTGGTCCTCGTCCAGTGCCATCTCGATGCGCAGTCCGCGGGCAAAGCTCACTCCCTGCTCCGAAATCAGGCGGGTGAAGTGCGGGCGGCTGCGAATCTCAAGAATGCTCTGAATAACGTTTTGCGAGTAGGCCGTTCGGCCAACATCGTAAAGACCGAGGATCTCCTGCAGCGAGTCCTTGCCTTGTTCCACCAGGGAAAGATAGTTGAGTGATAAGTGCGAGATCAGGCGCCACAGGGTGCTCTTGCCCAGTTCGGGCCGCACCGGCTGCGTGGGTTTGCGCAGCGCTACGATTCGCTTCATGGCTGCGGCGCCTTCCATCTCAAAGTCACTGTCCTGGTTACCAAACGGCAGGCGGGAAGGCAGATCGCGATTAGTACAGGTGGTGCGCACAGAGAGCACCGAGGCTTGCGGATCGACATTCGCAGTCGACAAATCGATCAGTGACAGCGCTACTTCTGTTCCCTCATCATTAAGTCGGCTCGAGGGGCGGCGGCGGGCGAGCCAAAAGCAGGAGCGGTTATCCTTCTGTGCGGAATGACGGAGCGAGTAGAACGGCTCGTAGGTGGTGATCTTCTGGTTGGTCGAATCGATGGAGCCGACCTCATCGATGGAGAACACTTCCATGGAGTGGGGCCTGCGGACATCCGGGGTTACGGTGTACTCGTACTTGCGCCGATCGAGTTGGATGGGCTCTGCCACCTGGGGAAAGAGATTCACGATCGGAGTGCATCCCAGGCGGAAAGTCTTTTTTGAAAGCTCAAGCTCGAGCCGCTGGATCCGGCCATCCCCCTCCACCTGGGAGATGAGGAACACCACTTCGACGGCGCTCTTGAAGCCGGCGGCCGCGATGGCCTCCAAACCAGTCAGATCGATGAAGAAGAATTTCTCCGGAAAGGCGAAGTACTCCATCAACAGCCGATGCCCGGCGAACGAAGACGCTGCATAGGGAACCATTCCCTGATCCGGAGCAAAGCCGGCGGCGCTCAACGCCGAGGTGGGCAGCGTGACCGGGGCGAGCCGGGATCCCGGGGAAAGATCGCGCACCATGATGCGATTAAGGCGGCTGAAAAGCAGTTCGTAGACGATGTTGACCAGGCCGCTCTCCCCATCCAGGTAGAAGCGCAGTTGGTCGATCTTTAGCGCCTGAAAGTTGACGTCGGGCGCGCACCGAAGCTCCAGGCGGATGGCCCAGGCCGAATCGTTGGTCTTGACCGCAGGCTGTAACCGGCTGGGTGCACGCCATTCCGCGGCGGTGACGGTCAGCGGCCACAACGTTGTGTCGTAACAGGTGCGAAAAGTGCAGGGCACACCGCCCACCGGTTTTGAGTAAAGCGGCGAATGTCGGTCGATCTTCAGTCCGCTGGTGAGTTTGCCCTTTTCCGGATCGAGCTGAAATTCAACCACCGACATCGAAGGCAGCGGGCGCACCAATTGCGGGATAGACGACGGTGAGGAGTGCCTGGGTAATCTCGGGAAATTCGTCGTCCAGCTTGAGGTGAACCCGGGCGGCGAGGAGCGCAAAGGCTTCTAGCAGCCGCTCCACATGCGGGTCTTCGCACTTTGTCGGTTCGAGCACCAGGCGGGAAGCAACCTTGGGGTGCTTCTCCGCAAACTGCACCGCCGACTTGCGCAGATAATCCAGCTCCCGCTCGTAGTAGAGCAGCAGGTCATCACGCATCGCCGCCTCCGGAGAGGCGGCAGCTGCCGCTTTTTAGCTCAATCACGGTGTCGAATGAGATGGGCTCAGGCGACGGGTCCATGCGCAGCATAGCCTCGATGCGCAGACGAACTTCGCTCTTCACGGTGTCAGGGTTTTCCACCCACGTCAGGCGAACATTTGCCAGCCGCGGCTCAAAAAGATTGATGGCAGCCTGGATTTGGCGCAGCAGCTTGTTGCGGTCTCCCGATGTGGCCATGGTCAAGGCGGAGAGATCAGGCAGCCCGTACACATAACCGGAGCGATGTACTTCCTTCAGCCCTTCGTCGGGAAGGTCTGAGATTCTGCGCGTGTTGAGCAGCCACTCCAGATCACGCCGCACCGCGCGCTTCAGCAACCGCTCCGCCTGCGACCGGCTGGGTGGATTTTCCGTTTGGTTCCCCGGCTCCAGATCAATGAGGCGGTCCAGCACGGGGATGGTGACGGTCGTTTCGCCGAGGTTCCTGGCCATCGCTTACCCCACGCTCAATGCCTGGACAGGGTCGAGGCGGCAGATACGTTCGAACATCTTTTGCTTATCGCTGGAACTGCCCTGAATTTTCTTGCTGTTCCGCATCAGCGTCAGCAGGTCACTGGCGACTTGCTCAGGCTCTTCCCAGGCGTCGAGTTTGTGGTTCTCGATCATGGCTGTCACATCGTCGAGCAAAGGTTGTGCGATGGCATCTTTCCCTGAGCTCACCACCAACTCAATCAACTGCATGGTGCGGCGGAATCGTCCTCGTCCGGAGCGCTGGCGGGCGATCTCGCCACGCATGATGGCGAATGCCTTGTCTTCGTGTCCCGTAGCCAGGGCCTCTTTGGCCATAACGTAAGCGTCGGCTGATTGGGTGAGCCAAGAGGGTGTTCCATTGCGGCCGGCAGGTGCCGGGGAATCCGTTTCGCCCATCGCCATGGACGACGGAGGATCCTGCAACTGCCGCAGCCACGCCTTGGTCTCGGGATTCGCAGCCGGTGTGTCGTCCAGCAAAGTAGCCTCCAGCAATTCCGGAAGGTCGTTCAGCAATGCGCGAAGCTCGGACTGTATGGCGGTGGCGATCGGTTGGTATTCGGCGCCAAGCGCAGAGCAGGCAGCAACCGAGAACCGTTGCAAATCGAGCCACGCGCGGCTGCAGGGCAGCGCCATCGCGTCTTCGCAGGCGTCCAGTAAGTCGCTCCACCGGTTGGCCAGCGCCAATCGCTTCACTTTTTGCCGAAGCTCGGTGGGCGGAGCCTCCAGCAGCGTGCTGTCACTCAAGCGCGATACAGTGCGCAACTCTCCCCAGCGCAGGCCTCGCAAAATGAGGTAGGGCGCTGGGCTGAGAGGCTCCCGTTTGCGCAGAAAGGCTGCCCCTGCGGCGACGCTGGCGACTGCCTGACGCAAATCCCCGGGCTCCGCCATCAACATTGCCCCAAGCGGCACAGCTGAAGAGGGAGTGCCGTCCTCCGCGGACACAGCGTCCGCCGGCGCCGCCTCGACCACCGGCACCTCTTCCACAGGATCCGGTTCCTTTTCGCGCTTTTTTTCCAGCAGAGAATGGACGGTGTGCCGCACGTCGGTCAACGCAGTCTTGAGTTTGCCGAAGGGCGGAGCATCGTCTTCGAAACGCTCGTCGCAGAACTTCTCCAGGCTCTCGAGTGTCGCGAGGCATTTGTCGAGGTCTTTTTCTGCTTTCAGATAAAAAGCCTTTGGGGTGTCAGCGAAAGCCTTATCGAAAATCTCCGGCGCGATCTTACCGTCCTCGATCAACTTCGACCGCGTCTTGCGATCCTTGTCGGTTTTCGCCTGGTCCTCAAAACCGACCACCCGCGAATCCTTATATGCAAACCAGGAGTATCCGTCGGTCACCAGGGGCGCGGAACGCAGAGGCACATCGAGCATGGTGCCCATCCAGGAGAGAGGCTTGGCACGGAGCTCGCGATCGCCATCTTCAATGACCGGATAGACGGTTTCCCAGAAAGTTGTCAGCAAGTCTTGGCAGAGCGTAAGTCCCTGGGAAAGGCCTGCGAAGTGCTCCATGGCCAGCAGCCCTTCGGTGAGCCACGCGGCAAGTTGCAGATCTTTGGAAGTGGTGGCGAGCGTGTCCTGGGACAGCTTGATAACCAGGGGGTAGTTCGCGATCTTGCGTTCGCTTTGCCAGTCGCCTTGCGCCAAGCCATCGTCCTGGCGCCGCGCTTCCCGTATTTTGTCGTAGATTAGTAGCTTGTTGTCGTAACGAAGATCGATGCCGCTGGGGTTCTCACCGGCGATCGGAGCCAGGATGTCTTCGCGAAGCAGCATTGCGGCACCAATCTGAACTACGACGAGCTTTCCTGCTCAGACGGCGCAAGCACCGGTTGGGCAAATTCGATCGACCGCACTTCGAGGAAGGGCACTTCCTCGCCGTCGACCAGTAGCATCTTCTGGCCCGATGGATATTCCCGGCCCTCGTCGTCAGCCGCCCAATCCGTCATTCTGCCCAACCAGACAGCTTCGTCCGGGTGCTTCCAGGAGAATGGATAAATTGCCGGGATCAGCACTTCTCCCAGGTCCATGCCTTGAAACGATGGCGCAGCCTGCACCAAGGCCGGCGTCCATAGCGTATCCCGCAGCCGTTGCGGCGGTCTCATCTCGATCGAGGCGATGTGCTCGAAAGGAATCCAGACATAGGCGCCGGCTGCGAATACTTCGAGCCGCGAGCCTATATCGGGATCCGCGTCGCGCAATTCGGTGAAAGCTTTCCCATTCAGCTCGCCTCTGGGGGAGGTCGCGGGTTGCGTCGGGAAGGCCTGCTTTTCAAAAAGCTCGTGCCGGGTCTTCTCCGCATGCAGCGCTGCGTAGTAGACGATGGCCCCGGTTTCCGCTTCAGCATTTTTGCCGGCCAGAACGCTGAGCTGCTTTTCCGCGCGGGCATACTCGCCCGCGAAGCAAAGCAGCTCAAAGAGGAAAACACGTTGCGGCGTGTCGGCGGGGTGCTCGCGCAAATGAGCCGTGAGCCACCTTTCCGCTTCCCGCACCTTGCCTGCAGCAAACAGCTCTTTGGCGGTTACCGGCACCTTATCTCCGCTCGCCCGTGATTACCACGGCTTGAGCTTGAGTACGTCGAAGCCCTTGTCGATGAAGCCCTTCAGCGCGCCATCATCTTCTGGGTTGTAACTGACTTTAATCTTGCTGAAAGCGAAGCTGATCGATTCCACAGGGTTCTCGCTGGAACCCGAAAGCTGGATGGATGTAATCAGACAATCCTCCATATGAAGCTTGAAGTAATCCTCCTGATTGTCCCCCATCGGTTTGTCGTAGATAACGTCAACCTTCTTCAGGTAATTCCCGGTGCAACAATCGTCAAAGAGCAGCGGTGACGTCTTGTCCAGCACCTTCATGACGGTGACATCTCCCAGGTTGGCACGGCCCGCTCGGGCCTCACCTCCCGACGAACCAGCGCCGATGACCGCAGTGTTGCTGGCGCCGAAGCTAAACGAAAGAATATCGATCGCGTCCTTTTTGCTGGTGCTGGGTCCTGGACGGCCATCGATCATGAGATAAGCATTGACTGCCATGTTCTTCTCCTTACTAAAAGTCTTATAGTGGGCCCCGGCATTGAAAACCACAGGACGTCAGGTTCTGTCCAGGATCGGCTGCGTTTCGATTTATCCCTTGCCTGCGGGCAGCTCAGCTACCAGCCGGAGAGAAACGGTCAATTCATCAAGTTGGAAGTGCGGACGAAGGAAAGCCACCGCGCGGTAAACCCCAGGCTTGCCCGGTACCTCCGTCACGTCGATCCGCGCTTCGCGCAGAGGACGCTCGGCCTTGGCTGCGGGGGAAGCCGAATCGTCCGGAGTCACATATTTTGTGATCCAACGGTTCAGGAATCTCTCCGCCTCTTCACGCGACATAAAGCTGCCGATCTTATCGCGCATCATCGCCTTGAGGTAGTGCGCGAAGCGCGAAACCGCCATGATGTAAGGCAATTGCGTAGACAGGCGGGCATTCGCGTTGGCTGAATCGGTGTCGTAGGTCTTTGCTTTCTGGCAGGTCTGCACGCTGAAGAAGGCCGCATAGTCAGTGCCCTTGCAATGAACCAGGGGCACAAAGCCGAGATCGGCCAGTTCCTTTTCACGGCGGTCCGTAATCGGTACCTCGGTGGGGCACTTCAACGCGATGTCACCCTCGTCGGTCGCGAAGTTATGGGTCGGCAGACCCTCCACCAACCCACCACCCTCGACACCGCGCATGGCTACGCACATGCCGTACAGAGAGTAGGACTGCGTCATCCGCGTTCCCAGTGCATACGCTGCGTTCATCCACAAATACTTGGAGTGATCGGTGCCGTCCACCTGCTCTTCGTACTTGAAGTCGTCGATGGGCTTCGTTTCCTCACCGTAGGGAAGACGCGCCAATGTCCGGGGAAGCGTGAGCGCGACGTAGCGGGAATCTTCGCTCTGCCGGAACGACTTCCACTTGGCGTACTCGGTGCTGTCGAAGATTTTTGCCAGGTCGCGAGGCTGGTCGAGTTGGGTATAGCTTTCCAGGTTAAGCAAATCGGAAGAAGCAGCACTGACGAACGGCGCGTGCGCCTGGGCCGCTATGTGGGAGATGCCTTCGAGTAAGGCCATGTCCTCGGGATGTTTGCCGAATTCGAAATCGCCCACCAGCGATGCAAAGGGAGCTCCGCCGAAAACGCCGTACTCTTCCTCGTAGATTTTCTTGAACAGAGCGCTCTGGTCGAACTCCGGAGCTTTCTCGATGTCGCGCAGCAATTCCTTTTTCGTAGCGTTGAAGACCCGGATCTTCAACCCCACGCCGGTCTCGCTGTTGTCCATCATGTACTTGAGCCCGCGCCATGAGCCTTCCAGCTTTTGGAACTGGGCGTTGTGCATGATCTCGTTCAACTGCAGCGAAAGCAAGTGATCGAGTTGCGCAATGCGCGCATTGATCATCATCTCCGCGTCTTTGGCGACTGTCATCGAACCGTCGAGTACCTGGGCTACAAATTCCTTTACCAGGTCTTTGCCGCGTTCGCGCGAAGCAACCTCTTTGCCGAACCGGCCCTGCTCGACGATCTGATCGAGCAGACTGGACTCCTCGGTTGCAGCCGCGGGCGCCGATCCCTTCTGAGCAGCTGCTTCAGCCATTGGAGCCTCCGTCCTTCGGGCCAATTTCGCCTTTCAGTTTTTCCAGCTTTTCGGTGTTGCCCACCGCTTCGAGAAGCAACTCCTCAAGCTTGTCGTTGCCTTGCAGCGAGCTGCGAAGGTTGGCCAGTCTGCTCCGCAGATCAAGCATTTCCTTCAGGGGCTTGACCTGTTTCGCCACGTTGCCCGGCTCGAAGTCTTCGAACTTACGGAACTTGAGGTCCACCTTCAATTTCGGAGCGTCGGGGTCGTCACTCAACTTGTTTTCGACGGCAAAGGAAAGATGCGGCTTCATCCCTTCCAGCACGGTGTCGAAGTTATCCGGATTTACCTCGACAAATTTGCGATCCTTCAATTTCGGCAAAGGCTGTTCGGGGTTGCCGGTGAAATCACCCAAGACCCCCACGACGAATGGCAGTTCCTTGATCTCTATGGCGCCGCCTACTTCTACGTCGTATGTAATTTGCACGCGGGGAGGGCGCACCCGGTCTAGCTTGTGCTGCGCGCTTTGTCTAGCCATATTGCTTCCTTCCACTGAATAGGGATATTGGGTGCTTGTTCGTTTCAGCGAATCTTACACGAAAGTGCCGCTCGGACCGGGGCCGAGAAAATACTCACATCTCTTCGGGTCACTGATCCAGGGGCGCTAATGTTGATACCACGCAGTGTTGGACCGGTCAATTAAAAAACACGATCCTCACTTACCGGTTAGTTTTGCGTGCTCTTCCCAGTGTTAAGGTTTAAAGCGCATGCTTAAACCTTTATCTGTGGATGAATCTCTTCGGCTTCGTTCCTGGTTTGAGGAAGCAGGTTACAGCGAAGTAAACCTGCTCAGGTACCTTGGTGCGGCTGAGTTACCCTCCCGGCATTTGCGCAACGAGGCCCGGCTGCTGGATCGCACGCGCGAGGTGACCCTACTCAATACTTTGCTGCGCTGGTTTTGGCTGGGGCGCCCGCAAGCAGACGATGCGTACACCAAAACCGTGCCCGATGCGCTGCTTACCCTGCTCTTGGAATCAGGTTTGTTAAAGCAGGAAGGAAAAGTGCTGAAGGCGACAGCCATGTTGTTGCCCGTCGAGACCTTCCTTGTGGCTTCTGATCATCCCGCATCGATCGAGGCGGGCGATTCGGAGATGGTGCTGTGGCCGAACCCGACGAGCAAGTTCCTTGCCAGATTCGCAGTCCGGCGCCACTCGCGCGCCACCCTCGACCTAGGTACCGGCAGCGGCATCCTCAGTCTGGGAGCAGCCAAACACAGCGACACCGTCATTGCCACGGATCTCAACCCAAGAGTACCGTCGTTCGTCGCCTTTAACGCCCGCCTGAACGGAGTGGAAAACATCGAGCTTCGAATGGGCGATGGGTTTGCACCAGTCGCAGGGCTTAGCTTCGATCTGATTCTTTCCAATCCTCCTTTCTTCATCACCCCCAAAAGCGACTATTTATTTTGTGATAACCAAATGGAACTGGACCAGCTCTGCCGGCTGTTGGTGCGACAAGCGCCCGCTCACCTCAATGAAGGTGGCTACATGCAAATGCTGTGCGAATGGGCGCAAGTGGGAGACCAGCCATGGGAGGAGCGAATCGCCGAATGGCTCGATGGTTCCGGCTGTGACGCCTGGGTGATGAAAGGGTTGACCCAATACCCCGAGGAATACGCGCAACACCGCATTCGAGAGACCACGCATGATACCGGCCGCGACCAGGAGCTGTACGAAGGCTACATGGACTACTATCGTAGCCGCGGTGTGCTGGCCATCCACGACGGCCTGATCGTGATGCGCCGGCGCAGCGGCAAAAACTGGGTGCGGATCGAAGAAGTACCCAAGACGCCAAGCGGCAATCTGGGGGATCTTATTCTGTCCACCTTCGCGGCGCATGATCTATTGCTGGAAATGGAAAGCGACGACAAACTGCTTGCCATTAAGCCCAGGCTTGCCGCGAACGTCAGGCTGGAACAGGTTTGCAACCAGTCCGGCAATCGTTGGCATGCTGAATCGCTTACGTTGCGGCTCACCAGCGGATTTCCTTTTCACTGGAAAGTGCAACCGCTGGTGGCGGAATTCCTGGCCACCTGTGACGGAACCCGCACCGCCGGCCAGGCGGTTGAGGCGCTCGCAGAAAGTGCGAACGCACCCGTCGACATCGTGAGGCGCGAATGCCTGGCCATGATGCGCAAACTGATCGAGCGCGGGTTTGTGGTGGTCGACTCCGAGTAGCCTGGATATGAAAAGATAGGCTATGAAGCGAACCAGGGCGGAAGGGGCGGAGCATGGCGAAGGTCACCGGCAACATCCGGATTAACGCAAATCCAGGATCGTCCGCTACCGCGGGCCATTTTGAAGTCGTGTTCGTTCCCTACGCCGGCCGGCTCAACACCAAGCCGGTGAAGGTGAGCAATCTCGACGACCTGGTTACCTTGCTGATGAACCTCAAGATCAGCGAAGATGAAGCCACCCGCTGGGCGGGCAAGGCGCGCACGCAAGGAGTCGTCCTGATCTCCGGGGTAGAGCGGACAGAATCGCAACTACAGGAAAACGGCCTAATAGGCTAGTTCCTATCCCGTCCGATTTCCTCTTACCTTGGTATTGGGTTTGACCTACCGTGACTTCAGCAGGAACACCACCAGAAGAATCAGAACCACCAGCAAGAACGCATTCAAGACCAACAGCATCGGCATCATCTGCTGGAGTTTGCTCTGGGGTGGGCCCGCGCTCGGCGCCGCCGGAGGCGCGGGGAGCGGAGGAGCCTGAGGCTTGGGAACCGCGATCGCAGGTGCCACTGGAGCCGCAGGCGCCGCGAAAACCGGGGCCGCTGGTAACGGAGCGGCCGGAACAGGAAAGACCGGCGGCGCCGGGGCCGGCACCGCAACCTTCTCCGCTGACCCTGGCGAACCTGCGGGGCCGTTCACCGAGCTCCCCGACATGATGCGGGTAAACTCTCCCGGTTCCGAGACTTCCACTGGGGCCGGCGCACCGGTTGGTGTCGGTGAAGAGGCCGCGGATGATTGCAGATCCTCGGTTAACCTTTGGATCAACATGGTAATGCTGCTGGGTGCGTTCGCTACCGGCACCACAGGCTGCGGGCTCTGTTCCTCCCCGAAGCGATTGGCTCGTGGTTCGTTCTCGGGCGAGAGCGCTCGAAACAACTGGGTAACACCCGCTGCTTCCATCGCGTCCTTGGCCGGAGGTGAATCCAGATTCGAAGACCACGCCGCCTCAGTTCCGTTATTTAATGGAGTGAATGGCCGAACCGGCGCGGCCGGCGCGGGTGCGGGCGTCTGAAAAAGCTGGGTAAAGCTTCCTTCCCCCGAGGCTGAGTCAGACACACCAGGCGTAGAAAAGCCCTTCAGCCGGGGAGGAACAGGCGTAGCAAACGCAGCCGGGTCAGATGCCGCGGGCATCGGCCGTAGCGGCATCGAAGCCGTCCCTCTCACAAACATACGCGTGAACTCGCCGGGCTCCTGGCGAGATATCTCCGGAGACGGACGCGCTTCCGGCACCGGGCTTGCCGGTGGGGATGGGGCAAATTCCAGTTTGTGAAACATCTGCGTAAATTCGCCGGGTACAGGCTTACCCTCGCCCAGTGATGGTCTGGCCGCCGGAGAGGGTACCGATGGCACATCCAACGGCTGGCCCCACGGTCCACCTAATTTTGCCCCGCCCAAAGCGGCCCCGCCCTTATCTTCAGGCGCAAACCACTTGTCACTTTCCTCTTGTTGCCCTACGGGCTGGTCTGGTTGGGTCTGGAAGGCATTCAGGAACATTCCCGTGGCAGATAGGGGATCGGGCTGGCCGGCGCCTTCTGCTCCGCGCTTTTTAGCATCTTCTGTCATCAGGATTGGCCCCGTTTATGGTCGCAACTTCCATGTGCGAAGGTTACACTTCCCTGGTTGACCCCGTAAAGATTACAAAGACTGCAGTTGAGCACTTTGCTTACAACTAAAGAATGAGTGCCGCTGCCGCGGAGCGGAAGTTTTTCTCTTGCCGCCAGCGGGTTGAGGTATTCTCAGCGTGGTTCCAATTGAGTCCATTCTGGTTTGCCGTGCGGTGATCGCAGCGCGGTTATTGCGCTATGCATCGGAACCAGTTGTTCGCCGGGGAAAGCTCGCATGAATGATCTCGCACTGCGTACCTACAGCCTGGCCTCCTGTTACGAAAACTCCTTTACCACCATCCTGCGGCTGGGCTCACGGCAGCAGGCAATCCAGGAATCGCAGGTATTTCGTAACAATATGAGGGCGGCCTTGAAGGCCGCGATGGAGCAAGCCAAGACCCTGGGATACAGCGGCGAGATGATCCAGTTCTCGGTGTTCGCCCTGGTCGCATTTTTGGACGAAAGCGTGCTGAAGCTGCAGAGCCCCATTTTTGCGGATTGGTCGCAACGGCCCTTGCAGGAAGAACTCTTCGGCCACCACCGCGCAGGCGAGATCTTCTTTGAAAACCTCCACGGTTTGCTCGGCCGCCAGGACGCGCAGGACGTCGCCGATTGCCTCGAGGTTTATTGCTTGTGCCTGCTGCTCGGCTTTCGTGGCCGCTATGCGTTCGGAAGAGGGGGAGAGATCGATGCCTTCGTGCGCCAGATCCGGGACAAGATCGGTCGCATTCGTGGCCAGATCCTTCTTTTTCGGCCTACCCCGCCGCCGGCCGAGGTCAAAAGGGTTGCGGCAGTCGATCGCTGGAGCCGCGGTCTGGGTATCCTCGCGCTCTGTATGTTCCTGGCAATGTTGCTGGCTTTTGGCGCTTTCTGGTTCAACCTGGGCGCGGGAATTTCCCCATTGGGTTGACGGCCACCGCCGGGAGGATTCTTGCTCGCCTATCTGCTCGCTCTCGTAGTGCTCCTGGTCGCCGGCCTGCTGGCCTATTTCGCCGGAACCTTTCTCCATTTGCACGGCACACCGCTGATCGTGCTGGTGGCTCTGATCCTGTTGGCCGGACTGATTGCCGCGGTGGTGATCCTGGTCCTTCACTACCGCGCCCGGAAGCGTCAGGCAGCGAACGGCGAACTGCCCGGCGGCGGTTCTAACTCCGAAGTCGATGTTTTGCTGATCGACGCCAATCGCAAGCTGCGGAACGCGAAGCAGCAAGGCGCGAGGCCGCTCGATGGGCTTCCCCTGTTGTATCTGCTTGGGGAGGCCGGCTCGGCAAAGACCAGTCTGGTGATGCGCTCCGGACTGGATCCGGAGTTGATTGCAGGGAGTGCGCCGCGAGAGGGTGATGTTTCACCTACCCCGGTTCTGAATCTCTGGTTCACCCGCCAGGCAGCCATCCTCGAAGCCGGAGAGACGGTGCGACAGGCTCCTGGTGCGCTGCAGCGGATGATTGCCCGTACCCGCCCCAAGGCTTACCGTTCCTCGTTTGGATCGGGTGCGCCGGCACGAGCTGCCGTGGTTTGTGTGAGTGTGGAGCAGTTCCTGGTGGCTGACGCCGCTAACTTATCCATTGCCTCCGCCCGCACCATCGCCGTGCAGTTACGCGAGATTAGCCGCTTGCTCGGCGCAGCCTTGCCCGTCTACGTGATCTTCACCAAACTCGATCGCGTCCCGCATTTCGCGGAGTACGTCCGCAACCTCTCCAATGAAGAAGTCCGGCAGGTCCTGGGCAATGTCCTGCCTGCTAACCAAACCTCGGCCGGCGTCTATGCCGACAAGATGTCGCGGGACTTGGCGAGCGCGCTCGATCTGCTGACTTACTCCCTGGGCGAATTTCGGGTGGAGGTGCTCAACCGGGAAACCGAGCCGCAAAACGGCCCCGGCGCCTATGAGTTTCCCCGCGAGTTTGGCAAACTGCGCAGGAATATCAACCAATACCTGGTAGAGCTGTGCAAGCCCAGCCAGCTGAGTGCCAACCCCTACCTGCGCGGCTTTTTCTTCACCGGCTTGCGCGCGCAAATTCTGGAGCAACGGGCCGCCGCGCAGGCCGCGCCCGTGATCAATCCCGCTGCGGAAATCGGCGCCACGCGCATGTTTTCCGCGCAGGAGTTTCAAGCGGCGAACCGCCCCGCTGCGCAGCAGGTAGTATCCACCCGCGCCCCCCAGTGGACATTTCTTCCCCGGCTCTTTCCGGAGATGATCCTGGGCGACAGGAGTGCACTCTCGGCGACGCAACAGACGGCACCCGCGCGCCTCTTCCGCAGAATTCTCTTCGGTTCGCTGGCCTTCGTTTTTGCTGCTTACACCGGGATGCTGGTGGTTTCCTACCTGAACAACGCAGCGCTCGAACACAACATCGAGAGTGCCGCCCAGGCGTTGCCCGTCTCCGGCACGGCCACTGCAACCGCGCCTGGTCTGGCAGACTTGCAGGCACTGGACCGGCTGCGCCAGAGCCTCCTTCAGTTAGAGGGCTACGCCAAGGATGGACCTCCCTGGACCTACCGCTTCGGACTGTACCAGGGAGACAAACTGGCTGTGCCCGCGCGGCGAATCTACTTCGATCGCTTTCGCGTGATGATGCTGAACCCAGCCCAAGCCAACATCTCGAGCTATCTGCGCGGTCTACCCGGTTCGCCAGCGCCGGGCGCTGACTACACCGCAGCCTACAACCCCCTCAAGGCCTACCTGATTACCACCAGCAACCCTGAGAAGAGCCAGGCGCAATTTCTTACCCCGGTCTTCTTGCAATATTGGATGGGATCCAATATCAGGGACCTGGCCCAACAACAACTGGCTCGCCAACAAATCGATTTTTACGCTGGAGAACTCCTCCGCCAGAACCCGTACTCGATCGCTCCTGATGCTGCGGCAGTGGGGAGGGCCAGGACCTACCTCTCGAATTTCGGAGCGGTGCCGCGCATATACCAGGACATGCTTGCGCAAGCGGATAAGACCAGCCCGGGCGTCGACTTCAACCGCCTTTATCCGAATGCTGCTGGTTCAGTAGTCGAGTCGCACCTGGTCCGCGGCGCTTTTACCCGGGCAGGGTTCGCATTTATGCAGGGCGCCATGCAGCACCCGGAGCACTACTTCCAGGGGGAAACGTGGGTGCTCGGCGATCAAGCCGCGCGTTCGCTGGATAGCGCCGGGGTTGCCAAGCA
Organism: uncultured Acidobacteriaceae bacterium; assembly: GCA_963745725.1. Taxonomy (GTDB): domain Bacteria; phylum Acidobacteriota; class Terriglobia; order Terriglobales; family Acidobacteriaceae; genus PALSA-350. Next base: position 289,955 of record CAVUYJ010000002.1, read on the forward strand.
GTTGGCGGCGATGTACTCCGGGGACTTTCTGAGGGAGTGGCACGCCTTCCTGAATGACGGGCACTTTACCGGGTGCGGACCGATACACGATCTGCCGAATAAGCTGAACGCACTGGCGGGCCCTGATTCGCCGCTGCTCGAGTTTTTCGGCACGGCGTCCTACAACACGGCGGTGAATGACCCGCAGATCAAGTCCATATTCCAACCGACACAGGCCCTGGTCGATCCGAATTCGACCGCTCGGTTTATCGGACCGGGTAACACCACCTACGTCAATGCTCTGTTAGCCCTCTCCAGCGCTGTTACCCAGTTCAACCAGAACCCTCAGACCTCGGGAGACATGCTGGGTTCCGCGGTGTCGACTGCCGGCGTTGCCGTGCAGCAGACCGCCCAGCCTTTCAACATCGACCCCCAGATGCACACCGAGAAGACGGTGCTTGCGCTGTTGGAGGCACCTATCCATTGCGGTGTTCCTCCACCGCCGCCCCCGCCCCCGGGTGCGCCTGGCGCCATGTGCACGCTCCTGGGTAAGTTTCCCTTTCAGCCCTTGTCCAAAGCGCAGGCCGGCCGAGATCTTACCCCTGCCGATCAGGCGAGTCTGGCGGATGTGAATGCTGTTTTTGCGCCGGGAACGGGAGGTCTCTGGACCTATTACAACGCGAGCCTCAAGCCCTGGCTGCCTCAGCAGGGGACGCAGTATGTTCTTGCGCCCAACGCGGCAGGACACGTTGGGCCCGTCTTCGCACAATTCTTCAATCGCGTGGCAGCGATCTCCTCTGCCCTTTATTCCGCCGGAGGAACCAACCCGGCCTTTACGTTCACGCTTCGTTCCGTGCCCAGCAAGGGAATAGAAAATGCGACGCTGGTTGTCGACGGACAGAGGATCCCAGCTGGAGCGGCCTCGCAATCATTTACCTGGAATGGCGCCACAGCACATCAAGCCTCGCTGGCCTACAACTCGGCGGAAGCATTGCAGTTTCAAGGTCCGTGGGCGCTGTTTCAGTTGGTTGCGACGGCTCAGGTAACGCGGGTCGGGGCTACTTTGCAGCTGGAGTTTCCGCTCGAAGTTTCCGGCCGTCAGCTCCGGCTGCCGGATGGTACTCCGGAAGTTGTCCGCTTTGAGATTTCGGGTCCGGGAGCTGCGGTGTTGGGGCCCCTCGGGCTGTACGGAGGCACCTGCGTTAACCCAGTCACCAAGTGATAGGAACCGAGGTCTGTTTCGCTTAAAAATCGGTGGTGGAAACCAGTCCCGAAGGGACGGCTGAAGGTTGTTCAGGATTGCGTCGCGGCGTATTTCCAGCCGTCCCTACGGGACTCTTCGTGGCGGTCGTCAACCCCCCGAGACTGCGTTTCCAGGATAGGTCCGCGGAACCGCAGATCCCTCCGCTCCGCTTCGCTCCGGTCGGGATGACAAAGGAAAGGGAACCGGTTCCATAAAAAGTAGTTACTGAACCGAGGCGTTTTTGAAAGCTAATTTGGACAGGTCTGAAGTTCAGCCGTCCCCCGTTCGATAAGCTCAGGGCAGGCTCTACGGGCTCGATCCCCGGCGTGTCTCTACGCAATTTTTAGGACCCTGCGGACGGTCCCATACTGGCGCGTAAAACAATGCACGTAATGTTGTCCGCTCCGCCCCTCTGCTTGGCACACTCCACAAATTCTTTGCAGATCACCGGGAGATCGACCCCGGCCAAGGCAATCGCGGCGATTTCTGCCGGGGTCAAATAACGGGTGAGACCGTCGGACGCCAGCAGCAGCATGTCTTCCGGCTGCAAGGTGGCGCCGAAGAAATCAGGCTGCACCGTGTCAGCCATGCCGATGGCCCGGGTGATCACAGACCGCAAGCTGGAGTTCTCCGCCATTTCCTGGGTCAGCAATCCGTTTTGCACCTGCTCCTCGACCAGCGAGTGGTCCTGGGTAATTTGGAAACAAACAGCGTCGCGTATCAGATAAGCGCGGCTGTCGCCCACATTGCCGATCACCGCACGAGCTCCGTCGACACAGGCGCATACCAGGGTTGTACCCATATGACTGAACTGTTCGTTGTTGGTGGAGAGATCGCGCACCGCCCGATTGGCCTCTTCGATGGCGTGCAGCAATCTGCTCTCGATGGGCGATTCCCGCTCCTGTGTTTGCGCTTCGAAGGATTCGATGAAGGTGCGCACGGCGGTATTGCTGGCCACCTCACCCGCCAGGGCACCGCCCACGCCATCGCAGACAACATAAAGATGCGGGTCAGTGTTATAGCCGAAACTATCTTCGTTATTTGCCCGCTTGCAGCCGGTGTCGGTTGCCGCCGCAAAGGTTAGGGACAGTGTGGCCAATTGAGTCATGGTGTGAAATGTACTGGCGGACCAAAATTAACAGGAAGCCGGCCCTTTTGCATGGGAAATCGACCCATAGAGAGCTAGCGCAGACGGGCGTTTGCTTAGGGTATCTGGACCGTTTCCTCGCCGGCATCGACGAAGGTAATCACACCGGCCCACATACACATTAGTTGCGAGACGTTGTCGAGCGAGGGAAAGTTGCCCAGCAACACTGTGGGCGCACCGGCGACCCAGGGCGCCGGCGTCGCCGGGATGCAGGGCATCGGTGTGAGCACACCCAGGGCCGCCGCCGTGGCCGCGGCCACGGTCGGGTTGGCGATCGACGTGCACATGCCGAAGGGCATGATATTGACCATGGGAATGTGGTCCATGATGTTGGCGTCTGGCACCATGTTGGTCATCACCCTGTTGGTGGGCAATACCACCAGCGAACTCGGGGCCACGCCGAAGCTGCATTGCATCATCGCTCCCATACAGACTTGTAGAGGCATGATTTCGGCTCCTTCACAGGGGCGTTGAAAAATGTACATCCGAGTGTACGCCGGAAGCGCCGCCGATAGAAGGCAGCCGGCCCGGAGAAGAGAGCTGGCAGTATCATCAGTCGATGACGTTTGAGGCCGGGCAGGTCGTAGGGGAATACAAGATAGTGAGAGTTCTGGGCCGTGGCGGCCTAGGCGCTGTTTACGAAGCAGTCCATCTGATCTCGCAACGCGCGGAAGCCATGAAAGTGATGTTACCGGAGCAGACAGGCACTCCGGACATGAAGGAGCGTTTTCGCCGCGAGATCCAGCTACTCGCCAGCCTCAACCATCCCAACATCGCCGGCCTGCACAACGCCTTCTACTTCGAAGAGCAGCTCATCATGATCATGGAGCTGGTGGAAGGGGAAGATTTGCGCACGCGCAGCCGTAGTACACGCATCCCTCTGCCCACGCTGATGAATTATGCCCTGCAAGTGCTGGCCGCCCTCGATTATGCACATGCCCGAGGCGTAGTGCACCGCGACATAAAGCCTGCAAATATCATGGTCTCTTCTGCCGGCCTGGTAAAGGTGCTGGACTTCGGCATTGCCATCTCTGAGGGATCGGTCGAACTGACCAAGGCCGGGTCTCTGATCGGCTCGCCCTTGCACATGTCGCCGGAACAAATCCGTGGCGAAAAGGCCACCCAGCAGTCCGACATCTATTCTCTGGGCGTGACGCTGTACGAACTCATCGCCGGCCGACCACCGCTGACTGGCGGCACCACCTATGAGCTGATGATGGCTCACCTGAACAGGACACCCACCCCGCTCGCGGAGTTACGGCCTGACATTCCAGCGAAACTGTCGGACTTGATCGCCAAGGCTCTGGAAAAGGAACCGGCAAACCGCTTCGCGACTGCTGGGGAGTTTCTCGAGGCGCTCCGGTCTCAGCATATGCCGGAGCTCTCCGCGGCCACGACCACCCTTACCCCGACCCGCGCTTTACAGGAAGTGACAACCGGCAAGGGCAGCCAGCCCATCACCGGACCTCTTCCTCCTCCGGTCGATCAGCTGGTCCGACACCTGGCTTCTTTTATTGGGCCGATCGCTAAGGTAGTCGTGACCCGGCTAACCAAGCAGTACACCGATCTCGATCGCCTCTACCTGGAAGCGTCCAAGCAGATCGAGAAAGAAGCGGACCGGAAGAAGTTCCTCGCCACTCGTCCGCGTGCTTAGCGTCCTCATCCATTCAACAGATCGATCGCCTTCTTGAGACTGGTGTGCATGCGATGGAAAGATCGCGTCACCTGCGCGACCTCGTCATTGCCGCTGACGGGGAGCTGCTCCAGGTCCATCTCGCCCTGGCTGATCCGATCGGCATAATGCGAGATCTTGCCTAACCGCCGGATAACGATGAAATACAGTCCGATATCGATCAAGAGAATAGCCGCCAGGAAAATCACGGACAGATTGATCAACAGCCGAGTCAGCCCTTCCTGCGCCAGCTTGATGGGAACGGAGGTGGGAATCGAAATGACCTGGGCGCCAATCACCTCGCCCAGGTTCCAGCCGAATCCGTTCTGGCTGCCATAATGCTTGATGAGCGCCCTGGGGGCGGTGCCTGGGGTGCTATGGCACTGAAGGCAACCGCTCTCCACCCGGATTGGATGAGCCAGCGTAACCGTGGGCCCGGTCGCTCCGTCTCGCATCCGTACCAACTCGGTTTCCTTGGGAGAATTGCGGAAGTAATTGATCATGTCCGCCTCCCAATCGGTAGCCCGATCACGCAGATTAGTCGGGTTCAGCGCCGCTTCTTTGTAGGTGTAGTCCGGATACGATTGGCGGATCTGATCAAAGGTAGTCGTCGATGCGAAGAAAGGGATGGCCTGGGGCAAAAACGTCGTTGTGTGCTCCGTCGTTTTCTCGATGATGGGCGTAATGTATTGGTCGGTGTAATTTCGGGTGGCGAGAGCGCTGGCCGCCATCAGCCCGGCCTGGCGAAGCACTTCCGCCTGCGCCTGCTCTTGCAAGAAGCTCCGTGCCTGGTAGGCAATGAGTAAGAGGCCCAGACCGAAGACCACGATCAAAAGGAGGTTGAACTTTACCAGCAGCTTCAAATCGAATGCTCCTTGGCGAACCATCATGGTTATAGCGCACAATTGCGTTATCATGCACGAGCAAAACGTCGCGGCTAAAAGGAGAAGCCTCCTATGCACTTAACGTTCAAACGATTTCTTTTCCTGTGGATGGTTTCCGCCGCAATGGTCCCTGCCGTCTTGGCACAGATGGCGAGTGGTATTCCTCCGCATGGCAAGCTGGTCCCCCTGTTTAACGGCAAGGATTTCACCGGTTTCGACATACTGCTGCGGTCAAAAGGGTTGAACAACGACACCGAGAAGATATTCCAGGTCGAGAAGGGGATTATTCACGTATCCGGAAATGACTTCGGCGGTATTGTGACCCAGAAGGAATACGAGAACTACTACTTGCGTGCCCAGTTCAAGTGGGGAGAGAAGACCTGGCAGGAAAAAGTGGGCAAGGCCCGCGACTGCGGAATCCTCTACAACATCGACGGCCCTCTGCTGGCTCCTCCCAAAGGAATCTTTCCCCGTTCCTTCGAGTTCCAGATTATCGAGGGAGGGACCGGTGACATTTGGCTGGTCAAGGGCACCAGCCTGAAGGTGAAGGGACAGCTCATCACGAGCGAAGCTGAGGAAGGTCCGCGCGAGAATGTGAAGGTACGCCGCTTCGGATCAGGGCCCTGGGAGAACGTAACCGGCTATCGCGACCCGATGAACGATGTAGAAAAACCGAACGGACAATGGAACCAGCTGGAACTTGTGCTCGATCATGATCACGTGAAGTATTTTGTGAATGGCAAGCTGGTCAACGAGGCCACCGATCTTAGCGTGACGAAGGGGAAGATTCTCTTTCAAACCGAGGGCGCCGAGACTTACTACCGCAATCTGGAGCTCGCTCCGCTCAAGTAGAGGGGAATTCTGTTTCCGTGCCGAGGCTCAAGGCCGGAGCGCCCAGGCAAGCCCATCGGGTTCGCCGCCGACGTCGAGGTGTCCCGTCACTTCCAGAGTTTTCAGGTCTAAAATCGCAACGTAGTTATCGGGAGAACAGGCAATGAAGGCCCGGTTTCCCTCGGGGTCCATCAGAATGCCGGCCGCGCCATGGCCGATCTTGACCCGTTTGTGTTCTTTGCGCGACGCTGCATCGTAAATGACAAGGTCGCCGTTGTTTAGGCTCGAAATCAGGACAAGCTTGCCGTCCGGAGTAAACTTCAGGCGGTTGGCGCTGAAGACCTTGGCGTCGAGTGTAGCGGTCACCTTTCTTGAAGCAATGTCGATTACGGATAGCGTGCCCTCCTGCGCATTCGCTGTCCATAGTTCGCGTCCGTCCGGTGAGACGTCGAAACCCTCATCGCCCTTGCCTACCTCAATGACCGTCTCATTCCAGTCCGTGCGCGGTTCGGCGTCGGGTGGAGGAGGCATCGCACCCGGCGGTGGCTGCATCCCCGGTGGAGGTCTCATCGGCGGAAGCGTTACTTTCTCCAAAATGGTGACTGATCCGGAACTGATGTTTGTGGTGTAAATCTGTTTTTCGTCAGCAGTGACGTAGATCATGTGCGTCCGGTTTTGCCCGGTGCCCATGATCCAATCGACTTTCGCGGTGGCCGGATCATATCTGGCGATGGCTTTCGAACCTTCGGCGGTAAACCATAGCTTGTTTCCGACAAAGGCAACGCCGTGCGGACCACTCAGGGCTCCGGTATCGATGTCGGGTAAGGCCTTCTGTCCAACAAGGTCAATGACGGAAAACGCATGATATCGCCCGCCACCATAGATGGACACATAGGCAGTTTTCCCATCGGAAGATGCGACGACTTCATGCGGGTCCGGCCCAATGGGAGCATGTGCGATGACCTTCAATGCGACCGGATCCACTATAGCCAATGTATGGTTTCGTTTCGAGAGCGCCAGCAGTGAGCGTTGCGGCGTCGACTGAGCACCTGCAAGCGCGGAACAAAAGAACACACCCGATGCAATTCCAGCAATCAGTTTTTGGATGGATTTTGATCGCATCCTCAGTCCATTTCTCCTGTAACCGGATCCAGCGGCTCGATTCATACTAAACAGCCTCTCACCCTTCCTTCGATCCCGCAATTGCACAGCCAACTTGTAGCCGGCGATACGGACTAAGCATCCCGGAACCCGCAGATCTCTCCACCACGTTACGGTCCTAGTGACAACCGATTGAGTTGCGCTTCGAGTACCGTGGTATCCCGAGCGTCTGTTGCCCGGTACAGGAAGTCAGTCATTTGATCTCCAACTCGGCACCGCGAGTTACCTGCTCGAGATGATCGGCCGCTCGATAGTTCGTCAGGGAACTGTTGTTAGTTCGATGGGGAAAACCGAGCTCACTTTTCCCTCGGGTACTAACATCGCTTCTATCTAGAAGATGCGCACCTAACATTCTGCTGAAGCCCGTCATCATGTGTTCTACAAGTACCACATGATGAGATGCGCTTGACAAGCGTTGCGCATGGGGCATAGGTTCTGTGCGTCCTGGGCAACCAAGTAACAACCACTGATCAGACTCCAGGTATTTGCTCAGACAACTTTTTGGGCCATCCGCAGTATGGAGGCACTCAAAATGAATTCGATCCAGATCCTGACTTTCAGAAATCGTCTGAACCGCAGCGTTGCCAGCTTGATTTGTGTGCTGGCGCTCTTCACCGCAACCGTCAGAGCACAACAGACATCCGGGGCGACCGTGGGAACGGTCACAGACAACTCCGGCGCGGTGTTGAGCGGGGCATCCGTCACCTTGACGAATGTCGATACCGGTGATCGCCGCACCGCAACCACCAATGCGAACGGTGACTACCAGTTTGTCAACCTACTGCCGGGGAACTATCGAATCGACATCGAGGCTAGCGGTTTTAAGCACTTCATCCGTTCCAATGTTGTCGTACAGGTGCAGGGCAACACGCGTGTGGACGCGCCGCTTGAACTAGGAAACGTAAGCGAGACGGTCGAGGTCAGCTCGCAGGCTCCCTTGGTGGAAACCCAGCAGGCAACCCTCGGACAGATGGTTGCCGGCCGAGCCGTGACTGAACTGCCCCTGAATGGCCGGAATGTTTTCAATCTTCTCTCGCTTTCTCCGGGTGTTATACCGCAGGGGGGAACCCAGGCCAGCAACGCCGTATCGGGAATGAACGGCAACGGCTTCTCCACCGGGAATTATCAGATTTCCGGCGGCATCCCCAACACTGGTGCACAATTCATCGACGGCGGCCCGATCAATAACGGTTATATCAACGCGATCTCCTATATCCCCTCGCAAGACTCTATACAAGAGTTCCGAGTCGAAGGAAGCGCGATTGGTCCGGAATTTGGCGGCACGACCAATGGCGTCGTCACCATGGTGACCAAGAGCGGGACCAATGCATTTCACGGCACCGGTTTTGATTTCCTGCGCAACACGGTCCTCAATGCCAACAACTTCTTCTCCAACCAGGCGCACTTGAAAAGACCGGTCCTCATTCAGAATGAGTTCGGTGGCGTCATCGGCGGTCCGATCAAGAAAGATAAATTGTTCTTCTTCGGCAGCTACGAAGGCATACGCGCTGCGATTGGCACTACCACCACCTACTCTGTGCCCACGGCGGCGATGGAGTCAGGCGTCATTACCAGCTCGACGCCCATCAAGGATCCAGGCCAGTTTGACGCGAACGGCAACTTTGTCCCTGCTCCCGCGGGAACGGTGTTTCCTAACAACACGATTCCGCAAAGCCGCATTAACCCCACGTCGGCAGCGATGTTCAAGTGGTGGGCACCCCCAAACGGGCCCGGCACCCTCAACAATTACAGTGTGAATGCCACCACCAAGCCATCGTTGAATCAGTACATCGCGCGGATTGACTGGAACGCCAGTGAAAAGCAGCGTATTTTCGGTCGTTATACTTACCACCATTCACTCAATCCCAGTGCGTTGCCGTACGGCTATCTGCCCAACATGTCGACTGGCCACAATGCGGTTCATCAGTTTGTGTTTGGCGACAGCATCACCCTGAGCCCAACAAATATTCTGGATTTCCGGGTCTCCTATTTTCGAGACTCCAGTTTTACCGGAGCCACTGGTATTCCCTTCGATCTCTCGTTTACCGGCTGGCCCGCGGCGACGATCGCAGCACTGGGAACCAATTGTTGCGGCCCGGTCATTCCTCGCGTTGCGGTTTCCGGTCTCTCAGTCAATGGCGGTGGTGGCCAACAAATCTTCGTTACCGAGGAAAACTACGCCATCTCCGGAAGCGACACGATGATCCGCGGCCGGCATACCTTCCGGTTCGGTGGAGAGATTCGGCGCGCCCCGAACAATTACGGGCAGACCAACTCCACCCAGGTAGAAGCGTTTGGTTTTACGAATGCTTTTACCGGTAACCCGTTCGCCTCGTACCTGCTGGGTCTTCCGCAGACGACCGTAAACGAGCTCGCAATTATCCCGGCTTCGGTGACCTACTACGGCGGGATTTATTTCGGGGATAGTTTCCAGGCTACGAACAAACTGGTGATCAACGCCGGACTTCGCTGGGAGTATCCGGGCTATTGGACGGAGCGTCATGATCGCCAGGCCGTCTTTTTGGCGAATGATGTGAATCCCCTCGCCGGACCGACGGGTCTGAACCTCCAGGGCAACGTCGACCTGGTGAATACTCCGGCTTATCCTCACCGGACAAATCTGCTGCCTCACTACGATTTGTTCTCGCCGCGCCTCGGTCTGACCTATCGGTTGACCAACAGTCTTGTAATCCGCAGTGGATTCTCGCTTCTCTACGCGCCGACAGCAAACCTGCAACAAGATGCGCAGCCCTACCAGGCGGCGGTCAACCTTGCATTCACCCAGATCAATCCCACCACCGTGCCGATTAATTCGTTCAGTAATCCCTTCCCGACCGGGGTGCTAGAGCCAGTCGGAAGGAGCAGCAACTATCTGAGCGTGATCAACGGACAACCTGTGGTGACCAACGTCCCCAAGGAACCTTCGACGTACGCGGAGCAATGGAATCTGGACGTCGAAAAGGACCTTGGCCACCAGACAGTCTTCGATATCGCCTACGTCGGGAACCACGGAGTTCATCAACAGCTGCCGGCAGGCCTCAACGACAATGGCCAGGGTCTGGACCAACTCCCCGATCAGTACAACTCCATGGGATCAGCACTGACCACTCAGGTTCCCAATCCATTTTACGGATTGATCACGACCGGCAACCTGTCGGGTAAGACGATACCCGCCGGACAACTCCTGCGACCCTATCCGCAGTACTTCAATTTGTGGAATGCGGCGAACACTGCTGCCGGTTCCAACTACAACGCCATGCAGACGAAAATCGAAAAACGGTTCAACCAGGGTGGCACGACGCTGGCGACCTATACGTGGTCGAAAGACATGGGTACGGCGGATACGCAGACTGGTTTCCAGGAAGCCGTTCAACCTGGAGAAGTTCAGGACTGGAACAACCTGCAAGCGGAGTACGGGCCGCTCAGCTACAACGTCCCGCACCGCTTTGTCGCGGCTTACGTGTATGACCTGCCTGTGGGCAAGGGGAAGCGCTTCCTGGGGAACTCCACTGGAGTTGTGGACAAGGTCGTAGGCGGGTGGGGCTTCGACGGAATCACCACCTACGCACTCGGGTTTCCCCTTATATTCACTGCCCAGCCCACATTTCTCAGCCAACAGTTTGGCGCCGGCCAACCCCGGCCCAACGTGGTTCCAGGCTGCCAGAAGAAGCTATCCGGCAGCGCTGTTTCCCGGCAGCATGGTTGGTTCAATACCAATTGCTTTACCGCGCCTTCCAATTACGGTTTCGGAGATGAGCCCCGCACCGATTCCAGCCTACGAACGCAAGGCATCGCCAACTGGGACGCGGCCGTTCGCAAAAGCGTGCCAGTCACCGAAGAGATCTCTCTGCAGTTTCGCGCGGAAGCGTTCAACATGTGGAACCGAATACAATTCGGTCAACCCAGCGCTCTTTGCTGCAATAACTCCACAGACAAGTCCAATGCGTCCTTCGGGGTTATCAGTTCGCAGCTCAACCTGCCGCGTGTCATTCAATTTGCCCTGCGGGTCAATTTTTGACTTGTCTTAGCTATCATGGACCGTAATGAGCACGAGAGATGTGACCTTCACAAGGACAGGTGAAATGGGACAGAAGGAAAACGATCAGAAAGCATCGGAAATCGCGAAGAGCGGCTTTTCTCCGGACCGGAGAGAGTTTGTCAAACTGGCTGTCGGAGGCGCCCTGAGCGCCGCCGGAGTACTCGCATCGCCGCGAACCGCATCCGCGACCGTGCATCCAAGTGCACCGGGCATCAAGTTGTGCGCGCAGGCTCCGGCCAAACCTACGGACGATGATCTTCTTTTTCTCAATCAGATGGGGGCCGAGTACGTTAGCGTGGGTTCCACTCCCGACCTGAGGACCGCGGAAGGTTTTCTGCAAATCAAGAAGCGCTACGCGGATGCCGGTATCACCGTCTGGAACATCGGCAACACCAGCGTGCACAACATGCCTGAGGTCACGCTCAATCTTCCCGGCCGCGATGAAAAGATTGAAGAGTACAAGCAATACATCCGCAACCTGGGCAAGGCGGCCATCTACTACACCACCTATGCCCACATGGGCAACGGCATCTGGAGTAGCGGCAGGGCCACCATCCGCGGAGCGTCCGCCAGGGAGTTCGACATGGCGAGCCCCAATAAGGTAGGCGTGTGGGACGGCAAGAAGTTTTACGAGCCTCTCTCCCATGGCCGCGAGTTTTCGAAAGAGGAGATCTGGGAGAACTACACCTATTTCATCAAGCAGGTCGCGCCGGTTGCGGAAGAAAACAGTGTCCGCATTGGGATTCACCCGGACGATCCGCCAGAACCGGTACTTGCGGGTGTTCCGCGCTGCATCTTCGCCAATTTCGAAGGGTACAAGCGGGCGATGGAAATCGCCAACAGCCCCAACGTGGGCATCTGCCTATGTTGCGGCTGCTGGAACGAAGGCGGTCCCGCGCTGATGCACAAAGACCCGGCGGAGATGATTCGCTACTTCGGGGCGGAGAAGATCTGGAAGATCCACTTCCGCAATGTGAGCGCGCCGTTGCCGCATTTCGTAGAGACCTTCATGGACAATGGCTATTACGATATGTCCAAGATTATGACCGCCCTGGTTGAGGTCAAGTTCGACGGTATCGTGATTCTCGATCACACGCCGACTGTGGTGGGCGGCCATTTTCCTGAACAGGCATACGGGTTCGCCTATATGAAGGCACTGAAGAATCGAGCCCAGGCGGAAGCCAAAGCATAATGCCGGAGCTGGCATGAGCATAATACCGGCGTTCGCAGCTACAGCATTGGGTTACGGCTTGTTCAGCCTGGCGGCATCCGGCGCAGGTCCAACTGCGCCGGCACCACAGCTCGATTGGCCGGTCTACGGAGGCCAGGGAGCGCAGGATCACTACTGCACCCTTTCCCAGATCAATCGCGCCAACGTGAAAGATCTGGTCATGGCCTGGAAGTACGACACCGGGGAACAAGGCGGCGATCTGGAGGCTACGCCCATTGTTGTGGGCAAAGTGCTCTACACCCTGACCCCCAGCCATGGTGTGATCGCGCTCGATGCGGCCTCGGGAAAACTGCTATGGAAGTTTGAAGCCGACGTCGCCGGGTTTGCCCGATCACGTGGCGTCTCCTACTGGACCGATGGCCATGAGAGCCGCATCTTCGCTGCGGAGCGCAACGAACTCTTTGCCTTGGATGCAACCACCGGCAAGCTCATCCTGGGGTTCGGGGAGAACGGTCACATCGATTTGCGCAAAGGTCTGCGCGAACCTTACCAGGCGCAGTCGGTTCAGCTCACAACACCGGGGACTGTTTACAAAGATCTGATCATCGTGGGTGGGCAAAATCCTGAAACCCATCCAGCGCCTCCTGGAGATGTTCGCGCCTTCGACGTGCGTACAGGCGCGCTGCGCTGGACGTTTCACACCATCCCTCATCCAGGCGAGTTTGGTTATGACACCTGGCCAAAGGACGCATGGAAAAACGCCGGTGCAGCAAACAACTGGGCGGGCATGGCGATCGATACGAAGCGTGGAGTGGTGTATGTGCCCACTGGGTCCGCAGTTTTTGATTTCTATGGTGGGGACCGTGTCGGTGACGATTTATTTGCAGATTCGCTCATCGCGCTGGATGCCGAGACCGGGAAGCGACTCTGGCATTTTCAGGGCGTACATCACGATCTTTGGGACCGCGACTTTCCTGCGCCGCCTGCTCTGCTCACCGTTACACATGATGGAAAACGAATCGACGCCATCGCCCAAACCACCAAGTCGGGGTACGTTTTCGTTCTCGACCGTACGACGGGTAAGCCGCTTTTCCCGCTGAAGGAATCGGCATATCCGGCCAGCAATGTTCCGGGGGAAGTGACCTCGCGCACCCAGTGGCTGCCCACCTTGCCCGAGCCTTACGTCCAGCAGAGCGTCACGGAAGATACGCTGACCAACCGAACTCCGGAAGCGCATGCGTGGGCTCTCAAGCAGTTCAAGACATTCATCTCCGGCGGCCAATTTGTTCCGCCCAGTGTCGATAAGTTGACCATCGACATGCCGGGCTTTGCCGGAGGCGGTGAATGGGGCGGCCCGGCGGTCGATCCGACCACAGGAGTCTTTTACGTCAACTCCAACAACACTGCCTGGCTGGTGGGCTTGACGATTCCTCCCCCGCCTGGCAGCCCAGGCGAGAAGATCTATCAGAACCAATGCAGCATGTGCCACGGCATCAACCGCGCCGGCTCTCCTCCGTCCATCCCTGCCTTGCGCGGAATTGAGGGCATCCTCACTGACCAGGAGATCGCCGCCACCATTCGTCAGGGCAAGGGGCGGATGCCTTCTTTCAACGGTCTTAGTGATGCGGAGGTTGAGTCGATCGTGCACTACCTGACCCGGGCTCCGCAACAGCAACAACGGCGTCCTGCGGGCGACAACTTGCCGGCCGTTTCTGACGCTCAGAATGACATGCCCTACAAGACCATTGGATTTCGTCGTTTTCTAGACCCGGAAGACTACCCGGCAACCGCGCCACCATGGGGAGCCTTGAGTGCGATCGATCTGAATACCGGAAAGTATCTGTGGAAGGTACCATTCGGAGAATACCCGGAGCTGGTGGCTAAGGGTATGGGCAATACCGGCTCAGACAACTATGGCGGCCCGGTAGTTACCGCGGGAGGTCTGCTCTTCATCGGGGCTACCGTCTTCGATCAGAAGTTTCACGCCTACGATAGTCAGACGGGAAAGCTGTTGTGGGAGACAGAGCTACCCTTCTCCGGTCTGGCCACACCCGCAACCTACATGGTGAACGGGAAGCAATATGTCGTGATCGCCGCCAGTGGCGGCCAGACCAGCAAAAAGCCTTCAGGCGGTGTGTACATAGCATTCGCGCTCCCTTAGCAGGCAGCTGAAAGAGTGCCTGGGGCCGAAAGGAAACCGCAGATCTCTCCACTACGCTACCCCCGATTTCCTGTGGAGGTGGGTGGCGTTGGCAAACATCATGCGCCTTTCCTTGAAAGAAAGGCGCACACGCGGCCTTGTCCGGTGCACCGTGACAGGAAATCCGGGTACGCTCCGGTCGAGATGACAATTTTGTTTGAGGATAGAATTCCAGGTTTCCACACGGACTCCGTTATCCCTAATGTCGGGCGCTTTGAATTTTACGAGGTGATTGCATTGTTTACACTCCTGGCCGCACTGCTCATGTCCGCAGCAATCGCTCCGCCCGCCGAAGCAGCTCAATCTCCCGACAGCAAAGCGGCGAACGATGCCTCCGCCCCGTGTGCTTCTTCGATTGCCGCCGATTTCCCCAAAGCCGTGCTCTCGAACGGATCCGTCCAGGCAGTCGTTTACCTACCCGACCCTCAGAAGGGCTACTACCGCTCGACGCGCTTCGACTGGTCCGGAGTTGTCCCTTGCCTGAGTTTCAAAGGCCACACCTATTTCGGAGTCTGGTTCAAGCGCTACGACCCCTTGTTGAACGACTCGATCACCGGGCCGGTCGAAGAATTCCGCTCGAGCGATGGTCTCAGCTCTATCAATTACGACGAGGCAAAACCTGGAGACTTGTTCTTAAAGCCGGGCGTCGGTGTTCTCCGCAAAGTAGATGACTCGCCCTACAAGTTCGGCTTCGCTTACCCGATCGTCGACGGAGGAAAATGGACGGTCCACGCCAAGCGAACAGAGGTCGTTTTCACCCATCATCTCCAATCGACGATTGGCTACGCCTATGTCTACGACAAGACTTTGAAGCTCGACAAACACCAACCGGTGCTCATCCTCGAACATCGCTTGAAGAACACAGGTACCAAACCCATTGACACTCAAGTCTACGACCACGACTTCTTCATGCTCGATGCTGTTCCCACCGGACCT
Organism: uncultured Acidobacteriaceae bacterium; assembly: GCA_963745725.1. Lineage (GTDB taxonomy): Bacteria > Acidobacteriota > Terriglobia > Terriglobales > Acidobacteriaceae > PALSA-350. The sequence continues at coordinate 305,218 of CAVUYJ010000002.1, forward strand.
GGTATGGAGGTTCACTTTCCCTTCGAGCCTCAAGCCAAACACCCACTCGAGCCGCACGCGAAAATCGATGGCAAAAGCATCGTCTATCTGGAAGAGCTGACCTCCGGGCCAAGACAGTCTGCCGCCAGCTTTTTGACGGGATATTCGAGCAGCGCCGCTGACTATGACTTCACGGTCGAAAATCGAGCGACGGGAGTAGGCGTCGAGCAGACGTCCGATTCTCCCATCGCCCAGCTGAACTTCTGGTCCATCCGCACAACCATTTGTCCCGAAGCCTACATCCACGTGATGGTGCAGCCTGGCGAAACGAAAACCTGGACCATTCGTTACCGCTTCTTCGCCAAATAAGAATTGCCGCTCGTTTAGGGACAGCCACGCTCAACAGCCTGTACGAAATTGAAGGAATCAACACGGAGACCCCTCCCCCTCTTGCACCCTTCAGGCGCAGGCCGGAAACTTACCGTGGGAGAATCCCGTCAATTTGACAAGGCAGTCGTGGGTCGATTTCGGATACACACTCGAGCAAATGAAGAAAACAAAGTATTTACTGGTTCTCATCACGCTCCTGGCGGGTGTCCTCATCGCCCCGGCGGTCCGTGCTCAAAGGCCGACGGGCGCCCTGCAGGGTAGGGTATTGGACCCCAGCGGCGCGGTGATCCCGCAAGCACAGATCACAGTTACCTCGTCCTCGGGAACGACGGCGAACGCAGTCTCCGATGGCGCCGGCTCGTACCAGGTGCGCGGCCTGGCTCCCGGAGACTACACGGTGAATGCCACCTCCGCAGGGTTTGCCCCTTTCTCCTCCACCGTGATCATGGCACCCGGCCAAACCAAAACTCTGAACATCGCCATGCAAATCGAAATGGAGAAGCAGCAGGTCCAGGTAGAGGCCGAAGCAAATACGGTCGACACAAGCCCAGATTCCAATGCCAACGCCGTCGTGCTCAAAGGCAAAGATCTTGATGCGCTTTCTGACGATCCCGACGAGCTGGAGAATCAACTGCAAGCCCTCGCAGGCCCGGCTGCCGGCCCAAATGGTGGAGAGATTTACATCGACGGGTTTACCGGCGGCCAGATGCCGCCCAAGTCTTCGATTCGTGAGATACGCGTCAATCAGAATCCCTTCTCCGCCGAGTTCGATCGTCTCGGCTATGGACGCATAGAAATACTCACCAAGCCGGGCACCGACAAACTGCACGGCCAGATTGAAGCCCGGGGCAACGATTCCGCTTTCAACTCTCGCAATCCGATCCTGCAAACCCCGGAACCGTCTTACTACTCCTACAACCTGCAAGGCAGTGTGGGCGGCCCAATCAACAAAAAGGCTTCCTATTTTGTCAGCTTCTTCGGCCGCAACACGCAAAACGTAAGCGTCGTCGATGCCATTGATCCAACCAGTGTCACCCCGACAAACCCCGCCGGCACGCTCCTGAATGAAGCGTTCTCCAATCCCAGTTCGCGTATCGATGTTAGCCCGCGACTCGACCTGCAGCTGGGGCAGGCAAATACCTTGACCCTACGTTACGAGTTCTACCGCGCCGTCACCACCAACGGTGGCGTCGGCCAGTTGGCTCTGCCCACCCAGGCCACCAACACCCAGAGCATGGAGAACACGCTTCAGGTAAGTGACAGCCTGGTGCTGAGCAAGAAGATCGTGGACGACATTCGTTTCCAGTATCGCCGCTTTCGTTATCAGAACATCGCCCAGAACGACACGCCCTCGGTCAGCGTGCAGGGCTCTTTTTTGGCTGGCGGTAACAATGGCGGGGTGGTGCGCGACAACCAGGATATCTTCGAGCTACAGAACTATTTCGCTGCCGCCGAAGGCAATCACTCCTTGAACTTCGGTGCGCGTCTACGGGCCTATCGTGACGCGGACTATACGACGGGAGGTACGAACGGCGAGTACAACTTCGAGAATCTGGATACGTATCTGCAAAACCAACCGCGGATCTACCAGGTGACGGATATCCACCAATACACAGCCCGCGCGATCCTCTTCGATGCAGCCCTTTTTTATCAGGATGATTGGAAAGTAAACCAGCGGTTTACCTTCAGCTACGGCTTGCGTTGGGAAACGCAAAACCGTATCAATGACAAAAGCGATTGGGCGCCCCGCCTATCACTCGCGTACGCGCTGGGCCACGCGGATGGCAAGCAGCCGCCCAAGACAGTACTGCGTGCGGGGTATGGCTGGTTTTACCAACGGTTCACGGTGCCCAACAGTTTCGGTTCCAATGCCGGCACACCGTATGTGATCCAGGCCATTCACCAAAACGGAATCAACCAGACAGTTACCACCATCACCAATCCGACCTACCCCGTCAATCCGATCACGGTAGCAAACTCCAACACCGCCCAGACTCTTTACACCATTGATCCACATTTTCATGCCGCTACGGATCTACAAGCGGCAGTGGGGGTGGATCGTCAGTTGGCCAAGAGGATTACCGGAAATGTAACTTACCTTTACGGGCGCGGCGTCCACCAATATTTCACCAACAATATTGGGGCTCCGGACTTTGCCACGGCGGATCTCGGCATCTATCCCGACGAGCCTTTGCCGCCCTCGCAAGAGAACAATCTGCAATACCAGTCTGGCGGAGTGTACCGGCAAAATCAGATTATTGTTTCTGGCAGGGCGAACTATCCGCATTTTAGTTTCTTCACGTTCTATAGTTATAACGTCGCCAAAGCGGATACGAGTGGCGTGAACTATACTCCTTCCGTAGCCCAGAATCCTGGTCTTGACTACGGAAGATCGAGCTTTGATGTTCACGACCGTTTCGTCATCCTGGGCAACTTCTCCGCGCCCTATGGTTTCGCGTTGACACCCTTCTTCGCCTTTAACTCCGGCGCGCCCTATAACGTGACCACCGGCAGCGATCTCACCAGCAATAACCAGTTCAATGCGCGGCCAACGTTCGCAGCGAGTTGCGATGAAGCCAATGTAGTCAACACAAAGTTTGGTTGCCTCAACACAAATCCCTTCGGAACCAATGAGAAGATCATTCCCTATGGCATTGGTACGGGTCCGTCGAATGCCAGTTTGAACCTGCGCGTGAGCAAAGTCATTGGTATCGGGCCGAAGGTCGAAAGCGGCCGCGCCGCAAGGAGCGGCGGAGGCGGCGGTGGTGGAGGTGGCCGGGGCGGCGGCGGAGGAATTGGTCCCGGTGGCCTAAGCGGCAACCGTGGCGGACCTGGACGACTGGATCAAGCAACTTCGCACCGATACAACCTGACCCTTACAGCCTACGCGACGAACCTGCTGAATCACCAGAACCTGGGCTCACCAAACGGCACACTCTCGTCGCAATTCTTTGGTAGGTCGCAGTCATTGGCGAACGGCGGCTTCTTCGGTGCCTCCACCGCCGGCAACCGCAGCGTCTTTCTCCAGGCGGTCTTCAACTTCTAGATGCACGGGCAGCGAAGCTGAAGGGAACTGGACGGGGTGCCCCACGTTTGAATCAGCCTACTCGGGATTCCCTGTTTAGCTTGTGCGTCTCCGCGGCGCTACTTGAAGTGGATCGTAATACCGGAAGAAATCCGCAACAGGTTCTGGTCATTGCCGGAGAGGTTAGGCAACCGGGTGTATCCGTAGTCCGCCTGGATCGCCCGGAAGGAGAGATGTCTCCTGTACTTCACATCCAACCCAATCCCGACCAATACGGCTACCGAATTGGCGGTCGGATTAATAAACCCCGTGGATTTGTTCGGGAAGACTCCATCAAACCCATGAGCAAAACCAATCAGCCCCTGGGCGAATGGTTTGATGCGGTGGTACGTATCCCATCCATCTGTCCGCTGGTGTCCAAATCTGAAATTGAGGCGCATGCCCCCGGTCACCATGAGCATCGAAAAAGGATCGCCGGTGTTGTGGACGTTGCCGGTATGGGTCGCGGTTACGTCCACCACCGTAGTGTATCCACGATAGGTGCGAAAGTTTCCTTCCGCGCTCACGCCATTCATGAAAAAGCAACCGCATTGGCCCGGTGGGGCGGTTGACCTCGGTCGGACTATAGGCGAACGAGACCTCCGCCCGCGGCAAGGAGAAGTCTCTTCCTCCCGGGGCCACCTGGCCATGGAGGCTCGATGCGCTGAGTCCCAGCATCGTTCCCACAAACAGTAAGGCTAAAGATCTATACATACCTTCTCCCACACCGCGCGGCGCACTCCGTTTAGTAGATCGCAAGGGGCACCGTGATTGGGCGTTGTAGTGTTCCTTCGGTGGCGGTCACCGTGATGGTGTAAGGAACTTTTCTCGCTGCGAAAAGGCCCGCACCCGAGCACCCGCTCAACCCTGCGACCGCCGCCAGGCTCATCGCTGCCAGCAGCGCAACTCCGAGGAATGGGGGAATCTTTCCCAACCGCCTGCGCACGCTGCGTACTCCGATGAAGGGAAGCAGAAGTCCGAGGGCAAGCGGCACGCGGTTGAAAGGGGACGCCGGTGGTGTGTTCAACGCAGTACCTGCGGTCGTCACCGTCATCTTGACATTTGCCATTTGGCCGCCGGCCGCCAAATTCACCGGATCGAAGGTGGCGGTTGCTCCCGCAGGCAGGCCACTTGCCGCAAAGTTCACGTTGTACAGGAAGGTCGTTGCCACTTCCGGCGTCAGCTGAAGGGTATAGACCACGGTGGCGCCGGGAAGAATGTTGGTGTTGTTATTGCCCACGCGCAGGATGCGCAACTCGTCGATCTGAACCGGTACCGTGTTCGCCGTGCTGGCGAGGTAGCCGGGGTCTCCGCTATAGCTTGCGATGATGATATGGTGCCCGGGACCGATCGCAGTGGTGGTGAACACTGCCTGTCCGTTGGCGCCCATGGGCGCGGTGCCAAGGGTTGCATTAACGCTCTGATCAAAGAAGGTGACGGTTCCGGTCGGGATCGCGGACGGGGGTTCCGGGGAGATCGCCGTCAATTGCGCCGTAAACGTAACCGGCATGGTCAACATCTGCTCGATGGGGTTGGCCGTCAGCGTCAACGTGGTAGGCACCGTCGATCCTTGCAACGGAACCGTCGTCGACGTACTGGTGGCGAAGGAACTGTTCCCAGGTAAACGGCGTCCACATAGTGGGTGCCGGTGCCCGCAATGGTGACATTTGCCAGGTTGGCCGTTTCCGTTTGCGTAAATGCATTCAGCAGGATGGTGACGTTGTTGTTGGCTAATTCGGGAATCGCGAAGTCCGTTGTTCCGTCTCCATTAAAGTCGGCAGTCACAAGATCGTTTGGAGAATCTCCCAACTGGATCGGTGTTCCCAGCGCCGCAAACGTGCCGTCTCCATTGCCCAGCAGAACGCTCAGGGTCTGGGTGGGGAATTGAGTGATCTGGCCATAATTGTCAACGGCCAGGTCAGTCTTCCCGTCCTGGTTGAAGTCTGCGGCAGCCAGCGCGAAGGGGTCTACGCCCACCGTGATCGGCGATCCCGGCGCATTGGTAAACGTGCCGTCTCCGTTGCCCAGCAGGACCACCACATTGCCTAGCGTGCTAGGGGGGTTAGACGGGGTAAAGTCCGCGACCGCCAGGTCGACTTTGCCGTCTCCATTGAAATCCGCAGGGATGATCGGGCCAGGGTTGTAGTTGAAGTTAGGAATCGGTGAGCCGCTGGCCTCGGTGAAGGTGCCGTCTCCCTTGCCCAGCAGGATGCTTACGGTGTTGTCTTGGTCGTTGGAGACCGCTACATCGGCTGTGCCATTCCCGTCGAAGTCTGCGACCGCCAAGAAAAATGGGAAGGAGCCCACGGGAATCGGCGAGCCACTGGCTGCCGTGAAAGTCCCGTCTCCATTGCCCAGCAGAATGCTGATCGTGTTGTCCTTGGCATTGGCTACTGCCAGATCCTGCAGGCCATCCTCATTGAAGTCGCCGATTTTTACCGCTTCGGGAAAATTGCCCACGGTGATGGGTGAGCCGTTGGCGGGCGAAAACGTTCCATCTCCATGGCCGAGCAGAACAATCACTGTATTGTCGTAGCCACTGGTGGCTACCAGATCCGCATTGCCGTCATGGTTAAAATCGCCTACCGCGAGGGCGCAATTCGAAGCCTCGAATTGGTTGATGCAAGGCGTGCTGCCGATTTGAAAAATAGTGTCGCCTGGGGTAAACGTGCCGTCACCCTTGCCCAGAAAAATCGTGATCGAGTTCGGCGCCGAGTTCAGGACCGCCAGGTCTGGTATGCCATCCCCGTTGAAGTCTGCTGCTCCGCCCGATGTCGGTTGGTTGCCGGTGGAGATGGGAGAACCGGTTGCCGGCGTGAAGGTCTCCGCATAGGTGGGTGCGCCGAGGGGAGCGGTTCCCAGAACAAAGTTGCCATTGCTTGTGTCTTGAAATGACACAGTGCCCGCCAACACCGGCGGATGATTCGCGTAGCCGACGACCGTCGCCGTCAGATCGTATCCGCTAGGGTTACCAGTTGCCGCAATCGCCGTCGTGGTCGGATAGAGGCCGGTCACGGTCAGAGTCTGCGCGCTCGAAGTGCTGCCCGCGGCTGCCGCTGTTCCGGTGAATATGGCCGTATATTTATGGGTAGCCAATGCCGGGAATGAATTTGAGTTTTGCTGTTCCCGCGGTCAACACGGCTTTGCCGACAATGGCCGAATCTTCGCAGCGCGGTGCGGAAGCATCGCAGAAATTCACTGAGCCGTTTGCTACCGGCGTCCCGCCCGCCACCATGACCACCGAGGCAGTCAAGGTCACCGCTGTCGGCGAAGCCACCGACGGCGAAGAAAGTACCAGCGTCGTCGCCGTCGGTACGGCTGCTGCCTGGGCAGCGTTGGGCAAGGTGACTGCCATCAGGGCGGACAGGAGCAGCGTCGTGTTTCGGCCACGCCGGGGGCGCACACAGGCAGGCAGGTGCTGCAAATTCCACATACAAGGGTCCTCGGTTCGCACTTACAAAACTTGTCAACACTCACGGAACAGGAAATGCCAACTGGCGCGGATTCCGATCCAAAGCAGTTGCTGACCTATATTTCAAACTTCAGCTTTCGGAAGTTCTCTGCACTGGCGAAACGAATCGTATACGAAACAGGACCCTGCATTGCATAACCAATTCGGCGCAAATACGTGAGACATCGGATTACACGCGGATAACATTACTCAAATGGTTCCCTCAGTACTGCGTTAGACCAGCAGCACATGGCTACGCCCAAGCCGTAAGTGTCTGCCTGGCACTTTGCCACATATGCGTTAATCGTCAGGATCGCGGTGGGTTAGTCGATTCGAAAGTGCACCTTGCCGTACCAAAATCTTACAAACTGTATCGGCCGCGGACGCGATAAACATCTGCGCCCGCCCTAGTTACTAATCTGGGTCGAGCCAGTGCAACTTTCGTTTTTTGGGTCTCAGTGAGCGCGAGTCGAAAGGGCTTCCTCCTCGCAAGGAGAACTTCCAGCAACGCCTGCTGGATCAAGCTCCAATCATGGTGACTTTTCCGCTGCCGACATCGTACAGAGCTGCACGAATCGCGAGTTTTTTCTGCTTGATCAGGTCTGCTAAAACGGGTGAAGTCTCGCTTAACACCGACGCTTGCAGACTGGCATTTTGCCGGCTGGCGGTGGTGAGATCGCCCTTCGACCCGGCGATCGCCGGATGGATGTATTGGTACAGGGTGCTGATCTGACCCGGTACCGCCTTGCCGGCTATGGTCGCTTTGACCGCCCCGCAATTGGTGTGTCCAAGCACCAGGATTGCCTTGACACCCAGCACCGCCGCCCCGTATTCCAGGCTGGCGATGGTATCCGGAGTGGCCACATTGCCCGCCACCCGAACCACAAAAACATGACCAATGCTCTGGTCGAAAACTAATTCGACCGGCACTCGCGAATCGGCGCACGAAAGCACCGCTGCGAAGGGCTCTTGGTGTTCTTCCGAATGCGCCTTCAGAATGTCCAGATCTTCCCGGAACGAGACCAGGTTCTGGGCCACGAAACGCTGATTTCCTTCGGCCAGCAGGCTGAGTGCACGCTCCGGTGTCTCCGGCCGCTGGATGGCTTCGCGCTGCGCCTGGCCCAACCCCGGGAGGGCCGTGGTGGTCATGCCGGCGATACCGAATGCCGCTAGCTTAAGAAACTCTCTGCGCCTGTGATCTCTCTCCCAAACCATGCCGTCCTCCTGGCAAAATCGGATCCGGCATAAGAGTATCCTCTTCCGGGGCTTGGCATGAAAAAGATTCTTGGCCCAGCGGGGAACCAGCCAAAAGCCCCGGAAGGGATGTCTATAGCGACCGTAAGAAATTCAGCAAATCCTGCTGCTGTTGGCTATTCAATTGTTGAAAAAGCTTGATCACATCGTTGGCCTCGGAACCAGAACCGGCATGATCCTGTATCGCTGTAAGCAGGCCGCCATTGGAGGAAGTGGCACGGCCATCATGCAGAAAGAACAAGCGCTGTCCCAGGCCCCACAAAGGAGCGGTGCGGAACTCATCCGGGCCGGCTGTGCCCTGCGAGATGTTGTCCGCGAGCCCAGACCCCATATGGTGCACCAACAGGTCTGAGTAGAGCGCCGCGCTTTGATTGTTGAGTCCGGCAGCGAACGAGGAAGTTCCGGTCTGCAGAGCAGGCGTATGGCACAAGCTACAGTGGACCTGGGCAAATAACGACCCGCCGTTGGCGATCGACTGCTCCGAAGGGTTGCCGGGAATACCTTGCATGGACGGCGTTGGAGGCGCCAGGAAACGCATGAAGTTCGAAAACGCAACCACATCGCTCAGAACCGCCGCGCCCGATGCAGGAAAGTTCGTCGTGTCCTCTGGTGTTGGATTGAAGAGGCAGGACGCCGGAGGAAGGGAACGCTCCTCCGGGAATAGCTCGTTGGTTACGCCCATTTCGACGTTATAAGCTTCCCCGGCAAATATCTCGACCGACTTATTTTGCGCTTTCCAGCCGAATCGCGTGATAGTTCCATCGTTCCCGCTGATATTAGGATGGCCAGAAATTCCCAGGCTCTGCTTGAGGGCAGCATTGGCGGCTTGGTTGGCGTAGAGGGTGGCTTCTGGAATATTCTCGATCAGACCTGCTCCAAACAGCGGAGTGGGAACACGGAAGATGAGGTTTCCCAATTTTTCCATTTGCGCAAAGTCCGGCTGCGCCATGGTGCATCCCGGAGCGTCTGACCGCCCGGCGATGGTGAAAAGATCGTGGACACCACCGTCCGAAGTTTGGCTCAGACTGCCATTGGCATTGAGCAGAAACGGGAAACGCGCCTCGCGCACCGGCCCGCTTGCGGAGATGAAATCAGGGATGGAATTGGTGGCGCCATTGTCGGTGGCCGCGGCGATCTGCGGGTTTGTGCTCGGGCTCGTTCCTCCGATCGCGGGCTGAGCATGGCAGCTCCCGCAACTGTTGGAATTGAACGTTGGCCCGAGGCCCGCGTCCGACTCGCCTGCGATGGTTCCGCTAACGGAATCGATCGCGTTGAAGCGGGTTAATCCATCCTCAAAAAACGCCAGTTGATCCGCGCTGAGCGTGGACAGTGGAGTGCCGGCGCCCGCTGCTGCGGCACGAACCCCGGGGTCTTTTGCTGCCGGACCCGACGCGCCTACCTTGGCCGTGGTGCCGGTGGAGAGAAGCAATACCAAGCCGGCCGAAACGGCGGCACAAAATAGAGACGTAATCAGTTCTTTGCGCAAAGTCATCTGCGAACCTCTCATGAAATGGGGCAGAGATGAGGTGCCAAAGAAAATGCGCGTGAGAACGACTGCGCCGATCACAGCGGGAAAGTTGCGGAGTCTTGCGCGGCAGCATGGCCGCGGATGAGTTCTTAATCTGGCCTCTTTGACGGGGGGAACTTAGGGAGAGGTGACAGCATCTGGATCGAGCCGTTACTTAGGTAAGAGAAGTGTTTCGGTCCTTTGCGCGCTTTAACGCGGCGGCTTTGGACGATGCTGGTCAAGCCTCGCTGTCTGTTCCTCCGTCATTTGCTTGCGGATGTCCAGCAGCATGTGGGCGCTCGCTTTCTCGAGCGCGGCGCGGGCTCCGCTGACCTGATCGATCTGTCGAAAAATCTCCTCCTCGCGCAAATGGTTCCCCTTCGTCAGTTCTTCCAGGATTGACTCCTGATGTTCGAGCGATTGATAGAGCCTCAACAGCGTGCCTCGATTCGCCTGGAAAATTTCGTCCATCCGTCTTGCCTGCGCCGCGCTCAAACCGAGTTCCTGGGCAAACTCTTTGTCATCCCACCACCGTCCTGGTGGGCCGAGTTGCAAACCTCCGCGCATGGTGCTGCGCAATCCGTCGCCCGGTCCGGGCGGCGGGGGCGGTGGATGCAGGTCGTCCTGCTCGCCTGGGGGTGGTGGTCCGCCAGGGCGGTCCTGAGCCAGCGAGATGGGCTGCGCGGCAAGCAGGAGCAGCGAACAGTAGAAGACCGCCAGCATTCCGATCTTTTTGCGTTGGTGATTCAAAGTTGGCCTCATCGACACGTCGTTCAAGCGACCGCACTGCCGTTCAACCACTGGCAAGAATATTTGCTGAGCGGCTGTGTTCTTTAGTGATCCGTTCCGGTTACCAAGGACAGCGATGTCCGGTGGAACGTTGTATTCTTCCACATCACGTTCGACCTAGAGTAACTTCAAGTAGCAACGGACCGCCCTGAACTTGAACAAAGCGGTCACTTCAGAATGGCGCGGAACCCAAGTGGTCAGGGGAGGGTCTGCAAAGCCTTTTATTGCTGGTTCGATTCCGGCCCGCGCCTCCACCCTCTTGACCCTCTCATTCCGTCTCCATAGCCACCTGAAATCCGGTGCGATATTCTTTCCCAGCGGACGGCCAAGCCGCAGACGCTGGGGGAACGATCGTGGATAAAAAGTTGTTGGTAGTGGGCAGCATCAACATCGACCTGGTGGCGAGCGCCAACCGCCTGCCGGCCCCCGGGGAGACAATTCTCGGGAGCACCTTCGATGTGTTCAACGGAGGGAAGGGCGCCAACCAGGCTGTGGCCGTCGCGAAACTCGGAGCTCCCGTGGACATGATTGGGTCCCTCGGGACCGATCTTTTTACCGAGAGGCTGCTGTCTGGCTTGAAAGATGCTGGTGTCGATACCAAAGCGGTACAAATGGTGGCCGGTCCTTGCGGCGTGGCCCAGATCTCCAGAGCAGACAATGGGGAGAACTCCATCATCGTGATCTCAGGAGCGAATCGTCTGCTTTCCCCCGCTTACATCGATGCCCATAGCGAGGCTGTGCATCGGGCGAGCATGATTCTGGTGCAGTTGGAAACTCCGATCGAGACCGTGATACGCCTGGCGAAACAAGCCTGGCAGGCGAAGACTCCGCTCATGCTGGACCCTGCTCCCGCCATGCCCCTGCCGGAGGAACTCGTTAGCCGTACTACCTGGCTCACGCCCAACGAGACCGAGGCACAGATATTGTTGGGGCAGGGTAATCTCGAACCCGCCGCTGCGGCGGAAAAATTGCTGGCCCTGGGGGCGCGCAATGTTGCCCTCAAGCTGGGCTCCCAGGGTGTGTTCCTGGCTGGCCGGGATTGCCCGGCTCAGCGGGTTCCTGCCTTCACGGTGAGCGCGGTAGACACGACCGCTGCCGGGGACTGCTTTAACGCCGCCTTCGCGGTGGCCCTCACTCGCGGAAAACCGCCGGCCGAAGCCGCGCGTTACGGCGCCGCAGCCGCAGCGATTTCGGTCACGCGTGCCGGCGCCCAGCCTTCGCTGCCATCTGCATCTGAAGTCGAAGCTTTTCTCGCCCAGGCAAGCTGACCCGTAACGGGACTTGCCTTCGGTCCCTGCAAATAAGGCTGGGTGCCCACATCTCTCAACCGCTCGCCTCCGGGGGATGAATTGAAAGCTTAGGGTTTCAAGAGGGGTCAAAAGTTTCGAAAATAGGGTTGTGGAATCCCACATCTCGCGAAAAACGAGCGAGATGTGGGGCACCGAGCTTTGTTTGCAGGGACAGATGCAGAATCATTCTATTTCCGCTGTCCTACCTAAGAGGCGCCCCGGGCATGAAGGGGAAGCCCAGCCTGGAACACTACCAAGTCGTCTGCGCTGGTCTCCAGAACAAATTCCGTGCCGCTCGGAACGAGAACGATCGATCCCCGCGCAAGCGATACGTCCCGGCTTGCAGCCGTCAGCCGCACGGAGCCTTGCAACACCAGCAGCGTCTTTGGACCATAGGTGGCCTCGCCCGCATATCGGCCATGCGCGGGAAGCGCAATGCGGCGCAATTCGAACTCTTCCGCCGGCGTGCGGTAGACCCGTTCCTGTGCGCTCACCGGGTGCCCATCGAAAATCTCCGGAGTGCCGCCCTCGAAAGTAAGGATGTTCAGCAATTCCGGCACATCGACGTGCTTGGTGGTCAATCCTCCACGCAAAACGTTGTCGGAGTTGGCCATCAACTCGACATTCACGCCCTCGAGATAGGCATGCAGAACTCCCGCCGGCTGGAACGTCCCTTGCCCCGGCTGCATATGGATCAGGTTAAGCAGATACACGCTGAAGATCCCGCGATCGCGGTGCCCACCGGGCAGGGGAAAGTTCTCCGCCGCCCGGACCGCCCAGTAATCCGGGGTGTTCTTATCGAAGGTTGTCTTCGCCTGTAACCGGGAGAGCAGGGGATTGAGCAGCGAGTCCACTTGCTCCTGGGGAATCGTCATCACCCGGCTGTAGAGTTCGCGGAGCAAGCTCCGTCGCGTGTCATGATGGTGGCCGGCTGCCGCCAACCGCTGGGGGAAGTCCGGCATCAGCGCCCCCAACTCCGGGGTGTGGCCCAAGGTTTCGGCGATCTGCTCGAGAGGTCGAAAGCCGTGCAGCATCCAGAATTCGGTCAACGCCACGCCGATTTCCGGCTTGTGGTTATCGTCTTTGTAGTTCCTGTGGCCGGCCTCCAAGCGGATGCCTTCGGCATTCTCGCGCGCAAACCCTGCGCGGGCCTGGGCCAGCGTCGGATGCGCCTGAATCGAGAGCATCTTGTGGACGTCGAGGATCTTGAACAGATAAGGCAACCGGCCGCCGAAACGCGCTTTCGCCGCCTGGCCGAGGATGGCTTCGGGGTCCTCGGCAATCAACTTGTCCAGAGGCTCCGGTCCGGTTGCAAGCTCCACCTCAGAGGGAGCCTTGGCATGGGCGCCGATCCATAGTTCGGCAAACGGCCGCCGGGTCGCATTTTCGATTCCCAAAAGATCGGGAATGTATTGATAACCGCCCCAATCGTAGTGCTTGCACCACACCGTGCAATGTCAGAACATCCGCTTCAGCCTTCAACGGCTTTCTCCATCCTGCGCAGAATTCCTGCGGGCTCTTCGACGCCCATCGCCGCGATTGCGTCGGCGCGTGCCTGCGTATCGGCGACGGCGTAGATGCGCAACTCATCCGCGTTTCCTGAAGGCCGCACATGAGCGACATCCCCATTGGTGAACAGGACGCGCACGCCGTCGGTGTAGTCGACGCGATCGATGCCGGCGAAACCCTGCGCCGGGGCGAAGAACTGCGCCAGATCCTTGCGGATCGTGTCGCTGGAAGCTGGTGGAGAAAAGCGCGCGACGATCTTCAACGCTGTCGCCCGTGGAAATTGCTTAAGCAGGGCGGCACGGCTGAAACGCTTGGGCAAACGGGCGAAGAGTTCGACCAGCGAAAGCCCATTCTGTTCCGCGGCGAAAAGCACGCCCAGGATGGGTAAACCCGCGTCCCTAGTGGGAAGCGGCGCCAGCGTGGCGCCGTTGCGCGTGATGGGCGAGCCGGTGAGGAATCCGCCGTTGGCCTCCCATCCGCAAACCCTCTGCTTGCCATTCGCGAGCGCGGCCTCCATGCCGGTGATCACGAAGGGTGAGCCGATGCGCGTCTTAGGTTCTACCACCGGCGCAAGCTTTCCCCGGTCGATGGCGTCGTTGCAGCTGATGGGAACCACCACCGCGTCGGCCTGCAGATACTCAGCCACCACCATGCCCAACAAGTCGCCGCCGAAGAAATGCACCCCTCCCGTTGCTGGATCGACTCCCAGAACCAGGGGGCGATCACTGTCGCCATCCGTAGAGACAACCGCATGCAGTGGCCCGCTATTCGCCCTGGCCTCATCCGCCAAAGCCTGAATCACGCCCAGCTGCGCAGCGTCGATATTTTCTGTGTCGATGGGAACGAACGTTTCGCTGCGTCCCCCCTTCACCACTTGCGCTCCCAGGCGCTCCAGGATCTCCACCAGCAAATCGCGGCCCACGGCCGAGTGTTGGTAAACCAGCAAGCGCTTCCCGTGGAGCGAGGAGCCCGCAAAGAAATGGGTGAACCGTTCGATGTATTCGGCGCGTGCCTCGCCGTTCTCCACTGGAAGGGACTGATGACCACCCTTCAGCATGCCCCGCTCATCGAACCGCGACTGCTCCCAGGGTTGCTCGTAGAGCCGCTTGCGCACCTTCCTTACCTGCTCATTAATGGGCGCTTCCTGTTGTTTGAGCAATTCCCCCCGGCTGCTGTTGGTTTTGTAACCATTGCGCTCAAAGGGAATGTGACTGCCGGTCACCATGATGCTGCCTTTGTTGCGCGAAAGGGCAAAGCTGGCCAGCGCGGGAGTAGGGATGCGGCCCAGGTTCACCGCTTGCATGCCGGCATCGCCGATGGCTGCGACAATGGCCTGTGCCAGCTCCCCCCGTCCCTGCTCCTGGCTGACCAACTCGCTCGAGCTGGGACGCAGGTCGCAGGCGAAATAAAATGGGTCGCCGCGTTTGATTCCACCCTCCGCGGGGGGCAATGACTGCAGGTACTCGAGCTCTGCCAGGGCGTTCAGGTAGACCTCGAGTTGCGTCAGGTCCACGACCTTGCCCCGCCGGCCGCTGGTTCCGAAGCCCAGCTCCTGGGGCTCGTAATTCAGCCGTGATCGAAGCGAATCCAATTTGGTAGCTACTCCCATACCTGGTCCCTGCTCCCTATATTCTGCCCTATCTTATCTGCCGCATTTCCAGGCAAGATATGACCCAACCGTCGTATCACAAAGCGACGTAACGGAAAGTTCGTTTCTCACGGCAGGCTCTGCGGAAATGGCGAAACCGGGTCCCGAAGGGACGGCTGAACTTCTGACCTTTCCAGGTTAGATTTTTAAAATGCCTCGGTTTAGGAACCGCCCTTTCCTTGCCGCGATCCTCTCCTTTTTGTCATCCCGAGCGCAGCCGAGTGGATCTGCGGTTCTACGGCCTGCTCCCGGAAATCCGGAGTAACAAAGGGAGGTTTGGTGTTTCCAGGAGGGTTCGGTGGACGACAAGTGGAGGTTGTGGACCGTAGGAGCGGGGCACACGAATGGCGCACCGCAGATCCGCTCGGCTGCGATCGGGATGACAAAAAGGAGAGGACCGTGGCAAGGAAACGGCCGTTACTGGATGAAAGGGCAGTTGCTGAGCCGAGGCATTGTCTAAATCCAATCTGGGCAGCAGACGATCTACATGCAACCAGAATTTCATTCCGCCAAACGCGCTTCAAAGCAATCAACAAGTTGCATCCTCAAAAGGCCACTTGCTCCGCTAAGTTCAGCCGTCCCTTCGGGACTCGGCAATTCGCGCGTAGCGAACTCTGCGATCACCCCGCGCGCTCGATCAGAAACTGATGGGCGGCAATACTGGCGGCTCCGCGCACCATGAAGTCTGTTTCTACCGAACGAAACTCAAGCCGCGTGGTCGAAAGCATGTGCGGCATGATGTTGTTCTCGATGGCCTGCCGGGCACTGGTGATAAACACTCCGTTACCAAACCCAACCAGATCGGCGAACAGGACCAGCTCAGGATTGTTGATCTGGATGGAGTTTGCCACCGCAATGCCCAGGGCGGATCCGGCGTGGCGCAGCAGCTCAATCGCCTTCACCTCTCCTTTTGCTGCGAGTCCCTCGAGCTCACTCATGTGCTGCACGTGCAGATCCAACTCCGCGGCCCGTCGGAGAAGCGCAGAACTCGAAGCAAACGCATCCACGCAGCCCTCTTTCCCGCATTCGCACCGGGGACCGCCAGGAGCCACGACGCAGTGACCAATCTCACCCGCGGCCCCGGTGTGCCCGCGATACAGCCGCCCTTGCATGTAGCTGCCGCCGCCGATCTTCTTGCCCAGCATAATCACCATGAAGCTCTTGAGCTCCCGGGCCATGCCAAAAAGCTTCTGCCCCAGGGCCACGGCGTGGGCGTCGTTATCGATATAGGTGGGCATCCCGGTCACGCGCTCGACGATCTTGGCGATGGGCACATTGTGCCAGCCGAGCAGGTTCGAATGCAGGCAAGTGCCCTGGGCGTGGTCGACATGTCCGGAGAGCGCGACCCCGATCCCCACTACCTTCTCCCGCGATATGTTCGAAGCCTGGGTGAGACCGGGAATGCCCTGGGCGATGGCTTTCGCGACCTCTTCCGGGTCGATCACCATGCCGATCTCGTGCTCTGCCAGGACGTTTCCATGACAATCCGTGAGCGCCATCAGGGGCGGATCTTCGGTCAGGCCTACGCCCACGAAGTATCCATACCTGGCGTTCAACGACAGCATGATGGATGGCCGGCCCTTCCGCTGTTTGTCGATGACGGATGGTGATTCCTCAACAAACTGATGTTGTATGAGGACCCGGCTCATCTCCGTCAGCGCCGAACGGCTGAGCCCGGTGGAAGATGCCAACTCGGAACGGGACATCGACCCGTTCTCCAGCAGGGCTTCGATAATATTCACATACGAGGAGGTGGCTACCGCAACTGGGCGCCCCCCGTTGCCTGCTGTTGAGCGCGCGGCTCCCTGGGGCTTGGCGTCGCGCTTTCCGTTCTGTCGTGCTGTACCCATGCAAAGAAAACACTAGCATGTCTTGGTTGCATAGACAGGTATGCCCGTAGTTACCGCTGCGCAGCTTGGCGTTTACCGCTTAACTGCTAGAATCCTCGCTACCTATTGTGCCCGGAGCACCGTAATGCACAGATTCGGCGCGGCTTGTCTGATTTTTCTCCTGCCTTTGCTGGTCCAGGCCCAGGTACCTGTGGTCCCGATTGGCCCGCCAGCCCAGTCCCATCGACCTGATGGAAAGACCGATGTCCCCGGGCAGCATGCGCTCGAAGCCCCGGATCTCGAGTCCTTTTTCGATGGCATTGTGCCTCTGCAACTGGAGCGCTCCGACGTCGCCGGAGCTTCCGTGATGGTCATGCAGAACGGCCAGGTGCTGCTGCGCAAGGGCTACGGATATGCGGATCTGAAAAGCAAGAAGCCGGTCGATCCGGCGGCCACGATCTTCCGCCTGGCATCGATATCCAAGCTGTTTACCTGGGTTTCGGTGATGCAGCTGGTGGAGCAGGGAAAGCTCGATCTGGATACGGATGTCAACCGCTATCTCGATTTTCAGATTCGGCCGGCATTTTCCCGGCCCGTCACCTTGCGCAACCTGATGACCCACACCGGCGGATTTGAAGAAGAAGTCCGCGACATCATCGTGACCGATCCGAAGCAGGCCGTCACCCTGCGGGACTTTCTCATCCGCAACCAACCGCAACGGATATTTCCTCCCGGAACCATTCCGGCATATTCCAACTACGGGGTGGGAATCGCCGGTTATATCGTGCAACGGGTGAGCGGGCAGCCGTTCGAGCAGTACGTCGAGCAACACATTTTCGCGCCTCTGAAGATGGAACATTCCACCTTCTATCAACCTCCTCCAACCGTTTTGCGGAAGTTACCCTCGGAAGGCTACCCGACCGATACAGAGAAGCCTCCCATTGGCTTTGAAATTTTCAATCCGGTGTCCGCGGGAGGAGTCTCTTCGACCGCTGCGGATATGGGCCGCTTCGGCCAGGCCCTTTTGAATGGGGGAGAACTCGATGGCAATCGCATACTGAAGCCGGAAACACTGCAGGCCATGTGGACTCCACAGTTTCGCGCGAGCGACCAGCTGCCACCGATCTGCATGGGCTTCTACGAGACCTGGCGCAATGGTCTGCGCTGGATAGGCCACGAAGGCGATCTGGTCGCGTTCCACAGCCTGTTCATGCTCGAACCATCGAAGAAGTTGATGCTGTTCATTTCGTATAACTCCGCCGGTGGGGGAGACAGGCCTCGGCCGGAAATCATCGACATGTTCACGGATCGGTACTTTCCCGGTGAGGCGAAAGAATCCTTTATTTCCCTGCCGCGAAAGGAATTGACCGCGATCGAGGGTGTTTACCAGTCGACACGGAGAGAAGACAGCACCAGCGTCAAGCTCCTGTCGTTGCTTTCGCAAAGGGTGGCTACGGTCGATAAAATGGGCGCTCTCCATTTGAGCAACATCAAGGATCTACGTGATCACCCCATCAAGTGGAAGCCGATCGGCAAAGATCGTTGGCAGGAGATCGATGGCCAGCGGAAAGTATTTGCCATTCGGGACCCGTCGAATCGTGTCGTCCGTCTCGCCTACGATTTTCCTGGAGTGCAAGCACAGCGGGTTCCCTGGTATGAACACAAAGGCCTGGTACAGACAGCGGTTGCCGGGAGTCTGCTCGTTCTGTTGGCAGTGATTCTTGCGCCAGCGATACGCAAAGCCAGGCGCATGTTCCTGAGCCACAGACCTCCATCCTCACCCCAACCCGGCACGCAGTGGCTACCGCGGACCACACAGGTCGCGGCGCTGGTGTGGATTATTCTGTTTGCTGCGCTGTGCGCCGCTCTGGTGACCATTGGGGGCGACGACTCCATGCCTCCGACATCGGCATGGGGTAAGTACTTCGTCGTGATGAATTTCGTAACTACGCTTGCGCTCGGATTAAGTTTGTTTGTGGTCTTCTCTACGATACGTACGTGGGGTCACGCCGGATTGCGCCATATCACAAGGGTGAAATATGCCGTGGTTGCGATTGCCTGTTTGTTTCTTTCCTGGTTCTCTCTGCACTGGCATCTCCTCGGCCCGGTGAGATTTTGATTTCGCAAACCTTTATTTTTTTGCGTTGAATACGTATACTCGCTCGTCGCTCGCGCGCGGCAAGGAATAGCAAAAAACTCCCTCCGTCCAGGTAACCAAATCCCGCAAAACCTGCGTCCACCATTAAGGACGGCTCTGCGGCAAGTCAGGGGCTGTTCGATCGTGCAAGGCTTCGGTCCGAAACACGAACGAAAATTCCAACCTGACAGGGCTACGGTGCAATGTCTGATGTTTCTAACGCTATATCCCTATCCTCATTCGACAATCCCTCTCGTCAAGACCGCTGGTCACGCTTCAAAATATTGATTTGTCTTTACTTCATCGTCTGCGTCGGCTGGTTTGCCGTCCGGACGGCGCACTGGAAACAGGTAAACGACCCCGCCCAGCTCCACTATCTTTGCTTCCTCATGGATCACGGCATGGCGCCTTACCGCGACCTGATGGAGATCAACATGCCCGGCATCTATCTCGTGAATTGGAGTGTGATGCATGGCCTGGGCGGAGGCTCCGGGGCGTGGCGCGTTTTTGATTTTGCCCTCATGGGCGTGGCCGCCTGGGCAATGATCGCCATTGCGTGGCCTTATGAGTGGCTGGCCGGTGTTTTAGGGGCAACGCTCTTCATCCTCTTCCATGGGAGAGATGGCGCCGGCCAGGAGGGCCAGCGGGACTTGATCATCGCCGTGCTGCTGTTGTGCGCCTACGCTTTTCTTTTCACGTGCTTTCGCAGCCGCCGCAAATGGCCCATGTTTGCCTTTGGGCTGTGCGCCGGGATAGCCGCCACCATCAAGCCAACGCCTTTGCCGTTTGCTTTGCTCCTTCTGGTGTTAGCGGCGGTCCGCTTGAAGCAAAAGGGAGAACCGGTATGGAGGCCGGTGTTCTATGCGCTGCTTGGCTTCGCGGCGCCGCTTGCGGTCGTTTGCGTGTTTCTGATTTCCAAACACGCCCTCGGCTCTTTCTGGTATCTCCTGCATGTAGAGCTGCCTTTTTACCAGACCTTGGGACGGAAGCCTGCCTCCTTTCTGCTGAAACTGATGGCGACAGCGTCGGTAAGAACCCTGGCCTTCCTTGCGCTGGCCATTGCCTTGACGAAGCGGGATTGGTGGAATTGGGAAGGCAAGTTGCTGGTGCTCGGCATTCTATTTGGCATCGCATCCTACTTCGGTCAAGGGAAGGCCTTTGCCTATCATCGCTACCCCATGTTGGCGTTTCTCTTTCTGTGGGCTGGGCTGCAAATCGTCACTGCTCTGCGCGCCCAGCGAAATGTTCGCGTGTTAGCGATGGCGGGGTTCACGTTTGTAGTGGTCCTTGCGCCGCTTTACGTGCGTGAGGCGAGCCGCAAGGTGTGGGATCCAAAGTTTGCCGACTCTCTCACTACCGATCTGGCCCACTTGGGCGGATCACAACTCTCAGGCCACGTGCAGTGCATCTACGTGCCGGCCGATTGTGACGCGGTGCTCTACCGCATGCGGTTGGTGCAGTCCACAGGACTATTCTACGACTATCTGATCTTCGGGGCGCCGCAACAGCGAGTCATCCACGATGTACGCGGACGATTCTGGCAGCAGTTCCAGCGCAACACTCCGGAGGTGGTTGTGGTGGGCAGCGGATTGTTTCCCGACGATCGGGGCTATACCAAGCTCGATTCCTGGCCAGTCTTCGAGCGAGAACTTGCCGACAACTACTACTTGTATGACGATCGGAGTTTTCCTCCTGCCGAGGCAGGACGGAAGGCCTACCGGATCTACGTAAGAAGAAACATGCTTCTTGCCTCTAACCGCCGCTAGTTTCGATGTGGTCTTTTACGATGAACCAGTAGGACAAGGCGCCCAGAGTGGTGGCCAGGGAGCAGATCATCAACGCGATATTAAAGGAATGCGTGTGATCGAGCAGCCATCCGGTGATCAAAGGCGCCAGAGAGGCGCATACAAAGCTGCCGAAGTTTTGGATTGCTCCAACCGAGGCCATCATATGAGCAGGCGCCATGGCCTGGGCCAGGCCCCATCCTGCGTTACCGGCAAAATAGATGAAGAAAATTGCCGTGCTGACGCAGGCGACCGCTTCTGTGGCAGTGGCGACATAAGCTACCCCGAGCGTGCTGAGCGCGGAACAAAACATGCCCCCAACGATGAGAAGCTTGCACGCAACCACGGGTGTGTAACCGCGGCGGATCAACCGATTCAGCGCGAAGCCACTGACCACGGAGCCGATGGTCCCGAACATATAGGGAATGATCGCGACCCACCCGGTCCTGGCGATGGTCAGGTGCCGTGCTCCCTGCAGATAGCCTGGGAGCCACGAAAGATAAAGCCAGGTGGTGTAATTAACTCCACCGAAACCGAGCATCATGCCCCATACGGTGCGCAAGCGAAACAGCCGTCGCCATTGGGAGAAAGACATTGCGATCCGTGGCTGTTCTGTTTCCAGGCCCAGAGACTCGGCTTCGGCTGATGTCAGAAGCACGCTCTCGCGGTCACGGTAGAGCGGATACCAGGCCAGCGAAAGCAGCAGGCTGAACAACCCAACACTCACAAACATCGACCGCCAGCCGAAGGCGAGCATGATTACGGTCAGTATGGGTGGGGCCAGGGTTACGCCCAGGGTGTTCGAGGCTGTCAGCAGCCCGGTTGGCAGGCCGCGATCGCGGATCCCGAACCAATCATTCATCACCTTCACGCCACACGGCATCATGGGGGCTTCCCCCGCGCCCAGGCTGATGCGTGTTGTCATAAATCCGCCAAAGCTGCTGACCAGGCCGGTGGCCATCTGCGCCAGAGACCAGACAAACATGCCGACCGCCAGAATCGTGCGGGAGCCGAGGCGGTCGAGCATCAGCCCAATCGGCAGTTGGGCCACTCCGTACGCCAATGAGAATGCAGAAAGCAGCGCGCCGATCTGCGTGCCGGAGAGCCCCAGATCGGCACGGATGCTGGTATTCGCAATCGAGAAGGAGACGCGGTCGAGATAATTGACGATGCCGGCCACAAACAGGAAAGAAACGGCAAAGAAACGCATGCGCCGGACACGGGACGGCCTGGGGTGCACCACAACTTCAGAAGCCATGCCTGCTCGCAATCCCCCCAGCCGGTTATGATCGCAGACGGGAGCCGGATGGTCTATCTCGTCGCCACCGTAACTTTAATCGCTACGGTTGCTGCCTTCTTTCTTTTGGCGCGCCGAGGCCTTTCCGCGTTTGGCTGGCTGCAGTGGGCGTTACGCGTGATTGCAGTGCTTCCTCTGCTGGCCTCGGGAGCGCTTCACTTTACTCGCACCGCGCTGATGGCGGCGATCATTCCGCCATTCTTCCCTTACCGTACGCAGCTAGTCTTGCTCACCGGGGCATTCGAGCTTGCCGGAGCCGTAGGGCTGCTGCTGCCCGCATTCACCCGCGTGGCCTCCGCCTGTCTCGCGGTCTTCATGATCGCCATCTTCCCCGCAAACGTATACGCCGCGGGTCTGACGGTCGGGGGACTGCACATGCCCAGCGTGCCGGTTCGATTAGCCATGCAGGTTGTATACATCCTGTTGTTGCTGATCGCGGGTTGGGGGATGCCGAGGCGCCCGCGAGAGAACCGCAGGTCCCTCCACTCCGCTTCGCTCCGGTCGGGATGACAAAGGAAAGGGCAGCGGTACCTTAGAGAGTGGTTGCTGGACCGAGGCGTTTTTTCACCTTGCGTGGGCCCATAGTTCCATGGCGACTCCGGTCGGGATGACAATTTAATTGTCGGAAAATCACAGCGTGTTCAGGGATAGAAGCACGGTTGGGTTTACAACAAAATTGTCATCCCGACCGGAGCGAACCCGGATTTCCTGCCACGCAACACTGGAAATGACCACGTGTGCGGCTTTCAGTAAGGAAAGCCGCATGAAGTTGGCCAACGCCACCAAATACCAACAGGAAATCCGGGGTAGCGTAGCGGAGGGACCTGCGGTTCTCTGTCCCTTTTAGTTCGCCTTCGGCATGAACTGCATGGTGTAGGCGATAGCAGGATCGAACGGCTTCTGGATCACCTTCAGGTCCAGAAGTTGCTGGTACATGCTGGTCCACCGCGCCGGATCGAACCGCCCCAAATCAGCCCCGTTCGCAGCATCGCCGGTAATGAAGTGCTGATCCCGCAGAGCCTCGTAACTGAACTTCATCTGCGGCACGCTCATCGCGGGATTGAGCTTGGCGATGGCCGCGTTGATGTCATCAGGATGTACCAGGTAGTCGCGCCATCCACGCAGCGAAGCGCGCACGAACTTCGCCACGATGTCCGGATGTTGTTGCAGGAATGACCGAGAGGTTGAGAAAACTCGGTAAGGATCATATCCCGCCCGGCTGATGAGCATGGCACGCACCGGCACTCCCGCCTGGCGCGCGAAGAATGGTTCCGAGGTGACAAAGATCTGTTGAATGTACCCTGGGTCCTGAAGGAAGTTGGCCACGCTGTAAGTCGCCGGAATCTCCCGTACATTCTTGAGTTGATATCGCTTGACGAGATACTCAAACCAGGTCGACAAACCGAGTCTGATCGCGACCGCATGACCATCTAGATCCTGGAAGCTGTGAACCGGCGAATCCTGATGCACCATGATGGCTTGCGGATCGTGCTGCATGGTCGCAGCCACGGCTACCAAAGGTACCCCATTGCCGATTGACTCCAGAGTGTTGTCCGAAGATCCCATGGCGAATTGCACCGTGCCTGCAGAGACCTGCTGATTCGAGTTGACGTAAGGACCCCCAGGAAGGATCGTTACATCCAGCCCTTCGTCTTTGTAGTACCCGCGAATCTGTGCATCGTAAAAGCCGCCGTGCTCTGGTTGCGGATACCAGTCGGTCTGCAGCGTGACCGGGGTAAGCCCGCTCGAGGTTCGTTGCTTTCCACAGCCGCCCAGCACCAGGCAAATGCCAAGCAACCCCACGCTGAAGGTTCGCAATCGCAACGTCATGATGGCAGCGTAGCATTTTCTGTTTTCAGGCTCGCTGCGAAAGCCAGCAGACGGGCGTCGCTGCCTCGCGCACCAACCAACTGCACCCCGCCGCCGGGGGCAGACAGCACAACAGCGGGCATCCCCGCCAGGCTGGCGGGCGTGGTGTAGCGCAGAATATGCAAGCGCGACTCCGAGTGGTCGGCGCCCGCCGGCATTGCGCTTATCGGAGCGCACGGCAGCATGAGAAAGTCATATTGATCGAGGAGACGATCCATGTGGGCGCGAAATGCGACATGCTTTTTGCGCAAATCCTCAATCGTGGCGGCGGAGAGCGATGCGCCCCACGCCAGCCGGTCCGCAATCGTCTTTTCAAAGTGCTCGAAATTCCCCCGATGGATCGCGGCCGCTTCATGCGCCTGGATACCGCCGAAAATTTCTCGCGAGTCCGCCCAGAAATCCGGAGCGAACGCCTCGATCTGGGCGTCCTCACTACGCAGGGCGTCCTGCCAGCCGTTGTACATCTCCCGCACCGCGGGCTCACAGTCGTCCAGGAAAGGCCCTGCGACCGCGGCAATGATTACATCCTTCGGTGCTGCCACCGGCTTCACCCCGAGTAACGCAGCAGCCAGCAAAGGCCCGTCGCGCCGATCGCGAAAAAGCCATCCCAGCGTGTCGAAGGAAGCAGCCAGGTGCCAGCCGCCCTTCCAGGCTTCCTCACCGCCGAGTCCGAGAGTCGAGCGGTAGCCAGCCAACCCGCAGAGCGCCGCGGGCACGCGGATAGAGCCGCCGGTATCGGTGCCGATCGCGGCAACCGCGGAGCCCTCTTGCGCACTGGCCGCGCTCCCGCTCGACGATCCACCGGTGAGCTGCAGCGGATCCCGCGGCTGCAGGCAGTCGCCATACTCCTTGTTCTCGCCCGTGATCCCGTAGGCAAGTTGATGCAGATGGGTCTTGCCCACGATCACGGCGCCGGCCTGGCGTAGGCGCGCCGCCACTGTTGAATCGGCTTGCGCTATGCCGAATTTCTCTGCGTAGAAACGGGAGCCGCAGGTCGTGGGAAATCCCGCGACATCAAAGCAGTCTTTAATCGCAACCGGAACACCGAAAAGGGGAGGCCGCTCCTCCAGCTTCGGAAAGCGAGCGCTCAGGGCCTCCGCTTCTGAAAGGGTCCGTTCCTGGTCCATGGCCAGAAACACATTGTGCCCAGCATTGCTGTTGGCGCGGGCAAACGCTTCGCGGGCCGGCCCTGCCGGACCCATCGTGGATAAGGATTTCTTTACAGCCGTCAAAGCAGACATATCGGTTCGTATATACCACGCACGCGAGCCGTGGAGAAAATGATTTAAACTGCACCATGAACGTTGAAACGTCTCCCGCCGCTGACGTCTCTGCGGCCGATGAAGCCCACCTCAAAGCGCTGTTTAAATTCACCGCGCTTAGCTTCAAGACTTCCCGGCCGGTACCGTTCGGCGCCCTCATCGTCGACAGCCAGACTGGGGAGACGCTCCTGCGGGCACGCAACGCGGTAGCTCTGGAAAACGATCCCTCCGCTCATGCCGAGCTGCGCACCGTTCGCCTGGCATGCAAAAAGCGTAAGAGCTATTCGCTCCAGGGATATACACTTTATTCCACCTGCGAACCTTGTCCCATGTGCATGGCCAACGCCCTCTGGGCGGGGCTCGACCGGGTGGTCTACGGGGCAACCATCGAGGACGCGAACCGGCATTGCCGCCAGATCCAGATTCCGGCTGCCGAGGTTGCCCGGCGAAGCGATATGCACTGCACCGTAACCGGGCCCGTTTTGCGTGAGCTCTGCTACACCCTGTTTACCCATCCGCGGATGCAGGAGGCCTTCGCCACCTGGAGCACCCGCAAGGAATAAGAAAGGAGCACCCACACTGCATGCCAACGCCGCTTGAAGTGTCTCTGGCCTCGATCCTGGCCGATCCTGCGCGGGTGTCGACCGCTCCCCAGGTGGTGAATCGCCTGTCGCGCGACTTCTACTGGTACTCGCCGGTGTTGCGACCAGCAGCTTGATGGCAAGGTCGCGGATGTGGTCGTGCATCCGCTCACGGTCACCGAGATTCAGGATGTCCTGCGCTACTGCTACGCCAACGACATTCCAGTGACGCCACGCGGTGCGGGAACAGGGAACTACGGCCAGGCGGTACCCCTGCACGGCGGAGTGGTTCTCGATCTCTCGCGCATGGATCAGATTGAGTCAATCAGCGCGGATGGCGTCGCGGTCTGTCAGCCAGGCGTGCGCCTGGGGGTTCTGGAAGGCGAGGCGCGCAAGGTCGGATGGGAACTTCGCTGCTATCCCTCTACCGTGGTCAAGGCCTCGGTAGGGGGCTTTCTGGCGGGTGGTTCGGGAGGCATCGGCTCGGTCGCCCATGGCGTCCTGCGGGACTTCGGTACCGTGCGTGCCATCGACGTGGTCACCATGGAAGATTCCCCGCGCCTCATCCATCATGAAGGCGAAGAAGTGCACGACATCCTGCATGCCTGGGGCACCAATGGCATCATCACCCGCATCTGGCTGGCGTTGACGCCGAGTGTGGAGTGGGGACAATGTGCTATCGCCTTCGACACCTTCGACCAGGCCTTCGACTTCAGCGAGCGGATCGCTACATCGGAAGAGTGGACCAAGCGGCTGGTCACTCCGTTCGAGTGGCCCATCCCTTCCTTCTTCAGCCCGGTGAACACCCTGGCGCCCAAGGGCAAGGCGCTCATCTTCTTCATGATCGCGGAAGAGCAGCGGGCCAGGCTCGAGACGGCCGCTCGCAAAGCCGGAGGCGAGGTGACTCTCTCTGCTCCGTACGTTGGCTTGCGCACCGTGCCCTTGCTCTCCGACTACACCTGGAACCACACCACGCTCTGGGCCATGAAGTACGATCCCGAATACACCTACCTGCAATGCGGCTTCGACGCGGTCAAGGCTCGCAGCCAGTTTGCCCTGCTCAAGCAGCGCTTCGGTGACGAGTTTCTCTTCCACATCGAGTTCATGAAGAACGCGCAGGGTGTGGTGTTTCCGGGATCCATTCCTGTGGTGCGATTTAGTACGGAGAAGCGATTGAACGAAATGATCGACTACTGTCGCGAGATTGGAGTAAGCGTTGCCAATCCTCACGTCAACAATGTGGAAGGGGGAGGCCGCTATCGCAGCGACAATGTGCAACTGATGGCCAAGTATCGCTACGACACCAAGGGACTTTTGAATCCGGGCAAGATGGTCACCTTCGAACGGCACCCCGCCGGAGCGCCCATCGCATGAAGAGCTGGATTCCCGACGATCGCAACTTTGCTTATCTCACCTGGAAACAGGTCGACGCTCTTTTCCGCGACAAGACACTGTTGGTGCTGCCAACGGCAGCCATTGAGCAACACGGCCCGCATCTCCCCCTGGCCACGGATACGCTGATCAACAGCATCCTCCTGGGTGCTGCGCTGGCGCATTTGCCGCCGGAAGTGTCTGTCTACGCGCTGCCCGCCATCTGCTACGGCAAGAGCAATGAGCACATTGGCTTTCCTGGAACGCTCTCCGTCTCCGCTTCAACCTTCATGGCTGTGGTGCGTGATGTCGGCGCCAGCATTGCCGCTTCCGGGTTTAAGAAACTAGTCCTCTACAACACTCATGGGGGTAACTCATCGCTGGTGGATGTTATGGCGCGCGACCTGCGCGCAGAGTTTGGCCTGCGCGTCTTCTCCCTCTTTGGCTCCGCGGGCGCTTCCTTTCCCGGGCTCGGTGAGCAGGAACGAACCTACGGTTTCCACGCCGGCGAAGTGGAGACTTCATTCCTGCTGAGCGCGACTCCGGAGTTGGTGCACACGAATGAGTACACCGTGAATTACATCGCCGATGTCGCTAAGCCCGAGGTATTGCGCCCGGAAAACTCTCCCGCGAATTTCGCCTGGCTCACCCGGGATATCGCTCCCAGTGGAGTCATGGGTGATCCCAATCCAGCGACGGCCGAGAAGGGCACGCTCTGGATTGCGGAGGCGGCGAAGAAGGTTGCGGCTGCTCTGACCGCCATGGCGGCGTATGAGAACTGGCATAAACCTTGATGGAGGGATCTGCAGTTTTCTGCGGGAACAGAACGAGACGGATGAGTCAGGCCTCATGACCACAATGATCGACTGCGGCTCCGGTGTTCGTCTCGAACGCGCCGTGCGCTGCACCATGTCTGACGGTGTGGCGCTGGTCTCTGATCACTACTACCCTCCGTCGCCCGGGCCTCATCCGACGTTGTTGATGCGCCAACCCTATGGCAGGGATATCGCCTCGACCGTGGTCTACGCGCATCCCGTCTGGTTTGCCGCCCACGGTTACAACGTCGTCATCCAGGATGTTCGCGGCCGGGGCGACTCCGAAGGTGACTTCTATCCCTTTCGCAACGAAGGCCGCGACGGTGCGGAGACCATCCGCTGGCTCCGCACGCGCAGCGAATCGAATGGCAGCATAGGCATGTATGGGTTCTCCTACCAGGGTATGACCCAGCTGCTGGCGGCGGCCGAACAGCCCGAGGGGCTGGTGTGCATCGCGCCCGCGCAAACCGCATGCGATCTCTATCACGGCTGGTTCTATCGCCAGGGTGCGTTAAGGCTTGCCTCGAGCCTGGGTTGGGGTCTGCAGATGTTGAAAGCGGATGCGCGCCGCCGCAACTTCCGCGCCGCGAGCGATGGCCTGGAGAAAGCGTGGGCCGACCTGCGCAGCCAAGCGCTCGTCACTCCTTACGGACTGCATCCGCAGCTGCAGCACGAAGGCCTGCCGACTTACGTGCGCGATTGGATCGAGCACAAGGTCCCTGGACCTTACTGGTCAGCCCTGGATGTGAGCGAATCGCTGGGATGGATCAAGATACCCGCACTCCACCTCTCAGGGTGGTTCGACACGTATCTATCGGGAAGTGTAGCCGGCTTTCTCGCCATGGCAGCAAACGCGGAACATCAATATCTAGTCGCCGGTCCCTGGATCCATATTCCCTGGGGAGAAATGGTTGGCGAGCAGAACCTTGGTCCCGAGGCGTTGCTCGATACCGATACATTGCTGTTGCGGTGGTTCAACCATTGGCTCAAAGATAGCGGCGAGTTTGCCTGCGAGCCGCGGATCCGCCACTTCGCGCTGGGCGCCAATCGCTGGTGCGATGCCGGCGCCTTTCCGGAAAAGACCTACTCACTGTATCTGCAGAGTGGAGGCCATGCTGAATCGCGCAAAGGAGACGGTATGCTCTCGGCCGTGGTTCCCGGCACTGACGAGCCACGCGATGTTTTTATTTACGATCCGGAGACGCCGGTGCTGGCCCCTGGTGGCCCGCCTGCGCTCAGTGGTCCGTTCAACCAGGCACAATTGGAGTTGGGCAACAACCTTCTGGTCTACAGCACCCCTGCGCTGACTGCCCCGCTGCACGTTTTTGGATCGCCGCGCCTGATCCTCTACGCGGTTACTTCTGCAGGCCATGCCGACTTTACCGGCAAACTGGTGCGGGTGCGTCCTAGTGGACAAGCTGATTTTGTATGCATCGGCATCGCCCGCTCTTCGTATCTCTTTCGTGACTCGAGCTACAACGCGGACACAATCCACTGCTGGCAAATCGAGCTGGAGCCAACTTCCTGTGTCTTCGCCGCCGGCGATGCCCTTCGTCTGGAAGTGGCCAGCAGCGCCTTTCCGCTGTATGACCGCAATCCATCCACGTCGGTGCAGCCCTGGCTCATGGATTCGTGGAACTGGCAACGTTCGACGCAGATGGTGCTGCACGACGCGGACCATCCTTCCCGGCTGGAACTGCCCTTGGCGGCAACCTCATGAGTGCAGACTTCCAAGTCCCGCAGGTCACCCTCACCGGCGTCACCAAGACGTACGGGAGCAATCCGCCCGTGCTGAAGGACATCGACCTCATCATCGCGAAAGGAGAATTTGTCAGCCTCATTGGTCCTTCCGGCTGCGGCAAATCCACCTTGCTCAAGCTGATCTCCGGCCTCACCGGCGCGAGTTCGGGCATCATCCTGGTCGACGGCATGACCCCAGTCAACGCGAGAGAAACCATCTCCTACATCTTTCAGGACGCAACCCTGTTGCCCTGGCGCACCGTCACCAGCAATGTAGGCCTCGGGCTGGAGCTCGAACATGTCAGCGGCGAAGTGCGTAAAGAAAAAGTCCAGTCTCTGCTTGAACTGGTAGGGCTCACCCACGTAGCGCGATCCTACCCGCGGCAGCTTTCCGGCGGCATGAAGATGCGCGTTTCCGTCGCCCGCGCGCTCGCCACCAGGCCCCGCCTGTTGCTGATGGACGAACCCTTCGGCGCGCTCGACGAGATGACCCGCGATCGTCTCAACGAGGAATTACTTCGGCTGCACGCGGAACAGAATTGGACGGCTCTATTCGTGACCCACTCGGTTGCCGAGGCCGTCTTTCTCTCCACCCGGGTGATCGTGCTGGCGCCCTCGCCGGGCCGCATCGCGCAGCAGATCCCGATCGATCTGCCGTTTCCCCGGACCAGCGAGACGCGGGAGAGTCGGCAGTTTGAATTCCTGGTGACCGAAGTCTCGCGAGCCCTGCGCGGAGTGCATGCCGCATGAAGAAATATCTCGTCACGCTGCTCAACGCGGCGGCGGTCTTCGCCGGTCTTCTGCTGCTCTGGCAGGCGCTCGATCTGATTCTGCATCTGCCTCCGTATATGCTGCCCCCGCCCCTGGCCGTCGGCAGGGCCGTGGTCGACCGCTTTCCCTCGCTGATGGCCTCGCTGGGGATCACGTTTGAGGAGGCCGCCGGCGGCCTGGCCGCCAGCATCGTGGTGGGCATGCTGATCGCGTTGATCTTTGCCCAATCCCGCTGGATTCGGCGCATGCTGTATCCCTACACCATCCTGCTGCAGACGGTTCCGATCGTGGCCGTGGCTCCGCTCATCCTCATGTGGGTAGGGCCGGGCACTCTGTCGGTCACGCTGGTGGCCTTCATCATTTGCCTGGCGCCCATCATTGCCAACGCTACGCAGGGATTGATCAGTGTGGAGCCGAATCTCATCCATCTTTTCCTCATGCATAATGCGTCGCGGTTACAGATCCTCACCCGGCTTCGTCTTCCCCACGCCATGCCTTCGCTCTTTGTCGGCATCCGCATTGCGGCCGGTATTTCGGTGATCGGCGCCATCACGGGGGAGCTCTTTGCCGGATCGAGCAGAGTAGGGCAGGGAGGACTGGGCTACTCTATTCTCTACGCCAGCGCTCAACTGCAAACGGATTATCTGTTCGCCCTGGTGCTGGCTGCGACCGTGCTGGGCTTCGCGTTCTTTTTCGTGGTCATGTTTCTGGAGTGGTATTTCCTGCACAACTGGCATGAATCCGCGCGCACCATGACAGATGAGTAGGAACTGGATGCGCGGCATTCTGCTTTAGTCACCGAGGTGTAGTTAAGGGGGGATGACACGATGCTTCGTCTGCAATCGAAAACCGGCTGGTGGTTGGTAACCCACGTCGACCACGCGCAACTCGCGGGAGCCTTCGCCGCCCAGTGGGGAAACGAGCAATTCCTCGCGCCTGAGCCGCGCGAGCGGGTCCTGCGAGGAGTCAACGCCCACGACGACGGCTGGGCGGCCCGCGATCAACACCCCCAAATCACTCGCCAGGGGAGGCCAAGCGCCTTTTCCGCTGAGTTGGTAGGCAAGTATTCCGCCTTTGAAGAAATCGATCTGGCCGACTATCTGGCGGTACGCGATCGCGCCGTCCGCATGGTAGCCGCCCAGGATCCTTACGCCGCCCTGCTGGTCTCCATGCACACTTACAATCTGCTGACCGCGCGCGCCGATCGCACGACCATCCAACCGGAACAGCTCCCCCTGCTCGACGCGTTTCTCGCGCGGCAGTTGGAGTTTCAGCAGGAATTGCGAGCCCGGATGGCGGCCGATCAGCAATTGGCGCCGGAAGAAATCGCGCCGGCACGCATTGAGAACCACTTTCGCCTGCTGCAGGCCTGCGACAATCTCTCCCTGCTCAGCTGCGTCGACTACCCGCAACCTGGAGATCTGCTGCACGCGCTGCCCCTGTCTGAGGGGGGAGAAAGTCGAATCACGGTGGAGCGGCTTGGCGAGCGTCACTTCCGTCTTACCCCTTATCCCTTTGCCAAGTCGCCGCTGCTGTTCCACCTGCCGGCGCGCCACGTGGAAGGCGAACACTTCCATCATGCCGAGGAACTACAGAAGGAATTTCACGCTGCCGCCCCGGAGCATCTGCCGGTCACTATCACGCGCTAACGACAGGAGGAAAAAAGTGAAACGAACGAAGGACTTCTTGTTAGCCGCCCTGCTGCTCACGTCCGCGCTGGGGGTGGCCCAGCAAAGCGCAGCCCGGCAGTTGGTAGAACGTCAAGCAAGGGCCTGGGAGAAACAGGACTTCACGCTGGCTGCGTCCGACTGGCTGCCCACCGCAGTATTGATGTCACCCGAGGGGAACACGCCCGCCCCGCAAATGCCGGCCTCCATGAAGGACTATTTCAAAGACTTCAGCGATCTGCATGTCACCATAAAGAATGTGTTTGCGTCTCCCGATGGCAAGAAGCTGGCCATAGAGTGGGATTGGGCGATCACTCGAAAGAAAGACGGCAAGCGCGGCGTTTCGCACGACGCCATCATCGTAGATCTGCTGGGCGGCAAAATTGCCTCCTGGCGAGAATACTATGACCCGGCCGCTTCGGGCGAAGCGAATCCGTAATGTGCGCTTGGAGGTTCAACCGGCCTGAATACAACGCCGGCAATTCTCTTTGTGATGCGATAAGGCGCGGAAGGTCGCGTCTCTTTCCTGCTCTGCAGCTCTGTCATCTGCGGTATCCGGAGAATTTGCGGCGCGTAGCCAGTCTCTCAGAGCATGAGAGTAACGTTGATGGAGCCAAATGTACTCCAGACAGTTGCTCATCTCCGGATTCTATGCTCTTGGTAGCCTATGATTTTGAAAAGCCCGTCGACCCCTACGCGAGTTAGCAATCCAGAAATTCTCCCCAATCAATTGACTGTCGCTGCTGCTGTTCGGACTATAAGCCAAATTCCTGGATTTCCAACGCGCCATTTTGTGTCAATACGTCACTGCGGATGTGATTGATGACCGTCCAGCGCAAGGAAATAGCAAACCCTGGTGTTGTTCATTGATCAAGGGGGAATAATTCCGGGCAACATCTCCGGTTCGGGAATCAACCAAGCGCAGTTCAGCGGTCTCCACTAGGGTTAATATTTCCGAGGGATCGGGGCATGTCGACCGGATGCGGGTGTCCAATTCCGGGCGCCCGATGTGTGATTTCGGACACTCATCCAGCGGTCAATCCACCTTTTTGCGCTGAGACGGTGCCATTTGTTCCCTTTTCTCGCGGGGGGCCATTTGGCAGACGAATTGCCACGACACAGGGGTGGATCTGCATCCCCACTGCAGACTCTCGAGCCTATAAGGCAAACGGAGCGGAAAAGCGAGGATACCCGATGAGTGGAGATTCTGCAGCCGGACGGCCAGGGCAAGGCAACGCTCTCCTGGCAATCACTGTGGGTGGTTTGATTGCCGGGGTAATCGACCTTACGCAAGCCTGCATTCTCTTTAGCCCCAAAGTTCCGTTGGCGATCGCCGCGGGCCTGCTGGGACCGCAAGCTTTCAGTGGAGGTAGCGGCACGTACGTCCTCGGCGTCGCCCTGCACTTCTTTATTGCGCTGTCGGCAGCGACAACCTATTACGCGGTAAGCCGTAAGCTGAAGTTCCTGACCGAATACCCACTGATCTGCGGATTGTTCTTTGGCATGGCGGTAGAACTCTTCATGCGGCTTATCGTTCTGCCGATCTCCGGGCTTCACGCAAGAGGTCCTTATCCTTATAAGGATTTAGCACTCGGCTTGGTGGTGCACATGCTTCTGATTGGGCTGCCGATTTCCTACAGTGTCCGGCGGTTTGCCAGATGATTTGGAACGGATGGCCTTCTACTCGATTTCGACCACAACCTTCCCCAGGGATTTGCCCGACTCGACCGCTAGGTGCGCCTCCAGCGCGGTTTGAAAGGTGAAGCGCTCAGCGTTGAGCAGTGGCTTGAGTTTTCCTGCTTCGGCCAAAGCCGTTGCTTTGCGAAGAATGTTTCCGTGATGGTGCCTGTTCATCCCCGACAAGATAGGAAGCAAAGTGAAGACACCCGAATACGTCGCGGCGCGGAAGGAGAGAGGCGCCAGCTTGTGTGTCCCCCATCCCAGGCAACTGACCACGTGTCCCGTGTAGATCTTCGCTGCCAGGAAAGAATCGTCGAGCGTTGATCCACCGACTGTGTCGTAGACGATGTCGAAGCCTTCACCACCTGTATGTTCCGCCAGGTAGCTTTCAACTGTCTGCTCTCGATAGTTGATCGCGGTAGCTCCGTAGTCCTCCACGACCTTCATCTTCTCTTTCGAGACCGTGGCAGATACCTTTGCTCCCGCGGCGAGGGCAATCTGCACCGCGATATGGCCAACACCCCCGGCGCCCGCGTGCACTAAAACGTTATGCCCTTGACGAATCTGAGCGCGGTCCACCAGGCCTTCCCAGGCAGTGATCACGGAAAGGGGCATAGCCGCTGCTTCGCGCATGGAAAGGTTCTTGGGCTTAAGCGCGAGCAGGTCTGCGTCCACCGCCATATGCGTAGCCAATGAGCCTTGCAAACCTCCGATGCCGCCGCCCATCGCGTAGACTTCGTCGCCTTCCCGGAACGCAGTCACGTTGCGACCGGCAGCTTCGACTACTCCTGCCAGGTCGAGCCCGAGCACGGCGGGGAGTTGTACGCGTGCATGGGCGGCGTGGCCGGCGCGAATCTTGGTGTCCAAGGGGTTCACCCCACTGGCAAGCACTCGAACCAGGACCTCATGATCCCGGGGAGTCGGGCGGGGCATGCCGGTCATGACGAATGGACCGTTTGCGCGCTCAACCACAAGGGCCTGCATCTCTGTCGAACTGACCATAGAATTCATCCCGTCGCCATCAGGTTCTCACACCCCAGCCGGGACGCAGCTCTCCCGAGCCTGGGCCCTCACCGGGCGCCTTGATGTTTTAGCTCAGTGGGCCGGGAACCTTCAAGACGGTTCTGCTTCCCGGCAGGTAAGCGTCTCCAACTTCTCCGCCATAGGTTGCGAAGGTCCGCGCGTTGGTGGATACGAAGAAGAATCCGGTGCTGGCGTTTGCCGGAACACCTTTGCTGAAGGTGAAGCTGTACGTATTCGAGGCCGGCCCGTAGACGAAGTCGTCGGGTGCGGTTGTGGCCACTCCCTCCGAGCGAACGTCGGCCAGCGTCACCTGGATGTTGGCGGGGGGCGGAGACCATAGGAAAGCCACTCGGGTCGGACCGCTGAGCGGGGAGGCCCCGGTGAAGATACGGTAGTAGAAGTCGAGCAGGCCGGTCTTGGCGGACCGCACGACGCGCAGCTGTATCTTCACGGCAACGGCGCCGGCTCCTTTTCCGAGTAGCCGAATCTCCTGCATGGCGTCATGGAGCACCAAGCCCGATACCAGCTTACGTTTGCGGCCGCCGGCCTGCCACTCCAGGGCCTCTTCCGGCGAGGGCGACGGCCGGTTCGGGAACTTACTCTCATAGGCGTCAATCGCTGCTTGAATCGCAAATACTTCGGTGAAAGTGAGAGACATTGCCACCTCTTTCTCTCGTAACGGTGAGCATTTGGCATCCTGCACCGCCCTGGTTGCAGTGGTGAAGGGGCAGATGGCCGAGTCAAAGGGAACCTGGGCGCAGGAAATCCCGGGCGCATCTATGCTATCCACAGCTGGGGAAAACCAGGCAGGAACTTCTTCGACACATGGCTTGTCGCCAAAAGCAGGAGAGGCCAAAAACTGAACCGCAAATTTCGCGTCTCAACTCATCAAGCTGAAAGCCAAGGGTCAGGATTCGCGAATTACCACTTGGTTCTGAGAATACTGATTTTGCCGAAACTTACCACTACCCATGAGTACCGTTCAGCGCTATCGAACGGAGATAACCTTAGTACCTATCAATTTTCATGTGCTTGTCATGTGCGGAAGTGTAAAGCCAGATGGTTAGCTCCATCTTTCCGGCCGTCGACAATCCAACGTGAACAGAAAAAAGCCGGATGGCTGACTACGCCACCCGGCTTCCTGTTGGTATGTTGCAGTCGTTCTAGAACGTGAGTTGCAGCGACATCTGTATCTGCCGCGGGCTGCCGATGGCATGGGTTACATAGCCAAGGCCGGCGGGGCAGTTATAGAAGCTTTCGTTGGTCTGGTTCCCTTCGGAATCGCAACCAGTGGCCAGAGCGGTTTGTCCCGCCGACGGGAACTGGTTGAAATACTGATTCTGAAAGACCTCATTGCCCGGAATGTCGAAGCTCGTGGTGTTGGTGAGGTTGTAGACGTCAAACGTATATTTGAGGGTGTAGCGTTCGGTCAGGTTGGTCATTTTCACCAGCGAGATATCCGCGCGCTTTTGCGAACCCTGGCGGAAGATGTTGCGCTGTCCGTTGGTAAAGCCGGTCTCGACCGTATCGCCTGCGGGCACTGCTGCCGATAGAGAACTGCCTGGGGTGACCAGAGGAACAGTAAAGCACTGTGGGTTGAGGGCGGGAAGATAGTTCACGCCAAAGGCACCCGAGTGCCCAGTCTGCGCCTTCTTGGGCGAACAGGCGGCATAGTTGAGGGGCACGATGGGATTGGTGATGCCATCGTAAACGCTGTAGTAGAGGCTGCCCACGGCGCCGCTGAAATCGACGACGCTAAAGGGCTGTCCGCTCTGCAGAACGGTCAGGCCAACCAGCGACCACCCGTTGGTGAACCGGCCCGCCAACGAGCTCTTACTGTAGAAGTCGGGCAGCCGGTAGACGTAGTTGAAGTTGAACACATGGGTGCGGTCAAAGTCAGAGGAAGCGTAACCGTCACGGAGATCAAGCGGGTTGTTGCCGTTGTAGAACAGGCCGATCGCGCTCTGCTCGTCCAGGGCATGCGAGTAGGTATAGGACGCACCCACCTGTATGCCGTGGCTCATGCGCTTTTCCACGTGGACCTGGAGGGCGTTGTAAGCAGAGACACCGGCCGCCTTGTAGGTAATCGACTCAGCCGCGTAACCGATGTAGGGAACGCGCAGGTCGATATTGCCGCCTTCGAAGTTCAGCAGCGCCGTGCTGCCATCTCCCAGGGTAATAAAGCTGCCATCGGGATTGGTGGGCGTGTACCCGTAAGAATAATTTTGCGAGTGAACGGCCGCCGACGGCGACGCAATGTTGGGCTGATTGAACGGAACCGGGACCACCTGGTGACGGCCAAGGTTGCCGACGTAACCGAAGTCAAAGGCCAGATCGTTGCGCGGCTGCCATTGGACATCGAGGGTGTAGTTGATCGAGTAAGGCAGTTTGTTCTTGCGATCGTAGACACCAAGAGAGATGGGTTGAGCTCCATTCATGATGGCCGTTGCATTGGGTAGATAGGCCGCGAAATCGGATGCCTTAGGGTTAGTCGGCGCCGCACTCTGGACGTTGGTATAAGGGAACTCCAGCGAACCGGCGGTGCCACCGGCACAGGTGGGGATATAGCCGTCCTGGTAGGTTGCGGTGGGGCAAGTCTGTGCAGTGACAAAGGGAACCTGTTGGACCACGCCGAACGGTCCGCCCGTTACCAGGCCGATGGCATAGCCAGGCGAAAAGTAGCTGAACAGTTCGCCGCGATCGTAGTACAGGCCCATACCGCTGCGGATAACAACTTTGTTGTTAAACCTCGTCGGGCTCCACGCAGCACCGACACGTGGAGCAAAGCCCCATTGCCGGCCGGTAAGGGTAGTTTTACTGATGCCAGCAGTTCCATTCTTGTTGTTGCCGGCAATGATGAAGCCGCTCTGATCCGGCCCCAGGGTGCCCGCGCTCTCCCCTACGGGCAGAGGGCCCGTGGGCGAGATGTAGCTGTAGAGGGAGGGATCGAAGTTGAAGATGTTTCCGTTCTTCTCCGTCAGCCCGCCATCCCAGTCGTACCGCAGGCCGGCCGTGATAGTCAGATTGGGTTTGATCTGGAATTTATCCTGCAAGAACATTCCAAGCTGATTGGCCCGGTAGTAGCGGTTAGCGTTGCCTTGCAGAAAGGTGGTGACGTTGTAGTCGTCGTCCGGGGTTACGAGTCCGTTCAGGAACTGGCCGAAATCGTTGCTCGCAATGGTACCGGTGCCGGGGCGGCGGTCGCGGATATTGAGCTGGGTGAAGCTATAGCTGCCGCCGAAGCCGATACTGTGTTTTCCCTTTACCCAGATGGCGTTTCCTGAGGGCTGAAGGCGATTCTGGAAGACGCCGGTCAAGGAACCCTGACCACCGGCGCCGGGACCGATGTTCAGCGTGTCGCCGATGCCGGGTACTTTACTGTCGCCCAGCACGTGAATGACGGAGATGCCGGGGAAGTAGTTCGAGCCAAAGGTGTCGATGGACGGGTTCCCATAGGCGCCACCTGGGATGCTCGAAGGCCCGAAAGCCTGATCGTTGGTGTTGTAAAGCTTCTCTCGCAAGAAGCCCAGTGTTTGCTGGGTGCTGAGATTGGAGCCGATGAGGTAGGTGTTGTTGATGGAGAAAACCTGAGAGCCAGCGTCCAGCTTTTGCTTGAAGCCGGGCACGTTGGAGTAAGCGTAGGGAGCAACCGTTGGGTCGTGCTGATAGTAGTACTTCAGCGCCAGGGTGTCTTTGCTGGTGGCGTTGTAGTCGAGGTTGGCGACCGCCTGGTCTGCAGTGAAGTTGGCGGTTCCGGGAATGAAAGCGTTAAAAACATGCGACGGGTCCAGGGTGATGCCCGGAATGGCATTGGGGATGAGCCACTTGCCGGGTTCGCCCTTCACCGCGGGTGAATTGAACAGGGCCAGCGCTACGGGATCGACCGCCCCCGTGGGTGTACCGAATCCATCCGCCCCGGCAATGGCGGCTAATGCCTGCGGGCTGCGATCGTCGGTTAGCCCGACGGGCACGTCCAGGAACGAGTCGCCGATCTCGGCGTCGCTGACGTGCAGGTGCTGGTAGGCGAGGAAGCCGAACAGCTTGTCTTTGATGATGGGGCCGCCGACGACTCCGCCGAGAGTGTAGCGGTGCAACTGCGGGACCTTGTCAGCCGCCGGAACAGCGTTGTCCTGATTGAAGAAGAAGGGCGCGGCATTGAGCCAGTTGGTCGCGCGATGCAGATAGAGCGATCCGTGGTAGTCATTGGTGCCCGACGTAGTGCTGAGGTCGATATGGGCGCCGCTGGTTGCGCCTTGTTGCGCGTCGTACATTGATGCGTTGACGCGGGCCTCCTGGATGGTTTCGGGGGCTGGAGAGGGAAGCGCATTGCCGATGGAGAGATAGACCGAGGCGCTGGATTGGATGACGCCGCCACCACCGGTGTTGCCGACGCCGGTGCTGGGGCCCACGCGGGCCGAGGCCACCTGGCTGGTGCTCTTGCCGTTAAAGAGGTTGCTGCCGTCGACGCCGTTGAGCAGGAAGCTGTTGCTGGTGTCGCGTTCACCGTTCGCCCAGATGGGAGCGTTGCCCAAGCCGGAATTCACGCCAGTGCCCCCGGGCAGTTCCGCATTCACGCCGGGCGAGAGGATAGCGAGCCCGGTGAAGCTGCCCGTGGGCAGCGGAATCGATTCGATCTGTGCTTTATCGAGCACATACCCATTGGTCGTGTCGACGGCATTGAGCAACGGGTTCACATCGACTTCCACCGAGTCTGCTACAGTGCCCACCTTCAGCTGCGCCTGCAGCGAGACAGTACGGTCCGCCTGGACCAGGATGCCGGGATAGCGCTCGGATGAGAAACCGTCCTTGGTGAACGTGATCGTGTATTTGCCCAGGGGAAGGTCGTTGAGGTTGTAAACGCCCTGCGCATTGCTGTGCGTGCTGCGCTCCAGCTTGGTTTCTTCCGAGGTGACCTTGACCACGGTGTCGGGAACGGCGCTACCGGAAGGGTCGACCACGGTCCCGGTGATGCCACCGAGGGTTTGTTGTGCCTGCATTGCCTGTGTCTGTAACAGGACGACTGAAAACAGCACGGCTAACGATGAAAGAAATCTTCTGGAAAACAGATACATCTTGGATATGCCTCGCGTGAGAGAGAAGCTGTGACCGGACTCTAGTTTTTTCGATATGCGACTACAGGGTCGGTGCAACAGAAGGTCACGACGAGGTGACAGCCCAAACAGCAACCGGGAGGAACTCTGGCGGTGTGATGTGAGGATAGAACAAATTGCTTATGGAGCCAAGCAAATTTGCGCTTAGAATCCGGCACATCATCTGCACCATGAATGATGCAGCGTTTCGGGACACCGCTTACGGGAGAAGAGACACGTGGGCGAAGACGATGCGCCATCCTTCCCCGAGGCGAACCCACGTCTGACTCTGCCGGCCGCGAGTAAGCTTGCCCTCGACGTTGCGCTCAAAGGCCACGGTGATACTGGCGAAGTCCTTGCCGAAGCTGACGATCTCAAGCCGCGTGATGGTGCGCGCCAGGTTAGCTGGGGAACGCCCTTTACGGAAAGCCTCAATTTCGCTGATGCCATACAGCGTCTCGGTAGGGCCAAAGCGCGCGACGTAGGGGGAGGACCAGAACATGCTCATCAGGGTTTCTACATCATTTGAGACTAAGGCGTCCTCGTAACGCGGATACAGTTCGCGCAACTCGGCGACGGTGGCGGGGTCGTTGATCTGCATATCCGTCAAAACATTTTCCTGGTGGGCAGCACGCATTTGGGCAGGGCCGCGCTTACCGTGATCAGGGGTTCGTTGACCACCTGGTTGATGCGCAGCTTCATGGTGACGCTGCAAAGCAGGTAGGCGTCGATAGGAGTGAAAGACCACCGCGCGACCAGGAGATCGATCATGCGTTCTGTTGCCCGGCGGGCTGCCCGGATTGCATCGGTGTCCGACTCGACCACGATCCATGCATCCGCGGGCGCGTCCGGAGTACGCGATTCCGCTGATTCGATCAGGGGACCGGAAAGCGGTTGGTGGTGGTGCACATGAAAGCGGAGAGATACCTCCGCGGGGCACTCAATGCCGTTGATGCAGACTTCGCCATCACCCTGGGCGGCGTGCGCGTCCCCGGCAGAGAACAAGGCGCCGGGGTTGAGTACCGGAAGGTAGAGGGTAGCCCCAGTGCAGAGTTCGCGCACGTCCATGTTGCCGCCAAAGGGGCCTGGAGGGCGGGTTCGGAACTCGCCGTCTTCTCCGGGGGCGACGCCCATCACTCCGCAGAAGGGGCGTAGCGGGACGATCGCCGTTCCTAGCGAGCGGCTGATTTCATCGTCGAGCGCCCAGTGAAAGAGATAGGGGTCACGGAAACGGTCTTTCAAAAAGCCGAGGCCTGGGATCACGCTGGTCCAGCCCCATCCTCGATGTTCGACTTGCAGCACTTGAATCTCGAGCACGTCGCCCGGCTCGGCTCCATCGATGCGGATAGGGCCGGTGAGTGCGTGGATCTTGTTGCGGTCGATGGCCAGAAAATCTTCGACCGTCGCACCTGGTTTTACCTGGCCACCACTGGCATCGAGGCAACTCATGTGCACGGTATCTCCGGAGGAGATCGTCAGGCGCGGTTCGAGCGCGCGGTTCCAGCGGGAATGTGTGGGCTCTGCAGTTAACCGATGTTCGGCCATGGGTCCCTCCACTTCGCTACCCCGGATTGCCTGTTGGTATTGGTGGCGTTGCCGAACTTCATGCGGCTTTCCTTACTGAAATCCGCACACGCGGTCGTTTCCAGTGCTGCGTGGCAAGAAATCCGGGTACGCTTCGGTCGGGATGACAATTCATACTGCTACGATCATCTGCAGTTCCACCAGGGCGTTGCGCGGCAGGGCGCTCACGCCAACGGCGGCGCGCGCGTGGCGGCCTTGGTCCTGAAATACGGCCATCAATAAGTCAGAAGCGCCGTTGATGATTGACGGGGAATCGGGAAAGCCGGCGATGGCGTTTACATAGCCGTTTACGCTGACGACTTCGCGGACTTTGTCCAGGGAGCCGAGGGTGCGTCGGAGGACCGCCAATTGGGTTAAGGCACAGGCGCGCGCTGCGCCGTAACCTTCTGGGATGGTTCGATCGGCGCCTGCGGTTCCAGTGATGATTCCGTTGGCGTCCGTGGAGATAACTCCGGAGAGGTAGACGAGGTTTCCCAGGTTTTTTGCAGACACATAATTACCTCCCGGAGAGGGAGGCTCCGGTAAGGTAAGGCCAAGTTCCAGCAGGCGTTTCTCAGCACTCATGTGTTCGTATCTATATCACTTGTCGGCGGGCAGTGGCGATCCGGGTATGGCAGATTTTTCTTGCCGTCGGGTAGGCGCAGGTTAGTATGAGCCCAGGTTAGTATGAGCCAAATGACACGAGTGGTTGCCGCTCTGATTATTGCGGGCACGTGGTTGCTGGCAGCGCAAACGCGTAGTCCACTCTTGCACTCGTCGCGGCAGGCGCCCACCGACCTTCAGGTCGGCGAGTCCCAATTTGTCTTCTACCAGGATTTGCTCCGGATGCCTCAGGTGAACTTCACTACTTCGGATGACTCCAATTTTGTTCCTCCCGCACACGTGAGTGGCGTTCCTCTTGAGGAGCTGAAGCGGGCGCTAGGTTCGGATGCGGATATGGTGGTGGCGATTTGCGCGGATGGATACCGTGCCAACTACCCAGCCGCATATCTCTCCGCCCACCATCCCATACTGGTGCTGACGGTGAATGGCGAGGCGCAGCAGGGCTGGCCGAAGATCCATGAAGGCAGCGGGGAACTGGGACCTTACGTAATTGCCAATCCCACCTTTACTCCCTCGTTCAAAGTGCTTTCCCACACCGATGAGGCGCAGATTCCTTTCCAGGTCGTACGCCTCGACCTCCGCAACGAGCGCGAAGTATTAGGCGCCATTGCTCCGCGTGGCTCCTTCGCTCCTGATTCGCCGGTCATGCAGGGATACAAGATCGCGCAACAGAATTGCTACCGTTGTCACAACATGGGGGCCGAAGGCGGCCAGATGGCTTCGATACCCTTTCCGGTGATCGGCTCTTTCGCCAAGGGCAATGCGGATTTCTTTGCCAAGTACGTGCGCAACCCGCAGGCGGTAAACCCGGCTAGTAGGATGGCCGCGAGCCCTGGCTACGACGACCAAACGATTGCCGCTCTTCGGGCCTATTTTTCTACTTTTGCTGCTGGAGGACCGTAAATGACGATTCGTGTCTCGAAGGCGCTGCTGCTGTTCGCGCTTGGTTTCTATTACACGCTGGTGGTGTTCAACAATACCAACGACTACAACTCCAACCTGACCTTCGTGCGTCACGTGCTGTTGATGGATACGACGTTTCCGGGGAACCACGGCATGTGGCGCGCCATCCAGGCGCCCGCAGTTCATTTTGCATTCTTCGTCAGCATTGTTTGCTGGGAAATTGTGACCGGGATTCTCTTATGGTGGGCCGGCGTTCGCCTCATCCGCAACCTGCATGCGAGCGGCGCGGTGTTTAATGCGGCGAAGAAGTTAGGGGTCATCGCGCTGACACTGAGCCTGCTGATGTGGCTCACCGCCTTTCTCAGCGTTGGCAACGAATGGTTCCTGATGTGGCAGTCGAAGGAATGGAGCGGCGAGTCCGGTGCCGATCACATGTTTGCCATCGCGGGTATTATCCTGCTCTACCTGGTCATGCCCGATGTCGAAGGCCAGGCCTAGGTTCGCCTCTATACCTGTGACAACCTGGCCAATGTGGATGCCAGCACCTTCGCCCCGGTTTCGATTTCCTGCGGCGCCGAATACTCGTCCGGCCTATGGCTGACACCACCGCGGCACGGGATGAAAACCATCCCCACCGGGGCGATGCGCGCCATGAATAAAGAGTCGTGATAGGCGCGGCTGACCATTTTTTTATAGGGCAGGCCGTTCTCCTCCGCGGACTCGACCAATGCGTTGATGACGCGGGGTGAGCAGGTGGCCGGGGCGTCGGCATTGATGGGGGTAACTCTCACCTGCAACTTTCGCTTGGCCGCCACCTGGGCGCAGGCGTGCTCGATCTCGCGGAGCACGCAATTCCTCCGTTGCTCATCCGTGTCGCGAATATCTACGTCCATCTCCACCCGGCTGGGAATACTGTTTACCGCTCCGGGATAAATCTGGCACTTGCCGACGGTGCCGCAGGTGTCGATCGACCCCGTGGCGCGCGCTCGTTCTTCGACCGCGAGCACGATCTCCGCGGCGGCGCAAAAAGCGTCTTTGCGGTCGGGCATCAGCACGCCGCCGGCATGGCCTCCTTCGCCCTCGATCAAGATCCGCAGCGCAGCGGGCGCAGCGATGCTGGTGACAATGCCCAACGGCAAGCTTTCCTTCTCCAGCAGCGGACCCTGCTCGATATGCAACTCGACGAACGCGGCAGTAGTAGCCGTCCGGCAGGCGCACCTGGTCGAGCGAACCCTGGAAGCCGGCTGCGGTGCGCAGTTGCGCCAAGGTGTTGCCCTCCGCATCTTTCAGGCGCGTGTCCGCGTCGCTGTTCAGGCCGCCGCTCAGCATCCGGCTCCCCAGGCAGCCCAGGCCGAAACGCGTGGGTTCTTCCGAGGTGAATAGCAGGAGCTCGATCGATCGCTGCGGCTGAAAGCCACTCTGCTGCAAAGCGCGGATGGCCTCCAGGCCGCCCAGCACGCCGACGGTGCCGTCGAATTTGCCGGAGTGAGGAATGGCGTCGATATGCGACCCGGTGCCGACGGCGGCCAGCTCCGGCCGCGCGCCCACCCAGCGGGCGAACATGTTGCCGACGGCGTCTTCGCGCACGGCCAGGCCGGCATCGCTGCATTGTGCCTTGAGCCATACGCGTGACCGCTGATCCGCGTCGGCAAAGACCAGGCGGGAAATGCCGGGCGGCGTGTCGTCGGAGAACGAGGCCAGCGTCTCCAGATCACCAATCAGCCGGTCACGATTGATTTGCATGCATTACCTTCCGGGAAGCGGGTGACGATTCCAGTCTTTG
This sequence comes from uncultured Acidobacteriaceae bacterium, assembly GCA_963745725.1. Taxonomy (GTDB): domain Bacteria; phylum Acidobacteriota; class Terriglobia; order Terriglobales; family Acidobacteriaceae; genus PALSA-350. The sequence goes on from CAVUYJ010000002.1 coordinate 349,887, forward strand.
TAGATCAGGTATTTGGCCGCGGTTTTGCCCAGAGCGCCGAACCACTGCGGGCAGTAGGGCGCCATCCAGATAAAATCTCCCGCCTGGACCGGATACCAGTTGTTTCCGAGGCGATAGATGCCGCCGCCTTCGAGCATCAGCAGGCCGTGCTCCATCACGTGAATCTCGACCAGTGCCAGCGTGGCCCCGGGCTCATAACGCATGGTGTTTACAGCGTAATCCAGACCGGGCACGGTGGGTAACAGCTGCTTTACCTGGAGCGCTTCGTCGCCGCCCAGGGGTTGCGAGGCAACCTCGTGTTCGTTGCCAAAAATCGCCGGCGCGGGGGCATCGTTCAGCAGCGCGATCGCCGGCTTCTCGATCACGGCTACCCGGGCTTTGGCTGACGACTTCACGGAATGCTGCTGGTTGGCGGGCACATGGGCAAATTCGTCCCGGGCCAAGCTGCCGTGTCTGGCCGCCGAGTGCGACCGATATGCTGCCTTCCAGCACGTAAAGAAAACGTTGGCCATGCGCGGGTCCTAACGAGCCCCCGGGTTCGAACTCCGCGGTGTATTGGGTGAAGGCGGCTCCGATGGCGGGCGCCGCGTGCACAATAACGGTTACAGAATCGAAGCCGGGCAGGGGCATGCCCACAAAAGTATCCGGCGTCTGTAACAGGTGGGTGGGTTGGCGATCGCTGCGCGTGTGTCCGAGGTTATACACTCTGTTCCTTACTTACTACTTTAGTCATGCGGCGCAAAAAAGCACGTCCGGCGGCCAGAGCATTCTGCACATCCTGGGGACGAACCGACTCCTCGGGATGATGGCTGATGCCTCCGGGGCTGCGTAGAAAAATCATAGTCGTGGGAACGCGCTCGGCCATAATCATGGCGTCATGGCCGGCGCCGCTGACCATCGGAGAGGGGTTCGATCCCGGTGTCGCGAATTGCCTCCGCCGCCAAGGCACATAAGCCCTTGTCCATGGGGACGGCCGGTTGGTCCATCAGCATCTTACGGGCAACCGTGAGGCCACGCCGCTTGGCGATCGACTCCGCTTGGCCAAGTAGGGTATCGACAGCCCGGTGGCGAATCGCATCGTCTTCGTGGCGCACATCGAGGCTGGCGCGCAATTGGCCGGCTACTACGTTTCCGGCTCCCGGATGGGTGCGCAGATCGCCGACTGTGGCTACCAGCCCAGGAGTATCGAGGGCCAGACGCTCCACCGCGACCACCCACTCCGCCGCGCCCGCCACGGCATCGTTGCGCAGCCGCATAGGTGTAGTGCCGGCATGGCGTGCGTGGCCGGTAAAGGTCATCTCGGCGCGGGTTTGCCCAACGATGGCGTGGACTACGCCGAGGGATCGGTCTTCGCTCTCCAGCAGGATGCCCTGCTCGATGTGGAACTCCAGGAAGCCAGCAACGTCGTCGGCTACCGTGCAGTCGTTTATCTTGAGCGGATCGAGTCCGAAGGAAGTCAACGCCTGCGCAATCGAAATCCCGTCTCCATCCGTGGTCGCCAGGAAATCAGAGTCTACGCGCCCAACCAAGGCGCGGCTGCCGATGAAGGGGAGGTGGAAGCGCACGCCCTCTTCCTCAGAGAACGCCGACCAACTCGATGGAGAAGGGGAGCCTCTCTCCGTCCAGCGACTCGACCAGGGCCAATCCCAGCATCACGCCCAGCATGCCGTCAAAGGCTCCGCTATTGGGGACTGTGTCCAGGTGGGAACCGATCATCAGAGATGTATTCGAGGCGCCTGCATAACGGCCGCGGAGATTGCCGGCCGGATCCATCGTCACCTGCATACCGGCCGCTTCCATCCATCCCTGGACTTCCCGCATGCAATCGCGCATGGCCGGGGAGAGGAAGGTGCGTTTGATCTGGTCCGTTTCTTCGCTGAATTGCCCCAAATGACGGCAGCGAGCGATGACTTTTTCAGCTTGCATTACTGAGATCACCTATTTGATGCTTTCTTAGAAAACCGAAAAAACCGCAGATCTCTCCACTGCGCTACGCTCCGGTCGAGATGACAAATTTGTTGAGTGGCGAGATTCTTCGTTTCCAGACAAGGTCCGCGGAACTGCAGATCCCTCGGCTTCGCTCGGGATGACAAAGGAAAGGGCGATGGTTCGATAAAGAATCATTGCTGGACCGAGGCGTTTCTCAGCAGTCGACACTCGCCACATCAGCTATCTCTTGATATTCGAGCCACGATGTTGCCGTAGGGCTCATCCGTGGGTACGAAGATTTCGTTGGGATTGGTCTGCCCGAAGCGCGACAGGTCCACCAGCAGGCAATGCTTGTTGGGCATGGCCAACTCCACGTCCTGGATCTCCGATGACGCTTCGAGCGCCGCCTGGGCCATGGCATAGAGCGTATGTTGCACCGACTTGCTGTTGTGCTCCGCAAAAGCCTCGATTAACGCGTCGCGTAGTTTGTTGCGCAATGGCTCAAAGGGCAGTGCTGCGGATTTGTATCTCCATTGCGCGCGCATGGAGGTCCCCAGAAGACGATCTGCAGTTTCGGGCAGAGTCGTCAATGAGTCGCGTAGATAACCCTCGAATCCGGAGTTAGCTGTCTTCAGCACCACCAGGTTTTCGAAGCCCGACGTGATAGTGGGCTTGCCACCCTGGGCACACGTAACAGTTGTGGTTTGTGATTCGCTCGATCCGCGCACAAAGGTCGAAGGATGCGGATTGCCCCCTACCAAAGCATGCTCCCAAGATGTGCTGGCGATGTTGATAGCGGTGTGCCCGACCTGGGGGTTGCGAGAAAGAAAAAACTCACACAGCTCCAACGCGAAGTCTTCGATACACTCAGCATTGCTCTCGCGGCAGCGTGAGTAGACCGTGTTTTTCATCGTGTCCGTGGGCAGGATGGCGCTGTTATCGCCATCCGTAAAGCAAGTTGTGAAGTCGCCGGCGAGCAGCACTTCCACTTTCCATTCCCAAACGGTGTGCTGCGGACGGTCACGCTTTACCTTCATCACGCGCACACTCGATTTGCCGTACGAATTCTCTGCCAGAGTAATCACCGGCTAGCTCCCTCTATAGGTGGTATAGCCATTTGGACTCAAGAGTAACGGGACGTGCAAGTGGGTATCGCCAGGGCGCACCGTCACGGTGATTTCGACCGTCAGGTACAGACCCTTTGACCATCTGCGCCGCGTGGTAGGTACCGGTCTCGAACCGCAGCCGGTACTGTCCAGGTTGTAGGACGGGATCGTTGTTCTGGGGCAAAAGGTTTGCACAGCGCCCGTCGGTGTCGGTCGGGCAGGTGCTCAGCAGTTCCCATTGGCCGGACGCCCCCGCATACTCCAGGTGCACCACCACGCCGGCAGCGGGGCGGCCCAACGCGGTGTCCAGTACATGGGTAGAGAGTCGGCTCAAGCAGCCTCCGTTTGTGCCAGCCACTTGCGTAACCTGAGCTGCATGATCTGCTGCTGCTGCACGGCCGACTCCTGCAACTCCTGCGCGGGGTCGTTGCCCAGGCGGCGTTCCAGGATGCTCAACATCTCCGCAGGCTGCTTTCCGCTGGCGCAGACGATGAAGATCCGTCCGAAACGCTCTTCGTACTGCCGATGACCCTCTCGCATTCGCTGCAGGATAGCATCGTCCGCCCGGCTCATCTGACTCTGCTCGGATCGTGACCACGCGGCCGAGGCAGCGGTCGTCTTCTTCTCCGCATGCTGTTCGCCGATGCGAGGATGGCTGCGGAAGGCCTCCAGCCAGTCCGCCTCGGGCAGATTCCGCCAGCAATCATCAGCGGCGGCGAAAAGGTTTTGCTCGGCTGCAAACGGCCGAGTGGCGGCTAAACACGCGGCCCAAGCACGGGAGCCGCAGCAGGAGAGAATCTCAGTGGCTGCCTCGTGGGGCGGCAGCGCATTCCAACGCGCCAGGATCTGGTTCAAGCGAACAGCCCCTCGAGAAATTCCTGCAGCAGGTTTCCTGCAACGTGGAGCCGGTAAAGAGCGCTGGAACGGATGTCATCAATGGGAGCGACTTCCGACTCCATTGCCTGGCGGGCCCCGCTCATCAATGCGGCACTGTGGGGCTGGCGCAGTAAGATTTCTTCCGTTCGCCGCAGTCTTACTGGAGTGACTGCCATGCTGCCGATAGCCAGGCGCACGTCATCAATTTGGCCACCGGATATTTTCCCCAGCCCCGCCAGGCAGAGCTTGGCGATGGCCTGCGCATTACGGGTGCCAACCTTGCGGGAGTACCCGTAGTAGCCGGTGAAGCGCGGTTGCAGAGCGATGGCGTGGATGATTTCATCGGCGGCCAGTTTGGTTCGCTTGTAGCCTGTGTGGAACTCGACATACGGGACCCGCCTTGTCCCGCGCACGGAAGCCAGCAGCAATTCTGCCTCGTACACCATCAACGCGGGCAGGGAATCGGCGGCCGGCGAAGCGTTGACGATGTTGCCGCCGAGGGTTCCACGGTTTTGGTTCGCGATGCTGCCGGTCCAGGAGGCGGCTTGCGCAAGCAAGGGAAATTCCCGTGCCACGACTGGATCTCTTCGCAAGTCACTGTACGTGCATCCGGCGCCGATGAGCACTTCCTCCGCGTTGCTCTCGATATGACGCAACTCGGGCAGTCCCCAGAGGCTGACCAGCTTGCGCGCCGGGAGCCGTCCCGCCCCGTACTGAACCATCAATTCTGTTCCGCCTGCAATCGGCATCCACACGCCCGGCTCTTTCGCCAGCAGATCGAGCACCGTAGACAACTTGCCGGGCGCAACTAACTCGTACTCTGATGGACGGGATCTCATCTCGGGATACCTGCCGCTTCTGCAACTGCGTCGAAGATGCGCGTGTAGCCTGTACAGCGGCACAGATTTCCGCCCAACCCCTCGCGTATTTGTTCCAGGGTTGGCTTGGGGTTGTGGTTCAGCAAATGAACGGTGGCCATAACCATGCCTGGGGTGCAGATACCGCACTGCGCCCCTCCGCACTTAAGAAATGCCTGCTGCACCGGGTGAAGACCGTCCTCGCCGGCAAGCCCTTCGATGGTGCCCACCGTAGCTCCTTCGGCCTGCAGCACCGGAACCAGGCAGCTGTTCACCAGCTCGCCATTCAACAGTACAGAACAGGATCCGCACTCCCCCTCGCCGCATCCTTCCTTGGTTCCGGTGAGGCCAATTTTCGTGCGCAGCACGTCGAGCAGGCGCTCCATGGGATAAACCGACACGGTGTGGGCCTTGCCATTCACGGTGAGGGAGACGTCGCACTTACTCACTGGCTGCCCTCCGCTGCCAGCGCAGTCTCGAGTGATTCCGGCGATCGTTCGGGCTCCGCGGTCATAGCCCGGAAGATATCTTCCGGCAACAGCGGAATGGAATTGAATTCAATGCCTGTCGCCTGCACCACTGCGTTGATGATTGCCGGTGCGGGGCCATCCATCGGGAGCTCGCCGATTCCCTTGGCCCCATACGGACCATACTGGTAGGGCACCTCTTCGAAGTAGACGCGGATCGGCGGGATATCTTCCGCAGTGGGCATGATGTAGTTGGTCATCTGGTTATTGATCATCTGCCCGTCTTTCCAAACTACCTTCTCATACAACGCATATCCGATTCCCTGGGCCACCCCCCCTTCGATCTGGCCGCCGGCGAGCACAGGATGGATCACCTTGCCAATCTCCTGCAAGGCAACAAAGTCGTCAATGGTGACGCTGTAGGTGACGGTATCGACCGTGACCTCCGCCATATAGACTGCCCAGGCATACGCGCCGTAGGCCTCGCCGCTGTAGAGCTCGTCATTCCAGAAAATATTAGGCGCCGCCTCGTAGCGGCTGAACGACTGCAGTTCGCCGAATTGCTTGCGGTACGCCTGGCACGCAGCGAGGAATGGTCCGCGGCAGGCCGAAGGTTCAAGCAGTCCGCTATCGATCAAAGTCTGGCGCATCTTCAACGCGGCGGTCTGGACAATCTTGCCGATGATCATGGCCGTGCGCGATGCCACGGTGGGGCCGCTGTTGGGGCTGATGCTGGTATCGACCGGCGCCATGCTGACGTCGTCGTACTCGAGCCCTAGTGTTTCCGCTGCAATTTGGCAAAGGATGGTGTTCGTGCCCTGTCCGAATTCCGTACTCGATACCAGCACGCGGAGTCCGCCCGCGGCGGTTGCTTCGAGGCCTACCAAGGCGTTGAGGTACCGTTCGCCGGAGCCGGTAAAACCGGCGCCGTGCAGAAAGGCGCCGATACCGATGCCCTTCTTTTTGCTGCTGGTCAAATTGTGCGCTGCGAATTGCTTCACCTTGGCATGGTAGTCGGTGAGTTCGAGTGCGCGTTCGAGCATCTGGTCCATGACGATTGGCTCGTGAATCACCTGGTTGGTCGCGGTCGTCATCCCCTGGTGCAACAGATTGCGGCGGCGGAATTCGTCGGGGGCCATGCCAATGGTCTTCGCGATGTGGTCCATGTGCCGCTCCAGCGCAAACAGGCTTTGCGGAGCGCCGAAGCCCCGGAAGGCGCCGTGAGGCGGGGTGTTGGTGGCATAGGCTTTTGCGTTCACCCGGATGTTAGGCCAGTAATAAGGGCCACCGGCATGGATGGTGCCACGCGAAAGCACGGTCGACGATAAGGTGGCGTACGCGCCGCCATCCGTCGCGAAGTCGATCTCGGCGGCGAGGAGTTTCCCGTCGGCGCTGACCGCCGTGCGATGACGGGTGCGCGAGGGATGCCGCTTGGTGGTGGCCGCCATGTCTTCCATGCGGTCGTAGATGATCTTTACCGGGCGCCCCGATTTCATGGCCAGCAGTGACGCATGCGCTGCGAGCATGGATGGATATTCTTCTTTGCCGCCAAACGCGCCGCCGGTCTCGGCCTGTATAACGCGAACGTTTTCCGCAGGGAGGCCGGTGAGCGCTACCAAAGCTTTGTGTACGTAAAACGGACATTGCATCGAACCCCAGATGGTGAGACCGCCGGTGCTGCTGGCCTGGGCGATGACTCCATTGGGTTCGATATAAAGCTGTTCCTGGGCTCCTGTGGTGTACTCGCCCTCGATAATCCAGGCAGCATCTTTCCAAGCCTGGTCTACATCTCCTTTTTCCATCCGGTAGCTCTTGAAGATGTTGTCTTTGCCCCAGATGATGACTTCGCGGCGCTCGCTTTCCTCGATGCTGTGGATGGAGGGCGCCGGCGTATAGGTGATCTTGACGGCGGCTACCGCGGCTGCCAGGGCGTGGCGATCGGGGTGCGCCAGGAGCAGGATCGGCTCCTCCGGATGATTGACAAAGCCATCGGCCAGGCAGGGTTGGTCATCCATGATGAGCGCGACGATATTGCGGCCGGGAATATCTTTGGCGGTGACGATCGTGAACTCGTGCCAGGGGACGCCTTCTCCAAATCGGATCTCTTCAATCGCTCCGCGGGCAATGGTGCTGCGCACCGTGGCGCCGAAGATCATGCCCGGCAGGGAGAGATCGTCGATGTAGCGGGCCTGCCCGGTTAATTTGGCAGGGCCCTCCTTGCGGGGAACGGAGACACCCACGACCCGAGTTTGCAAAAGGCGAGCCCTCCTCTTAGCAACAGACTTTGATTCTAATTTGTTCCCTGCCTACGGGTGATTCGGGGAAGGAGCCCTGGTCATAAACCGCGGCGCCTCTTACGAAGGTGGCATGCACCTTACCGTGCAGGGTTTCCCCGAGATACGGCGACACCAGGTGGCGATACTGCAGGTCTTCTGCGCGCAAGGTGAACTCGGCATCGGGATCGAAGACTACCAGGTCCGCGTCGTAACCCGCTGCGATGGCGCCTTTGCGGTCGTGGAGGCCGGCGAGTTTGGCCGGCTGCGCGGACATCCAGCAGGCCAGGCGATCTAGGGGCAGATTGCGCTCGCGCATGTCTGTCCAGACTACGGAGATAGCGACGCTGAGGCTGGCGATACCTCCCCAGGCTTGGCGAAAATCTCCTTGCTTCATCGTTGGTGGGCAGGGCGAGTGATCGGTAGCGATCAAGTCGATCACTCCATCGCGCATCCCCTGCCACAGAGCTTCGCGATTCGACTGTGAACGAATAGGCGGGGCGCATTTGTAAAGTGTGCCGCCCGTAGGAATTTCTTCAGCGCAGAAGTGCAGGTAGTGAGGACAGGTTTCTACCGTGATGGGAAGTCCTTCGTTGCGAGCGCCGGCCAACTCCGGGATCGCCAGCGCGGTGGACAAATGAACGATGTGCAACGGAAACGAATACCTGCGGCAAAGCTCGATCAGCAAGCGGATAGCTGCCAGTTCCGCCTCGTCCGGCCGCGAGCGCAGATAGGTTGCGTACTGCGTCCAGTCATCCGTGTCGTTGCCTGGGTACAGATGCTCCGCCAGTTCCGCGTGCACTAGCAGAGGCAAGCCGGTGCCGGCCAATATGGGTAAAGCCGCCTCGAGCTCGTGCTTCTCGATCATGGCGAAGCCTTCGATGCCGGGGTTGATGAGGAAGCACTTGAAGCCGGCGACTCCTGCCTCTGCCAGCGCTGCCAGGTGCCCGGAGTTCAGACCCGTCAATCCGCCCCACGGCGCCCAATCGACACGGCATTGGCCGGCGGCTGCGTGTCGTTTGGCTTCGAGTGCAGCTACGGTTGTGGTTTCGGGAAGGCAGTTAAGGGGCATATCTACCAGAGTGGTGTAGCCGCCGGCGGCGGCGGCGCGGGTCGCGGTGGCGAAGCCTTCCCATTCCGTCCTGCCTGGTTCATTGATGTGCACATGCGAATCCACCAGCCCGGGTAGCAGCACCAGGTCGCCGAGTTGATGCAGCTGGGCGGCGCGCGGTGTGTCTGCGATGCTGCGCACAGACTGGATACGCCCCTCTTCGACCACGACCGCGGCCGGCCGCACTCCTTCAGGAGTGACTACCCGGCTGGAGACAAAAGCCTGTGTCATACTTCGGATATTCGGGCACCCCTCGGGAGAGTGCAAGAGAAAATGAACATGAAGACCGAGAATGATTTCATGCGACTTGCCATCCGGCTGGCCACGGAGAATGTGCGCAGCGGGGTTGGTGGACCGTTTGGGGCGGTGGTGGTCAGGAATGGTGAGGTTGTTTCCACTGGAGTCAACCGGGTTACGGCCGACAATGATCCCACGGCGCACGCGGAAGTGAATGCCATACGCGAGGCGTGCAAGGCGTCGGGGACGTTTCAACTGCCGGGTTGCGTGCTTTATACCAGTTGCGAACCGTGTCCTATGTGCCTGGGTGCGATTTACTGGGTCCGCTTGGACAAAGTGGTCTATGGCAATACCTGTCATGATGCGGCCGAGGTAGGATTCGACGACCACTTTATCTATGAGGAACTTAGCGTGCCTCCCGGCCAACGCAAGTTACCCATGGTTCGGTTGCTGCCGGAGCTGGCGATCGAGAATTTTCGCGCCTGGCAGGAACATCAGTCAAAGATTGTTTATTAGGAAGAAAAACCGCAGATCTCTCCACTCTGCTTCGCTTCCGGATAGAATCACGCGTTTCCACGAAAGGTCCGCGGAACTGCAGATCCCTCGGCTTCGCTCGGGATGACAAAGGAGAAGGCAACGGTTTTATAGGGATTGGCTGCGGGACCGAAGCGCCTTTCGGTTCGGAACCACCTTCCATATAGGAACGCCCTCTCCTTTGTCATCCCGAGCGAAGCCGAGGGATCTGCAGTTCGGCGGACCTTTCGTGGAAATGAGCGGAACGGGGGTCTGCGCTTTTTCTGTTGGTGCCCGGGCTGTCTTCCGTCTATGCTCCCGTATGAGCACTCGACTGCTGGCCTTTTTCTTCCTGGTCTTTTCCACGGCCGGCGTTGGTGCGGCCGAGCCACCGCCAATCCCAGTGAAAGTCGTAGTGATCTCGCTCTTCGAGCCCGGAGCCGATCAGGGCGACACGCCGGGCGAGTACCAGTATTGGGTGGAACGCGAACACCTCGACCATCTCTATCCCTTTCCCCAGGGCTTCCACACTCTGCGCATGAACGATCAGGGTGTCATGGGTGTGCTGGCCGGTGTCGGGACGGCCAGGGCCGCCGCATCCATCATGGCGCTTGGTCTCGATCCACGCTTCGACCTAAGTAAGGCGTATTGGTTAGTCGCAGGCATTGCCGGGGCCGACCCACAGGATGCCTCCTTGGGCTCCGCTGTGTGGGCGGAGTGGGTGGTGGATGGAGATCTTGCTTACGAGGTCGATGCCCGGGAAATTCCGCCGCAATGGACCACGGGCTACGTTCCGCTGAATAAGACAGTGCCCTACGAAAAGCCGCGTAACGACGAAAACTTCACCATGTTTCACCTGAATCCTGGCTTGAGGGAATGGGCATATCAGCAAACCAAAGCGGTTACACTCGACGATTCGCCCGCCTTACAGGAGGCGAGGGCGCATTTCGCGGGGGCGAATGCGCATCGTCCCCCGTTCGTTCTCAAAGGCGACACGCTGTCTGGTTCCACCTTCTGGCACGGCAAACTGCTCGACCAATGGGCAAACGACTGGGTGAGCTATCACACCGACGGGAAGGGTAATTTTGTTACTTCCGCCATGGAGGACACTGGCGTTTTGCAATCGCTGACCTTTCTCCAACGCGCTGGACGCGTCGATCTTAACCGCGTCATGGTGCTGCGCACGGTAAGCAACTTCGATCAGCCCGCGACTGGATTGACAGCGGCCCAAAGCCTGGCCGCCATGCAAGGACACCGCTACAGTGCCTATTTGCCCGCCCTCGAAGCGGCATACCGGGTGGGTAATGTCGTCGTCTCAAATATTGTTACGAATTGGGATCGCTACCAGAACCACATACCGGGCTCTCAGCTAAAGGAGAAACCATGAGCACGACAGTGCCAGGGCACAGCACGGGAAATTTGAGTTACCTGGAGCGAATGTTCCATGTCGAGGAGCGCGGATCGACTTTGCGCACGGAGATTCTTGCCGGCGCAACTACCTTCCTGACGATGGCGTACATCGTATTTGTGAACCCGAACATTTTGAGCGAAGCGGGCATGCCCATTCCCGCGGTGGCCGCCGCTACCTGCCTGTCGGCAGCCATTGGCTGCATCCTGATGGGCATCATCGCCAATTATCCGATTGCCCTGGCGCCGGGCATGGGCCTCAACGCGTATTTTGCGTTTACTGTCGTCAAGGGAATGGGGATTCCCTGGCAGACTGCGCTGGGCTGCGTCTTCCTCTCGGGTTGCGCCTTCTTGCTGTTGACAGCGGCCGGAGTTCGCCAGTTGATCGTGAATGCCATCCCCCGGGAGTTGTTTGCCGCCGTGGCTGCGGGGGTGGGACTATTTGTCGCCTTTGTTGGCTTACGGGATGCGGGCATCATTGTGCCCAACGCGGCAACAGTGGTGGGCATGGGGAATCTACGGGCGCCACAAACTGCCCTGGCTTGCGTTTGCCTGCTGGCGATTGCCGTGCTGCAGGCGTGGCGGGTGCGTACCGCGATGCTACTGGGCATTCTCGGTACAACGGCGGTGGGTTTCGCGTTGGGTATCGTCAAGTGGCATCCGGTTCACTACCGCCTGGCGGACTTGACCGCTACGGCGTTTCAACTCAACATCCGGGGAGCTCTGCACCTGAGCGGAAACTTCGGCGACGGCGTGCTCGAAGTTGTGTTTGTCTTTCTGTTTGTGGATTTGTTCGATAACGTGGGCACGTTGGTGGCGGTTACCAAGAAGGCGGGATTGGTGAAGTCAGATGGTGTGATTCCGCGGTTGAATCGCATTCTGTTTGCGGATGCTACGGCGACGCTGGCTGGCTCCATGGCCGGGACAAGCACCGTGGTGAGTTATATCGAGAGTGCGGCGGGCGTTGCGGTTGGCGGCCGGACCGGTGTTGCTTCGATCGTCACCGGATTGCTGTTCCTGATGGCCTTGTTTGTGGCGCCGCTGGTGGCCACTATTCCGATGGCCGCGACGGCTCCGGCGCTGATCCTGGTTGGGGGGTTGATGATTTCTGCCGTCACTGAGATTGAGTGGTCAGACCCGATGGTGGCGGTGCCGGCGTTTCTTACCGTGATTACGATTCCGTTGACGTTTTCGATCGCCAACGGTTTGTCGTTTGGGATTACGTCGTTCGCGGTGCTGCGGGTGTTGCGTGGACAGGTCACCCGGCAGGACTGGATGCTGTTAGTGCTTGCGGCGCTGTTTATCCTACGGTTTATCTATATGGGTAAGTAATGAGGGCTGAGTTCGGTTTGGACCCCGAGCGTAGCCGAGGGATCTGCAGATTCTCTCTCGGGGTCCAGCAGACCTAGTGAATGGTCTTCATCTTGCGGGACATGTAATCCATCAGCAGATATTCGCCCAGCGTATCCGGGGTGGTGAAATACGCCTTGCCGCGGCACATCTTGGTCATCTTCTGCACGAACTGAACCAAGCCCAGGTCCGAAGCCAGCATGAACGTATTGATCATGATGTTAGACCGTTTGCACCGGGCCACTTCTTCCAGCGTCTCACTCACCACCAGCGGATCCAGCCCAAAAGCGTTCTTATAAATACGCCCATCCGGCAGGGTGAGCGCAGAAGGCTTGCCATCGGTGATCATCACAATCTGCTTCATATCTTTTCGCTGACGTTCGAGAATCCGCTGCGCCACCCGCAAGCCCTCGCGGGTGTTGGTGTAATGGGGCCCCACCTTAACCCGGGCGATCTGCGAAATGGGCACTTCCTCGGCCGAATCGTGAAACAGCACCAGGGAGAGCGAGTCGCCCGGGTACTGCGTGCGAATCAGGTGAGAGAGCGCCATGGCCACCTTCTTAGCCGGCGTGAACCGATCCTCACCGTAAAGAATCATGGAGTGAGAGCAATCCAGCATCACCACCGTGGCGCAGGAGCTCTGATACTCACACTGGTGCACCTGCAAATCGGAGTATTCCAGGTTCAGCGGCAGCGTGATCCCCTCTCGCGCGATGGCCGCGCTCAGCGTCGCGGTTGTGTCCAAATTCAGCACATCGCCGAATTCATACGCCTTGGAGGCACCGCTGGCCTCAATGCCGGTAGCAAAATGTCGCGTGTCATGGCGTCCGAAACTCGATTTGCCCAGCGACCCAAGCAGATCCCTTAACGTCTTGAATCCCAGAAAATCCAGGCTCTTGTCCGTCACTTCGAAGCGCACCTGCCCCTCAGCCATACCGGCCTTGCCGCCGGTCGATTGCTGGTTTGGATTCTGGCGTCCCTGGGTGGAAATGTAGTTCTCCTGCTCCATTCGCTCGATAATCTTGTCCAACAACTCATCAAGTTCGCCGCTATCCGCCATCTCCTGGATGCGCTGCTGCATGTCGCCGTCGAAGAGATCTCCCGCTTCCAGGGCCTGGCGCAACGCTTCGCGCAGGTTCTCCATAGTGTGCTCGCCATTGAGTTCAGCGAACCGCGACCACGGATCCTGAAAACCGGAATCCAGCAAATACTCCGACAGAGCCTTGAGCAGGTCTTCCATGCTCATCTCTGAGGCTGGGTCGCCGGTGTATTTTGTATAGCGGATTCTCTTCATCTAGTTAAATCCACGACGGCTTCGGCGCTGCTCCTGGAATTCGTCGTACTCCCGTTCCTCCACCCGCTCTTGTTTGCGAGTAGCCTTTTCCTGGGCGGTAAACCCGCGCTCTTCGCTACGGCTCAGCCGCTTGTGGGCGTACATGCCTTCCAGCAGGAACTCCGCCGCGGCGACTGCGATCTCCGGCGCGTCCGAGGCCTTCACCGAGACCGGAGCCAATTGCGCAAACATCCCCTGAATCTGCTTCAGTTCATCGAGGATCGCTTGTGAAGGCTGATCGTCGTCGATACGAACCGTGCCGCCCAGGTTGAACCATTGCTCGATCTGCTGGGTATTGGTACCGGAGAAATACTTGTCGAAGATCTTGCCGATAGCAGCACGAATCAAGTCGCGCACCACCACATCGGCGCCGCGCATTTCTCCTTCGTATTCCAGTTCAAGTTTTCCCGTGATGCCCGGCATGGCAGCGTACAGATCGCTCACCCGCGGCACCACCAGCTTTTCCCCGTGAAGCAGAGCCCGCCGCTCGGCGTTCGAAACTACCAGCTCCATTGTCGAAATGGGCAGGCGCTGGCTGACACCGCTGCGCTTATCTACCTTCTTGTCTTCGCGCGCAGAGAACGCCACCTGCTCGATCACCTCGCGCAAATACTGCGGGACGGTGATCTTGGCTGAGCCGCGTTCACTCCACGCCTCCTGCGCGGTAATGGCCATGCCTTCTTCGATGGTCTCAGGATAGTGTGTTCGAATCTCTGATCCGATTCGGTCTTTGAGTGGGGTGACGATCTTGCCCCGTGCCGTGTAATCCTCAGGATTGGCGCTGAAGGCAAGAACAATGTCCAGCTCCAGGCGTACGGGATACCCCTTAATCTGCACATCGCCTTCCTGCATGATGTTGAACAGCGCTACCTGGATCTTGCCGGCGAGGTCAGGGAGCTCGTTGATGGCAAAGATTCCGCGGTTGGCTCGGGGCAGCAGGCCGTAGTGCATGGTCAACTCACTGGACAAGTCTTGCCCCGAGCGCGCCGCTTTGATGGGATCAAGATCGCCGACCAGGTCGGCCACGGTTACGTCCGGAGTAGCCAGTTTCTCCACATAGCGGTCCCGCCGGTGTAGATAAGCGATAGGCGTGGCCGCACCCTTTTCCGCAATCAGATCGCGACAGCGCTTGCACAACGGATGGTAGGGATTGTCACGTATCTCGCAGCCGGATACGTAGGGCATTTGCTCATCGAGCAGCTCGGTCAGCCCGCGCAGAATGCGGCTCTTCGCCTGGCCGCGCAGTCCAAGCAGGATGAAGTTTTGCTTAGAGAGCACCGCGTTCACAATCTGCGGCACAACCGTATCTTCATAGCCGACAATCCCGGGGAAGATTGTCTGCTTGGCCTTAAGCCGGGCAATCAGGTTCTCGCGCAGTTCGTCTTTTACGCTGCGCTTTTTCAGGCGCGCTTCGTAGAACTCTTTGCTGCTTTGTAGTTCACCCAGAGTCTGCGGAAGAGGAGAAGACATAGTTTGCTCCTTGGAGCGAAGTTGCTGCGCTGAGAATGCTGCCGGCCCCTATGGATCACCTTACACCATCGGGCCGCACCTGCTACATGATGTGTCCATTGCCGCTGGCAGTGCTGCTGGCCTTTGCGCCCCGGCGGAGTTTGGGCAGCATGCCGGAGTACAGCGCGATCAACCGCTCCGTGCGCTCCGCATCCGATCGCATGGCCAATAACTCAATCCGGAAAGAAAGATCGGTGGGTGACGCCCACGCCAGCCGAAAGGCAACCGGTTCATTCAGGTCGAACGCCCGGTGGGTCTTTTCACCACCTGTCAACTCCAGCACTTCGAAATGCAATGCGGTGCACTGCTCGCGCATGGCTCGCGTGGCAGGTTCACCTTCGTCACTGAAGAAATCGACTTCCGCCTGCAAATAGTTACGGGAGTTGTCCAGGTTTTCTATTTCGAAACGGTGGGCCCCCTCGCAAAGGATGTCCAGCCGCCCGTCGGGATATCGCTCCAGTATGCGCACGATCTCGGCCGTGCAGCCGACGACAGCCAGCCCTTCGCGCTGAGCGCAGACCACTCCAAAGCCAGTCTTCTCCGCCAGGCAAACGCTCACCATCTCCTTATAACGTTCTTCGAAAATGTGCAGCGGTAGCGCTGCTTCGGGAAACAGCACTACCTCCAGCGGAAACAACGGTATCTTCATTCTGTAGCTATTATGCTCGCCTTTGGGACGCAGCGACCCATTGTCAAGGTGCTGGTTTTGATGGCATCCGCAATCACTCCAGCTCCATCAGCAGCGCCTCCATCTCACTCATCGCGTGGCGGTTGCCGGTCCGTTGCGCGCTGGCAATCCCTTGTTTGAGGCGCGCCTTTGCCTCATCCGTGCGGCCGGCTTTCACCAGCGTTTGCGCCGCCATAAAATAGCCGGCAGTGTAATCGGGATGAGTGGAAAGCAGCCGGTCGAACTCAGCCAACGCCGGTTCTGTCTGACCCTGGTTGGCATGCTCCATCGCTAGCCCGTAGCGGGCAAAGGCATCTGCCGGGTTTTGCTCCAGGATTTGGGTAAGCATCGCAATTTTGTCCATAACTTCCCTTTACTGTAAGCCACGCTCGCGTCTGCGCACTCGATTTGCATTCGTGGACGCAATTGTCGACACTTGAATTCTATGGAATCAGTTGAGCCTGTGCTTCCGCCTCGAAAGGTTGCGGACTCGCGGTCTGAGATGACGGAGCTGGTCTTGCCCAATGACGCCAATACTCTGGGCAATCTGCTGGGCGGCCGCCTCATGCACCACATCGACCTGGTGGGCGCGATCGCGGCGTACCGTCACGCTCGTTCCTATGTCGTCACGGCTTCCATGGATCACATCGACTTTATCGCGCCCGTGCATGTGGGAGATTTGCTGATTCTAAAATCCACTCTCAATCGCGCCTTTCGCACCTCCATGGAAGTGGGCGTCAAGGTGTGGGTGGAACAAACCATCGACGGGACTTTGCGCCATGTCGCATCGGCGTACCTTACCTTCGTTGCCGTCGATCGTCAGGGACGCCGCGTGCGGGTTCCTCCACTGGAACCAGAAACGGAAGTAGACAAACGCCGCTACCATGACGCCGGACGGCGTCGCGAACAAAGCCAAAAGGAGCGCGAGCGCAAAGTAAATGCGCACGCCGCGCCATAAAGGGGATCGATATGGGACACATGCAAACGCCGCCTGGGCCGCAAACCCTGCCGGGTGTGGCAAACATTATCGCTGTGGGATCGGGCAAAGGCGGAGTGGGCAAGACCACCCTCGCCGTCAACTTGGCCGCCGCATTAGTCAAGATGGGCTTTCGCGTCGGTCTTATCGACGCCGACATTTATGGTCCGAATGTTCCCCTCATGATGGGCATCGGCCAGCAGCCGCGGGTACTCCCAAACAATCAGATTGAGCCGTTGGTCTCCCATGGAGTCAAACTTATTTCGGTCGGATTTATTTCCCCCGGTGATAAGCCGCTGGTGATGCGCGGTCCCATGTTGCACCAGATCATCCGCCAGTTTCTGCAACAGGTACAGTGGGGCGAACTTGATTTTCTGTTGGTCGATCTTCCCCCAGGAACCGGGGACGTCGTCATCTCCCTGGTGCAGACGGTTCCTCTTACCGGCGCGGTTATCATTTCTACGCCGTCCGACGTATCACTCCAGGATGCGCGTAAGGCATTGGAGATGTTCCATCAGGTCAACGTCGAAGTCTTGGGCCTAGTCGAGAACATGAGCCAGTTCACCTGCCCGCACTGTCATGAGGTGATCGACATCTTTTCCCGGGGTGGCGCGGAACGGCTGGCGAAGCAAGCCAACCTGGCATTCCTGGGGTCGATCGAACTGGATCCGGAGATCCGCCATGGCGGCGACAATGGATTACCCATCGTGCTGGCGGGACAAGGCAACGCGCATGCTCAACAATTCTTCGAGGTCGCGCGCAAAGTGGTCGAGCGCGCGCTGGCCCAGTCGGCGAAGGATGAGAACATCTTCGAGATAACCTAGGCCTGCGTCATGTTGACAGTGTCACACTCAAGCTTCTAGAATGATTGGTGGAAAGTCTGCGCTGATTGAGATTTAAACCAGTGTGGAATGTGCGCCTTAGGGCAGGTGGACAATGTCTTCCGACCTTCGGATCAGCCCGCGCGACCGGCTGGTCCTGAACGCGATCATCGAACTTTATATCGCGACCGGGGAACCGGTTGCCTCCCAAACCGTGGCTCGCCAACTCGACAATAAAGATGGGATGAGCGCGGCGACGATTCGCAACGTCATGGCGTCGCTAGGGGATGCAGGGTTGCTGGAGCAGCCGCACACCTCGGCTGGCCGTTGCCCCACCGCAAGTGCCTTCCGCCTTTATGTCGAGCAGCTGAACGGTGGCAGCCGGCTGGCGCCCATCGCGCTTACGCAAGAGCGCAGAGATCAGATAGAGGACAGCTTCGCCGGAGTGAGCAGCCGGCAACAATTTCTGGAACGCACATCGCACGTGCTGGCATTGATTTCAAGTGGTGTCGGCGTTGCCATGGCCGCGCAGTCCGAGACGTATTGGTTGGATCACATTCATTTTTCACGCATCTCCGTAGGCCGTGTGCTGGCGGTCGTGGTCACGAAATCCGGAGTGGTCTTGGATCGCGTACTGACTCTGGACCGCGATCTCGCCCTGGCTGAGTTGGAAACTGCGGCGGCGTTTCTGAACCAGAACTATCGTGGCTGGTCGATCGAACGCATCCGCACAGAGCTTGCCCGCCGCTTGGAGCAGGAACGCAGTGAATACGACCAGCTGATGCGTTCGATTGACGAACTCTGCCGCAAAGGTGCATTGGAACAGGACACCGCGGTGCAGTCGATATTTATTGTTGGGGTGGCCAACCTGGTAGCCGGGCAAGCGGACGCAGAGCGGTTGCGCGGATTGCTGAGTGCGCTCGAAACCAAGCAGCGGTTGATCGAGCTGCTGGACGCGTATGTAGATGCCCGCCAGCAAGCGGTCCGTGTGGTCGTTGGTTTGGAGGAAACGATTCCGGAAATGCGAAATCTGGTCCTGATCGGCGCCCCGGCGCGATTAGGCACGCAGAGTCTGGGCACGGTTGCGGTGATTGGTTCCACACGCATCCCTTACCAGGAAACGATCAACGCTGTGTCCTTTATTGCGCAGCTTTCTGATCGCATACTACCTACGCAGTAGAGCATTCCCCTACAGGTGTAGAGCCTCGCGATAGCGTACGGCCAATCTGCATCGTTGTTGACGATCCAGCATCAGAGTTAAGCGAAAGGCTTTCACCCAATCACTATGTCACGTAAAGTCACCGAAACCAACGAAACGCAGCACGTCGATACGGCCGCCGAAGGCGTCGAGGAAGTCGAAAGCCGGGACCCAAGCGCTCCCGGTATCGCAGAGGCTACGGCTCATCTGCAAAGTGAAGTCGATCGCCTGAAACAAGAGCGCGACCAATCCGTCGAACGGTTGGCTCGCCTGCAAGCGGAGTTTGAGAATGCCCGCAAACGGGACGCGCGTGAACGGGCGGATTTCCGCGATTTCGCCGTCTCCGGCGCGGTCGAGCAGTTTTTGCCCGTCCTGGATAATTTTCACCTGGCCCTGGGATCCTCTGGCTCTCTGGAGCAGTTACGGAGTGGGCTGGAACTTGTTGTTAAACAAATGGAAGAGGTGCTGCGCTCTCTCAATGTGCAGCCCGTGGAGGCGGTGGGTGCACGCTTTGATCCCCGTGTCCACGAGGCGCTCGAGAGTATCGATCGCACCGATCTTCCCGACCACCAGGTCCTGGATGAAGTTCGCCGCGGATACCGTATTAAGGACCGCCTGCTTCGTCCCGCCCTGGTTCGTGTGGTAAACAATCCGCAACAGAAAGAAGCATGAGTCCAACATCCAAAGTGACCAAAGTCGAATACTACGAATTTCTCGGTGTCTCACGCGACTGCAACGATCAGGAGCTGAAGACCGCGTACCGGCGTCTGGCGATGCAGTTTCACCCCGACCGCAATCCGGATAACCCGCAAGCGGAAGAGAAGTTCAAGCAGGCGAGCGAAGCCTACCAGGTGCTCTCTGATCCGCAGAAGCGCGCTGCCTACGATCGTTACGGGCACGCAGGCGTCACTGGTGCGGGTGGACCGGGCTTTGATGGATTTGCCGCTGCCGACGTAGGGGACATCTTCGGAGACTTCTTCGGAGAGATGTTCAACATGGGCGGCAACCGTCGCAACGGACGAGTGCAACGCGGCCGGGACATTCGCTACGATCTGTCGCTCGAGTTCGAAGAAGCCGTTTTCGGTAAGCAGACAGAAATCCAGATCAGGCGCGCTGAGGTTTGCATCGAGTGCCGAGGTACCGGAGCGCCGGCCGGTCGTGGTCCGGAGACCTGTCAGCAATGCGCGGGCCGCGGACAGGTTCGTTACCAGCAGGGTTTCTTCTCCATCGCTCGCACCTGTCCTATCTGCAATGGTGCGGGGCAAGTGATTACCCATCCATGTCTGCAGTGCAATGGTGCTGGGCTGACGGACCGCCGCCACACCATCAGTGTCAGCGTACCGGCCGGCGTGGAGGATGGAACCCGCATTCGCTACCAGGGTGAGGGCGACGCGGGGCGTGCGGGTGGGCCCAAGGGAGATCTCTATGTTGTGCTCTCGGTAAAGGCGCACGAGTTCTTTGAGCGCGATGGCAATGACCTTTATTGTGTCATTTTCGTTTCCTTCCCTCAGGTTGCCTTAGGGGATGAGATTCAGGTGCCGACGCTTGAAGGTGACACCACGCTGCGGATCCACGAGGGTACGCAGTCAGGCAAGGAGTTCCGGCTCCGCGGCAAGGGTGTTCCTCATCTCAACGAACACGGCCGGGGAGATTTGGTCGTGCAGCTTGTTGTGCAGACGCCCAAGAAGTTGTCGAAGATGCAGCGCGATCTGCTTCGCCAACTCGGCGAGACCATGCACATAGAGAACAAGCCCACCTCCCGCAGCCTCCTGGGCAAAATGAAGGACCTGTTCAGCTAGTCCCTCTTCGCTTCGGACGATAAAGGGTAGGGTCGTGCTTTCCGCCGCATTCGATGCCGGTTGAGAAACTGCAGATCCCTCGGCTTCGCTCGGGATGACAAGGAGAGATTGAGCCAAACTGTAGGATTCGCCATCCGGGAGGCGGCACCGGCTTCGCTCTCTACCAGCAGTGAAAGCAGAGGAAGCCACCGCCCTCTCCTTTGTCATCCCGAGCGAAGCCGAGGGATCTGCAGTTTCTCAACCGGCAACCGATCCTCAGGTAATCATCGCGGCGATCACCGCCATGGCGGTGATCGCCGCCGTCTCAGCGCGCAGGATGCGCGGACCCAAACTCACCGGCTGCCAACCCTCCGATTGAAACAGTGCCTCTTCCTCCGCAGCCCACCCGCCTTCCGGTCCTACGGCGAAGTGCACTACCGGTCTTTCCATGGTGGGTTGCTGCAACCCTGCCTGCATCGCGGCGTACAAAGTGCGTGAGCGTTCCTGTTCAGCCAGCAGCAAACTCAAGCCGAGCCCTGCTGCCCTGATATTCACAGCCGACTTCAGTGAAATCACATCTTCGACCACGGGCACGTCCGATCGACGTGACTGCTTCGCCGCCTCGCGCGCTACTCGCCGCCAACGCTCCACACGAGCCGGTGCAGCCTGGGCCAGATGCTTTTCACTGCGCCGCGCGGTCATGGGAATAAACCTCTCCGCTCCGAGCTCTGTCGCTTTTTCGATGATCCACTCCATGCGGTCGAATTTGAAGATGGAGAGCAAAAGCGTTACCGGAAGTGCCGGATCCGCTTCTACCTCGGAGAGCAGCGTGAAGCGCACGGCATCTCCGCTCACGCCGGAAATGACGGCGCGCCAGACGCGATCCCCCGCCACCATGTCACATTCCATGCCGGCCTGCGCGCGCAGCACGCGAATCAGGTGAGCAGCCTGCTCACCCTTGAGTGAAGCGCTGTGGTCGTCCCATTCGTCGGCGATCCACCGTCTTCTTGTCATCGCTCCATCCTGTCATCTAAAGGTGGCATGGCCCAGTACCACTTTGGTAAGAGGTGGGGTGGCTCGGTCCCCGAAAGCGACCCCGGCCCTCGCTCTCGCCCTTGCGTTGTCCTCGTTTTTCCGGCCCCCAGGAGTGAGACGTCACAAGCCGCCGGCGGCAAAATAGGAGACGGCCGGACAAGGAGATTTCACGGAATAGGGATTGCATGGATGCATCGCCGTCCGTGTGATCCTCAACTTCCACCCACCTCTGAGAACTTTTTGCTCGCCTGCGAATGTGCGTGGGAACCGCATGAACACTGACGATACAGCTTCCACCAAAAACACTTCGGGGGACGCTTTTGGCGTCCCCCGATTGTGTTGCCTGTTACGTTGCCTGCTTACTTCTTCTTTGCTGTTTTCTTGGCTGCCTTCTTCGCTGGCTTCTTTGCTACTGCTTTCTTGGTTGCCATTGTTTCTATTCTCCCTTTGTCGAGTCGACATCGAACCTGCAAGAGATACTTTGCAGTTAACGAATGTATAGAATCCCAAAAAAATAGTGTCAAGAAAAAAATAGCATTTTGTGAGAATCAATTCGCTGATCGGAATCGCTATAGCCAACCACCGACTTTCCCCAGCGCTCACTTTCCCGCAAGATGGACACCATAATGTCGCAACAACACCAGCGCGACACCGCTGATCGAATCGTGCCAGGCGTGCGCGATCATTCCTGTCCGTAGTCCTCGCCGCAGCAGTGCGAGCACACCAAACATCGCTCCATACGCAGCGATGAGCACGATTCCTGCGATCTCCTTCGTACCCGTGCGCTCCGCCAAACACCATCGCGGAGAGCGCGACACCAACCCAAATCCTCCGCCCCATGCGCGCAAATTGCTGCTGTAGGTAACCGCGGAACACCAATTCCTCGCAAACACCGGCGGAGATGCTCAGGACCAGGAACAGCACCATCTCGAGTGGCGTGACCGGCGCGAGCTTCTGGGTCACATCACCGATCTTCTGCGGGTCAATGTGCGATCCCGAGATTTTCACCAGCACGTTGCCGAGGAGCGCGAGCACCAGGAGCGCAACCACCCAGTAACCCAGCGCGAACGCGCAATCCGCCAACCATGCCCGGGCACCAGGTCGGCGCTCGCCCAGCAATTGCCGCAGCGGAACCTTGCGCATGTGCAAGCCCCACAGCACCAGTCCGGCCAGAAACCATTCATACGCGATGGTCAGACAGTAGTTCGCCACCAAGTGCAGCGGCTGATCACCAAAATTGCGCAGTTGCCTCACGCCGGCCACAGAAAGCCCAAGGATCACCAATATCATCAGCGTGGTGTGCCACCACGGCGCCAGCAGGCTGCCTTGCTCATACGTTCCCCCGCGGGGAGACTGCGCCGGTTCTATCGTCGTCATGTTATTGTGTTCCGTTGTTTTGGCATCCAAGAATTGAGGCCGTCCGTTATGGAAGATGTAGTCATTGTCGCCGCAGTCCGCACGCCAGTTGGAAAGTTTCAGGGTGCGTTGTCGACTTTTTCTGCTGTGCAACTGGGTTCCCTGGTCGTGCGCGAAGCACTCACCCGCGCGCGCCTCAATCCCGAGCAGGTGGACGAATGCATCATGGGCAACGTCGTCTCCGCCGGGTTGGGACAGAATCCAGCACGCCAGGCCGCGATCTACGGCGGTCTCTCGCCCTCGGTCAGTGCGATGACCATCAACAAGGTCTGCGGCTCCGGGTTGAAGGCAGTAGGGCTGGCAGTGCAGGCGATCCAGACCGGCAACGCGGAGATTGTCATCGCCGGCGGCATGGAATCGATGACCAACACGCCCTACCTACTTCCCCAGGGGCGCAGCGGCTTTCGCATGGGCAATGCGACAGTCGTCGATTCGATGATCCAGGACGGTCTGTGGGAGATCTACAACGACTACCACATGGGCATCACCGGAGAGCATGTTGCCGAAAAGCACGGCATCACGCGCGAGGAGCAGGATCAATACGCGCTCAACTCCCATCGCAAGGCAGCTGCGGCTTGGCGCGCATGCTACTTGCGATCCCAGGTTCTTCCTGTCGAACTGCCGGCAAAGAAGAAGGGCGATGCGCCCACCATCTTCGACCGTGACGAATCCGTGCGTGAAGATGCCTCCATCGAAGCTCTGCGCGCACTGAAGCCTGCTTTTAAGAAAGACGGAACGGTTACCGCCGGGAACGCACCCGGGGTGAATGATGGCGCGGCGGCGGTCGTGGTGATGTCCGCCGCGAAAGCGGCATCCCTCGGGCTTACACCCATGGTCCACGTTCGCGCCCAGGCGACCAGCGGCATCGATCCCAAGTGGGTGATGCTCGCTCCCGTTTTGGGAATCCAGCGCGTCCTGGCGAAGGCGGGCTGGTCCAAAGACGATCCTGATCTCTACGAATTGAACGAGGCGTTTTCCGTCCAGGCCCTGGGCGTGATGAAGGAAGTGGGGATGGATCCGGCAAAGGTGAACGTGAACGGAGGAGCGGTTGCGATCGGACATCCCATCGGCGCCAGCGGCGCGCGCGTTCTGGTTGCGCTGATTTACGAGATGATCCGCCGCGACGTGCATCGTGGAGTTGCTGCCCTGTGTCTAGGCGGCGGCAATTCGGTCGCCATGGCAGTGGAGCGATAACCGCGATTATGAGCAGAGCTTAATGTCGTTGGTGTCTACGCCCCTGTATACTCGCGCCACCTCATGCTCTTCAAGGCGCTCAGTGCGGCGGTCTACGGCATCGATGCTCACATCATCGATGTGGAAGTCGATTACTCCGGCATCCGCACGAAGGATGACTGTTTCCATACTGTTGGGCTTCCGGATGCAGCAGTGCGGGAAAGCCGCGATCGGGTTCGCTCTGCCATCAAGAACTCAGGCTTCGATCTTCCCCCGACCGACATTACGATCAACCTGGCTCCCGCCGACCTGAAAAAAGAAGGATCGGGTTTTGATTTGCCCATGGCGATCGGAATTCTCGGCGCCTACGGTGCTCTGCACCTGAAGGATCTGGGTCAATTCCTGTTGGTGGGTGAACTGGGACTGGATGGCGCACTGCGCGGTGTTCCCGGCGTGCTGCCCATTGCCGTGGCGGCGCGTGCGCGTGGCATCGGCAACCTGATTGTTCCCGAGCGTAACGCCGCCGAGGCAGCGATGGTGGAAGGCTTGAACGTTTATCCTGTCCGGACTCTGATCCAGGTACGTGAATTGCTGAACGCGGCGGCGAACGGCGGCATCCATGCCCAGCCTCTTCATGTGGACTCACGTCATCTTCTCAATGAGCAGCATAGTTTCGCGCTCGACTTCAAAGATGTTCGCGGGCAACAGACGGCCAAGCGCGCTTTGGAGGTTTCCGCCGCCGGCGGTCACAACATCCTGATGATCGGTCCGCCCGGATCGGGCAAAACCATGTTGGCCAAGCGGCTGCCTTCGATTCTTGCTCCGCTCCGCCTGGAGGAGGCGCTGGAGACAACCAAAATCCATTCCGTTGCCGGCGTGCTCGATGCCGATGCTGGGTTGGTTACGCAGCGGCCCTTCCGCTCGCCCCATCACTCCATCTCGGATGCAGGGCTCATTGGCGGCGGGAGTGTCCCACGTCCTGGCGAAGTTTCGTTGGCACACAATGGCGTGTTGTTTTTGGATGAACTTCCCGAGTTTCCCCGGAACGTGCTGGAGGTGATGCGACAACCGCTGGAGGATGGGACTGTCACCATTTCCCGCGCTGCGATGTCGCTCAGCTTTCCCGCGCGCTTCATGCTTGCGGCGGCGATGAATCCGTGTCCATGTGGTTATTTCAACGACAAGTCCCACGAGTGTCTGTGTACTCCACCCATGATGCAGCGTTACATCTCGAAAATATCGGGTCCGTTGCTGGATCGGATCGATATCCATATCGAGGTTCCTGCGGTGCAGTATCGAGAGCTTCGATCCGGTGCTGCGAGCGAGGGCTCCGCGGAAATTCGCGCACGGGTGTTGGCGGCACGAGAGCGGCAGCACAATCGTTTTGCCGCGGATCGGATTTTTACTAACGCGCAGATGCATACGCGGCAAATCCGAACCTATTGTGAGTTGTCGCCGGAAGCGGAACGTTTGCTGGAGCGGGCTATGCAACAGCAGGGCTTGAGCGCGCGGGCCCACGACCGGATACTAAAGGTCGCTCGTACCATCGCCGACCTCGATGCTCAGCCGGCAATCACAGTGGGGCACATTGCGGAGGCGATTCAGTACCGCACGCTGGATCGTAGTTTTTGGAGCTAAGGGTTGTTGAGCATTCTCCATCCGCTGCCAGAAGCCCCTCGGATTTGATCCCCCACCAAAGTCGTGGTTCTGGACGTTTCACTATCCACCAAAGTCTTAGGTCCTGGAAGTTTCACTACCCACCAAAGTCTTAGGTCCTGGACGTTTCACTACCCCACCAAGGTCTCAGGTCCTCGACGTTTCACTACCCCACCAAGGTCTTAGGTCCTGGACGGGTGCCCCATGTTCGCATCAGCGTACATGGGCCGAAAACGGATTTTTCAAATGCTTTCACTCCACGTGCAACGACTGTGCTTTTGGCGACACACTCTCTCTTCCGCGTAGCAGAACGGCGGAAGGGGCTGCGCCCCATCTGATTCGGCCCATGTACGCTGGGGCGAACATGGGGCACCCGTCCAGGGAGGAGGACCGCGTTGTTGAATCAAACTCCGACGATCCACAAGCTCTTAAGATTCGGGCAGCTACCGGCGAGTCAACTCTTCGATGAGCTTTTCGGTGCTTGGGATATTCCGCGGTGAGTTCCGATCGCTTGGCCATCTCGAAGTCCGCGAAATCGAAACCGGGCGCTACGGTGCAGCCGACCAGGGCAAATCCGGCGGGATCCTTCAGCCGCGAGGCAAACCAACACCCCGCCTTCACGACCCCCTGAAAAACTTCACCGGCTTCGAACCCATTGCCTAACTGCAACTCGGAATAATTGCCTTCGGGATCGATCAGGTAGACGATCAATCCGCTACCGGCATAGAAGTGCCACAACTCGTCCGCTGCAATCCGGTGAAACGCCGAAAAGTCTTTTTGAGCGAGCAGAAAGTAAATCGCCGTAGAAGCAAACCGATCTCCGTGAAAAGCAGCCGGTAACGCATCCTGAACAATTGTCAGCTCTGACTGATACGTAACCCGGTAATAGCCGCCCTCAGGATGAGGAAGCAAACTCAGACGATCGATCCAGTACTGTGCGTCCACCTAGTGGCCCGTGGCCGATGCTTCTGCCCGTTGACGCAACGCGTGCACCACCACCCGCAGCATCTCTTCTTCAGGAGCCCGCTTGCCGGTCCAGATTTCGAATTGCCGCGCGCCCTGTTGCACGAACATCTCTACACCGGTCACGACGGGTATTCCTTTTTGACGAGCCATACGCAGCAACGGTGTCTCCACCGGGTTGTAGACGAGATCGAAGACCAGGCGGGCATTGATCTCTTTCGGTTCCAGAATATGTTGCGGCTTCACCCCATGCATACCGACGGCGGTGGCATTCACGATCACGTCGAAATTGGTCTTGGCCACCTGCTCCCGGCGAATGGTTTTCGCCTTAGCCTCGCGCGCCAACTTTTGCGCCGTCTGCGGAGTACGATTCAGGATCAAAACCTCGGCCCCTTTGTCGACCAACCCGAACACAGCGGCCCGAGCCGCGCCGCCGGCTCCGATTACCAGGATCTTCGCGCCGGCCAGCGAAAGCCGCTTCTCCAGCGGACGCACAATGCCCCCTACATCCGTATTGAAACCGTAGAGTTTTCCATCGTGTGCGCGAACGATAGTGTTGCATGCGCCTACTTTGGCTGACACCGGATCCATATTCTCCAGATGCTTCAGCACCTCCTGCTTCAGTGGCATGGTCACACTCAAGCCGGAAAGGGGCAGCTCACGGACCACCGTAAGCAGGTCGTTCAGTTTGCTGGTTTGTAATGCCAGGTACACCGCGTTCACGGTCTCGCGGTGGAAGGCGGTGTTCAACATCAGCGGTGAGAGCGAGTGCTTGATGGGATTACCGACCACACCATAAACCCGCGTCGCGGTATCGATCTGGCTGATGCGATACGTATCGGTCAGTGTGCGCGCATCAATCTGGCCGGGCGCGGTCTCTTCCCCCTGGGTGGCAGCGGCAAAGGTAAACACGCTACCGGCGCGAACCGCCAGCACCCGGCTGATGATTCCCTGGTCCCCCATGCACAGCCCCACCATATTGGCCATGTCCCCGCTACGCTCGAGAAAATGCATCATGACCACGTTGTCGGCGAGCGACTTGGCCGTGCCCACAATTTTGATGAACTCCGGCTCGAACGGCCGGATGCGCTCGAAGATCCCATCCAGATCCTTAGTGGTCTGGAAATCGTGCCAGGACACGATCAGAGCCGTACCGCGCGCGCGCAACTTCTCCAGGTCAGACGCCTTGACCGCCTCCGCCGTCTGCAACTCCAGGTCGATCAGGTGAAAGCCGGAGGACGTGGCTTTTTGTAAGACCTCCAATTCGGCGGCAATGGTGCCGTTGAACTTCCCCCCATTGGCGGCGCGGCGGCAGGTGGCGATTGCTGTGACTACGCTATTGTCGGCAAGAAACTGCTTCAGCTTGGGAAGCGCGGCGAGCGGTTTCTCCAGGTAATCGAGTCGGAACTCCAAAAACGAGCTGTCGCGCATCGCCTCGGTGGCACGATCAACCATCTCGTTGGCCGTGGAGCCAACAATCGCGACGCATACTTTGCCCATACGGGAGCGTAAGTATTGTTGTGACAAAGTTGGAGCAGCAGAATTCATGATGACAATCTGGGCATCTTACCGGCCATACCCTCACTATGCAAGAACCGTATTGGACTACCCTGGAACGCGATTCGGTAGCTGGGGTACCCTTGATAAGTGGTTAGGAGCAGGTCCCCATTGAATAATTTAACGGCAGCGGAAGCCACTGCAGCATATCCCTGGAACCAGAACGGAGATATCGACGCTTCTGGACTGGAAAACTGGGTCCAGGGCCGCCTCGCCCGGCAGCGTGAGCTCATCGACGCTCTCCTGGCCGTGCAAGGCCAAAAGACCCTCGAAAATACCCTTCGACCCTATGACGATGCCGTGGCCACCCTAAGCGCTACAGGCTCCCTGGCCTCTTTGCTGGATAGCGTGTATCCCGACAAAGCGGTTCGGGACAAGGCGCGGGAGCTGACCCAGGTTGTAGCCGAGGCGGCAACCGCTCTCTCCCTGAACCAGGACGTGTATCGCGCCCTCGTAGCCGTGGACCTGAGTCTCGCCGACCCTGGCACCACACACTACTTGAACCAGACGCTACTGAATTACCGCCTTGCCGGCGTCGACAAAGACGACGCTACCCGGGCCCGCTTGAGGGAACTCTCGGATAAGGCAACCGAGGTGTCGCTCACCTTTGCCAAGCATGTACAGGAGAACGTGAACCGGGTGGAAGTGCGCGATCCCGCCGAGCTCGAAGGGCTGCCGCAAGACTACATCCGCAATCATCCACCCGATGAAAAGGGCCTGATAACCCTCACCACCGACTTCCCCGACATGCAGCCGGTCATGACCTTTGCCTCCAACGCGGATTTGCGCCTGCGCATGTTCCGCGCGTACAACACCCGCGCTTATCCGGCCAACCGCCAACTATTGCTCGATCTGCTTGCGCTGCGACAAGAGGTAGCCTCAATCCTGGGCTTTGCTTCCTGGGCTGATCTGGCCACTGCCAATCAGATGATGGGTTCGGCGGCCAAAATGAAGAACTTTATCGGCGAATTGGAGCAGGCTTCGCGCGCCGGCGCCGAGAAAGAATACGAGATGGTGCTGGCCTTTGCCCGCAGCCGGCAGCCGGGCCTGAAAGCCCTCAAGAGTAGCGACCGCGGTTATTGGTATGAACAATACCGCCGCCAGGCCTTCGATTTCGATTCGCAATCCGTCCGTCCTTACTTTCCTTACGCCGCGGTGGAGCAAGGCATACTCGACACTGCAGCACGCCTCTTTCATGTCAGCTTCCAGCGCAACCAGGAGGTAGCCGTCTGGCACCCCCAGGTGAGCGCCTGGGACGTCCATGATCGCGGCCGGTTGGTTGGCCGCTTTTATCTGGACATGCATCCCCGCGAAGGCAAAGACAAGTGGTTCAGCGCGGCTCCGCTGATTCCCGGCATTGCCGGGCGTCAACTGCCGGAGGTTGCGCTCATTTGCAATTTCCCCGGTGGCAAAGCAGAGGGTTCAAGCGATCCGGGTCTCATGCAATACAGCGATGTCGTCACCTTCTTTCACGAGTTCGGCCACCTGATGCATGCGATTCTCGGTGGCCAGCAGGCGTGGGCCGGCGTGAGCGGCATCGCCACCGAAGGCGATTTTGTCGAAGTGCCGTCACAGATGCTGGAGGAGTTCTTTCATGACGCTCAACTCCTGGCGTCGTTCGCCCGCCACTACGAGACGGGTGAGCCCATCCCACCGGCTCTGGTAGAACGAATGAATCGCGCCAGCGCCTTTGGAAGAGCCGACGGAGTGCGCACCCAGCTCTTCTACACCAGCTACGCGCTCGACGTGCACAACCTGCCCCCCCAAACCCTTGACCCGGATGCACTGCTCGAGCAAGGTTACAAACGCATGATGCCCTACGAGTGGGTCGACGGCAATCGCATGTACTCGAGCTTCACCCACCTGATGGGCTACTCCTCGAACTACTACACCTACATGTTCGATAAGGTGATCGCGCTCGATTTCTTCGGCCAGTTCGACCGCTCGAATTTACTGGAGGGACCCACCGCGATGCGCTACCGCCAGGCCATTCTCGAGCCCGGCGGGTCAAAGCCGGGCACCCAACTGATTCAGGATTTTCTGGGCCGCGAACAAAGGATGGAAGCCTTTGCCGAGTGGGTCGGCGAGGAATTCGCCGCCTCCCCGGCGGGGGAGGGAAGCAATGGCATCAGCCATTCTGCGTAAGGCCTGGCAAGGCAAGTGGGCAGTCGTTACCGGTGCCAGCGCCGGCATTGGGGAAGCCATTGCGGTGGAGTTGGCGGAGGCGGGGTTGAACCTGGTGCTCACCGCCCGCCGCTGCGAGCGCCTCGATCTACTGGCGGAGCGCTTGCGCAGCCAGCACTCCGTCCAAACCCAGGTGATCGTCGCCGACCTTACTCTCCCCCAGGCGCCGCAGCAGATCTTCGCTGCCACCGAGGGAGCCGGTCTCCAGGTGGACGTCTTGATCAATAACGCCGGCTTCGGAGAATACGGCGAGTTTCTCCGCTCTAAGATGGAGATGCAGCTGGATATGGTCCAGGTGAATTGCACAGCCGTGGTTCATCTCACGCGCCTGTTCCTTCCCGCCATGGCAGCCCGGCGCCGGGGCGCGGTCATGATCGTGGCGTCGACCGCCTCCTATCAGCCGGTTCCGTATCTCGCGACCTACGGAGCCACCAAGGCCTTCGATCGCATGCTCGCCGAAGCATTGGCCGAAGAAATGAAGCATCATGGCGTTCGCGTAAGCGCCTTATGCCCTGGACCGACAGAATCGGAGTTCACCCAGGTTTCCGGCGTGCGCCACGGGGACCGGCGAAAGCCACAATCAGCCGTACCCGTGGCACGCCTTGGGCTGGAGGCTCTCGCGGCTGGCAAACACTCGGTCATCCCCTACTTCAGGGGCCGCGTGCAGGTGTTCGCCCAGCGCTTCTTCCCGCGAACGATGGTGACCTCCGCCGTCGAGCGTATGCTCCGGCCGGCTACCCTAAAATAATTTTTCAAAATGGAACAACTTTGGCCCGGGAAATGGATTCATACCATTAACAACAGAGGCTACTTCAATCTCACCCTTCCTAGGCACTTGTTTACCCCAACGAAGCTCCGCCCCGGCGGACTCTCCTCTTGCAAACCCCTGATTGCCCATCCCATTAAGCCTCTTGAGCGGGCCCGCCGGAAGGCGGGCCTAATGCTTTTGCCCTCTGTTCCTCCCGAAAAGACAGAGTTTCGTAAGATAGCCTAGATGGCAGTTTCGACGGCAGCTTCGCAAACCACCCGACCGGAGGTTGTCCGCGTACCCGGCTGGTCCGGGCACAGCAAGCCAAACCTCGGCTGGCTCATCCATGGATTCAGTACTCGCGTGGGCGGACAAACAACCGTTTACCGGCCGGGAAACTTCGATCTGAATCTCGGTTTCACTGATTCCGACAAGCGCGAGACAGTGGCCGCCAATCGCGGACTCTTTGTCACCGCGGCCAGCGAAGGCAAGATGACCCTGGGCTTGGTGACCCTGCGGCAAATCCATTCGTCCTTGATCTGGAGAGTCTCAGCGAAGGACATTCGCGAGAACGAGATGCCCGCGTTGCTCAAGGGCGATGGATTGATGACCAACGAGCCCGGGGTGCTGCTGGGCATCCAGACCGCAGACTGCATACCCGTTCTGGTAGCGGACCGGAAGAAGCGAGCCGTCGCGGCCTTTCATGCCGGGTGGCGCGGCACCTTGGCCCGCATCGTGGAAAACGGAGTAGGCCGCATGCGCCTGGAGTTCGGTTCCAGGCCAGAGGACCTCATTGCCTCTATTGGACCGGGGATCGGGCAGTGCTGCTACGCCATCGGGGAGGAGGTGCAGCAGCAATTCGAGTCCCAGTTCAACTATGCCCCGGAACTCTTCCGGGAGGTCTACGACTCTGATCCGATCCGGCAGAAGTATCCCATGCTGTTTCTCAGTGCCCGTGCGCCCGGCCACAGCGACATCGGTCCCAGCATGCACCTGGATTTGGCAGAGGCAAACAAACGGCAATTGCTCGCAGCCGGACTCCGGAAACGAGCAATTTTCCTCACCGGCCACTGCACCGGCTGCCGCACGGATCTATTTTTCTCCCACCGTACCGAACGGGGATTTACCGGGCGGATGATGAGCGTGATAGGCGTCGCGCAGGCCTAAGTGCCCTCGTCATCTCTGAAGGGTACGGCCTTTAGGCCGTACATCATTCTCATGTAATGAATTCGGTTTTAGCCCCTGAGGGTCGCTTCCTTCTCAAAACCAGCCTGTCAAGCGGCGGAATGGCCCTCTCCAGGCTCGGGTGCGTGGTCCTTGGGGTTGACCAAATCGCGCAGCTCTTTGCTGGGCTTGAAGTAGGGCACTCGCTTCGCAGGTACATCGACCTTGGCCCCCGTCTTAGGATTCCTTCCCGTACGGGGCTTCCGTTGTCGAATGCGAAAGCTACCAAAACCGCGGATTTCGATCTTGTCACCAGAGCGCAGCGCGTGAATCACGGAATCGAAAATGGTATCCACGATCATTTCCCCATCCCGGCGTGTCAGATCGCCCAGCTGGGTTACTTCCTCAACGAGGTCTGCTTTGGTCATGGTCCGGCCTTCTCCAAAGTATAAAGGTAACCCGTGTCAACTATAGTAGATGCAGCCATTTGATGGTACATCGGAAACAATCCCGGCTACGCCTTTCCCTGTGGATCTGAGTAACCCGATAACCAACACCCCCATTTTGACGTCCAATGAAGGTTAGTCTTGTGTTGACTCGGTAGACTGTCTGGTAATTCCAAACGTGAGCTGGAGATGCACCAGACTGCAGCAGAGTAGCGTAGAATTTACCGAGTATCAATGAAATGATCTCGGAAATGAGATTGGGAACGACCTTTGGAACGTCCTTTTATCAGTATCGTCATACCGGCCTACAACGAAAGCGCCCGCATCGGCAAAGCTCTCGCTGAAGTTGTGCGCGTTGTCCGGGAGCGCGCATGGCACGCCGAGGTTCTGGTCGTCAACGACGGATCCACGGATCGCACGGCTGCTATCGTGCAGGATTTTGCCCAGCTTCATCCCGAGGTTCGCCTGCTCAACAATCCTGTAAACAGGGGCAAAGGATTTAGTGTCCGCCACGGCGTGCTCAACGCGGTCGGAGAAATCGTCATGTTCACCGATGCCGACCTTTCCGCGCCTATGGAGGAAGCTGAGCTCTTGTTTAACGCCCTACGCCAAGGCGCCGACATTGCGATTGGCTCCCGCTGGCTCCAGCGTAACCGCCAAACCCACAAACAGCCTCTTTACCGCCAGTTTTTCGGCCGATGCTTTAACGCCATTACCCGCCTCATCATGGGCCTGCCCTTTGCCGACACGCAGTGCGGGTTCAAGGCGTTCCGTCGTCCCGTTGCTCAAACCATCTTCCAATTGCAGCGCATCGAGCGCTGGGGGTTTGACCCCGAACTGCTGTTTATTGCTCTAAAACGTGGGTACAAGGTGCAGGAGGTCCCGGTCACCTGGGGCCACGACGAGCGTTCGCGCCTGAGCTATCTCAAGGACGGCATCAAAATGCTCGAAGAGATCGCCTACATTCGCTGGGAAGCATTCGCCGGCGCCTACGACCGTGACGTGGTGGAATTCACTCCGGAATGGCCCGTGGTTAAAGGTTGACCATCTGGGGCTCTTCAAGAGGCGAGTGTGCTGGGAAGAACGGGGGTTTGCCCTGCTTCCACCTCGCGTGCCTTCACCGCCACTCGAATCTGCATATCCCTGGTCTGTTCCATCACCATCGTTTCTGAACACCGCCCACAAAGCCAAAAGTGCTGCAACCGGTGGGCGCGGCCCCCAGGCGCAGGCACGGGTAAATTGGGATCCGGTAAGTCAAACACGAAAATTCGTCCTTCCCGAAGGTAATGCAGCGGTTTGCCGCATTTGGGGTTAGCGCATTGATTAACCATGGTTACCTGCAACTTCCACTACGTATGAGAGAAGAAATGTCCAAAGGGTTTTCTAGAACCTCCAACGGCCCTGCAGCCCTGTGCGAGAATGATCGGTTCCCATGCCCATATTGCGCTCTTTATTAATTGCGCTCTCTCGCAATCCGTCCTTACGTCAATTCGCGGAAAACTCCACCCTCGGCGGCCGTATGTCGTCGCGCTTCGTGGCCGGAACCAGCGTCGAGCAGGTGTTGCAGGCAGCCGCCTCCGTCAATCGCCAGGGAATCTCTACCTCGCTCGATAGCTTAGGGGAAAACGTTCACTCTCCCCAGGAGGTGCAGCAGGCGGCCGAAGTCTACCACCGCTTGCTCGACGCCATCCAGCAGCGCCAGTTAGACGCGAACGTGAGCGTCAAGCTTACCCAGATGGGCATGGATCTGGATCCGGAGCTGGCCTACACCATGGCAGCCAGCCTGGTAGAGCGTGCGGTGGCCGCCAACACCTTCGTCCGCATCGATATGGAGGGCTCTGACTACACCCAGGCCACCATCGACATGGTGTCCAAGCTGCATGCTCTCAATGGGAATCGGGGCCACGTGGGTGTGGTGATCCAGGCTTATCTTTATCGCAGCAAAGCGGACATCGACCGGTTACTGGCGGAGGGAGTTCGCATCCGCCTGTGCAAGGGCGCCTACAAGGAACCAGCCAGCCTGGCCTTCCCCGAGAAGGCCGACGTGGATAAGAATTTTGTGCGGTTGATGCAGATGCTGCTGCCCAGCGGCATCTACCATGGCATTGCCACTCACGATGAAAAGATGATTGAGGCCACCTGCCGCTTTGCCCGGGAGCGGGGCATCGCGCCTGACCAGTTCGAATTTCAGATGCTTTACGGGGTGCGCCGCGACCTGCAAAGATCTCTGGTAGCCGAGGGCTATCGGGTGCGCGTTTACATCCCGTTCGGGACCGAGTGGTATCCCTATTTCATGCGCCGGCTGGCAGAACGGCCGGCAAATCTGCTATTCATAGCCCGTAATTTCTTCCGCCAATGAGGAGTGCACGTGAAGACCAAGAACGCCCTGAAACAGGCTGAGCTGATTCTCAAGCTGTATGAAATTCGTCGCGAGACGGCTCTGCGCGCAGCCCGTGATTATGTGGGTGGTGAGTTCATGCCCAAGTCGGTAGATGATTTTGTGAGCCTGGTCAGGGATGGCGGTAAGCCGAGCGGGCACATCCTGCAGGTTTACGGATATTGGGACATGGTCGCCGCGTTTGTGGTCCATGGCGCGCTGGACGAAGCGCTGATCTTCGACACCTGCCAGGAGATGTATTTTCAGTTTGAGAAGATACAGCCGTACTTAGCCGGCTTTCGCGAAAAGATGAACCTGCCCGAGTTTTTGCGCAGCATCGAAACGGTGGTCGTCGGTGCACAGGAGAGGCGCACCCGAACGGTGACCAAAGCGAAGACCAAGCAAACAGCAAAGGTTCGCCCGGACGTCGAGGAGCCCGCAACCGCGGCCACCGAGTCCTGAAATGATGAGTGCCCCATCACGCAATGAGTCCCGCAGGGACGGCTGAAAAATTTATCGGATCGGGAATAAGCCGGGTGCCCCAGGTCTCGCATTTGAGACCTGGGACCCTCCTAGTCAAGGCCCATCAAGTCCCGCAATGTAACCCCAGGTGCGCCACGAAACTCGAGCTTCCTAAATTGTCTCAGTGACTGTTTTCGAGGGCCAAAACAGCAAACCCAGTCGCGGCATCGTTCATGAAATGCCCAATATCGGTAGAAGGATCGCGCTTTTTATTCAATGACCATCCAGGCCACTTGCCGTCATCCTGGCTTTGATTCTGTGCCAACCAAGCCAGCCCGCGCTTGGCCGAGGCCCGTCCCACGCCTGATTGTTCCAGAGCCAGGACCGTCAGCCCGGTGGCCAGCCCGTCGCTCTTCGTTTCCTCGGGTGTGTCGTCTCGTCTCTTCCACGTGCCCAGGTCGCTGACACTCCACCCACCGTCCGGTTGCTGCTTGGAAGCCAGGATCGCGACCAGGTCAGAGCGTTCTTTCTCATTCAACAGCCCCGTCAACCTGGAAGAAGCCCACAACACGTAAACCTTGTTGAGCAGTGGCTGCGCATCGTATTCACGGCGCAAAAATCCGCGCAGCAACCGGAGATTCTCCTGAATTTTTGGGTCATGCTGATAGTTGTCGGGAGCCCGCCCCACCGCGATTGCCGCCAGCACCGCGCCATTGTATTGCGACTCATTCGATTCCCAGGGAGCCAAGTGGAAGTTTTGCCAATTCCACGCGCCGGCCTGTTCACCGGACTTGATCTGCAAAGCCCACATGTGGTCGAAAGCGCTGCGCGTAATGTCTGTCAGGTGGTTCTTCTGCTGGTCGTACGTCGAGAGGATGATGGTGTTCAGCACCGATTCAGTGGCTCGCGAGTCCGTCGCCAGAGTGGGACCACTCGTGCTGTTGGGATAAAACGGCTGAACCTCATTCCACATGGTTACCCGTCGCAGCACGTTGTTGAGCATGACGTGCTCCTGCTGGGTAGGCGCCGCTTCGCCTAACGATCCCCGTAAGCTGGAACGGGAAAGTGCGTAAGGCAAAACGGTGTGGCACGAAACGCAAACCGTGGTGTGATCGCGCTTCGACGCATCCCAGCTTTGCCACCAGACCTCACGGCTATCAAGGTAATGAGCAGCGGCTGCCTGGTTCCAGGACGAAGCAACTCCGTCGCCTGATGCCGCATAACAGGCGGTAGCCAGAGAAGGAGCGACGCAGAACAGTGCGATCAAGCGGGCGGTTTTCACGCGGGCACATCTCCTCTTAACGCGGATGTGGGTAAAAAACAGATGGAACCGATGGCCCTGTCAACGTAGCGTATCACAAGGGATTTCGCAGGGATTCCAGACCTTCCATCAACTCAGCGACCTGTAACTTGCGCTCTTCCTGCAGTGCGCGCAGGCCCTCGATCACTCCGCGCCGGTCTTCTTGAGAGCGGTTCTGGTTAAACTTCTGCTTGCCTTCCAGGCGCGTGATCCGGCACTCAAAACCAACAATCGCTTTGAGCTGCGAATCGATGTAGGTGGCCGGAGCATCCGTCACCTGCCAGGGAACCGGAAACGCGGCCTCGTACTTCTTCGTCAGCTCCGTCACCACCGCCCTCAGGCGCTCCGCATCTTCAAAGAAGGCCACGCGGCCATACGCATGGATCGCCGAATAGTTCCAGGTTGGCACGACTCTGCCTGTCTCCTGCTTGGCGGGATACCAGTTGGGAGACACATAGGTGTCCAGGCCGAGGAAAATGATCAGCCCCTCGGCCTCGGGGTCGCTCTCTCGCCATTGCGAGTTGGCCCGCGACACGTGGCCAATCAGGGTTCCGTACTCTCCCCGGGTCTCATCGAGCAAGAGCGGAAGATGCGTCGCCACCAGACCCTGGGGAGTGGTCGTGATGAGCGTTGCCAACTCACTCTGTTTCATGGCCGCCTGGAGCATGGGCAGGTCTGTTACCTCAAAGGCTTTGGGCGTATACATGCGGGCATCCTCCGGCTTTTATCTGTCTTATACCATTTAGACTTCTTTGAGGAGGCGCCATGGCGACCACATCGAATCGGCACGCGGGGACAGGCGCGAGAGGTGCCCAAGCGGCGATCCCCGAGCCCTCATACGCGGAGCGCGCGCGGACCCTGCTGCATCTGGGGCGCGTTGGCAGCCTCTCTACCCTCTCGCGCAAACGGCCGGGCTTCCCCTTCGGCTCCCTGATGCCGTATGCGCTGGATGAACAGGGGCGGCCTCTCTTCCTGATCAGCACCATGGCCATGCATACCCAGAACCTGCAGCAGGATGCCCGTGCCAGCTTGCTGGTGACGCAGCCGGAAGCCGAGGGCGATCCGCTTGGGGCAGCACGCGTGACGGTGGTGGGCAATGCAGCAACGCTTGCCGCACCGGAGGTAGCGGGTGTGCGGGCTCTCTACCTGGAAAGGCATCCCAACAGTAAGTACTGGGTGGACTTCGACGACTTCTCTTTCTTTCGCATGGACGTAGTCGAGGTGTATTACGTAGGCGGCTTTGGAGTCATGGGATGGGTCGCTGCCCCGGACTATGGCGATGCGCATGCCGATCCGTTGGCGGATGCGGCGGCCGGAATTCTGCAGCATATGAACGCCGATCATCAGGAAGCCCTGATCCTGATGGCGAAAGTCTTTGCTGGGACTGCGGCCCTGGGGGCGGTGATGACCGCCGTGGATCGCCTCGGCTTTCATGTGCGCATGAAAACAGAAGAAGGCATGAAGGGTGCACGCATAGCATTCCTGGGCGAAGTAACCACCTCAGGAGAAACCAGGAAGATGCTGGTGGACATGGTGCAGCAGGCGCGTCGTTCGTGACTACACTGTATCGCCCTGAACTCCTTTACTCCCAGGGTGCCTTTACGGCTGAAACGGGCCTTCTTGTCAGTCAGAACGGAACTATTTTGGCGGCCGGGGACGACCTCGCTGCTGACGTTGTTCCCTTATCGCGAAAAGCGGCGCTGCCCGGCTTTGTCAATACCCACTCTCATTCGTTTCAGCGGCTGATCCGTGGCAAGTCGGAGTCTCGAGCGATGAGTGGCCGCGATTTCTGGTCCTGGCGCGGCACCATGTACCACGCCGCTGCCCACCTCGAGCCGGAAGAGGTCTACGACGTAGCGCGCATGGCGTTCCTCGAGATGCTGCTGAGTGGAACCACCACGGTCGGAGAGTTTCACTATCTGCACAATGCTCCTGGTGGCCGTCCGTATGACGATCCAAACCTGCTGAGCATGCAGGTGATCGCGGCGGCAAAGTCTGTGGGAATCAGGATCGTCTTACTGCGCTCGGCGTATCTGCGATCGGGATATGAACTGCCTCCGGACCCAGGCCAAATCCGCTTCTTCGAATCTGCCGCGCACTTTATCGAGAACATGGAAGCGCTCGCCGCAGCAACCGACGTCCCCGTTGGCGTAGCGCCGCACAGCTTGCGTGCCGTGCCTCTTCGCGAGCTCAAGCAGATTGCCGAGTGGACCCGGGAGAGCAAGCTGCCTCTGCACATGCACGTGGCCGAGCAGATTGCGGAGAACGAGGCCTGCCTACGCGAGTACGGGTTGACCCCGGTGGCGCTGTTGCACAGGGAAGGCCTGCTGGGCCCCGACTTCACCGCTGTGCATGCAATTCATATCAGCGCGGAAGAAATCGGGCTGCTCGCCGGTTCCGGCGCGACCGTATGCTCCTGTCCGACGACCGAACGCAATCTTGGCGATGGCATCATCGTGGCGGACCAGGTGATGCGTGAGGGGATTGGCATCGCGTTAGGCTCTGACAGCCAGGCGCAAATTGATCCGCTCGAGGACGCGCGCGAGCTCGAATATCATTTGCGGCTCGACCGCCAGCAACGCGCCATCCTCGATCAGATTGGGGGGAAGACGTTAGCCTCGGGGTTATTCGACTGCGCCACATTGCATGGAGCCCGTTCTCTCGGGGTGAATGCCGGTGACTTGTCAACCGGCTCTCTGGCCGACTTCTTCACCGTGGATCTCGATGACCCGTCGATCGCCGGCCACTCAGGTGAAGATTTGTTGCCCTTAGTGGTGTTTTCGCTCGACCGTACCGCCATTCGGGATGTGGTCGTGAATGGGCGTTGGGTGGTGCGCGACGGACGCCATCCATTGCAGGAGGAGATTGTCTCCCGTTACAAGGAGCTTCACAAGAATCTTTGGGGCACGAGAGCGAGCTGAAAGTCATCTCCTCCACGCTTTCGCAGTCCGGTTCATGTAGACTAAGCTAACCAGACTAAGTCCATGAAGAAGACAATACAGACCGTGAATATGCATGAAGCCAAGACGCATCTTTCAAAGCTGGTCGATCGGGCTTCCAAAGGGGAGCCATTCATCATCGCTAAGGCCGGCAAACCCCTGGTTAAAGTCGTTCCAGTCGATGCTCCTATACCGGCAAAAGTGCAGCGGCTAGGCTTCATGTTGGGTCAGGGTGCGATACCCGAGGATTTTGACGAGATGGGCAGTGCGGAAATAAGACATCTTTTCGAAGGCCACGACGAGGGATGAGGTTACTCCTAGATACTCACTTGCTCGTTTGGGCTGCACTGGAACCTGATCGATTGTCGGCCGCTGCCCGGAAGGCGATGCGGGATACTGGGAACCAACTCACCTTTAGCGCCGCCAGCTTCTGGGAGATTGCCATCAAGCGAAGCCTTGGCCGAAGCGACTTTCAAATCGATCCTCGATTGTTACGTCGAGGATTGCTGGACAACGATTACAGCGAGTTGCTGATCGGCAGTGATCACGCACTCGCAATCGATGGATTGCCTCGCCTTCATAAAGACCCGTTCGATCGAATCCTCATCGCGCAGGCGATCGTGGAAGGTATTACGTTGCTCACGGCGGATCCGTTGATAGCACAATACTCTGGGCCGATCCGCCGGGTGTAGGCGGCAGAGCTCGCCAGAAGTCGAGACGCTAGAGATATGTCGCCCAAAATCGCGGAACGCTGGCTGCACTGGATATTCCTGCTGCTCGCCCTCGCTCTCTGCCTGCTGCGATTCGCCTATCTCCGCGCCGATTTTCCCGACCACTCGCCCTGGATGATTGACCAGGCGAAGTTCACCGACGAGGGATGGTGGGCCAGCGCGGCGGTCCGGCATTTTCTAATTGGCCATTGGCAGGTTCCCGGTGACTACAATCCGGCCGCAGTAGTCCCGGTATGGCCCGCGCTGATCACTCTCGTCTTCCAGGTCACCGGAGTCAGTATCATCGCGGTGCGCGCGGTCAGTGTGTCTTTCTCGATTGCGACCGTAGCCCTGGTCTACCTCTTGGTCCGTCGCTACGACGTCTCGCAAACCCTGGCGGCTCTCGCGGCGCTGCTGTTGGCGGCGAGTTCCTTCGCGTTTGCCTTTAGCCGGCTGGCAACCCTGGACACGATCATCGTCTTTGAATGGACGCTGCTCATGTGGGCTGCTTCCTACGCCGCTCGTGGACGAGTTTGGCCCTTGCTCGCTGCTGGGCGTCGGTATCCCGGTCATCGTGCTCACCAAGACCACGGCGCTGGTCCTGCTGCCCGCAGTCCTCTGGTTGCTGTGGAAGAAAAATCCGCGGGCGATTCTGGTCGTAACCGCCTTAGCCGGAGTGTTCCTCGCCACCTACCTGTTCCTTGTCTTGCGATCCCGATATGCCGATGACTTTCATTATTTCTTCGACATCAATGCGCTGGCCGACGTGGAAATAAGCCGCACCGGTTCTTTCCTTCTGCAATTATTCCGGAACAGCCTGTGGATCGATCGCATCTTGTACCCTGCCGCGCTGGCCGTACTTCTGCTGTCTCTGGTCTGGTTGCGGCAGTTGTGGAGAAATCCCCTCTTCACCGCTTGCTGGGTTGCTTTCCTCGGTAACGCCATCTACATCCTTCGCCGCCAGGATGACTATGCTCCACGATATTTCCTGGTCATGCTGGTGCCCGTCATCGTCATCCTGGTCATTGCCTTGCAGGACCTGAACATCCGGAACCGTAACCTGGCCTCGCTATTGGCAGCTGGTACTCGGCGGAGCCCTGGTGCTCGACACGGTACAGGTCCTTGGATTCCTGAGCCATCGCCAATATCAGTTCTACGCCGCGGCGAAATCAATCCACGCGATCGTAGATGCCAATCCGAGCTCGCATCGCTTACTCCTGGGAACGAGCGGCGACCAACTTGCGTTGATGATCGGCATTCCCTCAATCAATGACGGATACAGTAATCAGGATCTGGACAAGAAAGTCCTGGTCTATCGGCCCGGCTGGTATGTAGGGTGGAACGACCTCGACCAGGATATCCTCAACTCTCTCTCGGCGTACCAGCTGGACGAGGTCGCAAACTTTCCTGTATTCGACCGTGAAGACCGGGACCGCTTGAAGCTGTACCGTATGGTTCCAACAAAGGAGACTCAGCAATGATGAAGCTTTTTCTCGCGGTCCTGCTCGCCCTGGCGATGGCCGCTCCTGCGCTGGCGGCCACCCCGCTCCATGTAGTCTTCGACACCGACATGGGCAACGACGTGGACGATGCTTTAGCACTCGCCATGCTGCATGCGTTTGCTTCCAGAGGCGAGCTGAAACTGCTCGCCGTGACCGTGAGCAAAGACAATCCCTGGGCCGCCGAATACGTTCGCATGGTGGATGAGTACTACGGCCGCGGCGCCATCCCGGTCGGCATCGTCCACGACGGCAAAACGCAAGACGATGGTTTGTACGTCAAGCAAATATGTGAACTCCACCACCGCCAACCCAACAAGGCCGCAGTGGCCGATGCGGTGCAGTTGCTACGGAAGACGCTGGCCGGTGAACAGGATGGCGCCGTCACCTTCATCCAGGTGGGCTTTTCGACCAACCTGGCCCGATTGATAGAGTCCAAGCCCGACCGGTATAGCAGCCTCAATGGCATGGACCTGGTAAAGAAAAAAGTCCGCCTGCTCACCGTAATGGCAGGGAACTTTGCCCAAAGCAAACCTGAGTACAACGTAATGACCGACATCCCAGCCGCCCAAAAA
The DNA here is from genome assembly GCA_963745725.1 of uncultured Acidobacteriaceae bacterium. Taxonomy (GTDB): domain Bacteria; phylum Acidobacteriota; class Terriglobia; order Terriglobales; family Acidobacteriaceae; genus PALSA-350. The sequence goes on from CAVUYJ010000002.1 coordinate 392,499, forward strand.
CTCTTCGCCGGCTGGCCAACCGATATCTACTTCAGTGGCTTCGAGGTGGGATTAGCCATTTTGTATCCTGCGTCGAGCATCGAGCACGACTTCCCCGCGGGCAATCCCGTTGCCGAGGCCTACCGCGCCTACGCCAAGATGCCCTATGACCGGCCCACCTGGGACCTGACCACGGTGCTCTACGATCTGCGGCCTGATCGTGGTTATTTCGATATCTCCCAGCCAGGCAACGTCGTCGTCGCCGCAAATGGCGCAACCACCTTCCAACCCAATCCCCAGGGGAAACGCTACTTCCTAAAGGTCAACCCAGTGCAGGCGGCTAGGGTCCGAGAGGCTTGCGTATGGCTGGCTTCGCAGCCAAAGTAAGTCCTAAAAGAATCTGTCTAGCTGAAAGAAGATCTTGTGGTGACCGGTACCGTTGCCGGCGGTTCCGGCAATTTCAAAGGGCCCGATCGCTGTCTTGATCACGATGCCCACCACGCCATCCATAGGCACGCTCGGCTCGTTCGCCAGGAAAAAAGTCTTTCCGGCTTCGTATGTAGTGATCAGAGAAATGCTGTCTCCGAGGAACGGAGGCAGTTTTCCCAGCCGTCGAATGTATCCGGTCTGAAACAGATAGTACTGGTTGGTAAGCAACTCGTTCTCGCCGAAGGCGGAGAGTTGGAGTCCGCCGCCTAACGAAAAAGGAGGAATCCCTGTGCTCTCTCGCCCGAACGTAGTTCCGCCGGAAACAGCCAGGTAGGCAGAGGATTTCGGCGTAAGCGGAAACAGGAAATGAGTACGAAGTTCGGCTAATGGAAAAGGCTTCTTCGTCCCGGTATTCGAGTCCCACCATTCTCCACGGAAGGTCGCGGTTATACCCCGCAGTGGCAGAACAGGATCGTCCGCCAGATCGAGACTGTAGTGAAATCGCGTAACTCCCATACGCCCCGATTGGACAGGGTAGATGATCGTATCCCCGATGACCGGGGAATACCTTTGATACGCCCCCTGATACCCGAGGCGGGCCTCGGCAACCGTGCCGAAGGTGTACCCCACATCGAGCGCTCCGCCAAATTGCCGCTTCCGATATTGCGATTCGATGTGGTTGTCATAGTAGAAATAAAATTTGTTGGTGTTCAGCGCGACCTGCGGAGCGATGAACCATCGCGTCGCGGGGGTGAACGGATGGTAGTATTCCGACGACAACCGATAGACAGAGCCGACCACAATATCGTTGCGTAGTTCTGAGCCGAAAGTACCAAAGTCGAGGAAAGTAATGCGCGCACCCGCGCTGAACAGCACTTCGTTGTAGTTTGTGCCGTCGATGTTGATCAACGGCCGCACGATCGGCGGTGAGTACGATTTCTCTTGCACAGAAACCAGCAGGCCCGGTTTGCCATCCTTATCCGTCAAGCTATAGCCCAGGGAAGCAAAACGTCCCGTCCCCGCGATCCTGGTGAATTGATGCTCCAGGTTGAGGTTATCGATTGGCCTGCCGACGTCGGGGCTTAGTCTCTTCTCAATCTTTTTCGCCAGCCCCGGCGTGGTGCCTGCCACCTCGATGAATTGAGGCACGGGTGTTTCTCGTGTGCGTCCCTCGCGCCGCTCCAGGTACTGCTTCCAGGCAAGATCATCGACCGCTAGCTTGCTCAGGATGGCACTTTTACCTTCCGCTGCCTCGTACCCCAACCGAATCATCTCCTCCGCCTTGTCATAGTCAAGCGCGGTGTACTTCTCCAGGGGGACGGTGATCAGAACATCCGCCATCTGCATGCTCTTAAGCTCGTTGGCCGCAATCATCACGCTCAGTGACTGTCCCAGGACAGAAAAGGTGGACAGCGGCTGTTGCGCATTGAACGAAGCGGTCTGCAGGTAGACGGCAATCGTGAGTTGGGCGCCCATCTTCTGGGCAACGTCGACCGGCATGTTGTTGAGCAGGCCGCCGTCCGCGTAGAGGTTGAAGCCGTCACGGACCGGAGTGAAGATGCCGGGGAGCGACATGGTGGCGCGCAGAGCCAGGGAAAGCGAGCCATCGTGAAAAACATGTTGCTTGCCGGTGTTCAGTTCCGTCGCCACGCAGGCAAAGGGCGTTGGCAGGTCGTTGAAGCTTTTTATCTGGGAGTAGGGAAGGGCGACGTGGTCGAGAATAAAGCTTACCTGCTGTCCGGCGTTAAATCCGGCTGGAAGCTGGATGCCCTTGCGCAGGCCAAACTCGATACGCGTGGGAAATTGGACTGCATCCTCTTTACGGCGATACGAAAGATCACCGAACGGTAGCTGGCCGCTGAGGGCCTGATCCCAATCAACGTTCTCGATGAGCTGCTGGAGCTGCTCAGGAGAGCGCCCGGTGGCATAGATACCGCCGACCAGGCCGCCCATGCTGGTGCCGGCGACCAGATCAACTGGCACATGGTGCTGATAAAGCCACTGCAGCACGCCGATGTGCGCCAGGCCAAGTGCACCGCCCCCTTCGAGTACCAGGCCAACCTTTTGCCGTGGCGGCGAGCCAGCCTCAGCAGGTGGAGAATTCTGGGCAGACAAGGGAATGATCACGAAAAGCAGGAGGAACACCGCAGATGCCGCCAGGCGCAGCACCGCCGACGCGCAGCGTTTCCCAGGCCCGCAGGATGCTTGATTCATCGAAGGTCCATCATCGCCCAGAACTGTCTGCGCGGGATAGTACCATTCTTGGAGCACACCCACTGTAAAACCAGGCACCATGGGGGCGAGCCGGACCACTAGGTTAAACGGCCATTAGGCCTTCGACGAGCTTACCGGAGAAGCCACAGCAGGCTGCTCCTCCGTCTGAGTTTGCGGTGCCGGCCAGAAGTACCGCTCCTTCTTGACCGCTTCCACGTAGGCGGCGCGCGCCTCCCGTACCGCCTGGCTTTCGGATACCTCGGCGATGGGCACATCCCACCAGGAGTTATATCCACCCACTCGGTCGTGGTAATCCGTCTCGACCACCACCACCGAAGTGCGAGGTTGCTTTCTTGCTTCCGCCAGGGCCCCGGCCAACTGATCGTGAGTCCGTGCGGTCACTGTGAATGCACCCAGGCTGGCGGCATTGGCCGCAAAATCCGTCGCCATGACAGGTCCCGTGAGGCCTTCTTCACGGTAACGATACTCGGTGCCAAATCCTCCGCTGCCGCACGCGCGGCTCAAGCCCCCAATGCTTGAAAAGCCGTGATTATCGAACAGCACAATGTTGAGTTTGATATTTTCCTGCAGGCTGGTGACGATTTCCTGGGCCATCATCAGATACGAACCGTCCCCAACCAGCACATAGACTTCGCGGCTCGGGTCTGCCATCTTGACTCCCAGCCCGCCGGCGACCTCGTAACCCATGCACGAATATCCGTAGTCCATGTGGTAGCCCTTGGGGTCGCGGGTCCGCCAGAGCTTGTGCAGGTCTCCGGGCAGACTCCCCGCAGCGTTCACGATGATGTCGGTCGGGCCCAGGGAAGCGTTCAGCACCCCGATCACCTCGCCCTGGCTTAGCGGCGGCCCGTGCCGGCGAGCGAAGATCCTCTCCACTTCCTCATCCCACGCCTTGCGTAGGCGCGCAACCTCGCGCTGGTAGCTCTGCGGAATCTGCCACGATGACAGTTCGCTGCCCAGTTCTTGCAACGTCACGAGAGCGTCTGCGGTCAGCGGCAACGCCGCGTGCTTGAACGCATCGAACTCGGTCACGTTGATGTTGATGAATTTAACCGCGGGATTCTGGAAGGCCGTCTTGGATGCGGTGGTGAAGTCGCCGAGGCGAGTCCCAATGGCGATGATGAGATCCGCATCGGTGGACAGCAGATTAGCGGCAGAGGTGCCGGTCGCTCCCATAGCGCCGGCCAACTGCGGATGATCGGCGTGGAGCGCGCCTTTGCCCGCGTGCGTCTCGGCCACCGGAATGCCGGTACGGCTGGCGAACCTGGCTAACTCACCGGTCGCTTCACCATAGATAACTCCGCCACCGGCGATGATGAGCGGGCGTTGCGAGGACCGTATCCACTCCGCGGCCTGCTTCAGCAATCCGCTATCGGCGCGTGACCGTGCAATCGTCCAAACGCGGCGCTCGAAGAATTCCTCCGGGTAATCGTAAGCTTCAGTCTGTACGTCCTGTGGCAGGGCCAGGGTCACGGCGCCGGTTTCCGCCGGCGACGTCAGCACGCGCATGGCTTCCGGCAGGGCCGTCAGAATCTGCTCCGGTCGATAGATGCGGTCCCAGTAACGAGAGACCGGACGGAAGCAATCATTCACAGAAACATCCTGGCTCGCGTTCGATTCCAGTTGCTGCAGGACCGGCGCAACGTTGCGTCGCGCGAAAATGTCGCCGGGCAGCAGCAGCACGGGGATCCGGTTGACCGTCGCCAGGGCCGCGCCGGTGACCATGTTCGTCGCCCCGGGACCGATCGACGAGGTGCAGACCAGGGTGCGCAGGCGATTGCTCATCTTGGCAAAGCCAGTGGCCGCATGCACCATCCCCTGCTCATTGCGAAACAAGTAGTAAGGAAAATCGGGATTCTGTTGCAGCGCCTGCCCGATACCGGCGACATTGCCGTGGCCAAAGATCCCTGCGCAACCGCCAAAGAATGTCTGCTCTTTCCCATCGCGTCGCACAACTTGGGCTTTAAGAAACTGAATGGTGGCTTGCGCCATGGTCAGCCTGCGCGTCATATCCATCCCTCGCTTTTGATCCCTACCATCCTAATGCACAATAACCGCTTAGCCAACGGCGAAGCCTTCCACCCGCCACAACCCACGAACCTTAACTGGGGGTTCTTCCGGGACCTACCCCCGCAATGCCTGGTCCAGGTCCGCGATTAAATCCTCCGCACCTTCGAGGCCCACGGACAGCCGAAGCAGCGACTCCGGTGATCGTGAGAAGACGCCTTCAATCGACGCGCGATGTTCGATCAGGCTATGCGTGCCGCCCAGGCTCGTGGCGCGCACAATCAACTTCAGCCGAGAAGTCATCGCAAACGCTTCTTCGCGCCCGCCCCGCACTTCAAAGGAGAGCATCCCCCCGAAATCGCTCATCTGACGGCTGGCAATCGCATGGCCGGGATCGTTCGCTAACCCCGGATAGTGAACCACCGCCACCGCAGGGTGAGTGGACAGGAACTCCGCGACCTGGCGAGCATTCTCGCAGTGCAGGCGCACGCGCGGCACCAAGCGTTTGCAGCCCGCGCAGAATGATCCAGCAATCGAAAGGCGAAAGCACCGCCCCGCCAACCCTTTGGAACTCTTTAATCCTGCTGGTGAAATCGGACTTGCGCCCGAAAATCACGGCCCCTCCCAGCGCATCGCTGTGTCCGGACAGATACTTGGTCAGGGCATGAACCACCAGATCCGCCCCCAATTCGAGCGGCCGCTGGAGCACGGGAGTGGCAAAGGTATTCTCGCAGGCCAGGGGAATCTGCCGACTGCGTGCCAACTCGGCTACTGGGCGTATTTCCACTACTTCAACCAGGGGGTTCGTAGGGGTCTCGAGCCACAAAAGCTTGGTCTGCGGGCGGCAAGCCTGGCGAAGTTCTTCGATATTGCGCATGTCCACGAACGAATGCTGAAGTCCCCAACGGGTGAAGAGTCCGGTGATGAGTTCACGGACGCCAAAGTACAAATCCCGGTGGAGCACGACATGGTCGCCCGGTGACAGAGCCTGAAAGACCGCCAGGCTTGCCGCCATGCCGGTACTGAAGGCCACTGCCTCGACTCCACCCTCCAGCTCTGCCAGGCATTGCTCGAGCGAGCTGCGATTAGGGTTGTCGATCCGGCTGTAGAAGAAGTGCCGCGAGAACTCGCCATCCGGGTCGCGCTCGAAGGTGGTGGAGGTATACAGAGGCGTGGTGACGGCCCCGGTAGCCGGGTCCACCTGGCGTCCGGAGTGGATGCTGAGGGTTTGAAGTTTCTGGTTCGGATCAGGCAACGCTGTCATAGCCTGAGTTTATTACGGGCCGAGACGAAGCCTCCTTCCCTGGACGGGTGCCCCATGTTCGCCCCAGCGTACATGGGCCGAAAATGGATTTTTTCAAATGCTTTCACCCGCGTCTTGCTGCATCCAAATTAGTCAGCAAGGAGGCTTTTATGCCGGAAAAAGAAGTCGTCGATCGGGCAGAAGAAGATTTGAAGGAAGGGAAATCCCCCTCTACCGCAGCCGGAGAATTCGTCCACGAAGAGATCGAGCATATAAGGGAAGGGAAGCACGGTGCCCGTTCGCCGCAGCAGGCGATTGCGATTGGGCTGAGCAAGGCACGTCGCGCCGGCATCCCGCTTGCTCCGCCCAGTCCCGGCAAAACGAAAAAGTCGACGCGAGTCAGCGCGGAAAGAGACTACCGCAAGGGACAAGCCGGAACAACTGGGAAGATCTCAGCGAAACGCTCGCGTGCAACCGAAGCCGCCCTAAAGAAAGAGCCGCGCTCGACCGTCTCCCATAAAGCACTATCCGCGCACGCCAAAAAAGCAGCCAAGGCGCGTTAGAGCTTGTGTGAGAATCACCGCTTGCGAATTTAGTCCCGAAGAGCCTGCCCTGAGCTTGTCGAACGGGGACGGCTGAACCTTAGCCCAGGAGCTAGTCCTGGGTCACCCTGCAACATGATTCAGTCCCGCAGGGACGGCTGAAAGAGGATTCGGGAGACCATGGGTTGAACGGGCAAAAAAAGTTCTCCGAAGGGCACGCGTTTAGAGTCTGCATGAGAACTGTTGTGGATCTAAATCTGCGGGAGTGCGCGCTTTTCTGATGGCCGCCGCTCCTAATGTCCTGTATCAGGGCACGACTTTAGTCGGGCCGTACCGGCCCAACAAAGATCTGGGCTTTAGAGTCTGCGTGAGAACTCAAAAATCTCACAATATTCGTATTACTTTCGGCCAATTATCAACATAAAATCGCGTTGATTTTGCCAGAAATCTTAGCTCTCACGCAGACTCTTTAGCCCCGAGGTACGCCCTTTAGGCCGTACAAAACTGCTCTGCCTTTCGGCTTTATCCGCTCGTGGCCGTCCCGCGCAAGATGTAAGCGATCGAATGGCGGATGCCCTCAACGAGTGACAGCAACCTGCGACCGTGCACTCGCAAGCTGCGTATGGAGCAGGTCAAACACTGCCTGCATCCCGTCCCCCGTCTTGGAGGAAACCTCGAAAATCTGCATGCCCGGCCGCACACTCTCTATGTTGTGCCGTGCAGCCCGCAGATCGAACTCCGCCGCCTCGGCCAGGTCCATCTTGGTGATGATGGCAACATCGGACGTATTGAAAATTGTCGGGTACTTCAACGGCTTATCCTCGCCCTCGGTGGCCGAGAGCAAAACGATCCGCAGCTCCTCTCCCAGGTCATAGCTGGAGGGGCAAACCAGGTTCCCCACATTTTCTATGAAGAGAAAATCGATCCGATCCAGCCGCCACGAGTCAAGCGATCTCTCTACCATCTGTGCATCCAGGTGGCACACCGTTCCGGTGGTGATCTGTTTCACATTGGGGGTCGCGCGCCGCAACCGCTCCGCATCATTTTCTGTCGCCAGATCGCCGACCAGCGCAGCGACCCGCGAGTCGAGCGCAAGACCGGCCAGCAGCTTCTCCAGCAACGCGGTTTTTCCCGAGCCAGGGCTCGAGACCAGGCTTACGACACAGGTACCCTCCTTGCGAAACCGCTCACGCAGAGCGCGAGCAAGCAGATCGTTCTGCTTCAGGACCTTGGCCCTGACTTCCACCATGCGGGTGCTCATGCCACTACCTCCAACGATGCAACCTCAATCTCACGGCCGGTGACGATCTTCTGCCCCGCGGTTCCGCAATCCGGACAACTCAGCTGATAGACCGACGGAGGAACCCGGTCCTTCTGGCAGGCGGCGCAGTAAATGACGAGAGGAATGGTCTCAATCACCAGCCGCGTTCCTTCCAGAAACGACCCTTCGCAGGCCAGCTCCCAGGAGAACAGCAGCGCGTCTTTGTCGACCCCGGAGAACACCCCGAGCCGCAGATGTACCGCCTCGACATCAAGCCCACCGCGGTTCGCTGACTCCTCGGTGATCTGGTCGATCATGCTGATCGCGATCGAAAGCTCGTGCATGCTTTGCCTACATCGAGCGGATTCTGAGATAGCGTCTCAAGTCCGGAGCCACCGTAACCGCCAAGCCGATGAGCACCAACCCCAGCGCGCCAAGAACTAGTTTTGCATTCATCACGTCACCCTTCCACTGTCTGTAACTGGACTGCATTCGCCTGCCTGCTTGCGACCAGATCCAAAATCATATCGGAGGCCGCTTCGACAACACCTTCTACCGGCGATGATAGCCCCATCCGTCCTTCGAGTTCATCGCCGAAGTCGAGCGGTTCGCAGCCAAGGACCAGTACCTGTGCAGAAATCACGCCCATGGAAGCGGCCAGGCTCAGCACCCGGACCGGATCCATCCCGTGCGGATTGAGGGCCGTGTCCGCCGATGCCGGCCTGTTCAACTCGGGCTCAACCACATAGAGCGTGCCCGCAGCTTCGCCGCGCGACAATGCATCCACCATGATGACCAGGTCCCAAGGATCGAGCAGTGCGTACGCCAGGTCGAATCCGCGTATGCCGTAATCCTTCACCGACACGCCCTCCGGCAGCTGCCGCTTGCTGAGCGACCGCGCTACTTCGACCCCGAAGCCGTCGTCGCCGAGAAAGATATTGCCTACGCAAGCGATCAGAACCTTCATAGCGGCTCGACCTCTTCCGGAGAAAAGAAGAAGCGGTGGCCAGGCTGTCGCATGATGCCGAACTCCCGGCCCGGGTCATCATCCAGCACCACGGCAAGCTGGATATTGTCTTCAAAATCCTGCTCAATGGCTTCCACCAAGGCAATCTTGCCCGCCAGAGCTAAGTCCATGATGTCGGCCTGCTTGGTCGGACATAACCGAACCCGGTCGCCAATGCGTACTTCCACGCCGAAGATGCGTACGCTTTCCGGCGGAGCTTTTGCCTCTTCGAAAGGGTTCCATTCACCGATCATGGACATCACCTCGAATATCTCTCAGTCCGCGAATGACTCCGTGCGCTTTGAGCATAGCGTCATTCGTGAGCGCCTCGGTTCTTTCCAGAATCCTGCGTGCGCGCGGATCGCCGTTCTGCATCTCCTGCTTCTCCGCGTCGGTCAGCGTGAGCACGCGCAGGGTGAGCATCTCATCCATCTCCGTGCCATCGAAAAAGTCGCCGGCACTCTCCGGGGCAATCTTGGGATAGTCATAGAGGATGATCGGCGAGCAGAACATCATGCTGCGCTCCGGCTCTTCCCCCACCAACACCGGAAAAACACCCTGGTTGGAACAGGCCGCCACCGATGCGCGATAGGTCTCGGCAGGATCGAGAAGGGAAATGAATTCTCCGCCGGTAATACCCAGCAACAGGTGAGCGGAGACGAAGGATGCTGGCAACGCTTCATCCCGCTTGGCCTCGGCCCCACTGGGCAGCGGGCTAGCATTCTGCACTTCCAGGCGAAGCTTGCATGCACCATCCCCAAGCTTCTGCGCACTGATCGTCAGCGCGATCTGTAGTTCTGGGGTCGCCGCCACCGTCAGCGCGAGCGGCGAAGTAAGCAGTTGGTGGATGCGAAGGTTCGAGTGCTCTGAAGTGCGTTCCACGGCTTCATCCCACGCCAGGGAAGGGTCAGTGAGCGGCGGTACACTCTGCTCCTGCCGAACGAGTTGAAGAAAGCGAAGTCTCACGTCGAGGCTGGCCATTTCATCGGCCACCGCCAGGCATTCTGCGACCAGGCGAAACGGTTCCTCGGGCCGCTGCGCCTCCGCATACACCCGCGGGTAGAGCGTGCCAAAATTCCAGCGCTGCCGGTTCTTGATCGCAGTCGGCCGGTAGGGATAGAGGATGTACCCCTCGTAGAGAATCGCCGCCGCAATCTTTTCCGCGCCGTCGAAGTTCATGCCTTAACCTCGCCTACAGTCTCAGCCGCCAGTGCCCGGCGGATTGCCTCTTCCCAGGTGGGAATCCCGTGCCGCACCTTGTATTCGTACAACTGCTCGAACGCATCGCGCCGCAGGCACAGCCACGATGTATTGGGAAAGTGCATCTCCATCATTTCCTTCCAAACGAAGATGGGCAGCCGGAAGTTGGCCTCGCGGTCCCACGGCACCTGTGCTACCTGGAGCGCCCCATCCGCACCTTGATAAAAAACCGTCCCGCTGAACATCACGCATATCGGGATGTCGCCCGCATCGAGCGCGTGAAAATACTTGGTGGCGGCGACATTGAAGTCAAAAGTGCAGGGAAGCTCCAAGTCAACCAGCACGTTGTCGGTAAAACCTGGGACCGCGACCGAGGTATTCATCCATAGGAGCGGCCTCACCGTGCGGCTCCATCGCTCCGGGGTGCCAAAAAGGTCGAGCAGTTTCTCTTGCTCCCCGGCAACATAGCGGCGTTTAGCCGGCTCGATCTGGACCTGGCAACGCAGTGTCAGCGTATGGATAGCCTCGTCCGCGGGCAGATTCGTAATCCGCAGTTTCAAGGCAATCAGGGGAGCCGCGGCATGCGGCACGGCTTCGGCCGCTTCGATTTGGAAATGAAGTTTAGGCATGGGCGGATTCTCTTACTTCCACGCTGCGGGTCTTCAGATCGGCAAAGAACTGGTGAATTTCCTTCCACACCTCAGCTCCGCCGGAGAGCCCGCGCCAGTGCATGCGGATCAAGCCTACCAGCCGGTAGCACTCATCGATGGGAACAATATAGTACTGTGCCGGCGTGCCCACGCGGTTGACCAGAAAGGTTTCGACATCCGCTTCCATTTTCATGAGTGCCGGATGCTCTGCCGCGATCTCCGACCACGACTCCAGGCTGAGTAGCGACTCGATGGCCCCAGCCGGGCTTGGATACATAGCCCTCACCTTGTCCGCCGCGCTATCGCGATAAAAGAAGGCAAGACTGATGGGAATCATCAGCGCTTCCCACTGCATATCAGCCATCTGGAAGTCTGGAAGAGAGCGAATGCGGCGCGGCACGCGGAGGTAGTGCGCCCCAGCCTGGCCGCAGAAGAGAACCGCGCACCCATCGCACGAGCACACGATCTGCCGCGTGTTCGGATCGAGCAGGTGCTGGTGAACAGGCCCCAACCCGGCGCTACAAAGCTCGCACCGTTCCGCCGTGGGAGGCTTGCGGGCAATCCTGTTCAGAAACGGAAGCGGTCCTTGCGTCATGGGCAATCAAACTCCGCGGGTTCTTTTTTGTTATTGGGCCTGTGGCCCACCCAAGTTCATGAAAAACTCCTTCGGTTCAGCAACCACCACTCACGGAGCCGTCTCCCTTTCCTTTGTCATCCCGAGAGCCTGTGACTTTTTTCGATCTTTTCGTGCTTCCTTCATATCCGATCGGCTCTATTTCAAGCCCCCCACAAATCCGTCATCTTGAGCGAAGCGCTTCGCAGATCTATCGCAAACAGAGGACTCTATGGCGCGGAGTCGAAGGACCTCGGCGATGCTTGTTGGCAGATGCTCTTCGGAGCTTTCCTGCCGCGAACTACACCGGAAGATAAAAAAGTCACAAACTCCGAGCGCAGCCGACCTGTCTCGGCTTCCCGTGGAGGGACCTGCAGTTCCACGGACTTCTCCTGACAAGGGGGAATCAAGCCCCGCCATAAACTCACCCGCCCCGGCGTGCCGTGGGACCGGAGCGTAGTGCGGACACCCGCGGTTCTCTTCATCTGCAATCCTCCCTGATTACGCTGGCGGCATATGAGGCATACGCGAATCAATGGGCGTGCGGTCCTCAACATTAATCCCCGTTGCGTCATCAGCCTTGCGATCAACCGGTTTGACAAGCGGTTCGAGCCTGAGAGAGGGCCGGGTGCGTGTCGTGTCCATCGTGTCTATCCTTGAAAATCTATTTGAGAACAACAAGGTTCGAATTTGCAGTAGCCTCTACCGCAGCATTCTCCGCAACAATTTCCACGATGTCGGGAGCCGCCTCGTAAAGCGCCTCTTCCACCGCATTACGAAGCGTGACAGAAGACGATGGACAACTCCCGCAAGTCCCATGCAACTTGAGCCGGACGATGCCATCGCGCACGCTGACCAACTCGCAATCTCCACCATGAGATTTGAGGTAAGGTCGGACATTCTCGACCCCGCGCACCACCCGAGTCTCGATAGCGTCCGGATGCAGAGAATGCAGCAGGAACATCCCTGCCACAAGATTATCCTCGAGCGCAGCCGTGAGCACCTGCTCACCAGAGGCAGTCTCCAGGCACTTGTCAATCAATCGTTGCAAGGCGGCGCCATGCAACTCCACCACCGACTGAACCAGCTCCAGGGCGGCCGCCCGAACCTCCGGATCGCCCGCCTGGTCGAGTCTCGCTGCTAGCTTTTCGACACGATCACTTTGAGCGCGGAACTCCCCGCGCCGTGGTGCGGCCATCGGTTGCTCAGCCTTGGCCGCCATTATGCGGGCCCCGCCGCCCCGAACATGGGTGAGTGTTTTACCTCGATCACCTTGCCGTCTCCAACGTACATATGTACGCCGCAGGGCAGGCAAGGATCGAAGCTGCGAACCGTGCGCATGATGTCGATACCCTTAAAGTTCTCCGGCCCGTTGTCTTCAAAGATCGGTGTGTTCTGCACCGCATCTTCGTATGGCCCAGGGGTTCCGTAGATATCGCGCGGGTTGGCATTCCATGGCGTTGGCGGATACGGATGGTAGTTGGCGATCTTCCCCTCGCGGATAACAACGTGGTGGGACAGAACCCCGCGAACCGCCTCGTGGAAACCGCAGCCGATTGCTTCTTCCGGTACCTTGAAGTCGCTCCAGGTAGAAGTGCGGCCGGCGTGCAACTCGCCCAGTGCCTTTTCTACAAAGTACAACGCCGTCGCCGCCGCGTATGCCTGGAAGTAAGTCCGGGCACGGTCACGCTCCAGCGTGTTGCTCCACTGCGGGATCTTCCATTCGAACTGGGTTTCCGGCAGCATCGCCGTTTTGGGCAAATTGATCTGGACGCTGTGTCCGGTAGCCTTCACGTACCCAATATCCACCAAGCCGGAAAGCGCCGTCGACCAGAGCCGTGCAATCGGTCCGCCTCCCGTGTCGAGAGCCAGATGGTCGCCGGTGCGCTGGTCATACCAGCGCGGTGACATCACCCAGGTGTAGTTGCCGCCGAAATCGCGCTTCTGCGGACGGGGAAGGGTGGTCTGATTCCAGGGGTGATGCTTGTCTACCGGATTGCCCAACGGGTCGCGGGCGACGAAGGTCTCTGCACCCTGCCAGTCGTCGTAATACGAACTGCCCAGCAGGATGCGGATGTTGAGATTGATATCGACCAGGTTATTGGTGACCAGCTTCCCGTCCACCACTACGCCGGGCGTCACATACATCTTGCGGCCCCACTCCGCCATGTTTTTGTAAGTGTAATCGCAACTGTCCGGATCGTTATACGATCCCCAACACGCCAGCAAGGTGCGGCGAAGGCCGACTTTCTCGTACCCGGGCATCGCCTGGTAGAAGAAGTCAAAAAGGTCGTCGTGCAGAGGCACGACTCTCTTCATGAATTCGACATACTTCATCAGGCGAACCAGGTAGTCGGTGAATAGCTGGATCGTGGCCACGGTGCCTACACCGCCTGGATAGAGCGTGGAAGGATGTACATGGCGGCCTTCCATCAGGCAGAACATCTCCCGCGTCATGCGGCTCATGGCCAGCGTCTCGCGATAGAAGCTCCCGGTAAAGGGATTGAGTGCGGTCATGATATCGGCAATGGTGCGGAAACCGTGCTTATCCCCATTCGGGCACGCGGTCGATTGTGCCTTCGCCCACACTCCGGGGTTGGTCTCCTTAACCATCTGTTCGCAAAAGTCCACGCCCACCAGGTTGTCCTGGAAGATGTTGTGGTCGAACATGTACTCAGCCGCCTCGCCCAGGTTAATGATCCACTCCGCCAGGGGAGGGGGTTTCACCCCAAACGCCATGTTCTGCGCATACACAGCGCAGGTAGCATGGTTATCACCGCAGATGCCGCAGATCCGGCTGGTGATGAAGTGAGCATCACGCGGATCCTTGCCCTTCATGAAAATGCTGTAACCGCGAAAAATCGAGGATGTGCTGTGGCACTCGGCGACTTCCCGGTTGGCGAAGTCGATCTTGGTGAAGATGCCAAGGCTGCCCACGATCCGCGTTATCGGATCCCAGTTCATCTCGACCAGGTTGCGCTTCCTTTTATCGACCTCTTGTATCGTCTCGGGAAAAGTCGCCATGGATGTGTCCTTTCGGTTCTGTTCCGTCTCAGTAAGTAGTCGGACGATAGCCGGTGGTCAGTTGTCCCCCCGGATGGCGCCACTTCGGTTCTTTGTTCACCGTAGTGTTGGTGATGCTGCGCATGGTGCGGATGAAACGGCCATAGGTGCCGATGATATTGCTGGAGAGCTTAGCTCCCGGCGGTTCGTCCATAAACGGCATAAATTTATCCGGGAACCCTGGCATGGTGCAACCGATGCAGATGCCACCCACATTGGGACAGCCGCCGATACCCCGCATCCACCCCCGCTTGGTTACATTGCAATCGACCACAGGTCCCCAGCACCCCAGTTTCACCAGGCATTTGGAAGATCCATAGTGGGTGGCGAAGTCGCCCTGTTCGTAGTACGAGCCCCGATCGCAACCTTCATGCACCGTCTTGCCAAAAAGCCAGGTGGGCCGCAGCTGTTTGTCCAACGGAATCATCGGCGCCAGACCGGCCACCTGGTACAGCAGGTACAAAACGGTTTCCATGAAGTTATCCGGCTGCACGGGGCAGCCCGGTACATTCACAATCGGCAGGCCAGCCTTCGAACGCCAGTCCCATCCCAAATAATCTGCCAGCCCCATGCAGCCGGTTGGATTGCCGGCCATGGCGTGGATGCCGCCATAAGTCGCGCAAGTGCCCGCAGCGATGATCGCCAGTGCCTTGGGTGCCAGCCGATCGATCCACTCGCAAGTTGTGATGGGTTGGCCGGTATCGGGGTTCGTGCCCAGCGCCGCCCAGTAGCCCTCTTTCTTGATCGTCTCGTTGGGGATGGAACCTTCTACGACCAGCACAAAGGGTTCCAGCAAGCCCTTCTCCGCCTCGTAAAAAAACTTCATGAATTCGTCGCCGTTCTCGTACGCCAGAACCGGATTATGCAAATGCACCTTGGGTAATCCGGGGATCGCACCCAGCAGAACATCTTCAATGCTTGGTTGTTCCGCCGCGGTTACCGAGACACTGTCGCCGTCGCAGCTAAGGCCGGCCGTGATCCACAGAATGTGAACATCAGAAACGGCGGGAGCTTTGGTGATGCTGCTTACCTTTTCAGCCATGGAACTCTCCTTCACCCTCAAGTCCTAAAAAACGGCGATGGAAATACGAAGTAGGCGCGAAGCTCACAAGAAATGGACGCGCGCGACACACAGACTGTTTGGGATGTCGTAGGCGGTAGATCAGGTTGGTAGAGGGAGAACAAGCCCGTCACCTGGAGCGACATTTCACGCCACCACTCAACGTGAAATTGCCGACGGGGGAAAACTACGCCAGGCAAGGAACCCTGTCAAACACGCCGATGACAACACTTCACAAGCTGAAGACTTACCTTCATCCAATCACCGCGCCCAGAAAAATCAGCAAATGCGAGGCAACTGTTCTCCGAACATTACATCGAGCACGCGGGTTCCACCGATCCGGGTCTTCATCAGCACCATGCCCGGATGAGCGGCAACGACCTCTCCGATGATGACCGCGTCGTGCCCAAGCTCGTGCTGTTGCATTTGATGCAGCACCGCCTGCGCCATCTCCGGTGCAACGATGGCAAGCAGTTTTCCCTCGTTGGCCACGTAGAGCGGGTCCAGGCCAAGTACTTCGCAAGCGCCTTTTACCGAGTCGCGGACGGGAATCGAATCTTCCCGCAGAACCATGCCCACACCGGCGCGCTTTGCAATCTCGTTCAACGTCGTGGCTGCGCCGCCGCGCGTCGGGTCCCGCAGGCAATGAATGAACTCAGCTCCCCCTCTCTGTGGAGTACTCAGCATGGAAGCTACGAGCCCGTGCAGGGAAGCACAGTCGCTGCTGATGGCCCCTTCAAATTCAAGGCCTTCCCGCTGCGACATGATGGCCATGCCGTGGTCCCCGAGAAAGCCGCTCAAAATGATCTGGTCGCCCGGCTGGGCTCGGTCTGCGGAGATATTCACGCCATCTTCAATAACGCCGATCCCAGTCGTGGTGATGAATATCTGGTCACCCTTGCCCCGATTCACCACCTTGGTGTCGCCCGTCACAAACTGTACCCCTGCCTGTTCAGCCGCCACGCGCATGGATTCCACCACCCGCCGCAGATCGTCGACCGCCAAGCCTTCTTCGAGGATGAAAGCAGCAGAGAGGTACAGCGGCCGCGCGCCGCTCATGGCCAGATCGTTCACCGTGCCGTGCACAGCCAGTCGGCCGATGTCGCCGCCAGGAAAGAAGATCGGCGTAACCACAAACGAGTCGGTGGTAAACGCCAGGCGAGCCCCGCCAATGCTAAGCACAGCCTGGTCATCGAGCTTGTCTAAGACTGGATTGTGAAATGCGGGCAAGAAAATTTGCTCGATCAGATCCGCAGTCAGCTTGCCCCCACTGCCATGCCCCAGCACGATTTGCGGATGAGAAAAAATTGGTATCGGGCAAGACCCAAAGACAGGGGAAGCCGGCTTTTCTACTTCCTTGATGGAGGTCTCAGCGTTCGCCATGGCTTTAGGTTGTCACTCCGTTTGCCGCCAGCGGCGGGGTCTGGGGCACAATCTGGTGCAGCTCGGGCTTGAGATGGCGTCCATAGGCGTAGTACGCCGCGCAAGCGCCCTCCGCCGACACCATGGTGGCTCCCAGCGGTCGTTGTGGAGTGCACAGGGTTCCAAACGCCGGGCAGTCATGCGGCTTCTTGATCCCCCGCAATATCTCGCCGCTGATGCATATCTCCGGTTCAAGCGTGGCAATTTCCGCCACATCGAATAACTTCTCCGCATCCTGCTGGGCAAACTCATCCCGTAGGTGATACCCGCTCATCGGGATATTCCCGATGCCGCGCCACTTGCGATCCCCTACCTCAAACACGCGATGGACCAGCGTCTGCGCCGGAAGGTTGCCGTCACGGCCTAAAACACGCGAGTACTGGTTTTCTACGATGGCCCGTCCTTGTTCCAATTGCTGAACAGTCATCAGCGTGCCCTGCAATATATCGAGCGGCTCAAAACCCGTTACCACGATGGGCACCTGATACCGCGCGCTGATGGGATCGTATTCGCGATACCCCATCACCGCGCACACGTGACCCGGACCGAGAAAGCCCTGCACCCGGTTTTCGGGTGATTGCAGAATGGCCTCCAAAGCCGGCGGTACCAGCACGTGCGAAACCAGCAGCGATAGGTTGTTTACCTGCTCCTCGCGTGCACGCCAAGCCAGCATGGCGTTTGCCGGGGCCGTGGTCTCGAAGCCGATGGCAAAAAATACCACCTGCTTGCCCGGATTGGCACGTGCGATCTTCAGGCAATCCAGTGGCGAGTAGACCACGCGCACGTCGCCACCCAGGGACTTGATGGTGAACAGGTCTCCATCCGAACCGGGCACGCGCAACATATCTCCAAAGGAACAGAAGATAACGTTGGGCTGCCGCGCAATGGCATGGGCCTTGTCGATCATTTCCAGCGGGGTTACGCAAACCGGGCAGCCCGGCCCGTGCACCAGCTCCACGCCCTCCGGCAACAGGTGATCGATCCCGTGTTTGACGATGGAGTGCGTTTGCCCTCCACACACTTCCATCAGCACCCAGGGGCGGGTCTGAACGCGCCGCATCTCGCCCACAATCTTTTTGGCTACGTCACCGTCACGGTATTCATCCAGGTATTTCATTGCCGATACCCTCCCGGTTCAACTTCTTCCACCACAGGAGATTCAAGCTCGGTGAGCTGATCCAGATCTCTCAGCGCCTGGTAGGTGCGCTCGGCCTCCGCTTCATCGATCCGGCTGATGGCAAAGCCGACGTGTACCAGCACATACTCCCCGACCTGCGTCTCTGGAACGTATTCCAGGCAGGCCTCACGCACAATGCCGCCGAACTGGACCTTGGCCATGCGCATCCCGCGCTGGTCGAATGTCTCTACCACTTTGCCGGGTATGGCCAGGCACATATCAATCTCCTTCGCGCATTCGCTGATTTGCGATCATGGCCTGCCCCAGGGATAAACCACCGTCGTTTGCAGGAACCTGGGCATGCAGGAAGACCCCAAAGCCGCGACGCCGCAACTCTACCACCGTTCGACCCAGAAGGTATAGGTTCTGGAAACTTCCCCCGCTAAGACAAACCCGGTTCAGTCCTTCGGCCGCACCGATCCTGCCGCACATTTCGCCGATTGCTGAACTCAAAGTGTTGTGAAAACTGGCCGAAATTTCTCCCACCCGCCGGCCTCGGAGAATATCCTTCACCACCGCCGCAATCACCGGCCGGAAGTCGAGGATCATCGTTTCGCCTTCTCCGATTTCAAAGTCGTAGCGCCCTTCGACTCCACCATCGGCCAGGGCTTCGAGGGCAATCGCTGCTTGACCCTCGAAGGTCACCTCCGAAGCCACGCCCAAAAGCGCAGCCACGGCATCGAACAATCGTCCACACGATGATGTAACGACCGTTTGGATCCGCCGCGTGAGCATCGTGTCTACCAGCGCAATCTGCTTCTTGTCGATCCCCTCAAAACATTTGAGCTCTCCGGGTATCTGTTGTCCGAAAACATCGCGCAGGTAGCTCAGCGCCATGCGCCATGGTTGCCGCACCGCCGCGTCCCCTCCGGGCAAGAGGACGTCGCGCAAATGCGCCCGTCGGGTAAAGCCGGCAAAATCTGCAACCAGAAACTCCGCCCCCCAAACCGTGCCGTCGGTCCCGAATCCAGTGCCATCCATCGCCACGCCGAGAACGCGCCCCCGGAGATGGTTCTCCGCCATACAACTCGCGATATGCGCGTGGTGATGCTGCACTCCAATCTTGTGCTCGATTCCCGAGGCCAAAGCCATGCGTGTGCTCATATAACCGGGATGCAGGTCGTACACCGCGGCCCGCGGAACAACCCGGAAAATATGTTTAAGGTTGGCGAGTGTCTCCTCGAAGAACTGCATGGTCTCGTAGTTCTCCAGGTCGCCAATATGCTGGCTAAGAATCCCGTATCTGCCTTTGGTGAGACAGAAAGTGTTCTTCAGCTCCCCACCAAACGCCAGCACTTCCTCCAACTCGATTCCCAAATCGATCGTCTGGGGCACAAACCCCCGAGATCGCCGCAACACGCGTTCCCGTCCCTCGAAGCTGCGCACTACGGAGTCGTCCACTCGGGTAGCAATGTCGCGGTTGTGCAGCAGGAACCAGTCCGCCACCCCGCCCAGTTGCAGCATGGCCTCGTGATTGCTGATCACGATCGGCTCCTCGCTCAGATTGCCGCTGGTCATCACCAGGGCTGACCACTCGGACTCCATCTCCGGCGAGTCGCTGAATAGCAAGTAATGCAATGGCGTGTAAGGCAACATCACCCCGAGCGTTTTGTCCCCCGGAGCAATGCCGGACGCGAGCCTGGCTTCCGCCCGCCGGGGAAAGATGACGATCGGTCGCCGCGGAGACAGCAAGCTGGCTTCGTCTAGGGTCGATACCTCGCACAGCCGCCTCGCTGACGCGAGATCGCGCACCATCAATGCGAACGGCTTATGCGGCCGCCGCTTTCGTCCTCGCAACTCCGCGACCGCCGCTTCGTTGGTCGCATCGCACGCGAGCAGAAACCCGCCCAGCCCCTTTACCGCCACGATCTTGCCCTCGGCCAACAGCCCGCGCGCCTGGCGAACGATCCCCAGCGAATCCCTATTCTGAAAATCCGACGCTGTCGCCCCGCTCTTCACCAGCAACAACGAGGGGCCGCAAACCGCGCAGGCATTCGGTTGGGCATGAAAGCGCCGGTCGCGAGGATCCTCATATTCCTTCTCGCAATCAGCGCACATGGTAAAGGCCGACATGGTGGTCTTCGCCCGGTCATACGGGATGTCGCGCAGGATGGTGTAGCGCGGCCCGCAATGCGTGCAATTGGTGAACGGATACCCGTAGCGGCGGTTGGCCGGATCTCCAAAATCGCTCCAACAAGCGTCGCAGGTGCCTGCATCGGGCGACACCAGCACAAACTCACCAGCCTCCTCCCGGCTGCCCAGAATAGAGAAGCAGGCGCTTCCCTCAACGGACGTTTCTGAGACCGTGATCCCGGTGATATCCGCCAGCTGCGGCGGATTTTCTTTCAGCGTCTGCAAGAATGCTGCAACCGCGGCGCCATCACCTTCGATTTCGATCGTTACGCCTGAGGATGAGTTGAAGACATACCCGGTCAGGCCCAAAGCATGGGCGAGGTTATAAACGAACGGACGAAATCCCACGCCCTGCACAATACCTCGGACCTGGATGTGCTTGCGTAGCTTGGGCATGACAGGTCATTCGTTTGTTGCTAAGGTCTGTGAAACAGATTCTTCATCCCGGTTCTGAAAGGAAAGACCAATGATCCTGGGCATGACGTTATCGGCCTTCACCCTCTTCCACGTGGTATTGAGCCTGCTGGGGATCGCTTCCGGACTCATCGTAGTCTACGGGCTGATGACAGGAAAGCGGCTCGACGCCTGGACTGCGATCTTTCTGCTATTCACTGTGCTCACCAGCGTGACGGGATTCCTCTTCCCGTTCACCCACCTCTTGCCGTCCCATGTGGTCGGTATTCTTTCGTTGTTGATGCTGGCAGTTGCCATCTTCGCGCGTTATCCCCGGCGCCTGGAGGGTGGTTGGCGCCGGATCTACGTAATCTGTGCCATGGTCGCTCTTTATCTCAACTGCTTTGTGCTTGTGGTGCAGATGTTCCTCAAGGTACCGGCTCTGCATGCATTGGCTCCAAAAGGGAACGAGCCGCCATTCCTCATCGCTCAGCTCGCGCTCCTGGCCATTTTCGTGTGGCTCACGATTATCGCGGCCAGGCGCTTTCAGTGCGGGCCCCTTGCTAAAGTGCTTGGCTGACACCGCCCACGGGCCAAAAAGCAAAGATGTTGGCAGGCGAATTCTGTCTGACGACCGATCCTCAACTGGTACCCGAGGACCTGCGTGCCCAGCCACTGCCGTTTCGCTTCAACACGATCCGCCCCGGTGCCGACGACGAGGCGCGCCATACTGGTCGATCTCTTCGCTGCATTCGGGACCGGCGTCGTACTCATTCCCTACTCGATCGGAGTGGTCATGAGCCTGTGGCCCACTTAAGACGACGATAAATGCCTCGGTCCAGCAACCCCTCTTTATGGAACCGTTACCCTTTCCTTTGTCATCCCGAGCGAAGCCGAGGGACCTGCAGTTCAGCGGACCCTTCATGGAAGCGCGGAATCTCGCCGTGCCAAAAATTGTCATCTCGACCGGAGCAGAGCGTTGTGGAGAGATCTGCGGTGTCGTTTCGATCCTCATTCAGGCAATAAGGCAGCTTTTTTATTTAATGAGTATAAACTCACTAAATAATGGCGCGCTTAAAGAGCGAAGACAAACGTAACGCAATCTTATCCGCCGCGACCCAGGTATTCGCGGAGCGAGGCCTCAGCGCTCCCACCTCTGCCATCTCGCAAGCCGCCGGCCTGGCCGAGGGCACTCTCTTCACCTACTTCCCAACCAAAGATGAACTGATCAACGCCCTCTACCGTGAGATCAAACTCGAACTGGCAGATGCGATGATGTCGAATTTCCCCCGCCGCGCCGGCATACGCAATCGTTTTCAGCACGTCTGGGATCGTTATGTCACTTGGGGCGTAAACAACCCCGCCCAGCAGAGAGTCCTCCAGCAAATGATGGTCTGGAGCGGTCTCACCGAGAAGTCCAAGCTTGCCGGAATCACCCCGTTCCTGGAAATCGAGAAAACCGCGGAAGCCGCCGTTGCCCAGCGCCTCTTTCGCGACCGCCCGCTCGACTTCATTCGCGCCACCATGAGCGCCCTGGCCGACACCACCATGGAGTTCATGCGTCATCATCCGGATCAGGCCGAGCAGTACCGCAAGGACGGATTCGAAATGCTATGGTCCGCCGCGACCAGGAAGAAGTAATTTTTTCTGCATCTTAATGAGCATGTACTCACTCATACAATTGTTCGAAAGGAGCTCTCCTCATGAATCACTGGTCCCTTGCAGATATCCCGCCACAACATGTAAGGCTGGCTGTCATTACCGGAGCCACCGGAGGACTCGGCTACGAAACAGCTCTCGCCTTGGCCAACGCCGGGGCCGAAGTATTCGTGACCGGCAGAAACGCTGAGAAGGGGCGCATCGCCATCGAGCGCATTCAGCGCGCCGTGCCATCGGCAAAGGTTCGATTCGAGTCGCTCGACTTAGCCACTTCGCTCTCACGGCGTTGCTGCTCCCGCTGCTGCGCAAAGCCGATGCGCCACGAGTGGTCAACGTCAGCAGCCTCGCCCATCGTGGAGGCAAAATCGATTTCGACAACCTGCAAGGCGAGCGCAAATACCGGTCCTGGGCTGCCTATCAGCAGTCGAAGCTGGCCAACCTGCTATTCACCTTCGAGCTGCAGCGGCGCAGCGATGCCTACGGATGGGGATTGATGAGCAACGCCGCGCATCCGGGATATGCACGTACAGATCTCATTCCCAATGGACCCGGCGGCGGGGGCCTGAAAGGATTGGGCGCAAAGATAGTCGGCTCGTTTATGAGCCACTCGGCAGCAGCTGGAGCAGTGCCCACCCTCTTCGCAGCCACCTCTGCACAGGCGGCCCCGCTGGGCTACTACGGCCCAAACGGCTTCTATGAGTTAAAAGGCGATGTGGCGGCCGCCAAGGTATTTCCCCAGGCGAAGGATCAAGCTGTGGCGCGCAAACTATGGGAGGTCTCAGAGCGTCTTACCGGCGTGAAGTGGCCGGCAACATCGGAACTACCAGCCGTCCCGCTATCCGGGACATAGCACGCCTTTTCGTGCCTCGCCGCGCGGCAAACGTTGACAACCGTACCCTCGACCGAAAATCATGCTATCGGCGTGATTTTCCCCAGTGGAACGTACCGCAAAGCGGGACCTGAGTCCGAAGAGCGGAACATCACGCGAGGGCCAATCGATGGAAACTACTGACCGCACTCTTTCCGAAAACGGGTCGCGAACCAGCGATCTATATCAGTTGCACAGCCTGGACAGAGCGGTAGCTGTACTCGAGATGCTTGGGGAAAGCGACGCCGCCCTCAGTCTCGCGGAAGTTTGCCAGAAGCTGAATTTGCACAAAAGCACGGCCCACCGTTCCCTCATGGTCCTGGAACGCAGCGCTCTGATCGAGCGTACTCCGGAGAATCGCTACCGTCTCGGCTTGAAGCTGTATGAGCTCGGCAATCGCGCAGTAGAGCAGGTGGATCTGCGTACGAGAGTCCACCCCTATTTCCGCCGGCTCGCCGCGCACGTAGGCGAAACCGTGCACCTGAGCGTGCTCCAGAAAACTTCGATCGTGTATCTCGACAAGGTCGAGCCAAACCGTCGAGTGTGTGTCAGTTCGAAAACAGGCACGTCCAATCCTGTCTACTGCACGTCCATGGGAAAGGCGATGCTTGCCTTTCAGCCCCCCGAAGTCATCGAGCAAATCGTCTCCAAAATCCGCTTTGTGCGCTACACCCACAAAACCCTCACCTCCAGGGAGGCTTTGATGAAAGCCTTGGAGCGAGTGCGCCGCCGGGGATACGCCATTGACGATCAGGAAATCGAAGTGGGCGTTCGCTGTGTCGGTGCGCCCATCTTCGATGAGAACCGCCAGGCCATCGCAGCGGTAAGCATCTCCGGGCCAACCTCAAGGATTACAGCCCCCAACATGCCTGAGATCGCCGAACACCTGCTGCGCTGCTGCCGTGACATCTCCCTCTCCCTCGGTCTTCACGCCAAGAAGAGGCCGCGCGTCCTCTCCGCCTTCGAACGCCACTACCACATCTGACGAACCTCAGGTCTCTCCACTACCCTCCGGTCGAGATGACATTTGTTGAGGAAGAATTGTCGTCTCGACCGGAGTTGTCATGGGCCTGTGGCCCATCCCACCTGATGAAAAGCGCCTCGGTCCGGCGACAGCACTTTATGGAGCCGTCGCCCTGTCCTTTGTCATCCCGAGCGAAGCCGAGGGACCTGCGGTTCCGCGAACGTTTCCTGGAAACGTGGAACCTGCCACAAAATTGTCATCTCGACCGGAGCGCAGCGTAGTGGCGAGATCTGCGGTCCCTTTTTAGCCCTGTCTGCGCAGTCTCTTCCCGCCACTACCGCAAGCTGCTGACCGAAGCCACATCCATATCCGCGTAATCCTGGTTCTCTCCGCCCATGCCCCAGCAGAAGCTATACGCGCGAGTCCCCACCCCGGCATGAATCGACCATCCGGGAGAAATCACCGCCTCCCGTTCCTTCATGATGATATGGCGCGTCTCCTCGGGCGGCCCCATCAGGTGAAACGCCACTGCATCCTGGACCAGGTTGAAATAAAGGTAAACCTCGGAACGCCGCATGTGCGTATGCGGCGGTATCGTATTCCAAACGCTGCCTGCATGCAGATGTGTCACACCCATCACCATCTGGCAGCTCTGCACCCCGCCAAGATAGATGTATTTCGACACCGTCCTCAGGTTGCATGTCTCAGCGCTGCCCAGCACCGTCGGGCTGGCGTCTTCCTTCTTCACCAAAGCCACCGGATAGGCAGTATGTGCGGGATAGCTCAGAAGATAAAAAATAGCCGGCGACGCGGGATTCTTGGATTCGAAGCTGATCTCCGCGTTACCCCGCCCGATGTATAGGCAGTCCAGATTCTCCAGCGAATGGCATTTGCCGTTCACCTGGATACACCCGCTTCCACCGACATTTAAGGCCCCCAACTCCCGTCGCTCGGTGAAGTACTGTGCGCGCAGCGCAGGGTCGGTTGGCAGGGAAAGCGGGCCCGCCGTGGGCGCTGCCATGCCGATCACCGTACGATCCAGGTCGACATATACCAGACGGAGCGCCCCCGGCTCATACAACGAATCAATCAGGAATGTTTCCCGAAGCTGCGCTGTCGTCATCTGGGGATAGCGTACGGGGTCTGCCAAGAGATAGGTCTTCAAGTCGTTCTCCTTCACCAGTTGCGGGCATGACTGTATAACGAATCACAGCGTCTCAGCGAACCTGCTTCACCAGCCAATTCACCAACTCAACGGCTCCGGCAAGGTTGTCATATTCCGGCGGAAGGTTCTGCCCATTCGTATATTCGTTATAGACCCACGGGTCCGCTACGGCAAAAACCGTGCCTTTGCCGTACTTCACCGACGCCATCAGAATGTCACCTCTGTCCTCCAACAGCGACGCAGCAGCACCCTTGACCGATATCGTGCAGGTGTCCTTCATGAACAAGGTATGAGGGTAGTGAAACAGCGGCCCACCCCCCGCCACCGGAATCCGCCCCGTGTCATGAGCCTTTCCAATCACATGGTGGCTGAGCACCGGGTTGAAGTGAATGCCAAACACATCGGCAAGCAGGTCGAGATGTTCAATCTCTCCGTTGGCAGGATCGTTGGCCATCAAAACCAGTACGCCTCCCGCCTTCACCCATTCCGCCACCTGCCGTGCATCCTCTGGCTGCACGTAGTGAGGCTGCGGATTCTTGGATGGGATGTCAGGCGACACAATGATGTAAAACTGTGTCCCCTTCAGGTTGGCCGCAGTGGGAGCGCTGTACAGCGTATCCGTCGCCACACCAAAGCCCCGGAAAACCTGACCAAAAAGAAAAAAGCCACTGTTACTGACATCATCCCACTTGTAGTGGAAATACTCCTGTTTTCCAGCCGCATTCGTCCGCTGCTGACTGTTAAACCACGCGTCCACGACCACCTTTTTGCTGCCGTCTACCGAGTAGCCTCGTGCCGTAGAAAACAAAATCATGGCAAATACAATCGCGCGGATCGCGTATGAATGGAAACTTTGCACGGAGCTTGCTCCCGGGTTCACGTCTAGAAATTAATCTTCATACTCAACTGCAGAATCCTCGGCTGGTTGGCCGCGGTGATCGTGCCGAAGGTACTCGCGGATAATGCCGACGTACCGTTGCCGATCGAGCCATTGTTGTTGGACCAACCCGGATCCAGCAGATTGGTATGGTTGAAGCAGTTGAAGCACTCTGCGCGGGCCTCCAGCTGGACTGACTCGTGCAACGGAATGAACTTGCTGAGAGCCCCATCCACATCGGTGTAGTGCGGTCCGTAGAACTGATAGGGGCGCGTGTTCCCATAGGTTCCCGCAGTATTGAAGGCGAACGAGGCAGGGCTCAACCATTGCAGCCGGTTGGAGGTCTTCGCATAGGGATTCCCGCTGAGGTTGGGCCGGTCATTATTGACCCCGGTTAAAGACTTATCTGTGCCGCTGGTGGTGGTAAATGGAACTCCGGTGGTTGCCGTAACAATTGGAGCAAGTTGCCATCCGCTCAACAGCAGTGTTTTCACAGAGCCGCCCTTGACGGCGCTCCTGATGATAGCCGACGTCACCAGGTTGTGCCGCAGATCAGAGGCGCAGTTGCTGTAATCAAGATTTGGGTGATTAGGATCCTGGAATTGATCCCCCGCATTGTCTCCATTTTCCGGCGGCCCGGACAGGCAATGAGAATAGGTGTAATTCGTCAACAACGTGAAATAGTCCGAGAAACGATGCTGCACCGAAACCAGAAGGCCATTGAAGCTCGAGCCTAATCCGGTGTAGGCCTCAGTTACCTGGGTGTAATACGCCCCTTGTGTCGGGTTGATCAAGCTAAGTGCGCGGCGCCCATTGGTATTCCCTGTACTCGAGCACGGAGTGCCTGCCTTCGGAACCGGCGTGAGCGCACCGCAGGAGCCGGCGATCCCCGTGGAGTTGCCGGGAATGTAGACTGCAGGATTCTGCTCGTTGCCTGCCGAGTTATTCAACACCCGGGTGCCCAGGTAAGACGCAGTGACCGACCAGTTCTTCAGGAACTGCTTTTCCACGCTCAGGTTCCAATTCTGCGAATAAGCCTGCTTCAGGTTGGTAGGAACCACAAAATACGAACCGGAGGTCGGGAAGAAGGCATTGTTTGCCGTCGGCGGAAACGGCTTGGGATATGGGTTTCCACCAGGGTAGGTAGCATAGGGATTACTCAAACCGCCGGCGGGGGAAACCAGTGTAATGGAATCGCCCCACGGAGCCATGGCTTCATAGTGCGATTGGTAGTAGAGAGGCGGTTCCTGAAAACCCAGCGTATAAGATGCGCGAATACTCTCCTGGCCCAGCCCGCGAGGATCAAAGGCAAACCCGATCCTCGGTTCAAAGTTTGTGTATTTCGCATGATAGTACCCGTGCGGCACGCTTGGGTCGCCATAGAACAAAAGGCCCGGAGGTGCTGTGGGGTAAACGCCCGATCTTACGCCGGCAGCAAAGTTGGAGGGGGAAAAGCTGGCGCCGCGGCCGGTGGTTTCGATGGCCGGCAGACCGGTTGACCAGCGCATGCCCGCATTGATCGTCAACCGCGAACTCAACTGGATACTATCCTGAGCATAGACGCCGAGGTAATTCTTGCTGAAATCAACACCCGTATTGTTTCCCTGGTACAGCGAATCCAAATTGCCGGTCAGAAAATCAGCCAGGCCATCGCCGGTCGCATTTCCGTTGAACGTGAACTGTCCGTTCGCGTTGTTCGTGCCGTCGTAGACCAGATAGTTGTGTACATAGTTGGCGCCGAACGACCAGTGGTGCCGCCCTTTGGTCCAGAAGATATCCTCGATCCCATTCACCGAGTTGGTCGTGATGTCGGTGCTCTCGCAGGTGCCGCAGGCAGCGGTAAACGCGTTGGAGATACTCATGTAAAGGTAATTCTTTACTGGAGAACTCACGGCAATGCCAACCGTGGTGGGATTGATCAGATCGGCGGCCGCGGCACGCGTGATAAAGTTCCTCGTCCCGCTAATGCGAAGAGAGTTCACTAGGCTCGAGCTGATGGTGTACGTGTGCCCCAGGGTAAACGATTGAGCCTGGTCATTCAGCGCTGGGTTTTGCGTGTACAGAAGATTGCCGCCGAAAAAACCCGGCTGCGTAAAGTGGGTAAGAAAATACCTTCCAAAGAGGGTCTGTTCCTGGTTGATGGTCCAGTCGATGCGCCCAATGAACTGATCTTCATTTTGCGGTTGCGGGATCCCATAGACGAGCTTGCCGCAAGAATTGGGATTCGTTGGGACATATTTCAAGAGCGCGAGTGCGGAAGCATTGAATTGCGTTACCGGGATCTGGTCGTTGGGGTACGGCTTGCCGGTCGCTGGGTTGGTCAACTGCTTGAATTTGCCGCTGCTCTGGCAACCCGCTCCGTCATAGGTACTAAAATCCCCATTCAACATCGCGGGGGTGGGCACGAAGCTGGTGATACTGTTGGTTTCCTGGCGGGTCCGGGTGCCCTGGTAGCCGCCGAAAAAGAACAGCTTGTCGCGCCGGATGGGTCCACCCACAGCGCCGCCAAACTGGTTCCGCTTGAGAGAATCCTGCTTGGTCGAGAAGTAGTTTCTTGCGTTCATGTCCCCATTACGAAAAAAGTCGAACGCGGTTCCGTGAAAGCTATTTCCCCCCGATCGGGTAACAATGTTGACCACCGCCCCCGGATGCAAACCATACTGCGCGGACAGCCCAGACGTCTGCACGCTGAATTCCTGCAAAGCGTCAGGGAACGGAAAGGGCAGGTTCACGTTGGTGAACGCATCGTTATTGTCCGTCCCATCCATCAAATAGTTGATGTTGGTGGCTTGAGCGCCTGCGACCGAAATCGCGACCGAACTGGGGTAATTCTTGGTGCCGACGAGATCGCCCAGAGGAGCGGCCTGCGCTCCGGGTGTCAGCAAAATAAGCTGTGTGGCCTGGCGGCCGTTCAATGGCAGATCGATGGTCCGTTGACGATCGATCACCTGGGAAATCGACTGATCCTCGGTTTGTACCATGGACGCGCCTGCAGTGACCTGCACGGTCTGCGTGACGCCCCCGACAGAAAGCCTCACGTCGATACGCAGATTGTTGCCGACCTGGATGACGATTCCCGATTGTTGATAGGTGCTGAATCCCGAGGCGCTCACCTTCAGTTGGTAGGGCCCAACTGGCAAGTCAGGCAGGTTGTAGCCACCGTCGCTCGAACTGGTCAAGGTGCGGTGGAGACCGGACTCCTGTTGCACCGCTTCAATCGTGGCTCCGGAAACCGCGGCTCCGTTTTCGTCGGTGACCGTCCCTTGAATTTGCCCGCTGCCGATAGCCTGCCCATGAACGAACTGCGTACCCGGAACGAAGAGTAGTAGAACGAGTAGGTACGCTGGTATCCAGCTATTTTTTGTATTCCTGATAGACCCTGTACGCGAAAACAAACTGATACAAAATGACCGCATAAGCCCCCAAACAAGTCGACGAGTAGACCGGCCCAAGATGTATCAAACCGCGTATTCGATGAGCAATGGAAATCTGGGCATTGCGGCCTCAAATGCACGCCAACGTTCCGCTCTCCGGGACGTGTATTGCATCGCCGGGGATGCTACAGTAGCGCCATGCCGATCGCCGAAGATCTAGCCCGCATTGCCCTTCAGGAACAAGAGCTCCGCTTTACCAGCTTCGACGAAGAGACAGCGTGGAGACTGGGCGGGCATGTGCGTGCCCTTGCCATCGCGCGCAAGCTAAGCCTGGTGGTTGACGTACGCCGTTTCGGCCAGCCCTTGTTTTACAGCGCGCTTCCCGGGACGACTCCGGACAACGTGGAATGGGTGCGCCGTAAAGGCAATGTGGTCGCCCGTTTTCATCGCAGTTCTTACGCCATCGGGCGGGAGATGGAGGATAAAAAATCGAACCTCTTCGATCGCTACGGTCTGCCCATCGCAGACTACGCCAGCCACGGTGGCAGCTTCCCGCTGCGCGTAGTGGGAGCCGGTGTCATCGGCTCCGTGACCGTCTCCGGTTTGCCCGAGCGTGCCGATCATCAATTGGCCGTTGAAGCTCTTTGTATGGAGCTAGGCCGTCCCTTCGAAACCCTCCGCCTCGAATAAAATCATTCCCCGCCAACCACGAGAAGCCAGCCCGCGTCAAAGCAAGCAGGGAGGGAAGGCATGGCAAAACTGAATGAGGCAGCGCGCGATCGAATACCTGCGACCAAGTACGCATTTCCCAAGCAGCGTAAAGAACCCCTGGAAAACGCCTCGCACGTTCGCAACGCCGCGGCGCGCTTCAACCAGGTGAAAGACGTTACTGAGGCCGAGCGGCGCGCAGCCTGGAAGCGAATCGAGACCGCCGCCAAAAAGTACAAGGTTGAACTCGAGACCTCCAGGTAGTAACGCAAAACGCTTCTCTTGAAGGGTACGGCGTTTAGGCCGTACAGAATTGGTCTGTAATGAATTCGGGTTTCGCCGCTGAGGGCTCGATTCTTATTTGAATCCGCAAACGGCATCCCCACATCTAAAGTGGTTGCAAAAAATAACCACTTGCCGCTTGATCGCTATAGCCACTAACATCATCCAATGGCAAAAGTTGCTGAGGCGATCGCCCCGGTCATCGCCGTGGATAGGAAAGCTTCGGACCCCCTCCACAAACAGGTCTACGACGGCTTTCGCATGGCAATTGTCCGCGGCAATCTACGGCCCGGACAGCGAGTACCATCGTCCCGCGCGCTTGTGGTGGAGTTGGGCATCTCCCGCATTCCGGTTCTGAACGCCTACGCACAGTTGCTGGCCGAAGGATATTTCGAGAGCCGCAAAGGTGCAGGCACCTTTGTCTCTGACGCTCTCCCTGAGAGTCTCACTGTTTGTAAAGACAGGGCGCCGCAATTTGCGCAGGCTGGGTCAGGACCGCGCCCCGTCGCGCGCCGCGGACTGCTCATGTCCGCGGAACGGCCCCCCTGGGCAAGTGGCTGGGGCGCGTTCGGTGTGCATCAACCCGCATTTGAACACTTTCCATTCCACATCTGGTCAAGCATCATCATGCGCCACACTCGAAGTCCGCGCCTGGGCGCAATCCATAACATTGACGCTCTGGGGACGGAGACTTTTCGCGAGGCCATCTGTACCTACCTGCGCACTGCGCGTGCGGTTCACTGTGAGCCGCACCAGGTAATGGTGGTTGCGGGCTCGCAGCAGGCGCTGGAGATTTCGGCGCGGGTGTTGTTAGGTAAGGGAAGTTCCATCTGGGTCGAAGATCCAGGTTATCGCCTGGCAAGGAACGTCTTCGCGGGGGCAGGCTGCCATCTCATTCCTGTGCCCGTCGATGAAGAAGGCATGATCGTGTCCGCTGGAATCAAGCGATGCCCCAAGGCGCGAGCGGCTTACGTTACGCCCTCGCATCAATACCCGCTCGGCGCGACCATGAGCGCCGCGCGCCGCATGCAACTGTTGAACTGGGCGCAAAGTGCGGGATCGTGGATCATCGAAGACGACTATGACAGTGAGTACCGCTTCGAAAGCGCGCCGATCTCATCCTTGCAGGGGCTCGACTGCAATGCTCGGGTGATTTACATCGGAACCTTCAGCAAAGTTCTTTTTCCCTCTTTGCGCTTGGGCTATATAGTCATTCCGGAAGATCTGATAGGCCATTTCACGGCAGTGCGTTTTGCCATGGATATTTTCCCGCCCTACCTCTACCAGGAAACCATCAACGACTTCATGCGCGAAGGACATTTCGCTCGTCACATCCGAAAGATGCGATTGCTCTATGGTGAACGAAGAACCGCGCTCGTCAACAGCCTCCGCGAGCAAATGGGGCCCGAGCTGGGTATCCACGGCAGCCAGGCGGGCATGCATCTTGCCGTGACTCTCCCCAAAGGCTTGCACGACCGCGAGATTGCAACCAGAGCGGCGGCCAAAGGTCTCTGGCTCTGGCCCCTCTCGCCGTCCTACTTAGGCAAACCGCCTCACCAAGGTTTCATCCTCGGCTTCGGCAACACCCCGGTGGAAGACATGCCGCGCGCCGTCAGCCAACTTCGTGCACAACTCCCGTAGGCCCTAGCTCTTACCCTGTTTAGCAATCGCTGCAAGAACAATCGCGCTGTCCTGTCGAGGATCCACCTTCCTCCACACCTGCGCAATCGTCCCCTTGGGCGAAATAAGAAAAGTATCGCGCTCGTCGAACTTCATATCCTTGAACGTCATCAAGGGAACCCCATAAGCCGAAGCCGCCTGCCGATCCGGATCCGCCAGCAATTTAAACGTCAGCCCATCCTGGGTGCAGAAGCTTTTATGACTTTCCGCGGTGTCCAGGCTAACCCCGAGCACCACGGCATGATGCTCTTCAAACTTGGGCAGAGCGCTCTGGTACTCGTGTGCCTGGATCGTGCATCCGCTCGATTTGTCCTTGGGATAGAAATAAAGCACGACCCATTTGCCCTTATAGTCGGAGAGATTGACAGGTGTTCCATCCTGAGAGGGAAGCGTGAACGCAGGAGCTTTCGCTCCCGGTTGCAAATCAACATCCGCTGCGTTTGCTGTGATTCCGTACCAGGGAAAGACCCCCAGCAGAGCGACCAAAACCTTAAAACTATTCCGCATAGTTCCTCACTTAGTTTTATCCAACAATCCAGCACCTTGATAATTCAAAGAGCAAACGCAACGGCGGCATGTCGGGTTTTCGCTCACCCTCAGGGACTCCCTGAACACCCGGGCCGCCTCACCATTGACAACCTCTTCCAAGGTCGATGAGCCAATGTTACCAAGTGCACGATGGAAAAAGCACGGCCGAACCGATCCGTCGACTTCTACCACCGCAGAAACCCAGGGAGCATTGCACGCGGGAGATTCGGGAGAAGCCTGCCCTAGATGCTCGCGGAACCGCCGGGCAATCCGTCGCAGCTTTGCCGCCCCTTCCGCGATGTATCCCCGGCGAATATCGTCGCCGTGCTCCACAATCAGCTGCTCAATCTCGTCCTCAAGCCGGGCAACCTCCATCTCCGTCAGCGCGATCTCGCTTTGTCTCTCTCCTGGCCAAACCAAGGGTCGATTGAATGCCTCCGACGTGAGATCGGAGGCCAGCAGGGAAATGGAAGTAAACCCGATCGTTTTCGCCGCCCTTACCGTAGCGCGAAGATGGCGATGGTTGGCCTTTTGCACCGTCATGCGGCAGCCAATCGCCAGATCCGGCTTTCGACTTCGGATCTCGGCAACCCCTTGTGCAATTACATCGAACGCTCCGTAGATACGCCGGAT
Organism: uncultured Acidobacteriaceae bacterium; assembly: GCA_963745725.1. Classification (GTDB taxonomy): domain Bacteria; phylum Acidobacteriota; class Terriglobia; order Terriglobales; family Acidobacteriaceae; genus PALSA-350. The sequence goes on from CAVUYJ010000002.1 coordinate 425,650, forward strand.
GCCGTCATGAACTTCTCGTGGTCCGTCGATCGATACGATGACGTCATCGAACAGCGTGGAGACCTCGTCGGCCCGCTTGAGCAGCAGCAAGCCTGTCGTCAGCAAGGTGAGCCGTATCTTCTCTTCCCGGAAAAACTCGCAGAGCGCCCGCAGATCCCCGTGTAGCAGCGGTTCCCCACCAGACAGCACCACTTGCTGCACGCCCAGGTTCCGCAGGGACTCCCGATGGCGCTCCAGGTCGGCGACCCGCACCTGTTCGTGTTTCTCCCGCTTCCAGATGTCACACATGACACAGCGACAGTTGCAGTGGCTATGGACGTTGAGCACCAGGATCGGCATCGACGCCAGAACGGAGGCGGCCTGCGGGGTCGCGAATTTCTCATGCAGCAGTGGCACGGCGCACCCTCTTTCCGCCGACGCAGAAGTTACTTCCCAAAACCTCCTCGGCGTCTGTGATGAGTCGACTGATGGGTGCGCGCACCCATCGTTGCAGGCCATCCACTTCGAAGGGTTCCAATCCGTTCGTGAGCGCAGCAGGCAGGCGATCAAACAGCGCCGACCCTGCGAGTTGAACCCGGCCTGCCGCGATCACCAGTTCAATCTGGTCCATGGTCAGCTGAGCTAGAGTTTCCGCCGGGCTAAGGCCGCTATCGCGAACCACCAGGATATCCGCGACCGAGCCGGGCCGTAGACGGCCCTCTCCCCGCCGAAGATGCAAAATGTCCGCCGGCTGGTTGGTCACCATGCCATAGACCGAGTTCGCATGGAGGCCGATCTCCGTATGGGCAAATCGGATCTCATCCAGCAGATCGCCGGCAGCGGTAAGCGGCGAATCGCTGCCCAGACTCACCTTGTTCAGCGAATGGACCAACGAAAACGAAGGGAACTGGTGAAAAAGAAACTTGTTCGAAGTGGGGCACAGAATAACAGCAGCCTGGCGCTGGTTGATCAGCGCCGCAGCGACCGGGGTGCAGGCAAGGCCGTGAACCAGTACCGTCCGCTCGTTCAAAGCATGCATGCCGTCGAGCGCGAATACTTCTCCTAAGCTTTCTTCATCGACGCCCTCGGCAGCATGCAGAATAAAAGGAGCGTCACTCGGGCTTTTTGCAAACTTGCCGGCCAGCTGCGGATCCAGCGAGAGTGAGTGAGCCCACCCAAAGTCCGTAACAACCCTAACCGGGAACCCAGGGTGCAATAAATCCGGGTTAAGCGGGTTGTGATGGCAGACGGTGGTCACCCCGCAGAGTAGATTGCGGATTCCTCCCCACCATAGCCGCACCGGACGGGGTACCTTGCGCTGCCGCTCAATCACGGCAGCATGGTTCTCATGGATATCACGTGCCCATTCTGCGGCGTTTTGGTAGGGCCCGTTGCCGATGTTAGGAAAGAGGCTGAACTCAAGATGATCGTGTGCGTTGATCAGTCCCGGCAATAGAAAGAATCCCGCCAGATCAATCGCGCTTTCCAGGAAAAGACCAGCCCTGCTACTCGTGGAAGCGCCGCTCTGGGTTAAATGAATCGTCCCATCCGCAATGGAAAGAGAAACCAGGGACGCGGCATCCGGTCCCCGTGCCACGCGGGCTCCATGGAGTCGTAGCGCCCCGGCGGTTCCCTTGGCGGCAATGCGCTCCCGCGGCGAACTGGTAGATTTCCGCAGTTGCAGCACGTAAATCGCGGGAAGAGCGGCGGCCGCTCGATACAAATCCGGCCGGCCGCATGCTTCGAAGATCTCTCGCTCTTCGGCGCCAAACATTGGTTCCAGGAGCGAAACGAACCGGAACCCGCGGGCCTCGAACGCTCCGGTAATTTGTTGCAGAGGCCATCCCCGGCCGTGAATCCGCGTACCCGAATCCGTCGCTGGGGACCATCGTACCCAGTTAAGAGAGGCTTCGGTATCAGGATGCATGTCGCTGAGAAAGACGGTCGCTCCCGGCCGCGCGACCCGGTCAATCTCGCACGCAAAGCTGTCCAGATCATCCAGGTAACTGACGACAAAGGAACTCAACACCATATCCGCGGAGGCGTCGCGAACCGGGAGCGCGACGCAACTCCCCAGGCGAAGATCGCACTGGTTGTTCAGCTTGCCGGCGGCCACTTTCAACATAGCCGGAGAAGTGTCTACTCCCAATAAACTACGTGGAGAGCGCTCGGCCAACTGCTTCAGCCACCGGCCTGTGCCACATCCTGCATCGAGGATGTCCAGCCCTCGCACATCCGCTAACATAGGCCCGAGCAACCGCTGCTCCAGCGAGAGCAACGGGTTGGGTTGCCCGTCATAAACCTCCGCCCAGCTATCAAACACTTCCTGCGGTATCGAGAGCTGACTCATAGGCTTTCTCGTTTCGGTTTACGCAGACTGATGAACTCGTTGGCCCACTGCAGCTCGAACGGGAAGCTATAGACACGGAAAGCGTAGCGCCACCAGCTCAGGATCTTCAAAAGAACACGGCTCCATTGCGGCGCGCGGATGTCCTGCACCGTCGGCCAGCGCGACGCCACTACGGTTTCAAAGTTGTCGATGAGCTTCTTGGTCCTGGTCTTCAACCACGGCGCATGGGTGTCGATGCGCAGCGTGTAATCCATCCATTCTTTTTCGGCCCATCCGGCGGGGCTGTCCGGGAAGGCCATTTTGCTGTCGACATCGCCGTACATCTTTCCCGGCTGCGGCGTCGGAGTATAGTGCTGCACGATGATTTCAGAGTCAGGATTGATTCGTTTGAGCTTGCGGATAAAGCTGACCGTCTCTCTGGTATCGCGCTCTGGATCCCCTGGATTGCCGATAACAAACGAGAACTCGGGAATGATGCCGAACTGCCGCGTGCGATGAGCCATCGTCACTGTTTCCTCAGTGGTGATGCCCTTTTGCATCTCTTTCAGCACCCACTCGGAGCCAGATTCCGCTCCAAAGAAGATCATGGCGCAGCCCGCCTTCTTGATCGCCTCCATCGTGGCGTCGGAATAGCGGGACATAATGTCCACGCGCGCTTCGCACCACCAGCGAAGGTTGAGCGGCGCCAGGCGATCCATCAGCTCGCGGGCGTGATCCTCGCGCAGGAAGAAGTTCATGTCGTAGAACTGCACCGAGTCAGCCCCGTAGCGGGCCACCAGGTAGTTAAGAATTTTGGCCGTCCGCTCGGGAGACTCCATGCGTTCTGCTCTTCCATACGCGGCGTGCACCCCGCAGAAACTGCAGTTGAAAGGGCAGCCGATACTGGCGTGATGGACGGCCGTGCGCTTCCCGAAAAATGATGGCCGCAGGTACTTCTCCACCGGCAGACGATGAAACGGAGACCAGGGAAATTCGTCCGGACCTCTCATCGGCCGTTCCGCGTTGGTGCGATGAAACCCGAACGCGTCCTTGTAGCAGAGCCCGAGGATGGACTCGAATGTCCGCTTTCCCCGCAGCGCATCGATAAGTTCGAGCAGTGTGTCTTCGCCCTGCCCGCGAACTACGTAGTCGACATATTTCGCATTGAGCGTGGCATCTGGATAGAGCGAAGGAAAGTAGCCGCCCCAGACGATGCGCACATGGGGGCGCAGCCGGCGGATCTCGCGGCAAGTCTCCATGGCGGCTACCATTTGCGGTCCCGGCATACAGGACACGCCCAGCAGCTCCACCTGGTGGAGATTGATGGTGCTCAGGATGGCGGCGGTGGGATCCTCCTCCAGGTTGCCATCGATAATTCTGTATTCCTCGCGGCCTTCCAGCACCGCCGCCAGCGCCAGCACCGCGAGCGGGAGCCTGCAGTTCCGGGGCTTGGTGGCTCGAGGATGAAAAAGAATGATCATTTCACCACCTTGGCGGAGTAGATCCGAAACCGCGACGGTTTGCGCGAGCGGCGCAATCTCGCCATCAATGGCCGCAGGTGCCACCGCACGCCGTAGAAGGGGCTGTAGGTATGCCACTGAATATGGAACCGTCGCTCGAGAGCACCCAGCCGTTGGTCTGTCAGGAATTCGAGACTATTGAGTTCATCCGACGGGAAGCCATAGCGCCGGATGAATAGGGTGCGGCGCTCCTCCAGCATCTGTGCTCCGCTCCGCTCGTCGCTGTACCACGGTGTGTCGGCGATCACGACTGTGCCACCACCGCGAACACAGCGAATCGCTTCTGCTAATGTCCTTTCGTAGTTCTCGGAATAATGGAACGAAGCGTTGAACATCACCACGTCAAATTGCGAATCGGCGAAAGGCAGGTTATCCAGCTCCGCCTGGAACCGCGGGAACAAAGATGGCAACCGCGGCTCGTAATGTTGTGCTGCGCCAAGACCATCGCGCTCGTTGATGAGCAGGTCCACCGCAACTGGCGTATGGCCTTCGGTGGCAAAGCGATAACTCATCCAGCCGTTGCCGGCGCCCAGGTCCAGAATGCGCAGACGGTAGTGCGCCAGGGGCGTGAAACGCGGCATGATCTTCCGCTCGATGTAGCGGAAGGTACGCGCGCGGATTGCCCACTGCGCGCTCAGGCAGCCGGATAGATCCCGGTAGGGAAGGGCGAGATAGTATTCGTCACTGTTGCTGCCTCGTCCTTCCGCCGCGCGAATGGACTCGTAGTCCTGTACAAATTTCGAGTACCGAGCCACCTTCTCGGGCAAAAGCGCCTTCCATATCCCTTGCTCACAAACCAGGCGTGACTCGCAGGTGGAACACTCAATCCCCGCTGCGCCCTTCTCCGGAAGGAAGCCGATCGAATCGAAGCATCGCGGGCAACGGAGCATCACCCCCGTGCCGCGCACCGGGGGCCGTTCCACAAGGCGTACTTGCGCGCTTAGCGCCATGGCCCCTCCACTCGCACAAAGCAGATCAGCACGTGATCTCCAACCGTCCTGAACCAGGGCAACGGGGCGATGACCCGGTCGACTGCACGCAGCAGGTTCAACACACGAGGATGTTTGCGTGCGATCGGCTCCAGGTACGAAGGCGGAACAGCAACGCCGATCCCCTTACACGAACGCATGCGAAAGTACGGTGCAAAGGTCTTCTTGATCGCCCGCAAGGTCGGATAATGCACTTTGACCGTGTACTCGCCCACCTTCGCGGTTGCGAATCCTGAGGTTCTGCGGAAGGCCTTGCGGAACTGGCCGTGGAGAACGAACCAGGCCATCTCCAAAATGCAGTAGCGAGTGGAGAGACAGATCAATACGGGAGCGCCCCTGGCAACCAGGCCCGCCAGTTGGTGGGCGGTCAGGTGCAGGTCCGCAACACAGTTCAACCCGGAAAAATTGGAGAATGCCCCATCGAACAGCTCTTGGCGCCCCAGCTTTGACAGCTGCTCTGTCGCCAGAACTCGGAACTCGATCGGCGCCTCCGGGTCTTCACTCTGCATGCGCCGCCGGGCGATATCGATCATCTGCGCCGAGGCATCGCAAGCGAGCACCGAGACATCATGTCCCGCCAAAAAGAGCGCATCTTCGCCGGTGCCGCAATTGAGTTCCAGAATGTGAGCGCCGGGCTCGAAGGTGTCGATCAGCGCATCCCACACAACGCCACGCTGTGCGCGGCCAATCACCGAGCGGGTAAAGAGGTCATCGTACTTCGCGGCCAGGCTGTCGAACGCGAGCACGGTCTGGCTTTCCACCGCAACGTTCATGCGTCCACCTCCGCGATCGTGGACAGCAGCCCTGCCCGCGCCTGTTCAATGCTCTGGCGAAGGCTGGCTGCACTCTCGGAATTTGCTGCTGCGGTCCCGGCCATCCGGGCAAGCTGCACTTCCTCTTTCAGCAGCCGGTCAGCGTAGCTGTAAAACCGTTGCGAGTGCCGGCCCTTGATCTTCAGCTCGCGATCGGAACTGGTCGCCCACGGTTCCAGCTGGACCAGCCGGTTGGATATTGCTTTATAGTAAGGCGTTCCCTTGATGGGGTAGGACACCGTCGTGAAGAAGATATCGGGCTGTGACTTGCTTACATGGCGGATCGTCGCCTCAATATCTTCCAGTTCTTCTCCCTCGTAACCCCACATCAGAAACATTCCGCTCTGAATGCCGCGCTCCCGGCTCATGGCGACGGCCTGCTGCACTTGCTCGATCTTGACTCCACGATCCATCGAGTCGAGAATGCGCTGCGATCCGCTTTCCGAGCCGATCCAGATGCGAAAGCAGCCCAGCTCGGCAAGGAGATCCAGCATCTCCGGATTCAACCGATCCGCCCGCGAGATGCATTCGAACGGGATGCGCAGGTTGCGCGAGCGCATTTCCGCCGCGTAGGTGCGCAGCCACGCATGGTTGATGGTGAACACATCGTCCGAGACCCAAACCATGTCCGGGCTGTAGGTGTTCAACAGCCATTCCACTTCATCCACGACGAGCAGTGGATTGCGCCGCCGATGCGTCTGCCCAAACACCTGGTGACTGCACCAGCGGCACTTGTAAGGGCATCCGCGGGCAGTGATGAAGTTGACCGACCCTTTGCCGTGCGCATCGCGCCAGGTCTTCACGTAGCGGTGGATATCGATTGCCTGTCGCGCCGGCCAGGGTTGGCTATCGAGATCGGCGATCTGTGTCCGTTGCGGGGTCTCGTGCATCTTTCCTTCGGCATCGAGGTAAGCGAGGCCGGCAATGGAGGCATGGCCATTCGAGGATCCAGCACGAAATGACTCCAGTAGCTCCTCGACCGTGAGCTCGCCTTCGCCAAACACCACGAAGTCTGCTCCCGCCTGCAGATACTCCAGTGCATAGGCCCCGGGTTCAGGACCGCCGACAATCGTTTTCCATCCCGCCTCGCGCGCCACTTTGAGGATCTCGACCACATTCTTGCGGGTCATGAGATTGGCATAGATCCCGAGCACCGATGGCTTCTCGCTGCGGAGATGTTGGAAGAGCGCTTCCCGGCTGGAGAAGGTAGTGTCGAATACATCGACGTCAAATCCTTTCCGCCGCAGGTGTGAGCAAAGATACAAAATGCCCAAAGGGGCATAGGGCTTCATGATCTGAAGCTCTTTCGGGTCTTCGAAAAGAAAGTAACCGTGTGCCAATAAAAGCTCAGCCATATATCCCCTTTCTCATCGAGCCGGTTGAATGGCTTCAAGATGAACAAGCTGGTCCGGGCCGGAGGTTTCAAAGTGCGTAAAGCTGGTCGCCTCAGAGTTCCTGCTGGTTTGTTCGAGCGCAAACACCTTGTCCCAAAGCGAAACCCAATCCTGGCCGCCGCTCGATAGGCCGTCGCCGCGCCAGAAGTCCACTTCCGCGTGTAGGGCATGGCGCAGCGCCAGGTAGAACTCGTCTTTGTAAGCCGCCTTGAACATCAGGCACAGGTCGTCACTGTCGGTCCAGTTGCTTTTGGCGCCGATCTGCTCCTGCACCCGCTCGAAGAATGGAGTCCCGGGCAACGGATAAGAAAACGAGACCCCAATGTCATCCGGACGAGTGGTGCGGACGAGTTCTATCGTTTTTTGAATGTCCTCCCACTGCTCTCCCGGGTAACCGAATTGGAGGAAATAGCAAGCGCGGATGCCCGCGTCGCCCAGCCTCTCGCGAGCAACCTTGATTTCGCCCACGCGCAAGCCCTTATCCATGGCGTCGAGCACGCGCTGCGATCCGGATTCCACTCCCATCCAAACTTCGGCGCAGCCCGCTCGTTTAAGGTTCGCGACCGTTTCTTCGCTCATGAGGTCGGCACGCGATTGGATTTTGAACGGCAAGGCGCAATCCCGCAATTCGATCGCGTCGGCGAACTGTTTCACCCATCGGAGGTCGAGTGCGAAGATATCGTCTCCAAACCAGATATGCTCCGCGCCGTGAACCTCCTTGAGCTCGCAAATCTCTGCTGCCACCAGCTCCGCGGGGCGAAGTTGAAACTTGTTCCCGGAAATGGGCTTGGCGCACCAGTTGCACCGGTACGGGCATCCCCGGCTGGCGACCACATTGGTGGAGAAGTAGCCATGCGCCGATACCCAGGCCTTCCTGTAAGGCTCGAGGTCGATGAGCTCGCGCGCCGGCCGGGTAAGGTTCTTCCAATCAGGGTTGCGCGGCGGTTTCGCGGAGCTGTGCACCAGATTCCCTTTGGCATTCAGGTGGATCACGCCGGCTATTTCCCTGGGCAGTCCATGCCCGGCAAGAATAGAAGCGCACAATACCACCAGGCTTTGCTCCGCTTCTCCCACCAAAACGAAGTCGGCGCCATTCTGCAGATATTCCTTGGCGTGGTCCGTCGCATCCGAGCCATGAGCGATGACGATCGCTCCCGCATCCCGTGCTGTCTGCGCCAATTGCCACGCCACATCGCGCATCCGTGTCAGGCACATCTTGGAGAGAAAGTTGAAGTCGTCTTCGTAAATGGCAAGGATCGCCGGCTTCTCGTGCCGCAGCATCTCGAGAAAACCGCTGACCGGGTCTTGCAGCATGGGATCGAAGACCGCGGCCGAGAATCCGTGCTCCCTCAGTGCCGTCGCGGCGTACAGCGTGCCCAGCGGCGGGTAGGGTTGCATCTTCCGAACCTGCTTGGGGTCGTACGCGAGATGATAGGAGTGCGCCAACAAGATATCCGACACAAGTTACCTCAAAGAGTCCATCTAACTAGCACGCACTCGCGGGAAGTTTTGGTAGTTCCTGGCCCGTGATCAGTGAACGCCGTTGAGCAAATCGCTCAGAGAGAGCCGCTAGCCAAAGCTCCCAGGGAAAAGAACCGTGGTTCGAGTTCAAACGCCAACGGATCGGCGATCGAATCATGGATTGCACCGCATGGCGCAGGCGCGAACGAGGTCCGGTCTGGCGGCATATCTGGCTGTTGAGCAGGAAATACTCGACCATCCGGTTCAGCCGTGCGAGTTCCTTACCTTTCAACCAGGGAAGCATGTTGGCTCCCAACGGCATCTCCATCCAATCCACCAACGAGTGCGGTTCGGGCACGCCCAGCTCCCGCAGTTGCGGCCAGATAGGAATTCCGGGATAAGGCGTGAAGATATTGGGCGAGAAGCTTACATTCGGAAACTGCCTCGCAATATCGCTCATGGTTTGAAACGTAATCGTGCGATCCGCTTCGGTCTCACCGGGATAGGCAAAGATGAGATTGAACGTGACCCGAATGCCGGCGAGGTTCGCCTTGCGCGCGGTTTCATACATCTCGTTCACTCGTTGGTGGCGCTTATTCATCATCTTCAGCACCGCCTCCGAAGTGGATTCGGTGCCGAAGCCCATATGCGACACGCCGCTCTTGCCCAGCAAGATCACGTCCTCTTCGCTCATGCGGCAGAGAAAGTCGGTCGAAGCCTGGAACGTCCAACGAAACTTGACTCCCGATGCGATGATGCCGCGAGCGATTTCGAGCGCCCGGGCAAGTTGAACAGGGAAGTTCGAATCGAGCAGCGCCACTTCTTCAATGCGGTACTTCGTTACTAAGTCAGTAAGCTCAGAGACGACCCGTTCCGCAGAGAGAGCATTGAACCGCCGCTTATAAAACACCATGTCCGTGCAGTAATTGCAGGCATAGGGGCAGCCAACGCTGGTGGCATATCCAATCTTGCGGGCTCCGCTGAGTCTCTCATACGCGTCGAAGTCCGTAAGGTCGAACGCTGGGATGGGGAGCGCATCCAATGGTTCCACGTGGCGATCGAGGTTATGCACGCGGCGTCCGTTGTTCTTCCACGAGACACCGGCAATCATATCCAGAGGACGTTTCGCCAGGAGCGCCTCGGCCACTTCCACCAGGGTGACTTCGCCTTGCCCGCGAACGACGATATCGACGAAAGGCTCGCTCAATGTTTCATCCGGCAGCAAAGTCGGATGCCAGCCGCCAAAGATAATAGGTAACCGTGGATGCCCGCCCTTCATCGCCGTGGCTACTTCCACAGCGCCGCGGATCATGGGGCCGGTGAGCACCGAGATTCCCAGGCAAAGCGCATCTGCGCTTTCGCGCTCGATGTGTGCCCGGTAATTGGGATCGATGGCCGCATCGATCACCACCACGTCAAAGTTGGCTTCGCGCAAAGGAGAGGCGAGGGCGAGCAGGCAAAGCGGTGCGCCTAGCGGCGGCCCATCGTAGGCTGGGTAGAAGAGAACGACCTTCCCCCGCTTTAGCATGTCGCCTCCACCGTGTTCGGCTCCAGGCGCTTGGCGTCCACTGCCGGTTTCATCGCAGCGGTGTGCTCCTTCAGTTTTTTGTTTAGCCACAGCTCGACAGGGAAGCGGTAGGCGCCGTGGTCCAGCCGCCACCGCGCCGGCAGAGAGATGCACTTCTGCGCCAGCCGGGTAATGGGTTTGCGCGTGTCTGCGGAAATGGGAATGCGATCGAACGCAATGCGCAGGTAGTCGCGCATGATCTGCAGTTCTTCGTGATCGCGGCCGTTCAACCACGGAAGCTTGGTATACCGGGGAAAGAAGTCGACCCAACCCTCCAGCGAAGAGGGCGTCTCGACACCGAGCTCTGCAATCTTGTCCATGATGGGAGCGCCGGGATAAGGAGTGAAAATATTGGTCCAGAACTCGGCTCCGGGAAGCTTCCGGCACACGTCCATGACGAAGTTGATCGTTTCCCTTCGCTCTTTCGCGCCTTCGCCGGGGAAGGCGAAGATGATATTGAAGGATGGCCGAATTCCGGCGGCCAGGCAGCGGGCCGCGCTTTCGTAGATGGTTGGGAAGTCCTGGAAGTCCTTGTTCATGGCCTTCCAGACTTTGCGGGATCCCGACTCGGCGCCCTGGCATATCTGGTGCAGTCCGCTCTTATGCAACAGTTTCAGATCTTCCAGGGACAGCCGCGCGGTGAGGTTGGTGGTCGCCTGGATGCTCCATTTAAACTGGGCCCCGGCGCGCACCAGCCCCTCCGAAATGGCACGCGCCCGGTCCAGGTCGACGAGAAAGTTGTCGTCGACAACCCATAGCATTTCCAAACCGTATCTGCGGCTGAGATCAACGGTTTCTTCTACAAATTGCTCCGCGGGAAGGGCATTCCACTTGCGCCCGTAGACTCCGGCGTTGGTGCAATAGGCGCAGTTGAACGGGCAGGCCAGGCTCGAGGTGTACATGGCCCAGCGTTTTCCGCACAACCGTTCGTAGGCATCAAAGTCCGCCAAGTGGTAGGCCTTGGGGGGCATATCCACGAGTGGCCGCAGTGGCCGTTCCGGGGTAAAGATCAGCTTGTTGTCGCGTTTGAAGCCGATACCCGCAACAAAGTCGGGTGCGGACCCCTTTTCGATGTGATTCACCAGTTCGAGGAGAGAATCCTCGCCTTGTCCGCGAACCACGTAGTCGATATACGGAGCTTCCAGGGTTTGTTTTGGCAGGAGCGAAGGGTGCCATCCGCCGAGGATGATGGGGAACTCCGGATTCCACTCCTTGATGGCGCGAGCAATTTCGACCGTTTCCCGGATCATCGGTCCGGTCACAAGAGAGATACCAAGGCAGAGTGCGTCGCGCACTTCTTCGAGGACGCGTTTTTTGTAGTTTGGCGTGATGGTGGAATCAATGAGGCAAATTTCGAACCCGGCACGCTCTAACGGCGTGGCGACCGCCAAAATACCCAAAGGCGCCGTCGCATCGGAGCTGGCGAACGACGGAAAGAAGAAAACAATTTTGCGGGACCTGGACAACGGATTCTCCTCGCTTAAGAAAAACGATAGATATTTCGCAGAACCCAGTTGTCACAGGAATGTCAGCAATTTGTCAGGTGTCTGCTGCAACCGCCAGAGGAAATCGGACGGGTGCCCATGTCATCCCGAGCAGCCATTGCCGCCGGAGTGGCCCAGGTCTCGTGGGCAGGAGGCCGCCTGAACCGGGGCGACTGGTGGTCCTGGATCCCGATGGTGCGCATTTATTTTGTACAAATGTGCGAACTAAGCGAAGTAAGCGAACTAAATACTCTCGTACTCAGGCTTGGCCGGGGAAAGTGTGCGCCATAAGCGCCATAAGCGCCCTAATTCCCCGGGTCCGGCTTCGGAAGGGGAGAAAACAGGTCGCTTTTGCGCCCATTGATTGGCGATGGTTTTCTCCGGCTGCCGGTCGTGTGCAGTCGGGTGAGGACCTCAAATTGTCAAAGACCTGCCCCTCTTCAGAGGACGCACTGGGCGCACCCTTGTTCATTGCGCATACACCTGCTCTCTTTGTGGCTCCTCTGGTGAGCGAAGGGATGCGGAGCACTCAAGCTTTTTTGGGGGGGCGGTTTGCGGCGGCACGGAAAGAGGGGTTTCGGTGCGGAGCCGGACAGGGCCGTCGCTGTGAGACGGCGCTGGAAGATGATTTCTTAATTTCACAATAGTACGGTTTTTCGGGCGCGTCGATAGATCTGGAAGATATTTTTTCATTGAGCGCAGGTCGCATGAGTTTTTGTCCTGCTGAGAGTTTCCGGGGATTATGGTGTCACCTTATCCAGGCGAGATGCGGGTTACATAGCACTCACCTTGGGGACGCTTTCCACGGCTATTCATCCATGCCATGAGTCCGGACTTTGTACTCGGTCGACATCCAGAGCACAATGAGCCTCCGGCAACCATGGTCAGGCTATTCAACAAATCTCTGCGCTTCCTCTTGCGATCCTATTTTGTTCTGCCATGTTGCACAGGCCGAGTTCAAAAGATGCCATCACGGGATCTATTCCTTCGGCGACGACTTTCAAAAGCAGGGACATTCCTTTGCCTTCAGATTGGGATTTGGCAAGGTTGCCAAATAAGTCGTTTGTTTCACGAAGATGGTCAAGGTGGTCAAGCAATTAATTTGACCATCTTGCCTGGCTGACCGGAGGGCACTCAACCTCCGGATGCGGCAAAGTCCACCACCCGATACCTGATTTTCTGTCTTTAAAGCTACGAACCCGATACCGAATTTGGCGCGGCGCAGGCTGGCGAGGGCGACCGAGGTTTTTCCTGATCCGGGCTCTCCGGAAATCATGGCTAACGTGCCGGCGGCGAGCCTGTGCTGCCAAAGCCATTCGACGGGTTGGGGCTGGAGGTTGGCGAGGTAAGCGATATCTGTGCCGGTTACGGTTGCGTCTGCTTCCGCGGGCAACGGTGATCGCGTGTTAGGCGAGAGTGGATCGTTAGTCATGGCTTGCTGTGGGATCATCGCTTGCTCCAGACGGAAAGGCTTCGCGGCGGTCCCTGTGCAGGAATCGGGTGAGGATGGTTGGGTCCACGCGACCGGTTTGGCATAACAATGTTGTCTTAGACCGACAGTAATACGTTCGGGAGCCGCCGTCCATGGGGCTGGGGAATAATCATGTGGAAGCGCGGGTAGTAAACTCGTGATTACTATCTACTGTTCAAGTATGACGAAGTAGTTAATCCCGATTTTCTGGCAACTATCTGTCCGAGAAGTCGTTAGCCTTGATCGGAAATGCCTCGGGGCAGGGTGCTGAGGTTGCCGGGATTGCTCCGAGGCATTTCGATAAGGAGGCTTGAAGGAAGGCGCTGGTAGTGGTGGGCGCTGCTATGGAGCTGGGGGCGAGATTCGGCGCCGGTAAGCGAGCGGAAGAGTCCGGAACTGAGAAGCAGGAAACGTTGGTATGCGCAGTGGGGATGGGCAGAAGGGGTTATTCCGCGCTCTGCGTGTAGTCAGAAACCGCCTAAAAGGCTGCAGTTTTGTAGTTCGAACGTAGTTGTGCGAAGACGTGTCGGTACACGCTTGCGAGCCGTTAGATTGCGTTGGGCTCATGAGGTGTCGGATGGTTTGCATCGGAAGGCTAGTTGTTGTGCGGTAAGGTTGGGGCCGATGGACATGTTGGCTCCGCAGCGCGGGCAGCGCCAGTTGGCCAACTGAGAGATGGCGATGTGCGGATCGGATCGAGGTTGGCCGGCGAGCTGAAGACGAGCGAGTGCGAGCAGAGCGGTTCGGTGAGCACTGGCGAGATAGCCGAAGTGGCGGATGCGGACAAAGCCCCGGGGCAGCACATGCTGGCAAAAGCGGCGCAGGAACTCGGTAGCCGTAAGAGCCATGATGCGCTGCTTACTGCCGTGAGCATAGTCTTTCCATCGAAATCTCACGCTGTGACCATCGAAACTGAGCAAGCGCTGATTGCTGATGGCGACGCGGTGAGTGTAGCGGCCAAGATAGCGCAGCACGTGCGTGGGTCCGCCAAAGGCGGGCTTGGCGTAGACCACCCAATCTTGCTTTAGCAGCGTGTGCACGAGGGTGGAAGAGAAGTCGGGTCGACACTGACGGGGTACTCGCTGCAGGAGATCGAGAAACTTACCGCGGAAGACGCGGCTGAGGACCTTGACGGGGAGAAAGAAAGGATATCTAGGATGAACCCAGTGAGAGTAGCTTGGATCGAAACCGCCGGCGGGAACGACGCAGTGGAGATGAGGATGCAGTCGCAGGTTCTGTCCCCAGGTGTGCAGGATGCTGAGGAAGCCGATCTTGGCTCCGAGGTGCTTGGGGGTAGCCGCAACTTCGAGCATGGTCTGAGCGCTGGCGCGGAAGAGCAGATCGTAGAGCAGCCGTGGATGGCGCTGACAGAGCGGGTTCAACTGGTGGGGCAAGGTAAAGACGACGTGGAAGTAGGGCACGCTGAGCAGATCTTGTTCGCGCCGTGCCAGCCAGCGGTGGCGTGCCTGGGCTTGACACTTGGGACAGTGGCGGTTGCGACAGGAGTTATAGGAAATGGCTTCATGGTCGCAACGCGAGCAGGCATCCAGATGGCCTCCCAGCGCAGCCGTGCGACATGCGGTGATGGCCCGCAACACCTTGAGCTGCTGGTAGCTTAGCCAGGAGCGGTTCTGTTCCCGGAAGCCGCCTCCCCGGGCCCGAAGGATGTCAGCCACCTCTACGGCAGGCCGCACCATTTAACTTTTTTTCCGATGATAGCTGCGGCCTGCCTGGCTAACGTTGGAGAGTTGCAAACTCTCCAACGGGTTTAATACTGTTTGTAAGTGCCGCTGCGACAGATGAAGATACTTGGCGGTGGTTTCCAGGTCTCCATGACCGAGCAGAACCTGAATCGTCCGCAGGTCCGTTCCCGCCTCGAGCAAATGGGTAGCCCAGCTATGGCGCAAGGTGTGAGGCGTTACATGCTTGGTGATGCGCGCATGGAGGGCAGCTTCTTTACAGGCATACCAAACGGTTTTGTCCGAGATGGGTCTGTCCTGATCGCCTCGTTGACCAATACTGCTGGGAAAAAGATAGATCCGAGGCTTCTTCCAGCACCAATACTCACGCAGCGTTTCCAACAGCGCCGGGCTGAGTGGCAGATCTCGACTGTCGCCGCCCTTGCCGCGCTCGACGCGAATCATCATGCGCCGGCTGCCGATATCCCGCACCTTGAGCATCGACACTTCTGTCCGCCGCATGCCCGTGCCGTAAAGGGTCATCAGCAGAGCTCGCTGCATGAGGTTGCCGGCGGCATCGATAAGCCTGCCAACCTCCTCCAGACTCAGCACTGTCGGCAACCGCCGATAAGACTTCGGGTAGGGCAACTCCTCCCGGAACTCGCGTCGCTTGAGCGTGCGAACGAAGAAGAATCGGAGTGCCGCAACGCGGGCCACCACGCTTGCCACCGCCAGCTTGCGCTCAACGAGCAAATACGCTTGGTAGCTTCTTAGATCATCTGGTCCTAACTTGTCTGGAGATTTTCCGAAATGCACGGCGAACTGTTGGACTGCTTGCAGATAGGCTCGAGTCGTGCCCTCGGAATAGTTGCGACGCTGGAGTTCTTCCAGCATCCGCTTGCGTAAATGGGTCACAGGAACCTCCTTCCTTGTGACCCAACCTTACCTCAGCTACCGCCGCTGGCTGCTCCGCGCTCAGGCAGTGTCCGCCGCGCCAGCGGCTTCGTTCAAGTCGGCATCCCGGACAAGTGGCTTTCCGCCAGTTGACGGGAGTTCCCTAGAACGGGGATCGAGACAATTTCAACCGACCGATACAGGGGAGTTACCGAAAACACGACTTTTCAGGAGGCTCGGTCGTGCGGCAGAATCGGATTTGTGACTCTAAATGAAGTTCAGGCACTGGTGCGGGAGCAAAGCGCCGCGAGCCTCTCGATCACGAACCATCACCACATCAGGCTAGAGCAAGCGATCACCTCGCCCCAGAGAATATCTGTAATCGTCCGGACAGTGGCAGGCGATCATGTGGAAGATGAAATCCTGAATGTCTGGCTGGTAGGGCACGAGGGCATCGCAAATGGCTACAGAATCGTCATGCGGGACGATGGCAAGCAGTTCGGTCTTTCCTCAAGCGGATTTGCAGGCGATAAACATTTGATCTTGGTCGGCTGGTATGGTGATCTTCTGTCAGCGTTCCTGGCGATGTAGAGTGGATTCCTCGAAAACGGGGTTTCCGGTAAATTGCTTGCGCTGACCTCTTCGGCTGGGAAATTTACCGAAAGGCGACTTTGCAGGCACCCCGGTTCCTTGGCAAGGGATAAGCCTTGTAGCGTTTACCATTGCTTTGTGAGCATCGCAAAGAACAAGGTCCGAAAACGGCGAGAGGCTGACCTATGCGGAGCCTGCGGGAAGAACCCTTGCGAGTGCCGGCGCCCTGCGAGAAAGCAACACAACGACCCTGTCCCGACCCCAGACCTTAACCGTAAGAAGCGTAGCTCTATCAGAAGTAAAGGAATGAGCGTCGCTGAGTTTAGAAAATGAGTTCAGAACTCATAGCTGTTTCGGTCGGTCTATCAGCAGTTCAGCAGATCCTTCAAAACGGGGTTTTCAGTAACTTGCCTTGGTACCCACTGGGCAACTTACCGAAAACCAGACTTTTCGGGAGTTTGCAGAGCGGTTTACGATCATCGGCAGAATCTCGGGGTTCGCGATGAAGCGAGGAACTTTACATTTCATCTCAGGCAGGCTCGCAGCAGGAAAGACTAGTTTGGCGCGAAAGCTGGTCTCCGACCATCGTGCCGTGCTCTTTTGTGAAGATGTCTGGCTGTCTCAGCTCTCGGATGGAATCTCATCCTTCGACGATTACTTGAAATGGTCTCGCCGCTGCCGGTCGGTCATGGGACCGCTCATAGTTGACATCCTCACAGCAGGGACTTCGGTTGTGTTGGACTTCGCTGGTAATAGGATCGACGAACGTGCATGGGCGCTTTACCTGTCTAGAGAAGCTGGTTCTCCTCACATCCTTCACTTCTTGGCGGTTGACGAGGAAGAGTGTCTACGGCGTCTTCTGCTGCGCAACCAAACGAAGCCGAGCGGCCTCTATTTTGCAAGCACAACAGAAGCGGAATTCCGAGCCATTTGCAAATACTTCCAGGTCCCGGAACGCGGAGAGGGACTTGTTATAAAGACACACACGGGCTGAGGCTTATCGCTTGTTTAGCCCATGACTTGAGGGCGGTTGCCGGACCGTATCTTGGTGTGGCCGGCTTTCATGCGCTCGCCTCCTCCCTCCGTCGTTGAACGTTCACGCCCAACACGAGGAACCACAGAGACACCGAAGCTTCGCCGAGCATGCCCAAGGCCAGGTCGTAGGGAGACAGCAGTGTAGTGAGCGTTGGTGACAGAAAGGCCAGCCAACACAAACCGGCCAACGCCATCAATGCGCCCAAAAATCGGGGCAGGAACTTCGACGTGAAAATGAGGTAGCCGATCAAGAAGCAATACAACCCATGAAATCCTATGCCGATGAACACGCCGCGAGGAATCAATTGAAGAAGCTCAAAAGTGAGAGCCAAGAAGTTGAAGGATGCTGCGAGTAAAGAGATGGTCCTGTTCACCACCTTAAAGATGTCATAGAAGAGCAGCGTTACAGCGATCATGCCCGAGACCTCAATGAGCCCTACAGAGAGGTCCATTGCGAAACCCAACCTGCCGCGAAGGAGGAATTGGGTGAATGCTGCCGTGATTATGGCCAACAAAAAAAGGCCACCGGCAACCCTTGCCTTGAGAGCCGGCGACGCTTCTCCAATCCGCTTCAACATTTCATGGCCTCAGGCTAGACCCACGGCATAAACCTGGCGATTACGAGTAGCTGCTCTTCCACTGGCGGTAGAAAGTGCGGACTTCATAATGGGCTTACGTTGCCAATCGCCGCAACAGTTCTTTACTCAACAGGAATCCAGGACCTACCGGCCCATGAGTTGATTAATCCAGGGCAGCCGGCAATCCGGAAGTAATCCGACTGCCGGAGCATGGGTTTACATCACTGATGCCCGCGAAACGGGATTATCGGTAAGTTGCTGTCGATCTGACCAGCAGGGCAGGCAAGTTTGCGAAAAGTCGTTAGCCGCTCACTTGAAGCGTCACGATGACGCAACCCGTTGCTGAAGCCGGGAGATGCGTATTCCCGTTCCACCGTCCCATTGTTAAGCGGGCGTGGGCTTCTCGTCGGTAGCTACTATTGGATTTGCTGATAATACAGCCGCCATAAAGCAATTTCGTCCCGTTTACTCATATCGCAACGCCGCCATCGGATCGATTCGCATCGCGCGTGTGGCCGGGAGATAACATGCCAGCACCGCGACGACTGTCATCAGACCGACGGCAAAGAGCACGGTCATCGGGTCATACGGGCCGAGCCCGTAGAGTTGGCTACGCATCAGGCGCGCGGTGGCCAGCGCGGCAGGTATGCCCAGCACAAGACCGGCGAGTACCATCAGCAGTGCTTCGCGCAGAACCAATCCCGCAATTTGGATGCGGCGCGAACCAAGCGCCATCCGGATCCCGATCTCGTTCGTCTTACGGCTCACCGTGTAGGCCATCACGCCGTATAAGCCGACCGAAGCTAACAACACTGCAAGTATCCCAAACAAGCCGGCCAGAGATGCGACTAGCCGCTCCTGCAGCAGGGACTCGTCCATCTGATCGTTCAACGTCTTCACGCCGCTGAGTGAAAGCCGGCCGTCCATCTGGGCAACTGCATGGAGCACGGCGGGCGCCTCTGCCGCAGGGTCCTTCGCGGTTCGCACGGCAAAGGTCATAGTTGACTCCAATCCATCTTGGGTCCAGGCCCTGGAATAGATTCCACAGATCCCAAATTGGCGCCCCGACGAGTCCGGGACCGGAATGCGTGTGATACATTCCGCATATCTGGTGTTCTTGGTTCAGGCGGCGAGCGCTTTCATCTGCGGCCTCAAAGCCGCAAGGCTTTCGGCGATGCCCTTATCGGCCGGGTAGCGTACAGATCCCCATCGATAATTGCGTATACCCAGGTGGCTTGCGGTTTTCAAGACTGCATCGGCATGAGGAGTCTGGACACTCATGATTTCGGTCGTGATCATCGGAACTGCCAAGCCGGCCCGGTGAACAGCCTCGACGGCCGCTGGGAGATCGGTCTCAACGCGTTCGGGCGAAACATGACCGCGCACGGTAATGTCAACGCCGTCGAAACCGATGTCCCTTGCGATGGCGGCGGCATCGCTAATGCTGGCCCATTGTAAGTGCTTGGAGAAAATACAAATTTTCAGCTTGTCCGGGTCGCCGGATCTGGTATCGGCTGCCACTGCATCTTCCGGAGTGTCTTTGGCAAATGCGTGCAAGGCGCCGGACATAGCCACGCCGGACATGGCCGCACCCAACAGCAACGAACGACGAGACACTAAGCTTTGCGAGAGATCGTTGATCATTTCAAGTCATCCATTCTGCAGCGCGGCTTATGGATGGATACGGCAGGACGAAAGACAAAGGCTGCCGCTGTCATCCTGCTGCCTACATCCGATAGATCCGGATCCTCAGACGATCCCCGCCGGGAACCATGGGGCAGCTTGCCAAGGCACCGGCGTCTGGCAAAGCAACCAGCCAGGAAGAAAGAGGGCAACCGGCGAAAGATAACGGCTCATTCGGGGTCCACGCCGGATTCCGCCGTTCTCAGAGTTAATTGTCACTCTTCTCTCTTGACGAGAACGGAAGCGATGATATATCAGTTTCTACATGCCGCGCAATAAAGAATGGAATTTGTGAACAAGACATTCCAGGCCGAACCGGTTCAGTATGACGATGGCGCTAGTCGCGGGAGAGGTTCCTTGGTGGATACGCCGAACAGCCCAGCAGTCTCCAAGGGCCGCTGGGTGATGCTGGCTTTCGCATTCGTGGCGACGGTGATCAATTATCTTGACCGGCAGACGCTTTCTGTTCTTGCTCCCGTGTTGCTTGAGCGCTTCAAGATTTCAGCCACGACCTACAGCCACATCATTTTTGCCTTTATGCTGGCCTATACGGTCATGAATGGCGTTTCAGGACCGCTGCTCGATCGGCTGGGAACCAAAGTAGGATACGCCCTGACCATAGCGTGGTGGTCTGCAGCGGAGATTCTCAGTGCATTTTCAGCGGGTGCACTTAGCCTGGGTATCTTCCGATTTCTGCTCGGCGTTGGAGAGGCGGGGAACTACCCCGCGGGAGTCAAGGTTATCGGCGAGTGGTTTCCACCACAGGAGCGGTCCATAGCATCAGGAATTTTCAATAGTGGCGCAGCCATCGGTGCGATGCTGGCGCCTCCGCTGTTGGCGTGGACCTTGCTGGAAATGGGCTGGCAGGCGTCGTTCGTCGTCGTGGGCGCCTTGGGGTTCGTCTGGCTGGCAGCCTGGATGGTTTTCTACCGCACGCCTCCCAGCAGCCCGGGAGAAGTTGAACCCTCTCCCCCTGCCGTGTGGTCGCTCGCTAAGACACGTTTCGTCTGGCAATTTACGTTATCCAAGGTCTTCGCTGACCCCGTCTGGTACTTCTATACATTCTGGTTCCCGCAATACCTGAAAGTCGCTCATGGATTCAGCATGAAAGAAATTGGCGAGACAGGCTGGATTCCGTTCTTCACCGCAGGCATCGGCAATTTAGCCGGAGGTTTTTTGTGTACCTGGCTCGTTCGGACTGGATTGTCCGCGCAACTTGCTCGGCGGTTCTGCGTCCTGGTTTTCTCAGGGATGATGGTAGCGGCGGTACCGGCGGCTATGGTCCATAGCTCAGCGCTTGCGATTGCGCTTATCTCAACCGCCACCTTTGGCTATACCGGCGCCCTGGCCAACGTTCTTGCTATCCCGCGAGACTTGTTTCCCAAGAATGCCGTGGCCTCGATCTGGGGTCTAGCGAGTATGGGCTCAGGCTTTGGTGGTATGTTCTTCAGCCTCATTACCGGTTGGCTGGTCGACCACTATTCGTTCAAACCGGTCTTTGTGCTCTTTGGCCTAACTCCTATCATCGCCGCATGTCTTATCTGGTGGCTGCCTCGAACCATAGCGCCTACTTTGCGCGCCGCGGCCTCGGGCGCTATGTAGAATGTGATATATCAATGTCGCCGTCTAAAACTCTGAATAGCGAGGCTGGCTTGGCAAAACCTACATTAGTATCTAACAGGCGTAGACGCCCTGGCGAGTCACTCGCTGCAAGGGCCTACCAGCAGATCCGGGATGAGATTTTGAAAGGTGAGCTGGCGATCGGGGATGTACTGTCGCGGAGGAAGCTGGCCGACCGGCTCAACATGAGCTTTCTGCCCATCACAGAAGCCATGCAGCGGTTGGAAGTAGAGGGCCTGGTTGAGAGCAGGCCGCGGATCGGAACGCGGGTCCGTATCCCTACAGAGCAAGACATTCGGAATAGCTACGTAATCCGCGAGGCGCTTGAATCGCAGGCGGCGAGGCTTTGCGCGGAGCACATCACGGCAGCCGAGAAGAAGCAGCTACTCACGAGTGCCCGGCATCTTGACAACCTTCATAAAGTCTCGGGACCCGAGGCCGACGACCCGAGATTCATGTTTTCGGTACACACCTATCACATGCAATTTCATATGCGGATCGCGGAATTGGGCCAATGTCCGGGCCTGACGAGCGCCATTGAGAAGGCCCAGGTGCTAGTGTTCAACTGGCTTTACGATACCGCCGCGGACAATAACAAAACGCCGCCGCGATTCCACTCGAATTTGGCCGACGCTTTGTGCTCTGGAAATCCGCTGGTAGGGGACAGTGCAATGCGCACCCACATTCGCAATGGACTTGACCAGGTGCTTGCGCGTCTGGCCAACGCTGAACATGGTAACAACTGGCGCCTGAAGACCGGCCGCAGCTAGGTACGAGGACTTACATCATGATGAATAGAAGAAATTTCGTTTTGTCGGCAAGTGCTGTTGCTTTGGCGTCGTCGTCGCGTCTTCGGGGGCAGGGGACCGCCCAGCAACACCAGTTTCCCCCACGCGAGCTTGTCCCCGTTCCTTACATTGAGGAAGTACCAGTGTCCGAGTACCACTGGGCTCCCACAAGCTCGTATGAGGCGTTTCGGGACATGAAGTTTGGTGTCCGTCTTCATTGGGGAATCTATTCCATTTGGCATCGCGGGGCGGAGTCCTGGCCGTTCCTGCCAATGTCGTTTGAGGATAGACAGAAGTACAACCAGTTGTACAAGACGTGGAACCCTGCCGGCTTCGACGCCGATCAATGGGTCGGCTTATTCGAAGAGAGCGGCATGAAGATGTTCGCGTTCACCAGCAAACATCATGAAGGTTTCTCGATGTTCGATACCAAGACCCGGGTCACGCAGCGCGCCAATTGGACAGCGCCAGGCGGTCCTGCAATCGAGGACTGCGACCTCGCTTACAGCATTATGGAGACACCGTTCCGGCGGGATGTGGTCAAAGAGCTCTGCGATGCAGCCCACAAGCGCAACATTAAGATCGACCTCTACTTTTCACATCCCGAATGGTATGACGCGGATTTTCGGCCATACGTACAAAATCCGCTGCAGGTTCCGTCATCGTCGACCCTACTCTCACCGATAGATATCCAGCGAACGCTGAAGAGCTATGGAGGTAAACCTGTCATCGTGCCAGATCCATCACCAGCCGCAGTAAAACGGATGATGGAGCGCCACCGCGCGCAGCTGGTTGAGTTGTTAACCAACTATGGGAGAATCGACATGCTGTGCCTTGATATGTATTTGGGGCACGCGGTTTGGCCGGAGCTCCGGAAGACGATTCTCAAGTTGCGAGAGATACAACCGGACGTCATGTTGCGAGACCGCGGTATTGGAAACTACGGTGACTACTACACACCGGAGCGGTGGGTACCAAGCGGCAAACTAGACGCCACCATACCCTGGTTCGTCATCTACCCGCTGGGAAGCGATTTTTCCTACGAGCCTGATCCGGCGAAGTACAAGGGCACGGCGTGGATCATCTCCAACTTAGCTGACTCGGTGGCTAAAGGGGGCGGTTTCATGGCGGGCGTAGGGCCGAGTTCGCATGGTCAGATCCACCCGGAGGCTGCCCGCCAGATGCGTGCAGCGGGCGCCTGGCTTAAGGTCAACGGCGAGGCAATTTACGCGACGCGGCCGCGGGATGACTCCTGGTCTGAGGGCGAGTCGATACGCTATACACGCAGCAAAGACAGGCAGAATGTGTATGCGATCGCGTTGCAATGGCCACAACAGGAGCTGCTGCTTACCACAGTTAAACCGCGACCTGGATCCGCGATTCGGATGCTCGGCTATCCCAAACCGTTACCGTGGAGGCTTGATTCAGCCCGAGGTCTTTCGATTGCAATCCCGGCCGAGTTACAAGATCCGGCGCATCGTCCCTGCGAGTTTGCCTGGAGTTTCAAGATCGAAACTGGAAACGGCTGATTGTTGGTGCCCTCTGAGCAAAGCATTCCGTCGCGCGTCGGCGTCGCATAGAGCCGTTCGCTATTCACTTTGAGCCAAGCTCAGGTTGCCGAGAGCTGGCGCACGGCTTCCAGATGGAACTCACCATTCGAGCTGGGGCCTCCGGGTGTGGGTGAGGAACTGAGTCCCGGAGGGACTTGGAGCAGGTTCTCACGCAGGCTCCTACGCCGACCATTCACGATTACTGTTATTTCAGTAGCAACCTGCGCCCAGGGGTGAGCTTAAGGGCAAAATGCTCTTGACAGTTCTGCTCTGCCTGATCTACTGTCCTACTGCTATATCACAGAGCAATAAATCGCATTCATTGCATTGCTTTCAGGGGGTTCCAAATGTCAGGCGCAATTGTGACACTTTCCCGCGTCCGTTCATTCCATACACTGCTGAGAGTCGCGATAGCGGCGCTCCTGTTGGTCTCTTCCGCCGCTACAACAAGCGCGCAGTCTACCAGTGCGACGATTGTGGGCACTCTCACCGATTCTTCGGGAGCACGGATTGCGGGTGGCTCGATCGCGGTAAAAGACCTGGGTACTGGAATCGAGCAAAAGACGGTTTCGGACGCGCAGGGTGAGTACGTCATCCCTGACCTCAAAGCTGCGCACTATTCGATTACCTTTTCCATGACCGGCTTTCGGCCCTACGTCATGTCGGATGTGGAGCTGCTTGTGGCCCAGCGGGCGACGCTGGATGCCACCCTCCAGATCGGAGACTCGACCCAGGTCGTGACGGTAAACACCACTGCGCCGATCGTGGATACGACCGTATCGCATATCGGCCAAGTGGTGAACACGACCGCCATCGAGCATGTCCCGTTGAATGGGCGAAGCTTTTGGCAATTGACCAATATGGTTCCGGGTGTCACCTACACGCCGGCCGGTCAGAATCTAAACCTGAACGGAGCCAGCCTCCGGGCAAGCGTGGTCGATGTAAATATCAATGGCGGTCCTCCCGATCAGAGCGGGTGGATGCTGGATGGTGCGTTCATCACCGAAATGCAGGGCGGCGGTACGATCATCCAGCCTCAAGTGGATGCATTGCAGGAGTTCAACGTTTTGGGCGCCATGACCCAGGCCGAATACGGGCTCACAGCGAACATGGTCAACACCACCACAAAGAGCGGGACGAATCGATTTCATGGCGAGGCGTTCGAATTTATTCGCAACTCGGCGGTGGAAGCGGCGAACTATTTCTACGTGAGGCCCACGGGAGCCGGATCGAACCAGAAGAACGAACCTCTGCGCCGGAATCAATACGGATTTACGCTCGGGGGTCCGATCGTACGGGATAAGGCGTTCTTCTTCATGGACTACGAACGGACAGGTCTTTTGGAGGGGCTGGACTACAGCAGTGTGGTTCCAACGCTGGCGGAGCGCGGGGGTGACTTTTCCGATCTGCTGCCAAAGACAATCAAGGACCCACTTACGGGAAAGCCATTCCCGGGAAACATAATTCCCGCGGCCCGTCTCGCAGCAAACCCTCCGGGCGTATTTTTCCTGAGCTATTTGCCGCTCCCCAATCAAGTGCGGGGCACGACATCGTACAGCACCATTGCCCCCTCCTTGCGCCAAACACTGCAACGTGGCGATGTCAGGGCCGATTACCATATCAGCGACAAGAACCAGCTCTTTGGCCGATATTCCATCAACGACAATACGGAAATAGATCCAAACCAATTCACGACATTGGGCGTTCAGCCTCTGGAAAGTCGAGGCCAAAACGCGACGGCGACGCTCACGCACGTATGGAATTCGCGCTGGATTTCCGACGCAAGAGCGTCCTATTACCGCAGTATCTTCCATTTTTCGGGAATCCTACAGGGCACTAACTTCAACCAGGAAGCAGGCGTGCAAGGGTTCAACGACACAACGCCGATCTTTGGCTTCCCGGAAATAACGATGACGAGCTACGCCACGTTCCTGGGGTCGCCCTCGAACCAGCTACCCAAGTCCAACCAGCACAGGAACCTTCAGTTTGCCTTGAGCACGTCGTACTCACAGGGGCGCCACAACGTGAAATTCGGCGCCGGCCTGACGCATGAGCGTGGAGGATTTATCAATGGCTCCTCCTCCACGGGAATCTTTAATTTCACGGGGATTTATTCGGGCAACTCCTTTGCCGAATTCCTGCTTGGTATTCCACAAAGTGTCACCCGTGACTATTACAAAACCCTGAACGGGGATTTTGGCTATTACATGAATCTTTACATTCAGGATAACTATCGCGTCAGCGACAGACTGACACTCAATCTGGGTTTTCGGCTGGAGCGCAATACGTTTTACCAGGGTATCGACGGCGGCAAGACAGGATGGGACCCGGCCACCCAGAAGGTTATCGTTCCATCGAATTACAATCCGAACGCGCAGATACTGACCCCGCAACTGATCCAACTCTTTGCCGATCGGCTGGAGTTTACCAAGAACCTGGGATTGCCAAACTCGATTCAGCCCGCGGAGTGGGACTATGTACCACGCGTTGGGCTAGCGTTTCGACCGCCAGCTTTTCACAAGAATATTACGAGCGTGGTGCGCGCCGGATATGGGATATATGAGCTCTTCACGGACTTCAACAACATCAACAATGAGCTTGCGTCTGTGCCGTTTATCGCGTCGTCGACCGTAATCAACAATGCGGCGCCGGCTGTGCCGCAGCTCAGATGGGCGAATTACTTTAATGGTCAGCCCAATGTTCTCCCTAACCCGAATCCCGGGACCCCTTGCTCCTTTGGGTTAGTCCTGTTGAGCTGCTCTACGCCGAATTCGCAGAATGGTGCTACGAATTGGCGTAACCAGTATGTTCAGCAATGGACGCTCGGATATCAGGCGCAGATCGCATCCCGGACCTCAGTGGACGTGACGTATTTGGGGACGAAGACCACGCACCTGAATGCGGCTATAAGCAACAACGATCCTGCCCCAGGTCCAGGAAGCGTCCAGGCCCGCCGCCCTTATCCGCAATTTGGGACCATGCTCTACGACCAAAACAACAGCCATGCGAACTACAACGCCTTACAAGTGAAGGTGGAACAGCGGGCATTTCACGGGCTGACGTTCCTGGCGGCTTACTCTTATTCGAAGTGTATGGATCAAGGAACCGGCGCGACCACGTATTATTTCTTGAGATACTATGCGGTTTGTAACTACAATTTTCCGCAGGTGTTCTCCCCCAGTTTCAACTATGCGTTGCCGTTTGGCCATGGGCAAGCGTTTCTGAACCGGGGCGGGTGGGTTAACCAGGCTGCCGGTGGTTGGGAGGTGGCAGGCCTTTGGACTCTGCGCAGCGGGGCTCCATTTACTCCAACTATCGGAACGGATGTTGCCAACACCGGCATCAGCAACCAATGGCCGCTTCGGATCGGAAAGCCCACGCTTGTTCACAGTCCGGATTGCTGGTTCTATGTAGCTGGAAATTCAAAGTGCACGGCGCTTGCCCCGGGAGCCACTTCAGCCTATAAAGATCCCCCGCAATACAGTTATGGAACTCCGCTGCGGAATACACTCTATTCCGGTACTCTCAATGAGTTGGATTTCAACATCATTAAGACTTTTTACGTCCGCGAGGGCATATCGCTCGAATTCCATGCGGAAGCGTTCAACTTGCTGAATCATCCGAGCTTTAGCGCGCCTTCCACCAATATCGACTCAGGCTCGGGAGGCCAGGTAAGCTCCACGATCAACAGTTCACGAGAACTCCAGTTTGCGCTAAAGATACATTTCTAGCGGGCTTCTCAGCGTGGGATGATGCCACATTTGTCGATGGGCATCGAGATGAACAGCGTGTTTGTTTTCTTCTGAGGGATATGCCCGTATCTATTCGCGGTCGAGTTGTTTTGATTCTTGGCGCCTCGAGTGGCATAGGCCGGGCAGCTGCGGTGCTCTTCGCTCGTGAAGGCGCACATATTGTGGCAGCGGCGCGCCGTGAGGCTCGATTGGAATCGCTTAAAGAAGAGCTGGCTAAGGAGCAACGAGAAATCACGGTTCGGTGCGCGGATGTCACGAACCCCGAGCATATGCAGTTGCTGGCGGATGAGACGCTTAAAAAGTTTGGGACGATCGATATTCTGGTGTATGCGAGTGGGACAAATACACCCGAGCGATCGATGGAGCGCCTCAACCCGGGAATATGGGACTCGTTAGTGAATGCCAATCTCAATGGAGCTTTCTACGCTACCCATGCGGTACTTCCCGTGATGCGTACCGCTCGTTCGGGGCTTCTGATCTACATCTCATCTATGGGCGGAGTTATGCCTGACTTATCCGGTGCTGCGTACCAGGCATCTAAACGCGGAGTTCTGGGCCTCGCACATGCCGTTCGCGTAGAGGAGAAGCTGAACGGCATCCGAACATCGGTAGTGTGTCCTGGCCTAGTCAATACGGAGTTGGTGGAACAAAGACCGGTAAAAGTATTGCCTGAGATTCTGGCCCAGGCTTTGCAGCCTGAAGATGTTGCGGAAACGATCCTGTACATCGCGAAATTACCGGCGCGCGCTGCTATCCCCGAGCTGCATATGGTGCCGGCATCTCAGTAGTCCCGCGTCCTCCTCACGATGGCGGACGGTTGATTTATTAATCGAAGAATCGGCGGCAGGTAGCGGCCGCAGGTTGGAGGCTCGAATGGATTTGAAGGGAAAGGTCTGCCTGGTAACCGGAGGCACCAGCGGTATTGGGGCCGCGACTGCTCTCACCTTGGCGAACAGAGGAGCACACATCGCGGTCGTTGCAAGAAACGCCGCCCGGATACCGGAGAAGCTTCTCGCTGCCGCCAAGGGTCACGGTTCCGTGGTCCGTACCGTGGAAGCCGATGTAGCCGACCCCGCGGCATGTCGAAACTCCGTCGAACAGGTAGTCAAAGACTTTGGCCGCCTCGATGTTCTTGTGCACTCGGCCGGAGGGCCGGTTCCAGGCGGATTTTATGCGGTTACGGATGACGACTGGATGAAGGCGTTTGCTGTTCATGTGCACTCCATTTTTTTCCTGGCCCGGGCGGCGGCGCCGCACATGGCAAAACAGGGCGAAGGGGCGATCATTTTACTGGGATCGGCGGCTGGATTACGCGGCTGCCTGGGCGCATTCGCCTACGGTGTGGTTAAGGGCGCTTTGCCGCAGTTCGCCCGCGTCCTTGGCCGCGAACTCGCCGATCAGGGCATCCGGGTCAACTGCGTCTCTCCCGGTGTAATTCGCACTCCGTTTCATGATTGTCTTCCCCCTGCACAGGCGAAGAATAATATTGATAACCGCATTCCGCTGCACAAAGAAGGCAAGCCGGGAGATGTTGCCGCGTTGATATTGAGCCTGGTTGAAAATGACTTCATCACTGGAGAGAACTTCGTTATCGACGGCGGAATGACCATGCGGATTGTTTAGAGCGGGACTCGATCAGAGTTGGGACGGTCACGCTAGTAGGAGTGGAGGAGCGGGAGCTGGTTTACGAAATTGCGGGGACTTTTGCCGAAAGAGCGTGTCGAGCCGGTTGTCCAGAACGGCGCAACGCACTTGCAGGAGTAAGTGAGCACCTTCTGCAGACCAGCGCAGTGGCTGACGTTTGCCCATCCGTTGGTTGAGCACATGGCTCATTGCGGATTCGGCAGGAGCGCTGGATGTCCTTAGTCTTGACGACGGTCACGAACGTAGTTGGTCAGCCCTGACCAGTTGCGGGACAAATAATCACGTAGATCACAAGATGCTTCCGGAATCGTTGCATCCTTTACGCGCTGATTGCGGTTGCAGAGCATAGATGCTCTTTCAGGAGCTCTCTGTCGGCGTCACGAAGGTTTATCTCATGATTCGCGTGCCAGCCGAACGCGACGAACTGTAACGCAATCAACACTGTTTGCCAAGCTTGATCGAATTCCACCCTCCGATCCGAAGGATCTTGCCGACATCATCATGGCGTTGACCACTGGTCTCTCTTGACAAGGAACAAGCATGCAAGCACCGATACGGGATTCCCGGTAACTTGCCTGGGCTCTCGGCCCTCCGGATTGGGGAGGGGGAACGGCAGAAATTATGCGTCAGAGGGCGTGCTGATAAAAGTACCAACTTCGCCTGACGCACAAATCCCGTGATTACCCCTACTGTTCAAGAATGACGAAGTAGTTAATCCGAATTTCTGGCAACGATCTGTCCGAACAGGCGGTTTATCGGCCATGTGCAGGAAGCCCAAGAAAACTCACTGCGCTGGCTGATCGTTGCAACACTGCCCCACGGTTAAATCGTCAAGGTGTGCAGTCGCTCGGGTAAACGTGGTGAACGGAAGGCGTGAAAGATTTCAGTCCGCCCATGGTCGTCCCGGTGCCCCGCTCGTTATTCGATGGCAGGTACTCGGTTCTCCAGCCCTCCGATCGGATCGTGAGTCTGAAACTGGGGTTGCACAGTGCACGCAGGAGGAGTGGCTTTGGTCTTTTATCGTGTTGAGAAACAGACCACCCTGCCCTTTCTTAGGCGGCAGCGACAGTCGAGGTAGCGGTCTTGCGGCGTCGGCGTACGCTAAATAACCGGATAAGGTTGTAACTGATGCAGGTCCACGTAGCTTCCATGCCTGCTTTTTGTTGCCCACGGCAGCGAAATTGCCGGAGCCCACATCGCTCTTTTATCCAGGCGTGCGGGAACTCGGCGATCTGCGAGCGCTGGTGGTATATTTTCTGTGCCGCCTCAGTCTGCATCTTGGCTTTGAATGCGCTTGTTTCCGTAGACTCCTCAAGACGTGTGATTGAGCGTCTCCACTGTGGTTTCGGTTTCTTCGAGGCACACTGAGCGCGATAAACGCAGGAAGCGCAAGCTGCCTTTGGCGCCTTGTACACATGCGTGCGCACCCCGTGTCCACGATCGAGGACCGTCTTGTGGACTAGTTGCTGTCCGGCAGGGCAGAGGTAAACGTCATTCTTCGCATCATATGGAAAAGCACTGCTTATAAAGGCCCCGGAGCGTCCCTGAGCATCCGATTCTGTCGGTTTCCAGCTGTCTTGCCACGAACCGTAAAAGTCGACACCAGACTTTGCAGCAGCCTGCACGGCTGCATGGTTGGTGTAGTCTCCATCTGCAATCAACTGCTTCGGCAGCAATCCCAGCGTCGCTTTACAGCGGTCAAGGGCTGGTTCCAGTTGACGATAGTCGATGGCGTCAGTGGTAGCCTCTACGTTCACTACGAATCCGTGGGTGGTGTCGGTCACTAATTGCACGTTGTAACTGGGCACTGTGCCACCTTCGCCGTTACGCATCACATGAGCTTCGACATCGGTGGTGGATGCCCGCGCTACAAATGTCTTCTTATCCTCTTTCTTTTTTTCTTGCAGACGCTCCACTTCACGAAGCGCGCTTTCCAGGCGGGTTACGCGTTCACGAGCCGCCCGCTCTTTCGCAGCCGCTTGGCGCGTGGCCACCTTCTCTTCCTCGGCGGCTTGTTCGTTCATCTTCTCTAGTTGCGTTTGTGCTGCGGCAAGATGGGCTTCGATCTTCTCTTTGCGTCGAAACGTGTTTCCGCTGGCGTTGGCTTTGATCTTGGTGCCATCCAGCGTCACCCGTTCCATGGTGATCAGCCCTTCGGCACTCAGCACTCCCACCACCTGCACGAACACACTACCGAGCGCGTCCTTGTTATCAGAACGGAATCCGGACAGGGTGCGATAACTAATAGGTTGCAAACCGCACAGCCACTGGAACGCAGGTTCATACTCACATCGCCGCGCAATCTCACGTGCCGAACTGATCCCTCGGCTGTAGGCATACAACCATAAACTTATGAGCAACTGCGGAGCTGTATGGTCTCGGCCAGCACGTCCCTCCACAGCTGCAATCTTGGCGTTATACAAACTTAGATTCAACCCGCCGATCATCTCCCAAATCGACCGTGCACTGTGGTCGTCGTCGATCATTCTCTCTACATCCACAGTACGAAACACAAGCTGGGAACGGTCTATCGATGAAAGGCGCGGACGAGGACGAGGGGAATCTGAAGGTGCGCTCACGCTTTTAGTCTAGTGGTGTTATTGTTGCAACAATAGCCCTTTGCTGTTGTCAATTTCTTCACACCTTCCCGTCCCCGAGTTTCCCAACCCGAGTTTCCCAACGAGTTTCCCCATGTCGCAAGCGATGATTCTCGGTTTACGCATAATCGCCAAATCACATTTCCGTCCAAGTCGCGCGAGTTTTGGAGTTTGCGTGATTTCCTGATCGGCCTGGGGCCTCGAGGAAACCGCATGTCCCTCCGCTTCGCGCCCTCGGATTTTCCTTCGAACTTGTTGGCTTCGACGAACCTCATCGTGAATGTTGAACAGTGCTGCGTGGTAGGAGACAAATGGTAGCTCCGGTAGGGATGACAAGGAGAAAGTGGTTGTCGAACGGTAAATGTCGGGCACCTGAATGGCGCACCGCAGATCCCTCGGCTTCCCCGATATCCCGTCGAGGGTTGTGGCTTGTGATGCATGTGATTCTCTTTAGGGAGGACCACATAAGTGGCGCTGGTCAGAGCGATGAAGTAGGAAATCCGGGTACGCTCGGGAGACAAAAAGGAGAGTGTTTCTGACAAGAAGGATCGTTGCCAAAGGACAGGACGGTTGTTGGGGCGGTGGGGACGTCGACACCAGCCTTTTTTGTGCGAAATCAAAAAAGTCACAACTTGTCGGGATGACAAAGGAAAGGGCGACAGTCTCATGGAAGGTGGTTGCCGGAGGAAAGGGCCGAAGGCGTTTTTGAAATCTAATTTGGACAGGTTTGAAGTTCAGCACCTGAAAAGTACCTCCGGGCCCTTAAGGCGCATAAGGCGCACACTTTTCCGCGGCGCCATCCTCCCGGGCAATCATCAAAGGCGTATATACGATGAGCAATACAGTTTCGCGACGGAGGAAATAGCGTGAATTCGGTAGTGTCGGTCAACGTCGGTCTGCCACGTGATGTCGAATGGCAAGGCAAGGTCGTGCACACGGGCGTATGGAAGAAATCGGTTCCTGGCCGGGTGATGGCGCGGCGCCTGAATCTGGACGGCGATGGGCAAGGAGACCTCGCAGGCCACGGCGGGGAGCACCGGGCCGTGATGGTTTACCAACTCGACTCTTACCGTTACTGGCAAGAGCAACTGCAGCGCGACGACTTCGAGTACGGCCAATTCGGTGAAAATCTGACGGTGGAGGGCCTTCGCCGACAACGAGGTCTGCATCGGTGACCGTTATCAAATAGGTGGCGCTCTGTTCGAGGTCACCCAGCCGCGGGTTACTTGTTACCGGGTCGGCATCCGCATGGCCAACCCGCAGATGCCAAGCCTGCTCGTATCTCACAAACGTCCTGGCTTCTATTTCCGCGTTCTGCAAGAAGGAGAGGTCAGCGCGGGCGACGAAATCGTGAAGGTTGCAGAAGGGCCGGAACGGGTTACAGTGGCGGAAGTCGATGCGCTCCTCTACCTGCCGGGCCATCCCCGTGAACAATTGCAACGAGCTCTACGGATTCCAGCCCTCAGCCCGGGCTGGAAGGGATCGCTG
This sequence comes from uncultured Acidobacteriaceae bacterium, assembly GCA_963745725.1. Taxonomy (GTDB): domain Bacteria; phylum Acidobacteriota; class Terriglobia; order Terriglobales; family Acidobacteriaceae; genus PALSA-350. The sequence goes on from CAVUYJ010000002.1 coordinate 458,555, forward strand.
CAAGCCTTGGCAGCAGAAGAGGGAACCAGCAAGCAGGGCAATGCAGGACTCACTTCTACCTCTCCCCCACCTGCGTGGCGGGGCTTCCGGCCGCTCCGTGTGGCGGCCATTCAACCGGAGTCCGCGGACGTGCGCTCCTTCGTCCTGGAATCGGAGGACCGCGCTCCGCTGCCATCGGCCTTAGCAGGGCAATTTCTGGTTTTCAAACTGCAACTGGATCCCAACGCTGCCCCGACCTTGCGCAGCTATTCGATGTCCGGCCCGCCGGGCACCGGAACTTACCGCATCAGCGTGAAGCGCGCCGAAGGCCCAGGGAGCCGCTTCTTTCACGACCACATCCACGTAGGGGACATGATTCCGGTAAGCGCACCCAGAGGCAGCTTCACTTTGGCTGAAGGTGACAGTCCGATCGTGCTGCTCAGCGCCGGAATCGGGGCCACGCCAGTCCTCTCCATGCTTTACTCGCTGGTCGCCCATGCACGACGCGAGGTTTGGTGGTGTTATGGAACACGTAACAGCAGGGAACATCCCTTTGCCGCGGAAGCCCGCAAGCTTTTGGCTGATCTGCCCGACAGCCATTCCTTCATTGCCTACAGCCAACCGAGCGAAGGAGATGAGCAAGGCACGAACTACGATGCCTCGGGTCGCCTGAACCTTTCGTTGCTGCAATCGCTTCACCTGCCACAGGCAGCGGACTTCTATCTTTGTGGTCCCCCGGCTTTTCTTACTGAGCTGACGGCTGCGCTGCAGTCGTGGGGAGTCCCGTACTCGCGCATCCACTCTGAAATCTTCGGTACCGAATCCGCTGTGACTCCGGGCATCGCAGCGGTTGCGCCAAAGACTCCGCACCCGCCAGCCGGTAGCGCTGGAACTGGTCCGAAAATATCTTTTACCCGGAGCGGTTTGTCGGTGCCTTGGGATGCGCGGTTTCAGAGCCTGCTCGAATTCGCGGAAGCTTGCGATGTTCCGGTCAGGTGGGCATGCCGGTCAGGCGTCTGTCACATGTGCGAGTCTGGGATTATCGACGGCGAAGTCCGATACGCTCCTGAGCCGCTGGACCCGCCTGCGGAGGGGAATGTTTTGCTCTGTTGTTCGACTCCGCTGTCCGCGACCGAACTTGATATTTAAAGACCCAGGTCGCTCAATCCCGGGTGGTCGTCGGGGCGCCGTCCGCTTGGCCAGTGAAACTTGCGGTCCGGCTCCTTGATCGGCAGGTCATTGATGCTGGCGTGGCGCGCATACATCAGACCTTCAGCGTCAAATTCCCAATTCTCGTTGCCGTAAGCGCGAAACCAACTGCCCGAGTCATCGTGATACTCATACGCAAACCGAACCGCGATGCGATTGCCGGTGAATGCCCATAGCTCCTTGATCAGCCGGTAGTCGAGCTCTCTGTGCCACTTCCGCGTGAGGAAGGCAACGATCTGCTCGCGCCCGGTAAGAAACTCCGCGCGATTGCGCCAGCGTGAGTCGACGGTGTAGGCAAGGGCGACCTTCTCCGGGTCGCGCGTATTCCAACCGTCTTCTGCCAGGCGCACTTTCTGGACGGCGGTCTCCTGGGTGAATGGGGGTAGGGGAGGACGGGGACTCATGTCGTATGCTCCTTCGATGCGGTATGGAGCGCAGCCAGTTCCTTGCGCAGCGATTCGTTCTCCTGCTCCAGCGTCTGTATCCGCTTCTCCACGTCTTTCATTCCGTCGCGTAGCTCTTCCACCGAATAGCGCGGCGTGATGTGCTGCGGGCAGTTCCAGTCATAGGCCTCAACATGGACAACGAACACCCGCTCAATCGGAGTTTTCTCTTCCCGCATGCGAACCTTGTCCAGCCAGCCTTCTGCTTTTTCGCCCTCAAGGATTTCGATTCGCCCGAGTAGCTTAAGCCGAGCCTGCCGCGGATAGTCAACCATAATGATGGCGACGCGATCGTCGGTGAGCAAATTTCCTGTGCTGATGTATTGTTTGTTTCCGCGAAGATCGCCGAACGCCAGCGTGCGGTCATCGATCACTTTTAGAAACCCTTTGGGGCCGCCGCGGTGTTGTACATAGGGCCAGCCGGTCGCTCCGGTGGTTGCCATGTAAAAGCTATCGCGCTGGGCCAGGAACTCGATTTCGAATTCGGTCAGGTGATCCTGCGCGGCCCCGAAATTCTCCATGCGTTCATACTGCCGCCGGCTGCCATAACGCTCCTGCAGCTTCTTAACCAGCGGGGTAAAGACCAGGGAACCAAAGCTCATACAAGCCTTTCTGCCTTCGTGGCTACGGCTTATCCCAGTCTACGTCGCCTGCTGGCGTAGTGCGACTGCCGACGAGCATGGTGGCACCCCTCATCAGTGCTCCTGGATGGCGCGATTCGAGCCATTGCATATAGCCGAATCCCGCGATCAGCGACACCACGAGAAAGTAGGGCGCGATGTTGTACGGCCACTCGGGCTCGGGGTACATGGTCACGAACAGCACCGGCAGCAGCGCCAGGGTCCCGATCCAGGGGGAAACCACGTGGTGCCAGACATTGAAATTTTCGGGGTGCTCCCGGCGGATGAATGCCGTCAGCGCCAGGTTCGCCACACAATAGATGATGATCACCGCCAAGGTGGCAATGGTCTCGAGCAGTCCGAAGATATAGTCGGGCCGCAAGACCAGCCCAACCAGCAGCACCGCCGCAATGCCGACGATCTGTACCACGGCGATCGCAAACGTGGGCGTCTGGTGCACCGGGTGCACGCGCCCGAAAGAGGAGGGAAGCGTGCCCGCCCGCCCCATGGTGTACATGACCCGGGAAGCCGAGTTAGTCGTCGCCAGGCCGACTGCGATGGCACTATTGATCAGCGCCAAAACCACGAACCACCACCCCATCCCCCACAACTTATGGCCAAGCGCATAGTAGGGGTTCGGATGCGTGGCGAAGGCCGCCATATCTCCAGTGCCCCAACCGATGGCGCTGGCATACGACGTAGAGACGTAGAAGAGGCCCGTTACCACCAGCGAGAGAAGGACCGCCTGGCCCACAAATTTGCTTGCGCGCCGGGATTCCTGGGCCAGCGGCGCCGACCCTTCAAACCCGCTGAGCGAGAGGATGGAGAAGACCATCCCCGCCAGGATCCCACCAAGATGATGCGGCGCTGCCGACGGATCGAGCGGGGCCATATAACTGGAACCGGGTCCTGGATGGATGAGGAAAGTGGTCGCGAGGGACAACATAATCAGCAGCTCGAGTCCGCCCAAAAAGAGGGTGATCCGCACAGACAGCTGGATGCCGTAGTGGGTGAACGTCCAGATCACGGCAAAGGTAAGCAACGCGATCAGCCACCACGGGATATGAACGCCGAAGCCTGCCCGCAGCGTGTCCGAGAGCAGGTAGCCGAGAAAGCCAGAGGACCCGGCGCCACCGAGCAGTTCATAGACCAGGTAACTCCACGTGGCCATGAAGCCGATGCGGGGCCCCAGCCCACGGGTGGCGAAGGAATAGTAGCCGCCGCTGGACGGCATATACCGCGAAAACTGCGCCACCGTGTTTCCTATAAAAAAGCAAACCGTGGTAGCCAGCAAAAATGAGAGCGGCATATCCGGGCCCGCCTTGAGGGCGATGATCGGATAGGTGAACACCATGTTGGTGGCCGGAGCAATGTGGGTGATGCTCTGGAAAATCAGCTCCGGAAGGCCGAGAGAATTGCGCCGTAGCTGAGGATCGATCGACTCGGTCGTCACCCGGGGTGGATCTCCTTCCGATCAGGATGAACGACTACGGTGGGGGGTCTCCTTAGAGGTACCACAGATCCGCGGGAATCCAGAGTTCAAAGATTTTGCCGAGACTTGAGGATACGCTGCGGTCCCACGACACGCCGGGGCAGGCGAGATGACAATTCTGTTTGAGCATTGTATTCCGCGTTTCCAAGAGAGGTCCGCGGAACTGCAGATCCCTCGGCTTCGCTCCGGTCGGGATGACAAAAAGGAAAGGGCACCGGTTCCATAAAGAGTAGTCACTGACCGAGGCGTCTTAAAAGCTAATTTGGGCAAGTCTGTAAAAAAAGCGTCTTCTGAGCAGGCACCGGCTCTGATTGTTGCGGGATTGCCAGTATTTGGCTACAGTGCTCGTGACCATGGAATGGCTCATGTGGCTCAAAGGAGTTCGTTCATCGGATGCGTAAACCTCATCGGTTGTTGGGCAACGTAACGCTGTGCTCCGTCCTCTTTCTTTGCTGCCTGGTACTGCAGCAAGCGCCGCTCGCACACGCGCAATCTGACCTGAGCGGCTATTGGGTGCTCCACGTCCCTAACGGGGACGGCACTGTTCGCGATACCTACTTCGAGCTCAAGGAAGACGGCGAGCCGATCACCGGCACCCTGCTCGGACGCGGACCCAACGGCACACCCATCAGTGGAACCTTCAAGGATGGCAAACTGCAATTTGCTACCGTGCCGCCCGCTACCGCGACCCCCGCTCGTCCCTTCCGGCGGATGTCGTATGAAGGTACTTATCAGGATGGAAAGCTCTCGTTGCAGACGCAAAACTTCCGTCACGAAACTCTTCAGGGCGTCGCCGAAAAAACCACGCGCGAAGCCACACTGCCGCCGGCCAGGCTGCCGTTACCTGCGCTGCACGATCTGCCGGACAACGGCCTGGTGAGAACTCCACCCATGGGTTGGAACAGCTGGAACAAATTCGCTGGGAAAGTCGATGACGCCGCGGTCCGCTCGATGGCCGATGCCATGGTGTCCACCGGGATGAGCAAGCTGGGATACGTCTATATCAATATTGATGACACCTGGCAGGGCAAACGGGACGCCGAAGGGAATATCGTTCCCAACCGGAAGTTTCCCGACATGAAGGCGCTCGCGGATTACGTGCATTCCAAGGGGCTGAAGATTGGTATCTACTCTTCGCCCGGGCCAAAAACGTGCGCTTTGTATGAAGGCAGCTTTGGCCATGAAGTGCAAGACGCCAAGACCTATGCGGCCTGGGGCATCGACTACTTGAAGTACGATCTGTGCAGCGCGAGGAATATCTACAACTCCACTCAGGACGATCTCCAGGGCCTCTATCAGAAGATGGGCGAAGCTCTGCAGGAGACGCATCGCCCCATCGTCTACAGCCTTTGCCAGTATGGCGAAGCGGATGTGTGGAAGTGGGGCACCCGGACAGGGGGCAATCTGTGGCGCACCACGGGCGACATTCGCGACGAGTGGGAATCCATGGACCGGATCGGCTTCAGCCAACTGGAGATTGCTTCTTATACGCGCGCCGGACATTGGAACGATCCGGACATGCTGGAGATAGGCAATGGCGGCATGAACGCAGACGAGTACCGGACCCACATGAGCCTCTGGTCGCTGCTGGCGGCCCCGCTGATCGCGGGCAACGATCTGCGTAGTATGACGGATGAAACCAAATCCATCCTGATGAACACCGATGTGATTGCGATCGACCAGGACACCGCAGTCAAGCCAGTGCAGTTGCTCACTCAAGCAGGACAAGGTGGAAATTCTGGACCGGCCATTGCGCGACGGGTCCGTGGCAGTGGGCTTATTCAATCGCGGCGACACTCCCGCAAGCGGAACCTTTGCCTGGGACAGTTTGAAGCTGCCGGGAAAGAAGTTGAAGGTCATGGATTTGTGGAAGCATGAACCCGTAACACCCTCCGCCGGAAGCTTCACCGCAACCATTCCGCCGCACGGCGTAGTGCTGCTGAAAGTCTCCGCCGCGAAGTGATCTGATTGGACTGTATTTTGTCGAAGCAGGGGAGGGGTGTGGCGAGGATCGGGTTCATTCTCTGTGCGTTTTTCCTGGCAGCCGCTGCGATTCTGGCGTCGACCGGGCCGCCGCAAACCCCTCCGCATAATGAGTACGTCGACTCACGCGCATGCGCGCAGTGCCATGGTCAGATTTATGAAAGCTATCGCCGCACCAGCATGGGCCGGTCTCTGTTCGCGCCCGCCCCGCCAACACGGTAGAAGACTACACCAGACAAGAACACCTTCGATCACGCCTTGTCGGGTACGCACTATTCGATGACGAACCGTGACGGATCGTATTATCAGCGACGGTGGCAAACCGGCTTCGATGGAAGCGATACCAACGTCGAGGAAATGAAGATCGACTACGTCATCGGCGCGGGGGATCACGCGCGATCCTACCTCCATCGCACCGCTCTGGGAACTTTGATCGAGCTGCCGCTGGGCTGGTATTCCGAACGCGGCGGATACTGGGCCATGAGCCCGGGCTTCGATTCCCATCACCCCCAGACCCGGCGCCTGGTTTCCTACGAGTGCATGTTTTGCCACAACGGCTACCCGCAAAGTCCGACTGCGAACCAGGCGCGAAGTCCTGACCCGGTGTTTTCCGGCGCACTACCAGAGGGAATCGATTGCCAGCGATGCCATGGCCCTGGTGCGCGGCATATTCAAACTGCCCAGACGCCAGGCGCGAAGCCGGCAGCGATCAGCGCGAGCATCGTAAACCCTGCGCGCCTAAGTCCTAAATTGCAGATGGACACCTGCATGGAATGCCATCTGGAACCGACCAGTGGCCGCCTTCCCGCACTGATTCGCCGGTTCAATCGGGGCCCGTATTCTTATATCCCCGGCCAGCCGCTGGAGGATTTCATTCTTTACTTCGATCACCAGCCGGGCCGCGGCTATGATGACAAATTTGAAATCGCGGGCGCCGCGTACCGGTTGCGCAAGTCCCGTTGTTTTCTGGAGAGCAAAGGCGCGCTGACCTGCCTGACCTGCCACGATCCGCACCAGAGCCTACCCACGGGAAAAGCTGCGGTGAGCTATTTTTCCGCGCGTTGCCGCACCTGCCACGAACCTGCGTTGGGTGCCCTGGTCGCGTCGGGTAAGCATACGGATTCATCGGATTGCATGTCGTGCCACATGCCCCAGCGGAGAACCGAGGATGTAGTGCACGCAGTCGTGACCGACCACTTCATCCAGCGGCGCCTTCCCAATCGTGACTTGCTGGCGGAGCTACCGGAACGTCATCTCAGCGACGCTGAGGAGTATCACGGTGAAGTTGTCCCCTACTATCCCTCGCCCCTGCCTCCCACGGGCGAGAACTTGTTGTACAAGGCGGTCGCGCAGGTAGCCTTGCAGAATAACCTGCAGCAGGGCCTGGCGGACCTGAGCCGTGAAATGAGCCAGCGGCCGCCGCGCGAGATGGAGTTCTATACGACGCTGGGCGATGCCTGGCGCAATAGCGGAAAACCAAAAGAAGCCGCAGCGGCATTCCAACATGCGGTCTTGCTCAACCCAACCTCTGTCACTGCCTTGCAGGCGCTGGCCGGAGCACTCAAGGCATCGGGAGATGTGACGCGGAGCGAGGAGACGCTGAAGCGTGCGCTCGCGGTCGCGCCCCAGGACGCCAACGTCTGGTACCAGTACGGTGTGCTCGATTCCGGGCTTGGCCGCACAGGGAGTGCCATCGAAAAGGTCACAAAAGCGGTGTCACTCAATCCGGATTTGACGGAAGGCTATACCAGCCTGGCAGGAATGTTATTGGCAACGGGCCAGGTAGACCTTGCCGCGGACGCTGCGCAGCGCGCACTCGCCATCGACCCGTACGACGCGGCGGCTTACAATGTGGCTGGCCGGACGCTCGCCTCCAAAGGTCAAAATGCTGAAGCGCTCTTCGACTTCGAAAAAGCAACCCAGCTCCGTGCCAGTTACGGACCCTATCAATACGATTATGCGTTGATGTTGGTCCGGCTCAATCGTTTCGATGAAGCCCAGGCCGCGGTCGAGGCGAGCATCAAGGCAGACCCGAATTTCTCCGCAGCTCACGAATTGCTGGGGAGCCTGCTGGCGCGAAGGTCGCAAATGGCCGACGCGACCCGCGAGTATCAGCGGGCGGTGGAACTGCAGCCGGATTTCAGCCGCGCTCAATTGGACTTGGGCCTGGCGTTAGCCGCTCAAGGAGATCTGACCGGCGCTACTGATCACCTACACAAGGCAACGGCCGCCCATGATCCGGCAATTGCCCAGCGGGCAACGCAAGCACTGCAGCGCATCGAGCAACACTGAGGCCACCGCACATCAATCGGTACTCAACCTTTGTATCTAGGGCTTTCTCGTCTAGGTACGCGAAAGTTCATTAGGGAACCGCGTGCGAAAAAGCCCTTGACAGGCCTTATTTCGCAAGTATATCTACTTACCCCGAAGACAAAGCTCTAACTAACAACAATCATTACCTTTTGCGAGAGTTCAGTGGGGAACTAAACAGACAGGCGAGGTGACGCAGTGCGGAAAAAACACGGCAGTTGGTTAGGGTCGTTGCTCTGGGCGTGCGTCTTCTTCGCATGCCTGATGGTGTTCATGTCTCTTCAGGCAAAAGCACAGACGCTGTATGGTTCCGTCGTCGGCACGGTTACAGATAACACCGGCGCAGCCGTTCCGGACGCGAATGTGGTGATCACCAATACGCAGACGAACGATGCACGCACGGTTGCGTCGGATAGCGGTGGCGTTTATACGGTGTCTACCGTGCCGGCAGGCAATTACCAGGTGACTGTCACCAAGCAGGGTTTCCAGAGTTTCAAGACCACTGGCATCGACGTGTTGGCGAACAACGTAGTACGCGTCGACGCTCAACTTCAGGTCGGGGCCGTCTCTCAAACCGTCGAAGTGCAAAGCGCGGTCGCCGCCCAGCTGCAAACCGATACCGCGGACGTACATTCTGAGATTTCGTCGCACGTACTTGAAACCACGCCCCAGGCGACCCGAAGCTACCAGGGAATTCTCAACCAGGTTCCTGGCGTGGTGCCTCCCGGCGGCCAGCTTTCCGGCGGCACCAACAACCCTTCGAAGTCCATGCAGTTTGCCGCCAATGGGACCGGTGTCCAGGGCCCCAACGTCCGCATTGAAGGTGTCAGTGCCACCAATCCGTGGGTGCAGCAATACACCAGCTTCGTGCCGTCGGTGGAATCGATCCAAAGCATCAACGTGGTCACCAACAGCCCAGATGCCGAGCAGGGACTCTCCGGCGGCCCTTCAGTGACGGTGCTGCTCAAGAGCGGATCGAATGGAATCCACGGAGCGTTCTACGAATACAACATCAACAACGCAACTGAATCGCGCACCTTCTTCCAGCTTCCTACTCAAAAGGCCCCGCATCTGGTCGACAACGACACCGGCGGCTGGGTCAGCGGTCCCATCATCCGGGACAAACTTTTCTACTTTGCCGGCTATGAAGGCGACTTCATTAACCAGGGATATACCGGAACCATTTCTGTGCCGACCGCACAGATGCTCTCGGGCGATTTATCAGGATCTACCGACCCCCATCTACGACCCCGCTACAGGGAATCCAGACGGTACGGGCAGGACCGCATTTCCGGGGAACCAAATACCCCAAGCAAGAATCAGCTCAGTCGCCAAGATCATGATTCCCTATGTTCCGGCGCCGAACCTTAGCGGAATTCAAAATAACTTCGCCGTGGTTCAGAAGACCACCTATAACCTGCACAAGATCGACACCAAGATTGACTACCAGATAACTCCTAAGCTAAGGGTTTCAGGACGTTACGGGTATCAGCCTTATTTCAATCAACAAGCCCCGTTCTTTGGCCAATTTCTTGGCGGCTCCAGCGGCGCCTGGCCGGCGTTCAGCGCCAATGGCGCAGGCAACTATTTGCAGAACGGCGCGACACTCGCTGTCTCTGGATCGGTAACATACGTATTTAGCCCGACCCTGATCATCGACGGTACGTTCGGAGTTACGCAACCGCATCAATTGCTTTTCCCGACCATGACAAACGTCAAGGTGGGCCTGGACACACTTGGAATTCCCGGCACCAACATAGGAGCCCTCCCGTGGTCGGGTGGTATGCCGAACTTTGACATCCAGGGCTACCCATCCTCGACCGGTACGACGTTCGGCTATTCGTATCCGCCGCTTGAATACAAAGACCCGGTTTTCGAGTACAACGCCAACGTGACCAAGATCGTGGGCTCGCATAACCTTCGATTCGGCGAAGACATTGTTCGCCTGCACATGAATCATAAGGAAGTGCGGAACACCGTCTTTCAGTTCACCGGCGGCGTCACCAGCACTCCCGGCGGAGCCTCGCCGAATCCCTATAATGGCGTGGCAGATTACCTGCTAGGCCTGCCGCAGACCACCAACGTCTGGTTTCAGCCCCAGCAGCCTTACATTACTCTTCGCGAGTACGACTTTTCTGTCTACGCGCGCGATCAGTGGCAGGCAAGCCATAAACTGACCATTAACTACGGCCTTCGTTGGGAGTACTTTCCTGTGCCGACGACCGCCACCCGCGGCATTCAGTACGACAATCTATTGAGCGACATCAACAACCCAACGATGGAACTTTGCGGAGTGGGCGGCAATCCCGGCGATTGCGGCATCACGGTTTCCAAAAAGCTATTTGCTCCCAGCCTCGGTATTGCTTATCGCGTGGACGACAATACCGTCGTGCGCGCAGGCTATGCTTTGTCTCCTACCCAGGTGGAAATGGGCAACTCCGGAACCCAGGCTTACCCGGCCACGGTCGAAGGTGTCTATAACGGGACCAAGTTCCTATTTGCCTGCCAGCACCACGCTGGCGACCGGCTTTCCCACCATTCCCAACCCAGTGCCGGATAGTCATGGGAATGTTGCCATTCCCTTCGGAGCAGGCAACGTCAACACCGTGGCGAAGAACTTCATTCGCGGCTACATCCAATCCTGGAACTTGAATGTGCAGCGGGGTTTCGCTGGGTTCGTCGCGCAAGTCGGCTATGTTGGAACCCACGTGGTTCACCAGAATGGAACCGTCAACTTTAACTACGCTACGTTGGGGGGCGGCACGGCAAGCCTGCCTTTGAATCGTTACGGGATCACCGGCGCGATTACTGCGTTTGAACCCGCCAACTGGGATATATACAACTCGCTGCAAGCCACTCTAGCCAGAAGGCTGACCAACGGCCTCTCCATCAATCTTGCCTACACCTATTCGAAGGATATGCAGGGAGGCGCCACTGCAGCGCTGCCATCTGGAGGGGCTGGGATAGAGATCCCATCGCTCTACTATCGCAACACCTCAGTAACCCCGGTGGATCGGACGAACAATTTCATCGTCAGCTCCCTATATCAACTGCCCTTCGGCAAAAACAAACAGTTCGTCAATAGTGGAATCGGCGCTGTGGTTCTTGGGGGATGGAGCCTCCACGGCGTCTTCTACCATCTCTCTGGCCTGCCGTTCTATGTCAGCGCTTCCAATTCCTCATGCAATTGCCCCAACGCGATCAGCACCCAGCTGGCCAACAAGGTCAAGCCCACCGTGGCCAAGGGCAGCGTTCCTCACACGGCTGGCGATAGTCACACATGGTTCGATCCGGCAGCCTACGCTCCTGTGAGTACAGCAGCTTTCGGTAACAACAGTTTCAATTCTCTGCGTGGACCCGGATCGACGGATTTTGATGCCAGTGTCTTCCGTGATTTTCAAATATGGGAGAGGCTGAGTATGCAATTCCGTGCTGAGGGCTTCAACGTCACCAACACACCGCATTTCGCTGTTCCCAACTCCAATGTTTCAAGCGCTTCATTCTCTAATGGAAACATCACCAACCTGAATAAATACAGCCAGATCACAAACGTAACTCCGCTCGGTCGTCTGGTCGATGCGAGATACTTCCGCTTCGGGGTGCGATTCACGTTCTGAGCTATGGCAAAATAAAGACACGGCCTCCGCACGGGGGCCGTTGTTTTTTGGAAGGACGAGGAGTTAGAAAATGAACCGTCGTGGTTTTCTGAAGGCCAGTCTTCCAATGGCCACCAGCCCATTGTGGCTTCCGCATGTTGGCTTAGCGGAGGGCTTTGCTCCCCAACTGTCCTTGCCGCCGGCTGGTGCCGACGGCTGGATCTCGTTGCTTAACGGCCGCGACCTCAGCGGTTGGTACACCATGCTGCAAAAGTCGGGCAAGGATGTTGCGCAGACCAGAAAAATTGTTGTGATGGAGCAGGAAATGCTTCACATCCTGGGCAACGAGATGACCGGCGAACCAATGGAGCCAGGCTATATCGCGACGAACCAGGAGTTTGAAAACGTACATATTCGCGTGGAATACAAATGGGGCGTCAAGCGGTTTCCGCCTCGCTCCGAGAGCAAGCGTGACAATGGCATCCTGTATGGTTTGGTTGGCGAGGACAAGGTCTGGCCGCGCATGGTCGAATGCCAGATTGAAGAAGGGGATGTCGGCGATTACTTTCTGGTGGATGGCATACGGGGAATTCAGGCCAGGCATGACAACGGTTTATTTGGACAGGGACTTACGTCGAACGGGTGGGGAAGTTCCGGCGCCGTACCGCGGACTAGGCCGGGAGAAGCGCCGCCTGAGCCCACGACCGGCCGAATGATCAAAGACGGCAACTTTGAAAATCTCGACGAGTGGAATGTCGTGGAAGTGATCTGGCAGGGCGATCGATCGGCGCATATTGTGAATGGAAGGACGGTGAACGTCGTCTCCATGCTGCAGCAGCCGGACCCGCAAAACCCCGGGAAGTTTATCCCCTTAACCCGCGGAAAAATCGCGATTGAAATTGAATTTGCGGAGATATGGTTCCGCAGGATCGAAGTCAAGGCGTTGGGTTGAGGAGAAAACCGCAGATCTCTCCCGCTCCGCTCCGGTCCCACGGCGCGCCGGGGCAGGCGAGATGACAAGGAAAGGGTAACTGCTTGATAGAGCGTGGATGCCGGACCGAGGCGTTGTTAATTACCTAGGGTGGGGCGCGAGACGACAATTCATTTTACGGGATAGGTGCGTTTTTCCACGGAAGGTCCGCGGAACTGCAGGTCCCTCCGCTCCGCTCCCCCGGATTTCCTGTCGAACTTGTTGGCTTCGACAAACCTCATGCGCCTTTCTTTACGGAAAGGCGCATACGTGAATGTTGAAAGGGCTGCGTGGTAGGAAATCCGGGTACGCTCCGGTCGGGATGACAAAGGAGAGGGCAACGGTTCTATAGAGAGTGGTTGATCGACCGGATACCATCCATCATTGTGAAGTAAAAGGATTACCCTTGGTCCCGCGCCACTCTTGGGAAAGCTTCTGCAGTACTTCGGTCGGCGGCGGTCCATCATGGACAACGACGCGATAGCGCAATATCAGCGGCGCGTCCGGTTGAATTGTCACCGTTCCGAAAGTAGTAATGCAGGGGTTCAGCATCCACAAAGTGTTGTGCCAGCGCGTCGGGGGGTTTAGGGGATGATCGAGCACCGCGAAACCAACGGTTTTTCCGTCGCTCTTTAGTTGGATGGTGTAGTCGTACCAGGCCTCGGATGGCCAGTCTCCATCGGGATAAGAATAATGCGGGCTGGGAAGATCGACCTTACCCGATGCGTTCGAGAAATAAGAGTCACCATACTTCTGGCCCTGCACGACAAACCCGCCGAATGCCGTTTGGTTGAGCACATAGGGCACCAGGGGCGCGAACCGATAGGTCAAATCAAGCACGTACACGCCATCGCGTTCGGTGGCGACGACTTCATCGGTCTCCTCGAGCAGCTTCTTGTTGTCGATCAGCCAATCGTTGTGGATCTCCAACTGAGCGTGCTCCGCATCGGCGCTCACCAGTTTGACGTCGCGGTTTTGGATGACGCGTCCTTCACGCGGAGCATACAGCCCCCAGGCCCAGAAATCGCCCCTCTGGACGCTGAACGCCCGCGTGGCATGGCCGGGCGGAGCCTTGGAAAAATCAACCGGGGTGCGAAACTCCGAGTCCAGAAAGCCAAAGAATATCCCACGATGATGCGGATGATCGTTGGGCGCGACGTTCGTGACCGTTTCGCCCGAGGGAGTATTTACCGGATGGAAGTACGCGGCGCTCGGCGACGTAAGCCCGATATTCTCCGGCTTTTTGGTCACATATTCGAACACCACTTTGCCATCGGGAGCTTTCAATTCCATGCCGTTTTCTGCGGGAGACAGCGTGTATGCAGATGCCGCGTAGGCGTGAAGACCCGCTCCCCAGAGCAGCAGCCACTGCAAACGTAACCAATACTGACGCGATCTTGCTGTGAGATTTCAAAAGGCTCCTGCTCCTATTCTGGCAGCCCAAAAATATAAAGGCTGTTACCTGCGCATACGCCTACAAATTGATGGCCGTTGAGGGAAAACGTCATGGGGCCACTCGCCACCGTTCCTCCCAAACCCACCTTCCAGAGAAAGTCTCCATTGCGCGCGTCCAGGGCAAAGAAGTTACCTTCTCTTCCTCCAGCGAAGAGGACATCGGAAGCCGTGGTAAGCACGCCGCTTTCAGTGTAGTCGTTCATCTTGAATTCCCACTTCTTTTCGCCGGTCTGCGGTTCGACAGCGATGATGGCTCCGTAGCCTTCCTCATCCTTGCGGAAGGCCGCGGCGTTTCCGTATCCGCCAGTGGCCAGGCCGCCGCCGCCATGACGTGGCCGCTGCTGCTGCGCAGCTCCCGCCGGATGGCCGACGCCGGTATACCTCTCTCCCTCCACCCATTTCGCCGGAGCCTTGGCCGAGATTTGGGAGCTGTTCTGCCACGAGGGAATGTAGAAGAGCCCAGTTCGCGGGCTAAAGGAAGGAGAATACCAATTAGTGCCACCCTGAACGCCGGGTTCGATAAACGTGCCCTCAAAACTCGATTTGAAGTTAGGGTCCTTGATGGGCCGCCCCTCCGGGGTGAAACCGATATTCCAATTCTGCTTTACGAAGGCCTTGCCCAACAGGAATTTTCCGGTCGTACGGTCAAGTACATAGAAAAAGCCGTTCCGGTTGGCCCACAGCATGACCTTGCGTGGCTTGCCCTGCCAGTTGATGTCGGCAAGCACGGGAATCTCCACCGAGTCCCAATCGAACTCATCCGCCGGCGTGAACTGGTAGTGCCACTTCAGTTTGCCCGTATCCGCATCCAGGGCCAGAACCGAGTCCGCGTAGAGGTTGTCTCCGGGGGCGCGTGGGTCGCCGTTCCATCCTGGATTTGGGTTGCCCGTGCCCCAGTAGGTCAGATTCGTTTCCGGGTCGTAGGAGCCCGTGACCCAGATCGAGCCGCCGCCGCGTTTCCATGAATCGCCGGGCCAGGTGTCATTGCCTGGCTCACCGGGGCTCGGGATCGCGGTGAAGCGCCAAAGCTCGTCGCCGGTTTTTATATCGTAAGCGCCGACCCAGCAGTTCGCTCCTTCTTCATTGGTTGCGGGCCCCAGGATGACCTTGTCTTTCACAATCAACGGAGCCACATTGAGTTGATAACCCTTGTGCCAAATCGCGATGACCTTGTCCCAGATCGGCTTGCCGCTCTTGATGTCTACGGCAATCAGGTGCCCGTCGAGCGTGGCCCAGAAGAGCCTGTCGCCGGAGATAGCCAGGCCCTTGTTCATGGGAAGAACAAAGACGCCGTTGGGATCTACGGTGTGATCGATTGTCCAGTAGGTTCGCCCGGTGAGCGCATCGACAGCGAAGATCTGGTTTGTGTCGCCGGTGTAGAGCACGCCATCCACCACCAGGGGCGTGTTCTCAATCTTGTTCCTGGTGTCGAAGGAATGCACCCACTTCAATTGCAGGTCTTTCACGTTGTCGCGGTTGATCTGCTTGAGCTCGCTATAACGCCTGCTCGCGTAGCCGCCCGAGTAAGTGAGCCAATTCTGGGGTTCCTTGTCGGCGTGCAGGATGCGGTCATACGTAACCTGGGCCTGTGTAGCAGAACCGGCAAACAACAGCAACAGGAACATTCCGATTTTCACGGCGAAAGGTTTCCCTTCAAGGTATTTGGCCGATGGGGCTGCTTCGCTCGGCCTGTCTCATGGGTTGGCGAGGCCTTTGAGAGAGCTCAGGTATTGGACCAGGTCGTTCATAGTCCTCGGCGCTCATCTTATCGGCGTAAGCGGGCATGGGGTTGGCAGTGATGATGGTGAACTCGCGCAGATTTGTTTTGAGAAACGATCGCAACTCGCTGGATGAATCGATGATTTGAATGCTGAATCCATCCTGATTGAGAATCCTGCCGGTCACCGTCTGTCCGTCCTTGGTCACCAGGCGGACGGAGCGGTGCTGGGGTGCGACCTCTTTATTGGGCGAGACCAGCGCAGCGCGAATTTGCTCAGCGGAGTGGTTTGCGCCGACATCGCTCAAATTAGGCCCGACATACGAGCCAGTATCGGCCACGCGATGGCACGACAGGCACCCGTTAGCCTTGATCAACCCCATTGCCTTGCTGACTTCTGCTTCGCTGAGAGGCGTCTCTTTCGCAACCGCCGGCGCAGGAGCCGATATAGCGCCGGCAGCAGGAGGGGCACCTTGACCGAAGTGAGTCGCGAGATAGTTTGTCACGTTATCCAAGTCCTGCTGGCTCCCCTGGGCACCGCGCGAGACCATGTCATTGACGACGCCGGTCCATTGCGCCTGCGTCATTCGCTGTGAGGTTGCGATACTCACGCTGTGACAATTACCGCATATACGCTGGAACTCCGCTTTTCCTTGCCCTTCAGGCAGAGATTGAGCATAACCGGATACGGCAAAGCTCAATGCAATCATCGATCCGAGGGTGAAGATGCATTTAGGTCTAAATGACATATCCATTGACTAATCGTCCGAGGTTGGAAATGCAGCTCATCTTAAGGTGCTAGTTCCCATATGAACTAATTGGCTATCATGCATCTGCGCCAGTTTTTATGCGTGCGATACGTAGATACTACCGCTAAGCAACGCGTGTCAAGAGCTTTTTGGGCGGGATGGTTCCCTAATGAACTGATAATTCTCCGCCGTTAAACGTGGAGATGATGGAGATACAGGTAGCTCTGGCGAAGTTGGTCGATCGAGTCGGTAGGCCACGCACTCGCCGGGACCCCTTGCAGAGTAGTTATGCCGTACGCGGCAACTTCGGCGAAATAGTTTTGGATGGGTGTTTTTTTTGCTGCTTTAAATATCTTGATCCAGTCGAGCGTACCCTGCCCAACCGGCACGCTGGTCTTGCCCGGCAGATAATCCTTCGCATGCATGGAGAAATAGCGATTGTGATATTTATGCAGATAGGCGAGCGCATCGCCGCCCGCAAACGTGAGGTTGCCGACATCGATTTGAAATTTGACCAGTGCCGGGTCGGTTCGATCCATGAGGACGTCGTAGGGGATTACGCCGTCGATGGCTAGAAATTCCTGGTTGTGGTTGTGGTAACCGAGCAGAAATCCGGCCTGTTTCACCTTTGCGCCGAGTTCATTCAGTTGCTCTGCCTGCCACTTCCAGTCATCGACTGTCTTCATGCGGCCGGAATCCGGAGCGCAGATAATGTTTTTCAAGCCTAACTCGTGCGAGAAGGCCATCTTTTCGTCGAAACTCCCATGGAGTTCTGCGAAGTAGTATTGGCAGTTCTCGCAGATCATGCCGATGGAGTTTAATTTGTCGCGAATCTTTTTTGCCGGGAAGTCCGCGAGAGGAGAATGTTCGTATCCGTAACCTTTGAAGGATACGAGGTCCACGGATTGAAACCCCATGTTGCGCAACTCGAGCCATCCCTGATCCCAATCCTTGGTGAGCAGGAACCTGGCATCATAACCCTGAAAACCGATGGGCATCCCCAGCGGGTTTGCTCTCGCCGGAAATGTGGACTGCGACGCGAGTGCGACCGCGGCGGCAGCCGCTCCCATGCCGTGCAGGAACTCCCTTCGGGTTACAGATTGCGATGGAGTATGGTTTCTCATCCTGATTGGTTACTTTTTGGAGCGAACCTGGTTTACCCCAGAAAATGTAGAGGCCGCGCTTGGTCGCAGCTACGATGTCAATGATCCCATCCCCATTCAAATCTGTGGCCAGCAGGTTGTCGCCCGCGCCGGAGCTATTGTGGATGAGTTCGGGAACTAACTTGGCGCCGCCGGGAGCGCTCGGATCGCGGACGGTTTTGTACCAGTAGAGGTAGGGTGGACCGTACACGTCCGGATCGAGGTAGTCGTCTTTGTGCGAGAACTGGCGCTTGCCGACAATGAAATCTGGAATGCCGTCCCCGTCGACGTCGGCAACCGCCGATCCATGCAACTCCGAGAACACGACGTTCCCAGCGTTTTGGGTGTTGTAATCATCCATCACCATGTGGCGGACAAATGAGATATCGCCGTTGGCGGCGCGCTTCTGCTCAAACCAAGCAAGACCGAAGCCGTGGGCTTCGAGAGCAGTCACTACATCATTCAGGCCGTCGCCGTTCACGTCGTAGATGCCGATCGTGGATCCACCGGGGCCGATGCGTCCCCAGCGCCCAAAGGGTTCGGGATGATACTTCCACGGTTGCTGGCCGGCGGCGGAAGCTGGTTGTTCCCACCAGCCCATTGCTGCCACGATGTCCATACGGCCATCGCCGTTGATGTCTCCGACTCCGATACCGTGAGCCGGCCAGGGGCCCTTCTCGGAAATCGTATGAACCACCCAGGGCGCGGTTGGATCGGCCGGATCGGGTTTGGCATAACGGATGTACCCGTCCGCGATATAAACCAACTCCGGTTTTCCGTCGCCATCCACGTCTGTCAGCAGAGAGTTTTCGCTTTGCATCGATGGAATGATCTTGTATTGCTTCCATCGCCTGGATTCGTTTCCTGGATTTACATAGAGAACAGCGCCGACGACCTAAGTCGGTAGCAACTACGTCAGCCCATCCATCCCCGGTAACGTCATAGGCGTGCTGCACCCAGGTGGAATACTCTGTAGAAGGATTGAAGGTCCGCGCGGGATAGATTTCCCTGAATTTCGTGAAGTCCGGGCCATAGTAAAGGTAGGCTCCGGAAACGATGTCGAGTTTGCCGTCGTGATTGAAATCTGCATCCGTGGCTGTCCAGTTGTAGTAGAAGGGGCTTACGCGCTGCATGCGAAAGCGGTCGCCCACCTCTTCCTGCGGCTGTACTTTGATGGCCAGGTCTTTGTAGGAGACGTCTTTGAATCGCACTTCCGTGCCTTTGCCGACGTACAGCGCGATCGGTCCGTAAGCATCCAGATCGTCATCGTCGGTTGCGGCGCTCACGCCTCGGCCCACGCTGTTCAAATAGCCGCGCATGATGTCCGCGTCGAGCATAACCTCCAACTCGTTCCACTCTCCCTCGCGCACGTGAGCATGGGGCATGGTGACCGGTAGAGTCACACCGGGCGGTGCTGGTTCGGAGGCATACGGCCGGATTGTGACTGGAAGCGCGGTGGGATCAGGCATCGGAGGAGCATAGCGAAACTGCCCGCCGGCATCCCTCAACTTCTGCCGCGCCACGATGTTGCCGGTGGCATCGAGGGTCAAATTCTCCGCTTCCACGGTTCCGCCCTTCACGGAATAGTAAGTACCTGTCATGCCGTCGGCGGTCTTTGTCATGCGCAGAAGCACACCGGTATCGCAGGCACCCTTGCAGCGGAATGCGGCATAAAACCCAGTATCCTGGTAGGAGCGATCGAGCACCAGCCAACCACTGCCGGCGGAACCGTTGCCCAGCAGCTCGCCGTTGTCCACACTCCAATCCGCCGCGCCCAGTTTGTGCCACCCATCAAGAGTGGAGCCTTTGAATTTCTCGTCGGGGGCAAACGCTGGACCCTTGAGTTGCTCATTGCCGGTGGGAAACCGCGGACTGCGCGAAGGCGGTGAGTCCCATGGACCATAGATACAGTGATCAAGCACAGTGCAAGTTTGTTGCGCGGACGGATGACCATCTCAAGCACCTCATTCCTCCCGCTTGCCGTAGGATGGTTAGCTGCCGGACCGGGAAATCCAGCGAGCCACCCCCGCAGTTCCCTGACGAACTACGCGTATCCAATCCTCAGAAATTACATTTGAAGCACGGTTTAAATAGATATAGATCGCGATCAGGAAGTGTCAAGGTATGTGAGGGGCTGCTAAGTTCCGTATGGAACTTAGGCTAAGGAGCGCACTAAGAAAGAGTTCGCTAGGACAGCAGACGGAGGGCGTTTTCCCGGTACACCTTGCGCAGAACCTCGTCGGGCAAATAGATACCGTTGATCTGCCAACGGCCTTGCCGCGATGCGTGCGACGGATAGTCAAAGTACTCATCGGCTGTTTCCAAAAACCGAAAATAGAGCCGGTACATGGATTCTTCCGGCACCAGGTCGGCGCCAAACAGGATGCGATCCTGGAACCTGAGGAACAGGGCGCGCGCGGAATAGGGCTGCCGCCCGAGCTCAGAGGCCCTTGCGCTGATATCGAGGAGAACATTGGGATGGTTCTCCAACAGCTGTGTGGCCCGAGCCAGATTTTCTCCACACTCCGCTACATGTGCCGCAACGAACGTAGTCTTCGGATGGCGCGCGATTACCCGGTCGCGCTGATCGAGCAGCTCTTTTTTGGAGAACTGTGCCCCATGGAAGCTCCAGTCAGGATGGGCCGCCAGCTCCTCGAAGCGCTCATTGCGGCCGTCTACCGGCAGGAAAAATGCGTCGGGATCCGCAATGTGGAACATGACTGGGATCCCCAACTCTGCCGCCTTATCGAAGATGGGCGCGATGCGTTCATCGTCCACGCGCAGCAGGTTTCCTGAGCGATCGCGCACGCTCAGTCCAAGATTTTTCCAGAACTTGATTCCTTTGGCGCCATGTTCTACCAGGCGCTCCAGGCGATCAAAGGTCACTTGGACGAAGTCGTCTCTTTTCGACTCCAGACCAGTCCATCCAGCCGATCGTGGCAAAGCGTTCCGCATCGACGGTGCGGAACTTGTCGATCATGCTGATGGCCTCATCGCCGGTTTTCATGGTGATGTTGACGATGCGTTCGATGCCGCAGGCATCGAGGATGCGCAGGACTTCGACCGGGTCCAGGGCATCGAGATGGTTGTGGTAGTCGATCACCGGGAAGCGTGCGCGCTCCACATGATGCTCGGCTGTTACCAGGGTGGATTGTGGCTGAAATTGGCTGAGAGGAAGGGTGACCTCAGCTTTGGCGGTAACCATTGCCATGAAGTTGTCGTTGATTTGCCCGCCGGATTGCGTCACTGCTGGTTCACCGTCCCAGGAAAAGAGTGTAGCTGCAAAAAGCTTCGCACAAGATCTCTGTCTCGAAAGGCTTCCGTGCCGCCCACGCGAAGGGTTGAGAGCGCTCCGGTGATATTTCCTGCGTAGGCGCATTGAGCGGGAGACCACCCTTTGAGCCAACCGAACAAGAATCCTGCGTTGAAACTATCGCCTGCGCCAATTGCGTCCACGGGATTCACCGGAACGCCTCCTACGGTAAATGTTTCTCCTGCCATACGCACGACCGAGCCACGCGATCCGCACTTTACGGCGATGCAGGGAACGCGCTGCGCGAGTTCGGCGAGTGCCTCGTCCAATGTATTTTTGCTTGTCATGCGGCATGCCTCCCCTTCGTTCGGCAGCAGCAGGTCGACGTACTCAAGCAACTCGGGCAGCACCCCGCCCCATCGTCCACTGGGATCATCGTTAGGGTCGAGTGAGATGGTCAGGCCGGCCTCTTTCAACTCTTTAAAGAGCGCAGGCAAGTCTGGCTCCAACGCGTGCAGCAGAAACAAAGAGGACTGGTGGTAGTGTTTTGCCGATTTCAGGTAGTCGATATCCAGATCGCCCAGGCGCATCGTTGCCATGGTTCCCGGATAGGTGAGGATATGCCTCGGGGTTCCGTGAGGAAGAACCAGGGTGACGCCGGTGGCTGTGCCGTCCTTGGCCACTCGTACGCGGCTGAGGTCGGTGCCGCTTTCGCTTAGCCGCTCAAGGGCGACTTTGCCTAGCGGATCTTCGCCGACCAGGGTGATGAAGCCTACGTGGGTCCCCAGTACGGCGAGATTGTGGGCAAGAATAGCTGAGGAACTTCCCAGGGTGACCTGGAAGTCGGTGCCGAGGAGTTCTCTTTCCATTGGCATCACTTCAGGTAGGCCGTACAAAATGAGGTCGAGATTGATTTCGCCGGCGATGGAGATGTCCAAGGTTTTCATAGGTGAGGTTGATGGTATGCATTGTCTCTCATTGAGCTTAATTGCCCACGGACCACGCGAGACTCAAGAGTTGCAAGATTACGGTTGTGGTATCCCACATCTGGCGAAAAATGAGCGAGATGCCCCGAATTTCCTGCACGCAGTCCCTGACAGAGCCGCGTGTGCGCCTTTCTTTAAGGAAAGGCGCATGAGGTTACGGGATACACAAAACTTCACAGGAAATCGGGGGTGTGGGGCACCCGGGGTTTGGTGGTCTGGACGGATCCTATTTTGGATTTGGGGTTCGTCTTTCCAATCACTATGCGTCTAATGGCCAAAAGTGATTGTAGGGCTGCGCCCATTGTTTTCGGCCCATGTACGCTGGGGCGAACATGGGGCACCCGTCCGATTTCCTCCGGAGTCTGCTACGTCGTGTGGTTTCCTCGCGGTTGATGGGCAACCGTCTCAATAATGCAGTTTGGCGGCAAACTGAATTAATCGTGGTGACTGTGCGGCGGTCACGAAGGCGAAGCTTGGTGTACCGAAGACCGTGGCGTTGTTCGAGTTTTGTGGTCCCGGGCAGCGAAAAGAAAGTTGGGATGATTCAACGCATTGTTTCCACTATCGGGCTGACCGGTGAGCAGCGTCGCCAGGCCGCTGCCGCCGGTGCCCGGGTTGCCGGCATTATCGGTGAACTGGGTGCCGAATCCCATCGAGCCACGAGGGTTCGCCGGTTCATAGATGGTGTTTTCTTCCGGACGTATCTCGCCGCCAAACTTCCAGGTCTTGTTTCCGGTAATCAGCGTAAACGTATCTGACAACGTATAGGTGTTCTGCAGCTCAATCGCCGGCAGGTAGGTGGGGCTTCCCAGCGTCGATGCATCGTTAAAAATCAATTGCGGAAGGCCGCCGTTGTTAGTTGCCGGTTTCGATTTTGAATTCCTGCAGCGCGTCGGGCGGCGGCATCACCACGTAGTTTGCTTCGTTCAACAGGTCGGGGAGATTGGAGTTGTTATCAATTCCATCGAGCAGAAAGTTATTGTCCAGCGATCGTGAGCCGCTGGCGCTGAAACCGAAGCCACCCGCGTCCCGGGCTCCCGGTTCGCTCACGGTTACGCCCACCGTCAATTGCGCTAATTGAACCGGGTTGCGGCCGTTCAATGGAATGCCAACCATGGTTTGGCTATCGACCACCTGCCCCAGCTCGGAGCTGTCGGTCTGGATCAAGGGCGAAGTGGCGCGCACCTCCACATTCTCGGTGACCTCTCCTGGCTCCAGCGTGACATCCACGCGCTGTCGTTGTTGCACATCGAGCGTGAGTGGACCCTCGATCGAAGACTTGAATCCCTTGGCCGTTATCTGGATGCGATAACTACCGATACGCACCGGGCTGATGGCCCACTCTCCGCTGGAATTACTTTCTGCGCGGTAAGTCAGGCTGGTATCGACGTTGATTGCGGTCACCGAGGCTTGGGCCACGACGGCTCCGCGCGCATCGACCACGCGGCCCTCGAGGGAAGCGGCGTCCTTTTGCGCCAGCAGCGATACCGGGAGGAACCACGAGACAATACCGAAGCAACAGAAAAGCGTCCTCTTAGTCATAAAGGTCTCCTGAAACCCTTCTGTGCGAAGGGAACTTGAACTGGTGGCGCTGGGGACCCGGTACTTGGTTCGCTTACGAATATCGCCGTGTGCTTGCGAAATGGGCCGTTTGGTTAGGAGCAAAGTATTGATCGGAGGTGATCCGGAAGTCAAGAGATTTTCATATTCATTCGATAGCAAGCAAACGAAACCGGCATATGCAGGCGAAATCTTCCCCGGCATCCGCTATAGATGGTTGAACCTCCTCTTTTTCAGCGATTTCAGAGGTTTCTGCGAGCCGCGACCCATTTATTGCGATCGCTGTCAGTCCTTCGGGTTGGTGTTTGCGGAGGCTTACGATATACTTCCGCAGCGACTCGGTTGGGGCAGTTCGGAAGTAAATCGGACGGCAACCTTGGAGAGGAACGGGAGCTTTTAGGGATGTCAGAATCGCTTCATATGACTGCGGGAGTGGAACACCACGACCAACCGCTCTACACTCTGCCGGAAATTATGCAGCAGCCCATTCTGTGGCCGACCACGGTCGCTCGGGTCCGCGCCTCGTCGGCTCGATTGAATCTTGCCCAGCGGCTCGCGCGTGAGTGTGTCCTGCTGACAGGCGCCGGCAGTTCGGCCTACGCGGCCGCAGCCGTGGCACCCGCGTGGCCGTGCGCTACGGCGATCCCCACCACGGATTTGCTGTTAGATGCGGAGCGCTATCTTGTCGACGTGCGCGCGGTCATCTCCCTGGCTCGTTCTGGCGACAGCCCGGAGAGCGCCGCCGTGGTTGAGAGGGTTCGCGCCCTCAACCCGGAGATACTTCAGCTCGCTATCACCTGCAACGACGAAAGTTCGTTGGCGCAATCCGGGCTCGACGGCCTGGTGGTCCTCGATCCGCGCACCAACGACCGCAGCCTGGTGATGACCGGCTCGTTTTCCAACCTGGTGTTGGCGGGTCTGTCGCTGGCGCAGCCGGACAGCGCTGCGCAGAGCGCCGATCGTGCCAGTGCGAGCGCGCGCGCTTTGCTGCCCGCAATCGAGAAGCAGTGTCAGCGGATCGCTGCCGGGGTGCGTGACCGGATCGTGGTGCTTTCGTCGTCGCCTTTGTTGGGGTGGGGTAAGGAGGCGGGCCTCAAGATATTGGAAATGACCGCGGGCCGTTTTCCCGTGGTCACTGAAACCTATCTTGGTCTGCGTCACGGTCCCATGTCGTTTCTTAGGCCAGATACGTTGGTTTTATGCCTGCTCTCGAGCGATCCGACGCGGCAGCTCTACGAGATGGATCTCGTCAAGGAACTGCGCGCGAAGAAACTTGGCTACCTGGTGGGAATCGCCGGGCCCCACGGGGCCGACAAGAGCTTTGATGAAGTGGTCCCCGCGGTTCTGCCGGATGCAGTGGACGATCTGCGGACGCCGTTTGAAATCCTGATCCCGCAGCTGCTTGGCTATCACTTGAGTTTGAGCGTCGGCCTCAACCCGGACAATCCAAGTCCGGCGGGGGTGATCAAGCGCGTGGTGCAAGGGGTCAAGATTTATTCCGCTCCATCGAATGGGCCCGGCAGATCCTAGGGCAACCCTGCCTTGATGGATGCCTCAGGTGCGGAGTAGCCTAATTGACCATGATGCGATTTCTATCTGCTTGTACCATTGCCTGCGCGGTTGCGCTGACCGGCGTCTGTTGTGCCCAATCGATGCCGGCAATGCCGCAGCATCACCATCACGACGACGCGCCGGCGCCGAGCGAAAAGCTGGGACAGGTGTCCTTCCCCACTTCGTGTGCGAGCCGCGCGCAGGCGGCCATGGAGCGGGGAGTGGCGCTCCTCCACTCCTTCGGCTACACCATCGCGCAGATGCAGTTTGAGGCGATTGCCAAGGACGATCCGGCGTGCGCCATGGCTCACTGGGGCATTGCCATGACGCAATTCACGGAGTTGTGGCAGCACCCGGACGAGGCGCAATGGAAGCGGGGAGAGGCCGAGATGGCCAAAGCGCGCGCGCTGGCTGCGCCCCCAGCCAAGATCACTCCGCGGGAGCAGGCGTATATCGATGCGCTGAGCGCATTTTTCGATCCTGCGAAGACGTCGTTCGAACAACGCGCGGAGGCCTATGAGGCCAAGATGAACGCCCTGCATGCCATGTTCCCGGATGACGTAGAGGGCGCGGCTTTTGACGCTCTGTCGATGCTGGCATCGGTGCCGCCGGGTGATACGTCGCTGACCCATGAGCACCAGGCGCTGGCAATCCTGGTGCCACTGTTTGCATCGCATCCCGACCATCCGGGGTTGGCGCACTACATCATCCATACCTGCGACACCCCGGCGCTGGCTCCCGACGGGCTTGCCGCGGCACGGGAGTATGCGAAGATCGCACCTTCTTCTCCTCACGCGCTGCATATGCCAGGGCATATCTTTGCCCGCCTGGGCATGTGGCAGGAAGACATCGATTCGAACCTGGCATCGGTGAAAGCCTCGGAGAAGGCGGAGGCGGCCGGAGAGCCGGGCGCGGCCCACCAGATGCATGCGGACGAGTTTCTGATCTATGCCTATCTCCAGGTGGGCGAGGATGAAAAGGCTCGGTTGCTGACTTCCAGAATGGCGGCGATTGGGCAGCAAATGGGTGCGATGCCGGGCATGGACGATATGAAGGACGCCGGCCCCTTCTTTGCTAACGAGCTCAACGCTGTCTATGCCGTGGAGATGCATGACTGGAAGGCCGCTGCCGCGCTGCAGCCGGCAGCGGGCTCTCCGGCCGGCCAGAAATTCGACAGCTACTGGGGACAGGGCATTGCTGCCGGCCATCTGCACGATGCGAAGCTGGCGGCCGACGCGTTAGCCAGTCTCGACCGCGATGGAGAGGCATTGAAAAAATCGCCGTATGCGGCATATTTTGCGAACAGTCTCGGCATTAAGCGCGACGAGTTAGTTGCCTGGCAAGCTTTCGCGGAAGATCATGCGGAAGCCGCGGTGACGGCGATGCGGAAGGCTGCGGATCAGCAGGATAAGCTGGGGCAGGATGAGGTGGATATTCCTGCGCGCGAGATGCTCGGAGATCTTCTCCAGCTGGAGCATAAGCCGGCAGAGGCGCTGGTAGAGTACCGGGTGGCGCTTAAGTTGAGTCCCAACCGTTTGAATGGATTGTTAAGTGCGGGAAATGCGGCCGAGCAGGCAGGGCTTGCTGAACAGGCCCGCGTTTTTTACGGGGCTGCGGCGCGTCAGACCGGCTCCGGCGCGAATAGCGCACGGCCTGAGTTAGCACATGCGGTACAGGTTGCGGGCACTGCGGTTGCGGCAAAGACTGAGTAGGCGAACTTAACAGGCTCAGGAAAGATTCGGGATCGGCGCGGCGGCTTGGGTGGTCGAAAAGCTCCGAACAGCATCGACAAGATAAGCATCCTCGGGGTCCTTCGACTCCGCGCCACCCGGCGCTATGTCACGCGATAAATCTGTGAGGCGCTCCGCTCAGGATGACGATTTTGTGGGAGTTTTGAAGAAAAACATCCCAACCAAGTTAGCGCATATGGGACTGCATCCCGGGTTAAGTCTCGATCATTTTGCGGCCTGATTAGGGTCGTGTCCTGTTAGAAAACCGAGTCTTTCAGGAGCCTGTTAAGCAAGGATCAGGTTGCAGCCGAACCCGCGCACCTTCTCCTGGATCTCGGTCCGCAAACCGGTGTCGCTGACGATGGTGTCGATTTCAGAGAAGGAGGCGATCCGCACCATGCTTCGCTTGGAAAACTTGCTTGCGTCCGCCACCAGGATGACTTCCCGCGCAATGCGCAACATGGCCCGGTTCACCATGGTTTCGTCCAGGTTTGCGCCGCTTACGCCAAAGTCGGGATCGCAGCCGGCACCGCTGAGAAATACCTTGTCCGCTGAGAACTGCTCGAACATCTCCTCCGCCGAACGGCCCACGATGGAGGCGGAATCTCCGCGAAGCGTGCCCCCCACGATAAAGGTCTGCACCTCCCGTGCATCCAGCAGCTCAGCGGCGATGTTTACCCCGTTGGTGATGACTTGTAGGCCTTGCTTGTTCTTGATCTGGCGGGCGATCTCGAGCGTGGTCGTGCCCGAATCGAGAATGATGGTTTCGCCGTCATGGATGAGCGTTGCAGCCATGGCGCCGATGCGCCGCTTCTCCTCCGCATGCGTCTTCAGCCGCTCGTAGACGGGTGATTCCCGCAGAATCTTTTCCGGAAGCACGGCTCCGCCGTGGGAGCGCATCACCAACCCGCGCTGGTGCAGCTCATTCAGGTCGTTGCGGATGGTGACCGCCGAACTGCTGAACCGGCTGGCCAATTCGTTGACCCTGGCACGGCCTTCGCTGCGCACAATCTGCAGGATCTGGGTCCGCCGCTCCTCAGCCATCATCCCGTCGAGCGGGCGGGGTGAGGCGGAGTCCTCCACAGTCAGGCCAGGAACAGGCTCTTCCGTCGCGGTTGATGTGGGGCGGCCTTTGCGTATGCCCAATTGCACATTCCCTTTCGCTATCTTGCGGTTCGGCAACAGTACTATCCTTTTGCGGCGCCCTTCAAGCTAAAACCGATTCGAAGGGTAAAAGCAGCACAAGCGAAAGAATTAGTTGACAACTCGTAATTAAACGATACGATCATAGCTCATATCGACAGGGCCGTTGGTTGCGCCTCGCAAAATTCTTTCTGTCCGGCGCCAGCGCCACCGCGAACGCGATCAGGCATAAACGCGGAGCTTACCATGCATGAGGTACTGCAGGCCGAGGAGACAAAACCCGCAGGCGTAGAAACGATTGCCACCACGACTGTCCGCCCGGCCGTCCCCACGGTTCGTAACCTGGCAGTGGACGCGTACCGCGGCCTGGTGATGCTGCTAATGATGGGCGAGGTGCTGCAGTTCGCCAAGGTTTCGGCGTACTACAACCACAGCACCTTCTGGAAAATACTTGCCTTCAACCAGACCCACACCCAGTGGTTCGGTTGTTCGCTGCACGATATGATCCAGCCCTCCTTCTCTTTCCTGGTCGGCGTGGCCCTCCCGTACTCGATCCGCAGCCGCCAACGGAAGGGGACTCCTTTTTCCAGGATGCTGTTCCATACCATCTGGAGATCGCTGGTCCTGATTGCTCTGGGCATCTTCCTCCGTTCGCTTAACAGCAACCAGACCTACTTCACCTTTGAAGACACGCTTACGCAGATTGGATTGGGATATACCTTCCTCTTCCTGCTGGCCTTTCGCCCGGTGCGCGATCAATGGATTGCGTTCAGCGCCATCCTGTTTGGGTACTGGTTGGCTTGGGCCCTGTATCCCGCTCCCGGGCCCGGCTTCAACTATGCCGCAGTGGGTGTTCCGAGCGATTGGCATCATCTGTACACCGGTTTCCGCGCGCACTGGAATAAGAACAGCAATCTTGGGCAGGCCTTTGATGTATGGTTCCTGAACCTGTTCCCGCGCGAACACCCGTTCGTTGCCAATGAGGGCGGTTATCTCACGCTGAGCTTCATTCCTACGCTCGGCACGATGATCCTGGGCTTGTTTGCCGGACAGTGGTTTCTGGGTTCCGCGCCGAAGCAGCCTATCCGCAGGTTTCTCACAGCAGGCGTCATTCTCTTCGCATTGGGGCTGTTTTTTCACCTCACCGGTATTTGCCCGGTCGTGAAGCGCATCTGGACTCCCAGCTGGACGTTGTTCAGCGGCGGCATATGCTTCCTGTTCTTAGCTGTATTCAGCTGGATCATCGACGTGAAGCAGTGGCGCGGTTGGGCCTTTCCGCTGGTGGTGGTGGGCACCAATTCCATTGCCGCCTATATGATTGCCCACCTGTGGGAGGAGTTCTTCGCGCGCAATCTCATCACTAACCTGGGCGAAAAAACATTCTTCGTACTCGGTCCAGGACTGCAGCCGCTCCTGCTCGGGGCTACCATTCTGTTGCTCTACTGGCTGTTTCTTTTCTGGATGTACCGCCGCAAGATCTTCCTTCGTATATGAGAGAGGACAAACCGTGAAAGACGATTTCATCGAGCCCAGCCGGCGCCAGTTCCTGCAGCTTGGCGCCATGGCCACCGCCGCATTCCAGCTTGATCACAGCGCGCTCGCGAATGCGGTGCATCCTGGGAATGCAAAGACGATGATCAACGTGCCTTTCGCCGCGACCAAGGATCCGCGCATCGGATTCATCGGCGTTGGTGGAAGGGGGACGGGGCTGCTTGGCTGGTTCCTGGCGCAGAATGCGCAAGTGGTTGCCGTGTGCGACTTGGTGCCGGAGAAGGCGGAGCACGCGAGTGCACTGGTGGTAAAGGCCGGCCAGAAGGCGCCTGAACTCTATACCAAAGGTCCCCACGACTACGAATCGCTGACCAAGAGAAGCGACCTGGACCTGGTGGTGATCGCGACCCCGTGGAATTGGCATACTCCCATGGCGCTTTCCGCGATGGAAAATGGCAAGCACGCCGCCGTGGAAGTACCGCTGGCCTACACCACGGAAGATTTGTGGAAGCTGGTCAACACTTCAGAAGCCACGCGCCGCCACTGCATCATGCTGGAGGAGTGTTGCTACGGCTATACCGAGACCCTGGTACTGAACATGGTGCGTCAAGGTGTGTTGGGCCAGGTGCTCTATGGAGAGGCTGCCTATCTGCACGATCTGCGGGAGGAGATGTTCTCGAATAAGGGCGAAGGTTTGTGGCGCCGCGCTTTCCATACGCTGAGCGATGGCAACCTGTACCCGACGCACGGATTGGGACCAGTGGCGAATTACATGAACATCAACCGCGGCGACCGGTTCGACTACATGGTTTCCATGGGTACTCCAGCTGCCGGCCTGGCTGCTTACCGGGAAGCGAACACGCCGCAGGGCGATCCCAAGTGGAAGGAGAAGTACATCAAAGGGGATATGAATATATCCCTGATCAAGACCGCCTCCGGACTGACCATCACGCTCAAGCACGATACGTCGAATCCTCAACCCTACAGCCGGATCAACATGGTCGGCGGCACCAAGGGCGTCTTTGCCGACTACCCGCCGCGGATCTACATCGACGGACAAGCGGGTGGGGAAGAGTGGGGCACCATCGACCCATACAAGAAGGACTACGAGAGTCCTCTCTGGGCGAAGGAGGGCGCCATGGCCAGCTCATCCGGGGGCACGGGGGGATGGACTACATCATGATCTACCGCCTGTTGCAGTGCATGCGCGAAGGACTGGCGCCCGATATGGACGTGTACGACGGCGCAGCCTGGTCGGTGCCCACTCCCTTAAGCAAGACTTCTTTGGCGCAAGGCAGCGCTCCGGTCAAATTTCCTGACTTCACGCGGGGCTTGTGGAGCCAGCGGAAGGGCTGCTCGATCTGAAGATGGGCGGAGCCTGCATACGAGGCACGCCTTCGACCAGCCGCAGACCGTAGGGCGCCTTTTCCTGCCGAGTTTCCACTGGTGCTCGCGCAATGGATGTATGCGCTGCGCTGAGTTGAGCTATCGGCAGCCGGGCAGGGGAGCAGGAAACGTAGTCGACCCCGAGTTCCTGAAAGAAGGCGATCGATGCTGGATCACCGCCGTGCTCCCCACAGATACCAATCTTGATGTGCGGATTAGTTTCCCTGGCTTTGCGGATTGCCAGGCGGATCAACGAACCAACCCCATCGCGATCGATGGTAACGAAGGGGTCGTGTTTAAGAATGCCAAGCTCCAGGTAGGTGTCCAGGTACTTGTGGGCATCGTCGCGTGAAAAGCCGAAGGTCAGTTGTGTCAGGTCATTGGTTCCGAATGACATGAAGTCTACTTCGCGGGCGATCTCGTCGGCGCAAGCAGCCGCGCGGGGCACTTCTATCATGACGCCTACACGATAGGCGATCCGCCGGCCTTCCTGAGCGAAGAGGTCTGCGGCCGTGGCCTCGATCAGCTTCGTGAGAAAGCGGACTTCTTCCACGCACGCCACCAGTGGAACCATGATCTCGGGACGGACTGCGATGCCCTCGGCCTTTACGCGAAGCGCCGCTCGCAGGATCGCTCTCACCTGCATGACCATGATCTCGGGATGCACGATTCCCAAACGGCAGCCGCGCAGCCCCATCATGGGGTTAGATTCGCTTAGCTGTTGCACCCGCAGCAAAAGCTCTTCCAGGCGATGGATGTTCTCTGCATCCAACCCCTGCAGCCGGGCTTGCGCCAACTCATCCCTGGCCGCTGTCTCCGTGGGAAGAAACTCATGGAGCGGCGGATCAATGAGCCGGATGGTGACCGGGAGACCGGGCATGGCGCGGAACAGCTCTTCGAAGTCTGCCTGCTGCATAGGTAGAAGAGAGACCAGAGCGTCCTCTCGTGCCGCCGGTGTTGCTGCGAGAATCATGGAGCGTACGTGAGCCAGCCGATCCCTGGCGAAGAACATATGTTCGGTGCGGCAGAGTCCGATGCCCATGGCGTTGGCATGGCTTGCCCGCTGTGCATCCTGCGGAGTGTCCGCGTTGGCCCACACTGCGGTGACACTGCACTCTCTTGCCCAGGCGAGGAATTTTGTTAGAAATGGATTGTCGAAGGATTGGCTCGGACGCAACGTTAGCTGTCCCAGGAAAACACGTCCCGTCGAGCCATCGAGCGACAGCCAGTCTCCCTCTTTGAGGGTATGCTTGCCTATTTTTACGTCACCAGCAACCTCGTCTGTGACAATTTCCGCGGCGCCCGTGATGCAGCATTTCCCCATGCCGCGGGCGACGACAGCGGCGTGGCTGGTTGCCCCGCCGTGGGCGGTCAGAAAGCCAACGGCTGCATCCATGCCGTGGATATCATCGGCGGTTGTCTCCTGGCGTACGAGAATGATCGGCGATTGCTTATGTTTGCCGGCGAGCTCGACGGCGCGATCGGCCGTCAAGGCCAACTGGCCTACAGCCGAGCCCGGAGAGGCCGGCAGGCCTTTCGCAATTGCGTGCAACCCTGCGTTGCTAAGGTCCAATTGCGGTGATAACACTTCTTCGAGATCGGAGGGATTGACTCGCAACAGCGCCTCAGTTCGCGAGATGAGACCCTCCTCCACCATCTCGACCGCCGAGCGAAGCTTTGCCAACGCGCTTCGCTTGGCAGCCCTGGTCTGTAGCAGGAACAACTCTCCGTTTTGTACCGTGAACTCAAAATCCTGGACATCCCGGTAATGAGCTTCCAGCCCGGATGTCACCGTCCGGAGCTTCCGGTAAACCCTGGGCATGGTTCGCTCCAGTTCGGCGATCGGCATGGGCGTGCGGAT
Organism: uncultured Acidobacteriaceae bacterium; assembly: GCA_963745725.1. Taxonomy (GTDB): domain Bacteria; phylum Acidobacteriota; class Terriglobia; order Terriglobales; family Acidobacteriaceae; genus PALSA-350. The sequence goes on from CAVUYJ010000002.1 coordinate 491,181, forward strand.
GCCGGCGACAATATCCTCACCCTGGGCGTTCGCCAGGAATTCAGCGAACATTGCCTTCTCGCCGGTGGAAGGATTCCGCGTGAAGCCTACACCCGTACCGCTGTTAGCTCCATAGTTTCCAAACACCATCGCTTGCACGGTGACTGCGGTGCCGCCATTTTCCGGGGTCTTGTGGATGCGGCGGTAATGCCGAGCTCGCTCATTGTTCCAGGACTCGAATACGGCTACCACCGCTTGCCGCAATTGAGCGCGTGGATCCATGGGGAATGGTTTGCCGGAACGGTGCTCGATAAGCTGTTGGAAGGCAAGAATCGTCTGCCTGAGATTGGCTTCCTCGCCACCATGCGAGATTCCTTCCGATGCTTGGTCAAAGGCGTGCTTGGGGATCTGTAACACCACAGAACCGAACATCTGTAATAGTCGCCGGTACGAGTCGAGAGCAAAGGTTGTGTTCTGGTGTTTGGCAGCCAGGCCTTCGAGGATTGCGTCGTTGATGCCAACATTAAGAATGGTGTCCATCATGCCCGGCATGGAGATGGAAGCGCCGGAACGGACGCTCAACAGCAGGGGGTCCTTCTCTCCTCCCAGGCGCTGTGCCCGTTCGCGCTCCAGCCATAAAAGAGCACTCTCCAGCTCTTCCTCCAAGGACGGCGGCATGGCGCCATGTTCGAGATAGAATGTGCAGGCCCGGGTAGAAATAGTGAAGCCGGCAGGCACGGGAAGCCCGAGCCTTGTCATTTCTGCTAAAGAGGCGCCTTTGCCTCCAAGCTCCTCAGTCATGGCCCCATCACCTTCGGCTTGCGCGCGGCCAAAACGATAAATGTAACGCGATCTTGCTCTCTTCACATCCATGGGCTCTTCTCCGCTCGTTTGAAAGTAGGCTGCTACGGGGGCTTCAGTTGTGAGTAGAATATGTAATCGATATGAGCACAAATGGGGCGGTGCGAATTGGTCGATGGTCCGATCTGTCCTACCTGAACGCAGAAAAAGACGCGGCCCGTTGCAGGACGCGCAAGCGCAGATGTTGCAGAAGGATTAGCAGAGGTGGGCGTAGGCGCGAAGGGTGAGAGGTGCGTCAAAATTGTCAGTGCAGGAACTAAGCAGGACCTCAGCGGCAACAGGGAACCTGGAAGCAGCAAACTCCGCTCCTCCCACGCGATTTTCTATTCCCGCCAAGGAGTCACGGATGAGGCATTCAATCACATACCGGCTGACCCGGTGGCCGCCGGTGAGCCGAGCAGAATAACGAAGCCATTGCCAGAGCTGAGCCCGGCACAACTCCGCCGAAGCCATACTGTTCAAACCTCGGGCGCCCAATGCGGATCCCGCGAGCCAGCCCTCCAGGTAGACAAGGGCCGTCTCTACGTTCTCCTTGAGCGCCGTCATGGTGACTCTTCCCAGGGAGGGCGAGATCAAGTCACGTGGAGTGATATGACATTTCCCGGCGTGCAGCCCAGTTGCGTGGTGCCTCTTCTTGGTTTTACTGAATGTCGAGAGGGCCACTGGAACAAGGTCCGGGTCGGCAACGCAAATTCCGTCGAATCCCAGCTCGATCTCATGCTGAATTTCGAGCGATATCCTCGCTTGTTCCCGTTCGTCTCTTCTCCCAGTATCCTGTGTCCGAAGTTGCTGCACACTGGAGCTGACCGCGCGGATTTTGTGTCTCAGGCAGGTATGGACCAGCAATTCGCGGTAGGCCTGTAGAAACGGTTGATTCATGCTGATATCGCTACGCTGCGGGAGGAGAGACTCGCCGTGCGCGCGAAAGCTGCGCACAAAGCTGGCCAGGTAGCTGACCGGCGAGCACTCCAAAGCCGTTACGTAGTCTCGAAGTTCAAACACGATCTCTTCCATTTCGGAAGCTGCGGAGAAGGTATCGATTGAAACCATGACTCGGATGAATCCCTGCGGAATCTGCAGGTGGTGCTCTGCAAAGCGGAATATGTCAGCCCACCAGCGTGCTTCCTGACGGCCTTCCAGTTTGGCCAGCGAAAAGTGAGCCACCGCCGGGCGTGCCGGTAAAGTACGCGCGATGTGGAAGATACTGAGACCAAAGTCAAAAAGTGACGCGGAAATCGGTGTCCCGCACGCGGAGAAGTGTTTCTCCTCGAGGCTCAAGTTGCGCGGCCGGATGGAAACGACGCCGGCAGGAGCGACGGCTGTGTTCAAGGTTTTCTGCAAGCTGTCATGGCTTCCGAGACAATTGGGCCAGGTAGGGGAGAGGCAGTCGTCAAAGTCCGCGATCAACGTAATCGCACCGGAGCTTACGCCGCGCGCGATAAGTTCGCTCGCCGGAGGGCAGGCAAGCATAACCTGCCCCAGCGCCTGATCTGAGAGCGGCGGTTTGATGGCCCAGCCGCTTTCACCGGAGTGTTCTATTTCTGGAAGACTGTGAGGCGCCGAACCCACGTCATATCTGTGTTGGCGCCGGTCGCGTTCGACCAGCAATTCCTGGCGGCAGGCCGCAAAGCGGGACTGCAACAAGCAAAGGAATTCGACCGCTTCCGCAGTCAGAACCCCTCCTTTCCGGCCGGAATTGGCCAGTTCCGCGTCCACTTGCGCCATTTGCACAATCTCCTTGAGGGGGGAACGGCTGGTACAACCCAAGATAAGGACGATCGACCCCAGAGGCAATCGGCCCTGTCCGAATCGGACGAGCATCCGATCAGACCCACGCGCCCGGTGCCTGAACATCGCAGTGGGCCGTTGACCCAGATCCTTGGGCGCTGTAGGCGGTCGCTTACCGGCAAAGAGGTTTATTGCCCAAAGCGGTTAATAATGCTCGACCGTTTCGGATCACTGGCTTAGAATCTTGGCGGTATGATCCTATCCGTCCATTTCCTGGAGCAACTGGACGAGGCGCTCCAGGAGCGTCGCATTGGTGATGGAATTCGTCTGCTGGAGCATGCCGGAGCAGGCTGGACCAATCCCGATATCGAGCGCGGCGGCGCCGCGATCGCCCTTCGGGCAGCCCAATGGCTGGATGTTGGCCATCGCGACAGGAAAAGCGTCGAAGCGTTGCTGGCCCGGTTCTCCCCGAACATGCGGGCCCGGATGCCGTTGCGCGATTATCTTGAACTTCGTCTGGCCGAGGCATTTTGGGCGCTGATGCGGGAGGACTCTGATACCGCGATCGAATTGCTGGAGTTTGTCCTTAAGGCCGAGAGGGAACTGGCTGATGAAAACCTTATTATCCTGGCCCATTTCTGGAAGGGAAGGGCGCATCGTAAGAAGGGTGAATACGGCAAGGCGTTCGAGCACGTGGTCGAGGCGCGCCACCGGGCCGAAACCCTGCGGTCCGAAAAACTGGCGGCTGTGATTGAGGTTCAGGAGGCGTGGCTCATCTTTCAAAAGGGCGATGCCAAAAAAGCCCTGGAGTTGCTCGATCATTCGGAACAAATTCTCAGGGATACGGACGACGCCATCTCCCTGGGTAATATCGAGTCTGCACGCGGACGCATTGTCCGCAGAACCGGCGAATACAGCGTCGCGCTCGAACACTATGAGCGGGCGATCGCCATTTATGCTCGCCGCGATGTCAACCATCGCAACCTGGCGCGAACCCTGGTGAATGCCGCTTACGTAAAGCGCCTGCTGGCACTTCATTTACGCAAACGGATAGAGTCCAAGGCTAACAGTGGAACCCCGCGGGTGCCTTCGCGAGAAGCGGAACGGCCCAACTATCAAGCCCGCTATGCATCCATCTGCCGCGATGCCCTGGCTCAACTGGATCGCGCGGGTGAGATCTACCGTCTCCATGAGCACCATGGGGGATCCGGCTCGGTCCTGGTAAATGCGGGCCAGCTGCATCTTGATATGGGTGAGATCGACCGTGCTCTTGCCGAGGCGTTGAAGGCCTATACGCTGGGGCGCGAGAAGCATGATCAGATCCTGATGGCTCGATCACGCATCCTTGAAGCGTTCGCCGAGAATGCGCGGGTGGAGGAACAACTCGGAGAGGATGGAGACACCGCTGTCTACGCAAATGCCGCTCAGCGCTATGCTGAGGAGGCCGTTGCCTTAGCCAAGCACACGCAAAACCGGCGTCTTCTGGCGGGGGCCTACATTGTGCGCGGAATGACGGCTGCGAACGACTTTTTTCAGGAGTGGGATGAGGCCAAACAATGCGCGTCCAGGGCTGCGGCGCTGTTGCGTTCCGACGATCGCGATCATCTTTGGGAAGAGCTCATCACTTTGAAGTCCCATATCTTGCGCGCCTCCGGCATTAACGAGACGCTTCGCGCCTGGTCGGAGGGAATGATCGGCGATAAGAGTTTTCAGCAAGTCGCCGAGGAATTTGCGGAGATCGTTATACCGAAGGTCTGGGCAAGAGAAGGGAAAAAGGTTTCCCGGGTTGCTGAGCGGTTGTCGATTTCGCCCAAGAAGGTCCGCCGTATCCTGCGCAATGCCGGGCTCATCGAGCAAGGCGAGTGATCGGCACTAAAATGATCACGTCCGAAAACCGCTAGTACGACCCGGCGGCCATGGGAAAATGGATACATGGAACTACCCGTCCGGGAAGTATGCTATCGCGCTTTGCAGAGCCGGGACGCACGTTTCGACGGGCTCATGTTTGTCGGAGTTTCGTCGACAGGAATTTATTGCCGCCCGATTTGTCCAGCCCGCACCCCCAAGTTCGAGAATTGCAATTTTTATGGCTCCGCCGCCGCTGCGCAGGATGCAGGCTTTCGCCCCTGCCTCCGTTGCCGGCCGGAAATAGCTCCTGATTTGGCCTCATGGCGAGGCACTTCCAATACAGTTTCTCGCGCCCTGGCGCTCATTGCCGAAGGTGCTCTCGATGGTCCTGAGAATAGTGTTGAAAAGCTGGCGGCACGCTTGGGCTTGGGCGAGCGCCAGTTGCGCCGGCTCTTCTTTCAGCATCTTGGCGCCTCCCCCGTTTCTGTTGCACAAACACGGCGCGTGCTGTTCGCGAAACAACTGATCCACGACACCCAGATGCCGATGACGGACGTCGCAGCGGCAGCCGGCTTCAGCAGCGTGAGGCGATTCAACGAGACGTTTCTCCAGCTCTTCCACCGACCCCCGCGGGCACTCCGCAGAAAAAGCGCTTCCAGGGAAGAGGAGAAAGACATCGTCCTCCGCCTTCGTTATCGCGCTCCTTACGATTGGGAAAACATGCTCGCCTTCCTGCGAGCGCGCGCGATTGCTGGTGTCGAAGTGGTGGAGGCTGGCCGCTACCTGCGAACGGTGGAAGTCGACGGCGCAGTTGGGAGTATTGCGGTCAACCACTTGCCGAAGCAACAGAGTCTTGAGGTCAGCATCCGATTCCCGGACGTGAAATCGCTTCCGGCCATTGTCGCCCGGGTACGCCGCCAGTTCGATCTCGGAGCGGATATTGAGACCATCGATCAACATCTGTCGACGGACCCGGCACTCGCGCCACTGGTTACACTCCGGCCCGGGCTGCGGGCTCCCGGCGGATGGGATGGATTTGAGATCGCTGTGCGTGCCGTCCTCGGGCAACAAATCACTGTGGTTGCGGCTCGCCGGCTGGCGGGCGAGCTGGTCAAACTGCACGGCCGTTCTGTTCCCCAGGCATCACGCATTCATCCCGCGCTGTCGCATGTATTTCCTGTTGCCAGGGCATTGGCTTCCGCTCCCACTATCGGATTGGGGATGCCTGGGGCGCGGTTGGCCACGCTGAAAGCGGTCGCTGAGGCGGCGGTGGCAGATGCTAATCTCTTTCGTCCATTCGGCGGTGTCGATGAGACGGTCGCGCGTCTCAAAGCCATCCGTGGCATCGGCGAATGGACCGCGCAATACATCGCTCTTCGCGCCGTGCGCGAGATGGATGCATTTCCCGCGACGGATATAGGACTGTTGCGAGGCGCGGCTTCGATCGATGGAGCCGCGGTGACTCCTGCGAACCTTTTGGGTCGTGCCGAGTCATGGCGGCCGTGGCGCGCCTACGCAGCCCAACACCTTTGGGCTGCCGACGGCAACATACTCACCAACAACTCTGCCATGGCAGGTTGAACGAGGAATCGAAGTTTATGAGCTTGGCCTACAAGATGATGCATTCGCCCGTGGGAAAGTTGAAGTTAGTCGCCAGCGACAAGGGGCTGGTCGCCGTACTCTGGCAGAACGAAAAGCCCACTCGTGTCCCTCTGAACGAACTCGTAGAAGATGCGACGCACCCCATTCTTCTTGATACTGAACGAGAGCTGGGGGAGTACTTTGCCGGGAAGCGAAAGACGTTCTCTGTACCGCTCGATATGCGGGGTACGTCCTTCCAGAAGAATGTATGGCACGCACTGCTGGCGATCCCTTTCGGCGAAACGAGGAGCTATGGGCAACTGGCGAAACAGTTGGGGAATCCCCAGGCCATGCGGGCTGTTGGTGCGGCCAATGGAAGAAACCCGATATCCATCATCGTGCCTTGCCATCGTGTGATCGGTTCATCGGGAAAACTTACGGGTTTCGCCGGTGGGCTCGAAACAAAGGCACACTTGTTGAATCTGGAGGGGAGCGGTGGCAGGCTGTTTGTTTGAAGGGGGTCGTCCCAGGTGTGCAGCGTAAGGGAGAGACCTGTTCGCTAGGAAGCATCGGCGGAAATGTCGACATGAGATCTGCCGGTCGGCGAACTCCGGCGGACGACTCTGCCGTTCGCCTTACCGTTGGGTTTCGACGCGCCGTTGCTGTGACTGTTGGTTTTGGGCGCTACGGCTGCGTGACGCAAGAGTTTCTGCTGTACTCCCGCGGCCGTGCCATCCTCGGCCATCCAACTCCTGTACGAATGGGGAAATGTGTGCCAGCAAACTCCCACCAGGCCGAGTTTTCTGGCTACGGGTCTGAAGTAGTCCTGCTGGATGGGTCCGGGATGATAGCAGCGGCCAGTGATGTGCGATGGAAATACCAGCCCGGCACTCGAAGTTTTGTTCCGCCATTCCAGCAAGGTTTCCGCCAGGACGGGGTCCATCGGAAGCTGCGCATCGGAGGCTTCAACCTGGGCGGTCCCGCCGTTCGCAACAGGTGGTTGCACAGACATCACGCCGGCGGCAAAGTCCAACTGATCCCACTTGAGTGCCAGTACTTCGGAAACGCGCAAGCCGGAACACATCGCTGCCACCACCATCGTCCTGTGCAGATCTGAAAGGTGAGAGGCGAATGCCTGGTACTGTTTGATGGTAAGAACAAGCGGCTTTCGCGTTCCCTTGATGACAGTCTTGATCTTCATGAGTTCAGTTTCGAGTTGCTCGTTCCGGGCGACCAGGCTTTTGTTGTCATGCTCTCCCTGCGCAGCATCAAGCTCTGCTTGTCTATCCCTGTTAATCCATTGATGGGCGAGTGCCGTAAGCGTAAGCAGGTTCACCATGAGAAGTCCGCGGTTTGCCGGAGCAATCCAAGGGTTAAGCAGCGGGGCACGGTGGAAACCCCAATACCCTGCGGCTGTGCTCAACAGAAAAGCTACTGTGGCTGTGACCCATAGCATCCACTTGGAACGGCGGACGGCGCACAGGGCCAGGGGGATGGTGAACAAGACCGCTCCGGCCAACTCCGAGGAGGTCAGGTAATCGAGCGCCGTGGTCAGCACGGAAGTTCCAACGATGATGGCTATCAATGGTGTGCGATTCATTCGTCACCGCGACGGTAATGACCAACCGATCGTAGAGGCCCGAGAAATGCCGGCGCTGGCTTAATTGAGCATGACAACAAGGCGGCCTGAAACTCGCTCAACCCCTCGCTATCCTTGTATCGGTCTGAAAAATGAAGATCTTGAGTAGTGTTCCTGGCGCGAAACAGGTCAGTGGTCTAGACTCCACCATGGTTAATGCTTTCGCCTGTGACGACGATAACGGTTCTAGACGACATCCGAGCGGTTGCCTGCGTATGGTTGGTGGCCCTCCTGTTGTGTGACGGCCTGGCTAACTTGGAGCAGATTCGGGTTTCTGGCTACTTGTTGAACAGGAAATCAATGCCGAGGAGCAATGGCTATGTCCAGTCGCAAGAACGCACTGCCCGCAAAGCTGATCTCTGCGCTTGCTTTGCTTACCCTGGCCGTTCCGGCCGCTGTCTGCCAACTGACCTCCAACACCGCAAGCGTGGCTTTGAAGGCTACGTTGGGTGAATCGCTTACCGTGGCGGCCACCCCTTCGGCGGTGACCATTCCGCTGGTTTCGGGGGGAACCGCAACTGGCACCTCCCCTGTAGCAATTACCACCACCTGGGTGCTGAGTGCGACGCGCACGGCGGTTACGCTGGTCGGCTATTTCTCGAGCGCCACTGCGGCACTGACCGACGGGGCCGCCACGCCCAACAATATCCCCGCCTCCGAAGTGCTGGGTCAGGTGACGACAGGAACTCCGTCAACATTCACCGCATTTACTCAGACCGCGCCGCTGGGCCCGGCTGGAGCCGGCCTGACTCTATTTACCCAGGGGCTCTCAGCAACCAATCGAACCGCGAACCGGACCGACAACCTGAACCTGGAGATCAATTTGGCAAGCCAGCCCCAACTCCCAGCCGGCACCTACACGGGCACGCTGAATATACAAGCGCAAGCGCTGTAATCTTCCGGGCAACCGGATCTGGTTGCAAGACCCGCACCGTCCAGCGATCCCCACGCGTCGCGATTCTCATTGGCATGGAGTGGGGATGAGGAGGGGGAAGGTTTGCCGTTTCGAGGGTTGCTTCGCTTTGCATGGCTCCTGGTGGGAAGTGGTGCGCTCGCCCAGACAGTGCAGCCAGTCATTTCGGAATACCAACTGAAGGCCGACGGGAAGTTCGCCCTCACTAACGGCACACTGACCCCCATGATCGTGGTGCTGGAACCAAAGAGTTTCAGCATCACGCCGGATGGTCAGGGAGTGTTCCGGCCGCTCGATCGAGACATTCATGTGGAACTCTCGGCCATGAGCGCGCGTCTCGAACCCGGGCAAACCTATTACGTGTTCTATAAGGCTCACGCCGACCAGCTGCCGGCGTGGTTCACCGTATACTCCACCTTCTCCTCTGTGCAGCATCATCCCGGCCTTGACGTGCGCATCATGCTCCCGCACACCGTATATCTCTACCAGAAGCATCCTCTGAACAAAGAAGAGATCAATATCCCGACGGCCACCTGGCATGCTGCGGAGAAGACCGTCGTTTGCGAGCTGGAGAATCGCGGCAACAGCCTGGTGCGAGTGCAGGAGGTTCGCATGAGCGGGCCTCACGCGTCGGAGAGCACAGCGGGATTTCCGCTTCTGCCCACAGGCCGGCGCCACCTGGAGCTGAGTTGGGATGAAAAGCAGCCGCCCGATACACTGCAGTTTCGCTTTGAGCACTTCACTGTGAAGGTGCCGATCGTCCCTGGCGGCAAATGATTTCCGCCCGCAGCCTGGTTCTCCCGGCGGGCGGAGTATGGCGTACGAGTCTATGTATCACGTGGCTGCTGGCAGCGTTTGTTCCGCAATTGATGGGCCAGGTGTTCCAAGTCAACGGAGGCGCTTCCACGCTGTATCGGGTGCAGGGTGGAACGCTGTCGCTTCGCGGCCCCAGTTACAAGTTTTCACTGGGCGCTGGAACGGTGGACGGGCGGCTTGTCGGCGGAGCCAACCTCACCAAAGTGGTGGGCCGGTCGACCTGGATCGCAGGAGATGACTTCATTCACTTCGTGCTGCCGACGGATATCTTCGACACCAGCCACTTTGTGGTCGCGCAGGGTGCCGGTGTGTTGACAACGCTGCGCAACACAGGCGTGTTTGCCTTTGCCGGCGCCACGTCCACGGAGTTTGACAGCCCGCTTTTCGAGGGCGCACGGGTGGAGAACCCAGCCTTCCTGCTTTTTCTCGATCGGCGCCTCACGCGAAGCCTGTCCCTGTCGTCGAAGATGATTTTCTCGCGACAGGTTACCGCCATCGAAGGTCTGGACTGGACGGCCGGCGACCGGCTGAAGATAGGGTTTTCCGGCGGCGTCGGCGCCAACCAGCCTTACGGTGCGGCGAGCCTCGATTTTCGGCGGAAATGGATCATTGTGCAGGCCGCCTATGTCGAGGCGGGAAGCCAGTTCCACCGCGCAGTGGTGGAAGCGCCGTTGCTTAGCGAACCTGACCGCGAGAATCTGGTGGTCACTTTCAAACCGGCCAGGTACTTCAGCATCACCGGAGGACGGCAGAACTTTCTCACTCCGCTCAACGGATCGCAGAACAATGTGCGCAGCTCGATCGATGATGTAACGGCGAACCTGGATCTTGCCGGAGTCGGGTTGGTCGCCTCGTTTTATCACTCGACCTATCTTGGCAATTGGAACGACTCTACCGCATACACCGCCGGCAGGGACTTTACCCACCGCGTTCATGCTACCGCCAGCTATCTCGAGAGCCGCCCCAACAACGCTGCTAAATCGCGGGCCTTCATTGCTAACTTTTCGGAGATACTCACACCGCGTTGGGACATCACCGAGGTGCTCACTCGTTCCCACGAGCAAACTTCGGTTTCCTTTGGCGGTGGCTTTATCTCCAACCTGGTCTCGGCAAGCGCCCAGTATGAGACTTATTATGTTCCCCAGCGCAATGCGTCTCCCTTTGTGCAAGCGATGATTGTCGATCTGCAGATACATCTGTTTCGTGGCGTCACCTTGCACGGTGGCAGCTTTGTGGCCCCCGATGGCAGCGTCCGGTATACCGCGGATGCCTCGGGGATCATGACGCGTGAGGCCCCGGACGGGCGCGGGTCAGCACAGCATTACTCCATCGGCAGCAGCATCCTGCGGGGGCGGGTGGTGGATACCAAAGGCGAGCCGGTTGAGGGGGCAGCGCTGCTCATCGACGACGTGCCCGTGTTTACGGATTCCGATGGCCGCTTCTTTATGCGCGAGCGCCGGCCGCACAACCACAAACTACAAGTGCTGCCCGACAAGTTTTTGAATGGGGGCAGCTATACAGTGCAATCTGCTCCGGCCACTGTGAAGGCGACAAAAAATGGCGAGGAACCAGGAGCCGTGATCATCGTGAGGCGGGTCCCCGGTGGGCAATCAGAGTTGTAGCTAACCGCATGGGCCGGAAGCCAGAGGGAAAAGATGGCGAAGAGAATCGGGTTTCTGCTCTGCCTGCTGTTTTCTTTTGGAACAGTAGGGGGGACGGCGCAGGTGGTTCGGGTAGGCCAGGGGGGACCTAAGCCGGCGGCTGCATTGGGCGGCTCGGTAACCATCACGGTCGCTCCCGCCTTCATGAGCTTCGAGCTGCTATCAAAGGGTGTAGCCGCCAGTTCCAATGGCGTTGGCGTAACTACGACATGGTCGGGACTCAACCGGCTCTGCAAGCTGAATCTCTACGGCTACTTTCCGAGTTCCGGTGTGGCGCTTACCGGTGGCGCCTCCGGGGTCAACATCCCCACGTCGGCTGTGCTGGGCCAGGTGCCGACTGGCTCACCGTTGACATACACCCCATTTACCCGTAGCAATCCGATGAGCGGCGCCAGCCTCCTCTTGCTTTGTGAGCTCTTTATGAGCGGTGGAAATGGCTCCCGCACCGACATGCTGAACATGGAGATCGACCTGCAAGATCTGCCGCAGTTGCCCGCGGGCACCTATACCGGGACGCTCTACCTGCAAGCACAAATGCTGTGAGTGTTTACGGGGGCCTGGTTCACCAGCAAGGCCCTCGATCGGTTAGGCCGAATGCAATCGAACCAGCGATAATCGGATAATGCCGGTTTTCTCACAATGATCCTGCCGAAGCTTCGAACCAATCTGGATTTCATGATCTCGCCCATAACGGACCGGCCTGGACTGTTGATTCGCGACTTCTTTCGCTATTCGGATGTTACGTTGATCATTCCGCCGCCCTTGATTCCAGGCCTATTCTTCTTCGATGGGACGCGCACAGACGCGGACTTGCAGGCTGAGCTTACCCGCTCCCTGAGTAGCGCTGAGATTGGCGATACGGTTAAACACTTGATCGATGGACTCAGCCGGGCGGGCTTTCTTGATGATGAGACTTACGCCAATCTCCGGCTGGGGCGCCGGTTGTCTTTTACTGAAAGTCCGGTGCGGTTGGCAGCCCATGCAGGCTCCGCCTATCCCGAAGCAACTGGTCCTCTCCGGGAACTGATGCAGCGGTATCTCGGGGGAGCCGCTTCGACCCAGAAGGGGATCATGGGGATTGCTGCGCCGCATGTCAGCCCGCAAGGCGGTTGGCAAAGCTACCGCGCGGCCTACAAGGAGCTCACCCCGGAGTTGGGGGACCGCACCTTCATTGTTCTCGGAACCTCTCACCACGGACAACCTGACAGGTTTGGCTTGACCCGAAAGCCCTTCGAAACTCCATGGGGGAGAACAAGTATCGACCAGGCCCTGGTCGCCGAGTTGGAATCTCAACCAGCTGCGCTGCCCGAGGACTATTGCCATGCGGTCGAGCATTCGATCGAATTCCAACTGGTCTTTCTGCAGGCCATCTACGGAGCAAACGTACGCATACTTCCGCTTCTCTGCGGGTCATTCGGAAGAAGCATGCACAGCGGCGGATTTCCGGAAGACAATGAGCATGTCAAGCGCTTCCTGGGGGCGCTTGGAGAGATCGCAGAGCGCGAGAAAGAGCGGCTGTTTTGGGTGCTGGGTGTCGATATGGCCCACATGGGTTTACGCTTCGGAGACAAGTTCGCTGCTCGCGCCAATCTCGATGAGATGAACATGGTCAAAGAGCGCGACAACCTTCGGATCGATTGCATCCAAGCATCGGATGCACGCGGTTTCTGGGATTTGGTGAAGGAGAACCAGGACGACCTGAAGTGGTGCGGCTCTTCGCCAATCTACACCTTTATGAAAGCTGTGCCGCAGGCGCGCGGAACACTGCACCGCTACGAGCAGTGGAATATCGATGAAAACAGCGTAGTCAGCTTCGCCGGCATCTCTTTCGCCTCTGGAACGACTCGTGCTCCAGCAAACCAATAGGCGTAGGCTCGTGCACACTTTGACTGTGCGGGTGCAACTACACGGCCATGCAGAGACCGCCCCCAATGCCGAAAGGATAGACAGAAGTGGGTTTTGGGTAAGCATTTGGAAAGGTTCAAGGTCGCTGAATGAAAAGAATCGCTAAGATCCCGAGGCCGCCAACGGATGACGCCTATTACGTGAGCGCCGCCGATGTGGCGGACAAACTCATCGACCGCATGCGGCGTGGGTTGGAGCCTCTTCTCCTGTCTGGCTGCTCATGGGATCTTTTCCCCGCGGGTCCGATGTCGAGGACTCATGCGCACAAAGAGTTTGATTGACGCCCGACTGCCATCGCTTCCTCAGACACTCTCCGCTGTGAAAAGAAGTTCGATCTCATTCGCATCGAGTGCGTGCTTGCGGAAACTCCCAAGAGCATCTGCCGAAAAGCATCGCCGGGGTTCCTTCGGCTACGCTCAGGACAGGCTCTTCGACTCCGCGCTTAAGACCCTCGGTTTGCGATAGATCTGCGCGAAGCGCTTCGCTCAGGATGACGTTTTTGTGGGAGGGAGTTAGAAACATCCGGCTGGTGTGCAGAAAACACGGAACGATCGAAAAAGTCACAGGCTCTCCGGATGACGACTTGGTGGGAGTTTGATGAAAGACATCCACAGCAAAACTAGAGCCCGTCGCGTGACACTTGGCCCGGAGATAAAGAGATAAGTGGGATGCTGTTCTACAACACCCGTAACTAGAACGCGCAACGCTTTATCCCGATGGGTTTGCGAGGATGAAATGTTATGCAAATCGAGCTCATCGAAAACCCGCTGATTCTTCCCAGGCGCAATGCGCGAACAATCACTGTCGCTCTACACGACCACCAAGGGAGTTCCCGCGCAGTGCGGGGTGATTCGGTGAACGAGGAGACGAAGTCCGCCGAAGAGCAGGTTCGGCTTCTGCTGAGTTGGCGCGCGGTCCTGGGAGAAATCGGATCCCGTGAACAGGGATCCGCTCAATGGTAACGCCGCCGAAAGACAACCAGGTCTGCGGTACACGGCCTCCATTCCAGGAAACCCAGCCCATCACCCACCGATCGCCACAACGTCCGTGCCCTGAGTGCGGCAGCATGACTGTGCGTTCCAGAGACGGACGTGATCTGTGTGTCATCTGCGGGTATCTGCAAACCCATGCATGATGGGGCGCCAAACGAGACCAGAGTCGAAGGGATTGCACTACGATGCCCGCTTAACGCCTGCTCCGGTCAGCAGTAGATCGCGGACCGCGGTGTGGATTCGCTCTACGGCCGAGCGCCGGTAGTCCCAACAAGGGTCGCTATCCGGTTGCTCGACCACCATGGTCGCATTGGCTTCAAAAAGCAGAATCTGGCCCTCGCGATTCAGACCGAAATCGATACCCCCATAGTCAAGACCGATCGCGGCTGACAACCTTTCCAGTGCGGCCATTGCGTGCGCACCCAGCACCCCGGCCATATCGGCGAGGAACTTTGCTTCCTCCGCACGATGCTCGGCATGGTCTCGCATGTCGGCACTGAAGTAGTGGATCTTCCATTGTTCCGAAATCGCAAGGTGCAGCGGATAGAGCTTTCCGCCAACCATCATCACCCGGTACTTGCGTACCCAGTTGTCGGCGCCCCGGGCATCGAGATACGCAATCGCGATCACTTCACCCGCGGCACCCCCGAATCCGTGCAACTCAACCAGCCTTTTGGCGAGCGTAGCTGCTGACTCCGCCTGAACAAAGTGCTGCCCCCCGTGGAAGCCAGGAGTGCGCAGCAGCAAGGGAAAGGTGAAGCCGCTCCCAGACAGTGCGCTTGCGCCATCCGGTCCGGCAAGCAGGGCGTAGGGAAACGTAATCGTCACAGGAGTGATTACGCCGGGCAACGTTTGCCAGCGGCTCGCATTTGCGCAACGGCCGGTAGCGCCGACCGCCGTTGGATGGTTCAAGACCGGGCCCGTAGTGAAGGCCAGCAGCGCCTCGGCCGCGCGCAAAGCCGGTGCGGCCACGTCACAATCGCCGATACCGTTTATCACCAGCCTGTGCGGCGGCAACGGAGTCTTTATATCGTAGAAGTCTGCGACCACAACATAGACCTGAAAAATGCGGTCATCGAGCAGCTTCTCGATGGGCGTATTGCCGCCGGTCGAGGAAACCAGGAGCAGCACGGGAACGGGTTCGGTATCTCCCCGGAACGACGAGGGGAAAAGAGCATGCTGCCCGAAAGCTTTCTGCTGGTGTACCTTGGCCAGCTCCGGCTCTCCCAGACGGGCAAGCGCGTAGTACATTCCCCCGTGCGCCTGGGGAAACTCCGGGTCGATACTGAGTGCTCTTTCGTAGTACGAGCGTGCTTCCCCGGGATGGTCTGTTTCGAGAAGCACGCTGCCCAGGTTCACCAGCAAAGCAACGTCGTGAGGATAGTACCGGACCGCTTCGGCATAGACCATGTGCGCCGCTTTGCGCTGCCGCATCGCTACCAGTAGCCGGCCCAACCCGAACAGATTTAGGCGGTGAGCGGGCTCGAGTTCAAGCACTCTCAGATGGTCGCCTCTCGCCTCCAGGTTGCGACCCATCTCGGCCAGCAAGGTCGCGCGCTCAAATCGCAGCGCGACTTCTTCCTCCTTCTGCATATCTGCTTGCCGCGCTAGTTGAGCGTCGAGCTGCCGTATCCGCTTGTCCCGCTCTGACCACGGCCTCCGGTCGTCAGCATTTGCCGCAGAAGCCCGCGAACGCAGAGCCCGGCCCGCAGCCAAGGTCGCCGCCAACAGCGTGTCCATCTCGGTTTGGGTGGTGCGATGGTTCACCATGGCGGCGCGGATCCACAGCCGGCCGGCGATGGTCGTGGCTGAAGGTGCGACCTCACCCCACTCCTGCAACTGGATGACGATCTGCCGATTCAGCTGGTCAGCAAGCTCTTCCTGATCGAATCGATAGCGGAAGCAGACGATGTTCAGCTCGACCGGCGCCATCAGCTCAAGCTCGGTCGAGGCCAGGATGCGCCGCTCCAGATACCGAGCCAGTGCGCAGCTGCGCTCGACGACCGCGCCAATCGCGTTCGTCCCGAAGACCTTGAGCGTGGTCCAGACTTTCAAAGCGCGGAACCCGCGTGAGAGATCGGGGCCCAGGTCGCATGGCCATGGCGAGCCGGCAGACATGCCTCGTTGTTCCCGCATCAGGTAGGCGCAGGACGAAGCGAACGCCTGCTGCTGCCGCTCACCGTCGCGCACCAGGATGAAACCAGCGTCGTAAGGTACCTGGGCCCACTTGTGAAAGTCGAAGGCCAATGAATCGGCTCGTTCGATGCCTTTCAGCCGGGGCGCAAGCTCGGGGGCCAGCATCCCCAGCGCACCGCAAGCGCCGTCGACGTGAAACCAGAGCTGCTCGCGAGCGCCAATCTCGGCCATGCCGTCAAGATCATCGATGGCGCCGGTGTCCACCGTTCCGGCGGTGCCGATGACCAGAAACGGAGTAAAGCCGTGAGCGCGGTCCACGCGGATGGCCTGCTCCAGGGCTGCCAGGTCGATGCGCTGCCGGCTGTCGACGGCTATCCGCCGCAGCGCCTCGCTTCCCAGCCCGGCGAAATCAAGCGCCCGGCCAATGCTTCCATGTACGCCAACCGATGCATAAGCGGTCAGCTTCTGCGCGCTGGATGCGACCCCGCGCTGCCTGACATCCGGGCCGAGACGCGCATCGCGGGCTATCAGTACCGCGAGCAGGTTGGCCATCGACGTACCGGTGACCAGGAGCCCGCTCGCGGTCGGGGGAAAATCGAACAAGGTGCGCATCCAGCGGGTCACCTGTTTTTCGACCTCCAGCGGAATCTGATCGCGGCCACCCACATTGGCGTTCAGCCCCGCGGCCAGTATCTCCGCCAGCATGCCCACCGCAGTTCCGCCGCCCTGTACCCAACCCAGAAAACCTGGGTGGGCATTGCGCGCCGTGAAGGGCAGAATGGTGCTCATAAACTCTGCGTGGACCTGCGCGAGTGGCGTGGGCTGGGCGGGAAGAGGTTTACAGAAATGCGCCCGCGCCTCGTCTGGAATCGCTTGCCAAACGGGATATTCGCGCAGGGTTTCCATGTACTCGAGCATGTCGTCGAGCATGGAGTGGGCCTGCGCGCGAAAGGCGGCCCAGTCTTCCGGGTCGAGCGACTCACGTTTAACCGGTGCGGCTGTGTGATCGTCTGCTGTGCCGCGGTCGCTCATCCTTGGGCGGCCCTCGTTTTCTTTCAGACGGAGTCCTGTTGAGCTGGGTGGGCTCACTCTGCTGTTCAAGCAATTGGGATGCCATTGGTCGCGGGGGCTTCTCATGCAGATCTCATCTGTCACCGCTAATGAATCAAAATGGGACTCAAGCGGCCGGGAAAAGCTGCCGATACACAACGTGTCCGAAACGAAAATAAGCAGCTTCTCATGCACAGACTTGTCGAAGATTAGATTGCGAGGGAGGCCGGCGGACGTCATTTCATAACCACGGTCCTTCCTCTCATAGCCACGGTCAATGGTTCTGGACGGGTGCCTGTTCAAGGCAGCGGCTCTTGTTGTTTGCTCAAAGGCAGGGGTGTTCGACGACGCTCAATGAGAGCTTTTGGGCTGCCGATACAGGGGGAGGTAGGGGTCCTGTACAGCGCAGGCCGATCGCTGCCTCTCGATCAACGGCAATCTGCCAGAAGATGCGGATGGGATGGGATAGAGAATGTTTGCAATCATTGGGATCCTGCTAGTATTCGCCTGCGTCGTCGATCGGCTTCCTCATGGAGAAGGGAAAACTTCTGGTCCTCGTTCAGCCGGCCGAGTTGGTCACCATCGGAGGCGCCGCCATTGGAACGGTGCTGGCAGCCAACCCCATGCACATTTTGAAGAAGATGATCGCCGGCCTCCTCGGTATCCTTAAAGGTTCCCCGTTCTCCAAGCAGCGGTATATCGACACCCTCAAGATGATGTTCGACCTGTTTGCGAAGTCTCGCAAAGAGGGAGCGATTGCCATCGAAAGTGACGTGGAAGATCCGGAGAAGAGCCCCATATTTTCCCGCTACCCGGCGTTCCTAGGGGACCATCATGCCAGAGACTTCGTATGTGACACCATGCGCATGGCCATCACCGGCGGGGTAAACGCGTTTGATGTGGATCAGATGATGGATCTTGATATGGAAGTCCATCATCATTCGGCGAATCAGCCAAATCAGGCCTTGAACACTGTGGCGGATGCATTGCCCGGCCTGGGAATCGTCGCCGCAGTGCTCGGGGTGGTGGTCACGATGGGTTCGCTCGGTGGACCGCCCGAGGAAATCGGGCACAAGGTCGCCGCGGCGTTGGTAGGAACCTTCCTGGGAATCTTGCTCTGCTACGGAGTGTTGGGGCCATTGGCAGCGAATATGTCGAAGATCGTAGACGATGAGCACCGCTTCTACGCTGTACTTCGTGTATTGATGCTCGCCTTTATCAAGGGCACCGCGCCCATCATGGCGATTGAAATGGGCCGCCGTGCCATTCCCGGCCATTCTCGCCCCAGCTTCGTCGAGGTTGAGAAAGCTTGCAGAGAGAAATCCGGGGAGGCTGCGGCCGCATAGGCCGGTCAAACCATGGCAGACGAACAGCCCATCATTATCAAAAAGAAAAGCGGCCATGGCGGCCACCACGGCGGCGCCTGGAAGGTGGCCTACGCCGATTTTGTGACTGCCATGATGGCGCTCTTTATCGTGCTCTGGCTGATGAACAGCAGCAAACCCATACAGCAGGCCGTCGGAGGATACTTTCGCGACCCAAATGGCCTGGCCGAGAAAAAGGGATCTGCGGTAGACGGGGCTGGCCAAGCCGCACCCGTGGTCAAGCAAGTAGACATGGGAAAGTTGAAGTTAGACCTGATGAAGGCCATGCAAAAACTGGGCGATTTCGAGAAGCTCAAGAAGCAGATTGAGATGACCCTCACTCCCGAAGGTTTGAAGATCGAGTTCATAGAAGATCCCAACGGAACCTTCTTTGAAAACGGCAAGGCGCAGCCCACTCCAAGCCTGCAGGAACTGCTGAAAGTATTGTCCGTCGAGGTGGGCAAATTACCCAACCCGGTTTCGATTGAGGGCCACACGGACTCCAAGCCATTTTCCGACTCTCGGACCTACGGCAATTGGGAACTATCGACAGATCGCGCAAATGCTGCCAGGCGCATGATGGAGGATAGCGGTCTTCGGAAAGGTCAAGTGGTTCAGGTTCGAGGTTACGCCGATCAGGACCTGCGCAAGCCTAAGCAACCGGAGGATGCATCAAACCGCAGGGTCACGTTGCTTGTTCAATATGTCAAAGGGGAACAGCCGGCTGCGTTTACCAGCAGCGGAACCCTACCACCTGCTAAGGATCTGAATCCTGCCCCTGCACCGCCGGCCAAACCGGAGGCACCCGTCAAGGACGCAAAGCCGGAGAAATAGCACCGTGAAACGATCAAAATCGAACAATCGCGGATGTACTGGGGTCGTTGGCAATGGCAGCGATGAACTCGATCATCATCGTACGTTCCCAGGGTGTTTCAAAGAGAAACACGAGCCCAACCTGCCGTTTCTCAATATAAGCGACTTGGGCTCGCATCTCGAGCACCCCGGTTGGAGGGCGAAGGATGAGTAACCCAGAGTCGCCGATGGCGATGGGATCATCAAACTCGGCGCGAATTCCCGTTTCGCTGATATCCCGGCATGACCCATGCAATGGCGGGCCCGCGGCAATGAAATTTACGCGGAAGGCAGTGCTGGTGCGAGGTTCGCGATATACGAATCTGCGGATACTGTCCAAGTCTCTCGTTCCTGTCAGTCCCGCCCAGGCAGAACCGCACCGACATGCGAATCCGACCGCCCCGTCATCCCTATCGGCTTGGAACCCTCATCTCTTCACGGTCCAGGTGAGTGAATGACGGCACAGCCCGAATATCCGAAGGTGATGGCAAGCGATGCGGGTTCTGCAGGTGCTCCTGCAACGGCCTGCGAAACGCTCGGCCAGCGACCCAGCGATCGATCGATCGATCGAATTGGGGAGCCGGCGGGCCGCAGGATCCTGATCGTCGAAGACGATGTTTCGCTGGGCAAATTTCTCAGTCGCGCGCTCAAACTCAAGCTCTTTGCTGTCGAGGTCTCGCTCGATGGCGAGGCCGCCTGGGAAACCCTGCAGAACTCCATCTACGACTTGGTGATTCTTGACTTGAATCTGCCCAGAATCGACGGAATGGAGCTGCTGAAGCGGCTGCGTCAGGATCAGCCCGCACTGCGCGTGCTCGTGCTGACTGCTCGGAATCGTACCGAAGACCTGGTATTGGCGCTGGAACAGGGAGCCGACGATTGCCTGATCAAACCATTTTCCTACCTCGAATTGCTGGCTCGCGTCCGCGGGCTCCTGCGCCGTGGTGGCTTCTCTGTCGCGAGTTCATCGAAGGTGGGTGACTTGAGTATCGACCGGGAACAACACAGGGTGGTGCGTGGCGAGCGCACGATCGATCTGACGCCACGAGAGTTTGCCATCCTCGAGTGCCTGATGGACAACGCCGGCAAAACCGTATCCCGTAAAACCCTCATGCGCGATGTATGGAACATTCCGCTCGATTCGACAACCAACATCGTTGACGTGTACATGAAGTATCTCCGCGACAAGATTGACCTCGCGGGAGAAGTAAAACTGCTCCGCACCGTTCGTGGCGTCGGGTACGTCTTGCGAAATGACTAGCCTCTCCAAATTCGGCGAATCATCGTCCGCATCGGAGGTCCTTTGCTCGAACCTGGCCCAGGGCATCCATGCCGTGGCCCAGCCGCTCGCGGTGCTGATGGCCAGCCTGAGCGAAGACCATATCGATCTGATGAACTTCGACGAGCTGCGGGAACTTACCGTAAGCTCGGCGGCGGAGGTACAGAGGCTGTGTGCACTGTTTGGTTGCCTGCAGCAGCTCGTCATGGTCGAGAGCATCAAGCCCCAGCTGTCATCCACCCCCCTTCTTACGGTGCTTGCGTACGCGGCTGAAGGAGTCCACCTCTTGTTTCAGCAAGACGGGATCTTTCTGCGCTCAGTTGCACCCGATACTTGTCCGCCGGTGCTGATCCATCGTCCGCGAACTCTCCAGGCTTTATCGCGGGTGCTGCTGATTGTCCACGGGCTATCCCGTGCCCAGGACACGGTGGAGCTGATGGCCACTCCGTCTGCCCATGCAGTTCAAGTCGTCATCCGAAATCTGAATGTGTCGGTAGCGGCCATCAACGCGGAAGCGAGCCTCAGTATGGCCGTCGCCGAAGCCAATATGCGAAGCCAGCACGCTGAGTTTGCTCTGAGCCTGAGGCCGTTCACTGTGTGCATCGAACTGCCGAGGGCGACGTTCGCTTACTAGTACTCGAATTGCATCGTTGTGAGAGTCGTTCGAAGCCGAAAGTGACTTATGAGCGCGCCACCCCTGCCGAAATCTCGCGTGGATGAGAGCAACACCATCGCCGTGTTGTTGGTCAGCCCCAACACCAGGCTTCGCCTCCAACTACGGGAAAAACTTCGTCAGCCCCGCTGGAATTTGACCGAAGCTGCCAGTGGCGCCGAAGCACTTGAGTTCTTGAACGAATTCGTAAGCGAAATTCTTCTGCTGGACCCACTCCTTCCGGACCTTGAATCAAGCGAATTCAGCGCTATGGTTCGGGAACAGTTCCCGAGTGTTCAAATTCTCACCGTGAATTCGCATACCGGGCAGCTGATTCTGGGCGCTGCGTCGCCCACGGCGCTCTCTGCACAGCTGACGGAAGTGCTTTATTGCGTTGGCAACGCCCAGCCCAATTCGATTTCACCCGTGCAGCTTCGCCGCGCGCTGACGGGCAATGACAGCGGTATTCGGGGCATTCGCGGAATGGTCGGTGACACCGAGCCAATGCAGCGGGTCTATGAGTTGACGAATATGGTTGCCCGCCGCGATACCACCGTCCTGGTAACCGGGGAGAGCGGCACCGGCAAAGATTTGATCGCCCAGGCGATCCATCTCATCAGTCCGCGTCAGAAGCAGCCACTGGTGGTGATCAATTGTGCTGCCATCCCTGAGCCTCTGCTCGAGGCTGAATTATTCGGCTATGTGAAGGGTTCATTCACCGGAGCTGTGCAATCACGCATAGGACGCATCCATGCGGCGCACGGGGGAACGCTTTTCCTTGACGAAATTGGCGACATGCCCCTGTCTTTGCAGAGCAAGATATTGCGTTTTCTGGAACAGGGCGAAGTGCAGAGAATTGGCGGCAACGACAATCTGAAGGTGGATGTCAGGGTCGTGGCGGCTACCAACGCCGACCTCCATCGCCTGGTCCAGCAGCACCTGTTCCGCGAAGACTTGTTTTACCGCCTGGCCATCTTTCCCATCAAGTTGCCGCCGTTGCGCGAGCGCCTGGGAGATGTTGAAAAGCTTGCCGAGTCGTTTCTGGTCAAGTTCTGTCCCGGGGCAACCCTCAGCGCTGGAGCGCTGGAAACTCTGTGCCGCCACCACTGGCCGGGAAATGTCCGCGAACTGCGGAACGTAGTGGAACGAGCCAGCATATTTGTCGGTGGCGAACGCGAAATCTTACCGCAGCATATTCTTCTCTAACCCTTCTGGGACCGCATCCCCCGAATTGGCCATCGCCGTGCTAATTAACGAGCAGATGGCGTCCACTTCTCATCTTGAACCAATAAATGCCTGCCTTGTAGAGGACTCTGCTGACCCGCGTCTTGATGAGCTGGCACAGGTCGAATCGTCGAGACACGAATCTGCGACGCAGGCCGGCAGTGCCGTGCTCCTCGCGTCGGCGTTTACCGAATTCATCTCGGCGTCCTCGCGCCTGGAAAAGTCCTACCGCCAGTTGCAGGAGGAAGTTTCCGAGCTGCGCGTAGAGTTGTCAGCGCGGAATGCCGCTCTGAGCACCAGCCTCGCGGAAAACGAACGTATGCGACTCGATTTGCAACAGATCGTCGATTCCATGCCGTGTGGAGTATTGGTTCTCGATCGCCAGGGTGAGATCTCGATGATCAATCCGGAAAGCGGGCGGCTGCTCGGACTGGAAGGGGCAGCTTTCTACGAGGGGTCTAAAGCGACTCTCAGGCAAATATCTGCGTTGAGTGGTGTCAATCTCGAATCTTCCTATGCGAACGAATCGAGCTTTGATGCGGCACAGGAGTTCTGCGTTCACGAGCCGACAGGGAAACGTTGGCTTGAGCTTCGTAATCGGCCGATGTTTCAGCAATCAGGCCGCGGCGGCAAGCCTGACCGGACGATCTTGATTCTGCGCGACGTAACCGCGCATAGACGCGCTGAACAGGAGCGCGTGGCCGCCCGGGAGGCGATGGTCCTGGCGGAGATTACGACCATTCTTGCCCACGAAATTAGAAATCCATTAGCCAGTCTCGAACTGTTTGCCGAACTGATTGAGAACGACGAGGATCGCCGGGCCCAATGGATTTCTAATCTGCGTGTTGGCATACGCACCCTCTCGGGAACGGTGAACAATGTCCTGAGCTTCCATGGCTCGGGCACACTCAAGCTGGCCACGGTTTCCTTGTCGGCCTTGATTACGAACGCCGTCCAGTTTGTGAAACCGCTTGCGCAGCAGGCCGCGGTTTCTTTGGAATGGTTTACGGATGAGCGCCAATATCAGGTCATGGGCAACGAGAGCGCGCTCCAGCAGGTAATGTTCAATCTCATCTCCAATGCCATTCGTCACACCCCTGCGGGTGGACGGGTTACGGTTACGCTGCGCAGCGAACCCGTCACCGCTAAGGTTACGAGTCACGTGATTGTTGAATTCTCCGACACCGGCTGCGGCATCCGCCCCAGCCACATAGAACATATCTTCGAGCCAGGATTTAGCGGCAGTGGCGATACCTCGGGGTTGGGCCTGGCGGTTTGTGCCCGCATCATGAAGCAGCATGGCGGTCAGATTGGTGTCGCCAACCGGCCGCAATGCTGGTGCTCGATTCACTCTCTCGTTCCCCTTACTCCAACCGGAAGCCGCCTCCGCATGAACAGCATCCCTGTGAGCGGCAAGACTTCTTCGGTGTTGGTGGTAGACGATGAGCCCGGTATGCGGACGGCGCTGCAGGCCAATTTCCAACGTCACGGATGGCGTGTGGAAACTGCGACAGGCGTTGCCGACGCCACGCGTGTTCTGCAGCGCACCAGCTTTGATCTGGTAGTGAGCGACATCCGCATGCAGGATGGCGACGGGTTTGAAGTGATGTGTTCGGTCCTCAAAAACTCGCCCGCCACGGCGGTGATTCTGCTGACCGCGTTTGCGAGTGTTCCTGAAGCAGTGGAATCGATGCGCAATGGCGCATTTGATTATCTGACCAAACCAATATCCTTTGAACAGCTCCATGCCGCGGCTGCGCGCGTCATGCAGCGGGTAAGCGACAAGGCAGCCTCCGGCAGGGTGCCGAGAAGAAACGTAACGATCACCAGCGCCGGGACAGGGATCGTCGGCCGTTCTCCCTTGTTGCTGCAGGCTCTGCAACGTGCACGGGCGGCCGCCAGCACTGACGCTGATGTGCTGATCGAGGCGGAGAGCGGTGCCGGCAAGGAACTGCTGGCGAGGTTTATCCACGAAAGCAGCGATCGAAGCCGCAAACCGTTTGTTGCCGTGAACTGCGCGGCCCTGCCGGAGCAACTTCTGGAGAGCGAACTGTTCGGTCACACCAGGGGCGCCTTTACTGGGGCCAACGCTGCCAAGGCGGGAAAATTCGAACTCGCGGATGGGGGTACTCTGCTGCTCGACGAAATCGGCGAAATGCCCCTCACTTTGCAGCCCAAGCTCTTGCGGGTTCTTCAGGAGCGTGAGGTCGAGCGGCTGGGCGAGACCCGGTCGATCCATGTCGACATCCGTGTCATCGCCACCACCAACGCCTCACTCGGCGCAATGGTGGAGCAGGGCCGCTTCCGCAGTGATTTGTACTATCGGCTGAACGTCATTCCTCTTTCCATTCCCGGCCTGCGGGAGCGCAGCGAAGATATTCCTTTGTTGGCCAGGTATTTTGCCGAGAAATTCTCCCTGGAGACAGGCATTACGGCGCCCGTCCTCGATCCCGCCTTCATGGACCGCCTGCAGGCTCACAGCTGGCCCGGCAACATCCGCGAACTGGCCAACTTCATGCGCCGCGTGCTTTCTCTCAACCAGGGAACCAGCATCGACGGAGCATGTTTCGATAAGGAGTTTCAGCCATTGGGAAAGACCCGCTCCGATTTACCCCCTATGCCCTTGCCCGGAACGCCGATAAGCGTGCTCGAGAAAATGCATCTTGAAAACACACTCGCGCTCGCACGGGGTAACCGGACCCATGCCGCTGAGATGTTGGGCATCAGTGTACGGACGATGCGCAACAGGATCAAAGAATACGGACTGCCTCCGAGGAGATACGCATGACATCGATACCAGAACTTTCCGTTGTGGAGAGTTATCTCAGGCTGGCCGCGAACCGCGAACAGATCATTTCCGCCAACATGGCCAACGTCGACACCCCCGGTTACCACACCCGCGACCTTGACTTTCAGCATGAGCTGAACCGAGCCATCAGTACACCCATGATGCAGACGGCAGATGGTAGCGGAACCCTCCAGCTGCTTCCCGTGATTCGGCAGGTTCCGGGCTTGATGGAACGCCCTGACGGAAACAACGTAAATCTGGATCGCGAGGGCATTTTGATGGCTGAAACCCAATTGCAGTACGAGCTTGGCATCCAGCTCATCAAGGAAAGGTTCCACCAGACGCTCAGTGCCATCAGTGGGGGAAGTTAATCATGAGTTTCTTCGACGCGCTTTCGATTAGTGCTTCTGGGCTGGCGGCAGAGAGGCAACGTACAGAAATCATCGCCGCAAATATGGCCAACGCCCGAACGACTCGTACCCAGGCTGGAGGCCCGTTTCACCGCAGAGAGGTCGTTTTTGAGTCCTCCGGCACTTCTTCATTCCGGCTGGCCCTTGCCCGCACCGGCGAATCGAGAGGGCCAACTCCCGGCAGCGTACAGATTTCTCAGGTCGTGGACGACCCATCGCCTGCGATCCTGCGTTATGAACCGGGCCATCCTGACGCCAACAAGGAGGGTTACGTCGCCTATCCCGCGATCAACCCGGCGGCCGAAATGGTGGACCTCATGGACTCCGTACGTGCTTATCAGTTGAATGCATCTGCTGTGGCAGCGACCAAGCAGATGATCCAGCAAACCATCGAAATCCTCAAAAGCTAGAAAGGAGAGCAGCGGATGAGCAGTGTCATTTCAGCCCTTGGCAGCCTCGGCAGCATAGGTAGCATAGGCGGCCTGCCCAAGTTGCCGTCCCTTCAACCTGCTGATGCGCAGGGTGGGTTTGGCGCCGTTCTTTCCACTGCGCTCGAAAAGGTGAACGAGCTGGAAACCGGCGCAAACCAACAGGTCGGAAATCTGCTTAAGGGTGGCAACACCGACATGAGTACAGTGATGATTGCGGTCGAGAAAGCGGACGTTGCCTTCCAGATGATGATGCAGGTCCGCAACAAGATTGTGAACGCCTACCAGGACATCGAGAAACTGCAGTTCTAAGCAAAGTGTCCTTCTCAGTTCCAGCAATGCGGTGAGATCAAGGATTCATGGCGGCAAAGGCGCAGACAGCAATTGTCAAGCAGGCGGCGACCGGTGGAAACCCGATCGAACGCGTCAAGCTGTTTTGGGCCGGCCGCAGCACGCAACAGCGCGTGTATCTCGCTGCGGGTCTCGCGCTCACGCTGGGCGTCGCCGCGTTCTTTGTCAAAGATGATGGCGACACCCCAGTACAAGCCACTGATGTCAGGCCTGGAGCCAGCCGATGCACAAGCGATCACCGCTGAATTGGCAGCAAAAAAAATACCTTATCTGATCGGCCCCGACGGCACATCGGTGACTGTTCCGGCCGATCAGGTCGACGCCGCCAGGCTCGAAGTGGCGTCCCATGACGCACCTCACAGCGGCCGCATCGGCTACGAGATCTTCGACAAAGTCTCCTGGGGACAAACTGAATTTGATGAGAAGGTGAATTACCAGCGGGCGCTCGAAGGCGAGTTGGAACGAACCATTCAGACCATGAGCAATGTCAAGAGCGCCAGGGTCCACCTGGTGATGGCTACCGACTCGGTATTCATGGACCGGGAGCGGGGGGCGAAGGCCTCAGTCACCCTGCGGCTTAAGGGTGGAAGTCTTTCCCGAGCCGAGATCTCGGAAATTTCCCGGCTGGTCGCCGGTGCGGTGGATGAGTTGAAGCCGGCGGACGTTGTGATCATTGACGCTGATTCCAACAAGACGCTCGGATCGAGTTCCGCCTCCCCTGATGGCAGTGAAGGCATCGAGCAGGAAATGACACGGCGGCTGATCGCAACCCTTGCACCGGTCGTGGGAGCGGATCGCATGCGTGCATCCGTCAATGTGGAATACGAAACCGGCAGCAGTGAAGAGAGCCAGGATAAGTACGATCCGGCGGTGAGCGCCACGCTGAATATGCAGCGTTCCGAAGAAATTACCGGCCCGGGCGCGGCCGTTGGTGGCATTCCGGGAACATCCAGCAATGTGGCCGCCGCCAAGCCCGTTGCGCCGCCCACACCAGCAACGCCCACCCCACCAGGTGCGGCCACCACGACCGCGGTGGCCACCGCGGCTTCCCCCGCCTTCCTTCGCGATCCGGGGCAATCGTCAAAGACAGAAAGCGCCACCTACGGTGTGAATCGCATCACGCGCCACGTGATCGAACCCGCCGGTAGTATCCGCCGCGTGACCGCCGCAGTGCTGCTTGACGACGCTATCGAACGCAAGCAGGAAAAGGGGAAGTGGGTCGAGACGCATCGCAAGCGAACGCCCGAGGAGTTGAAGACCATTGCGAACTCGCGCAGGCGGCCATTGGATTTAACAGCGCTCGCGGTGATGTGATCAGCGTCCAGAACCTTGCCTTTGAGCGCCCGTTTGCGGTCGACCTTCCACCCATCACTTTTGCCGAGAAGGCCCGGAAGGGAATCAATGACTATGCCGCGGTCATTCGTTATGCCGGAATGATGGTCCTCTTCCTCCTCGTCTATATGCTGATGCTTCGGCCCATCCAGAAGCGCGCCCTGGCAGCGGTACCTCAGAACGCGATGCTCGCAACCTCCAGAGCCTCGGCTGCAACGGAGGCGGATACTGCAGCGATGAGTGAGACCGCAGCCAATCTCGCCCTGCGTTCCCAGGCCTTGAGAAAGCAGTTGGCCGAGTTCGTCAAGGCAGAACCGGAAAGCAGTACCAATGCCGTGCGCGCATGGCTGCGGGAAGAGGCGCCATGACACCGCCGCCTGAAAAGCTCGCACTCAGCGGCGCACGTAAGGCTGCCATCCTGCTTACCGTTCTGGGTGAAGATTCTGCCGCAACTGTGTTTCGCAACCTCGACGAAAGGGATTTGCAGCGAGTTGCCGACGAGGTCGCAGGTCTGGGAACAGTACCCGTGGAATTGTCGCTCCAGGTCTTTGAGGAGTATCAGCGGATTACCGAGGCACAGGATTTCATTATCCAGGGCGGCAATGACCTGGCCCGGCGCCTGCTCGTCAAGGCCTTTGGAGAAGCCGATGCTGAGGGCATCATGCAGCGGCTGACCAAGGCCCGCGAGCTTAACCCCCTGGAGTCACTACAACGGGCCGATCCGCAAAAGCTGGCAAGATTTCTTGAGGCCGAACACCCTCAGACCATCGCCCTTATCCTTGGCCAACTCGGCGATCGTCAGGCCTCCGCCTTATTGATGAGCCTGCCCAACGAAATTCGTTCCGAAGCAGTGAAGAGACTAGCCAACCTGCGGCGCTTCTCGCCGGAGATGGCGGAGAAAGTCTCCCACCTGCTCGCCCTGCGGCTCAGGGCGGTGGGGGAGCAGGGCAAGCGCGCTTATTCGGGCTTCCAGAGCGTGGCCGACATCATGAACTGCATCGATACAACGGTGGCGCAGGAGATTCTCGTGGAGATTGAAAACGAGGAACCCACTCTCGCCATCAGCATCCGCGATTTGATGTTCACCTTTGACGATCTCATTCAGGTTGCCGAATCGCAGGTTCGTGAGCTTACGGGAGCGATTGATAAGAAAGTTTTGGCGACCGCGCTCAAGGGGACAAACGAACAGCTCAAAGACCACTTCTTTCGCACCATGTCCTCCAGGGCCATCGAAATGCTCAAAGAAGATATCGAAGCACTTGGCCCGGTTCGAAGCAAGGACGTGATTAAAGCGCAATCTGAAATTGTTACGATTGCCCGGCAACTTGAGACCGAAGGCAAAATCGTATTGAAGGGCGAGGCCAATGATGAGTATGTCGTCTAGCGGAGTGGAGAGCCAGGAAGTCCCGGTTCCGGTTAAATCGTTTTCCTATCGGGATATGGGGGCCCCTGTGCCGTTTCAGGTCAATGAGACCAAGCTCGCTGGGCCCCCGCCAGAACCGGAACGTGCACCCCAGCCGGCGCCGGGCGTGTCGCCGCAGGAGATGAAGGAATCTGCTGAGTGCGGCCCGGGTCGAGGCCGTCGCCCAGACCGAAGCACGCCTCAAGGTGGAATATGAGGAAAGGTCAACCGCAGAGGCGGATAAGATCCGCAAAGCTCTGGAGCATTTCCAGGCGGAACGGAAGGAATATTTTTCCCGGGTTGAGTCTGACGTGGTTCAACTCGCACTCGCTATCGCGGCCAAGATTCTGCATCGCGAAGCCCAGGTTGATCCCATGTTAGTGGCCGCGTTAGTCCGGGTGGCGATCGACAAGTTGCACGACGGCTCGAGCGTTTCGGTGCGCGTCTCGCCCGCGGAAGCAGGGAAGTGGCGCGCTTTCCTGGCCCATCCCCTCAATGGTTCAACCGTAGAAATCGTGGAGGATGCTCATCTGGGTCGCTGCGGATTGCATTCTGGAAACCGAACTGGGCTCGGCAAATTTCAGCATCGAAGCGCAGATGAAAGAAGTTGAACAGGGGTTCTTCGATCTGCTGGCGCAGAGGCCCGTGATCAAGTGACTCCTTTGCGCCTGCTTGCTCCTTATTTCGACCGCCTGGATAGAGGGTCGACTCTTCGTTGGCGGGGACGGGTGTTGCAGGTGGTCGGCAACCTGATTGAGTCAGAAGGGCCATTCTGTTCCATCGGGGAGTCTTGTGAGATCACCAGCGCGATTGGCAAAAAGTATTCCGGCGAAGTGATTGGTTTTCGCGGGTCGACCATGCTCTCCATGGCGGTTGAGAATCCGCAGGGCATCCGCTTCGGAGACCGGATCGTTGCTTGGGGTACCCGGTCATCCATCCGGGTCGGCGATGACATGCTGGGACGGGTGATCGACGCCACGGGCACGCCCCTCGACTCGAAAGGCGAATATCGCGCGCAACGGTCGGTGTGGGTGGATGGATCGGCGCCTCTGCCCCTGGATCGTGTCACCATCCGCGATCCGCTCGGCTGCGGTATTCGCGCTCTCGATGCTTTTGTGACCTGCGGGCGCGGCCAGCGCATCGGTATCTTCGGCGGCAGCGGTGTGGGCAAAAGCACGCTGCTGGGCATGATGATCCGGGGCACAGACGCCGACTTAACGGTGTTGGCGCTGGTCGGTGAACGCGGACGAGAAGTTGGTGAGTTCCTTGAGGTCATCGGCGAGGAAGGGTCGAAAACGATGCGTGGTGGTTGTTTCCACTTCTGACCAATCCCCTCTCCTGCGCTTGCGCGCTGCGTTGTCGGCAACGGCCATTGCGGAGTACTTCGCCAGCGCGGGGAAGAACGTTCTGTTGGTGGTCGACTCAGTGACCCGATTCGCCATGGCGCAACGCGAGATCGGTTTGTCCGCGGGCGAGCCGCCGACCGCAAAGGGCTATACGCCCTCCGTCCTGAATATGCTGGCTCGATTGGTGGAACGGGCAGGCTGCTTCAAAAGCGGCAGCATCACCGCGTTTTATACAGTCTTGATGGAAGGCGACGATCAGCAGGATCCGGTCGCCGATACTGTGCGGTCCTTACTCGACGGACACGTGATTCTGGACCGAAACCTGGCCATGAGGAATCACTACCCACCCATTTCCATGCTGGAAAGCCTGAGCCGCCTGATGCCGAGTATCACCTCTGAGGAGCACATGCAAAAGGCCAAGGCTCTTCGTCTCTTATTGGCTTCCTACAATCGTTCTGAAGATTTGATTCGTATCGGCGCGTATCAGAAGGACGCTGATCCGACCCTTGATCGGGCAGTCGAGATACTGCCTCAACTGAACGCCTTCCTGCAGCAGCGGACGGATCAGATTATCCCCTTTGCGGCCGTCGTCAAATCTCTTCTCGAGCTTCCGAGCTGATATGGCATTCCATTTTTCACTGGCTACCGTACTTCGCGTGCGCGTAATTATTGAGGAGCGCGAAGAAGGCATATTGCAAAAAATCCTATTCGACATCTCGAAAGTCTTCGATGACCTGGAACGCATCGACACCCGGATTGCGGAAGCAGACGATTTCCGTCATGCAGAAGTATTGAAACCCTGTATCGGGCTTGATGTTCATGCCTCCTACGGCGAGGTAAAAGAGCTCAAGCAGCGCAGAAAGAGACCTCGAAGAGCAGAATTCAGAAACTCGAAGAGGCGACGAGATCAGCCAACTCGTCATTTACGAAGCGGCGCGCCGAGATCGCGAAATGCTCACCGATATGCGCGAAAAGAAACGCACTGCGTATGACATCGAGATAAATAAACGTGAGCAGAAGATCCTGGACGACAATTACATTTCCCGGCGCGGCCGCTGCTGACTGGTCCTGTGACTGTCTAGCTGAGAACTGTGCGCGACTGCGTCGCCTTGCTCATCGAATCCGGCAATCGGTTCAACTCGGCAGCCTTTGCCTATGCGTTGTCCGGCAAACTTTGCCGGGTTCCTTGCAAGGCGCTACGACGCAAAGCTGCTTCAGTCCAGGCCATTGACTCTAATGAGGAAAGCGAGTCTTGACGGAGCCGCTTTCGCGGAAAATCTGTTTGGCCCGACAAATGCTACTGTACCGGCGTGCATGTCGCACCCATCGTCGAAATGCTCAATGTGTCTCCCGTGGTGACTCGCCCCGCTTCGCTGGCGCAAGTCTCCGATCAGCCCCCGCAGACATTTAAAGAATCACTGCTGGCGGCTTCCAGGACATCTTCAGATGCGGGCAGCGTGAACCAGGATGGCACCTCGCACTGGGCGGCGGCAGAATCCTGCTTCGGACGATGCGAAATCGCCACACGCTACGCTCCATGTCCGGTGTTGTCGTGTCACCGGCTCCTCCTCAGACAGACAGTGCAGCAGCAAGTCCTGCTGGCTCAGCAACTGCCTGTCGATCGATCCTGCACCCGTCGTTCCGCTGCAGCTGCCACCAGGAGAGCCGGATCGTTCTCCGGAGGCTGTGACGGTTGCGGCTGGCCCGATGCGCGACAGTGCCGATGGCAACAGTTTCCGTCGATCGGATCGAAGATCGTTCAGCCTGTTGTCGCTAAGCCGGACAGCATCCCATCCAGTCACGTCCCAGAAGCAAGGCGATTCGTCGCCGGCTGAAGCATGCCGTCACAGGTTGCCATGAATTCAGATCGCACTGCATGAACCATGCGAAAGCCCGAACTCATTCGCGACTACGGTCCCGAACCCTCCTTCGAACATCAGCCCCGAGCCGCATTGCTGACGCTACCCCAAGCGTAGTTCCAGATGCTGTCCAAAGCGTGGTTCCCGCTACAGCTCCAGTTGTCGTCCAGAGCGCTGCTCCAGTATTAGACGTCCCAGGTCGATCGACATGCTCCGTTTCAGGTGCGGTTCAAGAGCCGCATTCAGAGTCGCTCCTACCATCGGTTCCGGGTACGCCGGCACAAGCAGTGTCAGATACGGTTACAAAGGCTCTTCCGGATGCCAGTGCCACGCGTGGTCCCAACCGAAGTCCCGGCTGTGGTTCGGAATTCCGCTTCATCGCTCACTGCCAGCGGGTCCTCGGATGCTACTCCTGTGCCAATCTCGCATGGCGCCGTGAACGGATCTGCAAAGGGAGACGTTGCTCCAGAAATCGAACGCCGTTTCAGCCAACCAGGCTAACCCGCCGGCGCCACCGCCCAGCCCGGACGGGTTGGCAACGCTCCCCAGCGTTCCCGGCGCAACAGCCGATCAGCTCGCTGCACTGATCCAGCCGAGCGGCCGATTGCTTGTAGCCGCTGGGGCCATTGCTTCGAGCATGAGCCCGGTTGTCGCAGGAGAAACCTTCGGACGGAGCTGTCGCCGATCGCAAAGACGGAGCCGGTAACTCCATCAATGAGACCGCAGGACTCAAGCAGCATGGACAGGCCGACCTCGGCCCCCGCACCATCGCAGCCAGTCTCTCAAGACTCCTCGCCGTCCGGCGATCAGAGCCAGGGTAGCGCCTCCCAGCAAGGGCAGAGCGCGGCCACGGCCCAGCTCAGCGTCCCAAACCACACCATCGCTGGCGTTGATCACACGCAGAACCCCGGCACAGCCGTTTTGTCACCATCTGCTCCGGCGCTCGCCGGCGCCTCCGATCATACTGCCAAGACGCCGCAGACAGCCGCTCCCGCTCCCATCGTTGTGCCCCAGCCGGTGCCTGTGATCAACACCGCAAGGCTGATTCAGAGCATGGGTCAATCTGAGATGCGCGTTGGTATGCGCTCCACCGACTTCGGCAACATCTCGATCAGCACTTCTGCAACCCGGGACCTGATTTCGGCCCAGATTTCGCTCGATCATGGTGAACTAGCCCGGACTCTTGCCACGCATCTACCGGAGATGCAGGCAAAGTTCGGTGGCAATCAAGCGATGAACGTGCGCATAGACATGAACGGGCAGCAGCCCAGCGGGCAGAGCACGGGAACCTCCGCCGGTATGTCGAACGGGTCGGCGGACCAGTCACGCGGCGATCGCCAGCAACAGGGCAGCGGGACGTCGAGACAATCAGGCGAAGTTTTTGCCGGGCAGTTGAATTCAATTCCTACGGCGGTGTTGCCGTCGGCCGAGAGCAGGCTCGACGTCCGCCTCGACATCAGGGTTTAGGGAAGGTTTCAGCACCTCAGGACTTAGGAGAAACGATCATGCACTCTGTTTCAGCGAACTACACTTTGCCGGCGGTTTTAAACACGCTCCAACCGGCCGCTGTCAGTGCAGTCAAAAGCGCCGTGAATGCGAAAGCGAGCACTGCTCCAACCACAGGAACGACCTCGGCGCACATCGTCCACTGATATCGGCAGCACCTTCCTGAATTTGCTGGCGACGGAATTGCAGAATCAAGACCCTACGGCCCCCGTGGATTCGACCGCGATGGTTGGCCAGATGATCTCACTCAACCAGCTCGACCAGCTCATCAGTATCAATCAGACGGTCACCGGGTCGACAGGCACAGGATCGACGGGGTTGGTGCAGCCGACGGCGGTGACAGCCGGCAATGCCGCGCTCTCCGCAGCGAATGGCGGCGCCATCAATACACTGTCGCCTTCTGCAGCAGCCGCTGTGGCCAATCAACTCCCTTTCGATCCTAATACCCTGATGCCGCTGAACCCCGCGATGGCGGGCACGCCCGGGGCGCCATTGAACTCTCCTATTAACCCGGTAACCATGGGTTCTTCCACCACCAGCAACAACATCTCAGGAGGTAAGTAATGGGTTCTTTTGCGACACCACTGTCCGGGCTCACGGCTGCTCAAGGCCAGCTACAATCTGTCTCCAACAATTTGGCCAACATCAATACCGACGGCTACAAAGACCAGACGCTCACCTTTGCTGACGTATTCTCACAGAATGGCGTCACGAACGGCAGTGGCGACCCGGTACAAACTGGATCAGGGGTCACGATCTCTTCTACCGACGCCAACTTCACAGAAGGAAGTCTGAACGCGACCGGCACCACCTCGAACATGGCCTTGTCGGGGAATGGATTCTTTGTCACTCAGAGTGCGAGCGGCTTACCCGACTACACGCGCGCCGGCGACTTTGCCACCAACAAATGCCGGACAGATATCACGCCCAGCGGAGAATTGGTGCTGGGATATCCCGCAATCAACGGAGTGGTGAACACGGCGGCGGCTTTACAGCCATTGCAGGTGGGCACCGGCGTGACCAGCCCTGCAGTCGCCAGCACCACATTCGATATTTCGGCCAATCTAAACGCCAGCTCCGCAGTGGGCGACACCGCCAGCAGTACCCTCCCGGTTTTCGATTCGCTCGGCGCTTCGCATACCTTGTCGGTTACCTATACCATGACGGCGCCAAATACCTGGGGTTACTCGATTACCATTCCGTCATCCGATTTGACTCCCTGCTCCGGCGAGCGCTACCGACTACGGTCGCTTCGGGCACGTTGAACTTCAACAGTTCCGGCGTGCTCGTCTCAACGCTTCCCACCGGGGGTGCGGCTACCGTCGCTCCATCGGCAGGCATTGCTATTACCATTCCGCCGGTCGCCGTAGCTCCTGCCGCGCAAACGACCTTTGCCGATGGCGCCGCAACGATGCCATTGACTTGGAACCTCGAAACGGCGGGCGCTCCCACCATCACCCAGACTTCTACCGCCAGCGCGACCAGCGCCACCAGCACCAATGGTTTCGCCAGCGGCACACTCCAAACCTACGCCGTGCAGCCCGACGGCACCATCAGTGGCACTTTTTCCAGCGGGCAAACACTCGCTTTGGGGCAGGTCGCCGTTGCCGTCCTTTGCCAACAACCAGGGACTGGTCGCCATTGGCAACAACAATTACCAGGCGACCGCAGCCTCTGGTGCGGCTGTAGTAGGCGTGGCTGGAACTGGTGGCCGGGGCACGGTCATCGGCGGTTCTGTTGAACAGTCAAACGTAAATATCGCTACCGAGTTCTCCAAACTGATCGTGGCTCAGCAGGCCTACTCGGCCAATGCAAAGTCGATTACGACCTTCAATCAGGTGTCCCAGGCGACCATCGCCATGCTGCAATAGGCTGGTTCCTGATTTCTTAGCATTCCATTAAGGACGCGCCGCTCTGTGTCTCCACGGAGCGGCGACGACCCTTTTCTACGGCCGTTCTCATATCCGCCTCACGAAGCACCGCGATCCCGGCTTTTTCGCTGGCCACCAGCACGAGAACGTCTGGCTCGAGAAGAGTTGTTTTTCTTATCGCGCGGCAACTTACTCTCTCAACCTGTAGCGCAAAGCTACATCCGCCGGCTCTTCTTCCGGCAATGGCCTCCCGATTGCTAAAACCCCATCAAGGCTCGGAAGCGCCTGCCGGCGGCAATCCACTTGCACACCCCCTTACGGCAGGCCCTCGCACCGCGGATCACGCTTGATTGCACCAGGAAGAGAGGCCAGATGAATACAGCACCGAAGAGCGCCATACCGATGATCGAAGCCAAATCTCCGACAGCTCCGCTTACACCGGACCGGCCCCAGGACCGGGATCCGGGCGAATTTCTGCCCTGGCTCCCCTGCACACTCGCGTTAGATCTCCCGGTGGTGAACTTTACGGTTGGCCACCTGCTGAGCCTCGCGAATGGTTCCATCGTCGAGACCGCCTATCACCAAAGTAGCGATCTGCCTCTCCGCGTAAACGGGCAGCTGGTTGGTTGGACCGAATTTGAGGTCGTTGGCGAACGCCTTGCCGTGCGACTCACGGACCTGTCATGAAGACGACACGTGCGAGCAAGCCCGTTCCTCCAAAAGCCACCGCATTGTCGCTTCCGGTGCTCGCCGATGATGCCGAATTGACCACTCTTCGCAGCCAAACAGGGTTACTCTCCCGCCTTCGGCAATGGCTGCAAGCGCGCCGCCTGGAGCGATCCAGCGACAAGAGGTTGCGCGTGGCCGAGACCGTTTCCTTGGGCGAAAAGCGATTCGTCGCCGTGGTTCAGGTGGATGGACGCCATTTCCTGCTCGCAGGAGGCCCGACAAACATCGCGCTGCTGGCGCAATTGGACCCGAACGAACCTTTTGAAGACGTACTCAAGAAAACCATGACTGTTCCCACTAAGCAGCCGGCGAAACGGAGGCGGCCGGCAAAGCGTGCCGGCAAAGCAAGCTCGCCCACGGCAGCAACAGCCAACGTGGGGCCGACCTCGCAGTTCAACGTGCCGGCAACGTTCGGCGACCTGCTGCAGAAGTCGATCACCGAAAAGCAGCCGGCGAAACAGGCCGGCAAGCAGAACGGTCACTCAACGGTCGATCAGGCCGGGCAATACGCGTGAGAAATGGCGCAATCGTTCGCGGGATGCTTTGCCTGGCGACTTCGGCATTCGTCCTGGCACAGCCGCTCCGCGTAGGAGCCGAAGAGCGTATTGGCGATGGCGCTCTCGCCCTCGTTGTGCATGGTGTTAGCCCCGGCACCCATCCAGTTGGGTGCCATGCCATCGAACGCAAACGAATTGCGAATTACAGGATTAGGCGGTGGTTCAACACAATGGACCATCCTTGTCCTGATGACCTTCCTCACCATCATTCCTTCCATGCTCATCTGCATGACGCCCTTCGCCAGGCTGCTGATTGTCTTTCATTTCCTCAGGCAGGCGCTCGGCTTGCAGACGACTCCGTCGAATCAAACGCTCATTGGCTTATCTGTGATCATGACGTTTTTCCTCATGCAGCCGCTGGGTGAGGTCATCTATCGCGATTCCATCGTTCCTCTGCAACAGGGAAAGATCACCGCCGTCGACGCGGTTACCCGCGCATCCGCGCCCATGCGCCAGTTCATGTCCCATTTCGTTCGCGAAAGAGACGTCGCCTTGTTTCTGGAGATGGCGAAGGAGCCTCGTCCCGAGAACATTGGCGATGTCTCCTTCCGCGTCCTGTTGCCTGCATACATCTTGTCCGAGCTCAAAGCCGGCTTTCAGATTGGCGCGGTCCTCTTCTTGCCGTTTCTCGTGGTGGACATGGTCGTCGCGTCGATTACCACCTCTGTCGGCATGATGCAGTTGCCGCCCGTGGTCATTTCTACTCCGTTGAAGCTGCTGCTTTTTCTCATGGTCGACGGCTGGCATCTTCTGATCGGCGCGTTGATGAGGAGTTTCAACTGATGGGCGTCGATCAAGTAGTTTTGCTCGCCCGTCTGATGCTGCAGGAAGTGGTGATTCTGGTTGGCCCGGTGCTGGCTGTTGCTATCGTCGTTAGCCTGGTGGTGAACATCCTCCAGGTGTTGACCTCGCTGCAGGACCAGACCCTGTCCCAGGTGCCGCGCCTGCTGGTCACCGGATCCGCGCTTTTCCTGCTGATGCCCTGGATGTGGCGGCACCTCGCGCACTACACCATCAATCTATTAACCGATTTCCACCAGGTCTTGCAGTAATGAACATATCGTCTGGTTCAGATCTTCGGCGCATTGTTGACCATCAGCGTCCGGCTTAGCGGCATGTTGCTCTTCGCGCCGTTCTATGGCAGTAGCCGTGATTCCGGCCCGCGTGAAGGCAGTCCTGGTGGTTGCCTTGACCGCACTCCTGTATCCCATGCTTTCCACCAGGATGCCGCACATCAGCATCAGCCAATGGCCAATGATGGTGTTCAGCGAGTTGCTGATCGGGATCGCCCTGGGGGTTGCGACCAACATTGTCTTCGACGGAGTGCAGATGGCCGGACAGGTATTGAGCGTGCAGATGGGGTACTCGTTGGTGAGTATCCTCGATCCGCAAACTCTGGCGGAATCGACCGTAGTCGCCACATTCCATCAGACGATCGCCATGTTGATCTTTCTGCGTCTCAACGTCCACTTCTGGATTCTGCGCGCCCTGGCTCGCAGCTTCGATTATCTGCCGCCTGCCACAGGCCATTTCGGGGCAGCGTTCACCACAGCCGCAGTACAGGCGGGTGCGGGCGTTTTTGCCATCGGCGTCCAGATTGCCGCACCGGTCCTCTCCGCCACCCTGTTTGCCGACATCGCGCTCGGCTTGCTGGGCAAGGCATCCCCGCAATTGCCGCTGATGTTGCTCGGCCCGGCGGTCAAGAGCGTTCTTGGACTACTCCTCCTCATCTCCGCACTCAAGTACTGGCCGAATGTATTTGAAACCTTGTTTCTCCGTTCGATGGTCACTGCCGACCATCTTCTGCACCTGGCGCGGTAGGGATGGGCACGATAGGAATCTATGGCTGACGATAGCAAGACAGAACAGGCGACACCGAAGCGGCGGGAGAAAGGCCGGGAACAGGGCCAGGTAGCCCGGTCCCGCGAACTCCCCGGCGTTTTTGCGCTCGCCGGTGTGCTTGGGGCGGCAACGGCGATGTCGTCCACGTCGGTCACGCACTGGACGACCTTCTATCGCAACGCGCTCTATGTCGCCTCCACGGGAAACTTCGAGAGCAATGGGCCCTTGTTCTTCTGGAGTGGGGTTGAGGTGATGCGTTGGATTGGTCCCATCCTGTTGGCCGCCATGGCGCTTTCAGCGTTCTCCGGAGTGGCCCAGGGCGGCATCAACTTTGCTCCTGGGGCCCTGGCTTGGAAACCGGAACGATTCAATCCCGCCACCAAGTTGGGTCAGATCTTCTCCCCCGTGGGCCTCAGCAATTTGTTGAAGTCACTGCTGCCCTTCGGAGCCATTCTTTGGATCGCTATCAATTCAATTCGCGAAAACTGGGAAATCATGGTGCACGCCTCCAGCCTCGGCTTGAGGGTCTTTGCCGGCTTTTTGGGCAGCATGGTCTTCACCTTGACCTGGAAGGCGGGGCTTGTCCTGGCGGTCTGGGCCGCGGTCGACTACGCATTGACCCTCATGAAGATGAGCGGCGATATGAAAATGACCAAGCAGGAGGTGCGTGAGGAACATAAGGAGTCGGACGGCAATCCTGCCATCAAATCGCGCATCCATCGGCTGCGCAGGGCCATGCGCAGGAGACAGACTGATGAAGGCCGCGGCCACGGCCACCGTAGTTGTGACCAATCCCACGCACTATGCCGTCGCTCTGCGCTATGAAACCGAGATGCCCGCGCCTGATCGTTGTGGCCAAAGGGCAAAACCTGCTGGCGGAGAAGATCAAGCAGCTGGCGCGCGATAGCGGCATCATGCTGGTGGAGAACAAGTCGCTCGCGCAGGCACTTTACAAGAGCGTGGAAGTCGGCGATTCCATACCCGCCAGGTTGTACCAGGCCGTCGCCGAGATTCTCGCCCTCGTCTTCCGCGCCGAGGCCGAAGTCCGTAAGGCCGAAGCAGCGCGGGGCTCAAGGAACGCTTCTGGCCAGAAGATTGAACCTGCTCCATCGACCGCGGCTGGGGGAGCAACGCGATGATGGCGCGCCTGATGGCACTGCTCCGTAAATCGGGTGACTGGATCGCGCCCATCGCTGCCGTCTCCATGGTCTTTGTGATGCTGGTCCCCTTGCCCAGCTTCATCCTCGACCTGCTGCTCACCGTCAGTATTACCGCTTCGATTCTGGTGCTGCTGACCGCGATCCAGGTTCTGCGTCCGGTGCAATTCTCGGTGTTTCCCAGTCTGATCCTGTTACTCACCTTGCTGCGCTTGTCGCTCGACCTGGCCAGCACACGGCGAATCCTGCTGCATGGCAATGAGGGCACAGGGGCTGCAGGAAAAGTCATCGAAGCCTTTGGCCAATTCGTGGTTGGCGGCAATTACATCGTGGGCTTCGTTCTTTTTCTGGCATTGATTGCCATTCAGTTCCTGGTTATCAGTCATGGCGCCGTGCGTACTGCGGAGGTCACGGCCCGCTTTACTCTCGATGCCATGCCAGGCAAGCAAATGGCGATCGATGCCGATCTGAATGCCGGCATGATCAACGAGGCACAAGCCAAAGCACGCCGGGAGCGGGTGGCGCGCGAAGCCGAATTCTGCGGCTCCATGGACGGCGCCGCGCGCTTCAGTCAACGCGATTCGATGGCCACCATTCTGATCATGGCCATCAACATCATCGCCGGGTTCCTGATAGGGGTGTTTCAGCAAGGTGTTCCCTTTGAGGAGGCGCTGAAAACCTACACCATCCTTACCGTAGGCGATGGATTGGTGTCCATCCTCCCCTCGTTGCTGGTCTCGGTCGCAGGCGGCATTGTCGTCACTCGGGCGGCATCGAAGGAATCTCTCGGTGTGAACGTGGGCAAGCAGCTCTTCAATAGCCCACGCCTGTTCTGGATCGCGGGCGGCGCATTGACCGCTCTGGGGCTGATTCCTGGCCTGCCAAAGTTTTCCTTCTTCAGCCTGGCCGCGATCCTCATGTACTCGGCGTACAAGATGAAGCCGCAAGTCTTCAAAGACGAGCTCGAAGAGCTGGAGTCGCTACCCAAGACCGCCTCGCCCGGTGGAGCAGCGTTGCCCACCGCCGATCCCATGGACGCCATCCTCAAGCTCGATGAACTTATGCTGGAAGTGGGCATGGGGCTCGTGCCGCTGGTCGACGCCAAGCAGGGAGGCCAGCTTCTGGCCAGGGTCAAGTCGATGCGCAAGAACCTCGCCCAGCAGCTCGGCTTCCTGGTTCCTTCCATTCACATTACGGACAACCTGTCGATCAAGGACCGGGAATACGTGATCTATCTGCGAGGGGCCGAGCTCGCGCGCTGGGAACTGCGCCGCGACTGCCTGCTGGCTATCAGCTCCAACGCGGATGCCGCCGATGTACCAGGGCAGGATACGCGCGAGCCGGCCTTCGATGTGCCCGCAAAGTGGATCTCTCCGCAAACCCAGGGCCAGGCGATTGCCGCCGGATATGCGGTGGTGGACCCGACCTCTGTACTCGCTGCTCATCTGGCGGAAGTGATCAGGCAGAATGCCCATGAACTCCTGTCGCGGCACGAAACCAGAAGACTGATCGACCGGCTCAGTGAGTCTCATCCTAAGCTGGCCGATGAGCTCATTCCGAAACTTCTCAGCCTGGGTGAAGTACAGAAGGTTCTGCAGCAACTGCTCCGCGAGCAAGTGTCGATCCGTGACCTTGGGAACCATCCTCGAAACCCTGGTCGACGCGGCGTCGTTCAACAAAAACCCAATTGCTCTGGTCGAAGCCGTGCGCCACGTGCTGGGCCGTTCACTGATCCGGCCCTTACTGAACGAGAAGGGCGAACTAAAGGTGGTGACGCTGGACTCGACGATTGAAGAAGAGTGCACCCGCGGATCGAACCTGCAGACCGAACCAGGCAAGCTCGGTTCCCCATCAGCTATCCCTCGCGCGCCGAGTGCTCGACGGACTACGAACAAACTTCGGCAAAGAGATCGGCGCGGCGCCCCCCGTCCTGCTTTGCTCCTCCCCTGGCCGGTACTACCTTCGCCGCCTGTTGGAGCCTTTCATTCCCAAGATCGTCGTCATCTCTCCCGGCGAGATTCCGCCCTTGACGCCGGTGCAGTCCCTGGGAGTTCTCCATTGAGAAAGCCGGTGCGTGACTTAGGGGGCCGATATGCAGATGTCTAAAGCAGGATGCGATTCTCCGGATTCCATAGCAGTAGTGAGTGAGCGCCTCACAAAGAGAGGGATTGAATGACAAATCCAGAAATAGCCTACCGCGCGAGCAGTAAAGTCACCGAAGAACGAAATGAACTCGTCTTGCGGGAACTGCCCCAGGTCTATTACGTGGCGGCGAGGATTCATGAGCGATTACCAAAACATGTGGACATGGAAGATCTGGTGCAGGCCGGCGTGATCGGCCTGATCGACGCGTGCCGCAATTACGACAGCGAGAAAGATGCGCAGTTCGCCACCTTTGCGAAACATCGTATTCGCGGAGCAATCCTGGACAGCCTGCGCAAGCTGGATTGGGGATCTCGCACCCTGCGCCGGAAAGGGCGTGAGATCAAAGCCGCCGCCGCCAGGCTTCAATCGAAACTCGGAAGACACCCGCTCGAGGAAGAGATCGCAGCCGATCTGGAGATGAAGGTTGACGAATTGCAAAGCACATTGGCGCAACTCGACGGTTTATTCCTGGTTGGCCAACTGAGCGATGTCGCCGGCGACGACGGGGATTCATTTGACCTGATCGAATCTGCGCCAAGTGCGGGTAGAGACAACCCCTTCGAACTTTGCCTGGAAGGGGAAATGAAAGCCCAACTGGTCGCAGCGGTGTCTCGACTCGCTGAGAGAGAGCAGCTGATTCTCTCCTTGTACTACTACGAGGAGTTGACCATGAAAGAAGTCTCGGAGGTGGTCGGCATCGCGGTATCAAGGGTGTCGCAAATCCACGCCGCCGCCATGCTGAAACTGCGGGCCTCGTTGGCGCATCTCCGGGAAAACCCAGGGACTGCTAAGTCCCCACTTGCGCAAAGTACCAATCGTCCACAACCTAGACCGCAGCCGTGACCACAGCATCAGAGCCGGAGGGATTCATGACAGCGAAGAGCACTGGGCAGCCGAGGTCGCGAACGATCCATTCCTGCAACTTTCGCTATGCGGGGCGGTTGTCGAATGAGAATGCTCGTGCGTTGACAGCCCTGCACGAGAAATTCGCTCTGAACGTGACCAACTCGTTAGAAGTCTATCTGGGAACTTCTATCCGGTTGAAAATGCTGTCACTGGAACAGCTCGCTCTTCAGGCCTACATCGGCGGCATCGCTCCAAACACCTACCTGCTGCCTTGTGCGCTGAACGTGATGGAGAGCAATTTCCTGATAGAGATGGACATCAGGCTGATTTTCCCCATCATCGACCTGCTGCTCGGCGGAGCGGGCACTACGGCATCGGATGAGGCACGTGATCTGACTGAGATCGATGAAGAGATCATGGAGATCATCACCACCCTCATCGTAAAAGAGATGGATCGCTCCTGGCGTGCCCTGAATCTGTCACTGACGCCGGGCCATTGCATCAAGCCGGCGCAAATCACCCAGATCTACCCGGCCAACGAAAAGCTTGTCCTCCTGATGTTTGAGATGACCGTTGGGGCTACCACCGGATCTTTTAAAATCGTCCTGCCGACCTCCTTTGTGGGCTTTCTGTTAAGGCATCTGAAGGCGGCTCAGTCCAAGAAGATCTCGATTCTTCGCCATCTCCCCAATCCCAGTCTTCGCGAACGTATTCTCGATTGCCAATTTAATGTCGCCGTGGATGTAACCCGGATGCGTGTGCTGGTGAAGGACCTGATCGACCTTAAACCGGGAATGATCTTAAAGATGAAAGCACCAGTGAAAAACCCCGGCCGCCTTACGGTAGAAGGTGTCGACATCTTTGAGGCATTGCCTGTTCGCAACGGGACGCTCAAAGCAGCGCAACTCACATGCCGGTCACAGGAACCGGCGGCGACGAAGGAGTAGTATGACGACCGATACGTTAGCCGAGCAAACCTACCGGTCTTTTTCGGATGCCTTCTTTGATGCCTTGGTGGCTGCGATCTCTGAGGCCAGCGGGTCGCCCTGGCTGATTGCCGCGGTGCCCGACGCGGAAAAGACTGCGGATGAATCCGAACCCCTCCGCGTGAACGTCACCCTCGAAGGGAGCGTGAGCGGGGAGTTC
Source organism: uncultured Acidobacteriaceae bacterium (assembly GCA_963745725.1). Classification (GTDB taxonomy): domain Bacteria; phylum Acidobacteriota; class Terriglobia; order Terriglobales; family Acidobacteriaceae; genus PALSA-350. The sequence continues at coordinate 535,376 of CAVUYJ010000002.1, forward strand.
CTGCTGCAGTTCAGCCACGCCGATGCGGCCATGTTGGCAACTAAGTGCCTGCAACAACCCCCGGCTGAATCCGGAACCGAGCAACCCGAAGCCATACTTAAATTCGTCGATGCAGGGGTGGGCAAGTTCTGTTCCGCGGTTACCGAGGAGTACGGCACATTTACAACCAATGTCTCAATCGCTTCCGGGCCGGCGACCGATAGCGCGAACGTGGTCGAAGTGACGGCTGCCGACGATGGCGGCAATCGCGTTTCCATCTTGATGTTTCTGAACCCCATGCTGGCTGAAGCGTTGTCTGTCTATGCGCAGAAAAAAGGCGCCAATGACAGTAACGAAAAGCCGGCAGAGGCTGCCAGCGAGACGGAGCCGGCGCCCACCACGGAACAACGGAACCTTCAGCTGGTGATGGATGTTGAACTCAACGTGACCCTCCGTTTCGGCCAACGCCAGCTGGCTCTGCGCGAAGTACTGGAATTGACCAGCGGATCCGTCATCGAACTCGATCGCCAGGTCGAGGAACCAGTCGAGCTCCTGCTCGAGGGCAAGGTGATTGCCCGGGGTGAAGCGGTTGTCATCGACGGCAACTATGGGCTTCGTGTGACCGAGGTACCACAACCGATCTCGGCTCCGGTGCTCCAATGATTGTGAGAGAGGAGCCGAAGAATCCATGAACCTCATCCCGCCGGTCGCGATGCGGGCCTGGGTTGCCGGATTAAAGGTCGTCGTATCCCGATGTGAACGCTGCCAGAAGATGTTAGCTTTGCGACACCTCACCGCTCGTAAGGCCGGCATTAGGATGCACGACTCCTGGTACTGCAGCTCTCGCTGTTTTCGATGGGCGGCAGAGCAGGAGGTGGTGCGCCTGCTGAAACCGGCAAACGGGCAAGCGGCCTATGTCGCGCGCATGCCGCTGGGCCTCAATTTGATCAGCCACGGTTTGGTGACGATAGAGCAGCTGAAGAAAGCCACAGACGCGCAGAAAGAAACCGGGGGAGAGGTCGGCGAACTTCTCGTGCGTCAGGGCGCCGTCAGCGAAAAACAGGTAACCGCCATCCGCGCTGCGGAATGGGGTTGTCCCGTGTTTACCGTACCGAAGCACGCTACCCGGATCGGGATCCACATCCCGGCCACTCTTATGCGGCTTCATTTCATGATTCCAGTGCATTACGTACTTAGAACGAATTTGCTGTTGGTGGGCTTCGTCCATGGCGTCGAGTACGAGTTGCTTTATGACATCGAGCAGATGACCGGATGTGAAACAAAACCCTGTTTCATCACCCCAAGCGAATTTCGGGTGCAGATGCACCAACTGGAAGAGGCGCGGGAGCAGGCTACGGATGACCCTCCCAGGGAGATCAAATTTGAGAACCCTCAGACTCCAGAGGAGATAGCCCGTATCCTCTGTGCTGCAGGCGTCGAGATCGAGGCGGAAGAGGCCTTAATGGCAAGGTGCAGAGAATACCTCTGGTGGCGGCTGCGGAGTGGCGCCAAAGCCGTCGACCTTCTGTTTAGAGCCGACTGAATATATCCCTGATCGTTCAGTCGAAAATCTGCAACTTCCGTTGGAAAGTTTTTCTCCACCTGCCGATAGGGATCCAGCGGGTGAGAAAGAATGCTCAATCGGACGATCGACGCGGTATCGGATCATAGCTGGGTTCCATCATCTGCCTGGCGGCGCCTCGGCTGCCCACAAAGAAAATTCGCGCGCAAGAAGCCCGATCTCCTGGATGACGTCCCAGTCATGTCGGCAACCGTACTCGGCCTGGAAATACTCTTGTACGAGCCGTGTATTGATTTGCGCATGGCGTCCGAGTTGGTTCTGAGCGATGTAGGAGCGACCATCCAGGTGCTTCGGCTGGTTGGGAGAGAATATGAACTCGCCACGGAACATCCCTGCCGCATGGGGGATTGCCTGGCCAGCCTTGACTCGAGTACCTGGTTCGAAGCGGTTTCCGCGCGAACGTTTGCCTGCGACCGGGAACATGCTGCAACTACTTCGCTATGGAATCACTCCCGCCTGGTGGCTCAGTATGCGCAGCTTGTCGCAGAATCGCTCGACCGCATCTCGCCCGAAGAGGCATACCTGGTTGGGTTACTGCATGAGATTGGAGCCATTCCGAACGCACTGGGTTGGCCGAAGCGGCGCCTGGGCGTGCGGGACTCGGGCGCGTTGCTTACCATGGAGGGCTCGCTGCCGCTCTTCGTTCTTTCTGCCATCCGCAGCATGAATGATTCCTGTTCCTCTTCGGTCTGGAAATTCATCCTGAGCGCCGCGCACGAACTGGCCGGAGCCAGGACGGATTTCGATCCGTCCAGCTTCCACGACTTCGCCTCCGTAGGCATCCGCTCGCCGTGGAAGACCTGTGCGGTTGCATCTGCGGATTTCATGCTGGCCGGCTCGTGATCTCTCCTTCCTCACCTGTTTCTCATTGACTCCTCATCGGCATTTCATGGCTGCGTGCGCCATTCGTCTCCGTTGCTGAAACAAAAGGGATAGGTCAAGCCGAGCCGCATTGGCCTTCCGCGTGCAGGGTATCTGTCCGAGGGGCACGCAATGAATAGTGGATACTATGCGGCCTGTACCGGGTTGATGGCCAGAACCGAAGCGCTCGATACCATAGCCAATAACCTGGCCAACGTAAGTACCTCGGGGTTTCGGGCCAGTGAAAACGTCTTCAGCTCGCTTCTCGCTTCAGCCGGCGACTCTCCTCTCTCTGTCCTTAACCAGGACGCCAATGACTATGGCGTATTGAGCGGGACAAGGCTGGATACTTCGCAGGGTGCTCTGGTGCGCACGGGTAATGATCTCGACTTGGCCATGGAGGGTCCCGGCTACTTCGCAGTACAAACCGCTACGGGCCCCGTCTACACCCGGGGAGGAAACTTCCGTGTCTCCCCGTCACGGCAATTGATCACCGCTGCGGGCGACCCTGTCCTGGGCGATAACAACCTCCCCATCACCGTCATCGGAGCGCCCCTTACGATCAGTCCGGACGGAACAATCTCCGTCAACGGGGCCATCTCAGGACGGATGAAGCTGGTCGAATTTCCACCCACCGCGGAGATACAGAGCGCTGGCGGCACCTACTACAGCGCGCCTGCCAATGCCGCGGTTCCCGCACAGAAATCGCATGTGAGCCAGGGAATGCTCGAAAGCTCAAACGTCAACCCCATTACCAGCGTAGTCGAGTTGATCACGGCTCAGCGTGAGGTCGAAACCATGCGCCACGTGCTCACCATGATCAACGGCGAGTTAGATAAAACAGCAGCGCAGGATCTGCCACGCCTTAGCTGATGCAGCCACCAGGTATTCCCGTTGAAACCATAGCGAAAGGATCCTGATATGTTTCGTGCCCTCTACACGGCCGCCAGCGGAATGACGGCTCAACAGTTGAATCTGGACAACATCGCCAATAATCTTGCTAACTCGAGTACCACGGGGTTCCAGCAGCGTCAGGTAAATTTCACCGACCTCTTGTATCAGAACGAAATTATGCCGGGCGCCGCCGCCACACAGCAGACCACCGTAGCGGCGGGGTCTGCAGATCGGTCTCGGGGCCCGTCCCTCGGAAACGGAAATCATCCAGACCCAGGGCGATTTCGCTACCACCGGTAACCCGCTCGATCTGGCTATTCAGGGCCAGGGATTTTTCCAAATACTCTTGCCCAACGGGCAAATCGGGTACACCCGCGACGGTTCGTTCCATCCCGATGCACAAGGAGCAACTTGTCACCGCAGACGGTAACCCCCTGCAGCCCGCAGTGACCATTCCGGCCGATGCGCTCAGCGTCACTGTCGGCAGCGACGGCACAGTCAGCGTCACGCAGCCAGGCCAGACTGCTGCGACCCAGGTGGGCGCCATCCAGACAGCTCTCTTTGTCAATCCAGGTGGGTTGAACAGTGCGGGAAACAATATATATCTGCCCACCACAGCTTCCGGTCAACCTGTGGTCGGAACACCGGGCGGTGCGGAAGGATTGGGAGCTCTGGAACAGGGCATGCTCGAGCAGTCGAACGTCAGCGTCGTCAACCAGTTCGTGGCCATGATCCTGGCTCAGCGGTCCTACGAATCGAATTCCCGAGTCGTGAAAGCTGCGGACGAGATGTTGCAGCAGCTCAACCAGCTCTCTACCTAGAAACTCGCGGATCCGAGTAGAGGCGGCGTGAAGAGGTGATATATGACCGCAAGATGGATACCGGTTTTGTTGATGGCGGCTCTGGGTGTTACAGAGCAGGCACCATCTCAGTTACAAGATCGCTTTCCGCTGACACCAGCCGAGGTAGCTCTGGCTGTCTCGGCGAGCGGCATGCCGACCGACGCCGAGCAGGTGTCTCTGCTCACGCGCGTGGTCGCAACCGAGCCTGAGCCTGTGCTCGATGTCCTGTCAGTCGAGACCCTCGGCAAAGGGTCCCTCGCCGGGCACTCCGATGTTCGCTTACGTGTCAAGCTGGCCTGTCATGTTCCAAGCAAATGTCTACCGTTTTACGCCATCGTCAGTTCCACCGCCTTGACTGCCGGGCCGGCGAACATCCTGTCGACCCCAAGGAGCGCGATGTGGAACCCGCACAATGAGATCACCATGAAAGCCGGCACACATGCCACGCTCATGATGGATGATCAGCGCTCCCATATCCAGGTCGCCGTCGTAAGTCTGGAGAACGGCATGGTAGGCCACCGCATCCACGTCGCCAGTCCAGACCATAAGCAGACCTACGTCGGAGAAGTGGTCAATGCAGCATCTGCTCAGAGGGAGCTTCTAAGATGCAGCCGGTATCGAGACTCATCCGGCGAAGCGCCGTTCTCGTGCTCCTGGCGGTTCCTTCTCTCTTCGCCTCTCCCTGGAGCAAAGTAAAGCCACATCCAAAAACTCCAGAGCAGCTGCGCCAGGAGTACATCGCACGCTTGCAGCAGCAGTATGTTCCGGCGGCGGAGCAGGGGACGGTCGGGAGCCTATGGTCGGCGCAAAGTATCCTGGGTGACTTCTCCTCCGACTATAAGGCGCGGAATGTGAACGATACCATCACCATTCTTGCTTCTGTCCAAACTACTGCGGCGCAGTCTGGCAGCGTTGATAGCGAGCGAACCTTAACCTCCAGCTCCAGCATCACGGGCCTCCTGGGCAGGACTCCTTCCGCGGTCAATCCTCTGTTGTCGGGGCAGTCATCGTCAGTGCTCAAAGGACAGGGATCCACCGCTTCCAATACCACCTTCTCCACCAGCCTTACCGGTCAAGTCATCGCCGTTTTTCCCAACGGAAACCTGGTCGTCCAGGCAGAGCGGCAGATTTTTATGAATAATCAGCACGAAAACATAATCGTGCGTGGCCTGGTCCGGCCAGGCGATATCGGTCCCGCAAACACCGTGCCTTCTTCGGCTCTCAGCAATCTCGAGATCGAAATGAAAGGCAAGGGAATCATCGCCGACGGTGTGCGTCCGCCGAATCCCATCACCAGGGCGATCCTATGGCTTTTAAATTTTTGATGAGCATGCGGCGCAAACGCAATCGTGCAAGCGGCTCTCCTGGTTAGCCGGCTTGTGGATCCTCTCCTCGCTTGCCGCTCTTCGCCGCGGAAACCGTGCACAAGGTGCTGCTCCGCGATGTAACCCAGATCGAGGGCGTGCGCGACAATCAACTGGTCGGATACGGCCTGGTCATTGGTCTGGCTCGCACGGGCGATACCCAGCAAACGTTCTTTACCGTGCAGACTCTGGCCAATGCTCTCACCCGCATGGGAGTGCAGATCGCGCCTGGCGTCGTGGTCGTAAAAAATGTGGCCGCCGTCTTTGTCACCGCAAACCTGCCGCCGTTCGCGCGGCCGGGAATGAAGCTCGACGTCACCGTGTCCTCGGTGGGCGACGCCAAGAGCATCGTTGGCGGGGTCCTCCTGCTCACTGCCCTCCGTTCGGCCAACGGACAGGTCTACGCTGAGGCCCAGGGACCATTAGTCATAGGCGGTTACACTGAGGGATCAGCCGGCAATGTAAGATCCGTGAACCACCCGACGGTCGGCAGAATCGCCGAACGGGGGAATCATCGAACGGGAAGCGGCCGTCGATCTGAGTCGCTTTCGCACCGTTTCGTTACTGTTGCTCAACTCCGACTTTACCGCGGCGCGCGACGTCGCCGACGTGATTAACAACGAGTTTGGCAGGGCAATCGCCACTGCCCTCGACAGCAATCGTATCGACGTCAATGTTGCCGAGAGTGGCGCTGAGTCCGTGCCCATCCTCATTTCGCGGGTGCAGAACCTCTCCATCAATTTCCGTTCGCCAGCCAAGGTCGTCGTGAATGAACGCACCGGCACCATCGTGATGGGCGGCGACGTGCGGCTGTCGCCGGTCTCTGTCATCCACGGTAGCCTAACCATCGACGTGCAGACCGCAACTGTCGTTTCTCAGCCACCGCCGTTCTCCGGCGGAGAAACAAAGACGGTGACAGAAACAAGACTCTCGGTCGGGCGATGCGCCCGCACAATCCATACAACTGCAGGAAGGGGCAAATGTCGACGAGTTGATCAAAGGCTTGCACGCCATTGGCGCCACTTCCCACGACATCATAGCCATCCTCCAGGCCATCAAGGCGGCCGGTGGACTGCAGGCAGATCTGGAGGTCATCTAATGTCCGATATTCCGACGTTCGGAGCCATACCCGCTTCCCCCATTTCGCCGCTTACCACCCAGGCAGACAAACTCCTCCGGCACTCTGGCTCTGCGCCGGCGGAGGATAGCAAAATCGAGAAGTCAGCCAAAGACTTTGAGTCCATCCTCCTGGGCAGCTGGCTGCAGCAGGCGGAGCAGAGTTTTGGCAGCCTCCCCGGTGGGGATGACGACGAAGACGCGGATGCCGGTAAGGATCAGCTTCAGGGGATAGCCATGCAATCATTGGGCAGTTCCATGACCGCGGCAGGTGGCATTGGCATCGCAAGAATGATTGCCAAACAACTTCATAAGGCGGCAGACGCGCCCAGCGCCCAGGAGCATGACCAGTCTCAGCCAGTAACTCCCCCGGGTCACCCGGAGTAGCTAACTCAAAGTGTTATGAACGCTTCACGGATAACATTGAAAACTTTATCGCGAAACGCCGATAGCTGTACCGTTGAGACAGGAGAAGTTGCGATGAAGATTGAAGGCATCAATCCGGCAGCAGCCCAATTGCCGGTGGACAACGTTGCGGCACGGGTTTCAAGCAGCGGACCAGCCACTACCCAGGCAGCCGCGCAAGACTGGACCTCGTTCCATTCAGACAGTACCTCCGTTCAATCGCTGACCAGCCAGGCTTTAAATTCTCCTGAGGTTCGCCAAGGTACCGTGGATGCCCTGCGCCAGACGGTCAGCAGCGGTCAATATCAGCTGGACGCCGACGAAGATCGCTGCCGCCATCATCAGCGGCAATGGCGAGTGAATAGCATGAACAGCAAATAGAGCCTGTCCTGGCCAGTGACAGGTGTTTTCCTCGGAATGGCTAGCCTATGAATGACGAAGCAGTCCAGACCCACGATCAGCTCGCCGCCAGCTATCTGCAACAGTTGCAGGCGCTGGCGTTCGAGATTTCCGTGGCTATGGACGCTATTGCCGCGAAATGCTGTCGCCAGTTTTCAGGAAAGTGTCGCCAAACAGGAAATGCTCTGCGCCGTACTGGCAAATCTGGCGAATACCATCGGCGCGCCCGCCAGTTCGTCCGAGCAGCTGCCGCTGGGTTTGGGCGACAATTCCGTCGCACGAAAAATTCGCAGCGACCACTACGGCGATCCGGGACCTGAATTTGCAGTATGCCGCGCTCCTGAAGCACTCCGGAAGATCGATTGCTCTTCTCGTTTCGCTGTGCAGAACTCACACCGGGCAGACTTCAGGAGGCTGGCTTGTCCAGGTCGAAGCGTCAGACCTGGTCTTGCGAGATGTAACGCCATGTCATCGATAACCAGCGTACTCTCGTCTGCCACACAATCTCTGCTCGCCGATACTGGCGCTTTGCAGGTAACGAACAACAATATCGCGAATGCCAACACGCCCGGCTACTCCCGGCAGATTCCTATTTTCCAGGAGGCGGCGCCGACCAATGACGGCAACTTCAGCATTGGCAACGGGGTTGTGCTTCGAGGGCTATCAGAGTGTGCGCGATGAGCTGGTGTCGAACCAGATCCAGCAGGAAACTCAGTCCCAAAGTAGTGCCAATGCGCAACTCAGCACGTTGCAGCAGATACAGCCCACCTTCACCACGTCGACACAGGACATCGGCACCGAGATGTCGGCTCTGTTCACAAGTCTTTCCAGTCTCTCCACCAACCCGACCAGCTCCGCTGAACGCCAGGGGGTGCTTACAGCGGGAAACAATCTGGCCACCGCGTTCAATCAGGCCTCCAACGTTCTTGACCACGCAACAGACCGCGCTCAATAGTCCGGTCGCCCAGGATGTGAGCCAGATCAACCAGCTCACGCAGCAGATTGCCGCTCTCAACCCACAGATTGCTGAACTGACCGCTACCGGGCAAAACGGAGGACCGCTTCAGGACCAACAGGATCAACTGGTGCTGAAGCTATCCGCGCTGACCAATGTCTCCACCACTCAGACTGCACAGGGCGAGACGCTGACCACCGGCAATGGAACGCCATTAGTCGTAGGCTCCCAAAGCTATGCATTGCACACCGCAACCGGCAGTGACGGCATGCAGCACGTTCTCGATCAGAACGGCGCCGACATGACCACAGCGATCTCCAGCGGCGATCTGGGCGGTATGATTCAGATGCGCGATCAGACCATCCCAGGCCTTCTTAACCAACTCGACACTTTGGCCAATCAGTTTGGCACCGCCTTCAATGCGGCCCAGGCAAAGGGCTTCGATCAAAACGGTGCGGTTGGGGGCAACTTCTTCACTCTTCCCGCGACCGTTGCCGGGTCGGCGGGCGCCATCAGCATGGCGATCACGAATCCCACCAAGATTGCCGCCAGTTCCGACGGCACTGCCGGCAGCAACGGAAACGTGGCCAATTTCAGCGCAGTGCAGACCAACGCGCTTCCTGCCGGAAATACTCCGGGTGACGCGTATGCCAACATGGTCTACCAGGTCGGCAGTCTTACTTCGAACGCCAACGCGGAATCGACCGCGACCGCGGCCAGTTTGCTCCAGCTCAATGATCAGCTCAGTTCGGTTTCTGGTGTGTCGATCGACCAGGAAGCCGCCAACCTGATCACTTTTCAGACTGCCTACCAGGCTGCTGCCCGAGTGGTTTCGACCATGCAGGCAATGTTCTCAGTGACCATGACAATGGGCACGGCTGCGGCGGAGTAAACGAAGGCGCGTTGTCAACGCACGCGTAGAAAGGATCCAAATGCGCGTTGTGAACATGGTTCCCGACATGGAGTACGCAGTACAGCAGAGTCAGCAGGCTCTTTCGGTTGCCTTGCAGCAGGTCTCCACCGGCCTTCGCGTCAACAAGCCCTCCGATGACCCTGGAGCCTCGGCCAGTATGGTGATCTCGCTCGCTAGTTCGGCAAATGTCGATCAATACACCAGCAACGTCAGCGCGGTCCAATCCCAGATGCAAACAGCGGACTCCGCCTTTAATTCGGTCATAACATCACTCAACACGGCTGTCACTTTGGCCAGCGCAGGTTCCACCGGGACCTCCAATGCCGCCAATGATCAGGCTCTTGCCGCCCAGGCGCAGGGTCTTCTGAGCAGCGTGATTTCGCAGGCCAACACTTCTTATCAGGGTGTCTATCGTTTTCGCCGGCTCGGCCAGCAGCACCCCGCCATTCGTCGCCGCCTCAACCACTTATACCTCACAAAACGGGACGGCCGCTGCTCCTCTCAGTACCACTACGCCGCTGACAGCCGGTTCCGTCACCACCATCCACGACGCATCCACCGGCCAGGCATTTAGCTTTACTGCGGCCGCGGGCGATACCATCGCCGACCTTGCCAGCGCGATTTCCGGTGCAGTCGCGGCCGGCACCCTGTCCCTCGGCACCACCGCAACCATCAATGCCAAGGGCGAGCTTGCGATCTCGACCAACTCAGGTACCCATGGCATCGTAGCCAGCTCGAACGATCCTGTTCTTGGCTTAGTAAGACCTCTGTGGGGCACCGAAGTTGCCAACGCTTACGCCTACGTCGGCAACAGCACCGTCAATAACGTGCAGATCGGAGATTCCACAACCGTCGCGACCAACATACCCGGCGATCAGATTTTCACTGCGGGTGCAAACGTGATCGGCTCTCTCAACGGCCTCATCACCGCCCTTCAGACTGGCAACAGCGCGATCGTAGCTTCCAGTGCCACCGCCGTCTCCGCGGCATTAACCTATGTCACCCAGCAGCGCGTTCCTTTGGACAACACCATCAGCCAACTAAGTGATCAGGATAGCTTTCTGAGCCAGGAAACTCTCACCCTGACGACGCAACAGAATGCGCTGGTCGGAGTCAACCTGGCGACCGCAGCGACCAGCCTCTCCCAGGCTGAGCTCGATAACACTGCGGTTCTGGCGGCGGCCGCCAAAGTTCTGCCGCAAACCCTGTTCAATTACCTCGCGCCAGGATAATTGCAGGCAGCGCGGGTCCATCGTGTCGGCTATGTCACCTCGAGTGTATCAACACCGTCCGCGTCATATGCGCTGCGACCGATCGATGACAATTAAACGGCGATCGAGATTGCGGACAAACTCAACGGGAGTCCCGAAGACGGCTGAAGGTTGTCCAGGATTGAGTCGGCTTTTCCAGCCATCCCTGGGGACCTGGGTTTGCGACTTAGCCGGACTGAGTGCCATGAGTGCTGACTTACCCCATGTGCGACCGATCGAGCACTACGGCTACGGAATCCCGTTGGGCTTTTCCACGGCTTGTACCAAGTGAAATCCTACGAGTACGGCAGCTGGTTTAGATGCACATGGTTGCTTGCGTTGATAGATGCTGGAATCGTTTGTTAGCGCTCATCCTCTGGCGCAAGCAGAGAACATATCGCACGCTGGTAAGTACTATGTCTGTTTAACGGCAGCATCAGAAATAATTCTTCTGATTTGTCAAAATAATCTGGATGAATACGCTTACTTACACTGAAATTATCTGGCAGGAATGCCGATAGAGAGGTTATCCAAAACGACCTCCCCCTCGACGACCTGCGCCTTAACCAGGCCCAGCATACATGCCGAGTACAGGCGCTAATTGGCAAACTCAAAGGAGCATCCACCGATGACACTGTCCATTCTGAACAACGTTTCCGACCTGACGGCGGAGAATGCATTGTCCAACACGCAGATGAACCTGCAAAAGACTCTGACACAGCTGTCGACCGGCCTGAAGATCAATTCCGGTTCGGACGACTCTGCCGGTATGTCGATTGCCAGTGGAATGAACGCGAATATCGCTGCCTTGACGCAGTCGCAGCAGAACGCCAGCAACGGCGTCGGTTTGCTGCAGACTGCTGACGGCGCGTTGTCGCAGGTTACCACGCTTCTTAACCGCGCTGTCACCCTGGCCACAGAAGGCAGTAACAGCGGCATCACCTCGAGCCAGTCGAGCGCTCTCGACAACGAATTTCAGTCGATCATGTCCGAAGTCAACCAGATCGGCTCAACCACCAACTTTAACGGGCAGAACGTGTTCGCTTCCAATGCACCGTCGATCTTCACCTCCACCCAAGGCAGCGTGGGTACTCCTCTGGCGACCACCACTGCATTGACGGCCGGATCCAAAACAACCATTCAGGATTCAGCCACCGGCGGAACGTTCGTCTTTACAGCTGCTGCGGGCGATAAAATCTCCAATTTGCAAACCGCTATAACCAATGCCGTTACGGCAGGCACGCTTTCCGCAGGTACTGCGCTCACCATCAACGGCGCCGGTCAGGCATCCATCACGAACACGGCCGCGACCGGGATTAACGTCAGCTCGAATGACACCAGTCTTGGTGCTTTTAATGCCGTCGCCGGCGCTTCCAGCACCAACACTGTGTTCATTAGCGACAGCAGCTCCGCCAACACTGCCGCCCTCACCCAAATCTCCACGACCATCAACACTCTTTCCTCAACCCAATTAGGACTCAATTCGAGTGTCTTGACCAGCGCAAGTGGCTCGCAGTCGGCGCTGACCGCGATCAATGCAGCGATCACGGCCATCTCCGCCCAACGCGGAGTCATCGGCGCTTCCGTTAACCGCCTCAACGCAGCAAGCTCTGTCATGGCCAACCAGGTCACGAACCTGCAGAGCGCGACCAACAGCATTCAGAATGCTGACATCGGAAAGACCGTCGCAAATATGACCCAGTACAACATCCTGCAGTCCACCGGTATGGCTGCTCTCCAGCAGGCAAACCAGGCCCAGCAAGCCGTGTTGAAACTGGTTCAGTAACCTAACTCGAACGTTGACGAAAAGACGAGAGGTGGACCCCGCGAGGTTCCACCTCTCCCTCATTTCGCCATAAGTGATCTTTGTTCCCCCCAAGCCAGGATGTGGTCAAGGCTTTGAAAGCTCTCGATGGCGTCTTACCAGAAAGCAGGTAGCTCACTATGAGCACGTCTTCCATCTTAAGCTCCGCCACCACCACCCCATCCGTTAATATCAGCTCGATCCTGGCCGCAACCACCGGTGCGACTACGCCCGGTATTGACGTTACCGCCGCTGTCGCGGCCGCCATTTACGCGGACCGTGCCCCAGAGCGCGGCTGGCAGGCTGACCAGACCACTCTCACCAGTCAAACCACCGCGCTGACCGCCATCCAAACCGCAACCCAGGCCGTCCAGAACGATATACAGACACTGAATTCGCTTGCCGGTCCTCTGGCCGCTAGGTCCGTGGCTTCCTCCAACGCCAACATCGTTTCCGCCACCGCGGCTACCGGAACAGTTGCCGGCACCCATACGATCGTGGTCAATAGCCTGGCCAGTACAGGAGCATGGTATTCCGACGCGGCAGCCAGTCCGACAGGGACTCTGCCCACCTCGTCCTTCACCCTCACCACGACTGCCGGCGCCTCGGTCACCATCCCGACCGGATCCGGCCAGACAGCCGACAATCTCAACGATCTCGCCAGTACCATCAATGGAAATTCTAGTCTGGGCCTTACTGCGTCCGTGGTGAGTGACGCCTCGGGCTCCAGGCTCGCAATTATCTCGAATACCTCCGGCACCGCCGGCGATTTCTCGATAACCTCGGCGAACTTCACCGGAACCCAGTGGACCTCGCCAGACATTCCGCCCGGTGACACCCTTGGCACCAATAGCTTCACTCTAACCAGCGGCGGCGTGACGACAACCGTCTCGACCACAACCGGCGAAACCTACGCCCAACTTGCGTCCAATATCAATTCCATGAATCTCGGGGTCACCGCGACCGCCGGCAGCGATGCCAATGGTACAAACCTGTCCATCGTCAGTTCGGACGGTACCACCCCGTTCACTATTAGTGAGCCCAGCTTTGGCTTTACCCAATCCGCTGCTGGGGCGAATGCCTCGCTGACGGTAGACGGCGTCCCCATCACCAGTGCGAGCAATAGCGTCACCGGAGCGATCAGTGGTGTTAGTTTGTCACTCTCCGCCGCTGATCCGGGGGTCCCCGTCACGTTAAACGTAACCTCGAACGCTGCCGAAATTAGCACCGCCATCAATCAGTTCGTCACCGACTACAACACTGCGATTGGGCTCGTGAACGCGCAGTTTACGATTGCCAGTGGCTCAAGCAGCGAGGGCGTGCTCTCCTCTGACTCCACGGTTGTTAACTTGCAGAGCGCCCTTGAGGGGACCATCAACTATGCAGTCACGCCGGCAACCGGAACCACCACTACCGTTACCACGCTGAACGACCTGGGCATCACGGCCAATACAGACGGTACACTCAGCGTCAATTCGGCCACTCTCAACAGCGCGCTCACCAATAATCCCAACGATGTTCAGAATTTCTTCGACGGGTCAGCCTTGAACGGGTTTGCTGCGGCCATGAATAACGCCCTGAACACCTTCACTGAGCCGGCAGATGGCGCCTTCACGGTCGATCTCAGCGGCTTCAAGGCCAGTTATAACGATCTCACTACGCAAATTAGCAACTTCGAGACAAACTACATCGCCGCCCAGCAAACCACTCTTACCGCCACGTATAGCACGGCCGAGATCGCACTGCAGCAACTGCCGGCTGAGATGGCACAAATCCAGGCGGAGCTGGGTGTCACTCCGAGTAAGAGCTGAGCATGAAGCTAAGTAAAACGGAACTGTCTTATAGGAAATCGGCGATTGAAGGTGCGAGTTCCATCGGCCTGATCGTCGCTCTTTTTGACACCTTGGCGGGGGATCTTCGAAGAGCGGCCGCCGCCATCCGCAAAAGCGACATCGAGAAGCGGTGCAAGGAACTTGATCACGCCAGCCTCGTGCTCGGCCAGCTCGAAAGCTGGGTCGATACGGATAAAGGCGGAGAGTCGGCGCAAGCGTTGTCGCGATTTTATGCCTACCTGCGCGCCACGATGATGCAAGCGTCCGTTACTCAGTCAGCCGCATTGCTCGATACCCAGATAGACACCATCCTGCAGATCAGAAGCGCCTGGCACAAGCTTGACACTGTCCCGCATGGGCCTCCGGAAACCCCGCCCCTTGCCGCCCAGACGACTACCTCCTCACCCATGCAAGAATCAAAAGTCGAAAGAATTCCTTTTTCACAATCCGGCTGACCTGGATAACCAATAGGGAAGTAAGAACCCGGTTTGCGCCGCGGTCCGACCTGGCGTTCCGCATTGCTCCCACTTGCGCCTGTGGGAAGGCTTGGCTTCGTGCTCATGTTCGGAAGCGAGAAACTGATGAAGGCTCTGGTGGTAGACAGTTCGAACACGATGCGATCCGTCCTCCACCGCATTCTATCCATGCGGGGGTTTGAAGTAACTGAAGCGAACAATTGTCAGCAGGCTATGGATGCCCTGCGCGCGATGGGTAACGCCGATCTTGTACTGGTCGATTGGACTCTGCGCGAGATAGATGGCCTGGAGTTTGTAACCCGGCTGCGCCAGGAGTCTGTCGAAGATACCAGGGTCGTGATGCTGGCAGTGTCTCAGCCCGGCATGCGAGACCTGCAAGGAGCGCTCATAGCTGGCGCCGACGACTACTTGATGAAACCCTTTACGGCCATCCAGATTGACGAGAAGCTGGCACAAGTTGGACTTATCTCGCGCCTGTGACTGTATCCCTTGCTATAACCCCGTCATCGAAACCCCCACCTTCCCGCTGCCAATCACCCGCCTGATTCGTTGCCACGTTCGTGGCCGTTCATGCCTAGTGCGGGGGATGCCGTTTGCTGAAAGAAAACCCGCTCCAGCCCGATAGCAAGTCTATAAGAATGTTATAGATGTTGGCTCCGAACTCGCAAACAGTGAGGGTAGGAGCCGGCCACCTATCGCAGAGGAGTCCACCAATGGTTGCCCGCATAGTGTCCCTGTTCCCACGGAACAAGTTCAGCCCCGCTCACCCGGCCTCCGCACTCTGGATGTCATCCCTGGTTGCGGGTGTCTTTGAGGGAGTTCGCCGTGGATAAGAGCACAGTAGGTGGAATTGGCATCGCGGCCGCGGGAATCGCTGTCGGTTTGTATCTCGACGGCGGCCAGGTTGCCCAGCTCTTACAGCCCACCGCAGCCCTGATTGTCTTCGGAGGCACGTTCGGCGCGGTGATGGTGCAATTTCCCTTTGCCGTAGTAAAGCAGGCATTTGGGCAGTTGAAGGCGGTCTTCATCGGTAAAAAAGACCCTGCCGCACAACTCATCGAAGACATGACTCGCTACGCCGTAAGAGCGCGGCGCAATGGTCTGATGTCTCTTGAATCGGAACTTGAATTGATCCAGGAACCCTTCTTGAAAAAGGCAATGACACTCGCTGTCGACGGCACCCATTCACCCGACCTGCGGCAGAGAATGGAGTTTGAAATGGACACCGAAGCCGACAAAGAAGAGTTGATCCCAAAGGTCTTCGAAGCAGCCGGCGGATTTGCCCCAACCATCGGCATTCTCGGTGCCGTCATCGGCCTCATTCAGGTCATGCAGCGGTTGCAGAACATCAACGAAGTTGGTAAGGGAATCGCGGTTGCGTTCGTAGCGACAATCTATGGCGTAGGTTCAGCGAACATTCTCTTTCTTCCTTGCGCCGGGAGGATCAAGATACTGATGCGCAGAAAACAAGCGCTGCGTGTATTGATGCTCGATGGCGTGATCTCCATGGTGGAAAAGGTGAACCCAAGAATTTTTGAGGCAAAGTTCGCCACTTACCTGGCGACCCCTGCAGCACCATCAAGAGTAGCCCAGCTGGTGGCCAAATGAGAGCCCGTAGCCGTAGAACACATGAGGACCATTTAAATCACGAGCGTTGGCTCGTCTCCTATGCGGATTTCATGACCCTTCTCTTCGCTCTCTTTGTGGTCTTGTTCGCTTCCTCTCATCATGACAGGAAGTCGATTGAGAGCGTATCCAAATCTGTCAGAACCGGATTTCAAGACATGGGAGCCTTTTCCAGCAGCGATAGCGCGGCCGATAATTCGCGCGTCATGGGTCCAACCAGCACTGGTGAAGCCAGGCCGAGCACCGTACCTGCGAACGCAGGCATTGATATGGTTGAATTGCAAAAGAAACTCCATAAGGCACTGGGCAAAGAGATCGAGCGTCAGGAGGTTGTCTTGCGCATGACCCCGGAAGGATTCGTGATCAGCCTTCATGAACTCGGATTCTTCGGCAGTGGGGAAGCGCGGCTCATGCCGGGCGCAGGCGATAAGGTCAAGCGCATCGCGGAAGTGCTGATGCAATACGGCCTCGATATGCGGGTAGAAGGCCATACCGACAATGTGCCGATTCACAACGCTGCCTTTGCTTCCAACTGGGATCTGTCGACGGCCCGGGCTATGGCGGTGGCAATGATGCTACTGAACGAGTCCGGTGTTGACCCGCAGAAGATTTCGATTGCAGGTTACGCTCAGTATCATCCTGCTGCGAGTAACGATACCGCGGAAGGCCGCAAAGCGAACCGGCGGGTGGATATTGTGGTTGTCTCTACGGCGACTCCCGCCACGGTCAAATCAGCCGCCGATGCCCCGTTAGCTCCGCAGCCCTTGCAAGGCGTTTCCCGCGGCAATTAGGGCGCGAAAATAATATGAGGAGCTGTCAGCGACCAACTCAACGGGATGCGGCAATCCCTGGGAGGATCCTCCGCGCTCTTCGTATTCGCAGAGCACGAGCGCTCGGCCCATGCCTTCCACCGACCCGAGCAGTGCTTCTTGGATCCGGGAGTCTACAGAGATAAGGTCTATCAACTGCTTCATCGGAATATTCAACATCCGGTCCATCATGGAGAGCATGCCAAGCATATATAGTTCGGGCCCATTCTCATCGAGGACCGGGGCGAGAGACTCGCAAAGGAAGGCTCGCTCCAGTGCCCGTTCCGCGTCCCTGTCCACTGCGGACGGAGACAGGTTGCCGGCGAGAACTACCGTGACGAGCTTCCGAAATGCATCTTCGCCAACGGTGTTCAGGGCCGCCTGAATGGTCGATATCCGGTATCGAAGTCCGTAGACTGCGGAATTGGCAAGCCGGAGCAGCCGGTAGCAGAGCGACGGTTCCATTAATAAGAGCTCTTC
This sequence comes from uncultured Acidobacteriaceae bacterium, assembly GCA_963745725.1. Classification (GTDB taxonomy): domain Bacteria; phylum Acidobacteriota; class Terriglobia; order Terriglobales; family Acidobacteriaceae; genus PALSA-350. Next base: position 552,963 of record CAVUYJ010000002.1, read on the forward strand.
AATCCCTTTCGAATCCATGGGGCTCTCTGCCAATGCCGCGAAAAGCTGGAGATAGACCGCCTTGGCCGAGGATATTTGCGCTTCGGCAATAATCTCCGGCCGGCCATGGAAATAACCTTGAAACAGCTTGTTACCTTCCGCAATTGCGGCCTGCACCTCAACCAGTGTCTCGACTTTCTCTGCTAGGAAAATCGTCTTCTTGCCGAACATCTTATAGATCTCCTGCCTGGCGGCCGGGTCAGAAGCGCGAAAGTCCACCTTGACATAATCCGCGATCTCCATCAGCTCACTCGTGTTGTTAGCAGGAGAAAAATCGTCCAGAGCCACGCGAAAACCATCCTGTTTGAGTCCTCTGCATGCTCTTACAACCTCTGCATCAACTCTGACGGTTTCCAGAATCTCGAGCACCACGGTTCGGCTGGGCAGCAGGTTTACACTCCGGCTGACCAGGGCGTTACGGGTACAATTCACGAAAAGATTCTTGCAGGAAGAACAGGCGATCATCGATAAGCAGTTGTCGATGGTCTGGTTTGTGGCGTCTTCTATGTTCCCACTGAATGCGTTTTCCGCTCCGGAGCGAAACAACAGTTCGTATCCATAATGGCGCATCTTCTCGTCGAAGATTGCCTGTCTGCCGAGGAACCTTTGATTTTTGGAGGTTGGTACAGACATAGAGATCTGACCAGTCGCTGGCGTTAAAAGAAGAGGAGATAGCCCGCGCGAAAAGTTCTAAACCGGCGCGGATGGGGCAAATACAGTGAACTTACCGCCTTGGTAACCATCCACTAGGACGTTGAAATAGCTCCTGTGGGCCGGCTTTTTAAAAACCTTTCCTGCCTCACCATCGATGAGAACTGGATCTCCCACCATCTTGACGAAAATCGCCCGCCCATCGTGGGTAATCACGGCTGAGGCAATGTTCAGAACCTCATGGATCGCATCGCGTAGGAGTTCCTCAACCGGCGTCGCCGCAAGATGCTCCTTTACAGCCGAATCGGGTAAGCCCACAAGTACTCCCGCAAGTGAACCCAGCAGCGGCAGGTCAGACTTGACGACGATCGCGCTTTCACCGGGCAGAAGCCTGTAGATCCCATACATCTGCTTGATCTTCGTTTCCGCTGCGACGGTTGTCTGGGTGAACGTCACTTTGCGGCCGATCAAGTCGGTAAAAAGTTTTGACAGTGCGAACGGCGTTGGCTCTGACATGGGTTAGCTCTTGCCTAGAATCGGGGACAAAGCCTCTTGCATGGCTTCTGGACTAAACGGCTTGGTGATCAGGAAACTTGCCCCCGACTTCATGGCAAGGTCTTTGATGGCTGCCGACGCCTCTGAGGTAATGAAGCCAAAAGGTACCTTGTTTTCCGATGCCCTTACCTGTACCAGGAAGTCGATGCCGGACATTTCGGGCATGTTCCAGTCGGAAAGAATGAGCTTCGGCTGCTCTGCGCGCAGCTTTTCTAAAGCCTGGACCCCATTTTCTGCTTCGCCGACGGTAAGCCCGCGAAATCCAGCCTGCCGAATCGCCCGCTGGACGATCCCGCGCATCGTCTTGCTGTCATCCACTAGAAGAATATCCATCCTGCCGCCTTGTCTATCGGGAAATAGGTTGTGTCTAGGTCTCTATCGGCAGATTGCCCCAAATCTGTCAGGGCCGCGCCTCGAATCAGGTCAAGCCGGCTCAATGCGAGACGGGAATGAGTTTCAGTGAATGCTCAACTCGATCGCCTGATCTGCGTCCGGGAATTCTCCCGGTGCGACGGCCAACAGCGTGACCCAGAAGGGCCCTTCCTCACACTCAAAACCAAGCCTATGGAATTCGCACCCCCAAATCCGTACCCCATAGTTGCTTCCATCCGCAACGGCGGGCATCGACAGCCTCAGACCCGACGCCACGGCACACTTTATGTTGCCGCCGATCATGTTGGCCAATTCACCCAGTACGTCGCGCACGTCATCGTTTACCGTGGTCGGTGGTTCTATCGAAAGAAACCGGCCGGCGAACCGGCAGGCCTCCCATCGATTGCACTCGAACAATAGCGTCCCATTCCGATTCCCCGAAAGGTGAATTACCGATGTTAATTGATCGTGGGATGGGGACCACGGTATCTCATAGGGAACCACCTCAAGGTTCATCATGGTCATGAATACCGACTCGACAATCTGGGTCATCATTTCTGGATTCACTTGAGTTAGCACGGCAGTCCTTTCATCGAGCTACATATACGGTCACGTTGCCCACTACTTGTCGGTCGAAACGCTCCTCGAGGCTAAAGGCCATCTCAGCGCCACCCAATAGGAGCCACCCTCCCTGAAATAACGTGCCATGGATCTCTTTCACGATGTTTCTCTTGGTTTCGTTGTCGAAATAGATCATAACGTTACGGCAGAACACCATATCGAAAGGTCCGAGGGCGCGCATACTCTTGCGTAAGTCAATCGTCTCAAAACGAACTATTCGGCGGACCACTTCACTTAGCTGCCAATCCAGGCCTGACCGAAGAAAGTATTTCACCAACAGCGTCGCCGGCAGCCCTCGATTCACCTCGATCTGCTGATAAAGTCCAGATCGGGCACGTGTCACCACCTTCTCCGAGAAGTCTGTACCGAGAATTTGCGTGTTCCAGTCCTGCAATCCTTCCTCCAGCAGCAGCATGCCCAGGCTGTAAGCTTCCTGCCCGGTGGAGGACGCAGCTGACCAGAAGCGCAAGGTCTGAGTATCTCGCTTCTCCGCCTTAAGTCTGGGCAACAAAGCCGTCCGTATCGCCTCGTACTGAGCGGGATCGCGGAAGAAATAGGTCTCGTTGGTGGTCATGGCCTCAACCACCTGGTGGGCGAGTGCGACGTTGCCCTTGGCACGCAGCAGCACGCACAAATCGTTGATCGAGCCGAGGCCGTATTGCCTGACGATAGGCGCGAGGCGGCTTTCAAAAAGGTAGTGCTTGTTATCTTCAAGCACGATGCCCACGCGAGCACGCACGTGCTCCTGAAGGAAGCGATAGTTCTCCGGCAAGATCTGCGTGCTGAGTACCCGGCTCTCCATGCAATCCCTCTTAGTTCCTGCCCGTCATGCCCGTAACGCTTAGGATCTCAGGCACCACATCATCGAGCGGAAGCACCCGGTCGGCAAGGCCGCCCTTCACCACTGCACCGGGCATACCCCAAACCACACTGGATGCTTCATCCTGTACCAGAACCCTCGCCCCGCGTGCCTTCAGAAGCTTCACCCCCAGCAATCCGTCCTGCCCCATACCCGTCAAAACGACAGCCAGCACCGCACCGCCATACAACTCCGCAGCCGACTCAAACAGCGCATCGACCGAGGGACGGCAGGAGTTCTGTTGCGGTGACTGATCCAGACACACCCGTATGACCCCTCCGCGAGAGGCCACCTTCATATGAAAATCTCCCGGCGCAATCAAAATCTTTCCCGGTTCCACCGGATCACCCTCGCTTGCTTCCTTGACCATCAGTTGGCAGGTCGTGCTTAGACGCTCTGCGAGTAACCGGGTAAAAAAAGGTGGCATATGCTGCACCAGTAAAATCGGCAACGGGAACCTCGCAGGGATCGACGGCAGCATCGCGCCTAGTGCGGCAGGCCCGCCGGTGGAAACTCCGATCACCACCACCTTGGGCCGTGACTTCAGGCTCTGCACCATCGGCTTGGCGCCTGCGACGGACACAGCAGATACATGCGCCGGCGAAGTTGCGGCAGCCGCACTCCGGTCGGCCACGCGGAAGAACTGTTTGATTTTTGGGATCAGCTCCTCCCGAAGACGGGCCATCGAGCGATCGAGCGAGCCTTCGTTCGAAACCTTGGGCACGTAGTCGTCGGCCCCCAATGTCAGGGCCTCCAACGTTACAGCCGCGCCACGCTCAGTAAGCGTGCTGAACATAATCACGCGCAATTGCGGATATTCGCGTCGAATACGCCGCAACATTTCCAGACCGTTCATGTCGGGCATCTCGATATCCAGCGTGATCACGTCCGGACTCAACTGCGGGATCCGCTGCAGCCCGATGGCGCCGTTCGAGGCAGTTCCTACCACTTCGATGGTTGCATCCTGCTCCAGCGCTTGCGTGACCAGCCGGCGAATCACCACCGAGTCGTCCACCACCATCACGCGAATCCGGTCACCCGGCTTGAGCAAACGACGGTTCACTACGGTCATGCCGAATCGCTCGCCACGGGAAGAATCCCAACCATCTCCAGTTTTTCCCTGAGAATGTCTTTCGTAAAAGGCTTCATGACATACTCATTGGCGCCCGCATCCAGGGCGGATACGATGTGGTCCACCTCGGTTTCGGTGGTCACCATAACCACCTTCAACGAAGCGAGTTCCGGATTCAGGCGCAAGTGCTTGACCAGATCCAGCCCATTCATCTCCGGCATGTTCCAGTCCGCCAGAACCAAATGGACAGCAGCCTTCTCTGACTCGATCACTTTCAGAGCGTCTCTTCCGTTTACCGCCTCGCAGACTTCGTAACCCAGTTCTCGCAAAATCCTACCCAGTATCATGCGAATCGTTTTGGAATCGTCGACAATGAGCGCTTTCTTCATCATGCGTCCACCGTTGTTGCTAGCGGCCAGCCCGCATACTGCGTCAGAAGGTGAACTTCGCTACGGCTGCTTGTAGCCGCGCCGCCATCTCACTTAATTGCAGAGAAGCCATCTTGGTATCGTTGGCTCCCTGCGTCGTATGCCTCGCAGCCGTCGCAACGCCGCCGATGTTCTTCGCAATATCGTTGACCCCCTGGGCAGCTTCATCCACGCTGCGTCCGATCTCATTGGTAGTCGCCGTCTGTTCTTCCACCGCGGACGCGATGCTGTTGGAGATGTCGTTGATCTGGTTAATGATGGTGCCGATCTCCTCGATCGCCGTGACCGCCCCTTTGGTCACTCCCTGGATGGCCTCGATCTTTTGGCTGATCTCTTCCGTCGCCTTGGCCGTCTGCTTGGCCAGTTCCTTGACTTCATTGGCCACCACGGCAAAGCCTTTGCCCGCTTCCCCAGCCCGTGCCGCCTCGATGGTTGCGTTCAGTGCCAGCAGGTTGGTCTGCTGCGCGATCGAAGTAATGACCTTGATCACGTTGCCGATTTCGCGGCTCGATTCCCCCAACTGCTTCATGGTTTCGTTGGTCGTCGATGCCACAGTGACCGCATTCTTTGCGACCCGTGCAGAGTCGTTCGCGTTCTTCGAAATCTCGCGAATCGAAGCCTGCATCTGCCCGGAGGCAGACGCAACCGAGGCTACATTTTTTGAGACCTCTTCGCTGGCCGCTGACACCACGTTGGCCTGCACCGCGGTCTCTTCCGCATTGCCCGCCATCTGCTGGCTCACCGCCGTGAGTTCCTCTGAAGAAGAGGCGAGCGTGCTGGCATTTTCTGCCGTTGTCTTGAGCGGTTCAACGATAACGTCCAATGTCTGATTGAAGCCCTCCATAATCTTGCGATACGCTCCCTGATGCCTGCTCGCGTCGGAGCGTACACCCAGCTTGCCTTCTCCCGCAGCCTGGGCCAGCAACCGGCCATCGGTCACCAGCTCTTCGATGTTGGTCTTCAGCAGGAACAGCCATTCATGGATCTGGTCCTGTTCAGATACCTTGTTGATAGACGCCGTCATGTCGCCGTGGGCAATCTTGGTCACAAATCCCACCAGTTCAGTGAGCCAGCCCTGTAAGCCGTTCACCGAATTCTTCATCTGCTCGTGGTCGCCTTTGCAGGTAATCTCGACTTTTTCGCGCAGGTTCCCCCCGCGCACCAAAGTGAGGATCCGATTGCTCTCCCCGATCGGTAGCAGGATGGCGTCCAGCATTTCGTTGACGCTTTCAATCACCTTCCGGTTCTTCCCTTCGAAGCGCTCTGTTCTCCCGCGCTCGCCCAGGCGGCCGTCGTGCGATGCTTCCACCAGGCGAAGGATCTCGTGCTCAAGTTGATCGTCTTCAGGCGTCGCCTGTGCCACCACTGCTGGAAGGGAGAGAATGCCAGCGGCCGCCAATGGCTTACCATTGCAGCCAGAGGATGCTTGCCGGGGATGGCTGGCTCGTTTTGTCATTTCTCTTGCTCCTTCGCGTTTCTCTTGCGTTGCCGCCCGGTGATCAAATTAGAGTTGTTCAGAAGCTGAACTTCGCCACGGCTGCCGGCTAGCCGTCGCTTTCGAGACCAGTCAGTTCCGCGGTGCGTTCCGCATCCAGCACCAGCAGTAACCGGGCTTGCAGCTTGTAGACGCCCCGGATCACCGCTCTCGCCGCCGGATCCAGGTTCTCCGGTGGCCTCTCGTAGGTAGCTGCATCCATGTCCAGCACGTCGCCAATATCGTCCACCAGGAGACTGACCGCGCCGTCAGAAGTGCGGACCACCATATTCATCGGCGGCTTGTCCTTGGCGCGCGCCGGCAATCCAAGCCGCCGGCGCATATCGATCGCGGTTACGATCTGGCCGCGCAGGTTGATCAAACCCTCGATCACCTCCGGGGCTTGCGGCACCGGCGTCATTTGCTGGAAGCGCAACACTTCCTGCACGTTGAGCACATCCACACCAAAAAATAGGTCAGCCACGAAAAAGGTCGAGAATTGCCCGCTGCCCTGCGCCAACCCGGATTTCGCAACTGCCGATTCAGTCGCCATCGTCTATCTCTTCTCCCCCACCTTGCCTCCCACTAGGAGCGATGCATCGGAAAAGCGAGCCGGCGGCGGCGCGACTAGCCTGGCCACCGATGCAAGCACCAGTGCACGATCGAACTTCGGCTGGCAGCCTTCAAACCCCGCCTCACGGGCAGCTGCCTCCTGGATCTGCTCGGCCGAACCGGCCAAAAGCACAACTGGAATCTTGGCCCACTCTTGCCGAAGACGCATGGCGGTCAGCAGATCAGTACCGCCACCGGGCGGAAGGTCGAGCGCAGCCAATACTACGTCCACTCCTTGTTGCTCCAACTGTGTAATTGCTTGTTCCAGATTCTCTGCTTCAAGCACCACATACGCCGCCATGTCGAGACCGCTACGGACCATCGCTCGCGAGAATGCTGAGGCGTCAGCCAGCAGGATCTTTTGTCCGCCAGCGTGCCCGGTCCTGCCCTCAAACCAATTTCCCCCGGTCGCCCGCATGACCTCGTTGAGATCAAGAAAATCCGTGACCTGCTTGCCCACTACCGCTGACCCCAGCAGGCCGTTGCGGTCCGATCCCTGGCGCACCGTCACTGCATCTTCGGTTACATCCAGAATCTCGTCGACGACCATACCCACGCTGTGGTTGCCATCATTGAAAACCACCACCTGCACTGGATCGGACTGCTCGCCCTCGTCGGCAACGTTGGGTTCAAGCACTGTCCGCAGAGAAACCAGGGGAAGAATCCGTTCGCGATATTGCACCACCTGGCCGCCGCCGGCATGCTCGATGGAAGACTGAGGGAATTCCTCGAGCCGGGCGACGAGCGAAAGCGGTATGGCCACACGGCCAAAGGAACCAGTGCGCAAAAGTAACAGGCACTGTGGCGGTGATTCCACCTGCGCCTTCTGGTGCCCGGAGGTGCGCGCTTGTTCGGGGAGTGCTCCTAACACCCCCGATCGCTGGCCGATGCCCAGCACATCGAGGATGAGAGCGACCCGCCCATCCCCCATGATGGTTGCGCCGGCATACAGCGTGAGCCACTTCAATTGCTTACCCAACGGCTTAACGACGATCTCCTGGGTGTCGTTGATGCCGTCGACCACGAGTCCGAACTGCCGGTCCTCGGCCTGCAGCACCACCACGCTGACGGCCTCGTCCTGGCTCGCCGATTTAAGCCCCAGTACCTGGTTCAGATAGGCAATAGGCAAAAGGTTCCCGCGGCGCCGATATACCGGGGTTCCATGGACATATTCAATGTGCTTGCCGGACGCATCACCCTCCAGCCGGATCAACTCCAGCAGGCTGACTTGTGGAATGACAAATCGTTCGCCCCCACTGGTGATGACCAGTCCGGGAATAATGGCCAGCGTGAGCGGTATCCTGATCTTGACTGTGGCGCCCTCGCCCAGGCGGCTGAAAATATCGACCACCCCGCCGATCTTCTCGATGTGGGATTTCACCACATCCATGCCCACCCCGCGCCCGGAGAAGTTGGTTACGATTTGCGCGGTCGAGAATCCGGGTTGGAAGATGAGGCCAAGGGCTTCGCGATCGCTCAGCTTCTCCGCTTGTTCCGGCCTCAGCAGGCCATTGTCGATCGCCTTCTGTTTGACCCGCGCAACGTCAATCCCGCCCCCATCATCCCCGATTTCGATGTTTACCTGTCCCCCTTCATGATAGGCACGAAGGGTGAGTATTCCCTGCGGTGATTTGCCTGCGCGGACCCTGACTTCCGGCAATTCGATGCCGTGGTCGCATGAATTCCGGACCAGGTGCATGAGCGGGTCCTTGATCGCTTCGATGATGGTCCGGTCGAGCTCTGTCTCCGCCCCGTCCATCTGTAACTGAATCTGTTTGCCTAAGGTCGTGGCCATATCGCGCACCACCCGTGGCAGCTTGTTCCACACCACCCCAATCGTTTGCATGCGCGTCTTCATCACGCCTTCTTGCAACTCGGTGGTGATCAGGTTCAAACGTTGTGACGTGGCGTTAAGCGCGGCATCCTCGCGCTCGATGTTGAATTGCAGAATCTGGTTGCGGGTGAGCACCAACTCCCCTACCAGGTCCATGAGCTTATCCAGCAGCCCGACTCCGACCCGGATGTTTGCATCCACTGCGGCCGACGACCGCGTGACATCTTCTTCTTCCTGTCTCCTTTGCTCCTGTCTCTCCTCTCTCCTGCTTCTTCCTCAGCCTGACCGATCTCGTGCACGTCAGAAACACTCTTTTCGACCACGCGCTCCGTCACGGATGGCGGCGTACTCGTGGCGTGCGGTTCGAACCCAGACCGCGTTTCCTCCACGGCGGTCAATTGTGCCGTCAGACGTAGCCGTTCCGTCAAGTCCGCAAAGCGCTCCGAACCTTCCTTCCCGCTGGTTTCAATCGCAGCGAGCACTTTTCGGGTTGCGTCCACCGTCTCCAGGATCAGAGACACCAGCGCGGGAGTGAGCTCGCGTTTACCGTCTCGCAACTGACTTAAAAGGGTTTCGGCCTGATGTGTGATGCCTTCTAGTACTGAAAACGCAAGAAACCCGCACGCTCCCTTGATGGTGTGAATGGTGCGAAAAATGCTTCCTAGTAGACCCGCATCCTGCGGGTGCTTCTCGAGCTCAACCAGATCCTGATCCAGCCGTGAGAGGTTTTCGTGACTCTCGACCAGAAACTCACGAATCGTTTCCTGATCTTCCGCGGTCGTGTTTTCCATTCTTCCTTCTCACTCCGCGCGGCCGCATCGCTCTCAGCCACGCGGGCAGAAGGTCTGGCGACTTAGGGCCGATCTTCTCATTTGGTGTCTGCCGCTCATCGAAGTTAAGCCATGTCGGCGTGGTTTGAGACACACTTCCGCCCGTATAGACGCAAAAAAGCCGATTCCACGAGCGTATTTCGTCGCGGAGCGGTTACCCATCCGATATTTTCAATTTGTCCAGTCAATTCTGCCCGCAATACGCGGAAATCAGATTGCTCCCATCGATCCAGCACTCCTGCTGGCCCGGTAACTTTGTCTGTTGCATCGGCAAACAGATGGGGGAGTTGAGCTGTGTTCGGTTTCGCTTCAGAAACGCCACTGGAACGCTCGAGGCCGCCATCACGCGCAAAAATACATAGAACGCGAACCAGTGTAGGTAGCTCTTCCTCGGAATGTCTTTGCGGGAACTTGGCGAATCCTTGCCGCAAACGGAAATGACCTCGCGAGCAGTTGATCATGCGGCCGGGCGGGTGTTCAGAAAAGAGTGTGACTCCGTTTTAGACAAAACTTTTGCGTTCTACTCCAAAGACAGTGCCAGAGTGAGCCGCTCATAATTCGGCACTGGAAGACGATCCTGCCGCCGACAAACCGCGGGACGTCGAGGCTCCGTTAATCTGCGGCCTGCAGATCTGCCGGAAGCCGCGGAGAAACGCTTATGTATCGAAAATTGTTTTTTGCGTGCGCGCTATTCGGGATGGCCTTTCTGATGCTGTTTGCCATGAGCAATTCTCACGCTCAGGTGAGCACCGGTACGATCAGTGGAACAGTCAAGGACAGTTCTGGTGCTGCAGTCCCTCAAGCTCGTGTGGTCGCCAGGAGTTTGGAGACCGGTCAGGAGCGAGCTGTCGTTACCAACTCGGTTGGGATTTATACGATCCCGGACCTTCAGGCCGGGCAGTATTCGCTCATTGTGAGTCACGACGGATTTAAGACCACCACACTGCCAAGTGTTGAACTACAGGTAGCGCAGCGAGCGACTCTCGACCCCGTCCTGCAGGTAGGCAGCGTGAGCGAGCAGGTCACCGTCTCAACCGCTACGGCCCCTCTTCTCAATACTCAGACTTCCTCACTCGGCCAGGTTGTCGACACCAAAACGGTGGCGACCATGCCAATCAACGGACGAAACTTCTGGCAACTGACCCAGCTCACCCCGGGTGTCAGCTACATCAGCACCGGCCAGAACCCCGCCGGTACCGGTGGAGGAACCTCTATTCGCGCTTCCATTGTCAACGTGACGGTCAACGGGCTTGACCCAACCTGGACAGGATGGTTCTTGGACGGTGCCGACATCACTGAATTTCAAGCCGGCGGCACAATCATCCAGCCCAACGTAGACGCCCTGCAGGAATTCAAGGTGGAAGGCGGAAACATGCCTGCCGAGTACGGGCACACTCCCACCATCATTAACGCCACGTTGAAGAGCGGGACTAACGCCTGGCACGGTACCGCTTATGAATACTTCCGCAACAGTGCGCTGGATGCAAAGAATTACTTCTTCCTTCCCGCAGCGGGCACGCATCAACGCGATGAGCCGTTGCATCGCAACCAGTTTGGCGCAAACCTCGGTGCTCCCATCCTGCGTGACAAGCTATTTTTCTTTGTCGACGCTGAGAGCACACTGCTGCGGCTTGGCGAAGATTTCAATAACGTCGTGCCCAGCCAGGCGGAGCGGGCCGGTAATTTCAGCGGTTCCACTACCGTGATCACCAACCCGGCTACCGGAAAGCCGTTTCCCGGAAACGTGATTCCCTCATCGTTGATAACCCCGCAGGCTCAGTACTTGCTCCAGTACATGCCCTTGCCGAATTCCGTTACCGGGCAGATCTATCGTGCGATCAACACCAGCCCCCTCAAGCAGCAACTCGACAAAGGTGACATCCGGGTCGACTACCAGGTGACTGCCCCGGATCATGTGATGGGACGGTATTCCATCTCCGACAACCATGAGACTGACCCAAATGCATACGCCCCCATGGGTACGTTTCCTCTACGCAGCCGGGGGCAGGATCCGGAGGTTCGCTGGACACATGTTTTCAATCCCCAGTGGATCAATGAAGCGCAGATGTCCTATTACCGGAGTTACTTCTTCTTCACCAGCTCTTTTCAAGGCCAAAACGTCAATGACGCGGCGGGAATCCAGGGATTGGACGGACTGGCGCCCTCGGAGTATTTGGGATTTCCCGGCATCACCATTGCCAACTACTCTAATTTTCCCGGGGCGTCTCTTAACTCCTATCCCAAGTCGAATCGTCTTCGCTCGTGGCAATACGTAGACCGGGTAACTCATGTCTTCGGAAAGCACGACATGCGATTTGGTTTCGAGTGGTTCCACAACAAGCTGGAATACATCTCCGGATCGAACTCGGTCGGCCAGTTCACCTTCAATGGGTCCTACACGGGCGATAACTTTGCCGATTTTCTGCTTGGTTATGCCAAGAGCGGAACCCGCAGTTACTTCAGAAATATCTGGGGAAACATCGGAAATTTCCAGGGCTACTACTTTCAAGACGATTACCGCGTCCTGTCGGATCTGACGTTGAACCTCGGCTTCCGCTGGGAGCTCAATCCCTTCTACAACGGTCTTCATGGTCAAACCACCGGGTTCGATCCAGTCACTGGCAACCTGATCATCCCCTCCAACTTCTCATTGCAGGCGCAACCGCAAACCGCTACACTCTATCCTCTCTTCCAGGATCGTATTGAGCTCAGCGGAGGGCAGGGGCTGCCCATCTCCGTCAGGCCGCCTGACAATCGAGACATTGCGCCTCGCATCGGATTCGCCTGGAACCCGCATGGCGGCAAATGGGTAGTTCGTTCCGGTTACGGCATTTTCTATGGCTATCCGGATGACAACAACATCAACAACTCGCAAAACAGCGTTCCCTTTATCGCATCCCAGACGGTGAACAACTCGGGAACCACCCCACCCCAATTGACCTTTGGCAATTTCTACCAGAGCTCTCCCATCGTCAGTCCCAATCCTCATCCAGGAACACCGTGCTCTTTCGGCATCGCTGCAAATTCCTGTTCCACTCCGAACGTCGTCTCCATGCCTGCTCACGTCCGCAACACCTACACGCAGCAGTGGAACCTCGCCATTCAGCACCAGGTCGGCAACGCCGTTTCATGGGACGTCGCGTATGTGGGTAGCAAGAGCAATCGCACGGAACAGCAATGGTCTAGCAACGATCCCGCACCGGGGCCAGGCACCATTCAAACCCGGCGGCCCTATCCCCAGTGGGGCACCATCACCCTTGGGGAGTTCTTAGGCGCTGCGAATTACAACGCACTGCAGGCCAAGGTAGAAGGCCGTACCTGGCACGGCGCAAACGGGCTCGTTTCGTACACCTACTCCAAGTGCCTTGATAATGGAACCTACAACATCTCTACCGACCTCCGGCAAGTAAATCCAGCTCTCCCGTATTGGGGAGTTTGCCAATACAACCTAACGAACAATCTTGTCGTTAGTTATAACTATGTGCTTCCGATTGGCCGGGGCAAAGCGCTACTCGGGGATCTTCCCAGCTGGGGTAACGCAGTTCTGGGGAACTGGACGCTATCAGGGATCACCACCGCGCAGTCTGGTCTACCTTTCACCCCGACCATCAGCAATGACCAGGCAAATACCGGTTTTGGCAACCAGAGGCCGAACCTCGTCGGCAAGCCCACCATCCTGAAGAATGTCTCCTGTTGGTTCTACGTTTCCGCCAACGCGTCGTGCAAGGCACTGGACCCGAGCGGCGTAAATGCGTTTGCGGTGCCGTCGCTCTATACCTATGGAAACCTTGGCCGGTATACCATGCGGGCGGACGACCTGGTCCAATTCGATTTCGCCATGCTGAAGGCCTTCACTTTTTCCAAGGAGAGGTCAATTGAATTCCGCGCCGAATTTTTCAATGTCTTTAATCGGCCCACGTTCTCCGCGCCCTCCACTGCTATCAATTCAGCGTCGGGCGCACAGGTAAGCTCAACCCTGAATGGCAGCAGGCAGATCGAGTTTGCCCTGAAAGGCTATTTCTGAGGCAGGCAACAGCTAGTGTAGTGCGTCACTCATAACGTCGTGCATGTAGTGGTGTCAAGAATCTTGTCCTGCAGGAATCGTGTGAAGAGCACGCTCTTCAGCCCGTGTGAGAACTGCATGCCCAAACTCAGTCCCGGAGGGACGGCTGAACCTCAGACCTGTCCAAATTAGCTTTCAAAAACGCCTCGGTTCAGTAACTACTTTTTATGGAACCGGTTCCCTTTCCTTTGTCATCCCGACCGGAGCGAAGCGGAGCGGAGGGATCTGCGGTTCCGCGGACCTATCCTGGAAACGCAGTCTCGGGGGGGTGACAACCGCCACGAAGAGTCCCGTAGGGACGGCTGAACTTCAGACCTGTCCAAATTAGCTTTCAAAAACGCCTCGGTTCAGTAACTACTTTTTATGGAACCGTTTCCCTTTCCTTTGTCATCCCGACCGGAGCGAAGCGGAGCGGAGGGATCTGCGGTTCCGCGGGCCTATCCTGGAAACGCAGTCTCGGGGGGTTGACAACCGCCACGAAGAGTCCCGTAGGGACGGCTGAACTTCAGACCTGTCCAAATTAGCTTTCAAAAACGCCCCGGTTCAGTAACTACTTTTTATGGAATCGGTTCCCTTTCCTTTGTCATCCCGACCGGAGCGGAGGGATCTGCGGTTCCGCGGACCTATCCTGGAAACGCAGTCTCGGGGGTTGACAACCGCCACAACGAGTCCCGAAGGGACGGCTGAAAGTTGTCCAGGATTGGGTCGCGGCCTATTTTCAGCCGTCCCTCCGGGACTGAGTTTGGAAATGGAGTTCTCACACACGGGCTGAAGGCATCAAGCCTTGCTCGATAAGGGCCTATCTGTGTGACGCACTACACTAAGACAGAGAAGTTCTCATCCGGCCAGGCGGGGGCGTTGCCTTCATCACCGTTCCCGCCGCTCTCGCCAGCATAGGAAGAACATCGTCGGCCTGCTCCGTCCAGTTCGTATTTACAAATTCGGGGTCGATGTTGACGTCTTTGCAGATCCCCGCCTGATATTTTCTGCGCCAACCGCCCGGAGTCTCGCCGCAGATCTCATGAAAAGCCCGTGCAAAATGATGCACGCTCTTAAACCCCACTTTGCCCGCGATCTCTTTAAAAGAATCGCCGGAGTACTCAATCAGTTCCTGCGCCCTGTGGATCCGGTACTGCAGAAGATAGCGCCGGGGAGAGACTCCGAGCGCGTTTTTGAAATGCTGCCGGACGTGACGGTCCGATCGTCCGACGATACCTGCAATCTGCATCAGGCTGCAGTCCTCGGCATGGTGCTCCCGGATAAACCGTGCTGCTCGCTGAACGATCCAATCTCCCGACAGTTCCTGCTCGAGCGGGTCACTCTGCTGATCTCCATTATCTGCATGCTCGTTGCGCAGATACACCAGTAAAAGTTCCGCCAGATAAGCGGTGCACAATTCTCGATAAAGATAACCCCTGTGTTCGCCCTCGTGCCGGATACGCTCGAATACATCCGCAATCCGCGGTTCATTTTCTTCGAGCAGCACGCTCGCCGAAAGCAGCAGCTTGCGCAGCCAACGATCCTTCACCAGGAACTTGATATCCAGCGTCTTGACCAGCGATGAAGGGTTCAGAGCGTGCGGGCAGCCGGGCTTGACCAGCAAAAGAGAGCCCGCCGTGATCGGGTGCTCCTCCTCGCCCACAGAAATGCGGCCCGACCCGGAAACAAAATAGATCATCTGAAAGTAGTCGTGCTTGTGTTCTTTCAATCTCCAATGGGGTTGATAGTCATAGCGCGCTGTCCATAGCACTTCCACGGAAGATGTCAACACGTGAGTCACCTTGGCTCGAAATTATACGTGATTCATCCAGCCATAAGACAGTTCGTAAAGACGACCAGCACTGCGTCCCTGCCGGCGGGAATCTGCTTAACAAACTTTCGTCTAGTATTTCCGTTTGCGTCAATTCTTGGCCAAATTTCCGCAAAGACATCGCAGGGAAACGATCAATATACTGAGTCGCGGCGGTGCAAATGACCACTCGAATGACACAAGCTGCATTGAAGTTAGTCGATGCAGGCCATCCGAATTCACAACGAGTCGCGATCCTCGATGAACCCCGGCGCCTTTCTCTTGCCTATGCGGAAATTCCGGAACCGGGCGACGGCGAGGTCCGGGTTAAGGTCAAGTGGGTCGGCGTCTGCGGTTCTGACGTCGAGTCGTACCGGGGCACCAGGAGGCCTGAGTTCGTTACCTTTCCCGCGCGTCTCGGCCACGAGGTCGCGGGCATTATCGACCAGCTGGGCCCGAATGTCGAAGGGCTGCGAGTCGGAGACCAGGTTACCTGCCGCTATGTGTGGGGCGCATTTGCGGAGTACATCGTTTGCCGGCCCTTCAACGTCAAGGTCGTGCCGCCATCCTTTCCGCTGATCGACACCAGCCTGATCGAGATCCTGCCCGGTGTCCTCCACGCCGTAGAGATTGGACAAATCAGCCAAAGAACCTCGATATTGATCATGGGGCAGGGTGTGAGTGGTCTGGTGCTGACCCAGGTCGTGCGCCTGCACAGCCCCAAAGCCTTGGTGGTTACCGACCTCAACGAACACAACCTGTGCTTGGCAAAAAAGTATGGAGCCACACACACCTACCAGGTTCCTGCCGCCGATTTCCCCACCAGGGAGCTGCTTGAGGCGGACTTCCCCGAAGGGTTCGATGTAGTGTTTCCCTGCCTGCTTGAGGGAGACGGCATGGTAGATGCCATCGACTGCGCCGCCTTCACCGGCAAAGTCGTGATGTACGGATGCATCGGCGTTTGCAACACTCCCGTCGACTTCCTCAAGGTCCATCGAAAGCGAATCGACATCTATTCCACCGAGCCAAAGCGCGACATAGATATGCGGCGCTTCTATGCGGAGGGCACGCAGCTCGTTCTCGATGGATTGGTCAACACCTCAGAGATCGTAACTCACCGCGTCCCCCTGAGCCGCATCCAGGACGCTTTCGCGCTTCGTGACGACTCCCGGAGCGACGCGATTCACGTCCTCGTTGACTGTGAGGCTTAGAGATGCCGTCAAAATCGCCCACCGGGCAAACACCCTGAATCAGGCCAACATGCCGCTTAGGGGGAGTGGACCCAGGCCGCGAACTCTTCGCGTGATCGGGCTGCGTTGGTGGATCGCGGTTCTGCTCTTTGTGGCTACCCTGGTCAGCTACATCGACCGCCTTACGCTTTCCATTCTTGCTCCAACGATCTGCGCCGATCTGCATCTCTCGAATCTGCAATATGCCAGTATCAGCGTGTGGTTTCTCGCTGCTTATTCGTTAGGGCAAACCGTATTTGGCAGAATGCAGGACCGCATCGGAACCAAGCGTGGCTTATCCATTGCCATGGTCATCTGGTCGATTGCCGAAACCGCCCACGCCCTTACACGCGGTCTCTTTAGTCTCTCCTTCTTCCGCTTCTTCCTCGGGCTCGGAGAAGGAGGTCATTGGCCGGCCGCGATTAAAGGTGTCGCCGAATGGTTCCCCAAGCAGGAACGGGCCTTGGGCATCGGGATCGTCAATACTGGAGCCACTCTCGGCTCCGCATTAGCCCCGCCCCTCATCGTCTGGTTACAGTTGAGTTTCGGCTGGCGAACCACTTTCGTAGCCACGGGATTACTCGGATTTGTGTGGCTCCTATTCTGGGCCATGTGCTATCAATCCCCGGCAAAGCATAGATGGCTCCGGCCCGCTGAATTGGCCCTCATCCAAGAAGGAACGGACACTACAGGCACCATTCCCGCCGCTAGCTGGAGTAGCTTGCTCCGCAACCGCCAGGTGCAAGGTATCGTCCTATCCCGTTTTCTAGGGGATCCAGTCTGGTGGTTATATCTGGTCTGGCTGCCGCTCTATCTTTCCCGAGCACGCGGGTTGAGCCTGAAAGCCATTGGGGTTTCGGCCTGGATTCCCTTTCTCTGCGCCGACGCAGGTGCGTTGATGGGGGGATGGTTCTCCGGCTGGTTGATTCGGCGAAGCTGGAAGCCGAGCCGGGCCCGTGGAGCCGCGATTTTATTGGCCACTGTGTTGGCTCCCATCGGCATGCTGGTGAGTGGAGCAAAATCGGAGGCCGGCGCCATCGCGCTCATCAGCGTCGTACTCTTTGCGTTTCAGTTTTGGGTGAATAACGTCCAAACCCTCACCAGCGACTTATTCCCTAACCACTTGATAGCCTCGATATCCGGGCTGGCGGGAACTGGGGCTGGTTTGGGAGCCATGATCTTTACCTTCTCGACCGGCTGGATTGTCGATCATTTTGGATATACGCCGGTCCTGATTCTGTCCGGCCTGCTTATCCCTGCGGCAACGGTTTCATTGATTGGGCTCGCAAGAGATTCGAAAGGGAAGAGCAAGGGATACGAAGGATCTTGATCCGGCTCTTCATCGGGAAATCGATTCTTTCCCACGGCTACGCGAAGACGCCTTAACGGATAGGGAAGCTCGTTTGCCTGACCTTAATGCTTGAGGATATATTCTTGTCTCCGCGCCTATGCCGACCGCTCGCCACGCTGCCAGAAAGAATACCCGGACCCCACGCCAATCTGCCCCGCAGCCTCAACCCCAGTCGAACCTAACCGACCCGGGCGATCCCTGTTCGGTAGCCGATCCACGCCTCTACGTTAACCGCGAACTCAGCCTTCTCGCCTTCCAAAAACGAGTCCTGGAGGAAGCGGAAGACCCGCACAATCCTTTGCTGGAGCGGGTGAAATTTCTTTCCATCTTCGGTTCCAACCTGGAAGAGTTCTTCATGGTTCGAGTGGCCGGCCTTAAGCGCCAGGTGGAGAGTGGCGTACTCGAATGCGGCCCCGACGGCTTGACCCCCAAACAACAGCTGGACGCCATTCATGAAGAGGTTTCAAAACTCATCCAGGCTGCACAGAACCATCTCCGGCAGCAAATCCTCCCTGCTCTCCACGAAGCAGGTTTGTGCATCGTGGATTATGCTCAGCTGACTGCGGAGCAGCGAGAGAATGTTGACAGGTACTTCATAGAATCAGTTTTCCCGGCCCTCACCCCGTTGGCCGTCGATCCTGGAAGACCGTTCCCTCTCATCTCCAATCTCAGCTTGAATCTCGCCGTATCGCTTCGCGCCGGCAAGGGCGCTGAACATTTCGCTCGGGTCAAGGTGCCCGAAACCTTGCCCCAACTCGTATCAGTAACCTCAGCCACCGGAGAAGCCGCGAACCGTAAGAGAAAAACCCCCGCGCCAAAATACCTGGTGTGGCTGGAGCAGCTCATCGCTGCCAATTTGCAGAGCTTGTTTCCGGGAATGGAAATACTTGAGGCTTATCCATTCCATGTGACCCGGGACGCAGACAACGCCATCAAGGAGCTTGAGGCTGGAGACCTTATGGAGTCGGTCGAAGAAGGTGTCTGGCAAAGACGCTTTGCCGACGTCATCCGGCTGGAAGTGGACGACCGTATCCCGGCCGGCATTCTGGAAATCCTGCAGCAGAATCTTGCCCTCGAGCCCGAAGATATCTATAAGCTGGGACAGCCGTTGGCCTTATCTCGCCTCAAACATCTTTATGCCCTCGATCGTCCCGACCTGAAGGATAAGCCTTTCGTTCCCGCACCGCCGGCCGCCCTGCAACCGCAAGAAGAAGGGGAAGACATGTTTGCGGCCATCCGCCGCCAGGACGCGCTCCTGTGTCTTCCGTTCGTTTCCTTCCAGCCCGTGGTGACGTTTCTTCAACAAGCCGCGCATGACCCGGCCGTCTTGGCCATCAAAATCACTCTGTACCGCGCAGGCCGCAAGTCCCCGGTGGTCGAGGCCCTCCTCGACGCAGTGGGAGAAGGGAAGCAGGTGGCCGCTCTGGTGGAATTGAAGGCTCGCTTCGATGAGGAGAGCAACATTGAATGGGCCAAGGCCCTCGAAAGCGAAGGAGCGCATGTGGTCTACGGCCTCCTCGGGCTCAAGGTGCACTGTAAGGCTGCTTTAGTGGTTCGACGCGAGGGCGATGCCATACGGCGCTATGTTCATCTTTCCACCGGAAACTACAACAGCGTGACCGCCCAGCTATACACCGACATCGGTATGTTTACCTGCGATGAAGCGATTGGCGCCGACTGTACTGACTTGTTCAACTACCTTACGGGTTACTCCGCCAAGGTCGACTACCGTAAGTTGATGGTGGCGCCATTGGGCTTGAGACAGGCCTTGGAACGCCTTATCCGCCGCGAGATTGAGCATCAGCGAGCAGGCGAACGCGGCCATCTCATTTTCAAGATGAATGCCCTGGTCGATATGCGCATGATTCAGCTTCTTTACGAAGCCTCGCAAGCGGGTGTCCAGGTCGATCTTCTGGTGCGCGGGATATGCTGTTTGCGTCCGGGATTAGCCGGCGTCAGTGACAACATCAAGGTCACGAGTATTATTGGTCGATTCCTTGAGCACAGCCGCATTTTCTATTTCCGCAATGCCGGGCAGGAGGAAGTCTATCTCGGCAGCGCGGACATGATGCCGCGCAACCTCGACCGCAGGGTGGAAGTGGCCTTTCCCGTGCAGGATCCCAAGCTGGTGCGGTTTCTCCATGATGAGGTACTTGCCATCTACCTTGCGGACGTCGTCAACGCGAGGCACATGAAACCGGATGGAACCTACGAGCGCCCTTCCGATCGTTACCAGCCGGACGCCATGAACAGCCAGGAATGGTTCATCAGGAAGTTCAGCGCCACCGGCGAAAGAAAACTGCCTCGAACCTAACCAGACGATTGCTAGCTACATCACCGGCGAAAGAAAATCAGACCTGTCCAAATCAGATTTGAAAAGCGCCTTGCTTCAGCAACCACTGTTTGTGGAACCGTTGCCTATTCCTTCGTCATCCCGAGAGCCTGTGACTTTTTTGCTTTCGCACAAAACGGTCGCTGTCGTTGGAAAAGGCGGTTGTCGATGGAGAAAGCGTCCTTGCCGTCCCAACAACTGCCTTCTCCCTAGACAACGGCCCTCTCCCTTTCAACATCCCTCTCCTTTTTGTCATCCCGAGCGAAGCCGAGGGATCTGCGGTGCGCCATTCGGGTGCCTTAAATTTACCGTTCTACAACCACTTTCCCTTTGTCATCCTCGAGCGAAGCCGAGGGATCTGCAGTTCCGCGGACCTTTCGTGGGAACGCGGGATTCTCCCCGCAAAAATTGTCATCTCGACCGGAGCGTAGCGTAGTGGAGAGCCCTGCCCCGGCGTGCCGTGGGATCTGCGGTCGTCTTTTGTCTCATAGAAGCCGCTGAGGGCTGCATTCTTCTCGAAACAGCATGTTTCCGCAGCTCGTTCAGCCCTGCCGCAACAAAACATCCCTACCACCAGTTTTCGGTCTGGACGCCATACGTCAATCCATTCGTTCGATTCAGGTACGGCGTTCCGCCCACAAAACCGCGATATCCGTCCGACCAGTTCGCATAGGTGACGAAAACACGCAATACCGGCCGGCTGAAAAACTTGCGGCCTGCTCCGATTTGCGGTGCTAACGTAAATTTGCGTAGCCACCCATCGTACTGATTCGTGCCGCTCTCCGTGTGGTCGAAACCCGCTTCAAAAGCCAGCGAGATGTGCTTGGTGAAAAATACGACCGGCCGCGCGCCAAATGAGGCCCACTGGTTCCATCCGTCTTGTGGATTCCCATCTTTGGTTCGCTGGTAAAGGAAGATGGGCATAATGCCGAACCAGTCGTTCGGCTGCAGCACCACTTGTTCGGTGACCAGGAACTGCGCCGAGCGATTGATGTACGGACTTGGATTCGGGATCGTCACGCCGTTCCCAGGATTGCTGAAATTGCTGGCGGCTCCCGTTCCATATTGGATCGAAAATGTGTGATAGCCGCCATGCCATTCGAGCCGCTGATGCCGCAGGCCGAAGGCGTATCCATCGGTGGTGGGAACCACTGTGCCCGTCGACGTCGTGCCGCCCTTGGAAGTAGCGTAGTCAAACCACGCCGCCCACAGGCCTGCTGGTCCCTTCAAATCGTACAGACGTACATCGATGTTGCTTTTCGCAAGATTACCGTTTTGGGTAACAACATCGGGTCGAGCCCCGTTCAAGAAAGCCACCGCCATCTTGCCGATACCGACGTTAACGTCTTCCACCCCGCCTCCATAACCGCTCAAGTCGAGGGGATAGAAATCGATAATGTCGATGTGCTGCCGCCGGTAGTATCGTTCCCCCGCCCAAAACTCCGCATGGGGCTGCCATCCCAGAACGTTGCCGGCTTGCACGAAGGCTTCGCGCAGCCGGAACTGATCGTTGCCCACGCCACTGGGAAAACTTGCCGAATTGGCAGAGTTCGTCGTGTTGGCCTCAATCATGATCTCTGTCTTCATCCAGGCCTCATTGGAACTCTGTTCTGGATTCACCCAGTTGTTGACAAAGATGAACTCCCCATAGGTTTCTGTTTCGTTGCCCAGGCGGTATTTCGCGTTGGCTCCCGGCGCCTCGAACGCAACTTGTTGGCCGCCCGCGCTATTGAGCCCATAACCCGATCGAAAATAGCCGTGGAATTCAAAGGTCCCCACTTGCTGCTTCAGTTTCGCGATCGTTTCATCGGCTTCCCGCAGCAGGTCATAGGTCGGCTCCGAAGGTAGATCGCCTTGGAACTTCGCCCCCACCTGGTCGGAGTTGCCCAGCACAGCCTTAGCCGCACGTTCGGCAGCCAAATCCGCCGCTGAGACGGTCGCCGCTTTTGTCTTTTCCGCCGCCTCCTTCTGGCTCTCTATTTGTTGTTCCAGCGTAGCCATGCGCAACTGGAGTGCTTGTGTGGTCGCCTCGTATTCCTGTTTCAGCTCTTTCAATTGCTGCTCCAACTGGTCACTCTGTTGTGCCGCGGCAGGCGAAATCCACAAGAGGCTTAAGGCAAAGCAGCCAAGCCACGACATCGGCAGCCACTTTCGATCAATAGGCGAGACGGTAGGCATCCGGCTGGCTCCCAACTGGACCCCGGTATTTCATTGCGCCATAACAACTGCGCGATGATGGGGGTCGCGGACCAAAAAATCCAGATTTGGATGCACGTTACGACAAGATGGACGCTCACAGACGCCTATTTTTTGCGTCGGTATTCGCCTTTTGGGTGTAGAGACGCAGCGGACGCGGGACTCCGCCGGCGGGCCGCAGATCCGACGAAGCGCCTTGAGCCCGTCTACAAATCGACGCGCCGCACGCGCCAGCGGCACAGCGCGGCGTCGATTTCAGATAAGCCATCGCTCGTCGATGTTTCGGCAAGTCAGGTGAGCCGCAACACTTCCCTTTCGGTGCTTCAACCGCGACAGCCCGGATGGTCACAATGGCACGCAAGCGCTGTCACGTTCTTTGAGTCCTGGCAAACCTGGCTACAGTACTTTTGCTTATCCGGTGCGATACAGCTACAAGCGGGATGCGCACACTTCTTTGCTTCGGCCATAACCAGTCCTCCTCACTGTCCCGAATCTTGTCGCTTTCAGAAAAAAACAAGACTCGGCTGGTGTTGTGACGCGGAAGGTTGGGGCTTAGGTTTCCCGGAATCACGAGATTTCCCGAGAATTACCCACCGGATCAGGCGAAGTTACTGAAAACGCGACTTTGATGCGGCTGGGAGGATTGACGTAGATTGCTCGGGATCCAAAGCCTGGCGTCTCTTCCGTGCCCTTGGGCAGTTTCAATGAGAGCGTCAACCGAGGGGATAGCACGCCTCCGAGCTTAGCCGAACCATCTTCGGGAACTACAATCGATGCTCATCATGGTCATTCGCCATCCAGAGCGAAGCGAACACGAGGGCATTCATCAGTTCGTGAGCTCCGTGGTCAACGAAATCCATGGAGGTCTTTGGTCAACATCCAACCAACCAAACGTGTCCGAGCGGATCGACGACCGCTCACCTCGGACGGTCGTGATCCGAACAGGATCTGCGGTGGGTACGTTCCTCTACAAGAATCAGGCCCAACCGATCTGCTTCAGGGCCAGCTCCGCATTCCACACTTTGCTCATGCTAACGATTTTGTCACCTTCAAAATGCATGATGTAGACGTAGTCAGTGCTCATGCGCCTTCCAGTCGGTGGGACCGGGCCCCCATGACCCGTGTGGGTAGCATGGAATACGGCATACGCAGACACATTGTTCCGCGTTTCATCGATCGCGAAAGACTTTAATTCGTAGCGCCCGTCCGGAAATAGCGTCATGATGCCTTTCATCCAGTCCGTGTACCCTTCCAAAGTCTTGACGTCTTGGAGTGGTGTAGCCTGAGCCGAAAAGCTGGCATCCGCGGCGCAGTAAACAGAACACGAAGCCCATCCCTTGCCTGTCTCGCATGCTTCGAAGAACTTTTGCGCTATTTCCGTTATCTGCGTCATCTTTCCCTTCCTTAGGCAAGCGATTCTATCCGAGAGGCCCGAATTTCACCTAACCCGACTGGTCCTCCGATTTCCGCATTTCACCAGAGCAGCCTTTTTAGCGATCTATTGCAAAATCATGAACAGCCTGGGAAACGGAGTTATAGGTAAATTGCCAGCGCAGGCGGTTCCGGCTGATCGATGGAGCGCGGTCTTGCTGCTACTCCGGTTTTCCCACCCGCGATACTTTCGCGTTCCCGTGACTGCGGATTACCCAAAATTGGACTACAATCTCCGCCATGAAACGAGCGATGCCACTTCTATTCCTTGCGCTCGCGGCTTTCGCACAAACCGGCAAGCAGCCCAAACCGCTCACCAACGCTGATGTCCTTGAAATGTCGCGCACCGGCGTGCCTGAGTCAACCATCGTTCTCGCCATTCAGAACACGCCTTCGAAGTTCGACGTTTCGGCCGAGGGTATTCTCGCGCTGCACGCGGCTGGCATCACGGAGCCGGTGCTCAACCAGATGCTCCGTGCGGCAACACCACAGAAGTCCGGCTCCTCGTTTGGCGTCGCAACCGGCTCATTTCCCGTGAAGGACGCCGCGGGCAAGACCGTACACTTTAGCGCCTGGATCAAGACCGAGAACGTTCGTAAAGGTTATGCCGGCCTGTGGTGGCGCGTCGACGGTCCCGGAGAAGGTACTAACCGAACCACGTTGGCTTTTGATAACTCCGTGGCGCGGATCATCGATGGCACGCCGGGCGCTAATAATGGCACAGTTCGCGGGGCAACTGGTACCACGCCATGGACCCTCTATGAGTTCGAGCTGCCCGTCGGGAAGACCGCTTCCAACATCAATTTCGGGGTGCTCTTCACGGGTACCGGAACTGCTTGGGTCGATTCGATAAAAGTCGAACTGGATGGTGAACCATACAGCAACCCACGGTTGGATTTCGACTTCGAATCCCCCAATGCGAAAGGCTTCTACATCGGCTGCGGTGGCTACACAGGCTGTACCGATTACAAAGTCGTCATCGACGACACAGTTTTCTACTACGGCCACCAGAGCCTCAAAATGCAGTACGTCGGAGACGGAGCAGCCCAGAAGTAGTATTCCTCATTGCAGGCGGTTTAGCTGCTGCTCGTGAACGGCGAACAGCCCGGAAAACGGGGCTCGGATAACTTCCTACTGTCCGGTTACCGAAAATCCGACTTTGCAGGCAATTGCGGGGCGTTGGGTAGCTTGGAGCTGTCAGCCCAGTAACTTCTTCTTGCGTCTACAAGAAGACCTGTACGATCCTTCAGGCGAACGTCAATCGCGTGGAGACCTGGGACGTCCGCCTGTGGTGAGAAGCTGAGAGCGTAACTATTCGGGATTTGGTTCGAGATGGTGATCAGTCCGCGTTCGAGGCTGCGCGTGTTTTCAAACTTGAAGTATTCGCCCCCCGTGAGTCGGGCCAGCGTCTCTGGAACATTGCGATGCATGCCATCCAATGCAGCCATGACTGCCATCTTGGCAGCGAGCAAAGGCGGTGCAAGCAGACTTATGCAATCGAACGTCTGCATAGTGCGATTGTTGCCATTGCCATCCGGAACTTGGACAGGATGGGTCTCTGACCCATTGCTTTGATCCTTAGCGAAACAGCCGTGCGTTGGCGCCGGCGTGAGGTCGGAGTTGAACTCATCTGCGTTGTGCTGCATGTCGGCCTTCGTCGTGGAGAATCCGAGGCTGTAGATCGTCGTATTGCTATCGTCAATGGCCCGCAACGCATCCTCGAGCTTAATCTGGCTGCCGTGATCGAGCGTTTCACTGATGCTCAGGATCGCTCGCCGATAGCTCATTGGCTGTTTGCGCAGCAGGTCAACGGCGAATCCAAGGCTATCCAGGATGGCTGCTCTCCCGTTGCCTGGCTGCAGGTTTGCCATGACTCTCGCGACGTTGTTCAGCTCGGAGGTGAAATCAGCCTCGATACGTGGCTCGCTGTCAAACCCGACGACGGCAACACGGTGAGGAACAGCACCGACCATGGAATCGAGAAGTGGACCAAGCTTGCGATAGCTATCCAGACGGCGGCCGCCCGCACCGCCGGTCTGCACGACTATCACCAGTGCCAGCGGCTGACTGTCGGTGTTTTCTTCCAGTACGAGTTTCTGTTCGATGCCGTCATCGGTAAGGACGAAATTATCGGCAGTGAGCCCAAACACCGGTTCGCCGCTGCTGGTCTTTACCAGCGTCGGCACCAGAACCAGATTCGAGCCGCGGCGCAAGATGGGGGTTGGATCGGACGCATCCTGTGCATGCGCCCAAGCGCCGCAGAGAACTTGGAAAGTGAGGCAAACAAGCAAACGGAACTTCATATGCCACATCTGTTTTGCAGGCGAATACCGCCTCGGGGATGGGCGCCTCTCGAAAACATTCTGCGTCTGCCTCTCGTTGCTGTCTGGCGAGACTTCGGGCTCGTCTTCTGTCAGCATTCGCATACACCGCACCATGTTCGTCCACATGCGTCACTTCTAAAAGCGAGTCGCCTTGTTATCCCTTTGGCACTCCCAAACTACTCCTCGACCTATGGGAATGCAATAGGTAGGAATTTAGAGACTTTGCGGCTCTCGAAAGATCGCTATCACGGCTTAGGCGTAGAATCGGGCTTCAGCTCAGTCAAAATATCGGGGGCTAGCTGCGATGAAATCATCATGGCAAACGAACACAGGAAATCTCTCATGTCGCTGGTCTGAAGTGGGGCAGCGCGTCCAGTACGCTTCGGGATGGATTCAAGACACGTCAGTCGTTCAGAGCGGTCATTTGCCGCCTGGCCCGGACTTTGCTAGCCACAGTCCATTCGGTTCAGGAGAATGGTTTGCGCCTTGGCATCTGCGATGGAACGTACCAGATGGCTGGAAAACGCGGTGACGGCCGGCGCTGCCCCTGCCAACTTCTCCGTCGCAGATCATTCGGGTGCATCCGATTCGCAGGACTGCCAGCCGCTTCATCCATTTCCACGGCATATCAGTTGACCAGCTCAGGCCGCCGCGAAGGATGGCGCTCTGGTCAAGGCACCGAGTTCCCGGGAACGTTATTCTCGGTAACTTGCCCAGCCTGCAGGCCCCCCCGGCAGGGGAACTTACTGAAAATCCGACTTCACAGGCAAAACCATACCGGCAAGTTACCGATAAGGCACCTTTGAGGGTATGCGACTTTACCTCCGCCGTATGCAGTGGAAGTTACCATCATGAGGAGCCGAATCATCATTATAGAATCGCGCAGGTTACCCTCGGATCGATTGGAGACCTCGGCGGCTGGACCTGCTCTGGGCAGCTTGGCATCACCATAGTTGCGCAAGGTGGCCGGCAATGTATCCATTCAAAAGCCCTCGACAGATGCAAGCTCTGCCTGAAAAACGGGATTTTCGGTAATTTGCTCCTGCCTGCCGCCCGGCCTGGGAACTTACTGAAAATGCGACTTGACAGCGAGTTTAGAAGGTTCGGCTGGCTTGGTATTCCACCGTGCGCACACCTGGCTTTGAGACTTGAATGTTAGTGCTAGAATTTCAAGCGAAAGGCGGCCCGGGGAGTTGTAAAAGGGAACAGGAACCAATGCGCAGAAAGACTTTCCGACTGGGATGTTGCGCTCTTTCCTTGGGAAACCGAGGACACGTCCCTGATGTGTATCGCCATCGGGCTCACTGCGCGAGGCACCGTGACACTTACATCACGTCTGAAGAGCTGTTGTCCCGAATGAAGAGCCAAGCGGGCATTCGCAAGCTTGAAAAGTCTGAGGCCACAGAAATTGCTCGCACGATCGTGGATGAGGCGCAGCCCCAGCGTGAAATGATCGCCATTTTGAAAAGGGCGGAACGTCGGCTAGAAAAAATCAAAGCATCGCCTCTAGCAGACGAGGTCCGCGAACTCATCGAGAAGGTCAAAAGCACCGAAATCCCCCCGGCTCCCCATACGTGACGGAACACTTGGGTGCTGGAACGGGTCAGCCAATGCCAGTGGCTGGCCAAACCATCTCTCCTGAGTAGCGGATTATCTATAAAATGCCCCTACGGTTTCCGGCGGAAGGGGAATTTACCTAAAACGAGCTTTTCAGGACTTCATCGAGAGAGAGTAGCGTCGGATTGCCGGCCCCCAGAGTCTAGTTCGCCGCAATCTGGACCCAGATAATGGCCCTCAAGAATGTCCGATCATGATCAAACGTAACGCGCACGGGCAGAATTTCAAAATGATCCGACTTCTGCTTCTAGCTAAGCGGCGGCCTTTGGTCCTGCCGCTAGCAGTCAGCATCATGGTTGGGGTCCAGATCCGCGGGCAGATTCTGCACGCGACCGGACCGTTGCCCTCGTTTGAGGTGGCAACGATCAAACCCAGTCAACCCGGTGTTACGGGTATCCGTGCCTTTGGACCTAAGGGCGCCGATAGATTTCTCGCGATGAATGTCACAGTGAAAGACTTAATCGACTTCGCCTATACGATTGACGATGACCGTCAAGTTGTTGGGTTATTCGGCTGGATGATTTCCAAGCAATACGATATCGATGCAAAAGTCGGCGATGCTGAGGTTGCAGCAATGTCTAAACTGCCTCCCTCATATAACTCGTACCGATTCATGCAGCAGGCTCTACTTGCTGATCGATTCAAGCTCAAAGTTCATTTTGAAACGAGATTGTTGCCGATTTATGCGCTGGTGGTGGCGAAGGGCGGCCCGAAGCTAAAGGCAAGCGAGATGGATCCAGCCAATCGTGCGAAAACGGTGAAACCGGCATTTCTCCAGGCAGGATCGGGCAAGGCTGCTGGCGCAGGTACGACGATAGGTGCGCTGGCTGAAGTTCTCGAAAGACAAAACGAGGTCGGCAACCCACCGGGCGGCCGCGGACGGATAGTGGTCGATAAGACGAATCTAAGCGGTCTGTACGACTGGACGCTACACTGGACTCCATGGCAGGACCTGAGCACCGGCGAGGTGTCTGATTCGAAAGGTCCCTCCTTGTTCACCGCACTACGGGAGCAGCTTGGACTTAAGCTGGAACCGACAAAAGGTGAGGTGGAGGTGGTCGTGATTGACCATATTGACTTGCCCTCGGAGAACTAGTTCCGCCAGGTCACATCGCCGACCATTCAGGCGCCACAATTCAAGTGCGTGAAAGCGGGATTATCGGTAACCTCGGCCCCCGCCGGGGACGACTGGCAAGTTACCGGATATCCGGCAGTCTCTGGGAAGGGCCTAGCGCTTCCGTCACGACTGCGGCTCTGCTTTTGTAACTGGGAACTCCTCCGTGTAATTCACCGTGCGGCCACCGCTTGAGAGTTCAAGAACGCAGGAAAGTTTCGTGCGCTCAGGAGAGATTGACAGCCGCTCCATGATTTCCAACTCCTGGCCATCGAACGATTGCAACGTGTGATGGATGAGGGCTTTCTCGTCCCAATAGGAAAAGCTTTGTCGGCCGAAAGGCGTACCCTCATGCGTTCCCATGCTTCCGCCTCCGACCATGCCTCCGATCGTTCCCGGCTTACGGGTCTCGCGGAAGCGTTGCTCGACCAGGTTTTTGTACTCCCGGGACCGGCGTTGCATGTGCTCGATCTCCGGACGCGGCGGCGGTGGGTGGACGTGGTGTTCGAGCATCTGCCGAACCATTTCAAGCCGGGGCTCGGGTAACTGATCAATGAGGGCTTTGAGATCCTCGCGGGAGGCCATGACGGAAACAGGATAGCGTGATTTTCGATTCGACGGCATTTTCTGTGCGTTTCCGCACTGCTTCCAATACGCGCTAAGGGTTTCATCTCGGGTATCTCTGCTTAATACTGCTCACCTGTGATGGAATCCACCTGCTGGTACACCTTGCCGTCGAACTGATACTCGTACCGCGTCCCGGATCCGGCACTCATATTTTGCCGCACATAAAAGTCGAACACCCCGTGGTGCGTCGTGCGTCGAAATCGATAATCCCATCCATCACCGTGCACGAGCAGGTCCGCCGGTCTTGCTGTCGAAGATCCAAACTTCGCAATTGCCCGTCGCACCACACCATGGCGGCACACTCTTGACCTCAATCCCAATTCGACCTCCGCTGTGACCTTCTCGATCTTTTCGTGTTTCTGCATATCCAATCAGCTGTATTTCAAGCCCCTAACCAAGCCGTCATCCTGAGCGGCGCGCTTCGCAGATCTATCGCAAACAGAGGGCTTTTAGCGCGGAGTCGAAGGACCCCGGCGATGCTTGTTGGCAGATGCTCTTGGGAGTTTCCGGCTGCAAACTACACCGGAAGACAAAAGTCACAAACTCCGAGCGTACCCGGATTTCCTACTTTACCGCTCTCACTAGTGCCGCTTATGTGGTTCTCCTTAAAGAGAACCACAAGCAGTTGACCGAACCCGCACCCTCGACAGGAAATCTGGCGAAGCCGACCTGTCCCGGCGTGCCGTGGAGGGATCTGCAGTTCCGCGGACCACTCCTGGGGACCGGGAATACTGTGCTCAAACAAAATTGTCATCTAGCCTGCGCCGGCGTGCCGTGGGACCGGAGCGCACCCATGATTTCCTGCTCCGAAACAAATGCCATCCTACTCTCGCCGCAAAGAAATAGAGGGCTCAAGCAGGCTGGCGTGACGACCGAGTACAGCAACCGCGAGTAGCGCGGGAACTGCAAGCAACAACGAAGACGTAATCAGGACCGGTATTGAGGTTGCGCCTGTATGAAAGAACTGCGCCCGAAGAATGAAGCCGACGGCTGCAGCTGTGACTAACCCGGAGAGGACACCACCGGCTATCCACCGCGATTCCTGACGCAGAAGTAGGGTGACAATGGAGGCGCGCGTAGACCCGAGGGCAAGGCGGATGCCAATCTCCCGCTCGCGAAGAGAGACCTCATAGGCGATCAGGCCATAGGTGCCGAACACCGCAAGAGCGAGCGCAAGAGCGCCGAAGGCTAGGGCGATCCGCATGGAGAACTGGCGCAGAGCGACTTGGTGCCCCATCAGCTCGGGCATGCTTTCGATGTAGTTCGTAGTGATCTGACCGTTGCTACGCAAAAGGCGTCGGATGGTTTCGCCCATAGCCGCGGGATCTCCGGCTGTCCGCATCATCACGGTCACGTGTACGTCTGGATCGTCAGCCTCGGGCAAGTAGAGATTGGGGACGGGGGCGCGTTCGAGCGAGTAGCTGTGAACGTCCCCAACCTCACCCACCACGGTGGCCCAGGTTTTCAGTTCGCCCGTGAAGATCCGGTGGCCAACGGGGTTTTCCCCAGGCCATTCCTGGTTTGCGAGCGCGTGGTTGACGATGGCCACGTGGTTGCGGCCATCGTCGGCGGCATTGAAGTCCCGGCCGCGATAGAGTAGTTGGCTCATGGTGTGAAAGTAACCGGGCGTGACCTGAAAAACGTCAGGTGCTTTCACGTGCGCCTGGTTGCAGGCTTCAGGGTGAACGTCGCTGCAGAAGTCGTACCGGTTCACACGGCCGCCGAGGGGCTTGTCGTTAGCGGCTGCGACCTCGTCGATACCTGGGACGGTGCGGAGATCGGCTAGCGTTTTGTTGAGCACAGCCATTGTTCGCGCGGGATCGGATTCCGCATCCCGCAGCGGCCCGCGAAGGTTGGTGCTGGCAAAGAGCAGGTGGTCGGGGTCGAAGCCAAGCGGTTGATGCAGCAGCATGAAGACCGAGGAGACCATCCACCCGCTGCTCGCGACCAGAACGAGTGCTAGGGCCAGTTGCGACGCGACCAGAAGCCGGCCGGCACGACGCAGTCCCTTGGAGCCGGAGGAGCGAGCTGAGCCACTGTTGAGATCTGTGAGAAGAGCAGGCCGGAGACTGCGCATCGCGGGCAAGAGGGTGAGCAGTATCGAGACCAGGAAAGTGATAGCAGCGGCAAACAACAGTGCGGGAAAGTTGAGGCTGGCTTGGCCAAGCCGGGCCAGGTGCACCACCTTGATCCCCTGCGCACTCCGCACCAGCAGGGCAGAGAACAACATGCCAAGCGTTGCGGCGGCGATGGCCAGCGTGCAGTTTTCCGCCAGCAGGTCTCCCAGCAGCTGACGTGGCGTGGCCCCGAGGGTAGCGCGGATGGCGAACTCGACGCGCCGACGTGTGTTGCGCGCCAGCAGTAGATTGGTAAGGTTAGCGCACGAGATCAGCAGAAGCACACCGCAGGCAGACTGCGTCGCGAAAAGTGCGGAGCGAGTAGCGGTACCGACCTCATGATCGGCAAAGGGCATCAGCACCGGGGTGAAGGCGGCGGGATATAAGTTGGGATAGTCATGAGTAATTTGACCTTGTGCGGTGGCGAGTTGTGCAGCGGCCTCCACAAGCGAGACGCCGGGCCGCAGGCGTCCGATGCCTTGAAACGCCGACTCACCCCGATCTGTAACGGACTTGACCTGATCGCAGCTGAGCGGCGTGAGAACTACAGATCCATCCAGATTGCCACCGGTTTCGATCGGCGCGAGGACGCCGATGACGGCGAAGGTCCTGTGGTCCAACTGGAGGCTGTGCCCGGCCAGTGATTGGCCGCCCCCCATGCGGCGCCAGTAGGCATCGGTCACGATGGCTTGGTCGAGGCAGTCGGCTTCATTGCCGGTTTGCGTGAAATCGTGACCGAGGGCAATGTTGGCTCCGAGGGTGCTCACGAAGTTTTTGGAAACCAGCATGGCATCGGCGTGACCAACTCCGGCGGTGGACTCAATGCGCGGTGACCAGCCGGTATAGGCAGCCATAGATTGGAAAGCGTGAGTGCGGCGTTGCCAATCCTGGAGGGTAGGAAAGGAGAAGTCGCCCCAAGGCTTGGCCGAGAGGGCACCGAGCCGCTCGGGGTGAGGGAATGGCAAAGGTTGCAGCACGACGGCGTACAGCACGCTATACATCGCCGTGGTTACGCCAATGCCAACGCTAAGGACCAGAATGACCGTGAGTGAAAAACCAGCTGATCGTTGCAACTGGCGAAAAGCCGCTTTAAAGGTGTGGATCATCGCCGGACTCCTTCCGGGCACGAAACAATCTTGCAAAATATGGGCCATGCAAATCAAGAATTCTGAAGTATTTCGTCCAAGCCCCTGATAGAGGTGTTCATCTGCGACATCTCTGTCAAACGATCTGCTGGAAAAACGCGATTGTGGGTAAATTGCCAGCGCCGTCTCTGCCGGTAGGGAACTTACCTAAAATGCGACTCGCAGGCGGTCGCCGGTTTATCCTGCGATTCGCCCGTTTGGCCAGAATCCGACGCAACCGTGACCGAATGGAACAACATATCCTGGCACAATTCAATAGATTGCCCGCCTGCTGACCAACACCTGATCGGTCAAGGTAATTGACTGAGCTTTTTCCGTATCTGGCGAGCAAGACCCGAAAAGACCAGGGGGTTCGGAACATTAGAAGCGTCTCCCTCTGTTGGTCGCAATAGGACGCCACTTCCGCGGGCAATCACCTTTCGTGTTTCGCCATTCCATAGGTTGAAGAGCAGACTGTCTTGATCGCCCATCTTCGTATCTCCGTGGCTGGTGACGTGATACCAGAGTTGAACGACCCATGAGCACCTTAGACGCTGAACCTCCGGCAAGATAGCGTGTTGCACGGATGCGGCGAGAACGGTGACGTGCAGCACGGTTCCATTCTGGAGGGGCTGGCTGGCGAGTTGGTTGTACATCACCATGGCGAAAGGGCCGGCGGGGGGCTCGTATTGAGTCGCGGCGTCGGGTTTCGTTTGCACGATGCAAAGGGAAAGGGGCTGCCGTTGGGCGAAGACCGAGGTGGCGACAATGAAGACGGAGAGCGCAAGGTGAGCACGAAGTTTCACGACTGGGCCAGCATATCGGATGCGACTTTTGAGGAGCCTGTTAGGTATCGCCTCTAAACTTCGAGAGAATCCTTGCAAAGAGCCCTTTCTGCACAATCGTGCTGGGCTTCGTTACCTCACTTTGCGAACCATTTCCACGATAGGGCCAGACAACCGAGACATTTTGCGTAGTCCCGTTCACCGGAGTGTCGCACTGCTCGAATCCGATTCTCTGCTGGATCTCCGGGTTTATCCCTGCGTATCGATGGCAACCAAGCTCCTGCCCATCGAAGATCGCAAAAGGTGCTGCATCTCGTCTGGAGTTACTGGCTGCTTCTTCCAGAAGCAATGGCCGTCGCTGCGAATGCCGATTAGATCAGGGGCTACCAGTTCGGGTAACCCGCATCGCGTGCAGCAGGCGTTTTCGACATAGAAGTCACCTAGAGCTGGGGTGGGACCTGCACTGCGATCATGCGCGGAATCCATGACGACAAGTCTAACCTTTCTGAACATTGCTCATGAAAAACAGGGTTTCCGGTAACTTGTGGCCAGTCGCGCTGGGCTGGGGAACTTACTGAAAATGCGACCTTTCAGGGCTTCACTGGAAAGAGCAGTGTGGAATTGCGTCCAAAGGACTAGTTCGCCGCAATCCGAACCCTGGATTAATGGCTCCGAAAATATTCGATAGCGCTGTGGTGTTTGTTTGCTCAGGGAACCTTGAGCAGTGGTCGAAACTGCTGTCACATGGTGGTCTTCGGAATCGGTAACCACCTCCCGTATTCCGATAGGTTCCCGGCTTTAGCTGGAAGCGCATCTCCACGCTTACTCCGTCATTTTTAAGGCCCTCAAGTTGCAGAGCCGAACATTCAGATGGGCTCGCCTTTTTAGCTGGGCCGTAACCAGGTTGTCCTGCGGATCGAAAATGGCAAATACAAAGGTCACTGTATTCGCGTAATGTCCCCGTCCTTCTCGAAACGAAGTTCTTTGGCATCCAGGTGAGAGACAAGAGACAACTCCCGCATTCCGTTTTGGGCTGTCGGATAGCTTTCCACCCAACCCGACCTGCAAGTTGTTGAGAATCATTTTTGGAAAACATCGCCTCGCGGATCCGTTCCTGCTCCTTGGCTTCGGCGTCGAACGCGGCCTGTCGTCTCGCCTCTGCCGCGGCCTCGCCTTCATTTCGAGGTGCAAAATACCCTCGCCGCGCCTGCACACTGTAGCCGTCGTGCTTCTCTGCTAATTTCACTTTTAGACCGTGGAATTTGCCGTCGTCCTTTAAATCATTGGGTGCGAAGGCCAGAACATAGTCAATAGGGGAGCCAGCCGAGGGCCTCAAGTCCGCCCTGCAGATCATTATTGTTGTGGAAGAATGTGCCACCGGTGTCTTGCGCAACTTCGCCAGCACATTCTGGGCCACGAGTTCACGTTGCGTGTCAACGCGGTCCGCTGTTCCTGGCTTGCCGGGTATCCACTGCAGCGATGCGTCGGCTCCCCGAAGCAGCAGTGCGAGGCCCCTTGGGATCCAGAGAACTGATGATCACCTGGGAGCGCAAGGCATCGTCAATCACTTCGTCCAGCGGATACTTTTCACTTTCCGATAGAAAACCGGGCGAAACCAGAATCACGGTACGGTCTCCCGGCATCTGCGCAACGTAATCGACCACTGCCGCTTCAGTCCCTGCAGGTTAGCTCGCGCCTGCAACTCCGATTGAAATACAACGTTCCGCGCCATCGACCGAATAATGCTGGCTAATGGACTGTCTGACGATGGCTGTGGGCGGCTTGTTGTGGGTTTAGCGTCTGCGTCACCCGCATCTCCTCCGCCGGGAGCCTGAATCCCACATCTCGTTCTTGCCTCATCCAAAGCCACCTGCCAGGCATCGGAATATTCCGGGTTCTCCTGTTGCGTGATCTGCAGTGCCTGATAGTCGCTCAAATCCGGACAATCATGGATGCGCAGCATAGAACGGCCACTGGTCTTCAGGTTGTTGACCGCGTTATGAATCTGCTGTGGATCATTCGTGAAGTCAGAAAGCATCTTCTCCGAGGTAAAAATTGCCACGCGATCCCGTGCGTGGACGTTGGCCGCGAGGTACCGTTCCGCAGCCTCACGGACGTAGATCATGTCCTGGTCAGAGGTATTGAAGGTATCAAAATACAAAGCCAGGAATTTGTTTGCCGACTCTTTAATCGCAGGTGCCGCTTTTTCGGAAGTGGGGATGGTACCCGGGTTAGGTGAAGCGGGACTCGACGTTTCCACTTCGAATTGCGAGATAGATTGTTCTTTGCCCCGATCCAGAAGCTTGAAGTCTTCCTTTTGGAGGCCTGCGACCGGCTTCCCGTTTGCGTCCCGTACGACGACGCGCACGACTACCAAGTTGCTCTCCGCCTTGAGTTGAAAAGGGGCCTGGCTTCCGTTCGACTGTGCCGTTGCCTTGTCACTGCTTTGGGCGGTCATTTGCCGCGGACTTGCGATAATACAGCACGCAACCACCGCTACGAGGGGGAGCAACCTGAACCGCCCACGCCTGACGATGGTTGATGGTTCGCCCAAGCAATGACCCCGTTGAATGCTTAAAAGCTTAGCACCCTGCCATGGAGCGGGACGGAAATGTGCCAGAATCAAGAGCTGGTCTAGTCTTTTCTGGCATCTGGCGAGGCGGTTTGGATCTCAATGCATCGAGCGCGGTCCAAACCGTACACCATGATTCATGATTCGGGAATGAGAAACGCTGTCTCGTCACTTCGCCGAATAGTCGGATGCTCGACAAGTGGCTTCCCGTCGTTCCTGTAAAACGGGAGTTCCGGTAACTTGACCCAGTCGCTTCCCAGGGGCGGAACCGAGCGGAGGGGAACTCGCAAGACTTCGCACGAACTATGGAATCGCTCTATCGCCGTTCGGGAGCAGGATGCCCATTTCGGGATCCTCATGGCTGAAAGCTCGTTAGGCGAGAGCAATCGGCCATGAAGAACTACTGCATTGATTTCCGCGTATTGCAGGTGTCCTTGAGAGGGTCCGCGAGCGGTTATCTGATGTAGACCAGCCCTGGCGAAGCGCTGAACGTTTCACTTGGCGGTCGGCGCGGCCGGGGAGGTGCTTTGATAGCCGGTGAACTGGCTCTCGTTCAACCATTCGGTCGGCGCATCTCCCGGCATGCGGGTGAGCGGGTCGAGATTCGCGCCGCTCACAGCCATGGAGAGAGCCAAGCTGCGCACCGGGCAAATGAACTGGCTCTCGCCGATTTGAACCGGCCCATACTCAACCAGGATCGCGGCCCTCTTGAACTCGCTGCTGCCTTTCGAGTCAGCCTCAATGGTGGTGCGTAGAATGGATCCGGTGGCCGGGTCCACCCAAAGCGAACCGTGATAGCCGGGCCTGGTGATGAAGTTCGATGTGTTGGGGCCGCTGTTCGATGTCACTTCGATGCCTGAACCCGCGTTTGAGCCGACTCTGGGATTTGACGTGCCCTGAAGCGACGCCTGCCGCTGAACCGAGTTGAGGACCTCGAAATGCGAGGCGGAACTCGGAACGGAATAATGGAACACTGCGAGCGGACCCGTGGCGGTCTGTTCCCAGTGGCTCCAGTTCACCTTGCCCTTGACGGTGTCGGTCAGGACCATACTGAGCGTGGACCCGAATTCCCCTCCGGAAATCAGCACAGAGTGTTCCTGCCCGCGAGTGGACGCCGCAGCGGTGGACGCATGGGTTCGTTCTTGAAAAACGGAGATTTCCTGGCTCGCAGTGCTCACCCGGTGAAGGCCGGCGCGAACCGGCCATCCGCCTTGCTTGATCACCTGAGGCCGGTCATCGTAGCTGTCCGTGGTTCGGATAGCAGAGAGGTCGGGCAACTGCGGTAGTGTTTTGGCCACATAGGTTCGCGCCGCCTCGATCATCCGCTGCTGCGCTGCGTCGTCGGGAGCTGCCGTGGACGGTACCTCGCTCGCCGGCGGGTCCAGAAAGACCGACTGATCGGCGAGCAATCGCAGAGCCTGCGCCGCTTGGGAGCCCGGATCGAGAGAGGCGCTGAGCCGGTTGAGAGTAACCTCGCTTAGGCGTTCGGAAAGCACAAATTCGCCAATTTGGCGCGCTATGTCCGCGTCCGGCTTGTGCGCGGATTGGGCGGTAGTCAACGCCTGCTCTAGTTGCACGACACTGACGCGCTTTGTCGCCCCCGCATAAGGCGCTAACAATGCCAAAAACACCACCAGCATCAACCGTCGCATCGGTAACCGTCCCCATTTCGCACGCCGCTGGTCTTCTGTCTTCATGAAATGCCGTGAGTGAACGGAGATTACACGTTCCAGGCACCTGGTGGCAAACCTAAGATGGTTTGCGCTGCTGTGATCTCGATTAGTCACGAATAACTTTCTTGTCGTCACTTAGACGATTTGTCGCCCACACAGACAACTGTGTCTCCGACGTTGAACAGAGTTCCCGTGAACGAGACTTTACAGGCAGCCCTTGGATCAAGTGGTGTGGAATAATTTGCCGGATGAGCAACCCAGCAGACACCTACCAGAATTCCACGGACTGCAGCTGGAGGCAGTTGGCGTTTTACTTCGTCCTAGCCTACGGGGTGAGTTGGGTCCTTTGGCTGCCAGTTCTACTCGGGAAGAGTCGTTCCTTCCTATCATTTTCCGTAGGGACTTACGGCCCCACAGTCGCCGCGTTGGCAACGCATTGGATCTTCTATCGCAATTTGCGCGCCGTGAAGATTTGGACTACATTGTCGAGATTTTTGCTAGGGGTTGCAGGCGGTGTTTCAGCATTGCTGGCTGCTGCTTTCCTCGCTGCCATACTGATGACAAAATCCGGCTTCGACCGCTGGCAGTGGGGGACGATGGTGCAGATACTGACGTTTTTTGGGCCCAATCTGTTGGGCGGCCCGCTGGGCGAGGAGGCTGGCTGGCGCGGCTTTGCTTTGCCAAGGCTCCAAAGTCGGTTTAGCCCGCTAACATCCTCTCTCATTGTCGGATTTCTCTGGGCGAACTGGCATGTTCCGTTGATCCTCGCCCACGTCTATACCGTGACTTGGTGGCAGTTTGTGCCGCTCACGATGGCTGCGTCCGTGCTCTTGTCTTATGGATTTAACAAATCGGCAGGCAGCACGCTATGCGCCGTAGTGGTTCACGGGTTCTACAACATAGCACTTGGCATCATCCTCAATGACCTCATTGGGAAAGCCACATTGCGCAGCCAGGCAATCCAGCAAAATGTTTTGTGGATAGCCTATTCAGCCGTCGCCATATTGCTCTGCTTGGTCACAAAGGGGCGGCTCGGATATTCCCAATCGCCAACGAAGTCAGGTGATTGATAAAGACACGATCTCCTTCAACCTGATGATCGCATTCGGCGTTCGACGGGGCCGTTCAGGCGACGGGAACGAAAAACGGGATTGTGGGTAAATTGCCAACGCCGTCCTGCCGGTAGGGAACTTACCGGAAACCCGACTTTTCTGGCTTCTGAAAATCAAATTGCCTGAGTTACCAAAACCGCACTGCCTCTGTGTTCAATTTCTACTTGTCGAAGCTCAATGAGGAATCGGTCCAAAGAAGCTGGCTCAAAATCCACGGTGACGCTTGCACACTGTGCTTCCTGCCGCCCTCCGTAGTCTTCCTCGATCTCTGCCAAAAACGCCGCATGACCCGCCCCATCCTTGCAGTAGAACTTGAGGCGGACTGATCCTCCTGCGAACTTGGGACCCGCTGCTCCGAAAACAACTTCTCGAGTGTCCTGGCGATCCTTCGGAAACCCTTCGAGAACCGCTGTCGCTTCGAGCAGACCATCAGTTCCTACATACACGTCTGCTGAACCTCAAAATGAAGCATTTTCCGCTACGATCCGTACCTCGATGATGTCTCCATCGTGGTACAGATAAGTGACTTTGAGTCCCGCGTTCATGGAATAGATAATATGCTGTGCGGCCAAGATCATCCCGAGAAACGGGATTTGCGGTAACTTCACCTGTTTCCCAGCAGATCATCCAGGGAAGTTACCGAGAACCCGACTTTTCAGGCGCGTCACTCACCGATCATGTCGCCGCTTCATCTTGAAATCGGCGACGCACTAGGCGACGCGCGGTCCACAGTGCTAGGGCAAGGCCGCCAGCGAGAAGAATCGGCCTCAGGACAAGAGGCCAAGGCCAGTAATCCTTCCTCCAGCAATCAACGCAGCCTTCAATCTGAATATGAATAAGCCAAGCCTTCACCCAAGGCAAACCCCCTCGAATGAAGTTCACAATGCAATAAGGAATCGCCATCGCGAAGAATCCAATTGTCAAAGCATACGGGATGGTAATGATCCAGTAGAGAACGCACCAAGTCCGTCGCACGCTTCAAAGCCTTTCATCGGCACGGGGTTGCTCTGGTTCGGGTTTTCGCGGCCGGCG
The DNA here is from genome assembly GCA_963745725.1 of uncultured Acidobacteriaceae bacterium. Taxonomy (GTDB): domain Bacteria; phylum Acidobacteriota; class Terriglobia; order Terriglobales; family Acidobacteriaceae; genus PALSA-350. Next base: position 592,798 of record CAVUYJ010000002.1, read on the forward strand.
AACTGGAAGATCGTGGGTGTCGGCGCGCTGACGCTCTTCTGCGGCATCTTCACCTTACGACGCGCCGGGCGTGCGTGGCGCGCGATGAAAGCAAACACTCGCGCGTAAGCCCGCGAAGCAAGGGATGGCGGAAAGGAACAGAGGGGGGTTCAATCACTCCGTTAGGCTCAACGGGGTATCTTCCCGTCCGCCCTAGCCGGTCCAACGGTCCTATTTCCATAGGGCCGGTTTCGTTAGTCCCCGGTCAGTCCCCAGTCCGTCTGCGCTGCTGCCTCGGAAGCGAAGTTCCCGTGAAACGGATTTTCGGTAAATCGCTCTTGTCTGACCCTACCAGGGGAGGTTACCGATAACCAGACTTTGCGGGAGGTGTGCGGTTCGAAGGCTTGGGATTACCTTCAGTCGTTACGTGATCTCTATAAGAAGAGAAAACGCGCCCCGAACCGCTATATTTAGCTTTTCAATAACCGAACCAAGTAAGCATTACTGGGCTGGAAGAGCGGCTGACAGGCCTCCGGTGCCTAGGTTGGCGTCCTGGCTTAGTATGGCCGCTCGGATGTCTCGTTTGTCTCCATTTGTCACCTTGAACGTGCAGTAGCCGACAAACAAAGGAGCGCCCTCGATGATTGAACATTGGCTCCCGCCAGCGTTCACCGCACCCGGTGGCAGTCTGCACGTCTGATTGAAAGCGACATCTCCATTCATGTCGTGAAGCTCAATGATCAGAGTGACGGGAGTCCTGCCAATATTGGCTGCGATGCAGTCTAACGAGGTGCCTACTGTGAGAGGTGGGGTCGACAACGAGTTCTCCCTCTCCTCGGCACTAACTACGGTAGGGGTGAAGAAGTGTTTTAGGACAAAACCGCTGCTGGACACGGCAATGGCAAGCAGCAGGGCCAAGCCCAGGGTGGTGAAGCGCGTTGTTCTTGTAACGAGCATCGAGGGCTCCTCTATCACGGATTTCATTCAGGCTTCCGGATCGGCAGCGATTATACAACACCTAATAAGTGGTGGGCCATCACGATGTGTGTTTGTCCAACTAACCTACTTCTCGGGCCCGGCGTCTTACCTTAGAGCTGGCTTCGGCCGATGGTCAGTAGCTGAGTTATCTGCTAGGTGAACCGGCAAGCAAAGTTCGCTCTGTGGATGCGGGGTTCGCCGTGAAACGGGATTTCTCGGTAACTTGCCCAGCCCGGTGCCCTGGTTACTGGGGAATTTACCGAGAACCCGACTTTTGAGGCCATTCGTGCGAGTCGGGAAGATTTGGCGGCTGTTAGAAAGAGATCATGGTTCTGCCGTCTTGCTTGGCGTCGTGCAAAATCGCGTCGTACTCCTCGCCGCAGAATCCAAACCTCACACAAAGCTCGTCTGGCAGCCACTTTTCTGCGACATGGGTACGATCAAGCCTGCCGTTCAAGAAGAGGTCGAATGTACCATCATCCCTCTTGACCAGCTCGAGAACCGTCTTTCGTGATTGGCTTGAGTCTTTTCCAGTTCGGCTCACGCGACCCCCAAAAGCATTATGCCTGTGGGGACAATAGAGCAGCCCAGAAGTAGTCCTCCTTCATGAAGCCACTGCTCAAGCCGGCGACTCGTTCATAAGAGTACGCTGGACTCCCTCCGGGCACGGAACATTCTTGCAAAATGTGGGCCATTCAAATCAAGAATTCTCAGGTATTTTCGTCAAAGCCACTGGGCGCGCGCGTGCGAAACCGAACTCGTGAGTAGGAACGCATTAGTCTGGCGAGCTTGTCTCTGCTCTCCGGAAATGTGAGGGTTGAGGCTCCGGAGATACTGGCGATCCATGAGGTTTCTGAAACTGTTTCCAACGGAACAATCTCAAACGAATGCAGGCCGCCTCCACCGTTGGAATGACTCCTGCTCGGCGTCTGCGGAACTTTGGGTTGAAAAGTCAATATCCCGGCTATCGCCGCCAGAGCAAATGAACCAGTCAGAAGGGCGAGCCTCATAGTTGGACCTCTTAGCCGGCTGGTCGTCAATCGTCTAAAAGTAAGAAGTAAATACCTACCGCCTATGGCTGCTACTCATCCCGCAAAAACCGCATCGGTGCCGCCGTTGCCGCCCGCCAAGCTGGCTGTAATGTCGCCGCCAGCGTAATCGCCAGTATCCCGGCTATCACCAAAGCAAACGACACCAGATCGAAAGTCGGCACCTCTCCTAGCAGCGCGCCTAGCCCGCGCGTTGCGGCAAAGCTCAGCGCCACACCACCGACCACGCCAAAGGCTGCCACAACCAGCGCCTGGCCTATCACCATCCTTAGCACCTGCAGCCGTTGAGCTCCCAGCGCAAGGCGCAGGGCAAACTCAAACTGCCGCTGCGTCACGGTGTACGCCGTCACCCCAAACATCCCAGTCATCGCCAGCAAAATGCTCACCCCGGCAAAGCTACCAAACAATAGCGTCCGAAAGTGCTGCGCCCGCTCACTTTCGCCGATGCTTTCCTGCATCGTCGCGCCCCGCACTGCTACTTGGGGAAACTGGCGCATCATGAACTGCGTCATCGCTACCATCATCATCGCGGCATCGGTATGCGTCCGTACCATCAACTGCACATCCGTCGCTCGTCTCGGGTGTTGCGCAATCGGCAGGTAGAACGTCGGCGCAGGCTTCGACGCCGGTGAATCCTGCCGCACATCTCCCACTACGCCTACGATCGTGAACCAGCGTGGGTCGCTATCCCAGGAAAACATCACCTGCCTGCCAATCGGGTCCGTGTTGGGAAAACTCTGACGAGCCGCCGACTCGCTCACCAGCAACACCGGCTCCGACCCGTCGCGATCAGCGTTGGAAAGGCCACGCCCTCGCAGCAGAGGAATCTGCATCGTTTCGAAGTAATTCGGTGTTACGCCGGCAACGTTGGCGTCCGGCAATCCAACAGCTCCCGGCTTGAACTCGCTTACCCCATGAACAGCGTATAGGACGTCCGCGATGCCGCTCATAGGTGCCCCGGCAATCGCGGCCGCGCCAGCCACGCCCGGCACACCGCTCGCACTCTCCACCATCCGGTTCAGCGTCTGTGCGTCCGCTGCGCCATTAGGAGCCGAGATCATGTGCATATCCAGCATCACCAGCTTCTCCGGCGCAAAACCCAAATCCTGGCGCGACTCGGCGATCAGTTGTCGTACTAACAGTGTTGCCGCCACGCTCAACATCAACGTCAGCGCTACTTCCGCCACAATCAATCCCTGTCGCAGCCGTCCCGATCCGCGCGACTCCAACCCCCGCGCCGCATCCTGTTTCATCGCCGCTGCCGGGTCCGCCCGCCACGAGCGCCATAGAGGCAGTAGCGCCGTCACCGCCATAGTCAACACGCTCACCAGAAACGAGAATGCAATCACATCCTGATTTAGCCGGACATCTCCGAGCCGCGGGATCTCCAATGGGGCCAAACGAATCAGCAATTTTAGCGCCGGCACAGCCACCATCACCCCGGCCATGCACCCCGCAACCGCCAGTAATACCAGCTCCAAAGCAGCGCGCCGCGCCAGCGCAAGCCGCGTTGCCCCCAACGCCGTGCGAATCGTCACCTCACGCCGAAGCCTTGTCGCCCGCACCAATTGCAGATGCGCAATATTCGCGCACACAATCAGTAGCACCACTCCCACCGACGCCATCAGCAGCCGAAGAATTGGTCGGATTTTGCCCACAATCTGTTCTTGCAGCGGCACCGCTTCGAGAGCTTTTGTTTTGTCTTCTGGATAAGTTGCGCGGAGCTGCCGGGAAAGCGTGGCCATCTCGGCATTCAGTTGTCCGGCTGTCACCCCTGGCTTGACCTTGCCAATCGCCCGCTGGTTATAGGCGTTCCGGCTGGGAAGCTGAGGGAAGGGCCGAACTTCGACCCACACCTGTGTCTTGTCAGGAAAGGAAAAACCATCCGGCAACACGCCCACAATGGTCCGCACCTCGCCTTCGACTTGCAGCGTCTGCCCCACCGCTCCAGCCACACTTCCAAAATGTTCTCGCGCAAAGGCCGCACCAACCATCGCCTCCGTTCCACCCGCCCGGGCCGTCTCCGTTCCAGTGAGAAACAGCCGCCCTGCCAGCGGTTCCACGCCCATTACCTGCCCGAACTGCGGGCTGGCGATGGCAACATCCGTGTAGAGTGTGCGTCCGCCCGTTTGCAGCCCATCCTGAAAGGCGTTGTAGTATGCAACCGATTCCAGCGAATGTATTCCACGCGTCAGATCGGCGAAGTCCCCATCCCCAATCTTTGCTATCGACCGATTCTCATTCAGAAAGCGTGTATTCAGCGAGTAAATCCGGTCGGCGTCCCGGTATCCCAGTGGGCGCAGCAGCACGCAATCCACCATGGTGAAAATAGCCGCATTCAACCCAATGCCCAACGCTAGCGTCAGCACCACTGCAAACGTGAATGTCCACGACCGCTTCAGTTGCCGCACTGCAGCCTGCAAATCTCGCATGATATTCGCCATATACAAAGCCTGCTTCCGCAAAGGATATATGCAATCCGGCAGCCATACTTACCACCAGCATTCTGAATCACTTACAGCCGCCCGCGAGGGGCCCGCCTGCCCGAATTCACAATCTCATGTCCAAAATCGGGCGCAACAGACGTAAGGTGCCAATCGCGCACCTTATCAACGTCAGTAAGATCGAACGTCCGCGCAATTCGCGGTGCCGCCCATCTTCTTGGGTGACGAAGTTGTAATGGTATGCCTATCGCGACTGAGAATCCTGAAGACGTACCTCGGGGAGGTGGACAGTTTTCGATCTCCGTTATCTCAAGATGTGGATGGTCGGCTAAACGAGAGTTGTCCACTCGAATGAATAGTGGCCGGTGATGATTCGACCGCAACCGAGCTGTGATTAGAATTGACTCCAACGGGAAACCCGAAGGCCATTCGGCTTTGGTTCGATAAGCGCCTCGGGAGTGAGCGGCCCGCCAGCGATATCCCAATCGGCTCTGTTATCAGCACCTCGAGTTCAAACCTGCGGTTTCCACTTGACATCCAAGTGATGTCCATTTCCACTTGAATACCAAGTGAATGAAAATGGCCACCCAGATTCTGCAAGGCACTCTCGACCTAATGATTCTCCGCTCCCTTGCTACCTTGGGTCCGCAGCATGCCCATGGCGTCGCCAGGAGGCTCCAGCAGGTCTCGGAGGACAACATGAACCTCAACCAGGGCACCATCTATCCGGCTCTTGCCAGGATCGAGCAGCCCGGCTGGACCCTTTGCTCCTGGGGCAAAACGGAGAACTGTTGCGAAGCGAAGTATTGCACCATCACCAGAGTGGGGCTGAAGGCGTTCAATGAAGAAATCGAATGCTGGCGCCAGACGGCCGGCGTGGTTGGAAAGCTTCTGGCGGAGGAAGAGTAATCATGGCACATTGGAGAAGAGTCATCGCCCAGCTCAGCAGTCTTCTCGCCAACAACCGCGCCGAAGAGGATCTTGCGCGCGAAGTCGCATCGCACCTCACGCTCCTCGCCGACGACTTCGAACGCAGCGGCATGTCGCCTGAGGAAGCACGGCTAGCCGCGCGACGCGCTTACGGCGGCGTGGAGCAGGCAAAACAGGCCCATCGCGACGAACGCTCTCCGTTGTGGATCGAACAAACCATGCAGGATCTGCGCTATGGCCTGCGCACATTGAGCAAGAGCCCCGGCTTCACCATAACCGCCGTGCTCACGCTCGCCCTTGGCATCGGCGCATGCACGGCCATCTTCAGCCTCGTGAATGCTGTTCTCATCCGTTCCTTGCCGTATGGCGATCCGGGCCGGCTCGTCTATCTCTACACACCCAATCCGCAATTCAAAATGCCGGTCGAAGACTTCACCCCCGCCTACGCCGACTTCTACGATCTGAAAAAGGAGAGCCATGCCTTTCAGGACATGACGACCTTTGATCAGTCAGTCTTGAGTCTGGCTTCGCAGGGCGCGGCGGAACGCGTCAGCGCGGCGCGTGTCGACGGCTTTTTTTTTCAAACTTTCCAATCCGCTCCCGAACTCGGCAGGGCCATCACTCCCGGCGATAACCACCCGGGCCGCGAACAAGTCGCCGTCATCAGCCATGCCCTCTGGCAATCGATGTTCGCCTCCGCTGCGGATATTCTTCATCGTTCGATGTTGCTCGATGGCAAAAGCTACCAGATCGTTGGCGTCATGCCGCAAGGCTTCGAGTATCCACATTTCTCTGATATTCCCTATGGCGAATCTCAATACAAAACCACGCAGGTCTGGATCCCGCTGGCCCTTACGGCTCACGATCTGGCCGACCGCGACAACACAAGGGGAAATGCTGTTGCCCGCCTCAGGCCCGGCGTCTCCATTGCCCAGGCGCAGGCAGAGATGGCCGCCATCATGGCGCGGCTCGACAGGCTTCACGACCCCCAAATGCGCGGCTGGGGCGCCTCCGTAAAGAACTTCGTTGACAGCACTGTTGGCCATGTGCGATCTCTTCTTTGGCTGCTGCTCGGCTCTGTGGCTATCGTTCTGCTCATCGCCTGCGGCAACGCAGCCAATTTATTACTGGCCCGCGCCGCAAGCCGCATGCGCGAGCTTGGCGTGCGTGTTGCGCTGGGAGCGGGACGCAGCCGCATCATCCGCCAGCTCATCACAGAAGCTCTTTTGATCGGCCTCGCCGCCGGAGCCATCGGCGTGGCCTTCGCATCCATTTTCCTTCGCATCCTTCCGCTCTTCAATCCTGGCAACATCCCGCGCCTCAATGAAGCCTCGCTTGACATGCGCGTCCTGCTCTTCACTGTCGCCGTCTCGCTGCTTACCAGCGTCCTCACTGGCGTCTTCCCGGCACTCGCCGTCTCGCGCATCAACCTCACTGACTTCCTCGCCACCACCGGCAGCCGCAGCGTTGCCGGCGCGCACACCCACGTGCAAAGCACGCTCATCGTCGTAGAATCCGCGCTGGTCGTGGTGCTGCTGGCAAGCGCCGGCCTGCTCATTCGGAGCTACATCAAGGTCGAATCCGTCGACACCGGCTTCTCGCAATCCACCGTTACGATGAACATCGGGCTTGATGCGCGTTACGGCCAGCCGCAGCGTGTCGAATTCTTCCGAAATCTCTTCGCAAGGATAGAAGTACTTCCAGGCGTGCAGGCAGTGGGAGCAATCAATGACCTTCCGCTCAGCAATGCCGAAGACTTTCGCATGTTCAGCGTAGACGGCTATACAAATGACAAAGGTCAATTGGCCGAAGCGCGCTGGGTCACACCCCAATATTTTTCAGCCATGAAGATACCTCTCATTGCCGGGCGCCTTTTCACCGATACTGAGCCATCAGGTCTCCACGCCATCATCATCAATCAGGCCTTTGCCCAGAAATACTTTGCCAATCGCAACCCCATCGGTGGCCGTGTCAGCAGGCAGGATGACCCCACTCGATGGAGCACCGTTGTAGGCGTCATCGCCGACGTGCGCCACACCAGCCTGGAAGAACCCGCCGAGCCGCAAATCTATCATCCCGACCTGGAGTTCGGAGGTGGATACATCGCCGTCCGCTCCACCCTTCCGGCAAAAGGTCTCGCAGCCTCCATTCACACTATTCTTCACTCCCTCGATCCCAATCTCGCCGCATCCGATATTCAAACCATGGGCGATCTTGAATCGGAAGCCAGCGCGCCGCGCCGCTTCCAAACCTCGCTGCTCGCCGTTTTCGCCGCGATTGCTTTGTGCCTCGCGTTGGTTGGGCTGTATGGCCTCATGGCCTATTCCGTCAGCCGCCGCACACGCGAGGTCGGAATCCGCGTGGCTCTCGGCGCCCAACGAATCGATGTAATGCTACTAGTGCTTAAGAAGGCAGCGCTGCTGCTTGCACTGGGTCTTGGCGCCGGGCTCGCTGCCTCTTGGTTTGCTACGCGGGCCATCCAGGCATTTCTCTTTGGTGTCGACCAGCACGACCCGGCTACAATCCTGTCGGTCTGTGCTTTGCTCGCGTTCTCCGGCTTGATCGCCGCCGTTATCCCCGCTCGCCGCGCCGCCCGCATCGACCCCATGCAAGCACTTCGGACCGAGTAGCAAATCCGACCGGTGAACAGACGAAACGTACCCTACTCGAAACGCAACACTGCGATGTATAAGACAAAGTAGCGACAGCGGGACGCTACCTCATCAAAGGCCTTACGACAGAAGGGGCAGCTTCGCGTCCTCACATATAGCACCGGCCTCCCATTTCTAACCCGATGCCAACCCGCACAATCAAACCTAAGTAACCTTTGGGCTTGTACTCCCGTGCAAAAAAACGCATCGCGCCACTTACTGAAAACACGGAAAGGCTCTATCACTTAAGGTAGACGATATCGGCAGGCGACGGCCCCTCACGCGGCGGCGCCTGGCCGGCAGTTGCCGGTATTTTCGGCCTTAAGCGCGAGCGAAGGATAGCCTCACCGCTATCCGGTGCCACACCCTATCCCTGTCTCAAAATAACCAACAACAGCCATAACTCCATGACTGGCCTACTGCGGCTCCCAACCCCTTTTGGTCCCTAGGGAGCAGGCAGGAAACCCACCCCACAATCTCCAACCAACCGAGGAACGAGACAACCTATGCCCAAAAATACTGTCAATGATCCCATCACCGATCAGGAAATGGCCTTTGCTCTCCTGATCCTTTCCGGACGCATGACTGACCGCCAGGCCGCAGAAGCCGTCGGTCTCAACCCAGACACCGCCGCCTACACCAAAGCCAAGCCCCGCGTCCGCGCCTTCATGAGTGAGCACCGCGCCGCCGTCAGGGAAAAGTTGGTGGACCAGGAAGCCGACCTGTCCCGGCGTGCCGTGGACGGGCTGCGCAAGCTGAACATTCGTCGCGACCAGGTCCTGGACCGGCTCTGGGAACTGGCCACGCTCAGCCACGAAGTCACCCGTGGCATCATCGCCGGCCAGATCAAGGCTCTCTCGATGATCATAGCCATCGAAGGACTAATCCCGGACCGCCGCCTCTCCTCATCCGGAACGAAACCCCCGGCCCCGCCCATCGACGTAGATATCTACCAACCTCCGTGGCTCCGCGAACGGCAGCGCCAGGCAGCAGGGGAAGAGCCTGGCGATGCCGTTGCCGCAGCCGAAGTCCAATCCGACGCGGCCCAAGTCCCCGACCCGGAGCCGGCACCCAATCCGGCCCCCAAGCCGGCTACCGACGCGCCCCTTCCCGATCCCATCATCCCGCAACCAATGAACCGGGTTCCCCTCGCGGAAGACCGAGGCTTTCATGCTCTCCTGGACACGACCAGCTCACCCAGGCAGCCCTTTTCCATAAAAAGAGGCCCCTTTGGCCGGCGCCGCTAAAGTCGAAAAAAGGTCAAATTTTATCGAATTTTAGAAGAAATAAACTTGAGCGTTACACCAACCCGAGCGATGCGAACTTCCTGGGGTCCGGTGGGACTCTCGGCCTACCGCGGCTGCCGCGAGCATTCGTTTGAGCGTGGGAACGACAACCCTGCCCGTCCGCAGAAAATCCCTCCGTGCCCAGTCTTGACCAAATGTCATAACGCCTTCCTCAACACTCGGTAGCCACGCCGGCCAGAGGAGTGCGTCTAGGGCGAGTGTGCCCACAGGAGTCGCGTTGCCCTTGATCGCAAATTATGGATTCGCAACACCGCGGCAACACCCATTACCAACGGGGGATCGGCTTGATCGGCATCAAGGCGGATAAGGTTGGGAAGAAATATGTTCAGGGTACTGGAGAAACCGTGGAAACAGCCCAGATCTGTCTCAGCATGGAACTAATAGAAAAGGCTTTGATTGCAGCTCGTGTGCCAGCGCACCACTTTGGGGAGATTGACCACGAGGTTCGCTGCCACTACTCGCTGCATGATCCGAGACAGGTTGGTCACGCGTCTCGGCAACTACAACTCGCGCAAGTTGCATACCGCGCCAAACTCGAAATCTGTCCCATCTGCCGAAGGGGATTGATTTTAACGATAAAAGGAGAAAAACCATGAAGCTGTCGATCAAGAAGACTTATCTGTTCGCATTGGAAATCTTCGCCTTGGCCCTCGCTCTCCTTGTAGTGTCGAGTCCTTACCTGGACGGGCAAGAACTCGCCCACCTCAATCCCATGCCGGCGCCTGGCAAACCTGTGGTCACCTCAGCGGTCCATCCACACTCTCAACCCCTGGCGTACACAGACTGGATGCCTGCCCGCGTGGTGTGGTCAAATAACCTGCTCCGCGACGTGGCAAAAGAGTGCTCTACGTTTGTCGGCAAGTACGACACACGGTTCCGCATCTCCAAGGAAGATCCGAGGGAGTACGGCGACTGCGTGGTTCAGCTTTACGACGCGGTCGGATCCCTGAGGGCAATCGAGGACTGGAACCCCACCTTCCGTCCGAAGTCCAAGCGTGGTCAGAACATGAAGGTTTACATGTCGCATGAATATGGAACTCGCAAGTTTGGAGTGTACGAACTTTCGGAACTCATGCACGGGATCAAAGAAGTCAAATAAGTCAAAGAAGGAAAACTACTCCCCCGCACTTTTTTACCTGCAGAAGAAGCACCTTCCCCCACTCCTTCATACCGCTCGTCATCGATCCGCCCTCCAATTTCTCTCCTGTTCCTTGCCCATGAATGCTGTTCAGCTCGGCCGTTATTGGCAAGGATCTAATCGGGGCAGTGTCGTCCCGCCCCCTCTATGCCCGTTTTTCCCCTATGGAACTTAGTGATCTCGACGAATCGCCAACCAAGCACGCCCCTTCGTTACTGCTTGCCAAACTACCCGCTGATAGCGTCTGCTGTTGCCATCCATCGGGATGCTGGATTTTACGGTCGCACTTGGAGATAATTCGACCATTCAGCAGGGTTTCCCGCCACGCGCAAGGAGGGATGGAAACTTGAAGCTGCGGCTGTTATTCGTTCTACTCGCCTCTGCCTCGCTAGCCTGCATTCTCGGAGCGACGCGACCCGCACCCGCGGCCGAGGCGCCCACGAAACCTGTGGACTTCAACCGCGAGATCCGTCCCATCCTCTCGGACAACTGCTTCAAGTGCCATGGCCCGGACGAAAAGATGCGCATGGCCAAGATGCGCCTCGACGAGACCGAGGGACTGTTCGTCGACCGCGGCGGTTACAAGATCATCGTCCCGGGCAACTCGGCGCAAAGCAAGATCTACCAGAAGATCAGCTCCAAGGACGTGGCCTTCCGCATGCCGCCGGTCTATTCCGGCAAGACGCTCACCGCCAAGCAGATTGAGGTCATCAAACAGTGGATCGACCAGGGAGCTAAATGGGAAACGCAATGGTCGTTCGTTGCCCCCAAGCGTCCATCCATACCCGAGGTGAAAGACAAGACGTGGGTGCGCAACCCCATTGACAGTTTTGTCCTGGCAAGGCTCGAAGCCGAAGGGTTGAAGCCGAGCGAGGAAGCCGACAAAGCCACACTCCTGCGCCGGGTCAGCTTCGACTTAACCGGCCTGCCGCCCACGCCCGCCGAGGTGGACTCCTTTGTCGCCGACAAGTCGCCCGACGCCTACGAGAAGCGCGTGGACCATTTGTTGGCTTCGCCGCACTACGGCGAGCGTATGGCCATGGAGTGGCTCGACCTCGCCCGCTACTCCGACACCCACGGCTACCACATCGACAGCCTGCGGGCGATGTGGCCGTGGCGCGATTGGGTGATCAAGGCCTACAACCAGAACATGCCATACGACCGCTTCACGGTGGAGCAGCTGGCAGGCGATCTACTGCCCAACGCAACTGTCGACGACAAGATCGCCAGCGGCTTCAACCGCAATAACATGATCAACTTCGAAGGCGGCGCCGTTCCCCAGGAATACCACGCGGAGTACACCATTGACCGGGCGAGCACCACGGGCACCGTTTGGCTGGGTCTCACCGTTGGCTGCGCGCGCTGCCACGACCACAAATTCGATCCCATCCGGCAAAAGGATTTTTACCAGCTCGTCGCCTACTTCAACAGCGTTCCGGAAAGAGGCCTGGACGGCTTCCTGGGCAATGCGGATCCGGTGCTGCCCTTGCCCACCCCGGCGCAGCAGCAGCAACTCGATAAGCTGAATGGCCAGCTTGCCACCACCCTCGCTGCGCTGCCCGAGAAAGACATCGTGGCGCAGCGCAACGAGTGGCAAAAGACGGCGCTAGCGGGGATTCCGGAGCCGTCGCAAGAGGGCTTAATTGCTCACTACGCGCTGGACGGCGACCTGGCGGACACCTCCGGTCAGCACCACGACGGCAACGCAGTGCGTGGCGGCGTAGTGTACGACGAAGGCAAGATAGGCAAGGCTGCGGAGTTCAGCGGCGAGACCCAGGTGAGTCTCGGCAACATCGGCGACTTTGACCGCGGCGACCGCTTCGCCCTGGCGCTCTGGGCGCGGACGTCGCCAGCGAGCGCGATGAAGCTCGTGCAAAAACGCGACAGCTCCGAACACTGGCAAGGCTACGAGATTGCCATCGACGATCCCAAATACGATCGCCCGCAGAAAGGCCTCTTTCACTTCATGGTCCGCCTGGCCGCCAAGTGGCCTGACGACGCGATCGAGGTGCGCACCAAGCAGCGCTACGCGACGGCCTTGTTCCCTCACTTGTTGGTGAACTACGAGGGTTCGGGTAAAGCGTCGGGGCTGAAGTTTTACGTCAACGGCAAGCCTGCGGAGACTGAAGTGGTGAAAGACAACTTGAGCGGCACCTTCCGCACCGCCGCCCCACTTGAAATCGGTAACAAGGCGAACGGAAAGCCCTTTGAAGGCGAGCTCGACGACCTGCGCATCTACAACCGCCCAGTGAATGACGAGGAGGCCGAAACACTGGCCATCCGTCTTCCGGCGCGCTCCGTGCTGGTGGAGCTGGCGGGAAAACCTGCCCAGGAAATTGAAACTCTCCAGCCGGAAAAAGCGCCCGCGGAAGCAGAGATCGGAGAGGAAGAGAAAGCCGAGACTCCGGCGGCCAAGGCATCGCGCCTGGAGAAAGAACACCAGGCTGCGCTGAGCGAGTACTTCTTAATGTATGCGGCCCCGGAAAAAGACCGTCAGCTCTATACGCAACTGATTGAGTTACGGAAGGAAAAAATCAAGCTTGAAGCGTCGATCACCAGCGTGATGGTGATGACGGAAATGAAGAAGCCGCGGGACACCTTCATCCTGGGGCGGGGTCAGTACGACAATCCGGGGGAGAAGGTAACTCCAGGCGTTCCGGCCTTTCTGCCGCCGCTGCCGCCGGGAGCGCCGGCCAATCGCCTCTCCTTGGCAAAGTGGCTGGTGGATCCGAAGAATCCGCTGACCGCCCGGGTGGCCGTGAACCGCTACTGGCAGGACTGCTTTGGCGTCGGGATTGTGAAGACAGCGGAGGATTTTGGCTCGCAAGGAGAGCAGCCCAGCCATCCGCAGTTGCTCGACTGGATGGCTACCGAGTTTGTCAGCAACGGCTGGGACATCAAGGCGATGATGCGGCTGATTGTGACCTCATCCACCTACCGGCAGTCGTCGCGCGAGACAAAGGAGATGGCCGACCGCGATCCCGAGAACCGGCTGCTGGCCAGGGGGCCACGTTTCCGTCTGCCTGCCGAGATGGTGCGTGACAACGCGCTCGATGTGGCCGGGCTGCTCGACACCCGCATTGGCGGCCCTAGCGTTTACCCCTACCAACCGAAAGGTCTGTGGGAGGAAATGGCTTTCGGCGGCGGCTTCTCCGGGCAGAGCTATACGCAGTCCACCGGCGAAGATCTCTACCGGCGCAGCATGTACACAGTATGGAAGCGGACCGTGCCGCCGCCCTCGCTGACCACGTTCGACGCCCCCGACCGCGAGAAGTGCACGGCGCGGCGCACCATCACCAACACCCCGCTGCAGGCCCTGGTGCTGCTCAACGACCCCACTTATGTCGAGGCCAGCCGCGTGCTCGCGGAGAAGACCATTTCCCAAGCGGGCCGCGATCCGGAGAAGCGGCTTGACTTTGCCTTCCGTCTGGCAACGGACCGCAAGCCGCAGCCCCAGGAACGTGCGGTGTTGCTCACGCTCGCTCGGGAAGAACTGGCGGAGTATCGGCGTGACAAAACGTCGGCGATGAAGCTGATCGGGGTAGGCGAGGCCAAGCGCAATCCCAAGCTGGATCCGGCGGAGCTGGCCGCCTGGACGACGGTTGCCAGCACCATCCTCAATATGGACGAGACCATCACGAAAGAGTGACTTCTATGGATAATGAGGGACGCGAAATCTTGTTGGAGATGACCCGGCGCCAGTTTTTCGGCCGTACCGCGAAGGGCATAGGCGTGGCGGCGCTCGCCTCTCTGCTCGGCCCGAGCCTGATGGCGGAGGGGCCGGCGGTAGATCCCGCACTGGGTACATCGTCCGGCGGCCTCCCGGGCATGCCGAATTTCGCTCCCAAGGCCAAGCGCGTGATCTTCCTTCACCAGTCGGGCGCGCCTTCGCAGATTGAGTTGTTTGACTACAAGCCTAAGCTCAAGGATTTGCAAGGTACAGAGCTGCCGGACTCGATCCGCAAAGGCCAACGCATCACGGGCATGACCTCGGGCCAGGCGTCCTTTCCCGTGGCCGCACCCATCTTCAAGTTTCAACAAGCCGGCAAGTCGGGTACCTGGATCAGCGAACTGCTGCCGCACACCGCCAAAATTGTCGACGACATCGCCATCATTAAGACGGTGAACACCGACGCCATCAACCACGATCCGGCCATCACGTTTATCCAGACCGGGTTTCAACAGCCCGGCCGTCCCAGCATGGGCGCGTGGGTCACCTATGGCCTGGGCAGTGAAAATCAGAACCTGCCCGCGTTTGTCGTGCTGATTTCGCAGGCCAACGCACTCAACCCGGATCAGCCTTTGTTTTCGCGTCTGTGGGGTAATGGCTTTCTCTCTTCCAAGTACCAGGGGGTCAGGTTCCGAGCGGGCGCCGAGCCGGTGCTGTACCTGGACGACCCACCGGGTATCAGCAGTGAGTCGCGCCGCCGCATGCTCGACTCGCTCGCCAAGCTTAACAAGATGTGGTTCGACGCTTACGGTGATCCGGAGATCGAAACCCGCATCACGCAATATGAGATGGCCTACCGCATGCAAACGTCGGTGCCCGATCTCATGGATCTTTCCAAGGAACCCGACTCGGTTTTCGAAATGTACGGGCCGGACTCGCGCAAGCCCGGTACGTATGCAGCAAATTGCCTGCTCGCCCGCCGTTTGGCCGAACGCAACGTACGTTTTATTCAGCTCTACCACCGCGGCTGGGACCAGCACAACGATCTACCCAGAGACATCGCTCTGCAGGCGAAGGGCACCGATCAACCCTCAGCGGCACTCGTTCAGGACCTGAAACAGCGCGGGCTGCTCGACGATACGCTGGTGGTGTGGGGCGGCGAATTCGGCCGTACTGTCTATTGCCAGGGCAAGCTGAGCGAGACCAATTACGGGCGCGACCATCACCCGAAATGTTTCGCGATGTGGATGGCGGGCGGCGGTATCAAGCCAGGCATCTCGATCGGCGAGACGGACGACTACTGTTACAACGTGGTCGAAGATTCTGTGCCGATCCACGATCTGCAGGCGACCATCCTGAACTGCCTCGGCGTGGACCACACCAAGCTGACTTTCAAGTTCCAGGGACGCGACTTCCGTCTGACAGACGTCGCGGGCAAGGTGGTGTCAAAGGTGTTGGCCTAACGCCGACTTATGTCCAGGTGTCCACTTCCGAACGCCGGCCATCTAATGCTGGGATAGGTCTGTTACCTCAGGGTTAAGTCCAACTGACCACGCGGCTTAAGAGTAACTGCATGCCCTCGGTTTACTGGGATCCACAAAAAGAAGTTGCCTTTTGCGTCCCGCTAAGGCACACTCAGCACGAATAAGTAAGCAAATATGTCAGTTTGGGCTCTTTCTTATGCATCGCATTGCCTTGTTGAGAAGTACTCTTAGGACTGCTTGGCTTTTTTCCACTCTCGTAATTCTTGGCATCACGAGCGCATCGGCGAATGCACAGACGCAGCCAGTCATTTTTCCCATCCCAACGCAGATACCTCTTCCCACCGGCGCCGCCCCGCTATTTATCGGCGACTTCAACGGCGACGGCGTCCCCGACCTCGTCTTTAACCCCGGTGCTTCACAGGGCTTAAGTATCCTTCTGGATTTCGCCGGCAGTGCCCCCAAGACCGTGTCCACCACTATCTGTCTAGGGGCGGTCTTCGCAGACGTGAACAACGATAAGAAGCTGGACGCGGTTTCTTCGTGCAACGGATATATTACTGTCCAATTGGGTAACGGAGACGGCACGTTTCAGGCTGCCTCCTACTATGCGATCAACACGGGAACCCCGCTTCTGGTTGATTTGAATGGTGACGGGTATCTCGATATCGCTGCTATGCAGCTAGGCACCTCAACTGCCCCGTTAGCAGTAGCCGTCCTGCTGAATAACGGCAGTACGGGACCGGGCGTATTCGGATCTCCCAAACTGTATGCCCTCCCCAAGGGAACCAGCGGCATGTTGGCCGGGAACTTTACTGGCCTGTTGGCTGGGGACTTCAATGGAGACGGCAAGCAGGACCTGCTCACCACTCTCTCTTATGGCGGCACTACGGACAATCCCACGCTGTATCCAACCGCGACGGATGTCGACATTTTTTTCGGCAACGGCGACGGAACAGTCGGTCAAGCAACCGTCCAGCCGGGGCCAGCCATCGCTAGCTTCACCGTGGGTGACTTCAATGGAGATGGAGTGACAGACTTTGCCGGGTTGCTGTTTCCGGCCTCCAACACCGTCTATACCTCGGTGCAGATTCTCCTCGGCGCCCACAGCGGGACATTTACCCAGGGCGCCTCTCTGCCCATTGCCGCCAGCGCCGGGGCCGGTCCCATGGCGGCCGTGTCTCTCGCTGATCATGGCCCGCTTGACCTTGTCGTAACTACCAGTGTGCTCAACGTTTTTCAGGGCGATGGCAAGGGCAACTTCACGGCCACGGGCAGCTACGCGCTAACCCCGTTTCCGCTTTTATTTGCGGACGTGAATGGGGACGGGAACCAGGATCTGCTTGCTCCCGGCGGCTCGAACGCACTTTATATGTTTCCCGGCAACGGGGATGGTACCTTTCAGGCCACGCCGGGCGCGCCTTTCTATGGCCCGACTGTGGACGTGAACAACGACGGCATCGCCGACATCTTATTCTTTCCGCCTCAAATTGTTAACTTCGGACCAGGGAACCTCTTTGCCACGGCACTCGGCAGGGGAGACGGTACCTACTCGATTCTCGACCAAACCACCACGCTTCCCGCCGCAAACAACTATCTGTTAGCGACGGGAGACTTCAACGGTGACGGAAAGCTCGACACCCTCGCCATTCAACCTGGCAGCGCCGGTCACAATGCAACTTGCGGTCCTGCAGACGCCCAACTGTTCTCATATATCGGAACGGGCGATGGGCGATTCGTGAGTAAAGGGTCAGCCCTTGCTCTGGGGGTCGGAACCGTACAGTCAGTGGGAATTACAGGCGATTTCAACTCGGACGGTAAACTCGATCTCATTCTTCCGTACGGCTGCGGCGGCCAGAACAATATTCTATTCGTGCCCGGGAACGGGGATGGGACGTTTGGTACGCCCGTTCCCCTGAATGCCTACCAAACTTTGCAGTACCCAGGCCTGGTAGCCGGCGACCTCAATCATGACAAGAAGTTGGATTTCATTTGGGGCAACGCCGTCTTTCTCGGAAACGGCGACGGAACTTTTAAACAGAGCCCGCTCAATTCCGCGTCGCCCTCAACCGCGTCGGTGATTGCTCTCGCCGATCTCAATGGCGACGGCATTCTTGATGCGGTGTATAGCCCCGGCACTTCGGTCTATGCCGGTAATGGAGATGGAACCTTCCAGACCACGCCCTTTTACACAGTACCTGTGTCCTGTGGCAGCAGCTCATGCACTACCGCGGGCGCCTTTGGCCTCGGCGACGTGAATGGAGATGGCAATCCGGATCTGCTTCTTGTAGAAACGTCGGGCTCTTCTTCCTTCTTTCCTTCTCTTGTTCTTTATGTGGGAGATGGGCATGGCCACTTTACCCAGGATCCAAACTACTATTTTGTGAGCACAACGAATACCGGCGTACCTTCTATTACCACGCCAGTTCGACTGAACAATCATGCTCCCCCTCTTGCCAGCGACAACCGGCTCGATCTTTCCCTTGCGGTAAATCTCAATGGAGGCGGCGCCCCGTACACGGTTTCGCTGCTAAACCAGACCAATCCCACTCCCGTAAAACCGGCGCCGCTCACTAGTACCACTGCGTTGCAAGCCTCGCCGGCAACCGCTGCTCCTAATGCTTCCATCACCTTGACTGCATCCGTGCTCGGAACCAATCCGACCGGTTCAGTGTCGTTCACCGCGAATGGAAATAGCCTCGGAACAGAAGCCCTTGCCAACGGCACCGCGACCCTACAGACATCGTTTCCCAATGCCGGCAGCTACGCGGTGACGGCAACATACTCTGGAGACAGCAACAATACGGCCAGCACTTCGGTAGCGACCGCTGTTACCATCTCCCCCGCGGCCAGCTCCACCACTCTGCAAGCCCCGAGCGGTGGCAACGTGAATGGACAGGTAACGTTGAAGGCAACTGTGAGCGGAGATAGTCCGACTGGTTCGGTTTCCTTCTCTGCGGGGAGCACCAGCCTGGGCACGGCAACGCTCACCAGTGGAGTAGCCACGCTCCAGACGTCTTTTGCCGCTGCCGGCAGCTACTCGGTGACCGCAACTTACCAGGGAGACCAGAACAACGCAGCCAGCACCTCCAGCGCCGCTACCATTGTGATCGCCGCACCGGACTTTTCCGTGTCGGCAACGCCTACGTCGGGTACCATCATGCCGGGCCAGACCGCCACCTTCACGTTCACGGTAAGTCCTGTAGGCGGTTACGCGGGTACGGTTAACTTCTCCTGTGGCACACTGCCCAGTCAGGCAGCTTGCTCTTTCTCGCCCACGAGCGTGACGCCATCCGGCGGATCGCCGGCTTCGACCACGATGACCGTGACCACGGCGGTTGCTTCGGCCATGTTGAACCCTGAACGGCGTTCTGGCCCACCGCTCCCACCGTGGCTTCCTGCAGGCGGACTCGCCATGGCCGGAGGTATCGGTCTGGTCTTCACCCGCAAGGGGACTTGGCGCTTGAACCTACGATCGCGAGGGTTCTGTTGGACGCTATTGTTGGCGTCCCTATCCCTGTTGGTATCAGGCTGCGGAGGTGGAGGCAACAGTTCCCCCTCCAACCAGGGTACCCCTGCAGGCTCCTATACCGTTTCGGTGAACGCTTCCGGCAGCGCTGGTGGGCCGCAGCATGCGATGAGCATCACGTTAATCGTCCAGTAAGCTGACGCTACCGCAGAATCGGCGGTTCGTCAGCGACTTCTGTTCGAGCGTGAAGAACAACTGTCTCCCAGGGAGCGAATCACCTGCAACGCGGAATGCAGCGCATCTTTGCCGACCTCATTCTCAAATTCTCGTTGGACCTTATCCAGGGCGCCAATCACGCGCATCGCTGCCTTCTTTCCCAGCGGTTTCAGCGCAAGATGATATGCCCTCGCATCCTCCGGATCGATCTTCCTCTGGACCAATCCTTTGGCTTCTAAGGATGAAATGCAATGACTCACGTTGCCCCTCGTGGTTCCGAAGGTCTCTGCGAGGTGGGAAGGTTTGACTGCCGTCGGCGATTCGAAAAAGAGCGTCGCAAGAATCAACGCCTCAAGAAAATTCAAGTCGTCCGCTTCCAGCAGTCGTGTCGTCAACGAATCGAAACGGCGGGCCGCCAGGGAAACGCAGAACATCGGACTTTGTTTCAGGAAAGTTTCGATTCGCATCGTTATCGTTGATTGAGCCATTCAATTATCTACGACGATACCAAACCATCCTTGAAAATTCGCTGTCCGCGCCCCAAGCTCTGGGTGAGGTATTCGTGAATCCGCTTCTTGAAGGCACACTCGAACTTTATCCTCTTCCGCTTTTCAAATGGATCGATCGGGGCCATCAGGGCCGCCTTTCCAAGGTCTGCGCCTGATGCGTTGGCCGCTCTTGTTCATCCCGTCTCTTCTGGCGGTCTGCGCCAACGCACAGCAAAAGCCCGCACTGCCTTCCGTCGACACAACCGTTGTGGTTCTCGGCAGCCCGATTCCGGTCTCCGAACAGGAGTCCGCTCGCGCTGTCGTGAGCCTGGATGCGCAACGCGCTCCGCTCGCGTTCCACCAGATCGAAGATTACCTGCGTACCGATTCCTCCGTGGACATCCAGCAGCGGGGCGGCGGCGGAATCATGGCGGACATATCCGTACGAGGTGCATCCTTTGAGCAGACGCTCGTGCTGGTCAATGGCCTCCGCATGGACAGCGCGGAAACGGCTCACTTCAACCTCGACTTGCCCATCCCGCTCTTGACCATTGAGCGAATTGACGTGCTGCACGGTGACGGTTCAACCTTATACGGCTCCGATGCGATCGGCGGCGTTGTCGACGTTCGCACCATGAAGCCCGCCGATACTGCTCTTCGCCTGAAGACAGGAGCCGGAAGTTTCGGCGAGAACGAGCAAGCAGCGATTGGTTCCATCGTGAAAAAGAACTGGAGCGATCTTCTCGCCGGAGACCGCGAGCTCTCGACAGGTTTCATAACCGACCGCGATTATCGAACGGAAAACGCCAGCAACGAACTTCGATTTCGCTCGGCGCTCGGTAACAGCGATCTACTGTTTGCCGGGGATGATCGAGCCTACGGCGCAAATCAATTTTATGGACCGTATGTGTCCTGGGAAAGGACGAAGGGGTGGTTTGCGGCCCTCACGCAACAGCTCAATTCCAACACACAGGTCTCGGCAGCCTACCGCCGGCACTCCGATATCTTCTTGCTGGAACGCGATGAACCCGAGGGATATAAAAATCAACACATCGATGACGGCTTTGAAGGTGTGGTTCGCGATCAACGAGCCCTCGCAAAGAATCTGACGCTTGCCAGTGGGCTGGAAGAAGATACCGACCACATCGCCAGCACGAACCTTGGGCAACACAGCAGAAATCGCGGAGCAGGTTATGCGGCCGTTGAGTGGCTGCAACCGGCACGCGGCTCGCTCTCGCTTGGCGCGCGCGAAGAGGTCTTCGATGGCGGCCGCTCCGTGTTCAGTCCTATGATCTCTGCAACGCGGTGGCTTTCCCAAAAAACAATAATTCACGCCTCGGTTGGCCACGGCTTTCGCATCCCAACCTACCTCGATCTGTACTACAGCGATCCTTCGACGCTGGGTAATCCGAACCTCACACCGGAATCGGCCTGGAACTTCGACGCGGGACTGAGCTGGTTTCCGAAACCGGAAGTCGCGGCAACCATCACCGCCTTCTACTCCCGGCAGCACGACACCATCGACTACACGCGCGCCTCCGAGGCCGATCCCTGGCAGGCAAGCAATCTACCCGGTGTACAGTTCAAGGGTGTTGAGGCGTCCGTCGCATGGCAGCCACGGTCGACTGAGCGCCTCATGCTCAGTTGGACCAATCTCGTGGGAGCGCAAAGCGCTCTCCACGGCCTCCAGTCCGAATACGTCTTCAACTACCCCGTCAACAATGCTCGTATTGACTGGACTCAGCAGGTCAAACGACAGGTGGTACTGAATACGCGTTTCGGAGTCGTTCAACGGTTCGAGAAGAGTCCCTACGCGGTCTGGGACGTCTCGCTTGCCCGCCAGTTGGGACGGTTTCGACCCTATCTGCAAATGACCAATCTCACAAACACAGGATATGAGGAGATCGTGAATGTGCGTATGCCGCCGCGAGGTTTTGTAGGTGGATTCGAGATCGTGCTGGCAAAGCCGCGGAGCGGGTCGTGAATGGCTGCTCGCTGAATGAGTTTGCGGCTTAAAATCGAGCAGGTTGTGGAGGGGAGTCCGATGCTTCATTGGACCTTTTCTTTTCTGCTGCTGGGAGTCTTCGCGGCGAGTGCGCAAGCGCAGACTCCGGCAGCCTTTACCAACACACTGATGCCGGAACCGGCGCACCTATCCGTAGAAACGGGGCGGCTGGAACTGGCGCCCTCTTTCACGGTGGTTACTGACCGGTTCCACGATGCGCGGTTGGATGAGGCGATTGGGCGAGCCTTGCTCCGGCTGGAGTCGCAAATCGGACTACAGATAGCCACTGCACCGCAACGGGGGCCAGCCGGCACATTGACAGTGACCGTCGATGGCCCAGGCGAGACCGTCCAGTCTCTCGACGAAAACGAGAGCTATACCTTGCAGGTAACCGCGAATGGAGCGCACCTGCACGCGGCCACCGATGTAGGCGCGATGCGGGGGCTGGAGACATTTCTGCAACTGGTGCAGCCGGATGGTTCGGGCTTCTTTCTGCCGGCAATATCGATTGAGGATACTCCCCGCTTTCGCTGGCGCGGGCTGATGGTCGACTGCAGCCGCCACTTCGAGCCGGTCGAGGTCATCAAGCGCACTCTGGACGGCATGGCCGCCGTCAAGTTAAATGTCTTCCACTGGCATCTCACGGACGACCAGGGCTTCCGCATCGAGAGCAAAGTATTTCCCAAGCTGACCGGCATGGGTTCCGACGGTCAGTTCTATACCCAGGAACAGGCGCGGGAGATCGTCCTCTATGCACGCGCCCGAGGCATCCGCGTGGTGCCGGAGTTTGATATACCCGGTCACACGCAATCCTGGTTTGTGGGCTATCCGGAGCTGGCGAGCGGCCCAGGGCCTTATTCTATTGAGCGCCACTTCGGAATCTTCGATCCGGTCATGGATCCCACACGCAAGAGCACCTACGAATTTATCGATCGATTTATCGGTGAAATGGCCGGAATCTTTCCCGACCCGTACATGCACATCGGCGGCGACGAGAACAACGGGGTTCAGTGGAGCCACAACCCGAGCATCCAGGAATTCATGAAGGCGCACAACCTGAAAGACACGGCAGCTTTGCAGACCTATTTTAATCAGCAGCTGTTGCCGATCCTCAAGAAACATGGCAAGTACATGGTTGGCTGGGATGAGATTTTCGCGCCCGGCCTCCCCAAAGATGTCGTGATCCAATCGTGGCAAGGCTTCAATTCACTGGCGACAAGCGCCAGGCAGGGGTACCAGGGGATTCTGTCCGCGGGGTATTATCTTGATTTCACCGACGAGCATTATCTCGTTGACCCTGTTCCTGCCAACAGCGACCTTACACCGGAGGAGAGGTCACGCATTCTCGGGGGTGAGGCCTGCATTTGGGGCGAGCACAACACGCCGCACAACATCGACTCGCGCATCTGGCCGCGCTCCGCGGCCATTGCGGAACGCCTCTGGTCCCCACAGAACGTGAACAACGTCGATGACATGTACCGCCGCTTGCGGGTTGAGTCATTGCGGTTGGAGGCCTTGGGGCTACCTCATATATCCTCCGAGGAAACCGGCCTGCGGCGGCTTGCGGGAACAACGGCCCTTGGCCCTCTGCGGATTCTGACCAACGTTCTGGAGCCGGTTACCTGGCAGCAGCAGGGCGAATTGCAGCACACGACGCAGCTAACACCCCTGGACGACTTCGTGGACACTTTAACCCCCGATCCTCCCTCGCGTCATGAGATGCAGGTGCTGATACGCGATTATCTGGCGAACCGCGACCCTGAGACGAGAGCCAGACTGGACGCCATTTTCGGAGCCTGGATCGCGGCAGGTCCCCAGGCACAGACGCTGATGGCGGCGTCTCCGCTCCTGAGAGAAGCAGAGCCTCGCGCCGGGCAGCTCGTGGACTTGGGGACCACGGGCCAACAAGCGCTCGCGTACCTGGACAAACACCAGTCGGCTCCCTCCGGGTGGGCACAGGAAAAGCTCACTCTGATCGACCAGGCTGACAAACCCGTAGGTCTGGTGCGGTTTACCATGCTCCAACCGCTGCGAGACCTGGTAAAAGCAGTGCCGAATTGACCTCGGCGGCCACGGCCATAAAGCGTGCTTGAAAACTGCCTTTTGCAACTAAGTCCAGTAGGGCCGCGCTTGACGACTTTACAGGCTGCGGAGAAACTAGGTTTTAGTGCCGGGGATTTATCCCGGCACTAACTAAAAACTATTTTTGCAAAATACCGACAGTTTTTGGCGCAAATGGTATCTAAACCAGTGCGACCCAAAAGCTCTTGTTCGTTGTAGACCTCGCATAGTTAGCATAGTTCGCTTAGTTCGCACGTTTTTCCAAAACCAGGGCGCGGGGAAACAGGACGGGTACCCAGGCTCGCCGGAGGAGTCATGCGCCTGCGGCCCACCCAAGGTGACGAAAAACGTTTCGGTCCGGCATTCACTGTCTCTGGAACCGCTACCTTTTCCTTGTCATCCCGACCGTAGCGAAGCGGAGCGGAGGGACCTGCGGTTCCGCGGACTCTTCGTGGAGATGTTTCGACAGAGCGTGCCTGGGCCGAAAAGGAGGGGCAATGAGCCCATCGATCGCTTTCCGTGAGCCGTGTACAACCTAAGCGGGTGCGCAAGAAACGACTGCAAAATGGATCCCGTGACGGCTGAAACCTTTAGATGTTGGAAGACTGTCATCAACGCAAGTCGAAGACTTGTCGCCATTTAGGCAGCAGCCAATAAATGAGTAGGTCGATGGCCGATTTTCCCGCTACACTGGTGACAACCCGTGGCACAAGCGTCCTCTTTTCGCTTTTCCAGGTCGAAAACCGCTACCCTCTCTATCCTTGCGGTAGCCGCGCTTTCAGTATGGCCAATCAGCTCTTTTTTCCATAGGACCCCACACCATCCCGTGGAGTTCAGCCGGGACATCCGTCCCATCCTGAACCAGAATTGCGTTGCCTGCCACGGAGGGGTGCGCCAGAAAAACGGCGTTTCCTTCATCTTCCGCGAGGAGGCCCTGGGTAAGGGTAAGTCGGGACGGCCCACCATTGTCCCCGGCAACCCCGATGCATCAGAATTCATGGCCCGCCTGACTTCTACGGATCCCGAGGCGCGCATGCCTTACCACGCACCACCACTGCCGCCTCAGCAGATCGCCCTGCTACGCCGGTGGATTAAAGAGGGAGCCAAGTGGGAGGATTACTGGGCGTTTGTACCTCCGGCACAACAGCCACTCCCCCAGGTAAAGCATCCCGCTTGGGCCCGCCAGCCGATGGACCGCTTTGTTCTGGCCCGGTTGGAAAAGGAAGGGCTCGAGCCTGCTCCCGAATCCGATAAGGCCACTCTCTTGCGGCGAGTGTCTCTCGACCTCACCGGCTTGCCTCCCACCCCTGAGGAGGAAGCCGCCTACGTGGCGGACTCCTCGCCGCTCGCCTACGAAAAGCAGGTGGATCGCTTGCTGGCCTCGCCCCACTATGGCGAACGCTGGGCTTCTATGTGGCTGGATTTGGCGCGCTATGCGGATAGCAAAGGCTACGAGGCGGACTACAATCGTCCCGGCGTCTGGCCCTATCGTGACTGGGTGATCGACGCCTTCAATCGCAACTTACCCTACGACCAGTTCGTGATCAAACAGCTCGCCGGCGACTTACTGCCTCATGCCACCTTCGAGGACCGGATCGCCACCTCCTTCCACCGTCAGACCCCTAATAACGATGAAGGCGGCACCGACGACGAGGAATTTCGCATGGTCGCGGTGATGGACCGTGTGGCTACAACCTGGTCGGTCCTGAACGGCCTCACCATGAATTGTGTGCAGTGCCACTCCCATCCCTACGATCCCATTCGCCACACCGACTATTACAAGTCGATGGCGTTCTTCAATACCCAGCGCGACGCGGACCTCATGGATGACTCCCCGACGCTAAGGGTTCCAAAGGATAAAGCCCGCTATGCGGAAGCGGCACAGATACAGCAACAGATCGCCGGCCTGCTGCAGCCGATGGAGGCGTCAGACCGCCAGTTAGAAGCCAAGGCGCAATGGAAACCGTTGCTGATCCAAAACGCCGGTGCCAACGAGGTTTTGGCACTGGAACCGATGCTTCCGGAAATGGAGAGTAGTCTCGCCAAGCTGCAAAAAGACCCAAAGCTCTCGCCGGACAAAAAAGCAGAGGAGTTGAAAACTCTCCGCAAATCCATCAGCGACACCAGGGCAAGGCTCGCCCATGCCAAGGCTGCCGGCGGTCCCGCGAAAACCTTCTCCCTCCACGACGGCGAGGCGTTGGCGAACGCAGACACCCCACCCGAATCTTTTTATGAGCTCACAGCGAACGCCAACCTTCCTCTTCTGACCGCGATTCGCATCGAGGTACCGCCGCTCGACCCGGTAACCGCGCGGCACACACCGGAGAACGGCTTCATCGTGGATAAGGTGCAGGCCTGGATAATTTCCCCGGGAGCGGAAAAGCGCAAAATCGCCGTCCGCTATTTCGTGCAGGATTCGGAAAGGAACCTGCAAGCTGCATTGCTTTCTGATCCGGACCCGAAAGCAAAAGACCCGGAACCGAGCGCGTTTGCCGCCCTTCCCAAGCTCTTTCGTACCCGCTGGATTGTCGCCGTTCTCGCCGAGCCGCTGCATTTGGCTGACGGCAGCCGCATCCAGGTCGACCTGAAGCAGGAAAAACTCATCGACTCCAAGCCCGCTCTCATCCAGCGCGTGCGCCTCGCTGCAAGCGGGGATGCCGTCTGGACGTCTTTGAGCCAGGACCCTGCCCGCGCCCAGAGTCTCGCTCGCCTGCACCAGCTCAATCAGGAGTTGGCCAAAATCCCTACGGTCGCGCTTCCGGTGATGGTCGAAGAGCAACCCTATGAGCGAAGGTCTACGCTCGAGTTTGAGCGCGGTAATTTTCTGACCAAGATCGGTCCGGACCTCCCGCCGGATGTGCCTGGAATCTTCCCCAAGCTCCCGGAGGGAGCACCGCGCAACCGGCTCACCCTGGCAAAGTGGTTCTTTTCCCCTGGGCAACCACTCACCGCGCGCGTCGCGGTCAATCGCTACTGGGAAGAGCTATTTGGAACAGGCATCGTTGAGACCCTGGAAAATTTTGGCAGCGTAGGCGAAGAGCCCAGCCACCGCGATCTTCTGGATTGGCTTGCTCTCCACTATCAAAACGACCTCCACTGGGACACAAAGGCGCTCCTGCGTGAACTGGTGACCAGTGCCACTTACCGCCAAAGTGCGGCCACAACGCCGGCTCTCCAGGCGAAAGATCCTCGCAACCGCCTGCTGGCTCATGGTCCCCAACTGCGGCTGAACGCAGAGATGGTACGCGATCAAGCCTTGTTGGCCAGTGGCCTGTTGAATCTGACGATGGGCGGACCGCCGGTGATGCCTCCCCAGCCCGCCGGGATTTGGAATTCCGTATATAACGACTCCAAGTGGACCGATGCGACCGGACCTGACCGGTATCGCCGCGCCATCTATACCTTTGTGAAGCGCACCGCCGGCTACCCGAGTTCGCTCATCTTCGATGCTTCCGATCGCGATACCAGCCTTCCACGGCGCATCGCGACCAACACTCCGTTGCAGGCTCTGGTGACTTTGAACGATCCCGTATATGAGGAAGCCGCCCGGGCACTCGCGCGCCGGGTCATCAAAGACACCGCCGAAAAGACCGCTGGTGCCTCGAGCGCCCGCGCTATTCTCGATGCCCGGCTTACTTATGAGGCCCGTCTGGTCCTGTCTCGTGCTCCGACCGCAGCGGAGCTGGCAGTGCTGCGCAAGTTCTATCAGGATGCTCTTGCTATGCGAAGTCGGCCGGCCGTGGTCAAAGCAAACCTGAATTTGTCTCAAACATTGTTAGGCAAGAACGTATCCGGGGGAGAACTGGACGCATTTACGGCAGTGGGCAGCGTCTTGTTTAATCTCGATGCCGCGCTGGTGAGGTGATCATGTCAGATTCCGCAAGCGGTGCAACCAAAAATCCGTCGCCTGTACCTGCGGGAACCGTGCGTCGGGAAGAGCGCTTCGCCCTCCTGCAAGCGCAAACTCGCCGTCACTTTCTGCGTAGTTTCACCGCGGGCGTGGGCTCCATGTTTCTCGGCTCCTTGGGTTCGCCCTTTGTCTCTCCGGTGGGAGCCGCCGAACGCGGAATTGATGGCACTCCGCGGCTTGAATTCAACCGCGACCCTTCTCATCCTCTCTCGGTGTTGCCGCCGCAATTTGCCGGTCGCGCCAAGCGGATTATTTACCTGCATATGGCGGGCGCGCCCAGCCAATTGGAACTTTTCGATTACAAACCCGATCTGACCAAACTCGACGGTCAACAGTGTCCTGCGTCGTTTCTGGCGGGCAAGCGGTTTGCGTTTATCAGCGGCGTACCCAAGCTGCTGGGCGCGCAATACCCATTCCATCAATCAGGAAAGAGCGGTCAGTGGGTATCGGACCGCCTGCCACACCTGGAAAAGCACATCGACGACCTTTGCCTGATCAAGTCCATGCGCACCGACCAATTCAACCACGCGCCGGCACAGTTGCTGGTACAAACTGGCAATGCTCGCCTGGGCTATCCCTCGATGGGTTCCTGGGTGATCTATGGGCTGGGCACGGAGAATCAGAACCTCCCCGGCTTCATTGTGCTGGTCTCTGGCGGCAACCAGCCGGATGGCGGCAAACAACTTTGGGGTTCAGGCTTTTTGCCCAGCGTCTAT
This sequence comes from uncultured Acidobacteriaceae bacterium, assembly GCA_963745725.1. Classification (GTDB taxonomy): domain Bacteria; phylum Acidobacteriota; class Terriglobia; order Terriglobales; family Acidobacteriaceae; genus PALSA-350. The sequence continues at coordinate 621,290 of CAVUYJ010000002.1, forward strand.
CAAGGCGTGCAGTGCCGTTCCCACGGTGAACCAGTACTCTACCTGGAAAATCCTTCGGATGTGAGCCGGCCTTTGCGCCGGCGCATGCTCGACGCCGTGGACGAAATCAACCGCCAAACCTACGCCGAGTTCGGCAATCCCGAAACCGTGACCCGCATCGCGCAATACGAGATGGCGTTCCGCATGCAAATGGACGCGACCGACGCCATGGATATTCACAAGGAGTCCGCAGCCGTGCTGGCCGCTTATGGTGCGAATCCTGCGGAGTCCAGTTTCGCTAACAATTGCGTAGTCGCGCGCCGCCTGGCCGAACGCGGCGTGCGCTTTATTCAGCTCTATCACTGGGGATGGGACGACCACGGCACGTCAGCCAAAGATTCCCTGAACATCGGCTTCGCCGACCGCTGCCGCGAAACTGACCAGCCCATCGCGGCTCTGCTCACGGACCTGAAGCAGCGCGGCATGCTCGAGGATACGCTGGTCGTGTGGGGCGGGGAATTCGGCCGCACCTCCATGCGGGAGAACCGCAACGGACAGGTGATGCAATTTATCGGCAGGGACCACAATCCCGGCGCCTTCACCATTTGGATGGCCGGTGGCGGCATCAAGCCCGGCATGAGTTACGGAGAGACCGATGCCATGGGCTACGAGATCGCGAAGGATCCGGTGGAGGTGCGCGACCTGCACGCCACCATCCTTTACGCATTGGGTTTCGATCATCACAAGCTCAACTATTCCTTCCAGGGGTTGGAACAGAAGCTCACGAGCGTGAAGCCGGCGCGCGTGGTGGCGGAGGTCTTAGCGTGATTCTGTTTGCCCGCGCCTTCCATCATCGAGGCCACATGGCTGCATGACAGTTCCGGTTCGCCGGGCGCCGTTGCGGCTGCGCCTTGGTCTTCTCGCGCTCGGGCTGATTCTGCTGCTCTCCGCGTTGCTCATCTTCTTTCCCCCGGATGGAGTCGAAGGCGCCCCGTGGGCACAATTTATCGGCCGCTTCCATCTGCTGACCGTCCACTTTCCCATTGCCCTCATTCTGATCGTGCCGGTTTTGGAGTGGGCCGGAAGAAATCCCCGCTTCTCGCACCTGCGCTCCTCCGTCGATTTCCTATGGCCGCTGGCAATCTTGAGCAGCCTGGCGGCCGCCGCCCTGGGATGGTGCCTGGCACGCAGTGGTGGATACTCGGGACGGATCGTTACCCAGCACATGTGGGGAGGAGTATCCCTTGCCGCCGCCTGCTGGCTCTGCTGGATGTTGCGAGGTTACTTCCACGCTCCGCGACTCGCTTACCCATTCGCCTTGCTGCTCACGGTTGGGCTGGTGTCGTGGACCGGATATCGCGGCGGCCAGCTATCGCAAGGTGAAAATCACCTGACCGAACACATGCCGGCCCCATTGCGACGATTGATTGGACTCTCGTCTGACCCGGCAACTCTGCCCCGATCGAATCCTGCTTTTTTCTACGGGGCGCATGTGGAGCCCATCTTCATAGCGCACTGCGACTCCTGCCACGGTCCGGATAAGCAAAAAGGCCGCTTGCGGCTGGACACGTATGAAGCACTCATGAAGGGAGGGAAGCACGGCCTGGCAATCAAGGCAGGGAACACCAAAGCCGGGGAGCTTCTGCGCCGCGTTACGCTCTCGCCTTCCGACGATGATGCCATGCCTCCCCAGGGGAAGCGTCCGTTGACGGCCAATGAAATCAAGCTGCTGGAGCTATGGGTGGCCGCCGGCGCTTCGTCCACTCTTCCCGCCAATGGGATCAAGGATGCGCCGACGAACGAAGTCCCGGTGGTTGCCGAGGTGACCTTCCCGGAGATCGATCCAGCCGCGGTTACGCAATTGCGTGCCCCTCTCGCCCAAGAGGTTAGCCAACTGAAACAACGCTTTCCGGGCGTGCTGGACTACGAATCGCGAGGTTCGGCCTATCTGGCGTTGGACGCCTCAGCCCTCGGACCCAAGTTTGGAGACGATGATCTGGCCGCTCTAAAACCCCTCAGTCCTCAAATAGTGACCGCCGACCTTTCCCGCACGGCGATCACTGACCGCTCGGCTCCTTTGTTAGCCGCGATGAAACATGCGCGTGTTTTGCGCCTGACCGAAACCAAAATCACGGATGCTACTGTTTTGACTTTGGGCGGACTGGATCAACTGGAGTCTCTGGATCTTTATGGCACCGCCGTGACTCCGGCCTCCTTGAAGATCGTGGAGAGCCTGCCGAAACTGCGGCACCTCTACGCCGGAGCAACAAAAATTCCGGCAGATACTTCCGTGCCGGACGGATTGAAAAGCAAACTGGTGTTTTAGGATCGTCGGAGAGGATTGCCAAAATTGCGCATGGAAATGACGAATCGACGGGAATTTCTTCTCCGAGCCGGCCTTGTTGTCGCCGGAGTAGCCGCGGCGCCATCCGTCTTTGCCAGCAAATCGACGGCTCAAGCAGCAGCAACAGGGAAGAAGATCCGCGGTCTTATGGTGGACGCGGCGCGGGTGCCGGAACCCGCAGCCTACTATAAGCGGGTGATCGAGTTTTGCTCGGACTGGGAACTCAACACGCTCCAGTTTCGCTTGACGGATGACCAGGGGAGTGCGATGCGCTTCACTTCGGTCCCCGATCTTGTAACCCACAAAAATGCATTTACCGCCGAAGAATTGAAGAGCCTGGTGGAATATGGCCAAAGCCACGGCGTCGAATTAATCCCCGAAGTAGAGTCGTTCGGGCACACGGGATACATCACGCGTTCCCCAGCGTATGCTCATCTGTTGGATCGCGACGCCGCCGGCGATTCGGAATTTACCGGCATCATTCCGGTGGACCCCGAAGCCCTCACGTTATTTGGAAAGCTATTTCGCGAGGTCGCTGCGATCTTTCCCTCAACCTATCTTCACGCCGGCTGCGATGAAGTGAACTGGGGAGGCTCCTCGCTCTCCCGCAAAGCGCTGCAGGCCAAGGGCCGGGCAAGGGTGTGGGCAGAGTACCTCAATGCACTCAACGAAATCTCTACCGGGCTGGGCAAAGAGCTGATTGTTTGGGGAGACTTCGTTCTCCACAAGGAGCCGGAAATTCTCGGTCAGCTGAACAAAAAAATCATCATCATGGACTGGGATTACTCAGAGAACAGTTCAGCCAGATTTTTCGAGGCATTGCAGAAAGTCAGCGCCAACGGCTCTCGCGGGATAGGATCGCCCGCGCTGTCATGCTACAAGTGGGGCGCGCGGGTTGGCACAGAACAGTTGAGGAACATCGATGCCTGCGTCGACGGCTACTCCACCACCAACGACTCCAACGCCCTGGGCGTGGTCGTGACCAACTGGGTACCGAGCCGATATCTTCAGAATTCCATCTGGGATGGATTCGCCTATGCCGCCGTCGCGCTCAAGGATGGGACGGCGGCCGCGCAAACCTCCGCCTTCCGCCGTTTTGTGGAAAAGCACTACGGAGCCGATTGGAACGTGCTATGGGACGAGGTATTCCGTGCCATCTATGACCAGGCGCCTTACATCAAAGATCGCGAAACGTCGTCGTGGATGGGCCTGGTCTTGCCGGTTCCCTGGAGCGATGACAAGCAACTGTCTGCGTTGCTGAAGGATCCCTCTCCCCGCTCCAATCCCTTTACGCAAATCCGTAGCCTGCTGGTTCAGCTGGAACCTCTCGTCATGAAGAATTTCGCGGATTTTCAATCTTTCTCCCTCAGCGTGGAATATCTGGAGAGGATGTTCTGGCGTGAGAGCGTTGTCATCGAACTGGTAGCAAAGAAGCCGTTGCAACGGGAAGCGGCAGACGCGCTCATTCAGGCTATCGCTGAGCGAGATCGGGATATGGCGGAGGCCTTGACCAGGGATTGGAACAGCAGCCGTTTTCCGGATGCGGCCGCACTGCGGGAACCGGTCGTCGATCTGGAGCCGAAAGACCAATTGCACTACCAGTGGGAGCGGGCAACGGCCTATTCCGCGTCGCTAGCCAGCCATCCGGATCGGTTCTATCAACTGATGGCCGCTAGTTCATAACAAATGTGTACAGCTTGTCGCCCGCGCCCACCACGATGTATTGGTGGCCGTCGAGTTCGTAAGTGATCGCGCCGTTCGATAGCGGAGTGCCCAGGCCCGCATGCCAAAGCGGTTCACCGGTCGTGGCATTCAGCGCCACTAGGTTGTTGCTGGGATCGCCGGCAAACACCAGGTTGCCCGCGGTGCTCAGCAGCCCGCCTTCCACTCCAGGCGTCTCCCATTTGTGGCTCCACTTGATCTTTCCCGTGCGATAGTCCAACGCCTCCAACATCGATTCGTCCCATGTGCCCAGATCATGGCCGCCCCAGCCTTCAGGCCGGCTGCTGTCGTCAAAGATGTAGTAAATGGCAAACGAGCGCGTGGCGTTGACATAAAACAGTCCAGTCGCTGGGCTGTAGGTCGGCGGCGGCCAATTGACTCCGCCTTCCGCATTCGGCGAAACCAGCGTGCCGGCGATCTGCGGCTCCTTCGCGGGATCCGCAATCGGTTCTCCCTTGGCATCCAGGCCTTTGGTCCAATTGGTTTTTATGAAGGGCGCGCTGATGTAATTCTTTCCCGTCTCGCGGTCCAGCACAAAAAACCAGCCATTGCGGCTTGCCTGCGCCAACAGCTTGCGCGGTTTGCCGTCGATGTCGCCGTCAAACAGCACCGGGGTTTCTACCGCATCCCAGTCGTGCGTGTCGTGCGGAGAAGGCTGAAAATACCATGCCATCTTGCCGCTATCCGCATTAAGCGCCACGATGGATTCCGTAAACAGATTCGCGCCCTCGCGCGTTTTGGCCGCCATCACCGGTTGCGGATTTCCGGTACCCACATACAGCAAGTTCAAATCAGCATCGTAGGTCGGCGATATCCAGGTCATGCCACCCCCGTGCGCCATCGCCTCGGCGTTCGGCCACGTTTCCGAGCCGGGTTCTCCCGGCTTCGGCACCACGGACCAGCGCCACTGCAATGCGCCTGTCTCGGGATCGTGCGCCTCCAGAAAACCGGGCCGGTCCAGATCGTCTCCGCTCACGCCGGTGATGATGTGGTTCTTCACCACCAACGGCGCGACTGAGGCGTAATACATCTGGTCCAGATCGCAAATCGGCTGGCTCCAGCGGAATTTGCCGTCCGCCAGATTCAGAGAAACCAGGTTGCAATCCGGCGTTTCAAAGTAGAGCCAGTTTCCAGAAATGCCGACCCCACGGTTCCCCAGGTGAATGCCGCCTTTTGATGTCCAGGTGTAGGCCCATAGCTCCCGGCCCGTCCGTGCGTCCAAGGCCCACACTTTATCCGGCGACGTGATATACATCAGGCCGTTCACCACCAGCGGAGTGCCTGCCAGGCGTCCCCCGGGAGCAGCGCTGTTCCTCGGCAGCTGATACATCCACGCCAGGCTCAGCGCCTTCACATTCTGATCGTTGATCTTGGTCAGCGTGCTGAAACGCCGTCCGGAGTAATCGCCGTTATAGGTCGGCCAAGAGTCGATCGGCGGCCGAGACAACAGCGATGGGTCCAGCCCGGCGTTCTGGTTTGGCTCCGGACCCAGGCTCCAGGCGGATAGGGGAGTCAATGCAAGCAGAGCCAGGAAAATTGCCGTAGGAACCTTCATTGCACGGTCACCAGGTAGGCCACCACGTCGTGCATATCTTTGTCGGTGTATTGGTCGAGAAGCGCCACGTGCGCGGCGTAGGGATCATGCTTTTCCACTTTGACTCCGGGCCCGCGAACGAAGCTGCGGTACTGGCCCGCCGCGTCGATCAGGGCCACGTTGAAATCGTCCAGTTCTGTCGGCACGCCGGTTACACTTTCGCCGGATGCCGTGGTCACCGTAACCGTCAGCGGTTTGCGCGGGGTGGAAGGTCCGGTCCGGGCAACCGCGCGGTTCTGCGGAAAGACTACCTTCTGCTGCAAACTCGGAGGATCATACTTGCTGCCGATGTGCGCCAGGTCCCCGGTGGTTGAGTGGCAGTGGCTGCATCCGCCCGCCCCGTAGAAAAAGGTCTTGCCTGCCTGGGCGTCGCCTACCAGGATGTTCAGCACATTGTTATACGGCCCGGTCCGCAGAGTGTCGCCGATCTGCTGCTGCAGAAAGTGAGACAAGTCCACAACCTGGTCTTGGGTTAGCATGACTGGTTTTCCCGCCGGATGGCCCTTCGCGAGATAAGGTCCGATCGTGCTTCCATAGCGGTCATGAAGAACCATGACAGACCGCACCAGGTCAGCCCCACGCTCGCCTCCGCGTGCCCGTGTTCCGTGACAGGTAATGCATTGCGCAATGTACACCGTCTTGCCGCGTGCCGCTGCCTCTTCGTCGACGACCTGCTTATCGTCGGCGCCTACCTGGTCGATCAAGCTCTTTTTGCGCGCCGGGGCAGCCTTGGCAGTTGCGGGTCCGCCTCCGCCTTGCTTGCCAGGCGGCAAAGTCTTGCCCAGATATTCGACTATCTGGTCGAACTCTTCGTCCGAGATCTTCGCACCCCGGCCGATCATATTCGACACCACCCCGCTCCATTGCTCCCGTGTCATACCCCGTCCCACAAACATCTGGACGGAGTGACAGGAGGAGCATATGCGTTGTACTGTGTCGCGGTTAGGCCCTTCGGGTAACTGCGAAACCGGCGCTTGCCCCAGGGCAAACAAGGAGGTAAAGCCGGCCAACACCAAGGCGCATGTACGGGGGAATCTCATGGAGTTACCATTCTTCATCGGCACTAGGCCTTCTTAGGCATCTCCCCGGAGAGTATCAGCCCAAACCGCCGGCGCATCTCTTTCAGATAGGGTCCGTCTCCCGGATCCAGTTCCAGGGTTGCCGTACCTTGATAGCCAATGTCGCGAAGCGCCTCGTATACCGCTGTCCAATCGATGTCCCCTTCGCCCAGGGATACCCAGGCCGCGATCGAGTTGTCGGTGCCCGGCTGGTGCTTGAACGAAAAGTCCTTGATATGTAGCTTGGCGATTCGCTTCCCCAGAGTCCGAATCCAATCCTGCGGGTAACCGTAGAGCACCACATTGCCCACATCAAAATAGGCACGGATGTGTGGCGAATTGTACTCGTCGATATAACGGGCAAACTCCAGGGGGCTCAGCAGAAACTTGTTCCACACTTCCTCGAGCGCGAGCGTCACATTCAACTCCTCCGCCAGGGGAATCAGTTTGCGAATCGCCACCTGCGACCGCTCATAAGCCTCTTTGTAGGTGGTTTGCGGGTTCACCACCGCAGGCACCAGCAGCACTGTAGAAGCTCCCCACAAATGCGCGTTGCGTATGGAGACCCGCGCACCGTCCAGGCTCTTTTCCACCACCGCCGGATCCGCCGAAGAAAACGGATAAGCCCAATGGTCCATGTTCATGACCGAATGGATCGGCAGCCCGACTTTCTCGGCCGCAGCCTTCATCTGGGCCGCGTCCCCCCGGTCGGGGGTGGTGGGGCACTCGATCCGTGTGAAACCGCAATCCTTGGCCAGTTGGAACCGCTCCAGGATCGATATCTTCGTTGGCAGCATGTTGTACTCAACTGCCATCTCGATGGGCAAGCGGCTTCCAGCCTCAGCGCGCACCGTAGACATCACAGTCACTGCCGCGGCGGTCTGCAGGAATCTTCGACGATCCATATTGGTTCCTCAGATAGTCGCACCTGGAAACGGTGCAGGCAAATACTTTGTTTCTGCTCCGTCCAGCAGATACCCAGTCGATGGCTGGGCAAGCAAACACATCTGGTGCTCCCGGTCGGGAAGCGATATGGGTTCCGGTAGATATATTTCGATTACTGTAGCAACTGAGCCGCTTCGTGGCTGGGGAGAATCTGCTTCACGCCCGGGAGCGTTCCCATCAGAACTGATTAGGTGAGCTCAACCGGCAAAACAACGCTGGCTTATAGACCCGTCTACCGGTGGTCGGATCATCCTGGACGCGTTTTTTCTCCCAGCTTGACTGTTTGTGCCGGAGTCCGGCATTTCGGCATATCACGTGCTCTGGTATCTGCCGGGGGCGATGTTGCTAGGGTTGGTTATTTCGCTGGCCGGCGGCGAACCGCGGTTCTTGACTTGGCCGTAGGCGCCACTCTCAGGTTGGCCAGCGTCACTGGGAAGACCTCCCTTGGTTTGGCGCTCACGCGGCGTTCCTGGCTCGATCATCTACCCGGTGACGCTTGCTGGCGGACTCTTCGTTGTCGTTGGTGCGGGTGTTCTGTTGTCGATGAGCGTGTCGGTCCATTCGAGGCATCGTCGTTGGCGTTATGTCAATTGTCCTACTCAGCATTTAGCAGGTTCAGTCTTGCTTGGCAGGGGGGCGGGGCGAATAGGGTGCCCCAAAAAAAATCTCTCATTTTTAACTTTTGTAATTGACGGGAATTTAGGTCCTCATTAAGATCAGTTTACTTCAGTAAGTGTACAAAGTTTTAGAACCCCCGGCCCCTCTGTAGAGTCATCCTCATGTGATGCCATTGCCGCACCCGCGGCGTGCACGGGTGCAGCTGAGCGCGATGTTCGATCTTCGCGTGAATTAATTCAGTCGAAAAAGAACTAATTAAGGGGTGGCCATTGAACAAGTGCAAATCACATCTATCTCTCTATCCTCATTTGTCATCTATCCTGCTCGCGCTCCTGATAGGTTGTCTGGCGTCCCTTCCGAGTCGTGCGCAAACCTCCGCGAACCTCTACGGCACGGTAACCGACGCGCAGGGAGCTGCAGTCCCTGGCGCCAAAGTCGCGGCTACCGATGTCGCCACCGGCGTGGTGACGAACACCGCCAGCGACCCCTCCGGCAACTACAGCTTTCCCAGCCTCGTGCCCGCAGAGTATTCCGTTGCCGTCGACGCGCCCGGATTCAAGACCGAGAAGCTTACGGGCATCACCTTGTTGGTGAATCAAAAGGCACGCGTCGATGTCCATCTACAGGTGGGCTCGGTCGATTCGACAGTCGAAGTGACAAGTGCGGCGCCCCTGGTTGACACCAGCAGCGCCAGTGTTGGCACTGTGATCGGCCAGCATGAGACCGTCGACCTGCCTTTGAACGTGCGCCGTTTCGGCGCCCTGGCGACCCTCGTGCCCGGTACCGTTCCCGACCAGCAGGGCGGCACGACGCCTAACGGATTCGCGAACTCAAACATTGGCTCACCATTTAGCGAAGAGACCTACTCGGCAAACGGCGCCCGTTCTTCAAGTAACAATACCCTGATTGACGGTGCCGACTCCAGGAACCTGAGCTTCGGCGGCTTCGCCGTGCAACCCTCCCCCGACGCCGTCCAGGAATTCAAGATCCAAACCAACATTTACGATGCCGCTTTCGGTAAGACGGCAGGCTCGACCATCAACCTTGTCACCAAGAGCGGCACGAACGAGTTTCATGGCTCGATATACGACTTCTTGCGCAACGACGCGCTCGATGCTTCCAACTACTTCAACCCTGTCAAACCGGAACTGCGCCGCAATCAATATGGCGCATCAATCGGCGGGCCCATTATCCGGTCGAAGCACATGTTCTTCTTTGCCAACTATGAAGGGCTGCGGGAAACTCAAGGGAAGACGTTGCTCTCGATTGTGCCCACGGATGCTCAGAAGGCCGGCAACATGAGTAACCTGCTGACAGGAACCATCGGAAATCTGTGCGGCGCCGGCGGCCCCGCCCAGTACAACTACGACACCGGCCAGATTTTCGATCCGGCATCGGAAACGAATGTTACCTGCCCCAGCGGCACCCTGGCAGGGCAAACCATCCTGGTTGGCACACCGATCCCGGGCAACATCATTACCACCATCGATCCGGTCGCGCTGCACGTCTTCACCCTGCATGCATTTCCCGAGCCGAATCTCGTCTCCCCTACTGGCAACAATTACATCAATTCGGCTCCCCTGACGCGCGACGACCATCAGGGCGACGCGCGCGTCGACTGGGATAAGAGCGAGAAGGATCAGATCTTTGCTCGTTACATTATTGGTCAAGCGAATATTTCGGATCCTTCGAGCGGCTACAGCACGCTGCCCGGGTTTGGCGACACGCTCTATTTCCGCGGACAGAACGTGGCCATCGGTTGGACTCACACGTTTGGCCCTCGCCTCCTGAATGAGGCGCTCTTCGGCTTTCAGCGGGATACGAATATTCAGAATTGCACTTCCTGCCCCCGCCCGGCCGGCTTCATGGAGGCCTTCGGTGTCCAGGGATTGGCGCCTCTTTCAGCCTCTCTCGCCGGTTTCCCGATCTTCGGATTTTCGAATGGCACTTCTGGTCTAGGTGATTCCAACTACCGGCCAGTTGTGAGCCCGGACATGGTCGAAAAGTATCAGGACACTGTCACTCTTACAAAAGGGAAGCAGACGATGGTGTTCGGCGCAGACATCCAGCCCTGGCAGGTGTTTGGCGAAGAAGCTGCCTTCTCTCCCCACGGCGAGTTGGACTTCAACGGTCAATACTCGGCTCTGGCTGGGGAACTGAATGGCGGTGTTTCTACCGGCTCGGACTTCGCGGACTTTCTCCTGGGTGCTCCTCACGGCGGCAACCGCACCCTGAAATTTGCAAATACCAACCAGGTAGGCGGTGAGTTTGACAGCCTGTTCTTTCAGGACAATGTGAAGCTTTCGCCAAACCTCTCGATCAACGGCGGTCTGCGTTGGGAATTCCGCCGTTGGGCGACCGACAAGCATGACAACTACGTCACCCTGGAGACGACGGGAGCCAAGTTCGCCGGCCCGGGCAACGCACTGTTGGTGACGGCTGCGCCGGCTGCACAGAACGACGCGTTCTGCGCCAACGCTCCGGATGCGTATCTGACCAGCAACAGCGGCCAGTGCCTCATTGCTACGGCTGCTCAGCGTACGTCAGTTGGGGTTCACGGGCCGCACGGCGCAAACACTGATCCACCCCGTGTACCACGACTTCGCACCACGCTTCGGTATCGTCTTCCGTCCTACCGCATCGGACAAGTTCGTAGTGCGCTCCGGGTACGGCATCTTCTATGATTTGCCCAATTTCAACAACCAGCACTTCGTCGACAACAACCCGGTATTTTCTCCTTCGCAGGCGTTTACCACCACGCCGGGAGATGCGCCGATTGCCACCTCGGAAACCATCTTCTCCGGATCGGGAGCAGGTATTCCGAAGCTGACCGACCAGTTCGTTTCTCTCTACGTCTCGCCTCATTACCTGCCGCCGTACTTCCAGCAGTGGAGTCTCGGTGTCCAGAGCCAACTATCTCCTAACTGGGCTGCGGACATCGCCTACATCGGCACCAGGGGTTTGAAACTTGGCAACCTGCACCTGGCCGGCAACCAGGCTGAGCCAGGCACGACGGCACTGCAGTCGCGGCGTCCCTGGGTCGACTTTGGGACCATGCTCTTCACCACTTCAGACGGGGCTTCCTTCTATAACTCGCTGCAGTTCAAGATAAACAGACGCTTCAGCAACGGGCTTAGCGTGCTGGGCGCTTACACCTGGGCGAAGTCACTGGACAACTCGGAAGGTGACGAAGGCTTCGGCGCCGGCGCAACCAACAGCAACCTGGCCCAGGATGACAACAACCTGAGGTTCGAATGGGGGCGCTCCTACAGCGATGCCCGTCATCGTTTCGTGGCGAATGCGGTATACGATCTACCGTTCGGTCATAACCGGCAGTTCCTAAACCAGGGCGTCGTCGGCCAGGTTGTCGGCGGGTGGGAGGTCTCGGGTATCACCTCCGTGCAGACTGGTTATCCGTTCGGCGTCCTCGGCCCGGACTTCTCCAATACGGGTTCGGACTCGCCTCGCCCCAACCGGACTTGCAGCGGCATCGGCGCGAAAAAAGTAACCAACTGGTTCAACACCAGCTGCTTTGCAGCTGCAGGCTCAACCGCAAACCCAAGCTTCGGCAATTCGAAACGTAACATCCTCGACGCGCCGGGTCAGGTGAACACCGACATGACTGTCATGCGCCACTTCAACGCGTGGGATAGGGCCGACGTCGTATTCCGCGGCGAATTCTTCAACCTCTTCAACCACCCCTTCTTTGGAGCTCCGGCCAACAACATCAACAACCCATCCACGGCAGGTAGCATCGCCAGCGCCACCGATGGTCGACAGATCCAACTCGCCCTGAAGATTCTCTTCTAATCACCGGCAAGTGTGTCCGGCGAGGCGCTCGGCATTCCCGGGCGCTTCGTCACTTGCCACAGAACGATAGTTGTCTTCAGCAGCAGGCTCTCAGGTACGATTGAAGGAGCAATCGTCTGCTTAGACAGTCCCGCATCTCGGAGTTCCGTCCATGATTGGTAAAGTCTCGAAAGCCGTCGCTGCATCGTTACTGCTGAGCAGCTCCCTCCTGTTTGCACAAGTTTCTGCAGGCACGAAGCCGAAGCCACGCATTGTCGTAATTGGCGTCAATGGCATGGAGATGGATGTCCTTCGGCCTTTGATCCTTCAGGGAAAAATGCCTAATCTCATCGAGCGTGATCAAGCGTGGCGCATACGGAAAGCTCCGCACCACCTCCGCACCAAACTGCCCCCGGGTCTACAGCACTCTTTTCACCAGCACCAGCCCCGAGGAGCATGGCGTCACCGGCTTCATCGTCGGCGGGGTTACCGCGAATACGAACATGCTGAAAGAGGAGCCTATCTGGTCGATTCTTTCCAAGAACCAGGTCACCGTAGGCATGGCAAATGTACCCGCAACTTTTCCCGTGATGCCGGTGAATGGTTATATGGTCAGCGGCATGCTCACCCGCGGCAAGAACTGCGAGGATGGTGTGTTATGCGCTCCAAAGCTATCCGAGGTGGAAGGTGGGAGTGCCGTCTATCCCGCGTCGCTCAAGCCTGAGTTGATCAAGAACGTAGGCGACTATTATGTCGATTGCGAGCGGATGCCGTCCGCCGAGGAGTTGAAGGGACACGAATCGGAAGTCATCAATGCCTGGCTGAAGAAGGTCGATCTGATTCGCGCCCAACAAACGAAACTGTTCGAGTATCTTTTGCAGAACCATCCTACCGAGTTCACCTGGCTGGGACAGTCCTGTGAAGATCGCACCGGCCATTGGCTCTATCCGATTGCGCCTTACAACGCCGGGTACAACCCGAAGATTAACGCAGTGCGAGAGGACGCCTTCCCGAACCAGTACATTGCTTTCGACAAAGTACTGGGCGTGGTACTGCAGCATATCGACGAGAACACCTATCTCTTCATCGTGTCCGACCACGGCATCAAGCCATTGCGCGAGTTCGAACAGACCGATCCGCACATGCACATGGACCACGAAAAGACGACGCCGGTAATCGCCAAGCACGACTTCGCCGATGGCGATGAGGTTCCCGGGACGTTCTTCGCTATGGGACCGAATATCAAGCACGATCTGCGCCTGATGGGCCTCGAAGCCAGCGTGTATGACATTGCTCCCACGATTCTCTCCTTGTATGGAATCGCGGAGCCGTCTCAGATGCACGGCCACGTGCTCACGCAAATTTTCGAGGGTTCCGCCAACAACGTGGCTCAGAAATAGTCGCCCCAGAACATGGGGCACCCGTCCAAAACGATAGGCAGTGGTTACGGGACGAAATCCGCCGGGCTCATTTTGTCTGAAGGGTACGGCCTTCAGGCCGTACATAACTACTGTGCAATGAATCCAGCTTTATACATTTAGGGCGAGGTCATCTCTTTCTTCTAGCGACTCCGCTGAGAGGCGCGCAGTTGGGTGTGCACTTTTTCTGCGTCGGCAGTGCGCCCCAGGTTCATATAAGCTTGCATCAGCAACTGAAGTAGATCCGCGCTTGCACCTTTGACGTGCGGTCCCAGCAAGTCGACGACATCAGTGAATCGCTTTTCGTTCGACCGCTCCTGGGCAAGCCCGAGCAAAGCATCGTGGTTAGCCGGGTCCAAGAGAAGAACCGCGTCAAACTGATCTTCTGCAGCGGCGCGGTCACCTAGCCTCAAGTCGACATTGGCAAGCAGGAGACGGGCGTCGAGTTGTCCTCCCGGCGATGTCACTGCAGCTTCGAGCGCGCTGCGTGCGTCCTGGACGTCGCCGATCCTATCAAACGCTTTCCCCTCGTCGAGTGCCGCTGACGCATCGTCGGGGTGTGCCTTTCGTACGCTATGAAAATGATCGGCTGCACTTCGATATTCGCCTGCTTTGAATTCCAACTCTCCCAATTGCCGCAATGCGGCGGACGAATCAGGATTCAGCTCCAGCACTTTCTCTAGCAATAAACGCGCGTCTTGAGAATGGCCCTGGTCTGCCGCCATCATGGCGGAATGAAGCAGGTTCTGCTCCTCGATCTTGTCCTTAGGATCGGGCAGCGAGGATAATTCGGGAACGTTCGTGGAGGTTTTGCATCCGCAGGCCCCAGGTATCCCAGGGCGCGAAGCTCGTTGAGCGTTTTGCTGCTTGCCGCACCGGTCGACGCTGAGGTCCGTGGCGGCCGCATCGCCGACGAGGTCAGCTCTGTGCGCAGATGCTGGACGGTCGGATTCCATGGCTCGTATTCGTTCTTGAGTTCACCCGGATCCTTGCCCAGGTCGTAGAGCTCGGGCCGCGGTGCTTCAATGAACTTGAAGCCCCCACTGCGGACTGCGCGGAGTGGCGCCCATCCGAACCGTAGCGGATAATCCGTTTCGCCGAAGACCACCCTGTCGCTCTCTTTCGTCCCCAAGAGGTATCCACGCAAAGAGCGGTTGGCAAGCGCGGTGGGGGCTGCGATGTCGAGCAGATCCAGAACCGTGGGCAGAATGTCGGTCGTTGGTACTTGCGCCTCCACCACCGTCGGCGGTTTCCCGCTCACCGGTAGCTTCATGAGCAGGGGCACATGGGTGGTCGCATCATAGAGAAAAATTCCATGGGTTTGCTCGCCGTGATCACCGAGTCCTTCCCCATGATCGCCCACCACGATAATCAACGCATGGTTGTACCGGTCTTGTCGCTTTAAGTACTTGAGCAGATGACCCAGCGCGCTGTCGGCGTAGGCAATCTCGCCATCGTATAAACGATCTTTGTAAATTTGCGCGAACGGTGGCGGAGGTTCGTAGGGATCATGCGGATCGTAGAGGTGCACCCAAACAAACCGTGGCTTCCTCGGATGACCGTCCATCCATGCTTCGGCGCGATGGACAACATCTTCGCCGCGGCGCTCCACGCGTCCCCAATGCTTGCTTTCACTGGAGCCTGACGGAAAATTGTCATAGTAATCGAAGCCTCTATCAAGGCCCGGAGCCAGCGTCCGCGAGTCGAGAATCACTGCGCCGATGAACGCCGCAGTTTCATATCCGTTTTGTTTGAGCAACTCAGCCCAGGTTGGAATCGTCTTGGCCAGGGGGATGCCGAAATCCGTAACGCCGTGGACACTGGGCAGCAGGCCGGTCAGAGATGCTGGTGTGTGCGGAGTTCGTGATGGGACTCGGCGTGAATGCCTGCGTGAAGCGAATGCCATCCTGGGCGATCGAATCCAGGGCAGGTGTTTGGATTTGATCGTCGCCATAGCAATGAACATGATCGGCGCGCAGCGTGTCGATGGTTATCAGGTAGACGTCCGGCGTGAACCCTGTGACTGTCTGGGCGGATGAGACAGACACCACCATGACGAAACTCGCAATCCACGCTCCGGCAATTCTCATCGACACCTCGCGACGCGGAGAAGAGCACTCAATGGGACACATTCGTCGCAGGCGCTGTATCTCTCTGCGGAGAGAGCCCCAGTTGTTGGGTCGCGTCGCCCCTGGCTCCCGTCACCGCCAGCACGCTCTCCTCGCGCTGTAACTTGCTGGACAGAAGGTTCTTGGCAACCTCCATCTCGGCATTGGCCTTGACCGGCTCATTGAGCTTTTGATACACGCGGGCCAGGTAATAATGGGCCTCCGAGCCGGTTGGCTCCAGGTGCACCGCGGCTTCGAGTTGCGTGGCTGCTTCTGCATAATGGCCTGTCGCGGAAAATGCCTTGCCTAAGTCGAGCCGGGCACGTGCGTAGTTCGGATCTTGAGCCACGATCGATTTGAGCGGCGGTATCGACTGCTCGGGCTTCTGGTCGATGAGATACGTATCGGCCAAATAGAACTTCGCTTCGCGAAAACTCGGATCCAGCTCAACCGCTTTTGCGAGTTCCGCCTCCGCCTCGGCGAGGCGCCGGGTTTTCCAGTACAGAAAACCGAGCGAAAAGCGAACCGTTGCGTCATTGGGCTGCTGTTGCCGCGCGGCCTTGAACTCTTCGATCGATTTGTCAAACTGTGCCAGGCCGTCATAGGCCTGCCCCTTAAGCAGGTGAACCCAGGGCGAATTCGGATCTGCTCGCTCGAGGGCGTCAAAAGTCGGGAGAGCTTTGTCAAAGTGTTTTGTTTGCAAATAGGCGCGGCTCAGCAGATAAAGGTTCCCCACGTTGCCCGGGCTCATACCATCGACCTTCTCGAGCACCGGGATGGCGTGCTCGAAGTCGTCCTGGCCGATGAAGGAAATGGCCAGCAGTTGGTTGGCTTGAAGGTTCTCAGGTTGCGTCTTCACCGCCTGCTGCAGCGGTGAGACCGCCCTTGGATAATCTTGTTCTTTCAGCAGGGCGATACCAAGATTCAGGTTGGTGCCGAAGTTTCGCGGATCCACCTGAAGCGCTTCGCGGTAGTACTTCTTGCCTTCGGCGAACTGATTCTCGCGGACATAAATTGCCCCCAGCCGGTTGAGCGCCGCGATGGATTTGGGATCAATCGCGAGGATCTGCCGGTACGCTTCGGCCGCTTCGTTCCATCGTCCCTCAGTCTCCAACTGCTCGGCCCGGGCGCCAATTGATGGAATCGATTCCTGCGCGTGCAGCACGCGAGCGAACGGCAGCAATAACATCAGGCCAAATATCCATCGCGGAGTCATGGCGCCTTGTCCATCCGAGCCAATGCGGCTCGTGCCGGAAGATAGTTTGGATCGGCACTCAAGGCCTTCTGAAATTCGCTTTTCGCGCCATCGAGCTCTTTGAGCGCCACCAGGGACACACCTAAATCATAGTGTGCCGCGGCATAATTCGGCTTAAGACGGACCGCTTCCTCAAATTCGCTCCGGGCCAGGGCTAACTCACCTTTACGCAAGTAGACATTCCCCAGCGTATTGTGAGTCTCAGCCGCACCAGGTTCGATAGAGAGCGCATCCTTTAATTGCTTTTCGCTTTCGTTCCAGTCGCCCCGCATGGCCGCCAGCGTGCCAAGCCCGTCATGGGCCTCATAACTATCGCGGTTTTCCTCGAGAACATGGTTGAACTGCGCAGCGGCCTGGTCGAACTCACCCTTCTGCGCCAGCGTCTTCGCCAGCGCTATCTGCGCCTTGGCATAGCCGGGCGAGATGGCCAGGGCCGCATTCAATTCTTTGTCGGCCGGATCGTATTGGCGAAGGTTGTAATAGCTCAGGCCCGCGTCGAGGTGGGCGATGGCGCTCGTTGGTTCGGCCGCGAGGACGGCGCGAAACTGGTCGAGCGCCTCCGCATCCTTGCCCATCCGCTGCTCGTTCAAACCCAGTGTCAAGCGAACATCCGGCAAGTCAGGATCTTTTGCCAGGATCGCCTTCAAAGCGGAGTTTGATTCTTCCATGCGCCCAACCGAGCCCAGATAAATGGCTCGCCCATACTCCTCGTAATCGGCGATTCTGTCTTTTGGATCGACCGCGCTCGACGCCGCGCTCGGGGGAGTCTTGGTTCCGGTAAGGTATCCGAGCGCGTGCAGGCGTTCTATCGCTTCCGGACTCAGCGCGTTCGGCCTCGCCTCGGTGCGGGCCTTGTAAACCGTCCGCAACTGTGTCAACCGCTCGCGATAAGCTGACGCGACGGAGACCTTGCTCGGGTAAAGATTCGTCAGCTCGCCGGGATCCTGGGCGAGATCGTAGAACTCCGGCCTTGGAGCCTCGATGTACTTGTAGTGTCCGCTGCGCAAGGCAGAAAGCGCACTCGATCCAAAATGCCTCTGCGGGTAAAGGCTCTCGCTGAACACCTCTCGATGTGGGCCGCTCGCGCTGAGCATGCTGTTGCCCTGCATCGCTTGCGGCACTGGAAGCCGCACAGCCTCGAGGATCGTCGGCGAAAGATCCAGCAGGCTGGCCGGAGTGTCGACTCTCTCCGCCATCGGAGCTTTACCTGCAGGCCAATGAATAATCAGCGGCACATGCAGCGTGCTTTGGTAGATGAAAAACCCATGCGTGGTCTCGCCGTGGTCTCCCAGTCCCTCGCCATGATCCGAGGTAAAGACGATGAGCGACTGATTCACCAGCCCGTGAGCAGCGAGGTAGTCCCAGAACCCGCCAATCACGTGGTCGATATAACGCAGCTCCCCGTTATAGCCCTTGCCATATTTAGCCTCTTCCGCGGCCGACAGGTTATACGGCGTGTGCAAATCGTAGAGGTGGAGGAAAAGAAAAAAAGGCCGGTCCGCGTGAGTGCCGAGCCACGCTTCGCCGGCAGCGGCAACTGCTTCCCCTTTGCGCTTGATATCTCCCGGATCGCTGCTGTCGCTGTTCGGCGATACCGCGGGGCTGTCATAGGTGTCGAATCCCTGGTCCAGGCCAAAGCGCCGGTCGAGCACGAAACTGCCCAGAAATGCGGCGGTCTGATAGCCATGGGACCGAAGCGTGCCCGCAAGCGTAACCGCTCCCGCCGCGAGGCGCTCTCCGTTGTCTTCAACCCCACTCACGAATGGGTAGGTTGATGTCAGCATCGAGACATGGGAAGGCAACGTCAGCGGTACCATCGAGGTTTCCTGCGAAAAGGACGTGCCACCGAGCAAGAGCTTATCGATATTGGGAGTCGCTTCCGCGTTGGGGGAATTCGACCGCAGCCGATCGGCTCGTAGCGTGTCAACCGAGATGAGAATGATATTTGGCCGTGTCTTCTCCGCGGGTTTCAGCGCCGTGGATTGCTGGGCAACAACGGGCAAGCCGGCGAAAAGTATCCAGGCTGCAAGCGTGGCCGCTTCCGCTATGCGCACGCAAACGCTCGTAGTGGAATCTCGCCGACCTTTTACATAGTTCAGCAGATCCGGTTCTCCGGTCATCTATCCCTGTATTTTACAAGTCCTGCGCCGCAACTCGAGCTCAACGTGGATGAAAGCGGGGATCAAGGCGGTCGCGCAAGCCATCCCCCAGCAGGTTCAAGCCCAAGGCTGTTATCGTGATCGCGGCGCCCGGAAAGAACGTGAGATAGGTAGCGACCCCGAGAAAGTTGCGGCCCTGGGCCATCATGGCTCCCCACTCCGCCAGCGGAGGCTGCGCACCGAGCCCGAGAAAGCTCAGCCCGGAGGCCGTCAACACTACATCGCCGGCGGTCAGCGTGGCCTGGACCAAAATAGGAACCGCCGCATTTCTCAAAATGTGATGGTAGAGGATGCGCCCCGGCCCCGCTCCCAGGGCGCGAGCCGCCTCAATGTATTCCATCCGCTTGAGCGAGAGGGTTAAATTGCGGGCAAGCCGGGTGTAGACGGGAATCGCAAAAATCGAGATGGCCACCAGGCTATCGAAAAGACCCGGCCCAAGAATGGCAACGATGAGGATCGCCAACACGATCCCGGGAAATGCGTAGAGCAGATCGATAAACCACAAGATCACTTGATCGGTAAGACCACCCATGTAGCCGGAGATCATGCCCAGGGGCACCCCGATGGCCAGAGCCATGCCGACACTGACGATGATTTCGAGCTGCGAAAGACGCGCCCCGTAGAGAACACGAGAGAACATATCGCGCCCGTACTCATCGGTGCCAAATAGATGGGCGAAGCTCGGTGGGTGAAACGTAATCGAGAGGTCTTGTGCGTAAGGATCATACGGCGCAAGCAGGGGAGCCAGCAGCCCGGTCAGGAGCAGAACCAGCACGATGGATCCGCCCAACACGAGGTTCCGGTATTTGAGCAAAGAAGGGCGAAGTCTCTGTTCAATCAAAACGAATCCTTGGATCGATCATGCCGATAAACACGTCCACAGCGAAGTTGACCGCAACCACAAGCGTGACCGTGAGCAGCGTAATACCCTGGATGGTCGCGTAATCGCGATAGCGAACTGCGTCCACCATCAACCGGCCGAGACCCGGCCAATTGAACACCGTTTCCGTGATCACGGCGCCCCCCAGCAGGGAAGCGAAATTCATTCCAACGATGGTGACGATTGGGATCAGGGCATTTCTCAGAGCATGTCGTACGTAGACTCGGGTGGTGCTGAGCCCTTTCGCTCGGGCTGTCCGGATGTAGTCCTGGTGAATAATCTCCAGCATGCTCCCGCGGCACATTCTGGCGATCACGGCCCCCGGCAGCAGGGCCAGCGTGATCGCAGGCAAGATGTAGCTCTCCCAACTGTTCGCCCCCAGCAGCGGCACCCAGGCGAGTTTAACCGCGAACAGATTCATGGCCATCAGCGCCAACCAGAAGTTCGCAATCGAAGCCCCGGAAATCGCCGCGACCATGACGAAGTGATCGAGTTTGCGCCCGCTGTAGATCGCCGCCAGAATCCCTGCCGTGATGCCCACGCCCACAGCGAGCGCGTAACTTACTGTCGCGAGAGCGAGTGTGTAAGGAAAGCGCTCGGCGATTTCCTCGGCCACCGGCTTGTGAGAACGGATAGAAATTCCCAAATCGCCGCGCAAGGCATGGCGCAGGAATATCTCGTATTGCAGGGCGAACGGCTTATCCAGCCCAAGCCGGGTGCGCGCAGCATTCACTGCTTTTTGATCCGCCTGCATGCCCGCCATAAGTCGGGCCGGATCTCCCGGGAGCAGCCGAACGGCCCAAAAGATGAGAAACGAAGCGACCAGCAGGATCAGCGGCAGAGCCAGAATCTTTCGTAGCCAGTAATTTCTCACGCGTGCAATTCCTCAGCAGATCGCTTTCATCAGGGGCCGCCGTGTCGGAAAAATGCGAAGGGTGCCCCAGCCTGCCCCGGCGTGCCGTGGGGTCTCGCTTTTGAGACCTGGGATCCCCGCAACCAATGCTCCATGGATACCCATGACGTAACCACAGGGTAGCAACGTTTATCCACCCTCTCTTAAATGTAGAAACTCCAGCAGGTCCTAAGGACCCGCATGGAAGTGATCCCTCGAACTCGACGCGGCCTCCCGGTAACAGACGGACGGGAATGGGAACCGACCCGACATGTTCTGCCGCGATGTCTCGTGCGTAGTACAGCAGTACATGCGGGGCATCGTCAGAGATCGTTTGTTGTGCCTCGCTATAGAGCGCTTTGCGCTTCGCGTCATCGAGTTCAGCAGCCGCCCTTTCCAACAGAACATCGAGGTGCGGATTGGCGTAGAAACCAAGATTGGCGCCCCCCGGAGACCATTCGTCGCTGCGATAAAGCGGATCCAACTGGTAGTTAGGAGCAGTATTGTCCGAGGCCCACGAAGCAAAGACGCAATCGATACCTTGCTGCGCCTTCTGCTGGGGAGAGCCGAAAATCGCCTGCGAGAAAACCCCGTTTTCCATCTGATCGATTTCGAGATTCACATGGATCTTCGCCCACATTCCCTGTAATGCTTCCACCAACTGTGCGTCGGCCTCCTGCACGGCAATCTTGAGCGCGAAACCATTGGGATAGCCTGCTTTTGCCAGCAGGGCCTTGGCTCGCTCCGGATCGTAGGGGTATCCGCGCGTCCGCGGATCGTAGGCGAAATCGGCTGGGGCCAACGGCGAATTTGCCGGCGTCCCGAACCCGCGTAATTGTGTCCTGACCAGCGCTTCGCGGTCGGTGGCGTAATTCAGGGCTTGGCGTATCCGCACGTCGTCCAGGGGCCTGCTTTTGGTGTTGAGCGCCACCCAAAAGACTCTGGTCTCTGCTCCTGCGATGGTCTTGACCTTGCGGCTGCGCGAAAGAGCCTCGGCAAAGATAGGCGGCAAAGGGTTGACGACATCGGCCGCACCCGCCAGCACTGACATATTCATCAGAACCGGCTCACTGGTCCAGATCCATTTCAGCTGCTTCACCGTAGGACGAGGTCCCCAGTATTGCTCGTTTCGCTCCTCCAGGACGTATTCGCCGGTCTTCCATTCCAGGAACCTGTAAGGCCCGGTGCCGACGGCCTGGCGCGAGAGCTTACCCTGTTTCTCCGCCGACGGGCTGACAATCGCGGTAACCGCCAGCACCCTGAGGAAAGAAGCATAAGAACTGGCGAGCGTGAACACCACTGTGTCCGGCCCAGTTGCCGTAACACGCTTGACGATAGCGCGCACTCTGCTCGCCGCCGCGAGGCCGCGTTCAGGATCGAGCAGCCGGTTGAAGGTGTCCACGACCGCCTGCGCATCGAATGCAGAGCCGTCGTGAAAGCGTACCCCTTTACGTAACTCGACTGTCCATTTAGTTCCAGAGGAATCTACGCTCCACTGGGTGGCCAGGCTGGGCACGATATCCAGGTTCTGATCGAACCGTACCAGGCATTCGTACATCGGATCCAGAACATCCATCGTTAGGCTTGCCGTGTGGTCAGCCGGATCCATGGTGAGCGGCGACTCCGACTGCATGATCGTGATACGGCTTTCCGGCGGAGCGGAAGGCCTGCATCCCACCACCCCACACATCAGAAGCGTGCTGGCGAGAGCCATCCACCACGCGCCGCCTGAAGACGAACATTCCACTCGGTTGTCCCTACACCTGCATCGGTTCCAAGACCACCGTCCGTCCGGATTCCGCGGATTCGCGCGCGGCCGCAACCACCCGCATGACACTAAGCACTTCCTCCCGCGTGACCAGAAAGGGCGCCCCGCTGGCCAGCGAGTCCTGGAAATGCTGTAGCTGGGCAACATAAGGATCTTCATTCGAAAGATTGGCAAACGGCACCGGGCCGCCGGGAACGATTTGCAACCTCTCCCGCGAGCCGGCTATGTCGATCGTGGTCCGCAGCCCGGCCGGAGAAGCGACCCATCCGCCTTCAATCTTGCTGATGGCGCCTCCAGCGTGTTCCAGGGTGATGTACCCATACTGCGTTTGCCCTTCGCCTTCGCGCCTGGCACTCACGGTTGTCACCTCTCCGGCGACCCACATGGCATAGTCAATATCGTGAATCATCAGATCGCAGAGCACCCCGCCGGAGAGACGATCGTCCAGAAACCAGGAGCCCTGTGGTGGAGGAGGGGAAACGACGCGCTTGAGTGTGATCTCTTTCACCTGCCCCAGGTCACCCTTGCGCACCTTTTCCCAAACCGCTCGATACACCGGGAAGAAGCGCACCACCATGGCGATAAAGATGCGTACCTTCGCTGCATCACAATCGCGTAAGATCGCCTCTCCCTCGCTGTAGAGAAGCGCCAAAGGTTTCTCGCAGACGATGTTTCGCCCTGCCTGCGCCGCCTGTTTGAGCGTCGCCTGATGGAGAAAAGTCGGCAGGCAATTGTCCGCAATCTCTACCTTGCTTAACAATTCGTCGACCGAATCGTAAACAGGACAGCCATAGGGTGCGGCAGCTTCTCGGCCGCGGTCCAAATCGCGGGCGTACACACCTGCGATTTCAGCGCCCAGTTTGCGCCACGAATCAAGATGCTGTTTACCCATCGCGCCGGCGCCCAGAATGCCGACTCGCAACCCGGCCTTAGTTGAGGTATTCATTGCGCGCTGCCTCCACCGTGGCCCGGACCGTCATTGGGTCGGTTACGGTTCTTTGATATTCATGATCCTGAGCGGTCCCTCCCATCGCTACGTGAGGGTTGCGATGGGTCATTCCGCTCGACTCCATCTTATGGGCCGCAAAGTGCAACTCCCAGAGCCCGGTTTCCCGGCACACCTGGCCGATATTCGTAGCACGCAGGGAGCCGCAAGGCATAACGATAATGCGTCCCTTGGCCAACTGGCCAAGCCGCTTCAGATTGTCCAGGCCCTCCATCGCTGTGGCCCGTTGACCGCTGGTCAGCACCCGGTCTACGCCCAGGCTGATCAGAACTTCCAGAGCCTGGGCTGGGTCCCGAACCATATCGAAAGCCCGATGAAACGTGAAACTCATCGGTCTCGCCAGTTGCAGCAGCTCTGCCGTTCGCTCTGCATCCACCTCGCCTGCCGCCGTAAGGCATCCGCTCACCACCCCGGGGACGCCGAGTTCCCTCAGGGCAATCACATCCTCGCGCATGCTTGCGAATTCCACTTCGGAATACAGAAAGTCGCCGCCTCGCGGACGCACGATGACGAAGACTGGAACCCGCGCCCGGCGCAGAGCTTCGCGCACCATTCCCATGCTCGGCGTGATCCCGCCCTCAAGCACACTCGCGCACAGCTCGACTCGATCGACGCCGTTGTCCTGTGCCACCAGCAGGCCATCCACTCCTTCGATCGAAACCTCGAGGATGGGACTCTTCATCGTGTCTCCTGCGGCGATCGGGCGGAGACGATGGCGGAAGGCTGCCAGCTGAACGAGCGGTCGAAAGGAAACGTCGGCGGCCGGAACTGGTTTTTGGGGAGCTGGTCCAAATCCTGAAGAATCGAACCCGCGGAGAGAGCCATCAGGTTGGGATTGGCAAGCGGGGCAAGCTCCGGCGACAAATATCCCGACTTAACCACCAGCAGCTTAAACCCGGGAATGTGCAGTTGCAGCCGAGTGAAGTCGCTGATGTTATGAAAGGGACGGCGAGCCGCCGTGAGAACAACCGTTACTTCCTGTACCTTCACCACCGCCTGTCGCTGTCGCGGATCGTTGGTGGGCAGCAGGAAGAGAACTTCCGCCTCCACCTCAATCGGGCGGCTTCCCGCTGGATCGAGCGACGCACCGATGCGCAACCTAAGCCGGCTGCCTGGCGCGTGCTGGTAGCAACGCTCGGTAGCGGGGAGATCTGCGATTCCGGCAACCAGGGCATTCACAAAATTCCGGCTCAACAGACCTTCCAGCACTTCGGCTCTATCTCCTACTCCGCCGCCAGTGGGATTATCTCCCGAATCGGCCAGAATCACGGGCTGGGTCGCGCTCGCTTGTGCCTGGTCAAGAAGTTCCGCAATGCTGCCCACGGGGACCCCAAACTGGAAGTCCTCACGAGCGTCCCAGTAATCCCCGGCCAGTTGCATCGCTTGCTTCTCCAGTGCCGGCCGGTCGGTTCCGGTCAACACAACGCTTGCCGTGGCACGAGGCTCATCCGCCCACACGTAGCCCACCAGCAGGGAAGCGTCCAATACCCCGGGGGTTGCGTTTCTCAGCGGAAGTTGTCGGTAGAGATCCTTCGCAGGTTGGTCTTCTGTGCTGGTTCTCTCGCCAGGGAGGAGCACTGG
The DNA here is from genome assembly GCA_963745725.1 of uncultured Acidobacteriaceae bacterium. GTDB lineage: Bacteria > Acidobacteriota > Terriglobia > Terriglobales > Acidobacteriaceae > PALSA-350. Next base: position 646,406 of record CAVUYJ010000002.1, read on the forward strand.
AACCGGGGCCCAGACCAGGGTGGGCCGAATCCGCCGGGTCGCGCAGTCCAAAAGCATCGCGCACGCCCGTTGCATGGTCTCCTGGACATCGATATGCGGCGCAGTCCGGTAGGCCGAGAGCATGTCCAGGTTGTCGATAATGCGGCGGCTCAGGTTTCCGTGCAGATCGTAGCTCGCGCTGATCAGGCATTCCGCGCCGACCACTGCGCGCGCGGCTGAAATCCAGTCGCCCTCCGCGTCCTGCATGCCTTCAACATACATCGCGCCGTGCATCGGCAGGTAGAGTCCGTCGAGCGGAAGCAGTTCTTTCAATGAGTGTAGAAACTCGGCCTTGAACGCCTCATAGGTGGCCCGCTCCACCGGGCCCCCGGGAACTGCGCTGGCATAAAACGTGGGCAGGAAGGGATGAGGGTAAGAGCCGAGAAAGGCAAAGTGTGGCGCGGAGGACAATTTCTCGCCGGAAAGTACCGTGAAGTCCTCAGTCAGGGTCCGGATTCGGCTGTAAGTGCTGCATTCGATATGGATCCCTCCAAAGGCAAACCGCATTCGCTCTCCTGATCTTTAACTTTTCGAGGGCCCCCTCAATCTTTGCATGACTTCCCGGGCAAAGATGACTATACTTCACATACTGAATTATACCGGTTAGTTACTGGAGTTTACCTGCATTCGAGGCCTGTTTAGGCGAAGCGCGTCGCGAGTAAGTGATTCGCCGTGTGCCCAACTTGAGTTCTCTGCAGCCTTTCTTTCATTCCCCTGAACGGAAGAGCGAAGGGATAAGTATTGCTGTGTTTGATATTCCGTAGATTGGGAATCGCAGTTGTATCACCGGTTCGTTTGCGCCCTGGACTGCCGGTCGTACTTGAAAGTATCGGTTCCAAGGAGACGTATGAGGGCCACGATCGGCGTGGACATCGGTGCGACCAAGATTGCATGCGGTGTATTGAAAGAGGAGCAGTTTCTCAGTAAAACCACGATTCCCACGCCCAAAGAGGGTTGGCGTGGTGTTCTGGATTCGATCGTGACCACGATCAAGACTCTGGAGACATCGCACCCCGACGTGACCGAGGTTGGGGTCGGGGTCCCCGGAATGCACGATCGCGCGCGCACCGAGGTGCTCTTCGCGGCGAACATTCTCGGCTTTACCAACGTCCCCATTGTCGACTATCTGGGCGAGCGTCTGGGTTGCCCCGTTGCCCTGGAGAATGACGCCAACGCGGCCGGTCTTGCCGAGGCCATTCTCGGCGCCGCCAGGTTCGCCTCCTCGACCATGTTCATCACCATTTCCACTGGTATTGGCGGATGCATCATCAACGATGGGCAGTTATGGCGCGGCTTTCACGGCATCGCGGGTGAGATTGGCCACGTCACCCGGGTCCCCGATGGGCCCCTCGCTCCCAGTGGAATCGCCGGGGCATTGGAGGCCGTCGCCAGCGGGACCGCCATCGCACGGGACGCCACGTTCGTTTTTCGCAAGCCAACCTCCACCGCGGAGGTCTTCCGTATGGCTCAGGACGGTGATCGAAGAGCCGAGCAAATCGTGCATACCGCCATGCGCTATCTCGGGATGGCGATTGCCGACGTGCAGAAGTTGCTTGATCCGGAGGTCTTTGTCATTGGGGGCGGGGTCGCCTCTGTAGGCGAATACTTCTACGGCCACGTGCAGAACTACGCCCGTGAGTTTGCTCGTGGATTTTCCGATGTCACCATCTTGCCTGCGCACTTCGGCGTCGATGCCGGCGCGATCGGGGCAGCGATTGCCGCCAGGCAGATGACGGCGAGCCGGCATACGGAGTCTCTGGTTTAAAAAGGATTTCACCCGCGCAAACCGGTCTTTTGTGCGAACAAGGGGTGACGTTGCTAGTAGCTTGCCCGATCGATCAGGAACTGGTGTGCAGCGATACTACTCGCGCTACGAGCGAGGAAATCCTTGTCTACCGAATGCAACTCAAGACGAGTCTTGGCGATCAGGTGGGGCAGAATGTTGTTCTCGATTGCCTGCCGCGTGCTGGTGGTGAAGAACCCATTGCCGAAACCCACCACGTCAACAATAAGCACCAGTTCCGGGTTGTTCATCTGGACGGAGTTGGCTACGACTACGCCCAGCATGGCGCCCGTATGCCGAAGCAATTCAATGGCACGCGGGTCACCCTTGGCCGCAATCGATTCAAGCTGCGCCACACTCTCCGCATTAAGGCCCGATTCGGCCGCTTTTTGCAGTATGGCAGTACTGGTGGCGAACATATCCAGGCATCCCTGTTTGCCGCAGCCGCACTGTGCGCCTCCGGGGACGACGGTATAGTGTCCGATCTCTCCCGCCGCTCCGGTGTGCCCGCGGTGGAGCCGGCCATGGATGTAGTGACCTCCGCCGATCTTTTTGCCCAACATGACGATGCTGAAGTTTTTAGACTCGCGGGCATGGCCGAAAAGCTTCTGGCCGGTGGCCACGGCATGAGCATCGTTATCGACGTAAGTGGGAATTTTTGTGACCCGCTCGATGATCTCTGCGATCGGAACATCGCGCCAGCCGAGCGCATTCGACTGCAGACATATCCCGTGGGCATGATCGACATAGCCGGAAAGAGCAACGCCGATGCCAAGCACCCTTTGCCGGGAGATTTTTCTCGCTCGAATCAGCTCATTGATCCCAGCTTCGATCGCGGACGCGACTGCCCGGGGTTGGGTGGCATCCCGCATACGATGTTGGGCCAGGGAATTTCCGTGTAAGTCAGTCAAAACCATCATCGGCGGGTCTTCAGTAAGGCCCGCGCCGATGAAATACCCGTGCTCAGCATTCAGCGAGAGCAGAATCGATGGGCGGCCGGTCTGTTGGGTGTCATAGGAGCTGGATGACTCGAGAATCAAGCCATGCTCAATCAGGCCCCGGCTCAGCACCGTCAGAGCAGAGCGGCTGAGTCCGATGGAGCTGGCCAGATCGGAGCGAGACATCGATCCATTTTCGAGCAACGCTTCGATGATCGAGGTTCGCGATGAAGAAATGCCTGGACCCGCTGGCTGATGTCCGTTCTCTTCCGGCGCCCGATCCCATGAGCGAGTTTTTCTTTGCTGCGCTAAAGCCGGTTTCAGTCTCCGCATGTCAGAGACACCATAGCGGTTCCCACAAGAGATGTAGTTGGTGAAGATGCTTCCAAGGCGCTTTCTCCAAAGAATCCAATTCGTCCGAGCCAGGAAGGGGCACAGTCATCGTGAAGCCGCCCTCGCATATCAAGCCTTCTTGCGTGACTGCTCAATGATACAGCGTGTTCTAATGCGGGGCTGGATGCGCCGGCCACTCTTTCGGATGCGCTTGAATGGCGAATCAATCCATGAAATTCAACATGTAGTCATACAAGGAGGATGCTGGCAATGAGCTCATTCCAAGGGACCCAGAGCAGCCTGGACAGGCGTAAGTTTCTTCAAGGTGCGGGTGGCAGCCTGGCTGCCGGTTTGCTTGCTTCGTCCGCGGGAGCAGCCGCACAAACGCAGACCGTTACCCCGGAATCGATCGTGCATGCCAGTGTTTCGCCGCCCATGTCTGAAAGTGAAAAGTTGGTGCGGATCGCGTCGAATAGTTACCCCATTCGCTTCATCTTCAAAACTAAGGCGTTGGATGATGAGCAGGACATGGTTGCGCCGATGAAGAAGAAGTATGGCGAGATCACCATGCTGGACTTTCCCGAGTTCACGAAGAAGACCTTCCCCGGCGTTTACCAGATGGATCTATGGTCGAGCTTGTTTGGCGATAGTGACGACGACAGTCAATATGTTCAGACGACTGTGACCGGGTATGACGGAAAGTCGTTCACGATGCGGGAGTTTGATCCTTCCACCTCGTCCGGCAAGAAGTGGCTGGAGACCATGGCAAATCAGCTGGTGAAGACAGGAACCAAGTGTCATCACATCTCCAACAACGCGCCCCGGAATATCTGCGATCTCGACCCTGCGAAACGTCAGAAAGGAGTGGAAGTAGCCAAGAAATGGCTGGATGGCGCCGCGATACTGGGCGCAAAATCGATGCGCGTGAACAGTGGCGGCCCTAGAATCGCTCCTTCTGCTCTGCCCAATTCCACGGGCTATGCGACCAACCCTCCGCTTGAGGAGTATCTCGCCAATTGCATTGCGTCTTTCAAGGAGATGGCGGAGTATGGCGCCAGGCTTGGCGTCAAAGTCACGCTCGAAAACCACTGGGGCCTCACTGCCAACCCCATCAATATTCGAATTATCGTGGAAGAGGTCAACCACCCTTTCTGCGAAGCCAGTCCTGATTTCTGCAATTGGGAAAACAAGTACCTTCTCTATCATGGTCTGCAGGCCTTGGCTCCCTACGCGCATACCACCGTTCATGCGAAGTTCTGGGATCGCTTCGGAGAACCCGATGTGCAGCGGAATGTGCGCATCATGCTGAATAACAATTTCACCGGCGTGTTCGCGTTGGAATACGAAGCCGGTCCATGGGATGGCGTGGAGGGTGCGAAGCATCTCTTCCAGGAAGTCCTGGCGGCCATGTAACGAGTGTGCGGGAAAAATGAGCAACACAAGGAGAGTGCGGGCAATGAACTCATTCCAGGGGACACTGGGCAATCTGGATAGGCGCAAATTTATTCAAGGCGCCAGTGGCGGCCTCGCGGCCGGTCTCCTGGCTTGCTCCGTGGGAGCCTCTGCGCAAACGCAGACCGTCGCTCCGGAATCGATCGCTCATGCCGGCGTTTCGCCTCCCATGTCCGAGAGCCAAAAGCTGGTGCGCATCGCATCCAATACCTGGCCGATCCGCCAGATCTTCAAAAGGAAAGGGGAGCAAGGCAACACAAGCACGGTTGCAACGATGAAGAAAAAGTACGGTGAGATCACCATGCTGGATTTTCCGGATTTCACAAAAAAAACTTTCCCCGGTGTTTATCAGATGGATCTGTGGTCGGGCCTGTTTGGCGACAGCGACGATGAGAGCCAATACTACACAGCGACGGTAACAGGCTACGACGGCAAGAGTGAAACCGTCAGGGAGTTTGATCCTTCTACGACGTCGGGCAAGAAGTGGCTGGATACCATGGCCACAACGCTGGTAAAGACCGGAACAAAATGTCACCACATCTCCAACGACGCACCAAGGAATATCTGCGATCTTGATCCCGCCAAACGCCAGGCAGGCATTGCCGTCGCAAAGAAATGGTTGGATGGCGCTGCAGTTCTAGGCGCAAAGTCGATGCGCGTGAACAGCGGCGGTCCCATACTGGCGCCCGTTCCCCAGCTTGTTGCCGGAGGTTACGCCACCAACCCCCCGCTTGAGGTGTATCTGGCGAACTGCATTGAATCCTTCAAAGAAATGGCGGAGTACGGCGCCAAGGTCGGCGTGAAAGTGACGCTTGAGAATCATTGGGGTTTAACTGCCAACCCGATTAACATTCGTATCATCGTGGAAGAGGTCAACAATCCCTTCTGCGAAGCCAGTCCCGATTTCTGCAACTGGGAAAACAAGTACCTTCTCTATCATGCCTTGCAGGACTTAGCCCCCTACGCTCACACCACGGTCCACGCAAAATTTTGGGATCGCTTCGACCAACCCGACGTTCAGCGCAATGTACGCATCATGCTGAACAACAACTTCACCGGAGTCTTCGCATTGGAGTACGAAGACGGCCCCTGGGATGGTGTGGAAGGCGCAAAGCATCTCTTCCAGGAAGTCCTGGCGGCCATGTAGTCACGGTGAGAATTTGAAAGCACGAGCAATTCCCGGATTGCCGTTGTGACAGAGAATTTTCCAATCTGCCGCGTCGTCAAGGCCCGGAGGGCCGGCCGTCCGATTGATATCCCAGCCCTCCCGGGCTGGGCTTACGTTTGGCGGTCGGCCCTCCGGGCCTTGCTGACGCGACAGAGCGAGAGTAAATTTCCAGGCGCCCCTGCGGGACTGAGTTCTCACACCCCCTAAAACCCATGGGCGCTGAGCTTAATACCATTGCTAACGACCTGTGCTTTTCGATTCAGGAAGCGCGAACGCAACATAAGCCCCTGGAATCGGATCTTGAGACGCCGGATGCCCCGCAACACTGTGCGTGTAGGTCGTAGCTTGCGCGGCCGCGCAGAACACAACATACTCACGCCCTTGCACCTCGTAGACCGCCGGCATTCCCTCGAGTGCGGCATCCACCTCCGCTTCCCAGAGCACTTTGCCGGTGTCGGAGTCAATCGCACGCACCTTGCGGTCGCGCGTCCCGGTAAAGATCAAACCTCCCGCAGTGACCACCGGGCTTACCTTGGGAAACTGTGACCCGGTAGCGCTGAAGCCTTTGGCGGCCAGTTCGGGAACAACGCCCAGGGGAATCTGCCAGCGAATGGTTCCTGCGTTTAGGTCGTACGCAGTCAAAGTAGTCCAGGGGGGCGCAATGACCGGTAACCCACTGCTGGCGAACATGAACCCAAAGCTGCTCCGATAATGCGCACTGATAGGATCCACCGCGGCCGGTGTGGCGGCAGTCTTTTCTGGAGCAGATACCGGCGCAAGTTCCGGATGCTTGAGATACGCCACGAGGGAGCTGATATCCCCGGCCGATAACTGGGAAAATGACGGCATCGGCCCTTGCCCATGCTGCACGATGCTCTCAATCTGATCGTCCGATAACTTCGCCCCAACACCTACCAGGGAGGGAATCGCCGGTGGGGTTCCCTCGCGATTCGTCCCGTGGCAAAGGCTGCAGTTGGCGCCAAAGATCGACCTCCCTTGCTCTTCCGCGGACCCGCCATGCGCGGCATGACTCGCTAACTCCAGCTTGAGCATGGCCGGGAGATCTTTAGAAACCACGTATAACTCGCCATTAGATGGATTCGCGGCGGTTCCACCCCAGTTAGCGCCGCCGTTGTTGCCCGGCATCTCAACCGTATTGCTCAGGCCCGGCGGAGTGAAGAGACCCTCGTTGTGAGCGCTCTGTATCTCGCTTACCAATCGATCGCGCTCTGCAGGCTCTAGAAATGGACTCAAGTCCTTCGCCGTAAACGACTGGCGGGCAAACGGGGGAGGCTTTGATGGAAAGGGCTGAGTTGGCCACGTTTCTTCTCCCGGCATGTCCGACTTGAGAACCGGCCGCTCCTCGATCGGCCACAGCGGCTCGCCCGTCTCACGGTTGAAGACCCACAGAAATCCAACCTTGCCCGCCTGCGCCACCACATCGACCTTCTTGCCATTGTGCAGAACCGTTGTCAGCATAGGCGTCGAGTCGTTGTCGTAGTCCCATATGTCGTGGTGGACCATCTGGTAGTACCAGATCAGTTTGCCGGTCCGAGCATTCAGTGCCAGCAGGCAATCCCCATACAAGTTTTTGCCCGGTCGATTGGCGCCGTAGAAATTGTATTTAGGGCTTGCCGTCGGGACATAGACAATGCCGCGCTTTACGTCCAGAGCCATGCTGCTCCAGTCGTTGGCGCCTCCAACCGATTTCCATGCGTCTTTCGGCCACGTGTCGTAACCAGGTTCTCCTGCGTGAGGAACCGTATGAAAGCTCCACGCCAAGCGGCCCGTGCGCACATCATAGGCGCGTATATCACCCGGACCCGAGGTGTATTCCTCGTTCGTGGCGGAGCCCAGAATCAGTAGGTCCTCAAAGATACGGCCGGGATTGTACGACTGCACCAGCGTCAGGCTTTTGGGATCACGTCCGAGTCCGGCTCGCAGGTCGACGGTGCCGTTGGTGCCGAATTGGTGGATCGGCTTCCCCGTGCGGGCATCCAGTTCCTGGAGTTCGTTGCGCACCGCAAAAATCAGCCGACGATCCGATCGATCGGCGTTCTCCCAATAGTCAATGCCGCGATTGGTGATGAGCGTGGTGTTCGGATCCGTGGGGTGGGTCCAGATTTCCTTGCCTGTAGCGGCGTCGAGCGCCACGATCGTGTTGTTCTTGGCCAGCACATACATGGTTCCATCCATGACCAGCGGGTTGAACGCATACTTCCGGTCATCTCCTGTCCGGTAAGTCCACGCTATCTGTAGCTTCTTCACATTGGAACGATCGATCTGGTGCAACCCGGAATACTGCGAGCCGTCTTGGGAACCCCCATAGCTGCGCCAGGTAGTGTGGGTCTCCGCGGCGCCGGCTTTCACGGCCTGGCTCTGGGCCCACGGAGACATAGCCATCGACATCAAGCCCAGTACGGGCAGGACCCACCGGTTCAGCGGAAACTGGATATCACGTCGCTCGGATCTCAATGCCGCCATCGTCAGTCCTGTAAATTCTTGAGATAGGTAACGCTCTCTTTCAGGCTATCAAGTATCGGGATGGATGATTGGTCGTAATCCAAAAAGGCGTGATAGATGCCTTGGCTGCCGGCTTGCTTCAGAAGCGCAGGCCACGCAATCGTTCCTTTGCCCAACTCGGTCGAGTGATCGGAGCCTGCATCGGTCGTATAGCTGGTGGGAAAGCCGGGCAAGCGATCCTTGAGATGGAGCAGCTTCACGCGATCCTTGTGATGCCGGAGAAAGGCTGCCGGGTCCAGCCCTGCCTGCACGATCCAATAGATATCAACTTCCAGCGCAACCAGGGCCGGGTCCGTGTGCTTCATGAGTTCTGCGAATCCGGAGCTACCTTGTTGCGGAAGCAGCTCGTGATTGTGAAAGAGCAATGCGAACGTCATGCCGTGGCTGCCTGCTTTGCGGCCCGCGTCATTGATTCGATCCGCGGCCACCCTGTACTCTTCCAACGTTTGCGGCTTGGGTCGCAACATGGCAACCACGTATTTCAGACCCAGATCCCGGGCGTAGTCGAGCTTGGCTTCGATATCAGGCAGCGAGAAATGCCCAGCGGGCGCGCTAAGGCCGGCATCTTGGATCATTTGGCGGAGCGTCGCAGCGGGATGATCATAGACAATCGCATGCAGCTCTACCTCGGTGAAGCCCATCTGCCGAAGACGGTGCAGAAGCTGCCCCAGATCCCGTTCCGCTTGCTCGCGTACCCCGGCAATTTGGACCCCGTAGAACATCGTCGGAGCGTGTGCATCCTTGGCAGGAAGACGCAGGGTGCAGCCTGCGGCGGCGGCCAATGCGGTGAGGCGAAGGTAATCTCGGCGGGTGGTCACGGTCGATGTGCGGCGCTAGAGCACAAAGCTCGGAAGAGCTCTCGTGATCCGATTGATTCAGTGAGTGGAGACTATGGTAGCCTCGGTTGGCTGTCAAGGGAGAATCTGCATACTCCGGCCTTCCACCGCAGGGAAAGGAATCGGAGGGTCCGCCACGCTGATCAGTAATGAATGCACCGCCGTCTCGCGTCGCTCCTTGGCAGCGCACAGCAGATGATCGAGGTTGACCGGTGTGTAAGAATTGGTAGATCCACAGCAAAGGTTCAGAAACAAGGAGCGATGCGAGTTAAGTTTTGGTTGATAGCTGCTTCCGTAGGAATGTTGACGAGCCTGGTCTTGCTGGGCTTCGCCCAACAGCCTGCTCCGGAAACGCCGCCACAGCGGCCCCCTGGAGGATTTGTGCCCGGAGCCGTAAGGCCGCCGATCGATCCGGCAGTCGAGGCGCGTGGTAAGACGCTCTACGGAGTCAACTGCCAGGGCTGCCACGGCCCGGATTTGCGCGGCGGGGACTTGGGTGGCCCCAACTTGCTGCGCTCTCAGGTGGCACTCAGCGACCAGGATGGCGAACTGATCGTGCCCATTATTCAAGGCGCGCGTCAGTCGATGGGTATGCCGCGGATAGGACTGAGCGTCGACGATGCGAAAACCGTCGCAGCGTATGTCCGCAGCGTGATCGAGACCATCGGCGTCGCGGGAGTTCCCCCGAAGCCCAGAAGCCTCTCAGCATTGTGAACGGCAATGCGGCCGAGGGCGAGGCCTACTTCAATCTCAAATGTAAGAGCTGTCACTCTCCGCAGGGTGACCTGCAGGGCATCGCCTCCAGAGTCAATAATCCGAAAACGCTCCAGAACCTGTGGGTCGCCGGTACCGTGCGCGGCGCGCCCAACAAAGCAGCAGCTGCCACCGTTACAGTCACTCTAGCTTCCGGCGCGGTTGTAGAAGGGCAGCTAGTGCGCATCGACGATTTCGTTGTCACCTTGAGGCTGCCGGACGGAACCTCACGATCGTTCCGGCGAAACGGTAATCTGCCCAAGGTGCTGGTTCACGATCCGCTGCAGGCACATAAGGATCTGCTCCCCGTCTATACCGATAAAGACATCCATGACCTGACGGCATATCTGGTAACCCTGAAATGATCCCAAAGAAAATTCTCCTGCCCCAACTTTTTCTGCTTTCCGCCCTTGCGTCCCTTGGGCAGGGCCCGGGAGTAACACCTAAAAACTTGCTCCAGCCGCTCAAAGACTCCTGGCCCACTTACAACGGAGACTACACCGGCAAGCGTTACAGCCTCCTTACTCAGGTCAATCGTTCTAATGTCAAAAATCTAACCCTTGGCTGGATGACGCAATTGACCCAGGGCGCAGAGAGTCCTGATTCAGCATCTGCGGAGCCGGAAGAAGGGGGCGAGCGAAAACCGCCCGTGATCGTCGGCGGCGAAGGTCCGGGAAATATCATCATTCGTGGCGGTTCCGTCAAGGGGTCGGCGCTGGCGGTCGACGGAGTCTTGTATGTCACCATGCCGGACAATGGCTGGGCTATCGACGCCCGCGATGGACGTGAGCTCTGGCATTACTACTGGAAGACCAGGGGTGGGACGCATATTGGCAATCGCGGTTTCGGAATGTGGCATAACTACCTCTATATGGAGACGCCCGACGACTACCTGGTCTCTCTGGACGCTAAGACGGGCAAAGAGCGTTGGCATAAAACCATCGCCGATCTGGATCAGGGCTACTTTTCCACCCCGGCTCCGATTGTCATCGGCAACCACGTCCTCGTGGGCGTGGGCGACGACATTGACTCACCAGGTTTCCTGCAATCCTTCGATCCCGAAACCGGTGACCTGCAGTGGAAGCACTATACCGTCCCCATGCAGAAGGGTGACCCCGGCCTTGACACCTGGGCCAGTCTCGACGCCGCTCGGCATGGTGGCGCGCAAACCTGGATGGCCGGAGCCTACGATCCGGAGACCAACCTCTATATCTTTGGCACCGGCAACCCCACTCCCGCCTTCACCACCGGTACCCGCGGCGACCAGGACAATCTCTTTACCTGCTCTCTGGTCGCCATCAATGTAGACACCGGTAAGATGGCCTGGTACTACCAGACCTCACCCCACGACATGCACGATTACGATTCCGCGCAGGTCCCGGTGTTGTTCGATGGCATGTTCCAGGGCAAAATGCGAAAGATGGTGCTCACCGCAGCACGAAACGGCTATTACTTTACGCTTGATCGCGTAACCGGGGAACACCTGGTGAGCAGCAAGTATGGTTTGCTGACTAACTGGGCCGATCGCTTCAGTAAGAACGGCGAACCCATGCGCGATCCATCCAAAGACGCCACCGTTCCTGGCTCTCTCGTTTCGCCCGACTCCAGTGGCACAGTCAATTGGGAGCCGCCCGCGTTCTCCCCGGCTACCGGGCTTCTTTATGTCGCGGAGAACAACACTTATTCGATCTTCTATCTCACTGACACCGATCCTCGCGGCTCGATGGGACTTGGCGGAAGGGAAGAGGCCCACATAGGCTCGGGAGGAGACTTTCTCACCGCGATCGACTACAGGACGGGCAAAGCGAAATGGAGACATCGCTATGAATCCGCGCGCGGCGGCGGTGGTGGCGGTGTACTAGCAACCGCGGGCAGCCTCGTCTTCGCTGGAGATGGCGCCGGCAGCCTGGTTGCCCATGACTCAGTCACCGGAGTTCCTCTGTGGAACACACGCATCGGCGAGGTGACCAATGCGCCTCAGACTTACTTCTTAGACGGTCATCAGTACATCATCTGCGCAACCGGTGATAAGCTCTGGTCGTTCCTGCTTTACTAGTGGACTGTAATAGCTGATTCAGGAGCAGAGCCAAATTTGGGCCCGACTTTTAGTCGGGCCGCAAGCCAGGGCCTGAGAAGGAATCGGGCTTTGGAGCGTGTGTGAGAACCAGGACTTATGAGTTAGTCCCGCAGGGACGGCTGAACTTAGCCCAGGACGCAGTCCTGGGTGGAGATTCGAGAGACGAAAAGTCCCGTAGGGACGACTGAAAATAGGCCGCAACCCAACTCTGAACAACCTTCAGCCGTCCCTGCGGGACTCAATAATGTAACCATGGTGTACCCAGGACTAACGTCCTGGGCTAAGTTCAGCCGTCCCTGCGGGACTAAGTTCGTAGATCCTGGTTGTCACACACACGCTTTAGGCCCTGAGGTCTGCTTTTCCGCTGATCTTTGCCGAATTCATCCCTGCTAGGTGCAAATAACCAATCAATCCAAAGCATCGGCAGAATTCCCCGCAACTCACCTACCGCGAAAATATTCTTCGATCTCTTCCAGCGTCTTACCCTTAGTCTCCGGAAGAAAGATCGCCGCGGTCAGAAGAAAAATGACCGTGAATCCGGTAAAGAGAAAGAACATACTCGAGTATCCGTACTTCCCCACCACGGGGAGGAAGATGGCAGCCAGCGTAGTCGAAACCAATTGGTTGATCACCAGGGCGATACTCATTCCGTTGGACCGTATCCTCGTCGGCATCAACTCAGAGAGCGCGAGCCAGACACACACCCCCGGGCCCAGTGCATAGAACGCGATGAATCCGTACAGGCCCACCGCCACCAGCCAGCCATGGGTTACGCTCGGTACAGGAGCGAGGTAAGCATGTTCGATCCGCAGCGGCGCGGTTCGCGCCATATCCAGGCTCACGAAGGGATTACGGAAGAAAGCCTCGACTCCGTTCGAGGGAACGCAATTCCGTCGGCCAATCTGGATGGGGGCCGCGCCCGTATCGTCAGACCGCACGGTACTCGTGGTGGCCGTAAACCCCCCGTACGAATAGATCACTGATAGAGACACTTGGCCATCGCTGGTGAGTTGGTTGCTAGCAATGAGGCGCCGCGCCTCGGCTTGGTCAAACTGCAGCGAGAGCTCTTGATCCGGCGTGACCATCCGCTGCAACGTCCCGCCTACGTCATGTCTCTGTCCCTCCGTCCGCAGGAACTGAACCGCGACAAACAACAGCGAGACAATGATCCCGGAAGTGCCCAACACGAACAGGAATTTGCGTCCCTTGCGGTCGACCAGTGCCAGGCCGATCACCGTCATCAGAAAATTGACGACCGTGAACACTACATAGCCCCAGTGTGCGTGCACGTCGGAAAGCCCGCTCTGCAGCAGGATATCCGTGTTGTATCCGATGATCGAGTTAACCCCGGTGGCCGTGCTGCAAAAGAGGATGACGCACGCCAGAAGAAACGGAATGACATATTGCCGGCTGAGCAGCGAGGGTTTCGACCCGCTCGCCGCGTCGGCGCCGCGATCGCCTGAAAGAGCAAGCTGATCCATTTCCCGAAGTTCGATCTGCGCCTGCTCCTCGTTATGCGAGCGCAGCAGGGCCGCATGCGCCAGGTCCCTCTTCCCGCGCCGGTACAGCCAGCGTGGAGACTCCGCGACAAAAAGGCTGCTCACCGCAAAAACAACTCCGGCCGGCATACACATCCAGAAAATACGCCGCCACGCCTGGCTCTTCACCGCAAACACGACCTCCGCGGAGGAGACTCGCGCGACCTCCGCCACCCGGTAGCTGTAGTAGATGCCAATCACCGCCGCGAACACGATGCCAAGAGTCAACAGCCACTGAAAGACGCCCGTGCCCTTTCCGCGAGTGCTTGCGGGCAGGCACTCCGCCAGGTAAAGTGGAACCACCACGCCGACGAATCCGCCGCTGATCCCCTGCAGCAGGCGTCCCATAAACAGCGCCCCGTAGCCTTGTGAAAGCGCGATTACCGGGATGCTCAGCACAAAAACCGTGCCCCCGATCACCATCATCGGTTTGCGTCCGATAAGGTCAGAGAGCATTCCGGCAAATAGCGTTGAGCACATGCTGCCCAGAAGCACTGCGGCAACGATGATCGAAAGCTGGGCTCCCGTCAGTTTCGAGGTCGCCTCGAGATAGGGCAGCGCTCCGCCAATAATGCCCACGTCGATACCGTAAAGCAGTCCGCTCAGCCCCGCGACGAGCAAGAGAAACCGGTTGTAGACATGCTTCGTTGCAGGAGTAGAGGAATCAGCCATTTTGCGCTCTCAGGAGTAAGTGGAAGCATCATGTTAACAGCGAGGGGCAGGATGGCAGGACCAATCATTCAAGGCCCCCGATAAAGCCGTCATCCTGAGCGAAGCGCTTCGCAGATTTTTCGCGTGACACAACACTTGGTGGCGCGGAGTCGAAGGACCCCGGGGATGTTTACCTTGCCCATGCCGCTCGGAGCTTTTCAACCAAGAAGCCCGCACTTGGCGGACCCGCCACGGTCTTTCGCTGGGGCCGAGAACAAGAACTACTAGCATCCTTCTGTGGCCGGGCGGCTACGTCTACATCCAGTGCTTACCGCCGGAAGATCCTGTTCTGCGCTTCGGCGGTCGAAAAGGCTCGAACAGCATGGGCAAGGTAAACATCCCCGGGGTCCTTCGACTCCGCGCCATAAAGCCCTCTGTTTGCGATAGATCTGCGAAGCGCTTCGCTCAGGATGACGGTTTTGTGGAGGGAGTCAGAAACATCTGGCTGGGTGTGCAGAAAACACGAAAAGATCGAAAGAATCACAGGCTCTCAGGGTGACGGCTTTGTCGGGGGCTTGAGATAAACCTGATTGGATATGCAGAAAACACGAAAAATCAATAGAGTCACAGACTCTGAGCGGAGCGCGTCACAGATTTGTCGTGTGACACAGCACTTCATGGCGCGGAATCGAACAGCCTGTCTCGAACGTAGCCGAGGGGAACCCCGATTCTCGGGTGTAGTCGCGGCCGGAAGACTCTAAAGCCCGTGCTAAGATGGGCTGTTTTCTTTCAATGATCGAAAATCCAAGAAGGATGGGGCGGAGTCTTGGTTAACAGGCGGAGATTCATCGAAGGGTCCTTGGTGCTGACTGCAGGCGTGGTGTTGTTCGATCAGGCATGCAACGCGGAGGCTGTTCCATCACCGCAAGACAGTTTGTTTCCGCGCATGTCATGGCTGAACGAGCCTGCTTCGGCAAAGATTGCCGGCGATGGGATCGTGGTTCGCAGCCGTGCAAAGACGGATTTCTGGCAAAAGACCTTCGATGGCTATGTAGCCGATAGCGGGCACTTCTATCACCTTTCTGCGCCCGGAGATTTTACCTTTACAGCCTCCATCAATGGCCGGTATGCGACCCAATACGATCAGGCGGGCCTGATGGTCAGAATAGATAGCGAAAACTGGATGCGATGCGGTACCGAGTTCATCGATGGAAAGCGATTTGCGAGCGTAGTGTTCACACGCACCTATTCCGATGGCTCGACGATGCCCGATCTTTCCGAAACAGAACCCATCTGGTGGCGGGCTATTCGCAAGAAAGACTCAATTGAGACGCTCTGTTCGCTCAACGGCGTTCAATTCACTTCTGTTCGTATGGGATATTTTCCGCCGAGTCGGCCGGTAGAAGTGGGAATCATGTGCGCTGCTCCGAGCGGTCAGGGATTCGAAGCTACTTTCAAGGATTTGAAACTGCAGATGACGTCTACCTAGCTTGTCGATGTCGTTTATCGGCGGCCCAAAAGCCGCCCGCGTCATGAAAGCTCATCTTATTGATATAAAAAAACTTGGTGGGATTCGCCGGAGTCGAATTCACGGCGGGCGGGGCTGGAAGGACACTTTATTCTCAAAATATGGTTTAATTCGTGCTTCTCACGATGACGCTTTTGGAGAGGAGCGAAAGTGAACCTCGAATACGAATATGTCGTTGTCGGGTCGGGGGCCGGCGGAGGCACGGTCGCCGCGCGACTGGCGGAAGCAGGCCACTCTGTATGTCTACTCGAGGCGGGCGGTGATCCGCTCAAGCTGCACGGCGCCGATCCAAATTCGAACGGAGCGGATGCGCTTCCGGAAGATTATCAAGTGCCGGTCTTTCACGGACTGTCGACGGAAAATGCCGGGCTCAAATGGGACTTCTTCGTCCGGCACTATCAAGACCTGACACAACAACAAAAGGACACTAAGTTTGTTGCGGACAAGGACGGTGTGTTCTACCCGCGCGCCGGCACTCTCGGCGGTTGCACCGCGCACAATGCGCTCATCATGGTGTACCCGAATAATGACGATTGGGATGCGATTGCTCAGTTGACTGGTGATTCCTCCTGGAACGCAGACCATATGCGCGGGTATTTTGAAAAACTGGAAGATTGCCGCTACCGCCCGTTTGATCGCGCTCTGGCCAAGACTACCGGGTGGAATCCCTCCCGCCACGGGTGGAACGGTTGGCTGCAGACGCAAAAAGCAATTCCCGAGCAGGCACTTGGGGATGCCGAGCTGCTCCACACCCTTGCTGCATCGGCCTTCGATGCATTCCGCAAGGTTGGACATCCGCTGGATGAAATTGCCGACCTGATCGACAGCCAGTTGGATCCGAATGATTGGCGCGTGGTGAGCAAAAATGCCGCGGGGATCCGGTACACGCCGCTGATGACTCGTGATCATCAGCGCTCGGGAACCCGGGAACGCGTGCTGGATGTCGCGGACCATTTCCCTCTGCACATTGAAACCGATGCCCTGGCGACCGCAGTCATCTTCGCGGAAGGCACGACGCGGGCCATTGGTGTGCGCTATCTGAAAGGCGCCCGGCTGTATCGCGGCTTTTGCCCTCCGAGTGCCGCGCAAGGGGAAGTACTGGAGGTCAGGGCGTCACGGGAAGTCATCCTCGCCGGTGGCGCGTTCAATACGCCACAACTGTTGATGCTGTCCGGCATCGGCCCCAAGGCCCACCTGGACGCAATGGGGATCCCCACGCGTGTGGATCTGCCGGGCGTGGGCCAGAACCTTCAGGACCGCTATGAAGTGGGCGTAGTCAATCGTATGAACCGCCAGTGGGAAGTACTCGACGGGGCGAAGTTTGCCAAAGGCGATCCGCAATTTACAGAGTGGGAGACAAGCCACTCCGGTGTCTACACCACCAACGGAGCTGTGCTCGGTGTCATCAAGAAATCGTCGGACGCGCAACCCGTCCCCGATCTCCTATGTTTTGCGCTGCTCGGGTTTTTCAAAGGGTACGAGCCTGGCTACTCGGCTGCGTTCGCCCAAAAGCTCAACTATCTGACCTGGGCCGTGCTGAAAGGTCATACCGTGAATCGCGGCGGGGAGGTAAAGCTTCGGTCCAAGGATCCGCTGGATATGCCGTACGTCAACTTTCACTATTTTGAGGAAGGTACAGACAGAGAAGGCCAGGATTTGCAGGCGGTGGTGGACGGGGTGAAGTTTGTGCGCACCATGACCCGGAGCCTCAAGGATCAAGGACTGATTGCGGAGGAAGAAATACCTGGTGAGCAGGTGCAAACGAACGCGCAACTACTCGACTTCGTACGCAACAATGCCTGGGGCCATCATGCGTCATGCAGTTGCCAGATCGGCTCCGCAAGCGAGAACGGCGTGCTGACCAGCGACTTCCGGGTGCACGGGACCGAAGGTCTGCGGGTGGTGGATGCCTCAGTTTTTCCCCGTATTCCAGGGCTCTTCATTCTAAGCGCGGTTTACATGATCGGTGAGAAGGCCGCCGACGTCATCCTGCAGCAGCTCGCTTGAAGATCGGAAACTCTCATGCACGAAATATCGATAGCGATCAGCATCGTTGACTGCGTGACCGAGGAGCTTCAAAGCAAGGGCGGTCTGGCGATCAAGGCGGTGCATCTCTCGCTTGGTCTGCTCACCGGAGTGGACCAACAAGCGTTGCAGTTCTGCTACAGCGCAGCGTGCGAAGGCACCCGCCTGGAGGGCTCGGAACTGGTAATCAACACGGTGACTGTTCTCGTTTACTGCCCGGTATGCGCCGCCGAGCAGGCGCCGGTGTCGATGCAGCAGCTGGCTTGTCCGCAATGCACATCGCCTACGAAAATAGTCAGAGGCTATGAGCTTGAAGTCGCAGCTCTCGAGGTTGCGGCATGACGAGGCGAGCTTTCGCTGGAAGGGCGTTCACCGCGGACGCCCGCCGGTAGTAGTGGTTGCCGAGTTGCACTTGGCCGGCCGCCGCATAGACACACGCCGCCTGGAGAAAGAGGCGGGCGCAGACCACTTCCGAACGCAGGGCATGGTTTATCCACTCCTCGGCTTCTGCCGCCCGGCCACAGCGATAGAGTGCCCAGGCCACATTTCCCTGGGTGAGATAGTTACTGCGCAATTGTTCGTCGCTGCGCGCCCACCGGAGCGCTTGCTCCTGCTCCGCCGGAAGCTCGCAGCACAACTCGACAAGATAGTGGTAGTAATGCACTTCGCCGCAGGATACGGATTGCAGATAGCAGTGGAGCGCCTTTGCCTTCCACTCGTGAGCAGTCGCGATCGCGCCGGATAAGGCGTAAAGATCGCCCAAAGCATGGGCACACTCGGGACGCGCCGACTTTTCATAGAGGTGCAGGTAGTCCGCGATGGCCTCGGTAAAGCACCCCTCGGCCCCCATCACCTCAGCGATACGCTCCTCAATCAACCAATAGCCAGAGTAGGCCTGATTGCCGCGATCGTAATGCGCGCGGGCCTCCGCGTACTTGCCACGCTGAAAGTCGAGGACTCCCCGCTGCACTTCAATCCAGGCGTAGGCATGCATCTGCTTGACAGTAAGTTCGTCCTGGGCGCGGATATAGAGATGGTCTGCCGTCTCGACATCTCCTAACAATCCAGTCAGGAAGGCGAGGCGGGCGAGCCCTTCCCAGGTGACATCATCCGACAACGCCTGGACGATCTTCTCCCGCGCGGCTGCATATCGGCCCTCCTGCATGTGGAGATCGGAATCTATGAGCAGGCCGTGGGGGCAGGCGAGACGCGCCGGCTCAGCGTGCACGATACGCTGAGCGTCTGCAAAGCGATGGAGCTTTAAGGCGGTGTGGGCCTGCACCAGCCACAAGTCCGACCGCCCCGGAGATGACGTCATGGCAACTTCGAGTGCTTCGTAGAGTGCCGTCATCTGCCCGATCGCTCCGGTGAGCGAGAACAACTGGAATTGAGAGGAGAAGAGCCGGCAGTGGGATGCAACCGTCGGATGCGGAGCAGCCGCAATCTCCTGCCTCAGGCTGGCGATCTGCTCTTCCAGGCGCTCGACGTGAAGCTGATAACTCGACATGGCGCTACCAGGGAGGTGCTATGTAGGGAAATTCATTAAGAAATTCCTTGTCATTCTTGAGCGGATTGGGCGGTGTTTTGGGGGTGATGGGAAGCGCGTCCCATAGCGCCTGATTGTTCATGATGTCGACGTGGTACGGGATACCTTTGAAGTTTGCTGTCATGTCGAGGAACAGAGACAAGAACCGAGTCGCGACCTGATCTTCCAGCCTTCTGCCAAACGGCCAGGTTCCAGTCGTATCCATGTCGATCGAGCACACGTTGGGGATGAAGATCTCGATAGGCCGGCGCAGGGGTATCTTCAGTCCCTTCGGATTCCAGGAATTGTCGGGCATAACCAGGTCCTGAAAGAGCAGCTTCTTCACCCGGGGAAAAGCCTCAGCCACCAGATCGTAAGTTTTATAGACGGAGACGGGGGAGTTATCGTGGTCGAAAGCGGTTGCAACCCCGAGCGCGCTGATCGAGGGTCCGAAGGCCCAACCGAGATGTCCAAGCCTTTTCACAAAATGAGGGCCAAGCCAGAAATTGTTGGCGCCCATCTGTCGATTATTTTCGCGCTCGCTCAACGCAGCGTCGGCAAACGCCTGGCCGTCGGTGTCGACCAGTTTGTAGGCTTTCAACTCGTCATCCAGCGTCCCGTGTTCGATGAACGCCCAGGGGTGTTCGAGCAGCAGTGGATGATCAGGGATATCCTCGACCTTGCCCGCAGCCTTGCGCACCCAGCTCTCGCCCCAAAGGTTGACGATCCGGTGTTCCCCAGGGGTGGTGGTTATGTAAGTGAGGGGAATTTCGAGGATGATGGCGTTGATGTTCTTGCCCGCCTGGGCGTCCTTGCCCGAATAGACGAACTGAAAGTTTCCATTCGCATCTTTCTTGAAGCGATCGCCTGTCCAGGTCAATGGAGTCGCAGGGAGATCTTTTTTAAAGCCATGACCCCATGTGGGAAAGGCAGGATCCGCGTTGAACAGATCATTGCCTTCCAACTCGAGAAGGGTCTTGGGGATCTTCAGCTCGCGTGCATCCGTCATGGTGTGCGGCACGTGGTAGAACTGTGGGGCATAATTAATGGATCGGAAAAAGCCGGGAAGGTCGTTGAAGAATGCGTCGTCGCGCCCACCTACGTAGATCTTGATCGCTTGCCCAGCGGGCGCTTTCAGATCAGTCGCTGTATTCGTATCGATCACCGCAGAGAAGCTTCCGCCAGGGAAGTCGTTAAATCGCACATGCGCTTTCTGCGCTGCATCGACGGTCACCCGCACTTCGAACGGCTTCAAAATGCTTTCGTATTTGTGCTTAACGCCTTCTATGTAAGAGAGCAGGCCTTCGAGAGTGTGGTCCTCGCTCTCACGTCGTTCCACCCTGCGGTCCGGCGCAATGCGGATCCGGTAGAGGATATCCGGGTCTAGTTCCCCTGCCTTGGGTGTTGCGGCGAAGGTCAGGGCCATCACCACTTTTTCTCCGCCAGAGATGTTTTCTGACGGGAACCCGAAGACGTCGTATAGATCTGCTGCGCTTACGTCTACATCGGAAAAGATCGTGTTCACTGCGTTTGGATCATTGTGATCGGCCATCGACCTCTCCTTCACCTGGTTGTTAATAACGATTGAGTTATTTACGCTGAACCACCGCGCTGCGGACTTTAGCACCTCCGAAAGCCATGGTCAACCGGGCCCTTACTCGGCGCGAACCATGGTTGTTGCTTGGGCGCTGGCGAGCACCTGGTAGTGCTCCATCAAATCTATGATCATGGTGGCAAAACCTGCATTAAAGATATCGGTGTGGTCCCGGATGATCGAGGGTGGCACGGTTACTACCCAATAGGGAGAATCATTCCATCGCTGCGGCACGGGCGTCATCTCGAAACATTGCCCTGCGTCCGGGAAGCGAAAACGATCGGCCTGGCTTACGCAGGCTCCGGTCACGGCTTGCACGACGTGGCTGCGCAGATAGGGTATGTGTCCGGGCGTTTGGGTAAAGAATGTCTTTTGCGAAGGGGAGCCGGTCAAGCCCGGACCATAGTCTGAACGAAACGCCTTTCTCGTTGCGGAGAGCTCCTGGCCCAGGGGAAAGGCCACCCTCGTGGCCGTGTCTCCAGTCGAGGTCACGGAAAGAAACAAAGGTCCACTCTCGGTGCGCTCGCCGCGCGTGATGCTGAATTTTGTGCGCTTCATCAGCTCGATCATCTGCTTGGTACGAAAGCTGTCATTGGCCGAGTTGACATACAGAATCAGGTCTGCCGGCGACGGCAGCCGCGGCGGTCCTCCCCCGGGCTGCGGAATGAGCAGGCTGACAAATGTATTGGTAAGCGCGGTTTCCAGAGCTCGTGCGCCGAACGAATGTCCGACGACCACAATGCGCGAATTCGGCGTATTGCCTTCCTTGGTGGCGCCCATGATGCGGTAAATCGCCTCAGCAAAATCCGAGCTGCCGACGCGTTGCGCCGCATCCCGGCGATTCCAGAACGTGGTGAATATATTGTGGGGAACGGATTGTCCGCGCCAGGCCATATAAACGCCGATATAAGACCTCGGCTTGCTCAAACCCATGCTCTCCAGACGCGCGCCTTCGCCCTGCGAGAGTTGCTCCATCAACGCTTTGAAGTCGTGCAGGTTCTTGTGCTCTTCATTGTCGGGCGACGCGTTGTTCTTCCAGCCATGGGTAAATACCACCACCACCACATCGCCGGCCCGCTGTTTTTCCGTACGGATGAGATCCAGGGTGCGCGTAAGTTGGCAGTTCGAAGGATCAGCCAAAGAGGTGCATTTTTCCCAGGATTCCCCCATGTCATCGAACTCAATCATTGCCAGTTTAAAGTGCGCGCGGGCTCCGTCTACGAGGGGAGGATCCTGAATAGCAGCAGCGCCGGGGCGATACATTTTGTTCGCGACACAACCGGCTAAGCTCGGCAGCAGGACAAGAATCAGCGCCACACGCAACCGTCTGAGCATACATTTCTTTCCTGAGAAGTGAGGCAGGCTGCCTTTGGAGCTACAGGTTTGAATAATACGCTTGACAGGTGCATCTATGGCTGATGTATTTTTCGTGAAACGCTAGCGGTCCGAACTTCACTATCAACTGCTGATCGTTGATCGGCTGTTGTCTTATCGCGCCGTCGGAGCCTTGGTGTTGCGTGGCGTCGCCGGTTGCATTGTGGTCCGATTGCGCAGTGCAGTCTCAGACTCTGTGCGGTCGTGGCTCCGTCGTTCGCAACCACTGTTGCGTCGATAGGAACCGTCCTGGCCGGCCCCCAGAATACAGAAATCATTGGAGGTGGGACGTGAACGAAGATGCCCGCAAACGATCGGCTTTCCCTCGACTCCTCCTGTGGCTGGGTATCGTTCTGTCGGTCATTCTCTTGTCAGTCATTGTGATGGTGGTGGCTCTCCTCGTATTTCCGCTCTCGCAGTCGGGAAAGGTGCAGGACGAGGCGATGGCGGCCGGGCGTTCAGCCGATAGCCTGCCCGGCGCGGATGATGACTACCTCCACGACATGGATGGCGGCATCACGCTGACCTCGGACGAGATCAAAGGCAGAAATAACTGGGTCGTTTGGACGGGCGGCAACGATCGTTTCTGGGATCTGATCTCGGTGAAGAGTGTTGGGACACTTGACTTTCTCAAGACACTCTCTTCTCGCCCGGGTCTGCCGGCGAGCCGCGATAATCGCTGGGATTACCTGGGATTGATTAACGAGCCTTGTTACGAAAAGGCAACCGCCCCCGATCCGGAATACGGGCTGTGGCTGGACAAGCGCAAGCCGGAGTGCGGACCCGATCCGTTTGCCGACGAATCCAAATATCCCGGGGTGAAGACGGGAGCCCGCGGAACAACGGTCAAAGTTGGGTCTTATTACGGATATGGCACCGGCGTGGTCGGTCTGCGGCTATTTCCCAATCCTGCATTTGGCGCTGAGGCGAAACGCCATTGGGATCCTGTCAGGTACTATACCGACCCGAGTTACTACAACGACCGCAGCCTGATAAAACCCTTTCGCGTAGGCATGTCTTGCGGCTTCTGCCATGTAGGCCCGAACCCGTTGAAACCCCCTGCCGATCCGAACAATCCGAAGTGGGAAAATCTGAGTTCCCTGGTGGGAGCGCAATATTTCTGGATCGATCGCATCTTCTCCTGGGAGCACGATCAAACGAGCTTTGTCTTCCAGCTATTTCATACCTCGCGGCCCGGTTCACTGGACACGTCGTTGGTCTCGACAGATAACATCAACAATCCGCGGACGATGAATGCGGTCTATGACCTGCAAGCCCGGCTGGCCATGGCGTCCAAGTGGGGCCAGGAGCGGCTTACGGGCGGCAACCTGAACAACAAGCAGTTGAACGACTTCGTTCCCGCGAACAGCCCTCTCGCCCAGTTTTACCAGGCGCCTGACCGTGTCGAGACGCCGCACGTCCTGAAAGACGGATCCGACTCGGTGGGAGCGCTGGGAGCACTGAATCGGGTGTATCTCAATATCGGTTTGTTCAGCGAGGAGTGGCTTGAGCATTTCAACGCCCTCATCGGCGGTAAGAAAGTCACTCCCATTGAGATCGCGGTTGCGGAAAAGAATTCCAGCTACTGGAAGGCGACCGAGAATCAAACGGTGGACCTGGCGCTCTTCATGCTGAAGGCGACTGGCCCGCATCACCTTGCCGACGCACCCGGCGGGCCGGCGTATCTTTCCAAAGACGCGAATCTGTTGAAGCAGGGCAAGATCGTTTTCGCGGAACGCTGCGCCCGGTGTCACTCGAGCAAGCTACCGGACTTCGGCCCAGGTGAAGGCCTCGCTAACTGTGCTGGTAGCGGTTATCTGGATTGCTTCAATCGCTATTGGAAGCTGACTGAGACGGAAGGCTTCAAAGCGAAGATGCGCGAAATTGTCTTGAAAGACGACTTCCTCCAGGACAATTTCCTTTCGACCGACGCGCGCATCCCGGTTACGCTGCTCCAAACCAACGCGTGCAGCCCATTGGCCACCAATGCTCTGGAAGACAATATCTGGGATAACTTCTCCTCGCGGAGCTACAAGGATCTACCCTCGGTCGGCAGCATCACCGTGCAGGATCCGTACACGGGGAAGGCGTCCGCCTACGCGATGCCTGCGGGCGGTCGCGGGTATACGCGGGTCCCCAGCCTGATCAGCCTCTGGTCCACGGCCCCGTTTCTGCTCAATAACAGCGTCGGGCACTTTGAAGCGAGTCCTTCGGTCGATGCACGCATGCGCAGCTTCAACGATGCGATCACCCAAATGTTATGGCCCGAGCAGCGCACAAAAGATACGGACCAGAAAGCGTCTTTTCCAACGGGGGTCTATCTCCTGGGTGGAACCGGAGCCAATGGCAATGGGCCCAGCCTTGTGGACCGCACTACGCAGCGCACCTATCTACGGGTCGCCACCGGCTATCTTCCCGCGCCGCTTTCCGGCATGACAACGACAAAGATCGAACATGCGCTTCTACCTTGGTTGTTCAGCGACACGGGTATTCAGATCGGTCCCATTCCCGCTGGAACACCAGTGAACTTACTCGCCAACCTCAACTTGCTGAGCGACAGCACCAACCGCCTCGAGCGAGTCATGCACAACACGCAAGTGCTCTTCTTCCTGCTTAAGCTGAAGCACGACTTACAGAGCCTGCCTGCCAACCCGACCGATGATCAGGTGCGGCAAGTCTTCTCCAATGCCGAGCCGGAATTGATCAAGTACAGTAAGTGCCCAGACTTCGTGGTGAACCGCGGCCACTACTTCGGGACGGATCTTCTTCCCGGAGAGCCCGGCTTGAGCGATGCCGATAAGAAAGCTCTTATCGAGTTCGTCAAGACTTTCTAGCGCGAGGGATATCGTGCCAGGTGGAACCAACTTCGCTCGCTGGTTGCAGTACATCTACTTTGTGCGCGTCAGCGTGCTGTTATGGATTTTCCTTCCCTTGTTTTGCCTGCTCGACTTGGCGGGTGTGACAGCGGCTCTCTCTCGCGGCATCGTCACCCTCGATTCGGGATCCCAAGTCTTTTACGCCACCTTCTTCATCGTCGCCGTGAACATGACCGTCCTGGTGACCGCGCGGAACACGGTTCGCAATGGGCGCAACCGATTCCGTTCAACGCCGCCCGACGGACTTTACCGGGCGTTGACTGATTCCACGCCCAAAACTATGTGGCTGGTCCTTTTCATCGTCCACATTTTCACCTTCGTGGTGATTGGCTACCTTGAATGGACGGCAGTCCGCGAGGGAGAGCAACTCTATCTGTTGTCGCTGGCCGCCGGTCTCATAGCCGCGCTCTTGTTCTGGTATCTGGTGAGCCTCTTCTATCTCTGGACGTACCGGCCTTCTCCACCCGCTGCCGGGCAGGCAGCGAAGACCGAGACCGCTGCCCTGATCTTTCCCAGATACAAGTGGCTGTTCGGCGACATCAGCGAAGCACAGCCGCCCGCCCGCCTGGTCTACTGTGTGGATCACGTAACCAGGATTGTTCTGAAACGGGTGGGTATCGCCGGTTACGCCGCATCGATGCAGGGGCCACTGTGGGAGCTCCATTTTCTCTCCGGAGTATCGCTGGCGGGCATCTTTCTCACTTATCTTTTCCTCTACCCGCTTACGGCGCCGGTGCCGCGCTCAGTGCCGGCTATTTCGTGGCAGATTGCGATTTGCTGCGTGCTTACCACGGTTTTCGTCTACCTGATAGCCAATGCGACGGACCAAACCACCAATCCCGGTCAGCGCAGCCGATGGGCTAAGCCGGTCAAACGAATATTTATCGCGCTTGCCATTGGTTTTGCCTTGTTGTTTATCGGCGTCTTGCTGTTCGATCACCACACGCACTCTGTGCGTCTTGCTCTCTCGTTTCCTACGCTGGGCTCGATCCTGGTCCTGGCCGACTTCGCGCTCTGGTTTTTTTCCGGAGCGGCATTCTTTTTGGATCGCTATCGCGTTCCTGTGCTGACCGCCGTACTTGCGCTGATCTTCTTGCCCAAGCTCTTCGCGCCCTGGCTGGGGGGCGCGCTCATATCCAGTGGCCACCCCGTGCTCGCGGAAGTTTTTGATTCGGACCACTACTTCTCGGTGAAGCCCGCGCCCCCGTCGATCAAGCTCGACAATATCCTGACACCGGGTGCAGCGATGACGGCGCGGGCTCCGGATCCGAACCAACCTTCCATCATTATCACTGCGTCCGGTGGAGGCATCCAGGCCGCGGAGTGGACCGCTCAGGTCCTCGCACATCTGGAAAAAGCCTTCGCCGAAGACCAGCACCTACATTCGTTGCCGAAACCCTACACCTTCCACGATCATGTCCTGCTGGCGAGCGGGGTCTCGGGCGGGAGTGTGGGTCTGATGCCTTTTCTGCTGGAGTACACGGCGCACCCGAAAGATCCCGCGCAACAGCAACCCGCAACGATTTTTCCCAATACCTCTGACCTATACGATCGGATCACCCGACCGCCTGGCTGTTCAAGCCTTGAGGCCGTCGGCTGGGGCCTGACGTACCACGACCTCTATCGCCTGATCACGCCGGTGCGCATCACGCTTGCTCTCGACGACGACACCGCGCCTGACCGCACTTGGGCGCTTGCGGCGGCCTTCAACCGCAATTTGCATGACGAACACTGCAAAACGGATCCCCGCCGGTTTCCTCAACTTGCTTCTTCACCGATTCGCGATGGCGAGGGTTTTACCCTGTACGACGCTGCTCTTAAGCTTCGCCAGGGCGCGATTCCCGCGTTTACGTTCAATACCACTGCAGCGGAAACGGGTAGCCGTTTTCTGCTCTCGGACTACCGCCTCAATCCCTTGCCGTGCGGTACAGACTTCACGCCGGCCGAGTCGTTTCTTCAGGTCTATGGAGCAAAGCAAGCGGACTGCGGCACTCCGTATTACCAACCACCGCGCTTCGCCGACCTTCCCCTGGCCACGGCTGCCCGCCTCTCGGCGACTTTTCCCATTGTTTCATCGGGCACGCGCATTCCGCCGGCGTACAGCGCTCACGGCTATCACTTCCTTGATGGAGGCTACTTCGACAACGACGGTACGGCCTCGGCGATCGAATTTCTAAAGTCGGCCCTTGACGATCCCAGCCAAAAGCCTAATCCGCACAAGATCCTGTTGATCGAAATACGCGATGACGACGGCGCCGTGGTGACTGCAGACATGGACAATATCTCGAGCCAGAACGGTCATGTCAACAACACGAACACCTTGCTGGCGCCTCCATGGACGCCGATTTCTCAACTCACCGGTATCGCGAAAGGTTTGTGGAACGCAGGGCATGTCAGCATTTCCCGGCGCAATCGCCGCGAGCTCTGCATCCTGGAGACGGCCTACCAGCCTGGCGGGTTGGATATCCATCACGTGGTCTTCACCATTCCGCCCGGCAAGGACCACCTTTCCCCCCTAAGTTGGAACCTCACCACGTCACAACTCGCCTCCATCATCGAGACGGCCAACGCTCCTTCCACGAAAGCGAAGATCCAAGGCGCCATCCAATGGGTGTCTGACGGTCTTGGGCATCCGCCAGGGAATGAAGCATGCCAGGTATTCTGACCGCGCCGCCGCAGGACCGCATAAATATTGATAATTAGATTTTTAAGGGGAGCCGGCGAGCGTCTGAGCCAGTAGGCGAAACGAGGACCTCGGGAGCCACCCGAGTCGAGGTTTAAATATGGTGAAGGCGGCGGGAGTCGAACCCGTGCAGGATGTTGAAAATAATCAAGTTGTTGATTCCAATAACGGAAAAAACGGCAAGAAAGGCAGATCGACTGTACAAACGTTGTACAAAATATCTTCCCACGACCGCCCAGCCACACGCTCGGCCTCACCCAAGTATCCTCCCTAAGACGGTGCCCCCTCAAGCCCTTTATTGGTGTTGTCCAAGTGCTTAGGTTCTCGATGAGTACCTCGACGATTTAGCGCAAGATGCGATAAAGCTGGATTGCCAAAGGAGGAGCGCTTGACATCGCCCCACACCAAAGAGCAAAGCTCGAGCACGCACTGCTGAGCCGGCGGTTCAAGGATTGGCCTGTGATTCAGTTGTGCGCGACGGCTGGAATCGCACCCGAGCCGTCCAAATAGGCCACCCAAAGACTGCGCTACACTTACGCGGCCGCGAAATCAGGCTGATAGTGGAGGCAAGTATCTTGCTTGCGTCCTTGCGTGGCAATCCCACCACTCTCCTCCGTGACGCTGCCACCGCTCACAAGGTGAACACCGACGCTATCGCGCTTAATGTGAAGCATGAGTTCGCAGCCAAGGCCAATGCAAAGGAAGGAGGCCACGCCAGTTCCCAAGCCAAGAAAGCTGCCTACTACCACTGAAACCGAACGACGGCAGACCTGCCGCCTTTTCGTTTCTTCCAATCTTCAAAATCGCACAGGGAGATTCCGCTTTGGTTCCTCCCTGTACCCTCATCCCGTTTGTAACCGGCCCCCGCTCGTCGGCTGCGCGCCAGGACAACGTCCCGAGATTGGCGCTCGTCGCCATAGGTCAGTGACGCTCTGACGACACCTAAGCACTGCGAACGTGCGAGAACGTGCTCGGGGTCCGTATTCAACTACAGAAAAAGTGTATTGCATAATTCATCTGAGAATGGTCAAGTCTACGAGTTCGTTCCCGAAAGAGAGATTGTGTTTCCGTATAGGGCAAGATGAAAGAAACTGGTTGAGACGAAGGCAAAACCTGAGGCCACAACACCTCACGCGAGTGAACGGCGCAGCACGGTTCGAGCACGCGACAATCGTGATTTTGTCGCGGCGACAGAGATTCCCGCAATCTCCGCGATCTTCTTAATCGGAATATCGTGAACTTGTTGAATCTCAACAATGGTGCGAAGCGCTGGACGTAATTGAGGAATCGCCCTTTTTAAGTGGTGCGCTCTTTCAGATTTTGCGTAGTGCTCTTCTGTATCGACCCGCCTGTCCGCCACCTCCCAGTGTTGCCACGTCTCGCCTTCGGAGCCTCCATCCATCGAGATCTCAGGATGAGCCCGCTTGCGACGCAAGATCATCAGTGCGGAGTTGATGGCGATGCGGGTGAGCCACGTTAGAAAAGAGGACCTGCCATCGAAGTTCTTCAAATGAACGTAGGCTTTCAAAAAAGCGTCCTGGAGCGCGTCTTCTGCATCTTGCCGATTTCTCGTGATCCGATAAATCGTGCTGAAGGTTTTCTTTGAATGACGATTCCAAAGCTCGGAGAAGGCCTGATGTTCTCCGGTCTTCGCAGCGGCAACCAACATCTCATCGTCAAAAGACTCGAGGATATTCTGTGTGCTTCGAGTTTCTGCTGAAAAATATGAGTTCATCGACGGCCCTTTCTAGAAGGCTATGAAGATTAAAAACTGTTGTTAGATCGTAGTTATAAAGATTCCACGTCGCCTGACTGCATAATTAAAGAATCAACTCGGATCTTGATAAAACAGTGGCGACAGTGGCGATACTATTTCGTTGTTGTTTAGCAACAAGCCTTGTAAATGAGAAATTCCGACTAGTCCAATCATTACAAAAACATCCGCTGGATGAGCACATCGGTCTCAGGGTGCAAACATGCGGCTGGCCCGCAGCTTCAATAAAACTTGAGGCTGCGGACCGCCGCGATGGTGGTTATCGTGCTGGCAGTTCGGGATGCGCAATCACCGGGCAGTTGATGATTGCATCTGAAGGATGCAGGCCACCGACAAAAGCATTCGTTGGCGAAGAGGCACCTCCAGTTGCGCTCGTCAGATAGCCTTGAGCGATAAGTTGTTTCTGTTCATCCATAGAAAGAATGCGATGGATTTTGCCTTCTTGAATGGCTTTGGGCGTCCATGCACTGATATGTGCGTCCCACAGCGGGCTGTAATTGTTCGAGTCTGAGCTGTTGTCGTTTTCCGGTCCAAGCGGAAAGACATTGATGGGATCGATACCACCGTTCGCGAGCGAAGCCGCGAATCCTTGCTCCTGGCCTGAATTGATGGTTGAAATGCCGTTAGCGTTCGGAGAGAAGCCGAGCAGCGCCGAGTCATCCGAAGCCTCAGATTTACCGAAGGCCGGCAGCATTGCAAGGCGGGGAGCAAAAACTCCTTTTTCAAGAACCGATGGAAGGCTGGCCGAAACGTCCGTTACCAAGTGATAGAAATATTGCTTTCCGCCCTCGACGCCGTCGAGAATTGACAGCTTGACCGTGCGGTTCTCGATGTCGACGTTCAGCAGGCGATCGTGGGTGCCCGTCTTGTTGTCTACGATCTGGGCGTTGATCACTATGCCGCTCGGCAAAACGACGATCGAAGACCAGTCAGCATCGGCCACGGCACCAGGATCAGCCACCGTTGGAGGAAAGGGGTTTGGCGAACCCGGAACCACTTTGTAAACCGGGGAAAAATCGACCTTACCTTTGAAGGTGATCAAACCGTCTTTGATCGTTGCAGTCTGAGCGCCCGGGCTGCCGGCTGCTTTACGCAGTTTGGGCGCATAGTTGATGCCCATTGTGCGTGCGAAGTCGTAATCGGATGCATCGGTCAAGATGTAATACACAGAATTACCACTTGAATCCAGACCGCGAAAGAGCGGCAGGACGACGATTGCCTTGCGGTAGGTGAAATCCACGGCGAGCGCGCTCTGAACGAACACGTGGTCGCTGGGCTTGAACTTCGAGGGAGCGTCAGGGTTGTACGCCGGACGATGGCTTTCGCGCGCTTCAAACTTGGTGAGAGCCGCAGCTTCGGAGTGCGTTTGCGCAAGGCTGACGGCCGGCACACAGACTGTCAGGAGGAGCAGGATCGATGTACTGTTCATTATTATGACCTTTCTTCGTGTTCGGCCATTCCTTATGCAGAATGACGGGACTGTAACCACAATCAAGAAAGCTTCTTGATCGCTCGAACGAACTCTTCTCATGCGCTTGCATCCGTCCCGGCGAGTTATCGTCACTGGGGGAATGCGAAGGGCCACTTGCTGGAGTTGGCGAGCCTACTTCTTCGACTTCTCGCTAATTTCCCAATCGAGATCGGATTGACGGGAACAATTCAGTCGGCGTTTGCTTTCTTACCCGTTGCCCTGACCGCGCGCCTTAGCGCAACGCCTGCCCCGAGGGGGGTGAGACAACGGGCTTACGTTCTTCCCTTTGAACGACGCGAATGACGTAGTCCCTGCCCGCACACCGGCAGCCTTTGTATCCGTGTGCTTTATGTCAGGGGTGGAAGCATCCGGCTGCGTACCTTTTGGCTGAAGCGGTCCGCCCATGTCGCATGAACCGGCACTGCATCTGCTTGCTTTTCTAAAAGGCGGATCACGCGGCCGCCGCCACCTTCTTTGCGAAGAACGCGATGGGCAGCCCGACGAACAGGGCGTGCCCGATGAGGCCATTGGCTAATGCCGCAGCCGGGATCGGGCTGTGACCAACCGCGGTGAGCGGCAACACCAACAGGTTCATCACCGCCCACACGGCAGCGCCATACAGCAGTCCCACGAGCACCCACTGCGTACGCAACACAGCGATGCGTCGGCTCGCAAGGATGTAAATCGTCGCGACTACCAGCGAAATGGCGAAATGCAGGAGGAGGCCAAGTCCCGCGCTTGCAAGGCCGCCCGAGAAGGACCTTGCGCCCAGCAGACTGCTCGCGATGTACTGCAGCACCTGGATCGGGTTTTGGCCCTGCAAACCGCGGAAGACGACGCCATCGGCTGCATCGAGCGCTCCGACCACCAGCGTGGCAAAGAGGATGGCGTGAAAGACGTGCAATGTGCGCGCTGCCGGATGCGGCTCGCTCACATGGGTCGGGTTTAGGGAGGCGGCGGTCATTTGCCCACCGCCGTCTTCTGCCCTTTTCCTAGAAAGCCGATGATCTTGCCTGCGACGAGGTCGCTGTGCTCTTCCAGCAGAAAGTGGCCACCGTCGATCAGGTGCAGTTCCGCCTTGGGCAGGTCGCGCAGGAACGCCTGCGCTCCCGGTACGATGAAGAAAGGATCGTTCTGCCCCCACACGATGAGCGTGCGCGGCTGGTGCCTGCGGAAGTATTCGTGCCACGCATCGTAGAGCGCCACGTTCGAGGTGTAGTTGTGAAGGAGGTCGAGTTGAATGGCGTTATTGCCGGGCCGGTCCAGCAGCGCCTGGTCGAAGGTGTAGCCGTCCGGGCTCACCGCCGCCGCGTTTTTCGCACCATGCGTGTACTGGAAGAGCGTCGTTTGCTTGGTCAGCAGCGTGCGCGGCGCCTTCTCCGTCTCCTCGTTACGAGTGGCCCAGAAAGGCTGCAGCGGCTCGAAAGCGGCGCTGATGCCTTCCACGTAGGCATTGCCGTTCTGCACGACAATGCCTTCGATCGCTTCCGGATGACGCGAGGCAATGCGGAAACCGACGGGCGCGCCGTAATCCTGCACGTAGATGCTGAACTTCTTCAGGCCTAGTGTCGTGAAGAGCAGCTCCTCTATCTGCGCGGTAATGCTGTCGAAGGTGTATAGAAAGTCGGTTGCCGCGGGAGCATCGCTATAGCCGAAGCCGAGGTAGTCCGGCGCGACTACGTGGAAGTGGCTGGCGAGCTGCGGGATCAGTTCCCGGAACATGTGCGACGACGACGGAAAGCCATGAAGCAGAACGATCGTCGGATTCGTGGTCGAGCCGGCTTCGCGGTAGAAGATCTTGTGGCCCTGGATGGCGGCATACTGGTAAGTAGTCATGTGGTTTCTCCTGTTGTCGATCTGATTGTTTGCACGCGAGATCATCTACTACTCAGAGCGTCGCACTGGCCGCTTCCAAAACGAACTCTACGACGGTGGCTGGCTCCGAAATCTGAGGGGCATGATCAACGTGGTGGGCATGGACATGTGCTCCCATGCGGTCGGCAACGAAACGCTGTGTTTTCGGGCTGAACATACGATCGTCTTCAGCCAGCAGATACCACGACGGTATCGTCCTCCATGCTGGCGTCTTTATCGCTTCGCCAAGACACTTCATCGCTATCGGGCGTTGCGCCGCTGTTCTGATCGCGTTTTGCTCCGCCGTGGCCCGGTGAGCAACCGCATTCTTCATTCCTTCCTCCGACATCCATAAAAGACCATGACTGTCGGGCTCCAGATGGGGAGCGTTCTCGTGTGGAGGCTCTCGGAAGAACAAGTCCCCCACGGTTTCTCCCTCGTCAGGGGGCATGGCTGCCACATAGGCCAGGCCTCGGACACGGTCGTCACTTTCGAGGGCGGTGATCACCGCGCCGGAGTAAGAGTGAGAGACAAGGAGGATTGGCCCCGCGCCCGCCCTTTCCAGAGCCACTTTCAAAGCAGCCACATCGTCGGACAGCGAAGTCATTGGAATCTGGGCAGCGATAACCTTGATGCCCGCCTTGAGTAGTGGGCCGATCACGGCAGACCACGAGGATGCGTCCGCCCATGCGGCATGCACCAGAACGATCGTTGCGTTAGAAGGAACTTTGTTCATAATTCACCTTTCGCCGAGTCAAAACTTATGTGGTGAGCCACTGTCCGGAGGCTGAAGAGAGCGGCACTTGAGTGCATCTCGTGTCAGCGGTCGGGTCACACTCGGCCCGCTTGGTTGGCTGCTAATCAGCATAAGGATGTCAAAAGATCAATAAAAGTGAGAAGTTCTAACGCTATTGGTGAGAGAATTTAAACTATGGTTTTGAACAATCTCAGCTTGGACAGCCTTCGTACGTTAGTGATCACGCAAGACTTGGGCGGTTTTGGCCGCGCTTCGGAGCGCCTCGGACGCACACCATCTGCAATCAGTCTGCAGATGAAGCGCCTTCAAGACGAGATAGGAGTCCCGCTCTTTCGGAAGCAAGGCCGGAAGACCCTTCTCACCGAACAGGGAGAGATTGCTCTCCGATATGCCCGGAAGGTGCTGGAACTTAATGATGAAATGATCGATACTCTGCGCGGATCGTCTCTTACCGGTGCCGTCCGAATCGGATTTGCGCAAGATTTCGCGGTCAACGTTTTGCCTCTAGTGATCGCGCGCTTCAGTGCGCTCTACCCGCTTGTAAAGCTCGAGGTGACGGTAGACCGGGGCCAGGTACTCATACAAGCGATCGACTCCGGGGACCTCGATCTTGCATTGACGTTAGGCGGCTCACAGAAGAAGACAGCGCAGCTGTTGAGCGATCTGCCGTTGTACTGGGTAGCGAGCCCAGGTTTCAGGGATCGCGCACAGCAGCCGTTACCGCTTGCTCTCTTCAACCCACCGTGCCAATGTCAGACGCGGGGGCTAGAAGCACTGGAAGATGCCGGACGCCCTTGGCGTGTAGCAATGACGAGCCCCAGCCTGACGGGCTTGTGGGCCGCTGTCAGTGCGGGACTGGGACTGACCACACGAACTGAACTTAGCCTGCCCACAGACGTGCGGACTATCGACCTGGGCCTCCCCCCACTGGGAAACATACCCGTCGTGCTTCATCGCAGACGCAACCTCCGGGCTCCGAACGCGATGCGGTTCGCGGGAATCACAGAGGAGTTGGTAGGTATCTATGTCTCTTCCACACCGTCGAGACTGTTGACCGCCAAGCGGGCATAACTTCCAGTTGATTACCGTCAGCCCCAATCCCGGCAGGGGAGTATATGGTTACAGGATTAATTGTTGCTCAGGCGGTAACGAAGATTTTGCCCTGCGTGCTCTCGACAGATACCTCATGTTGCCTTAGAGGCAATCATGGTGAAGGATTACCTCTAGAATTCCTAGTCCTCGCAGATGCTTCCTCCAGGCCACAGCAGGATCGATCTGTCTGCGGGGCTTGTGTTCAGCTACTACCTGCCCTGCAATCGTCATCTCAGGTCCGCTTTTCGACGCATTGCCATGGATTTCACATGACCCCGTTGTGCTTAGCGATCTTCCGCTAGCAGCAGGATTCGTGAAAAATACTCACCAGTCAATTCAATATTTAGAACTTTTTTTCGTGTTCTCCGTGTCCTATGTTCTTAAATGGGTGCTCTATTCGGAGCGCAATCGACAAGGAGTTCAAATGGCATCCTCAACACCGCAACCTAAGTTGCACCCGACTTTCTATCGGACGGCAACCGTCAACAGCCGCAAGGTTTTCTATCGTGAGGCCGGCGACCCCCGTTCTCCCACAGTCGTCCTATTGCATGGACTTCCGACCAGCAGCCAAATGTTTCGCGAGCTGATTACCGCCCTCGCCAGCCATTTCCACCTAATCGCCCCCGATTACATTGGCTTCGGCCATTCTGATGCCCCATCGGGAAGTGACTTCGAGTACACCTTCGATAATCTTGCAGCACATGTGCGTGGTCTGCTCGAGCAACTCGGTCTCACCTCGTACATTCTCTACATGCAGGATTACGGCGGCCCGGTCGGGTTTCGCTTGTTCGCCAAGAACCCAGAAAAAATAACTGGATTTATCATTCAGAATGCCAATGCCTACATGGAAGGTGTAGGAGACGCGCCCAAGAAGGTGCTGCTGCCATTGTGGGAGAAGCGCACGCCTGAGACAGAGAAGCCCGCGCGCGACTTTGTCAGTCTTGAAGGCACGAAGTTCCATTGGTTGGTCGGCGCAAAGAATCCCGAGGCTATCAATCCGGACAACTGGGTACTCGATCAAGCATTGCTCGACCGGCCCGGGGTACAGGACTACCAGGTTGACCTGCTAGCGGACTACAAATCCAATATCGCACTCTATCCTGCGTGGCAGGCCGCTTTCCGCGCGCACAAGCCCCGGACATTGATTGTCTGGGGAAAGAAGGACCCTTTCTTCGTGCAGCCCGGTGCCGAGGCGTACCTGCGTGATCTGCCACAAGCCAAGCTCGTTTGGCTGGATGCAGGGCACTTTGTTCTGGACGAGAATGTGCAAACTGTGGCGGACGAAATCAAAGCTGTCTTCGCTCGCTAAACACCCTCGCGGTCCCGTTCCGAAGCGAGAAGTGAGAGTGGTCGGCTGCGTGATGATGAAGACACCTCACGAAGCATAGCTCTCGTATTCGGGAAGGAAAGGGATGTATGCAACGCTTCAAAGACAAACGTGTACTCGTGACAGGCTCCGGAAGGGGAATCGGTGCGGCTATCGCACGCCGATTTGCACTCGAAGGCGCTCGCGTGTATCTCACTGCCCGGAGCCAGCAGGAGCTTTCCTCTACGTGCGATGAGCTGCGATCGTTCACCTCCGAAGTTGAATTTTCTTCTCTCGACTTGACTGAGCCTGATGCAGCTGCGAAGCTCGCTACCGATGTCGAGCAATCGTGGGGTGGTATCGACATCCTCGTCACCAACGCAGGCGATGCGCCCCTAGGTGGTTTTCTCGAACTGAAGGACGAGGACTGGGCAACAGGGTTCGGGTTGAAGCTTTTCGCAAATCTCCGAGTCATCAAGAACACTTGGCCAATGTTGAAGGCTGCGAAAGGCCATCTGGTCATGATCGGCGGAGGCACCGCGAGAACGCCAGAACGCCATCTCTCATTGATATCAGCTGTCAACGGCGGTATTGCGGCACTATCGAAGTCGGTTGCCGAGCAAGGGCTTCAGGATTGCATTCATGTCAACCTGGTCCAGCCGGGCACGATCAAGACGTCACGTCGCAGGAAAATGATGGAGAAGCTCGCCGCACAGGAAGGCATCGACTATGCCGAGTATCTTCTTCAATCAATCCGGCGTTTGAAGATCTCTCGTCTCGGCGAGCCAGGCGATGTTGCGGAGCTCGTCGCCTTTCTAGCAACAGAAGAAGCGAGATGGATTCACGGAGCCATCATCGATGTCGATGGTGGGCAGAACAAGGGCGTTTGAACTTCGAAGCTCTTTCTTCTTGTTGTGGTCTTGGTATCAGTTAACCGGTGGAGAATGCGGGAGATGAGCGAGACGCGCGAGGAACTCACTGCAGCGGCCCGCCTGTACACGTATGGTGATCGGGACACAGACATGAGCGATTCGACGCAACACTTATCGCCTGGATGAACTTGCGTGCCGCAACCGTTGATGCAGTTGCAGAGGCCGTCGCATTCGTCAGTTTTGCTTCACTGTCCATCAAGAACTTCTAACTTTTTTTCTCCTCTGCATGGTCATACTCTAAGTAATGTGCCCAACCCGTTTGTTCAAATGATCAGCGGGAAACACTTGACTTGTTCGTCTGATCGGAGGCTGGGTGCTACCTTCTCGACCTAAGAGGAACATCCCAGTGAACCGCCTTCCGAAATACGTTCTTGCAGCCAGCCTTCTTGCAGGCATGGCACAAGCAGCGCCGATCCCTTCAACTAACGCAACGACGACCTACCATCGCGTGCAGGTCGACGGCGTCGGGATTTTCTACCGGGAAGCTGGACCTGAAAATGCCCCAACCATCGTGCTCTTGCATGGCTTCCCGTCATCTTCGCGCGAGTTCGACACCCTCATTCCATTGCTCGCGACAAAGTATCATCTGATCGCTCCGGATTATCCCGGATTCGGTCTGAGCGACGCGCCCTCGCCGGTCGCCTACACTTACACGTTCGATCATCTTGCCCAGACGATGAGTGATTTTCTTGAGAAGCTGAAGGTCGGGCATTACACCATGTACCTTCACGATTACGGCGCTCCGATCGGCTTTCGCATCATTCTGGCGCACCCTGATCAACTGCATGCGCTCATCATTCAGAACGGCAATATCTACGAGGCGGGCCTCGGAGCTAAATGGACCAGGATCGCGGAATACTGGGCGGACCCCAACGCTCATCCTGAGGTCCTTAACGGTTTTCTTTCGTTCGAGGCCACCAAGCAGCGTCACATCGCCGGCACATCCCATCCGGACCGCTACGATCCGGATGGTTGGATCAGCGAGTATGCCGATCTGTCGCGGCCGGGTCAGCGCGAGATCCAGGGGGACCTGCTCTACGACTACCGGACCAACGTTGCGTCTTACTCAGAATGGCAGGCCTGGCTCCGCGAGCACCAGCCCCCGACACTCGTGGCCTGGGGCGCGCACGACCCTTCTTTCGTCGCGCCGGGTGCGGAAGCGTTCAGTCGCGATCTTCCGAAATCTGAAATCCACCTGCTCGACGCTGGGCACTTCGCACTGGACGAAAAGACGGACGAGATTGCAGGCCTGATCATCCAGTTCATGGCCAAGCATCCTGGGTGAGGGCTGGGGTCCTACGATATGCGCAGTCGTTGCGGCGGTGTTCGCAAAGAGCAGCAGGTTTCTAGAGGACGCATGCTTCAGCTGAAGGCGACTGTTGAGCGGTGAGTTATGTGTTCATCGCCATCGTCTGGATGAATCATCATCTCCTGTTGCGCCTGACCGAAAAATACACGATCCGAAAACTGCTGGAGAAAGAGGCAAAGCAATGAGTGGCAGTACCCTAAATGGAACGGAATCGGAGTTGATCGCCGCTATTTTGGCGGGAGACACCGAACTCTATCACCAGTTGATTTGTCCTCATGAGCGGATCGTCTACGTTATAGCTCTTTCCTGCTTGAAAAATAAGGAGGATGCCGAGGACGTTGCGCAGGAAACATTCGTCCGAGCCCTGCGAAATCTGGGGGCGTTTCGGGGTGATTCGAAGTTCAGTACTTGGCTCATAAGAATCGCGCTAAACGAGGCGAGAAGCAGGTTACGGCGACAGTCAACCGCACGGATCCTGCCTTTCGATGTATCTCGGGCTGAAGAGATGTGTGTTTCTCCGGCACTCTTGCGTGATTGGAGAGAGCTTCCCTCCGAAGCAGTCGAGCGCGCGGAGATCAGGAAGTTACTCGAGCACGCCGTCAAGATGCTTCCCGATATTTACCAGCAAGTCTTTCTGTTACGCGACGTAAAGGAACTCAACACAAATGAGACGGCCCAGATCCTGGAGATCAGCACTTCGCTCGTGAAGGTCAGATTGCACCGGGCTCGAATGAAGTTGCAAAGGCTGCTGGCGCCAAAATTAACCATGATCGACGGTGCCCCGAAGACGACGGAAACGGGCCTAACGAACACTGAAAGGATGAGCAAGCGAGGAATCGAAAGATCCACGGTCGGAATGACCGAGCGGTTCGGCGAACTGCTGGACCCAAAATGACCGTCGACCGGATGCATTTGGTCCACGCCTAGAAAAACGATTTATGCGGATGGTTCCATATCCATTTTCATTTGGCTTGGTGGCCTACGTTTGTGCAATTGCCCTTTGCACAAACCTATTCGGCCGATCAGGTCGCCAAAGAAGACGTCTTCAGGACTATCTAGACCGGGCAACGACTCAACTGAGTGACTTCCTCACAAAATGACTCCGTAACTGTGGCTGAAGTCATCCTGATTGTGCAAACCGCGATTCTGACCCCGCATGCATCGCGAAGTTGACGTGGGCGGAATTTCCGCCCGCGTCCGCTTACTAAGTCTTTTGAATTGAGGAGTCTAGTGCGCAGCCGAATTGAAGTGTACAATCAAGTTATCGTCTAAAGCATTGATTTTGAAAGGTTTACTGGTGGAGGCGGCGGGAGTCGAACCCGCGTCCGAAATCCATGTCAGCAAAGAGACTACATGCGTATTCGATTCCAAAGGTTTCGCACTACGCGCTCAGAACCGACAAGATGCGCGTAGCACTAGTCCGATGATCTCGCTCCTGCGGCTCGGACCGCGTCCCAGGAACCAGCCTGCTGTGCGACGTCCTTCCCCAACCCACAGGCGAAGCCAAGGAGAACGGCTACTTAATTAATTAAGCAGCAAGTGCTAGGTTGTTGTTAGCAATTATTGTTTTTGCAAGCGATTACGGGTGCTCACACCCCGGCATGCCTCTCGGCCTAATCGATCCCGTCGAAACCGTGACGCCCCCATTCTTCTCGTTCGGGCAGGTATGGAAACCACGCCCTCCCTCTCATTATATGCATCTGCCTACAGCCCAATTGCGTTCAGGTCGATGCTCTCGAAGTCCCCGCGCATCACGCCCTCGCGAATCTCGCGCACCGTCTTGCCCTTGAGCGACATCTGGTAGGCGTAGTAACCCTCTTTGGCGCAAGTCGAGCACTCAGCTCCATGTAAACCCTCAAAGCAACTGTGCAGACTGGTATGCCCCATGTTCCGGTCGCAGTGGCAATAGCAGGGCAACTGGTACAACACGTTGGGAACCTTCGCCGCATCCACATAGACCGCTTTTTGCCAGGGATACTGGAACATGGGTCCGGCCAACTGACTGCCCGACAAGACCGGAGGCAATTTATCTCCGCGTGCCGGCGCCGTCGCATGATACGCAGGAACATTGGGGTCCGTGACCCACTGCGCATAAGCCGCCACCGTCAACATTCCAATCGCCAAACACACCAAAACTCGCCGCATCGATGCTCCTAAAAACCCAGTGTAGCGCGGCCAAAAGGGAACCGCCACGATTCGGCGATAGGATTGCAACGCAATTTGGCAGGAATTTGTGGAAATAGAGCGCGGGGCAAAAAAAAGGCGGCACGAACGGTAAATTGTCCGTGCCGGGAGGCCAGTGACGCAACTTGTACTTAAAACCGCGCCGTGAGAGCAACTTCCTCAACCACGACTGAACTCATATTAGCAAAACCGACTCGAAACTTCTAGCTGCAAATACAAAATTTCGTAAAAAAATGCATTTTCGAACTTTTTAAATACCGATTCCTGTATCTTTTGGGCTGGGTCTTCGCCCGTTAAACCCATAGACGCGCTTTTCAAAAATAAGTTTCTCCAAACACTTATTTCGTTACTTTTCTTCTCAGGACACCGTGCCCCTTCGCAAATTGCCCTCACATGGAACCGGACCGCTACCGATCGACCAAGCACCGGGCTGGGCTCCGGCCGCCGCCGAACAACGGAGTTTCTGGCGCACCGGCCTATTGCTCGCCACCTCGGCAGCTCTCGGCGGAATCGCTGTGGCCATCTGGAACCGCAGGATCCTGGCCCAAATACGCCAACAACCCCAGCCGTCGGACGATGAGCCTGTCTGACTCGCTTTAGCTACGAAAGCGAGTCAATTGTCTGCGCCATCTTCATGTCCCGCTCGGTTAACCCGCCTTTGTCGTGCGACACCAGCCCCAGCCGCACTTTGTTGTAGCGGATATCGATATCCGGGTGGTGCCCAGCCTTCTCAGCCTTCTCCGCCACCTGGTTAACGAAAGCCATCGCGGCCACAAAATCGGCGAACTCCACGTGGCGGACGATCTCTTTGCCCTCAAGCTTCCAATGGGGAAGCGAGCGCAATCGTTCCTGCACCATTTCCGGGCTCAATACGCTCATCGGTACACCTTCTAACTAAACCTAACTAAACGGATTGCGCAGCTTCGGCCCCTTGGGCTCCATCTGCAGGGGCGGCGCAAGCTTCTTGGACTGTTGGGTAATTTCCGCCCGCAGATCTTCCCACAACTGGTCGGGCAAGCTGAGATAAACCTCAACCACCTTGGGATCGAACTGTGTCCCCGCGCATCGCTTGATCTCCAAGCGCGCCGCGGAAAAGGTGGTTGCCTTACGGTAAGGCCGGTCCGAGGTGATTGCGTCCAGCGTGTCGGCTACGGCGAAGATCCTCGCCCCCAGCGGAATCTGCTCACCCTTCAGCCCCCGCGGATACCCGCTGCCGTCGTAGTGTTCCTGGTGGCTGTACACAATCTCCGCCGCTTCCTGCAAAAAGGGGATCTTGCGCAGCATTTGGTAGCCCCGCGCACAGTGTTCCCGCATCACTTTTTGCTCATCCATCTGCAGCTTGCTCGGTTTGAGCAGAATCGCGTCAGGAATCGCCATCTTCCCAATGTCGTGCAGAAAAGCGCCTCGCGCCACGATGGGTATCTGCTGCGGAGGCACACCCGCGCCCCGGGCCAGTGCAATCGTGAAAGCGGTCACCCGCTTCGAGTGGCCTTCCGTCTCGGCGTCCTTAAGGTCCAGCGCGTCGCCCAGCGCCTCGAGTGTGATGTCGTACGATCGTTCCAGATCCGCAATCGCCTGGTTGAGCATTCCTGTTCGCGCGCTCACCATCTGTTCCAGATCCTGCCGGTACATCGCGTTCTGCTGCACCAGCCGCCGGTAGTCAACCGCTCGCCGCACCGTCGCCAGCAGCTGATCCTTTTCGATGGGCTTCATCAAATAGTCGTAAGCCCCCCGCCGCATTGCTGCAAGGGCGGCCTTCAAATCGTGGGCCAGCAGCACGAAAGGAATGTCCGGTTGCATCCGGCGCATCAGCCCCATCAGCCCGTAGCCGTCTGTCCCGGCCGTGGTCAGGTCAGACAGAACCAGGTCATACGGCGCGTCGCGTTCGATGTGCGCGATCGCTTCCTCGCGGCCGCTCGACAACACCGTCGCATACTCCGGCTTTTCGAGCATGCCGTCAATTTCTGTTCGACAATGCTTGTGGTCATCAACCACCAGTACGCGTGCTTGGCTGCGTAGGCTTTCCATACTTGCTGGGGATCCGGTTTTGCCGGAAGGCTCCCTTTCTCTTTCTACCGATACCACTTGTCAACACCTGGAACGAGGTCTAATGCCCGTCAGCGCAAAATGCACACTGACAGCTACGCTATTCGGGCGAGGGGCGCACCGTTACACGTCTTCTCTCTCGCAGAGGGTGAGTCGCTACTGCTGTTTCACATTGCGTCTAATGTGCAAGCGATTCTGGGGATCCTCATCAAGTCACAGTGATTGTGAAACAGCTTCTTGCACAGTCTATCTGCAACCGCCAGTCGAGGTGTAGTTTCTTCGTTGCCAGGCCAGGTTACGGAGCAAACTGTTATACTTAGGGTAGATCTTCTCTCGCACATGATCGCGGCTACACGGGCTACCGGGTGTAGAGTGGTTCCAATTCTCAGGCTGGCGGGGTAGCTTTGTTTAACTTTGAGCGTGAGTTTTCCGCGGAATCCAACCTCGTCGTCTCCCAGGCTGCCAAACAGTCCGCCGAGCAGCAACAGCGAGATGTGTACGAAAGTCACCGTCACCGAACCTTCTCCCTCGCTTTCTATATGACGGGAAATGAGGTCGAAGCGGAAGAAATTCTCGCCATTACTTTCGTACATGCCTTTCAGCAGCACGAACATCCTGACGCATTCGCGGTCGATTCTGCACTGATGCAGGAGCTGAGCGAGCGCTTTCCTCTCCGCAACGAAGAATCTCCAGCCGTCCTCGTTCCCGGGGCCGGGCTCAACCACCGCAATGTTCGCCGACCAGACCTTGAGGTGGCGGTACGCAACCTTCCTGCCAGCGAGCGTCTGCTTTTCCTGCTTCGTGACGTAGAGGGCTATTCGCCCGCAATGATCAGCCGCCTGCTGGAAATCCCCGAATCTCAGGTCGTGCG
Organism: uncultured Acidobacteriaceae bacterium; assembly: GCA_963745725.1. Lineage (GTDB taxonomy): Bacteria > Acidobacteriota > Terriglobia > Terriglobales > Acidobacteriaceae > PALSA-350. Next base: position 689,698 of record CAVUYJ010000002.1, read on the forward strand.
CTCCTGCTTTTCCGCCCGCATCCGCCTCCACCAGGTCCTTGCCGAACAGGCGCGTACCGAAGCCGCCTGATTTATCCCTGCTTCTTATTACGCCGCGCCGCGCTCCAACCTTCCTTGATGGTCTGCCGCGCCCGCCCCAAAGCCAGGGCATCTTCCGGCACATCTTCCGTTATGCATGATCCCGCCGCGATATACGCGCCATTCCCCAGCGTCAGCGGTGCCACCAGGGTTGAGTTGCTGCCCACAAAAACGTGATCGCCGATCACCGTCTTGCGTTTGCTCACCCCGTCGTAGTTGCAGGTAATCGCTCCCGCGCCCACATTCACCCCCTCGCCAATTTCCGCATCGCCCAGGTAAGCCAGGTGGTTTGCCTTGGAGCCCTTGCCCAGCCGAATCTTCTTGGTCTCCACGAAATTGCCCACATGCGCGCCTTCACCAATCTCGCTTTCCGGCCGCACATGGGCATAGGGACCGAGCAATACTCCGTCATCCACCCGGGACTGGCTCACGATACAGCCGTGGCGAACCAGCACCCGGTTGCCCAAGGTGGCGTCCTCCAGCACCGAGTACGACCGGATCCGGCAATCCTTCCCCACCTTGGTCGCGCCCAGCAGCTGCACAAACGGCTCGATAATTGTGTCCGCTCCTACCTGCACCCCGGCATCGATCACCGTGGTTTCCGGGCGAAAGATGGTCACCCCCTCCGCCATCAGCCGGCGCGCCGTCATGAGCCGGAGTTTGCCGTCCAGCGCCATCATCTCTTCAATGGTGTTGGCGCCCAACACTTCATCCGCGTCCTCGGCTTGCAGCGCAACCACCCGCTCCCCTGCCTTCCCCAGGATCGCCGCCATATCTGTCAGGTAAAACTCACCCTGCGCGTTCTTCGTGCCCAGGCTATCGATGTGGGCAAACAACGGCTTGGTGGTGAAGGCGTAAAGTCCCGAGTTGATCTCCCGCACGTTCGCCGCCTCGGGAGTTAAAGCTCTCTGTTCGACGATCTCTCGTATCTCATCGGAATCAGGCGATTTACGGACCACGCGGCCATATCCGTATGGATCATCCGGGACCGCCGTCAGCACCGTCATCGCTGCCCGCCGTTCAAGGTGGAAATCGCGGACTTTGCGAATCGTCTCCGGCCGGATCAGCGGCACATCCCCGTACAGCACAATCACATCCTCATAACCCTGGGTGGCCTGCCTCGCCGTTTGCATCGCGTGGCCCGTACCCTTTTGTTCCGTCTGCTCCACAAACTGCACCCCCAGCGCGGAGACAGAATCTCTCACCAGCCCAGCCTCGTGGCCCACGATCACATAGACGTCTTCCGGCGGAACAATCTGCCGTGCCGCATCCACCACATGCCGGATAAGAGGCTTCCCACCCACCTCGTGCAATACCTTCGGACGCTTGCTTTTGAGCCGCGTACCCTTACCGGCAGCCATGATCACAATGGCGAATTGCATGGTTGACTCTCCTTTAAATGCTTGCACTTGCATCGAACAACCTGAGATAGAAATTGAACTCTCGATTGCATCCTCAGCAAGCCAAGCATATAGGTTTTCTTAGGAACCAAAGTCGTATGTCGTTTGCAATGTCGATACCAGAGAATCCACGTTTTACCCCATATTCACCGCATCATTTTTCCGGAACGAGAGAGAAGCGTAACGTTACAAGAAGGAGAAAAATCAGATTATGAGCTCAGCTCCTGCGTCCGCAATCGAACGCGTTGCCTCGCCGGCTCAACCCGCGCAAGGGCGTCCAGGGATGATCCAGCGGGCCGCGGTGCTAGGCGCAGGAACGATGGGAGTGCGCATTGCGGCCCACCTGGCCAACGCCGGCATCCCTGTAGTGCTGCTCGACCTGACCGGAGAAACCGGCAAGGGCATCGCCTCCGTCGCGCTCGATGGCCTCAGCCGCGCCAAGCCGGCAGCCTTCTACGACCCGGCCAATGTCCGCCTCATCCAGCCCGGAACCTTCGAGCACGACTTGGCACTTCTTTCCAAATGCGATTGGGTTCTCGAAGCCGTCACCGAGAACCTCGCCATCAAGCAGGAACTCCTCGCCAAAATCACCCCTTTCCTCAAGCCGGGAGTCATCCTCACCACCAATACCAGCGGCCTGCCGGTCGCGAGCATTGCCGCGCAACTGCCCTCGGAGCTCCGCCGTTCCTGGTTCGGCACCCACTTTTTCAACCCGCCGCGCTACATGCGGCTGCTCGAGCTCATCCCCACGCCTGAAACCGATCCGGCAGCCCTGGCCACCATCGCCGGCTTTGCCGATCGTCGCCTGGGCAAGACGGTCGTTTATGCCCGCGACACTCCAAATTTCATAGCCAACCGCATTGGCGTCTACGTCATGACCCAGGCTCTGCAGCTGCTGCAGGAACAAGGTCTCACCATAGAAGAAGTCGACGCGCTCACCGGGAGTGCGCTCGGTTGGCCGCGCACCGGCAGCTTCCGCCTTGCAGACATGGTGGGCATCGACATCCTGGCCCACGTGGTCGCGAATTTTTCCCAATCCCGCGCCGGCGAAGCCCTCGAGCTGCCGCCGTTTGTGAAGACCATGCTCGATCGCCGCTGGCTGGGAGACAAAACCGGTCAGGGCTTCTACAAGAAGGAAAAAGACGCAGAGGGCAACGAGGTCCGCCTCGCCCTCGACTGGCAAACCGTCGCCTACCGTCCGGCGACCCGCCCCAAATTTCCCTCGCTGGAATTGGCCAAAAACGCCGAATCCCTTCCCGAGCGCTTGCGCCTGCTCTGGGCCGGGGATCTTCGCAAAGACAAGGCAGCCAAATTCCAACTGGAGCTGCTCAGCCGCCTCTTTGCCTACTCGGCTGACTGCCTTCCCGAGATCGCCGACAATCCCGCCAGTATCGACCGCGCCATGCGTACCGGCTTCAACTGGGAACTGGGACCCTTTGAAATGTGGGACGCAGTCGGCGTAGACGCCGCCCTCGCGCCCAACGCTCCCTCCACCTGGTACCGCGACGGGGGCAAGCAGGTCTTCGATCCCGCCCGGAGCGAGTACGTGCCCGTTCCTCAACCGCCGGGTATCGCAACCGTAGCCGACTTCCGCAAATCGAACGGTGTCGTCAAAACCAATCCCGGAGCGTCGTTGATTGACCTGGGCGATGGCATCGCGGCCATCGAGCTGCATTCGAAAAAAGACGCGGTCGGCGAAGACATCACCCGCCTAGTGACCCAGGTCCTCAATCCCGCGAGCGATGCCGTGCGCGACTTCCAGGGCTTCATCATCACCGGCGACGGCGCTAACTTTTCCGTCGGAGCCAATCTCTTCCAGGTGCTGCTCCTCATTCAGGAAGGGGAGTGGGAAGACCTCGACTTTGCCGTGCGCGCCTTTCAGCGCATGACCGCAGCCATCCGCTTCTGTCCCAGGCCGGTAGTCGTCGCGCCCTACGGCCTCTGTCTTGGAGGAGGTGCGGAAATCGCCCTGCACGCTGCCACCCGCCAACCCCATGCCGAGCTATACATGGGCCTGGTGGAAACCGGGGTCGGCGTTGTTCCCGGGGGCGGCGGCACCAAGGAAATGGCTTTGCGCGCTGTCGACTCCGCCATAGGCGTTCTCTCCGCAGCCGGCAAAGACGCCACCGCGCGTCTCGCCGGTTCAACCGAATACTTCGACGCCCTCAAGCGCAACTTCGAGCTGGTCGCGATGGCCAAAGTCTCCACTTCCGCAGCGGATGCCCGCCTGCTTGGCTATCTGAGCCCCTCTGACCGCATCACAGCCCATCGCGAACGCGTAGTTCATGACGCCAAGCAAGCTGCCATCACCTTGGCCGGAGCAGGCTATTCCGCGCCAATCGCCCGCGAAGTCCCCGCCGCCGGCGAGAGCGTACTGGCAACTTTGAAATTAGGTGTACACCTGATGCGCCAGGCCGACTACATCAGCGACCACGACCAGAAAGTAGCCAACCATGTCGCCAACATTCTCTGTGGCGGCGCCATCCCTTCCGGCACCGTAGTAGGCGAACAGTACTACCTCGATCTCGAGCGCCAGGCCTTTCCTCTCCCTTTGCGGAGAACGCAAAACCCAGGAGCGCATCGCCTTCACTCTGAAGACCGGCAAACCCCTAAGGAACTAAGCAGTCGATGGGAACCCCAATGAGAGACGTCGTCATCGCCACCACTGTTCGAACCGCTGTAGGCAAATCAGGTCGGGGAGCCCTCGCCACCACCCGCCCCGACGACCTTGCCGCCACCGCCATCGAAGGCGCCCTGGCCCGCCTACCCCAACTCGATCGCAATGAAATCGAAGACGTGATCCTCGGATGCGCCATGCCCGAAGCCGAACAAGGAATGAACGTCGCTCGCATCGCCGCCCTGCGCGCCGGTCTTCCGGTCTCTTCCTCCGCCATGACCGTCAACCGCTTCTGCGCCTCCGGCCTCCAATCCATCGCCATGGCCGCCGACCGCATCCGCGGCGGCGGAGCCGAAGTCATCATTGCCGGCGGAACCGAATCCATGAGCATGGTGCCCATGGGCGGAAACAAGGTCAGCGCCAACCCCTGGCTCATCGACCACTACGCCGACTCCTATCTATCCATGGGCCTGACCGCGGAACGTGTAGCGCAACACTACGGCATAACCCGTGAACAAGCTGATGCCTTCGCCCTCTCCAGCCACAAGAAAGCCATTGCCGCCATCGAAGCCGGGCGCTTTACCGGCGAAATCGTATCCGTCACCGTAACCAATGCGACCAACGGCGGAGGCAAAGTGAAGCTCGCCACCAAGCCCTTCACTACCGATGAAGGCCCACGCGCCGACACCTCAATGGAAGCACTATCCGCCCTCAAACCCGCCTTCCACGCCAAGGGGACCGTCACGGCAGGGAACTCGTCGCAGACCTCTGATGGCGCCGCCGCCACAGTCGTGATGTCGGCCGACCGCGCCGCCGCCCTGGGTATAAAGCCTCTCGCGCGCTTCGTGGCCTTCGCCACCGCCGGCTGCCTCCCCGAAGAGATGGGAATGGGCCCGGTCTATGCCGTACCCAAAGCCCTCAAGCTCGCCGGCCTGACCCTCGATCAAATCGACCTCATCGAGCTCAACGAAGCCTTTGCCGCGCAATCGTTAGCCGTGATCCAACAGCTCGGCCTCGATCCAGCTAAGGTCAACATCAACGGAGGAGCCATCGCCCTCGGCCATCCACTCGGTTGCACCGGCGCCAAGCTGACCGCCACTCTTTTGCATTCAATGCAAACCCGCGGCGCGAAGTACGGGCTGGTAACCATGTGTGTCGGCGGAGGCATGGGCGCCGCAGGCATCTTCGAATCACTTAACTAGCAAGGAGAAACAGTGGCCACAGCGACGGAAATTCTGCAACGCACGATTCCCGGTGGCAGCTTCCTCATCGAGGAGCGCTCCCCTGAAGACATCATGACCCCGGAAGACTTCAGCGAAGAGCAGCGTCAAATCGCGCGCACCACCACCGAGTTTGTCCGCAACGAGGTCCTTCCCGCGGCCGACAAAATTGAGGCCAAGCAGTTCGAAGTGACCCGCGCCCTCCTGAAGAAAGCCGGAGACCTCGGCCTCATGGCGGTCGACATTCCTGAAGCCTACGGCGGCCTGGCCATGGACAAGGTCACCTCCGCGATTGTCGCCGATCATCTCTCCGAACTCGCCAGTTTCACTGTCGCCTTCAGCGCCCATGTCGGCATCGGCACCTTGCCCATCGTCTGGTATGGCACCGACGCGCAGAAGCAAAAGTTTCTACCCCGCATGGCCACCGGAGACCTGATCGCTGCCTACGCCCTCTCCGAAGCCACCTCAGGTTCAGACGCGATGAACATTCGCACCCGCGCCGTCCTCTCCTCGGACGGCACGCATTACCTCCTGAACGGCGAGAAGATGTGGATCAGCAACGCCGGCTTCGCCGATCTCTTCACCGTGTTCGCCAAGGTCGATGGAGAAAAATTCACCGCGTTCCTGATAGAGAAGGGAACTCCCGGCCTCTCCATCGGCAAGGAAGAACACAAGCTTGGCATTCGCGGCTCGTCTACCTGCCCCTTGGTTCTTTCTGACTGCAAGGTGCCGGTAGAAAACCTTCTCGGTGAAGTCGGCAAAGGTCACCACATCGCCTTCAACATTCTCAACATCGGCCGCTTCAAGCTCGGCGCAGCCTGTGTGGGAGGCGCCCGCACCACGCTCAGTCACGCCCTCGGCTACGCCAAGCAGCGCCAAGCGTTTGGCAAGCCCATCGCCTCCTTCGGTCTCATCCAGCAAAAACTCGCCGACGCAGCCGCTCGTCTCTTCGCCGTCGAGAGCATGGCGTATCGCACCGTAGGCATGATCGACAACGCGCTGGGTGCTCTCCAAGGGGAAGCCGCCGAGAACCCGCGTGAGATCCAGAAGAACATCGAGGAGTACGCCGTCGAGTGCTCCATCCTGAAGGTCTGGGGTTCAGAAATGCTGGAGGTAGTGGTCGACCACGCCGTCCAGATCTATGGCGGTTACGGATACGTAGAAGAGTACCCGGTGGAGCGAGCCTATCGCGATGCCCGTATCAATCCCATCTTCGAAGGCACGAACGAGATCAACCGTCTGATCATCACGGGTTGGCTGATGAAGCGTGCCGTGGCCGGAAAGCTCCCGCTTCTGGCTTCCATTAAGAAGCTGATGGACGAAGTATTGGAACCGCCCTCCTTCGAAGAGGACGTCGACCATTCCGCCGATCCCCTCTACGCTGAATCGCAACTCCTGGCCGCCACCAAGAAGCTGGCTCTTTTCACTGCAGGAGCGGCCTCGCAGAAGTACATGAACACGCTAGCCGACCAGCAGGAAGTAATGGCGGACCTGGCCGACATCATCATCCAGGTCTACGCCCTGGAGTCGGCCTTGCTCCGTGCCCGCAAGCTACGAGCGAGAAGTCTGCCCCTAGCCGCCACCGCAGAAGCCATGGTCAAGCTCTACGCGTCCAAAGCCATGGACACCGTCGAGCTGGCTTCCCGCCGCATCGTAGCGGCCGTCGCCGAAGGCGACACCCTACGCGTCCAACTAGCCATCGTCCGCCGTCTCTCGCGCCACATCCCGGAAGACATCTACGCCACTCAGCGCAACATAGCCGCCCATCTAGTCGACTACGGAGTCTGGACCTAAATCTCACGCCGACTCTACCGGAAACAGGACGGGTGCCCCACCTGTCCCGGCCTGCCGTGGACGTTCGCACCAGCGTACTCCGGATTTCCTGTGCAGCTTCATGGCGTTGGCGAGCTTCATGCGGCTTTCCTTAAAGAAAGCCGCACACGCGGATGTTGGTGGCGCCCCTTGCAGGAAATCCGGATACGTGGGACGAAAACGACGGGGCGAAGCCCCACCAATGCTTTTATCTAAACCTTCAACAAACCGAAGGGATACCACAGCACCATCCACTCAAACTCTTTAGACCCAAAAACCGCCAGAGGACTACTGCCGCTGCTGCAACTGCCCATCCCCGCTATAACCGTCTCGCCCCCCGCCAACCTTCTTGGAAGTAGTCACACTAATCGGCGACTGCAAATGAAAACTAACCAGGGTCTCGGTAGGAATCTGCACCTGTTGTCCCCGGGTAACCCCATTCACCCCAGCGCCGATGCCGCCGCCACTCGCTGCCCCGATCGCAGCACCTTTCCCGCCCCCCAAGAGTCCCCCGAGGATGGCGCCAACCGCAGCTCCGCCACCGGTCTTGATCGCTGTATTTTTCCCCCGCCCAGCACCATTTTTCGTATAAGCATCCGTCACCACATCCACCGGATGGTCCACTGTATCGATCCGTGTCAGTTCGATCGATAGCTCCGAACTTCCCGAAAAGTGGGTAGCGTCCTTCGCCGTGATCACCCGTCCGGTCACAGCGGCGCCCGATTTAGCCACCACCATCCCATCCGCAATCAAATCCCCAGCCAACGAACCATGAAACACCGTATTCGGCTGAGTGGAAGCGCTATCCAGCGTATCCGTCATGCGAATCGGGATCACCGTCCCCGAAGCAATCGTTACTGTCTTCGCCACTGGCGGCGGAGGTGGAGGCGGCGCTGCAGGCACAATCTGTACCGGCTCCTGAGGAGGAGCGGCTGCCGCGGGAGGAGGCGGAGGAGGAGGTGGAGGCGTGTTGTCCGCCACTACTTCCTTATGCCGCCGCTCCCTCTTCGGTGCAGGAGGCGGCACAGGCTTCGCCGCTCGGGAAGGAGCCACTACCAGGTTATTGACCACCGTTCTGATCCCATCCACCGAAGCGCTATCCGCCGCAGCCAGCGCACGGGAAGCGTCATTGTCCACCTTGCCATTCAGCGTAGCCACACCATTGGCCACCGTCACCTGAATGTTCTGTCCATTCAACGCCGACTCACCCGTGATCTTCGCCTGAATGTCGCTGCCGATCTGCTGATCGTCTCGTGCCGGGGGCGGAGCCGGTTGTGCGGCTTGCGTAGCTGGCGGAGGCGTCTGTTCTGCGCTTTGGGGTGGGTTGCTCTTACACCCCGACCCCACGACCAGCAAACCAGTCAAAACCGCTAGTGGAAGATAACGTCGGGTTACAAATTCAGTCCTCATCGGGGAAATCCTCACTCACGACCTTTGATTCGCCTGCTCACCATTTGGACGAAGAGAATCATCAACTGGCTGGCACGCTGCCCGTGAATAATGCATCCCATTCATTGTATTTGGCGGCTTGCCGGTCTATCTTGACACGGTATCCGGGTGCTAAACCCGCCCGGGCGCGCGAAGCAGTATGATGGAACACTAGCTCAACAGATAAGGGGAAAGATCCATGTCAGACGAAACTCAGGACAACGGTAACGGCGGAAGTGGTTTCGGTTGGTTTCTGGTCGGGCTCGGAATTGGCGCGGCCATCGGCGTTCTGTATGCTCCCCAAGCGGGAACAGATACGCGCGAGACTCTGGCCGAGAGCGCGCGGGAACGCGCTGAGTTCCTCAAGCAGAAGTCGAGAGAAGCAGCTGCACAAGTCAACACCTATGTAGACGCCGGTAAGGATCACTTCGGCGACTATGTAGAGCGGGGCAAGCAAGCCGTGGCGACGGGTCGTTCTCAGGTGGAAGATTACGTCGATCGCGGTCGCAAAGTAGTTGCCAAGCACGCAAGCAAGGTGTCTGCCGCGGTGGATGCAGGCAAGAGCGCATATGCGACAACGACGGCGCCGGTTGACGAGCTTTAGCGCCAGATGGACAATTCATCACAGACTCTGTTGGTCGTCTTCATTGCGATAGCGGCGATCAGCATCCTGATGCAAGCTGGCTTTACGGTGGCCATGTTCCTGGTTACCCGTAAGGCGCAGAAGAAAATCATGGCCTTGGCGGATGATGTTCGTCTGCACGCGCTGCCGGCCATCATGTCGTCGCGCGAGCTCATTCAGGAAGTCACGCCGAAGCTGAAACTCATCACGGAAAACCTGACAGCGACCACCGCCACCCTTCGTGCCAAGACGGACCAGGTTGGCGGGTTGGTGAACAACGTAACCGAGCGGGCGCAGGTCCAGGCTTCGCGCGTAGACGGCATAGTGAAGGGAACACTCGACCAAATCACCAATGCTGTCCACGCGATCGAACAAGGGGTCGCGGTCCCCGTCCGCCAGGTGAGCGGCATCCTGAACGGGTTGCGTGCCGGCATGGATGTAATGATGAAAAAAACGCCGGCCGATCACCTGGATCGGGAAGAAGAAGACCTTTTCGTCTAGGAAATCTCCTAAACGATCCACCCGCCGCCAATCACCTCATCGCCGCTATAAAAAACCGCCGCCTGCCCGGGCGTCACCGCGCGCACCGGCTCATCAAACCGCACTTCCACTTCATCCTCGCCGCTATGCCGGAGCGTTGCCCAAGCTGGCTCGTGACGATGACGAATCTTCACCTGAGCCCTCATCTCTCCCTGCAACCCTGCAATCGAGATCCAATTCAACCGCTGCGCTCGAAGCGAGTCGCGCATCAACTCCTGCTCCGTTCCCACCGTCACCTGCTTGCGATCGTGATCGATCGAGATCACATACAGCGGAGTAGGGGACGCCACACCCAGCCCCTTCCGCTGTCCAACCGTAAAATTGTGCACTCCCTCATGCTTGCCCCGGGCCTGTCCGCCCACCGAAACCAGCTCCCCAGCAGTGTCAGGCACAGTCTCGCCCTGCTCCTCGAGATAGGCATCGATAAACCGCTTGTAGTCGCCCCCAGGAATAAAACAAATCTCCTGCGAATCAGGCTTATTGGCGAGCGCCAACCCATACTGGTGTGCCAGCTCGCGCACTTCGGGCTTGGTGAATCCACCCAGGGGGAACAGCGTTCGGGAAAGCTGCTCCTGCGTTAACCCAAAAAGAAAATAAGTCTGATCCTTGCTCGCATCCGCGGGCCTCTTCAAAATCCAGCGTCCGCGCTGCGGATCGTACTCATTGCGGGCATAATGCCCGGTAGCAATCTGATCTGCCCCGATCTGCCTCGCCGTCAAAAGCAACTGGTCAAACTTCAAATGGTTGTTGCACAAGCTGCACGGAATAGGGGTACGCCCCGCGAGATACTCATCCACGAAAGGGCGAATCACATCCCGCTCAAACCGCTCCTGGTGGTTCACCACGTAATACGGAATCGCGAGCGTCTCCGCCACCCGGCGCGCGTCGTAGACATCGTCGATCGAGCAGCACCGTCCCTGCACCTGCTCCGGCATTCCGTCCTGACCTGCGAGCCGGCGCTGATTCCAAAGCTGCATCGTAAGCCCGACCAGCTCATGCCCTTCCGCCTTCAGCATGGCCGCAACGGTAGATGAGTCCACCCCGCCCGACATGGCCACTGCGATCGTCATTGGGTCACCGCCGAAAGCTCCCGCAACTTCGCCACTTGCATAGAAACCAACGCAATCGTCCGATCGATCTCCTCTGCACTCGTCTGCCGGTGCAGGCTAAAACGCAAGCTGGCGCGTGCCCGCTCGGCCGGGAGACCCATAGCCTCCAGCACATGCGAAGGCTCGTTCGCCCCCGACGAACACGCCGCCCCGCTCGAAACCGCCAGACCCTTCAGGTCAAGCCCGATCACCAGCGCCTCACCATCGATCGAATCGAACCACAGATTCGAAGTATTTGGCACTCGATCCGCCTGGCCGCCATTCACCCCACCCGCAAACTCCAGCAGGCTCATCTCCAAACGATCCCGTAACACTCGCATCCTCTCCCCGGAGCCGCTGCGCAATCCTTCCATTGCGCATTCTGCCGCCTTGCCCAAGCCCACGATCCCGGCAACATTCTCCGTTCCCGCCCGCCGTTGCCGCTCATGGGCGCCCCCGGCGAAGAGTGGCTCCAGGCGAGTGCGGCGGCGTACGAACAGAGCTCCCGTGCCTTGCGGCCCATGCATCTTATGGCCGGAAATACTCAGCAAATCACAGCCAATTGCCTCAACATCGATGCCCACCTTGCCAGCCGCCTGCACCGCATCGACATGAAATCGAACGCCGGCCTCGCGCGCGACGCGACCGATCTCTGCCACCGGCTGCAGGACCCCCGTCTCATTGTTAGCCATCATCACGCTGATCAACCGGGTATTAGGCCGCAGCGCCCGGCGAACATCTTCGGTCGAGACGACCCCCTGGTCATCCACCGGAAGGAACGCAACCTCGACCCCGCGTTCGCCCAATCGTTCGACGGCGTGCAGTACGGCATGATGTTCGACCGAGCTGCAGACGACATGATCCCCAGCCTTGGCCGATCCAAAAACCGCCAGGTTATCGCTCTCCGTGCCACCGCTGGTAAACACAACCTCGGATGGTTTACACCCCATCAGCCGAGCCACGTGAGCCCGAGCCTCTTCGACCGCAGCCCGCGCCTGCTGACCCTCCTGGTGGATCGACGAAGCATTCCCGAACCGCCCCACGAGAAACGGCTGCATAGCCTCCAGGACCTCTGGAAGGAGGGGAGTCGTAGCATTCGCATCGAGGTAAATTCGCCGCACCCCCCTATTCTACGGGAATGGAACTCCACTCCCCTTTGTCATTCCGAGCGAAGGTCCATTCCTTCCACCGAACCCGATGGTCCGTCCCTTCCACAGCACCCTGGGTGCCCCACACCCCCGATTGCCTGTGAAGTGTCGTGGGTTCCGCGAACTTCATGCGCCTTTCCTTAAAAGAAAGGCGCACACGCGGTCTTGTCCAGGGCAGCGTGCAGGAAATTCGGGGCATCTCGCTCGTTTTTCGCGAGATGTGGGATACCACAACTCACAACGTTTCTTTCGGAGGGCTGACCAAACAAATCGGAAACAGGACGGGTGCCCCATGTTCGCCAAAGCGTACACCCGGATTTCCTGTCGAATTCCTTGGCGTTGACGAACTTCATGCGGCTTTCCTTAATGAAAGCCGCACACGCATCCGTTGGTGGCGCCTCGTGCAGGAAATCCGGGTACATGGGCCGAAAACGAAGGGGCGAAGCCCAACCAAAGCTCTTCACCCAAGCCTGAAGCAGCACTAAACAAAAACCTGCTACGCTTTCTTCTGCTAAACGCACTCAAGGAAGGTCAACCGTGAAACTCAAGTCCTGTCTCACTGCTTTCGCCACATTAGCTGTAACCACCCTACTCATCGCGCCTGCCTTTGCCGCCACTCCCGCCGAAGTCTACGGAAAGCTCTTCGCCAGTCAAGCCGAGGAAGTAGTTGCAGCCGCCGAGGCCATGCCCGCTGACAAATACAATTTCGTCCCTACGAGCGGCGAATTTGCGGGAGTACGAACCTTTGGCCAGCAAATCACGCACATTGCCGAAGCCCAGTATTTCTTTTTCAAGGGATTCGGTGTAAAGCCGGCCATCGATCCCGAAACGATCACGAAACTGACCAACAAGGACGACATCGTCAAGGCGCTGAAAGATTCCTACGCGTTCGCCGAACAGGCAATGAAAACCATCACGCCGCAAAATGCATTCGAGAAAATAGGCTCAGTCGACGGTACGGATACGCGCGCCAGTATTGCGGCCTTCGGTTTGTCTCACACCAACGACCACTACGGACAAATGGTCGTCTACCTAAGACTGAACGGAATCATCCCGCCAGCAAGCCGCAAGTAAAAATGGGATAAATCGATTTGGTGTCCCGGGTCTCGCAAATGAGACCTGGGTTTACCGTTTCTCGACCACCGTGTACTTCACCGGATACTCCGGTCCAATATATTCAGCCCGAGGCCGAATCAACCGGTTGTCATCCAACTGCTCAATCACGTGCGCGGCCCAGCCCGAAATCCTGCTCACCGCAAAAATCGGCGTAAACAAATCCAGGTCGATCCCCAGCATGGTGTAAGTCGAAGCCGAATAGAAATCCACATTCGCATTCAGCTTCTTCTCCGCCAGGATGTACTTCTCGATCGCCCGCGACATCTTGAACCACTTCGCGTTCCCTGAAGACTCACCCAACTCCTCAGACATCTTCCGCAAGTGGGTCGCTCGTGGATCCTCCGTGTGGTAGACCCGATGGCCGAACCCGGAAATCTTCTTCTTCTGCGCCAGCAACCCGGCCACATAGTCCACCGGATCCGTGCCCTCCTTATCAATGGCGAACAGCATCCGCATCACCGCCTCGTTGGCGCCGCCATGCAGCGGTCCCTTCAGCGCCCCAATCGCCCCGGTAATCGCCGAATGAATATCCGACAACGTCGCCGCGATCACCCGAGCCGCAAAGGTAGACGCATTCAGCTCATGATCGGCATGCAGAATCAGCGCCACATCGAATGTTTTCGTAGCCGTCGCGGAAGGCTTTTCCCCGTTCAGCATCCACAAAAAATTAGCCGCGTGGCTCAAAGACGGATCCGGTTCCACCACCGTCTTGCCTTTGCGCAGCCGGTCATACGCCGCCACCAGCATGGCGATCTGAGACGTCAGCCGGAAACTCTTGCGAACGTTGGCATCGTGCTCGTTATCGCTTTCGTCCGGATCATAAAAACTCAGCGCCGAAACCGCGGTACGAAGCACCTCCATCGGGGTCGCGCTCTGGGGAAACGAGCGCAGCAGATCGATGACCTTAGGGTCGATCTTGCGGGCCTCCGCCAGCTGCTTGCTGAACTCCTCCAGCTCCGCCCGGCGGGGAAGCCGCCCAAACCACAACAGATAACTGCATTCCTCGAACGTCGACTTTTCCGCCAGTTCGTGGATATCAATCCCGCGATATGCCAGCACCCCGGCGTCGCCATCAATCCAGCAAATCCCCGAATTGGCCGCAACCACTCCGGCAAGTCCCTTGCCCACCACAGCAGTAGACATAACTGAACGCTCCTCTTCTTCTTCTAATCTGCCCCGCGCGCGGTCCCTGTCGGATGCTCACCGCAAGGGACATCGGCTAGTGGTGACAATAGTTCAGCAATACGGTCTTTTTGCAGTCCGGTCGGTTCAGTGCCCACCGCTGTCTAGTTTTATAGCGCAGCGCTCTGAATCTTGTCACTTAGACGGGCGTTCGGGAGCGAAAGCTTCCAGCCCGACCGCCGGTGGGCTGTCCTCGAGCAGTTGGCGAACCACGAGCCCGGTGGCCGGCGCCAGCAGGATCCCATTACGAAAGTGTCCCGTCGCCACCCAACAACGCGGCCGGCCGGCGCTTCCGATCACCGGCAGCCCGTCGCTGGTACCCGGCCGAAGCCCGGTCCAGCTTTCCACCACCCGGGCTGAAGCGATCGGGGGCCACAGCTGCGCCGCCTGGGCTTGGAGCCTCCGAATCGTCAAAGGATCCACCCGGCGGTCAAATCCAACCCGCTCGACCGTTGCGCCGATCACGATCTTCCCATCCCCGCGAGGCACCAGGTACACCTCCGGAGAACGCAAAACATAAGCCAGATCGTGCGGACGCTCCATCTGCACAGTAAAGATCTGTCCCTTCCACGGCTCTACCCCCGCAGCCGGTTGCCAGGGCAGGTCCGGATGCTGAATCCCCGCCGCCCATGCCCCGGAGCAATTTACAAAAGCGCCCGCAGCGACGGGTCCCCTGGAGGTGCTGATCTCGACCGAGTCTGTGTGGCTGCGCACTGCGACCACTTCGGTCCCTTCCTGGAGAACCACCCCAGCCGCAGTCGCTGCCAGGGGGAGAGCCGTGCAGAGATCCCGTGGATCCAGGCTCACTTCCTCCGACCAACGAAACGACCGGCCCTCCGTAGCCAGTCCGGGTATCTGCCGCCGGGCCTCCTGCGCGCTCATCGCAACGCTGATCCCGTCTTCCTCGTCAGTGCTAATGGCAGCCTGGGTGCGCAGGCGAACAGAACGCCCCGAAAGCCCTTCCACGGTGCTAAGGTATTCCGGATAGAGACGGATGCTTAATTGGGCGAGCTTAGCCAACTCCGGGGGGTGGGCAGGATCATGGGGCGACAGCATACCCGCCGCGGCCCAGGAGGCTTCGGACATGGCGCGGCCCCTCTCCAGCACCCGGACCTGAAAGCCGTGGCGCGCCAGTTCCAGCGCCGTCGAGAGGCCGATAATACCCCCTCCGGCGACGATGACTTCCGCAGTCTCCATTCGTCCATTGTAGGATGATGGAAACACTCAGCATTTCTCAGTTGAAAAGAGGCAGATCGCATGAGCGACGATAACTTGGAAGTGGTTGAACGTACTCAATCCGGTGTTTTTATAGCCCTCCTTGGTTTTGCAGTGTTGGCGTCCCTTGGCTCTTTGATCTGGGCTTACACCCTGGAAAACCGCCTGGAAAAATCGCAGACCGCCCTGCTGAACGCACAACAACAAAACGACAAGCTTGCCGAGGGTCTCAACGAGACCAACGCCAAGCTGCGCGTGACCTCGGAGACTCTGGGCCAGAGCGTCGGCCTCACCCAGCGGCAACTGGAAGCCCGTGCCAGTGAATTCCTCAAGCGCCAGCAGGCCGAGACCAGCCGCCTGGAGAAGGAACAACAGGCCGCGCAAGCGGAAGCGCAAAAGCAGATCGGCGCGGTTTCGAGTGACGTCACTTCCGTCAAGACCGACGTAGGCGGGGTAAAGACGGACGTTGCCGCGACCAAAACTGAGTTAGCGAACGCCGAAAGCCAACTGAAGCGGGTGACCGGCGACCTCGGAGTGACCAGTGGACTCGTCGCGACCAACGGCAAGGAACTCGAGATGCTCAAGCACAAGGGTGATCGAAACTATTACGATTTGAACTTGACCAAGGGAGCCAAGCCGACGCCCATCTCCGGCATCACGGTGTCGTTGAAGAAGGCCGACACCAAGCATTCCAAGTACACCCTGCTGGTGGAATCGGACGACAAGAAAATCGAGAAGAAAGACAAGAACCTGGACGAGCCCGTCCAGTTCTACACCGGCAAAGACAAGCTACTGTACGAGCTGGTCATCAACACCATCAACAAAAACCAGGTAATCGGCTATCTGGCGACGCCCAAGAACGCCCCAACCCCGATGACCCCCTAGCCTGGGAGGTTTCCTCGAGGTTGTTTCCAAGAGAGATCGTCAACACAGAGATCTCTCCGCTTCGCTCCGGTCGAGATGACAAAGGAGAGGGTTGATTGCTGAGGAAAGAGTGTGTGCATCCCAGCAATCAACCCTCTCCTTTATCGTCTCGACCGGAGGAGTCATGGGCCTGGGACTCACCCAAAAGGTGATGAACAAAGCCTTCCGCCCGAGGCCGCTCTCCCATGGAAGCGCTACCCTCCCCTTTGTCATCTCGACCGAAGCGTACCCGGATTTCCTGCCACGCAGCACTCGAAACGACCGCGTGTGCGGCTTTCAGTAAGGAAAGCCGCAGGAAGTTCGCCAACGCCACCAACACCAACAGGAAATCCGGGGCAGCGGAGCGGAGAGATCTCTGTGTTGACGACCCTTCCTGGAAATGTTTTTAGACTGGGAGTACCGGAGAGCGACAACAACTACTTCCGAGGAAGCACAATCTCCAAATTCTTCTGGTGCATAAACGACACCACAACCTTAGCCGTCTGCAGCGTATTCCACTGTTCCTGAGTAATCGGAAAATTAAAAATTGCCAACCCTTGAACCGACTGTCCAGGATTCAGCGTAGTATCCCGAGGAATCGAAGCCGCCCGCAGGTAACTCAACGTCGGGTAAGCCTGAAACACCCGATCCATATCCTTATCGCTCGCGGTCACATTCACCTGGTCCGAGCCATCCGGCATCTTGATAGCCGCAGAAATATCCTGCATGAACAGCGGTATATCCGTCTGGTTTGTGACCTTGATCTTGGCAAGTATCAGCAACTGATCGTAATACTCGGCATTGCCCGCCATCCCGGTATCGCCGCCGCCCCCGTTGTTGATGAGGGTGTGCACCGGGTGGAGGTTCATCGTTAAGATGTCTCCTCGGGCGACCGGTGGTTTCTCTTCAATCCACACATACAGACCGATTGCAATGCTCACCGCAACAAAAGCGATAACAAGCGTTTTAAGCGCAGCGCGGAACGGATGCGGCGGATCGACCTGCGCCAGATGCGGCCCGGGCCCTAAGTCTTCCGATATTTCAGCAGATTCGGTCACTTCGCTCACTGTGCAGAAATTCTAGCCCATCGTGGCAGCCAGCATAAGTTACTAAAGAGGCCCACTTGGCTTGACGGCAGCCCGGCGAGTATGTGCCGAAACCGGTTGAATACCGTTCCGCCTGGCGATTTGTGCATCACTGCCCGTCAACTTCTTCTACACTTAGACGATTCAGATGCGCATACTGATTACCGGAAAAAACGGACAAGTCGGTACGGAACTCTCCCGCTTGTACCAATCTCGTGGCGGCGTCGTTTTGACGGGACGGGACGAATGCGATCTCTCCAGCGAGCAATCGATCCGGGACGCAGTCCAGCGGGTCAAGCCCGCAGTCATCATGAATGCCGGAGCCTACACGGCCGTGGACCAGGCTGAAAAAGAACCCGGCCTATGCTTTGCCATCAATGCCCATGCACCCCGGGTCCTGGCCCAGGAGGCGGCCCGCCTTGGCGCCCTGCTCATCCATTACTCCACCGACTACGTCTTCAACGGGGAGAAAAGCCAGCCCTACCTCGAAACCGACCCCATCCACCCGGTGAATGTTTATGGAGAGTCAAAGGCTGCCGGGGAGGCCGCAATTGCCGAGGCGGCAACCCGCTACCTGGTGCTGCGGACCAGTTGGGTCTATGGTGCCCACGGAAAGAACTTTCTCCGCACCATGCTCCGCCTTGGCGCCGAGCGTCCCGAGTTGCGCGTCGTGGACGACCAACTGGGCGCTCCCACCTCCGCTGCAGCCATTGCCTCGGCGACCGCGCGCCTGGTCGAACAATCCGAGTCCATCGCCCCGGGAATCTATCACATGACCGCCGCCGGCTCGACTTCCTGGTGTGGTTTCGCTCGCGCCATTTTCGACGCAGGTGTGCTCCCTACCCAGCCGCGGGTGCAACCTATCTCCGTCCGCTGACTATCCAACCCCAGCCAGAAGACCGGCGAATTCCGTACTTTCGAACGATAAGTTCGCGCATGCTTTCGGTTTCCGGCTGCCCACCTGGCAGCAACAACTGAACGAAGTACTCGCCGGAATGCAACTTGAAACCGTAGTGAGGGCTAATTGATGAACTCCGTACCGACCAAAATCCCTGATGTGTTACTTCTCGAACCACGAGTGTTCGAAGACAGCCGGGGCTCCTTTTTTGAAAGCTACAATGAACGGATTCTGGCGGAGATGGGCGTCACGGGCCCCTTCGTTCAGGACAACCAATCCTTCTCCCACAAGGGAGTCGTGCGTGGTCTCCACTACCAGATCAAGCAGCCCCAGGGAAAACTCATTCGCTGTCTCAGTGGAGAGATCTACGATGTCGCCGTCGACCTCCGCCGCAACTCGCCGACCTTCTGCCAGTGGGTGGCAGAAACCCTAAGCGCCGCCAACCGAAAAATGCTCTGGATTCCCCCTGGCTTCGCTCACGGCTTCATGGTCCTCTCCGACGGAGCGGAAGTCCTCTACAAAGCCACCGACTTCTGGGCGCCGCAGCACGAACGAACCATCCTATGGAATGACCCGACCCTGCAAATAGCCTGGCCCCACAAAGACCGAGCCATCCTCTCCGTCAAAGACCTGGCCGGTTCCACTCTGGAACACGCCGCCGTCTACGAAAACTGGGCCGCGCAGAAGCATCACGTCGCCGCACTCAGGTAGCACACAACCGGGCACCCAACTCCAAAGGAAATCGGGATGGGTGCCTCACCCCGAAAACAACGCATTCAAGGCCGCCGCCGACCTCGTCATCTCATACCGGCGCCGAAAACAGTCCACCCCATTGCGAATCATCTGCGACCGTTCCTCCGGCCGCATCGCCAAAAACGCCGCTATCCCCTGATAAGTCCCTTCCGCACTATCGTCCTTCACAATCCCAGCCTTATCCTGGGCAATCTCCGGCCATATATTTACCTTGTCCGAAATAATCACCGGAACCCCGCAAGCCATCGCCTCTACGACCGCAATACCAAAATTCTCCTGGTGCGACGGAAGCACAAACGCCTCCGCAGCCCGTAGCGCACCCCATTTCACATCCCCTTCCAACATCCCTGTCCAATGGACCCGGCCTGCAATTCCCAACCGCGCAGCCTGTGCCTCCAGCGCGGGCTGCAGCCCCTCCTCATCCGGGCCTGCCATCACCAAATCCCAATCTGCCTCCACCCGCGCAAAAGCCTCCAGGAGCAAGTCACACCCCTTCTTCCGGTGAATCCGCGACAAAAACAAAAAAAACCGCCGGCCCCTCAACCCCGGAAACCTGGTAAGAAACGCCTCCCGTTGCGCAGCCGGCTCACCCTCAGGTTCCGCGATACCCAGCGAAACCACGACACTCTTCCACCCCCCCGGCCAAAACGTCTTTGCCGAGGCATCCCATTCAATCGCCGTAGTGAAGCACACTGCCCGCGCATCGCGCAGCATCCGGCGTTCTCGCGCCAGCCAATAAACCTGTTTCTTGAAATGCTTCAGCGGAAAAGCCTGCTTGAAATACGGGTCCAGCATGCCGTGGGGAAACACCACATAGGGAAGCCGGCCGCGCACCATGCGGTAAGTGCCGTAACCGTGGTATTGCCACAATCCGTGGATCACCACCCCATCGAACCGCGCGAGATTCTCCGCCATCCACGGCTGCAATCGAGGTGTCCAGCGATACCCTCCCTGCGGAGGCCCCAAGGCGTGTACCGGAAAATTCTGCCCCTGAACATATACCGCGCCCGGATCATCCAGGCACACCACTTCCACCGCGCCCACACAACATTGCGCAAGTTTGCGAATCGCCTCAGTCGTTCCTCCCGCAGCCGGCGCAAAAGAGGCCACCACGTGCAGCAGCCGCGGTTCTTGTCCACCCATAGTCTCTGTCAAGATACCAGTCGGGGTACCCCCTGCAACCGCAGACACCCTGCTAGCTTAAAATGGACTCGAGGAACACTCCTTCTTGAAAAGAGCTTTGATCACCGGCATCACCGGTCAGGATGGCGCCTATCTCGCAGAGTTCCTTCTCAAGAAGGGCTATGAAGTTCACGGAATCAAGCGCCGCACTTCATTACTGAACACCAACCGCATCGACCACCTGTACGAGGATCCCCACCAGGAGAAGCGCCGTCTCGTCCTTCACTACGGCGACATGACCGACTCCAGCAGCCTGGTCCACGTGGTCGAAAAAGTGCAGCCCGACGAAATCTACAACCTCGCCGCGCAAAGTCACGTTCAGGTGTCGTTTGAGGAACCCGAGTACACCGCCAACTCCGACGCCCTGGGAACTCTGCGCCTGCTCGAAGCCATTCGCATCCTGTCCCTCACCGGCAAGTCGCGCTTCTATCAGGCCTCCACCTCCGAAATGTACGGTTTGGTCCAGCAGATTCCGCAGTCCGAAAAAACCCCCTTCTATCCCCGCTCCCCCTACGGAGTCGCCAAGCTCTACGCCTACTGGATCACCGTCAATTACCGTGAGTCCTACGGCCTCTACGCCTGCAACGGCATCATGTTCAACCACGAATCGCCCATGCGTGGTGAAACGTTTGTGACCCGCAAAGTCACCCGAGCCCTGGCGAGGATCAAGTTAGGTCTCCAGCAGAAGCTCTACCTCGGCAACCTGGATTCCAAGCGAGACTGGGGCCATGCCCGCGATTACGTCGAAATGCAGTGGCTCATGCTGCAGCAGAAGCAGGCCACCGACTATGTCATCGCCACTGGAGTGCAATACAGCGTTCGCGAATTTGTAACTTTGGCTGCGGCGTGCCTCGACATGCACCTGGAGTGGAAGGGAACGGGCATAGAAGAACAGGCCTACGACCAGCATGGAAAAGCGATCGTAGCTGTCGACCCCCGTTACTTCCGCCCAGCCGAAGTAGAGACCCTGCTGGGCGATGCCACCAAGGCTCGCAAAGAACTCGGCTGGTCCCCCCGGACAGACTTCCGCACCCTGGTCGAAGAAATGGCCACCGAGGATCTGAAGGCCGCCGAACGCGACGCCCTCGTCACCCAGCACGGCTACGCCGCTTACAATTTCCACGAATCTTGATCGGAGCCAATGGTGCAGAAAGACAGTCTGATCTACGTTGCCGGTCACCGAGGTCTGGTAGGCTCGGCCATCTGCCGCAAGCTGAAGCAGCAGGGCTACGATCGTCTCCTCGTGCGATCGCACGCCGAGCTCGACCTGACCGACAACGCGGCCGTACGCACTTTCTTCGAACGCGAACGTCCCGACCACGTCATTCTGGCCGCGGCCAAGGTAGGCGGCATTCTGGCCAACGATCTTTATCCCGCGGACTTCATCCGCGAAAACCTGATCATTCAGACCAACGTCATTGATGCCTGTTACCGCGCCGGCGTCGACCGCTTGCTCTTCCTGGGCTCTTCCTGCATCTACCCCAAGCTTTGCCCGCAGCCGATCAAAGAAGAGTATCTGCTCACCGGTCCGCTCGAGCCCACCAATCGGCCGTATGCGTTGGCCAAGATAGCCGGCATCGAGATGTGCTGGTCCTACAACCGGCAATACAAGACTCGTTATCTGGCCGCGATGCCCGCGAATCTTTACGGACCCGGCGACAACTTCGATCCGCAAAACTCGCACGTATTGCCGGCCCTGATTCGCAAGGTAGCTGAAGCGAAGGCTCTCGGCCACAAACAAATACCCGTATGGGGAACCGGCAAACCCCGTCGTGAGCTGCTCTTCAGCGAAGACCTGGCCGAAGCCTGTATCTTCCTCATGAACCTGGACGAACAAACCTATTCCGGCTTGTTGGAAGGAGTGCCGCTGATCAACATAGGCACGGGAACCGACGTGACCATCCGCGAACTAGCCGAGCAAGTCTGTGCCGCTCTGGACTTCAAAACCGAACTGGTCTTCGACACCACCAAGCCCGACGGAACACCCCAAAAACTCCTCGATGTAACTCGCATGGCCGCCCTGGGCTGGAAGCCCAGGACCACTCTCGTAGAAGGCATCAAGCAAACCTACGAAGCCGCCCGTCCCCAACTAGAAGCCCTAACCACCCGATAGGGTTTTCAAGGGAACGCCGAGCCCTTATCGATGTCGAACAAAGTAAGGAACTCGCGAGCGGTGACGATTTTCAGATGGCCCCAGTCGTCGGCGGGAAAATGTTTCTTATTACCGGTGACCAGGAAATCAGCGGTCGCAGCTTCGGCACATTCCAGGAAAATGTCATCATCCGGATCGTCACAGGCGCTTACTCTCCCTGTCGGTTTGACCCAAAAGCCCTTCTCACGAAGGGTGCCAAGCGTTGCCGCGATTGCGCTTGGCGTGAAATTGAATTTCGTACGCTTCAGCACCTCTTCGTATTCCGCAAAAACATCAGCACTTACGCAAAGCTGCGTGTGTTGATTCTGCAAAGTCATTAGAAATACGCGCGCCGAAGGTCCTTGGGGAGACAGCAGCGCCGAAACCAGGATGTTGGTGTCGAGGACGACCCCGATCATTGCTCAGTGGGGTGACTACGGCGGGCTCTCCGTGCTGCTTTAATTTCAGTGTCGATCTCTTCCATAGAAAGCCGATCTAACCCGAGCCGCTTCGCGT
This sequence comes from uncultured Acidobacteriaceae bacterium, assembly GCA_963745725.1. Taxonomy (GTDB): domain Bacteria; phylum Acidobacteriota; class Terriglobia; order Terriglobales; family Acidobacteriaceae; genus PALSA-350. Next base: position 712,632 of record CAVUYJ010000002.1, read on the forward strand.
TTTCCCAAGAATTCCGGAGCCAATCCGGGGCTGAAACGGAATCGGTATTCGCTAACTCGCCATTCTCATCAACGGGTACCGCGCGGACGCTGATCGCTTCGTTTTCCGCAACCGCGCGTCCCAGCAGGCTTTCTATCGCGTTCTTTTGTTCCTGCGAGAGATCTTTGGCTCTGTGAATCATTCGTCCACTCACTTATCAGGTGGTAACAGTTTAGGCGGCCCGCTTGATGATTGTCACGGAGATTTGCTTTGACCCCTGGTTATCCTCGTCACTCAGGAAAAAACAAACCCACCTGTTCCGCCTTAGGCGGAGGAGTCACCGCGCTCACCACCACCAGGCAAAAAATCGCCGCAATCAAAGCCGGAAAGATAGCATCCCGCTGGGCCAACACCGGGGGCAAGTGCCCCTTCACCACATCAAGATCCCAGAAAAAAGTAACCAAAGTCCCCGCAGCAATCGCGCTCACCGCACCCTGGGCAGTTCGCGCGCCGGCTATAAAACGCAGCCAGGATCACCGGTGTGAGCGCGGCAGAATAAATCGTGTACGCATAAAGCGTCTTAGCCAGCACCGAGCTGGTATTAAGCGCCTGGTACAGCGCCCAGATCCCAAGCATCACCACCACCAGCCGGGAAACAATCAACACTCTCTTATTCGAAGCCCCAGGCGCGATATACCGAGTAAAAACATCATTGACCAAATTCGTAGAAGGCGAAAACAAATAATTGTTGGCAGTAGAAATAATCTTGGCAAACACCGCCCCCATCAGCAGCGCCCCCAACCAAGCCGGCAATCCATGCAGCGCGGTATACGCAATAATCTCTCGCGGGCGTTGCTGAACCTCGCCTGAAGGAAACAGCACCGACCCAAACACCGCCAATGCAACAATGACAGTTTCGAGAATCACCGTCCCGAAAATCCATCCCACCACCGCATGGCGAGCATCTTTCTCCGACTTAGCAGAAAAGAACTTCTGATACATCGACTGGTTGCCCATCATCAGCAGCATGGTCGGCAGAAAAAGCTCAAACGCCTGTGCCAGGTTAAAGTCTCCCAGCACTTGAAAATGGGTAGCCGGCAACGCATGGGTGACGCCGCTCCACCCACCCGCTGCGTGCAGCACAAAAGGTAAAGCCAAGAGCAGCGTGACGGTCGCCAGCGACCCAATCACCACATCCATATACGCGACCGAAGCCATCCCCGCGATCGCAGTAAACACGATGACGAAAACAGCAATGATGTACTTGCCCAGGTCCGCCGTAATGAGGTCGGGAAAAATCAGGTGAAGAATATCGCCGCCGCCAATCAGCTGATAGCTGGTGATCGCCGTATACGCAAACAGAATGGCGATAACCCCCAGCACCCGGGCCGTCTGGTTGTACCGGGCCTCCAGCAAATCAGGGATCGTAAACTGTGCGAACTTGCGTGCTCGCGGAGCAATGAAATAGATCAGCAGCAGCCCGGCCCATCCGCCTCCGCCTTGCCACAAGGCGGCGAAGCCGTGCTTGTAGGCGTTTTCCGCGCCACCCAGCAGCGAACCCGACCCGATCCACGACGACAGCAACGTAAACACCAGCACGAAAGCCGGCAGGGAACGCCCCGCAACCAGGTAATCGGCCTTAGTCTTTGTCCTTTTGAGGCGGGAAAGAGAAACGGCAAGCAAGCTGAGAACGATAACGCCGAGCACTCCGGCATACAAAGCGTGACTGGACATGAACTATAGGTGTACACCGAACCGCTGCTGTTCTAAACCGTAAAGTGCTCCCGCAACCTTCGCTGCACTTCGGCGCCACTGCAACCCGCAATGCGAACGATCTTGTTCCGCGATCGCTCGCCGGCGACCACCTGGACTGAGGAACGCGGTACGGAAAGAACCTCGGAGAAGAACTCAACCACCGCAGCATTGGCCCGCCCGTCCAACGGCGGCGCAGAAGTCGCGACCTTCAGAGCGTCACCCACCGTGCCGGTTATCGCATTCCGCGCGGCCCGCGGCTGCACCCGAATCGAAAACGTAGCTCCCAAAGGGTGGTCACTAACGGGAATCAAAACCCATCACCGGGAATAATTCCGGGCCCCAAACAAAGCCGTCCCGATCCGCACCTGGGTCGCACCCTCCGCAATCGCAACCGGAAAGTCATGCGACATCCCCATCGACAACTCCCCAAACGACAACCGCGGATGTGCCGCTGCCAACCGGTCCCGCAAAACCCGCAGCTCGCGAAAGTAAGGCCGCACCGCCGCAAAATCCTCAAGGAACGGAGGCACCATCATGAGCCCACGAAGCTCCAACCCGGGCAAATCAGGAAGCCGCTCCAGCAGCCTCCCGAGCTCAACCGCCTCCGGTCCCAGTCCCGCCTTGGTTTCTTCCGGGCTAAGCTTAATCTCGATCAACACTGCCAACCGCCGCCCCAACCGCGTCGCAGCCTGGTCAAGTCGCTCGGCGAGCGAAACCGAATCCAGCGTGTCCACAGAACTAAAAAGCTCCGCCGCTCGAGCAGCTTTATTCGATTGCAGATGGCCAATCAGGTGAAATTCAGCCTTAGGAAGAGACAGCTGACCACTCTTCTCCTGAAACTCCTGCACCCGGTTTTCCCCAAACAGCCGAACCCCAGAGCCTCGGCCGCGACAATCGCCGCAGCCGGATGCATCTTCGAAACCGCCATCAGGGCCACCTCACCCCGTGGCCGCCCCGCCTCACGGCACGCCGCCGCAATCTGCGCCTCCAGCCGGTCCAGATTCTCCTTCAGGACCGACGTCACCGCATCCTGCTCAATGGCCGTGTTCTTCAAGATATTTCTCCACCTCGAGCGCCGCCATGCACCCCGACCCCGCCGCCGTAATCGCCTGGCGGTACCGCCGGTCCTGCACGTCGCCGCAGGCGAAGACTCCAGGCACCTTGGTGAACACCTGGTCGGTGGTCTTAATGTAGCCATCAGCGTCCAGATCGATCAGCCCCTTGAACATCCCCGCATTCGGAACATGCCCAATCCCCAGGAACATAGCGCTTACCGGCAGAACCGATTCGTCCTTGGTCACCGTGTTCCGCAACCGCAACCCGCTCACTTCCTTCTTCTCCACACCCAGCACTTCTTCTACCGCCGTGTTGGTAAGGAACTTGATCTTGTCGTGAGCCATCGCGCGGTCCAACATGATGCGCGAAGACCGGAACTGCTCCCGGCGATGGATCACCGACACCTTGGTAGCAAACCGGGTAAGAAACAAAGCCTCCTCCATAGCCGAGTCGCCGCCACCGATCACCGCAATCTCCTTGCCGGAAAAGAAGAACCCGTCGCAAGTGGCGCACGAGCTAACCCCATGCCCAATCAAAGCCTGCTCACTCGGCAACCCCAGCCACCGCGCGGATGCCCCGCTGGCAATGATCAGCGTCCGCGTGTGGATCGCTTCCTTATTGCTCATATGAAGGGTCAGCGGGCGCTTGGAAAAATCGACTGAATGCAGGTGCCCCATCTGGATATCCGCCCCAAAACGGGTGGCCTGGAGCTTCATCTTCTCAATCAGATCCGGCCCCTGGATCCCCTCCGGCCAACCCGGAAAGTTCTCCACCAGCGTAGTGATCGAGAGCTGTCCGCCCGGCTCATGGCCTTCCAGTACCAGCGGTTTAAGGTTAGCGCGGGCAGCATAGATGGCGGCAGTGAGTCCAGCGCAGCCAGTGCCGAGGATGACAGTATCGCGAATGTCTTGAGCCATAGAATTAGGACTCTTTGATTCTACGCGGTACCGGAACGATGCAAGCGACCCTCCCAACGTAAGATGACGGCATGGCAAATCTGACATTGATTTACGGCATGAGACTGCTTCCTTCCGAGGAAGCAATCGAAGTGGGCGACGCTACGGTGACGCTCAAGAATGGAAAGCAAGCGCACGTAACCATGCACGTGCTGGAGGGCAGCAGGGAAGAGATCGAAAACCAGTTGCGCCAGAGCATCGAAGCCTTCTTCGACTTCTACCCCGAGATCTAGGTCCGCGTAACCTTTGGACCCCCATCTGTATCTTAAAGACAGAGCATCTCAATCACTGGCGCCCGCAAAGCCCCCAAAGGAGAGTGTCTGCATGCCCGAAACTCCCAACACCCCACCCGCGGTCAAGAATGTGCGCAAACGTCCTCGGGTTGTGGTCGTCGGTGGCGGCTTCGCCGGCTTAAGCGCAGCCAAAGCGCTGGCGGATATGGCAGTCGACGTGACCCTGATCGATCGCCGCAACCACCACACTTTCCAGCCCTTGCTCTACCAGGTGGCCCTGGCCGTACTCTCCCCGGCAGACATCGCGCAGCCCATCCGTTCTGTTTTTTCGAGAAACAAAAATATCGAAGTATTGATGGACGAAGTCGTCGCCATCGAACCCGACAACCACCGCGTCCTCTTGCACAGCGGTGCGGTGATCGAGTACGACTACCTCATCCTGGGCACCGGCTCCACCCATTCCTACTTCGGCAAGGACGACTGGGCCCAGTACGCGCCTGGCCTCAAAACCATCGAGGATGCCACCGAAATCCGCCGCCGCGTCTTGCTCGCCTTTGAACTGGCCGAGCGTGAAATGGTAGAGACCGGCGCCCACCCCGAACTGAATTTCGTCATCATCGGCGGCGGGCCCACCGGCGTCGAACTGGCCGGCGCCATCAGCGACATCTCGAAGCTCTACATGCGCCACGACTTCCGCCACATCGATCCCGCCATGGCGCGTGTGATCCTGATCGAAGGCTCGCCCCGCATCCTGGCCGCCTATCCCGAAGACCTGTCGAAAAAAGGCGTCGAGCAACTGGCGCAACTAGGAGTGGAGGTCCACACCGGGCAAAGCGTGATGGACGTAAAACCCGGCTACGTCATGGTCGGCGGAAAGCGCCTGAACGCCGTAGTGACCCTATGGGCCGCCGGCGTGCAAGCCTCGCCCCTGGGCAAGATGCTGGGCACACCCACCGACAAGCGTGGTTGCGCAATCGTCGATATCTACCTGAATCCGCCCGGCCATCCCGACATCTTCGTCTGCGGAGACTTGGCCCACGTGGAAGAAAACGGCCATCAGGTCCCCGGCGTCGCCCAACCGGCTATGCAGATGGGAAGGCACGCTGCCCAGATGATCGCCCAGGACATGGCAGGGAAGCCGCGCACGCCCTTCCACTATTGGGATAAGGGAGACATGGCCACGATCGGCCGCCACGCCGCTGTCGCCAACGTACGTTGGCCCATCAAAGCCCATTGGTCCGGAACGTTGGCGTGGCTGTCCTGGGTAAGCGTCCACCTCTTCTTCTTGGTGGGCTTCCGAAACCGGCTGGCCGTCTTCTTCTCCTGGGCCTGGACCTACCTGACCTTCAACCGTGGAGCCCGCCTCATCACCGGCAGCCCCCTACTTCCGGGCTGGGGCCAACAAGCGGGCATCCGTCCCCAGGTAGTGCTTCCCCCCATGGACACCACCTCGCCCATGCTGGGCGCAGTGCGAGTAGAAGAGCCCAAAGCCGCCGTCAAATAGTCCACGAAGTGAAAATGGAGAGACCTTAGGTCTCTCCATTCGCGATGCTGATGAAGGTACTTACTCTCCCCTTGTCACCCCGACCGAAGCGAAGCCGGGTGCCCCAGGTCTCGCATTTGAGACCTGGGATCCTCCTAGTAGAGGCCAGTGAAGTCCCTTGTTATAACCACAGGCAAGAACCTAACTAAACCGGAACCGGCTGATTCGTATTGACATTGACATGGGTCAACCAACCATACCGATCCGGCCGCAACCCGTGGGCAATCCCCAAATACTCCTCCGCCAGCTGCTTAGTAATCGGCCCCACTTTCCCATCGCCAATCTGAATTCGATCCACTGACCGAATCGAATGCACCTCAGCCGCGGTCCCGGTAAAGAACGCCTCGTCCGCGATATACAACAACTCCCGCGGCATAGCCTGTTCCACCACCGGAATCCCCATATGCCGAGCCATCGTCAGCACAGAATCCCGAGTAATCCCCGACAGCACTGAATTCGCCAAAGGAGTGGTATACAAAACTCCATTCCGCACCACGAACAAATTCTCCCCCGACCCTTCCGACAAATTGCCGAAAACATCGAGCGCGATCCCTTCGGAAAACCCGTTGCTATCCGCTTCCATGCGGATCAGCTGAGAATTCAGATAATTTCCCCCAGCCTTAGCCAGCGCGGGCATGGTGTTCGGCGCCATCCTGCTCCACGAAGAGATGCAAACATCCGCACCCTCATCGCCCGGCACATACTTGCCCCACGAATAATTAGCAATGAACACTTCGGTCGGAGTGCCCTTGGGACTCACTCCCATCTCCCCATAACCGCGCAGCGCAATCGGGCGAATGTAGCAGGGTGCGACACCATTGCTCTCCACCACGCCAACCACCGCACTCGAAAGTTGTTCGAGTGAATAGGGCAGAGGCATGCGATAAATCTTGGCTGAATCCAGCAGTCGCTGCATATGCTCGGGAAGCCGGAAAATAGCCGCTCCCTGGGGTTGCGCGTAGCAGCGAATTCCCTCAAAAACCGACGAGCCATAGTGGACAACATGACTCATCACATGGATCTGGGCCTTCTCCCACGGAATCAAATTTCCGTTGTGCCAGATCTTGGCGGTAGGCTGGATAGGCATCGACAACAGCTCCCTTCAATTGAAGTAACGATTATAACTGCGCCACACGCCCCTCTGGTTTAAGTTCAGTGGATGTACGGTCCAGCCAGCATAGCGATCAACACCCTGCATTCGAACTACGTACGCTTCTCCGTCTTGGCCGTCAGTTCCATCTTCTTTCTGGTCGATCCCTTCGCCGCCATCCCCGCCTTCCTCGCCATCACCGATGGCGTCGATCGAAAGCGCCAGCAGCGCATGGCGCGCCGAGGAGCGCTCACCTGCCTGATCGTCTTGATGACCTTCGCCTTGGCCGGCAAGCTGATCTTCCGCATGTTCGGCATCACTCTCCCAGCCTTTGAAATCGCCGGAGGCGTGATCCTGTTGCTGATCGGCATCGACATGATCGAAGCCCGCCGTTCTCCCACCCAGGAATCCAGCGACGAAACCGCCGAAGCCGCCTCAAAAGACGACGCCGGCATCGTCCCTTTAGGCATCCCCATGCTGGCCGGTCCCGGAGCCATCTCCAGCGTAATGATCCTGGTAGGACAAGCCCTGAAGCCCTGGGAACTGGGAGTAGTGTTAGGAGCGATCACTCTGACCGCCGGCCTGAGCTACATGATTCTCAGCGGAGCCAATCGGGTAAGAGGCGTCATGGGAGAAACCGGAATCCGGATCCTCGTTCGCATCATGGGCCTTCTGCTTGTAGCCTTGGCCGTCCAATTTTTCATCAACGGCCTAACCGACTTGGGCGTGATAGCCAAATCCGAATAAAGAGAACCCGAACGAACCCGTCCCACCCACCCCACCACAGGAAACAAGCGAAGGGTGCCCCAGGTCTCGCTTTTGAGACCTGGGTCCTCCTAGTAAAGGTCAATCAAGTCCCCTGTTATAACCCCAGGTAAAAGCAAACCCAAACCCACTTTTCAACAACAAACCGCCTTTTCAACAACCCACGCCCTTGCAGTCCATCGACCACCTTGGTACTCTCACTGAGGTCGTTGAAAAAACAAGCCTTCCAAAAGCAACGCGCTCGGAAGTAACTTGCAAAATCCAACGAACTTCGGTATTCTTAAAAAGTTGTACGAGTGAGCAGTGGTAACGGTGAAGCTTCGCGGTAGGGCAGAAACACAACCCACCCAGTCGTAGCGAGCGAAGCGGAAGTTGTTCGACGGGCCGTAGCAGAGCCCATACCGGAAACCTGAATCTGATCGCAACCTAGGCAGGTGAAGTAAGCCCGTCTAACAAGTTCGGCTGTTTGCCCGCCGAACCGATCAGCAGGAACGGTAGAGAAGGAAACTCCTTCCAGAGCGAACAATCCATTGCAAGGCGAGGGAAGTATCCCTCTAGGGCAAAATTGCCCGCCAACCCCATGCGTCAAGTACGCCGGGAATTGGAGCTGATCTTTCAAATTTGGTGCTGCAAGGCGCGCTGAGCAAATGGAAAATAAACCATTGACAGCCTCCCGAAAAATCTATACTTTCGGTAAATGCGCGTAAAACGCTGGAGTCCTGAGGGACCCAGCAAATGCAGCGCAACAAGTTCGAGGACACGCAGCTAAGCTGCGGATTCCTTGATCCAAAGCGGCCCGCTCAGGCGGAACCGGCAAGGATCTTTGACAATCAGGTTGAACATGCCAGTCGTGAGAATACGATCAAGTTTTAGGTTTGATCATTCTCACAATGTAATGTCTCGCAGAGTTTTCGAGCTCTGTGAGGCTTGTCTCTCCGTCCGGACCTCCGTCCTGGATTTGGAGAGACATCAGGTTTCAAACGAGAGTTTGATCCTGGCTCAGAATCAACGCTGGCGGCGTGCCTAACACATGCAAGTCGAACGAGAAAGTGGAGCAATCCATGAGTACAGTGGCGCACGGGTGAGTAACACGTGACTAACCTACCCTTGAGTGGGGGATAACCTAGAGAAATCTGGGCTAATACCGCATAATACCGAGAGGTCAAAGGAGCAATTCGCTTAAGGAGGGGGTCGCGGCCGATTAGTTAGTTGGCGGGGTAATGGCCCACCAAGACTGTGATCGGTATCCGGCCTGAGAGGGCGCACGGACACACTGGAACTGAAACACGGTCCAGACTCCTACGGGAGGCAGCAGTGGGGAATTTTGCGCAATGGGGGAAACCCTGACGCAGCAACGCCGCGTGGAGGATGAAGTCCCTTGGGACGTAAACTCCTTTCGATCGGGACGATTATGACGGTACCGAGAGAAGAAGCCCCGGCTAACTTCGTGCCAGCAGCCGCGGTAATACGAGGGGGGCGAGCGTTGTTCGGAATTATTGGGCGTAAAGGGTGCGTAGGCGGTTTGGTAAGTCTTGTGTGAAATCTTCGGGCTCAACTCGAAGTCTGCATGAGAAACTGCCGGGCTTGAGTGTGGGAGAGGTGAGTGGAATTCCCGGTGTAGCGGTGAAATGCGTAGATATCGGGAGGAACACCTGTGGCGAAAGCGGCTCACTGGACCACAACTGACGCTGAGGCACGAAAGCTAGGGGAGCAAACAGGATTAGATACCCTGGTAGTCCTAGCCCTAAACGATGATCGCTTGGTGTGACGGGTACCCAATCCCGCCGTGCCGAAGCTAACGCGTTAAGCGATCCGCCTGGGGAGTACGGTCGCAAGGCTGAAACTCAAAGGAATTGACGGGGGCCCGCACAAGCGGTGGAGCATGTGGTTTAATTCGACGCAACGCGAAGAACCTTACCTGGGCTCGAAATGGAGTGGACCGGAGTGGAAACATTCCTTCCCCGCAAGGGGCTGCTCTATAGGTGCTGCATGGCTGTCGTCAGCTCGTGTCGTGAGATGTTGGGTTAAGTCCCGCAACGAGCGCAACCCTTATTACCAGTTGCCACCATTTAGTTGGGCACTCTGGTGAGACCGCCTCGGATAACGGGGAGGAAGGCGGGGATGACGTCAAGTCCTCATGGCCTTTATGTCCAGGGCTACACACGTGCTACAATGGCCGGTACAAACCGTCGCAAACCCGTGAGGGGGAGCTAATCGGAAAAAGCCGGCCTCAGTTCGGATTGGAGTCTGCAACTCGACTCCATGAAGCTGGAATCGCTAGTAATCGCGGATCAGAACGCCGCGGTGAATACGTTCCCGGGCCTTGTACACACCGCCCGTCACATCACGAAAGTGGGTTGTACTAGAAGTCGGTGAGCCAACCGCAAGGGGGCAGCCGCCCAAGGTGTAATTCATGATTGGGGTGAAGTCGTAACAAGGTAGCCGTAGGAGAACCTGCGGCTGGATCACCTCCTTTCTAAGAGAGAACGTCATGGCACTCATTCGCTTCCGCGATAGCGGACCTAAGGCCGACTGCCCAGAGCGATCTGGATCAGAAGCCTGTAGGCGCGCATGAGATGTTGCCATGTACCTCCTAAGTTCTTGTCCCTGACTTGAACTTAGGAAATCGGTCAAGCCATCTCTTTCTTTTTCATATTCCATGATGGTCAGGAGCGGCGTAGCTGCTCTGCATGTTCACCTGGTCCTCGAAACTTTTCGAGTTATGAGACTCTGGCACAACCAGCGGGCCTGTAGCTCAGTTGGTTAGAGCGCACCCCTGATAAGGGTGAGGTCGGTAGTTCGAATCTACCCAGGCCCACCACTACCGTTAAGGGGCTGTAGCTCAGCTGGGAGAGCACCTGCTTTGCAAGCAGGGGGTCACCGGTTCGATCCCGGTCAGCTCCACCAAGTTCTCTTCGGTTCGTATCCGCCTTTTCGGCCTATACAAATCTCTCCTTCGGCAAGTTTCTTGCGAAATTCGCAAGAAATTTGTCATCCCGAGCGAAGCCGAGGGACCTGCGGTTCCCTCCCGGTCTCAGTGAACTCGAACTGCTTCAAAGCTGAACATCCAAAACGGACTGTTGACCTTTGAGCAGCGCTGAAAAGCGATCTGTTCGAACCCACCTCAGGGTGGGCACCGGATTAACCTCCGGTGCAACTGGATGTTTGACAACGAAATCGATTGGGTAAAAAAATTACAAGGCTGAGCAGGCCTATCCCCGTGTAAGCGCGAAGAGCAGTATCGCAAGTTCGTGTCGGGAATACGGCGTGTTTAGTTGAGTGTCTTTAGGATAATTAGCGAATATTCGCTCACTCGCGAGAGTGAGCGTGTAAACGCAGGCGAATATACAGAGACTAATTGTTTTAGCTTTCTAACGCGGTATCGCAGGTGCAAGTCTGACTGCTGCGCGAGAGTTAATTCTATGGTCAAGCTACTAAGGGCGCACGGTGGATGCCTTGGCAGAATCAGGCGATGAAGGACGTGGCAAGCTGCGATAAGCTTCGGGAAGCCGCACACAGGCGTTGATCCGGAGATCTCCGAATGGGGAAACCCACTACGGCAAAACCGTAGTACATCCTGCTGAATACATAGGCAGGCATGAGCGAACTCAGGGAAGTGAACCATCTCAGTACCTGAAGGAAAAGAAAGAAACCTCGATTCCGAAAGTAGTGGCGAGCGAAATCGGAATAGCCCAAACCCGTGGCATTTCGGTGTCTCGGGGGTTGTAGGGTCCGCAATAGTAGAGTTACCAATCTGGTGGTTAGTCGAATCCTCTGGAAAGTGGATCCATAGAGCGTGACAGGCGCGTAGACGAAAATCATCCAGACTCGAAGCGGATACCTGAGTAAGGCGGGGCACGTGAAACCCTGCTTGAATCTACGGGGACCATCCCGTAAGGCTAAATACTCGATTCTGACCGATAGTGAACCAGTACCGTGAGGGAAAGGTGAAAAGAACCCCTGCGAGGGGAGTACAAAGTACCTGAAACCGTGTGCCTACAAGCAGTGGGAGGACTATGCCCGCAAGGGAATGTCTGACCGCGTGCCTATTGCATAATGAGCCGGCTAGTTATTCTTGTCAGCAAGGTTAAGCGTAAGCGAGCCGTAGCGAAAGCGAGTCTGAATAGGGCGAATCAGTTGGCAGGAATAGACGCGAAGCGGGATGATCTACCCTTGGCCAGGTTGAAGGTGGGGTAACACCCACTGGAGGACCGAACCGGTGTTTGTTGAAAAAAGCTCGGATGAGCTGAGGGTAGGGGTGAAAGGCTAATCAAATTCCGTGATAGCTCGTTCTCTCCGAAATAGCTTTAGGGCTAGCCTCGGATGATTTGCATTGGTGGTAGAGAACTGGATGGACTAGGGGGCTTTCCGGCTTACTGAATCCAATCAAACTTCGAATGCCAATGACAACCAGTCCGGGAGTCAGACAATGGGGGCTAAGCTTCATTGTCGAGAGGGAAACAGCCCAGACCGCCTGCTAAGGTCCCCAAGTTACAGTTAAGTGGGAAAGGAAGTCGGAACGCTCAGACAGCCAGGAGGTTGGCTTAGAAGCAGCCATCCTTTAAAGAAAGCGTAATAGCTCACTGGTCAAGCGGTCCGGTGCCGACAATATAACGGGGCTAAAACTGTACACCGAAGCAGCGGATGCACACTCTTTGAGTGTGCGTGGTAGGAGAGCATTCTCAACCGCAGCGAAGTCAGACTGAGAAGACTGATGGAGCGTTGAGAAGAGACCCTGCCGGCATAAGTAGCGATAATGGGTGTGAGAACCACCCACGCCGAAAGTCTAAGGTTTCCTGAGGAAGGTTAATCCGCTCAGGGTTAGGCGGTCCCTAAGGTGAGGCCGAAAGGCGTAGCTGATGGACATCCGGTTAATATTCCGGACCTCCCAAAATCTCGTTTGACGACGGGGAGACGCAGAAGGATAAGCAGGACCTCCTATGGCTATGAGGTTCGATGCGCGTAAGCTGGTTCACCCAGGCAAATCCAGGT
>CAVUYJ010000003.1:0-1400620 GCA_963745725.1 uncultured Acidobacteriaceae bacterium
GAACCCACGACATCCGGAGCCACAGTCCGGCGTTCTGCCACTGAACTATAGCCGCCATATAGACTTAGATTGTAGCATTCAGGTTTATGCTTGCCGCGGCTTGGCTAGCACCTTTCGAGCCTTTCCCGGTCGCCGTTTTGCCTATGCCCAGCAACCCCCAACCCGAGATTCTGCCACCCCAAAAATCGCGTTTTCAGAAGGCAAACGGCTTGTTCGCCGACGAAAATCTCGATTTGCTGTCGCACTTGCTCGATGACTGGTTTCGCGTTCCCGGTACCTCGATCCGCTTCGGATTGGATGGCATCATCGGCCTGGTTCCCGGCCTCGGAGATATTATCGGGGGCCTTGCTTCCACCATCATCGTGGTCGCTGCCTGGGTGCGAGGCGTCCCGTACGTTACGCTGCTCCGCATGGTGGTCAACATCGGGATCGAGGTACTCCTGGGAACGATTCCGCTATTGGGCGATGCCTTTGACATCGCGTGGAAGGCGAACCGTCGCAACTACGCTTTGATCGTTCGTCATCTGGAGCAATCGCGGCGACAGGCCTGGCGAGACTGGGTTTTCCTGATGCTGATCGGCCTCGTTCTGGCAGCGATCTTTCTGGCTCCGATCTTCCTGATTCTTTGGTTCCTGGAGTGGCTCGGACACCACGCCTGATGAGGGTGGTTGGGATACAATCCATAGATCGGGGCGTAGCGTAGCCTGGTAGCGCATCTGCTTTGGGAGCAGAGGGTCGGGGGTTCGAATCCCTCCGCCCCGACCATTCAAATCAGCGACTTGACTCTAGAGTCGGTTCACCCCGCAACCCCCACAACGGCCGTGTTCGAGCAGTTTCGCGTGGGCGTCAAGCTTGCTGTTCATCGTCGCCTTGCCATAAAGATCTATGGTCGTAGCGGCGTCGGAATGACGCATCATTTTTTGCCGAACCGCTCCGCGGTTCCGGCGGGCATCTGGCGAACTGCAAACAGCGAACGGTTCGCGAGGAGTGGGTTTTCCTTGAAGCAAGCCGGACAAACGGAATTGACCCTAACGAAATGCGTTCGCATGGCGAGTGCATTTCCCTAGGGCCAATCCTGGAGTGTGTCGGAGATAGATGTGAGAATTGCACCAGAAATGGGCAGACTCCAGAGGGAGAATCTCGTACGATTGGCTGGTGAACAAGCGTTTCCGAGTGTGTAGCCACGATCAGCCGTTTTTGCTTCCGCCGTCGCTTCAAGACTGGCTGCCCGAGAATCACCTTGCAAGATTCGTAGCTGATGTGATGAACGAGCTGGACCTGTCTTCTATTTACGGCAGCTATGAACGGAGTGATGGACGAGGGTTGTCGGCATACCATCCGATGCTGATGGCGCGGTTGTTGCTTTACGGTTATTGCATCGGAATTACGAGTTCGCGCAAGATCGAGCAGGCTACTTACGACAACGTTGCCTTTCGCTATTTGTCTGCCGACCAACATCCTGATCACGATACCCTGGCTGCTTTTCGTCAGGAACATGTAGAGGCGCTGGGGGAATTATTCGTACAAGCTCTGAGACTGTGTCAGAAGGCTGGTCTGGTGAAGTTGGGCAATGTGTCGATCGACGGCACGAAGATAAAGGCCAACGCCAGCCCCCGGCGTTCCGTAAAATACGACCGGATTAGCGTACGGGAACAACACTGGCGCGCCGAGGTTGCGCGCTTGCTGCAGCAAGCGCAACAAACCGATCGTGAAGAAGAACGGCGTCTCGGCCTGGACCAGGTGGCAAACCAACTGCCCGACGAGTTAGCAAATGCTCAAAAGCGCCTGGAGCGGCTACAGCAAGCAAAGGCGGAGTTAGAGCAGGAAGCACAAGCAGAACTCAAAGCCGCTCTGGACAATCATTCTCCGGGTAAACGCGGTCCTCGTAAGAAAGCGGAGCAGACAAGCCAGCCACCAAAGGATCGCCGCCAGCGCGACAAGGAAAAGAAGCGACGCATTCGAGCGAGGAAGAATGCCGCTGCTCCCGGCCGTCAATATAACTTCGTCGACCCTGATTCACGGGTGATGAAAGACAGCGGCGAAAGAGGATTTGTGCAGGCTTACAACGCGCAGATCGCAGTGGACTCGCAGGCTCAGATCATCGTCGCAGCGGAGTTGACGCAGCAACCCATTGATCGTCAGCAACTGGTGCCCATGGTGAAGAGCTTACTCAACACAACACAAGGAACACCCACCACCATCACCGCCGATGCGGGCTATTTTGACACAACCAGCCTTCTGGATCCGGCAGTGAGCGGCATAGAAATGCTGGTAGCACCTGACTCCAAACCGCTCATTCCAGGTGGCGAGCTACCGTTCAATGCTCCGCGCAGTCGGGAAGCAATTCGCATGAGAGAAGCGCTGGCCACTGCCGAGGGCAAAGCCCGTTATGCACTTCGACAGACAACCGTGGAACCGGTATTCGGCCAGATCAAAGAGACGCGCGGCATCCGCAGATTCCGCTTACGCGGCCTGCTAAACGTGACATCAGAGTGGAAGCTTATCTGCGCCACGCACAATCTTCTCAAACTATTTCGCCATCGAATGGCTCTGGCTCACGCCTGATGCGCTGACGACCGCTAACCTGCCCCAGCACACCTAAAACTCACATACGGCCCCTCCAACAGAGCCAAAGCGTTCCAGAGCATTACGCTCCGAGAACCACCTTGCAGGCTCCTGCCTCGACGATGCCGCAGTTTCTCTCCGACACACTCCCTGTTTGTCCCACTTTTCCCCTTTTCCCATCGTAGTATTCCCTTGAAAGATGGCCGCACGAGTGAAGACCAGTTAGTCGTGGGCCGCCGGGAGGGTCAACAGCTCGCTGGTGCAGCTTACCGGTTCTGCGCTTCCAGTGAAGTAACCGTAGTCTTCGCCGGTAAACGGATCGGTTGCAGAATCCCGGGTCAACTGGATGTAATCCCCTACGATAGTACCCGCACCGAAAAACGAGGGATCGGCGCTGGAAACGCTGACTGTCAACGCTTTGTTATCGGTGGAAAGGCAACTGGTCCCGCTCGTCATCAAGATGACGGTGGAAGCGGTCTTGGTGTAGCCCGACCAGGGTGAGCATTTGCTTGCCGTCGGCAGAGTAAAGTTGCGCGCGACGAACGTGGTGCCGCCTCCGCCGAAGCCGCCGTTCACCGCGATGCAGTAGGGCGCCTGTGCGGCGAAACTGTGGATGGGGGCCAACAGGACTGACAGAACCACGAGGGACGACTGAGCGATGGAAGTGAATTTCATGACATCCTCCTTGGGGCTCCTTGCAGTGGAACCCAAACTGAATTTGTCTCTCAAACTCTCCACGCTTTGGCTTTGAGTTTGCTCGGACGCACTCCCTAATGCATGCTGGGGACCAAACGCGAATGTTCGGAAGTGCTGATGGGAGCGCATGTATTTTCAACAACATGCGCGTGGGCTGCCCTGACCGAAGAGGTGGAATGGTAGCCGAACGGCTACCTCCGCGGAGTCAATCAGTTCTGGCGGCGGTGATGTGGATTGGCAACGATGTTCCGAGAAGCTCTGATACTTCTGTCGCGTATCCACAATCGTGGTCGCAGTGGAGACCGCTGCGCCTTCAAAGCGGCGCTGGTGAACAGGTGGGTGGAAGATGAAACGTGATTTTCAGTTCATTGTGGTAACGCGTAAGCGACATAGATACCCCCGCCTGCCGGAGTGGCTGGGTCGCGTTGGCCTCCGGCTCCGATAACGACGTACTGCCGTCCATCGATTGCATAGGTGGCCGGCGTTGCGCAGGCAGAGAATGGAAGAGATGTCTCCCATAGAAGTTCGCCGGTTGATTTGTCGAATGCCCGGAATTTTTTGTCGCGCACGGTCGCGCCGATGAAGAGCACACCGCCGGCAGTGACAACAGGACCACCGTAGTTCTCCGAGCCGGTGTCAGGCATTCCCTTCGCGATGAGTTCCGGGTACTGTCCAAAAGGAATCTTCCAGAGGTATTCCCCTGTATCGAGATTGATCGCGCTCAGAGTGCCCCATGGCATTGCATTTGCCGGGTAGCCCTGAGGGTCAAGAAATTTTGGATACCCGGTCGAGTCGTAATGCAGCTTGCCATCATCGACGATCTTCGCGTTGGCGCCATCCTCGACGTTGCCGGAGAGCAGGTAGTGCGCCAGCGACTGGAATTGGCTCCCCGCAGGCGGATCCAGGATGGGAAAGCCAGGCATTCTACCGCGGCCGGTCTGAAGCACCTCTGAGAGCTGAGCCTGGTTGTAACGCTTTCCGATATCGATCAGCGACGGAATCTCGGGCGGCTGTCCCTGCCGGTTCGCCTGATGGCACGCGGAGCACTGGCTAAGATAGACGGCCCGTCCCGTTGATGTTGGAACGCGCTTCTGAAGCGATTCGGTCATGCCGAATTCGTTGGCGTTGATATACAGAATGTGTGTCTGAGGATCGAAGGCCGGACCGCCCCACTCGCCCGCGCCGTCCGTGCCCGGGTACATCAATGTATCTTTGCCAACCACATTCGGGCTGAACTGGCCGGTATAGTGCAGCTCACGAAACCTTGCCAGTGCCCACGCATGAGCCTCGGGCGTTCGCGTCGTGAGGGTATCTTCTGTAATGAGTTGCCGTGTGAACGGAGCAGGCTTTGTCGGAAACGGCTGCTGTTCGGCAGTAACCTCGCCTGGCACGTCGCTGGCGGGGACCTTGCGGTATTCAATGGGGAAGATGGGTTTGCCATCGGCGCGATTCAGGAGGAAGAGGAATCCCTGCTTGGAAGGCTGCGCGACTGCAGCGATGTCTTTTCCGTTCACGCGAACAGTCACGAGGCTTGGAGGTGTAGGAAAGTCGCGATCCCAGATGTCGTGGCGAACGCCCTGAAAATGCCATAGACGCTTCCCGGTGTTGGCATCGAGCGCAATGAGCGTATTCGCGAACAGATCGTCACCGATACGGTCTGCGCCGTACCAGTCGGTCGCGGCCGAGCCTGTTGGTACATAGACGATGCCGCGCTCCACATCGAGAGCCATACCGCACCAGTTATTGGCAGCGCCGCTGTACAGCCACGCATCCTTCGGCCAGGTGTCATAGCCGTACTCGCCGGGATGAGGAATCGTATGGAATGTCCACTTCAACGCACCGGTTCGCACATCGTAGGCGCGAACATCACCTGGAATTGCCGGCAAGGCCTCCGGTGTGGCATCGCCAAGAATAATGAGGTCTCTGTAGATGACACCCGGACTCGTAATAGAAAGGGAAACAGTCCTGGCCGGATCACGAAGGTTCTCGCGAAGATCGATGCGTCCCTGATTGCCGAACGAAGGGAAGACTTTGCCGGTATCCGGATCAAGCGCGTACACATAATGCGACACGTTTGCCATGAGGCGCTTCTCGTGGCCACTGTGCCAGTAAGAAAGGCCCCGCTCCGCTCTCGATCCGACTCTTTCCGCAGGAAATATTTTCTGTGAATCAAACGTCCAGAGCAGCTTTCCGGTCGCAGCATCCAGAGCGATGACCTCCTGCTTTGGGGTGTAAGCAAAGAGAGTTCGCCCAACAATAAGTGGCGCTGTCTCCAGTCCCCCCGTCTCGTGAGAGTCGTATCTCCAGACCTCTCTCAACTGCGACACATTCTTCGTGTTGATCTGCGCCAGCTTTGAATACTTAGTGTTCTCGTAAGAGCCGTTGTATGCAGGCCAATCTACGTTGCTGGCATGAGGAGTCTGGCTCCACGCGAGCGACGGAATCGCGCACGCGATGGCCAGGGCCAGTTTCAAGCGCAGATGGGTTGAGACGAGTGGCGACCTGAATGCGCGCAATCTGGCTCCTAGGCTTTCCTAGCCATGCTATTCGAGAAGCAGAGTTGGCGGAATAGGAAGAACATTTGACGGCATTTTCAGCGTCCCGTAGTATCCATCTGCAAACACGCGCCCAACGCGGGGTTTCTTCACTCAGGGTGATGCGATGAAGAATATAGGACTGGACCGTAGGTCGTTTGTTCAGCTTCTCAGCGGAGCTGCGGCCGGCGCGGGTTTGGGAGCATTGCAGGAAGCGAGAGCCGCCACACAGTCTCGAACAGGTTTAGCCACCCCGTCACGATCACCGGCGAACCGCGCGGACACCACCCTGAAGAAGAATGTCGTCGCGATTCAGGTCAAACCCTTCTGCTGGGTCGACGAAGGCATCGAGCAGGTGCTCGACAACCTTCAGCAGAAGGGCAATGTGAATACAGTTTTCACCTATACCTACGACTACGACCCGGCCCAGATCATCAAGGGAGGGGTAAAGCCCCTGCCGGATCACGGCAAGTACAGCCCGAGGCCCTCCTGGGTAGGAGGGGCATTCTACGACTACGATCCGAAGTACTTCCGGGATACGACGCTCACGGATTTCCGCTCTCGTGACCTACCGAATTTTAATGTCATTGCCGCGGTAGCTCCGAAGATGAAAGCTCGAGGAATGGACTTCTTCGCGTGGGACTACAACAACGCCTTTCCGCAGATGATGCAGAATATTCCGGGCTTGACGGACGTCGCAGAGATCGACGTGTACGGCCGGCCTACAACAAGCGCGTGTTTTAACCATCCAAATTTCCGCGGCCACCTCACGGGCAAAATCGAGTCGTACCTTGCGCAATACCCCACGGAAGTGGACGGGATCATCTGGGGATGCGAACGAATGGGGCCCATCGACAACATGATCGGAGGCGGTTGGGCTACTGTGGGCATCTGTTGTTTCTGCCCGTTCTGCCTGCAGAAATCCAAGGATCGCGGCATCTCTGCGGAAAGAGCTCGTAGGGGCTACATTAGGCTCGATCAGCTCTTTGCTGTGACAGCCAGGCACCAACGCCCCGATGACGGCGTCTTCGTTACCTTCCTCCGAATCCTGTTTGAGTTTCCGGAGGTTCTGAGCTGGAACATGCTCTGGCACGATAGCTACCACGAGGTTCGTGCAGAACTCTACGGAACCGCGAAAGCCCTTGCTCCGCACAAACCGTTCGGCTTTCACATCGTTCAGAACACCACGTTCAGCCCGTTTTACAGTGCGGCGGATGACTATGCGAAGGTCGCTGAGTACTCTGACTTTCTGAAGATCGCGACCTACAACAACGCAGGCGGTCCCAGGCTCTCACACTTTATGGATCGGCTGTGTGCCACGGTATTTGCCGACGCCACCCCGGAAGATCTCCAACCCTTCTATTACAAGATGATGGGCTACAACGAGGCCTCGTTCCAGGAGATCGTGACCAAGGGCCTCTCCCCGGCATACGTTACGAGCGAAACAAAACGGGCCATCGCCGGCACAGGCGGTCGAGTGAAAATATTTCCGGGCATCGATATCGATGTGCCAACCGCTGCCGATGAGAAACATACCAAACCGGAGGACGTGCGTGCGGCGACAGTTGCTGCATTGGAGGCCGGTGCAGATGGGGTTGTGCTCTCGCGCGAATACTACGAGATGTGGCTCGAAAATCTTTCAGCGGCCGGTGAGACAACGCGAAAGTTCTTCGCCGGCAAAGGTAATTAATGAGACAACCGCAGTGGAGAGATCTGCGGCTTC
Organism: uncultured Acidobacteriaceae bacterium; assembly: GCA_963745725.1. Taxonomy (GTDB): domain Bacteria; phylum Acidobacteriota; class Terriglobia; order Terriglobales; family Acidobacteriaceae; genus PALSA-350. The sequence goes on from CAVUYJ010000003.1 coordinate 7,519, forward strand.
TTTTCAGTCTGGACTAATTGCCGCCCGCATCGATGCGGCGAAACATCGTGCCTATGCTGGTTGCATTTGCAGTCGCATCCGAGGCGATGAAACCGTACTTCTGAAAGTCGAATTCCTTGATCACTTGATCGGGAGTTTCGCCCGCCAGCTTGGCCGCTTGAACCTTGGTCCACATGCCATCCAGGTAGGCTCTGTCTGCCTGCAGAGCCTCCCGGCCCCCGACCGCTCCATGGCCGGGCACGACGGTCGTCACTCCCCAGGACAACATTGTCTCCAGGGCTGCGAGCCATCCCTTGTAGCTGCCGCCGGCATCGCCCGTATTATTTCCGTGGGCCCAGGTGACACAGAGATCTCCCGTCGCCACAATGTGTTGTTTCGGAAGGTAAGCCACGGTGTCGCCTTGTGAGTGAGCGGGGCCCAAACGGATGAACTCGACTCTTTGCGTGCCGTCGTCGAATACCAGATGATCAGAGAACGTCAGGGAAGCAAACTCCTGCCGCGTGTCTTTGAGGCTGTGCGCCGGGTCGTTCCATTTCGCCCAGCCATCGGCTCCGCGGGTTCTAGCCTCTTTGTCCGTGGCTTCCGAACTCACGATCATCGCTCCGGCATCCACGAAGATCGCGTTGCCATAGGCGTGATCACCGTGATAGTGGGTGTTCAATACGAAGCGAATCGGCTTGTTGGTCGTCGCTCTAATCTTCGGGAGAATCTCGCGTGCCCCCCATGGAAAATTGGCATCGACAACGAGCACGTAGTCTTGGAAGATCACCCACATACAATTTGCGGGTTCGCGCTTGTCCCGGTCTCCCTGCCACACATAGACGCCCGGGGCAAGAGTCTTCACCTCTCCCGGCTCTGCATGCGCAGCGATGCCGCCGACCAATGCAGCAGCAAGAACCAGAGACACTGCGAACCTGCACAACGAACGAAGAACTCCTGCTGACATGTGGGCAGACCTTTCCGGGTGATCGACAACTTCCTCCATTCTGCTCCGGTGTTCTTCCAGAAGGGCGATTTTGTTGTGCACGGACGACAGTTCAAAAAGGAACTAATCATCAGCTAAAGAACTTGACACTCAGTTAAGTGGGTATATTTACTTGCTTCGCGAAGGAATCGGAGAACGACAGGCACCTCATGAATCGATTTTCATTAGGGAACTGCGCGGTCGGTGAGAGCGAACGAGGTCTAAAAATGGTCAATCATCCAAGCAAAACACTTGTGCTGTGTCTGCTGGCGCTTTGCGCTTTACCGGGCGGACGTGTCTTTGCACAAACTACATCGGCAACAGCGGATGATAGTCCTGCCCCGGGAACTCCAGCCGTGCTCCAGGGTCCAAGTTTTGTCCCCGATGCGAAGTTCCGGGGTTCGACACTCGCCGGATGGCACGTGTTGGGTCAGGCAACCTGGAGCGCGGACAACGGCGAACTGATCGGCAAGGGCGCCGCGGGATCAGGTTGGCTGGTGCTCGATCACTCCTACCAGGACACCGGCTTCTACGCTGGGTTTCGCTGCATTGGCGTCTGCGATACAGGTGTCCTCATCCGGGCAACGAAGACCGAGGGCGGCGGCATGCGAGGTTCTTTCCTTTCCATCAAAGGCACGCAACTCGAAGGAGAGAACCTGACCCTGGATGCAGCAGGTAACATTGCGGACCGGGAAATGCTGAGGGATGCTGTGGGGATGATTCGCTTCGCTCCTCCCCGGCCCGATCCGACCGCCCTTATATCCGCCGAACGGATAGAGAAGTTTGATGCGCCGCCAGGAATGAAAGTACCGTTCAAGTTCCCTGATCTGAGCCTGCGCGTCGGAGACTGGAACGAGGTAGAAGTGTTGCTCGACGCAGACATCATGCGCGCCTATCTCAACAACGCTCCGGAACGGAATCAGTTGAGCCTGGCTACAGCAGATGATGATTTGGACTCGTACGGTCCCATCGCGCTGTTCGTCGGCAAAGGCAGCGAGGTGCACTTCAAAGACGTTTCCTACAAAGACATCGGCCTCCGGAAGCAGCCCCTCGAAGAGGTAGGGAGCGGGTTCCGTATGCAGCGCGTGAATCCCTTCTACTACAACTGGACTGCCGCAGCGGCAGACTTCAATCACGACGGAAAACTTGACCTGGTGGATGGCGGCTACATCTTCTTTGGCCCGGACTTCACGACATCGAGGGAAATGTACGCCACTCGAACCTTCAACCCATCGACCGAGTACTCGACCTGGGTGCAACATGCCGAGGACTTTACCGGCGATGGATGGCCGGATGTCGTCGCCACCCGCCTTGGCGTGGGCGCGGTACTTTATGTGAATCCCGGAAATGAGGCCCGCCGCTGGAAGCAATACATGGTCCTTCCGTCTATGCAGAGCGAGGATTCCCTGGTCGCAGATGTGGACGGTGATGGCAAGCCGGAGCTCATCTACATCGCGGATGGATACATGCGTTACGCTAAGCCCGATCCGGCCCATCCAACCGCGCCGTGGATCGTACACACCATCTCAGAGAAGGGGCCTTGGCAGGGTCACGGAATCGGGGTGGGTGACATCAACGGCGATAAGCTTCCGGACATCCTGGGCGCGGATGGATGGTGGGAGCATCCTCCCCAGGGAAGCGGCGATCAGTTGTGGAAGTATCATCCAGAGCCGTTCGGCCGATGGGGTCGCATCGTTCCCGGGGGTGCGACGATGGCGGTCTACGATGTGAACGGCGATGGCCTCAACGACGTAGTCACGGCCCTGGAAGCACACGGTTTCGGGCTGGCGTGGTTTGAGCAAAAACGTGCGAAGAACGGCGAGATCTCATTCGTCCGGCACATGGTGATGGATAACTACCAAACAGACAATGCCGGTGGAGTGACATTTGCGGAACTGCACGGAGCAGGGGTCGCCGATGTGGATGGAGACGGGATTCCAGATTTCATCGTAGGCAAGCGGCAGTTTTCACATCTGGACGATTTGTTGGATCCGGATCCCTATGGTCCTCCTCTGCTTTATTGGTACAAAACGGTTCGCGATCCCAGCGCGCCCGGTGGGGCAAAGCTGGTTCCGCACATGATCCACAACAGCTCCGGTGCTGGAGACAACGTTCTGCCCGTCGACTTGAATGGCGATGGGATTATGGATATAGTGACCGCTACCAAACGGGGGCTCTATATTTTTTGGGGCACCTCCGCGCTGGCTTCGAAGTAGGACCTCGTGCTTGAGATTCGATGCGCAGTCTTCTGCTTTTGTACGGTTGCTCTTCTGGGATCAGCCGCCGGCCACCCGCATTTCGTGTATGCCGCCGAAGCCAAGGCGCACACTACGTGGAACGCCTACGAAGGAGGCGTGGATTCGGCTCAGTACTCTGCGCTGAAGCAAATCAACAAGTCGAATGTAAGCCAGCTGCAGCAGGTCTGGTTTTATTCCGCGGCCGGCGCTCGCCGGTTCGAATGCAGTCCGATTGTCGTAGACGGCGTGATGTACGTGATCGGTAAGAACGATAACATTGTGGCGCTCGACGCGGCCACTGGGCGAGAGATATGGGTTCACGACACCGGTAGGCCGCACATGATCAGCGAACGCGGCCTCACTTATTGGGAGAGTAAGGATCGCGGCGATCGCCGCCTCTTCTTTGCGACCAACAATATCCTTCACGCGGTGGACGCGCGCACCGGCAAGCTCATAGAGTCGTTTGGCAATCGAGGCAACGTCGATCTACGGGAGGGACTGGGACGCGATATCGAAAGCATCCGTGAGATCTCATCCGGAACCCCGGGAAGAATCTTCGAGAACTTGCTCATCCTGGGCTCTACCACCGGCGAGGAATACGGTTCCCCGCCGGGCGATCTTCGGGCGTTCGATGTGGTCACCGGAAAGCTCGTCTGGACCTTCCATACCGTTCCTCATCCCGGCGATATCGGTTATGAGACCTGGCCGAAGAATGCGTGGAAGTACATTGGCGGGACCAACACATGGGGCGGGATAACCATTGATGAGAAGCGAGGGATCGCGTATTTCCCAACCGGTTCTCCTACCTATGACTTTTACGGCGCCGACCGCGAGGGAGCCAACCTTTACTCCGACTGCCTGCTCGCCCTGGATGCCCGCACCGGTAAGTACCTCTGGCACTTTCAGACCGTTCATCACGATCTCTGGGATTACGATCTGACAACTGCGCCCAAGCTGGTGACCGTAAAGCAAAATGGCCGCGTGATTGACGCGGTGGTCGCGCCCGCGAAAACAGGCTTTCTTTATGTGTTCGATCGGGTTACGGGGAAACCGGTGTGGCCCATTGAAGAACGCCCGGTTCCTCTGTCGACCATGCCCGGTGAGCATGCCTGGCCAACGCAGCCATTCCCCACGGCTCCGCCGCCTTTTGCGGTGCAGAGTTACACAGCGGACGATGTGAATCCCTATATCGCGGATCCGGCGGAACGGGCGAGGTTGCACGATTTAATCTCGCATGCTCGTAACGAAGGCTTGTTTACGCCGCCTGGATTAGAGAACGTACTTCAACCAACGGGGAACAACGGAGGAGCAAACTGGGGAAACGCAGCAGTAGATCCGACCACCAACGTCTTGTATGTGCAGTCAAAGAATGCGCCCGCGATCCTCAAGCTCGAAGCTAAGCCTCCCAGGATAGAGATAAAGGGTACTCCTGAGACCAAGGGGCAGCTTCTTTATCTCCAGAATTGTCAGACCTGCCATACATCGGAATTGACAGGGCAACCGCCGGTCGTTCCTTCCCTGGTCGATGTTGTCTCGCGTTTGGGTGCTGAACGCATCCGGTCGGTGGTGACGAATGGTGCATCGCCGATGCCCTCCTTCCCCGATTTATCCCCGGCGGATCTGGATTCGCTGATCGCGTATCTCAGCGCCCCCGGCGCGGCGCGCGTGCCGCCTGACATCATTACCTATCTCTCGGCTCCGCCGCTTGCTCCGCCGGCTGCGCAGGATGGCTCGGATGCCGTTAAATATTGGAGCGGGTATGGATTCATGACCTCCAAAGATGGGCTTTCCGCCGTTAAGCCACCGTGGTCGACTCTCACCGCGTACGACATGAATCACGGGACGATCAAGTGGCAAGTTCCGTTGGGCGGAGTGAGCGAATTGGAAGCGCAGGGTGTTAAGGATACCGGCGGCTTCTTTCCCCAAGGTGGACCGGCGGTCACGGCGGGCGGGCTGATCTTCTCCGGCATCGAGTCAGATTTCAAGATGCGGGCCTACGACAAAGACAGCGGAAAGGTGCTGTGGGAACACGAACTGCCGGCTGCTCCGCATGCAGAAGCGGCAGTGTACGAGGTCAATGGGCGGGAGTACGTGGTTCAAGCGGCATTGCCGAAGCCGGCGGGTTCAAGGTATCAACCCGTTCCCGAGTCGGAACAGCAGGCGCAAGGCTATTACGTGTTCGCACTCCCCAAGCCGGGTGGAACAGCGCAACGATAGAATCGCTCCGCGTCCGTTGCAAATACTACTCAGGCAAGCGCAAGCTGCTGTTCGACCAGGGTCGCCCAATACGCGGCGCCGGTCGAAAGCACTGCATCATTGAAGTCGAAAGCCGGATGGTGCAGCATCGGATTGTGTTCGCCGGGGCGCTTGGAACCTAACATGATGTAGGCTCCCTGCTTGGCTTCCAGCATGTAGGCAAAATCCTCCGCGCCCATCACCGGTTCCGCCATCTCTATTACTTGTTTCGCTCCAGCCACACTGGCCGCCGCCTGCCGCGCCAGCGCCGTCGCAGCCTCGTCATTGATTGTGGTGGGAGCGACCATGTGCATTTCGACATCGACGCTGGTTCCGTAGGCTTGTGCAATCGATTCCGCCAACCGGCGAATCCCCCGCTCGATGATCTCGCCGGTCGCTGCATCCAGCCAACGCGCGGTTCCTTTCAACACTGCTTCCCGGGGAATGGCGTTTGCCGCTGCACCAGCCTGGAACGAACCGATTGTGACCACGCCGGCACGAAACGGATCGAGCGTTCGCGAAACAATCGTCTGCAATCCATGTACCAGAGCACTGCCGGCGACGATGGGATCGATGCCGAAGTGAGGCTGGGCGGCGTGGGCTCCGCGGCCAACAATCGTAATCTGAAAGAAGTTGGCCGCCGCCATGATCGGCCCGTTTCGCCAATGGAATTCGCCCTGCGACATGGTTGGGAAATTATGCATGCCGAAGACGAGACGCATAGGGAAGCGATCGAATAGGCCGGCGTCCACCACTTGCTTTGCGCCGCCAATTTCCTCGGCGGGCTGGAATATCAGGTAGGCCGTGCCACGGAACTTCCGGCTCGATGCCAGGTATCGTGCCGCACCCAACAGCATGGTGGTATGTCCGTCGTGCCCGCAGGCGTGCATCACCCCTGGATTTGTCGACGCATGCGGCACCCCTGATTGCTCGGCAATCGGCAGGGCGTCGATATCCGCCCGCAAGCCGATCGCATCGTCGCCATCCTGCCCGTGAATGACTGCGATCACACCCGTCCCGTTGAAGCTGTGCAACGCGTCCACGCCGAAAGACCGAAGCCGGTCATGAATGACTGTGCTGGTGCGCGTTTCAGCGAAACCGAGTTCGGGATGCGCATGCAGATCCCTCCGCCAGCCGACCATTTCCTGGTGATGGCGCTCTATTTCTTCCAGTACGGGCATGGGGAGATCTCCAGTTCTCGAAATCTGACTGCAGCGCGTCGATTGCCGCTGACAAAAACCTATCACGAGCATGGAGGATAGCCCGGCCCGGTGTCGCATCCGAACCGGCACTCAGGCTTTTGAACGCGATCATTCATGCATAGAAAGAGCAATTCCAGGCAATCGCCTGGCACTCCCTGCTGGGTACTGTTTTCTTGGTGGCCATCAGCCTGCGAGTGGACACGAACCAACCAGACGGGACCCAATGTTTCATCAAGTGCTCTCTTCGGTTCTCAGCACCGTCTTCGACTTGGGCTTTGCTATTCTTCCCGCTGCACCTTTGTTTGCGCTGAAGAGGCTTCCTGCAACCCCGTTCGATCCGCCTGCAAAATCGAGCTCAGCAAAAACTCAGCCGCTCCCATCGGGGAAGGCTTAAGCAGCAATCCCTTACCAAGACAAGGAGAACATAATGAGTACGATGACCGCAGAGAAAACATCCACGAACACCATCACCGTGAAGGACGGAACCACGATTTACTACAAGGATTGGGGCAAGGGACAGCCTGTTGTTTTCTCCCATGGCTGGCCTCTGAACGCGGATGCCTGGGACGCACAAATGATTTACCTGGGGCAGCGTGGTTTCCGTGTGATCGCACACGACCGTCGCGGCCACGGCCGCTCAGGACAAACCTGGGATGGCAACGAGATGGACACGTACGCCGATGACCTCGCAACCTTGTTCGAGACGCTGGACTTGAAAAATGCCGTGATGGTCGGCCACTCCACCGGCGGCGGGGAAGTCGCTCGCTATCTTGGCAGGCACGGCAGCAAGCGAGTTTCCAAAGCTGTTCTGATCAGTGCTGTGCCTCCCATCATGGTCAAGTCACACAAGAATCCCGGCGGCTTGCCTATCGAAGTTTTTGACGGAATACGTGCCGGGTTGTTGAACGATCGCTCGCAGTTCTTCAAGGAACTGAGCCTGCCTTTCTTCGGTTATAACCGGCCTGGAGCCAAGATCTCTGAGGGAGTTCGCGAGAACTTCTGGTTCCAGGGAATGCAAGGCGGGGTTAAGGGTGAGTACGACTGCATCAAAGTATTTTCTGAGACCGACTTTACCGAGGACCTGAAAAAGATCGATATTCCAACGCTGGTCATGCATGGCGATGATGACCAAATCGTGCCCTACTTGGACGCAGGAGCGCTTTCGTCCAAATTGGTCAAAAATGCTCAGCTCAAGGTGTACCCTGGTTTTCCCCATGGCATGCCAATTATTCATGCGGATGTGCTCAATCCCGATCTGCTGGCGTTCATCCAATCGTAGGAGTGCCCGCAGGGGAGAGCGATGCTCTCCTCTGCTCCCTGGGCATACATCGGCAGACCCTAGGAGGCATCAAACTGTCGATGGCTGAAATTAAGCTGCTCTTTGTGGACGACGACGATGCGTTACGAACGGCACTCGGCGCCGTGCTTACCCATCACGGGTTTGCGCTCACCGCAGTCAGCAGTGTTCCCGAAGCGCTGGAACTTATCAGTACGCGGAAATTCGACGTTCTGCTTTCCGATCTGAACATTGGCGAACCGGGTGACGGTTTCACGGTGGTCAGCGCCATGCGCCGCGTGCAGCCGGACGCATGCACATTCATTTTGACTGGCTATCCTGACCTCGAAACGGCCATTCAGGGTATTCGCAGCCAAGTGGACGATTACTTCTCCAAGCCCTTGCGCGTCGAGCAATTAATCGGGGCAATCTCGGAGCTGCGAGGTGGTAGGCGGCCGCCCAGCAAAGCGCTCCCAACGCGCAAAGTGGCACAGATTTTGCGCGAACGCTCCCCTTTCGTCTGCGACCGTTGGCTAAACCAGGTGATGCAGGATCCCGAACTGGCGGCGATACCTCTGACCGAAGCAGAAAGAAGCGACCACATTCCCGAAATGATGGAGGAGCTGATCCGGCGTCTGGAAGGCCCGCAGGAGGAGCTGAGCGACGTTGCGACCGACGCGGCGAGGAAGCACGGCAAGTTGCGCTACCAGCAGGGCTATACCATCCCGCAAATATTATTCGAGGCCCGCGTCCTGCAACATGTGCTCACGTCGACTATCCACGAGAACCTGTTCGGCCTCGATCTCAGCACCTTGGTGGGGGACATTCTGGAAATCGGCGAGACCCTCCAAGCGGATGCGGAAATATCCATTCGGGTTTATCAGTCGCAGACTCCGCGTTCTCTGCAAACATCTTTCTCGCTCTTGTATCAATCGCCATACCTGGGCGTCGCGATGGCTGATGAGAACCGCATCATCGACGGCAACGAAGCTTTTCTGAGAATGATCGGACACACCAGGGCGGAGCTGGCGGAAGGAAAACTCGACTGGCGGGCGATGACGCCCGAACGATTTCGCGCGCTTGACGCGAGCGCAATGGAGCAGCTTCGCGAATTCGGTACCTGCGTCCCCTACGAAAAAGAATACGTTTTGCCCGATAGTTCTTCCGTACCATTCCTCATCGGAGCCGTGCGTTTCAACGTAGAACCTCTGCAATGGTCAGCCTACGTGGTGGAACTCACGGAACAACGGAAATTGCAGGCTGCGGAAGAAAAAGTGCGCGCCTGGGAAGCAAGGTACAAGCTGATTAATCATCTGGCGCATGAGATAAATAATCCATTAGCGGCCATGACCTTCACGCTGCACCTGCTGAGCACACACCCTCATCTATCCGGCGATACGCAAAAACTCATCAATGACGCGAGCGATATGCTTGAGCGAGTTGCGACGACGGTACGGCGAGTGCTCGCAGAGGTGCAACAAGTTCAGTAGTTTTGCAAGCAGCACTCGTCATTTTCCGGTCCGTAGCTTTCGTGTCCTCAAATTTTCGTCCGAGGGCGTCAAACCCAGCACCGGTTCTTTCGCACAACCTTTCCAGAAGAATTGCTTTCCAATCAAACGGACGGAGAAAGAGTACCGCTCCAGGCTGGGCGCTCGGGGGGAGTGCCCAGCGAGTTCGGCAGGCCGGCTTCAACCCGCGGCTTGTTTAGACTCTGCGGCGAGCATGGCAGCTACTTTCGCGCGACGGATTCTTTCGCGAAGCTGCATGGTGACCGATCGGTGACAACGAAGGCAAAGGGTTCGAATGTTATCGAGGTCGCACTCGCCGCCTCCTTCTGCTACGGGCAGAATGTGATCGGCATCCCATAGACTTTTGCGGAGTCGCGTTTTGAGCCCCCAATGGCGCATCAAGGCTTCGCGAGCAACTCCGCGCGAACGCTTAAGCTTACCGTGTTCCCTGATCGTATCCACGGCGCAGTGAGCGCACACTCCTCTATCTCGCTTAAAAATGTGTTCGCGCAAGTACCCCGGTTGCGAACGCATCTTCCACTCGTGTACGCAATACTCTGAACAGAAGGTAAAGCGGCGTGGCGGCACTTCCAGCGTGCACCATCGGCACAGGCCGCGCCCATTCTGCCCGCGCGGCATGGTTTTGCGGTTGACCCATCCTCCGGTCATGATGCGAGAGGTGCTCATAGGCTTGTTGTAAATTCGTGCGCACGTCGAGCGTAAGTGCTCGAGCCCTATAATTCTTCATCAGGTGCCGGGGGATATAACATGCATGCCGCGATGGTCGAAGATTTTCGCTTCCCGCCGCGCTACCGGGAGACATCTCCTCCAGTGGCCAACGAAGAAGAAGTCGTGCTGCGGGTTCGTGCTGCCGCACTGCCCAACCTGGTGCGAAGCCAGGCGAACGGTTCGCACTACAGCAGTGCCACAAAACTTCCCTTTACACCTGGGTACGATGGTGTCGGCATAGATGCAGAGGGCGCCCGCGTCTACTTCGTTTCGCCCCGCTTCCCTTTTGGCTCCATGGCTGAATACAGCGTGGTCTCCCGCTCCATGACCATTCCACTCGCCCCGGATCTGGACGATGCGGTTGCTGCGGCACTGGGAAATCCGGGGCTCGCGACCTGGGGCGCGCTTTTAGGCAGAGCAGATTTCCAGCCTGGCCAGGGAGTCCTGATCAACGGAGCAACCGGCATCGCAGGGAAACAGGCAATCCAGGTGGCAAAATACCTGGGAGCGTCGAGGATCATTGCTACCGGCCGCGATGAGGAAGTCCTCGCGCAGCTGGGCGTTCTGGGCGCCAACGAGACGATCTCGCTGCGTCAGCCGGAGGACAGTCTCGTGCAGAGTTTTCGCTCCGCGCTATCAGGCGTGCAGGTTATTCTCGACTACCTCTGGGGACCATCCGCGGAACTGATATTAAAGGCAGCGGCCGGCCATGGATCGCCGCAAGGTGAACCGCGCATACGTTTTGTGCAGATTGGATCGATCAGCGGGAACGCGATTACCTTGCCGGCCCAACTGCTCCGCAGCTCCGGGGTTGAGCTCGTCGGTAGCGGTCTGGGCAGCCTCTCCGTACAACAAATCCTGCAATCGCTCACCAAAATGTTTGCGGCCGTGAGCCGGGTGCCCTTTGCGATTGACATCCATTCGGTCCCACTGGCCAAGGTCGAAGAAGCCTGGACATGGAAAGACGATGGACGCAGGATTGTCTTCACCCCGTAGGAAAGCCGCGGGTCGGGTTATTCAACTGGATACGGTCCTTCGGAGAATACCTGCGCGTGATAGCCCTTTGATCCAACCAGGCGTGACAGAGCGCTTCTGATGTCATCGTCTGATTGCAATCGCTCGAGCAGGGATCGGAAATCATTTTGCGGTCGCCAGCCAAGCTCGTTTCGAGCCCGTTCATTTACGTAAACGCGATCGATACTTGAAAACGCTTTCCAGTGCCGCCGTTCATATTCGGCCTCATACTCGGGAATACGTAACCGTAGTACCTCGCGTGCGTTGGCGCGTAGACCGGCGAGATCAGCCGGGAGAAACGGAGTGGTTGCACTGATGATGTACTTACGGAAGCCGATGGTGGCAGCCCGTTCCGCGGCCAGCAGATGTGCGCTCACAACATCTTCCAGGTCGACTCGCCGGTAGAGGTATTCGTTGGCCTTGGCATTTGCGTCCGGGTATTCTTGTCGCACCTTGCGGTTGTCATCCTCTTCGGGGAAGAAGCGCGACGTTCTCAACACCACGCATGCGAGGCCCTGGTTCCGGAAGAACAATTCGCACAGATCTTCCGCTGCGGCCTTGGTCACGCCGTAAATGTTTCTGGGAACAGGCCGCACCTCTTCTGTGATCCATGCCGCGGGAGCTTCCAGAGGAGGCACCAGGGCATCGCCGAACACACTGGTTGTGCTGGTGTAGACAAAGGACGCGACGCCGGCTGCCGCGGCCTCTTCCAACAGGTTGAGCGTGCCGGTCAGGTTGGTATCGATAAAGTCCTGCCGGCTGTGGGTCGCAACATGAGGTTTGTGCAGCGTCGCGGCATGAAAGACGGATTGAACGCCACTCATGCAGCGGCGCACCCACGCGCGGTCTGTAATTGAGCCGATGTGAGTCGTAAACGGAGACTCCAGAAGGTCGAGGCTGATCACCTGATATTGCAGATCCCGCAAGGTGCGAACCAGTGCCTCACCCAGGTGCCCCGAGCTGCCGGTAACGAGTACTTTCATGATGGTTCATGATAAATCGATGGGTAGGTACGGGCTTTAGCCCGTGCATAAACCCCGCAAAATCATCCGGCCTTTAGGCCCTGAGGCGCTTTCTTCCTTTTCTGCACGCTGTTCTTTCGAGTCACGGCTCTCATGCTTTGTATCAGGGCACGACTTTTAGTCGGGCCATAAACGCCCGACAAAGAACCGGGCTTCAGCCCCCGCGCGCTTTTCTTTCGAGCTACTGCAGGACTCTTTGCAGACTACGAACGTTTAGGAGTAGAATTCGGCGCCTCACCGGGAAGCCCGGTTTCACGAGCCTCTCCCGGTCCCTGGAGGTTGTCGATGAAAGTGTTGGAAAAGCGAATTCTCCTGGTGACGTTGGCCTTGGCCCTCCCCATGTTTTTAGGCGGATGTGAGCGCCACAGCAAATCTGAGCAGTACTTCCTGATCGCCACCAACATTGGTTTGCCTTATTGGCAGTCAGCGCACGAGGGGTTTACCCGAGCCGCAACACTCTATGGCGTAAGCGAAGACATGCGGGGCCCGGATGCGTTCACTCCCGCCGTCGAGGTAGACGAGTTTCGCGCTGCAGTTGCGAGAAAGCCGGCAGGAATTCTCGTGTCAGTTTCTGATCCCAGTTTGATGGGACCGGAGATCAATAAAGCCATGGCCGCCGGGATCCCGGTCATCACCATGGACTCCGATGCTCCCGACAGCCAGCGGCTCTACTTCATCGGTACCAACAATCTGGAAGCTGGGCGCCTGGGCGGCCAACGTGTAGCCGCCGAATTGAATGGCAAGGGCAACGTGGTTTTCTTCACCATGCCCGGCCAGCCTAACCTCGAGGAGCGTCTTAAAGGTTACAAGGATGTGTTTTCGAATTATCCCGGCATCAAGATCGTCGAGGTCTTTGACATGAAGGGGCAGTCCACCGCGGCCATGGACAAGGCGCAGGAATACTTTGCGCGGACTGGGCCCGCCAAAATAAATGCCTACATAAGTCTGGAGTCTTCCTCCGCCAAGGATGTCGGCGAAGCCTTCAAACGTTCCAAGCCGGAAGGCGCCATCCTGATGGGGATGGATGTTGACCAGGCGACACTCGAGCTGGTCAAGGACGGCACCATCCAGGCCACTATTTCCCAGAAGCCTTTCACCATGGCCTTCCTCGGTCTCAAGGCGCTGGATGATCTTCATCACTACCCGCTCAAACCCCTGGCCCGGGACTACGGATCGGATGCACAGTCGCCCATTCCCGCCTTCGTCGATACCGGCGTATCTCTGGTTGATAAAAGTAACGTCGATAAGTTCCTGTCTCCGCCGGCGAAGGCACCGTAGGTCTGCTTCGTCTCGGCTGCGGTGTCCATCACTGATACAAAAGTGCACCCGCTCCGGACGTTGGTAACTACCCATTCTGGGGATCCCGTCGACGGGTTAAACCGTCTATAGCTAGCTGTGTATCTGGACGCGGAGACCCAGGCCCCACCATGCGAGGAATGGCGCTGAATTGGTTGCGACGTTCCCCTCAACCCAATTCCGAAACCCCTGGCGAAGATTCCCGAAAGCTGCGCCGTCGCGGCTTCATTCACAATTTGATCGCGCTCTATGGGGTACAAGCTTGCACCTACGCCTTGCCTCTATTGACGTTTCCCTACCTGGCGCATGTGCTGGGCCCATCGGGATGGGGCGTCGTCGTGTTTGCCCAGGCCATCGGGGATGTGATCGCCTGCGTGGTGGAGTATGGCTTCGACATCTCAGCCTCACGAGAGACGTCGCGGCAGCGCAATGATCCGCAACGTTTGTCTGCGCTCATCTCGGGAGTTTTGGGCGCCAAGTCACTGCTGGCAATTGTGTGCATCGCGGGAGCTCTGTTTTCCCGGCGCTTTACCCAGCACGTTGCTCCGTCCCTGGCTCTGTTTTGGGCAAGTACCATCTGGGGCGTCTGCCAGGGCATCAATATGCTCTGGTTCTTCCAGGGCTTGGAGCGCATGCGCCTGGCCAGTGCTCTGGAAATCGGTGGCAAGGTCATGGCCACTCTGAGTATCTTCCTGCTGGTGCATAAGCCGGACGATGGCTGGAAGGTGATGGCGGCCCAATGTGTGGGTTGTATTGTGGCCCACGGGGTCACGGTGGTGCTGGCCTATCGCGAGGTTGGTTTTCGCTGGCCGACCCTGTCGTCAGTGCGGGACGCTCTGCGGTTGGGCGGCTCGATGTTCCTGTTCCGGGCGGTGCAGGGTCTTTCGGGCTCAATCAACCGCCTGGTGCTGGGCTCGTTGGCCCCGGTAGCTGTCCTGGGTGAATACGCCGGCGCTGAAAAGATCACGCGTGTGTTTCAGCAGGGCATGTGGCCAGTGAATCAGGCCCTGTACCCGAAACTAACGCAGCAGGCCCAGAACAATCCCAGGGGCGCGTTGAAAACGGTGCGGCTCAGTCTTCTTTTTCTCGGCGGCCTGGGTGCGTTGTTTGGCTTGGTCATTTTCCTGGGAGCTCCGTTGCTGGTCCACCTGATCCTGGGTTCTGCCTTTCAGGAAGCAGTGCCGGTGCTGCGCGTTTTCTCTCTCTGGATCCCGTTGGTCGCGCTGACCACGGTGATCATTTTTCAGTTGCTGCTACCGAACCATCTGGACAATCAATTTAACTTTGTAAACGTCACTGCGGGCCTGGTTGGCATTGGCGCCGCAGTTCTGCTTGCACCGAAATTTGGCGCCATCGGTATCGCGTGGGCGGCGGTCAGCGCGCAAGTGTATACACTGGTTGCCTTCTCCGTCATCCTGTGGCGAGCCGGGTTGAATCCATTTGCTCCAGTTGCGCCTGCGGCCGTGCGTCCACCCCGTTCAGCGAATCTCGTGCCCTCATTGGCTTCAACGGGAAATCACCAACTGAAGGTTCGCTTACGAGAAAAGCTGGCTGAAGCGGAGACCCTCGTCACGCCGCCGGCGCCGATCGCGATCCCAAGGCCCACACCGCAGCAAGCGATTGCACAAGACGGCCGCTGAAAGCACAAAACCCTCTCTAAAGTCACTCCGGCGCCAGCCGATATTCCCCATACCGGCGGGGCCCACCTGTCTTGCCAGGGCTAGGTCCGGGAGACTTTACAAGGATGGCGATGAAACTGCTGCGGCATTTCTGCGAACATCGCGCACAAGCCTGTAACAACGGTTGTCTTCGGTCGAAACTTAACCCCGGAAAACTACTCCGTAACGGCTTCGTACACAACGTGATTGCGCTCTACGGGGTGCAGGCTTGCACCTACGCCTTGCCCTTGTTCACCTTCCCCTACCTGGCGCACGTGTTAGGCCCATCGGGATGGGGCGTCGTCATATTTGCGCAGGCCATTGGGGTAGTGATTGCAAGTGTGGTGGAGTATGGCTTCGATATCTCGGCCTCGCGAGAGACATCCCGCCAACGCAATGATCCGCAACGTTTGTCGGTGCTCATCTCTGGAGTTCTGGGCGCCAAGTCACTGCTGGCGATGGTGTGCATTGCGGGGGCGCTGTTTTCCCGGCGCTTTACCCATCAGGTTGCACCGTCCCTGGCGCTGTTTTGGTCGAGTACCATCTGGGGCATCTGCCAGGGCATCAACATGCTGTGGTTCTTCCAGGGGCTGGAGCGCATGCGACTGGCCAGCGCGCTGGAAATCGGCGGCAAGGTGATGGCCACCCTCAGTATCTTCGTGCTGGTGCATAAGCCGGACGACGGTTGGAAGGTGATGGCGGCCCAGTGCGTGGGCTGTGTCGTAGCCCATGGGGTCACGGTGGTGCTGGCCTATCGCGAGGTGGGCTTTCGTTGGCCGAGCCCATCGTCGATGTGGGATGCGCTGCGGTTGGGTGGTTCCATGTTCCTGTTTCGGGTGGTGCAAGGTCTATCCGGCTCAGTCAACCGGCTGGTGCTGGGCTCGGTCGCCCCGGTTGCCATGTTGGGTGAATACGCGGGCGCTGAAAAGATAACGCGTGTGTTTCAGCAGGGGATGTGGCCGGTAAACCAGGCGCTCTACCCGAAACTGGCGCGGCAGGCGCAGAACGACCCTCAGGGTGCTTTGAAGACGGTGCGTCTCAGTTTGTTCTTTCTGGGCGCCTTAGGTGTTCTGTTCGGGGCGGCTATCTTCCTCGGGGCTCCGTTGCTGGTACGAGTAGCCCTGGGGCCTGACTTCCATGACGCAGTGCCGGTACTGCGCGTCTTTTCTCTCTGGATCCCATTAACCGGCCTGTGTACCGTGATCACTTTTCAACTGATCTTGCCCAGTAAACTCGACAGCCAGTTCAATATCGTGAATTTCACCGCTGCCCTGGTGAACATCTTCGCCGCGCTGCTGCTTGGCCCTCCGTACGGGGCAGTCGGCGTTGCGTGGTCAGCCGTTATCGGCCAGATATACACTTTGTTTGCCTTCGCGGTCATCGTGTGGCGGGCCGGCTTGAATCCCTTTCCCTCGTCCATGGTGACCGCTGTTCGCCCCCGTCCGGTGGAGTTGGCGACGATGCCGGCACATGCCGCCGGAATCCCCCATGGAGCGGGTCAAATCGAAGACCGCAAACAACGAATTTCGTAACCTTCCACGTTCCTCCCAGCCCATCCCAACGCCTTCCCCTTTCGGGGGATGACGCACGCCCAAAAAACTGTCTATAGCTTTGTATACGTTGTGGCGAGAAGAGGCCGAAGAGACTATGGACTTGGGTTACGGAAAAGGAAGACTGAAGCCGACGGGCAAACAAGGACCTGTCGTTTATGTAAGCTACAAAATCAGCCAGCAGCTGGTGCGAACAACGGATGCTCAGGGCTCCTTCATGAGACAGAAAACCGTAGTGCACTCGATCGATGCTGAAGCCGATCAGAAAATTGGCCTGGGCGACTACGACCTGGTGGTTGGTGACGAAGTTCTCCGCTTGAAACACATTGCAGGCGATCCCGAGTGGCTCATACTTTCCTCGAACGCGTCCGCCATCTTAGTCTGAACAACTCGAACGTTGCCTTGTCTTCGCGCCTGGTCCAGAATGCAACGGTATGACCGAATGGAATGCATCTGAATACGCTCGGATCTCTACCTTGCAGGCGGCCATGGCGGAAGAGGTTCTGGCCTTGCTTGACCTCAAGGGCAATGAGCGGATTCTTGATGTCGGTTGTGGGAACGGGAAGACGACGGTTGAAATCGCCGCCCGTGTTCCCCAGGGGGCGGTGGTTGGTGTCGATGCCTCTGCTGACATGATTGCCTTTGCGGCGGCACAAGGCGCTCTTCCTCCAAATCTTCAATTTGCAGTTGCCGACGCACGGCATTTGCCGTACCAGCACGAGTTCGACCTGGTGGTCTCATTCAATGCGTTGCATTGGATTCCGGATCAGGATCACGCGCTCAGATCCATACGCGCCGCAGTGAAAGACACCGGCCTTGCACAGTTGCGCCTGGTCCCGAAGGGGCAGCGTAAAAGTCTGGAAGACCTGCTCGAAGAAACCCGGCTCTCCTCCCGTTGGAGCCGCTACTTCCAGAGCTTTCATGATCCCTACCTCCACCTGACGCCGGAGCAATACGGGGAACTGGCTAAGCAGCACGGATTCGAGGTGCGCCGGATCCGAGTGGGGGCCAAGGCCTGGGACTTCCAGTCGCGCGCCGCCTTTTTGGCCTTCGGAGGCGTCACTTTCGTGGAGTGGACCCAGCATCTGCCGGAAGCAGACCGTCTCGCCTTCGCCACCGAGGTGCTCGATCGCTACCAAGGCGTGGCTCGCGATGCTCCGGGGGAGGAAAACTTCTTCCGTTTTTACCAAATGGACATTACGCTCGAGCCCCGCTAATCAAGATGGGAAGCGCTGTTTCGTGGCGTGAATAAAGGTGCTCGCAATCCTCTAGCTAAAAGTGCTACCATCCGTTCCGTCACCCCGGTGCGCAGGAAACCGGACGGAAAGGCTCCCCGCCCTTTTCGAAACATTTAGACGAACGAAAAGTCCCCTGCCGGAATTAAAAAGGAGGCGGACATGAAAACCACGTCTGCGATCAGCACAGCGGCTCTTTCGGTCCTGTTGCTTGTTGGAGTATCGTCCAGGGCGCAAGAGGCTGTCACCCCGACAAATTCGCCGGCCAGCGATGACAACGTCAGTCCGCAGCCCGCCGCCACGGTTTCCGCCAACTCCAAGGTTCGTATTGTTCGCCTGAGTGAAGTGAAAGGCGCAGTACAGATGGATCGGCAGACCGGTAAAGGCTTTGAAAGCGCGATGGCGAACCTCCCTGTGGTCGAGGGAAGCAAGCTCAAAACGGGCGACGGCGTAGCTGAGGTCGAATTCGAAGACAACAGCACCGTCCGGCTGGGGCTGAACTCCGAGGTGGCGTTTCCCAAGCTTGAGCTGCTCCCATCCGGCGCCAAATCGTCTTCGATCACCGTGCTGCAGGGCACTGTCTACGTAAGTCTCATCAACACCAAGGGGAACGAATTCAGCGTCAAGTTTGGCCAGCAAACGGTAAGCCTGCCGCCAGACAGTCATGTCCGCCTGCAGGTAACCCCAACCGAAGCGAGCCTGGCGGTGTTGCACGGTGAGGCACTGGTCCAGGACGCGACGGGCCCGACCAGCGTGGGCAAGAACAAGACCATGACCTTCAACCTGGCAGCGCAAAACCCTCCGGTGATTGCGAAGAACGTAGCGGAGCAACCGCTCGACAAGTGGGATAGCGATGCGGTGCAGTACCACAAGAGCTATGCCAACGCGTCCTCCTTTGGGAACTCGCCCTACTCGTACGGCATCAACGACATGAATTACTACGGAGGCTTCGTCAACGGGTGCGGAGGGTCGATGTGGCGGCCGTACTTTACCAGCGCCAGCTGGGATCCGTTTGGGAGCGGCGCGTGGGCATACTACCCGAGCGCCGGGTATTCCTGGGTATCTCCTTATCCCTGGGGTTGGACCCCGTACCATTACGGCAGCTGGTCTTTCTGTCAGGGAGTGGGCTGGGGTTGGCAGCCAGGCGGGGCCTGGATGGGGTTGGCGAACAACACCTTTGTCGGGCAGCCTGGGGGCTTTCAGAATTCCTTGACGGGCACTCGTCCGCGGCCGCCGCAGCATGCGCCTACCGCCAATGAATCTTCGCTGGTGGGTGTAAATCTTAAGTCGATGCCTGCTTCCAGTCTGGGCCCGAAGGACACGTTTGTGTTCCGCAACAATTCAGCCGGCCTGGGTGTCCCGCGTGGAAGCCTCGGCAAGCTGAACAGTTTCTCGGGTCAGACAGCTCAGCATGGCTTGGCCACTACGAACGTCTACTATGGCGGTCAACGGGGCGGCGTAGCCGAAGGCGCTCCAAGATCTGGCAATGTGGGAACAAGTCTGTCCGCCAGACCAATATCCTCGCCAAGCTATTCCGGCGGCGGCGCCGGCAGCATGCAAAGTGCTTCGCCGGGGGCGGGAGCATCCCACTCTTCCATGCAAGCGCCGGCCGGCGGCGGTGGCAGTAGGCGCTAGTACGGTTTCATCGGAAGTCTCGTTTTAGAATTGGCGGCACTCCATATCTGGAATGCCGCCATTCTGTTTTGAACCGGCAAATCACGGCACTTGGGCAGTGAACGTGGGTGCCGGCAGGGGAACCGCGTTGTACAGGTTGGCATCGGTGAAGCCCTGCCAGGCGTAACGGACCTGGACCGGCTCAGTGACCGCGGGCGACGAGACCAGAACCGATGCGCCTTGAACCTTAGCCGTCGCGGAAACAAAGTGGCCATTGGGGCCTGCGACCTCAAATCCTTTGAGTTCCCCGCTGCTGCTGTGCAGCCCTTCCGCGTGATCGAACCATACTTCTAGGGTGCTGCCTTCGCGCGTGGTTTGGCGGTAGAGGGGACCACTGAACTCCAGGCCTGTCTCCCCGTAAGCGACCGCCCGGCCAGCGAGAGCGAGGCGTGCGCCTACGGTTT
Source organism: uncultured Acidobacteriaceae bacterium (assembly GCA_963745725.1). Lineage (GTDB taxonomy): Bacteria > Acidobacteriota > Terriglobia > Terriglobales > Acidobacteriaceae > PALSA-350. The sequence goes on from CAVUYJ010000003.1 coordinate 27,523, forward strand.
GCTTGTCTGGCGGGTGCACGTTGTCGCGCTGTCCAATGTCGAGCGTGACGGCCATACCCGTGTTGGCCACGGCCAAGGCTCGGCGCTGGCTATCGCGAATGATCCCCCAATTTTCTTCCGGCGACTCGAAGCTCGAGATCTGTACAAACAGGAACGGCAGGTTGCCCTGGCCCCATTGCCGTCGCCAGTCCGCGATCAGCGTGGGCAGAAGCTTCGCATACAAGTTCGCGCGATCAGAGGCGCTGTCGGTCTCTCCCTGGTACCAAAGAAAGCCCTTGATGGCGTACGGCGTGAAGGGCGCCACCATACCGTTGTAGAGTCCGGCCGGGATCCAGGACATCGGATTGGGATGCCAGGAATGGCTGGGCTTGGGAAGGTTATGGGCAGCCGCCTCGGCGTCAGCTCTCTTCTCCGCGGATTCGACCAGACTGAGATTGGTCTGCTTGTCGGCGAAGTGGGCACGGGCGGCGAAGGCGGGCATCAGCGAGGCATCGGCGGAGAGCGCGTCCAGGCTGATCCAGGAATCGATCGGTGTGCCTCCCCAAGAGGAGTCGATTACCCCGATGGGGATATGCTCCCGCCGGCTGATCTCGCGAGCAAAGAAGTAAGCGACGGCGGAGAAATCCCTGGCAGTCGCGGGGGTGCACGGTTGCCAGACGCCGGAGAAACCGGACAGCGGGGAATCCGAGGCTTGTTTCTCCACGCGCAGAAGGCGCACCTGGGGTAAATCGGCCTGGGCGATCTCCTGTTCGGCGTTGGTTATATGAGCGTCTGGAGGGAATCCGGCAAGCGGCATTTCCATGTTGGATTGGCCGGAGGCAAACCACACGTCTCCCACCAGCAGGTCAGAACGGGTGAGGTCAGAGCTGCCGTGGATGGTGAGCGTAAAGGGACCACCGGCCGCCTCCGGTTTGAGCCATGCATCCCAGAGGCCCAGATGATTTGCCGTGGTGCCGACGGACTGGCCGTGGAAACTAATCGTGATCTTCTCCGCAGGTGAGGCTTCACCCCACAGATGGATGGGTACCTCGCGCTGCAGTACTGCGTGGTCGGTGATGACGCTGGCAAGCCGCGGTTCAGCTTGTAAAGACGTGCCTACCACGCAGATCGCGAGAGTGAGAAAGCCAAGCTTCATAGTTTCGTAGCTCCTGAGATATAGGGCGGGTTAAGAAATAAGTCTGAGTTATTACAACTTGGACTGTGCAGAGTGCCTCTCATAGGTCTAGGATGGGCAGCACTGGTTTTGTGCAACCCTTGCTCCTACCCCCGGGAACATCATTCCAAGAAGCAGCATAAAGGAAGGTAACTATGTTCGGTTTGATTTGGTGGGTTATCGTCGGTCTCATTGCAGGTTGGCTCACAGGCAAGATCATGAGCGGTGGAGGCTATGGGCCCCTCATGGACATCATCATCGGTATCCTGGGGGCGTTAGCGGGCGGCTTCATTATGTCGCACCTTGGTTTCGCAGGGTCAGGTGGCCTGATTTATACCATCATCGTTGCCGTGATCGGTGCGGTGATTCTGACACTGCTGCTCCGTCTCGTCACCCGCGGCCGGGTTCGACAGGTGTGATCGCAGTCATCCGTTAGCCGCAGCCTGGTATTAGCAAAACGATGAGCCTGTTCCGGGACGGAGCAGGCTCATTGTGCGTAGGGCCATGTAAATTGGTCTTATGGAGCAGGCGGTTGCATCGAGGACTGCGCTGAGCGTGGCATTGCGTCGTGCGGCTCATCAGATCTACGACTCGCCAGTGGTCTTTGATGATCCGATTGCCGTCGGTATCCTCGGCGCGGCCTACGCGGAAGAATTACAGCGAACTCCGTTGCGGCCGGACCGGCCTTTCTCGACTGCGCTGCGCGCGTTTCTGGTTGCCCGCAGCCGTTATGCGGAAGATAACCTGAGACGGGCGGTTTCGAGCGGCGTCGAACAGTACGTCCTACTCGGGGCTGGATTGGATACTTTCGCCTACAGAAATCCTTTTGCGCAGCTTCGCGTCTTTGAGGTCGACCTCCCAGCTACCCAGCAGTGGAAGCGCGAGCTATTGCAACTCAACCACATCGCCATTCCAGAAAGCATCGCCTATACGCCGGTTGATTTTGAGCAACAGTCGCTGGCCGAGCAACTTGGTTTTGCTGGTTTCAACAGTCACGCGCCTGCTTTCTTCGCCTGGCTGGGCGTGGTTCCCTACCTTACCCTCGAGGCCTTTCGCGCTACGCTCAGCTTTGTCTCCGCCCAGCGCCCTGGAAGCGGCCTGACTCTGGATTACGGACAACCGCGCTCCGCGCTCCCGCTGCTCGAACAGATGGCGCACGACTCGCTGGCGTCGCGGGTCGAAAAAGCGGGCGAGCCCTTCCAGCTTTTCTTTACCCCGCCCGAGATTGCGGCCGAGCTCTCGCGTTTTCACAGTATTGAGGATTTAGGCGCCGCCGAGATCAACGCGCGCTACTTTGCTGGGCGCAGCGATCAGCTCAAAATGCGCGGCACCGCCGCCCGTTTTCTCAGCGCTTGGTTATAGGAGGGCTCAGCCGAGCCTCGCCATATTGCATTCAGGCCGATGAAGAACACCACGCTCAGCAACCACTTTTTATGGATCCGTTACCCTATCCTTTGTCATCCCGTCGAGACGATTTGACTGTGTCAAGTTAAGGGAGGAATGAACCTGGGAAAGCGGTGTTTGCAATCCAGGCCCGTAGGGCCGGGGGCCAAACGTCAGCCCAGCCCGGAAGGGCTGGGTCCATGCAGCAGGATGGTTCGCCCTGCCCCGGCGTGCCGTGGGAGCGCCGGAGGTGCGACACGACACTCTTTGTTTGTTCATTAGGACCGAAGCGTGGCGGAGTAGAGAGCTCTGCGGCCTTTTCCGAGTTCGTCGGTTCTGCGGTCCCCTACTCAAATTTGAGGGATTCGACTGGATCCAACTGCGCCGCGCGGGTCGCGGGGAGAGTGCCGAACACCACCCCCACCAGCGTGGCTGCAGCCAGCGCAATCACTGCGGATATTCCGGAGATGGGAATGCGATACGAGGTAAAGAGTCTGACCGAGTAGGGAACAGCCAACCCAAGGATCGTACCGATAACGCCGCCGCTCAGCGAAATAAAGACCGCCTCGATCAGGAACTGCAGCTTTATTTCGCGGTAAGTAGCTCCCAGCGCCTTGCGGATGCCGATCTCCCGGATACGCGACCGCACGTTCGCCAGCATGATGTTCATGATGCCGATACCGCCGACGGCAAGAGTCACGGACGATACCAGCAGCAGGACGAGAGTCAGCGCATTGGCGATCTGCGCAGCGGTACTCAGCAGTTCCGTCAAAGTCTGCGCGTCGTACACCGAGTTGGGCTGGTGCCGGGAGTGGATGACTTTCAGAATCTGTTTCGTCGCCAGTTCCACATCCCCGGTGTCGCGAATGGAGAAGAAGAGCTTTTTAATGTCGTTGGTCCCGGTAAAGTAGCGCGCAACGGAGTAAGGAATCAGGATGGTTTGATCGGCAACTTCCGTTTGTCCGAGTGTATCCACAGCTTCTTTGAAGGTCCCGATAACGGTGAAGGGAATACCCTTGATCTCAAAAGTTTGATCGACTGCGTTGATGGTGCCGAACTTTTGCCGGGCAAAAGGCTCGGTGACGACTGCTACCTTGGCGTGACTGGCATCGTCCTCTTCATCGAAGAAGCGTCCCGCGATCAGGATCAGGTTGCGTACCTGCCTGTACTGCGGGGAGACGCCAAGCACCAGAATGTCCTTCGAGACGCCGTTGCCCATGGCGACGCGATCATGCATCTGCAGCATGGGCGAGGAATAGGCAACCGAGGGCACCTGCTCAAGTACCGCGGTCTCATCCGCGCGGGTTAAGTAATCGGTGCGGAAGTCGTGTTGCGCGGTCGATCCGGGGCCGCCGCCGGAGTACTCCACTTCCACCATGTTGGTCCCAATGGCCTGGATCAAACGGAGAATGTACTGCTTGCCGGTCAGGCCGATGGTAAAGACCAGGATGAGCGAGGCCGAACCGATGACCATGCCCAGAGACGTGAGCATGACGCGTACTTTATTGGTCCGGAAGCTATCGATCGCCAAGCTCACAATCTCGCTCAGCACCATGGTTCGTTTGGCACTGGCGAGCGTGCGTTCGAAGGATCTGCGGCTGACACTGCGGATGGCTGTCATGGGCTCCAACCTCATAGTAGACGAGGTCATGCACCTCCTGACGGGGGACATTTGTGACTGATGTCGTCATTTTTATGGAAATACTCGTCACTTTGTGTATCTACGTCGCCCAGGAAACCCCCGGCCGTCCGTAAATAGGCTGCTCGGATATTTTGGGCTAGCCAGATGGGAAAGATGCTCTTGACGAAGGGCACGGCTTTAGCCGTGCCATAACTAGACCTGCGCTCGACGGCTTCAGCCGCGGGGGTATGCTTTTCGAGCCAGGAAGGGCGAAGGCATCTCACTCCGCACTGATTTCCTGGAAGCCTAGGCCACCAGTGCGCCCACGATGTGTTCCAAGTAGCGGAGACTGGCGGCGACGCTTTCTACTGGCGGGACCTTGGTGGCGCCGAATTTTACATCCTGTTCTACGACCAGCCAGCCGGAATAGTTGTTCTTCTCCAGTACACGGAAGAATTCCTTAAAGTCGATGGAGCCTTGCCCAATGATGGTGAAGGCGTTGAGCTCGATCGCTTGCTCGAAATTCAGTTCTTTCCGGCGTGCTTCGGCCAGGACGGTTTCGTTGATGTCCTTGATATGAACGAAGCGAAGAATATCGCGATATTTTTCTGCTTCCTTGGCAGAATCGCCTTCTGCGTAGGCACAGTGACCGGTATCCAGGCAAAGTCCTATGCCTGTGGCGGACGTAACGTCGAAGAATTGCTCAGTCTCCTGCACCGTTTCTACGTAGGTTGACACGTGAGGATGGAAGACCAGATCCAGACCGAAATCTTCAGTCACCTTCGCAGCCTCCGCTACTACCTTGGCCACCTGTTTCCACTGATCAGCGTTCCAGCCCTTGCTGCCATCGGCGGGAACACGGCCCGCGATTCTATCTCGTTCTTCAGATTGCGCGTCGGCGAGGACGAGGAAGGGAGCACCTAAAGCGGCGAGCAGTCCGCCCACTTTACGAATGTGCTCGACCACGACTTTGGTCGAAGCGGGGTCGCTCAGGACCGCGGGAACGAAGGAGCCCAACAGCTTCAGTTTCCGCAGCGTGAGTTCGGATTCCAGCACCTTGGGATCGGTCGGCAGGAAGCCGTAAGGACCAAGCTCGGTCCCGGTGTAGCCTGCTATCACCATCTCATCGAGCATCTTCTGATAGCTCTGCTCCCACGAAGGTCCGGGGTAGTCTAAAACTCCCCAGCTGTCGGGAGCGGACGCAAAATTGAAACGTGCCGCTTGCTTCATCATTGGATGAACCACCTTTGCTAAGCGCTTATAACAGCTATGATGCTGGCGGCAGGTTGTTCCCGTCAAGCCCATATTCAAGTAAAGACGATGGCTGCTGCAGCCGCGAACGGAACGGCCATTTGTCCTTCGGTGCGGGTGTGTAACCCGGCAACATCCTCGCTGTTGGACGAAATAAGTGGTATTTCTCATAGACCATATCGCTCAATACGCTTTCAAAGGGCGCATAGACTTTGAAGTTTTCGCCCCATTCATGGATAGCCATGACTCTCCGTGGTCTTGAAATGGAGACGCTTCTTAACGGGCAGATATAGCTGGTTTCACCGATGACCACCGGACCGTATTCGACCATGACGTCGGACCGTGCAAGGGGGAGGGCTGGTTTCAGGTCTGGCTGAACCGTGAGTCGAAGAACAGCTCCGCTCGCCGGATCGACTGCGAATTCCCCGTGAAACGCGGCCTCTTGCTGGAACGAGACCAGGCGGTCGTCATTCGTCAGGTAGCCGGACCCCACCTGGAAAAGGGGCGTTTCGTGCGGGACGCGATAACGGAAAACTGCCTCCGGTCCGTTTGGGCCCCGCTCCCAGCGGCTCCAGGTCAACTCGCTGCCCGCCGCTGTGGCGCCCAACAGTACCGTGACGAGAAGAGGGCCGAAGGTCCCGACAGTCTTCAAGTTCTGTTGCCCCGGCTTCAGCGGTTTTCCCTTGACGGTCTCTTCTTTCACAACCTCTTTGCCGTCGCGGAAGAGCATGGTCGCTTTAAAGGTTTGATCCAGATACAGCGACTGATCGCCCGTCGCGGTCTTCCATGTTTGCCCGGGTTTTGCCGCGGATTCGTGATATTCGAGCACCGTCCGGTTGGCAAAGAAATTCGGCAGCCTGGGGATGGTCTTGTTCACGTAGCCAACGGTTCGCGACAGGATCTGCCGTTGTGTCGCCGCGTCGGGCGGAGCCGTCGAGGGAATCTCTGCCGCGGGCGGAGACAAAAAGGCCGACTCATCGGCCAACGCAACCAGCGCCTGGCGGGCCTTCTTGCCTCTCGAGGTGGCCTCCAACGTTGTTAACCTCGCGGTGCTCAGCCTTTCCGTCAATTCCATGCCGGAAAGTTGGCGCGCCACTTCAGCGTCCGAACGGTTCCCGACGGTACTCAGCGCATGCTCCAACTCCTCCACCGTTACCCGCTCGATCCGGCCCGGGCCTTGATCGTAAAAGAAGGGCTCATCGAAATATCCCGTCCTGGTGTGGGCCGCCAAGCCCGGCTTATCGACCTCCAGTTTCAAAGCGTGATACTCATCCACTTTATCCGTGCGCTGCGGATCGAACGTCAATGAATAGAAGTTGTTCGCCTCCTCGACACGTTTGCTGATCACGCCCGCCAGATCGTCGCGCGTCTCTAACACGCCTCCGCCGGTTTGCGTTGCAATCACATACAGAGATAGATAACTGGAATCAACCTTTCCCGGTGTCAAACTTTCGAGATACTCCTGATAAACAGGATGGGTGGTGGGCACTACGTTTCGAGAAGGGTCGTAAAAGGACGACTCCGTAGTACTCCAAACGTCGATGCGAGCCTCGCGTAGGCGCGTCGAGAGTTCGGTGACAAAATCGAAGACTCCATTGGCGCCAAGCGCACTGAACGTCCAGCCAGGGCCCAGCCAAAACATCAGTTTCCTGCCGGGCCTCCGCCGCTCTTCAATCGCAATCGATCCCAGGGCCACCAAAGCGTGGAGCTGATCCGGGTTCGCGGCTCCGCGGGCCAGGTCCTCGGAAACCTTCGACGTTTTCCAGATAACCTGCGGCTCTCGGTGATGAGCGATCTTGTCGGCCAGCAGATTTCCGTCGGTGGAAGGCTGTGCCGATACCGAAAGACCTTCATCGTTAATCCGGTAGACCGATACGGGCTGGGCGAGATGCCCTTCGTTTCGGCATAGAAAATTCTCCGCTTCGTGCTCGGCAATCGAAAGCTGCAGGGGAGCCATGTCCAACTCATCGATTACCAGGATGACTTCAACAGCAGGGTCGGGTTTAGCGGTCACCGCATCGAAGGATTGAAAGGAGACAATCTTTTGGGGCTCGGCATTGTCCCGCAACGTAAAGTCCTGTTGTTTGAGACCAGCAACCGGGTTGCCTGAATCATCCGTCACCACCACATCAAGCCTGATCGTCCCTTGGGAAGGGTCGGGCGGGCTGGACTCAACCTCGAACGGCACAAAGACCGGGGACGGATTCTGCTGTGCCGATGCAACTTCAGATAGACATAAGAGCAGCACCGCGCAAATGCGGAATGACACCTTGTTCCAGCCACCTGCGTGAAAATGGCCGCTCATCGTCGTGGAGTAGACCCCTGGCCCCAAACAATCTTACTCCGCGCAACAGCGTCACCCCGCCCCAACAACTGCCTTCTCTCTCGACAGCAAACGTCTCCCTTTCAACAACCCTCTCCTTTCTGTCATCCCGAGCAAGTTAAGAGAGGAATGAACTGGGACACATCGGGTCCCCTCGACACAAGAGTGCCATATCCCGGCAACGGACCTTTTCCTTCAACGACCCTCTCCTTTCTGCCATCCCGACTGGAGCGAACCCGGATTTCCTGCCACGTTGCACTGGAAACAACTGGGTGTGCGGCTTTCCGTAAAGAAAGCCGCATGAAGTTCGCCAACGCCACCAACATCAACAGGAAATCCGGGGTAGCGGAAGGGAGGGATCTGCAGTGCGCCTCGACCCCTCCCCGATTCCCAAGGGCAACCCCACCGCTAATTCCAACCGAGCCGATTTCTCCCCGACGCCACTGTTCTATCTCCGGACACATTTTGTTCATTAAGAGCGAAGCCGAGGGATCTGCGGTGCGCCATTCGGGTGCCCACATTTACCGGTCTACAACCACTTTCCCTTTGTTTATTCCCGGGCGTGGCTGACCTGTCCCCGCGTTTCAAAATCACCCGTAGGGCGCTCAATGAACCGACTTATTGATTGGGAGTCTCAACCGAGGAGTGGGTCGCATTCAGCTCGGTGCAACGATCGAACTCTTTCCTGGCCTGATCCTTCAAGCCTTGATCGCGATAGTTGATGGCTAACTCATAATGCAAGCTCGAGCTGTTTGGCGCGAGTTGAACGGCCTTTTCCAGTTCGCCTTGTGAGTCTTTCCATCGCTTGAGCTTGAGATAGGCGCGTCCCAGTTGCTCATGTGCCTTCGCGTTCTGGGGCGCCAATGCGACGGCCTCTTGCAAGTAGACCAGGCCGGCATCCGGAGATTCTTGTTCCGTCAAGAGCATTCCGAGGTTCAGATACGGCTGAGCATTTTTCTGGTTTGCGTCGCTCTGCCAGGATATGGCGGTTCGAAAGGCCTCGATCGCTTCTTGCTTCTGATTCAGACCCTCATAGGACAGTCCGAGGTTGTCCTCCGCTTTTACGTTGTGCGTGTCCAGCTTGAGGCAGGCATGAAAGGCATCAATGGCCTCGGAAAAGCGATTCTCGTTGTACTTGGTGCGGCCGAGATAATACCAACCGTCCGCATCCGAAGGATTCAAACTGAGCGCCTTCGTCAACCATCGGTCCGCGTCCACGAAGTCGCCCAAAAGCACATAGTCCACCGCTACGATTTTGAGGTCGTTGGCCGTAGGAGGGCGTAGTTGTGCGGCGCGCGTGTACTCGGCCAAAGACTCCGTCGCCTTTCCCTCGTGAGAAAGGATGTAGCCGAGCAGATAGTGGCCATCCGCGGAAGAATCCTGCTGCGATAGATATCTCCGGATCATAGCGTCGGCACTTGAAAACGAGCCTGCCTGGACCTCTGTTCTGGCTTGCGCTAACAGAGCGTCCGCCAGCTCAGTCTGTGCCTGGGCAAGGCAAACAGACATAACGAACCAACAGCAAGCAATGCCAATCCGGCTCAGCATAGGGCCGTCTCCCAACCCCGAATGTTATCAAGCCGGTCCGCCTGCTAGGGCATACTTTGCATGGTCAGGATGAACTCTGTTCCGCTACCGAGATGGACACTCCGGTCTTCGCTGGTGAGCATGGCGCTGCATTGCGGGCCACCCTCAGGACTCAGCTTCAGATGAGGGATACCGGCAACGATGCCGGGGCGCACGATCTTCGGGGCCACGCCCGGCTTCATATTGTCGTCCAGGGCCACACCCATGGACGCAGCAGCATCGGAGATAGACCTCCCACCGCCCGCGACCTCCGTGGGCATGACGTTATGGACTGCCTGATTCTCGGCATCGCCCCCGGCAACCCCGATGATCCTCAGCGAAAGCTCCTGCTTAGGGTGCCCAGAGCAGTCACCATGGTCAAAGACGATAGCGAGCTGTGAAGCGCCGCCGCTCTTGGAACTGGTGGCTGCCAGCACGTGCCCGTAGAGGTTAGCTCCCGCGGTAAGCGTGCAACTCGGTGCTACCCAGTCCTGAACAACTTTGACAGTGATCGACTGGCCCGCCTTGAGGTGTCCTGAGTCCAGCCAACCGATGACGCCCCCCTGGATGGTCGAGCTGAGGGGATGATCCGTGTCTTGGTTCGCATACTGAGCGCAACCCGAGTTGGTTCCCTCGCTGCTCAAGGCAGATGGGGCAGCAGTTTGGGAGGAGAGAACCGTCGTTCGGGCAGGACCCGAGGCTGAGGAATCGAATTTGACCAGCCCATCTCGATAGTCGATGTGCATCACCAGCGAATGCAGGATGTCGAAGCCGAGCATGCCGGCCACTTCCATCCCGGCATTCTGGTCAATTGCCGAAGGATCGAACTCCAGGATGTGGCCCTGACGGTCGAGAGAAAGGTTGGCGAATTGAAGGTCGAAACTGTCGCGATAGATCTGCAAGGTTGCGCCGGAGACGGTCTTCACCGGGTTGGTGAAATTCGCGCGAGTGTTGGAAATGGAGTGAGCTACCTCCGGGGTCATCGTGGTGAGGCGGATACCGGTGTCCAGAACGAATAGCCGGCGGTCCTTCTTATTGAGCATGACCGGAACCAGCAAGTACTGATTTTTGTGGTAGACGGGGACATAGCCCGCGAGATCGGGCGCTAAATACCGGTCGCCTGGCAGAACACTCTTCTGGTCGCCGGCGGGGTGAGGAAGTGGCTCGACCTCCAGTTTCGCTTCCGCAGGGTTGAGAGTGATCAGGTAGGGAGCAAAGACATCCGTCCCGATGAAGCCTTCCACGCCATCCGAAAAGGGCATATCACTCACGCCTACCATGCAGTTGCGAAATTGCAGCGGCCCAATTTGAAGGTTATCCACTTCAACCGTGTTGGGGGGTGCGCCTTCCGCGCGTTGAAAGCCATTGGCCTCGGCCAGCGCTTGGCTGATGTAAAGACCGGATGCAGCTGTATCGACCGTCAGCTTGGCCTTGCCCTTGGGGAAATCCACCGCAAGCTTATAAGCGCTGACTTGTTTGACGTTTTCGTAAGCCGGGATGAGCGGGAGTGTAACAGGAGCTGTTATCGGGGCGCTCTGGCAGGTCTGGGAGTTTTCTGAAAGGAGGGACAACATCGAGTTCGCCGAAGCCTGGGCCTTCGTCCGGATATCGGGATCGAGATTGTCAATGGTGGTAAGGGAGTCTTCAATGCGCTGAATGTCATTGGCCGGGTTAACAGTATGCCGCCAGGCGCGTTGAATGTCGGGGTCGGATGGGTCGATCTGGTAAGCGGCCTGCAACTCGGCGCGCTCCGAGGCATACATTGAGTCAATGCGAAAGACGCGGCTACGGATGAGGTGTGCCCGGGGGTAGCAAGGGTCAGCTGCAGCCGCGGAGTCGAGCGTCTGGGAGGCGAACCAGGGTTGTCCTTGGCGTAACTGCACCTCGGCCGAGGCGGTGAGGGCTCCCGCCGAGTGCGGATCACTGCCGATGGCCTTGTTCGCAAGGGTAGCTGCATCCGAGATCCTGCCTTCATGCAAGAGGGTGTGTACTAGGGCGATGTTCAGCTCCGGGTCATTTGGCTTTTCCAGAAGCGCTTGCTGGTAAAGACCCTCTGCGCGCTCGTATTTCGCTTCCCGGTAAGCGGTCTCGGCAGGCGTCGCCGGGTGCGTGGGCACCGGAGAGCAGGCGGTGCTTTGGGCGAAGGCGGAGCCGGCGGAAAGAAGAAGGACCGCCGGGAACAATGAAAGTGTCTGAATCGAGATGATCTTCGTGGACATATCGCTTCTTAGAAAACTGCCCAAGCGACGAACCGTCAAAGTATACGCTCGACCTTAACCATGGGTCCTCCTTCGCTCCCCGCTTAACCGACGCCCGCTTTAACTTAACTCAACGGCTCCCTAACGTAAATCGTAGCTGTCCTAACTTAAGATGCATCGTCACAGTCGACGGTTCGGGATGGCAAGGAAGATGGCAAAAAGACGACATCCAGTTGCTAACGGAAGGAGAATGGTTGTCGAGAGGAGTCATCCGGGCCGAAGGCGACCACGATTTTTCTTGACAGCGTTGCCTTGAAATTTGCTATAGTTGCGGGCGATTGGAAACGATACCACCAGCTAAGAAAACCGATTGTTTTAGAAGCACCGGCAAACAGCAGGGATCCATGATGCCGCCCCTCCCGCGGTCAGCGGCAAACTGTTCTTCTTTAGGAGATGGTGATGCGAAATTTTCAGGTTTGGAGCAGTCATCGTACTTTCACGCCCGTCTACCTGGTCCTTCTTACCCTTTGCTTCGCGTTGTCATCCGCAAAGCTTCTTCATGCACAGGCCAACGCCGGCATTACGGGCACGGTTACAGATTCCAGCGGCGCGATTGTTTCCGGCGCCACGGTAACCATCACAGATCAGGCAACAGGCCAGGCGAGTCACTCGACCACCAGCAGCGTCGGTACCTATGCCGTCACCGGCCTGACGCCCGGCGTGTATTCGATCACCGTAGAAGCTACCGGCTTCAAAAAAGAAGTCCAGAATTCGGTAAACGTTGAGGTCAGTACGAATGCAACCGTCAACATCAGCCTCGCCACGGGCGCCACGTCGGAAACCGTCGAGGTCACGGCGGACCCGATTGCGCTGAACACAACCCAGCCCCAGCTGGGCTCAACCGTCGAGCCGGCAGTGGTCGCGGCACTCCCCGCCGAGGTGAACGGCCGTGGACGTCAGGTTGATTCATTGCAATTTCTTGCCCCGGGAACCACGGGCACAACGTTCTCCCACCGCATTGGCGGGGGCGTGGACTTTGAACAGGAAATCGTCTACAACGGCGTGCCCGCTCCCCAGCCGGAGACCGAAGGCTATACGACTAACTTCAACCCTCCGTTTGAGATGGTGTCGGAGTTTCGCGTCGAGCGCTCGACCTTCTCCGCGCAATTCGGTCTCGGCCAGGGTGCTCTGACCTACCAAATGGCTTCGGGAACCAACCGGTATCACGGTGATCTCTTCGAAATCAACCGCAATAGTTTCTTCGATTCCGTTGGCTTCTTTAACGGTCCCGCATGGGGCGGCTCCAACACTCCCCCCACGGACCACGAGAACAACTACGGTTTTACGGTTGGCGGACCGATTTCGATTCCAAAGGTCTACAACGGGCGGGACCGAACCTGGGGTCACTACAGCCAGGAATGGTACAAGCAGAACAATCTGGATACGGATGTCTCCACCGTGCCGACGGCACTGGAAAAGACAGGCAATTTCACCGACTTCCTAAATGGCAGCACCGGCGCCTTGATCCCCATTTATGATCCGACGACGGGTCAGCAATTTCAGTACAACGGCGTCTTGAATGTGATTCCGCCAGATCGCATCAGCAAGAACTCAGCGGTTTTAATTCCGTCCATTCCCAACCCTGACCGTCCTGGTAGCGGTGTCGGCGGATTGGATAGCAACAAGAGCTATACTCCCTTCATCAACCCTCATATTCAGCATGTGTGGGGCTTCACGGTCGATCAGAAGTTGACCCCGAGGCAAGGCTTGCACTATAGCCAGTGGCGGAACACTTTCAGCAACTACAGCTTTGATAACTCCCCTTTGGTCATCGCTCCCAATCCACTCAACAGCATGAAGTACGAACCGGCGAAGGGCACCGGTTTCCTGCTGACCTACGACAACACACTCAGCACTAACCTGGTAATGACCGCTGGCTTCGGCTGGCTGGGCGAGATCAACAACCAGTTCAATCAGACCAAGTACGACTTCCCCGCGGTGCAGGGTGGCGTCATTCCGCCATACATCACGTGGGACGGCCAACACACGCTGACAAAATGGGGCACGCAAGGGTCTTGGCTACAATCCATCAATCGCAAGCTCGGTGTCGCCATTGTGAACAACTGGTTGTGGACCAGGGGACGCCATACCTTCAATATGGGCGGCGAGTTCCGTCGCGCCTACCAGGACGACAACGAGGAGCAGACAGCCGGAGGGCAGTTCGCTTTCAGCCAAAAGACTACGTCTATTCCGAACCCCAACGATCCGAATTTCGGGACATACGGCAGCGCGTTTGCGAGCTTCCTCCTGGGCCTTCCGGATACAGTTAATCGCGCCAACTCTCAGGAACTGCGGCTCCGCAACGTGGACATCGCTCCCTACATTCAAGACGACATCAAATTAACCCCCAAGCTCACGGTCAACTTGGGCCTGCGCTGGGACATCATGGTCCCCTTCACCGAAAACAACAATTTGATCGTGTTTTTCAATCCCACGGCTTCGAACCCAGCAGCGGATGGACTACCAGGAGCCGCTACGAAATTCGGTAGCTGCACTGGCTGCGCCGGATACAACCGGGCAGATATTCACTGGGGTCACTTTGGACCAAGGCTGGGCTTTGCGTACCAGCTGAACGACAAGACTGTTGTTCAAGCGGGATTCAGTATCGCTTTCCTGAATGGTGGCGCCTATGAATACGGAACCAGTAAGACTGCAGTGAACTATGGCAATCTTCTGGTTGGTTCCTACACCCGAGGAACCACGGGTACGAATCAGTCGTCCTTCGGAAACTGGGACTCAAACCAATTACCGAGCCCCCAGCCAACCCCCTTTAGTCCATCGCTTGGTGTGGGCACGCAGATCAACGACTTCAGCAAGAATGACGGATTTGCTCCCTATAGCGAGCAATGGAACGTCAACGTCCAACGCCGGTTACCCTATGACATGTTTGTCACCGCAGCCTGGGTTGGTAACCGCGTCATCCACCTTCCCAGCCAGTTGAATACACCGAATCAGCTCGATCCCAAGTATTTCTCCCTGGGCAACGATCTTGGACTGAGCTTTGCCGACGGCTCTGCGCAGGCTAAAGGCTATACGTTGCCCTATACCAACTTCGTCACCGACTTCGGCGGCGCGGCGACGGTCGGGCAGTCACTCACCCCGTTCCCGCAGTACTCGTATGTCTTCAACAATTTTGAAGGATCCGGAACGACTTACTACCAGTCTGCTCAGATACAGGTTGAGAAGCGTTTCACCAACGGTCTCAATTTCCTGGCTGGCTACACGCTCTCGAGGTTGTGGGACAACACCAGCAGCGGCTTCAGTAGTTTTACCGCCGCAGCTCTTAACAAGTACAACCAGAGGCCTGAGTGGTCGATTTCCGGCGCCGACGAGCCCAACACCTTCAAGGCAAGCGGAACTTACGAATTGCCGATCGGACCGGGCAAGACGTATTTCAACAATCGCAAATTGACCGGTCAACTCTTAGGTGGATGGCAGATTGCCTGGATCCTCGACTATGAGGCAGGCCAGCCGTTGTGCAATTGCAATCAAGGGCAGATCCAGGAAAATGGCGATCCTTATCCTGGAAAGTCGACATCGGGACCCAATGTGATCCTGCGTCCCAACCGGGTTACCAGTGTCCCTCTCAGCACCGCATCTTACAGCCACGCCAAGGCCTACTTCACGGGCAAGGCCAGCTCAGCGCAGATCTTCAACCCTGCAGGGTTTGCTCTTACGTCCTCGCAGTATGTCCTCGGCAACGCCCTGAGAAATTATCCGGAACTGCGCGGTCCCGGTCTGTACGACGAGAACGCTACGATCCTGAAGCACTTCTATTTCGGCGAACACCTCACAGGTATTCTGCGAGTCGATTATTTCAACCTCTTCAATCGCACCCAGTTTTATCCTCCTGATGCAAACGCCAGTGACGGTACCTTCGGGCAGGTGATCAAGCAGGGTGATCAAAACGGAGGAACGAAGCCGACAAACAGGCAAGGACAGGTCGGCTTCCGATTAGAGTTCTAAGTCCAGGCTTTCTCAACGGCCGCAAGCGTTCATTCGTCTTGCGGCCGTGAAGCATCTATAAGCACAGCGCGGTTTCTAAACCGCGTTAAAGTGTTGTCGCGACGAAAGTCGTGCTCTGACCCAAAGCAAAATCCGAAGAACCTGCCATATCCCAGCCTTTCCTTCTTGTGCTCATCCCCAAGACCCGCCACTATAATGAGCTCTGTAATGAAACTCCGCTTGCACAAGGCGCGTAGGACTTGCACGCTAGCAGCCCTGATGTGCGTGTCCCTAGCCGCGCTCGCGGCCCACGCACAAGCGTCCTCCAATGATGAAGTGACGCCCCAGGTGCAGGCCCTTTATGCCCAAGCTAAAGCTGCTCAGCAAAAGGGAGACAACACCGAGGCGATCGAAAAGTATCGCGCCATGCTCAAGTTGGCGCCACACCTTGCCCCTGCTTACAACAATCTCGGGATGCTCTATTTCAACGAGCGCGATTACGAGCATGCCGCCCAGGTCCTGAAACATGGGCTCGAGCTGAATCCGGATATGCCCACAGCGTCAACACTGCTCGGTATGAGTTATCACGAGTTAGGCGACGACGCCCAGGCTGAGCCACTGCTGGAAGCGGCTGTGCGCGCAAATCCAAATGATGACAATCTCCAGATAGCGCTGGCGCATACCCTCGTGGATTTGGGTAAATATGAGGCAGCGACTCCCTACCTCCGCAGTTACCTCGACCGTAATCCGAAGGATCAGCAGGCGTGGTATCTGCTCGGCAAAACCTACCTTCAGCTCTCCGAAGACGCCCTGGGCAAGATCAACCAGATTGACTCGAACTCGGTGACCGCGCACATCGTTGCCGGCGAAATTGATGAGAGCATGCACAACTACGATGGAGCGCTGGTCGAGTACAAGAAAGCAACCGATCTGGCTCCGCAGCAGCCGGGTACCCATGAGCACATGGGAAACACATTCTGGGTGACCGGCAAGTGGGAATCAGCAGAAACCGAATTCAACGCTGAGCTCAAAAACAATCCCAACAATTGCACGGCGAGATGGAAGCTGGCGAATGCCACCCTGGAGGCGAATGGCCCGGCGAGCGACGCTTTATCGGATGTAAATCAGGTCATTGAGCGCTGTCCCAAGCTCATGCAGGCCCATGTCGACCGTGCGCGGTCGCTGATTAAGTTGGACCGGCAAAAGGAAGCGTTACCCGATCTGCTGATGGCGGAACAGGAAAGCCCGAAAGAACCCTCGATCCACTTTCTTTTGTCCCAGGTCTATAAGGCAGATGGAAAGACGGCCGAGGCGCAACAGGAACTGCGCACCTATGCCCAGTTGCAACGGGAAGCCAGCGAAGCAGTGGCGGGACAGGCAAGCGATGCCATCTCCATCAAGAGCACCTCGCATTAGGAGCGACCCCTTTCCCGCAGCATGGCTCCGCGCCGGCTTCCTGTTCGCTGCAGCGCTTCTGCACGCTCAACAACCCACCCCTGCACCCATGGTCGCTCAGCAAGGGGGCGCCAGCACTGGCGGCGCATATGCCCCGATACACGATGCCGAGAATCGCCCTATCACCGCGGGAGGGATGGTGGAGAAAGGCCCGGTGGTCTTCGAGGATATTTCGCGTTCCTCGGGCCTCGCTACGTGGAAGAACATCGGGGGAACGCCGGCGAAGGCCCTGATTGTCGAATCGCTCGGGGGCGGAGTTGCCTTGCTCGACTACGACAATGACGGGTGGTTCGATATTTATCTCGTCAACGGGATGACCTACGACGCGCTCAGCGGCAAAGGTCCCTCGCCCCATGCGGCCCTCTTTCATAACAACCACGATGGCACATTTACCAACGTTGCGGAAAAGGCAGGTGTCACCAACGATCGTTGGGGAGTGGGCGTGGCCGTAGGCGACTACGACAATGACGGATGGCCGGACCTATATGTCACCAACGTGGGCAAGAACCGGCTCTACCACAACAATCATGACGGCACCTTTACCGATATGGCGGAAAAAGCCGGGGTCTCATTGGGCACATGGTCTACGGGGCCCACGTTCGGTGACTACGACGGCGACGGAAAGCTTGACCTGTTTGTTCCCGGGTATGCCTACTACGATTTCAATGATCCTCCCGCAGCGGGTTCCAGGTGGGTCGTCTCGAACTTTTGCCAGTACCGAGGGGTCAGTGTCTTCTGCGGGCCGCGAGGACTGAAAGGAGAGCATGACCACCTCTTTCACAACAACGGTGACGGTACCTTCACCGATGTGAGCGTCAAGGCGGGAGTGGCCGATTCGCCCGGCTACTTTGGACTTGCGTCTGTATTTGCGGATCTCAACGGGGATGGCCGCCCCGAATTGCTGGTAGCCAACGACTCCACGCCGAACTATCTCTACCGCAATAAAGGTAACGGGACTTTTGAAGATCTTAGTTTTGAGTCTGGCTACGCGGTGAACGGTGAGGGACGCGACACGGCAAGCATGGGGATTGCGCTGGGGGACTATGAAAATAACGGCAGGCTCGACATTTTGAACACCACCTTCTCCGACGACTACAAAGTTCTCTATCGCAATGAAGGCGATCTGAGCTTTACCGATGTGAGCCGCGATGTTGGCCTGGCCGTGACCACAATTCCTTTCCTCAGCTGGGCCGACGGATTTATCGACTACGACAACGACGGGTGGAAGGATATTTTCATTGCCAGCGGGCATGTATACCCGGAAGTGGACCGGCACGACTGGGGCACCAGCTTCGCTGAGCGGCCGCTTCTTTTCCGCAATGTTTCGGGAAAGAGGTTCGAACTTGTCCCGGCCGTCAAAAACACGGGGCTTGCCGTCGTAGTGCCCGCGCGGGGCGCCGCATTTGGCGATCTCTTTAACGACGGCAAGATCGATATTGTCATGAATAACGTCGATGCGCCGCCCACGCTCCTGCGCAACGTCGATGACGACCGCCATCACTGGATAGAATTGAGACTGCTGGGAGGACCAAAGGGCCCGCGCGATGCTGTCGGCTCTACGGTCTATCTGAAATCCTCCAGCCAAATACAGCGCGGAGATGTCCTCAGCGGTGGTAGCTTTGCATCGTCGAATGATCCCCGGGTCCATTTTGGGTTAGGCGACGCAAAGACCGTGGATGCGATCGAAATTCACTGGCCCAGTGGCGCGCTCGAAAAGATTCGGCCGGCCGCGGTGGACCGCATCTACACTGTTGAGGAAGGCAAGGGAATTACCAGTGAACTCTGCAAATCCTGTCCCCTGCCGGCCATTCACTCGAGCCAACCGAAATAGTCCGAGGGCTTGGGCATACAGAGCGGCGCTACTTGCCTTCGCGCTATCCACCGAAGTTCTGGCGATCGCACAGCAAACCTCGGTGAAAGTGGTGACGCCGGTGGCCATTGCAGACGCCAGTTGCGGCCAGTGCCACGCGAAGATACTGCATAGCTATCTGGCTACACCGATGGCAAACGCGAGCGGCCTTGCAGGGGAAAGGGTGAAGACCGGAGCCTTTGAGCACAAGCCCTCTGGTGTGAACTACACCCTGTCTCTCCAGGATTCGCAACTCATGTTGACCTATAAGGACCCGAAAGACCCGGAGACCGCTGCAAGCCGGAAGCTCGAATACTTTCTGGGATCCGGCCACCTTGGCTTGACCTACCTTTACTCGCTCAATGGCTACCTCTTTGAGTCCCCCGTTGCCTACTACGCCGCCACCCAAAACCTGGACATGAAGCCCGGGCTCGAAACGATGACCCAGGCGCCTCCGGCGTTACCTGTACAGGCCGAGTGTCTGCGCTGTCATATGAGTGCGGTAGAGCACAGCGATTCCGGCACCATCAATCGTTACCGTGGGCTGCCCTTTCTCCATGCTGGCATCACCTGTGAGAGTTGCCATGGAGATACGCGGAAGCATCTGGCGATCGGCGGCAAGGCGGTGGTGGTCAATCCTTCCAGGCTCAATGCCCGGCTGCGGGATTCCATTTGCATCAGTTGTCACCTCGAAGGGGATATCTCTGTAGAGCGTGCGGGGCATTCAGCGCTGGACTTCAAGGCGGGCGATCCCATCTCGGACTACCTGGCTTACTTTGTCTACAGCGGCCAGGGTGCAACCAAGCGCGGCGTGAGTGAAGTGGAGCAGTTGAGCCTGAGCAGGTGCAAGCAAACCAGCGGGGACGCGATGTCATGTATGAGCTGTCACGATCCCCACTACACACCCACCGGGCCGCGTGAGCAAGCGGCCTTTTATCGCAAAAAGTGTCTTGCTTGTCACACTGGCGCTGCGTTTGCCACCGCGCATCATGCAGAGAATCCTGACTGCACCAGTTGTCATATGCCGCGAACCGGCGCTGAGAATATTCCGCATGTAGCCTGGACCGATCACCGCATCCTGAAATATCCGGAAACTCCAGCGTCCAAAGACAACACGACCGCCAATCCGGCGGCGGGTGACACGCTGGTTCCGGTCTTCTCCCCCGGCTCAACCAGTCGCGATATGGCGCTCGCCTACTACAACGGGTGGCTCGATGGAAACGTCGGGCTGCAACAGAAAGCTTATGAGGGGTTGGAGGCCATCAAACCACAATTGTCGGGAGACAAGGATGCGCTGGCGGCGTTAGGCATTCTCAGCGAAGAGCGTGGAGACTCCAGACAGGCTCAGGAATTGTTTCAAGAAGTCCTTAATCTGGATCCCAGCAATCTGACGGCAATCTCCAACCTCGGCACGCTGCTGGCGAAATCGGGAGACTTGCGAGGGGCGATCTCGCTTTGGCGCCCCGCATTTGAACGCAATGAAGATGTCGTCGGCCTGGCAAAGAATCTTGCACAAGTGGAATGCATTGCAGGCGACACGGCCGCGGCGCGCGCCACCCTTCAGAAGACGCTCCAATACAGCCCGGGACTTCGTGACGTTCGCCAGATGCTGGCCCGCCTGCCTGCTTGCACCACAGAAAAACGATAGGGCGAGTTCGTTCGATGGAAACGTTTCCACCCGTGGTCGCTTTTTTGTATAATTCGCGAGTCTTTCTTTCACGAGGCCGTACCGTGTTCACCACATTTCTTCGCATTCACTATCCCCTTCCTCCGCATAGGCTTCTCGCGACCGCGCTCCTCAGCGTTCTTACAGTGCTTCTACCCTCCGCGGCGCGAGCGCAAGACGGTCCTGTGGCGGAGCAAACCGCGCAGGCGCTAAAAACACTCTCCACTCCATCTCAACAAGTGATCGAGAAATTGTCCCAGCTGAACCACCTTCCGGCGAATGAGTGGAGGTTTCACGCGGGAGACGTGGAGCACGGAGAGTCCGTCGATCTTGACGACAGCAGTTGGCCCATCGTCAAGCCGCGAGTGGATGCTGGGAACCAAGCGGTATGGTATCGGCGCCTGATCGAAGTGCCGAAAACCTTGGACGGTTATGATCTGACGGGCAGCCGCATCTGGTTCCATTTTCGGGCCTCTGCCAATGGCCCGATCCCGCAGATCATCTACTTCAATGGCCGGCGAGTGGCCATGGGCGAAGACCTGGAGCCGATCGTGTTCCTCGATCAGGCCAAGCCGGGGGACAAAGTTCTGGTAGCCGTTAAGCTTTTGCAGACTGTCGACAAAAAGGAGTTTGGCGGCGCGGAAATGCGCATCGATTTCTCGCCCAAGCGTCCCAACCCCGAAGACCTGCGCTTGGAGTTCCTCTCCGGCGCGTTCCTGGTGCCTTTCCTGGGAAAGGATCCATCGCAAGAGAAAGCGACCCTCCAGACGGCGATCGGAGCCGTTGATCTAAAGGCTTTGGAGGACGCGAATCAGGACAAGTTCGATGCATCCCTGCGCACAGCGCAGTCGGACCTTGAGCCGCTCAGGCCGGCCTTTCAACAGGCGACTCTCCATCTGACCGGAAACTCGCACATCGATGCAGCCTGGCTCTGGCCGTGGACGGAGACCGTCGAGGCGGTGAGGCGGACCTTTGGCACCGCGCTGCAGTTGATGAACGAATATCCGAACTACACCTACACCCAATCGGCAGCGCAGTACAACGTGTGGATGGCGCAGAAATATCCGGAGATGAACGCCGAAATAAACCGCCGGATCAAGGAAGGCCGCTGGGAGATTGTCGGAGGCATGTGGATCGAGCCCGATCTGAATATGCCGGATGGCGAGTCGCTGGTGCGGCAACTGTTGATTGGAAAGCGCACCTACAAGGACCTGTACGGTGTGGATGTACGCATCGGCTGGAACCCCGACTCATTTGGCTACAATTGGCAACTGCCACAGATCTACAAGAAGTCCGGCGTGGACTATTTTGTAACCCAGAAGATGGCGTGGAACGATACCAACAAGCTGCCATTCAAGCTCTTCTGGTGGCAATCGCCGGATGGAAGCAAGGTACTTGCTTATTTTCCCCACGATTATGCCAATGACAATTTGAACCCGGTACGTTTATCCGCGGATCTGGCAACGGCGCATGAGCAGGCGCCGGGCATGTTGGAGATGATGGATCTGTATGGAGTCGGCGATCACGGTGGAGGACCGACGCGTGCGGTCCTGGACGAAGGGCAGCACTGGATGGAGCCCAATAAAGTTTTCCCGCAGATGAAGTTCGGGATCGCGCAGAGCTACTTCAACGACATTGGGGAAAAGCTCAGCGCGGACTCGAAGGTGTGGAACTACGTGTCGATTGCCAAGGGATATCAACCCCCGCCTCCGCCGCCTGAGGGAAAGGTCAGCATTCCGACGTGGGATGACGAGCTGTATTTCGAATACCACCGTGGCGTCTTCACCACCCAGGCTAACCACAAACGCAACATGCGGGAGAGCGAAGAGTGGGTGCTGAACGCGGAGAAATACTCCTCCCTGGCATGGCTGGATGGGCAAGCGTATCCCGGCTCGGAGCTGAACGAGGCGTGGAAGAAAGTGCTGTTCAACCAATTCCACGATCTGGCGGCCGGCTCGGGGATTGGGGTCATCTATAAGGACGCGCAAAAGGATTACGACGATGTGCGCTGGGCAACCAACGAAGCCTCTACCCAGGCCCTGCACACGATTCAGGCGGAGATCAACACCCGCGCTGCCGGGGACGTGCCGCTGCTGGTCTTCAACCCGCTGGCATGGCAGCGCTCAGGTCTAACCACGGTCGATGTCGAGATGCCTTCTGCGTCGCCCAACGGCGTGTCCGTTCTGGACGCACAGAATCGCGTGCTGCCATCGGAAGTTGTTTCGAGCAACGGCAAGACGAATAGCTATCGTCTCCTGGTTGAGGCGAAAGACGTGCCGTCTCTGGGATACTCGCTGCTGCATGTGGTGCCGGGCAAGCGGCCCTTTGCCAGCGATCTGAAGGCGAGCGGAACGACGATCGAGAACGCAGCCCTGAAAGTAACGGTAGATCCGCAAACCGGCTGCATCACGAGCCTGTATGACAAGAAGGCGAACTTCGAGACCCTGGCGCAAGGAGCCTGCGGCAACGAACTGATTGCCTTCAAGGACACGCCAAAAGACTACGACGCGTGGAATATCGACGCGGACTTCGACAAAGTCTTCACCAAGTTGGATAAGGCCGATTCTGTAGAGTTGATTGAGAAAGGGCCGCTGAAGGCGGTAATTCGCGTGACCCGCACGTGGCAGAGCTCGAAGTTCGTGCAGGACATCACGCTTTACAACGGCGTCGATCACATGGATGTGGTCAACGACATCGACTGGCATGAAACCCACATTTTGCTCAAAGCCGCGTTTCCGTTGGCTGCCTCCAGCAGTAACGCAACCTATGAAATTCCTTATGGTTCGATCGAGCGGCCGACGACGCGGAACAATAGCTGGGAGGATGCCAAGTTTGAGGTGCCGGCGATGCGCTGGGCCGATCTGGGGGACGGGCAGCACGGCGTTAGTCTGATCAACGAGTCAAAATACGGCTATGACGCCAAGGGCAACGTGCTGCGTCTTTCGCTCTTGCGCTCGCCGACCTGGCCGGACCCGGACGCGGATCGCGGGCATCACCACTTCACCTATGCTCTTTATCCCCATGCCGGAGATTGGAAGAAGGCTCTGACCGTTCGCCAGGGCTACGATTTCAACTATCAGCTGAAGGCGATGCAGGTGGGTGCACACAGCGGAACCCTGCCGGCGGAACACGCTTTCGTGACGGTGCAGCCGGAGACGGTAGTCCTGACCGCGATGAAGAAGACGGAAGACGGGAACGGGCTAATCCTGCGGCTGTATGAGTGGGCAGGCAAGAGCGGAGATGTGGAACTCCACCTTCCTCAAGGCGCCACAGCAGCGACAGTGGCCAACCTGTTGGAGCAGCCCCAGGGCTCACCTCTGACCGTTACCGGAACGGATCGCGTCACAGCGCCGATCCACCCTTACGAGATCCTCACGCTGCGCGTGGACTACCCACATTCCCCACAATAAAAGGGTGTATTAGACCCGCCTGGAAAACCGTAGATTTCTCCACCGGAGGATTAATGGGGCTGAGGCCCACCCAGAATATGAAAAATACCTCGGTCCGGCACCCACTCTCCATGGAACCGTTGCCCTTTCCTTGTCATCCCGAGCGAAGCCGAGGGACCTGCGGTTCCGCGGACTTTTCGTGGAAATGTTTTTCGACATAACAGCGTAGTGCAGAGATCTGCGGCTTTCACACGACCTCTACGTCCACGCCCCAGCTTTTTTCATCCTCAGCCCTGTTCAATGCGTCCCAATATTGCAACCGCAGGAATTCCGCAACACCAATTGATTTTCCAGCTTGATATGTTGCGGCTTCGCTTTGTCGCCAGGCTTGCCTCGATGGCGATTGACGAGTTGATCGAAGAGTAGTTCCGCGGCAATCCTGCCAACATCCTCGCTGGGCTGCCGCACAACGCTGATCGATGGGCGAAGCGTCGCAGCCAGCTCGAAATCGTCAAAGCCAACGAGTGCAACCTTCCTGGGTATATTGATATTCAGTTTTTGAAATACTTCGTAGGCATAGATGGTGACAAAATTCTTCAGTGCGAAGACTGCGTCCGGGGGGTTCGACGAATAGAAGTGGCTCTCAATCGCCGCCTTCGCCGAATCGTAATCCCTAACCGAAGTATCGACAATGGCATCCAGTCTGGCTTGCTTGACAGCCCCTTTATAGCCGCGGATGCGCTCTTTGATCGTATATAGATCGACTTCCCCGCCCAGGCAAAGGATTCGCTTGCACCCGTGCATGATCAAGTGTTGTGTCGCGTCCTTCGCGCCCTTGTAGTTATTGCTGACCACGCTGGGCACGGTGGAGTCATACAAAGGGCGGTCGAAGGTGACGCTGGGAGTCGAGAGGGTATCGAGCATGTTGGCCAGGCTGCGATTCTCAGAATGGGCGGGAGCGAACAACAGACCGTCTGTGCGGTGGCGGATGAGGACGTTGAGATTCTCGAGTTCAATCGCCGGTTCGTTGCTCGAGACGGTTACGATAAGAAGCGAGTCGTGCGCGCGCGCTGTCTCTTGCACCGCTTCGGCGACAATCGAGAAAAATGAGTCGGCGATGCTGGGAACGATCAGTCCGATCGTCTTGGTCCGCTCCCCCTTAAGAATGCGCGCGGCCTGGTTCGGCTGATAACCAAGTTTTTCGATGACCGCTTGAACCCGCGCCAGCGTTTCCTGGCTGACACGTTCGCCGCCGTTGATCACCCGTGAGACGGTAGTCGTTCCTACACCGGCTGCTCGAGCTACGTCGGTCAGCGTTGCATGCGAAGATTGTTTCTTCATTTCGAAGCGATGCCAGGCAGATTAAGAAGCTAACAGCAGCGAGTATACCTTGTCATAGATAACGATCAAATTACGCGCACAGACTTTTGTATCATTTTGCCGCCTCAGACTTGGAAGGTTCATCCACCACCAGCACGCGGTCTCCGGAAATATTCTTGAGCGTTTGCACTGTCCCACTTGGCCAGCGGATTTCGATCGATTGCGCCGCCGCATCGCTCCCCAACCCGAAGTGTGCCCGCTTGTCGTTCGCTGACAGATAGCTGGCGGCCGTGGACACGGTAACAAATTGCATTCCCTTCGAAGTGGTCAGTTTGATCTCCGCGCCAATGCCATCGCGGTTGCTCTTGTGCCCCACAAGTTTGATCCCCAGCCAATGGTTGCTGGTCGGCGTTTCGTTGCGCACGATGTAAGCAGGACCGTCGTTGGTGGTCACCACTACATCCACACGCCCATCGTTCCAGATATCGCCCGCTGCCAGTCCCGCGGCCAGCCCACGCTTGCTGGAAGATTTCGCCCGATGCGCTCGATACATCCACCAGGTGCTTGCCGTCGTTGTGCATCAGCAGCATCGGTTCCTTGTAGCGCAACTGGGGAAAGCTCAACTGCACGTTGTCGATATCGTGTCCCTGCGCAATGATCAGGTCCTTCCAGCCGTCGTTGTCGTAGTCGAGGAAATTGACACCCCAGCCCGAATGAAGCAGCGTCGCCGCCGCCACACCATTCAAATAACTGGAATAGGTGAAGGTGCCATCGCCGTTGTTCTGGTAAATGGCGTACCTCTGGTTGGCGAGATCGGTGATGATCAGGTCTGGCAGGCCGTCGTTATTGTAGTCAGAAAAATCGATGCCCATGCCCGCATAGGTGCGCCCCTCTCCATCCACCGCAACCCCTGCGGGCAGGCCCACTTCCTCAAACGTTCCATTGCCTTTGTTGTGGTAGAGAAACTCCTGCATGGAATCGTTGGCGACAAAAATATCCGTGTGGCCATCGCGGTCGTAATCGGCGATGGAAATCCCCAGCCCCTTGCCTGGCTTGTCGAGTCCTATTTTCGCGGCGACCTCGGTAAAGTGGCCGTTGCCGTCATTGTGATAAACCAGCGGAACGATGGGCGGGAACAGGTCAGGATGGCAATAGGAGCGGTACCCCTCGCGGTGTTCACCGCAGTACAGGTCGGAGAAGTCCCATTTCAGATAACGGAGCACGACCAGATCAAGCCGTCCATCGTTGTCCAGATCGACCCAGGCCGCGGATGTGGACCACCCGCTCCCGCCGGTACCGGAAGCCTCGGTCACGTCGGCAAATGTGCCGTTGCCGTTGTTGTGGTAAAGACGGTTCCCGCCGTATCCCGTCACGTAGAGATCTTCGTAACCGTCATTATCGTAGTCGCCCACGGCCACGCCCATGTCATAGCCTGCGCCGGCGAGGCCCGCTTTCTCGGTCACGTCTTCAAAGGTTCCGTCATCCTTTTGATGGTAGAGCCGATTCCAGTCTTTGGGGCCGGCCTTCTGCGGTATCGTGCCCGGCGCCGTGGGATCGCTCAAAGGTGCGCCGTTGGCGAAGAAAATGTCCAGGCGCCCGTCGTTGTCATAATCAAACAGAGCAACGCCCGAGCCCATGGTTTCCATGAGATATTTCTTCGCAGTATGGTAGGCTTGGCCCTTAAAATGAACGCCGCTGGCCGCTGTGACATCGACGAACCTGCCCGGCGTCGCGGCGGGACCCTGGTGCGTGACGACGCCGTTTTGGGCCCGGGCAACCCAACAACCCAGCAGTACAGCCGCCACGCCAAACGGTCTGAACCGCAACAAAATGCGCTTCCTCATCCTCACCTGATTCTTCGCGGGAAGCGGCCAGCCCGGCTCTGGGCCCAGCAGCTTGGAAGTAATCTCCACCAGTGTATCCGGGTGCTGGTAAGCTATTGATAACACTCACGCGGAGGGATGTGTGAGCGGTTGAAACAGGCGGTCTTGAAAACCGCTTTACCCGAAAGGGTAACGGGGGTTCGAATCCCTCTCCCTCCGCCACTCATTAAGGATCTAGCCCGGCTGCCAGCCGGCTTTTCGTTCGATCCGTCAGCCTCAATCTGAATATTGCATCGCCTCGCTCGCTGCGGGAATAACATACCGTGGCAGGGAGATAGCCCCATGGCTGAAGAAACGAAGTTGAGGCCGCCGGAGAACGACAATCACACCAACGAATTTCTCTTGAAACTCAATTCCGATCGTATGAGCGGACTCGAAACTGCCCTGGAACGGAATTGGATAGCCCATCTGCTTCTGGCCGGTATCGGACTCGCCCTGGTCCTTCCGATCGGCAAGTTTCGCGATCTCCTGGCCAGCTACTTTGTGAAAGGACCCTATGATCAAACCGTCGTCGCAACTGTCCTTTTGGCCATACTTCTCTTATTTTATGAAGCTTGGGCCATTTGCTGACCTTGTATGTAGAAGCGAGCGGCCTGCAGCAGCGGCTTTTGCAGAGCTATCTCGGAGAACATGTCGATACTGCGAAGCTGGTTCTTCGCAAGAGCACAAACTTCTACGTCGAGGCATTCTTCGCGATCAAGCCTTTCAGTGGTCGCGACACTTTTTGGCCCTATCTGTTGGTGACGACGATCATCGTCTCGCTCGCACAGGCTACCGCGCTTTATCTCGTGGGGCAGGCCTTTGGCCTCAACCGTTGGCTTCCCTGTGTTGTGCTGGTGAGCGGTACTTGTGGGATTAGCTACGCTGTATTCGTGCACGCAGTGCAAAGGCCTCGCCTGCCGCGCCCGCTGGCAACCGTCCTGCTGGCGGCTGTTCTGTTAGTCACCCTCATGGTGATCTTCTACCTTCTGTTCTGGTCGTCAAATAGGGACTTCCCTCAAACGCGCCTCGTCGTATCCTCATCTCCCTTTTTGGCCGTGTTCTGGCTCATCCTATTTGCTGTGACCCGGCGCTGAGCATCAAACGGTAACCGTGTTGGTTACAGTATTGACTCACAGTATTGCGATTGACCAAATTGTGGCTGACGCCTCCGATTGGACCGGAAGCAGGCAGTGGATTCGCTTTGAGTCCCGAAGAGCCTCCCCTGAGCTTGTCGAATGGGGACGGCTGAACTTCAGGTCTGTCCAAATAAGATTTTTCAGCTGGCCAATTTGGACAGCCCAAGAACCTTTCGCAGACCCATACGTCGGGCTTTAGAGCCCGAATGAGAACTGTTCTCGAAACTATAGACAAACAATCTGCGGAAATGCGCGCGTTTCAGATAGCCACCGGTCTGATGCTCTGTATCAGGGCACGACTTTAGTCGGGCCGTACGGAGTGGAGCCAATGAGGGCTTTAGCCCCTGAGGTCCTTTTTCAGGTGAGCAAAAACGCGAGACGTGAACTTGAAGAACAGAAGCGCTCTGCTATGTAGTATGCTATTCGTTAGACCGTGCACCTCTTGTGCTTCTTGGAACCCTGGGACGCCCGGGTGTCAAGGTGCCCGACCCGGTAACTATTATCTTCGCGGATGAGGGACATTAAGTTCAGGGCCATTCCTTTCCCCATAAACCGAGAGACGCCTCGAGGCCGTCATGGCAAACCGCAGTTCATCGTGCCTGAAGCTGGGGCGCAGGCACGTGCTAGCCGTTGTAGTGATCATGGCCCTTACCACGAGTGGTGAGGCCGGAATCGGAAGCGCACCTCCTGGTGAGGCCCGATCCTTGGTGGACTCACACGCGGTGGCATTTGAAGTGGCGTCCGTCAGACCCAACTCGGCCTGGAAGGCCGGAGGCGAGGGAGGTTCCCGTTCCAAAATCGAGTTCACACCGGACCGTCTTACTATGCGAAACGTGGATTTGAGTGAGTGCATACAGTGGGCGTACGGCGTTCAATTTTATCGGATCTCCGGACTGAACTCGTTGAGGCCCGAGCGCTATGATATTTTTGCCAAGGCTGAGGGGCCGGTGCCTGTCAGCCAGCTCGAAGCAATGCTTCAGGATCTGCTGGCAAAGAGATTTAATCTTATGCTCCATCGTGAGACAAAGATGCTCGGCGTCTATGAGTTGGTCTCTGCCAAAGGGGGATCCAAACTCCCTGCACCGAAAGCTGATGGCGCCCTCTTTGCTGCTCATTCCAGCGAATCACTGCCACGAGTGGAGAATGGCAACCTCGTCTTCCACGATACATCCATGCCTGAATTCGCGGAGAAGCTATCGCAGTTACGGGATATCGATCGGCCCGTGGTGGACCGGACAGGCATTAAAGGATTCTTCGACATCACCCTGAAGGGTGCAGCCACCGCAATGTTGCAGTCGGATGGGCCCTCAGTCTTCACGCTCGTTCAGGAGCAACTTGGACTCAAACTCGTATCTGCGAAAGCCCCCACCGAGGTTCTTGTCGTAGACCACGCGGAGAACCCTTCCGTGAATTAAGGCAGTGACAGCCCTTGCCAAGGGAGGGGGTAGCTTCGGGAACAGATAACTCAACCCCCATCCAAAACGCTGTTCAATCTTTGACGACTCGGGCGGTTTCGGGGTTAATCGCAACCGAGTGAAAAGCGTAGCGCACCACAAATTTCCTTCATCCTCAAGGTGTGCAGCCTCGCAACCCGCTTACCCAGCCGGTCCTGAGAAACCGTGATCGTATCATGGAGGTTCACTGCTGCACGCCGCCTTCATGCCGTCCTCTTCACCAAGGACGACTTCGGAGGGAACTCCGCGACTAGCTCAACCCCCATCTAAAATGCTGTTCAATCTTCATCCGCCCTTACCACACGATTTGCGACGAAAAGATTTAAGAAAGCAGACCGTGCGAAGTCTAGCGCAAACAGGAAATCGCATGATGAATCCAGTAAATAGGCCCCTCCCGCCTAATAGATTCGCTGATAACCGGGGGGGTAACTACTTCATCATTCTTGAACAGTAGGGAGTAATCACGAGTTTACTACCCGCTCTTCCACATGATTCTTTCCCGGGACCATGGACGGCAGCTCCCGAGCGTATTACTGTAGGCCATAAGACAAGATTCTTATGCCATGCCGGTCGCATGGAGGCAATCGTTGTTGCCTTGCGCGCGGCCATGCGTGGCATCACTGTCAATGAACGCGGAGGCTGCCCCGCAAAATGGTGAATAGATGGCCATCATCCGGCCCAACAACCGCTTCTTCAATCGAGCTTTCCGGCTTCAGCCCTCAACTCCGCCGGCGGTCGAGCCTCGCTCCTTTGCATCGGCCGATTCCTGCACCGAGAGCACCGCGGAGCATTTCAGTCTGGATCCTTCGCGCGGTGGTGTCTGCATCGCCACCCTACGCCGCGTCCAATTGGATATCGGCGTTCGTAGCTCCAAAGACGGGAAATCAGGTGACTGGAGGTGGACTTTGCCCCTCAGGAGGATGAGTACCCGCCCTTAACGGAAGGCAAGATGACCAAATTAATTACTTGAGCACCTTGACCATCTTCGTGAAACAAAGGACTTATTTGGCAACGTTGCCAAATCCCAACTGCAGGCGAATGCATTTCTCCAAACCGAAGATCAGCGGGGGGACCCAAACCAGAGGCCCAACTTAGACAAAACCGAGATTGGTGAGCTGAAAGCGTCCAGGCTGGGAAAGATCAAATTCGATAGTTTCGGGGACGCGATAGTTTCGGGGGACGGATAGCTCAACCCCGATCCGAAACGCTGTTCAATCGACGGCGCAGGCACTCTCGGGGCTAATCGCAACCGAGCGAAAAGCGTAGCGCACCACCAATTTCCTTCATCCGCAAGCGGTGCAGCCTCGCAACGCGCTTACCCAGCCGGTCCTGAGAAACCGTGATCGTATTATGGAGGTTCACTGCGCACGCCGCATTCATGCCGTCCTCTTCACTAAGGACGACTTCAGAGGGAACCCCGCGAATCGTAGATTTATCGGCGCGACACTGACATAGACAAGTACGAGATGGCGCTGTCGCGCGTTAACACCACTACCGGCCGCTTTTTGTCAGGCGGAGCAAAGACGTGGAGGCGGACAAAAGGAATTAGCTCCAAGGAACTGTGGTGATTACATTTCCAAAGCGCGTTGTCACGAAGACTGACGAAGTCCTGCATTTTTCAACCCCGACACTCGCGCAATCGATGGACAACGAAGAAATCCACAAAACGTATAAAATTTCTTGATTGTTGATTGCAATTCAATCCGAAGTATGGCATTCTCACAGTGTTCTTATAGCCCAGAGGCGACACAATGAAACACCTCATCCAATTCGAAGCGCAAGTCATGCCGGTCACTCGGCCCGACTACCTACGCGCGAAGAATGGCTTCTGGACTCCCGGCGCATCCCTCCGATCCGCCTAGTCTTCCCGGTCACTGGGCTCCCGGGAAACGGCACACATTCCTCGCAAAAACATTGTGGTCAGTGGCGGAGTACGCGGATACATCTGGCAACTCTGAAAAGAGCGGGGTTCAAGTCCCCTCACGCCGCGTGTGTTTATTCCCTGACCAAAGGTTGTTTCACCGGTGGCGAAAGAAGAGAGTTACTTCCTCGACACAGAAAGCAGGGCCGGGAAAACCCTGCCGGAGTGGCCGCTAGCGGGATGGGGGCGTAGCCCCGAAGCACAAGATACCGCAAGAAACGCGCTCTGAAACTCTCTTCGCTGATTCCCCGGTGACGCATACCGTCACCACGCACTCAGTTTGGCCGGTGGCGTAGACAACAGATACTTCGCCTGTTACGCGGGTGGACGCAGGTTCGATTCCTGCCGCAGCCGTACGCTGCGTAGCTCAGTGGTAGAGCACCTCAAAGCTCTGTCGTCGTTTGTTCCCCGGCCGTTCACCTCCGGTTGATCCGGATAGAAAGCAAGCTTGCCATGGGCAAGATGAATGTCAAAGGTGGAACTCCGAGTGTGTGGGCGTCCTTGTGCGCAACGTGTACTTGGGCGCACATCGTCTCGGGCTTTCGTGAGTCGGAGTTAGTCGTGATTTGTACCGAGGTGGTCCCGAACCTTACTTTGCCCTTCAAGGTGAAGGAATGTACGAAGTATCTCGATCGAAATCGACCCCAGCTACGACGCGATGACCAAGCTGGCCATCGATGTGGAGCCCTGCAGCTCGCTGAAGCCGGTCGGCTTTCGCGCCAAATTAGGGCTGGTGAAAGAGGAAGAAGTAGAAGCGTGATAGGGCCAACAGAACTTCGCCGGTGGCGTAGACAACGGATACTTCTCAGCGGGAGAGCGCCGCTTGCAAACAGCGGAGGTCGCGGGTTCGATTCCCGCCATGGACGCAAGTTCATGTAGCTCATCCGTAGTCGCCTGTTCCCCGGCGGAGTGCTTGAAAGGAAGGAGGCAGTGCATGGCGAAATTGAATATTTTGAAGTTGAGTCACCTCGTGCCGGTAAGGACGCACGAGGGCGCGCCCGCAAAGGCGATCACCCCCGAGCAGACTCTTCGCCGTTCCGTCCTTGCCTGCATGCTCTGGGAGGACGAGTTCTACGAAGAGGGAGTGCAGATCGCAGGGCGTATCCGCGAACTTGTTCCCCACGTCGATGCGATGAAGGTGGCTGCTCTCGCCATTGAGGCCCGGGAGGCGATGAAGTTGCGTCACGTACCGCTGCTCCTGGTGCGCGAGATGGCCCGTCATGCCAGCCATCGCGCCCTGGTCGCGCAGACACTCACGCGCGTGATTCAGCGTGCGGACGAGCTGTCAGAGTTCATGGCGATCTACTGGGCGGATGGCCGCGCACCGTTGTCGGGCCAGGTGAAGAAAGGCCTCGCAGCCGCGTTCACCAAGTTCGATGAGTACGCACTGGCCAAGTATGACCGTGCAGGCGTCGTCCGTCTGCGCGACGTACTCTTCCTGTGCCACGCCAAGCCGATCGACGCGGACCAGGCTGGGTTGTGGAGGCGGCTCATTGAAGGGCATCTCTTCACTCCCGACACCTGGGAAGTAGCTCTTTCCGGAGGCGGAGACAAGCGTGCCCACTGGGAGCGCTTGATCGCGGAGCGCAAGCTGGGTGCACTCGCAATCCTGCGCAACCTTCGCAATATGAAGGATGCAGGCGTCAGTGAGGAGGCTGTCCTCCAAGCCTTGTCTGCGATGAAGACGGACCGCGTACTGCCCTTCCGTTTCCTGGCTGCGGCTCGCTATGCGCCGCAGTGGGAGGAGGCCTTGGAGCAGGCGATGTATAAGGCCATCGCGGGACGGGAGAAGTTTGCCGGCCGGACTGTGCTGCTGGTCGACACTTCCGGCAGCATGGATGCTCCGCTGGCTCGCCGTTCAGAGATGCTGCGTATGGACGCCGCGTGCGGATTGGCTGTGCTGCTTCGCGAAGTATGCGAGGCAGTCGCGGTCTACAGCTTCTCCGACAAGCTGGTCCGGGTGCCTTCGCGTCGTGGCTTTGCTTTGCGCGATGCGATTGTGTCCAGCCAGCCCCACGGTGGAACCCAGCTTGGCCATGCTCTGCGGAGCCTGCGCGAGACGTATGACCGCATCATCGTGATCACCGATGAGCAGTCGCACGACCGTGTACCTGCGCCGCAAGGCCGCGGCTATGTGGTCAACGTAGCAAGCGCGCGGAATGGCGTCGGCTACGGCGCCTGGACGCACATCGATGGCTGGAGTGAGGCAGTTGTCGATTACCTGCGTAGCCGTGAAGCTGAGGCGAACGCAGAAAACTGAGCTATGCGCCGGAGCGAAGGCTCCGGCGCATGCCGCAACCTCGGGGAGTGCAAAAAAAAGCGAAAAGGCTGTCGATTTTACCCTTGGTCATTCGACACCTCAATGGAGGCAATCAAAATGAAAATCGTCGTACTGGTCGCGCGAATCCTTCTTGGCTTGATGTTCGTCTTCTTCGGTCTGAACGGGTTCCTTAACTTTCTACCCGCGCCCCCGCTTACGGGAGTGCCGGGTGCTTTCCTGGGAGCTCTCATGACCTCGCACTACGTGTATCTTGTGTGCGCAGTCCAGGTTCTCGGGGGACTCTCACTGATCGTCAATCAGTTTCTACCCCTGGGTCTGGCCCTCCTCGCACCCGTCATCGCCAACATCATCACCTATCACCTGACGATGCAACGGAGCGGTCCGCAGCTTGCGATTCTAGCAACCATCCTCTGGGTTTTCCTGGCATGGAAGTTTCGTGCCTACTTCGCGCCGCTGGCTACCCGGAATGCTGTAAGCGATTAAGCGTGCAGCAGAGACACATTCCCGTACACCGTTGGAGAGGAGAGGCCATATGCCTGGCGATTCGGCTTATCCAGAACTGCTCACAAGAATCAGGCAGCTGGAAGATGAAACAGTGAGGTTGCAGTTACTGATCGCGGAGTTGGTGCTGAAGAACCAGCATCTCCGCAGAGACATCCGCGCAGCGACAGGTCTGGGATCCACCTGGACCGAAACTGTAGACAACTACACAGGAGCAAAAGCTCCGCTGAGATGAGGCGTCAGGTATGGTCCCGGTCCTTCCAGATTTACCCAAGCGCGAGAGGCACCCATCACGATCGCCGCTTAGGCATCCTCTCCATGCGCCCGTAAAGCTCCTGGAGAACCTCAACCCCGGCCACAGCCGCGGCCCTATCGGGCTGCTCATTGCTGTCATTCCAGCCCTCGTCTTCGTCACGGAACGGCTGCACCACAATCCCATCACGCCGCGCTAGAACATTCACGCCCTTGTAGATGAGCCCATAGTGCACGCCCTCCTGCGGGATCAACCACGCAATCTGGCCACGAACTGGAACGATGCTCTCGTCGGACCACAACTGGCGAGCCCCATAGCCCGTGCAATTGATCATCACCGTCTCCCGAAGCGAAGCCAGATCCTGTGGCGATTTAAATTCCCGTGTCTCGATGGTCCCGCCCGCGATCATAAAGTCGTTCATCAACTGACGCGAGTAGTCGGCTATGTTAAACGTCAGCGAACTATCCCGTTGAACATACTTGGTGGGAAATGGATGCGCACCTGCCGGAATATCCTGGGACATAGGCGTCAAGTCGGCAATGCGATCGCCGTAGTGCGCAAAGTCGTGGTGCTCGCTCGGTCGCAACTGTGATGAGTGTTCGCCATGAGCCTCATCACGAAGAAAATACCAGTCTGTCCACTCGACTGGAGTGCCCGCCATGCCCAGGTAGCTCTGATACATCGCGAAAGAAGTACGGGCCATCGACTCCCACTCGGCGCCAAAGTTCGGCGACGCTGCCGAGCTCAACGCAATCCGCGAGTCTGGGGTCCATGACCCGGTCGCTCTCGCAGAACGCACATAGGGCGGCCGCTCTTTGGCATAAATCGTGACCTTAAACCCCGCGCGCTGCGCCGTGATTGCCGCTGTCAACCCCAACGCGCCACACCCGATCACAGCCAGTTCTTTTCTTCCGTTGGCCCCCTCGAGTGCCTTGCGCACCACCACATCCGCCGACCCCCATGACAGCGACCACCCACTGCCGCCGTGGCCATAGTTATGAACCACCAATTTGTCGCCCACTCGCTCAACGTCCAGCCGCGGCCCCGCAGCGCGAAACGGCCGAAGGCAAACCGTGATGCGAAAGATGCGATCAACATCGGCCCGAATCGGAATAAGCGGTCCAGGCGCATCGTAGAACGGCAGTGAAGGCGCGGCAGCAAACGGACCCGCAACCGGCTTGTGAACGCATCCCGTCAGGCCAACCGCACTGCATCCGGTGAAAGCAGCCGACCTCTGCAGAAACAAACGACGATTCATGGGTGCATCTCCGAAAAGAACGATAGACCGATATGGAGACAGCATACCCAGAGCTGGGAGGGACAAGCTACCGCGACAGTTGAAAAAGTAACCCTATATTTGGGACTTCGCTCCTGGCTATCATTGGGATGTTTGAATCGTTCGAGCTTCAACAGGAGCCTACGTGCTGACATCGATCGAAGGACGCTCGGTCATCGTGACCGGGGCAAGCAAGGGAATTGGAAAAGGCATCGCGCGCGTCTTTGCTGGCCAGGGAGCGCGCGTGCTCATCGCGGCGAGGGACCTTGCCCAGGCGGAAGCGGCGGCTGCCGAAATCCAAAGCGGCGGGGGCACTGTGACTGCCATAGCCGCGGATGTTTCCAAGGTGGAAGACAATCTCCGCATGGCTCAGACGGCGATCGAGCGCCACGGCGGGATCGACATCCTCTGTTGCAACGCAGGGATTTTCCCTGCTGCAAAACTCTTCGATATGAGCGAAGCAGATTGGGATCGGGTTCTGGACGTTAACCTCAAGGGAACGTTTCTCTCCGTTCAAGCATGTCTGCCGGCGTTGAAAGCTCGGGGAAAAGGACGCATCGTAGTTACGTCTTCCATCACCGGTCCGATCACGGGTTACCCGGGTTGGAGTCACTACGGAGCCAGCAAAGCCGGGCAACTGGGTTTTATCCGCACCGCGGCGATTGAGCTTGCTCCTTACAACATCACGGTGAACGCCGTGCTTCCCGGGAACATTCGCACCGAAGGCGTTGAGGCTTTGGGAGCCGATTACATGGCGAAGATGACGTCGGCAATCCCCGCGCGCAGGCTTGGATCGGTGGAAGATGTCGCCTACGCGGCGCTCTTTTTGGCCAGTGATGAGGCGGGGTTTATTTCAGGGCAGACGATCGTGGTCGACGGGGGACAGGTGTTGCCTGAGTCCCACATGGCGCTGGAGGATTTGGGGTAGCGGGGCCCGGCTATAAATACCAGGGGATATTGATGACCACGATGCGCTGGTTACCCCTGACCAGGAGCAATATTTTCAGCACCTGCACGCGTTGATTATGGAGGAGATTCTCCCACCAGTGGCGCACCACCAGCTCCGGCAGCACCACGGCAACCTTCCTGTCCGGGTTTTCGCTCTCGAGATGCAGGATGTAGTCCATGAGCGGCGAGATGATGAAGCGAAATGTCGAAGGGATGGTTACTAATTCGGGGTCGGGAAGACCTGCCTCGCGAATGGGGGTAATGATCTTCTCTTGCCAGTCCTTATCGATTCCGTGGGCTTCGTCCTCGGAGTGGACGTGGACGACTTTGATTTCCTTGGAAAGCAGCAGGCCAAACCGCAAAGCTTTTTCTGAGATCCGGTTCCACCCCGCCATGGGGATCACCACCAAAGGCTGCTCCAGGTTATTGACTTTAAGCCGGTCGCAGTCTCTGACTTCGAAGCGCACGCGGTTATAGTGCTTCTTCACGGAGTACATCAGCAGGATCAGGGTTGGGACCAGGAGCGCGGTGACCCACGCACCGGATTTGAACTTTGAAGCCAGGACCACGATCGTGGTGGCTCCGGTCGCGACCGCGCCGGTTCCGTTCACCAGCATGTGCCATGCCCGGCCCTTATGATCGCCTGTCTCGTTCTTCCAGTGCATGACCATGCCGGCTTGCGAAAGGGTGAAGGCGAGAAAGGCTCCAATCGCATACAGCGGGATCA
Source organism: uncultured Acidobacteriaceae bacterium (assembly GCA_963745725.1). Lineage (GTDB taxonomy): Bacteria > Acidobacteriota > Terriglobia > Terriglobales > Acidobacteriaceae > PALSA-350. The sequence goes on from CAVUYJ010000003.1 coordinate 65,064, forward strand.
GCCTGTCGGTCACCCCCTTGAAGAGGATCAAAATCACTGCGGTGAACCCGGCGAGAGCGTAGATGCCGTGGGAGAACAACAGGCGCCGTCCCCTCAGTATGAAGACGTGCGGCAGGTAGTCGTGCAATGCAATGGCCCGGGTCAAGCGAGGGAAGTCTGCAAACGCAGTGTTGGCGCTCAGAGCAAGGGCCAGCAGCACGCTTCCCATGGTCAGGAAGTAGAACCAACCCCGGCCAAAAACTGCGGTCACCAGCAGGCTCAAGAGACTCTGGTATCCGCTTGCATCCGGGTCCATGGCCGTTATCTGGTAGTGCTTGGTCAGCCACGCCGTGCCGTAGAGCAGGACGATCAGAATGGCAATGATGACGGTAAGCGCACGCTGTGCGTTTTTGGCTCGCGGCTCTCGAAAGGCCATTACACCGTTGGAAACCGCCTCGACACCCGTCATCGCGGCACAGCCGCTGGAGAACGCCTTCATCAACATCCACAGACCCAGAAACTGCACTGTCTGGGGCAGCGGCGGCGGCATCGGGTCCACGGGTAGGGGATGGCCACCGGCTGCGACCGTCTTGTACATGCCCACGGCAACCAGCGTCAGCAAGGTCCCGATGAAGAGAAAGGTAGGTACGATGAAGGTGGTGCCGGTATCCTTTACCCCGCGGAGATTCACGACGGCCAGGATCGCCAGAATCAGCAGACATAGCGCCAGGGTGTGAGGTTGAAATCTGGGCAGTGCGGAAGTCATCGCCGTCACGCCGGCGGAGATGCCTACGGCCGCGGTCAGGATGTAGTCGATCATTAATGCTGCGGCGGCCAGGAGGCCGGCTTTCTCACCCAGGTTCTCCGTGGCGACGGTATAACTGCCGCCCCCGGTTGGGTAGGCAGCAATCGTCTGCCGATAGCTGAAATAGACGATCACCAGCAGGATGAGAATGGCGGTGATGATGGGCAGGAGGTACTGGGTGCCGAGGGTCCCTAGCGGGATCAACAACGCAAGGGCAGCCTCTGGACCGTATGCCGCGCTGGTCAGGGCATCGAGCCCAAAAATGGGGATGCCGGCTCCAACTCCAATTTGTTCGGCGCGTTCTTCACTCGTCGCCAGCGGTTTGCCAAAAATCTTGTCCTGAATCGCCATTCCGATGTAGATACTACACCTGTCAAGTGTTCTTTCTCCCCCGTTTGTCGATCCGATGGGTGTAACAATTTGGGAGGTTTCGTGCGACGTCGTGAATTTTTAGGGGTTGCGGCAGCAGCGCTCGCGGGAAGTGGCCAAGGCCAGGTTCCTGGCAATGAGCAGGTGGTCATTGAGCGATCCAACCCCCAACAGCCGCATCGCGGCAGGGTCCTGGCATTGATCACTCCCCATCTGGACGACGGCCCCATCTTTGCCGGCGGCACGTTAGCGAAGCTCTTGAGCGAGGGTTACACCGGTTACTTTATTCGAACCAGCAACGACGAGAAGGACTCGTACCACCTGACCCTGGGGGAAACCGTGGTGGCCAATGAGCGGGACACGGCGCGGCTGGTCAAAACCCTCGGGTTCAAGAAAGCTTACGACCTGGCCTATCGTAACCATCGCCTCGATGACGTATCGAGAACCGAACTTCGCGGCCGCCTGATCTTCCTCTTTCGTTTGCTCAAGGTAGATACGGTTTTCAGTTATGACCCGTGGGGGCACTACGAAGAAAATCCCGATCACTACGTGACCGCGCAAGCCGTGGAGGCGGCATGCTGGATGTCAAGTGGCCTGTTGGATTTTCCCGAGCAGTTCGACGCGGGATTGAAACCGCATGCGGTTTCAGAGAAGTACTACTTTGCCCGTGGCCCGCAGCTCGTCAACCGGGTAGTGGATATCGGACCGTGGGTGCCGCAGAAGATCGCTGCGATCGAGTCGTGCGAGACGATGATCACTCACATGGTCAAGGATCTAAATGACAGCCTTGCGGAACGGGGACTGCGCGTCCCAACCCTGACGGGGGACAAGGCGACCCAGGAATTCATTCAGGCTGCCTTCGTGACCCGCGATCGCACGACTGGCGGGAAGTACGGGTTGACCTCTGCCGAGGAATTTCATTACATCGGTCCGGATGCGTCATTGGACGACTACATCACCCGGAATGCGCAACGGATCTGAGTGCGGAACGCCTAAGCACATCGGCTTCGATCACGTTGTAGCGCTCGAGGCGGATGGTGTCTTTGACGATTCCTGAGACCGGAATCTGGTTGACTCGCGTCAACTGAAAGCAGTGGTGGGGCAGGTGCACGGGATGAGCTCGATCCGTGGCATTCATCATGCGCAGGCGATATCGGCGGCCTGCTGGGAAGGAGAGATGATCAAGATCCGCGTGGGATTGCCCATCGATGATCCAGTGACCTTTCTCAACCAGCATTTCCATCGTCTGATCTGCCGGCGGAACCACTCTGCTCGCCGCACTGAATCGGGCGTAGGACCAGTCGACGGCAGGCGGGGCCTGCCAACGCGCAGGGCCGTTCTCGTTCGCGTAGGCGACGCGGACCTGGAGTCCGGCCGCCCGCTCAGCGTCATTCAGCGAGCCGAGGTTCCAGTTTCCTGGGCTGTTCATCTCCACGATCGCGTGGATGCGCTCCCCCACGGCAAGCGAGAGCACATTGACCACGGCCGGTGTTGGCACTGGATTTCCATCGAGCGCGATCACCGTAAAGCGATGACCTGGGAGATGGAGGTGAACGTCCCCCGAGCCTTCTGCATGAACAAAGTGGAATCGCACATGCTCGCCGGGTCGCACGCGAACTGATTCACCGGCGCCGAGCGATTGGCCACGAATCGCAAGCAAGATTTCCTGATCGCCATTGACCGACGCGAAGGCTGTAGTGCGCACCGTCGCGGCAACAGCGGCGCCTGCGGCTAACTGAAGGAAGCGTCTACGTTTCATCGTCTACCCCATGAAGGTGGCGAACTTTGTAAGGAAACGTCCTATAGTACAGTGGTCGAAGTGTAGCACCACCTCCCGTGAGGAGAAACCGAGTGGGACTTCCGCCGCAAAAACCGCAGGGCTCACCAGCAGACCGCGCGCTCGGCATGGATGCCGAGATGGCACGGGCCGATTTCCTCGATGGACGTCCATTTCCGGCGCCGATGATGGCGCAAGAGGATTGGGATGGCTACGGCGGTGTGGGAGACTACGCCACATCGAACGGCAATACGCATGCGGTCATGACCGCAGGTCATGGCATCCGGGATGCGCTTTACACCGGGCAGCTCAAGACTGCGCAAGCGATTGGAGAAACCTTCGATTGCGTGGTTGTCGGTGGTGGGATTAGCGGGTTGGCAGCCGCTCATCTGTTTTCGGAGAAGACCGGACGAGCGAAACGTTGCCTGGTGCTGGAAGACCACGCGATCTTCGGTGGGGAAGCGCGGCGCAATGAATTCATGGTGGATGGACATCGGCTGATAGCCGGCCAGGGCTCGGCCACCTACTTTCCTTCGCTGCCCTCCTCTCTTACGCAAAGATTCTACGATTCGATCGGTTTTGACGGTAAGCCGTTGGAGTATCAGAAGTGGGGAGGAGGCCAGCCAGAGCTGGACGTCAACACCCTTCCTTATGCCCGGGGCAGTAAGAGTTCCGGGATGTTCTTTGGCGCGCGGCACGGCCATCCCGAAGGGTTCTGGCTGTACGATGCATGGGGAAAACGCCTCGCGGGTGCGCCCTTGCCTGAGCCGATCAAGCAACAACTGCTGAAAGAACGCGATGGCAATTCAACGTTTGTTCCACCTAAGGTGGACGGTGATGAGATTTCGCGGGCTCTCGACCGCATCAGTTTTGAAGAGCACCTGATGCAGCGGGACGGCCTGACCCGCGAATTTATCCGCACCTATATGCCGGTTGCGGCGGATTGGGCGGGCTCTTCCGCGGACGAGAACTCCGCTTATGCTAACTACGCTCCGGAGGTACTGTACCCCTGGAAGAACGAGGTCGGGGAACAGATTTTCCCCGGCGGGAACACTGGCATCGCGCGCTTTATCGTGAAGGCTATGATCCCGGCGGCGATGCCCGGCCCAAATACATTGGCCGGCATGTGTAATGGTCCGGTGGATTTCACCAAGCTTGATCGCGAGGGCCAACCGGTGCGGATTCGGCTGGGTGCAACGGTGGCGGATGTGCGGCATGAAGGTGACGGCGTGCGTCTGAGTTACGCAGTGCAGGGCCGGCTTCACACCGTACACGCGAAATCGGTGGTGATGTCCGCGGGCTGGACCACGGCAAGAACTATTTCCGACTTGCCGGACAATTATCGTGCCGCGTACCAGCAGTTCTATCGCATGCCTTGCGCCGTGATTAATGTCGCTGTGCGCAACTGGCGGTTTATGGCGAAGATGGGTATTACGGAATGCGATTGTTTCGAGGGTCTGTACAGATGGCTTGCGGTCCGCAAAGTGGCCACATTTGCGGAGGTTCCGCCCACCATCAGTCCTGACGATCCGACGGTGTTGCGTATGAAGATTACTTTTACGGAGCCGGGCGTTCCTTTGCCCCAGCAGTGCACGCGAGGAAGGATGCGCCTGTTGAGCACGCCGTACTCGGAATATGAACGGTTGATTCGCGAACAAATGACGCTGATGTTTGCCCGCAGCGGGTTTGATGCGCGGCGCGATATTGCCGGGATTATCGTCAATCGCTGGGGCCACGCTTATCTTTGTGGCCAACCGGGGTTCTTCTTTGGGACAGAGGGCAAGATTGCTCCTCGTGAGGTGATGCGGCGCGCTCCGTTTGGGAAGATCGCGTTCGCCAATTCAGACCTTTCGGGGATTATGGATCATCGCGCTTCTATCGGTGAGTCGGACCGCGCGGTCAATCAACTGTTGGCGTGATCGGCATGGCGTTCGATCGCTATATCGGGATTGACTACTCCGGTGCTCAGACGCCGACGCAAAGCCTTCCGGGTTTGCGGATGTACATGGCAGATCGAATCTCGATGCCGGTCGAGATTCCGCCACCGCCAGGGCCCAAGTGGTATTGGACTCGTCGTGGGATCGCAGAGCGTCTGGTGGAAATGCTTTCTGAAGGCACACCGACGCTGGTTGGCATCGACCACGGGTTCTCCTTTCCTCTTCGGTATTTTGAGAAGTACAACTTACCCCACGATTGGGGTGCGTTTCTGGACGACTTTCAACTCCACTGGCCTACCGATAATGAGTACACCTATGTAGAGTCTGTCCGTGAGGGTTCATACGGCAATGGAGCCGCAAGGACAGGGAGATCGAAGTGGCGCCGGATCGCGGAGATTCGTGCTCGAGGGGCCAAGTCTGTTTTTCATTTCAACGTGCAGGGCTCGGTCGCGAAGTCTACGCATAGCGGACTGCCATGGTTGCGTTATATCCGATCGCGCACGGATGCGCACTTCTGGCCGTTTGATGGATGGCGGATTCCGGAGGGGAAATCTGCGGTGGCGGAGGTGTATCCGGCCTTATGGAGTAAGTCATTCCCGCAGGAGGGTCGCAATAGCCACGAGCAGGACGCATACTCCATTGCGGCGTGGATGCGCGGCGCGGATATGAACGAATCGCTCGCAGGGTTTCTTGATCTTCATCTGGAAAAGAAGGAAAGGAAGATCGCGGAGATTGAGGGTTGGATCCTTGGGGTCGTTTGAAGGGTCGAGTCGGACTGGCGCAGCTTCCGCCCGAGGCCGCTCTCCGGTGGAAGCGCTACCCTCCCCTTTGTCATCTCGACCGAAGCGCAGCGTAGCGGAGAGATCTCTGTGTTGACGCCCTTTCCTGGGAATGTTTTTCGACAGAGTTGTCATGGCCCCTGGCCCACCAAAGGGGATGAAAAACGTCTCGGTCCAGCAACCCCTTTCTAGGGAACTGTGGCCCTCCTTCAACGGAAGGCCCGATCCACCTCTAGGTCATCAGATCGCCCGATTCTATGGTTTCAATGGCGGGCGTGTCATTTCCATTGCCCAAACGCCTGCTGGGCGCATATACATGCCGGCTCGAAAGTTTCCGGTGATGTCCCAGGCTTCGGGGGTGCGGAACCAGTAGCCTTTGGTTTCGTAGATGACGTGGTAAAGGCCCCAGGCAGATTTGTAAGCTTCATCCTTCATGCCTTCGCTCTCCAGCAAAGCGGCGAAGCCTAAAGTAGTTCCAGCCCATACTTCTTTTGCCTGCACATTGTCGATCGCCGAACCATCGGCGTTCATCCCGTTGGCCGCTCCCATCTGGCCTCCGGCAAACTTCATGACGTTGACTGCGAATATTTTCTTTGCCGCAGACACTTGCATCTCGTGAGGTACCAGGTCTCCTAGACCAAGCATGTTGGCGTACCACTGCCCGGCAAGCTGGTCGGCCTGGATCGCATTCTGGTTTTCGCTCTCCGTGTCGTAGCGGAAGTATTCGCCATTCCAGAGCTGGCTGATGTATGTCTGCTGGGCTTTATGGAACAGTTGATGATACGTGTCCTGGGTTGGCTTGTCGCCGAGTGTTCGGGCCGTCTCCTCGCCTGCTCGCAGAGCCGCCAGCCACAAGCCGCCGGAGTAGGCGCTGACTCCCCGTACTACCCATGAGTCGTAGGTCTGGTCTGGATAGCCGCTGTTTTCAGGCACTCCGCCACCGTGGTCGAATTGGCGCAGATAGGCGATTGCATCCTTGACGGCGGGCCAGGTCTCGCGGAGAAATGCCGTGTCCTTTCGGCCGGTCAGCACGTAGTCGCGGTAGACCATGAGCACAAACTTGGAGTTGAGGTCTTTCCAGTCGTTGGTGTCCTGCCAGCCTGGCTGATTGACGGCAATAAAAGGATCGCCTTCCGGTACGCCGAGGTCGTGAGGCACGGCTCCCTTCTTCTTCCGTTTGTGGAGGACGGGTTCGCCGGTCTGTTGCGTTTTCCAAACCCAAAGACCCTTCTCCGGCCACTCACGCGGAACCGTATCGGCAAATTCGCGCAGCACCTGCTTGTCGATGACCGGCCAGAATTTCAACAGGGGCAGCGACGCATAAAAGCGAACATCCAAGGTTGCGTAATAGGCGTAGTCGAAACACTCCAGCAGCGCAAAGGATGCCGGAAGCTTCTTGTCCGTTCCCACCTGGCGGCCCCAGAACGTGCCTCCGTCAGCGAGCGCGTAGAGTTCGTTAAAGAGCATGCCTCGATACCAGAGCGGCTTGCTGTCGTCGTTGATGTAGGGCGCCTGCCACTTGTCGATGGCATCACTCCAGGATGCTGCGTTCAGCAGCCCGTCGCGGGCGATCTTCCACGCATTGTTGCCGGTTGTCCCATAGAAATCCGTGTAGCGCCGGTTCCACTTCCTGCCTTGACCGAATTGCACCACAGGCAGATCCCACGAGATCACCATGGGGATGACCTTTTTCTCTCCGGGTTGCAGTGTGAAACGCAGCGCGATGGCGCCGGCCAGTTTTTCGCTGTCGCTTACCCAGGACGTGGTGCTGTTCGCAAGCCGTCCGTCCTTGGCAAACGGTGCCCACACGGCCTTTCCGTCGCCCTGGGCGAGAAAGGTCGTCTGGTAGGTGACCTCTACACCCGGACTTTCCAGCGCGGCGATGGCGAACTGGCCATCCCATTCGTTCAGCGATCCCCCATCCCGTCCGCGATCGAAGACGATGCCCTTCATGGTGCCGGCGGATCCTGCGGCTTCGCTGACAAACTGGTTGTAGTTCCCCTGGTTGGGCGTGCCGTTGAAGTCATGGGTAAAGGTTCGGAACCAGCCGCCCATATTCGCCCAGGAGAGAAGCACCGACACCGTGACCGCATGGTCGGTAGGGTTCTCCGCATGCCAGCGGTAAACCGCAACCGGGTAGCTGGACTCGCGATAGTTGTCAGGGAGCATGGGCGAATATTGTTCCAGCACCACATGCGCAGGAAATTTGTCCCACTTGTAGTCGTACCAGGATTTTGGATACAAGGCCGAGTACTCTCCGGCTCCCACGGGATAATCCCATGCCCAGCTGGCCAACTCACTGTTTCGTGGATGGCCGGTCATCAGGACCTGCGCGGTTCCTGCGGGATCGCCTTCGGATTTCTGGAACATGGCGAATTGGTTCACATAAACCGTTTCGTATTTGTGAACCCCGGCTTTGATATGCCAGCGGGAGAAGTCTCCGCGATAGGAGCGGGAGAAGGTGCCTGCCCCCATCCCGCCAACGGGCGCTCCTTGCCAATAGCCATCGTCGATCAGGCCCGGATCTTTGGTCACACCCGGATTGTCGAGCGGGAGTCCGATGGGCCGGGACCAGGCCGCCTTTGGTATATCGCTTGCCGCCTGGGCCACCGCTGCGCACGAGACTAAGCAAAAACAGACTACGGCCTGCACCAATGCTTGCTTCTTCAAGAATCCCCCGTGTGATGCTCTAAGATGGTTTGACAGTCCAAGCGCCCGTATGGTCCACTCAAGAACGCAACTTATAAAACAAACATTAGAAACTATAGAAGGCAGAATGAACAGTGTCTAGTCGTCGCGTTGGCATCATCATGCATGGCATCACCGGCCGGATGGGCTACAACCAGCACCTTGTCCGTTCGATTCTGGCCATCCGGGAGCAGGGCGGGGTCACGCTTTCCAACGGCGACCGGGCGATGCCGGACCCCATCCTCGTAGGACGCAACCTGGAAAAGGTGTCTTCCCTCGCGGCGCGCCATGGCATCCAGCGGGTTGCGAAAGATGTGGAGTCTGCGCTCGCCAATCCCGAGGACACAATTTTCTTCGACGCAGGCTCGACCCAGATGCGTGTACCTTTGCTCAAACGCGCCATCGAAGCCGGTAAACACGTTTACTGCGAGAAGCCGCTCTCCGAAACGCTGGAGGAATCGCTCTCGCTGGCCCGCCTGGCGGATGCTCGCGGGGTGAAAAGCGGAGTGGTGCAAGACAAGCTGTATCTACCTGGGCTGCGCAAGCTGCGCATGCTGAAGGACGCCGGCTTTTTCGGGCGGATGCTCGCGGTGCGGGGTGAGTTCGGTTACTGGGTATTTGAGGGCGACCTGCAGCCGACCCAGCGCCCGTCATGGAATTACCGCAAAGCCGATGGTGGAGGCATCATTCTCGATATGCTCCCTCATTGGCGCTACGTGCTGGACAATCTGTTTGGTGAGGTGAAGGCGGTGAGCTGCATCGCAGCCACCCACATCACCGAGCGTGTCGATGAGAGTGGTGCTCCCTACAAAGCCGATGCGGATGATGCGGCCTATGCCACTTTTCAGCTCGAAGGTGGCGTCATCGCGCATATCAATTCGTCCTGGGCTGTGCGCGTCAGGCGCGACGACCTGGTGACCTTCCAGGTGGATGGAACCCATGGCTCGGCGGTTGCCGGTTTGACCCGTTGCTACTCCCAGCATCGCGTGAACACTCCGCGGCCAGTGTGGAATCCCGACCTTCCCCAGACCATGGTGTTCGCCGATCAATGGGAAGAGGTGCCCGACACTCAGTCTTATGAGAACGGCTTTAAACTGCAGTGGGAAGACTTTATCCGTCACGTGGTGGAGAACAAGCCGTGGCGCTTTGACTTGCTCGAAGGAGCGAAGGGCGTCCAGTTGGCAGAGTTGGGAATGAAGAGCTGGGCGGAGCGTCGTTGGATGGATGTGCCTGAGTTGTCTTTGAAGGGATAAAGTTATGGCATTCGAATCGACAAACCCGACTACCGGTAAGCTTCTAAACGTTTACCCGGAGCATAGTGCCCAGGAAGTAGATGCTCGCTTGCAGAGCGCCTGGGACGGATGGAAGAAGTGGTCGCGCACTCCTCTTTCTGAGCGGACGGCATTTCTGGTTCGCCTGGCGGAGCTTTTGGAAAAGCGCGCAGACGACTACGCGCGGCTGATCACGCTGGAGATGGGTAAGCCGATCGGCGAGGCGCTGGGCGAAGTGAAGAAGGCTGCGTTCGGCGCGCGGCATTTTGCCGGGGAGGGCGCCGCGTATATCCAGCCTGAGCCCATTCCCGGAACTCCGGGCCGCGTGGTGTACGAATCGCTGGGTCCGGTGCTGGCGATCATGCCGTGGAATCTTCCGTTCTGGCAGGTGCTGCGCTTCTTCATTCCTGCTGCGCTGGTTGGGAACACAGTCGTGGTGAAGCATGCGGAGACAGTGCAGGGCTGCGCGCTGGCGTTGGAAGCTCTGGTCCGCGATGCGGGTGGCCCTGAAGGGCTCTACGTGAATGTTTCGGTTCAACGCAATGCTGTGCCGGCCATGATCGCCGATGCTCGCATACGCGCAGTGACGGTTACGGGTAGCGTGGCGGCCGGGCGTGCGGTGGCTCAGCAGGCAGGGCTGCACGGCAAGAAGGTGGTGCTGGAGCTAGGAGGCTCCGACCCGTTTGTCGTGCTGGAAGATGCGGATATCGCGAAAGCAGCGCAGTTGGGCGTGACTTCGCGCTACTCCAACAACGCGCAAAGTTGCATCGCGGCCAAGCGCTTTCTGATCGCGGAGCCGGTGGCCGAGGCATTCATCAAAGCATTTGTCGAACAGGCGTCCTCGTTAAAGGTCGGAGATCCGCTCCTGGCCAGCACCAGGCTGGGTCCGCAGGCCCGCGAGGACTTGCGAGCGACGACAGAGCGCCAGGTGTCGGATGCGATTGCTGCAGGTGGACGTGTGCTCACGGGCGGTAAGTCGATCGAGGGACCGGGTTACTTCTATGCTCCTACGGTGATGGTCGATGTACCTCACGACGCGCCAGTTGCGCGGGAGGAGTTTTTTGGTCCGGTAGCGTTGATGTTCCCTTTCAAGACTGAGGAAGAGGCGATACGGCTGGCCAACGATACAGAGTTCGGCTTGGGCGCCGCGGTGTGGAGTAAGAGTGCCGAACGGGCCAATGCGGTTGCGTCGCGGATCGAAGCAGGTGCGGTATTCATCAACGACTTCGTCCGGTCGGATCCGCGCGCACCGTTTGGCGGGGTGAAGGGTTCCGGCGTTGGGCGGGAATTGGGTGCGCTGGGCGCTCGGGAATTAGCGAATGCCAAGCTGGTTTGGGAAACGGCTTAGATCGTCCTGTCGATTGAGAAAGAGAAAGCGCAGCGCTGAACTTTAGAAGGCCCGCGTGAGAACGACCATCTCGCAAATCTAGTCCCGTAGGGACGGCTGAGGCTGTGCCCTTCGTCCGGGATACTTTCAGAAATAAGTTGCACAAGTAGGCACGGTTGTGATGGGGTAAAGCCATCCCTCGGTTATTGTCTTATGGCTCATAAGAACATTACCCAGCGTTTACCTCGCGAACGGCACAGGCTGTCAGGCTGGGTCGCGCTTCTTGTGCTGGGCCCTGGTTGCTGTCTGCAGGCTGTTTCTGCCACCGTGCGGCTTTCCGAGTATCAAAAGCAGGAGTGGCAGGTAGAGGATGGCCTGCCGCAGAGTGAGTTGCGCGCGATCACCCAGGTGCCCGGTGGACGACTGTTGATCGCGACGTATGGTGGCGTTGCGTCGTTTGATGGTTTGCGGTTTAGCCCGATTCGCGTAGATGCGAAAGACCCCGCTGCCAGCGAGCCCGTGAACTCCCTGCTGCTAAGCCGTAGCGGCGATCTTTGGATTGGCACAGACGACCGGGGAATTATCCGGCAGACCGCGGGAACGGCAGTCAACGTCAGTGAGCAGGCAGGGTTCTACCAGGAGCGCATTCGCGGCCTGTTTGAGGACGCAGCCGGCACTATTTGGGCGGCTACCCACGATGGCATCCAACGCATCACAGTCCACGGCGCAACGCAATCCGTCGAGCTGCTCGATCAACTTGGCCCGGTTTCGGGTGACATCACTACGCCGTTTGCCGAAGATGGGCGTGGGGGCATCTTCGTGCTCACCTCCGACGGAGTGTTTCATCTGACGACGCGGGGCGTGCATACCCACGTTGTGGAACACCATCAGTTGCACCACAAGGCGACGGGCGATGCGGTCGGAATCTATTATGACCGCCGCGGTGTGCTCTGGGTCGGTATGCGTGACGGGTTGGTACGCCTGACGCCTTCTCCAGGTAAGGACGCCGAGCAATATACGCAGGAAGACGTGCCGGGATTCAGATACGAGGTTACGGCGTTGGTTGGCGACTACCAGGACAACATGTGGATCGGCACCCGCAACCATGGACTTTGCCGGGTCACGGGATTGAAGTTTTCCTGCTGGGCAACCAAGGATGGCCTGGCCGACGACTTTGTACGCTCACTCTACGAAGACGATGAGCACAATCTGTGGGTTGGCCTTGAAGGTGGAGGCCTCGCTCGCTGGCGCATCGCAACCCTGATTCCGTTGAGCGATGAACCACGAGAACTGCGCGAGGCGCAGCCTGCCGCGATCCTCTTGGATCACGAGGGTTCCTTGTGGATCGGGACCTGGGGTAGCGGATTGTTCCGGCTTAAACAGGGGCGATTTCTACGCGAACTTTCATCGGAAGCTTCGACAGCGATTCGAACGATGGAGGAGGACGCTACCGGAAATGTCTGGATAGGCACCTGGTTCAACGGTCTGTTCCGGTACAACGGGGCTGGCTTCGAGCAAATTCTCCTGGGCCGGGAAACGATCACCGATGCGATAAGTGCCTTGCTCAGCGACAAGAGTGGTGGCTTTTGGGTAGGTACGTACACCGGATTGCTGCACTATGCAGACGGAGTTCCGGCAAAGGACAAAGGCGTCCTTCTGCTGAAAGACAAACTGATCACCTGCCTGACGCAGAGTGACGATGGTTCGATTCTGGTGGGCACGTCGGCGGGACTCTATCGCGTGGTGGGCGATAAGGTTCGCATGGTAGAAGGGCTTTCCCATCCCTATGTGTTGTCTATCTCGATCGACAACGCGAGGAATGTATGGGTGGGCACTAAAGGCGGAGGTCTGGACTGGCTCAAGGGAGACCATCCTGTTCACCTGGACAAGACGAACGGCCTGGTGGACTACACCATTTTCTCCGTGCTCGATGACGGCCAGGGGTTTTTATGGATGGCTACCTCGCGCGGAATCGTTCGCGTACAGGGACAACAACTGGAAGAGTTGGCGGCGCAGAAGAGAAAGACGTTGGATTACGTGTTGTTGGGTAAAGCCGACGGCATGCCCAGCAGTGAGTGTCTCGGCGTCGCGCAGCCACACACTACCCGGGCCAAGGACGGCACGCTGTGGTTTGCCACGGCCAAGGGCCTGGTTCATACGGATCCTGAGGGGGCGGTTCCTCCGGCCGCTCACCCGGCAGAGTTAACCGGGGCCTTATTGGACGATGCCAGCGTGCAGGTGAATAGCCGTTTGGAGTTATCGCCCGGCCTGGAAGATCTGGTTCTTCAGTTCAATTCGCAAAATCTGGCGAACCCGGCGCAGATGGAATTCCGCTACAAGCTGGACGGATATGACCGGGATTGGACCGTGACCCGATTCAGAGCTGCTCACTATCGAAAGCTTCCTCCCGGTCATTACCGTTTTCTGGTGGACGCGCGGAACGCGGGTTCGGCATGGAATGATGAAGTGACCAGCATAGGTGTTTATCAGCGGCCGTATTTTTATCAGGCCTGGTGGTTTTACGCGCTGCTGTGCCTGGTGGCCGCGGTGGCTACGGTGCGGTTGTTCCGTTGGAAGCTGACTCGGGCTAAGGGAGAGCTGGGCGTGGTCCTCGAAGAACGGAACCGGATCGCGCGGGAGTGGCATGACACATTGATGGCTGGCTTCGCCGCGATTGCATGGCAGATGGAAACGACTGCGCGTCTCCTGGGCAGCGAGAATAGCGCGGCAGCGAAGGCTTGTGAGCTGGCAAGAAACATGGTTCGGCACTGCCAGGCGGAGGCCCGTCGAATCCTTTGGGACCTGCGGGAAAATGAGGAGGCGACCGGACCGCTCTCGAGCGCCTTGTCGAACGCATTGAAGCCCTTGAGTGCGAAGGAGGGGGTCGATATGCGGCTCGAGGTGGAAGGGCAGGAAGTGCCATTGGCTCCCGGCTCCGTGCATCACCTGGTCTGCATCGGCCAGGAGGCGGTCACCAATGCTCTCCGTCATGCGGTGCCGAGCATCATCTCCGTCCACCTGCAATACCATGCGGACTCGCTCAGCTTATCGGTCAAGGATGATGGACGTGGCTTTCGAGCATCCGACAAGCTTGCTGCGCTGTACGGGCACTTTGGAATCCCCGTGATGGAGGAACGTGCCCGCAAGCTCGGTGGGAGTCTTCGGGTAGAGACATCAGCCGGCAATGGCACCGAGATCCTGGTCCATGTGCCCTTTCGCATGCAAATGCAAGGAGGATGACGCAATGTCTATCAGGGTGCTTTTGATCGAAGATCATTTCCTGGCGCGTATGGCCTTGCGCTCTGTCTTAAACGGGCGCGCCGACATCTCGTTGGTGGCCGAGGCGAGCGACGGAGCTAGCGGCGTCGAGATGTATCGCCAGTGTTCTCCGGACGTTACCGTGATGGATCTCCGCTTGCCGGGTCTCAGCGGGTTTGACGCAATTACGGCCATCCGCAAACTATGTAAGACAGCCAAGATTGCGGTTCTTAGTAACTACGAGGGCAGCGAGGATATTTATCGCGCCATCCGCAACGGCGCCATGGCCTACCTGAACAAGAACGCAAGCGGAGAGGAACTGGTGGAAGCCATTGTTACCGTTCATAAAGGCATGCGTTATCTACCGCCGATCGCGCGCGACCGCCTGGCAGAACGGACTTCTCTGGTGGAGCTCACTCCTCGCGAGCACGAAGTACTTACCTGTATTACGCGCGGGCAGAACAACCGTGACATTGCTCAGCAGTTGGGTATCGCCGAGAAAACGGTGCGCATTCATGTGAGCAGCGTGCTCGATAAGATGGGCGTTCGTGACCGGACACAGGCTGCCATCTGCGCGATCCAACGCGGATTAGTGCATTGGGAGTAGAGCCCAGTCCCGGAGGGACGACTGAACTTAGCCCAGGACGTAGTCCTGGGTAGAATTCCGAGGGATGAAAAGTCCCGTAGGGACGACTGGAAGTTACCTGGACGCGATCTCCTGAACGCCTCAAACTAAAAGTATTCCACGATTTAGAATTCCCGGTCCGATAGTTTTTCAGTGGTCCCTACGGGACTTTTCAAGGGCGCATGCTAACCCAGGATTGCGTCCTGGGCTAAGTTCAGCCGTCCCTACGGGACTCAGTCTCATGATGGTCGGTTCTCACGTAGACCATATAGGGCAATTGCCCTATATCCAGCACTGTCTGCAGCCTGATGACAGCTTGTCGTTCCTGTAGTGAAATCCTGAGTAATCCTTGCATCGCGAACCCCCACGCTGTTGGTACACGGATCCGGAACAGACTCTCCAATTTGGTCCAGGTCTTACTGTTCGCGGCGTGGGGGTCGATCTTCTGTATAGCAGTCTAGGCAGGCCTAGTTGGTTTAGACATACTCGCGGCGCGAAAGCGCTCGAAAAAGCATAAGTTTCCCACCGGGCGCAGATTCGTTTGCGTCCCAACTTGAAGGGAGCCCAAGAGAATGAAACGTCTACTTAACTTCTGTTCAGTCCTGATGGTGTTTGCTTTCGTTACCTTAACGCAGGCTCAGGTTGCCAATAATACCGCCCTGGTGGGAACAGTCCTGGATTCGTCCGGCAGCGCGGTGGTGGGAGCCAAGGTAACGGCCGTGGAGGAATCAACCGGAGTGGTTTATCCGGGTACGACCAACGCACAGGGCTACTATTCGATCAAGTTCATTCCTCCGGGCACCTACGACGTTACAGTTGAACAGACAAGCTTCAGCAAGTTGACGAAGACGGGCACCATCGTGCCGATCGATCAGGCAGTGCGCACAGACTTCTCGCTCAAGGCTGGGTCTGAGACTCAGACCGTTACTGTTTCGGCCTCTACCCCACCGATACAAACGGATGACGCCACTCTGGGCGAGACCTTCGATACCAAGGCGGTGCAGGACTTGCCGCTGATGGGGCACAACGCCCTGGAGATTGCCGCAACCGCGTCGAACGTCACCATCGGAGTTTCTTCTGGCTATAACAACGTGCCCCCGGGAGAGGACTTTGTCGGCGCCGGCCAACGTGAAATTCAGAGCAGCATGACGTTGGACGGCGTTTCGATCATGAACAACCTCATCACCACGGCGCCCGCCCGGCCAAGCTCAGACATGATCTCTGAAGTACAGATGCAAAGCGGAAACTACCCCGCACAATATGGTTCCTATCTCGGGTTGCACGTCAACCTGGTCAGCAAGTCGGGAACCAATGATTTGCACGGCGCGGTGTACGACTACATTCAGAACACCGCCCTGAATGCGCACGATTTCTTCGATCAGCCCGGCGCTCCCAAGCCGATCAACCACTACAACCAGTACGGCTTCGACCTGGGTGGTCCAGTCTATTTCCCAAAACTGTACAACGGCAGGAACAAAACCTTCTTCTTCGCCTCATGGGAGAAGCTCAACCAGATATCGGAGTCTACCGGCATCGCATCGACGCTTACGTCGGCTGAGAGAAATGGAGACTTCTCCGCGATTGGAGTGTCGATTACCGACCCCTTCACGGGCCTGCCCTATCCCAACAATCAAATTCCGGCTTCTGAGTTGGGTAGCCCGTCGGCTATGATCTCGCAGAAATTGGAGGCGTACATGCCGACGCCCAATCTCAGCGGGGTGCAAAACAATTTGCAAAACAGCTTTCCCAATAACATTGTGATCACCCAGACGCTGGACCGCGTGGACGAAAATATAGGCGAAAAAGACCGCCTGTATTTTCGCTATCACTGGCAGAACATTACGATCGACAACGGCTCCAACTTTGCCACCAACGCGTCGTTCGGGCCCACGCACTCGCGAAACTACGCTGTCGGTTATACCCATATCCTCAGGCCAAACTTGGTGAATGATTTCCGCATCGGCCTGAATACGGTGCTGTCTAACAATCTTGACTATTTTGCAGTCAACGGGCCAAAAGATGCCGGCACAGCGCTGGGGATCCCTGGCTTCAATTCCGACACCTTGTATGGTAACCCTGGAATACCGTCCATCTACGTCGACGTCCTCGGCAACAACAATGGTCCGACGTTGGGAAACACGGGCGCTAACTGGTATCAGGACGATCGAACCATCGACGGTTATGATGAATTAAGCTACACCCGCGGGCGGCACAACATCATGGCCGGCCTCGAGTTGCGCAAGCTCACCATCGGCCGGGAAGCGGCCAACGATGCCCGAGGCCTGTTTAACTTTAATGGAACCCCCGGCAGCGCGGACTCGGGGTATACAAGTACAGGCTATGGCTCGGCTGATTTCGTTTTGGGCCTCGCTCAGTCCTCGACCACCCCGGTATTTCCAACCAAAGGATCGATTGGTGAATGGCGGGATGGGTTCTTCGTCCTGGACAACTGGCAGGTACTTCCGAAGCTCACAATGAATTACGGTTTGCGCTACGAACTGCCGACGGTGCCCTACAGTCTGAATGGCTACACACGCATTTTGAATGCCACCGACACTGCTCTCATTCCGGCGACAACCGCAACTACACCTGGGACATTCAAGCCAACCCCCGGCTTCAAGTTTATCAATCCAACGCACAACAATTGGGCGCCGCGGCTTGGCTTTGCGTATCGGGCCACGGAAACGACCGTCCTCCGCGGGGGCTTTGGTATCTATTGGAACGCCAACCAGCTGAATACCTATACGCTGACAACGCAGAACTATCCGCTTTCCGCCTCTGTCGCCTACAACGGTCAGGCGACCAGCCTCCTGACCTTTGCCAATCCCACTCCCGGTGCCGGCGAAGGCTCTCCCATGGCGGGCATTCCGGGCACCTATGTGAATGCGGTTACCATGGGTCCAAATCTGCCGACCCAGGAGCTCTATCAATGGAACCTGTCGTGGGGGCAGGAGTTGTGGAAAGGCGCAGGAGCGGAGTTACAGTACATCGGCTCTCATGCCATCCATCTTGACCGGGATTTCTATAACAACTCGCCCCAACCCGGCGGTCCTGTGGGCGACATCAATGGACGCCGCCCGAACCAGCTCTTCGGCAGAATCCGCACCATTCAGAACGACGAATATTCTCACTACAACGGTTTCACGGCTATTCTGCGCCAGCGGACGACGCATGGGCTATCCGGTCAGGCCAGTTACACATGGTCGCACTCCCTGGATCTCTCTCCTAACTCAAACAATGGCGGCACCACGATGGATCAGTACAACATCAACCTGGACTACGGGAACTCGAACTGGGACATCCGCAATCGCTTTGTCGGCATTGCCACCTATGATCTTCCCAAGTTCGGCGGCTCCGGCTATCTGATGGAGAACACACTGGGCGGGTGGCAGGTGAATGCCATCGTAACCCTGCAGACCGGCCTTCCCTATAATGTCTATCTTGATGACGACCAGGCCAACGTAAGCCAGCCCAACGGAAATGTGCAAAGGCCCAATTGGGTGCACCTGCCCTCCGCCAAATGCACCACCAAGTTCTATATCAGCAACCCGGGTGGCTCCTGCATCGATGGTTCGTCGTTTGAATATCCGGCGCAGTTTACCTTCGGTACTGGACACCGAAATCCGCTGTACGGTCCTGGTTTTGCAAATGTGAATGCATCCCTCTTCAAGGAATTCGGGATTTGGGAGAGGCTGAAGTTCCAATTCCGTGCCGAGGCTCAGAACGTTTTCAATCACCCTAATTTGTCTAACCCAAACTCGGACATGCAGGGTGGCTGGGATCCGAATGATTCAACGACATGGGGTGATTTTGGCACCTTTACGAGCACCCAGAAAAACAGCTCCGGCAGCAGCGCGCGTGTGCTTCAGCTTGCAGGAAAGATAGTTTTCTAGCGCGACGTCGCTCAGTGTTCCTCCACACAGCCGCTGGAACTACAGCGGCTGTGCCTTTGTGCTTACGTCGAGAAAGCTGCTTCGATCTTCGAGGGGATACCTTATCGTGGATGTTCATCACGCTGTCGAAAAACCAGATGTTATCTCATTGCGTTTACACAAGCTTTTCCTGTTGCTTGCGTTTCTGCCTTCGCCGCTGCTGCACGCGCAACCATCGTATGACCTTGTTCTTAAAGGCGGCCATGTTATCGACCCGAAAAATGGAATCGATGCCGTTCGCGATGTAGCGATCAAGGATCACAAGATTGCGGAGGTCGCCGACCATATTCAAGCGGGCCCCGGCGCAAAGGTGGTGGATGTTTCCGGCTTCTATGTCACCCCTGGCCTGGTGGACATCCATGTGCATGCGTACGCGGGCACGGGCGAGCGCGGCGCCTATGCAGGCGACCACAGTGTGTATCCGGATGGTTTTACCCTGCGCAGCGGCGTGACGACAGGCGTCGACGCAGGCAGTTCGGGATGGAAAAACTTCCCTGACTTCAAGGACCGAGTGATCGATCGCTCCATCACCCGCATTCTTGCGTTTATCAATATCGTCGGCGGCGGCATGCGCCCCAAATACGAACAGAACCTCAACGAGATGGATGCCCAGGCAGCCGCGGCCCAGGCGCTGAAGTATCCGCAGGTCATCGTGGGTATCAAGACAGCTCACTATGATGGCCCCGAATGGACACCGGTGGAGCGCGCGGTGGAGGCGGGGACGATCGCCAACATCCCGGTGATGGTTGACTTCGGAACCTTCCGTCCAGAGCGCCCTTACGAAGAATTGGTGTCGAGTAAGTTGCGTCCTGGCGATATATCCACGCACATGTATCTGGATGATGTTCCGATGCTGGATGCACACGGTAAAGTTCGGCCGTATCTGTTCGCGGCAAAGAAGCGGGGCATTATTTTTGATGTTGGTCACGGTGGCGGTAGCTTTATTTTTCGACAGGCCGCGCCCGCGATCCAACAACACTTCGTGCCGGATTCGATTTCGACCGATCTCCATAACGACAGCATGAATGCAGGCATGAAAGACATGCTGAATGTAATGTCGAAGTTTTTAAATTTAGGTGTTTCGCTTCAGGACGTGATCAGAATGTCTACGTCAAACCCGGCGCATGAGATTAAGCACGACGAGTTGGGGAATCTTTCAGTGGGGTCAGATGCGGATGTTGCTGTGTTGCATCTGGAGAAGGGGCGGTTTGGGTTTGTGGATACGTATGGTGCACGGATGGTGGGGGATGAGAAGCTGATTTGCGAGCTGACGGTACGTGATGGGCGAGTAGTGTGGGACTTGAATGGGATCACGCGCGAGGATTGGACCGGGCTGGGTCACTATCATACGCAAGGTTCGGCGGTTTGGGATCGCACGATTATTGACCCGTAGTTTTTTGCGCGGGCCGAAGGCAAAAAGAACCAGGCTTTTTGCCCTCGCCAGCTCATCCCATGTGCTCAGCTAAA
Source organism: uncultured Acidobacteriaceae bacterium (assembly GCA_963745725.1). Classification (GTDB taxonomy): domain Bacteria; phylum Acidobacteriota; class Terriglobia; order Terriglobales; family Acidobacteriaceae; genus PALSA-350. The sequence continues at coordinate 85,278 of CAVUYJ010000003.1, forward strand.
GCCGTGCCCTTCGTCAAGGCTTGAAATTAGGCTTTGGTTGCGGTGAAGGTGGCGGCTCCGTATTCGCCGAGCTTTACATCGCCAGTGAATTGGTTGCCGGTTACCACGCCGGTGAAGACAAAGTGTACCTCGTAGCCATTGGCGGGCATAGTGCTGGTCAGTGTCACGTGATTAGCATCGACTTTGCCTTCGAAAGGCGCCTGGAAGATCTCGCCCTTTTGCTCTCCGGAAAGTTTGGTTCCGTCCTGCTGCAGGATGAACTGCTGTTCGCCCACGCCGCGGACATATTGGATGCTGACGTTCCAGGTGCCGGCAAGGTTCGCAGTGAGTTCCGGTGTATACCGGCGGATTCTCGTAGTGGCCAGGGTTGCGCATGTATTTTGAAATCGTCTCGGCGACGATTTTGTAGTCGCCCGGCTGCATCATGTAAGGCATGATGCCAAGTGAGGAAGCCATCTTGTCCGGGCGGCTGCCGTGTCCACCGGCGACCAGGATGCGCGGCGTTCCTTTATCCAGCTTCTCCACCAGCTCGGTGCCCGTGATGCCCACTTTGCTCGCGTCCCAATGAATCGCAAGGGTTGGGGCACGGTTGGATAGGTCTGCGTCGGGCATTGTCACTTCCGTCTTTACCGAAGGAATATCCTTCACTGCATCGGCGATGTAGTTATCCCACTCGAGCCACTGTTTCTGCTCAGCGTCGTGATCGCGTTTGTACCACTGGCGGACTGCGGCGAGCATGCCCATAGCTTCTTCTTTGCCGACTTTGAGCGCGCGGCCCCAGTTGTGGTGAGGGGCAGAATTCCAAAAGGCTGCGTAGCAAAGGTCCTTGGGGCCAAGCAGCACGCCGGCGGCTTGCGGACCGCGCATACATTTGCCGCCTGAGTAACCGACAAAGGTTGCCCCCGCGGCGAGGTGGATATTGGGAACGATGGGCTCCTCCGCGGCGGCGTCGACAAACACCGGAATGTTTTTCTCTTTGGCGATCGCGCAGACGGTCTTGATGGAAAGCGGTTCCTGGAACGCGCGCGGGCCCGAAAGCACATAGATCATGGCCACGTGCTCGCCGAGCTTGGAACGCAATTCTTCGTCCGTCTCCACTTCGACGATCTCGGGTCCGGACATGCGGACGCCGAAATCGTAGGGGTTGCGGGAGTACTTGGGAATGATGACCTGGTTGCGCGTCTTGGTGTAAGGCATCGCCTGCGAGCGTTCAGGGTCTGTACCGCAAATGCAGGCAACGGTCGCGGCGGCAATGGCGGCTTCGCAACCGGTGGTGACAAGGGCACTGGGAGCTCCCATGTGCGAAGCGATCTCCGCTCCCACCGCAGCCATCATTTCATCCATTTGCACGTAATAATGCGACGCTTCGAACATGGCTTGCTTCACCTCAGGCAGCGATTGCGAGCCGGAGATGATGGTGAAGGTGCCGCGGGCGTTCAGGATTGGCCTGACACCAATTTGGGTAAAGAGATTGTCTGTCGGGGTACCAGCGTTGACCGGATGCATGGGCGTGGAAGGCTCCATCAGAGTAGCCGCGGAGAGTGACAACGGAGTGGCTGTGGCTGCTGCGGCAGAAAGCATGCCGGTCGATTTTAGAAGGTCCCGGCGGGTTACGCGCGTGTGGGTGGTCTGGTTTTCCAAGGTAAAGTTCCTCTTTGCTGTAATGACTATGCTTTGCTGGTGAGTGCCTCGCGAATGCGGCGGCCGACAATCACGTCTTCTCCGGGTTGCAACATCCAGACCCCAACCACCAGTGTATTTGCGTTCGAAGGGATGCCCTGGTTGGGCGGCTTTCCGGTGTTGGGATTCAGTTCAATCGAAGGCTTTCCTTCTCGCAGCTTGCTCACGATCTCTGCAGTGGAGCAACCGGTCACGGAGGGATCGAAGCGTATCAATAAATGAGGAACGTGGTTGGCGATTTTCGGGACTACCGTTTCGGTGGTAACGGACGGGATGCCCTTCACCGCAGCCACAATCAGGTCCACACGCTTTTGATAGTCGCCCTGCATGGATTCTTCGGTGTGGGAGAGTACCCAGTCGACGGCGGCTACCATGCCGACGATCTGTTCCTTCGCCACTTTCATGCCGCGCCCCACGCCTTCGTTGGGGTTGTTGTTTTGCCCAGCAAGATCGGTGAGATGTTTTTTGCCGAGCAACAGGCCTGCGTTCTGCGGGCCGCGCATGCCCTTGCCTCCGGAGAAGGCAACCAGATCGAAGCCCATGCCGGTGTACTTCCAGAGGTTTGAGATGGGGGGCATGTCCGCCGCAGCATCGAGGTGGCAGGGGATATTGTGCTCGTGGGCCACGCGAAGCCACTCTTCGCGGCCGATCTGCGCGGTGCCCGCTTCGCCGTCCTCTTCCTCGGCAGCGTTGAAGAAATTCGTCATAACCGCATTGCCGGCGGCGCAGGCGCGCTTGTAGTCGTCCAGCGTGACGACCTCGGTCACACGCGCTCCACAGAGGAACATGGCGTGATCGTAACCGTAGCGGTGTGCCCGCTGCACGATGACCTGGTTCTTCATGCCATCGATGGCCTGCGGCATGGCCATCGGATCGATATTGTTTGCAGATTGAAGGCAGGCGGCGGTGGCCAGAGTAATGGCCCCTGAGGCCCCTGAGGTAACCACAGCGCCCTCGCACTGCAGGCGCTTCGCGATGTATTCCCCAGCTTGAGTCTGAAGGTCGTGCAGTCGCACCGGGTGGAGCGCGGCCTTTTGCACCGCAGCCAGAACTACCGGGGGCATGCAGGCCGCTGTGAGTGTGGTGTAGGTGCCGGCGGCGTTGATGATCGTCGGCACGCCCAGCTTGGCGTAGTAGTCTTCGCCCTCGGCTTCTTTTGGGGGCGAAGCGAATGATCTGGCGGAGGAGAACAAGGGCGTGGCGGCGAGGGCGCTTGTCCAGCGAAAGAAGCGGCGGCGGGAGAAAATGCCGACAGGTGGATCACTCGGTTCTGACATAGGAATACTCCGGATTCGTGACAACTCCATTATCGCGCAGGTTAGCTAGGATGTCCCTCAAGGGCTAACGAGGATGGAAAATAATCCGGACGAAGGACACGGCTGAAACCGCGCCCCTAGGTCAAATTACTTATATGCGTGAATCAGCTCGACGCTGACGCCACCGATGGAGTCGGTATCCATGTAGTCGTACTGGCCGGAGTCTTTCTTGCCTATGTCTCCCCAGGCTCCGGATTGCCATACGTGATAGCCGAGCTTCTCGTAGCTAGATACAGCTTTACTCAAGTCGTCGACCGGCATACCAAGATGTTGAATGCCTTCTTTGTGTGTCTTGAGGAAATCGGCATAGATGTTTGGGGGAGTCGCCGGGGCGGCGATCCATTCGTAACTGAACTGCGTGTAGTTCTGGTAGCCGACGTCAAAAGCAAACCACAATGGTTTTCCGCGGTAGGTTGAATCCTGTCGAGGAGTAGCATGCTCCATGCGAAACGCGGGGAAGCCCAACTTTTGCCAGTAGGCAGAGACGGGCTCCAAGTCGCGGACCACGGGTGCCAGGTGGGAGACTTTCCCCGGGGCACCGGCGGGCGGGGCTCCTCCGGGCCAGTAGACCAGGCCCAAAACAAATTTGCCCTGTGGTTGGGTATCGAAGTAGGTGTAGGTGACGCGCTTGCCGTCCCGGTCGAGACTCAACTGCTGCAGAACGCCCACACCAAGCGTGTGCATGCGGTTGATTTCCTTCGTCATTTCCGCAGGAGATGATACCTCGTGGACGATGGAGAATATTCCATCGCCGTGCTTGCCCAGGAAATCATTCCAGGCATTCAGCTGGCCCTCGGCGGGCTGAATCATTTCGACGGTCAGGTTGCCCAGGTGGCCGGTGATCTCCCACGCCCACATCTTCACCGGCTTCCCGTGGTCTTGTCCGGTCACGACAACATCCGGATACTCGTGGATGTCGGTCAAGCCAAGAGGAATCCAGCCTTGTTTGGCCAGGTCGACGTTCTGCACCAGCCAGATGACGCGGTTGACGGATTTGTAGCAGGCGGGCAGTTCTGCATGCCCAATTCCCGCCAACGCACATACAAGAACGAAGTAGCTGAGGACCTTCATTTCGGGTTTACCTGGCTGCTAAAAAAAGATTGCCTGATGGGAGTACGCGGTAGATACTTGTTGGCGACATACTAATGAAACATTCCTAATTAATCAATCGGGTGGTTCGGTATGAAGCGGACATTGGCGATCTTCGCAGTTGGAGTATGCGGTGCGGCCAGCCTGTTGGGGCAAATGGCCGGGATGGCCACGCCCGACGCGGCCACCATTCCGGTTACCCGGCCTTCGAACGTGACCTTTACCAAGGATGTTGCGCCGATCGTGCAGCAACATTGCCAGGGTTGCCATCGTCCCGGCGAAGGTACTCCCTTCTCGATGTTGACCTACGAGGATGCGCGACCCTGGGCCACCGCAATGAAGCGGATGGTGGTCACCCGCGCGATGCCGCCCTGGTTTGAAGATGGGCATACGGAGAAGTTCGAGAATAAGCGCTCGCTGACGCAGGCGCAGATCGACACCATTGCCGCTTGGGTCGATGCGGGCGCTCCGAAGGGTGACCCGAAAGACCTGCCTCCGCCGATCGACTTCGTCAAAGGATGGACGATTCCCAAGCCGGACAAGGTTTACCAACTGCCGCGAGCGTTTGCTGTTCCTGCGACCGGCATTCTTGACTACGAATACGTGATTATTCCAACCGGCTTTACCAAGGACACGTGGGTGCAGGACGTGGAAGCGGCACCGACGGATCGCTCGGTGGTGCACCACATCGTCGCCTATGTCCGCAAGCCGGGATCGAACTACTTCAAGGACCAGCCGAAGGAGGAGTTCTTCGTAGCTCCGCCGGCCAAGACCGGGGAAAAGGTGGCCAAGGATGATGTACCCAGCGACTGGCTGGTCGGCTACGCTCCTGGGCAGCCACCGGATATGTTCGAGCCCGGCCAGGCAAAGCTGATACCCGCTGGCTCAGACATTGTGCTTGAAGTGCATTACATGCCGGAAGGGAAGGCCACGACAGATCAATCCAACGTCGGCCTCGTCCTGGCAAAGGAGGCCCCGACAGAACGCGTGATGACATTGCAGGCGGGCAATGAGAAGTTCAAGATTCCTCCGGGCGATCCGGACTACCGCGTGGATGCTTCCTTCACGTTCCGCCGCGAGGTCACGCTGCTGGGTATGCATCCCCACATGCATATGCGGGGCAAAGACATGTCTTACCGCGTGGTGTTTCCTAATGGAGAGACGCGCGCCCTCCTGAATGTGCCGCAATACAACTGGCACTGGCAGCTTTGGTACAACCTGGCCAAGCCGATCTTGCTGCCGGCAGGCAGCAAGATCGAGTGCACGGCGCACTATGACAACTCGGCGAAGAACCCTGAAAATCCTGATCCCAGTAAGACGGTTACCTGGGGGCAGCAGAGTTTTGACGAAATGATGGTTTGCTTTTTCAACGTAGCTTTTCCGGCGGACACGCCGGCGAAAGACCTGTTGCCTATGCCTGAAAGTGAAACAGCTTCACGCACACCATAAGATGATCACTCGAACGGATTGGCACCAATTACTGGCTGGAAAAATGAAGGGTGCCTCGGCGTATGGTCGCACGGTGATCGCTGTCTTCGCTGCAACGATGGCGCCGCACGTTTCCGTAGCGCAGTCGACCGTGGCAACTGTGCCGGTCGGGACCACGCCGATCGCAGTGGCCGCGAACCCGCTCACTCACAAGGTTTATGTAGTGAATCACGGCAGCAACTCCGTGACCGTCATCAACGGGACGACACGCCGCGCAATCTCTACCGTCGATGTGGAGGATCGCCCTGAGGCGGTCGCGATCAACCCGAATACAAATAAGGTTTACATAACCAATGCAGGCGCGGATTCGGTCTCGGTGATTGATGGTGGAACCGATAAGGTAAGCGCGACTGTGCACGTAGGCAGCTATCCGCAGGCACTAGTGGTGGACTCGACGAGGAACAAGATCTATGTGGCGAACAATTTCGGTCACAGTGTGACGGTTATCGATGGGGTGACCAATGCGACCTCAACTGTCCAGGTTGGCCAAGGGCCTCGGAGCATTGCCCTCAATGCGGTGACCAACAAGATCTACACGGTTAACTACGGAAGCGAGAACGTCACCGTTATTGACGGGGCAACCGGGGCGACTTCCTCGGTGCCGGCCGGCAAGCACGCCTGGGCCGTCGCGGTGGACCCCAACGCGGACAAGATCTACGCGGTGAATGAAGACGGTGCCAGCGTGACGATTATCCAGGGGGCCACGAACGCCGCTACTACGGTGAGCGTGGGCGCCATTCCTTTTGCGGTAGAAGTGAATCCGGTCACGAAAAAGGCATACGTACTGAGTTACGGTGACGACACCATGGCAGTGATCGACGGTACGAGAGATGCTGTGATCGAGACCATTCGCCTGGGGACACATCCTCAGGCAATTGCAGTCGATGAGCAAAGCGACCGAGTCTACGTGGCCAACCAACGTACGGGCAGTGTGACGGTGATTGACGGCAAGACGAATCTCCCGGTCAGCAAGGTGGAGGTAGGGACGATCCCGTACGCGATCGGGCTGGATGCGCCGGCCAGTCTATTTTATGTGACTAACTACAGCAGCAACGATGTGACGGTGGTGGGTAGGTAAGGATGATCGTGGTGAAAAAGTGGTTTCTTGGTGTCTTTCTGCTGGCGGCGTATCTCGGTGCGCATGCGCTCGACACCTCCAGCAAGCCGGTGAAATTCCGTGTTGTGGCGATTGCCGAAGACGGAAAAGGCCCACACAATGAGTTTGTTGCGGCAGCCAAGATTTGGTTGGGGAAATTGGCGGCGGAAAATGACTTCGCCGTCGACTACATCACAAATACCGACCCCATCAACGATGCTTTCCTGGCGAAGTATCGGCTGTTTATTCAGCTCAACTATCCACCGTATCGCTGGACCCCGGTGGCCCAGAAAGCCTTCGAGCGGTATATCGAGCGCGGAACCGGCGGCTGGATTGGTTTTCACCACGCGATGCTGCTGGGTGATTTCGACGGATATCCGATGTGGACCTGGTGGTCACATTTTATGGGGGATATTCGGTACACCAGCTACATCGCGCAGTTCGCAACAGCCACGGTGAAAGTGGATGATCCTAACCATCCCGCATTCAAGGGCCTGCCGCGCTCCTTCGTTGTAGAGAAGGAAGAGTGGTACACCTGGAGCCGGTCCAATCGCGCCAATGTTCATGTACTAGCCAGTGTGGATGAGTCAACCTACGATCCCAGAAGCATGATCACCATGGGCGACCATCCAGTGGTTTGGACGAACGAACACGTCAAGGCTCGGAATATTTACATCTTTATGGGCCATCACCCGGAACTGTTTCAAAACAAGGATTTCACGCAGCTTTTCCGGAATGCCATTTTTTGGGGTGCTGGCCAGTGAAGCGTTTCTTCGCGTTGGTGTTGTGCCTTGGGGTGCTGTCTTCGATCGCTGGCGCGCAGACGGCACGGCCAAAGGTTTTGATTTTTTATTCTCTGAATGTAGAGACCGACCACGTTCTCTTTGCGCTGGATGCGTTACGGTATTTTTCGGAGCTCGCCCGCAAGGATAATTTCGCGCTGGAAGCCACCACCAATTGGGAAGATCTGAATGATGCCAACTTGAAACCGTATCAGTTGGTGGTGTGGCTCAACGAGTTCCCGCATAACCAGGCGGAGCGAGAGGCGTTTGAGAAGTATATGTCTGGGGGCGGCGCATGGCTTGGTTTTCACGTGTCCGCTTACAACGACAAGCACACGAAATGGCCATGGTTTATGACGTTCATCGGTGGAGGAGTATTTGACGCCAATAGCTGGCCGCCGCTGCCGGCAACGCTGATGGTGGACGATAAGGCCAGCCCAGTCACGCGGAATCTGCCGGCGACGTTTATGTCGCCTACCAACGAATGGTATCGGTGGAAGCCCAGCCCTCGTGCCGATAGCCATATCCATGTGCTGGTGACGCTGGATCCTGCCAATTATCCCCTGGGAATCAAGGGACTGCTGACGTATGGGGACATTCCGGTGGTGTGGACGAATACCCAATACAAGATGCTGTACATGAATATGGGGCATGGAGACAAAATTTTTACCAGCCCGGTCCAGAACACGTTGATTGAGAACGCGGCGGAGTGGCTGCTGGGTCAAGGATCGCAGCCGCCGGCGGGGAAGGTTGAATGAAAACCGCAGACCTTTCCACTACTCTACCCCGAAAGGTCCGTAGAACTGCAGATCCCTCGGCTTCGCTCGGGATGACAAAGGAGAGAGCAGCGGCTCCATAGAGGGCTGGTGCCTCGGTCCAGCAACTACTCTCTGACTCGCCGTAGCCCCTTCCTTTGTCATCCCGAGCGAAGCCGAGGGATCTCGTCTCGGACGTAGAGTAGTGGAAAGATCCGCGGTCATCACTCAAGGACTCTAATAGTGAACAAGGTCTGCACTACCTCAACCGTGCTCTTCGCGCTCTTTCTTGGTGCGGCCTCAACCGTGCACGGTCAGGCTTGCAAAAGTGGTCCGTTACCGAATCGTGCCGATTGGCCCGTTTATGGAGGGCAGGTAGAGGGTGATCACTACTCGCCGCTTTCGCAGATCAATCGCGGCAATGTACATCGGCTCAAAGAGGCATGGAAGTTTGATGCCGCCGAAGAGGGTGGTCTGGAAACAAATCCGATCATCATCGGGCGCACTCTCTTCGCGTATACACCCTCGCAAAAAGTGATCGCGCTCGAGGCCTCGACCGGTAAGCTGCTCTGGAAATTTGATTCCGGGGTACACAGCAGTCAACCTGCGCGCGGGCTGGCCTACTGGAGCGACGGCAAGCACGCCCGCATTCTGGCCGGGGTGATGAATTACCTCTATGCACTCGACGCTGAGTCCGGGAAAGTGATTCCCTCTTTTGGCGAACAGGGAAGAATCGATTTACGGAAGGGACTTCGCGGGGACTATCTCTCTCAATCCATCGCCCTCACCAGCCCCGGGATCATTTACCAGGACTTGATCATTGTTGGCGGGCGCAATCCGGAGACGTACCCCTCCCCTCCCGGCGATATTCGCGCTTTCGATGTTCGTACCGGCGGTCTTCGCTGGAGCTTTCACACCATTCCCCACCCGGGTGAATTCGGCTATTCCACTTGGCCCGCGGACGCGTGGAAAACTGCCGGCTCGGCAAACAACTGGGCTGGTATGGCGCTGGATGAGCAACGCGGCATCGTTTATGTTCCGACTGGTTCAGCGGTGTTTGATTTTTACGGAGCCGATCGGGCAGGCGACGACCTTTTCGCCGATACCCTGCTCGCTCTCGACGCCAGAACGGGAAAGCGGCTTTGGCACTTTCAGGGCGTCCATCATGACATCTGGGATCGCGATTTCCCGTCACCGCCGGCACTGCTCACCGTTAGGCACAACGGCAGTTGCGTGGACGCAGTAGCGCAAACCACCAAACAGGGCTATCTCTATCTATTCGACCGCACCAACGGAAAGCCGCTTTTTCCAGTCGAGGAACGGCCTTACCCTGCGAGCGATGTACCGGGGGAAGTGGCTTCGCCGACCCAACCCTCACCTCTTTTGCCGGCGCCGTTTACCCGGCAGCAGCTTACTCCGGATCTGCTGACGACGCGTACGCCGGAGGCCCACGAAAAAGCGGCGAAGGAGTTTGCTACCTTTCGCAGTGGAGGTCAGTTTGTACCCATCGGGTTGAATCAAGAGACAGTCGTGTTCCCCTGTTTTCTTGGGGGCGCCGAATGGGGAGGGCCGGCAGTCGACCGCACGCGTGGCGTGATTTACGTGAACGCGAATGAGATGGCGTGTGTGCTGGGTCTGACGGAGAATCAGCCGACAGCGAGTACCGGCGCAAGGATTTATCACAATCAATGCAGCCTGTGCCACGGAAAGGATCTGGCTGGTTCGCCACCGCAGTATCCTTCGCTCATCGATGTTGGGAAGCGCCTCTCGCCGGCGCAGATGGAAGCCAAGATCTCGCTGGGCGGCGGCCGCATGCCATCGTTTCCCAATCTTCGCGACGGACATCTACAGGCACTTATTCAGTTTTTGACCAAACAGACAGAGAGCGGCGGCAAGGATCCTGATGAGGGTGGGATCTACTCCGCTGCCGCAGACGGCGCGACCATGAAGTACGAGGTTACTGGATCGCGGGATTTCGTCGACGCTGAGGGCTATCCTGCGATCACTCCGCCCTGGGGAACATTGAATGCAATTGACCTGAATACGGGCCGCTATCTGTGGAAGATTCCATTGGGCGAATACCCGGAGCTGGCCGCGAAAGGGATAAAGAACACGGGTTCAGAAAATTATGGTGGCCCGATCGTGACGGCGGGCAACGTCCTGTTCATCGGCGCGACGGCGCATGATAAGAAATTCAGAGCGTTCGACAGCAGGAATGGGAAGCTGCTTTGGGAAACTGCACTGCCATTTGCGGGCACGGCAACACCGGCGACCTACATGGTGGAGGGCCGGCAGTACGTAGTGATCGCCAGCGGTGGGACGCAATTCACCCAAGGGCCCACCGGCAGCGTGTACATTGCCTTTTCGCTACAGTAGCGGTGCTTAAAGCTGCATACGTACCTTGTAGCGGGTCAGGATAGCGGATATTCCCAGGATCAGCAGAGTGAATATCAAAGACTGCATTACCCCCTGCCAGCCATACCCCCACGGGTTTAACGATGCCAGGCTACCCAGGGTCACGAAGAATAGGTCGGGCAACAGGTAAGTGAGCAGCGTGTTAGATCCCGCTGGCTTGACGATAGCGGCCCAGCGGACGTGTCTGTGCACATCGCAGACCCAATACAACGCTAGGAATGCAAGGGTAGCGGCGCCGGCGGAGTAAAGTCCCCAGGTAGGCGTGGCTCGAATTTTTGAGATGCCGAGAGGCGTAAGCAGCCAGCCGGCCAGAAAGAGAGCAGCGGCAAAGACGATGGCCCATAGGGCTTTCTGCCTTGCTGTAGCGGCGAGGGTGTCGCTTAGGAAGATGGTCGATGTGACGATGCCGGCCATGGTGAGCAGACAAAAACAGCCAGTGTTCCAGGGCCAGAGGTAGTACGGCAATTTCGCGCTGAAGGCGATCCAGTGTGCCAGGGACGCAGCATTCAGGGCCACCAAGCAAACCAGCCATGCAAGCGGAGCCCAACGCCAGCGCCGCGTGGGGATGTAGAGGATCGACACGGCCAGGTAAGTCCAGCCGATGAGGCCGAGGATCTCCCAGTAACTAAAGTCGAGCCAAGCGGCGTGACCATCTGTGCCTGTCCGGCGAAAGATAGCGAACATGGCGATCATCAATACCAGTCCGCCGGCCTTCATTCCATTGAACAGCCTTCTGTGTTTATCAGAGCGGGGATACACGTTCCAAAAAAGAATTGCTCCGACGAGGGTGAGGAGAAGCCAGATATTGCCATTCACCCCGGTGCGGAGAGCGTCTACCTTTTCCCCATTTGCCAGCGCTATGCCTAGAACGACCAGGGCAAACGACCGGGCAATGATGTGGACCCACAAGCCGGCCACGCTGGGTTTTTTGGACAGTCGGTGGCGGACGGCGAGTGGAAAAGAAATGCCGACGATGAAGAGGAAGAACGGAAAGACCATGTCGACGTAGGTCATGCCGTTGACATTTCCCGGGAGGTGGTACGTCCACCAGGGAAGGTCTTTGACTCCGGCGAGATCGTTCACGAAGATCATGACCAGGATGGTCAGGCCGCGAAAGATGTCGATGGAGGCCACCCTGGAGTAACCGGCCGTGGGCGCCACAACACTTTCTCCGCTCCGACGGAGGGAAGGCGACGCATCCCTGTTTGCGGTGGCCATCAAATCAATCCTTCCCGGTGGGCTCCGACGCCAATCCGCGATTGATACTGTTGAGCAGCGCGTGGTCTGAAGTATCGCTCAAGTAGTCCCAAAACATGATCCCACCAAGATCTTGTTTGAGCACGTACTGGCATTTTGCGGCGATCGATTCGGGATCCTCATAGGAAACGAACATGTGGGTGGACGGGTTATATAGATAGGGAGCCGATGAGACACCGTCCCAGTAGCGGACGTAACCAGTGCTGAGGAACGTCCCGGCGATGTCGTGATACGTAGCCCACACGGTGGCGTTTTTCCCTGGCTGGTACAGTCCATGATTGGTGTCGCCGACGTCTGCCCAGGCGTGGCCATAAAAAGGCACGCCCAGGATCAGCTTGTGGGCGGGAACGCCGGCCTGTTCAAACAACTTAACGGAAGCATCGGCAGACACATGTTTTGGGTCGGCAGGATTGGTATAGAGGGGCGCATGGTGCCCGGTGATGGCATCGCTGGAGGACTCGTAGTAGTCGTAGCTCATCAGGTTGACCGAGTCCACATAGCGCTGAACCTCGCTCATTTCTGTATGTGAGATGAACTCGGCCGAGGCGCCTACGGCGATCGATGTGACCAGGTGGCGGCCGAGCCGTTTTCCCTCAATGTCGAACCGGCTGCGCAGCTCTTTCAGGAAGAGCGTGTAATTCTGCTTGTCCTCAGGCCGAAAAACATTTCCGTTTCCGACGGATCCGGGATATTCCCAATCGACGTCCAGGCCATCCAGTTGGTGGTCGCGCACAAACTCAACCGCGCTGTCGATGAAGGTCTTGCGGCTGGCGGCAGTCAGCACCATGTCAGAGAAAGCTCCCGACCACGTCCACCCGCCGACTGACACTACAATCTGAAGGTTGGGATTCACCTGCTTCAGATTGTGTAGTACCTGGAAATTCTCCCGGTCGTGGGCGAAGCCTTCCACGATTTTTCCATGTTCGATATTTGCGAACGCATAGTTCACCCTGGTCAGAGAACCGGCCGCAACATCATTGGGGCCGAGGACCGCGTCTTTCACAAAAACGTAAGCCACGATTGCTTTTTTCGGGGGAACCCGACCAAAAGAAATCGGCGCGAACGCGAGGCAAAGAAGAACAGCGGCGGCGGTGCGGAGAGTGATTGTCATGGGCTGGGGAGCAAGACCGAGGGGATCATCTCGAGGGCAATCGCAATTCCTCCCCAAAGTACAGAGGTGTTTCCAAGTTTACCGGGGCCGATTTTCGTGACCGCGAACTCGCTCTCCTGAAGCTGCTTCTGCACGGCGTTGATGAGGGTGGGATGGCTGCCAACTTCCCCTTCCAGCAAAATAAGGCCAGGATTCAGGATAAGGGACAGGTTCACGATAATATCCGCAACGATGCCGGCCCGGTGCTGAACGATCTTTTCGGCACGAGCATCGCCCGCCTGGGCAAGGGCCAGGACTCCTAAGGCATCTATTTTCTCGTCCTCGCCGTTCTTATCCTGCGGCTTCTTTTTTGCCTCGTGCCAGCTGTCGAGGATTCCTGCGCTGGTCAAGACGGTCTCGAGCTCGCCAAACTCGTGCAGCGTGGGGCGCTGGCGCGACGTGTTGGGCAATCGAAGGTATCCGATCTCTCCCGCGGACCACTGGGAACCGTGGTAGATCTGGCCACCCAGTACGATGCCTGCGCCAACATTGGGGCCGATGTGGATCAGGATGAAGGATTCCTCTGCCGGCGCGGCGCCGCAGTAGCGCTCGCCCTGAGCCGCCAGGTTGGTATCGTTTTCGATGATGACCAGGCAGTCGACGATTTTGCTCAGCTTGGTACGCAGGGGAACAGAACGCCAGTTTTCCAGGGTGCTGATGGAAAGCACCATCCCCTCGTCCACATTGGTGATGGCAGGCACACCGACCACTACGGCAAGCAGCTGTTCGCGCTTCTTCCTGTGCTTGCGCAGCAGGCGCCGTACTTCTTCGCCGATAAGGACGCAAATGGCGTCGGGGGTAGTTTTTCGGTTGGCAAGAGGAATTTCGTTAGTGTCAAGTTCGCGGCCGTTCAGATCGGCAAGCAGGAACGAAAGGCTGTCGGCTGTAAGCTTCACCGCGAGAACGCACCCGCGCTCGGCCTTGAAAGCGATCATGTCCGGAGGCCGGCCCCCGTTTGACTCTCCCTCGCCGAGAGGCTTGATCAGGCCGGCCGCCAATAGATCGCCGACCACATTGGTGATGGTCGGAGCACTCAAACCCGAGGCACGCACCAGGTCCGCTTTTGAGCAAGAACCGGTTTCCCGCAGGAGTTTGAGCACCCTGAGCGCGTTTGTATGACGTAGAAGTGAGGGCCTGCCGACCGAAATTGATTCGTTCTTCAATGAAAACCGACTTGGAAATCCCAGTTAGCCCATGATCGCTGGTGGACCCGAGCGTACCTTTATACCATTTGCAAAAACCAGAATGGTTAAGGGACGGCACGCATTCGCCCACCATTGTAACTAAAGTTTATGAAGTGTGCTACGATTCACAAGCTGCATTTGCCCAACCAGGAGTTGACACCTGATGAGAGCCTTCCTTTCTGGCCTGATCGCATTTTCCATCCTAAGCGCGTCACTTTGGGGCCAAACCACGGTGCCTCATCACCCACTGGATGCTCTGACTACGCAAGAATACTGGACGATCCACGATGTTTTCGAGCAGAGCGGCCACCTGACGGACAAGACACTCTTTTCGAGTGTGTTGCTGCATGAGCCCGCCAAGGACAAGGTGTTGGCGTGGAAGGCGGGCGACCCCATTCCCCGCGAAGCCGATGTCATCCTCGAGGATGGGGGAAAGACCATCGAAGCGCGCGTCGACATTCCGGCGCGCAAGCTCGAATTCTGGAAGCAGGTGCCCGGGGTGCAGGCGCCCATTACGGAATCTGAGCTTGACACCATGAACGACGTAGTCAAGAAGGATCCCCGGGTGATTGCCGCACTCAAGCATCACGGGGTGACGGATTTATCGGGCGTGCGCTGTGAGCCTATCCCCATCACATGGATGATTTTTCCCGAGCAGACAAACGGCCGCATCGGCTTTGGCGACTGCACTGATTCACACGGTGTCTATCATCCCTGGGGCCGCGCCATTGAAGGGGTCTATATCCTCGCGGATCTCACCAGCGAGAAAGTTCTTAAGGTGATCGATAATGAGCCCGTCCCAATGTCGCAAGCGGACATCAACTACGAGGAAGGCGAAGCGACGCCGCGGCCGGGCACAAAGCCTCTACTCGTGACTCAGCCCGAAGGTCCCAGCTACACCATCGACAAGGGCGAAGTGATGTGGCAGAACTGGCACTTTCGTTTTCGCCTCGATCCCCGTGTCGGCGCGGTCATCAACCTGGTGCGCTACCAGGACGGTGACAGGCTTCGCTCTGTGATGTACGAGGGGTCGCTTTCGGAGATGTATGTGCCCTACATGGATGCCGATGAAGGGTGGAACTCGCGTGCCTTTGTGGACGCGGGAGAATTTCTTCTCGGCGGCTTGATTAAGACCGTAGGCCCCGATGACTGTCCGGCTTACGCGCAATATTTTACCGGACTCGTGCCTTCGGACGCGGGCGCCCCGATGCTCAAGCCGCAACTGGCATGCTTGTTTGAACGCCCCAGCGATGGCCCGGCATGGAGGCACCTTGAAGGAGATGTCATCAGCGGGCGGCCGAGCCGGGAGCTGGTGCTGCGTACGGCCGCGGTTGCCGGCAACTACGACTACATGCTCGATTGGGTGTTTCAGCAAGATGGAACCATTCGGGTGGCGGTGGGCGCTACGGGGATTGTCGAGACCAAAGGGGTAAAGGAGCAGACGGTCGCGATGGGTGATGGCCCGGGCAAACTCGAGCACGGCACGCTGGTGGCGCCCAATTTGCTGGCGGTCAATCACGATCACTATTTTTCTTACCGGTTGGACCTTGATGTCGATGGGCCGGCTAATAGCTTTATGGTCGACCGGCTGGTGCAGGAGCCGCTTTCCGGTAGTACGCGCAAGATTATTTGGGCGACGCAGTCGTCGATCGCTCATAGAGAGAAGGACGCGATTCTCGATCTGGATATGCGTAATCCGTCGATGTGGCACTTTATTAATCCCGCGCAACACAATGCTCAGGGGCATCCGACAGGATGGGAGATCATGCCCGGGGCCACAGCCGTTTCCAGTATTTCCAATGACGACCCGGCGCAGCGGGTGGGCGCGTTTTCAGGGCATCAGCTGTGGGTTACCCCATATAACGCCGATGAACGGTACGCCGCCGGCACTTATGTCACCAATAACGACGGGCTGCGCGGATTGCCTGAGTGGACAAAGGCGAATCGCTCGATTGAGAACACCGATATTGTGGGCTGGTACACGCTGGGTTTCCACCACGTGGTTCGCGTGGAAGACTGGCCGGTGATGCCAACGCTCTGGCATGATTTTCTGATTCGGCCGGTTAATTTCTTCGATCAGAACCCCACGCTAACGCTGCCGCACGAGCCTTAGGAGTGGTGAGAAGAATCGGGAATAGGACGGGTGCCCCACGTTCGCCTGAGCGTACGTGGGCCGATGACGATCTTTTTCGAATGTTTTCTCTACCCATACGGGATTTCCTGCTCGCTAGAGCGGAAGCGATCGTTGGGCTGCGCCTATCTTTTTCGGCCCACGTACGCTCAGGCGAACGTGGGGCACCCGTCCTATTCCGCTTCTTCTGCTTTGGCGAAGGCTCCGTTGTAGCTACTGTTCCATGACTCCATATTGAAACCGCGGCGGTAGCCGGCAACCTGTCCGTTCCACCATGGCCAGAGTCAACGCCTGCGGGACCAACAAAGAGGTGATGCCCTCCCACGGTTCTGCCACTGCCTCGATGCGGATCGGTAAGAGCTTGTCGGTCGCCGCGTGCTCTTCGCTTGAAACCAAGACCACCTTGCCGCCGCGACGGTTACATTCCTGGGCTAGCTTGACGCCAAGTTCGGCGGTGTGGCCCAAGGCAAAGATAATGGCGACGTGGGTTGCATCCACATCCAGATTCGGCCCGTGCTTGAAGCCGGCCCCGGTATGCGCCGCGGCGCGGTTCCCGCTCATTTCCCGAATGCAGAGCGCGCTCATAAAGGCTCCGCCGTAGCCCGCACCGCGACCCACGACTTCAATATTCGCTGCGCCACGGCAGAACATTTCGAGTTCGGCACGCATGGCGAAGATGGGATCCAGATGAGCGGAAAAAACCTCGGCGGCATGCCGGGCGTCCGCCTTCCAGGGGCGGCCGGCAATTTCTGAGGCCACAATGATTGCGGCCGCGGTGGCATTGGTGTACGTCTTGGTGGCGTTCCCATACTCGGGACCCGCCAGAATGGGGAGCTTATTTTCGGCCAGGTGCCAGCAGGTGCTTGCAGGGTTGTTACAAATCAGACCAAGCGACCGGTCTCCCTCTCTTTTGAAGAGCTCGACCAATTCCGCGCTCTCACCCGAGGTGGTGAGCAGGATAGAGAGGGCGACGTCATCCCAGACCGACGTCGCATAATTAAGCCACTCTCCCGCATCGACAGAGAAGGAGGGCCGCCCGTGTGACTGCAGCAAAACCGACCCGCTGATGGATGAACAATAAGAGGCTCCCATCCCGATGAACAACACGGGACCCTTCTCTGCCGACAGATCGCGGAACCTCGCCAGCTCAGCTTGAATGGAAGAATCGCTGGCATACGCCTCCAGCAGCTCGCGAAGCCTCCCCGGTTGCTGCCGGCACTCAATTTCGAGGATCTGGGTTCCGGTTGCGGTAAGCAATTCCTTGGCTGGCTCGACGCCGCCAACCCAGCGTGGCGCTTGCTTTTTGTTATCTTCCATGTCACCTTCCCCGGTTACCTTGAAACGCTACTTTGTTAGAAAAGATTCGTTAAAAAGAGGGGCAAAATTCGGTGGAAAGTCGCCCAGATAAAGGTATCATTCGATAGGTGAAACGTAAGTGAATGAGCCAACCGCCGTCCAGCCGTATGTGAACCAGGCGTTCATCCGGAGAGTCTCTTTTATCGCTGGATTGGGCGGCATTCTTTACGGCTTCGACATGGGTGTGATCGCAGCGGCCTTGATCTATGTGCGCGACTCATTCCACCTTACGACGGTAATGCAGGAAGTCCTGGTCATTGCCGTGCTGGTCGGAGTGATGATCGGCGCCCTTATCGGGGGTACCGTCGCCGATCGCATCGGCCGGCGCAAGACACTGATGTGGGGGGCCGTCCTTTTCATTCTCGGTTCCATCCTTGCGCCGCTATCTCCCAATGTCTATGTGCTGTTTGTTGCCCGCGGGCTGCTCGGGATCGCTGTTGGTTTTACTTCAGTCACGGCGCCGGTATATGTGTCCGAGCTCGCTCCTCCGCAATCGCGCGGCATGCTCATTGGGCTTTACCAGTTTGCTCTTACGTTGGGCATCGCCTTGGCGGACCTGGTGGGTTATTGGTTTGCCGCATCGCAGGGATGGCGGTGGATGTTTGGTTTCGGGCTCGTTCCAGCGGTGCTTTTTCTCTTCATGGTTCTCACCGTGCCGGAAAGTCCCCGATGGCTGTTCGTGCAGAACAGGTTGGCTGAAGCAGAAGCCGTGCTCAAGTCCTATACCGATGAGGCGGGAGCGAGACTTTTGCTGGAAGACATTCGGGTCAGCCTGATGACCAAGATGGAGCGCCGCTGGAGCGCGCTTTGGAGTCCGGCCGTGCGCGGGTCGCTCTTTATCGCCATTGGCTTTATGGTGTTGATACCGGCCACGGGGATCAACGCCATTCTGTATTACGGTCCGCAAATATTCTCTCTTGCCGGGATCAGTTCGAGTAAGAGTGCGATCTTCGCCACGCTTCTGGTTGCTATTACCAATGTGCTGGCGACCGTGATCGCGCTGGTGCTGGTGGATCGTGTAGGCCGTAAGCCGCTTCTGTATGTGGGCCTCGGTGGGATGACAGCTGCCCTCCTGGTGCTTTCCTTCTGCTTCCATCAGCATGCGGAACTGGGGCCATCGTTGGGCAAAATCGCCACAGCTTGCCTGATGTTCTTCATCACCTGCTACGCTTTCAGCATCGGCCCGATTGCGTGGATACTTGTCTCCGAAGTATTTCCCCTGCGCGTGCGTGGCCGAGGCGTCGCTGCCGCTACGCTGAGTTTCGGTACATCGAATTTTCTGGTTTCGCTTACATTTCTGTCTCTCATTAAAGCTGCAGGCACTTCGCTCACCCTCATCATCTATGGGGCGTTTTGCATCCTAACGTTGTTCTTCGTGGCCTTTGTAATTCCCGAGACCAAGGGGCGTGAGCTGGAAAGCATTAGCGCGCGGCAAGCCACAGTTGCGCCGTAACGCAAATAACAGGCAGGCCCGTCAGTGAGTCCATCTGTATCCGAGGTTAGTGAATTGATGTTGCAACAGAAACCGTCCCGTCCTAATGGAAATTCGCAGGAGATCGAAGCGGGGTACGTCGTCGGCGCCGATATCGGAGGCACCAGCCTGCGTCTTGCTCTGGCCGATATGGACGGCAAGGTCGTGGCTAAATGGAAGGTTTCGACCGCGGGTATTCGCGACCCACATGTGGTCGTAGACCTGATTCACGATGGTGTGGAAGAGCTGTTGCAGAAAAATGTGATTGAGCGCAGCTTCCTTCGCGCAGTGGCAGCAGGCGCGCCCGGAGTTACAGATGTGGACGAGGGCATCGTGATTGCCACGTCGTATCTCATGGGGTGGCGCGACGTTCCGCTGCGCGCGTTGCTGGAGGCCCGATTCGGGGTTCCGGCAGCGGTTGATAACGATGTGAATACTGCCGCCATTGCGGAGTACCAGGTCGGGGCTGCGCAAGGAGTACGCGACTTTGTGTTTATCGCGGTCGGCACCGGAATTGGCGCGGGCATCGTGTTGAACGGCCGGCTCTTTCACGGAATGGATTGGTCCGCCGGCGAGATCGGTTATTTGCTTGTGCCTGGTACCTCGGTGAAGCCGGTGGAAAGGGGCGAACCGGGGGCGCTGGAAAGTATTGTTGGCGGCGAGGGTATTCGATCGCAATGGCAGAGTGCCTGGCGCGACGAGCTTACACCGCTTCCGAAGGACCTGGTCGCCACCGAAATATTCGACCATGCGGGTGCGGGAGATGTGCTCGCGCAATCCATCCTAAACAGGTCGGCGCAGACGTTAGCTTACGCAATCTATAACCTCGCGGTTGTTCTTAACTGCCCGCTCTTTGTGTTGGGCGGCAGCGTCGGTATGCATCCGGTGTTTTGGAAAGCAACCCAGGAGATTCTTGAGCAACGGGATAAGCGTGTGCAACCGAAGCTGCTACGCAGCACGCTGGGCTCCGATGCACAGGTGAATGGCGCTATTTGCATGGCGATCGAGGCAGCAGGATCGCGGGTGCTGTCCAGCTGATTTGCGAAGAAAACGCTAACAAGCGTTGTATTTCCCGGGAAAAACCGCAGATCTCTCCACTACGCTTCGCTCCGGTCGAGATGACAAGTTTGTTGAGGCCACTCGCGGCCGTGCCTCACCTGGATAATCGGCGATTTCCCTGCAACAAATTTGTCATCTCGACCGGAGCGAAGCGTAGTGGAGAGATCTGCGGTTTTACTTCGATCGCTAACCTAGTTGTTCTTCCAATATTGATTGAAGCCTTTGTAGTCTGAGGGCAAGTTGGCCAGGATGATGCGCTTCAGCTCCAGCAGGTCCGCTGAGCCTAGCTGCTTGTAGAGCACTTTTCCGTCCGCTGACAGAAGGATGGTATACGGCACCGCCGAATCCCATTTGGGATCAAAGGCCGTTTGGAGCGAGGACGTGTCTTGCGAATCGAAGAGGTAGTTTTTGCTGGTTGCATGCTGCTTTTGCAGGAAGCGCAACACCCCCGTCTTCTCATCCGGCATGTTCGCGGAAACCGTCACCATGGAATAGTCGCGCCCGCCATACATACGGAGCGTGTTCTGGAGATCGGCGAACTCCACGATGCAGGAGCCGCACCAGGTCGCCCAGAAGTCCACCAGCATCATCTGATGCCCGGGGTTCTTACTCAGTTTAGTCAGCCCATCCTTCGAGATCATGTCGACGCTGATCGGTTCTTCGTTAATTTTCTCGAGTGCTGCCACCCGGGCCGCTGACTTCTCCTTCCACTTGGTGGAGCAGCCAAAGACGCCGGTGTGCTTGACGGCCACTTCGTTGTGCGCGAGCAGAGCATCGATGGCATTGCGTGCATCCTGAGTCTTCACCAGCTCCATGCGGTAGCTGTTATCCATCCGGCCTTCGTAACGAAGATGCCTCTGTTGATCGAAGATGAATACGTGGGGCGTTGCCTGTGGCCCGTAGGCCCGCGTTACCTGCTGGGTTTCGCCGTCATACAGGTAGGGATAGGTGAGGTGCTTGTACTGGACGCGGATCTTCATCTCCGCCAAGCTATCGCTCACATCGGATGAATCCAGTTCGTCGATGCGGATGGCCTGAGGATCGTTGGGCTGAATGGCTACCACGGCCACGCCCTTATCTTTGTAATCGGCCGCCAACTGCTGGATGCGGCGTTCATACATCTGCGCGATGGGGCAGTGGTTGCACGTGAAGACCACTACCAGCACCGGGCTGGAAGCATAATCGCTCAGCTTATGAACCTGGCCGTCGACACCGGGGAGCGAGAAGTCAGGAGCAGGCGAGCCGAGAGCAAGGACGGGATGAACTTCTTCTGCCGAAGCAACTCCCAGGGATAGAAACAGAACGACCAGCAGCTTCCACATGATTGCGTACCTCTTTAGCTTAGTTTACTTGCAGGCCATATTGCTGGCCGGCGCAGGTTGTGGAGTAATGTCCGCGGACTCCAGACCCATAGCCCACTTGATCGCCTCGGTGTACATCTTCTGAATACGCGGATCATCCCAATTCTCTTTGGGGTGGCCGAGGGTGGAGTAGAAAACGCGCCCTTTGCCGTAGCTCTTTACCCAGGTGACCGCGAAATCATGATCTTGACGATGCACCTTGGGGTTCGTGAGATCGAGCTTGCAAGGATCAAGGCGCATCAGTACCCGAACCTTGTCACGGGAGAAGTCCTTCATCTGATAGATCTCGTCGTTCAAGCTGAACTCATGCGGAAATTGTTGCATGCCTGGAAACGACGGGTCTTCGACGATGATAGGCGCGTTAAATGTCTTCCACGGATGCTCATCGAAA
Organism: uncultured Acidobacteriaceae bacterium; assembly: GCA_963745725.1. Classification (GTDB taxonomy): domain Bacteria; phylum Acidobacteriota; class Terriglobia; order Terriglobales; family Acidobacteriaceae; genus PALSA-350. The sequence goes on from CAVUYJ010000003.1 coordinate 107,259, forward strand.
TCCCCGCCCAGCAGGTCAACAAATTCGGGCCAATGAACCCAGGTGATGGCCGCAGCGTGGACACCAATCAGCCCCTTCCCGTCGTCATGGATGAAGGAGAGGAAGTCAGCCTTCTGCTGCGCATCCATTTCCGGGTCTCCGCCGGTAAACATAAAAATCGCATCGAAATCGTTGAGATTTTTGGCGTTGAACTCAAGTTTCTTTTTGGTTAGGGGTTCCGTGTCGGTGCGGATGGTGGTATCCCAAAGGCCAGTCTGTTCGCCAAGACGCTCGATGACGGCCATGGCGTGAGAAACGGATTCATGCCGGTATCCTTTTTCCTCGCCCAGAACAAGCAGGTGTTTTTTGGGCGTTGGAGCCGTTTGCGCGAAGGCCAGGTGAACAGTGAGGGCAGCAAGGGCTAAACAGGTGAGGCGGGCCAGGTTCATGAGAAATATTCTTTCATCAAAACGACGCGCGGCCTCCGGTTTTTAGTTTCGAAGGCCGCGCTCCGCACGGTTGGAGTTAGAAGATGAACTTGCCGCTCAGCTGACCGACACGAGCCGGTGCGGTATTGGTGACCTGACCGAACTGCCCGCTGTTCGCATTGCCCACTGTAGCGCTCGTGAGGAAGTTGGGATGGTTGAAGACGTTGAACATCTCGATGCGGAAGTTAAGCTGCATCCGCTCGTTGAGCTTCGTGTCTTTCTCCACGCCCGCATCGGTGTTGATCGTTCCCGGCCCGTGGAAGAGGTTCTGTCTCGCGCTGCCGGTTACGCCACATACTTCGTAGCCGCAGCTAAGGCCACTGGCGAAGGCTGAGGTATCGAAGTACGTGTGTGCCGGAGCATGAGGATTGAGCTTCTTGAGGGGAGCTATCTGAGTGGGATAGTCGAGCCCAATGCTGGTCAAAGCAAAGTCACCGCCACTTTGCAGGTTTACCGAGGTGCCAGTGTTGAAGCGGCTGATACCCGTAATTTGCCATCCCTCACTATACCGGTGCGCTCCCAGGAAGCGATAAAACGGAACATTCCAGTTGTAGCTGGCCACGAAGTTATGCCGCAGGTCGAACCCCGAGAGACCATAGTTGCTACCCGGAGTGCGAGGGTCATAGGCAGCAGAGTAGGTATCCATCGATTTGGCGTAGGTATAGGAGAGCAGGAAGGTGAGGTCACGAGCGCGACGTTCCGCCGACACCTGCAGTGAGTTGTAGTTGGAATTTCCCGAGTTCTGGAGGTACTGTGACTCTGCAAAGGCGGTGACCGGACCTCCATTGGAGTTGGTGTAGTTCGGGCTGACGGTCTGGTTGTCGATCAGCCCAACCAGGGAGCTGTAAACGTTTTGGCCGTTTAGCTGGTAGACGCCAGCTTCGCCGCCCGGTCCGCACCCCGCAAGCGACTGGCACAGCGAGGCACTCCCCCAGAGGATGGGTACGCCATGCTCAATGTGATGTCCCAGGGTTCCTACGTACGCCACGGTCAGGATAGTCGATTTGTCGAGCTGCCGCTGCACGGATAGGTTAAAGTGCTGGGCCCCCATCGTCTTGTTGTGGTTGTAGTAGCCCGGCACGTAAAGAGGGAGAAGGTTGCCGAACTTGAAGTTAGGAAAGGGTCCAGGGCCCTGCGGGTAGGCAAAGGGGAAGTGCTGCCCCTGGCTGACACCGGTGGAGCGAGTGACATAGGGGTTCGCGAACTCTGTTTGTTGAGGGGATGACCAGTAGAGACCCCACGGAGCATCGCCAAGAATACCGAAGTTACCGTTATCCGCGGGCCCCAGGTAGTAGATACCGTAAGCCGCACGAACACTTGTCTTGCCAGCCGCGCCCCACAGGCCGCCGGAGGGCGCCCAAGCAATACCAAAACGTGGTCCAATGTTGCCCCACCGAATCGGGTAGATGGTGCTCGGGACTCCCGGATCTCCGGGAACCAGGTTGCCCAGGGGCGAGTTGGGGAACTTGACCGACTGCGCTCCCGGAACTGGTGTGGTCAGACGGCCATAGGTATCGCTCCACGGTCGGGCGATGTCCCAACGGATGCCGTAGTTTATGGTCAAGCTGGGAGCCGCCTTCCAGGAGTCCTGACCATAGACCCCACCGTAGCGGCTACGATTATCAAGAAACTGGATGGAGCATTGGACGAACTGGCCCGGAGCGCCGATAAAGTAGTCAGAAACGTCCGCATTGGTTTCCTGGCCCGAAAAGGCGAAATATCCATTAGGTCCGCATGTGTTGCGAGCATCCAGCTGGTAGTACCGGAATTCCCCACCAATGCTGATCGCGTGATTGCCGATCGTCTTGCTCACCGCATCGCCTACGGTGTAGGTCGTGTCAGGCTGGTAGAGATTCAACCAGTTGTTGCCGATGGTAAAGGTGTTGAAGAACAGGCCCGGCACCGACGATGGATATCCAGTTGGTCCGGTATTGATGATGCCACCAGTAGCGGGATTGGTATTGAAACCGTACTTGGAGTAGGAGCTAATCGCTGAACTCGCAGACGGGTTCGCCGTGTGAACGGCGGTACGGAAAAACGTGATACGCGCTACATTGACCGTGGTAGCGCCGATGGTCTTCGTGTTGCTGCCCATGAACAGCTGGTTGCGCGACGGCACACTCACTGGGAAGCCGGGCAGGTTTATCTGGCCAAAGTATTGCTGGTTGTAGATCTGGTTCATCGCGGTCGCATCGTCGTAGTGATAGTAGAACGACCAGTCCCCAGTCTTGTGATTGACGAAGTCGATCCGCTGAGCCATGTTGGTATCGACCAGGGATCCAGCGTGGCTTGAGTCATCAAAGTTGAAGCCGCCGGCCTGATTCGACTTCGGAATCAGTGGCAATGTCAATTGACTGACCGGGTCCATATAGGCCGATATATTGTGGCCGGGCACTGAGTTGCCGTTACTGTCGGTGGTCATCACCGGTGTACCAAGTTGGTTGTACATGGTCGGGGTACAAGTCGGCGGTTGGCACACTCCTCCTGCGCCGTTGATCACACCGCCACCGCGGCTTTGGAGGGTTGCGGCCCACCCGTCACCCTGAACCGGGGTATTGAGGATGGCATCGGAGAAGATACCGTTGCGCTCGTCGTTACTTAATACCTGCACAATTCCGGTACTGACGCCCGCTACCTGGCGTGTTTGCTGAAAGTCGGTGAAGGTAAAGAGCCGGTCCTTCCAGATCGGACCGCCCAGCACCCCGCCGTATTGATGGCGCTTCAGCTCCGCTTTGGTGCTGTCGAAGTAGTTAATCGCGTCCAGTTTTTGGTTGCGGTAGAACTCGAACAGCGTTCCATGGAAGCTATTGGTTCCCGACTTAGTCACGGTGTTCATGACGGACCCGGTGAACTTGCCGTACTCCGCGCTGAAGCTGTTGGTGATCAGGCGAAACTCCTGCACCGAGTCAGCGTCTGGAATCAGGCCGGCGCCCATATTCTTGGTTTCATTCACGTCCGCGCCGTTCACCAGGAAGGCGTTGGCAAACTCGGGCATACCGTCGGTGGAGACATTGCCCGACGAGGTGTAGAGGCCGGAGGCGGGCGCACGATCGTTGTAGCCACCGTTGGTGTTCGTAGGCGCAACCCCGGGCTGGAGAGAGAGCAGGTCAAGATACGAACGGCCGTTGAGCGGCATGGCCAGAATCTGCGAAGAGTTGATGGTAGTGCCCATCGAAGTACTCGCGGTATCTACCTGCACCGTGCTGGCATCGACGGAAACGCTCTGGTTTACATTCCCGACCTTTAGAGCGAAATCGAACTTCAGGGCGTCGTTGACGCTGAGATTGATGTTGTCAACGACTCCGTTTTCGAAACCGGCCATGGAGGCGGTCAGGCGATAACTGCCGGGAGGCAAAGCAAGAATGCTGTACTGGCCCGACCCGTCCGTAGTGGCCGTACGGGTATAGCCGGTGGAAGTCTGGGTGACCGTCAAGGTCGCGTTCGGAAGTACAGCGCCGGAACTGTCATGGACGTAACCGAGAATGGATCCAGTCACGTCCGCCCGTACTTGCAAGGTGCAGAGCAGCAGCAGTAAACAGAGACAAGAGGAACGGCCAACCAGCACAGCGAAGGAAGGGACAACGAACAACTTCTTCAGCTCTCGGAGAATTTGCATTTCTAACCTCGCAGAATCGCAGGAGTCTGGGGCCGCCAGGCGCGCTTTGCACGGGCCTGGAAATTACTTTGTAAAGTTCCATAAGGATGTATGAATAAAACGTTTATTGCAACTACTTTTTACAGGCTTTTAAACCGGCACCGGAATGGCACTAAGCGGATAGCCTGGGTTCGAGGAAAAAGGCTTGCCAAAGCTTCGATCGGCCCGGGATAATAATCAACTATTAGTAAGTGGTGCTGGTTTCTGTTCCGGCAAGCCGCTGCGGTCCATTCCTTCGGTTGCTGGCCGGAGCCGGTGTACTGCTGTGTTTATGGCTGCCCGGCCAACGCAGGCATCAGAATACGGACTGGCAACGCGCCGTCTCCTGGATGGGCAAGACACCCCTTACGCAGGAAACGGTGCCGGGCGTGCCAGGACAACTAACCCAAGAGTGCGTCTTGGCCGGCCACGCGAGAGTAAACTGGGGTCATTGTGTCGACCACCACCCATATTCCGATTGAGGTTTACTTGCGCTCCTCCTATGAGCCCGATGCGGAGTATGTGGATGGGGTGATCGAGGAACGAGCAGCGGGAGAGTACGACCATTCCGCTTGGCAGGATGCCATTTGTTTCTGGTTCGGGCAGCACGCACAGGAGTGGAACCTGCGCGTGAGACCAGCGCTACGCATGCAAGTGGCGCCGACACGTTTTCGAGTTCCTGATGTGACGGTGCTCGACCGCGCACAACCCATCGAGCAGATCGTCACTCATCCGCCGGTGGCAGTGTTCGAGGTCCTCTCACCCGAAGATACGATGCAGCGCCTCAAGCGCAAGCTCGAAGACTACAGAATCATGGGTATCCCGGAAGTCTGGGTCATCGACCCTCAAGATGGCGCCTATTACCGATATGAGGATCGCCAGCTCTTGCGCAAAGATTCCTTCTCCTGCGCTGAGAGGGGCATGGTCTTCGAAATGGATCGAATCAAGGACCAGCTCGACTAGACTGTCGAATGGATAGAACCAGCAGCCTGGCTGGTTGCGTCCCTCATGGAACTCAACAGGGCGCGGCGTTCTTTCGTTACTTCCATCCCTATCTGCAGAATGACTCGGAACGAATTAAAGGACTCCTCGGATAACTTATCCGCGTCGAGGTCGCGCACGGCCTCGGTAAGAATCGTCAACAGCTCCCGCCAGGTCTCGTCCAAGGGAGCCAGCGACTTCACCTCTTGCACTCCGCTGATCAGCGCCACGACGCGGTTGCTGTATTGGTCCGCATTCGACTTCTGTTGCCTCTGCATCCATCGCTTCAGCTCCCAGATCCAGGATCCGGCCATGAGGCCCACGGTCAAGATGAGACCCACATAGTCCGCATGCGCCAGCAGAAACGACGGCTTGTCTTTGTCGTAAAAGCTGAGCGCGCCGGGGTGCAGCGCAGGGCCGAGCCCCGATTGCGGCTGCGGCCTGCGAGTTTGCACCAGGAGCAGGCGTACCTCCGTCATTTTGGCCGGAATCTCCTCCATGATCTCCTGGCGTCGCTCGATCAGGACTTCGGTGACCGCCCGAATCGCCGCAGCATTCGCCAGATCGCGAGCCAGCAGCGTGCGTTGTATCGACACGGTGGGAAAGTCTTGCGCGGGGATGGGAGGATTCCCTAGATAAGCGCCCACCGGGATCACGGCAGCCTGAAACGCGGGGTATTTGATCTTCATTGCGGCGGCGTGCTCAACGGGAAGGAACCGTACCTTCCCGGACTGCACCAACTGCTGAATCGATGGATCGCCGAGCGCGCGGACGCGGAAGATCGCGTCTGCGCGTCCATTCAGAAACGCCTCTCCCGCGTCCTGATCGTTGGCGCCGACAAATGCAAAATCCTCCCTGTGCAGGCCAAAATGATCGGCCACGTGGAGAAACGATTGAAATTGTCCCCCGCTCTGTGCCAGGGCAATCCGCCGGCCCTGCAAGTCCACGAGACTCTGTACCGGCGAATTCTTAGGCACCAGGAGCTGGAAGGTGTCGTCATACAGAACCGCGACCGCTCTAGCCGTCGGTCCGGGCAAAATGTCGGCCTGTGCCGCGGCTAATTGCGCCCGTCCGTCATCCAGCATTTTCAGATTTTCGACCGTGCCGCCAGTCTCAAGAAGAGTTATGCGGATCTTAGGATAGTGGCGTTCCACAACCGTCTTCAGCGCGTTGCCCAGGATGTAGCTTTCGCCGCTCGATGCCCCGGCAGCCAGCGTAAGATGTTCCGTCTTCGACCTTTGCCATATGGCGGCCGCCAGCCCTGCGATCACACCGACGCTGAGCGAAACCAGCGTGATGCGCAGCACCCGATTGAAGTCGAGCTTGGCCATACCCCAGAATGCGGCTGCCTTGGTTAATAGATCGTGAAGATGAGCAGTCCGATTAAAAGTTAGTGAAGTATGCGGCGCGTCCTTGTTTATTGCCTGCGCCAACCTCTAGCATTCCTATCGAAACCACCTCACCCTTCCAGGCAAACCCAAAAACGCGTTTCGCGGAAAGTTGGACAAGAATGAGCCCTTCGGTACAAGAAGAGTCTTTTGGAAACGAAATCGCGACCATGGATGACGACCGAACCGGCATTAAGGTCGAGACACTGAAGCGGGCCATTCTGGAAAACCTGCGCTACGTGGTGGGCAAAGATCCGGAGTTTGCCACCGAGATGGACTATTTCATGGCCGTTGCCTACACCGTGCGCGATCGTATTCTCGCTCGCTGGCTGGCTACCAGGAGAAACTACTCAGGGCACGATGTCCGCCTGGTTTGTTATCTTTCCGCCGAATTTCTGATGGGTCCACACCTGGCGAACAATCTGCTGAACCTGGGCGTGGAAGATGCCATTCGGCAGGCCACCAAGGAGCTGGGTCTCGATTTGAACCGGATCGTCGCGCAAGAGAGCGAGCCCGGACTCGGCAATGGCGGCCTGGGGCGCCTTGCAGCATGCTATCTGGATTCTTTGGCGACGCTGGGCGTTCCCGCCATTGGTTACGGTATTCGTTACGAATTCGGTATGTTCCACCAGGAGATTCGCGACGGCTGGCAGGTAGAGCTCACCGATTATTGGCTTCGCTATGGAAATCCCTGGGAAATCCGGCGCCCGCAAGCGGCGGTCGATGTTCTCTTTGGCGGGCACACCGAATCCTGGACCGATTCGCACGGGGCGCTGAAGACTCGCTGGATTCCTGCTTCCCTGGTCAAAGGCATTCCCTATGACACGCCGGTTCTTGGCTACGCGTCGGGTGTGGCCAACGATCTCAGACTGTGGAAGTCTGAAGCCGGTGAGTCTTTCTATTTCGATAAGTTCAACAGCGGTGACTATCAGGGCGCGGTCGCGGCGAAGAACTTCGCCGAGAACATTTCCAAAGTGCTCTATCCCAACGACGAGGGGCTAGGGGGCAAGCAACTGCGTCTGGAGCAGCAATACTTTTTCGTCTCCTGCGCGCTGCAGGATATGATTCGCATTCACCTGCGTGGCGGCCACTCGCTGAGCAAGTTCCACGAAAAATGGACCATTCAGCTCAACGATACCCATCCTTCCATTGGCGTGGCCGAATTGATGCGCCTGCTCGTAGATGTACACGAACTCAACTGGGAACAGGCCTGGGACGTTACCTCGCAGACCTTTAATTACACCAACCACACTCTTCTTCCAGAAGCGTTGGAGCGTTGGCCGCTGCCACTCTTTGCATCCTTGCTACCACGTCACATCGAGATCATCTACGAGATCAACAGCCGGTTCTTGAAGGCGGTACGAGAACAGTTTCCCGGTGACGACGGGAAGGTGACTCGGTTGTCCATCATCGACGAGGCGGGTGAGAAGTTCGTTCGTATGGCGCACCTTGCGTGCGTAGGAAGTAAGCACATCAACGGTGTCGCCGAATTGCACACGCAACTGTTAAGAGACGAGCTGCTGCGCGACTTCCACGACATGTGGCCCAATAAATTCATCAACGTGACCAACGGCGTGACGCCGCGACGCTGGCTGGCCGTCAGTAATCCCGAGCAATCGAAGCTGATGACCTCCAAAATCGGAGACAGCTGGATCCGCAACCTCGATCACCTGAAAGACCTGGAAACCTTCGCTGAGGATGCGGCCTTCCGTGCTGAGTGGCGAAAGATGCGGCACGACGTCAAAGCCAGGCTCGCGCAGTACATCCTCGAAGACGAAGGCATCTCAGTAGATCCCAGCTCCATGTTCGACACCCAGGTGAAGCGGATACACGAATACAAGCGGCAGCATTTGAACGTGCTTTATATCGTTACCCTCTACCAACGTTTGAAGAAAAACCCTCACATGGAGGTGACGCCACGTACCTTCCTGTTTGGCGGCAAGGCGGCTGCCGGTTATGTAATGGCCAAGCTGATCATCAAGCTGATTAATTCCGTCGGCGAAATCGTCAATCGCGACCCCGAGGTGAAACACCGCCTCAAAGTACTTTTTTTGCCCGACTATAACGTGACCTTCGGACAAAGGGTCTATCCCGCCGCGGACCTCAGTGAACAAATCTCCACCGCGGGGAAGGAGGCCTCCGGGACCGGCAATATGAAGTTCGCCATGAACGGCGCGCTCACGATCGGAACCCTGGATGGAGCAAACATCGAGATCAGGGATGCCGTCGGCCACGGGAATTTCTTCCTATTCGGGCTGACGGCCCCACAGGTGGTGGCTACGAGGAACGCGGGCTATCATCCGCGCATGATCTACGAGGCCAACCCCGCGCTCCGCGACGTGTTGGACGGTATTGCGAACGGCGACTTTTCGCACGGTGATCGCAGCCTCTTCCGTCCTTTGGTCGACGGATTGCTCAATTCCGATCCCTATCTTTTATTAGCCGATTATCAGTCCTACGTCGACTGTCAGGATCAGGTTTCAGCCACATTCCTCGACCAGGACAAGTGGTCGAAGATGTCTATCTATAATGCGGCGCGTATGGGCAGATTCTCTTCGGATCGCGCAATTCAGGAGTATTGCAGGAACATTTGGGGCGCCACTCCTGTGGCGCCCCAGAGCCGGTAGCCCGCTTGCTCAGTATTGAGAAGACGGCTGTTCCTTATCCCGGATGAATGTTTTCGGGGTACCGTCTGCCGGGTTTACAAAGACGATGTCCTTTGGATCGCGCCGAGGTGTGTCGATGGCCAGAAAAACCACCGGCCCTTCGAGCAAGCGAGGGAGCGCGTGAACGATGCGGCGCTTGAAGAACAGCAGGTTGCCTGGCGCGAACTCCGCTCCGTTCGAGGGATCTCCCATCCAGAACGTGCCTTTCCCCGATAGAACATACAAATACTCGTCGGAGCCCTCGTGGTAGTGCGCCGGCGTTTCCCGGTAAACCCGGAACACCCGCGAGCTTGCAGCAGTTTCATCGGTGAGGTACGTATCCAGCAACATGGTTTCCGCAGTCTCGGGAAAGGAGCGGGCGACCTCAATGAGGTTAAAACGCTTGAAGCTTGGTATATCTGCCACGGGAATTCTCCACCACTAACCCCATGATACTGCCGTGGCTTGGGGGGAAGGGAAGCTGCAGACCAGCTTCCCTCCCTAGAACACAAGGTGTCGGCTCGGTGGGAATTGGCGGTACGGTTGCCCGGGAATGGGGGAGGGATCGAGGCGCACTGCAGATTCCTCCCTCCGATCGGAATGACAAAAAGGAGAGTGCCGTTGTAAGGAGAGGACCGTTGCCAATAGAGGGGGCCGTCGTTGAGGCGGAAGACCCATGGGGTAAATGACCCTCCTTTGCCAACCATCCTCTTCCTTAAAACAACCCTCTCCTTTTTGTCATTCCGAGCGAAGGGAGGAATCCGCAGTGCGCCATGCGGATGCCCCAAATTTTCAGTTCCACAACCATCTTCTCTTCGCCATCCCGAGCAACTGACTCGCCTGCCAGCAGAATCGTATGCTCCGTTACCTCGGGCTGGGGGGCGCGGAAGCCGGGGAGTTGCCAACCGCGTGGGCGTTTCCTGGTCCTCCTACCTGTTGCACGATGGGGAGCCTCTGCTCGGCCGGCGGCAACGGTGGAAAGGGAGCATGCGGCTCCGTCTGATACCAGTAAGCGACCGAGTAGAAATTGTCTGAGCGATGGTTGGCGTGTCCGTGCTCGATCGTGGCCTTAAAAGATCTTCTGAACGGTATAGGAGCGTCAAGATGGAAACGGTAGACGCTCGACCGGCTGCCCGCCAGTTCCGGGCCTACGACCGGCGCGCCATAAAGCTGATAGGAGAAAGGCTTGCCTCCAAAGTCCCAGGCGCCCAGGAAGTAATCCTCTGAGCCGGTGCCATTGATTGCCGGGGTTGTATCGTCATCGACGAAGAACATGTCATCTCCTTCGCCCCACCAGCCATCCTGGTTTTGCAAAACGGACATGGTGACACCGACAAACTGCCCGCTTCCCTTTGCCTCCATCCATACGTAATTATCCTGGCCATTCAGGTTTCGCTTGTCGTCAACCAGGGGATCTCCATTGCTGGTCCACTGGTTGGTCCATCCGTGGTTGGGCTGGGCCTGGCGATATTGGGCGTGGAAGTAGAGCGTGCCCGGAGCCAGCGGATGGGAGTCCGTCTGGTAGTCGATGTTGTAGTAAAGACTGCCGATGGGCTGCTTGCCCTCGTTGCTGATCGTGACCCGGGCATGCCGCTGGAAGGGCATGGGGAAAAAGCTGTTCATGCTGTTTTCGCTGCCGACCGATAGCAGCTCAGACTGCCAGGAGTAGTAGTCTCCCAGGCCTAAACCGAAGAAGTCCCCGATGGGTGCTTCGACGCTGGGCGTGGCTTCCCCGTCCCAATAAATGCGCAGCACGATGCGTTTGAGGTGGTAGGGCTCGTCGCTCGAGATGGTGAACCACAGATGCGAAATTTTGCCCGGGCCGTCGGTGTCCAACAGGGTGAGCGAGGCGCCGGGCTCAACTCTGCGGGCGTCGGCATTCGCTCCGGTCGGGTCGGAACTCGAAGCGCGGTGGGAAGTGTAGGTTTGCAGGCGAGTAAGATCCGGTTGCCATCCGGCGTTTTGATCCTGGGCCAGGAGAGAAAGGCTCGTTGCCAGAAATACCAACCCGAAAAATCGCCTCACAATAAATTCCTCATGAAACAGAGATTATAGCGGTCCAATCCCTGCTCAGCTCCCTAAAGCAATGATGTGCTGCAAGATGACTTCCCGCGTGCGCGCATCTGCGCTGTTGGCGCGAGAGGCACGAGCGTTCTTCTCAAAGCGCAGATTTTTCACCTCTTCGATCTTGCGCAGAATGGTCAGCTTTCCGTCGCGCTCCAGAGCGGCGTCGACTGCGCCTGGCTTCCCGGCAAACAAGCTGTACGCAGGGGTTCCCATGATAGCGGCTTCGCGGGCCATGGTGCCCCCTCCGCTTAATACGGCGTCGGAATTTGCCATTAAGCTGAGCGCATCCACGGCTTTGTCGGAGACCTGGAAGGGGGCCGACCGCATGCCGTAGGAACGTCTCAGCTCTTCTCCCTGTTTATGGGTCCGCGGGAGCACGATCACTTGGGAGTCCCGGTCTCCGCGCAGGCGCTCGACCAGGGCCCGGAAGAGAACTTCTGAAAATGGGTCCTGGTAATGAGCCCAGGTCGCAGGAGGACGGACGGTAATGATGAGCCGGCCGGGATCGAGTTTCAGGTCATCCATCACCCCGGGCGAGTTGTGCCAGCCGCTCAGATAAACGTTCTCTTTGAAGCCCGGATAACGGATCACCTTGTTCATGTTTACGCGCTGGCTCTGGAGCGTCAGGGCGGGGATCGTCTCTGGCAGGAGGAGTTTCGTTGCCATTTTGGAAAATAGTTCCGAATAGACGAATTCGTAGTCGTAGATGGTCATGACCGGGATGCCGAGCAGCCACGCGGCGAGCACCTGGGCTCGGGAACCGTGATTCACCGCGATGGCCGGACGAATCTTTTGACCGTACCGGGCAAGCCGCAATGCCCGCATGACCGTAGCCATTCCGCGGGTGAGAAAGAAGTGGGGAGTGCGGTGCTCGCCGATCACCACGTAGTCCAAGCCGTGGGAGCGGGCAATCTCTTCTACCTGGCCAAAACGCCTGGCGGTCAGCTCCACGGCGTAGCCCGCCTCTTCCAGCCGCTTGATAATAGGAGGGAAGAAGTGAGCGTGGGGCGAGTTGTCCAGGTCGATCCAGATGCGCATATTGCTTACCGCGAGCATCATAATCCAACTTGGGTGACAAATCTGCCATTTGCCACCAGGAGGCGGGCGAGGGCCCGGAACATCCACGCCTGGCCCCAGCGCATATAAGGGGTGTGGTTGGTCCACATACGATGGCGCTGATAATAAAACGAACCGTCCGGCGCTGCCATGTGGGTCGCCGTCCCGCGGAAGGTTTTTGAGGCCCGGTCCAAGGCTGCCGGATCAATGGATGAGAAGGCGGCAAAGTGGAGAATCGCCTGGGAGCAGGCATGAATATCGATGGGGAAAACGCGATTGTGAAAGTATTTGGGCGATCCTTGCTTGGTAAAGAACGCTGCCTGGTAGTAGCTATGCCCCAACAGCATGGCCTGTTCAAAGGTTGAGTCCCCGGTGATGCGCTGGTAATCGAGCAGAGCGCATACGTTGTAAGAGGTGTGAAAACTGTCGATCCAGCGTTGCCGGCGAAGTTGCCCGTAGTACCATCCACCGGTTGCGAGCTGGCCTTTTTTCAGAAAAACCATGGCCTTGCGCGCCAGGGAAAGGTAAGTGTCGTTGCCAAGGAGCCTGCCTACACGTGCCAGCAGAACCCCAACCAGGGCGCTGCTGTTGTAAATCCACGTTTTGCCGTTGGGCGTATAGCTAAAACAAATTTCATCTTCCGATTCGAAGGAACGTTGCAACCGGGTAGCGAAGAAATGGGCCACCGATTCCCCGATCTCCCGTGCCTCTGCGTCGCCAAAAACCTCGTTCATTTCCAGCATTGCGATTGCGCAAAAGTAGGACGCGATGCAGTTCGGGGAGAAGGCAGGCAGGCGCGGGCCGCGAAGCGAGACGAAATCCCAGTCGTACCCCCAGCAGAAGTCGGATTCATGTGGCGAACGTAGCCGGATCAGCTCCTTCTTGAGCCAGACCGCTTGCGCCGAGACATCGTAACCCGACCGAGCCAAGTCACAATAAGCCGAGAGACAAAGGCCTAACGCCTTGGGATTGCGACTTAGAGGAACTTTCAGGAGCCGGCGAACCCGCTGACCTGCGAACCGCTTGCCGGCCTGGATGATGAGAATCCGCGGTAGGGCGTTCCGCGCCCGTAAGCGGAAGAATGACCCGCCCAGGTAGGGAGAATTCAGGAGGTCAAACGGCTCGTACCCCTCGAATTGCCTGCTTTCGATCCAGGTCCGCAGTGCGTGCGTCGCCTCCACCAGATCCGGCGGCGGGCTGTGGGTCACTGAGGCACACGCTCCTCGGTACAGGCCAGGTCGCGCTGGGCGGCCTCTTTGAGGATGCTGACAATCCGCGGGGCCGTCCGCCCATCCCACAGCGGGGGGCGGAGAGGTGCGGATCGATCCTTACTTTGGGCGGCGCTGCGGTTCGCGTTCTCGAGGGTTTCGAGGGCACTGAGCAGCAACTGTTGCGGGTCGCATCCGACCACCCGGTTTGTGCCCATCGAGACGGTCACCGGCCGTTCGGTGTTCTCCCTGTACGTAAGGCACGGCACCCCGAGGAACGTCGTCTCTTCCTGCACTCCGCCGGAATCCGTGATGACCATGACGGCATGCTGGATGAGGTCGAGAAAATCGAGATAAGAGGCCGGAGGCATCATCCAAAGACCACGCCCGGGGAGCGGGCCGCCTTTCCAGATTCTTACGGCAGTGAGCCCGGCCGTCTCCCCGGCCATCTCAATATTGCGTGCAGTTCTTGGGTGGGCCGGAAAGACCACTGGGAGACGCTGCGCGATCTCGGCAATCGACTCGAGCGTGCGCTTCAGCTCATCTCCGTTATCCACGTTAGAGGGGCGATGGAGGGTGAGCACGACGTAGGGTTTGGCTCTCAGTCCTAACTCGCAACGCAACGAAGAGGGCCGGGCAATCTTGAGCGCCCTCACCAGGGAATCGATCATGAGATTGCCGACGAAAAAGATCCTGTCCGGCGCGATTCCTTCGTTGGCGAGATTCCGGTTGGCGCTTTCCTCGGTGGTGAAAAGAAGGTCTGACAGGGCGTCAGTCAAGGTGCGGTTGACCTCTTCCGGCATAGACCGGTCGAAACTACGCAATCCGGCTTCGACGTGCGCTATGGGAATCCGTTCTTTTGCGGCCACCAGGGCGCACGCAATGGTGGAATTCACGTCTCCCGCGACCACCACCATGTCCGGCCGGTCCTGCTGAACGAGGTCGCCAAACCTCCGCATGATCTCAGCCGTTTGTGCGTAATGTGGCCCGGAACCGACGTCGAGGTTGTAGTCAGGAGGCGGGACGCCCAGCTGATCGAAAAAAACCTGAGACATGGAGTAGTCGTAGTGTTGGCCAGTATGGACCAGGACTGGATCAATCTCCTCCTGCCGGCGCAGTTCCGCCAACAGCGGGGCCACCTTCATCATGTTCGGGCGAGCGCCGACGATGCTCATGATTCTCAAGCGGTTGTTGTCCATCCAGTTTTTCCCGAGCCTTAGCCAAGGATATAGCACGACCGGAGAGCGCGAGCACGCCATCTTGGCGGCAGAGAGGCGACGGTGATCTGTTCTAATAACAGCACCTGGTATTGGCGATGTGCGGAATTTCTGGCGTACTGGCATTCAAGAACAGCAACTTCGAGGTGACTGCGGAGTATCTCGTCCGCATGCGGGAGACGATGGTGCATCGTGGGCCCGGATGGCGCCGGTGCTATGGATTTCGCCCGACCGCCGGGTGGGTCTTGGCGCATCGCCGGCTTTCCATCATCGATCTTTCCGATGCAGCTGCTCAGCCCATGAGCAATGGGGATGGCTCGCTGCAGATCGTCTTTAACGGTGAGATTTATAACCATGCGGAGATACAGGCGAGAGCTCGAAGCACAGGGCAACGCCGCTGGAAAACAGATCACTCCGACACCGAGGTTATCCTGCATGCTTTTGCGGAATGGGGCATCGAATGCCTGCAGAAATTTCGCGGCATGTTTGCCATTGCCCTGTGGGACGCAAAGGCGCGCCGCCTGTGGCTCATTCGTGACCGGATCGGTATCAAGCCGCTCTACTACAGCATTCATCACGGACGAATCACGTTCGCATCGGAGATCAAAGCACTGCTTCAGGATCCGGACCAGGTTCGTGCAGTCAACGAAGAAGCTCTGTTTCACTATCTGTCCTTTCTCACCACCCCTGCGCCGGACACGTTGTTTGCAGGAATCCATAAATTGCCGCCGGGCATCGTTCCTGACCATCGATGCGGACGGGCAGCACCGTGAGGAGCGGTACTGGGATGTTCTTGACCACACCACACCGCTGACCGGCGTATCAGAGGAAGAGATTGCCGAGCGCCTGCTTGCCGAACTGCGCACCAGCGTGGCACTGCGCACCGTCAGCGACGTGCCCGTGGGAGTGTTTTTATCCGGTGGCATCGACTCCAGCACCAATGCGGCGCTCTTTTCCGAGTGAGCTATCAGAAAGAGTAAAAACTTTTTCTGTCGGATATGACCAGAGACTATCGCGGCTGCAAAAGTGAGTTGCCGCAGGCCCGCCAATTCGCGGCTCGCATCGGAGCGGTTCACCAGGAACGGGTTCTTACCCAGCAGGACTTTCTCGACTTCCTGCCGCGCATGGTTTATCTGCAGGACGAACCGATTGCCGATCCCGTCTGCATGCCGGTTTATTTCCTCTCCAAGCTGGCGCGCGACCACGGAGTCGTGGTGGCCCAGGCGGGGGAAGGGTCGGACGAGCTCTTCTGGGGCTATCGAGCATTGGAAACAAATCCTGAACTTGATTCGCTGGAATGAATATCCGGTTCCACACGCGGCCAAGAAGCTTGGCCTGCTTGGCGCTGAGCATGCTTGGGCAAATCTCGTGGACCGGCGTACGAGCTACTTTGGCGCGCGAGCGCCGGATTTCCGGTTTTCTGGGGTGGGGCGTATGCCTTCTCCCAGCGCGCCAAGCTGGACGTGCTTGTCGCCCCGTCTGCGAGCGCCGTTTCCGCAGTGAGACTTCCTGGCAGGCGATACGCCCGATCCATGAGCGGTTTCATGCAGAATGCCTGGGAAAAGACTCCGGTCAAGTGGATGACCTACCTTGATCTGAATCTGCGCCTGCCGGAACTGCTTCTGATGCGGCTCGACAAGATGGGGATGGGCGCAAGCCTGGAGACCCGCGTTCCGTTTCTCGACCACAAGTTTGTGGAGCTTGCGATGAGCATCCCGGAGCAGGTGATCACGCGGGGAAACGAATCGAAGCACATCCTGAAGAAGGCGGTCCGGGGGCTCATTCCCGATGAAATTATCGATCGCCGCAAGCAGGGCTTTGGCGTGCCGATTCAGGAGTGGTTCTTCGGCCAATTCGGCGAGTTCGCCAGGCGCGAATTGTCGGAATTTTGCGACAAGACGGACTTTCTTGATCAGTCCGCGGTGATGAAGCTGATCCGGTCAGGCCGGGGACGCGATGCCTGGTTCCTGCTGAACTTCGCTCTCTGGTGGAAGGAATTTATCGAGGGCGCGGGGCCCGCCGTCCGCGAATCAAATGGAATCGATGGTTGCCACGCAATAGGCTCTCCAAGCGGTATGGTGTAAGTGATGCCTGACGCTGCACAGCTAGCTCAATCTCACTGGAACGAGACTCCTCTGTTTCTAACCGAAGAGGAACGCTACTCCACCTATCCCTGGCTCTACGAGGTCGCGGAGTTTCGCAAGCATCAGGGAGAAAAGGTTCTCGAAATCGGATGCGGGACGGGAAGCGATCTGCTGCAATTCGCAAAGCATGGGCTCTGGCGACCGGTGTAGATTTGACGGCGAAACATGTAGAGCTGGCGCGCAGACGCGTCGGCGATCTCGCCGTTGTCTATGAGGCAGACGCGCGGCATCTTCCTTTTGACGATGAGAGCTTTGACTATGTTTATTCGCACGGGGTTCTTCATCACTCCGATGAGCCGGAGAAGATAGTGCGCGAGATGTTCCGCGTTCTTCGTCCAGGCGGCAGGATCAATGTCCATGTCTATGCTTTGTGGTCCTATATCACGTTGTGGGGCATTCTCAGGTATGGCAGGAAATGGAAGCAGCACATTGAGAATAGTGAGGCCCCGGTGCACATCGATCTCTACACCGGACGGAAGCTAAAGCGGCTTTTCGGTCCCGATATCTCCATTGAAAAATACCAATGCAAACCATTCAAGTCTCTGGCTCCATGGTTTGGCTGGTTTCTGGTAGTCAAGGGCCAAAAGATCTAGATTCATGATCACCAACAGAGAAACCTGCCTCCGGCAATCTGGCTTCGGCACAAGAGACGCGTGCTCCTGCTGTCCTTTCTGTTAGCCCTCTGGCTGGCCACGCTCACCCTGTGGATTCCCGCCTACTGGCCGGTCGCTCTCTTCGAGATATCCACGTTTCTCATCGCTGGAATAGCCCTGGTCTTAGGAAGAGTGCCCGCGCGCGGGAACACACTTCCCGCTGTTCGCGCTGAGCTTCATCGTCCTGTGGGGATGCTTCCAACTCATCACCGGCTTGACAGTCGACCGTTTTGCGACCGAGCGCGCAACTTTGCAGTGGATGACCTGGGCCGCGGTCTATTACATCGGTGTATCTACCCTGAAGGATGAGAGCCTGGGCAAGCGCTTGCGAACCGCGATCGTTTGGTTTGGCTTTGCGGTTTCGGTCGAAGCGATTCTCCAGGCATATCTATCTCCGGGAAACGTATATGGTTTATTTCCTACCGGCTACCATGATTTTGTGATGGGGCCGATTGTCTATCACACCCATTTCGCGGTCTTCATCGAGACAATTCTTCCCATCGCGCTCTTACCTCGCACTCAGCGAAGCCAGAGAGTCTTATACCTTCCTGGGAGTTTCGGCGGTGCTGCTTACGGCGGTGGTCGTCAGCGCCTCGCGCGGAGGCCTTATCATCTCCTTTGCGTGAGGTACTCTTGCGTTTTGCTTCTGTCGCATCTGCAGAAACGACAGCGCTGGCCGAAGAGTCGGCTTTGCGGCATTGACCTTGGCGGGAGCGACTGCTGTTTTGACGTTGATTGTGGGATTTGAAACAGCGTCGGAGCGATTTTCTTCGGAGGCCTTGACCGCGGGCCGGATTCAGTTCGCCATCTCCACGTTGCATATGATCGCCGCGCATCCCTTGGATTGGCTGGGGGTTGGGCAGTTGGCCTGCGGTGTATCCCGCCTTCGCTACGTTCGATCCTGGAGTCGATCGTCAACCAGGCACATTCCGACTGGCTGCAGTGGACAGCGGAAGGCGGTTTGCCGGTTGGCCTCGCCATGCTTTCTCTCGCGTTTGGGGGATCGGCCTGCGATTCGATCGATCTGGGGAATCGGCGTGATCGCCGTCCTGATCCATGCGCGTTCGACTACCCATTTTCGCGCCCAGCGGTTGGCGCGTGGCCGATTCTGATTCTTTCCATGGGCCGCAAACCAGCCAACGAGGAAACTCCCCACGAGTGGTGACGCAACGTAAAGCTTTTTGCCGACAATCGGCTTATTCCGGGCTGACGGTCGACGACTTACCGCCGCCCAAGCCCAGAGCGACTCCGACAACGGCTCCAGCCGCGAGCGCCGACGATGACTAGGATTTTCGCCGTATCGCTGTGCTAGGGGTAGAGGGGGAGGCGTGGAGGCGATTGTTGGCTCCGGCGGGGCGGTGGCTTCAGGGGTGGCGCCGACCTCGGGCCCCGCACTATTGGAGGGAACGGTGTCACCGGAAGGCGTGGGAGGCGCTGCTGCGGGAGTATTGCCTGCTGGGGTGCCTGCGCCGGGGTGGCCGGCGTTCTCCCGCGTATTTCGCTCAGCGGCATCTGGTGAATGTCGGAGACCGACATCACCTTGGAAGCCCCCGCCGCAGCAGTAGTGTCGTAGGTGCTACCCTGTGACCTCAACGGACGCGCCCACCAGATCATCGAGGTCTGGTCCCTGGAGTTCGTAGGTCACGTTTGTTGCCAGGTCGGTCAGCAGAAAGTGCCCATAACGTCCCGGATGGTCCTTACGGAGAATGCCATGCAGCGTCAGTTGCGCACCTGCCGGAGGTGCGGCTTGCCCTCCAGCTGTGGGAGCTGAATTCTGCTGCGGCGGTGTTGGGGTTGCGTTTTGCTGACCTGTACAGCGAAGCTCAGTGCCTTGCCCGGCTCCAGCCGAGCGACGAGGACCCCGGCCCGGATTACGAACCTCGGCGGCTCCGCCCTGCGCAGTTACCTTGAGATGAGACTTATCTTGCACGTCGACCAAGCACTGCACCTTGCGGTGATAAGGACGATACCTTCAGCCCGTCGGCAACCAGCGCTGGTGACCTCGCTGTATGGCTGCCCCATGCTCAAGAACCCCGTAGTCATGAAATACCGTGACCGTTGAGCCCGGCTGCAGGAGTAAATTGGAGCCCCCGGGAAACATCAGATCGGAAGTCGCATCGCCGGCCCGCACCACATTCCCCTGAAACAGGGTTGAGTTGCCGCGGACAGAGGCTCCATCGACCTGTGCCTGGCCGCTGGTCACGACAAAGCCGATGCTCGAGGGCGACGCAGCCACACTGACCAGGCAGCCGCAGGTGAACAGTGCGATCGCGGACTGTAGTTTGAGGAGCATAGGTGCCTCGAGCGAGCGTCTGACCGGCCAATTTTATCCTTTGGGTATGAGAACCGCAACGGATTATCATGCCTGTGCTCAATGCATACAAGGATCGGGGCGACCCCGCGCGTATCAACGATGCGCTGATATAAGAAGAACATGCAGATGAGGCACCGGTTCGGCACCTGCATGGCTACCGGGTACGCCGCGCAGTAGGTTCTCTATGGCAGAGATCGATGCGCGAGCCCCATACCTCCCGGAAAACCTGTGGGGGTACGGAAAACGGCTTCAGTTTGTGGACGGGGCCATACGGCGGGAGTTTCCCGGGCAGAGCGCGGTCCGAACTCAGGGTATTGGACGTCGGATGTGGAAATGGATCGCAACTTGCCATTCCGATGGCGGACGCCGGATATCAGGTGACAGCGGTTGATCCGCACCAGCCATCCATCGAACGTGGCCGAAGGTTGGCACCCGGCGTTGAAGTTCCTTCATGGATTCGTCGAGCGAGCTTTCGCCGACCCAATTCGATTGTGTCATCATCTCCGAAGTCCTCGAGCATCTCGATGCGCCCGAAGCACTTCTTCGCGCATGGCGCTGCCTTATCTGGCCAAATCCGGGATACTCATTGTTACCGTTCCAAACGGCTACGGTGAGTTCGAGTTGGATCGACGATTCTATACCGCGTTGCAACTCGAGACAAGTTGTCGGCGCGGTTGCGTCACAGTCTTAAGCGAAGGACGACCCCGGACGGCGCTTTGCGGGGTCAGATGAACGAGAGTCCGCACATACAGCGGTTCACCCTTTCGCGGTTGCGTGAAATGTTCGACCGCAACGGTTTAGAACTGCTGGCGTCACGCGGAACATCTCTAGTTTCGGGTCCCTTAATTGCGCATCTATTTGCAAAATCTAAAATTTTCATTCGCCTGAACGCGGCTATGGCTGATCACGCTCCATTGCCGTATTCGCTTCAGGATGGATGTTCGCCCTGAGACGCTCTCGCTAATTCGTTCGCGCATGCAGGATGAGTCTTTGTCATGATCAACACAATTCTGTGTGTGAAGCACTCCTGCAAGAAGGGGACATGGCGCAGTGGAGCGAGGAGTGGCGCATAGTACTTCATATGCCAGGATTCCCACTTCCGATTCGTCGACGAAAACAGCGGCGCAAGTTGGATCGAAAAGTCGGCGTCCAGGCTGTCAGCGAACCGCCTTAGTTTTCTGATTGTGACGCCGTTCGATGCCCCAGAGCTTGTCTGTGGGGCGCAGATGGCCCGGACGAAACGTATCGGCACGCCGCGAGATAATATCTGTTCCCGCCTTCACTAATGCCTGGCACGGAAACAGCACATTAGCCCAGGGCATCATGGACAGCCAGCTTTCAAAATGACAACCGGTCGGATGGTGGAACGGCGGGAATATGGCATACAGAGATCCGCCTACCCGAAGCACCCGGAGACATTCCCGCAGAGTCTTGTCGACGTCGCAACATGTTCCAGGACATCGTAGGAAAGAATGTAATCGAAGCAATCCGGCGGTAGCGGCAACGACTCCCCGTAGCCGGTTACAAATGTTGCAGCGAACTCTGCGACTGGCGGCAAATTCGCGCGCCTCGCGAGCATGGGGTTCTGCCGGTCTCGATACCGGTTAAGGATCCGCGCTCCGAGTTCAGCATACCTCACGCTCCTGCCAGCCATAGCCGCAGCCCAGGTCGAGAACGTCTTTGCCGATGAGTGAAAGCCCTGGGAACCAATCCAGGAAGCCACCCTTAACTTCGTCATCGTATTCCATTCTTGCCCGTTCGAGTGGCTTCGGTTCGCGCCAATAATCTGGAGCGAAGGAAGGAGCGGCACGAAAGATACCATCTGGCTAGAGTGTCAATCACGCTTCGTTCCAACTTTGGAAAGCATTGCCGGGCGGTCGCAACCGCCAGGGTCCGGCCCACTTTTGAAAAAGCCTCATGAAGCCAAGGCTTTTCGCTTCGCCGGAGAAGTCAAAAACTATGCGACTTGCAGAGGTGTATTTCGATCAGGAGAAATCCGCACGAGCCGCAGTGACTTCCTGCTCACAGGCCATTCTGGCCTGCTGCTGATAGATTGCGCAAAGAATAAGAATGTAAAGCAGATTGATATCGGAAAAGGAAACGGTCGCGAAGTCCAGGCCGGTCAACACGTAAACAAGAAGACAGTAAAGAAACGCGAGCCAGCCCGGCGGATAGGCTTTGCGGATTTTCCACATCGCTCGAACCAGAAAAGCCTGCGCTGAAACATAGAGAAGCAGCCCGACTATGCCTTGATCCGAAAGCACGGTCATCAGTACATTGTGCTGCAAAGTTCATCGACTCAATGCCATTCCATCTCGCCATATACTGTGGATTCCGGGACGCGACATCGTGGTATAGACCGAATCCTACACCGAAGAATGGATATTCTCTCACCACGCGCAGCGTCTCCTGATGCTGTGCAACGCGTTGATAGACATTGTCCGGGCTGGAAACACGATCTTCGTAAAGACGGGGATCAATGAGACGAGTGCGCAATCGTGGCGAGCAGGATGGTGGCGAAAAATGCTGCCCAGAACTCGGCGCGAGATCAGACGGTGCTTGGTACAAGAGTCGATGATGGCAATCGGAACCAAGGCAAATACTAGACCGCGATTCAACGGCAGCAAGGCTGCGCCAAATGAAGCTAGTGCCCCTGTCTCGATGGAGCAGCGTCTCGCCAAGGGGAGATATCGCTGAGCCATGAGCCGCCGCAAATAGATGATGAAGAAGAAAGCAAGGATCGCAACCACGGATAAAACAATCTGTTGTTCGAAAGGGCCCATCGGCCCGCCTGAGCTGAGTGTCGGTAAACATCGGTTCTGACCCGTTCCAGGGAAGCAGATCAATTCCGGTTACCAATTCAAAAAGCCCGGTGATGAAGAGCCCGATGCCCAGGATGCATGCGCACCGATGTAGCTTCTTAAGGTCCTCAAGAACAGGAAAATAGCGAATTGCGTACAGAGCCAATGACGGCAGGCATCAGCATGCCATCCACCAACGAACGGTAGGACGGAAGCACCTCAGAAGGCGGGTGAACGGCGAGCGAAAGAAAGCAGAGCAGCAGGTAGAGACCCCAGAGATAAGCGCTGATACGCACGTCGCGCGTTAGCGGAGTTCCAGCGGCACCCTGCCGCGAGACCACGAGCATTTCAATGAGGAGGAGCACGATCAAAGCACGATCGACAGTGAAGATCGACCGCTCTGCCGGAAAGGAAAAGAAATAGTAACAGTATGGGTAAACGGCCACCCATAGAGGAATCACATAGTGAAAACGGCCGCGTGCGATGCTGATTGCAATCCAGAGCAGCGCGATCCAGCCGATGATGACGGCAACGCCTATCTTCAGAGGCGCCATCGGGAGCACGATGCACAACGGTATCAGAGAAAGCGAGGCCAGCAGCCAGGAGAGTCGCTGCATCGTCGCTGACGTTCCAAATACCGGCGCTTCGGTGTCTGTTCTAAAGAATTCCATAACGATAGATGAATGAGCTTCTTCGACACGATGTTTTGGAAGGCTGGTTCATTTTATCGCTTCTCTGTGGAGAGAGAGGGCTCGGTCCGGCCTGCTGGCTCATGTATCAGGACCATCTTCTGCGTCCTGATCGCCTCTTCGACGGCGAAAGTCGCCTCCGTCACTTCCATCAACTCAGCAAAAGGAATAGGAGCCTCCTTTCCCTGCTTCATGGCTTCTAGTGTCAACTCCATTTCCCGCCGATGGCCTTTGTCGCGAGTACCCTTGAGCGTTTCCGTTTTGCCGTTGCGAGAAAGGGAGAGACTCTTGAAATCATCCAGACGCGCGACGCTACCTCCGCAGAATACCTCGAAATATTCCTTCGCCACGGCTCGGTCTCCATTGGCAACGTACACCAGGTTCGCGATAGAGCCGTCCTCAAAGCGGATGGTGACCGTCACGTTGTCCCGGTTGTAGCGTCCCGCATCCGGCAGGGCCGCGGCGGTGAGCGTTTGCATGGGGCAACCGACGACCGCTCGCGCCCAGTCGACGAAATGACACACCTCCCCGACAATCCGGCCACCGTTCTCCGGATCCTGTACCCAACTGCTGCGCGGGATGAATCCGGCGTTGCAGCGGATATGGACGAGCATGGGTTCAGTGCGTCGGCCGAAGAACGTCTTCAGCTTTTCGGTGAGCGGCGAGAAGCGGCGATTGAACCCCACCATGAGGAAAGGCGATCGGCCTTCCGCCAGGGCTTTTCCGTAGGCCGTGCGCACCATCTCCAGTTGCTCGCGATTGATTGCCAGCGGCTTTTCCACAAAGACCGGCTTGCCCCGGTCGAGCGCGCTCTTCACATAGGCGGCGTGGCTGTTGTGCCGGGTAAGAATAAAGACCGCATCCAGATTCGGATTGTCCAGCAATTCGGAAGGCGATTCGGCAAGCGAGAAACCGAATCCGGTGCGGGCCGAAGCAGCGGCTGCGCCCGTGCTGGTAGCCACGGATTCCAACTGTATCCCAGCCGCGGAGCGCAGATGGGGAAGGATGATCCCGCGGGCGAACCCTCCCGCGCCGATGCATCCTACGCGTAATTTGTCTCTCGATCGTGGTTGCGGGGTACGCGCGGGCAACGAAGGCTTGGCGATGGCCTCCCCATCGCCGGGCGCATGGTAATCGATGATCCCGGTGTAGGCGCCGGCTTCCACAGCCGCATAGGCCTGTCCCCCCGCTTCGACCGGGAACTGCTGCGCAAGCAACGGATCAACCGCAAGCGAACCCGTGGACAGCAAATCCAAAAAGGCCTCCATGTTTCTCTTCTCCGTCCAGCGCACGAAGCCTATGGGATAGTCCTGACCCCCTTCTTCGTAAAGCGGATCATAGCGGCCCGGGCCATAGGAGCGAGACATCGCGAGCGAGATCTCTTTTCTGTACATGTTCGCGCGCGAGACCCCCATGCCGACATCGCCGACAACGGAAATGCGGCCGCGGTCGCGTAACAGCTTTGCAGCCAACTCCAGCGGGTCCGCGGATCGCGTAGCCGCGGTGATCAACGCGGCATCCACGCCGTAGCGTGAGAAGGAAGCGACGGCGCCTTCCAGGCCGGGATCGTGGTAGCCAGCCCGAGATGCGCGCCAAAAGACATCGCCTGCGCAGCGCGTTCGCTGGAAAGATCGATGGCGATGACCCGGCAACCAGCCGCGCGCAATATTTGGATCGCGAGAACGCCCACCAGGCCCACGCCGATCACTGCCACGGTTTCCCCGAAGGTGACGTTTGCCTGGCGTACACCCTGCATGGCAATCGCGCCGATAGTGGTCAAGGAAGCAGCCTGCAGGCTTACATTTGCGGGGACGAGAACGGCAAGATTTGCGGGCACAAAATTGATCTCGCCATGGCTAGCGTAGCCTACGCCTGCGCAAGCGACGCGATCGCCCGGCTGAAAACCCGTAGCGCCGGTACCCGCCTCCAGCACGAAACCCGAACAGGAGTAGCCCAACGCAGACAGTGTCTCCAGGCGTGCCTGCACTTTCTGGCGCGCGGCCGCAATGCCATTCGACTGCGCGTATTCGAGCACCTGCTTTACCAGGTCGGGGCGAGCCATCGCTTTCCCGAGCAAAGATTTTCGACCAGCTTCTACCGCCGCCTTTTCTGTACCCGAGCTGATTGCAGAAAAAGCCGTGCGCACGAGAATGCCTCCCTCGCGCAGCTCAGGAGCCGGCACATCGTGCATAGCAACTTTTCCGGATTTCATGTCTTCCAGCAAAGCGCGCATCAGTGCCCCCCGGTCAGCGGATAGAGTTCCGGGGAAAGATGGGAGTAGCGTCGGCCGCGCAGAAGAGAGTGGATGAGGGCCGCAAGCTGGCTTGCTCTTTCATCCCAGGTGCCCTCCTTCACCACGGCCTGCCGTTGTGCCGCGAGTGCCGGCGTGTCCTTCTCCATTGCGGCTTCCACTTGCGCGATAAATTCTTGTGGGCCGCGATAGAAACGCAGGCCGGGAGTCTGCAGATACTCGTAGAGCGGCGCCATCACCACCGGCTTTCCGGTTGCGAGATATTCGCGCACCTTGATCGCGCTTCCATAACTGGTAAACGTGTTGGTTTCTCGCCAGGGCAACACGCACACATCGAACCGCCGGATGTATTGCGGCAGGCTGCGATAGGGCTTCGAGCCGAGAAAATGAATGTTCGGCGCTGAGACGCGCACCAGGTTGGACTTTAGGCCAAGCAGAACCCAGTGCCAATCTGGACGCAGACGGGCGACCTCCGCCATGAGCTCAGTGTCCATTACATAATCCATCGTGCCGAAATAGCCGAGGATGGGATGCGGGATACCAGCAAGCTCTGGAGCAGGCTCGCCTTGCAACTGAGAGAAATGTTCAAAGTCCACTGCCTGTTCGAGAAAGAACCGGTGCGGCTCTGTCGCTTCACTGAATAATTTGCGCCCCGAGTACAACACCACGTCGGCCGCGTCTTTCAGTCGACGATCGTATCCGCGGATAACCTGCGCCGACAGTGCGCTGTCTTCGTTGGCGTCGTACTTGTCCGAAACCTGGTAAAGGAGCAGCTTCTCCCCCAGGCGTCCGGCCATCTCCGCCGCGGTCGGGATCGCTATCCAGAGAATCGGGCGCGAGATACGGAGCAAGAGCATAGCCAGGCGCAGTTGCACAACCAGCAGAACGCGGTTGAGCCACCGGCCAATCTTTGAACCGTAAAGCGGCAAATTCACTGGGGTCATCACCCATAGGCCCTCAGGAACCTTGCGCAGCCAGCGGGTGTAGCTTCTGAGTTTCCGGCGGATCTTGAGGAAGAAATCCGGGTTCGCCATCGAAGGCAGGCCCATGCTGATGGAATTGACGAAGAGGACCTTGTTCCGCCGCGCATAGCGCTTGAGCAGATGATTTTTGGAGTGAGGGTGGTGGTACCACCAGTCCTCACCCGCAAAGCAGACGATGCTTTCCCCCTCGAGCGCCGGTTTGGTTTCCACTGTCAGTCCCATTGCACCCTGGTCTGCACTTTAGCAGGCAAGCACGCCGTAGTTTGGATCCGGATAGAGCTCACGGGTATGGTGGCGCCATACTCGCGCGAGATGTCCGCGGGTGTCAAGCTGAGCGTCAGCGAACTCTCGGATTCGCACTGGAGAGTCAGCCGCCGCGGTCCTGTGATGACGCAGCTGACGATCTTCCCACTCATCATCTCAGAAGAAGCACGCCAAGCGGGCCCCAGGATATATTGCAGCTCAAGTAAATGCTCCCCAGCTCCCCGTAGCCCGTCCCCGTTTACCCGATCTATGACTAGCAAGGACCACTCGCTCAACTGGACCGTTCTCTCGTGCTTAATGCCTATCCTGGAATAGCCCTGATGCGACGCTCGCACCGTCCTGTCGCCATCTGAGGAGATGGGCGATACCGTGGCTTCATTGCCGCATCGAAAGAGCCACCGGGGATCGCTGCTCAGGCTGTTCTGGTCTGCGCCGTCGACCATCAGGGTATTGTGCGCCCGCGTGGAGCGATCCAGTTCCGCAACTCCGCCGAACGCGTGTAGCACCGGCTGCCGCTATCGCAGAAAACCTCCTCAGCTCCGAGGCGAAAGACGAGGGACAATTTGTCGCAGTGGGTATGACTTCCTTTGCCGTGAAGTCCATTCGGCATCGCGCAAAATACGATCGACGCCTGCCCTGCGCGGAGCACAGCAAGGCCAGAGTCGGGCAAAAGCGAGAGGGGTTTCCGCTCGCGTTTATCGGCGGCCGCATCCGTAGTTTGTCCAAACCATACCGCATCCTGCCCATGGCTACTCGATCCCAGCTGGAGCAGATGTGACGCGAGGCCCATGAGAGATCCGACGCGCAGCGAGTGCCGTTCGACTGCAGGAAGCCTTGTTTGCTCGATGTCATCGAAAAGCAGCTCCACCCTGCCGTTATCGCAATCTCCCAGGTGCGGCAGCTTCCAGGCGTCATCGGCCAGAGAGTGGATCCACTCGAACATGAGCCGCAAGCGAGTCTCGAATTCCGGCGTGATCGCAACCCCCATGCGCCTCTGTACCACCCACGAATGCAGAAACATTTGCGCCACAAGAACGT
Organism: uncultured Acidobacteriaceae bacterium; assembly: GCA_963745725.1. Classification (GTDB taxonomy): domain Bacteria; phylum Acidobacteriota; class Terriglobia; order Terriglobales; family Acidobacteriaceae; genus PALSA-350. The sequence continues at coordinate 135,059 of CAVUYJ010000003.1, forward strand.
GGTATCCAGTGGACGCCTCGGCATCGCCTCCGTCGGCATATGTCTGCAGCAAAATTTCGCGCTGGACAGCGCGCGTATTTTTTCTCAGTCGCCACCGCATCCCCGGTCCTCGAAGATAGGCGGATAGGGTCGTCAATCCGACGATGTTGCTCAAATAGTGATTGCTGCGTACCAGAAAAGAGAATTCACTATGAGCCTCGATGAAACGGAGATGCTGCCACAGGGAAGCAGTCAGCTGATCGAACCACGGTTTCTCTTCTGGGCTGAACGGCCACAGCAGATCCATGGTAAGACACAGGCTGATGCCCCGCAGTGCTGCTTCCATAGCTACCGTCCAATTCACGCCCTTGCCGACTGGATTGGCAACAATCCAGTCCGTAACCAGAGACCGAAGAGCCTCGCGATACTTGCTATCGCCGGTCAGCACGTAGGCCTTAGCCACGACGGGACTCCACTGTAAGCGAGAGAGCTCCCAAGGAGCCTTCACATCTGATGCGTCATGGCGAACGATGAGCATCTTCCCGGAATTTTGGAGTGGCCAGGTTTTTCCCGAGACCCAATCGCACTGCCAATCCGGATGGGTCCCGAGACGCGGGCTCCCATATCCCATCAGCGGATACTCTCCCCTCAGGATCGCGTCGGCATAGGTGAAGATGGACGTTCGGGCGGCCTCGGAAATCAGCTGCTTTTGCAATCGATAGTAGCCAATTGGCTGGAAGCTCACCGGGCACGCAGCACCGGACCCGGCAAGCTGGAAACTTGTTCTGCGTAGGGACCGAAGGCCACGCCACGCAGCTTCCCGGAACAGGACGGGTAGCCGCTCCCTGCGCAAAACAGCGGTGAGTGACCGAGACATCATCATTGGCGCCGCAAAGTGGAGATCCGGGTCATGGAGCCAGAGTTGATCCGTCTGCGGTACTCATGACAACCTGGTGATCCGGCGCCGGCGTCGACAGATCACTCAAAGCCCAGGAAACATTCCGGGCCCAACTATGTCGTTCGATAGCGGCGCGCCGTGCGGCGCTGCCAAGTGCTTCCCGTTTTGCCGGGTCCAGGGCAAGACTCCGAATCGCCCCTGCCAGTTCGTCGACGTCGCCGGGAGTCACCAGCCATCCCGTCCGGTCATGTTCAAGAACTTCTGCCAACTGCTCCAGGCGGCTGGCCACAATGCTCTTGCCCATGGCCATATACTCGAAAAGCTTCGTTGGCGAGCCAAAAAATCGGCTGCCGTCCGGCATGGGAATATGCGGCGAAACCAGGATGTCCGAGGCGTCCAGATACTCGACGACCTTTTCGCTCGGCAGGGATCCCGTAAATATCACCTTCCCCGTCCTTTCATAAGCCGCGAGGGCAGAACGCATTTCTCCGTGGAGCAGACCATTGCCCATCAGAACAAAGCGCAAGCGGCTTGTGCAAGGCTCGCTCAACAGCCTGACGATGGCCCGCTCGAGTATCTCGATCCCGTGCCACAAGCTGAACGATCCGGCAAAACCGATTAGGACCTCGTCGGGCGCCACGTTTAGATTCTTCCGTCCCGCTTCTCGCGCACGGCCAGGAGAGAAATGATCCGGATCCACAGCGTTCGGATTCACCCGAATCCGATCTGCGGAGATACCTCTGCCGGCCAGTTCCTCGCGGAGAACCTCGGAAACCACAACGACTCTGGCAGCGCAGCGCAGCGTCAATTCTTCGCACAACGTGATCAAGCTCCGGAAAGGCGTAGGATCCCAATGATCGGCGATCCATCCCTGCGGGCCGTTGTACTCAAGAATCAACGGGACCTTCAAGCGCGTCGCCAGCAGAGCCCCGGCAATCGCAAAACGGCAATGTCGCTGGTAGAAAGCCGCGGGAGTGGCCGATCCGAGATCTCTTTGCACGCCGCGAGCAAAGCTAAAGTTATAGGAAAGCGTTGCAGCTTCCCAGAAGAAGTATGGGCGCCCTGCGGGGTCGACGATCTCAGTCTCGAATGCATCCTGCGCCAAGGGAGTGCCGCTGAACACACGGCAGGTTCTTCCCATGCCTTTAAGGCCATATAGGACACCGCGAATGTGGCTGATCGCTCCCCCGCTCGATCCCATGCTTGCCAGGCTCGGCATCAAATAGCCGATTTCCAGATCCCCGTTGTTTGGATCCGCGACTACCGGCGCGGCCCGCAAAAGATGCAGGCGGAGATAGCACCACCAAAAGATCAGGGTCTTCAGGTCAAGCAGGATGCTCCACATAACTCTGGGAGCTGCACCGAGCACCTGGTAGGTGCGCATCGGTTCCCACCGTCCACCGGCATCGCACAGAACGGTTTCCCGGCATCGGTGCAGGAAGTGACTGCACTCGATCATCTGGCGATAGCGAAACTCCAACAAAGATTCAACGTAAAAAACAACGGCTTGTCCGCGAAATCCACGTAACAAACGGATCCGCTCAAAAAACGAGCTTTCGCGCAACCTGCGATGAGGAAACTCCCTGATTTCACTCCCCGGATATCGGGTACCCACCAACGCACGCGCATGGCTCGCGTCGCCGGACCAGACGTACAGATAAATGACATCACCCTTTGGCGTCGATATCACTTGCGAAGGACCCCGCCTCTAGCGATCGCGAGTCGTGTAGTGACTGTAGTAGCGAGGGCTGTAGTAGTAATACTGCGAGCTCATATCCGCGCGGACGCCATTCAGCACGATGCCGATAATATTGGCGCGTACTCGCTTGAGTTGTTCCACCACGCTGGCCACCGCGCTCCGGTTGGTACGCCCAGCCCGGGCAACGATGATCACACTGTCAGCGAGTGCAGCAATCTCCAGCGGTTCGGCAAAGCCGAGCAGCGGGGGTGAATCAATGACCACCAGGTCGTACTCGCGCTCCGCCTCGTCGAGGATTGAGCGCAGCACCATCCCGATCCGGTCCGCAACCCGTCGCGACGAGGGACCAGCCGAGAGGATATCGAGATCCGGGTAGGCGTAAGGCGTCTGGACAGCTTCCTTCCAGTGCATGGTCCCATTCACCACATCGGAAAGGCCCCGGTCGTTGGAAACTCCCAGCTTGATGACCGGCCGGCGCATGTCACCGTCAATCAACAGCGTCCTGCGTTGCTGCTGGCTGTGCGCTGCGGCCAGATACAGCGCAATGGTCGACTTTCCTTCACCCGGCGAAGCGGACGTGACCAGAATGCTTCTGGGGTGATGCTCCAGGCCGGCGGAAAGCAGAATCGAGCTTCTCAGCGTCCGGATCGCTTCATCGAACGCAGCATTCGGGGCAGCCAAGGTCTCCTTGGCCGAGATCCCGTTGAATTGGGGACCTCCCGGCATTTCCTGCATAGGCAGAATGCCCATCGTAAATTTGCCCACGGGCAGCGATGGAAGCAGGGGAACCCGCAGTTCCCGCTGCAGATGCTCGCTGTCCACTACGGTCGTATCAAGGGCATCCATAAGGAAGATGATGCTCAAGCCGATGATGGTGGATCCCAGCAATGCGAGCAGCGCATTCAGCGTCGTCTTGGGGAAGGAAGGATAGAGCGCAGGACGCGCCACATCCGCGAGGCGGATCGAGCTGCTTTCAAAGCTTGCGTTAATCCCGGCCTCGCGAATCTTGCGGATCAACTCCTCGTAGAGCGCTTTGTCGGTATCCGCCTCCTGCTTCAGGGCCTTGTATTCGAACGACCGCCCGTTCATCTGGTCGAACTCGGCCTTGGCCTGGGTCATGTCGCGGCGCAAAAGGCTTTCTCGATTCACCGCCTGTTGGTAGTCGATGCCCACCCGTTGCACGATGCGCCGGCGCAGAACGTCGATTTCCCACTGCAACTCGGTTACCTGGCTCGCGGCCTTCTTATATATAGGATGAGTTGACCCAAACTGGGTCTGAACCTCGGCGAACTTCTCTGTCGCTTCGTTCAGCTTGGCTTCCAGCGTGCGCAACTGCTCGCCCTCGGTGGAGGCTTCTGCTGCCGGCAGTGAGCCGCCCTTGACCGCGTTAAACGCCGCTTCTTTTCCTGCCCGGTCCACCTCGGCCGCGGTGAGATCGTTGTCGAGGTGCAGCAATCGCGCGGAAAATACGTTTGTCTTCTCTTCCGGGTTGATCACATCAAGATCTTTTTCCAGGTTAGCCAACGCGCCCGCGGAGCGCTCCATCTTGGCCTTCAGCTCTTCCAGCTGCTTTTCCATGTAGCCGGTCATCTGCGAAGCGGCCTGGTAGCGAATGTCATACGTGTGGCGTATATAGCTGCGGGCGATCTCATTGACCACGTCCGCGGAAAGCTGCGGATCCGGGGACCGGTAGCTGATAAGCAGCAGGAACGTGTGCAACGGACGGGTGACCTTCAGGCCACGAAGCTCAATCGGTGCATCCTTAAGCCTGGAGGAGAGGAGCGGATCCTTCGCCAGCTTGCGAAGAGCCGGCGTCATCAGATGGTATTTCTCAACGACCGGGCGCAGAACAGCGTCGGATTGGACAATTTGCTCCTGCGTGGTGAGATAGTTCTCCACGTCCGCCGAGTTGACGGCAGCCGTGCTCTCGTTGCCCAGAACTGCGGCGGGAGTTTGGCGATCGATATCAATCACCGCCGTCGACTCATAGAGTGGGGTCAGCCGTTTGGAAACAATCACCGTAGCGATTACGGAAAAAATGACAAAGCCGGCCAGTTTCCAGCGGTGACGCTTGACCACCCACAGGTATTGCGAAAGCGAAGGCCCATTGAGCTGGGGTCCGGTTTCGAGCGCAGGAAGAAACATACGCGGCGAGAACGGCCTGGCCTCGAAACCATTGGCGTTCTCATCGGGTCTCTCGTTCGGAATCGCGATTTCTTCTTTACGCATAGGGCCGGTCTCAGTGCCAAATAATGTAGTCGGTAGCCGTAGCGGTCCCTAGCCCTGCCAACCGGTCGATCGTTTGCGCGGTGAGGCGTTGGCCCTTGTTATCCGGAATGTAAAGGATGTCATTTGCCTGCAGCGGCACGTCGGGCGATTTTCGCTTCATGATCTTCGCCAGTTCGATGGGAACTTCGGTCTTGGTGCCGCCCGGAGCCCTGCGATACACATAGGCCACTTTTGCAGAGTAAGGGGCCAGCCCTTCTGACAGCGCCAGCAGTTGCAAAATCGTGGTCTCTTCGTCGTTGCGTACCGGGTACGCGCCCGGCTTCTTGACGTTCCCCACCACGTAGATCTTTAATGCCTCCGGCACCAGAACTTCTTCGCCCCCATGCAGCATCACGTTGACGCTGGGGTCGGCATTGTCGATGAGCTTGCGCACCGGGATGGTTTGCGTGATCCTGGCCGGTTTCCCATCCTGCATCACCTGGCGGCTAACGACAATATCCGAGCCGGCGTCTTCCCTCATCCCTCCCGCGCGCGCGATCGCATCCAGTAGCGGGATGGGCCGCGTAGCCTGAAACACCAAGGGGTTCTTGACCGCTCCCACCACGTTGACCGGACGGCTCTGGTACTCGACGATGGTTACGGTCACGATGGGGTCGACCAGAACCTTGCCCTGGGTTAACGACTTGGCAATCCTGGTTTCCATCTGGGACGGGACCAGGCCCTGCACCGGAATCGGGTCTTTGAGCATGGGCAAGCGTATGTTGCCGTTGGCGTCCACGCGCACCGTGCGCGTCAACTCCGGAGAGTCGTAGACGGAGAGAGAGAGCAGGTCGTCGGGTCCCACCGGTTGAGTCGGCAAATTGGAGTAGGCGTACTCGAGATTTGAGCCCGTGGCGATGGCCCGGTCAGGTTGCTGGCCATACAGGCACCCGGCCAGTACCAGCCAGCAGCAGCCAGTGCGCGTAGCCAAAGATTGGATGGTTTTGTACGTCATGACGAATGCGCGAGGAAGCCTAATCCGGTCTGTGGCGAGCCGCTGGCAAGCTGCCGCTACCGGTTGGCGCATTTATACGCCTCGTGGTGCCGCATGTCACCCTTCGGTCCGTCTGCCGGTAGACGATCGATAACCCTCCAGTCGCTGGTTTCTTGAGTGTAGTCTCACAATACCGGGGAATCAGCCCCGTAATGGGAGATTTTCTCCGCCGCCCCGCATTCCCCGGCAGTGGCGCCGGAGAGCCTCACTCCTTTCAAGGCGAGCTTTCCCTCCACCCGCACTGTGCCCGGCTGCCGCTGGTAAAGCAGCGACAGATTCACGAATTCCGTTTTTTCCGGGGTGGTGAAGCAGGTGGTCACTCTGCCTCCCTGGTCAGCGGAAAGACTTGTCGTCCTCGCCAGCGCGGCGCCCGTCTGCGCATCGGTTACCTGCCACTCAATCCCGCTGCCGGCGGGAATGCCCGAGGTTTCGTAATCCACCTCGAGGACATAGTTTTGTTTCCCGTGTACGGGAGCAGTCTGGTGGAGGAGCAGGAAACTGTCCGGCTCTTCTCCTGAAAATTCGAAGCCCAGTGCGTTTGGGTTCGTGTTCAAAAAGGAGCTTACTCCCTCCACCGTCGTGAGATGCCAATCGAAGCCGTGCGACAGAGGGGATTTCGCAAAGTCGCTGTTCGTCACCGGTGAGTCCGCTCCCAGCGTGGGGGAGGATGTCCGTGCCGCCAAGCCATTCCACAGCGCTAAGGCCAGATCGGGACGTTTGCGTTCGAGGAGCCAGTCGCAAGCTCCCAGCAGCGTCTCGGTGCTCTCCCTGTTCCTGGTTCGCAAAAGGTGTGAGGCTGCTTCCGTGACTGCTTCCGGATCGCCTTGGGTGAAGAGAAAATTTACAAACTGGCCTTCGACGGCCGGCCGTTTCATTTGCAGCCGGTTTTCAATCTCCTGAGCGTTGGGATTGACGTACCAGGCGAGACGGAAAAGGGGAATCGCGTCGTCCGGGACCATCTGCGCAGCCCTCTGCGCCCAATACCAGAAGCGGTCAGCATTCTGCCGGCGAAAGTAAAAGTTTGTTAATGACCAGCTGGGAAGAAAGGTGGAATCCACACTTGCTGCCTGCAACAGCGACGTTTCGGCCTGGAGTAGATCGTTCCCTGCTTCGGATAACAGGCCCAACTGGATCCAACTCGCCGCGTCATGGCGGTTGAGTTTTACCGCCTTCTGCAGCAAAGACTTCGCTTCCGGCGGGTCGCTGGCATACAGCTCATCCGCAAGTTGTGCCGGATACGCAGCGTTTGCAGGCATCAAGCGCATGGCCAACCGCGTAGCTTCCGTTTGATTCCGTCGGGCGGAAAGGTCAGCGGCCGCGAACAGTACATTCCAGACAATACCCGCCACGAGCGCCGCCAGGCAGACGCCCGCGGTGGCGAACCGGCCAACTCGCTTGGTGTTCAGCACCGCGCCGGGCCTTTCTCATTTGCTGAGCTTATCGATTTGCCGGTCCAGTTCCGAGATGGCATCGAACGGTTTCCCAAATAAGTTTTCCCAAACGATATGTTGCGCCCCGCCCGCGCTATCCAGATTGATGACGCTGGCCGCGATAAGCTCTTTGTTGATCGGGAGGTAAACCGCTGCCAGGCACTTCGTATACTTGGGTGAATAAAAAACAGAGTACACCCGGGTTTCTTTGACCACTGCCGTGAATGTCCGGGCGACTCTTGCAGTCTGTGCGTCGCAGTCGGCCTGCGCCTTACGCGCCAAAGTCTTCCCAGCCGCCTTCTGCTCCACACTCTGGCCGTTGGCGCAGACACAGAAGAGAAGGAATGCCGCCGTGATCAAGGGTGTGCGCATCGAGTGCAACCTTTCCTGAAAAGCATCCCCATATCATACTGATCCGTCTCGCCTGTCCGGAATGCGTGGCCTGGGCGGGGGCAAAAACCGCGGATCCCGCGCCCGGGCGCCCATGGTTGCGCTGAGTATGGTGTGGCTATGCGGCGACGGCCTGGTTTTCGAGGCGGGCCTTGCTTTCCCGTCGAATCAACCAGCCGAGGATGACCCAGTTGCCGGCGGCAAGGCTGCCATCGGTGAGCAGGCTGGCCCACGCTGCGCCGTGCCAGGAATGAGTGGGAATTAGCCACAGGTTGAGAGCGAAATTCAGCGCGGCCGCACCGAGCTGCGCGGCGGTGCGGTAACGCTGGTAGCCGGCGCCCGTCAAAGTGTCGCCCGCGCCTAGGTGGAGGCTGCGAAATATCGGCAGAAGACACAACCACTGCAGCGCGGAGACGCTGTTGGTGAAGCTCGGACCGACAATATGAGGAATGATCGGCGCACCCAGAAACATGACTGCGGCAGCCAGCAGACCGAAAGGTAAAGTCTTACTCAGCAATTTGCCGGTGAACGCGATGGAGCCCCGCGCGCCATTGCGGCCGGTCTGGCAAAAGCGGGGGAACGCCGCGGACTGAAGCGCGCGGATCGGCGTGCAGCTCATGTCGATGACCCGATAGGCCATGCTGTAAATCCCATCCGCGGCCAGCATGCCGTAGCGGCTGAGCATGACCTTATCAATGTCGTTGTAAACCGAAGTCGTGCTGGCAGCGAAGGAGAAACCAACACCCTCCAGGGCCCGCTGACGGAGCAACCGGAGGTTGACCTTGGGCCAGCCAAGAAGCTTGGTGACCAGCACCAGCGCCACCGTGGCGGAGAGACAAGAGACGCCGAGTGAAGCGATGACCCATTGACGCACGCTTGCATGGCGCAGAACCAGCAGCATCCCCGCTGCAGTGAGCATGCGCGCGACGCTGGTGAGGGAAGTGAGCGCGGCAGTGAGCTTGAGCTGTTCAAAGGCCTGGAACGCCTGACCGCCGGCCTCGGCGAGCCGCGCGCAGGTGCATTCGCCCACGGCAACCAGCACGATCACTGATGCGCTGGCCGGCCCCACCATCCAATGACCGAGCCGGGCGAGGGCCAAAATCACAAACAGGCCGACGCCGAATGTGGTGATCAGCACATTGCCCCAATACTGCGGGAAGTCGTTGTGATCGCGGCTTACCTGGCGCACCAAAACCAGGCCTGAGCCGAGCGTGCTGTACTGGCTGAGCAAGGAGACGGCCGCAGCCGCGCCCACAAAGATGCCATATTGGTTGGCGCCCAGCAAGCGAGCCAGCAGAACGAAGTAACATGCCTGCACTCCGAAGCTGACTCCCTGGCCCAGGAACATCCAGCCGGCATTCCTGGCGAGACGGCTTCGCAGCTGATCGCGCATCAACCTCTTCACAAGATACAGATGTAATCTCCATCGGCGACAATCGCGTGTGCACGAATTCGTTGTTCTCCGCGACCACTGAAAAGTCTCTTGCCAAGCTGAACCAGGTAAGCATGACTGCTTTGGTAATCAAGATGCCCTGTAATAGGGCACTCGCGCACTCCAAAGCGGAGCAGTGTAGGTGCAAGCTCTCATTTTCATCAAAACTAAAGTTGATTTCCACCGGGGATTCTGTCACCTTTTGGCTTTGATCATTGTGGTAGGACGCTTAGTCACACCCGACCCCGGCCGGGTATAACTAGCGCCGGTGTAAGCAAAGACACTAATAACTATTTAATTTTCGGGACTGAGCTCTCCAGCCTACGAGATAAGTCGCACTGGATCAGTTATCCGCTTTGGTTTCACATTCCGGCCCTGGTGGTCCGCAGTAGACAATAGCAACGCGCAAGCAGGCAGGCAGTTGATCCAAGTTCAATGCAACCAAAGGTGGTAGTGCATGGCGACCGATTTCCCTTTACCGGCTTCGGAACAGATGGGGTTCCGTTCTCCCTCGGTGTTAGCTCAACCCCTTGTAATTCTAAGAAGCGCGATCGGGTTGGCCATCCCCGCGTTGTTCGATCTTGCTTGCATCGCCCTCGCGTGTTTCGCCGCCATCCTGCTCTATGAGCTGCATAGGCCGCTCGAAGGCCGCGCCGCCTGGCTGTTGTGGGCTGAAATTTCCCTCGAGTATGGGGCGGCCTTCGTTATTCTTGCCCAGGCCCAGAACCTCTACAGACAACGCGCGACCCTACTCCAGGTAGCGGACACGGCCCGCATCCTAAGGGCGTCCACCTACAGCTTGATTTTGCTGGCGGTCGGCAATTACTTCACCAAGGCGGGGATGCCGCGGTTGCTGCTGGCTTATTTTTGGGCGTTGGCCACCCTTCTGCTGGTCATACAAAAGTATTCAAGCAGCAGACTCATTCGCGATTGGAAATCGCCTGCCGTCCGCCAGCGCAGAGTGCTCATTTGCGGCACGACGCGCGAAACCCGGCGTCTGTTCTCTTATCTGTTGCACTCTCCCCGTCTCGGCCAAGTCCCGGTTGGATTTCTCGACGAAGGTGGATTTGACAATCGCCGTGTCATCTACAGCCACGATTACAACCTTAAGCATCACGTACCCGTTATTTCAGAACCTCTCTCGGAGTCTCTCCTGCGCTCTCTCAATGTTCAGGAAATCTTCATTCCCCCCACGGTTGCCCTACCGCGTATGAATGAAATTTTGGCAGTAGCCACCGCAGCGGGAGCCAGGGTTTCGCTCGTAGGTGCGGGTCACCCTTACCTTGCCGAGCACAGCACTTCGGTGCAGATGATTGACGGCCTCATGGTCACCACGCTCGATGCGGATGGTGACCACCCACTGCCTTACATCGTTATCAAGCGTTGCACCGACGTCTGCCTCGCTTCCGTGCTTATGCTGCTCACGCTCCCCATGTGGCTGCTCTGCGCCCTCCTGGTTAAGGCGACTTCGCGAGGACCGGTTTTCTTTCGCCAGCAGCGGACCGGCCAATTCGGCAGACCTTTTCTCATGCTCAAGTTTCGCAGCATGTATGCAGATGTTCCGAAATACGAGCGCTCTCCCGAAAGCCCTGAAGACAAGCGCATAACGCCCGCCGGACGATTTCTCAGACGAACCAGCCTCGATGAGCTTCCTCAACTCCTCAATGTTCTAATCGGCGACATGTCTCTGGTAGGCCCTCGTCCGGAGATGCCCTATATCACCGACACCTACACCCAGCTCGAACGACGCAGACTCGCTGTTCCCCAGGGTTTGACCGGCCTCTGGCAGCTCAGCGGTGATCGCCGCTTTATCATCCATGAAGCCATTGAGTACGACTTTTACTACATTGAAAACCGCGGTATCTTCCTGGACTTCGCAATTCTTCTCCACACCCTATTCTTTGCCATGAAGGGCCTCTAGGATCTGCGTGAGAACCTCTCGGGAATGGAGTCCCGGATAGCCTGTCCCGAGCTTGTCGAACGGGGACGGCTGAACTTAGCCCAGGACGCAGTCCTGGATGTCTTCGTCAAAACCCACCAGCAAACCGTCATCCTGAGAGCCGTTGACTTTCTTGCTTTCGCACAAAAACGGCCGCTGTCGTTGGAAAAGGCGGTTGTCGGTGGAGAAGGCGTCCTTGCCGTCCCAACAACTGCCTTCTCCCTAGACAACGGTCCTCTCCCTTTCAACAGCCCTCTCCTTTTTGTCATCCCGAGCAGCTGACTTGCCTGCGGCAAGTTGAGGGAGAAATGACAGGGCAAAGATCGCCATAGATGCCAGGCCCGGAGGGCCGACCGCCAAACGTCAGCCCAGCCCGGAAGGGCTGGGAAATCAATTGAAGAGGATCCGAGCGCCGTAGGGCGCGGCACTAAATCGATCGTCCGCTCCCTGTCTCATTAGGAGCGAAGCCGAGCGATCTGCGGTGCGCGATTCGGGTGCCTTAAATTTACCGTTCTACAGCCACTTTCCCTTTGTCATCCTGAGCGAAGCGCGTCACAGATCTATCGCAAACAGACGGCTTTAAGCGCGGAGTCGAAGGACCCCGAGGATGCTTATCTTGCCCATGCCGCTCGGAGCTTTTCAACCGCCGAAACCCGCACCTGGAGGACCCGGTACGGTCTTTCCCCGCGGCACCCGACATATCGTCACGCAATGCTGATAAGGGCGGCGCTAAGCGCCGGGATGAAGCAAGTCGTTCGCCCCGCCGAGGCAGTCAGCGTGCCAGGGCTTGCCGGAGCAAAGCTGCCGTCGTTGTTCATCGTGGCTCCCTGAATCGTGACTCCGGAGACAGCGGCCAAGCTCGGACCGGTCATAATCTGAATGCTTGCTGTCTGGATGGCCTGGCCCGCCTGTATCGTCAGCGTCAGGTTCTGCAGCGAGTCTTTATTGACCACGATGATGTTCAAGCCCCCGCTCGGAGTCCTCACCGTATAGGCCGTCGCGTCGACATTCCCGGCCGAGAGCTTGGTTTCAAGCAATGTGCCGGTACCCGCGAGCGCGAAGAGAAGCAGGCCATAATACTCCGGGCGTGCTTCGATCACAGCGCCTGAATCATCGGCGATCGGAGTATAGCCGGGCGCGTTGCCGCCGCCATGCATATTTACACCGGTAGCGCCCGCCATCGCCACGTTAAAGAGAAAATCGAGGACCCATAGCGAAGAAGCATAGCTGTTACTGACCCCGGCAGCCCCACCATTGCTAAAAGAATTGCATTCACTGATGCGGTAAGGAATGCCCAATTGTTGTGCACCCACCTTCAGAATTCCTAAGTCAGTCGTAAGTTGGCTGTCGGGACTAATTAAGAACGACGCCGTCGAAGTGGAACTTGCTCCGCTTTGCCGATAGTAATGCTGGGTGAGCAGAGTGAGCTCGCTTGGAGTGACGATCTGGCCGAAAGGCAAGGTCCAGGTGGAAATATGGTTGCCGCCACCGGCGGCCGGGCCGGTGATAGGGACATGGGGCGCGGCCTGAAGGATAGCTGAGTGAAACGCACTCCAACGATTGATAAAGTCCTCGAACGTCCAATTGCCGGCGAAATAGTTACCCGGCACGCCGTATTCGTCAGGCTCGTTACCGATCTCGATACCAAGCAGGCCTTCACCCAGAGCAGACGCGGCAAATTCGACTTCTTCCGCTGCCAAAGCAGGAGTCGACGTAGCGAGGTTGACTCCGTAGAGGCAAAGCCAGCCGGTCGCCTGGAGGAAGCCGGCGAGATCTTTGACGTTGGTAGGCGAAATCTGCTGGTGCGTACCGTTGGCATTCGAGGTCCACAAAAGCTTATCGACGTAACCGCCCCCAAGGCGCAATACGCCGGCGCCGAGATGGCGAAAGAGCGCAATGAGGTTGTGGTTCGAAGCGTGGAAGTAGCCATAACTCATCGCCAGCTTCTCGTAGCTCAGACCAACAAAACGGGACGGGAATTGTTCCAACGGCGGTCGTCGTCACTGTGACGGAGCCTTGGATGATAGGTCCGATGGGCATAGGGAGAGGTGTGCCGGAAGGCGCGTGGTAATCGTAGTTCGCGTGATAACCGCAGCCCGCCAGCGAGGATAGCGCCGCCAGCGAGGCGGCTCCCTGGAGGAGTCGGCGCCGGCTCACGAGTAATCTCGCGGCCTCCACCTAAGCCGAGAGCGCTTTCTGGATATGCTCCACCTCGGATCGCACATTCGACCATGTAAAGTGTTCAAGAAATGCGGCATAACCTTGTTGGCCAAGACGCATCCGCAGTTCAGGGTTCTCTGCCAGAAGGCGCAGTGCGGATGCCAACTGGACAGCGGATCCGCGCTCTACGAGAATGCCCCCGCCATGAGCGAATATCTCGCTCGGAACTGCCGCCGTACGTGCTGACGACCGGCAGACCAGAAGCGAACGCTTCCACGTTGACCAGACCGAATGGCTCCTCCCAAACGGAAGGTGAACAAAATATATCGGCTTCCCGGAATAGATTGCCCAGCCCTGCCCCGCTACAGTAAGGCAGAAACACAACGCTCGCAGGCGAGGTCCCCTTCAGGCGCCTGGTGTAATCGGTTTCCTTTCCCGTTCCGAAACCGGAAGAACCAACGATGTGCGCTCGCAGCCGCACCCCCTGTTCCTCGAGCAGCCTCATAGCATCGAGCAAGACGTGAACTCCTTTGTCCGCAACCAGGCGGCCGGCGAACAGCACCGTCGCTGTCTCCGGATTGCGCTTCCGGCCCTCGGCAGGATAGAAAATCGACTGATCGGCGCCGTTATATAAAACAGAAGAAGTGTCTAATTGCGGGAACTTGCTCTGCGCCTGTTGTCGCAAAAACTCACTCACAAAGACAAGCCTGTCCACGCGAACCTGCCGCACGAGCCGCTCAGGCCGGTCGACCAGGTGAGAGTTGTGTAGGTGAAGAACCACCCGCCCGCCCGCGCGATGAACCAGCGGCGTGATCGCAACGGCAAACTCAGGCCGATTGTGAATCCAAACGATATCGCCGGATCGCACGCGTTTGATCAGGCGGCGGAAGACCCCACGTATCACCCCGCAATGAAAGAACCATGGCATGTGTTCCAGGTGCCTGCGAAGGTGTTTATAGAGCACCATGGCAGGCAAAACGTAGATAGACTCCCCGGAGAAGCGCCAGGTTCTATCTGCGTTTGGACACACAACGACAGAGTGGGATGTGTTACGGAGTACGTTGCCGGCCCAACGTGAAATCGCGCCTCCTGCAAACTCAGAGAACGTCTCCGCTTCGGTAAGAAGATGATAAGTAATTCCGGGCATCGAACTCCGAATAAGGCTGGCGCATCCATTGAGCAACGCGCGAGTATTGAAGAGTGGTCGCTAAGGCCACTATCGGTTGCAAGACGCTACCGCTTAGCAGGTTTCTGACAGGTACGTCTTTCCTGTCTCCCCGAATTGTTCCGCAGTCTTGTTAGGCCAGTAGAGAATGGCTAAGCCGACTGTATACGCCTTCTTCATGTGCAGGGACTCTTCGATAAGACTCTACCGCGAACCTCGTCTTACGTCTGGCGATCGTTTCAGTGGTAATTGTTCATATTCAAAATAGGACAGTGCAGTTCCAACTTAGAACTCGGTTCATGAGTGGTAAAGCAATTTGTAAAAGCCGAGGTTGCTTTACGGCAAACGTTCTGTCACCTTTGGCTTGAACCACTGACAAGCGTAATAGCTCTGACGCGCCATTGCGAATGCAAGCATTCATGGCTTGCCTCATGAGCAGTTATTGACGTTAAGCGTAACAGTCTAAATGCCAGGAAGTTAGATGGAGAATCCCCCGCATGAAAGCCGTAAGCCCGGCCTTTGCCAAAAATACCGATACGGTTGCGTTTCTGGGATTGACGCTGCAACCGAAGTCAATACCCGAAATGAACGAGCTCGTGGATCAGGGAATTCGCGAGCGCCAAAAATGGATTATCGCGAACCATAACCTCCACAGTGTCTACTTGCTTCACAGGCATCCGAAAGTTAAAGAATTCTATTCCCATGCCCACTGGACATATGTAGACGGCATGCCTCTGGTGGCGCTGGGCCGGCTCTATGGCTATCCGTTGCAGCGCGACCAACGGGTCACGAATGTGGATTGGACGGGCCCTTTGATGGAGCTGGCTGCGAGCCGAGGATGGCGTGTCTTTAACCTTGGTTCGTCCAGGCAGGTCGCGGAACAGGGCGCTGCGAAGCTTCGTAATCTTTATCCCGGATTGCAGATAGAGGTGAGCGATGGGTTCTTCGACGCTCGCCGCGGAAGTGCTGAAAATGAAGCCCTGGTGCAGAGGATCAACGCTTACCGGCCTGATCTATTGATGGTCGGGATGGGCATGCCGCGGCAGGAGCTATGGACCGAGGAAAACTACTCGCAACTGGATGCCCATGTAATCCTGTCCTCGACTGGGGCGGCGTTAGAGTATATTGCCGGCGCCGCGCCAACCCCTCCGCGCTGGGCAGGCCGGATCGGATTGGAATGGATGTTCCGCTTGGCCCATGAGCCTCGCCGCCTCTTTAGCCGCTATCTCATCGAACCCTGGTACATACTGCTCCTGCTGCTCATGGACTACCCGCGCAGCCGGTACGCAGCAAAAGAGCAAAGTCGCGCACGAGCAAACTATGCCGGCCCGGACGAGCAATCCAGCCCCATCCAAATGCGTGGCGACTGAGAGATGGAGCGCACGCTGAAAATGGATCGCCGGGATTTCATCAAGAAGTGTGGCATGTTGGGCGCGGCGCGTTGGACCCGATCGCAGGCCGCGTTCGAGGCCGCGGCCGCCTCGTTAAAACAGCTGGCGCAAGAAAAAGGGCTGCTGTTCGGTTCTTGTCTTGCATTGAAATACTGCGTTCAATCTGCGGCCTATCAGCAGTTGTTTCTCGCGCAGTGCAATATCGCCACACCGGAACTGCATATGAAGTGGAACTCGCTGAGCAGCCAACCCGGAGTGTACGACTTTGCGGCTGCCGACAAGCTGGTCGCGTTCTGTTCGAGCGCCCGCATCAAGGTACGCGGGCACACGCTGGTCTGGCACGACGCTTTGCCGGCTTGGGTGACCCCACAACTTACACCGGGAACCGGCCAGGCAATGATGACTGACCATATCCACACAGTGGCTGGGCATTTCGCAGGCAAGTTGTATTCCTGGGACGTGGTGAACGAAGTGTTGGATCCCGGAAGCCGTCGATCCGATGGCCTGCGCGATAGTCCGTGGTTGCAGAACTGCGGAGCCAACTACTTGGAACTCGCTTTCCGGGCGACCGCGGCAGCGGACCCAAAGGCTCTGCTCGTTTGGAACGAGACTTACCTGGAAGTGTCAAACGGCTTCGGCCGCGCAAAGAGGACGGCCATGCTTGCCCTGCTTGACGGCATGCTGGCTCGCGGTGTTCCCATCCAGGGGATCGGGCTTGAAGCGCACCTGCGCGGTGAGCAGGCAGCCCTGTTGGGTGATGGAAGCTACGAGGATTTTCTGGGCGAGTTAGCTCGCCGAGGAATGAAAATCTTCATCACCGAACTCGACGTTCAGGATGCGATGTTACCTGCGGATGTAGCAACGCGGGATCGAGCCGTGGCCGACATATACAGCAGATTTCTGAGCGCCACCCTGCGCCAGCCGGCAGTAAAAGGAATTGTTACCTGGGGACTTGCGGACTGCTTTACCTGGATTGCCGGATACCGTCCACGCAAGGATGGTTTGCCCGTGCGGCCACTCCCCTTTGACGCCAACTGCCAACCGAAGCCCGCGTACTATGCGATCGCCCAAACCTTCCAGGCCGCGCCGCGCCGGGAAAACGAACCAGGCTGAGGAGCTCGAAAATCATGGTGATTGTTTCTGTCGTCATCCCAACTCGCGGAAGACCCGATCTATTGCAGAGGGCAGTGCGCAGTGCGTTAGCCCAGACTTTGCGCGCTATCGAAGTGGTGGTGGTTATCGATGGTGAGGACTCCGGCACCAGTTTAGCCATGGAAAGGGTCGCGCTTCAGGACCCACGTCTGCACGTGCTTGCGCTGCCCATCAGCGTTGGCGGGTCCGATGCGCGGAACCGGGGTGTCAACGCGGCCGCAGGGGAATGGATCGCGTTTCTGGATGACGACGATGAATGGTTTCCGGGCAAGCTTCAGGCCCAGCTCGACGCCATCGCGCCGTCGACCGCGCCGGTTGTGATCGGGACCTGCAGGATGATCGCGCGCACGCCGGGCAGAGACTATGTGTGGCCAAGGCGCATGCCGGACAGCAATGAACAGATTGGCGAGTACATTCTCGCGCGCCGCACGCTTACCCGCGGCGAAGGTTATATCCAGACTTCGACCCTTTTTGTCCGGCGCTCTCTCATGCTGGCGCAGCCCTTTAAAAGCGGTCAGTTAAAACATCAGGATACGGAATGGGTGCTTCGATTGGGCCGCCTGCCCGGGGCCGCCGTGGTCTTTGCCGACGAGGTGCTGGCCATTCACAACATAGAAGAGGAGCGGCCTACCGTAAGCAGCAAAGCTAACTGGCGGTACTCCCTCGCATGGTTGCAGCGCGATCGGCACCTGTTCACGCCGCGCGCTTTGTCCGCCTTCGTCTTGTATCAGGTTTCCGCTGAAGCTTCGGATCAGGGAGAGTGGTCTGCATTCTACCTGCTGCTGCTCGAAGCCCTGCGTCATGGCAAAAGCACGCCCCGCGACTATGCAATATTCCTGGCGATCTGGTTTCTGCCTCGCCGCCGCCGTCGCCGCTTACGCGATTGGGCGGCACAAAGCTCTGCGCTTCGCGCGTTGGTGCACTCGCTATGAGGATCCTTCAGCTTACCCGGCAATTTCTTCCTGCCGAAGGAGGTATGGAGAGCGTGGTGGAAGGACTGAGCGTAGCTCTGCAGCGAAATGGACACACCGTGCAGGTGGCGACCCTCCGCCTGCTCTTTTCGACCGGCGCCATGGCGCCCGCGGAGTCCGTCGAAGCCGGCCTTAAGGTGCGCCGCATGCGCCACTGGGGCCCTCGCCGCTATCCCGTGGCGCCAGCCGTGTTCAGGGAGATTCGCGGTTATGACTTGGTGCATATTCATGCCATCGATTTCTTCGTGGATTATCTGAGCCTGCTGCGCCTGGTCCATCGCATCCCGCTGGTGATCAGCACCCATGGCGGTTTCTTTCATACCCGGCGGGCCAGAGCATTCAAAGAGATGTATTTCAAGACCGTCACCCGCCGCTCGTTGGGTGGCGTGGGAGCGGTGGTTTGCGTAAGCCAGCACGATCGCCAGATGTTCTCGCGGATTGTGCCCCCGCAGCGTATCCGCGTGATCGAAAACGGAGCCAACATCGATGGCCTCTGGAGCCTGGAAAAAACTCGAGAGCCGGGCCTCGTGTTAGGCGTTGCGCGACTGGCCGAAAACAAACGCGTGCACACGGTATTGCAGGCGATGGCCGCGCTGAAGGATCGCTATCCACACCTGCGCCTCGAATGGGTAGGAACGGATTTTGACGGGTTGCGGCCTTCGCTCGAGCATCGCGTGATCGAGCTCGGCTTGAGCGGAAGGGTGTGCTTCCACGGTGCCGTGAGCCGCGAACAGCTATACGGATTGCTGCAGCGAGCGCATCTGTTCGTTTCCGCCTCGGCGTATGAGGGCTTTGGGCTCTCGACCATCGAGGCCATGAGTGCCGCAACAGTGGTGGTGGTGACCGCGGTGGGTGTGCATCCCGACGTAGTGCAGGACGGGGTGAGCGGTTTCCTCATCGACCAGGACGCAACCGGACTTTGTGCGCAAATGGAACTCGCCCTCTCCCTGCCGGAAGAGAAGCTGGCAGCTATGGGGGAAAAGGCGCGTGCAGCAACTAAACGCTTTTCCTGGAGCCGGATTGTCCTTGAGTACGAGCAACTTTACCGCGAGGTTCTCGGCGCGGAAACCTACTCCGCGGCGTAATCGCTATGAGGCAGATGACGATCCCAAGCGCAAACCCCATGACCGTCCCCACGACCACCCCGATGCCCAGCCAGGGCACGGTCGTAATCTTCCGCACCCTGTTGCTGCCGCCCTCAGAGACGTTTATCGCGGCGCAAGCAGTCGCCATGCGGCGGTACTCGCCATTTTTCGTAGGCTGGCGCACGACCCCGGGGATCGACTTGCCGGAGAACACTACCTGGACGGTCGATGATGGCGGTTTGCGCGGACGATTGCGGGAGCTTCGCTTTCGCTATGCAGGACCCACCCGCAAACAGCTGGCGCGGCTGAGGGCGCGTGCTCCTCGCCTGGTTTATGCGCACTTCGCGCCCGACGGGTACGCGGCCATGCAGCTGGCAGAAAAGCTCGGTGTGCCTTTGGTGACAGCTCTGCATGGATACGACGTGACCATAAGCGACGCGGCGATGAGCAGGACCCGCCTGGGCCGTGCGTATCTGCGGGGTCGATCGACGCTGCAGAAGACGGGTGCCCTGTTCTTAAGCTGCTCGGATTATGTGCGCGCTCGCGGGTTGGCGATGGGATACCCGGCGGATCGCACCATCGTCCATTCGATTGGCGTGGATGTGGAACGGTTTAAGCCGCCGGGCCTCTTGCGGCCACGGGAGGAATCCGTCTTGTTTGTTGGGCGGCTGGTAGAGAAGAAAGGTTGCAGCAGCCTTATCGACGCCATGGCCGGCGTGCAGCGCCGTTGTCCGGCAGCCGAATTGGTGGTCATTGGGGATGGCCCATTGCGCGCGGACTACGAGGCCCGCGCCGTCGCGCTGGGCGTGCGCTGTCGCTTCTTAGGTGTTCAGCCAGCCGCCGTGGTACGCGACCGGATGGCCCGGGCGTCGGTCTTCTGTGTGCCCAGCGTGGTGGCCGCCTCCGGCGACGCGGAAGGGTTCGGCATGGTGTTCATCGAGGCCCAGGCGATGGGTCTTCCGGTGGTAAGCACCCTCAGCGGAGGAATTCCCGAGGCGGTTAAAAACGGTGAGACGGGTTTGCTGGTAGGCGAGCGTGATTCTCCGGCGCTGGCTGAGGCGATCCTCCGTTTGTTAAAGGACGAGGACCTGTGGCAACGGTACAGCCTCGCGGGCAGAAGAAATGTTGTCAACCACTTTAATCTGGCACACCAAACCGGCCGTCTCGAAAATCTTTTCGAGCAGCTGCTGGCTGATCCATACAAAGCACGAGCAGGTACGCAATGGGGCAACTGACAGGGGTTTTACACGCGGCCCCGATGGCGGCGGAGCACACCCGGCGCCGCTTCTATCAGCCGGAACTCGACGGATTGAGGTTTTACGCGTTCCTCGGCGTGTTTGTCTGTCACATCCTGCCCTTTGACGGGGTGTTCTATCGCAGGTTCCATCTGCCCATACCGTGGCTGTGGGGGGCGGTAGCGAAATCGGGCGCGGCCGGGGTCGATTTGTTCTTTGCCCTGAGCGCCTTCCTGATTACAACCATCCTGCTCCGAGAGCGGGAGGAGACGGGCGAAATTTCACTACGGCGATTCTACCTTCGCCGCGTCCTGCGCATCTGGCCGCTGTACTTCTTGTTGATTGCTCTGGGCGTCGTGCTCGCCCACACCATGGCCAAGCAGAGTCTGCCCTGGTACTACGTGGCCGGCTACCTCTTGTTCGTCGGCAACTGGGTGCATGCTGTCTTTGGCCGGCCGGAGTCGATCTGCTCCCCGCTGTGGACAGTCTCGATCGAGGAGCAGTTCTACCTGATATGGCCGCTGCTCATGAAGATGCTCAACCGTCGCGGCATGATCGTCGCAGCGGTCGTTACCTTTCTGCTGGCGACCGTATGCCGCATCGGTGTCATGCTCGCCGGCGCGAGCGGAGGGTTTATCTATTACGGCAGCGTATGCCGCTGTGATTCGTTAGCCCTGGGTATTCTTCTCGCGCTGTTCGCGGACCGTTTGCCCCGGCCGAAACGCGGTCTGCGTTGGTTGCTGCTGGCAGGCGGCCTGCTGGGATGGGTCGCGTCTTCGGCCTGGCTGAATGAACAGCCGGGTCCGGTGGATATCCGCATGGTGCTGGGACGCCTGATTGTATCGCTGGCAGCGGGCGCGATTCTGTATGCGTGCCTGCACAGTCACAGCCAGTTGGTTCGCGGCGAATGGGTGGTCCGGCTGGGCAAAATCAGCTATGGGCTTTACATGCTGCATCTCACCGGAATCCTTATCATGCTCAGCCTGTTCCACCCGGCTTGGGGATGGCAGCTGTTGGCGGTCAAAGCACTGGGATTTGTCATGACAGTCGTTCTTGCCATGGCATCGTATCGCTGGATCGAGTCGCCCTTCCTGCATTTGAAAGACAAGTTTGCCACCGTGCTGAGCCGGCCGGTTTGATGATAGTGACGCGCCGTGTCAGTGGAGGTTGTTCTGGATAAGATAGCGCTGCAACCCTCGCATGTGGTCATTACCGCAAGCCAACACTCTCCCGACCTCACGCTTCGGGAGATAGGTTTCATGCTGGCGCGCCGTCGTGGGATCATTTACGCCAGCCTGTCGGTGTTCTTTCTGCTCGGCGTCCTGGCGCTCATATTTTCCACCCGGCGCTATAAGTCCGTAGGGGAGATTGAACTGCAAAAAGATTCGACCAGCTCCATGGTCATCCAAACCGGCTCTGCGGACGCTCCGTCCGACGCGCTCGAGGTCAACATGATCATTCAGACCCAGGCAAAGATCCTGCAATCGGATTCCCTGGCCCTGAGCGTGATTGAAGATCTTCATCTTGAGCAAACAGAGGACTACCAGCAGAAGTGGTCGCCGGCCGGTTGGATCCTTGGGCTTTTTTCGCCGGTCGGCAAGCCCGACCCCAAGGGTGCATCGCTCGAGAACTCGCCTCACCGGCGGATGCGCGTGCTGAAGGTCTTCCATCGCAAGCTGACCGTGGTGCCAGTCGCAGGGACACGCCTGATCGATGTGGAGTACCTAAGCCCTGATCCGCAACTCGCGGCAGCGGTGGTGAATCACCTGCTTCAGGGGCTGATCGAAAAAGGTTTTCAGGCGAGGTACGACGCGACCATGCAGGCGACCTCGTGGTTAAGCTCCCAGCTCGCCGACCTGCGCACCAAAACCCATGAGCTACAGGCGAAGGAAGTAAAGCTCCAGCAGGAGGCCGGCGTCTTTGCTGTGGGTCAGGTCGACAAGGACGGTAAAGACCAGGTTTATAACCCGATTCTCGATAAGCTTCAGATGGCCACCCAAGCCGAAGCGCAAGCACAATCGAACCGCATCCTCAAAGGCGCGATCAACGAAGTCGTGAAGACCGGCAACGCAGAGCTCATCTCAGGGCTCGGCGGAAATGCGATCACTGGGGGAGTTTCTTCCGCCGTTGGCACGTCGCTCAACTTGATTCAGAACCTTCGTTTACAAGAGGCTAGCTTGCAGGGGCAACTGCAGGAGCTCTCGGCGAAGTTCGGTCCAGCGTATCCGAAGCTATCCGAGGTTCGGAGCAACCTCAACGCGGTGCAGGCAGCAATTCGAGCGGAGGTCGGCCGGGTTGCGGGGCGGGCTCACAATGACTTCCTGGTGGCGGAGCAAGCAGAGCAACAAACACGCTGGGATTTCAATGCCTACAAGAGTGAAGCCGAAGCGCTCAACAATAAGACCATCGAATACCAGATGGTGCGACAGGAAGCCGACCAGACCCGGTCGCTGTACGACGATATGTCGCGGCACCTCAAAGAGTCCGGCTTGCTCGCTGGCCTGCGGTCCACCAACATTTCCGTCGTCGACTGGGCAAAGGCCAGCGATAAACCGGCAAAGCCGGTTGCGCTGCTCTACCTGCTGGGCTCGATCGTGCTGGGGTTAAGCGCCGGAGTTCTTGCCGCATTGCTGCGTGACGTGACAGACACCAGCATTCAGGATTTGCGGGAGATATCACGCGAGGTGGGTCCGGCGCCACTGTGTGTGCTGCCGTATCAAAAAGAACAGCCAGCCCTCACCGGAGGCGTCGCCTGGGTGGAAAAATCGGCGCTGCCCGCATTGAACAGCCCACGTTCTCTTTTTGTCGAGTCGCTTCGCTCACTTCGCACTTCTCTGATGTTGTCTCGGAGTGGCGCGCCTCCCCGGTCCCTGCTGGTGACGAGTCCATTGACTGGCGAAGGCAAGAGCTTTGTAAGTTGGAACCTCGCCATCCTCTTTGCCCAGCAGGGCAAGCGGGTCCTCTTGTGCGATGCAAACCTTCGTCACCCGTGGCTGCATCGGAATCTCGAGGTGAGCCCGCAGGTTGGGCTGAGCACCGTGTTAGCAGGCCTTTCTCCAGACCACGGAGCCTCCGTGGTGATTCCCGTGATCGAGGTCCCAGGACTGTTCCTCATTCCCTCAGGACCAGTGCCCCCCTATCCCGCGGAGTTGCTGGCATCTCAGCAAATGGCAGCTCAGTTGAAGTTGTGGGAGACGGAATACGACCTCGTCATTTTGGACGCTCCGTCTGTGCTCCAATTCACTGACTCGGTTGTGCTCAGCTCCATGGTCAATTCCGTTCTCCTGATGGCCAGGCATCAGAGGACTCCCTTGTCCGCACTCGAGAAGAGCTACAGAATGCTGGAGGAAGTGCAGTCGAGCAGCGACCGCAAGATCAACATTGTGATCAATGGCGTGAAGGATCAGCCTGCCGGAGGATACCTCTCTTTGTCGCAAAGACAGGCTGCGAGGGCATGATGAAAAAATCTATGCGGTGGTTTCCCCTGTTGTTCGTTCTCTTTAGTGTTACCACCAGGTTGCCGGCGCAGAACGAGAGTCTGCTGATCGGGCCCGGCGACCTGCTTCACCTTCAGGTCTATGACACCCCAGAGATGGAACAACGTGCGCGAGTCACGGATGCGGGCACCATTCCCTTCAGTTTTCTGGGCAGCGTGAGCGTGTCCGGCATGACCCCGGAACAGGCAGCCGAGCAGATCCAGTATCGACTGGTTGCTGCCGGTGTGATGTTGCACCCGCAGGTCACCGTGCGTGTAGAAGCCTACGCAACGCAGAATGTGTCGGTGATGGGCCAGGTACAAAAGCCGGGGATCTACGAGATCGACACCGCGCGCAAAGTAGTCGAAGTGCTTGCCCTGGCCGGCGGGTTGACGGATCTCGCGGATCGCCACATCACCATCCAACGCTTCGGACCTGCGAAACAAAAGGTTGAATACTATTATTCGAACGCGGCCCTGACCGCATTGTCCGATGATCCCATGGTCTATCCCGGCGATACAGTCATTGTGCCGAAAGCCCCAGTCGTATACGTGCTGGGTGATGTATCGAAGCCCGGCGGCTATCCCATGAGCACCAACAATTCAAGAATGACTGTGCTGCAGGCAATCGCCTTGGCGGGATATGCAAATCACACCGCGGCCGTCGGCAAATCGAGGCTGGTGCGCGAAACTGATGACGGGGTAGAGGAGATAAACCTGCAGCTAAACGCAATTCAAAAGGGCAAGAAGCCCGATGTTGCCTTGTTGCCCGACGACGTTGTCTATGTCCCTTTCAGCTTTATGCGCAACATCGGAATCAACGGCCAGGGAATCCTGGCGTCGGCAGCTTCCGCTGCCATTTACATTCATTGATGCTCGCTCTTCCTGCAAATTCGGAGGCTGTCCAAAGATATGGTCCAGCGGCCGGCACCGTCAGCAGACGGGAGAGCCCGGCATGGGAGCCGGGAAGTATCTGGAGCCGCGCCTCAACCTGGGCTTTATTGCTGATACTGCTCTATTTTGCTCTCGACGGTGTCTCACCGTTTGTCAATGAGCCGACTGCGACCCGCGCCGTCGCAACCAGCTCTGCCGGTGGAGTTCTTACCGATCGCCTGGGCAAGCTGTTGATGTTTGTCGCCTGCATGATCTTTGCCCTTCAGCGGCACCAATCCGTTCGCCGGTTGAGCATGCAGATGAAGCTGGTGACCAGCTTCCCTATCGTTGCGCTTCTGCTCTCTCCTCTTTCGCAGCTACCCACGAGGACGATCAGCTCGGGCGCGCTGCTGCTGGGAAGCATTCTGCTTCTGTACTACATCATGTCCCGGTATCAGCTGGATCAGGTGCTGGAATTGCTGCTTGTTCTCGGCACCGGGACGGTTGTGGCGAGTATTGTTTTTGCCGTCGCTCTGCCGCAGTACGGGCTCGATCAGATGGGCGGGCATTCTTCCGCCTGGAAGGGCATCTTCAGCGCAAAAAATTATCTCGGAAACATGGCGCTGTTTTTTCTCACCGCGACGGTATCGTATCGCGCCACGTACTCCGTTTCTCCGAGCCGCTCGGGTTTCACAGATCATTTTTTGTCTCACTGCGATCGCATTCTCGCGGGCTGCTACGGCGTATATGCTGACCGCCGTCTATGTTGGGTATTTTGTGACCGTGAAAAGCCTCCATAACTTTCGCAAGAAGGACTACTTTGTCGTTAGTTTCTTCCTGCTGGTAGCTTTTTTCTCCGTGACGGTAGTGATTGTAGCTTGGCCGGGTTTTCTATTCGCGCTGCTGGGTAAGGACGTAACCTTGACCGGGCGCACCGAGATTTGGGGCGCGGTCTTCGATTCGATAGCCAAGCGGCCGCTGCTGGGTTATGGCTACCAGGCCTTCTGGCTTGGCCTTCAAGGCGAATCCTATCGTGTAATACTCGCTGTTTCCTGGGTTCTGGCCCAGGCGCAGAATGGATTTCTAGACGTCATGCTCGAAATGGGCGCGGTCGGCTTGACGATCGTACTATTGGTCTTCGGCTTTGCCTTCCGCGATGGTTTAGTTTGTCTTTTTCATTCTCGTGACCAGACGCAACTTCGAGCGGTCGAATGGTATCTCGCCATCGTAGTCCTCACGCTCTTCTACAACCTTGACGAGAGCTTCCTCTTCGATCCCAAGCATCTTGGCTCAATGATGTTCCTACTTGCTTGCATAGGACTGCGAATTGAGTGGCTGCGTTTGCGGATGTCGAGATAGTAGGCGGTTAGTTCCATAGGAGCCCGTGTCGTAGGAAAGGCCAAAGGGAATCGGACGGGTGCCCCATGTTCGCCTCAGCGTACATGGGCCGAAAAAGATGGGCGCAGCCCTACGATTGCTTTTGCCAGTCGACGAAACATCCCACCCCTATTTATCAAGAGCGGCTTCGATGGCCGCCGTAACCTGCGGTGAGTCGGGAGTCACAGCCGGTTCAAACCGCTCCACCGGTTTGCCATTGCGGTCGAACAGAAACTTGGTGAAGTTCCATTTGATCTCGCCGCCAATCTGCGGATTGACCGACTTGTCGGTCAGGAAAACGTACAGCGGCGTCTTATCCTCGCCCACCACTGAGACCTTGGCCATCATGGGAAAAGACACGTTGTACCGGTTGTGGCAGAACTTCTTGATTTCGTCGTTGGTCCCGGGCTCTTGCTGAGCGAAATTATTCGCTGGAATGCCGACAATCACCAGTCCGCGATCCTTGTACTTTTCGTAAAGGGATTCGAGACCAGCATACTGCGGGGTATAGCCGCACTTGCTGGCAACATTCACCAAAAGAAGAACCTTACCCCGGTAACTCTTTAAGCTAACCGGTTGGCCATCGATGGACTTCAAGGTATAGCTGTAAACGCCATTCGCGGGTACGGCCATGCAGACCGCGGCAACGCAAAAGGTAAGAACCAAGGCCAATTTACGCATAAAATCCTCCATCTATCTTATACATCGCACAGGTCAACCGCCTGTAAAAGCGAGGTCTTTGGATCGCCGGTGGGAACGAATTCATGCGCTACATATCCCTTGTACCCGGTTTCCACGATGCCGCGCATCACGCCGTCCCATTGCACTTCCTGGGTGTTATTCAACTCGTGGCGTCCTGGTACACCGCCGGTATGGAAGTGCCCAAGCCACTGAATGTTTTCTTTGATAGTGGCGATCAAATCTCCTTCCATGATTTGCATGTGATAAATGTCGTAAAGCAGCTTCACGTGGGTGGAATTCACTTCCTTCATGACCGCCACACCCCAGGCGGTGTGGTCCGCCATGTAGTCCTTATGGTTGACCTTGCTGTTCAGTAGCTCCAGATTGAGTACGACGTTATTGTCCTCCGCAATCTTCTTCACCCGGTTCAACCCGAGGATCACGTTCTTCGCGCCTTCCTCATCGGACATGCCGCGCCGATTGCCCGAAAACGTGATGACATTGGGCACCCCCGCTTTCGCTGCCAGTGGGATATTCTCGCGCAATCCCGCCTCGATCTTGTCATGGTTGGCGACCACGTTGAGGGCGTCCGGAATCGTTCCGGCATTGGCGTACCCCATCGTGCAGATCAACCCGTACTTCTTGGGTGCTTCAAAATCCTTCGGCTCCAGCAGGTCGACTCCCTTGAGACCGATCTGCGCCGCATAGGCGCATAGTTCGTCCAGGCTCATCTTCGTGTAGCACCAGCGGCTGACAGATTGCCGAATATTTCCCTTCCGCGGCATCGGCATTCCAGGGGAAGCCGAGGGTTTTTCCTGACCCCAGGCGATGGACGAAGTCATGGGAACACTGGAGGCGAGGGCCGTTCCTGCGATCGTACTTTTGAGCATTTTGCGACGGGAGATGGAAGACATCTTGGCATACCTTTCGGACCATGGTGAGGGCACGCAGGTATTTAATCACCTTTTGCCGCTTCTGACCGGATATACAATTCTGAGCGCGGGATACAAATGAATAGCCACGCGCTCATTCGAGTTGCTTTTTTCCTTTTGCTCTTCTCGCCTCCTCTTGTGGCTCAAGTCGTCGTCCTCTGGCAGCCCGGTTTTCCGACGGTGGCCAGCCAGCCCGTGGAGCGCTCCACCCTGTCCGTGGCGCTGAAGGACCTTCATCCTCTGTTTCTAGACTTGCAGGCCTTGGAGTCCCCTGGCGCGCTCGAGAAGGCTGAACTACTGGTGCTTCCTTACGGTTCCGCGGTACCCACCGGCTCATGGAAAACAATCGAAGCCTATTTGCAGCACGGTGGGAATCTTCTCATCCTCGGTGGCCAGCCATTGCACGTGCCCGTTACCCAGGTGGGCGCAACTTTTGTTCAGGGAAGACCGCAGGACACCTACGCGCGGTCGTTGGATTTGCGCCACACCTACGAAGTTCCAGTCGCGCGAGATGCTCATTTTGCGTGGCGGCCGGGTTATGACTTCGAAACGACTCCCAAGGTCCAGGCAGAAAAGTTCTTCACCGTGGAGGGTCCTCTCAACGGACTTGGCTACATGGTCGACAACGACGGATTGCGTCTGGCAGCGCCGGTCATCGTGATCGAGCGCAAGACCGGCAGCCGTATCGTCTGTCTCGAGTTTCATCCCGCTTCCGGGTACTGGGAGAGCCAGCCCGGCATGGCTCTCATTCGCGCATCCGCAACCTATGCAAGCCGGAGTGCTACGAATCTTTCTGTCGAGACGCTCTTCTCGGTCCTCAGGCCCGGCGAACCGCCGCAGATCACGCTGCATCTACAGCAGGCGAAGCCCGCAAAGGGCGAGGTACGCGTGAAACTCCTATCAGCGGATAAGGTGCTTGAAGAAGTCACCCTGCCTATCGATGCCCAGGAGACTTCCAACCTCACGGTACCCTTCCAGAAGCCGCTAACCGCCGGCTTCTACAGGGTCCGCGCCACCTTTCGCCAACAAGGACAGTTCCGGGAGTTTTACGAAAATGGTTTCTGGGTGGCGGAGCGCGGTTCGCTCGACGACGGTGAGGCTCTAGGGGTCAAAGGGGATTTCCTCACTCGCGGCGGAAAGCCCTTTTTCCCCGTTGGCACCAACTATTTCACCACCGAGGAAAATGGCTGGGATTTTTCCGGTCCCCGCAACGCATCGGTGTGGGAAAACGACTTTGCTGAAATGGCTGCCCACGGGGTCACGTTTGTCCGCACCGGCGTCTGGATGAAGAACGCCAAATTCATAGAGCCTGCGACCGGAGAACCGAACGAGCGTTTCCTGCGCAACCTTGAGGCCTTTCTTATCTGTGCCCATCACCATGGCATTTCTGTCAATTTCACGTTCTTTGCCTTTTCTCCAGTCTCCGGTACGGCCACGCCGAAGAATCCGTATATCGATCAAGATGCCGTGCGCGCCCAGCAGGCCTACGTGCGCGCCGTGGTGAGCCGCTTCGCGAGTGTTCCATGGCTCTGCTGGGACCTTATCAACGAGCCCAGCTTCTCCAACCCTGAACAGATATTCAAAGGAAACATTCCCAACGGGGATCCGGCAGAATTAAGCGCATGGCATGAGTGGCTGCGCGACAGATACAAAACCCTCGGCGCATTGGGAGACGCATGGGCCGAAACACCGGAGCAACTCGGCAGCTTCGACAAAATTCCCGCTGCCCAGCGTCGCCGACCTGACCTATGAGCGCTACGGAAATCCGCGGCAGGTGCGGGCCATGGACTACAACCTGTTCGCGCAGGAAATGTTCAGCCGTTGGGTACGATCGATGGTTGCTGTGATTCGCCAGGCCGGCAGCAGCCAGCTCATCGATGTCGGGCAGGATGAGGGCGGCGTCACCAATCGCCTGCTGAACCAGTTCTACGGCTCCGCAGGTGTCGGATTCACCACCAATCACACCTATTGGCAAGATGACGCCTTGTTATGGGACTCGGTCGTGGCCAAGCTTCCAGGCATGCCCAACATCACCGGCGAAACCGGCTATCAACCAGTCTGGGCCCCGGATGGAACCTGGCGATACGACGAGTTCACCGGCCTGGCCCTGACCGAGCGCAAGTGGGCGCTGGGTTTTGCCGGCGGCAGTTCCGGCGCAATGCAGTGGGATTGGGCCCGCGAAGTCGACTTCGGCATGCAGCGGAGTGACGGCTCTGCCAAGGTCTGGGAGCCCATGCTGCGGGGGGTGGGAGAGTTCGCAAAACGCGCCGCGCCCTATGCCACGGACTTTATCAAACCGGAGATTGCCATCATCCTGCCGCAGTCCCTGCAACTTTCCGTTTTCAACGCTTTGTCGATCGAGGCACAACAAAATGCGGTTCGGGCCCTCTACTACTATGCGCGTGGGGAAGCGTATGCCGTTGGCGAATACCAGATTGCCTCCCTCGGCTCGCCGAAGCTCATCATTCTTCCTTCGCCCTCTGCGCTTACCGAAGAAGCCTGGCAGGCGATCAAAGCCCGAGTGCAGGCGGGCGCAGTATTACTCGTGACCGGTCCGTTCGACGGAGACGCCCATTTCCATCCAACGGCCCGGCAGGATCAGGTCGGCCTGGGCTATGTAGATGTACCGCTGACTCTGCGCAGCAACACATTCAAGTGGCCAAGTGGTGAAGCGGAACTGACTTTCGGAGGCAACAGAACCACGATCCTGAGCCGCGCGCAACTGCCGGGCAATCAGGATTGGGCGGAAAGGCCGCTGGGTAAAGGGAAAATCCTTTTTGCGGCACTCCCGCTCGAACTAAATCAGAACCTGCAGGCAGTAGGCGATGTGTATCGCTATGCGATGAAGGCGGCAGATATCTCCCCCACCTACACCACGACGTTGACCAATGCCGGCATACTCATCTGTCCAACTCGCCTGCCCAAAGCCACCCTTTATGTGCTGACGTCTGAATCAAACCAAAAGGCCGTTGAGTTTCACGACGTGCGCAGCGGAAAAAGTTTTTCCGGTCAACTGGAAAACGGCCGCGCAGCACTCTTGCTCATCGACGATCAAGGAAACCTGGTCACAGCCTACAACTGGCCGTAACCTCAGCTCGAAAAACATTTCCAGGAAAGGTCCGCGGAACTGCAGATCCCTCGGCTTCGCTCGGGATGACAAAAAGGAGAGGGTTGTTGTAAGAAAAGGGCGGTTGCTAAGGGAGGGGGCAGTTGCTAGCGGGTGTCCAGACTAAACAACCGTCTTGTCCCTAAACAAGCGTCCTACAAGCGTCCTATCTGTTGGCAACCGCCCTCTCCGTTAGTAACCGCCCTTTTCTTACAACAACCCTCTCCTTTTTGTCATCCCGACCGAAGCCGAGGGATCTGCGGTGCGCCATTCGGGTGCCCCAAATTTACCGTTGTGCAGTTCCGCGGACCTTTCTTGGAAATGTTTTTTCGAATCCCGAACAAGTCATTTCATTGCCGTGGGGTACAGGTCCGGCAGGGGCTTGTTCTGCTCCTCCATCCGTTCAGGATGAGGCAAAGGCTTACGCGGAATCATCTGATCCCGCATCGCCGCGTTATAAACAAAGATCGCTTCCACCACCGCAATCTGCTTCAGGTCCGCCGCCTGTAGGCGCTCCCGAGTATCCATATTGGAGTGATGAGTCCGTGTCTCATAATCCATCGGATCCTGAATGAACTGGAAGCCAGGGATGCCCACCGCATCAAACGAAAGATGATCCGTACCGCCCGTATTGCGGTTGGTAATAGTGGTCACGCCCAGGTCCTTCAATGGAGCCATCCACTGCTCAAAAATATGATCGACCGCCGCGTTCCCCTGGGTATAAATACCGCGAATCTTACCCGTTCCATTGTCGACATTGAAGTACGCAGAAATAAGCTTCTGCTCCGGTTTGAGTGTGAGCGGCCCCGCCGGCTTCCGCAAAAACTCCGGCATCTCCATCTGCTCCGGAGTGCTAGAAAGCGGGAAGCTGCCGAAATGCTGCGCCGCGTATCCCTTGCTGCCGAAGAGCCCCTGCTCCTCTCCCGACCACAGCGCAATGCGGATCGTCCGCCGCGGCTTCACCTCGAGCGTATTCAAAATCCGCATGACCTCCATCGCAACCACAGAGCCTGCCCCGTTATCGGTCGCGCCAGTGCCGGCGATCCAGCTATCCAGGTGACCGCCCACCATCACCACCTCATCTTTTAACTGCGGGTCGGTTCCTGGAATCTCGGCAACGGTGTCGAAGCCATGTTCATGGTCACCTGAAAACCTGGTCTCCACGTCCATCTCGATCGAGACCGGCACGTGGTTTTCGAGCAGGCGGAACACCCGGCCGTAGCTCTCAATCTGCGTGACCACTACCGGAAACGGCACAGCCGTGTCCCTGTGGTAAGGAGTACGGCCGAGCGCCGCGCCGTTGTCGTCGAAAATAATCCCCGTGCCGCCGCCGTTGGAGCTATCGCGGCTGGGCACAATCACGCCGGCCACCTTCTCCTCGGCCAGAAACGGAATGGCGAGGCTCGCGAGCTTCATGCGTTTAACGTAACGCTCAATGCGCGCCTCCATATCGGGATCCCGGCCAGTGATTGGCAGGGACTCGAGCTCCTTAAGGTCCTTGTCGCTATAGCGTTCAAAGAAAGCCTTATCGGGGACCGGCACGTCCCGCATGGGTCCGAGCAGGACAATCTTGCCCGAGAGTTTGCCCTTGTATTTCGCAATGTCCTTCTCGTCTTGGATGACCACCGAAATCGCCTGGCCAGTCACTGGGCCGTTGGTGGAAGGTGACCACGGCGTGGCCTGGGCCATAAACACGGCAGTATCGGGTTCTGTCATGCGAACCCACGTGTTGAGCTGTTGCCAGCCCATACCGAACTCGCCCCAATCTTCCAGGTGCGCGTTGACGCAGCCCATTTTCGTGAGCTGGTCCCGCGTCCAGGCATTCGCCTTCGCCATGTTCGGTGACCCGGTCAGCCGCGGCCCGATCCCATCGGTCAGCCCCCCGGCGTAATCCATCACGTGCGAATGTTGCAGGCCCTCTTCGCGGATCGCGTTATAGGCATTCAGGTCGATGGACTCGGTGGCGGGCTGCCGCAGCATCTCGGCATCGTTCCAGCCTGGCTGCGGCGACTCCGGCATCTTGCTTTGCTTCTTGTCGGCCGCATGGGAGCCCACAGCACCGGCGGCGAGCATGATGGCCGCGGTGAACACCAGGGCGCGTCTCAAAAACATGAATATTGCCTCCTGAAAGGGATCGCATTTCTATTTTCCATGCACCCTGTCTTCCGAAAATATACCCAGAGCCGAAGCAGCAGCGACCGCACCTCGCGCAACCAATACCCAGAGGGGCAGCCAACTTGGAGCGGAAATCCGTCGACGACAGGAAATATGCATTGCGTAGTCTCAGTTCCACGTGCTCGGCAGATCCGCGAATGATACAAACTTCGGTTCGAGAACGTTATCATGAAGCAGAAGGGCAATTGGAGAACAGTATGAGCAAGAAGAGACGAGAAACCTCGGCAGGGCACTTCAGCCGCCGCTCCTTCCTTTCCTCGCTTGGCGCAGCCGGCGTGGTCGCAACCGCCGGACCCATGGTCGCTGCAACTCCGGCGGCGCCCGCGGTCGAGGCGCCCGCGGAAACCATCGAAGGCGCTGTGCCCGTGACCCTTCGGGTCAACGGAAAAGAGCTCGATCTCCACATCGATCCCCGCACTTCGCTGCTCGACTGCCTGCGCG
Source organism: uncultured Acidobacteriaceae bacterium (assembly GCA_963745725.1). Taxonomy (GTDB): domain Bacteria; phylum Acidobacteriota; class Terriglobia; order Terriglobales; family Acidobacteriaceae; genus PALSA-350. The sequence continues at coordinate 168,307 of CAVUYJ010000003.1, forward strand.
AGACCATCAGCCTGACCGGCACCAAGAAAGGCTGCGACCACGGCCAATGCGGAGCCTGCACGGTCCACGTGAATGGCCGCCGCATTAACTCCTGCCTGACGCTGGCCGTCATGCACGAAGGGGATGAGATCATCACCATCGAAGGCCTCGGCCAGCCCGGCAACCTCCACCCCATGCAGGCCTCTTTCGTGAAACACGATGGCTACCAATGCGGTTACTGTACCTCGGGCCAGATCATGTCCGCCGTCGCCCTTCTCCAGGAGAAGTGCGGCCCCACCGACGCTGACGTAAAGGAGCTGATGAGCGGCAACATCTGCCGCTGCGGAGCCTACCCGAACATCGTCGCGGCCATTCAGGAAGTCCGCCACCAAGCATAGGAGCCGCACATGGAGACCTTTACCTACACCAAGGCTAGCGGCGTACAGCAGGCAATCCAGGCCGCCGCGCAGTCGCAGGCCAGGTTCATTGCCGGCGGCACTACCCTGCTTGACCTGATGAAGCTGAATGTAGAGCGGCCCAGCCAACTGGTCGATATCAATCGCCTTCCGATGGATCAAGTGGAAAAACTTCCCGACGGCCGCCTGTGTATCGGTGCCACCGTCCGCAACTCCGATCTCGCTCATCACCCCATCGTGGCGAGCGACTACGCGGTCCTCTCCCAGGCCCTGCTCTCGGGAGCCTCCGCGCAGTTGCGCAACATGGCCACGACCGGCGGGAATCTGTTGCAACGCACCCGCTGTATGTACTTCCGCAACCAGGCCATGGCCTGCAACAAACGCACGCCCGGGAGCGGCTGCTCCGCCATTGAGGGTGACAACCGTACCCTCGCTATCCTGGGCACGAGCAAAGACTGTATTGCGACCAACCCTTCTGACATGAATGTGGCTCTCACGGCGCTGGAGGCGACCATCCACATCCAAGGTGCGAAGGGAGAGCGTGAGGTGGCGATCGCAGACTTCTTCCTCGTCCCGGGAAACACGCCGCAGCGGGAGACTGTATTGGAGCCGGGCGAGCTCATCACCTATGTCACCCTGCCGGCGCCGAAGGCAGGCAGCAAACAGGTCTATCTCAAGCTGCGTGACCGCGCTTCCTATGAATTTGCCCTTTCATCGGCAGCCATCGTCGCCGTGGTCAACGGCGGCAAGTTGGATTTCGTTCGTGTCGCCCTGGGCGGCGTAGGCACCAAGCCTTGGCGCTCGCTCGAAGCAGAGCGGGTTCTGCACGGCAAGACGGCCGACGATAAGGTATTTCGTCAGGCCGCCGAAGCGGCTCTCCACGGCGCTCAACCACAGAGCGAAAACGGCTTCAAGGTGCAACTGTCCAAACGCTGCATAACTCACGCTCTCACTCTCGCCACCGCGTAAGAGCCCCAGAGGAGACACATCATGGCGTCTACACTCAATCTTCCTCCCAAGACAAATGCCGGACTGCCCCGCGTCGATGGCCCGCTCAAAGTCAGCGGTGTCGCCATGTACACCTCAGACCACAACCTCCCCGGCATGCTGTACGCCGTCCCAGTGTGCGCCACGATTGCCAAAGGCGCCATCGCGTCACTCGAAACCAGCCGCGCAATTGCTATGCCCGGAGTCAAGGCCGTTTATACCCGTCAGAACATCGGCAAGCTGTTTCGCACCGCGCCTGCGGGGGACTTCTCAGGAATTCTCGATGAGCGTCGTCCTCCCTTCGAGGACGACACCATCCGCTACTACGGGCAATATGTAGCCGCCGTAGTGGCGCTTACGTTCGAACAGGCAGTAGCCGCGGCCAACGCCGTTAAGGTTACCTATAACACCGAAAAGCCCGACGTCCGCAAGCAGCTCGAAACCGATGAAAAGCCCAAGGTCGACAGCCAGCGGGGTGATCCGGAACCAGCCTTTCAGTCCGCCTCCGCCAAGGTGGACGAAGTCTATGTCACGCCGACCGAGACCCATAATCCCATCGAGCTGCACGCCAGTGTAGCCGTATGGGATGGCCAGAACTTCACCCTTTACGAGACCTCGCAGGCGGTCTGCAATCATCAAGACGTAATGGCGCAAATGCTGGGCGTTCCCCAGGAAAACGTGCGCGTCATCTCGCGCTTCCTTGGCTCGGGATTTGGCGGCAAGCTTTGGCCCTGGACCCACTGCATGATCGCCGCCTCTGCTGCGCGTAACCTCAACCGGCCCGTCAAGCTGGTAGTGACCCGCGACATGATGTTTCAGAGCGTAGGCCACCGCCCGCGTACCCAGCAGCGCATCCGCATCGGCGCCAACTCCGACGGCAAACTGGTCTCGCTCATGCACGACTCGCTGAATCACACCTCAATCCTCGACGACTACTCCGAGGGTTGCAGCGAGGCAACTCCTTACACTTACAGCACTCCCAACTTGCGCGCTACCTCTGGTCTTGTACGCCGCAATGTCGGCACCCCGACCTCCATGCGTGGGCCGGGCGCTGTCCCAGGCCTCTTTGCCCTTGAATCCGCAATGGATGAATTGGCCATCAAGCTCAACATGGATCCCGTCAAGCTCCGCCTCCTGAACGAGCCAGAGAAGGACGAAGGATTGAATCTCCCTTTCTCCTCCCGTCACATGGTGGAGTGTCTCAACCTCGGCGCAGAAAAATTCGGCTGGTCAAAGCGCACTCCGCAAGTCGGCTCGATGAAGAAAGACGGCCTCATTCTGGGTTGGGGTGTCGCCGGCTGCTCCTGGATCGCCGAGCGCATGGAGAGCCAAGCCACCGTCGAGCTTCGTGACGATGGTTCCGCGCGTGTCTCCAGCGCTACGCAGGACATCGGCACCGGTACTTACACTGTCCTTTCGCAAATCGTCAACGATAAGACCGGCATTCCCCACGAAATGATCGAAGTCGTCCTCGGTGACACCAATCTCCCGCCGGGACCGATTTCCGGTGGCTCCTGGGCTACCGCGTCGGTGACGCCCGCGGTGATCGAAGCCATTGAAAAGGCGCAGCAGACTCTCTTCACCATCGCCGGCCAAAGCAAAGATCCTAAGTTCGCAGGGCAGAAGCCTGGCGCGATGGCCTTTACCGACGGCTGTGTTCATCTAAAAGATAAGTCGCCCGACACTGGAGTGCGCTTCGAGCAGATCCTCACTGCGGGGAATCTCCGCGCCGTCTCAGGAAGCGGAAAATCCGAGGGCACCTTCGGTAATCCCAATCGCAAGTTCTCCACCCATTCCTTCGGAGCGCAATTTCGCCGAGGTGACCTGGCAGCCCGAGACGGCTCGCCTCCGCGTCTCTCGCGTGGTCACGGTGATCGATGCCGGCCACATCATCAATCCCAAGCCTGCCCGCAACCAGATTGAGGGCGCCGTGGTCATGGGAGTCGGTATGGCCCTTTTTGAAGAGACGGTGTATGACCCCCGTTTCGGTGCTCCCATCAATAACAACCTCGCCGACTACATGCTCGTCACTAACGCCGACGCTCCAGAGATCGACGTCACTTTCCTCGACTATCCCGACAAGGTGCTGAACCCTCTCGGCGCACGCGGAGTAGGGGAGATAGGCCTCGCCGGGATCGCGGCGGCCATCACCTCCGCCGTCAGCCATGCCACTGGCGTTAGGGTGCGCCAACTTCCGGTCCGCATCGAGAACCTGCTGGTCGAGAACAAAGCATAAGACTCTCCAGTCCCGCAGGTAGCTGAACCGCTGTTTTTGCGTCTCCAATCCACCACAAAATCGTCATCCTGAGCGGAGCGCGTCACAGATCTATAGCGTGCACAGCGCCTGATGGCGCGGAGTCGAAGGACCCCGAGGGGTGCTTATTTTACCGATGCCGCTAGGAGCTTTTCAACCACCGAAGCCCGCACTTGGCGGACCTGCCTGCCCTGAGCTTGTCGAAGGCACGGCTGAAAATTGTCCAGGGCGGATGCGAACTTCTCTCTTCGCAGCCTCGTCCATACGATGGCCCACGCAGACCGCATCTTGCATCACCGTCCTTACGGCTGCGATCATGGCTGCGGGTTCGAAAGGTCCTTCATGCGCAAGTTCCCACTGATGTTCGCCGCCCTGCTGACGGTCATACCCTATCTGTCCGCACAAACCCCTGCATGGCCGCCCAGCCCCGATCACCTGACCATGCCACTCTGGCCCAACGGAGCTCCTGGCGCGCAACCGGCCCCGGGGCCCGAAGGCGACATGACTACCGCCAAAGACAACCGGCCCGGCGGCAGGGCGGTGATCCGTATCGGCAACGTTTCGAATCCCACGCTCACCGTCTACGCGCCCAAGACGAACAACACCGGGGCCGCAGTCGTTGTATTTCCAGGAGGCGGTTACCGCATCCTCGCCATCGATCTCGAAGGAACCGAAGTCTGCGACTGGCTCAACTCAGCGGGCATCACCTGCATTCTGGTGAAATACCGCGTGCCCGAGCCCGGTCCGTATCCCAAATCTTCCGCCCCGCTTCAGGATGCCCAGCGCGCCTTTGGTATGGTCCGCGCCCACGCTGACGAGTGGCACATCGATCCCAATCGCATCGGAGTCCTGGGATTCTCCGCTGGGGCTCACCTTGCCGCGGCCCTCAGCACCCACTTCGACCAAAGACTCTACGACCCGATCGACGCGTCGGACAAGCTGAGTTGCCGTCCGGTCTTCGCGGTGATCGTTTATCCCGGCTATCTCGCGCTTTCGGAACAGAACTACGCGCCAAATCCGGAAATCCATCCCACAGCACAAACGCCGCCAACGTTTATCGTGCAGGCGGAAGACGATCCCGTCCACGTGGAAAACGCGGTCGTCTATTTCATGGCCCTTAAGAATGCCAAGGTGCCGGCCGAACTGCACATCTATGCCCAGGGCGGACACGGATACGGCTTGCGCCGCACCGAGCTCCCCGTGACCACCTGGCCAAAGAGTGTGGAGATCTGGCTCCACACCATTCATGTGTTGCCCACTACCAATTGATTAGGATCAAAGTATGAAGAGGAAGAAATTGATATTTCTGCCGATGCTGGCAGCGATCGTTTGCGCAGCGCAAAGTACGCTTCCTCCGCCTCCTGCTCCTTTAGGAGTGCCTGCCCCGGGACCATCGACCGGCGCATCCTACGCTCCGTTGCCCATCTTGCCCGGCGGTGTCGTGATCACTCTGTATCCACCCGGCTCGCCCTACCTCAACCAGGAAAAGATCCGTCAGGCTGAGCAATACAACATGAGCCAGGCGGTGCCCGGGCGGATCAACAGCATCGTCAACATACACAATCCATCCATCGAAGTGCATACCGTCGATCACGGATTGAATACCGGCGCAGCGGTCATCCTGGTGCCGGGGGGCGGCCACAATACCCTCAACGTTGGTTCTGAGGGCGCCGACTTCGTACCCTTCTTTTACAACTACGGCGTCAACACCATCATCCTGCGGAGTCGTCTGCGCCGAGACGGTTACAACCCCCGCACGGACGAGGTGTACGACGCACAACAGGCCATTCGTCTGGTACGAGCCCACGCCAAAGACTGGAACATCGATCCGAACAAGATCGGCATCATGGGCTTTTCCGCAGGCGCTGAATTAGCCACAGCGGCTGCCGTTCTCTACGACGATTTCGATAAGAAGAACAGCGGCTCCGGCGACCCTCTCGCGGGCATTTCTTCCCGCCCCGACTTCGTCGGCGTCATCTATCCGGGTCCCACCCCGTTTGCCCGCGACCGCGTGGCCCCACCGATTCCGCACAACGTTCCTCCATCGTTCATCGCCTCAGCCGGATCGGATGACCAGATTCACGCCATCTGGGCAGACGAATATTTCGCGGCCATGCTGGCGCTCCGGGTACCCAACCTCGAGATGCACATCTACGCCAATGGCCGCCACCCCGGCGATCCGCTGCGCGACGGCACTCACATGACGGGCGGCCTCACCGACCGCAAAGGGATCCCCTTCGGCACCTGGCAGTACCGCTTTATCGATTGGTTTCGCGATCTGGGTTTCCTGGAACCGCCCGGCGTGGAAACAAAGGCAGCCAAAGACATCGCCTTCTATCTAAGCCAACCAACGGCGCTTTCCGTCGAGCCTCCCTCCGGCGCGACTCTATTCCTCGCTGCCACAGGAGACGGTTCGCAGGTTTACACCTGCACCGAGAGTCACTGGGTCCTGAAAGCTCCCGACGCCCGGTTGCTTGACGAGCATGGTCAAGCGATTGGCACACATTTCGCGGGTCCAACCTGGCGGTTGACGGATGGAAGCGAAGTAAAAGGCAAGCTCATCGCCAGCCGGCCCGCTTCAGACGGCGTGTCTGTTCCCTCCCTATTGCTGCAAGCTGTTCCCGCAAGCGGAACCGGAAAATTCGCGAACGTGACGTACATCGAACGGAACGAAACCCACGGCGGTGCTGCGGGGACCGACCCCTGTACCAGCGGCGAAAAGCGAGTTCCGTACACGGCAAAATACAGCTTTTATACCGGCAAACCATGACCAATATTCATCACGTCGCGGCGGAAGGATTTTCAGCAGGCGCGGCTAGTTACGTAGCGGGGCGCCCCGACTATCCCACGGAGATAGAAGAATGGCTGGCTCACGATCTCGGGCTAGGCAGCGGCAAGACCGCATTGGATCTCGCCGCAGGTACAGGGAAGTTTTCGCCCAGGCTGTTAGCAACAGGGGCGCACGTAATTGCTGTCGAGCCAGTGCGGGAAATGTTAGACCAGCTGATCCGGCAATTTCCCCAAATCGACGCGCGCACCGGCTCTGCCCAACACATACCCCTTGACGACGCCTCAGTGGATGCGGTGGTTTGCGCACAAGCCTTTCATTGGTTTTCGACCCCCGAAGCGATCCGTGAAATTCATCGAGTGTTAAAGCCGGGTGGCTCATTCGGATTAATCTGGAACGTTCGCGACGACAACGTACCCTGGGTCGCAGCCCTGACCCGGATCATGAAACCCTTTGAAGGCGATGCGCCGCGGTACCACTCGCAGAAATGGAGAAACGTCTTTCCCGCCGAAGGCTTCAGCCCTCTCCGCGAAAAGCGCTTTCCTCACCGCCATACCGGGCCGCCCGAGAAAGTAATCGTCGAACGGATACTATCGGTGAGCTTCATGGCCGCTCTTCCGCCGGAGCAGCGAGCGCAGGTTACCTCTCAGTTGCGGCAGGTCATCGCCGCCTATCCGGAACTTGCCGGTAAGTCCGAGGTCACCTTTCCCTACGAAACCCTGGCCTGCGTCTGCACCAGGCTGCCCTATACATCGCCAGCACAAATGCTCTAAGCTTCTACCCACATTGGGGAGGGCGTTTATGTCCGAGGCCAACAAACTTCTGCTAAAGCGCTGGTTCGAGCAGGTCTGGAACCAGAAGAGTGAAGCAGCGATCGACGAAATGTTCAGCAAGCAAGGCAAGTCTCACGGCTTTCCTGATGCAGACTCCATTCTTGTCGGGCCCGAACCGTTCAAGGCTGTTCATCGCACCTTCGTCGGAGCTTTTCCTGATCTTCATGTGGACATTGAAGACATAGTCGCCGAGGACGACCGGGTTGCCGTTCGCTGGCGGGTCTCTATGACCCACCTTGGCGACCACCTCGGCTTTCCCGGCACAGGCAAGAAGGGCACGTTAGACGGGTCGTCGTTTCTGATTGTGAAAGACAACCAGGTCCTGGAAGGCTGGAACCAGATGGATCTGCAGGGCCTGATGCAACGCCTCCAGGCGAACTAACCTCCTGGTTCCTGGCAAAAAATTATTTTTCCCCATTGTCGATTCACCCGTACTCGAACGTCGTAGTGGCAGGAGGAAAAGAAAATGCAATATTTAGTCCTGATCTACGAAAGCGAAGCCCGCTTTGCCAACGGTTACCCCGAAGCGGAATTCGCCGAGTACGGCGCTTTCGGCAAGAAGCATGCGAGTGCGATCAAAGGCGGCAACGCGTTACAGCCCACGCCAACTGCCAAGACCGTGCGTGTACGCGATAGCAAGACCCTCACCACCGATGGTCCCTTCGCGGAGACCAAGGAGCAGCTCGGCGGCTATTACCTGATCGAAGCGCCCAGCATCGATGAAGCAGCCTCGATTGCATCCGGCATCCCGGCGGCTCGTTTCGGCAGCATCGAAGTCCGGCCCATCATGGTCTTCTCTTAGCTCCCTATTCTTGAATCCCTGACACGCCGGAACCCACATCCGGCGCGTCAGCCTCACCGTTACACCCCGCTTCCAAGGAGGCGCCGTGAACAACACCTCGTCCACCATCGTTGCAGACACGGGACTCACGACCGAAGAGATCACCACCGCGTCGCGTCACCTCTCCGTGACCCGCGGGTTTCTGCTTGAATCCGTCGGCGGTCTCTCCCCCGCGCAATGGGACTTCAAGCCCGCAAGCGACTCCTGGTCAGTCGCCGAGAACATGGAGCACATCGTGCTCATCGAAACTGGTATTCATGCGATTATCGAACGCATGAACGAAGCCTCCGGGCCATTACCAGAGGGCGATCGGCGCGCAATGGATGAATTTATCCTCACGCAAATACCCAAGCGCTCCAGGAAGGGGAAGTCTCCCGAGCACGCCTACCCGGCCGGCCGCTGGAGTGGCCCCGAAGCCCTGCGGCAGTTTGTCCAGTGCCGGGACCAAAGCACCCGATTGCTCGTTTCGCGCCGGCTTCGCGCTCATGCTTTTCCCCATCCCCTCTTCGGTCCATGGGATGGCTACCAATGGCTGTTGGCGGCCGCATCCCACGGAGCCAGGCACACGGAACAGATCCGCGAAGTAAAAGCTGACCGCAATTTTCCCCGTTCTTAAGAGGGCCGCCATGCGTTACATGATGTTGATTTACTCCCGCGAAGATGAGGCAGCTACGCCCGAGGACAGGGCCGCTGTCTTCGCAGCCCACAAGCGAGTGATGGACGAGACGCGCGAGCGCGGCATCTTCTGTGCTGCCGATCCTCTTCAACCCAGCATGACCGCCACCACCGTGCGCGTGCAGGATGGCCAGTCACTGGTAACCGACGGACCCTTCGCCGAAACCAAAGAGCAGTTAGCCGGCTACTACATAATCGACTGTCAGGATCTGGATGAGGCGCTTGCCTGGGCCGCCAAAATTCCTACGGCTTGCGCAGGAGCATCCGGATGTATTGAAATTCGGCCTATCCGCGAATTCTCCTCGCGTCCACCCGTGAATGCATGACCACCGCGCCACTGTCGAAGCCGTTTTCCGAAATGAATCGGGGCGCATCATTGCCGGCCTTATCCGCGTCTCCCATTCCTTCGACCTGGCCGAGGAAGCGATGCAGGATGCCTTTGCCGCAGCCGTCGTAAGCTGGCAAGCCGATGGTGTGCCAGACAACCCAGCCGCCTGGATCACGGCGACCGCTCGTCGCAAGCTCATTGACTACGCGCGCCGGGAACAAACGCGCCGCAATAACGAAGGCCAGTTGCTGTATGAGTACGAATCGCGCAGCAGCACGATTGATGACGAAATGAACCAGCCTTTTGAAGATGATCGCCTGAGCCTCATCTTCACCTGCTGCCACCCGGCCATCAACATGGAAGCCCAGATCGGGCTCACGCTGCGAACCCTCGGCGGCCTCACCACCCCGGAAATCGCCCGCGCTTTTCTGGTTCCTGAGACGACGCTCGCGCAGCGTCTGGTGCGCGCCCAGCGCAAGATCCAGCAGGCGCGCATCCCCTTTCAAGTCCCCGCTCCTGGCTTCTTACCCGAGCGCCTCTCGGCGGTGCAAAAGGTTCTCTATCTCATCTTCAACGAAGGCTATTCCGCCAGTTCTGGAGACAGTCTCATACGCCGTGAACTCTGCGCCGAAGCCATCCGCCTGGCGCGCACCTTGCTCGAATTGATGCCCCACAACTCCGAAAACATGGCGCTCCTGGCTCTTATGCTGCTGCATGATTCACGCCGCGATGCACGCTCGACCAGCGACGGGCAACTGATTCCGCTCGAAGAACAGGATCGCTCGCTCTGGCATCAGGATCAGATCGCGGAGGGTATTCCCCTGGTGGAGCGAGCACTGGGCCGCCGCAATCTGGGACCGTATCAGTTACAGGCAGCCATCGCAGCGATCCACGCCGAAGCCAGAACGGCGACGGAAACTGATTGGAAGCAAATCGCGGCCCTCTACGCCATCCTCAGCACGATCCAGGCGTCACCGATCGTTGCGCTCAACCATGCAGTCGCGGTCGCCATGAGTGAAAGCCTAGAGCGCGGTCTAGCCATGATCGATGAACTGGGTGCCTGCGGCGAACTCGAATCCTATCGTCTTTATCACGCGGCCCGGGCCGATCTTTTGCGTCGTATGGGACGCCACCCGGAAGCAATTGAGAGTTACCGCCGCGCGCTGGCTCTCACGAGCAATGCCGTCGAAATCCGCTATCTGGGCCGTCGGGTATCTGAACTCGAATGACACGCTTCCCGTACCAGCAAGAGCTGATGGGGCACCACGAGACTCGATGCGCAACTCTGTCGGTTGTCATTAGGACCGGACGATTCATGGGCCTGCGGCCCACCAAAGGTTATGAAAGACGTCTCGGTCCGGCAACCACTCTCTATGAGACCGTTGCCCTTTCCTTTGTCATCCCGACCGGAGGAGCCATGTGCCTGCGGTCCACCAAAGGTTATGAAAAACGTCTCGGTCCGGCAACCACTCTCTATAAGACCGTTGCCCTTTCCTATGTCATCCCGAGCGCAGCCGAGGGATCTGCAGTTCCACAGAATTCTCCTGGAAACGCCGAACCTTGTACTCAAACAGAATTGTCATCTCGCCTGCCCCGGCGTGCCGTGGGACCGGAGCGTAGCGCAGTGGAGAGATCTGCGTTTTTTTCGTTAATTCGTAGTCCGCCAAGCGAGAACAGTGTTCTTCACCGCACTGCCGCTCATATTATTCGTCCCCAAAACCACTTCAAAGTGGGGAAGGCTACCATCCGCTCGTCGTATCCGTTGCAAGAACGGTAACAGTTGCGAATCGTCGGAAACAAAATCCCACGCACTTTCCGTGCCGGCCATCGAAGTACCCTCAAGAATGAGCGCATTTCCATTTCCACCCAGATTGGGTAGAAACGCGACCACCGCATAAACGCGATGCTGTCCATCGGTGTAATCGGAATCCCATTGCCGCGGTTCTGCGCCCCGAGGTTCGCGGTTGACCACCGAAAAAACTTTCCGCACCCGGTCATTGAGGAACACAAAATTCATGTTGTGTTCAAAAAGCTCAACCCACGGATTGGCCTCTGCAGCACCAACAAGAATCACATTGCCTTGTTTCAGATCATTGGGCCGCACATCGCGTGCATAACGCACCTCAAGCTTACTTTGGAAGGACTGTGCCATCAGCGAGAGTGACTTGGCTGCTTCCAGGTCGACGATGGAGGTATAGCGCCGGCCGCCCATGTCCACCGCAGTCTCCTGCAAAGGCGTTGAAGTCTTAGGCAGGAGATTTGTCCGGTAGTCGCCGTTGAGGTACTCGGCGAGGCCCACACTCTTGCCCGTCAATCCCTGCCACATCACCATGCCGCTGTCCCCAGGCACCTCCAGGGTTCGCTGCTCGGCAACGAATATCTGGCTCCACAGCGGATGAACGGAAGCGCGAGTCGTGTGCCCTTTGGCAGCCCCCCGGTTGACCAGCATAATCGCCAAGATCGCGACCAGGAGAATTGCAACCAGCGACCATGCAACGGCCGCGCTCCGCCATCCCCGGAAAGCCCCCCGTACGTCAACGATGTCCGCTCGTTGCTCCGGCAACACGACGGGTGTGATCATCGGCACTACCGGCGTCAATCGCGGTTCAAATACCGGAACATAGCCACCGCGCGGGATGACGATCCGGACCGGTTCATCCGCACCCTCTTCATTGAAGTACAGTTCGAGCCTCTGACGAAGACGGCTGGCCTGCGTGCGAACGATGCCGTCAACCGAGGAATCATAATTGCGCGGCCGCCCAAAAACCGCCTCACCGATCTTCTGCTCGTTGATCTCCTTCACTCGCCCTTGCAGGGTAAGGTCGCACACATAAGCCAGAAGGCTCGAAAGCCGTTCACACTTGGCAAAGGTCGAGGACACGATGATGCGGTCCACCAACGCACGACGAGGGTCGCTTGCTGAAGGTCCTGGAGGGCCCACCTCTTTGGCAGCGGATATCATCCCGATCCACTTCAGTTGACCAGACGGATATGAACCTGACGTAAATCAAACTGAAACACTCCTTTCACTGTATCGGTTACCGTTACCGCACGATAAATCGCTGTTCCGAAATGGGTTAGGGCGTGTATCGGTTGCGTGTCGGTGAATTGCCTTGGTGGCGTTGAAACAGGGTGCTACTTGTAGCTCGGCAGGGCCAGTCCACACAAGAAAATTTCCACACGACCATTGCGGAGCCAGACCTATGACGATCGACGCCACTTCCCACACGCGGCCATCCGAGACATTCCAGACGAAAGCTGTCTCGCTTCGAGCACTTCTCCTGACACTTCTCTTCACGGTTCTTTTAAACAGTGCCGCGTGGGGACAATTCGACTCCGCGAGTGTGCTCGGGGCGATCAAGGACCCCAGCGGCGCCGCGATCCCCACCGCGACCGTTCAGCTCCTGAACATAGCCAAGGGCATTTCCACCACACGGGAAACGGACGGCAACGGCGACTACGAGTTCACCAACGTCCAGCCGGGCGACTACTCCATCACCGTGACCGCTCCCGGGTTTGAGAAAGCCGAGACCGACCGGTTTACCGTGACGGTGGGGGCAAGGCAGCGAGTAGCGCTGGTTCTCAAAGTCGGGGCCGAAGCCCAGAGCGTAGTTGTCTCTGGAGCAGCCAGCCAACTCGAAACCGATACCAGCGACCGGGGCGAGACCGTGCAGTCCCGCGAAATAGTGAATCTGCCGCTCAACGGCCGTTCCTATGCAGATCTCTCGACACTCGTCCCCGGGGTGCGAAAGTCTCTCCTTGAGGTCCTGTCCAGCCCCAGCCGCGACGCTTCCTACGACGTCAACGGCATGAATTCCATGGTCAACAATTTTCAGCTCGACGGCCTCGACAACAACGCATACCAGACCGCGAACCAGGGTTATTCCAATGAAGCCATCATCCCCTCACCCGACGCGGTGCAGGAGTTCAAGGTCCAGACCGATAACTTCAGCGCCGAGTATGGGCGCGCTGCCGGCGCAGTGATCAATGCAACCACCCGCAGCGGCACCAACAGCTTTCACGGAGTCGCTTACGACTATCTGCGCAACACCGTGCTGAACGCCTATGGCCCGTTTATCGGGACCGGGGTCAAACCGACCCTGGTGCAGAATCAGTTCGGCGCCACGGTCGGCGGCCCGATCCGTCGTGACAAGCTCTTCTTCTTCCTCGACTATGAAGGGCTGCGGCACGTCGATCACTCCATCATCACCGCGGTGGTGCCGACGGCCGCACAAGCTGGTGGTGCCTTCACGGATGCCAGCGGCAAAGCTATCCCCTTCGTGAACCCGATCACGGGAACCGTCTATGCCAACGGACAAATACCTCTCGCTGACCAGAGTCCCTTCGCCGCCAAGGTGCTCAGCCTGCTGCCGCCGGCCAACACCGTGGTCGCCGCTGGCGGCAACAACTACATCTCCGCGCCCGCGAATCAAACCATCGACAATAAGGGCGATGGCCGCGTGGATGCATTTATCAGCCCCCGGTCTACTGGGTTCGGACGCTACAGCCAGCGTGCCGTGACCTTCTTTCTGGCGCCGAACATTCCCGGCCTTGCCGGCGGCAACAGCAACGGAACCCTCTACGCGCGCACCCGTCAGGTCGCTGCCGGCTACAACTTCACCCCCAACGCGAAATCCATTCTGCAGCTTCGCCTCGGTCTCACCTGGACCGAGAGCGGCAAGAGCCCCATCAACCTTGGCGCGGAAAATCTGCTCAAGGAATTCAACATCCCCAACATTCCCGACGACCCCAGCATCAACGGCGGTCTCAACACCCAAAGCGTCACCGGCTACTCGCAATTCGGCCGCCAGTCGACGAATCCCCAGTTCACCGATCCATACCTTGCCAACCCCAAGGTGAACTATGGCTTCCTGAAAGGGCGCCACAGCCTCAAGGCCGGCTACGAGTATGGATATCTCGAGATCGCCATCTCTGACTTCCATCCCCAGTTCGGCGCGGACACCTACGCCGGGCAATTCAGCCGCAGCACCGCCGCGCAAGCCACCGACGCAGTGCATCGGCAAGCCTACAATCTCGCCGACTTTCTGTTGGGCGCGCGCAGCCACTACGAGTTGAACAACCTCGCCGAAATCAACTACGAGCGTCGCTGGCACATGGGCTACATCCAGGACGACTACAAGGCCAGCGATAAGCTCACACTGAACCTGGGTTTGCGCTACGAGCTGGTGACGCCAAACTGGGAGCAGCATAACCTTCTCGCCAATTTCAATCCCACCTCCAATACCCTGGTCCAGGCCTCGGGCGGCTCGCTCTACAACCGCACCCTGATCAACCTGAACACCAAGAACTTCGCTCCCAGGGTGGGCTTCGCCTACCAGGCCATGCCAACGACGGTCATCCGCGGAGGCTACGGAATGGGGTATCTCCACTACTTCCGTTTTGGCGGCGAGAGCACGCTCGGATACAACGGACCGAACATTGTCGACGCAACCATCGATCAGACGCCGCCGTTCCAGGTGACTGGAGCGGTTCAGCCGCTCTGCACCTCGCTCACGCAAAACCCGAGTACCTGTTTCCGCACCACGCAGTCAGGCTATGAAACCGCCTTCGCCACGGCGCAAAACTTCTCAACGCTGAAGGCCCAGACGAGGTACATCCCGAGGAACTTTCCCACCGGCTATGTGCAGACATTCCATCTGACGGTGCAGCAACAAGTCATGAAAGACACCACCCTGGAGCTTTCCTACGTAGGCAACCACGCTACGCACATTCCAGTGTTAGGTGACTTCAACCAGGCTTCGACGGAACCCGCAAGCTGCAACACCGGTGTCGGCTGTCTCACCCAGCAGGCGCGCCGCCCCATCTCGACCTTCACCAATATCCTGACCGCGTTGCCCTCGGGATATCTCGTCTACAACTCATTGCAGGCCAAGCTGGAACGCCGTTACAGCAACGGAATCTATCTCCTCAATTCCTTCACCTGGTCGAAGGCGATCAACAACGCCTCCGCCGATCTGGAAACCAACGGAGGCGACTCGGCCAACATAAACATCGCCAATCCTCAAGCAGATCGTGGTCTTTCGAGCTACGATCAAACGCTGAACAACACCCTCACTGTGATTGCCGATCTGCCCTTTGGCAAAGACCGGATGTTCGGTCAGAGCGCGCCAGGTTGGCAGCAAGCAGTGCTCGGAGGATGGCAACTATCCGCGATCAACTTCTACGCCAGTGGGCTGCCGATCAATCTGACCTACGCACCCAACGCGCAATACGCCGTCTCCAGCACCAGCGCGGCCTACTCGGTGCGGCCAAACCTGGTAAGTACCGCAAGCGCCGTTTATGCACCGAGGGCCAACTGGGTCAAAACCACGAGCGCGCTGAGTGGTACTTTGAACGCGAGTCAGGTAACCGTTCCCACGCCCAGCCAATATTTCGGTAACGCCGGCCGCAACATCCTGCGCGGGCCCGCTTTCGGACAACTGGATCTCGCCGCGCACAAATCGGTCTCCCTCTGGTCAGAATCGAGCCGACTGGAGTTCCGCATCGAAGCCTTCAACGTCCTCAACTCCACAAACTTTCAGCAGCCCGACAGCGCCATCACCGACGGAGCAAGCTTCGGCACGTACACAGCGGCGAACGCCTATCCCGCCCGCCAGGTGCAAGTAGCACTCCGTCTCAACTACTGACCAAGCTCTGTGGTTCTGGACGGGTGGCCCATGTTCGCCCAAGCGTACATGGGCCGAAAAAGATGGGGCGTAGCCCAACGATCGTTTCCTATACCGACCGATCAAATCTCCTGTCGTTTAAGAAGAAAGGATACGAGCGGAATCTAGTCACGTAGATCCTGCCCTGCATGCCTCTGCCAGCCGTGGGAGCTTTTCGAACCGGGACAGCTGAATCTCAGTCTTAACGAAGGGCACGGCTTCAGCCGTGCCGTAACTGGTCTGCCGCTCGACGGCTTTAGCCGCTGGGGTACGCTTTTCGGGGCATTAAGCCGTGCCCTTCGTTCATCAGTGCAACTCGAGAACTCATACCATTTGAACAGCGGGCGATCAACATGCGACCTGAATTTCGTTCGGCCAAGCTCGCCTCCAAGCAATTTGACGGTTTCAGCCGCGTTAGACATTAGTACAACCTGCTAACCACTTAGCCTAACCACTTAGTTCGGATGGACGGATAGTTACTCGCTTCCTACGCTTCTGATCGAACTCTTCTACCACTGTTACCATTTCGTCTTACCTCCGTAACATATCACCTTGCAGCCCGATAAATGCTCGCTCCATGGGGATCGACGGTGATATTATGTGCTGGCTCCAGACTGGAAGTCAGGCGACCCTTCACTTTTGGCGTGCGGGTGAAAGTGTCATCACAGATCCACCCCAACGTTGGTCAGGTGTAAGGCGGCCATGCTTTTCATTGTGATTGTTTTTGAGCGCATGTTCCTCTGGAGGCCGGCGAAATGGCTGCTCTTGTGTCTGGCGGCAGGTGCTGCGCTGAACGGGAGTGGGACCAACGCTTTTGCCGCCATCAGGGTTGAGACAACGACAACGCTGACAATGACTTCGGGCGGCGGCCCAGTGACCTCGGTTCCCGCAGGGAGCGTTGTCACGCTGACAGCAACGGTGAAGGCCCCGGCACTCGCAGTAACGGCCGGCCAGGTAAACTTCTGCGACGCCTCGGCGGTCTATTGCACCGACATCCATATCATTGGAACGGCGCAGTTGACCAGCGCGGGAACAGCGGCGATTAAGTTCCGGCCGGGAATCGGCAGCCATAGTTACAAAGCCGTGTTTGCCGGAGCCAATATCTATGTCGGCAGCTCCTCGGGTTCGTCGGTGCTGACCGTGACCGGAACCTATCCATCCATAACGGCACTCGCCCAGTCCGGCTCACCAGGAGATTACTCACTTAGGGCGACTGTGGGCAGCCAGGCCAATAAGGCCGGTCTGCCTGCCCCAACCGGGCTCGTGTCCTTTCTAGACAGCACTGCCGGAAATACTTCGCTGGCGACCGTTAGCCTCAGCAATGAGACGACCGGCCTCAGCTTTTTCAATTCACAAACGCCGCAAACGGGGGACCTCCCCTGGTCGCTGGCCACCGCGGATTTCAATGGCGATGGGATTCCGGATCTTGCGGTAGCCAACTATTCCGGCGGTACGGTGTCGATTCTTCTGGGCAACGGGGACGGGACCTTTAGTCAGCCGGCGGGCATCACCATCGGCAACACCACGTTTTACGTAGCGACCGGGGATTTCAACGGAGATGGCAAGCCCGATCTGGCGGTGGCCAATGGTTACTATGGCAGCGTCGTCAGCATCTTTCTGGGCAACGGGGATGGCACCTTCGCACCGGCTCCCGGCAGCCCGATTGTGGTGGCCGGCCCCTTCGACATCACGGAGGCGATCGCCGTAGCCGACTTTAATGGCGATGGAGTCCTCGACCTGGCAGCGGCGAACGATGGAGAAGGCTATGATCCGAGCACGGTGACCATCCTGCTCGGCAAGGGTGACGGGACATTCGCCGCGGCAGCCACCAAGCCGACAGTCGGCGAAAGTCCAACCGGGATCACAACCGGGGATTTCAACGGCGACGGGACACCCGACCTGGCCACCGCCAACTTCCACAACAATAGCGTGACGATTTTGCTGGGCAACGGCGACGGAATGTTCACGGAGGCAGCCGGCAGCCCGATTGCCGTGGGCAACTTTCCCTGGACGTTGTCGACGGCTGACTTCAACCGGGACGGCAAAGCCGACCTCGCCGTGGCCAACAATAATTACGAGCAAGCCGCACCGGGAACGATCTCGGTGCTGCTGGGCACGGGTGACGGCACATTCACCCAAGCGGCCGGCAGCCCGATTTCGATGGGCCACACTCCGGAATCAGCGGCGGTCGGCGACTTCAATGGGGACGGCATCGCCGATCTCGCCGTCGCGAATAATGGCGACGACACGATGTCTATCCTGCTCGGAGCCGGGGACGGAACGTTTACCCCAGCAGCCGTCGGGCCTATCTCCGTCGGGGATTTCCCACAGTCCACGGTGACCGCGGACTTCACGGGATCGGGCATTTCGGATTTTGCCGTGGGCAACGAAAACGACAATGTCTCGGTGCTGCTTTCTATATTGGAGTCTGCCACGGCAAGCGTCGGCTCTCTCTCGCCCCCCGGGCCGGGCGCGCAACAGGTCGTCGCCAGCTATGCCGGAGATAGCAACTACGTGTCCAGCCTCTCCAACGGTGTGCCACTCACCC
Source organism: uncultured Acidobacteriaceae bacterium (assembly GCA_963745725.1). Taxonomy (GTDB): domain Bacteria; phylum Acidobacteriota; class Terriglobia; order Terriglobales; family Acidobacteriaceae; genus PALSA-350. Next base: position 186,621 of record CAVUYJ010000003.1, read on the forward strand.
CGGTCGTGGCCACGCCGGGCATCTCGCCTGCCTCCGGGACTTACGATTCGGTGCAAACCGTAACCATCACAGATGCAACTCCAACCACGACCGTTTATTACGCGGCCAGCGGAGCCTTGCAGACCAGCGGTTGGGTCGAATACACCGGGCCCATTGCTCTCCCGTCGGCAGGCAGGACCACGATCCAGGCCTATGCCATCGAGAGGGGCTACCAGCAGAGCAACTTCGCGAGTACCACCTACTATCTGAATCTCGCTCCCACGGCCGCCCCGGTAATATCACCTGCGTCGGGGGTTTATCCCGGCGCGCAAAGCGTAACCATCTCAGACTCCACCGCCGGCGCCGTGATCTCCTACTCGATCAACGGCACATCGCCGGCCGCGGCTTCGCAGCCATACACCGGCCCCATCCCCGTCTCCTCCTCGGAGACCGTAGTAGCAACCGCGACGGCCTATGGATACGCGCCGAGCCCAGCTGTGAGCGCGCAGTACCTCATCGGCTCTTCGGCCACTTCGTTGATCTACTCCATTGCCGGCAACGGAATCTATGGCTATAGCGGAGACGGCGGTCCTGCGGTGGCCGCCGGCCTCAACTACCCCTTCGCGACCGCGGTGGACAGCGCCGGTAGTCTCTACATTGCCGATTCCAGCAACAATGTAGTCCGCAAGGTTGCCCCTGGTACCGGGATCATCACCACCTTCGCGGGCAATGGAACGGTCGGCTACAGCGGCGACCATGGGCCTGCGGCCAGCGCCGAATTGTTCTATCCCACGGGGGTCGCGGTCGACCGTGCGGGCAACGTGTACATCGCGGACAGGGCTAACAACGTAGTGCGAGAGGTTGCAGCCGCTACCGGGACGATCACCACGATCGCCGGCACAGGTACCCCGGGCTACGCCGGCGATGGCGGCCCGGCGGGGGCCGCAGAGCTCTATTACCCCACCGGGCTCGCGACCGACCGCCTCGGCAACCTCTATATCGCCGATGCAGGCAACAGCCGAATCCGTGAAGTCGCGGCCCAAACCGGCATGATCAGCACGGTGGCCGGCTCGATCTCAGGTGGCTACAGCGGCGATGGCGGTCCCGCGACCAGCGCCGCACTCTATGATCCATACGGCGTCGCCATCGACAGCGCCGGGAACTTGTACGTGGCCGATACGTTCAACCATGTCATCCGCAAGGTGGACGCTGTCACATCCCTCATATCGACCGTGGCTGGCAACGGACACGGAGACGGCACGTATGGAGCGGGCGGCTATAGCGGGGACGGCGGCCCGGCGGCCGGCGCTGAACTCAACACTCCCTTTGGCGTAGCGGTTGACGGCGCAGGCAACCTCTCCATTGCCGACACCAGCAACCATGTCATTCGCCAGGTGGCCGCCGGTACCGGAATTATTTCGACGGTGGTTGGAAATGGAGCGCAATGCACCTCGCTCGGCGGCGATGGAGGCCCCGCAACCAGCGCCGCACTGTGCAACCCACAGAGTGTCACCGTCGATAGCGCCGGCAACCGGTACATCGCGAGCGGCGCCCGAATCCGCTTGGTGACCGCCCCCGCAACTCCTCCGTCCCTGACAGCGGCGAAGCCGGCATTCAGCGTCGCAGCCGGAACGTATGCCGCCCCACAAACCGTCACTGTTACCGATAGCACGCCCGGCGCGGCCATTTACATCACCCTGGATGGGTCGACGCCCACCACCGCCGGCCAGGGCTACAACGGGCCGATCAACGTCTCGGGCAACGTGACGATTCAAGCGATCGCCGTAGGGCCGGGATATCTCACCAGCCCGCCAGTCTCCGCCAGCTACATCATCACCTCTCCGCCCACAGCGGTCATCAACACGGTGGCGGGGGACGGGGTCTTCGGCTTCCTCGGCATCGGAGGTCCTGCAACCAGCGCGCAGATGGGCGCGATCGCGGGGGTGGCGCTGGATGGCTCCGGGAACCTCTACTTCACCGACCCTTGGAACCAAACCGTGTGGCAAGTTGCGGCGCAGACGGGCATCGCCTCCATCGTGGCGGGCAACGGATCGGCCGGCTACACCGGGGACGGTGGCCCGGCAATCGCCGCTACCCTGGACGGCCCCGCTGCCGTTGCAGTGGACAAGGCCGCCAATCTCTACATTGCCGATCAAGGCAGCAGTGTCGTCCGCAAAGTGGCGGCAAGCACCGGTTTGATCACGACCTACGCTGGGGGCGGCCATGGCGGCGACGGCGGGCCCGCCATGGATGCCTCGCTCAACGCGCCGAGTTCCGTCGCACTCGATGGCGCCGGAAATCTGTACATCGCTGACACTAATAACTGTCGCGTGCGCCTGGTCTCGGCTAGCAGCGGTGTCATCACCACAGTGGCGGGGCAGGGAACTTGCGAACCCAGCGGCGATGGTGGTCTGGCAACCGCCGCGGGTTTGAGCGAGCCCAACGCAGTGGCGCTGGACAGCGCCGGCAACCTTTACATTGCGAGTTCTAACGGCGCCGTCCGTAAGGTAACAGCGGCCACCGGAATCATGACCACCGTCGCCGGCATTAACAACGAGTCGGGAAGCAGTGGAGACGGTGGCCTTGCTACCCAGGCGCAGGTGGCTCCCCGGGGGCTGGCGTTAGACTCCGCCGGCAACCTCTATATCTCTGATTGGTCGAACGTGGTTCGTGTGGTTTCGGCCACCAGCGGAATCATCACGCGATTTGCCGGCAACGGTTATCCCGGCTACAGCGGCGACGGCGGTTCTGCAACCGTGGCAGAGTTGCTAAATCCAGCAGGAATCGCCTTCGACGCCTCGGGGAATCTGTACATCGCCGATAGCGGCAACTACAGGGTGCGGGTAGTTTCGGCGCCGCGCGCCCCTGCGGTCATTCCGGTTTTCAGTCCTGCGGCCGGTAGCTATACCGGCACTCAGATGGTCGCAATCACCGACGGGACAAAGGATGCAACCATCCACTACACCACCGATGGAAGCACCCCGACCACGCTTTCTGACGTCTACAGTGGGCCGATTCCGATTGCGGCCACCACGACCCTGCAGGCCGTCGCGGTTGCTGCAGGCTATCCGCAAAGCGCCGCGGCCAGCGCCGTTTATACCATCCATGTGCCGTCGGCGCCTGCGCTGACCGTGACTGCGTCTTCCACCAGCATAACCACAGCCCAGGCCCTCACCGTGACAGCAACAGTGAGCGGTGGTAGCGGAAGTCCAACCGCTACCGGCTCGGTGAGCTTGACCAGCGGCACTTACGGCGCACAACAGAATCTGGCGAATGGCGCCACTACTTTCAGCCTGGCCGCGGGCGTGCTTCCGGTTGGCAGCGATGTCCTCACGGCCGTCTATGCTCCCGACGCATCCAGCGCGACGCAATACAAAAGCGCGACTGATTCTGCCACTGTGACAGTGACCCAGGCGTCGAATACAGCCACCGCTACCGTGACACTCACTCCGTCCGCGGCCACCGTCACCGACGAGCAGACGGTGAACGTGGCTGTCTCTGTAGCAGGCGCCGCCGGACAGGCCACGCCGACGGGAACCGTCACCTTTGGCGGCGGTTCCTACAGTGCGCAACACCCGCTCACCGCCGGCGCAGCAGGCTTCAGCATTCCTGCCGGCGGCCTCAGCGCCCCGACCAATACCTTGACCGCGAACTACTCTGGTGACGGTACCTATGCGGCCGCCCGGGGAAGCGTCACCATCACGGTAGCTCCGGTTGTGGCCGTCGCGTCGAATCCATCTCCGGCCACTCCGGGCAGCAGCGCCATGGCTACAATTACTTTTTCGGCGGGAAGCAATTATTCCGGCACGCTGAATCTGGCCTGTGCGCTCACTGTTGCTCCGACCGGGGCGCAGAGCGTGCCTACCTGCAATCTAAACCCGGCCAGCGTCACACTCGCCGCTGGCGGACAGGCCACCACGGTCTTTACCGCGAAAACCACTGCATCCTCCAGCAGTAGCTCCCTCCATCGGCCAGGAACGCAGGACCTTTGGCATCGATGGGGTGGCGGCGGAGTGATTGCGCTCGCGCTGATGTTCGGCATACCAGGCCTCCGTAGGCGCCGGCTGGCCTTGCCCATCGGTCTATGCGCGATGATTGCCGCCGGGATGATTGGTTGCGGCGGAGGTGGCGCACCAAGTTCGAATGTGCAACCCGGAACTCCCGGCACCACCGCTGGTAGCTACACCTTCAGCGTGACCGCAACGGATGCGTCCAACGCAAAGCCAATTGCTTCCACCAATGTGACCGTCAACGTGCAATGAAGGCCAATCGAAGCGGTTGCAACAGGTAGACCTTAGGAGCCAGTGATGAAGCGGCGTTTCACGTTGAGTGTGTCGGCCTTGGTTTCCTTGGCCGTTGCCGGTTGTGGAGGTGGGTCGACGCTCCCAGTGTCTCCGCAGCAGACAAACACGGTGCCCACAATCACCAGTGTGACCCCAACTTCGGCAAGTGCAGGCGGAGCCGCCCTTACCATCGACGTAAAAGGATCGGGATTCGTCGCCGCATCGACGCTGCAATGGAACGCCACCGCACTGTCAACGACCTACATCTCGGCGACCGAGCTGAGCGCGAGTCTCCCGGCAAGCGATCTTGCCACTGGAACGACAGCCGAAGTGACAGTTGTGAACACAGGTTCCGGCGGAGGTACGTCCCCCGCCGCCCCCTTTGTTGTCAACAATCCTCAGCCAGTCCTGGCCTCGATCAACCCAGTGAATGCTCCCGCCGGCGCCGGCGCTCTCTCACTCGACATGATTGGAAGCGGCTTTGTGCCTTCCTCGGTGGTCACCTGGAATAACGTGCCGCTCGCCACGACGTTTGTGAGCGGAACCGAGGTCAAAGCTGCGCTGCCAGCCGCGAATGACGCCATAGGAGTCATCGCTGCGGTCGCAGTGTCCAACCCAACTCCGGCCGGGGGAAACTCAGGCGCGATCAACTTCAACGTGAACAATCCTGTTCCAGCCATCACCGCCATAACGCCCCCGAGTGTCAACACAGGCGCAGCGGCGACCGCGCTCGCGGTTGCTGGAAGTGGCTTCTTGCCTTCGTCTGTGGTTTCCTGGAACGGCAACCCCATTGCGACCACTTTCGTAAACAGCACGCAAGTCATGGCCGCCGTCCCGACCCAGGACATCGCCGCTGGCCAGGTCGCTCAACTAAGTATGGCAAACCCTGCACCTGGCGGGGGACACTCCCCAACGGTTGCATTCAATGTCACCAGCCCGATCCCTCACGTTGCCTCGATCTCTCCGGCTACGATTGCGCAGGGCTCGGCCGCAACGATCACTCTGTCGGGGACCGGATTCGAGGCGAATTCCGGGGTCACATGGAACGGCTCTTCGCGGCCGACCACTTTCATCTCCGCCACCAGTTTGCAAGTCGCGTTGACCGCCGGCGATGCGCAAACACTTGGAGCCGGCCAACTCGCGGTCACCAATCCGGGGCCCGGGGGAACCACCGCGCCGCCGATCCCGCTGACTATCGTCGCCGTGACAACGCCCATTATTTCCTCGATAACGCCGGCAAGCACGCTGGTGAACGCAACCGGCACCACGCCCCTGCCGATCACGATCCAGGGAAGCAACTTCGCGGCCAATGCAGCGCTCAACGTCAATGGCCAGGCGCTCGCGATCGCCGGCCAGACAGCGACGTCGATCACCACCGGAATTCCAGCGCCCTATCTTGCCCAAGCGGAACAACTGGACTTTGTCGTCACCAATCCGGGGACGGTTCCGGCGCAATCGACGCCGTACGTCTTCAACGTTGTGGCCGTTCCCGTGATCGGCGGCCTCACGCCTGCCTCTGCTCCCATCGCCAGCCCCGAGCAAACTCTTCAGGTGACAGGCTCCGGCTTCCTACCCGACTCTGTTGTGAACTGGAACGGAGTGCCGCTGGCGACCCAGTATGTCGAGGCATCCCCGGGTCCGACGCTGACGGCGACCCTTCCCGCGGCCTATCTAAGTATGCCGACGGTGGGCAGCGTCACCGTGTCCAGCCCGGAGAACGCTGCAGCCGTCTCTCAGCCCCAGGCGTTCCCAACCTACCTTGCCCTGCCCACCAACACCATCGTTTACAACCAACAGGATGGAATGTTGTACGCATCAATACCGGGCTATGTCGGTGCTGGGCTGGGCAACACTGTCGCGGTCATCAATCCCAGTACCGGCGTCATTGAAAAGACAATTCCTGTAGGCAGCGAGCCCGATAAACTCAGCCTCTCCGACACCGGCACGGAACTCTACGTTTCCCTGGATGGGGCCGCTGCCGTCAAGCAAATAGACTTGACGGGGACCCATCCCAATCTTCAGATTTCCCTGGGCGAGTATGGCACCGGTCAAACCTATAGCTATGCGATCACTGCAGCGAGCGTGGCCGCTCTGCCCGGCGAGCCCGATTCGGTCGCGGTCTTAGGAAGCAACGCTAACATAACTGTCTACGATTCAGGGGTTGCTCGTCCGAACCCGGCTGCATTAGACGGCTACTTCAATCAAAACTTCGGATCTATCAGCTTCGGACCTTCGGCAGCGACACTCTACGCCTCAACCTTTAGCGATGGGCCGAGCGGCTTAGTAGATCTGACCTTGGGCAGCACGGGGTTCACTGGAACCAAGACGTTTTCGTCGCCGTACTACAGTTTCTCATCGCTCCAATTTGACGCCGGGAATCTGTACTTCAGTGATGGAGCGGTCTTGAATGCAACCACCGGCTCGCAGATCGGGCAGTTCTACACCAGCGGAACCAACCTCGCCGCCGGACCGGTTTTTTCCGATTCGACCTTAGGGCGCGCCTGGGTTTTGCCGCAAAACGCTCTTACCCCTGGTGACAGCAATCAGATCCTCGCTTTCGATGAGACAACCTTCAAGCAGGTAGGTGCGATCGTGGTCGCCGGTACCAGCACCAGCGGTCCCTCGTTCGGAGCGCTTGATTTGGTTCGCTGGGGACAGAATGGCCTGGCCTTTAACACTCCCACCCAGATCTACATGTTGCGATCCCCCTTGGTAAAGGACCTGTCGCAATCTCCGGCCGATCTCTCCGTCGCCATCCAGGCGCCATCCACCTCAGCGACTGGGAGTACGCTCACCTACTCAATTACGGTGACGAATAACGGACCGAACGCGGCACAGGGAGTCACCTTAACCGCCACGCTTGCCGCCGCAATCGTTTATCAAACCACTGCCGCTTCGGCGGGCAGTTGCACCGCCACCAGCGAGGTGATCTGCAGCTTGGGCAGTTTGGCCAGTGGAGCGAGGGCAACCGTCCAGGTGACAGGGACCGTACTCGATCCTGGTTCCATCGAAAGCACGGCGCTGGTTTCATCGGCCGCCTACGACCCGGTCCAGGCGAACAACATTGCCACCGCCACGACGACGGTGAGCGGAGCCACATTCGCTGCCGTTCCGACTGCGGTTTCCGCTTCCCCCACGCTCATTCTCGCAGGATCAAGCGCGACGACGCTTACCGTAACGGGGACCGGATTTACCACTGCCTCAACGATATTCTGGAACGGTAACCCGTTGCCGACAAGCTACCTGAGTGACACGCAGTTATCAGCGTTGGTGCCGTCCAGTTACCTTGCGAAGCTCGGTTGGGGGCAGGTAGTCGTCTCCACTCCTTCCCCCGGCGGTGGACAATCTTATCCGCTCGTCGTGAATGTCTATCAGTCAGTGAACGTGCCGGCAGCCGATATCCTGTACGATCCGTTTAGCAGAATGCTGTATGCGACGGTACCAGCCGTTGCGACGAATATCGCTGCGAATAGCCTGGTGCAAATCGACCCTATGAGTGGGACAGTCGGCACGCCGGTTGTGCTCGGCAACGGGCCGAATGTGATGGCGGAAACAGCCGACGGAAGGTACTTGTACATCGGGTTCAGCGGAAACAACACCCTGGGCCAATTCAACCTGCTGAATCAAACCATGACGGGAACCTACCCCCTTACCATGCCCGGCCAAGGGAGCCAGCCGGCGGGCGCCTTGGCCGTCCAACCTGGCAGTGACACCACGCTTGCGATCAACTTAGACTACGGCGGAATGGGCATCTTCGACATCTCCGGAAACACTGGAACATTCCGGCCACATTTTGGCGGAGCGAGGAGCTCCATAGCGTTTGCCGACTCGACTCATCTTTACTCCGAGGCCTCGAACACCGCCGATGTCTATCTCGGTCGATTTACGGTGGACGCGAACGGCCTTACGCAAGTGGATTTCACCGGACTGAATGGTTTGGGTGGAACGGGTTTCGATATCGCGCTCGGCCAGGATGGTTTGGTCTATGGGGACAATGGAGGAATCGTCAATCCGGCAACCACTCCGCCCTCGCAGATTGCCCTTTTGCCGATTAGTCCGGGAGCTCCGGGGTACGATCTTTCCGGCGATGCGGTGGTGCCCGACTCCGCACAACACAAGGTATTCCTCGTCGGCTTGAATGAGGCCGGGGCGATTAGCGCCTATTTGGAGCGTTTCGACACGATCAGTGATACGAATGAACAAAACTTCCAGCTGCCTCTATCGAACGGCGTCGTGGGCTATCAATTGCTGCGATGGGGGCAAGATGGACTTGCCGTCCGGGCGTTCGATCCAGATTTCGGGACCCTGGCCGGATACCAGTTGCTCCTATTCAAAGGGCCGTTCGTGCTTCCGGCCGAGGCGCAATCGAATCCAATCCCCGGACTTACCGGTGTGGCGCCCTCTACTGTGGTCCACGGCAGCGGCAACCAGTATCTGACTGCCACAGGCAGCGGCTTCATTCCAGGCGCGGTCGTTCTTTGGAACGGCGTTCCCCGCACCACAACTTATGTCGACGCCAGTCATCTACAGTTCGCTGTTGCAGCCGCCGATGTAGCCGCCTCGCAAACAGTCTCTCTGACTGCGGAGAACCCAGGATCAGGCGCGTCCCCATCCTTAACTCTTCCTATCAATTGATTTTCGGAAAAGGGTTGACGAAAAGGGTTGACAGACAGGACGTTCACCCCAGGCCATTAGATCTCAGCAGAGGCATCGTCCTGTCCGTCCTTCTCGGTCGATGGCCGGGCTCATGCCGAGCGGGCAAGTTCCGGGGCATTGCGCTGCACCTTCAGTTGATCCTCGTGACGGCGGGCACGAGCGAGGTCGTAATTGTTCTGCATCTGCAACCAGGCGTTCGCGGTTCCGCCGAATGCCTTTTCCAAGCGGATCGCCATTGCAGCGCTGATAGCCGCCTTCTCGTTGACGATGTTGTTCAGGGCCTGGCGCGTCACGCCCAGGATCTCCGCCGCACGCTTGACTGTCAGGCTCAGCGGCTCGAGACATTCGTGCTTAACGATGCGGCCCGGGTGGAGCGGCTTCTTCATGGGCATTGTTCCGTTTCCTTTCCTCAGTGGTAATCGATCAGCGAGACGTCGTACGCGTCGCCGTTTTCAAAGCGATAGGTGACGCGCCAGTTGGCGCGCACGGTTACGGCATAGAAACCTTTCAGATCACCTTTGAGCGGGTGAAAGGCCATGCCAGGCAGATCGAGAGCCTCTGGGCGGTCGGCGGCGTCGAGGAGGGTCAGGATGCGCTCGATCTTGTCGATCATATCGGCGCCGACCGCACTCCTGTCGCCACGCTGGTAAAGGCGTTTTAATCCCCTATGCCTGAAGCTTTCGATCAAGCGACAAGTATAGCTTGTCTTTTGAGTGTGTCAAGCATGGCTTGTCACCTTCGCCAAACCTGGCAGATTCAAGCGGCTGGGCCCAGCCGAAACGTACCCTACTCGAAACAGCGCACCGCGATGTTAAGAGGAGGGGCGGACGTTACCTTGTCAAAGGCCTAACGACAGAAGGGAAATTTCGTGTCTTCACATACCTATCTGCCGCCCATTTCCATTCGTTGCCAACGCACACAATCGAACCGAAGTGACCTTTGGGCGTGTACTCCCGTGCGAAAAAACGCGTCTCGCCACTTACTCCAAACACAGAAAGGCTCTATCACTTAAAGCAGACGATATCGGCAGGCGACGGCCCCTCACGCGGCGGCGCCTGGCCGGCAGTTGCCGGTAGTTTCGGCCTTTAGCGTGAGCGAAGGATAGCCTCACCGCTATCCGGTGCCACACCCTATCCCTGTCTCAAAATAACCAACAACAGCCATGACTCCGTGATTGGCCTACCGCGGCTCTCAACCCTTCGTGTCGGTGGGGAGCAGCCGGGAAGCCAATACCCATAATCACCAACCAACCGAGGAACGAGACTACCATGCCCAAAAATACTGTCAATGATCCCGTCACCGATCAGGAAATGGCCTTTGCTCTCCTGATCCTTTCCGGACGCATGACTGACCGCCAGGCCGCAGAAGCCGTCGGTCTCAACCCCGACACCGCCGCCTACACCAAAGCCAAGCCCCGCGTCCGCGCCTTCATGAGTGAGCACCGCGCTGCCATCAGGGAAAAGCTGGTGGACCAGGAAGTGGAAGGGCTGCGCAAGCTGAACATACGTCGCGACCAGGTCCTGGACCGGCTCTGGGAACTGGCCACGCTCAGCCACGAAGTCACCCGTGGCATCATCGCCGGCCAGATCAAGGCTCTCTCGATGATCATAGCTATCGAAGGACTGATTCCGGACCGCCGCCGTTCCCTATCCGGGAAGCAACCCACGGCTCCCCCGATCGAACCAGATATCTACAGCCCTCCGTGGCTCCGCGAACGGCAGCGCCAGGCCGCAGGGGAAGAGCCAGGCGATGCCGTTGCCGCCACGGAATCCCAACCCGACGCGGCCCAAGTCCCCGACCCGGTGCCTACTCCCAATCCGGCCCCCCAGACGGCTCCCGGCGTGGCCCCCGAACCGAACCGTGACCGCAACCAGCCCAGCGTAGCCAATCCCTTCATCAACCCCGAAAAGCTGCACCGGCTTCCCGACGCGACGGATAGCGTCTTTGCAGGTCTTCTGGACACATCACCCAGGCTGCCCTTCTCCATAAAAAGAGGCCCCTTTGGCCGGCGTCGTCGCTGAAGTCGAAAAAAAGCCAAATTTTATCGAATTTTAAAAGACATAAAGAGACAGCAAACCTACGAATAACCCCTATCGCTAAGAATTAAAGATACGAGTCGACCTGCTCCAGCAGAGCCGGCCCCGCCTTGCCGTGAGAGATTGTCGAAACGCGGACGGCTGCAACTTCCCACGACCCCTGCCCGGGGGCTCCACGCCCGCATGAACGAAATACCTTCTCCAGGGAACCACTGTCCGCAAATCTCCGTAGAGAACATGAGAGCCAACCCACGCCTGACGGAGAAACCACCATGGCGGTCCTGCGGCAAAATCTGAAATATAGCCTGCGTCGTCTTTCCCGATCCCCGGGACTCGTAGCCGCCGTCATCCTCTCCATCGGACTAGGCATTGCCGCCAACTCCACCATCTTCTCCATGGTCAGCCGATTCGTACTCCGGCCTGCGCCGGTCGGCGATCCCGGCACGCTCATGTCTCTTCGTACCACCTACGAGGGCGGCCATTGCTGCAATAACTTTCCCTGGCCGCTCTACACCGACGTGCGCGACCAGGCCCATTCCTTTTCCGGCGTAGCTGCCTATTACGAGCTTCTGCCGGCCTCGATCGGTGGTACCGGCGAGCCGGAGCGCGTCTGGGGACAATCCGCCACCTCCAACTTCTTCGATGTCTCGCAGATCCGCATGCACCTCGGCCGCGGTTTCCTGCCCAGCGAAGAACGTCTTCCCGTCATCGTCCTCAGCCACCGTCTCTGGCAACGGCGCTTCGCGTCCGACCCCGCCATCCTGGGCAAAGCCATCCCGCTCTCCGGCCACATGTTTACCGTCGTCGGCGTGGCTCCGCCAGGCTTTCGCGGTCTCGACCTGATACTCGATCCTGAATTCTGGATACCCCTCGGCAACGTAGAGCAACTCGCCCCAAATGTTCCCAGCCGAAACGCGCGCGACTTTAACTGGCTCGCAGTGGCAGGCCGCCTCAAACCGGGTGTTACCCAACCCCAGGCAGCCGCGGAACTCGCCACTCTCGCCCAACGGCTCGCCAAAACATATCCCGCCACCGATAAGGGCCGAGGCTTTTTCATGGATCAGGCCGGCTCCCTTCCCCCACGCGATAAATCGGCGGTCCTGGTCTTCATCGCGGCGTTGTCCGTCGTCGTGTTGCTCGTCCTTGGCATTGCCTGCGCCAACGTGGCCAATCTGCTCCTCAGTCAATCCGCCAGTCGCCAGCGCGAAATGGCGGTGCGCATTGCCCTCGGGGCCACGCGCCGTCAGCTATTGGGGCAGATGCTGATGGAGAGCTCGCTGCTCGCCCTCGCGGGCGGACTATTCGGCACACTGCTGACCCTCTGGGCAACCTCCGCACTCTCCGCATTCCGTATTCCTGCCCCGGTTCCGCTGGACACAACCGTCAGCCTGGATTGGCGTGTCCTGCTCTACACCTTCATCCTCAGCGTGGGAACCGGCCTCGTGTTCGGGTTCGGACCTGCATGGATCGCGTCGCGTCCTGTTCTGGCCAGCGCGCTGAAAGGCGAGGATGGATTCGTCCGGCCCGGGCGCCGCTTGAATTTGCGTAATGTTCTCGTGGTCACACAGATCGTCATGTCGCTGGTTCTGCTCTGTGCCACCGGCTTGTTTCTCCGCAGCCTCGAGCGCGCCGTCGGCATCGACATCGGCTTCCGCTCGCATGATCTCCTCATGCTCTCTGTGGACCCGCGCGTGCACGGCTACACGCCTGAGCGCACCACGCAGTTCCTCGAACAATTACGCGAGCGGGTCGCAGCCATTCCAGGCGTGCTCTCAGTAGCTGTTACCGACAGCGCCCCGTTGTCCGGGGGAAACCGCAGCGATGGTTTCCATGCGGAAACATCGAAGCCCAACGATCCATATCCAAACGTGGAGCTGTATATGGCAACGCCGGGCTACTTCGAAACCATGGGGATCCCTCGCCTGGCGGGTCGCGACTTCAACCACGATGCCGCCAACACCACCCGGGTCGGCATCGTCAACCGCGCCTTTGCCGAGCGCTTCTTCGGCCGTGAGAATCCCATCGGTCACCGCGTGACCGGGGGAGGGGTGACCTACGAGATCATCGGCGTCGTCGAAAACATCAAGTCACGAACCCTGGGCGAGGACACGCGATACGTTCTCTTCCGTTCTCTCGCACAAAGCACGGGCAGCGACCCATCTTTTCTCGGATATCAACTGGTCGTCCACTTCCAGGGCAACGCGGCCGGTATCGCCGGCGCCGTGCGCAATCGGATCCACGATCTCGATCCCGCCATGGCCGTTTACAACGCGGAAACCATGCAACAACATCTGCGCCAGGCACTCTTTCTGCCTCGTCTCGCAGGCACGCTCTTCGGCATCTTCGGCTTCGTAGGTTTGGCGCTCGCAGCCATCGGCCTTTACGGCGTCATCAGCTATTCGGTCAGCCGTCGCACCCGCGAAATTGGTATTCGCATTGCTCTCGGAGCCCAGCTCAGCGCCGTGCGTCAGCTCATTCTTCGCCAGGGGATGATACTCACCATCATCGCCATGGCGATCGGACTGCCTGCTGCCTTCGCGCTCGCGGGAGTATTGAGCAGCTTTCTCTACGGCATCCGTCCCCACGACACCGTGACCTTCACCACTGTGCCGTCTATTTCTAGCCGCGGTGGCGTTCGTTGCCTGCTGGGTTCCCGCACTGCGCGCGACCAAGGTTGATCCGCAGAGTGCGCTGCGATACGAGTAGTTTCGCACTCAAGAGGCTTTCAGTCCTCGCGTACGCAGTTTGTAAAAAGTGAAGCCGATCAGGTTGCTCAACGCGGTAGTCCCGAGAATCTTAGCGGCATACACCTTGGGATTGACTACGTCAACGAACGGATACGCCGAGATCAGCAGGCTAAAGAGCGTGGCGCAAAAGCCAACCAGCGATGTCCACTTAAACCACCAGGGCATAGCGGAACGAAGAGCGCCGGCTCCAGCGATCGGGATGGCGAACATCGCCAGATAGGCAAGTTCGTAATGCGCGAGGCTGGCATTGGAGAGCAGTTGGTAGGCCTCCTGGGCGCGCACCCCAAAGCTTCCCAGCACCAGCAACAGAAACACGAGCACCGACGTGCATAGGATGGAGTTTGCCGGGGTTCGCCACCGCGGATGCAGGCGAGTAAACCAGGCCGGGACCAGGTTATCCCACCCCACCGTCATCGGCAGCCGCGTCACCCCGGTAAACAGCAAACTGGCTGCGGCAAGCAGACGCATCTGTACCAGCAGAATGGCGGTCACGGCAAACACGCTGCCAATGCCCGAATGGCCCAGGGCCAAACGAATGGTCTGTGGGATGGGGGCAATAAAGTCGATGTGGTCATGCTGGCTAAAGGCGGCCACCGCGCTGGTGCCGAGTACGAACATGGCGCAGATGAACGGCGAGGAAATCCATACCGACTGTCCGATGCTGCGAGCCGCATGCTTGCTCTCCCCGGCCAGGATCGCGATGTATTCCAGGCCGCAGAATGCGCCAAAGATCATCTGACCAAAGAGCGCGAGCGAGCGCAGTGTCGGAGGTGGAAGTGCCACCGGGAACGGGATCCAGTGAACGGGCACGTGCCGCCACAACGCCCAGAGCGGCAGCAGAATGAGCCCGGCATAAACAAGCAGAATAGCGATCGCGCCGGCGTTATGAATCCACTTACCGACCTCCAGTCCGCGAAGAGCCGAGATGGCGATCGCCGCGATCACCAGGAAGAGGATGCCAAGCGACGCAAGATGATTCTCCGGAAGTCCTGCTGCAGAGGGCCCAATGAGGTAGGCGAGCTCGGTAGGCGTGGCGTAGAGGATGGCAGCGGTGATGGAAATCGCATACACCCATAAGTTCCACGCAGTGAGAAAACCGCCCAGGTCACCATACGCGCGATGAGCCCAGACGTAGAGACCGCCTTCCAGTGGCCAGACGCGGTTGAGGCAAATCACCGAGGCCGCCATGGGAAAGTAGAAGACGACCATGGCGGCGACCCAGGTCAGAGCCTGCGCGCGGCCAAGGCCGGCCGCGACCCCCACCCATGAGCTGCCCACGACGCAAAGGATCTGTGCCAGGACCAGGTCGCGCAGTCTCAGGCGGCGGAGAAGATGGTGCTCGTCCGCTGCAGAAGAAGCGATTTGGCTATGGGCATTAATGGTTGCACGGTCGAGACGTACGTTCTTGCCGGGAATAGTGTTTCAAAACAATTCGGGCGCTGACAAAACTTGCCAGCGCCCGATGTTTGGCGAAAGCAGCCCGTGGTCTATGGCCAGGCATTCACCAGGTTGGTGACGTTGATGCTGCCCAGGCCGGTGGCAAAATCCCAGCCGGTTTTTGTCGGATACGCCTGAAGAAATTTCGTATCGGATGTGGAGAGTATTCCATAGTCGTTCAGAGTGGAACCGTAACAGTCATTGGTGCCGTAGCAAGGCACCGTGTTATTCCCGCTGGTAACGTCGTTGAAAATACAGGAAGACGCCACACCCTTGCCCAGGTTCGAGTTGCATGCCTTTAACTGGCTCGTATTCGGGTCAGCAGCGCTCCCGTATTCGAGCCTTGCCAGGTCATACAGAATCGGATCGGGATTCCCTTGAGGGGCGCCCGCTTTCTGATTAATGAGTGCCTGGATACTGGCAAGTTGTGGGGCCGTAAAGGAAGTGCCGCCGGCGCTATTGAAGAAGGTGTTTACCGGCTTTGTGAAATCGCACGGATAGCCTCCCTGGGCCGTGTCTGACATGCAATAGACAATGTCATGCTGCCAAAACCCGTTCGAGGCAAACAACGAAATATCCGGCAAGTCGCGCATGCCGTCGTTCGGGATACCAATGATCCCCGTCTGCCACGAAGGTTTCGCATACACGAAGCTGGGAGCTCCGCTACCAGCCACAATGTTCAGGAAGTTGGAGCCCGTGGAGCTATTGCAAAACGAAGCGGCGTCTTTTGCTCCGAAGAAGCCGAACAACACGCTGCTGGCGCAGGAGTCGTTCCAGGGAATCTCCGGAATATAGGATTTCGCTGATCCCCCAGAAGAGTTGTTGGTGGTGCTCCAATAAGTGCTGAGGCTATTCTCCGACGTGTCAAGAAAATCGGTGCCGCCGGTAGCCACGTCGTAGGGCGTGGAAGCGAGTGCGTTGGCCGCGATGCCCGTGGTCGCATAAGGCGCCGTATCGAAGTCGTCGCAGCCCGCCGCGCCATTGTCACCGGCAGCCACGAACACCGAAACCCCCTCGAGTGCTGCCTGTTGCCACAGATCGTTGACGAAGGCGTTGCCCTCGAGTGTTGTTCCCGGCCCGTTGTAAGCCTCACAATCAAGATAGCTGAGACTTAGGATCGGGGGAGGCATCTTCAGGTCCAGCAAATTCTGCGCAGCGATGAAGGCTCCGAAGGCGGTTGTGGTATCTGCGCAGGAGGCGAGCTCTACCGCCGCATCCGGCGCCACTGCGCCGGCCCACTCGGCATCCAGAGCTGCCTCGCCTTCCGAAATGTTCACGCCGGGATCGGTGCACCCGGTACCAGGATGAATCTGGGTGAACGTGCCGGCATACGAAGACAGGCCAAAGGACTTCCGAAACGTGGCGACGTCCGCCGGATTGATATCCGTGTCTTCGAGCACCACCACGGTTTGTCCCTTACCCGTGATCGGTTTCTTTGCTTTGTAGAGAGGTGTCACGTTGTAGATCGTAGCCAGGTCCGCCGGTGCTTCGTCATATTGGATCTGCCCGTCGAATCCATCGGGACATCCATTGCAGGGAAACGTGAGCGCGTTCACTGGTTTGGTCAAAGCCGGCTTGGGCAGAAAGTTATGCAGAGCGACGAAGCCCGCTACCACCGGCGCCATCGCGGCCGGAATTTGCGGGTCGCTTGCATTGGCGATATGTTGCTTGCCATTCACAACATATTTATGGATCTCGGTATGAAATGCTTCCCGCACCTGGCCCGCTGTGCCCGATACGTCGATCGTCAGGCCGTTCTTGTGAACCGTGTTCACCGCAAATCCATGCAAGCTTAACCATTGGGTAACAGTTTCGATATCCTGCTGTGCAGGGCCGTATTTCGTCCCCATTTCATCGGCGGTGAGCCATTGATGATACTTGCCGGAATGTGGATTCTGCAGTTCGTCAATCGTGTGCTTCAAAGCGGCTTCTTGCTCCGGGCTGCGCCGCAGCTGCAACAACATGTGTTCCATGGGCATGCTGTCTTCCACTGCCCCCTGATCGTATTGTGGAAGAGCGAGCCGGTGAACGCTGCCGGTAAGCGTAACCATCTTTGTCTCATCGACTGCGGCTACGATACGCGGCGCTACAGCGGACGATCCGGCCTGGTTGGCGGCAAATGCAGTGCCCGAGAAACCACTCAGGACGAGCATCGTCAACAGACCGAAGAGCGGCGTGTGCGGGGGAAGGCGGCGTGAAGCCATGGACGACTCCTTTGAGGTTGGATTGAAACCGGTATTAAAATCGGGCCCTGATTAAGTGGGGGGAGTATACATGGACTCCCCCTTTCGGAGCCACAGCTAGATTCATGCATGTATGCGCTTATGCACTGCATGAAACTTAAGCAGATTCAGTAACCAGGAGTGATTGTGAACGAATTAACCCAGGCCCTTATCAGTGACAGCGCAGCCGCACCCCCGGCTCACATACTTGAGGGGGTTAGCAGCGACCTCGCTCACGAAGCGTTGCCCTTTGCCCCGCACACCATCTATGAGGAGTTGTGGCACATTGCATTCTGGCAGCAGGTCACCCTGGATTGGGTAAGAGGTATCGAGACGCCCTTTCCCGTCGAGCCCACAGCCGGCTTCCCCAAAAAAGCCGACGCCATTGTCGAACCCTGGGATCAGTTGCGGCAACGATTCCTGGACAGCCTCAAACAGGCCGCCGCAATTTCGGAGGATGAGGCTGGACACAACAAACAGGTTCGTTGTCCTTCTCGACCCGGCAATCCCGTCCGCATCATGACCGTCCGTGAACAACTGGAGAGCCTGGCAGCGCATAATGCCTACCACTTCGGGCGGATCGTTTTGCTTCGCCAGCTTCGTCAAGCGTGGCCGCCTCCCTCGGGAGGTTTCAGCTGGTAACGCAGATATCCGCAGGAGTATACCCGCATGACGGTATGCTGAGAGAACCACTGGGACATTTCGCTTAGCCAGGAGCTTGGAAACGATGCGCTTTGAACGTCTGCTGACGGCTGTTTTTGTCCTCTTGCTCGGGCCGGTTGCGTGGTCGCAAACGCCCAAGCCAAATTACGACCCGCGGGTCGCCTTTGCGCCGCTAACCCTGCCCGACCCGGTAAACGCGTATCGGTCGAGCAACGGAGCTCCCGGGCCCGCCTACTGGCAGAACGAAGCAGATTACGAGATGCATGCAACGCTCGACACCCAGGCGAAGACCTTGCAGAACGACGAGGTAATCACCTACACCAACAACAGTCCTGACTCGCTCACCAGTCTGTGGATCCAATTGGACCAGAACATCTACCGCAAAGATTCGCGCGGTTACCTGGTAAACGGAGGGCTACGCCGTAAGAAACCCGTGCCTGACAGCGAGGAGAACCCCAACGCGCGCACGACCGAAGGGTATGCGCTGGACTCGGTCGAGATCGAGCACGGAAAAGAGATGCTGAAGGCGGACTACGTAGTGGAGGATACGCGCATGCAGATCCGCCTGCCTCAGCCGATGACGCCTAAGGGCAGCGTGCTCAAAATCCACATCAAGTATCACTATCAGATACCAGGCGTCTGGGGCGGCCGTACCTCGTGGGGTGCCTCCCAAAAGGGAGACATCTACGACATGGCCCAGTGGTATCCGCGTATGTGCGTTTATGACGATCTTCACGGCTGGGACACGCTCCCCTATCTCGGCAGTGAGTTTTACCTGGAATATGGTCACTTTGACTATTACGTAACTGTGCCCAGCGAGATGATCGTGGCCGGATCCGGTGAGCTGGTGAATCCGAAAGACGTACTCACCAAAACGCAAATTGCGCGGCTGGACCAGGCGCGGAACAGCGATAAGACCGTGATGATCCGGAGTGCGGACGAAATCAACGACCCTGCGAGCCGGCCAAAGGCTGGGGGCACGCTGACCTGGCACTTCCACATGGACCACACTCGCGACGTGTCGTGGAGCGCGAGCCCGATATTCGTGTGGGACGCGGCGCGCATCAACCTGCCGGACGGCAAGAAGAGTCTCGCCGAAAGCGTGTATCCGCCGGAGAGCGTCGGCGACGCAGCCTGGGGCCGATCGACCGAATACGTAAAGGATGCCGTCGAGCGATTCTCCACCGATTGGTTTCCCTATCCCTACCCGGCCGCCATCAACGTAGCCGGCTTCTCCACCGGCATGGAATATCCGGGCATCATCTTCGACGGCATCGACGACAAGGGCAAGACGCTGTTCTGGATTTCCGCCCACGAGATCGGCCATACCTGGTTCCCCATGATCGTCGGCTCGAACGAGCGCAGAAACGCCTTTATGGATGAAGGCTTCAACACGTTCATCGACATCGATGAGTCAGCCAAATTTCAGGGCGGCGTCTATGGCCCCAAGCGTGATTCGGAATACTCGGCAGGGGGAGAGCCGCCCGACACCATCCTCAAAGTGCTGGACGACCCAACGGCTCCCGTCCTGCTGATGCCGGCGGATGCCTATACCTGGCCGATCACTCATCCGGTGAGCTACTTCAAGGGAGCCTACGGTATGGTGTTGCTGCGCGAGCAGATCCTGGGCAAGGAGCGTTTCGACTGGGCCTTCCGCAAGTACATAAAAGACTGGGCGTTCAAGCATCCCGCGCCGTCAGACTTCTTCCGCGAGATGAGCAGCGAAGGCGGTGAAGATCTGGACTGGTTCTGGCGCGGCTGGTACATGCACAACTGGCGCTTTAACCTGGCCGTCACGAAAATCGACGGTGATCAGGTCACCTTAGTGAACAAGGGGCAACTGGTGTTACCGGCAACCGTAGAAGTGCGCTACACCGATGGCACAACAACGCGTTTCCGCCTGCCCGTAGAAACCTGGCAATCCAAGGCGGAGTCCGTTTGGCAAGGCGACAAACCGGTAGCCGCAGTAAAAGTAGATCCCGATCACCTGCTGCCCGACGACGACCGCACTGACAACACGCTGGAAGCAAAGTAGCTCCAAAGGCCAAAGGGAATCGGACGCCCAACAAAAGCCTTTAACTCTGTCCGGGCCACAGACCCGTGGGAGACCACGGCACTACACATCTGACGCTCAATTCCAACCCGGGTCCAAGGAAACTGGACGGGTGCCCCACGTTCGCCAAAGCGTACGTGGGCCGAAAAAGATGGGCGTAGCCCAACAATTGCTTTGACTCGATTGATACTACGGGGCCAAGATCCGATGCATATCAAGCGAAGGCGGCCGCACATCGGTTTGGCTAAGCATCACGTGTACCTGGCCCCGATGATGCGTCTGATGATTGAAGAAATGAAGCACAGCGTGCGGTGCGGAACCCTCGCAGTCCTTGCCCAGGCTATTTCTGTAACGGAGTGTCCGGCTGACAAACCCGTCCTCCACCTTGTCAAAGAAGGACTCAATGCCGGCGTCTTCTTTAACTCGCGCCGTTCGGAGTTCCGCGAAAGTGTCGAACAAGATAGTGTTCAGTGGCGGTGTCGTACTGCCTCCGCCGGCAAACCTCGACATCCAAATTCGATCGCCCAACAATATATGATTCAGCAGAGCGTGGATACTGCCGAACGACCCAGGCCGTTCGCGGCGATACTCGTCCACATTCAGTTTGCCGCACTCGTCATACAGCCGCTCATTCGCAATTCTGTTGTAACGGGCAAACGTTCTGAAAACATCCAGCGAATCCATCATCCACCCGCCTCAATCGATCGAAGCGTAAGCAACCGACGTCAGAAACTCCGGAAGCTGCTTTGCTTCGGTCATCTGTTCAAAGAGTTTTCCCGCCGCGGCAAACTTGCTGGCCGCAAACCGCTCGTCTCCAAGCTCTTTCTGGATCCGCTCCAGCACCACCGGAATCGTTGCCAGCACCACGGGAACATCGATCGTCACGCCGTCGGTCATGCGGCCCGCATGGTGCGCCCACTGCCACAGCTGTGCCCGCGAAATCTCGGCTGTCGCTGCGTCTTCCATCAGGTCATAGATGGGGACGCAACCCAGCCCATCGAGCCACGCTGCCAGATAGCGCAAGCCGATATCGATGTTCATCTCCAAACCTTTGCGAGTGATATCGCCCTCGGGTACCGCGAGCAGATCGGCCGCCTTCACCTGTATACCGGGATTGCGTTTCGAAATCTGGTTAGGTCCAGGCATGTATTCGTCGAAGACCGTCTTGGCTACGGCAACCAAACCAGGGTGCGCCACCCACGTTCCGTCATGTCCGGCCTTCACCTCGCGCAGCTTGTCCTGGCGTACGCGTTCCATGGCAGCATCGTTGGCAGCCGCATCCCGCTTGATCGGAATTTGCGCCGCCATGCCGCCCATCGCATGGATACCGCGCCGGTGACAAGTCTCGATCAACAGCTCGACATAGGACTTGAGAAAATGCCGGTCCATCGTGATCGTCGAACGGTCAGGAAGCGCCAGGTCTTCGCGGTAGCTGAACTTCTTGATGAAGCTGAAAATGTAGTCCCAGCGGCCGCAATTCAATCCCGCCGAGTGATCTTTCAGCTCAAAGAGAATCTCATCCATTTCAAAAGCCGCGGGCAAGGTCTCGATCAGCACTGTGGCGCGAATCGTGCCCCGGGGAATACCCAGCGTATCCTGCGCGAAGTTGAACACGCTGTTCCACAAGCGCGCTTCCTTATGGCTCTCCATCTTCGGCAGATAGAAGTAAGGGCCAGTCCCGCGTGCTTTCAACTCTGCGGCGTTGTGAAAGAAGTACAAACCAAAATCGAACAGCGAGGCCGAGATCGGTTGGCCCTGCACCAGGACATGCTTCTCCGGCAGGTGCCAGCCCCGCGGGCGGACAAAAAGCACCGCCGTCTTCTCGTTGAGCTGATACTGCTTGCCTTCAGGACTGGCAAAACTGATCTTGCGACGCACAGCATCCCGCAGGTTCACCTGGCCTTCCATCACATTGCGCCAGGTGGGCGCAGTCGAGTCCTCAAAATCAGCCATGAAGACATTCGAACCGGCATTCAGTGCATTGATCACCATCTTGCGATCGACGGGGCCCGTGATCTCCGTTCGACGATCCTGCAGATCGGCCGGGATCGGCGCGACGCGCCACTCACTTTGACGCACGGACGCGGTTTCAGGCAGAAAATCGTAGAGTTGCCCCTGGCGCAGCGCTTCGCCGCGGGTCACACGCGCCGCCAGCAACTTCTGCCGCTCTGCCTCGAAGTTAGCCGACAAGGCTGCAAGAAATTCGATCGCCTGCGGGGTAAGGATCTCCGCTTCCGCCACCCCGCTGCGTCCCTTCAACCTTCACAGTCGGAACCGTAACTGTAGAGTTTGCCATTGTCCCTCCGAAGCCTATATTTTACTGTTTCTTGCTCATGCCCGCGAGCGGAGCATTGCGTATGGAAGCATCCAGCAATTCCACCATGTGGAACGTGGGCATCGCATCCAGGCCGCGACGGCGCAGTCCGCTCATCAGTTGCAGCAAGCACCCGGGATTGGCGGAAATGACCGCCTCCGCTTTGGTAGCCAGCAAATTCTCTACCTTGCGGTCACCCAATTGATTGGCAGGCTCCGGGTTGAGCAGGTTGTAAACCCCGGCAGAGCCGCAACAAAGTGAGGCCTCATCCACCTCCGCGACTTCAAGTTGTGGAATGCCGGCCAGCAGTTGCCGTGGCTCTGCATGGATGGCCTGCGCGTGGCGCAGGTGGCACGCATCGTGGTAGGCCACCCGCATGGGCAGAGCGTGGCGCGTTGCCAGCGCTGGTAATTCGCAAAGGATCTCCGAGATGTCTTTGCACTTCGCGCTGAAGGCAGCCGCGCGGGCAGCCCAAGCGGGATCGTCGCGCAGCAGATGACCATACTCCTTCATCGTCGACCCGCAACCTGCAGCATTGATGACGATCGTGTCCACATTGGCGCTCTCGAACGTCGCGATCATCGTGCGCGCGAGTGCGGCGGCTTGTTCATCCAGACCCGAGTGGAGCATGAGGGCTCCGCAACACTGCTGTGCCTGGGGGATCACCACTTCGCAGCCTTCCGCGGCGAGCACTCGTGCGGTGGCCTGATTTACGTGTTGGAAGAACACCTGTTGCACACATCCGGAGAGCATGCCAACCCTGCGTCGAGGCGCCGTGGCGGGTGCGACTCGAGCAGGCAGGCCCCGCAAAAAGCCTGTAGGCACGCGTGGCAACAGCGCTTCCATTTGTGCCAGCCGTTTCGGTAGCAACCGCAGCAAACCAGTAGCCCGCACCAGCTTCTGCAGTCCAGTGCGTTGGTAGACAAGCATGGGAAGAGCCAGCAGCCGCAACCGCTTCACGAAAGGAAATGTGGCGAAGAGAAGCTTGCGAAAAAAGCCATCGCTTTTGCTGCGCGGAATATTGCGTTCCACCTGGGCGCGAGTATCTTCGATGAGCTTGTTGTATTGCACTCCTGAAGGGCACGCCGTCATGCACGCCATGCATCCCAGGCAATTATCCATGTGCAGCCGAAACCGTTGGTCAAGTGGAGCTTCGCCCTGGGCCGACTTCTTCATCATGTAGATGCGGCCCCGCGGTGAATCCATCTCCTCACCCCACAGTACGTAAGTGGGGCACGCGGGAAGGCAGAAGCCGCAATGCACGCAATCATCGATAAGCCCCATTTCCGGCGGCCTATGAGCATCGAAGTTCGAAGGCTTAGCTGGTTCGAGCTGTGTCAGTTGAGCCATACCACCTACCCTTTATCCTTCCGAGAGCCTGTGACCCTTTATTCGTTTCCGGCAAACGCGGCTGCCTATCGACCTCCAGCAACCGCCCTTTCCTCCAGCAACCGCACTTTCCCTACGACTACCCTCTCCTTTTTGTCATCCCGACCGGAGCGAAGCGGAGAGGACCTGTCCCGGCGTGCCGTGGAGGGATCTGCAGTGCGCCTTTCGGCCCTCTCAAATCCGTCCCAGAAAACGACCCGGATTGAGAATGCCTTCCGGATCAAAGCGATTCTTGATCTGCCGCATCAGAGGAAGGCTATCCGGCAAAGTGCCCCAGCAATCGAGCTTCGATTCCACCGGCTGTTTGAGAACCATCAGCGATCCACCACCCTGTTCCATCTCTTCGCGCAATTTCATGAATCCATCACCATCAGGAAAGCCCGCAATCATAATCCCAGTGCCTTGTATCACCGATTCGCCACCCAACCCACGAACCCGCTCGGCAAACCGAGCAATCTCTGATGGAAGCATCGTGCCCTTGCACACAAACGCATGAGACATCTGCAACTGCCGCGCGCCCCACACCTCATCTGCAGCAGCCCGCGAACCAAGACCCTCACTCTGGGCCATCGTCTCCAGCGCAGCCGCCTGTGTATGCAGCACCTCGGCCAACGACGCAAGTTGCACATCGAGCTCAAACCCCGCCGCTGCCCCGCGGAGCTGAATCGCCACTGTACTCACCTGGGCATGCAGCAGCTTGAGCATCAACTTGCCCAGCGGCTCAGCTTCCGGCGCGGACACGCTAAAACTCTGTGTGCACTGCGGCTTGGAGTGCAACCGGAAATTGACCGATGTAACCACCCCAAGCGTCCCGAATGCGCCGATCATCAGCTTGTGCAAGTCATAGCCGGCGACGTTCTTCACGACCTTGCCCCCGGTCTTGGCAACGGTCCCGTCGGCCAGCACGATCGTCATCCCAATAATCAGGTCGCGCAGTCCCCCATACTTCAACCGCAGCGCCCCCGAATCGTTCGTGGCCACAATCCCCCCAACCGTGGCACGATCGGGCCAAAGTGGATCCAGCGCGACGAACTGGCCATGTTGCCCCAACCCCGACTGCAGCGAAGCCCACGTGCACCCTGCCTCCACGGAGCAGGTCATATCCTGCCAGGTGTGCTCCCGCAGCACGTTCAACCGATGCATCTCGAGCACCAGCGCCGGCGCCACTGGATAGCCCCAGCCTTGCTTGGTGCCACCACCCCACGTTCCCACGCTGCAACGGTTTTCATTGGCAAGGCGAAGGACCGCGGCAACCTCTTCCGTGTTGCCGGGGGCAACGAAGATGGTTCCACCCGAACTCAGCAAATGCTCCGGCCCAATCACGGCAGCCAGAGGAGCGGTCATGTCCTGCGAATTGATCAAAAGAACTCTGCGACCCCTGCTGTCTCCAGCGGATGAGGAGTGTATTTGCCTGTCTTTTCCCCGCAAAGCCGCGGACGGGGGAACAGTTTATTGGGATTTGCAATATTATCCGGGTCGAAGCTGCAGCGGACCCGTTGCATGGTATCGAGGTCCGGCTCGGAGTACATGTAACCCATAGCCTGCTGCTTCTCCCGCCCCACTCCATGTTCTCCGGTAATCGAACCCCCGTGGTCAACGCAGAGGTAGAGGATGCGCATGGAGAGGTCAACCGCAATCTCCTCCTGGCCCGGAATCGACCGGTCGTAAAGAACCAGCGGATGCAGATTACCGTCACCAGCATGAAACACATTCGAGACCCGCAACCCGGCTTCGGCAGCCATTTCCGCCACCCGCTCCAGCACCATCGGAAGCTTGGTCCGCGGGATCACTCCGTCTTGCACGATGTAGTCGGGAGAAAGCCGGCCTGCGGCGGCAAACGCTGCCTTGCGGCCCTTCCACACCAGAACCCGTTCCTGCTCGCTCTGCGCCAGCCGGTCCTCCCAAGCGCCATTTCGCTTACACAGCTCTCGTACCTGCTTCATATGGAGATCGACTTCGGCAACAGGACCATCCACCTCCACCAGCAACAGAGCCTCGCATTCCGGGTAGTGGGGGTGCACCGCAGCTTCTGCGGCCTTAATGGAAAGCCGGTCCATGATCTCCATGGCTGCAGGCAAAATCGAAGCGGCGATGATGTCCGAAACCGTTTGCCCTGCGGCGGAAATGGAATCGAAGGCGGCCAGCAGGACCTGCACCGTCTCCGGGCGCCGCACAATCCGCAGCGTCATCGAACTGGCGACCCCCAGGGTTCCCTCAGAACCCACGAAAACCCCGGCCAGATCGTACCCGGGCGCATCCAGCGTGGGCGAGCCCAGGTGGACCAGCTCTCCGGTAGGCAACACCACTTCCAGGGCCAGCACGTGGTTGGTGGTAAAGCCGTACTTGAGGCAGTGGGCACCGCCGGAGTTCTCCGCGACATTGCCGCCGATGGTGCACACCGACTGCGATGACGGGTCCGGAGCATAAAAGTGACCGGCCGGCGTCACCCGCTGGGTAACGTGGGCATTGATCACCCCCGCTTCCACGGTGACCCGCTGGTTGGGAATATCGGTGGCCAGAATACGGGTCATCCGGGCAAAGCTGATCACGATGCCCCGATCGTCGGGCAGCGCGCCCCCGGAGAGCCCGGTCCCCGCCCCGCGGCCAACGAAAGGAATCTGGTGCCGGGCGCAGACCTGGATGGCCGCCTGCACCTGGGCTGTGGTGCGCGGCAGCACGACCGCCGCCGGCAGGCTGCGCAACACCGCCAGGCCATCGCACTCGTAGGTCTGCAGCTGGTTCCGCTCGATGATCAGACCATCGACCGTAACGGCGTCACGAAGCTCGGCTAAGATGGCGGGAGTGAGCATGCTGCTAATATCCTAAGGCGGTTTCACAATCACGTGGCCCGATAATCGTAGCGAGGAGTGGTTTTCCTTGAGAGAAAACCACGACAGCCCCTATTGCTCCGGTATAGACCCATTGTGAATCCGCTCATCCACGCGGAATATACTGGCTGCTGCCGCCCCGGAAGTAAGAATTCGTACTGCCAAATCCAAGAGAGAGCCGACCCGAATGACTTCAGTTTGGTCCCAAAGCTACACCCTCTTCGGGCGTGGTCTAGCCTTTTCCGCGGTAATTGCCTCCTTACCGATTCTCATCCTGCTCTTCTTGCTCGGTGTTCGAAGAAAGCCGGCATGGTTTGCCTCGCTGTTCGCCTTATTGGCAGCGCTCATCATTGCGCTCTTCGCCTACAAGTTGCCGCCCCCGCTTACCTTTAGTGCCGCCGGGTACGGCGCCGCTTTCGGCTTATTTCCCATCTGCTGGATTGTGTTCTGGGCGATCGCCCTTTACCAGGTGACGGTGGACATGGGCAAGTTCGAAATCATCAAGTCGTCGATGGGAAACCTGACCGGCGATGCGCGCCTGCAAGCCCTGTTGATCGCCTTCGCCTTCGGCGCTTTCGTAGAAGGGGCGGCGGGCTTCGGAACTCCCGTCGCCGTAGCCGCGGCCATGTTGGTTGGCCTCGGCTTCTCGCCTTTCTATGCTTCGGCTCTTTGCCTGGTGGCCAACACCGCGCCGGTCGCCTTCGGGTCGATCGGGATACCCGTGATCACCCTTGCCGGGATTACCGGCTTGCCCGTGAATGAACTAAGCGGCGCGGTCGGGCGCCTTTGCGCCCCGCTCTCCTTGTTTATCCCCTGTTACCTGGTATGCATCATGGTGGGATGGCGCGGCATGCTGGAGGTTTGGCCGGCCGTGGTGGTAGTCGGCGGTGTCTTCGCCTCGGTGCAGTTCCTCATGTCAAATTTCGTGGGCCCGCAACTCACCGACATTATGGGTTCGCTTTGCGCCCTCAGTGCGTTGCTGGTGCTGTTGCGGTTTTGGCGGCCAACCAAGATGTGGGATAGGGAACTGGAGCCGGTGGGCCCGGTTGGCCAAGAGAGAAAATTCTCCGCCCTGGCCCCAGGATCGAATGATCGGAAGCACACCGCTGGACAGATCTTCGGCGCCTGGATGCCATACCTTGTGCTTGTGATCCTGGTCCTGCTTTGGGGCTACAAGCCTTTCCAGGCAGTGCTGAATTCCGTCACCGTCAGTGCCGGCTGGCCCCTTCTGCATAACCACATCATGATGATGCCCCCGGTAGTCGCCAAGCCCACACTCTACAAGGCGCTCTACCAGATGAACTTTCTCTCTGCAGCCGGCACTGCCTGCATGTTTTCGACCCTGCTGGCAGCTCTGTTTCTGCGCATGTCACCGGCGGCGTTCGGACGGTTGTTGCTCTCCGTGGGCCGCCAACTCTTTTTGCCCATATTGACTGTCACCGCGGTTCTCGCCATGGCCTTCGTTATGAACTATTGCGGCGCGACCGCCACCCTGGGACTTGCCTTTTCCGCGTCCGGCAGGCTCTTTCCTTTCTTCAGCCCATTGCTCGGCTGGTTGGGTGTCTTCCTGACCGGCTCAGACACCTCGGCAAACGCCCTCTTCGGCAACCTGCAGGTGGTCACCGCGGGCCGCTTGGGATTTGAGCCCACGCTCATGGCGGCCGCCAACTCCGCCGGCGGCGTGGTAGGCAAGATGATCAGCGTGCAGAATATCGCGGTCGCGGCCGCGGCCACTGCCATGACCGTCGCCGACCAGGCAAAGCTCTTTCGCTTCACTCTGCGGCACAGCATCGTGATGGCCACAGCCATCGGCCTCGAGGTCATGCTGTATGCCTACGTCTTCCACGTTCGTTAACTTCATCAGGAGCACAATCTCGTGGCAAAACTAGGATTCTTAGGTCTTGGCATCATGGGCGGTCCCATGGCCCAACACCTCGTGTTGGGTGGTCACGATGTGGCCGTGTGGTCGCATAACCAGAAAAAAGCCAAAGCATTTGCCGATGCCAACAAAGCAACGTTCTGTGCTACTCCCACGGAAGTTGCGCAAAACAGCGAATGTGTCTTTCTCTGCGTGGGAGACACAGCCATGTCCCGCGAAGTCATCCTCGGCGATAAGGGCCTGGTGAAAGGCGCCAAAAAAGGTTTTGTGATTGCGGATTGCAGCACCGTCTCTCCGATAGAGAGCAGCCGCATCGCCGGGGAACTCGAGCCCCAGGGTATCGAATTCCTCGATGCTCCCTGTACCGGCTCGAAGGCCGGCGCCGAAGGGGGAACACTCACCTTTATGATTGGCGGCAAGAAAGATGTCTTTGAACACACCAAACCCTTCTTCGAAGCGATGGGCAAGGTTCTCTACTATTGCGGCAAGTCGGGTATGGGGTTGCGCGCCAAGCTCACCCAGAACCTCATCCTGGGCAACCTTCTGCAGGCATTTAACGAAGGCCTGGTGTTGAGCACCAAAGCCGGGGTCGATCCCGAACTCATGCTCGACATCCTGAACAACAGTGCCGCGCGCTCAGGCCTGATTTCTGCCAAGGCGCCCATGGTCTTCAAGCGAAACTTCGCCACCAACTTCTCTGTCAAATGGCTGGAGAAGGATATCGGCCTCGCGCTCGACCTCGGATCCGCAATCGGCGTCCCGCTGCTGCTTACCGGCCTGACGCAGCAACTCTTCCAAACCGCGATGGCCAAAGGTTACGGCGAAGACGACATTTGCGGCTCTATCCGTGTGCTCGAAGAGATTGCCGGAACCGAAGTCAAAGCCTGAAACACTGGCGAAAGACACCGAGCGCTAACTTGGGATGTTTTGTGGGAGTTTTGAAGAAAAACATCCCTAGCTAGGCCGTAGCCACTCGCTGAAAATCGTCTGCCGTACTTTCTACAGGACCGCGGTCGTTTTGTTCGACCGCTTCGGCCTCCGCCTCGAGATGATCGATCACTTCCTTGGAATAAAGGACGAAGTGATGAGCCGAGAGCAACATGGTGAAGCCCAGCCAGATCTTTGCCGTTGAGCGCCAGTACGAGGAAACCATCCGGAACAGGAACTTCCAGTAACTGCTGCGGTAGCTTGAGCACATACCCTGGCGCCACATGGAAGCAAAAAGCACACGCAGGTTATAAATCATTCCCAGGTTCGGCGGCTTCTGCGTCGGTTTGGGGTTCCAGACTTTCAAGGAGTTATACGAGCGCTCAAAAAACGCATCGGGCCGATATAAGCCTTCGAGCAAGGTGCAAAGACCGCGCAGCAGGATAGGCAACGGCAAAACAGTACGGAAATTCGGAAGGCCGAACTGGGTGATGGATTGGCTGTCCTCGATCAGGCGCCCTTCCCGTTTCATGCGATCGAAGAGGGCCGTCGTAGGCGGAGCCATGAGGATGCCGGCCATAGCCCAGGGGATCGCCGTCAGGTCAATAAACTCCAATTGGCGGGCGAAGATAGTTTCGTCGTCGGAATCGAAGCCGACAATGAACCCTGCCAATACCCACAGGCCTTTGTCCTGGATAATGCGCACCTGCTCGACGTTGTTCGTGCTGCGCAGGTTTTGATATTTGTGGGTTTCCTTCAATGCTTCGGCAGAGGGTGTCTCGATGCCGATAAACACGTACATGAAATTGGCCTCGACCATGGCATCCATGAGTTCTGGTTGGGCCGCCAGGTTGAGCGAAGCTTCGGTATAGAACGAAAACGGTTGCTGATGGAGTTTCTGCCATTCGACGAGCTCACGCGACAGTTGTAGTGCCTGACGAAGATTGC
The DNA here is from genome assembly GCA_963745725.1 of uncultured Acidobacteriaceae bacterium. GTDB lineage: Bacteria > Acidobacteriota > Terriglobia > Terriglobales > Acidobacteriaceae > PALSA-350. Next base: position 216,982 of record CAVUYJ010000003.1, read on the forward strand.
CGATGAAGTTGTCATCCACGATGAATACTTCGTTGCGCCAACCCAGTTTGAGCAGTACATCGAGCTCTCGAATCACCTGCGTGGGTGTCTTGGCCCGCGGCCGCCGCCCGTAGATGGTAATAATGTCGCAGAACTCGCATTGGAACGGGCACCCACGCGAGAATTGAATCGGCATCGAAGTGTATTTGTCGCGCTGCAGCAGGTCGAAGCGCGGCACCGGGCTGCGCGTCATGTCGGGCTTGTCGACAATGCGGTACAACGCGTGAGCCGTCCCGTTCTCGAGTGCAGCCGCAATGCCAGGAAACGCCTCTTCCGCCTCGCCCACCATCACGTGATCGGCAACCAGCAGCGCCGCGTCAGGATCGGTACTGGCCCATGGTCCGCCCACGAAGGTGCGTCGTCCCATATCCCGAGCTCGGCGGAGGACGGTCAGTGCATCGGCCCGCTGGGCGTGCATGGCGCTCACCATGATCAGGTCGGCCCATTGGAGATCCACATCCCGCAATTCCTGGAACGCGTGGTCGATCAGGCGAATCTCCCAGGTTGCCGGACAAAGCGCCGCCACGGTGATCAAGCCGAGCGGTGGCGTCATCGCCCGCTCCGGAATCATCTGAAGTACACCCTCAAAACCCCAGAATGAGGGGGGGAAACTCGGCCACACCATCAAAACTTTGACATTCGAGCCCAGAGGCGGGAACGATGCGTAGCGTGTGGTGTCGGACTGCGTGGGTTCAGGCGTGGTCAGGAGAACTGGGAGAGACGGTATCGTTGGGGGCGCGCTCGGCAGAACGTTCAATCGCGGATCTGGTGTTGAGGGCATGGTGCCCCTTTCTCGTGAATAGAGGGCCCGTGTAACAACTGGATACAACACCAACCAGGAGGATAACCGCGATGCCCAGCGCACTCGGAAACCAAGTCATCCGATGAATTAGGCGCAGTGGGATTGAGTCTACCCCAAAGCCTAACGACTGTCATCTGTGTGATATGAGGGACTTGTCATCCCGTCCGGCGAGCGCCGGTGTCCAGAATGGAGACTTCAACCTACCCTTGGTCACTTACTCAGGAACAGCAAAGAAAGATGGGCCATCCCTGGCGGAATGGCCCCTCTTTCTTTCGTCTAGCGAACCGTTGCGTTGTGTTTGTCGCGATAGATGCGACGAGATTCCTGGTTCTGCTGTGTGTGGATAGTTTGCCGATCCTGTTTCGTCAGGTGTCCATTATCCTGAGCGCGCATACCGCGCTCTTCCCTGTTGATACCGGCTTCCTGGTGTTCCAACCGTGAGGTTTCGCCAGCGGTCAACTGCCCGCTCTTGACGCCGTTGCCAATGCGATCCTGCTGATCGACCTTGCGTTGGTTGATGTTGTAGTCATGTGCGCCAGGTGTGGGTGTTTGGGCAAATATCGCCGCGGGCGCAACGAACAGAGCGGATGCAAGAATAGCCGTGAAAATTTTCATGGTGGTTCTCCTTTTTCTGGCGGCTGGCCTTTGCTCACGTCCTTGCCGCTCGCTCCACATAGACACCAGAAAAAAAATACAGTTGCCGCCTCTTTGGTAACTTATTTTGTGACAGAGCGGCCGCAACTTTTTCACGTGGGCTAAACTTGGAATCCTGGATGAAATCTGCCCCGAGGAACCTCCTATCCGTGTTGAAATCTCATTCCATTCTTAATCCCTTTGGTTGCTGGTTGTTGTTTCTACTCATCCTCGCGTCCAGATGTGCTCCGGCGCAGGATGCCGGTAAGCCCAACCCACCCAAGGATGCCGGCAAGGACGATACGAAATCTGCGGAGCCTATTTTCCCCAAAGATTCCACCACCCAGGGCTCGGTCAACATAGACGGCCACACGATCAACTACCAGGCTGTCGCAGGAAGCATCATCGTGGCTGCTTCCAACGATGCTGACGCGAACGTTGGTTTGACTGCGCAGCCGCCGAAGGAAACCCCGGACGCTCCGCCCACAGCGCGTATGTTCTACGTAGCCTATTTCAAGAAGGACGCGGCGCCGGAATCGCGCCCTGTGACCTTCATCTACAACGGCGGTCCCGGCAGCTCCACCATGTGGCTGCACATGGGCGCTTTCGGTCCCAAGCGGGTAGTAACGGCCGACGACCAGCACACCAGTCCCGCGCCCTATGAACTGGTCGACAACGCCTACAGTCTGCTCGACGTGAGTGACCTGGTTTTCATTGACGCGCCCGGAACAGGCTTCGGCCGTCTCTTCGGCAAAGACAAGGAAAAGGCGTTCTGGGGCGTCGATCCCGATGCCCATGCCTTCGCCCGCTTCATCGCGCGCTTTCTCTCCAATTACCAGCGCTGGAACTCACCAAAATATCTTTTTGGAGAAAGCTACGGCACCACGCGCTCGGCGGTGGTCGCCGGCATTCTGGAAACTGAAGGCCACATCGATCTGAACGGCGTCATCTTGCTTTCGCAAATCCTGAACTTCGACGACAGCGCCGATGCGCCGCAATGGAACCCGGGCATCGACGTTCCCTATGAACTGGCATTGCCCACGTTTGCCGCCACCGCGTATTACCACAAGCGTCTACCCACGCAGCCGCCGGCGCTCGAGCCTTTCCTCGCCGAGGTAGAGCAATTCGCCATGTCTGACTACGCGTCCGCCTTGGCACAGGGCGCGCAGTTGCCCGAAGCGACGCGCCAAGCTATCGCCGAAAAGCTGCATCAGTACACTGGTCTGCCGGTGGCCTACGTTCTAAAAGCCAATCTCCGCGTCAACACTGGTGAATTCAACCATAATTTGCAGGGAGATCAAGACCTGACCACCGGCCGGCTTGACAGCCGTTTCTCCGGGCCGACCATTGATCCGCTTGCGCAGGAAGCAGCCTACGATCCACAGGCCGCATCGATCGCGTCAGCCTACGTTGCTGCTTTCAACGACTATGTACGGCGCCAGCTCAAGTTTGGCGACGGCCTCACGTATCTGCCGATGAACGACGCCATCGACGATACCTGGGAACTCAAGCACAAGGCGCCGGGTGCTCCGAGCGCATCCTATGGCGCCAACGTCATGCCCGACCTGGCCACTGCGATGAAGTACAACCCGCGCCTCAAGGTCATGCTGAACGGCGGGTATTTTGATCTCGCCACACCCTACTTCGCCGCGCGCTACGAGATGTCGCACCTGCCCATTCAACCCAACCTGAGGCAGAACATCCAATACGCCTGGTACAAGTCGGGGCACATGGTTTATGCCCACGAGGAGTCGCTCAAGCAACTTCACGACAACGTAGCCGCCTTTATCACCAGCACCTACAAACCATTGAAGTAGTTAAGAAGCTCTGGACGAAGGGCACTTCCTCGGCTGTGCTGCACCCCGTTCGCGCTGATGAAGGCTTTGGAGTCCACCCCGAGAATGGCCCATAAGTTCAGCCGTCCCTTCGGGACTCATTGCAGTCGGTTCACACACGCTAGCCCGTGAGGAACGCCGTTCATTTTGCCCGTCTGCTTTTGTTCATCTCACGCAAGCCACGAAACTTTCCACGTTGAGGAGTCATCTAGTTTTAAGCCGCCGTAACCTGCGGCTCTTAAGATCGGGAATTCAGGAGGACATATGCCGAAGATGCGCGCAGTACAAGTACCCTATGCCGGAGGGCCCTTTGAAATTGTGGAACGGGAGATCCCGGAGCCCGAATCGGGTATGGTGCGCGTTAAGGTCCAGGCCTGCGGCGTCTGTCATAGCGATTCAGTGACCAAGGAAGGACTATTCCCCGGCATCCAGTACCCGCGGATTCCCGGCCACGAGGTGGTGGGACTCATTGATGCTGTTGGTGCAAACGTCCCCTCGCGCTGGACGGTGGGCGAGCGTGTCGGCGTGGGTTGGAACGGAGGCTACTGTGGCTACTGCGACAGTTGCCGCCGCGGAAACTTTTTCGCTTGCGAGACCAGCACCCAGGTCACCGGGGTTACGCGTGACGGCGGCTATGCCGAATACCTGGTTACGCCCTTCTCGTCCATGGCCATGGTGCCCAAAGAACTGTCGGCCGAAGAAGCGGCCCCTCTCATGTGTGCCGGCGTCACCACCTACAATTGCCTGCGCAACAGCGGTGCGCGGCCGGGCGACCTGGTAGCCGTCATCGGCCTAGGTGGACTGGGTCATCTTGGTATTCAGTACGCCGCCAGGAGCGGGTTCAACACGGTTGCAATCGGACGCGGCAATGACAAGGAAGCGCTCGCTAAAAAACTAGGCGCCTCGCATTATCTCGATACCGCGGCTCAGGACGCCGCAGCGGAGTTGCTGAAGCTTGGCGGAGCTAAAGTGATCCTGGCCACAGTAACCAGCGCAGACGCGATGAAGGCCGTCATTGGTGGACTCGCGCCCACTGGAACTCTCATGATCGTCGGCGCCGTACCTACCTTGGAGGTGCCCGCGCTGCAGTTGCTGTTGAAGTCACAGCAGGTCAAAGGCTGGTACTCGGGAACGTCGCTCGATTCCCAGGAAACGCTTGCCTTCAGCGTGCTCTCCGGCGTGCGCCCGATGAACGAGATTCTTCCGCTGGACCGTGTGAATGAGGCTTATGAGCGGATGGAGCAGGGCAAAGCAAGGTTCCGGGTAGTGCTCGCTATCGGAAAGTAGATCCCCTTAATATGGCACCGCAACTGTGCCATAAACGGGCTGGCTAATCCAAGCTCCTCCAGGGCCTAGCGGAAACGGCCCTCGCGAAGCTATCTTACGGACGGAAAAAGATACGAGCATGGTGGTTGATGGGTACTTGCCCGGGCCGCCCGGTAGCCTACGAGATGCATCCTCGAAATCATCGTTCACGCGCACTGTGACAGGCTCTATGCTCAGGAGGTGAAAACTAATTACTGGTTCGTCTTCGTTCTCATCCTCCTGAGTCTTCCGCTGGGGAACGCGCAGAAAGGTACCGCGTTTCGGGCCATCAACTGGTCCCCCGTACGCCTGGAGAGCGGCTCGCCCGTGTTCTTCAAAGTGGAGCTCGACCAACCAGCAAGCGCGCTGCGCGGCACCTGGATGAAACACGAAATCGTGTTCACCCGAGCCCCGGAAGGCAACCACTGGTACGCGCTGGCCGGGATCGACGTTGAGCAGGCGCCGGGCAACTACGTCCTGGAACTGACTGCCACCGCAACCGACGGCCGCTCGTTCGAAACCAGGCAGGATGTGGCCGTACTGCCGGCCCATTACAAGACCACCACTCTGCATGTAGAGGAGAAGTACGTGCAGCCCGACGCCGCAACTTTGCAACGCATCGCCGCGGATAAAGTCGTGAAAGAAGCGGCCTACGCACACCTGATAAGTGAGCCGTTGTGGAACGGCAGTTTTCGCTCACCCGTGCCCTTCACTGCAACCGACTCCTTCGGCACCCGTCGTATGTTCAATGGCGAGCTCGCGAGCATTCACCGTGGAACCGACTTTCACGCGCCTTCAGGAACGCCGGTGTTGGCTGCCAACGACGGCCTGGTGATCATCGCCCATCCCATGTTCTATGAAGGCAATCTGGTCGTGATCGACCACGGCCAACAAATCACGACCCAATACATGCACCTCTCCAAAATAGAGGTAAAGGTGGGAGACCGGGTCACGAAGGGACAACGTCTCGGTCTCAGCGGAGCCACCGGCCGCGTAACCGGCCCGCACCTTCATCTGGGGTTGCGCTGGGGAGGCGAGTCGGTAGATCCGGTGATCCTGCTTCACTTGCCGCTACCCACCCGCTAGTTTCCACTACTTGTTAATGTCCTCCAGGGCGAACCGTCCCAGCTCGAACGGACGCGAGGTAGGCGGCTTGTTTTGCAGCCCGTTTGAAGGATAGGACTGCGGTGCGTTGGTCGGGAAACCCCAGATCTTCCCCGTCCGCATATCCACCATCACCTTGCCATATACCTGGGTGGTGCCATCCGGTGTCCGCAGCATCTCGGAACCGGGTTCAATGTAGAGGGGATAAACGGTGGATTGCGCCTCGGCAGTACGCGGCGCGAAGATCGGGCGTATAGCAATCACAACTAAAGCAGCCGCAATGATCAACAGCAAGACGATGGTAAGGTCTTGTCTCCGCATAGTCTTCCTCCTGGGTCTTTAAACTCAGTGTAAGAGGTTCTCGGAGTCATTGTCAGAACGGAAGGCAGAGGAGCGGTCCCAGTAGCCAAAACCTCGGGTCGAAGGAAATCGGACGGGTGCTCTACGTTCGCCAAGGCGAGGGCGGAGAGAGCTTTCCACGAAGGGCACGGCTGAAGCTGAACCGTGCCCTTCGTTTGGGAAAAAGTACCTCTTACTGTGGTGGCGGCTGAGTTGCAGGGCCAGGCGTTGGAGCACCAGGTGTTGCAGCCGGCTCCGCCTTGGGCTGAATCGACATCAACTCCACTTCAAACACAAGCGTCGCGTTAGGTCCGATAGGCCCCTGGGCCCGCTCCCCATACGCAAGGTCTGACGGGATAAACAACTGCCATTTCGATCCCACGGGCATCAGCTGTAAAGCCTCGGTCCATCCCTTGATGACGCCGCTCACCGGAAACGTTGCCGGCTGACCGCGCTTGTAGGAGCTATCGAACTCCGTATTGTCCAGCAAAGTCCCGCGGTAGTTGCAAACCACCGAGTCCGTGGCTGCAGGTTTGGGTCCGGTTCCGGGTGTCAAGACTTTATATTGCAGCCCGCTCGGTAGTGTCACCACGCCTGGCTTCGTGGCATTCGCAGCCAGGAACGCCGCGCCTTCTTTCTTGTTGTTCTCGGCCAAGGCTTGCCTCTTCGCTTCCTGCTTTTGCCGCACTTGACTCTGCAGGTCAGTCATCACCGTCTTAATCTGATCGTCAGTCAGGAGCAGCTTGCCGTCGCTCATGGCATCCTGCAAACCCTGCAACAAGATTTTCGGATCGACCTCGATGTCATCCCGATGCAGGCTCTTTCCTACATTTAAACCGATGGCATAGCTTTGCTTGTCTTTGTCTGTCGTCAGCACCAGCGGTTTTGGTTTAGCCGCCGCTGTCGTCGTTCTGCGGTGAGTCGTGGTCGCTGTGCTCTGCCCGGTTTTTGGAGTGCTGGTCGCCGGCGTCTGTTGCGCCACAGCGATCCCCAGGAGAACCATACCGGCACCCAAAACGGTTGCCGTGCTTCTTAAAGGTCTTTGCATGATGCTATTTTCGCATTGTCTATGGGTGACTTGCAGGCAGAGACGCCTGGACGGTCGATTGCGCACCTGATAACTCAACGTCGATCAGCGAGGCAGCCTCGGTCCACACCCGCGGATCGTTCTCGATCTCGATGTGAGGTTTGGTAAACATCCGTGAATACCAGGGGAAGTCCCTGCAATCAATAGGATGGTCCTTATACGTCATCTCGAAGTTGCCGATGATATTGGTACGAGCCGGATCTTTGGCCAGAATTTCGGACTGTCCATGAAGCAGCCCTCGAGACTGATAAAAATTGACAGCATTTTCAACATTCGCAGGAATCGTGGAGTTTTCCTGACCCGGTTTACCAATACTATCCACCTGGATGGTCAGCAGAACCGGAATGCCTCTCTGCTCCAGCTCGCGCGCGAGTGTGACCGTCTCTGTTCCGCCCCAGCTATGGCCGAAGATGATGATTCGGGCGTGCGCTCGATCCGGGCCGATCAGCCGCAGTACGTGCTGGAGCGCCGGGGTTCCGGAATGATTCCCAAACACCTCTACATCGATTGCCGACCGATAACGTTCCCGCAGATGCGCGGCAAATCTCACCTCGGCGTGTTTCGTATCATCGTGCCTGACGAAGCCTCCGACAAACCCCACCACAATCACTTTCCTGGTGCCGTCGGTTATCCCTTGGCCCAGCAAGCTCAGGGGCATCAGGCAGCCGGCGGCAAGGAGAAGCAGCACCACTTTCCTCATGCCAGCAGCATGGGCGTCCCCGCCAATCCATGTCAAGCAACGCATTGCTGAAATAATGGAGAGAATGCGGCAAGCGCAAGACCAGGTCCCGGCCATTGGCATAGACTTCGGCACCACCAACAGCACGGTCGCCCGTGCCTCCGGCAAATCGCAGGTGGAAGTGGTCGCCTATCCCACGCTTACAGGCGAGACTTTTTCCTTTCGCTCGGTCCTCTACCTGCAGCAGGCCAAACAAGCCAACCGGCTACGAACCCATGCATGGGCGGGCCCGTCGGCCATCGAGCACTACCTGGCGGCCGAGAGCAAGGGCCGCCTGATTCAGTCGCTCAAATCCTATCTGTCCGATCGCTCTCTAACCGGAACCGCGGTCTTTGGCCGTCACTACACGCTCGAAGATCTCATTTCCCGCATTCTCACCGATCTGCGCCGCCACGCAGAACAGCAGTTCCACACCCCGATCGGCTACGCCATGGTGGGCCGCCCGGTACATTTTGTCGGGGCGGAGAAAGAAGAAGATGAGACCTACGCCCTCTCTCGCTTGCGCCAGGCTTTTGCTGCTGCAGGCTTTGAGCGGGTTGACTTCGAAATGGAGCCCGTGGCGGCAGCGTACGCCTATGAATCCACCCTCGATCACGACGAGCTGATCCTCATTGGCGACTTCGGCGGCGGTACCAGCGACTTCTCTCTGCTGCACGTTGGCCCTGGGGTGCGCAAGCGCGGCCGCAAGCCGCAGGATCTGCTCGGCAACAGTGGAGTGGGTCTAGCCGGCGACGCCTTCGATGCCAGGATCGTGCGCAAGCTCGTCTCTCCGGCGCTTGGGTCAGACTCTTTTGCTCGCTCCATGAACAAGCTTCTGCCCGCCGTGCCGGCATGGATCTACGCCAACCTCGAGCGCTGGCATTACTTGTCGTTCTTGCGGACTTCCAACGTAATGGAGATCCTGAAGACCGCTCGCCTCCGGGCGTTGGAGCCGGAAAAAATCGAGGCCCTGATCACGTTGATTGAGGAAGACCTCGGCTACCACCTGCATCAGGCCGTGCAGCAAGTAAAATTCAAGCTCTCCCACAACGAGGAGGCGGAATTCCATTTCCGCGACGGCAGCATGGATATCAGCATCGCCGTTACCCGCGACGCCTTTGAAAGTTGGATCGCCGAAGAGCTGCGTGCCATCGAGCACTCCGTCGATTCGCTCCTCGAATCCACAGGCATAAGCCGCGCTCAGGTCGATCGAGTCTTCCTCACCGGGGGCAGTTCACTCGTGCCCGCCGTCCGTCGCATCTTCGAAAACCGCTTCGGGGAACAACGCATCCGCACCGGCAACGAATTCATTTCCGTTGCCCGCGGCCTTGCCCTGCGCGCGCAAGAGGTCTTGGAGCAATCCCGTTAGCGATGCCCTGCTTCCATTGGGATGAAATAGCCGTGAGAGGAAACCGCGTAGTCTCAAGGAAATCGGACGGGTGCCCCACGTTCGCCTAAGCGTACGTGGGCCGAAAACGATGGGCGCAGCCCCTCAACCGCTTGGAATGGATCGACCCACAAACGCCATAGCTAAGGAAGATTTCCTTGTCGTCAGAACACCGCTTAGAAGTGAAACCCAAGTTCCGCCGTTAGCGACCTCGGCGTCACAAAATGCGTACCGCTGAACGTTGACAGGAAGTTATAGAGCGCGACCTTGTTAGCCATATTGACCCCTGTCACCTGCAGACTCCATTTGTAACGGTCACCGTTAAATAAGTTGTCATGCCCCAGAGAAACGTCAAACAGATTCCGTTGGCGAATCCTTGACGGATTACTGTCATTGTTCCCCGTGCTGGGCGCGGGAATCCTCAGCAGAGTCGAGCCATACTCCGACGCCAGGCATGGCGAAGGCGACGGCGTAGTCGGAGTCGCCTTGATCCCCCCACAAGTCAGCCCGGCTTCAGCCTGCTGGTCTGCGGTCAATCCGCTCAGGTCGACCGCCGGCTGCCCGTTGAGCGTAGTCGAAGTATCGGCGCACGTATTCACCGCTGAACACAATGTTCTTTCCAAAAGCCTGCTGCAAGCCGGCATGGAACTCGTTGCGAAAGCCGGGCTGCCGCGTGCCCTGCACGCCGGACGTGCAGGAGAGCAGGGGAGACAATACTTCATTGGTGCAACCTTCGCTGGAAAGGGCAAGATTTTCGTTGAACGGCGTCTCCAGCGTCCGGGCATAGGACACGCGCAGCACCGTATTGGTGCGCTTGATGCTGTAGGAAACTCCTAAACGAGGTTCTGCTTGCGTGGGAAGAGTCCATTGGAATCCGCGGCTACTCCAGGGGTCGAGAGCGTGACCAGCGAACTCACCGAGGAGGACGAACTCTCGAGCGGCAGCTTCTCGATCAAAGTGCGGTCGATGTCGGTGTGGAGTGAGGTGTCATTCTCCACCAGATCGTCCCCGGTGAGGGTGACCGTGGTCGAAGCTTCTCCTACCTGCATCTTGACGACGGGGGTCACAGCGACCGAAGACCGCACCGGTACATCGGCGGTGAACTCTGCAAAGCCGGGCGCATGCACCACCAGGTGGTAGGGGCTGAAGGGCAGGTTAGTAAATCTGTATTGGCCTGCAGCATCCGTTTTTGCGCTCCGTTTGAGCCCACTCACCGGGTTTTCAATGGTGACGGCAGCGCCGGGTATCACCGCGCCCGAACCATCGGTGACCGTTCCAGTGATGGTGCCTGCGGCAGTCTGGGCGTGGAGAGGCATCGCCGGCAAGAGCAGCAAAAAAGGAAAAAAGGCAAAGACAAAACGGCTGGGAAATGAGTGCATCTACGACCCCCGGGTCATCTATGTGTTGCTTGCTGAAATCGCTTTTAAGAAAAAGCAATCGCAACAGGCGGGGGTCTGGTGTAGAGCGAAAAGTCTGAGAATCGGCGTGCAGATGCAGGTTGCAGGTCGACGACTGGCGTCGTCGTCTGTCTTGCTACGAGGGGAACCGTCACCGGTGCGGCGGGAGCAATCACTACGTGCGCAGTCGCGCAAAGAGCGCATCCCGTGTGGGATACACCTTCCGCCGCGTGGACGTGCGTGTGGACAGGGTTACGCCAGCGCCCGGGGAACTGCTTCTTCCCATCTTCCCTGGGCCTTTAGAATGAGCTCCACGATCTCCCGAGCGCTGCCCTTTCCGCCCTTGGCATTGGTCACGAAGTGGCAGACCGCCTTTAATTCCGCGGCGGCGTCGGCCACGGCAACTGCGAGCCCGGCGCGTTTGGCCACCGGCATATCGGGCAGATCGTCGCCCATGTAGGCGGTTTCGTCCGCCCCAACCCCGGCTTTCTGCAGGCAATCCTCAAACGCGGCCATCTTCGTTTCCTGCCCCAGGTAGACGAATTCCACCTTTAGTTCGTGGGCGCGCTGCGTCACGGCGGGAGATTTTCTCCCGGTAATGAACCCGGCGCGGATCCCCATAATGTGCGCGAGTTTCAACCCTGCGCCATCCTGCGAATTGAATGCCTTCATTTCCGCCACGCCACCATCGCCGGGCAGGGAAATCAGGTTGACGCTGCCGTCGGTGAGGGTGCCGTCAACATCCATAAGGAACAGCTTGATCTTCCGCGCGCGCTCAAGAACTTCAGGTGTCGCTGACATGAAAACATCATACCGGCGCGGCAGACCCTACCCTCCGCCACCCCGGCCTTTTCCTCGGGCATTGGATGCCGAGGGAAAGGAAACTGCAGATCCCTCGCTAACGCTCGGGATGACGAAGGAGAAGGCAAACCTATAACCAACCCACACTCTCCCCTGGTCGTCCTAGACGGAGCAGCATCCCCTGTCAGCATCTTCGGAGGGCACTTCCCAAACACGCATGTAATCTATAGGGACTCCATCCTATGGCCCTGCACATTGCTCTAAATCACAAGACTCACTATCGTTACGACCGTCCAGTGATGCTCGGCCCGCAAACCATCCGCCTGCGGCCGGCCCCGCATTGTCGTACCCCAATTCTGGCCTACTCCCTCAAAGTTCTCCCCAAGAACCATTTCATCAACTGGCAACAGGACCCCCAAGGCAACTACCTCGCCCGCCTGGTATTCCCTGAAAGAACCACCGAGTTCCAGGTCGAGGTCGACCTGGTTGCCGAAATGGCAATCTTCAATCCCTTCGACTTCTTCCTGGAACCCTACGCGGAGCAGATCCCGTTTCCTTACGAGACTTCGCTCGCCCGCGAACTGCGCCCCTTTCTCGAAGCCGAAGTCCCCGGGCCCAGGCTGGCTGGTTTTCTAGCCCAGGTACCGCGAGTCTCCACGCCCACTCTGAATTTCCTGGTCAACCTCAATCAACGCGTCCAACGTGAAATCGGCTACGTCATCCGCCTCGAGCACGGAGTACAAACCTGCGAGCAGACCATTGCTCTGGGCACGGGTTCCTGCCGCGACTCGGCTTGGCTGCTGGTGCAGATCCTGCGCAACCTCGGGCTCGCCGCCCGCTTTGTCTCGGGCTACCTGATCCAGCTGACTCCGGACGTGAAACCTCTCGAAGGCCCCGCAGGCGCCTCCACCGATTTCACCGACCTGCACGCGTGGACCGAAGTCTATCTCCCCGGCGCCGGTTGGGTCGGCTTCGATCCCACCTCGGGCCTGCTCGCAGGGGAAGGCCATATCCCGCTCGCCTGCACGCCCGATGTGGGCAGTGCCGCGCCCATCTCCGGCCCGCTCGAACTCTGCAAGACAGAATTCAGCTACTCCATGACGGTGCAGCGGATTCACGAATCCCCGCGCGTCACCAAGCCGTATTCAGAACAGCAATGGGAGCAGATTCAGGCCCTTGGCCACCAGGTGGACGTGGATCTGCGGGTGGGAGACGTCCGCCTAACGATGGGAGGAGAGCCCACCTTCATCTCCCTCGATGACCGCAACGGAAGTGAATGGTCGACCACCGCCATGAGCCCGGCCAAGCGAAAGCTGGCGGTGGCGCTCCTGCTCAAAATGCGCGATCGCTTCTCCACCGGCGCCATGCTCCACTTTGGGCAAGGCAAGTGGTATCCAGGAGAGGCACTACCCCGTTGGGCGCTTGGCTGCTACTGGCGTAACGATGGAGTCCCAATCTGGGAAAAGCAAAGCCTCTTTGCCGAAGACGGCAAAGACTATGGCTACGCCGCCTCAGACGCACGCAGCTTTCTGGAAGCTCTCACCCGGCGCCTGCAAGTGAGCTCTCGGTTCACCATTACAGCCTACGAAGACATCTTCTTTCATTTGTGGAAAGAACGGCGCCTGCCCGAGATCATCGATCCACTCGACCCCAAGCTGCACGAGTCCGGCGAACGCGCCCGCCTTGCCCAAATCTTCGAAAAGGCCGCAGTAGAGCCGATCGGCTATGTGCTCCCCTTGCGTCGCATCCCCACCCGGTCCGGAACTCCGCGATGGACCAGCCAGCCCTGGTTCCCCCTGAAAGAACGCATGTTTCTCACCCCCGGCGACTCACCCATGGGCTACCGTCTGCCGATCGAGGCTATGCCTTGGACGAAGCCGGAAGACCTCACGTACTCTTTCGACCCCGACCCTTTCCGTTGGCGGGACAAGCTGCCGGATCGCCCGGAACGGCGCATGGATCTGTTCACCATGCCCCCAGCCGAGGACGAACCGCAACCCGCTGCGGACAAAGCCACACCGAAAGCAGAGGAAGCCCAGGCGCTCACCCTCACCCGGCCGGCGCTCTGCGTCCAGGCGCGCGCGGGAAAACTCTGTATCTTCATGCCGCCGGTCGACTACCTGGCGGACTATCTCGACCTGGTCGCCGCCATCGAAGATACCGCGGCCCATCTCTCCATGCCGGTGTCGATCGAAGGCTACACTCCGCCCACCGACACCCGCATCTCGGTCTTTAAAGTCACTCCCGATCCAGGCGTGATCGAAGTCAACATCCATCCCGCCGCCAGCTGGGATGCCCTGGTCGAAAACACGACCGCTGTGTACGAACTGGCTCGCGAGACTCGCCTGGGAACAGAGAAGTTCATGCTCGATGGGCAGCACACCGGGACCGGCGGCGGCAACCACCTGGTGATTGGCGGACCCACTGCGGATGACAGCGCCTTTCTGCGCCGGCCCGACTTGTTGCGTAGCATGGTGAACTATTGGCAAAACCATCCTTCGCTTTCCTATCTGCTCTCCGGCCTCTTCATCGGTCCCACCAGCCAGCATCCCCGGGTCGACGAAGGGCGCGTGGAATCGCTCTATGAGCTGGAGATTGCCTTCGACCAGATTCCCGAGCGAGGTGCGGCCCCGCCCTCCAAACGCATGGCCGATCGCCTCTTCCGTCATCTCTTAACCGACGTAACCGGCAGCACCCATCGCGCTGAATTCTGCATCGACAAGCTCGATCCGCCGGAAGGCGCCGGAACCCGCATGGGCCTCCTGGAGCTGCGCGCCTTTGAAATGCCGCCCCACGCGCGCATGAGCTTGACGCAGCAACTCCTGGTGAGAGCGCTGATCGCGCAATTCTGGCGTAAGCCATACCACCAAAAACTGATCCCCTGGGGAAACACCCTGCACGACCGCTTCATGCTGCCTCACTTCGTGCAATCGGATTGGGAAGATGTGGTCGACGATCTAAATCGGGCAGGTTACGGCTTTCGCAGCGACTGGTTTGCTCCCCACTTCGAGTTCCGCTTTCCGCCTATCGGCTCTGTAACCGCGCGCGGCATCCATCTGGAGCTGCGTCACGCGCTCGAGCCCTGGAACGTGCTCGGCGAGGAAGCCTCCAGTGGTGGAACCGCCCGCAGTGTGGACTCCTCCGTGGAGCGGTTACAAGTGAAAGTGACGGGCATGGTCGGCCAGCGCTTTGCCGTGTTGTGCAATGGCCGGCCCGTGCCGTTGCACCCTACGGGCGAGGAGGGCGAATTCGTCGCCGGAGTTCGCTACCGTGCCTGGCAGCCCGCCTCGTGCCTCCATCCCGACATACCCGTTCACAGCCCATTGGTATTCGACATCGTGGATACCTGGTCGGGCCATGCGATCGGGGGCTGTACCTACCACGTCGTCCATCCGGGCGGACGAGCCAACGAGCAATTCCCCGTAAACGCGTATGAAGCCGAGAGCCGGCGGCTGGCCAGGTTCAGCGGCTTTGGCCATACTCCCGGCCCGATGACCGTTCCTGCGGAAAGACCCAATACCGAATTTCCTTTAACGCTGGATTTACGTCGGACACCCTGAAAACCAGCGTCAAACGTGCATGACTATGGCCGAGATACTGGATGATCCACTACTGACCGCCGACTATCGCCAGGCCCCTGGCGTTTACGACGAGATGTGCGTGGAGCCCGGTATTCTCCGTCCTCATTGGGATCGCTATATCGCGTCGCTGACTTCGCTCGGCGGCAAGGAACTGGCCCACCGCTGGCAAACAGCCCGCCAGCGCATCCGGGAAAACGGCGTCAGCTACAACGTTTACGGCGACCCGTTGGGCACCGATCGTCCCTGGAGCCTGGACGCCATTCCGCTGCTCATCCCGCCTGAGGAATGGGCCTATCTCGAAGCCGGACTGATCCAACGCGCCCGCCTGCTCAACACCATCCTTGCCGATCTTTACGGTCCGCAGAAGCTGCTCCTCAACGGAGATCTTCCTTCCGCTCTGGTATTCGCAAACCCCGCGTTCTGGCGCGCCTGCCATGACGTTCCCGTGCCCCGGTCCAACTACCTGCATTTGCTTGCCGTGGATCTGGCGCGTTCGCCCGACGGGCAATGGTGGGTGATTTCCGACCGCACGCAGGCACCGTCCGGCGCCGGCTACGCGCTCGAAAACCGCATCGTGATGGCGGAGACTTTCCCTGACCTCTTTCGCGAGGCCCAGGTGCATCGGCTCGCGGGGTTCTTCCGCGACTTTCGCGAGACCCTGCTGCATCTCTCTCCCTCCGCGCGCAACCATCCCCGCGTCGTGCTGCTCACCCCTGGGCCCTTGAACGAGACCTACTTCGAGCACTCCTACCTGGCTCGCTATCTCGGCTTCACCCTGGTCCAGGGCAGTGACCTCACAGTCCGTGAGAATCGTGTCTTTCTTAAATCTCTCGAAGGGCTCAGACCGGTGGACGTCATTCTGCGCCGCATGGACGACGGTTTCTGCGACCCTCTGGAATTGCGCTCCGACTCTTACCTGGGCATACCCGGACTGGTCGAGGCTGTCCGCAGCGGCAACGTTGCTGTAGCCAATGCGCTGGGCAGCGGGCTGCTCGAAACCTCCGCATTTATTCCCTTTCTCCCCGGCCTCAGCCGAAGCTTGCTGGGCGAGCGACTGGCACTGCCGTCGGTGGCGACATGGTGGTGCGGTCAGTCCCCGGCTCTTCGCTACGTACGTCAGAACCTGGATTTCTTGGTCATCAAGCCGGCCTTCCCAGCCAGAGGCATGGAGCCTGTTTTCGGCGGCCGGCTCGGCCCGACCGAGCGCTCCCGACTGCTGGGGCAGTTGGAGGCGCGGCCGAACGATTTCGTAGGACAAGAACTGCTCAACCTATCCAGCGTCCCCGTCTGGTCGGAAAACGGACTGCTGCCGCGCCGGGTCGTGTTGCGTGTTTATATCGCCGCTGCCGGCGATAGCTGGATCGTCATGCCGGGCGGTCTCACCCGCGTTTCTCCATCTGCGGACACCCCGGTCGTTTCCATGCAGCATGGCGGCGGCAGCAAAGACACCTGGGTTCTCTCCCCTGAGCCCGTCGACAACTTCACCCTGCGCCGTCCGCGCGATTTGCCGGTGGAGCTTCATCGCGGGGTCAGCAGCGACCTGCCCAGCCGCGCCGCCGAACATCTCTTCTGGCTGGGCCGTTATGCGGAACGCTGCGAGCACCTGGCGCGCGTGCTGCGCTGCATACTTTCCCGCATGATGGGAGAATCCTGGGGACCGGAAACCCCCGGCTGGCATTCGCTGATGAAGTTGTACGAGTGCCTGGAATCTCCCTATTCCCGCCTGGCAAAAGATGATCCCCAGGGAGTTCTCGATCAGCAGGGAGACCTGGAAAAGGAAATTCTGTCACTGATCTTCGAAGAACAGCGCAGCGACAGCCTCAATGCGAATCTCAGCCGAGCTACTCGCGCTGCGGCCCAGGTGCGGGACCGCCTTTCGACCGATCTGCTGCGCATTGTGAGCCAGATGGGCAACATTGCCCGTGCCTCCGACCGCGTAGCCTGGGGCTATGTTTCCCCGGCGGACGCGCTCGCCGTCCTGAACAGTTGCATCTTGACCCTTGCTGCTCTGCGCGGCATTGAAGCCGGCAACATCACCCGCGGCCCCGGCTGGCACTTCCTGAATATTGGCCGAAGAATCGAGCGTTCCGTGCAAATCCTGGAGTTGTTGCGCTCGATCGTAGTTCCGGTCGACCCGGAGAACTGGCCTTCTCTCGAAATGTTGCTTGAGGTGGCTGACAGTTCCATCACCTACCGTTCGCGCTACTTCACCGTGCTGCAGACCGCACCGGTGGTCGATCTGCTCATGAACGACGAAGCCAATCCGCGCTCTCTCGCCTTCCAGCTCAAAGACTTAGCCTGGCACTGTGCGGGGCTTTCCGGCCTGCCCTCCGGATCCGGCTGGCCCGTCCTGAAGCAAAGGCAAATGGAAGCCGCAGCCTCCAAGCTGCTCCACGCCGATGTCGAAGCCCTCTGCGAGGCGGGAGACGGAACCAACCGCACTCGCCTGGACACTCTCATCGGAGATCTCGCCGCCGCCTTGCCGGCCTTCTCAGAAGCCATCTCCAACACCTATTTCAGCCACGCAGAAATGGAGCGAGCAACGTGACTCCGAACCACAGATCCCATCGGTTGGTTGTAGAACGCTAAATTTGGGGCACCCGAAAGGCGCACCGCAGATCCCTCGGCTTCGCTCGGGATGACAAAAAGGAGAGGGTTGTTGAAAGGGGAAGAACCCTTGCCAAGGGAGAAGGCAGTTGTTGGGGCGGCGGGGATGCCCTTCCCATCGACCAATCACCTTTCCAACGCGCCATCGTCAAAAGAAAGGCAAGAAAATGCTCTACCGCGTACGGCACCAAACCATTTATGACTACGTGGAACCCGTCTCCGTCTCCCACCACGTAGTCCGGCTCACGCCGCGCGATCTTCGCGGGCAGAAGCGCCGCTCCATGGAGCTATCCGTTTGGCCTCTGCCGCCCTCCCACGCCACTACGCACGTCGACTACTTCGGAAACACCGTCACCTCCTTCACCTTGCCCGAATCCCACAGCCGCATGAGCGTGGAAGCGAGCAGCGAATTGGAAGTGCAAGCCCAATCCCACCCGGTCTTCTCCGAATCCCCCTCCTGGGAAACCGTGCGCGACCTGGTGCCCTCGGACCACAGCCAGGAAGGCCTGGAGGCCTACCAGTTCGTATTCGACTCCATCCGTGTCTCGGCCAAGCCGGACTTGGCCGCCTACGCCATCGAGTCCTTCCTCCCCGACCGTCCCTTACTGGAAGCCGTCAACGATCTCACCGCGCGCATCCATCACGACTTCCGTTTCGACCCGAAGGCGACCGAAGTGACCACGCCCGTCGAAACCTTCTTTGAAAAACGCCGCGGAGTCTGCCAAGACTTTTCTCATCTGCAAATCGCCTGCATGCGTTCGCTGGGACTGCCGGCGCGATACGTGAGCGGATATCTGCGCACCATCCCGCCGGCCGGCCGGCCCCGCCTGGTAGGAGCCGACGCCTCCCACGCCTGGTGTGCGGCCTGGTGCCCCGGCTTTGGATGGGTAGACTTCGACCCCACCAACAACTGCGTGCCTTCCGACGGCCACATCACCCTGGCCTGGGGCCGGGATTACAGCGACGTCAGCCCCATTCGCGGCGTTTTGCTCGGGGGCGCCAAACACACCCTGAAGGTCGGCGTGGATGTTATGCCCCTGGAATGACCCAACCGGTAGTCGAGCACAGCCAACCCATGAAAGACTGGAAATCACCCGCGAGAATTCGCCTTGGAGAGATCGAATTGAAGTTCAAAGCCCTGCTATCTTTGCTTTTCCTGCTGAGCGCGTTTGCGCCGCGTGTCCATGCCGCGGATCCCAGCAACGTGACTCGCGCCACCCTCTCCAACGGCCTGCAGGTGGTCATCGTACGCAACGCGCTCGCGCCTGTGGTCACGGTGGAGCTGAACTTCAAGGTAGGCGGAGATGAGACGCCCGCCGGCTTTCCGGGATCGGCCCACGCCGAAGAACACATGGCCTTTCGCGGCTGCACCGGCATGACCGCGGATCAGACCGCTGCCATCTACGCCCAACTGGGCGGCCGCGACAATGCCGACACCCAGCAAAACATCACCCAGTTCTACACCACTGTTCCCGCCGCCGACCTGGATGTCGCCCTCCACGCCCAGGCCTCCTGCCTCCGCGGCGTGGATAATTCTGAAGCAGAGTGGGCCCACGAACGGGGCGCCATTGAACAGGAAGTGTCCCGCGACCTCTCCAATCCCACTTACAAATTCATCGATCGTTTGAATGCCGATATGTTTGCCGGCACGCCCTACGCGCACGATCCCTTGGGCACCCGGCCCTCCTTCGACGCCACCACCGGCGCCATGCTGAGCGACTTTTACAAGAAGTGGTACACCCCGGGCAATGCCATCCTGGTGATCGTGGGCGACGTGGATCCGGCCGCGACCATCGCCAAAGTTAAGGAACTGTTCGGCGACATTTCCAACCATCCCGTGCCGGAGCACCCCGCGGTCAATCTTTCCCCGGTCAAACCGGAAACCTTCACCCTCGATAGCAATCTGCCGTATGTTCTGGGCTTCATTGCCTATCGCATGCCCGGTACCGATTCGCCCGATTATGCAGCGGCGCAAATCCTCGCCGATATCCTGGCCAGCCAGCGTGCTGATGTTTACGGCATGGTGCCTGCGGGCAAAGCCCTCTATGCCACCTTCGGCATGGCCGAGAACTATCCCAAGGCGAGTGTCGGATACGGTGAGATTGCCTTACCTGCCGGAGCCGATGCCACCGGGCCGATCAACGAAATGCGGCAGATCGTTGAGAGCTACGCGCAGAAGGGCCTACCGCAGGACCTTTTCGACGCTGCCAAGCGGGATGAGATTGCCTCTGCCGAATTTCAGCGCAACTCCATCCCCGGGTTGGCTTCCGTCTGGTCGGAGGCGCTGACCGCCGAGGGCCGCAACTCTCCGGATGACGACCTCCAGGCGATCAAGGGGGTAACCCTGGCGGATGTGAACCGGGTGGCCAAGCAATACCTGGTTAGCGCGAACTCGATCACGGCGACTCTGAAACCCTCTCCTTCCGGAGAAGCCGTCGCTGCTAAAGGGTTTGGCGGTGGCGAGAAGATGACCTCGGCGCCCACCAAGCCGGTGCTGTTGCCGGCGTGGGCCGCAGCTTCACTTTCCCAGCTGAAAGTCCCGGCTAACTATGTGGTCGCCTCGGACACAACCCTGCCCAACGGCCTTCGCTTGATTGTGAAGACCGATCACACCAGCCCTACCGTAACCGTAGTAGGCACAGTAAAAAACAACGCGGACCTGCAAACACCCAAGGGCAAGGAGGGCGTTTCCGACATACTCGACGGCCTCTACTCCTATGGCACCCAGACGCTCGACCGCCTGGCCTTCCAGAAAGCTCTGGACGATATCGCGGCCAACGAGAGCGCGGGCTTCGACTTTTCCGTACAGGTTTTGAAAGACAACTTCTCTCGCGGAGTGGAACTGCTGGCCGACAACGAACTCCATCCCGCATTGCCGGCAGAAGCCTTCACTGTGGTGAAGGATCAGACCACCCAATTTGTGGCCGGCAATTTGAAGAGCCCAGGCTACCGCACCTCCCGCGCACTGGATCTGGCACTGCTGCCGGCCAACGACCCAGTCTTGCGGGAGGCAACCCCGGCCACCTTGGGCACAGTCACCCTGGACGATGTAAAGCAATATCATGCCGGCACCGTGCGTCCCGATCTGACCACGATTGTGGTCATCGGCGACACCACACCGGAGGAAGCCAAGGCTGTGATCACCAAGTGGTTTGGCACCTGGAAGGCTGAGGGCTCCAAGCCGGACACGACGCTAGCGGCAATCCCCGTAAACAAGGCCTCGGCTGCCAACGTACCCGATCCGCAGGCTGTCCAGGACTCCGTGATCCTGGCTCAACAGTTGAACCTCAATCGCTTCGATCCCGACTACTATCCGCTCCAGCTGGGCAATCACGTATTAGGCGGTGGCTTCTACGCCACCCGGCTCTACCACGATCTACGCCAGGTGGCTGGATACGTCTACAACGTCGACGTCAGCATGGAAGCATCGAAGACCCGGGCCAGTTATACCGTGACTTACGGTTGCGATCCGCAGAACGTTTCCAAGGCCCGAGCGTTGGTCGAGCGCGATCTGGAGCAGATGCGCACCCAGGACGTCTCCGCCGACGAGCTCCATCTGGCGAAGGCCATGCTGCTGCGCTCCATCCCATTAGGCGAGTCAAGTGAAGAGGGAGTAGCGCAGGGCCTGCTCCGCCGCGCCGTCATCGGCCTGCCCCTGGACGAGCCCATCGTAGCTGCCAAGAAGTACTACGAACTGGACGCCGGCCAAATAAAAGCCGCCTTCGCCCGCCACCTAAGGCTGGACGATATCGTCCAGATTGTCCGAGGGCCCGCTCCGCAATAGTCTTTATCCTCACCAGGAACCTCGGGAGTTCTGTCTTACCACAGCCCCGGGGTTCTTTCCTGGGGACAGATCACAGAGGTTCTGTGTCGGGACAGATCATCGGGGTTCGGTCGTCGGAACCTACCCCCAAAAGACCCAAAAACCCAGGCTGATAGACTATAGAAAAGGCATTGCCCGGTTGTCCTGCCTGTTATTCCCAGCCAGCACGTCAACGCAAGGCTAGTCCATTTCAACGCAATGTCTTTCCGCGAACCGGAAGAAGAGGAATTCTGCGCCCGTGAGCACGCCCATCCGAAACATCGCCATCATCGCCCACGTCGACCACGGTAAAACGACCCTCGTGGATGCCATGTTGCGCCAGGCCGGCACCTTCCGTGCCAACGAAGCCCTTACCGAGCGAGTTATGGATTCCAACGAGCTGGAAAAGGAGCGGGGCATCACCATCCTGGCCAAGAACACCGCTGTCCAATTCGAGGACACGAAGATCAACATTGTCGACACCCCAGGCCACGCCGACTTCGGCGGTGAAGTCGAGCGCGCTCTCAAGATGGTCGACGGGGTCATGCTCCTGGTGGACGCCTCAGAAGGCCCGCTGCCCCAAACCCGCTACGTGCTCTCGAAAGCCCTCGAAGCCAAGCTCGTCCCTATCCTGGTCATCAACAAGATCGATCGTCCCGACGCCCGTCCCAAAGAAGTGCTTGACGAGGTCTACGACCTCTTCATCGATCTCGACGCCCACGAGGACCAGCTGGATTTCCCCGTGCTCTACACCAACGCCAAGCAGGGCACAGCCAGCACCTCCCTGGAGACGCCCGGAGAGAACCTGCAGCCGCTCTTTGAAACCATCATCTCCACCATCCCGCCTGCCAGCGGAGACCCGGACGGCCCCCTCCAGATCCTGGTCACCAATCTCGACTACTCCGACTACCTGGGCCGCCTGGCGATCGCGCGCGTATTCAACGGAACCCTGCACAACGGGGAAGAGGTCAACATCTCCAAGCGGGACGGCTCCCTGCTCAAGACCAAGATCACCAAGCTGTTCACGTTTAACGGATTGAAGCGTACCGACACGGAAGAGACCCAGGTAGGCGACATCGTGGCGGTTGCCGGCGTCACCGGCATCACCATTGGCGAGACCATCACCGGCATCGAAAATCCCGCACCGCTGCCTCTGATCGTCATCGACGAGCCCACCATCGCCATGCAATTCTCCGTGAACAATTCGCCCATGGCGGGAAGGGAAGGCCAATTTGTCACCTCGCGCAATCTGCGCGAGCGCCTGGATAGGGAACTGCTCACCAACGTCTCCATTCGCGTCGAAGAAACGGGCAGCCCCGACAGCTTCAAAGTTCTCGGCCGCGGAGAGCTCCAGCTCGCCATCCTGATCGAAATGATGCGCCGCGAAGGCTTTGAGCTCATGGTGGGCCGGCCCGAGATTGTTACCAAAACCGACGACGGGAATGTACTGGAACCCGTGGAACACCTCACCATCGACGTTCCCGACGCCTTTGTCGGCACGGTGATTGAGCGTCTTGGACCGAGACGCGGCGAGATGCTGAAGATGCACAACCACGGCTATGGCCGCGTGCGTCTGGAATTTCGTGTTCCCAGCCGCGGCCTCATCGGCCTGCGCAGCGAAATGCTGACCGAAACCCGCGGCACCATCGTGATGAATTCGCTCTTTGACGGTTACATGCCCTACCAGGGCGAGATCCCGCAGCGGCCCAGCGGAGCTCTCGATTTCCGACCGCAACGGCGCGACCACTGCGTATGCCCTGAACGGGTTGCAGGATCGCGGAGTGCTCTTTGTGACCGCCGGCGTCGAAGTCTACGAAGGCATGGTGATCGGCGAGCATTCCCGAGACAACGATCTGGACGTAAATGTGGTGCGCGAAAAGAAGCTCACCAACATGCGCGCGTCGAGCGCGGACGACGCCATCCGCCTCGTGCCTTTCAAGCCGATGAACCTGGAGCAGGCCATCGAGTTCATTGCCGAAGATGAGCTGGTGGAGGTAACCCCGAAGTCCTTGCGTCTGCGCAAGAAAATTCTGCAGGCCAATCGCCGTCCCCGGCGTAATCCAACACCGGCGTGAATCGTCCCCGCGTAGTGCTGGGCAGTGCCGTCGTGCTAGTGATACTGGTCGCCTGCATTGCCTGGTACGCCGGGGTCAAACACCATCATCCACCGGCGGCGGCCGCAATTTCCAATCAAGCCGTCAAAGTCTCTGACGGAACGGACGAGCGATCCCCCACCCGCATCTATGCCCACAACCTCATGCTGCGGAAGGGCCCCGACTTCCGCATCTACGTTCGCTGGCTGACTGGAGAGATGCGGCGAACCAACAAGAACGTTAATCCATCTTTTGATGATCCAGAGTCCTTCGTTCTTGAGGTGCAGCGTGGCATCATTCACGCCAATATCGGCGACATCAGCCACTACCTCAACACGGGTGCGGTCGCAGGTTCTCCGCTTACCAATATCTCGCTAGCGGGAAATGGAAACCAGATTTCTGTTCACGGCACCATTCACAAGCTGCACATCCCGCTTCCCATCGGCTTGGATGGAACAATCTCTCCTGCGCCGGACGGCCGCATCCACCTGCATGTGGACAAGTTGTCAGTGTTGAAGCTTCCCGTCAAAGGATTGTTAGGTGATTTTCACGTCAGCATCGCCGATGTGATGGGAAAAACCAGCGTCGCCGGCGTCGAAGCTTCGCAGAACGATCTTTACTTCGACACCCAAAAGCTACTGCCGGCGCCCCATATTCATGGGATCCTCACCATGGTCCGCGTCGCGAACCCGGATATCGAAGTTATGTACGGAGACGCACAGAACGATGCTACCCGCACCGAACAATGGCACAACTTTCTGGCGTTGAAGGGTGGCTCGGTGGATTTCGGCAAGCTGACCATGCACAACGTCGATCTCATCATGATCGACGCATCGAAGGATGCCTGGTTCGATCTGGATCTGGTCAACTACCAGGCTCAGGTGGTCAACGGCTACACCAGGATGACCCCACAAGCCGGACTGGAAATCTTCATGCCGGATCTCGACGAACTCCCGCCTCAGCACGCACCGCAAAGCATCAGCAAAGAGTGGCTCAAAAACCGAAATCTGCCTCCCCCGCCTGACGTTCCCATTAAGTGAAAAACATATCCAGGAAAGGTCCGCGGAACCGCAGATCCCTCGGCTTCCCCGGATTTCCTGTCGAGAGTTGCGGCTTCGGTCGACTGCATGTGGTTCTCTTTAAGGAGAACCACATACGCGGCACCGGTGAGAGCGGTGAAGTAGGAAATCCGGGTACGCTCGGGATGACAAAAAGGAGAGGGTTGTCGCAAAGAGGGGACCGTTGCCAAGGGACAAGACGGTTGTGGGTAGGTAGACCCTTTAGCAATTGCCCTTCCCTTTGGCGGCCGCCCTTTCTTTGCAACAGCCCTCTCCTTTTTGTCATCCCGAGCGCAGCCGAGGGATCTGCGGTTCTGCGGACCTTTCCTGGATATGTTTCGCTCGCTAAATCTTCTCTGCGACCATCTTGGCTTGGGTAAACAGCAACAAATAATCCGGCCCACCCGCCTTGGAATCAGTGCCGGACATATTGAACCCGCCAAAGGGATGAGCTCCCACCATAGCTCCGGTGCACTTACGGTTGAAATACAAATTTCCAACGTGGAACGCCCGCCGCGCGTGTTCCAGCTTCTCCCGCGAACCGGAATACACCGCACCTGTCAGCCCATACTCCGTATTGTTCGCAATCTCCAGCGCATGATCGTAATCCTTCGCCCGGATCACCGCCAGCACTGGACCGAAAATCTCTTCCTGGGCAATGCGCGCATTCGGCGCCACATCCGCAATCACTGTCGGTTCCAAATAGAACCCACCTTCCGGCGTCGCAACCGCATGACCACCCGTTAGCAGCCGTCCTTCGCCCTTACCAATCTCAATGTAGGAGATAATCGTATCCATGGCTGAGCGGTTTACCACCGGCCCCATATTCGCATTCCCGGAAGGATCACCAACCCGCAGCGTTGCCACCTTCTCCCGCACCCGCTCCACAAAAACGTCATAAATTGGATCTTCGACAATCGCCCGCGAACACGCCGAACATTTCTGTCCGCTAAACCCAAACGCCGACGCCACCACGCCGTCCACCGCAGCATCGATATCGCAATCCGTGCTCACGATGATGGAATCCTTGCCCCCCATCTCGAGAATGGTGCGCTTGATCCAGATCTGTCCCGGCTTCGTCTGAGCGGCGCGCGCATGAATATCGAGGCCCACCCCCTTGGAACCGGTAAACGCAATCAGCCGCGTCTTGGGATGTTCCACAATTGCGTTGCCAAACGTGCTGCCCGAGCCAGGGCAGAAATTGACTACCCCCGGCGGCATACCCGCCTCTTCCAGCACATCCAGGAACCGCGCTGCAATCGTAGGAGTATCGCTCGAAGGCTTCAGGATAACCGTATTCCCAGTGACGATCGCAGCCGCAGTCATCCCGGCCATAATGGCAAAAGGAAAATTCCACGGCGGAATCACCGCGCAAACCCCCATCGGGATGTACAACAACTGATCGTGTTCGCCGGGATACTGGATGGGCGTCGTCGCCTTAGCCAGCCGCAGCGCCTCGCGCGCATAGAATTCCAAAAAGTCGATCGTCTCGGCGACATCCGCATCCGCCTCGACCCAATTCTTGCCCACCTCGTACGTGAGCCAGGCGCAGAATTCAAACTTGCGTTTGCGAATCAGCTCGGCTGCCTGCAGCAGCAATGCAGCGCGCTCCTCGACTGCGACAAATTGCCAGGTTGCGAACGCCTCCAAAGCAGCGCGCATCGCCCGCTCGGCATGTTCGAGCCCAGCCTTCTGGTGTACGCCTACGACCTGTGCCGGCCGCGCGGGGTTGATCGATTCAATCTTGCCCGCGGTGCGCGATCGCTCTCCACCGATCACCAGTTCGTACTCGTGACCGAGCATATCTCCCACCCGGGTCAGTGCCGCTTGCATGGCGTGCACATTTTCCGAATCGTGGAAATCGATGAAAGGCTCGTTGCGAAATTCTCCGCGGGGCGCAATCGGCTGGATGACGGTGCTGATCTGGGCAGTTGACATAACTCCCCAATTTTACTCTTATCGCGTGGCGGTGAGCCGCTCCGTTTGGGCCGACATTTTGGCCGTTCGCTCCAGCTTGTCCCAGTTGAAAGGGCGTCCATCGATAGCCCGTTTCACCGTCTTGAAGAGCACCAGGGAAAACAGCTGACGATACGCAAACCGCTGCAGCCAGATGTGGAACAGCAGCCATCCATCGCCCTTATTCGCAGCGTGCCGCCGCTCCAGGCTGAAGGCCAGGGCCGAAGTGACGAAGTCGATGATCAGGAAGGCGAGGAAAAAAGTCAGCAGCTTTTCAAAGTTAGCGGCATTGGCCGCCTCCGGATGAAAATGGCGATCAATCAGGTAATGCACCACGCCTGCGACAAACATCAAGTCGATGAAAGGCGAGACCAGTGGCAACAATATCTGGAAGACCAGAATATTGGGCAGGGCGAACAATCCCATCGCCTTGTTCTTAAGAAAGGCAGCCTGGTGCTTGTACACCGCCTGCAGTGTGCCGAAGGACCAGCGGAACCGTTGCCGCATCAGCCCCCGAGCCGTCGTGGGCGCTTCGGTGAATGCCAGGGCGCGATCTTCATAGATCACTTTGTAGCCCTGCTCGAGCAAATTCATCGTCAGGTCGGCATCTTCCGCGACGGTATTGACCGGGTAGCAACCGCCCTGCCTAACCGCCTCTGTCCGCCACGCGCCGATCGCGCCTGGAACCACCGTGACCACGTCAAACAGGTCCAATGCCCGGCGCTCGAAATTCTGGCTGGTGATGTATTCGAGTGCCTGCCAACGCGTCCACAAATTGACGCGGTTGCCGACCTTGGCATTCCCTGCAACGGCGCCGATCTTGGGATCAGCGAAATGGCCCACCAGCTTCGACACCGCGTCCGCCGCGATCACCGTATCCGCATCGATGCCCACATAGAACTCTTCTTCCAGACTCAGCGACAGCAAAATTGAGCGCCTCTGCCTTCCCCCCATTCGGCTTGCGTAACACGGTCAGCATGCCGGCGGCGATCTCTTCCGGGTACGCTTCGCGCGCCACTTCTGAGGTCCGATCGGGAGAACCGTCATCGATCACGATGATGCGCAGATGGGGATAATCCGAGTTCAGCACCGAGCGGATCGTGCGCACGATAACTTTCTCCTCGTTGTAGGCTGGAATCAACACTGCCACGCGAGGCAGAAATCCGCCAACGACTTCGGGTATCGGGCGTTTGCGCAGCCGGTCGATCAGGGCGAAAACCCCCACCAGGATGAGCCGGGCACTCATCAGAACATCGCCCACGAAAAACAGGCTGACGACGAAGTGGTTAAAGAAGGCCCAGGCAAAGAAGGCCACCGAATCTACTCGCGCCTGCCATCGCTCTTTATAGTTCAGCGGCGGCATCACTTCGGCGCGCGTCTTGCCCATCAGGTCCGAGACCTGTTCGAAGGTATAACCATGCGCGCGCAGCCCCGCGATCAGCACCGGCAACGCCGCGACCGTCACGCTGCGGTCACCTCCGCCGTCATGCATCAGGATGATGCTGCCGCGAAATTGCGGCTTGGTCTTCATTAGATCCAGCTGCACGAGTACGTCGTTGAGGATGCCTTCCGGTGTCTTCCGTTGCCGCTCGTCCCAATCGCCGGTGTCGATCTTGTTGCCGACGATGGTGTAGCCCATCTTCTGGATCTGATAGGCGGGCGCCGTTTGGTCGTTGGTATCCGGCTCCTCGTCGATATCATAAGGAGGCCGGAAAAAGAGCGGCTTGACCCCCAGCTTGCTGCCAAACAGGCGTTCGGTAAGGTTCAGCTCCAATTCCATCTGCCGGGGAGAGATCTCGCTGATGTCGGGATGGGTCCAGGTGTGATTGCCGATCTCGTGGCCTTCGGCCATCACCCGCTTCATCAGGCCGACATTGTCCTGTGCCTGTTCGCCGATCATCATGAAGGTGGCTTTGACGTTTTGCTGTTTGAGAATGTCCAGCACCTTGGGCGTCCACTTGGGGTCGGGGCCGTCATCGAAGCTCAGCGCCACCACCCCCGGCTTATAACCGTAATACTCGACGGTGTAGGGCGAAGGATAGGTCAGCATGTGCTCATCGGTCACGGTCCAGTTGTAGGAGTCCATGTCGATGGTGCGTGAGCCGGGATGCGGCTCTCCGGTGATGCGCACGATGTCGCCATCACCGTCCGATACCACGTCATCGCCGGGCGGTATCTGCTTGAGCGACTGCGGCGCATTCACATTGCTGGGATGGTCCCAGACCGACCAAAGGGAAGCGTCCTCGCGGCCCAGCCGCCACAAAGCAATCGTCTGCACCCCCATCTGCCGCGCGGCGCGCAGCTCATTTAACGCGGTCACTGCGTCCAGCATCCAGACCTGGTGGCGTACGTGGTTGTCTTCATCGTCGTAGGCAAAATGCGGATTGAGCTCGTCGCCGGCAAGGCGCACGTCGGCATTCGCATCCGAGGCCGCCTGCCATCCATCCTGCACAGAGATATCGTCCGTATTCAGCACCTTGGCTGTGGCGTGTTTGCCCTTCGGCAAAGACATCGTCCAATCGTAGCCATAGTTGCCAATGGAGCAGATCAGCTTCTCTTTAGGGACCACTTTGAGCGCGCGCTTCAGGTTGTCTTCAAACCAGTCCTGGGCCGCAATCGGTCCGGGACCGCCTGTTTCCTCGTGCTGGTCGTAGTTCATCAAAATGATGTAGTCGGTTTGCTGGGCCAGTTCGGTGAGTTCACTATCGTCTGCACCCACGCTCTCATTCACGAAGAGCCGCAGATTCTTGGGGTGCATCAGTGCGTGCAATTCGCCAATCAGCGAGTGGTACCCGGCTTGCGCGTCGTCGGGCAGGTCCTCCAGGTCGAGGCTGAGCCCGTGATAGCTGGGGTTGGCCGCCAGAAACGTCATCACCTGGCGCTCCAGGTTAAGCCGCGCCGCTGGATCCTCTACCATGGCAGTCGCGTGCTGATCCCATTCCTGTGTGAGTACGTTGTAGTTTTTCAGCTCGGGAAAAATCTCCACATCTTCATGGGCGGCCGCAATCAGATCGTGAACTTTGTTCTGCGGGTCGACGCTGCGCACGCCGTGGGCATCCAGAACCGGAAAAGCGCGCAGCGGAGCTTCTGCTGTGTAAGCGCCCTCGAGCGTGCCATCGGCTCGGGTCACGTAGAGCCAATCAGGAAACAGCATATCGAGCTGGTGGATGTGGGTTTTCAGCGAAGCGAAGCTACCCGCGTCGTCGTCCACGTAGTACGCCGCGCGCAGGCTCTCGCCGGAATTAAAAGGAATTTCTGAAGGCTTGCGGTTGGTCTTGCGCCGCGCACCCTTCGAGTACTTTGCCTTGATCGCTGCGGCGGCCTGTTCCCGGATAGCCCGGTAATTCCGTTTAGGCGTAGGCAGCAGCAGCTCTGGGAGGTGCTGGGTCTTGACCACATTCAGAAAAAACAACACCAGAATCACAGTGGAGAACACCGCCACTGCGTCCAGAATCCGTCGTAGGCGTTTCCACCGTTTTCGCTGTGGATCGAAGAAGATCTGGCGATTCATGCCTGCTAGAAAGCTTACAGGAACTCTAGCGCCTCCATGGTCCTGGGAGGGGTTACCTGTGTTTTGTATCAGGCCCGACTTTAGACGGGCCTTAAAGGTTGGGAATACGTCGGCCTTTAGCGCTCCCGTCCGAACGGGACCGGAGCGAAGCGCAGTGGAGAGATCTGCGGTTTTCCCGAGGTACGCCGTTGCCCAGTCTCGAATCCCGTAGCCTTTTCGGCCCCTGGCGTCCCGTCAACCGCCAAAAACCGCGCATATGGGATGCTGGTGCATGCACTTACGTAACCCGCCTCCAGGCCGCGCGCGATGGCTTTTTACCCTCCTCGTGCTCGCAGCCGGAGCCGCTCTACGCCTGTGGTTCATCCACGCCCACCCGCAAGTCCAGGGCGACTCGCTCGTCTACGGAGACATTGCCACCAACTGGCTTACCCACGGCATCTACGGCCATTCCGTAGGCCACCCATCCGGCGCGACCACCATAGAGCCCACCCTGGTGCGCCTGCCCGGCTATCCGGCATTTCTGGCCCTCTGTTTTGCCCTCTTCGGCATCGCCAACTATCAAGCTGTGTTGTACATGCAGGCCCTGATCGACCTGCTTACATGCCTGCTCATCGCCGGCTTGGCAGGTAAGACCTGCGGGCCACGTGCCGCCCGGATCGCCCTGCTGCTTGCGGCCCTCTGTCCCTTTACCGCAAGCTATGTCGCCTCCCCGCTCACCGAGACGCTTTCCATCTTCTGTGTTGCGTTGGGTTTTCGCGCCCTCGTCGAGGTGCTGGATCGGCCCCGTCTCCCATGGACCGCAGCACTCATCGTTTCCTGGAGCTTCGCCACCCTCCTGCGTCCCGATGGCGCCTTGCTGGCCGTAGTCCTCTGGACGGCCCTCATCATCCATGGCCGCAAGACTCTAGGATTCCCCTCCGCTTGCCGCCTCGCCCTGATAGCCGCGCTGCTGTCGCTGCTCCCTTTTGTCGCCTGGACAGCACGCAACGCTCGCACCTTCCATGTCTTTCAACCATTGGCGCCGCGCTACGCCAACGATCCCGGAGAATTCGGCTCTCCCGGCTATGTGCGCTGGATCAGAACCCTGACCGCCGACTTCACCACCACCAACGAGATCTACTGGGCCGGCAACAGCGACCGGATCGACCCCGCAAACCTGCCCGCGCGCGCAATCGACAACCCAACCCAGTCTGAGGAAACCCGCCGGCTCCTACAGGATTACAACTCCATCACCACCCTCACACCCGAAATCGACGCCCGCTTTGCCCAGCTTGCCCAGGAGCGCATCCGCGAGCATCCCTTCCGCTACTACATCACCCTGCCCCTGTTGCGGCTGACCGACATGTGGCTGCGTCCCCGGGTCGAGACCCTGAATGTCCACTTGCGCTGGTGGCAGTATGCCCAGCATCCCGCGGAAACCCGGTTGGCGCTCTACTACGGAGCGCTCAACCTGATCTACCTGGTGGCAGCTTTCCTGGGAGTTCTCCGCTGGCCGCGCTTGGCCGGCGCGATGGTAGCGCTGATTCTCCTGCGCAGCCTGCTGTTGGCCACCCTGGAGGCGCCTGAGCCGCGCTACACCCTGGAATGTTTTCCGCTGGTAATGGTTTTGGCCGCTTGCTACTTCACGATGTGGTTCGTGCCGGGTGCCGGCTTGATTTGGAAAACATCGGCCGGCACCGGAGAGTTGTAGCGGATGTTCTTGTAAGTCGTGGTGCGCAGATCGCCGCTCGGCTGGTAGAAAACCTGCTTGTGATTGATGCCCCGGCTGGGTTCGACCCAGATGGTCACGTGCGTGAACAGGTCCAGCACCTTCTGTTCTTTCGGCACCAGATCGAGCTTCGCTACCGAGACCCCGTCCATATTTTCCATACCCAGCAGGCTCACTTTCCAATTCTTTTCCAGATCGGTGCCGCTGCCGCCAAACCCCAGGGTCAGAAAGCTTTCAAACTGCCCGCGGTTGGTGCCTGCTTTCACGGTGGTCAACTGCTTGATCGTGGGCTCATAGAGGTTGAGCTCGGTACCGTTGTAAACCACCGTCTTGGGCGCATCTTTGCCGTTATCCTGCTTGATGTCGGCCGCCATGAGGGTGACGCCCTTCTTCCGCTCAAAAAAGATAGTGCCTGTCTGCGTTTCGTGTTCCTGGACCACTGCCGTGAACTGGTCCCACGCGAAGTCCGCCTGTGCGCTGACGAACCTAACTGCGGCTCCATTCAGTTCCGTAATGACCTTCTGCAAATCCGCATCGCCTGCAGGGGGAGCGCTCTGCGCGCTCAACGGTATGGGGAGTGAGACCACCAGGCCGAGGCAAAACAGGGCAACTCTCTTTCCCGCATGAACCATGAAGCTCCTTATCGGCTGTTGGACGTGGTGGGAGCCGTCCGAGGTTTTCTTGATCAATCTAGCGATGTGCCCAAACCCGGTACTGGGTCACCCGTCCGCTGGCGTCCTTCTGTTCCTGGTACCGGTCGATCTGTACATTCCCGGAGATGGCCTGAATCCGCTGCAGAAACTCTGCCCTTAGCTTGTCCTCGCTGCTGGTATCGGGCAGTTGGTCGGCGCCAATCTGATAAATCAGCGCGTTCGGCCCATTTCCCCGGACCAGAATGTCTTTGGTGGACGTGAGTGTTTCCTGGGGCCGATCGCGAAAATTGATCAGGCGCGGAGAAACAAAAAGAAAAATCAGGATCAGCGTCACCATCACGTCGTAATGGAAGCTGCCTCGGGGATAGGTCCAGAACAAATAGCTCTTGAGAATACGCTGCATTTTCGCCGCCCTACTGTCGTT
Source organism: uncultured Acidobacteriaceae bacterium (assembly GCA_963745725.1). Taxonomy (GTDB): domain Bacteria; phylum Acidobacteriota; class Terriglobia; order Terriglobales; family Acidobacteriaceae; genus PALSA-350. Next base: position 249,822 of record CAVUYJ010000003.1, read on the forward strand.
CAATCACTTCTGCGCCGCCCATATACGGCTGCAGAACCTTCGGAATCCGTACCGTGCCGTCCGCTTGCTGATAGTTCTCGAGGATAGCCAGCCACGTGCGTCCGATCGCCAGCCCGCTGCCATTCAGCGTGTGCACAAATTCGGTCTTGTTTTTGTTCAGCGGCTTGTAGCGAATATTTGCCCGCCGCGCCTGGTACGCCTCGAAGTTGGAACAGGACGAAATCTCGCGGTACAAACCCTGGCCCGGGAGCCAGACTTCCAGATCGTAAGTCTTGGATGAGGACGCACCCGTGTCCCCAGCGCACAGCAACACCTTGCGATAGGGCAGATGAAGCCGCTGCAAGATCGCCTCCGCATGCCCCGTAAGCTTCTCGTGCTCTTCGTTGGATTGATCGGGGCGGGTAAATTTCACCAGCTCTACCTTTTGAAACTGATGCTGGCGGATAATCCCCCGTACGTCCTTCCCATACGAGCCTGCCTCGGAGCGAAAGCACGGCGTGTAGGCCACCAGGCTCAGAGGCAATTTCGTTTCATCGAGCACTTCATCGCGGTAAAGATTCGTGATCGGCACCTCGGCGGTAGGGATCAGCCAATGATCGCTGCCTTCCGTCTTGAACAGGTCCTCAGAAAATTTGGGCAACTGCCCCGTGCCAAACAGCGAGTCGCTATTGACCAGGAAGGGAGGCAGCACCTCGAGATAGCCATGCTCCCGGGTATGGACATCCAGCATGAAGCTGGCCAGCGCCCGCTCCAGCCGGGCACCCAAACCCCAGTACACGGCAAAGCGCGCGCCCGAGATCTTGGCCGCCCGCTGCAAGTCGAGAATTCCCAGGTTTTCGCCCAGCTCCCAATGCGGCTTGGGCGCAAAATCAAACACCGGCTGCTGACCCCAGCGCATCACCTCAACGTTATCGGCTTCGCTCTTGCCCGCAGGCACACTGTCCTGCGTCAGGTTTGGGATACTGGCCAGAAGGTCGCGTATGGCCTTTTCTGCCTGGGCTGCACCGCGCTCCAACTCTTCGGTCTCCTGCTTCAGCTCCCGGGTCTGATCCATGACCGCGGTGATCTGCGATGCATCGGCGCCCGCCTTACGGCTGCGCGCCACCTCCTGGCTAAGCTTGTTCCGTTGCGCCTGGAGCGTCTCGACCTGGGTGATCCGCGAACGCCGCACCTGGTCCAACTCGCGGAAGTTGCCTAGCAAGGCGTCGGGATCCATGCCCCGGGCACGCAGCTTAGCCTCCACAATCTCCAGGTGGTCCCGCACAAAATTCAAATCGAGCATACGTCTCTACTTTAGAGCATTTTCACTTCTACGCTGCACACGCGAGCGCCGCGAGGTGCGGCTTTGCTTGAGACAAAGCCGCATTCAAATCGGCTGCTCCCTATACATCAGAAGTGAAAATACTAGCGGAATCAGTACTTCCAGCTCATGTCAGCATCGGCGGGGGCAGTCTTCTGGATGCGCTCCATGATCTGGGGCAGGTACATGGTGTTGTAGTGCAGGCGAGACAGCGCGTTCGGCAGCTTGGGATCGCCATTCCAGCAATGCTCCGCCCGATCGCCATATTTCACCTCTCCCTCGTAACCCACTCCGTGGCCGGGCGTGCCCGTCTTGTCGAGAAAGTCCTGCATCAGGTAAACGGCATCGTTGAGAAAGTAGGTGTCGGCCGACCCCACGTAGATATGCAATTTTCCTTGCAGCAGCGGACCCAGCTCGTCCCAGTTCTTCTGCAAGATCGCGTTCAGGTCATAGTGATCGTGCCAGTAGGCGGCAACCTGGTGATCGATGGCCCCCGTTTGCTTATCGAAGATCTGCGCCGGGTACCCGTCAGGCCCCACCGGACCATAGACAGCCTGCCAGATATCGAACTGCTCCCCCGAGCGGCCGTGATCCCCGAGCGCAGCCTCGTAGGCGACGTTGTCCCGCATCGAGATCAGCGTCTGTCCCAGGTAATTGCGCATCGCCGGCTGCTCTATCTGTTTATGTGCGCCTTCGAGATAGAAAGCATTGGGCTGACCGTACAAGTCGACCGTCATGTAGGCATGAAAATCGACCGGATCAGGGCAGGCGACAAACGCGCCGTTGTAATCCTTGGGATAAAACATCTGCACGGCCAGAGACTCCCATCCGCCGGTCGAGCCGCCATAAACGAAGTGAGCCCAGCCACTGGTCAGCCCACGAAACTGCTTCTCGATGGCCGGCAGCAGCTCGGTCTCGATCGCATCGCCGTAAGGCCCAAGGTTGGCGGAATTCACCGCATACGAATCGTCATAAAACGGGTTCGCATGCTGGATCTTGACCACCAGAATGCGAGGAAACCCCGGACTGATCCACTGCTGGTACTCCTTGTAAGCCTCGTCCTGCTGGATGCGGTTGTAACCCGCCAAGTGGAAGCGATCCGAGTAGTCAGGCTTGAGGTCAGGGTCGGGTGGTGTAGTGCGAAAGTCGTCCATCCCGTCGACAAAGTGGTCATGAAAGATGGCGATGGGAAAGTGTGCATTGGGGTGTTCATCAAACCCCTCCGGCACCAGCACAATCGCCGAGAGGTACATCGGAGCACCCCAGAACTTGGTCAATAAATCACTTTGAATCCGGATGTGGCGGATGTATTTCGTGTCCGCAGGGGGAGCAATGGGAGGAATGATTTCGGTCAGTGAGACGCCAAGCTTGGTACGCCCGTCGATGTGCACCTTCACCGGCTTGGAATAAAGATTGCCGGGCGCGATATTCCAGTGTTGCCCTTCGCCGCGATCCGGCGCCAGCTTCACCACAGTGCCGTTCGCCCGGTGGAACGTCTGGTAGATGCTGAGCACCGCCTGGACAAAGTAGTCGCCCGGCGGCACATCGTTCAGCGACCGAATAGGATAACCGGCAGCCGCCCCGGTAATCGTGACCGCCTGGCCCGGAGCCAGTCCATCGACCGTGGTCCCAAAGACAATCTGCGAACGCGGAGTGTCATTGATCTGCATCCGCGGTTCTGCGGACGGATCCGTGGAAAGCAGCAACAACACGCGCCCGTCGAGCGGCTTAGGGGAAATACTCGCTGGAAAACTGACCGTGATCTGAGCCCCGGCGGGGGCAAGCAGTATCAAGAAAAGGAGGGGTAGGCGCCTCAGCATAGGCCCCAAGCATAAACGAGGCGGGACAGGACCTGAGCGAAGTCCCGAAGAGACGGCTGAAAATTACCGTCCCAAATTCGAGCCTTCCTGAAGATCAACATTGCGCGTCCCGGTTCTCTCCCAGACTCTTTAACCCCCGAAGCTCCTCCTTTTGCGATACTAGTCGGAGCCACATGTTGACCCCCAAGCGTTGTGTCTGCAAGTTGCTCGTCGCGTTACTGGTTGTTCCATGGTCGTCCCTGGTTTTTGCCAGCGCCTACGACGCCCATCCCCGGCTGGTCATCATCCTCGTAATCGATCAGTTCCGCGCCGACTATCTCGACCGCTACCGTGCTGATTTCAAAGGCCGCGGCTTCCGTCTCTTTCTCGACAAAGGCGCCTACTTCGAAGATTGCTACTACGACTACGCCAACACCAAGACCGCTCCCGGCCACGCCACCCTGGGAACCGGGGCCTACACCGACGGGCACGGCATCTCCTCGAACGCCTGGTGGGACCTCACCCGCAACAAGACCCGCCCTGTCTCCGCGGTTGAAGACGAGCGTTACCACATCGTGGGCGCCGTCCATTCCGGCAATGAGCCCGGCGCTTCCCCCCTCAACCTACGCGCCTCCACCGTAGGTGATTCCCTGCGCCTGGCGACCCAAGGCCAAGCCAAAGTCTTCGGCATCTCGCTCAAGGATCGTGCCGCCATCCTTCCCGCCGGCTACTCAGCCAACGGCGCCTACTGGCTCGAGCCTTCCTCCGGGGCCTTCATCACCTCCAGCTACTACATGGAAGCGCTCCCTGACTGGGTGACCGCCTTCAATTCGGGAGACCGCGCAGGACAAGCGGAGCAGGAAGCCGGCAGCCCGGGTACCCGGGACTTCTACGAGGTAGTCGGCTCTACCCCGGCCGGCAACGCCTACGAGCTTGACTTCGCTCGCGCGCTCATCACCAACGAACAGCTCGGCAGCCATCCGGTCACCGACATGCTGACCCTTAGCCTTTCCGCGCCCGACCTGGTCGGCCACCACTTTGGCCCAGACTCTCCCCAAGCGAAACAGATGGTAGATAGTCTCGATACCCAGCTGGATGGTTTTTTCACCTGGCTGGACAAGAACGTTCCCGGCGGACTGGCCAATATCTGGATCACCCTCTCTGCCGACCACGGCGTCGCGCCCGTCCCCGCTGTTGCCCAAACGCTGGGCATGCCCGCAGCCACCATCGATATAGGCAAGTTCGTCGCTAACCTCAACGACGCGATGAACGCCAAATTCTCGCCCGGCGAGAAAATCGAATACCTGCTGCCGCAGCAGGAACTACCTTACCTGTCGCTCAACCGTCCGTCCTTTGAAGTCGCAGGGATTAACGAGCAGGAGGCGGAGCAGGCCATTCAACAGGCGGTTCCGGCAGCGGTGGCTGCGCTGCCGCCGACCGCCCCTCCCCCTCCAGTACCGCCCGCCCCGGTCCCCACCCCGCCTCCGTTGTCGAAAACGCTGCCCTCGGCCAGTTCCAGGCAGCGCTCCAGGTCTCGCGCCAGCATCGCTGCCACCAAGCCGGTCATCAGTCCGCCCGCGCCTCCGCCCGTCCGGCAGCCCGCTATCCCCATCGTGGTTCATACCTACACTCGCCAGGAGTTAGCCGCAGGCCAGCTGCCCCCATCGGAGTGGGGACTGCTCCTGGCCCACAGCTACAGCCCGAATGGCGGGTGGTACGTGATGGTCATTCCGGAAGCCTTTCAGATGCAGACCTTGTCCGCCGGCACGACCCACTTCAGTCCCTGGTCCTATGATCGCCACGTCCCGCTGGGCTTTTTTGGCGCGCCCTTCACTCCCGGGATCTATCACGGCCGTGTGCAGCCGGTAGATCTGGCCGCCACCCTGGCTTCCGTGTTGGGGCTGACTCAGCCGTCGGCGTCCGTGGGCAAGGTGTTGACCCAGGCGATCCACTCTCTGCCGCCCGTTCCCACTCCGCGCGCGGGACGCCCAACCAGCCCGTGAAGCCGGATATGAGCGTTCGTTTCGCCGGTATGCTGCTGCGCAACCCAATCATTGCTGCCAGCGGCACCTTCGGCTATGGGGTGGAGTTTGAAGACGTTGTCTCCATCGACCGCATTGGCGGTTTCATCACCAAGGGTTTATCCCTGGAGCCGATGGCCGGCAACCAGGCTCCGCGCCTGATCGAGACCCCCGGCGGCATGATCAATGCCATCGGCTTGCAGAACATCGGCGTCCGCGCCTTCATCGAGAAAAAGCTGCCGGCACTCCGTCCTCACTCCGGCACTGCCTGTATTGCCAACGTCTTCGGGTACGAGATCCGCGACTACATCGCGGTGATCGAACTGCTCAACTCCGCCCCTGGCATTGCCGCCTACGAGCTGAATGCCTCGTGTCCCAACACCCAGCATGGGGGAATGGTCTTTGGCACTGATACCGGCATCCTCGATCAACTGGTCACGCGAGCCAAGGCGGTTGCGCGGCGTCCCTTGATCGTGAAGCTTTCGCCCAACGTCACCTCCATTGCCCAAATGGCAAAATGCGCGGAACACGCCGGGGCAGACGCCCTCTCCCTGGTAAACACTTTTTTATCTTTGTCGATCGACGTCGAGACTCGTCGTCCGCGGATCGCCAACAACACCGGTGGCCTTTCCGGTCCCGCGATCAAGCCCATAGCCGTACGCATGGTCTACGAGGCGGCGCGCGCCGTCTCCATCCCCATCCTGGGGTTGGGCGGAGTCACCACCGCCGAAGACGCGGTCGAGTTCCTGCTCGCCGGGGCAACCGCCGTCCAAATTGGAACCGCCAGCTACGCCGACCCCCGAGCCGTGCAGCGCATTGCAGACTCCCTGGAGAAATGGTGCGCCCATCACCACATCGCCAAGGTGAAAGACCTAATCGGAGCTGTGCAGGTAAACGAATAAGCAGGGCTTACGGGGAGAAGAAACCGCATACGCTCCGGTTGAAAAACATTTCCAGGAAAGGTCCGCAGAACTGCAGATCCCTCGGCTTCCCCCAGATTTCCTGTCGAGAGTTGCGGCTTCGGTCGGCTGCATGTGGTTCTCTTTGAGGAGAACCACATAAGCGGCACCGGTGAGAGCGGTGAGGTAGGAAATCCGGGTACGCTCCTAATGACAAAGGAAAGGGCGACGGTGCCATAGAGACTAGTCTTGGTCCGGAGAGACTGGTTCGGTCCGGCCGCCACTTTTCATCGGACCGCAACCTTCTCCTTTGTCATCCCGAGCGAAGCCGAGGGATCTGCAGTTCTTCCCTCCCGGCAAAAGAAAAGCCCCTTGTTTCCAAGGGGCTTTTCTCAATCCCAAACTCAAAACCTCAAGCCACGTTACGCATCAGTCTTTCCCGCAACTCCTCGGGAATCCGATCCTGCAGCACCCGCGCCTGGGCCATCGCGACCTCAGCGATATAAACCGGAGCGGGAGTAGCCACCGCCACCAGCACCCATGTCATCAACGAAATGAGCAAACCCGCAATGGCAGTCGCCTGCAAACTCAACACAAAGGACATCTGCCACAGATGCAGATCCACCAGCGCCCAATGCTGCAAGGGCTGCATGCGGTGAATCACCGCAAGCCCCAGCAAGAAGGCGGCAATCGAAACTGTGCTTAATCCAATCAGAGCCACATCGATGGTCCGATGCAGCCGTTGGCGCGAAAGGCAATGCGCACACTCAACCAGGTGCTGCTCGTAATCTCGGCGCATCTCAGGAGTAATCCCTGAAATGTCATACCTCCAGCTTGAAAGTATGTCGCCTACCACTCGATCGGTACAAGTCGTCGTTTGCATTGTTATATTTAGCCGCTTAACACCATAGTAACAACTTCACCATCGGCTGGCCACCGAAATCCGCGGTTCAACGACCAGGCCCGGCCAATGGAACTTACCTGATTATAAGCAAATCGGATCGAGAGGCGCATCCTGCTGAGCTAGAACCAGTTTATTGGCCAGCAGGCTCATGCGGTCACGGAGTGCCCTTTCTGCTGTAACTCGTGCCAGTTCCGGCAGGTTGTTACATTCAGATAGATGCGCCAGAACTACATAAGACGCGTTTCCATCGTAATTCTTCTCCAGAAAGTCGGAAACCGCCTCATTGGATAGGTGTCCCACCCGGGACATGACCCGCTGCTTGACCGACCATGGATAGGGTCCATCTCGCAACATTTCAAGGTCGTGATTACTTTCGAGCATAAGAACGTCGCAGTTTCGGATCGCCATCTTGACATTTGGGGGCATGTAACCCAAGTCTGTAGCGATCGCCATCCGAACCCCATCGGCTTCAAAGACAAAACCAACCGGGTCGGCTGCGTCGTGGGGGATAGTAAACGGAGTAACCGCAATGTCCCCGATTGAGAAACCGGTGCCCGCGGCAAAGTACTCCACCCCGGGGAGACTGCACGGATCCTTACACGGATCTTCTTGTTTGGACGCCGTAGCCTCGTCTGCGCACTCCGCATCCTCGATCGCCGGAACCGCAGTCGCCGGCCCAGCCTGCCGTTGCGCAAGATCCTGCTGCCGCAACGCCAGCCACGCCGCGTAGGTCATGCGCTTGTGAGGCATCATCCAACGCATCCACGCCCGGTGGGTTGCCTGGGTAAAGTACACCGGCACGCCCAGTTTGCGAGCCAGCACCGCCACGCCCTGCACATGGTCCTGATGTTCGTGAGTAATCAGCAGAGCGTCGATGGCGGCAGGATCCTCGTCAGCCATCTGCATGCGCTTCAGCAACTCCCGGCAGGAGAGCCCCGCATCTACCAGGATGCGCGTACGGCTGCTGGACACAATCGTGCTGTTCCCCTTGGAACCTGAGGCCAGCACCGTCATCCGCATCATCCAAAAAGCATACTCTGTCTTGCTCTTGAAAAAGGGACCGTACCCTAACAGGTGCCAGCCCGGGTACTCCCATCGATTCAGTATTGGTAAAATCCGCGTCCCGACTTGCGCCCCAGCCATCCTGCGTCCACCATGCGAATCAGCAGCGGGCAGGGCCGGTATTTAGGATCACCCAAGCCTTCGACCATCACCCGCATGATGTCCAGGCAAACATCGAGGCCGATAAAGTCGGCCAGCTTCAGCGGCCCCATCGGGTGGGCCATCCCTAACTGAAACACCTGGTCCACCGCTTCCGCCGTAGCCACGCCTTCCATCACGGCATACATGGCCTCGTTGAGCAGCGGCATCAACACCCGGTTGGAAACGAAGCCTGGCGCATCGTTCACCTCGACGGGCGACTTGCCCAGAGCCTCGGCCAGAGCTTTTACCTGGGCAAAGGTTTCGTCGCTGGTCTCGAGGCCGCGGATCACCTCCACCAGCTTCATCACTGGAACCGGATTGAAGAAGTGCATCCCGATCACCTGGCTGGGTCGCCGCGTCTGGGCTGCCAGACGGGTGATGGAAATGGAAGACGTATTCGAAGCCAGAATGACGTCCGGCTTCAACACCGCATCCAGGGTGAAAAAAACTTCTTGCTTAAGCTCAAAACGCTCCGGCGCGGCTTCAATCACGAAATCACACATCCCCAGGTCGCTGCCATGCAAGGTGCCACGAATCAATTTCAGGGTCGCTGCAGCATCGTCAGCGCTCAGTTTGTCCTTGGCTGCCTCGCGCTCCAGATTCTTGCGAATCGTCTCCAGCCCGCGATCGAGAAAGCGCTGTTCCACCTCGCACAGGACTACCTGAAACCCGCACCGGGCAAACACATGGGCAATCCCATTGCCCATGGTTCCCGCGCCCACTACACCCACTACCTTGATTTTGTTCATAAGAGATTGCAACAGGAGAAGTGCTTTACCGCGCCCGCGCCAGCACGCAGGTGATATTATCGCGGCCTCCCGCTCGATTGGCGGCCTCTATCAGTTGCGCGCAGGTCTGTTCCAGGTCCCCGGAAGCGCGGAGAATCGCCGCAATTCGCTCGTCATCGACCTCCCGCATCAGGCCATCGGAAGCCAGCAGGTACACGTCACCCGGTATGACCGCAAACTCGATCACATCGGCGTCCACCTCGTCCTGGGTCCCCACGGCGCGGGTGATGACATTGCGCATGGGAGAAGTCTCCGCCTGCGCCTGGGTCAGCTGCCCTAAACGAACCTGCTCATCTACCAGCGAATGGTCATGGGTTAGCCGTTCCAGGCTGCCATCCCTCAGGCGATAGGCCCGGCTGTCGCCCACGTGCGCCACCCAGGCGTGGCCGCCGCGGGTAGCCATAGCCACCAGCGTGGTCCCCATGCCCGCACGGGACGGATCCTGCTCCGCACTACTGTGCACACTGTTGTTGGCCGCATCGACGGCGTGCTGGAAGGTTTCCCGGGTCAGCACTTTTTGGTCCATAGCACGCAACATGGCCTCGACCGCCATGCGGCTGGCGACTTCACCCGCGGCCGCGCCGCCCATTCCGTCGCAAACCACAAAGTTGCACCGGCCCTCCTCGTTGCGGAGGTTCAGCCCATATGAATCTTCGTTGCTTTTCCTGGTTCGCCCCTGGTCGGACGCACCGGCTGCCTCGTATTCCAGCACTCTCTGCTGTTCGTCTGACATCTGCTCTTCCTGTGAGGCCACCGCGGGTAATTGAGCCACCATAATCTGTCCTGAACCCGGCGTAAAGCAGTTTTGCCATTTCCGCTACGGCCCCACAGGAAGCCCCTTGGGATCAGCTGGCCAGCCCCAGGTCTTTTAACTGATGAAGGGAAAAGATTTGCCGACGGCCGGTCGCCCGGTCGATCAAAAATGCGGTCAACCCCGCATGCAGGGTCCGGTACATCACTTTGAGGTGAAACGGGGTACTGCTGGCTACCGCGGATAAGCGGTGCGACAACGGCTCCCAATGCTCGAAATGAGCCCGGCGTGGTTCGCCCGGTCCCTCAGGCAAGGCAATCAGTTCGACTTTGTGCCCGGCAGCGTCGCCCGGCACGTCTCTCACCAGCCGCAACTGCAGGGAATAGAACGTAGCTTCATGGTTGTCCATAGGAGCCTCTCTGCGGGGGGAGTGGTTTAATTTCAACTGATCTAGCTAAACATGCTGGGATGCTTGAACGAAAGCAGGAGTTGCGGGAGCGTGACCCATAAGTAGTATAGCCGCCGGGTTTGGGTTACCCACAATAACGTCCGTTGGTAACGCCGGTTCCCAGCCCTCAGGAAATGCCGGCCTCTTGATAGGTGCCCAACACTGCGCGCATGGCGTCGCAGATTTCGCCCAGAGTAGCATAGGCGCGCACACAATCCAGTAAATAAGGCATGGTATTTCCGCTGGAAAGGCTGCCCCGGCTGGCCTGAGCCTCCAGCGCCAGCGCCCGCCGGAGCGCGTCCAGGCTTTTTTCGACCGCCTGGTTGGAGCGCCGGGCGCGAAGCCGCTGGAGTTTGTCCGTCTGCCATTCACGCACCGACTCTCCGATGCGCAGAATCTCCGGCGGCTCCTCATTCACGACATATTCATTTACGCCGACGATGATCTTTTCCCCGGTCTCGACCGCTCGTTGGTAGGCGTAGCTGGCATCCGCAATTTCTCTCTGCGGAAAGCCCCGTTCAATGGCCCGCACCATTCCGCCCATGGCGTCCAGCTTGTCGAAGTAGCCAAACGCTCCCTGCTCCATATCCAGCGTCACCCTCTCCACAAAATATGATCCGCCCAGAGGGTCGACCGTATTGGCCACGCCTGATTCGTAAGCCAGGATCTGCTGCGTGCGCAGCGCGATCCGCGCCGCATCTTCCGTCGGCAAAGCGAGGGCTTCGTCAAAACCATCGGTATGCAAGCTCTGCGTGCCTCCCAGCACTGCGGCGAGAGCCTGGATTGCCACCCGCGCAATGTTGTTCTTGGGCTGCTGGGCAGTAAGCGAAACGCCGGCCGTTTGCGCATGAAAGCGCAATCGATGGGAGCGAACGTCCTGGGCTCCGAAGCGCTCCGTCATCAGCCGGTACCAGATCTTGCGAGCTGCGCGAAATTTCCCAATCTCTTCAAAAAAATCGTTGTGGGCATTGAAGAAGAAGCTCAGCCGCGGAGCGAAATCATCGATGAGCAGGCCCCGCCGAAGCGCCCATTCCACGTACTCCACCCCATCGTAGAGAGTGAAGGCAAGTTCCTGCAGCGCTGTCGAGCCCGCCTCGCGAATGTGATATCCACTGATCGAGATGGGATTGAAGCGCGGCGTGAACAGCGATCCAAACTCAATCGTGTCGACGACCAGCCGCATCGAAGGCGCGGGAGGGAAAATGAATTCCTTCTGCGCGATATATTCCTTCAGGATGTCGTTCTGCAGCGTCCCCGCAACCTTGGTCCAATCGCCCCCTTGTTTCTCGACTGTCACCAGGTACATCGCCCAGAGCACATTCGCGGGCGAGTTGATGGTCATGGAAACGCTGGTAGTTTCGAGGTCAATCCCGGAGAACAGCGTCTCCATATCTTCGAGTGAGTCGATGGCCACACCGCACTTGCCTACCTCGCCTTCGCTCTCCGCATCGTCCGAGTCATACCCCATCAAAGTGGGCAAGTCGAACGCGACCGAGAGTCCTCCTCCGCCGTTAGCCAGCAAGTAGCGATAGCGCGCATTGGTCTCTTCCGGAGTAGCAAAGCCGGAGAACTGCCGCATGGTCCAAAGTTTGCCGCGATATCCGGTGCTATGGATCCCCCGCGTATAAGGAGCCTCGCCAGGAACCCCCGCCGACCAATCCGGGGGCAAATCCGCCGGCGTATACAACCGGCGCACTGGAACCCCAGAAATGGTGGTGAAGCGCGCCTCATCTTTCTCGCCCTTCGTCACAGCCGAACCTCGACCAACCAGCATAGGCGCGCTCAATCAACCGGAGCAAGCAAAGGCACCAGGGGGAGGAGAAAACTGCAGATCCCTCGCTAGGCTCAGGATGACAAAAAGGAGAGGGCGGCCGTAGGGAAACGGCAGTTGCTAAAGGAAAGGGCATCTTCGCGCCCCGGCAACCACTCGCTCCTTTAGCAACCCCCCTTTCCCTAGAGCCACCCTCTCCTTTTTGTCATCCCGGGCCTAGCGAGGGATCTGCAGTTTTCTCCTCCCTCACAGTTCGCTTAGGTCAGCCCACGAGGGGTTTGGTTCATTCGTTACCGAACAACTACCGTCCCCGCGTCAACTCCCAGGCCTTCCCATACTTCCAACTCACATAAACCGAGTGGTACAAATGCAACAGCAACCCCTCCCGGCCATCCAAAAAACCCAACCGAAGAAAATAGTTATAAACAAACGTAGCCACAGGGTTCACCACCACATCTGCCACGAACGCCAAGGGGAACCCACCCCCTTTACCCTCGCGAACCACATGCTCGGCGCCCAGCGTGGAATAGCGGTCCATATGCGCGATATACGCCTCCAGGCTGGGATACGCATCGTGCACCATGTCCCCCTTCAACCGCCCGGCTTTCCCCGGAAAATGCATCGTCTCATGCACTGGCCGAGCCTCAAACTCCGCCGCCCCACGGCGAAATAACCGCAGCTTGAGATCCGGATAAAATCCCCCATATCGGATCCACCGCCCCAAAAACAGATTCCGCCGGCGCAGTGCATACCCATCGAACGGAGGATCGCTCCCCAACAGCTCCCAAATCTCCTTAGCCAACTCGTCACTCAAAGCCTCATCCGCATCGAGCGAAAGAATCCAATCCCCAGTGCATTTCTCCAGCGCAGAATTCTTCTGCGCCGCGAACCCCTTCCACTCTTCCAAATAAAACCGCGACCGATAGCTTCGAGCAATCTCCTCCGTGCGGTCGTCCGAGCCGGAATCGACCACCACGATCTCGTCCGCCCACGCCACACTGCCCAGCGTGCGCTCGAGGTTGGCTTCTTCATTGCGGGTGATGATGGCGACGGAGAGCGTTTTGCGCATTTTCTTATTGCAGGTGTTCCAGGATCGCCCGATCCACCACCTGGGCCAGTGTTTCGCCAGTCTTGGGAAGGACAAAGCTCTTGGCCGTCTCCGACCAATCCAGCTTGAAGCTGGTAGAAAGCGCGGAAATCCATACCTGGCGTGGCGGCGTGTTCGGAGTGATGACAAACTTTCCCGGTGGGTCGTCAAACAAAATATTCAGCACACCGTTTTGTTCTTCCACTTCAAATCCGCCGTCTTCTTCTCGTGCGATCAGGCTCTTCTTGAGCGCCTCCATCGCGGCATCGCAGTGGCGGCGGAATGTACTCTCGTCTAGCATGGTTTGAGTGTAACAAGGCGCATGACGAGATCCATTCTGCCCCTAGGCGGGCTACTGCTGCTCTGTGCCGCGTCCACGCTCCGGGCGCAAAACCCAGCCGAATCTCCCCACGACCTGGTCAAGGATGTGGTTTACAACGAGCTCCAGGAACGCCGCCAAGTCAGCTTATGGCAATACCGCGTAGACAAACGCGTTGGCAATCAGGCCACCATCGAGCAGGAAGTGGAAACCGTCTCCGGGCCCGTCAACCGCGTGCTTGCGCGCCAGGGCAAGCCACTCGATCCAGTGGCTCAGAAAAAGGAAACCGACCGTCTGAACAACCTGCTGCATAACCCAGGCGAGCAGGCCCGCATGAAGCAGGATCACCAGGCCGAAGAACAGCGTCTGGAGCGGCTGATGACTGCCATGCCCGACGCCTTCCTCTACACCTACGACGGAACCGTGGAGGGCAATCTCCGCCTCACCTTTATGCCCAACCCGGCTTACAATCCCCCAACCTATGAGACCCGCGTCTATCACGCGCTCTCCGGAGAAATTTGGATTCAGCCGGAGAAAAAGCGCCTGGTGAAAATCGATGCCCACATCGTGAACGAGATTGAGTTCGGCTACGGCCTCTTCGGCCGCATCGAGAAGGGCGGCGCCTTCCAGATTGTGCGCGCACAGGTGGCCGCCAACCGATGGAAGACAACCGCGTTAACCGTCCACATCTCCGGGCGCGTCGTGTTCTTCAAATCCATCAATCGCGACCAGGATGTAACCCGCTCCGCCTTCAAACCTCTGGCGTCGAACACCAGCGTGCAGGACGCCGTCACTTTACTGAACGTTCCGCTTACCCCTTAACCGCGGCCCGAATTCTGGGAATCCCCGACACGCTCGCTTGGAGCTCAGCTTGCTGCTGCAGGATTTCCAACAGGCTGCGGGTGATTTTGTCGTCGACTTCAGAAACCTGGCGCAGCGCCACTGGGTAGCGCACGACATACTCCAGGCCGGCGTCGCTGTAATGCAATTGGCCATGGGGTTCCGGCACTTTCAATTGGAACTCGATGCGCCGCTCCGTTGCGCCCAACTGCCGTTGCAACTCGTTTCGGTAATCGGCGTGCACGGCGTTTACCGCCTTGAGCAGCTGTGTCTCTACCAGGTCGATCTTTCCCTCCGGGTTCAGGGTTACCGCCACCTCGTGCCACGCGTACTCCGCGCCCGGCAACTGTTTGAACAGCGGCGTCGTTGCCTGAAACAGGACCGAGTTGGAGAAGACTACGATCCGGCCGGTAGGAAACAGATCGACGCCTGTTCCCGCCTGCTCCATCAGGTACAGACGGACCAGTCCTACATCGATGACGTCCCCGGTCACACCGGCCACGCTGATGCGGTCGCCCACGCGGATACCCCATCGCCCCACCAGGAAGAAGTAGGCAGCCACCGAAAGCAGAATCGTTTGCAGGCCGACCGCTACGCCGGCGGTAATAAAGCCGGCGAAGGTGGCCAGCGAGCTGAATTCGCTGACAAACCCGAGGATCAGCACGATCCCCATGCAAAAGCCCATCACGATCCGCCGCAGGGCGAGAAACTGCCGTCGCCGGCGCATATCGGTGACGTAGCGGAATGTGATCCTGCGCCAGATTTCCGAAAGCAACAGAATGACGCCCATAGCCAGGGCAATCCCCAGCACACGCAGAACGACCGACCGCAGGATGCGATTCGATTCATGAACCAGCGACTGTCGCCATTCCACAAAATTGGAGTTGGCCTGGTCGAGCAGGATGATCTCCTGGCTTAGCGGGAGCGATGCGCCGGCGATCTGCTTGAACCGCGCAGCCAGCGCCTCGAATTGCTTCTTCTGCTGGTCAACCGGCAACGCCTGGCCCGGCTGGCTGGGCGCTTGGCTGGAAGCCTGTTTGGCTGCGTTTGCCAGTTGCTCGCCCTGTTGGATCGTGGCCCGCAGCGTTGCAACCATCGGGTTGCGCAGGTTGGTGGCCGCCTCGCGCACCCGGGCAGTCTCCTGCACTATCTGGCTGAGTTGGTGCATTCCCTGCAGTTGATCGTAGAGGGCTACGATTTCGCCAATCAACCCCGCGGAACTCGGAGTGGCAGAACTCAGCGTCGACGGGTTGGCGGCAGGCGGTTTAGCGGCAGTTTTGGGGGCGCCCAGGTTTGCGAGTTCCGGGACGGAATGGCGAAGTTCCGTGATGCTCCCCTCCAGGCCGCCTCTTCCGCTTTCGCCGTTGTTACTGATGAACTGGGTCATCTGCTCCAGAGCTTGATGGGTTGCGTTGCGCAGCTCCAATTCTCCCTGCGCGCTTTCTTTCTGCGTCATCAGTTGCTGCCGCTTGGCCTTGGGAGCGTGTGCGATCTGCTGGTCCAGATCGCTAATCTGCGCCTGCAGAGCGCTGATGCGAGCATTCACGTCGCTCAACATCTTTGTCAGGTTCTGCTGTGAGGATGCTCCCGCGGTATTTGGAGCGCCAGCCGGACTCGACGCCGGAACGAGCGCTGCCTCTGCTTCCGCCGACTGGAAAGCGAGTTGAGCGACCTGGGACGCGAGATTTTGTGCGTTCATCTGGTACACGGCATCGCTGGGCAAGCCCACGCTCGGCACCCGGCTCATCGCTCCGCGATACCAATTGATGACCGCATTCAGATGATCGAGGACCGCATCGCCGCGCAAACCCGGCGGCGTTTGCGCCACCAGGCCGGGAAGTGTGGCCCCCAAAGCGATGAGCGCCGCGAGGTTCCACCCAATCAAAATACGGCGCCTGGATCCAGCTCTCTTGATCGGTATCATCGGTCCCTATCTCCACCTTTCCACTCTTGCTCTTCGAACTCGTCAAATCCGGTCGGATGCGCAACCGCGCGCCTTCGCGGATATCACTCTTGCTTTGTTAAGATGAACCTTGGTTACGCGGCGACAATTGCTCAAGCTGTCCGGCATGGCCGCTTCTTCTGCGGCGCTGGGCGCGCTTGCACCGCAAGCTGCTCCTGCTGACTACTCCATCGACATCGCCCCTTATGACCTTGAGGTTGCTCCGCGCCGAAGCATCAAGACCATTGCCTACAACCGGCAGGTACCAGGCCCATTGTTTCGCTTAAAGGAAGGCCTTCCCGTCACTATCGATGTTAGCAATCAGACCGGCAATAGCGAAGTGGTTCACTGGCATGGCCTCTTCCTGCCCTCGGAGGTGGACGGCGCCATGGAAGAGGGCACTCCGCCCATTCCAGCCGGCGGTCGCGCGCGCTACACGTTTATGCCGAATCCTTCCGGCTTCCGCTGGTATCACACCCATACCTTTGCCGGCAAAGATCTGCACAAGGGCCAATACACCGGCGAGCACGGATTTCTCTTCATCGAGCCCCGCGACCATCCTGGCCGTTATGACCAGGAGATCTTCCTTGCCTTGCATGATTGGGATGGCGATCTGGAGTCGAGCGGCGACGGCGCCATGGATCCCGTCTACAACGTATCCACCATCAACGGCCGCGTCCTGGGCTTCGGCGAACCGCTCCGGGTAAAGTCCGGCGAACGGGTGTTGTTACATATTCTTAACTCCAGCCCAAGCGAAGTTCACTGGATCGCCTTTTCCGGACATCAATTCCAGGTGATCGCTTTGGATGGCAACCCGGTCCCTCGACCGCAGGTGGTGTCGATGTTGCGCCTCGCCCCTGCCGAGCGAGTCACCGCCATGGTGGAGATGAATCATCCCGGAGCCTGGGTGCTGGGCGAAGTGCGCAAGCACATCATGGCAGCAGGAATGGGTATCGCCGTGGAATACTCCGGGAGTTCCGGCAAGCCCCGTTGGGATCAACCCCAGGACCTTCTCTGGGACTATCTGCTGTTTGCTTCCCCTGATGCGCCCCCACAGCAAGCGAGCGCGGTGACCATTCCACTGGTCTTTGAATCCAGGTTCGCGGGGCATGGCGCGATGGATCGTTGGACCATCAATGGCAAATCTTACCCGGACACGGTCGGCCCCCTCCTGACGGCAGGTCAACGCTATCGCCTGGCGTTTATCAATCGCAGTACCAACGATCATCCGGTTCACTTGCACCGCCACACCTTTGAACTACGCCGGTTGCCTGGCCATCCTGAGGTTCAAGGCATCCTGAAAGACACTATCCTGGTAGATGCAAACACTCAGGTGGAGGTAGAGTTCACGGCCAACGATCCCGGGCCCACTCTCTTCCACTGCCACCAGCAGAACCACATGGATGCAGGCTTCATGCTTCTCTTTCGCTATGCGTAATTGTCTGTATATGGTCGCGATCCTTGCTGCGCTCTTGGGCGCCAGGCCGCTGCATGCGCAAGGCAATTACGAAATCCAGGTCTACGGCGCACCCACGGTCGAGCCAAAGAGCACCATGGTTGAACTTCATTCCAACTTCACCCCGGATGGGCAGAAGCATCAGATCGATGGTGTGTATCCCACCAACCACCAACTGCACGAGACGCTCGAGATCACGCAAGGTCTGACCAACTGGGCTGAAGTGGGCTTCTATGTCTTCACCAGTGAACAGAACGGCCACGGTGTGCAGTGGGTGGGCGACCACATTCGGCCGCGCGTGCGGGTGCCGGACTCCTGGCATTGGCCTGTGGGGGTGAGTCTATCGACCGAGGTCGGGTATCAGCGCGCCGTCTATTCACCCGATACCTGGACCTGGGAAATACGGCCGATTGTCGATAAGTACCAGGGCCGCTGGTACTGGGCAATCAATCCCGCGTTGGAACGGACCTGGCATGGTCCAGATGTAAAACAGGGTTTGGGTTTTTCGCCTGCGGTAAAGCTCAGCTATGACTTTAACCGTCAGATCAGTGGCGGTATCGAATACTACGCAGACTACGGCCGCTTGGGCGCATTTGATTCTATCCACGACCAGCAGCAGCAGATCTTTGTAGTGACTGATCTCAACGTCTCGCCCAAATGGGAAATCAATATCGGAGTGGGGATAGGCCCGACCGCCGGCACCGACCACTGGATCATCAAAGCCATTCTCGGCCGTCACTTCGACTGGAAGAAACCCTCGTTACTGGACTAGTCGCGGGGCGCAGCCAGCCAAACGCTTTTCTCTGTATAAACTTGCATCCTCAAAACCGAAGAGAAAGACAACTCAATCCGCCATCCATCTTCCGAAACTCCGACATATCAAGCGCCAGCGGATGAAACCCGCGAGCCGTAAGCTCAGTAGTCAACCGAGGATACCCAGCCGCTACCAAAACCCGATCATTCACGTGAACACAATTGGCACCGTAGCTCTCCTCGCTCGCTACGCGAATCACTTCATACCCCGCGAACGCCGCCCAGCCAGCCATCTCTTCCATCATCACCAAAGTGTTGTTGCCGATGTAAGACACCCCACTCTTCAAATGGAGAATGCTGCTCATGGCGCGCACATCCACCACACTCGACGTATAACCCAAGCGAGCCAGGTGAGCCGCCAACTGACGCGCTCCTTCCTCGTTTGTGCGAAGTGACAAACCGATAAAGAAGTGATCGTCCGCCTCACAGATATCCCCGCCATCCACTGTTCCCGGCGCCTCGATCTCCATCGTGACCGGAAAGAACTCACGCAGGACAGGACGCATCGCCGTTACCTCGCCTTCGCGGCTGCGTGCGCCAGGCCGTGTGAGGACAGCGCCGCCCGCCGTCAGCACCGCCGTGTCCTCCACAAACGTGGAGTCCGGATGATCCAGATCCTCGTCCAAAGTAGTCATCGCAAGCCCACACGCGAGCAGCGCTTCGCAGTACCGTGCATGTTGCGCAAGAACCTGGTCATACCGTGGAACTCCCAGGTCGACACGACTGAGCCCCTGCGCGAAATTCATTCCCGGGTTACGAACTATGGCGTGCGTGAACATGATTGGTCCGTGAATTTCTCGTAAACAAGTTTGGCCGCCGCAATATCCTCGACCGCGATCCCCACAGACTTGAACACCACCGGCCGGTCTCCGCGATCGATTTGGGCGCCATTCAACAACTCGCCAATCTCGGCCCTCACCTGTGCCTGGGCAAGAACAATGTCCCCCGCTTCTTTCAGCGCCGCCTCACGTGATTCGACCACCACCGCACCGCGCATGGTCTCTGTATCCAGTTCACGCCGCTCCGGAGTAGCCGCGCCGATCGCGCAAACCATGGCGTGCGGGCTTAGCCATCTTCCTTGCACGATGGGCTCCGGCGAACTGGTCAGCGCCAGCACCACGTCTGCTCCGGAGACCGCCTGCTCCGCGCTCATCACTCGCGCGCCGATCTCGCTCGCAAACCTCTGCGCGTGCTCTGGCGACCGGCTCCATACCCGTACATCGGTAAACCCGCGAATGCCGCGAAGTGCGTGCATATGGGAACGAGCCTGCACCCCGCTGCCCAGGATGGCAAGCACCTTTGCATCCGCAGAAGCCAGGTGATCGATCGCCACTGCCGATACGGCCGCCGTACGCATCTCAGTGATCAATCGCCCATCCATTGTCACCAGGGGCTCTCCCGTATCTGCGCGAAATAACTGGATCATCGCCATGTGCGTGTGTTTCTGAAGACTCGCATTGCCGGGATAGAAGGCAACCATCTTCGCACCCATCACTGTGCCGTAGACGGCCGGCATCACCCCGAACCACCCGCCATACTCGGGCGCCGGAATAATATTGCGCAAGGGCTGCCGCACACGGCCGGCCGAAAAATCCATCAACGCCTGCCGAATCACCGGGATCAATTCCTCGTACGAGAGCACTGCGCCCACTTGTTCTTCCGTCAACATGGAACTACCTTATCAACCGGCCTTGATAGGGCGGAAACCTCACCCCATTGTTGTGCATACGACGGAGATCGCCCGCTTCTGGAGGCTAACATCGATACATGAACGTGATGCACAACCTGGGGTCCGCGGACCCGATCGAGCTGTTTGGCCATTGGCTGGCCGAAGCGGAACGAACCGAACCAAACGATGCCAATGCCGCAGCGCTGGCCACCGCAACCTCCGATGGTTTTCCCAGCGTCCGCATGGTCCTGGTGAAACGTGCGGACGAACGTGGCTTCTGTTTCTACACCAACATAGAAAGCAGGAAGGGAGCGCAGTTGCAGGCGAATCCCAGGGCTGCCCTCTGTTTTCACTGGAAGTCGCTACGCCGCCAGGTACGAGTGGAGGGCCGGGTCACCGCGATGCCGGAGGCCGATGCAGACCAGTACTTCCACACCCGCTCGCGCAACAGCCAGATCGGCGCTGCGGTTTCGCAGCAGAGCCGGCCGCTCGCCAGCCGCGAGGAATTGGACGCCGGCTTTCGCAAATTTTCCGAGGAGCATCCCGACGAAATCCCGCGCCCGCTCTACTGGCGCGGCTTCTGCGTGCAGGCAGAGCAGATCGAGTTCTGGATAAGCGGAGACAACCGCCTGCACGACCGGTTCCTGTTTATCCGCGATGGCGGTGTCTGGAGCACAACCCGGCTATACCCGTGAAGGCCGCAGCTCTTGAGCAAGCAACGAAGCCCGCCTCCCTGGACGGGTGCCCCTCAATGTTCGTCTTGTCTGCCCCGGCTTGCCGTGGGGCGTACATGGGCCGAAAAAGATGGGGCGAAGCCCCTTCCAACGCGTGCCATGCCGTGTTCGCGGCCCAGAGCCGAGCCAAGCCTGCCGCACACCCAACCCGCTTGACACACCGGTCAAGCAGCCCTTGTAATCTCCTATAATGTCTGTTCGCATCGTGGGAGGGCCGCTATGCCTACCTCAGCCGTGCTCGAAGACCTGATCGATGCTCTCGAAGAGCAATCTGATTCCTTGTTCGCCTTTTTGGATCGTCTCACCGGGGAAGTCTTTTTGATCTCCGAGGAATCCCTCGCGCTCACCGAAGCAGACCCCGAGACCATCGCCATGCTGCCCGATTGGCAGAAGGAAGAAGCTACGCGGGCGGTCTTGATTGAAACCACGGACCGGTATCTCGCCCTTCCCGATCGATTCGACGTGAACGAGTGGAACATCATGAGCGAGTTTTGCCATGAAGTAAACCGAAATGACATCCGAACCGCGCTTTTGAAAGCGGTGCAGGGCAATCATCCCTTTCGCCGGTTCAAGGACCAGATAGCGAATCACAATCTCTGGGACGACTGGAATCGCTTTCGCCGCCACGCATTTGTCGAAATCATCCGCGACTGGTCCGAAGAGAACGCCATCGTCCTCTCCGTCCGTCAATCGCAAACCGCTAGCTAGCGAGAAAAAGGTCGTCTACTTTCATCAGGCCCTTGGTGACGATAACCTTACAACCTTGCCGCTTCCTCCCCATCAAAAGACAGGCCGCAACGATCCCTGCCGCTGTGGCACCGGCAAGAGGTACAAGCAGTGCTGCCTGAAGGTCGTTTCCGCCTCGGAGACAGTCCATGGACACAACAGCACGGTGCCTCCGCCCGGCTCACACAAGAGATGTTTAACTTCGCCAGGCGACACTTCATTCTCCTGCGAATGCGTCGACAGCATACCTAATCCCCGTTCAGAGAAATTTTTCGGCAACGAAACTCCAGTGACAGAACGAAATTCCGGATCAGACGAACCGAACGCAGCTGGATCCGCTACAGATCGTTTTCGGGGACAAGGAGGGCCGTATCAAACCGCAGACACTTCTACCCATTCGTCCAGGGATTGAATAGCGTTACACCAGTAGCACCCACATCCCTGGTATCGCGGGTCACCAAGGTGAGGTTATGTTGAATGGCGGTCGCGGCCAACAATCCATCGATCACACCCAAATGGACGCCTCTAGCACTCGTCAAGCCGGATAGATGTCCCCACTGATCGGCCACCTTCTGGTCGACGCTCAATATCCGGTTGGAAAAACGTAACGGCAGCTCTTTACTGAGCCATGCTTCCAGAAAAGTACGGCGAGCACTGCGGGGCAAGAGCACGACGCCCTTACGAATCTCCCCTAAGGTGAGAACACTCAAAAACAAAAGCTCCTCATCGGTGCCATCGATCCACATCGTCACCTTTGGCTCCGGCTTCGGTTTGATCAGTTCGGAAATGACATTCGTATCCAGCAAGAACGCACTCACAGTTCGACCGTCCGCCCAAAGTCTGGCTTACGCTCGAGATCGATGCTCACTTTGGCTAGCGGCGACTCGGCGAAGAACTTGGATAGACTCTTCGGCTGCCGGTCTCGTTTTGTTAAACGTTCGAATTCTTCCAAGGCAAGGATGACCACCGCCTCCTTGCCTTGCCGCGTCACCACTTGAGGGGCCAGCTCCCGAGCTCTCCGGAATACTTCGCTAAACTGCGCTTTTGCTGTCTGTAGCTGCCATGTCCGGGGGGACGGGCCCCCTGGTTTCTCCTGGGGTTCGCGCTTCTCCGAGATTTTGGTGGTCATAAGTTTTATCCAGACTAGTCAGACTAGTTTCAATATAAACCATAGAGGCCATCGCATAAGAGCCGGTTCGACAGCTTCGGGTTGCGGAACAGAAAAGCACCCTAAGGAAACCAACTCACGGTCTGAAAAGCCTAACGTCGAACAGATGTTTTTCTGTACTACGATTCGCAGCCGGGCAGCGGCTGCATGTCTTGGATTAAGAATCCAATTCCAGGTTTCGGGAGTGATGGCGGATGGCACGCGGAGAAGCGGAGTCTTGCGCCGTGATAGCCATGCATCGCCGAGTGCTCGGGTCTCCAACTCGTCGCTCTTCCAGCCTGGAGACAGCGATGAAAGCTCAACCGATTCAAAATCCAGACTATCGTCCGCTTCGATTTTCAAAAGTTGATACGCATCCGGTCGATGATCTTCATCCGTCTCGAGATGAACAAAGACCTCGAGAAGCGCCGACGACGGAGTTTCTGCGAGATAAACGATCGGCTGCCCGGCAGTGTGCCATCTCGCGGAGGCCGTCATGCCTCCTATGCCCAGCAGATCGGCGTAGTTGCTGATACGCCAGAGAACCATCAGGCAAACATACCTTCATCCAGCTGAATCAGCATCTGTTCTACGAGGCGCGCTCCCGCCTCCGTCTGCAGCATCTCCATCGGCGTTTCGCCATGGAATCGCTTCTTTGCTTTTCGCATCCAGGAGAATGCCTTGTCCCGGTTGGCAAAGACTCGTTCCGCTAAAGAGAGAACGCGCGCGGCGCGTAGAGCCTTGTCGGATTCATCAGAAGTCAAAACCTCCTGGAGCCCTTTGTTCAGCCGCTCGGTTCGGTGACGGAAGGTGCGATGTGGAATGACGATCATATGAAACTCTTCCTTCGTCATTCCGTGAGATAGGAATACAGATTGGATGGTCAACGGAAGACCCTTGCGCACGATCTGTGCCAGGTCGAAGTCATTCATCGGTTTTGCCCCCAGCCACTCCGCAATCTGTTGAGCCGATGCCGCCATCAGACCCTCCAATGCCATTATGCCATATAGGGAACGGCAAAGTGGCAGACCGCCTATGACGAGTGGTGAAGGAGGACACCAAAATTAAGAGGATACGGGTGTGTCTATTTGTCGGCGTCGAAGGCCAACCGCTTCAGACAGGCGGGACTTACCGCGCATATCGCGCACATTATTTCCCCGGTGTCACCGGGAGGCGATGCGGCGGAAACTCGTTTCCCATTTACTGGTCAACCATCCGACGCACCGACTTAGTGCTCATAGTTCGCTTAGTTCGCACGTTTTTCCAAAAAACAATCTCTTCCAGCTAGAAAGGAATATCGTCGTCGGTTATTTCCGTACCGGCAAATTCCTCGTGGTGCACCGGCGCCCGTTGATCGAACGAAGATGTATTCGATCGCGTCCCACCGCCGCCGCCGTCTCCCTCGCCGCGTCCCGATAGCAGCACAATGTCGTTGACGATAATTTCGGTCCGATACTTCTTCTGTCCCGACGCCTGATCGTCCCACGACCGCGTCTGAATGCGGCCTTCCACGTAGAGCTTGGCGCCCTTCTTCACGTAGTCGCGGATAATTTCCGCCACTCGTTGATACGCAGTCAGGTTGTGCCACTCCGTGCGATCCTGCCACTCGCCGGCCTTGTCCTTGAACCGATCGGAAGTGGCCAGGGTAAGATTCGCGACCGGCAAACCGCTGGGTAAAAATTTGACTTCCGGGTCTTTGCCGACGTTGCCCAGGAGAATGACTTTGTTAACACTCTTTGGCATGACGTTCCTTCTCTTTTAGGTAAGGCAGAAGCATAGCAGAACTTTCTGCCGCGTTGTTCTCATCCTGATCCAGCATGGCATGTTCCAGCGGAACGGAAAATCTCTGGTTAACTTTTCTTCATATCGCGGGCCCGCGCGAGGCGGCGATTGCGCAGCCACTTGGCCGCTCCCAGCAGCGTCAGCATGCTGCCAAACGGAAGACACATCATGGCCAGCAACAGCGCAAGCCAACCGGAATTTGTGTGCGGGCCGTGTACCCCAATGCCGCCGAACACAGTCACCGTCAAAAGCGCGGCCACCCCGCCAACCACCAATATCCAAATGCCTGCGCGCAGCAGTTGGACGGTGCCATCGTCCGGCATCGGCCTCACCCGCCGCGGGCCCGTTTCTTGCATCACAAAAGGCGCCGCGTTCAACGCCACGCGGCCAGCATGGCGTACACCACCACCCCCGTCACAGAGACGTAAAGCCAAATGGGTAGGGTGAAGCGCGCGATCTTGCGATGCTGCCGGAATCGGCCGCTCAGGGAAAAGAAAAACGTGGTCAGCACCATCGGCAGTGCTACCACCGAGAGCACAACGTGGCTGGCCAGGATACTCAGATATACCGTCCTCACTGTCCCAAAGCCGGGAAAATGCGTCTCTCCATGCAGCGCATGGTTGGTGATGTAGCTGACCAGGAAGAGAGACGAGAAAACAAACGCTATGACCATAGACAAGCGATGGGCAGGAATATTCCTCCGTCGAACAAAGTAAAACCCAGCCAACAGCGCGACCGTGCACAGACCATTCAGCAGCGCATTGAGCGCCGGCAAGAACCGCAGCCGCGAGCCGGAAGCATCCAGCGGATGATGAAGGTAAAGCAGCCAAAGCAAAAAGCAAACGGCGGCTGCACTCACCGCGACAATCAGCGCTACCGGGAGCGCCACCGAAGGCCGCTGGTTGGTTTCCGCTACAAACATGTTCCTCTTTCCTTCCCGGCTACGCGGCCGGCCGGTGGGTGCGCCGGTTCACAATCGCCCAGGATGCGGCAAACGTCAGCAGGCAAACACCGGCGGTGACTGCCAGGTTGACGGGCAAAGAAAACGCCGTAGGCGCGTCGGGAAATAAAGCACCACGCAGCGCTTCCACGCCGTAGGTCAAGGGGTTCAGCATCATGCAGAAGCGCATCCACCCCGCGGCCCCGCTCAGCGGAAACAGGGAGCCCGAAAGCAGCCACAGCGGAATCAACAGCATGTTCACGATGGCATGAAAAGCCTGCGTCGAATCCATTGGCCAGGCAATGGCAAAGCCCAGTGCCGTCAGCTCAAAGCTGATCATCACCACCGCCAGGATGCTCAACCCGATCGCTGCCGGCGTCAGGTGCACGCCAACCAAAGGCGCAAATACGAGAAAGATGATTCCCTGAATGGCGGCCAGCGTAGCCCCGCCCAGAACCTTGCCCAGAACCACCGACGACCGGCTCACCGGCGCCGCCAGCACTGAAAGCAAAAAGCCCTCGTTACGGTCCTGAATCAGCGACATCATGCTGAAGATCGCGGTAAAGAGCACAATCATGGCTACGGATCCGGGAAAAAAATAACCCAGGTAGTGCGCAGACGATCCGGAGCCCGTACTAAAGCTGTGAGCGAAGCCGGCGCCCAGCACCACCCAGAAGATCAAGGGCGATGCAATCACCCCGGCCACCCGCGCCTTCTGGCGGTAAAAACGGACAATCTCCCGCTGCCACAAGCTATAAGCGGGCAGCCAGATCCCCGGCGATACGGCCTGACGCGCGCGCGGCGCAGTAGCGGCTATGGTTGCCATCATTTCTCCTTCTCTTCGGCATCCGTCCAGAAGCGATGCCCGGTGCGTTGAATGAATACGTCCTCGAGCGATGGGCGAGCCACCGAGATGCCATCCACTTCACCGGGAAAAGCCTCGACCACCGCTGTCACCAGGCGATGCCCCTCCGGCCGCTCCAGGCGGACCGTGCTGCCCATCACATTCGGCTGCACTCCAAAACGGGCGCCCATGCGTTCCGCCAGCGAGCGCGCGGCCTCCGGGCTCGCCGTCTCGAACAGCACCACATCGCCACCGATGGCCGACTTCAATTGCGCGGGCGAACCCAGCGCCACCAGGTTGCCCTGGTTCAGGATGGCCAACCGGTCGCAATGCTCGGCCTCTTCCATCAGGTGAGTCGTCACCAGGATGGAGACACCCTCCTGATCCCGCAGCGTTCGCAGGTACTGCCACATGTCCCGCCGCGCCCCGGGATCGAGGCCGGTCGATGGTTCATCGAGCAACAGCACCGCCGGAGAATGGATGAGGCCCTTGGCCAACTCCACCCGTCGCTGCATGCCGCCGGAAAGTGTTTCCACGAAATCCTTCGCGCGATCGCTCAGCCCTACCCGGCGCAGCACTTCTGCGCTGCGGGTCTTGAGCATCTCGCCGCGCAATCCATAGAGGTGCCCCTGGTGCTTCAGGTTCTCAGAAACCGTCAACTTGAGATCCAGGCTTCTGGCCTGGAAGACGATGCCAGTCTGCTGCCGCGCCCGGTTCGGTTCCCGGGCCACATCGAACCCCTGGATCCGGGCCACTCCGCCGCTCGGCACCATCAAGGTAGAGAGGATGCGGAAGAGCGTGGTCTTGCCGCTGCCGTTGGGCCCAAGCAAGCCGAAAATCTCCGCCGGCTTTACGGCGAAGCTCAGGTTGTCGAGCGCCTGGCGATCGCCGTAGTTATGCGACAGCCGGTCCAGTTCAATCGGCATCGCTTCTGCCTTACCGTTCGGCCGGACGTTCGCTGCCGGATGTTCGCTCAGGGTAGCCATGCGCCTATCTCCTTCCGGTTGCGTTCAGCATCATCACTGTGAGCAGCAGCGGCAGGTGGATCACGCTGGCCCGCAGCAGTTCGCGCGCGTACTTCCGCGATTCCGCCGTGGTGAGCGCCCGGGTAATGCGGGCAAAGCGAATAGTGTAAGCCAGGTAAACCAAACCCAGCAGTACCGCGGTGACCAGGTAGAACCGCCCGGTCAGGTGCAGATAAAACGGTACGACGCTGACCGGAATCATCAGCACCGCATAAATGAGCGCCTCTGACGCCGTGGACCAGCCGTCGGGCTGCACCACCGGCAGCATGCGGATCCCGGCTTTGGCGTAGTCTTCGCGGTACAGCCACGCGATGGCCATGAAGTGAGGAAACTGCCACACGAAAAGGATGGCAAACAGGGCCACGGCCGGCCACTCAATCACCCCCCGCGCGGCGGTCCATCCCAGCAGCGGCGGCATGGCGCCGGGAAACGCGCCGATGAAAGTAGCCAGCGTGGTATAGCGCTTGAGCGGAGTGTAGACCGCGACATAGCTAAACCCCGTCAGCAGGGTCAGCATCACCGTGACCGGGTTGGTATACCAGGCCAGCACCACGGCACCGGCGGCAAAACACGCGAGACCCAGTATCAGTCCATAGAGGGGTCCGACGCGGCCGGCGGCGAGAGGGCGTTGCGCAGTCCGGGTCATCCTGGCGTCGGTCTTGCGCTCGATCACCTGGTTGAGCACACTGGCGCCGCAGGAGACCAGCGTAATGCCCAAAAGCGCCTGCACCAGGCCCCAATGAACGCTGGTGATCCCGGACCGCATCGATCCCAGGTAGAAGCCCGCCCATGCGGTAAGCACGACCATCGAGGTCACGCGGACCTTGAAGAGCTCCTGGTAGTCCGCCAAAAGGGAATGCCGGACGGGGACTGCGGACATCACGAGCCCGGGCACAGCCACGTCTCCGGCCGGGACGCGATCTACGGCGTGGGCGGCTGGGGTCATGGGAGCGAAATCCTTGTTTGCGGCTGTTTACGATTCGTCAAGGCGGCTCCTTCAATGATAGCAAGCACGCGCGCCGGAGCCAGGCGTGCCGTTTTGGTGTCATACAGGCGACGAAGTGGCTGCTTCCGGCTCGTCATGCTGCACCAGGTATTCCTGTATCAGCACCGAGACCAGCACCGCCGTCGGCACCGCGATCATGGCTCCGATGACGCCGGCCAGCTTTGAACCCACCAGCAACGCGACCAGAACTCCCAGCGCCGAAAGATCCACGCTGCTCTTCATGATGCGCGGCGTCAGGTAAGAGGTCTCAACCTGCGCGTAAATTGCATAGAAAATCGCCACGCCGACCACTTTTTCCCAGGAGTCGGTGGCCGCTGCCAGCAGCACCAGGGCCATCGAGACCATGGCGCCGACGATAGGGATGATGTTCAGAGCCCCCATCAGAACCGCCAAAGCATACGCATAGCGGATCTTGAGCAAAACGAACACGATGAGGCTGCAAAGCCCGAGGATGAGCATCAGTCCGCCCTGCCCCACCAGCCACTTGCCCATGCGCGCGTCAGCCCGCAGCAGCGTATCGTTCAGCCGGCCCCGGGCCGACTTGGGGAAAAAGGACAGCGCCCAATGGTAGGCCTCATCCCCTTCCAGCATGAAGTACACGGTCAGAAAGAGGACTGCGCCCAGGTCGGCGAGCTTGCTGGCCCAGCCGCTGATCGAGAGAAACAGGTATTCCGCGAAGTTGGAGGCAAACCCCTGCAACTTGGTGTTCAAGCCGGAAAGATTAATGTGAGAAACGAAGGGAACCCGATGCAATTGGTCCAACAACAGCGGGCCGCGCGTGGGCATCTCCGCGACCAGGGATTGCACGTCCCGTAACACTGGCGGCAAAGCGAAGGCAAAAAATAGGGTGGCCGCTGCAGCCAGGCTAAGCAACAGGAGAAATATAGCCAGCCCCCTGCCAGGGTGCCACTTCCCAATCGGAATGCGTGTAATCGCCCGGATGATAGGGGAGAGGACTACGGCGAAGAGAGCGCTCACGTAAAGCAACATCAGGATCTCCCGCATCAGGTATGCGGTCGCCAGCGCTATGGCAATGGCAAAGGCGAAGACGACATTGCCCCGCGCCGAGCGGGTTCGCGCCGTCTCTACCCGCTCCACACTCCCTTCACTTGCCATGCTGCTCTGACCTCGTTCTTCCTTCAATCAGCCACTTCTCAGATACGTCCGCCAATACTCGATCGGCCACCTCCCGTGGCGCCAGGCCGGTGGTGGTAACCGTGACGTGAGCAGCGCGGTAGTGCGGCAGGCGCAGGATATGACGCGCCTCCAGGGCTTCCGGCGCTGCCAGCAGGGGGCGAACTTTCCCCTCTACTGTGCACCGCGCCAGCAGGTCTGGCAATTCAGCGTGCAGGAAAACCAGGCAATTTCCGGGCGAACGGATCAACAGGGACCGGGTCGATTCGTCTTCCACCGTACCCCCGCCGAGCGCCAGCACGATCTCCTCTTGGCCGCTCAACTGCTGGACCGCTTGGCGTTCGAGCCGGCGAAACTCCGCCTCGCCAAAGTCGCGGAAGATCTCCGCAACGGTGCGATGACTGTTGGCCTCGATGACTTGGTCCAGATCGAGAAACCTCCAGCCCAGGTCGAGGGCCAGAATCGCGCCGACGGTAGACTTGCCGGCGCCCATAAATCCGGTCAGAATCAAGCGGGAAACCCGCTGCCTCTCTTGCTGCGCCCGCTCGCTCATGCCATCAGCGGATTATAGAGGACACCCCTTTCGTGGCCGAACTCAGACGCGACAAAAGCGTACGTCGGAGGCTGAAGCCGTCGGGCGCCAGAGATGGGGAACCCAGGATCTGCTGGTCAGGACAGAAGCGGTTTTAGAAGCGGCTGAGGGAAGGCTCCTGAAACGCAGGTCTTTTGCAGGCAAAGGCCCCTATTTTGCGCGCGAAGGCTCTTTCTTCAACGCAGTCTGGATGTTTTCCCATACCGCCGGACTGGGATCGTGGATAGGCAGCAGCAATTTAGCTTGTTCCGCAATGTATTCCAGATCTCGCACCAGCGCGCTGCAGTTCTCGCAAGTCTTCAGGTGTTCTTGCGTGCTCAGATCTTCACCCGACTCAAACAAGCTCGGAAGCTGGTCCTGAAAAGCGGCGCAATCGACGGTGGTCCCGTTTGCTCCCTTTCGGACATCGTTCATAGAACCGCCTCTTTCCTTTGGCCCGACCTCAAAAGATCCCGCAGCTTCATGCGCGCCTTGTGTAACTGCGACTTGCTGTTTCCGATCGAGCACTCCAACATGCCCGCAATCTCATTGTGTTCATACCCTTCCACATCGTGCAATACAAATACGAGCCGGTAGCCCGGGGGTAAATTTTCAATCGCCCGCTCTAAGGTGACGCGGTCCACGGAACCGGAAAGCGTCAGGTCGCGTGCTCCAATGTCTTTACGCGGCCCGTCTTCCTGGGAGGGCTCCAGGGCCTCTTCGAGAGAAACCTGGGGCAATCCCTTTTTGCGCAGGTGCATCAGGACAACGTTGACCGCCAGCCGATGCAGCCAGGTGGAAAACGCCGAGTCTCCGCGGAAGGTCGAAATCTTGCGATATAGCTGAAGAAAAGCTTCCTGCGTCAGGTCCTCAGCTTCGGCCACATTGCCCAACATGCGCAGGCACAAAGAATAAACTCGCCGCTTATGCAGCGCGTACAACATTTCGAAGGAAGCCCCGTCGCCCGCCTGGGCCTTCTGAATGGCCTCGGCTTCGCCGGCGATCGGAGGATTGCGGCGCAGATGCTGGTTGGGCGCTTTGGCCGGAGCCGTTGGCCCGGGCGTCGTCGCCAAGTCCTTACTGGGTATAGACATTGATACCTCTAGAAGAGAAGTTACCCCACCGCTATCGCTGCTCTGCCGGCGGATGTTCGCGTTCAGCATGGAAAATCACTCATTTGGGGAAAGGAAACCTGCAGGGTGGGAAGCACAATGCTGGCCACGAGTTGCTTAGCGACCGGCTAAGAGACTCTCAACTGCCAATAAACCGGGCATATAGACTGCGAGCGACCGTCACGTCGGTGGTGCCCTGCACCAGCGCCCGCCCGTCGGCGAAAAGCGTAACCGTATAGTTCCCCCGCTCAAAACGCAGCAGAAGCCGGTTGAAGTTCACTTTCCCATGCGGTTCCAGCCGGCGCTGCATCTCGGCGAAATCTACCGGGCGATGATGTTCATGGATCTGAACCGAATTCCGCCCGCACAGCGTGATCTGGGGACGGTCCTCTCCGCGGAGATAGACAAAATCCCGCTGCTGGCAAACCGGGCAGTGCGCCTTGGGCGTAGCGGCGCTGATTTCCGCCTGGTCATTGGTCCAAAGATCGCGGCCCAGGAGAGTCCGCCGCATTTTGTCTTTCGCGCCCACCAGAAACTTGAGCGCCTCGGTCACCTCGACGGACGCGGCAAAATTGACCGCGGTGTTCAAAATCCCCGAGGTGTCACAGGTCTCCACCATGCCGGCCGGCGGCCGGGGAAAGAGGCATGCCAGGCAAGCCGTTTCTCCGGGCAGGATATTCATGGTGGCGGCATAAGCTCCCACCGCGGCCGCGTAAATCCACGGACGGCCCTGCTCAACTGCGTAGTCGTTCAGCAGGTAGCGTGTCTCGAAGTTATCCGTGGCATCGAGCAGTATGGAAGCTTGGTCCAGCAGGGCGTGGATATTGGAGGGGACCAGGTCCGCCACATGCGCGTGCACTCGGGTCTGGCTGTTGAACTGCGCGATCTTGCGCCGGGCAGCTTCGGCTTTGGGCAGCGCTTCGCGAGCATCGGCCTCGTCGAATAGAACTTGCCGCTGCAGGTTGCTCTCCTCCACAAAGTCGCGGTCGACCAGGGTCAAGGTTCCTACCCCGGCCCGCGCCAGCAGCGCCGCAGCCGCGGCCCCGGTCGCTCCGCAGCCTACCACCGCGACATGGCCTTGGGCCAGTCGCCTCTGGCCGCTCGCCCCAATCCCCGGATAGAGTACCTGGCGTGAGTACCGCTCCTCAATCTGTTCCACTGCACGCTCCCGTAACATCCGGATTGGCGATCACGTCTTAGTATAGAGATTCGTATAAAGTAGAGAGCCGCGGCGGCGGTCTTGGTCGGCAATCCAGATCGGCGAGTCTGGATACCCATCTGAGAGGGTCTTGTTGCTTTTGACACCATTGCTTCCATTGGCGCGCCGACATCACAATCTCGCCGTCGTTCCTCTTTCCGTTCTGGCATTTTGCGTTTCGCTCACGCTCAGCATCGTTTCCTGCCCCATCGCCGGCGCCCAGGCAGCACCACCCGCTCCGCTCGCGCCCCAGGACAAGGAAAAGGGGCTATTGCTCGACTGGGCAGGCCTGCAGGTGGTGAGTATTAGTTTCGATGGCGTAAGCGCAGATTTGCTGAAGCCCCTGCCTAGCCAGCTGGCGCAGCAGCCGGGCGCTCCCCTGGACCCGGAAAAGATTCGCGAAAGCCTGCGCAGCCTTTACGCCACCGGCCTTTACCAAACGATCGAAGTGGCCGGCGTCCGTGCCGGGGATAGCGTCACCATCGTATTTACCGGGCTTCCACGCCTCTTTGTCGGCCGGGTCAACGTGGAAGGAGTCAAAGACGAACGCCTCGACGCCGTGCTGGACAGCGCCACCCAACTGCAGGCGGGAACACCTTACTCCGACGCCAGGGCAGCACAGGCAGAACCTTCGATCAAGACCACACTGGAGAACAATGGCTACTACCGCGGCCAGATCGACTCCACTAAGGTCATCGACCATCAAAACTCGTTGATCGATGTCAACTTTGAGGTCACCACCGGTGATCCGGCCCGGATCGGCGACGTCGAGCTAACCGGCGATAGCGGCCTGACCGAAGCCCAGTTCCGCAAGCAGGCCAAACTCAAGCGGAACGCCAAGGTCAACCGCAACACGGTAAGCCGTGCCCTCACCAGGCTGCGCAAGCGCTACAGCAAGCGGGGACATCTAGCCGCCACCATCAGTCTTACTTCGAAAGAATACGTTCCCCCCACCAACCGGCTGAACTATACCTTTCTCGCCCACCAGGGGCCGATCGTTCTGGTGAAAGTGGAAGGGGCGAAGATCAGCCGCAGCCAGTTGCAGAAACTGGTGCCGGTTTATGAAGAGGGCACGGTAGACCAGGACCTGCTCAACGAGGGCGCACAGAACCTGCGCAACTATTATGAGAGCCACGGCTATTTTGATGTGAAGGTCGCGCACCAACCAGTGGAGACCGACGCGCAGCATATCACCGCGCTCTACACCGTCAACCTGGGCAAGCGGCACGTGGTTGACTCCGTCACAGTTACCGGCAACAAGTACTTCAGCACCGAGCTCATTAAACAACGTCTCAGCGTTCGCCCGAACGCCTTTCTGGACCGCTACGGCGCCTTCAGCCAGCAGCTGGTCGCGCAGGATATCGCCAGCATTAAAGCGCTCTATATGAGCAACGGGTTCAGCGCGGTCAAAGTGACGACCAAATTCACCGACAGCGATACCGGGACCGCGAAGCCGGGCAAGATCTCCCACTTCAAGATCGAGTATGTCATCGACGAAGGCACCCAGCGGCGCATCGGCAAATATGATATCGAGGGAGCTACCGTCGAGCAGCTGAACGACTTTCGCCCGGCGCTGAATACCCAGGTAGGCCAGCCCTACTCCGCCATTAACGTGAACCAGGACCGCGATCTCGTCCAGACCTACTACTTCAGCAAAGGCTATGACAATGCCCAGGTAAGCCTGTTCCAGCAACCCGATCCGGATCACCCCGACGAAATCGACTTCACCATGAAGATTGCGTCCGGTAAACAATTCTTCGTGCGCAAGGTGATTGTCTCCGGTGTGGAACGAACCAAGCCGTCCGTCGTGCAGCAGCGCATCACGCTACACCCGGACGATCCGCTCAACCAGACCGCGCTGCTGCAGATGCAGCGGAGGCTTTATGACCTGGCCCTCTTCAACGAGGTCAACACGGCAATCCAGAATCCAAACGGCGATGAAAGTTACAAAAACGTTCTGCTGAATCTGACCGAAGCCAAGCGCTGGGATATCAGTTACGGTTTCGGTTTCGAAGTGCAGACAGGCACCCCCACATCAAGCTGTCTCTCCCCGGCGGAACAGGCAACGTTGGGCATCGCCAACAGCTACAACTGCAGTCCCAACGGTCATACCGGGGTCAGTCCGCGGGTTTTGTTCAATGTGAGCCGCACCAACCTGCGTGGCACCGACCAGTCGATCACCCTGCGGACCAACTATGGGACGCTGGAGCAGATCGCTCTGCTCAGCTACCAGGATCCGCACGTTCTGAATAAGCCCTCGTTCAGCCTGACACTCTCCGGCGGTTATAACAACAGCGCTGTGATCACTACCTACCGGGCGTCGATTCTTTCCGGGGCGCTTCGGGTCTCGCAGCGGGTGAGCAAACCAATCACCCTGATCTATTCCATGTCGTATCGCCGGGTGGTGGTGAATGCCAGCACCCTGCAGGTCAGCCTGGCGCAAATTCCCTTGCTGGCGCAGCCGGTGCGGGTAGGGGGTCCGGGGTTTACTTATATTCGCGATACCCGCGATGTCCCACTGGATGCGCATCATGGCACCTTCAACACCGGGGAGATTTTCGGGGCGGATAGCAAATTCGGCTCCCAGGCCAACTTCGATCGCATTGACCTCAGCAATGCGACGTATTACGACTTTGGCCACAATCACTGGGTGTTTGCCCGGCAAACTCGCTATGGACAGGAGCGCTCCTTCGGCAACGGAGATGAGCAATTGATCCCCCTTCCCGAACGGCTTTATGCCGGCGGCGCCACCTCGCACCGTGGCTTCCCTATCAATTCGGCTGGGCCGCGCGATCCCCAGACCGGTTATCCGGTAGGCGGTGCGGGCGTATTCGTGAACACGTTCGAACTTCGCCCGCCGCCTCCGACGTTGCGTTGGGTGGGCACCGATCTGAGCTTTGTCCTGTTCCATGACATGGGCAACGCTTTTCAGAAGTCTTCCCAGATATGGCCGAGCGCCCTGCGTATCAAGCAGCCCCACAGCTATACCTGCCGCAATGTCACTACGCCTTACACCACCTACAACACGCCGGACACCTGCGACTTCAATGACTTTTCCCACGCGCTGGGACTTGGCCTGCGTTACCACACCCCCATCGGCCCAATACGCGGGGATCTCAGCTATAACCTCAACCCCCCGATCTATCCTGTCTTTTACGACTACACCACCACGTCTACAGCTCCGAACCCCCACGTGGGGCAGGCCGGCCACTTCAACTTTTTCTTCAGTATCGGACAGAGCTTTTGATGTTGAGACTGCTGAGCATCAAGTCGTGCAGGCCGGCATCTCGCGAGAGATGTGGGCTAACCAGCGCCGGCAGCCGC
Organism: uncultured Acidobacteriaceae bacterium; assembly: GCA_963745725.1. Lineage (GTDB taxonomy): Bacteria > Acidobacteriota > Terriglobia > Terriglobales > Acidobacteriaceae > PALSA-350. The sequence continues at coordinate 285,375 of CAVUYJ010000003.1, forward strand.
TACGGAATTTGGAGTTTGGTCTTGGCTATGATTGCCGCTGCAAGCGCATGGGGACAGCAAACCGCCCCGCCTCTGCCACCCGGCGCCGTGGTTCTCGATCATGTGGTCGCGGTCATCAACGGCAGCGTGATCCTCCAGAGTGATGTGCAGGAAGAAATACGTTACGGCGTCTTGCAGCCATTCAGTGTCAATCCCGCGCGCAACACCCCGCAACGTGCCCTGCAGCGCCTGATCGATCGCGCTCTCATCCTGCAACAGATGGAGACGACACAGTTTGCCACGCCACCGGCGCCGGAGGAAGTCGAACAGCGCCTCAAGGAGTTGCGTGCCGTAATCCCTGCATGTGCGCAATACCATTGCAACACCGAAGCCGGTTGGCAAGCCTTTCTCAAAGCACATGGCCTGCAGGAGAAAGAAGTGGAGAAGCACTGGACAGAAAGGATGGCAATCCTGTCATTTATCCAGTCGCGTTTCGGCTCCGGGGTTCGGATTACGCCGCAGGAAATTGAGGACTACTACCACAAGACCCTCGTGCCCCAGCTCAACGGGCAGAAGCCTCCACCTTTGGCCGCAGTCTCCAGCCGCATTCAGGAGATCCTGCTGCAACAGCGAGTGAGTTCTCTGCTCCTTGAATGGTTACAGAGCCTGAAGAGTGAGGGCAGCGTAAGCATTCTCGATCCCGCCTACGGACAGGTGGGGACCACTGGTTCCAGCGACGAAGCCGAGTCCGGAGGACAAGCATGAGCGCGTGGCATTGGATCTGGAGGGTAGGCGGCACCCTGCTGCTGCTGCTTGTCCTGGTCGTGGCCGGCTTGATGTTTTATGCCTCGACGCCGCACTTTGCCAACATCGTCCGGCAGAAGGTCGTGACCGTACTCGAAGACGCCACCGGCGGCCGGGTAGAGATCCAGTCCTTGCAATGGAACCTGCGCCACCTGGCCGTGGAAGTGAATGGCCTGACAATCCATGGGCTGGAAGGCCGCGGCGAACTGCCCTACGCCCACGTCGATCGCCTTTATGCGCGAGCCAAAATACTTTCCTTGGTCGATGCCCGTCTGGGTCTCGACTTCCTGGAGGTTGACCGTCCGGCGATCCATCTCATCATTTATCCCGATGGGCACACCAACCAGCCGGCGCCCAAAGCTAAGCAAAACACCAATCGGCCGGCGGTCGACACGATCTTCGACCTTCAAGCGCGCCGGGTAGAAGTTCACAACGGCGTCGCGCTGGTCAACGAGCGCTCCATTCCGTTCCAGATGGCCGCGAACGATCTGGGGGTGGTGGTCACCTATGCGGCGGCGACCAAACACTATGTGGGCGAAATCTCCTGCTCCGACATCAACGCCCAGAAGGGCAACTCCGCAGTCGTACGCAGCAAGCTGGATATGAGTGTGGAAGCAGCGCCGGATGCAGTCGATATCAAGACGCTCCACTTCAGCACCGGAAAAACCAACCTCCAAGCCTCCGGAAGCCTGACTCATTTTGCCCAACCGCAGTGGAAGCTTTACGCGGACGGCCCGGTCGAGCTGGCCGAGTTAACCGGGCTCGGAGTGGTTGACGGCTTCCGCCGCGGAAGCGTGAATCTGGCCATCACGGCTCACGGAACCGGGGCCAAAGACTACGTGATTGACGGCAACGCCAAGGTGATCAACACCAGTTATGCCATCGAATACTTCTGGATCGACGGGGTGAACGCGACCACTCACCTGCACATCACTCCCAACGAGATCTCGTTACCAGATCTGGTTGCCCGCCCGCGCCAGGGCGGGATCGTCTATGCCGCCCTTCGCTTTCTTAACTGGAGCGCGCCCGACAGTCTCCCCAAGACTCCCGGCGCGCAGGTGATGAACATTCGCGCCCGGGTGCGCGGTGTGCGCCTGACGACCGTGCTCGAAAGCGTGGTCCCGCTCCACTACAGAGACCTGGGGTTCGATACCGCGGGTGAGGGGAATGTGAGTGTCGATTGGACAGGCTCGCCGGATGACCTTACCGTTGCGGCTGTGCTGGCCATGAGTGTTCCCGACGGTCCCAGTCCCGGCAAGGTTCCGATCAGTGGGACGGTGGATGCCAAGTACTTCCAGCGCGGAGGCAAGGTTCAGATCAATCAACTGGAAGCACACAGTTCCGCGACCACGCTCAAGGTCTCAGGCTTGCTGGGCGTGTATCCGGTCGAGAGGCCTTCTGATCTCACCATCCATCTGGTCAACCACAATCTGGCCGAGTTCGATCACGTGTTGAAGGCGCTGGATCTGGGTGTGAACGGCAAGCCCGGGATAAGCGGACTTCCCATCCAGCTTCACGGTGACGCCACCTTTGACGGTGAGGGAACCGGTTCATTGGTGGATCCCGCATTCAAAGGCCACCTCACCGCGAAGCAGTTTTCTACGTCGTTTGTGCTTCCCGCAGTGGCTAATAACAAGCCGCCGCAGCCCGAGCAACCATCTGCAGAGCCGGCCGCCCTGCCTGCGGCCAACTCAACCCCGGCCGGTACGCCAACCAGCATCTTCTGGGACGAGCTGGACGCGAATGCGAGTTACTCCTCCAGTCTCATCTCTGTCGATCATGCGACGCTCACCCGGGACAAGACGGTGATCCACGCCTCGGGGCAACTGGAAGCGCATCGCATCAACCGGCGGCGAGTGGCTTTTGATGACCAGGCCACCATCCATGCGACCGCCCAGGTGCAGAACGCATCGCTCACCGATGTGTTGTCGCTGGTCGGACAGGATTTCCCGGTGACGGGAACTCTGAACCTGCAGGTCCGTGCGGGGGGAATGCTCGGCGATCTGAACGGAGGGGGCAATCTTACCCTTGTGGGCGGAGCCATCGAAGGGCAGCCTTATCACAGCCTGACCGCAGCCGCGATCCTCGCTGGACAGGACATCAACCTCACGAAACTGACCCTTCTCCAGGATGGTGGAACGGTGGAGGGCAACGGGACCTACAGCCTCAAGACGCGGCAGTTCCTGGGCAACCTGGACGGGACCAATTTCGAACTATCGCATTTCCCCCAACCCAAAGATCCCCGCCTCTCGATAGCCGGCGCGTTGAAGTTTGACGCGCATGCCTCGGGCACCTTTGACTCCTTTTCCGTTCTGGCCGGGCTTCACTTGCGCAATCTCGTTCTGGGCGGGCAGCCTGCCGGTGCCCTGGAGGTGATAGCGCACACCCAGGGCAGCACGGCGTATTTCACCGCGCAGAACAGCCTGGCGGGAGCGCAGTTTAAAGTCACCGGCCAGACCCAGCTGCATGGCAATTTCGACACCCGCGCCAACGCGGTGTTGACCAATCTCAATGTTGCCCCGTTCCTGCGTGCCCTTCACGTGCAGAGTGTCAGCGGCAATTCGGCGATTGGGGGCACGATCAACGTGGCCGGCCCGCTGCGCGAGCCAAAGCAGTTTAGCGGAGACGCGGAGATTAATCAGTTCACCCTCACGTTACAGGGCATCCCAATCCAGGCCGAGGGGCCGATACGCGCTTCCCTGCGTGAGGGAGTGCTTCAGCTTACCCAGGCACATATCACGGGTCAGGACACCAATCTTTCGCTCACCGGCACGGCTGCTTTGACGGGTACCCAGGCGCTGGATGTCACCGGCGATGGGGCGGTGAACATGAAGTTGGCGCAGACCTTCGATCCCGAGATTACTTCCTCTGGCCATGTGGATTTCAACGTCGAGGCAAATGGGACCCTTACCCAGCCCTCCTTCGCTGGACGGATGCACCTCACCAACGTGGCGTTGGCTCTCAATGATCTGCCCAACGGCATCAGCAAATTGAATGGCGATCTGGTCTTCGACCAGAACCGGCTTCAGGTGCAGAACCTGGTGGGCACAACCGGAGGCGGCCAGCTCAAATTCGGAGGTTTCCTGGCCTACCAACAGGGCCTGTACGGAGACTTTACGGCGACGGGTAAGGATATCCGGGTCCGCTATGCAGGCATAAGCGCGACGGCTGATACGACCTTGCACTTGCTGGGCACACAGAACAACATGATCCTCAGTGGCAGTGTTCAGATCACGCGCTTCATCATTGGTCCGAACGTTGACTTTGCCAGCTTTGCCCCCAGCCCAGCGGCGAACGTGCCCCCGGATCCCAACGCGCCGTCCAGTCACGTCCGGCTGGATGTTCACGTGTTTTCTTCGCCCCAGCTCGACTTTCAAAATTCTTACGCCCAGTTGGCCGGCAGTGTGGATCTGCGCATCCGCGGGACCGTGGCCCAGCCGGCCATCCTGGGCCGCATCAACATCACCGACGGGACCGCCAACTTTGCCGGAACCACTTACCACTTGCAGCATGGGCAAATCTTCTTCACCAACCCGGTCATGATCCAGCCCTTTATCGACATCGATGCGACCACCCGGGTCGAGGAATACGACGTGACCATCGGCTTGCACGGCAATCTCAATCAGCTCACGCCCACCTTCCGCTCTGAGCCACCTTTGGCCCAGGCGGACGTGATCTCCCTTCTGGCCCTCGGCCGTACCCAGGAGGAGCAAGCGCTCTATTCGCAACAGGAGCAGTCCATCGGCTCCGACTCAACCACGAATGCGTTGTTGGGAGGCGCCTTGAATGCGGCCGTCGGGAGCCGGGTGCAGAAGCTGTTTGGGGGAGGCAGCGTTAAGATCGATCCGACCTACGTGGGCACAGTCGGCAGTTCCAGCGCGCGGATCACCGTGTCGCAGAACATCTCCCGTAATGTTCAGGTCACCTACGCCACCAACGTAAACGCCACGGCGCAGCAGCTGATTCAGGCCCAGGTGGACATTACGCAGAGCGTTTCCATCGTTGCTCTGCGCGACGAGTCGGGCGTCTTCAGCCTGGTGCTGAAAGTTCACAAACGCTATCGTTGACGCCGTCCTGGAGTCGTAGTAAACAGGGAGGGGCAACCCGGGCCCCCGTTTTGTGTCTTTAGTAGGTGGACGTATCTGCGAACTGCAAAATCGCGGAAAAACAGGAGATCGGAATGATAAAGACAACACATGTTTTCACTTTGGCGCTGGCGGTTGGTCTGGCTCTGGGTTCTCAGGTGGTCACTCCCCGGGCATCGTATGCTGCGGGGCAAAACGCGCAGACCGATAACAATATTCAGGCTCAACTTCAGAACGATTTGAAGAAATACAAGAACATACAGATTTCGGTCAAGAACGGGGTCGTCGATCTGGAGGGCACGGTTAACGACTTTGCCACCAAAGAACAAATCGATAACAAAGTGCATCGCGCCAAGAACGTGGTGGCGGTTCGAAACAACCTCAAGATCGCAGGCGCCGGAGAGATGACTGACGCGCAGCTGCAACAGAAGATCGTGCAGAAGCTGCAATATGATCGCGTCGGCTACGGCAATGCATTCAACGCCATCAGCGTCAACGTCCAGAATGGAGTGGTCACCCTGGCGGGCAACGCGCTGGGCCCGGTGGCGGCTGACTCCGCAGTTTCGCTCGCCAGCCGTTTCCCGGGTGTGCAGGACGTCGTGAACAACATCCAGGTCGATCCCCTGTCGCCTATGGACGATCAATCCCGCCGCGCAGTCTACCGGGCTATTTACGGCTATCCCAGCTTGAATAAATACGCCCTCGACCCGGCGCAGCCCATTCGCATCACGGTCGTGAATGGCAATGTCACTCTGAATGGCGTGGTCAACAGCCAGGCAGACAAAAATGTAGCGGGTATTCGCGCCAACAGCGTGCCTGGGATCTTCAAGGTGACCAACAACCTTCAGGTTGCCAACGGATCAGTCGAGAAGTAGGGCAAGCGCTGTCAGTCCTTGTACCTCACCACAAACCCCGGGTGCCCCACATCTCGCTCGTTTTTCGCGAGATCTGGGATACCACCGCTCTACCCCTGCAGCTCCAGAGTCATTCCCTGCAAGCCTCACAACCCTAAACCTTCCTGCCGCCGGTACACTGAAGGCATGGCTTTGCTGCGCAATGTAGGCACCACCCTGGAAATGATCAAGTGGGAGCACTCCATATTTGCCCTCCCGTTTGCTCTCTCCGGCGCGATGCTTGCCGCAGCCGGGTGGCCTTCCTGGAACAAACTCTTTTGGATCGTGGTCTGCATGGTGACCGCGCGCTCAGCCGCGATGGCCTTCAATCGCTGGGCGGATGCCCGCCTGGATGCGGCCAATCCGAGGACCGCATCCCGTGCGATTCCCGCTGGCTTGTTAAGCCGAAACTTTGTCGGCGGCTTTACTGTGGTGATGGCGGCGGCCTTTATCCTCGCCGCGGCTCAACTGAACCGCGAGACGCTCCTGCTCTCCCCGGTGGTCCTCGCGGTGCTCCTGCTTTACTCCTACACCAAGAGGTTCACCCGCTGGTCTCACCTGGTGCTCGGCCTGGCGTTGGGGATTGCGCCCGCAGCTGCCTGGATCGCGATCCGCGGTTCTCTTGACCCGCGCATCATCGTGCTGACTGCCGCGGTGCTCTTCTGGGTGGGAGGCTTCGACGTTCTCTACGCCTGCCAGGATATGGCCCACGACCGGGAAAGTGGCTTGAACAGCATCCCGGAAGCCTGGGGAATTCGGGCAGCCTTTTGGATCGCGCGTTCCATGCACCTGGTGATGATGGTCCTGTTGTGCTTTCTGTTGAAGCTCTTCGCGCTCAACGCCATCGCCTGGGTGGGAGTAGCCGCGGTGGGCATTCTGCTCCTCTACGAGCACCTCATCATCTCCCCTACCGATCTGAGGCGTCTGAACGCCGCGTTCTTCACTTTGAACGGGATTATCTCGATGGTCTTCTTCTTCTTTGTTGCTGCTGCCCTTCTACTTCCTGGGGTGTCAGCACACTAAAAAGCGAACGCACCCTAAACCACCGGGTGCGTTCGCTCCCCCATCTTAAAAGGACCAATGGAAGCTAGGCCGTTCTCGCTTTGTTACGCTCCTCTGCCTTATGGGCGTCGATCCGGTCGTTGATGTTCTGTTGAACTTCCTCGACCTTCTCGCGAACTCCGGTGCGCGCATCATTGGCTTTGTGTTCCGCTTCTTTCTGGTGGCGATCGGCAGTAGCTCCGGCGGCGTCCTTCACGTTGCCCCAGGTTTCCTTGGCGGCGCCCTTTACCTGATCCGCTACACCTTGGTTGGCCAATTTCTGGTTGCCTAAGGTTTCTCCCACTCCCTGTTTCACGCGTCCTGCCACCTGCTCAACTTTGCCGGTCACTTGATCCTTGTTCATGATCGTTTCTCCTTGAGCCCGCAAATCCCCAGGCACATAAACTGGGATGCCTGGAGATCGTTGGCCGCCTACCTGCCCAGCTGAAAAAGATCCTCTGCACCCATAAGCGGTTTATTTGCAATAAAAGCAGGGTTCAAAGTGCTCGTCGTCCACTGATCAACTGGATAACCAGCACCACCAGCGCAATGACCAACAAAATGTGGATGTAGGCGCCAAGCACGTGAAACCCGATAAAGCCGAGCAGCCAAAGTATCAGCAAAATCACAAAAATTGTCCAAAGCATCATGCCCCTCCTGAGGGTAAAGTCTTGCTACGCTGTACTTTGGTGCGTTTGCGTTCGAGTGGGTTGCCGTATCATCAAATTTAAGTCTGCGGGGCAGAGATGCGGATTGCGATCCAGGGAGAGCCCGGCTCTTTCAGCCACCAAGCCGCATTAGAGATGGAGCCGCAGGCAACCATTGTTCCCTGTGCCTACTCGGTAGAGGTCTTCAAGCTGGTGGAGAGCGGAGAGGTCGATGCCGCGGTGATACCCATTGAGAACTCTCTCGCTGGCTCCGTGGTGGAACATTTTGACCTGCTTTTCCAGTCAGATGTGCAGATCGAGCGCGAATTGCTGCTGCGCATTCGACACAATCTCATCGGTGTCCCCGGCACAAGCCTAACGGAAATCCGAAAGGTCCTGTCCCATCCGGTCGCCCTGGCCCAGTGCCGTCGTTTTTTCGGAGAGCATCCGCAAATGACACCCACCGCTTTCTACGACACGGCGGGCAGCGTCAAACATATAACCGAGTCAGGCGACAAAGAGACCGGCGCCGTCGCCAGCGAGCAAGCCGCTGTGGCCTACGGGGGGATCGTGCTGGCGGCTGGGATCGAGGACAATGCAGCCAACTACACCCGCTTTTTTTTGATTCGCAGGAGTGCTCAAGTCAAGCCTCTTCCAGATCCCGATAAGGTAAGCATCGCGTTTACGGTCGAAAACCGCCCGGGAACCCTGGTTTCCGCGCTTCAGGTGTTCGCGGAACACAATACCAACCTGTGCAAGGTAGAATCCCGTCCGGTACAGGGTCAGCCTTGGCAATATGTCTTCTACTTGGACTACCAAGTGGCTGATCCCGCAGCCGCTGGCGCAGCACTCGAACAACTTCGCCGCCAATGCATGGTGGTGAAAGAACTGGGACACTACCCGGCGGCCCGATCGCCGTCCTAAGGAGCCTGACGCTCCTGAGGGCGCCAAGGCCGTCGATAGAAGGTAAAGAGAAGCCTTTTGCGACTTTCCGAGACCTTCGGCATCTATTTTAGGTAATCTGATAGAAGGATACTCATGGCTAGCGATTTCTTAAGCATTATCAGTCCAACCGACCCCAGTCGGCGTGAGCAGGGTGGTTCACAGGGGAGGAACCTCCCCATCCTGCCCGTTCGCAGCACGGTGCTGTTTCCGCATGCCGTACTGCCCCTGACCGTTGGCCGGGAAAGCTCGATTCAACTCATTCAGTCCCTGGGAGAGCAGAAGACCATCGTGGTGGTCGCGCAGCGCGACGAACGCATGGACAGTCCCCAACCCAGCGATCTGTATTCCGTAGGCACCCTGGCAACGGTGCACAAAGTTGTCAAAATGCCCAATCAGAGCCTGTTTGTGTTTACCGAAGGCACCGAGCGGGTGAAATTGGGAGAATTTGTCCAAATTGAGCCATTCATGATGGCTTCGGTTGACCATTTGGCGGAAGTAAATCCGGGCAAGAGCGCCGAGCTGGAAGCGCTGCAGCGGAACGTCATTGCCCAATTCCAACAGATAGTCACCACCTCGCCGACGCTTTCCGACGAGCTCCAGACCATTGCACTGAATATCGAAGATCCCGGACGCCTGGTCGATTTCATTGCCTCATCACTGCCGTTTCTGGCCACCACCGACAAGCAGGAACTGCTGGAAACGCCCGATGTGATGTTGCGCATGGAGCGCATCAACAAGCATCTGGCCAAGGAAGCCGAAGTCCAGCAGCTGCGCAACAAGATTCAGACGGAAGTTCAAGACCAGGTGCAGCAATCGCAGCGCGATTACTACTTGCGTGAACAGCTCAAGGCCATTCAGAAGGAGATCGGCGAGCTCGACGACGGCCAGAAGGACATTGAAGAACTGCGGCAGAAGATCGAAGCCGCGGGCATGCCGGATGACGTGAAGAAGGAAGCGACCAAGGAACTGAACCGCTTGTCCCGGATGTCTCCCATGGCCGCCGATTACTCGCTCACCCGCAACTACGTGGAATGGCTGGCGGTGCTGCCGTGGGCCAAGTCGACCGGCGGGGAAGTGGACATCGCCAAGGCGAAGGACATTCTCGACCAGGATCACTACGACCTGAAACGGGTGAAGGACCGCATTCTCGACTACTTGAGCGTGCGCCGCTTGAAGCCGGATATGAAGGGGCCGATCCTTTGCTTTGTCGGACCTCCGGGCGTCGGGAAAACCTCGCTCGGCCGCAGTATTGCACGGGCTTTGGGCCGCAAATTCCAGCGTATTTCGCTCGGCGGTATGCACGACGAGGCTGAGATTCGCGGTCACCGCCGTACCTACATCGGAGCCCTTCCGGGGCAGATCATGCAGGCTCTGCGGCGCGCGGATGCCAACGACCCGGTGTTCATGCTGGACGAAATAGACAAGCTGGGACGTGATTTCCGCGGCGATCCAGCGTCGGCGTTGCTCGAGACTCTCGATCCGGAGCAGAACAACACGTTTCGGGACAACTATCTCGACGTTCCGTTCGATCTGTCCAAGGTGCTCTTTATCTGCACTGCGAACATGCTGGATCCGATCCCGGAGCCGTTGCGGGACCGCATGGAGATCATCGATCTCTCGGGCTACACCGAGGACGAGAAGGCTCACATTGCGTTTCGCTATCTTATTCCTCGGCAGATCAAGGAAAACGGTATCGAGACCAAGGAAGGCGAAGCACCCCACATCGAATTTCCGGAAGAAGGCGTTCGCTACATCGTGCGTCACTACACACGGGAAGCGGGTGTCCGCAAGCTGGAACAATTGATCGGCACGGTCTGCCGCAAGCAGGCGCGGCGCATCGCTGAAGGAAAGACCGGCACCCTAGTCGTAGACCGGGCCATCATTCAGGAGTTCCTCGGCGGCATCAAGGTGCGCGTGGACACTGAGCTGGCCGAGCGCACTCGCCGTTCCGGCGTAGCGGTCGGACTGGCCTGGACACCTGCCGGTGGAGACGTATTGTTCATCGAAGCCAACCGGATGAAAGGCAAGGGTGGCTTCAAAATGACCGGACAGATCGGCGAGGTCATGCAGGAGTCTATGCAGGCTGCGCTTACTTGGGTACGTTCGAATGCCGCCACCCTGGGGCTGGAGGAAGACTTCACCAAGGACCTGGACATTCACATCCACGTGCCTGCCGGAGCCATCCCCAAGGACGGACCTTCGGCCGGTGTCACCATGGCAACCACCCTGGTGTCCCTGATGACCGATCGGGCAGTTCGTCCGCTCACCGCGATGACCGGTGAGATCACCCTTAGCGGCAATGTTCTACCGGTAGGCGGCATCAAGGAGAAGTTCCTGGCTGCCAAGCGTGCCGGCGTGCAGGACGTGATCCTGCCGGCGGAAAATCGCCAGAACGTCGACGAGGACCTGACCGCCGATCAGATCGAGGGTGTGAACATCCACTATGCCAGCCGGATCGAAGATGTCCTGGCCGTGGCGCTCCCCAAGACTGCCATCGAAGAGAAGAAGGACGAGGCGGTCCGGGAGAACATCATCGAACACGCCGGCGTCTAATTACGTCGCTCACTTTGTTCAGAAGGCCCGCTCATCAGCGGGCCTTTTCTTTTGCTGTGTGAGCAGATGGCTTCCCCTGCAGGTGTTGCTTTACGTGCATCACCTGTACTAGAATCCTCTAGTGGGAAGAAAGTCTCGCCTTCTCGAGAAGACTGATGACGAAACCGAATTTTGGTGTGCGGGTGGAGTCGGCATCGTGCGCGAGGCGGTCTGGTTTGACGAAAGAGATTTAGTTGTTCGCTACAATCTTGCCTTCCTTCTGCCCCATCTGTTGGGAGCCGATAACGGTAGAGTTCTAGGCTTCGACAACGCACACGGTAATGGGCGACGTGAGGAAGGTTTCCTTCACAAACTACGCGGCGACAACGAAACGCTTCTACAGGGAAGTTCGCGCACTCAGGAGAGCTTATGAAGACTAAGGTTTTCTTTGACGGATTCGAAGGTCACGCGCGGCGCTCCTTGGAGCGCGCCGAAAAAATGTCGAAGGGCGAGCCGGTGGAAGCGCAGAGGATCATCACCTTCGAAGACCCGCTTCAAATGATTGAATGCCTGACGGCGCAACGCATCCGTTTGTGCCAAGTGGTTCGAAAGAAGCGACTCAGCATTTCCGCGCTGGCGGAAGAACTGGGCCGCAATCGGGGCTCGGTGACCAGGGATGTGAATAGACTAAAGAAGCTTGGCCTGTTGCGCCTGCGTGAAGAGGTCAATCCCGGACATGGGGTGGTGCAGATCGTCGAGCCAGCTGCGCAGAGGTTCGAGATGCGCATCGCCCTATAAAGTATTGATTCAAGGACATCGATGATCATCGATTTCGCGGAGCGAGCGCACAACCATAATTGGGACCTGGACCCGGTGGTGCGATCCCTGTTGGATACGGATTTCTACAAGCTGCTCATGCTTCAGTTCATCTGGAAGCATTTCCCCACCACGCAGGTGTCGTTCTCGATGACCAACCGGTCCTCCTCGCTCCGGCTGGCGGATGCGATTGCGCGCGAAGAGGTGTTGCAGCAGCTCGAGCATGTGCGCAGCCTGCGCTTTCTAAAGTCGGAGCTGATCTGGTTGGCCGGCAACACGTTCTTTGGCCGCCGCGGGATCTTCGAGCCGGACTTCCTGGAGTGGCTGGGCCACGGTTTCCGTCTCTCCAGCTACCGGCTGACGGTGCGCGACGGGGAATTCCACCTTCAGTTCGACGGCCTTTGGACCGAAGCGACTATGTGGGAGATTTATGCGCTCTCCATCATCAACGAGCTGAAGTCACGCGCCGCTTTCAAGGGCATGAGCGAATTCGAGCTGGACATTCTGTACGCTCAAGCCAAGGCCAAGCTCTGGGGCAAGATCGAGCGGCTGACCGGCGTGCCCGAACTGAGAGTGGCAGACTTTGGTACCCGCCGCAGGCACAGCTTTCTGTGGCAGGAATATGTCGTGATGGCCATGAACACCGCCCTGGGCGAGCATTTCAGCGGCACCTCCAATACCTACCTGGCTTACAAACACAACCTGGAAGCGGTGGGGACCAATGCCCACGAACTGCCCATGGCCCTCGCGGCGATGGCTACCAGCGACGCGGAATTGAAAAGTTCGCAATATCGCATTCTGGAGCTGTGGCAAAGTACCTACGGCCACGACATCCGCATCATGCTGCCGGATACCTACGGCACGACGCAGTTTCTGGCGGACGCTCCCGATTGGACAGCGGACTGGACCGGGCAGCGCATCGACAGCAAGGACCCCTACGTCGGAGGGGATGAATACATCGAGTGGCTGAAAAAACGGGGCCGGGATCCAAAACAAAAACTGATCATTGCCTCTGACGCCATGGACGTGGAAGATATCCTCGGCCTGCACGCATACTTCATGGGTACGATTGCGTCCGGACTGGTGCCGAGTGACTTTCATAGTGCGGCCGACTTTGCGGATGAGGCCAAATGGACGCCCGGCCGCCGGATCCGCTTCAGTGCCGGCTGGGGCACGCTGCTGACCAACGATTTTCGCGGCTGCCACCCCAACGGGAAGAATGGGCTCCATCCTGCCAGCCTGATCTGCAAAATGACCGAGGCCGATGGCCGGCCGGCGGTCAAACTCTCGGATAACTACGCCAAAGCCACGGGGCTACGATCGGAAATTGCCCGTTACCGTAGAGTCTTTGGCACAGCGGGTGTCGCGAACATCCCCGTATTGGTCTGAACCCACGCCATTTTGTGTAGGGAAGCGTCTAACCTCTGTTCCCATGGCCTTCGGATATTCTCTTTCCATGCGCGTCACGGTTTTGTTCTTTGGAGTGCTGAAGGAGATGCTCTCAAGCGAGAGCCAGACGCTCGAGCTTCCCCAGGGCGCGACCGTGGATGCGGTTCTCGGACACTACAGTGCCTTGCTGCCGCAGCAGCCAAAGTTGTGGTCCACGCTGGCCATTGCCGTGAACCAGAGCTACGCACCGAGCGGTTGCCTTTTGCGCGACGGAGATGAGGTGGCGCTGCTCCCTCCAGTCAGCGGCGGCTGTGAGCCGGTGGTTGCCCTGGTCAACGAAACCATCGATGCTGCGGCGCGGGTGGCCGGTATCAAGCAGGGGGAAGACGGCGCCGTGGTGGTTTTCGACGGCATCGTCCGAAACAACACGCGGGGAAGGCGCACGCTCTTCCTGGTATACGAGGCGTACCCGGAGATGGCCCTGCGCCAGATGAGGGCGCTGGCCGAAGAGGCGATCGGCCTGCACAGTGTCCGCGAGGTTGTCATGGTGCATCGTCTGGGACGGCTGGAAGTAGGCGAGACCAGCGTTCTGATTGCCGTAGCTTCCGCTCACAGGGCCCAGGCATTCGAAGCTTGCCGCTGGCTGATCGATACGCTCAAAAAGACCGTGCCCATCTGGAAGAAGGAACACTTCGAAGATGGAGCCGTTTGGGCCGACGGTGAACCCTTTCCACCTAGCCTGGTGCAGAAGTGAAAGCACTCTGCGCGGCGCTTTGCTGCGCCCTTAGCTTCGCCGCCTACGCGCAGACCGGCGCGCCACCTACCATCAGCGTCAACGTCCGCCTGGTGAACGTGTTCGTCAATGTGACCGATGACAAAGGCGCTCCCGTCCCTGGCCTCACCAAGGACGAGTTCCTGCTCTCTGAAGATAACCACCCACAGAGGATCGCTGTGTTTGAGCGCCAATCGGAGTTGCCGCTGGAGATCGTTCTTGCCATTGACACCAGTGGCAGCGTCCATAAGGACCTGTATGTGGAACAGGAAGCGGCCAAGCACTTCGTGCATTCGCTGTTGCGGCCGGTGGATCACCTCGATCTCATGGAGTTTGCCGACAACGTGCGCGAGATGATTTTCTTCACCAATAACCCGGGCCGCATCGATCACGGGCTAAACGACATGCAACGTGGGGCGGCCACGGCGCTCTACAGTGGCGTCTACCTGGCGTCGCAAAGCCTGGCCTCGCGTTCCGGCCGCAAGGTGCTGGTCATCATCTCGGACGGTGGCAACACTGTGAAAGGGACCACCTACGACCAGGCGCTGGAACAGGCGTTGCGCGGCGAAGTGATGGTTTATCCCATCATCGATGTTCCCATCGCTGCCAGTGCCGGCCGCGACCTCGCCGGGGAACACGCCCTCATCACCCTGGCTCAGGAGACGGGTGGCAAGTACTACTACGCTGAATCCTCTTCGCTGGATCGGGCCTTTGCCCAGTTGTCGGAAGACCTGCGGACGCAATACCTGCTCGGCTACTACCCTTCGAACCGTTCCGGCAAGGATTTTCGCAGCATTTCCGTCAAGCTACGTGATCCGGGTCCTGGCTTGATCGTCCGCAATCGGCCCGGGTATTACCCTTCGCCGTTGCAGTAAATGGGTTCTCCTTTGAGGGCCTCCCGCTCAAAACCTGAAGAATTCAACACCCCGTGACATTTGTTAAGGTTTCGTCAATTAACCTCGACCGAGATTGTCATTCCTTCGCGGAGTTTGGATGCGCCTTTGGCTGTCGATTTTTGTAGTGATTTTTTGCCTGGCGGCATTGCCGGCCAAGGCGGCGCTTCCCGATACACCCCAGGCTCAGGTTCCCGACCCGCAAATCCCACCGGTGCCGAATCATGTAAACCGGGATTCGCTGCCCCACATCAACCAGCGTGAAGCGGACCAGTCCGACGACCAGCTCAATCCAGCCGTCTTTTCTCACCATCTCATTGCCGACCGTATTTGGATTTCCGGCCAGGCCAACTTTATCTTCCAGGCGCATGAACCCTTCCACTCACCCTATGCCGGGCCCAACAGCTTCCAGAGCCGGGTCGAAATGACCGCGCTGTCTCGTGTGCTTACCTTGTACACGGGCGTCAAGCTGACTCGCTGGACTGAATTCATCTTCGATGCAGAGGAGGCAGGGGGAAAGGGTCTGAGTCAGGCGTTGGGGATGGCAGGCTTCGTCAATCTGGACGTGGTGCGCAACCCGTCCTTGGGACAAGGGGTCTACGCCGCCCGCTACTTTATCCACCAGACCTTTCCCTTGACCGCCGATCGAATCGAGGAACAGCCCAATCCCTTCTATCTGCAGAAATCGATACCCCGGCGTCGTATCGAATTCACCATGGGAAAAATGGGGCTGGTCGATTTCTTCGACAACAACTCCGTGGGCAGCGACAGTCATCTGCAGTTTACGAACTGGGCGATCGATAACAATGGCGCTTACGATTATGCCGCTAACACGCGTGGCTATACGGTAGCGGCCATTCTCAGTTATGCCGGTCCGGAATTCGAAGCCCGCTTTGGGGAAGCGCTGATGCCGACCGTGGCCAACGGCACGAATCTCGATGCCGATCTGCGCCGTGCCCGGGCGGAAAACCTGGAACTGGCATGGAAGCCGCATTGGCTCCAGGGTCTGGATACGTACATTCGTCCGCTGGCTTATTTGAACCACGCCAACATGGGTGACTATGGACAAGCCATCGCCGCATTTGAGAACCATGTCGATCGGGTTCCTGACATCACCCTTCACCGGCACCAGGGAACTCTGAAACAGGGTTTTGGCCTGAACGTGGAACAGGCTTTGCCGGCGAACTTCCGCGCCTTTCTGCGTGCTGGATGGAATGAAGGGCACCACGAGTCGTTTGCCTATACGGAGATGAACGACACCTTCGCGATCGGCTTCGAACTCCCCGGCGATGCGTGGGGCAGAAAACTAGACCAGATCGGGAGCGCCTTTGAAACCGGAGGCATCAGCAGCAAGCACCAGCAGTACCTGGCCCTTGGCGGCCTGGGATTCATCCTGGGCGATGGCCGCCTCCGCTACGGCCGCGAGAATGTCAGCGAAACCTACTACAACGCCCATATCGTGAGCGGCCTTTATCTGGCGGTGCAGCTCTCGTATGTCGACAATCCGGGCTACAATCGGGACCGGGGCCCGGTGATTGTCCCTGGGGTGCGCGCCCATGTGGATTTTTAAACGTGCATCCACTCGGGCAGGTTCCGGCATCTCTGTGAGCAGCTAACCGAACAACATGACAACCCAGAACCCATCCCGGCGGGGTAAGAAAGAGCCGCCTCTCGGTGAAACCGGCCAGGAGACGCTCTATTTGCGATTCCTGAGCGAGAAGCAGGTAAGAGTGAATGTCAAACTGCGGGATGGTGAGAACGTTTCCGGGTGGATCGAGTACTTCGACGACACGATGATACGGCTTACGCGCGAGGGACAGCCCAATCTGTTCATCTACAAGCATCAGATCCGCACCATCAGCGAACGCGGCCGCCGGGCAAACGGTGCTGAGAGAAGTGCACCTTGAAGAACTTTCCAGGGCACCTTGATCTGGGTTTCGCGGCCGGCGCAGCGGATATTGCTCTCGAGGCCGGAGAACTGCTGCGTGGCTACTTCGAACGCGGCGTCGCCACGGAATATAAGGGCGATGTGGACCTGGTGACCGAGGCCGATCGAGCGTCGGAAAAACTCATCGTCAGCCGGCTCAACCAGCAGTTTCCCGATCACGGCATCTTCGGCGAAGAAGGAACCCGCTCCGGCCTCGAGCGTTCGTACCGGTGGTATGTCGATCCGCTCGATGGCACGACTAATTTTTCCCACGGCTTTCCGTTCTTCAATGTCTCGTTGGGTCTCGAGCAACGGCTGCCTGGCCTGGCGCAGGATAAGGACGGAGAACTCGTGGCGGGGGTGGTATACGACCCCGTGCACGATGAACTTTTCGTCGCGGAAAAGGGACGGGGCGCCTGGCTGCTTCAATCGCCCGAGCCCGCGCGCCGGCTGCAGGTCTCGCGGGTGAAGTACCTGCAGGAGAGTTTGCTTTCCACCGGATTTCCCAGTCACAAGCGCCACATGAACCCGAATATTCACTTCTATCAGCAACTGACGCTGCGCTCCCATGGAGTCCGCCGTGCCGGCGCGGCGGCGCTTGATTTGGCGTACGTCGCGGCTGGCCGGGTGGATGCGTTCTGGGAATTCAATCTGAATCCCTGGGACACAGCGGCCGGCGCGTTGCTGGTGCTGGAGGCTGGCGGGGCGATGGTGCGCTTCGACCGCAGTCCCTTTCGCCTCGATAGCGAGGAAGTGATGGCCACCAACGGGCTGCTCACGGATGAGATCCTCAGGTTCTTTGAGGACATGTTTGCGGGTCGAGGGATTGAGCCGGTGCCCACGCCCGCCGAGTTTGCCGCGAGGCGCATGGCGCGCTAGCTTCGCAGTCTCGATTCCTGCTGTACAATTTGTTTTCAATTATTCGTCTACGGGAGATCGGTACTTATGACATACGTGATCGCAGAACCCTGCATCGGAACCAAGGACACAGCTTGCGTCGACGCCTGCCCGGTAGATTGCATTCATCCCAAAAAGGATGAATCGGGGTACGCTGCGACGGAACAGCTCTTCATCGATCCAGTGGAGTGCATCGACTGCGGCGCCTGTGTTCCGGTGTGCCCGGTGTCGGCCATTTTCGCTGGTGACGACCTGCCCGATAAGTGGTCGAGCTTTGCCGATAAGAACTCCGCCCACTTCGGCCGCTAGACCGCGGGGCGCGGTTGCCTCTGGGCGCCCATGATCGTTCGCCAGGTTGAAGCGGTTGTGCTGCGTACCTGGCCGGTGCATGAAGCCGACCAGATCGTTTCGCTGTTCACCCGCGATTTCGGAAAGATCAAAGGTGTGGCCAAATCAGCGGCCAGGTCTCGGCGCCGCTTCGGCGGCGCGCTCGAACCGATGACCTACGTCCGCGCTCACTACGCCGAGAAGCCGAGCCAGGAACTGGTTCGGCTGGACTCATTCGAGGTTCTCCACTCTCCGTTGGCGGAACCGGTCGATTATGCGCGGGCTACTGCCCTGGCTTTCTTCGCCGAGGTCTTGGAGCAGACGCTCCCGGATCACGATCCCCACGACGTAGTCTTCCGTCTGTTGCTCTCCGTGTTGGAGCAAACCCGCGTCGATCACATCTGGATGCCGATCACCTACTTTGCCTTGTGGACGACGCGTCTGATGGGTTGGCTCCCGGATTTGAGCCGGTGTTTGCAGTGCGGTACTTCGCTCGCCGGTCAGCCTGCTTATTTTCATTTTTTCTCAGATGGCTTGGTCTGCGATGAACACAGACAGGCAGGGCAGAATGGCTCTCACGGGGTTACGCTGACCCCGGATTCCCAGACCCTGGCGGTTCGCATCTTTCGCTCACCGGCGTCCGCGTTTGCGGCGGAAGCGTGGCCCCGCACCCGTGGAGCCGATCTTCGCCGGTTCGCCATTCAAAGTCTGGAACGCCACCTGGAGCGGAAGCTCATCACCGCCGCAGCGTTGTCACGGTTGGGTGGGTCGTAGAGAAACACTTCCAGGAAAGGTCCGAGGGCATCTGGCAGTTCCGCGGACTTCTCCTGGAAGTGTTTTTCTAAGGGGTGTAGCGCGGTGGGTGTTCTTCCCTCACTGGTTATTGAGCAGGGAACCCACAATCCCGCCAACTACTCCACCTTCAGTCCGCTCTCTGGTCGCTGAAGGCATGTAATGCATCAGTTGGTGCGCAAGCTTCGCGATGGGGAGCGTTTGCAGCCAGACTCGTCCCGGGCCGGTCAGGGCAGCGAGAAATATACCGTCTCCGCCAAAAATCATGTTCTTGATCCCCGGAACGCGGGTGATCTGAAAGGAGACGCTGGATTGAAACGCTCCCACGTGGCCTGGATGGACACGCAAAGTCTCTCCCGCCGCCAGATCCTTCACGATCAACTCTCCCGACAACTCAATCCAGCAGGCGCCCACCCCTGTCACCTTCTGCAACAAAAAACCATCTCCGCCGAATACGCCGGCACCCAGGGACTGTTGGAATCCGACACCGAGCTGAACCTGCGAAGTAGCGCAGAGAAAACCGTGGCGATGAATCAGGTACTCCATCCCCGGACCGACTTGCACCGGCTGAATGTGCCCTGGAACCCGCGTGGCAAAAGCAATCTCGCCCCGAGCGCCCATGGCGCGGTATTCCGTCATGAACAGGCTTCCTCCGCCTGCGACTCTTTTCAACGCGCCGAAGATTCCCCCGCCCCCACCAAACTGGGTGTGGGTCTCCAGCTGGATGGAACTACTCATCCAGGAAAGCTCACCGGCTTCGGAGACCACGGACTCGTTGGGCTCCAGGACGAACTCGAGAACCGGCAGGGTAGTACCGACGACACGGCTTTGCATGGCAGACTCCTCCTTGAATCGGTAGGCACACCAGTTTATAGCGATTTCGCGATTACGTGGTTCATTTTAAGTGAGCGAGGAGTGGTTTTCGTTGAGAGAAAACCACGATAAGACCGCACCCTTCGGGCAACAGCTATCGCGAAATCGCTGAGCTGAACGTTTGGTTTAGAATCCAACCGTGGCATCGCAAGTAACCAGCCCTCTAACCTTTCAGGAACTCCTCTTCCGTCTGCAAACCTTCTGGGCCGAGCGAGGCTGCGTTTTGCAGCAGCCGTATGACGTCGAAGTAGGCGCCGGAACCATGTCGCCGGAGACCTTTCTCCGGGTCCTGGACCCAAAACCATTCTCCGTGGCCTATGCGCAGCCCTCCCGCCGTCCTGCTGACGGGCGGTACGGTGAAAACCCTAACCGGCTTTTCAAGCACACCCAATTTCAGGTGGTGCTCAAGCCACCGCCGGTCAATGTGCAGGAAATCTACCTGGAGTCTCTGGCGGCAATCGGTATCGACCTGCGCCAGCACGACCTGAAGTTCGAAGAAGATAACTGGGAAGCACCCACCCTGGGGGCCTGGGGCATCGGCTGGCAAATCATGCTGGATGGCCAGGAAATCACGCAGTTTACCTACTTCCAGCAGTGCGGCGGCCTCGATCTCGACCCCATTTCGGCGGAAATCACCTACGGCCTGGAACGCATCGCTTCCTTTCTGCAAGACCTCGACTCGGTCTACGACGTGGTGTGGGCACGGACGCCGAAGCCCGTCACTTATGGCGAAGTTCGCCATCTCGAGGAGGTGCAGTTTTCGGTCTACAACTTTGAGGAGGCCGACGTGGAGAAGCTTTGGGAGCACCTGCGTCTCTACGAAGCGGAATGTCAGCAGTTGCTCAGCCGGGCCGCGCAACTGCCGGACGATCTTAGCCCGGCGGAGCGGCGCCGCTTTCCCGTTCTATCGGCCTATGATCTCTGCCTCAAGTGCTCGCACCTCTTCAATCTGCTGGACGCCCGGGGAGCCATTTCAGTGACCGAGCGGGTCGGCATCATCGCCCGTATTCGCGTCCTCGCGGTCGGCGTTGCCAAGGCGTACTCACGGATGATCGCGCAGGAGTCGCATGGCTGAGCTGTTACTCGAAATAGGCCTGGAAGAGATTCCAGCGCGCATGATCGCGGACGCGCAGGCCGAGCTCGCGCGAAGGGTAGAAGCACTGCTCGCCCGCCAGCGTTTGCTGGAGTCCGCAACCATGATCAGCCAGCTATTCCACCCCTCGAAGGCTGGCAGTGCGCGTCCAGGGTGTGCTTGCCCAGCAGCTGGACCTCGAGGAAGAGCTTACCGGTCCCTCCTGGAAGGCCGCGTTTCCTGGCGGCGAGCCCGGACCAGCGGCGCAGGCCTTTGCCAAAAAAGCGGGAGTACCCATTACCGCGCTTAAGAAAATCACTACGCCGAAGGGTGAATACGCCTCGGCCACCGTGCATCGGCCAGGTCAGCCGGCGGAGAAAGTTCTGAGCGAGGAGCTGGGCAAGGAAATAGGCGCGCTTTCCTGGCCCAAGACGATGTACTGGCGGCCCAACAAGCCGGAACGCTTTGTCCGCCCTCTCCGCTGGCTGCTCTGTTTGCTGGACGAGCAGGTGGTTCCGCTGGAGTTCGCCGGTATCCGTGCCGGCAACGTCAGTTATGGCCATCGAGTGCTCCATGGAGACCGTCCAGTCATCATTGCCCGTCCCGCCGACTACCTCGCCACCATCGAGAAAGCTTTTGTGGTGGCCGATGTTGGGCTGCGCCGTCGATCGCATCCGTAAGGCCCTGGACGTCGCTACCCGTACTCTTCCCGAAGCTCGCTGGCGTGAAGACGAGGTCCTGGTCGAGCAGGTCACCCACCTGACGGAGTGGCCGTCTGTCTTGCTCGGCGGCTTTCAGCAGGAATTCCTGGTGTTGCCGGAAGAAGTTCTGGTCACCGTGATGCGCGACCACCAGAAGTATTTCGCCGTCGAGGATAAGCAGCACGCGTTGGCTCCGCATTTTCTGGCCGTGCTGAATACCGAAGTGGATCGCGAAGGCACGGCCATCATCCGCCATGGCAATGAACGCGTCTTGCGCGCCCGCTTTAACGACGCCCGCTTCTTTTGGAACTCCGACCAGAAACTGCCTTTGGAGCAGAGGCTGGAGAAACTTAAGACGGTTACGTTCCAGAGGGATCTCGGCAGCTACCTTGCCAAGACCGAAAGCAATCTGCTCATGGCGAAGGCTCTGGGTGCCGCAGTCAGTGCCCAGGGGATTTCGCTCGACCATGCAGCGCTCGAGCAAGCGGTGCTGCTGGCCAAGACCGACCTCACTACTGAGCTGGTGAAAGAATTTACTGAACTGCAAGGCATCGTCGGTGGTCTTTACGCGCGGGCGCAAGGGCTGCGCGAACCAGTAGCGCAGGCCATTTATTCGCAATACATGCCGGCAGGAGTGGAAGATCCAATTCCTGTCAGCGTGGAAGGACAGCTGCTGGGCCTGGCGGACCGCCTGGCGACCATTGCGGAAATGTTTGCCATCGGTCTGGAGCCGAGTGGATCCAAGGACCCATTTGCCCTGCGCCGCGCGGCGAACGGGATCGTCAAGATCCTGGCCGAATCCGGACTGCCGCTCACCCTCACAGCACTCGAAACCATGGCGCTCAAGTCCCTGCCGCGGGCCGGAGCGGTGGGGACGTTTCTTAAGGAACGCCTCGACTTTTACCTGCGCGAAGTACGCGGCTATGCCTACGACGTGGTAAACGCTGTGCTTTCGACCGGGCTCACCACCGTAACGGACGCGATCGCCAGGGCGCAGGCTCTGACCCAGGTCCGCGGATCGGACGATTTGCTGGCCATCTCCACTGCGTTCAAACGGATCAAGAACATCCTTCGCCAGGCGGAAGAGAAACAGAATGACGATTCCGTAGCCGGTGAACATCTCATCGAGCCGGCCGAACAACGCCTATACGCTGAGGTACTGAGAGTTGCGCCTGAAGTAGAGGCGTTGCGCGCCCGGCAGGAGTATGGAGAGGCCCTGGAACGAGTCGCTACGCTTCGGCCGGCGATCGACAGCTTTTTTGATCAGGTGATGGTCATGGCGCCGGAAGGTCATCTGCGCAGAAATCGTCTGGCCCTGATTGCCTCCGTGCTCAACGATTTCTCCCGAATCGCCGACTTCTCCGAGATCGTGGCTGGCTAAGAACCTCGAAACGAAGGGCACGCCTTCACCCGCGCCTACCGCGGCGCGAAGCAGAGATATTCCGCTGAAGCGATTCTTTGATCGCTGCCTTTGCAAAAAAATGTAGGTGATTGGGCGCGCTTAAATCCCCGTTTTGGGATTCCAAGTTCGATCCGCCTAACACCTAGGTGTAATTCGGCGTTCCCTATAAAACATTTAGGTTAATAGAATGTTAAAGGATGTATATTATTCCAACGGATCGCATAAATTAGGCACCTCCCGCGGTGCAATCTGCGGTCTCGGACCCCCCTCAGTCACTCGTCTCAGTTGAGAACGAAGAACCTGACCATAGGCAAACGGGAGAACTTCATTCAGGAGGCAAAGGACCCATGACCCGCATTTCGTTCCACCAGAAACTCGAAAGCCTTCGTGAACGCCTTCTGCAAATGGCAGGTGTGGCAGAGCAGACATTGCACCTTGCGCTGGACGCGCATTGCCGCGGAGAGCTCTCAGCGTGCGCAAATGTGCGCTTGAACGAGGCGATCATCAACCGCTCAGAGCGAGAGATCGATCAGATGGCGCTCGATATTCTGGCCATGGAGCAGCCGATGGCCGTAGACCTGCGCTTCATTCTTGCGGCCATCAAAATCAACTCCGACTTGGAGCGAGTAGGCGACCAGTCCATGACGATCGCTTTGCTAGCCGAAGAGCTTGCGGGAAGCAATCCGTGCGAATTTCCAGTCGACATTCCGCACATGGCGGAGCTCTCGATGACCATGGTGCGCAAGGCGCTGCAGGCGCTCGCCGAGCGTGATGCCCAACTCGCGACCAGCGTGCTGGCCATGGATGATGCGGTCGATGAGATGAATCGCAGGGCCAAGGCTGTGCTACTCGATTGCCTGGCGAAGGATTCGAGCGCCGCCAAGTCCGCCGTCAACCTATTGTTTATTTCTCGCAGCCTGGAACGGATTGCCGATCACGCCACCAACATGGCCGAAGATGTCATCTTCTGGGTTTGCGGCGAGGATGTCCGCCACGGCAACATGATGCAGATCCACTAGGCTTTGCAGTCAGGAGCTAGTTCACCCGCTGCAGCCGGGCAATCAGCTTTTGTGCCAGGTTCTCACCTGAATCTGACCACAACAACCGGCTGCTGATGCCGCAATTTTCCTGGATCAGGTTGGTAACTTCCACCAGCTTCTGGACATTGCGCTTGATGTACTCGGCGTCTACCTGGTCCAAATCGACGTCTTCCAGTAGAAAGGGCGTGTCCAGGCCAAAATCCACCCGGACCTGCCCATTCTGCTCGTAAGCCCCCTCGTCGAACTGAGGTCCAAAGCCAACCACGCGCACCACCACCGGCTCCTGCTTCCAGGTTGGATCGAGGCCGCCCACGGTTTCCGCTACCCACAGATCCCACTTCAGCTCAAATTCGTAAGCAAAGTCGTCGTGCAGAATCTCGGTGGCCTCGGCCACTGCTCGCTCCGGAGCCGATTCCTGGACCTCATCCTCTTCATAAATCCTTTGGTAGACGGGCGCCTCGTTCCAGGAGATGGGGTAAGCAGCGGCAGCATGCACGCGCGGCGAGTGCCCCGCGCCCCCAAACTGCTTCAGCACCAAGACGATCGCCGGAGCGAGTGCCGGCAGGCGAAAATTGGGGAACCACAGACTCAGATACAACCGATCAGCCATCTCTTCATCTTAAAGCTTTCTTCATAGTCGCCGCGCGGCCGATAGCGGGAGTGAGAAGATGAGGGATATGGGCGTAGCGGATTTTCTGAGGAACCTGGTGGCCCCGCAGACTCCACCCGCCTTTCCCCGCAGAAAGGCGCAGATCGTCTCCTACCCAGCTCTGCGCGACCGGCAATCCGAGTGACGCCGGCTCGCTTGCGCGTCTGGATCCTGATCCTTGGCGGGATCCTGGTCGCCGCAATCGCGGTGTTTTTTGCCTATGGTCGATGGCAGGGACGGCGGCTGGTCCGCGACCTGCCCTATGGATTGGGGAACACCGTCCAGCAATCGACCGAAGGCTTTACCTATTCGGAGTCGCGGGGCGGTCACACCATCTACACCCTGCACGCCTCCAAGGCAGTGCAATACAAGAGCGACGGCCACGCCGAACTGCACGACGTGAGCATCACTCTGTATGGTGCCCAGGGAGCGCCGGCCAACCGCATCTACGGCAAGGTCTTCGACTGGGATCAGGTCCATGGCATTGCTCGCGCCATGGGCGAGGTCCAGATCGATTTTCAGGGGGCCGCGACTTCCGGTTCCCAAGCTGGTAAAGCCCCGGCGGAGGATGGTGAAAGCAGGAGTACCGTTCACGTCAAAACCTCCGGTCTCGTTTACAACAAGCAAACGGGCCTCGCCAGCACGACAGAGAAAATAGAATTCCGGCTGGCCGAGGCGGCGGGCAGCGCGACCGGCGCCAGCTTCAACTCACAAACAGGAGTCGTCATCCTTACCGCCGACGTGGCATTCAATTCCAGCGTCAACGGAAACCCGCTGTCTGTCCGCGCCCATCATGCGCAATTCGATCGCGCCAGCCGCCTGCTTTATCTACTTCAGGACGTCGCCGACTATAGCGACACGCACAGCTCCTCCGATCAGGCGACGGTCTCCTTTCGCGCCGATGGGTCGGCTTACCAGGTTGTGGCGCAAGGGCATGTGGTTCTGACCGGTAGCGACGGGCAACAGATCAATACCCGGACTGCGCATATCGACCTCGGCTCGAAGAGCATGCCGGAGCAGGCGGTCATGGATGGCGGCCTGCTGTACGTGGCCAACAATGCAGCACGCCTCCTGCATGGTTCGGCCTCTTCGGGAACGTTGTTGTTCGGCCCCCAAACGACGGTTCGGCACGCTCAGTTGCGCGATGCGGTTTCGGTGGTCGACGAAGAGAAATTGCCCCAGGGGAATGGCGGGAAGACCAGGAAAAATTCGCCCCAGTCGACCACCCGTCAGATGCAAGCGTCGCAAGTCGATATCGACTTTAAAACCGGGCCGGATCGCAGCCCGCAAGCCAGTCAAATACTCGCTGCCGGTGGTGCGCGGTTAAACGTACACACCATCTATACCGACACCCCGCCTGACGACACGACGGTACGAGGCGATCAGCTGTTCGCGACTCTGGTGGGCGGGGAGACTCTTTCCAGCTTGCGCGGGACTGGTCACACCAGCCTGGTTACGGTGAGCCCCAGTGGAGTAACGCAAAGCAGCAAAGGCGACAACCTGCTGCTCACCTTCGCTCCAGCTCAGCCCACGGCAAAGTCCGATACCCCAACGCCGCAGCCGGCTGCCCAGCTGCAGTCTGCGGTGCAGTTGGGGAACGTGACTTTAGTCCAGCAGGGCGCGGCGAATCCTGGCGGGCAAGCTCCGGCAGCAACCACCGCCACCGCTCAGCGAGCCGCTTATGACGCAGCTACGCAAGTGGTCCAGCTGTCGGGAAGCCCGCGCATTCAGGAAACCAGTGGGGAGCTGAGCGCGAACCTGATTGAAGTTTCGCGGACCAGCGGAAACGCCGATGCGAAGGGCAGCGTAAAGGCCACCTATCATCAAACGAACGGTCAGCAGAATATGGCGTTCACCGGGGCCGGGCCGGTGCATGTGGTGGCCGATCACGCGCATCTTGATCACGCCACAAATCTGGCGACATTTTTCGGAAAATCGGGCGAACCGGCTCGCCTGTGGCAAGCGAGCGACTCCGTCGCCGCGCCTGTGCTGGAACTCTCCCGGCCTCACGCTACCCTTTCCGCGCATGGTCCGGGTGGAGAAGCTGCCGCGGTGAATGCCGTATTTACCGGTTCGCCCAATAATTCACCGGGAACACCGGGGGCTAAAACATCGACCCCGCGCGCCAACCCGCCGGCGCGAACGCCTTCGGTTGTCCGTTTGCAGAGCCGCACTCTGTTCTACGCCGAGAGCGATCACAAAGCTGTTTTTAGCGGTGGAGTGGTTGCGCAGACGTCCAGCGGACTCCTGCATGCGAATCTTATGGATGTTTATTTCGCGCCTGCAGCTGGTGCGCAGCCGCAGGGCAAGCCATCCACCAGCAGCCAGGTCTCGGAGATCGTGGCTCGAGGCGCGGTGGAACTTGAGCAGCCGGGCCGCAAAGGTACGGGCGAAGAGCTGACGTACACCGCGGCGGACGGCAAGTTTGTGTTGAAGGGAAGCAGTGCCGTGCCACCTCGCCTGATTGATCAGACGCGCGGAACAGTAACGGGCAACGCGTTGATTTTCAATGATCGCGATGATAGCGTCGTGGTAAGTGGGGGTGCTTCCAAGGCGGTGACCCAGACCAGGGTAGCGAAATGAATGCAAAAACTTAGCACAGATGAAATTGGCAAGTCTTACAAGGGCCGCCAGGTGGTTCGGGGTGTAAACCTTGAGGTCTGCCAAGGCGAGGTGGTCGGGTTGCTGGGTCCCAATGGCGCCGGCAAGACTACCAGTTTTTACATCATTGTCGGTTTGATCGCACCTGATTCGGGACAAGTTTTTGTCGATGAAACAGATATCACGCGAGTTCCGATGTATCTGCGGGCGAGGCAGTTTGGCATCAGCTATCTGCCCCAGGAGCCAAGCGTTTTTCGCAAGCTGACGGTAGAAGAGAACATTCTGGCCGTCCTCGAAGTGCAGTCCCTCTCGCTCGAAGTGAGGCGCGCCCGGACGGAAAAGCTGCTGGACCAGTTGAACCTGGGGCATATCCGAAAAACCCGCGGCTACGCGCTTTCCGGTGGCGAGCGGCGACGGGTGGAAATTGCTCGCTGTCTCTGCATTCAGCCTTCGTTCATCCTGCTGGATGAGCCATTTTCGGGCATTGATCCGATCGCCGTGCTCGACCTGCAGGAGATCATCTTCGACCTGAAAGCGAGCGGCATCGGCGTTCTGATCACCGATCACAACGTACGCGAGACGCTTTCGGTTACCGATCGCGCCTACATCATCAATGAGGGACGTATCTTTCGCACCGGAACTCCGGAACAATTGGGCAAGGATCCTGAGGTGCGCCGGGTTTATCTGGGCGAGGGATTCTCGTTGAACTAGCCTGACGTTTTACCGGTGACCTTAGTCACAGGTTGGCTATGTGGGGCGATTCGGAAAAAGCCCTCTACGATCGAGGCTCAGAAAAGGTAAACTAAGGCCGCTGGCTGTTGATGCGGTGATACGGTATGGCTCTTTTACAACCAAAGCTAAGCCTGAAGGTAGCGCAGCGTCAGATCCTGACGCCTGGCCTGATGCAGATGGTCAGCGTGCTCGCGCTCAACAAGCTGGAGCTGAAAGAGCTGATCAACACCGAAATTGTCGAGAATCCGGTGTTGGAGGAACTGGAAGAGAGTGTTCCCCTCATCGATGATGTCGCGCTGAAAGAGGCAGAGCGCGATCGCAGCGTGGAAGAGATCGCTGCCCAAGCGGAGCGCGACAAGCGTGATCCCTTCGATGAAATAGATTTCGGGTCTTACTTTCAGGATTATCTGGATCCCGGCTTCCGCACGCCCAACGGTTTTGAACAAACCGACAAGCCATCCTTTGAGAATTTCCTTTCCCAGCCCAGCACCCTCACCGATCATCTCTTCTGGCAACTTGGTTCGCTCAACCTGAGCCCCGACTTGCGCTCTGCGGCTGAATATGTGGTGGGCAACCTGGATGAGGACGGCTATCTGATGGCCGGCGACGAGGAACTGCTGGCGGGGTTTGTGCGTGAATACGATCCTGCCTCGGACGCTCCTCCCGGCGCTGCGTCCGAGCTACTGGCTGAGGCTGTGCAACTGGTGCAGAACCTTGATCCGGTCGGCGTGGCAACGCGGAGTTTACGCGAATGCCTGCTGGTACAGATTGAGGCGCAGCGCCGCGAGTTTCACCTCCAGATGGTACGTCACCGGGCGGCTTCGACGGCTGCTGCCGGCCGACTCGCCCGCAGGGGAAGGTGAAGCTGCTCAATCTTTGGGCTTACACGAGGTTCGGTTGCAGGCGTTTTCGCTCGCCGCCCGCATCGTCGATCAGCACTTGTTGTTGTTGCAGAAACGGGACTTACGCGAGATGTCCAAGGTTCTGGGAGCGCAACCGGAAGCCATCCAGCATGCCATCGACTTTATCCGCAGCCTCGATCCTCGTCCCGGCCAGCGCTTTAACCGCTCCGATGCTCGGCTGATCGAGCCTGATGTGGCTTTCGTCAAGCGCGGCGGCGAGTTCGTGGTGGTCATGAATGAGGAAGATCTGCCTACCTTGCGCCTCAACCACGGCTATCGCAAGCTGCTGTCGCAGGAAGGCACGGAGAGAGATGTAAAGGAGTATGTCAAGGAGCGTTATCGCTCCGCTCTGCAGCTGATGCGCAACATCGAGCAGCGCAAGAACACGATCCTGAGAACCTGCGAAGCCATTGTGCGCCGTCAGGGCGACTTCCTGGAGCGTGGCGTGGACGCGCTGAAGCCGATGATGATCAAGGAAGTTGCCGAAGAGATTGGAGTGCATCCTTCGACGGTGAGCCGGGCGGTCTCGAGTAAATATGTGCACACATCGCAGGGCGTTTTTGAACTTCGCTTCTTCTTCTCTGAAGGTGTGCACGGGCCGGAGGGGAGCAGCACTCCGCTGATGCTGCTGAAGCGCAAGGTCAAGAAGTTAATCGATGAAGAGGATCCGCGAAAGCCACTGACCGATGATTTGATCGCCAGCATGTTAGAGGCGCAGGGCATTGACGTCACTCGCCGCACGGTAGCCAAGTACCGTGAAGATCTGCGCATTCCCAGCACCCACCAGCGCCGAGTGCGCGATTAAGTCTATCTTTTCGTCTGTTGGTGCAATAGGGAACGCGAGGCCGTCCCGGCGTGTTTCTCCTGCATCACATTTGTAGCGAGTTTGTCGCGAGCGTGACTATGGGCAGCTTTTTGTTGACGAAAGAGTCGCGTGAGAATATCTTCTTCGGTCTAAGCTACAGAGAGAGAAATGCTCCGCCCGGGAGTGAGCTCACCTCGCCGAAATCACCAACCCACAGCAATCGTCAAAATGCTATAGAATCGGGCATCTCAGGAGCTTCAACATGCCGGTTGAATGCACGGGCAGGCAAGTGGCAATTACTCAGCCACTGCGTACTTTAGCGGAAGAAGGAATCGATCGCATTGCCAGGATTCTAGGTAAGATCACCAGTGCCCACGTAGTTCTGACTGCGGAAAAATACCGGCAAATCGCCGAAGTTACAGTCAAGACCCGCAATTGCACGCTGGTGGCTCTCTGCGAATCCAGCACCAACATGGAGTCCGCGCTGCGCGAGGCGCTCGTGAAAGCCGAGACCCAAGCCACGCGTTATAAAGACCGGCAGCGCACGCGCAAGCGTCAACCGAAAGTGGAAAAACAACTGGAGGAGACGGGCGTCGCGCGCAGCGGGCGCGGCAATGTGCCCGAGAGCAAGGCGGAGAAAGCTGCCAATGGTAATGGAACAACCAACGGTAAGAGCCACCCGCAACCGGCCATTCCAGTCACCGTACATTCCTTCCCGGCGCGGGTCCCCATTGCAGAGCCCCATGTAGTTCGCTCGCTCGACTCAGTGGCGCTGCGGCCAATGACGCTAGAAGAGGCGGTCAAGGAGGCGGAGTTTCGTGACCGGGATGTGTTTGTCTTCCGGGATAACGAAGGTAATGTGAAAGTCCTCCACCGCAAGCGTGACGGCAAGATGGAACTGATCGAAGCCCCTTGACAAATTAGTTTTGGCCCGACTTGGCCGAAGGAAGTGGCTTTGCCGGCCGTGAAGAGTCTCTGCACGAAGGGTACGGCTCCGCATGCCACGATTCGACTGGTTACCAAGGGCATAGCTTTACAGGCTGCTGAAAATTAAGTTTTGTATAAGGGCAGGACTTTAGCCGGGTCGTAAAAGATTGAGAAAACGTTGGTCTTTAGCCCCTGAGAGCCTGCCCTGAGCTTGTCGAACGGGTACGTCTTTCTTGCCGGTCCCGAATTTTTCGGCAGCCTGTTCAGCCCTGCTGCACGCGACTGGCGGAGCGTATTTGTCGCAAACGCGGTGATCGATTTCTCAGCGTCTCTTCATCCATGCCAGGCCAACTCGTTCGGTAGCAGATGCTTGCGGATTTTAAAGACCTAAGTAACTGCGACCTCGGAGTTTGCCGGTACTTCTTTCAGGGGATATTCCTGCTTGGAAAGCGACCTTGATACTCAACCCTGTAGGGGCTATGTCCGCTGCGTTGATCTACTATGAATTCAGAAGCTGAAGTTTCCGTACTCACGGCCCAGCAAAGGTCTCTCCTCGAAGCGTTGCCGTGCTACGTCTTTTTGCAGCGGGGCAAAAATGTAATCTACGCCAATCGTGGGGCGCGCGAGATTCTCCACCTGGAGGACGGTGCGTCACTGCCGATCGACGATCTCTTTATCGGCAAGTTCCCTGGCTTTGTTTACGCCCATCCGGGGACGGCGTCGCGAGGGTCCGCGAATGTCTACGGCTCCGGCGGCCATCCCTATTCGTCTGATTTCCACTGCCAGATGCGCACGCCACTGGATTCCGCGGTGCCGGTCCGTGGGAGCTTCCGTATGCTCCGCGTAGAACCTGAGCCGGAACTGCTGATCGTTGCCTTGCGCTCGCAGCACGACGGGGAAGACCGCGCAGGGCAAGACGCACGGAATAGTGCAGATGAAGGTTCGCCGTCAAACTTCCTGGAGCATTTGTTGAACGCTGCTCCGGAAGCCATCATGATCACGCGCGGATCCAAGATTCTGCACATCAATCGAGAATTCGAAACCCTGTTCGGCTACAGTGCCGACGAAGCGCTGGGCCAGAACACCTATGACATTCTCATTCCCGAAACCCGCCGGCATGAGTTCGACATCCTCGAGCACACTATGCAACTCCATGGCCGGGCTTCAATGGAGACGGTCCGCCTGCATAAGTCAGGCGAGCTCATCGATGTCTCGATCCTGGTCGCTCCGATCAACATGTCGGGTATCGAAATTGGCAACTTCGTCAGTTACCGCGACATCCGGGATAAGAAGCAAACCAACGCGCGCCTGCAGCACGATGCCTTACGCGATCCGCTGACGGGTTTGGCGAACCGCGCCTTGTTTCTCGATCGCCTGCAGCTGATCATGGCCCGGCAGCAACGGCATTCGCATTTGAATTTTGCCGTGATGTATCTCGATCTGGACCGCTTCAAGGCGGTCAATGACAACCTGGGCCACGCCGCCGGCGACGAGATGCTGATACGCGTCGCGGCGCGCCTGCGGTCTTGCGTTCGTCCCGAAGATACAGTGGCCCGCTTTGATGGAGATGAGTTCGCCATCCTGCTTGAGGACGTCACCAACATTTCCGATGTAACCAAAATCGCCGACCGTGCGCAGCACGATATTCGCTTGCCCGTCGAGCTCAACGGCCACGAGATCTTCGTTTCCGCCAGTATCGGTATCGCCTTCGGCACCCTGGACCATACCAGTCCGGAGCAGATCCTGCGCGATGCGGACTTTGCCATGTATCAGGCCAAATCCAACGGCCACGCGCGTCATGAGGTTTTTGACGGCTCCATGCACGTGCACGTGGCGGCACAGATGAAGAAGGAGCACGATCTCAAAACGGCTCTGGAAAAGAAAGAGTTTGCAGTCTGGTATCAGCCCATCTACCGGTTGTCTACCGGGGAGATCGAGGGCTTCGAGGCGCTGCTCCGTTGGCGTCGCGCGGATGGGGAGTGGATTCCGCCGCAGGATTTCCTGCCCACGGCGGAACAGACAGGACTCATCATTCCCATGGGTATGTTTGTGCTGGAGGAGGCTTGCCGGCAACTGAGCCGCTGGGCTGAGACCATGCCGGACAAGAACCCGTGCATCGATGTGAATTTGTCTTCGCGGCAGTTCCGCGATCCGAATTTCCTGACAGAGCTGGCGAACCTGCTGACTAAGTGGAAGATCGCCCCGGGACAGCTTCGCCTCGAGATTTCCGAGGCTGCGGTGAATCAGGATCCGGACGCCGCACTGGTCGTTTTCCAGGGTTTAGCGGATCTGAAAGTCAGTGCCGCCCTGGATAATTTTGGCGCCGGCCTGGCTTCCATGAACCACTTCCTGCGCTTGCCGATTGACTTGGTGAAAGTCGATCGCCGGCTGATTGCCTACCTGCCGATTCCGGGAAAGCAGGCGGCGATTCTGCAAACCATCTTCGATCTTGGACGCATGCTGGAAGTGCGCATGCTGGCGGAAGGCATTGAGCGCAAGGAACAGTTGGATGCGCTGCTCAAGTTTGGTTGTGATTTGGGTCAGGGGCATTTATTTTCGCCGCCCGTTGCGCAGGAGAAGACACAGGCGTTACTCGAGAACGGCACTTGGCGCATTTAAGTTGGTATTGAATGCTACGATGGCCCCATGCCACGCAGACGCGAGCCAAAACCCATCGCTCCCAAGGCTGCCAAGAAGAAAGCTGCAGTGGTGCCGGCGGTTGCTTCCGAGCTGGTGATCCTCACGGGTCTTTCCGGATCCGGCAAGGCCTCCGCGCTTAAGGCGTTTGAAGATCTGGGCTTTTATGCGGTCGACAACATGCCCTTGGAGTTGATCCCGGCATTTGCCGATCTGGTGCGCCAATCGGCGGAGATTAACCGTGCGGCACTGGTCGTCGACGTGCGCGAGGGGCAGCATCTCGACCGCTTTCCTGCCATCCTCCGCCAGGTACGAAAAGTTCTTTCGACCACGGTCGTATTTCTCGATGCGTCCGACCCGTCCCTGGTGCGTCGATTCTCTGAAACCCGGCGTCCCCATCCCCTGGGCCGCACGGAAACGGTGGTGCGGGCGATCCATGCGGAAAGGAAGCTTCTCGATCCCATCCGCAACCTGGCCGACATAAGTGTCGATACCACCCGGCTAAACGTGCATGAATTGCGCGCCCACATCCTGCAGAAGTTTGAGCGCGGAGATACCGACAAGAACCTGTTGGTCTCCTCGATCAGTTTCGGTTACAAGAACGGTGTCCCTCTTGAGGCCGACCTGGTTTTCGACGTCAGGTTCCTGCCCAATCCGCATTTTGTGCCCGAGTTTCGTGATCTGACCGGACGTCATCCCAAGGTGGCAAAATACATCCGCGAGTTCCCCCAGACCTGTGAGTTTCTGGACCGGGTTACGCAGCTGTTGCTCTTCCTGTTGCCGTATTACATCGAAGAGGGCAAGAGCTATCTCACGGTGGCTTTCGGCTGCACTGGGGGCCAGCATCGCTCCGTGATGATTGCCGAGGAAGTCCACAAGCGGCTAGCCAAGGAAGGCTATCGGGTCAAAGCAGTCCACCGGGATATGCCTCATTGATGGAGGCTGTCTCACCGGCTGCGTCCGGAAGGTAGGTACGGGCTTCAGCCCGTACACAAACACAGGGAGATCATGCGGCCTTCAGGCCCTGAGGTATGCTTTCCCGATTTAGTTCTGCGAAAAAAATGTGCCTCAGGGCCTAAAGGCCACAAGGATGACAAGGTCTATGCCGGGGATAAATCCCCCGGCCTACCTTGAAACCGAGTTTTCCAGCCCCCTCCGAAGGCCCACTTCTCGCCATCACTTCGGCCCGACCCAACCCGCAAGCCCCGTGGCGGGGACAGAGGACCGGCGATTACAATAGCTTGATGCGTTCCTCGCAGCGCCGCGCCTTTGGGGTTTCCTCTTGAGGAAAGTGCTGCGCCTGTTGGGCTACGTGCGGCCATATTGGCTGCAGGCTTTCGCGTCGGTCGTCCTGATGGCCGGTGTGGGCCTTCTGGATGCCTTCCGCCTCCTGCTGGTCGGTCCCATCTTCGACCGCGTGCTCAACCCCAACGCGCCCGACCGAACCATACCCCTCCTCGGACCTCGCTTCGGCATAAGCCTGCAACAGCTCGTTCCCTCCCACCTCCACAACGCATGGGACATCGTCGCCTTTGCGCTGGTTGTTTCCACCTTGCTCAAGGGGATCTTCGACTATTGCGGAACCTACCTGGTGAACTACGCCGGTTTCGGTATGATCACTGACCTCCGCGACGATCTGTACGACGCCATCCTGCGGCGCTCCGTCTCCTTCTTCCAACAGAACTCGACCGGCACCATTGTTTCGACCCTGATCAACGACATCGAGCGGGTGCAGTTCGCCATGTCCTCGGTGCTGGCGGAATTCCTGCAGCAGTTCTTCACCCTGATCTTTACCGCCTGCGTCGTGGTGGCCCTGGGCGGCAAGCTGGCGTGGGTGCTGCTCCTGTTCGTGCCCGTAGTTCTCGGCTCGGCCCGCAGAATCGGCCGCCAAGTGCGGCAGACGACTCGCAAGGGGCAGGACAAATTGGCCGAGATCCAGAACATACTGCACGAGACCATCACGGGAAACCGCATCGTCAAAGCTTTCAATATGGAGTTTTGGGAAATGATGCGGTTCAAGCAGGCGGCTCGCCGGTTGTTTGACGCCAATCTTCGTTCCGTCCGTGCGCAAGCCATCAGTTCGCCGCTCATGGATACCATCGGCGCGGTGGCGATCGCCTTACTCCTCTGGGTGGGCCGCAACAGCATTCGCAACCATACCCTGACTGCCGGAACCTTTTTCGCGTTCATCATCGCGGTGTTCAAGCTGTATGAGCCGGTGCGCAAGTTCGCCCTGTTCTATAACAACTTCCAGCAGGCTCTGGGAGCCTCCTCGGAGATTTTCCGCTTCATGGACACCCAGGACGAGGTGCAGGAAAAGGTTGGCGCCCATGTCATCAAGGAATTTCGCCAGCAGATCCAGTTCGAGAATGTGTGCTTCGACTACCGCAACGAAGAAGGCGAACGGCAGGTGTTGCGACAGATCAACCTGGAGGTCCCGCGGGGCGAGGTGGTAGCGTTGGTTGGTCCCAGCGGCGCCGGCAAATCCACCCTGGTGAACCTGATTCCGCGCTTCTTCGACGTGACCGCCGGCAGCATCCGCCTTGACGGACACGACCTGCGGGATGTGAGCCTGGCATCTCTCCGCGCCCAGATCGGCAACGTAACCCAGGAGACGATTCTCTTTAACGACACGGTACGCAATAACATTGCCTATGGCGAAGCGGGCATCCCCATCAGCAGGGTCATCGCCTCCGCCCAGGCGGCCCTGGCTCACGACTTCATCGAGCGGCTTCCCGAAAAGTACGATACAGTGATCGGGGAAAAAGGGTTTCGCCTCTCGGGCGGAGAGCGACAGCGCATTGCCATCGCCCGGGCGTTGCTCAAGGACGCGCCTATCCTCATTCTTGACGAAGCCACCTCGGCCCTTGACTCGGAAAGCGAGTCGCTGGTGCAGACTGCCCTTTCGAATCTGATTGCCGGGCGGACCGTGTTCGTCATCGCTCATCGCTTATCCACCGTGCGCCGCGCGTCCCGCATTGCCGTGATCGAAGACGGCCTCATCACCGCCATTGGCCCGCACGAAGAGCTGCTCCGTATCTCCTCTACTTACCAGCGCCTGTATCAGTTGCAGTTTATGGACCCGGCGGAATTTCCCGGCAACGCGCTTCCCAAAGAAGTGCTCGTACCTGCGTTGAGCGCAGAGGGGGAGTCTTGAGTTCTCCTGTTCAATCCGCCCCTGTTCCTTCCCTCCCAGTCCATTCAATGACCGGCTTCGCCCGAACCAGCGGGCGCATCAACGATCTCCTCTCCTGGAACCTCTCTCTCAAAAGCGTCAATCACCGTTTTCTCGATTTGCACATGCGCATGCCGGCGGGCGCCGAGCCTCTGGAGATGCGCTTGCGCAGGCTGCTCAAGGAAAAAGTGCTGCGCGGGCATCTGGAAGTTACCTTGACGGTCGATCGCGGTCTCCGCCCCAGCGCTCAGTTTGACCCTGGTCTGTTGCAGGGCTATATTGCCGCCTTTCGTGCCGCCGCGGTCGAGAACGGCCTCCAGCAGCAGCCGGACCTGAATGTCATCTTTCGCCTGCCTGGTGTGTTGACCGGGGAGATGCGCTTCACCGAAGAGGAGGTCAAAGCCCTGGAAGAGGATGTGGCCGCGGAGCTCGATCCCCTGGTAGAGGCGTTAAATCGCATGCGAGCCCAGGAGGGCGCGGCGCTGGCGCAGGACCTGGGCGCCACCATGGAGCGGCTCGACGTCGCTGTCTCCCACGTTGCCCAGATGCGGCACGACGTACAGAAGGCCTACTTTGAACGGATTAGCCAGCGCATCGCGACCCTGCTGAACGGCAATGGGGTTATCGACCGGGACCGGGTGCTGCAGGAAGCGGCCATGCTCGCCGAACGGAGCGACGTAGAGGAGGAGGTTACCCGGCTGCGCACCCATATCCAGCATTTTCATTCGCTTTTGCGGGCCGGCGGCGAAATGGGCAAAAAGCTCGATTTCCTGCTGCAGGAGATGAATCGCGAGGCCAACACGCTGCTGTCGAAGACCGGCGGAGTGAGCGGAAACGGCCAGCGAATTACTGATTTGGGCCTGGGAATGAAATCGGAGATCGAAAAAGCGCGCGAACAGGTGCAGAATCTTGAGTAACACTTGTGCGGGACTGCGCGCTTAGCGAACCACTGTATTATCAGGACAACACATTGGCGGGAATTCTGTTCATCATCTCGGCACCCTCGGGCTCTGGCAAGTCCACTCTTGTGAATCGCCTGCGTTCGCAGGTGACCGATCTCGACTTCTCCGTCTCCTACACCACGCGGGCTCCACGTCCTTCCGAACAACAGGATCGCGAATATCACTACATTTCGCGAGCCAGGTTCGGAGAGATGGTCGACCGTGGTGAATTCCTGGAGTGGGCTGAAGTCTTCGGCAACTACTATGGCACCGCTCGCCAGTCTCTTGTGGATGCGGAGGCAGCAGGCAAGGACCTGCTGCTCGACATCGATGTTCAGGGAGCTGCCCAGGTGCGGAAGGAGATGCCGAATGCGGTGAGCATCTTTCTCCTTGCGCCTGATCCCGACATCCTGGCCCAGCGTCTGCGCGAACGCAGCCGCAAGGAAGGCAGCCTGCTGGAGGAGGAAATCGCCAGGCGGTTGGCCAAGGCCAGAAGTGAGATCGAGAACTACCGTCAGTACCGCTATATCCTGGTTAACGATATCCTCGATGTCGCGGTAGAAGCATTGAAAGCAATTGTGATCACGGAAAGGGCCAGGCGCCTTGGAGCGCCACCAGACCCTGAGACTGCCCGCATGATGCAGCTCGCCGATAAGTGCCGCCAGACGAACGCCACCGATCGTGTATACAAGGTGCTCTCATCGTTCGGCCTGCTCGACATGCACGCCACCCGCGCCTGAAAGTCCGGCGACAACCTTTAGGAGGCAATATGACGCCAGAACATGGACTTGACAGCAATTTTCGCTACGTGGTCATGGCCGCTCGGCGCGCCCGGCAACTCCAGAACGGCTCCCAGCCGTTGATTGATTCCCGCTCCAACAAGGCCTGCCGCGTAGCCCAGGAAGAGATCGCCGCCGGCAAGGTCAAAGCCGCAGTCCAGCCCAGGGTCGAGATGGTGGACGAGGTGATTTTGGACCCGGATACCGACGAAGAACGAGACCGCTAACATCGTACAATCGTTGCTATGAAGGTCACGGTCGGCGTCTCCGGAGGTATCGCTGCGTATAAGGCGGCTGAAGTAGTACGAGCCTTACAACGCCAGGCACTCGACGTCCACGTGGTGATGACCGAAGCGGCCCAGAAGTTCATCACTCCACTGACCTTTGCCTCCCTTACCGGCCATAAAGTCATTACCGGACTGTGGCCTTCTTCTCCGGGAGAGGGCGATCTCGACTCTTCCATTGAGCACATTGGGGAAGCCCAGACCACGGATGCCCTGATCGTAGCGCCGGCCACCGCGAACGTCTTGGCAAAGTTCGCCCATGGCTTGACCGACGACTTCCTGACCACCCTGTTTCTGGCTACCCGCGCACCGGTCATTGTTGCTCCGGCCATGAACGTCAATATGTGGGAGCATCCGGCCACGCAGGCCAACATCGAGATTCTGGAAGGGCGCGGGGTCAGAATTGTGCCTCCGGACAAAGGCCCACTCGCTTGCGGCATGGTCGGCAACGGCCGTCTGGCTGAGCCGGAGGTCATCGTGGAAGCGGTGCTGGCCCAGCTCCATGGCCGCAACGATCTGGCGGGAGAGACGATTCTGGTTACCGCCGCCGGAACGCGGGAAGCCATCGATCCGGTTCGGTTTCTGGGTAATCGCTCCAGCGGCAAGATGGGCTATGCCGTAGCTGAAGAGGCGCAGCGGCGGGGTGCGCGGGTGGTGTTGGTGAGCGGTCCCACCGCGCTCAAGCCGCCTGCGAACTGCGAGCTGATTTCTGTGGTCAGCGCTGAGGACATGCGGCGTGCCGTGCTTAGCCGCCTCGATCAGGTCACGATCGTGATCAAGGCTGCTGCGGTCGCCGATTATCGTCCTCGGAAATTGGCGGAACAGAAGATGAAGCGGAGTGGGCCGATCACCATTGAGTTTGAGCCGACGGAAGACATTCTGCGCGAAGTGGTAGTTTCCAAACGCCCGGGCACCCTGGTGATTGGTTTTGCCGCGGAAACAGAAAATCTCATCGAGCATGGCCGGGACAAGCTCCTGCGCAAGGGAGCCGATGCGATTGTATTGAACGACGTGTCCCGCCCGGGGATCGGGTTTGATTCCGATCGCAACGCAGCTACTTTTCTCACGCCGAAGACCGCGATTGAATTGCCCGAGATGACCAAGCACGAGCTGGCCGGCCGCATCCTGGACGAAGTGATTGCCTTACGCCGCCCGGCTTCCGTAGTCGCCGAGACCGGCCTGGTATCCAGCAACTCCAAGCTGCAGGATTAGCTCATCGTTCAGTTAATGCTGGGTGCCCCCCATCTCGCTCGTTTTTCGCGAGATGGGGATACCTTTGCTCTCAACTGACCATTCTTCGGATCCGAAAATTTTGGATGAAGACCCGCGGTATCCCACATCTCGCGAAAAACGAGCGAGATGTGGGCACCTAGCATTTCTTGCGCGGCGAGATCTCTCAATCGGCTCTCTCGTATCCATGTAAGCTATAGGAAATCCGGTTCAGCAAATGTCGTTCGATCCCCAGTTGCAACAAGCCATCGCCGCACACATGCAGTACCTGCGCGATCTCGGTATCTACGACTTCTATCGCCGCGACACAGACATCGTGATTGAGCCCACTCCTGAGGAGCCCGTCATTCCCCCACGTCAGCCCGTCCCACCGCAGCCGCCTGTCGGCTCATTTGTCGCTCCGCCCAGCCGTGTAGAAGCGTTGCGCGCGATCCAATCGGAAATCGGTGACTGTACCCGTTGCGCGCTTAGCGCCGGCCGGAACAAGATCGTGTTTGGCGACGGCGACCCCAATGCGCGCCTCATGTTTGTGGGCGAAGGGCCAGGAGCCGACGAGGACGCGCAGGGCTTACCCTTTGTCGGCCGCGCCGGCCAACTGCTCAACAACATGATCGCCGCCACAGGACTGAAGCGTGAGCAGGTCTACATCGCGAACATCGTAAAGTGCCGGCCCCCGCAGAACAGAGTGCCTGAGCCAGAGGAAGCCAACACCTGTTCCCCGTTTCTCTTCCAACAAATTGACGTCGTGCGGCCGGAAGTCATCGTGGCTCTGGGTTCCACGGCCGCGACCTACTTGCTGGGAGTGAAGTCATCGCTCAGCGGCCTGCGCAGGCGCGTACACAAGTGCCGCAACACCAAGCTCATCGTCACCTACCACCCCGCTTACCTCCTGCGGGATCCAAGCCAGAAAAAAGAAGCATGGCAGGATTTGAAGCTCGCCATGGCCGAGTTGGGATTGCCCGTTCCCTCCCGCTGATGGCGATTTTTTGTGATGTTGTCTTGCCGGTACCGCTCGATCGGGCCTTCACCTATAAGCTCAAGGACGATAACGGGCCCCCCGTCGGCGGTCGCGTGGTCGTGCCCTTCCGCAATGAGAAGTTGATCGGCGTCGTCACCCGCTTGCACGATGAAGCTCCGCCGGTTGAGGCGCGATTGATCGAAGCGGTACTTGACCAGGAACCCATCCTCAGTGCCGGGCTGATGGAGTTGGCAGCCTGGATTGCGCAATACTATCTGGTCCCGCTGGGCGAAGTGCTGCGCAGCATGCTTCCGCTGATGGCGGAAGTGCGGCGTTCGACCAGCTATCGCATCAGCGAGACCGGCTTGGCCATCCTGGTCGACGGAGCAGAGCAGGGTTCTTCACGCCGCTCCCGCCGCACCACGGACGAGCAGGATGTCGAGTACACCGTGCTCAACTATCTTTCCGACGGACAGCCGGTAAAGAGCGGGACCTTGCGTCACGCTACGGGCGCCACCGCGGAGCTATTGACCAACATGCTGCGCAAGAAATGGCTGCTGCGCGAAACCGACGCTGCGCCTCGCGATGCTCGCCGCCTGGTGCGCTTTGCAGCGCTGGTGGCCGATGCGCGGCCGCCGAAATTGAATGACAATCAGCTGGCAATTCTTGCCGAACTCGCGGGCGCCGGCGGGTCCCTGCCCGTTCCTGTCCTGCGCCGGCTGGATCTTCCCGCGACCACATTGCAAACCCTGGTAAAGCGGGGCTTGGTGACGATCGAAGAGCGGCCTGCGGCATTTCATCTTTCCGCTGCTGCGAGACCAGCGGCACAGCATGTTCTCAACCAGGCCCAGCAGAATGCACTGGCGCATATCGAGGCCACGCTCGATGGAGAGGGCTTCGGTGCTTGCCTGTTGCATGGCGTGACCGGTTCGGGCAAAACCGCAGTGTATCTCGCCGCCATGGAACACGCGCGGCTCGCCGGCCGATCGGCCATTCTACTGGTTCCCGAGATCGGCCTCACGCCCGCCATGGCGGCGCAGCTGCACTCCTCGTTTGGCGGCAGCGTGGCACTCCTGCACTCTGCGCTCACACCCGACGAGCGCGCTGAGCAGTGGCATCGCATACGGCGCGGCGAAGCGCGGATTGTGGTGGGCACCCGTTCCGCCATCTTTGCGCCGGCGATGAACCTGGGTCTCATCATCGTTGACGAAGAACATGACTCGTCGTACAAGCAGGAGGAAATTCCGCGCTACCACGCCCGCGATGTCGCGGTGATGCGGGCCAAGATCAGCGGCGCTACGGTCGTTCTCGGCTCAGCAACTCCGTCGCTTGAGTCCTGGCGCAATGCGGAGACGGGCAAATACTCGTTGATCGAAATGAGGGAGCGGGTTAATCAGCGGCCGCTGCCGGTGGTCGATCTGGTTGATATGCGGCTCGAGTTCCAGGAGACAGGGAAGGAGAGCATCTTCTCCCGCGTGCTGCTGGAGCGGGCGAAAGCCGCCATCGATCGCGGTGAGCAAGCCATTATCCTGCTCAACCGCCGCGGCTATTCCTTTGCGGTGCTATGCCGGGCCTGCGGCGAAAAACTGCAATGCGAGAACTGCGCCATCGCTCTGACCCATCACAAGCCCATCATCCCGGGAGAGACGATCGCGAATCCAGCGGGGCAGCGGCTCAAGTGCCACTATTGCGGATACGTGAAAACCGTCCCCAAGCATTGCCCGAAATGCGAGAGCGAACACCTGTTCTACCTGGGGGCTGGTTCGCAGCAAGGCGAAGAGCGTCTCCAGGAGCTGTTTCCGCATGCCCGCATCGGCCGCATGGACCGCGACACCATCCGCAACCGGTTCGATATGGAGCACCTGCTGACGCGGCTGCACAGCGGGCAGATCAACCTGCTGGTGGGTACGCAGATGATTGCCAAGGGCCACGATATCCACGGCGTTACCTTCGTCGGGGTAGTGGGCGCGGATCATGCTCTCGGCCTGCCGGATTTTCGCGCCGCCGAACGCGTTTTCCAGTTGCTCACCCAGGTCTCCGGCCGCGCCGGCCGAGGAGACCTGCCGGGCAATGTCCTGGTGCAGAGCTATTACCCGGAACATTATGCGATCCAATGCGCCACGACTCATGACTTTAGAGCTTTCGTGAAGAAGGAGATGCAATACCGCAAGTGGATGCACTATCCGCCGCACGCAACGCTGGCCAACATCATCATCCAGAGCCAGCGGCTCGAGGAAGCCGCTGGGTGGGCCGCCAGCCTGGGCAAGGCCTTCGCCGCCATGCCTCTCGATCATGTGCGGGTATTGGGGCCCGCAAGCGCGCCCATCGTGCGCATCAAGCGTATCTATCGCTTTCATCTGTTGCTGAAGTCGGAAAAGCGGCAAGCCCTCGCGCGGGCGTTGCGTGCCGGGTTGGCGCAGGCGGAAGCGCTGGGCATTCCGCGGCGCAGTCTAATCGTCGACGTGGACGCCGTAAACCTGATGTAACCCGCATCTCAATAGGGCAGTCTGCGATGAATTACACGAAAGGGAGAGACCGGTAGATGATCCCTGCCGCTTTCTCTCATGTTCTCTTATTTTTGATTGTTGCCGTCAGCATCCTGCTGATGCTGATTCGACCACGCGACATTCCAGAAGTCTATTGGGTCGGCGGTGGTGCGATTCTGTTGATCGTCTTTCGGCTGATTCCACTCAAGCTGGCTGGAAAGGCTGCTGCCGAGGGCTCCGACGTCTATCTCTTCCTCACGGGCATGATGCTGCTGTCGGAATTAGCCCGCGACCACGGTGTCTTCGACTGGCTTTCCTCCGCCGCGCTGAAAGGGTCGCACGGTTCCCGCGTCCGCCTTTTCAGTCTCGTTTACGGCGTGGGTACGCTGGTCACGATCTTCATGTCCAATGATGCAACGGCCGTTGTCCTCACTCCTGCGATTCTGGCCGTGATACGCAAAGCCAAAGTGGCGCCGCTACCCTATCTGTTCGCCTGCGCCATGATCGCCAACGCAGCCTCGTTCGTCTTGCCAATTTCCAACCCGGCCAATCTGGTGGTCTTTCATGCGGGCATGCCGCCCCTAGGGCGGTGGCTCTTGTCATTCGGCCTGCCATCGATTCTTTCCATCGCCGCAACATATCTGGTCCTGCGGTT
This sequence comes from uncultured Acidobacteriaceae bacterium, assembly GCA_963745725.1. Lineage (GTDB taxonomy): Bacteria > Acidobacteriota > Terriglobia > Terriglobales > Acidobacteriaceae > PALSA-350. The sequence continues at coordinate 328,963 of CAVUYJ010000003.1, forward strand.
CGTCTTTCGTAAGGATCTCGCAGGCAGCTCAGAAGAAGGCGCACGCGCAAACCCTCTTTCGGCCACCGGCAAGATCGTGTTGGGTGGTATCGCCTCCATGGTGGGCGTGCTGTTGACCGCTTCCGCTTTCGACCGGGATCTTGGATTACCCACTTGCCTGGCTGCGCTCGCGATCACCGCAGTCGTGTGCATCACGGCGCGCAGGAATCCTCGGACCCTGCTGAAGGAGATCAGTTGGGCGACGATCGCTCTGGTCGCCGGTTTGTTCATCATGGTCGAAGCGGTGCAGAGCACCGGCGCCCTCAAGTTCACCCGGGCGGCGCTCCAGGGAGCACAACGGCTGGCTCCCGCTCTCGCCGCATGGATCACCGGCTTCGTGGTTGGCGTTGCCAACAACCTGATCAACAATCTTCCGCTGGGATTAATTGCCGGCGCCACGTTGCACGCCGAGCGTGCCACGGGACTGATCGCCAATGCCGTGTTGATTGGCGTTGACCTCGGACCCAATCTCTCCGTCACCGGCTCTCTGGCCACCATCCTGTGGCTGATTGCGCTACGCAAAGAGAAACTGGACGTGAGCGGCTGGGACTTCTTCAAGGTCGGCGTCATCGCCATGCCGGTGGCCTTGGTAGCCTCGCTTGGCGGTGCAATTCTCATGCAGGTCTTCTAGCGAAAGAGGTCAATCACGCTGGTGCCTACAAACGGAGCGGGCAAAAACGTTAGCACCAAAATGGCGAGCGCCAGCCAGCCAAGCCGGCGGTAGTTGTAGGGCATGAGCGGGAAAAACGGAACGTGGGGATGGCGCATGGCCGGCAGCAGCAGGATCACTCCCCACAGCACCCAGCCGGTCCACAAGGTCAACCCCATCACGAGTAGGATCACTGGCACCACAAACGTCAGCCGGCGATGCCATCGGGACGTAATCGCATACAGAATGTGTCCCCCATCCAATTGCCCAGCGGGGATGAGATTCAGCGATGTGACAAACAAGCCCACCCAACTGGCGATCAGGATGGGGTGGGGAATCAGGTTGTCCATGCGCGGCACCCAGGGGAACAAGGCAGCGAGAGCACGGTCCAACAGGGTTACGGTCAATGGCCAGCGAAATTGAACCAGCGCCTGAGCCGAATCCGGCCCGGCGGGGCGAGAGAGAAGGATCCCCAGGATGGTGGTGGGAAGTGCAACCAGGTATCCGGCAATGGGTCCGGCGATACCCACCTCAATCAGCGCCCGGCGGGAGGGTATGCGGGAACGGATCCGGATCACGGCTCCCGCGGTCCCGCTCAGCGTAGGCGCGGGCAAGACGTAGGGCCAGGAAGCCTTGATGCCGTGATGGCGGCAGTAAAAGTAGTGCCCAGCCTCGTGCGCCAGCAGGATCGCCAGCAGCGCCACTGAGAAGGACCAGCCGCTGGACAGCATCGAGAAATGCGTCCAGATCCAGTGCAAAGGAAAAAGATCGCCCTCGTGGACCAGCGGCGGCTGGCCCTGGCGAAAATTCTCCATGAGCAAAGCGCCCGTGCTGGCCGTGGTAAAGATACTCACCACCAGCAGACACAGCGGTAGCCAGGCAATCGAGCGCTGCGCCCTTGGAACAAGACCCGCGTCGTCGGCTGAGCTGGGCAGGAGCGGATGCTCCGTAGTAGGCATTTCTACTTCGGCCAAGGGCGGCTAAGAATCCAGCAGGTGAAGTTCCTTGCCCGGCTTGAAGCGAACAGCCTTGCCAGGAGTGATGGTGACTTCCGCACCGGTCCGTGGGTTGCGGCCGATCCCCGTCTTGCGTGGGCGGACATTGAAGACGCCAAAGCCGCGCAACTCGATCCGGTCGCCCGAAGCGAGCGCTTTCTTTAGGCTCTCAAAGACCGTGTCGACTGCCGCTTCCGCTTTGTTGCGCGGTAGTCCGGTCTTGGCGATGACTTGATGGATGATGTCCTGTTTAATCAATGCCTTTACCCCGAGGGATGTTAGGTAACAGCAATGGGCCGGAGCTACGTCCTCATCGTATAGCCTGTCTCCGGTATGGTCCAGCAGCATCCCTTGGGGATCAAGATTGTCAAGGAACCCGGCCTCCCGTAAGATGCAGTTTCCAGAAGTAGGATTTTTTATTCGGCAATACCGTATCGGGTTTCATCCGGGGACGGTTTTTCCTAAGGAGTTGCATGTCTATTCAGTCCGACCGGTGGATTCGCGAGCAGTCGCAAAAGGGAATGATCGTTCCTTTCAGCGAAAAGCAGGTAAGAGAGGGGGTCATTTCCTACGGCCTCTCCTCCTACGGCTACGATCTCCGCGTCTCCGATGAATTCAAAATCTTCACCAACGTTAACAGCGCAGTTATTGATCCTAAAGCCTTTGATGAGCGATCTTTTGTCACCGTCACTGCCGACTCGGTTCTCATTCCACCCAATTCGTTCGCCCTTGCCCGGTCGGTCGAATATTTCAAGATTCCCCGCGATGTGCTCACCATTTGCGTCGGTAAATCGACCTACGCCCGCTGTGGCATTATCGTCAACGTCACTCCTTTTGAGCCGGAATGGGAAGGCTTTGTGACCCTCGAGATCTCCAACACCACGCCCTTGCCGGCCCGAATCTATGCCAATGAGGGCCTCTGCCAGATCCTTTTCTTCCGCTCCGATGAACCCTGCGAAATCAGCTACGCGGACCGTAAGGGTAAATACCAAAAGCAACAAGGTATCGTTCTTCCAAAGCTGTGATGGCGGAGCCCACGAAATCACCTTCCCGCTTGCGGGTGGCGCTGCTCGAGCCCGAGCCCATCCGCATGGAGGGTTTTGTCACCATCTTTCAGGATCACCCCCGCATAGAATTTGTGGTTTTTGAGCTGCCGCAGTTCCTGGCCGACCAGGAGATCAAAGTGGCCCTGATTGGCCTGCACGGGGAGAAACTCCCATTGCCACTGGTCGGCACCATCCATGGTTTACGGCCCGATGTGCGGCTGGTCGTCATGGGGCCGACCGGGGACGACGAGGTTATCCTGCAGGCGGTGACTGCCGGCGCCAAAGCATATCTGGAAGCAAACGCCACGCCGGAACAGGTAGAACAGGCGATCATGACCGTCAGCCAGGGGTCCATTTGGGCGCCGCGGCGCGTACTGTCCATTTTCGTGGATCGCGCGACCAAATCGTCGCGGTCCACCTCCCCGGCGTTGGCTCAATTCACGGCCCGCGAAACCGAGGTGCTTAAGCTCCTGGTCGCCGCCCGATCCAATCGGGAGATTGCCCGCACCCTGGGTATCGAAGAAAGAACCGTAAAAGCGCACGTGGCGAAGTTGATGCGCAAAGTGGGTGTGGAAAACCGGATCGCCCTTTCTATCTACGCCGTGACTAACTCCATCGTGACTCCAGCCCCCGAATAGAACCGAAAGGGACGGGCGTGCTGGGTACTTTAGTGCACTGTACCTCAGTGACATTGCCCGGTTACCACACTTGGCCGAAAGTTACTTTAGAAACAACGCAGATCTGGGGACGGGGCTTCTGAGCGCGAACCTTGCAATCACGAGCCCCCATTTTTTTGCCCATCCCGATCCCGTCTCCCGACTCCCGCCCTCGAATTTTCCCAATTGCCCTTAAAATTCCTGCATCCTAGGAATTGCGTCTGTTCCCGCCTCAGGAAGCGGTTTTTGAGCGTTTTTTGCCTCAGAACTGCGCCAACGTCAGCGAACCCGGCACCGTGCGGACAAATGTCCTCACCTGGAGATTTGAAAGAAGATGAAACATATTTTTGCAGTACTTTGCGTTATCGGAATTTCCCTCACAACATTGTCTGCCTATGCAGCAGACGATAAGGCAACCCTCGACGCTCGCATCGAAAGCGCAAAAGATGTTCTGGACGAGATCATGGCGACTCCGGACAAGGCGATACCCAACCAGATCATGTCGCAAGCCACCTGCGTGGGTGTCGTACCCAGTGTGAAGAAAGGCGCTTTCCTGGTCGGCGCGGAATATGGCCAGGGTGTCGTAACCTGTCGCACCGGGCACGGCTGGAGCGCTCCTGCCTTTATCAAAATTGCGGGCGGCAGCTTTGGTTTTCAGATAGGCGGCCAGGCGACTGACCTGGTGCTAGTTGCGGTCAACGACAAGGGTTTTCAGGACCTGTTGAAGAGCAAGTTCAAGATTGGCGGCGATGCCTCGGCCGCGGCAGGTCCGGTTGGGCGCGATTCCCAGGCAGCGACTGACTGGAAACTGAATGCTGAGTTGCTGACCTATTCGCGCGCCAAGGGCCTGTTTGCCGGCATCGATCTCACCGGAGCCGTGGTGGACGAGAATGTCGACGCAACGCGTACGTTTTATGGTGTGGCCCACCCCGGCGCACAGATCCTGAAGGGCGAAGTGGCCACTCCGGAGGACGCGCGGCCGTTCGTTCGCACCGTGGCCAAGTATTTCACTGAAGTACAAAACTCCAAATAGTTCGCTCCCTTTGCTTGACACAAGAACTGCCCGGCGACCTTTGCCGGGCAGTTTTTTTGACGCGCCCGCAAACCATTTAAACTGGGGAGGCTGAACTCAACCCAATATCGGGGCACAGCTGTGGAAGCGGATGCGGATACGATTGGAATTTGCGCTGGTGTGGGCTGCGGTAAAGCTTCTGAGCTTGCCGCCGAGGAGCGTCGCCCGCGGCCTAGGTGCGTCCATCGGCCGGCTGGCGCTAGCGCTGACTCCGCGCCTGGCAGGCGTCGGCGACCTTAATCTCCGCCTGGCATTTCCCGAGAAGAGCGCCGCCGAGCGGCAACAGATTCTGCGCAAGCTGTATCGCAATCTCGGCTGGTTGCTGGCCGAGTTCTGCCAGATGCCGCGCTACACCCCGGAAACGACGCGCAGCTTTATCCGCTATGAGGGGCTGGAGCACTATCTGGCGGCTCGCGATGAGGGTAAAGGGGTTCTCATCCTCACCGGTCATCTGGGCGCGTGGGAGTTGTCGAGCTTTTATCACTCGTTGATGGGCTACCCCATGAGCATCGTGATTCGCCGCCTGGACAATCCGCTGGTCGACAGCCTGGTCAATCGCATCCGCTGCCTTCACGGGAATCAGGTGCTGCACAAGGACGATTTCGCCCGTGGTCTATTGGCTTCCATGCGCAAGGGAGATACCGTGGGCATCCTGATGGATACGAACATGACCCCACCCCAGGGATCCTTCGTCGATTTCTTTGGTCAACCCGCATGTACTGGAAACGGCTTGGCGCGGATTGCCATGAAAACCGGCGCCCGTGTCTTGCCCGGTTTTCTGCTCTGGGAAGAGGCAACTAAACAATACATACTCCGATTTGGAGCCCCACTTTGCGTTGCCACCAGCGGAGATGTGGAGGCGGATGCAGTCGCCAATACCGCCCTGTTCACCAAGGTGATCGAGGACTCCGTTCGCCGATATCCCGACCAGTGGCTTTGGGTGCATCGCCGGTGGAAGACTCGCCCGCCGGGCGAAGCACCCATCTACACTTGACTCATGCCCATCCCACTCAGTCAATTGGCTGAACAACTCGGCGCTGAAATTGATGGCGTCCACGCCGTACGTGTGATCACGGGGGTATCCAGCATCGCCGGCGCGGGTCCGGGATGCCTGGTGTTCGCGGAAGAAGAGGCCTCATTTGCGGCTGCACTCGCTTCCGCTGCCGGTGCGGTTCTGGTTGGCCCGCAGATGACGACCGCCGGTGCAAATAAGCCAGTTCTACAGATGGCGCAGCCTCGGCTGGCGTTTGCCCGTGCAGCCCGGTTGCTGCGCGCTCCGCAGCCTGATCCTTCCATCCACCCGACTGCTGTGATTGATCGCGACGGCGCAAATAGGCGGCGGCGTCTCGGTAGGTGCCCACGCCTCGATTGAAGCGGGAGCCGGCATCGGCGCAGGAACCATCGTCGGTGCCGGAGCCGTGATCGGTGCCGGGGTACGCATCGGCAGCAACTGCCATATTTATCCTCGCGTGGTCATCTACTCCGGGGCCACACTCGGCGACCGGGTCGTGGTCCACGCCGGGGCAGTGCTGGGAGCAGACGGGTTCGGCTACGTCCGCGATCGAACCAACGGGGAATATACCCAGTTCCCTCAGCAAGGGACGTTGGTCATTGAGGACGACGTTGAGATCGGAGCCAACACGACGATTGATCGCGGCGCCCTTGAGGAGACCCGGATCGCCCGTGGGACCAAGCTCGATAACCTGATTCATATTGGCCACAACTGCCGCATCGGGAGCAACGTGGTCATTGCCGCGCAGACCGGCATCTCAGGATCGAGTGCGGTGGGTGACGGGGCCATCCTGGGAGGGCAGGTCGGCATGGGCGATCACGCCATGGTCGGCCCGGGCGTCGTCCTTGGCGGCCAGGCGGGCATTCTGCCCAAGAAAAAGCTCCTGGGGCCGGGAATTGTCTTTTGGGGAACGCCAGCTAAGCCAGTGCGTCAATACCTCAAGGAACTGGCGATGCTGGCCCGGCTGAAGCGGCCGATCGGAGACGAGTAATGGCCATCGTGGTGGTAGGCGGGCACTCGCGCAGTGTGGGCAAGACCTCGGTGGTGGCAAGTCTGATCGCCCGGCTTCCCGAGCGCCATTGGACCGCCTGCAAGATCACCCAATTCGGACACGGATTTTGTAGTGCGAACGGCGAGCCGTGCGACTGTCAGACGGATGAGCACACGATTGCCGTTAGCGCCGAGCGGGATCCGGCCACCGGGACCGACAGCTCCCGTTTCCTCGCCGCCGGGGCCGTCCGGTCACTCTGGGTACGCACCCGCACTGGCCGCCTGGCGGATGCCATGCCGCGTATTCGCCAGGAGATCGACGCTGCGGAGAACATCATCTTCGAGTCGAACAGTCTGATGCAGTTTCTGCGTCCGGATCTCTATCTTTCTGTTCTGGACCACGCAACCGCGGACTTCAAAGATTCTGCGAGGCTTTATCTGGACCGCGCCGACGCGGTACTCCTGCGTGCATCAGGCCAGGAACTCGCACCGCAATGGAAAGAAGTCTCTCTGCGCCTGATCACGGGCAAGCCAAAATTCCTGGTGACGCCACCAGACATCATCGGAGACGACCTGGTCGCGTTCGTGGAGCAGCGATTGGCGGAAACTCGGTCCGCCGAGCCTTTTCCTCTGAAATAGCAGAAAACCGCAGATCTCTCCACTGCGCTACGCTCCGGTCGAGATGACAATTTTGTTTAGGGGCCGACGGTTTTGCTCTGCAGGAGAGACGCTTCGCATCCCTCGCAACAAAATTGTCATCTCGACCGGAGCGTAGCGCAGTGGAGAGATCTGCGGTTTTCTGCTATTTCAGAGGAAAAGGCTCAGCCTTCAACGACCCGTCGCGTTGTTTCAGCAAAATCTGTACCTTGCTCTCAGCACTGTCCAACTCCTGTTTGCACTGCGCCGAGAGGCGCATGCCCTCCTCGAACATCTTGATCGAGTCTTCGAGCGGCAAATCTCCGCGCTCGAGCTGAGCAACAATCCCTTCCAACTGTTTCAGCGATTCTTCAAACGTTGCCAACGCCGGCTCCCTCAGGCTTTGCGTCCGACAGCACCACCTCAAGAATTTCGACCGCGCAGGAATAACGCCCAAACGGCGCGCTGACCTGCACGCCCTGGATCATGGGACGTGCCGCAGCCAGCATCTCTCGCGCGATTTGTATCCCTTCCGCGCGCGCTCGATCGGGGGTGTCCGCCTTTTGCATCCTCGTCATAATCTCGTCAGGCATCGAAACCCGCAGATCATTCTTCATGAACTCGGCATTGCGCAGGCTGGTAAGCGGCCAGATGCCAGCGATCACCGGAATACGAAATTCCTCGATGCGTTTAAGGAACGCCTCCAGCAGCTTCAGATCAAACACCGGCTGGGTAATCGCATATTCGGCGCCCGCCTCGACTTTGTAGGCGAACCGCCGAATCTCCGTGTCCATATCCGGCAAGCCCGGGTTGGCGGCCACACCGATGGTCAAACCGCTGGAAACACCGACGGGATTGCTCCCCAGATCCAATCCATGATTCAACCGCCGGACAATATTCACCAGCCCGATCGCATCGACATCGAAAACCGCGGTCGCATCGGGATAATTGCCCAACTTGGGCGGATCCCCCGTCAGGCAAAGAATATTCTTCAACCCGATGGAAGACGCACCCAGCAGGTCGGACTGGATACTCAGCAAATTGCGATCCCGGCAGGTGTAGTGCAGCAGGGTTTCCATGCCTGTCTGCTGAATCTGGATACAGAGACTTTGCGCGCTCATGCGCGGGGCCGCCCGGGACAGATCGGGAACGTTGATCAGGTGGACCCCATTTTGCACCAGCATCCGGGCCCCTTCGAGCTCCTTCTCACAAGTGATGCCCTTAGGGGGAACCATCTCCACCATGGTGACAAACGTCCCGCCGGCGATCAGCGAACCGAGGCGCGAACGCTCGCGCAGTGGCGCAGGCGTGATCTCGGAAATCGTGGGACTTTGCTTTACCTGCGTATGGGCCACCTCTTGCGCGCCCATGGCGCGCAGAGACGACTTCATCGACCGGATATGACTCGGCGTTGTGCCGCAGCAGCCGCCAACAAACTGGACTCCCGCTTTCACCAACTTGCGGGCAAAGCTGGCCATGTACTCGGGCGAGCACAGATAAATGTTTCGTCCATCCACGGCCCGCGGCATACCGGCATTAGGCATTGCGATCAGGGGCAAGTCGGTGGCGCCCGCCATGCATTCAATGGCGGTGAGAACAGTTGCCGGCCCTACGCTGCAGTTGCACCCGATAGCATCCGCGCCCCATTCCGTCAGTCGTGCCGCTGCCGTTTCCGCAGAGGAGCCGTCCAGGCAATTGGCATCCTCATCCACCGTCACCATCACCAGGACCGGCAGCTCAGGGGCCACGGCCCTGGCTGCAAGGATGGCCTGCTCTGCCTCATTCAACGCAGAAACAGTCTCGATCAGCAACATATCGACGCCGCCCTCGACCAAGCCCCGAATCTGCTCCGCAAAGGCTTCCCGTGCTTCCGTCAGGCTGGTCTTTCCCAAAGGTTCCAGACGCACGCCGAGGGGCCCGATCGCACCCGCAACCCAGGCTTTTCCGCTTTGCTTGTCGGCCCGCTGGTTCACCGCCTTACGCGCCACCTGGGCTCCGGCCCGGTTGATCTCGACCACCCGGTCGGCGAAGCCATAGCGTTGCAATCGCAGGGCATTGGCGCCAAACGTGTTGGTCTCGATGATCTCCGCGCCCGCTTGCAGGTATTCCTCGTGGACGTTCCGCACCAGATCCGGCTGGGAGACGTTGAGTTCGTCGAAGCACCGATTGATAAAGATCCCGCGAGCGTACAAGCTGGTGCCCATGGCCCCGTCGCACAGCACGTTCCGTGTTCCGAAGATCTCTGTGAGCCGATTCGTCATAGGGTAAGTCTAATTATGCTAAGCCACCCGGAGCGCGTTTGCCAGCCGCCGCTTTGTTATACTTGGCCTTTCCCGCATGTCCGCCGCGTGGTGATTCTGGTGAGGTCTTAGTTGAAGAAAAGAAGTCTCCGGTCTTTGTGTGCCCCTTCAGTATTAGCTTGTTTCGCTTTCATGGTTCTGGCCGGATGCGGCAAAAGCTATTATTTCGGCGGCCGGGCTTTACCCCCCAGTGGGATCCTCAACCGTGTTCTGATTGCGGTCCAGAACCCTGGCGCCCTCACCAAGGGTACCCTCGCCATCGTCGACGCCCATTACGATATCCGCCATAGTTTTACCAACAGCGTGCCCTCTTTCAGCCTGGCCGGATACTCGGGTGCGGACCCAATCACTATCCAGAACATGCCGGAAGAGCAGGCCGGTGCGGTCTATGGCGCAGGGGACGGCAGCTATGCCCTCCTGAACTACGCTAGCGAGAAGCAAAACACCACCGTCTCCTTGCCCGGGCAATCGTCCGGCGTATTTGTCTCCCGCGACCAGAGGTATGTGTTCGCCGCAAACCAGACCGCCCACACCCTCACGGTGCAGGACCGTCAGTTGGGTACCAGTTATGGCTTGAACGTGCCCAACGTCTACCGCGTCTCCACCAATCCCAGCGGATCGGCAGCGTTAGCCTTCGTGCAGGACAGCAACCTGGTCTATAGCGTTTACAAGCTGCAGACGAATCAGAAAGTCCCTTCGAATGCGGTGGATTGTGAGCCGCAGAACATCCCTGTGTATTGCGCCCTTCCCGTTCCGGGCAATTTTGACCGGCCCACCAAGGCGGTATTCTCCGCGGATGGCACCACCGCCTTTGTGCTGAACTGCGGTCCCGAGTGCGGCGGAAACCAGGCCAGTGTCAGCTTTCTGCCTGTGGCAGGGATCATCATTCAGAGCGGCGCACCGGTGCCTCCAGGCGCGCCGTCCGCGGTGACGGCCACCATCCCCGTTCCCGGCGGCGTCACCAACGCCCTCCAGAATGGAAATCTCCTCTACCTCGCCGGACAGCAACTGCAATCCGACGGTTTCTTTGCCGGCTTCCTCTCCATCCTCGACCTCACTGCGCAGAAGATCACGGGCAACTACTCCATCAGCGACGGCACCCACACCAGGATGAATTTCGCTGACGACAATACGCTTTGGATCGGGTCCCAGCTCTGCACCCAGGGCGAACGCTATCATCTGGGCGCCACGACCAACCTTGGTTGCCTCACCATGTTCAACACCGCCAACAATTCGGTGACCATGATTGATTCCTACAAAGGGGACGCGACCGGTGTCGCCGCGGTGCTTAGTCTGCACAAGGTCTACACCGCCGAGGGTGGGCAGGTATACATCTACAGCACTGTCGACGGCTCATCGCTCGACAACTCGCAGGTGACAGTGGTGGGTACGGCTTACGACGTGGCCTACATGGACGCGCCCAGCGATGTCGACAACACCACCTATTGACGTTCTCGCCATCGCCGCCCATCGGGACGACGTGGAGCAAACCTGTGGTGGCACCCTTTTGCGCATGCGGTCGCTGCAGCTGCGGACGGCGATTCTTGACCTGACCCAGGGGGAAGCCGGCACCCGCGGTTCCGCAGTGGAACGTGCCCAGGAAGCAGAGGAAGCAGCGGGCATTCTCGGCGTGGCATGGCGGGAAGCGCTCGACATCCCGGACGGCCGGGTGGAAAACACCTGGGAGAACCGCATTAAAATTGTTCGCAAGTTGCGCCAGTTGCAGCCCCGGGTCGTGATTCTGCCCTATTGGCAGGGGCGTCATCCTGACCACTACAACAGCTCAACGCTTGGCTACGAGGCCTGCTTTCTCTCCGGCCTGGCCAAGATTGATACCGGCGAGCCGCCTTTCCGGCCCTTCAAGATCGTATACGCGAGCCTCTACGCGGATGTGCGGCCCACGTTTGTAGTCGACATCACGCCCTTTATCGAAGAGCGCTTTCGCGCTTTGCTCGCCTACCGCTCGCAATATGCCGATCAGCCATCCGGTGGAGCACTCTTTGTGCCCCACGACGAAATTCGCGAGCGGACCTTCTCTCTAGCCCGGCACTACGGCCTGCTGGGAGGCGTTCGCTACGCCGAGCCCTTTGTTCAGAAAGAAGTCGGCCTGGTCGACGATCTGACGCTGGTGCCGGTGGCGTCCATATAACCTCGTGAGCCTGATATTTGCTGAACCAGGATTACCGAATTAGTCCCTGCGGGACTGAATTTCGAAATCGCCCCTTCCGCACATTTGCGTTTGGGTCACTCACCTTCACACCGGCAACTAGAATTAATTCATGCAACAGACCTGGGATGCCTCTCTTTACGCCGGGAATGGCCGGTTTGTGGCGTTGCTCGCGGAACCTTTAGTGCAAGCCCTGAACCCCCAGCCCGGCGAACGAATCCTTGACCTGGGCTGCGGCGACGGCTTCCTGACCCGGCGAATCGCGGAATCAGGAGCAACCATGGTGGGAGTCGACACTTCTCCCCAGATGGTGGCCGCTGCCAAAGAACGTGGCGCAGACGCCCGCTTAGGCAGCGGGGAGTCTCTACCCTTCGATCAGGAATTCGACGCCGTCTTCTCCAACGCCGCCTTGCACTGGATGAGCGATCACGACGCCGTTCTCCGAGGCGTATATCGGGCCCTCAAGCCCGGGGGCCGATTCGTCGCTGAATGCGGCGGCCAGGGTAACATTGCCGCCATTCGCGTCGCCCTGTTGGCGGTCCTCACGGCCCATGGCATCCCTGCGGAGCAGATCGAAAACAACCGCTTTTTCTCGCCTGCGGAGTATCGCACCAGGCTGGAACATCAAGGCTTCCAGGTGGAGGAAATCACGCTCACACTGCGTCCAACGCCGTTATCTTCCGGAATGGCCGCATGGCTCCAAACCTTCCGGAGTAGTGTATTGGACCTATTGCCTCAGGAAGATCGAGCACGCGCGATCGAGCAGATCGTCGCCCTGCTCAAACCAGTTCTGTGTGACCATGCGGGACACTGGACCGCTGACTACGTGCGTCTCCGTTTTCTGGCAAGGCGTCCTTAGCGTGGTGGTTGTTGGCGGCAATGGCTGGCGGGGCCGTCACCGAGGCCGGCCCAAGCGCTGGAAGATAGACACGTACCGCCGCACCGTGAAGAACGGGATCGGTGCTGTTGGTGAGCTCGATGGTGCCCCCGTGCTTTTCTACAATGCCTCGGCTGACCCAGAGGCCAAGGCCGGTGCCCAGTTCCCCCTTGGTGGTGAAGAAGGGCTTAAAGATCTTGTTCAGATGGCTCTCCAGGATACCCGGACCGCTATCGATGATCATCACGGTAGCGCCAGGCCGGCTGTCGGCCGTCTGTGAATCTTCGAGGAGTACCCGCACCTGCCCACCTCGTCCTGCCGCTTCGGCAGCGTTCGTAATCAGATTGGTGAACACTTGCCGCAGTTCTCCGGGGAACCCCTGAATGGGTACATCCTCCTCCAGCTTCCGTTCCACTGTGACCGACTGATCCTTCAGTTGCCGGTCGAGCAGCAGCAGCACGCTTCCCAGCAAATCGCTTAGATGTACTTCGACCGGAGCTTTCGGCTCGCGATAGAGACCCAGCATGGCGCGGCTGATCTGCAGAGTGCGATTCAGCTCCTGCTGCGCCATGGCCAGGTATCGCTGCTGCAGGGCAGGATCGGTCTCTTTTTCCATCAGGTAATGCAAATTGGCGACGGAATCCAGCGGGTTATGAATCTCATGGGCAATGCTGGCCGAAAGGCGTCCCGCAACCGCGAGCTTCTCATGTGCCATCAGCGCAGATTCTCTCTTGCGTAGATCGGTGACGTCGCGGAATACCAGCACCACTCCCGCCACCTCCCCCTTTGCGTCCCGAATCGGCGCGGCGCTTTGATCGATCAGGTACTCCGCGCCGTCTTTCGCCAGCAACAGCGAATGACCGTCCTGCTCATCGACTGGCTCTCGCGTCTCCTCATCGACCGTGCGGAAGACCGTCTCCAGACGTCTCCCTTTCGCGTCCTCGAGGCTCCATCCCGTCAGACGCCGGGCCACGGGATTCATCAGCTCCACCCGGCGTTGCTGGTTGCAAGCAATGAGCGCATCGCCCACCGAATCCAGCGTCGTCTGCAGCCATTGCCGGCTTTCAATCAGCTCGTCCGCACGTTGGTGCGCTTCCTCCAGCGAACTTCGGAACGCAGCCGAGACTTGCTTCATATTTCTTTGCGTGAAAATGCCCAGGACGATCCCGACCCCAATCGATGAAACAAGCAGAAATACCATCAGGGTGCGGACCTGCGAATTGGTAGACTGCACCTCCTCGTCTCGGCGGTTCACCTCAATACGGGTCATGGCGCCTATCTGCGTGCGCAAGGCTGCCATTAGTTGAGCCCCGTTCAGATCAAGCCCCGTGTCTCCGAACATTTTCCCCGCCCGCAAATTGTCCAGCGCCTTGCCTGCGAATCCCATCCACAGCTCATGGCTTTCGCGTATCTGCCGCAATCGGCGAAGCTGGTCGGGGTCCTCTCTGACCAGGAGCAGGAGGCGGTCTAACGTGCCGTGCAGGGCCCCTTCCGCGTTCTGGTAGGGCTCAAGGGCATTCGCATCACGGGTGAGTTGGTAGCCCCGCAGACCGGTCTCCTGGTCGACCACCAGCCGTTCCAACTCGTTCAGCTGAGCGGTAATGCGATCGGTATGATCGATGCGCCGTTGTTCCCGCAGGGTGCGCTGAATCTGCCACGCCAACACCAGGGCCAGCAGCAACAGCAGAATCAGAGGAAGCAGCACAGTAATGACCAGAATGTGCCGAAACTGGTGTAGATTCAACGGCCACCACCTCGTCCGTCAGGGGCATCCGCCTGCAGCAGGCCCTTCAATTTGTCGACCAGGGTAAACGCCCCGTCCCCTTTCGTGGCCGAAACGCTCACCACCCGCATGACCTCGTCGGGAAGGGCTACATAAGCGGAAAGCATCAAAATGGGGATATCCGGCTTGCGCTGGCGCAGGATAGCGGCCACCTGGCCTCCATCCATGCCGGGCATGGCATAGTCGAGGACTACCGCATCTACCTGCTCGGTTTCGAAAACAGAAATGCCGCTCATACCGTCGCGCGCGGTCAAGACGGTGAATCCCTCGCGTTCGAGAACCATCTTCCGGATCTCAAGGCCGAGATCTTCATCGTCGATGCACAATATGACTGGACGTGACACGGGTACCGTCCTTCATCGCGGCCGCGGGGAGAACTACGGGGCAAAGTTCTACTCTACAACTGCCATAACCTAGCTGGTGAGTGGCATCTTCGGAACTTGCTCTTACGGGGGATGCCGGGATTCCGGGAAATGGTCAAGGATTTACCGTAGTTTTGCATTCCGTCTGCCCACATAGGTTACGCTAAACGCAACCGCGCAGTGCCGACCGGCCTCCCACTGAGCGTGGCCGTATCTTGAGCGGCTTGAACGTGAGGGAGAACCTAGTTGAGTCAGACCATATGCCTCCTCGAAGATGATCCGGATATTTCCCGCCTTGTACAACATCATCTGGAAGCCGCAGGTTTTGGTGTCCGCGTATACGGCACTCCGGCCAACCTGGTGCCGGACGCTGAGCGCCAGGCGCCGGTACTTTTTCTGCTGGACATCATGGTGCCCGGCGGAGATGGACTTGACGTTTGCCGCCGCCTGCGCAGCAACCCCGCGCTGAGCACCATCCCCATTATCTTTCTCACCGCCCGGGCAGGCGAAAATGACCGTGTCCTCGGCCTGGAGCTGGGTGCCGACGATTACATCACCAAACCGTTTGCTACCCGCGAGTTGGTGGCCCGGGTGAAGGCTGTACTGCGCCGCTTCGAGCGCCCGACCGCGCCCTCGATCATTGCGTTCGAAGAGGTGGTCATCGATGCCAGCGCCATGCAATTGAAGGTGCGCGGAGAACTGACCACCACCACCGCCACCGAATTTCGCCTTCTGGACTACCTTGCCCGTCATCCTGGCCGCGTCTTCAGCCGCGACCACCTGCTCGACGCCGTCTGGGGGGATGCCCGCTTCGTCACCCCGCGCTCGGTCGATGTCTATGTGCGCCGCATCCGTGAGAAGATTGAGACCGATCCCGAAAGCCCCCGGTATCTTAAGACCGTCCGTGGCGCGGGCTACCGTTTCGAGGTTCCCCGGTTAGTGGAGGAGCCGCGCAAAACAGCATCCTAGCCTCCTATGACAGAGAATAGCCTTGTGACGGGCAGAGTCTTCACCAAGCTATTCTTCTCCTTCGTGGTCGTCCTCTTCCTTGGGATGACGGTACTGGATTTCTCCTTGCGCCAGGTGATGGAACAGTCCCTGCGCACCCAGGTAGAGGAGTCCCTCGGGAGCGAAGCCCGGCTGCTGGCAACCCATATCAGTGCCGCCGCCTCCCCCGCCGAATTGCAACAGATAGCCCGTACCGATGCCGCAGCGGCCGAGGTGGAAGTGGGCATCTTCAATGCCCAGGGGCAGTATGGTCGCTAATTCGGGGAGTGCGGCAGGAACAAATTCCGTGCCTCCTGAAGTGGCTGCCGTCCTGTTTCAGCATCAGGCCCAGGGGCATGACCGTCGCGCCGGTACAGACTACGTTGCCGTCCCCGCCGGTCCGCTGGTGGTTCGCTTGGCTGCTTATTCCCCCCCTGACACTCCTGCTCCCGTGCATGTACTGCGCCGCGGTATCGTGATGGCGTCCTTGTTCTCGCTCATCATCGCGACCCTGCTGGCGGCTTTGCTGGCCCAGCGGGTCGCCAAGCGACTCGGCCGCATTGTGATATTCGCCAATCGCATCGCCTCCGGCGATCTGACGGCCAGGGTCGACGAGGGCCACCTGGATGAAATTTCTGCCGTCGCCCATGCGCTCGACGTGACGGCCAGCCGCCTGGAGCAGAGCTTCCATGCGCTCGAAAGTAGCCGCAGCGAATTGACCGCATTGTTGGACAGCATGCAGGAGGCGGTCATTGCCATCAATCCTCAGGGACAGGTGAGCTGGTGTAATGCCGTCATGCAGCGCATCGCCACCAGCCCGGTGCAGGAGGGGCGCGCGTTGGTGCATTCCATTCGCGATCCCGAAGTACTGTCCTCGGTGGCCGCGGCTTTGACCCAGCGTCGAGCCACCCGGGGACGCGCCATCTCCATCTCCCCGGGAAAAATCTTTGAGGTAAACGCGGCTCCCATGCCCGGTGGAGGCGCCGTGGCCGTGTTGCATGACATTTCTGAAAAGGAGCGCTCGGAGACCACCCGCCGGGACTTTGTGGCCAACGTTTCCCACGAACTACGCACCCCGCTCACCTGCATTACTGGCTACGTCGAGACTTTGCTGGACGACCGTACCCTTGGCAGCCAGGCGCGCGAGTTCCTCATGATCATTCTCAAGAACGCGTCACGGATGAACCGGTTGACGGAAGATCTATTGGCCTTGGCAAGCGTGGAATCGGGCGACTACAAACTGCGCCTGCAAAAAATTCAGGCTTCCACTCTAGTCGAGGAATCCGTTGCGTCGTTGGCCGGGTTGGTGCTGGACTCGGGCGTGGTCCTGGAAGTAGGCGATACCGCCGATGAAGCGGTCATGGCTGACCTCGACGCGCTTAGCCAGGTCTTTGGAAACCTGGTGGAGAACGCGATGAAATATGGCAAAGCGGGAGGCCGGGTGCAGGTGGGAGCTCGCGAGCAGGAGGCAATGATCGAATTTTACGTCCAGGATTTCGGCCCCGGCATCGCCTACGAACACCTGCCACGGATCTTCGAGCGCTTTTACCGCGTCGATAAGGCGCGCTCGCGAGAATCGGGCGGCACTGGCCTGGGGCTGGCAATTGCCAAGCACATCGTCCAAGCCCACGGTGGGGATATTCGCTGTGAGAGCGAACTCGGCTTTGGCGCGACCTTTCTCTTTCGCCTGCCCCGGGTGATTGGCCCAGCCGTGTTACCGGCACCCGGAACCCTTGCGACGGCCTCGCCGCAAACTGTTGAAAAGTAAGCGGCTTGTGCCCCACCCCGAACACGCTTTTCTTGCCTTATTCATCGTCCTGTAAAGACTCGTTCACGGACGGACCCGAGAATCAGGGTAATTTTCCGAGGTGGAACGTGAGAAAGACAATCTGGATGTTAGCCGTCGCCATGGGTGCAACGGTGTGCGCGGGGCATGCGCAAAAGATCAATGGAGCCGGAGCTACCTTCCCCTATCCTATTTATTCTAAGTGGTTTAGCGAGTACAGCGCCTCCCATCCTGGGGTCACGATTAACTACCAGTCAATCGGCAGCGGTGGCGGCATCCGGCAGGTTACGGCCGGTACCGTCGATTTTGGCGCCAGCGATGTCACCATGACGGACGAGCAGCTGGCCGCCTCGAAGGTCAAGATCCAGGCGATTCCTACCGTGCTTGGTGCCGTTGTCCCGATTTTTAACCTGCAAGGCGTTAACGACCTGCACATCGGCCCCGATGTCCTGGCTGACATCTACCTGGGCAAAATCTCCAAGTGGGATGACGCCCGCATCGCCAAAGACAATCCGGGAGTCAAGCTGCCCTCCGTGGACATTTTCGTAGTGCACCGTTCCGAGGGCAGCGGGACCACTTTCATCTTCACCGATTATCTATCCAAGATCAGCAAAGACTGGGCTTCTGGCCCAGGGAGGGGCGCGGCGCCTGCCTGGCCAAGAGGCATTGGCGCTAAGGGCAACGAGGGCGTGGCCGGTTTCGTTCGCCAATCGCCAGGTGCGATCGGATACGTGGAACTCATCTATGCCTTGCAGAACAAAATCCCGTTCGCCTACGTGAAAACCGCAGGTGGAAGCTGGGTTAAGGCGTCCATCGAAGGAGTATCTGAAGCAGCTGCCAGTGTGAAGAGCATGCCTGCGGACTATCGTGTCTCCGTCACCAATGCTCCCGGAAATGCGTATCCAATCTCCAGCTTTACCTGGCTTCTCATCCCCAATCCGGCTAAAGATCCCGCCAACGGGAAAGTCATCATCGATTTTCTCAAGTGGATGCTGGAGCATCAGAATGAGGCCAGCGCGCTTTACTACGCGCCGCTGCCTGCGTCGGTTGCGCAGAAAGTCAGCGCTACCATCAACACTCTGAAGTAGGCTCTAATCTCGTCCGGCACATGTGCGCCCGCCCTGTGTGCCGGATGTTATTCTTGCCAACAGAGATATCCTCTCCCGACTGCGTGCACCAAACATTTTCATTTTAAAAGGTTTGGGCCGTATCCCGTTTAACCTGGAATTCACTGAAAACCTCTACGGTATGAGTGGTGAAATCAGATACTCAGGTACCGCGAGTGGCTGGTCAGGCTGACGTGACACAGCGGACAGATAGCGGTGCGTCTCCGGGGGCTGAGCAACCGCTCTCACCTGTCCGTGCGTACCTTCTTAACTGTGGCAGCTCCTCACTGGCCGATCGTGCTTTCGGCGTGCTCATGTTGGTGTGTGCGCTCACCATCTTTGCGATTGTCCTATTGATCCTGGTCGAGCTCATTTCGGGTTCGAAGCTCACAATACAGAAATTCGGCATGTCGTTCTTTTTCGGGTCTGCGTGGGATCCGGTGAACGGCAACTTTGGCGCGCTGCCTTTTATCTATGGCACCGTGGTGTCGTCGATCCTGGCGCTGATTATCGCCGTGCCCCTGGCCGTTGGCGTCGCCATTTTCCTGACTGAGATGTGCCCCGCATGGCTGCGCGGATTTCTGGCGTTCTTTACCGAGTTGCTGGCTGCCATTCCCAGCGTGGTTTACGGCCTGTGGGCAGTCTTTGTTCTGGTTCCCCTGTTGCGCCAATACGTGAATCCGTTCCTCATCAAGACCCTGGGCTGGTCAGGGATTTTCGCCCCTCCCAATTACGGGATTGGGATGCTTGCCGCCGGCGTGATCCTCTCCATCATGATTCTGCCCATCATCTCCTCACTCACCCGCGAAGTCATGTCGGCGGTTCCCCATGCCCAGCGCGAAGCGGTGCTGGCCCTGGGAGCCACGCGTTGGGAGATGATACGCATGGGGGTGCTGCGCAACGCCCGCATTGGCATCGTCGGGGCTGTCATACTTGGCCTGGGCCGCGCCCTTGGCGAAACCATGGCAGTCACCATGGTGATCGGCAACCGGCCGGACATTGTGCGCTCACTGCTGGCTCCGGCTTACAGTATGGCCAGCGTCATCGCCAACGAGTTCAGTGAGGCTTCTGACGAACTTTACCTGAGCGCCCTGATTGAGATAGGGTTGGCGCTCTTTATTGTCACCATCATTGTCAACGCGCTGGCCCGGGTTCTGGTTTGGGCGGTTACCCGCGGCGCGCCGGTCAGAGGGACTTAGCGAATGGCTTCCGCGACTGCCATGCCGCCGCCCCTGCGGGCGAGTGCGGTGAATCGATTTTTGCGTGTCTTTATGAACCACCTGGCGACCGTCGCCGCCGTGGGTAGCACCATCCTGGTCATGGCGCCGCTGATTGCCATTTTTGCCTACCTCCTCTTCATGGGCGCCAGTTCGCTCAATCTTGCTTTCTTCACCCAGGTTCCAAAGCCCGTGGGCGAGACTGGCGGCGGCATGGCCAATTCCATTTTGGGATCGGGCATCCTGCTCGCCATTGCCAGCCTGATGGGCGTGCCCATTGGCATTGCCGGCGGCATCTACATCGCAGAGTACGGCCGCAACAAACGTTTGGCCAATATGGTCCGCTTTACCGCCGATGTGCTCAATGGAGTGCCCTCGATCGTCATGGGCATCGCCATTTACACCCTGATCGTAGTGCCGCAAAAACATTTTTCGGCACTCGCAGGTGGAGTTGCGCTGGGGATCATGATGATCCCCACCATCACCCGCACCACGGAAGAGATGCTCCTGATGGTGCCGCTCAACGTGCGCGAGGCCGCTCTCGGACTTGGCGTCCCGAACTGGCGTTCGGTTCTTTCCATCACCCTGCGCACCGCCTCACCGGGTGTCATCACCGGCTGCATGCTGGCCTTTGCCCGGGTCGCGGGAGAGACTGCGCCGCTCCTCTTTACGGCTTTCGGAAACCAGTTCTGGAGCACCAGCGTCAATCAGCCGATCGCCGCTCTTCCGCTGCAGATCTTCGTCTATGCGCTTTCTCCCTACGACGAATGGCATCGTCTGGCCTGGGCGGGTGCACTGGTGCTGATCGTCCTCATTGTCGTATCCGTCGCACTGGTCAGATACGTAGCGGGTCGCGGAACTTTGAAAGGGGCAAGCTAGTGGGTGTAGCAATCGAAGTATCGGATCTGAACGCGTGGTATGGCACCAACCACACTCTTCAGAGCATCAGCCTGAAAATTCCCGCGAACCACGCGACCGCTCTGATCGGCCCTTCCGGTTGCGGCAAATCCACATTTGTCCGTTGCTTGAATCGCATGCACGAGACCAACCCCATCGGCCGCGTCACCGGAACCGTGCGTGTCGGTCCGACGGACATCTACGCGCAAACCTCGGCCGTGGAGGTTCGCCGCCGCATCGGCATGGTCTTTCAACGTCCGAACCCGTTCCCGACCATGTCGATCTACGACAACGTCGCGTCGGGTCTCCGCCTCAACGGGTTTCGCAATCGAAAGGTGCTCGATGAGGTGGTCGAGCGTTCTCTGCAAAACGCTGCTCTTTGGGACGAAGTGAAGAACGATCTCAAGAAGAAGTCCGGAGCCAGCCTTTCCGGCGGTCAGCAGCAGCGCCTCTGCATCGCGCGCGCACTGGCGGTGGATCCGGAAGTGATGCTGATGGATGAGCCTGCCTCAGCGCTTGATCCGGTCTCCACGGCAAAGATTGAAGACCTGATTTTTCAGCTTAAGACGCAATACACGATTGTGATCGTGACGCACAACATGCAGCAAGCGGCCCGGGTCGCGGAAAATACAGGCTTCTTTCTGAACGGGAAGCTGGTGGAGTTCGATGCCACCCATAAGATTTTCACCAACCCTACCGATAAGCGTACAGAGGACTACATCACAGGCAGGTTTGGATGACACGGATTCGGTTCCACCGCAAACTCGACGATCTGAAAGAGCGACTCCTGGTGATGGCCGGCATGGCGGAGCAGGCGATTCAGCGAGCGGTGGAAGCCTACCGCGTGCGCGACATTTCCCTCTGCGATCTGGTGATCCGCAGCGAGATTTCCATCAACAGCTTTGAACGCGAGATCGACCAGATGGCCCTTGATCTGTTGGCCATGGAGCAGCCAATGGCGATCGACCTGCGCTTCATTCTGGCGGTGATCAAGATCAATGCCGATCTCGAACGTGTGGGTGATCAGGCGGTAAGCATCGCCGATCGGGTGCGTGATCTCCAGGCGTTTCCGGTCGTTGATCTGCCCGTGGATATTCCCCGCATGGCGTCCCTGGCCTCGGCCATGGTACGGAAAGCCCTGCAGGGCTTTATCGAGGCCGACGCGGAAATGGCGACCTCAGTCCTGACCATGGATGACAGTGTAGACAAACTCAACGACGCTGCCTTTTTTGCTCTTTCCAACCTGATCAAAGAGCAGCCCCACTACACACCGCAGGCACTCCATGCGCTGATGATCGCCCGCAACCTGGAGAGGGTCGGCGACCACGCCACCAACATCGCGGAAGATGTGATCTTCTGGGTACGCGGAGCCGACGTTCGGCACCACATCACTACCTAAGGCTTTAGTCCTGGAAGGGGCTAGGCAAAGTTCAGCCGTCCCTACGAGACTCATTTCGCAATCGGTGGGATCTCACGAGGAGTATTTCAGCCTCGGAGGTGCGTCTTTGGTTGCCCGGTCCCGACCTTTCCGAAGCAGGCCGATCAGTCATTTTCGACAGCTCAGTGTTTCATTCCTTTGCAATGAAAACGTCAGCCGGAAGCTTGAACCGGGCACTCAGCCTCCGCACCTGATCCAGCGTGAGCTTTCGCTGCCCAGCCAAAAACATCGAAACCGCGCTTTCTGATCCGAACTGCGGAATGAGGTCGCGCTGTGCAAGCCCCTGATGCTCGATGAGAAACCGAACAACAGAAATCGCGTCCGCGGCAGGGGTTGGGTAATGTCTCCGCTCATAGTTGTCGACCAGAAGTGTCAGCAACTCGATCGCCTCCACTTGCGAGCGAGAGGGGTTATCCAGGGCAGTTAATTCGAAGAGGGCATCCGTATAGGCTGCTAGCTCTTGATCATTGTGTATGAGGCGCGGAGCACCGTGGGCGATCATCTCCGCCGGGTTTGCGAGAACTTTCCTCATTTCGTCCCAAACCTCCTATCCCAATTCTTTGGGTTGTTGTACTCCTTGTGCGTCAGAAAGGACCGGATATAGACGTGTCCTCCGGTCTGCCTCCTATCGATCGTCTTCGCGTAATGGACGACGGTGATGAGCCGATATCGATTCTTCCGGAAGTTGAAAACCACGTAACCATTGACATAGTCGGCATCCGTGAACATGCTGCGAACCTCTGAGAAGTTGTGCCATCGGATCCCTTCGACTATCGCCGCCCAGGCTTTGATCTCGTTTGCCGCATCCGGAAAGCGCTGAATGGCATCGTTCAGATGCCTTCGCGTGACGATATACACTCTTATGATGCTACTTCACAATTTGTGAAGTAGCAACAACAAGATGGCTAGGCGACAGTTAGTGGCGGAGGCTTATAACCAAAACTCGCTTCTACCGCAGCGGCAATACCTAAAACCCGTTCATCTTCGAAAGGACGCCCCGCGATCTGCACGCCGATGGGTAGTCCTTCAGGAGAGCGCCCTACCGGCACCACCGCCGCCGGCGCGCCCAGCAGGTTAAACCACTGCGCGTATCGCATGGCATCGAGGTACTCGAGCCTATGCCCATCCACATCCCAGCTGCGTTCTCCGTGGCGAAAGGCGGGGATCGCGCAGACCGGGCAAAGAAGGATGGGAAAACTTTCCATCTCCGCCAGCAGTTTACGGCGTACGTGATCGCAATCCATCCACGCCGAAAGCAGCTCCTCCGCAGAGAGAGGTGGTTCCCGGTGAGCAATCGCAAGGAAATCAAGAAATGTCGGGCTCAACTCCGCATGCCGTCCCCGAACCAGTGGATCCAGAAGCATGGCTCCCCCGCGCACAAAAAACTTCCACCACAACTGACGCGCCTCTTCGAGCGCCTGGGGCTTGAACGGACGGACATGGAAACCTTGGCCTTCAAGCGCTCGCGCCGCATCGCGCACCGCCTGGCGAGTCTCTTGTGTCACCGGGCCATCCTCTTCGAAGAAGCCGATAGGGACCCGCTTTAGATCCTCCAGGGACTCATTCCTGAGCCCGATCGGTTGGCTTACAGGATCCCGAGCATCATGCCCGGAAAGAGTGATAAAGAGCAGCGTGACATCGCGGACCGTGCGCGCCATCGGCCCAATCGCGCCCAGGATTGAAAAAGGTCCATCGCCCGCGGCCAGATGACCGCGGCTGGGAATGCGCCCGGGCGTCGGTTTGAGTGAACAGATGCCCGTAAAGTGGGCCGGCGCACGCACCGAGCCACCGCTGTCGCTGCCCAATCCTGCAGCGGAAAGTCCGGCTGCGACGGCCGCCGATTCGCCCCCGCTGGAACCCCCTGCTGTTCGTTCCACATCCCACGGATTAGCCGTGCGGCCATGGAGCCGGTTGTCGGTCTCATAGGCCATTAGAAATTCCGGGCAGTTGGTAGTTCCCAGAATCACCGCGCCTGCTTGTATCGCGCGGTCAACCACGGTTGCATTTTCGCGGGGAACATGACCCCGGTGCAGCAGGCTGCCGAGTTCGCACCGGTGTCCAGCAGTTGCAATCGAAGCCTTGATTGTCATCGGCAGCCCGAACAGAGGGCCGCGGGCGCCGCTCGCGTTCTCCAATGCGCGGGCTTGGTCGCGCACCCGCTCCGCATCAAAGTCGACCAGCGCACCCAATTGCGGATTCAACCGTTCGATTTGCCGGATGTATTCATCCGCCAGCTCCAGCGGAGAGACTTGTTTCCGCCTAAGCATGGCCAGCAGTTCCACTGCGGGCAGAACCGTGAGACCCGTCATTGCCCGCTTTTGGGAACAGGTGGAACCATCACGCGCGGTTTGTAGTGAAATTCGTACTGCTGCGCGCCGCGGCCGGAATCGAAGCGGTCATTCCACTCCAGCTCATACTTCATACGCTGTTCGTCCTGCGGATAGTGCTCGCTCGCGGGGTAAGGATAGGTGCTCATCCCGTGGAACGGCATATCGGCAACCGTGAAAGGGCTCGCCTCGTAGAAGTCCATATCCTTAACAAACCCGTTGGCATAGAAGAAATAATCACGCTTCCATCCCAGCGGTAACGCGGGCAGGGAAGCGGTAGCGAACTCCACATCGATATCTTCCCCGCTGCCGAAAATCACGAAGGACTCGTCAACAGATTTAAGCAACGGCGCCACTTCTCCATAGCGGGTATAGCTGCCGCGAGAGCGTGTAAACGGCCCCGTCTGGCTGATGTGCTGATAGTTGTACGTCAGATCGCCAGGCGTCTTGCCATCGAGCTGCTCTGGATATCCGCGAAACGCAAGCTGTGCCGACGCCAGCGGCAGCTCCGTCTGATGCACGAGCTGGGGCGCCTCGGGTCCGTTGTCGATCAAGGCCTGATCCCAGTAGATCTGCAGATTCGTGGTCAGTCGAATGCGCCGCGTGCCCGGGGGAAGTTTGCCCGTAAGATCCACGACGATGGTGCGTGGCAAGCCTGCGGGAAAACCCATATCGTCGATGACCCGCTTCCAGCTGCCATCCGGCATCTGTGCTTCCACATAAGGCGGCATGGGCGCAAGGTTCGACTGCCAGGCGGCATACATGGAACTGGCTGAGAAGTATTCGATAAACCCGTGCAGCAGGAGGCGCAAAGGATGGGCTGCCGTCCACTGGCCCAGATCCAGTGTGAGCGTGTGCTGGTTCGCGAAACCGGCAAACGATAAGTTGGTAAAGTCGCGCACGTAGTTGTGATCGCGCGTGCGCAGCAGCTCGCTCACGTCGCGGCCCTTGTCGTCCCATGCTCCAGCAACAGGATGCGCGTCCCCGCTCAACACCGCGCGCCCGGAAGCGAAAGGACGCTCGTTGAGAAAGCGTTCGTTGGGGTACACCTCGGTGCCGGCAGGATGATCCACGGCAACCAGGCGAACCTGGTCCAGATAGTTGACCTCCTCCATCGGTTCGCCAAAACGCAGGCTGAGATATCCTCCGCGCGGGCGAAGCTGCGAACCTTCTACCTTGATCCATTCATCCGGATCGGCATTGTTTTTCGCGGTAGGCGAAACCCAGTGGCCAATGACCGCCGCACCGATCACGTCAGAAATAAACTCGTATTTCGTGCCATTCCAGGCAAACAGTGTCGGACAAGAACTGCCCCGCCGGTCCAGTTCCGTGATCGCGAGCGTATTTTTTGTTCCTACCTCGGTTTCATCCTGAGGGACACCGGTGGGCCACAAGATCCGCACCATGTCGGCGTGCTCGGCGGTCCCGATGCCGGCAAGAAGCTGCTGCGCTCCCTGGCTCAGATAACCGGAGGCTCCTGCCATCTCGAACTTTTGCCACACACCATCGGCAAACACTTCTACCTTCGCGCCGATCCCGGATTTGTTATCGGCAACCCCCTTCATGGAAATCAGCAAAGAGTGATTTCGGTTCCCGCCTTCATTGCGTAAAAGAAGGGGATCGCCGCTCGGCTGCGTGACAATCAGATCGGCAGCGCCGTCGCCATCTACGTCACCGGCGATCAGGGCGCGGGGTTGCACCAGCTTTACCTGGTCCAACTTCACCTTGGCCGTTACATCTTCAAAGCCCGCCGGGCCCAAATTGCGTAGCGCGCGCAACTCCGGTCCGTGAGCCGTTTCGACCGCGGCCACCAGGTCGAGAAATCCGTCATTGTCGAGATCGATCGCAGTGAGCCCCCAACCGGCGGTCACATTCTCTACCGGCAGGGAGACGCGTTCAAAGCGCTTACCCTGCACATTCCGCCACAGCGAGATGCCCGGGCTGCCGGCGTGGGTGAGGGCCACATCCATCCAACCATCTTTGTTGAAGTCGAGCACCACCGCCCCCACTGTCGGAGATAAGCCGGAATCGGTAAAAAGGGGAGTTGACTTGAACTGTCCTTCCCGAGGGTTGGCAAAGAAAGTGGGCGCCGCGCCGGAACCCGTTACCAGCAGATCGACCGCGCGATCGTTATTCAGGTCTGACAATGTCGCTGCGAGCGTCGTGCCTTCGCCGCCCAGGCCCGCTTGTTCGGTCCAGTTGGTAAAAGTGCCGTTGCCATTGTTGCGCCAGAGCACACTAGGCTTTTTCCCTGCCGCGGAAGGCTGGCCGGTCACGAAGAGGTCAAGATCGCCATCATGGTCGTAGTCGACAAAGGTGATGCCGTTCGGCTGATTTGCCGGCTGCACACCGGTGGCTGCAGTCACATCGGTAAATTTGCCACCGCCATGGTTCTTGAACAGCAGCACGCGATCGCTCATGGCCACGGCAACATCGGGCAAACCGTCATTGTCGAAGTCACCCACGGTGCAGGCCACGCCGGTGCCGCTGGCCGCCAGCCCCGTCTGCGCGCTGGGCACGAGCGCAAAGCTTCCGCTCCCCGATTTCGCATAAGTGCGGATGGCATCCTCGCCGGAAGCCATGAGCAGGAGAAACGACTGTTCGCCCGCGGGCGCTATCAGGCAAGCTCCGCCTTGAGGCCGATCGCTTGCCTTTGCGGCGGGCGCAGCCAGGTGGTCGATGTTCTCCGCAGTAAAGGTAACCGGGATCATCGGCCCCACTTGCGGGTTCAGGGTCAGCGCATCTTCTACCAGCGAGTAATGGCCCTCGTCACCGTAGGTGTGCGCCAGCGGAAACCCGATCTTCTCCTGGTTCAGCGTTTCAAAGCGCTTGAAAGCTACCGTCGCCTCGTCTCGCCGGCCCAGCCGCTGCAGCACTTTCGCCAAGCCGAACTGCGCGGATGCGTGAATTGGATTCAGCCGCAAAGCTGTCTGAAATTCAGTGAGCGCCTGGTCCGGTTGATGGAGTTCGAGGTAGACCGAACCCAGAAAGTAGTGGGTATCCGCGTCGTCTGGAACCAGGGCTGCCGCCTTCTGAAAACTCTCCAGGGCCTGCGGGTACTCGGCATCGATGCGGTACAAAATACCCAGCGCGTACCAGATATGAGGATCTTTCGGATCCTGGCTCGCCGCTTGTTCCAGCGCTTGCTTGGCTTCCGGCATTTTCTGCAAGTAGATCAGCGCGATACCCCGGTTCACCTCTGCCTGGACCAGCGAAGGATCCAGCGCGTACGCCTCGCCAAATTTGGCCTGCGCCTTATCCAGCAGTTGCTGGTTCATCAGCGCAGTGCCAAAGTTGTTCAGCTTGGCAGCTTCCGCTTTTTTGGCTGGGCTGACATCCGCCCTTCCGGCAGTTGCGGGAACAAGCAGTGGGACGAAGAAAAGAAGGCCCACAAGGGCTCGGCGAGAAGATAGAACTTTGCTTTGGAGACGCATTCTACTCCGGTTGTGATCGCTCAATCGCTGAACAAAATCCACCCTCGACTATAGAACATGGCGCAAGGGTTGCAAATGGCGGAGTCAGTCCGATTGCGCAGTGTCGCAAACCAGCGCAGGAAGCTCGACGCAATCACAGAAGGCGGCCCAGCGTATCGCAAACATGGTCGATCGCCTCTGCTTCGATGTTGTTGAAGAATGGGAGCGCCAGGGTCCGCGAAGCCTCGAATTCGGTGACCGGCAGGCGGGCAGAATGCCGCCACGCAGCGTAACTGGGTTGTAAGTGTATGGGAGCGAAGTACCGGCCCGAGGCGATGCCGGCAGCGGCTAAGCTGCGCATGATTGCGTCCCGTTCCAGGGGGCCCCGCGCACGCAACCGCACGACATAGACAAACCAGCTGATGCGGCCTGCTGCGACTTCAACCGGTGGAAGAGAAAGCTCGGGATAGACGCTCAGCCGCCGGTGGTAGGCAGAAGCGACGTCCGCCCGCTTTTGCAGAATCTCGTCTAACCTCGCCATCTGCGCCAGTCCTAACGCGCAATTGATCTCAGAGATACGGTAGTTGTAGCCCAGTTCGGTATGCTGAAACCAATCGTCGCTCTCATAACGGCCCTGGTTGCGAAGAGCCCGGATGCGCCGGGCAAGCGCCTCGTCGCGCGTAACCACCACCCCGCCTTCGCCGGTAGTGATTTGCTTGTTGGGGTAAAAGGCGAAGACGCCGGCGTTTCCCATCGAACCAACGCGACGACCGTGGTGCTCCGCCCCGATGGCCTCGCAGGCATCCTCAATCACCAGCAGTCCGTGCCTTTGGGCGATCTCGAGAATGGCCGTCATGTCCGCGGGAATCCCAAACGTATGAATCGCAAGAATAGCCCGTGTCCTGGGTGTGATCGCTTCTTCGATCCTCTGTGGGTCGATGTTCAGAGTGCACGCATCGATGTCGGCAAAGACCGGGGTCGCGCGTTCATAGCGAATGGCGTTCGCTGCGGCGATAAAGGTGAACGAGGGAACGATCACCTCGTCCCCCTCTCCGATGCCCAGCGCGCGGACGCAAAGATGAAGGCCGGCTGTGCCGGAGTTGACCGCCACGGCGTGGGGTAGGGAAACGTACCCGGCGACCGCCGACTCAAACTGCTCAGTCACGGGACCGAGGCTGAGTCGCGGCGTTCGTAACACGTTAATCACCGCTTCGATCTCCGCTTCGGTGATGTCGGGAGCTGACAACGGTATCTTCATGAGCCAACGGCCTGGGCGTGTTTGACCAGCAGTGGGTCACCCAACGGAGTCGTTGTGAGCACCTGCACGATTGTCTCCGCCGCGTGCCCGTCTCCATAGGGATTCGTCATGCCCGCGAGCGACGAGCGAAACTCGCTGCTCATGGCTCTGCTCAACGCATGGTTAATCGCGTTCGCTTCCGGAGCGGCATCGAGCACATTGCGCGCCCTTTCCCGTCCCTTTTGCCGGAAACCCACATTCACCACTGGCAGCGCGAACGAAGCCGCTTCCATAATGCCACTGCTTGAGTTACCAATCAGCAGGGCGACATGACTAAGCAGGCTCCAGTAGGTCACCGCATCCAGGTTGACATAGACCCTGGCGTCGCTGTGGGTGGCGAGGAATGCGCGCGTCCGCTGCATCAGTGCATGGCTCCCTGCGTCGGCATTGGGATAACAAAAGAGCAGTTGCGCGTCCAGGTCGTCGAGAGCGGCGAAGAGGGAGTCCGCCTCCTGCGTCGTATCCCGCACAATGGTCACGGGATGATATGCGACCACAACTGTAGGCCGCTGCAAGTCGACCTCTAACTTCTCCTCGAGTTCGTGAATGTCGAGCAACCGGCTGCGGCGCAGATGGTCAAGCGACGGAGCACCGGCACGATGGACCCTCCACGGTTCCTCACCCATCGCGACCACGCGGTCGCGCGCACCTTCTGTCGAAGTGAAATGAATGTGGCTCATTTTTGTGAGCGCATTTCTCACCGCATCGTCGATGGCCCCCTCACTGATCTCACCACCTTCGATATGCGCGATAGGAATACGCAGGGTGAGTGCGACAGAGGCTGGCGCGAGCATCTCGTAGCGATCGGCGATCAGCAACAGCAGGTCCGGCCGCATCTGTCCCAGCAAGTCAGCCAGGGCCAGCACCGCAACACCCAGGGTCTTGGCCATGCCAACATCGGTATCCGAACTGAGCAGACATTCAAGCCGCGCGGCAATCGGAAAGCCATCCTTTTCGATCTCTTTCACCGTCTCCCCGAACTGGGGGGCGAGATGCGCGCCGAGCACGATCAGCTTCAGGTCAACCTCCGGGTGCTGAGCCAGGTCGTGTAAGGGCCAATAGAGATGACTGTAATCGGCGCGGGAACTGGTTACCACGGCAATGGTTCGTTTCACGCCATTTCCTCGACCGTCGTTTGCATCAGCGCGCTTGGCTGATACTCGGGCACCGCGCGGAGCACCGCCTTCAACAGGCGATCGAGGGAACGTTCCTGGCATGCCCGCTCGAGTTCTTTCATCACGTCGTCCATCGTTGCTGGGGCCAGACAAGGGCTCTGCACCGGTCGCAACTGCCGCTCTTCCTCCGCATGCATCGCAAATGATTCGCGCTCAGACAGCAGCGCTTCACACATCTTGTCGCCCGGCCGCAGTTGGGTAAACACTATCGTGGACGTGCTGGGTGCCTTCGCCATGAGATGGCGGGCTACCGCTTCCACCCTCACCGGCTCTGCTAGATCCGGCACCAGGATGCCTGGCGCCGTCTTCGCGTGAGCCGCCTGCAGCAGCAGCGTTACCGCGTCCGCAGTAGTGAGAAAGTAGCGGCGAACGTCGGGATCGGTAACCGTGACCGGAAGCCCGGACGACATTTGCTTGAGAAAGAGCGGAACGATACTGCCCGCAGAGCCCAGCACATTGCCCAGGCGCACAGCCTTCATCAGGCTCCCCTCAGAGCACCGTGTCAGCACAACCAGTTCGGCTATCCGCTTCGAGGCGCCCATGATGCTGACCGGATCGACGGCCTTGTCCGTAGAAAGCAGGATCAACTGTTCCGTCTCATGATTTTGCGCGGCCTCGACCAGCAGGCTGCTGCCGATTGCATTGTTCTCGATGGCCGCAAACGGATTCTGCTCCATGAGCGGCACGTGCTTGTAAGCAGCCGCATGGTACACAATCTGGGGCCGGTATCGGCGGAAGATCTCAGCCAGCAATGCCGGATGGGAAACGCTGCCCAGCACAGGAACGTGTTCGATCGGGCGCGGCAGCTGTCGCAACGCTGTGACTATTTCGTACAGGTTCCGTTCCGCAGCGTCCAATAGCACCAGTTGCCTGGGCGCAAACTGACCGATGGATCGGGTCAGGGCCGAACCGATAGACCCTCCTGCCCCGGTGACTAGGATTCGCTTGCCCTCGATCGAAGCCGCTGTCAGCTCGTGATCGAGAGCGAAAGGCTCGCGCCGGAGAAAACTGCTCCATTCGTATGCGGCGGAATTGATTGCTATGGGGTAGGTCCCACCGGGGAGGCTCGTCATGCGCTTCGGTTCACTCCTTCCATTATGCGGCAGGGCCACGAAGGCAGACGGGCATCTTTAATGGCGTCATTTGTCGCTTTTTTGAGCAGGAACCCTACAGTAGGCTCGGCCTTATAGGTTAGATCTTCGGCCGGTTGCAGATCCTGTCAAAGTAATCGCCGTCACGACAATCTAGCGATTTTCACGGGTTAAGCTGCCGCCTGACAATCCTGGCTGAGTTCCTCATTTTCTATGCGTAAGAGAGGACTGAGATGTTGCAACGAAGACCAATTCCATTCATAAACCGAAGCAACTCACGCCGCAAGGGGACCGAGCGGCTCCAAACAGTCCTCCAGGTCGGGCAGGATCAAGAGCTCTTGCGCCTGCGCGCAAAAATCATCAGTTGCGCGGGATACACGGTCCACTCGATGACCCCGGACCAGGTACAAGCGGAGATCTGCGGTGCCCCGGGTCCGCGGGTCTGGGTATTTTGCCACACCCTTAATTTTTACGAGCTTGTGCTTTTAGCCGTCGCGATTCGCAACAGCCACCCAGCGGATAAGCTCCTGCGGCTGGCCAGCCTCAACGATACCCAGCAGGTGCCAGGACTCTTTGATGAACACCTTGAACCGATTATGGGCATAGATGAGCTTCTGCGCGTCTTAGCCGTTCTGGCTCAACGGCCGCCGGTCAGGAAAACAGTTTAGGAGGTTGCGGAAAAACTCGCTTTGTACCAGTTTGCCGTTTTTGACAATCTTTGAACCGTCGCGGGTCTGCCAGGTACGAGCTTCGGTGGTTGAAAGGGTGCCAACTGCATGAGCAGGATCCGCACCCCTTTGAGCGCTCACCTGGCGATATAGGACTGCTCTCCAAAGCCCTCGCTTTCCGTGGGGCCATCCAGTGGCAGCAAAACCGAAAAAGTCGTACCCCGCGCCTGACCCCTGGTAGAACTGCGCCAGCGAATACGCCCCCCATGTTTATCCACGATCGTCTTGCAAATCCATAACCCTAGGCCGTTCCCGGCCTCTGCCTTATCGCTTTGAAAAGCCTCAAAAAGACGTGCCTGGATCGGCAGGGGGATGCCGCGCCCACTGTCCGCAACCGTCAAACGTGCATAGCTGCCCCATGCACGCAATCGAACGCGCAACGCTTCGCCACGAGCGGACGCTTCCGCGGCGTTGCGCACAAGATTCGTTACCAACTGTAGTAAATCTCCTGGATAGACAGAAGCGACCAGGATATCGGGCAACTCTTTTTGCACCTGAACATGCTTCTCTTCCAGCAAGGCGCTCTGGTAGCGCAAAGCAGTTTCCACCAGGGGTACTAAGTCTTTCGTCTGGCTCCGCGGCGCATCACGAAAGAAAGAGAGGGTCTGCCGGGTGATGTACTGGATGCGCACCAGCTGCTCCTCAATTTGCACCGCGTGGGCGCGCACGCGGTCGGGATGATCGGCATCTTTCCCGATGAGGTAAACCAGGTCGGCAATCGCCTGCGACGGATTATTGATCTCATGCATGACCGACGCCGCAAGCCGTCCCGCCATCGCCAGCTTCTCCGACCGGCGCAGCGCCGTTTCCAGGCGCAGCGTACGGTCTTCTGCGCGTTGACCGTCTAACGGAGAGGCTGGACCGGGTTCCGTCATGCTGGTTGGCCTTCTTTGGGGCACAGTAGTGGGAGTTGGTCAGTGACTCATGGGTTGCCGGGTGAAGGCAAAAATAGCCTTCATGTAACAGCCAGATACGTTACTAAAGGCGAGCACTCACTTGCGCCGGGATCCCTCCACCGCTTTTCGGCTCCGTTTGCTCTTCCCCGGTAACGCATTTCCCGTTCCCATCCCGTCAACTCCTCCTGGGCTGCCCGGGAAACTCCCTATCTCGTTCATCACGCTGAGAACCACCCCATCGATTCGGTTATCCATGGTTCGATAAGGCACGATTCGCAGCATGCACCACTTCCCGTCATTGTCCTGAACATGCAATTGTTGCGATTGCACCTGCTGGATCACATCAAGCATATTCTGCTCCAGGCTTCCCATGTCCAGCTTCAACCTGAGCCTTGGCATGGGGCGGCCGATGTCGCTTGCGCTCAAACCCAGCACCGCGGCTGCTTGCGGCGTAAAGCGGCGGACGCTCAGATCGGCTCCCACCATTACAATCGGCAGGCTGACGCTGTATAGCAGGTTGGTCAGGTCGTTATTGAGCTGGGTCAGCAACTCATTGCGATGCTGCATCTCTTCGTTGACCGTATGCAGTTCCTCGTTGGCCGATTCCAATTCCTCCTTCGAAGTCTGCAGCTCTTCGTTGGTGCTTTGCAGCTCTTCGTTCCCCGATTGGATCTCCTCGTTGGCGGACTGCAACTCCTCGTTGGTGCCTTCCTGTGACTCGATGATGGACTGCAGATACTCCCTGGTAGCCGCCAACTCTTGTCGCAATTGGGAGATCTGCTTTCCCAGAACCGAGTGTTCCTCCGCGCTAACCTGATCAACGAGGTGGGCTCCCGTGGTATGCGCTAGGCCGCTTGGCGAGACTCCGTCCTCATCCGGCAAGTCGCTTTCAAAAACAATCAGGAAGCTATGTTGCGTTTGGGTGGGAACCTTGAAAGGAACCACCCGGATGGTGACCGATTTGATCTTTTCGTCGTCCACGCGCACCTTCGGTCTTATCGCCTCAAAGCCTTGCTTGCGGGCTTCGTCGATCGCGCCCTGCAGCTCGAATAACAAGCCCGGGCGAGCCATCTTGAGCAGATTGAGGCTGGCTTTTCCCGAAGGAAGCTCAAGAAAGGAAGCGGTGCGCCCCCTGGTCTGCAGTATCTCCAGGTGTTCGTTGATCAGCACGGCGGGCGGCACGTACCTCGCCAGCAATAGCCGGTCTGCCTCGCGTTGCAACTCCATGGGGATTTTGAGCGTTTCGGACAACTTTGATGGTGCGGTCGTCGTTGGTGTCTCGGTTGGTCCATGCTCCTGTTTGCCCATAGAAAAACCAAAGGCAACGGGCGCCGACACCAACCGCTTACGGAAGATTTTCTGTTTTTTGTCGGTCATTTCGAAAAGCTCCGAACCTGCACCCAGCAGCCCCTCCGTGCTACCCAGCATGAGGAACCCGGTCGGATTTAATGCATAGTGAAAGATCGGTACGACTCTCTTCTGCAATGTTTGACTTAAGTAAATCATTACATTGCGGCAACTGACTAGATCCATCCGGGAGAACGGCGGATCGCTGAAGACATTTTGCGTGGAAAAAATGCAGAGATCGCGAATGCTCTTCTTGATCTGGTAGCCGCCGTCCGCCTTGTAAAAGAACCGCCGCAACCGGGCAGGCGTCACATCTGCCTCGATATTCTCCTTATATACGCCCGCCCGGGCACGTTGAATCGCGCTTTCGCTAAGATCCGTACCAAAAACCTGGATTGGTATATCTTCCCGTTCTTCCCCCAAAAACTCAACCAGCGAAATCGCATGCGAGTAGGTCTCTTCGCCACTCGAGCAGCCTGGGACCCATATGCGCACGGGGCCGGACCCCGAGGTGCGCGCCTGCAGAATGGCTGGATAGACAATCTGCCTGAGCGCTGCGAATGCGTCCGGATTGCGAAAAAAGCTGGTTACATTGATGAGCAGGTCCTGGTAGAGGGCCTCCACTTCGCGCGTGTCCCGATGCAGAAGGTTGCCATAATCTTTGATTGTGTCGATCTTCTGCAGAGCCATCCGGCGCTGAATGCGGCGGGCAATGGTGGGCGATTTGTACCCCGAGAAATCGACCGTCGTCGTTCGTCGCAGCAAGCGGAAGATTTGCTCCATATCGCTGCCGTAACCGTCCTGCTCGGCCTCATTGAACCGCTCAGCGATATAGGGATGATGACGAATGCGCGCTATCTCTTTTGCGATCCCGCCGGGAGTCAGAATGAAATCAACACAGCCCGATGCGATCGCGCTTGCCGGCATTCCATCGTATTTGGCGGACGACGGTTCCTGCGCAAATGTAATGCCCGATTCCCCTTTGATCGCGGCCAATCCAAGAGTCCCGTCAGAAGCGGTTCCGGAAAGGATGACCCCGATGGCGTCGCTGCCGTGGGCCACCGCCAACGATCTCAGGAAAGTGTCGATGGTCGTGTTTGCGGATCTGTGCGGTTCCCGGTCCCTCAGGTGCAACACCCGGCGGTCGATGGTCATATCGCAATTGGGCGGAATCACGTAGATGTGGTCTGGCTCTACGCGCATGCCGTCCTGGGCTTGCAGCACTGGGATCGCGGTCGTACGGGCCAGTATTTCGCTTACTTTGCTCTCCCGCGCCGGATCAAGATGGAGCACCAGGATGTAAGCCATCCCCAGGTGCGGCTCTAATTCTTTTAAAAGGCTGGTTATTGCTTCCAGGCCGCCGGCGGACGCACCCATGCCCACCACCGGGAAGCGAGGAGTCGCATTCGGGACTGGAGTCGCCGGCTCCAAAGCAGCGTTCCTTTTCGAGGACGTATTTCTGGCCGGCATGTTGCTCCTTCGTCTGGTGAAAAACTTTAAAGGATTCAACTGCTTTGGCACGCAAGTCCCGCGGCCGCTTCTCTTCTTGAAGAGAATACTCCTCCTGCAGAGCGGGACACGTAGCGGCCGATGTCATGGCCTCATTTGGCATAGAGTCTGGTGGCCTACAGGGAAAGAAGGTTCAGAAATATTTCCTAAGCGATGTGTTCGGAGCCCATGCTACTTGAGGCAGGCTGCGGTGCAGGCAGCAGGTCCGGGACCCCAGCCTGCCCCAACGCCACCGGCTCTCCGGCTCTCCATGGCTCCTGCAGACCCTGGGTGCTGAGGAGGTCGCATCGTTCATTAAGGAGTCGAATCGACGCGATAATCTGCTCTGTCAGCTTTTTGTTGGCGGTCCTCAGTTCTCGCGCTTTTCGGATGCCCTCTTTGAGGGTGGAACGCGCAGAACGGGAGCATTGGTTACCCTCTGCTCCATCCTTCAAGAGCGTGCGAGCAGAGAATCGTGTTGCTAGCCACGCATCCACATCGCCGCGGTGAAGCACTACTGCACTTTTCTGCGACGCGCCGATCGGACGGCGAACCGGGAGCCCGAGATGACGTTCCCAGCGCTGTACGGTCCGTACCCCCTTCCCCAGATATCTGGCGATATCTTTCCAGGACGAGAGTACCGTGGAATCTTCTGAGATGTTCATCTCATTTTCCCCCAGCTAAGCCATTATAGACCCGCAGGTGTTCCCCCTGATTTTGGTCCATTCCCTGCTGAGGGCAAACGAGTAGACGCACTGATCCACAAAGGGTTGCGGGCCGAGTTATCCGTGCAGCGGGGGGGCGGCCACGGGCATCACCCAGCCATGGAGTCGATCAGAGAGCCTATGCCGGTGACGACTGGTCGGTCCCGGCGACAGAGAGCCACGCTACCGTCGGCTTTGAACTCAAAGTCAAATATGCCGTAGCACACCCCGCACAGCCAGTAGTGTTCAACAGACTTGCCCATGGAAGATGTATGGACCGTCCGGACCACTCTGCCATAGCGTAGGTAATCCAGCTTCTTATGGCATGCAGGATTAAAGCATTTGCTCAACATAGGTCGCCTCCTGGGTCGCCAATTTTGCTTAACCTAACTCTGATGTCGGCCAGTACGAAAGGTGTTGCCGCAGCCCGGTGGAATTCATGCTGTCTGGCGCGCAGCACGCGACCACAGCAACCCGGGATGACCACAGCAACCCGGGATAGGGGCGTGCATCCCACTCATTAGTTCGGCGAAACGACAAGGAGCTGTGAGATGAAAGTATTTTCCGCGAACATTCAGGATCTAAGGACGCTGTACACCACCAATCTAAAAAAGGCGCTTGATATGGAGCAGAAGATCACCAAGGCCCTCCCCGACCTTATTGAGCAAGCCTCTGACCCTGAATTAGTAAAAGCTTTTGAAACTCACCTGCAGGAAACCGACGGCCACGTAACCAGGGTCGAGAATTTGCTGCGGCGCAATATTGGCGAAAGCAAAACTGAGACTTGTAAGGTGATCAACGGGCTCACAACCGAGGCTTCTGACACCATCAAAGATGTGACGGACCCATCGATCAGAGATATCGCTTTGATCGGCGCGGCTCAACAGGTCGAGCACCATGAGATTGCCGTGTATGGAACCCTGCGCCGATGGGCCGAGATCCTCGGCCTTGCCGAGGATGCGGTTGTGCTCGAATCGATCGAAGCAGAAGAAGCAAACGCAGATGAGTTGCTCAGCGAAATCGCCGAGCGCGTCAACTATCAGGCTGCTGCTTAATCCACAAGCGGCTTGCGTTCACCAAAACGCGAGCCGCCTTTCCATTCCCGAGGACCTACTCATGGCTAAGTATGGAAAAGCAGCGGGCAAAAGCGTCAAGAGCGCAGTCAAACGCGCAAAAAAGGGCACCCTTAAGTCCGGCAAAGGCGGAAAAGGTGGCACAGTCAAGAGCACGAAGCAGGCAATTGCCATCGGGTTATCGGAGGCCCGCAAGAAAGGCGCCAAGGTTCCGAAAAAGAAATCCAGCTAGCGAGCTTGCAGACCCGCCATAAACAGGAAAATTGCATCATAAATGGGCAATGAACCTGTTTGACCCAAACCCGCATTCAGCCTTGGTGTTCCTCCCTGCTCGCCAGGATCTCAACAGCCTAAGGGAAGCAGCAAAGCAATGTCATGGATGCGACCTTTATCGGGATGCGACGCAGGTCGTCTTCGGGGAAGGCCGAGCCCATGCCGGAATCCTGGTGGTGGGCGAACAGCCCGGCGATCGTGAAGATCGGCAAGGGAAGCCGTTTGTCGGACCAGCTGGTCAGCTGCTTGATAAATGTCTCGAGTCTGCGGGCATCGATCGAACTGATGTGTACGTCACCAATGCTGTGAAGCATTTCAAATGGGAACCGCGCGGCAAGATTCGGCTGCACAAGAAACCGAACTCTCTTGAAATCGCCGCCTGCCGCCCATGGCTGGAAGCGGAGATTGCCGCTGTTCATCCGCAACTCATCGTCTGTCTGGGTGCAACTGCGGCGCAAAGTCTGCTCGGCGCACAGTTTCGACTGACAAAACACCGCCGAGAGGTATTTCCAACCAATCACGGTCCAGTGACCGCTACCATTCACCCCTCCGCCATCCTTCGCATGCCCGAACCCGCAGCGAAAGATGCCGAGACCGCGAGCCTGGTACAAGATCTGAGAGTGGCCGCGGAATACGCCGCCGCCCGGAGGCCGTGATGAAGGCTGCGAAGGTAACCGTGAAGGTCGCGAAAGAACCGGTTGAGACGGCTCCCACAACCGCGGCAACGAATGTGGCTCGTTCCGACCGCTTCGGCCGCTTTGCCGCTCGAAGCTCGCATTACCTCGGCTCCCGTTGGGCATTTGTCGCGGCCATCGGCGTCATCCTGGTTTGGGCTATCACCGGCCCAATCTTCCATTTCTCCGATACCTGGCAGCTGGTCATTAATACTGGCACAACCATTGTGACCTTTCTCATGGTATTTCTCATCCAGAACACTCAGAACCGCGATGCCAGAGCCATTCACCTGAAACTGAACGAGCTCATACACGCTGTCGACAAGGCAAAAAACAGAATGATCGATGTAGAAAATTTGTCGGATCTCGAGCTCGACGAACTGGCCAGGACCTATGAAAAAATCCGCACCAGCGCTGAGCAACGCCACCAGGCTAAACAAAACGCCTCGTCCCGCTAAAGCGAATGACGCTCGACGCGGGATCGCAGGGCAAGATCCACATAGGAATCTCCGGCTGGAGATATAAAGGCTGGCGCGGCGTCTTTTACCCTGAAAAACTCCCTCAACGGCGGGAACTTGAGTTTGCCTCACGCAAGTTCGACACCATCGAGTTGAATGGGTCGTTTTACTCGCTGCAGAGGCCGCAAAGCTTCCTTCGATGGTGCGCCGAAACCCCCCGGGATTTCACTTTTGCCATCAAGGGTTCCCGCTATATCACCCACATGCTTCGACTGCGCCATGTCGAGGGCCCGTTGGCGAATTTTTTCGCCCAGGGGTTGCTGCACTTCGGAGCCAAGCTCGGGCCTATCCTGTGGCAGCTTCCGCCCAACTTCACCTTCGAACCCGAGCGGCTTGAAGAATTCTTCGCCCTGTTGCCGCGAACGACAAAACAAGCTGCCGAGCTTGCCCGCAATCACGATGACCGGCTCAAAGACCGTTCCTGGTTTCAGGTGCGAGAGGATGCCCCACTGCGTCACGCACTGGAGATCCGCCACGAAAGCTTCGTTACTGAAAAGTTCATCAGGCTGCTCAGGCGCTATCGCGTGGGTTTGGTTGTAGCGGACACGGTGGAATGGCCGTTGCTCATGGACGTAACATCGACCTTCGTTTACTGCCGTCTTCATGGCAGCGAAGTGCTGTATGCCAGCGGTTACGAAGCCGATGCGCTTGAGGTTTGGGCTCGCCGCGTTGTTGCCTGGGCGCGGGGAGAAGAGGTAACAGATGGAAGACGAGCCTCCAGTCGCGACGCGCCGACACGGAAGCGTCGGGATGTATTTGTCTACTTCGACAATGACATGAAAGTCCGAGCGCCATTTGATGCGGAGCAGCTTCGTGATCGAGTCGCCAGGCTGCTCGCGGAGAACTAGCCAAAGCTCAACCCTGCTGCATACAATCCCTGCATGGAGAAGCCGGCGGAGCAGGATCCGAGAGTGTATTTTGCGGCCGAGAGAACGTTTCTCGCGTGGATTCGCACCGGTCTCGGTTTGATGGGCGTTGGCTTTGCCGTCAGCCGCTTTGGGCTCTTTCTTCGCGAGCTGAGTGCAAGCGCGTCTCATCTGCCCGCTCAAACCACCGGATTGTCGCTGTGGTCTGGAGTGATGTTAGTTGCCATGGGCGTCGTGGTAACCCTGGCTGCGGTGGTCCGTCACTTTCAACTGGTGCGCGAACTGCGCTCCGGAACATGGCAGCCTGGCCGCGTTTCAACTGACGCTGTGATTCTCGGGCTGGTGCTCGCATCGCTCGGGATCGCCCTGGCACTTTATCTCACCCTGGTTCGTTGATGCCCTATGAACGCTCGAGATTTCCGACGGCTGGCGCTGCTTTTGGAAGGTGCGGAAGAGGGTTCCCACATGGGCGCCGTCGACTTCCGCGTCGGAGGCCGAATATTCGCCACCTTAGCCTCAGTGAAGCTGGGCTATGGCAACCTGATGCTCTCGCCCCAGCAGCAGGCAGCCTTTGTAGAAGAACAGCCGGACCTATTCCTTCCGGTCGCCGGCGGCTGGGGCCGAATGGGGGCAACGCACATCAGGCTGGCCACTGCGACTGAAGACGCCCTCGCCGGGGCCCTCCGCACGGCCTGGAAGCTACGCGTAGAGAAGAACGCCAAAGCGGGCAGGAGCAAGCCGGCCACGACCTCAAAGACAAAAAAGAGGACCTAACCAAACCCTCCTCCCTGGACGGGTGCCCCATGTTCGCACCGGCGTACCCCCGGATTTCCTGTCAGGTTTCCTGGCGCTGGCGAACTTCATGCGGCTTTCCTTGATGAAAGCCGCGCACGCATCCTTTGGTGGCGCCTCGTGCAGGAAATCCGGGAACATGGGCCGAAAAAGACGGGGCGAAGCCCCTTCCAACGCTCTCCTGCACGAACGTAGCTATGACGCCATCGTACTTCTCGTGGACAAACCGAACTCGCCTCAAAATCACCGGTTTCCTGTATTGGCAACAGAAGATCGGGTGGGCGGGTCCTCGACGCGAAACTCTGTCGTTGTCATTAAAGCCGGAGTGTAGCAGGATGTCTGCTGTCTCACTCAGACTCTATAGCCGCTATGCCGCTTTCGTTCGTTTGCTCACACTGCGGCGTTCCGCTGCGCTAGGAGATTTTGCTTTCGCCTGCTGAGCGCGTTTTCCACCAAGCGAGATCTGTTTCTTACGAGCGGTCTCGCGGGAAACCTCCTCGCCACCATTGCGGCTGGCTGGCCTCTTGCGGCAGCTTCCCTCTTCATGTTCGCTCTTTCCCGGAACCGGCTCATACCCGGGCCAGCAACGCGAAGACTTGGAATACGATTTGCTTTTCGACGGCATCCTCTCTTCCCTCGCTAGAAAAATCAGATGCAAACGTATCGACCCGGGGATCCCCCGCTATGAACAACCGCGTGATCTCCCTTGATGTGCTCGATAGACGCAAGCTGTTTTCGCGACGAGACAAACAGCCTTACGCAACCCCTCACCCAAGCAGCGACCGCGCCTGGTCCCGGGCACGACCCAATGTACTTACGATATCCCCAGTAGGATAAAACTCCATGCAGATCGTACCCCGGTAGTTCAACTGCGCCAGCTTGCGATAGATATTGAGGTAGTTGATCTCACCCGTGCCTGGTTCATGCCGTCCGGGAACATCCGCAATATGAACCAGCCCAACCTGTTCAATATTCTTCTCGAACTTCTCTATCAAATTTCCGAACTCGCGCTGCTCATGGTAGACGTCATAAAGCACCCTGACATTGGGACTGTTGACCGCTGCGGCGATCTCAAACGCTTCCGTCACACCGTCGAGATAGATCGTAGGATTCTCGATCCGGTCGATCGGTTCGATCACCGCCACCAGTCCGGCATTACTCAGCAAATCTGCTGCGCGTTTCAGCGCCTCAATCGATGCTGCATGCTGGCTCCCGGGAGACGCGCCCTCAACCCGCTTACCCGACAGCAAAATGATCTGCCTGCACTGCAATCGCTTGGCCGCTGGAATCAGATCCTTGAGACCAGCGAGAAACGCGTCCCCGCCCGATGGATCTGCAAACCCCGCGCTCACCCCAGACGTTGCGTCCACCGAAATCTTCAACGTCTCCATGCGCCCCATGATCCGCCGGTAATCCTCCTCGGACCATTGTTTGAACTCACCCACCAGCTCCACATGGTGATAACCAGCCAGCGCAACCCGATCCAGGTTTTCTTCGAACGTCCCCAACTTCTTCAACGTCCAAATCATGACGGAAAACTGCGGGCTGGTCTGGGTGTGAGGAGCCGGCGACTGGGTCGATTCCTGGGCGGGGAGGGCGCGCGCAGCAAGCGACGCCGCCGTCATGCTAACGAAGGTTCTGCGACTGAACATGCGCTGCATGGTAGCAGAGTGC
Source organism: uncultured Acidobacteriaceae bacterium (assembly GCA_963745725.1). Taxonomy (GTDB): domain Bacteria; phylum Acidobacteriota; class Terriglobia; order Terriglobales; family Acidobacteriaceae; genus PALSA-350. The sequence goes on from CAVUYJ010000003.1 coordinate 371,314, forward strand.
AGCCTACTTGGGCAGAGCGAACGCCACCAGGCTGCCCCCAGTGGGTGCCGGGGACTTTCCCCCGCCGGCAGCGATCACAATGTACTGCCGCCCATTCACCTCATAGGTGGAAGGGGTAGCATTCCCGGCAGCCGGGAGCGTGGTTTGCCACAGCACCTTCCCGGTGGTCTTGTCCAAAGCACGAAACACCTTGTCGTAGTTGGTGGCCCCAATAAACAGCAGGCCCCCTGCTGTCACCACCGCGCCGCCATAATTCTCGCTGCCGGTGCCCGTCAGCCCTTGGGCTGCAAGCTCAGGGTATTCACCCAGGGGAATTTTCCAAACCGTCTTACCGCTGTTCAGATCGATCGCCGTCAACGTGCCCCACGGCGGCTGAATAGCCGGATAGCCATCTTTATCGAGAAACTTATTGTATCCATCACTGATGTATTTCGCATCGAGGGTCGACGGCCCACTATCTTTCACCGTTGTTTCCTTGCCGTAGTAAACGTACTCGAACACCGCTTGCAGTTGATCGTGGCCCAGGTTGGCAAAACCAGGCATACGCCCTTGGCCTTGCGCAATCAGTTCCTGCACGCTCCCTTCCTCGTAGCGATCGGCCAATCCGATCAGCGAGGGAAACTCAGGCGGCGCCCCTGTCCGGTCAGCGCGGTGGCAGGCGGAACAGTTGCGTAGAAAAATCTCCCGCCCATTGGCTTCCCCCGTTCGCGGCTTCTGCGGGACCAGTCGCAGCACCCACGCCATCTCGTTCGCGTTCACATAGAACAGCCCGGTGGTTGGATCAAACGCGCCGCCGCCCCATTCCGCTCCGCCGTCGTAACCGGGAAAAATGATGGTCCCCTGGGTGCTCCCCGGAATGAACTGCCCATCGCTGCGCAGTTTATTAAAGCGCTCCAGCGCTTCCTGGTGCGCCTCTGGCGTACGCGTGGTGATCATATCCGCGGTCAGCTTCTGCCGCGCGTAAGGCGCGGGCAACAGCGGCAATGACTGCTCTTTAGCCGCCACTTCACCCTCAAGATCTGAGGGCGGATATTTCCGGCTCTTCATCGGAAATAGCGGCTTTCCGCTTTCCCGGTCAAAGAGGTACACGTATCCCTGCTTGGTAGTCTGCGCCACTGCATCCACGTCATGGCCATTACGCTTCACGGTAACCAGCGCCGGCGCGGAAGGCGGATCGCGGTCCCATATGTCGTGATGCACAAACTGGAAATGCCATATACGTTTGCCGGTCTCGGCATTGAGCGCAATCAGGCTAGTCGCAAATAGATCGTCTCCCACTCGATTCGCTCCGTAGAAGTCGGAAGCAGCCGACCCGGTAGGGACAAATACAATTCCGCGCTTTACGTCAATGGTCATGCCCGGCCAATTGTTGGCCGCACCGCTATAAGTCCACGCATCCTTGGGCCATGTTTGGTAACCCAATTCCCCAGGGTGAGGAATGGTGTGAAACGACCACCGCAGCTGCCCGCTGTGCACATCGAAGGCGCGAATATCTCCCGGCGAGGCAGGCAGCGTCTCACTCATCGCACCGCCCACAATCACCATGTCTTTGTAGACCACAGCTGGGCTAGTCATCGTCACCCAATTCAGCGGCTCACGTCCCAGCCCTTCACGAAGATCGATTCGGCCCGCTTTGCCAAAGGTGGTAACTGGCTTTCCCGTGCCTGCATCCAGCGAGACGAGATATTGGCGCACACCCACGAAGATGCGTCGATCGGCTCCGTCCGCCCAGTAGGTGACGCCCCGGTTGCGCACCTTGCCAATGTTCCTCAGGCCTTCAGTAGCGTCGTACCGCCAATGCACGCTGCCGGTTGCGGCATCGAGCGCGACGACGCTCCCATTCGGTGTGGTCGCGTACAAAACCCCATCCACCACGATAGGATTGCACTCCATCTCCGACTTCGGATGCTGGTCTCCGCTATCGAATGTCCAGGCCACTTGCAGGGAATGCACGTTATCCCGATTGATCTGGTCCAGGCTGGAATAGTGAATGTTGTCGGCGCCGCCGCCAAACACACTCCAGGTACGGTACGAGTCAGCTTGCTGGGCGTGAGAGGGAATCGGGACACCAAGGAGCACTGCAGACAGAACCAGCCAAAGGCATTGGGGGCGCATGGTTTGTTAGTTTATAGCCGCCACCACTCCGACCGTAACTCAATTCCCTTAACCACCTCGGTAGGCGTTCCTGGCGCGGGACTCCAGAGCTTCAACCCATCCACGCCAAACACCCGCTCGATCGGCTGCCGCCAGGCGTGCAACGCCAGGCTGAACAGCCCCCAGTGGATCGGCATCATAAGCCCGGTGCCCCCCATAGCCCGAAAGCTTCTCACCGCCCCATCGGGTCCCATATGGATATCCGCCCACAAGGGATCGAAGGCCCCAATCTCCAGCATGGTCAAGTCGAACGGCCCATACGCCTGACCAATCTCCCTAAAGCCGCTCCATTCCCCCGAATCGGCCCCATAGAAGACCCGGTGGTCCGGGCCGTTGAGAACGAACGAGGTCCACAGTGTTTCAAAGCGGCTCGCAAGACTCCGGCCGGAGAAGTGGCGCGTCGGTAGCGCCGTTATCTCCAGCGGCCCCACGCGCACGCTCTCCGTCCAGTCCAATTCGTGCGCCTGCTTCACGCCCCACTGCCTGAGGATTTTCCCCACGCCAAGCGGGGTAACCCAAACCGCGCCGGCGGTCGCCTTCAGTTGCGTCAGGCGGCGCACCGTGCGGGCGCCAAGATGGTCGTAATGGTCATGGGAAAAAAGCACCAGATCGATAGGCGGCAATTCCTCCAACGGCAGAGGGGGAGCGAAGAATCGCTTTGGCCCGAACCATTCGACCGGCGCCGCCCGCTGCTCCCATACCGGGTCCATCAGTACCCGAACGCCGTCAATCTCCAACAGCGTGGACGAGTGGCCCATCCAGGTCACGCGGAGCCCACTCATCGGTGGCTGCTCATAGATTTGCGCGTCGGTCCGGAATGGTCCCAGCGGGCGCTTCGGAATCCGCTCCGCCCGATCGGTCAGGTAACGCCACAACACCTTAACCATTGTGGACAAATCCCCAACGGAAGTGGGCACCGGATTCATGAATTGCTTGCCGTTCCGGCGCGCTCTTTCAATCATCGACATCTCTATCAGACTCACCTGCGGCTGCATTGAGTGCAAACCTTTCATTCCTGTCATCATCCTACTGCTGGGGAACGCAATGCCTGACCCTTACCACTTGCAGCGCTTCGTCGACGCCCAAGCCCCCTGCTTCGCACAGGTGAGGTCAGAGCTGGTTGCTGGAAGAAAGAGAACCCACTGGATGTGGTTCATATTTCCGCAACTGGAAGGTCTGGGCTCAAGTCCAATGGCACAGCGCTTCGCCATATCCGGCCTCCAGGAGGCAAAGGCTTATCTCCTTCACCCCGTGCTTGGCAACCGTCTGCGCGACTGTACAGCCCTGGTGAACGCCGTATCCGGCCGCCCCATCGAAGACATCTTCGGCTTTCCTGACAACCTAAAATTTCATTCCTCAGTCACTCTCTTCGCCGAAGCATCCAATTCAGAAAACGAAGTGTTTGAAGAAGCCCTGGCGAAGTACTTCAACGGCGTCCCAGACAAAGCCACTATGGACCGGTTTTAGACCCGATAAGCGCCGCCATAGATCGCTCTATCTCGATCCTCAACTCCCGCCCTGCTGCTGTCGTTTGAGTTCCTCCTTAAACGCGAGCTCTCGCTCCGCCACTGCAGCTTTATAACCATCAGGATCAATCCAAACGCTCTCTCCGTCCACCTTCATTCGATCAAGCTTCTCCAGCATGTCAAAGTAAGCCCCATGCGCCCCCAGAAAAACGTCACAATGAAGGTTCTTCAACGCCGCGAACGTACGCTCGTAGTCCGCAGCAATGCCGGGATAAGAAGCAGGTTGTCCCGGCCGGTCTACCAAACGGAATCCCGAGTTCACATTCCAGCTACCCACAATCACAACATCCTGGGGTTTACCATCGATCTTCGCTCGCATCGTCCAGGTGGTACAACCGCGCGTATGTCCGGGAGTCTTATGTGCGACCAGCACCGCATCGCCCAGCCGCACTTCATCGCCGTCGTGCAGCACACGATCCACCTTGGTCACCGGATAGAGATCCTTAGGGTAGGCGAAGTCTTTGGCCCCGCCGCTCTCCACCACCGCCACATCGCCATCCATCACCATGTATTTCGCGCCCGTCAACCGCTTCACTTCAGCGCTACCCGCGTCATGGTCGCCGTGCGAGTGACTGATCAGCAGAATCTTGATATCGCTGAAATGAAACCCCAGCTGCTCTACACTTTTCTTGATGAGTGCAGGCGAGCTCTCGAGGCTCGAATTAATCAGGATGTCCCCTTTCGGAGTCACCACTAGATAAGAGGCCAGATCCTTGCTCCCCACGTAGTACAGGTTGTCCGCAATACGGAAGGGTGCAATCGGTGTTGTCCAGTCAGGATTCGGGGCCGCGTAAACCATACTTGCCGGCAAGAGCAACAAAATCCAACTCCAGCTTTTCAGCCACGCCTTAACCATCATTCATTCCTCCATCAGCTACCACAGCACGATATTCAGAACCACAAACACCGCAGCGATCACGCCTCCCCAGAATAGGGGTTCCTGGTACCAACGTCCGGGTTCCGATGTTGGTATTGCGGATGCTCCCATCACCAGCCCCTGGAGCTCTGCCCTGCTCCGCGGCTTGGTTACCAGGCTCACCACGATCGTGACCCCAACACAAACCATCCAGGCCCATAAAGCGCGATACATGTTCTCCGCCATGTCTTTGGCGTCGGGGGAGAGTGCGACATAGCGCAGTGCCGATGGGTCTTTGACCACCCAAAGCCACAGTCCGATCGAAGTGAGCGTGCCTGCCACCAGCCCACAAAATCCGCCCTTGTCGGTCGCCCGCTGCCACAACATGCCGACGATCACGGTCCCGAAAAGCGGCGCGACAAAAAAACTGAAGAGTTGCACCGCATAGTCCATGATGCTGGCCGAATGTTGTACCAGGTAAGCCGTGCCCACAGACACCAGCACCCCCACCAGCGTGCACCACCGGCCCATCGCCACGTAGTGCCGGTCTGACGCTTTCTTGTGCAGAAATGCACCATAAATGTCATAGGTCCACACCGTTGAAAATGCGCTCACGTTCCCCGCCATGCCAGACATGAAACCAGCGATCAACGCGGTCACGCCCAGTCCTATCAAGCCGGGTCCGCAATAACGCACCAGCATCAGCGGCAACACCTCGTTATAGCTATGGCCATTGGTGGCGACAGCCACGCTTTCCGGCAGCAAGCGAAACGGCAAAACTGCCAACGCCAGAAGTCCGGGAAGAATGACGATCAGCGGCACCAGCATCTTGAAGGCCGCGCCGATGATCGGCGCCAGCCGGGCGGACCGAAGACTATTCGCCGCAAGCACCCGTTGGATCACCAGGAAATCAGTCGTCCAGTACCCAAACGAAAGCACCATGCCCCAACCCAACACAATGCCGGTCCAGTGAACCCCCATCGGGTTATCTTTGAAGTGTCCCAGCGTGCTCCAAAGGTGCGTGTAATCCGATCGTCCAAGATTGTGTTCGATCTGGCGCGTCAGGTTTCTCCACCCACCCACTTCGATCATCCCCAGGATCGGAATCAGTAGAGCACCCGCCCAGATCAACACGAACTGCAGAATCTCATTGAAGATGGCCGATCGCAGACCGCCCAGGGCTACGTAAATCGCCACCACCAGCGAAGACAGCCAGATGCTGAAGTTGAGGTCCCACCCCAGAACCACCTTCATCACCAGGGCCATCGAATACATATTGATGCCGCTCATCAGGATGGTCATGAACGCAAAGCTGATGGCGGAGATAGCCCGCGTGGGATTGCCGAAGCGAAGATGCAGATATCCGGGGACCGAGTATGTTTTGGATATGTAGTAGAACGGCATCATGACCAGGCCCAAAAACAAGATTGCCGGTATGGCGCCAATCCAATAAGCGTGCAGAGCGAGGATGCCATATTGATAGGTGGACCCAGCCCAGCCCATCATTTCCAGTGACCCAAGGTTCGCGGAGATGAAGCTCAGGCCCGCGATCCACGCGGTCATCTCCCTTCCTGCCATGAAGAACTCTTTGCTGGTTTTTGTCGAGCCCCTCACGTAGAAGCCGATAAACAACACCATGGCGAAATAAACGGCAATGATTCCAACATCGACTGCGGACAAGTGAATGAGCTGCGCTCTGGCTGGAACCACCGTTATGTCTCCATCACGATTACGATTCGCATAACCTGTTTTGGTTGATGTGAGTAGGCTTCCGGCCATTTGTCAAGGCGATACCGCATCTGCACTTTCTCACCCCGCGCCGGCGATACTGAGGTAGCCTTTCTATATGGATATTCTGGGCCGTCCGAAACTCGAGGACTTGGTAAATTACGACAGTGAAAGCACCGCTTATCGGTCTGCAGAGCAAAACGTCGAACACGCGCTATCGCTCCTGCATGCGCACGAGACCTGGTTCGCAGAACACCGCGCTGAAAACCTGGAGGAATCCTAACCTCACCCCGCTCCCCTTTGTCATCCCGAGCGTACCCTATCTCTAACAGGCGATGGCAAAACCTCCAATCACAAAAACAGAACTGGTCTGGCCCGGCAAGTACACCGATGAAGGCGTACTCGCAGAAACCCCGCCGGCCAACCTGCCTCTGCAAACAGTGGAACTCTACGGACCGCCCACAGAGTGGCGAAACAAGCTCATCTGGGGTGACAACCTCCTCGTGATGGGATCGTTGCTGAAAGACTTTGCGGGAAAGATAGACCTGATCTACATCGACCCGCCCTTTGCCACAGGAGCAGACTTCTCCTTCGCCTCCGGCCACCAGCAGGTCGCCTATCGCGATTCCTGGAAAACTGGTACCGGCGGCTACCTGGCAATGATGGCCGAACGTCTACGGCTGATCAAAGATCTGCTCTCGCCGGCCGGAACCCTGTTCCTCCATTGCGATTGGCACGTGGGTCACCTGCTGCGAACGATCGGCGACGAGGTCTTCGGCGCAGAGAATTTCCTGAACGAAATTGTCTGGTACTACTACAACAAATTTCAAGGTAATGTGAAACGCTTCGCCTCCAATCATGATGTCGTGCTGTGGTACCGCAAAGGCGTGTCCTACCAGTTCCATCCGCAGGCAGAGAAGCGAAGCGAAGGGAACGTGAAGCAACTCGTCCGCTCGTGGGACAAGAAGAAGGCGGCGATCGTCAACGTCAAGGGCGTGGATGGAAAAGTCATGTACCGCGAGACCGACGAGCGAACCGTGGATGACGTATGGCGCATCTCGATGCTGCAGCCCGCGGACCGTACAGAGAACTGTGGGTTTCCCACCCAAAAACCTGAAGCGCTTCTGCAGCGCATCCTGCAAACCGCTTCCTCGCCGGGCGATTTGGTCGCTGATTTCTTTTGCGGCTCCGGTACCATGCTCTCCGTAGCCGAAAAGCTCAATCGTCGGTGGATCGGCTGTGACCTCGGTCGATGGGGTATCCACACTACCCGCAAGCGGTTGTTAAGCATTCACGAATACCGCTCCTTCGCGCTGCTGAATCTGGGAAATCATGAACGCTTATATTGGCAGCGAGCCAACTTCGCCCTTCCCTGCGAATACGTGGCCTTCATGCGCAACCTCTATGCGCCACACGCTAAGAAGAACGACGCGGTGGTCCACGTGGGAGCAGTCGATGCGCCGCTCACGACAGCAGACATCAACGCGGCAGTAGATGAATCCGCAACCTTGAAACAGGACGAACTGCACGTCCTCGGCTGGGATTGGAACACCGAGCGATGCGACCTCATGATCGAATCGGCCAGGCAGAAGGGAATCAACCTGCTGCTCTTGCGGATTCCGCAAGAAGTGATGGAACCCCAGGCTGTCGCCAAGGGTGACCTGCGCTTCTGCCCCCTGGCATATCTCGAAGCGGAAATCGAGCAGCCGGCTCCTCTGACTGCGCGGGTCATACTCAAAGGCTTTGTGATATCGAACGCTGACCGGATTCCCGAAGAAGTGCGCAGCAGAGCGGAGAAGTGGTCAGACTACATCGATTATTGGGACATCGACTGGGAGGCACAGAGCGACACCTTCAAGCCGGGTTGGGCAGCATACCGCACCCGCAAAGACGGAGAACTCCCGCTGGTCTCCGCCTCCCACGCGTACGAAAATGCGGGCAGGCACTCCATTCTCGTACGCGCCATCGATATTTTCGGAAACGATACAACGCAGGCGTTAGAAGTGGAGTTCAGCAGCCGTAGTGCCGGCCTTCTTCCCGCTGTTCCCACGGGTAGGTTTGGAGAGGGGTGAAGGTGCGTTGGAAAAACGTATCATCGACTACGTAGGTTTCGCCGTTCTCGCCCTTCACAATCCAGTCGCCTTTCGCCACGTTGCAGAAACCAATGTCGGTGGCGATCGTTTTGGATTGTTCGCACTGCGTGGCATCCACGACCAGCGGTCGAAGTGTACGGAATGTACTCATGAGTCCTCCATTGGCACACAGCCAATACCTTCTATTGGAGGACTCTCTTCGTAAGGAATGAGATGTGGAGTTATTAGGAATTTGTAAAGGCTGAACTAAAACCCGTAATTTTTCTTCCGCAGCGCGCTCTTATATCGATCCCGGGCCTTTTTCGCGGCAGCTTCTGCATCCTGGACGGTAAAGCTGGCTGCGTCCCACTTCTCCATCTCAACCATGGAGTGGTCATCATTTGCCAGCGCCTCTTCGGCTTCAATGGCGGCAACCCAACTGTCGATAGTCCGCCTGTAATCAGTCAGAAGTTTGTCAAAATCAATATCTTGCATATTGCAGTGAATCTATGGCACCGACCTACCCGCGTCAACAAACCGGGCCTTCGATTAACCAAAGATTGACATGACCCGAAGAGCAGCCAACGAAATCCGGCCTTCAGCACATGAGAACCTTCGCATCGCAGAATTGAGTCCCGCAGAGCCTGCCCTGAGCTTGTTGAACCGGGACCGCTGAACTTCAGAGCTGTCCAAATTAGCGGAATAGTCGGCTGTGCTTGATGGATTTTATTGGACAAACGAGTGCTGCGACCGGTCAGGACGAAACCAGGTTGGGGGTCGGGAGCAGCAGATTTAGAAAGGTGCTGTCCAAATGTTTGCGATAAGACTCCAGCGTGTAGATCGATTCAGGGCTTTGCGACCGTCAGCTAGGTTTCAGCTGTCCCAAAGAGGGTAAGAAAACTAAAGGGCCAGCCGAAGTTGGTCATGAATTCCAGTCAGGGCAGGCGGGGCCTCAAAAGGACAATCCAACCAGGTCCATAGGTCGCGATATACGAACAACTGCTGGCGCAATAGGGCCACCAGGTTCGAGAGCGACCAATTGAAGGTGGATTTCAATTTCAGATATTTCAAGATCAACATGGCGATCAGCGCGGTCCAGATCTGCGTTTTTAAAGCGTTGGCACTGGTTCCCACGAATGTCTTGACGCGCAAAGACTGCTTGAGGGCCTTGAAAAAAGTCTCGATCTGCCAGCGATCGCGATAGATTTTCGCAATCGTGCTGGCAGCAAAATCCAGTTTATTGGTCAGAAACTCGAACTCTTTGCCGGTCTCCGGATCACGCACCACGACCCGCCTGGCCGCCACCCCTGTGCGGTAACTGCGGTGGCCCAACATCACGATCTGATCACTCAGAATGTTGCCCTTTTCAGGTACGGGCAACTCCTTGTCAACCTTGTAATAGCTATTCCATCGTTGCCGGGTCACGAAGTACACGCCTTGCTCGGTCAAACTGGCGAACCATTGGTAGTCGGTATAGCCACGATCAAACACCACAATCGTGCCAGGCTCCAGAGCCAGCTTGCGCGCTACCTTGATCTCCGCCTTGTTGGCCGGCTCGATCACCGCGTACTTGGGTAAATATCCGTCGTGGTCCAGCAGCAAATGCAACTTCACTCCACCTTTGGTCCGGCGAAACTTGGCCCAGTCGTACATCGTCACGCTGAGGTCAATCACACTGCCATCCAGGCTCAGCAGCTTGTTCTTAAACCGGAATTTCTTCCCTCCGCGCACCTCCCCGCGACACTTTTCCAGCAGCTGCTCAAATACCGTCTGGTACAACTGCCACGGCCTATGTTCATTCGCGTAGGCCAACGTCGATCGCTTCGGGCCCTTCTCCACCCCCAGATGCCTCAACTTGCCTTCGCAGGCCGCCAGACCTCCGCAGATCTCCCGCAACGACTGCGCTCTGCCCAAATGACAGAACAACATCGCCACCAGCTGACTCCAACTGCTGAATCCGCGTGCATGACGCTCCGCTCTATGCTGGCAAACCGCTTGCTCAAACTCGGCCCGCGAAAAAACTCCCAAAACCTGCGAAAAAATACTGCATACTCCACTCATGGCGGAAAGCTCCTGGTTGAAATTGGTTTTCCTGGAAGAAATCCCAACCTCAACCTAGCAGCTTTTCCGCCTCCTTCTTAAAACCTAATTTGGACAAGTCTGGCTGAACTTAGCCCAGGACGCAATCTGGGTTAGGAGGCTCTTTGAAAAGTCCCTCAAAAAGTCGATCCGGACACGGTCCTGAATTCGGGCTGTTAACTTCTATTCCGGCGCTGGCACCCTGCAAATGCTGGACTCAAACAAAAAAAGACAAACAAAAGACAATTCAAAAGACACATCCGCTCGCTTCCTAGGGCATTAGCAGAATAGTTAACTATCTCCGTCCGCTAAATCAGACGCCAACGCCGTCTACACATAAAACTTTATTGGCTTTTCAATCGTGCAAGGGGTTGGGTGGCGCAAAACACCAAGCAGGCCGCCACCCGCTCCCGGTTTACCTTTTAAGTAACAACGGACTGCACCACTCGATATGCATTTCTCATTTAGTTACAGCTAGACTGCACCGTTTTGATGACCCCGAATAGATATTCACCTATTGCATGAAAAGGTGGTGTATCTTTTCTCACACGAAAGCTGTGGACCAGAGGGACGTCGCAGAACAGGGTTGTGACCTACCGGCAAGTTGTGACAATCTCAGGGTTCTAAGTGCGCGGGCCAGGATTCAGATGTAAAGTTGAACCCAAATTCGTCGTTGCCGCAGGTCTCGAAGTTTCTCGAAGAGGCGTCCGCTGTGAAGCCAGTTATTTGCTTGTCCGCTTTCCTTCTTGCTACCGGCGTCTTCTGCCAGTGCCCGGCTACTTGGGCTCAGACGGGCAGCACCGTTAGTTCGACTCCGTCCAAACCCATTCCGTCACCCAAAAAAACTTCCCACACCTACGTCTCTTCCCCAGACAACACGGTGATCATTCCCGGGCCCCTCCGTTCCTTCCTGCGCATGGCCGGCATCAGCCAGCAGATCGCCCTCAACGACGTCTTGCCCCTGGTGGCCCGCAACGCATACTCAACTGGCTACTTGAACGGCGTGCCGACCGAGTATTTGCGTCTCCTCGACCGCTATCTTCACCAGGCGAGGGAACTTCAAATGCTCGCTGGACCGAACGGCGAAATCCGCATTGCCAACTGTGCGGATGCAGAACCGCTCCTGAGCATTCTCGGTTATCACGCCCGGCCATCCTGCGGACAAAAAGGCTCAACCCTGATGACCGCCGATCCGGAGCGCGCCTTCCTGACTACGGATTCGGGTTTCCCTCTCACTGCCTTAGAGGAGGCGCTCGAGAAGGGCGAGACCTTCACCTACGCTTTCCCTGAATCCCGCGTACCCGTCCTATTCAATGAAAACGCCTGGAAATCGCTCAGTTTAGCTAAAAACAGAGGCTCGCAGACGTTGGTGGACATTCTGCTCCATGAGCCGGCCGTCGACCGCCTCTACTGGGCTCTGTCCAACACCGACTCCGAAACCCGAATCGCGTTAGAACGTTCCCCTGGGCTGGGAAGACTTCTGCCCTACGGCCCGGTTCTGGACTTCTACGGAACGCAGATTTACATCCGCGGTGGCCGCGTCGTCGTGCCTGGCGGAAACGCTGCCGAAGCAGGCTGGAGAGACTTAGTCGGGGTCAGCCCAAGATCGCCCGGCGACTTTGTCCTGCGTCTGGCTGATACCGACAACGGTTGGTTAGCCGTATATTTTGACACTCTCTCCCGCGTAAACGAGACCCAGCAGGCCTACCTGACATCGAGCCCCCGCCTGCACCGTCTTTATGATGCCTTCCGCGAGCCCGATCCCAAGGCGTATCCCGCCCGTGCCGTGTTTCGTAAAGCCCCTGCTTTGCTGATGCTGTTTACCAGGTTGCAGTGGGACGCCGATGGCCAGCCCCGCATCCCCGGCAACCTCGAAGTTTGGAAGCAGGTCCTGGTCGAAAAATCGGAACCAAAACTTGCCAAGGATTGGGGCCGTCGCGCGCGTGGTTGGAAACGGCCGGAACAGCTCCTGGAAGCCATGGCTGCCATGTCGCGCATCGATACCGATCTCGGGCCCCTGCAGGTCTATCTCATGCTCAACGAGGTTGATAGACACCGCCCCGCAGACAAGCGCCTGACTTCGGAAACCGTGCTTCTGCTGGCCAGCAAGTTCTCCCAGCTGAGTAACTGGTACCTCGTTTTTTCAGAATTTCCCGACCTCGACGACACATCCATCAAAAACTTTGTGAAGGTGGCGGACGCCGTCGACGGTATCTCGAACCATAGCCTCCGCGGAAACGCCATGGGCATGTTTCAAGCCAACTTGGGCATCTGGCAGATCCTCGCTCGCCAGGGAGAAATTCGCAGCGAAGATCTTAACCAGTCCTGGCAGCGGGCCATAGCTCCCTTTGCCGCCGTGGACTCTCTTCCCCACCTGTTCGATGCAGGCCAGACCTCGCTAAAGACGGTAGCGATGGCGGCAAGCGGCAAACCCGACATCTCCCAGGGCGAATTGATTGAGTTGTTGGCCGGGCCTCCTCAGACTTCCCCAGACGGCCAACGTATGCGCCAGGAAATGGGCGCCAAAATGCGAGCTGTACTCGACGACCAGCGTCTGGTTTCGCTCGACACCCTCTTTACCCTCGGCGACGGTCTCAACAAGATGGCGGGCGGAGCCCCGGCTCCCAGCAACATGCTCCCGCTGGCCAGCGAACTGCGCGAGTTTGAACTGCCGCGGCCTATCTTTACCGAAAGCGAAAAAACCGAATGGGCGCCCGGTGTCTATGCCAACCGTCATGCCGAACTGCAAGTCCATGTTGACATCACCAAAGTGATCAAGGGACCAGGCTCGCGCGCTCAATTGGAAACCGCTCGGGGACAACTCACGCCGTTTCTGCGTGATGCCGTGGTCGGTCTCAATTACGCCTACTACGAACCGCCGGGCGCCCAGCTCCTGCACAACAACCCGCTCTTTGTCCGCTCCCATGACTTCTCGGGAGAAACCATCATGGGCGTAACCCAGCTCTGGCAGGCTTCTGAGTTATTCAACCAGGGATCCCCGGCGGGCGGTGGCGCCTACCTGGTTGGCTCGCTCGCCGAGTTGCCCTATGTGTTGGCGAGTACAGAAGAAGACTTCATCGCTCCCAAAAACGTGCAAGCCCTCATATGGAAGGAAGTAACCGCGGATCTGCTGGTCAGCGCAACCCTGCCGCGCTGGTGGAATGTGACCAGAACCGAACTCCATGCTGCGGCCCTTTATCAGCGCAGCGGTGAAGATCTCGTCACCGCTGCGGCGACGAATCAGCAATTGCGCGACAAGGTAATGGATATTCTATCCGGACGCCTGCCGCCGCAACGGCTGGGTGAAGTGGAGCAAGCCTTGCATGCCGGTGACGCTGCCGCCAGTCTGGTGCCCTTAACCCCCGCGGACACCTTCTACCTGGCAGCGGAGTTTCGCCATAAATTTCCTCAGGAAACAGCATCCTGGGGCACAGCGGGCGGGGAATTAGACACCCTCATCCGCCAATCTTCCGCCGAGGTCAATCTCCAGCGACTCTCCCGGGACTTTGGCACTCCCCATCCAGTACTGGCCCAGAACTATCGCTGCGAGCTTTTGAACGTGCAACCGTTCCCGGCTTTCGGAGGTAATTCCAGCCGTCTCCTGGGTGAGTCATGGGACTCAACCAATCTATATTGGGCCCGCCTGGCGGATGAAAAGGGTTATTCGCCGGTTATGCTCAATCGCTTGGTTCCCGAGCTGACTCGCCACATGGTGGCCAATATTTTCGCCACCGATATCGAAGATTGGCCCGCGCTCACCCGCGCCATGCGCGAGACCGGCGAAGAATTCAGGCAAGGCAAGATTGCCGTGCCACAAATAACCGAAGCTTCCTCGCCAACCCAGGAAAATGGGGTGCAGGGAGAGTCTCAAATAAGCTCAGCCGCGGGCGGCCACAAATAACGGGAAATAGGACACATGATGATGGCAAAGCGACACCTTCTTCTCCTTCCAACTTTAGTGACTCTCTTTTTCGTGGGCGACCGCTTTACCGGCGCCCAGGATGATTCGACGAACATCCGCGTGAACGTCGATCTCGTGCAGTTAAACGTCGCCGTAACTGATAGCAAAGGAAACTACGTATCCGGTCTCGGTCCGGAGAACTTCGCCATCACCGAAGACAAAATCCCGGAGAGACTTGCGACTTTTGAGGAAGGCAACGAGGGGACTCGGCAGGTCCTGCAGCCGGGCCCGAACGCAGCTCCTGGTAAGGCAAATCCCGCTCCAGCCGGCCCCAAATCGAACCCGGTTGTGGTGCCGGTGAAAGTAGGTTCGAAACCCGCGTCACCCATAACCAATGAAGATGTTTCAGCGATTCCTGCGCAGGTCACGGGCGCCAATGTCTTTGTCCTCTTCGACACCAGTAACTACATGTACCGCGGCTTTGTTTTCGCACAGGATGCCATCACTGACTTTGTTCGCTCTCTTGAGGGCGCCAACAAGGTTGCCTTTTACTCGTACAGCCGTGATCTTTCCCGCAACTCTGCGCTTACGTCTGATCGATCCCAGGTCCTGCGCGGCGTGCGCAGCACCGTTGCCGGCGATGATGCCGCGCTCTACAACTGCTTGCTGATGACTGTGGAAGACGCTGCTCGATACACGGGAAAAAAAGTCGTCGTGGTGTTCTCCAATGGCCCTGACAATGCCAGCCTGGTGCCGCCGGAAGACGTAGCCGAGCTCGCGCAGTCCACGGGCACCATCATCTACATGATCAGCACGCGCGAAGCGCAGTTGGAGCCCATTTCCACCGCGGTCTTTGAGCGCATGAGCAAGGCGACCGGGGGCAAGGCCTATTTCGCCCGCAACTGGGGAGACGAAAAGAAAGCTTTCGCCTTCATTCAGGAAGACTTGGCCCACCTCTACTCGCTCAGCTACTACCCGCAACCCAACCCCAGCGGGGGCTGGCGCACCATCACCGTCAAGCTGGTAGGGAAGGACATGCAGAAGTACCACGTGCGTACCCGTGCCGGTTACCGTCTGCAGCAAGCCCACGCAGCAGCCAACAACTCCGCCGAACTGGAACCCGCAACCGTAACCAAATAGTTTTGCGATCTCTCCCGGTCAGCCATATCTTTGGGTATCCCACATCTCGCGCCCGTTTTCGCGAGATGTGGGATACCAAAGCCTTTCCCTTGCAACCGTTGAGCCAACCGCGAAACTGAAGGAATAGGACGGGTGCCCCACGTTCGCATGGCGTACGTGGGCCGAAAACGAAGGGGCGCAGCCCCACAATCGCTTTTGCTTATCGGCCTACGGTTTGCTTCCTGACCCTTTCAACTTTCCAGCGCACGCACCCTCAGATCCCGGCGTATTATTCCCCATCTCGTTGCATGCGAATAACTGCGCCTGGCTCATCACGGTACTGGCCGCGTGCTCCAGGGTCATGTCAGCCGGCTCGGCCTGGAATCTCGACCGTTTGTCATCCTGCTCCAACGACACGCTCTTGAAAAGAAGCGCGTTCCCTTCCAGGTGGACATGAATCTGTGTCAATTCCCAAACGGAAGGGCCGACCTGTTGTTGTTCGAGTGCAAAGGAACTGCGCTCCTTCAACCTTCCCAGCAGTCCGCCGCCGAACGTGACGTCGTGGATCAGGTGGCCCTTTATCTTGCAGATCCGTTGTTGCTGGTTATCGACCACCAGGTCGCCCGTCATGGCGCTGAACACTCGCGCCTCCCGTGTCGGCGGATGAAAGTTGGGTGCCGGATCGAAGTGCAGCGAGGTGGTCGTCGCGGTCGCTCCCGTTTGTGTCCACACGAACGCCATGGGTAGAAGCTTTAGCAGATCATCGATCTGTTTGTTGTCGTGGGCTGCCTCGGCAACTTGTTTGTTCTGGGCTCGAGTATCGTGCAGGTACTTCTCAATCAGCTCTCGCTGGCGAGGCTCCGCGAGTTGCAGATCGTCCTTTTCCAAAACTCGTTCCACATTGCCATGTTGTGTTCCCGCGACCCATTGCAAAATGTGATCTTTCGGTTTATCGCTTTCTTCCAGGTAGATCCAGTTCGAGTGGTCGTTCTGGTCCGCGGTGCGTTCGTTGTCGACGGCCTTCTGAATGATCTGCTGCGCACTCTGGGCGTTCGCGGTAAAAAACGAGAGCGCAAACACCCAAACCCAGAAAAGCCTGGTCTTTCCCTTGGTCATCGGACTGCCTTCTGCCGCCAAAAAGTTACCGCCTTTTGATGCGGGAACTCCCTCGAACGGTGCGCCTCAATATCAGATTGAACCCCCAATCCCGCCTGAGGTCGTGAAATTAGAGCGGTGAAACGGCTGGCCCGAGTAGGGTAGAACCATCCCGAAATCGAATCCCGTAGAAGTTTGCGTCGTAGGAAAGGTCGGAGGAAATCGGACGGGTGCCCCATGTTCGCCCCGGCGTACATGGGCCGAAAACGATGGGCGAAGCCCTACAATCGCTTTTGCTATTCGACCGGATAGTCCCAGCCCGAAGATAGATCAGACTATTCAGATCAGGTTTTTCAGTTGGCCAAGCGGGAGGCCCCTGAGGCATGCCATTTTCTGGAAGGGTACGGGCTTTAGCCCTGGGGTACCCTCTTTCCATCTCACTTCTCCAAACCCTCCCCCCCACTTAAGGTCGAACTCACTTCCCCGGGCGAAGCATCTCCACTGGCGGCCTGAATCTGCACATCCGACTTTTGTCCAACATAAATCGGCAACGTAAACGAAAACACGCTGCCGGCTCCCAGCGTACTCGTCGCCCAAATAGAGCCACCTTGCCGTGTCACCAACTCCTTGGCGATGTGTAGGCCAAGTCCCAGACCCTTCCGACCAGCCTGGCTTGATTCCGTGACCTGGTAGAGATACTCGAAAATCCGCTCCACCTGCTCCGGCTTTATCCCGCGGCCAGTGTCCGAAACCTCCACCAGCAGGTAGCTGGGCACCTTTTCGAATATCTTCGCCTCAACCTTCACGGAACCACCCGAAGGCGTAAATTTGATCGCGTTATCGCACAAGATGGTCAGCACCTGGAGGACCCTTACGGGATCCGCAAAAGCCCGAGGCAACTTCGGGGGGATGAGATACGAGAGCTTGATCCCCTTGGCGGTTGCACTGGCCTCGGTCGTATGAACGGCGTCCAGAATGGCCTCGGAGACCGAAGCATCCTGAGGTTGAACCACAAGTTTTCCCGTGCGGCCCGCCGTAACCGCGAGCAGATCCTCAATCATGGATTGCAGCTGGCGTACATTCCTCTGGATGATCCCCAGATATTCATCCTGCTGCACGTTGGTAGTTCCCGCCAGACCATCCGCAATGATCGAGCTGAACGAATAAATCGAGGTAAGCGGGGAACGCAGCTCGTGGGAAACGTTGGATAGAAACTCGTCCCTCAGTTGCAAGGCCTGTTGGCTCGTTCGGACCACCTCTGCCGCGCGCTCCGCTTCTTTCGCCAGCTGTGCAGCATGCTCCTCCTCCGCGAGCCGCGTCAGTTGGTCATGGGCGCGCCTGAGCTCAATCTGATGAGTCACCCGAGTACGAACCACCACCGGATTGATCGGCTTGGTGACATAATCGCAGGCTCCCATCGTTAGCCCCTTGGTTTCCTCCGCAACGCTCCCCAGGCCAGTGAGAAAAATGACCGGAATATGACTCGTAACAGGGTCTGCCTTCAAACGGTTGAAAACTTCATACCCGTCGATGCCCGCCATGATCACGTCCAACAGGATCAGATCTGGCACTCTGGCTCGCGCGATCTGCAATGCCGCCAATCCATCCCTGGCATACAGAAGCTCCGTGTGCCTGCCGAAAGCATCTTTTAACACGTCGACATAGCTCGACTGGTCATCGACCAGCAGGATACACATGTCCGTCTTCTCCGGGGCAGCCGCCGGTGAAGGCCGCGCAACCCTCCGATCGAGAGTGCCGGCTGCCGCAATCGCCGGCTCAAGAGCGCCTTCCATTGTTTTGATCAGCCCTTCCAGGCCGCCCGTCGAACCTTCGCGGATGGAGTGTTCGATGTTCGCCGCGGCGTCGGCCAGTTCCTTCGCCTCGAGCGTCGCTGCGACTCCTTTCAGGGAGTGAGCGAGGCGTCCCGCCTCGTCCGTCTTCCCTTCCGCGATCAGTCCCTGCAACTCGGCTGCCGCGCCCTTGTATTGGTCACGGAAGCTCAGGAACATCTTGCGCAAAAGCCCCGGCTTGCCATTCGCGCGCGCTAGCGCCGCAGAAATATTAAAGGGAGGAAGGTGCTCAGGAATTTCGTCGCTCGGATGAAGCAGCTGGCCCTTGTTCCTTCTCGATCATCGGCTGCGAGACCGGCGGCATCCAGCGAACCAGCGTCTCCATCAGCGCCTGGGGATTGATTGGCTTGGTGAGATGGTCGTTCATACCACTCTGCAGGCTTCGTTCGCGGTCCCCGCTCATCGCGTGTGCGGTCATGGCAATGATAGGCAAGCTCTGAAAACGCTGTTCCGCGCGCAGCATCTTTGTTGCCGTCAACCCATCCATGACCGGCATCTGAATATCCATCAGCACCAAATCGAAGGGTTCCGCATGGACTCGTTCCACACACTCGCGTCCATTGACTGCAATCGACACGTGGATCCCCAGGTCACCGAGCAGTTCGATAGCGAGAAAGCGGTTCACCTCGTTGTCCTCGACCAGCAGGACCCGCCGTCCAACCAGCTCCGGCGCCGCGGTCGCCGCTGGGTCGCTCGCAGCCACCGTCTCAGCCGGTGCGGCGCCGGAGCCCAGGGCGGCAGCGATGGCATTGATGAGGTTCTTCTTGCTCACCGGCTTGCTCAAAAAGCCATCAAAAATAACATCCGAGTGGCCGGCCAATACCTCTTCCCGCTCGAACGCGGAAACCATGAGAATTTCCGGTATCCGGGAAAAGGTGGGGTTTGCCTTGATCCGGCGGGAGGTCTCAATACCATTGATGCCCGGCAATCGCCAGTCCATCAAGACCAGATCAATCGGCCGGCCGCTTTGCGAAGCCCGCGCCAGCGCAGACAGCGCCTCCTCGCCGGAAGAAACCGCCTTCGCGTGGTAGCCGCTTTCGTCCAGCATCGCAACCAGGGTATGCCGCGTATTCTGGCTGTCGTCCACGATCAGAATGTTTTTTTGCTCCAGGCCGTTTGCCAGGGCAGCCGGCGGCACGGCCATGTCTGTCGCGATACCAAAGCGGGCTGTAAAGTAAAAAGTGCTCCCTTTCCCCAGTTCGCTTTGTACCGTGATCTGCCCTTTCATCAGTTCGCTGAGTTGCTTGCAGATTGCGAGCCCTAGCCCAGTACCTCCATATTTGCGCGTAAACGAGGTATCTCCCTGGTGAAAAGTTTGGAAAAGGTTAGCCGTCTGTTCCGCGCTCATACCAATCCCAGTGTCCGCAACCGAAATATTCAGATGCAGGTCGTTGCTGGTAATTTCTTCGGCTTCCACCCGAATCGCGATCTCGCCGGCCTCGGTAAACTTGATGGCGTTGTTGACCAGGTTGATGAGAATTTGCCCTAACCGCAATGGATCCCCAACCAGTTGCATAGGAGTATCCGGTGACACCCAGGTGATCAGGGCCACACCCTTGTCCTGCGCTTTCTGCCCTACAACGTCCAGAAGGTTGCGCAGAACGTCCTGGAGGGAAAAGGAGATAACCTCCAACTCCAGCTTGCCGGCTTCGATCTTCGAGAAATCCAGAATGTCGTTCATGATGCCGAGCAGAGACTCAGCGGCAGTGCCGATCTTGGTCAAATACTCAAGTTGCTTCGAGCTGGGGTTGGCTCGCCGCGCAAGATAGGTCATGCCCAGAATCGCGTTCATGGGCGTACGGATCTCGTGGCTCATGTTGGCGAGAAAGTCGGATTTGGTCCGGTTCGAATCCTGGGCGATCTGCAACGCCCGCCACGATGTCTCGTTCGCCTTGACCAGCTCCGTCACATCCCAGTCGGTGCCCACCATCCGTAGCGGCCTGCCATTCTCATCCCGCTTAACCTGGCCCGCACTGCGTAGGTGGTGCACGCTCTTATCGTCCCAAATGACCCGAAACATCATGTCAAACGGCTTGATGCCGTTGATGCAGTCCTGCAAGGCTTGTTCCACGGATCTACGGTCGTCTGCATGAATACGGCTTGCCGGCGTCTCATGACCGATCAACCGGTTATCTCCACCCGTGATGCCGTAGTGTCGGTACATCCAGGAGTTCCAGGTCGTAACATTGGTCGACAAATCCCAACTCCATATCCCAACGCCGCTATATTCAGCTGCAAGCGTGGCCCGTTCGTTCGCCTCCTTCAGCGCCGCCTGCTCGGCAACTCGGATACTCACGTCTTGCGTCGCGCCTACCATGCGCACCGGCCTGCCTTCCTCACACTCCACAGAGCCCGTCACTCGCACCCAGATCGCCCGGCCGTCGGCCCTCGTCATAGGTAGATCCACGGCGAAGCCGCCACGCTCGACGACCGCTCTCTCGATCGCGCCTTTGATGGTCCGCTGGGCATCGGGCGCGAAGAGTTGGTTGATCCCCTCTTCCAGCGTTGGCCGGCAATCGGAGGGCAATCCCACAAGACGGAGAGCTTCTTCAGACCACGTCAATTTGGTCGTGATCAAGTCAATTTCCCAACCGCCAACCTGCGCGATTCTTCCCGTCCGGTCCAGTACTTCCCGCGTCCTGCGGTGAGCGAGCTCCTCCTCCTTACGCGTGGTGATATCCCGAACCAGGCCGACAAACATGCGCTGGTTGCGGAAGGCAAAGTCGGTGACCGTCAATTCCATCGGGAATACCCGGCCGCTGCTATGCAGACCCTCCAACTCGCGGCCCACACCGATCGCCCGGGTCGGCGCTCCCGGTTGATAGGCCGCAAGGTGGCTATCGTGCGCACTCCGGTCCGGTTCCGGCATCAGCATTTTCACGTTCCTGCCGACCACATCGCTGACTTCGTAGCCAAACATCTTGACTGCCGCCGGATTGATGGAAGCGATGATGCCGCGGTCATCGATCGTGATGATGCCATCCAGAACGTTATCCAGGATCGCCTGGAGCCTGGCTTCCGCATCCTTGAGTTCGTTCTGGATCCTTACCCTTTCGGTTACGTTCGACGCGAACTCGACCACCTTTGTAGGAATCCCGTCCGGGCCCAGGATCGGGTTGTAACTGGCTTCTATCCAGACTGCATCACCCTGCTTATCGATCCGACGAAATAATCCGGCCTGGTAGTTTCCGGCTCGCAGTTCCTTCCAGAACTCCACATAGTCCGCGCTTCGCCGGGAATCCTCGCTGATGAAAGTATCGTGATATCTGCCTGTTAATTCCGCACCCTGGTACCCGAACGCACGCAGATAGTTGTCGTTGGCCGTGATAATCGTTCCGTCCATGCCAAACTCGACGATCATCTGCGACCGGTTCATCGCTTTGATCTGCCCCTGGTAATTGGCTGCTTCGCTTTCTGTCTCCTGCCGTTCCCGGGCGAGGGAATCGATCACGTGCAAGATGTTTCCCGCAAGAGAGGGTGTCACCTTGGCGAACACCATCGCCGTGGAAACCGATATCGCTGCGCACAATACTTTGAACGCAGCAGCCAGCGGATAAACCGGCCACCATGTGGTCACGATCTCCATCGCATGGGTCACGCCGCACGCGAGGATGAACGAGCCGAATCCAAGGAAGATCCATAGATACGGATGGAGTACCGCAGCGTGGCGAACCTTGCCGGCCAACCAGAAGAGGCAGCCGAATAACGCGGCATAAGAGATGGCAATCAGGCCGTCCGCCACCGCGTTCGTCCACACCAGGCCCGGCTGCGCAAGATAGCAATAACGGTGCGGCAGATACTGTGAGGAGAACAGGGACGAAAGAGGGCCCGTGCGCGTTAACTCTGCCACCCCGAGGGTGCCGGCCACTCCGAAGCCCACCAGCGTTTTCAATGCGTAACCGCCCGTGCAGAAAGACACTTGTTCTGTTTAGCGGCAGGGCAGGGCGGCCAAATATTAGCCTCCGGAGGGATTGACAAATCGAAAATAGCGTCGATTTATTTGCTTCTACGAAGATCTTCGTTGACATCTACGAAGCACTTCGTATATGGTTCCTTCATGAAGATGAGTAAGGACAATTTGCCCAAGCCGACAGAGGGGGAGCTGGAGCTCCTTCGCGTCTTATGGGCCAAGGGTTCCGCCACTGTCCGCGAACTGCACGATGCGGTAAGCCAGGAACGCCCGCTCGGGTACACCACAGTACTGAAGTTGCTCCAGATCATGACGGAGAAGCGGCTGGTGCAGCGCACGGAGGTTGGCAGAGCCCATGTCTATCGAACCACGGCGAGCCAGGAAGAAACCCAGAGCCAGCTACTGAGAGATTTGAGCGAACGGCTCTTTTCCGGTTCCGCCGCTCAGCTTGCCATGCACGCATTGGCCATGGAGCCGGCGAGCAGCGACGAGTTGAAGGAAATTCGCAAACTAATCGACCGCAGGCAGGAGAAACGATGAATCATCATTTGCAATCTCTGGGCTGGACGCTGTTACATTTCTGCTGGCAGGCGGCGGCCATCACGCTCGTCTATCTGCTTGCCGATCTTGCGCTGTCGAAGACGCGCAGTCAGACCCGCTATCTGCTGGCATTGGGAGCGATGCTGCTCATGCTTGCCGCCGCCCTGGCCACGCTCGCGTATGAGGAGACGCGTGGCAACCCTAAACTGTCTTCGCCCAGCGCCTACTCCAGCGTCGCCAATGCAGCCCTCGAATCGGATATTTCCACTCCGCCGTCGCCGTCGGTACCCATGAACTGGTCCGGTGCCGCAACGCGACCGATACTGTTACAACTATCGCGACTCCTTCCCTGGCTGGATATCGCGTGGTTGCTCGGTGTCGCGTTCCTTTCGATCCGTACCATCGGTGGCTGGCGCATGATCGAACGCCTGCGCCGAAGCACTCTGGTAGAAGCGCCGGAAGCCGTGCGCGCCAACCTTGCCCGGTTGTGCCAACGGCTTGGCATCGCAAGCCAGGTGAGTCTTCGCATCTCTGAGCATGTGCAAGGGCCGCTCGCGATGGGGATTGTGCGCTCGTTGATCATCCTGCCCGCCTCCGCGCTCCTGGCTCTGAGCCCCCAGCAGCTGGAGGCGGTGCTTGCCCATGAGCTCGAGCACGTGCGCCGCGCGGATTATTTCTGGAACCTGGTCCAGACCATGGTCGAGACCTTGTTCTTCTTTCATCCCGCCGTGTGGTGGATTGGCAGCAGGCTGCGCCAGCTGCGCGAGCTCTGCTGTGATGACGCGGCCGTCCAGGCCTGCGCCGACCCTTTGCTCTACGCCACCGCGTTACTGCGTCTCGAGGAGCGGCGGAATCAGCAGCTGAATTTGGCTATGGCTCTGGATGGACACCGGTCATCATCTGGACTCCGCGCACGTATTTCCCGCGTCCTGGGCGAAGGCGAGCAACGTCAGCGTGAGCTAACCCCCTTACCGCTGGCTGCCATCTCTGCCGTCTTCCTGCTCCTCCTCCTGACCGCGCCCCACCTTTTCGCCGGATTGCTGAATACCATGCCGGCTGAACCTGAGCCAACAGAATCGGCTTCCGCGCCATCCGCGCTTCCGGCTCCCGCGGCCTTGCCCGTTGTTGCGGCCGCCCCCGTAGAGCCCCCGCGCCCTACCCGGAAAAACGGCCCTGTCGTTGAAACCGCAACCGCGGTTGTTCACGCTGTGGGAGAGGGTGCCGGAGAAGGTTTAGGGCGGGGCGCTGGTGAGTCTGGCACAGGCAATGCGGAACAACAACCTACGCCGGCTCCTGCACCCACACCCAAGACCGACTATATCGATGCCATGCGTGCAGCCGGCTATGACGTCGATATCGACAAGTACATCGCCATGAAGATCCAGGGCGTTACTCCCGAATACGCCCAGGCGATGGCAAACATCGGGTTCGGCAAACCCTCCGCCGACGACCTCGTCGCGATGAAGATCCAGGGGGTCTCTCCCCAGTACGTTTCAGAGTTGCACGCCGCGGGACTACAACCAGGCAGCATCGGTGACCTGATCTCGTATCGCATCTTCCACGTCACGCCGGAGTTTCTCGCCGGCATGAAAGCTGCCGGCTTCGACTCCATCCCGCCTGGAAAAGTGATCGCGCTGCGGGTTCAGGGGGTGACTCCTGAATACGCCAAAACGGTGAAGCAGCAATATCCGAACGTTACGCTCGACGAATTGGTACAGCTTCGTATCTTCCACATAGACGATGCATTTCTCGCTGCTGCCAAGCGTCACGGTTTTACCTCGCTCTCCATCCAGAAGCTGGTGCAACTGCGTATCTCCGGCCTGCTGGACGATGCACCCACGGAGGCGAAATGACCAGCGGCGTTGTTCTGACGGCCCTCCTGGCTGCGTCCACTGGCTTGTTCCTCCAGGCGGAACAGCACCTTCGCACGCTGAACGGATCGTGCAGCGTCGCTGCCACTGCCAATGCAACGGAAGTGGATCTCCGGCTGGAGACCGGCGGGTGCGGAAGCAATGAACACTGTGGGTTCACAAACACCAATGAACCGTTGAGTGCATTCCTCGGCTTCACGCTTGCGGATCTGCGGCGCGAAGGTGCGCACGTGGACGCTGTGCTTCGCGCCGAGGCCGGCACTCTCACCTGCTCCGGTGCGGTGCACGATGGAAGGTTGAGCGGCGCTTTCAATTTTGTACCCGATCCGGCATTTGTCGACCGCATGCTGCAGATGGGGTACCGCGATCTTGATGAAGAAAAACTACAGGCCTACACCCTGTTTCGCATCGGAGTTGATTGGGTCCGCTCCTTGCAGACCGCCGGCGTGAGCGGCATGGATTCGGGAAATCTGATCGCGCTCCGCATTTTCCACGCAGACACGGACTATATCCATAGCTTGAACGCGCTTGGCTACCCGACCCCGGATGCCGAGAAGTTGATAGCCCTGCGTGTGCAACGTGTCGACACCGAGGAAGTAAAACAGATCCGCGCCCTGGGCTACCAGCCCACGCTCGATGAACTGATCCAGATGCGCATTTTTCACATCACTCCCGACTTTATCCACCGCATGCAAGCCAGAGGTTTTAACCAATTGACCATCAGCAAGCTGGTGCAAATTAGAATCTTCAACCTGGCGGAGTAGCCACGCTGCGAACACGGCCGCACAACGAAGGGCACGGCTTCAGCCGTGCCGCATCGGGCTAGCCTGTTGAGGCCTTAAGCCCCTGAGGTACTTTTCCCAGGAAGCGTATGGGCTTTCAGTGGTTAGAAAAGAACCGCAGGTCACCCAACGCAATCAGTCCCGAAGGGACGGGACAATCTATAGCCCGGCACGGGAGTGCCGGGTAGGATTTTCACGCAAAACGAGTCCCGAAGGGACGACACAATCGGGAGTTCTCACGCAGTCTCTTTAAGGCCCTGAGGTACGTTCATCCTTTCCTCTCTGCACAAATCATCCGTCTATCTGGACCCCGCTAACCTTAAACGTCTGCCTGAGCACGACCACCTCATTATCGAGTCCCGTAGGGACGGGCTGAACGTAGCCCAGGACGCAGTCCTGGGTAGAGATTCGAGAGACGAAAAGTCCCGTAGAGCCTGCCCTGAGCTTGTCGAACGGGGACGACTGAAAGTTACTCGGAGACAATCCTAGGCATCAGCATCTCAAAATATTCAGCGATTGAGAAAAGGTGGCTACTTCGCGGCGCCGATCCTCACTAAAAGCCCACTACTGAACCCCACTAGCGGGCTCTACCAAAACCTCAATAGGATCGTCAGACACCGTGAATGTTATCTGTTGACCCGACGCCGCGTATGACACCGGAGCACGTGTATCCAGGTTCAAAACCGTCACGACACTTGCCTGCGCGGGGATCTCAACCGTGACAGGAGTCGGGGCAGGCGAGGCAAGTGTGCCCCATGTTCCCTTGGTAAAGCTGCGCTGCCACACCGCGAAAAGAATCGAGTTCGCGTTGTCGCCGGGGCGGGACCCCACCAGAGACACTGTATCGAGCGGATAGGTTCCGCTGTAAGCCAGGATCGATGGCAGCTTCTGCGTTGGGTAAGGGCTCAACTTTATCCTGGCAAGGTCCGACATCAGGCCTGCAAGGGCTGTGTAAGCAGGGAGTGGGTCGTGCGTTCCATCGGCGTCAGCTATCGGATTGACGAAGCTGAAGTCTCCTGGGCTGCTATCAAAAAGCCTATAGAACTGGATCGGTGTTACCCCAGCGGCCTGAAAACCAAGAAACTGTCGCATAACAAATCGTGCCTTGTGCAGGTCGTCGCCTAACGCGCCTTCGAAACCAGTCTCGGTAATGTTGTGCCCGATGCCCCAGGTGGGGTTAATACTCTCTTGAACCAGGGTCTCCTGCGCGGCATACGCCATGTTTGGACCCACCCCGAACAAGTTGCATGGGGAGAAGCTACTTGCGGCCTGCGGGTAGCTGTGGATGGTTCCTTTCAGACACGGTTCACTCCAGAGGATATCCTCCGGGTTATTCCCGTAGGGATGAAACGACTCCGTCGTGACAATCGTATTTGGCTGCCAGAACGATGCCCCCGTATTTCCCTCCATCTGAGCGTTCAGCATCGAGTTACCTCCCGTCTTCTCGGTGCCACCCCAGTTATAGGTGACGCCGGCCACGGGCGAGGTCTGACTGAATATCGCTGCAGCAAATCCCCAGTTGGGGAGATAAGGTGTCTGAGGTCCAGGACTAACGGGAAGCGGCTGGTTGTCATAAAAGTCGTAACGATCATCCCACGGGTCGTCGCCCCACGGTGGTTCGTTCCAGATTTCAACCTCTCCCGTGATCCCCGAGGTTGAGATCTTGCCCGCGAGGAACTCGGCGTACCTGGCATAAGCGAGCACAGACGGATCCGCCGGGCTGAAGGAGGCCGGCGGGGGATAAAGGTATTGGTTGATGACATATTTCGTGATCGTGTCAGCTGGCAAGGCCGAAGAGAGCGCAGATGCGAGCTCGAGAGTGGTGTGTGTAGCGTCCGTCGCGGTAACCCCCGTAATCAGGCCGCCGGCGTACGAATGCTTATCGGTGATGGTTGCATTGGAGGAGTTGATGATCGTGTCGTAGAAGGCTGCCATGGAAGAAAGCGTGTCGCCACCGATGCCGGATGCGAACTGAACGTTGATCACGCTCGCTCCAGCCGCGGCGCCACCCGGTACCGTCACACTCAAGATCGGATGAAAGGGTGGCCCGTAGGCTGCAAGAATCGTGGGATGCAAACCGTATCGCAATGATGACGCAAGACCCGCCTGACAATCCGCCTGAAGCGTGAATTGAGTGGCCGCTGGTGCGTTGCCTGGCGGTGCGGCTTGGTTTTCGGTGCTTGTCCAGCCGCACTGGAATCGAGCGTGGGTTGCCCCTGCAGCCGCCGCCATTTGGAATTCCCAGTCGTTGCCCTGGGCAACATTGAATCCCAGCCCGTTAGCCGCCTGCGCGGCAGGGATCGCTCCCAACTGCTCGATCGTCGTCACTGTCCCTGCATTGACCGTGAGAATTGCGTTTCTGGTGGCTGTACTGTAGGTGCTCTGGTCAATCGGTGTGAATGTTGCAGACAACGTGAAGACGCCTATATTGAGTGTCGTCCCATTTGTAACCGCAACTGGGGTTCCTTCCAATGGCGTCGCCGTATAAGCGAATGTGCCCGCGACCGGTGTGAAGTTGTAGCTGGCGGAAGCCGTCAGCTCACCCATCAATGTCGAGCCGTAGACGATACTGGCAGGCGGAGCGAATGTCAGGGTTGGGGTGATCCATCGGACCTTCAGGCGAACCACTATTCCGCTGGCGGGCCCATAGTTCGTATCTCCAGCGTAGTTTACCGAAATGTTATAGCTGCCTGGCGCAAGCGTCATCGGAATGGTAATCGTAGCCATCCCGTTGTTGATCGTTGCCAACTGACCAGGGGCGGAGCCGATGACAAAGCTGATCGACCCGGATGGCTTGGGAGTACTCACACTGGACGCAAGACCGGTCACCAGAATTGAGATGTTCGCCTGTCTACCGTGGTTAACGACGGTTGGTTCCGTGGACGGGCCCGTCAGTGTCGTAGCCATCAGGGTAACAGTGGCTGCCCCGGCGTGCGTGCTCGTATCGATGGTTGTTGCAGCCAGACGTGGGTTCGCGCACAACTGCTGTAGCAGAATCGGGAACATCGCGTAACAGATGGCGAGCCGATAGTTCCGCTGCTTGCTCTTGGTGGGTCTGTCCGGATCGAGCTGTGATCGATGGCGCAATGAGGACGTGTTGATTCGCATGTATGGGCCTATCTGTTGTTGCGATGCGTCGGTGTCGCAAAATCGGTCTTGTTCGAGGAGAGTGTTGAATTGCTACGAGGCATGTGCTGGTTTCACACAGCGATTGACCGATAAACAGCACCGGCATGCGCCTGTGGTACCCGCGCATCGCACCGAACCGTTCTCTAAGTGATTAAAAAGTTACAAATGATTGAGCTGCAATTGTGTTGCCCCGCCATATTCGAGGTCGGCAGAGACGGTTGCAGCCTAGCCGCGGTCAGAACACCGCGGCAATTGAGCTTAGGGGGCATTACTGAAGTAAAGGTAAGTATCCGTGCGGAGAGAAGAACTAAAGGGAACTCGCTGGCTGATGAACACCCGAATGTGGAAAGAGATAGTCTCTACACCTGCCGTGGACTACCTGGCCCTCAACGGCTAACGTGCGTCAAATTTGTGCCGATGAAAGCCAATGGGGAACGGAATGTCACACCTGAGGAACCCCATATTTCCTTTCGTTCATGCAACGCGGTGAGAATTGACCACCTTGCAAACTGGATAAGGCCCGATTCGCCCCGGCTCATCTTAAGCGCGGGCGAGAGATCGACTTCACCGTGTATCCAGTCCCAAAGGGGAAACAGGTAGGAGCACCGCCCGATGCCCACATTCCCCTCTGATCCCCTGGCCGCCTTCTACGATTACCGCCTCGTCGCTTTATCCGTCCTGATTTCGCTCGTCGCTTCCTTCGCCGCTTTGGACCTCGGCGGTCGCGTAACCGCTTCGCGCGGCCCTGTTCGATCCATCTGGCTGATGGGCGGCGCGGCTGCCATGGGTATTGGCATCTGGTCCATGCACTACATCGGAATGCTCGCCTATAACCTTCCGGTACCCGTCTTCTATCATTGGCCCACCGTCTTGTTGTCTCTCCTGGCCGCTATCCTCGCATCCGCTGTCGCCCTGTTTGTCGTGAGCCGAAATGAAATGGGGCCGGCGCGCATAGGCGTGGGCGGCCTGCTCATGGGCAGCGGGATCGCAGCCATGCACTACATCGGCATGGACGCGATGCGTCTACCGGCAATGTGCCGGTATTCTCTCGGCATGGTGGCATTGTCAGTCATTCTCGCCGTCGTGATTTCCGTGGTCGCTCTCGACCTGACCTTTCGTTTGCGGTCCCAGGTCAACTCCATCAGTTGGCAAAAGCTGGCCAGTGCCATACTGATGGGAGCAGCCATCCCGGTCATGCACTACACCGGCATGGCCGCGGCCAGTTTCCGGCTTACCGCTGTCCCGCCCGACCTGACCCACTCCGTCAGAATCTCCTCCATCGGCACCGTCGGCATCGGTACCGTGGCCTTCATGACTCTTTCCCTGGCAATTTTGACCTCACTCATCGATCGCCGTTTTTCGGCACAGTCTCTGAAACTAAATCAAAGTCAGGAACGCTACCGGGAACTCGTGGACTCGGCTAAGGTGATTCTCTGGCGCGCAGGTTTAGACGGCGCCGCCTTCACCTATGTCAATCAAGAAGCGGAAGATCTCCTCGGTTA
This sequence comes from uncultured Acidobacteriaceae bacterium, assembly GCA_963745725.1. Lineage (GTDB taxonomy): Bacteria > Acidobacteriota > Terriglobia > Terriglobales > Acidobacteriaceae > PALSA-350. The sequence continues at coordinate 401,428 of CAVUYJ010000003.1, forward strand.
CCCCGTACAAAAGTGGACCGCCACCCCAGCCTTCTGGATCGATCGCCTCCCTCCGGAAGATCGCGAGTTGGCGCAGTCGTGTTGTCGCGCGGCCGTTGAAAACCGGGCTCCGCAGCATTTTGAGCACAGGATGATCGCCGCCGATGGAAGAGTGGTCTGGCTAAGGACTTCGATCCATCTCGTCTCCAGCCATGGGAGGGGCAAAGAGCTTGCTGGAGCGATGGTCGACATCACAGACCGGAAACTGGCAGAAGAAGCTGCCGAGGAGGCCAGCCGCACGAAAAGCAAGTTGCTGGCAGAAATCAGCGGCCTCTACGACCAAATGAAGGTGTTTTCCGACTGGATCGCGAAAACCAACAAAGTCGTCAAAGTGGAAAACGCCCGCATGAGCAGCGAATTGGAGATCACCCAGCGCCTCCAGCAGATGATGCTGCCGCGCGACGAGGATATGCGCAAAATCGCCGGCCTCGACATCTCCGGTTCGATGGAACCTGCCACAGAAATCGGCGGCGACTACTATGACGTCGTTTGCAACGACGGCGGAGTCGTCATCGGCATCGGCGACGTGACCGGCCACGGTCTCGAAAGCGGCGTCATCGCCATCATGGTCCAGACTGCGGTCAGAACCCTGTTGGCCAGCGGCCGCTTCGAAAGCAGAAAGTTTTTCGAAACCCTCAACCGTGTCATCTACGATAACGTGCGCCGTATGCACTGCGATCGCAACCTCACCCTGAACCTGCTTCGCTATCAGGACAACGTCGTTACTATCAGCGGCCAGCACGAAGAGGTACTGGTTGTTCGCGGCGACGGCATCCTGGAAAGACACGACACCCTCAACCTTGGCTTTCCCCTGGGCTTGGAAGAGGACATCTCCAGCTTCATCGGTGAAGCGACGGTTCCCCTGCGTTCCGGCGACGTAATGGTCGCTTACACTGACGGCATTACCGAAGCCGTGAATGACGCTGGCGTCGCCTTTGGCCTCGAACGGCTCTCCGAGGTGGTGAGAACCAGTCACCGGCAACCGGCTGGCGCGATCCGCGAGGCCGTACTTAGCAGTCTTCGGAACTTTACCGAAGGCCAGGATTTGCTCGACGACGTCACCCTGCTCGTGATCAAGCCTGCCTAGCTACAGAGAATCAATCGTGGAGCCGATGAATAGGTTTATGGAACCTCGGCGCGGAGAGGAGGCCGACCGCCAAGCCAGGCGACCCGGCAACTTGATGAGCGATATCGACCGGCTGGAAGAACGGACTCACCCACAGAGGAGCCTCACATTCCTTCCCGATCCCCTACCAGGGTTGCCTTCACCGGGCTACGCCATCGAGCAGGATGAACGCATGCGCCTTCAGACGGAAATTGATCGCCTGCAAAACGAGAACCATGATCTGCAAGCCGCACTCCTGGCCTCAACGCAACGTGCTCTCTTGCTGCAGGATCAAGTGGGCCGCCTCGACACCAGGCTGACGAATGAGCTTAGGGATCGCCGGGCCACCGAAGAGCAACTCCAGAATCTCATTCAGGCCGTCACCCGGGAGAAGACGGATCTGGAAATTCTGGTCCAGATTCTCATCGATCAGGGCGACGATTCGGCTCAGGAAGGCGAGAAAGCACGCATCGACGGTCTCACCCAGATTGCCAACCGGCGCCGCTTCGACGAGTACTTGGCCCAGGAATGGAGCCGGCACATTCGCATGCAGCTGCCGATTTCGCTCCTGATCTGTGACGTGGATCACTTCAAACTCTTCAACGACCGCCAGGGTCATCAAGCCGGCGACGAATGTCTGAAGAGCGTGGCCAAAGCGATCAACCGCTGTTATCGCGCCGGCGACCTCGTCGCCCGCTACGGAGGCGAAGAGTTTGCCATGGTGCTCCCCCAAACCAACCGCGCCGGAGCTGTGCAGGTTGCGGAGAGAGTGCGCGCAGCGGTCGCGGCCGCCGCTCTTCCTCACCCCGCCTCTCCGGTTTGCGACCGGGTTACCGTGAGCGTCGGCGTGGCCTGTATGACTCCTCCACCGCAGGCTCCCTCGGATGTCAGGGCACTCATCGAGCAGGCGGACCGGCATCTCTATCTAGCGAAAAAACTGGGGCGAAACCAGGTGAGTTATGAGCGCGAGGAGAACACCACACCATGATGAGCGAGACCCTTGGTATCAACGGAGAACGAGCCGGCGAATGCGAATATCTCACCCTGGCATTCTCGCCCATTAGCGCCCCGCTGCGTTCCCGTTGGCGGAACAACGGACTGTCCGCCGATTTTCTCGGCGACTACGTGACTACATTTCTGCCCGTGCCCCCGTTTGCGAGCCGGCAAAATGAGATCAAACACGCCGTCACTTACATTGCAAACGAGCTCCTTGAGAACGCCATGAAGTATCACCAACCCGACGTCGAGATCCCCATCCGAATCCATCTGGAACTCGCGAGCGGACACATTAAGGTGAGCGTCAGCAATGGCGTCAGCATCGTTCAGGCGGCGCGTTTCAAGTCGTTCGTGGAACATCTTCAGGAAGGAGACGCGGGCGATCTACTCGCGAAGCAACAGGAAGAAAGTGCACGATCCACCGAATCGGCCATGTCCAGCCTGGGCCTGTTGACGATGATCAGCGACTATGACGCCCACCTTGACTTTCGCTTCGACGTCCATCCCACGCAACCCCAAAGCATGACCGTCACCACCAGCGCCGTTTTGCTTCTCAAAGGTGATCCAGGAGCGTCCGCGTGAAAAACATTCATGGAGAGTCCTTTGATATCCGGCTGGAGGAAGAGAACTCCACTGTTCTTTTCAAAGGCGCGCTGCGTTTGTGTGGGACGGAGGATTACGCGCCCATTCTCGATCTGCTCAAGGAAACGTTGACCGCTCCTGCGACGCCGATTGTGCTCGATCTTAGGGAGTTGGATTTCCTCAACAGTTCCGGCATCACCATGCTCTCGCGCTTTGTCATGGAAGCGCGCGACCGCCCCGGGATCGATGTTCAGGTGCTCGCCTCTGAGTCAGTCCCGTGGCATTCCCGCTCGCTAAGGAATCTCCAACGGCTCATGCCCACTCTGAGTATTCGCCTGACCTGAGCTACGATCGATCAGTTCCTGAACAGATCGATGGGATTTCCAGGATTTAATCTGCCGCTCTCGGCGTCGAGCTTCGGCGAGGATTGAGTGATCCTCCGAATATTTCAAAACCCAGGGGCCGCCATTGCGAGTGTACGGGCTGTGCTTGCGGTTGTGCTCCGCCAACCGGCCGGGCAAATCCTGCGCTGATCCGATGTAGAACTTGCCGCTGGATTCGCTTTGTAAAACATAGACGGCTGGCATTGATAGCCTCGCCTTGGTGAAAAAAATGGTAGGCACTAGGAGCCTCGAACTCCTGACCTTCCCGGCATGCCGGGACGCTCTAACCGACTGCGCAAATTGAAATCATGGTAGGCACGAGGAGACTCGAACTCCTGACCTTCCCGGCATGCCGGGACGCTCTAACCGACTGCGCAAATTGAAATCATGGTAGGCACGAGGAGACTCGAACTCCTGACCTCTACCGTGTCAAGGTAGCGCTCTAACCAACTGAGCTACGCGCCTGTGTTTTGCCGAACCAACTCCTGACCTTCCCGGCTTGCCGGGACGCTCTAACCAACTGAGCTACGCGCCTGCGCCGTGCATCTCGCTATCATATCAAAAGCTCATGTACCATCAAGATTCCTGTCGGCAGTCATGAGGATCGCAACACTTTGCTGAAAGAACTACGCGCAGCCCCGAACCTGCTCACTTTCCTGCGTCTATGCCTTATCCCCTTTCTCGTCATCGCGGTTCTTGAGGCGCACTACCAGACCGCGCTGTGTCTTTTCGTGGTCGCCGGGCTCAGCGACGGCCTCGATGGCTGGGCGGCTAGAGTGCTCAAGCAGCAAACCCAGATCGGCCAATACCTCGATCCGGTCACCGACAAGCTCCTGCTCAGCACCCTGTTTCTGGTGCTCATGCACCAGGGGCTCGTGCCGCGGCGCGTTACCGTGCTGGTCTTTAGCCGCGACCTGGGCATTCTCATCGTTGCCGCGCTTCTCTATATCAGTCTGGGCATGCGAGACTTCCGTCCCAGCATCTATGGCAAGAGCAGCACCTGCGCCCAGATCCTCGCGCTCCTGGCAGTATTGGCCTGTCAGATCTATTCCCCGATGCCTCTCGTCATGCTCCGCACCCTGGCGCTCTATGCCACCGCCCTCCTGACCATCGTCTCCGCGCTCCACTACGCCTGGCGCACCGCCCGCCGCCTCGCCGTTGCCGAAGTCCACTAACCCACCCGATGCCGCAAAGGTTTGAAAAAATCGCTTTCAATGACAAACTATTGCCAGCACTTGGCTCGCGGTTTAACTTTACTGAAACAGTTCTTGGTCTGATCGTGAACCGATCGCCGGGTAGAACTGTGGTTTTTACGAAGGCCCCTAATGTCTGAGACGATTCAAGCACGAGTTCTTCGAGTGATCGCCACCACCCAGAGAATTCCCCTCGAGAAGGTCAAGCCCGACAGCACCTTCGAAGAGCTGGGCATTGATTCGATGGACAGCATTAACATCCTCTTTGACCTGGAGAGTGAGTTCGACATCGAAATCAAGGACGAAGACGCGAAGAAAATTCAGACCATCCGCGAAATGATCGACGGCGTCACCTACCTGGTGGATTCTAAACAAAACCCATCTGCCCAAACCGCAACCGAATAAGCCGTACTGTATCGGAAGGACGCTGAGGTTTGTTACCCTCGGTTCAGCACAGTCCTCTATGAAAATGGTGTAGATGCGAGTTGTCATATCAGGAATGGGCGTGATCAGCGCTCTGGGCCTTGACCAGCAAGGGTTCTGGCATTCACTGGTGACCGGTCAATCCGGAATCGGACCGATACCACAAGATGTCGGGCCGGTTGCCGAGATGGGCATGAATCAGGTCCGTTTCAAAAACGGCGCGGCCATCATTGGTTATAACGCCGAAGCCTATTTTCCCCGCAAAGCCGCTAGCTTCATGGATCGCTTTGCCCAATTTTCAGTCATCGCTGCCCGCGAAGCCGTGACCAATGCCGGCATCGAATGGACCGAGGAACTCCGCGATAACACCGCGATCATCACCGGTTCCTGCATGGGTGGCAGATTTACCGACGAAGTCGGTTATTGGGAACTCTTCCACCATGGCAGGCATCGGGTCCACCCGCTCACCATCCCTCTGGGAATGAGCAATGCCGGCGCCAGTCACATCTCCATGGAATACGGCCTGCATGGCCCCGCGTATACCTTTTCCACCGCCTGTTCCTCTTCAGCACATGCCATCGGCAACGCCTATTGGATGGTGCGTTCCGGAGCTGTTCCTCTGGCCATCGCCGGGGGAAGTGAGACTCCCTTTTTTCTGGGTGGATTGAAGGCTTGGGAGGCCATGCGCGTGGTCAGCCCTGATACTTGCCGTCCCTTTTCCGCCAACCGCTCGGGAATGGTCCTCGGCGAAGGTGCCGCCATGCTCGTGCTCGAGCCGCTGGAGCAGGCACTGGCTCGCGGAGCCAGGCCCCTGGCCGAAATTGTCGGGTTTGGTATGTCGGCCGATGCGTGCCACGTCACGCAGCCCTCCGCCGAAGGCGCGGCCCGCGCGATTCGTGCGGCCATGCGCGATGGCGGTGTAGCTCCCGAGCAGGTTGGCTACATCAATGCTCATGGAACAGCCACTGAGGCCAACGACCGGATGGAAACGGCAGCTATCCGTGCAGTGTTCGGCAACCACGCCGATACGCTGCCTGTCAGTTCGACCAAGTCGATGCACGGCCACACCCTGGGAGCCGCAGGAGCAATCGAAGCCGCAGCTACAGTGTTGGCTTTATGTAATGGAGTCCTGCCCCCCACCATGAACTACACCGAGCCAGACCCGGAATGCGAGCTGGACGTGATTCCCAACCAGGCCCGGACGAAACAGGCAGAAGTGGCCCTCTCGCAATCCTTCGCCTTCGGCGGCCTGAACGCCGTCCTGGCCTTCCGATCCTTACCCTAATCTTCATACCCGCGAAAAACGCGTATGGAAGAAAGGAAGGGTGCCCCAGGTCTCGCTTTTGAGACCTGGGATCCTCCTGGTGGAGGCTTATTACGACCCTTGTTATAACCACAGGTCAAAACAAACTGCCCGATAGGGGCCTTATGGCGCATAAGGCGCTTAAGGCGCACACTTCCACCCAAAGGGCGCATAGGGCGCTTAAGGCGCACACTTCCACCCCGGCCGCCTTAGGGGAAGCTTAATCGCGCCTAGTCAGCGCTTACTTGTCCACTTTTTCCGGGAAAACCCGCCGAATCTAGTTCCGAGCCATCTTTTCGAACACATCCAGGGCGTATTCAAGATCGCTTTGCGTATGCGCGGCCGTTACACAAAGTCGCAACCGAGCCGAATCCTGGGGCACCGCTGGAAACAGCACGGGCGTAGCAAGAATCCCATGGTCGCGAAGCCGGCGGGCAAACAACCCCGTCGTGGTCTCGTCGTTCAGGATGACTGGAATGACCGCCGTCTCCGACAACCCCGTGTCATAGCCAAGCGAGCACAAACCACTCCGCAGAAAGTCCGCATTGTGTTTGATTTTCGCCACCCGCTCCGGCTCTTGCTGCAAAATCGCCAGGCCTTCGCGAATAGCCGCCACCGCGGCCGGGCTCAAAGCTGCGGAAAAAATAAACGGCGAAGCCCCATGTTGAAGATAGATGGCAAGTTCATGCGACACAGCGGCAAAACCACCGGTAGAGGGAATGGACTTGGCCAGTGACCCAGTCCAGATATCCACTTCCTCCGTCGCTATGCCGAAGTGTTCATCGGTTCCGCGGCCGCGCGCTCCAATCACGCCGGACGCATGCGATTCATCCACCAGAAGGAAGAATCCAAATTCCTTCTTGACCTCCAGAATTTCAGGCAGGTGGCAGACATCCCCGTCCATCGAAAACACGCCGTCAGAAATGACCAAGGTACGGTTGGCCTGGCATCCATTTTGCAGTTCCTGCCGCAAAGACGAGGCATCATTGTGCCGGAACCGCTGTAATTGCACTCCGGCGAACCGGCACGCGTCCGTAAGGCTCCGGTGACAGAGCGAATCCATGATCACGCGATCCGCCGGGCCTAGTAGCGCGCCCAGAACCGCCACATTCGCCAAATAGCCTGAGCTGAAGGTGATCGCCGCTTCCGTTCCTTTATAGGCGGCGAGATCCTGCTCCATGAGGACGTGCTGGTCGGTAGTTCCGGTAAGCAGGCGAGCTCCGCCGGTCCCGGTTCCATACTTCCTGATTGCTTCAATGGCTGCTGCGTCAATCCGGGGATCGCCGATCAGTCCCAGGTAGTCATAGGACGACAGCATCAGCATCGAGTGCCCGTCGGCCTTCACCTGGGGGCCGGTTCGTCCTTCCAGGGGAATCTGAAAAGGATAAGCATCGTTCTCGCAGGCGTACGCCGTTGTCTCGAAGAGCCGGCGGGCGCGCGCGTCGATGAGGTCGTTTTTACGGAAATTCCAGCGCTTGTCTCCACTGAAGAATCCGTTAAAAGACTTGCCGGAGGAAGAAGGAAATCCTGCTGTTCCGTGTTGAACTTGTGATTTCGTCTCGGTCGGAGTATCCATTGATTTAACTGACTATAGTGAAGAATTGGGGCATTGGGAAGCCCGGAGTTACTGTCCCGGCACGGTTTAGAGCATTTCTTCCTCCGTTGGATCGGTCCCCCGCCGGGCGAACACCGGCTCCGCCTGCACATTAGGGCCACAAAAATGCTCTAATTGTCATAAGGTTACAGAACCTGCCATGGCCCGACCTCGCGGCAAAGGCCGGAAATGACAGGCTTGTGCATCAAAGGTTGCAGTCGTACGTCGGAGCTGCTTTCTCATGTCATTAGTAGGCTCGCAAACCTCGGCCGCTCTCCACAACCCGGTGACGGGCAACCCCGGCCGCCTGCCCGTGATGAAAGACAAGTTCGGACGCACCATCACCGATCTGCGTGTCTCCATCACCGACCGATGCAACTACAAGTGTGTCTATTGCCGCACTGGCACCGAGGGCGCTCAATTTGCCGAACTGGCCATGAACGAGTACCTCCGCATGATCCGGGTCTTCGTGAGCCTCGGGATCCAGAAGGTACGGCTGACCGGCGGCGAGCCGCTGCTGCGCAAGGACATTGTTTCGTTGGTAGCTCAACTGGCCGAGCTTCGGACCTCCGGTTCAGACAATCCCCTTGACATTGCCATTACCACCAACGGACATCTCCTGGCTGAGATGGCCGCTCCGCTTGCCCGCGCCGGCCTCAGCCGGGTCACGGTCAGCATGGATGCTGTCGACCCGGCAATTTTCGTCCGCATCACCCGGGTTCCGGGCAGCTTTGAAAAGGTATTGGCTGGAGTCCGAGCCGCCCAGCGTGCCGGGCTAGGTCCGGTCAAGGTTAACTGTGTCCTCTTAAGAGGATTCAACGACGACCAGATCGTTCCCTTCGCCCAATTCTCGCGAGAGGAAGGCGTGATCGTTCGCTTTATTGAATTCATGCCGCTCGAAGAGGACCGCTTGTGGACGCCCGATGTGGTCGTTCCATTACAGGAAGTGGTCGACAAGTTGAGCCACTATCGCCCGTTGCAGGCACTCCCTGCGAATAATACCGGGGAAACCGCGCGCCGCTATACCTTCGACGATGGGGTAGGGGAGATCGGCATCATCGCGCCGGTTTCGCAGGCATTTTGCGGTGCGTGCAGCCGCATCCGGCTCACTTCCGACGGCAAGATCCGTACCTGCCTCTTTTCCCACTTCGATCATGATCTCTATGGTGTATTGGCCCGTGGCGGTTCGGACGATGATCTTGTCGCTTTCATTCAGAAGACGGTAGAAACCAAGGAGGCGCGCCACCATATCGGCGAGCCCGGGTTTCTGAAACCTTCACGCAGCATGGTGCATATCGGAGGCTAAGCAATCGCTTCCGGGGTGGGTGAAGCGCGGCGCTATCTTGAAATGGTCGATCGATCCTTCCCAGAGCGTCCGCCATTGCCCAAAGACCTGCGGGTCTTTCATGATGTAGCGCGTGCCCTGACCTCCTCGCTCGATCTCGACTCCATCCTGGGCGCCATCATGCAGCAGATGGAGCAATTCTTCGAGCCGGAATCCTGGTCATTGCTCATCGTCGACGAAGAGCAGCAGAATCTCTACTACGCCGTCGCCGCCGGCAAGTCTTCCGGCGATCGCAACCTCCGGGTCGACATGGGAGAGGGAATTGCCGGCTGGGTGGCGCAGCACGGTGAGCCGGTGATCGTGTCGGAACCCGGCAACGACCCTCGTTTCGCCACCCCGGACGGCGCCGCTTCCACGGTACGATCCGCCATCTGCATACCCTTGCGCTCCAGAGATCGCACCTTGGGTGTCATCGAGTTGCTGAACTATCGTGCCTCCACCTTGACCGACGAAAGCATGGCCTTTCTGCGTGTGCTCTGCGACTACGCCGCGATCGCCATTCAAAATGTGCGCGCCGTCGAGCGTATTCAGGAATTGACCATTACCGACGACTGCACCGGGCTCTTCAATTCCCGGCACTTGTTTTCCGTCACCGAGAGCGAGCTCGAGCGCTCCCGTCGCTTCAATCTTCCTTTCAGCATGATCTTCATCGACCTGGACCACTTCAAGCGGGTGAACGACCTGTACGGCCACCTGACCGGTAGCCGTCTGCTGGCCGAGATCGCCAGGACCATCAAGCACAATGTCCGGGGCATCGATTCAGCCTTCCGTTACGGCGGTGACGAATTCATTGTTCTCCTGCCCCAGACAGGAAAGGATGCAGCGCTCGAAGTGACCCAGCGGCTCTTGCACTCTTTGCGCGATACGCGATACCTCGTATCGGAGGGGCTGGAACTGCAGATGATGGCCAGTTTCGGCATCGCCAGCTATCCGGAAGACGGCAACTCGATCCAGGAGATCATCGGCGCCGCGGACGAAATGATGTACCTGGTAAAAAACCTATCGCGAGGCAACATAGCCGTCGCCCAACGCGGCTTCATGCAAGCCTGACTCTCACCTCGCGAAACCAAAAATGCATTAGCATGGACCACGGCGACCTAAACGGCTGTCGATGCCAGTCCCGAAGGGACGGCTGAAAATATTCGAGGACGGTCGTCCGAGATAATCCAGAGGGCAAGAACAAGGATGGAAACTAGACGTCTTCGCATGGGGATGGTGGGTGGTGGCGCGGGCTCGTTTATTGGTCCCGTGCATCGCATGGCCGCCGAGTTGGATGGAGCCATCGAATTGGTAGCCGGGGCCTTCAGTCAGGATCCGGAACGATCCCGCCAGGCAGGCGTGACCTATCGCATAAGCCCCGACCGCGCCTACACCAGTTATGAAGAGATGATGGATCGGGAGAGCAAGCGCAAAGACCCCATCGACTTCGTCTGTATCGTCACTCCTAATCATCTCCACCTGCCCATCGCGGTTGCCGCCCTCGAACACGGTTTTCACGTGATGAGCGACAAACCGGCCACCGCCAATCTGAAAGAGGCGCAGACCTTGGAAGGAGTCGTCCAGCGCACCGGGCTGCTCTACGGCCTGACCTTCACCTACACCGGCTACCCGTTGGTGCGCGAAGCCCGTCGCATGGCTCGCGGTGGCGAACTGGGAAAGATCCGCAAGGCTGTCGTGCAATACCAGCAAGGTTGGCTGAGCAGTTCGCTCGAGACCACCGGCCACAAGCAGGCGGCATGGCGCTCTGACCCGTCTCAGTCGGGCTTAGGTGGCGCCATCGGCGATATCGGTACACACGCCTTCAACCTCCTCGAGTATGTGAGCGGCCGCGAAATCGTCGAGATCTGCTCCGATCTTTCCTCCGTCCTCCCCGGCCGCGCGCTGGACGACGATTGCAACGTCCTCCTCAAGCTCGACAACGGGGCACCGGGGGTATTGTTTGTTTCCCAGATTGCCGCGGGCGATCGCAATGATCTGCAGCTTCATCTCTACGGTGAAAAGGGCGGTCTCCACTGGTGGCAGGAGAATCCTAACTACCTGCATCTCAATTGGTCAGGGAAGCCGAGTCAAACCCTCCATGCCGCCGGAGATTATCTCTCCCCATCGACGCGGGCTGATTTCCGCCTGCCCATGGGGCATCCCGAGGGGCTGATCGAAGCATTTGCTAATATCTATCGCGACTTCGCGACAGCCATTCGTGCCCGCTTCACCGATCCGGCAGCGAAACTGAGCGAACTCGTACCCGGCATTCGCGAGGGCGTGCGCAGCATGGCCTTCGTGGAACGAGCCGTCACTAAGAGCCGTGCCGGGTGGGTGGGCTTCTCTCAATAAACTTCTGAAATGAGTGAGTGTCTCTATGAAGACTGTAAAAGGCCCTGCGATTTTCCTGGCCCAGTTTGCCGCTGACCAGAAGCCCTTCAACAAATTGGAAGACATAGCCAGGTGGGCCGCGGGACTCGGCTTCAAAGGCATACAAATCCCTTCCTGGGATGCGCGTCTCTTCGACCTCAAGCAGGCCGCCGAAAGCCAGGCCTATTGCGACCAGATACTAGGCATGCTCAGCGGTCTCGGTCTGCAATTGACCGAGCTCTCGACTCATCTGCAGGGGCAGTTGGTCGCCGTGCATCCTGCCTACGATCTCCAGTTCGACGCCTTTGCGCCACCAGAAGTGGCCGGTAATTCAAAGGCCCGGCAGGACTGGGCCACGAAACAATTGCTCATGGCAGCGAAAGCCAGCCGGAATCTGAAGCTGACCGCCCACGCGACCTTCTCCGGAGCGTTGGCCTGGCCATATATGTATCCCTGGCCGCAGCGGCCTGCCGGGCTGATCGACGAAGCTTTCGGAGAACTGGGGCGGCGCTGGAAGCCTATCCTCGATGTCTTCGAAGACTCAGGCGTAGATCTCTGTTTCGAAATCCATCCGGGCGAAGATCTTCACGACGGAGTCACCTTCGAGCGCTTCCTGGCCGCAGTCGGCGGCCATCCACGGGCAAACATTTTGTACGATCCCAGCCACTTCGTTTTGCAGCAACTCGACTACCTCGCCTTCCTCGACATCTACCATGAGCGCATCCGTGCCTTCCACGTGAAGGACGCCGAGTTTAATCCGACGGGTCGATCAGGTGTCTATGGCGGATACCAAAATTGGATCGACCGCCCTGGGCGCTTTCGTTCCTTGGGAGATGGCCAGGTCGACTTCGGTGGCATCTTCAGCAAGCTGGCCCAGTATGACTTCCCCGGTTGGGCGGTCATGGAATGGGAATGCGCCCTGAAGCACCCGGAAGACGGAGCGCGCGAGGGTGCGCCCTTCATTCGCGACCATATTATTAGGGTCACCGAGCACGCCTTTGATGATTTTGCCGGTGCGCAGGCTGATCGTGAAACCAATCGGCGGCTGCTCGGCCTTTGAGGCTCGTATGGCGTTTAAGCCGCGCAAGAAGCCAGAACCGCTCGACGAGGCGGCGCTCTACCAATATGCCGTCGGAGCGCTTGCCCGGCAGATGCGCACAATCGCTGAACTCAAACGGCTGATGAGCCGCCGCGTCGAACCGGGCGAAACAGGAGAAAGCAAGGTAGAGGCCGTGGTAGCGCGTCTCCTGGACCAGCGCTATCTTGACGATCCGGCGTTCGCCTCCACCTACACTCGTCTGCGCCAGGAAAATCAGAGCTTGGGCAAGCGCCGCGTGCAACAGGAGCTCACCCGCAAGGGCGTCCAAGGTGAGCTGATCGCCAGCACCATCGAGAGCGCCTACGCGCAAGTGAACGAAGAAGACTTAGGCCGCCGCTACATAGCGCGTAAGCGCATCACGAAGCCGAAGGACGCAAAACAAACAGCGCGCCTCATTCGTCGCCTGATAGGTGCAGGCTTCTCCTTCGCGACCATCTCCAAGCTTCTCAAGACCTGGGAAATCGACTGCAGCGAAGCAGACCTGATCGTGCCGGAAAACGATGATGCCGAGTGAAGGACCCTCGCAGAAATCCGAGGGAATCGGCCGTGCCCCTCGTTCGCCAAACCTGCCCCGGCGTGCCGTGGGCTACGTGGGACGAAAACGCCTGGGCGAAGCCCCACCAATGCTCTTATCCCGAACCTCAAACGAACCTTGGGTGCCCCACATCTCGCTCGTTTTTCGCAAGATGTGGGATACCACGGCTCCAACCCTCTAACTCTTTACGCTTTTCTGCCCCTCAATATCCGTTAGAGTGTTCTCACCCTCATGCGCAGAACATTCCTAGCGACCGCCTCCCTGCTGTCCGTTTTGTCTGCTTCCGCACAAGTACCGGCTGATCTGATCCTGATCCACGGCAAGATCCTGACCGTCGATACCAAGGACTCCATTGCCCAAGCCGTCGCCATCCGCCAAGGAAAAATCATCGCCGTCGGTTCCGACCAGCAAATCCAGCTCCTTGCCGGCCCCAAGACCAACGTCATTGATCTGCAGGGAAGAACCGCAACCCCAGGCTTAATCGATACTCACGCCCACATCGCAACCGGAGGAGTCGACGAGCTCTACTCGGTAAGCCTCAGCGATGCCGCAACTGTAAGTGAAGTGGTAAACCGCGTCCGGCTGGCAGCAAACAAACTGAAGCCAGGCGAGTGGCTCACCGGCGCCGGGTGGGACGAAGGCAAACTAGCCGAGCGCCGCTACATCCTTGCATCCGACCTGGATAAGGTCTCACCTCACAATCCAGTCTGGTTGATGCACACCACTGGACATTACGGAGTAGCCAACCACGAAGCATTACGGCTGGCGCACATCACCGCCGAGTCAAAGAATCCACCGGCCGGCACGATCGATCGCGACGCGCAGGGAGTACCAACGGGCGTGCTCAAGGAGTCCGCCATGGACGCCGTCCACAATCTCATTCCGCCGCCAACTCCTGAGCAGTGGCGAAATGGAGTTCTCAGGATGGTCGATGCCCTCCATCGTGAAGGCATGACCGCCGTGAAAGATCCGGACATTGAGCAACCCATCTGGGACGCGTACGCTCAGCTGCTCAAAGAAAACAAGCTGCAATTGCATGTCTGCGTACTGTGGCACGGGGGCACATCGCTCAAATCAGCACGCGCGGCGATAGCCCGAATCCAGTCGCTACCTCGTCCACCGAATTCCTTAGGCGACGGGACTCTGCTCTCCTGCGGAGCCAAGCTCTATATGGATGGAAGCGGCGGCGCCCGCACCGCATGGGTCTACGATGAGTGGAACAAGAACGCAACCGGCATCGATCACGGCAATCACGGCTATCCCTCCATTGATCCCGAAACCTACCGCCAGATGGTGCGGCTCTTTCACCAGGACGGAGTGAATGTAGGAACCCACGCCATCGGGGATCACGCCATCGACTGGGTCGTGGACACCTATGCCGAGGTGTTGAAGGAGAAGCCAACGACCGGACTACGCCACAGCATCATCCACGCCAATATTCCAACCGATCATGCCATCGCCACCATGAGCTCCCTGCAAACCCACTACGACGCGGGCTACCCAGAATCGCAGCCCGGCTTCACCTGGTGGATCGGCGACACCTACGCCGGCAACTTCGGACCCAAGCGCTCGCCACGCTTGAATCCCTTTCATACCTATGTGTCGCGCGGGATCATCTGGGGAGGCGGCTCCGACTACTCCGTCACCCCAATCCCGGCGCGCTACGGCCTCTGGGCATCGGTGGAGCGCGAGCCGCTGAAGGGTGTCTACGGCAAGCATCCTTTCGGAACCGCAGAGGCGATCGATGTACATACCGCACTTCGCTCCTATACGGCGTGGGCCGCACGGCAACTATTTCTCGAAGACAAGGTGGGCTCGATCGAACCGGGCAAAGAAGCCGATATCGCCGTCTGGGACAAAGACATGTACACCATTCCCTCTCCTGAGCTGCACAACCTGAAATGCCAGATGACCATTTACCACGGCCAGATCGTTTACCAAACCCGGTGATGCTCTAAACTCAAAGCATGCAGTACCGCTCTGGTTCGGAAATTCGAGAAACGTTCCTGCGTTTTTTTGCCTCCAAGGGGCACCGTCGCGTGCACTCTTCCTCGCTCGTTCCAGCGAACGACCCCACCTTGTTGTTCACGAACGCCGGGATGAACCAGTTCAAAGACGTATTTCTCGGAGTGGAGCGCCGTGACTACAACCGCGCCGCCACATCGCAAAAATGCGTGCGCGCGGGCGGCAAGCACAACGATTTGGAAAATGTCGGTTTCACCCGCCGCCACCACACCTTCTTCGAGATGCTGGGCAACTTCAGCTTTGGCGACTACTTCAAGCGCGATGCGATCGCCTTCGCCTGGGAGCTGATCACTTCTCCGGAGTGGTTTGGTATTCCCAAAGACAAGCTCTACGTCACCATCTTTAAAGGTGAGGAAGGCGTTCCTCGGGATGAAGAGGCTTATGAACTGTGGCGTGGCCAGGACGTGCCTGCCGAGCGGATTCACGAGCTGGGAATGAAGGACAACTTCTGGGCCATGGGCGATACCGGTCCCTGCGGGCCGTGCTCAGAGATCTTCTACGACATGGGTCTGGCCGCATCGGAGACCGGAGAAGACAAGCCCTTCGGCCAGGACGAATCGCGCTACGTAGAAATCTGGAACCTGGTCTTCATGCAGTTTGATCGCGATCAGCAAGGCGTGCTTCACTTGCTGCCCAAGCCCTCGATCGACACCGGACTCGGTCTGGATCGCATGGCTGCGGTGCTGCAACGCAAAATCTCGAACTTCGAGACCGATCTGTTTACCCCGCTCATTGCGAGAGCCGAAGAACTGACACACACTCGCTACCAGGATGGGACGGTCCCCTCCGACGCCTCGCTGCGCATCATTGCCGATCACGCGCGCGCTGCGACCTTTCTTATTTCCGACGGCGTGCTCCCAGCCAACGAAGGCCGCGGCTACGTCTTACGTAAGATCCTGCGCCGGGGTATCCGCCATGGCCGCATGTTGGGCCAGGAAGATGCATTCATGTTCCGCATGGTCGATGCCGTTCGGGATGAAATGAAAGGTGCCTACCCCGAACTGGTGGAGAGTGCCGGCCGTGTGGCCAAGGTAATTCGTGCTGAAGAAGAGCGTTTTGGAAGAACGCTGGCCCTGGGATCGAAACAGCTGGATGCCACCATCGAGCGGGTGCGCAAGGAGTCGCAGGACCACGTTCCCATGTTGCCTGGCGCAACAGCTTTCCATCTCTACGAGACCTACGGTTTGCCCCTTGACTTTATGCTCGATGCGGCCCGCGACCAGGGCATTGCCTTCGACCTAACCGGCTTTGAACTAGCGCGCAGTGAAGAGCAGGTGCGCGCCCGTGCCTCCTGGAAGGGAGGCGCAAAAGCTTCTGCCAGTCCAGCCTTCCGCTCTTTGCCACGAACCGTTTTCGAAGGCTATCGCCAGCTGGATTCGCACCATTGCGAAGTGCTCGCCATCGTTAAGGATGGCGTCGGCGTGCCCCAGGCCAACGCCGGCGACAGCGTCGAGATCGTGCTCGATCACACCTCGTTCTATGCTGACTCCGGCGGCCAGGTGGGCGATACCGGCTGGCTCTACTCCGACGACCACAACGTCGTAGTCGCCGACGTGTTGGGATGCGTGCAGCCGGTGCAGGGGGTTCGCGCTCACAAGGCCTACCTGCGCCAGCCGATCGAACTGGGCAGCTTTGTCGATACCGTGGTGGATACAGAAGTCCGTTCTGCGATTCGCCGCAATCACACCGCCACGCACCTCCTGCATGCCGGTCTGCGCGAAGTTCTGGGTAAGCACGTGAAGCAGGCAGGTTCAAGGGTCGATCCCGAACACCTACGCTTTGATTTCTCTCATTTCACCGGAGTCGCCGAGGAAGAGCTGGCGGATGTGGAAGAGATGATAAATCGCCAGGTGCTTGCCGACACCAAAGTGGAGACCCTGGAAGACGTGCCCATCGACGTCGCCGTGAACGAATATCACGCCATGGCATTATTCGGCGAGAAGTACGGTGAGAAAGTCCGGGTCGTAAAAATCGGCGACTTCTCGACTGAGCTCTGTGGCGGCATCCACACCGGAGCCAGCGGGGAGATTGGTGTGGTCAAGCTGCTGAGCGAAGGCGGAGTCTCTTCTGGAGTTCGACGCGTGGAGGCAGTGACCGGTCTCGGGGCCCTGGGCGAATTCCGCCGCGGCCAGCAGGTGGTGCAGCTCGCCGGCCAGTTTGCGGCAGAAAATCTGTCTCCCGCGGAAGCGCTGCGCGCCAAGTTGTCGGCTCAGGATGAGGAAATCAAAAAGCTGCGCCGCGAGCTCGACCAGGTGCGGATGAAGTCCGCATCGACCTCGGTGGCCTCAGCAGCCAATCAAGCGGTCACGGTAGACGGTATTCAGGTGTTGGCGCAACGGGTCGACTCGCTCGATCGTGGGCAATTACGCACCCTGGTCGACAATCTCCGCAACAAACTCGGTTCAGGAGTCGTCGTTCTAGGCTCCGCGCAGGAGGATGGCAAGGTAGCGCTCATCGCCGGAGTGACGCGTGATTTAACAAGCCGCCTCTCCGCCGGAAAAATCATCGGACCCCTGGCGCAAAAAGTGGGCGGCTCAGGCGGGGGCCGCCCGGACATGGCCGAAGCTGGAGGCAAAGACGTCTCCGCCCTCAACGCCACCCTGGCCAGCGCCCCCGACGTAGTGCGCGAACTGCTAGGGAAGAATGGCTTTAAGGCCTAGGCCGAGGAAACCGCAGATCTCTCCACGGCACGACGGGAAAGGTCGGCATCGCCCGGGTGTTTCCTACGGGTTTTTCTCTGCGACGGCCAACCGGAGCGTCGGTAATCATCGAAGGGTGCCCCAGGTCTCGCTTTTGAGACCTGGGATCCAACAAACCAATTCCTACTGGAAACACCCAACCCCTCTCTTTGTCGTCTCTGGGGAGCCTGGGGATCTGCGGTTTCCGTCTGCCTAACCAATCCCAGCCAACGACACTTCGTTGCCCCTCGCAACTTGCCAACCTATAATCGGGTTAGTTTTGGCGTGCGGGTTTCGGGTCCGCTTCGCAACTATGCTGCTTGCCGCGCGTTTGCTCTGTGCGTTCTGCTCTCGAAGCCGCATGACGCCGGCTTGGCAGGCGCGCGTTGCCTGTAGTCTTCTCTTTCTCAGTTCAGCTTCGCTTCTCGCCCAACAACGCCTCTCTCCCTATGAGCGCGCCCAGCAGGCGCGCTGGGCACTGGAGGCCCGTCCTGAGTCGCAGCGCACGCGAGCGGCCTATGAGCGGGTGATTGATGCCTACCGCGCCGTCTCGTCTTACGACCCTGCGTCCCCCAGAGCCGATGCCAGTGTGCTCGGTATCGCCCAGCTGCTCACCGAAGAAGGCCGCCTCTTCTCCGACGAGAAACTGCTGCAGGATGCCATTGCGCGCTATGAATCTCTGCACCTGGAGCATCCCAGCGGCGGTTACCGTTGGGCCGGTCAAATCGTCGAAGGGGAGAAGCAGGCTCGCATCGAGCTGAACGAACTCCGCCTCCGAGCCGAGCTCCGGCCGGCTTCCTCGGCTCACGTGCAACACGACGCTGCCGTTAAGTCCCAGCCGGGGCCATCGGCAACGGTCTCGCGGCCCCCGCCAGCCATGACGCAACCCGGTCACGCAGCCGAGTCCGCCACCCACACAAATTTCAGCCGTTTCGCCAGAAGCCCCATCCACCGTGCTCACTGCGCTTCATCCAGGACAGGTCGCGCTGGTGAGTGGCATCCGCCATTGGTCCACTCCGGTGTACACCCGCATCGCCATCGATCTCCAGGACCAGGTGGCCTACCAGGCGGCCCGCGTACCAAATCCCGATCGCATCTACTTCGACCTTTACGGTGCGCGTCTGGACTCAGGACTGAACGGCAAGTCAACCGAAGTCATCGACGATGGATTCCTTAAACGCATCCGCGCAGCGCAGTTCTCCAACAACGTCACCAGGATTGTGCTCGATGTCAGCTCCGTATCCGACTACTCCGCCTTCCTGCTCCCCAATCCCTGGCGCCTCATCATCGACATTCACGGTTTGAAGCCAGGCACCTCCCAGACCACCAACCTCGCCAGCGCTCCTCCTGCGGCTCAGCCAGTTACCCGGGCCCCCGAGCCCTCCGCCCCGCCACCCACACCGCCGGTTGCTAACTCGCCGCAACCTGCAGCTGTCGCCAGCGCCGCCGCGGGACGCCACTCCGGCACCCAGGAGATCGCAGCGCTTGGCCAACAGCCGAATCGCGTGCAGGCTACCGACCATCCCACCACTCGCCCGATCGCGGCCTCGGTTGCCGGAACCGTTCCGGCGCCGCAGCCGAGATGACGGCTCATTAGCCTCGACCACGGCTCCTCCAGCTCCCGCCGCCACCGCCCCGGCGAAGGTCACCAATCGAAAAAACAAGAAGCCCAGCCCCCTCCACCCGCAACCCACGACAGACACTGCGGACGCTCGACGACAATCTCTCACCGCCCACGCACGAGGCCGATCCCACTGCGGCCGGCGAACGCTCGCTGGTGCGCACCCTCGGTCTCAAGATCGGCCGTATCGTCATCGACCCGGGCCATGGAGGGCACGACTCCGGCACCACCGGGCCGGGCGGGATCGAAGAAAAACAGGTCGTTCTTGATGTCTCTCTCCGTCTCGGCAAGCTCCTGCGGCAGCGCCTCGGCGCCGATGTGATCTTTACCCGTGACAACGACACGTTCATTCCGCTGGAAACCCGGACCGCCATCGCCAACAAAGCACAGGCCGATCTCTTCCTCTCCATTCACGCCAACTCCAGTCCCGACTCCTCCGCACGCGGAGTGGAGACCTACTACCTCAACTTCACCACCTCGCCCGATGCCCTCGAAGTAGCTGCCCGCGAAAACGCGGTCTCCGATGAATCGATCCACGAGCTCTCTGACCTGGTGAAGAAAATTACGCTGAAGGACAAGATCGACGAGTCGCGCGAATTTGCCGCCGACGTGCAGAAGTCGCTTTACGACAACCTGGAAGATGGCAACCCGGGATTGCGGGATCGCGGGATCAAGAAGGCTCCTTTTGTCGTCCTGATCGGCGCCAATATGCCCTCCATCCTCGCCGAAATCTCGTTCCTCACCAATTCGGACGATGCGCGCCAGCTACAGCAACCTGCGTACCGCCAGCGCATCGCGGAATCGCTCTACCGCGGAGTGTCGCGATACATCAGCGGCTTGAGCGGAGTTCGCCTGGCGCAGAGTTCTGGCCACCCGAACGGCAATTGAGCCGCTCATTCGACACCCGTATGAGAAATGCACTAGTCTCCTAGTGAGTGCGTATGCTTCGTGCCTTGCGCAGTTCGTTGTTCCTCGCCGTTCTTAGCGCGCTTCCGGCCTCGGTCCTTTTACTGTCGCTGATGACGTCGCCGGCGCTGGCCAAGACTGACGCTCCAGCCGCCACCACTCCACCCTTCTTGCCCACAGACTTCGCAGGATGGAGCCAAAGCGCTCCAGCTGAGGAGAGCACCGCGCCTGAGGTTGCAGACCCCGCGAACGCCGCCGTCTTGAAGGAGTACGGATTTCAGCAGTTCTCGGCTGCGCATTACGCCAACGCAGATAACAAGCTCACCGTCCGCGCGATCCGCTTCCAGGACGCCAGCGGAGCCTACGGCGCGTTTACTTTTTTCCGGCGTCCCGGCAGTATCCCGGAGCAAATCGGTCGCAGCGCAGCCTGGGACGGCAGCCACGTCTTGTTCTGGAACGGCGCAACTCTGGTGGACGCTACCCTCGATCACGTCACGCCGATGACTGCGTCGGAACTGCGCGAGCTGGCGAAAGACTTGCCCCTGCCCCCGGGCTCTGCGAACATTGCCCCTCCACTACCCGGTTATCTTCCCCGCCAGGATCTCGACACCGGCCTTTCGCACTATTCCCTCGGGCCGGAAGCCTATGCGCGCTCGGGAGGCGTGCTCCCAGCCGCCCTGGTAGATTTCCCTTCCAGTGCTGAGGCTTTGACAGCCAATTATTCGGGCCGTGACGGCCAGGGGCAGCTAACCCTCCTGATCTATCCCACTCCGCAGCTCGCAGCCGCCCGCCTGCGCGATATCGAGGCGTTCCTGAAAGCAACGAATAATCGCTCCACCTGGCCTCAGGCGCTGGCGGAAAGCCGGGCTGACTCTCTCCTCACCCGCCGCAGTGGGCCCATCGTCGCCGTTGTCACCGGATCGCTTCAGGCTGATACCGCCCGCAAGCTCATCAACCAGGTCAACTACCAGGCTGACGTCGTCTGGAACAACCCCAAGGGCTACATCAGCGACGGATCCAGGGTAGCGCGTCTCCTGTTAGGCATCTTTGCGCTGACGGGCATCCTGGGAGGCGCTGCGCTCCTGCTAGGGCTCTTTCTCGGTGGTGGACGTGCTTTGGTTCGCGTGCTTCGCGGCAAGCCCGCCTCGGCCTTCCAGGAAGAAACAGAGTTTATTCGCCTCAACCTGGAGGATTAAGCGACCCTCCCAGGGTAGCAGCTGACCAAGGGGGTTACCCTTTGCAGCAGGCAAATTCGGTTCCGGAGATTTGAACCGGCTGAGGTGCAGCTGAGCTCCTAAGTGCTCGGATTGCAGTGGCTTGGGATTACATTCCAAGTGGCCAAGGCGGGTTATCGGCCGCGGTAGATTTAAACAGCCTTACCGATAAGTAACTCATATAATTGGGCTTATCCGGATCTTGATTTTGCCTTGACACCCTCGGGAGCCGACCATAAGATTTCGCCAGAAAGTTCTGATGGCTTTGCCTCCGTTGGAACTATTCTCCCTAGAGAAGAGGCCGCCCTGTTGCCGGGTGGCCTTTTCGTTTTCCTCCGCTGACCTCTTGACCCTGTCTTTACGCGTGGCAAGAGCCTAGATACAATCCGACAAGGCACGTGCAAAAACGGCGCGCCGACGTAGCTCAGTTGGTAGAGCAGCTGATTCGTAATCAGCAGGTCATCGGTTCAAGTCCGATCGTCGGCTCCATCCAGAACGCTTTAGCGTTTCCTTTTCTTGTTCCTGCATCCAGTTTGGTACCCGCTTATCCACTGTTTTTTTCCTCGATCGCTTGCGGTCCAAGGAGACCCCTCCGCATAATCGCCACAGAAGCTGAGGTGTGAGGGTGACGGCCTCCAACGAGCACATCACTGTTACCCAATACAGCCGTGAAGACGTACTTCGCATTTTGCGTATCCGGCCGAAACAGCTTTGTTCCTGGGAACGCTCCGGGCTCATCAGTGAGAGTGCCACCTATTCCTTTCAAGACCTGGTGCAACTGCGCAAGCTGCGCGATCTGCGCGCCACCCGCCTTTCTGTAGCCAATATCCGAGCCTCGATTCACGCCATGCGCCAGGTCTCAGGGGTAGCGAATCCCCTGCTTGAGGCCGGCGCAGTCCGCAATGGAAAAGGGCTCGCCTTTCGCTTGAGCGGAGCCATGATGGAGCCGATCGCTCGCCAATTCGTGTTCGACTTCGACTCTCAGAGCCACAGCCAGTTGGCCGAGGTCAGTTCTGCCGCCAGCCATCAGGCTGCACGGGAGGCACGCGTGCAAGCATTTTTCTTCGAAGCGGTGCGTTTGGAGGAAAGGGGCAAAACCCAGGAGGCCATCGCCCACTACGAGAGCATCCTGGCGCTCGACAGTAGTCACGCTCCCGCCTGCATCAATCTGGGTACGATTCAATACAACCAACGCCAGTTCATCGAAGCGGAGAGGCTATACCGCCGGGCGACTGTAGCCGATCCCAAGTACGCACTGGCCTTTTTCGATCTGGGCAACGTGCTCGATGAGCTACAGCGTCTGCCCGAGGCTATCGCCGCCTACACCACCGCTATTCGCTTGGTGCCGCAATATGGCGACGCGCACTACAACGTCGCCCTGGCCTACGAACGCACGGGTGACCGCCGGGCGGCACTGCGTCACTGGACCATGTATATCAAGCTCGATCCCATTGGCCCCTGGTCCAATCACGCCCGCATCCAGGCCCGCAAGATTCTCGAGCGGGAAAAGCTGGCTATCGTGCATCGCGGCTCCTCCGTCCGCCACGATTATCACGCGCGCCGTACGCGTAACGTACCCCGGCTGGCCGCTGTCCCCAAGCCAATGCTCCCCCTGTAGGCCAAGCTCTATTCAGACTTCCAATAGAAGCAGATCTCGGGGCACCCGAGATTTGTGGTCAGGACAGAGATTTGCGTCCTGTAGCGTCGCTGGACAGCCACGCATCTCAACGGATAGGTTATTCCCGTGGCTGATTCCGTTCTCGCTTCGCAACCCGCCCCTCCGCTTACTCTGCTTTCGGAAGACGAGCAACTCTTCCGCGCAACTGTCCGCCAGTTTGCCCAGGAGAACATCGCCCCTCTGGTTCGCACCATGGACGAGCAGCAGCACTTTCATTCTGAGTTGATTCCGCAACTCTTTAATCTTGGTCTCATGGGGATTGAAATCCCCATCGAATACGGTGGTTCCGGGGGAACTTTTTTCGAAGCCATTCTGGCCGTGGAAGAGATTTCCGCGGTTGACCCGTCCGTCGGTGTGCTCATCGATGTGCAGAATACTCTTTGCATCAACGCCATCTTGCGTTGGGGCACGCCCGAACAGAAGAAGCAGTTTCTCGGTAGGCTCGCGACGGATACCGTGGGCGCGTATGCATTAAGCGAAGCGGCTTCCGGGTCAGATGCGTTCGCCCTGCAGATGCGAGCAGAAAAGCGAGGCGACCACTACCTTCTGAACGGACAAAAACTCTGGATCACCAACGCTCGTGAGGCGGGCCTCTTCATCGTCTTCGCGACTCTGGATCCGAGTGCCGGCTACAAAGGGATCACAGCCTTTCTGGTGGACAAGCGCACGCCCGGGTTCTCCATTGGCAAGAAGGAAGATAAGCTCGGGATTCGCGCCTCCTCCACTTGCGAAATCATCCTTGAGGACTGTAAAGTGCCCGCGGCCAACGTGCTGGGCGAGCCGGGCAAAGGCTACAAAATCGCCATCGAGACGCTGAACGAGGGTCGCATCGGTATCGGCGCCCAGATGCTCGGCCTGGCCCAGGGAGCCTGGTCCCACGCCGCTCGCTACGCTTTCGAGCGCAAGCAGTTCGGTAAGGCGATTGGGGAGTTTCAAGCAGTCCAATTTTCCCTCGCCGAGATGGCTATTGAAATCGAAGCTGCCCGGCTCATGGTCTACAACTCTGCCCGCCTGAAAGACAACGGCCTTGGCTTCTTGAAAGAGGCGGCCATGTGCAAGTATTTTTCTTCCCACGTGGCCGAACGCGTCGCCAGTCAGGCGGTTGAGATCTTTGGCGGTTACGGATTCGTCAAGGACTATCCGGTGGAGAAATACTACCGCGACGCCAAAATCGGCAAGATCTACGAAGGCACGTCGAATATGCAGCTTGCGACCATCGCCAAGTTAATGCTTGGAAATCATTAAAAACAAATTAGAGTCACTCGCGTGCAGCGTTTCTTGACATACATCAAGAAGTGCTTATTTACAGGCGATTTTGGTCATTTCCTTGTCTTTTGTCGCACACTCTGTGCTACTTTGAAAAAGTCTTAATCCTCAACGGCGCAACCCCCAGCGCCTGCTAGATTCTTGGCTCGATGGATTTGAGTTCTTCCTAATTTGTGAAACGTCAGACCTGCGTTCGGGAAGTTCCGTGTCAGAAAATACGCAAGCGTAAAAGTTACTTTTGACCCCGATCGCTCTAAACAGTCATAAGCAGTTCGGCTTGGTTTAACAAATCTACACGGTCAGCGACCGGGGAAAGCGGGGCACTCGCATGAAGTTAAGCAATGTGGGCTTTAAGCTGCAGCGTGCCGTAGCGAATCGTGGAGTGGTGGGTACGCTTACGGCGGCGCCGTCGAAAATCGTGGGCCGTCTGGCAAGGGCTGCCAAGCCAGAAAAGCAGTTCAACCCGGTGCATCCTTTTGATCTCGAGCACGGGACAGACACCAGCGGCTTGATTGCCGCGGAAGACCTGCTGGATAACCGGCGCAGGAAAAATATTCACAATACCGGCTTCTATGCCACCGCCCCCTCGATGTTTCAGCAGGCATTTGCGGGCCTTGACATCGACTTTGCGAAGTTTACGTTTGTCGATCTTGGAGCCGGCAAGGGCCGTATCATACTGCTCGCCTCCAACTTCCCCTTTCAGCGCGTCGTTGGTGTTGAGTTTGTCCCCGAGCTCCATGCGGCCGCCACGCGAAACATTTCGCTCTACCAGCCTGCCGCCCGGCAATGCCACGACGTGCACTGCGTTCTAAGTGACGTTCGCGACTTTGACTTTCCGCCAGTTCCCCTGGTGATCTTCATGTGGCATCCGTTTGTCGGTCCAGTCTTCGAACAGGTCATGGCCAATCTTGAAGAGTCTCTTCGCCGCGACCCACGCGAGGTTTACCTGGTCTACTTGAAACCTGCATTTGAGCATTTGATCGCCGAGCGTGTTCCCTCGCTCACGAAGATTTGGGAAAGCCGCTTTACCATGTCGGAGCAGGATTTCGCCGCCTACATCTTCCCCGACCAATCCGAAACCTGCGCCGCCTACGCCACTGCGCGCTGACGGAGTTGATCTCCCAACCCGTACAGGGAACAGGGCTTAGTTTCAACCAGTGTTGCGTAGGCCAGCGGAGATTCCGTTAATGGTCGCCGAAAGAGCGCGGTTGATGGCGTCTGAATCATCGCCCGCTCGCTTGCGCCGCAGCAAGTCGACCTGGATCAGGCTAATAGGATCCACGTAAGGATTGCGCAAGCGAATCGAGCGGGCGAGCACCTGGTTGTTCTGCAGCAATTCAGACTGCCCCGTGATGGTTAGGATGCTCCGCCGGGTGCGGTGGAATTCCGCTTCGAGCTTGCTGAACACTCGGTCACGTAGACCGCTGTCCGCAACCAGGGAAGCGTAGAGCTGAGCAATTCCAAAATCAGATTTCGCCAGGGCCATCTCCACGTTGCGAATCAAATCGATGAAGAGAGGGAACTCGCGCGCCATGGTCGCGAGCACAGCCGCGCCCCCCGGCTTCTGTCCATAGGACTCAAGTGCGTGGCCAACTGCAAACCACGCCGGTACAAGTTGCCGGCTCTGGGTCCAGCCAAACACCCACGGAATCGCGCGCAAGTCAGCCAGGCTCCGGCGCCCACCGCGGCGCGATGGGCGCGAGCCGATCTTCGCATGCTCCAGTTCTGCCACCGGCGTGGCTTCTTCGAAATACTGCAGGATTTCCGGGTCGTCCAGGATGTGTTCGCGATAGAAAGCGAAGGCCACATCCGACAGTTCGGCAAAAGCGGCTTCCCACTCCGGCGCGAGCACGCCCGTGAAATGACCGTGAGGGTCGCGTGCATTCGGCCGTGCCAGGGCATCGAGAGATGCCGCGATCATGAGCTCCAGATTGCGCTCGGCGAGAATCACGTCGGAGTACTTCCAGTTCAACACTTCGCCCTGCTCGGTAATGCGGATCTGCCCCGTAAAGGCGCCCGCGGGCTGGGCATAAATGGCGCGATGCGTAGGTCCGCCGCCCCGGCCCACAGTCCCGCCGCGGCCGTGAAATAACCGCAGTCGCACGCCGCAGTCGCTTGCGACCTGGTGCAGCGCGCGATGGGCGCGGAAGATCTCCCACGTACTCGTCAGCATGCCGCCGTCCTTGTTCGAGTCGGAATAGCCCAGCATGATCTCCTGCGTGTTGTCCCAGGACTCGAGCAGCTGGCGATAGCTGGGCGACTGCCACAACTCGCGGCAGATCGCCGGCGCATTGCGCAAGTCCTCAATCGACTCGAACAGAGGAACCGGCATCAGGCCAGGGTCGCCCTCTCTTCCCTCAACGCGGACCCCGCCCAGGCGCGCGAGCCAGATCACATTCAACACGTCTTCCGCGCTCGAAGCGCCGCTGATCACGTAGTGACGAATGGCTTCGGGCGTGGAAGATGCTTTCAGTTCCGCGATGGCGCGAAAGGTATCGATCACGTCGGCGGAGGGTGCACTCAAGGGCGCCGGCACAGACGACCCGCGCGCCGGGTCACACTTCCAGGCGGACGCTTCTTCCAGCGCCGCGGCATGCAACCGCGCATGCTGGCGAATATCGAGGGTCTGCAGATGGAGGCCGTACGTGCGCACCTCCAGAATCAACGGATCAATCAGCGCATGCGCCAATCGGGGACCACGATTCTCGAGCAGGCTGGCATGCAGAATCTCCAGATCTCCGAGAAACTCCTGCGCCGATTTGTAACCCGGCAAGCCGGCCAGTGACGCATCCAGTGTTGCGGTCTCCGGGGAATCACCGACGCCCGCAAGGCGCACGCGGATGCAGCTCAAGAACCGCCGGTACGATTCAAACTCGTAGCGCTCTCCGAAAGCCTGCGGCCCGGTAGTGTTGAGTGCGTGGAGATAACCTTCCAGCCGCTCTTCAAGCGCGCCGCTGATCGGCGCCTGCTGCGCCGAACTGGTGAGCAGATCGAGGATCAGCGCAAGCTCCCGCTGATAATGTTCCAGTAGATGTTCACGAGCCATCTGCAGCGCTTCCCGCGTGACCTGCGGGTGTGACGTAGGGATTGCCGTCACGATCGCCGCCGATCCAGGACCCGAAAGACAAGCAGCAACGGCATCTCCGCCAGGCTCAGACAAACCCCATACTCGGCCTCGAAAGCCGCCGCGACTTCGGCGTAAAGGCCGGGCAACGTGCCATAGATGGAAGCGTCGTAGTAGTCGAGGCCCATCTTCACTTCGTCGCGCACCGTGGGGCGCCGGGTCCGGACTTCATCTGTCTCCCACAGCGCGGTGATCTCCGCGGTAAGGCTTTCTTCAAACAGCTCCAACTGCTCATCCGACAACGGGATGCGATCGAGCTGCTCGAGCAGATCTGCGATGCGATGCCGTTTGAACATCACCACCCGCCGCGCCACCTCGGTGGGGTGCGCGGTAAAGACAGGAATAATGGAAATGCGGCGGAGCCAATCCAGGGCCTCTTCGCCGGAGATGCCTGCCGCCCGCATCGCTCGCAGCGTTCCCCGCAGGGAACCGCGCTGCGCCTCGCCGGAAAGCTGCAGCGAGAGCCGACGGCGTTTGCGGTGGTTGGTCTCGGCCAAGTTGATGAGCTCGAAGTAAAACGCAAAGGCCCGCGCCAGGCGGTAAGCCTGGGTCACGTCGAGTGAGCTGACGCTGCCTAGGGCCGCGGCAAACGGTTGCGCGGCTTCGGTTTGTGGATCCGCAGCCTCCTGGGCTTCGCGACGGCGGATTGCGATCTGACGCAGCTCTTCCACCTCGGCAAAAAGCGGCTCGCCAGCCTGTTCGCGCAGAACCTGGCCGAGGAGCATGCCCAGCGAGCGAACGTCGCGCCGCAATGGCGCCTCTTTGATGTCGCCCGTGCGCGCTTCGAGTTCAGCCAGGCGAAGAGACCAATTCTCCGGTTTCCAAAGCAAAGTCATTGCCTTTGATTATGCCGGAAGCAGAGTCAGGGCTGTTGCGCAGCGTTGAATGCCTGGCAATTCCTGAAAAAACTGCGATCCCCAACTCGTTCTCGATCATCTCCATTTCATGAGAGCGATGCAGGTAAACAACTCGATCCAGGGACCGGCGCTGGTCGCGGCCGAACTCCCTCAACCGCAGCCGGGCGAAGGTGAGCTGCTGATCAGCGTCCGTGCCGCCGGCGTTACCCCCACGGAACTGCTCTGGTATCCGACGAGCCAGACCAAAGACGGAACACCGCGCAAGGGCGCCGTGCCGGGACATGAGTTTTCGGGCGTCATTGCCGAACTGGGGAAAAATGCGAACGGCTTCGCGGTGGGGCAGGAGATTTACGGCCTGAACGACTGGTTTGCGGACGGCGCAACCGCGGAGTTCTGTGTGACAACGCCGCAGAGTATAGCCGGCAAGCCGGCCACGCTCACGCACGCGGCGGCGGCCACCGTGCCCATCGGAGCGCTTACCGCATGGCAGGGTCTCCTGGAGCGAGCGAAGATACGGCCCGGCGAACGAGTGTTGATCCACGGTGCTGCGGGCGCGGTGGGCATCTTCGCCGTGCAACTCGCTCATCTCCATGGGGCGCATGTGATTGGCACGGCCTCATCCGCCAACCTGGAATTGATTGCAAAACTTGGCGTCGATGAAGTGATCGACTACCGGGCATCCCGCTTTGAAGATCGGACGCAGAAAGTTGACGTGGTATTCGATGGGGTTGGGGGCGAGGTGCTCGCACAGATCCTGGAGCATGCTCAAACCCGGCGGCAGAATGGTCACGATTGCCGCCGGCGAACAAACCGGTGATCAACGTATCCGGGATGCATTCTTCATCGTCGAGCCCAATCAAACACAATTGATCGGAGGTTGCGAAGCTGCTTGACGCCGGCGAACTCAAGACGTTCATGGGTGCGGTCGTTCCCCTGGCAGAAGCATCGAGCGCCTACAGCGGAGACGTCGCAAACAAGCGTGGAAGCGGGAAGGTGGTCATCGTGATCAATGACCAGCCTTAGAGGTGGGTCGCGCGTCAGGCGACCACGTGCGAGCGCGGCTTCACCTCGATTGCCCTGGCGATTCGCGCAACGCGTTCGTAGGACTGCAGCCGGTCCGCATGCTCATAGGTATCTGTAACCACAATCAGCTCGTCGGCGCCGGTCTCTTCCACCAGCTTCTCTATCCCTGCCTTCACGGTTGCGTCCGATCCCACAATCGCCGCGCCCAGTTTACTTTCCACCGCAACCCGTTCAAAGTCCTGCCACAGCGGCTCCATGGAATCCACCGGAGGCAACAACTCCACCGGCCGATTGCGGATCAATTGCAGAAACCGCTGCTGCGGAGTGGTGAATAGTCGCCGGGCCGCGGCATCGGTCTCCGCCGCAATCACCTGCACCCCCACCATGAGGTGCGGCTGCCGCAGCACCGCGCTGGGCTGAAACCGGTCGCGGTACATATGCGCGGCGGTATAGCAGATAGTCAGGAGCAAAGTGCGCAGCAAAGGCAAACGGCAAACCCAACATCGCTGCCAGTTGCGCGCTGAAGCCGCTCGACCCCAGCAGCGTGATCGGTACATTGCTCCCTTGCCCGGGAATCGCTTTGACCACCTGTCCCGGCTTCTCTGGCCCAAGATAGGTTCGCAATTCCTCCAGCAACGCCGGAAAATCATCCCCGCTCTGGTGCAAATCGCGCCGTAGCGCCCGCATGGTGGCAAAATCGCCGCCCGGAGCCCGTCCCAGCCCCAGATCGATGCGTCCCGGATACAGCGCTTCCAGCGTGCCAAATTGTTCCGCGACGACCAGGGGAGCGTGGTTCGGCAGCATCACGCCGCCGCTGCCCACGCGAATCGTCTTGGTCGCCGCCGCCACATGTCCGATCAGCACGGACGTGGCAGAGCAGGCAAGCCCGGCAATGGAGTGGTGTTCCGCCAGCCAGTAGCGCTGGTAGCCCAGCTGCTCTACGTGCTGCGCCAGATCGACCGAGCGGGCAATTGCGCTGCCCGCGCCCTCACCCGGCCGCATGCCCACGAGATCCAGAACCGAAACAGCCAGTGTCTTTGCCCATGCCCAATTAGATGAAGAAGCTCAAAAAGCGACTCAACCTCAGCGTGGTCATTCTTAGAAGATATGTTAGAGGGAGCTATGATTCCGATTCGGAAAATTGTGCTTCCTGCGCCAGGTGTAGAGCATCCTTCAATCGGAGGCGCAGGTAGAGGGCTACGACTTCATTGACACCCTGGTAGAGGATTGGGTGAGCGGGACGAATCGCTTCGATGCTCCGGGAGAGACCCTCTGCGGCTTTCTGGATCAGGGTTTTCTGGTTGCAGTAGGCGGTCTTAACTGTGACCCATTCGCCGGCCGGCCAGATATGGGCCGCATCCGGCGCGTATACGTGAGAACTGCATGGCGAAACCGCGGCATTGGCAGAGCGTTGGTGGCCGCTCTCGTGGATCACGCCCGCACGCATTTCTCTTGTGTGCGGCTGCGGGCGGAGAACGCGGGTGCGGCGCGGCTCTACGAGAGCATGGGCTTTGCTCCCATCGAAAGCCCGGACGCCACGCATATCCTGTTCTTCGAAAAGTCCGCGGCTGATTCTGCTGTTTTTTAAGGGCAACTCCAGGGTTGCATATTCGTGGAGTCCTACGCTAATATGCAACTCGGAGGTTGCGTGAATGGAAACTCAGATTGAGAAGCGAATTGAGATTGCGGCGCCGGTATCGCGAGTCTGGCAAGCATTGACAGATTCCCGCCAGTTTGGCGAATGGTTTCTGGTAAAGATGGATGGGCCGTTTGTCGCCGGGCAGCCGGTGGGCGGCCAGATTACGCATCCGGGATATGAACATGTGCGGATGGAGATTGTGGTCAAAGCGGTCGAACCGGAAACGCTCTTCTCCTACACCTGGCATCCCTATGCCATCGACCCGAAGGTGGACTACTCCAAGGAGGAGCAGACACTCGTAGAGTTTCGGCTGAAGCCGATTGCGGGCGGCACTTTACTCACCGTGACCGAGTCTGGCTTTGACAAAATTCCAAGTGCACGGCGGGCAGAGGCGTTCCGCAAGAATGACGGCGGATGGGCACAACAGATGAAGAACATTCAGGCCTATGTCAACAAAACGTCATAGCAGCGTACGCGCAAAGGCGAAGGTCTTTGCCGCGTTGGGTGACGAGACCCGGCTATCGCTGCTCGCCAGGCTGTGTGACGGGCAGCGGTATTCGATTGCCGAGCTGACCGAGGGGACCAGGTTGACCCGGCAGGCGGTGACCAAGCATCTGCGCGTTCTGGAGCGGGCGCGGATCGTACATGCAACGCGAGACGGACGGCAGAGTCTGTTTACTTTCGATCCACACCCGGTGATCGAAATGAAGGAGTACCTGGAAATGGTCTCAAGACAATGGGATGTTGCGCTGGCGAGATTGAAAAGTTTTGTCGAAGACAACCAACATTGAGAAAGGAGCCAAATGGCAAACAGCGAAAGGTCCGCGGAACTTTCGTGGAAATGTTTTTCTAGAGAGCGCAGCGGAGCGGAGAGCTCTGCGGTCTCTCCCACGCAACCTGCGATCCGCTAGGTCGTGGCCAGTTCGAGCGACAACACGGCTCGCGGAGGAAGCGAGACCTCGGCCTTGCCGCCGCGAACACCCACTGGAAACGGCGCCAGCTTAACTTTGTCGGGGTGATCGAAGCTGTTTCCGGCTGTCATGTCCGAGTGCGTCAGAATCCTTCCTCTTCCTTCACCGATACTTCCACTCGTCAATCGAATACGTGCGGCGACCGTTGAGTCCAAAGATGGATTCGTGATGGTAACGGTGACAGTCTTACCATTCACCGACGCAGATCCCGACAGCCCCGGCATCGCTGTAGTCCCATTGGACGAAGGGACTTGCAGCTCATCACAGCGAATACGCATCTGCGCCAGTTGCGATCGCATGTGACTGCGATACATTTCGAAAACGTAATAGACCGGGGTGCGCACAAACCGGTCCCCTTGCGCCAGAAAAAGTGAATGGATGCAATTGATCGTCTGTGCCACATTCGCCATCGCAATCTTATCCGCGTGCCGGTTAAAGACGTCGAACGTGACGGCTGTATGCAGCGCATCCCGAAGCGTGAGCGGTTGACTGAGCAGATAAGCCGGGCCGATTTCCTCCCCGCGCCGGTACCATACACCCCACTCGTCGACCACCAGCTTTGTGTGGTGTTCGGGATCGTATTTGCCGATCACCTCCCAGTGTTTCTCGATAACACTCTCGGTCCGCAGGCCTTCGCGGATCACGTCGTACCATCCACGAGCGTCGAACGTAGCTACTTTCTCGGGACTGTTGCGAAAGTCTGAGTAGTAGTGCACAGACAACCCGTCTACCCGCGAGCGGTGACCGTTCTGCATGGCGTCGAAGAAGCCCGTTGTCCACCCGAGGTCGAGATCTTTCGAGTGGCCGCGCGGGCCAACCGCGACCAGAAACGGCTTTGGATCGTAGGCGGGAAACTGGGTCACGAACCGCCTGTACAACATGGAATACTCGGCGGGAGTCATATCCCCACCGCAACCCCATGATTCGTTGCCGACACCCCAGAAACGAACGCCGAATGGATCTTTATCTCCGTTCTCCGCCCGCTCGTCTGCCAGGGATACCGTGCCTGGCGGAGCGTTGCAGTACGACACCCAATCATGGAACTCCCGCGGTGAACCCGATGCCATGTTTGCGGCAAGATACGGCGCCGCACCGCACAGGCGGCACAGGTGCATGAACTCGTGAATCCCAAACTGGTTGGTTTCGGTCTCATCCATGCCTTTCGGCATGCTCGCCTGCCAATAGTTATAGGTTCGAGGGCGTTTCGCCGGTTCTCCGATGCATCCCGCCAGTGATAGCCGTCTGCAAAACAGCCGCCCGGCCAGCGATAGTTCGGCACCTCGATGCGCTTCATGTCGTCGATAAATTGCTTGCGAATGCCGCCGACATTCTCGATTTTCGAGTTCCGGCCTACCCAGATCCCGTCGTAAATGACTCCGCCGAGATGCTCGATGAACTGCCCGTACAAGTGCGGGCTGATTTCCGGACCCGTAGCCTGGGGAGTGATCTCAATATCCGCGTCCGCAGCGAAGGCCGGGCGCACCCCGGCCAGGGCTCCTGCGGACACATACGCGCTGGTTCGAAGAAAGCTGCGGCGATTCATCCCGTCAGAGTAAACCCAAATCAGCTTTTCCGTTGCGGAACGACTACCTCCCAGCGGCGATCTGCTTCAGCCGGTTGCGGAGTTGTTCAAGATCCGCGTTGGAAAGATAGCGTCCGTCCGTCACCACGCCCGCGATCTCGCGCGTGTTGGCGATGTTCTCTAAAGGATTGGCCCGGAGCAGAACGAGATCGGCAATCCGGCCAATCTCCACCGTGCCATAGTCGCTTCGCCGGTTGTAGAAGTCTGCAGGATTGAGCGTCGCCGTCTGTAAGGCCTCAAGCGGACTAAAGCCGGCAGCAACGAAACGCTGTAATTCAAGATGGAGACTGATGCCCGGAATCACATCGACCCCTGCAGGCGTATCGGTGCCGGCCAGAAACGGCACATGGGCGGCATGAAGCTTGCGCACGATGTCGAGCTCGTGATCGACGAATTTTTGTCGCACAGGGAGCGGGTCGGTGTCGAGAGACTTCAGGATCGAAGCCTGCGATGCAGACCACTGCTGGATGACCCACGAATGTCCCGCGTAGGCCAGGTCAGGGTCCTTGGTGTAGTCGATCGCGTCCACCAGCCATTGGCCTCTTTCCCAATAGAGGGTGGGGCACTGCCAAACG
Organism: uncultured Acidobacteriaceae bacterium; assembly: GCA_963745725.1. Taxonomy (GTDB): domain Bacteria; phylum Acidobacteriota; class Terriglobia; order Terriglobales; family Acidobacteriaceae; genus PALSA-350. The sequence goes on from CAVUYJ010000003.1 coordinate 435,533, forward strand.
TGGTTTTTCGCGAGCAGTTGAATGATGTTGGCCTCTCGCGCCGGATCGTAGGTTTCGAGGAACATCCCCACTGTTTTTTTGCCGGTGAGGTATTTATCTTCGTCCGGAGAACTGGCTTCGAAGATGCCGATCAGGTGCTCGAAGGTGATCTGGCCCGCGGCTACCGCTTCTGAAGCACGAACTGCATCCGGAACGTGGCCTTCGAAGGGAATTCCCACTTTCTTCGCTTCCTCTGCGATCGCGAAGTAAGCGTCTCGGGGCACCCCCGACTGCACCTTGACGAAGTCCGCTCCTCGGCTCTTCAGCATGTCGACTGCCTTGCGCCCGTCTTCCGGCGTAGCAATGGGGATGGCCGCTTTGTAAGTGGATTTCGGACCATCCAGCATGGGCCCGGAAACAACCATGCGGGGACCGAGGAGGCGGTGCGCATTGATCTGATCGCGAGCCTCGAGCACCTGGTCGAGTTTGCTGCCCATATCGCGAATCCCCGTGATCCCGTTCGCCAGAAACAGTGGGAGAACAAGATCCGTCCCGTCGGCAGCCGTGCTGTCGAAGTAGACATGAGTATGCATATCCCATAGACCCGGGATCAGGTATTCACCCCGGCCATCGACGATATGGCCAGCTTTCGGGGTAATGCTGGTAGAAGGAGCGATCCCGGTGATCCTATTTCCCTCGATCATCACTGTGGTGTCGGGCTGGGTCTTGCCCGTGACCGTGTCGATGACAGTTACATGGGTGATGGAGAGCGTCTGCTGCGCCGACGCACCAAGCGTGAACACCCACAGCGCAAGCGCAAGTCTTTCAAGAATTGGCCCACGGTCCATCGCTAGCGGAGCTCCACGATGATCGGCGTGTGATCGGACGGTTTGGGCTGGGCCCGCGGCCCGCGATCAATCTCGCAGCTTACCAGGCGATCGGCCAACGACGGCGACAACAAGAAATGATCGATGCGGATACCGCGATTGTGCTCAAATGCTTGCCGAAAATAATCCCAGAAGGTGAATTGGCCGATCTCGTCCGGATGCAGCGACCGGAACGCGTCGACATAGCCCAGGTCGAGCAGCGCCCGATAGCGCGCTCGCGGTTCTGGTTGAAACAATGCGTCGCGCATCCACGAAGAAGGCTTGTGGCAATCAATATCCTCAGGGATCACATTGAAGTCCCCGCCAATCAACACCGGCAGGCCCTCCCTTTTCCACGCGCTCATTTTGTTGATCAGCCTGTCCATCCAGGCCAGCTTGTAGAGGAACTTGTCGGTGCCCACCGGATTGCCGTTCGGAAGATAGATATTCACGACACGGATGCCCTCGATCGTCATCTCCAGATAGCGCGCATGGCTGTCCGCCTCATCGCCGGCAAGGGTTGTGTTGATCGTCTCCATCGGGTGGCGCGATAGAACGGCCACTCCGTTATAAGCCTTCTGGGTCACCGCTACGCTCTCGTATCCCAACCCTTGGAAGATCAGGGCGGGAAACTCCTCCGCCTTCAACTCCTGCACCAGGAGCACGTCCGGCTCATGCTGTTTGAGCCACGCCGTCACGTGATCCATCCGTGCACGAATCGAGTTTACATTCCAGCTCGCGATTTTCATGCGTCTCCCCGCTCCGGTGAGAATACCTCGCCCAGCAGGTTGACGATGAGATCGGCGCCCTTGCCTGCTGGATCTAGGGTCGGGTCATAGATGGTAATTTCCATCCCGACGCAGCGGTCCGAGCTTGCCGCCACCTTCAGCAGAGTTGATAACTCTTCCGGAGTCATTCCACCATCTTCGGGCGAGTCCACCGCAGGCATCCATCTCGAAGCCAGCACATCGACGTCCACATGAATCCAGAATCCCTGGGTGGGCGCTGACGCGAGATAAGCAAGCGCCGTCCGGGCTGACTGTGCAGTGCCCTGGTGCTGAACGATGTTGAGCGGGAAAGCCCCCATCGGTGGTTGCGGAATCGCAGGGGATGTCTCGCCGGGTGCGGGGCGCCGATAACCAAAAATAATCGTGTCCTCAGGCTTTATATACGGTTTCCTGCTCTCGATGTTGGTGAGCAGCTCCGGACCAAGTCCCGTGGCCAGAGCCAGATCCATTCCCGCAGCACCTCCGGACTGGGAACTGGCGGGAGTGAGCAGATCCGCATGGCCGTCGACGAAGAGCAATCCATACCTTCCTCGTTTACGAAGTGCCAACGCGCTGCCTAGAAGGATGCTGCAATCTCCTCCGAGCACGAGGGGGAATTTGCCTTCGCCCAGCAGTTCCTCAATACGGTTCGCGAGTTGCAAACTGTAGTCGCGAATTCCCGCGGCATTCCGCATCTTGATTGCGGGGTCGATGGCGCCCGTATAGGCCGGCGGAACGACGCTGCCGGCATCTTCCGCCCGCAGCCGCTGCATGATGCCATGGGCTCGGAGTACCCGCGGCATATCCTTCACCCCTGGCTCTTGACCTGGCGAAGGTGGCTTGAGTCCGAGGTTGGAGGGCGCATCCAGAACCGCTATGCGGCGATGTGCTGACTTAGTCATTGCATGTCCAGCTAGCTCAGCAGAGCACAGCGTCGCTGCGATAAGGCCTACAAACCTGCGGCGAGAGTAACCCGGGAGCGTCGATCCCATCATTTGAGAATCTCATGACCGTCGTCCCTTCGCAGCTATCATAGGAGCAGGAGGCGCGAGTCACGATGTTTGTTCCCCGGCCGATTGGATTTGTCAGCAGCCCATACAACAATACAACTGAAATCCCGAAAGGCCTGCACACCAGGCATGAAGCAGAAGGGATCCTCAGTGTGCTGCCGGAATTCGAGATCGGACTCACCGACATTGAAGGATTCTCGCACCTGTTCGTTATCTGGCAGTTTGACCGATCCCAGGACTTCGATTTGATCGGTAGACCCCCCTTCGACGATAGGCCCCACGGAGTCTTTGCGACTCGCTCCCCTCGTCGTCCGAACCCGATTGGTCTCACGGTCGTCTCTTTGCTTCGCAGGGAAAATGAACGGCTGCACGTGCGAGGCGTCGACATGCTCAACGGAACGCCCATCCTCGACATCAAGCCGTATTTGTCGAGCGTCCCCGAGGAGCTGTTGCGTCGAGGATGGCTGGCAGAAGCCGAATCGCGTCAGAAGTGATACGGGAGCAATGGCCGGATATACGGTGCGGCGTACTGGATGCTGAGGTGGACAAAAACTCCGATATCCTAGCTTTGCGTTACAAGCAAGTCAATTGTGTTCCGCTGAGAGGATTCTATGGCTGCATACGGGAGCGAGCTATCACGGTTGGTCGACGAGCTGAACCGCTCGACAACCGCCGGCTAGGACTGGCGACAATGCGTCGATCGATCGATTGCTGGCGGTTGCCGTCCAACGCGGCGCCTCCGATGTGATTCTGGTGGCCGGATCGGCTGTCGCCTTGCGGGTCAGAGGATCCTTAACCGCCGCTGCGGGCCAAGCCCTTGTCCCCAGAGGATATTCGCGGCTTATTGCTGCCGCTGTTGACGGCCCGCCAGTCAGACCAATTAGAGGCTAACAAGTCGCTCGACTTCTGTTTCGAGCGAGGTTCGATCGGGCGCTTCCGCGCCAACTTCCACCATCAGCGAGGAACGCTGGCGGCCAGCATTCGTTTGCTGCCCGCGCAGATTCCTTCGCTTGAATCGCTGCATCTGCCCGCGGCGCTTTCCCAATTGACGGAACGGCGACAGGGGCTCGTGCTCCTTACCGGTCCTACAGGATGCGGCAAGACCTCGACCCTCGCCGCGCTGCTCGACCTGATCAACGCCCGGCGGCGCGATCACATCATCACCATTGAAGATCCAGTCGAGTATCAACATGCGAATCGCAGCTCGATTGTGGAGCAAATCGAAGTGGGCCACGACACACCCTCATTCGCGCAAGCAGTGCGCGCGGTGTTACGGCAGGATCCCGACGTCATCCTGGTGGGCGAAATGCGTGATAGCGAAACCATGTCTGCCGCGCTCACAGCTGCCGAAACCGGTCACCTGGTGCTGTCTTCCATACACACCAATGACACTTCGCAAACCATCTCCCGCATCCTGGATATTTTTCCCGCGGGGCATCAGTCTCAGATCCGTCAGCAATTATCCCTGGCTCTGCTGGCTATCGTCACCCAGCAACTCGTGCCCGCCGCGGATAACGCGAATCGCTACCCAGCTGTCGAAATTCTGATGGCCACCAGCGCCATCCGCAATCTCATTCGCACTGCCCAGGACCATCAAATCCGCTCGCACATCTCTACCGGGCGTTCCGAGGGCATGATGACCATGGAGCAGTCGCTGGCCGAGCTGGCGGGAGCCGGCCGCATTACCCGCGATGCGGCCTTCTCCCACTGCTACAACCCGCACGAACTGAGGCAGTACCTCGGTGACACGCTGCACCCATAGTGACTCGTCGAACTACTTGGAAGCCGTTTCCGCAGTCGCTGGTTTTTGGCTTACGACCGCGCTGTTCACCCAGGCGGTCTTGCCGCGCAGCCATTGGGGATCTTTGAATTCCCAGCCCACGCGTGGCTGCGCCGGGTCGCCATGCACGACACCGCTGGCGATGCGCGTCTTTTTCCCCGCCGTGACCTCGAATTTCGACGGAGCCCCGGTCGCGTTTGCGCCAGGAACAAACGAGATCGTCAAGCCCTGATCCGCATCTTTGCCCGCGTCTGTTCCTGCAGCCGCGTAGTGCAACCTCTCGATCGACCATGCGCCGTTGTTCCAGACGGCTTCTATCGTGACTGTTCTGCCCGGAAGATGATCGTCACTGTCGACGATGGTTGCGCGATCGCCGGCCAGCGCCTGTATGTGCAAGGTGCATCCGAGTCCATCCTGCGCCTTTAGCTTCCATTCGCCGCCCACAGCCAGGCTCTTCGGCGCGCTGATCGTCGACCATTGTTGGCCGGCGCCTGCGAACACGGCGAAGTCGACGTTCTGTGACATTGCGCCATGGTAGGCGACGAAGTACGGCGGCTGGCTAATCTCCGTCCAGACGTCGGCGACGCTGACCTTATCGCCGATCTTCACCGCTGCGCCCTCACCGGCAACGGCGGAGCGTTCGCGATACAGGAGCACCGGCGGGTCAATACCAGCAGGCGAACTTCCTCCCCCACGCTCGCTGATATCCGAGCCCTGAACGAATTGCCATGACACCGGTTCGCCTGCGTGATCGACAAATCGCAGAAGGTAGGTAGCGTCCTTGCCCGCACTCGCAGGGCGGTCGAGTTGCATCGTGGTCAGATAGGCTTCTGCCCCGGACCGTTTGTCGATTTCGAGCATCTGCTGCTGGTTGGTGTAGTGGATCCGTTTGCCGGTGGTACGTTCGGTGAACACCGCATCATAGACGGGTGTGGCCCCGGTGCCCGGGTCGACATAAAGTTCGATCATGGTGTACGGCAGCTCCGGACCGATCCACTGAACGAATTGCTCCGGCCAGTGGCGGTAGACGATTTGTTCGGGAGCGATCGGTGGTGGAAGCAGCGACTCGCCGCTCTGCGCGAATAGTGAGACTGCACTGCAAAGAAGAAGAAAAGTGGTCACGGATTTGGACATGGCGTCTCCTTTAAGATTTCGATTTAGAAGGTGTAACGGATACCGAACTCCACCCGCCGGGCAGTTTCGGCGGCGAGCGGCTGGGTGAAAGTGGGCGAACCGACCACGCTGCCCACGGTCGTCACGTTCGTGTGGTTGAGAAGGTTAGCGGAACGCGCGTTCAGGGTGATGCTCTGGTGCCGGTCTGCAGCGAATCCGTGCGGATGTAGTTCGAAGGTACGGCTCAGATTCGTATCCAGGTGAACGAGAGCGGGCATGGTTCCCGCGTTTCGGCCTAGTGAGCCATTCACGCCGGTGGTGTTCAGCAATCCAAAGGGTGTTTGGTAGGTGCCCGTACCCTGATCCGCGGTGAGGGAAGGGCGATCGTTGAAGACCCCGTCTCCGTTGTTATCCATGCCGGTGACGACGTTGTACGGGGTTCCCGAGGAAGCATCGAACTGGCTGGTGAGCGAGAGCTTCTCCGGAAGATTGAGCTGCCCGATGGCGAATAGCCGCTGGGTCGATTCCCAGGAGGCGCGGGCCGTTTCCCCGTTATTGGAGTAACTGTTTTGGGGAAACAGCGTGGCCGAATCTGCATTCGTCTTCAGGTTGAAATATAAGTAACCGACAAAGATGCCAAAGCGTTTGTAACTGTGCTGGTCTGCGCCCACAAAGACAACCTGGCCATGCAGGTGTCCGGACTGTTCAAACTGAAAGATGTTTTTGCCCGGCGCCAAGGGCCGCGGGGCCAGCAAGGGATTCGTCGTGCTGTTGCTGACCAGGGGCGCGTTGATGTTGCGCGAGCGAAGTGTATCCCAGGCTTGCGCGTCAAACAGGTTCGCCTGCACATGCCAGTGTTGCGGCAGCTCGTGCTCCACGCCTAGCTGCGACTGGAACGACCAGGTTTGTCCCAGGCCAGGAGCGAGTTGACGAGTCGTCGCTACTTCGATTGTCGAAGGTGTGGGAACCAGTGGTTCCGTGTAAGACGGCGAGTAGAGAAGCGTCTGCGCTTGGCGCAGCCCGTTTAACCGATACGCTTCGGTGGTCACATCCGGCGTCACCGGACTCGTGAACAGTCCGCCGCGTACATGGATCACCCAGCGCTGTTTATGGTCGGGGGACCACGCCAGACCAATCCTGGGAACCAGGTTGCCGAAGCTGGTGGGCGATGTTTGCAAGGCGTAGCGCAATCCCAATGCCAGCGAAAGGTTGGGTCTCACGCTCCACTGGTCTTGCGCGAACAAGGCCACCCGCCATTGGGAGAAGGGCACCAGCGGTGTTCCCTGGGTGATGTTGTAGGTAGTGGGAACTCCGCCGGGCAACGCCAGCAGAGTCCGCCGGTATTGCTCCAATCCAGAGATCGCGGTCTGTTGCCCACTGTTGTCAAGCGCCGGCGCCAGGCCGCCGCCAAAGACAAAGGCTCCGTTGAAAGTATCAGGATCGTAGTCGTGAACCAGGATGCCCAGAGAAGCCACTCCAACCTTTATCTGGTGCTTGTGGCGGCTCCACATCACGTCGTCATCGACTTCGAGATCGCGCTCACGATTTTGCAGATGGCCGGCCGTTGCGCCCCCTCCGGTGAAAGCGCCCGCGACCTGCAGGCTGGGCGTGCTCGAGAGCGGCACATCGGTGGTGTTCTTCCAGGTGAAGCCGATGTGTGTTTCGTGCAGCAGCGTTGGGCTGAGGGTGAAGACATCGGTGAACCGCAGGTTCTGCTCGCGCACCGTGCTGTTGTAGCCGGCTTCCGCGAGCACCAGGCCGCCGCTGCCCACGTTGTCGGAGTCGTTCACGTTGGCGGAATACGTTGCCGCCAGCATGTTCTTCGGGCTGAGCTGCCAGTCAGTGCGCGCGCTGCCGATCCACAAACGCTGCGGCGCCGAAACATTTTCGTTCGCCGGCGTCTCATCGCCCTGGCTGTCGAGTACCACAGCGTTGACCACGTTGAATTCGTGAATGTCGCGTCTCTCCAGGGCGAGAAAGAAGTCGCTCTTCTGTTTGCGAACCGGTCCGCCGAACTCGAATCCGTAGCGGCGCTTGCCTGCGGGTGTGTTGCTCACTGCGAACGGGTCCGTGGCATTGACAGAGGAGTCGCTGTCGGTGAGGAAGAGAGCGCCGTGCAACGAGTCCCGCCCAGGCTTGGTAAAGATCTCGACCCGGCCGCCCTGGTATGGCGGCTTGTCGTATTCCGCGGAGAACATGTCGGGGTTGACGCGGATCGAAGCAATCGACGATTTGGGCGGCAGCGTGCTGCTGTTTTGGAATCCGTCGACCGTGATAATGGCCTGGCCCGGAGCTCCGCCGCTGGTGGCAGCCAGCACTTGCAACTGGCGTTTGAAGTCATCCGGATCATCCGCCATGCCTTGAAGATCCTGAGCGGTCAGCGTGTGTGTGCCCGCTCCGTGGTCGGCGTCCACTGAGACTCCGCCGTTTTCTCCCACCTCGACGTCGGTGTGAACATCCGCGATGCGCAAATGAACGGTGATGTTCCCGGGGCCTTTACCGCTGGCCTTGTTTTCTGCGAACCCTTCAGCGTGGACAGTTAGCTGGTAGGGTTCGTTACCCGAGCAAGGGAAAGTGAAAGAACCATGCGGGCCGGTGGTAGTGTGCTCTTCTCTCGCTGTCTGTAACTGGACGTCGGCGCCCACGATTGCAGCACCGGAGGGATCCAGCACCGTTCCGCTCACGGTGCAGGTCTGCGCGTGTAGCTTCCCGCTCGTGCTCAGGGCTGCGCAAAGGATTATGCAAGTCCATCGATTCATATCTCAGCCTCGACTTACAAGCTGAGAATCGCAGTTGCTGTAATCAGGAAACAGTGCAGGTTGTCACAGGAATGGGATGACAAGTGTCATGGCGTGACGGCGTTTAAACGAAAACCGCAGATCTCTCCACTCCGCTACCCCGGATTTCCTGTTGAAGTTGGTGGCGTTGGCGAACATCATGCGCCTTTCCTCAAAGAGAGGCGCACACGCGGTGTCGTCTGCAGAACGTAGTCGGACGCCGGGGCAGGCGAGATGCAATTTCTGTGATTCAACACGAACGCAAACTGCAGATCCCTCGGACGCGGATGACAACCAGGAGAGATCGCTGAGAGGAGAGGACTGTTGCCAGGACCGGATCGCATCCGCAGCTTAGAGAGTGTCGCTCTGCGGCTCGCCCAAGTAACGAGCCTCGACAACGGACTCATCAACCGCTCCCTCCTTTGTCATCCGAGCGTAGCGAGGGATCTGCAGTTTCTCTCCAGGTCTACAACCACCCTTTACTACGCGCCAACCGAGCAGCTTCAATGCGATTGGCAGCGCCCAACTTATTAATCGCCTCGGACAAATAATTCCGCACCGTCCCCTCGGACAAATGCAAATCCACCGCAATCTCGGCTCCGGACTTTCCCTCACCCGCTCGCCATAAAATCTGCCGCTCACGTTCGCTCAGCGGATCAGGCTCCTGCGTCCATGCTTCTGCCGCGAGCTCAGGATCCACCACCCGCAACCCACGACAAACGCGCCGCACACAATCCGACAGCTCCGCCGCCGGTCGATCCTTCAGCATGTACCCTTGTGCCCCCGCATCCATCGCGCGGCGCAAATAGCCGGCGCGGGCGAAGGTAGTAAGAATCACAATATGAACGCGCGGATGACGGCTATGCACCTCTGCCGCCAGCGTAAGCCCGCTCATCTCCGGCATTTCGATATCCGTGATCAGGACATCGGGCCTGTGCTCCGCCACCAACGTCATCGCCTCGCGCCCGTTGCGCGCGCGAGCCACCACGGCAATGTCCTTCTCGATCTCCAGCAATGCAGCAAGCGCGCCCAGCACCATCGCCTGGTCTTCGGCCAGAACAACGCGAATTTGTTTGTTCACGGCTCCATCACCTCTACGGGAAGCCCAGGGCTATCTCTGAATTGCGGGAGCTCAATCTGCAGGCGAGTGCCCCGACTCGATTCCAACGATAGGCTGCCGCCTAGTTCCTGAACCCGCTCCCGCATCCCGCGCAATCCATTACCTTCCTGGCGGATGTTGCCGCGGCCGTCGTCCGCTATCACCAGTTGGGTACGGTCTTGCTCTGAAAACACTTCTATTGAGCACTCGCTGGCGTCCGCGTGGCGCACGATGTTAGTAACCGCTTCCCGCAGCACAAGCGATAGTGTCGCCTCGTGCCGCGGTGTGAGGTACGGCGTCTTCGCCGGCTTCCTGAGTCGCACACCCGCCGTCTTCAATACCTGGGCCGCATGAGTCAGTTCCGAAGCAAAGCCTTCCGAACGATACCCGGTGATCGTTTTGCGCACCTCAGCTAAGGCTTGTCTCGCAGCGGTCTCAATCTCCGCGATCTCAAGCGCCGCTCGCGACGGTTGGCTGTCGAGCAGACGACCCGCCAACTCGCTCTTCAGCACGATCAACGAGAGAGAATGGCCTAGCACATCATGCATGTCTCGGGCGATACGCTCGCGTTCGGCCGTCTTCGCCAATTGTTCAATCTCCTCATGAGCCATGCGCAGCTTTGCGTCCGCCTTATGCTTCTGTTTCATCCTCAAGCGATTCATCCCCCACAGCAAAGTGAAGGAGATGCCCAAACTCCAAACCCAAGCTGTGAGATGCAACAACCAGCTTTCTAAGGCGATCGCTCCGCATTGCAAAAGCAAAAGGAGGATGACCGTATTCGTCGATTCGGAAACCTCGGGTAGCGAGACCGCTACAAATATGAAAATCCCCCACGTGCTCTGGTTGAACGGCACATAAGCGGAGCCCAGGATAAACATGCCGAGCACCCCGATCCAGCGAAGCCTGTGGGGGCCGGCATGCGAGAACAGATAAAGAGGTATGAAGAGAACGACAGCAAGGGCTAGCCAGAGCCATCTGGACAGCGGCGAATGGTTCAAATAGGGTTCAAGAAACCAGAAACCCAGAAAGACTAACCAGATCGTATGGTCATAATCGAACCAGCGTCTCCATACCCCCGCGGGTTGCTGCCTCTCGGCAGTTCTCTCATCCGGGCACTCGCCGTTTACCCAATCATGAAACCGCGTGGAAAGGTTCCGGCGAGCTGGCGACTGTGGCGTCATGGTTAGGCTTGAGCCTCCTGCCTGCGGAAGATAAACGCTGCTGTCAGCAGAAATACTACCGCATACCCGGCCAGGAGCGTCCAGGCCAACAAAGGGGAACTATCGCTGTAGCCTAGAGTTCGCAACGCAAGGCGGGAAAACCAGAACGATGGCAAACCATGCGCGACCACCTGCAACCAATGCGGCAACGTCTCGATGGGCATCCACAAGCCACCGCAAAATGACAGTGGCAGGTACACCAGGTTGATCACTCCCGGTGCTGCATTCGATGGCATCAGCAGGCCAATCACCAATCCCAGGCTGGCAAAGGGCAAGACACCGCCAGCAATCACAGAAATCAGGCGTAGGCCTTCTACCGTAGTGATCTGTACCCCGGCCATGGCCGTCCCCAGGATCATCAACAAAATGGTGATGCCGACCGCAAACGTGATGGCGACGCATAGCTTTGCCAACAGGTACGCAGCGGCCGGCATGGGGCTGGCGCGCTTCATCTCGAGCCATCCGTGCCCACGCTCGAACGCCAGCCCGGCGCCAATACCGAACAGGGAAGAGCCCATCGCGCCAAAGCAGGAGTATCCTGCCAGCAGGTAACGCGCGATCGTGTGACCATGAAAAACGGCGCCCCTGTTGGTAACTCCGAACAAAAGGTAGAAAACGACCGGGAAGCCAACCATGGAGAAAAGGTAACTGCGATTGCGCGCCAGCTTGAGTAATTCAAAGCGCGCTTCGTTCCAGTAGATCCGTCGCAGTGACGGAGTGATCGCAAGCGTAGCCATGGTGCCTCCTATTGCGCAACAGGTGCGTTCTGGTTGGTGAGAGCGAGAAAGGCATCTTCGAGCGCAGTTGCCCGCACCTCCAGCCCGCTCAGCGTGGGATCGTTTTCCAGCATGGTCCGCAGCACGGCTTCTGCAGCGGGGGTCCGCACCAGCATGGTGTTGCCGTCCTCCTCCACACTCGTGACCCCAGGTATGGCGGAAACAAACGACGCCGTGAGCGACGTTGTACAGCGGATCGCCCGAGAACCATCCGCAGTCTTGAGCTCCTCGGGCGTTCCCTGGGCAATCACCTTGCCCTTTTGAATCACGACAATTCTGCTGGCCAGGGCATCCGCTTCTTCCAGGTAATGGGTGGTGAGCAGAATCGTCTTCCCCCTGGCGGTCAGCCCGCGCACTTGCTCCCACATGGCCCGACGCGCCTCCACATCCATGCCCAGCGTCGGCTCATCGAGGCAGATCAGGTCAGGATCACCGCACAGCGCAAGCGCAAAGAGCACCCGTTGTTTCTGTCCGCCGGAGAGGGTGCCGAACTGCCTCTCTTCCAGACCCTGCAATCCCGCGACCGCCAGCAACTCATCCAGCGGACGCGGCTGCGGATAGTAACTGCGGAAGAGTTGCAAATGCTCCCGAACCCGCAGCGCCTCGGGCATGCGCCCTACCTGCAGCATCGCGCCCAGCCGCATGCGGCTTGCGCGATTTCTCGGGTTGCCGCCGAAGATCTCCACCTTGCCGGATGTTGCCTGGCTCAGCCCCAGCAGCAAGCGCACAGCGGTGGTCTTGCCCGCGCCGTTCGGTCCCAGCAACGCCACCACTTCTCCTGCGCGAAGCTCGAGTGAGAAATGATCCAGCGCGATCTGGCGGCCAAATCTCTTGGTGACACTGTGCAGCGATGCGACAGCAGAACCCTCGTTGATTGCGCTGTGGTAAGGCTCAACCATGACGGTCGTGGCCATATCCCCTCCCTGTGCCTACTTGAGACATCATCCGGCTGCAGGGGCCGCCGACAATAGTGTCTTTTGTCAAAAAGAATCGCTGACATTTGTCATGCGGCTCAGCGAGACAAATTACTCTAGAGAGTCGGGGGAAGTGACTGGATGCGGAGTTTGCCTGGGGTATGGAAAGCGGCCATGTGGATCGGCCTGATGCAGTGTTTGCCGGCAACCGCCGTTCACGGGCAAGGGGGACCTCCTCCCCCTCCACTACCACCGGGCTCACCGCAAGCCGACGGCCGCCAGATTTTCGTCACCCGATGTGCATCCTGTCATGGCACCAACGCGGGTGGCGGCGAGTTCGCGCCGTCCATCCTGGAACGCGTGCCCCTGCGCTCCGACGATGAACTGGTGAAGCTCTTGCACAACGGCCTCCCGTCTTCAGGCATGCCGCCCTTTCCCGATATCGTCGATCAGAATCGCGCCAACCTGATCAGCTACCTGCGTACCCTGAAGCCGTTTTGGGGCACGGCTGCTGAGCGCGCCACGGTAACGCTTGAGAGCGGAAAGACGCTCCAGGGTACAGCCTTGAACCGCTCAGCCAAGGATATGCAGCTTTTGGGCGACGACCAGCAGCTCTATCTGCTGCGCAAGACGGAGTCGGGCGAGTATCGGGCAGTCACGTCACAGGCCGACTGGCCGAGCTACAACGGGCAGACGGTTGGCAGCCGATACAGCGAGCTGACGCAGATCACCAACACCAACGTTTCGCGCCTGCAGCCGAAGTGGATCTATACCGTGGGCGGGGTCAGGGGATTGCAGGCGACTCCTGTCGTGGTCGCGGGTGTGATGTACATCACTTACGTCAACCAATGCTATGCGCTCGATGCGGGCAGCGGACGCCAGATATGGCACTATCAGCGCTCCCTCACCCAGGGCCTGGTCGGCAACGCCGTTTCCGGTGCGAACCGCGGCGTTGCGGTCGCCGGCGACAGGGCGTTCATGGTCACCGACAACGCTCACCTGATCGCTCTCAACCGGATCACCGGTGCGCTAGCCTGGGAGACGCCTCTCGCCGACTGGCACAACAACTACAACGCGACCGGGGCACCCCTCATTGTTGGCTCGATGGTTATCTCCGGAACCTCCGGCGGCGACGAAGGCGCGCGCGGCTTTGTCGCCGCGTTTGACCAGGCATCGGGCAAAGAGCTATGGCGCTTTTGGACCGTGCCGAAGCGCGGCGAGCCGGGCTCTGAGACCTGGCAGGGAACAGGGATCGATCATCCCGGTGGAGGTACCTGGATGACGGGAACCTATGACAAGGAGCTTGACACCCTCTACTGGCCCGTCGGCAATCCCGGCGACGATCTCATCGGAGACGATCGCAAGGGCGACAATCTTTATACCGATTCCGTGGTCGCGCTTGATCCCAACACAGGCAAGCTGAAGTGGTATTTCCAGTTCACGCCCCACGACGTGCATGACTATGACGCTATGGCTCCTCCCTCACTCGTCGATGCCGAGTGGGAAGGGAACCCGCGCAAGTTGATGGTGCAGGCCAACCGCAACGGATTTCTTTACGTGTTGGACCGGACCAATGGCAAGTTTCTGTTGGGCCGGCAATACGCCCGAAAGCTGACCTGGGCGACCGGCCTTACTCCTGAAGGTCGCCCCATCGTCGCCCCTGGCCAGGAGCCTACGCCCGAGGGCACAAAGGTTTGTCCCTGGCTGAACGGTGCGACCAACTGGTACTCGGCGTCCTGGAATCCGCTCACCTCCCTTTACTACGTGCAGACCAACGACAAATGTGGCATCTTTACTCGCACCGATATGCCTTTTCAGTTGGGTCACGGCTACATGGGCGGCTCCAACAGCCCGGATCCAGCCGATCCGGGCCGTCGGGTTCTGCGCGCCTTCGACATCCAAACCGGCAAGCCCGTGTGGGAGTTGGCCCAGACCGGACCGGGAGACACGTTCGGCGGCGTGCTCAGCACCGCGGGAAGCGTGGTCTTTTACGGAGCAGACGATGGCTCGTTTGCTGCCGCGGACGCGAAGACCGGCAAGCCGCTCTGGAGCTTTCAGACCAACGAGACGCCGCACGCCTCGCCCATGTCCTACATGTTTGACCATGAGCAATACGTAGCCGTGGCTATGGGTCCTAACATCATCGCCTTCGGCTTGCCGGAGTAGGTTGCACGAAGGGCACGGCTGTGAGGGCTAAAGAGCGCGTGTGAGAACCAGGATCTCAACCAGACCTGTCCAAATTAGCGGAGCAAGTGGCCTTTTGAGGATGCAACTTGTTGATTGCTTTGAAGCGCGTTTGGCGGAATGAACTTCTGGTTGCATGTAGATCGTCTGCTGCCCAAATTGGATTTAGACAATGCCTCGGCTCAGCAACTGCCCTTTCATCCAGCAACGGCCGTTTCCTTGCCACGGTCCTCTCCTTTTTGTCATCCCGATCGCAGCCGAGCGGATCTGCGGTGCGCCATTCGTGTGCCCCGCTCCTACGGTCCACAACCTCCACTTGTCGTCCACCGAACCCTCCTGGAAACACCAAACCTCCCTTTGTTACTCCGGATTTCCGGGAGCAGGCCGTAGAACCGCAGATCCACTCGGCTGCGCTCGGGATGACAAAAAGGAGAGGATCGCGGCAAGGAAAGGGCGGTTCCTAAACCGAGGCATTTTAAAAATCTAACCTGGAAAGGTCAGAAGTTCAGCCGTCCCTTCGGGACTAAATTCGTAAGTCGGCTCTCACGCCCTCCAAAGCCGTGCCCTTCGTTCAGATTCCCGCAGCCGGCGAGGTTGCAATTCCTCGCTCGGCCACTTAACCTTCTCCTTCTGCGTTTAGGCACGAAAAAAGGGGTGTCATCTTGAAGCAATCACGGAGAGATTTTGTCAAAGCCGGCTCGGCGGCGCTCATCTACAGCTCAACCGTCGGAAGATTGGCAGCGCAGACGTTGAAGGTGCCATTGGGGCTACAACTATATTCGGTGCGTGAACTCTTGCCTAAAGACTACGAGGGCACTTTGAAGCAGCTCGGAACCATTGGCTTCCGTGAAGTCGAATCGGCCGGCTACTACAACCACTCCGCCGCACAAGTAAAGCAGGCCATGAGCGCGGCCGGATTGCACCTCGTGAGCGCGCACTATGGCTCAGACGATTTGCATCAGAAACTTGACGAGATCATTGCCTTCAACAAAGAGCTGGGTGTCAGTTACCTTATCTGTTCTTTCCCAGGATTTAAGGATCCCTCAAGGGTCAAAGGTCTCACCCCGAAGCAGCGATCCACTGCCTTCAATCTGCAGGACTGGCGATGGAATGCGGAGCAGTTCAACACCATCGGCACAAAAGTAAGCGCGGCCGGGATGAAGTTTGGCTATCACAACCACACTATGGAGTTCCATAAAACAGATGGAGTGGTGCCTTACGATGAGTTGCTGCGCCTGACCGATCCCGCTCACGTCACCATGGAGATGGATTGCGGCTGGGTTACGGTCGGGGGTGCAAACCCGGTTGAGTATCTGAAGAAATACCCCACCCGCATCTCGATGCTGCACGTAAAGGATTTCAAGAACATCACGCCTGACTCATCGATCGAGAACGTTCCTACGATTGTCGAGTTAGGGCAGGGCACCATCGACTACCGCCCCATCTTCCAGCAGGCAGCAAAATCCGGCGTAGTGAAGCACTGCTTTGTCGAGCAGGAAGGCTACAACGTTCCGCCCATGGAAGGCCTGAAAATCGACGCCGACTACATGCACAAGCTAGGCATCAGCTAAAGTCGTCCCTCTGTCCAGACCACAAACCCTGGGTGCCCCACATCCCCGATTTCCTGTGAGGCGTGGCTTCGAAGAACTTCATGCGCCTTACCTTAAAGAAAGGCGCCCCGCGATCTTGCCGGGGCCGCGTGCAGGAAATTCGGGGCAGCTCGCTCAATTTTCGCGAGATGTGGGATACCACAGCGTTCAACCTCAAACTCTTGAAGTCAAAATCCGCTGTATCCCACATCTCGCGAAAAACGAGCGAGATATGGGGCACCCAGAATTCGTTAGGCGTCCGAGAAGCTAAGCGCGTCTGCCAAGCAAGCGAGTCAAACTACCCGGGGCAGCGACGCCAAGCAACCGTGTGCACCCAAGATACCCAAGCCCGAAAATCGAAAGCACGCACAATCCAACCAACTCCGGCCGGTGGAACGGAAGCACAAGCTTGACGCCGTAAGCACATGCCGAAGCAATCAAAGCGCCCACCCACAACCGAGCGACTCGGGAAACCGACGCGACCACGGTGCCAATGCGTGCCTGCAGTGCGCGGCGAAGCAACGCAAACTCCACCCATCCCGCCAGTCCCGCTGAAAGCGTAAGCCCGGCAACCCCCCAACGCTGATCGATACCCAGCAGCCGCGGAAGTGGCAAAGCAAAGAAATATCCCAACCCCACCGTCAACACCACCCGAATGATCGCGAAGTTCAAGGGCGTCCGTGTATCCCGCAACGCATAGAACGCGGAAGAGTAGAGCCTGCCCGATGTCGACGCCAGAAGGCCCACGCCCGAGCCCGCCAGAACTCCCCACACAAACGTCACATCCTGTCCGGTGAAGTGTCCCCCCCGGTATATGGTGGCGACGACTACGTCGCCAAGAACAACAAAGGCCACGGCCGAAGGGACGACAAAAAAAGAAATATTCTTGAGGCCATTTTCCAGGCGCTTGCGCAGCACCAGGCTGATTTCATCCTGAGTCCCTAACGCACTTGACATGGCCGGCAACTCAGCAGCCGATATTGCCATGCCGAACAGACTTACGGGCAGCGAATTCAAGGTCTGTGCGTAGGCGAGAGCAGACACCGCCGAGGTGGGCAAAAAGCTTGCCAGAAACGAATCGATGTACGCGCTTATCTGCACCACGCCTCGGCTGGTAAATACGGGGAAGAAGTTCCGCACTACCGTTTGCACTTGCTCCGTTCCCATCGTGAGCCGTAGATGGAGTGGACGCAAGAAGCGCATCACCGTCGGCAGCTGCACCGCAAATTGCAGGCCGCTTCCGATCACGGAGGCGATGGAAATTACAATTGCCAGCCTTGACTCTCCTACGTGTCCACCCTTCCACAGCAATGCTGTGATCATGGCCACATTCCAGATCACGGGTGCGGAATAGGAGAGGAAGAACTTGCGGTGGCTGTTCAGGATGCCGAGGCACCATGCCGAAAGGACCAGCAATGCCGCTCCGGGAAAAAGGATCTGTACCAGCCGGATGGTGAGGAGTCGCGTTTCACCATGGAAGCCGGGCACGATCACGTCGATCAGCCAAGGGGCAGCAAAGACGCCAGCCAGCGTCAGAAGCGACGAGATCAGAAAAAGGATGGCGAAGATTGCTTCGGCCAGCTGGTTGGCCTCCTCGTGCCGCTCTTCCGCCCGCAGGCGGGCGTAAACGGGGATAAACGATGCGGAGAGAACACCCTCGCCGAAGAGCGTTTGCAGGAAGTTGGGAATGCGGAAAGCGCCGCGAAACGCATCCGCCGCGTAGGAGTTGCCGAAGTAGTGCGCAAACACACGTTCACGCAGAAGCCCGATGACTTTGCTCAGCAGAATGCCGGCACTTACAGTAAATGCCGAGGAGCGTGAAGCAAGACCTTTACTTTGGGTCGAGGTAGTCAAGGGGCCTGTGGTTACTTTAATCCATAGGGCAGCCAATCCCCGCCAATTCCACCACCGCCGCAGCCAGCTTGTTACGCCTGCTGCTCCAGTTGCAACACCAGCTCTTCCCACTCGGCTGTGAGCGCCGCATGCCGCTGCCGCAGGCTTTCCAGCCGCTGGGTCACGCGCTGCGTTTCCTCTGCGCTCTCATACACTCCCAGCGACGCCTCCGCATCGGCAATCGAGCTCTCCAACCGCGGAATCTCTTCCTCGACAAAGCTGCAGCGCTCCTGCATCTGGCGCAGCTTGATGGGATTTACGCGACGCCCCTTAGCGGCTGCAGCATCGGGGGACGGTTTTTCCGCCTCCTGCACTGCGGCGGCCCCGTTCGGCCGGCTCCCCTGCGCCTCGGCCGCCTGCTTCCGGTACAGGTAGTCTTCGTAATTCCCGGGATAGACATGTACATGCCCGCCCTCGACTTCAAAGATCCGCGTCGCCAGTCGATCGATAAAGTAGCGATCGTGCGAAACCATGACCACGGTCCCATTAAACCTGGCTATTGCCTCCAGCAGAACATCCTTGGCCCGTAGATCGAGGTGATTTGTAGGCTCGTCCAGCAACAGAAAGTTCGCCGGGCTCACCAGAATGCGGGCCAGCGCATAGCGGTTGCGCTCTCCTCCTGAGAGCACGCCCAGCGGTTTGAAGACGTCGTCGCCGGAGAAGAGAAAGCACCCCAACAGGCTTCGCAAATCAGTCGTGGATACGCGCGGCGCGGTGTTGCTGATGTCGTCCAGCATGCGCGCATTGCCGTCCAGAACCTTGTACTGGTCCTGGGCAAAATACTCGGCACTGACATTGTGCCCCAGCCGAAGGCTGCCGCTCGAGGGCGGCTCCATGCCCGACAGCATGCGGATCAGGGTCGATTTTCCCGCCCCATTCACCCCCACCAGTGCGATGCGGTCGCCGCGATCGATGGTGAAGCTCACGTCTTCCAACACCTGTTTCGGACCATAGTTCTTCGCCAAGTCGGAGACTTCGACGACAGTACGGCCCGAAGGCTGCGGCTGGGGAAAGCTGAAGTGGATCGCCTCTTCCTCGACCGGGATCTCGATGCGCTCGATTTTGTCCAGCTCCTTGATCCGGCTTTGCACCTGTTTGGCCTTCGTGGCTTGGTAGCGAAAGCGGCTGATGAACGCCTCAAGATGCTCGATATGCTCGCGTTGATTCTTATAGGCCGCGGCCAGCTGGGCTCGCCGCTCCTCTTTCTGCGTTAGAAACTTTTCGTAGTTGCCGTGGTAGACATGCAGGGCCTTATTCCAGATCTCGATGGTCTTGTCGACGGTTACGTCGAGAAAGTAGCGATCGTGGGAAATCAGGATGTAGCCGTTGGGGTAGTCGTGGAGATAGCCCTCCAGCCAATTACGTGTCTCCAGGTCCAGGTGGTTGGTGGGTTCGTCCAGCAGCAGCAGGCTGGGCTTTTGCAGCAGCAGCTTGGCCAGCGCGATGCGCATCTGCCAGCCGCCGGAAAATTCCTCGGTCTGCCGGGACCAGTCATGCTTGCTGAAGCCTAAGCCGCCCAGGACCGTGCCCACCTGCGCATCCAGTGCATACCCGTCGTGGGCGCGAAAGTGGGAGTCGAGGAAGGAAAAGCGGTCCGCGGCCGCCGCGTACTCCGGCGTCGAAGGATCAAACTCCGCCAGGCGGGTGGAGAGGATTTCCAGTTCCTCCTCCATGCTGCGCAACTCAGCGAAGACCGACAGGCACTCGGCAAAAACGGTACGCCCGATGAGTGCCAGACCCTCCTGGGGCAGATATCCGATGGTCATGCCGCGCGTGCGTTGCAGGCTGCCGTAATCCAGCGATTCCACCCCGGCCAGCACTTTGAGCAGGGTAGACTTCCCGGTACCATTGGCACCCACCAGGGCGGTCTTCTCATTGGGCGTAATAAGCCAGTCCGCGTTCTCGAATAACACGCGGGGGCCAAACCGTTTGCCGGCACCAGAAAGTTGGAGCATAAGAAAAGCAGCGCCAAGGCGCTGCTCTCATTGTCGCATCTACACCCCAGCGACGGCCAAGTGCTCAGACTCGGCGCACGGCAAGGGACGGGTGCCCCATGTTCGCACCAGCGTACATGGGAGGAAAACGACCGGGCGAAGCCCTTCCAACATTTTTTCAAAGTTCAACCCGACAACAAACCCCCGGGTGCCCCATATCTCGCTCGTTTTTTGCGAGATGTGGGAGACCACTGGCCTGGACCCGAAACCCGTCGACCCAAAACAAAAACTCAAGCCTTGGGAGCAGCCTCCTTAATCACGGTCTTCTGCTTAGCTCTGCGCCGCCTGGGAGCAGCCTTCACCGGCGCTTTCCGGGCAGCAGGCGGTGCAAATCGCGAATGCAGGAACGTCTTGTAGTCGGCATCCGTCTGGTCGGCATAATCCACCGCAAAATCCGCGACGGCTTCTACAAACCGATCCGAATTGCCAATGTACCCATCGAGCGCTACGGGATCTCCCGACCGTGCATGTCCGCGAGCCAACAACTCACCACAGATCTCCGCGTATTGCATCAGGCCCTCGCCTCCAAGATCTTCCATCTCAATCGATGCTTTATGGTCATTCAGCTGCCGTACCAAATACTGGCGATTGTGAATCGTAGTCCAACCCAGAAGCATGTCCGAGAGAAACTGCATAGCCCGTTGACCCTGCACCACCCGGCGTCCCTGGTGTTGCGGCGCTCCCATCTCTCCCAGGTAGGGGGCATACGCCGAGAAAGGCTCCTCCTTGATCTGGAGAAACAGGGGATCGTCGCTGCCGTTGCCCTCCAGGTAGACGATATAGTCGCGCAGGCCGACACTGCCCGTACCCACCACCCGGAAGGCGACATCCAGCGGCCGGTATAAATCGAAAAAGTGCTGCCGCTCAGGCAGTAGCGTTTCCCGGTACATCGCGAGCGAATCGAGAATCATTTGCGCTTTGGCTCCTGAGAGCCGGAACTGCAAAGGCCGGTGTTCTACGAAGATAGGGTGTGGAGGCGGCGCGTTCTTTCCTCCTTTAGCCGATGCTTTCGGCTGCACGAGCAAGCGCGCTGCGTTGTTCTGCGGCGTTGCCTGCTCAGCCTTACGCAGAACCTGGGAAACCGGCGCCACCCGCTGCAGCCGATGCACTTGAAAGTGGGCCACTTCCATCACCGTCATGCGCGCGAAGGCTCGCATAGACCGGCGATAGCTCCTCAAAAACTGCGCCGCCGCCGCACCGCACGCAGCGCTCTTGCTCCCCGATTCGCGCCCCGCCAGGATGATACTGGTGGCCAGACGCTTCACATCCCACTCAAACGGCCCTCGAATGGTCTCGTCGAAGTCGTTGATATCGAACACCAATCGTCCATCGGGCGCGGCGTACGCCCCCAGGTTTCGAACATGGGCATCCCCGCATAGCTGGGTAAAGATCCCGGTATGCGGCAGCACTGCCAGGTCGGCGGCCATCACCGGGACCGCGCCGCGAAAAAAACCAAACGGGGAAGCCGCCATCCGCTCCCACTTGATCGCCAGCAGCGCCGGCACCCTCCCCACGGCGGAAACCGCCAGGGCGTCAATCGGATCGGTCTGCCGGTCGCTCGCACTCCATCGCTTCTGCTCCTGCCGCCGCACCTGCTTGCGCCGCGATTGGCCAAAGGCGCGACGTTCCGGCGGTGGCAGCACATGCTTAATGGTCATTAATGGCGTTCCCCTGATGTTTGTGCCGTGGAGTGCAACAGATGCTCCATTTCTACGTAAACCGCGTTCGTCCAACCGAATCCCACCACGTTCTGGTACCCGGCGATTAGTTCCACGTTCGACGAACCGGTCTCGACGTTGTATTTCTCATGGATGGTGCCCTCCTTTTCGAAGCTGGTGCGGATGGTATGCGTGAATTCATCGGAAACTTTACGGGCATCGTTGAGGTAGCCGGTCTTGCGCAGACCATCGACCGCTAACCAGTTCAAGGGAGCCCAGCCGAAGGGCAAATCCCACTGCAGGCCGCTCGAGTAGGTGCTGCAGGCCAGCCCGCCGGGCTTATCCAGCAGCCCAAGGTGCGCATCGACGGCCTTGGCCTGTTCCGTCGTCGCCAGGCCCGCCCACAAAGGATAAAAGATGGTCGCGTACACGTAGGTGGACTGTTTGCTGGTGGTGAAGTCGTAATCGAAGAACATACCTTCACTCTGATTCCAAAGATACTTGTTGATGGCCCGCTGGCGCGCCTCGGCCTCTTGCTTCCATTGGGCCACTTGGGCCGTCTGATGAAGCATGGTGGCAAAGTCTGCCAGGTCGCGTTCGTACTTGTAGAGCAGGCTATTGAGGCCCACCGCGGCATAGTGATGGGTCGACCCGCTGAACGGGCCGAAGCGGAACGAAATATCAAAACCAGACTCGCGCACCGCGCGGTCGCCTTTGTAGAAGTCGCGGCTCAGCCGGTAGCCATGGGACCAGGCAAGCTGGCAGACCACCGAGTGGCTGGGATCGCAACTCGTCTTGGCCAGCACCGCCCACTCAGCCGGCGACGGGTTTTGCGGCGCCTGGATCAGATAGTTGGTGTGTACTTCGGGATGGGCGACTAGCCAGTCGATGACATCGATGTAGTAGCTGCTGTGGTCGGCAATATCCGGAACCGGGCCCTCCCCGATATCTAAATACCGGGCCAGGCCGGTTTGCCCGGCGCGGTGCATGCTGCTCAGCCAGAAATCGTGGTCGCGATGGGCATAGGGATAGGCGCGGGCGATCCACTTCAGTTGGCGGGCGCGATTGGCAGGCGACGGATCGCGGGCAATTTCCGCGTCATATACGGCGCGAATCATGGCGCTTAGGAACGGCGGTTGAGAACGGGTGAGGAAATAGGTGCGGTTCGCGTTGAGAACGGCTCCATAGTTCTCAATCTCGTAAAAGAAGTTTTCTACCATGCCGCGGGCCAGGTCCACCCGGCCGTCGCTGAGCAGGCCAAGGATGATGAAATAGCTGTCCCAGCCGAACATCTCGTTGAATCGCCCTCCTGGAACTACGTACCGGTTGGGCAGGTAGAGCAGCCCGGGCCGCGGAATCTCCGACTCCTTTACGTCCCCGAGATGTTGGATCCGGTGCGGCAAGTGCGCAATTTCAATCTTGCATTGGGTCCGGAGCCGCAGCAGCTCGGGTGGTGTGGGTGCTCCAAACGGAAGATAGAGCAGCGGCGGGGTAGTCACCTTGGGGTCGATCAGGGACTGGCACTCCGACATGGAGCGCGAGAGAGTATCCCAACCGTGGTGTATGTAGGCATCAATCGTCGGCTCCGGTGCCAGCTGAGCTTGAGCCCAAACCTGTCGGCTGCCAAAAAGGAACACCAAGAGGGCGAATATCCGAATCGTTCTCACAAGCTTCCCTCCCCGTGCGATGTTACATTCCGGGATCTGCCGTTATAGCATCGGGAAGATAGAAAGGCGAGGGAGTGGCGGGTCGAAATCATAGGGCATTGTTTTGGGCGGGGATGAGCGCCCTGGCGATTGCCATGGTTGCGGTGGCTACCTTCGAAATCCTTCTTTCCCGGGCCGCCCCAATCCTACGCGCTCGCCTGCTCCAAAGCCTTTCCGCCCGTTACCACAGCCGGGTCGAGTTGGGTTCTTTTGACGTTTCTCTCCTGCGCGGGTTCGAGGTGTCAGGCAAAGCCCTGGCGATTTACCCCTACAACATCGCGTCCAGCACCCCGACCATCTCGGTGGGGCGATTCGCCTTCCGGACCGGCTATGCCAGCCTTCTGCGTTCCCCCTTGCACATCGGCCACGTCGAGGTTGAGGGACTGCGCATCAACCTCCCGCCCAAGAGCCAACGCAAAGACATATCTGGATCCAACAACGGTCATCATCTGCCCCCTCATTTGCCCAATGACGCAAGCATCTTTGTGGACCAGATGGAGTGCAGGGATACTGTGCTCACTCTGGGCACCGACAAGCCGGGCAAGGTGCCCCTGCGCTTCGTCATCCAGAGCCTTTCCCTGCGCTCGATCGGCGCCGGCAAGCCCATGGACTTTACCGCGGTGCTGACCAATCCCAAGCCAATAGGCCAGATTGAGAGCCGGGGCTACTTTGGCCCCTGGAATACCGAACATCCTGGAGCAACCGCGCTCGGCGGCGACTACTCTTTCCACGACGCCGACCTCGGCACCATCAAGGGCATCGGAGGGATCCTATCTTCGCAAGGCCGGTACCAGGGCACTCTGGACAAGATTGTGGTGGATGGCAAGACGGACACGCCGGACTTCCAGGTGAAGGTCAGCGGACACAAGGTGCCCCTGCATACCGAGTTCCACGCGATTGTCGACGGCACTGATGGAGACACGTATCTACAGCCGGTCAAAGCCCAGTTTCTGCATTCCTCCCTGGTGGCGCGGGGATACGTCGTGCGCGTCCAGGGGGAACCGGGGCGCCACGTCTACCTCGATGTGGCCATCGACCAGGCGAGGATCGAGGACCTGCTGCGCCTGGGCGTGCGAACCGATCCGCCGGTGATGGTGGGCCAGGTCAAGCTGCACACCACCCTCGATCTGCCGCCAGGACCCCAGGATGTCGCTCACAAACTACGGCTGCAGGGCAACTTTGCCATCGTCAATGGGCGATTCAGCAGCGAGAAGATCCAAAGCAAGATTGACCAGCTCAGCCTGAGGAGCCAGGGTCAGGTAGAACTCGCTACCCAGGAAGAGCGGGACGGGAAGTTCCAGGTAGTCCGTTCCCAGATGCACGGCGACTTCAAACTGGCGGATGCCGGCCTGGATTTTTCCAATCTCCACTACGACATTCCGGGCGCGGCCATAAAGCTTGCGGGCATCTATAGCCTCGATGGTGCTAAATTCAACTTCGCCGGAACTGCCGATATGCAAGCCACTGTGTCCCGAATGGTCGGAGGCTGGAGAGGCGTGCTGCTGATGCCATTCGATCGCATCTTCCAGAAGAATGGTGCCGGCACCGAGGTCCCCTTCAAGATCGACGGCACGCGATCAGATCCCCACTTCGGTCTCGACTTCGATCGCCTCAAAAAGAAATGAGAAGTACGTTATGCGCAGAACGACCTTAAATTTAGTAGCTATGGCCGGGCTCTTCCTGAGCCTTGCGGGCTCCTTTGCTCAAACTCCGGCTAAGTCCGCCGCCAGTGCGCTCTGGTGGAAGCACGCGCTGATCTATGAGATCTATCCGCGCAGCTTCCAGGATTCGAACGGCGACGGCATTGGCGATCTCAACGGAATCAACCAGCGGCTCGACTACCTCAAAGGTTTAGGGGTCGATGCCATCTGGCTCTCACCCATTTATCCATCGCCCCAGGTCGACTTCGGATATGACATCTCGAACTATGAAGCGATCGATCCCCAATACGGCACCATGGCTGATTTCGATCGTCTCGTGTCCGAAGCCAAAAAGCGGAACATCCGCATCGTCATGGACATGGTGATGAATCACACCTCCGACAAGCATCCCTGGTTCATCGAGTCTGCAAGTTCGAAGACGAATCCCAAGCGGGACTGGTATATATGGCGCGACGGGAAAGGTCCCGGAGAGCCCCCTAACAACTGGGAATCGACCTTTGGCCACTCGGCCTGGAAATTTGATCCCAAAACGTCACAGTGGTACTACCACAGGTTCTACGCTGAGCAGCCCGATTTGAACTGGCGAAATCCCGCGGTCGAGCGCGCCATGTTTGGTGTGTATCGATTCTGGTTGAATAAAGGAGTAGCCGGTTTCCGTCTGGATGCTGTGCCGACCTTGTTTGAAGACGAGCAATTGCGCGATGAAAAGGTAGTGCCCGGCACCAATGCATATGGCGACCCAAATCTTGATGACTCCATGACCGACAATTTGCCTGAAGTGCACCAGGTCATGCGTGCGCTGCGCAAGGTAACTGACAGCTATCCCGGCAACCGCGTATTAATCGGTGAAACCTACCTGCCGAATATTGAGGAGTTGCGCAAGTGGTATGGCCCAGACCATAACGAATTGCAGCTGCCCATGGACATGCAGGTAGGTTTTCTCAACAAACTGGATGCGGGAACCTTCCGCACTCGCATGGACCAGGCCGAACATGATATCGGTGACGGCCAGCCGCTTTTTGTCTTCGACAACCACGACAACCCACGCAGTTGGAATCGTTACGGCGACGGGAAGCACAACCTGGATATCGCCCGCGTCATTGCTACCTTGCTGCTCGGTTCACGGGCCACGGCCATGATGTATTACGGCGAAGAGCTGGGCATGACGACCACGACTCCGGCCCGCGTTGAGGATGTGAAGGACCCCATCGGCAAGATCGGCTGGCCGAAGGAAAAAGGCCGCGACGGTGAACGCACGCCGATGCAGTGGGACGGCTCCCCCAACGCCGGCTTTGCCCCTGCTTCGGCCACGCCCTGGCTACCGGTGCCTCCTTCGTACAAGACGGTAAACGTCGCCATCGAATCCCGTGAGGACGATTCCCTGTTGAGCTGGTATCAGGAGTTGATAAAGTTGCGCCGTGAAAAACCGGCACTGCACGACGGCACATCGACCATGCTGAACGTGAACGACAATAACGTGCTGTCATGGTTACGAAAAACAGCAGGTGGTCAGGCGGTTTTGATCGCCTGCAATTTCACCCCGCAGCCCCAAACCGCAGGGTTTGATTTGTCTTCACAAGGAGTGACTGGCAAACAGCTCAAGACCCTCCTGCAGACGCCCGGCATGGAAGAGTCTCAGTCGCTGTCATCGATAAAGCTGCCGCCCTACGGAGTCTACATAGGTCAGGTGCAGCAGTAGCCGCATTTAGCACCTCTGTCCCTGCGAAGTTTGTGTCGTAGGAAAAGCTGGAGGAAATCGGACGGGTGCCCCATGTTCGCCCTACCTGCCCCGGCTAGCCGTGGGGCGTACATGGGCCGAAAAAGGTGGGCGCAGCCCTACGATCGCTTTTGCTATTCGACCAGAAATTCAGTCACTCAAGCCTACCGGCCGTGGCTAGCCAGCACCTCATCATAAGTGCTGTAGACCCCTTCAAACACCGCATCCCACGAAGCCGAGAGCGCGTACAGTCGCGCTGCATTGCGCATCTGCGCATGCAGCACCCGATCAAGCATAAGCCGCGCCACCGCATCGGAAAACTCATCATCGGTGGCAATCAACCCGGTCTCGCCATCCTTCACAATGTACCGAGGACCCCCATCTGGCGTGACCACCGCAGGCACACCCGATGCCAAAGCCTCCAGCACCACATTCCCAAACGTATCCGTGTGCGAAGGAAACACAAACAAATCCATATTCGCGTAAGCGCGGGCGAGATCGTTTCCGCGAAGCACTCCGGTGAAGTCCGCATTTGGCAGCTGTTGCCGCAGCGGGCCCTCTTCTTTGCCATGCCCCACAATCAGAAACCGGAAATTCGTAATACCCCGAGCGATCAACTCCGTCCGGATGCGCGTCAGCAGAAACACATTCTTCTCAATAGAAAGCCGGCCACAAAATCCGAGTACGAAGGACTCATCCGTCCCGCTACGATCGCGGTATTCCGGCGAGAAAGCAATGGTCTCCACACCGCGAGGCATGAGCGCGCAATGGCGGCCGGTGGACTTCTCCAACAACCGGCATAAATCAACATTGGGCGCGAACAAAACCTCAGCCAGCTTGTAGAAACGAGCACAGGCAAACAGCGAGGTATCTTCGATTTTCTTTTCCGCACTCGCCCGTTGGCTCTTTGGCAGCATGCGCAGGAGCCACCCCGACCGCTGAGCCGCATATTCATGCAGATTCGTATGCCACGAGGCAACCAGCGGGACCTTGAGGCTCTTCGCCAGCCAAGCCCCCAAAATACCCGGCTCGCTGGGTCCCGTAACGTGCACAATGTCGGGGCGAAATGCGCGCAAGCGCTCTTCAAGGAATTTTTTATGCCGCACGAAAGCAGGATCGAAGGTGAGATCTTTTTCGATGCGAAACGAGATCGGGCTGCCGCGGGGAATTTCCAGGGTGGTCAGCTCCCCCTGCTGTTGCTCCTGGATCGCGCCGCCTTTCTTGCCCGGGTGGAGACAGAAAAACGGAATATTTCGTCGTCGAGCAAAGGCCTCAAAGTGGCGGCTGGTGTGGGCCACCCCGTTGATCTCGTAAAACGTGTCGGGAAGGTACGCCACCCTCGGAGTCGCCGCGCGCATAGGCAAAGTGTATCCGCGCCCGGTCGCAGCGAGAAGAGTCAAACTGTCCTAGAACGCTTCCCGCTCGCCCAACGCGAATTGCAGCTCGTGCGATTCGTTCCAGGCAAAGCGCAGACTGTTGCTGATCGGGTTGCTGCCCAGCATCCTCACGAACTGGATGATCATCCGCATGTAGGCGGGAGCCTGGCCATCAGGCCAAAGCTCGGTGAGCGGGCGATCGACACCGTTCGCGTCCGGATGATAAACGCGCTCATCCCAACGGCGAGACCCTTCGGGGAAGTCGGGATAGTCCCGAATGGCATCGAGAGTGGATTTCATAATGCGGTGTTTCCACGGCTCCGCATATTGCGGCATGAAGAGTACATGGCTCCGGTTCTCGCGCCGGATCTCGTACACGAACTCATTGAAGCTGGTCGCTTCCGTCAGGTTCACGTTGGCGTTCGGCTCCAGGCCATGCCGGTCGCCACCCGAGATCAGCAGCTTGTTCCATTTCGCCGCAAGCCGTTTCACCAGTCGATTTTCTTCCCAGTTGCGCAGGCCATTCAGCTCCACTGCGTGGATCGTGCGGCTGTTCTGGGTGAGAAACTCTTCCACCCGCTGCTGGTGCAAGTTCTGCCCGATCTTGTACAGATCCCAGAGCGGGTGATTGAAGACGATCAGCACATTCGGCAGGTCGTGCAGCGCAGACAGCATTTCCGTCAATCGCGCGTCGCTGGGGTTGGCGGTGAAGGCGGCAAATTCGCGCATCCAGTCGGCGCCGGAAGCGCTGGGCAGGTT
The DNA here is from genome assembly GCA_963745725.1 of uncultured Acidobacteriaceae bacterium. GTDB lineage: Bacteria > Acidobacteriota > Terriglobia > Terriglobales > Acidobacteriaceae > PALSA-350. The sequence goes on from CAVUYJ010000003.1 coordinate 464,371, forward strand.
GTGGATGCCAAGGTGAAAGGCCTGATCCTTCCCGAAAGGAGTCGTCCACTCCACAGAAACCGGGATGTGGCGGGCGCTGGCAACCGTACGCAGCAGCATCGGCGCCTGGATATCATCGTGATCGGTAATCGAAACCAGCGGCTGCACCTGGAGCGACTCCGCGATCTGGCGGCTCTCCAGATCGAATGCCAGTCGCGGCGTGAGCGGCGGCGTCCAGTAACTCTTTGTGTAGTCGACCCGCAAGCGATGCTTCTGCCGGCAGCGCTGTTCTTCCCGCGCCATGATTCCCGAAAAGCAGCGGTACTCGTGCGCCAGTTTCACGATGAAATCCAGCGTTTCTTTCGACCGGTTGGTATGGCTGTGCAGCGAAACACCCGAAGCGAACCCATTGGCGGCGCGCTCATTGTTCCAGAGATACGAGATACGAGAACCTGTCATCTCTTCCTCCTACGTGGAGCAACCGCACCCTGGCCCTTGCTGCCACACAGTATCTGTGTGATCGCTCGTGTGCCCAGTATGTAGTGCAACTCATGAACGGCGAGTTACTGGCACGCGAATCTACATGTAAATTTGGTCGGAACCAGCCCTGCCAACACGTTTCGTGCCACAGGAGTAACCGGCTTGCTACACCTATCGTGTGCCGGAAATGTCGGGATAGAGGAGCGGTTCCTCTTCCACGTTCGGCTGCGCCTGGCGCTTGGCTTCCGGTTCCAGGTGGTACCGGGTCAGGTCGTTCTTGAGGATTTCAAAGGCTTGTTGCGGAGTATCGGCCCATTGAAAGAGGGCGCGATCCTGTGGGGAAATTGCGCCCTTATCGACCAGCACATCGAGGTTCAGGATGCTCTTCCAGTACGCGGAACCATAAACCACGATGCAGATCTTCTTGGCCAGCTTCTCCGTCTGTACCAGCGTGAGCACTTCGAACATTTCGTCGAGCGTGCCGAAGCCGCCGGGGAAAACAACCAGCGCCTTCGCCAGGTACGCAAACCAGTACTTGCGCATGAAGAAGTAGTGGAACTCGAAGTTAAGAGAAGGCGTGATGTAGGGGTTGGGCGCCTGTTCAAACGGCAATCGAATATTGAGGCCGATCGTCTTGCCGCCCGCCTCGTAGGCCCCCCGGTTCGCGGCTTCCATGATCCCGGGACCGCCGCCCGAGGTGACGACGAAACGGTGCCGGCGCCCCTTCAACGTCTGCGTCCACTTGGTCACCATGGAGGCGAGCTGGCGGGCATCTTCGTAATAGCGGGCCATCTCCACGCCTGCCTCAGCGCGCCGGCGCTGCAGGTCGGTGGCGGTTCCCTGGGCGATCTCTTCATCGGTAGCCGGTTGTTCTTCCTCCGGCGCCGGGGTGGCCGATCCTGGCTTATCCAGCAGTTCGAGTTCACGGCTGGCGTCCGCCTGCTCCCGGAATCGCGCCGAACCAAAAAACACGATCGTGTCTTGAATGCGTTCGCGTCGAAAACGCGCCAGCGGCTCTGAATATTCAGAGATGATGCGCACCAGCCGGCCGTCAGGGCTATTGATAAAGGCAGGGTTCTGGTACGACAGGGGAGCGCGATGGAGGTGGGGTGGTTTGCCGGTTTTTTCAGTCATGCATTCAAGAGGTGGATCCGCGGAAGTGCACCGCTTCGACGATCGCGATCCACAAATTCAGCAGCCCGAGGCCCGAGACCACCCCGCGCACCGCTCCATACATCAGAAACGTGGCCAGGCGCGGGAAGTGGTTGAGAAGTTGATTGTCCGCCCACAGCGGCGCATACCAGGGCAGCACGAGCACGATGACGCCGATATAGATGCGGATGATGACATAGAGGTAGAGTTCCACGCGGCGAAGCCACAGAGGAACCCGGGACGGCCGCTGCGGCGCAGCTTGCCGTTCTTGCACGGTCGAGCCGCTTGGAGGACTGGACGAAAACAGGTTCGACTGTTGCGGCATTTTCCTTAGGCCAGGGCCAGACGCGGGAGCACCCCAGGGTGGTCTATGGCAACAGTAACACAGCAGCCCCAGACCGCCAATCCTGGGCCGAATCCCGGACCGGATTGCCCAGCACACTTTGCTCGAAGCGTACGAGAAGGTAGGTACGGGCTTCAGCCCGTACATGAACCGGGCAAAGCGTCCGGCCTTTAGGCCCTGAGGTATGTTCTCGCTTCCTGAAAACCCGCTCATGAGAAAGGGGCACGGCTTCACCGTGCCCCTTTACTCGCTCTACCAACCTCGTTAAAAGCTGCTCGCCCTTAAGCCGTGCGCATCTGGACCGAGTTGCCCGCCTCGGCCGCAGCTGCTGCCAGAATCCGATGGTGAATCGTAAACAGCGCAAGCTCAAGCCGGTCGGAAACGCCCGTCTTGTCATAAACGCTGCGCAGATAGTTCTTGATCACCTGTTCCGTCGTCCCCAGCCGCAGAGCAATCTCCTTGTTCTTGCAACCCTGCACAATCAGGGCCACGATCTTCATCTCTTTCGGGGTAAGCCGGTCGCGTACCCGCGCCCCGACGGAATCCTCTTCCTCCGACCCAATGGCCTCAGCCGGCCGCTGGATGGACGAGAAGCCCTTGATCACCCGATGCACGCACTCCACCAACGCCTGGCCGGTGGTATTGCGGTAAACCACCCCACGGATATCGTGAGCCGTGAAAATCTGGGCCGGCTCGCCGTTTTCCGCGATCACCACCGCGCGGCTGCCCGCAGCCTTTACATGCGACATCAAATCCTGATACTCCGGCCGCAATGCCGACGCAAACAGAACAATCGACGAACGATACGCATCGACGGAGAGCAGCAGACGTTCCAGGTCCGCGCACTGTGCGGCTACGCGGAAGTCCTCTTCGCTCGCCAGAACCTTGGCAATGCCGGCGCGAAAGATTGCTTGGTTGTCAGCCAGGATAATTTTATTCATCGTGCTGCCTTGTGCCTCGTATCGCTTTTATTTCGCAATCTTTACGGCCGCATAATCCTGCTATCGGCCACCAGCCGCCAGTCTTCTAAACTGTCCTGTTTTGCGTCACCTCTGGTACGTTTCTCTCCACAGATTTGTGGTGAACGTCTGAGGTGCTGGTGATCTCAAGCCTAGCGGCTGTGGCAGGAAATGAAACCCCACGAAAGTGGCAGGGACCCGCTCTCAAGTTGCTGTCGTGACTGGATTTGGGTGTAGCGAAAGTGGTGCTACCGAGACGAATGAACGCGCAGCTAATACACTAAAGAAGCATGGGCAAGCCAGTTATCCTCGCGGTAGACGACGATGTGAGTGTCCTGGAGATGGTCGTCCAGGATCTGCGCCGTCAATATGGTGCGAACTATCGCATCCAGCGTGCGGCATCCGGCCAGGCCGCACTCGACACCTGTGATCAGTTAAAAAAGCGCGGCGACGTCGTCGCCCTGTTTGTCTCAGATCAGCGCATGCCCGGGATGTCCGGAGTGGAATTTCTGGGTAAGGCAATGGAACTGTACCCGGACGCCAAGCGTGCACTTTTAACCGCATATGCCGACACCGAGGCAGCCATCCAGGCCATCAACACGGCAAAGATCAATTACTACCTGACCAAGCCCTGGGATCCTCCGGAAGAGCGCCTCTATCCGGTTTTGAATGATCTGCTGGAAACCTGGAAGGAGGGCTACAAAGCCCCCTTTGAGGGTTTGCGGGTGATCGGACCGCGCTACACCCTCCGGGATCACCAGGTACGAGACTTCCTTTCCCGCAACCGCGTCCCCTATGTATGGCTGGACCCCGAGCAAAGCGCAGAAGGCGTGGACCTGCTCACCCGTTTCAAACTGGACGACCACAAGTTGCCGGTGGTCCTTTTTGGGGATGGCTCCTATCTGGTCCAACCGGGCCAAATGGAGCTCGCCGGCAAAATTGGCTTGCGCACGCAGGCGGAGAGGGAATCCTACGACCTGGTCATCATCGGCGCGGGCCTGGCGGGGCTGGCGGCAGCCGTGTACGGAGCTTCGGAAGGTCTGCGGACGTTGGTGATCGAAGATGAAGCGCCAGGAGGACAAGCCGGTTCGAGTTCCAGGATTGAGAACTACCTGGGCTTTCCCGAGGGATTGAGTGGCCAGCAGCTCGCCGAACGTGCCCTGATCCAGGCGACGCGCTTTGGGGCCGAAATGCTGACCCAAAAGGCGACAGGGATCCGCACCGAGAACAACTACAACATCGTGCAATTGGCCGATGGGCGCGAGGTTTCCAGTCACGCTTGCCTGATAGCCGTCGGGGTGTACTATCGGCGATTGAACACGCCCGGCGTGGAGCGCCTGACCGGAGCGGGGGTCTACTACGGGGCGGCGATGACCGAAGCCAGGGCCTGCAAAGACGAAAATGTGTTCATCGTCGGGGGGGCGAACTCGGCCGGCCAGGCAGCCATGTATTTCTCCAAGTACGCCAAAAAGGTAACCATGCTGGTAAGGGCGGACTCTCTCGTCAGCAGCATGTCGAAATATTTAATCGATCAGATTGCCGCTACATCGAATATAGAGGTTAGGACACAATGCAAGGTGGTCGAAGCACTCGGTGACAGTCGCCTGTCTTGCTTGAAACTGTGTAATGGAACTGGGGGCGAGGAGATCGTGCCGGCAAGTGGGCTGTTCATTTTCATTGGGGCAGCGCCCAATACCGACTGGCTGCCGGACACCATCATGCGCGACCCGAACGGCTTTCTGCTCTCCGGTCCTGACTTGAAGGTGGACGGAAAGCTGGTAAAGAGCTGGAACCAGGATAGAGAGCCCTATCTGTTGGAAACCAGCGTACCGGGAATATTTGTTGCCGGTGATGTGCGACACGGTTCGATCAAGCGGGTGGCATCCGCGGTAGGTGAGGGGTCGATTTCAGTGCAATTTATCCATCAATACCTGGCGCGGTTCTAAAACCATGACTGATGTTCAACTAAGTTCGCGAGTGGAGCAGGTAGAAGCAGCGAGTCTTGCTGCTCAACTGCAAAAGGTGCCGGTCTTCTCCGGCGTTTCCGTCGAAAACCTTCAATGCCTGGGTTCTGTGGAGCTCATCCACGCCGAGGCCGGCGCTGATCTCTACGATATCAATCAGGCCCGCCGTGGATTCTGGATCCTGCTGGAAGGCGAGCTGCGCCTGCAAAAGCGGCAAAAAGACGGTGAGCTCACCTTGTTTGGCACCCACGGTGCCGGCGAAACTTTCGGCGAAGTTCCCTTATTGGCCGGCAAGGATTCGGAAATTGTTGTGACTGTTCTCAAGGCGGCTTCCGTGGTCTATTTGCGGGAAGAGCTGTTTTGGAAGCTCATGTTTGCTTGCCCGCAAGTCCGCATGGGCGTTCTGGGAAACATGGCTCGCAGGCTGCAGGTGTACCAGTCACAGGAGCTGCATCGGGAAAAGCTGATTTCGCTGGGTACCATGGCGGCCGGCCTGATGCACGAGTTGAACAATCCCGGCGCGGCGGCGCGCCGGGCCGCTTCACAGATGCGAGAAAACCTGAGCAATATGCAACAAATCAGCTTGCGGTTTTGCAGTCAGGACGTCATGACGGCAGGCCAGGCGGAGTGCCTGCGCCTCCTGCAGGAGCAAGCCTTGCAACCCCGCAAGCGAAATGCCATGAGCTCGCTCGATGAGGCCGACGCCGAAGACGAACTGGCATCCTGGCTGGAAGCACACGGGATTGAAAATGCCTGGAAGCTGGCGCCGACCCTTTCCGGGATCGGTTTTAACGAGCAGACGCTGGAGTGCGCACAGCACGAGTTTCCCGGCAACACCTTGTCCGATCCGCTGAACTGGATGGCGGCCCTCATCTCCAGCGTGCAATTGGTCGGCACCATTGAAGAAAGCGTTTCCCGGGTCACTGACCTTGTCGGAGCGGTGAAGAAATACGCCTACGAAGACAAGCCGCAACGCCACCAACTCGACGTTCACGACAGCATTCAAAGCACTCTGGTTATCCTGGGCCACAAGTTTCGCCAAAAGGAGCTAGTGGTTGAGAAGCTCTTTGCTCCTGGTCTGCCCGCGCTCTCCACCTGCGGCGTGGGCTTGAGCCAGGTATGGACCAACCTTCTCGACAACGCCATCGACGCATCTCCACAAAAGGGAACAGTGACCGTGCGTACCTGGGTGGAAGGCGACAGCGTAGGCGTCGCGATTGGTGATCAAGGCGAGGGCGTACCCGAGGAAAACAGGAAGCTGATTTTCGAACCCTTCTTTACAACGAAACCCACGGGCCAGGGTACCGGTTTAGGCCTCGATATTGTCCGCCACATCGTAATAGACAAGTTTGGCGGGGAAATCAAACTAGACTCCACACCCGGCAAAACCGACTTCATCATCAAACTTCCGATCGTTTCGTAAACCCCAATCTCATCGAAAAGACGCGGCAACCTTCCCGGCAGAATTGCGTTTTGTCTACCAGGGGGTGCGAGATGAAGATGCAGAAGAATTTGTGTACCGCAGTAGCGGTTCTGTTGCTGGGTGGGAGTGCCGTCATCGCGTCAGCTCAGTATGGGCCGGGGTACCGCTACCAACAGCAGAACGAGCCAACAGACAACGCCGCTCATTGGGGCTATCAGGATGGTTTCAACGACGGCAGCCATGACCGCGCGACCGGCCATAGCTTTCGTCCCACGCACGATAGCAACTACAAACATGCCCCCGAGTACGGGCATCCCTACGTCGGCCGCGACGAATACAAAAACATTTATCGCGAAGCCTACGTTCACGGATACGAGAAGGGCTATGGGCGCTAGCCTAGATCGCCGCTCTTGATGAGATCGCTACCCGTCCACAGCATCATTGCGATAAACGCGACCAGTGCTCCACCGATGCATACTACGACTTGAACCATAGTTCCCTATTCTAAACGCTTTTGCTCTTACGTTGCTCGAATAGCTTGGCGTCGATTATGAAGCGGAACCAGAATGTCTGGAGGGTCCAGAAGATGAACCCTTCACGGCCATCGAGAAAGCCCAGGCGCAGGAAGTAGCGATAGAAAAACAGCGCGAAGGGTCGAAGGAAGAGGGGAGCATCGTTGTAGAGGCCGCGCAGAAACCGCTTGCGCTCCACCGGGTTCCCCCAGAAGCGGGGGCGGATACGTCCGCCCTCGTGTGCATCTGTTTGTTCCAGCACCTCGGCGTCGGACCAGCGGTTATGCCGTGCTGTCCATTCCGAAAGCGACATGCGGATGTCGTCGATCATGTAGCCCTGGAGCTGGCCGGCGGAACCCTCGCAAAGATAGAAATGCTGGTCGTACTTCCGCTCCTCACAGCGGCCTGCGCCCTTGCGGAAGAGTCGCAAGTGCCACGTCGGCGACATGCCCCCATGGCGCATCTGCCGCCCCAGAAACTGAACCAGGCGGGCGATAAAAAAGCCGGAGTGCGCCGGGTTCTCCGGTAGGGCTCGTATCGAAGCGATCAATTCGGGAGTGAGCCGCTCATCGGCATCCAGGTGCAACTGCCAGGGGTAGCGCGACTCCACGTGGTCGATGGCCCAATTGCGCTGCGCCCCATAATTCTCGAATGCATGCTGCACCACCTGGGCCCCATGCTGTCGGCTCAGGGCCACCGTGTCATCCGTGCTGAAGGAGTCCACGACGTAGAGGTCGTCGGAAATTTCCTGCGCCTGAGCCAGCGTTGCCCCTAACGTATCGACAGAGTTAAACGCAAGAATGATGACGGAGGGCTTCAACAAATCAACTATAACTTAGCCGCTCGGAGGGCCCGTCCGGAGTCATGGGAACCGCAGATCTCTCCACTACGCTACCCCGGATTTCCTGTTGGTGTTGGTGGCGTTGGCGAACTTCCTGCGGCTTTCTTTACTGAAAGGCGCACACGCCGTCGTTTCCAGTGCTGCGTGGCAGGAAATCCGGGTACGCTCCGGTCGAGATGACAATTCCTCTTGTACAAACAAATTTGTCATCTCGACGGAGGAGTCATGGGCCTGCCCATCCTAGGTAATGAAAACGCCTCGGTCCGACCTCCGCTCTCTATGGAACCGTTACCCCTTCCTTGTCATCCCGACCGGAGCGAAGCGGAGTGGAGGGACCTGCGGTTCCTTTCTCGGCATAAACCAAATCGTGACACCCCTACCCCACCATCGCGCTGGTGATCCGGCGCACCCCTGCTAAATCCAACACCGAGTCGGTAGCGGCGATCGAATCACCCAAACCGATACTCTTGCACGCATCCTCCACCACGTACGTCTCAAAGCCCGCCCGCATGCTGTCGATAGCCGAGTGACGCACACAGAAGTCATAAGCCAGCCCCGTGAGAAAAATCCGTCCCAGCCCGCGTTCGCGAAGATACCCGGTAAGGCCGGTGCGGGTGATGTGATCGTTCTCGTTAAATGCGGAGTACGAGTCGATATCGCTGCGAAATCCCTTACGCAGAATCAGCTCTGCGTTATCCAAAAGCAGATGGGGGTGGAATGCCGCCCCCATGCTGCCTTGCACGCAATGATCGGGCCATAGCACTTGCTCGCCATGACCCGTCGTTATCGTTTCAAACGCCGCGCGTCCCGGATGATTGGAAGCAAAGGAGTGGTGATCCCGTGGGTGCCAGTCCTGGGTCAGGACCACATGGCGGAAAGCGCTGGCGATGCGATGGATCACTGGCACCACATCCTGGCCACCGGGTACAGGCAGGGCGCCCCCATCACAGAAGTCATTCTGCACGTCGATCACCAGCAGAACATCGCGGTCAACCAGTTCTAAAGCCATCGTTCGTCCTCGATAGAAACTATAGCCCAGGGAAAACGCATGCTACGCTCCAACCGCACGCTCCTTCAAAATCGCCATGACGTCATGCTGGGGTAGATAAAACACGATCTTTGGCCGCTCGTCACCGGCATAGACAATGAAAGTAGAGGCGACAGTGATTTCTTCGGGAGATTTTTCTCCCCGGACAAACGTCATTTTCCATTCCGTCTCCGCCATGACGTAGTGGTTTCCCAAAGTGGTTTCCCGCAGCGATGTCAGGTCTGTCGATCGGCAGCCCATCTCTTCGAACTGCTTCTTGCGGCGCGGCAAAGCGAGAGCGAACGCATTCGCAGGAACAGCCTGGGCGCCTTGCGGACCAGCGACCACGAATACCTCCGCGAATTGAGAAATGACCGCATCGGTTTCACTCAGGTTGCTGTTGTGTTCAAACTCGCGGAAAAATGTTTCTATTGCGCTACTCATATCAAGTCACCTTCATAGTTGAGATAGAGGTACAGGCCGTCCGGACCCAGAAGGCCCTTTAGTATTATACCACTATCTACCTATAAAGTCAATGACTTAGACTGCTTGCTCGCGCACCGCGGCGGCCATCTCGTCGCTCGAGTAGTCGAGACTCTGCAGAATTTTCAGAGTGTGCTCCCCCAGCAGGGGTGGCGGCAGCCGGTACACCACCGGCGTCGAAGAAAGCCGAACCGGGTTGGCGATGCTGCGCACCACATCGAGCGTGGGGTGCTTGATCTCTACGATCAGCCCGCGCGCCAGCGCTTGCGGGTCGTTCACCGCCTCGCCGAGGGTCTGGATCGCAGAAGCTGGTATATCCTCCGCGGTGAGGCGGCGCAGCCACTCGGCGGCCGGTGCTTGCTCAAAGATCGCGCAGAGAGCCGGGATGAGCACTTGGCGATGCTCCGTGCGCAGGGCATTCGATTGAAAGCGTGGATCAGTCCCTAACGTGCCCGTGGCCTGCAGCACGCGAAGAAAGCGCTGCCACAGCGCATCGGTACCGACGGCAGCGACAAAATGCCGCCCGTCGCCGCCGCGAAACACTTGGAAGGGAACGATGCTCGGGTGCGCATTCCCCCAGCGTTCAGGAGATTCCCCGGCATTCAGGTAGTTGCTGCCCGCATTGATGAGCAGCGTCAACTGCGAATCGAACAGCGCCATATCGAGAGCCTGCCCGGCGCCAGTCTTCTCCCGCGCCAGTAAGGCAGCCATGATCCCCAGGGCGGAGTAGAGACCGCACGTCATATCCGCAATCGCGATGGGATAGCGAATCGGCTCGCCCTCCGGTTCCCCGGTAAAGCTCATGATGCCCGCCTGCGCCTGGGCGATGATGTCGTAGCCGGCCAGCCCGGACTTGGGCCCGGAATGCCCATACCCTGAGATGGCGCAATAAATGAGCCGGGGATAGCGGGCGCAAATCGTTGCCGCATCCAACCCGCGCCGCGTTAGCGAAGCCAGATTGCGCTGGTTGATGAGGAACACATCCGCAGTCGACAGCAGGCGATGCAGGATCGCAGAACCCAGGGGGTGATCGTAATCAAGCGAGAGAGAACGCTTATTCCGATTGGTGGCGAGAAAATAAGCCGACTCACTGCCCACGAACGGAGGGCCCCAACTGCGCGACTGGTCGCCCGTCTGCCTGCGCTCCACCTTGATGACGTCGGCGCCGAAATCTCCCAGCATCATGGCGCAGTAGGGTCCGGCCAGCGCCTCCGTAAGTTCGACAACGCGGATGGACTCGAGGACGTTCACTAGAAACCCGGGGGCCGCTGATCAACAACGCCAAAGGAGCGCTCCAGCGCCAAGCCTGCGCCTCCCAACCTGCCCTCGTCAAAGAGCCGCCCAATGAGCGTCACTCCGTGAGGCACCCGCCGTGGCGGCGAAAACTTGGCCGGAGGATTGGCGGGATCGGGCGCCCAGTCGCTGCGCGACTCCGACACCTCGATGAATCCCGCGCGCAAAGTCAGCGAGGGATGACCCGTGAAATTAGTGATGGTGAGCATCTCATCGCGCAGGGACGGAACCAGCAGCAGGTCCACGTTTGAGAAGACACGGGCCATCTCGTTGGCGACCTTACGCCGGAACCGGTCGGTCTGAACAAAATCCACTGCGGAAAGAAAGCGTGCCTGGCGAAACGAATTCGGCCACGCGTCAGGCACCTGCATTTTCAATTGATCGACGCCGTGCGTAAGCGTCAACTCCTCGAAGGCGGCCGCTGCTTCGGCGAACAGGATCAGCTGCAGCGAATCGTAAGGCCAGTCAGGAATGGCTACCTCGACCGGCACCATGCCGACCTTCTTCACTGCCTCCAGGGCCGCGCGATCGACATCCGTGGCCGGAGCCTCGTTCATCCATTTGGGAAAATAGCCGATGCGCAGACCGCTGACCTTCGCTCCCGCATCGTAGTCCAGCTTGCTGGGCACGCTGGCCACATCGCCGGCGTCTGGTCCGGTGATGGCCTCGAGCACCAGCATGGAGTCCTCGACACTGCGGGTCATAGGGCCGAGCTTGTCGAGTGACCAACACAGAGTCATGGCGCCGCTTCGCGGAACCCGTCCATAGGTCGGTCGCAGCCCTGTGATGCCGCAGCGCATTGTGGGACCCACAATGCTGCCTCCGGTTTCGCTGCCGATCGAAAAGCCCACCAGTCCGGCCGCGGTGGCGGAGCCAGGACCCGCACTGGACCCGGACGAACCTTCCTGCAGCAGCCAGGGGTTCTTCGTCTGCCCCCCAAACCACACATCGTTGAGTGCCAGTGCGCCCATGCTCAGCTTGGCGACGAGCACTGCGCCCGCCTCGGTTAAACGCCTGACCACGGCTGCATTCTCGGTCGGCACGCGATTCCTGAAAGGCTCCGCGCCATAGGTCGTGGGTATTCCTGCAGTGTCCAGCAGATCCTTACCGCCCCAGGGAATGCCGTGCAGCGGCCCGCGGTAGTGGCCTGCGGCAATCTCCTGGTCGGCCTTTTTGGCCTGCGCCATGGCCAACTCCCGCGTCGGCGTGATGACGCACAGCAACGTGGGATTGAAGCGCTCGATGCGCTGCAGATAGATGTTGGTAAGCCGCTCGGATGTCAGCTTGCGCGTCTCCATCCAGCGCGACAGCCGCGTTACGGGAGCGAACGCGATGTCCTCATCGTTGGTGGGCAGTGGGGCCGGGTCAACTTTGCTGCGCACAAACACGTCGTGCTCAGGACCCGCCGGCTTGCCCGGCAGCGCCGCTTCGCAATGGGACCAGGGCGCCAACTCCGGTTCGAGTGCGACCTTGCGCGGGCCAACGCGCCGCTCGTACAGCGGAGCCATCCCACTACGCCAGCTCACAACTGCCTCCTTGCGCTCGGCGTCGCTCAACTCCACCTGGACCAGCTTTTCTGCTTCCGCAAACGTCAGCGGGGAAACATCAGGTCCAACCGGGGGCGCCGTCGCAAAGGCGGGAGGCGCGCCGGGAGGCAACTCTGCCGGCTTCTTTTCCTCGTTGCAAGAAGAAACAGCGATCCCTAAAAGACCAAGGGAGCTGTTGGTCAGGAACTGCCTGCGTGATTTCGACATGGCACCTCTGTTGCGCATTCTAGATCGCTGCCGGAAAACAGACGATACACTGATCTTTATGAGTAAACCGACCAAAACACTGAACAAGTACAGTTCTCAGATTACACAGCCCAAAGCGCAGGGAGCCTCCCAGGCCATGCTCTACGCGACCGGCCTGACCGAGCAGGATATGGCCAAGCCGCAGGTAGGCATCTCCAGCATTTGGTACGAGGGCAATTCCTGCAACATGCATCTTCTGGGGCTGGCCGAAAAGGTTAAGGAGGGTGTAACCGCCGCAGGCATGGTGGGTCTGCGCTTCAACACCATCGGCGTTAGCGATGGCATCTCGATGGGCACCGATGGCATGAGTTACTCGCTGCAATCGCGGGACCTGATTGCCGACTCGATTGAAACCGTCATGGGTGCTCAGTGGTATGACGCCAATGTCTCCATCCCTGGCTGCGATAAAAATATGCCGGGATGCCTGATCGCCATGGGCAGACTCAACCGCCCCAGCCTGATGGTCTATGGGGGAACCATTCGCGCCGGCCATCTGAATGGCCAGAAGCTGGACATCATCTCCGCCTTCCAGAGCTACGGCCAATTCATCACCCACACCATCACCGAGGAGCAGCGCCAAGCCATCGTCCGTCACTCCTGTCCCGGAGCCGGCGCCTGCGGCGGCATGTACACGGCGAACACCATGGCCTCCGCCATCGAGACCCTGGGCATGAGCCTGCCTTACAGTTCGTCGACACCGGCGGAAGATCCCTTGAAGCTCGACGAATGTTTTCGCGCCGGGGCCGCCATCCTGAACCTGCTCGAGCTCGATTTGAAACCGCGCGACATCATGACCCGCGAAGCTTTCGAAAACGCCATGGTCGTGGTTGCAGCTCTGGGAGGTTCGACCAACGCTGTGCTTCATCTGATTGCCATGGCACGGTCGGTCAATGTTCCCTTGACCATTGATGATTTTCAGAAGATCAGTGATAAGACTCCGCTGCTGGCCGACTTCAAGCCGAGTGGCTCGTACGTGATGGAGGATCTCCAATCCGTAGGCGGCCTACCGGCAGTGCTCAAAATGCTGCTTGCAGAGGGGCTGCTACACGGCGACTGCGTCACCGTCACTGGAAAGACCGTAGCCGAAAACGTAAAGGATCTACCCGGTCTGAAAGCAGGACAGCAGATCGTGCGTCCGGTATCGAACCCACTGAAGGCGACCAGCCACCTGCAAATCCTCAAAGGCAACCTCGCCCCTGAGGGTGCGGTAGCGAAGATTACGGGCAAGGAAGGCCTCAGATTTTCCGGCCCTGCCAACGTCTTTGATTCCGAAGAGCTGATGTTGAAGGCTTTGGAGGAAGGCAAGATTGCCAAAGGTCAGGTGCTCGTGATTCGCTACGAAGGCCCCAAAGGCGGCCCGGGGATGCCCGAGATGCTAACGCCGACCTCGGCCATCATGGGAGCCGGCTTAGGAAAGGATGTAGCCCTGATCACCGATGGCCGCTTCTCCGGAGGCTCCCACGGCTTCATCGTCGGCCACGTCACCCCCGAGGCCCAGGAAGGCGGTCCCATCGCCCTGGTGCGCACCGGTGAAGTGATCACCATCGATGCCGCCAAAAACGAGCTCTCGGTAGCAGTTTCCGAGGAGGAACTAGCAGCCCGCCGCAAAGCCTGGCGCATGCCGCCCTACAAAGCCGAGCGAGGCACCCTGGCCAAATACATCCGCTCTGTAAAAAGCGCCGCTCTTGGTTGCGTCACCGACGAATAGAGCCGCAGAACAAAACCGCACTGGCCAGGCCGAAGGAGAACTGCAGATCCCTCGCTTCGCTCGGGATGACAAAAAGGGGAGGGTGGCTGTAGGGAAAAGGCAGTTGCTAAAGGAAAGGGCAATTGCTAAAGGAAAGGGCAATTGTTAGGAAAGTGCCTCTTCGTGCCCCCAGCAACCACCCTCTCCTTTAGCAACCGCCCTCCCCTTGCAGCCACCCTCTCCTTTTTGTCATCCCGAGGGAAGCGAGGGATCTGCAGTTCTCCTTCGGCCTGGCTAGCTTAGCTAGCTAAACAGCGCGTCGTCGATCGACTGCACATCATCCCACATCGGCGTCGGTTCAAAATACCCGGTGCCTTTCTTCAGATGCTGCTTACAAACCTCATCGTTCAACGTGACCCCCAGCCCCGGAGTCTCAGGAACCTTGATGAACCCTTGGCTGATCATCGGCTTCTCCAGCCCATTGACCAGGTCCTGCCACCACGGCACATCGAGCGAATGGTTCTCCAGCGCCAGGAAGTTACGCGTAGCGGCCGCGCAGTGCACGTTGGCCATGCAACTGACCGGCGTGCCGGCAAAGTGCATCGCCATCGGAACACCATAACCAAACGCCATGTCGCCTATCTTGTGGGTCCGCAGAATCCCCCCAGAGGTCGCAAGATCCGGATGGATCTTGTCCACCGCGTGAACGCTGCACAGCTTTTCGAAGTCCGCGATTTCGTAAATATCCTCGCCGGTAATCGTTGGCGTCGGGCTCGCATCCGTGATCTCCTTGAGCAGGTCCGTGTAATACCACGGGATCACGTCTTCGATCCATTCCAGATTGAACTTCTCATACGCCTTGCCCAGCTTGATGACGGACTTCACGCCGATATGCCCAAGGTGATCCATGGACAACGGCATGTCGTAACCAATATTTTCCCGCACTGCTGCCACATATTCGCAAAGCCGGTCGATACCCTTGTCAGTGACCTCGGTGGCCATAAACGGATGCGGCTGATTGCGCAGCTCCCACTTGCTCTGGCCCGCGGGCTCCATCACCATGCCCGGCATCCCTTCGAGGACATTGATGCCCAGATCCATCTTCATCCAGGTAAGCCCCATCTCTTTGCGTTCCTTGGCGCGCCGTCCATATTCTTTCGGATCATCCGACTCCGTGGTATCCGCATAGACGCGGATCTTATCCCGCCATTGCCCACCCAGCATCTGGTACACGGGGCAGTTGTAAACCTTGCCCGCAATATCCCACAGCGCCATCTCAATTGCACAAACACCGCCCGCCTGGCGCGAGATCCCGCCAAACTGCTGGATCTTCTGAAACAGATAATCAATCTTCAACGGGTTCTCGCCCACGATGCGGTTTTTCAGCACCATGGCGTATTGATAGCCGCCCACGTCGCGCACTTCACCCAGTCCATACACGCCCTGGTTGGTGTCGATACGAATAATCGGGCAGGGGCTGGGGCCGGGCTTGACGATGATGGCATACCGCATATCGGTAATCTTGAGCGTCGACGGACTGGAATTCAGGTTGACGTTCTTGACTGCCGGCTCTTGCTCTGCCGCGGCCTTTTCCAAACTGTAGCGGCTTAGAAGTCCGCCGCCCAGGACGGCCATGGAAGACTTGAGCACACCACGGCGATTGAATTTCCATCCATTGGAATCTGACATTGTTACCTTTCCCCCTTTGTAGTTGATCCTTGCAGAAATCCTGACTCTTGGCGCAGAAGTGCCCTAGCGGCCGCCAGGCGCTTCACCCCGGTTTTGCTCCACCCGTATGCGAAGGAGAAGGATATCGCATTGTCAGATAGGTTGCATGGGGGCCGTGTCCGGTCGCCCCATGAGCAGGTTTAGAAGTAGAACGTCGCCGAGGCTTGCAGATCGCGGTTATCGTTCACCGTACCCGTAATCTGACCCGCCTGTGCAGAACCAATCGCCGTATTGGGGGTCGAGAAGTTAGGCGTGTTGAAGGCGTTAAAGGCGTCGAACTTCAGGTTCAGGCTCTTGTCTTCGTACAGCTTGAACCGCCGCTGCAGGCCGATGTCCCAGTCCTTCGTAGTCGGACCATACAGAACCGAACGCGCAACGTTTCCATAGGTGTTGGGAGCCGGTGTCTGGAAAGCGCACACCGCGCCACTCGGCAGTGTTGTTTGTCCGGCAGGACACAGAGTCGCGTTGAAAAAGCGAAGCGGGGTGCCGTGGTCGATCTTGCCCCGGCCGCCAATCCGGTTTGGCCAGCTCGGCGCGCCGCTGTTAACACCGCTGTTCAAGCTCACCGAGAACGGAGGGCCCGAGGCGTAGGTCGTGATGGCATCAATCTCAAACCCGCCCAGGACCTTTGAAGCAAAACCGCTGTTTAGGAACTGCTTGCCGGTTCCGAACGGAAGTTCGTAGGTAACGCTGCTGACCAACCGGTGCTTCTGATCAAAACCAGATGCGCCGTATCCCGCTTTCAGATTGGTTACGGTTTGCGGGTTGCCCGCTGCGCCGCCACCCGAAGCAGCGGAGCCGCCATAGTCCAGCGACTTGCTGTAGGTGTAGCTGATCAGCGCTGTCAGCCCGTGGGTGTAGCGCTTGGTGTAGTTGGCCTGCAGGCTGTTGTAGTTCGACGCGTTGATCATGTCTTCCTGCACCCACGTCGAAATATTGTTGATGGGCTGATAGAGCCGGCGCAACGTCTGTGAGGTTGGGCCACCGGGCTGAATCAGTCCCACTTCGTTGGGGCTGTAGGCATAAGTCAGATGGACGCTATGACTGCCGGCGTAGGCGAGTCCCACAACTCCACCCAGACTCTGGTGCTCCAGGCCGAACGTATAGGTCTGCATGTTGGGCGTCTGGTTCTGCCGCGAATGGCCGATGAGCGCCGGATGCGCCGCATTCAGAGCCGTCGTTGTCGTCAAAGAAGAAAGCGGCAACGCCACTGCACCCTGGGGAAAGGGATTGCTCAGAATCGGTTGGCAACTCGCGCTCTGATTGGTCGCGGTGCATTGGTTAGCCGGGGCGAACGCGCTCGGGAGAGGG
Organism: uncultured Acidobacteriaceae bacterium; assembly: GCA_963745725.1. Taxonomy (GTDB): domain Bacteria; phylum Acidobacteriota; class Terriglobia; order Terriglobales; family Acidobacteriaceae; genus PALSA-350. Next base: position 481,346 of record CAVUYJ010000003.1, read on the forward strand.
AAAGTGGCTGGGCTCGAGAACGTCTGCGAAATCGTGAAGGGCGGGTTTTGCCCTAACTCATCCGAAGCCGAAAACGGATCCGGGAAGTAGGAGATCCCAAAACCAGCGCGAATGACGGTCGATCCTTTGCCGTCCAGATCGTATGCCAGGCCAACCCGCGGCCCCACATTGCCGTAGCGGGTCTGAATGCCCGCGCTCCGGCTAACGCCGTTCTGGCCCGCAAAATCGAAGACCAGCGTATTTTCATTGAAGTTTGCCAGCTTGTTGTCCTTCTCCACATCCGGAGTGAACACATCATAACGCACGCCAAGGTTGAGCGTCAGGCGGGGAGAGACCTTCCAGTCATCCTGGACAAAGCCGGAGTATTGCACGTTGGTGATGTAGTACGGCAGTGATCAGAAAGTTGCGGCTGCCCGCATTGGGAAAGCCGAGCAGGATGGAGGCCAGCCCGGCGCCGCCTGCCGCGGCCGTACCGCTATTGGTGAAGTTGTCATTGAAGGTCAGACCGCCGCGCGTGGTGGTGTTCGTAAACGGCGAAGCCAGAACACGGACGTAGCGGAAGCCAAATTTCAAGGAATGATTTTGCTTCGACCACGAGAACGTGTCTTCCACCTGAATGTCGGTCTGGACCGGGTGTGCGGGCAGGAAAGCCGTTCCGCCCTGAAGGCAGGTGAACTCGTTACCGCACGAGCTGCCAATCGTGAGGTTAGGCAGGCCGGTTGTGTACTGCGAAATATTCAGTCCCTGGATACCCAGTGAAGTGGACGAGTTGTGACCAAAATCCGATTGCGTCGTGAAAGGGTTCGTGCGTGAGTAACCGGCGCGGAATTCATTGAACAGAGACGGGCTGAAAACGTGCGTCTCATTCAGCGCCAGGCCCTGTGCGATCAACGTGGTGAGCTGAATGCCGGCCACGTAAGGTCCGAGGTCGAACTGCTTGGCTGCAGATGAAGGCGTGGGAAGGCAGCAAGTGCCTTGGCCTCCCGTTAAAGGGTTGGGAGCATTTTGGACGAACTTCTCATAACTGAAGCGTCCAAACATGGAATCCTTCTCGCTCAGGTGATAATCCACGCGCGCATTGCCGCCGTTGTCGTCGATGACCTGGTCGGCAGTGGAGACATAGTTATTGAAACTGCCGGGGCCCGTTGGCAGCGGATAAATACTGGCCAGGTTGAGACCCACCTGGGCAAGTCGTGAGGGGCAAATCACGTTAGGCTGGTTGCCGTTGCAACCCATGAACTGGCTGCGGCTGTAAGTCGTCGTCCCGTTGGTCGTGGTTGCGACCGTCGTGAGCGGATCGTAGATCGGGATCAGTGTCCCGCTGGTGTTGGTGTAGGCGCTAAAGTCACCGATCCGTTCCGCCGCCGTCGGAACATTGTTCTGGTTAACGATGCCCTTCAGCGAACGCTGTCCATAGTAGTCGGCAAAGTAAAACAGCTTGTCCTTGATGATCGCCCCGCCAACCGCGCCGCCAAACTGGCCGCGGCGATACGCAGGCTTCTGCACCGCGCTGCCCACCCGCGCAAAGTAGTTGCGCGCATCCAGCTTCGCTGTTGCGCAGATAAAGAAAAACTTCCCCATGCAGCGCATTCGCGCCGGAACGCGTAGACACCGACACCACGCCGGCGCCCACGCCGTAGTTAGCCGCATACGATCCGGTCAGCACCTTGAACTCGGCGATCGACTCAACCGAGGGCTGCACCATGACCGTGTTGAAGGTGTATTCGTTATCGACGATGCCGTCGACCATCCAGGCGTTCGTATTGGCCTGGCTTCCCAGTGCGTTAAAGTTCGACGCTGCGCGTGGATTGAACGAACTGGACCCGGAGAGGTTCTCGCCCGCCTGGCCACTGGTCACGCCCGGCACAAGATAAACCAGCTGGGCGAAATTGCGGCCGTTCAGCGGCAGGTTCTGCACTTCGCGCTTGCCCACCACTTCGCCCAATTCCGAGCTGTCAAGCCGAATCAGCGGAGGCGCACTGGTTACCTCTACGGTCTCGCTGGCCCCGCCGGTCTCGAGCGCAAAGTCGACCTGGGCTTTCTGATCGATATCCAGAACCACATTGTTCTGGATACTGCGCTTAAAGCCTTTCATCTCAACTGAAATGTTGTAAGTGCCAGGAAGAAGGTAGGGAACGCTGTAGTTACCTTCTGTATCCGTTTGCTTGGCGGTTGTGGTGCCTTTGCCGGTATCGGTGACGGTTACCGTTGCCCCGGGAACCACCGCTCCTGAAGCATCGCGAACTGTTCCCAGAATACTGCCCGTGGTTACCTGTGCAATGGCCGCCGCGCAAAAGCTGAACAGCACGACGAATACAGCTGCAAGAGCTGGTGTTTTCTTAATACTCATGGTCCCGTGACCTCCAAAAATGTTGAAACCTGTTGCTCAGAAACCCTGCGGTGTCTCTTTTAAGCAGAAACTTACGCAGTTTTCCCGCACACGTTAACAATGTATTTGCGGGCGGGTTAACTTATAGATAACTCCATGCACGATTGTCAAAGGAAAACTGGAATACCACAATGTGGGATCTAACTACACTGCCGCGGCCGATAAACTATGCAAGATAAACTAAACATCTTCAGGCAGGAACCGTGAAAATTATTTCGTTATTGCTCGTAACTCTTTCAGTTACATCAAGCTGCTTTGCTTCGTCTGCCTATCCCACGCGCCTCGACGACCCGGCGGCAGTGTACCTGACAGCAGAAGAATTCCATGTTCACGGCGACGGCAAAGAAGACGATAGCGCAGCCGTGCAGGCCGCCATCGACAAGCTCCAGGCCGCAAAAGGCGAGGGCGTCGTCTTCATCCCGCCAGGACGCTATCGCATCAGCCGCACCATCTATCTCTGGCCTGGCGTGCGTGTCATCGGCTACGGTGCCCAACGTCCCGTGTTTGTACTAGGGGAAAACACTCCGGGGTATCAGAACGGCATAGCCTACATGTTCTTTTTCGCCGGCGCGCGGCCCCGGCCTCAGGGCGCCGCAGGCTCGCCCCGTTTCGCCTACCATCCTCCACCAACACCGCGCGGAGTGGTCCCGCCGCCCGACCGCAACGTTCCCGACGCCAACCCTGGTACCTTCTATTCCGCGATCAGCAACGTCGACTTCGAGATTGGGCCGGGTAACGCAGGTGCAGTCGCCATTCGCTTTCACGCGGCACAACATGCATTTCTTAGTCACATAGACTTCTCCATCGGTTCCGGGTTTGCCGGTGTGCATGAGGTGGCGAACGAAGCGGAAGATCTCCACTTCCACGGCGGCCAATTCGGCATCATGGCCCGCAAACCCTCACCGGCATGGCAGTTCACGCTGATCGACTCCACCTTCGACGGCCAGCGCGAAGCCGCCATCCGCGAAAACGAAGCCGGCCTCACCCTGGTTCACGATGAATTCCGCAACGTGCCCACTGCCGTTTCCATCGATCCTCACTACTCCGATCAGCTTTGGATTAAAGACAGCCGTTTCGAAAACATCACCGGCCCTGGAGTTGTCATCGGAAACGATGCCAGCCGCATGACCGAAATAAATTTCGAGAATGTGATCTGCAGCCACGTGCCCGTGTTCGCCAAACTGCGCGAGAGCGGCCGCGAATTCCGCCAGCCTGGCGATACTTATCGCGTCAATGTCTTCTCCCATGGCCTCAGCCTGGCGTATCCCGGCGCGCAGGGAGCCTTCGAGACTCGCTATGATGCTTCACCGCTGGCTGTGTTGCCGGCTCCCGCTCCGCCCGCGATACCCCCACTGCCTGACCCCGGGACATGGGTCAACGTTCACACTCTCGGCGTAAAAGGCGACGGCATCGTCGACGACACCATTGCGCTGCAGAAGGCGATTGACGAACATCCAGCACTCTACTTTCCCACCGGGCGCTACCTGCTTCATGACACCCTCACCCTGCGGCCCGGCACTGTGCTCATCGGACTCCATCCCAGCACGACGCAATTCGATCTGCCCGATGGCACACCTGCTTTCGAGGGCCCGGATAGCCCCAAGCCGCTGCTCCTCGCGCCTTCGGGAGGAGCCAACATCATCACCGGCCTCGGCATTTTCACCGGCGGCTTCAACCCCCGTGCGGTCGCGCTTCTCTGGCACTCCGGCAAAGACTCGCTGGTAGATGACGTCCGGTTCCTGGGCGGCCACGGCACCAACAATCCTGACGGCACCCGCATGAATCCGTACAACTCCACTCACAGTGCCGACCCCAATCCACATCGTCCGTGGGACTCGCAGTATCCCAGCCTGTGGATCGACGGAGGTGGTGGAACCTTCGCCAATATCTGGACGCCCGACACCTTCGCCCAGGCCGGTATTCTCGTATCCAATACAACCATCCCCGGCTTTGTGTATGAACTCTCGAGCGAGCACCATGTGCGCGCCGAAATCAAGCTGAAGAATATTTCCAACTGGCAGCTCTACGCTCTGCAGACCGAAGAGGAAAGCGGCGAAAGTCAGGATGCCTCTTCACTCGAAATCGACCATTCCAGCAATCTGACCATCGCCAACTATCACGGCTACCGTGTCACCCACATGGAGAAGCCTTTCCCCTACGCGGTGCGGGTGGCCGACTCCAACAACATCCACTTCCGCAATGTGCATGTGGATGCCAACAGTTCCATCGGCCTGTGCGACGCCACCGGAGCCTGCCGCCAGGCAGTGCGTTCCAACAAGGTGCCCTTCGAAAACGCCATCGTCGATCAGACGCTCCACGCTGAAGTGCGTGACCGCGAGTTCGCCTGGCTCGATCTCTCTGACAACAAACCAGTGCCCGCAACCCGCGCAACTTCGACCCTCATCGAAAAGGGTGCGCAGGTCGAGCGCCTGGCCACCGGCTTCTACAACATCTCTGGTGCTGCCATCGATGCAACCGGGCAACTCTATTTCGTCGACGCGCACTTCCACCGCATCTACCGCTGGTCGCCCGAATCGAAAAACGCAGTGGTGGTGAGTGACGCTCCCCTGGATCCAGTCAACCTGGTCTTCGACAAAGCCGGTGATCTGATCGTCGTTTCCTCCGGCGGCAAGGATCTGACCGCCTACGCCTTTCGCCCCGACTCAGACCAACCCCGAAGCCCAACTCAAGGTTCTGCATCTTGAACCGGCGGCGGAGCGTCCCGGCCTTACCCCCGCCTTGCCGGTTGACTACTGGTTCAACGGGGACTTTGCAGAAACTCTCTCCGCCACCCAGCCCTATACGTATACGTCACTGCAACAAATGTTCGAGAAAGGGTTAGGGGACCGCACGACATTCCAGTTTGTCTCCCCAGACAACTCTCTCTTCATTCCGGCAAATGCACCCATCGTGCAGGGGGAACCGTATTTCGGGACTAAGTGGGCGCCCGTGCTCGAAGCCTATGGATTAGTAAAAGGAACAGAAGGCAAGCCCTTCTACGCCACCAATGAAGCCGAGCAGCGCACTTACCGCGGCCTGCTCAATCCCGACGGATCGCTATCGCAGATAACTACCTTCGTGGAGCAAGGCGGAGAAAGTCTGGCCCAGGACGCCGAAGGCAATGTCTATCTAGCCGCCGGCCAAATCTACATCTACTCACCCAGACGCCAAGCTCCTGGGCAGCATAGACGTACCCGAGCGCCCCCACGACATTCTCTTCGGAGGCAAAGACCGCCGCACCCTCTACCTCCTAAGCGACCACTCCCTATACGCCGTGCGCCTGAAGCATCCGGGCCTATGACCAGGAATTGCTAGTCCCTTTACTCCACACGGACAGGAAGTTGAACTGAAGACTAAACCAACACTGACGAACCTCGGGGCCCAACAAAAAATCGACGGAAACTGGACGGGTGCCCCACGTCCGCCAAAGCGTACGTGGGCCGAAAACGACGGGCGAAGCCCACCAATGCTTTTACTCTCACATCCCGTTCCAAACAAATCCTGGGTGCCGCCCATATCTCGCTCGTTTTTCGCGAGATGTGGGATACCACAAACCCAAACCTCCAACCCTGTAGACTCCAACCACTCAAGCAGGAGGAACCCCACCCACCGGCTCCCGCTTCCGTACCCCCTCACCCACAATCCCGTGATGTCCAAGCGTACGATTGAGCCACTCCGTCATCTGCACTTCCCAATCCGGCACCCCCGGTAACTTATGCCACCCGCCGGTCCCATGCATCCCACCAGGAATCCGAATAATCTCGCTCCGCACCCCGACCTTACGTAGCGCCGCATCCAGATTCGTCGCCTCACTAAACGGAATGTACTCATCCTTATCCCCAAGAATCTGCAAAAACGGAGGGTCGCCCTTGGAAACATAAGTAATCGGGGACGCTTCCCTCAGCGCCTCCGCCTCGCCCTTCTCCCGAATCAGAGGATCAAGCAGCGCATGCACATCCGCATTCAGCGGAACAGTCGCAAAACTACTCTGCGCAAACAAAGTCACCACGGCCTGCACCCGTGCGCTCTCGCGGTCCACAGGATCGGCCGCCGTACCATCGCCGGGTGCATTCAACAACCCCACCATATTGCTCAAGAACCCACCCGCAGATCCACCCACCAGCGCGATTCGATCCGCCTGCCCATCCCAGCGGCTCGCATTGTGGCGGAGAAAACGAACTGCCCTCTGGACGTCATAAACCATATAGGGGTAGGGGTACTTCGGCGCCAGCCGATAGTTGATCGAAAACACCGCATACCCCGCAGGCGCCAGAAAATCCGCGCAGTACGCTTCGCTGCCGCTCTTGCTATTCCCCCGCTGGTAGCCACCGCCATGGATGATGATCGCAATCGGATGCGGCCCCGGCCCCTTAGGCGCGTAGTAATCCATGGTCAACGGCTGCCCGTCGGCTACCCCATACACAATCCCTTCTTGCGTCGGTGTTCGCACCTCTGCCGCGAACGTGGACACAGTCAAGACCAACGCCAGAAGACAAAAAAATAGCTTCCTCATACGCTGAGCGGCCGTTCAGGATGCACGGTCATCCACAGCAAAGCACCAACCACAGCAAGCGCGGCCGCAATCGCGAACGACGTAGTCCACCCAAAGCGCTGCGCTACCCATGGCGTGAGGGACGCTGTGACCGCTCCACCCACCTGCGCCCCCATGTTCACCATGCTCGAAAACACCCCCGAACTCCGTCCAGCGATATCCGCGGACACTGACCAGAACGAGCTCTGCGACACGTACAGCGCCCCCGCACCGCCGGCAAGAATGACACCCGCAAGCTGAGGGCTTTGCACTCGCGAACCAAGCACCAGAAAAATAGCGGTAAAAAAGAACGCCACCGAAGCCAGCCCGCATCGGCCCACGCGCAGCCCGTAGGTCTTAGTCAGGCGGTCACTAATAACACCACCAGCCAGGCACCCAATTGTCATCGACAAAAACGGCAGCATGGAAAACAAAGCACTAGCCTTGAGATTGAATCCACGCACCTGCGCCATGTACAGGAAGAACCAGCTGAAAAAGATCCACGCGGTATAACCAAAACCGAAGTAGCTAATGAACAGGGCCGGCAAATCGCGGCGGCTCAGGATGGCGCGCCACGAAATGGCCGCGTGTGCGGAGTCGCCGGGTTTACCCGCCACATCCTGCGTGATGCCCGCGCGAATGGCGTTCAACTCCGAGGCAGAAACCCTGGGATCTTCTTCGGGTGTATCCCGTGCAGCCCACCACCACACGGCTCCGGCGATCACCCCAACGACAGCGCTGAACCAAAAGGCAGAGCGCCATCCATGATGGGAAATGAACCACACCAACAATGGCGGCGTGAGCCCGCTGCCCGCGCCCACACCAGCGAAAATAAGCCCATTGACGAACCCGCGTTCCTGCATCGGCACCCAGCGCGCCACCCACTGGTTTGCGGCCGGATAAATCACGGCTTCCCCTGCGCCCAGCGCAAACCGAATGGAGATGAGAAGCACCACAGCCTGGGAGATACCCGGAGGTATCAGCGTGGTAAGGGCGGTCGCCACACCCCACCACACCACCCCCAGCGTAATCACCAGCCGCGGCCCAAAGCGCGAAGCGAGCCATCCGGCGGGTACCTGAAAACCGGCATACCCAATCAGGAACGCGCTGAAAATCCACCCCAGTCGCTGATTTCCTAACCCGTACTCGGAACTTATCTGGAGTCCCGCAATCGAAATATTCGTCCGGTCGAGGAATGAGATAGCGCTGAGAACGAAAAGCCAGAACGCGAGAAAAAATCTCTTCCGGGAGTGTTGCACTACATCCATCGGTGATTGCTCCTGAGGCACGGGTCGAAACAAATGATACCCCACAGAGAAACCGGGGCCTGCTCACGTATGATGCGGTTGTGCTATTCAGCAAACCCGGGCCCGCCGGAGGGTTTCTTGTGCTTTTCAGCTAGCGCCAACTTTGTCGGCGGTGCCGTCCTTGGCGCCATCGGGGTGGCGACTATCGCCGAGGTCAAGCATCGGCGAGAACTCCTGTTTGCCGCCATGCCGTGCCTCTTTGCGCTGCATCAATTCACCGAAGGTTTTGTCTGGCTCGGGCTCGAACACAAATTGCCGCCCGCGGTAGCCCACGACGCGGGTGCCGCCTTCGTCTTGTATGCCCAGGGCTTGCTGCCTTTCCTTTTGCCTCTGAGCGTCTTTCTCATTGAGCCGACCCGGTCCCGGCGCCGCAGAATGCTCGGCTTTTCCATCCTCGGCGGTGCGCTCGGCGTTTACCTTCTCTGGGGGCTCATCGCGTATCCCCTGCAAGTCTCCGCCGGAGACAATGGCATCGTTTACATGAACCGCATAACCATTACCACCCTGGTCGCGGTACTTTATGTGGTTGCCACCTGCGGAGCGTTATTCTTTTCTGGGTTTCGCCTGTTGGTCGTGCTGGCGTGGCTGAATATGGTGGGTCTGCTGACGGTGATGGTGGTACGGCGGCTTGAATTTACTTCGATCTGGTGTGCCTATGCCGCCCTGGTCAGCGTCATCATCTACTTTTTCTTTCGTCGCAGCCGCCCGGTGAGACCAGCCAACTATGCCCTGGAACCGGCCGTATGAATCCTGAAGGCCTAGTAAACGACCTGAGGATGTTCTGGTGGGTCTTTGCTGTCCGAGGAGGCCTGGCCCTCGTCTTTGCTGCTGTCCTCTTCTTTGTCAGCAGCTTTCTCGGGATCTTCTCCTTCGATCCCGTGGCCCTCGTCTATTTGAGCCTTCTGCTCGGTTCGTTTGTGCTCGGCAACGGTCTCCTTGAGGGCGTGGCCGCCGGGTTTGCCTTCGAGCACCGTCTGCACCTTCGCTGGCTGTCGCTCTGTGAAAGCTGCTTCGAATTATTGCTCGGCATTTTCATCTGCGTTTCCCTGTTGCTGACCAAAGAATCGCTCGCATTCCTGGCCGGGCTCCACGCCTTGGGGAATGCGGTCTTTCAAGTCGCACTGGCGGTCAAGATGCGGGAGGACCGATCCCATCTATGCCTTCTCGGGTTGATTGGCATCGTCTCGCTGGGCATAGGCATCGTGTTTCTCACCCACTACCATCAGCCCGCGCGGATCACCACACAGGCGCTGTCCGGCTTCGAGTTCCTATGCGGAATCACCTGGATCCTCCTGGCCTTCAGGCTTCGCCGCTAATCCCGTCTTCGAGACCTAAATTCTATCGGGCGACACGGTCCTCTCTGCGTCCGCCGAGCATCAAAGGCCGAGAAGCGAGGGTATGGCCAGGTGCTGAGATCCGTTTTCGACTTTATCGGACGTGTTACCTTGTTCGGCGCAAAAGCGCTCCGTGACGCCTGGGTGCCCCCGTTCGAAGGGGAGTACCTGCTAACCCAGTTCTATGAGATCGGCGTTGGCTCGTTTGCACTCGTCGTGGCTTCCGGTTTCGCGCTCGGCGTCGTCATGACGCTGCACACGCGCAGCACCCTGGTCCAGTTTGGCGCGACCGCAGAGATCCCTGTCTTTCAATCTCTTGCATTTTTCAATGAGATTGGGCCCTTGGTCTCTGCGCTACTCATGGCCGGCAGGGTCGGCGCCGGTATCGGAGCTCAGCTCGCCAATATGCGCGCCACGGAGCAAATCGATGCCATCGAGACGCTTTCGGTGGACTCTTTCAAGCTATTGGTAGTCACGCGCATTATCGCCTGCACGCTGATGCTCCCGGTCTTGACGACGTTTATGGACGCGGCCGGCATCTTTGGCGGATTCCTGTCCGAGCACGTTGTCTCCCATATCGGTTGGCGCCTCTACATGGAGCGTGCCTTTGACGGCGTGGCGCTGGCCGACTTCGTTCCCCCAACATTGAAGACAGCCGTCTTCGGCTACTTGATTGCGACTATCTCCTGCTACTACGGCTACAACACCAATGAAGGCTCAGACGGTGTACGGAAAGCCGCTACCAATAGCGTTGTTGTGTCATCTCTGGTGGTCATCCTCGCGGACGTAATCCTCGTGAAGTGCATCTTCTTCCTCTTCCCGGATCAGGCGATATGAGTGATAACGGCCAAGCGAGAAACGATGACATCGCGATCGCATTTGAGCAGGTCGAGAAAGGTTTTGGCGGAAGAAAGATTCTGGATAAGGTGTCCTTCTCTGTTGCCCGTGGAGAAGCCCTTTGCATCCTGGGCCGAAGCGGCACCGGCAAAAGTGTGACCTTGAAGCTGATGATTGGGCTGCTCAAAGCCGACGGAGGAAGGGTTTTGGTGGAAGCGGAGGACATGGCGTCGCTGGAGGAAGAGGGCCTTGCGAAGGTCCGGCGGAAAATGGGTTACCTCTTCCAAAGCGCAGCTCTCTTTGACTCTTTCACGCTGAATCAAAATCTTGCCATGCCGCTCCACCGCTTGGCGCCCAACAAATCTCGTGAGGAGATCGAGCGCGCCGTGGAAGAGACATTGCGAGAAGTGGGCCTCGAGAAAGACGGCCAAAAGATGCCCAACGCGCTTTCTGGAGGCATGCAGAAGCGAGCCGGCCTGGCCCGGGCCTTGGTGCTTGAACCGCAAATCCTTCTCGTCGATGAGCCCAACAGCGGGCTGGACCGCATTACGGCGGGCGAGATCGACTCTCTTCTCATGAAGGTAAAAACAGAACGCCACACCACCATGGTCATCGTCACCCACGATATTCATGGAGCTCGCAAGATAGCGGACAAATTTGCCGTTTTGGATCAAGGCCGGCTACTGGCCTTCGGCACGCCGGAAGAACTGGACAAGAAGCAGGACAACCGATTGCAGCAATTCATATCGGAGTGATAGTCAAATGAAAAATTACAACGTGCTGGTCGGCGTCTTCACGACTGCGGGTGTTGTGCTCTTTGGTGTTGCGCTATTTCTGATTGGCAATCAACACAAGGCTTTTCAACACCACATCGTTTTCTACACCGCCTTCCAGAATGTCGATGGGATACCCAAGGGTGCGAAGGTGCGGGTGGATGGGATGGACGCCGGCGAAGTCCAGAGTATCCAGATCCCCTCGGGCCCAGCGCAGAAGTTCCGCCTGAAAATGACTGTCGACGACCACCTTCATGGCCTGATCCGCGAAGATTCTCTGGTCACCGTCGAGACCGAAGGAATCGTGGGGGACAAGTTCCTGCTGATCCACAGCGGAACCGAGCATGCATCGCCGGCGCCGGCCGAGAGCACGCTGCGGAGCAAGGAACCCTTTGACATGACCAAGCTGCTCGAGCAGGCTCAAGGCATCATGACCCAGGCCGGCACGACATTGAACGGGCTTCAAGGCACCATGACAGACGTCAATCGCCACCTGGACACTACGTTGGATACAGCTACAGGCACAATGAAAAACGTGAACTCCGTTGTGCTCGATGTACGCAATGGAAAAGGCGCCGCCGGCCTTTTGTTGGAAGACAAAGCAACTGCGGCGGACGTGAAGCAGTCCATAGCCAATGTGCGCCAGACTACGGAGAAGCTGAACGGTACATCCACGCGTATCGACAGCATCCTGTCCGACGTTCAATCGCGCCAACTCATCCCCAAGATGGATGACACCCTGACCGCAGCCAAGTCCGCATCGCAAAATCTCGACCAGACTAGTCAACAAATCAACACCACGCTCAAAGCCGCATTTGGGGAGGACCAGTACGGTGAGGACGCCGGAACCAACTTGCAGCAATCGCTTACCAACATCAACCAGGCCACCGGCAATCTGACCGACGACACCGAAGCGTTAAAGCACGAATTCTTCTTCAAAGGCTTCTTCAAGCATCGCGGCTACGACAACCTGGACGATTTGCCGGTTGAGCAGTATCGCGCCGGCCAGATTTTCAAGTCTTTGCCTGAGACCCGCCAGTGGATTCCCGCTGCCTCCCTCTTCACCAGAGACGCCACCGGAGAGGAGGTTTTGACCCCGCAAGGCAGGGGAAACATTGACGCGGCGGTCGGACAACTCAACGAGATCTACGGAAAACCCCTGATCGTGGAAGGCTACGCATCCGGACCGTCGCCATCGGAGGAACTCCTGCAGTCTCGCCATAGGGCCGCTATCGTCCGAACCTACCTCCAATTGCGCTTCCATCTCCAGCCCAAGGACACGGGCATCGTTGCTCTCCGCAGTACGCCGCCAAACGCCACAGGAAAAACGACCTTCGACGGCGTGAGCCTGGTAAGCGTAGGCCTGAAGACCAAGTAGCGCCATTTTTCGGCAACAAACATATCAACCGTTCCCAAAAAGGAAGGCTTCGAGCCGTCATCGTATACTGACTCCATGTCCATTGTGCGCAACATAGCCGGCGTAGCCAAGGGAATGAGCATCACCTTTCGCGAGATGCTGAACCCAACCGAGGTGGAAAATTACCCCGACGGACCGGGTCCCAACCGCGGCGCTCACTTCCAGGACCGCTTCCGCGGTGCGCACGTCCTGCAGCGCGATGAAAATGGCTTGGAGAAGTGTGTTGCCTGCTTCCTGTGCGCAGCAGCCTGCCCGGCCAACTGTATTTACATTGAGGCAGCCGAAAACACCGCAGAGCGCAGAATCTCCAGTGCCGAACGCTATGCCAAGGTCTACAACATCGATTACAACCGGTGCATCTTTTGTGGTTACTGCGTCGAAGCCTGCCCAACCGACGCCATCACCCACGGCCACGGCTTCGAGCTGGCCTCGCTGAATGCCACCACCCTCATCCATCGCAAGGAAGACATGTTGGTCACGTCCATCGGGCTGCCCAATAGCGCCACCGCGAAAACGGGCGCGGTTAAATAGATGGATCATCCACTCTCCCCAGTGCCAGGGGAAGCGACAGAAGGCAGTGGAAAGAAGCGAATCTTCCACGTGAGCAGCCGCCTCAACATCATGGGGCTGCGCGACGAAATCCTGCGCATGCACGGTTTTGATGTGGATTCCACAGTCTATTCGCGACAAGCGGCAGGCGAAGTGGCCGAAAAAGACTACGACCTGGTCTTAATCGATGTCGAAGCCGACGTCCGGGTGCAAAGCGCCCAGGAACTCTGCGACGAGATCAAGAAGGTCCACCCGCTGCAGCACGTTGCCTTTGTCTGCAACTACCGGGTGGCCATAGACAGCGACTGTCCTGACGAGATTATCCGCGCCGAATTCAACCCCGCAGCGCTGGTTCGCGGTGTGCAAGAAGCGCTCGGCAAGAACGAAGCCGACGACAAAAATCGCGCCCTCTAAAACCCGCCGTTTGATCGACCAGAGAGAAACCGCAGGTCTCTACGCTTCGGTCCGGCATCCCCTCTCTAGTGAGCCGTTACCCTTTCCTTGTCATCCCGACCGGAGCGAAGCGGAGTGGAGGGACCTGCGGTTTCTTTCCCAAACCACCGACCCCCGGGGATACCCCACCCTCGACCCGCCATTCTATCCAACCTAACTAGCCTTCTTCCGCGGCTGCGCCGCCTGGAACTCCGCCCGAAGTGCCGCTTCATGCATCGGCTTCTCATGCAGTAGCAACTGCGTCGCCTCCAGGTGCGCATTGGCATGAAACCAATCCTGCACAATATTGTCGTAAAGCAGATTCAAGATCGCCAGTAGAGACATACCCTGGTGGTGAGCCATCCATTCCAGCACTAGCTTGGGCGTCTTGAGGGACTCCTGATAATCCGCCGCCTCGTAGAAACCATAGCCGCCCATCCAGCCCATCTTAGCCATGCGCTTAAGATTCTTCAGTGCCTCCACCGGGTCGATGCCCAACGCCAGGCACGTGGAATACGGTGAGACGACTGGCCCCGCCACAGCGTCCCACTTCAACGCGATGGGCGGAATCCCAAACGCCTGGTAATGATAGTGACCGTGGTCGTCTTTACCCGCCCAGCCAGATTCGGAGATCCCCCAGGGAATCCCATGCTCCTTCCCAAACGCCCGCTGGATCGACACCACACCGCTAAGCGTGCGCGAAACCAACGTGTCCGGATAACTACGCATCCAGATGTTTGGCATCATGTATTCGAACATGGTGCCGGTCCAGGAGATCAGCACCGGTTGCCCGTAAGCCATGGTGTGGATACGCCCCAATTTAAACCAGCTTTGCTGCGGGGCCTCGCCCTTGGCCACAGTAATGAATGCGGCAATACGCGCCTCGCTGCATAGCAGGTCATAGCATGCCTGGTGCAGGTGCTGGCGCTCGATCTCATAACCAATCGAGAGCAGCAGCCGCGACTTATCCATAAGGAAACCGAAATCCATCTCCGTAGCGAAGCGCATCGCTTCAGCGGAGAGGTCCTTGAGCCCGCTAACAACCGCCTTCAGGTTTTCTCGCGCCGGCCCTAACGCGGTACGCAGCTCTTCGGCCAGCAACACCAGGGGTGAGTCGGAGGGCAAACTGGTGGCGGCCCTTGCAACGCGAGCGTCCAGATCGGAAGCCAGTGCGACGGCAGCTCCTGTCTGCACCGCAGCCGCCATTTCGCCAACCCCATGCAGCTGAGGCAATTCAAACAACGGTCCGAACCGGGGCAAAACCCACGGCATGTAGTCGTTGGCCAAACCGGTCAGGGCCCGAACGCGGCTCCGCGTTTCTGCCAGCCACCAGGATGCGTCGCCTTTCCCCGGTAATGAAAAGTCCGGTGAGTCAACTGTATCCAGGGCCCACGCGATCCAAACATCCACACGAGCTTCCGCCGGCGGCAGCGTCAACCCCTTTAACCCTGCGGGTGCATCCGGTAAGCTCCTCAGTAATTCCCAATGATCGTGGATGCCGCCAAACAGGCTGCGATCGAGCAGCGGCTCGCGCAGCAATAAACGGCTACCCGTACGCAAGGTATAGAACGATGCCGCAAGATTGCCGCTATCTACCGAAGAAATAGTGATAGGCCGGATAGGCGCAAGCGTCCGCGTGTCGTACCAGTTGTAGATATGTCCGCGAAACTTCTCCAGCTTGTCGTAGGTCTGCAAGCTGCGCTCGCTCAGTTCGAGAAACTCAGGAATACTCAAATAGCCAAACGTAACCGCGGCCTGTCGCGCATTGAGCAAAAGTCCATAGTTGGTAGGCGACACGCGAGCCGCCTCAAACAAACCCTCTTCCTCGACATTGTCCGGGACCATGTAGTTATGGCTTGCACCGCCAAACTGGTTAAAGTACCGCCAGGTCTTCAGAGCCAATTGCCGCAGAAATGTGTTTTCTTCCTGGGTAAGTTTCGGCCGGGTCTGCTGCGGTGAGTTGTTGAGCCACGCAGTGATGCCACTGGCAAATGCCCAAAGGATAAGAATCGGCAAGGCCACCAGCAAAGACTGCGGATGGTGCAGAAACACCACCACCCCCACGATCAGTGCGACCAGGGGACTCACGGCCAAGTAGCGGTCAACCGGTGTGCGGCTCTTGGCCGACGCTTCTGCCTCCGCAGCAGTTTCCCATTCCAGCAATCGTTGCCCGGTAATAAAGCTGCGCACCAGCGAGCGAATAATCGCGTCCAGCGCCAGCAGCGTTTGATGCGGCAGATAAACCAGGGTGAGCAGCGCGATAAACGTGCCCTGCCCAAAGCCGGCGAACGCATCGCGCATGGCGCCCGGCAATTTGGTGGCGTACGCTCGCCCCACACTGAAAACCAGCTGAACCATCGTGGGCACGAACATCAGGAACAGCGTGACCACAGTCCAATAAAGCGCGCCGCCCGGCAATCCCAGCCATCCCGCCAACAGCAGGGCAAACGTAAACACTTCGACCAATGACCGGCGCAGATTATCGAAGATCTTCCACCGCGAAATGGTCGCGATGGGATTGCGCACATACCGCCCGGACTCATCCGGAACCTTGGAGAAAAGCCACTGCGCAATCTGCCAGTCGCCCCGCAGCCACCGGTGCTTGCGCCGCGTATAGGCACTGTAGTGCGATGGATAGTCGTCGATCACCTCAACGTCCGTGGTCAGCCCCACCCGGGCATACGAGCCCTCGATCAAGTCGTGGCTAAGCAGGGAATTGCGCGGAAAACGGCGATCCAGAACCGCGTGCAGGGCATTGATCTCGTAAATGCCCTTACCGGTAAACATGCCCTCTCCATACAAGTCCTGATAGGCATCGGAGACCGCTCGCGTATAGATGTCAAAGCCCGTCTGCCCCGAGTAAATAGAGGCCAGCCGCGACCGCGACGCTGATTGCACGCTGACTCCAACCCGCGGCTGCAGGATGCCGTAACCCTCGGTGACAATCCGCAGCTCAGGATCGATCACGGCCCGGTTCAGAGGATGCGCCATCGCGCCGATCATGGTGTGGGCGGTGCCCCGCGGCAGCTGCGTATCAGAATCCAGCGTGATCACGTATTGCGCATTCGTGAGCGCGTTCAGATTGCCGGCCTTTACCGGGAAGGGATCGAACTGCCCCTTGAGCAGCTTGTTCAAGTCGAGCAGCTTGCCGCGCTTCCGCTCCCAACCCATCCACACGCCCTGGCGGGCGTTGAAAATGCGGTGCCGGTGCAGCAGAAAGAACGATCCCGCTCCCGCCTTGGCGTAGCGCTCGTTCAATTCTTCGGTCAGCTGAATGGCCAGCTCGACCAGCGGATCGGTATCGTTCTGTCGCGGCCGCGTGACCGAGTCAGGCAAATCCGTCAGCAAGCCAAAGTGGATATTGGGATCCTGATTTGCAAGGTACCGGACCTCGAGATCATCGAAGAGTTCTCGTACCTGCTTCTCCTTCATCAACAAGGTTGGCACCACCACCAACGTGGTGAACGCGGCCGGCACTCCTTTGGAGAAGTCCAGCTTCGGCAGCGCATAGGCTCTGAAAATCGCGGTGACCGTGTTGTTGACCAGGTCGACCGCCCCCTGCGTGACCGGGAGTAACAGCAGCAGGAACGCCAGCGTAAGCCCGCCGAAGATTGGGTACGTAGGCACCAGCGGCGCCAGAATCAGGCCAATCAGCACCACCGTGATGATCTGAATGCCGCCGATATAAAAGTCATCCGCGTTGTTCCAGATCGTCTGCCGCAGGCGGTCGATAAACCGCGGTCGATAACCGACCCGCGAAGCCAGAATGGGGAAGCCCCGGTCAATAATGTAGTAGCCCACATGCGCGCGCCGGGCGCGAAGCCGGGGATCCTCCACCCGCTGCTTATCCTTCGATTCGAGCGCCAGTTGCAGCGCCGCCTGCGCCACTTCCATCTCCGAGCAATCGGAGTAGCGGGCAATCTGCGCCACCCGCTTGCGGTAGGCCTCGCGGCTATCGAAATCCATAAACCGGTAAGCGTTGACCGGATCCTGCTGCAGCACAGGGTCGTACACCACCAGCGGCTCGATCATCGTGAACCAATCCGCGTAGCCGATGTCCCGCAGGCTCCTCATGCGTGTCTTCAGCAGTTCGGCGCCCGCCTCCGTGTGTGAGCTCTCATCGGCAATGACCCCGTTCGCCTGCGTGATGACCTCTTCCAGCAGCAGAAATTTCATCACCGGCGCCAGAGCCCACAGCTCTTGCAATTCGAGCGCATCATATTCCTGCACTCGCTTGATGAACGTCTGGATGGCATCAGCCATATATTCCGAGCCGGTAGCTTGCAGGTAGGCGTCAGCCACCGTTACGATGCGGGGCTCGTCGTTTTCGTGATCGCGGATCACGCGGGGTAAGCGGTTCAGTTTCTTGCGAACAGTCGAGAGCTCGACAACGACCGAGCGCAGCAGCCGCGGATTTTGCCGCAACTCGAGCAACGGGTCCAACTTCTCGCCGGGCAGGTAAGTGGGGACAGGCCTGGCGTCGAGAATCACAAAAAGCCGGTCCAGCGAATGAGCAGTGGCATCGATGCGGCGTCCAAAACTGCCTGCCCCTTCCGGCTTGTGTGCAACGTGCCAGCCAGGGGCAACCCGGTCGGCGTAGCTCTTCACCGATTCAGGGGTGTAAGCGCGCTGGAACCATGGGTCTACAGAAACCGCTTGGCCGGTGATGGTATCGGTCATAATGTCTCTCTCATCGTACTTTCAGCGGATCAGCGGTAACTTGCCGCCTGCATTTCGAACATACTTGCGTAGCGCCCGCTTAGCGCCATCAGCTGCGCGTGGGTCCCTTCTTCCACCAGCTTTCCGCCTTCGAGCACCACGATGCGGTCCGCCATGCGCACGGTAGAAAAACGGTGCGAAATCAGCAGCGCCATCTTGCCCATAGTGAGCTCGGCAAAGCGCTCGAAAACTTCCAGCTCACTGCGCGCGTCCAGCGCGGCCGTGGGCTCATCCAGCACCAGCAGCTGCGCATCGCGCAGGTAAGCCCGAGCCAATGCCACCCGCTGCCATTCTCCGCCCGAAAGCTCAACCCCACTCTCGAACCGGCGGCCCAGCATCTGGTCATACCCGCCGGGCAGTTTGGCGATCACACTTTCGGCCAGGCTCTTGTGCGCGGCCGATTCAATCTCTGCCTGCGAGTGTTCGCTCTCCACCCGTCCCACTCCAATGTTTTCCCGCGCTGTCATCTCGTAGCGCATAAAGTCCTGAAAGATCACGCCGATTTCGTGGTGAAGATCTTCCAACTTGTAGTCACGAAGGTCAATGCCATCGAGCAATATCTGGCCTTCGGTCGGGTCGTACAGCCGCGTGATCAGCTTGACTACGGTCGTCTTGCCCTGACCGTTTTCTCCAATTAATGCGATGCGTTCTCCCGGCGCCAGGGTGAAGTTGAAATTGCTCAAAACCCGCCGCGTTGTTCCGGGATACGCGAAGCTCACGTCGCGAAACTCAAACCCACGCCGGATCGGCCGCGGTATCAACGCCCCATCGGGCTTCGACATCACCGTGGGCTTCATCTCGAAGAAGGCCAGCAAATCGGTGAGGAAGAGAGCCTGGTCCGCGATCCCCGAAGCAGTCGAGAACACCTGCTGCAGATTGCTGGACGCCTGAATGATGGCGTTGGTCACGTAGTAGAACATTCCAATGCTGTTGTAATGGCCCGTCACTGCGCGCCAGATCACGAAGGCATACGCACCGTAGTATCCAAGCGTAGCGATGATGCCGAGCAGCCCGCCGGCCAGCAGTTTCTTGCGCGAGAGGGCAACATTTTCCTCGTAGATACCCAGCGACAACTTGGTGAAGCGATTGCTCAGGTAGTCGCTCAGGTTGAAAAGCTTGAGCTCCTTGGCGCCTTCCCGGCTGCCGGCCACCTGGCGCAAGTAATCCATCTGGCGTTTGGCCGGCGTCTGGCGGAAGTTCTTCGCATATCCCAGGAAAGCGAAATGCGTCTCGCCCAGAAACGTCGGAAGCACACCGAGAGCGAGCAAAAGCACCAGCCAGGGCGAGAACCAGAGCAGGATCCCCGTCCAGATCATCGTGGTCAAGGTCTGCTGGAACAGCCGGCCCATCTGCTGGATCATCGCCAGCCGATCCGTAGCCTGCACCCGGGCCCGTTCCAGGCGGTCGTAGAAAACGGGGTCCTCGTACGTGGTCAGGTCCAGCGCCGCAGCCTGCCGCATCACCCGGACGCTTACGAAGTGGGTATAGCGGTCGGCCAGCAGGCTATCGCTGTAATCGACCCCACGCACCAGAAGCCCGTTGAGTACGTTGAGGCCGGCCTCCGCCCCCACCAGCCACCAAAAGTGGGGTAATAGACTGCTTTAGCCGTGAAGTAGTGCTGGACGCCATCGATGATTCTCGCGGCGATGTAGGCAATGGCCGAGGGCAGCGCGGCCACGAAAACCCGCAAAATGATGCCCCAGGTAACCACCGCGGGGCCGGACTGCCAAAGGATGCCGAGCACCGGCGGTACATTCTTGAGAGCTTCAATTCGCTCGCGCCACGCGCTACGCGAGGATTGTGGACTGGCTTCCGTCATGAAATTCCGATTCTCTTGAGCGGACCAGACCCCTCCGCAGGCTCGGCAATTGGATTCCTATCTAATGTTACCAATCAGATGCACTTCCGCGTGGCCTTGTTGGCTGAATCGGCTACTTGCGGTCCGTATCGGACTGTGCTAAAACTCGAATATTCAAGTTTGCTCCTTGTGAGCGAGCCTGAATTTCATGAAGAGTGGCTGAGGGACGGGCCCTGTGACGCCACGACAACCTGCCTGGGCAATCCAGGAGTATGGTGTCAACTCTCTCCTGCGTTCTGAAAAGAAACGGGGAACATGAGATTCGGGGTGCAGCTGTAAGCGCATCTCGCTAATTCCATGCAGTACGGCAGTTTTGAGTTCGTCACGTAGTGCCCGTGCATCCGTCGCTCTCGATTAGAGGGCATGATGGCGTCTTTTTACGAGTTGTGTTGTCGGGAATGTGGCAAGCGTTTCCCAAACCAGCCGCTTTCCGCCTGCGATGAGTGTTTTTCCTCGCTCGAAGTAGCCTACGACCTGGCTGCGGCCAAGCAGACCTTTACCCGCGAGGCCATTGCCCGGGGACCGCAAAGCATGTGGCGCTACCAGGCCCTGCTGCCGGTGCCCGACGACTACGTACCCACCACCCCCTCGGGCATGACTCCCCTGATGGCAGCCCCGCGCCTGGCCAAGCGCATCGGCGCCACCAATCTCTATCTCAAGAACGACGCCGTGTGCGTGCCCACGCTGAGCTTTAAGGATCGTGTGGTCTCCGTTGCCTTGGCCGCCGCCAAGAATTTCGGCTTCGATACCGTGGGCTGCTCTTCGACCGGCAACCTGGCGAATGCCGTAGCCGCGCACGCCGCCCGCCTGGGTCTGAAGACCTACATCCTGGTGCCCACGGACCTCGAGCCGGCCAAGATTCTCAACACCCGTGTGTACGGAGCGAACTTGGTGCGGATCGACGGCAACTACGACCAGGTGAACCGCCTCTGCTCGCAGATCGCCGAGCGCTACGAGTGGGGATTTGTAAACGTCAACCTTCGCCCCTACTACGCCGAGGGCTCGAAGACCGTAGGCTATGAAATCGCCGAGCAGCTCGGTTGGCGCCTGCCGGACAACGTAGTCGTGCCCATGGCCGGAGGCGCCCTGATCTCCAAGATTCGCAAAGCATTCGGCGAGCTGATCGAGCTCGGCCTGGTCGAAAACAAGCCGGTTCGCTTCTTCGGAGCCCAGGCCACAGGCTGCTCGCCCATCGCTCATGCGGTAAAGAATGGCCTTTCCCACCACGAGCCCCAGCGCCCGAACACCATCGCGCGCTCCTTGGCCATCGGCAATCCCGCCGACGGACCCTACGCCATCCGTGCCATCACCGAAACCGGCGGCTGGGCAGAAGATGTTTCCGACGTAGAGATTGTCTCCGCGATCCAGGAACTCGCCGAAACCGAAGGCGTCTTTACGGAAACCGCAGGAGGCGTGACCACCGCCGTGACCGCCCGCCTGTATGCTCATGGCCGCATTGCTCCTGGCGATCTAACCGTGATGGCGATCACCGGCAACGGATTGAAGACCCTGGATGTGCTGCAGGGCAGTTACGAGCCACAGCAGGCGATACGCCCGCGTCTGGCTGACTTTGAAGCCCTGGTTGAGAGGGATGTTGAACAGGATAGAGAGGAAGAAGTATATGTCCGTTAAAGTAGTCTTGCCGAACGCCTTTCAGAAACACACCAACGGTACCCGGGAGATCCACTCCGCGGCCCAGAATCTGCCCCAGCTCATCATCGAAATCGAGACCAGCTTCCCTGCGCTCAAGCCCCATCTCCGCGACAACGACGGCAAGGTCCGGCGCTTCATCAACTTCTACGTCAACGAAGAAGACATCCGCTTCATCGGCAACGACGAATACGCCTTCAAAGACGGCGACGAAGTCCTAGTCATCCCCTCCATCGCCGGCGGCTGCTGAACCCCTTTCCCTCCCCCAAACCTGAGCAACAAGCGAAGGGTCCTAGGTCTCGCTTCTGAGACCTGGGACCCCTGCAACCAATTCTTCAGGAAGATCCCACTCCCCCCTTTGTCGTTCTCTCAACCTGAAATCCAATGCCGAGGTGAGTAGCCACCCTCTGTTTGTCACCCACCCTCCCCTTGTCATCCCGAGCGAAGCCGAGGGACCTGCGTTCTCTCAACCCCACCGTGCCGAGGCTATAGCCACCCTCTGTTTGTCACCCACCCCCCCTTTCATCCCGGCAACCCGAGGGACCTGGTTTCCGATCCAAATCCACTGCCGAGGCTCAGCCAGCCTCTGTTTGTCACCTACCCTCCCCTTTGTCATCCCGAGCGAAGCCGAGGGATCTGCAGCTCTCTCAACCCCAAATCCATGCCGAGGCTAGTAGCCACCCCCTCCTCGCCATCCACTCTCTCCTTGTCATCCCGGGGAGACGAGGGATCTGCAGTTCCACTTTCCTCGCAGCAGATTCTCCGGAAGACACTGCCCCTGAGTAATCGCCCACCGCGCCATTGGTCATCCCAAATCCGGGTACCCCACCCAAATCAGCGATCCCTTAACCCCACAAATCACGAAACCGCCCCATAACCCGAGCAGAGTGATAGCATCTCTACGCAATGTTTCCGAACCGCTTAGAGATCGCACGAATGATCTCCCTTCTGCCCACTCTCAGAGGGATCGCGGGACCACCCTTAGAACAATTCGTCGAACAACTTTCCCTGACCAGCCTGCAAAACGAATCCCTGGTTCTCGAGCAATCCACTGAACCCGCGATCCTCATCGTCTTATCGGGACAAGTCTCTCTCTCCGGCAGTGCGGGAGAAACCGTGCGAAATCTCGAACCGCAGGCGACCGTATTCCTGAACCGGGATCCCGCCTCCCAGGCGCATCCCGTAAGCCTGACGAGTAGTGGAGACGCCCTGGTAGGCATCATCACCAGGAAAGCGCTCGGAGAAATCGCTACTCAGTATCCCGATTCGCAGCTTACCTTTGCCGGCCTCATCCACGCGACGTTAGAGCGCGAGACGCTGCACGTTTCTCTGAACGACGGAGACCTGCTGGGCCCGCTCAGTGCTCCATTTCGTCAGGCGTTGGAAGCGGAACTTACCCCTCTAACGCTCTACAGCGGGGAGTTTCTGATGCGGAAGGGAGATGCGAGCGACTCGCTGTACATCCTTCTTAGCGGACGGGTGCGCGTGTTGCCGGACGATCCCGCGCGAGAAGCGCTGCCCGTCGAACTCGGGCGCGGCGAAACGATTGGGGAACTCGGCCTGATTACCGGCGAGCCACGATCAAGATCCATCTGCGCTGTTCGCGACACCTACCTGGCACGGTTGTCCTCTACCGCCTACGACCACCTGTTGACCAGTTATCCCCAGGATGTCATGCGCATTTTTGGCTCCCGGGTAGCGCGAAGGGTACAGCAGGTCACCTCAGGCACGCCCAGGGCCTCGTCCCGCATTAACAATATTGCGCTGGTGCCCGCCTCCCCCGGTCCCGCCTTCAAGATCTTCTGTGACCAGTTCTGCGAAGCTCTCGCCGCGTACGGTTCGGTCGCGCGCGTGTCCAGCACCCGTGTGGATGCGGCCTTTGGCACCGAGGGGTTTTCCCAAACCTCAGATTGGGATGGCAACCGCATCCTCTTCATCGACTGGCTAAGCGCTTTGGAAAGCCACCACAACTATGTGGTCTATGAAGCCGACGACACCCTCACTCCCTGGACCGAGCGATGCGTGCGCCAGGCTGACCGGGGGGTGATCGTCGGGCAAGCCAGTCAGGACCCCGCGCCGGGAGAAATTGAAACCGAACTCATTGCCCGCCTGCCTACCGACGCAACCCAATCGAAAACCCTGGTGCTGATCCAAGAGAATGACAAACCGTCCGGTACCCAGCGATGGCTGGCTCCCCGCAATGTGGACCGTCACCATCATGTCCGGCTGGGCAATCGGGGAGACTTCGCCCGTGTTGTACGTTTTTTAACCGGCCGTGCCGTCGGTCTCACCTTGGGCGGCGGTTTTGCCCGTGGCCTGGCGCACATAGGCGTTTTCCGCGCCCTCACCGAATGCAACATCCCTCTCGATGCGGTGGGAGGAGCCAGCATGGGCGGACTCATCGGCGCCCTCTGGGCCAGCGGATGGTCGAACGAGCGCATCATCGAAGAGATCCGCTCCGGCTGCCGCGACTCTTTCAACGACATGACGCTGCCTTTCATCGCCTTCAAAAGCGGCCGGAAATTCAGCGATCTCGTCGCCCGCTTCTTCGGAGAAGCGCGTATCGAAGATCTGTGGCACCCCTTCTTCTGCGTCTCGGCTAATCTGAACCGCGCCGAGCTCACCTTGCATAAGAGTGGCGGCGTGACCAAGGCGACCTTGGCCAGCAGCCGGGCGCCCGGAATTTTTCCTCCCATCGTTTACGGCGGCGAACTGCACGTCGACGGCGGCTCCATCAACAACGTGCCCGTGGACTTGATGCGCGTCTTCTGCGGCAATGGAATCACCATCGGCGTGGATGTTTCCCCTCCTCACGAATTGGAAGACGTAGAAGACTACGGCTACACCTTGAGCGGTCTTCAGGCGCTGCGCAGCCGTTTCGGATTGTGGGGAGCCAAGAAGTCTTTTGTGCCCAGCATCCCCCTGATCCTGATGCGCACCCTCGAGTTCGGTGGAATCTCTTACCGCATGACGCGCGAGGGCTCAGCGGACTTGATGTTGCAGCCGGAAATGCTCGGCTTCAAGCGCACCGACTGGCACTTGGCGGACGAAATTGTCGCCCAGAGTTATCGCCATGCCATGGAGAAAATTGAGGGTCTGAACGGAGCTCTGGGCGAAAGGATTCGCGAAATCAGGGCAGCTCAGTCGTGAGGGTCTATCCATGAAAATTCATCTCGATGAGTTGGAAATGGCCAGGGAGTATACCCGGGGACGTGCCTTCGAAGATCTCACCAGCGAACAAACGCGGCTGATCCTGGACCGCGGTCGCGAATTGTACAAGTGGTTCAAAGCCCATCCTCGTACCCACGCGCTGATCAATGCACTCGTGATCGCGTGCGTTCTCGGTATGGACTGGGTCGTCCTGCTCCAGATGCCGCGCTGGATTCTGCCGTCGAACCGGCACCCGGGAACAGGATTGCTCGTGGCAACGGCAGTGTTAGCCGGTGCCGTCCACAGCTGGCTACTCTACTCGCTGGCGGGCTTTACCTTGCACGAGGGCGCCGCGCACAAGCTTATCTTTCCTGGAAATGGACGGTTGAGCCGGGCCGCGCAGTTCCTTGCTGTGAATCTGTGCCGCCTTTCGGCTGCCGAACCCAACTACTACGCGGCCTGCCACATGGCGCATCATGCCAGGTTCGGTACCGACCAGGATTCGGAGTTTCTTAATTTCGTCCAGCCTCGCCGCTTCTGGCGCATGCTGTTGCCCCTCGGCAGCTTTCTCAACTACAGTGACTTCGTCGCCCATCGCCCGCTTGGCTACACCCCTGGCCGCCTGATCTCCGGGCTCATTGCCGGGCTCTATAACGGAATCTACGCCTACTTGCTCTTCCGCCGTTTTGGAGGGTTATTTGTGCTCGTCGTGCTCCTGCTGCTGCCGCACGTAGGCTTCTACTTTGACCGCATGCGGCAGTTCACTGAGCACAACCTGATGCCCCTGGAAAACAAGAGCGGCGCGCGAAGTTTCGGCGCGGGTTTCTCCGGGCTGTTGATAGGAGGCGGGCCTTGGGGGCAGCCCTGCCATATGGTTCACCATCTGGTCGCGAGCATCCCCTGGTATCAGCAGATCGCTCTGCACCATTACATGGTGGGGCTGCTTTCTGAAAAACAAAGGCGGCAGTTTCTGCTGCCGCCGGGCCTCGGGTTTCCGAAGTTGCTCTGGCGTGTCGTGCGCGATGCCAACGCATTCTCCAGAGCTGCCGGAAGAACAACATAGCGAGGGATAACCATGCTGGGCAAAACTCGGGACGAATGGATCAGGCAGTATTCGACCAGCCATCAGAATTCGGTGAATCGCGCATGCCACACCGTCGGCATCCCCATGATCGCCGTTTCCATGCTCATGATTCCTCTGGCCGTCTGGCGGCCGCATATCTGGTGGTGGGTCGCAAGCTTATTCGTGGTCGGTTGGGTGTTCCAGTTTATCGGTCACGCCTTCGAGGGCAAGCCGCCGGAGTTCCTCAAAGACTGGCGCTTTCTGTTTGTCGGTCTGAGTTGGTGGTTCGCCAAGTTGGCGGGTAAGGCATAAGGGGAGAGACGCCGATGCACAACCATCCGGAAGAAATCCGCTGGGCGCAGATGAACGAAAAACAGCTGCCGTTCGAGCCCCTCAGCCGCGACCAGATCCACTCCATCATGGAGCGCGGCAGAGAACTGCATCGCTGGTATAAGGCTCATTATGTACTGCACTGTTCGATCAGCCTGTTGGTGTTGATTGTCCTGCTGGGTGGTGACTTCCTGGCGCTCTTAAGGCTTCCTGGTCTATGGCTGGCGCCCGGAAGCCATAACCCCGCGGGCGCTATCGTGACTGCCGGTGTGATCTCTGGCCTGCTCCATTGCTGGTTGATGTATTCGCTCGGCGTCTTCACCATGCACGAAGGCGCGGCCCACAGGATCATCTTTCCCCCCCGCGGTCCGCTCAGCCGTTTCGGCAATTTCGCTACTTATCATCTTGGCCGCGTCACCGGAGGAGTTCCTGACTTCTACTCCGAAAAACACATGATTCATCACTCCCGGTTCGGCACCGAGGAAGATGGGGAGTTCCTCAACTTCGTGACGCCGCGCCGCTACTGGCTGACGTTTCTACCCCTTGCCGTCGTCATCAATTTCTCCGACTTCGTGCTCCACCGTCCGGCCAACTACACCAGGAGCCGCTGCATCACCTTGGCGGTGGCGCTTCTTTACCAGGTGCCCTACATGTATCTGGCGTACAAGCTATGGGGAGGGTGGTTCATCATCCTCGTGCTTCTGTTCCTCACCCAGCTTGGGTTTTACTTCGATCGGTTGCGCCAGTTCACCGAACATAACCTGATGCCTCTCGACAATCTGAACGGGTCGCGCAGTTTCGGCTTCGGGTTCTGGGGAATGCTCATCGGCGGAGGCCCCTGGGGATCGCCCTGTCACTGGGAGCACCACCTGGTCGCCAGCCTCCCTTGGTATCAACAGCTTCGCTTGCACCGTCATGTGCTGAGTCTCCTGACCCCTCGCCAACGCAAGCAATTCCTCATCACTCCGTTCATCGGCTTCCCCATGCTTTGGTGGAGAGTTTTACGTGAATCGTATTCCCTGATGCGCGCGGCTCCCAACGGGATCGAGCAGGTGTCCTCGCAATAAAAAGCCACGACTCCAGATTTGAGGTTCTGATCATCGGTAGCGGCTTTGGTGGCTTGTGCGTCGCCATTCGTTTGGAGCAGGCCGGATTGGGCTCATACGTATCCTGAGCGACTGTCTGAATTGTCAAGCGACCGGCAATGTTCCCCCTCACCCCTGAAGCTGAAGCTTTAGCACCTCTCTTCCCCCCTGGACGGGTGCCCCATGTCCCCGAATTTCCTGTTGAGTGCAATGGGTTCCGGATAATTCATGCGCCTTTCCTCAACGAAAGGCGCACACGCGGACTTGTCCAGGGCGGCTTGCAGGAAATTCGGGGTGTTTGCACCGGCCTAGCCGGGGCACTACATGGGTTGAACAAGATGGGGCGGAGCCCCTTCCGTTATTCTCTTTCGCTTGCAGCGAAGCAAAGGAAACAAAAACCTCCTTAGCCCCGCGAACCGAACGATGCGCAGCCAACCTGTCCCGCCTGCCCCGGCGCGCCGTGGAGGGATCTGAGGTCCCGCGGACCTTTCGTGGAAATATTTTTTACCACTCTCCTGCGGCGTTGACCCGGAAGCATAAAACGCGGACCGCAGCCGAGACTTGACAACGAACCAATCCCGAGGCCACTCTATTCCCATAGCTGGCTATGGGGGAACGATGCGCAAGCACACCAACGATCGCCTTCAAGGGACTCTCGATCTCCTGGTGCTGAAAACGCTTGCCTCCAGCGGGCGGATGCATGGTTACGCGATCACATTACACATTGAGAAGACCTCGGGAGAAATCCTTCGGCTGGAAGAGGGCTCTCTCTACCCAGCACTGCATCGCATGACACAGTCCGGCTGGCTGCGTTCCGAATGGGGCGTCTCAGAAAATAACCGCCGCGCCCGCTATTACTCCATAACAGCTATGGGTCGAAAGCAATTGGCGGACGAAGAAAAGAGTTGGGCTGCCTTGACTGGCGCGGTCGCTCGCGTCCTGCAGTTTTCATAGGAGAGCAAACATGGCGTGGTTCAACCGTCTGGCAAACCTTCTCCGGCCAGCAAGGGTCAGTAACGAAATCGAGGAAGAACTTCGTTATCACATCGACGCGCGAACTGCTGACAATATCGCTGCCGGTATGAGCCGCGAAGATGCCCGGAGAGATGCGGTCCGGCGTTTCGGCAGCGCAGCACTCTCGCGTGAGAGGTCGTACGAGACCGAGACATTCCTCTGGCTTGAAACTATCCTGCACGATCTTCGCTATGGTGCGCGAAGCCTGCGCTCGAATCCGCTTGTAAGCACCGTGGCAATCTTGTCCATTGCTCTCGCGATCGGCGCGAGCACCGCGATCTTCAGCGTTGTTCACGCCGTTCTGCTCAACGCTCTTCCTTATCAGAATTCGGACCGCATTGTGTTCCTGTGGGGCACCGATAAAGTGAACAATTCCATCGAAAACAACACCAGCGTACCGAATTTCGAAGATTGGAGGAAACGGACTCAGACCCTTGAAAACCTGGCGACCTACAGAGAAGTCGAGGCGTCGTTTACGAGCAACGGCTCAGCAGACTGGATCGAATACGCGGCGGTCTACGGCAATTTCTTCGGCCTCATGGGTCGCGCCCCAGTGCTGGGACGAACCTTCAGCACCGACGAACCCGATGGACACCAGGTGGTGCTGAGCTATCAGTTTTGGCAAACGCGGTTTGGCGGTTCATCCCGTGTCCTCGGTCAGACGGTGGAGTTGAACGGGCTGACGTCACAAATCGTCGGCGTTATGCCGCAAGGGTTTGCCTTCCCTTCCGAAAAAACTCTTCTCTGGACTCCTGCGTCCGCCATACCGGCGTGGCAGATCCGGAGAAGCGGAAGAAACCACGGTTTCGGTCCCATCCTTGGACGGCTCCGGCCCGATGCTACGCTCGATCAGGCGCGCGCAGAAGTCGCAGTGATCAGCCAAGGTCTCGCAGCGCAATATCCAAGCGTCAACGCAGACCGCGGCATGCGTCTTGTCCCGCTAGCGACACAGATTTACGGCAAAACCATTCCGTTTATGCTCGCCGTCTTGTCTGGAGCGGTCCTCCTCGTCTTGTTGATCGCTTGTGCGAATGTCGCAAACCTGCTGCTCGCACGAGGCGCGGTCCGCAGACAGGAAATTGCAGTACGGAGTGCGCTTGGAGCGAGTAACAGACGTATCGTTCGGCAACTGGTAACAGAGAGCCTGCTCCTTGCCTGTATTGGTGGCGCGCTGAGTCTGCCCTTCGCGGCGCTCGGCATCCGAGCCATCCTTGCGCTCGCTCCGCATGGCATCGCCCGGCTTGGAGAAGCGCGCCTTGATGTCTCGGTCCTGCTATTTAGTCTGGGCTTATCACTCGCAACCGGAGTGCTGTTCGGATTAGCGCCGGCGATGCGAATCTCACAAATAAGCAACCAGCGGAACACCTGCGCAACCCATTCGCAGGGAATGCGCCGTGCGTTCCTCGTGGCACAGGTCGTCTTTGCCGTCGTGCTCCTTACGGGGGCTGGGCTGCTGATTCGAAGCTTTTTTGCCATTCAGTCGGTCGATCCCGGATTCCGCACATCTCGCGTCTTGGCGGGGACGCTCCGGTTCAGCAGCGCCCTTCCACCCGATCGGCGCGCTGCGCTTTATAGCGATGCGATTACGCGCATTGGCGACTTGCAAGTAGTGAAGGCGGTCGGCGCGATCAGCACGCTGTTCTACTCGGGCAACGAAGCAAAGTTCGGCTTGCGCGCCGTGGAAGGGCGGCCGCTCGAATCCCCTCAGCAGTGGACTCCCATGACCTGGGCGACCATCAGCGGCGATTATTTCCAGGCGCTGGGCATCCCGCTGCTCAGGGGGCGTTTCTTCAGCGATGCAGACACAAAGAACGCGACTCCCGTGGTCATCATCAACGAAACCATGGCACGCCGGTATTGGCCGGGCCACGATCCCATCGGCAAAGGGATCAAAGGCTTTGATCCGCGCGGCCGCAACGATGACTGGGTTCGAGTGATCGGCGTCGTCAAAGATATGCACAGCACCGGTCTTGAGCGCTCACCGATTGCGCAGATTTATGAGACTCAGGCACAAGCACTGGAGGACACCGAGAATCTCGTCGTGTATACAGACGTGAGTGTCGCAGATCTTCGCGATGCGATCGGCTCCCTCGATCGTTCCGCGGTCCTCACCGGCGTGACCGTGATGAGTGCGCGACTTGAGGAACAAAATGCGCCCCGTCGCTTTCAAACGCTGCTCCTGAGTTTATTCGCCGCACTCGCTCTGGGACTCGCAGGAGCGGGTATCTTCGCGATGATGCACTATGCGGCTGCCCAACGCACTCGGGAGATCGGCATTCGGATGGCCCTGGGTGCAAGCCGAGCGGCCGTGGTCGGGATGGTTCTGCATGAGGGGCTTGTTCTGGTTGCGGCAGGCTGCGGAATCGGGCTCGCTGGATCGTTGCTGTTCTCGCGTTCCATCCGCAGTCTGCTATTCGAGGTTGGGCCTGGCGACCCCGTCACCTTGGGTGCGGTTTCGCTCTTGCTTGCAGGCATTACGCTGCTTGCCTGCTATATTCCCGCTCGCCGTGCGACGCGGGTTGATCCCGTCATTGCGCTTCGTTGTGACTAGGAAAGCTCCGCACACATTGCTCGCCCGAATCACCGGGTGGAGCAATCGTTTCGCAGCGTTCGGAGGTATCAAGGTTGCGATTGCCCCAAAACCCACTTCACCAGATGCTCGCTATGCATCCCTCAGGGCAATCATTGGGTCCACTTTCGTCGCGCGCCAGGCTGGAATGTAGCTGGCGAGAACGGCAACGGCAAACAAAAGCAGCGGCACGATCAGAAACACAGCCGGATCATGCGGGCGAACGCCATAAAGCAAACTTGCCATCATGGAAGCAGTCGATGCAGAAACAACCACACCGGCAACGATGCCCACGCCAGCAAGCGCGACACCCTTGCGTAAGAACAGTTTCAGAATGTCGTCCCGCCGGGCCCCCAAGGCCATGCGGAGACCAATCTCGCGGGATCTTTGCCCGACCATATAGGCCAGCAAGCCGTAAATTCCAATGGAAGCCAGAAGCACCGCCAGTCCAGCAAATCCGCCCACCAGGTCGGCAGAAAAACGGCGTGAAGCCAGCGACCGATCAAGGACGTCGTTCATAGAAGAAACATTAAATACCGGCAAGCCGGGATCAATGCTCTGGATTTCATGCCGAATCTGTGGTTCGAGCAGGGCCGCGGGTAGAGACGTCCGCAACACCACGCTCACTTGCTTGCTGGGGTCTTGATACGTCGAAACATAGATGTGGGGAACGCCATCGATGTCGAGACCGTCATGCTTGATATCCTTAATCATACCCACGACGGTTATCCATGGCTTAGTAGGGTCTCTTCCGAACCGCACTCGGCGGCCCAGCGGATCGCGGGTTGGCCAATACTTACGAGCGGTGCTTTCATCAACGATGGCCACCGGCTGTTTGCCGTCTTCATCGCCCTCGGTGAATGAGCGGCCGCGTAGGAGCGTCGACTGCATTACCCTAAAATAATCAGGGCTTATCCGAATTCTCTCGGCGCGCAGATCCTGCGAGGACTCGACCGGTCTATCTTCAATCGCTAAGCTTTCAGTCTCTAAGCCACCGACCGCGTTGGGGTTGGTATTGGTGGTCGGTAGAGCTGAGGTGATTGCGGCGAGTTCCACTCCCGGAATTGCCTTCATGCGCCGCAGCAACTCACGATCAAAGGTGGCCTTACCAGGAATACCGAGATACGGATCCATCTTCGGATCGTTGGGATTTCCTAGCCACGTGTTTGCCGTGACCACTTGAGTTGGATTAAAGCCCGGATTCTCCTGCAACAGATCCCGCAGCGTACGCAGCAGCAAGCCGGCTCCCACCATCAGTATGACGGCAAATGCCAGTTCAGAGACGATGAGTACATCCCGCAATCGGCCGGTCTTAGTGCTGTAGCCGGACCCTCGACCGCCTTCACGAATGGCCGAGGAGAGAGCGGCTTTTGCCGAATGAAGCGCTGGAGCAAGTCCAAACACTAAGCCGGTAAGAATGGAAATCAGCAGAGCGAACGCCAGCACCACCCAGTCGATTCGTACTTCGTTGAGCCGGGGAACGTTCGCTGGCACAAAGCGCACGATGAAGCCTAAAGTACCCACTGCGGTTGCGATTCCCGCGGCGCCGCCGATGAGCGACAGCAGCATGGACTCGGTCAGCATCTGGCGCACCATGCGGCCGCGGCTCGCCCCCAGCGCTAACCGTACCGCCATCTCTTGTTGTCGCCCCGAAGCGCGCGCCAAGAGGAGATTGGCAATGTTCAACGATACGATGAAAACGATGAGAATGACCGCACCCAGTAACACCAGCAGCATCGGCCGAACCTTGCCTACCAAAGTTTCTTGCAATGGTTGAATCTCAATGGTCCATTGCGCTAGCGGCGGATAATCAGTGGGAAAGTCGTGGCGTAATTGGGCCGCCATGGCAGTGAGCCGCGCCTGAGCTTGCTCTAGTGTCAGGCCAGGCTTAAGTCGTCCGATTCCAGATACTAAAACCCGGTTACCGCGTATTGGCGGGGGAAAGGGATCTCCGCTGAATCCGCCGGCGCCAAACACTTCCACTGCGCCGGAAGTCGTCGGTCCAGGATGGCGAAATCCGCGTGGCAGAACCCCAATAATGGTAATGGGATCACCGTCGATCCGCATGGTACGGCCGAGAACATTCGGATCGGCGCCATAGGCACGGCGCCACAGGCCATCGCTGATCACGGCCAGGGGAGCGAAACCAGGCGCGAAGTCCTGCGGACCAAACAACCGTCCGATTTGCGGGATCACACCCAGCATAGAAAAGTAGCTGAAACTGCCATTGACCGCCTCGAGACGCTCGGGCTGTTTGGCGCCGGTCAAATTCTCGGTACCCTCAAAGATCGGGGTCACATCTTCAAATACACCCGCTCGCGTCTGCAGGTCATCCAGTTCGGGCTTGGAAAACCGAACGTCCCGCAATCCTACGCCGGGCTCGTTAAAGAAGATTCGTACCAAACGGTCGGGGTCGCGGTAGGGCAGAGAACGCAGCAACACGGCATCCACGATGCTGAAGATGGCCGTGTTGGCTCCCACTCCCAGCGCCAGCGTCAAAACCGCCACTACGGTAAAACCTGGATTCTTGCGCAGCAATCTCAATCCAAGGCGCAGGTCCGATCCTAGTTCACCCCACCAGCGCACGCCTACCGATGCCCGCATGGCATCTTTGTGAGACTCGATTCCGCCGAACTCAATCCGCGCCTGGCGCATGGCTTCTTGCTCGGAAAGACCTTGGCGAATCAGGTCCGCAGCATAGCTCTCAAGGTGGAAACGCATCTCCGTTTCCATTTCACCTTCAAGCCTCTGCCCCTTGACGATCCACTTCAACCACGAGCGAGATCGAGCCATGAGATTCATATTTGCTCCGGTTTGGTGCTCAGAATACTGGCAATCAACGACGCCATGCGGTTCCACTTTTCGGTCTCCGCATGGAGTTGGCGCCGCCCGGTCGCGGTCAGGCTATAGAACTTCGCTTTGCGTTTGTTGTCCGATTCCCCCCACTCGCTGGCGATCAAGCCCTGATGTTCCAACCGATAGAGCGCCGGATATAACGAGCCTTGCTGGATCTCCAGTTGTTCGCCGGAGATCTGCTGAATGCGCAGCAGAACACCGTAGCCATGCAATGGGCCAAGCGAGACAGCTTTGAGGATCAGCATGTCCAGCGTGCCCTGCAGCAAATCAATCTGTTTGCCCACGAACTCTCCTTGCGTGTCTAGGAGAGATAATTAACAAAACTCTCCTAGATAGTCAAGGAGAGAGTATTTTTGCGCCGGCATGTCGGAGAGTTGGCACCGATCCGAGGAGGTTTCGACTGCCCGAAATGCCGGCAATTCGGCCAAGTGTCTGGTGTTCCACTGTGGATGAGTGCGCTAGAGATTTGCCGACAGTTGAGAATCTCAGGCGCTCAGGTGCAGGCTACAACTGTGACGTTTAAGCACGATAAGAGGCATTATCATGCGTAAAATATTGGGGGATCATCGATCCCTCGCAGATGTACCTATTCTTCTTTCCCAGCCTGCAAGCTTTCATAAGCTTCCCTGAGTCCTGAGTCGTCAAGACCTGTGGCTTTCAATTTGGCTTCGATGCGGGCCTGGACGGCCGGGGCATCGGGAAAGTCCTGATCTGTCCAAAACCGTTCCTTGGGCTGAAAATAGCCTGTTTCCTGAAGAAACCAAACTCCATACCTGTAGGCATCGCCGGGAGTATCGTCCAAAGCATTTTCTTTGAAAGAACCATCCGGACGATAAGACTCGATCAAGCACCAGTGGAGCATTTTGGAAATTTCCTCCCTAACCTGCTGCCGTGTCGCAGTGTCCAGATACGGCCACGCGTACCGGAAAATTTTCACCGCGTCCCAGTTCAAATGATTGTTGTATTGACCTTCAAACCGCACGCCAGCAGGAAAGTTAGCATCATCAAGCTGCAGCATACGCTTCGCAATCAGGTCAAGATGGGGTACCTGGCCGTGGGTGTCAGATATCACGTGGAAGGTCATGGATAGGTCATCCATCTTCCAGACCTTTCCCTGCCTATCCACCAGCCATTGCCCCCACCAGCCGTCAGCAGGGTTCTGCCAGCGGTCAATAAAATCCCTGAAAACGATGTTGAGTCCGGGGTGAAAGGTATAGCAATCGGTCGGTTTGAGTGCGAACAAGATGCGCGCGAGAGCTGAGGAGGTTTCATTAAGCTTTTCCTCGTCAAATTCCCGCGTCTTGGTGAAGTTATCCATCAGGTCGGAATCGAGCACCGCCGTGAGTTTTTCAGGTGAGTTAATTCGGTCCAGGAACGTGAGCGGGTACTGTGGATTCACGCGACATTCTTTAACTTGGTCCACGGAATAATAGAGCCTTAGATACCAGGAGGTTAATCCCAGTCCCCAGCTTCCGTCTGAAGACTGCTGCTCGGAAGCAAGGTGCTGCTGTGTCGAGGGGAGCGTGAGGCTGTTTCGAAGCTCGGCAATCTTTGCCTGAGTCTCTTTGTTATTGGCTGTGGAATTGACCAACCACCGAATCTCCCGGTAAATATGCATCGAGTACCCCATCTCTTCCCCGGAGGACTGTCGGCGCGCAATCTCCTTGACAAGAGGTTTCAAGACTGGCTCGAACTGTTTCAGCCGCTGGTTCCTCGCCATCACGAAATCCGCAAAATCCCAATAAAACTGGACGCTCTCCGTAAAACGACGCCAAGCCGATTCGGTGGACATAGGTGGCGAAGTGAATATCTGTGCGTGATAAATCTTGTACGCGATCACGGCCCGCATCAGTTGTGCACGATTGATAAAGACGCAGAGTGCCACGATCAAAGCAGACGTCAATAAAATCAGCCAACGCTTATGCTTCCTCGCACTCAATATTCGACGCATAGTCGTCCACAAACCGTCGTCTCCCGAAAAGGCCGCGATGCCCACACGAGAATTCACTTTTCTCAAATGAGTCTACGCGTTGTACCTTGTATGTCGACCTTGGGGTTCATCAACCCAACGGTTGGTGGGCGCAAACACTCAAATGACGACTTCAGGCCAATGCACTTCTCGACCTGTTCAAGTCGAACCAGATTTCTGACACTTGGACGTAAAACCGGCCACTCGGAAACCTGCGGCATGTTGCGTCCGAGACAGGATGCGAAGGACGTAAATGTGCGAGTAGCCGACTATCCGTCCAATTGCCTTGGATCATTTGCTCGATGAGTGATGGCGATTATGTGCTCATCGGGATCCCACGAGCTCCGAAGTGGCTACTTGGTTCGCGTCTACTTCGTGCGCGGCATCTGCATGGGATCGATACGGAGTGCGCGTAGTGCCGGAACCAGACATGCGGACCATCGCTGGGGGCGGCAGACAGCCCACCAATCCCGCGATCATCACCCCGTCCAGCGCCTGTGTGTGGTACAGCTGCGAACGGGTCACCCCGCCCGGCGCCGGTTCCGCCAGCCCGAGCAATGGACAGGAGAAGGTCTCGGGGGACCTCGACCTGCGCAGCGCCAGGGCCGGCGCATATTTCCTCTCCACTACTCACGAGCAGGATCAAGCCGCGTATTACGATCCACTCCAGATGAAAGAATTGCGCTAATCCTTTCGGCTGGCCGGAAAACCTCACTCGTATCTCAGGGCGACCATTGGATCGACGTGCATGGCGCGGCGGGCGGGGACGTAGCTTGCGACGAGAGCGATGGCGGCGAGCAAAAGCGACGCGCTGATGAAAGTAAGCGGGTCGAGAGACGATACGCCCACGATGAAACTACCAAGCAGGCGCGTCACCGCCGCCGCAGCAAATGCGCCGACGGCGATTCCAGTGCCCACGATGACAAACCCCTGGCGGAAAATCATCTTAAGGACTTGCCCTGGCCGCGCGCCCAGCGCCATCCGGACACCGATTTCGTGTGTCCGCTGGCTTGCTGCGTAAGAAACCACGCCGTACACGCCGACGATCGCCAGAACGAGCCCCAGGGTGCCCAGCATCGCCGCAAGGCTCGCGCCCAGTTCGAACAGCATCAAGCCATCCGGCGTGTCCAGCGCCTGCGTCATGGTCTGCACGTCAAACGTGGGCATGGCCGGTTCTATGGATCGGATGATGTCCATAATTGAGGATGTCATGGACTCGGGCGGGCCCTCTGTGCGCAATTGCAGGGTCGCCGGGGTCATGTATTTCTGAGCGAGAGCCAAGTAGAAGTAGGGGCGAATCGTCTCGGAAATATCTCTGGTAACGCTGTTTCTCACCATGCCGATGATTTGAACCGGGTGAGACGGGTCGTCCACAATGAGGAATTGTCGCCCTAGGGGATCTTTGCCGGGCCAAAATTCCTTGGCCATGGCCTCGTTCACAATGGCGACGCGCGGCGCATTCGTTTCGTCGGAGTTTTGGAAATCCCTTCCCTCGATGAGTGGAATGCCCATCGTCTTGAAGTATTCAGGTGTTACCGCGTTGTCTCCGCCAAAGATTGCGTCCTGACCCTTGGGAGGCTCGTAGCCGGGAATCTTCAGTTGAGCGAAATCGCCATTGAGGCCCATCGGGACTGATCCCGCGATGCTGGCTGACTGGATGCCGGGCAGTGCCCGCACTCTCTCACTCAAATCTCGGAAGAACTGCGCCCCCTTCGCTTCGTCATAGCCGGCTTGATGCGGGTCCATGCTGATGTTGAGAACATGGCTCGGATCGAAGCCGAGATTCGTATGCCGAACATTCTGCAAGCTGCGCACAAAAAGGCCCGCGACGATAAGCAGCATCAGCGAACCGGCAACCTGACCCACAACTAAAATGCTGCGCAGGCGATGCCGCCCGCCGGTTGCAGTGCGCCCACCCTCGTGCAGGACGTTGCTCAAATTGCGGCGCGAGGCCCGCATCGCCGGGACGACCCCGACGACGACGCCTGTAAGCAGCGCGGCAGCAAAGACGTAGGAGAATACGCGCCAGTTGAAGCTGAGGTCGAGGACGATGGGCAGGCCCGTGCGCAAATTTAATGAACTGAGAACGCGGCTTCCGGCGATCCCGAGCCCAATTCCTCCAGCGCAACTCAGTAGAGCGAGAAGATTGCTTTCAGTAAGCATTTGACGCACCAATCGTCCCCGCCCCGCGCCGAGCGCGGCGCGTACGGCCATCTCGCGGCTACGCACGCTCGCCCGCACGAGCTGCAGATTGGCTACATTCGCACACGCCAGGAGTAAGACCATTCCCGCAAGGAAGAGAAAGAGGCCGGAGATGACAAACAGCGGCTGCGACGGATCTGCAGCAGCGTTGGGAGGCGCAGCAGTGAGTTTGTGAACGAGGATGGATTTCCAGTCGTCCGTTTTCGGAAACTCGCGCGCCATGCGCCCCGCAATCACATTGAGCGCTGACTGGGCAGTCGCCTCGGTCACGCCAGGTTTCAACCTCGCGACGATCATCAAGCCTGCGTCGTCCCCATTCCCTCTACTGGCAAAGAAATCTTTTTTCTCCACCAAAGTGGCTGTAGCCATCCCAAGTGGTAGATAGCCTTGAGTGTCGAGGCTGGGCAGGGCGCCGCGGAAATCCTTCTGTGCAACTCCCACAATCGTGACTGGAAATCCATTCACGGAGGCTTTCCTGCCAAGGACCTTCGGATCACCGCCGAAACACGATTTCCAAAAGGAATAGCTCAAAACCAGACCAGAACCTCCGGAGGCGTCGGATGACAAGATCAGCCGACCCAGCGCCGGACGAGCACCGAGCATCTCGAAATAATTTCCAGTGACGTAGGTCGTCCACATCTGCATGGTTTTGCCGTCAGTGTTCAGCCCATCCTTCGTAAACGGCTGGAGCGCAGAGACATCAGAGAATACCGAAAACGACAATCTGCGAATATCCTCAAAATTTGGATAGGAGAAGGCATTGTCGTAGCCGCCACTCCTTTGCTGAACGCCAAGGTAGGTAAGCTGACCCGGGTCTTTCACGCCCGCAATCGGGCGCAGCACAAGCCAGTCCAACACACTGAAAATCGCGGTGTTCGCGCCGATGCCGAGGGCTAGGGTAAGAATGGCGACAGAGGTGAATCCCGGAGATTTGTGCAGCATGCGGAACGCGTAGCGAATGTCGTGGAGGACGCCTGAGAGGAAATTGCCGGTTCCTTTTCCCGGCGCAATCGGCTCGTGATAATGGCCTCTTCGACGTATTTTGCATCATTCCAGAATTAGACTAAGCAGCCAGGGAGCGTTTCCAGAGCATTTCGCCCCAGAATATGGAAACCAGATAGATGGCGAAGGCAACGGCCAAGACCCAGAGTCCCGTCCTTGCTGCTCCGATTCCAGCGAATCCACCCAAGAGCAACCTGTGCTACCCCGAAACGTGGATCTCCTCCGACGAAACGCCATCTACGCTGGTTCGCCCGCTGTCTCAGCGACGGGTATCGTCCGACTGCGATAGCGACCAAGCCAAATGCAACACCTGTTCGTAGACTTAGGAGTGAAACCATGACGGCGAGCGGGATCAAGAACGTCATGTCCTGCGTGACCAGCAGCTTCCAACCTGCTATCGGTAGGAGACGATAGCGCAGCAACGCTCGCCCTTCATCCAGACGCAGCATGCGTTGCGCAACCGTGCTCATTGCAATACCCACAAATAACGACAGCATAGGAAATGCTTCGGGCTCTGGTGCCCGCCCGAACAGTCGATAAAGGGTTCCGCTAACAGCTATAAGCAGCGCGGCCCAAAAGTCCAGGGTTCCCTGCAGCTCCCGCCACATTTCTTGCGCGATTCCGCCGACCTTCAAGGGCGTCCTTGAGATGTTGAGACCTGCAGGCGTCCTTAGCTCGAACGGGAGACGGCCAACGGCATATACCGTCCCATGGACGATGAGTGCCAGTAGAACAAAAAAGAGACCCGCGGCCAGGCCCATCCAGAACAGGTAGCCAAAAAACAACACTATAAATAATGGATTCAACGCAAAACTTACGGAACTGAGCAAGAGTCTTTGTGTACGTGTCAGCGGCCACGTAGCGACTCGCTCCGGGGGCAACCTATGCTGTGCATCTACGGAAAAAGTAACAAGCAGAGGCGCAAGGAGGACAATTTGAAAGAAGAGCGTACTCCAGAATGCTGCTTTCGGCATCCTGGTTTCAAAACCCGCGGCCATAATAAAAAGGATGGAGAACAGGAAGTTGTTGAAACGCACGGAGGAAAAGCTGCTCAGTTCCTTCAACATCAGTTTCTTCAACAACAACAGAAGGGCTAGGGCCTGAGCCAATCCAGCACCTCCGGCTGTGGCTCGCCAACGATGCTGAAATACACCTCCTCAACTCCTTCGTCTGCCGTGGACGGGTTGAAATCTGATTCAACTCGACCTTGGTGAAGAATGACTACGCGGGTGGCTATCTTCTGCACGATTGACAGAATGTGAGAGGTGAGCAAGATCGTAGTGCCATCGCTGGAGAGTTGGCCAAGCAGCATCTCAATGACCGCGGACGATGCGGGATCAATACCTTCAAACGGCTCATCCAGCAGCAGAACCTTCGGCTTGTGCAGGAGGGCCATGGCCAAGGCGGTCTTCTTCCGCATGCCGAACGAACAATTGCGTGCAACGGTGTGGCGTCCTTGTGTAAGATCGAGCAGCCCTAGCAGGTCCGCTGCTCGATCTGCTGTTTCGCTCTTCGTGAGTCCATAAATGGGTCCAACTGCCATCAGGTTCTCGATGACCGTCAAAGACTCGAACAGCCCGAGCCCCTCGGGGAGTACACCCAAATTCCGCCGAATTCTAACTCCATGATCCCGGAAACCCAGTCCGCCGATGAACACGGAACCACTGTCTGGCTCCTCTAATCCTGAGAGCAGGCGTAGCAGCGTGGACTTGCCGGCACCGTTGGCCCCTAATAGGGCACAAATGCCAGGTTCTACAACGAGGTGTATGCCTCGGAGAACGGGTTTAGAGGCATAGTTCTTCGTCGCAGCTCTGCAGTCGATCACTCTGTTTTCCCCACTCATCAGTAAACATACTCCGGCGAACGGCTTTCTCTGAGTGCTCGGCAACCGAATCAAATATCCGGGAGGATGACCGGCAATCCGGAAGCAACCGTCGATTGAGCTAACAGGCCGATGCATTCATTGAGCCATTCAAGTCGGCTTGGCTCTGGCAAGTTGACGTATAACCGGCTATCCGGCCATGTGCTCCAAGTCTCGATGAGTGAGTTAGCGATGATGCGTCTGTTGACATTTTGAGCAGGGTGGGTGGGACGCTTTGCAGTTATCACATCGCGCCGCCCTTCGCGGTATCCTTGTCTCGAATTCCATCTTCCCAAGCGAGGCTCCTATGCACGATTCACCTCAGTCGCATCGGATTCTCTCGAGCGACACCGCCGCGCTGTGGCTTCTCGGCCTCGCATTCACCGCGGTGCATCTCGTGGCCGGCGCGCGCTACGGATTCCACCGCGACGAGTTGCTCACTTACTCCAATGCGCGTGATCTCCAGTGGGGATATGTTGTTTACCCACCGGTGACCGCTTTCCTGGCCCGTATGGAGCTGGCGCTCTTCGGAACTTCGCTCATCGGATTCCGCTTCTTCGCCGCGATCGCCAGCGGGTTTGTGGCCGTACTCACCGGGTTCATGGCACGCGCCATGGGCGGCGGCCGCCAGGCCATGCTCGTCTCGGCATTTGCGGCGAGCATTGCAGGACCCGTATTCTTCACCGGCTCGTTCATGTCCTACATGTCGTTCGATCTGTTGTGGTGGGTCGCGGTGGCCTGGTGCGTCTCGCGGCTGCTGCAGAGCGACGATGCGCGCTGGTGGCTCGGCATCGGGGCCGCCGTCGGCCTTGGACTGATGACCAAGTACACCATGGCGTTCTTTGCGGTCGCCCTCCTCGGCGCAATGCTCCTGGCTCCGAGCCGCCGCTATTTTCGCAGCGCCTGGTTCTGGTGCGCCGTGGCGCTGGCGCTGCTCATCGTCGCACCCAACCTCTGGTGGCAATACCAGCACCACTTCGTCGGCCTGGCCTGGATGCGCAGCATCCACACCCGCGACATTGGCCTGGGCCGCACAGACAACTTTCTCCTGAAGCAGTTCTGGACCGCGACCAACCCTGCTTCAGTTCCGCTCTGGCTCGCCGGGCTGTGGTTTCTCTTTGCGCGGCCAGAAGGCAGACGGTGGCGCATGCTCGGCTGGATGTACCTGCTTACGCTGGTGCTCCTGATGGCCGCGCGCGGACGCGACTACTACC
Organism: uncultured Acidobacteriaceae bacterium; assembly: GCA_963745725.1. GTDB lineage: Bacteria > Acidobacteriota > Terriglobia > Terriglobales > Acidobacteriaceae > PALSA-350. Next base: position 523,457 of record CAVUYJ010000003.1, read on the forward strand.
TTACCCCGGCCTACCCGATGCTCTTCGCCGCTGGTGCGGCATGGACCGAAACCTGGCTCCGGTCGCTCCCGGCGCAAAGGCAGACCCGGATCCGGCGCGCAGCATGGATAACGCTCGGAACCGGCGGCCTGGTCCAAGCCGCGCTCATGCTCCCCTTTGTTCCTGTCAATTCGCCGTGGTGGCGCGTGCAGGACGCATCATCCCATCAGCTCAACATGGAGATTGGCTGGCCGGAACTCGCTGCCATCGTCGCTCATGTGCGCGATTCCATCCCCGCCTCCGATCGCACTGCCCTCGGAGTCATGGCAGCGGATGAAGGCGAAGCCGGAGCTGTCAATCTTTACGGTCCAGCCTACGGCCTGCCCCGCGCCGTCAGCGGCATGAACTCCAACTGGCTCCGCGGCTACGGCGACCCTCCGCCGCAAACCGTCATAGCCGTGGGCTTCAGCCCAGACGAACTCAACCAGATCTTTGCCTCCTGCCACGTTGCGGCTCAACTCTCGAATCCGTATGGCGTTGCCAACGACATTTTCCGCGACCGCGACCGAGTCTACCTCTGTCGCAATCTACGCTCCTCTTGGCCGGAGTTCTGGAAGCATTTCCAGAGCTACGGGTAGAGATGGCGCTCAGATTTTGTGAACAGGCCAAAGCACACATGGAGGAATTTTGATCCATGCCTTCGGCAAGTTGCTGAATAACGTCATTCCGGAAACTTGCCTGCCCTGCCCGCCGGATGAGGAGCAAGTTGCCGAAAACCCCTCTCGGGGCAGTCACGATAGAGTCCTAACGTTTTGCAGGCTGTGGCCTTCTGTCATGGCTTGTGCACGCTAAGCTAGACGGTGGAACCGTTCTTCCAGAAGGTGGGTTGTCATCCGTTTACATCTGCCCCAAATGATTTGAGAGCTTTGAGAATTTCGCCCGCATCATGGGTCCCTAGACCCGGAAGTACGCGTTCGGATCGTCCCGCCACTTTGAAGCGAAGTCCATAGATGGTGGCTCCCCTAGTTCGCGCAACAGCACGATACTTGATTCCGATAATCGCGTTGAGGGGATATGAGCGAGTTCGCCAGTCGGCGTTTTGAATGTCCAGCCAACGCACCTTTGATATCGTCAACGTTGACCGGTCACAGTAGAAGGTTTCGTCGGAAGGATAAGCCATCACAATGTAACGCCAGGTTAATAGCACTATCAGAGCGGAAGCGCCAAGCAATATAGCGGTTGGGACCATGAATTCCTGAGAATTGACCGGATGCGTCGCAAGGTCATGCCACATGCTCGACTGGCCACGCTTACCTTTGGGAAACACGGCCAACGAAAGTACCGCAATCCAAACTGCCACGAAGAAAATACACCAATAGAACCGGCCTCGCGGAGACTTCGTCGATGCATTCAGGCGGACTTTCACCGATTGGCTGGTAACCTCAATCTCAAAATTTCCTTGATTGATCCGCTTCTGTCTGCCACTAGCCGACACACTAACCCTCACCCAATGGACTCTGCGCCTGAGAGTGCCATTTTAGATGACCTCCGTCGGCGAACGCGATACAACGTCTGTTTCCTATGCCTTGTCGCATTTTCGGTAACTTCCCTGGCAAAGCGCGCCGTCAAAGTAAAAAGCCTAGCCCCGCTAGTAAGCCATCCGGGCGCAGCAGGTTATCGACCGCTTGCCCAAAAATACCCAACGCCCCTTCCCTGATCAGTTGAGACGAAGAAGTTGTCACAACGAACGATTTGATAGCTCGCCGTTATCCTCGCGTCGAAATTAGGGCGTTGCCACCAGCTTGGCGCAGGACCAACAGGTGGCTGCTGGTGCGACTGGCTACAGGAAGATTTGAGGCGATGGAGAAACGAATCATTCAGTGCGAACCGGCCTCGCACTTCGTTGGTATCTAAATCGTGCCATTCGCGGATGTCTTTGACGTCCGGTTGGAGAACAGCAGGCAACCAGCCGCGTTTAAATGCCCCTGCTTGTGCCGCAGCGTTGACATTGGGATAATGTGACTCAGCTTGCTCTTTACATCCAACCACGACTGGCGCGACACAGAGCATCACAAGCATTATTCGAACCAAGGCGTCCCTCATCGCTAGAATTTACACCGAATTGGTGGCTGGCCCAGCGAGTGCGTTAAAAGTCTTGTTTTCGGTAAGTTGTCCGGTGGGTACCAAGGCAAGTTACTCAAGATCCGTATAGCCAACTCCATGTGAATTGCACTGATTTGTCGCTGCGTGCCTTGGCGTTTTCCCACGCATCTCTGTACTTGGGCAGGATGTTATCCGGACAGATTCGTACAAGCACGTTAGCGCATACGCTCTTACGATGGATCAGTAGCGGCAAAGCGTGCATCAGGATAACGGAGCCTGCCACGTCGTCGCGGCAAGCGCCGTCGAGAGCTGCACCTCCGCCAAAGTCAAATGTGAGCGCTGCCAAGTGACGGGCTACCCTGCGACACTGACCCCAATCCCGGATTTCAACCCCTACTCGGAGGAAAGCATGATCGGAATGAACTCTCCTTGCGCCTCTAGGAGAGGTGTTTAACAAAACTCTCCTAGATAGTCAAGGAGAGAGTCTTTTCGCGGAAAGGTCCCCCGGTGACAGGCAATCTAGAAGCAATCCACGTTGCCGTATAACCGGCTTCGTTCAAGCCGGACTTTTCGTCCAGGGGAAGAGAATCCCGTTTTGCGGGAGCAAGCCGTCCAGCGATTCTACGTTTATGCTGAGAACTTTACCTTCTGAAGTCTTCTGAGGTGTTCTGCTGCCGATCCGTCACTCTGAATTGTGAACTGATTCTCCTTGGGAAGGTAGATACCAGTACACCGAACGTCCAGCAGTTCTGTGACGAGTGCCGCCAGCACCCCATACGCCTGTTTCTTCGGTACATCGCGGTTCATCAAATCGAACGCCACCCAGGTGTGGTGCTCGATCCAAGCGCTCTTTAGGCGCTTGTCGGCGAACCCCCGTGCTACGTCGTCAGGATCGCCAAGGTAAGGTTCCGCAGCCTCCAGGACCTTGATTACCGACCCTCCCGCCTTCACGACGGTCAATACCGGTTTTCTCACCACGAAGTACATTTCGTGCGAGCCGTCATATGGCACACCGTAAGCCCGACACGCGGCTGCTTCCAAGACTTCTTTCGACATCGCGAAGGGGCTGCGCAACAGCATAACGATGGAGTAGGGCATGTCATCGTCATCTTGTTTCTTGCGAAACAAGCCTTGGAGCGCATTAAGAAAACCCATCTAGAGAGCATAGCGGACTCTATTCTGGAGGTCGCGTTGTCAAGCGGAAGGAAAAATTTCCTGACGCTGAAGGCGACGTACAGTCGTGACTGAGTCCTTGGCTGCCAGCGCGACAGCCCTGCGGGCTCTCACTCCTCCGCAGGTTGGGTCGGCACTTCAATACAGATGAGGTCGCTCGATCGGCAAGCTTACGAGACTCTAAATGAGAGCCCATCTTCACGAACTGCACATCAGATCTCAGTGAGGCGAAATGAGCAGCCGTGAAAGGATTTTAAAGATGAACTTCGACCAAGCTAACAATGGCGCCCTGGTTCCCCATACGTTTCGCTCTCCCCGCCACACAACCCAGTACTGGCAGGCAGGACCTGCTGACGGACCAATGATGATCTTCATTCACGGCTGGCCGGAGATCGGCCTGATGTGGCGTGCGCAGGTCGAAGCCTTCGCCTCCGAGGGCTGGCACTGCATCGCGCCGGATATGCGCGGCTACGGCGGATCATCGGCGCCGATCGCCTCGGATGCCTATGCCATAAAAGAGATCGTTGACGATATGGTCGAGCTGCACGACCATCTCGGAGCACGTCCGGCAATCTGGGTCGGTCACGACCTGGGAAGTCCCGTAGTCGGGGCGCTGGCCGCGCAACATGCGAAGCGCAGCCGCGGTGTCGTACTCATCTCAGTTCCTTATTTTCCGGAGGCCTTCGCGTTACGCAGCCTCGTTCCGCTCATAGACCGAAGGCTTTACCCTGCTGACAGATGTCCGAACGGGCAGTGGGACTACTACCGCTTCTACCTGACCAACTTCGACCAGACTGTTACCGATTTCGATGCGGACCTCCCCGCGACGCTCGCGGTAATCTATCGGAGTGGTGATCCAGATTCTGTGGGAAAGGTTTACCGATCGGCGCTGGTCAAGGGTAGCGGGGGCTGGTTCGGATCTGCCCATCGCGCCCCGGAATCTTTGCCCGATCCTGCGCTCTGGCCAGCCGCCGACTTCGACGTTTTGGTCGAGGCGTTCAAAGTCACTGGTTTCCGCCCCGCCAATGCCTGGTACCTGAACGACACTGCGAACATCGCCTACGCTCACGCCGCGCCCGATGCCGGTCGGCTGCATCAGCCCATGCTGTTCATCAACGGAGATTTCGATGGTATCTGCGACATCACCCGCAGCCGCCTCGGAGACCCAATGCGCCAAGCCTGCAAGGATCTTTCCGTGACGAGTTTGCCTTCCGGCCACTGGCTTCCACTGGAGCGAAAGGCAGAAAGCATCCTAGCCATTCGTTCATGGCTCAAGATGAAGGGCTTGGATTCGTTGAAGAAACAGCAATAACAAGTGGGGGCTGCGCTAGTTCGATTTCCCAAACCTTTGATGAGGGACGAACAATGACCACACCGACGACACCGCCTATTAACAATGCCTCCAGTCCGTTCGCTTCCTGGAAGATTGACCACGCGGCCATTCGCGTGCCGGACTTTGATACCGCAATCGCCTGGTATACCGAAAAGCTGGACTTTCAACTCAGACATTCGTTACCTCTTGCAGGTCTGACATTCGCTCTTCTCTCCCCCGCTGCCGACGCCAGTTTCACCTTCGAGCTTCTAGCCGGGCCCGGTGCAGACAATCGTCCCCCATATGAAGGTCTTCGTGCGAGCTATAAGACCGGCGGGTGGCACCACATGGGATTTCGTACCGACAACGTCGACGGTGCGATCGAAGAGCTAAAGCGCCGTGATGTAACAATCGTCGCCGAGCCGAGGGATGTAGCGCCGATGGGACTTCGCTTGGCGTTCTTTGCCGATCCCTGGGGCAACATCTTTGAGGTTGTGCAGTCGCTTGGCGATTAACTCGTGAGGAGGGGGAGTGTGATGACCAACAGTCTCGACGGCCATGATCTTCAAGAATACGAGATCGACACTAATGGGATCTCCTTGCATGTAACTGAACAAGGGGAGGGCCCTACAGTTCTCTTTTGTCACGGGTTTCCAGATACTTCCTACACCTGGCGTAGACAAATGAAAGCCGTGGCGTCCGCCGGATACCGAGCGGTTGCTCCGGATATGCGTGGCTATGGCCGCAGCTCCGCTCCAGCAGAAGCAGCCTTGTACACGCCACTACATACCGCTGGCGATTTGGTTGGCTTACTCGACGCATTGAATGTTTCCAGCGCAGTCATCGTCGGCCACGACTGGGGTGCGACCCACGCGTGGAACGCCGCGCTGATGCGTCCCGATCGATTCAAGGCCGTGTTCTGCCTGAGCGTGCCGTATGTTCCGCGCGGGGATGTCAGCATCTTCGAGCGTATGCGAAATTCCGGACATCAAGACGATTTCTATATGTTCGAGCAGATCCGACCGGAGGCCGATCAAATTTGGGCAGATGCTGCAGCCACCATTCCAGGGGTTCTATATTGGGCATCGGGAGCTGCTCCTGCCGAGACACGCTGGAGCCCTATGGATCCTGCGCGGAACCTTCATCGTCCGGCTCCCGGGCCATTGCCGCATTGGGCAGAACCGGATTACGTCACTCATAACATCTCTGAATTCCAGCGTACGGGCTTTCACGGCGCACTGAACTACTACCGCGCCGCCGAAGCGTATTTCTATCTATCTGCCGCTTGGAAAGGGGCAAAGATCTTCCAACCATCCTTTTACATCGCAGGGAAGGCGGATGGCTTGGGGGCGCTCTATCCGCCGGTCGAAAAACTCCGATCGAGCCTTCCTGGCCTTGTCGGGATCCTCGAAATCGAGGATGTGGGCCACTGGGTGCAGCACGAAGCTTCTGCCGAGGTTAGTGTCCAGCTGGAGAAGTTCCTCCGCACCATCCACTTCCCGTGATTCCAAGTCCACTGATTTATGCGTCTGACGCATAAATCCCGATACATCCGATCTACGCCGGCAATGAATCCTTACTGAAGAGCGATTTCGAGTGGGTTGTATACAGCTCCCATGAATCCTCGATTACCGTTGCAGGATGGATGGCGGCTTTCTTTAGGGCACAGTGGCCCGATTGGGAGAGCGTTACCTAAGGAGTTCCTTTCCACACAAACGACTTACGTGGCAGCTGGGACCACCATTAGAAAACCGTCACGCCACATCTGGGCGTCGGCCCCAATATTGTCGCAAGAACATTTGACCAATTTTCTATTCCGCTCGTGCAACCGCCTCCCTTCCTAACCCGTATAGGAAAGACTAGACCACGACGCATCATCGTCCGAATGCCCACGCCACCATGAGCGGGAACTCTTCGCGCCAGAATGCGCCCCCGTGGGATCCGGCTCGCTCATGCATGACGACATCCCCACCTGCACCGCGCAGGGCGTCCGCCCACATCGTTGCGTTCGCGAGGAAGAACGGCTCCTCTGTGCCGGCGACAAGGTATGTGCGCGGAAGCGGGCTTGGCATAACGCCAGGCGGCTTGTAACCGCCGCCTGGCGAGGCGCAGAAGACCGCACCGTAGACATGTGGATGCCGAAGCCCAAGAGCGAGGGCCAGCTCTCCACCCGCCGACGCGCCGAACACTGCGGTACGTTCAGCGGGCAGCGCCACGCCAAACCACGACTCCGTCCATCGGCGAACGTCCGTGACAAAGAACTTCTCGTGTGCCGCAAACCGCTCCGGTTCAAACCCTGGTGAGTACTCATGGAGCCGCAGCGTCTCTTCGGTCAGCCCATGTACACCGACGATCATTGTGGACCGTGCGTCTGCATTTTCGAGCAACCGGCCCCACTTCGAGATTCTCTGACCGTCACAGGCGAAGACGATTGCTTCGGGCGGGTTCGGTGGAACGTACACCGTGACCTGCCGTCCACCGTCGTACTCGAACGTCTCGGTGACAAACTCTCCAGAGACTGCGCCGGTGGGTTTGGAGGCCGCTTCGTCGGACTCACTTAGCGTGCGGTTGACGGGATTGTGTGCTTGCTTCTTCATGGCATTGCCTTCATTTATAGAACTATGGTCGCCCCGTTACTAGGATTTAGGTTGTCGACCGGCGGATCAGCCATACGCTCATCGAAGCGGAATCCGGAGTTTCGAGCGTGTCACCGCCCACACCGGAAGTTACCCCAAAACGGGTGTAATGTCCTGGTTGGCGACGATTCACTCGGAGGGTAGTGTCAGTTTGAATTGCCCAATCCCGGATTTCAACCTCTACTCGGAGGAAAGCATGATCGGAATGAAATCAGGGCTTACGGTTCAGAATTTTGCCGATTTCGTTTCTGAGATCGTTCACCGACCGCTGATCTGGAACTTTTCCGTGGGTGCGCCATCGGATTCTGCCCACTGAATCGACCAGGAGCAGGTAGGCGTCATTCGGGTCGGAAAAGTCCGCTAACTTCTTCCAGACATCTTCGTCCTGATAGAGGACAACGAATGTGTCCTGTTCACTTTGTGGAATGTTTCCGCGCATACTGTGCCGGATCATGCCGCGAACCATTTTGGGGGCATCCTGCAACTCCGCCACGCTATAAATTTGCACGTTGCTGTCCGTCGTGAACTCTTGTCTCAACTGTTTGCCCCATCGACCGGAGGAGTCACCGCCTGCACGACTGAATCCGACTATGAAGACTGCGGGATGCCCACTGGCTGCGTCCGGCAACACGATCTTCTTGCCGGAGAGGGTCTCAGCTTCGGTGTGCGGAATGACTTGAGCAGAGAGACTCGCGGCGACCAACAGTATGACCGCGAACGCGAGATAGCTCCTCAAAACATTCCCCCCTTTCTCCGTGAAAACCGCCTAAGACCACTGAGACGACGGCTAGGACCAACACAACGGACAGAAATAGTTTATCTCCGTGTCCTCGTAGCTTGACCTTGTGACCTTTCGCCTTCACTCCAGGTTGAGCGTACCCACTATGCGCTCGCTCAGATGTTGTGAACAGGCCAATCACCCCGAATAGAAGCTCGATACCTTGCAATGGCCGGCGGCTAAAACATCCAAAACAAGCGACCATTTACGGGGCCTGCGTCCTGAGGGCCAAACCCGCGTTTCTCACGGCCCCCCTGGGTAAGCGAGGGTTGCCGGTAGCGAGATCTCTATTTCTAACGAATGACGGGTGCCCCATATCTGCCCGGTTTTGGCAGATGTGGGATTCCACGGCTGTCCACCGGTCACTCTCTGCGCGCGAACGTGCGCGATGCACTGGTTAGGGGGGATAGACCTCATTCGGCTTGACAATGCGAATGCGATGATCGGAGAACTTGTAGTGTGCGCCCGGCAATTCGATTTTGGGCATATGGCACGAGATACAGTTGTTTTTCGATACCGGACAGGCTTTGGCTTCGACCTTTCCGCCGCCATGGCAGGCCTGGCACTTCGCGTCATAGTCGGTCGCCTGCACGCTGGGATCTTTGTGCGGGTCGTGGCAGGCCAGACAACCAATGCGCGCGTCGTCGGGGTCGTAGCATTTACTGCCCCAAAGGCGATAAGGCTGGAAGCGAACGTTGTTGATACTGCGGTCTTCCTCCACCAGGACTTCTGCCCAGGTCCGGTGGCAGCGGCCGCAGAAGTCGGATACGTGTTCGGCAGTGAGATCGTGCAGATCGCCAAATCCGGCGGGCACCACGGTCTTGCCGCTGCCCCCAGTCACAGCTGCAAGATGCGCCTCAGCGTTTTCGTGACAATGACTGCACTGAACTCCCGGCGTCATCTTGTCCAACGTAAGCTGTTTGCCCGAGACCGCATTGGTTGCGTGGCACGAGAAACAACGAAGGCTCTCGCCCTGGCTCATCAATCGGCCAGCGGCTTCATTGAGGTCGGCCGGGTGGGCGAAATGCCCTCCGAGTGTTGGTCCAAGACCGTTGAGCTCGCGAAACCAACTCATCCGGCTCTCGTATAACTTGCCATCATTTTCGAGGATGTAGGTCTGACCCAGGGCAGAACTGGCGCCCACGGCCCAGCGGACGGGCATGGTGATCGTGGCCTTGCCGTCGGTTACAGAGTAGAGGCTTTGATCGCCCTTGCGCTCGATGCGATAGGAGTATTTGCCATCCGTCGCGGTGAGCAGCGGTTTCTCGAGGAGAACGCGGGTCTGCTCCACGGTTTCGAGGGCGTGCGCCATATGCGTTGAGGGCTGCGTACGCCCCTGTTCATGACACCGGGCGCAAGCGGTAGAGGTCTCCTGCCCGGCCTGCGCCAAGAGGAACGTGGGGGCAGCAAACAGCAGCATGAGTTTCGATAAGCGACGGTCCGGAAGGGTCATCACGGAAGCCAGGACTACGGACGCCTAATTCTATATCGACGCAACGCCGGCCACTGAAATAGTGAGCTGAGTTCTTGCGTACGCGATGACCGGTCACTGCGGGTCAGGTTCGACTTGCGGAGACCCCATAATCAGAGCCTGGTCACGTTCAAGAGACCTGCGACGAATATCCTGAGAGCGCGCCAGAGCCTTCTGTGCGAGTTGTGCTTCGCCGAGCTTGCGATACGCCTGGTACAACTGGTAATTGATGTTACCCATATGATCCAACGGCGCCGCCTTCTCGAGTCTGGGAACCGCTTCGGCGAACTTCCCCATGCGTATATATGCCGTTCCTAACAAGCTGCTGGCTTCATTTAGATTGGGTTGTAGCTCGAGCGCACGCTCGAGAACAGGCACTGCCTTCGCGTTCTCGTTATCAAGCACGTACAGGCGGCCGAGCAAATAAAGCGTCTTGGTGCGCGAGGGATCGAGTGCCTCAGACTTCTCCAACTCAGTGCGCGCGTCTTCGTCAGCGCGATTATCGAGGTAGAATTCTCCAATTGCTTCGTGAAGTTCTGCCTCATTGGGGCGCAGTTGAAGCGCCGCCCCATACTCCTGGATGACGTTGTCATGATCACGGCGCAGGGCGAAACCTTCGGCACGCAACTCGTGAGTTCGCCAGGAGCCAGGGAATGAATTTTCCAGTTGCGCATATGACTCTGCGCCCAAGGTCTGGTATGTCCGCTCCAACCAATAGCTGGCCTCGGAATTTGTATTTTTGTCGCCATGCACCTGGGCTAACGCTTCGGCTGCGGGCGAGTACTGCTGCAAGGTAAAGTAGCTTTTCCCGAGAATGAGGTAGGCCGAAGAGCTCAGAGGTTTGGTTGCCTGAAGCGACGCTACGCAGCGGGAGTAGAGATGGAGTTTGCAGAAATCCACATGCCCATGAACACGAGAGCTTTGTTGCCACTTCGACAGATCGTTTTCGAAGGACTGTGCTTCGCGATCGGAACGATCGTTGTCATTGATATTGGCGTACAGGGCGGACAATAGAAGATGTTTGGCCGGCGCCTCAGGTTGATCGAGCAAGCGCGCAATGCAAGCTTGTGCAGCCTCCTTTGTGAGTGCGAGCGAGGGGAATTCCGGGTGCGCTTTCAAGTATTCGGGAGAGTTTTGCCAGACTTTGGCGGCCGAACCGAGGGCATCGAGTGGCTGACCTTTCGCCAGTTGAACGTTTGCCAAGCCAAGCCAGGCCCGCTCGTATCGTGAATCAAGCTCAAGCTCGCGGCGAAATTCTTTTTCCGCGTCCTCTAACTTTCCCGTGTGCAGAAAGGTTTCCCCGAGCAATGTATGCAATCCGGCCTGTCGTGGGTCTATGGCGAGGGCCCTGTTATATTCAAGCGCGGCATCTTCCCAGCGATCACGTTCCGATAGCACGTCGCCCAGGAATCGATGACCCCAAGGGGAGTCTGGATAAAGCCGGGCGCCCCGATAGGCCAGACGCGCCGCCAGATCCAGGTACTGGTGTCCCAGTGTAAACAAGGCCTCGGCCTGGTCGGAATTGAGGCCGGCGACTTTGCGGTATTGTTCCACCGCTCCTTGAAAATTCTCCTGAGTCAAGTGATAGACAGCCATCGCCTCATGGGCATCAGGGCTTGAAGGATTTAGTTCCAATGCACGCCGGAGGTAAGGATCGGCTTTTTCCGGCAGGCCGAGTTTAAGGTAGTCCATCCCCACAATGGTATTAAGGCCGGCCAGGTTCGGCCGTTCGAGGAGAGCAGGGGCCAGATAATGGACTGCCGCGTCATAGTCGAGGAGGCTCTGGTATGCGAGGCCCAGGTTGACCTGCGCCTCGACCAGGCTTGGGTCCAGGGCGAGAACCTTCTTGAATTGTTCGGTGGCGCGCAGAAAATCGCCCTGTCTGAGAGCTGCCTGACCCGCGCGAAAAGATATTTCGATGTCCTGCTCTGACGATTGTCCGGTTGCCAATCCGGGCTTCAGCAGCGAAAGCGCAAGCAGGCAGAGCGCAACAGCTTTGACGTGAGGATATCCGAGATGACCGGGCCAGCCGAGCCTCAGGGCAAAAAGACCCGGAAAAAATCGAAATGAAGGAAGTCAATCGAAGCTCCTCATATTTTCATCACGCTGGAAAGATGATTATTAGATGAGGAACCCACCATGGCAACCCAATCGGCCGAAAGAAATCAGGAAACAATCGCTGTGCCCGACGGGCCTCAGCCCGCCGGACACATATCGTGAGGAAATCAGAAGCTCACTCGGCCCGAAAACTGAATCACGCGCGGCAAATTGTATTGGCCGGTCACCTGGCCAAACTGGGAGCCCCAGCCTTGTGGCGGATTAAACTGCGCCCGATTGAATAAATTGAAGAACTCACCCCGGAACTCAAATGTGAATCGATCATCCGGGCCAAACTTAATGTTCTTGAAGGCGGCAAAGTCGAAGTTCTTTTGTCCGTCGCCACGTATGTTCGGCTCGGTACGCGAATCGGTGCCATACCCATAGTTGTTCGGATCGCCGGCTGTGAATACAGAAGTGTCGTACCACTCAGCGAGTTTCTGGTCTTTGGAACCGCCTTCGAGGTGCGACGGGGCTGTTCTCGTCGGCCGCGCACAACCCGTTTCGGGAATACCCGAGCTGCTCAGCGCACCTGGGCAGCCACCGACGATAATCGGGAAGCCCGTCTGGAAAGTGATGATGGTGTTAATACCCCACCCGCCAATGAACTTGTCGGTAAGTCCGTTTACGTTTTTGCCAAACGTCTTACCCTGTCCAACGGGCAAATCCACAATGCTGCCGATCACCAGCCGCTGCGAAACATCGAAGCCATCCAGGCTGCGTTCTCCCTTGAGGTTATAGGCGTTGGCATCTCCCCAACTTGGAGACGCGGCCTCAAGCCAATTGATCTCATTGTTGGTATCGTCGATGAGCTTGGCGATCGTGTAGCTGGCAAGCACTTGGGCCCCGGCCGTAAACCGCTTCACCACCTTCAATTGCATCGAGTTATAGCTCGAATTACGGTTATCGTATTCAGCGTAGCTAAAGTCATCGAACTGCGGGTAGGGCAGCAGCAACTGGGCTACCTTTGTCGTCGCATTGGTCCCGATATTACCCGATTGCACCGGGCCGGTGCACCCGGTGCAATTGCCGGCAAACGGATTGGGGACCAGGCTGTTCAGATTGGTCACGTCCTGGGCATTTTGCGGCAGGTTTTGCGCTTGCAGCTGATCGATATCTTGCGAGTGCATGGGCAAATTCGTACCCTTGGACGCGGCATAGGCCACGTCCAGCAACAGGTCCCCCTTAAATTGGCGCTGGACGTCCAGGTTCCACTGCTGCATATAGGGAGACTTTGTGAAGGGCGGGGCCGCTGAATTGCCAACGCCTTGAACATCGATCGCGGATTGATTTCTTTGCAGGGGCTCAGTGACTCCGCCCGGGAACGGATTGGACAAGGTGGCCTTTGGCGTGACCCCGTCGGACTGGGCCACCAGCCATGGATCTGTGTACGAGTTAATGAACAGGTTGTGAGGCGCATCGTCCCACCGTAAGTCCACCGGCAGGTAAAACATCCCGTAGCCGGTCCGGATCACGGTATTCTGGTCGAGTTGGTACGAAATCCCAAGTCGCGGGCTCACGTGGTTCCAGTTGGGAAAAGGAGAGCGGCTCGGATGACGGCTTGAGGCCACCAGGTCATAACCGCCCTTCAGGTTGGGAAACGCGCTACCCACGGCGGTACTCATCGCCAGCAATGGGCTGGTTTCGGTGGGATTCAACGCGACAATGCGATTGTGGCGTTCGGTCCAGTTGCCTTGCAGGTCGACGCGAGCTCCAAGATTGAGCGTGAGCTTCCTGCTCAGGTTGAATGTGTCGCCGGCATAAAACGCCCAGTACTTGTCTTGATCGGCGGTCTTCACCACCTCCACCGCGTTGCTGTTGCCGGTGTTGGTGGTGCTCCCATATCCGAGCAGGAACGAAGCATATCCATTGCCCCCCGCCGCCGCAGCGATGCCCACCGTGCCGTTGCCCGGGTTTTGCGGGTTGGCCGCCGTCATCCCGGCGTCAAATTGGAACTGGCCTGCAGGTTCGTTGGTCTGGTAATAGTTGTTCTGCAGAACGCGATATTCCAACCCAACCTTCACCGTGTGCTTGCCGATAATCTTCACGAACGACGGGTCGAAGCTGTAGGTATTGTCATGTGCGCCGATACCGCTGCCGGCCCCAGTCACGCCGTTGCACCAGTGGCCATCGTTATTGGCTTCCGAGATGCACACAACTGGGACGTGCGTGTACGTGAACTGCGGCGCTAGCGCCCCCCAGGTTCCTCCAAACTGCGACAAGTCGATGCCCTCGGTGAGAGGTGTGCGCAAGTAGATATAACGCGTGAAACCAAAATGCAAATCCAGGATCGAGGTGGGGGTAAGCGTGATGGAGTCTCCGAGAGAAATCTGTTTAGCCGTGGTGGTTTCCGTGCAGCGGTCGGTACAGAGTCCGGGGTAAGGACTGTCGGGAAGCGAAAGGATCTTCGACTGGGTGTAACGTCCGAAAATCCTCTGCTTCTGACTCAGGGCATAGTCGGCGCGCGCATTGTACTGATCGATGTTGCCGCCGGTGCTGTAGCTGGTTGCGTAGTTAGCGGTACTGCTACCGGTCAGGTTAGGGAGCGGATAGTACTTCAAAAGCGCTACCGCGGTGGGGTCGAGCCGGTTCTGAGGAATGATGTTGCCCGGGAAGGGCGTTCTGCAAACGGCATTCGTTCCGTTACAAGCCGGGTTCCCTCCCACCCCGCTCGTCATTGCATCGTAAATTTGGAATGCCGAAGGAGTGTAAGCCGATCCGACTGCGGAAAAGTCACCGCCGCGCTCGGCAGCGGTGGGAACATACCCTTGGAACGGGCTCCCCTTGCGCAGCCGAAAACCCTCATAGCCGCCGAAGTAGAACAACTTGTCCTTGAGAACAGGTCCTCCGACGTTGCCCCCAAATTGGTTTTGCGTAAAGGGAGGGCGCGCGACACCATTTCTGTTGTCGAAGAAGTCATTGGCGTTCAGCACCTTGTTGCGTATGAATTCGTAGACCGTACCATGGATCTGGTTCGTCCCCGACTTGGTCGTAAGGTTGATGACTCCGCCGGCAAACCGGCCGTACTCCGGCCCCAGGTTGTTGGTTTGCACCTTGAATTCCTGGATGGCGTCCTGGGTCGGAATAACGGTAACTACATTCAGGTACGCTCCATTCGTCGGTACACCATCAATCAAAATCTGGCTTTGACCGGACTGGCCTCCGCCAATCTGAAAATCTCCCAGCGCGAACGGATTCGCGCCGACCGCGTTGCCGGTCGACGAGTTTCCGGCCGAAGGCTGGCCCTGCGGCACAACGCCGGGCACCATTGCCGTTAAGGCAATCGGGTTGCGGCCGTTGAGCGGCATATCGGTGACGGCTCGTTGGTCGATGACTTGCCCCAGCGAGTTCGTCTCCGGCTGGAGTAAAGGCGTCTGAGCGGTTACCTCAACCGTCTCGGTGGCCTCACCAACCGCAAGAGTAACGTCGATTTTGAGTCCGCTTTCGATCTCCACAACGATCGGTTGTTGGACGAAAAGCTTGAACCCGGTCTTCTCTGCCTGAAGCTTGTAGCGCCCCGGCGAGATGTTGGGAAACGAATAGTTGCCGGATCCGTCAGTTGTGATCTTGTTGCTTTCAGCGGTGTCCAGGTTGGTTAACGTGACGGTGCACCCAGCAACCGAGGCGCCCGTGTTGTCTGAGACGACTCCGGAAATCTTTCCGTGCACGTTCTGGCCAAAAAGGGCTGCGGGAGTGATCCCACAAAGGAGAACAGCCACTAGGAAACTACCCCACCTCCGAAAGTTCATTAGTCCCCTCCTGTTTTTTCGTTTGACTCGGTGAAGGCCTATGTTTGACGGTCGGGGCGGGATCCTACGCGCCGTAGTGAGGCTTGTCAAGGGAGGAATCGATAAAGGAAAGTGCCGGTCAATACCGGCCTGCGGAATCCGAGGCCCCTGGACTGAGAGATCCAGAGCAAGACCCCTTCTTTGGGAGTAACGAGCCGATTTGCAGGAAAGCCTTTGAAAGCTTCATCCCGCTGGGCCAATTGACGTCAATATCAGCGGTCGTACAGGACCCAAGCCGAAATCCGAACGAGGGTCATTGCAGGAGAAGCACAGCCTAGTTGCGCCCTCCAGTTTCGCCTTGATCCAATGATTCGTGAACCTGCGGGGGGCATTGCGAAGCAGTGGTACATGTAACAATAACTGTGTGTGTACTTGTTAATTTCTTCACACCTAATACAGCTCACGCAGACTCTTTAGCCCCTGAGGTACTTTTCCCAGGAAGCGTATGGGCTTTCAGTGGTTAGAAAAGAACCGCAGGTCACCCAACACAATCAGTCCCGAAGGGACGGGACAATCTAGAGCCCGGCACGGGAGTGCCGGGTAGGATTTTCACGCAAAACGAGTCCCGAAGGGACGACACAATCGGGAGTTCTCACGCAGTCTCTTTAGCCATCTTTAGACCGGGACTGAATGCATTTCGGATGGGGGTTGAGCTACTTGCCCCCGAAACTCCGCCCCAATCGCCTTCCTTTACGATGGAAACAGATGCCGTTACTGCAAACCAGGGAACAGGTCTCCGATCTCAAGGCAATCGGCTTCGCGCTTGCGGGCTTCACCTTCTGGGTGCTCACCGATACGTTCGTCAAGATCGTCGGCCAATCCGGCCTTCCCCCCTACGAGATGGTCGCCTTCCTGGGCCTCTTCATGGCGGTTTTTCTGGCGATCTACGGATTCGCGCGCGGCCAGCAGCACCTGCTCCGCCCTCACCGGCTCAGCCGCCAGGTGGCCCGAGCCTGCCTCGACATGACAAACAATGTCTGCGTCGTGATCGCGCTCCGCCACCTTACCCTCACCATCTTCTACATCCTCATCTTCATGGCCCCCATCGTCACCTCGCTGCTCTCCGCCATCTTTCTACGCGAAGGCGTCCCCTGGCGCAGGGCCGCGGCCATTGTCACAGGATTCGCCGGAGTCATCGTTGCTGTGCATCCATGGACCGGCGCACGCGAGGGCGACTGGGTCGGTTTCGCCGCCTGCATGGTCTGCGTCGCCTGCTTCTCCACCAATATGGTGTGGTCTCGTGTGCTCACCCAGACGGAATCTCCTGAGAGCCTCGCTTTCTTTTCCGGCATCGTCACGGCGGTCGCCGGCTTTGCCCTGATGGCCTTCGTACATGCCGCGCCCCTTACGTTCGGCCTCACGTTCGGGCTCTTCGCCATGGGCCTCTTCTGCGCGCTCGGCACGCTCTGCTTCTACATCGCTGTCAAGCACACTTCGGCGGCCAACGTCGCACAGTATCACTACACCCAGCTGATTACCGGTACACTCCTCACCTATCTCATCTGGCACGACAAACCCGGCTTTTATGTGTTCCTCGGTGGAACCCTCATCCTCGTATCCGGAATATACATCGCTGTCACCGCGCGCGAGAGGGCGACGGCATTTCCCTGAGGTCGCCGGGTGGCATCCAAATTAATTCCGTGTTGCCGGTTAACCAGGATAAACCTGCGGGAGTGACAGAAGATGAACAGGAGCATGACGACCAGCGCTGCTCGGGAGGTCATCTTGCCGGTGAATCGGACGCTTGAAAGGAAACGACCCGCCATTGGTGCGCTTGGCCGATGTAGACCTTGGTGAAGTGCCAGTCGTCGGAGACATTGTTGCCATTCAACGTGCGGGTGCGCAATAGATGGCCGGTGACCACAGCCGCGTCTCCGTATACGCGGATGTGCAGGTCCGAAGTCTCATAGCGCAGGAACTTCATGCGCCCAGATCGGGCGAACCCGAGAGCCTCAGCACGTGTCATGACCGCCATGTGCGGAACAGCGACTTCCAGATCGTCAGCCCACAGGTGGTCGAGCGCCTCGGCGTCGCCAGCGACGTGAGCCTGGTTCCACACATCTTCGAGATGCGTCAGCTCGCGTGTGTCATTATCGGGCGGGGTCTGCGAAACACTGCGTCCAGGCAGTGCGAACGCTGCTATCAGGAACAATGCGACAGAGGCCACAGAGCTCATTGTGGATTCTCCAAGTGTTTGAAGGAGATTAACCGATTGTGCACACGGCCCACAACGAGCCGAGGATAGCCTCCAATGGCCATGTCGTCGGCAATCTTGAAATTGGGGTTGTGTACGAACTCGATGAGCGCAGAATCGCCAAACCGTATTTCCAGCCCGCTTGACCTGGAAACGCGGTAAGGCATAAGGACAACTTGGTCAGCTTCAATGAAGGGCTCCGTTGTCAACGCCTTTGTCAACGCCTTTCTCAACAACCATCCTGTCCCTTGGCAGCGGTCCTCTCTTCTCCACCACCCTCTCCTTTTGTCATCCCGAGCGTACCCGGATTTCCTACTTCACCGCTCTTACCAGCGACCACTTATGTGGTTCTCCCTAAAGAGAACCACATGCAGTTGACCGAAGCCGCAACTCTCGACAGGAAATCCGGGGGAGCCGAGGGATCTGCTGTTCGCTCTATCGGCGACCAATCCGAGATGGAAGCGTCACCCTCTCCTTGTAATCCCGAGCGACTGTCTGCATTGTCAAGCGACCGGCAATGTTCCCCTCACCTGTGAAGCTGAAGCTTCAGCACCTCTCTTCCCCCTGGACGGGTGCCCCATGTTTGCACCGGCGTAGCCGGGGCACTACATGGGTTGAACAAGATGGGGCGGAGCCCCTTCCGTTATTCTCTTTCGCGTGCAGCGAAGCAACGAAACAAAAACCTCCTTAGCCCGGCGAGCCGAACGATGCGTAGCCAACCTGTCCCGCCTGCTCCGGCTTGCCGTGGGACGTGCCGTGGAGGGATCCGCGGTTCCGCGGCGGACCTTTCGTGCGTATTTGCGCGTATCTGCGGCGTATTTGCGGGACGGGTATTTGCGGACGAGATCCGGCGACGTAATGCCTACCTGAACGGACATATGGCTGGGGTAACGGGGTTTTCGTCAGTAACCGGTAGAAAAACACAACCGTCCTTGTCAGGACTATTCGTAGGAATTCAGGAGTGCCAACGCGAATCCTCACCGGGCGTTGGATAATGAGTTCCGGGGTGAAAGCGCGTTGATAAACGAAAAGCACAGCATGCATACCAACGAAGATTCATTGAACCGCGGCTTGCGAGAACGCCACATTCGCCTTATGGCATTAGGCTCGACGATCGGTGTCGGTTTATTCCTCGGTTCCGCCAGCGCGATCAAGCTCGCCGGGCCTGCGATCCTGCTCTCCTATGTACTGGGCGGAATCGCGATCTTCATCATTATGCGCGCTCTCGGCGAAATGGCCGTACATCAGCCGGTTGCGGGCTCCTTTAGCCGCTATGCGCAAGACCATCTTGGTCCCCTGCCGGGTTATCTGACCGGTTGGAACTACTGGTTCATGTGGGTGGTCACCTGTGTCGCGGAAATCACCGCGGTCGGTATCTATATGGGCGTCTGGTTTCCATCTGTGCCGCAATGGATCTGGGCACTGATGGCGCTCGTAGCGATGAGCGCCGTCAATCTGGCAGCTGTCAAAGCCTACGGCGAATTCGAATTCTGGTTTGCCATGATTAAAGTGGTCACGATTGTGGTGATGATTGCGGCCGGCGCCTGCATGATTGTGTTCGGCTTGGGCAATCACGGTGTCGCTACAGGCGTCAGCAATCTCTGGAAACATGGCGGGTTTTTCCCCAACGGCGGGTTTGGCATGCTGATGGCTTTGCAGATGGTGATGTTTGCATATCTTGGCGTGGAGATGATCGGAGTTACCGCCGGCGAAGCTGCCAACCCCAGAAAGTCGATTCCCGATGCGATCAACTCCGTCTTCTGGCGCATCCTCATCTTCTATGTGGGCGCCCTCTTCGTGATCCTGGCGATCTATCCGTGGAACGAGATCGGTACGAATGGCAGCCCATTCGTCATGACGTTCGAACGGCTGGGCATCAAATCTGCGGCAGGGATTATCAATTTCGTGGTGCTCACCGCCGCCCTGTCTTCGTGCAATGGAGGTATCTATAGCACGGGGCGCATGCTATATAACCTCGCGAAACAAGGGCAGGCGCCGCGGCTCTTTCAAAACACTTCACCAGGCGGTGTGCCTCGCCGGGCGATTCAGGTATCCAGTATCGCCTTGCTGTTTGGGGTATTGCTCAACTATCTGGTGCCGGCAAAGGTCTTTGTGTGGGTCACGTCGATTGCAACCTTCGCCGCCATCTGGACCTGGACCGTCATACTACTGTCGCAAATGAAATTCCGGAAAAGCCTGAGCGCGGACAGAACGCGATCGGCTGGCTTTCCGCATGCCTTTCTATCCCTACAGTTCGTGGCTCGCATTAGCTTTCCTGGCGCTCGTCATCGGATTGATGGCCTATTTCCCGGATACCCAGGTAGCTTTGCTCGTCGGCCCACTGTGGCTAGTGCTGCTGACAGCGCTTTTCTATGGGTTCAGACTCAATGCCACTCGCACCCGGAGTTCCATTTCCGCCGAGCCTTCATTTCCTCACGGTTCATCTGATGGGGCGCCTTAGACCGCATGAGCCTGAAAGTCGCATGTTCGGTGACTCGCCGTCGACCACGGCCGCTGGATCGAAGTGCTGGACGGGTGCCCCATGTTTGCACCGGCAAGGCCGGGGCACTACATGGGTTGAAAAAGCCGGGGCGAAGCCCCTTCCGATGAGTACTCCCACCGAGTGAGGAAAGATACCGGAACAGCATATCCATCCCCACAGAATTGCTGCAATAGGTATGCTGTCCCTTTATCTTCGGACTCGCCCAGATAGCCGAGCACCTTACCATCAAGGCTCAGCTTGTAAATGCGTCCCGGGTAAGCATCGGAGCTGTACAGAACCTGGTTTGGTCCGGGCGTACTGCAGAGCAGAGCTGTCCAGATTGGATTTTTTTAAATGCCTCGGTTTAGGAACCGCCATTTCCTTGCCACGGTCCTCTCCTTTTTGTCATCCCGAGCGCAGCCGAGCGGATCTGCGGTGCGCCATTCGTGGGCCCCGCTCCTACCGGTCTACAACCTAGTCATCCACCGAACCCTCCTGGAAACATCAGTCTCCCTTTTGTTATTCCGGGTTTCCAGGTGTACTCCGCGCGGAAACGCAGATCCGCTCGGCTGCGCGCCCCCGGATTTCCTGTTGAGATTGGTGGCGTTGTGAACTTCAATGCGCCTTTCCTTACGAGAAAGGCGCACACGCAACCGTGTCCAGTGTAGCTCTGGGTCGGGATGACAAAAAAGGAGAGGACCGTGGCAAGGAAAGGGCGGTTGCTGGATGAAATGGCGGTTGCTGAGCC
Organism: uncultured Acidobacteriaceae bacterium; assembly: GCA_963745725.1. Taxonomy (GTDB): domain Bacteria; phylum Acidobacteriota; class Terriglobia; order Terriglobales; family Acidobacteriaceae; genus PALSA-350. The sequence continues at coordinate 544,218 of CAVUYJ010000003.1, forward strand.
GAGGAATTGTTTAAATCCAATTTGGGCAGCAGGCGATCTAGCACCAAGCGCGCTTCAAAGCAATCAACAAGTCACATCCTCAAAAAGCCAGTTGCTTCGCCAATTTGGACACCTCTGAATGCAAAGGGCCCAGGGAGATCCGGCCCGCATGGTCCCGTTGGCAGCAGGGTTCTGCGGAGGCTTGGGGGGAATGGGGGGGAATGGAAGGAATGGAAGGAATGGGGACAGCCTGATCCGCGTGGTTTATTTTGCGCTGTGGGGAAAACTTGCGCGGACCAGGCTGTCCCCTTCCCCCCTAGCCTGCGTTTCGCAACGAACAAAGAACGGCACTGCTTCACTGAACTTGAATTGCGGTCCTCCATTCAGCGCCATAAACTCCTGACCTTCGATTACGAACGCAGCAGTCGCAGGATTGATGTTTATGACATGCGCGTTCGGGAACACGGTCGTGTAAAAATTGACGGCTTCTTCGAGGTTGCCGTCAAACCATAAGAAAGGCGTCACCTTCTGCATACAATAGCTCCTTGTGGTTGAGAATGATTAGACGCTCCCGCGCGATGCAGCTTCCTCGCCACGACCTCGAGCGCCGGCAGCCAGGCGGCCACCTAGCCACACACAGGGAAGAGATTCGACGGCGATCAAGACCGGATACCACGCCGGTCCTAGTTGCCCCTTGCCGGCAACGAAGTAAAAAACTACCCCCGCAAATCCCGCGGCGAGACCAATTCCAGCTAGGATCCAAGCGTGGCGCATGGGCCTATCTGGCGCCAGGCGAGCGGTCACGAAACCTCCAACCGCTGTGAAGAGCGCGCGATATCCCGAAGCGAGAACAAACAGAGCATCAGACATAGCGCGCGGCGAACTCGGGAATACGCCTGTAGCATGCATGATCGCGTCAGCCGCTACGGATGCGACGGCTGTGACGAGAAAACCGGCCGCTATTGCGCCGGCACTGCGGATCCAGGGCTTCACGGGCGCACGGCCTTTGCTCGGCCTGACATCAGCGCATCGAGCTTGCGCAACTGACTCTCATGGCCGGCGCGGGCGCGTTCCGTCCAAACGTCGTCGTGCATAGCTTGTGAAGTAACAGTGACCTTCACACCGTGTGTGGTGGGCTTCAGATCAACGATGGTGGCCACTTCGTAAGGGGCTATGTTAGGTACGAAGTCGGTAAGAGTCTTGTAGGCTAAGCGATATGGCGCCGATACCTCAGTGTAAGTAACCTTGCACTCTGTAGAGAGCGGTAAGCCCTGCTGCTTCATGAATGCGACTTGCTGAGGGGCGGTAGCCGTCATCAAGTAGACTAGGTGACCGCCGGGTCTCAAGTCGATCGAGGTCACCGTGACATCAAACCCTTCCGGACCCCACCATGACTCGATTCCGGCCTGGGTGGTCCAGAGCCGCCATAGCTCAAGGATGGGGCCTGCATAGGTTCGTTCGATAGAGAACTGCGCTCGCTTCGTGTGTACGGAGTTCTTCATGATTTCTCCTGAGAGTTGGTCTGTACAGCAGATTGGCGATGTTTCAGAGCGGTGCCGAACCGGTCGAGGCGTGCCTCCCAGTGGCGGCGGTATCCCGCCATCCAGACATCAAGCTCGTCAAAAGCTTCTTTGCGCAACGAATAGAGACGTTTTTGTCCGTCGGGGCGCATTTGAACTAACCCTGCTTCTGCAAGGATGCGCAGGTGTCTCGACACGCCAGATTGGTGAATGTCCACATGCTCGCAGATGTCGCCCACTGCGAGTTCCTTCGACTTCATCGACTCGACGATGCAGAGGCGCGCTGGATCGGCAAGGGCATGAAAGAGATTCACTTGCGAATTCATGTATATACACTATCATGCATATATATTTGCGCGGAGAAAAAAAGAGACGGCAAGTTCGCCGCCTCTCTGGCAGATGGTCTTTAAGGCTGCTCTCGGCGGGAAATGTTCGAGCGGCTCAAACTTTCAAGCGCCGAAATGCCCTTCTAATAACCTCCCCGAGCCAGCCCTCGGCCGGTGGGGTCAGGGCCTTACTGTGGAGAAGATGAAGGAGCGTGTTTGGGTTCGGCCGCAGGCGGTCGCAGAGGTTCAGTTCCTAGAATGAAGTTTCGTGGACGGAAGAAACCAAATGACCATCGGTATGTACCGGCGCTGATCTAGGTGCATGCCACAGTAGCAGCAGAACATCATGCCGTTCTCACGACGATTACCTACTCGAAGATTAGCCGCCGATGAGCCCGCTGTCTGTCATCAATTTCTTACTGATGCAATTTCCATCACTCCATCAGTCACTTGGCCGTAGGGGATTTAGTGGTCAGAGAGCGCCGGGATAAACCGGCACATTATAGGGGATGCAGGCAAGTTTCGGGACAGGTAGCTCAACCCCCTTCCGAACTTATCCCCCATCTCGCTCTGCCGTCTTGGCAACTTGACCGGATAACCCGCTTCTCGGACGGAAATCCAGAAATCCCGTAAAACCGTTTTTTCAAAATTCGGGGAAGATTGGCGGTCCCAAGGTGAGAGTCGCAGCCGATGAGGAAAACCAGGGTATCGCCAAAATCTCTGTAATTACTTGAGGCGACGGACGCCGGGCCTGCGACTGAAGGCTTTGTCAAATGTAATAATCTCGCCAACTCCCGACTCGAAAGAAATTTCAGCAATAAGGTGATCGGCAAAGCCAGCCGTGCTTTTGCGCGAAGCCTCCAGGGCTCTCCAGGCAATGGATGGAGATTCGATCGTCACGCCGCGGGTCTGAAGAAGGGCTTCCATTGTATGGAGAACTCGCTCTCTCTCCCACTTGCTGCGGAGAACCCAGGACAGCTCCGCCAGGACAAGAAGCGGAACGAAGACCCCCGTCGCCGACCGGGCCTCCGCAAGGGCAGAGCGGGCTCTCCGGGCTTGGGACGCATCATCATTGAGATAGGCCCGAGCCCATACATTTGTGTCAGCTGCCAGCACTACCACTGGCTCCTGGCCTTGGCGGCATCCATCTCCTCAAACGTCATCACGTTGCTGGGCTTGCCAGCCTGATCGGCCATTCTCCAGAGATCCTCGAGATCGTACAGCACAGGCTCGATTTTGATAGAACCAGTGGCGGATATGCTGAACCGAATACGGCTTCCCCGTTGGACTCCAAGGCGCTTTCGCAGCTCCTTGGGCAACGTGACCTGGCCTTTGGAGGTCACCGTTGCTTCCACGCTGGTCGTGTTTTTGCGGGCTGCCGGCGCCATCATTTCCCCCTCCTTACATTATAGCCTGTTTCTCCTTACTTGGCTGCGAAGATAACCTCATCAAGGGTAAGGGGGTTGTGCGATGGTGGGGTAAGGGGCGTACCAATCTTCGGGGACCGCTCCAGAAGGTTCTGCTTCTTCTTCCAATGGACGAATAACCGGCTACTCGGAGAATTGCCTCTATGTCACGTTTGACTAGGTTCCCGGCCCAGGCATGGGGTTTCCGCCAGAGACGAAGATTAGTCGCCAAGATTAGTTGCCAGACGGGAGTGGTACTTTTCGGAAAGGCGCTGACAGCTGGGACGGTTCACTGAATAACTTTTGCTTGCCGATAGGGGCGTAGTCGAAAAGGAAGGGTGAACATCCCGTCTGGTCAACGCCTTTCCGGTTTCCGCCTAAACCCGATTTTCCACGTCTTCTTATCCCGGTGTTTATGACGAAATGCGGCCAATTAGGATCACCGCAAGGACCGGTGCCGGACTTGCCATTTTTTCAAAGTGCCACTTCCGTTCGTCACGGAAACTTGATAGCGAAAAAGAGGTCATATTATTATGGTCATATCGACAGGGGCATTTGTCATGCAAAAAATGGCCGCCGCGCTGTTCAAAGCTCAATGCCTCGCTGTGATGGATCACGTATCGCAAAGTGGTCGCCCCATCGTAATTACGAAGCATGGCAAACCTGTGGTGAAACTGGTTCCTGCAAACGAAGGCGAGGATGAGATATTCGGGGCCTTGGCAGGCATCGCCAGAATCAAGGGCGATATTGAGAACACCGTTCCGGCCAGCGATTGGGGAGTGGAGTGATCCTTCTTGATACTCATATCCTCGTGTGGCTTCTGATCGCCCCTGAAAACCTTTCACCAAAAGCAAAGAAGGCAATCCTGGCGGCCCGCAAATCTGGGCCGCTTGCTCTTTCTGCGATCAGCCTTTGGGAAATTGCTTGGCTCGCAGTGAACAAGCGAATCGATATCGATGTCAGCGTCGATTCCTTTGTGAAGAAATGTGCTTCCTATGTGCAGGTTGTCCCTATCACTCCGGAGATAGCGGTTCGTTCTGTTCAGTTCCCAAAATCCTACCCAAACGTTCCGCAGGACAGAATCATCGGAGCAACCGCGATTGTTGAGGGCATTCGCCTTCTGACCCATGACAAGATGATCGTGAAGTCTGGTCTGGTTCCTCTGGCATCGTAGCGCTCCCAATCTCAACTGGCGCTGTCTTTCTTTTCGGCGCCGACTACCTCGTCCTCATGCGCCTGCCGTATCCAGCCTGATATCCGATCGCACGATATGGCTCACGCCAAGCTTGCGCGTTTCCCGTTCGGCGGAAAGTGTCCGCTCGTAGAATCAATAAATCCCGGGAATTATCCGATGAACGCGGCGCATATATTCGAGGTAGAGAGTGCCGAATCGATCCCGGAGAACTTTCTCCTCCGCCCGGGCCCTCACCTCACTGCCCACAATCAGGAGTATCGCTCCGAGAATAACCAGCGGACGCGGCACCCAAACTGCCGAACCAATCGCCATCATACTAAAAGCTAGGTAGATGGGATGGCGTACAATCCCGAACGGTCCCCCTGTGCATAGCTGGTGATCAGGTTCCAACCGGGCTTGGATGTTCCAGGACCGGTGCACATGTACAGACCAGCCAAACAGGCCGGTCGCGGCAAGATAAAAAATCACTCCAACGACAACTTCGAAGGGAGCACTCCGAAAGCCGCCCTTCCAGAATGCAAAGCCGAAGCCTATCCAAATCAACGGAATCGCGATCTGGTACAACAGAAGTCCCGGTTCCCGCCAGCGCGGCACGAGCTCGTCTTGGATGCGCACCTCAGGAGTTTTGCGCAGGGCAACTCGAACAACCATCGGCATCCAAAAAGGTACCTGCAAGATGAGCAGCAGCCAGCCGCTGATTTCTTCAATCGCCTTCATGACGGCGAAACAATCTTGGAATGCGCTAACACAGGATCATCTCGGAGCCATGATTCGAGCAGCGCATTCACTGCATCCGGCGCTTCCTGCTGCACCCAATGCGAAATTCCGGGCAGGATGCGAAGCGTTACGTCATCGACGTGCTCTTCCATGCCACGCACCGTGGCTGGCCCGAAAAAGCGATCTGCGTCTCCCCAGATCAAAAGGGTTTTTGTGCGCACGCGCGGAAACTCGCGTTTAAGCAGCCTCCTGAAGTAGTCGCTCCTCATGGCGCGATACCAATTCAGCATCGCCGTGAGGCCGCCTGGGCGGGCTGCATTGCGCCGGTAGACTGCAAGCACACTCTCGGGAAACCGCAACCGGTCCTTGCTCGAGTGAGTTATCACCTCTCCGACCATGCGGGCACGGCCAATACCCAGCACAAGTTCCGGTAAAACTGGCATTTGGAAAAACAAGATATACCCGGACCTCAACATCTGCCGCGGCCGGATGAGTTCGCGCAGCCAGCAGGCGGGGTGGGGCATGTTCATGATGATCATTCGACCGATCATCTCGGAATGTCGCATCGCAAATTCCCAAGCCAGCATCCCGCCCCAATCGTGACCGATTAATACCGTATCCCTCGCGCCCGAAGCGCGGATCAGTCCTGCGACGTCTTCGACCAAGGTCTCCAATCCATAGGCTTCAACAGCCGAAGGTGAGTCCGTGGCGCCGTAGCCGCGGAGATTCGGGGCCCACACCCTGTAACCCAGTTTGGCGAGTAGCGGGATCTGGTATCGCCAGGAGAACGCGTGCTCCGGAAATCCATGGAGGCACAGAGCCAGTTTATCTCCCTGACCCATGGTGGCAACTTCAAAATGGATTCCGTTCGCGGCCACCCGCACCAGCTCCACATCCCGCCACCCGCCCCACACATCCGGCAATCTTCCCGGCGGATCCGCCATTTCAGGCGCGGGCATCAGGTACCTCAACCAGCAACGCCATTTTCGTCTCTGCCAACCCAGTCGCGAATTTCGCAGGAACTTGGGACTTCCACTCCCTCGTTGCGCAAAACCTTGCCCAGCGAATCCTCGCCGGCCTTGCCTTTGTCGTCAAAGACAATTCCCCTGAGATCCGGCCTCCGCGCCAACGCCTCGGGCTGCGAAAGCCATTCCTGCAAGTTGGTGCGCGCGCAGTCATACCCTGCATCCACGATCATGCATGCCAAATGGAAATCGGTTCGTTTGAACTTCAGCATTTCCGGGTACATGTAAATATCCGCGCATTTGACCCGCAACCCTTTGTACGAAACGCCCGTGTATTCCAGTGTGCGAATCATAACCAGAAGAATGCTCGCGTGTAAATCGTGCGATCCGCTCAAACCCCTCGCTTTGGCTCAGGCGCACTATCTGCGTTGCTGATTACGACTTCTGAGCAGGCTGATCCAGGTATTTAATAAGGATGACTTCGTTTCCCGTCTCGTTGTAGATAAGCTCGTCAACGGTGCCGGCGGCGAGGAGCATGCCGTAGCCTCCGGCTCGCATGCCTTGCTGGCGGCGCTGTAGAGTGTGGGCTGTGAGGTCGCCGGGCGGGTTCGCATAGGCTGCGTGGGTGATGGCTTCCTTGCGGAATCCCGCTCCCGGATCGCGTACGCGGAAAGTCATGGTGCGCGCAGTCCGGATGGCGTTTACCTCGACCACCTGATCGGGATTGAACTGAGCGCCGTGCTCCATCGCGTTCATCAGGATCTCGCGGAGCGCGAGCATGATCTCCTGACGCGCGGTCTCGGGCAGCTGCGCGGCAAACTCTCTGGCAAAGGACATGAGGCGCTCCGCGGTGGCCAGACGGCAGTTGACGCGAACGGCGACCCAGCCCGGACGCGCGGAGAGGACTTCAATGTCTTCGGTTGACTCGTTGCCGGTAGCCGCGTTGAGCGCGACGCAGAAGATCGAGTGAGCCTCGAACGGAGACGTAAAACATCCGAAGACGCGCGCACGAAGCGCCGCAATGACTTCGTCCGGTGTGCTGTAAGGCGCCAGCACAATGCATTTCAAATGAGGGCGAATGAGCCTCATCTCCTGGATGAGGGCGAGGGCCTCTTCGATGACCCCTTCCGCGCTGGTGATGATGACGCTGAACATCCGGCAGCGCAGCCGGTGGAGTGCATCGATGTGGCCGGCGGCATATTCGATCGGTAAACCAGCGGCGGTGAGCAGTTCACCGATTTCGTGGCTGACCGGGGTTTGACTGTCGATGATGAGGACTCGGCTCATAGCTATCTTCCAGCGGCCCGGGTCGATTTTAGATCACCGCGCGAAAGCAGGCCGATCTACGTACTTTTCAGGAGAATTTTTTGGGGACTTTGGGGATGCCCCCCTGCTCTCGTGACTCAAACCCGAGTAACCCTTGACCGGGTACCACGGCGCCGAAAAAAATGCGTCCTGCCTATGGCCTCCACTCTCAGGAAATGGTATTCCTCAAAGTAGACGAAATCGGCAGGCAGCGGCTTCTCACGCAACCGCGCTTAGCTGGCAGTCGCCGGTAGTATCGGCCTTCCGCGTGAGCGAAGGATAGCTCTCCCGCTGTCCGGTAACACACCCTGTCCCTGTCTCAAAATCACCATCACTCCCGAATAGAAGCTCGATTCAACTCAACCGAGGAACGAGGATTCCCTATGCCCAAAAACACTGTTATCGATCTCATCACCGATCAGGAAATAGCCTTTGCTCACCTGATCATGTCCGGCAAAATGAACGACCGCCGCGCCGCGGAAGCCGTCGGCCTCAATCCCGACACCGCCGCGTATACCAAATCCAAACCCTGCGTTCGCGCCTACATGGCCGAGCACCGCGCCGCCGTCAGGGAAAAGCTGGTAGACGAGGAAGCGGACAGGTTGCGCAATCTGAACCTTGGTCGCGACCGGATCCTCACGCGGCTCTGGGAGCTGGCCGCTCTCAGCTCCGAAGCGACGAGGGGCAGCATTGCCGGTCAGATCAAGGCCCTCTCCATGATCTCAGCCATCGAAGGCTTCATCCCGTCCGGCACAAAAAATGACCGCCGCCTCTCCCCATCCGCGACGCAACCCGTCGCCGCGCCCCGCGTCCCCCATCCTCCGCTCGCCCACGATGCCGGCCAACTGAACCCCTTCGTCATCCCGCAACCGCGGAACCGGGTTCCCGCTCCAACCACCAACTTCTTTGATGTCGCTCTGGACGCAATCAACCTCGCGAACCTGCCCTATTCCGCCAAGCTAAGCGGATTCGCGCACAGCCGCTGAAGTCGAAAATAAGCAAAAAAAGCCAAATTTTATCGAATTTTATAAATGATCCCGCCCCCTCCGGCCGCAACCCTTCAAGTCACGGAGTTCTCAGCAACGGGTTAAAAGTACCTCGTATCCCGCATCGTAAGTCGCCGCGTTGAGACCGTTTACGGGACCTGCGTCCTGAGGGCTAACCCGCATTTCACACGGCCCCTCTGGGTAAGCGAGGGTTGCCGGCAGCGAGGTCTCTATTTCTAACGAATTGACGGGTGCCCCATATCTGCCCGGTTTTGGCAGATGTGGGATTCCACGGCTGTCCACCGGTCACTCTCTACTGGCAACAGGTCTTGATGATGGTCATCTACACCTGGCAGCCACCCAACAGGCCGTGAGAAATGTGGGCTAACTTCACCATCCCTGCGAAACCCTTTCCGCCCTCAGTCTCATCGCACCTCAGCTCAGCATTTTGCGGAACCGCCAAACACTGAGCACCACCAGGATCAGCGTAAACACGCCCAGGATCAGAAAATCCTCCCACAACCCAGCAAATCCGGTGCCCTTGATCATGTTGGACCGGGCAATCACGCTGAAATGGCGAATCGGGTTGATCCACACCAGCGGCTGCAGCCAATGCGGAACCGCCTCCGCCGGCGTGACCGCGCCCGAAGCCGTAGTGAGCAGGGGATTGACAAAAAAACTGGTGAGCTGTGCCTGCTGTGCCGACTTCGAAAACGTCGCAATCACTGTCCCCAGAGCGATCCCGGAGAGGATACACAGCGACGCCGCGCAGAACACGACCAGAAAGTTGCCGTGAAACGGAACGTCGAAGACCAGCTTCATAAAGCCGGCAGCAAACATCACCATCAGCATCAGCAGCAAGAACAGCGGCGCGATTTTGGCCAAGATAATCTCTGACGTCTCCGCCGGCGACATCACGAGTTGTTCAATGGTGCCCGCCTCCCGTTCCTTCACCATGGCAGCGGAGGCGACGATAGAACCATTCAGGATCAGCAACAGCCCCAAAACTCCCGTGACCACGAACCAACTGTTGATAAGCCCAGGATTGTAAAGAAACGCCCGCGTCATCACGGCCTGCCCGCGGCGGCTCACCGGGGACACATCGACCTGCGAAAAGCGCGCGTGCAACCCGTTCCCCGAAAGCCCCTGGTTCCACGTCAGGATCACTCCCTGGGCATAGGCTCGAGCGATCGTTGCCGTGTTGGCATTCATGGCGTTCAACAGCAGCTGCACCGTGACCGGCCTTCCGCGCTCCAGGTCGCGGGCAAAATCCCGCGGGATCACGACCCCCGCATCGATATCTCCCCGGCTGATGGCGTCGCCCAGTTGATCCACCGAGCTGTAGTAACCGGCCAGGCGAAAACTGCGGCTCTCCGTCAGCGTAGACGCCAGGTCGCGGCTCTGCGCGGTCCGGCTTTCGTCAATCACGCCCAGCTTCAGATCCGACACTGTGGCGTTCAGCACCACGCTGAACAGCAACAGTTGCAAAATCGGCGGCAGGATCAACGACATCGCAAGCCGACGGTCCCGCCGGATCTGCGCGAACTCCTTGCGCAGCAGCGCACCAAACCGGTGACTCGAAAAAACCTGGAAGCTTGCTTTCATCATTAAGCCGCCAACTGCATGCGGCGGAGTTTGCGCCAAGCGAAGAGGTAAAAAACGCTCCCCAAAATACCGATGATGATCACCTTCCACCACACTGCCGGCCAGCCGCCCCCCTGGAGCAGAAAGTCGCGCACCACGTCGATGTAATAGCGGCCCCAGACAAGGTTCGAAATCCAGCGAATCTGGATCGGAATATTCTGAATGGGAAAAATAAGCCCGGCCAACATGAACACCAGCAGAAAGCCGCCGAGCGCCACCGCCTGCATAGCCGCCGCCTGATTCGGAATCACAGCTCCGACCATCGTTCCAAAGGCCGCTACGCAGAACGCGTACAGCACCGTCGCCACCAGAAACGGTGTCGGGTCGCCCGCGATCCCAAGTCCAAAGTAGGTGAACAGCAGGGCCAGCAGAAGAACGCTGTCCACCACCGCCACCACCATAAAAGCAAGGATCTTGCCCAGCAAAAATTCATGCGCCGAGATACTGGAGACATAGACCTGCAGAATGGTTAACTGCTCACCTTCGCGCGCCATGGCCAAGGTGGCCAGCATCGGAGGAAACAGCGACAGCGCCAGTACGAAAACTCCCGGCCCGTAAAACTTCATCGAAGAAAGGCCTGGGTTGTACCAGAAGCGAATGGCAGCCCGCACCGGCATCGGCTTCGCCGCCCCTCCGTTTGCCGTGTTGAACGCGTTGGTGATCTGCGACGCATAACCGTCGATCAACCGCGCCGTGTTGGCATCGGAGGCATCCACCAGAACCTGTATCGGGCTATTCGCGCCTCGCGCGAGGTCCCTCCCAAACCGTTTCGGAATAATCAGAACCGCGCGCGCTTCATTGCGCAGGAACGACTCTTCCGGACGCTGATCCACGGCAGAGGGGATGATTTGAAAAGTAATCGACTCGCGGAACGCATCAATCAGCTGACGCGACGCCGGCGAGTTGTCGAAATCCTGCACCGCCAGCGGCAGGTCTTTCACGTCCAGCGAAATGGACGAGCCCATCAGGATGAGCTGGGTCAGCGGCAGAATCAGCGCCAGGGCGAGTGCCCGCTTGTCGCGCAGAATCTGGATCAGTTCTTTCCGGGCCTGGGCGAAAATCCGTCGCACGGCGTCAGTCCTCCGAACCCACCTTGCCCTTCAATCGGGCCTTTTCCACCACGCTGATGAACACATCTTCGAGCGAGAAGCGCCCCGGTTTAGCGGAGATGACCCTTATCCCTGCCGCCTCCAGCTTGTCGCGATAGAACCTCTCACCCGTAGCCCGGTCTTCGTCGAACACAATGTGCAAACGGTTTCCAAACAAAGAAACTGCCCAACGCTCCTCGTCACTCTTCAAAAGGTCGAGCGCTCGTTGCGGCTGATCCGTAATGAATTCCATCAGCTGTCCTGGCTGCGCTGCTTTGATCGCGGTTGGCGTACCCTCGGCCACCAGTTCTCCGGCCACCATCAGCCCCAGCCGGTTGCATTGCTCGGCCTCCTCGAGATAGTGGGTGGTCACCAGAATCGCTGTGCCCGCATCCGCCAGCCGGTTGATCATCTTCCAGAAAGATCGGCGCGCCAGCGGGTCCACGCCCGATGTCGGCTCGTCGAGAAACAGCACACTCGGTTCGTGCATGATCGCTGCGCCGAAAGCCACCCGCTGCTTCCAGCCCTGCGGCAAGCTGCCGGTGAGCTGCTGTTCGCGTCCCTGCAAGCCAGAGAACTCAAGCACCCACTGCTTCTTCTCGTCGCGTTCCTCGCGCGGCACGCCGTACACCCCGGCAAAGAATTCCAGGTTCTCTTCGAGCGAGAGGTCGTTATAGAGCGAGAATTTCTGTGACATGTATCCAATGCGCTGGCGGACTTCGCCCGACCGCAGGTGTTTCGTCCATCCCGCGAGTTGAACCCCTCCGCCGCTCGGTTCGACCAGGCCGCAAAGCATCTTGATCGTCGTCGTCTTGCCCGCGCCATTCGCACCCAGCAGCCCGTAGATCTCGCCGTAGTGAACTTCGAGGCTCAACTGCCGCACAGCAGTGAACGAGCCGAATTGTTTGCTCAGTTTCGAGGCGCCAATGGCCACCTCGCTCATATGATCCGCGTGGCTATGGCGTGCCGGGAACGACTCATCGTGTACCTGCTCCCCCAGCGCCCGCAGCCGTGCTACGAAGGTGTTCTCCAGCGTCGGCTCATCCAACAGGATTTCCTGAATCTCCAGGCCCGCGCTATGCAGACTGCGTTCGGTGATCGCTCGCGCCAGATCCGGATGCGGCACCAGCAGATCCAACCGGTCGCCAAAGCGCTGCACATCGAGAATTTCTCCGTCGCTTCTTGCCAACGGCGAAAGAATCTCTTCCGCCACCGCAAGATTCGACACCCGCAGCTCCATCCGCCGTGCGCCCAGCTGCTCGCGCAGTTCCTGCGGAGTCCCCAGGTCGTGGATCTCACCCTGATGCATCAGCGCCACCCGGTGGCATCGTTCCGCCTCGTCCAGATATGGCGTCGCCAATAGAATCGTTAGCCCGTCGGCCGCCAGGTGCGCCAGCGTGTCCCAGAACTCACGTCGTGACACCGGGTCGACGCCGGTCGTCGGCTCATCCAGTAGCAGCACGCGTGGTTCCGGTACCAGCGCGCACGCCAGGGCAAGCTTCTGCTTCATCCCGCCGCTCAGCTTTCCCGCCAGGCGGGAAGCAAAGCGATCCATGTCGAACATCTGCAGGTACCGGTGCCCCCGCGACGCAATATCGGCCCGCGGCACACGCCGCAAATCTCCGATATAGCGAATGTTCTCCTCGACCGTAAGATCCGGGTACAAGCTGAAATTCTGCGTGAGGTAGCCCGTCTGTGCACGAGCCTCGCGCGCCGGGGCTCCGAAAATTTCAACCCCGCCGGAAGTCGACTCCATCACTCCGGCGGCGATTTGGAAGGTTGAGGTCTTGCCCGCTCCATCTGGCCCGATCAGGCCAAAGATTTCGCCTTCGTGCACGTCCAGGCAGATACCGCGCACCGCCTCGACGGCGTCGTATCGCTTGACCAGGTCATGGATCCGGATCGCGACGGATCCCAGGGTAATCGCGGGCTCGAAGGCTAGAGGAGGCGCCGAGGTCACCACGCGCGTCTCACCGGTTGAACCGGCCGGGCGGCCACGTGCTGCCTTCCACCAGGATCTCTCCATCCGCCGGCATACCAGGCTTGGCGAACCCGATGCCGCTCTTCAGTCGCACCTTTACTCCCACCACTTGCTTGACCCGATCGTCGCGAAAGTAGGTATTCTCCGGAGTAAACGTGGCCTGCGGATCGATTCGTTCCACGTACGCGTCCAGGGGTTTGGCCGGGTCGGAGTCCAGGAAGACACGTGCCGCCTGGCCAACCTTGACTTTGCCGATCTGCCCTTCTGGGATAAAACCCCTTAGATATACCTTGCTGAGATCCAGCAGGGTCACAATCGCCGTCCCCGCCTGCACCACCTCGCCTGGCTCGGCGGCCCGTGTCATCACCGTGCCATCGAACGGCGCTTTGACCGTTAAATCGCTGCGCGTAGCCTGTGCTTCGGCGAGTTGGTAGCGCGCCTGGTCCGCCAGCGCCTGGGAGTAGGCAATTTCCGATCGTTGTTGGGCCAGTTGCTTGCGCACCGTGGATGCCTGGAAACCGCGAATCCCGGGATTGGAAAGCGTCGCCTGGGCCATGTTCAGCATGCCCCGCACTGACTCCAGCCTGCGCTTGGCCGCTGCGACTGCCGCCGCCTGCTGTTCCGCCGTGGCGTTGGCCTGTCTGGCCTGCCGTTCTGACACCGCGTCCGTCTTGCGCAGCTTGTTATAAGCGGTTCGGTCAAAGTCGGCAATCTGGAACGCAGCTTCCTGGCTTGCCAGGTCCGCTTCCGCAGCCGCCACGTCGGCCTCCGCCTGGCGCACCCGGCCACTCGCATCCAGTTTCGATTGCTCCGTTTGCAAGTCGTTCTGCTGCAGCTGCTCCTGAAGCACGGCAATCTGATCGCGTGAAGATCGCAAGCGTGCCTCGGCCACGGTCACCGCGGAACGGGCCTGATCTGCCCGGGCGAAAACCTGTTCGTCGTCGAGCACCGCGATCGTTTCTCCGGCCTTGACCGAGTCTCCCTCGCGGAACCGAACCTCCAGGATGCGGCCCGTCGTCTTGGGCGCCACCGCCGAGTCGTCTCCCTCGATACGCCCGCTCAGCGCCACCATGCTGCGAGGAATCTTCGGTGGAGCGACGAAGTTGCTCCAGATCAAGTAACCAGCCAATACGATCGCCGCGACGATCCCTACCTTGGCGATAACCGGGACCGGTCTGCGGACTTGCGATCCATTGCCGTCGGCCGCGCTTGTCTCTGTAGTCGTTGTCACCGACGGAGGAGTTTCGGTGCTGATCGTTCTCGTCATCTCATCCTCCGCCCTCACCGCACGCAACGGCTCAGGCCCAGCAAGAGACCGTTTCCCGCCATTGCGATGTGGGACCGGTAGACAGGGGAGATATTCGTGAATCAGCTTATCTTAGTCGATCAACAAACTGAAGATCTTATCCTTTCCCCAGAACGAATCAGATCCGCCCATCCGCCAAGGTGGAGTCGGGCCGGGGAAGATTGAACCGCGCCGCTGAGTCTTCGAAGCGCTGGCAAAACATTCCGTTGATGGCGTTAATCGATACCACTGCAGTTAATATCGTCTCCGTCAGGCTCAACAGCCGGGAACCGCGGCGAAGGTGGGGGAGGCTGCGGCGCAGCCCTCCCAGGACCTGCGGGTTGAACAATCCGGTCTCACGGATGGCACGACTGCTCAGGTAACGCGCCGAAAGCTCAGAGTCCCTGTCCAGTCCCAGCGTCTCACTCGATCCTGCGACGAACGGGCGTTTCTTCACCAGCAACGCGGAGGGCAACGTCTCGGCAATGGCGCGGCGCAGGATGTACTTGCCGGTCCCGTTTCTCAGCTTCAGCGACACTGGAAGCGAAAACGCAAACTCAACCAGTTTGTGATCGAGAAATGGCAATCGGCCCTCGATGGAGTGTGCCATTTCGACCCGGTCGCCAAGAAAGTTGAGGTTGTAGGACGGCATGTCGGCCTTGAAAAGATAGTATTGGTGCGCGGCGACCGCCGAGAGGGACTTCATGCTGCCGCGGCCGATCCGCTCGGCCATTTCCGCGATGGGATCGATCCCGGCGACCTCACGGCGAAAATCGCCGGACATGACAAATCGAACCTTCTTCGCGGTTCGCAGCGCGCGAGCCATGGCATAGGGGTAGGCGCCAAACAGGCCAGAGATGCGATCGTATTCCGGCAGGGCTCGTATTGGTAAGATCCCGGTGTTGAGAAGGGCGATCCCGGAATGCTCTTTGGCGAGCATTGTCTCGAGCGCGGCTCGCCGCTCCCGATCTTGAGGATGGGTGCGAACTTCATCGAGTAGGGCAATGTGGTGAAAGACGTTATAGCCCCCCAGCGTTTCGTCGGCGCCCTCGCCGGTCAGCACAACCTTCACATGGCGCCGAGCCAGCTCTGACAGAATCATCTTGGCGGTTCCGTGGCTGTTGCTCACCGCGATCTCGCTGTGCCACAAGGCGCGCTCGAAGTGAGGCGCCAGGTCTCCTGGGCCGATACGGATCGTGTGGTGCTCGAAGCCTCTGGCTTGCGCGAATTGTGCCGCTGCTTCTCCCTCGTTCAGCTTTTTGTCGTCAAACTCTATGGTGAAGGCTTTGACCGGCCGCCCACCGATCTCGGCCGCCGTCGCCGCGACCGAAGTCGAATCCAGACCCCCGGAAACATAGGCTCCGACTTCCACATCGCCATGCAACCGCAAACGCACGGCTTCATAGAAAAGTCGCCGGAACTCTTCAATTGCCTCTTCTTCGTCGCCAGGTACCACCTCGCCGCTCAGGGGCAGATCCCAGTAACGGCGCCGAGTCACCGCGGAGCGCGAGATGCGCAACATACAACCGGGCTCGACCGTCCGGATGTTTTCAAAGCACGTCGCTTCCGGCGGCACTAGCCCGTGAAGCATATGGAAGAGAGTGACGTGATCCAGTCTCGTTCGAACCTTCCCGTGCCCCAGGATTGCCTTGATTTCCGAGCCGAACACCAGCGCGTCGTTCAGCCGGGAATAGAACAAAGGCTTGATGCCAAAACGGTCGCGGACCAGATACAACACCTGATTCCTCTGGTCCAAAAGAGCGATGGCGAATTCGCCGCGCAGATGGGAGACAAAATCTTCACCATATTCTTCGTACAGGTGAACAATGATCTCGGTGTCGCTGCGCGTGCGAAAACGATGGCCCCTTGATTCGAGATCCTTGGCGATGTCCTGGAATCCGTAGAGTTCACCATTCAGGACAACCCAGACCGAGCCATCCTCGTTCGAGAGCGGCTGACGGCCATTCGAGAGATCGACAATCGACAGCCGCGTGTTGATCAGCAGTACCGAGCCCGAGCAGCCGAGATAGTACCCCCATTGATCGGGACCACGATGGCGGATCGCCGAAACCATGGGCACGATACTCAACTCGTCAACCCGTCCCTTCGGATCGAAAATAAACTCGCCCGCAATTCCGCACATAGTTAAACAGTCCCTCTTGGAAAGTTAAACAGTCCCTCTTGGAAACTGAGTGCCCATGGGAGGCAGGCGCGCGACGGGCGTCAACGCGATGACACAATCGGAAGTCAGGCTGATGCGGGCTTTGAGCCCAGGGGAAAGTTCTGCCGGCACCGAAAGCCGGTATCGCTGCGCGGCCATGGCGACGATCATTTGCGCCTCCATCATGGCAACATCGGCCCCGATACACTGGCGCGGTCCTGCACTGAACGGGAAGTAGGCAAAACGCGGCCGCACTTGCGACCTCTCAGGCAGGAAGCGATCGGGATCGAACCGCTCCGGATCTTCCCATAAGCCCGGTAACCGCTGCATCACGTACGGGCTGATGATGACGAGTGCCTCGGCAGGAATTCGGAATCCGCCAATCACATCGTCCTTTAACGCGCTCCGGGCGAAAACCCAGCCCGGCGGGTAAAGCCGCATCGCCTCCATGATGACGCGGCGGGTGTATTCGAGAGCGGGCAAATCTTCGAAACCGGGAGGCCGGCCTTGCAGTGCCGCATCGACTTCCCGTTCGACCCGTTCCCGTACCTCGGGGTGCTTGGCCATGAGATACCATGTCCAGCAAATAGCATCGGCGACGGTGTCGTTTCCCGCCTGCAGCATGGTCTTCAGTTCGTCGCGGATCTGGCGATCGCTCATGGACTCCCCGGTCTGCTCATCGCGGGCCCAGAGAAGCAGCGACACCAGGTCACCGTTGTCGACCTTATTTCGCCTTCGCTCCTCGACGACGCGAAGAACGAACTGATCCAACGTACGGACGCCGCGTTCAAAGCGGCGCCTCTTCGCAAAACGAAACCACGTCAGGACTTTGACTAGCTTCACCGCGCCAACCAGGTCCATGTGACGGGAGCAATCGAGAATGGCCTCTCGTATAACCTGCTCCGAACCGATCAAATCCCCGCTGAACATGTTGCGTAAGAGGATTTCGATCGTGAGCAGAATGACCTCAGCGCGCCCATCCACAGCTTCAGCTCGGGATGCATTCCCCTCCCAGCGCTGGAGCATGCGAGACGTGGAATCGACCATGATGCTGGCCATCCTCGCGTGATGCTTGCGCTGAAACGCCGGCTGGACCAGTCGTCGCTGCCGCTTCCAATCCTCGCCGTCGATGGAGAACAGCCCATCCCCCATCAAAGGTCGCAGCACCTGGTACCAGGGGCCTTTGATGTAGTTTGTATGGTTGTCTTGCAAAACGCGCTTGATCCCGTCCAGATCCGTAACCAGGTAGGCGCGGTTGGGGCTCAGCGTGACCACCCCCCCGTATCTGCCGGCAACCTGCGCAAAGTAATCCGGGGGATTGCGCATCAAGCTGGGAAGAACGACGAGCTGAGCTCTTAGCCGTGGTGGCAAAAACTTGTAACCCGCGTCATCCAGGGGCCCAGGTGGCCCTGCTGTTGCCGAACTGGGACTGGCGCTGCCCGTGACCATTAGGTCCTCATCCCCAGAGCTAAGGTACAGTACCGGGATCGTTGCCTGGGGTCGTCTGCAGGGGAGGCTCAATACTAGATCAGCTTCTATCCGCTTATCAACAAGAACCTCCGCAACCTACAGCGAAGGTAATCCACAAGACTCATAGATCTTCGACATGTACTGCATGTCCAGCAAGCCCTCTTCGCCGGCCGTCTTCGGGGTCTGATCCTTGACGATGCAGTCTGAAAAATACTCCGCCTCAGCAGTGAACTGCGAAGGGTCCTTACTGGGATTGGGCTCATCGAGCATAATCGGTTTGCCCCCCGCCGGGTCGGCAAACTGAGCCGTAAGGTGAAGCCCCTGGTACGGAAACGCCGGCTCCGCATACAAAAATCCCAATGATCCATGCACCCGGTAAAACCCGTTCATCGACGCGCCATAAGTGGTGTTGCAACTAGCCACCACCCCGGACGGAAACTTCATCGTCCACGACAAATTCTCTTCGACGGTGTCGAACCGTCCGTCATGATCGATCACAGACGAATACCCCTTAAGCTCGACTGGTTCCTCGCCCGTAAGATACCGGCAGGCATTCAGCGAATAGACCCCCATATCCATCAAAGGTCCGCCACCGGCCAACTTGCGGTCCAGCCGCCATTCGCCGGCCCTTTCCCTAAAGCCGTTAGCGCTCTCGATTGCCTGAATCTTCCCCAGCTTCCCCTCCCGGATAAGCTGCATCGCCCGCAAATTTGTCGGCTCATAGTGGCAGCGGTAAGCGATCATCAGCTTCTTGTTCGCCTCCTTGCATGCTTTAATCATCGCCATTGAATCCGCAACCGATGTAGCCATAGGCTTCTCGCACAGCACATGTTTGCCCGCGCGCGCCGAGCGGATGGTGTACTCCGCATGCATGCTGTTCGGCAGCGCCACGTACACGGC
This sequence comes from uncultured Acidobacteriaceae bacterium, assembly GCA_963745725.1. Classification (GTDB taxonomy): domain Bacteria; phylum Acidobacteriota; class Terriglobia; order Terriglobales; family Acidobacteriaceae; genus PALSA-350. The sequence continues at coordinate 563,146 of CAVUYJ010000003.1, forward strand.
ATGGATCGCCGGGTTGTTCTTGATCTGGTCCATGTTCTCGTAGCTGTAAATGGAGCTCTCGGGAACCCCATACTTAGCGGCCTGCGCCAGCGCCTTGTCGCGGTGGCCGCTCACCAGTCCAGTAATTTTGGAGTTCTTGCTGGCCAGCACTCCGGGCATAAAGTGATCCATCGAAATACGGCCCAGGCCGATGATGCAATAGCCAATCTTGCCATCGCCCCCCTGTGCCAACAACGGCGAAACCACTTGGGAAGCAGCCCCGGCAACCGCCAGGCGGGTGAACTCTCTGCGGGTGAGCATGATGGATCCTCCAATGCGCTGGAGTAGTTTAGCCGCAATTCCCCCAAATGACGAAAACCACACCCGCTACAATCGGAGCCAGCATGTCGAAATCTCTACTCATTTTTGCCTTAGTGTCGGCGACTATCTTCCCGGCGCTCCGGGCCGAATCGACCCTCCCGGAAGATGCGAAAGCAACCATCGACGCCGCCGTCAACCAGGTCTTGGCTTCCACCAAAGTGCCGAGCGCTTCGATTGCCATCGTCAAGGATGGCCGCATCGCTTATCTCCAGGCCTACGGCCTGGCCCGGCTCACGCCGCCCATGGAAGCCACTCCGCAAATGCAGTACCCCATCGGCTCCATCAGCAAGCAATTCACCGCGGCCGCGGTCCTGCTTCTGGCCCAGGAACATAAGCTCACTCTGGACGATCCCGTCTCCAAATACCTCCCTGACCTGGCCCGGGCCAAGGACGTCACCATCCGCATGCTCCTATCGCACACTTCCGGTTATCAGGACTACTGGCCGGAAGACTACGTGATGACCTCCATGATGGTGCCCACCACCGCGCAGCACATCCTCGACGTCTGGGGTAAAAAGCCGCTGGACTTCGATCCCGGCACGCAATGGCAGTATTCCAACACCAACTATGTCATCGCCGGCCGCATCGTGGAGCAGGTCAGCGGCATGCCCCTGATCGACCTATTGAAAAAACGCATCTTCCTTCCTCTGGGCATGGACAACGTCTACGACACCGACGCCAGCAAGTTGCCCGCGACCGACCCCACCGGCTACGAGCGCCACGCCCTCGGACCGCAGCGCGCCGCGCCCCTGGAAGGCGCCGGATGGATGTTTGCCGCCGGTGAGCTAGCCATGCCGCCTCACGACCTGGCCCTCTGGGACATCAGCATGATCAATCGCTCGCTCCTCGACGTAGCGTCTTATCAGCAAATGCTGACCCCTGTCCTGCTCAAGGATGGGTCCGCCACCACTTACGGCCTGGGAGTGGATATAGGTAAGCGCGACGGTCACAACATCATTGAGCACTCGGGAGAAGTCTCGGGCTTTGTCTCCGAAAACATCGTCTTTCCCGACGACCACGCGGCCATCATCGTACTCACCAACGAGATGGCGACGCACGCCGCGAGCCTGATCGCCCGCAGGATTACGCCCACCGTCCTGAACGTTTCAGCGCCCGCTCCCACTAAGGATGAGGCCCAAGCCCTCACCATCTTCAACGCGCTCGCCAACGGTCAAATCGACCGAACCCTCTTCACCAAATACTGCAACGCCTATTTCAACCAACAGACGCTGGAGGACTTTGCCTCCAGTCTGAAGCCCTTAGGACCGCCGCTCACCTTCAAACAAACCACCCAGGAAGCCCGCGGAGGCATGATATTCCGCGTCTTCACCGTGACCTTTCCCGACCGCGATCTGAGGGTGACAACCTACCAAATGCCAGACGGAAAATTCGAACAGTATTTAGTAATCCCCTGAGTCCGCAGGGGCGGAACCTGTAAAAAGATGCTGAGGTGAGGGACGGGTGCTCCATGTTCGCCCTGGCGTACATGGGCCGAAAAAGATGGGCGAAGCCCCGCCATTGCTTTTCGCGTCTAGGATCGTGGCCGTCACGGGTGAAGCGGGTATTCTCACTCGAACTTGGTAGGTGTAATGACGTGACCGCGAAACTCTGGGATTTGAGCCTCGAAACCAATCCTATCGAACAGGGACGCGATTTCAGTCCCGAGACCCCCCTCTCCATCCTCGACGCGCCGCTGCAATCCCACTCTTAACCATTTCCCGAGGTTGCGGAGGATCAACTTAGGCAAGGAAATCTCCTGGACTCTCCAGAATACGCGTTGCAGGGACCCGATAGCGTTCAGTAGGCAAACGACTACCCAGCAAACCCAAAACTTAAGTCACTTCCCCACCAAACCCTGAAACTCCGGATTCTTCGCTAGATAATTAGCCACCGAAGGACAAATCACATCCACTTTAAGCTTGTTATCGCGAGCATATTCCAGGGCCGTCTTCGCCAGCACACCAGCCAGGCCGCGCCCGCGAAGCGCAACCGGCACCTCCGTGTGCCAGAGCGTAATCCACCCAGCACGATCGAGCTCAAACTCAAGGTAAGCCGTCTCGCCCTCTTCCTCGAGTTCAAACCGGCTCATCGTCTTTTCTTTGCTCATTTCACCTCTGCAGGTTGCAGCCAGGCGCTTGGCGTGGATTGGGCAATCTCCAACTCCTCAGGCGTCATATCGACCGGAATGTCGGCAAACAGCGGAGTGCTCAAGTAACGCTCACCTGTGTCCGGCAACATACACAGAACCGTCGCCCCCTGCGGAGCCTCAGCACACACCTTCAACGCCCCTGCAAACGTTGCGCCTGAACTGATACCCACAAAAATCCCTTCCTTGCGGGCAAGCTCCTTGCTCCACCGCATGGCATCGGCGTTCGGGATGCGCAATAGCTTGCTGATGACGTTCATGGCCACCGCGTCCGCCGCAAGCTTGGGGATAAAGTCCGGGCTCCAGCCTTGCTGCGGATGTGGCTTCCACGCCGGGTGGCTGGTCACTGGCGAGCCGTCTGGTCTGCGTTCCTGTGCGAGCCCGCTCGCGATCATGGGCGCGTCATCTGGTTCGCAGACGACGATCTTTGTATCCGGCCGCTCCTTCGCCAGCACCCGCGATACGCCTTTGAGTGTGCCCCCGGTGCCAAAGCCGGTCACCCAGTAGTCCAGCCGTTCCCCTTCGAAGTCGCGCAATATTTCCTGCGCCGTGGTGCGCGAGTGCATATCCGCATTGGCTTCATTTTCGAACTGACGGGTCAGAAACCATCCATGCGCTTCCGCCAGTTCGACGGCTTTAGCGACCATGCCGGTTCCCCGGCCAGCCGCGGGTGTGATCACCACCTTGGCCCCCAGAAACCGCATCAACTTCCGCCGTTCCACGCTGAACGTTTCTGCCATGGTGACCACCAGCGGATACCCTTTCGCCGCACACACCATGGCTAGCCCGATTCCCGTGTTACCGCTCGTCGCCTCAACCACCGTCTGGCCCGGCTTCAGCTTCCCGGTCTTCTCCGCATCCTCAATCACGCCCAGGGCAAGACGATCCTTGACCGAACCGAGTGGATTGAAGGCCTCGACTTTCACAAACAGGTTGATCCCCGGCGGTCCGAGTTTATTGATCCTCACCACCGGAGTGTTGCCGACGGTTTCAAGAATACTGGCGTATCTGTGTCCCATTTATGAGTCCTCCGCACGCGCAATGCAGGCTACTTTCAGGCAAACACAAAGATAACCCTTTTTCCCGATCCAAACCAAAGCACACGGCCCTGAAAAGTCCCGTAGGGGCTGCTGGAAAATTATCGGATCGGGGAGTTCTCTCATTGCATGGCGCCGTCAAGATAAGCCCTTAGCGAACCCGCCCTTGGGGTAATCAACCACACAGTACCGGAGTGTCCGCGGGCGAACGATCCACGCTGACTGAAACACGAGAACCCCGTATGCTTCCGTTCCGACGGCGTTTTCCCGCGGCATCTTCCATCAATTCTTTCTGCTGGGAATAGCAAGAAGCGGGCTCACTGTGCCGTTCGCCGTCTTCTGGATTCGAGTGTGTAGGAGAAGCAACATGGTTGACCCAACAAAGGTGCAACAAAATATCACGCTGTTCACCATGCCCACGAACGCGACGGAAGTATTGCAACGCCTACGTGATTCCTATAGCGCATTGGCGGAAGGCGAGCTACTCACAGGAGCCGATCAGGCCGTTCTGGCTGCCGTCCAGATCACGCTGAAACACCTGGCCAGGGCTGTTTAACCGTCTCGGTGCAATTCACTCCTCACCGATGCACCCCCGATCGGCGGTGCTTTTTCACCCCCTGTTCGCTGTGCGATATCATTCCGCACTGTGAACAGGAGAGCCTTCATCAAGCATCTCGCCGCCGTTCCTCTGGCCTCGGCATTCCAGGGAGCGGCTCCGCTGGGCAAAGTCAAAATCACCGGCTTTGACATCCACAAGGTCTCTGTTCGCTGGCGCGACCTGATGTTTGTCGAGGTGCACACCGATGCGGGCCTCACCGGGCTCGGCGAAGCAACCCTCGAAAGCCGCACCGACATAGCTGAAGCCGTCCTCCGCTGGCTGGAGCCCGAGTACGTGGGCCTCGATCCCACAGGGCCGGAGGCGCACTGGGATCGCGTTTACTACCTCGCCACACGCTGGCGCAACGGTCCGGCGTTGATGACCGGCCTTTCCGCCATCGACATGGCCCTCTGGGATATTGAAGCGAAGCGCCTCGGGGTTCCCCTGTACGCCCTGCTGGGCGGCCCGATCCAGAACAATCTTCGCGTCTACTACACCCACTGGGATGCATCCATTCCAGCAGGGAAGCGCGACCTCGCCACGGTGACAGAACTGGCTGCCCGCACCCGCGAGCAGGGCTGGACCGCGGTCAAGTACACCCTGCCGCCGGCCGCCACCGAGCTCGAGCGCATGGACCAGGACGTTGCCGAGCTTGCTGCGATCCGCAAGGTATTTGGAAACCAGGTGGACATCGCTCTCGAATGTGCTGAGACCTTTACCGTGCGATCCGCCATTCAGTTTGCCAATGCAATCGCGCCCTATCACCCCCTCTTCATGGAGGAGCCGACACTGCGGGAAAATCCCGCCGGGCTGGGCGAAGTGGCTGCCAGGAGCCCCGTCCCCATAGCTACCGGGGAAGGTCTTTTTTCCCGTTTCGAATTTAAGCAACTGCTCGATGTAAAAGGCGCCGCCATCATTCAGCCGGATGTCATGCATGCAGGTGGCGTGACCGAACTGCGCAAAATCGCAAACATGGCAGAAGCGTACGGCGTGGAGGTGGCGCCGCACCAATGCAGCGGGCCGATCGCCCACATGGCCTCCATGTCTACTATGTCGGTTTGCCGCAACTTCCTAATCCACGAATGTGAAGGTGCGGACAACGATCTGTTTCGCGATATGACCGAAGGCACCTATCCAACCCAAAAGGACGGCCACGTTCGCTTGCCCGATGCACCGGGCCTGGGCATCAAGGTGAACTTCGCCGAGTTCGAGCGCAGGTGTCCCTACAAGGCGATCCGCTCCCGGGCCCAGTTGAAGCTGTAGCTCCACAATTCGCGTCGCCAGGTACCGCGGCTGCTCCAGGTTCGGGATGCGCGATCGCGAATTTCATTGCATTACCAAAATCCAACCACATATTCATGGGCGGTCCCGAAATGGCGAGTCTGCCCAACGGCCATTCTCAATAGGCCGCCGCTTCCGTTTCTTGTTACGTCAGTACTTCAACCCAGGAGTCATTGTCGCCGACGATCACGGAAGGTGATAGTGGCTTTCTAGCTGTTGGGGCGGCTCTTCTCAAAAGAGGAAAAGACACCCGCGGCAAGTGCCATCGTGGCCCCTCAATCAGGGACTTTCTCGTTCGAGCCATGACCGTGGTGTGTCCTGTGAGTGCTCATCGCCACCCGCTATCGAGTCAATCATCGTTGCAATCTCGAAGGAGTGCTATGTTTGCGTCCGAACACAATCGGCCATCCTGGGCCTGGAAGTCTCCTCTATTGGTAATAGTCGTCGTTATGTTCCTGTACGCCTCAAACCTTCTACTGCGCGCGCAAGGCGCGGCCCCCAACCCTCCCGCGACCCTGGTGAGTGCACACCTCGTCGCCAAAGGGAATGCGGTCACAATGGTTTTGGGAAGTACCTTGCTGTTCACCGCCTACGGCACCTATTCGGATGGTACGGTCGCCCCTCTCGCAGCCGGCGCCGTCACCTGGAATACAAGCAACCACCAGGTCGCCAGGGTCAGCACTCGAGGCTATGCTTGGGGGGCGGGCTTGGGAACGGTAAAGATAGAGGCCACGATCGGCACGATTGTGGCTCCTCCCGTGACTGTGACTGTGGTTCCCGTACCATCGCCGGCACAGCTCACGTTCTCAGCGCAACCCTCGAAAGCAGTCACACAGGCCATCATCTCACCGGCCGTTCAGGTAGTGATCGAGAACAGCACGGGAACGCCAATGGCAACTGCTACCAACGCCGTTACACTTTCCCTTGTTGGCGGCACTGGCCTTGGCGGAACGCTGACGGTCACCCCGCAAAACGGCATAGCTGTGTTCAGCGATCTCACCGTAATGACTGCCGGTACCTATACCCTCTCGGCGGCCAGTGCAGGGCTCGTCCCGGCGACCAGCACTGCCTTTGCCATCACCCCTCCTGCCTCCACCGGGGAGACTTACTATCTAGGGCCGGTGGGTGCCGGCGGCAGCGACTCCAACAGCGGATTGTCCTCCACGGAACCATGGCTCAGTCCGAACCATCCCTTGAAGTGCGGGGACACCATTCTGGCCGCACCCAGTACGGCCTACCAGCAGCAAAATTTCCAATATGGACAATGGGGCCCGGTTACCTGTTCACCGGGAGCGGCTGCAAACGTCGCCTGGCTTAAGTGCGCAACCTTCGATGCCTGCAAAATGACCGCCACCAATCAAAACGGAATGTGGGTCACTTCTTCCTATTGGGGTGTGCAAGGATGGGAAGTTACGGCCACCGGAGGACAGGCCATTTGCTTTGCATCCTTCCCACCCACCTCATCGGCAAATCTGCACCACATTATTTTCGCCAACGATATTGCGAACAGTTGCTACGGTGCAGGCTTTGAGCCCGTACCCAACGGCAGCGCCGGCACTGACTACTTGGTCCTCGTGGGCAACATCGCCTACAACGGCACGCAGCAGCACGTTCAATGTGGCAGCGGCATCTCTGTATTTGAGCCGGCCCAGTCCGACACGCTTCCCGGAACCCATATTTATGTGGCCGGAAACTATACCTGGGACAACGTGAACGGGAACCCGTGCGCGGGTGGAACTCCCACCGACGGTGAAGGCATCATCTTTGACACCCTCGACGGAAATAACTACACCCAACAGGCCGTCATGGAAAACAACGTCGCTTTCATGAACGGTTCCAGCGGATTTCGCGTCGATATGACCACCAAGGCTCCGGTCTATCTGGTGAATAACACCGCGTTCGGAAACAACACTGATACATACTTGAACTCATCATGGTGCGGCGAGATCGTTCTGCAGCAGTCCACCGGGGTTCACGTAACCAATAACATCGTTAGAACGAATTCTACGAAGGGTTGCGGAGCGAATGCCAACTACGCTCTGTATGTTGCCGAGGGAAGCGATACAGACATCGTTGCAAACAACTTCGCCTACGGTTTGTCGGGGCAGAACACCAGTCAGAATGGGAGCGCCGGATTCTCTTTTGCTGCGAGCAACACTCTCGGCACCGACCCCCAATTCGTAAATCCTCCGGCAACCAATCCCGGACCGCCAAATTGTGCAAGCTTTGCCAGCGTGGCGCAATGTATGTCGTCGACCTTCGCGGGCCTCTTATCGAAAGCTCCCGCGGCCGCCGGCATGGGCATTCAGTCGTTGGGGGGAGCCGCAACGACTGATCCGCTCTTCCCAACCTGGCTGTGTAATGTGTCTTTGCCCACAGGCTTGATTCCGAATCACTGCCCCTGAACCGCTGTTCCGGGGACCGGAGCGGACGCTTGGTGCGCAGAACTATCGGCCGACGAGCTTTTGAAGTTGTGCTGGGTACCGTGCGCCCTGCACTTCGATTCCCGATACGGCTTCCTCTAGGCTGCGCAGATCGTCGGGGGTCAGCTCCACCTCGGCGGCTCCGAGATTTTCTTCCAACCGGTGCAGCTTCGTGGTGCCGGGAATTGGGACGATCCACGGCTTTTGGGCGAGAAGCCACGCTAACGCAACTTGGGCGCGCGTTACACCTTTCCCGGCTGCGATCGTGCCGAGCACGTCGACGAGGTCTCGATTGGCCCTGCGATTCTCCGCAGTGAATCGCGGAACGACATTGCGGAAGTCGGTGCTGTCAAAGGTCGTGCTCTCATTGATGGCGCCGGTCAGGAAGCCTTTGCCCAGCGGACTGAAAGGAACGAAGCCAATACCGAGCTCTTCGAGGGTCGGCAGGATTTCCTTCTCAGGCTCGCGCCACCAAAGCGAGTATTCGCTTTGCAGAGCCGCCACGGGCTGAACCGCATGAGCTTGTCGAATGGTCCGTGCTCCCGCTTCCGACATGCCGAAGTGTTTCACTTTGCCTTCTTCGATGAGTTCCTTCACCGTTCCAGCCACGTCCTCAATTGGGACATCCGGGTCAACCCGATGTTGATAGAGAAGATCGATCACATCGGTCTTCAATCGTTTGAGAGCTGCTTCGGTCATGCTGCGGATGTTCTCCGGTTTGCTGTTCAATCCCAGGCTGGGCTTCCCGTCGATAAATCCGAACTTGGTGGCGATGACGACCTTGTCACGTACAGGCGCCAACGCCTCGCCAACAACTTCCTCGTTGAGGCAAGGTCCATAGGCTTCAGCAGTGTCGAAGAAGGTGACTCCGCCGTCGTACGCAGTCCGAATCAGCTGAATCGCCTGTTCTGTTCCTGTTGCCGGTCCGTAGCCGAAGCTGAGGCCCATGCAACCCAGGCCGAGAGCTGAAACCTCAAGGCCGCTCTTTCCCAATGTGCGCTTTTGCATTGCTTCTCCTTGTTCGAATCTCGTTAGAAGGCCATTGGCCCTACTCAAGCTCTGAAGTGACGACGCGGTTCTGACCGGCTATCCTTGGCTCCCGACGATTAGTTGACTACCGTATTGCGGTTGACTTCGCGCCAGTGTTTTGGCGGTACACCTTCCCAATTGCGGAACGCGCGTGCGAACGAGTTGGCATCTTCGTACCCGAGAAGGTTCGACGTCCAGCGCCAGTGTCCATCGAAACTGAATGCTCCATTCCTCATCGCGGAGGTCGTTCAGAATTTCTTCCGGAGCCGAGAGCCGTTTGTATCTTGCCATGTGCTGAATCGCAGCACCGAGAGTCTCAGTCGACAGTGCCGCAATGCCCATCGGGTGAAACCGCTCAGTCTTCGTCTCCGTGCCAAGCTTCAAACCGATCGCCGAATCGGCGCTCACCGCACCGATTGCCCGCCATAGAGCGAACAGCTGCTCCGTAGTCACCAGGACTCGGTTCTGCTCAAACAAGTCGCCAGCAAGCCCGGCTTTGCGAAGGACGCTGGGGACCGGAACCCCTGCTTCTTCCAGCCGCGTCTTCAACATGCCCGCTACTCGAAAGTGTTTGATCATCGGCGTCTCTCGGGACGGATGGCCCGTTCAACAGCTCTTACGTTAATGTCCTTCCACGCCAAATGCCACGCTAAGCACGCCAATGTTGCTGCAAAGTCCGCCAAACCCGGACGCCATGGTGGCCCGTGCCCTGTAGAGGGAAGCCCTACTTGCGGTCGCTCCGTTCTGTCGGCATGCAGTGCGCGCCTGTACCCCAAGTCGCAAAGGGCGCGGCCCTGCGCAGCCTGTTTTAGATCGGTTCCGATACTGTCGATTTCCGCAATTTGTGTCCTATGTGTGGCTCACATGAGCCGTTTATTGAGCTATACTGAGCCATGAGGACCTGGTCATGATTGCACCGCAATCAATCGCCGAAATTCTCGGCCTCGGAGCGTCGATACGCACCGTCGGGGAACTCGAATCTGCGGTCTCAGCCGGCCTGCCGAAGCGTTCCTTGGAACGACTTTCCACTCGCCTCCATGACGACCGCCGCACGGCGAGCGCATACAAATTCAAGGTGGTTCCCCAGGCGACCTGGAAACGGCGCGGTAAGAGGCTTTCCTTTGATGAAAGCCAGAAGACAGAACGGCTGGCCCGAGTGCTTGCCGCAGCAGAGCATGTCTGGGATGACCGTGAGCAGGCTCGAGAGTGGATGAGTAAGCCCCATCGTGAACTCGATGATCAGACACCCTTGGATGTCGCCCGAACGGAACTAGGTGCACGAAGAGTGGAGGATCTACTGGACAAACTGTTCTTCGGCCTGCCGGTATAGATGGTCGCGTATCGAATCGCTGACGCGCGTCATCCGATCTTCGATGCGACCGGTGCCATGCTTCATCGGGGTCGTTGGAATTCGATTGGCCTTCGCGCAATCTACGCTGCCGAAACCTATGCAGGCGCTCTGCTTGAGATTCTGGTTCATTCCAATCTTTCTCAACCGCCAAAAAACCATCGTGTGGTTCGCATTGTCGTTCCAGACAACGTCACGATCGAAACCGTTTCGATCGATATGGTTCAAAACTGGGACGCCGCGGATATGATCGCCTCCCGAGCTTTCGGAGATCGATGGATTCAAGAAAATCGAACCGCGATTCTTCGAGTGCCAAGTGTCATCACGAACGGACGAGAAAGCAATATCGTCTTCAACCCCGCACATTCGGAATTTGCGCTTGTTCGGACTGATGATCCTGAACCGTTGCATAGGGATGCGCGGCTCTTCCGCTGAATCCCTTAAGTGGATGTCGGCTCTACTCCGGAATGCTCACTAAGGCAGTGCGTACCATGCACCGCGACCACTTCCATGTAGGGCGAGATGCCCTTGGGCAACCAGCTGGCGGAAGTGCTGCTTCAAAGTGTTTCTACTCGTTCCAGTCAACCTCACGATATCGCTGATGGTGACTCTTCCATGTTCGCGGGCCTGCTCGATGATGCGCGCTGACAGCTCCGGCAGCGTCGCAAGAACGATCTTCTCCCGTTCGACTTTCTTGGCGAGACGTCTCATCTGTTGCTGCAATGCTCGGAGAAAAAACACCAGCCACGGTTGCCAGTTTGGTGCGTCAGTCCGGATGGTCCCCTGGGTTTGGCGAAGCGCCAGGTAATAGCCCTCTTTACTTTGCTCGATCACACTTTCGAGCGAGCTGTACGGAACATAGGAGTAGCCCGCGCGGAGCAGCAGGAGAGTCGTCAGGATTCGGCTAAGTCGGCCATTGCCATCCTGGAATGCATGGATTTCGAGAAGAACCACCGTGAAGATCGCCGTGACCAGTAGCGGATGCAATTGCCGCGATGAGAACGCGTCTGAAGTCCAGGCGACGAGTTCCAACATCCGTCGCGGAGTATCAAACGGAGTGGCCGTTTCGAACACGATTCCGACCTGTTTTCCGGCTTCGTCGAACGCGGTAACGTTGTTTGGTTGCGTCTTGTAATTACCGCGATGATGGGCGTCTTTTTCACTGTATTGAAGTAGGTCGCGATGCAGTTGCTTGATGTGGTTTTCGGTGACCGCGATCTCGCCCCAGGATCGGAACATCAGCTCCATGGTTTCGGCATAACCGGCGACTTCCTGTTCGTCTCGCGTTGCGAAAGATCTGATCTCAAGATTGGAGAGCAGCCGTTCCACTTCCCGGTCAGACAGTCTGCTGCCTTCAATACGGGTCGATGAGCCGATGCTTTCAATGGTAGCGACGCGCCGCAAGGCAGAAAGGCGCTCCGGAGCCAGGGTTCCAAGAGCCTGCCACGCGCCCTTGAACTCATCCAGTTCGGCGATGAGATTCAGGATCTCTGGGGTGATCTGGAGTGTGCCCGCGCGGATCGTCACACCCAATAATACACCCAATTACACCCATTTATGCCACCCGAAGATACACCCAATCACGCCCATTCCAAAACAACCACCAAACGACTTTGGCTTCTCCGCGCTGGAGAAGCCAAACTGGGCTAAGCTTTTTTTGTATGGTGCCGGGAGGGGGGCGCCCCCCCCACGAGGTTGCCCTCGGCGGATCTTGAGTCTGTTTTCGCCAGGAAAAGCGCGCACGGACAGCACACGTATTGCATCACCAGGGATAAGTATGCTGTCCCGCGTCTCTCCAGCAGAAGGCAGCCTTCTACGGAATCGGAATTCCGACCGCAGCCGAGCTGACCTGCGTCAACAACCACTTCCCGTTGATCTTCTTCGCTACACCGTCAAGGTTTACGTGGCTCTTCGCCGTCCAGAAGGGAAGGCCGGTAGCCGAATTCAAGGACACATCGAAGTAATGGCACTCAAAATACACCGACGATTTCCACTGCCCGTCTTCCCGCACAGGGACAAACTTCGTTTTATATTCAGGGGAAAGCGAGACAAGCTTGTTCGCCTGCTGTAACCCCCCGGCGAGATACTTAAAGAATGTGCATAGTGTGCCCTGTTTCCCCCCGGCAGAGGTATCGCCCGAGGGTTTAGGGCACGTCGCTGGATCGTCCGGATCCCCCTTGCCGACATAGTTCCCCTGCGTAGCCGTGGTGCTCACTACAGTAAGCACCCCATCTTCCGCCCAGACGGAAAGTGCGTCCCGAATTCTCTGTGTGATCACGTCCGCCGAATCGCCATTGACAGGATCGTGCACGCTGACGGCCGCGTGAAAGGTTGCGTGAAGATTATGCAGTTCGGCCATTTGGGCCAGTTGTTCCTGGTCGTGCTCCCAACCGCCTGCATAGGTAGTTCCCGTACAGGCGGCGGCCACTGCGGTGAGCAATGCCGCGAAGCGTGTGTAAGTCGCAAGAGTCGTGTTACGCATGAGTATTCTCCTAAGTCGCAGTGAAATGATTGCCTGAAGATCCGGCTTTACATAGGAACGCGCCATCCGCAGGAAAAAGGGATCACCAGGAAATGAGGCAATGCAAAGATCGTGAATTGCGGGTAAAATCCAGACGATCTGGGTTGCAGCAACTGCTTTTCTTTGAACCGGATACGCTTGGAGGATGGCGACTTGGTCCCGGAACCAGACGTGACGGCCCTGCTGGTCGAAGTAGCGAATGGGAACCAGGCGGCTCAGGAAAAGCTAGTTCCTTTGGTCTATGACCAGCTCAAACTGTTGGCCCGCCGGTATATGCGGCGCGAGCGGGCGGACCATACCCTCCAGACCACAGCTCTGGTTCATGAAGCTTATCTCAAGCTGGTTGGCCAGCATTCTCCCCATTGGCAGGGCCGCGCTCACTTCTATGGGATTGCTGCCCAACTGATGCGGCGCATTCTGATAGACCATGCTCGCCGCCACCTACGGGCGAAACGTGGGGGAACACAGGTAATCCTGCCCTTTGAAGAGGCATTGGCTTTTACCCCGGAACATTCTGAAGATCTGTTGAAATTGGACGAAGCTCTCGACCGTTTATCAAAACTCGATCCGCGCCAAAGCCGCATCGTCGAGTTGCGTTTCTTTGGGGGCCTCAGCGTAGAGGAAACCTCCAGGTTTCTAAACGTCTCCCCAATCACCGTCAAGCGGGATTGGGCTGTGGCGAAAGTCTGGCTGTACGGCGAATTGAGGCCCGACCATGGAGATGACGGCAAAACAGTGGGCACTCGTTAAAGAGCTGTACCAGAGCGCGCTGGAATGCAGCCCGGCACAGCGGACCTCTCTTCTCGAACAAAACGAGCGCGACGAGATGGTCCACGCCGAAGTGCACCGGCTGCTTGGCTTGCACAATCGATTGGGCAGCTTTTTATCCAGCCCGGCATTTGTTGACCCTAGGCGCACCGGCGCAAATCCCCTGGAACGACTAACACCCGGTGAAGTGTTAGCTGGGCGGTTCCGCATAGTCAACTTCGTCGCTGCCGGAGGTATGGGTGAGGTCTACAAAGCCGAAGATTTGCTGCTCGACCGAATGGTTGCGCTGAAACTCTTGCCAAAGGAACTAGCGGAAGATAGGGAATCGCTGCAGCGATTTTTGCGCGAAGCGAAAACTGCTTCAGCTTTAAATCATGCAAGCATCTGCAGGGTGTATGACTTTGGGGAAGATGCCGCGAGAGCCTTCATCGCGATGGAGTACCTGGAGGGCGAGACACTTTCGGCGCGCATCCAGAGGGGTCGGCTCTCGACGGTCGAGGCTCTGAAGATCGCGATCGCGGTTGCGGATGCACTCGGCACGGCACACCGTAAAGGCATCGTTCATCGCGACCTCAAACCAGGCAACATCATGCTCACCGAAAGTGGGGCAATGCTGCTCGATTTTGGGCTGGCAAAGTACGAACGACCCGTCGTGTCTGCGGAAGAGACCCCGGCAGGCCTTACTTTTGACGTCCAGGTGGTGGGCACGCTGCCGTACATGTCTCCCGAGCAGTTGCATGGTCAACGCGTTGACGCCCGTAGCGATATATTTGCGTTCGGCGCGGTTCTTTACGAGATGTTCACGGGAGAGAAAGCATTTGAGCGCAAGCCAACGAGTGAAACATCGATAGCAGTCGAGCGGGAGGAGCCCATCCCGCTCGACCAATTCACAAAAGATGTTCCGAAGGCACTGGATCGAATCATCCGCTGCTGTCTACGCAAGCGCCCCGAACAACGCTATGCAAGCATGATGGAGATTGAGCAGGAGCTCAAGGATTGCTCCGAACAGATTTCAGCGCCTGCTAGTGGTGTTAACCCGAGAGTGCTGTTCCGGCAAAGCAGGCAGCCCCGTGTCGCAGTCCCCGCACTGATTATCCTCATAGCCTTAATGAGCTTAATTGGCTGGGGGATTCACCACAGTTCCAAAGTCAGATGGGCCAGGGAGCAGGCGTTACCGCAGATCGGCAAGCTCATCGAACGGGGTCAACCTGGCGAAGCCTATGCACTTGCTGTTCAGGCCGAGCGATACATTCCCGCTGACCCAACCCTGGCCAGATTCTGGCCCGATATTTCCTTGTCCGATTCCATCATCACCAGCCCTCCGGGGGCGTCGGTCTACCGCAGGAACTACAACACTCCGAACGCCCAATGGGAATTTGTCGGCCTCTCGCCCATCCTGAAAGGGAGGTTTCCCGCTGTGGATTCGAGTTGGAAATTCGAATTGCAAGGATACACGACGCTCGAACGCGCCACCTTCCCGTCCGGCCCCATAACCGTGGCACTGCACAAAGACCGGAACGCTCCCAGTGGAATGGTTCCCGTTGAGTTCGACCAGAGGGACCCTGTCGACCTGTGGGGGATTGCAGGGTTTGAGGCCTTGCCCACAGTCCGGGTTGGGAATTACTGGATCGATAAGTTCGAGGTCACCAATCGCGAGTTTAAGCGCTTCGTGGACCAGGGAGGTTACAAGAAGCAGGAGTATTGGAAACACGAATTCCGAAAGGATGGACGCGTGCTTCCGTGGGCCGCCGCCATGAAACTCTTTGTCGATAAAACAAACAGGCCAGGACCTTCCACCTGGATACAAAGTCAATATCCGCAGGGTGAGGGCGAATATCCTGTCACCGGTGTGAGCTGGTTCGAGGCTGAAGCTTATGCTGACTTTGTAGGCAAGTCGCTTCCGACCATTTATCACTGGGCGGCTGCTGCATCCCCGACGGATAGCCCCAGCCTGATACCCGCCAGCAACTTCAGTGGCAAGGGACCTTCGCCGGCCGGGACTTACCAAGGTATGAGCTGGTGTGGCGCTTACGATATGGCAGGCAACGTGAAGGAGTGGTGTGCAAACGAAGCGACCTCCGGCAGGCGCTATAGCATGGGCGGCGCATGGGACGATCCGACTTATATGTTCAACATTCCCGACGCTCGTTCCCCCTTCGAGCGGTCCCGTGGATTTGGTTTTCGTTGCGCTGAATATGTGTCGACAGGTAAGGAAGCCGAAGCAGCAGGCGCTCCGATCACGATTCAATTACGCAACTACGGCTCCGAAAAACCTGTTTCTGATCAACTTTTCCGGGCATACAAGAACCAATACTCTTATGACAAGACACCGTTGAATGCGAAGGTGGAATCCGTCCAGCAGACCGAGGATTGGAGGCAAGAGAAAGTCTCCTTCGACGCGGCTTACGGCGGCGAGCGAGTCACCGCGTATTTGTTCCTGCCCAAAGGAGCGTCGCCGCCTTTTCAAGTCGTCGTGCACTTTCCCAGCGCTTATGCCGCTCACATGCGATCGAGCGCAAAAGGGCTCCCGATGCGTCTTCCAGAGTTCGATTTCATTATAAAAAGTGGACGAGCGGTCTTATTCCCTATCTACAAGGGAACCTTTGAACGTGGCAGCGGACAGAAGCCGATCTACTGGCCAAACACCAGCAGTACTTATCGAGACAATGTCATCTTTTGGTCTAAGGACCTCAGCCGGTCGATCGACTACCTTGAGACACGCCAGGATATCAATCCCAACGAGTTGGCCTACGAGGGTTACAGTTGGGGGGCAGCGATGGGGGGACTTCTCCCGGCTGTTGAAACTCGCTTCAAAGCATTAATTCTCATAGCACCAGGATTCTTTTTACAAGAGCCATTGCCGGAGGTGGATCAACTCAACTTCGCTCCCCATGTGAAGGCTCCTGTTTTGATGCTCAATGGCCGTTACGATTTCCTTTGGCCGCCCAGAATCTCCCAAGAGCCCATGTTCCGTCTGCTAGGAACGCCCACAGAGCACAAGCGGCGCGTGGTTTACGATACGGGACACGATGTACCACGAACGGAGATGATAAAGGAATCGCTTAACTGGCTCGACAAATATCTGGGATCCGTGAGATAGCGCAGGGAGAAGAGCGTTCAGTAATCAGCTGCGGCGAGCAAATTCCACTTGGAGTCGATGCTCAACGACTTCGGCTATGGGTTTTGCCGGCCTTTGATGATCCCTGAAGGCGTTAGCCAACCATTTCAGGAAGTTCAGCCCTGATGAACTGCTTCACTCCGTCCGGCCCCGTGATCCGCAGAACCAAAGGGGCGGAGGTGTCACCCACGTGGATATCAAACTCAAAGAATGGGCAGCAGAGACGTTCGTTCCCGATCCATTCCGATAGCGTGGCAAAGGTCTTTGCGTCGGATGGGAATTCGAATGCGAAGCCGTCCGGCAGTTCGCTTGAGGTCAGCTTTGCCGATTTGAGCGCCGGCGACAGGATTTCAGAATGCCGCTTCCTCTGTGCCGGTGTCAGGGCCCTCATGTCGCATGCAAACAAAACAGGCTTCCTTGTAGAGCCGGGAGCAGTCTGTGTCTGCCCGTCAAGCGGTGTATTCATCGTTGCTCCAATCATCGATAGGGTCATAACAGCAAGCAAAAGCCGTTTCATGGTTTCTCCGGTTATGCGTGTATCCAGCCTGACGCCGAATCTCACTCTGTCAACCGTACAACTTCAAGTTCACTTGAAGGCAAGCTGCAATAATCAAGCATGGCATCCTTGACGATTTCTCAAGTGGCAAAGCAAGTCGGATTGCGAACCTCCGCGATCCGCTACTACGAGCAGATTGGACTTCTTGATGCAACGGAAAGAGTGGGTGGCCAGAGACGCTATGACAAAAGCGTTTTCTATCGCCTGTCGATCGTGCAGCGAGCACAACAGGCAGGATTTACTTTGGAAGAGGTCCATGAGCTGCTTACGGGCTTTGTTCCCGGAACTCCCGCGCCGGAACGATGGAAACAGTTATCCACCAGAAAGCTGGAAGAGCTTTCAGCCAAGATGGGCGAGATCAAGTTCATGCAGGGTCTGCTCAGAGACATGATGAAGAATTGTCGTTGCGACACGCTTGAGACATGCGGTAAAGGAATCTTTCACCAAATCGGCGGCCTCAATGACCAGGCCGTCGCCAAGTGCTGCACCCCCACAAAAACATCTTCAAAGGTGAGAGTCCCAACCAACTCGAGGCGAGGGCGCTGATGCCCACGTTTAATCAAATTGTCTTAACCCCTATTGGCGTTTTCGTCGTCCTGGTTCTGGCCGCCTATCTTGAGGTGCAGGGCGACGCTTGCTTTCAGTCTGGCCTTTATCACTTTTCCGGAGCGAAGCAGATTGGATGGTTCATAACGGGTGCCCTTGTGCTGGTTTGCTACAGTCTCTTTCTGAATTCGTCCAAGATCGATTTCGGCAAACTTCTGGGAATTTATGTTGTGCTCTTCTTCTTCATTGCCCAGATCGTTGCGAAGCTGCAATTTCATCAATCGCCCAGCAAGCCCATCTACGTCGGGGGACATTCATTGCGATTGGCGGATTGATTATGACTTCTGGAAAGCCTGATCGTATCGACCCCTGCTCGCCTTGAGCTTTTGGGCACATTTTGGGCACAAAAGAAAATGCGGCCCGTAAGCCGCACATTTCAAAACGATTTATTTGGTGCCGGGAGGGGGGTCGAACCCCCACGAGGTTGCCCTCGGCGGATTTTGAGTTTCCCGAGGATACCGTATGGGGATAATTTGGCCTCTGCGGTTCGCCAAAGACTGTTCGGAGAACACGAGACAAAGATGACCCGCAATTACTGTGGAAATGGTTTGAGCAGTAACGAGAGATATTGATGCACGAAAGCAACGGCCATGCTGCCTTCTCCTACGCTGCTGGAAACGCGCTTGATCGAGTTGTAGCGAACGTCACCTACACAGAAGAAGCCCGGAAGATTTGTTTCCAGCAGAAATGGGGCACGATCTGCCGCCCAACCTGGCTGGTCGCTCACCTCGCGCCCCGTGCGGACATAGCCGTTTTCGCGTTGGAGTTGAGATGGCAACCAATGGGTTACTGCATCGGCGCCGATCATGACAAACAGTGCATCTGCAGCCCGCCGGATGACAGGCTCCCCCGTTTTCCGGGTTTCTATTGCTTTCAAGCAATCCGTGCCGTCTGCAGAGACCACCTGAGTTTCCGTCTCCACCCGAATGCCCGGCACGAGAGCAATCTGATCGATCAAGTATTGCGACATGCTGCGCTTCAGATCTTCGCCGCGGACCAGCATGGTCACTGAACTCGCGTAATCTGCGAAGAACAGGGCAGCCTGGCCGGCAGAGTTGCCGCCGCCGATAATAAAGACGCGCTTTCCTGCCACCGTGGGGGCCTCCGTACGTGCGGCTCCATACAAGACTCCACGTCCGATGAAGCGATCGACGCCGTCCGCCTCAAGTCTGCGCCAAGCAACTCCGGTCGCCAAGATCACCGTCTTTGTGGCAACCCTATCGCTGTCATCGAGTCCAATCGTGTATGCGCCATCGGGATGCGGAATGATCTCTTGGACTTCTCGGGTGAGAACCACTTCGGCTCCGAACTTAACTGCCTGCCGGAACGCGCGTTGACTGAGGTCATCTCCTGAGATGCCATTGGGGAAGCCGAGGTAATTCTCGATGCGAGAAGATGTGCCAGCCTGACCGCCGGGAGCCTCGCGCTCGACCAACAAGACTCTGAGTCCTTCCGAGGCTCCGTAGACGGCAGCCGCCAGTCCCGCTGGGCCGCCACCAATAATAACCACGTCATAGCTTTGGCGATGGGGAGCCGTTTGGAATCCGAGCGCTTCAGCTACCTTACGAACCGTAGGAGGATGGCTGACGCAGAACGAACCATCCACGACGACGGATAGGCCAGAAACCTCGCAAGCCTGGTCAGTCGGAGCCGGATGTGCGCTACGATCGCGGTCGGCCCACTCATAAGGGATTCGATTCATGCTCAGGAAGGTGCGAATCTCCCGGCAGTCGTCATCAAATTTCGATCCGACTATCTGTACGCGGCTGGAGGGAAGACTCAGCATGTACTTCTGCACGACTTGTACCCGCTCGTTAAGGGTCTGTAAGATCACCGCGCTGCACTCGGGCGAGCGTCGGATCAATTCCTGGAGGTGTTGCGGATCGAGCCGTGCCAAGTGGCAAGCTGTCTTCGCGCGGACGGAGGCGGGAGCTGCCGTTGCCATGAGAATGGCCAATTCGCCAAAGAAATCGCCCGGCTTGTGCTCTGAGACTTCAGTTCGACGCCCCATCACATCTTTGAGCACTTCCGTGGTTCCGTCCATCACTACAAAAAAAGGGGTGGGCTCCCCTTCGTGAATGAGATACTCACCCGGTTCCAGATGAAGATCGGCAGCCTGCTGCGAGAGCCACAGAAGGTTCGCGTCATTCAAGCAGGAAAAGATTGGTATTTTCTTCAACTCCGAGGATGTCAGCATGGCGACTGGTGTCCTTCTTTCTGTGCGGGTAGCACGGGTCCAGGGCCAAGGTTTTCAGTATGGGGCGGCATAGGATGCACTGAAGCAACGAGAGCGACGAACTCCGGGAATGATTCAAATTCCGTTCTCAAATGCTCCCACTCACGCACAAATAAGGGACTGCGGAACCTCCGGTCAGCGGAACGGAACATCAACTCCCACATTCGTTTTGGTATGCGGCGTTCGCAAAATAGAAGATAGGTCAATGAAACCAGCGTGCAGAATCGCAACATCGAGATGGTTAAATCGTCCGTCCGCTCAGGAAGCTCCGTGCCAACTGGCACACTCAGCCAGAATGCCGCCGAAGAGTTCTTCAACAGTTCGTCATACTGGGCAGACATTGCCAGGAAGATCTGCGTCTTCACCTGCTCGCGGTGATTTAAGACCGCGACAACCACACCGAGACCTCCCATCAGAAGCGACAATAATGTTGCGTATTGGATGATGTGCCCAAAGTTCATATCGGTCACGCATGCACCCCCGATATTGCAGGCATCTCTGCCGGTTTCTCTGAAGCAGCCGAAGCCGTGTGCTCCGTTTGTTCCCAACGGATCAACTTCAGATCCAGCACGACGAAGGAATAGAGGACGGGAACGAGCAGAAGCGTCACGAAAGTAGCGATCGTCAGTCCCCCAATCTGCGCATAGCAAAGAGGCTCCCAAAGCGGGCCGCCGTGTGCAGCCAACGGAAACAGCGCAATCACTGTGGCCGCAACCGTGATCATCACCGGCCGCAAACGAAGGATGCCGGCATCGATCAGCGCCAACTCCAATTCCTCGCCCTCTTCTCGTCGCTCCTCGATAAATTCAAACAGCACAATGATGTGGCTCACGATTACACCGATGAGGCTGATGATCCCAAGGAATGCCATAAATCCAAAGGGCTGGCCCATAATGGCGAGTGAAAATATTGCACCGACAACGCCGTACGGAATGGCAGCAAAGACGATGAGGGGTTTGAAGGCATTCTTGAACTGTGCGAGGAGTGCCAAGTAAATGGCGCTAACGCAAATGAGCAGCACCGTAGTGAGATCAGCAAAGCCGCTGACCTGCTCTTTTTGCTCGCCTGCGAAGCGGAATATAAACCCGTCGGGAAGCTGCTTCTGGAATGCCTCCAGCTTTGGCATCGCCGCTGCGATTACCTCCGAAGGTAAATGCCCCTGCGTAGGCCAGCACTGCACGGTAATCGTCCGGTACTGATCGAAGCGTCGGATTTTAGGCGTTACCGGACTCAGGGCAATCGTCGCCACCTGATCGAGAGGCACTGGAGGGGTGTCTTGCCGCGAGAAGACGTATAGACTGCGCAGATCGGAGAGTTGGGACCGCTCTTCCATCTGCATGCGTCCAACAATCGGAACCTGCTTGTTGCCATCTCTCAAAACTCCAGCCGTAATGCCATGAAGAGCCGCACCGACGGAATCGGAGACATCTGCGTTTGTGACGTGCGCCAGGTTTGCCCGGTCCGCATCGACGTGCACCACTTCTCTTGCACTCGGCTCGCCCCAATCGTCTCGAACTCTGGCGGCGATGGGGATGTCGCGAAAGATTTGCTTCAGTTGTTCGGCTTCCGCTCTGAGACGTGGCAGATCTTCGCCGGAGATTCTGACCTGAATCGGAATTCCAACCGGCTTGCCCGTTTCGAGAGTCCTCGTATCGATGATTGCTCCAGGAATTTGTCTGTCCAGTTCCGGCTGCAAAAGGGCAAGCAGAGGGGTCGTATCATGATTGTCTTTCGTTCGCAGAATCACCTGAGCATAGTTGGTTTGCCTGTCCTCGGGTGTGGCGCTACTCCAGAAGCGAGGACCGCCGCCGCCCACAAAAGTCGTCATCGATTGCAGAACATCCTTCGGATGTCCGTGCTCCGGATGGCTCCTGCCATACTCTTCCGCTACTCGGCGGGTGATGGATTCCACCTGCTGAGCAGCCGCGCTGGTCGCGCTCGCGGGAGTGTCTTCAGGCAGCCACACGTCGATGTAAGAAAAGTATTGAAGGTCTTTTGGAAAGAACTGCGGCTTGAGCGTGGAGAACACGACGCCGCCCGCTACCAGCAGGCCGAGCGATGCTGCCAGGCAGACTTTCCTGTGTTCAATGGCCTTCTTCGCGGTTCGGAAATACCAACCCGTGAACCCGCGCTGCCGCCTCTCCTCGATAGGAGTTTCGCTCCTGCTTTCCAATAGAAACGAACTGATGAGCGGCACAAAGGTCATCGAGACGAGCAGGGCCGCCAGCAGCGAACAACTAATGACGATAGGCAGACTGTACAGGAATTTGCCTGTATCTCCGGGCAACAGCAGAAATGGCAGATAGGAAACGATATTCGTGACAGTCGCAAACGCCATCGTTTTGAACAGCTTTGTCGGTCCCAGCCACGCGGCGACGGACCGTGGCTGGCCGGCACCCAGTTCGCGCACAATCGCGTCGCCGGACACCACCGGTACATCGACCAAGAGTCCCAGCGCGATGATCAGCGAAGCGATTGAGACCTGTTGCAGGTCGATCCCGAGCGTGCTGATGACCCCAAACGTGATCGCGAGCGTAATCGGCATGGACACCGCAATCAGAATGGCCGTCCGCCAGCTCCAGAAGCCAATCAAAGCCACAACTACCACCAGCACCAGCGCCTCGATCAAGCTGTGGCTGAAGAGCTCAATGCTGTCGTGTACCTGCAATGGCTGGTCTGAGGTCCGGGCCAGCACCAGGTCGGCCGGCAATGTTTTTCTCACGCTCGCCAGATTGGCGTCCACCTGTTTTCCAAAAGATCCGATCTGTTCTCCCTTCTTCATCTGGACCGAGAGCGTAATCGCGCGTGTCGTGATCCATCTGCCGTTTTCGTCGCGGCGCGTGTACCGGTTAGGAAGGAAGGGGGATTCTCGTATCCCCTGTCGATGTCCACGAGATCCCGCAAGTAAAGCGGCGTTCCGTTCGGCGACGTGCCTATCACTACATTCCGCAGATCGTCGATACTCTTGAACTCGCCTGTGGTGTTGACACTGACCGTGCGTCCGCGTGCATTGAGCGTTTGGCCGCTCTCCGGTAGATTCCGGGCAGCGAGGATATTGGAAAGATCTGCTGGTCTTAGCTTGTATTGCGCCAGGCGCTGCTGCGAGAAATTCAGAAATACGTTCTCGTCCAGTACCCCGGAACGTTCTGCCTTCGCCACGATCGACAGCGTTTTGAGGCTTCGCTGAAGGGTATCGGTAAAGTCGTCCAGGTCGCGATAAGTGTACTTGTCACCGGCCACGGCCTGAAGCGCTGCGGCGGTGTTTGCCGGTTCGTCGATGATCGCAGGTTTCCATGCATCGGGATGAAGTTCGTCGGTTTGCAGGTCCTGATTTGCGAACTTACTCAAGGCCGATTGCAGATCAGGAGTGCTGAGATTCGTCGCCAGGTCCACCCCGGTAAACCCTGCTCCCGAAAACGCGCGCACATCGGAACAAAGATGTTGGGTTGCCATGTCTCGGGTCACCCAAGACAATTTGCGCTCGACTTCGTCGCTGTCGATAGACTTCGGAAAAACCACAACAATGGAACGCCGCGGCTGGGTATGCGTATCCAAACCACTCCGAACCTGCCGGACCTGTGTCTCAACTAGTTTGCTTATCCAGGCGACCTGGGCTGGATCGGCCGGCGGACTCGCTACTGTGAGCATCAATGCAGACGTATCCCCGAAGTCCTTGATGTACAAAATCGGACCGGCGCCCTGCGGAAGGTCGTGGATGGCGTCCAGCCTGATCTTGACGTCGTCCAGTTCCTTGTCCCTGTCGTACTTTCCCTTTTCTGCCAGCTCGAATTGAACCATCGCCGAGCCGGTTCTGGAGGCGCTCTTGATCTCCGTCACCCATTGATTCAAAGCAATAGCCTGCTCGATCTTCCTGGTCACCAGTTGCTCTACCTGTTCGGACGATGTTCCCTGCCAAGGCACGATAATCATCGCTTGGCGTACCGGAATGTCCGGGTCTTTCCGTTGCGGCATCTTCAATAGTCCGTAGATTCCCCAGAGGAGCGCAACCGCGAGCGAGACCCAGGCGATATGTCGCTGTTCAAGGAAGAAGCGGGCGAGATTCTGTTTCTTGTTCGTGGACTGCTCATTCTGTGCGTGTGTCATTGCTGCGTCTCCTAGTTGACCATCCGGATCAGGCTTCCGTTGCTTAGCTGGTTAGTACGGTTGACGACGATTCGTTCGCCGGGCGTAAGGCCTTCGTCGATGACGACCGACTTGCCGAAGGTTTCACCAATCCTCACACTCTTCAATTGCGCAAACTGTTTTCCATCGCGCTCCGTTACCGTGAAGACCGAATAGTTATTCGAACCGGATTCCGCGGTCATCAAGGCGGTCAGTGGTACCAGAGGCACAGTTTGCGTATTCGCTTGCTCGATACGAATGCGGGCGATCATGCCCACCTTGAATAAGCGATCCCGGTTCGGGAGAGTAACCTCGATGTTGAAAACCCGAGACTCACGGTTGGCGGAGGCGGAGATTCCTGTAATTTGCCCTGTGAAGGTCCGCCCCTGCAATGCATCAAGTTGCACAGGCACCGGTGCTCCTAGCTTGAGGTGTGCCAGCATGCTGTCGGGAGCTCCGAAGTTCACCTTCACGACGCGCGTATCGTCGAGCGTGAACGCCCTTGTCCCTGCAGCAACCAGGCTGCCCGGTTCCACACTCTTTTCGACGATGACTCCAGGCATGGGAGCGTTCAGGCTCGTATCGCCAAGATTGATCCGCGCGGAGACAGCCTGCGCCGACGCAGCGCTCAACTGCCCGCGGCGCGCCTCGATCTGACGCACAGCGGCTTCCACACTGGCGATCGCCGAGGTGTGCTGATCCACCGCCGCATCGTAATCCGGGCGAGTCATTGCTTTGGCGGCATAGAGCGCTTGTGCACGCTCAAAATCAAGATCCGCCTTTGCCTGGTCGGCCTTTGCTCGGTTGAGTTCCGCTTGCGAAACATCAAGCGTACCCTGCGCTGAGCGCTGCTGGCCGACCGCGGAGTTGAGCGAGGCTTCATAATCGGAGCCGCGCAGTCGGGCCAGTGTGGCGCCGGCAGGTATTTCGTCGCCTACCTGCACATCACGCATCCGGCCATCGACGCCCTTCACTCGATACAGAGCGGCGATATAACCGGGTTCCTTGAAGGCCAGTTGAACCTCAGTGTCCGGACGAATCTCGCCGGAGTAAGTCCAACTGGGCTGGACCTGCTGCGTAGCCACGATCTCCGCCACAACGGGAACCGGCTCTGGCCCCGCCTTCTGCGTCTTTGCGCAGCCGGCGAGAACCGAAAACGCAGCAAAACTTAAAATTCCAATTGAGATACGCATCATTCTTCTCCTATCGCCTTTTTCAAATCGGCTCTTGCCTTCCAGAACGCAGTGAGAGCCTGTTGCTGCTGGCTGTCCGCGGATGCCAGATCCGACTGTGCTTGATACAAATCTCTGCTCAATGCCGCTTCGCGCTTTACCTTCTCCTGCAACTCTTTGAGCTTCTGCCGGGCCGCACTCTCGCTTGCATCGCTGAGGGTCAGTTGCCGGCGGGTGTTCTCCAATTGCCGACAGGCATTTCTCACCTCCAGAAGAACGGCTCGTTCCGTAGCGCCGACGCCAACCTTGGCCTGTTCTTCCTTGGTTCGCTTTTCGTCGTATTCATGGTGCTTGCGTCCCCAGTCCCACGGTTCCCACCGAAGCGACAGGCCCACTGTCCCGACGTTGCTTGGAAAAACATTCTCGAAATTCGCTGTTGTGTAGTAACTGAATGCCAGACTCACGTCGGGGATATATTCCGCCTTCTTCGCCCGCGCGTCGTAGTTGGCTTGCTGCACCTGAAGCTTCGCCTTCTTCACATCCGGCCGGTTTTGAAGAGCGCGGGCTTCCATGGCTTCGGGTGTGGCGAGATCGGTATCTGCGTCGCCGATCGCCGCAACCCGGAACTGCGTGTGTACGTCCCGGCCCATCAGATCGTTCAATCTTTCGCTCGCCGACGCGACCCTGTCGCTCGCATCGCTGATGGCATTCTGTATCTTCAAAAGCTGCGCATCGGCGTTCAGCAAATCCGATTCGAGAATCGTCTCTTTACCGCGATTCACCAATGCCAGACGATGCGATTCCCGGTAATAAGGGAGTGACGCCTGAAGGCTATCCAAAGCGCTCTGTGCCTCGACAACCGCGTAGTAAGCACGTCGAACCTGGTCGACCACCTCCAGACGCGTTTTCACCTGGTCCTGGCGCGTACCTTCCAACCCCAGCTCAAGAGCTTTCAATTGCAAATGCAGCTGGTACTGCGTCGAAAGCGGCTGGGCAACCGAGACATTCACTATGCCTACGGGTTTTCGCGGGATCTCGACCTTCTGATTCGTCGCCGGGATCGGCCCGGTCGCGCTGTATACCCCAAGCGAGCCCGCCGGGTAAGTAACCGATGGCTTCGTAACCAGTTGGGCGCCGAGCGCAGTGACCTGCGTATTCGCAAAACGTCTTGTCTTATTCGCAGCCAGATCGTCGGCGGCCCGGAGTGTCTCGAGGCTGGCGGTCTTCAGACTGCTGTTGTTCGCAACAGCTTCTTCAACCGCCTGTTCGAGAGTCAATTCAGGGAGGTTTGACTGTTGTCCCGCCGCCTGCTCAACCGTGGGCGGGGGGGATAGAGGTGCGAGATTCTGGCCTCGTGCCAGCAGCGCCAGTATCCCAAAGGTGAAGGCCAAGCAGGTTGTTCGAGTGCGTCGTTTCATGAGGCAATGGTGCCTCGAACGCGGAAGCCTGGGGAGTAATGGCTCGTAAGCCCTATGTAAGGCCCACGTAAGCTAACGGCATTGCTTGTGGCACCTGTCAGTGCGACAAGTTTAGCTTTTTCAGGAGTTTGGCAAACCTGCGGTCAGCGTGAAGAGGATGAAAGAATGGCTCGATCATCAGCAGATTCACGAAGTTCGTTTTGTGGTCGATCGCTTCATCCAGGCACTCGAACGCCAGATCGAAGTCTCCCATCCCGACTGCAGCAAAACCTTCTGCCAGGGGAGTGACGTATTGCCGCCTCGCGAGTTGATGCAGTCTCTCGATACATTCTTCGGCTCGCGATACGCTGCCTTCCTGGGCATGGGCGGCGGCAAGCAGACCGATATCCAATGGTGAGGCGGAGGTCGAGAGACACTGTATCACCGCGCCGTAACGCTGCTGCTGGAAATGGAGGAGTCCTTCATACAATCGCGCTTCAGGATAGTCTCGATCCAGCTCGAAAGACTTTCGGAGATGCTCTTCGGCTAATGGATAGTCTCCGTTGACGTAATGAAGATAAGCCATCCGCGCGCAATCGCTGGCCGAGAGCGGGTCCAGT
Organism: uncultured Acidobacteriaceae bacterium; assembly: GCA_963745725.1. GTDB lineage: Bacteria > Acidobacteriota > Terriglobia > Terriglobales > Acidobacteriaceae > PALSA-350. The sequence continues at coordinate 590,484 of CAVUYJ010000003.1, forward strand.
TCAGTCGAGCGGCGAAGTCCTGACTCTGCCGCCTTCGATGTCCCCCTGGCACAACAAAGCCATAGCACGAAACATGTGAGCCTGCGCGTGACTGGGTTGTAGTTTTAGCGCACGGTCATACATCCTGTCGGCTTCATCCCAACGATGCTCAAACCAGGCACGAAGTGCGCCCAGCACCGTGCAGGTGTCACCGGATTCGGGATCGAGCGCATAACCGCGCTCCGCGTTTGCCTTCACTTCTGGATACACCTCACGGCCCGAGACCATCCCGAACTGGGCAAGAAGGCCGCTCGCCGCAGCCATGCCGCTGTAAGCAAGAGCGTAGTCGGGATAAGTCTCTGTGAGCCTTCGTAGCTGCTCCAAGGCGGCGTGCAACGTTTCAGGCGACTGCTGATGAATCAGAAACCGAGCTCGCAGGTACCTTGTATAGGCGTCAAGATCAGGAGGAGAGGGCCGCACTGGCCCTTGTACTTCGGGCATGTGAAGCTTGAGTAAGTCCGCAACAGATTGTGCGATCTCTTCCTGGATCGCAAACACATCCTGGAGTTCGATGACGGAACGTCTCCGACCAGATGTGATGACCCGATTCGGTCTGAATCGCCTGGGCAGTGATCCGCAGCTGTTCGCCGGCCTTCCTCACGCTTCCTTCGATAACAAGACTTGCGCCGAGACGCTGCCCTACTTCCCGGATATCGATGTTGGCACCCTTGAAGTGGAAGGCCGATGTCCGCGCAATCACGTTCAACCCCGATATCCGCGTAAGCGAGTTCGTGATCTCTTCACTGATCCCGTCGCAAAAGTAGTCCTGCTCTGGCTCCGGACTCATGTTCACGAACGGCAACACGGCAACGCATACGCCTCCCGGTCTCGGTGCGGTTCCAATTTCTTCGCGATGCTTTGCCGGCTGGGCGTCAAGCCATCGGAAGACCGGAACATAACTGCCTGGCCGCAATCCAATCAGAACCGGGTCAACCGTACCTTGCCCTTCCTCGTAATAGACCTTCAACTTCGCTCTGAGACGGCGAGCCTCGACCCGAACAATCGCGTCGATGTTCGGATCGTACTTCGAGGTGCGGTCGAACACCTCCATCGCAATCGAGAATTCTTTGAGGCTATCGATATCTCCATCGATTGTCCGATTCACGATGTGCGTCAGAAACCGGCATAGCCGGGCTGACGAAACGAGACCAGGGCTATTCACGATGCGCGCCAATTGGTCGCGGACCGCCGTCGCCGGCACCGGGTCGGCTGCAGAGTTGGCGAGAGATTTTCCGGATGACAACGGCGGCGTTGGCACTTGCTTCTCTCCCGCATTCATTATGCTCCACGAAGCTTCGCAGGATTACGGCGAGCTTACGGCGGCTTACGGCCAATCGAAGGCCATAGGGCTTAGCGTGGAATCAGGCAGCGTTAGAGGATCGATGCAGACCGACAGACAAGCAGGAACAGTAATTTTTGTGTCCGGCAGGAGCCCGGAAGCCACGGTCCTTCAGGACATCGAAGCGCACGGACTGGTAATGCAGTGGGCGCGCAGCATAAGTGCGGCAGTTGATTTGCTCAACGCGGCGCGCGAGAAGACCGTGATTGTCACGGAGCTCGCCCTGGCGGATGGCAATTGGAGAGATCTCGTCGAACGGATGAGGGGCATTGATATCTGCGTGCCGATTGTACTCGCGACTTCTTCCAGTACCGCGGAACTCTGGTGGGACGCGCTCGAATGCGGCATCGAACATATTCTGCCCGAGTATCTCATTGCTTCTCGCTTGTATCAGCTTTTGGAAACGCAAGGCGCACCATGAAAAAGATCGGGCCGCGACTGTGAGATCGAACCTCTGATGCTAACAAGCAGGGTGTTGGTCTGCATTGCCGACGACCAGATGCAGGCAAGACTCTCAAGTACGAGGCTTTGAAAGAAATGGACGCTCAGCAGAACTTGGAACTTGTACAAACGCAGGGATAGCAACAGTTAGAAATCTTGTGCAGGAGAATAGGTTGGATGAACGAAACTAATCGTTCGGCAAACGGTGGCTCATACCTCCCAGGAAGACGTCTTTTCAAGCGAACCGATTACCAAGTCCGCTGCGCATTCCGTAATCTGGCGTAAATCGTGAATAAGGAGAATTAGCAGAAATAAAGTCCGCCGCAAGCTGCACGCTGTACCTGAACTCGTAGGTGAGTTCAGAACCGGCCCGAAAACGCCCAAAACACAGCACACTAACGAGCGCGGCAAGCCTTTGATTCCACATAGGATATTGGCATTTCAGTTGGTGCCGGGAGGGGGGCGAACCCCCACGACCTTGCGATCGGCGAATTTTGAGTTTCCCGCGAAGACTGCATGTTATTGAAATAAAGAGAATGCTAGCGTAATTGAGCGAAGTCCTAAGTAGCTGATTGACGGTAATTTAGCGCAATCTAATGCAAGTGGAAAAAGCTGATGTGTGTACCGCTACAGTACCGCCAGTCCACCATTATGCTTTTATTTTTGCTGACGTTTGCGGAACCTTAATACGAAGCTGTTCAGTCGCCTACGCGCTCTCCTGAAATCGGTCGCTTCTTCAATCATAAGCGCCATCGATTTGCCCATGAAAAACGCTATCACGACGCACTTTGTTACACACACTTATCAGTAAAGGCAGTTTTACCGACAGGCGGATTGGACCTGTAAACACTGGCCGACTTTCGAGTAGCAATTCTCTGTCGGCTCCTCGCCTGAGAAGGGAACGTGACCTGGGTTCAGCTTGATTAACCCGGCATCAGTCTCGGCAGATTGCTGCTGCGACGGCTGAACTCTGAAGCGTAGCATCGGTTTCGACCACGCAAAGCATTCGCGGCCGCGCCGAGAAGGCGTCTGATACAAAGGATGGGCAGCTGTAACTCCAAAACCAGGGCGGTACGCTTCTCAACCGTCCTTCCACAAGTCAGGATGGTCACGATGAAGTCCTTTTCAGCCCTATCCTCGGTATTGGTAGCAGGTGGCGCACTCACGACCGGGTGCGTTAAGTCGGCAACCGCCCAAATTGAGGTCTCACCGCAGAGTATGAAAGTTCTCGGTGAGGTCGATCCGCGTTTCGTCTCCTACAACGTGGAGGCCGTTGAGGTAACCGGCGGGCGGTTTTGGGCACCATACAAGTCCGCGTCAGAAAGAACTGCTGCCAGCGCCTCCGACAAGCGTTCCGGAGATCAGCCGGCAGGTCTCGATAGCAGTCTTTTTCAGTACCGTCCGCCCATCGATCTCTCCAACCCGAAACTTCGCAAACTCGCTGCGGGGCTCGGTCCGGCGTACATCCGGGTCAGCGGCACATGGCGCAATACCACCTACTTTCAGAGTAACGACGATCCACCGCTAAAGAGTCCTCCCGAGGGCTTCAACGGCGTCCTCACGCGCGCGGAGTGGAAGGGTGTCGTCGAGTTCGCGAAGGCCGCCAATGCCGAGATTGTCGCTTCGGTGGCGACGAGCGCGGGCACTCGTGATGCGAACGGCGTCTGGACCGCTGTACAGGCCAAACCTTGGCTTGACTATACAAAACAGATCGGTGGTCAGATAGCGGCGATGGAGTTCATGAACGAACCCACGCTGCTCAGCTTCGGCGGTGTGCCGAAAGGCTACGATGCCACCAGCTTTGGCAGAGACGCAAAGATCTTCGGAGCGTTCCTGCGTCGCGAGTCACCCGGGACCATCTATCTGGGACCGGGCAGCGCGGCCGAGGGGCTTCCACTTCCGTCGATGCCGGGCGGACGTCACTTGGAGATTGTTTCTACCGGCGATTTGATGAAGGCCACGGGGCCGATCTTCGACGCTTTCTCCTACCATTTTTATTCCATGCCCTCGCGTCGCTGTCTGGGAGAGAGCGGCGCCGATCCCAAACAGCTACTCACCCCTGAGTGGCTGGACCGCGACGTGACCGTATACAACTTCTACGCGAAAGAGCGTGACGCCTATCTGTCCGGCAAGAGTCTCTGGCTCACTGAAACTGGCGAGGGATCATGCGGCGGAGATACCTGGGCTGCCGAATTCGCCGACAGCTTTCGCTTGCTAGACCAGTTCGGCGCTCTTGCACAGAGAAGCGTCAAAACGATCATGTACAACACACTCGCGAGCAGCGACTACGGCATGCTCAACGAGGAGACTCTGGACCCGCGCCCCAACTATTGGGCCGCTCTTCTGTGGAAGCGCACTATGGGAACTCAGTCGCTGGACCCAGGCGTTGTGTCGGCAAAGAATGTTCGCCTTTACGCGCAGTGCATGAAAGATTCAAATGGCGGCGTGACTCTCATGGTTCTTAACATGGGCAAGACTTCCGAAGCATTGCTCAAACTGCCGGTCGGCGGAGAACGGTACAGCCTTTCGTCGCCTGATATTTTCGGCCAAACCGTGCTACTCAATGGCAAGGAATTGAGGGCAGGACCGGATGGAACGGTTCCGTCGATCCATGGAGAAGCATCGAAGCCGGGCACAATCAAGTTCGCGCCCCTATCTATTACATTCCTCGAGATGCCCTCGGCAGGCAATCAACAGTGCCTCCGATAGGCGAAACACGGAAACTCAGTTGCTTGCGCACATGTTCCCTGGAGATTCGCGTCTTCTCCAGTGCTGATAAGCGCAGGGACACAGCTGACACCACGAATGCATCGGCCGCGATATCCCTTCGGTCTAGTTCTGAGTGATTTGGCGCCGGCGACGACGGGGTTAGGTGGAATCGGGCAGTAAGCCAACACTGTCGTTTTCGTTCGTGCGAAGGACCGGTCGCAGCGACTGCCCTATATCTTGGCTAGCGTTTTACCATCGGATCCCAGTGTTCATCGGCTTTGCCGCCGACAATTCTCCACATGTCAAACTACGTTGTTGTGTAGGTCTCTCCCTTTGAATCCTTGAGACTGGCGACCGTGACCACGGTGACGAGATCGCCGTCGGCCAGAACAGCGACGATCGGGGAATCGATCTTTTCGTCGCAGGTGGCGGGTACGGGACCGTTTCCGAAGAGTTGTACGATTGCAGCCCTGCCAGAAGGTATGACGGGATTGTGTTGAATGTAGCGCTCGGTCAGCCATTTGTCGGCCTCATTCCAGCGCTTGCATTGCAGCAGGTCCCGAACGATGGAACGATGTGATAAACCACCTGCTTGTTTTCGTTCAGCTTTGCGTTATGGTCCTTGAAAAGAGCCTCAACATTGGCAGCGGGCAAGACCGGGTCTTGAGCAGAAGCAATCGCTCCTGCAAGGCAAACAGCAGCGGCGATATTGGCATTTCAGATGGTGCCGGGAGGGGGGGTCGAACCCCCACGAGGTTGCCCTCGGCGGATTTTGAGTCCGTTTTTGAGGGGTTTGCAGTGAGTCGCATCGAGCCGTAAAGTGTTGCATAAGTAGTTGGGTATGAAGGCTTTGCTGCGAAATCCATCCGCGCAGTCTGTCGCACCAAAATGCACGATGGTTGGAAACGAACAGCCATCAAAACGGCCAACGAATGACGGTCTCATCGGCCCCACATTCAATGTCGTGAACGCTTCCGTGAAGCTTCTGGCGGGTGGGCTCAAAGCGAACTTGGCCGCATTTCGCTCGCGACACCTTGTGGAGCGAACGCTTTATGGCGTTAGGTCCGGGGATTGGGTCCTGTAAGGGGTCTACTAATGCGCATCCTCATCGGGCGCTCCAGTCGCTGAGTCATCAGAATCCGGGTCGTCGAATCCATCGAGCTGTTCGTTAATCCAACGTTGGATCTCGGAGGATTCGCACCGCTGAAGTGCTGATACGTCAAAAGCGTTGAACGATTTATCCAAGAGCTGCGCCGCGAGATTGAGTGCTCCCGGGCCGACGCCGGCGTCCACGATGCATGCGGTCCAAAGCGGCCGGGTGAGAGGGCTTTTAGATGGGGATGAGTTGTATCGCCCGACGTGGCTCCAGGTGCTGTGAGCGCACTGGCTGAAAGGCGTGTAAACCTGATTGTAGAAATCCAGTATTCCGGCCTGCTCAGCCATTTCGCGGGTTGTTTTGCCAGACCAAGCGCCGACGTTCACCTCGATGAGAAAACCCCACTTCTGAAAATCTATCCACTTTTGCTCGGCGTCAACCATGGATTTAAAGATGGACTGGTCGACATTGGTGCCGGCGGCCGCTCGCTTTTTAAGGTGTTCCAACTCGAGAACCGCCTGTCCCAGGCCGTGCTCGATGTACTGTCTGGCCCGATTTTTTGCATCGAGCAGTATCCAAGCTAACGTGATGTGGACATCGGCCATAGCGCGCAGGAATAAGGGGGCCGAGTGCTGATTCCAAATCGGCGGAGCCGTTGAAAGTTCGATTGCGAGAGTCGCTTGGCGAGCCAGGAGCGCCGTGAGCACATTGAAGGCTTCAGGCACCTGAAGATCGGGAACGTAAGCTTCGCATCTTAGCCGAAGATCGTTTCGGATGCGCGCCTCAAAAGCTGCGAGCAAGTCTCTTAAAGAATTTTGGAAGCTCATTGGGTCGTTAAGTGCCGGAAGTCCAGTGGGCGTAATTCAAGGCCTCGTTTCCAGAAGTGCTGAACCCAACAATTTTCGGAATATTGTGGGAGTGCACTTGACGCCATCATGTTGACTGTTGCGCATATACCAGCGCCAACCCTTAAAGACTCCTCCGTATTGGGATAACGCTCGACCTCAGTGAAGTTAGCTAACGCGGACCCTCTTGGAACTTTTAGCCTCCCAGCTGCGAACGCCATATAAACGACCATTGCCTGAATATGGACCCCGGCGCTGGAGCGCTTGTTTTCCAGGGTGCGCAGCCGGCTCTCGAATCGATCTAAATAGGCGATATCTATGCCACCGGTGGGCCGTAAATCTACCAGTCGAAGCAATGGGCACTCCGGATATAACTCGAGGAAGTCGGCCAAGCCATCGGCCAAGCCAATCAGCACGCCGGCTTTCGCCAGGTGATCTCTCAGTTCGGCAGCGTTTTCTTCGGAGAGGTTGGCGTAGTCGGAGAGGAAGGCTCCCCAGCGTTTCCGCTCTCCTTCACCTTTAAAGTGGAGCGCCAATTCCTTGGCGACTCTTGATGCGAAATGCCGCGATGTCCTATCGGACAGGACGTCCCACCAGACCAGCTCGGGCATCGTCTGGCTCGCCCAACTGATTTGATCCAGCCTACCGATCTGGAGCATTGGCGGGACGAACCTGGGCCCTACTTTTTGGTAGGATTCGAGGACCTTTCCAGTTTTCTTGTCGGAAGTCTTTTTCATTGACCTGAGCGAGTTCTAATTCTTCTCCTCGTATTCCCTGCAGGTCAAATTCAGCGTATTCCAGGTGAGCACGACATTGAAGCGCTTGAGGCGGGAAAGGAATTGTGGCAGTGTCAGTTTCAGATCGACTCTGCGTGTAGGGATCGGATCGGCTTCGTCGACAAGGTCCTTGGCTGAATTGTGGCCGGCACGATCGATAACGATGGCATGGATATACTCGTGACCCTGAGTAACGCTTAGCGAAAGCGCGATCAGGGTCTCGTTTGCCGCAATCAATTGCTTGCTCCGGAGGAATTCCTCAAACTCGTGACCCTGGTGTCCGTCCGCTGCGGCTGTTCCTTCCCAGTCTTGGTATTGCACTTTGGCTTCGAATGTGAACGACATCAATTCCATCCTCTCCTCAGAATGACTGCCTTCGCAGCCAGTTGTTGCGAGCATCTCCAAGCGACCAGCTGGACCAGTTGCCTTGAAGTCGGGCAACGAAAAGTGCGTCGGTCGAATGGATATACGGCTGTACCACTGAACGGATCTCGGTCGCATTCAAAGCTGCTTCAACCAGCCAGACGGACTGTTCAAGATGGCACCAATCGAACTGATCCTTAATCCGGTTGATGACGCGCTCATAATCCTGAGCCGTGTCGTTCGGCGAGCGTAGATCGTATGCAACGAGAAAAACCATGCGTCCCCCTTTGAAACATGCAATCATATATTAGTTGCACATGTAGCGCTTATATCAAATATAGCGTATATTGTAAATATGGTACCGGAGTTGATTATGGCGGTTGAGGAGATTATGGGTTCTAATGGCAGCGAGTGCGCGAAGGGCGAAGCGAGGTCCTTCCTAGTGCACGAGGAGGGGTGTTTGATGGAGCGAGAAGAGGGTCAGGCTGCTGAATCGACGGGGGTTGCAATCGCCGAGCGGGATCAGCGAGATATTCAAGATCTTTACTCGAAGCTGCGCGCTGTGGAACCGAAACTGGTCGGGCCAGACGGGAAAACACAGGTGTTGCCCGGGAGCCTGTACTCATTCCTGTGCCGGCTCTTGGCTGATTTAAAAGACGGAAAGTCGGTGACCATCCTGCAGAGCGAGGCGACGCTGACAACGATGGAGGCCGCGAAAATACTGGGGATGTCCAGGCAGTTTCTTATCCAGGAGATAGAGAAGGGCAAAATTCCGTATCACATGGTCGGCACGCACCGGCGGCTTTACGCTCGCGACGTGTTGGCATTTAAGAGCAATAGAGATGCGAGCCGCAGGAAACAACTGGATGACTTGGCCTTGGAGGAGCACAAGGAAGGTCTCTACGCGCGAGGGGTAGATGATCCTCACTCCCGACAATGAGTTCTGCGTCGTACCGGATGCTTGCGTCCTCTTGCCGATGCCATTGTGTGACACGCTTCTTCGCTCAGCGGAAGAGCCTTCCTTTTTCCGCATTGTGTGGAGCGAGGACATACTGGAGGAGGTCAGGGCGGGCCTGCTCAGTGAAAAGTTTGGATACTCAACTGAGCAGGCTGAACGTCGCATTAAGACGATGCACTCGGCGTTCCCCGAAGCGATGACAGCTGTTCCCCCCGGCCTGATCGAAGGAATCGAGGGCATCCCCGATCCGGGCGATCGCCACGTCGTGGCGCTGGCGCTCCAGTCCCGGGCGGACACGATTGTAACGGACAACCTCAAGCATTTCCCCGTTGAGATTCTTGACGGCTATAACATCCAAATTTCTTCAGCAGACGACTTTTTGGTTCATCAATACCACCTGGGACCTGAGGTGATGCTCGAAAAGCTTGATCGGCAGGCAGCGGGGATTAGAAAGCGTCGGGCCGACGTCCTGCAATATTTGCAGAAATCAGCGCCGAAATTCTGTCGAGTCTGTTTGAGGCAAGACGGATTCCCTTCCTAATCTGGGTTAAGCCGGCTTTTTTTTGGTGGGAATGGAGATGAACGCCAGTGGACAGACCGAAACGGCGTGGGCGGTCGCCACAACCGTCATAGTGTCGAGAAGCCTTCTCGGACCAGTGACCATTGCTCAGCTGTTGCCAACGGGCCGACGCAATCATTGAAATCTACGCATCGGTAGAAATCCTCGCTTGCGCTACCCCTCTTGCGATGGCAAAGAGTCCTCTCCTCAAGGCAACGCGTACCACGCGCCACGTCCGCTGCCGTGGAGCGCAAGATGGCCTTCGGCGACCAACTGTCGGAAGTGTTGCTTCAATGTGTTTCTGCTCGTGCCCGTTAGCCGTACGACGTCGCTGATGGTGACTCTTCCGTGTTCGCGCGCGTGCTCAATGATGCGCACTGACAATTGGGGCATCGCCGCGAGGACGATCTTCTCCCGTTCGATTTTTTTGGCCAGGTGCTTCATTTGTTGCTGCAAGGCGCGAAGGAAGAACATCACCCATGGCTGCCAGTTCGGTGCATCTGTCTTCACCGTCACCTGGGTCTGGCGAAGGGCAAGATAATAACCTTCTTTGCTTTGTTCGATCACGCTTTCAAGTGAGCTGTACGGTACGTAGGAATAGCCTGCGCGGAGCAACAGAAGAGTCGTCAGGATTCGGCTCAATCGGCCATTGCCGTCCTGAAATGGATGGATTTCGAGAAGCACAACCGTGAAGATCGCGGTGACCAGAAGAGGATGCAATTGTCGCGATGAGTATGCGTCTGAGGTCCAGGCAATGAGTTCAGACATCCGTCGCGGAGTGTCAAAAGGAGACGCTGTTTCAAAAACAATTCCGACCTGTTTTCCGGCCTCGTCGAACGCGGCAACGTTGTTCGGTTGGGTCTTGTAAGTGCCGCGATGATGCGCGTCTTTTTCGCTGTATTGGAGCAAATCGCGATGCAGTTGCTTGACGTGGTTTTCGGTGAGCGTGATCTCTTCCCACGATTGGAAGAGCAGTTCCATCGTTTCGGCGTAACCGGCGACTTCCTGCTCGTCTCGCGTCGCGAAAGATTTGATCTCCAGATTGGAGAGCAGCCGCTCCACTTCGCGGTCGGAGAGTTTGCTGCCTTCAATGCGAGTCGATGAGCCGACGCTTTCGATAGTGGCAACGCGCCGCAAAGCGGAGAGCCGCTCCGGAGCCAGGGTGCCAAGAGCCTGCCATGCCCCCTTAAATTCGTCCAGTCCGGCGATGAGATTCAGGATTTCGGGGGTGATCTGGAGAGTACCCGTGCGGATCATGACACCCAATGATACACCCAATTACACCCATTTATGGCACCCGAGACCACACCCGATCACGCCCAATCTAAAGGCTAAGACACGATCCGCTCTGGATGGTCGGTCCGCGCATATTTCCGAAGCTCGGAGACGGGAACGAGAACCCGGCCGCCAATGCGCCGCGTTGGTAGACGCCGCGTCGCGATCAGGTAGTCCAGTGCCCTCTGGCTAATGGAGAGCATCTGTGCTGCCTCCTCTCGGCTCGCCAGTAATTTGCTTTCCACCGCTACGGTGATTCTCGCAGGCGGTTTCTTGTTCTCGCCGTTTGCTGATCTCATGTCAAAAGCTCCCGTTAGTCAGTCCGCCTCCACCTCGTTGCCAAGTGCGATGCGACGGCCTTGAGAATTTGCTTGCGCCTGCGATCAGCTACAAGCTTTGACCAGTTTTGAATGCGTGTCCAATACCTTTTATCTATTGCGCTCTTCCTAGAGGGGCATCACAGTGCCACTGAAAGCAGCCATTTGGCGATGCCGCACGCGTTTAAAGTATGGCCGGATCTGAGCGGACGCGGCTTAGGGCTCCAATGGATCCAGACTTGGTGCTTCTGTTTCATGCAGTTGACCACTTTTTGCTTCTCGTTTGCCGCGATGCTTGCATGGCATCGCTCCATTCCCAAAAAGTATTGGACTTGCGCCAGAGATGGCGTTACGTTGTCGCACACGACGCCAGGAATCAGGGCATGTATCCCGTTCGGTGCTTCGCACCGGGTGAATATTGACACTCCACCCCTTCAAGGGAACTGCCCAGATACTTTGGTATCTCGATAGATACCGATGAAAACACAGAACCTTTGCGACGCCTGGTATCTGCCCAGATACCAAGTAAACAAGAGTTGGAGGTTCACCATGGGTGAGGTTCAAACGATGCGAGATCGACCCAAGGAGAAGCTGCGCGGGCGTGACCGCCGCTCGCTCAATCTGAGTACGAAACTCACTGCAATCGAGGCAGGGGTCATCGAAGACGCCGCATCGCGGGCCGGCAGGACGCCCAGCGAATGGGCACGCGAAGCATTGCTGAAGGCGGCTCAAGGCGGTAGTTCGGACCCGATTGGTCTCGATATTTTTGCCGAGTGCGTCGGCAGTCAGATGCTGATGATGAATGCATTCGAGCCACTCCTGAAAACGGCTGGAATGGCGACCGAGCATATTAAGGCACTCTTCGATCAGGTCCAGAAGACGAAGCTGATCCAGGCGCAAGAACTCCTCGCAAAGCGCGCGAAGCGCCGAGCCGAAGAGGCCCGGAGAGCAACAGAATGACATTCCCCGGATAGCAAAGTGTAGCCGAGGCCGGGACGGAGTCAAGGCCGCACTCCGCGCGCCGCTTCGCGGTCAGAGAGCCTTGACACCGCCCCTAGTGCCTCGGCGAATCATTCCAATATCCGGGGAATGTCATCAAAATGCAGAAAAGCAAAAACAGTGGGGTGAGCGATGCGTGGCGTCTACGAAAATCCGTTGGGAAGCGGCATCTGGTGGGTTCATTACTACGCAGCTGGAAAACGGCACACAGAGAAGGTGGGCCGCAAATCAGATGCGATCAAGTTGTACCAATCGCGCAAGGCTGATGTCGTCGCCGGAAGGAAGCTTCCGAAGCTGCGCAACAGCAAGGTGGTCACGTTGTCGGAACTGATCGATGATGTACTCGAATTCGTCGCAAATCACAAGGACAATCGCAGCTACAAAAGCAAGGGAGAAATCGTCAGGTACGCACTGGGTTCCAGGCCAGCTGCTGACCTCACTCCGCAGGAACTGGAACGGTGGCTTAGAACCCGCTGCAAAACACCCGCAACAGCGAACCGCTACAAGGCCTTCATCTCACTTTGCTACCGCGAAGGTATTCGCAATGGTAAATTGTCCGTCAATCCCGCGCGCCTGGTGCGGCAAAGGAAAGAGGGAACGGGTAGGCTTCGATTCCTGAGCCGTGAAGAATACGACTGTCTCCGTAAAGTAATTGCGGCTCGCTTCCCCGAGCATATGGCCGAGTTTGTCGTCAGCGTTCACACCGGGATGCGGCTGAGCGAGCAGTATTCGTGTATATGGTCGCAAATCGATTTGGAGCGACGCACTATCGAACTGACGAAGACAAAGAACGGTTCCGCGCGAACCGTGCATCTCAATGCCGACGCTCAGCGGGCGATTGGGTCGCTGAAAGGACCTCTACAGAAGGCGCACGATCCGGTGTTTCCGCGCGAAGGATCGCAGGGTAGATTCGACACACGATCCTGGTTCCAGCCATGCCTGGATGAGGCGAAGATTACGAACTACGTCTGGCACTCAAACCGTCACACTTTTTGCTCATGGCTCGCGATGGCCGGAGCATCCATCAAAGAGATCCAAGAACTCGCCGGCCACAAGACGATCACGATGTCGGCACGCTACAGCCATCTTTCTCCAGAACACAGGCTTTCTGTGATCGATCGGATTGCTACGGTGAGTTGAAACCGAGCGGGAGGCCCGCGATCCATAGACCCAGCCGGAATCAATTTGCCTTCGACGAGTGCCCTGGCGATTTACAGCCAACTGAGAAGCCTTGCGAAACATGAACCTACCCGAAATACCGGTTGAAGCCACTGGGCGGAGGATGCTGCATTGTGGTGGCCGAAAGAGTAGAGAAAGGTTGGCGTTAGGTTCAGAGTCAGAAGGAGGTCATTGTGACTCAACTCAGAAACCCCGGGCCCGAAGAGTTAGCCATCACACGAACTGGAACCCTGGTCGGGTTGCCGCGCCGCGAGCGGAAATCTGAGCCATCTATAATCCCCTTGAGGCTCCAAAATGGTCCAAAGGCTGGGCGACAAGCGGGATGCGCCTGACGTTCCGAAGCTGGATTTTCCTGGAGCGTTGGCTGAAATCTGGTTCCAGATCAACTACGCCGCTTACCATCTTGCGTATGTGCGGGTTTATTCGCAATCAACCGCCTTGCGAACCAAGCCGGAAGTGATATGGGATCGAGAACGGACTACGCGCGACAGGGCGCAGGTGGACGTCGTAATTTGCCGTGCCAACTTAGCATCTTTTTTCTGGCATCTCGAGCACCTTTTCGAGGTATTGCGAGCCGCTATCACACGAGGCCAGAAAGAATACCCGGAAGCGAAATACTTCTGGAGCTACCAAAAGCATTTGGACGAAATTGAGCAGTTGAGGATGCGTGAGGAGATCAAAGATTACCGTAATATGGCACATCAGACTCCGGCGATTATTGGGATCAAATGGGATAGCGAAGGTCGTTTCCTCCATCACTTCCTACCGACCATCAGCGGTCGTCAACCCAAAGAGGACGTCGAAATGAACATACTGCTTCAGCAGTATTTCGAGTTTGCGGCAAATGTGTGGCTTGAGTTCGTTCCGGGAGACCTAAAGCAGAAGTTCCCACGAGACTTCCAATTCCCCGTGACGGTCCCACATCTCTTTGAGGGCGAGCTTCCGAATGAGTTGAATGGAGTCCCGCAGTTGCTGGTTTGCGTGGAATCGTATACTCGGGACGGATCTGCTCTGGATTCCGCCGCAGGCGAGGCGCCCCTGACCGGAACCAGCGAGGGCCAGAGCGGATCAGCCTGACTAGGACTTTGATCAGAACTTTGATCGGTGACAGACAGGCATAACTTTGATCGGTGACAGACAGGCATGGCCCTCGTCAAGGGCTAGCCTCCACCAGTCATCAATGCAGCGGATGCCGCCGGCTCAGTTTCACTCGCGGCGCTCCCAAAAAACACATGCACGTCTCTAGCGGTCATGCTAGTCTGTCGCCCGTTAGCGTCGTCACCTGTTAGCGTCATTCTGGACGTCTTCGCGAATTGCGGTCGAATCACCGTCAATCCGTCAGTGTCGTTAGCAAGTGAAAATGTCCGCTTTTGAGAACAAATGAAGTGTCCGGTTTCATAAGTTAGTAGCCGTAGAGGCGGTGGGAAAGTGCGAATCCCGCGTATTGTGCGGGATTTGCAAGTTGGGAGGGAAAGTCTGTTTTTGGACTTTTCCTCCCAACGTCTTTTCCACCGCCTTAATCTGTTTTTTGGTCAGCGGCGTCAGGAGCTTTCCTTCCGCGCTGTAATGACCTACGCGATGTCCTGCGATCATGAGGGTCAGTGTAGTGTCCAGGTGCTGATGGATGATCACCTTGCATCCAGCCAGGGTGGGACGCCACTCGGCACGCTCGAGCTGCATGATCAGGTTGTAAAAGCTCACCGTGTTATCCCGATCAACGGTGCGCTCGAATCTTTGCGTAAAGACCATCTCCAGATTCCTGTGCCGGCAGGATATAAATGCCGTTCCTCGCTGCGCTGCCGGGACTGTGAAGCGCCGGTTGAACTCGGTGATGTAGTACTCATTTAGAAACTTGTTGGCCCCTTCCAGGGTTCGGATCCCGTGCAATCGCAACTCCTGGGGCAGCCGTCCCTGCCAGGTGGAGAAGTTGCGCTCCGAGCGGCCTCGGGCCTGCGGAGAGTAGGACGGAATCATATTCACTCCCAGCTCCTTCATGGCACGGCCCACCTGCGTAGGGCGCTCATAATCCACCTTGCCGCCGCTCTTCGGCGTATACCAGAAATGGGCTCCGCGGTCGGAATAGAGCGAACAGAACAACCCCTTCCGTTCGATCACTGCACGCAGTCCGGCCATCACGGTCGCGGTCGATTCCTCCGGCGCCAGCTGCGCATAGTAGATCTCGCTGGTGGCATCGTCCAGGATTACGATCAGGTCGTGCCGCCGCTCATCCTGAAACCACTGATGATCGCTGCCGTCGATGTGCAGCATCATCCCCGGTAGTGGACGCCGCTCACGCCGCTTGCGATGCACGCCCCGCCTGGCCTTGCGCTTCACCAGGCCGGCTGCTTGTAAGGCCTGCTTCACCCATGTGTAGCTCAGCCCGATCTGATGTTCCTCGCCGAGCTTCTCATGAAAGTGCCGCACGTTCAGATCGAAGTACTTGTCCCGGTAAAGGCTCAGAACCTCGTCGGCCTGCTCCTTCGGCACGCGCCTGCTGCTTGGCGTCCGCCGCCGCCGGTCCAGTAATCCCTTCGGGCCTTGATCCTCAAGCCGCTTCCGCCATCGACGCATCTGCCGCTCGCTGATCCCAATCAACTCCGCAGCCTGCCACCACTTGATCTTGCCGGATGTGGCTCGCAACAACACTTCCTGCAACTTCATCGCCCGCTCCGCCGCGGTCCTCGGATAGATCTCCATGCTCTCGCGCATGGCTCCATCCTCGCCGCCCGCTATGCGGACACTTCATTTGCTAAAAACACCGGACATATTATGTGCTAACGACAACCGTCAATCCGTCAGTTACTACTTGCGCAACTGCTCAAAAACGGCTGACCTTGCCGGACAGATCGGTACCGATAGTCGGCTTAGCTGGAGTGATCGTGGCTGCCCGACGAGCGCATTGGCGATTTAGGAGAGATCGCTGACGTGCGATTTTACAGCAGCCCACTTGCTCGACAAGCTACTTGATCGAAGCGGTCTTGCTGTAAAGAGAAGAGGGGCTCATAGAGGACAGGTCGGTCTCAAATGTGAGAGGCTCGCCACAGATGGTAGCGACCGACAAACATCCCCCGAGGCTTTCGGTTATTCTTGTGATCCGGACCATCCTCAGCGCACCCTCTTCCTCCTGCCCCCTGCCCCTGCATCTTCGGAGCAATCTCAAGAGGCCTCGATCGAAACTTCCGCCCGTCCGCTGACCTCGCCAGTGATTGCTCCCCCAATCAACTGTTCGGGGGGCCAAGGATCAAGGCTGCAAAGTACTCCTCAATCGCATCATTGTGCGCATCGAAGATCTTCTTCAAGTCGTCGGAATGGAAGATTTCCCACAGGATTCTTCGTAAGGCCTTATCGCATTCCGTACTGAGTGCCGAAAGCGCATTGATCTGGTTCTGCTTCAAGGTGTCCCCATGCACAAGCTTGGAGCGGATGTTGTACGCGTTCTTAACCATGGTAAATACTCTGCGGCGATTGTCCCCTCGTTCTCCAAGGAAAAAGGCTACGCGCTCCGATAGTTTGTGTGCGAGTTCCGTTGCGTCCGTCGTAAACAGCGTCTCGAAAGCGCTACAGTAGTTGGCAATTTTGAAGGCGAGGTCTTGTGCACGGCGAGCGGCGACCACGAACTGCATGGCTCTCCCCGTCCGCTTGTATCCTTTTTCCATCATGAATCGGGACGAAGACGAGGCTTCCGAGAGGTAGTTTTCCACCAAATCGGTGGTTCGCGCCCAATTCGTGACTTCATCGGTGGACATCTCAATGTCTCTTTCTATCAAGGCATATCCATCAGAGAAGCTCACGAGCGACGCTAGGTAGTTTTTCGTCCAGGCGGTGCGGTCCGGCATCTCTACTCGTAGAAACGCGGCATCGCATTGCATCACGTTGTCCTTGAGCAACCACGCATTTTTAAGCAAGAGATCGATCCAACTGAGAACCACGATCAGAGTGGCATCGGGAGATAACTCGCGCATCTCGTTGATCTCGAACTCACCGAACACGAAGTTCGCCTCTCGCTCCAAATGAGCGCACTCAATCTGACCAATGGCCGCTCGGCATTCTTCGGACAGCCATTGCGCCTTGACATTGGGATCGTTGGTGATATTGACATGCGGCATTAACTCGATAAACCCAGGGATCGGTTCGGTAAGAATCAGCTTTCGAAAGGAGGTGATGTAGCTAACAGGCTTCACCCGTTTTTCTCCTGAGGGCTTTTATCACAGAATACCTTGGGCACATCGAAGAAAAACCGACCCTCTGAACCGGGGATGGTGGGCAGCGGTATGTGAAGGGGCTCCCCACGATCAAACTTGACTCGCAAGAGCCACACTCGGTGTGAGGCTCCCTCCGGTCCGGTCGGGTGAAATAATTCGCTAATGAGCCCGAAGAAAGAGGAATCGCCGTCCGATCCGGAACGCTTACGCAATAAGTACCGGCGCGCTTTTTCCTGGAGCGTGAACCGAGGCAGCACGGGGAAGGCGCATGAAGACGCAGGCATGGTTCGTCTTGCCACCTCGGAGTATCCGGACATCCTTGAGGACTATCTCTCGATCAGTCGAAAACGGAAGGGCAACAAGCTAGCTCTCTCCAAACTGCAGCTCCACATGCTGGAAGACATCGTCGTCCAGGAGAAATCGATCAAGAGCTACAAGGAGAAGCTCGTGGCCGAAACCAATCTTCCCGATCGCGCCGCGGAGTTCATCCAGTCGCAGATCACCCTGCATCGTTTGATTGCCAATGCCCTGCGGCAGATCGGGGACGGCATGGCGTGGCGGGCCTTCGACTATGATCGGTTCACGACGCGCATCCTTTGCTCCCACCCAGTGAAGCAGACCGTCCTCGCCGAGGGCACCGTCACCGAGCTGGGCCACTGGGCGGCCATAAACGACTCGGCGAACCGAAGAGCCATCTTCAACGCGGTCACTAATTCGATCGCCATCGGGGACGTCACTGCCATCCATGACAACGGGGATGTGGAGTTGATTGAGGTGAAGAGCGGGAACGCGAAAAGCCGGCGCCTCATTCGCCAAAAACAAATTCTGCGCGATGCTGCCGGAGTTTTAACTTCAGGAAGTGGCGTCGTGGAGGGAAAATCCATCATCTCCGGAGTCTTGCCAATGACCCCGAAGAATTACCTGGGAGGACTGCGCGACCTCTTGGCAGAGGCCGAGACCAAGGGGTGGAGTGCAGCGTTGCTTGCGCCGCACTGCTACGTGGAGTGCGCTGACTTTTCCACCTTGCAAGACGTATCGGAACTGGCCGCAAAACGAAAAGAGACGCTCGGCGGCGGGGAAGGGTGGAGAGATGAACTGGTCATCACCGCCTCTTCGATCGACCTCATTCAGTTCGTGCCCAATGCTGCGCCGCTTACGGTCTTTCCTCTGGACGATCGCACCTGCATCGACCTGGCGATCGGAGCCAAGGCCTACACCAGCTACATCAATCTTCTTCAAGTGCTCGGGGTCTTCCACGCGGCGGGCTGGACGGTCGATCACGCGGGCAAAGAAGCCATGGCCATGACGCAAAATGAGGCTTCCTTCATCCTGCGCAAAGACGGGTTCGTCTGCCACCTTCCTCCTTCAGACATCGCCCGTCTTTCTTACGAACTGCTCTCACCGGAAACACTTGTTGAAGAATGTGAGTTACTCAGAAAGATGGGCCCGTCCATCGGAGAAAGATACGGAGTCTGGACCTGTGAGGGGGAGGGGAGCCAATGGAACTGAGCCCTCGGGCGTGGTGTGGCTCAATCCCCGCAATGCATCCGCGCGAGGACGGGGCTGGTCGTGCCCTCCGGTCGTGAGCCCAACTCCAGCAAAACCGCACCGTACACACCGCCCACCTCATGAAAACCGAGCGCACGCATCATCCGGAAAAGACACGCGCCGGCACGACATTGTGGGCGGTCCTCGTTGCTCCTGTCGCCGGAGAGAAGATATCTCGGCTTGGATTCATCAATCGTGACTTCCATTGGCGATAACAGGTCGATGCACTAGTTGAGATTCCGACGGACCTATCCGTAGCTTCTTTGGCGGAATGACACTGTCGAACCAACAGCCATCAAAACAGCCACCAAACGATTTTGGCCTCTCCGTTTCGGAGAGGCCAAGCCAACTTAAACCCTTCATTTTCATGGTGCCGGGAGGGGGGGTCGAACCCCCACGAGGTTGCCCTCGGCGGATTTTGAGTCCGCTGCGTCTGCCAGTTCCGCCATCCCGGCTCTTTCACCTAAACCACTGCTGGCAAGCAGTTTAGTTTGGCCTTGCCCCACATGGCATGCCAGCCCAGATGTGCTGGTCTTGGCCGTGGGGTCAGTGTGCGCCAATCAGCGCAAAGCCAGTATCGCATAGCCGCTGAACAGCTTCCAACGGATGCACAACGCAGATGCGCCTGGCGCCTACTGACCAACCATAGGACAGCGTAGCCATCCGTTTCTGATGATGACCATGGTGCTGGGCCCGCAGCATCCGCCGGTCACCATGTCCAGCCTGCAGCCGATGCAAATGGCAAGACTGCAGAGCGTCAGGTCTCCCTCGTCAGTGCCGGCGATCGAGCACAATGATGCGGAAAGAGAAGAACATGGCGGTGACGGATGCGCATACTCTCGAGCGGCTCAGACGCGAAGAAAGCCTGGCCGAGCGGCAAGGCCGGCAGGCTTTAAACATCGCGGGGATCCTCAAAAATTTCCCCCAGTATGATGCTGCCCGGCAGAAGGCTGACGCTCTTCTGGCCAAGGCCTCAGCGTTGCGTGAGCAGATTGTCAAGATCGAATCTGCATGAAGCCGTACGAAGGGATCAGCTAGTCGAAAGTCCGCAGCCAGATATCGCGCACCGAGATCTTGCACGGCTGGCTTTCGATTTCAAAACCGATCAGTCCCGGTTGGTTATTGACTGAGTCCTTGTTGTCATCGATGAACACCGCCATCAGCTGGCCGTTCATGATATGCATCATCACGCCGCCGCGCGCGATGACCTCATAGTCATTCCATTCGTTGACCTTCACATAGCCGCCCAGCGCTTGCTTGTCGCCGATATTGGCGACCAGACGATTCGGCTGGCCCGGCAGCGCCTGCGTTACCTGGCCGCGATACGCGAGGATGCCCTGCATCGTGTTTTCGGAGTACCACTGGCCCGTGTACGACGCGGATCGCGCGGTGACCGGGAACCAGAAGTCTGCCTGCGGGCCGGTCATCATAAACTTCAGGTCATACGGCGGCTCGCCCTTCGGTTGCGGTCGTGTCCACGGCACGCCCGTGACACTCCGGTACTGGATCCCGCCGCCACCGCCCTTTTCAATCTTCATCTGCAGCTTCAGATCGAAATCACGTGCCTTGTCGCCGCGATAGACAATGTAGTTGTTGCCCTTTGCTTTGCCCTCGTACGTTTCGCCCACCATCACGCCGTCTTCGACGCGCCAAATGCTCGGGTCCGCGTCCCATCCGGTAAAACTCTTGCCGTCGAAAATTTGTTTGTATCCAGTGTGCTCGTCGATGTCATACGGCGCGGGGTCATGAAACTTCGGCATCCCGGGGATCTTCTCGCCGTGCGGACCCATCTGCGCCGGCTGCGCAGCAGGGGACTCGAGTGCCGGCGGCACAGACTGAGCAATCAGCGCGCTACTCAACGGAGCGAGGAGCACCCCCAAAGCAACTGCCCGCAAAAGTGATGAACCAACCAAACGCGTGCACGAGAAATACGACCATGACATGGAGTTTCGGGCCTCCGATTGAGACGACTCAAAAACAATAGAAGTCTAGCCGAACGCAGCCCGATCTCGAAAGCTTTCCCTGGTTCCCCTGTCGCCCACCAGCAAATCCTGTTGCCCAGCGCCTCCCGCTCCGCTATCCTTTGCCGTCTATCCTTTGCCCCTTTTAAGGAGCCGTCATGAAACGGCGCTCGTTCCTAAAGGCTCTTACCGTTGCGGCGCCTGCCGCCGGTCTCCAAGATTTTCTCGTCAGTCAAGCTCGCACCCAAACGCCGGCAAGCGCCCTGCACGTGGTCGGCGCCGGGGAGGACCGCTCCGCCCATCCCCATTCCTTAGGCTTTAGCTCAATCCTCTTCAAGGTACCCACCAACGAGACCGCCGGCGGTCTGTTCGTCATGGACAACACCCACCTCCTTCCGGGTGGCCCGCCCCTCCACCTGCACCTGAATCAGGAGGAATGGTT
This sequence comes from uncultured Acidobacteriaceae bacterium, assembly GCA_963745725.1. Lineage (GTDB taxonomy): Bacteria > Acidobacteriota > Terriglobia > Terriglobales > Acidobacteriaceae > PALSA-350. The sequence continues at coordinate 611,532 of CAVUYJ010000003.1, forward strand.
CTACGTGATGGAAGGCGAAGTGGTCTTTCAGGTAGGCGAGCAAAGGGTCCACCTGCATGCAGGAGACTCCGTGCTGGCTCCTCGCCGCGTGCCCCACACGTTCTCTTCGGTGGGTGCCACACCCAGCCGCATGATCATCGCTTTTTGTCCCGCCGGCAAGATGGAGCAATACTTCCGCGATGCGGAAATTGCCGGGCAGCACGCCGGCGATGCGGACTTCATAGCCCGATACGAGATGCAGTGGGTTGGCCCTTCTCCGTTTTGGAAGGCCTAGGCTAAGTGGTCACCCCATCTTGATGCCATGTTCCCCGATAATGGCAAATACAGAAATCAGGTGCGTCGTCCCTAGGAGTTGGCGAACCTGTTTTCCAAGATTGACCAGTTCCAGGCTGCACCCTGCTGAGCGGCACGAAACGTAAAGCCGAACCAGCGTGCCCAGCCCCATGCTGTCGACCCGCGCCAGATTGGTCAGGTCCAGAACAATTCTCTTCGTCTCTGGAATCAGCACGCTGACCTTGCTGTACAGCACGTCGTTCACGCCCGCGACCAGCTTGCCGTCGCATCGCACAACGATCGTGTCGCCGGTTCGCACAACGTTAAGCGTAAGAACACTCGTGGCTGCTTTATCCGGCATCAGAGGGTCGCCTTGTGGTAACGATTTGGATTTTTGAGCTGGCGCCCGATTTTCGCATACCGCGACGGGGATTGAAAACCGTGAACTCCTGAGCGGGCAAAGCAGGGTTTCACGTCATCGCCTGCTGCAACACTCCCGAGCGGCGCCGTTCGAGAAATCGCCGCACCGCGGGGTCGCGTTCCAGGCCGATGGCAATCTCATACGCCCGGCCGGCTTCTTCGTGCGCACCCGCCTTCGCCAGAAGCTCCGCCCGCGCCGCCCAGTAAGGTTGGTATTCGGCAAGCCGGCCGTCGCCGTTATGATCGGGCATTGCCTCGAGTCCTGCATGAGCATCGTATAGTTCCGCCAGGGCCAGCGCGCGATTGATCGCGATCACCGGTGACTCGGTAATCGTGAAGAGCGCATCGTAGATCTGCAATACCGCTTCCCAATTGGCATGCCCGGTGCGGCGCCGATACACGTGTGCGGACTGTACTGCGGCTTCGAGCTGATAGCGGCCCGTGACCCCAAAAGCGCTGGCTCGCAGCAGCAGCGCCTCCGCCTCATCGATCATTTGCCCATCCCAGCGAAGCGGGTCCTGCTTTGCCAGAGGAACATACTCCCCGTCTTCGCTGCGGCGCGCACTCCGGCGTGCTTCCGCATGCAGCATCAGCGCCAGCAGGCCGATCGCCTCCGGCTCGTTCGGCAGCATCTCGGTCACCAAACGCGCCAGAAAAAATGCTTCGCTGGTCAGATCGCGTCGCGAGCTGTCTGTCCCGGCCGCATCGCTCCATCCCTCAGAGAACGCGGTATAGATGCCGGCCAGTACCGCATCGAGCCTTTCCGGGAGTTCTTCTCGCTGCGGAATGCAAAAGGGAATCGCCGCCTCCCGAATCTTGCTCTTGGCACGCACCAACCGCTTGCCCATAGCCGTAGGAGACAGAAGAAATGCCGACGCAATCGTCGCCGCATCTAGACCCAAAATCGTCTGCAAAATCAAGGGGGCGCGAATCCCCGCCTCGATTGCTGGATGCGCACAGGCAAACATAAGCGCCAGGCGCCGATCCGGAAGCTCCCCATCCACAGCTGCATCCCCCTGGGCCACACGCTCGACGTCTTCGTCCACCAGTTCGCTGCCGTGCTCTCGTCGGGTCCTGTCGATCAGCTTGCGCCGGGCCACTGTCAGGAGCCATGCTTCCGGGTTTGCCGGGCAGCCATTTTGTGGCCAGCTTTGCAGCGCGGAAGCGAAGGCTTCTGACAGCGCGTCTTCCGCGGCAGCCAGGTCGCGGCTGCGCGCGGCAACAAAAGCGACCAGTTTGCCGTAGCTGCGGCGCGCAACCGCTTCTGCCGTGCTGCGCGCCTCTTCGCCTGTGCATGCGTTCATGGATCACCAGGGAGGGAAAGCCGGTCAGGTTTACATGCCCCAGACCGGACGCACTTCCACCACTCCATGACTGGCCGCAGGGCAGCGGGAAGCCCACGAAAGCGCGGCATCCAGATCCGGCACGTCGATCAGAAAGTAGCCGCCGAGCTGCTCCTTCGAATCGACGTAAGGGCCATCCAGCACTTGCGGTTTGCCGTTGGTATTCCGCACCGTCGTCGCTACCGAGGTTGGCTGCAGCCGATTGCTGCCCTTGATCACGCCCGATGTCCTGAGCGCTTCACCGTAGGCAGCATAGGCAGCAATCCCTTGTTCCTGCTCGCTCTTCGACAACTTGGGCCAGCCGTTCTCGTCTACATACGCCATCAATAGATATTGCATAAAAAACCTCCGTCGTGGATTTTAAGCGGGCGTTGTCGTCCGCTACTACCACGACGTGCGAGCATCTGCGATTTGGACATTCGCTGATCTTTTTTCTCAGCGCAGAGCCCCTACGCGCCGGGTCACTTCTGTTCGCACCTTCGCCACATCCTGCTTGAGCAGCGCTCCATTCTGCACCAGCAAATCGCCGCCGACATACACCCGCTCCAGGTCGCGCTCCCCGGCAACAAACACCAGCGAAGCATAAGGATCGAAGACCGTCCGAAAGCGGGTCGGATCGACCATCAGGAAGTCGGCAAACTTCCCCGGCTCCAGGCTGCCCAGCCGGTCTGCCACGCCGAGCACATCTGCGCTGCCCATGGTGTGCATCCGCAGCACATCGTACGGGCTCATGATGGTCGCGTCCTCATACTTGTCCCGGATCGCATAGAGCCCGGTGCGCATGTTTTCAAACGGATCCGCCACGTCGGCGCTGGCCTCGCCATCCACCCCCATGCCCACCCGGATGCCGGCTTTCAGGCACGCGGGAATATCCGCTGTTCCCGAAGCCAGCCGCCCATTTGACAGCGGATTCCAGCTCATCGCCACCCCTGCTTTGCCGCTCTGCTCCAGGATGAACGCGTTCGTATGAATAAAATGCCCGAAGATCAATTGCTTCGAGAGCAGCCCGCTGTCCATAAACCAGCGAAACTTGCTTTGCTGTTCGTACTGCGTGTTGGGTGGCTCCAGGTAGTGGGTTTCATTGGCCAGGTGGAACTCGTCTCCCAGCTGCTTCTCCATCAACGTCTGCTGGTAGGTGTTATTGAACGCCGTCAACCCGCTGATCATCACCGCGAGAAAGTTGCTTGACTTTGGCTGCTTGCTCGTCCAATCCAGAAAAGCTTTCAGCGGAACTCGCGCCTGCTCGGCCCCATACGCGGGCTTCACTCCCAGTTCGGTGGCCCTTCCCACGGACATGCTGTGCACAAAGCGAATGCCGGAGTCCATCTCCGCGCGAAAGCCACTCTGGTCATATTCATCCGCCGTCTGCGGATTCTGCCCCCGCGTCCGCGCCTCAAAGTTGAAGTTATAAACGCCCGTGATCCCATGCTGCAGATGGTCGAGCGCACCATCCAGCGTGAACCAGTACATGTCCTCCGGGCTCGACTTCACCGCCGGTTTGTATAGCGCGTCGATCCATCCCAACAGCGTCTGGTCCGAGCCCAGCCCACGGAATGCACTCTGCCACAAGTGGCTATGAGCAGAAATAAAGCCGGGGATAACCCAGTGACCGCCCGCATCCAGGCTCTCTTTGGCAAGCAAACCTGCCGGAGGATCACCCGCCGCGACCGTCAACAGCCGGCCATCCTCCCCCACCACCATGTATCCCTTCACCGGCTCGCGCTGGTCTTTCGCCATGGTCAGGATGAACGCGTTCTTCACCACCAGCTTGGCCGGAGCGGCAGCCGTAGATTGCGCGAGACCAGGCGCCGCGCTCATCAAAGCAGCCAAAAAACAAGCGGTCTTTATAGGAGTCATTGGCAATTACTAAATGAGACCCTCGCTCAGAACAACAAAAAACCATCACCGCCACTTCCTTTCCCTTCGCGGGAGGGTAGCAACATGGCGCTATGATGTAACCTCCCATGAGCACACAGGCGAAGGCCATCCCGGCGGGCGCAGACTCGATTGACCAAACGGACAGCCTGCCGCGGCTGCTCTGCTATGGGCTGCAGCACGTGTTGGTGATGTATGCCGGCACGGTAGCGGTGCCGTTGATTCTGGGCAGCGCACTGCGGTTCACACCCCAGCAGGTGATCGCCCTCATCAGCGCAGATTTATTTACCTCAGGATTAGCCACCCTTCTGCAGACCCTGGGCTGGTGGAAGTTCGGCGCGCGTCTTCCGCTCATTCAAGGCTGCTCTTTCATCTGCGTCCCGCCCATGATTCTGATCGGCAGCCGTTACGGCATCCCAGCGCTTTATGGGTCAGTCATCAGCTGCGGATTGTTTACCATCCTGGTAGGGGCCTGGTTTAGCCGTGTGCTGCGCTTTTTCCCTCCGGTCGTGATCGGCTCCGTAATCACCGTAATCGGCATATCCCTGCTGCCTGTGGCCGGCGGCTGGCTGGGTGGCGGAGACCCTACGACGGCGGACTTCGGCAGCCTCCTTCACCTCAGTCTGGGTCTGGCCACCATTGCGCTGATCGTAGTCATCCAGCGCTTCGGTCGCGGCATGTTCGCCAACCTCAGCGTGTTGCTTGGCCTGATCGGTGGGGCCGCGCTGGCCGCACTGACCGGTCAAACCAACTTCCATCAAGTGCCGGCGACCCCGTGGTTTGCCATGGCTCATCCGCTGCTCTTTGGGCCTCCCCATTTTGTGCTGCTGCCCGCCGTGGTCATGAGCCTTTCCATGCTGGTTGTCATGACGGAAACCACCGGCAACTGTCTGGCCATCGGTGAGATCACCGGCCGGCCGATTGGCCCAACCACCCTCACGGCAGCCTTTCGCGCAGACGGGCTATCCACCGTGTTGGGCGGCATCTTCAACAGCTTTCCCTACAACGTGTATTCCCAAAACACCGGCCTGCTCGCACTTTCCAGGGTCAAGAGCCGCTTTGCGGTCGCCGCGGGAGGCGGATTGCTCGTTCTCCTCGGATTGCTCCCCAAGCTCGCCGCCGTGATCGCCGGTATTCCGCGGCCGGTCCTGGGCGGTGCGTCCATCGTGATGTTCGGCATGACCATGATGGCCGGCATCGAAGAGTTGACCCGCGTCCGCTACCTAGGCACCAGCAACGCGGTCATCGTAGCCATCTCGGTGAGCATGGGCGTATTGCCCATCGCGTCTCCTCAATTATTTGCGCACGCTCCGGATACAGCCCGGCTTTTTTTGAACAGCGGCATCTTCTTGACCGCAGCCACCGCGGTCCTACTCAATCTTTTCTTTTCCTCGAAAGCGGAGAATTAAACCGTGGAACACCTAACCGAACAGGAACTGAACTTCTTGCGCCAGGCGATCGATCTAGCGCGCCAGGCCCGCAACGATGGCCGCCATCCATTCGGCGCGCTCATCGTCAACGAGCGAGGGGAGACCGTCGTTGCTGCACGTAACAACGCAGTCCGCCCCGCCGGTGACCCCACGCAGCACGCGGAAATGGTCGCCTGTGCCGAGGCTGCCAAGCTGCTGAGCGAGCCCGAACTCGCCCGTTGCACTCTTTACACCAGCACCGAACCCTGCGCCATGTGCGCCGGCGCCATCTATTGGATCGGCGTGGGCCGCGTCGTCTTCGCGCTGCCGGAAACCGGCCTCATGCGTTACACCGGCACCCACGAGCAGAATCCCACTCTCGATCTGCCCTGTCGCGAAGTATTTGCCCGCGGACAAAAACCGATCGTCGTCGCCGGTCCATTCCTCGAAGACGAAGCGGGCAAAGTCCACGAAGGCTTCTGGACTACTTAGAGCGGGCAGGAACGACGTATCTCAGGGGCTAAACGGGCTGCGTGAGAACCGAGCCGTCGCCTGCCGATATCGTCAACCTTCAGAAATAGAGCCTTTTAAGGTTTGATGTAAGTGGCGAAATGCTTTTTCCGCACAGGAGTACAGGCCCCAAAGGTTACTTGGGTTTGACTTCGGTAGTTTGCTCTGGGCTAACCCGGATTTCTCACGGCCTGTTTCGTTAGAAATCGAGATCTCCCTACCGGCAACCCTCGCTTATCCGCTTATCCAGGGGGCCTTGAGAAATGCGGGCTAAAGAATCTCTCTGTTCTCTGTCGTCTCTATAGATTTATGTCCATCGGTGTGAGAGGACAGCCGGAACCGGACTCGGCCGTCCGAACAAACAAGTAAAAGCTGCATTTGAGTCGTCCAGCTCAAACCTGCAACACATCTCCCTCGCGGGCAACCATCTCGTACAGCACCGGGTTCACGAAGAACCCAAGGAAGAGCCGCGAGATCAACCCAGCCACAATAACGATGGCAAACGGCCTCTGTGTATCCGAGCCAATCCCCGTGGAAAGCGCTGCCGGCAGCAATCCCAGGCAAGCGACCAACGCAGTCATCACAATCGGCCGTAGCCGCAGGAGCGAAGCCTCGCGCGTCGCCGAGCGGATATCCCGATTCTCCAGCCGCAACTTGTTGATGTACGAGACAAGAATGACCGCCGTCTCCACCGAAACTCCCATCAACGCCAGCAAACCTAGCGCGGAAGATACGCTGAACGGCGTATGCGTGAGCTTAAGCGCAATCAGTGCGCCCACAGGCTCGGTCAGCAGCACGCCGATAGCAATGGTCACGGGGAATTTGAAGTTGCCGTAAAGCGCGAAAAGGATCATGAAGATGATCAGCAAAGCAAGCGGGCCAATAATCTCAATCTGATGCTTCGCCTCGAGAAACTCGCTGTACTCCCCGCCCCAGGCAAGCCGATAACCGGGAGGCAACGATTTCTCCAGATCCGCGATCGCATGTTGCCCCGCCAGCACAGCACCCTGCAAATCACGGCCTTCCACGCTGTACTGCACGCCAATGTAACGGGAATTGTTTTCCCGATAGATAAACGACGCGCCCCCAGCCTCGTGAATATTCGATAACTCGCTCAGTGGAATCTGTTGGCCGGTTGGCGTACCCACCAACAGGTTGCCGATCTGCTGCGCATTTTGCCGGAACTCCGGCTTCATGCGCACCACCAGGTCAAATAGCTTTTCCCCCTGGATAACCTGGGTCGCCGCCTGTCCACCCACCGCGGCCTGCACTACCGCCTCCACGTCGGCAACATTAATGCCGTAGCGGGCGATCTTGTCGCGATCGACATCGATCAACAAACTAGGCTGGCCTAATTCCCGCACCACTGTGAGCTCGGTAAAGCCCGGCACCTGGGTGAGCCGGCGCTTGATCTCCAGCGCCTTGCTCTGCAGCACATTGAGGTCGGGTCCGTAAATCTTCACCGCGAGCGCACTCTTGAGCCCGGTAAGCGCTTCATCCACCGCGTCCTCGGCCGGTTGCGTGTAATTGAAGATGACTCCCGGAAATCCACTCAGCTGCTTCTGGATATCCTCCTCCAACTCAGCCTTGTTGCGGATACGGCCGCCCTTCCAGGACGAGTCGCTGTAAGGCTTAAGGCCCACGTAGAACTCGTCATTGAAGAACCCGGTCGGATCCGTGCCATCGTCAGGACGGCCAAGCTCGGAGCCGACATCCGTGACCATCGGGTACTTCATCAGGATGTTCCTCACCTGGGGTGAGAACCGGCTCGCTTCCTCGAACGAGATCGTGTACGGCATGGTCGCGCGCACCCAAATCGCGCCCTCGTCCAGATGAGGCATGAACTCCCCGCCAATGAACGGGATGAGCAACAACGTGGCAGCAAAGATCAGACTGGCCACCAGCATGGTGATCTTGGGATGATCAAGACACCAGTCAAGCTCGACCGCATACTTCTCGCGTAACCATTCGAACGGCTTGTTCACCCGCTCGCGCACTCCGTTTTTGAACCAGTAAGCGCACATGACAGGAACGAACGTAAGCGTCAGGATCAGGGCGCCCACCAATGCAATCGACACTGTATCCGCCATCGGCTTGAACAGTTTTCCCGATGGTCCACCCAGCGCATAAATCGGCAGGTAACCCGCAATGATCACTGCGACGGAATAGAAGATGGGCCGATCCACATCCTTGGCGGCCGACAGGATCACCTTCTGCAGATCGTAGCTCTGACCTTCGCGCGCGCCCAGCTCACGGAAGATGTTCTCCACCATCACCAGGGTTCCATCAATGAGAATTCCAAAATCAATGGCCCCAATGGAAAGCAGGTTGGCAGCGACGCCGCGCGCGTGCAGGAAAATAAAAGAAAAAAGCAAAGCGAGAGGAATCGTGAGGGCGACGATCACCGCCGCGCGCAGGCTCACCAGGAAAGCCATCAGAACGATCAACACCAGGGTCATGCCCACCAGCATGTTGTGCTCGACGGTATCGATGGTCAATTGCACCAGATCACTACGGTCGTAGTAAGGCCGCACCTTGATATCGGCGGGCAGAATGTTCTCATTCAGTTGCCGGCTTTTTTCTTCCACTCCTTTGAGCACATTTTGCGTTTGCTCGCCGCGGCGCATCATGATTACGCCTTCCACCGCGTCGTCTTTCTTGTTGAAGCCGAATTCGCCCAGGCGTGGAGCACCCCCGATCGTGACCTCGCCAATGTCGCGGACCCGCACCGGCACTCCATTTTGCGAGCCCACGATGACGTCGCCGATATCTCGCGTATCGTGCACCAGGCCCAGGCCGCGAACGTAATAAAACTGGCCTCCTTGCGAATAGAATCCGCCGCCGGCATTCGAGTTATTGACGGAGAGCTGCTGCAGCACGGCCGGTACTGTGATGTGGTATGCGTAGAGGCGAGCCGGATCGAGCAGCACCTGGTACTGCATCACGGTGCCCCCGAACCCGGAATCGTCCGCGACCCCGGGAACCTGCTTGTACTCCCGCTCGATGACCCAATCCTCGTAGACCTTCAACTCTTGTGGGGTGCGGTCAGGGCTCTCGAGTACATATCGATAGACCAACCCGGACGGGCTCGCGAGCGGCGCCAGCGTAGGGGTCACGCCGGTCGGATAAGTCACCTCGCTTAAGCGCTGGAACACTACCTGGCGGGCAAAATAGTCATCCGTGCCTTCGTCGAAGGTCATGATCACATCGGAAAGCCCATAGAGCGAAATCGAACGCATCACCGCCATCTTCGGCACGCCGTTCATTTCTACTTCTGTCGGGATCGTGACCAGGCGTTCGATTTCTTCCGCTGCGTGTCCCGGCCATTGCGTGATGACTTCAACCATGGGCGGCGAGAGATCGGGATACGCGTCCACCGGCATGTGCTGGAATGAAACCGCTCCACCAACAGCGATGAACCCCACCACCAGCAGGATTAGGAGCCGTTGCCGCAGCGCGAAATGGACGATGTGATGAATCATGGGAAGCCGCCTCCTCAGTGCTGCAGCGAATTAGCAAACTGAAGAAACAAGCTGCCGTCGCCCACAACCTTCTCTCCCGGGGAAAGGCCCCGCAGTATATGCGTTTTCCCATCCAGGCTCTCGCCGATCTCCACGTCGCGCCTGCCAAACTGATTCGCGCCAATTGCCAGATACACGAACGGCTGATTGTTGTCGTCGCGTAGAACCGAGGAGTCAGGCACGGCAATCGCATTTGGAATGGAGCCAGCCGTCACCGTAACCGTGCAATACATATCTCGTTTCAATTTCTCTCCCGGGTTGTCGACAACAATGCGCGCTTGCAGCGTTCTGGTGTTGGGGTCGAGGGCCGGTGACACATACGAGATCCTTCCGTGGAAACGCTCGGGATAGGAATCCGTTTCGACCACCACGTCATCTCCCGTGCGCACCGCGGCCAGATCCGCCTGGTAAACGTTGGCCAGCACCCATACGGTGCTTAAGTCCGAAATCGTAAAGGCTTGCGTCTGCCCGGCCTGCACCACCTGTCCGGGTGAGACCAGGCGCTCGACGACCTCGCCCCCAATGGGAGCAAGCACAGGAATCAAGGCCGAACTCGGCGCCTTCGCCAGGTCGCCAGGATTCTTGATGCCGAGAATCCTCATGCCCTGGTCAGCCGCGTTCAGGTCAGCTTGGGCCTGGTTACGATCCGACTCAGCCTGTTCCAGGTCGCGCTGCGCGATCGCATGATGCTGGTATAGATCCTGGGCACGCACCCAATTCTTATCCGCCAGGCGAAAGGCGTCCGCCGCCTTTAAATAGGCGTCGAGCAACTGCGAATAATCCGGACTGCTCACATCCAGCATGGGCTGCCCCGTCTTGACGTGCTGCCCCGGCACCACCAGGATGCGGCTCACCGGGCCCCCGACCTGGGTGATCACCGGAGTGGTGTTAAAAGCGTTGTAGGCCACAGCGCCGGTAAGCCGAAGCGTGCGTATCAATCGGGTTGGTTGAACAGTCACAACCTGAACGTGCGCCATCTGGTCTTGAGGAATCGTGAACAGCTGGGGAACGGAAGACGGAGAGCCGTTGGCCGAGTAGGAGGTCATCTGGCCCGCTCCCTTGCGATCGTTGGAACTGCAGCCCGTAAGCGTCACTGCGAAAGCCAACGCCATCGCACGCTGGAACGTAATGGAGGAAGTTGTCATGGCAAACTCCTGGTTCCGACAGCCTGGCGAAGCTGTTCCGTCGCGAGCAGGTAGGAAGCGAGCGCCTGCCGATAAGCCAGTTGCGTGGCCCGATAGCTCCGCTCAGCATCGAGAAAATCCAGCAGGCTGGCCGCGCCGCGCCGGTAGGCGTACTCGCTGATGTCGCGGGATTGCTGTGCCTCGTCCAGGTAACCGGATCGATAAAGTCCCACCACTTCGTCGTTGGTGTGTAAGTTCTCAAAGGCGTCCCGTACATCAGTGAGGACCTGCCCGTTGGCAAATCTCTCCTGTTCCTGAGCTTGTGTGACGGCGTAGGCGGCGCGGGCAATTTCACCTTGGTTGCGATCGAAGATCGGCATCTGCATCTGCCCGAACAGAGAAATGTCATTTAGATAGCCAATGTGGGTGTAGTTGACTTCCCCCGTGATGTCTCTTTTGCCGATTGCCTGTTGCAGCGCATGTTGGCTGTTGGCGGCAGTCACTCCCTGTTGTGCCGCCCGCAAGTCGGGCCGGTTCTGCAGTGCCATCGCCTGAAAGTCATCGACGTTGCCTTTGACAGGCTGATAATCGAACGACCCAGCCACGTCGTAATCCGCCGCGATCGATTCGTATCCCAGCAATTGGCGCAGATCCGAGAGCCCCTCCACCCGGGCAAGCTTGGCTTGCGACACATCGGTCTGGAACTGCAGCAGCTGCAGCTTGATTTTGAGCAGATCGTCTTCGCTGATGTCGCCTGCGTTGTAACGTGCCTGGCTGATGTCCACGGTGTTCTGGAAACCTTGGAGATCCTGCTGCGCGAGCGCAAGCGTCGATTCCGCAAGCTCCACGTTGATAAATCCGCTGGCAACGCTGAAGGCAAGGCCGCGCTCATTGTCTGCGACCAGCGATCGCGTCTGCGCCGTAACGTCCTTGGCGGCCCGCAGCCGGTGTTGCCGCTTCTTTCCCCGCTCAAACAGGTAGCTGACACCCAGGTCGAACTGCGCCGTGTTGTCGAGGTAATCCGCGCTGAATTGGCTAGGCTGAAAAATCGGCAGGAACTGCCAATCGCTCAATATCACCGGGTTAGGACGTAAGTTGGCGGTGACCTCTTCCGCTTCGCTCTGCTGGATGGTAGTGCGTGCAGCCAGCAGGTTGTGGTTGTGCCGGAGCGCCATCTGAATCGCGTCATCCAGCGAAACGGTCACCGATGCCGGATTCTGAGCCAGCGCCTGAGCAGGAGGTGAGGGTGCTTGCGGTGCCGGAGATTGCGCCCAAGTGGCCCACGAAACAGCTACGGTGACGGTACAAAATAGAAGAAGCGAACGATGCAAACGCATGGGCAGTCAGCCTTCGTGGAGGAGGGCGATACAAATTAGGCGTGCCGGGGGCGGCACGTAAAGAATGGGGACTGTTTATGCGGGGGGTGCGCGGGCAGGAAGGCGTCGGATGGTAGGACTGGGTGTGAAGTCATCCCTTGCAGGTTCGAGCCCCGGCCCTCGGGGGGCCGGAATACCGACGCGGATGCCGGCCGGCGCCGGTGCGATAGCTTGGTGGCTCAAATGACAGATGGGGCAGGTGTCTCCCGGAGCGTTCGCGTGGTGATGCCAAAGTCCGCCGAGCGTTGCTCCGAGCACCAACGCGAGTAGCGCAATGGGGACCAGCAAACGCGAGATTTGTCGCCGCTCAGACACGTGTGACGCGCATTCTGAAACCTTGCATTGAGTCGACCTAGTGTAGCTCAAAAGGTGCATCCTGACGTGTTCAGACTTCAGCCAGGCGATGCGGGGGTACACTGGCAGGATGACGAAACCGTCCAAGGTTGACCTTGTCGGCGTTGGCCTGAATGCGACAGACACGCTCATTGCCCTGGCAAACTATCCGGAACGCGGCTCCAAAGTGGAATACAATTCCGCCACACGATTGCCCGGGGGACAGGTCGCAACCACGGTGGTGGCTTGCCAACGCTGGGGCATGACCACCCGGTACGTGGGCATCCTCGGCGATGACGCGGCTGCCGCCCTGCACCAGGAAGCTTTTAGCCATGCAGGCGTCGAGCCGCAGATCACCACCGTCTCCGGCGGCACCAGCCCCCAATCGCTCATCCTGGTGGACGCAGGTGGTGAGCGGACGGTGCTTTGCCGGCGGGATCCCCGGGTCGCCCTAAAACCTGAACATCTAAATCGCGAGTGGATCGTGAATGCGCGCGCCCTGCACGTCGATGGCTACGACACAGAGGCAGCGACCGTGGCCGCTGGATGGGCACGGGCAGCCGGCATACCCGTCGTCGCCGATCTGGACGAGTTATATCCGGGAGTCGAAAAGCTCTTAGAACACGTGGATTATCTGATCGTTAGCCGCGACATCCCTTGCCGCCTCACAGGCGAATCTGACCTCGAAATGTCCTTGCGTCAAATGCAGCGCCGCTACGGATCCTGCCTCGCCGCAGCCACGTTAGGCGATAACGGCGTGCTGGCATGGGACGGAAGTCAGTTCTATCAACTGTCTGCTTATGCTGTTCCCGTGGTCGACACCACCGGCGCCGGAGACATCTTCCACGCCGGCTTCATCTACGGGCTCCTGCAGAACTGGCCCGTGGAGCGCCGGCTCGACTTCGCCTGCGCCGCCGCCGCACTCAACTGCACCGCAGCCGGAGCCAGGGGCGGCATTCAATCCGTCGAGGCCATCGAGGAACTCATGGCCACTGGCCTTCGCCATCCACCCGCTCGTATCCACTGCACCGCAGGTTCCGACTAGCGCCCCATTTGATCGAGCGCCTTCTGGGCAGTGTCGCGAACCCCAGGGTCGGGGCTGGCCAGTGCTTTGCGGCACTGCACTCTTGCCTCCGCCGTTCTGCCCTCACCCATGAGAATCAAGCCCAGTCCGAGGTTGGCTTCCAGGTGACTAGGGTCGAGCTGGGTGCAAGTCTGTAATTCCTTGGCAGCCTCATCAAACCTCTTCTGTGCCCCCAGCAGATTCCCCAGATTGCAGTGCGCATCCGCGAGTCCCGGCTTCAAGCGGATAACCTCGCGGTATTGCTCGGCCGCCTCATCGCCCTTACCCTGCGCAATGAGGACGTCACCCAGATCATCGTGGATCTGCGCATCGTTGGGGTCCAGCCGTGCGGCCTCGCGTAACTCACCTCGCCGCCTGATCGTAGGACTGGGTAAGCGCCAGCACCAGCGCATAGCTGTGATGGGCCTCCGCATATTTCGGGTTGATCGCGATCGCCCTTTCGAAGTGGTACTCCGCTTCCGGATAGCGATGGGTTCCTGCGAGCACGTTTCCCAGGTTGTTATGGGCCTCTGCAAGGTCCGGTTGACTGCGCAATGCACTGCGAAACTGAGCTTCCGCCTCTACCGGATCATTCTTCTGCACCGCGACCAGTCCAAGCAGGTTTTGTGCCTCTGGCTGATCGGGGTTGATCTCGAGCGCACGCTTCAGCGCCTGTTGTGCCTGGGGAAGCATTCGCTGCCTTAAGTAGGCGTTCCCTAAATCAGTAAACAAAGCCTCATCCGCCGGAGGAGCCGCGACCGCCTGCCGCAGTATTTCCGTTGCCCGCGCGTACTCTCCTTTCCCAATCAGCGTCGCCGCCAGCTGTTTGGTGGCGGGGCGGAACTCGGGCTTCTTGCGCAAAGCCTCTTTGTACCAGCGAATGGCCTCATCGCTCTTTCCCGCCCGCGCATATCCGTCTCCTAGCTCGAAGTAGAAGTCCGGCGCAGCGGGTGAGTAGCGAACGATCGCGCTCTCCAGATGAGCGATGCCGCCCACCGAGCCATGCTTCACCTCCGCGGTTGCCGTATACAATTCGTTCTCCGCGGTGCGCGGGAGCGGTGAAGGATAGTACGGCCCCACCGGCTCACCTCCCTGCGATGGATTGACCACCTCCGCCATCGGCGCCAGCAGGTCGCGGTCCGGCTTCGTGCGTTGGATGTAGTGGTCCGTCATCACCACGTGCACCACATCGTCGGTCCGCCGTTTTGGCATGTGGCATGAAAGACAATCCGACCCCGCCGGCAAGCTGGCTTTGTGGACCACTGACTGATGGCAAACCTGGCACACCGCCACGTAATGGGCGGTCGAGTTTTCCGTCCGGTAAGACTGGTGAGGATCATGGCAGGTAAGGCACGTCATCTGGCTCGACCGGAAGCACGCTGACATCCGTAATCGATACCCGGCATGCGCGATCTCGAACCGGTCACCCTGTCCGGAGGCGCGGTCGAAGAAGAGTTTGTAATCGCCCAGAGGGGCACCGGGCCGATAGGAATCGATGCTGCGGTTGTGGCGGCGAATCTCGTTCGGCACCAGGCTGCTGCTGGTCTCGAGATGGCATTGCATGCAGACTTCCAGCTGCCGGTCCCGGCTGAGACGTGCCGGATTGACGATCGCTACCCGTATCTCTTCCCGTGGAGTATTGGCCGCGAGAGCTGCCCGCACGTGTGCGCCCCCGGGCCCATGACACCGCTGGCAATCGATCCCTTCGGGAATTGGGTTGGGGAAAAGCGAAAGGCCGGTATCGCCGCGCTCCGGATAGCTGCCCTTCAACGGCAGACCGTTGTGGCAGAGCAGGCACTCGCCGGTAATCGCGCGACGGAAGTCCTCCTGGCCCGCGCGATCATAGCCCGGGCTCATCGCCCAATAGCCTGAATTCTCGATATACCAGGAGACCGGCAATTCGATCAGCCGGCCATCGGGGCCGCGGTGGAGATAGCTGCGGGCGTGGTTGCCGGAGCCAATGACGTAGTCGATCTGTTCCTCGGCAACGTTGGTCTCATGGCCGTCGAAACCCTTCTCCGACCGGCGCTGGTAAAACCTGCCGTCGTGCTCCACCATCGTGTAGCTCAAGCCCGACGCGGCGTTGTTGACGGTGTTGTGGGTTTGGTAGTCCTCGATGGTGTTCGCCGTCGTTGGCCGGTACAAGGAGCGGCCCATCCCGGTAAGTTGATAAGTCTTAGCAATGTCCTGATGGCAACCCGCACAGATCGCCGGGTCGACATATCCGGAAGCCTTCTCCGCAGCGCCCACAACCGGCCGCGATTGCGGAACAGCAGCCAGCAGCGTGACGCCGATCAGCACAATCCGCCACTTCCTGGCGTTCAACAGGTCCCCCCGCTCATCGCAGGAAGTCTCTCAGGTTCATAAGCCGAAGACAAGAACACCGCCGAGACCTTCTGTACGAACGGGTATCATGCTGGAAGTATGCTGAGGCATCTTTCCCGGGGCAAGTGGTTGCCGGCCTTTATCTTTCTCGTCTTCGCCTGCACTCTGGTCGCGCGCGCATCCGTGCCGCCGGCGCCTTTGAACGTCGAGGGCCTGGGCAAGGGCACCGTCGCACTGGATGGTGAGTGGCAGTTCCATTTAGGAGATGATCCAGCCTGGGCCTCACCCACGATGGATGACTCGAACTGGGAGCGCATCGCAGTCGACAAACCCTGGGGCCAACAAACGCACTTCGGCTACACCGGGTATGCCTGGTACCGCCGTCATATAAATTTTCAGCCGGTGCCCGGCGTCCAATCCGATCTGGCATTGCTGTTGCCTAGGGTCAATGATGCCTACGAGGTCTACTGGAACGGAAACCTGATTGGGCACCAGGGCAAATTGCCGCCGCATCCTTACTACTATCGCGATCGGCCTCCCGAGATCGTCCCGCTTGGGCAGGCAGGTTCGGGCGTGCTTGCCTTCAGAGTGTGGAAGGCGCCGTATTTCTCTTCTGACACCGGCGAGGCCGGAGGCCTGAATAAACCACCCTTGGCAGGACCAGCCGACGCCGTCGCGGCCTACAAAGGCAATCTCAACTATGAATGGCTCCGGCGCCAACTATTCGCTTTTGCCATCCAGCTCATCTACGTGGTGATTGGCTTGCTTGGCTTCCTCGCCTGGCTCCGCAACCGCGAACGCCGGGTCCTGTTTTGGATGTCGGCGTGGGCGTGCGCTCTTTTGCTCTCCTCTTTTGTCTTTAACCTTCGTTTAGCGTTTACCGCTGCTTTTACCAGCGCCGCCCAGCAGCCCCTTCTTTCGGTCGCTGATATCGCTATCTGGTATCTGTTGCTGTATCTTTTGGAGCTCGACCGGAATCCGCGGCTACGGCGCTGGACCCGGATCCTGGCCTGCATCTCGATTTTCTGCGGTGTCGCCGACGGTCTGCTGCTCCTGATGGACTGGAGCGGCCCGCACGTACAAATGCTGCAGATCGGCGATGCGCTGCTTACGTTGCCAACCATGCTGATTGAAGCTTATCCGCTGGTGCTGATCGGCTTTGCCATAGGAAAGCGGCTGGATTCCGCTCGCTGGCTGATGGCTATCATGGGGGCGCTTACCCAGTTGACGCTGGGATTCTCAAATTTCACGGGTCAAGGCCAACGGTTCACCCACTGGACCATCTCTCGTAAAACCGGCGCCTTAAGCGCGGTGGAATTTGGCCTTCTTCTTATCTCTATCGTGTATGCCGTCTACCGCTATTCGGTGGAGCAAAGCGAGCGCCAGGGGGCTCTTGAGCAGGAGTTTAAAAGCGCCCAAGAGCTGCAACAGGTGCTCATCCCGGAAACGCTTCCCTCCCTCGATGGCTATGCAGTGACCAGTGCGTACCGGCCCGCGCAGCAGGTCGGAGGAGATTTCTTTCAACTGATCGCCCAGCCCGATGGCTCCGCATTACTCGTCTTAGGCGACGTGAGCGGCAAGGGTCTGAAGGCAGCTATGACTGTGTCGCTGATCGTTGGCACCATCCGTACCGTGGCGGATACAGTCGATGAGCCGGCGGAAGTGCTTTCTATCCTTAACCGCCGCCTGCATGGCCGCCTGAAAGATGGATTCGTGACCTGCCTGGCGCTGCGCCTGGATGTGGAAGGAGATTGTGTGCTGGCAAGTGCCGGGCATCCCGCTCCCTTCCTCAATAGGGAAGAGCTTAGCCTGCCGGGAGCTCTGCCGCTGGGGTTGGATCTGAACGCTGAATACGAAACGAAACGGTTCCACCTTGCCGTCGGAGACAGGCTCACCCTCTATACCGATGGCCTGCTGGAAGCCCGCAATTCCGCCGGCGAAATCTTCAGCTTCGACCGGTTGCGGGCACTGATCGCTACCCAGCCCGACGCAAAACAAGCTACCGACGCGGCCGTTGCCTTCGGACAAGACGACGACATCACGGTCATGACCCTGACCCGCCTGGCTCCCGGAGTCGCATCCACTACTTCGCTGCTGGCGCCGGATTTGGTCTCCTCGAACGCCTAGGAGCTACCAGCGGCGTACCCGGCCGACATCGACATGAACAAAATTGGATTGCTGGTAATAGCCCACGCCCCCTCGGCCCATGGACAACGCCGCATCGCGGACCTCGGCGCTGGAAACGCCCGGAATCCGGATATCGATGGCCTTTGCTTCCATGTGTTGGCTGTGCTCGGCAACTCCATGCCCGTGTTGCCGCAGGTAGTTGTTGCTCCACGGCGTGCGGTATCCGCAGACGATGTCAATCTCGCCATCCGGACGGCCCAGCTTAGCCATCAGATCGTGCAGTAGGTCGAACTCCTTCACGTCGTAGTCCTTCACGTCACCGGTGCGGTGGTCGCGGAGAAAATGGTCCAGTTCCGCGATGCCATCGGGCAGGTACTGATCGCCGACCCGGTAGACCACGTCGATTCGCTCGCCGGTGTGTAAGTGATAGAGGCGTAGGCGATAAGAGGGAACACTGGCGCTGGAGTTCTCTGCGCAACAGGGCAGAACAGGCAGCAAACTAAGGCAGAACAAGAGCTTGGCGATGGTTGTCTTCATAAGGGCCCAGCTATCATTATAGCGAGCCGGCTGGCGGACACCGTGGAACTAAGGTTCCACCTTGACTACTGAAATTGAGGTGAGGTTCCGCACCCAGCGAGCGGGCCGGCGTTCTTCGCTCGAGACCATCTTGAACGCGCCGTCCTTATCCAGCTTTTTTCCGTCGAGCGTGTCGGCCACGATGACGTCGCCGGCGTGGATGGATGGGTCCACCTCCGCCAGTGAGTACAAGACACCATAACCGTCCATACCCGATGCGACCACACCGGTCAGGAAGAGCTTACCTCGGACGCTTTCCCCCAAAGGCACACCCACCTTGCCGAGCAGGTCAGCGAGCGGGACACCGGAGTAAGTCTCGTTTGCTTTGCTATGGGCATTGAAGACGGAGACTGATTTGTGGGGCAGCGCCGCCAGCTCTTCTGGGGATAAGGTCAGCGTTTTGCCGTCATAGGTCTTGATCGTCAGGTGAGTGGAGGGGGAAGGCGCCGAGTGCTCCATCTGCTGGGCGACTGCCCCTGGTGTGCCTGCCCAGAACATGAGGGCGACGACTTGAACCGCAAGGACAGTTCGCAGTAGGTGTTTGCGCATAACGACGTTATTCTAGCTGACCGCCCGTAACTTCTGTGTCGTATCGTCGTCTCATTACAGAGTCTTTGTCAGGAGACCTTTATGTCCCGTTCTTACGCAGTCCGCAACACCGTGGTTACCTTGCTGATGGTCTTTGCTGCCAGTCTGGGCTGCAACGCAGCGAGCAGAGCGCCCATCCCCGCTCCTACGGCCGATAGCGCCTTGGCGCAGACCCCCGAGAAGCAGACGGCTGTGTTTGCCGGTGGCTGCTTCTGGGGAACGCAATCTGTGTTTGAGCGCGTCAAAGGGGTGCTGGACACCACGGCCGGCTACTCCGGCGGGTCTCGTGCCACTGCGACCTACGAACAGGTTGGTCAGGAGAACACCGGGCACGCGGAGTCAGTGAAGGTCGTTTACGACCCTTCGAAGATCACCTACGGCCAGCTCCTGCAGATTTTCTTTTCGGTGGTTCACGATCCGACGCAGCTAAACCGCCAGGGTCCGGACGTGGGTGAATCCTATCGCTCCGTCATCTTCTACGCCAACGACGAGCAGCAGAAGATCAGCAAGGCCTACATCGCGCAACTGGATGCGGCCAAAGTTTTTCCCAAGCCAATCGTGACCCAGGTTGTGCCGCTAAAGGGGTTCTACGATGCCGAGTCTTACCACCAGGACTATGCCTTGAATCACCCGGACAATCCCTACATCCTGGTCTGTGATCGTCCGAAGGTAGAAGCACTCAAGCAGCAATTTCCAGAGCTTTTCAAGGACTACCGCGGCAAGTAATGTTGCTTGCGTTGGAAAACCAGCTACTGGCCTTTGCTAAGCCTGCGGTAGTACTCCGCTACCGCTTCCTCATATCCTGCGGGGATCGTAGACTCCTTCGTCGTACGCACCTCCCCAGGCCCATCGGAATCGTGACGTAGCTGCAGTTCAAGCCTGTCAACGCCGGCGAGCACCTCGGTGTGCAGTTGCTCCACCATGGCCGGATTGCCGGGAAAGCGCTTCGGGTCCAGGCGCTGCATCTCACGCGCCAGCTCCTGGACTTCTTTCAACGCCGCCGGGTCATTCTGGGCTAGATGGCGAAGCTGATTCAACTCCACCATCCCTTGCTGGAAGGTACGCTCCGGGTCGGCCGGTACAGGCGAGTTATCAGGAGTAGCGGGCCCGCGTGATCCGTCGAAGCGGTTGTTGCCGGTGTTGATATTGTTCCAGGCAGTGCCTACCGCGCCGCCGCCCGAGCGCCAATTGCCTACATCGCCGCTCGGGTTACCCTGGGCAACCTGGTTTCCCCCGCGTTGATTCCCGCCATTGCCTTCAGCAATCTGCGCCCCTGGGCCACCCTGAGCGCTCCACTGTCCCGGCCGCTGTCCCGGCTGCCCACCTTGTCCAGGTTGCTGTCCCGGCTGTCCGCGTTGCCCCGGCTGTCCACCAGCTTGCCCCGGGCCAGGTTGGCGTCCCAACGGATTCTGTCCACGCGCCGTCAGAGACTCGACCTGATCACGGAACCGCTCGACATGATCCAGTGCAGCACTCTGTTCGCCATCCTGTCCCTGACCCTGACCGGATTTGCCCGGACCCAAACCTTGCTGTGCCTGGTGCACTTGTTGGCTCAACTGGTCCAAGCCCTTGCCAATGCCTTCTTCCGTTCCATTGGAATTAGGATTGATCCCCCTGCGCAGCCAATCAGCAGTCCGCTGCGTCCGGTTCGTCAAATCGGTCTGGTCCATGCCCCCCAGCGCGTCCCGCAACTTCGAGGCGGCCTGGGGCTGGCTCGGCGCCAGCTCACGCGCCGCATTCCGCAAGTTCTTCTCCAGCTGAGAAAGATCGTCGGATAACTGCTGCCGGTCCTCTGCCAGTTTGTTGCGCTGCTGCAGCCTGGCTTGGTACTGTTCCTGGTTCGACGCGCCAGGCTGCCCGGTCATGCTGCGAATGCGGTCCGCCTGGGCGTGCTCTTCCTTGCTCAGGCGATCGCTTTCGCGCGAGAGGGAATCCAGTTTGCCCGAGGCCTGTTGTTGCTGCGTGCTGCTCATCAGGCCCGCAGCCTGGCGGAGTTGGTCGGCGGCTCGCCGCGCTGCCTCGGAGCTCTGTTCCTGCCCGGCACTGCGTTTCATCTCCTGGTCGGCGTTGCGTAGCCGGTTCAACGCCTGGGTCACGCGCGGATCCGTCCCGTCTCCACTGCCATTTGATTTAGATCGGGCAGACTGTGATTGACCCGCCGATCCGGAAGAAGACCCACCAGAAGAAGACCCGCCCGCCGAGCTGCCGGATGCTCCGCTGGCGCTCTGCTGTCCCTGCTGGCCGCTCTGTTGCCCTTGTTGTCCCTGCTGACCCTTTTGCCCCTGCTGGCTTTGCTGCCCGTCCTGACTTTGCTGCCCGTCCTGACTCTGCTGGCCGTTCTGTTGACCGTTCTGAGCCATCTGCTCCATCTGCCGTTGCAGCTCTTCCGCCTCACGGCGCAGCATCTCCTGCTGCCACCGCTCCTGCATGGTTTGCGGGTGATTGCGTTGCTGCTGGGCCAACTCCTCCTGGCGGCGCGCCAGGGCATCGAGTTTCGCTAATGCGTCGTCGACGGCTTTGGCCTTCTGGTCTGCCGCCGACCCCGTCTGCGCGGTCTCGTACTGATTCTTCTCAGTATCCAGCTCAAGATCGAAAAGGCTGGCCAGGTCGCGGCCCGCACCGCCGCCTCCGCCACCACCGCCGCCGCGCTGCTGGCCAAACGCCACCTGAATCTTGCGGAAGGTCGCCTCTGCACGCAGCAGATACTGCAGAGCTTTCTGCTCCGCAGGGATGGCGTCGTGCCATTGCGTTTCCTTTAACTTCTCCGACGACGGAGTCATGGCCGCCGCGGCCGCCTGCATATCGTGCCCGAAGCTATTGAACTCCTCATTCGCAGACGACAAATCCCTGCTATCCATGCGCGCCGCGAGGGACAAAGCCTGTTCCTGCAACTTGGTCTGCACGCTCGAAAGGAACTTGCCCGCCTCCGCCGAATCCTTTGCGGAAGCCGTCTTGTCGTTCTGCCGTTTCCAGGTTGCGGCGATCAACTCTTTCTCGCGCTTCGAAATGTCGGTTTGGTTGCCCATCCCGCCGCCCCCACCGCCGCCGCCGCCCATTTGCTGCGATTGTGAGAACTCGCGTTCGAACGGATCCGCCTGGATAAATGCCATGTCGGTGCGCGCTTCCGCGTGCCCATCTTTGGCCGTGGCGTAGAGGCTAACCAGATCCCCCGGAATCAGCTTGAAATCTTCCAGGCTCAGCGTCGTCGAGCCGCTCACATTTTTTGCACCCGGCTGTTGCGACAGGTCAACCGTTTTCTCCGGCCCGCCGTTCACGGAATAGTGCAGGCTCACCTTGTTCAACCCGAACTCATCCGACGCCTTCACCCCGACCGTGACTTCCTCGATAGGGCTGGCCCGATAATCCCCCGTTGGCCGGTCGATAGCGATCTCCGGCGGGTTCGCTTTGTCGGTCGCAATAAAGTAGTCCTCCGAAAGGCGAACCGGCTGGCCCTGGTCGAGTGCCGCCACATGGTAGGCGCCATCCTTTTGCATCAGGATGGACCCCTTGTAAACGTTGCCTTCGCCGCCGCTCAGCGTGATCTGTTTTCCATCATCCAGAGTGAGCTGGCCGTTGCGCAGAGGGCGATCCATGTGGACTGTCAGCTCTGCGTTCGTGCCTTCGATCGCACGCAGGTCCCCACCGTGCTCCTCGGTGACCGGTTGCATGCCGGTCCATTTCGGGTAGTGGTACGTCACCCGCATTTGCTTTACCGAGGGCAAATCAACCACACGGACTTTGTAATGATGCGAAGTGAGAGGGCCGGCCTCCACGTAGTACTCAACGTCTTCAGGAAGCCCGGCAAAGAGAAACTGAAAGTTTGAGGGATCCGTCGGCTGCATCGCAACCGGCTCCCAGCCTGTTTTTCCCTGGGAACTACTCTTATAGCGCGCAAACAATCGCACCTTTTCCGGCTTGAGGCCGATCAGGTGCGCCGTGATCAGTTGATCGGCGTTGCGGCGAACTGCAACATCGCCGGGCGTAACCTTGATGTCGTAAAGCGGCACAGCCTTAGGCCCGGTCCACAGCAGGGAAGCTCCGTACCCCATATAGCCCGGCCCCGCCGTCACCAGCCAGACAAGCACAGCCACGCAAGCCAGGCCCGCGCCTGCCAGGAAATACAGCTTGTTGTTGGGGAGCAGATTTGCGGGCTGAGCATCGCGCGCTACCGATAGCGTGTCCGCAGCAAGTAGTTCGAGAAAGGGATCATTGCCTCTCTTCTCGCGGTCGTCGAAAGTCAGCAGCCGCTGCTGAAACTCAGGATAAGCGGATTCCGCAACCGCCGTGGCGCGGCGGCGCGTAAGACGCAGCAACGGCAGCGCGAGCGCGAGGCCGGCAGCGCAAGCGATGACGATCAGCAGCAACGAGCGGGCGCCGATGAGTCCGCGTACAGGAAACGCAAACCGGTTAAGGATAAGAACCAGGAAGATGGTTGTTATCAGCGCAGTGGCGGTGAGGATCGCGACGCCACGCAGAGACACACCCAAACGCAACCGCTGGTGCAGTTGGTGGATATAGAGGTTGAGCCTGTCTCGATTCGAGCTGAGATTCGAATTGGGGTTGGCGTTGCTCATGCCTCCTCCCTCTGTGTGCCGAGGTAGCGGCTGGCAACGATGGACTCGGCAACCGCCGCCACCAATACAAGCAGCATAACGTACCACCAGAAGCTACGGGGGGTGTTTTTTTCCTGCACCGTACCCACGGTGCTCGTCGGCGACGTGGAATGACCGCCCCAGAGCTGAAGAAGATCCTTAGCGATCGGCTCCAGGTTCGATTCGCGCCGATCGGGATTCACCCCGATCAACGCATCCCTGCCATTGGCAAAGCGAATGCGATAGAACCCAGCCCGCGTCAACTGGAACGACTGCGCCTTGGCCGCTTCTGTGAGCGATAAAGCGCGCCGGCCATCCGGACCGATGATTTCGACACCCGCGGATGGATTGGCCGTCGCCGACGTTCGCAAGGAAACAAACGAATCGACCAGCCTGCTCCCGCCGACGTTGTCACTGCCGGAAAGAAAGCGTGCTGTCCTATCAACAAACGGTACAAATGCAGGACGCACCGGAAGGTCGTTGGTGAGATTGTCGAGTCCCGAGGCAAAGAGAAGCACGTGGCCCTCGCCAATCTGCTTTTCCATCAGCAGCGGGGTTTGATCTGTCAACCGCGCGAGCACGCGTGCTTGCGCCGTATCCACACCGGCCGCGTAGTAGACCTTCAGATCAGCCCATCCTGCTTCATTCATCACCGGATGGGTAAGATCCGTCTGGCCCACCCCCGCGTAACCATTCCGGGTATAAAGGTGCGGCTCAGAAGAATATCCGCCGAAGATGGGGATGCGGGTATGGTGGGCAGCCGAGGTTCCCGTCGCAATCAGCACGCTGCCGCCGCCCTGCACGTAGCGCAACAATGCATTTTCGAAGATCGAAGGCAGAGCCATGGTGTCGGAGAGCACCACGAAGGCATACTTTGCGGGAGCAACGTCCGCGGATTTTTCACCGTCGATGGACTGCAGGATGAACGCGGACTGGGTGGCAGCGGACAACGCCGCGCTAAAGTACACCGCCGAGCGCGCGTCGCTGGGCTGATGAACGAATAACACGCGCTCCGGGTCAGACCGCTTGACCGAAAACACGTTGCTGTCATCCGCGGGAAAGCCGTCGGCCGGCTCGATCCTGATCTCACAACGATTCAGCCCATAGGGCACGTCGAGCGGTTGGAATTCCACCGTTGCCCGGCCGTCCGCCGGTACCTCGACTTTGCGTGTCGCGATGGTGTTGCCGTTCACGACCAGCGAGACAGTCTTCGACGCGGCCGGCGTTCCGTAGCCGGCAATCACCGCCTGTACCCGCGATGTCTTTGGGTCTTTCGGGTCGGCGAGCTGAGTGGGAGCGTTGACCCCCTCGACCGTCCAGTTAGGCGTGGTGCCGCTGCCCATCGTATGCAGAACGACCGACACATTTGCAGGCAACTCCATGTCGGCGAAGTTTGCCGGTATGCCGGTTTTCTGCATATCGCTGAACAGGTGCAGCTCGATCGGTGTACGCACCGTCTCAACCAAAGCGCGCACTCCGTGCGCGAGCTCCCCTAAATTCGCGCGCGAATCTTCAGGCTGAATACTCTCGACAGCGTTACGCAGAGCCCCTGCATCCTGAATGGGCTGGGTCAACACGGCGAGCCGGCCGCCTAAAGCCATCACTTCGCCACGCTGCGCCCGCGGCCTCGACGCCAGCAACTGCAGTGCGCCCTGCTTTGCATCCGCAAACCGCGAGCCGGCCTTCATGCTGAAAGAGTTATCCACCACCACCAGCAGCAGTGTGTCGTTCACTCCAGCGCTTGCTCGACGGATAAATGGGTTAGCAAATGCCAGTACCAGCAGCAGGAGCAATGCCGCGCGCAGAGAGAAAAGCAGCAGGTAACGCAGCCGCCGATGGCGCGTCGAACTTTGCGTGCCCCGCTCAAAAAACATCAATGAGCTAAAAGGCAGCGGGGTCGTCACGTGACGGCGCAGCAGGTGAACGTAGATAGGCAAGCCGATCGCCGCCAGCCCGAGCAGGAACCATGGATTGAGAAATCCCATCAGCGCTCCCCCTGGCGAATGGCGAGGTATTCGCGCAGCGTCGTGTCGAGCGGCTGGTCGGTTACCAGCAGGTGGTAATCCATGCCCGCACCGCGCGTGCGGCTGCGCAGCTGCTCAATGTGGCCGTCGATCTTCTTGATGTAGTCGGTGCGCGCGTACTCCGGAATCACTTCCATGCGTTGCTCAGTTTCGAGATCGACCAGGATGGCGGGCCCGCGAAGGTCCGGCCGTATTTCTTTCGGGTCGAGCACGTGGAACAGAACCACTTCGTTCCCGTGGTACCGCAAGGGCTCGATCGTGCGCACCACAGTCGCCGGGTCCTCATAAAAATCAGAGAACATAATCACGATGCCGCGCCGATGCAAGAGCTCCTGAAAGTGGTTCAGCGGCTTGGTAAAGTCGGTGCGCGCGCGCGGCTCAGCCTGCTCCAGTCCAGCCAATAGCCGATGCAACTGGCCCTGGCGTGTGGAGGGCCGGATGTAGTTGCGCACCTCATCATCAAAAACGATCAATCCCGCTGCATCGCGCTGATTGTGAATCGCGAGATAGAAAAGCGAGGCGGCGGCAAAGCGGGCGTAGTCCATTTTGCTCGGCCGGCCTGGGACTGCGGTGTAGTCCATGGAATTGCTGGCGTCGAGCAGGATGGTGAGTTGGCTGTTGGTATCTCCGCGATAGCGCTTCAAGTAGCAGCGCTCGGTGCGCGCAAACAGATTCCAATCGACGTGGCGCAGGTCGTCCCCGGGTGTGTAGGCGCGGTACTCGGCAAACTCCGAGCTGAAGCCAAAATCAGGCGACCGATGGAGACCGGCAACGAATCCATCCACCACCGTCTTGGCCAGCAGATCGAGGCTGCTGATGCTGGCGAGCACACCGGGATCGAGAAAGCGCTGCAGCATCACGACTCCTTCGGAGGCGGCATATGTTCGATCAGTCGGCGGAGAATCTCATCCGCGTCCACGCGTTCTGACTCGGCATGAAAGTTGAGCAAAATGCGATGACGCAATACCGGGATAGCCAGGGAGGTAACGTCATCGTAGGTGACGTGATAGCGATGGCGAGAGAGTGCGCGTGCCTTTGCCGCCAGCACAATGTACTGTGCGGCACGGATGCTGCCTCCGTAGTTGACATACTTCTTTACAAAATCGGGAGCGTTCTCATTCTTGTACCGGGTCGCGCGCACCAGGTTGACCACGTACTTTGCCACTGGTTCACCAATCGGAACCATGCGGACCAGTTGCTGGAACTCGAGCAGTTCCTGGGCCGTTGTCACGGCTTCCACCTTGGCCACCTTCGTGGACGTGGTCAGGTCAACGACTTTGAGCTCATCGCTCGCGCTGAGGTAGTCGAGGATGGTGTTGAAGAGGAAGCGGTCGAGCTGCGCCTCGGGCAGAGGGTAAGTTCCTTCGAGCTCGATCGGATTTTGCGTGGCCAGGACAAAGAAGGGCGCAGGCAATGCATACACGTGGCCGCGCACGGTGCAGGACCGCTCCTGCATGGCTTCGAGCAACGCCGCCTGGGTTTTGGGCGGAGTGCGATTGATTTCGTCGGCCAGCACAACGTTGCCGAAGATCGGGCCTTGCACGAAGGTCCACTTACGATGGCCCGTCGTCATGTCTTCCTCGATGATGTCGGTGCCGGTAATGTCGGAGGGCATCAGGTCGGGCGTGAACTGGATGCGCCGGAAAGTCAGGCCGAGGGTTTCCGCAATGGTGCGCACCATCAGCGTCTTCGCCGTACCGGGCAGCCCTGTGATCAGGCAATGGCCGCCGACAAACAAAGCAGTAAGGATCTGATCCAGCACATCCTCCTGGCCGACGATGACCTGGCGCACCTGGGCCAGGATACCTTCGCGGACCGCATGGAACCGTTCGATGCGATGTTGCAGCTGGGCTGCATCCTGACTAAGTTCGGGGAGAGTCACCATCGGCAATTTCCTTCCTCTCAACTACGCGGTTTTAAAAGACTGGCCCGGGTTACTTTGTGGAATCCTACCCTCAAACAAATTGTCATCTTGATCGGGGCTTGCAGCTCACCCAAGGTCTAAAAAACGCCTCGGTTCTGCAACCACTTTCTATGGAGCCATTGCTCCTTCCTTTGTCATCCCGAGCGTACCCGGATTTCCTACGTCACCGCTCTCACCAGCGAACCTTATGTGGTTCTCCCTAAAGAGAACCACATGCAGTTGATCGAAGCCGCAACTCTCGACAGGAAACCCGGGGAAGCCGAGGGATCTGCGGTTTCGCAAAACTTTCGTGGAAACGCGAACACCACCGTCAAACAAAATTGTCATCTCGACCGGAGCGCAGCGTAGTGGAGAGATCTGCGGTCTGGTTTTCTCCTTCTCAATCCGTAAACAAATCCTGGGTGCCCCATATCCCCGATTTCCTGTGGAGCTCGGTGAGTTCAGCGAACTCTATGCGCCTTTCCTTTAAAGAAAGGCGCACACGCAGGTCTGTCCGGTGCCACGTGCAGGAAATTCGGGGCATGTCGCTCGTTTTTCGCGAGATGTGGGATACCACAACTGCCTTTTCCAAACTCTCCAAGGGCCACCTCCTCCACTAGTTCGTTTTGGGTGCGTCCTTCTGTTCCGGGTGTTCTATTTCCAGCAGCAACTTCTGCGCCGGCCGATATCCAGGCGCCGCCTCCAGTGCCGCAAGCACGTTCTCTTCAGCCTTGTCCTTTTGTCCCGATGCGTAATACGCCTGGGCGAGCTTGAAGTTCGCTCCAGCCTTGTCCAGCGGATTAAGCGCCACAACTGCGGTGTACTCGCGAATCGCCCCCGGGTAATTCGATTGAGCAAACCACAAGTCCCCCAGGTGGCGATGCAAATCTTCATCTTGGACCGGGTAAATGTAGTTAATGCGGTCCAGTGTCGCGGCAGCCTCTTTCGGCTGACCCAGCTCTTCCTCCAGCGAAGCCAGCTTTTTGAGGATTGAAGGATCCTCGCCGCCCATCTTTTCATAGTGCGTGAGCACTTCTGCTGCGGGCTTCTTGTCGCCTTGAGCGAGGTCTGCTGAGGCGAGAAATTGATAAACATTGGCGTCGCCGATGTACTCCGGATACATACTGCGGACCGCTTCACCCTGCTGGATCACCGCGTCATACTGCTTCTGCTCGGAGGCCTGAACCAGTTTCACCATCGCTTTCTGCCATGCATCCAGGTTGGCAGCCATTTTGCCGTATCGGTCGTTCACCCATTGCAAGTATTGCTTGTCGAACTCTTCCGGGGAAACGCCAAGGTCCGCCTGAATCACCTCCGGAGTGGTTTTGCGTTGCGCATACGAATGGACCATGTCGAGCAACTTACCTTCGCCCCATTTGCTCTTGATGTAGTCACAAATGCTCCCCGCTTCGAAATAAGAAACAACCACCTGCGCCGGATAATCGGGGAAGATAAATCCACGGTCCAACTTGACCACCGGCAGCAACTTCTTCTCCCGGATAGCAGCCAGGATGTCCGGGGTCACGCGGTCGCCCCACTCTGGCGAAACCTGCGTCTCTTCATGAACGGCAAGGCCCTCAGTGAACCAGCGCGGCACACGGCGGTTGGTCGCTGTGAGTATGTAGACATGGCTCATCTCGTGCCACAGCGTACTGCCCCAGTTGAAGTCACCCGGTTTGCGTGCCGATGGGCTGTCCATCGCCACAACCTGGCCGAAGGTCACCCCGAGTGCGCCCAGGCCAGGCATGCCCATGGTGCGCACGGCGAAGTCCTCATGGTCGGGATAGACTTCAACCTGCACCGGGCCAGTCAACGTCATTTGGTATTTCTTGTTGTACGTGGCGATGATGCGTTGCAGCTCCGCTTCGTAATACGGGTGCAGGAGTTCCGCTTCATTCTTGCGCAGCCGGAGGATGGTGCCGTTCTCTTTGTAGGTAACAAAATTCTTATAGCTATCCAGCAAACGCAGGCTGTTAACGGTCTCGGCGTCTCGGTAACCGTTGTTGTAGCACATCTCCAGTTGCTTGAACGGTTCATCTTCCTGACCAAGGCGCATCAGGCCCACGCCGAGTGCGGAGCGCGCGGGCCAGTACCTTGGATCAGCCTCAATCGCCTTGCGGTAGTATCCGATCGCATCCTCAAACCGGTAGTTGAGTTCAAGATAATGCGCCACGTGCGCATAGCCCTCTCCGTTGCCGGCGTTCACTTTATGTATCTTGTCCAACCACGGGTCGGGAGAACGGTCCGCCAGTAACTCAACCGCCGCGTGAATCGCCATCGCGTTCAGCGCCTCAGGAGACAACGCCAGGGCTGCATCGGCCTCTTTCAGCGCGTGTTCTGTGTCCGCGTCTTCGAGAGCCAGGTTGGCGGCAAACTCATGAGCTTCCACCAGCTTGGGATCAAGCGCCAGGGCCTGGCTGATATATTCGGTGGCTTTGCCGTCAAACCCATCCGCGCTGACAACTGCCAGTCCTAAATAGGCTTGAGCGTTCTTAGGGTCTTTTTGCAGTGCCTCCCGGAACAGCCCCACCGCATCAGTGTTGTTGAACCGCTGATGCAGCAGCATGCCCCAGCGAACCTTATACAACGGGTCGCTATCGGCCGCCGCCGTCGCAATGCGAAACTCCTCGTTCGCCTGGTCATACTGCTCCAGTCCCCAATAGCCTTCGGCCCGCAGGTACGGAGAATTGGTGCGCACCAAAGACTCATAGCAGGATTTCGCTTCCGCCTGCTGGCCGTGTTTCCGCAGCATGTGGCAGGCGTCCGGAGAATTCGCAGCGTAGCAAAGACTCATACTTCCGAGCACCATCGCCAGCCATACTCCGGATTTTTGCCGCCAGTTCATTTGTCGAGCTCCTGTTGGACCTGAGCCAACGCCACCAGCGCGGCCGTGAGCTGCTGTTTATAGTCCGCTGGATCCATCGCCGCCTTCTGATATTTAAGCGCGTCGATCTTTTGTTCCAGATCCTCTTTCTTTGCCAGCAACTCCTGCTTAGCCGGATTGTTCGCCTGCTTCTGCGCGGCGCCGATCCGCAGCACGGTGAAGTTTGCCAGCAGCACCCCTTCACTCTTTGACGGCTCGCGGACAGGTTCGTTCTTTCCTGTATCTTCAAAGACCGGATGTTCCGTCGCCAACCTTTTTTGCGATTCGTAGAAGGCAGCGGTCTTCCGCTGGGCAAATGCAAATGCCTCCATGGCGCTGATCGAATCGCTCTTATCGATATCGGCGCTTGGATCCTGCAGCGCCTCCACCCAGTAGCGCGCGAAGACGGTAGCATTTTTCTCCGTGCCGCTCTTGGTCGCGGCAATCACCCCGCGTCCGGGTTTTTCCAGAGCGGCCACCGATCCGCCGCTGGCGCTGGTGGCATTCACGATCAACTGGCGCTTTGCCGGAATGCGATCGCACAGCTCGGCGAGTTCCGCTGCTGTGATGTCAGGACCCACCAGGTTGAACTTGTAGTCGGTGCCGTCGAAGGAGCCGTGCCCGATCAGCATCAGCACAAAGTCATCCCCCGGCTTTGCGTCCTGGGAGATCGAAGCGAGCGTCTGCGTGAGTTGAGCGCGCGTGGCCTGCGGCCCGTACAAGGTGTAAACGTGCGCACTGCTGCCCGATTCTTTGAACAACTTATCCAGGTCCTTGGCATTCGCCGTAAACCGCTGCTCGTAATCCGGTTCGCCGCCCAGGCCTGCCACCGTGACGTAATAGACGCTGGCGTGCGCGGAAAGGGCGGTCATGAGTACAAACAGCAGCGCCGGCCTCATACCACACCCCACTTGCGCCGCAGCAGCCATTCCGCAGCCATCAATACCAGCAGCCACAGGAACACCACCGGCATATTCCATAACTCTTTGATGTCTCGTACAGAAATCCCGGCGTCGGAATAAGAAATCTCGTTCGGGAGCCGCGTCAGTTCGTCCGGTTTCCAATAGCGCCCGCCGGTCTCTGACGCCAGCTTCTCCAGCAACTCCCGATTCTGGGTGGTGTGAAAACTCTCCGCGGCGCCATCGATTCGTTGGAAGGGAAAGGTGCCCGTTCCCAAATCCACCGCTCCCTTCGCCCCTCGCTGAGCGGTAACCTCAGCCAGATAGGAGCCGGGCTTTTCCGCCGTCCACGCCGCGCGGAACACTGCCCGGATTGTCGGCGGCCGGGGTCATATCCACGATCGCTGAGATACCGTCTGGGCCAATAAAATGCGCGGTCACTTTGGCGTCGGGAGCAGGCATGTATTCTTTATCGCGCACGTTTGCTGAAAGCTGAATGCGGCCATCGTCCATCAGCGTCTGGGTCGGCGCGCTGACGACGATCTGACCCGGCGACTCCAGCACCAGCCAGCGCAGCAGTTGTTGCCAGAAAAGATCGTGCGCCGGGTCGCCCAGGGGCTGGCTCATCTGCCACCGCCAGGTTCCCGAAGTAGCCATGATCGCGGTCCGGCCTCGCCCGTAATTCTGCGTGACCAGCAACGGCAGTTTGCGCGAGCCAACATTCATCTGCGCCAGCACCGTCGCTCCGGGCTTCGCCGTACCTGCGTCCTGGTAGTCCATCAGGTACGTCAGCTTCTTCCAGCGATCAGCGTTCTTCGTAGGATCATCCATCAGGCGCATGATCGGGCTATCCGCCCCCGCCGCGGTGAGTTCCGCAGTGGCTGGATCGCGGTGAAACGTGCTCCTGCTGTGGGGGAGAATCGTCGGCAGTAAATCAACCAGGCTCGACCCGCCCCATCCTCCATCTCCCAGCGCAAAGCGCCCGCCCAGGAAAAGCAGCCCGCCGCCGCGGCGGTCTACGAACTCGCGCAGCAGTTCCTGCTGCAAAGGAGTGAAATACCCGGCTTCGACCGATCCCATGATGATGCCCTGGTAGGCAAAGAGTTCTTCCGGGCGAACCGGGAACCCATTCTCCAACTCCTTGGGATCGCTAATGCCCTGGCGGTAGATCTTGTTCTCAGTCGTCCGCAGCATGGAGGCAACCTGGACGATCTTGTCATCGTCTTCGGCGCGGCGGATGAACTTGTACTCCCATCGCGGTTCGCCTTCCACATAGAGGATGCGGCGTTTGTCGGCAGTCACGCCCAGCAGGCGAGTGAGGGAATTGTTGTCCGGATTCTCTTCGCCGGCCAGCGGCCCGAGCGAGAAACGCAAACTCTTGATGCCGGCACCCCCCGGACCAAAGAAGATGGTTTCCACCTGGGTCTCTCCGTCGGCGCCAAGTGTGATCTCGCGCGTGCCGAGGGTCTTGTCCCCATCACGGACGACCAGCAGCGCCTTATTGCCGGCGTAACCTCTTTGGTGAAGAGTCACCGTAGCCGGGATGCGCGAATCTGCCATGGCCCGGGAGGCGACTTTCACGTCGTTCAACTCCACATCGCGTGCCAACTGCTCTTTGCCGAAGCCGATGGTGTGGACCGGTATCCGGCGATTGCGCAGGACGTTCAGTGTTTCCAGGCTCAAGTCCCCGGAACCGTCGATGGAGTTTTCCGAGCCGTCGCTCAACAGCACCACGGCGCCGATCGGCAAATCGGAGGTGTCGCTGGCCAGCTGTTTCAGCCCATCGTTGATGTGGGTAGCCGGGGCAGCAGGCTGGACGTCCTTGAGCGCAGCGGCCTGGGCGACGTGGCTGTCGAGCCGGTAGAGCCGGGTTTGAAACTTCTTTTGCAATCCTGCCAGCACGCCGTCCTCGAGCGCTTTTTGAGCTGCGGCTTCGCGCGTGGCCTTACCGTCACCGCCGCTATCGGCAATCGCCATGCTGCGTGAATCATCGAGTACAACCGCGATTACATTCTGCTGCGGCGCCAACTCGGCTACGGTGATGGCCGGTTGCCAAAGCAGGACTAGCACCGTAGCGATAAGCAATGACTGCAGCAACCAAACCGCCCCGGCCCGCCACCGGCTGATTTTTGCCGCTGCCTGGGGTAGCCGCGACCAGATCAGCACCGCCAGGCCGATCACGCACGCAGCGATCAGCAGTAGCAGCACCCAGCCGGGCCACGCGCCCAGCAGGACAAACTTGCCTTTGGAAAACACCGGCATCGGATACTTGAAGAAAAATTCGAACATGTACGAAACCGGGGTTCCCGCGGTCTGCCAACCTCAATGCGTCATGCCGTAAACGATGTAATTCAACCCCACCCGGAACGCCATGGAAGCGAACGGCTCCGGATAATCCGGATCGTCTGCCCATTCCCAGGCGTCGCCGAGGTGCATGTTGTGACAGATGGCAACGATGATGCGGCCCTTATCATCGCGGATGGCGCGCCACTTGGGCACATAACCATCCTTCTCATAGGTCCGGCCGGTTCGTATATATTGCTCCCCCGGTACCTGCATGCGCTCGTCCAGGTCATAAAGCACGTGGAAGATCTCGTCTTTGTTATCCAGGTCTTCGATCGGGCGGTCGGGAAATACCTGGCGCATGCCGTTCATGAAGTCCTCCCAGTCCGCCGTGCCGTGAAAGTCGTCGACCATCAGGAATCCGCCCTTGAGCAGGTATTCCCGTAGACGCTTGGCCTCCTCATCGGTAAACGACCAGGTTTGTACCTGTACCGCATAGACCCATGGATAGTCGAAAATCTTGTCCGAGTCCAGGTCGACGACTTGTTCTGTAGACCGGGTCTGAATCCGGGTAAGGCGTTTCATCGACAGCAAAACCTGGCGGTCGGCCTTGGGGTAGTCGCGGGACCAGGACCGGCCCCAGCCGTATCCACCATAACCGCCGTAACCGCCTCCGAAGCTGCTGCCGACGGCCGCGTTGTAACTCAGCCGCGACCAGTAAAACTCTGCCTTTACGTTCGTTTCCGCATCGTCGCTAAAGCCGAAGTCCGCCGTCCGCTGGTAGGCGTAGACCACGGAACACAACGCCATTCCAACCAGCGCCGCCGAACCGGCTTGCAGGAGCTTCATGGGCTGAACCCTCCCATGGCATCGATTGAAAATGCCACTGCGCGTGCCTTGAGAGTACCAGAACGGCCCAGCCCCTCGTCTGATAGACGCAACCGGAGAGCGACTGGTTTGTGGTCTCACGCAAATGTTTGCCACGCCCTCTTTCTGCGTGAGACGATTTTGTGCAAGGTCAGGCCGAGGGGGCAGTCTTTTGAAGCGGCGCGACTTCTTGAAGATAGGCGGCGCAGCCTTGGCGCAAGCGAATGCTGCCAGGCTGCTGGGGCAAGCGACGCCAATGCCAATGGGCGCCAACCCGCCGGCCGAGACAACCAAAGCCGATTACACCCTGCGCATCGCTCCCGTCACCGTGGAGCTCTCCCCCGACCACATTCTGAGCACCACCGGTTACAACGACAGCTCTCCCGGTCCGGTGCTGCGCATGCGCGAGGGCAAAACCGTAAGCGTCGACGTCATTAACGACACAGATGTACCAGAATTAGTGCACTGGCACGGCATGCTCATTCCCTCGGAGGTCGATGGAGTCGAGGAGCAGGGTACGCCTCCGGTCCCCCCGCGTGGCCGGCGGCGCTATCAGCTCACGCCGCGTCCGGCCGGGTCGCGTTGGTATCACTCGCATGCAATGGCCGAAGCCGACCTGCATCGCGGCACCTATACCGGGCAATTCGGCTTTGTCTACGTAGACGGGGCGAACGACCCGGGACATTACGACCAGGAAATCTTTCTCTCCCTGCGCGACTGGGAACCGTTCTTCACCAGCAGCATGGACGACGATGACGACGATGGTCATCACGGACCGCAACCAGAGAAGCCCGCGGTTTTGAACACCGACCCGAACGGACTTGAGGTCAATTCCATGACCTACTCCATCAACGACAAGGCGTTGGGTGCAGGGGAGCCTATCCGGGTAAAGCAGGGCCAGCGGGTACTGATGCATCTGCTCAACGCGAGCGCCATTGAGAATCGGCGCATCGCGTTTGCCGGGCATCAATTTCAGGTGATTGCCATGGACGGCAATCCGGTGCCGGTTCCGCAGAAAGTGGAAAGCATCCTGCTCGGCGCCGGGGAGCGGGTGGATGCCATCGTCGAAATGAACCAGCCGGGAGTGTGGATCCTGGGCGCGACGGAAGAGAAAATTCGCAGCACCGGTTTGGGTGTGATCGTGGAGTACGAGAACCAGCACCGCCAGCCCCAGTGGGTGGCTCCGCGAACCGCCTGGGACTACACCATCTTCGGCAAAATCAACGAGAACCCGGTACCGCCGGACCAAACCATCGAGATGATTTTCGAGAAGATTCCCGGCGGCTCGGGCAAGTTCAACACCTGGCTGGTCAACGGAAAACCCTATCCGCACGAGCGCGAATTCGTCTTGAAGCAGGGAACTCGTTACCGTCTGGTCTTTCGTAACCGCACAGATGACGCACACCCTCTGCATCTGCACCGTCACCAGCTCGAACTGGTGGAAATGAACGGCACCAAAACCGGAGGCATCCTAAAAGACACGGTCGTAGTTCCCTATTACGGCCGCGCCGTAGTGGACTTTGTCGCCGACCAGCCCGGCCTTTCCCTCTTCCACTGCCACATCCAGCAGCACATGGACTACGGCTTCAAAGCCCTATTCCGCTACGCCTAGCGGAGAGGCATCACCACAATGTCTTCCGTTCTCTCAGGAGATTGATCTACCTTATCTCTCTCAATCCTCAAGCCCCTGAAATTGCTCTATTTGCACTTCACCTTCAGGGAATACGGCCTTGATTTGAAGATCGCCGCCCATCGCCTTGATGTAGCTGCGCAGTGTAGAGAGATACATATCGGTGCGTTTTTCCATTTTGGATACTGCACCTTGGTTGACGTTTAGGACTTTGGCCAGGTTGACCTGGGTAAGGCTTCGGGCCTCACGCAGCTGGTGAAGGTTCATTACTGTGCCGGCTTCCTCCACACGTTGCCGAATCCGCGCCTCTCGCTCGGCTGAAAACTTTCCGCGAATCGCTTTCCACTTGTGTGCCATCTTGACTCTCCATGGGAGACTCGTTACGAGTCGATTTTTTGTCGACTCACTCGTGCTCGTGCTCAATCTCTTTCAGGTGCAGAGCGTAAATAGCCTCCGCACTACGAATGGCGTCTACGTACCAGGTTGCGTCACCTGTCTTGTCCCCGCCCAGAATCAGGTATGCACTCCGTCGGGGATCGAAAGCGAATAGGATGCGGTAAGGCTTCCCCTGATGTTGTACCCGGAGTTCCTTCATATTTGGAAAGCGTGATTGGCGGAGTGTGTCTGCGTACGGTCGACCCAGCGCAGGTCCGTATTCTTCCAGCATATCCACGCTCTCTGCAACGCTGGCCCGCTCCGCCTCATCCAGGTTTTCGTACCACTCTTTGAACTCGTCGCTGGCTTCAACTTCCCAGGCCATGCCAACAGTATTCCCTACAAGAGATATTCCGTCAATGGAATAATCGTTTTTAAAAGCCTTTGTCTAACCTAAGCAGTGGGCTGCGTCAGGGATGCAGCTCCTTACTTAAAGCCTTTCGGCCAACAAATGCTCCGCCACCCGAATCGCATTAGCAATGATCGTCAACGAGGGATTCACCGCACTCGCCGACACAAAACAAGAAGCATCGACAACATACAGATTATCCAGGTCATGAGCCTTGCAATGCGGATCCAGCACGCTGGTCGCCGGATCCGTCCCCATGCGGCAAGTGCCGTTCTGGTGGCCAACACCCTCCAACGGAATACGCTTCTTGAAATAAGCATGCAGCGGCACAGACGTCGTTGCATGCCCGGCCTTCTTCAACACATCCACCCACCGGTCTTTGAGCCGATTGAACGACTCCACATTGTTGGGTGTATACGAAACTGAATCCGCCCGGGCCCGGAATCGCTAACCTGTTCCGACTCATTGGTGCGCCCCGTATCTCCAGCAGGATGGGCGCCACCGACACCAGGCTGCGCATTCACCACCGACAGCGGCGTCGTGTTGTGCAAGGTGACCCGATTGTTCGGATCGGGAAGATCCTCTGTAGTGAGCCACCAGGGAACAGCATGCTGCTTCATCGTTTCCAGCACAAAACCCGGAGTTAGCGGAGGTGCGTCCCCCTTCATCATCTCGTAATGGAAGCTACCCACCGGCTGCACCTGGCCCAATGGAAAGGGATAAGCGGGGTCAGAATCCTTGAAGTAAAAATCATTGGTGCCCCACGTCTTGGTGTAACTATCCTCGTTGCCTTGCGGGCCAAGGGCGAGCAGGGCATCGGCTTGGTGATACATGAAATTCCGGCCAACTTGGTCGGACCGATTGGCAAGCCCGGTAGGATACTGGTCGTTCGCAGACGCGAGCAAAATGACCGCCGAGTTGATGGCGCCCGCGCAAACGGCAAAGAAACCGGCGCGATACGTCGCAGCATGACCGTCTTTGGAAGCAGCGTCCGCGCCCGGTAGTGGATAACCTCAACCGCAGTCACCGCCGTGCCGCTGCTGTTGGTAAGCAGGCGGGTCACGCGCGAGTTGGTCATCAGGGTCACGTTGGGCAAGTGCATGATCTGGCGGATGCAATTGATATCCGCGTCCGACTTGGCGTGAACCAGGCAAGGGTAGCCATCGCAGGTATCGCAGCGGACGCATCTCGAAGCCAACGGGTCAGCTTGGTTGCGTTTGAGGCCAAGAGGAATCGGAAAGGTATGGATACCAAGCTTACGCACGTCGTCCTCGATGGTCTGCATGCGAGGTTCGTTGGTAAACGCAGGGTAGGGATACTTGGCGGAGTGAAACGGCTCCGTGGGATCAAACGACGATCCGTAGCCGCCGGGAACCGAGGGCGCAGAGCCCAAGTCGCCGTGGACATGAAACAGCTCCTCGGCTTTGCAATAAAACGGCTCCATATCGGCGTAGGTAATGGGCCATGCGGGAGAGATGCCCCCCTTATGCTGAATCACTCCAAAATCTTCGGCCCGCATGCGGAACATCGCGGCGCCGTAGACCTTGGTCTGGCCGCCCACGAAATATGCCTGTTGGGGATGGAGCGGTTTGCCGTCCTTGTCCTGCCAGGTCTCTTTGGTGTGGTAACGATTGTCCAGAAAAACCGCCGACGTGTCCCAATTCAGCTTCTCCTGCGGCAGAAAGGATCCGCGTTCGAGAATCAGGATGTTCTTGCCCACTTGGGCGAGGTGCAGAGCCAGGGTTCCGCCTCCCGCCCCAGTACCGATCACAATCGCGTCGTATTCCCCTGCCGTATTCATCTACAGCACGGTATCAGGTCTACCTACTCGAAAATACGAATTCATTGCCATCCGGATCCTTGAATTTTGCCATCGTTCCCCACACCTCCTTCTTCGGCTCTGCCGTTAATTCCACGCCTTTGGATTGGAGGAGCTTGGCTGTGGCAAAGACGTCGTCGCACCAAAACGTCAACGGTTGAAAACCCCCAATCCGGTTTTCCTGGCCCGGTGGCGTGAACAGCGCAAGACTGGTATCGGCGCCAGGGATGAGCAATTCGATCCAGCGTTGCCCCGGCCCAAACAGCTGATCGGTCGCTACCTTGAATCCGATCTTCTCGGTGTAAAACTGCAACGCTACATCCTGGTTGCTCACAGGAATACTGACGATTTTGACTCCGCGGATCATTCTTCTTCCTCCATACCGAAATTTTTCCCGTTCGCAACATAACCTTCATCATCCAAAGGTGCAATCAGGTAGTCGATGCTATATTGACCGTTGGTATAGCCACGCTCACCCTCGATGCTCACTCTTGACGATTACGTAGTCGACGTCTTGATGCGCGACCTGGTCGGACACGATCGCAGGCCGGTGAGTTTTCTCGTCTACCTGTGGCTTGCCGCGGAGCAACAACGCCAGGGAAAAGCAGTCACCATCAGCTATCAGCAACTGGCGGAGTCGATTGGAATATCGAAAAGCTCCGCCCAGGCCGCCGCCGGCTGGCTTGCCAGAAGAAAGCTCATTGTCGTCAGCAAACCGGGGTTCACTGCCACCCCCAGCTATTCCGTACAAAGGCCCTGGCTACCCAGGTAACACCGCCTACCGAGGAGCAAGAACCTGTGTCTTTTTCCGATTGGCTGTTCTCTGATGTCGAACGTCCTCAGAGTGCTCACGGGCACAAGGATAAGGGCCAGCATCCCTGGTGGCAGGTCATGTGCCTCACCGGGGTGGACTACTTCTCCACCCTCGGCTATCAATCGGGCATTGCTTTCCTTGCCGCCGGTGTCCTGTCGCCTGTCGCCACCCTGGTCCTTGTCCTGGTCACTCTGTTTGCAGCCTTGCCCGTCTACAATCGGGTCGCCGAAGCCAGTCCCTATGGCCAAGGCAGCATCGCCATGCTCGAAAAGCTGTTTCCGGGGTGGAACGGCAAAGTATTTGTGCTCGTCCTGCTGGGCTTTGCCACTACCGATTTCATCATCACCATGACTCTTTCGGCGGCGGACGCCGCGGCCCACTTCATTCACAATCCCTACACTCCCCCCGCATGGCAGAGTCAGATGGGCGTCACCCTGGTCCTGCTCGCTATCCTGGGTGCGATCTTCCTCAAGGGGTTTAAGGAAGCGATCAAGATCGCCTTCGGGCTCGTGGCGGTTTATCTCGCGTTAAATCTGATCGTTTCCGTTGTAGGCATCTTTCATGTACTCGAGCAGCCCCACCTTCTTGTGGATTGGAAGCGTGCTCTGTTCACCCAACACGGCAGCCTGCTCTCCATCATCGGGCTGTCGTGCCTGCTCTTCCCCCGCCTCGCTCTGGGCCTCTCCGGCTTCGAGACTGGCGTGGCCGTCATGCCGTTGATTGAGTGTGACAACAATCTCCAACTCCGCATCCGCAACACCCGGCGCCTGCTGGCGACGGCCGCCCTCACCATGAGCTTTTTCCTGATGACTACCAGCTTCATCACTACTCTGCTCATCCCGGCGGCCGCCTTTAAAGAGGGTGGGCCGGCGAACGGCAGGGCGGTAGCCTACCTGGCCCACCAGTATCTTGGCGGGGTCTTCGGTTCCGTTTACGACCTAAGCACCATTCTCATACTCGCCTTTGCCGGAGCCTCCGCGATGGCCGGCCTTCTGAACCTCTTCCCGCGCTACCTACCCGGTTTCGGCATGGCGCCGGAGTGGGCCCGCGCCTCACGCCCTCTGGTCCTCGTCTTCGTATCGGTTGCCTTTATGGTGACCCGGCTCTTTCACGCGAACGTCGATGCCCAGGGGGGTGCGTACGCTACCGGCGTCCTGGTTCTGATCACTTCTGCTTCCTGCGCCGTGACCATCGCAGCGCGTTCGCTGTTGTCGCGCGCCGCCCTCAGCCTTGTATCGCTCATCTTCATCTACACCACGTTGGTGAATATCTACGAGCGGCCGGAGGGGCTCAAGATCTCATGCATGTTCATCTTCGCCATGATGTTTACGTCGTTCGTATCGCGCGGGTTCCGTTCTACCGAACTGCGTATTACCGGCGTCCACCTGGACGCTGAGGCCCAGAGGTTTGTGGCCGATTGTGCGCACAAAACCATCCGCCTCA
Source organism: uncultured Acidobacteriaceae bacterium (assembly GCA_963745725.1). GTDB lineage: Bacteria > Acidobacteriota > Terriglobia > Terriglobales > Acidobacteriaceae > PALSA-350. The sequence continues at coordinate 652,316 of CAVUYJ010000003.1, forward strand.
TCGCCTGCAAGCCGCCTAACAACTCCGACAAAGATCGCGAGAAGGCCAAGGCTGAGCTGCGCGAGATGTACAGTCTCTCATCGGAGACCGCCATCTATTTTGTTGAGCTGAAGCGGGGAGACACCTCAGACTTCACGGAATACTTAGAGGTCAACGGGGTTCGCGAAGGCCCCGACTGCATCTTCCGAGCCACCAGCGCTGCTGTCCCCAATTCCATTGCCGCGCTCCTCATTTACCTGAAGCAGGCCACCGGATGTATCCCTCATGCCTATTTCCACTGGACCGATATCAACCCGGTCGTTAACGTGATGCGTTATATTTTCCTGGGCGAAGGCGATACCGCCCCTCTTACGCACGAAGTCTTGCGCCGAGCCATCAAAGACCCTGCTCAACGCCCGGTTATCCACGTAAGTTGATGCGCGTTGCACCTTTTACGGAAACTAAACCGGACGGAATGGCATCCCTCTATTGGGTATGGTCAAAAAATAAGTGCTGCACGATGACACCGCGCAAGACCCGAAAAAGCACAACGGCTGGCGCTGGTTCCTCTGGATTGTGCTCGTCTCCCTCATCGTGCTGCTGGTGGTGGGCGAAGTGATGCTGAAACGGGCGGCTCCTATCCTCAAGGGACGGGTAATCGAAACCCTCAGCACCCGCTTCAATAGCCGCGTGGAATTGGATGACTTGCAGGTGTCCCTCACTAAGGGGTTGGCGGTTTCCGGTAAGGGGTTGCGAATTTTCGCTCCCGATGATCTCGTGGCCGCAGGAGCGAAGGCCCCCATCATTGAGGCGCAGGAATTTGATTTCCATGCCGGCCTGATGGGTCTGTTTCTCAAGCCAACCCACGTTCGATCGGTCCATGTTAAGGGACTGGCCATCAATATTCCCCCGAAGTCCGTTCGGCAACAGGGGTCAATGCCCAAACATCGCGGCAAAATCAAGATCCTCGTCGACGAACTTCTGTGCGACGATTCACGGCTTGTTATCGGCACAGACAAACCGGATAAGGATCCGAAGATTTTCGTCCTGCAGCATATTGTGCTTCATGACGTGGGTTCTCAATCCGGATCGCACTACGACGCGACTCTCATCAATGCCATACCGAAAGGCGACATTCACGCCATCGGCACGTTTGGCCCGTGGAATACCGAGGCTCCGGGCGAGTCTGCGATTGCCGGCGAATACACGTTTCAGCATGCTGACCTCGGCAACATCAAGGGAATCGGCGGCATCCTGCATTCGGCAGGCGACTTCACGGGTCTGCTCGACCGGATCGAAGTAAAGGGGACCGCGGATGTGCCCGATTTCTCCCTGGATACCGCGAATCACCCCATGCCCCTCCACACGCAATTCTCCGCCATTGTTGACGGCACAACCGGTGATACTTATCTTCAACCGGTCAACGCAAAGCTGGGTGCGTCGGAGTTTTCCTGCCAGGGCGCAGTCGTAAACGTGAAAGGCCAGGGACACACCATCGATCTCGATATCGACGTCTCTGCGGGTCGTATACAAGACTTTCTCCAACTTGCAGTGAAAACGGAGCCGGTGGTGATGACCGGAATGCTGGCCATGAAAACCAAGCTGCATATCCGTCCAGGCAAAGAAAGCGTCACCCAGAAGCTGGGACTGAAGGGAACCTTCTCACTGAAGCAGATTCATTTTACGAACCCAGAGGTGCAGGACAAGGTCGACATGCTAAGCCTCCGCGCAGAGGGACATCCCAAGGAAGCCAAGCCTGGAGCCGAGGACGTGAGCTCCTACATGACGGGAAAATTTTTAATGGGTAGCGGAAAGCTGACTCTAGACGATCTGCATTACACCCTGCCTGGAGCAACCGTGCAACTGGCGGGCGTTTACACTCTGGACGGCAAAAAGTTCGATTTCACTGGCAAGGTGAGAACCCAGGCCAAGCTATCGCAGATGGTCGCTTCGCGATGGAAGAGCTGGGCCTTAAAGGTAGCCGATCCCTTCTTCCACAAAAACGGCGCGGGGGCAGAAATCCCGGTAAAAGTAACCGGCACAAACACCGCCCCCAAATTCGGTCTGAATCTCGGACACAAAGACAAGAAGTCAGACTAAGCAGTCAGAGCCCCTGAGGTACGCTTACCTTGCGGATTTCACCGCGTTCGCAGGAACGCACACGGCAAGTTAACCGAGGGCGCGCCAGAAAATTTTCAGCTGCTGCAAGTCCTTGGAGTAGAGGCTCAGTCATTGTCGATCAAGCCATGAACCGCAACCAGAAGCACACTCAACCCCGGAAGCACACCAACCGCAAGAGGCAAATGCCGGAAGAACCATCCGGTCAGGACCACCGAAAGAAAATACACCGACAGCACCGCGGCCTGCGTCATCAGCCGCTCTTCGAATGCGACATGTTGTTCCGGAACCCGCGGCCCCTCGTGCCTAGCCAAATGCACCAGGCCGCTCACCAGCGTGGTCCAGGTTCCGGTGATGTACGTGGTGACGATGCCGGGAATCTTTAACTGCACCATGGCGCCGCTTTGCATCCCCATGGCTAGCGCTACGCCCGCCAAAAGAAGATTGAGGCTTGGCATGTGGTGCGCGTGGAGATGAATCGCAATCCATCCGCCCTCAGCGGCCAGCAACAGCAAAGCTTCCAGCAGCAAGGTCCTGGAGATCGCCTTCGACCAAACCGTGTCCGCCCCGACGCTCCCGGTTAAAAGCGAACCGAGAGCCGCGCCGGCCACATAGCACCCGAGAGCGATGAGAGGATGGAGCAGATCGCCGTAAGCCTGAGACACGGCGAGCCCCAGCAGGACAGTGTTGCCGGTCATGTTGGCCACAAAGGCGTGACCAAATCCGAAATAGCTCCACCCATCCGCCGATCCCGCCGAAGCAGCCAGGATCAGCAGACGCAAGTCGCGTTCGACCGAGCGCACGGATTACTCCTTAGGCCTGATCGCGATGTGGGAGCGTTTACCGCCCGAAGGAGTAACTCACTTTTAAGACTCCCGAATCGATACCAGGGTTCGCCGCATTGCCACTGCCGGTGTTGCCAAGATGATGATACCGGTATTCCATCTGGACGGAGCGCATGTGGCTTTGATAGATCTCCACGCCGGCGCCGAATTCGAAAGTGTAGTTGATGGAGGAGCTGTTGAAGACCGGGATGTCTCTGGGCGATACTGCGAAGCCGCTGAGGCCGGTTACGAACGGCTGTATGTGCTTGTGCGGAAATGCGCTGAGCTTATAACCAAGCGGGCTGAAACCGCTCACGTAGGTCGATCGTGTTCCGCCAACGTAGGTCGCGGTGCCAGCGTACACCTGATTCTGCGTCACCAGAAGCACGTTCAATGGAGTGCTATTGACCGGCTTATCCACAGGAACGGGCGAAGCAAAGGTCACCATTCCCGAATAGCTCGGCTGTTGCGGAAACTTCAGCATGAAGCCGGTCATCGTAGGATCGGTGACAGTCATGTAGGGCCGTACCTCGGCCAACCACGAACCGGTCACGTTCGATTTGAGAAAACTTCTTCTTTCGAAACTGGCGCCCAACGCAGTGATCTTGCGTCCATCAGCATAGCCAAGAAGCATGTGACTGGAGTCGTTGGAGTACTCGACAAATCCGCCGAATACTGTGCGGTTCGAATAGACACTCACGTCCTGCGCCCGGCTTACGGCGAAGGTGGTGACTGACATCAGCAGGCACAGGCCCGCTTTCCGTGTCCATTGGTAAAAGCGCTTGCTGGGTAACATCCGATCCTTCTCCTCGTGCGGTGAAACGCACCGCTGCGCGTAGATATCCGTGATTTCCGAAATCTGCGCGGCCGGGGGGGACCGGGCATTCTCCTGTTTTGGACCCGTACAGGAGATAACGGCATTCAGCAGTTAACTTTTCAATCTCTCGATCAAGGGGCCCGGGGGGTGGGAAACTTGGATCGGGGTAATCAGTACAATGACAGTAACAATCCTACAAACCGTTTGCGGCAGCTTCTCTTTCAGTCATTGCTGCCTCATCTCAAAGCAATCCTAGCATCCAAGGTAACCAACTCTGTGCCGCGAATTGCCGAGTTGTAGGGAAATAGTCACCTGGTTTTTGAAACTTCGGTTACGGTTGGCTGAGGCAACACGCCGTAGACCGCGCACATCTCATCTCGGTTTGGAAATGCCCATGCGGCGAAGTCTTCTTCGCTCATCGCAAAGTCCTCTCTCCACAGTCGGTTAAGCCAGGGAAGGCCATCGAGCGTCGACTCCAGCTCCGGGTGTATGTAGACCACGTACAACTCTCGCGGGACCTGCGCCAGGGAGGCTTCCAGGTTACGAAAAACCTGCTCCATCACCGGCCCTGTAAATGAATTCCACAGGTAAATAATCAGCGGCACCGGCGGCCACTGGAACTCCGCGGCATCCCCCTGAATGCAACTGATCGGCGTTCGATGACGTCTGCCCGTGTATCGCGCAATGTTTGCCCGGGCAACGCGATCCAGCTCAGGAGACAACTCGACCCCCATGATTTCGCGGAATGGATAATCCGATGCCAGCAACAGCGCGCGGCCCTTGCCCGAGCCCACATCTACGAAGCTGAATCGCCGGTAATCCAACCCCAGCCGGTCGCGTAGCGCCTGCATGATGGAGTGAAAAACCGACGGAGCTACCGCAAAGTAACCGTTGTTGTATGGATCGTGTTGGTGGCCGGAAGGCAGCTCGTAAACCAACCCACTGGTGTCCACCCCGAACTGCTCATCGAACGGGTGCACCGCACGATAGCTGCGGTATTCACCCTGCTCCATGCGCGGCCACACCGCTTCTTGTTTACGGCCCAACTTGTGCCACATTCGCTTGACTCTTACTCCAATCCCAGCTTCTTCCAGATGGCATCCACGCGAGCCCGCGTTGCGGGATCCATCGCAATCATCTGTGGCCACGGCCGGGTAAAGCCCTCCGCATTCCATTTACGGGTGGCGTCAATGCCCATCTTGCTGCCGTAGTTCGGCAGCCGCGAGGCATGATCGAGCGAGTCAATCGGGCCCAGCGTGAACTGGATATCCCGCTCGGGGTCGATATTGTTGGCCACCCGCAGGGTCACTTCACCCACGTCCTGCACATCGCAATCCTCATCGACCACGATGATGCACTTGGTGAACATTGCCTGGCCCAGCGACCAGATCGCATTCATCACTTTGCGCGCCTGCCCGGCGTAGCTCTTGCGGATAGCCACGATCATCAGGTTGTGAAACACGCCTTCCACCGGGAGGTTGATGTCCACAATTTCCGGGATGGTCAACCGCATCAGGGGAAGAAAAATACGTTCCACCGCCTTGCCCATCCAGGCATCTTCCATCGGCGGTTTGCCCACGATCGTTGCCGCATACACCGGATCCTTGCGATGGGTGATGCAAGTGATATGGAAGACCGGGTATTCCTCTTCCATGGTGTAGAAGCCAGTGTGGTCGCCAAACGGGCCTTCCATGCGCAACTCGTCGAGTTCCACATAACCCTCGAGGACGATCTCTGCATTTGCCGGCACTTCCAGGTCCACCGTCTCGCACTTGACCAGCTCGACCGGCGCCTGGCGAAGAAAACCCGCAATCACAAACTCTTCGACCTCTGGAGGCGCAGGCACGATGGCGGAAAAAGTGGTCGCCGGATCGGTACCAATCGCCACGGCCACTTCGAGCCGCCGGTCCTTGCCCTGTGCCAGCGCGATGCCAGGTAGCCCTGTTGTACCGCCGGCCGTCTCCGCCATCACCCTCACGCTCGCGGCCCGCAAATCCCCGGAAGCATCGGCGACGGCCGCGGCTCGCAGCCGTTCGCGAAGGTGCTCGGCCGCCACCTTCTGTCGTTGCCAGTGCATGCCTGTCGTCTGACCGTCGTAGACCTGCATACGGTACATACCCACGTTGCGCTTGCCACTCTTGAGGTCCCGGGTAATCACGCAGGGAAGGGTAATGAAGCGGCCGCCATCCAGCGGCCAGCACTGCAGCACAGGAAAATCCAGGACGCTGAAGTTTTCCCGCAGGATCACCTGCTTGCAAGGTGCGTCATCTGCTTTCACCGTGCGAGGGAAAAACCGGCCCACCTCGGCCAGCATGGGCATCATCTTCAACTTGCCCAGCAGGCCCTCCGGCGACTTGAGGTTGAGCAGAGCTTCGATTCGTCCTGCCACATCGTCAAGACTGTCGACATCGAGCGCCATCTTCATGCGCCGCTCGCTGCCAAACTGGTTCATCAGCACCCGGCCGCCCGGGTATCCTTTTACCTTTTCAAACAGCAGTGCCGGGCCACCCTTGGTACCCACCCCTTTGCCCCACTTGGACACTCTGTCGGTAATCTCGGCAATCTCGAGAATGGGGTCTACCGGCTCCTGGATACGCTTGAGCTCGCCCGCTTTCTCCAGCGTTTTTATCCAATCCCTAAGGTCGTCGTATGCCAATGCAGTCTCCCACCCTCACCATACTATCCGGGCTGCAAGCAGGGTCTCTGTCGTAGCAAAACTCCAAGGAAATCGGACGAAAAAGACGGGCGCAGCCCTATGACCGCGTGATGGATAGCCTGCTACAGGGACTCGATATGGAAATGGAACCGAGGGAAAGACCGAAAGATTTGCAAGTCCCGTAGAGCCTGATCAATGCAGGCTCTACGAGACTCGATTTTTGAGGAAATTCACTACTCGCCCCGCATCCACCGGTCCATCAGGGTCTGTGCGCACCGTGCCCCACACAAGTGCCGGACCTTCGCAGCATGGGAGAGCAGCACATTCCATGCGGTCAACCGCAGCATCGGCTGCTCAGGAGCACTGGGAATGAGCGCAGCCGGTTCGGTCAAAGCCAGCCACCAGTCCTCCGCGTCGCCCCTCGGATTACCGCAAACATCGCAGTGGTACGTCTCAGTAAACGCCATACAAAAATCTCTCCGTCCCGCGAGGCCGCGCGTTGTCGCCGTACGCCACCTCGAACCAAAGGCAAGCTAGCAGGAGCATCGCCTGGGGGGCCATCCCCGGAAGTGGGGATTCGTCATCCCGAGGCTCGGACCGCATGACTCATGAGACGCAAGTGCGTCCCTGGCCGAATTGTCATCGATCCATGGGAAAAAATATCCACCATCGCAAGGGTTCTGTCCAGCAGCGTATCGAGTTCGTTACATCGGTAATGGGCCGGCGGTCACGCAATACTTGCGGGTTGGTCCTCGTACTGCTCCAGCGGATAACCAAGTTTCTTCCACTGGTCAAAACCGCCCAGCAGCGGACGAACCCGGTAAATTCCGTTCTGCCGAAGCTTCATTGCCATCTTCGCCGCCGTCGCTTCGCTGGGACAAGTGCAATACAGGATCACGTCGCGATCGCGCGGGATCTCTCCGCTCCGCTGCATCAGGCTCTCAGGCGAGAGCCGGATCGCCCCGGGCAGCACCCGCGGATCGGGCAAATAGTCGAGCGGATGGCGCAAGTCAACGATATAAGGGTTCTGCCCTCCGTCCAGCATGCGTTTCAACTCGATCGGGTCCAGCCGCGAAGTGCGCACCTGCTTCAGAAACGCCTGCTGCTTCCAGATCCGGTAGCCCAGGAGCCCGGCGATGGCTAGCAGGAAAATCGCGCCTGCAAAATGGCCCATGAAGGAAAGTGCTCCTGGATGCACGCGCAAAACATCACCAAAGAAACGGCCGATCAGGGTAAGCGTTGCCGCCCAGAACAAAGCGCCGGCCAGATCGTAGGCCAGGAAGACGCGATACCGCATCCCCGTCTGACCGGCAATGGGCGCTGCGACCGTGCCCAGTCCGGGCACGAACTTGGCCACCAGCAGGGCTTGCTCGCCGTACTTGGTGAAATAGTCCTCGGTCTTGCGAACGCAGGTGGACCTTTCAAACGACAACCGGCAGACCAGCTTCACCATGGTGCTGCCAAAACGCTTGCCCAGCAGATACCAGAGCGAATCGCTGACAAAACAGCCGGCCACCGCAGCAACCAGAACCAGGGGGAGGGACAATTTGTGCGTAGCGGTCAACGTGCCTGCCGCCAACAGCAGGGGCAGGCTCGGCACGGGGACGCCAAGCTGCTCCGCCATCACCCAGAGAAAAAGGATGATGTAGGCGAAATGCAGGAAAAAATCGAACGCTAACGGCATATCGCAGGCTGCCTTCTAAGGTCTCAACTATAGATGATAGCCAGGCCGAAAACGGTTCGTAAGCACGCATTCTCCACTCGAACGTGTGCCTCCCGATGGCCTCGGCCGCATCTCCTTCGACTCCCCTCCGCAAGATTTGCAACCGCCAGTGATAACGTGGCCCAAATCAGTGACTTGTCTGGCTCCGGCCCAAGGTTTGAAGGTGTTAACACGACCCACCCTAGTAAAATTCCCCAGAAGTACGGTCAGGTTTCGCTCGTGATGGGTTCCTTTGGATTATCGCCTTCGAACTCCCGGTGTCTTCGGTCGATTGCCGCGGTCACCGCGCTCCTCATGAGCCTGTCGTTGGCGATTGCACAGCACACGGACTCAGGAAGCGTCCAGGGGAAAGTCGTCAACTCGGCCGGCACCGTGGTAAGCGATGCCTCGGTCAGGTTGGAACAAGAAGGCATGCCAGGCGCCAGGGAGACGAAAACGAGCGCAGCCGGAGTGTTCGCGTTTTCCGCTCTTCCCGTAGGCAACTACCAACTCAGCGCTCAAAAGGCAGAACTGCGCACTCGCTCCGCCGCCGTTCAAGTCGGCTCTCCGGGAGACGAGAAGCACGTCGACCTGGTCCTCCTCGTAAAGGACCCGGACGATCCAAAATCCTCGATTCCAGCCATGGAATTCGCCGATAAGCCCAATTTCACCGTAGCCGGGGTCACCGATTGGACAGCCGTGGGCGGCCACGGGTCCGATGCCACGTTGCGCACCAGTGAAGCGCTCGCGCGCGAGACCCTCACCCTGAAGCCGGACGCTTCCGGGCGCACCACGATGGATCGGAGCGTACCCCAGCACGACGCGGACCTCCATCGCCAACAGGGTGAGCTCGACGAGAAAAAGGGCGACCCTTTGGCCGCGGTTCGTGAGGACGAGCAGGCCGTCCGCCTGGATCCCAGCGAACAGAATTATTTCGCCTGGGGCTCAGAGTTATTACTCCATCGCGCCGTCTGGCAAGCCGCCGAGGTTTTCAGGAATGGAAGCAAGGCACATCCGCACTCAGCCCGAATGCTGACTGCCCTCGGCACTGCGCTCTTTGCCGGCGCTCGCTACGACGAGGCGGCCGCCAGTCTCTGCGCTGCTTCCGACCTGGATCCATCCGATCCCGAACCCTACACCTTCATGGGCCGGATAGAGATGGCCTCCCCCAAACCTCTGGCCTGCATTGAGCCCAGGCTTGCGCGCTTTGTCCAGGCGCAGCCAGAAAATTCCTTGGGGAACTATTTCTACGCCATGGCCATCCAGAAGCGACAGCAACAGCCAGTCGATCCGAAGGCCCAGAGCCAGGTCGAAGCTCTGCTCACGAAAGCAGTGGCGATCGACCCGAAGTGCGCCGACGCATATCTGCAACTTGGCATTCTCTCCTTTTCCCCGCGCCAACCTGAAAAAGCAATCGCCTTCTATACCAAAGCGATCGAGTCGGACCCGCAGCTGGGCGAGGCGCACTACCGGCTAGGCGTAGCTTATGATCGGATCGGATCGCCGGAAAAGGCCGCAAAGGAATTCAAACTCCATGACGAGATCGAAAAGCGGCAGGCCGACGCCGTCGAGCAGCAACGGCGAGAAGTGAAGCAGTTCCTGGTCGTTCTCGAGGGGCAGCCGGGCAAGCAACAATAGGAGGCTTTTCATGTACAAGTTGGTGGCAGTACTACTGGCTCCGTTGATGGTGTACGCGAGCGACCTGCCGAGCAAAAAGTATCTGAACCTGGCCGCCGTTAAAACCATGGTGGCTGCTTCCGAAGCGAAAGCAAAAGAACTGAACGTGAGCGTAACGATTTGTATCGTGGACGAAAGCGGTAACCTGCTCTTCCTGGAAAAGGGAGACACCGCCTCGCTCAATACCCTGCAATTTGCTCAGAAGAAGGCTCGTGACGCCGCCGCTTATGGCAGCCCTTCGAGAGAGGCCGCGGAAGCGGTCAAGAACGGCAATGTGCAAAACCTTGCCTTCCCAAATTTTTTCCCTAACCAGGGAGGCCTGCCGATTCGCATCGATGGCCAGCTCCTGGGTGGGATCTCAGCCAGCGGTGCAAAGTCTGAAGTCGACGAGCAAATCGCGCAAGCAGGGCTCGACGCGCTGCTGGCAAAGTAGTACCCGCCACTTGGAGCCGGTCCCGATTGGTCTGACCAGTCCCGGTGTATTATGAGACAAAATAGTCGCTGGGTAAGCGACAGTAACCTTCAGCAGTACAAGCTCTGTGAGTCGCCAGTTCCGCCACAGGCATGAACATCAGGGAAGTAGCAAAGAGAGCCGGGGTTTCCACAGCCACGGTCTCGCGCGTGGTGAACGGCACGGCCCCTGTGGACGCGCGCACGGAAAAGCGCGTCCGCGCAGCGATCCAACGCACCGGCTACTACCCCAACACCCATGCGCGCACTCTCGGTACGGGCAAGAGCCACATCTATGGCTTGATCATCTCCGACATTGAGAATCCATTCTTCCCTGAACTGGTGAAGTGTTTCGAGCGCCTTGCGGTCGAGCATGGCCACGAAGTCCTGATTGCCAATACCGACTACCAGCCCGAGCGCATGGAAGTCTGTGTCCGGCGAATGTTGGAACGCAAGGTGGACGGCGTTGCCATCATGACCTCGGAAATGGATCCGGAGCTCATCCAGATGCTGAGCGGCCGCGGCATCCCCATTGTTTTTCTCGACACCGGATCGGTGGGGCACGGGATCAGCAACATCTCTCTTGACTATGACAGTGGGGTGGACCAGGCCATCGACCACCTGACCTCGCTAGGGCACCGCAAGATCGCATTTGTCAGCGGTCCGGTCAACCTTGCTTCCGCGAGGACGCGTTATGAGGCGTTCCTGGCCTCGCTACGACGCAAAAAACTCGAATGCAGCGAAGAATTCATCCGTGCCGCCAACCATCGCTTCGATGGAGGCTACGCCGCGATGTTAGACATATTGAAGCTGCCGGTGCGTCCGACGGCCGTATTGGCCTCGAACGATCTCACCGCCATCGGTATCATGGGCGCCGTATATGCGGCCGGCCTGCATGTTCCCGAAGATATTTCGGTTGTAGGCTTTGACGACATTGCGCTCAGCAGTTTCATGCCCCCGCCCCTGACGACGATCCGCCTGTCGCGCGCTGAAATCGCCGAGTTCGCCTTCACTTCGCTCTACGCCGCCAGCCACCGCGGAGAAAGCGAAGGCGTCACCCACATCGTCCGCGCGGAATTAGTAATTCGAGGCTCGACCGCAGCCGTCCCTTCGGAAGGGTAAGACTAAACCGCAGGTCTCTCTACTCCGGAGGAGTCATGGGCTGCGGCCCACCCAGGGTATTGAAAAACGCCTCGGTCCGACGTCCGCTCTCTATGGAACCGTCACCCTTTCCTTGTCATCCCGACCGGAGCGAAGCGGAGTGGAGGGACCTGTGGTTTCGCTCTTACCCGCTACCGAGGCTTAATAATCCCATCACCCTCACGAATCGTAATAATCTGATTCGCCTTGACCCGGCTAAATTTCTCAACCTTCTGCGTAGTTGGCCACTTCACCTCAATCAAATCCACCGTCTCAACCTTGCCCAACCCGAAAGTGAAGCCGAAGATCGCTCTGCGACATGACGCTGGTGCCGCTGTGAACCTCATCCATCTGGATATGCTTCCCCGTCACCACCCGCACCCGCGCCCCAATCGCCGTGCGATTGCACTTGGTGCCCACCAGCTTGATCTTGATCCAATTCTGTTGATTGCCGCCCTCATTCCGAAGCAACGACGGCAAATCGTTCATATTCAAAATCAGCACATCCATGTCACCGTCGTTGTTGTAATCGCCAAAAGCAGCGCCGCGGCTGGAAAAGTGCTCGCTGATACCCGGCCCCATCTCCGCCGAAACATCTTTGAAGCGGCCGTTCCCTAAATTCCTGTAAACCAGCCGCGGATTCTTGAACGTCTGATCGAAATGGTAATTATCAATTTCAGGGTAGACGTGGCCGTTGATCTGGATGATGTCTGGCCATCCGTCATTGTCGTAATCGATAAACCCGCAGCCCCACGCTACATAACGGTTGTTGACCCCAACCCCGGCAGCAAACGTGACGTCGCTGAAGGTTCCATCGCCGTTGTTGTGGTATAGGTTGCAGGTGTCATCGGCAAAGTTGGTCTTGAAGATATCGAACCATCCGTCACAGTCATAGTCGGCCACCGCAACGCCCATCCCCGCCTGTTCGTGCCCGTTGTCACTGTAAGCGCAACCCGCCATGACGGCGATATCCGTGAACGTGCCATCATGATTGTTCTTGAACAAAATGCTGGGTTCGGAATCCACCGCGACATAGATGTCCGGCCACCCGTCGTTATCGAAGTCATAGGAGACAGCGGTGATCGAGTAACGTGGGCCAGGCTTCAGAATTCCCGACTTCTCAGAAACGTCGGTAAACGTGCCGTCCCCGTTGTTGTGATAGAGGATGTTCGTATCGCCCGGAAGCCCGCGCGGGCCGCACATGATCGGAACGCCCTTCCACTGGCAGAACTTCGTGTCGTTGGCAGGAGGAATCGTTTGCGGATCCAGCTTGAGATAATTGCAAACAAAAAGATCAAGGTGGCTGTCCCGGTCGTAGTCGAGGAAAGTACAGCCCGCGCCCCAGCGAACTTGCGCCTGATCGAGGCCGGCCTTGTGCGTCACATCGGTAAACGTGCCATCTCCATTGTTGCGGAAAAGAATGTTGTGTCCCCAGAAACAGCAGAACAGGTCATCCCATCCATCATTGTTGTAATCGCCCACGCAGACGCCGGTCTGCCAACCGGTACGTGCCCAGTCCCGATTTTTCCGTGACGTCGGTAAACGTGCCATCGCGATTGTTCTTGTACAGATGAGAAGTCGGAGCCTTTCCGGCAGGCCAATGCGCGTCGAGCCGATCTCCATTGGTGAGGTAGATGTCCAGCCATCCGTCATGGTCATAGTCGAAAAAGGCCAGTCCGCTTCCCTTGGCCTCAATGATGGACCGTTTATGGTCGACGCCGCCCCACACATTGGGAATGGTGAGCCCGGCTTGCTGGGCCACATCCACAAACTGGACCGGCGATGCCGTGGGCGCAGCAACCGCAGCCTGCAGCAGATCCGCGTTCCTCCATCGCCAGAGCGGAGTGGCAAGAGCCTCTGTCAGATTGCTGCCGAGCAGAAAGAGAGATGAGCCGAGGAAGCGCCTTCGCGGAAAAATCATAGCTTGCGATGATTATAGAGACTCATCGGGCCGGCACTCTGGGGAACGGATGGGGAACCATGCCCCTGCCTTCTTTGACCGCGATGATGGTGTCGATGGGTACGTTTGCCAGCTTATCCACCTGGCCGCTGGGCCAGCTGATCACCAGCGACTCGATCTTGGATCGCTTGCCCAGGCCAAAATGAATGCGTGGATCGCTGGCCGACATATAGCTGCCTCCGCCCTCGGCCTGCTCCACGTGCACAAACCCTTCCGAAGTCAGTTTCAGTACGCAGCCGGTGCCGTCCCGGTTCGATTTTGTCCCGATCAACTGCACCTCCAGCCAGTGATTGGCATTGCCTCCGTCATTGCGCAGCAACTCCGGAAAATCACCGCGGTTGTTGATGGCAATGTCGATGTCGCCATCGTTGTCGAAATCCGCCGTAGCCAGACCACGCCCTGCGACCGGGCGAAGAAAATCGGGACCGAGAGAAGCAGACGACATTTCGAAATGACCGTGGCCTAGGTTGCGGAACATCAGCAGCGGTTCTTTATACGAGACCTCGCTGTGATAAAGGCTCACGTTGTCTACCATGGCGCCATTCAATTGCAGGATGTCCATCCAGCCATCGTTGTCGTAGTCCAGGAACTTGGCTGCCACCCCGCTCAGCAGCCTCGCCTTCGAGCCGATGCCAGAGCTGTAAGTATCATCGGTAAATGTCCTGTCTCCGTTGTTGAGGTACAGCCGGTTCAATTCAAAATCAAGATGGGTGATGTATACGTCCAGCAAACCGTCGCCATCTACATCCGCGGCGTCGATGCCCATGCCGGCCTCGTACTTCCCATCTTCGCTTGCCGCCAGACCGGAAACCAGCGACACATCCTTGAACGTACCGTCGTGGTTATTCAGAAACAGGAAATTCGGCCAGGTGTCGTTGGCAATCGCAATATCCGGCCAGCCGTCGTTGTCGAAGTCGGCCAGCACCACTCCCATCCCTTTCGATTCGGGCAGGCCGACTCCCGACTTGTCGCTCACGTCAGTAAAGGTGCCATCGTGGTTGTTATGGTAGAGCTTCGTTTTCTGGCCTTTGTAGTTGCCTGGATTGCAGTAGGAACGATAGCCGGGAGCGCGTTCTCCGCACCAGAGATTGTTGCTTGGGGCTCCACTCAATGTAGTTGGTGACCACCAGGTCGAGCCATCCGTCCTTGTCGTAGTCAAACCATCCAGCACTGGTTGACCATCGCCCTTCGTCGGCGACGCCCGCTTTTGGCAGTCACGTCGGTGAACGTGCCATCGTGATTATTGTGGTAGAGAATGGCGCGCCCATACCCGGTCACGTAGAGATCGGGAAACCCGTCGTTGTCGAAATCTCCGACAGCCACACCTTGTCCATAATGTCCTGTCCCACCGACGCCGGCTTTTTCGGTCACGTCGGTAAACGTTCCGTCACCGTTGTTGTGATAGAGCGCTGAGCGCAAGGGTGCGGAAGGTTTGTAAATGTCGGTGGCGGCAGATTGGACGAAGTACAGGTCCATGAGCCCGTCCTGATCGTAGTCGATCCAGGCGACGCCGGTGCCCATGGTTTCGAGATAGTACTTCTCGTCGGTTTGCGTGGAATCCTGAAGAAAGGTGATGCCGGCAGCCTTGCGAATGTCCGTGTAGCGAACCGGGATTGCCGTACCCTGCCCCTTCGCGGGCTGTTGCGCACCAGCCCCGATAGCCCCGATAGCCGAGATGGACGGGACGGATGTGGCCATCAAAGCGATCAGGATGCCAGGCCAGAGTCGATGCGCCACGTCTCAGAGCGTCCTGTCTGCGAGCGTTAGCGCGATTTGTAGCAGTTGCTGCCTGTTGGCCATGGTCATAGGCTCCTTGGCCGCCGGGGAAGTCGCCGGCGCTTGCGCCAGGACCTGTTCAATCCGGTCGATGTCCAGGGCGCCGCTTTCGCTGCTGTTCTTGAATCGGTTCAGGACTTCTTTCGCCTTATCGATCTGTCCGGTTTGATAATAGAAAACACCCAGGGTTGAATAGCTACCAGGCCACTCTGGCAGCAGATCAACCGCCCGGGCCAATTGATCTGCGGCCTGCGGAGTGTTGCCTTCTAACGCTGAAACTAAGCCGAGGCCCCAAAGGATTTTTCCCGAACTTGGAACGCGTGCCTGGCCCCTCAATAACGTCTGCTTCGCGTCAGCAATGGAATTTTCCCGAAGCTGCAGCAGCGAGAGCGACAGATAGTCCTGATCATTGTCCGGATTGCGCGTGAGCGCATCTTCGTACACCTGCGTGGCGCGAGTGGTGTCGCCGAGGTGCGTATAGATGTCTCCCAGCAAAGCGAGATAAGCGTTATCTTTGCGCCCTTGTTCTGAAACCTGCCCGGCGGCATCGAGTGCTTCGGCATACTTGCCTTTTCGAAAGTAAGCGTCGGCAATGTTGAATATTACTTCGTCCGAACCTGGGTTCGCCTGCAGCGCATCGCGGAAGTGCTGGATCGCATCGTCGTACAGGTGATAACGGGCGAGCAGAACGCCAACTCCATTTTGTGTGCGGTAGTCGCCTGCGCTTAATTTGTCCAGCTGGGCGATGGTGTCTTTCGCTTCCGCCTTCTTTCCGGATTTGAGATAAGCCTCGGCCAGCAAGTACAGATCCTCTGGCTGATCCGGATGCTTGCTGATCTCGTCGTGGAGTTGCCCTATATCGAATTGGTTCTGAGCCTGCGGAGCGAGCTTCGAGCGATTATCCAGGTAGTCGAAAAGGTGCTCATACGGATATGGACCCGTTGGAGCGTCTTTGGACACTGTTTGAAATACCTTTAGATCTCGGTCGGCGGCCTCGGTTTGGTGCAGGCTTCGCTCTACCATCGCGAGCTTGTAATATCCCGTCGCCGGGCTATGGCTCACCTCCACGTACTTCCTGAGCAAGTCGGCGGCCTCTGCATATTTCTTGCTCGCGATGCGCAGGTTGGCTA
This sequence comes from uncultured Acidobacteriaceae bacterium, assembly GCA_963745725.1. Taxonomy (GTDB): domain Bacteria; phylum Acidobacteriota; class Terriglobia; order Terriglobales; family Acidobacteriaceae; genus PALSA-350. Next base: position 668,545 of record CAVUYJ010000003.1, read on the forward strand.
GCTCCAACAGCGCGGCGCCATAGTTCGGATTGGAGCGGAGCGCCTCCCGAAACATCGCTTCAGCTTGTGCGTCGTCTCCCTGCCGCTCCGCAATAAATCCGAGATTAAATAGGCAAGCGCTGTTGTGAGGATCGACTTTGAGGCCATCTTGAAAATATTGTTTTGCCTCGTCGAATCGCCCCAGATGCCGGTAAGAAATGCCAAGGTACACGTACGAGCGCGCGGATGGATCGACCTTCATCAGTGTTTGGAATTGTTCGATGGCCTTGTCCACCTTGCCTGCCATGAAATAGCTTTCGCCCAGCGCAGCCAGCAGATCCGCGCGCTGTGGCGCGATCGTAAGGCCCGATTCCAGAAGCGGTATCGCATCCTCGTAGTAGTTCTGAGACATGCTGACTCGGGCCATCAGAAGGATCACGTCCGTATTCTCGGGCGCAATTTTGTGAGCGTGAACCAGCAGGTCAAGTGCGTCGAGCGGGCGCGACTCATTCGAATACACCTGCGCAAGCAGGTGCAGCGTGTCAGGCGAGTCAGGTTTCAACTTGAGTGCGCGGCTGAGTGCGAATTCCGCTTTGGAGTTGGCCCCATCGCGAAGGTAGGTTTGTCCCAGGTTGTATAGGATCTCGAACGTGCCCGGCCGCAATGCATCGGCCTTTTCCAGTTCTAACTCCGCAGGCTTGTATTGTCTTTCCGAGGCCAGCATGGTTCCAAGGGAGAAATGAACCTGGATATTATCCTTGTTCTGGGCCGAAAGTTCAGTTGCCAGCCGCAATCCCTCCGCGGTGCGGTTGCTTGCGAGATAGGCATGAATCAAATTGAACTGTGTTGCCACCGTCGCGGGACGCACGCGTTCAAAGTGCGCAATGGCTTCACCGGGCGATCCCTTGCCCATCAGCAGGAGGCCAAGGTTGTAGTTCGCATCGCGGTTCCCGGGATCTGTCCGCAAAACGGTTCGAAATTCTTTCTCCGCCAAATCAGGCTTCTGCCCAGCCATGTAGACATTGCCCAGGTTGTTGCGCGTCTTTGCTGAGCCCGGAGCGATTTTCAAGCCATGCTGGAATGCTTCGACAGCATGGCTGTAGTCCTTTTCGTCGATGTAGATAAAGCCCAGCAAGTTGTAGGCTTCAACGCTGGCCGGATCACGCTGCAGTTCCTCCTGAACCTTACCCATCGCCTGATCGAATAGGCCCTGCCGCCGAAGCTCTTCAGCCTGCTTGAGATTTGGGGAGGGCTTCGAAGACGCTTCTGCTTCCCTGGCGGTTGCGGCATGATGAGGCTGCTGGGCAGCGAGCGTCAGGCTGTTAAGAAGAAGCAAAAAGAGACTGCCGGCCCGGCATAACTTCGACGCGGTGGACCACGCCATTGCGATTCTGGTTGGTTGCTCCATCAATACGCGACTCACCATCCATACATACCGTTGCCGCGTGCCCATCAAGGCTGCGATTTTAGCATTTCAAGGGCCTGTTGCGCCCCCGGGTGTTCAGGCTGCACCCGCAGCAGTTCCTGCAGCGCTTCTCTTGCTTTCTCCTTATCATTCTGCATCACGTAGAGACGGGCAAGATTCAGATACGGCTGATCGAACTTCGGCGCGGCTTGGATGCACGTCTTGAATTCGGTTTCCGCACTTGCGTAATTCTTGGCTCGAACAAAGAGAACACCGAGATTGTTCAGGGCCTCGGGATAACCGGGTCGCAGATCGATTGCCTTCTGCAGATAGTCCGCCGCCGATTGCGTTTGGCCTTGCTGAGCGTAAAACATCCCGAGGCTGTAGTTAGTCTCAGGATCATCGGGTTGAATTTCGAGCGCCCGAACCAAAAGAGTTTGTGCCTTGTCAAACGTGCCCTGCCGGCGATAAAGATTTCCCAGGTTGAGCAAGGCGATCGCGAAGTTCGGTCTCTGGCTGAGCGACTGCTGGAAGTCCCGCACTGCTTCATCGGGTTGTCCTTGTTGGGCCGCGATCATACCAAGATTGTTCCATGCCTCCGGATAATTCGAGCGCAGCTTCAATGTTTGTTCCATATATTGACGCGCCTGCTGAAGATCATTTCGCCTCAGGTGGAGCGTGCCCAGGTTGTAATAGGCTTCCGGGTCGTCCGGTTTCTGAGCGATCACCTGCTCGAAGGAGGCGGCCGCCGCGTCGAGGTAGCCATGCTGGAAGAGCGCCACTCCGTAGGTGAAGTCATTGCGCTGGAATGCATCATGATAGAGCGCCCCGCCAAACGGAAGCGCTTTTCGTATGCGATCGGCTGCGGTGGTTGGGATAGCCTTTACATCCTCCAACAATCGCTGAGGATCGATCCGGCCTTGATACACCTTGACGATCATGCCCTCTCTGTCGAGCAGGAAGGAGGTGGGAATTGCCAGGTCCCGGCGACGGTCGAACAGGTAACGGTAGATGATGTTATAAGCGCCCGCCACATCTTCCGTCGCAAACAGAACAGGAAAAGAGAGTCTCTCCTGCGTCGCAAACGACCGTGCCGTTCGTAGATCGCCCGCGTCGTCAACGTTTACCGCTAAAATCTCCAGCTGGCTTTTGGCCAGCGCCGGCTGGTTTTGATGCAGAAGCCTCAGCTGGTCGGCGCAGAGCGGCGCCCGCGTCGCCCAGAAACTGAGCAGCACATAGCCACCCCGCAAACTTTGCAGTCCTCGCATGTTGCCCGCGAGGTCCGGCAGGGAAAACGTCGGTGCTTTCAAAGGTTCAATCAGCCACGTCTCTATCTGCGAGGGCAGCGGTTCTAACTTTACCGGTGGTCCCGCTTGGGCGTAGGCCTGCGGTGGTGTGGCGAACGGCTTGGCTACAAATTCGGCGGAACCCTCCTCAATTTCGATCCGGTGGTTGACCGGGATACTTTCGAATTGCTGAGAAAGCCCACTTGGCCAGCGGACCGTGGCTCGAATTGCGCCTTCCGGCTTTCCAACGCCAAAAAATACTTCTTTCGTGTGTTGGGCAATAAACCCGGTTCCTGCCTGCAAATACTTCGTCTGGCGCAGGATGCCCACTTCGAGGGTGATCGATGCTCCAATGGCATCGCGGTTGCTCTTGTGCCCTTGCAGGCGGAACGCGATCGATTGACCAAGTTCCTTCATCGCATTGTGCAAGATCCGCAATTGCGGGGCATTCCGGTTTTTGAGGATCACCTCTAACCGTCCGTCATGGTCGATATCGGCGAGAACAAAGGAGCGGCCGTCCTCAGGAAAATCCAGCCCCACCGCGCCTGAAACCTCGGTGAATGTGCCATCGCGGTTGTTCGCGAACATGACATTTCGTTCATAGCCGCTCCAGGAGCGGTCGGACCGGATCAATTCATTGATTGCATTCCATCCATGCTCGTAAGCCAATGAGGGCGTAGCATCCTCAGGCGATTTCGCCACCACCTGCCGCCAGAAAAAACTTGCCAGGTCGTTCCGTTCCGGCGCGGAGATGTATCCATTGGCGACGTAAAGGTCAGGGAAGCCATCGTGATCGAAATCCCAGAAATCCGAAGACCAGGACCAACGGCCCATCTCCACTCCGGCTTGCCGGCTGACGTTTTCGAATCTTTCATTCCCCAGGTTTCGATAGAGCGCGTTGCCTCGCGCGTGCCGCCGGTAGAGTGCGCGGATTTCTTCCGGCGCTTTTTCATGAAAGCGCTTTTGCGCGGAAACCCTCTGGCCCGCGGATGACCACATGTCCGCAACGTAGACATCCTGTTTGCCGTCGTTATCAAAATCAGACCAGCACGCGCTCATGCCAGCGCCCGGATCGTCAATGTGGGCTTCGCCTGTCACCGCGGTGAACATCCCATCACCGTTGTTGCGGTACAGGTTGCTGCGCCCGAAATCGTTGGCAACATAAAGATCCGGCAAGCCGTTGGCGGCGTAGTCGCCCCAGGCGCAAGCGAAACTATAGCGGTCGTTCTCAGCATTCAATCCTGCCGCCTCGGTCCTGTCTACAAAGGTTGCGTCCCCTTCGTTGTGCAGCAGAAAATTGCGTGGACCATTCCGGGCATCGAAATAGGGCACCGGGTAGTGATACTGGTCCAGCCCCAGGTAGTAGCTATAGAGGCAGAAGTAAACATCGAGACGTCCGTCACGGTCGTAGTCGGCTACAGCCGCATGAGTAAACGTTCCCTGCGGAGGCCGCTCAAACTTGAAAGCGTCGCGCTTGAGCGAGAACGTCCCGTTCCCTTGATTCAGAAAGAGCAGGGGACCGCTGGCGCAAACGACAAGCAGATCCTGCCGTCCCTTGTTTTCAAAGTCGGCGAACAGTGCGCACGCAGTATTGTCGAGCACGCCCACCCCGGCTTTTTCTGTTACGTCTTCCAGCGTCCCATCGCCCCGGTTGCGGTAAAGCCGGTTTGGCAGGCCCGACGGTTGGCAAACATACAGATCGTCGAAGCCGTCATTGTCGAAGTCCCCCGCCGCCACACCATTGTTGCCGTAAACGTCGATGCCGCATGCACCATCCAGAACCGTACGCCAGTAGTCGGAACCACGAAGCATCTGGTTCGTGTACGATTCCGCTCGGCCGAGAGCTTGCGAGGTTATATCGATAAACATCGCCCCCTGCGTAACACTGAGCGTTTCTTCGCTGGCCTCCCATCTCCGGGCTTTCCAGCCCTCCGATGTATCGCGTGACCACTCGGTGTGCCACAATCCGACCCGCTCTTCACGCCGCTCATCGTTTCCCTTGGCGACAATGTCATAGCGGATATCCAGGCGAACCGTCAGCGGGGCACTGTTGATTTCTTCGATACTCGTAATTTCGAATTCGGCAGTCTCTATCCCTGAGACCTGCCCCAGCCAGGTCCGGATTTCCCGGAGAAACCGCTCCCGCCCCGGAACCACCTTGCCGTCAAACAGTCTTCGCGAGATCGTGATCCCGTTCCCGGCACGCAGCGCGATTTCCTTGGCCGGAACGAGCGCGGAGGCTTCGATCGAGGGGTCCAGTGACTTTGCCAGGACGGAAACGTCGCGCACCGACGCCTTGAGGGCTTGGCCCCACTGTTTGAGAAGCAATTCAATTTCCCAGGCATATTTTTCGGTAACGTATTCGTCCGAACCCGGAGCGACCAGACGGAGAACACCTTCCAAAGGGGAGGCGGCCGGATAGTGAGGCGTGAGACGAACGTCGGAGAAAGGCAGACCGGCATCCCGATTCGGGAGACTCTTCCCGGGACCGAACACAAACGAGTATCCCTGGAATGGAGCCGGACGGAGAAGTAGGGGCGCCAACCCCATGCTCTTAAGGACTGCCCGCCGGGAAGGGAACTGGATCTCGTTTTTGTGCCGCGACATCCTTAAGGTCCCGCCTGGAGCATTCTTACGCTTGATCTTTGCGTGACGGGGCAGAACGGAGGGCACCGCACGTCGCCGACCCCATCCCATCACACTAACAGTAAACGTGCGAAAACCCTGTTTTGTATCAGGGGACGACGAATCGTGCCCTGATTGAGAATACGTCGTGCCTTAGTGTCTGTGTGAGAACCCCATTTCCAAGCTCAGTCCCGAAGGGACGGCTGAACTTCAGACCTGTCCAAATTAGATTTGAGAAGCGCCTCGGTTCAGCAGCCACTGTCTGTGGAACCGTTGCCCTTTCCTTTGTCATCCCGAGCGAAGCCGAGCGGATCTGCAGTTCCGCGGACCTTTCGTGGAAACGCAAAACCTAACCTCAAAGAGAATTGTCATCTCGACCGGAGCGTGCCCGGATTTCCTGTCACGTAGCACCGGACAAGGCCGCGTGTGCGCCTTTCTTTCAAGGAAAGGCGCATGATGTTTGCCAACACCACCGACCTCCACAGGAAATCCGGGGTAGCGTAGTGGAGAGATCTGCGGTCTTCTTTTATCTCTCGCCCAAATTCTAAAGCCCTCATGAGTCCGTGTTAGACAGCATCCGGTCAAACAGAAGCAACCTGATTTTGTTCCTCCGCACGCTCCTCAAAGCAATCGACATACATCGTCAAAATAGGCAGCGGACGGATCCTGGACAATTTTCAGCCATCCCTGCGGGGACTGGTTTCAAATCCAACACTATAGTTCCCCAAGGCCCGGAGGGCCGACGCTAAACGTCAGCCCAGCCCGGAAGGGCTGGGTTATCGGAGGGTGATCCCGAGCGCCGTAGGTGCGGCACTCGCTTGTCCAATAAAATCGACCCCATAGAGTCGCTTCAGCCCCTGAGCTCCCAGAGGCCTCTGAGCCCCTCGACCGCCGCCGCTTTGAGGGCTTCTTGACACCTCACCGCCCCAAAAAACGACGATCTCGATCCCCACCCGTTACGATTTCCACCCTTTGGCTGAAACCACCTCAACCTTTTGGTTGACAAATGTCATTTGTCAGGACTAGCTTTCATTTCGACACCAACAATGTAACCGGTTACTGAATCAGTACAGAAAACGGTTACTGGGCCTCTGTTTTAAAAGAGTACCCACGCGAGTCAGCGCCCAACAGCGCAATAAATGACCGTGGTTTCAATGACTTGGGAGGTTCTTCGGATGCGCCATGATCGCAATTTCTCTCGCCGGTTTCAACTTTTCGGCTGCTTAACCCTTACATCCCTCTGCTTGCTTTTGGTGCCCTGCTTGCTTCTGGCGCCCTCCGCATTCGCCCAGGTCGATGAAGGATCCGTTACTGGAGTGGTTCAGGATGCCACTGGCGCGGTGATTCCCGGCGCAAAAGTGACCCTCTTGAATACGGATCAAGGTATCTCCCAGGTGGCGAATACGGACAGCTCCGGCTTATACAAGTTCTCGCCCGTCAGAATCGGGAACTACTCCATCTCCGCCACCGCTCCTGGCTTCTCGGTGACCACCCAGCAAAATGTGAATGTGGCGGTCAGCCAGAATCTTCGTGTCGATATTCAGCTTAAGACCGGAGCCGCGACGGAAACCGTTGAGGTCACCACCGCACCGCCGCAGTTGCAGACCGAGGATGCGTCGGTCGGGCAGGTGGTCAACGAGCGCAGCGTGAACAACCTGCCGCTGAATGGACGCAACTTTACTTTCCTGGCCCAACTGGCGGCCGGCGTGAACACTCCGCAGGCCGACACTCGCGGCAATGCGGCGAACGGAGCCTTCTCCGCCAATGGTCTGCGCCCTTCGCAGAACAACTACCTGCTGGATGGCATTGACAACAATTCCGACAACGTCGACTTCCTGAACGGAACAAACTTTGTGGTTCTTCCTCCGCCCGACGCGATCGAGGAATTCAAGGTCCAGACTTCCGACTTCAGTGCCGAGCTGGGCCGTGCCGCGGGCGCCGTCCTCAACGCTACGGTCAAGTCCGGCACCAACCAGATTCATGGCGCAGCCTGGGAATTTTTCCGCAACGATGTCCTCGACGCCGCCGACTGGTTTGAAAATAACAACGGGATCAAAAAGGGAGAGCTGCGCTGGAACCAGTTCGGAGGTTCCATCGGCGGCCCCGTCATCAAGAACAAGATCTTCTATTTCGGTGACTATCAGGGTTTCCGGCACGTACAAGGCAACACCCAATCTGGGATCGGAGTGCCTACCGTGTTGGAGCGCAACAGCGGATACTCCAATCTGTCCGAGTTGATCACCGCGAATGCCTCGAGCGCGTCGCGACCGGATGCCCTGGGACGTATGATACCGGTCGGCACCGTGCTGGATCCCGCGACCACGCGTGCAGTCCCTGGTGGCTATGTTCGCGATCCGTTCGGCCTCTCCACCTGCACGGGAAATACGATCTCGCTCGCCGCCTGCCCGGGTCTGAATCAAATTCCTGCCAGCCGCATCGACCCCAACGCTGTCAAGCTGTTGAATCTTTTCCCACTACCAACCGCTGCTGGAGTCACTTCAAATTTTGCAGTCAGTCCCAAGCTCTACCAGCACAACAACCAGTTTGACGTCCGGGGCGACTACGATATCTCCGACAAAAACCAGGTCTTTGCGCGCGCCAGTTATTGGGACAACCCTCAATTTATTCCCGGGCCCTTTGGGGGCGTAGCGGACGGCGGCGGCTTCCAGCAGGGCGTCCAGACGGCAAAGTCTTTTCAGGGGGTGGCGGCCTATACCCATCTGTTCTCGCCGACGACGGTCAATGTAGCGCGCATCGGATGGGACCACCTGCACACCTCACGATTCGGGCCAGAAGGCTCTACCTACGGCATTCCGGCGCAATACGGAATCCCGGGTATCCCACAGACGGATAACAACGGCGGTCTGCCCGCCTTCTCCTTTGGTGGCTTGCAGACTTTGGGCGGCAATTCCTTCTTGCCTTCGGACGAAACCACCCAAACCACTCAGGTAGTCGACGACTTTTCCAAGGTTTACGGCGCTCACGGCTTCAAGATGGGCGTTGAATACCAGCACGTAGTGTTCAATACCCTCCAGCCCGCCTGGTCGCACGGCCAATTCGACTACAGCGGCACCTTCACAGATATTCCGGGCAATAACGGCAGTACCACCGGTATCGCGCAATTTATTCTGCCCCCGACACCCTCGACCATTACTAACGGAACGGGAGTGGATTACTCCGGCGGCTCTGACGATGTCCGCTCCTCCAACATCAACAAAACCTATGACGAAAGAGCCTATTTCGCGGCTTACCTCCAGGACGACTGGAAGGTCACTCCTACGCTGACTCTTAATCTCGGCTTGCGTTGGGACTACTTTGGGCCCATTAACGAGACAAATGGCGGCCAAGCCAACTTCGTCCCCAATTACAATGGGGCTCCGACGTTCATCATCCCGGCGTCCGGGAAGGACAACAGGGCTTTGTCTTCGACAGCCAATAATCCGTCCCTGGCCGGCAACGGCTTCGTCGATATCCTGGCCAAGGATGGAATTGCGATTTTGTCGACCAACAAGTACGGCCAGGGATTGCTCAAGCCACAATACTCGAATTTTGCGCCACGCTTCGGCTTTGCCTATCAAATAGACCCCAAGCTGGTGGTGCGCGGCGGGGTGGGTCTCTTTTGGAACGCTTTCGAGAATCAGGGTTACGGACCGAATATTGGTGAGAATTATCCCTTCGTATACAACTTCGAGTACAACCCCAAAGTTCCTAACGGCTCCCCTACCGGCTTATCTAACGTCGCACCTGTTAGTTACAACACGCCGTACGCTACCTGCGCGACCGCAGGTCCGGGTCAAACAGCGACCTTTGAGTCCGGCTTCTCCTGCCATTCATTCACCCCTCTTGACGTGAACGCATCAGGCTTAGGGCTGCAGGGGCTTCAGTTCAATTTCGTGACCCCCAGAACCTTGGCCGCCAACCTCTCTTTCCAGTACGCGATCACTCGCTCGATGTCGGCGCAGGTCGGTTATGTACTGACCAAGGCCGACAATCTCCAGGTGAATGCTGGTGCGAATAACGTGACCGCGCTCCTGCCGTACAACGCCAGTACCACGGGTCCGGTCGGTGGAGGAACCCTGGGTCAAGAGCCGTTTCCAGATCTCGGAGGTGGTTCGACTGGGCGAATGATTGGAGCCAGTGTTTACAACGGCTTACAAACCAAGCTCGAGCAGCAGTTCGCGAGCGGACTGAATTTCCTCCTCACCTACACATTTTCAAGAACCTTTACTGACGCCGGCGACTTGCTGAATGGCGGTAGTCTGAGTGGCCAGCGTGCAATCGACGTGCCCGGCTTTGGTCTACGTGGAGATTGGTCATTGGCCTCTTTTAACATCACCAACGTATTCCATTTCAGCGGCGGGTACGAACTGCCGTTCGGCAAAGACAAGCATTATCTAAGCAACACGGGTAAGCTCGGAAATGCGTTCATCGGAGGGTGGAGCATAAACTGGATCACTACCCTTCAGGGAGGCCAGCCTCTCACTCTCGGTTGCCCGACCTCCACGACAAAAGGCACCGGCTGCGCCGACGTGACCGTACCCGGGCAGAGCCCGGACCTCGGAATAAAGGTCAAGAAAAATGCAAGCGGCCAATTGACTCCGTTTTGGTTGGGAAACCCGAAAGCCTTCCAACAGCCTTGCCTGTTGGGCGGCGATACAACATCGAATCCAGCCGGATGCGTACCTACGACTGGTTTCGGTTATCTGGGCGACCGTCCGGGGACGACTACCGGGCCAGGCTACCATCGGTTCGACTTCTCCACCTTCAAAAGCATTCCGATCAATGAGCGCTTCAGAACGGAGTTCCGGGCTGAGTTCTTCAACATCGTCAACCATCCGAATTTCAATGCTCCGGGATTCAGCGGCAACGGCGTTGTCGCGATTCCGAACTCAACCAACTTCACCAACACTAACTTCGGCGCCGTCGGATCTACCCGCGATGCTCCCAACGCTCCGAGGCAAATACAATTTTCTTTGAAGTTGTATTACTAGGCTAAGATGAAAACACCCCGTAAAGGCCGCTTTCTGCGGCCTTTCGGGGTGTTTCTGCGTAGCTTCGCTCACGCGGTGACAACAAAGGTGGGCTGTGAGCAAAATGTACTGGTCGCGGGGGATGGTTCTTAATTCTCTTGTGTTTTGTGCGGCGCTCGCCGCAGGCCAGGACCACCAAAACCAGACCCAGGCGCCCCAAACCCAAGTATTAGACCGTCAGTTTCAATCAGCGGTCTCTCAATATGACGCGGGACGGTTTGCCGAGGCTGCGGTGCAGCTGGAAGCCCTGTTGCCCTATGCGCCAAGAACCTTTGAGGTTCATGAGCTTTTGGGGCTGGTTTATGCGGCACAGTCTCAGGATGCTAAGGCCGTAGAACAGCTCCAAATCGCCGTTCGATTGAAGCCGGATTCGGCAGCCGCCCGAACGAATCTGGCAGCCAGTCTCTTCCACTCAGGCAAATCGGAATTGGCCGAGGGCCAGTTTCGTAAGGCTCTTGAACTGGAACCTCGCGACTACGATGCTAACCACAATCTGGGTGAGCTCTACATTCAGTCCGGAAGAATTGCGGACGCGGTGCCATTGCTGGAAAAGGCGCAGGAGATCCGTCCTTCTTACGACAATGGGTATGACCTCGCGCTGGCGTATTTCCAAACTGGAAAGCTGGGTCAAGCCAGGCAACTCGTTCAAAATCTTGAGCAGATTAAAAATACCGGAGAACTGCATAACCTGCTGGCTCAAATCGACGAAAAGAGCGGAGAGTTTGTGCCGGCGGTGAACGAATATGAAGTCGCTGCACACATGGATCCAAGCGAGGGCAACCTGTTTGATTGGGGCAGCGAACTCCTTCTCCACCGCACCTACGAGCCATCCATTGACGTGTTCCAGGAAGCTGTCAAACGTTACCCGAACTCACCGCGGCTCTTCATCGGGTTAGGCATGGCCCTCTATTCGCGCGGCACATACGACGAAGCAGTGAAGGCCCTGCTCACCGCTGCCGATCTAAACCCTGCTGATCCTCGCTGTTATCTTTTTCTCTCCAAGGCCTACGATAGCTCACCGAACCAGGCACAAAACGTGATCGAGCGATTCCGCCGTTTCTCCGAGCTGCAGCCCGGTAACGCGTTGGCGCTTTACTATTACGCGATGAGTTTGTGGAAGGGAAAACGGGCGCAAGACCCCGGCTTCGATCCTCGGGAAGTGGAATCGTTGTTGCAAAAGTCGGTGGCTCTCGATCCGAAGCTTGCAGAAGCGCACGTGCAGCTGGGGAATCTCTACGCCGATCAGCATGAATATGCGAAATCCATTCCGGAATATACCGAGGCGCTCGAGGTGAATCCCAACCTTCCTGACGCCCATTACCGCCTCGGACAGGACTATGTCCATGTCGGCCAGAAGGATCGCGCCCAGGAAGAATTCGACGTTTACCAAAAGCAGCGCGCACAGCACATGGCCGAAGTTGACAAGGAAAGAGCAGAAGTTCAGCAATTCGTTTATTCGGCCAAGGCAGCGCCGTCTACTAATCCGTCCTCCAATCCGCACTCCAGTCCGCACTCCAATCAATGACCGATACACCCACCACTCCTCGCCAACTCGCCCACCATCTCGGTCGCACCCGGCGTGACTTCCTGCGCGACGCGGCGGGCGTGGCATTGGGATCCACCCTGATGAGCGCCAGCCCTCTGCTGCGAGGAGCCACGGCCGCAAAAAAACGAAAGATCATCGTCATCACCTTTGGCGGGGGTGCGCGCGACCAGGAAACCTTCGCCCCGGAAGGGCAGGAGAATATTCCTAACCTGCTCCACCAACTCATCCCCCAGGCGAGTTTCTTCACTCAGGTAGTAAATCAAGGGATCCTCGGCCACTACGTCGCCACTGCCAGCCTGGCCACCGGCGTCTACGAAACCCTCAACAACTTTTCCGCGGTGCCTCCCCAGCATCCAACCGTATTCGAGTACTTTCGCAAAGACCTGCATCGCCCGCTCTCCGATGCTTGGGTGGTTGCCCCCAGCAACGGCTTCAACCGCATCGGCGAGAGCGACTATCGTTCCTACGGTTCCGGCATGGGAGCGCGGGTAGTGTTGCCCAAGCACCTGCTCACCGCGGCCATGTCCGGGAGTTCCACGGATTACGAGCACCTGCTGCGTGACAACTACGAGACTCCTCTGTACACCCCGCAACTCGCCGGCGGCGAGTTCGAACTGCAGCAGTTGGAAATGATCCTGAAGCTTTCGGTCGACGACTTCAAGGCCCATGCCCGCACCGTGTCCAGTCCTGACGAGCTCTCCGTATACATTGCCCGCAGGCTGATGCAGCAGGAGTCGCCCAGCCTCCTCTGGATCACCATGCACGATATCGATATTGCGCACGCCGGCGCCTACTCGCTCTACGTGGATGCCATCCGGCGCACCGATCGCCTGTGCGCGGAGCTTTGGAAGGCAGCCCAAAGCGAACCCGAGTACGCCGGCAACACCACCCTGTTTATCCTGCCCGATTTTGGACGCGATGCCGACCAGGACTCCGGTGGCAACGGATTTCAGCACCACCGCACCGGCGACGCAGCTTCACGCACCACCTGGATGTTGGCTCTGGGCGCAGGCGTGCGGCAGGGCGTGGTCTATGACCGTCCCATGCAGTCGATAGACCTCGTGCCCACGTTGGGAGCGATGATGGGATTTTCTGCTGCGCTTTCCCAGGGCAAGCCAATTAAAGAATTGGTGTAGTCGCATGCTTCCAGCTGATCTCAAAGCCGAGCAGTTCGCAGGGTATCCACCCCAGGCGCGGAGCCTGGCCGTTGCCCACCTGGAGGCGCTGCGACAGCTGCCGCTTGCCTTTCTGCCCAGCCTGTTGCGCGAGGTCATCGACTACGATTACAAATTCCCCGCCGAGTGCGCATCGATCGATAAGGAACTCGCCAACCTGAGTTCACTTTCTCCCGCGCAGGTAAAAGATTGGTTCCAGGCCTTCTCGCAATTTTCTCTTTCCCTCAAGTTGCAGCAGTCCGATTGGATCAATCAGCCGGCCCAGTTTGTGGAACAGCTGTCCGCCTACTTGTGGACCACGCAGCAGTTGGATGGGTTTCGTAAAGCTGCGACGGTCTATGGGGATCGCCTGCAGGCGGCGATCCCACCGGAAACCATGCCCACGCGACGGCTAGGCATAGCCGTGATCGGGCAGGGCGTTGACACTTACGACGCGCCGTTATTTCGCAACCTGCGCCAGCACGGCGCCTATTTTGGCGGAGTCAAACCCGACAACGGACTATCGCTGTTACTGAATGCGGTAGCCGCCAGGGCCAAAGCCCATCCCGTGGCGTACGGCCACTGGTACATCGACGGTGGTCAGCCCGCCGATCACAGCCCCTTGCTCACCTGCGTGTCTTACGGCGCATTGGAACCGGTGCGTGCCGCCTTGCTGCACAACATCCAGGCGGAACTGCAGCGTCCGGGCATGGGGCCGGAGGAACTGCGCTCCCATCTGGCGAAGCTGGTTCCATCAGACCTTGGCATGGACAATGCAGCGGACGAGGTGCTCGGCCGCTTTCAGATCAAGCTGTTGACCGAGGGTTCCGGGACGCAAATCTTCAGCACCACCTTCGCTCAGTGGACCGCCCGCGAGGCCCTGCGTCGCGCCCAGCCGCTCACCGTCATGGTGCGCTTCGCCCCGCGACAACGGCAGAGGCCAATGAATGAGTTGCTGACCGCCGTCCAGCCCAACGCCGATCTGGATTTGGCGGGCTCTTTAGTGGACGCGGACATGGGTGCCTACTACAACTGGCTCAACCAGCAGCGCCTACCGGGAGCGGACCAATCCGCCTTCCTGATCTGGTTTGAAGGCCACAGCCAAGCCCTGGCCATCGGCCCCTCCATCCCCCGAGGAACCGTATCCACCACAGTAGCCGATCTAAGCGAACTGCTAGCCCTGGCCGTCTCCTGAACCTGCTGTACCAGCTTCCGATTTCATCTCCCAACCAGGTCAAAGGTCCTATCCACGTCAAAGGTCCTACCCACGGTCAAAGGTCCTGGACGGGTGCCCCATGTTCGCCTCAGCGTACATGGGCCGAAAACGAAGGGCGCAGCCCAACGATCGCTTTTGCTGAATCCAACCGATTCACTACAGGTTGCGGAAAGGTTCAGGGGTAACAGCCAAGCGCGAGAACTACCATCACAAAATCGAGTCCCACAGAGCCTGCCTTGAGCTTGCAGAACGAGGACGACTGAAACAACCCAATCCACGCCAACCTAACTCTCTTAAAGCGAGGGACCCGCTACTTCACCCGAACCGTAGGCTCCACAGACAACCCAGGCCGCAACAAATGATCCTTATCCTCATTCCGATCCGTTAAATCAATCCGCACCGGGATCCGCTGCACCACCTTGACATAATTCCCCGTAGCATTCTCCGGCGGAAACAAGCTAAGCATCGACCCTGTCGCTCCCCCGATCTGGGTCACCTTACCGTCATAATCCCGTCCATAAGCATCCACGTGAATCTTGACCGTCTGCCCAGGACGCATCAGCCTCAACTGCGTCTCTTTAAAATTCGCCGTGATCCAGATATCGTCCAGCGAAACCAGCGTCATCAAGTTCTGTCCAACGCTCACGTTCTGCATCACTTCCAGGCTCTTCTTGGTGATGATGCCGTTCGCCGGCGCAACAATCTTCGTGTAGCTCAGGTTCAATCTGGCTTGCGCCAGCTCCGCCCGCGCCTGTTGTACCTGTGCAGCGGCCTGGTCTGCTTTGGCCTTTTGAATCTTCACCTGGTCCGGTGCGGTTTGCGCAGTCCTTAACTCGGCCTGCGATTGCACCACCCGGTCGCGGGCGATCCGCACTGCATCCTCGGCCGCAATCTCGCTGGCCTTCGCACCCAGCAAAGCCGCCTTGGACGCATCCGCGGTCGCCACGGTCGCGTCGTACTGCTGCTTGGAAATCACATCCTTTTCCACCAGTGGTGTATACCGCTTCAGATCCAACTGTGCCTTGACGTTGTTGGCTTCCGCCTGCTGTACCTGGGCCTGCGCCGCTTCCAACTGCCGCTGCGACTGTTGCACGGTCGCATCGGACGTGCGCAGCCCGGAACTCGCCGATTGCAAGCTGGAACTCGTGTTCACGCCAATGACCGGCACATTCACCCGCACCGCTTCATAGTTGGCCTCTGCACTCTCCAGGCTGGCCTCATCCTGCTGTACCGTTTGGTCGAAATCCCTCGGATCGATCTCAGCAATCAAAGTCCCGGCCTGCACATATTGGTTCTGCTCCACGTTCACCCGGATCACCTGTCCGGCAACGCGGGCGCTGATTTGGATCAGGTGGCCATCCACCTGTGCATCGTCGGTGTCTTCGTAATACGAAGAGTGCCACCAGAAGAGCAGCGCGCCCACAACCAGAACAGCGACCACACCAATGACGATGAACCTCCGCCTTCCCTTCTTGCGGGGAGGGCTGTCGAGATCCTGCTGGTCATTGTTGCCGGCTTGAGGACCCTCTTCTTCCACGGCAGTTGCACGGCCTGATTCCGCATTCTGTTCCGCCACCGCTACTTACCTCCCACATAATCCTTGTAATTGGTTTGAGCAATGCCCAGCGCCCGGGCGAGAGACAACTTCGCCACATTGTGTTGGTAAAGGCTGGAGACCAGTTGGTCATCCGCCTGGGCCATCGACGCCTGGGCTTGCGATACCGCCAGATTGTCGGCCACACCGGCCGCGTAGCGCTGTTGCGCTTCGCTCAAAGCTTCCGTCGCCAACTCCGCGTTGCTGCGGGAAACGGCAACCTGCTTGGCCGCGGCCTGGATATCGAGAATACTATCGCGCACGTCGGCGCTGATCTGCCCCCGCAGATCGTTTAACTGTGCCTGCTTCTGTTCCAGTTGTGCCTGCGCGTCCCGGGCATCGCCGCGTAATTTCGCTTCTTCGAACAACGGCACCGAGGCCGTGCCCAGCACGTCGAACGTTCCATGGGAATGGCCCAGCGTCGGCCCAATCACCCCGTAATCGCCGGAAAAGGAGATTGTCGGGTAACGTTCGGCTGTGGCCGCCGACCGCGAAGCCTGCGCGCCCTCCACCTGTTGCTGCAACGCCTGCAAGTCACGCCGGCGGGCGATCGCCTGCTGCACCGCAGCATTCGGGTCCGGGTTCTCCAGCGCCTGAAACGGCGCCTGGTCGCTCAACGAGTAGCTTTGTTCCAGGGGCAGTCCGATCGCGCGCGCCAAGGCAATCTTGTCTTTCTCGTACTGGTTTTGCGCCGTGATCAAGGTCTGCTGTTGCGTCTGGTAGTCCACCCGGGCGCGCAATTCATCCAGCAAGGGCGCCGTCCCCGCCTGGTGGTTCGCCACGGCCTGGTCGAGCGACACCTTGGAGGTGTTTACCTGCGCCTGCGCCGATTGCACCCGCGACCCATCGGCAATGCACAGCAGGTACGCATTGCCCACCGTCAGCACCACCATATCCTTCGCATCCTCGACCGAAAGCTTGGCTCCCGCAAAGTTATGCTTCGCCGCCATGTAATTGCGCAGAGACGATACATTCAACAGCGACCACTCAACCGAACCCCGGATGTCTGTATACCCATAAGGCCCGATGATGGCCGGAAAGCCGGGTATCTTGAGTCCCTCGGCCTGCAGGTTCGTCTGTTGGACAGCCTCCTTGGCGGAAGCATCGACGGTAGGCAGCAGTGCCTGCAATTGTTGCAGCTGCTGCGCGCCTGCTGACCCCGCGTTCGTACCCGAAAGCACCAGGCCCAGGTTGTACTGCAATCCCATGCGGATCGCCTGATCGAGCGAAAGCGGAAGCACCCCCGGCACCGGCGCCTGCTTGACGATGCTGCCCTGATAAGTATTGCTGTTTACCTGCGCCGGCGTCGCCTGTCCCGGGGACGTGCCCGGAATAGAAGCCAAGCCGAGAAGCAGCATCACCGGTCTCCACCCAGTGCCCCACCATTCACCTGGCTTACGTCTCATCCTGCAGTCAACCTCGGCATGCAACCTATGGCCCTGGAAAAAATGGCAGCACCAACTTCGATGCCGAATTGCTTGTCAACTATTCAAAAAGAAAGCCCGGCGCGCCCTGAACACACCGGTTTCGTAGGAAAAACCCGGACAGGGACAGAAGCCTGGGTGCCCCAGCCCCGGTTCACTGTAGAGGCCCATGGGTTCCCTTAACTTCACAAGCTTTTCTTTTACGAAAAGGCCCGGGTGCCCCACATCTCGCTCGTTTTTCGCGAGATGTGGGATTCCACTGTCGTATCCTTGCAACTTTGAAATTTGCTGCGCTCTTGTTGAACCAGCGAATGGGGTTGGCTTCGCGAGCCTCGGGCTAGGCTGGGACCAGAGCTGTCTGCGCGCTCATCAGGCAGGTAGCCAGCGAGCACAACGCCTGGCGATAGGCGGTCCCAACCTGGTCTCGCCGCCATGCCTGCGCCCCCCTTGCTCCACTCTGGCGAAGACTCTCCGCAGTCTGCTCGCCGTCTTGCCCGGCCACCGCACGCAACACAAAAATCGTCCGCAGGGCGGGCGCCAATCGTTCCAGCCATTCCCGCATCCCGGCACGCCCCGCGCCCGAAATCAACGCACCAAACTGGTCCCCGCTTAAACCCGCTGCTCCAAGGTCATCCGTCTCAATGCAAACTGCGTCCGCCGGTTGCGAAGTGGGAACCACAAACGCTTCCGGATATAAGCCGGCCATCCGCTGCACCGCGGTCCGCACCAGCAGAGTCCGCCCTTCAGCGTACGCCAGTGTCCCTTCTGCGCACGGGTCGGCCTCTACTTTGGCCACAACCTCTTCTACCAGGGAAACTGCCTCTTGCTCGTCACCCAGCATCAGGGCGGCGATCTGAAAAAGCTGTAAAGCCGTATCCTCGGCCATCCACTGACTGGCCTCCGCCTGGGCCTGAATTCTGCTCATTCATACGCATCTCCTGGGGAACCGTCGGGCAAAACCTTGCCCGATCCGCAATCTTGTCATCTTCCATCCTCCCGCAACCTCTCTGCACGCGTCAAATCCCCCCCACATCCGCCCAAATTAGCGGGATAATTGTGCCTTTGATCACCCATTCATCGCTCGCGCCTTTAGTAAGGTAGACACAGTCAGTACGGTTGGAACCCACTCTCCATTTATGGACAATGTGAACGACAGTGTGAACCCGGATCCTCAAAGTCTTTTCATCGGCCGCGATGAATCTTGGTTGAGATTCAATCGCCGCGTGCTCGAAGAAGCCCAGGATCCCGACAATCCCTTGCTCGAACGGGTCAAGTTCCTCGCCATTACCGCCAGCAATCTGGATGAGTTTGTCGAGATTCGCGTTGCCGGCATCATGCAACGCATTGAAGACGGATATACAGAACCTGGCTTTGATGGGCTCACCCCGCGCCAGACTCTGGAGATCGTGGTCGACTCCATGCACAACTTCGTCCGCGATCAATACCGCTGCTGGACCCAGGACCTCCGCCCCGCCCTCTTCAATAATGGCGTGCGCGTCCTCGCATGGGGCGAGATCGACCAGGCGCAACGCGCCTATGCCCTCGATTACTATCAGCGCGAAGTCGATCCTCTGCTGACCCCCATCACCATCGACCCAGCGCACCCCTTCCCCCGCGTCCTGAATAAAGCCCTTTGCCTGGCCCTGTTGCTGCGCCGCAAGCGCAAGGGCGCCACCGGGGCCTTGCTCGGCGTGCTCACCGTGCCCCGGGCGCTCCCCCGGCTGATACCTCTGCCCTCCAGCTCCGGAACCCACGATTTCCTGTTTCTCCACGACCTCATCGAGCACAACGCCGTGGGCATGTATCGCGGCTATGAAATCCTTTCCACCACCGCCTTCCGCGTCACCCGCAACAGCAACCTCTACTTCCAGGAAGAAGAATCGCGCAGCCTGCTCGACAGCGTGCGTTCCGAATTGCACAATCGCCGCAAAGGCGACGCCGTCCGTCTGGAGATTGAGGAAGGCGCCGATGGCGAAATCGTCGATCGCTTGCGTATGAATTTCGAGCTCGACGACGCCCAGGTGTTCTCCACCGACGGGCCTGTCAACCTGTCGCGCCTGATGAACCTCTATTCAGACACCCCGCGGCCGGACCTCAAATTCAAAGACTTCCTGCCTAGGGAACTGCGCCTCAACCGCCGTTCAGAAGACCTCTTCGACGAACTTCGTCATCACGACCTCTTGCTCCATCACCCCTTCGACTCCTATGACGCCATAGTCAACTTCATCCAGTTAGGCTCGCAGGATCCAAGGGTCGTCTCCATGAAGCAAACGCTCTACCGCACCAGCTCCGACTCGCCCATGTTCCATGCCCTCACCGAAGCGGCCCAAACCAAAGAGGTAACCGTGGTCGTGGAGTTGATGGCGCGCTTTGATGAGGCATCGAACATTCGTTGGGCGCG
Organism: uncultured Acidobacteriaceae bacterium; assembly: GCA_963745725.1. GTDB lineage: Bacteria > Acidobacteriota > Terriglobia > Terriglobales > Acidobacteriaceae > PALSA-350. The sequence continues at coordinate 688,205 of CAVUYJ010000003.1, forward strand.
CAATCTGGAAGACGCCGGGGTCCAGGTCTTTCACGGCATCGTGGGCCTCAAGACGCACTGCAAGCTGGCCATGCTCATTCGCCACGATCCGGACGGAGTGACCCGGCGTTATGCTCACCTGGGAACCGGCAACTACAATCCGAACACGGCGCGCTTTTACACCGACATCAGCCTGTTGACCGCCGATCCTGAAATCACGGCCAGCGTGCACAGCGTCTTCAACTACCTCACCGCTCACTCTGAATCCGACGATTACGCTCCCCTGCTGGTGGCTCCCCTTACTCTCGCGGAGAGCACCATCCGCATGATCCACCGTGAAGCGGAGCATGCGACCGCGGGGCGTCCCGCGCGTATCATCGCCAAAATGAATTCGCTGCTCGAGCAGGCAGTGATTGAAGCTCTCTACGCGGCCTCCAAGGCCGGTGTCCAAATCGACCTGATTGTGCGCGGCATCTGCTCTCTTCGCCCGGGCATTCCCGGGGTAAGCGACAACATTCGCGTCCGTTCCGTCGTTGGCCGTTTCCTCGAGCACAGCCGCATCTTTTGTTTCGCCAATGGCGGCGAGGATGAAGTCTATTGCGGCAGTGCCGACTGGATGCCGCGCAACCTCTTTGAGCGCTGTGAAGTTGTCTTCCCCATCCGGGACGCGCAAATTCGTAACCGTATCCGCAACGAGATCCTCGGTGCTTATTTAGCCGACACGGCAAAGTCCCGCATAGAGATAGCTGCGGGGAGCTATCCCCGTGTCCGACCGCCTGAGGGCAAATGTTTCAGCGCCCAGGACTTTCTGATCCGCGTAGCCGAAGGCCGAGACAGCGTGGACGGCATCCCGGAACCTGCCTGGAAACCGGAACTGCTGGCGCCTGTCCCTGAAGCGATCGAGAAGCCCGCCCCCCCACCCAAACCACGCAAACGTAAGCAGCCCGCGCAAAAACACCAAGCCGAGGCGCTTGAAGGAAAAGCTACGCAGGAGTCAGTGCCGTAGCAAAGGCGGGAGGAAATCGGACGGGTGCCCGCGTTCGCATCAGCGTACGTGGGCCGAAGACGATGGGCGCAGCCCAACGATCGCTCTTGTCTGAGCTTGGGAAATACTTCGCGCATCCTGAAGGTAGGGAGGGTAGGTACGGCCTTTTAGGCCCTGAGGCATGTTCTTCAAGCGAGGAAAAACGCTGTACGAAGGGCACCTGTTCGGCCGTGACGTAACAATCGTCAAGGATGACGGCTTTAGAAGCCGCTGAGGTGCGTCCTCAATTGGCCTGCTGTTCCATCAGGGTGAAACGAAGCCGTCCCTCATAAATACCCACTCGCAAGTGACGGTACTTCATCAGGTAGCAAACCCCGACCACCGCCGCGCCTAAACCCGAGGCCGCGCCGATACCCAGTGCCCATCGCGGTCCCCACGCATCTGCAACCCAACCCACGATAGGTGCGCCAAGTGGTGTCCCGCCCATGGCGATTGCCAGCAGAATCGCCACCACCCGCCCCCGCATGGCAGGGTCCGTAGACAATTGCACTATGCTGTTCACCGTGGTGGTAAAGGTCTGTGCCGATACACCGATGAGGACGAGAGCCAAACCGAAAAGCCACGAGTTGGGCATGATTGCCGACAACCCGCAACCGAAACCGAACACGGCTGCGCCCGCCAGCAGCACCGCAATATGCGGTCTCTCACGCCGTGCCGCGAGCAGCGCGCCCGCCACGGATCCAATCGCCATGATGGAAGACAGGAGCCCGTATTGGCTGGCTCCCGCATGGAAAACCGTGACTGACATTGTGGAGATGAAGATAGGGAAGTTAAGGCCGAACGTGCCGATCAAAAACAGCATGAGCAGCATGGCTTTCAGGTCGGGGCGCTTCCACACATAGCGAAAGCCTTCCGCCAGGCTGCCCCGTGTACGGAGGGCTCTATCCGTCCGATGGAGTTCCTCCAACCGCAGCAGACTGAGCGAGCAGAGCACTGCGGCAAACGAGGCTGCGTTGATCAGGAAAACCCAGCCTGAACCAACCGCGGCGATCAGAACACCCGCGATGGCGGGGCCAATCATGCGGGCGGCGTTGAACGATGTGGAATTAAGCCCGACTGCATTGGAGAGATCCGCTTCAACCACCAGCTCAGTAACAAACGTCTGCCGCGCCGGCGCATCGAATGCCGACACGCAGCCCAAAAGAAACGCGAACACATATACGTGCCACAACTGGACCAGCCCCGCAACCGTGAGGATCCCCAATCCCAGAGCCAGTCCGCCCATAGCTCCTTGGGTGCCGAATAGGAGTTTCCGCCGGTCAAGATGGTCAGCCGCAAAACCGGTGAGCGGCAACAACAGAACCTGGGGACCAAACTGGAGCGACATCACCACCCCGACCGCGGCGGCGTTGTGGTGGGTCAGTTGGGTGAGGACGATCCAGTCCTGTGCGGTCCGCTGCATCCACGTTCCCACGTTGGATACAAACGCTCCGCCGGCCCACATCCGGTAATTAAAGCCGTTCAGCGAACGGAAGGTGCCCTTCATCGCTTGTTCAGGAGCTCGATGATCTCGCGCGTCGTGCCCGTCTCGCCCAAACGCGGAAAGATGCGCGTGATGCTGTTCTGGTGAGCATCCGCACGCATGTCCGTCATGGCGTCAATGGGAAGAGTCACGTGGAAGCCGCACTCGTGCGCATGGCGTGCGGTCGACTCGACGCCGACGCTGGTAGCGACGCCGGCGATCACCACTTGGGTGACGCCCAGGTCTTTGAGGTGCTTCTCCAGGCCGGTGTTGGTAAACGCTCCCCAGGTTCGTTTCGTCACGGTGTGGTCTGAAGGTTGTTGGTTCAACTCCGGGACGAGGTCGGTCCATCCGGCAGGGAAGTCTCGAGTACTGCGCGTCTGTTCCGCTCGGCCGGGTGCCCCGCCGTCGACGTTGACCAGCACCACTGGCAATCCATGCCGGCGGAAGGCATCTGCCAATTCACGCGCATGTTTCACAACCTCGTCTGTAGGGTGAGCCGCGGGCAAACCAACGACGCCTTTCTGCAAATCGATCACGAGCAGTGCGGTCGTCGGATCAAGAGTGGTGACCGGCATGATGTCCTCCTTCGGCGAGGCGTTTCAGCAGCTCAACTGCGCTCGCGAGTTGGTCTTGCTCCTCTGGTGAAAACTTGCTTTGTATGGCGCGGAACAGCCAGTCCTCCCTCGCTGCCCGGCCGGCCTTGATCCATTCCTGACAGCTAGGGGTGAGCGAAAGGGTGGTTTGCCGTCCGTCCTTGGGGTCCGGTGAGCCGCTAACCAGGCCGGCTGCCTCGAGGGCAGAGACCGTAGCTCCCATCGACTGCGGGCGCATCCCCTCAGCTCGGGCAAGGCTCGTCACCGTCGCTGGACCATCACGGTCCAAACGGCTCAGCACTGATGTCTGGGACCAGGTAAGGTCCCCAAAACTGGCCTGCTCTCGTAACCGCCGCCTCAGCTGACCGATCACAACCCGAAGGTCGACAGCCAGAGCCAGTGCATGCGCCTCATCCATGTCCGTAATCTAACGTATATGAAGCTAAACTACAAAGTTAACCTTTGTATGTGACCCTTAAGGCGCATAGGGCGCTTAAGGCGCACACTTCCACCCAAAGGGCGCATAGGGCGCTTAAGGCGCACACTTTCACCCAAAGTGCGCATAGGGCGCTTAGGGCGCACACTTTCACCCAAAGTGCGCATAGGGCGCTTAAGGCGCACACTTTCACCCAAAATCAATCCAGAGGAAACCGGACGGCTGGGCCGAAAACGAAGGGCGGACCCCAACAATCGCTTTTGACTGTATCGACGTCTTGTCGTCCGTTCTGCCCGCAGACGTAAACTGAAGTTTGGCACGGCGCATCTACAACCTCGCGGAGTGGTGGCATCTCCTCAGTCTGGATGCGCCAACGGTAGCAGCTCTCTGGTCATTGTTCTTCGTCCGCGCCATGCATCTTCACTTATCGCTTCTCCAGGCATTGCTTCTTCCCCTTGGCACCTGGTTGCTCTACGTGGCCGACCGCATTCTCGATGGACTCTGCCAATCCCAGCCCGGCCAGCTTCGGGAACGCCATCATTTTCACGCTCGCCATCGAACCGTCTTCATGGGAGCAGCCTTGTTTCTGGCCGTTCTCCTGGCCTGGTCGGTCTTCACGTACATGCGTCCTGAAACTCTGCGCGACGACTCCTACCTCGGGGTCTTCGCTCTGCTCTATCTATTTGCGGTTCATTGTGGCGTCTCCCGGCTGCCCAAGGAGCTTGCTGTGGCCGTCCTGTTTGCCGCCGCGACCGCCGTCCCCGCCTGGTCTCGCCTCGCTTCTGGGAGAGAGCAGCTGGCGCCCGCCATCGTCTTTTTTGCCCTGCTTTGCTGGATCAATTGTGTCGGCATCGAGAAATGGGAGGGCGGTACCCTCCACGCGTCGACCCGCTGGGCCAGCCTGCACCTTCGTCCGATCGTGATCACGACTGCTCTTTTTTCGCTGGCCGCAGCCCTGCTTGCCCCTTCCCCAGGTCTGGCTGCGGTTTACCTGGCGGCAATGGTCAGCAGCGGACTACTCTTTGCCCTCGATGCGCGCAGCTCCCGCCTCTCGCCCCTGCATCTGCGCATCGCCGCGGACGCCGCTCTCCTGACGCCGTTGGCCCTGTTCCCCTTTGCCCGGTGAGCGTCCTAAACGCCAACTTCGATCGCGTCGCCCGCCCCTATCGCTGGCTCGAGTACCTCAGCTTTGGGCCCTGGCTCGTCCGTTGCCGGAGCGCTCAACTTGCCCATCTCACCACCGCGCGCCACGCTCTGCTATTGGGAGACGGGGACGGGCGCTTTCTCGCCCGTCTCCTGGCGGTCAATCCCACCGTGACCGCCGATGTCGTCGACTCCAGCCGTTCCATGCTCACGCTGCTCGAACGTCGTGTTCGCAGTTCCGGCGACCAGCACCGCATCTGCCTGCATCACGCCGATGCGTTGACTTGGAATCCCACGGGCTCCTACGACCTGATCGTCTCTCACTTCTTCCTCGACTGCTTTTTCCCCCACCAGTTGGAGCCGCTGTTCGATTCGGTCTTGCCCCACGCAATTCCGGGAGCCCAATGGGTAATCTCGGAGTTCGCCATTCCCCGCAATCCCTTCGCGGCCTATTTTGCGCGCGGCATCATCGGCTGGCTCTATCGAGCCTTCGGTTGGACCACCGGCCTCCGCGTCCGCGCCCTGCCTGATTACGCAGCCTCTCTCCTTCGCCGTGGCTTGTCGCCTATGCATGACCGCCGCTATCTCGCCGGGCTGCTGTGTTCCCAGTTATGGACACTATCCCCTCCCTCGCAAAAATGAACTAGAATGCCGCATGCCCTCCCTGCAACTGCGCTCGCTGCTGGTGTTTCCTCTTCTCCTTGCCGCGTCCGCGTGGGGACAAGTCTCGCCGGTGTATTCCCCTGATGGCAAACCGCTCTCCCAGCGGGTCGTGGCCTACTGGATCGACGCCAGCGTCAACACCGATGCCAAGTCTCTCGACGCCAGCGAGATCATCGAATATCGCAACCCGGCGGAACAGCCGGTTTCCACCATTCCTTTTCATCTTTACCTCAACGCTTTTCGTCCCCAATCCACCTTCTCCCGAGAGTCTCATCAGAGCGGCATGGACACCTTCTACCGCAACGGGGAGCAAGGTTCCATCGACATTAAAAGCATCGCGATTGAGGGCTTCGGGGATGTGTCAAAGACCATGCGGTTCATCGCTCCCGACGATGGCAATCAAGACGACCATACAGTCATGGAAGTCACCCTTCCCAAACCCCTGGGACCGCATGAGGTAGTTCGCTTCCAGCTTGCGTTTCACGACAAATTCCCCCTCTCCGTTGCCAGAAATGGATACAAGCGGGACTTCCTCATGGGCGCCCAGTGGTTCCCCAAGGTGGGCGTTCTTTGGCACGGCGCGTGGAATTGCCATCAGTACCACGCCGATACCGAATTCTTTTCCGACTTCGGCACCTACAACGTCAACCTCACCCTTCCCCAGCGTTATATCGTCGGCGCCAGCGGCATCCAGACAGCCGAACAAGCCAACTCCGATGGCACCAGGACTCTCAGCTTCCGCGGCGAAGATATACATGACTTCGCCTGGGCCGCTTCTCCCCACTTCCAGGTCGTCGACGATGTGTTTGTGAACAGTCTCGGCCCCGTCAAGCTGCACGGGCTGATCCTTGCATCCCATGCCAACCAGAGCGACCGCTATCTTTCCGCCCTGAAACAGACCATGCAAAAATTTGATGAATGGTATGGGCCCTATCCCTACAAGCAGATCACGTTGATCGATCCTGAACCAGGCTCGGCCTTCGGTGGGATGGAGTACCCCACGCTCATCACCGGCGAAACCACCTGGTGGGAGCCGTCGTGGGAGCACCTTGGCGCGGACATCACGGTGGCCCACGAATTTGGTCACCAATATTGGTACGGCATGGTTGCCAGCAATGAATTTGAAGAGCCCTGGCTCGACGAGGGCATCAACAGTTACAGCGAAACCAAAGTCGCCAATTCGCTCTTCGGCCAGAACACTTCCGTGCTCAACGGGCGTACCGTGTACGCCAGCGACCCTGAGCTTCAACGGTTGTCTTATCTCTCCCATCCCGACGAAGACCCCATTGTGCGTGAAGGCTGGAAATTCGCCACCAGCGCCAGCTACGGCGGCATCGTGTATGGCAAAACCGCCACTGTCTTGAACACGCTGGAAGCTGTAGTGGGCGAGCAGACTCTTCGTCAGGCCCTGCACGTCTACTTCATGCGTTACCGCTTTCAACATCCCACTGGAAGCGATTTTCTGGATACCCTGCAAGAAGTGTCCGGGCGTAAGGATTTAGAGCCTTACCTGGCTCAGGCTTTCAAGGGTACCGAGGTGATCGACTACTCTGTGGACTCGCTTACCTCGGACCCTGTGGAATGGTGGAAGAGCGGCAATGCGAGCGGTCCGTTTCACACCAGCGTGGTGGTGCGAAACAAAGGAACATTCCTTTATCCCGTAAAACTCGAAGTCGGATTCGCCGACGGTTCGACGGAGCAAGCTACCTGGGACGGCAACGACCGCTGGGCGCGCTTCTCCTGGGACAAACCCTCCCGGGCTGTCTACGCTCAGGTGGATCCGGATGGAAATGTCCCGCTGGACATCAATTCGTTCAACAACAGTTACTCCCTGCAACGGGATCGCACAGCTCGTTTGAAATTGACGAATTACTGGGTTTTCGCCCAGCAGCTTTTGGGACAATGGTTATCGTTCCTGGTTTGAGAAAGCGCGGGGCTAACTAACCGAGTGAGCATGACAACGCAACTACCGCTTCCAGGGCCCCCACCGCGCACAAAGCGCCCGCTCCCCAACCTTCTGGCTCAGGGATTTCAACTGGTCCTGCGCAACTGGCCTTGCGTGGTGTGGGTCTACGCCGTCAATCTGCTCTTTGCTCTGCTGGCCGCTGTGCCGTTTGCGACCGGTCTGGGCTCGTACCTTGACCACAGCCTCGCAGCGCGGAAGATTGCCGGCACCATCGACATCGCCTCCATCACCGAGTTGGCTCTCCACCTCCGCGACACCAGCTTTTTTCCCATGGCAATGCACACCGCCGGTTGGTTGGGCCTGTTCCAGATGCTGGCGCTCTTTTTTCTTTTCGCCGGTAGCATGTTTGTGTTCGTCGCCGCCGAGCCGCCGCTGTTTTCGGTTTTGCTGCGCGGCGGTGTCGCCTACTTCTGGCGATTTGTGCGTGCCGCTCTCCTTGCCGGGGGCATCTCGGCAATCATTGTGAGCGTCCTGCTTGCCATACGAGCCGGGCTGATGGCTCGGGCGGATGCCGTCTACGTCGGACGGCGCATGTTCGTTTTTGCCTCCATCGGCCTCTTCGTAGTTCTGCTCGTCGCCCTGCTGTTGCGTCTCTGGTGGGATCTGGTTGAGGTCTACATCGTACGCAACGCCATGGACGGCGAGCGTAAGGTACACCTCGCATTGTTGCCGGCGTTTCGCCTGCTCTTTCGGCATTTCTTCCGTGCCTTCGGCAGCTTCCTGCTCGTCGGAATAGCCGGCGTAACCGCTCTCGCGCTGTGTCTCGCCCTGTGGAAAGCACTCCCCGCGCGCCAAGTCTGGATCGCTGCTCTCTTGACGCAGCTGGGGCTGTTTCTTCTGCTTGCCAGCCGTTTTTGGCAGCGCGGGCTTGAGGCTGCGCTCGTCATGGCTGTTGACCCGCCCATGGTGGTTGCTGAAGAGCTCTTGCTGGAGGAACCTCTGACCGCGGACGTGATCGCTGCCATAGAGAGTTCAACTTCTGACCCTCGCGTTGGCGTTCCGGCCGGATTGTCCGAACCCACACTGCAAGACTTGGTGGCCAAGCTGCAAACCGAGCCCTGGGCGAATCCGGAAAGTCTTCCTCCGTTGCCGCCACGACCGTTTCCCGAATCCTTTCCGGAGCCGGGAGCCGCGACTGGCAAGCCCGCGGAAGGCAGTGATCCTTCTGTGTCGCTCCTCGACAGGCATGAAACGAAATTCCCGTTAGGTGGTGTCACTCCCGGCACGCAAACTGACCCAGCAGTCTCGGTCGAGAGCGAAAAGGTCGTCCTGGAAGAACCGCCTCAGCCCGACAAAGTCCAGCACTCAGAAAAGAAGCCCTTGCCCTAACCAGCCACCGAAAAGGGGTAGGTACGGGCTTCACAGGCTGCTGAAAACTCGGTTTTGTCTCTGAGCGTGCTCTTTAGCCCCGGGGGTACGCTCTTAAACGTCCGGAGAGGCAACCGTCCGTCCTCTCCATCACCTCCAACCGGAATGAGCTCACCACAGCCAGATGTTTTCCCTCAGCCGGGCCCCGATCCCGCTCCGGATCCCGACCCGGTGCCACTCCCCCCACCCGATCCCGATCCTGGACTCCCTTTGGACCCCCTGCCAACGCCCGCGCCGGTTTTCTGAGCAAGCCTTCTCTAACGTCCAAGGAATTGTTACAATCTGATGAATTGAAAGAGCTCACGGCCCAGCTGCCCTCGCGTGAGAAGAAAAGTCTCATCCCATGAACCTTTACATCCTTCGTCATGCCAGCGCCGGCGTGCGCCGCGCAGACCCTGCTATTGACGTGAAGCGTCCCCTCGACAAGGAAGGCAAGGAACAGTGTTTGCTGATCGCCAGGTACTTGAACGCCTTGAGGGTCCAGTTTGACTTGGTTATCTCGAGCCCGCTCAAGCGGGCACTGCAAACCGCCTCGCTGGTGGGTACGGAAGTTGCCTACGACAGCAAGATTCAAATCTCGGACGAGCTTTCGCCATCGGGTAAAGTGGCGGGCTTCCAGGCTTTAGTGACTACGCTCTCGACGTATGACAACGTTCTGGTGGTCGGCCACAACCCCAACCTCCCCGAATTTCTGGGTTCGCTCATCTGTGCCCCGAGGCCGGCCAGCATGCGGATGCGCAAGGGCGCGATCGCGCGTGTCGACTGCACCGCCCGTCCCGGACAATTGATCTCCCTGGTGGATTCGCGGATGCTGCGGCAGATCTACGCGAGCGCGGCAAAAAGCTCGCGCCGGAAAACCTCGCGGAAATAGTCGCCTTCTTTGCGTAGCGACCAGAGCTCCAGCTCCGCCCCCGTGCGTCCTGGGCTCAGCTCCATCAACACCCGCTTGGGATAAACGTGCAAGGTCACTTTCAGCACGTCGCTTGCCCGGTCCTGGTTGAGCGCCACTGCCAGGCGCAGCAGCACCACCGCCCGCTGCACCCGAGCGAATTCTTCCGGAGGAATGGGCCGCATGGTGCGGTCCTCCGCGTCGGGACGAGACTTGCCCAGGTACCGCGCGATGGCGGACATGATGGCCCTTTGCTGCGGCGTGAATCCGAAGAGTTCGGAGTTCGCGATGATGTACTGCGCGTGGCGGTGGTGGCCCTGGTAGTTCATGAACTTGCCCACGTCGCGCATCATGGCTGCGGCCTCCAGCCAGGAGCCGTATTCCGGGGGTAGCTCGTGTACCGACTGCATATCGCGAAACAGTTGCAGCGCGTGTTGCCGCACTGCGTCAGCCTGCCTGGGATCGACGCCATAGCGTTTACAGGTAGCCAGTACGCCCTGCCAGCGTTCTCGTTCGAACACCAGGTGAGCCGTAGTTTTGGCATCCTGTTCGGCCAGCATCTGGTCCAGGATTCCGTCCCGCAAGCCAAGCTCTGAGTAGATGAATCCGGGAAGAGCGAACCGTTCCAGCAGTTCAGCGTACACCTGGGCGCCGGCGACCACGATCTCGGTTCGTTTGGGTCCAATTCCCGGAATACTGCTGCGTTGGGCGCTGTTCATGCCGGTCAGCTTGGTGGTCAGCCGGCGCACATTCTTCGTATCCGCCATCGGCTTGCGCTTGGTTCGGCCGTTCCTTGCCGATGTCTTGCGCACAGCCTGGCTGGCCTGCGTCAGGGCAGCCGCGGTGCCCGAGGTAGCGATGACGAGTGAGACCCGCAACGCTCCGAAACGCCGTTCCGCCTTGCGTAGCTCGCGCACAACAAATTGCTTCAGCCGGGCGAGTTCTTGTTCTGTGGGGGGATCGCTGGGAAGAAATTCCTTGGTCAGGCGGACCGCGCCCAGCGGCAGGCTCACCGTTTCCTGGATGCGCTTGCGTTCGGAGAGTGTGATTTCGCAGCTGCCGCCCCCGACGTCGACCAGCAGGCACCTGCCCTGGGTGCCGGGTTCGCCCATCACCCCCCGGTGGATCAGCCGCGCTTCTTCCAGGCCCGAGATGATCTCTACTTCCCAACCCGTCTCGGACTTGACCCACGCCAGAAAAGCCTGCGCATTGCGCGCATCGCGCAACGCAGAGGTGGCTACCGCGCGCACCTTGTCGGCGCTGTGCAGTTTGACCGCACGATAAAAGCGCTTGAGCGCCATCAATGTCCCCGCCATCGCCTCGGGAGAGACCACGCCGGTTTCAAACACGCTCGCTCCCAACCGCGTTACTTCGCGGTCCTCGTGGAGCACTTTTAATTGGTGTTGTTGGACTCGCGCGATTTTTAATCGGCAGGAGTTGGAACCAATGTCAATCGCCGCGTACGTCTGCATCGTCTGGGGGAGTTCACCCCAAGATACACCACTTCTTCTTACATTTTCTTTAAGGGGAGCGCAGCGTAACGGAGAGACCTGCAGTTTTCTTTCGGAGCCGTGTTGGTACTCAGAAGCCTGACGCAAGACCGCCGTCGCGAATCGTAACGGACGCCGGTGGCAGCTTGGCGGGTAACTTGTTGATCGCCATCCATTCTCCTGAGAGTCGGGCACGCATGGTCTGGGTGGTCTTCATCGCCGTAGCAAAATGGCGTTCCACCTCGCGCTCCAGGTGTGCCGTCAGATCGGGTGCATCCTTGCCCAAAGCCGTCGTGGCTTCTTCCAGAAGGCATTGCCAATCGTGCCAATCGCCGATTGCATCCTGGACCCGTTTCAAGGCCTTGGCCACGTTGCTGTTGGGTCCTTTGTCCACAGCGGATTCGGCTACGTATCGAGCCTTCTTGGTTGCCTTGCGAAAATCATGGAGATTCTCCGCGTCCAGCAACGGCATTGCGTCGGTAGCGCGTACAAAATCTTCCAGGGCGACGGCATCCGCGGAACGGCCCGTCCTCGCACTTTCAAGGGAAATCGAGCCAAGGGCATTCAGGACCGCAGTCTGCCCCTCCGCCAATCCATGCTGTCGCTTCCTGATCTGCTTTTGCATGCCACGCGCGAGGTGCTTGCGTTCGCTCTTAAGCCACTCGTCCAGCATTTCCGCTTGCTTATGGAGCGGGTTGGCATCGCTATCTGGCGGAGCATCCTTGCCAACCAGGTTTTCCAACAGCTTGCGATGCACATCCAGTTCGCGAACCGGGCCGGCCGCCCGGCGGATCTGTTTCAATTGGCGTAGCCACGGCCGGGCCGGACGGTCCAGGGCGAAGGTCACATTTTCCCGCAGCATGGCCTCGAGCATTGCCTGCAGGCGCCGTGAGCCGGTTCTCACACGGTGGACTGCGTCAGAGTCTGCATCTTCCACACATTGCGTGATTGCCGCGTTGAACGCGTCCGCAAGGGCCGTCAGATGGACCCGAGGGTCCTGTACTGCCGACACCTCAGTCTGGCTGATATCCTGATCCTTGGTGACCACGCTTTTCTGAGCCATGTCGAATCACTTCGCCCTCTCCCTTGAGGCGCCTCCCGAGAATACTCCAATCCTCTCCCCAGTGCGTACCTGGACGCTGCTGCTGCTGGTGTTCGCCGCGGTCCATGTGGCGGCGCTCTTTACGCCCCCGTTGTTGGATGATGCCGATGCCAACCACGCCACGGCTGCACAGTCCATGGCGCGTACGGGCGACTGGGTCACGTTGAAAGTCGATGGTATTCGTTACCTCGAAAAGCCGCCACTACCGTACTGGCTCGCCGCCGTCGACTATCGCCTCTTCGGATTCAACGTATTCGCCACCCATTTGCCCCTCACCCTGGGGGTACTCGGGCTCGCCATTCTGGCCTGGGTCTGGGGCCGTCGCGCCTACGGGGAGCGCGCGGCGTTTTACGCCGCCCTCGGCATTCTGACCAGTGCGGGAGTTTTTCTTTTCACCCGCATCTTCATTCCCGAAGTCCTGCTAACCCTGCTGCTGGCCTTTGCTTTTTACAACTTTCTCATTGGGCTCGAAGACGGGAAACCCTCCCGCTTTTACCTGACCTGGGCAGCCCTGGCGTTGGCTATGTTGGCCAAGGGGCTGGTGGCCCCGGTCTTTTTCTTCCTCGCCGCCGTGCCCTATCTGCTGCTCACCGGAGAATGGCGCCGCTGGCGTCAATTCCGTCTGCCCTCCGGCATTCTGCTATTCCTTGCCATTGCTGCGCCCTGGCATATTCTCGCTGGGCTGCGCAATCCGGGGGCTGGCCATCCCGTTGGTAACATCCCTACTCCGGGCAATGTTCACGGCTTTTTCTATTTTTACTTCATCAACGAGCAAGTGCTGCGTTTTCTGGGCAAGCGATATCCGATCGACTACAACAAGCTGCCCTTTGCTCTCTACTGGAGCCTCCACCTTGTCTGGCTCTTTCCCTGGAGCATCTACCTGCCGGTGGTGTTCCGGCGGGCATGGAATGGGCGCACTCGTTGGCGTCGTGGACTGCGGCCGGCTCCTTATTCCGTGGCTGCGCGCTCGGCGCTCTTCCGCACCAGGACCACCTGGTTGCTGGCCATCTACGCCCTTGTGATCCTGCTCTTCTTCTCCATCTCCACCAACCAGGAGTACTACACGTTCCCGGCTTATTTCCCTTTGCTATTGCTCATGGCGGGCGCGCTGGCAAGCGAGGAAAGCGTACCCGGGGCACCGAGCAAGTGGCTCACCGGAGCACAGGCCGCCCTTGCCCTCGTGGGTCTGCTTGCCGCGGCCGCCTTGGGGTACGGTCTGTGGTCATCGCGCAGTCTCCCCTCCGGCAGCGATATCGGCGCGCTGTTGGCCCATCGGGATGTAGCGGGCTATACGCTCTCGATGGCTCACTTATTCGATCTCACTGGACCGTCTTTTGCCGCTCTTCGGCTGCCTGCGGGTCTGGCGGCCGCCGGCCTTCTGCTGGGTCCGATAGTCGCCTGGATCCTGCGTCGTCAGCGCCATCATTTCGAAGCCACGGTGAGCGTCGCCTTTACGTCGGCAGTCTTTTTGATCGCCGCTCATATTGCCCTGGTGCGGTTTGAGCCCATGCTCTCGTCGCGTGTCATGGCGGACACCATCAATCACATCGCGCCCCGCGGGACTGATGCCACGCTCATCCTCTATGGCGATGTGGCCGACGGTTCTTCGTTGATCTTCTACACGGAGCGGCAGGCGTTGTTAGTGAATGGACGGGTGAGTTCGGTGCTATGGGGCTCCAACTATCCTGACGCGCCAAGGATTCTGATCAGCGATGCAGATCTGCTGGCGCTCTGGGGCAATGGACCGCGCAGATTCCTCTTCGTGCCGGGTGATGTGAGAGCCCACGTGTCCAGCCTGTTGGGAAGCCGAGCGTATCTACTGCAGGAGCTCTCCGACAAAGCGCTCTACACCGATCGTCCGCTCTAAACCGCAGATCTCGACCGGGTGTAGCGCAGTGGAGAGATCTGCGGTTTAAGGCGGACGTAACAACACCTAGGCCGTGAGGACAGCCTCGGACTCGCGTTCCCCGGCCTTGGAATCATTCCTCATGAAGCCGTCTTGCAGCAGGTTGTAGACCTCGCCCCGCCAGCGCACCTGGTTGCTCACATAACTGGCGACCCAGTAGCAGGAACCCAATAGGTCGCGCAACGGATAGAGGAGCGCGCTTCGCCAGACCCTGGGCTCTTCGACAACAAGGCGACCTACGAGCGCGCCCATCGCCACCCGGGAAGCCCAGCTCCACAACAGCAGCAACCCACCCAGCAGGGGACGATGGAGGCCCACAGCAAACCCTAATGCGAGCACGCCGTAAGGCATGCTGAAGGTGAGCGCTGTTCCCAGGTGTCCCTTGGGCCGAGAGAAGCGAGTGCTCTTCATCCAACGAATCTGGTGCATCACCGAGGGGAGAAATGAGGAATTGAGTACGTGGTGATCGATGGTGTGAGTGGAAAGAACCACCCGGTACCCACTCCCGGCGATCATGTTTCCCAGCATGAAGTCATCGGCGTGATAAGGCCCCAGGGTACGAAACCCGCCGGCTTCCTCCAGGGAGTCACGCCGCACCACCATGGTCGGTCCCAGGGCAAACTTCATGCCCTCGAGCATCTCGGCCACCAGTACCCCGGCGGACATCTCGATTGACATGCCGACAGCCTCGAGCCTGGACCAGAAATTGCTGCCCACGCCCCGATAGAGGCAGGTCACCAGGCCGACACGCTCATCGCTGAACGGCGCCATGACCGCCCGCAAGTAGCCGGGTGCTACCGAAACATCGCTGTCGCTGACTACGAAAAACCGGTGGGACGCGGCATGCTGCATGCGCTCCAGCGACCACACCTTGGCGTTCGCGTACGGAGCATTCCCGCTGCACAGGAACCTGGAGCGGATTTTCGGGTAGCGCGCCGCGACTCGCCGGGCAATCTCCAAACCTGCATCCTGGTCAGTGCGCGCGCAAAAAATGATTTCGAACTCCGGATAGTCCTGTTCGAAGAAGCTTTGCAGATGAGATTCGAGGTCCGGTTCCAGACCGTGCAGCGGCTTGAGCAAGCTAATGGGAGGGGCGAATCTGCCCGGCAGCACGGCGCGCCGGCGCCCAGCCTGGCGCACCGCGCCCGCGGCCACCAGGAGGGCATACATCGTCGAGGTGATGATGCCAATAATGCTGAGCAGGAGTAGAAGGTCCATCATCTGGCGCTGACCTGGAACTTCACTTTAGAGTACACTTTGGCCCCGAAAGCTTCCTAAATTAAGGGTTCGCCGGAAGACCGTTAGCGCTTGCGCGGGGTCGCCGGGACCACCACCGGCCGCCGAAGCGCGACCAGGGCGCTTTCGCTGGCCGGCATACCTTGCTGCATGTTGGCCAGCATCTCGGTGCGCACGTAGTTGACGAAATCCTGCATCTGGTGATTCATCTCCTCCATGCGCTCCCGCATCTGGAGAATGATCGCGATGCCGGCGATGTTGACGCCCAGATCGCGGGCCAGGTTAAGGATAAACTCCAGCCGCTCCAGGTCTTCATCCGTGTACAGCCGGGTGTTGCCTACGGTGCGGGAGGGTTGCAGCAGCCCCTCGCGCTCATAAAGCCGAAGCGTCTGCGGGTGGATCTCGTACATCTCGGCTACCGCCGAGATCATGTATGCGCCTTTTGATTTACGTTTAGTGGGCATTTTTGATCTCTTGCCTCTGCCTTATACGCTCGCGAACGTTTCCTGTCTGGGGTCTTCCGGGTTCAACTTGGCAAATTCGCGCAGGATCTCTTTCGATCGCTCGTCCCGGAGCTGAGGTACTACCACCTCCACGGTGACAATCTCATCGCCGCGCACGCCCTCGTGGACTGCCGACGGAACACCCTTGCCGCGCATGCGCAGTTTCTGCCCGCTCTGGGTTCCCGGCGGGATTTTCAGCTGGGCGCGGCCATCGATGGTCGGCACCTCGATTTTGGCTCCTAATGCGGCTTCCGGCACAGTGACCGGGATCTGAACCTGGATGTCATCTCCCGACCGCGTGAATACCGGATGGCTACTGATCTTGATCGTCAGGTAAAGATCGCCCGCCGGGCCGCCGTTGATTCCGGCGTTGCCCTTGCCTGCCAGCCGTATCCTCTGTCCGTCGCGAGTGCCCGGTTTGATGCGGACTTCCACCGTCTCTGTACGCGACACCGTTCCTTCGCCACTGCAGGTGGCACAGTCCTGCGCTTGCTTGCCTGTTCCCCCGCACTGCGGACACTCGATCTTGAATTTCATGCGGCCGCCCATCTGGGTGACCTGTCCCGTGCCCTGACACTCGGTGCACGTTCCGCCTCCGCCGCTGGGTTTTCCTTTGCAGGTAGGGCAGACTTCCTGTCGGGTTACCTGGAGACGCACCACTCCCCCACGGATGGCGGTCCAGAAGTCGACTGAGGCGGTGTATTCGAGGTCGGTTCCCGGTTGCGGGCCCTGCTGCCTCTGTTGTCCCTGGGAAAATACACTGGAGAAAATATCCCGGAAACCGCCCCAGCTTGAGCCTGACGTCGAACCGGCGGGTTCGCCCTGGCCGGCTGCATAGTCGGAGAAGTCAAAGCCGCCAAAATCAATAGGGCCGCGTCCACCGCCCGGTTGCCGTGTGGATCCCCCCGTCGATCCTGCCCCCGAAAAGCCATAGCCTCCGCGCGCCGCAGCCTCGGCTGCTGCCGGGTCAATCTGGTCGGAGTAGTATCCCAGCGCATCGTAAACCTTGCGCTTCTTCTCATCGCTTAAGACTTCATTGGCTTCCGAAATTTCCTTGAAACGCTCTTCGGCCTTCTTGTCCCCAGGATTCACGTCAGGGTGGTGCTTGCGCGCGAGTTTGCGGAATGCTTTCCGCACCTCATCTGCTGTGGCCGTCTTCTTGATTCCCAGAAGGGAGTAATAATCTTTTGTCGGTGTAGTTGCCATGTTTGTTCAGGGCCGATCCCAAATATGCCGGGTCGCCATTGGGCGACCCGGGCTCACTTCAGTTCCACCACAGCCGTGCTTCTACCGGCTCGATTCTCCAAAACAAATCGGGTTCTACCCGGTTCATCTGGGCGGCGAAGCTTTCCGCTTCTTCGCGAGTATTGAACATGACCTGGTTATAGATCTGCCCCGCTCGCAACTGCTCATATTTCCACATCGTATCCGTCATTGTTGGTCCTGCCTTCCACCGGTTGCAATTTCTCGATTCTTGATCCGATACAGCAAGGGGCGCTCTGGCGGATGGAGCGCCCCTTGCCATGTTTGCGACGCGGTCGATTGCGTTCTTACTTCTTGTCGACGTCCACGTACTCGGCGTCGATCACGCCTTCTTCTTTCTTCTCCTCGGCAGCACCCGGGGTCGCGGTGCCGTCGG
The DNA here is from genome assembly GCA_963745725.1 of uncultured Acidobacteriaceae bacterium. GTDB lineage: Bacteria > Acidobacteriota > Terriglobia > Terriglobales > Acidobacteriaceae > PALSA-350. The sequence goes on from CAVUYJ010000003.1 coordinate 705,628, forward strand.
CGGAAGCAGAAGCTCCAGCGGCGTTCGACTTGTACATGGCCTCGGCCAGCTTGTGCGAAGCCGCAGTCAGCGTTTCCCGTGCGCTGTTCAGCTCGGATGCGCTGGTGCTGCCCTGCAGCGTAGTCTTGGCCTGGGCCAAGGCTGACTCAACGTCGCTCTTCTCGCTGCCGGAAACCTTGTCACCGTTGTCCTTCAGCATTTTCTCGACGTTGTACACCATGTTGTCGAGCGAGTTCCGGGCCTCTACCTCTTCGCGCTTGGCCTGGTCCTCGGACGCGTGCGCATCGGCCTCTTTGGCCATGCGATCGACTTCGTCCTTGCTTAGACCCGAAGAAGAAGTAATCGTGATCTTCTGGTCCTTGCCCGTGGCGTTGTCTTTCGCCGTGACGTTCAGGATGCCGTTGGCATCGATGTCGAACGTGACCTCAACCTGCGGCACGCCGCGCGGAGCCGGGGGAATCCCGCTCAGCTTGAACTTGCCCAGGGTCCGGTTCTGCGCTGCCATTGGGCGCTCGCCCTGCAGCACATGCACTTCGACTTCCGTCTGGTTGTCCGCGGCCGTCGAAAACGTCTCCGTTTTCTTGGTCGGGATGGTAGTGTTGCGGCCGATCATCTTGGTCGCCACTCCGCCCAGGGTCTCGATCGCCAAGGTCAACGGCGTCACATCAAGCAGCAACAGGTCCGTGACTTCTCCCGCCAGAACGCCAGCCTGAACCGCCGCACCGATAGCGACCACTTCATCCGGATTCACACCCTTGTGGGGTTCCTTACCGAAGAGGTCCTTCACCAACTGCTGGATTCGCGGCATGCGCGTTTGTCCACCGACCAACACCACTTCGTCGATCTTGCTGGTGTCGATTCCCGCATCGGCCATCGCCTTCTTGCAGGGCTCGATCGAGCGCTGCAACAGGTCCTCGACCAACTGCTCGAGCTTGGCACGCGTCAGCTTCTTGACCAGGTGCTTCGGTCCAGTCGCGTCCGCGGTGATGAAGGGCAGGTTGATCTCGGTCTCCACCGTAGTTGAGAGCTCGATCTTTGCCTTCTCTGCCGCATCCTTCAAGCGCTGCAGGGCCATTTCGTTGCCCTTTGCCCGCAGGTCGAGTCCTTCGTCTTTCTTGAACTCGTCGATCAGCCAGTCCACAATGCGCTGGTCAAGGTTGTCGCCGCCCAGGTGGGTATCCCCATTGGTCGACTTGACCTCGATTACACCTTCGCCAACCTCGAGCACGGATACGTCAAACGTTCCGCCGCCGAAGTCATAGACGATGATGGTTTCGTCTTTCTTCTTATCCAGGCCATACGCCAACGCAGCCGCGGTGGGCTCGTTGACGATGCGCTTTACATCCAGACCGGCAATCTTGCCCGCGTCTTTGGTCGCCTGGCGCTGCGCATCATTGAAGTACGCAGGCACGGTGATGACTGCTTCGGTCACCGTGGTCCCGAGATAATCCTCGGCTGCCTTCTTGAGCTTCTGCAGGATCATCGCCGAGATTTCCTGCGGCGTATATTCCTTGCCCTGGGCCACAATGACGACGTGGTCGCCCTGCGGCTTCACCTTGTAGGGCACCATCTTCATTTCGTCGGTCACTTCATTGGCCCGGCGCCCCATGAACCGCTTGATCGAGTAAATCGTGTTTTCCGGGTTGGTAATGGCCTGGCGCTTTGCCACTTGGCCTACCAACCGCTCGCCGCTCTTGGTAAATCCGACAACGGATGGGGTAGTCCGGCCTCCCTCTTCATTGGGGATGACCTTGGGCTCACCGCCTTCCATCACTGCCACCACTGAGTTCGTGGTGCCTAAATCAATACCGATAATCTTCGCCATCGCTGCTCCTACCTGCACAGTCCTCGTGTGCGAGGGTGTGTCTTAGCCTCGCACTTGAGTCTTCTGTTGTCAAGGTATCTGATGCTTCTGTTCACCAGATGGATTCATCGATTGGTGAGGATTAAGGCGGGAGGTGGATCTGATGCTATGCGTTAGTTTTTAACGGCTTCGGCCGGGCCGAAATCGGCAAGATGAGTCCCAAAAAGACGGCGGCCTACGTTCAGCGTCGTCCCCGTCTTCGATCAAAGCTCAGGGCAGGCTCTGCGGGACTGAGTCGCGATCAGACGCCGAAGTTGCGGAGGGCGGTGGACGCCCTATCGAGGTCGGCGGTCGGCTTGGCGAAGCAGAAGCGAAGGAGGTTTTCCCCCCGGCCGCCGCCGTAGAAAGCCGAGCCGGCCACCGCGCCGACCCCTGTGGCGCGGAGCAAGTTCCGGGCCTTCACGCTCGCGGTTTCGCCCTCAACGCGGCTGGCGTCGGCCAACACATAGTAGGCTCCGGCCGGGACCGCGGGGGTTAGCCCTGCCGCCGCCAGCGCGTCGCAGATCTGGTCGCGCTTTTCCTGGTACTCGGTGGCTAGCCCGTGGTAAAAGCTGTCCGGCAGTGCCCGCAAGCCCGCCGCCGCCGCGTACTGGAAGGGGGAGGGGGCACAAACATACCCCAGATCGTGGAAGTAGCCGATGGCCGGCATCCATTTGCTGCTGGCAGCCACGTAGCCCATGCGCCAGCCTGTCATGCTGAAGGTCTTGGAGAAGCCGGAGATGGTAATCGTGCGCTCCGCCATCCCTGGAATGGTCGCCGGACTGATGTGGGACTGACCTTCGTAGATGAAGTATTCGTAGATTTCGTCGGTCAGGACGAATAGATCGTGTTCGATGGCCAGGGCGGCAATGGTTTCCAACTCCCGCTGGGTGAACACCTTGCCGCAGGGGTTTCCGGGGCTGTTGATGATCAGGGCGCGAGTCCGGGGAGTGATGGCCGCACGCAGGCGATCGAAATCGATTTCCCAGGTGGAGGGCTCCATCGGCACCAGGACCGGCTCAACCCGCATGGAAACCAGGGTGTTGTAGTGGTACCCATAGAACGGTTCGAGCAAGATGACCTGGTCGCCGGGATCGAAAAGAGCGAGGCAAGCGGACGACATGGCTCCCGTCGCTCCCGAGGCCACCAGGATTTCCTTATCGGGGTCGACCCGCAGGCCGTTGTGGCGCTCAAACTTGTCCGCGATCGCCTGGCGCAGAACGGCCACCCCGTCCAACCGGGTATAGATGTTGTAACCATCGCGGATTGCCTGGATGGCGGCTTCCAGCACCACTTCGGGCAGAGGAGTATCGCACACCCCCTGGGCCATGTTTACGCCCCCAACGGCGTCGCACTCCACCGTCATGGAGCGAATTTCGGATTGAACGATGCGGGGAGCGATCTGGCTGAGATGAAGGCTTTTCTCCGTAGTGGCAGGCATGCTTGCATGTCTACCACGGCAACGGGGGACACTGTAAAGAGGGAAGCTCACAATTCGTGTGCCGTCCGGAGCGAAGGAACCCGGCGCCATGCATCGCGCGCCGCAAACTTCCGATCTGGGCCTTCGGCAACGGGCGATGTGGCCAAGGTGGAAGCCGCAACATGAAGGTGGTTGCCCATGGCTCCAGCAATGATGCAACACCATGACCAAACGCAACTTAAAGCGAGCGAGAATAGTCGGCGAACGGCCGATGAATAATCAAGTCTGTCAACTGCCCCGGATGGGTCATTACCCGGAGCAACAAATATTGCCAAGGTAGGCCGGTAGGAATAACTTTTGCCGTAAAACTGGGTTAGCACCAGTGACGGTCTGTGTGAATTACCGTCTATGCAGTATGTCCGGCAGGACGGATCGGGCGTCTCGCCTGGGCGAGAGGGGTTTAACAAATGAATTCGACGAGATGGATAATTTCCGGGGTGCTGGGCACGAGCCTTGCTTTGGCTCCGGCCTTGGTTGCGTCTGCACAGCAGGCCTCGCAACAGACACCGACGCCTGGACAACAGGGCGACTGGGGCCAGGCTGGGCCGCCGCCCGATGTGCAAAATGGACAGATCCCCCCGCCTGATAGTGCGGCGCAGGATCAGGACCAAAATGCGGATCAGGGTCCGCCCCAATATCCCGGTCAAGCCAATCAAGACCAGGGTCCGCCCCCGAGTGCTCCCTCGGCTGGCGCCGGAGTAGGCTACGGACAGCCTGCCCGCCCCGCCTATCAGCCCGGTCAAGGCGCACCGACTGGATATCAGGGTTCTCAGGGGGCGCCGCAGGCGGCTCCCCCCTCCGGACCGGTCACTTTGTCCAGTGGAATGCTGCTGACCATTCGTACCAGCGAGCCGTTGGATTCAAAGCGAGTGAAACCGGGCGACTTCTTTCAGGGAACCGTGGCCCAGAGCGTCTATGTCGGCAATGTGCTGGCGATTCCTCGGGGAGCCACTGTCACCGGCCGGGTGGTGGACGTGAAGAAGCCGGGCGAGTTGAAGGGCGGCGCAAGTATCGCGTTGCAGTTGACCGCGCTGAGCCTTGGCGGCAATACCTACTCGCTGGCCACGAACACCTTCGATACCAGCAGCCCGGGTAAGGGTGGTTACACCGCCGGAAACACGGTTGGAGCCGCCGCCCTGGGTGCTGCAATCGGCGCCATTGCCGGAGGCGGCCCTGGTGCTGCCATCGGAGCTGTCGCCGGAACCGGTGTGGGACTGGGAGCTTCTGCAGCTACCCCGGGCCCGCGCAGCGTTGTCCCTGCGGAAGCCCTCCTCACCTTTCACCTGAGTACCCCGGTGACGGTGCAGCCCGTCTCGTATCAGGATGCTTCCCGGCTCGAGGCTAATTCTGCTCCGCCGGCGGGGCGCTATGGACCAGGACCGCGATCGCCTTACGCTTACGGAGCCCCGGCAGCCTATGCGCCGCCGCCTCCGGGCTATGCGCCTTATCCTTATGCCTACGGGTATCCGTATCCTTACGTTTACGCCTACCCGCGGCCTTATGTGTACGGCTATCCGTACTACTACCGCCGCTGGAGATAAACCGGCATCACTCAACAGCGTCCCTATTTCTGCTTCGCAAAGGCGGAAATAGGGACGTGCTATTTTCGGGCACGCGCGTCCAACGATAGACCTGGCCAGGGTGATCTATACTTGATAAGCCCGGCAGAGCGAGCAACAGTCTCTGCAATTGCGCTCTAAAGGTCGCTACCATCCCATGATTCGTTTCCTGCAAAAAGACAACCGCGTCGTCAAGATCATCTTCATCGTCATCATCGCTGTCGCCGTAGTCACCATGGTGATTACGCTGGTGCCCGGCATTTTTGCCGACGAGAACACCTCGACGGATACCTACGCTACCGTGCACAGCGGCGGGCTGATGGGCCGCTACTTCGGTACCTCCACCACCATCACCACCCCCGAGGTGCAGCAAGTCGCCGAGAGGATGCTGCAGCAAAAGAAATATCCGGAGATGGTGTTGCCGTACCTCATGCCGCAGGCCGCGCAGGCGCTGATCCAGCGCGAGGTATTGCTGCAGGAAGCGAATCGTCTCGGCCTGCAGGTTGGAGATGGGGATTTGCGCCGCGCTCTGCAGACCGGGCCATTTGCCCAGATGCTCTTCCCCAACGGTCAGTTCATCGGTGAGGACGGCTACGCGAACTTCGTGCAGAACTACTTTCGTACCTCAATCCAGGACTTCGAAAGCCAGATCAAGAAAGAGCTGGAGATCAACCGCCTGGAAGCGATGGTGACCGGCGGCGTTACCGTCTCGGACCAGGATGTTCGCGACGCATATCGCCAGCAGGCGACCAAGATCAAGTTTGACTACGCGGTGATCAACTCCGAAGACCTGCGCAAGCAGATCAACCCCACGGACGCTGAGCTGCAAGCCTTTTTCAAGCAGAGCGCGGCGCGGTACAAAGACGCGATTCCTGAAACCCGCAAGCTCACCTACATCGCGTTGAACCAGACCGATGTGCCGGGTGGAGCGCCTGCTGTATCCGACCAGCAAATACAGCAGTACTACCAGGGACATCAGAAGGATTACCAGGTGCCCGAGGAAGTAAAGGTGCGGCATATCCTGATCAAGGTGGACAAGGGCGCCGATCCCAAGGTCGATGCAGCAGCTAAGCAAAAGGCAGAAGACCTGCTGAAGCAGATCAAAGGCGGCGCCGATTTTGCCGCTTTAGCGAAGGCCAATTCCGATGATCCTGGCAGCAAGGAGCAGGGCGGTGAGTTGGGCATGATCCAGCGCGGAGTGACCGTGCCGGAATTTGAAAAAGCGGCTTTTGGTTTACAGCCCGGGCAGATTTCAGATGTGATCAAGACCCAGTTTGGCTACCACATCATCAAGGTCGAAGAGAAGCAGACCGCGCACCTGAAGTCTCTGGACGAGGTGAAGGCGCAAATTGTGGCCACTCTGACTCGTCAGGCGGAGGGAGAGCAGCAGGCAAACTTTGCCCAGCAGCTGGCGACCGAGGCAGCGAAGTCCGGCTTGGCGAAAACCGCTGAGGCGCACCATCTGCAGGTCGTAACTACGGACTTTGTGCCGCAGAACGCGGTGCTCCCTGGCCTTCCTGACGGAGCTAAGTTGCTGACCATGGCCTTTAGCGCCAAGCCGGGAGCCGCTCCACAGGTGAGTTCGACGGGCGAAGGTTTTGCCGTCTTTCAGGTGGCAGATTTGAAGGCGGCACATGCGCCAACATTTGAGGAATACAAGACGCATTTGGTGGACGACTTCCGGGAACAGCAGTTGCCCCAGTTGCTGGCGCGCAAGACCAATGAGCTGGCGGACAAGGCGCATGCGGAGAACAACCTGGCCCAGGCGGCCAAGGAACTCGGCGCAACCATCAAGAGCAGCGATTTGGTGGGACATACCGGCCAGGTACCGGATATCGGAGACCTGTCCACATCGGCGCCTGATTTGTTCGACCTCAAGGTAGGGCAGATCAGCAAAGCAATCAACACCGGGCACAGCGGCATTGTGGCCAAGATCAGTGACAAGCAGGAACCGACTCCGGACGAGATCGCGAAGAATTTCGATACGACGCGTGAGTCGCTGCTCAACGAGCGGCGGGAGCAGATGTTTGCCGTCTTCGTAACCTCTTTGACGGACAGCTACCAGAAGGCAGGTGGCATTCGTATGAACAAGCGTGCACAAACCGGCCTGGCCCAGGGCATGCAGAGCTAGTTCGCGAGCAACTGGAGCCGCTGTCTTGAACGAGGGTCATTGGTTTTTTCGCCTCCCAATAAGGTATTGAATGGCCCTCGAACGATCGTCAGGACTTCTTCTCCATATCACTTCTTTACCGTCGTACGGGGGCATTGGCGACCTGGGCCCCGCCGCGTATGCGTTCGCGGACTTTCTCGCCGCAGCCAAACAGCGGCTGTGGCAAGTTCTTCCGCTTAGCCCGACCGGTTACGGGAATTCCCCCTATGCGGCCCTTTCCGCATTTGCCGGCAATCCCTTGCTGATTAGTTTAGAGAAGCTGGTGCAGGACGGTTGGATTACGGAGGACCGCATTGCCGGGCTTCCCGGCCATTCCGGAAACGTGCACTTTGAAGAAGTGGAACAGCGGAAGTGGCCGCTTCTGCTCGAGGCCGCGCGTCACTTTCTGGCCCATCACGACGACCAGCAATGGGGCCGCTTCCAGCGCTTCCGGGAAGAGAATGCCTTTTGGCTGGCCGATTATGCGCGCTATAGCGTTTTACGGCAGAGGTTTTCGTCCGGCTATTGGTTGTCGTGGCCGAAAGAGTACGCCCAAAGGGATCCGCAGGCGCTGCTTAAATTGCAGCAGGAGAGCCGGGACGATTTGGAAGTCGAGCAGGCCATTCAATTCGCCTTCGATGAACAATGGAAGGCCCTACGCAGCTATTGTGCGGAACGCGAAATACGGTTCATTGGCGACGTGGCTATCTTCGTGAATTTCGACAGCGCCGATGTGTGGACTCACCCGGAAATATTTGAGCTGCGTGAGGACCTGACGCCGATTCGCGTGGCCGGAGTTCCTCCGGACTACTTCAGTGCGACGGGCCAGCGCTGGGGCAATCCAATCTACAAATGGGACGTGCTGGAAAGGCGTGGGTTTGATTGGTGGGTGGATCGCATGCGCCGTACGCATGCGCTCTATGACATCATCCGGCTCGATCACTTTCGCGGCTTTGAAGCTTACTGGGCGATTCCCGCGGAGGATGAGACCGCCATCCATGGCGAATGGGTCAAGGCCCCAGGGGATGCTCTGTTCACCGCGCTTCGTGCACAGCTAGGGAGTTTACCCTTGATAGCTGAGGATCTCGGCTTGATCACGCGAGAAGTGGATGCGCTCCGGGAACAGTTCGGTCTACCGGGGATGCGGGTTTTGCAGTTTGGCTTCAGCAACCGGTCCGCACACAACTACCTGCCGCATCGGTATGAAACCAACACTGTTGTGTATACCGGCACGCATGATAACGATACGACGCTGGGCTGGTGGGAACACGGGGTGACGGAGAGCGAGAGGATGGCGGTTCATTTGTATTTGAACCCGGCGCCCCATGACGTGGTGTGGAGCTTAATTCGCGCGGCTTCTACCTCGGTGGCGGATGTTTGCATTTTTCCGGTACAGGATGTGCTGGTGCTGGGTTCGGAAGCGCGGATGAATACGCCTGCGATCCCGGAGAATAATTGGACCTGGCGCATGGCTCCGGACGCGCTCAGCAGCCAACAAGCGCATGGGTTAGCACAGTTGGCTGAGTTGACGGATCGCGATGGCTGGGTGGAACCGCCTAAGGCGTGAGGCGGGACTCATTTTGCAGTCGGTTCTCACGCACCGGTTTCTTTTCCCTCGTCTATTCTGTGATCAACAGTGCCACGGGAAAGATGGCGAGCAGCACGCTGAGTGGCAGAGTCTGCTCCTCTGTCACCGTGACGGATTCGCCCGAGAAATAGTTGGTGAAGCGCGTCCCGGCCGGGAGAGGAACCCGCAATTGATCCTTACCCCAGGCGTCCCCGAGTGGCAATCCCACCTTGCCCCGCATGAGTGTGCAGGCAAAGCGCGGCATGACCGCCAGCACACTTCGCTGACTGACCGGATCACGGCGCAAGAACGCAATGACGTTCTCATGGTGCTCTCCCGCGATCTCGAGCGGGATGTACTCTCCGCGGCGGAAGATCGCGTGCTCCTGCTGCCTTAGTTGCAGCGCGCGATGCGTGGCCCAAAGCTTGGCTCGGCCGTCCGCAAGGTTGCTGAGCACCTCGCGGCACACCGCGCTCGCGCCTTCTTGCGCCGACAACGCAAGCAGCGCATTGAGGTAACCGGCGCGTTGATCGAAGTCGACGGGTCGCCGGTTATCCGGATCGACCAGGCTGAGTTCCCAGAGTTCGTTGCCTTGGTAGAAGTCGGGAACTCCGGGGACGGCACTCTTCAGCACCACCTGCGCAAGGGAGTTAACCGCTCCGAATATCTGCAACTGCGGCAGTAGCGAACCAAGCGACGCAATGAACGGGCTTTCTTTTCCCCGCGGGCTGGGCATCATGATGGCGGTGATGAATGCGTGCACCGCCTTCATGTATTCAGGGTCGGGGTTGATCCAGCTCAGGTTGACTTTGGCTTCACTCAAAGCTTTGAACGCGTACTGCCTGATCCGCTCCACATAGAGCTCACGGTCGTCCTTGCTTTCCATCTGCCACGGCCACGCACCCAGGATCGTTTGATAAAGCAGGTACTCCTCATTGTTATCGGGGGCGATCCGCCCGTCTTCCATCTTCTGCTTGAACTTCGCGTTCATGCGTTCCCAGCGGTGCACGGATGCAGACCACAGCTGAGGAAGCTCGGAGAGCACGTTGAGACGGTTGCGCACATCTTCGCTGCGCTTGGTGTCGTGGGTCGAGGTGGTGAGCATGGTGTCCGGAGAGTGTTTCAGGCGCTCCTGGTTGCTCTGGTGCAGCGTGTCCAGCGATATCCCAAAGGATTTCGCCGAACCCCCTACCTCGTTGGAAGAAAGGAAGCGCGTGTAAACGTAGAACGTTGTGTCCTCGACCCCCTTTGCCATCACCGGGCCGGTGAGTTGCTGAAATTTGAGCGCGAAGTAAAGTATTTGCGGATCCGGCTTCTGCTTCGCCGACGGGGAAGTGTTTTGCAGCAGCAGGGTCTCGCGCAGGAAATCGAAGGCCGAGGCATCGATATCCGGATTGAGACGCTTGGCTCTGGCAATCGCAAAGCGCAGGAAGGCCACATCGCGAGCCCCGTACTCACCGCGATCGTCAATATAGGTTCGATAGACCGGAAAGGCGGCGATGGTGTGGCGCAAGACCGTTTCCAAAATGTTGTCAGTAAAATCGCGCGCCTTGCGGTTGGAAGCAGCAATGCTGCTGAGCAAGTTGGTCAGCGCATACACCTCGCTAGCCAGTGCTGTCTGCATGACCTGCAGCTTGGACCGGTAGATAATTTCGTCCGGGTCCACCGGGTGACCGAGAACCTGGGCATAGAGAACGTTGAAACGCTTCTCGTTAGCGCTTTGGATAAAGATGCCGTTGGCCAGGTAAACGAAGTCATAGCCAGAGGTGCCGCGCACCGGCCATTCCGGTGGCAGGTATTCGCGCGGCTCGAGGATTTTCTCGACCACGGTATAAAGCGGTCCCTGGCTTTGCGACCAGTCGTATCCGCGCACCGTATCGAGTACGCTGCGCTCGATTGCGTTGGCGGCGGTCTCCTGATGCGGCTCGCCGCCGGCGCACTGGCTGGCGAGGTATAAGAGCTGCAGCCGGATCAGGTACTGGCGGGGGTTAAACATGCCATCGCAGTGGTCAATGCGGAGTCCGGTCAATGCGTGGGAAGCAATCAGCTTCCGGATCAGGCAGTGTGTGGCCGCGAAGACCTCCGGATTTTCCATGCGCAGCCCGACCAGATCGTTGATGTCGAAGAAGCGGCGGTAGTTGATTTCTTCGGCGGAAGTGCGCCAGGAGGCCAGGCGATACGGCTGTGCATCCAGCAGGAGATGGAGACGGTCGAAACTGTGGGGATCTCCTTCGATCCCGTTGATGGTATCGAGCGCGTGCTGAATGACGGGTTGCATATCCTCCGATCGAAGTGCCTCCCGCAACGCGGGCAGCAGCTCCTCTAATCGCTTCTGCCGTTTTTCTCGTAGCTCATCACTGCTGGTTTCATGGGGTGGAAGCTTGTCAATCTGCTGCAGCAGTTCGAAAAAGAACTGCGGCAGCGGGCTGGTTCCGCCGCCGGCATGATCGAAAATCAAATGCAGCGTGCGCGGCGCAACCGGCATGGTGTGATCGTAGTAATGAACCCGCGCACGCCCGTCTTCAATGGACACCTGGATATGCTTGCGCTCAAGTTCGGCGCCATATTGATCGCCCAGGATGGGCAGGAGAAGCTTGTTGCGCAGGGCAGGTTTGAGCGGCTTCCAGTCCAGGTCGAAATATTCGGCATACCGCGACGAATGGCCGTTCTCCAACACGTCCTGCCACCAGATGGAATCGTTGCCGACCCCCATATGGTTGGGCACGATGTCCAGCAGAAGGCCGAGACCCTGGCGCTGCAACTCGGCTGAGAAGCTGGCAAAGCCTTCCTCTCCGCCAAGCTCCGGGTTAAGCCGGTCATGACGCGTGACGTCGTATCCGTGCATACTGCCAGGCCGGGCCTCAAAGATGGGCGAAGAATAGAAGTCTCCGACGCCGAGCTGCTTAAGGTAGCCGATAATGTTCTGCGCGTCGGCGAACGAGAAGCCTTTGTGCATTTGCACCCGGTAGGTGGAGACCGGGACCCGGGCGTCGGTGTGCAGCACCCGTTCGACGCACTCCCTCATCTCGTTCGAGGCTTCCTGGCGCGGGTTGGCTTTTACCTGGGACAGTTCAGGCACGGCTACGCTCGGCGGGGAAATCTGGTCGGCGACTGACATTGTCCATAAGATGCGCGCCCTGGATGCCGGGGATGAGCAATTGGCCCACCCAAATTGACCCCGGTCGCTTTACGAATTCGCGCCCAGCACAGAAAATGGGTATACACCATTGTAACGAGGAAGGCCCCCATGCCACTTTCTGGCGAAGCAATACGGATGATGAACTATATCGATGACATTTCAACGACTTTAAGGCGTATTCTCGCCCTGGCCCCCACTCTTTCCGCCGAGGAGCGCAAACGGGTAGGAGACTACCTCAAATCCAGCTCGCCCAGCGCAGACGAAGCGATGGCGGCCCTTCACCTCAAATAAACCTTTTTGGGAACAAGCACGTCGCGAGACCCGTATGAGAGGGTAAGTGCGATGCAATCCCCGGGCGATATCTTCGGCGAAGTCTTTCGGGCCATCTGGGCTCATAAGCTGCGGGCTTTCCTGACCATGTTTGGTATCGCCTGGGGAGTCGGGTCACTGCTGCTGCTGATTGGCTTTGGCGAGGGCTTCCGTTCCGGGCAGCGCCGCGAAATGGCCTCGCTGGGTAACAACGTCATCATGATGTGGGGTGGCAACATCCCCGCCGTCCCCAGTCAACACACCGGCATGCGGCCTTACAAGCTGACCCTGGCGGACGAAGCAGCCATCCGCGCGGATGCGCCACGAGTGCGCAACATCACCGCTATGTTGCAAAACACGACCATCAAGGAAGTGAGCGATGAGTCGAGCAGCAGCGGGGAAGTGACCGGGGTCGAACCGAACTATAGCGAGGTTCGCTTTGTTCCGGTGACGGACGGCCGTTTCATACGCTCCGACGATCTGGAGCAGCGCCGCCGGGTGGTCGTGTTGGGCAAGAAGACCGCCGCGCTGCTTTTTCCCGGCCGGCCGTCGCTCGGGGAATGGATACTCCTGAACGGCACGCGATTCCAGGTGATCGGCGTCACCGGCAGTATCGCACGTGGTAACAATGACAGTGACAATCAGCGTGTTTACGTCCCGCTGACCACCATGCTCGAGCTTTTCCCGTTAACCGGGGAGAACATCCCTCGAGACGCGGTGTCGTCGTTGCAATACCAGCCCATCGCCAAGGAAGATGACCTGCCCGCGATGGTGGAAGTGCACGCCATTGTGGCCAAGCAGCACGGTTTTGATGTCAACGCGCCGGATGCTTTTGAAGAGTGGGACTCGATCAACTCCCAACGCATGGTGGGCAAGATCTTCGATGCCATGGATTTGTTTTTGGGCGGGGTAGGTATTGTCACCCTGGCCCTGGGCGCTTTGGGCGTGGTGAATATCATGTTGGTGTCTGTGGCCGAGCGAACCCGAGAGATTGGGTTACGCAAGGCGTTAGGCGCGACCAAGCGGAACATCATGACCCAGTTCCTGTTGGAAGGGATGTTTTTGACCGGCATCAGCGGTGGGGTGGGTATCGCGGCCGCGGGCCTGCTGATGTTTGCGCTGAACCGTGTGATGGGCGACAGCGTGCCGGGTTTCGATGCGCCGCGGCTGGTGCCGTGGTCTGCGGCATTGGCTTTCGGCACGCTCTGCCTGAGCGGAGTCGTCGCTGGAGTCTACCCCGCAGGACAGGCAGCCAGGCTTGATCCGGTGGATGCGCTGCGCCGGGAATAGCGTTATCAGAGTTGGTGTAAGGTGGCGAACTGCTCTCTACGCAGCCGTTCCGTCAAGAAAACCGGGGTCCCCGACACGCCGTCTTTGCGTGATGGGGTGGAAGCGCGGCTGCACATAGCCGCTATGACCAGGTCGCCGTAACTCTGATAATGCAAATAGGAGAATCGCCGATGTTGCGCGACTTGTTTACCCAGGCGTACGAAGCCATGCTGCATAACCGACGGCGCACGCTGATCACCATGATCGGCATGGCCTGGGGCATTGCTACCGTGGTGCTGCTGATGGCCTATGGCGCCGGCTTTGGCCGCGCCATCGGAGCCATATTTGCCCAGTTCGGCACCAACCTCATCGGCGTGTTTCCGGGAACGACCAGCGAGCAGGCCGGGGGCAAGAAGGCCGGGGTTCAGGTAAGACTTCAGCTGGCGGACGTCGATCTGATTGAGAACAGCGTTCCGAGTGTGCTCCACGTTGTGCCTGAAGTCTCCAAGCAGGTGTCGGTGCAGAACGACACACACAGCTACTCCTGGTGGATAAGCGGCTCGTATCCGGCGGTCTCCGAAGTACAGAAGCTCGATATTGATTACGGGCGTTTTTACAGCGAAAAGGACCTGGAACAGCGCAATCATGTTGCGGTGATCGGTTCGGAGGCCAAGAGCAAACTCTATTCGGGCCTATATCCCATTGGCCAGCGCATTCGTATCAAGGACGTGAGTTTTACCGTCATCGGTGTGTTGCGGGCCAAGATGCAGGAAGGGGATGACAATATCAACCGGGTCATCTACATACCGTTCAGCACCATGAGCGATGTGAAAGATACCAAGTATCTGGATGGAATCTGGTTCAACTACCACGGCAACTATCAAACCACGGAATCGGCCCTGCGGGGTGCGCTCGGTGCCGCGCACGGATTTCCTACTTCTGACCACAACGCGATTTATGTCGCTAACTTGATGGAGCAACTTTCGCAGTTCCACACAATCACGATGGCGTTGCAGGTGTTGATGGCGTTTATTGGCACGCTGACGTTAGGCATTGCCGGGATTGGTCTGATGAATATCATGCTGGTCGCGGTCCAACAGCGCACGCGCGAGATCGGCATAGAGAAGGCGCTGGGGGCGCGCCGGCGTCATATTCTGGTCCAGTTCCTCACCGAGGCACTGGTGATTACCGGGGTGGGCGGGGTTTGCGGGATTGCGCTGGCTTACCTGGTTTCGCTGGTCGTGGGCAGCATTACCTTGTACAGTGCGATTGCCAAGAATGGGGAAGCTGCGGATATCCACTTGCTGATTTCGCCCAGCAGCGTGTTGATCGCCACAGTGATCTTGATTGCTGTTGGGCTGGTCAGCGGAATGGTGCCTGCGATTCGGGCAGCCAGTCTTGACCCCGTGGAAGCGCTACGCTACGAGTGATCGGTTGCTTATCCTTGCAGCGGAGTCCTCGCCGTGACCATTAAGATCGAACTTAACTCAGAGCTCGAAGCGTAGTTGGCAGCTGAAGCCCAGGCACACGGTCTTCAGTTAGAAGAGTATGTCCAGTGGCTACTTCAGGAGGCAATTGGGTTCCTACAGAAGCAACGTTCAAGAGCGAGCCAAGAGGAATTCCAAGGATTTCTGGATGCGCTCGCCGGCAGGGCTCCCAATGTCCCGCAGCTTCGCGCAGAGACGTTTTCCCGCCGGATGATCTATGGGGAGCACGACTGAGATGCCAGTCTTGATGTTGAGGAAACGCCGGGGTTCGAGTTCGAAGTTTTCAGTTATCAAAAGGACATTGGGTGCCCCACATCTCGCTCGTTTTTCGCGAGATGTGGGATACCACGAACCTTGATGTTCGTTGCCAGTAGAGTGAAAAACCTGCCGGTCTAGCTAGAGCTGTGGGGCACCCTTCAGTTGTTTGAGGGAAGAGTCCCAGGTCAGTCCGTATCCGGCCGCTTGTAGGGTTGTTGCAGGTATTTTCGCGCTTCGTTGACCGCACCCTGGGTATTGTCGTTGGTTTGCACCGCCTGACGATATTCGTTCACCGCCCGGTCACGCTGCCCCGTGACGTCGAATATTTTTCCCAGTGCGATGTGGCTCCAGACCTCGGTCCACTTGGGCTCGTCGTCCCCACGGAGAGCATCGCGATAGGCATTCGCGGCTGCCTGGTAGTTGCGCTGGTTGAAGAGAACTTCACCGATACGGTAGCTGGCGAGCGAGCTATTCGGATTCGCTGTGAGAGCCTTCTGATATTCCGCCAATGCTCCCGGAGTGTCCCCCTCCGCGACCAGTTGCTGGCCACGTAAGATCGCGATCCGCACTTGCATCTCCGGAGTGTTCTTCAGTACCCAGTTGTCCGGGTCGATCGAAATATGTCGTGGACGCCCGAACGTGTCGACCACGTATTGCGAGTTCGTGCCGACTACATCCACTCGCTTCATTTCCGTTTTGCCTTCAGTCTCGACGCGCAATTCAACCGGCATATTGAAGAGATCGAGATCCTGGCCGATCTCACCGATGGTGCGGAAGCCCTTGTTGTTACCCAGTCGGTAGACGGTGTACTTGTTGACAAACTGCGGCGCGCCGGTTCCATCCAGCCACTGGGCAAAAAAAGCGGTGAGCTGCTGCTGTGACTCCTGCTCGGCTACCTTTTCCACGTCACGGGTGCGGATTGGTTTGGTGCTGTATTGACTCACCAATGCTCGCAACGTCTTGCTGAAGTTGTCTTCACCGATCTCCCAACGAAGCATGTGGAACACCATGGCGCCTTTCTCCAGGGTCATGGATTGAAATTGTGGGGAGAAGGGGTCCAGGCGTCCTGCCGAGGTGAGCGGGGTGGTGTCATAAGCCAGCGCGCCTGCGGAAATATCGATCACAGCGGCCTGGAGCGCTGTCTGTCCCGACACGTGTTCGACGTACATCAGTTCGCCATAGCGGGACATGCCATTGGTGATCCACGCGTCGCCGAGCGTCGCCGGGGTCACGGTGCTCCCCCACCATTGGTGGGCCATAGTGTTGGCCAACAGACGGTAGTTGTTGCGGTCGGCGATCCGGGCGCCGGCAATCGCGGCAATCTCGGGAGCCCAGTAAGCGGGCAATGTGTCGTCCGGTAGTTCCACCACATACAGCAGATGCGACGCGCCTTCTCCGAAGGACTCGCCAAAGAAATCGAATTCCTTAACTGCTGTTTGTGCGTACTCGGCGCCGCTTTGCTTGTGGGCGTCGGTGAGGTACACACGCACGTTGGGCGACCCGGCAACCGCGATCGGCTCGTTAAACTTGCCGGCGATGATGGTGCCGGGAAAGCTAGGCTTGGTCCAGTTGAAACTGTATTGCTGGCCTCCCGCGACTGAGCGCGGACTTCCAGTGGTGCCGCTACCCACAACGCGGTAACCGGCAGGCAGGGTCACATGGATTTCCGCGGTAAATCGGTCCGTCATGTATCCAACCATGGGGAACCAACGGCCTGCATACAGCAAGTAGCTGATGGGATCGCCGATCGACGCCACCTTGAGTCCTTCGACCGGGCTCTCCTCGGTACCGCTGAGCGTTCCCTCGTAAACGAAGGTGAAGGTCGAGGTCGCTCCCTTGCTCATGGGGCTCGGCAGGGCGACGCTAATGGTGGCATTCGGGCCACGCTCACCGCTGAGCTGGTGATGCTGCTCGTCCGTCACACTGTCCACCTTGAGCGCGTTGTGCAACTCGAAGATGGCGGCGCTGACGGTGTCGGTCGCGGTAAAGGTTACCCGTGCGGTGGCCTTGAGGGTGTGTTCCGCAGGATCGAGCTGGGCATCGATCACGTAACCCGTAATGTTGATGTTGGACCGCTCTGCAGCGGGGAGATGGGGGACCGCCAGCCCCAGCAAGGCGGTCAGCAGCAACATTACCCTGGTTGGCTTGAGGGGACGGATCGTCATCGAAATCATTCAGCGGGCCATGATGAAACCAAAGCGGGTGATGGCTGCGCCGAGGGGATCAACTGCAGGGCAACACGGGCTGCATGCTGAATGGCCCCCTCGCTGTTCACCCGCAATCTACCCCCAACGGAGCGCAAGTCTGACTGCATTGTTGCACGAGCCTCCTCGTTTTCCAGTAGGGGGCGCAGCCGCTCCACAACTTTAGATGCGGTGAAGTCATCCTGGATCAGCTCTGGCACGATCCGGCGTCCCGCGATGAGGTTGACCATGCCCACATGGGCTACGCGGACCACCCTCTGCGCTACCGCATACGTAATGCGCGAGACCCGGTAGACGACGAGGAAGGGGTTGCCGATCAGCGCTGCCTCGACGGTGGCAGTGCCGCTGGCGACAATACTGGCGCGCGCGTGCTGCAAAACTGCCCGGGCATCGTGAACCACCCGCACCGAGACTCCCTTGGCTTGGGCGGCAAATGCCTGTACCTGCGAATCTTTCAGCGTGGGGGCCACGGGTAGGAGATATTCGTAACCCGGACCCAGCATTCGAGCGGCTTCTAGCATTGGCGGTAAATTGGCATCGAGCTCCCGGGTACGGCTTCCGGGCAACAAGCCAATCCAAAATTTTGACGAGTCCAGACCGTTTTGGCTAGCAAACTCATCCCGGGTCATTGTGGGCGGGTCAAGATCCGCCAGCGGGTGACCAACGAACTCGGCGGAAATGCCATGAGAGCGGTAGAACGCTTCTTCAAAGGGAAAAATCACCAGCATCCGGCTGACATTGCGCTTCACGCCGCGTACCCGCCATTTTTTCCAGGCCCACAACTGGGGGCTCACGAAGTAAACGACAGGTATTTTCAGACGTCGGAGCTCGGCAGCAAGACTCAGGTTTACATCAGGAAAATCGATCAGGATGGCGAGGTCGGGCCGTTCCGCACGCAGGCTGGCTTTCAGTCTCCGGTATTCGCGGTAGATATGCGGCATGTGCAGAATCACTTCGGTAATGCCCATAACCGCGACGTCTTCGGCGCGCACCACCCGGCGCAGTCCCAGGCTCGCCATGCGGGTCCCGCCCAGGCCGAAAAAGTCAGCCTGCGGCTCCAGGCGGCGTAGTTCGGCCATGAGCAGTGCGCCGTAATGCTCGCCGCTGGCTTCTCCGGCAGAGAGAAAGATCTTCGGCATTCTAGTCTGTGCCTACGGCCAGGCTTGCGTCCAGGAAGCCGGTCGATACTTCCTGGTCCTTGTACTGCAGCTGGTAGAGCTTCCAGTAGATGCCGCGTTGTCCAAGCAATTCCTGGTGGGAGCCAATTTCCCGCAACACGCCCTTGTGCATCACCAGGATTCTGTCCGCCTGCTGTACGGTGGACAGCCGGTGGGCGACGATGACCGAGGTGCGTCCCTGGACCATGCGTTCGAGCGCCGAGCGTACCCGCATTTCCGTATCGGTGTCTACGCTGGAGGTGGCTTCGTCCAGCACCAGGATGCGCGGATCGTGGGCCAAAGCACGGGCGAAATTGATCAGCTGCTTCTGCCCGGTGGAAAGGCTGTTGCCGCGTTCGCGCAGAGGCTCATCGAACCCCAGGGGGAGGGCGCGGATAAAGTCGCCCACGTTGACCTCATCGGCCGCGGCTTTCATGCGCTCGTCGGTGATCCAGTCTGACCCCAGGCGAATGTTCTCGGCGATGGTCCCGGTGAACAGGAAGGGATCCTGCAGCACTACGCCGAAATACCGCCGTAATTCCGTCACGTCCTGTTCGCGCACATCGACGCTGTTGATCAGAACACTGCCGCGCTGGATCTCATAGAAGCGCATCATCAGGCCGATGATGGTGGTCTTGCCGGCGCCGGTGTGGCCTACGATAGCCGCGGTCTGGTCAGGCTCGATCACGAACGACACGTCCTTGAGAATCCACTCAACGTCGGGAGAGGCAGCCAGAATCTGCTCCAGTCCGTCAGCCTGCTGGATGCGGGCCAGTTGCTGCGCGTCCAGTTTTTGATAGGTGAACCAGACATGCTGGAACTCGATACGGCCAGAACCGTCGCAGGCGCGGGGAGCGGGCGGGCTTTGCAACTCTGCCGGGGTGTCCAGCAGCTTGAAGACCCGCTCGCTGGCAGCCATCGCGGCCTGCAGGATGTTGTATTTCTCGCTCAGGTCCTGAATGGGGCGGAAAAAGCGCTGGGAATACTGGATAAAGGCAACCAGCACGCCGATCGTGACGGCGTTGCGCAGCACCCCAAAACCGCCCAGCCAGATCACCAGGGCGATGGCTACGGAGCTCAGCAACTCGATGGCGGGGTAATAGAGGGCATAGGCCAGGATGGCGTCTTTGAAGGCCACCATGTGCTGCCGGTTGACGTCTTCGAACTCCTCGTAGGAGCGCCGCTCACGGTTGAACAACTGCACCACGCTCATCCCGCTTACGTGTTCCTGGGTGGAGGCGTTGATGCGCGCGATGGCGGAGCGGATGCGGCGGTAAGAGTCGCGCACATGCTTGCGAAAGATACGGGTGACCCCGAGGATCAGAGGCAGCACGGCAAACGCGATCAGGGCCAGCCACCAGTTCATGCGCAGCATGATGACCACGATGAGGATGAGAACAAACACATCCTCAAAAATGGCGAAGACCCCGGAGGTGAACATCTCGTTCAAGGCGTCTACGTCGCTGGTGAGCCGGGTGACCAGGCGCCCGACCGGATTGCGATCGAAAAAGCTTACGTGCAGGCTCTGGATGTGGCGGAAGATCTGGCTGCGCATGTCGAACATGACTTTCTGTCCGGTCCATTGCATCAGGTAGGTCTGCACAAACTCGAGCAGGTAGCTGAACACCAGCGCGGCGACATAGATGCTCGCAATTTGCGTGATCCCCATCCGGGCATTAGGGCTTAACCAATGCGTCCACGCCGGCGGATGGAGAGCCGGCCGCGCGGTCATGTAGCGATCCACGGCAACCTTGGTCAGGTACGGACCGAGCACATCGAATCCCGCCTTGAGCAGGATGGCCACCAGGGAAACGGCCGCCTGTAGCTTGTAGGGCCGAAGGTAGGTCAGCAACCGGCCCATCAGGCGGCTGTCGTACGCCTTGCCGACGACATCGTCGTCGTGCTGCTGGGGTTTCCGGTCTTTGTCCGTGGTTTGTTCAGCCATGGGCTTCCACTCTTATTTTACGTGGGGTTACGGGGAACGGAGGATGTGAGAATAGATAGCAGGAGCAGGGCGGCAGATGAATTCTCTCGGTATTTACATTTCGGTTCCGTTTTGCCGCGCCAAATGCACCTACTGCAACTTTGCTTCCGGCGTCTCGTCGGTGAAGGCTCATGAGCAATACGTCAGCCGGGTGTGCGGGGAAATCCGCAGCTTGCGGCGCCGTTTGGGCAGCGCGGTCATTCCGGAGCTGGTGGACAGTATCTACCTGGGCGGTGGTACACCCAGCGTGCTGGCCCCCGCGCTGGTGGAGGAGCTTGGCCGGGCCTTGCGCCAGGAATTTGCCATTTCCCCGGAGGCCGAGATCACGCTGGAATGCGCTCCGGGCCAGCTGGACGATCCGGCGTTGGAGGCAATGCTGGCTTTTGGCGTCAACCGGGTGAGTTTCGGGGTGCAATCCCTGGTGGATCGCGAGGCAGCGGCCACGGGACGCTTTCATACCCGGGAAGTCGTGCTGCGCGACCTGGAACGTGTCCGGTCCGCTGGATTGCGCAAGCTCAGCATCGACCTGATCGCCGGCATGCCGCACCAAACCGCGGCCAGTTGGCAGGAGTCGCTAGAGGTGCTGGCCGCGACCGGGGTCGATCACGCAAGCATTTACATGCTGGAGGTCGACGAGGATTCCCGCCTGGGCCGGGAGTTGCTGGCCGGCGGCTCGCGCTATCACGCGCAAACCGTGCCCAGCGAAGAGCTAACCGCTGATCTTTATGAGAGCGCCATCAGCGCTCTGGACGCCAACGGACTGCAGCAATATGAGATCTCAAACTTTGCCCGTGCCGGGAGCGAGTCCCGGCATAACTTGAAGTACTGGCGCCGCGAGCCCTACCTCGGTTTTGGCCTGGATGCGCACTCGATGGTTCGCACCCAGGGCGGTGCCCCGCTGCGCTTCTGCACCACCAACGTGCTGACCGAATACCTCCGCGGCGACCAGGTTCAGGACGTGCGCGAGCTTAGTGCAAGCGAAGAGATGGAAGAGGCCTGGTTTCTGGGGCTGCGCCTGCGTGCAGGGATCGCGTGGCAGGATATGGCCAGCGAGTTTGGCAGCGATCGAGCGGAGAAGTTTCTGCCCGTCGTCAGCGAGCTATGCCGCCTTGAACTGCTGGCGGAGGACGAGGACGTGGTGCGGCTAACCCGGCGTGGACTCCTGTTTTCCAATGAGGTCTTTGCCCGCTTTCTGGAAGTTGAGGAGCAAGAGCTCCAAATGCAATGAGTGTGGAGGAAACAGTGTCTACCCGGACTTTGCCCTGGCCCGAGACGACCACCCGGAAATCGACGGCTGCGATCGACCTGCGCAGCGATACGGTCACTCGTCCTACGCCTGCCATGCGGGCCGCCATGGCAGCAGCCGAGGTAGGGGACGACGTTTATGGGGAAGATCCCACCGTAAACCAGCTGGAGGCACGCGCGGCGGAGATTTTCGGCCGTGAAGCCGCGCTGTTTGTTCCTACCGGGACCATGGGCAACCAGATCGCGGTCCGCATGCACACCGAGCATGGCCAGGAGGTCATCTGCGAATCCCGCGGCCACTTGGTGGACTGGGAAATGGCCATGGTTTCGGCTTTCTCCGGATGTCAACTGCGCACGGTATATGCGGATCAGGGGATCCTTACCTGGCCGCTGATCCAAAAGGTGATCTCGCGTGGGCTTCATTTCCGCTCCCGCACCGGGCTGATTTCTCTTGAAAACACCCATAACATGGCTGGCGGCACGGTGATGCCGGCCGAAATTGCGGAAGAAATCTGGAACGGGGCGGCGGATGCGGGGCTGCCGGTGCACCTCGATGGCGCGCGCGTCTTCAATGCTGCGACCGCGTTAGGGATTCCCGTCGACCAGCTGACGAGCGGTTTTAGTTCGGTGATGTTTTGCCTCTCCAAGGGTTTGTGCGCGCCGGTGGGCTCGATGTTGGTGAGTAGCCGCCGGAATATCGAGCGGGCGAGAAATTTTCGCAAGGCGCTGGGTGGAGGGATGCGCCAGGCCGGTATTCTGGCCGCTGCCGGCCTGGTTGCCCTGAACGAGATGACCGGCCGGCTCCAGGAAGACCATGACAATGCCAAATTCCTGGCTTGGGCGCTGAGCGAACTCCCCCAGGTCGAGCTGGATCCAACGCTGGTCCAGACCAACATCGTGATCTTCAGCCTGCGCGGCGGAGGGGATGCGCAGGCCCTGGTAAGCGCTCTGGCCAGCCGGGATCTCCTTGCCGGGACGGTGGGAGCGCACTCCGTACGCTTAGTGACGCACCATGATGTGGATCGTGGCGCGTGCGAACGAGCCAGTGGGATCCTGGCTGAAGAGATCCGGAAATGGGACGGTCGATAAGGGGCCTGGAAAAAGACAGAAATCCCGCCTTAAGAGGGCTTTTTTGGGATTTATACTATCTGGATGCCAAAGTATTCGATCGTCGTGCCCTTCCATAACGAGGAAGAGAACGTAACTGCGCTATACGACCGCCTGAAGGCGGTCATGGAGCAGATTGGCGACAGTTTCGAACTGGTGCTTGTGGACGACGGATCGAGTGACCGCACCTACAAGCTGCTGGAGGAGATTGCAGCCGTAGATAGCCGGGTATTGGTGGTCAAGCTGAGGCGCAACTTCGGCCAGACCTCCGCGCTGGCCGCCGGATTTGATCACTCCCAGGGCGATTTCATCCTGGCCATGGACGGCGACCTGCAGCACGACCCCTCGGAGATTCCGGAGTTTGTCGCCAAGCTGGAAGAGGGCTACGACGTGGTCAGTGGATGGCGTAAGGCGCGTATCGACAATTTCGTCATGCGCCGGATTCCGTCGCGCTGCGCTAACTGGCTGATGGCGAAGCTTTCTGGTGTGGATATTCACGATTTCGGCACCACGTTTAAAGCGTATCGGCGTGAGGTGATTCACAACATCCCGCTGTATGGCGAGATGCATCGGTTTATCCCCGCGCTTGCTTCCTGGTATGGCGCGAGCATCTGTGAGATTCCGATCAAGAATGTGAACCGGGAGCGGGGCAAGTCGCACTATGGAATTTCCCGCACCATCCGGGTTTTCTTCGACCTGCTGACGATTCGCTTTCTGCTCAAATACATGACGCGGCCGCTGCACTTTTTCGGCACGTTTGGAGCATTGGGGATTCTTTTGGGCAGCGCGATCTCGCTGATGTTGGCTGGGCTGAAGGTCTTTACGCATCAGGCTGTCATGGACACGCACGGACCGCTCTTCGTGGTCGCCGGGGTTTTGATTTTGGCGGGCATTCAGATGCTTGCCATCGGTCTACTGGGCGAGTTGCAGGTGCGCCACTATCACACCGCATCGCACCGTGCTCCCTATGCGATTGATCGGTTAGTGCGTCTGCGCGCTCCCGAAGAGCCCAGCATGCTGCAAGAAGGTTAGAGCTCTCAGAGATGAAGTCCCGCCAGGGACGGCTGAACGTAGCCCAGGACGCAGTCCTGGGTAGGGATTCGAGAGACGAAAAGTCCCGTAGGGACGACTGGAAATGGGCCGCAGCGCAATCCTGAATAATCTTCAGCCGTCCCTGCGGGACTCATGGCCTGACTAATGTCGTGCCCCGATACAAAGCGGGACTTTATCGTCCTCCCGAAGGGTCCTCAGACGACGACAAATCCAGATCCAAGAAGGTCTGGGCACTGTGCGGTAGATTCGGTGCGTAGCAGTTGCTGTCGGTGGCGTAGGTCGATCCGCATTGGCGGGCAAACTCGGTGCGCGGCGATTTTGCGTACTGCCATACCAGGGCTTTGCTAATCCCGCTCGATGTAGGAGCAAGCGATTTCCCCGGCATCGTGCAGCCGGGCGCTGGCGGGCACTGGTCATTCCACACCCACAGGGCCACGCCCTTGTTTCCCTCATGGGCCGCGATCTGTTCTGCTGTAGTGATCTTGCCTGAACCTTCAGCTACCGGGATGCCGGAACAATACACGCCCGGCTTGTACTGCGATCCGCGTATCGCATCGATCCACGCAAAAAGATAGGCGCTCTGCTCAGGCAGCAGCCTTCCACCCTCTTCCTGATCGAGAAACACGATCGCCCCGGAAGCAAAGCCTTCCCTTTTTGCTGCGGCGACGGCGGCTGCGGCGTCGGAGCGGCCAAGGGCTGCGGCGTCCTTGCCTCTGAGTTCCTTGTCGAGGCGTCCGTTGTACAGAATCATGAAGCCGAAACCATTGGCCCTAAGCACAGTGCGCTTGCCGGTCCAGCTATTGGCGTTGGCGCCAGGAGGATTGTTCAGCCAATAACCGGTGTAGGAAAAGCTGCGGTGAAGAGCGGGGAGCAGGTTATCCCCGGGATAGTTGTTCTGGTCGAAACCGAGGTAGTGACCTTGCCCTAAAGCGTTAGGCATACAGCATAGGGCTGCAAGGCAGATCCACAGCGGGCAAAGAGGAAGCTTTACTCCGCGCCGCCGGCGTTGAGGTTGGTAGGCGGTGTCGATGAGGTGCTCGCTAACTGGCGCGCAGGGGCGCCAGGCAGGTATTTGGAAGGATTCACCGGCGTATCGTGAATGCGCACCTCGTAGTGCAGGTGTGGGCCGGTGCTGTGCCCGGAAGAGCCAACGTAGCCGAGGATGTCTCCGCGGTTAACTTCTTGTCCCGTAATGACTGCAAATCCGGAAAGGTGCGCATACAAAGTCTGGACACCGTGGCCGTGATCGACAACTACTTCCCGGCCGTACCCGGTGCCCATGCCGGCCTTGAGGACGATTCCGTCCGCGGGCGCCCGAACAGCATCGCCCACGTTGGTGGCAATATCAATCCCGGTGTGGAAGGCACCCTCACCCTTGAACGGATCAAGCCGGGAGCCGAAGGAACTAGTGACGATTCCTTGCACCGGCCACAAGGATGGGGCATACGCCACATTCACGATGCTGCCTAAGCCCTCTGGCATGCGATTGGTGAAATTGAGACCGTGCATGATCTCCCCCGACATTGCCGAGGAGCGCAGCGCTAAGAGCTGATCAAGTGATTGAGCGTACTGCTGGTCGCTTGTGCCGTCTGAGGCCGCAGGATCAGCCGTCGTCAACGGTCGTTGGGAATCAGCTTTCGTGAGCCGGCTTTGCCGCAGACCGTAAAGAGCGCTGACTTCGCTGGCCAGTGAGCCTAGTGAGGCGGCCTGAACATCTTTCTCGTGCGCCACCTGCTCCATCTCGAGATAGTCATGGCGTAGAGTCTCGCGCTCGGTGCGAACCTGGTTGAAGCGAGCCGTCTTGAGCAGCATGCGGCTATAGGATCCGGCCATTCCTGTGATGGTGAACAGACCAATCACCGCGGCTGCGACAAAGATATAAGCGTAGTGCAAAGGGATTGGGATCTTGCGCAAATCGCCATCTTCCTGGCGGGCTACAAAAATGATGTAGTAGCGCTTGCGCAATCGTCACACTCGCAAAGGGGATAGGCCTTGTACTCCAGCAGAAGCTTTTGCACAACAGCCGAGTCTTGAAGCTAACAGAGTGAATCTAGTGGGTCAAACCCGGAAAGTGTGATCGGCATGACCCGTTGGAGAGGCACTTTGGTCAGGCAGGGTATGCTGGCCGCATGGCGGGTAAGCGAAAAAGCAGTCGACCAAAGGCCGCAGCAGCTGAGAGGGAACTGATCCATGGCATTCGAAGACGGGCTCAGTTGTTGCCGATGGGCCGGCGTAAGAGTGGGATCCTGGCTCTGGGTATCGGCGACGATTGCGCTGTGTTGCGGCCGCGTGGAGCGAAAGAGATTGTGGTTACCACGGATCTTTCCCTCGAAAATGTGCATTTCCGGCGGGATTGGCATCCGCCGCAAAGCGTGGGCCATCGTTGTCTGGCACGCGGGTTGAGCGACCTGGCGGCCATGGGGGCTCGTCCCGAGGCAGCCTTTTTATCCCTGGCTCTGCCTTCAGAGCTGACTGGCGCGTGGATGGATGGCTTCTTCGACGGATTTATGGCGCTGGCACAGCGCTGCGACGTTCCATTGGCTGGCGGAGACATGGCAAAGTCACCCACTGTGGTTGCAGATATCGTTCTGCTGGGAAGTGTCCCGCGGGGGAAAGCTCTCTTGCGCTCGGGGGCGCGAGCTGGGGATTGGATTTATGTCACAGGCGCTCTGGGAGGGTCCGCAGCGGAGTTGAGTGCTCTCGGGCGAAAGCCAGACGACTTTGTTGGCAAGGACAAAATGGGGCACCCGCACTTATATCCAGAGCCAAGGCTGGCTGCGGGCCGCAAGCTGATACGGTTGGCATCCGCGGCGATCGACCTGAGCGATGGCCTCTCCACCGATCTGGCCCATCTGTGCGACGAGAGCGGCTTGGCGGCGGAGATCGATGCGGACGCCCTGCCCGTCGACGCCCGCGCAACCCTAGAGCAGGCTTTGCACGGCGGAGAAGACTACGAACTGTTATTTACCGCCTCACCGAAGACCGCAGTGCCCGGTCAACTGGGAGGAGTATCCATAAACGCTATCGGCCGGATGAAAAAGCGGGGCAAGGGGCCGCAAGTGGTGATGGACTCCCGAGGCAAGCGAATCGCGCTCGCTGCGAGCGGGTGGGAACACTTCCGCTAGGGCGCTTCCCATCCGCTTGATAGCATCAGAACAGGCCTATGACAGACCCTTCCCCTCGGGTGCGCTTTGCTCCCTCTCCTACCGGTATGTTGCATGTGGGCAATGCCCGCACCGCGCTCTACAACTGGCTCTTTGCCCGGCACACCGGCGGGACGTTCGTGCTCCGGATTGAAGACACGGATGTGGAGCGGAGCGAGGTGCGCTACGAAGCCCAATTGATCGAAGACCTGCGCTGGCTCGGCCTGGACTGGGCCGAGGGGCCGGAGATCGGCGGTCCTTACGCCCCCTACCGCCAGAGCGCGCGCCTCGATATTTATGAGCAGCACACGAAGCAGTTGCTCGATCAGGGCAAGGCTTACCGCTGCTTCTGCACTGCCGAGGAACTGGAAGCAGAGCGGCAGGTGGCGCTCCGCGAGCATCGCACACAAGTGTATTCGGGCAAATGCAAAGCGCTCACGTCCGAGAACGCAACGACGCGTGCCGCCGCAGGTGAGCTTTTCGCGGTGCGGCTTGCGGTGCCGGATGCGGCGTTGCGTTTCCACGATATCGTGCGCGGCGATGTGGAGTTCGCTAGTGAAGCGGTGGGAGACTTTATCCTGGTTCGATCTTCCGGAATACCGGTCTACAACTACGTAGTCACCATCGACGACGCGCTCATGCGCGTCACGCATGTCATACGCGGTGACGACCACATCTCGAACACCCCGCGGCAGGTGGCCATTTATCAGGCGTTCGGCTGGGCGTTGCCGCAGTTTGCCCATCTCTCGACCATCCTGGGCAGCGATCGTGAGCGCCTGTCCAAGCGCCATGGCGCGACGTCAGTGGCGAGCTTTCGCGAAATGGGTATCCTGCCCCAAGCGCTGGCGAACTATCTTGCCCTGCTTGGATGGGGCGCGGAAGGAGGCACGCGAGAGATCTTCACTCGCGAGGAATTAATCACGGAGTTCAAGCTGGAGCGGGTCACTCCATCGCCCGCGGTTTTCGATTGGGACAAACTGCATTGGCTGAACCGTCAAGCCATCAAGCATTCGCCGCTGTCCGAGTTGAGGGCGCTTGCCTGGCCCTATTTCACCGCAGTCGCGTGGCTGCCACCGCAGCCCTCCGCCAGCGACGCCGTCGTGCATTGGTTCGATCGCGTGATGGAGCTTTTTCTTCCCGCAGTCGATCAGCTGCAACAGCTGCCGGAAAAGGCAGCGGCTCTTTGGCGCGTGACTCAAGCGGCTGAGGAAGACGCGGCCATGCTCACTTCGGAAGCAGGCGAGCGTGTGGTGCGGGCCTTCACAGAAAGAGTCAGAGGAGAAGCGGGCGCGATCACACCGCAGCGCTTTAAAGATCTGATGAATGAAGTGAAGGCGGAGAGCGGCGCCAAGGGCAAGGAACTCTTCCATCCCGTGCGCATCATCCTTACGGGAGCCCACTCGGGCCCGGAGTTCGACAAACTGATTCCCCTGTTCGAAGACGGCAGCCGGCTCGATTTGCCGACCCATGTCATGAGCGTGCGAGAACGGGTAGAAGCGTTTGCCGCTGGTGCTTGACTCCACTTTCCCTCACGAATGGAAGGCAGAAGTCCTCACTGCCCGCCCGCTGATTTTGCCTGCTCGTCAATTCGTATACCCGGCACTGGTGGAGGAAGTCGAACGAGGAGCACTGGAGATCATGATCCGCCCTGCAGGCACAGCGGGTCCGTTCCTGGCTACCTGTGCGTTGGGTTTTGCGGGGGATACAGTGCCCAGCGGCCTTTGGGCCTGTCCTGATCCAGCGTGGATCTGCGCGGTTGCCGGCGGGTACGCCTATCTAATTGATACCCGCGATCCGGCACGATGGGAACAGGTGTCGTACCGGCCCGTGACCAATGTAACGGTTGTGCCGGAGCCCGCACTATTGGTGTTCGCAGGCTTCCATTCGCTGCTCGCCTGGGGCAGCTCAGGTAAGGTTTGGGAGACCGGCCGGCTCAGTTGGGATGGCCTGCGGATTACCTCTGTTGGTGGAGAGACCCTGCTGGGGACGGGGTGGGATATGACCACCGATCGCGAGCTCGAATTCCACGTCAACCTGAGGACGGGTGAACATCGAGGCGGAGGCTACCTGGTGTAGAAGCTCAAGCCCGCATCGCCCTGTTCGAGCACCCGATAGCGCTTAAGCGGGCCGTAGCATTCGGCCAGTGGCTGGTGCATTTTGCGACTGTGTTCGGCGATCACAATGCCATCGGGAGTGAGCAGGGAATCTGCACTCTGGCCGATACCACTGAGAGTGCCGGCATACTCGTCGTTGGCCGCGTATGGTGGGTCGAGAAACATGATCGAGCACCGCTCAGTGAGACGGCGCAATGCGACGGAGACGGTGCTGGATACAATCTGAAAGCCGGATTGGATGTCCAGGGCAGCGAGATTGGTGCGCAGTGCAGCGACGGCCGGGGGAGCGCGATCGACGAAGTAGACCAGGCTTGCGCCGCGGCTGATGGCCTCGATACCCACGGC
This sequence comes from uncultured Acidobacteriaceae bacterium, assembly GCA_963745725.1. Classification (GTDB taxonomy): domain Bacteria; phylum Acidobacteriota; class Terriglobia; order Terriglobales; family Acidobacteriaceae; genus PALSA-350. The sequence continues at coordinate 735,040 of CAVUYJ010000003.1, forward strand.
TCCGGAGCCGGCATAGAGATCGGCAAACACGGCTCCTTCGATACGCGGGCTCAGAACATTAAAAAGGGTTTCACGTAAGCGGTCGCTGGTGGGCCGGGTGTCGAGCCCGCGGGGCGCGATCAGCCTCCGCGAACGGTATGTGCCGGCGATCACCCGCATCGGATTTGATGTTAAACGAATCCTTTGCTGCCAATGAATCGGCAAGCTCTACAATAAAGTGCAAGGACGGATGCAATGCGTGGATGGTCGTTCCCCTTAGGGCGATGGATGGGCGTGGAATTGCGAATTCACACCTTCTTCATTCTGCTGCTCGGCATCTGTATGGCCTACACCGAGAGCGTTCATCTCACCATGTTTCGTGGTGTGGGCTTGTGGCTGGTGCTGCTGGGTGCGGTGGCTGTGCGCGAAGTGGCGCGCATGATCGTGGCCGCCTATCACGGGTTGCAGCTGCGCAATATCCTGCTGCTGCCGATTGGTGGCCTGGTGGCCTATGCCAACGCGGAGAGCGCGGAGCACGCCGGCGCCAGCAAAGTGCAGTGGCGCATGGCCCTGACGGGGCCTTTGTCGAATCTCACGTTTGCCCTGGTCGTAGCCATGCTGGTCCTCGGCATGTCGCCTACGCTCAATCTTCTGGAGCGGCCCTGGATTACCCCTGCCCACCTGATTCGCAGCATCATTTGGGTCAATGTTTTTCTCGGTGTGCTGAACTTGCTGCCCGCCTACCCTCTGGACGGAGGCAGGGTGGTGCGTGGCGGAGTTGCCCGGGCCCAGGGCAGGGCCCAGGCGTCCCGTGTGGCGACTGGACTGGGCCAGATCCTGGCCATGGCTGCCATCATCGCCGGACTCGTCCTGATGAATGCATGGCTGCTGCTGGCGGGATTTTTCATCCTGATCGGTGCTCAGTTGGAAGACCAGGGCGTGCTGTTCCAAAGTGTGGTGGATACGGTCAACATGCAGGACATTATGTTGACGGAGTTTTCCATGCTCGCTCCCTCAGACACACTGGAGGATGCGCTGCACAAGTCGATTCACAGCCTGCAGGACGATTTTCCTGTGGTCCGCGGGGACAGCCTGGTTGGCATTATTTCCCGCCAAAGCATTCTTTCGGCGCTGCGCAGCGAAGGCAACGGCTATGTGCAGGCTGTGATGTCGCGCAGCTTTCATGTGGCTCAGCCGGAGGATTCGCTAGGCACAACCATCAGCCGCTTTGCCGGGCGTGGATTGTCGTTGGTGCCAGTGACTGAAGGCGAACGCATTGTCGGCATCGTGACCTTGCAGAACCTGATGCACTCCATGAGTCTGCTGGCGGAGAGTCGAAAATTGCGTCGCCAGAGCCAGGAATAATCTTTGTCCGATCCATCCGCGCCCATCGAGCCCGGGCTCTATCTGGTCGCTACCCCAATTGGCAATCTTGAGGACATTACGCTTCGCGCGCTGCGGGTTCTGAAGAGTGTTGACCGCATCGCGTGTGAAGATACGCGGCAAACGCAAAAGCTGCTGAACCACTTTGATATTTCCACTCCCACCGTCAGTTATCACGAGCACAATGAACAAACGCGCACGACGGAGCTGATCGCGCTGTTGCAGCACGGAGGCCGGGTTGCCGTGGTCAGCGATGCGGGTACGCCGGCATTCTCTGATCCTGGCCTCGAAGTCGTGAAAGCAGCCGTGGCTGCGGGTGTGCCCGTCATTCCTATCCCTGGGGCTAATGCCGCACTCAGTGCGTTGGTCGCCTCCGGCATGGAGACTGATCGTTTCCTGTATGCGGGATTCCTCGCCGCAAAGCCGGGGACGCGGCGAACTGAGTTGGAGGCTTTAGCCGCGAAGGCAGATGGTCTTACGTTGGTGCTGTATGAGGCGCCGCATCGCATCCTGGAGACTTTGGCCGATGTGGAGGCAGTGTGGGGCGAGCAGGCGCGGGTGGTGGTTGCCCGCGAGCTGACCAAACTGCACGAGGAGTTTCTGCGCGGCACTGCGGGGGAAGTCCGGCAAGCGCTTTCGGCGCGCGAGCGTGTGCGCGGTGAAATTGTATTGTTGATTGAAGCCAAATCGTTGGCCCAGTCTGCGAATGCGGGCGGTAGTGTGGTGCAGCAGGTGTCGCAGCTGATGGAGGCCGAGGGCCTGGACGAAAAGGACGCGCTCAAGCGCGTAGCGCGGGAGCGCGGCGTCTCGAAGAGCGAGGTCTATCGCGAATTACAGCGGCAGCGGCCGAAAAAGTAAACTACAGATCCCTCGCTTCACTCGGGATGACAAAAAGGGGAGGGTCGTTGTAGGGAAAGTGCGGTTGCTGGAAGAAAGGGTGGTTGCATACTCGAGGTTTGTGGCCGGGCCTGCGCTCAAACCGAGGTGAAGAAAAACGCTTCGGTATAATCGCCGCTCCCGATTGAACGAACGTCCTTTCCTTTTGTCATCCCGAGCGAAGCGAGGGATCTGCAGTTTAATTTTCGGAAGGCTACGTCGTCTTCGGAGGCAATTTCCACGCTGGGACCGGCCGCTCGTCAAGGGGCAAATCACGCCCCTTGACCCGGTCGTATAAGTAACTGTCGCTGGTTGTCCCCAGGGACTCGTTATACAGGCTCGGCTCGCCGATGACTTCGCGCAACTCCTCGGCAAAGCGATGCACCGCCTGCAGCGAGTCCGCCGTCGCCGGGAGCTCGAGGCGGTTGGTCTTCCAGAATTTTTGGTAGCCCCGATCAAGCAGGGTGGCTACTTCTCCGACCACCAGGAAGCCCGGGCGGTGCCTCCACCATACGGCTGTATGCGGCAGCTTTTTCTCCGCCTCGGTTGGGTCCCCTGCTTTCGCCAGGACCGCTCCAGCCCCGTACTTGCTCACCAGAAACTGGTTTGCGACGCCGGGCACCCCTTGTACATCAAATCCCAGGGTGCGGAGAGTGGCGAATACTTCATCGAAGGTCAGGAAGTGTACTTTTGTTCGCATGGTTGCGACTGACTGTGGATTGCCTCGGTTTTCGGGTGGCAGCTACACTAAGGATTGCTTCACCCTACTTTCGCACATCGATGCGGATCACCGCAACGTGAGTAGACCAGTTGAATCAGGGACTTTGCATGCAAACTGAAGAGCAAACGGAAGTCAGCTCGACGCCGCGGACCCTGGGCAGTAGCATCTTGGAACGGATTGGGAATACCCCACTCCTGCGCCTCGACCGCTTGACCGCCCACCTTCCGGGGATCACCCTGTTGGGCAAGGCCGAATGGGCCAACCCGGGGGGGTCGGTCAAGGATCGCGCGGCCTCCTCTATCGTGGCTGAAGCCGAGGCTCAAGGGTTGCTGGCGGGAAGGCATTTGCTGGACGCGACCAGCGGGAATACCGGCATCGCGTACGCTATGTTGGGCGCAGCTAAGGGTTTTCCGGTTACTCTGTGCATGCCGTCCAATGTGTCGCCGGAACGGAAGCGCATTCTTTCCGCGTACGGGGCCAATATTGTCTGGACGGACCCGGCGGATGGGTCCGATGGGGCAATTCTCAAGGCGCGCGAACTCGCGCAAGATAGGGATCGGTACTACTACGCCGACCAGTATGGGAACCAGGCGAACTGGAAGGCGCATTATAAAGGTACGGCCAACGAGATTTGGCAGCAGACTGAGGGACAGGTTACGCATTTCGTAGCCGGATTGGGCACCAGTGGAACCTTCATGGGTGTCACCCGTCGCCTAAAAGAGCTGAATCCGAAGATTGAATGTATTGCCATGCAGCCTGATTCACCGTTTCATGGGCTGGAAGGCTTGAAGTACATGGCGACCGCGATTGTGCCTCCTATCTATGATGCCAGCGTGGCCGACCGTCACGTGGAGCAGTCGACCGAGGAAGCATACGAGATGGCCAAACATCTGGGCCGGAACGAGGGGCTGCTGCTGGGCATCTCGGCCGCTGCCGCTGTAGCGGCAAGCCTTAAGATTGCGGAAGAGGAAGCTCGCGCAGGCAGAAGCGCCGTCCTGGTCACCATCCTGTGTGACTCGGCCGACAAGTACCTGAGCGAGCGGTTTTGGGAGCAATGATGGCCACGACGAGCCTGGGGCAGAAGCTGGAGATCAGCGAAGTGGTTTATGGCCAGCTGCGCAAGCATGGCGAAGAGACCTATCCCCATGAGTGTTGCGGAGTGCTGCTCGGCAGGGCGCTCGATGGGATCAATGAGGTAGAGGTAGCCGCCCGAGCGGGCAATACGCGGACCGATTCCGCCCATAATCGATACCACATCGCCCCCCAGGAACTGGTCAGCATTCAACGTCAAGCACGGCAACAGAGCCTGGACATCGTGGGTTTCTACCACTCCCATCCCGATCATCCTGCGCGCTGGTCGGTCACCGATTTCAACGAAGCACACTGGCTGGGTTGCTCCTACGTGATCACCAGCGTCGAACATGGTGCGGCAAAGCAGACCAACTCCTTTTATCTTGCCGGAACCGGCGAAGAGGACAAGCGGTTTGAAGACGAGGAGATTCACGTGCGGCCCGAACGCTGTTGACCGCCGGCCCCGTGATCCCCGCGCTACGCAACCAGATCAGAAAGAGAGAGAGTTCGACGAATGAAGATTCACATTCCTACCCCACTCCGTCAGTTCGCCGCCAAGCAGGCCACGGTGACGGTTGAGGCTGCGACCGTTGGTGAGGCGCTGGATGAACTCACCCTCACTCATCCGGAACTGAAAAAGCATCTGTATTCAGAAGAGGGCAAGTTGCGCGCCTTCGTGAACGTCTACCTGAACGACGAAGACATTCGGTACCTGAGCGACAAGGAGAACACGGCGGTCAAGGACAGTGACAGCCTGTCGATTATCCCTTCGATTGCGGGCGGATGCGTCGTTCTGAGCAAATAGGAGATTCAACATGGCAACACTCACTGAAGTACCCGTGCCGGCGATGCCGTCGCTCAGTAATGACGAGATCGCCCGCTATTCCCGCCACCTGATCTTGCCCGAAGTGGGCATGGAGGGTCAGCAGAAGCTCAAGGCGGCCAAAGTGCTCTGCGTGGGCACCGGCGGCCTAGGTTCACCCCTCGCGTTCTACCTCGCCGCCGCCGGTATTGGAACCCTGGGACTGGTCGACTTCGACGTCGTGGACTCGAGCAACCTGCAGCGGCAGATCATCCACAGCACCAAGGATGTAGGCCGCTTGAAGCTCGATTCGGCAGAAGAGAAGCTGAAGGCCCTGAACCCGCACATGAAGATCGTGAAGTACAACACCATGCTGTTGAGCAGCAACGCCATGGAGATCTTCAAGGACTTCGACATCGTGGCCGACGGCACGGATAACTTTCCCACCCGCTACCTGGTGAACGACGCCTGCGTGTTGAGCGGAAAGCCGAACGTCTACGGCTCGATTTTCCGCTTCGAAGGGCAGGCCAGTGTCTTCGCCACCGAGCAGGGACCGTGCTATCGCTGCTTATATCCCGAACCGCCACCGCCGGGATTGGTTCCTTCCTGCGCGGAAGGCGGAGTGCTTGGCATTCTGCCCGGTCTCGTTGGCATCATCCAGGCCACCGAGGTCATCAAGTTGATCCTGGGACAGGGCGATCCACTGATCGGGCGCCTGCTGCTGGTGGACTCGCTGGGCATGCGTTTCCGCGAGTTGAAGCTACGTAAGAATCCGGACTGCCCGGTCTGCGGCACTCACCCCACCGTGACCGCGTTGATCGATTACGAGCAGTTCTGCGGCATTCAGCCGGCCGCGGCCCCAGATGCGAAGCTGGTCAACGGCGTCGAGCAGATCGACGTGACCACGTTCAAGCAACAGCGAGATGCGGGGAAGGATTACTTCCTGCTCGATGTACGCGAGCCGCATGAGTTCAAAATTGCGCAGATCGGCGGGTACCTCATTCCTCTGGGCGACCTGCAAAAGCGTGTTACTGAGCTGGATAAGAACCGCGACATCGTAGTGCAATGCAAGAGTGGCGGCCGAAGCCAGAAAGCAGCGGAGTTTTTGCAGCAAGAGGGTTTCAAGGTAAAGAACCTGGCCGGCGGTATTCTCGCCTGGAGCGATCAGATCGATCCCAAAGTGCCTAAGTACTAGTTGGTTCCTTCGTGACTCGATCCCGAAGCCGCGTTGCATGCGGCTTCGGGATTTCTTTTTGCTCCTGACCGGGGGTGATCGGTATACTCCGGGGGGCTGTTTCTGCCGCGCTGTGCCGGGAGTTCCATGGATCTTGTTGTTATCCGCACGCTGTTCATCCTTGTTCTCACCGCCGCCTGTTATTTCCTCCGCCCCTTTGCTCTTGAGCCCTGGGCCGCGGCGGTGATGGGTGCGATTGCCGCTGCCGCGGTGATCGTGTTTGAACAACGGGTACGGGCATTGAGCATCAAGCGGCTTTTAGGTGCCGTGCTCGGGAGTGTGTTGGGGATCGCCGGAGCGGCTTTGTTCGGTATGGTCCTGGGGGGAAGCCTGCCGCCGGGGGGAACCCGTGCGCTGTTGCAGCTCTTCGTCCTCATGCTGATGACCTATGTGGGGTTGATGGTAGGCGCCAGCAAGGGTGACCTGCTGAACTTTACCGGGGGCTTGGCCGAACTCTTTGCCGGAGATCGTGGAGCAACGGGCAAGCGCAACCTCAAGATCCTGGACACCAGCGCCATTATTGATGGGCGCATTGCCGATGTGGTGGAAACCGGCTTTCTGGAAGGAACACTGCTGGTGCCCGAGTTCGTCCTGCGTGAGCTGCAGATCGTAGCCGATTCATCTGACAGCTCCCGCCGTCAGCGCGGCCGGCGCGGGCTGGATATTCTGCAGAAGATGCAGGCCCATCCTTTGCTGAGTGTGCAGATCATCGAGGATGACTTTCCCCAACTGCGAGAGGTTGACCTGAAGCTGATCGAACTGGCCAAAAAGAGGGGCGCTCCCATCGTGACCAATGATTTCAACCTGAGTAAAGTAGCCCAGCTCCATCACGTGCAGGTGCTCAATCTGAACGACTTGGCCAATTCTTTGAAGCCGCTGGTGCTGCCCGGGGAAAAGATGAACATCGTGGTTTTGAAAGAAGGCAAGGAGTACAACCAGGGGGTGGGTTACCTGGATGACGGAACGATGGTGGTTGTGGACCACGCCCGCCGCATGATTGGCCGCGCGGTTGAAATCACCGTTACCAGTGTGCTGCAGACCGCGTCGGGCAAAATGATTTTTGGCAAGCTTGAGGATGGCGCCCTCAAGCCGGAACAGGTGCGTGCGGTCAGCGAGCTTTCCAGCTGAAGTGTGTCAACCTGGGCCGGGTCGGGCGCATCCCTCTACAATAAGCCGTCAAATTCGATGAAATTTCGCTTCCCGGCGCGGAAAGCGCAGAAACAGATTTGACAGCCGGAATTCGGCGGGTACAATCTTGCCGAGAAGCACAGGTTGCACACTCAGACCTCCCAGATGGACACCGCCTGCAAACACCCAAAAGTGCGCGTCGTAGCGCGTGAAGAGGACGTCGAATACGTCGAATGTCTGGATTGTGGCCAGGTATTCGACTCAAACGAATTCCGAGACATGGAAATCGAGGAAGAAGTGTTGCGGGAGCCGGAAGAAGAAGACATCAGGTAGCGCACGCCCTCCATCCTCACACCACCGGGCCAAAAGGGCCGGATGGGTGTCGCTCGTTTGCTAGCCCTACAGATTGCAAATCTAGTCCCGCAGAGCCTACCCTGAGCTTGTCGAATGGGGACGGCTGGACTTAGCCAGGACGCAGTCCTGGCCTCGTGCTCCTGGAACGCTATCGGAACGCTCAATCAGGCGTAGATTGTGCTCTCCAGAAATCGATTGCGGAACTTGCCATTGGCATCGTGCTTTGCCACAAGCCCTTTATATTTAGCCAGTTCGGGATACAGAGGCTCAATCCGTGAACCTGGCATGGTAAACAGCTTGCCCCAGTGGGGGCGCGCCCCAAACGGCGCCAGCTTCGCTTCAATCAACGGCAGCACATTTTTCACCGCCGGCCATTCCGGCTTCCAGGTGAAGTGAATGCCCATGGAGTCCCGCTTGTAAGCCGTGCTCATCCAAAGGTTATCCGCCGCGATCGTCCGCACTTCCGAGATAAATAAATGAGGAGTCACGTGGTCTCGAAGTTGTTCGACTGCCAGGATGGCTTCGTAGCCCCGGTCCCGGGGGACAATGTACTCAGACTGCAGCTCGGCCCCGCTGCTCGGCGTAAAGCCGATGCGGAAGTGAGGCAGCCGGTCATACCAGGGGCCGGGAATCCCCAATTGTTCGGTGCAACTCTCCGCTGAATGGCCGGCGAGTGGGTGAAGCTTTTTTGTTGCTGGCTTAGCCCCGAACAATTCCGGGGCAAATTGGGGTGCACTTCCGGGTTGAATCCTCCGTTTTACCCATACCTGGCCGATGCGGTGGTTCTGCCAGTCGGTGAAGAGACTAACGCTGTAACCACTGGTAAAAATTTCCTCCAGGTGCTCTTCCAGCTGATCCATGCCGAGGTTTTCGTAGACTACCTGGGCTACCTTATAGGTGGGCTGGACATCGAGCGTGACCTTGGTCACGACGCCGACCGCACCCAGGTGAACGGCTGACCCGGCAAAACGGTCGCCATCCCGCTCCCGGGAGAGAACCATCACCTCACCGTCAGCAGTCACCACCTCCATCGCAGACACAGCGGTAGCCAGGTTTCCGTTCTTGTTGCCTGACCCGTGGGTCGCCGTAGCAATCGCGCCGGCGACGGTAATCTGGGGCAACGAGGCCAGGTTGTGCAGTGCATAACCCTGGCCCTCGAGATAGGGGGCCAATTGGCTGTAGGTGACACCCCCACCCACGGTGACGGTGCGGGACTCACGATGGAGCACCATCTGGTTTAGATGGGCCAGCGAAATCTGATCCTGGGTGCTGTCAGCGATTCCGTTAAAGGAGTGGCGAGCGCCCAGCGCCCGCAGTTTGCTGCACTCTTTCACTACCTGCTGCACTTCCTCAACCGTCTTCGGCTGGTGCAGGTGGTCGGTACTAAAGGTGTAGTTTCCCGACCAATTGGTTCGCTTTCCCGGCGCCTGCTCGCCCGAGCCCAACGGTGACAACACGGTGCCGGCAAGAAAGATACCGGATGTTTTTAAGAATTCCCTCTTGTCCATAGCCACGTCCGTTTCGCGTTCCTGCTTTGGGAAGGATACCGCAGTACCGGTTGCCTGAACCGGTGATAACGGAACAGTTATTGGATCAGTATTACCGATTTGCCGAGCCAACCACCTTGCAGCTTGTTGTTAGCAACGAGCAAGTAAGAAATACATGCTTTGGGAAATAAGGAACACGATCGTTAAATCCCCCATAAGAGTAATAACAATGTGCGAAAACGGAAGGTATTCTCCAGCAGTTGACGCATGTCTGTGCAATCCGTTACTAGCGGTGCGCCGACAGGACGACTGCGATGCATGAGTCCTTATTTGGCAGGCGATTGTTTCCTAAGGATCACGCTTGCGAACTTACCGTACCAATTTCCGGAGCCTTGAAACCCATGACGCACTTCCCGTTCGTTGCCTTTAGGCGCTATATGACTTCCAGACAGGTACTTGTTGGCCGGCTGATGCCGGTGCTGTTGGGTGCTCTCGCGTTGGGGTCTGCTGGGACGGCCGCATGGGCCAAAAACACAACGACGGCACTCACGGTAACGACTAACCCGACGCCCGCGACGAGCGGGCAGGTCGTCACCCTGACGGCTAAGGTGGCCATTAACGGCGGCGGGACCCCCGCCGGTGGTACTGTGACGTTTACGGATACATACAACGGCACCGGCGGCGTCCTGGAAGTATTGGGAACTGTCCAGGTGCAGTCCGCGAACGGAACGCAGGGAACGGCGATTCTTGCGACGGAAATCGGCGGCAACGGCACCCATGTTTTTAATGCTACCTATAACGGTACGACCACGCCCAATCTTGCAGCCAGCTCGTCGGGCAACAAAACCGTAGTTTTTGCGGGACTTTATGCGTCTGCAACTTCGCTCGCTGTCACTGGTACGACCGCACCCTACACGCTCACAGGAACTGTATCCGCGTTTGGTCCGAAGATTCCGACCGGCAGTGTTACGTTTACCGATACAACCACCAGCGCAACCCTGGGCACCGCAACCCTCACCAGCACCCCGGCAAGTCAGTTCACCCCGTTTCAGTCTTACCCCCTTTCCAATTTGAATGACGGCAATACTGGCGGCACGATCGGACCGGCGATTGGCGACTTCAATGGCGATGGCCGTCCCGACTATGCGGTTCCCGCCAACAGCGGCTCAGTATTCATCCTGCTGGGCAAGGGTGACGGAACGTTCACCAACGGCACGACCATTACCACCACCTCGCCTTTCGAGCCAACCTCCATAGTCGTCGGCGATTTCGATGGAGACGGTAATCAGGATCTGGCGGTTCTCAGCGCCAATGGCGCCGGCTCGGTCAACATCTATCTCGGCCATGGTGACGGAACTTTCGGGACCGCGAATAACATCACGGCAGGCCCAGCAAACTCAGGTTCGAGATTGCTCGCCGTCGGCGACTTTAACGAGGATGGAATCCAGGATCTGGTCGCGACCAATGCTTTCGCGAACAATGTTTCCGTTCTCCTGGGCAAGGGTGATGGCACATTCAAGCCTTATGTCTCTTACCCAGTCACCACCAGCACCACCGGCAACCAGGGCCAGGCGCCGTGGAATGTTGTGGTGGGAGATCTCGACGGAGATGGAAACCTGGACCTTGCCGTGGCCTCCGACAACGCCGGTTCCATTACCGTCCTTCTAGGCAACGGAGACGGCACATTTCAGACCCCCACCTACATACCCACCGGTGCACAACAGGTCGGCTCGGTAGCTATAGCCGATTTTGACGGGGATGGCAAACTTGACCTGGCAACGACCAGTGCTGGGGATAACGCTGTCTATGTCTTGCTCAACACCACCAGCAGGAGAAATGGTTTCAGCTTTGGGGCGCCGACGAAGAACACCATGAACGGTGGGCCCTACTATCTGACGATCGGGGACTTTGATCGCGACGGCAACCCCGACATCATCTCCGCTAACGATGGCAGCAACAACGTTGGCGTTCTGATCGGCAATGGCGATGGTACGTTCGCCACCTCGGCCTATTACGGAGTGGGCGCCGGCTCCATTTTCGCCAACGTGGGCGATATCAATGGCGATGATCGCGTTGATTTAACCGCTGTCACCAACAACGGCTTGAGCGTTCTGTTGTCAGGCCAAGCAGAAACGGCAACCCTTTCAAACGTAACTGTGGCTGGATGTTCCGTACAATCGCTTGTCGCCACATACGGGGGCGATACAAACTACTCCACCAGCACATCGCCGTCGGTGAACATTACGAACGCCGCGCTGGCTACGACCCTGACCCTCGGGGTAACGCCGGCAGGGGCGGCTGCAGGCCAGCAGATTTCGCTGACAGCCACGCTCGCTCCCTACAGCCAGGGCTCGACCACCAGCAATGGAGACCTGATTTCTTTCTACAATGGGGCCACCCTCCTCGGCACCGCGCCGCTCTCCAGCGGTGTTGCAGTGCTGAACTACGTACTTCCGAACGGAGCCTTCAGCTTCCAGGCGAAGTTTCCGGGTGACTGCAGCTTTGTTAAGAGCAACAGCAACACGGTAAGTGGAACGGCGCTCCTGGCGTCGACGCTTACCTGGGCGAATCCAGCGCCGATTCCGGTCGGCACCGCGCTGAGCAACACGCAACTTAATGCCACCGATTCCGTACCGGGAACCTTCGTCTACAGTCCAGTGAAAGGCACGATTCTCCCTGCGGGAACCCAAACACTCTCCGTAACCTTTACTCCGACCTCACCCTTGTACGGCGTACAGACGGCCCAGGTTCAGATTGTCGTGCAACCGGCCACCACGATCATCTGGCCGACACCCACTCCGATCACCTACGGAACGCCGCTGAGCGGCTTTCAGCTGGACGCGACCGCGTCAACCGGCACCATTTCAGTGCCACTCTCCAGCTATTACAACGTCTCCGGCATCTATAGCACGGGTTCCGTCTACAACACGGGCGGGTTCGACAACGACGGATACTCCTACTCCACGACCAGCCTGGGCAGCACCGTCGTTTGGAACGGTCTGACATTCGCCATAGGGCCGCCCAATGCTCCGGACGCGGTGGCTACCCCAAATACGGACCCCTCATGCAGGGGAGATAACTGCGCCAGGGGGCCCGCGTTGGTGATCCCGCTGCCCGCGGGCAACTTTACGAACTTGTATATGCTCGGGGCAATGGTCAACAACACCAACGCGAGCCAGACATTTATCGTGACCTACACCGATAACTCAACCCTTACGTTCACGCAGAATATGAGCGATTGGTTTAACGTCAAGGGTTGGTCCGGCGAGTCAGTGGTCAGCTGCAGCGAGGATCGGAACTACAGCGACGGCACCAGCCACTCCGTCCAGCCGGATTCAGCATGTCTCTTCGGCTATCAGATTCCTCTCGACTCGACCAAGACAGTGGCCAGCGTGCAACTGCCGGGTACCAGGGATATCATCATGCTGGCGATGGACCTTACCACGCCATCGATTCCTGGAACATTCACCTACACCCCCCCAGCCGGTACGATCGAGCCGGTGGGAACGGATACCTTATCAGTCCTCTTCACGCCGACCGACACGACGCATTACCAGTCTGCCACGGCTAGCGTGAAGTTGGTTGTTGACCCGCCGCCCACGCCGATCGTCACCACGACGATCAGCTGGCCGACCCCGGCGCCTATCACCTATGGCACGCCTCTGAGCGCGACGCAACTCGATGCCACGGCTATGGGACAGGCAAGGCCCACGCCTGTCATCCCCATCAGCCAGTTGAGTGTAATTTCGACGTCGACCGATGGGACGCAATACAACCAGCCGGGTTTTGACAACAACGGGCTTACGTACTCGTACAAGTTGCTGAACAACGGCCAGGTTAATTACGCAGGCACCACCTTCACGCTTGGCCAGCCGAACGTTCCGAACGCCATCACCAACGGAGCGGTTTACAGCCTCGGCGCGGCCCAGGGCAGCTACTCGAGTGTCTACCTGGTTGGTGCGGCGATTGCGGCCCAGACCAATGTGCCCTTTGTCCTTACCTATTCAGATGGCAGTACCGCGAGCGTGCCCGTGAATATGAGCGCGTGGACTGCATCTGCAGGCAATGCGGGCGAAACCGTAATTGCGACCACGGCCTATGCCAACAACCAGGCCGGCAACCAAGTAACGGCAGGAAACTACTATCTCTACGGATATCAGCTCCCCGTGGATTCCACGAGGACCCTGGTGAGCGTGACCCTTCCCAGTACGCGGAATGTGGTGATCATGGCGCTGGGCTTTGGCACCAATAACACCGTTACCGTACCTGGAACTTACACCTACACACCTGCGGCCGGTGCGATTGAGCCGGTCGGTACCGATACGCTATCGGTTTCCTTCGTGCCCACCAACACGGCTGGTTACACGTCGGCGACCGGGAGCGTCCAGCTGGTGGTGACCCAGGCGAAGCCAGTGATCACGTGGCTGCCTCCGGCTCCGATCTTGGTGAATCAACCGCTGACCAGCACGCAGCTTGATGCCACCGCTTCAATACCCGGGACATTTGTCTACACCCCGGCAGCTGGCACCTCGTTCAGTACAGCCGGCGTTTATACGTTAAGTGTCACCTTTACACCTACCGATACGAAGGACTATACGACGGCAACCGCAACAGTAAATATCACGGTTGGCAATGGAGTCGCCGCGATCAGCGGAGCCCAGAACTACACTGATTGCTGCTTCTTCAGCCAGCCGATTCCGTACACCATCACAGTGTCCGGAAACGCGGCCTACCCTCCGACCGGAACCGTGAGCGTGATTTACAGCGGGAACACTCTCGCAACCGGAACCCTTACCCCGGTTCCCTTTACCGCCACATCCACAGTGAGCGTGCTGTTGCCCAGCAACGAGTTCTTTACAGGTGCAAACACCGTTACTTTGCAATACACCGGGAGCGGATCCTTCCCTTACCCCAACGCAACCAGCACACCCACGATCACCGTGCGCAATCCAGCGATCCCCGTGACTGCTGCGGCCGTGAACCAGACCTCCACCACCACCATTCCCTACAGATTTGTCCAGGATGCGACGCTTACCTTCTCATATACGCCACACAGCGCGTCCAGCTCGGAATTCACGGATGGGCACGGTACGGGCGATTGCATCAACAATCACCAGTACAGCGCCGGAACGGAATGCACCTTCAACGTGGCCTTCAAGCCGACCGCGGCAGGGACTCGAAAGGGAGTCATTCAGGTTAATTTCGCTCCCCGCAACGGGGCGCAGACCGAACCTATTCTCTACCTGTTCCTTTCCGGAACGGGGAATGCGTCTCAGATGACACTGGGAGACGGCAAGCAGAAAACATTGAATGCCGCCCTGAACCAGCCTCAGGGTGTGGCCTTCAATCCGACCGACACATCGTTTACCAACCTGTACGTTTCCAACAGCAATGCGTCACAGATAGTTCAAGTGCCTTCGTCCGGCGGAACGTTCACCCAGTGGAATGCGGCCAATACCAGTAACTTGGTCTATCCCACCGACCTTTCTTACAACGCGTTCGCCGACCTTCTTGTGGCCGATGCAAATTCGCCCAAGGTGTTCAGTTTTAGCCCGCTACTCGCCGAGTCGGTGGTAAACACCGTTCCCGTTACGCTGGGACTTCCCACCGCGAACAGAGTTGACTTGGGCGGCAACCTGTATATCGCCGACGGTGGCAACACCCCGCAAATCGTCATGGTTCCCGGGGAAATCTACGACACGGTGTACCAACCCAGCGTGCTTCTGAATAGCAGCAGCGTAAGCTTCCCGCAAGCACTCGGGGTCGACAACGCCGGCGCCAACCTCTACATCGGCGACGGAAACACCAATCAGGTTGTGATCGTTGCGCTCAACGGCACAAACACTACTTCTCAGCTTTCGTTGTCACCCTGCGATGTCCTGGTCACTCCGTGCTCGTTCAACGATGGAGTGAGCGGCTTCGCGTTTGACCCCAACGGAGACATGTATCTCATCGACGCCACCCGGCTCCTCATGATACCGGCTACCCACTCTTCGGGCAGCCCAACCTTGCTGATGCCGCTGACAGGGCTGGTCGGCGCCTCGGCCGTCGCCCTTGACCGAACGGGTAACATTTACGTCTCTGACGTGATCGGAACCGTCTATCAACTGTCCGCCAATGCCGGAGCCATGAGCATCACCGGTGTCGGTGGGAAACAAGCCACCACGCTGACAAACACCGGTAACCAGCCTCTGACCTTTACTTCGCTGACATTTACAGCCGGAGGTACCAACTTCACCGAAGCCGATAACTGCGCAGGCAAGACGATTGCAGCGGGCGCGTCTTGCACCATAACCATAACCTCGAAAGTTGCTGGATCGCCTTCCGCTACGTTCACGATCGTGAGCAATGCGGTACCGACCAGTACGGCTACGATCCAGATCAACTAAATCCCGGGGACGGTAGCCTCGTCCCTGGCCACAACAACGACACACAGCAATAGCCGTGCTCCCTAGGAGCACGGCTATTGTTGTTTAAAGAGATCTGCCGTCTCTAGCCGGCAGGCAGCAGGAATTTGTTTTCAGCCACGCCGGTCACGTTGGTCTCTATCGTGAAGAGGCCACCACCAAAGCGCTCAAAATGACCTGCGGCCGGCGAAGCCGAGGTCACGTAAAGCACGTTGCCACGTGGCCCGCCAAAGGTACAGTTCGTTGGCCGGCTCACCGGCATTTCAATCACGCGATCAATCTTTCCGTTGGGAGCGATGCGCACGATGCAATTTCCTCCGTAACGGCAATTCCAGAGAAAGCCTTCTGAGTCCATGGCTGACCCATCTGGCGAGCCGCGCTCGAAATCCTGGAAGAAGGGCTGTTCTCCGCGAATGGTTTTGCCCGCTGCGTCGTATTCGTACGACCAGATGCAGTTCTGCAGGCTGTCGCCAAAATAAAACATGGACTTGTCAGGACTCCAAAGGAGGGTGTTGGAAATGCCCAGGCCGTGGCGCCATTCCGAGGCCGCGCCGGTTCCTTCCACGCGATAAAGCACTCCATTTCTACCCCCATGATCATCAGGGG
Organism: uncultured Acidobacteriaceae bacterium; assembly: GCA_963745725.1. Taxonomy (GTDB): domain Bacteria; phylum Acidobacteriota; class Terriglobia; order Terriglobales; family Acidobacteriaceae; genus PALSA-350. Next base: position 751,088 of record CAVUYJ010000003.1, read on the forward strand.
CGCCGTTTGCCAGCACATTGTTGCGCATCGTCCCCACCCAGAGCACTCCACCTGGATCCACAGCGGCATCGTTGCAGCGAACAAAAGGCCAGCCGGGAAGAGCAAACAACTGTGTATGCGGTTCGTGGCTGTCTGGTTTCCACAGCGCGATGCCGGAACCCAGAGCCAACGCCAGAGTGTCCTGGCGATCGGTTTCCATCACACAGGTCACGGGCTCAGAAAAGAACCAGGTTTTAACCGTGCCGTCCTGCAACCGATAACGATGGACCAGAAACCGATTGATGTCTGTCCAATAAACGGATTGTGTATCTCGCTCCCACAGCACTCCTTCGCCGCAGACATCTCCGCTTGCAGCGATACATATCGGCTCTTCGATGGTCAGTTTGTGCAGCGTCGTTCTCCCTGGCTTCAGGCCTCAACCATAGTAGGGACTCAGGAATGACTTTGCAAAATGGACACGATCGCTGCGCTGGCCGCAGGCATAGGGAGCATAAGCTGTCCGTTGTGCACGGGAAGAATCTCCGTATCGGCTGCTTTCCAGGTGCCACGCGATGTGACCTCTGCTCCGCCCAGCATGATCCCCGTTTTCGCATCGACGGCGGGGCCTCTTAGCCGCACGACAGACGCGTTGCGGCTTTGACGTACCCGTATCCAGGCGCAGTACAGAAGCCATCTCACCTTTGTTGATCAGGGTAAGCACCAGCCCGCCTTCTTTGGGCCGCGCGGCATAGGCTTTGATCTCAGGGGTGAGCGCATCGCTTTCAACCGGAAGCAGGTCGCCGCGGCCAGCCAGCGAGAAGGCAAGCATGCCGTAGTATTCCGGCGTAGCTGAATGATGACCTTGTTCATCGTCGCCAATCGGCGAGTAGGAACTGATAAACCCGAGCTGATTCACACCCGTTTCCATATTGACTCCGGAGCATCCATTGCAGGCGAGAGTGAACATATAGTCGAGCACCCACAGCGCGGCCGCCAAGGTATCACTTACGCCGGGCCGCCCGCCGCCGGAGAACGAGTTCACCTCGCAGATGCGATAGGGTACACCGCAGCTCCGGGAAGCCGCTCGCAGCTGCTGGAGCTGGGGCTGAAGCTTCGGATCGACCCCCAGCAACTTCTCGATCGTGCTGCCGGGGTTTTGCCCTTCCCGATAGTAATGGTGGGTGAGCAGAGCGGCATCTTTGCCCTCATCGGCTGCAAACCGGGTTACCCAATCGGTCTTTCCCGCAGCATCAGGACCGGCCAATGGGACACCTGGAATCTGCGCCCGAAGAGCCGTCTTGTAACGACGGTAGTCGGCCAGCCATTGCTCGTAGCCGTAGCCTGGTGGCCGGTGTTTCGCAGCAGAAAACAGGTCAGGCTCATTGCCTATCTCGAAGGCCAGCAATCGTTCTCCGGCCACGGCCCGCACTGCCCTTGCTTCGGCAATAGCTTCTGTCTCAGAGCCTCGGCCGAGGTTCAATGCCCAAATCAGTTTCCATCCGGTGGCCTGAAGAAAACCGCCCAATTCCTGCAGAACGGCATCGTTCACCACGGTCCCGAAGGGACTGGAGACAGCCTGCGCTGCCGGGCTGTAACGGGCATAGTCCGCGGTGTTTCCTCCCACGCGCACCACGCCGCGCGAACCGAGTGTTCGCACCAACTGCACGTAGACGCTGTTGGCACGGCTCAACAGCCCCGGCCTGCCCACGGAGGAAATCTCATAGCCGAGGCCCAGGAAATCAGGTGAAATATTCGCCACGGGATGGCCGCCGCCTACGCGCACACCGATCGCTGGTTTTTCGCTCCCTCGGACGGCAGGCGTCGCCAGCGTAATGGCTGCGCAGGCACTGTTCCTCATGAACTGGCGACGATTCATCCCATCTCTCAAACGAGCCCTTTGCGATGCGCTTCGAGTATAGCGACATTGCTGTTTTTGAGACGGCTACAACTACCGGGGTCTACCGTGCCACCTTGGGTAACTGCCAGAATGGGCCATGGAAAGTAACCTGCCCGGTTTCCAAAAACAGGATCACATGGCACCGCAACGCATGCTCAGCCGGGGCAGGCTTATTTCTCTTTTCATTCTCTCTGGCTTGCTGGTGCTTTGCTTTATATTTTCCTGGACCACGCGAGATGCGATGGCCCACCTTTCCTTCCTCAAAGGGCAACAATCGCAGCCTGGTTCCAAGCAGACGACCGTCGTTGACCTGCATCCCTGGCAGATTGCGCAGGCGCTCGCACCGCTCGCCGTGAGCAAAGAAGAAGAGGAGTACGCACACGAAGCAGAACGCCTCGCCGATCACGAGGTGAACCAGGCGTTTGCCACGTCGTTGCGCCAGGCCAGCACACAGCGCCTCTCCCCCACCGGCGAAGCTCTGGAACTTTCGCAGAAAGTCGCGCAACTGCAGCAGGCGGTCAAAGAGGATCAGGCCCAGGTACACACTCTGACCTCTGCCAATGACAGCGCCGGGAATGACGATCTGAAAGTCGCCCAGGCGCAATTGGACCTTGATCAGGACGACCTAAGCGACGCGCAGCATGATTTAGCCCGGGCATCGGGCGACCTGCGCACCAGAATTCAGCAGGAGCTGGCGGCGCACGAAGCGGCCGATGAGCAAGAACAATGCTCAGCAGGCAAGCAACGGCCAGTTGGCCGTTCTTTCCACGCGGCAATACGACACGCTCGCCGGCCGGTTGGAAGCGTGGAACAACCAACGCAGCCGCTATCAACTGATCCAGCAGGCCATGCAGCAAGCCAAAACGGACGCGGCAAGCCTGATGGTGCAACACAATAAGTTGGAAGCCCAGGCCAACGCCAGCTCGGATGCTGCAGCCGCCAATAAATCGAAACCAAATGCAGCCGAGCTCGCCAGCCTGCAGCAGAGAAGGGAACAGCGCCAGCTTCTCAGCATCTACGATGATCGTATCCAGACCCAGCAACAGCTGGCGGGCGTCTACAGCAAGTGGGCAGACCAGGTTCAGCTACAGCATCGCATCGTAGCCCACTTGGCCGTGCACTCCCTGGCGACGGTTGCGTTTATTCTGATGTGCGTCATCCTCATGGAGTCGGTAGGAACAGCGTTGCTGGAACGATATGCGCTGCATGGGGCTACGGTGGATCGCCGGCGTATGCAGACGCTGCATACCATCCTGCGGCTCGGGGTGCAGATCGTTGGCGTGGTATGTGTTTTGTTGGTCACGTTCGGCGTTCCAAGCCAGATCTCGACCATCCTGGGCTTGGCGACTGCCGGCCTGACAGTGGCGCTACAAAGCTTCATTGTCGCGTTCTTCGGCTGGTTCATTCTCATGGGCAAAAACGGAGTGCGCGTTGGCGACTGGGTAGAAATCAACGGGGTGGCCGGAGAGGTGATTGAGATCAACCTATTCCGCACCACTATCCTTGAGAACAGCGCCTGGGCTGAGAAGGGACATCCGACCGGCCGGCGTGCGACGTTCATCAACAACTTTGCCGTGACCGGGCAGTTCTTTAATTTTTCAACCGCCGGTCAATGGATGTGGGACGAGCTGTCCTTAAGCCTTCCGGCGTCGCCGGATACGTACGCGAAAGCGGCGCAGCTTCACGAGGCGATCCTGGAAGAGACGCGGCAGGATGCGGAGCTCGCTGAACAGGAGTGGAAGCGCGTGCCGCGGCACAGTGGTTTGAGCCATGCAACCGCAAGCTCGTCAGTGAACCTGCGCCCTTCCGGCGCTGGAGTCGAAGTCTTGATTCGCTACGTCACCCGAGCATCCGATCGCCTGAAGGTCCGCAATCGGTTGAACGAACGCATCATCGACGTGCTTCACAAGCCTCACGTGGTGATCTCGACCTCTCAGCCCTCAAAGCTCACGGCGGCCGTGTTGGCGGCCGGCGATCACTTGGACCACGATCCCAGGGATAAGCGCGCCAGCATGTACACCTAGGCTCCAGTCTCCCCGCAAGTCCCGCAGATTTCTCCACCCGAATTCTTGCTTCATCTCTACTTCAACCACAGACCTCCCTTTCCCGCATACGCATCCAAAGACTATGATCGTCCCGGTCGTGAAAGGGAGAAATGCATGGCGAATAATCGAGGCGTAGTATACGAGGGTCCGGGCAAGGTGGCAGTCCACAACATCGACTACCCGGTCTTCAAGGATCCCCAAGGAAAGAACATCGAACACGGCGTCATCTTGAAGGTGGTGTCGACCAACATTTGCGGATCGGACCAGCACATGGTGCGCGGCCGTACGACTGCACCCAAAGGAATTGTGCTTGGACACGAGATCCTCGGAGAAGTGATCGAGAAGGGCAAGGACGTGTTGTTTCTCAACGTCGGCGACCTGGTATCCGTTCCATTTAATGTGGCCTGTGGACGCTGCCGTGCTTGCCGTGAGCGCAACACGGGAGTTTGCCTCACCGTAAATCGGCAACAGCCTGGTGGCGCGTACGGTTACGTGGACATGGGCGGTTGGGTCGGCGGCCAGGCGGACTACGTCCTGGTGCCCTTCGCCGATTTCAACCTGCTCAGATTTCCTGACAAAGACCAGGCGATGGATAAGATCCGCGACCTCACCATGCTGTCGGATATTTTGCCCACAGGATTTCATGGTGCGAAAACAGCCGGTGTTGGCGTGGGATCCACCGTGTACGTGGCAGGAGCGGGTCCCGTGGGTATGGCTGCCGCAGCGTCCTCCCATATTCTGGGCGCAGCCGTTGTCATCGTAGGCGATCGGAACAAGGAACGCTTGAAGCACGCAAAGAAGATGGGCTTCGAGACCATAGATATCTCACAGAGCGACAGCCTCGCTGACCAGATTGCGGCGATTGTCGGTGAGCCAATGGTGGATGCGGGCATCGATGCCGTCGGGTTCGAAGCCAGCGGCCACGGTAGGGCAGACGAACCTGCCCCGGCAAGCGTCTTGAACTCACTGATGGAAGTGGTGTTCGTGGGCGGGGGTCTGGGCATTCCTGGACTGTACGTGGTGCACGATCCAGGTGCGCCAAATGACGACTCCAAGCAGGGCATCCTGAAAGTACGCTTTGGAAAGGGCTGGTCGAAGTCGCTGCATTTCCACACTGGCCAGGCGCCGGTGCTCCAATATAACCGGCAGTTGATGCAGGCCATTCTGCACGATCGTTTGCCGATTGCAAAGATCGTAAATGCAACTGTGATCTCGCTCGACGACGCGCCCAAGGGCTATCAGGACTTCGATAAAGGTGCAGCGAAAAAGTTCGTGATCGACCCCCACGGGATAATCGGAAAGAAAGCAGCCTAGGGAATCCTGTTCCGCGATAGGGGAGCACATCAGCGCTTCCCTATTTTTTTTGCTCGAGCCAGCAAGCCTTCCCACAGCCAAATTGCATCAGACATTTTGTGGTGACAGGAAATCTGTACCCACCCGAACTTTGTTTCGCAGATCTGCGAGGAGAGGCTCGCTTACATTTCAAACATTTGTGAATCGAGTCATTGCCGTAAGAATCGGGGCCCAGTCTCAGCACGGTGAGAGCACACCGGCGATGGCGCGAGGTATTACTTAAACCATTTTGAGAGGGCCAGTATGTATCAGCTTCTGTTTCCCATCCCCGCCAGTGTGTCCACACCCATCGCAAAACCTAACTCAAAGATTACAAGAGGTTTGGTTTTTCTCGCGCTGTTCGCCTGGGTGTTCGTCTCCGTCTCACAAGCGCAGTTTCGTACTTCGATCCAGGGTGTTGTGACCGACCCGACCGGGGCGGTCATTCCAGGTGTAACACTGACTCTCACGAATCTCTCCACCAACGAGACCATTACGCGAACCAGCGGCGGCGACGGTGTTTACAATTTCAACGCGCTTCCTGCCGACCATTTTGTACTAACGGCGGAGAAGGACGGCTTCCAGAGAAAGGTTCTCGATCAGCTGCAGTTGATTGCCGAGCAGCCCAACGGGATCAACATCCAGTTGCAGCCGGGCGCCGCATCGACGACCGTCACGGTCAACGGGGATGCCATCCCGGCCATCGACACCCAAACCGCCAACACTTCACGCACCATCTCTGACCTTGAAGTCCAACACATTCCGGTATATGAGCGCGATCCAACCAGCCTCATTCGGCTGGTACCCGGAGTCCAGGCCGATGGAGCCCAGCAGGGCGGCGGCGGTGGGTTCCAGGCTCCGGGAACGCAGACCGGAGCTTCATCAGGTGGCGGCGGCAACTTAGGGCATTCGAGCAGTATCTTCGCGACGGAAAATGGCGCTTCGGCAAACGCCAACGGCGGGCAGTTCGATACCAACGGATATAGCGTCGACGGCATCAGCACGGCGAGTGCCGTCTGGGGTGGAGCGACGGTCATTACTCCAAGCGAAGACTCTATCGGCAACATCCAGGTCTTCACAAATTCTTACGACGCTGAAAACGGCCGCTTCTCTGGTGCTGTGACTCAAATCACCTCGAAGAGCGGAACCAACGACCTTCACGGCAGCTTCTTTATCCAGATCACGCGTCCCGGACTGAATGCGTATCAGTCGTGGAACGGTCCTCAGTCGGTGCAGGCATTCGATCCCACAACGGGAAATCGACTGACCGCGGCGGATCGCGGGCTACTCCGCGATGAAGACCGTTACAACCAGCTTGGCGGTAGTATCGGCGGCCCTATCTGGAAGAACAGAGTCTTTGCTTTCTTCGCCTATGAAGGGCAAAATCAGACCATCCCTGCGAGCAGTACACAGTGGTTTCCGACCGCCGCATTTGCCGCCCTGGCGCCAAGCAACAGCATTTCCAACACCTACCTTCATTTCAAGGGAGCCAACGTTTCCGGAACGGTGATCGGCTCGGTCACCTGCGCGAATGCCGGTCTGGTGGAAGGCGTAAATTGCAATACGATTGCAGGACAGGGCCTGAACATCGGTTCGCCGCTGACCACCGGCCTGGGCAAGCAGGACCTCACCTATACCAACTCCAGCAACCCGGGTGTTGGCAGCGGACTCTCGAACGTTCCGGATATCACGCAGTACACGATCAGCAACCCCACGACAAGCGATTTCAAACAGTACAACGGCCGGCTCGATGCAGACATAACCAGCAAGGATCACGCTGCTTTCGCCATCTACTGGGTGCCTGCCAGCCTGACACGGTTGAATGGCGGATTGGGCTATCAGCTCTTCAGTCACGACCAGGTCAATAATGCCTTCTCGATCATCTGGAATCACACGTTTTCACCGACTTTCCTGAACGAAGCCCGTGCCAACGCCGCGGGCTGGCGCTACAACGAAGTTGCCAGCAACCCTCAGGCTCCCTTTGGCCTGCCGGAGGACCAGCTCTTTACTGCAAATACCTCCAATGGTCCACAGCAGATTGGCGCTATCAGCCTCGGTGCCCTCGGCGTTCCGGCGCCATCGATTCTGGACCAATGGACGTATGGTTATAAGGACGTCGCCACCAAAGTTTTGGGGGCGCAGACGATGAAGTTCGGGTTTGATTTCACCAGGCTCTATTATCTGAACGACCCGATCGGCGCGCCGAACTACACTTTCTACAACCTCTGGGATTTCCTCAACGATGCTCCCGAAGCCGAAACTGGAGCGTTTCAGGCGACAACTGGTTTTCCCGGCGGCTTTCGCAACGACAACCGTGAGAACCTATGGGGAATTTTTTTTCAGGACGATTGGAAGGTTCGCCCGAACCTGACCCTGAGCGCCGGACTCCGCTACAACTACTTTGGGCCGATGACCGACAAGGACAATAACATGGGTGTGCTCCGGTTCGGCAGCGGAGCCGATCTGTTGACGGGGATCTCCATTCGCACGCGGATCGACGGCTGGAACGCTCAGAAGCTTAACTTTGGGCCACAGATCGGCTTCAACTGGAGTCCATCTTCTTTCAAGGGGAAGGTAGTTTGGCGTGGCGGGTATGGCCTGAACTACAACCAGCAGCAGATATCCACGGCAAATGCTTACAATGGCAATCCGCCGGGAACGAGCTCTGTTCCGGGAACCAGCACGGGTCCCGCTAACATCAATCCAAATATCCTCTACGCAATTTCGAGCAATCCGACCAAAATTTCCGGTTACCCGTCGAACCCGAGCGCGATCAGTACTTTCAACTCCGCCGGCCTGCCCACAGCGGGCGGCGCAAACATCGGTGCCTTGCCCACGAATCTGCCCACGCAATATGTACACCACTATTCGCTCGAGACGGAGATCGACTTAGGGCATCATTGGGTGGCGAACCTTGGTTACACGGGCAGTTCCGGCAAACATCTCAATTACAATTACGATTCAAACGCCTACGGAACAATCCTCGGAGCGCCGCTGAACCCCCTGGTAAGCAGCATCAACACTTTCGGCAGTCAGGGTAGCTCGAATAACAACATGATGCTCGCCGGCCTCAAGCACCAGTTCTCACAAACTTTCTCGCTGGAAGCGCAATATGCCTGGGGCCATAGTTTTGATACGAATTCGGGTCCTTACTACCGCAGCCCCTATCTCTACAACACCAGGTATTCGTACGGGCGGTCGGATTTTGACATTGCCAATAACGTCAAGCTTTTTGGCATCTGGCAGCCGGCCATTTTTCGTGGCGGCCATGACTGGAAAGAGAAGGTCGCCGGCGGATGGTCGATCAGCGGAATCTTTACCTTTCACACCGGTTATGGGTGGACTCCGGTTTATACGGCGCCGCACCAGATCTACTGCAACGAGTGCAACTACGGATTCCAGAGCCTGCGTCCGTCCTACAGCGGTGGAGCTCTCCGCAGCACCAGCAATAGCGCCTTTAAGACCGGAAGCAACTTTCCGAACCCGGGCACGGCGAATACCGGCACGAACAATGATGAGTTCAGCAACAACTACTTCACGGTTCCGAACTACACCCATGCGATTGCGGACAATCCCGGAGAGTTCGCAACCGCCTTCATTCCACCTCCGGGAATCGGGCGCAACTCTTTTCCCGGGCCTCAGTACCGCGACCTCGACATGAATCTCGCCAAGGCTTTCGGCTTGCCCAGGATACCCGTGATTGGAGAAAGCGCAAAGATCGAAGTCAAGGCCAACTTCGTCAATATATTCAATACGCTGAATATCGACCCCAGCTCTATTTCGAATAACATCGGCAGCAGCAACCTCGGCCAGGCGTCGAGCGCCCTCGGATCGAGAATTATCGATCTCCAGGCCCGCTTCAGCTTCTAAGTAGGAGATGAGGGCGAAAGAGTCCAGGTCGACCAGATCTGCGGTTTCGCATATCGCGCGTTTACGCCACAGCGGGATAGCCAAGAAAATGATGCTGCGATTCAAACCCCTTGTTTTCGTGGTCCTCGGCTCCACACTGCTGCATTTCAGCGTCGCGGGGGCGAGGGCGCAAGAGAAGATTCAAATCGACGCCACGGCGCAGACCACACCGTTCCCGCATTTTTGGGAGCAGATGTTCGGCTCCGGACGCGCGATCCTGACCCTGCGCGACAGCTACCGCGACGATCTTCGCGCGGTAAAGCAGATAACAGATTTCAAATACGTCCGCTTTCATGCCATCCTGCATGACGAAGTGGGGGTCTACAACGAGGACCAGCACGGCAACCCGGTCTACAATTTTTCTTATGTCGATCAGATCTACGATGGTCTGCTGAAACTGGGGGTTCGCCCCGTGGTCGAGATCAGCTTCATGCCGAAAAAGCTGGCCTTCAATCCTGACGCGCTCCACCCCTTCTGGTACAAGCAGAATGTGTCTCCGCCCAAGAGCCTCGAAGCCTGGGATGCGTTGATGACCCATTTCGCGCAGCATCTGGTTGAGCGCTACGGTATCGACGAGGTGTCGCAGTGGTATTTCGAAGTCTGGAACGAACCAAATATCGACTTCTGGAATGGTATTCCGCGGAAGCAATCCTACTTTGAACTCTATGCACACACCGCGCGCGATTTGAAGGCAGTGAGCCCGCGGTTGCGCGTTGGCGGTCCGGCAACTGCCGCGGCCTCATGGGTCGATGACTTTCTCAAGTTCGACGCAGCCAATCATGTTCCTGTCGATTTTGTGTCATCACACGGCTACGCGGATGATACGGTGCAAAATCTTTTTCAGACGGACGAAGATATTCCCATGGATGACCGGGTCTGCAGGGCGATCGAAAAGGTACAAGGGCAGATCAAAGCGTCTTCTACGCCCGAGCTGCCGCTGTTCTGGACAGAGTGGAACGTGCAGGGCATGGATGAATCGCGAGACACGACCTTTGTCGGGCCAGCCGTGGCCAACACCGTGCGGCAATGCAATGGCCACGTCACGATGATGTCGTTCTGGACATTCTCTGATGTCTTTGAAGAAGGCGGTCCGATCCCAAAACCCTTCGAGGGCCAATTCGGCTTGCGCGCCAAGGGCGGCATCAACAAACCCAGCTACTATGGCTTCGCCTTACTACACCAACTCGGCGACCGGCGATTGGCTAATCCGTCGAAGAATGTGATCGCCACCACCAATGCTGGTGGAGGGTTAGTGATCGCAGCGTGGAACCTGGTCGATCCCGGCCAGCATGGCGATACGCGGACCATGGAACTCATCTTCCAAGGCGTTCCTGCCGACGCAGACGTGAGCCTGCAGCGGGTCGATAACGAACACGGCAACGTGCTTCCCCGATATGCCGCCATGGGCAAGCCGCGCGATCCAACCCCTGCCCAGGTGGAACATCTGAATCGCGAAACCGCACTACCACCGCCGCAGGAGACACACCTCACCAACGGGAAGCTGGAGCTTCCACTCGAACCAAATGCCCTGGTGCTGATAAAAGTACGTCGCTGACAGCCTACTTGGCGGTCCACCCGCCGTCGATGATCACATCGGTCCCGGTCATGAAGCCGGCGTAGTCAGAGCAGATATAGCATGCCAGCGCACCGATCTCTTCCGCTTTGCCCCACCGCCCCACCGGCATGTTGGCCAGGAATGTCTTATTCACTTCCGGATTGTTAAAGAGAACCGCGTTCATGTCTGTAGCAATTGGGCCCGGGCTGATGGTGTTCGCCGTGATGCCTTCCGGCGCGAGCTCCAGGGCGAGCGATCGCGTAAGCCCAAGCAGCGATGCTTTGGCTGAGGAATAGGGCGTGCGTCCCGGCAACGAGATGTGGCCCATGATGGAGGCCATATTGATAATGCGGCCGTACCCGGTACCCTTCATTCCCGGGACGAAAGCGCGGCACATGAGAAACGTAGAAATCAAACTCGAGTCCACCACGCCGCGAAACTCGTCCAGCGAAAAATCGACCAGATCCTTGCGCAAATTTGTTCCTGCGTTGTTGATCAGGATTTGCGCATGACCAAACAGCTCCTTTACGGCTCGGGCCAACGCAGAAACGTCCTCTTCTCGCGTTACGTCGCCTGCAAATACCGCCGCTGTTCCCCCGCTCTGGCTGATCGCATCGCGGACCGACTCCAGCCGCTTGACATCCCGCGCTACCAGGGCGACACGTGCGCCCGCTTCCGCCAGAGCTTTCGCCATCGCTTCACCCAGGCCGCGGCTCGCGCCCGTCACTACCGCCGTCCGGCCCGATAGATCGATCTTCATCGCCACCCGCATTTCCTCCCGACTGCTGGGAAGATGATACCTCTCGCCCTGCATGCGTTCTTGCTGGTAACCTGACCGGGCGGATTTTTTCCCTACCATATGAGGGCCAGCGGATGAAGGCGAGTCGAACCCGGTACAGTATTGTCGCCCTGGCCATCGGGCTCGCCATCCTCTCCTACGTACAGCGCGTAGCGATTTCGCAAGCCGCCGGGCCCATCTCCCACGATCTGCACCTCAACAAAGCGCAGATGGGCCTGGTGTTCGGGGCCTTCGGCCTTTCCTACGCTTTATTCGAAGTGCCCATCGGTCTGCTGGGCGATAAGATCGGGGTCCGCAGAGTCCTGCTGCAGATCGTGCTGGGATGGTCGTTCTTTACCGCCTTGACCGGGGCGGCCTGGAACGTCGTCTCCCTCTGGGTCATTCGTTTCCTCTTCGGCGCCGGCGAGGCGGGCTGTTTTCCCATCCTCACCCGCATGCTCAGCATGTGGCTGCCGGCGCGGGAACGGGTCACCGCACAAGGTCTGCTCTGGGCATTCGCCCGCTGGGGCGGGGCATTCACGCCGCCACTGGTTCTGGCTGCCATCGGGCTCATCGGTTGGCGTCTGTCGTTCGTTGCCTTCGCGGGACTGGGCTTGGTGTGGTGCGTCATTTTCTGGTTCTGGTTCAAAGACAATCCCCGGCAGCACACATCGGTCAACGATGCGGAAAGGGAACTGCTCGAATCGTCACGGGTGTTGATGACTCACCATTCTGGGCAGAAGAAATGGCTGTCTCTGCTGCTTACGCCCGAAGTCCTGATCCTGTGCCTGCAGTACTTTTGTGTCTCGTTTACCTGGTACTTCTACATCACCTGGCTGCCCACGTATCTGCGCGAAGGACGAGGCCTCACGGCGTCCCACGCCGCAGGTTTGTCTGTGCTGCCCCTGCTCTTTGGCGGCTTCGGGGCGGTTATTACCGGGCTGGCCCCGGTGCGTTTGCCTCGCCGCCGCATCGCCTTCTTCGGTTTGCTCGGTACGTCACTGCTGTTGTTTGTGTTCCTTCGCACCCAGGAGGTCACGCTCGCCATGTTGTGCATGGGCCTGGCCAGCCTGTTTAGCGACCTGACCATGCCCATCTCCTGGGACGCCTGCGTGGAGATTGGTGGGTCGTACACCGCAACCGTAGCCGCCACCATGAATATGCTGGGCAATCTCGCCGGCTTTGTCATGCCCGTCGTTGGCGGGTTGATTTTGCAGAAGACCGCGGGCAACTGGGCCGCGTTGATCCATCTGATGATTGTCTCGGACATCATAGCGGCATTGTGCTGGCTTTACCTCAACCCCGAGCGTGCCGGGCGGCAAAGGGAGAGGGAACGCGTCCAGGAGCGGTTGAGCGCAACCCTCGACGCAGAGGGTGCTTCGCTGTGAAGAGGAGAATCAATCTGGCGATGGGATTGCTGTTATTCCTGCCGTTTCTCTTTGCGCTGGCCGCTCATGAATCGAATTCACTCGACGCGGCTGCAAACTGGCCCATGCCGGGCCGAGACCCCGGCGGCACCCGCTTCTCCCCGCTCATGCAGATTACCCCAGCCAATGTTAGCCAGCTAAAAGTGGCGTGGGTCTACCATATGAAGCCGACGGGTAACACCAGCCTTCACCCTTCGGAGGACCAACCGCTGGTGGTGGGGCTCACCATGTATGTGGCGACTCCCTACAGCCGCGTGGTCGCGCTCGACGCGGCCACCGGACGCGAACAGTGGGTGTTTCAAATCCCCGATGGAGACCAGCCGTCGGTTCGTGGCGCCAACTACTGGCCTGGTGGAGAAGGTGCCGGCCCTGCCATCATCTTCGGTACGCGCCGCGGCCGCCTGTACTCCATCAACGCGGCCACGGGCCAGCTGAACCAGGAGTTCGGCGACCATGGCATGGTCGACCTCAAGACGCCGGAAGTGATGACCACCGGCAAGGATAAGAGCTACATCCTGCCTTCGCCGCCGCTCATCTATAAAAACCTGGTGATTACCGGCGCCGGTCCAGGCGAAGGACCAGGTGGTTTGCTCGCGGGCCCCGGTCCCGCCGGCGATACCCGTGCCTGGGACGCGCGGACCGGGAAGCTGATCTGGACCTTTCACTCTGTGCCCCGACCGGGCGAGACAGGGCACGATACCTGGACAGGTGACAGTTGGAAAAATCGTTCGGGCGTAAATGTTTGGGGTTACATGACCGTCGACGTGGCGCGCGGCATCCTCTACATGCCCTTCGGTGCCCCCAACAACGACCGGGTTGGTATCGATCGCCCCGGTAACAATCTGTTCGGGAACTCGCTGGTGGCCGTCAAAGCCGACACCGGTAAGTTGCTGTGGTACTTCCAGGTAGTTCATCACGACATTTGGGACCTGGACCTGGAAACGCCACCGACACTGTTCGATGTAAAGCACAACGGCAAGGTCATTCCGGCGGTGGCTACGGTGAACAAGAATGCACTGATGTTCATTCTCAACCGCGTGACCGGTAAGCCGATCTATGGGGTGGAGGAACGGCCCGTTCCCAAGAGCGATGTACCTGGCGAACAGACGTCACCTACCCAGCCCTTCCCCCTTAAGCCCGAGCCGCTGGCGCAAAACACACTCAGCCGCGACAACCTGTACAAAGACACGCCGGAGCACAAAGCGTGGTGCGAGCAATACGTTGACAGCAACAACATGCTGTTGGGAGAAGTGCCCTATACGCCGACCGCGCTCAATCGTTATACCGTCACCTTGCCCGGCACTCAAGGCGGGGTCAACTACTATGGCGGAGCCTTCGACCCCAGGCTGGGCTTGTTTGTCGCCAACGTGAATAACCTCGGCCAGCCGATGCGGATCATTCGTAACCCGGACGGTAGCTATTCCAACTCCGGTCCGCTTGCCGGCATTGTTCGTTTCTGGAACCCCAGTAATCATCTGCCTTGTACTCCAACGCCATGGGGCCAATTGGTCGCGGTGGATGTAAACACCGGCCAGATCGCGTGGCGAACCACGTTGGGCGTGACTGACAGTCTGCCACCTGGCAAACAGAACACGGGCCGGCCCGGCTTGGGCGGCGCGATTGTGACTGCCGGCGGCCTGACCTTTGTTGGCGCCACGGATGATGCGCGCTTTCGCGCTTTCGATACCAAATCGGGGAAAGAATTGTGGACGGTCAAGCTTCCTGCTTCGGCGGAGGCCACGCCCATTAGCTACGCCGATGCGAAGGGGCAGCAGTACGTTGCTGTTGTGGCCACTGGCGGTTTCGGAGTCGGTGCTGCGCTGGCCAGTGACTCGCTCGTCGTCTTCAGTCTGAATGGAAGTGAGAGCGTCGACACCCTGATTCAAGCTTCGGCTAAACCGGAGAACGCAGCAAACCCAGCGACCGCTGTGCCTTCCGCACAAAATCATCTGCCCCCGGGCCCGGGGCACGATGTGATGGTAAGAGTTTGTTCCGGTTGCCACTCACCAGAGATCGCTGCCAACCAACACCTCAGCCAGCAGGAATGGAATAGCCTGGTGCAGAATATGTCCGCACGGGGAGCCATCGCCACCGACGAAGAATTCGACCAGATTACCGATTACCTGGCGCGATCATTTCCTCGAACAGCACCGCCTCCACAATAAATCTTTCCCTAAGAATCAGGTTGAGGCGTTGCCGTCTTCTGCGGATTTCGCGCGGGGGGTTCGGCGTGCTTTCATGGACCCTTAGTTTTGGGGAGCTTATTTTCAAAACGAGTCACTGTGTAGTAAACAAACGTGGAAAATACCTAATGAAATACATGGTTTTAAAAAATACCTTGACAGTCGAATTAGTTAGGGGATATGTTGGTGACGGGCACCCTTAACTCTGGAGATAGATATCATGCGTAAATTCATAGTAGCCATATTCTCTCTGTCCTCCGTTATGCTTCATGCCCAGGCAAGTTCGCCTGCCCCAACCCAGGTCGCTACCAACGGACCTGCTCCGCAAATCAAGCGTATTTCGACCGGAGTAATCGCTCCCAAGTTGATCTACAAAGTTGATGTCGTAGCAGATTCGGAGAACACCGCTCGCCTGCTTAGCAATGACTGCAAAGTCGTTGTAGGCATGATTGTCGATAAGACTGGTAAGCCCTCTGATCTTAAAATCGTGCAGTCGGCCGGCGCGGGTGTCGACGCAAGCGTCCTCGCTGCTGTAAGCCAGTACCGCTTCATCCCCGGCATGGTCAGCAATCAACCCATTGCGACTCCCCTCAATCTCGAAATCCTCATTTCCAACTCCTACCGGTAGTCGATTGTTGCCCTCCATGGCCAGCAGCGGGCGGACCAAAAACTCCGCCCGTTCGCGTCTCCCATGACTTTCCCCGCCGCAGAACCGGAATGCTATCATCCGGTTGCTCAGACGAAATTCCCTTATTGATGTGCACGACCGTTGTTCGAGGTATACATCTATAGGGAATTAACTCTGCCATTGGCGCATCGGGAATGAAGAGATCTTTTACCAGCTCGGTCACCATGCTCAGCGCGTTGCTTGCGGTAGGATCCGCATGGGCCCAGCGAGCTCCAGCTTCCCCAAATCAGCCGTGGCAGTCGACTTTGTCCTTGCCGGCCCCCGCGAGGTCGGTTCCAGTAGCTGTTCCTGATCCAACCAAAACCTACGTCCTCGCGGATCTGATCAATTTTGCCGAGCAAAACAATCCTGAGACGCGCGTGGCCTGGGAGAACGCCAAAGCCAAGGCCGCGGACCTGGGTGTCAGCAAATCCACTTTGTATCCCACCGTGGCGGCCGCTGTGGTCGCGCAAAGCGTTCGTACCAAGATATTGTTCGCGCCTGATTACATTCGCCAGACATTGCAGTCCTACGGACCCGCTCTGGAGTTGGATTACACCGTCTTCGATTTCGGCAGGCGCCTGGATGAGATCGCTATCAGCAGGAACGATCTGCTCGCCGCCAACCTCCTCTTCAATGACACCCATCGCAAGGTCATCTACGAGGTCATGGCGGCTTACTACCGGGTGCTTAACACCAAGGGGCAGGAGGATGCTGCCGAAGCCAACCTTAAAAATGCGCAGACCGTGCAACAGGCTGCGGAAGCACGTCTGGAACTCGGTCTGGCAACGCTGCCCGACGTGCTCGAGGCACGCAGTGCGGCTGCGCAGGCGGACTATGATTTGCAGGCCGCGGTGGGAGCCTCTGAGATCGCACACGGCGATTTAGCTACAGCCCTCGGTATTTCGCCGACCATTCCGTTGCAGGTCGAGAGCATTCGATCCTTGACCATTCCCCAGGATCTGAACAGCACTGTCGAGAACTCCATCGATCGGGCCCTGGCGCAACGCCCTGATCTCATGGAACGAGTAGTAGAACTGCGCGCGGCCAATGCCGAAGTGAAAGCCGCAAAAACTGCTTACTTGCCCACCCTGAGCCTTGGTGGCACAGTGGGGCTTAACAAGACCTATGGCCTGCAGGATCAGCTCGCGGGTGTTTATTCCCCCAATCAGGAGTTCTGGGATGCGCACTTGAGCCTGACCTGGACACTCTTTGACGGCTTCGCGCGCGAGAGTCGAGTGGCGCGAGCGAAGGCCGATCAAAAGCAGGCCGCCGCCGAAGTGGATGCGATGCGCGATCAGGTGGAAAACCAAGTCTGGACCGCCTACTCCACCGCGCGCACTGCGCTGCGTCAACAGAAAGCCGCCGCCGCGTTGCTCGAAGCAGCGTCTTCTTCCTACAACGCGGCATTGCAGTCGTACACCTACGGGGTACGCAGCCAGATCGACGTGGTTTCAGCACAGCGCACCCTGGCAGCAGCGCGCACTGCCGATGTGAGTGCGCGCACCCAATTGCTGACCGGTGTGGCTGCGTTAGCTTTTCAGACAGGCGACCTGCTTCATGCGAAAGGGCCGTGAAACCATGCGAAGTAGTTGGACTCGAGGATTGCAAATGCCGCGCAACCAAGGCATACGACGGGTAGCCGTGGCCGCGGTATTGTTCGCTCCGCAGCTGTTGGCCGCGGGATGTTCCCGTGCGCCCACATTCAACATCCTTGGCTCGTTTTTCCCCGCATGGATACTGTGCGGCATAGTCGGCATCCTGCTTGCCGTTGTCGTCCGCTTGTTTTTTCGTGCGCATCAAGCTTGAGGATCAGCTGCTGGCCCCACTGATCCTGGTGTATCCGTGCTTGACTGCGTTTTTCACCTTCACCCTTTGGCTTGTGTTCTTTAGTTAACCCGAGAGGAGATGCGATGCCCGAAGACGAAACAGATCCACAGCGCCGGCGCCTCGGCAGGATCGTCAGCGTTGTTATTGTGGCCGCCGCCTTCCTCACGGGAGCAGCGGTCATCATCCGCACCAACAACCACCCGCGCACGGATGATGCGGAAGTGTTTGCCAATTTCATCGGCATCGCTCCCCAGGTCGATGGTCCGATCACTCAACTTGCCGTGCAGGACAACCAATTCCGTAAACAGGGCGAGCTCTTGTTCGAAATCGACCCGCGGCCCTACGAATATGCGGTCGAGAAAGCAAGGTCTGATCTGGCCACGCTGGAAGGGCAGATTGTCGATCAGCGCCGCACCATCGCCTCGCAGGTAAGCGCAGTGGGGGCCGCGAAGGCCAACACCGACAGCGCTACCGCGAATGTCGATCGCGCTGCCGCCGCGGTTGGTGAAGCCAAGGCCAACGTCGCCGCCGCGCAGGCAGCACTCGACAGCGCCAACGCGGAGCTGGCCTACCAGACCAACAACTTTCATCGCATTGAGCCATTGCTGGCCAAACAATTCGTCACCGTCGACCAGGTGGATCAGGTAAGAACCGCGGTCACCGCCAGGCAACAGACGGTGCAGCAGCTTCGCTCACAACTGCTTTTAGCACAGACCCAGGTAGTCTCCGCGCAGGCCCAGTACGAACAGACAAAGGCCGCAAGGGAGCAAAGCCACGCGCAATTGGGTCAATCGCAGCACAGTGTCCTTACCCTTGATCCGCTCACCGCTCAGCGTGAGGGGCGAGCCTCAGCCATTCGCACCGCGGAGTACAACCTTAACAATTGCCGGGTGTACGCACCCTTTGATGCGCGCGTGACCAACCTGACGATCTCCCGGGGTGCTTATGCCCATACCGGGCAGCAGGTGTTTACGCTGATTGATACCCGCGTGTGGTGGGCAGTCGCGAATTTCCGCGAGACGCAGTTGCACCATATCCTGCCTGGGATGCATGCCGATGTTTACGTTCTCTCCCGGCCCAACGTGACCTATGACGGGATCGTCGACAGCGTGGGCTATGGCGTGCGGCCTGACTCCACGTTAGTAGGAACCTTTTCCTCCACCGGATTACCCGATGTGCAGCGGTCATTGAACTGGGTGCATCTGGCAACACGCTTCCCGGTGCGCGTCCGCATCAATGCGCCCGAGTCGGAACCTTTCCGGTTGAGCGAGTCCGCTGTGGTTGTCATTCGTGGATGGAAATAGCCGTGGCGTCCGCAGGCAAAACGTTGCCCTCTGTCGCCCATCTGAACTCGATCGATGATGCAGGGAAATGGTTTTGGAAATTCCTCAAAACTGAGCTCGCGCCTTATCCGGGCAGAGCCTGGGTCGTAGGCCGAGTCACCATCGCCGCGACCCTTGTGATGCTGGTGGTCATGACGTTCCAGATTCCCACCGGCTTCTTAGGCGCGATTTTTGTTTTATTCATAAGTCGCGAAAATCCCACGGCGACCTTCGTCTCCGGCTTCAAGGCAATTGCCGCTTTTATGCTGGCCACTCTTTATACCTTGATTGGCGTCGCCATGTTTGTTGCCGATCCGCTGACGCACTTCCTGGGGGTTGGCGTAAGTCTCTTCGTGTCCTTCTTCCTGATCAGCATCACCAACGACTACGGGACGGCGGTGGCCTTTGGGTTCACGATTGCCGGGGCGATCCCTCTCTGGGATCGGAACACACTCAATATAAACGACCGCGTATCGGACACGCTATGGTTAGGCGGCGTGGTCGCGATAGGCGTAGTGATAGCGATTGTTGTGGAGTACGTTTTTCGTCGCGTCCATCCAGCCCTGGACCTGACCGAAGGAATCGAATCCCGGCTGCACACAGTGGAGACGGTTTTGCGCCGCGCATCGGCAGAACAGCCTCTGGACAGCGCGTCCATTAAGAGTCTTTCCCTATATTCCAGTGTCGGTACCGCCCGGTTACGCAGGTTGATCCTGCGCTCGCAATACAGCCAGCATTTCAAGGCTCAATTGGGGACGGCGGTTGCTCTGTTAGGACAATTGGTGGACGTCGCCGCCAATTTCCAACGATCTCTCGATGAGCGCGCGACGACCGCTGGGACTGAAGGGCTCGCGCCGCATATCGACGCGGCGGATAAAGCCCGGTGCCTGCGGCTGGCAGACGCCATCGACCAACTCGGCAAAGCTTTGGCGGAAAAGCGAATGCCGGAAAAGATCCAGCGGCCTGCGCAGCCCGAGCCGTCGCATCTGCCATTCTTGTCCGCGATGGAAAGAATCGTCGCGCTCACGCCAGACGCATTTTCGGGGTCAAGCACCGTCCAGGAGCTTGCTACCGCTCCTCTGGATGAGGAACAGCCCACGCACTTTTTTGCTCGTGATGCATTTTCCAACCCGGCCCACGTGCAGTTTGCAGTGCGTGGCACCATGGCCGCCATGGCCACGTACATCATCTACACTGCGATTGACTGGCCAGGGTTGAGTACGTCCATCGCGACTTGCATCATCACCGCACTCTCCACCATCGGCTCATCGCGGCAGAAACAATTCCTACGGCTCGGAGGCGTGATCGTTGGCGGCATTATCATTGGATTTGGAGCGCAGATTTTTGTGCTGCCCTATCTCGATTCGATTGCCGGGTTCACCCTCTTATTCATGGCTGTTACCGCCCTCTCCTCCTGGATTGCGACCGCGTCCCCGAGGCTTTCCTATCTTGGGGTGCAGCTCGCCCTCGCGTTTTACCTCATCAACCTTCAGGAATTCACCATCCAGACTTCGCTCTCCATTGCCCGCGACCGTGTCTTCGGAGTGCTTCTTGGCTTGATGGCGATGTGGCTTATCTACGATCGTTTATGGCAAAAGAATGCTCTCCAAGAAATGCAACGGCTCTTTGCACGCAACCTGGAGATGTTTGCTGAGCTGACCGAGCAGTTGCTGGAGAAAGACCAGATAAAGGCCATCAGGCGCATTCGCCAGTTGCGCGATCAGCTCAACGCCGGTTTCCCGGCAGTGAGCACGCAAGCCGACGCGGTCCTCTTCGAGTTCGGCCCCTCGCGGCAGCGACAGCTGCAAATCCGTGAAGACTTCCGGCGGTGGCAGCCGTCAATCCGCACCCTACTGCAAGTCCAAATCGCTTCCGTGCAGTTCCTGGTGAACAAACCACTCAGCAATTTGCCCGAGCCCATCGCTCAGGCCGGCGTTGCGTTCGAACAAGACGTTGCCCAGGTGATGCATGCCATGGCGAGTGCCGCAAGTGGTAAGACAGTCGCTGGGGTGCCCGACATCAGCATGTCGGTCGCGCAATTCCAGGAGACCATTCACAAGTATTACCAGGACGCAGGTACTCCAGTCCCCACCCAAGCATCCGATGTGTTGGGCCTCGCTGAGAGTCTGGCAACGATCATTGGTCCGCTCTATGAAGACATCCGCGATACCTTCGCCGCCCACAATTACGGAATCGGCAACCACACGCAGTTAGTGCACGGGCAAGCGTGATACTACTTAGCGTATTGAGCTTCACCATTGCCGAATGACCAGTTCTCCTTTGGCACTTCCACCAGGTTGATCAAGACGTCTTCTTTGCGCAGCTTGAGGCCTTCGTGCAGGCCATCGGCCACAGCTCCGTAAAAACGCTGCTTCATCTCGACCGTTCTGCCGCTATTCAGCGTGATCTGCAGAAATATGCAGTCGTCTGAGCGGTGGATGCCAAGGTAATCCGGATCAAACCGCAAGCCGGTTTTGGGGTGCGCCCTGATGACTTGAAAGAGGTCGTCTTTGGGGACGTTCAAAACCTCCGTCATCGCCCGTGCGACGATCAGGCCAACCTGAACTCCATATTCCGGCGTTTTCCCTTCAAGGAAGTCAATGCGAACGATAGGCATGCTGTCTCCTTCGATGAGTTTAGCCGGTCAAGGTTTCTTCCCGAAGTTGATCAAGAGCTTGACCGAGCAATAGAGCGGACTTTGGCGATCCCTCAGACCCGCAAGCCAGGTCAAGGCTTCTTCGTTTCCGCTGCTTCTCGCCAATTGTGAGGCGCTTTGCGTGATGTCGAACACGGTGTCGGAGCTCTCAAAGCTTGGGGTCGACAAGACAAATTCCTGGACTTGGAGATCGACGAAACCGGCCTTTTTGAGGTGGTCTTTGAGTTCTCGTCCAATGTGCGGGTTCCGAAAGCCTTCGCTCCACACCTGGGTGATTTGCCGGGCGATTGGGTGCTGGCCATCGTTGATAGCAAAGGTCCCCCAATCAGGTTCGGCGCACACGACCGTGCCGCCGGAACGTAGCGTTCGGAAAATCTCGTGGAGAACCGCGGCCGGCCGTTCCACATGTTGCAGCGTCCGATCAACCTTACATGAATGAAGAGAACCGGGTGCAAACGGGAGATGCTGGATATCCGCCTGAATAAATTCTTCTGCGCGCAGCCCTTCGCCTGTAGAACGCGCGGACGCTAGCAGTGCAAGGCTCGCGTCTACGCCGATTGCGCGGCCCTCCGGCCCCGCCAATGCAGCCAGGCGTCGCACGTCGAAACCCAGTCCACAACCAAGGTCCGCGATGATCGTTCCGCGCCGCGGTTCCATCATCTCAAGCATGGTGTGCTTGTATTGCTGAAACGCAGGAAGGGCATCCATGTATGTAAGACAACGCGACAACTTGCCGACGACGCCCGTATCCACATCACGGAAGCCCAGAGCGAGAGAAGATTCGCGTTTAGGATCGGCTTGCGTCATGGGTGTCATTGTATTTACTTCTATGTCCGAAGACAGACGGCCGCCCGTCCAGAATCCGAGACGGTGGTTAGAGGACGTACTCAGCGGAGCGCAGTGGCAATTTGGTCGAGCAGCAAACCCGGGAAGCAGCCGAGAAGCACAACCAGCGCGGCCGTGACCCACAACGCGATTCGGGTCGTCGCCCGCACCCGTATTCCTGACGCTCCCGTCGCAGGTTCGGAAACGTACGCTTGTTTAAGAACCCTCAGGTAGTAGTAAAACGAAACCACACTCATCGCGAGCGCCAACAACACCAGCCACAGCAAACCAGAGTGGTCCTCCAGTGCGGAAATAAATACATAGAACTTTCCAAAGAAGCCTGCCAGCGGAGGAATCCCGGCCAGCGAAAGCAAAAAGATTAACAGGCAAAACGACAGGTCTGGAGCACGCCTACTGAGTCCCCGAAAATCCGTAATACTGTCGACCCTTTCATCCTCCAGCGCGACGAGCACTCCAAACGCGCCCACAGTCGCCAACGCATAGGTAATGACGTAATACACCAGCGAGACAAAACTCTGCCGGCTATGAGCGGCCAACGCGATCAACATATACCCCGCATGGCCGATAGCGGAATACGCCAACACCCGTCGAAAACTGGTCTCAGCAATCGCCGCGAGGTTGCCCCAGAGCATAGAAACAACGGCTACGATCGCGATCAACGGGGCCCACCCGATGGAATAATTACCCCGCGCCGCACTCCCTGCGGCTCCCATCAGCCCCACGTAGAAGAAAATAAACAACGCGAAAAAGCTGGCGACTTTGGAACTCGACGCGACCAGGGTGGCGCTCCACGTCGGCGCGCCCTGGTATACCTCTGGAGCCCACATGTGAAAAGGTGCGGCGGCGATCTTGAATCCAAATCCCGTCACCACCATAACCACCGCAAGTGTGATGAGGGAATCGCCCGGCGAACGGTTCACAGCGGTCGCGATCTCTCCCAGCGAGAGGGAGCCGGAGATGCCATAAAGCAAACTCATCCCAAACAGCAAAACTCCCGCAGACATGCCGCCAAACAGAAAATACTTGAGCCCGGCTTCTGCCGATTGCCTGCTCTCTTTATCGAAGCCGGTGAGGATGTACAGGGAAAGGCTGAGGAATTCAATAGTGATGAAGATCACCAGCAAATTCTGTGTGCTCACCAGCAACATCATGGCCGTGGTGGCAAACAGCATCAGCGCGCAGTACTCGCCCACATGCGTGGTGAAGCGCGCGGAATCCACCAGGAGAAGAATCAGAATCGCAAGCACCAGCAACGCCGCTTGCACCAGCTTGCGTCAGCGGATTGACCACCAGCATTCCAGCCGGCCAGCTGCCTTGCGCAGGGAATCTCACCAGTGCTCCCAAAGCAACCGCACATCCGATCGAGGAGGCAACCACCGCGCCACGGAAGCGAATCGCCAGCGAAGCCCGGCGAAGCAAGCCGAGATCGAGTATCAGCACCAGCAGCCCCGTCAGCGCCACGATGATCCCGGGTTCTGTCAGCCGCAAAAGTGCAAAGTAACCGGAACCCGTCATCGCCAGTCCCCCCTGCGGAGCTGCTCGAAGAGTGGCCCGTTCAGGCTGGGCAGAATCAAATTCATCAGAACCCTGGGATAGAGACCAAGCACAACCGTGCTCGCCAGCAATAGGCACGCTCCGAGACGTTCCGGTAGCGTGATCGGCGGCAGCACCTGTTCTGGCGTGGTTGCCGGCTCGCCAAAAAATGTGGCTTGCAGCGCGCGCCACGAAAAGGCAATCCCGATCAAAATTCCCAACCCGGCGATCCAGGCCATCCAGGGAAATGCGCGCCAGCTTCCGATCAGCACTTCCAACTCGGCGATAAACCCGCTGAATCCCGGCAGCCCGATCGAGGCCATGAACGCCAGCACAAACGTCACCGCTGCAAAGGGAATTAACCGGGCCAGCGGAATATGTGAGAGCTCCCCCAGGTCGCGCGTATGGGTGCGGTCATAGACCATGCGCCCCACCACAGCAAACAGCAGCCCGGCAATGATCCCGTGCGAGAACATCTGATATACAGCGCCAGACAGGCCAATCTGGTTCAGGGTCATCAAACCCAGTAGCACAAAGCCCATGTGGCTGACACTGGAGTAGCCGACGACAAATTTCAGGTCCTTCTGTACCAGCGCAATGCTCGCGCCGTATACGATGCCGATGACCGCAAGCGCTGCGAAAACCTCCTGCCACGACCCAAATCCGAGCACGTGGAATCCCCACGGGTCGAGCCCGCGCGGAAACAGCATCATGGCCACACGCAGGCAGCCGTAGGCTCCCAGCTTCATCACCACGCCGGCCAACAGCATCGAAGCCGCGGTAGGAGCGGCGGCGTGACCGGTGGGCGCCCAGGTATGAAAGGGCCACATGCCGGCGAGCACGGCAAATCCCACAAACACCAGCGGGAACGCCCACATCTGAAAATGCGCCGGAAATGGAAAATGCGCCAGTGCCTCCAGGCTCATAGTGCGCTCGCCGGAAACCACATACGCGGCAACCATGCCTGCCAGCACCAGCGCGCTGCCCCCAAAAGAGTAGAGCACCAGCTTCATGGCCGCATACTCCCGGCGCGTCGATCCCCAGATGGCGATCAGAAAATATTTGGGAATAATCGCCAGCTCATAAAAAACAAAAAGCAGAAAAAGGTCAAAGCTGAGGAAGACACCGTACACCGCGCCGATCAGCAAAAGGTATAGAGCGAAAAAGTCCTTGACCCGCCGTTCGATATTCCAGGAAAAAAGCACACCGGCGACCGCCGCAATTCCGGTCAGTAGGACCAGAACCAGGCTGATGCCATCCGCGGCCAGGTGATATTCAATCCCCAGCCGCGGCATCCACGGCGCGCGCACAATGGTGGTCATTTGCCCCGAGCGGTCATGCGCTACGGCGGCAATCGCGATTCCCAACCCCGCCATTGTTGTGAGCAACGCCGTCAGGCGCGCGACGGCCGGGCTCTTCCCAGGCGTGAGTGTAACCGCAACTGCACCAATAAAGGAGAGGTAGATCGTCCAGGCAAGCATGCTCAGTACCTCACCAGGCCGACAAATTGCGTCACTGCCCCATGCACCATCCCGCTGATCAACTGGGGATAGAGCCCAACAACGAACATGACAATGATCGGGGGAGCGAGCATGCATCGTTCGCCCATGGTTAGGTCCGGCATACCAGCCCAACGCTCACGCAAGGGACCCGAGAAAACCCGCTGCACAATCGTGAGCAGAAAGACGGCGGTCATCAGCAGGCCAAGCAACGCCAGAGCTGCGGCCCACCAGTCCAGGGGGAACACTCCTTTAAAGATCAGAAATTCTCCCGGGAACCCTATTAGCCCCGGCAACCCGAGCGAAGCAAAGAGCGTGATCCCCATCAGCCCGCTGAATACCGGCATTGCGCGGCGCAGCCCTCCAAAATCGTTGAGACCGGTCTCTCCGCCGCTTCGCCTTGCCAGCAGCGCTACAAACCAGAAGAGACAAGCCGCGGTGATGGCGTGGCTGAACAGCTGCAGCATCACTCCGGTAACCGCCGCAGCCTTTGCGCTCACCTGGCTTGCCACCGCCCCGGTGGAACCGGTGACCGCAACGATGCCAAGAACGCAGTAGCCCAGGTGGTTAATCGAAGAGTGGGCAAACATTCTCTTCAAGTCGGTCTGCGCCCAGGCGGTGAACGCGGGCAGTACGATGCTCGCGATGGCCAACCATAAAAGAACCGTCCGGGCACGCCACATCTGCTCCGGGAAGATGGGCAGCAGGATCCTGAGAAATCCGTATACGCCCATTTTTGAGAGTGCACCGGTCAGCGCCATGGTGGTCTCCGGCGCAGCTTCGGAGTATGCCGAAGCCAGCCATCCATGAAAGGGAACCACTGGCGTCTTGACCGCGAACCCCAGGAACGCACCGCAAAACAGGAACATGGTGATGTAACCGCTGCTCCACTGATGCCAGTGCAGGTTTTGGCCAATGGCGGCAGCGAGTTGTCCGGTCTGCGCCAACTGGGTCAGCTCAACAAAATCAAAGCTGCCGCTGGCGAGGAAGAGAGCAAGGAAGGAAAGCAGCAAGGTAATGCTGCCCACCATGGTGTAGACAAAAAACTGCGTTGCGGCGCGCGCGCGTCCCGGGCCACCCCACAAACGAATCATGAAAAACGCCGGGATCAGGCTCAGTTCCCAGAACAGAAACCAGTGGAGAAAGTTCAGCGCCGTAAAGGTGCCGAAAAGACCAGTCTCCAGAAACAGCAGCAGGCAAAAGTAAGCCGGTCCTTGCTTGGGATTGCTCCAGGAAGCACCCATGGCCATGAGCACGACGATGGAAGAGACTGCCAGCATCAGCAGACTCAGGCCATCCAAGCCGACGTGATACGCAAGCCCAATCGCCGGCTCCCACGGGTGCATCTCCTGCATTTGCATACCTGGCAGTGCCGGTTGAAAGCGAGACCACAGCAGGAGGGTATACGCAACCGCCGCAGTGGCGAAGATGACCGCGGTCAACCGGGCTGCCGGCCGCCCTGCTCGTCCCAGGAGCAAAACCGCAATTCCGCCGACGAAAGGGAGCAACGTAAGGGCGCTGATTGAGGGGAAGGTGCTGCTCATCCTCTGTGTCCCAGCAGCAGGTAGAAAGCCAAAGCCGCGACCGCGGCCGCCAGTAGCCGCAAATAGTTCTGAATATGCCCATCCTGCAACCGCGCCAGCAATCGTCCACCATCCGCCACGCCGTTACATCCTTCGTCGAAACCTTTGTTGACCACCCAACGGTCAAGCGAGAAATCAACCCACCCCAGGCTCTTGGTGAGAGCCGACACTGCAACCGGGATCCCACTCCAAATCCATCGGTCCAACCAGCTCGCGGCGACCGCCATCCACCATACCAGCTGCAAAATCGTGACCTCATAAAGCTGGTCGATGAAGAAACCTTTGTGCAGCGCATGGAAGAGCGAAGGCTGCAGCAGCTCCAACGCATCCGCGTTCGCGGCTCGCCGGATGGGCCGTCGCCCATATATCCACCAGCCCAGACCCAGGCCGGCGAAGACTAGCAAGGACGAGGCCAGCATAAGCGGAATAAGTCCGTCTTCCGTCAGTTGGGCGAAGTCTAAACCGGCCCGCCGCATCTCCAGAAAATTCTGTAGCCAGGGCCATGCAGGAGTTCCAATGAACCCGAGCAGGATTGCGAAAACCGCCAGCAGTACTAACGGCGCCGTCATCGTCGTCGGGCTCTCATGCGCAGCTTCGTGCGGATCCGACGCCGCAGTTTCCGAGGGTGGAATCGGCTCCGGTGCCGGATCCCTGCGCCGGGTGCCGAGAAAAACGTAGCAGACCTGGCGCGTCATGTAGAAAGCCGTGAGCAATGCTCCGATCGCGCCAAGATAAAAGGGCACCCGCGAAACACTCCAACCATAGGCAGCATGCAGGATTGCATCTTTGCTCCAAAAACCGGAGAAGAATAAAGGGAACCCGCACAACGCCAGTGTGCCCACCGCATAAGTGGCAAAGGTGACCGGCATCCACTTGCGGATGCCCCCCATTTCGCGAATGTCCTGTTCTCCCATCAACCCGTGGATCACCGATCCAGCACCCAGAAACAGCAGCGCCTTGAAAAACGCATGAGCGATCAAGTGGAAGACGCCAACTGCGACTCCGCCCACGCCGATCCCCAACATCATGTAGCCCAGCTGCGAGACGGTTGAGTAAGCTAGGATGCGCTTGATGTCGTCCTGCGCCACGGCGACCAGCGCGGCAAAGATGGCCGTCAGAGCCCCCACCCAGGCGACCACCGTCAGCGCTCCGCCAGGCGATGCGTTCATCAGGGGATACACCCGCGCCACCAGGTAAACGCCGGCGGCCACCATCGTCGCTGCATGAATCAGTGCGCTTACTGGCGTCGGGCCTTCCATCGCATCCGGGAGCCAGACGTGCAGCGGCAGTTGCCCCGATTTTCCCACCGCTCCACAGAAGATCAGCAGCGCAATCCCGGTGGAGACAGCCATGCCCGAACCGATCATTTGCGCCGCCAGCAGAGAGAGAGCCGTGTGCTCCATACATCCCGCGCCGTGGTCATAGAAAAGCAACGTGCCCGTTTGCCCGTAAAGCCACACCATGCCCAGCAGCAGACCGAGGTCCCCGACCCGGGTAGTAATGAACGCTTTCTTAGCCGCTGCCGCCGCCGCCGGTCGCTCGTACCAAAAGCCAATCAACAGGTATGACGTAAGCCCCACAACCTCCCAACACATAAACAGCAGCAAGAGGCTATTGGCGATCAGCACTCCGAGCATCGCTCCCGCAAAGAGCGAGAGAAAGCAAAAAAAACGGGTGAAGTTTTCGTCGTGGTGCATGTACGCCACGCTGTAAATAAAGATAAGCAGCCCAACGAAGGTCACCATCACCAGCATGACCGCTGCCAGCGGGTCCAGCACCCACCCCAGCTTTACCCAATCATTGCCGAATTGCATCCACGGAAAGTTCAGGAAGAACCGGGCAGGCTCGAGCAGCAGATGGGCAAAGGCAACCACTGCAAGCACAAAAGAAACGCCCATCGAAGAAATCGCGATGGTGGCCGCGAATTTGCGCTGGCCCTGCTTTAGCAGCGCACCGATACCCGCAGCCAGGATCGGGAGTGCCGGTATCAACCACAGATAGCGAACGATCCATACCGTCGAGGCCATAGGGAGTTCTACTGTGGCCTCCCGGGGAGCTGGCTCAAGTCAGTAGTTTTCGTATGCCGATATACCGCAAGGATGAGGGCGAGTCCCACGGCCGCTTCTGCAGCCGCAACGCCGATCGAGAAAAGTCCAAAGATGATCCCGGTTGAAGCACCGGTGTGGGGTCCGAAGCGCCAAAACGCAACGAAGTTGAGATTGGCCGCATTCAACATCAGCTCGATACCCACCAGCACCAGGATGGTATTCCTGCGTGTCAACGCACCGGCAAGGCCAACGGCGAACAGTATGGAAGAAACCAGCAAACACCCTGCTAACGGAGTCATTGGGTCTCCCGTTTCTCTTTCATCGCAATAATCACAGCTCCAACGAGCGCCGCGGTGAGCATCAGCCCGATCACCTCCAGCGGCAACACATAGCCAACCATCAAGTCCGCGCCCAGTTCACGGACTGTCGCCGGAGTCGCCGGGGTTCCTGCGGGATGAACAGCAAAGCTATGGAAGACTGCCCAGGCAAGCACGGCGAATAGACACCCCGCCACCACGAGCCCTGTAATCGGCAAAGGTGCCCGCGTTAACGGCGGTGAATCGCTATCCCCGCCGCGAGTGAGCAGGATGACGAAAACAATCAGCACGGCGATCGCGCCGACGTACACCAGCAACTGCGCCAAGCCGAGGAACTGAGCGCCAAGGTTGAGGTAGAGCGTGCCCAATCCGGCAAAGGCAATCGCGACTGCCAGCGCGCAATGGACCAGGCCCCGCAGCATCATCGCCGCGCAGGCGCCGATCAGGGTGATTGCCGCAAGAATCAGAAACGTAGCGCTCATCCGTATCATTCAGCAAAACGATAGGTTCGTTTTGCGATCCTGTTTCTTGTCTCCACGCCGCGCGCCAACAGCACGTAGGCCACCGCAATAAACACGATGCTCACCAGCCATCGCATCACGCCCTGGCCCAGAAAACGCCATGCCCCGGCCGATACCACAACCACCAACGCCATCGGCAACATGAACTTCCAGGCGAAGTTCATCAACTGATCCATGCGCAGGCGGGGCAGCGTGCCGCGGACCCAGATAAATCCAACGATCAACCCTAGCAGCTTGGCAAAGAACCAGACCCATGAGGGAACCCAGGTGAGAAACGGTAACGGCGCCGACCATCCGCCCAGAAACAGCGTGATCCCCAGACCGCTAATGGCAAACATCCCCAGATATTCTCCCAGAAAGAACAGGGCGAATTTAAAACCGGAATACTCGATGTAATACCCGGCAATGATCTCGGACTCCCCTTCCGGCAGATCGAAAGGGGAGCGGTTCGTTTCGGCTGTAGCGGCAATCATGAAGAGAACAAATCCGGCGAACCCCCACGGCGTCAGCACATACCAGTGGGGAAAAATTCCTGAAAAACCCGCTTGCTTCCGCACGATCTCGACCGTCGACAACGAACCGGCGGCCATGATGACGGCAACGGAAGAGAGCAGCAGTGGTACCTCGTAGCTGATCATCTGGGCCACCGCCCGCATGGCGCCCAGCAGCGAATACTTATTACGGCTCGACCACCCCGCCATGAAAACAGACAGCTCTGAAATCGCCCCAATGGCAAAGAAGAAGAGCACCCCGGCATCCAGGTTCGCGGCAATCATATTCCGCCCGATGGGCAGGACTGCATAGGGCAAAAACGCTACCGCCAACAGAATCAGTGGAGCCAGAAAATGGACAGTGCGGTCTGCCGAGGCAGGAACAATATCCTCTTTGGTCAAGGACTTCACCGCATCCGCCATCGGCTGCAGAATGCCGTAAAATCCCACCCGGTTCGGACCGTAGCGGTTTTGAATCCGGCCCAATCCCTTGCGTTCCAGAACCGTCGTCAGCGCAAACAGCACTGGGAACACGAGAAGTATGGGAACGATGGTCAGCAAAATTGAGACCGCGGGTTGGAGGACTACGGGTGAATGGGAGAGGAGCCAGTGCTTCAGCAACACAAACACCTGGTCCAGCATTACTTCGTCACCGCCGGTTGTTGCTTCTTGGCTTCAGCTTGCGCCTTTTCCGCTGCGCGTCTGGCCTCTACTTCGGCCGCTTCCGTTGGATGGATGGCCAGGTAGTGTTCATTGGGCCGCGCCAGTTTTTCCTTCGTCCATAAGAGCCCGTCGAAGCGGTCGTCCGTGCTGAGCTCGAACTCGTTATCCATGCGAATGGCGTCGAAGGGGCAAACCTCCACGCAGATCTGGCAGCTCATGCAAACCGACACATCGATGTCGAAGACCGCGGGGTAGAACTGTTGCTTGCCGACAAAGTCAGGCTTTTTGTCCTTGCTCTTTTCGATGGTGATGCATCGTGGCGGACATTCTTTCTCACAGATCTGGCAAGCCACGCAGCGGAGCCCCTGCTCTGCATCGGTGCCATCGTAAATAAGAAAAGGGAAGTTGCGCGCCGCCTCTGCTACAGGCAGCCGCTCTTCCGGAAACTGCACCGTCACCAGGCGCTCCTTATCGACAAAGCTGCCCAGAAAGTTGCGCGCGGTTTCCGCTAGCCCTTTGACAATCCCCTCGCCTAACATCCCCTTTGCCCCCGCTCTGAATACTTAAGGCACATTGCTAACGAGCCTGAGTGGAGAGATCTGCGGTTTCCACTCCTTGCAGTCGCTCATTATCGGTCCACTTCCCCCATAACAATATCAATGCTCCCCAGAATCACCACCACATCGGCGATGTTATGTCCCAGGCACATATCCTCGAGCACCGTAAGATTGATCAAGCTGGGCGGACGCACCCGATAACGATAAGGATTAGGCGTGCCGTCACTGATCAAATAAAATCCAAGCTCTCCCTTAGGCGACTCAATCCGCCCATACGCTTCACCCACTTTGGGGCGCAACCCCCGCAGCCGGGCCTTGGGATCCATAATCGGTCCCGCCGGAATCTCGCGCAGAGCCTGCTCCAAAATCTTGAGCGTCTCCCGCATCTCAAGTACCCGCATCATGTAGCGGTCGAACACATCGCCGTGTTCGCCCAGCGGCACCCGGAACGGGAAGCGATCGTATATCCCGTAGCTGTCCACTTTGCGCACGTCATAGTTCACGCCGCTGGCACGCAGGCCGGGCCCGGTGACGCCGGCATTGATCGCCAACTCGCCGGGCAGCACCCCCACCCCCTGGGTACGCGCCATCAGAATCTCGTTGCCCGTCAGCAGCTCCTCGAATTCATCCAGAAATCCGCCAAATCCGGCCACCAGCTTCGCTGTTTCGCCAAGCCATTCCGCGGAGCAATCCACCCGCACGCCGCCAAAGCGCATGTAGTTGCACATCATGCGCGCGCCGCTCAAGGATTCAAACAGGTCCAGAACCCTCTCCCGTTCGCGGAAGGCATACATCAGCGGCGTCCCGCTCGCTCCCATATCCTGCAGGAGAAACCCCACCATGCCGGCGTGATTCTGCAGCCTGGTCAACTCCGCCACGATCACCCGGATATACTCGGCGCGCACCGGCACCATCAGACCAGCCAGCTTCTCCACTGCCAGCGCGTATCCCCAGTTGTTGGTCATGGAGCAGAGATAATCCAGCCGATCGGTGTAGGGAATCGCCGCCAGGTAGCTGGCCGCCTCGGCAATCTTCTCGTGGTTGCGATGCAGGTAGCCGAAGACCGGCTTCAGCCGCTTCACCCGCTCGCCATCCAGGTGAACATCCATGCGGAAGACGCCATGGGTCGATGGGTGCTGGGGCCCCATCGATATCTCCATCAGGTTATTCTGTTCAGCCTCGGGTGGCGCCACCTGTGTCATCGCTCCCCCAGTAGTTCCAGGTCGTCGTCAGGCGGAGGAACATAATCCTTGCGCATGGGGTAATCAGTAAAACCCTCCCACATGAGGATGCGCCGCAGGTCCGGGTGCCCATCGAACACAATCCCGTAGAGGTCGAACGCCTCCCGTTCCTGAAACTCCGCGCTGCGCCAGACCGGGGTGAGAGAGGGAAGCGTGACGTCATCTGTCCGGTTCCCGGTGCGCATGCGGACCACGACCGGCCCCTCCTTCTTAGACATGGAAAAGAGGTGGTAGACCACTTCCAGGTACCCCGGGATCGTTGTCTTGACCGTCTGCTCTATCTCTTTCTCCACCCCATCGACCATCTGTTTTGTTTTGACCTTGTCTGTCTGCACCCGTTCCGGCCAATCTACCGCAGTTACATTGGAGCAAAAGTCCAGGTTCCACCCGCGCAGCATCCGGGCAGCTTCCAGACCATGTTGGCGATCGACGAGCAGCGAGTTCTGGGCCGAGGGGCTCCCATTGACCACCAGCTCCACCTGGCAACCTGGAACCTCCACCTGCAACCGGGCCCTGATTTCCTCTAATGTCATCCCTGAAGCACCTTCAGCGGATTGCGAAAGACCTCATCGTTTTGTGCGGGCTCCAGGCCATGCTCGCCAAACTCAGGAACCGGAAACTCACTCGGTAGCTCTTGTTTCAAATGTCTGGGTCTCGATTCCCCGGTAAGCTGTTGGGCGCTGATCTTCTCTTGCAAGGCCATAAAGGCGTGAATCAAAGCTTCCGGCCGGGGCGGACAGCCGGGGATATGCACATCTACCGGGATAAATCGGTCGATGCCCTTAAGCACGTTGTAGCCGTCGCGGAAAGGGCCGCCCGAGATAGCGCATGCCCCCATAGCAATCACATATTTTGGCTCCGGCATCTGGTTGTAGAGCCGAACCACCTGGGGAGCCATCTTCTTGGTCACAGTTCCGGATACGATCATCAAATCCGCCTGTCGCGGCGAAGGCCGAAAAACCTCTGCGCCGAACCGGGCCAAATCGTAGCGAGCCATGGTGGTGGCAATCATTTCGATGGCGCAGCACGCCAAGCCGAAGGTGAGCGGCCAAACGGAATTCTTGCGCCCCCAGTTGTACAGTTCCTCAAACGAGGTGGCAAAGATTCCGTGCTTGCTTAACTCGGTCTTTAAATCCTGATCCATCAAAACCTCACTAGCTCCAGGTCAACACGCCTTTTTGGCAGGCCCAGACCAAGCCCTCCACCAGTAAGAGCAGGAAAACCAGCATAGCCAGGCAAGCCGCCAACGAGAGGCCGGAGAAGGCCGCGGCAAACGGCAGCAGAAAAACCGCCTCTACATCGAAGATCAGAAAAACGATGGCGTACAGATAGTAGGAAACGTCCAACTGAACCCACGCATCCCCCTTGGCTTCGAGACCGCATTCATACGTAGCATTCTTCTGCAAACCCGGCTTGGCGGGCGAAACCAATCTCGCCCATAACCGGGCCAGACCGAGCGGGATAGCTCCAAAAACAACCGCCGCCCCCAGGAGCACAACAATGGTGGCCCAGGGGTGCTCGACCGGAGGAGTTATCGGTAGACTATGAACCATTTCCTCACCATGTTTAGCCTGCCTACTACCTATCGGCTAACCATACGCGGCTACTGGCTGAACACACCAGATTACGCCTTATTGCTTCCGGCTGGAGGCTTCCCTAGGCTGGTTGAACCACGTTCCGAACTGCGGACCGTCGCCGATCCCGCGCGAAATCAATCAATTGAAACGATTTGCGCCGGACGCAAAACCTGGGGGCTGCCAGACGATAGAAGCTGGGTGTATGCTGGTTCGCGTTCAAGATAGCGTCCTCAATGCTGTCCTGAGTAATGTTTAACCGGATACGATCCGGCGGTCCCTGAAGCATGTCCAGGGCCCCCGTAGCCTGGAGATGAATCGATGAGGCAGTCCTTTGCTATTGGTATTGGGGGCGCCGCTGGTCAGGGCGTAGCCACCCCGGGTGACATCTTCGCAAAAATCTTCAGCCGCCGTGGGCTGCATCTGAACGTCTACAACGCCTACCAATCCATCATTCGTGGCGGCCATACTTTCCTCACCATCCGAACCGGCCCCGGCAAAATCACCAACATGGGCGATCGGATCGACCTGCTGATTCCCCTCAACCAGGACACCATGGACCGGCACCTGGGCCTGTTGAGCAGCGGTGGAGCCTGTATCTACAATGCCGACACCATCAAGCCTGGCAAGCCCGCTGACGGAGTGCAGTTGTGCCCCCTGCCGGTCTCCAAACTGGCGGACATCAGCCGCAACAAGATCGCCCAGAACACGCTGGCCATCGGCGCCGCCCTTAGCATGACCGGCATCGGCTTTCAGGCATTAGAGAGCGTCCTCACCGAACAATTCCGCAAGAAAGAAAAAGCCGTTATTGACGAGAACGTGGGCTTGGCGCGGGTCGGCTATGACTACGCCACGCAAAACTTCAAAGCCTTCGCGAACCCGCTGCCCATGACGGATACTCGTTACGCCGTGCTGGGCGGCAACGCCGCCATGGCCATGGGCGGCGCCGCGGCAGGGGTGAAATTCTATTGCGCTTATCCCATGAGCCCGTCAACCGGTGTCCTCCATTGGATGGCCGATCACGCCCGCAAAGCCAACATCATGGTCCGCCAGGTGGAAGATGAGATTGGCGTGATCAACATGGCCATCGGCGCCGCCCATGCCGGTGTTAGGGCCATGTGCGCTACTTCAGGGGGCGGTTTTGCCCTCATGAGCGAGGCCCTCGGCCTCTCCGCCCAGGCCGAAATCCCCGTCGTGGTGATTGACTGCCAGCGGGCGGGCCCGTCCACGGGCGTTCCTACCAAAACGGAGCAGGGAGACCTCTGGCAGATGTTGGGCGCCGCCTTCGGAGACTATCCCCGGGTCATTGCCGCCCCGCTTGATATTGGCGACTGCTTCACCCTGATCCCGGAAATCTTCAACATCGCCGAGCGCTATCAGTGCCCCGGAATCGTGCTTTGCGATCTGCTGTTGGCCGAAGGTCGCCTCAGCGTCGATCCAGCGATTCTCGACTTCAACCCTAAAGTCGATCGCGGGGAGATGATCACCTCTGCCAATGGCAACGGCAACGGGTCCTACAAGCGCTACCTGATCACCGAGAGCGGGATCTCGCCACGTGCCATCCCCGGCGTCCCCGGTCACACCCACGTGGTCTCGAGCGACGAGCACGACGAAGATGGCGTGCTTATCAGCGACGAGTACACCAATACCGTGAAGCGCCGGGCCATGATGGAAAAGCGCATGCGCAAAGTCGAGGGCATTGAGGCCTCGGTTGAGCCTCCCAAGCTGCAGGGGCCGGCCAACGCCGATGTGACCCTGATCGGTTGGGGATCAACCCAGGGCGTCATCGAGGAAGCGCGTGAGCAATTGGCCGAGCAGGGAATCACTGCCAACCAGCTGCAAATCCGCTGGCTTGTTCCCTTGCATGGCGATGCTATTGTCGACATCCTGAAAAATTCCCGCCACACCATCATCATCGAAAACAACTACAGTGGCCAGTTCGCCCGCTACCTGCGCAGCGAAACCAGTTTTGTAGCCACTGGGCACATCCGCAAATACGATGGCGAACCCTTTATGCCGCACCACATTACGGAAGCAGTCAAAGAACAGCTGAGCGGAAGCACCAAGCTTTCCGTTCCCACGCACGAGATCATGGTCTAGGAGAGAACAAACGATGGCAACAGATATAGCGGCTCCAAAACTGACCACCATGGCAGACCTTAAGGGCAAGGTCGATCCAGACTGGTGCCCGGGCTGTGGAGATTTCGGTGTGCTGGCGGCGGTGCAAAAGGCGCTGGTCGAGCTGCAAATTCCGAATTATGACGTGGCCACCATCAGTGGTATCGGCTGCTCCTCAAATTTCCCGGGGTTCATCAATACTTACGGTATGCACACCCTGCATGGACGCTCGTTGGCTGTGGCCACCGGCTTCAAAATGGCGAATCACGGCATGACGGTGCTCGTTACCGGCGGTGATGGTGACGGCTTCGGCATCGGTGGCAACCACTTCATGCACACCATGCGCCGCAATGTCGATCTGCTCTACATAGTCATGGACAACCAGATTTACGGCCTCACCACCGGCCAAACCTCACCCACCAGCCGCAAAGGCATGAAAACCAAGAGCATGCCCTTTGGCAACGTGGAAGGGCCAATCAATCCCATTTCGCTCGCGTTGTCTGCCGGGGCCACCTTCATCGCCCGTGGTTTCAGCGCGGAGCAGAAGCACCTTACCGAACTGATCAAGCAAGGGATTCAGCACCGGGGTTTCTCCTTCATCGATGTCTTCAGTCCCTGCGTAACCTACAACCACGACAACACTTTCCAGTGGTTCCGGCCCCGAGTAAAGAAATTGGAGGACAACCCTGAGTACGACTCGACCAACTGGATGGCAGCGATGGAGAAGTCCCTGCTTTGGGGCGATGAAATTCCTATCGGTAAATTCTTCGAGCGCACCGACGTTCCCACCCTGCATGAATCAGAGCCTGTGCTGGCCACCGAGCCGTTGGTCAAACAGACCTCGCGGATTCCTGCCGACGTAGCGCGAGCCTTTGTCGAAGAATTGATGTAGGCAATCTGCAACGGTGAACAATGAAGGGCACGGTGGAAGCAGCCGTGCCCTTTGTGCTTTTCATCTCCTAACCAAGGCTCTACAAGTTCCGGACAGATGCTCCATGTTCGCCCTGGCGCATATCGGCCGAAAATGGAGTTTTTCAAATGTTTTCTCTGCGCAGCGCGCCCGGCGGTCCTGTGAGCAATCTCTATTCCGAACGACCCCATCAATAAAAATCCTCATACTTTGATACAACGAGCGATCCTTCGCCCTTCTGAACAAATTCCGCAGCTTATCTACTTGATCTCTGCCTAAACCTCGTTTATTAATTAGCAATCTAGTTTTGCCGCCTCGAAACAGAAACTCCGCAGATTTGTAAGACCTGAAGTGTATTCGGGCCTCAGCAACCAAAAGGGAATCCCGCCATTCACGAGCGGGTGTCACCGGGAAAACGTTTTTTGGAGGGAGTACGCATGCGCTGTTTCCGCCAGCCTCTCGCATTCCTGTTTTTGTTCATTGGCGTTTGCGGCTTGACTTGGCCGCGGCAATCGCCCACCTCGTTGCGAAGCACGATCACCGATTCCTCTGCTGCCTCGACTTCTGGCGCTACGGTGACCACCGTGAACAACCCCACCAGCATCACTTCGACCCAGGCAGCGAGCGATCACGTTGGGAAGAAACACGTCTCACCTACGAATAAATCGTAACCGCTTCGGATAAGCTAAGGGACCCCACGCAAGACCACGAAGGCATCAACAAACCAGGAATTCCGGGCCCAGCTACCTGATTTATTTGGAGGCAGTCGTGACCAGAAGATGTTTGGCATCGGCAGTAGCGTTTCTGTTGATCGTCTCCGCCACGATCAGCTTTTCCCAGATAGCGAACACCTCTCTCCACGGTGTGATCAAGGATTCCAGCGGTGCCCTTGTGCCGAAGGCAAAAGTGACGCTGCTCGACAACGCTACCGGGCATAGCTTTGAGACCACGACCAATAGCGCGGGCGAGTATAACTTTTCCCAGATCCCCCCTGCCAAATACCTCATCACTGCGGAAGCGCCGGGGTTCGCCTCCCAGAAAAAATCCGCCGAGTTGCTGGTGAATCAACCCGCGACCATTGATTTCGCGGTCGCCGTCCAAGCCAACTCGGTAGTTGTAGAGGTCAGCGCGGAAGCGCAAACCCTAAACACCACCGACGCCTCTCTGGGCAATTCCATCAATAACGCGATGATCCAGGCGCTACCGAGCGAGGGCCGCAACGTGCCCGATCTGCTCTCTCTTCAGCCCGGGGTGCTCTATCTCGGTCAGAATTCCGGCCGGGCCAGCAATCCCTCGCTGCAAAACGATCCACGGAGCGGCGCAGTCAACGGAGGACGGTCCGATCAGGGCAACATCACCCTGGACGGCGTGGACGACAACGACCAGGTCAGCGGGTTCGCCTTTACCGGCGTGCTGCGGGAAACCCAGGATTCGATCGAAGAGTTCCGCGTGACCACCGGACTTGCCGATGCCGATCAGGGACGTTCGTCCGGGGCCCAGGTCAGCATGGTCACCAAATCGGGAACCAACAAATTTCACGGCGCGGCGTATGAGTACAACCGGCCCACTCTGACCGTCTCTAATGACTGGTTCAATAAAGCCGCCCAGGTGGGCAACGGTGAGCCCAACATACCGCCTAAGCTGATCCGCAACAGCTTCGGCGGCGCACTAGGCGGCCCGATCTTCAAGGATAAGCTGTTCTTCTTCGGGAACTACGAGGGCACGCGCCAGGCGGAGAACCAGATCGTCAGCCAGACTGCCCCCACTGCCAGCTACCAGCAGGGAATCATCACCTATCAGGGCGACGACGCCTCCGGTAATGTGCAAACTACGACCATTTCGGCCAGCCAGATCGCGGCCCTCGACGGCGGTTGCGCGGCCAACGGGGTCTGCCCGTGGGGCCCGGGCCCCAATCCAAATGTGCTGACCTACCTGAAGCAGTTTCCGGCGGCCAACGGTACCTCGCTGGGCGATGGTTACAACACCGGCTCGTACACTTTTTCTTCCCCCAACCCGGTAACCCTGAATACTTCCATCGCCCGTATCGATTACACCCCCGGTCAAAGCCATCGCCTTTTCGTGCGCGGCAACCTTCAGAAAGATACAACCGCAGGCACGGAGCAGTTTCCGGGGCAGGGCCCCTCATACAACCTTATCGACAACACCAAGGGGATAGCCGGTGGCGACACCTGGTCGATCTCATCCAACCTTGTCAATGACGTGCGCTATGGCTACATCCGCCAGGGTTTCAGCCAGCGTGGTCCGGGGACCGGCGATTATGTGGACTTCCGTTTCATCGACACCCTGACGTCTGAGAATCGCAGCACCGTTGTTACCGTGCCGGTGAACAACATCACGGACAACCTGAGCTGGAACAAAGGCAAGCACTCGCTCCAATTTGGGGGGAACTGGAGGCTTGTACACCACAACCGTGGATCCGATGCTCTCTCTTATAACTCCGCTACCTCGAACCCCTATTGGCTGGGCGGAAGTCCCCCCGACCCCTCAACCGTTGGCGGCCTGCCGGTAGATAGCGGCTTTTCAAATTCCTATGGGATCGCGTACGCCAATCTGGTGGGAACCATCCCCCAGGTCACGATACAAGAGAACTACACGATCAACAGCCCGACCACAGGATCAATATTGCCGGATGGCGCCTTCATCAACCGGCATTTCAGCGCCAACGAGTTCGAATATTACGTACAAGACTCATGGCGCGCGTTGCCCAATCTGACAGTCACTTTCGGGCTTCGGCACACCATCCTACAAACTCCGTGGGAAACCAAGGGCCAACAGATTGCACCCACCATCGACACCCATGCCTGGTTTTTGCAGCGCAACGCGGCGGCTCTGATGGGGCAGGTCTACGAGCCAGATCTTACGTTTGCCCCCAGCGGGCCCTTCTATCACCAACCCGGTTATTGGCCGAAGCAGAAGGCCAACTTCGCTCCTCGCCTGGCGGTGGTTTATTCTCCCGACACCAAAACCACCATCCGCGCGGGTTTCGGTATCTTCTTCGACCATTACGGCGAACAGTTGGTGAACACCTTCGACGAGCAAGGTTCGTTCGGCACCAGCTCCTCCATCAGCAATCCGGCAGGTGTGTATGGGTATGAAGACTCGCCGCGATATGTTGATCGCCGCACCTTCCCGTCGATCCCTACACCTCCCGCTGACGCCAAAGTCACCTATCCCTATACTGCGCCAACTGGAAATTTCGCCATCACCTGGGGTCTCGACAATAAATTGAAGACTCCGTATTCCGAATCGATCGATCTTTCCCTGCAGCGCGAGGTTCCCGGCGGCTTCACTCTGGAAGCTGATTATATTGGCCGTTTGGGCCGCCACCTGCTGCAAAGCCTCGATCTGGCCGAGCCGGTGGACTTTCGTGACACGCAATCAGGGGTCGACTACTTTACCGCGGGCTCACAGCTTTCCGCCATGGTGGATGCAAACGGCGGATCCCCCACCGCCTCTGTCTCCGCCATCCCCTACTTCGAAAACGTGTTTCCCTATATGGCCGGCCTCGACTATCTGGGAGAAA
Organism: uncultured Acidobacteriaceae bacterium; assembly: GCA_963745725.1. Classification (GTDB taxonomy): domain Bacteria; phylum Acidobacteriota; class Terriglobia; order Terriglobales; family Acidobacteriaceae; genus PALSA-350. The sequence continues at coordinate 792,113 of CAVUYJ010000003.1, forward strand.
GCGCAACCCAGGCCATTTACACCAACGAGTGGGCCCCTTTCCGTTCAAACTTAGGGGCGACCAGTGCTCTTGCGGATCTCGACTTCTACTGCTACTCCCCACTGCTGGGCGTAAGCTACGGCTGCCCGTCGCAAAGCCGCTTTTGGCAGGACCAGTTTTCATCGCTCTATGCGCTCGACACTATCGGTACTAGCTATTACAACGCAGGTCAATTGATTCTGCGGCATCCCACCTCCCACGGACTTAACGTTGATTTCAGCTATACGTTTTCAAAATCCATTGACATGGGATCGGATACGGAACGCGGGAGTGAGTTTAACCAGGTCCCAGGCGGCCAAAATGGCGGCAACCTGAGCAACATCATCAACACCTGGAACCCCAGTCTCAATCGCGGCGTCTCCGACTTTGATACCCGTCACCTCATCACTGCCGATTGGGTCTACCTGGTTCCCGTAGGTCAGGGCAGGAAGTTCCTCAGCGGCGGCGGATTTCTTACCAACGCTTTTCTCGGCGGATGGCAATGGTCAGGGATCAATCGTTGGACCAGCGGCCTGCCTTTCAGTCTCGTCGATCCCGGTTGGGCCACCGACTGGCAGATCGAGGGTCTGGGCGTAGCGACTGGCAAGGTCCAGTTGAAGAAGCAGGTCGTCAATGGTGCCCCGACCGTCTTTGCCAATGCGAACGCGATCAATAGCGGAACCAGCAACGGCACCCCCGTCCGCCTGTCCTATCCAGGAGAAGCCGGACAACGCAATACCTACCGCGGCGACGGAATCTTTGGCATAGATTCGGGACTCTCCAAGTCCTGGCAGTTCGGCGAGTACGGGGCTCTCAAGTTCGCCTGGGAAGTCTTCAACGTCACCAACAGCGTTCGTTTCAACGACAATCCTCTTTACCTTGGTACCCAGCTCACGGGAGGAAACCTCGGCACTTACAGCGCCATGCAGAATCTGCCGCGGCGCATGCAGTTCGGCCTGCGTTACGATTTCTAAATACCGCAGGCGGCCCAAGGCTGACATCCTGGGCCGCCGTTGCTACACCGACTATCCGTTCAACGCCAGTACTTTCCGGCTCCCCGCTGTTATATCCAAAGCGACGGATAGATCGCTGAGTATTCATAAGCGATGGGGGAGAGTGCACCTGAACTCTGTACGAATAGCAATGATCGCCGTGATGGCGATGACCAGCGTTTGCGATGGAAGAGCGCAAACTGCCGTAGACCAGCTCCAACCGCTGGTGGAGACATCAGCCCGAAGACTGAACCTGGCGCAAGAAGTCGCCTACGCCAAATGGGACAATGGAACCGCTGTAGAGGACCCGCCGCGGGAGGAGCACGTCATAGCAAGTGCTGTGACTGAGGGCAAGACTGAAGGGCTGGATCCAGCGGTGGTGTCCCGGTTCTTCAGGGCACAAATCGAGGCCAACAAGGCCGTGCAATCCTCACTGCTTGCCACCTGGCATAAAGCGGGCAAAGCGCCGGACCACCAAACAGAAGATCTGACCACTACGATCCGTCCACAGTTAGACGAGATTCAGAAACAGCTGATCGAAGAGTTAGTCAGCACCGCACCCGTGCGCGCGAACTCCACCTGCCGCCGCGATCTTGCGACAGCCGTGAGCGGATACCTGACAGCACATCAGCTCACGTGCCACCGATGTACAGGCAACCGCGCTCAAGCAATCCCTAGCTTCATTCTGCCCTTGAAGCTCCATGAGAACCCGCAGATCTCTCCACTACGCTACGCTTCAGGTCGAGATGGCAATGTTAGCTTGGAAATCGATGTTTGGCGTGTCTGCAAACAGATTTCGCTCATCTCGACCGAGATGCGGATAGCGATAGTGGACGAGCAACTCTGTCGGTGTCATAGGAATGGGTAGTAATGCCACGCGACCCGACATCTCATCAATCCGAAATCGTTCTCTGCTCAACCTTCTCGAGGTGGACGTCTTTAACCTTACGTGACATGGCAACACTGAAATCCTCAACGTTTTTCAACTCAAATATCGGCGAGTCCGCCGCCTTCGGCGTCTTGATACGGAAGAACTCAGCACCCTTCACATTGTCCAGGTAGAACACCGGCCGTGCGTCCGGCTTACTCCACGAAAGTTCGACATTCGTCATCTCAATATTGTTCACATTCCGGATAAAAAATCCCCCCGCGGGAATCTCCCCAAACCGATAAGGTTCAGGGTACCCCTGTTCCATCTGCGGAACCACCCGCGCGGCCATTTCGCGCGTTCCACCACCGCGATGCTCCATGTACAGGTCGTTGATCTTGATGTCTTCGATGGGATTGGACGGAACCCCCATAATCAGCCCTGCACCGCTGAACTGCGACGCGGAGTTGTAACTGACAACATTACTGATAATGACCCGCTTCAGCGTGCCCACCGGAACCCCCGCCGGACCGCGCATCCGGCTCCCCAGCCGGAGAAACAGGGGAGTGTTGGTGCAGTCGCGCATGGTAACCCCGGTGAAGGTAATATCTTCGAGCAGAGCACCGTCCACGCTCTCCAGGGCAAACCCGCGGCAACCGTCAAAAACACAATTCGAGATGGTAATGTTCTTAAACCCGCCATTCGACTCGGTACCGCATTTGATGCGGCCTGTAGGCGCCACCTTGAAGTCGGCAGGCCAGCGTTTATACGTCCCGTCCAGCATGGTCCCTAGCACGTAAGCCCCGGTGACGTAGCAATTCGTAATCGTCACGTTCTCTGTAGCACGGGCATAGCCCAGCGCAAACGAACTTTTCGGGCAAATCCCATCATCCCACGGAGAATTGACACTGCAATTCGAGACCCGAACGTTGTGACAGCAATCGATATCCAGGCCATCGCGGTCGGTATCGATCTTCAGATTATCAATCGTCAGGTTGTCGACCCCGGTCGCGAGGACGCCAAAATGGCCACCCTTCAAAATAGAGAAATCCCGTAGGATCACGTTGTGGCAATTCTTGAGCGCGATCGCCTTGTTCCCCATACCCGGAGTTTCCGCCTTCGGTTCCTCGGAACCACCCCGGCTTAGCCCTTTGCCCCAGATCAACCCTGGCCCAAGAATAGCGACGTCGTGGATCCCCTCACCCCAAATAAGACTATTGTGCCAATGGTTGTGTCCATAGTCCTGGTAGTCTTCCCAGGGTTTATTCGGCTCCGCGGGGTCGTAACACGCGCCGCTGCTGGCGCCGCCCGGAGCAACATCGGCGGCAAGGATAGTTGCCCCCACTTCGAGGTACAGTACAACATTGCTCTTCAGGTGAATGGAGTAGGAAGCATACGTGCCCGAGGGAAAGCGAACCGTTCCGCCTCCTTGTGCGCTCGCCGCCTCAATCGCCTTATTGATGGCCGCGGTATCAATGGAAGCGCCGTCCCCTCGTGCGCCATAGGCTTTCACATCCAACACCGCGTTTGTGCCTGCCCCGGGCATGTTTGCCGTCTGCGCGTGAGCGCCGAGTGGAATACCCGCGGTAGCGCCGGCCATCCCGGCGCTTGCCAGCTTTAAGAAGTCTCTACGAAAAACGGTCATTTATCTTCCTTCCTGGTGCTATCGTCTTTGGGAAAAGACTTGGATAAATACAAAGTAGTCTGGTTGAATTCGTCGACCGTGGCAACCGCACCCCGTGCAGCCATGCGTTGCACGAGGTCGCGCCATCCTTGCGGGCTGAGCTGTTCGCTTGCCGCGAGTGCAGGCGAATGGCAGCCGGAACATACTCGTATCGTTAGGTCGCGGCCTGGCCCCGGCGGCAAAGCACTATAGCGCGACTGCGGTTTGGGGAGCGATACCGTAGCGATGCTGGAAAGCGTGCTTTCACCGTTGCGGTTCATAGCTGTCACCGCATATTGGTAGGTCACTCCCTTATCGACCGTAACGTCGGTAAAGTCTTTTGAAGTCAGGCCTCTCGCCACGATTTCCATTGGTCCTGCCTCCTTGGTCGATCGCTTCACCGTGTACGTGGTCGCATCTGGAGAGGCCGTCCAGGTCAGCGAGATTTGCCCGTCGCCAGCGGAAGCATTCACCGAAGAAGGCGGCAATGGCGCCGCACCATCCGCGAGCAAGCCATAAACGCAAAGCTGACCACTCCCCGTATTGTGCGTTCCGAAGCTGGCGAGATAGACCGTGCCGTTGGCAATCGTAGGCGGAGCCGTTTTGGCATAGTTATTGCAATCGTCGCGGGCGGCATTTTCGAGAGAGTTCCACAACTCATGCTTGATATCGTCCGCGTCGTACGCGTGCAGAATGCCCGGTCTCGATTCATGCCACGCACTACCACTCGCATGAATGGCCGCCCATAGAATTCCATCCCGGTTACCATTGGCCGATAGCGAAATCATGGCGCCAGGATGCCCCTCTGTCACTTCCGGCCGGGTCGCATAAGGCGCTTCGTCAAGCTTTCCGCCATTGAGGCGATAGGCCCTGAGGCGGTCCGTTTGCCCCCACAGATAAACGAGGGAACCACTCTTTGCGCTTTTCCAAAACACCAGGCTGGGCAGTTGCGAACTGGTTGCTTGAAAGTACTGCACTGCCCTTTCGTCACCCAGGTGGCCCATATGGTGGCCATCTACGAGATAAAGAACTCCTTGCTTTCCGGCATCCATCACCAAGCCAGTTCCCGGAATCAGAACGGCGCCGGAACAATCGAGATCCCCATCGATGCGATCGAGATACGCATGATCTGTCGGCGTAAACCAATCCAATATCTTGAGGTCGGGGTCGAGCTTAAGGAAGCTCTCGCTGAAGTCCGACCTGCCATTCCAGGTTCCATTCCCGGTGACAAAGTAGATGTTTCCGTTTGTGTCCACCGCGGGCGCCTGTCCAAACTGCCAAATGCTCGCCGCGTGGCCTGCGGGCGAGGTATTGAACACACCCGTCTGCAGCAGTGACTTCGCGTCATAGCTGATCAGGAAGCCATGATAGGGCGCTTTGTCACAATGAGACGCATAGCCGATGTATACCTTGCCGCGCGACAGAAGCAGGCCGGGCCGTTGGTTCTCCATCAACGGGTCGAACCCGGGTGCAGTAATCGTCACCGGACTGGCGGCGCGGTCTGCGCCGGTCGCAAGATCCAGGGCGTGCAGCCGCTGCATAAAGCCATTGCCCACTCGCGTTGCAGCCACCACGTACAACGTGCTGCTCTCCGCATCGATCACCGGGGTTCCAATGATGCCCATCTTGCCGTTCATGTCGCTACAGCCGTATTTGCCGTCGTAGACATTGGGCGGCGTGCCGAAGTTGACATGCCAGAACGGTTCGTTAGCGTAAGCGTCATTGGCATCGAACGCGTATACGCTGTTGTTCACCGTGGTAACGAATACCAAATCGTGTCTTCCGCCACCTATCCCCACGTGTGCCACAACCAGCGGCTGGCCGTAGATCTGGTCGTCCACCATTCTCCGAAACAGCATGCCAAACTGGTTCACGTTCACATTCGACGGAGTCAGAATGACCTCATCCAGATTGGCCCCTGTGCGCTCGCCATTGTTATGCTGCGTCAGCACGCTGACCTTGCTGCAGACCTGCATCCCACAACTGCCCGATAAAAGATGGCCCGCGAACAAAGACAAAGCCACGGTTCGCATCCATGGGGAAACGCAAGCCACGACTCCTCTCAAGATCATGTGCTCGAAATCTACCAATCTATCCCACCGACACTACGCGCGTTTCACCGGCCCTGACGTGAAGAACCTGGTAGCTTTCCACCATGCCTCCAGCTCGTGTCGAGCTCGCGGCAGCGGCCTTCTTGCCATCGATTGTGAGTACGTCAAACTTCCCGGGAAAGCTCGCTCGCCAGGCGATGTCGGGCCCGGACTCGTTGGAAAAAGTGGTCACCCCGGCATGCGTATGCTTAACGAAAATAACATTGTGGCCGACGGGCACGTGGTGCAGCGCGGCCCAATCCGTTTCGACTGTGAGTTGCGGATAAGTTTCGATTTGTCCTGAACGGGAAGAGGGTCGAATGCCCATCAGTCCGGCGCCCAGGTTGCCGATGACCGTAAACGAAACCTCAGGATACTCACGTCGTTTCAACGCCGGGTTCATCAGCGCCACCAGGACCGCGTAGCCTGGCCGGGAGCGCCCATACTTGTAGAAGATGTCCGGCAGATATGTTCTGCCTTCGACACCGCCGACGATTCCCCCTAACGTCGCGCTATCCAACTGCAGACGCTTCTCCAATTGATCGAGCGAGCCCTGCGTCTTGGGTCCGCTGTCCGTAAGGCCAAAGTACAGCGGGAACTGTATGTCTGTTCCCCCGGTGCTTGCTTTCAGATCGGGGTGAAATTGTCCGTCTTCGCCCAGCGCAGCGAAATAGCGGTTCTGCGATGCATCCCACCATTTGCTGTTGTAGAGCGTTTTCAGCGCTCGAGCTTTTGCCGCGAACTCATCGGCCACTGGACGCGCATTCCTGGCGTGTTGAAAGGCAGCATAGCCTTCGTAACCTGCATACTGAGCCGCGATCAGGTCTGCCCCAACCAGCACGTCGCCGGTCAGGTCCTCATCATAAGTGCCAATGCCCATGTGGCCATCGCCAGGCAAATGCTCCAGCAGGCCATCCTGGTTGTGATCCCATGCCTTCACATAATCCGTAACGGTGTGCCGGTAATAATTGAGAAAGACCTCGTCCAGGTACGCATCATCCCCGGTCCACAACCATTGCCGGTAACAGGCATCGACAACATCGAAATTCGCCGGCAGGTCATACCAGAAATTATGGTCGTTCTTGTAGTCAACGGGAGCAGGCTTACCGTCCCCCGTGATCTCCCACCAGGTGCACCACTTCTTCGAAGCCGAGATGTTTGCGGCAAACTGCCGCATCATGTTCCTGGTTCTCGCTCCCAATCCCAAAAACTGCGCTCCATTGCTCATGTGAGACACATCTCGCATGCAAAACGCGTTCCTGCCGGGCAACGCAGCTTCGTACCAGGGGCCGATCGAGGGGCTGTCACGAACGTAGGCAAGCGCCTGGGCTTTGGCCCAGTGAAAGCCGTTCACCAGTTTGGTATCAGAGGAGGTAAACTCCAGCGATCCTTCTCGTGCCTGCATTTCCGGAAAGGCGCGCACGAAGTCTAGCCGGGTCTTCTGTCCCAGCAAATCATGAGAGACGAACGCAGCGCTTATCGAGGAAACGAGAAAACTTCGCCGGTTGCAGAACGATGTGGTCTTAGTCATGCATCAACAATCCCAGCGTGGCAGCACAGACAAATCCGCATTCACCCCTCCAGTCAGACCCACATCGCTACTTAGAAAGAGTAGGTTAGTCCAAGCTGTCCCTGCCGCGGAAGAAAATCACCGCCGACGACTCCGAAGTTCGAGTCGGTCACCCCCGTATCTGGATTCTGCCGGTTTACATGGTTGAAGGCATTGAAGAAGTTGGCAACAAACTTGATCTGCTGGTGCTCATTCGAGCCGAACCCAAAGACCTTGTACAGGCCAAGATCCCAGTTCTGGTACCTGGGTCCGTACACCTCTCCCACTCCACCGTTGCCGTAGCGGAACCCCTGCGGTTGAACAAAGCAGCTGGTGTCGAACCATTCCGCATTGGTGTGCGGGTTGGATTGTCCATGGCACACATAATCTGCGCGCTGGCCGCCGTTCTGCGGTAGCAGGTCACTCGAACTCGCGCTAACCAGGAGAGGTGCGCCTGAGCGGAAAGAGGTGATCCCGGTGAACGCCCACCCTCCAACCAAAGCGTTCGTCCAGGCGGAGCTCCCATTGAGCCACTGCTTATTGCGCCCCAACGGCAGCTCGTAGACGTAACTGAACACCGCGCTTTGCGGGTAATTGTTCCGCTGCCAGTTGGCCGTGTCCAACTCTTCGCGCATAGCGTAGGAGTCGATCGGGTTGTTGATGTTGTCCATCATCTTTGACCAGGTGTATGAGCCCGTCAGCGTCAGGCCATGACCGGCGCGCTTTTGAAATTCAAGTTGCATCGCGTTGTAATGGGATTTGCCGGTGCTGTTGCGCGAATCGACCGTCGTGATGTTGGGATTGACGGTGTAGAACGGGAGACACGACGGATACGCGGGAGCCGTGATGGCCTCCGTGAACGATGTCGGATTGCACTGGTTCAACTGGTAGTCGTGATACAAATTCCTCCCAGCGGTGCCCACGTATGCCATCCGGAACGACATATCAGAGCCCACCTGACGCTCGATGCTGACGTTCCACGCGAGCGCCACATCCTGCCGGAAATTACTCACCACCGAGAACACGCCGAAGCCCGCCGGCGGGCTGATAAACCCTCCCGGGGTTGTGGGTGGCTCAACTAACGGAGTGTAAACCCCGGGGGTAATACCAGGCAGGCCGTTGCTCATGATGAGAGATCCGCAACCTGAGTACAAACCGGTTGGGGTGATCGGCGTACTGCAGTTCGAATTGGCCGCAAAGTTATTTTCGATGAGCGTCTCCGGATAGTTCCGCTCCAGCGTTCCTCCGTTGGCGCCGAAATTGTCAGGGAAGTAGCTCATCCCGAAAGCCCCACGAAATGCCGTCTTCCCGTTGTCAGGCGTGAACGCGGCACCGACGCGGGGCGCAACATTCCCGTAATACGTATTCAGATTCGGACCGCGATTGCTGGAGGAAGCGATCTGAATCATCCCCGCATTTGCTCCACTGGTTACGAAGTTGCTTTGATGGTTGTGTGCATCGACCGGTGCCGTGTAGAGATCCCAGCGAATACCCAGATTCAAAGTAAGCCTCTGGTTTACCCGCAGGTCGTCCTGCCCAAAGATACCCAGGTACGTAACCCGGGTTGCCGGGGTAGACGGAAACAGATCACGCTGTACTTCGTTGGGACCACCCACCAGCAAGTCGGCAAGCGATGAGCCCTGGGTGCCTGTCCCCGTGTAGCCGCCGCCAAAGCTCACAATCCCGCGCGGATCGTTCTGCGCATTTCGTACGCTGGTCTGCACTCTCTCCGCGTTCACGCCAAGCTTCAGACTATGGTGGCCGCGAATCATGGACACCGTGTCCACATATTCAAAGATATTGGCCAATCGACCTAGTCCGTTGGGCACCCATCCCGGATCGCCCGTACTGCTCCATCCGTTTTCGTTCCCAGGAAAGAACTGCGCAATCCCGCTGGTAATGGGCAGGCCGCCGATGTTGCCATTGGGAATGCCGAGGACGTTGTTTTCCTCGATGCCGTAAGCGTTGTTGAAGTCCACGGTGTAGTAGCGGCTGAACCCGACACGGGCCTGGTTGATCATGTTGCTGTTGAAGAAGTGGTTCCAGCCAACGACATCGTTGAAGCTTGAATTATTTCCGTAGGCATTCCCGCCGTTCATGAATACGGTGCCCGGCGAGGGTGAGGTGTATTTCCTGTAGGCGTACGAGCTACGGGCAAAAAAGCGGTCCTTGTCGGAAAATGCGTAGTCGCCGCGCACGTCAAATTGTGGCATCGTCTCGGTCCCCAGGACCGCATAAGAAAAATTGTTGGCCGTCCCCGGGAGGTTGGGCAAAGGGATCACCGAAGGGCTCAGCAGCGCCGCCGCGATCGGGGAAATATCCGACGTAGGCACCGAATTGGCAGTGCAGGGCACAGCGCCCGGCAACCCGTTGGCTGTGGCAATCGTTTGGCAGGCAGCCGTGTTCGTGATGGGCGAACCGAATGCCGAAAGATCGCCGGTTCGCATTGCAGCCGTTGGAACGCTGAGCAGGCCGGAAGATCCCGCATGCTGCAGCAGCTCCTGAAAATCGCCTGAGAAGAACAACTTGTCCCGAAAAATCGGGCCGCCAATCTCTCCCCCGAATTGGTTGGCATGGTAGGGAGGGTTCAGATGCGAGAAGGCATCCTTGGCATTGAAATCCGTATTGCGGACATACTCGAATAGCTGGCCATGGAACTGGTTAGTGCCGGTCTTAGTCGTCAGGTTAACCACCGCGCCGCCGAACGTGCCATATTCCGCCGTCGGGTTGTTGGTCTCCATCTTCATCTCCGCGATGTCGGCAAACGGAATCGCAATGGTTATATAAGCGTTTTGCGGCTCGACATTAAGCACACCATCCACCAGGTAGAGGTTCCCCTGGAAGGGAAACCCATTCACCGACGAATAGGTTCCGCCGCCCCCTCCCCCGGGCGCCGTGGATCCTGCGGCAGCCGGGTTTTCAATCTGATCGCCCCATGCCGCCGGCGTGGTGCCGGGTGCCAGAAACATCAGTGTTTGAAACAGGCGTCCATTGACTGGCAGATTGTTGATCTGCTGGGTGTCGATGACTGTACCCAAATCGGAGGTGGTCGTTTCTACCAGCGGGTTCTGGCCCGTGACCGTGACCTGCTGATCGACGGCCCCCGGAGAGAGCGTCACATCCACCCGGGTCGATTGCTCTACCTGCACCAGGTTGCCCTTCGCCACCGTCGTCTTGAATCCTGAAGCAGACACTGCCACGCTGTAGTGCCCCGGATCCAGCGTGGGAAACGTATAGAACCCCTGCGCGCTGGTGGGCATGTGGTTGCTGACGCCGGTGCCCTCATTCGTGAGCGTGACATTTGCGTTCGGCACCACCGCCCCGGTGGGGTCCAGAACCGTTCCGAGTAATGTACCTGTGACGGCTTGTCCCAGAAGGCTGGCTTCCATCGCCAGCACCACAATCAGAAATCCTATGCACCCTGTCAATTTCGCTCGCATAACGGCCTCCATATTTCCGCTCGGTGACGGATCCCTTTCGTCCGTGGTGTGCTCTATCGAGATCAGGCGGCACTGTTCTCCGCGGGACAAACGGTATGGGTAGTGTGCAATCGGAGTCCAGTTAAACGAGGCTACGTAGAAGCTACACAGAGCAAAAACAATCACGTTACAGGCGAGGAAGAATGGCGTTACGTCAACCGTTACATACTCTAACGGGCCCCTGGCCCACCGAAGGTGATGAAAAACGCCTCGGTCCCAGCAACCGCTTTCTAAGAACCGTTGCCCTTTCCTTTGTCATTCCGAGCAGAGCGAGGAATCTGCAGTTCCGCGGACCTTTCGTGGAAATGTTTTTCGACCGAGCGCAGGGGAGTGGAGAGTTCTGCGGGTCGCCCTAGTTAGCTGGCAACGTTTGCGTCTCTGCCCCTTTGAGAGCATGAACAGTCACCAGCTGGGTATCTAACACCTGGTAGCCCTTCTCCAGGTTCACGCGCAACAGGGCTTGGAACGCAGGGATCTTGTCTTTCGGGTCAGCCTGTTTTATCTCCACGAGCGCTCGCGAAAGGCCCTCGACCCCCGATATCGACGTCGCAAGCAACACCGCTCCTTCCATGCCTTTCGTATCCAGCCCGCCGAGGTTTACGATGTGCCGGCCGGGAACGATGCCTGGCTGAAAAGAGATCAGCGCGTAGTCGGCTTTCAGGGTCCCCGTTTCCGGATCGCGCTCAGTCCGATAGATGGTTCTCTCGCTACCCTGGGGGTGCGTATTCACAATCCGCCCTCCCCACAGATCGTGAAGGGAATCCGACTCTACGTATAGAAAATCGCCCAAGCTGGGCAACTGGGCGACAGCAACGTTCTGAAAGGAAGACCCCAGCAGAATGACGTTATGTTGCTTCAGGTCATCGGTGGTGATGTCATAACTGGACTCAACCATCGGCTTGGCGCCCATCTGCGTGAACAAACTGGTCAGCATGGCCACTGCCGCAACGTCGCCGGTTCCGGTGTATCCATTGTCAAAATAAAGCGGGCCAGCCTTCGCGACCAAAGCCGGATTGGACGCAAACTGGCGTGCAAGGTGTGGATCGACCCGCGCGCCACGGTCGTCACTCGCTCCATGGCGGTACCGGAACAGGTCGGTCGATCCATCCAGAAGGAAGATTGCATCCGCATAAGCAATGATGGGAGAGGGATCCTCTTTGATGAACGTGCCCCAGAATGCCTTGGTGGGGTCAGCAGACGGCTCGGCACCTTGCCCGAGGCGAGGGGTGACGGCATCCTGGTCGCCGTGGTGGCGGGAGTGATCCGCCCAAAACCCGGCCGCAAACGCAGCCAGCGCAAACAGAAACACAAGGCTCATGGCCCGCGGGGAAAACCCCGCATCGGGTCTTTCCCCACTCAATGCCCCGCTGCCTTTCGAGCCGGCTTTTGGTTGCGGCACTGGCACCGGGTGAAGGCTCGATGCCGACGGCTTTAGGACCTCAAACTTAGGCAGGTAATGGCCTTTAGGAATCTCGACCAGTATCGATTCCTGAGAACCTTCCAGTTCGAAGTATTCCTTCAGCTTCTGCCTGAGCCGGTAGACCTGAACCCTGACGATTGGATCGGTTTTGGGGTCGAAGTCCGGCTTTCGGCCCAGCGCCTCGACGCCAATCGTGTACTCCTTGATTTCATCGGTATGCTCTTCCAGTGCCCTGGTCGCCAGAAAGCGGAACAATTGCTGGAGAGTGGGTGCGCTTTGAAAGGTCTTGGAATTTACGATCCTTTGCACCAGATCGTGGGAAAGCGAAAGGGAAACGAAACCCGGGTCTGACAGCGCTGAACCACCTGCTATGCTGCTCATTTTCCATGCACCCGAAAGCGCCAACGATTTTAGCAGCGCGTTCGGTCGACTGCCAGCTTCCCGGATAGCGGAACAACTCGTCCCCAGCCGCTGTTCGGGGCTACGAATCAGCGGGGCCCTCAGGGCATGTTCACCAGATAAACGGGTTGGGCGAGGTAAGGGGAGCTTGCCGCAATATAAGCGGTGGGAAAGGCGATCCTTGGAACGTCATATTCGCCGTCGGAGGTTGGGTCCAAAGCCAGAGATGCGGCGCTGTTATTGTAAGGCCGGACCCTGAGACTTAGTTCTGCTGTGCACGGCTCTCGACAGCACGCTGCAGTGGGGAGGGCGCAGGACGGCTGATACGAAGCTTCCGCATTTTGTAAGCCAATGACGTCCGTTTCAACCCCAGTCGATCTGCAGCACCATTCCGGCCGCCCACGACCCAATTGCTCGCCTCCAGCGCGCGGACGATATGATCGCGTTTCACCTTGTCAAGCCTCGTCACTGACGTATCTGATCCCCTGTGAGCACTGAATGGCTCCAACTCCCAGTTCGGAGCACACAAAACAGTATGGGTCGACAAAGTGTTGCAATTCCCGAACGTTCCCAGGCCAGCGATAGCGAACCAGAGTCTCCGAGGGGATCTCGTCGATGCTCTTGTTCATGGGCCGCGCATACAGTGCTGTGAAGTGCCAGACCAGTTTCGGAATGTCCCCTGTACGTTGCCGTAAGGGTGGAATACTGATAGGAAATACTTTTAGTCGATAATAAAGATCCTCGCGAAATGTCCCTAGCCTTACCATCTCGGCTATGTCACGATGCGTAGCTGCGATGAGCAACCGACGAGCGCGGGCCTTTGTCAAATTGAATTGCGCGGCGATCCCGCTTGGGCTTCTGGAGAGCGAATTGTTCGGTCACGAAAAAGGGGCATTCACCGGGGCAATCGCGAAAAAGACGGGACGCTTTGAACTTGCAGACAAGGGCACGCTGTTTCTGGACGAGGTAGGCGACATCCCTTTGGAACTTCAAGCGAAATTGCTGCGCATTCTGCAAGAGCAGGAATTCGAGAGGCTCGGCAGTCACCGGACACACAAAGTTGACGTTCGCGTCCGTGCGCATACAGAATTTTCGCGTGAGCGAAGAGATTCTTCCGCCGAAAATTCCACCTGCTTTCAGTGTCATTGCGGACCCCCACGGCGGCGTCTGGATCAGCCTGTTCGACGGAGACTTGGTCCACTACGAGCATGGGCACTTGCGCAGAATCTCGATGGAACCGCTGGAGAAATATAGTGCGCATATCGGCGCACTCTATAACCTCTGGGTAGACTCACAGGCTGTCTTGTGGGGCGCAGCAGCTTGGGGGACTGGTCGGGTACAAGAACGAAAAGCTGGAACTCCTTACGGAACGGTCTTCCCTGCAATTTTATCTACTCCGTCGTTGAGGATGATTACCGGAATCTTTGGCTTAACGCGCAGTGCGGATTGATCAGGATCGAACGCTCAGAGTTGCAGAAGTGGTGGGAAAATCCTGATGCTCGGATCCAGGTGAAAAACTTCGACGCGTCGGATGGAGCTTTGCCCGGCAGTAGTACCTGCCGCTGCGCGGCAGCGCGATCTTCCGACGGCCGATTGTGGTTCGTCAACGGTAGCGTTTTACAGATGATTGATCCCAGCCGCACCGCTACAGATTCAGACCCACCGCCTGTCTATCTCGAAAAGCTGATCGCGGGCGGTAAGGATTATCCATCTACCGGCGAAGTACGAGTCGCATCTCTCCAGCGCGACATCGAGATAGACTATACGGCGCTCAGTTACGTGGCGCCGCAGAAGGTACGTTTTCGCTACAAGCTCGAAGGACGCGACGCTCGCTGGCAGGACCCAGGCACGAGGCGTCAAGCCTTTTATACCGATCTTCCCCCTGGCAAGTACCGGTTTCGCGTGATCGCAAGCAATAGCGAAGGCGTCTGGAACAAGGAAGGGGCAACGCTGGATTTCAGCGTTGCTCCGGCATGGTTTCAAACGAGGTGGTTCCTGAGTCTGTGCGTCCTATGCTGCGCTCTTCTGATCTTTGCTCTCTATCGCCTGCGGGTTCGGCAGATTCAGAATTCCCTGAGCGCCCGTTTTGATGAGCGGTTGGCAGAACGCACCCGAATGGCGCGGGAACTCCATGACACCTTTCTCCAAACTCTTCAGGGCAGCAAGCTGGTTGCCGAGGACGCGCTGGAAAAGTCATCTGACCCTGTCCAAATGCGGCGAGCCATGGAATAGCTGATGGTTTGGCTCGGACAGGCAGTCCAGGAAGGCCGGGCTGCGCTGAACTCCCTCCGTACCTCAACTACGCAGAAGAACGACCTGGCCGAAGCCTTCAAGAGGGCAACGGAAGAGTGTCAATTGGTTGGTTCTATAGATGTGTCTTTTTCGGTGACTGGGCATTCCAAGGAGATGCATCCGGTTGTTCGCGACGAGCTCTATCGCGTCGTCTATGAGGCCATTCGCAATGCCTGCAGGCACTCGAGGGGCAGTCGCCTGGAAGTCGGCTTGAAATATGGGCGCGACCTTGCTGTATGCGTCAAAGACAATGGTATTGGCATCGAACCGGCAATCGTAGATCACGGCAAAGAGGGACACTTCGGTTTGCAGGGAATGCGCGAGCGGGTTGCGTGAATCGGAGGCAAACTGACGATTGCCCCTCCGCTAGTTTCGGAACAGAGATTGCGGTGGTGGCCCCCGGAGGGATCGCCTTTCGGGATCCGAGCGATAGCCCGCTTGACCGAATAAGAACCATTCTTCGCAGGGTGAGCCCAAACACCCATCGCAAATGATTCAGCTCTGATTTTCTGACAGGATAGCTTTTTCGCCGAAATAGCTGACCAGGTAAAAGGACACTCCGAGGGAGATGACATCCTTGAAAAGGAACAGGCCCACAAAACTCATGTATTTCATCCCGTGAACGTTGGTCAGCGCACCCGGGGTCGTGATCACCATAGTGCTGGTGGTAAAGAACATGAGGCATGCAATGAGCCCGCCCAGGATACCGGCTTTAGGCCTCAAATAGCCCGCGATGATCAATACCGCGGCAACCATCTCAGTAAAACCTATTAAGTCTGAGCCGACATAAGGACCGAATAATTTAAATTGCCAACTCACCAACGGGCTATTAGAAACCAGGGGAATGATGCCTTCGGCGCCCGGAGCGGTCATCTTATAAGACCCCGCCCAAAGGAGCATAACAACCATGCCGATACTGCTGATCAGGAAAGGAATATTGCGATCACGGATCCATGCGGCCAACTTGGTTAAAGCGCTCTTCGCTTCTGCGTGACCGCTTAGTTCTATCTGTTTTTCCAATCTATTCTCTGCGTTAACGGCGCGTGATGGTATGGTCTGACTCACAATGACTTCTCCGTTCTGGTTGACAACCCTTGCCAGCGTGCAACCGGAATGCCAAACACACTACATCTTCCTTTGTCCCCGCTTGCCGAGCTAAGCCCTTTCCGCTCTGTGGAATCAATTGCCGCGGTCAATAACAAATCTCAATCCCAAGTCACAAATTTGCGACGGATTCCCGACAGTGACGGACGTTAGACGTTGGTTCGTCACGCAAGTCTGAAGCTTGGGCAGCCTTCGGGATGTTTCCTGCGTTGGACCTGTGGATCTCATCAGGGTGAACCTCAGGGCTTGTATCGCGAGGCAACCTGAGAAAGGACAACAGAACTTGGTGGGCCCACCAGGACTTGAACCTGGAACCAACGGATTATGAGTCCGCTGCTCTAACCAATTGAGCTATAGGCCCTTGCGGAAACGGCCGGAGACCGTAGTCGAGCGTAGCGAAATGAAGGCAACAGACCCAAGTCTACCGTAAACCGCAGAAATTTTAGAATTTCGTCCACATAGTCGGAGGCGAGGGCTTGCAGGCAGTATGGTTGCGGTCGATCAATCATCGGCTTTCTTATAACCGAGACAGAGAACTTGGGTCGAACATTTTTGAGCGCCGCATCACTCCCCAGGCTGCTCTTTGCATCCTAAGAATGGCAAAGCACAGGCTTCCCGGGAGCGGTGCCGAGTAAAGGAGCCGTGATGAAGAAAGTGTTGTTTTGGGGAACGATCGTTGCTGGCGCCGTCGCCGCCTATCTCATGTACCGTCGTGGAGAGTCGGTAGGTACCATTGCCGTCCGAACCGTAACCAATCCCGTGGGGTCGCTGGTCTCAGAACTGCAAACAGCGTCTGAGTGACGAAGCCAGTTCCTCTAATCCATTCCTGATTAGCCCATTCTGGTCCACACCAGCCACAATCACGCCTGCATTTCCCAGTCAAGGCACCATCCGTGACCAGATGGTTCCTGCGCTTTTGCTCCCATCCTTGTGATCAGGTATCATCTCGCCTTCCGGCCTGTATTTTTCAAGCAGCACCCGCAGCCGGGCCGGGCTGCAAAGGGAAGGGTCCAACATGTCAGAAGCGAATTGCGATATCGGTTTAATTGGATTGGCGGTCATGGGCCAAAATCTGGTGTTGAACATGAACGACCACGGCTACAGGGTCGCTGTCTTCAACCGCACCGTCTCCAAAGTGGACGATTTCGTTGCCAATGAAGCCAAGGGAACACAGGTGGTCGGGGCACACTCCATCGAGGAAATGTGCAAGCTGCTGAAGGCGCCGCGGCGGGTCATGATCATGGTCAAGGCTGGAGAAGTGGTCGACCAGACGATTGACCAAGTGCTTCCCTATCTGGAAAAGGGCGACATCCTGATCGATGGCGGCAATTCGCTGCACACCGACACCACCCGGCGAACCAGGGATCTTGCCGCCAAAGGCATCCTGTTCATCGGAACCGGCGTCTCGGGAGGCGAAGAAGGCGCCCGCTTCGGCCCCTCGATCATGCCCGGTGGCAACAAAGAAGCGTGGCCGCACGTGAAGGACATCTTCCAGGCAATTGCCGCAAAGGTTGAGGATGGAACCCCCTGTTGCGATTGGGTCGGCGAGGACGGCGCCGGGCACTACGTGAAAATGGTACACAACGGCATCGAGTATGGCGACATGCAACTGATTGGCGAGGCTTACCAGTTGTTGAAGGATGGCCTGGGCCTCACTGCCGATGAACTTGCAGAAGTCTTTACCGAATGGAACAAAGGCGAACTCGATAGCTTCCTCATCGATATCTCTGCAACCATCTTCGCCAAGAAGGATGACGACGGGCAGCCCATGGTGGACAAGATTCTCGATGCCGCCGGCCAGAAGGGAACTGGCAAGTGGACCGCGATCTCGGCGCTCGATTTAGGCCAGCCGGTGACTCTGATCGGAGAGAGTGTTTTTGCGCGCTGCCTGTCGGCCTTGAAGGCCGAGCGCGTTGCGGCCGCAAAAGTTTTGAAAGGCCCTCGCAAGCGAAAAGTGTCGACCGATAAAAAGGCGTTTATCGAGGAGGTGCGCCTTGCTCTCTACTGTTCGAAGATGGTGAGTTATGCGCAGGGATATATGCTGCTGCGCGCCGCCGAGAAGGATCAGGGCTGGAACTTGAACATGGGCGGTGTAGCGTTGATGTGGCGCGGCGGCTGCATCATTCGCAGTGTTTTCCTGGGCGACATCAAGGCTGCATTCGACCGCGATCCAAAGCTGCAGAACCTGCTGCTGGACCAGTTTTTCTCAACTGCGATGAACAAGTATCATCCCGCCTGGCGCAGGGCCATCATCTATGGCACCAGGATTGGCGTGCCCATGCCCGCGTTCTCGACTGCGCTCGCCTTTTATGATGGCTACCGCACGGCGCGTCTGCCCGCGAATCTATTGCAGGCGCAGCGAGATTTCTTCGGCGCGCACACTTACGAACGTGTCGACAAGCCGCGCGGCGAATTCTTCCACACCAACTGGACAGGCCGTGGAGGCCGTGTCTCCTCCTCCACCTACAACGCCTGATGAAACGACGTTACCGGCTTTAGAGGTTACGAAAACACTGTACGAAGGGCACGGCTGAACCCGTGCCCTTCGTGCTTTAGAAGCCGCTGAGGTACGCTTTTCGAGGCGGGCCCACTCAATGTGGAGTACTAGCCGGCGGAGCACTCTGCTGCGGCTGTTGTTGCCCATTAGCCGGCGCACTATTCGGTTGTTCCGGTTTATTAGTCACGTCCTGCCCCTCAAAGATCAGCTTGACGGTAGAACGAAACTGTTTGTAGTCGGTATACCGAACGATCTGCCGAATGTGCACATCCTGGCTCATGTACCCGTTCCCGCCGGAAAAATGGAGCTCAGCATCAGCCTTGGTATACACAGGAAACCAATACTTCCCATCCACCTGTTCACGATAAGTGGTAAACGGCGGTGACAAATCCTCGTGCCCTTTGCGCATATCGTCAGGAACGTTCTTCGCACTGGTGATTACAATTTGCAGATCCTTCTGGTCCACCCAGATGCGTCCCTTCAGGTACCGCTTGCCCTTCTCCATGACCTTCGGCGCCACATCAAAAACGTAGCAATCCACCTCGTCCACCTTCTGCCGCCCCACGTAGGTCAGGTTGTATTGCCCAACATCCTCCGTGGTCAAAACGAAAGGCAGACGCTGCTCAATATCGGAGACATCGGCCGGGCTCATTTGAATGCGCTCCAGCGTGTTCGCCGGTGCGAAGGTCACATGCTCTGATTTGCGCCCATTGCTGTCGAACGTAATCTGCACCACCTGGCGATATTCACCATCCACCTTCCCGTCATCGTTGATGGTCTGTATCCGCACGTCACGTTGGTAGGTGTAGTTGTCCAGGGCGTGCCGGAACTCGCTTTCCTTGGCCGCAAACTGCTCCACGATCTTGTCCGGTGCTATGGCGGGAGCGCTGGTATCGATCGGCCCAAACCCCTGGTCCGGCTGATCTTTTGACTGGGCCGGCAACGGTAGACCTGAAATGGGTACAAGCGCCAGTAAAATCAGCAACTTTGCTAAACCCTTACCCCTGGTTTTGTCTCCCATTGTGCTCCCCCACCCTAAGGCCATTATGCACCTCGCCCGCGCTGTTTATGAATAGACGCAACCGGGCCCCCACTCGGCTACAGCTGATCAGATCCCTCGCCCAGAACCAAGCGCAGCCGCCCCTGGGCGGCTTCCAGCCGTTGCATCGCCTGGTCACGCGTAATGCCCAGCTTTTGCATCACGATTGCGACCCGCACCGTACCGGCCTGCGCCAGCAGTGCCCCCGCCTGCTCCTCATCCACTCCTGTTGCGGCGGCGATGATCCGTGTCGCGCGATCCTTCAGCTTCACGTTCGTCGGTTGCACATTCACCATCAGGTTGCCGTACACCATGCCGATGCGAATCATCGCCCCGGTGCTCAACATATTCAGTACCAGCTTGGTGGCAGTACCTGCGCGCAGACGTGTGGAACCGGTAATCACCTCCGGGCCCACTGCGGGCGTAATGGCGATCTTCGCCCGGCGCTCCACTTCCGAGCCCGGCACGCAACTCAGCCCCACCGTGAGCGCTCCCAGGTGATTGGCATAGGCTATGCCTCCCAGCACATAAGGAGTGCGTCCGCTGGCCGCGATCCCCACCAGCGTATCGCCAGCCTTTAAACCGGAGGCCTTCAGGTCCTCGACCCCCTGCTCGGCATCGTCTTCCGCGCCCTCGATCGAATGCCGCAACGCATAGTCGCCGCCGGCAATCAGGCCCACCACTAAGCTGGGATCCACATTGAACGTCGGCGGGCATTCCGAGGCATCCAGCACCCCGAGCCTTCCTGATGTGCCGGCCCCGGTATAGAAGAGCCGGCCACCCTTTTCCATGCGCTCCGCTATGCCATCGACCGCCTGCGCAATTCGGTCCAGTTCGGCGTGCACCGCATCGGCCACTTCGCGGTCGGCTGCGTTGATCACTTCCAGCATGTCCCTCGTCGGCAGCTGGTCGATGCGGGCCGTGCCGGGATGGCGGGCTTCCGTCAGTAAGTGTTCAAACTTCATCATCAGCCAACCATAGCAAAGTCCATGTGGCCAAAGCGTTCTCCGCCACCTATTCCCGCGTTCGCCGAATCGTCATCTCAGAAGTGCTACCCTTGTGCCCCAAAGAACCGAATCGGAGAAGCTCTTGGATACTCCCTCTCAAAAAACGCCGGCATTACCCCGCAACCCGCGCCTGCCCCAGATTCTCGAGCAAAACTGGCAGGCAGAAATGACCGGCTACTACACCTACCGTGCGCTCGCTCAGCGAGAGCGGGACCCGGGACGCAAGCACGCCCTCGAAAACATGGCCGCTGCGGAAAAGGAGCACGCCGGCCTCTGGGCGGCCCGCTTGCGCGAGCTGGGGGAACCGGGACCGGTCTACCGCGGCAAGCCGGCCGGCGATGCCGACAGCCTCAAAAACCGCGTCGGGGGCGATGATCTCGCGTTGCGTCGTCTGGAAATCGATGAAAGCCGCGATATTGCCAAATACAGCCAGCAGCTCAAAACGCTTGGCGATGCACCCAGTGTAGCTATCCTTGAGCGGGTGATTGAAGACGAGCAGGAACACTATCGCGAGCTCAGCAGCCTGATTCGCCGCTATCCACCGCGCCCGGGTCCACCCACACCAGGACTCGATCCGAAAGCGCTTCTCGAACAACTGCTGGCAAAACGTAACCAGGGCCGTTCCCACACCGCCGGATGGATCGGGGACGCCATTTACGGCGTCAACGACGGTCTGGGCTCGATCTTTGGCATCGTCTCAGGAGTCTCCGGCGCAACTCTCGGCAACAGCAAATATGTCCTGCTCTCCGGCATTGCCGGCATGATTGCCAGCGCGCTCTCTATGGGTTCCGGCGCCTATCTCGCCGCCAAGAGCGAGCGCGAGATCTACGAAGCCGAGCTCGCGCGCGAGCGGGAAGCCATTAACATGAACGGCGCCGAAGCCTGCGAACTGCTCTCCCTCTACTTCCAGGTAAAAGGCCTTCCGGAGCAGGACGCTGATCACATGGTCGAGCACATCGCGAGCGACCCCGAACAAATGCTCCGTGCCCTCGCTGCTGAGCGGCTCAATTCTACTGAGGAAGCGCTCAGCAATCCGCTCACCTCGGCCATTTCAGGAGCGCTCTCAACCGCCGCCGGAGCATTTATTCCCATCGTGCCCTTTTTCTTCCTCACCGGTTACAGCGCCGTCATCATCTCCGCAATCGTTTCGCTCCTGGCCCATTTCGCCGTAGGCGCGGCCAAGTCCTTAGTCACCGTGCGTTCCTGGTGGAGCAGCGGTTTCGAGATGACGCTGGTAGGAGCCGTAGAAGGCGCAGTCACCTACGTCATCGGCCTGGGCCTCGGCCGTCTAGGCGCCTAACCGTCTGCGCAACCGCTCTCTCCTTTGTCATCCCGAACAGCCGACTCGCGGTTGCGAGTTCGAAGATCAGAAGATCAAATGACCGGCTTCCTATACCGGCAACATATGATCGGGTGCCCCACATCTCGCTGGTTTTTCGCGAGATGTGGGATACCGCGGTATTCGACGTTCAACCCTGTCGGTTCGCACTTGGAGCCAAGCCGAGCGATCTGCAGCGCCGAGCAACGCATGCTCGAGTACATCACCCGTCCTAGCCATCAAACCCGGAAATAATCGCCCCGCCACGAAACGATCGAGCTCTTGATCTGCTTCTTGGTCAATCCCTCATTCAAGGCCCGCATAGCCAGACCAGGCAACTCCGCATCCGATGCAAAACGAAGCCCAATCAACTGCGACTCCGTCAACTCCCCGATCCGCGCCCGCGCCGCCTCCGGCATCAGCATAGCCAGCCGCAACCGCTCCTCCAGACGGATGACCCGGTCCTGCACCTTGAGCGCATAGCCCCTTGCCTTAAACGCGATCATCACGAAGCCAACGGCCAGCACGACCCCGAGTGTGGAAGCGATACTAGGGTAATGAATAATTCGGATCACGCTCAAAACGATCGCCAGAAGACCCAACGGCAATAGAAAAAAATGGAAAGGTGGATCCAACCTGGTGTGGTTGGCGAAGGACTGCGTCGGGACATCTGCCATGCGAAAAACCCCTTTCTGGAACACTCCATCATGCTTGAGAGAGGCGCCTGCTGTGAAATGATTAAGTAATGAACAAAGGTGGCGTGGTTTTCGCCTGTATCAACCTGCTCCTCTTCTCTGTCGGACAATAGCCAGGCGCAAGCACCCGCGCCATCCCAGCTCCCAATCACGCTGCATGTAGACCTGACCGATGCGCCCCGGCATCTTCTGCATGCTCGTTTGGAGATACCGGTAACCGCCGGTCCTCTCACCCTGGAATACCCACAGTGGATCCCCGGCGACCATCGCCCCACCGGCCCCATCGACAACCTCGCCGGCACCGTCGTTCGCGCCAACGGTCAAACACTCCCCTGGCGCCGCGACGATGTCGATATGTACGGCATCCACATCGAGGTGCCATCTGGTGTAAGCCGGCTCGACGTGTCGCTCGACTTTCTCGCCACTCCAGGCGACACCGGCTCCGATGAAGACGAGGCCACCAGCGCGAACATGACGGTATTGGAGTGGAACTCCGTCGTCCTTTACCCGGCGCACATTCCAGTGGCGCAGATCCCTATTGCCGCTTCATTGACTGTGCCCCGGGACTGGAAGCTGGGAACCGCTTTGACCGTTGCGACACAGCAGGGCCTGGAGACATCCTTCGCCCCGGTGTCCGTCGAGCACTTGGTAGATTCGCCAGTCCTCACAGGCAGATATTTTCGCGAGATTCCGATTGCCCCGGAGATCACGCCCAAGCACTACCTGGACGTAGCTGGTGACGCCGCCGAGGACGTCGATCTCAAACCCGAATATCTTGCCGCGTTGAATCAACTGGTACGGGAGACGGGCCCGCTTTTTGCCTCCCGCCATTATGAGACCTACCATTTTCTTCTCAGCCTGAGCGACGTCATCCGCGAGGAGGGTTTGGAGCATCATCAGTCGAGCGACAACGGCATAGAGAAAAAGGGCGTCTCTGATCCCCAGCTTGCGGTGCTGAATGCGGAGCTGCTGCCGCATGAGTTCACTCATTCCTGGAACGGAAAATACCGCCGTCCCATCGGATTAGCCACCCCCGATTACGCCACCCCGCAGAAAGGCGACCTCCTCTGGGTCTATGAGGGCATGACCCAATACTGGGGGGACGTGCTCGCAGCCCGCTCCGCTTTTTGGACGCCCGAATCCTACCGCGAGGCCCTGGCCTTCAGCGCAGCCCGGCTCGACGTAAAACCAGGGCGCACCTGGCGCAACCTCGAAGATACCGCGATCGCAGCCCAAATTCTCCGTGGAAGCCACGCCTCCTGGTCCAACTGGAGGCGCAGCCAGGACTACTACGCGGAAGGCGAGCTCCTCTGGCTGGACGCGGACACGACCATCCGCCAGCTCACCCACGACAAGAAATCCTTGAATGACTTCTGTCTGAAGTTCCTGGCCGTAGGTGGCAACACTCCGCCTAAGGTAGTGCCTTACGATCTCGAAGAGATCGTGGCCGGCCTGAATTCTGTTGCGCCGTATGATTGGCGCACCTTTCTCACCGAACGCCTCGATTCGCACGCCGCCCATGCGCCCCTGGGCGGAATAGAGCACGGAGGATACAAGCTTGTGTATGCCACCGAGCCCACGGACTACGAAAAGGCCTTCCTCTCCAAAACCAAACAAACCGACGCGTGGTTTTCAGCTGGTCTCATGGTGAGAGCCGACGGCTCCATTGCCGATGTCAGAATGGGCTCTCCTGCATTTCAGGCAGGACTGGGTCCGATGACCAAGCTGGTAGCGATCAACGGCCACGGCTACACCGAAGACGTCTTGAAGCAGGCCATTCGTGCGGCCAAGGGAACCACGGATCCGATCGAGCTGATCGTCTCCAACGATAACGAATTCCGCACCGTGCGCTTGGAATGCCACGACGGCGAGAAATATCCCCGTCTGGAGCGGTTACAGGGAACCCCGGATCTGCTGGACGAGATCCTCAAGCCGCTGGCTCCGGTCAAGCCAACTGGCCTATAGTGGGTCGTCCAGGAGAATCTATGCTCAACAGTTTCCGCGCCCTGCTGCTTGCCGCTTTGCTTATGCCTTCCACTCTCTTCGCACAGACACTGGCCGCAACTCCGCCCATGGGTTGGAACAGCTGGAACCTCTTTGCAGGCAAGGTGAACGATGCCGATGTCCGCGCCGCCGCCGACGCCATGATCTCCTCCGGTATGAAAGACGCCGGCTATATCTACGTCAACATTGACGACACCTGGCAAGGAGAGCGCGACGCTCAAGGCAACATCCACGCCAACAGCAAATTTCCCGACATGAAGGCGTTGGCCGACTACGTCCATTCCAAAGGCCTCAAGATCGGGATCTACTCTGGGCCCGGCGCGCAGACCTGTGCCAAGTACGCAGGCAGCCTGGGCCACGAAGCGCAGGACGCCAAGACCTATGCGAACTGGGGCATCGACTATCTCAAATACGATCTCTGCAGCTACCGCAAGAACATGGAGCAGGAGGCTCCCAACGATCCGGCAAAAAGAACCCAGATGATGAAAGACGCCTACGAGAAGATGCACAAGGCGCTGCTCGCGACCGGGCGTCCCATCGTCTACAGCTTCTGCCAATACGGTTGGGACGCTGTCTGGGAGTGGGGACCCTCGCTCGGAGCCAACCTCTGGCGGACCACCGGAGACATCGATCCCACCTGGGATCGCATGACCCTGATCGGCTTCTCCCAAGCCGGCCTGGCTAAATACGCGGGTCCGGGCCACTGGAACGATCCTGACATGTTAGAGGTCGGCAACGGCAAGCTCACCCTGGACGAGAATCGCACCCACATGAGCCTCTGGGTCCTGCTCGCAGCCCCGCTGCTGGCGGGCAACGATCTCTCCAAGATGAAGCCCGAGACCGCGCAAATCCTGACCAATCGCGACGCCATCGCCATCGATCAGGATCCACTAGGCAAGCAAGGGGACCGGGTATCGGCGGTGGGTCCAGTAGAAATCTGGGCCAAGCCCCTCAAGGGCGGAGCGAAAGCCATCGGCCTCTTCAACCGCAACGACACTGCCCAGCCCATCACCCTCAAGCTAAGCGACGTAGGTTTCACCGCGGGAGCAAACGCCCGCGACGTCTGGCAAGCCAAAGACCTGGGCAAACTCCAGAGCACCTACACCGCAACCGTCCCCCGTCACGGAGTAGCCCTGCTAATCCTGACAAAGTAGGGAGCAGCCAAGCTTCCCGCCTCAACCGAAGTCAAAAGAAACCGACCTCGATTTGCTTTTTGTCAGCTCATTAACAGATCCCCGGGTGCCCCACATCTCGCTCGTTTTTCGCGAGATGTGGGATACCACCGACCCAACCCCCTAACTCCCTGACCTAACCCTCCAAACCCCAAAAGAACACTAGGATAAACTTCCGGGATGGCGATCGACTCGCTGCCCACCCCCGCGGCGCCTACCTCCCCGGCCCATGTGGAAACACATTTCGCCGCGACCGCTCTGGTCCGCGACATAGTAATCGGCATGTCCGACGGCCTCACCGTCCCCTTCGCCTTGGCCGCGGGACTATCCGGCGCAGTCAACTCCGCCCACGTAATCGTCCTAGCCGGGCTGGCCGAAATAGCCGCCGGATCAATAGCCATGGGCCTCGGTGGCTTTCTCGCCGCTAGGGGCGACGCCGAGCATTACATCAGCGAGCGCCTGCGCGAAGAGCGCGAGATCGTAGAACGAACCCGCGACGAGGAAGAAGAAATCTACGAAATCTTTGAGCAGTACGGCGTCGAACGAAGTGAAAGCATGCCCGTACTCGAAGCCTTAAAACGAAGACCCCAGGCCTGGGTCGACTTCATGATGAGATTTGAGCTCGGCCTGGAAGAGCCGCAGCGAAACCGGGCCAGCCGCAGTGCTATCACCATCGCCCTCTCCTACGTGGTCGGAGGCCTCATCCCTCTATTTCCCTACATGACGGGCCGCAGCCTACCCTCCGCTCTTACCGCCTCGGTGACCATCACCCTGGTGGCGCTTCTGCTTTTTGGTGGAGTCAAAGGCCGTTTGACGGGAGCCGGCACCCTGCGCAGTGCCATCCAGACGGTAGTGATAGGCGGCCTGGCAGCGGGTGTAGCCTACCTTCTGGCCCGCTTATTAAGCGCTCATTGAAGCGCCAACAAAAAGAACCAAAAAAAATAGGCAACATCGCAGCGCTTCCTGTCTCTAAGTAGATGGAGAAACGGTATCCATGACGCCAGCCACGGCAACGACGGAGACGACTGCCCGTCTGTTTGAAGAGTTTTTGAAAGTACGGCGCCAAAGCGAGCAGCTTTGTCTCCCCCTATCGCCCGAGGACATGATGGTACAGTCCTGTACCGAGGCGAGCCCAGCCAAATGGCACCTCGCCCACACCACCTGGTTCTTCGAGACCTTCCTGCTCCGCGAGTTCCTCAACGGCTATCGCGAATTCAACCCCGACTTTCGCTGGCTCTTCAACAGCTACTACAACTCCATCTCTGACCAGCCCGAAAAAAAACTGCGCGCATCCTTCTCGCGCCCTCCGGTCGAGACCATCTTCCAGTACCGCCGCCACGTTCAGGACGGAATTCAACGCCTGTTGGCCTCCAATCCGCCAGACGAAGTCACTCGCCGCATCGTGCTCGGCCTTCATCACGAGCAGCAGCATCAGGAGTTGTTGGCCTACGACATCAAACACGCGTTCTGGACCAACCCTCTTCGTCCCGCGTACACCAACGATCCCGTTGACTTCCATGCACCGTCTTCCGCAAAACCGGAATGGGTTGAATACGAAGGCGGCCTCTTCGACATCGGATTTGCCGGCGACGGATTCGCCTTTGATAACGAGCTGCCCCGTCATCCGGAATACCTGCGTCCCTTCGAATTAGCGTCCACTCTGATTACCTGCGCGGACTACCTGCAGTTCATCCACGACGGAGGCTATCAACGCCCGGAGCTGTGGCTCTCCGCAGGTTGGGACACCGTCAAATCCGAAGGCTGGAAAGCTCCACTCTACTGGCGCCAGCAGGACGGTGCCTGGCACGTGTACACCATGCATGGGGAGCAACCGCTCGCCGGACTACTGCAAACTCCGGTGTGCCACGTGAGCTACTTTGAAGCCGACGCCTTCGCCCACTGGGCCGGCAAGCGCCTGCCCACAGAAGCCGAGTGGGAAGTCGCAGCCGAGGGGCTCCCCCTCACCGGAAATTTCCTCGATGCCGGCAAACTGCATCCCCAGCCGCTGTCCAAAGCCCCCGCGAGCGGTCCGGCGCAAATGTTCGGTGATGTATGGGAGTGGACTCAGAGTGCCTATCTCGGCTATCCCGGTTATCGTGCCGTGCCTGGAGCTCTGGGTGAATACAACGGCAAATTCATGAGCAGCCAGATGGTCTTGCGTGGCGGGTCGGTGGTGACTCCGGCCTCTCACATCCGCGCCACTTATCGTAATTTTTTCTCTCCTGCGACCCGCTGGCACTTTGCGGGCATTCGCTTGGCGAACATCTAACGCAATCAATTGAATCACCAGTCCGCGGGAGAGCTCATGTCTGCTATTTCATTGCCCAAGTTGCCGTCTATTGCGTCCAGTCCGGTCGCAGTGGAAGTCTTGAACGGCCTCACCGAACACCCCAAGACCCTCTCTCCCTGGTTGTTTTACGACGAGGCCGGTTCGCGCCTGTTTGAGGAAATTACCGAGTTGCCGGAGTACTACGTGACTCGAACAGAGAGGCAAATCCTGGCTAAACATGCCGAGGCGATCGTCGCAGCGGCGGCCGGGGGCCGCGATCTGTCCATGATCGAGCTAGGTGCCGGGACAGCGACCAAAACAGGCTTGCTGCTCAACGCTGCCGTCGGCCTGCAGGGAAGCGTGACCTACTATCCCATCGACGTGTCGGAGACAGCGCTTGAGGAAGCACGTACACGGCTTGAGGCGGAACTCCCGGAAGTCACTGTAGAGCCCATTGTCGCGGACTACACCGAGGGCATGCGTCAAAACGGCGCTTCCCACCTTGGGAGAAAACTGGTGCTTTACATAGGCTCGAGCATCGGAAACTTCTCGCCCGCGGACGCGCTCGAAATCCTACGCGGCGTGCGGGCCCAGCTCATGCCCGGCGATTCGCTGTTATTGGGAACGGACATGGTGAAGGACGTGGATACGCTCCTTGCTGCGTATGACGATGCCGCCGGAGTCACCGCCAGGTTCAACAAGAACGTGCTGGTCCGCATCAATCGCGACTTGGACGCAAACTTCAATCCAAAGCTCTTCCGCCATCGGGCCCGCTGGAACGAGGAACACTCCAGGATCGAAATGCACCTGGAAAGTCTCCTGACACAAAAAGTTGTCCTACGCGCGCTAGACCTGGAGGTGCGCTTCGCTCGAGGAGAGACCATCCACACCGAGAACAGCTATAAATTCACTGACGAGCGAGTAGTGGCCTTGCTGAAGCGAGCAGGATTCAAGCTACGCCAACAATGGACCGACCCCAACCATTGGTTCACGGTGTATCTAGCGGCTGCAAGCTAACCCCTCAAACCACTTCCCACTGGAAACCCGCTTCTCCTTGACCAAGGCTGGAGCGAACCGGACGAACAAGAAGGGCGAAGCCCAACGATCGCTCTAGGGTCAGCGCGCGTTCTCGGAGCCGATTTATTGGAAACCCTGGGATGAGGGGCTTAATCGTTCGTCAAGGTCCGTAGGGCCGACGCTAAACGTCAGCCCAGCCCGGAAGGGCTGGGAAATCGGATGGGGATGATCCCGAGCGCCGTAGGCGCGACACTCGTTCTGCCACTCTTGCGGCTCACCCAAGGAGAGGAAAACCTCGTTTTCGACTGTGTCGTAACCATAGTCGAGGCCGACGGCTTTAGAAGCCGCTGAGGTACGCCTTTCGAGACGTATAGGTTTGAAACCCACCCCAATCCTCCCATTCTGAAACTCGCATCACGACAACGGATTACCCTACCCCTGCGTCCATACTCGTAACGCCGCCGTCTAAATGGTGCATGAAATGCACGGCAAAACTGGCACTTGCGGCTCTGGGAGTAGCGATGTTGTCTGCACAACTCTGTCCACAGGAAACCGACGGTCCCCCCGATGGCATGAGGCAAGCATTCGGCAAAGGGAATGGAATCCGCGGAACAGTCACCGCTGCCGCCGCAAACAGTTTCACCATCCGCACTGAAGAAGGAGACGTCTACCAGGTTCTCTACAGCCCAAATACCCGTCTGATGAAGGATCGCCAGCCCATCGAGGCTGCCGACGTGCACGTGGGAGACATGCTGATGGCCGGCGGAATCGTTGACGCCAAGGCCAAGACAGTAGGCGCCGTCTTCGTCGTTGACATCGACGCCAAGGAAGTTCGCGACGCGCGTGCCGCGTTCGGCAAGACCTGGGTGATGGGAAAAGTAACCGCCATCCACGAGCTCAAGATCACAATCGAGCGAGCCGGAGATAAGCAGGCGCAGATCGTAGCCGTCGACGAAAACACATCATTCAAGAAGCACAGAGAAGACGTAACCCTTGCCGACCTAAAAGTAGGAGACACAATCAGCGCTCAGGGTGCGCTACATGCGGACACGTTTTTAGCCACCAACCTACGCATCATGACTCCTGGGTCGAATCCCGGGCAGGGCCGCCCAAGTGCACCCAGCACCCTCGAGCCCCCGCCGCCGAGCCACTAATGAGACTCCTAAGTACCGAGAACAGGCCGCCTTGGGGGAAATGCGGTCTAAGATTTGTGTATAGAACCAAGAAAACCGGTCTGATGCCACGTCTATCCCTGCTCTCGTGCTTGTTGGGCGGCCTTCTCCTCGCCCCGGCGTGGGCGCAGTCGACTCCTGCCGCGTCGCCACCGGCGACTCCTGCTCCTGCAGGTGGAGCGCCCGCGGCCGCGGGTGGACTAATACACGGCACGGTGAAAGCGGGCAATATTCCACTCCCCGGGGTGAGCGTCGTCGCCACCAACACCCTGACCAGCCAGCGCTACGCCACCGTTACCGACATCAACGGCAGCTATTCCATGACCATCCCAACCAATGGCCGCTATGTACTCAAGACCGAACTAGCCGCCTTTGGCCCTGAAACCAAGACCGTACTCATCAAGTCCACGCCTGGGACTACGGGGGCGCCCCCCTTGAATCAGCAAGCTGATTTCGCCCTGACGCTGGCTTCGCGAATCCCGCCCGAAACTCCGCAGGAAAACGTCGCCGCCACCGCCCCAACCCAGCGCCCGTCTGCGACAGTTCGGCGCAATGCCGGCGGCGGTGCCCAAAATCTCGCCTTGCTGGCGCAACTCGCAGGCGCCGAGGATACCGGCATCAGCAGCGGAGCCACCGGGGCCACCCTGCCATCGCTCGCCAACAACTCTGATTTCTCTACCGACTCCGTCGCTGTCACCGGCCAAGCCGGCACCACGAACCCCTTTGCCGGAGTGGACATGGAGCAGCTTCGCCAAAACGCGGAGTTGGACCAATCGCTTTCCGGCGGTGGCCCAGGCGGCCCCGGCGGGCAAGGAGGTGGCCCCGGCGGAGGTTCGGGAGGTGGAGGCGGCTTTGGCGGAGGTGGCTTCGGCGGCGGAGGTGGTTTCGGTGGAGGCGGTCGAGGCGGACGCGGCGGCGGAGGAGGTGGTCGTGGCGGTGGCGGCGGCTTTGGCAATTTCCGTAATTTCAAGCCCAACCAACCCCACGGCGCGTTCTTCTGGACTGGTGGAAACTCCGCGCTCAACGCCAACCCCTTCCCCATCCGGGAGCAAAATGAGGCGCAGCCCAGCTACGCGCAAAACCAATTTGGGCTCACCTTCATGGGCGCGCCGTATATCCCTCATCTGGTCCAGCACGACACCAAAGACGTGATTTTCTTCAACGCTTCCGGCCAGCGGTCCAGCTCGCCCTTCAGCCAATACGGCACCGTGCCCACCGACCCAGAGCGTCAGGGCAATCTATCTGGCCTTACCACTCAGGAAGGCGCTCCGGTCACCATCTACGATCCGAACACTCCGGGCGTCCCGTTTGCCAACAACACCATCCCCACAGCGCGCATTGCGACCCAGGCAACGGCGCTCATCAATTACATCCCTGAGCCCAACCTGCCGGGTCAGTTTCAGAACTACCGGCGGCTGGCCTCTTCCGAATCCAACACCACCCGGATCGGGGTCCGTTTTATACACAGCTTTGGCCCAAGTACGGGAGGCTCCCCGCTGGGCGGTCTGATTCGCCAATATCTCGGTCAGGGCGGCAACGCTCTACGGCAAAGCGTCAATCTCAATTTCAACTACAGCCACCAGGCAGCCGACGAACTCAGTCTGTTTCCCGATCTCGGCGGTAAACAGCAATCCCACCAGTACTCGTTAACGTTGGGCTACTCGCTCGGCAAAGGCAGAATCACCACCAATCCAGGCCTCAGTTGGAACCGCAGCCAGTCGCAGCTCAAGAACAACTTCACCAGCAACACCGACATTGCCAGCCAGGTGGGCCTGCAAGGACTACCCACTGACCCGCTGCTCTATGGCTTGCCCAGCCTGACGCTCAACCAGTTCACCAGCGTGAGCGAACAACAGCCGAACTTCCAGACCAACCAGACAGTCGCTGCTACAGATTCCACATCGTGGATTCACAAGAAACACAACGTCCGTTTTGGAGGAGACTTTCGCCGCGTTCACAACGACCTCTTCGGCAACACCGGTAATGTAACCGGAACCTTCGTGTTCACCGGCCTCTTCACCCAGCAGCCCGGCTCCAGCAGCGTCGGGCCCGGCGGAACTCCTACCTCAGGTTCCTCACTTGCCGACCTTCTGCTCGGTTTGCCGCAACAGGCCTCTCTTCAGGCTCCTTATCAGAAGTCGTACCTGCGCCAGAACGCCTGGGATGCCTACGTGCAGGATAGCTGGCGGGCATTGCCCAGCCTCACCCTGCTCTTCGGTCTGCGCTACGAATACTTCTCCCCCTATTCGGAGAAATACGATCGTCTCTCAACCCTAGACACCGGCAACAACTTCGCCTCCGTCCAGACCGTTCTCTCCGGTGGAATAGGCATGTACACCGGCAAATACCCGCGGGACCTGATCTACCCCGAGCATAATCATTTCTCTCCCCGCATCGGCATTGCTGTGCGAGCGGCGAAAGATACAGTAGTGCGCGCCGGGTTCGGCATTAACTACGCCAACGGCCAATATGCGAAGTTCATCCAGGACTTCGCCTTCCAGCCACCCTACGCCAATGTCCAGACGAATGTGATTTCGGCACAAACAACCACCCCACCGTTCACGCTGGCCAACGGCTTCCCCACGCCCGAAGAAGAACAACAAGGCAACTACGCGGTCAACAAGTACTATCGCCTTCCCTACGTGCAGGTGTGGAACATCAATCTTCAGCGCACATTGCCAGTGGGCATCGTTCTCAACATTGGTTACAACGGCTCCAAGGGAACGCGCTTGGATATCGTCAATGCCCCCGGCCGCACCCCTACGGAATCGCTCAGCGGAGTCTTCTATGACTATGAGGACTCGGTGGCCTTCTCCAACTACAACGCCCTCACTGTAAGCGCGCGCAAACGCCTGCAACGCGGCATTGGCATGGGAGCCACTTATACCTATAGCCACTCCATCGACAACGCCAGCTCCATCGGCGGCAGCGGCGGTACCGGGTTGGTAGTGGCGCAAAACTGGCAAGACCTGCTGGCCGAAAAATCAAATTCCAGCTTCGACATACGCCATCAGGTAACCGGCAACTTCCTCTATGAGATCCCGTTCGGACCCGACGAACGCTGGATCAACACCGGATGGCTGGCACATAGTCTCAGCGGCATCTCCGCTTCCGGCACCTTTACCATCAACTCCGGTGAAGCTTTGACCCCTCACTATGAGGCCACCGTGGAGGAAGTGTCCCGCGGCACCACGGCATCCCTCCGCCCCGACCGCGTGCCGGGAGTCTCGCTCACCGCCGGGGGTGGATCTTTGCGCAACTGGTTTAACAAGGACGCCTTTACCACGCCGTCAAGCACCTACGGGACGGCCCCACGGTTCTCCATCCCCGGCCCTGGCACAGTTTCGGTGAACGCGTCCCTTTCTAAGACCGTGCGCTTTTCAGAGACCCGCACGTTCGAGATGCGCGCCACCGCCAGCAACGTGTTCAACACCGTCCAATACTCGGGGGTCGACACCACCGTGGGATCGGCGACCTACGGTCAGGTCACCGCCGCTGCGGGCATGCGTCAATTCACGTTTAACGCCCGCTATCGGTTCTAGAGAGAGGATTCAGTTCGGATGAACGTGATCGGCCACCTTCGCAGACTCACCGCTCTCGCCCTCATGGGCCTGTTGGGAGCGATGCCCATGGCTGCGCAGGATCAGGCCCCGGCAACCGATACGCAAACCGCCTATACCCTCAAGGTAGATAGCGATCTGGTGCTCACCAACGTTGTCGTCCGCGACAGAAAGACCGGTGAAGTAGTGCGTGGCCTCACCGCCAACGATTTCCAGGTTCAGGAGAACGGCAAGCCGCAGAAGATCATCAGCTTCGACTTCCAAAGCGTCGATCAGGCCGCGCCCCTCAACGAGGCCACAGTGAATGGCAAGACGGGCAACACCATCATGGGCAATATGAACCGCACCGCAACCTCGGCTCAGTTGCGCAACCATCGCCTCATCGTGATGTTCTTCGACATCACCTCCATGCAGCCCGAAGATCTGGAGCGGGCGCAGGACGCGGCCCGCAACTACCTCAACAAGCAGATGCAGCCCGCCGACCTGGTAGCCGTCGTGTCCCTCGATCAGTCGCTGTCCCTTGACCTGGATTTCACCGCCAATAAGCAACTGTTATTGAACGCAGTCAACGCCTATTCCGGAAGCCAGGGATCCGGCTTTCAATCCGGAGCCACCAGCACCACCAACCAGGTGGAAGACGCCACCTCCTTCACCGCGGACGAATCGGAATACAACGACATCAACACCGACCGCGAGCTGTTTGCCTTCGCCGACATCGCCCACTCACTGGCCTACATCAACGAGAAAAAGTCACTGTTATATTTCTCCGGCGGCATCCAGCGCGATGGCATTGAGAACCAGGCCTCCCTCCACGCCGCCATCAACGCTTCCGTGCGCGCCAATATGTCCATCTACTCTGTGGATGCGCGCGGCCTCGAAGCTATCTCGCCCCTGGGCGACGCCTCTACCGGCAGCCTGCGTGGCACCAGCGGCTACAACGGCGCGGCCCTGCAGAACAATCTCGATTCCAACTTCAATACCCAGGAAGTCATGGCCACTCTGTCCTCCGATACCGGGGGCAAGGCCTTCTTCGATTCGAACGATTTTTCCCCTGCCTTTCAGCGCATTCAGCAGGACACCTCCGCCTACTACGTGATCGGCTTCCGCTCGACTGATACTGCGAAAGACGGTCGCTACCGCAGGCTTTCTATCAAAATCAATCGCCCCAACGTGAAGCTCGAGTACCGGCCCGGCTACTACGCTCCTGCAGACTACAAACATGCCAACCGGGACGAGCGCGAGCGTCAGTTGCAGGAGCAGTTGGCCAGCGATCTGCCTGCCACCGATGTCGAGGTCTACCTGCAGGCCTACTATTTCCGCAGTGATACCGGCGCCGGCCAGCCACGCTTCTACGTGCCTGTCTCCTTGATTGTCCCCGGCTCTCAGATTCCCTTCGTCAAAGGCGGAGACCGCAGTAAGGCCACCCTCGACATCATCGGGCAGCTCAAAAACACTGCCGGTCAGGACATGGCGGAGATTCGCCAGACGGTGAAGCTCGCCATCGATGACTCGCAGCAGGTCTCGCGCAAGAACATTCAATACACCACCGGGTTTACTCTGCCGCTAGGCAAGTACCACCTCAAGTTTGTGGTGCGGGAAAATGAGACCGGCCGCATGGGTTCCTTCGAAACCGATATCAATCTGCCCGACCTCAAGAAGTTTCCCCTTAAGCTAAGCTCCGTCGTGCTTTCCAGCCAGCGCGGTCCATCGGGCAAGAAGGATGAGGAAAATCCGCTCTCCAATGGCGGCTTCACCTGGGTTCCCAACGTGGCCCATGTCTTCCGCACCGACCAGCACATGTATCTGCTTTACGAGGTCTATGATCCTGCCGCAAAGCCGGGTGTAAAAGTTCTGACCAGCATCGAGTTTTTGCAGGGAACCACAAAGGTATTCGAGAGCCCGCTGGTCGAAGCCACGAGCGTAAACGTGCCCGGACGCGATGCCGTGGCCTTCGCCTTCGACATTCCCCTCGACCGCCTGAACGCCGGCCTCTACATCTGCCAGGTCAACGTCATCGACGACACAGGAGGAAGCTTCAGCTTCCCCCGCCAAGCCCTCCTGGTCCGTCCCACCACACCGGCGCCGGCCGCTCCGCCTTCGAGTACCGCGCCGCCGGTTCAAGCTCCTTCCCCGTAACCAGCGCCTCAAAGAAGAGGCCAAGACTCCTCCTTTGTCATCCCGCCTGCCCCGGTGTGCCGTGGGACCGGAGGAGTCATGGGTCTGCGGCCCACCGAAGATAATGAAAAACGCTTCGGTTCGGCATCCACTCTCTATGGAACCGTTACTCCTTCCTTGTCATCCCGACCGGAGCGAAGCGTAGCGGAGGGACCTGCGGTGCGCTCTTCCCGGCAACAACTATCTTGGGCAAATCATGGCCCTCCCCCTCAAACTGCTGAGGGATACTAATAAAGACGTCGCAAGAATGGTGAACCAATGAAAGCAGTTCAGCTCCAGTCATATGGAAGCGTCGACCAACTCCTCTACGAGGAAGTCCCCATCCCCGTAGCCGCCCCAGACCAGGTGCTGGTAAAGCTCACCTCCACCAGCATCAATCCGATCGATTACAAAATCCGGCGCGGCGACATGAAAGACATCATGCCGCTCAAACTTCCCACGATCCTCGGCTACGACCTTGCCGGTCAGATCGTCGCCTTGGGCGACAGCGTCACGGGCATAGAACTGGACACCCTGGTGATGGGTGTAACTGACCATACCTACGCGGAATACGTCGCCTGCAAAGCTGAAATCCTGGCGCTGATGCCGGAAGGCCTCAACCCCAGCGACGCTGGCGCTTTCCCGCTGGTGCTGCAGACCGGCGCCCAATTGATCGAAAAGGGAATCGCCCCGCAACCCGGACAAAGGGTGCTGGTGACCGGTGCCTTAGGAAGCGTGGGGCGTACCGCGGTCCACGTTGCCATACAGCGCGGAGCCTACGTCATCGCCGGGGTACGCGCGAGTCAGCGCGCCGAGGCCGCAGCGCTCAACGCTGACGAAATCGTCGCCATCGACAACCAACAAGACGTTGCCGGTTTAAAAGAATTAGACGCAGTCGCAGATACCGTTGGTCGCGACGTGATCGATCGTCTCCTCCCCCGCATCAAGAAAAACGGAATCCTGGCTACCGTGGTGGGCAAACCCAAGTCGGCAGATGGCCGCTCATTACAAGTGAACGAAGTATGGTCCCAGCCGGACGCCAAACGGCTGCAGCAACTTGCCGCCGAGATTGCCAGGGGTGACTTTGCCATCCCCATCAGCAGGAGGATGAAGCTGGCGGACATCCGTCAGGCCCAGGAGCTGGCGGAAAAAGGGGCGGCCGGAAAAGTAGTGCTGACACCGTAACCACAAGTGCTAGCCCGCGTTTCTCGCGGCCAGTTCCGTAACCAATGACGGGTGCCCCATATCTGCCCGGTTTTGGCAGATGTGGGATTCCACGAACCTCGGCCCTGAGTCTGCACGGTGTAGATGCCTCTCATCAAGACCCGTTGCCAGCTTACCCAGGTGGGCCGTGAGAGATGTGGTCTAGTCGGGTGAAGTCCGGTAAGGGCAGTGCCTGCATCCCGAGCCACAGCAGCTTCCGCGCTTTAAGTGATACTGCGCAGTGAACACCAGATAAGGACCGTCGTAGTAATAATCCTCGCCCAGCTCCAACTCTGCTGGTCCGACAGGCGGCTTGGCCGGTTCATCCTGCATACCCCATTTTCTCAGGACGCTCAGCCGAAGAGGTAGAACCAAAGAGATAGAACCGAAGAAATAGAAACGAACGGGTAGGACCTGAGGGGTAGAAACGATGGGTGCCCAGCCTGCCCCGGTGTGCCGTGGGGGCTCGCGTTTGAGACCTGGCATCCCGCAAGCAGATGCCCATCAAGTCCCCTGTAATAACCCCAGGTGGGAGCGATCTCTGCCCGGAGGACTATGGGGAAGCCTTGGCGGCAGTCCCCAATTCGATCAACTGGAAACGATGATTTAAATCTAGGTTCCTGTGTCCAGGTGAAAGGTCTTGTCGTACGGTACTACCGGATAGCCCTTAGCCTTCCATGCCGCCAAGCCACCTTTGAGAAACTTGACCCGGCTCAGGTCGATATTCGGCGCCAGGGTCTGTGCCTTGAGGGCAATGGCGCGGCTGGTTTTGTCACTGGGACAGGTGCAGTACACCACCAGCTCTTTGTCGTTAGGGATGAGAGCCGGGTTCTTTTCCGCATCCTGGGGCGAGATCCTCTGCGCGCCCTCGATGATTTCGGAATCTGCCAATAAATCCAGAGGTTGGCGAACATCCAACACCAGTACGTCGTGTTGCGCGACCATGAGATCATGAAGCGCCTCTGGCGTAATACTCAGCCGCTCCATCTCGCGGCGCGCCTTGATCCGCCGCGTCCAGATCACGGCTAACCAGCCCCAGATAATGATCGCAATAATAGTCAGGATCAGGTTCACCTTTGGCCTCCTTGGATTGATAGCCGTTAGATTAGCAAGTCTGGCCAAATGATTCGAGACTGTTTCAAATGGCCGATACGGCTACGCCGGGCTCCTCCACCCGTACAGCGCCGGCCAGGAACGTGACCGTCTTTCCCGGAACCGCCGCCGGCCGCTCTCCAGGGACCACGACACCCGCCAGGTTCAGAGGGTCAGCCGCGGCCACGGTGATCGCCTCATCTACGGTGTTGATGCGCGTTTCGCGTAGGGAGGCAACCGCTTCCGGCACCGCGAACTGCTCTCCGCCAAAGCCGCTGAGGAACCGGCCTCCACGGACGCTGCCCCTGGCCTCCAGCCGGCGGAACATACCCTGCAGCTCCCGCCAGCGGGGGATCGTCGTCTCCCGCTCCAACACATCGCGGAATACCACTCCGTAGCGACGTAGCAGCATCCAGCAGGCGGACTCAATCTCAGCCTCGCGGCGCTCCGCTTGGGCGCCCACGCTTTCGCTCAACCCAGCCGACGGGTTCAGCAGGCTCCACCGTCCCACCGTGTTCCGCTGGCGCTTTAACCCCCCTTGAAAGATAGCTTTACGCCGGGGGTCGATCAGCACTCGCAGGCTGTCAAAGCCGTCGGCCGTGACCAGCCCCGCGGCCACCAGTTCCCACAAGGCGCGATTCACTTGTTCTGCCGGCACGCCAAACAGCCGCACCAGGTCACCGGCAAAGACTGCTCCATATTGCGACAGGTGATCGCGCACCTGCCACGCCAGTTCGCTCAGGCAGGCTTGCAAGGCAGGCTCCGGAATCGCGCGTTCGGCCAGGCACCGGTCCATCCAAAGCGCGTCCTCGCGCATAAAGAAAGTCACCGGAGCCATGCTGGTCGGCACCACCCGTTTAGGAGCTGAAAAATCGACCCCATGGGTGGCAAAAGCCGGGTGAGGGGAGATGCGTCCCCATCCCACAACGCCCTCCAGGCACAACACATCCAGCCAGCGCGGATCGTAGCCGGCGACGCGTTGTGGCAGGAGCGTCCGTTCCCACTCGATAGCCGGCGCTTCAAAGCCCTCCAGCTGTCGCAGCGCCTCCAGCACCCCCGCCTCCCCGCTCAACTGCGAACGCGGTGCCACCCGCTGCCAACGCATCAACCACTGCATGTAAACCGCCGGCGTGACCGGCTCGATC
Source organism: uncultured Acidobacteriaceae bacterium (assembly GCA_963745725.1). Taxonomy (GTDB): domain Bacteria; phylum Acidobacteriota; class Terriglobia; order Terriglobales; family Acidobacteriaceae; genus PALSA-350. Next base: position 831,331 of record CAVUYJ010000003.1, read on the forward strand.
TGCTTGCGCAGCCCAGCCAGCGTCCTCTTATGAATGCGTTGCAGCAGCCTGCGCTCGCACCACTCCACATCCGCGTCGCTGGCCGCTTCGCCGCCTTCAAACACCCCGCGCAGGATGCTCCCCTGCATCTCCATCACCAGCATGGCTGCCCAGATCGCCGCCGGCTCGATGCCCAGCCGCGCGCCCAGCGTCCGCGAAGTCACCGGACCGAGCAACGCCATCCATCCCTGCACCGTCTTGCGGACCACATCGCCATACACCAACTCTTTTGCATCCGGAGGGCAGGGAATTGGCCGCTCGATCACCGCCTCGGGCCACAAAAGACGGAGATGCTCTACCCGTTCCGCCGCTACCATGTATCGCCGTCCAGCATGTTCGGCCATCGTAGCCCGGCCGTGGAACTGTAGCCGTTCAAAGAACCCAGCCCAGTGGATCGCGCCATCGATCGACAGGATCTCCTCCGGCACCACCACCAGCGAGCACAGCAGATCATGCAGCTCGTGCTCGTCGCGCACGTCCGGCCAACACTCATCGCGCAGCTCGGCAATCGCCGCCGGATCAAGGCGCCCGGCCTCGCCTAGCATCTTGTCCGGAACCATTCCGCGCATGCTCACCGCGCGGGCACGCCGTTCTTCCAGCGGCGCATCGTCCAGGAAGGCATACGGATTCGCGTTCAGCAGCTCATGCGCAAAGGCGGAGGGGACCGCGCTGTCGACCGCGAGACACCGGATCGCTCCTGTCCGTATCCCGGCGAGCAGCTGGATCAGTCCCTCCAGGTCCATCGCTTCCGTCAATACATCCTTCATGACTTCCTGGATGAGCGGATGATCGGGGATCTGGATATCGCCTTCGATATTTTCCTGGCACGCGGCAACCTGAGGGAAAACGCTGGCCAGCAGGTCATCGGACCGCGTCCGCTGTACCTGGGGCGCTATGCGCTTGCCGTTATAAACCCGTAACAGTTGCAAACTGCGTCCGGCATCCCACCGCCAGCGCGCGCGGAAAATGGGCGAATCGAGCGATGCCTGCTCCAGTAGCTCGGTCACCGTCTGCTCGGTAAGAAAGTGGAACACGTCGCTAAGCGGGAAGCTGTGCTGTTCGGCCAGCGAAATATTCAGTCCGTTGTCGGTTGCCGCTGCCTGCAACTCAAAATTGAAACCACGGCAGAAGCGTTTTCGCAGCGCCAGTCCCCACGCCTTGTTGATCCGGCCGCCAAAAGGCGCATGCAGGATCAACTGCATCCCGCCGCCCTCATCGAAAAAGCGCTCGGCAATGATGGTGTCCAGAGCAGGCACCGCGCCCAGCACGGCGCGGCCGGCAACGATATAGCCAATCATCTGCTCCGCGCCCGCATCATCGACCCAGCACTCCTGCTTTAGCCATGCCACGGTCTCCGCTACCTGGGGATGCGATTGGCTGATGTATCCCGGCAGCACATTGCCGGTCCGTGCGCTGATCTCCTGGCGCAAGCCGGAGACGAAACTTGACAACTCAAACGTCCGCTGCGGAGCCTCGCCCCGCCAGAAGGGCACATTGGGCGGCTGGCCGTGCGCATCTTCTACCAACACCCGTCCTGCGCTCTCCACACGTAGAATGCGCCAGCTGGTGTTGCCCAGCAGAATCACATCCCCCGCCGAAGAGTCGATGGCAAAATCCTCATCCAGGGTAGCGATCTGTACCCCCTCCGGCTGCACAATCACGGCGTAGAGCGCAGTATCGGGAATCGTGCCGCCATTGGAAACAGCGATGGTGCGCGCACCTCGCCGCGACTGCATGCGGCCATTCACCCGGTCACGCAGCAGGTACGATCCGTAACGGCCGCGGCTGGCCTCTATCCCATCCGCCAGCAGGCAGAGAATCTCGTCATATCGTTGGCGCGTGAGACCGCGATACGGGTGCGCCCGCCGCAACACTTCATACAGAGCATCTTCCTCCCAGGGTTCCGCAGCACATGCGGCGACAATCTGTTGCATCAGCACATCGATCGGGCAGTCAGGAATCTCCAGCCGATCCAGCACCCCCGCCCGCATGGCGCGGATCAACGCCGCGGACTCCATCAAGTCGTCGCGTGTAGTGACGAAGAAGCGGCCCTTGGGAATCGCACCGCGCCAGTGGCCCGCACGCCCCACCCGCTGCATAGCCGCGGCAATCGCACGGGGAGAGTTCACCTGGCACACCAGGTCAATGTGGCCGATATCGATCCCCAGCTCCAGCGAGGCTGTGGCCACCAGCAGCCGGATCTCGCCATTCTTGAGTTTTCGCTCCGCCTCAAAACGAAGTTTTCGCGACAGGCTCCCGTGGTGCGCCGCAACGTTTTCCGGCCCCAACCGTTCCCCCAGGCAGAAGGCCAGCCGTTCCACCATGGCCCGCGTGTTGACAAAGACCAGGGTCGACCGGTGCTCCAGCGCCAGCTCCGCGAGGCGTTCGTAGATGTCGTCCCAGATCGAGTTGGTGCCCACGGATCCCAGTTCTTCGCCCGGCATCTCGATCGCCAGGTCGAGTACACGATGCTGACCCACCTGCACGATAGCCACTTCCGGTCCGCGCTGTCCGCCCAGGAAACTGGCCACCAGCTCGATCGGGTTCTGAGTCGCGGAAAGCCCAATGCGTTGCGGTGGTTGCGATCGTCCCCGGATCATGGCGCCCGGGCTCAGCCGGTTCTCTCCGCACACCAGTGCGTCCAGTCGTTCCAGCGTGAGTGCCAGGTGGGAGCCGCGCTTGTCGTCTGCAACCGCATGGATCTCGTCCACGATCACAGTCTCAACCGCGCAAAGATTCTCCCGGCTCTTCTCGGCCGTCAGCAGGATGTACAGCGACTCCGGCGTGGTGACCAGTATGTGTGGCGGCCGCTTGAGCATGGCCCGTCGTTCCGCGGGCAGCGTATCGCCGGTGCGCACCGCGGTGCGGATAGGCGGGCACAAGTATCCCCGCGCCAGGGCCAGTTCCTGAATCTCCCGCAGCGGGATTTCCAGGTTCTTCTGCACATCATTGCTGAGCGCTTTGAGCGGCGAGACGTACACCACCGCGGTCGTTGCCGGCAGCGAGCCATCGATGGCCCGGCGAATCAGCTTGTCGATGCAGATCAGAAACGCGGCCAGCGTCTTGCCCGAGCCCGGTCGGGGCAGAAATCAGCGTCGGTTGGGCGGCAAGGATGGGCGGCCACCCCAGTTCCTGCGGAGAAGTAGGGGTACCAAACTTGCTAGTGAACCACTCCTGCACCACGGGATGCGCCCAAGCCAGCGAGCCGACACCCTCGGCCTCGGGAATGCAAAGTTGGACGGGCATCCCTTCATCTTAGAGCCTTCGTAACCGGCAAAAAGGGGAAAGAGGAACACGCGGGGCTTGACCGTCTGCGAAAGATTTCCGAGGACAAAAAAGGTAGGTACGGGCTTTAGCCCGTACATAAATCCGGCAGAATAATTCGGCCTTTAAGGCCGTAACAGGTTGCGTCCATGAAGGTGGCGAGCGATGCATTTAAGCTACGGAACGCGCGAGTCCGTCGGGTGCCACGTCTCTTATGCTTCGTATCAGGGCACGACTTTAGACGGGCCGTAAAAGCGAAACAAAATGCCCCTGCGATCAGCCAGCCTCTACGCCGAACCAACGGATTTGGATAGGAAATTCTCTAGACGATGGGCATGGCTTTGGTTTAGCCGTGTCGTAAATAACCTACGCACTTGACGGGGCTTCAAGGGGTAGAAAAGAACCCGAGGTCGCCCGACCCAATCAGTCCCGAAGGGACGGGACAATCTGTAGCCCGGCACGGGAGTGCCGGGTAGGATTTCACGCAAACCGAGTCCCGAAGGGGACGACACATGCTTAGCCCGTCAGTAAGAGATCTCCACTGGGTTCGCCAATTTAAACGAAGGGCACGGGTTTAGCCGTGCCGTAAATGGCCTATGCGCTTGACGGCTTCAGCCGCTGAGGCACGCTTTTTCTGAAAGTCACGACTACAAGCTCGGGAGACACCACGATGTCCAGGCTGAAGACCCACCCTGACCACCCGCTTCATCCTGTGTCCGAAACCCTGCGCGGCCGCTAAACCTGGTAGTTACTAACAAGGTGCCAGCAACTCACAGGAAGCCGTGTTTCTTATTCGTGTGCCAATTCGAGTCTTCCTTCTTCAGCGCCGGAGGAGTCGTCTTTCCCCAAAGCATATGGTTCCAGGTCACCGCCTGAAGTCCATCATGGCTGGGTTGAAACACCATGGGCGCATCGCCAGGCTTGTCCCCGACGGCATCGAATTTGATCGTGATCTGGCTTCCAGCATCGGACCAGTGGCCAAACGTAGTAACCGCGCCTTTTCCCATATCCTGGGTCACAGTAGCCGTACCGTCCGGGCCCAGGCTTACGCTGAACGCAGGACCGGCAGGACCAGCCGCGTCCGTCGTATCCGGAGCTTCGGAACTATAGATACCGGCATAGTGGGAAAAGGGAGAGCCGAAAACGGGAGTCGCTACCAACGCCAAAACCGCGATGGCGCTGGCTAAATACTAGGGAAAGTGTTTCGTAGTTCTCATAGCGTTCTCATCATTGCGCTAGCCTGTGTTGAAGGCAAGATGCAGTGAGGAAACGAAAGTTGTATCTGAAACGGCGGCCGCAACATGCGCGTCCATAGAATGAGGCTATGGATTTTTCCGCCGCTGACCGTGCCCGCCGCATCCGCCTCGTCCTCTTCGATGTAGACGGAGTTCTTACCGACGGCAAGATCTGGTCCCTGCCCACCACCATCGAAGCCCTGCCAGACAAGATCTTTGAGCCCAAGGGATTTCACGCCCACGACGGGATCGGCATTTCCCTGGCCCGCATCGGCGGCATCCATACGGGCGTGATCACCAAGCGGACCTCTGAAACCGTCGCCCAGCGCGCCCGCGCCCTCCGCATGGAATACGTCTACATGGGACAGGACTACAAAATACGGGCGGTCAGCGAAATCATGCAGCGGGGATCCTTCACCCTCGAGCAGATCGCCTACGTAGGCGATGACGTGATCGACCTGCCGGTCATGCGCGTGTGTGGACTCGCCATCGCAACTGCCAACGCCCGTGACCAGGTAAAGGCCGCCGCCCACTACGTCACTCCCCATCCCGGTGGGGAAGGGGCCGGGCGCGACGCCATCGATTTCATCCTGCAGGCGCACGGCATCCTCGATCAGTGCATCGAGGAGTACATCGACGAGCACCACGCCGCTCCCGCCGCCGGACCGCAGTGACCCTGGCGTATGCTATCTCTTTGGGTTGAAAGATGATGTCGTACCCCTTTCCATTTCTTTCAGGCGCAGGAGCGTGGGCAAACTGATGTGCATTCCCTCTGTTCGCAGGTCCTTTTCTTTCCTTCTTTTTATTCTTCTTTCAACCTCATCTGCGTGGCGCCCGGCAACGGCCCAGACCCTGAAGAACCTTGATGGTGCAGTAAGCGTCTTTGGGCAATCTACCGGGACAATCAATAGCAATGGCATTCGCGACCACCCCACCGAGTCCATGGGCGCACTCGCGACCGTCCGGCAATCGTTTCATCCCTGGTTGGGCTACGAGGTCAATTACTCCTACACCCGTTTCACCGAGAGGTTTTCCACCATTCCTTTCGGCGTGCAGAACAACGTCCACGAGGTTTCCGTTGCCTACCTGGTGCAAGGGCCGACTATTCCGATTCTCGGCTTGCAGCCGTTTGCAACCGTCGGGGCGGGTGCCTTAATCTTCCTCCCGACCACCGTCGGCGGGCAAAAGTACAACAAACAGACCCGCGTGCCCGTTCTTTATGAAGTCGGGGTCAATCATCCGGTCTTTACCAACCACCTCGGACTGCGATTCCAATACCGCGGCCTGCTCTACAACACGCCGGACTTCAACGCATCATCGCTGACAACCAACACCAGGCGGCAAACCTCTGAACTGAGCCTGGGCGCCTATCTACGCTTCTAGGAGAAGAACGATGAGCAAAAAGCGCACTCGAAACCTGATGGTGATCTTGAGCGTCGCCCTATGCGCGCCGGTAGTGTTGGCCAAATCGGAAGCAAAGAAATGGGTCGGCACCTGGGCCTCGTCGCCTCTTCTGGATGCTCACGCCAAAAACGCTGAGGAACTCCTCGCCGCCGGCACGCAATCGGGTGCCACTCTGCGCGAAGTGGTCCACGTAAGCATGGGTGGAGAGACACTGCGGGTGCGCTTCTCCAACCTATACGGAACCAGTCCGCTGGTCATCGGCGCGGTGGAGATCGCTCGGACCCTCAAAGGAGTGGCCATCGTTCCCGGCACCAGCAAGGTCGTAACCTTCAACGGACAGCCCTCCGTCTCCATTCCTCCGGGCGCTCTCGTGGTCAGTGATCCCACGTCCTTTAAGCTTGCTGCTCTTTCCGATCTCACGGTCAGCTTCTTCCTCCCTAACCCAACCGGTCCGGTGACCGAGCATCAGTTGGGCAACTCGACCAGCTATCACGTAACCGGCAATGTAGTGTCCAGTGCCAGTCTGGAATCGCCCACCACCGCGACTAGCTGGTATTACCTCAACGGCGTCGATACCCTTGCCGCTCCCGACGCGGCAGCCGTGATCACCATTGGCGACTCCATCACCGACGGCGCCAAGTCAACCATCGACACCAACCAACGCTGGCCGGACGAGCTGGCGCGGCGCCTGCAAGCTGACCCGAAGTTTCGCAACCTGGCGGTATTGAACGAAGGCATTAGCGGAAACAAGATTTTGCTCGATGGGGCCGGCCCCAGTGCCCTGGCGCGCTTCGATCGCGATGTGCTTGCCCAGAGCGGAGCGAAGTATCTCCTCATTCTCGAAGGCATCAATGACATCGGCCGCCTGCATGACAATCCTGATGCCGGCCTTACCGCAGCCGACCTGATCTCCGCCCTCAATCAGATGGTGGTGCGTGCCCACGCCCACGGCATCGCAGTCATCGGCTGCACCCTCACGCCCTATCATGGCGCCCACTACTACACCGAAAGGGGCGAAACCATCCGCAAGGCCGTGAACGAATGGATCCGCACAGGCGGCGTACTTGATGGCTTCGTCGACCTCGAAGCTGCGGTGAGAGACCCGAATCACCCCGACACATTCCTGCCCAGCGTTGACCCCGGGGACCATCTCCATCCCAATGACTCTGGCTACAAAGCAATGGGAGATGCGATCGACTTAAAGCTCTTGACCCTGAAGGCAAAGCAGCCATAGGTACACACTGCACGCGTAGCTGAGACAGCTCCCGTCTTACACATCCCATGTAATGTGATATCGTATGGGATGTATAAATGCGGAGAGTTGTCATTGACACTTCAGTTGTCGTCGCTGCCCTGAGGAGCCGACACGGCGCCGCGAATGAGGTGATGCGCCTGATTGCGACTCGAAAGCTGGTACCACTCGCGACTCCCCCGCTTTTCTTTGAGTACGAGGACGTTCTATATAGACCCGAACAGAGACTTGCCCATGGGCTGAATGAGGCGCAAATCGAGAGCTTCCTGGCCGGGCTGGCGGCGCTCATTGAACCCGTGGATATTCATTTTCAGTGGCGACCACAGCTACGCGATCCTAATGATGAGATGGTTTTGGAAGCCGCCATAAACGGTCGGGCGGAGGCTATTATCACTCATAACGTGGCTGACTTTTCTGGGATCGGCGGATGGTCTCGAATTCCGGTTCTTCGACCAGCAGATGTCTTAAAGAAGATTCACCTATGAGTAAAGCTACCTATCCGTTGAAGTTACCTATCTCAATCAAAAGAGCCGCTCAGCGCCTTGCTAAGGAAGACGGGGTATCCCTGAACCAATGGATCGCTGTTGCCGTGGCGCAAAAGATTGGAGTAGTTGAAACCGCCGCTGAGTTCTTCCAGAGTCGCGCTGGAGCTGCAACCGGCGAGGAGCTTCTCGGTTTGCTAAGGAATGCTCCTAATATTCCCCCCGCAAAGGGGGACGAAGTTGGTCATCGAGCGAAGGGCGTTCGTCGCAAAACGGAGTAGACATGAACGTGCGCCGAAGCAGAATGATTCACTTCCTCTTAGGTCAGGCTGCCCGTAACGCAACCGTTGCACTTCTACTGCTTTCCGCGACGATCGTTACAGCACAAACACCACCGCGGCCACACATCCTCGGCGTAGCGCACATCGCAGTCTTTGCTCGCGACTATGAGAAGTCCCGTTCCTTTTACGGTGGCTTTCTCGGTTTCGAAGAACCGTATTCGCTAAAGAACAAAGACGGTTCCGCCTCGATGACCTTCTTCAAGATCAACGACCATCAATACATCGAGCTTTTCCCGGAACGCGAAGCCAACTCTGACCGTCTCAGCCACATTTCCCTCGAGACTGACGACATCGAAGCGTTGCGACTCTATCTGGCCTCGAAGGGAATCAAGGTCCCCGATCACGCCCAACAGGCAAGGATTGGAAACCTCAGCTTCAACATCATCGATCCCGCCGGCCACCAGGTGGAGATGGTGCAGTACATGCCCGCCGGAAAAACAGTAGCCGCTTACGGCAAATACATGAGCGACACACGGATCTCCACCCGCATGATGCATGTGGGATTGATCGTGACCCAACTGGATCCTGAGTACAAGTTCTATACGGAAATACTTGGCTTTAAGGAAACCTGGCGAGGCAGTTCATCGGGAACCGTCCTTTCCTGGGTCAATCTCAAGGTTCCGGACGGCGACGACTACATCGAATTCATGCTCGCGAAAAACCCGCCGGACCCAACTCACCGGGGCTCCGCACATCATCTTTGTCTCGAGGTTCCTGATGTTGCAGCCAGCATTGAAACGCTGAAGACCAGGTCGTACTTCAAAACCTACGATCATCCGGTCGAGATGCGTCTCGGCATCAATCGCAAGCGCCAGGCCAACCTCTTTGACCCCGACGGAACCCGCACCGAACTCATGGAACCCCACACCATCGACGGCAAACCCACGCCATCATCGACAGCTCCCCCGCCGGAATAGGCCCACGCTTTCAGGTTGAAGGCATGTAAATCTTCCATTACTATTGGGTCATAGACAGTACTTTTGTAACCATTGGGATCCCGAAATTACGCATCTCAAGCCAGTGGGAGAGAAATTTTATGAACGCCTATTGTGTCATCCTTTGCCGTCAGCCCTTTGTTAACCCCGCGTATCCCCGCACCAAGCGCTATTACATCGGAGCGCCCACGGCGGTTCGAGCGATTCTTGCTGCGGCTGACGACAACCCGCATTTCCGTGTCATGGGTGTGGAGCATAGCGACGTCTATCCTCCTCTTCCCCAAAATGACCCTGCCAAGACGACTTCCTCCGTCTTCCAGGCTGCTTGACGGAAGGTAGGAAGGGTAGGTACGGGCTTTAGCCCGTACACAAACCCAGCAGCGTCATGAGGCCTTTAGGCTCTGAGGTACGCTTTCCATCTCATTTTCCCCGAAACCATCTTTTCCCCAGACTGCTTGAGTGCAGACGTCGTGCCGCCCCCCAAGGCAGCAGCGGAGTTCCCCTACGCTCCACGATCCGTCCCCAGTAAGGCAGCCTTCACCCGTTCAGGAGTAAATGGCAGATCCCGCAGCCGCGCACCGGTTGCATCGAAGATCGCATTCCCAATCGCAGCCGGAGTCACCGTGATTGCCGTCTCTCCGGCGCCCGTTGCCGGCACACCATCAGGCGTTACCAGGACACTCTCGATCATCGGTATCTCGTAATCAAGATGCAGGCTTCGATAGCTCCGCCAATCGACCGACGTAATGCGCCGCTCGTCCCACGTGACCTCCTCTACCAAAGCACGGCTCATCCCTTGCAGAATCCCACCCTCGATCTGGTTTCGAAGGCCATCGGGATTCGAGATAGGCCCGCAATCCAGAGCCACGATAAAGCGCTTTGGCTGAACTAAGCCCGTCTCGAGGTCAACGGTGATATCCGCAACCAGGGCAGCATACCCGTTCTCTCCCTCGTAGGCCACGCAGGCGATGCCGCGCCCGCTCACGGCTCCTTTGCCAACCCGTGCTGCGGATCGGCTCGCATTCCACTTCGAAGCCTCGGCAACAGCCTTCAGAACGCCGATGGTGCGCGAGTCCTGTAGATGCTTCAAGCGGAACGCCACCGGATCAGCCTTCGCATGCCAGCACAGCTCATCCATAAAGCATTCGTTGGCAAACGTATTCTGGATCCGCAAAGGCGAGCGCAACGGGCCGGTGAAGAACGGAGACCGCACCGTATGCGTGAGCGCTCGCTCACTGCGGATCGTTCCTCCTCCGCCGCACGCTCCGCCGATACATCCCGCGAAGTAGGAAGGCACAATGTTGCTCTGGTTGCGCAGCTTGCCGGTGGGCGGTTTTGCCGGGCCTGGTTCCACCGGTTCCGGTGGGTAGCCGGCTAACATACCGCTGATCACATTGCCCGGCTGATCATAGCCCGGCCGGCTGCCCAGTGAAGCCACCCAGCCCTCTCGGTCCCAAGCGGCGATGCGGCCGTCCGGCGTGAGCCCCGCTCTGTGTTCGACTACGCAAGCCGAACCCAGGTTCTCCCACATCATTTCGTCCTGGCGCGAGAACTGAAGCCGCACCGGCTTGCCCACTGCTTGCGACAGCAGGGCCGCATCGAACGAAACCGCATCAGCGCCGTTCAATCCATAGCATCCGGACCCTCGCCGATAGATCACGCGCACGCTGTCGACCGGCAGACCCAGCAGCTTGGCCACAATACTGCGCGTTGGATATGCCGACTGGGTCGGAGACCACACCGTCGCCCCGTCGGGCTTCACGTCGGCCACCGCGCAGGATGCCCCTACCGAGCCGTGCATTTGATAAGGGTAGGTATATCTCGCTCGCACTACGCTGCGGGTCGCAGCAAGTTGCGCCTCAACGTCCCTTGAGTCGACGCTGAGGGCGTCATGTGACACCTGCTGTTGCAGATGTTCGAAGAAAGTTTTCTGATCTGGCAAAGCAGGGCCCGGATTCCATCGCACCACCAACTTTCGGGCGGCAACCACCGCTTGGTACTGCGTTTGCGCGACCACCCCGACGAAGTCTTTGCGAACCACCACTTTCGTCAGCCCCGGAATATCGCGGACCGATTGTTCATCCACCTGGGCCACGGTGGCTCCCATTTCGGGCGGCCGCACCACCCGGCCGTGGAGCATGCCCTCCAACCGCACATAGTGAACAAACTCGAACTGTCCGGTCATGAGCGCGATCCTGTCCAGCGACGGAACGGGCTTCCCCAGCACCGTCCACTGCGCTTGCGATCGCCGCTTTGCCGTCGGGTTCAACGGCAGGTTGAAACGCTTGCTCCCGATTAGGTCTTCATACTTGACCATGCGCCCCGACCTGGCGGTGATGACTCCTTCTTCCACGGTAAGGTGGTCGGCCTCTTCGCCCAGCCTCTTGGAAGCCAGGCCCAGAAGAGCTTCGCGCGCAGTTGCTGCCGCAAGAGCAAGATTTTCCACGTTGAAGTTCGTCGGCGTCGACTGACTGCCGGAAGTGGTTCCTTGATCCGGAGTGACCGCTGTATCGCACTCAATCAGCTTCACGCGTGTCAGGGAAACGCACAGCTCCTCAGCGATCAGTTGCGTCTGCGCGGTAAAGATCCCTTGCCCAAAATCGCATTTACCCGTGTAAGCGGTAATCGTGCCATCGGCGCCGATGGCTAGCCAGGAATCCAGCTTCGCGGCATCGACTGAGGAAGGATACTTGCGGGATCGTCCCTGGCCGAGCGCGGGAGCAACGGATGCAGCACTGAAGCTCACCATCAGGGCGCCACAGCCCTTTAAAAACTCACGACGCGACGGAGTCATGCCTTTTCGCCTCGGCATATTTTCGAATCGCCCGCAGCATGCGAACATGGGCAAAGCAGCGGCAGAGAACTCCCCTAAGAGCTTCGCGGATCTCCTGATCGGTTGCCCCTGGGTTTCGATCGAGAGCGGCCTTTGCTGTAAGGATGACGCCGCTGAGGCAATATCCGCACTGCGCTGCTCCTTCTTCGATGAATGCCTGTTGAATGGGATGAGGCTTTTCCGGAGTACCCAGGCCTTCCAGCGTAGTGACCTCCGCCTGGCCAACCGCACTCACCGGCATCACGCATGATCGGACCGCCTGTCCGCGCAGGATGACAGTACATGCACCGCACTGTGCCATACCGCAACCAAACCGCGGTCCGCGCAATCCAAGCTCATCGTTCAGCACGAACAGCAACGGAGTCTGAGGATCGACCTCCACCTCGTGCTCCACGCCGTTCACCTTGAGCCTGATCTTCATGAGACGAGTTCCAGGTTTAAGAGCTAGAAGGGTCCAGCCAAATCCTGGGTGCCCCACATCTCGCTCGTTTTTCGCGAGATGTGGGATACCACAAATGCTGACTCCGGGATCTACAAGCGCCAACCTAAGTCCTAGTCATCGACCCCGTCTGCACTCGGTCACCCAACACACCGCCCGCCGTCTCCTCTTCCACAGAAGCGGAGACCACCAACCCCGCAGCGACACACTCCAACAGGATGCAAGCCCCCAATCCTGGGTTGGACGCCCCGAAGGCCCACACGACCGCGCCAATCACGCCTCCTGCCACTCCGCCAAGCAAAAAACGGCGCAACAGCCGATCAGGGACTCCCCACAAACCAAAAATACCAATCGCAAACAATCCGCTCACCAAAATCTCAGCGCCGGCTAGTTCTATCTCACGAATCGGCAGCGACCCCGGAAGCCAGCGCATGATGTGTCTCGGTAACCGGGGTCGTTGCGCTCCAAGATCCGCTTCGCTCGCCAGTTTGCCGTCGACGTACAGTCTGGAGATACGCCCATCGTAAACCGCTGCTACCAGCGATGCGTGGTCTAACGAAAGAACAGGTCCGGTGTAGAGAGCCGGATTCGCTCCGTTCGACCCAGACCCCGGAGTCCGCAGCCGGAAGGTGAGTGTGTTGCCGATTTGCCCCAAAGTAAAGTTCCGATTAAACGGGTCGAGAGAATAGGTGACAATGCGCGCCGGGCCAGCTTGTTCCAGGTTGTTTGTCTGCATTCGAACCAGAAGAGTGAGCTGTCTGCGGCTCACCAGTGTCTGGTACAGCGTGAGCTCCTCCTGCTTGGTAAGGAGCGGATGACCAAAACCGGTTGTCAAGGCCGGCATCGGACCAGCCATGGCCCCCGCAGTCGGCCACTTCGTCGATGTCTTATCCGCAAGATCGCTGATTTGCGATGGAGACATCGCAAAAGGATAGATGGCAAGCTCTGAGATGGTTCCTGACCACGGACGATCCCCGGTGAGTTCATTCCCGGCTGCCAGATGAAAGTCTGGACCCCAGTTGGAGAAGTCCGACGCCGTGCGGTGGTGCACGAGCCCGAACGTGCCGAGGATCGCGAGAGGGATGGCCGCGATCGCGAGCGGCCGGTAAAGCCGACATGATCGCGGATCATGGCCTGTCCGAAGAACTAGGCTCGCGACCAGATAGCCGATCACTGCTCCGCAGGTGTTACTGGCAATATCCAGGAAAGATGGAATCCGGTCCACGTACCCAAGCTGCAACACCTCGGCACATGTCGATAACGAAAGGCCGAAGAGAAATGCCCGGAGCAAAGATGTACCGCCCAGGGCGATTCCTAAAGGCATATAGAGGATGAGATTGTTAACGAAATCCGTGGGGTCGATGACATCCCGAATATACGAAAGCGAAGGATGTCGCAGCCCAATCGGAACCATAGTGGCCGCGACAATCAGAGCGATTGCGGGAACCAGCAGTCGAAGGCGAAGTCGCGGTTGCGTCAATAGATGCGGCGGGCGCGGGAATCCCGTGAACCCAGTGTAACTGGAAGACGTGGATTACAGTGCCTTGCGATACACCAGAAACCCCGACTCTTCCGCTACCTTGTCGTACAGTTTCATCGCGGTCACGTTGGTCTTATGCGTGTTCCAATACACCCTGCTGCACCCTGCATCGGCCGCATATCGATAAACCTCTTCGATGAGCGCGCGCCCCACGCCTCTCCCTCTGGCGGCTTCGATCGTGAACAGGTCCTGCAGATAACAGACTGGGCCCAGCGAGGTTGTGCTGCGATGAAACAGGAAATGCGTGAGACCAAGCAACTGATCCCCCTGCTCGGCGACTAGCGCATGCATCGGCTCGTATCCGTCGAAGAAGCGCGACCAGGTCATGTTTGTGATGGTATCTGGCAACGCCGTTTCCCCTTTGCGACCGTAGAACGCGTTGTATCCATCCCATAGCGGCTTCCATTTCCCAAAATCCTGCTGCTGGACTGGCCTCACCTGCAATCTGCCGTTCAACCCACTACCTCATCCGGAGAAAAGACGTCTCGACTCGATCTTAAAGCAGCCTTATGGAGGAGGCGGCAAAGAGGAAAGCGCCCGCAAATTCCTCCGCAAGCGATCCGAATCACCATCTTCCAGGAGCGCTTCCACTTCCAAACTGGTGCGCTCCCAAACCGGCACCGCCTTGGCCAGCAGCGTCGCACCCTTCCGTGTCAGGCTCGCCCGTCGGCTACGCTGGTCCGAAGGGTCGATCGTCAACTTGATAAGCCCGCGCCGCTGCAGCGGTTTCAGGGCAGCGGTCAAGGTTGTCCGGTCCATGCCCAGCAGCAATGCCACCGGCCCCATGCCGGGAGGCTCTGGACGGTTCAGCGACATCATCAGCGAGAATTGGCCGTTGGTCAGCTCGAGTGGCCGCAAAGCCTCGTCAAACCGCCGAGCCAGTGCCCGTGCGGCCCGCTGCACGTGGAGACAAAGGCAACAGTCGCGAACCCGCAGCGTCGTCTCAAAAGGAACAATCGCCACTCTTGACATGGTTATAATGTGTTGATATCAACTTATTCTGTCAAGCCTTTCCGGCTCGGGCCCAGTAATTTCTAGAAACGGCAAAGTCATCTGCCCCAGGGAAGCCCTCATGTCATTCCTTCACGATTTGAAAATTGCGTTGCGCTCCTTGTCGCGGGCTCGTGCGCTATGGATCACCGTCGCTTTTACCTTAGCTCTCGGTATCGGCGCCAACGCAGCCATTTTCAGCGTGGTCCGCTCTGTCCTGCTGCGCCCCCTCGCCAATCGCGACGAAGATCGGCTGCTTTATATACGCCAAAGCGCTCCAGGCATCGGGGAGGACAACGCGGCATTCTCCATTCCGGAAATCCAGGACATCGGCCATGGGCTGAAAACCATCAAGGAGCTAGGCACATTTTCAGAGATGGACTTCACCGTCGTCGGTCTCGGCACGCCGCGCGAAATTCATGGCGGTGTCGTCGATGGCAACTACTTCGACGTGATGGGACTTCACCCCGTGATGGGACGCTTGCTGGGTCCCTCGGACGATGGTCCCAATGCACCTGGCGCCGTAGTGCTGACCAATCGATTCTGGAGTACCTCCCTCCACTCCGACCCCACCTTGATTGGAAAGTCCCTGCGCCTCGACACCGGTGAAGGATCGCGTACCGCAGTCATCGTTGGTGTCCTGGAACCGTCGGTACCCTATCCGGTAGAAACCGAGATCATCTCCAACATCGTCACCAGCCCCCATCACTTATCCGCCACCATGGTGACCGGCCGCTCCCACCGCATGACGGAAGTGTTTGCCCGGCTCGCTCCCGGCGCAAGTCTCGACGCCGCCCGCAACGAACTCCGCACGGTTCACGCCGCCATGCTGGCCGCACATCCCGAGGAGTACAAACCCAACGATCACTACCAGATCTCCGTAACCCGGATGCACGACCAGCTTAATTCTCGTGCCAACACCATCCTGTGGGTGCTCTTTGCCGCCTCCACTCTCTTGTTCGTCATTGCCTGTTCTAATGTTGCCAATCTTGTGCTGGCCCGAACCGCGCGTCGCGAGTCCGAACTGGCCGTGCGTTCCGCGTTGGGAGCTACCACCGCGGCGCTTCGCCGCTCGCTGTTGGCGGAAAGCATCGTGCTGTCCGGGACTGGAGCATTGGCGGGGCTGCTCATCGCTGCGCCCATGGTCGCTGTGCTTGGCCGTTATGCCGCGCGCTTCTCGGCACGCGCCGACGGCCTGACCCTTGATTTCACCCTGGTGTGGATTGGCATTGCGCTCGCCTTGATCGCGGCAGTCTTCCTCGCCTTTGTTCCCCGCCTGCCCTCCGCCGATTCATCGCAAGGCCTTGGCCTCAGCAGCAGCGGAACCCGCGTGACCACAGGCAGCAGCCGGCGCCTCAGCCTTTTCGCCGTTACCCAAATCACCGCCTCGTTTCTGCTGCTTGCCGGAGCCGGTGCCCTGATCAAAACTCTGCTCGTACTGGAACGCACCCAGCCGCCCTTCGACACCGCCCGTGTGTTGGCGGTGAACTTGCCCGTGATGTCCTACGGCCGAACCCCCGAGCAGGTGCGTCAGTTCTATCGAGACGTGGAGCGCCGAGTCAGTTCCATACCCGGAGTCGAGCACGTGTCTTCCGGCTTCGGCGTTCCCTGGCGCGATGCTAGGGGATTGAACATCAATTTCATGTTTGCCATGGATGGTGCAACCCGAGAGAACGGCCAAAGTGATTTGCGCGCACGCTTCCGTTCCATATCTCCCGGATTCTTCGAAACCCTCGGCGTGCCCGTTAGCCAGGGCCGCGATTTTAGAGACACTGACCGCGATGGCTCCGAACGTGTCGTCATCATCAGCCAGAGCGTGGCCCAGAAACTCTTTCCCGGCCAACAGGCGCTCAATCGCAATCTCCGCTGGACCGACCCGGTGATGAAGTTCGTCGGTATCAGCGAGAAGCCCCGGCGTGTTATCGCCGTCGTGCCTGACGTCGATGACGAAAACATCATTCCTCAACCAGCCATGACCATCTATCAGCCTTCTGACCAGGAAGGATGGGGAGGCCGGCTGTTTGTGCGTGCCGCGGGTGATCCCTACGCGCTGGTACCCACCATCACCCGCACCATTCACGAGATGGCGTCGGATCAACCGGTAGAGCGAGCCAGCACCCTCGAAGACATCCGTGCAGAAGTCTTAACTCCCAACCGTTTGAACGTAATTGTGTTCGGCGGCTTCGCCGGCGTAGCGCTCTTGATCTCCGTGGTCGGCGTAGCCGGTGTGCTCGCTTTTTCCGTAAGTGGCCGCGCCCGTGAGTTCGGCATTCGCATGGCATTGGGCGCTAATCCGCGCATCATTCTCACCAATGTTCTGCGCGAAGGCCTCGTAATGGCCAGTATCGGAGTAGCCATAGGCTTGGGCATTGGTTTTGTCTTCGCCCGCGTGGTCGCCAGGTACGTCGCGGATGCGCAAATCCCGGGAGCTCTCGCTTTGATCGCGTCCGCTGCCATCATCCTGGCCGCCGCCGTCTTCGCCTCGGCTGTGCCTGCGGCGCGAGCCGCCACGGTAAATCCGGTGGAGGTACTGCGCTCGGAGTAGTCCGCCGAATCTCTCCCGGGACAGAAACCCATTTCATATATGGTGGTGATTGATTTTCATCATTCCATCTGAATGGGTCCACTCGCCATGTCCGCAACCCGCTTTACCCGAGCCATGCGCCTTCTGGCGTGCTTTCTCCTGACCCTCAATCTGTGTGTTCTAACCTGCGCCGCAGCGGACGACCCGGAAGTCGGCTCCCTGAACAAGCAGGAGCGTCTCGAATGGTTTCGTGATCAGGGCTTCGGCCTCTTCATCCACTGGAGTGTGGACAGTCAACTCGGCGTAGTCATTAGCCATTCCCTGGTCGGTGCCTCGCCCGAATACACCGACCGCTTCTTCGGAGAACTCCCCAAAACCTTCGACCCGTATGACTTTCATCCAATGGACTGGGCTCGACTAGCGCACCTGGCCGGCATCCGTTACGTCATGTTCACCACCAAGCACCATTCCGGCTTCGCCATGTTCGACACCAAAACCACCCCCTTCGGCATCATGAACACGCCCTTTCATCGCGACATCACGAAGGAGGTCTTCGAAGCCTTTCGCTCCCAGGGCATCGCCGCGGGCGTTTACTACTCGCCCGATGATTTCTGGTGGCTCCATCAGAACGGCAAAACCATCGAGCGCTCTGTCCCTGGAGTCCAACCGCGCAACAATCCCGGCCTGATGGAATACGACCAAACCCAACTCCGCGAGCTGCTCACTCATTACGGAAAAATCGATGCGCTCTTTCTCGACGGGGAAGCCGTCGGTCTGCGCGATCTAGCCTGGAAGCTCGACCCTGACATCATCGTGACTCGCGGAGCAATCAAAACCCCCGAGCTGACAGTCCCGGGAATGCCCCTGCCTGGAGCATGGGAAACCAACATGACCATGGGCACCTCGTGGCAATACCAGCCCCAGAACGAGCACTACAAATCGGGAGGAGAGCTGATCCGTCTGCTCATTCAAACCCGCGCCAAGGGTGGCAACTTCCTCCTCAACGTGGGTCCCAAGCCAAACGGCGAACTGCCGATAGAACAAGAAGAACGCCTGCGCGAAATTGCTCTGTGGATGTTCGTAAACTCCGACGCCATCTATTCCGTGAGGCCCTGGGTCATCACCAACGAAGGCGACATCTGGTTCACGAAAAAGAAAGACAGTCAGACCCTCTACGCCATGATCGAATCCGACACTCCATGGCCGCGCGCAACCTGGAAGGAATTCGTCCTGCATTCCGTCCACGCAACCGCCAAAACCGAAGTGAGCGTGCTCGGCCAAAGCGATCAAGTGGTTGAGTACCATCCCGAGATCAAGCCAACCTCCACCTGGCACCAGGAAAAGGACGGTCTCCACGTCAGAGTGATGCAGACCCAGCGCCTGCAGGATAATTTCCACTGGCCCAATCCTGCAGTACTGAAAATCACCAACGCCGAGCCCGCCTTCACTCCCCCGCACGTACAGACCACCGGCTCAATCGCCGAATCATCCGGTCAGCAGGAGACCCTGCAAGGCGACGTCCTCGACATGGGAGACAGCACAACTCTGCAAGTCAGCTTTGAATACCGCCCCATTCTCGGCGAAGACGTAAACTCCCGCACCACTCCCTGGACCGCGACTCCGCAGCAAACCATATCGAAGCCCGGCCCATTCACCGCCCACATCGAAGGCCTCTCCCCCAAAGGCGCCTATGAATTTCGCGCCGTCATTCACCATCCGCTGCTCGCACTCTACGGTGCGGAGATCTCCATGAAGCGCTAATTTGGCGCCGCTCTGATGCCTTGTATCACGGCACGACTTTAGTCGGGCCCTGAATGATTGAGAATTCTTCGAGCTAAAGAGTCCGCGTGAGAACTGGTCTCGAAAATCAATCGACCCAAATCTGCGAAAACGCGCGCGTTTCAGGTAGCCACTGCTCTGATGCTCTGTATCAGGGCACGACTTTAGTCGGGCCGTACCAGGGGAGCCAATGAGGGCTTCAGCCCCTGTGCGCAACTGCGAAATTGCCCTCAGTCCCGCAGGGACGTCTGACCTTAGCCCAGGACGTAGTCCTGGGTTGGCACGCACCATTGAAAAGTCCCGAAGGGACGACTGAAAACTCACCTAACGCAAGGGTTTGGAGCACATCGGGAAATTCTCGATCGACGCACTAGCCCGCGATCAAATCAACGAACCTCGGCATCGAAAACCCCCGTCTCAACCGTGCTTCCATGCTTCATCTGAATAAAAATCCGATACCGCCCAGGCGAAGGAAATCCGTAAGGAAAATCGACACTAGGTGGAATCTGCTCCACGCCACCGCTCATCGAACCCATCTCCCCCGACCCGCCATTCGCCAGCATCATAGCCTGCATAGCCGCGGAACCCTCAGGATGCGTATGCGCAAACACCGTCCCATCCGTCTTAACAAAAGCCGCATGTCCCGCCATCCCCAGGTACGGGTGCACATCGCCCGCCGGCTGCCCTGCGGCATCAACCAAACGGAAGCGAAACGCATACGCCCTATTCGCGCTCAGATCCTGCGGTCGATCCCAAACCATGGTGTACCCGTCGGGAAGTTTGTAAGCCGCCCCAAGCTCACCCTGAGACAACGCAGGCGGCGCTGCAGACGCATCTTCCGCTGCGAGGGGCGCGGGCGGCAAATCGGCAGGAACCACCAACTGGGTAGTAAGCGTCTCCGGAAAACCATTAGCGTGGACAATATCCGCGTAAAGCCGATACGTACCCGGAGGCATCGTGGGGACCGTCATCCGCAAATCGCCAGGGGAAACGACTGCAGGGTGCAAGTGGAAAGCTGCATCCATACCCGGTTCGCGAATCGCGTAGAGGTGCATGACGTGCCCATGATCAGGCAGCAGGTCGGCATTCGTGCGCGCTCTGGACGTGTGCATCGCGTCCGTATCGTGGCGGCCAATGAACAGATCGAGACGGTTCCCGGAGAGCTCGGCCCTAAGGCTCAACGGATGGTAAATATCCGATGCGTAAGACGCGGCCTCAAGATTCCACCATTTGTAACCGCCATAGAGCAGAACCCCGGTTACCGCGAGCGTAACCAGGCCGGCGATCCATGCCCGGTGCCGCGCGGAGGGGCCCGGATCTAAACCAGGATTCAGCCGCGCCTGCCCCACCGCAGCAGCAACAATGCCCGCGATGCCCACAACCAGCAAAACCCCCAGCAACGCAAGTCCGATGCCCAGAGGACGCTCCATGGGCAGGATAGAAAGAGGCATAGCCGAAACCGGTACGCTGGTACTCGCTTTTCCTGCGGCCCCGTCGATATCAAAGTGGACCTGCCACGACCCGGAAGCCATCAGCCAGAGCGATCCGGTAAAAAAATCCGGATCAGCGCCAGAAGCCTGCATCGCGTCCGACGTGGGCGGGTGCTTCGAGGCTTCGCCCGTCAGAGGCGTAGGCGTGATCCGTAGAGAACTAACCTTCGCTCCGGAGCTTCGGACTTCAATCGTTGCCACGCCTGGGATGACATTGGGAGTGCGGATAGTGACGAAGAGCTTATAGGGTCCAGCGCTCACTTCCTCGTAAACGTCTTTGCTGCCAATGTGGGCATAAGCAGGCACTGCGCCCATCAAAGAGATAAAAAACGCCAACCACCTCAGGCGTGTCGCCCACGTCATCGCTGCACACCGCGCATCCAACGGCCGAATAGCAGGCCGATCCACGTAGAGATAGACGCATAAACCGCGGCCCTCGCCAACCCCGCAAACAGAGCAACCCCCTGATCGGGTTGGAGCCATTGCCGCATGCGATCAAAGCTCATCGGGCGCGAATTGTAATCGAAATAAATCGTGCCGAAAAAACGGTTCTTGCTGGCATCGGTCATGAGGAAGTCGGCAAACGACCATTCGACCGCCGCAAGCACAGCGATAAAAACAATGCCCGACACCAACGCAATCTGCCACGGTTTCCAGTTCTTCACTCTCTGCCAAAGCAAATCAAGAGCCAGAGCCGGAACCAGGATGAGAATCGGAAACTTCGCCGGAATCATGTGGGTGACCGCGTTGTAAACCGGGCCAAGTTTCGGTTGGGCGGGGAACAGCGGAAGAATCAGTATTTCGGCAATGATAAAGAACGTATACACCGCAGCCATGGAAGTGGCCGCCCAACGCGACCGTGACGCCCACGAGATCGCGGCGAAGACCACCGGCAACCCGATCCCCATCGCGATGTAGGCCGCCGCTTGGTGCAGCTTTACGTCCCAGGTGTATTCCTGCACAAAGAACATCTGGCCCACCACCGCCAGGCCCCCCACATAAACCAGAAGCCATTGCAGCCGCTTGAAGGTCACTGCATCTTTGTCGGCAGCACGGTTCATCGCGGCAAGGATGAGGAACATCACGCCCGTAGAAATTCCGCGGAGACCGAGAATCAGCAAAGCGTGGGGTGGGCTGACGATCTTGACGTCGAGACCGTAGGCGTTATGCCACCAGTTATCGAAAGGAGCGGAGGTGAGCACAGCAACACATCCCCAACCGGCAAGAAAAACCCCCAGCGGAGCGCGTAGCCCAAAAACGTTCACCGATGCAGCCGATAGCTCTCCATCTCGCAAAAATGTGGACTGCACGATCAGCCAACTGCAGATGATGCCCGCCAGCACGCCGCACGCGTAGATCGCCATGTGCGCAGGCGTCCAGAAAGTGTCCCGGCCAATCGACCGGTGCCAGGAGACATCCCACGCGCCCCCGATCGAAGAGGACGTAATCGCCGCAACGCCAAGCCAGATGTACCAGGGGATCGCGGAGGGGTGCCGGGAGGTGAAAACACCCGGATAAGGAGCGGCTGTGGACAAGCTTCCTCCAATCAGATCACTAAGCCGATAATAAATGACCGCCGAGCCAATCCTTTGACACCGCGTTTCCTTATTGGTAGTGTTTCCAGCGTGAAGCTGCTTTCTTTTGTGCTGTTCCTGAGCGTGAGCGCTTCTGCGCTGCACGTCGCCTTGGGCCAGTCAACCGACGCTCCGGAGTGGCCCACCGGCAGCTTCGATCAGCAACGCGACGGCTGGCAAAGAAATGAAACCAAGCTAACCCCCGATAACGCGAAGAACATCCGCCTGCTCTGGAAGCTGAAGACCGGCAACAAGTCAATGGGCATGCAGTCCTTCCGCGAGCCGGTGATCGTCGCCGGAGTGCACACTCCGGCAGGCGTGAAGACTCTGGCCATTTTTGCCGGCAGCTCTGACGCTGTCTTTGCCATCGATGTCGACAATGGATCGCTGGTCTGGCAGAAAGATCTGAAATGGTCTTCCGACAAGCCCCAGGAGCCGGGGCAGGGTGCCGGCTTTATTTGCAACAATGCGTTGACCGCAACCCCAGTCGTGACGCCCGCTACTGCCGCCCAGCGCTTTGTCTACGTTCTCTCCAATGACGGCTACCTCCACACCATGGATCCGGCGACGGGCGAAGAAAAAGACGCGCCGATACAAATGATGCCCGGCATCTACGGCAAGGCCTACGGCCTGAACCTGGTGAACAACGTCGTCTACACCGTCTCCGGGCAAGCCTGCCACGGCGTTCTCAATGAGTTGTACGCCGTAGATCTCACTACCAAAAAAGCCTTCTCGTCCACTCCCGGACAAGGAGGGATTTTCGGCACCGCCGGCCCTTCGGTCGGCAACGATGGCACGATCTACTTCGAAAGCGGAGACGGGGTTTACGACGTCGCCGCCGGCAAGCTATCCACCACCGTGCAGGCCTACACGTCCGCCAACGATCAGCTCACGCTCAAGGACTACTACACTCCCAGCAACCACGCGTGGCTTACCAAGCGCGACCTCGATATGAACACCACCCCGGTCGTCTTTCCCTACCAGGGCAGGGATCTCCTCGTGGGCTCCGGCAAAGAAGGCCGCTATTTTCTTATGGACAGCAAATCGCTGGGCGGGGCAAACCACGAGACGCCGCTCTATCGCACCCCGCTTGTCTCCAACAAGAACGTGAATTTTCAGACCGAAGGCAGCTGGGGCAGCTTCGCCAGTTGGGAGGGCAAGGATGGCACCCGCTGGGTACTGGCGCCGATCGGCGGCCCCACTAACGTGGACTTTCCCATCACCTACGGCCCAACCCCCAACGGCGGTATCATCGCGCTCAAGCTGACGGACACCGGCGGAAAGACGGAACTCGCACCCGCGTGGGTCTCGCGCGACATGATGACCGCCGAACCACCAGTGGTTGCTAATGGAGTCGTCTACGTCCTCGCCGCCGGTGAATTTACTGCGCAGGCCAATGACGAGGACGGTGGACTCTACAGCTTCGAAGAACGAGTGAAGCGTTCCATCCCAGCCAAGCTCTACGCACTTGATGCCGTCACCGGCAAAGAACTGTATTCCAGCGGAGATCAAATCGCTTCCTTCCTCCACCAGGCCGGCATCGCTGTAGCTGGTGGACGCGTGATCTTTGGCACCTTCGACGGCACCATTTACTGCTTTGGTCTGGAGTGAATGACTCTATGAGATTTCTCCCACAGCCCGTAGCGCTCTGTCTCGCGGGCGCATTCATCCTGTCGGGCGTAGCCCGCGCCCAGGGCCCACCTCGTGGGTTTTGGCCCATTGCCGATCACGGCGCTGCGCACGACAACTGGCAAAAGGCCGAAACAGAAATAAGCACCGAGACGGTAGCCAAAGACTTCAAATTTCTATGGAAGCTCCAGCTCGGGCAATCATCGGCGAAATCTTCCTCTTTTAGCGAAGCCCTACTCTATCCCGGCTTGATTACCGGCCGGGGGTTTAAAGATCTCGCGCTCCTGGCTGACGCAAGCACCCTGTATGCCGTCGACTCCGAACTGGGCGAGCTGGTTTGGAAAAAAACATTCGCCACCCCCTCGGCCTGTGGAAACATCCAGGTCGTGACCGAGCCGCCCGCGGTCATTCATTTCGGCGCTCGACCCGCCGCCAGGCCAGGCGCCCCTCCTCCTCCGCCTCGTCCTCCCGAAGAACCGCTTCCGCGTGATCAGCGCCGTGTAGGCGCTGCACCCGGCGGCGGATATTTCGGATTGCGTGGAGTCTACGCTGTGACCAGTGACGGTTACATTCATGAGCAGATCATGGCTACCGGCCTCGATTACGCTCCGCCCGTCAAGTTTCTGGGCCCGCAAAGCGGAAGCTCCTTCGGTCTCAATATGAACGACAAGGTGGTGTACACAGCCACGGGGCAAGGCTGCGGCAATATGCCGAACGCGGTCTGGTCCATCGATCTGAACACTCCGGACTACTCCGTGAACAGCTACAAAACTCAGAAAATAAACCTCGCCGGTCTATCCGGCCCGGCCATTGGGAGAGACGGCACGGCGTATGTCGTTACCGGAAGCGGGCCTGCGGCTCCTCCCGTCTACGCCAACAGCGTAGTGGCGCTGACCGCAAAAGAGTTGAAGGCAAAGGATTGGTATACGCCCTCAAGCACGAAGGGATTGAGCGCGAGCCCGGTAGCCTTCATTGATAAAGAAAAGGAACTGATCGCCGCACCAGGAGGAGACGGCGGTCTCGTCTTGTTAGACAGCGCCTCCTTGGGAGGACCCGACCACCACACGCCGCTCGCGCAAACAGACAAGCTGAGCAAAGGAACGAAGCGTGGCGCGTGGGAAGGCCTGGCCACCTGGCAGGATAAATCCCGAATCTCCTGGGTACTGGCCTCAGTCGACGGGCCCGTAGAAGCAAAGTTCGCCAATAACAACGGGCCCGCCACCCACGGCAGCATTGTAGCCTTCAAGGTGGAAGAAAAAGACGGGCATCCCGTGCTGACACCGGCATGGATCTCCCGCGATCTCATCAACCCCGCTCCTCCGGTGATTGCCAACGGAGTGGTGTTTGCGCTCGAAGGCGGGAACCCCTCCGGCCACGCCACTCTCTACGCCCTCGATGCCGCCACCGGCAAGCAACTGTACACCAGCGGAGATGCCATCCAAACCTACAGCCATCTAGCCGGTGTGTCTGTCGGTGACGGCCATGTATTTTTCACCACCCACGACAACACGTTGTACTCTTTCGGCATCCCGCTGGAGCACTAGTCCTGAGTAAGGAAGGGCAAAACCAGTCAATGCGCACCAGATCCCAGGTTAAAGAAATAATCGACGCAGGTAACGGTATTCTCAGGCTGGAGCCCTGCTGGGTTCCGCGATCGTTCATGATTCCCGGGCGCAGGCTCAAGCTCCACCCCGACGATCTCTACGCCTTTGGCGGCCACCGCGGCGGCATCAACGAGCGCTGGTTCTCTTCCACCACAAAAGCATCGAACGGGCCGGACACCCTGCCCGACGAGGGACTGAGTTATGTCCGTCCCAAAAGCGGCGAGAAGTTCCTGCTCAAGGAAGCAGTCGAGACCGCCGGAGATCTCCTGCTCGGCACTGACGTCGTGGAGCGTGAACGCGGATGGAATCTGCTCTGCAAGTTTTTTGACAACATGGGCCCCATCCCCCACCACATGCACCAGAGCGACGCCTTCGCCAAGCTCGTAGGACAAAAGGGAAAACCCGAAGCCTATTACTTTCCTCCGCAATACAACCAGATACAGAACAACTTCCCCCACACCTACATGGGCCTCGAACCGGGCACGACGAAAGAGGATATCCGCCGCTGCCTGGAAAAATGGAACCAGGGCGACAACGGAATTCTGTTTCATGCGCGAGCCTACCGTCTGGAGCCAGGTGCAGGTTGGCAGATCGACCCAGGCATCCTGCATGCTCCGGGGTCGTTGGTAACCTACGAACCGCAGGTCAACAGCGATGTCTTTGCCATGTTCCAGTCTGAAGTGGAAGGGCGCATTGTCGGCTGGGAACTGCTCACGAAAGATGTCCCTGCGGAACATCATAAGGATCTAGATTTCCTGGTCAGCATGCTCGATTGGGAAGCCAACATAAATCCCCGTTTCGCCGAGAGTAACAAAACCTTCCCCAAGCCCGTACGCTCCATCGACGAAATGAAGGCGGAAGGTTACATCGAAAAATGGATCACCTATGGCACCCCCTACTACTCGGCCAAGGAGCTGACCGTGCTGCCCGGCCGATCTGTCACCATCAAAGATGCGGCTGCGTACGGGGTGATCGTGACCCAGGGCTACGGGACCATGGCCAAGCAGCCGGTATCGACGCCTTCGATGATTCGCTTCGGAGAGATGACGGAAGATGAGGTATTCGTCACCGCTTCGATTGCCGAAGAAGGGGTGCGCATTGAGAACCCGAGCGCATCCGATCCTCTCGTCATGCTCAAGCACTTCGGACCCGGAAACCCGCAAGCACAACCACTGATACGGAAATAGACTTGTGACCTCAAAAAATCAGCATAAGCACCCTGCCATTCACAACGCCATGTGGCCTGGGCTCGTCGGCAAGGGCCCGGACTCCGAACCGTTCATCGATCTCGAAACCATGCTCGACCTCACCGCGCAGGCCGAGGTCAACGGTGTCCGCTTCGATGGCGTCGACTTGTTCTTATCCTTGCCCCACACCAGCATCGACTCCACAGACGACGAGCTGAAGCATCTTGCCGCCAGCATCGCCCGGCGGAATCTGGTCGTGGGCTCGCTCGTCGCCCCGGTCTGGCCCCCCACGGGTGGTGGCTCCGCCATGGGTTCCGAGCAGGAGCGCGCAAGCTTCCTGACCCAGGTAAAAAAAGCCTGTGCCATCGGCAAAAAGCTGCGCGACCTTGGCATTCGCCGTTACGGAGTCATCCGCATCGACTCCGCGGCCTCTCCGGCGGACTGGGCCAAGGATCCCACTGCGAACACCAGGCTCATCGCAAAAACATTTTCCGAAGCCTGCAAAATCGCCGAGGACTACGGCGAGCGCCTGGCCGCCGAAGGAGAAATCTGTTGGGGAGGCATGCACAGCTGGAAGCGGATGGTCGAACTGCTGGAAATGGTGAATCGTCCCAAAACGCTGGGCTTTCAAGCAGACATGGCCCATTCGCTCTTGTACACGCTAGGCTACAACGCCGCCGAAGACAGGCTGCTGCCGGAAGACTTCGACTGGTCGAAGCAGGACGTTCTGATGGACGCTCTCCGCAAAGTGACCCATGCTTTGCGGCGTTGGACCATCGACTTCCACGTAGCGCAGAACGACGGCACCGTAAACGGCACGGGCTCACACGACAAAACCGGTCGCCACTGCATAGTCGGCGATCCAAAAGGAAAAATGGACATCGTCGCCGTAGCAGGCCTCTGGATGCGCAACGAAACCGGAACCCCGACCCGAGCCTACGACCACATCTGCTGGGACGGCTGCATGTTCCCCAACTCCGTCATGCTAGCCCCGAAGACCTGGAACGACATCCTGGGAACCCTGATAGCCGTCCGCAACGCCCACGGCTGGGACTAAGCCAAGCAAACCTTGGCGGAAATCGGACGGGACCTTGAACGACAAACCGCGCGGGAGGAAATCAGACAGGACCTTGAACGACAAACGACGAGGGAGGAAATCGGACGGGTGCCCCACGTTCGCACCAGCGCACGTGGGCCGAAAAGAGGGCGCAGCCCAACGATCGCTCTTAGCCCGTGCTCAAACAACCACTAAACCGCAAGAATCTAAAACGCCAACCGATCCTTCTTGGCATCCAACTTCTTCCCATCCACATCAGGAACCTTCTTCAAGTCCTCAATAGTCTTGAAGTCCCCATTCTTCTTCCGGTAATCAACCACCGCCGCAGCCTCCGTATCACTCAACCCCAACCCACTAGCCAACTGAGCAGCCGTAGCTTTATTCACATTAACCTGACCCGAATCAGCCGGAAAATTCTTCACCAAATAATCCAGAATCGCCGTGAACTCATCGTCCGAGGCGACCGCCCCAAAACCGGCCATCTTGGTGATGGTTTCTTCCCAACCCGCCCGATCCTGGCCATCCGCGATCACGTTATCCGGGGAGTGACACTTGCTGCAAACCCGAACCAGCGTACTCTTTCCTGCTCCTGCAGGAAGCTCAGGATACTGTTCCTTCTGTGTCGGTGCCTGCTGCGCATAAGACGGCGCGAGCATCATGGAATAAGCCAAAAAACAAACCGCCCATGCCGAAATCTTCATCACGTTTGTGGCCACCCGTTTCACAACCGCTCCTTAGCACTCAGTATATTCCGCAAGCCTTCTCTCTTTGCGCGCCATTCCTCCGCCGTAAGTTCCCAAATCTCGCTGAGAAATCTACCCGAAACATAATCCCGTTCCTCCGTACCAATCACGCGCATCCCGGTCTTCTCCGATACGCGTCGCGATGAGTGGTTCGCAACTGCTTTTGGAGCGCGCAAAGCCTGAAATCCGAGAACATCAAAACAATAGTCATTTACTGTCCCCGCCGCTTCCGTCATCAGCCCCTGCCCTTGCCACGGCACCCCCAGCCAGAACCCGCGGTTGGCACACTCCTCTTTACCCGTCAGCCCGATTGCCCCTATGTGATCTTCCGGTAATTCCCGCAACCGCAAGGTCCAATGCCAAGCCTCGCCCCGTTCCATCGCGGGGAGTGCAACATCGCGATAAAAAGTAATCGCCCCGTCTGCCGGGTAAGGCCATGGAACCAGCGTGGTCATGAACTGAACGATTTCCCACCGAGGAAACAGCCGCTGTGTCTGCTCTGCATCTGCCAGGCAGAGCGGTTGGAGCACCAGCCGCTCGGTATGAAGGGTAGCAATCATGCCTCTGGCATAAAGTGTATAGGTTGCACCCCACCAAAACGGTCCGAATCAGAAACCGGGACATCTATCCAATACAGGTCGCATTTGCTCCCCTGGAGCAGCATCGACTGGAATGCCTTTGGGAAGGATGCTGTGACAGAAGAGATGGCACAAATTCATCCAGTCAGGATCCTGATTCCGTTGGCCGTTGGCTCGATCGCCGTCCTATGTACGATCTTTATCCACGCGCTGACTTTGGGTGCGACAGTAAACTTCTTTCGCCATGAGAGAAGACTAGGCCGCATGGGAACAGGCTTCTGGATCAATCTGGCAATCGCTGGTCAGGCGATTTCCTTCGCGTTCTTGGCGCACCTGATCGAGATCGCCTGGTGGGCAGGGTTGTTCGTAGTCTGCGGAGAATTTCAAGAGTTTGGAACCGCCTACTATCACTCAGCGGTCAACTACACGACCTTAGGCTACGGTGATCTGATTATGAGCCCGTCGTGGAAATTACTGGGACCACTGGAAGCCGCAGATGGAGCGCTGATGTTCGGCGTTTCAACCGCCATGATTTTTGCTGTGACCCAAAGGCTCATTCTTGCGCAGTTTGCGGACCTAAGGAACTGAGCCCCAGCTTCAAAGACTACACTTAGTTCGTTCAAACACCTGTCGCTGAACCCGGCGAGAGGCTCGGAGACCTACAGCATGATGAGTCTGAACAAGACCGCCGTCGCCTTGCTGGCCCTCACGGGATGGCTAATCTCGGGGCTCGCTCAGACAACCGCACAGCCCGGCCACCCAAAGGCAAACGTATTTTCAGACGCAGGCAAAGCCACGCTGTCGCGCCAGATGACCGACGCCGTCAGCCGCGGCGACACGCCGGGAGTGGTCGCCCTCGTCGTCGGCCGCCAAGGCGTGCTTTACGAAGCCGCAGCCGGCAAGCTCGACGTTGCCCAAGACATCGCGATGCCCGCGAACGCCATTTTTGCGATCGCATCCATGACCAAGCCGGTGACTTCGGTCGCGATCGGGTCCATCTTCGTGGAGTTGCAGCCCGCCTTTGAACCATCGCTCGCCAAACCATTTCCGCTCGGAGCCGGCCACGATAAATTCGGCCTCGGGTTTCAGATCGCCTCCGGGGACCCGCAATACGCCCGGTTCCGCAGCCCGGGCAGCATGAGCTGGGCTGGTATTTGGAACACCGAGTTTTGGATCGATCCCGTAAAGCACATAGGCGGCGTCATGATGATGCAGTTCCTGCCGTTTTATGACGACACCGCCCTCCGAACGCTACGCGACTTCGAACAGTTGGTCTACCAGAACCTCCACTAGCCAAAGCCCTGCGCTTAGAAAACGGGACGTTCGCCACGGGACGCGCGCAGCTCAACCTGACCTCATGTCGGAGCTAAAAACGCCTCGGTCCGACGTCCGCTCTCTATGGAACCGTTACCCTTTCCTTGTCATCCCGACCGGAGCGAAGCGGAGTGGAGGGACCTGCGGTTCCGCGGACCTTTCTTGGAGATGTTTTTTCGACCGGGGTAGCGTAGTGGAGAGATCTGCGGTTTTCCCTTACTCCTCCCACACGTCCCAAACCGCTCATTCTCGGGAGTGCCGCTCTC
The DNA here is from genome assembly GCA_963745725.1 of uncultured Acidobacteriaceae bacterium. Classification (GTDB taxonomy): domain Bacteria; phylum Acidobacteriota; class Terriglobia; order Terriglobales; family Acidobacteriaceae; genus PALSA-350. The sequence continues at coordinate 861,830 of CAVUYJ010000003.1, forward strand.
TCAAAAAACAATACATCCCCGTCGCCCTCAACCAACCACCGAAGCCACAGCCATCTCCAGTGTTCTGCGAACCCCGCTATCTCCCTCCACCGGGCCATCCACAAACTGATTAAACGGATGCGGCTTCCAATCATCCCGCGAACTATCCGGCCTATAAGTCAAAGGCAACCCAGTGGCAGCCGGATCATACGTCCCCTCATTCAAACTGGACATCTTGTAAACCACCATATCCAGAGAAGGGATCACATAAAGCCCAAACCCGCCCGCGCCCGATTTGAAAAACGCATCGCGCGGTGCACCCGCCACATGCCCATCCGCGTTCACCTCGTGCTGCAGGCTAAACGGTGAATGTGGATTAAACGGAGAGGGTTTACTCAGCAACTCGACATACTCCGCCGGCACCAATTGCTGATTCTTCCACTTGCCCTTCTGCAGCAGGAGATATCCAAAGCGCAGCGCATCCGTGGAATGAAGCGCGATACCTCCTGCGCCAGGAGTGTGAGGCAGAGTCACTCCCCCCTGATGAATCGCGTATCCCCAACGCCCCCAGCCCATCGGCTCCCCTAACTTTACCTTGATGTATTCCTGCAATTCCATGCCCACCACTCCGCGCAGAACAATGGAGGCGATGTGCGGATCCTGTCCGTAAAGATATCCTTCTCCGGGCCGCGCCCACATCTTTCCATGGAGCGTACTGCCATCCTGATCGCGGACCGGATCGGGCGAAGTCCAATAAGGCACATTCACGTTTTCACCGTGGACGATGCCCGTCATGTGACCGCCATCCGCACTGCTGGTGGGAGGAGCAACCCGTGAGTCCTGAAGGCCGGACGTCATGGTGAGCAGGTGGCCAAGCCGGATATCCGCCATCTCCGAATAGCTCAAGGGAAAGGCTTGCGGCAGATACTCCTTACTGAAAACCTTTTGCGACAATCCGTCAGGAAAGCGGTTGCTGTGCTCCGCAAGCATGATGCCGCAAGACGCGCTGGTAAACATCTTCCCGATGGAATACATGTTGGGGTTGGCTTCACGGTTTGCCCTGCCGAAATATTTCTCGTACACCAGGTATCCGTGGCGAACCACCAACAGGCCACCGTGCTGGCTGGTGGTCTGTGTATATTGAAACGCCTGATCGAGCCTGCTCTTGTCTATGCCTGCAACCGTGCGGATTTCCGGCGGCTCGTCTAGCCTCCGCCAGCCGCCCTGGGCGTCAGCCGGCGGAAAATAGAGATCGTCACCCACCGCCGTGCGACCCACCAGATTCAGAAAAGGAACAGCAACAGGAATAGAAAGCAGCGTCCTACGTGTCAACGTCATCGAGTCCCCATATTAGCGCCTGTTCGGTAACAGATGACGGGTGCCCCAGGTCTCGCATTTGAGACCTGGGATCCTCCTGGTAGAGGCCCATCAAGTCCCGTGTTATGACCCCAGGTCCGAACTACACCTCACCAGAATTAACGAAAGCGGTTCCCCACTAACCCCGAGCGGCAACCGCCTTGCGGGCAATCAACATAAACCCTCGTTCGCGAGCCGCACGCTCCAGCGTAGTCAACTGCTCCCGCGCGATCGTTGCATGGCCAGATCGCTTTTCCAAATCAGCCAGAACCAGCCTGGCCTCAAACTCAACCCCGACAAAACCATGCGCGCGAGCATCGCTCAGCGCCCGTTCCAACAGCGCCTTAGCCTTTTCCGGATGATCCGACGAAAGCAGAACCCGTGCCGACGCGACCTCATACTGGAGACGATCGAACAAATTCTGGCACTTGGCCGCGAGCTCTCGCGATCCTTCAATTTCTCTCTGCGCCTCGACCTGCTTCCCTTGTGCCACGAACGCCTCGCTCAGCCCAATGCTGGAAAGCAATTCATCATCCGCCTGTTGTTCCAAATGGAACTGCTCTTTCCACTGCCGCAAGATGTTTTCACCCGCGGCAGCCCGTCCCTCCTCAACCGTTAACCGCGCCAACTGCACCTGGCTTTCTCCCGAGTTCTGTCGTTCCCCGATTTGTTTCCGCAACGTCAGCGCACCTTCATAAGACGCGCGAGCCTGGGCCAGATCTCCGCGGTCCATGTACACATCTCCCAGCCCACTCAACACGTAGGCCACGGCACTCTTGTTTTCAATCTCCTCGGCGGCCGCTTTAGCCTGGCGATAGTGCTTTTCTGCGGCGTCAAGTTTCCCGCTCTGCCGGGAAAGATCTCCCAGGTTGTTCAGCGTGAGCGCCATTCCCTCCTTATCCTCGATTGCCTCGTAGTCCGGGACCGATGCCTCCAGCATCTTTTCTGCCTCACCCAACTTCCCTTGACCCAGTCGCAATGCGGCCAAATTCGCCATGGCCGTAGCGAGGCCCTCCGGGTTGCCGACTGCACGGAACTGTTGGATGGCCATCATGAACATTTGCTCGGCGCGCACCATATCCCCTCGCTGATAGTGCATCCCGCCAAGATCGGTCATCATCGTCGCTTCGCCATTGCGATTGCCCGTGGCGACATCACTCTGAAGGGCGCTTTCGCAGTCGCTGAACACTTGCTGCGTGGAGCTGCCCATACCCACTCCCTGTTGACAGAGAAATCCGTAGGTCCGCGCCACCAGCACAGGACGCCCTTGGTTACGGCCTTTGTCGATAGCAGCTTTCGCAGCGGCGCGCGCTTTACCAAAGTCCTGACCAATCCAGGCCGAAGCCTCCGTCATGTCGATGCGCGCATCATCACCCACTGGCGCAGGCAGCCGGCGAAGCGTCGCCAGCGTCTGCAGAGCTGCAGACGGCTGAACGGTTATCTGAGCATTGGCCAGCAGAAGACCGTAGTCCAGGCTGTCGGGAAACTTATGGAAGAGTTGCCCATAGGCCTGTACCGCCTTAGCCGGGTCGTTCATCGTTCGCCAATATTGGCCTTCGATTAGTAGCCGATCTTCCGGCGCCAGATCCCGGGCCAGCTCCTGCGCTCGTTGCGCCTCCGCCCGAGACTTGTTGGTATAACCCAAATGCCACCACGCCTCCGACAAGGCCGTGTGGGCCAGGGGAAATTGAGGGTCAGCGGCCACCGCTTGTACCAGGAGATCACGTGCGCTCAGAAAGTCGAAAGCCCAAAGCTTTTGCCGCCCATCCACATAGAGCCTGGCGCTGTGTTGGTCGGCGGGCAAGGCGAGTCGGGCCGCACTCGCGTCTCCCAAGGAGTTAGCGGTTAGGCCTAACCGCTGGCGCAGCCGGGAGCCGGCCTGGGCCGCCAGGTCAAACAAGTCATTCTCGTTGCCGGTAACGGCCTCTTCGGCAATCGTCTCGCCGTTCGCTGTATCCTGCACGCGGAGATCCAGCCTGATCCGCTTGTTGTTATCTCCCGGCAGAAGTGTGTACGAACCCAGCACCACCACGTCCGCACCCGGATTGGTCCGCAGGCGATCCAGAGTGTGTTTCGACAGGCTGTCGCCTTCGCCGGGTGGCAATTCATGCTTCACCCGCGCGATGTCTTCGCCGGAAACCATGCGCAGATCGCCCCGGGTACCCAATTCTGTGTCCAGCATTTCAGACAGCACCGGCGAGAGCCAATCGTCTTCCTGGCGGCCCGGCAAATTGCGGAATCCGAGCACCGCCACCGATCGCCGCAACTGTACATCCGCCGCTACGCTGGACTCCGAATTCGGCGAGACGTAGGGTGGTTTGCCGTGGAACCGGAAAGATACGGCAGCAACCCCTAGCACCACCACCAGCCCAGCCCCTGCCCAATAACCCCAGTGCGGAGGGAATTGGGGGCTCTGCGGCCTTGCCACGCCGCTGGTTGCAGCCTCCGCCGCGAAGGTTGGCTCCTCAGAAGGTGGACTTATCTCAGCCCGCGCCTGCGGGCCCTCCACCGTTACAGGCGCTAAAAAGCGATATCCCCGGCGAGGTATCGTTGCGACATAGTTGGGTGCCTCGGCGTTGTCGTTCAGCGATTCCCGCACTTTGCGGATAGCCACCCCAAGGCTATTGTCAAACTCGACGAACGTGTTTTCCGGCCACAGCCGTTGCCGCACTTCCTCCCGGGTAACTATCTCGCCGGGTCTCTCCACCAGCATGAGCAACAGCCGGTACGGAAGATCCTGGAGTTTCACCCGGATTCCGTTACGCGCAAGAGTGCCTTCCTCCGGGTCCAGATCGAAGGGACCGAAGCGGTAGCGAGTCACGTTTGCCGGCACTCCTGTCATGTCCTCACAAAACACAAACCCCTTAGGCTCCGCTCCATCGCCATTGTATTCAGTTAATGGAACGTTGCAAGTGACTCTAGAACAATGAGTTTGCGGTTAATGCACACTTAAGCGACGGTTCTGTTGACCATTCTGAAGTTATCCCTCAAAGTCGCTCGAGAATTCCAGGCAAACCTTCGCGAAATGAGAGTAATGTTCGGCGTACCGATTCGAGTTAGCAACACCAAGGGGGTTAAGTGATGGCGAAGTTTTGCGGTCAATGTGGTTCGTTCTTGAATGATACGGCGTTATTCTGCGGAGGCTGCGGCACAAAGGTCCCGGTCGCGGCCGCCCCGCCAGTGGTCGCGCCGCCGCCTTTTACCCAGCAACCGCCGGCTACATCGGCTCAGTCGCCCGCGGCATACACACCGGTGGCTTCCGCTTTCACGCCGGTAGGCTCATCCATAAAAGCGGTGACGCCCTCCGATGCGGAGACCGTCGCGTTTGCCCCTCTGGCCTTCGACCCGATCCCGCCGCCCTCAACGCCCCCGCCATCTGCGCAGCCCGCGGACTTCGCGCCTGTTCCTGGTTTCGCCCCAGTTCCCGCTGCGTACACCCCACCGGCACCGAACTACACCCCCTCAACGCCCCCGCCGTCTGCGCAGCCTGCGGACTTCGCGCCCGTTCCGGGTTACACGCCTACCCCAGCCGCCTACACTCCTCCTGTATCCAGCTACACGCCGCCCGCCGCAAGCTACTCACCGGCACCGGCCGCCTATACGCCCGCGACTGCTTACCCGGCAAAAAAGTCCAACACTCTGATCAAAGTCCTGGTTGCTCTGGTGCTGATCATTTTTGTCGGCGGAGCTCTGGCGGTGGGCGGACTTTGGTATGGAGCCCGACTGATCAAGGGAAAAGTGGATGAGGCCAAGGCAAAGGTGCTCGGAGGAGCGGCTCCCTCAACTTCAAGTGGATTAGGCGGTCTGCTGGGAAATTCCTCCACGAGCGACGACAGCGCAGGTGGTTTCAAGGGAGATCCCTGCCGCTTCCTGAGCAAAGCGGAAGTGAGCCAGGCTGTCGGGTTAACCGTCATCCGCACCGAAGCCAAAGACGGCGGCTGCAGTTACATCGCCAAAGGTGATCCGGCGGACGTGACCTCCAAACATTTGTCTTCGATGATTGGCGGCATGGGAGCGGACGCTAAGACGCAGCAGATGGCGCAGAAATTTGCTGGCGCCCTTTTTTCCCAGCAGGAAGCGAGCGATAAATCACTCGCCGCACAGGCCGCTACCGGGGAGGTTCCCGTACTGGGTCTAAGTTTCACTGCGGGCAACGCCGCCATGGAAATGAAGATGAACCGCGCCGCGTTCCAGCGCATTGGCGGCGGTGCCACCGGCGCCAACGCGGCCAACAGCGCTACCGGAGACCTTACCGGTATTGGTGACGAAGCCTACGTGGCCGCAGGGGGCATGCTCCTGGTCCGCAAAGGCAACACCGTGGCTCATTTCATGTATATCAGTTGCCCGTGCAACACAGAAAATATCAAGCCGCTGGCGCGGATGGTGGCCAGCCGGTTATGAGCACTTACCGAATTCCAGTTCAAGAAAGGACCACACGATGAGTTTCTGTCAATCCTGCGGGGCCGCCTTTGCAGACGGCACCACCTTTTGCCCCAAATGTTCCGCGAGACCCCAGGCCATGGCGGCGCCGGCCGCTGCAAATTCTGGTCTCACGGCCAACACCGCAGGCGCGCTGGCGTATCTTGCCGGTATCGTCACCGGAATTCTCTTTCTCGTGATCGACCCTTACAAAACCGATCGCTTCGTCCGCTTCCATGCGTTTCAGTCCATCTTCTTCAACGTGGGCTGGATAGCGTTGTGGATTGCCTGGATGATTGTCGGCCTGGTACTGGGCGCAGTCACCAAGGGTCTCTTCTTCATCATCCAGGTGCCCATCGACCTGGTGATCATGGTCGGCGGTTTTGCCTTGTGGGCGTTTCTTATGTACAGCGCTTATCAGGGCAAGACTACGAGACTGCCGGTCATCGGCGCGCTCGCGGCCAAGCAGGCGGGGATCTAATGTTCGCCCGGCGCAGGGATCGTAGAAGATGAGCTACTGCACAGCGTGTGGCAAAGCTCGTGTGGCGGGAGGTGCATTTTGCACCGTCTGTGGCGCCCCCCAACCACTTGCGAACCCGGCGCCTCCGCCAGCCGGTGCGGCGCCTCCGCCCCCTGCCGCCTTTGCTCCGGTCAGCGCGCCCGCCGCCTTGCCACCACTAGCCCCTCGCGGCGGGAGCGGCCTGCGTACGTTCATCATTGTTGCCGTCGTCATGCTGCTCATCGTTGTCGGGCTTGGTATCGCCGGTGCCATTTACGCCGTGCGTGCAGCAAAACAGAAGGCAGAAGCAGCCCTCAATAGCATCACCCAATCAGTCTCGAAACCAGCTTCCAGCCCAGGCAGCAACAAACCGGGGGCGCCTGCACCGAGCGATGGCAACGATGTGTCCGGAATATTGGGTAACCTCAGCAACCTGCTCGGCGCTGGAACTCCGGCTGACGACGGGATTCCGACCATATCGGCGGACGATCCGTTGACCCCCTGTGCGGCCGCACCACTTCCTCCGCAGAACGCGGCAAAGATCCCATTGCAGGCGGGCACGGTGGTCACCACCGCCTGGGGCTTGAAGAACGGCGACGTGGAAGACCGTGACACCGTTACTTCCACCGACGCAACCTCCGTAGTGTTGCAGTCGAGCGACTCGAAATGGAAAGACGACAATGGTCAGGACCGCCATTCTGACCCCACCAAGCCGATCGTATGCAATGCAGATCTTCGCTCGTCGGATACTTACATGACCGTGGAAGGGACCCGCATCCCGCTCAACCTTCCCGGCGTGATCAGGCTCAGATTGTCGAGCAAGAGTTACGACGAGGTGATGTCCACCGGCAAAACCAATCTCCGTTACATCGACACCTGGGATACGCCTGCCGGTAAGAAGCCGACGTATGAGGGTGGTCTGCTCACCCGGGTCGAGCCGCAAGACGTTCCTTATCCCATGATCGTCAACGATCAACGCGTGAACCTTCCGGCAATCCACCTGGCGGGCATCATGGCCTCTGTTGGAAAAGACCCGAGGCCAAAAGAATGGCTTCCGACCCACAGCGAAGCCGATGTGTATGTGATCGACGACCCCTTGGACCCGCTCGTCCTGTTGTGGAAGTTGAAAGACCCCGTGCTGCACTACGGCAAGTTCAGAGTGGAGACCGTGAAGATCGACTACACGGTGGCGAAGCCGGTAAATCTGGTCGAGAAACAACTCACCGAACAGAAGCGCGCGGTCACCTACGGCATCTACTTCGACTTCAACAAAGACACCCTCAAGCCAGAGTCTGAGCCGGTACTGAAGGAAATCGTTCAGGCGATGACCGATAACCCCGACTGGAAGTTGACGGTGGAAGGTCACACCGACAACATCGGGGGTGACACCTACAACCTGGACCTTTCAAAACGTCGTGCCGCTGCGGTGAAAGAGGCTCTGGTCACGCGTTATCGCATCGCCCCGGATCGTCTTGCCAATGACGGCTACGGTGCCTCGCGTCCCGTAGAGACCAACGACACGCTCGAAGGGCGTGCCCGTAATCGCCGTGTGGAGCTCACACGTGAGTAGACAACGATGAGCTATTGCACGAAATGCGGCGCACCACGCACGGCAGGTGGGGGATTCTGTGCCGTCTGCGGCGCACCCCAGCCCACGGTAGCTCCTGCGCCTCCACCGGCGATAGCACCGCCGGCGCCTGCGGCCTTTTCGAACGTCAGCGCGCCGCCGCCCTTGCCCGCGGTTACACCGAAAAGCGGAAATGGCCTGCGCACGTTTCTGATCGTCGCCGCTGTCTGCCTGCTCATCATGATCGGGCTCGGTGTTGCCGGCGCGATCTATGCCGTGCATTTCGCAAAACAGAAAGCGCAAGGTTTGCTCAAGGAGATCGCGCCCTCGTCTACGTCGAGCGCGGGCAGTCCGGCTCACGACGCAAAGCCAGGTGCGTCCCCTGCCAATGCTCCGCTGCCCCCGCCGGCGGCATCGTCCTTTGCTCCCTGGCAATCAACCTCATCTCCTGCGTCGAGTGGCAGTGGTCCCGCTCCGTTGAAGGTGGGCATGTTAGTAATCACGGCAGTTGCCGATGCGCAAGGCGACTACGAATCGATGAAGCAGATTGTGAGCATCGACGCTTCGGGCACCACGCTGTCTTACCATTCCGACAAGCCGAAAGCTGGGACCGGATCCTCCGCATCCCAGAACGAGACTTCGGTCAACCGTACCGTGCTGCCCCAGGACCTTGATGCCGCACACGACTATGCGGAGATATTCGGCAACACCGACCCGCAGTCGTTTCCAGGCACCACCGCGATTAGCGCCTCCCGGGAAGTATTTTCTGAACTCCAGCAGAAAGGCGTCACCCCTTTCAGTTTTCGCCCGGACGGGCTTAAGGGCGCGATCGGCAACATCGTAGGTACGCTTTCTTCCATCGCCGGAATCGATACCAAAGACGTGGGCGGCGTTTCGCTCGACAACCTCTCAAAAGAGCAGTGCACCCTGCAAAAGGAAGGAAATGGTCTATTTGCATTTCCCGTTCTCTTGAATGCCCAACCTACGACCCTCCCTGCGGTGCGCGCCGGCTGCATGACCGATGACGGACCCGCCGAGTTCTACATCCTCAACCAGCCCGACTATCCGCTCATGTTGTCGTGGAAGCTCGGATCGGGATCGCAGTTGCAGGTGATCAAGATTACCTATCCCCAAGAGCCCCAGCCGCGCAAGACCGAAGCCAAGCCCGCGCCAAGCGTGATTGAGGAGCAGCTTAAAGAGAAGAAGAAGGTAGACATTTACGGCATCTACTTTGACTTTGCCAGCGATCATCTCAAGCCGGAATCGACCCCGGTATTGGAGGAAATCGCCGGCGTGCTCAAAGACAATCCGGACTGGAACCTTACGGTAAATGGCCATACCGACAACGTTGGGGGAGATCCCTACAACCTCGACCTGTCGAAACGCCGCGCCGCCGCGGTCAAACTGGCGCTGATCACGCAATATCACATAACACCAGAACGTCTTTCCACCGACGGATTCGGGGCATCCCGTCCTGTCGATACCAATGACACGCTCGCCGGCCGGGCACGCAATCGCCGCGTGGAGCTCACACGGCAATAGATACATACATAGTTACATAAGGAGAAAGCAATGAAGACCACATGGATCGCCCTCCTCGCCGGGGGCGTGCTGATGCATTCCTTCGCCTTCGCGGATGTCAGCTACCAGGAAACCACACAATACACCGGCGGCTCCATGATGGGCATGCTCAAAATGGCCGGCGCATTTAGTTCCCAGGCTAAGCAGGCCACTTCGCCGGTCACATCCACCGTCATGATCCATGGTGGCCGCATGCTGCGCTCCAACCCTCATACTACGGAAATTATCGACCTTGACGCGCAGATGATTACTTTCATCGATCACGACAAGCGCACTTACTCCCTGGTCACGTTCAAGGAGATACAGGATCAGATGGCGAAGGCAGCTGCTAAGTCCAAAGGTGCCCAGCCATCCAGCTCGAATGGTTCGCAGATGACCTTCAATGCCCACATTTCCAACAGCGGTGCCACCCGTCAGATCGACGGCCAAACCGCCAGGGAGGCTCTACTTACCGTGACCATGGTTGCCAACTCCTCCGATCCCAGCGCCAAAGGTGGAATGGCCGCCACCAGTGAAATGTGGCTGGTTCAGGACGAACCGGGCCTGGCCGAGATGCGCAGCTTTAATGCCCGCATGGCTAAGGAGTTGTCCATCGACATGGCGTCCTCCGGGATGTCTTCGATGTTGGCGGCCGAACCCGGTGGCGCGCAAGCATTGGCGGAGCTAAAGAAAGAAGCTGCCAAAATGAGCGGCCTGCCTGTGCTACAGGTCACGCGTGTAGGCGTCACTACGGACGGACAACCGTTGCCGCCGCCCTCGGTGGCTGCTCTGCCGCCCAGCCAGAATCATGGCTCCACGACCGGCGCGGTGGGCCAGGAAGTCGCCACGAACACCGCCACCCAGGAAGCAGGCAGTCAAATCTCTCGCTTAGGCACCTTTGGCCGCGCGCTTTCCAGCTCGAGTATGGGCGCACTCATGCATCACGCGCCGTCGCCCGGATCGGCTCCGAGCCAGGCCCCTGCGTCTGCGAGCGCGACCGATGGAGTCCTGCTGGAGAGCCAGACACAGACCTCGGGTTTTTCTGAGGCGCCCGTCGACGCAAATATTTTTCAGATACCACTGGGCTACAAAGCCGTCGCTTCGCCCATGGACCACAAGTAGCCATGCTTGTATCAGAAGCCGCTGAGGGAACGGCTCCATCGAAGCAGAGACTTTTCGCAGCCAGTTCAGCGGTGCCGACGGAATTTGTAAATTTCGGAGAGTGTGGATAGATCCAATCTGCGGAACGCAGGAGTTTTTCCCCAGTCACGGCTCTGATGCTTTGTATCAGGGCACGACTTTAGTCGGGCCGTAAAGGCCCAACAAAGATGAGGGCTTTAGAGTCTGCGTGAGAACTCGAAAATCTCACAATATTCGTATTACTCTCGGCCAATTATCAACATAAAATCGCGTTGATTTTGCCAGAAATCTTAGCTCTCACGCAGACTCTTTAGCCCCTGAGGTACGGTTTCCCCCGCTTTAAAAGGGTGCCCCAAACGACGGGGCTCCCCCGATTCGCGATCAATACCTGTTCAGAAAGGCCGGATCCATGAAAAGGCGAGTTGAGCAAAAACGCAGAAACGCTGGTGCGGCTGGTCGGACGATCTCAGCCGTGTGCTTTCTCTTGATTTTCCTCGCCAACGGTTGCCGGCAAACTCGGCCCGGAGACGAAGCCTCCGGACCGGCAAAGCCCGGTGCATGGCCTGGTTTCGCCTCGGGCACGGGGCCGATCATGACCGGCCGACCCATCAAGCTCAGTGACTTGACCGAGAGCGAGAGACGCTTTGGTGTTGCCCCCAAGCGCGGCCCGGGCATTGTGTATCAGGACGGCATCATCCTCATGGAGCACGGCGACCAGGCGATCCGCTCCTTCTCTTCGAATGGCCTGTCGTGGACGTTTGATGCGAATGCCCCCCAGGTCAATGAAATCCAGCCAGGCAAAATTGTTTTCGCGACTGGGCGCGCAGTCGGCAGGGTGCTCGCCCTGGAACGCCACGGTGACCAGGTGTCCGCAATCCTCGGCCCCGTGCAACTCACCGACCTGGTGAAGAGCGGCAAGTTCGCGTACAACCAACCACTGGATCTGAACTCGGCGATCGCGTTCGTGGCGCCCGACTACCCGGGAGCGGCCAACTCATCGCTCATGCAGTCTTCCACTCCAGGAGCCCAGTCTTCCATCCGAAGTGGGAGTGGTTCTGCCGGGTGGCATGTCGCGCAGTATTACGTAGTCTCCGATACCGGAAAATGGACACCGATGACGACGGTGACGGGTTCCAGGGGACGCTCCGGCAAACCAACTTTATTGCGCACCAATTTCCATCCCTCAACCCAGCGCATGGCGCGGGCCATGCAGGCCGGAACTGTTCCGTCCAATGTCCCGGGTGTTTCGATCCCTATACCTGTTCCAACGCTCCCCGCCCCGTCGGTTCCTTCTCCGGGGAACCTGGGCAACTTCGTTCCTGCACCAATTCCGTTTCCGTATCCAAGCTTGCCCATGATTCCTTTCAACGGCCTGCAGGCTACGCCGTGCGCTAATTGCGGCGGCCTTGGGGTCAAGTTGTATGAGGAGAGAAACGGCCTCAGAGTCTGGATTTCGATCGTCTTCCACCTAGATCATCCGAAGGTCCTGTTCTACGCCAGCATTCAGAACGGTGGCATTGTCGCGAATCTTCAGCTCGTGGGGGGCGCTGGAGTGACGGTAACGCTGGATGCAGCGTCCAGCCCCCAATTCCAGGGCAACATCAACCAGATTGGCCTTATCCCCCTCGACATCACGGTTCCCATCGGAGGCCTGTTGATTCCGCTCCAGATTTGCCTGAGCCAGTCGATCGATTTGCAAAGCGCCTTCAGTGCAAAGACCTCGACTCTGCACGGCGAAGGGGGCATCGGGCTCGACGGGGAAATCATGGCCGATTACGACAACGGGTGGAATATCACCGCGCCCCACGGCGAGGTAAAACAAAATCTGGCCGGCATGGTCTCGGGAATTTCCGTAGGTATCAACTCCATGGTCTTTGCCATCAACCAGCGTCTCATGGTGGGTGTGGGCGCCTTTAGCTTTGCGACCGGGCCCTACGTAGACCTTATTTCCTCGATTACGTCGCTCAAAGGTTCATCGATTGCCACAACCCTGTTAAGCCGCACCCCCATTTGCGCCCAGGGAACCTTCAACATGAGTCTCGGTGCGGGTATCGGCTACAGCATGCCGAAGGTCGTCGCAAATGTAATTAACACTGTGCTGGGATGGTTCGGCGTAAAACCGATTAAATCGAGCGGAAGTATCATAGCGATTCCCAAACGCAAGACCTTGATCGACCACAGAGATGAGTTACCAAACGGTTGTTCCGGATAGGGCAAGTTGGCAAAAGTGCCGAAGAGACTTGTCATCGGGACGGATCCTGGGCGGACGGTCTCTTAATGAAGGTAACGCCTTTCAACCAAGGGTACGGCCTTAGAGGCTGCGGAAAAATCGCTTCTCTGAAGGGTACGGGCTTCAGCCCGTACATTAATCACGCAAGCTAGGACGGGCTTTAGCCCCTGAGGGCACCTCTTGTACTCGCGCAACCAGCCCTCAGCGGCTAAAGCCGATTCGTGTTGACTGTCAAACGTACGGCCTAAAGGCCGTATCCTTCAAAACGTTCGAGTTCTCACGGAGGCTCTTTAGCCGTGGAGGTACGCTTTTGTGCCGCACGTAAGAGCACGCTCGTCGCTTAGGGGTGCTGCAGCCGGCAAGAGTCCCGGCGTGGTTTCGCTCCCGGCTCTCACCGGGACGCCACGTTAAGTCATAATGTCTGTATTGAACCTCCGACGCCGCCTTCGTGATCCGCTTTTTCTGCTGGCTTTAGCCGCCGGTCTCATCGCTTTCGTGGTGCAGTCCGGCGAGCTGGGCTCCGCCGACACCACCCATCGCCTCCAAACAGCCCACGCCTGGTGGACTTCCGAGCCAGAGGTGTTTCCCAACGAATTTCCCGAATTCGGCGTGCACGGCCGCGGAGGAAAACTGCAGAGCTGGTACAGCATCGGCCAGTCGCTGCTCTTGCTGCCGCCGGATATCGTCGGCACTTTTGTCGCGCGTCTCCCTATCTTCGCGCAGTATGACGACACCGATCCCAGCGTGCGCAACATCATCGTCAGCTACACCATCAACATCCTGGTGACCGTGCTGACAGCGTTGGTGTGTTTTCGCTTCCTGTGTCAATTAAAGTTCTCGATCACGCAGTCTGTCGTGGGGGTGCTGGCTCTGCTCGTTGCCACCACTCATCTTCACTACACCCAGAACATGATGGAGAACAACTACATCTTCCTGTTGTCCATGACAGGCTTCTCCTGGCAATACGAGTGGTTGCGCACCAACAACCGCCGCGCACTTCTAATTGGCTCCGCGGCGTTCGGCCTGAACTTGCTCACCCGCCTCCCGTCCGGCTTGGATCTATTGTCGGGAGCGTTCTTCCTGCTTCTGATCCTGTGGTTCGAAGGCGCAAGGGGCCGAGCTCTGTGGGATCGCTGCAAAACCTACATCGCGACCGCGCTTCCGGTTTATCTGTTTTTCGGAGTACTCGATCGCCTCTACCAAATCGATCGATTTGGATTAAAATCAGTGTTTGTTACATATGTCACAGTGATTGCCCGCGAAACCAAAATGCGCAATCCCTCGCTGCCTCCCAACTATCCTTTCGAAACCCCTTGGCATGTAGGCTTCTTCGGGGCGCTCTTCACGCCGGAGAAGTCAATCTTCCTCTTCGATCCTCTGATCGTTCTCATGATCCTTCTCTGCATCGTCGCCTGGAAGCATTTCAGCCCGGCGGTCAAGGCGTATGCCGTGATGAGCTGTCCGCTGCTCCTTGCCTATATGAGCTTTTACGCTCGCTATACCGTCTGGAGTGGAGACTCCGCCTGGGGCGATCGCTACGTTTCAACCGCGGTGGAACTGGTCTCGTTCCTCGCGGTTCCTTTGCTGTTGCGTCATCGAGACCAGCTGCCCAAGCCCGTGTGGATCATGGGATGGGCAATATTCGCTGCCGCCATCTTCGTCCAACTGGTGTCGTTGGCCTTCTGGCTGTCGCTCGAGCTCTACCAGATGGAAACCCTTGGCCATCCGACATTTGTGATCGCCTTGCGCGTCAAGAACATCATCGCCTTCGCACTAGGGAAAATGGATGCCTGGGGTCTCAACAACCACGCTATGACTGAAGATCCCTGGGACTACGCCCACATCACCGAGTGGAATTTTCTCCCCTTCGTCCTTCGCCGGGTCGGGGTCGCTCCGGCGTGGGTAGTCAACATTGCGCTCGTCGTCTGGTATGCAGGACTCGCCCTGTTGGCGGCCACCCTGTGGCAGCTCCGGAGGGTACTCAAGGGACTTCGCTGGCATCCTGAAGCAACTCCCAGCGTTGCAACGAAATAGGCACGTTGCCATTGTTCCAGACAAAGTCATTGAACTGCAGCATGGAAAAGTCCTTGCCCTGCATGCGGCGGGAATCGGAAAGAAGCTGCGTGATCTGCAACTTGCCGATCTGATAGGAAATCCCCTGTCCGGGCGTGCTGGAGAACATGGCCGCCTCATCGAGTGCGGTCGCCTTGTCCATGGGTACGGTGCGAGCCAGGTAGTCCGCGCCCTGTTGCAACGTGAACTCGCCCAGAGCGAGCTTCACATCGACCTCGACCCGCAGAGCGCGCAGCCGCATGAAGCTGTAGATGGTCTCCCGGGTATACGGATTGTCGTCAAAGAAACCGGCCTGCAGCATCATCTCTTCCGCGTAGAACCCGAGGCCTTCATTAGCCCCGGAGTCGTAGTAGTGTCGGCGGATCGGGTCGGCATTGTGCCATCCGAGACAGAGCTGGAAGTAGTGCCCGGGCACTCCCTCATGGACGAGGATCGGCCGCGGATCGTGTGCGGTAGAAAGGTTAAAGAAGCCCAGGTCCGGTCCCGGAACACGAATATAACTGGTTCCATTCTGATCGAGACGCGACGGCCCGGTGAGATCGTCGGTGACGCCCAGATCTTGTAGTGGTACCAGGTAATCCGGCAACAGCAGATTGTGATAGTGCTGCATCCAGCTGGGCACGCTGAGGATCTTCTGTTCGACCAGGAACGCGCGCACTTTCTCCTCGGCTGCTTTCTCCGCTTGTATCTGTGCGTCGGCACTCGGAAAGAACGGAGCGGGTGCCGCGCCGGCGAGGCGAGTCTGTTGGTAGGCTTCGAACGCGACCGACCGGCTCCACTCCTGCTGGCTCATAGCCAACAACTGCTCCGGCGTGTAAGGGAGTAGCGCGACCTTGCGCAGGAAGAAGATGTAGTTGTCGCGGCCGATGGCCGTATCTTTGCGGGCCGTGGGCAGTTTACTCGTAAGCCACGCGCGATATTCGGTAAGTGCCGTAACCGCGGCCGGCAGTACCTTGTGCAGCGCCTGCTGATTCGGCGGCGTTAGCTGGGGCGTCAGACCCTTCTCCATCCGTTCTAATCGTTCGCCGACGTGATCCAGCCCGTCGATGCCCAGCTGCACAAACGGTTGCCGCATGTCGGTGAGATTTTCCCGGGCGGCCTGAAGCGTAGTCGGGATCTGCTTGACCCGGGCCACGATCTCCTCCTGCCGTGCTTCAGAGAACGGTGGCGGTGGCAAGAGAAGCAGGTACACCGAGCCCAGCGTCTGGTCGACATAAAACTCAGGGTTCCGCTTCCAGCTTTCCTCGATAGCGAGCTCCCAGCGCACCCGCGCAACCGCGGACCCCAGAAGCCGATAATCCACTTGGTCATGGATGGGCGTTACGGAGGGAGGAGCAAGAGCTGTCCAACGCCGCTCGAAAACCTCGAGGTCTTTCAACCGCTGCTGTATGGTTTGTGGCGACCAGTCAACCACCAAGCCGGCGGGTCGTTCGATACGAGGGATGTCATCGTCACTGAACGGCTGTTCCTGCGCTCTCCACTGCCAAAAGCTGTCGCCCAGCTCGGTCACACTGTCAGCGCGCACCAAACCCGAATGGCCAACCAGCAAAGACAAAATCGCCACATAGCGCAAAACCGTCAATGAAATTTCCTCGGTAGAGAGCCAGTGTATCCGACCCCGGATCTTTCCCTTTCACAGATCCCGGGTTGGCCACGACTCTCTCGGCGAAACCCTAAAGGACCCTTAGGGCGCTTAAGGCGCACACTTCCACCCAAAGTGCGCATAGGGCGCTTAAGGCGCACACTTCCACCCAAAGGGCGCATAAGGCGCTTAAGGCGCACACTTCCACCCCAGGCACCTGGACCCACAGGAAATCGGACGGGTGCCCCATGTTCGCCAAAGCGTACATGGGCCGAAAACGATGGGCGCAACCCTTCGACCGCCCTTCATTCAACCGAAAACAAACCAAAAGGAGTGCGGTTTGACACCATCCCGCTCCTCCCTTAGCGTTTTCTACACATGGAAAACCTCAAAGGAAAAACCGCACTAGTGACCGGTGCCTCACGAGGACTGGGCGCGGCAACCGCTTTGGAACTAGCCGCCAGAGGCGCAAAAGTCGCCGTCAATTACTTCGCCAAGCGCGATCGAGCCGAGCAACTCTGCGAACAAATCAAAAAGCAGGGAGGGGAAGCCACCCCCTATTACGCGGATGTCCGCCTGGAAGCCGACATTGTCAAAATGATCCAGGCCATCAACCAGACCTACGGCCACATCGATATAGCGGTCATGAACGCGACGGGTCCGCAACCTTTGCTGACGATAGAAGAGCAAACCTGGGAGCGGTACCTGGAACAGCTGGACTTTTTCGTGAAGTCGCCCCTGCTGATCCTGCGCCAGATCGTCGCCGGCATGAAGAGCCGGAGCTACGGCCGGATCATCCAAATCGGAAGTGAAGTGTTCGAACTCGGCAACCCCATGTTCGCCAACTACGTGGCCGCAAAGGGCGCGCAGCTAGGGCAAACTCGATCCTGGGCTCGCGAACTCGCCCCATTCGGGATCACCGTAAACCTGGTCGCGCCCGGTTGGATCCCCACCGAGCGACATCTGTACTCCACCCAGTCAGAAATGGACGCCTATACCGAGAAGGTCCCCATGAAGCACATGGGCACCCCGGAAGATGTGGCGAATACCGTAGCCTTTCTGGCCAGCGACGCAGGCAGATTCATCACCGGACAGAAGATCTCAGTGAACGGCGGCAACACCCTCGAATAAATCAGCTCATCGTATGCAGTGTGGGACTAACCCTCAACGGAGCCTCCGTCGCCGCCTGAACCTCGGCGACGGAAACCCCGGGCGCAATCTCCTCTAACACCAGCCCCTCACCCGTCACGTTGATCCAGGCCATTTCTGTCGCGATCGAGTTGACCACCTCAACCCCGGTCAAAGGCAGCCGGCAAGAATGCAAGATCTTAGGCCGCCCATCCCGCGTGGTGTGCTCCATGGCGACAATCACGCGCTGCGCACTCGCCACCAGGTCCATCGCGCCCCCCATCCCCTTCACCATCTTCCCGGGGATAATCCAGTTCGCCAGGCTTCCCTTGGCATCGACCTCCATGGCGCCGAGGATGCTGAGGTTGATGTGTCCGCCGCGGATCATGGCAAACGCATCCGCGCTCGAGAAGAACGACGTCCCCGGTAGCACCGAAACCGTCTCCTTGCCCGCATTGATCAGGTCGGGATCCACCTCTTCTTCCAGCGGATACGGCCCAATCCCCAGCATCCCATTCTCTGACTGCAGCACCACCTCTACCCCCGGAGGAACATGGTTGGCGACCAGCGTAGGCATGCCGATGCCGAGGTTGACATAAAATCCGTCCCGCAGCTCCTTGGCCACCCGCTTGACGATGCGGTTGCGCTTCTCAATCTCCTGCATGGGGCCTCCTCACCGTCCGGCGTTCGATGCGCTTCTCGCTCGAGGCGCATTGGAAGATGCGTTTGACATAAATGCCCGGGGTCACAATGGCGTCGGGCTCCAGTGCCCCAGGTTCCACCAGCTGCTCCACTTCGGCGATGGTGATGCGGGCGGCCGTGGCCATCATGGGATTGAAATTGCGTGCCGTTCGGCGATAGACCAGGTTGCCCTCCCTATCTCCCTTCCAGGCCTTTACGAGTGCGAAGTCCGCCTTGAGCGCCGTCTCCAGCAAATACCTGCGCCCGTCGAAGGTGCGTTCCTCCTTGCCCTCCGCGACCAGGGTCCCCACCCCGGTAGGCGTGTAGAAGGCAGGAATGCCAGCCCCGCCGGCGCGAATCCGTTCTGCCAAAGTTCCTTGTGGGATCAGCGACACCTTCAGACTGCCGGCAATCAACAGCTTTTCCAGCAGCGCGTTCTCGCCCACATAACTGCCGATATGCGAAGCCACCATGCCCGCCTCCAACAACAGGCCCAGGCCAAAACCATCCACGCCCATGTTGTTGGAGATCGTGTGCAAGCCGGTGGACCCAAGCTTCACCAGGGCAGCAATCGAGTTCTCGGGAATCCCGCAAAGCCCGAAACCCCCTATCATCACGGTTGCGCCCGAAGGGATATCGGCAACCGCCGCGTCGGGGGACGAAAACACTTTATTCATAGCAAAGCGAGTCTACCCACTCGGCCGCACCAAAGCCAAGCGATGCCGGGACCATTTAGCATCTAACTTGAGAAGGGAACCAAGTGGCCACTGAAAGCTTCCGCTCCGCCGTTCAGCAGGAGCATCCATTGCTGGTAATCGGCGCCATCAACGCCTTTACTGCGCGCATGGCGCAGGCCACCGGTTTTCGCGCACTTTATCTCTCAGGCGGGGGAGTCGCCGCCAACTCACTCGGCATGCCCGACCTGGGCATCAGCACCATGGAAGATGTACTGGTCGACGTGCGCCGCATCACCGAGGTCACCACCCTGCCGCTCCTGGTCGATATCGACACCGGCTGGGGAGGAGCCTTCAACATTGCCCGCACCATCCGCTCCATGCAGCGCGAAGGGGCCGCTGCCGTCCACATGGAAGACCAGGTTGGCAGCAAGCGCTGCGGCCACCGCCCTGGCAAGGAGTTGGTGCCTGCGGCCGAGATGGTCGATCGCATCAAGGCAGCGGTCGATGCCCGCACCGATCCGGAATTCGTAATCATGGCCCGCACCGATGCCTTGGCCGGCGAGGGACTCGCCGCCGCGCTCGATCGCAGTGCTGCCTACGTGGCTGCCGGCGCCGACATGATCTTTGCCGAAGCTGTCACCGACCTGGCCATGTACACCCGCTTCAAAGAGACCGTGGGTGTGCCTATCCTGGCCAACATTACAGAGTTTGGAAAAACTCCGCTTTACACGGCTCAGGAGTTAGCCGCCGTTGGCGTCGACATCGTCTTATATTGTTGCGCTGCTTATCGGGCGATGAATGCCGCAGCTCTCAGGGTGTACCATGCGATCCGGAGCGAAGGTACGCAGAGTCATGTGCTCGACCTCATGCAGACCCGCGCCGAGCTGTACGATTTCCTCGGTTACGAGGCCTACGAGCAGAAGCTCGACCAGCTCTTTGCGGCTGCCAAACAAGGTTAATTCTGGGAGAGATCATGGCCACCACAACCGACCAGCCCGCAGTCTTCAAACCAAAGAAATCCGTCGCCCTCTCCGGCACGCCGGCCGGCAACACCGCCCTGTGCACCGTGGGCCGAACGGGCAACGATCTGCACTATCGCGGCTATGACATTGCAGACCTGGCCGCTCATTGCGAGTTTGAAGAAGTGGCGTACTTGCTGCTTCGCGGCAAGCTGCCCAACGCCACCGAGCTCGTTGCCTACAAGCAGAAGCTGACTCGCCTCCGGGGCTTGCCCGCCAACGTGTACGAGGTGCTGGAACAGCTTCCCGCCGCGACCCATCCCATGGACGTATTGCGCACCGGCGTCTCCGCCCTGGGCTGCACCTTGCCCGAAAAAGACGATCACAACCCAGCAGGAGCCATCGAGTGCGCGGATGTGTTGCTCGCGACCATCGGATCGATGCTCCTCTACTGGTACCACTACAGCCGCAACGGACAAAGCATCGACGTCGACTCCGGAGAAGACACCCTCGCCGGACACTTTCTCTCCCTGCTCCACGGCGAGCCACCGAGGAAGCAATGGGTACGCGCCATGCAGGTGTCGTTAGTTCTTTATGCCGAGCATGAGTTCAACGCTTCCACTTTTACTGCTCGCGTCATTGCCGGCACTGGCTCCGACATTCACTCGTGCATCACCGGCGCAATCGGTGCGCTCCGCGGGCCTAAGCACGGCGGCGCCAATGAAGTCGCCCTCGAAATTCAGCAGCGTTATGCCACGCCAGACGAGGCGGAGCGTGACATTCGGGCGCGCCTGGAAAAGAAAGAAGTAGTCATCGGCTTCGGTCATCCGGTCTACACCGTCAGCGATCCGCGCAATGCGATCATCAAGAAAGTTGCCCGCGAACTGTCCGAATCGACCGGTGACTTCGCCATGTATCGTGTCGCCGAGCGCCTGGAAACAGTCATGTGGGACGCGAAGCGCATGTTCCCCAACCTGGATTGGTTCAGCGCCGTCGCCTATTACTTGATGGGCATTCCCACCGCGATGTTTACCCCGCTCTTTGTGCTGGCCCGTACCTCCGGCTGGAGCGCTCATATCATCGAGCAGCGAGCCGACGGCAAGATCATTCGCCCCGCAGCCAACTACACCGGGCCTGACGACCTGCCGTTCGTCCCCCTTGAAAAACGAGCCTAGAAGGATTTTTGCCGAATGTCCGTACAAGCCACTGGGAAACGCCCGCCTTATGACCAGGTCCTCGTCGACATAGCCGACTATGTCTGCAACTACACCATCGAGAGTGAACTGGCCTACACCACCGCGCGCAACTGCCTGATCGACACCCTCGGCTGCGGATTGGAAGCGCTCGAATATCCGGCTTGCACGAAGCTGCTGGGCCCGATCGTGCCGGGCACTATCGTGCCCAACGGCGCCAAGGTCCCGGGCACTGCTTTTCAGCTGGACCCAGTACAAGCCGCCTTCAACATCGGAGCCATGATCCGCTGGCTCGACTTCAACGACACCTGGTTGGCTGCCGAGTGGGGCCACCCGTCGGATAACCTCGGCGGCATTCTCGCCGTTGCCGACTGGCTCTCCCGCAGCAGCAAAACGACACTAACCATGCGGGACGTGCTGACAGCGATGATCAAAGCCCACGAGATCCAGGGCTGTCTCGCGCTGGAAAACTCGTTCAATAAGGTCGGCCTCGATCACGTTGTCCTGGTGAAGGTGGCCTCGACTGCCGTGGTCGCGCATATGCTCGGCCTTACCCGGGAGCAGATCCTCGACGCCGTGTCACTCGCATGGGTCGATGGTCAGAGCCTGCGGACCTATCGCCACGCACCCAACACCGGCTCGCGCAAAAGCTGGGCCGCCGGAGACGCGACCAGCCGCGCGGTTCGCCTGGCCCTCATGGTCAAGGCCGGAGAGATGGGCTATCCCTCCGTTCTCACCGCCAAGACTTGGGGATTTTACGATGTGCTCTTCCGCGGCCGGCCCTTCAGCTTTCAGCGGCCATACGGTTCCTATGTAATGGAGAACGTCCTCTTCAAGATCAGCTATCCCGCCGAGTTTCACGCCCAGACTGCGGTCGAAGCCGCCATGGCGTTGCGTAAAAAAATGCTGGCGGCCGGCAAGTCCGCAGACGACATCAGCTCCATCCAGCTTCGCACCCACGAAGCCTGTATCCGGATCATCGATAAAAGGGGGCCGTTGAACAATCCCGCCGACCGTGACCACTGCGTGCAGTACATGGTGGCTGTCCCCCTCCTTTTCGGACATCTGACCGCCGCCGACTACGAGGACTCATTTGCCGCCGACCCGCGCATCGACGCGCTGCGGGAGAAGATGCAATGCACTGAGGAGCGAACCTTCACCGCCGACTACCACGATCCGGAGAAGCGCTCCATCGCCAACTCCCTCACCCTCACTTTCCGCGACGGAACCACGCTGACGGAGACGGTCGAATACCCTCTAGGCCACCGTCGCCGCAGATCCGAGGGCATTCCGCTACTGGAAGAAAAGTTCCGCACCAACCTGGCCCGCCGATTTCGCCCCGCCAAAGCAGCAGGCAATCCTGGAAGCCTCGCTCGACCAGCAAACGCTCGAGCGCATGCCGGTGCAAGCCTACGTGGATCTATACGCCCTCTGAGGGCTCAAAGCTCGAACCCAGCTGACGTTAAAGTGGAAATCGGACGGGCTGCAAACCCACGGTTCGCCCAAGCGTACGTGGGCCGAAGACATGGGGCGACTAGCCCCCACGATCGTCTAGTTCTGCGGCTCACCCAGATCCATCGTCGGAGCAGTGCCACAGCGATCGCAAACACCCTCTATAATCCGCCCATGCCTTTTAGTCCCCCTCTAAGCCGGCGAGATTTCGTCAAGGGAATGCTGGCCACGCCCCTCGCCGCTGCCTATGCTTCGTATGCCTCCAGCCTGCCGCCGATGAAAATCACGCGTGTCGAGACGGTCTACTGGAAGTCGCGCGACGATGCCCCGTTTTGGCCTCATTGGACCTGGCTGAAGATCGACACCGACGCAGGCGTCTCAGGTATCGGGGAAACCTACCCACGCAACCCGGTGGAAGCGGCCATGGTCCACAACGTGGCGCCTTCGCTGATCGGCCGCGACCCTCGGGACATCGAGCGCATCTGGGCCGACCTTTACCGCACATTCGATTTCCAGATCGCCGGCGGCACCGAGATGCGGGTGCTGAGCGCACTGGATCTGGCCTTGTGGGATCTGTTGGGAAAATCGCTGAACGCCCCGGTCTACCGGCTGATCGGCGGCAAAGCAAACCCCCAGGTTCGCCTCTACAACACCTGCTTCGAGTACAAATACGATTTCAATAAAGAGCCGGAAAAGATCATGCGCGAGCTGATCGACACCCGCGGCATCAAGGCGATCAAGATCTGGCCCTTCGATGGAGCCGCCTTACGCAACAAAAACGAGTACATTACCTGGCAGGACATTGATCAGGCACTGATCCCGGTAAAAAAGCTGCGCGATACCTTCGGCAACGAGATCGAAATCGCTATCGAGTTTCACTCGCAGTGGAACTTGACTTCGGCCATCCGCATTGCTCATGCTCTCGAACCTTACAAACCGATGTGGCTCGAGGACATGCTGATGCCCGGAAACTTCGACCAGTATCACCAGCTCGCGGCCGCAACCTCATTGCCGCTGACAGTCGGGGAACGGATGGCCGGCAAGATGCAATTTGAGCGGCTCCTGGAGTCACGCACCCCCAAATACGTAATGTTCGACGTCACCTGGTGCGGCGGCCTGACCGAGGCGCGCAAGATCGCCGCCCTTGCCGATGCGCAGGAGCTGCCCATCGCACCCCACACCGCAGGCGGTCCGCTCTTGTTCTACGCGTCCACCCATCTCACCACAGCATCACCGAACGTATGGATCCAGGAAAGCTGCCAGAGGTTCTACGAACACGACTGGCCGCTGATGCTGGAAAGCCCCATCGCTCCGAAAGACGGCTTCATCCAGGTCCCGGAAGAAAGCGGCTTCGGCATGCGGATCAAACCCGAAGCCTGGAACCATCCCGCCTCCATCCACGCCGTCACCGAACATTAGAAAGTCCGGAGTCAGTTCATGAAAACACCTGCACTCTTTGACCTGACCGGCCGTGTGGCTATCGTGACTGGCGGGAATGGCGGAATCGGTCGCGGCATCGCACTCGGCCTAGCGGAAGCCGGGGCCGCCGTCGCAATCTTCGGACGAAACGAAGAAAAGAATCGTCACGTCCTCGCAGAACTAAAAACCATCGGAGTTCCCTCGATTGCTGTGAAGGTGGATCTTACTGATCGCGCTGCATTGGAGCCTGCCTGCAATCAGGTCGAGAACCAACTCGGTGGTGTCAGCATCCTCGTAAACAACGCCGGCAACGTTTCGTTGAGCGGTGGCGTCTTGAACGAAAAACCGGAAGATTGGGACAACGTCATCGAGACCCAACTCAATGCTGTTTTCCTGCTTTCCAAACTCGCCGCCCAGTCAATGCTCCGTCGTCAGCAAGGGGGAAAGATTATCAACATCGGAAGTATGTACTCGTTCTTTGGCTCTGGGCTTATCCCCTCCTACAGCGCAGCGAAAGGAGCGATTGTACAACTGACCAAGTCAATGGCCATTGAACTCGCCCCGCACAATATTCAAGTCAATGCGATCGCGCCAGGGTGGATCGAAACTGACATGACAGCACCTGTGCACACCATGCCCTTGAACGACGAAATTCTTTCGCGTACACCTGCCGGTCGATGGGGCCAACCGGAGGAAATCGCCGGAACCGCTGTCTATCTTGCGTCGCGCGCATCGGACTTCGTGACCGGCGAGACCATCCGCGTCGATGGCGGCTACGCCATTCGATGATCCATGTAAAGTAGGAGAAACATGCACCGAGCCCGCGTTGCGTTCCTCGTCTTCAGCCTCACCAGCACACTGACCGCCCAGCAGACTGCCGCGGTGGTCGCCGGTTTCACATCTCAGAGTTCGCCAGGCGAAGTCAGCTGGGAGCAACGTTTCAAGTCAATGCCCGACCCGCAGCGCATGCGGGCCAACATGGAGCGGCTGAGCGCCCATCCTCATCATGTCGGCTCACCCTACGACAAAGAGAATGCTGAGTGGATCCTGGCCCAGTACAGGCAGTGGGGATGGGACGCCCACATCGAAGAATTTCAGGTGCTCTTTCCCACTCCAAAATTGCGCCTGCTGGAAATGGTCGCGCCCTCGAAGTTCACTGCCAAACTGGAAGAGCCGGCCGTAGCCATCGACCCCACCACGAAGCAAAAGGATGAGCAGCTCCCCACGTACAACGCCTACTCGCCCGATGGCGACGTGACCGCGCCGCTGGTTTATGTGAACTACGGCCTGGTGGCCGACTACGAGGAGCTTGCTCGTCACGGCGTCTCCGTCAAGGGAGCTATCGTGATCGCCCGATACGGAGAATCCTGGCGAGGCATCAAACCCAAGCTTGCAGCCGAGCACGGGGCGATTGGATGCATCATTTATTCCGATCCCGCGGATGACGGCTACACCCAGCAACTCCCCTTTCCCAAAGGGCCGATGCGTCCGGCAGAGGGAGCACAGCGGGGGAGCGTGCTGGACGCTCCACTCTATCCCGGCGATCCGCTCACTCCAGGAGTCGCCGCAACCAAAGAAGCCAAGCGGCTCAAGCTGGAGGATGCTCAATCCCTCGCCAAGGTTCCGGTTCTCCCCATCTCTTATGCCGACGCGCAACCGCTGCTTGCTGCCCTAGAAGGTCCGGTCGCACCAGCGAATTGGCGCGGCGCACTACCGATCACGTATCGCATCGGTCCAGGGCCGGCTAAGGTCCATTTGCAGCTCGCTTTCAACTGGGACTTGAAACCCGTATACGACGTCATCGCGACCATGCGCGGCTCTGAGGAGCCCGACCTTTGGGTGCTGCGCGGCAACCACCACGATGGCTGGGTCAACGGTGCGGATGATCCGGTTTCTGGCCAGGTCGCCTTACTCGAGGAGGCGCGGGCGCTGGGCGAACTGGCAAAGCAGGGATGGAAACCGAAACGCACCATCATCTACGCCTCGTGGGATGGCGAAGAGCCCATGCTGCTTGGTTCCACCGAGTGGGTCGAGGCGCACGCAGATGAGTTACGGCAACATGCTGCGGTGTACATCAACACGGATGGTAACGAGCGCGGCTATTTAAGCGTGGAAGGTTCCCATGCGCTGCAGTCGTTGATGAATGGAGTCGCTAAAGATGTCGAAGACCCTGAATCCAAAGCCTCTGTCTTCAAACGTCAGCAAGCACGCCTGTTGCTGCATGGAACGCCCAAGCAACAAGAGCAAGCGCGAAGCGGAGACAACCTGGCCATCGGTGCTCTGGGTTCCGGATCAGACTTTAGCGGATTCGTTGACCACGTCGGGATTGCGACGGTTAATCTCGGATTCGAAGGAGAAGATCCCTCCGGCAACTACCATTCCATCTACGACGACTTTTACTGGTATTCGCATTTCTCAGATTACGACTTCGTCTATGGCCGCGCGCTGGCGCAGACGGCAGGCTTAACCGTGCTCCGCATGGCCGATGCCGATATCATGCCTTACGATTTTGAGGGGCTCTCTCACACGGTGGCGCAATACATCGACGAAGTGAAAGCTCTCCTCGAGACTCGCCGTAAGGAAGCTGAAGATATCAAGCACAACCTGGCTGACGGCGTGTATGAAGCGGTAAACGATCCGCGTAATCCCACCTTCGCTCCACCGGCCAGAGAGATTCCGCCTTACCTGAACTTCGCGCCGCTCGACAACGCGGCCTCTGCCTTGAAGCAGGCTGCCGCGCAATACAGCAAGGCCCTTGCTGCTGCGCAGGGCAAGTCGCTGGCCCCCGATCGTCTGCAGACAATCAATCAGCAGTTAGCGCTGGCGGAGAGAAAGCTCACCAGTGAGCAAGGCCTGCCACGGCGGCCATGGATGAAGCACCTGCTCTATGCTCCCGGTTGGTACACAGGTTACAGCGCGAAGACCATGCCCGGAGTCAGAGAAGCCATCGAAGAGGGCCGCTACGCCGAAGCGGAGGAACAAGTGGCGCTGGTTGCCCGCGCGTTGCAGGACGAGGCGGCATGGATCGAACAGATCGCCAAAGAGTTCAGCAACTAGCCCGAGCTAGACGAGACCTTTTTCGCTCATCGCCTTACGCACGTACGTTAAGTCCCTACGCATGGCGGCGATCAACTCTTCCTTGGGAATGGTCAGCGTCTTCTTTCCGTTCTCAGCGCCGCCCAACCCGGGATATTCAAAGTGTAGTTGGACCGGGCCTGAGAAGCGGCCACCGGCCTTGACCAGGCCAAAGAATCCATCGAAGTTGACCATCCCCTGGCCGGTAGGGCACCAGTGCGGCGTCCAGGCGTCGGCGATACCCAGGGACTTATCGTAAGGATCCGTGTGTGCGTCCTTCCCCGTGTTCTGCTTCCAGAGGAAGTCCTTGAGAGCAATCCCTCTCATCTGGTTCATGACCAGGCGAGAACTATCGATCCAACCGCCGTAGCCACCTTCGACAGTCGCGTGGCCGATGTCGTAGTTCACTCCCACCCATCGCGGATCGAGGCCCCGGAAGAGATTCCAAAGATCCCAGACGGGAGCCCCGACGAGTCCGGGCCCGGAGTGCGTGTGATACATGCCGCAGATTTGATGTTTTTCGTTCAACTCCGCCAGCGCTTTCACTTGCGGTCTGTATTCCTCCAGCCGTTCGGCGATGCCCTTGTCCGCGGGGTAGGTTAACCATCCCCAGCGGTAATAGCGAATGCCCAGTTGGCTCGCTGTCTTCAGCACGGCCTCGGCATGAGGCGTATCGACACTCATGATGTCACTGGTGATCATCGGCACCTGCAGGCCTGCTTTGTGAACCGCTTCCACAGCTGCGGGAAGATCCGTCTCCACTCGCTCGGGCAGTACATGGCCTCCGGCGCGAACCGTGATGTCAACGCCGTCGAATCCGATGTCTCTGGCGATCGAGGCTGCATTGCCGATGCTGGTCCACTGCAGGTGCTTGGAGAAGACACAAATCTTCAGCTTGCCGGGCTCAGTGGTTGTGGCCTCAGCGGCAGGTGCGGTTTCCGGAGTTTCTTTGGCAAATGCCTGCCAGGCGCTGGACATAGCAGCTCCCATCAGCAACGTTCGCCGCGACATCATACCTTGGGACAAGTCGTTGGTCATTTTGTTGTCATCCATTCTGCAGAGATTTAAGGAGATGGCAGGCCGAAGCATAAGAATACCGAGCCGGCCGCTACCGTGACGAATTGCTTGCCATCCACAGCAAATGTCATCGGCGAGGCCTTCATGCCGACGTTGGTGTTGAAGTGCCACAATGTTTTGCCATTGCGCTCATCGACAGCTACGAAAGCCCCGTTCGGGTCACCGTAGAATACGATTCCACCGGCGGTCCCCAACACGCCGGACCAGGTCTTCAAGATGACCGGTCCCCGCTGTTCGATCTCCCACGCCACATCGCCGGTGTCGATGTTGATCGCGCGCATGTAGCGCGCGGCAGGCGCATCGGGATGAGGAGATGTGTTTTGCTGCCCCGGAGTTTGGATCTCATGACAAGCCTCGAGGGTCATCAGATAGTACAGGCGCGTGGTGTGGCTGAATGCTGTGGAACTCCAGTTGGCTGCGTTGTCCGGACAGCTTTTCTCTCGATCGGAAGCCGTCGGCGGGAAGACCGCAAGCTTGGGCCGCCCGTCAGCGCCGATGCCGGTGGCCCAGTTCACTCGATGCAGGAATGTCTTGGTGAGCAGCAACTCGCCGTTGGTCCGGTCCAATACATAGAAGAACCCGTTGCGGTCCGCATGCAGCAGCAGCTTTCTTGGCTTCCCGTGATACTCGGTATCCACCAGGACCGGCGGCTCCTCGGCGTCCCTGTCCGCCGTATCGTGCGGAGTGAACTGGAAGTACCATTTCACTGCGCCGGTCTTGGGGTTCAGGGCGAGGATGCAATCGGTAAAGAGATTGTCACCGGGACGGTTGCGGTCATCGCGATCTGGCCAGGGATTACCGGTGGCCCAGTAAAGCGTGTCTGTCTCTTTGTCGTAGGTCCCGGTAAGCCACGTAGAACCCCCGGCGAGCAGCGGCGGTTCTTTGCCCCATGTTTCGATGCCGGGATCGCCGGCTTTTGCCGGCAGCGTCCAGTGGCGCCAAAGTAACTCGCCGGTCGAAGCCTTGTAACAGGCAATAAACCCGCGCATGCCCCAATCGCCGCCGGAGACGCCTGCAATGACGGTGTCATTCAGGATCAGTGGAGACACCGTCGACCCGTAGTGCTCCTTCTCTTCCGGCATCACTACGTCCCACATCAGGCTGCCGGTCAGGCGATTGAGGGCTAGCAGATGGGCGTTATCTGTAACCACGAAGATCTTGTCGTCGAGAATCGCGACCCCGCGATTGGTGCCGACCGAAGCGTCTCCCACCAGGCCCGGGGTCGGTGGACGCGAATATTTCCAGATCTGGGCTCCGGTGAGCGCGTTGAGCGCATAGGCCTGGTTATTACCCGAGACGTACATGATCCCGTCCGCCACGATCGGCGTCGACTCCAGGCCGAAATGTGGCATGGGGAAGATCCACTGAATAACCAGATCTTTTACGTTCGCAGCGTTGATTTGCGTCAGGCTGCTGTATCGGTTGCCATCCAGTTTGCCATTGTACGTAGGCCAATCGCCCGGCCGGGGGTCCAGGATTCTGGAAAAATCGACATCCTGCGCGTGGGAACTACTTTGAGTATTGGCCTCCTTCAATGGGCCCGGCTCAATCCCTGTCAGTTGGCTGAGATAGGCACTCAGGTTCTGGATCTGCTCGGGGGTCCCATTCACTGGCTTCATCAGGGAACGCTTCTCGTCGAGGAGTTTCACGATGTCTGTCGCCTGAAGCAGATGCAGCGTCCCAGCCATGTCCTGCAACTGCAATTCAAAATTCGTGCGTCCCCGGGCAAAGCCTTGCAGAGTTTTTCCATCGTGGAGCGTGACTGTAACCAGGTGGTATCCGGGGGTAATGTTCTGGTCGGGATGCAGCAGAGCGGTGTGTATCTCATCCAGCGTCATCCTGCTGCCGACGTCCGATAGATCCGGCCCGGTGGAGGATCCTCGGCCATGAACCATGTGGCAGCTGCCGCAATTGCTCCAGAAGAATTGGCCTCCCAGACTTGCGTCGCCGGGGACGATGGCCTGGGATGCCGGAGAGTTGAGGGAATGGATATAGGCGGTAACGGCATCGATCTGCTGAGGAGGCAGGGCTCCGAAAGCAGGCATACCTCCGGAGGGAATGCCTGCCTTGATGAGATTGCGTAGTTGATCGACCGTCCGCCTGCGCACATCGGGGTTGCCGGTGAGCTTCGGCGCATGATCGGTTCCTAACGTATCGGCTCCATGGCACCCGGAGCAGTCACTCGCATACACTATCTGTCCATCGTGAATCAATGCCGGCGGTGGAGATTGAGGTGCTTGGCCCAGCAAGAAGGTTGGCAGGAAGAGAGCAACTAGCGGAAGATAGCGGCCGATGCGCGCGTAAAGCGAAGGTTGCTGGACATCGGAGCTCGTCCTCACTGATA
This sequence comes from uncultured Acidobacteriaceae bacterium, assembly GCA_963745725.1. GTDB lineage: Bacteria > Acidobacteriota > Terriglobia > Terriglobales > Acidobacteriaceae > PALSA-350. The sequence continues at coordinate 892,240 of CAVUYJ010000003.1, forward strand.
CCAATCTCCCTGAGTTTCAACCTGTGCTGACAGATTCATTCTGCGCCCTGACGCGGAAAGCAGTTGACGAGAACGGAAGCGATGATATATCAGTTCGAACATGCCACGCAATAAAGAACGGAAGTTATGAAACGGACATCCCAGGTCGAACGCATTCCGTACGACGGCGCCTCCGGGCAGGAGAGACGCTCCCTGGGCGATCTGATGAGCAATCGGGTCGTGTCCCAAAGCCGCTGGGTGATGTTGGCATTCGCCTTTGTGGCCACGGTCATCAACTATCTTGACCGGCAGACGCTCTCTGTCATGGCGCCGGTGCTGCTCGATCGCTTCAAGATTTCAGCCACAATCTACAGCCACATCATATTTGCTTTTATGTTGGCCTACACGGTAATGAACGGTGTCTCGGGCCCATTGCTTGACCGGCTCGGTACCAAACTCGGGTATGCACTGACAATCGCGTGGTGGTCGGCGGCCGAGATTCTCCACGCGTTCTCCGGTGGCGCGATCAGCCTGGGTGTATTCCGATTTCTTCTTGGCGTTGGCGAGGCGGGAAACTATCCCGCAGGGGTCAAGGTCATCGGGGAATGGTTTCCACCGCAAGAGCGATCCTTGGCATCGGGAATCTTCAATAGCGGCGCGGCGGTGGGCGCTATGCTGGCGCCTCCGCTGTTGGCGTGGACGGTCCTGGAGATGGGATGGCAGGCGTCCTTCGTGATCGTGGGTGCCCTGGGGTTTGTCTGGCTGGCTGCGTGGTGGACGTTTTATCGCACTCCTCCTGTCAATCCCGCAGAACCGGAAATCCCTCCGCCTGCGGTTTGGGCTCTTGCGAAGACGCGGTTTGTTTGGCAGTTCACCTTGTCTAAAGTTTTTGCCGATCCGGTCTGGTATTTCTATACCTTCTGGTTTCCTCAGTACTTGAAGGTTGGCCATGGGTTCACCATGAAAGAGATTGGCCAGACAGCCTGGATCCCGTTTTTTACCGGAGGCATCGGAAACCTCGCGGGTGGTTTTCTTTGCAGCGGGCTGCTGCGGTTTGGTCTTTCGCCGCAGATTGCCCGGCGGATTGGCGTTGTCTTCTTCTCAGCTCTGATGGTAGCGGCTGTGCCGGCGGCGATGGTCCATAGTTCGGCGCTGGCGATAGCGCTCATATCCACAGCGACGTTTGGATATTGCGGGGCGTTGGCAAACGTACTTGCCATTCCTCGAGACCTATTTCCCAAGAACGCCGTGGCTTCTATCTGGGGATCTAGCAAGCATGGGTTCGGGCTTTGGTGGGATGTTCTTCAGCCTGGTGACCGGATGGCTGGTTGACCACTATTCGTTTAAACCAGCATTCGTGCTGTTCGGACTTACGCCCATCATTGCTGCATGCCTTATCTGGTGGCTGCCTCGCACGCATTGCACCGGATTTGCGCGCGCCGGCTTAAGCTAGTGGAGGAGTAAGTGTGATATATCATACGTCTTGTATTCTATGCAGAAGAAGAATTCGATGGTAACATCGGGACGTTTATACAAACACGGACCTACGGTCGAACCCACGTTCCAACAGCGAGGCTGGCTTGAAAAAACCTGCGCTAGTATCTAACCGGCTGAGACGTCCAGGGGAGTCGCTCGCCGGAAGGGCATACCAGCAGATCCGCGACGAAATTCTGAGAGGTGACCTCGCGATTGGCGATGTGCTGTCACGGAGGAAGCTGGCTGACCGGCTGAATATGAGCTTCCTGCCGATTACAGAAGCTATGCAACGACTGGAAGTCGAGGGCCTGGTGGAGAGCAGGCCGCGCATCGGGACCCGTGTCCGCATACCGACGGAGCAGGACATTCGCAACAGTTATGTCATCCGCGAAGCTCTCGAATCACAGGCAGCGAGGCTTTGCGCCGAACACATCACTGCGGCGGATAAGAAGCAGCTTCTTACCAGCGCCAAACATCTCGATAACCTGCATAAGGTTTCAGGACCAGAGGCCGAGGATTCCAGATTTCTGTTTTCGGTGCACACCTACCATATGCAGTTCCACATGAGGATTGCCGAACTGGGGCAGTGCCCAGGGCTGACCAGCGCCATTGAAAAGGCGCAGGTATTGGTATTCAACTGGCTTTACGACACGGCAGCGGATAACAATAAAACTCCGGCAAAGTTTCATGCGACTTTGGCGGAAGCGTTGTGTTCCGGAGATCCGCTGACTGCCGACAGCGCGATGCGAGCGCATATTCGCAATGGGCTCGATCGGGTGCTGGAACGGCTTGCCAGCTCTGAGCATGGCAACAACTGGCGCCTCAAGAGCGCCAGGAACTAAGAGCGAGCAGACCCATCACGCATTCTGGCTTTGAATTTTAAAAGTCCACGCATACTTGCACGGCCGAGCCTCTTCGTTCTGAAGTTGCTCGGGGATGGCGATCGTCAGGCCCTGGGCCGAATCGTATTTCCACTTCAAAGGCTCGGGCGTGCCTAGCATGTAGATATTGGATCCTGCTTTCGGCTTGATCGAGGTCAGCAGGAGCTGTTTGCCCGGCCACGCGAGCGTATGGGCATAAACCGTACGCCTGTCTTTGGATCGCGTGTAGCGAATGTTATCGCCTTCCGACCAAAGCGAGCCGTCGCGCGCACGGGTCGCATAGATACCTTCGCCATTGACTTTCAGCCAATCGCCTGTGGCCTTCAGTTGCCGCGCCGCTTCCGGATGAAATTGGCCGTGCGCGCTTGGACCAACACCGACCATGAAGCCGCCACCCTTGGCTACTGAATCCACAAGGTTCTGAACGATCCAATTGGTGCCCTTGTGCTTGGCTGGGTCAGGTTCATAGGAGAAGTCAGAGCCAAGCGGATAGATCACCAGCCAGGGGACTTCCGAAGTGACATGGCCAGAGGGCACGACCCGTTCGGGGGTATAGTAATCGCCGTAGTTACCTATCCCGCGGTTGCGCAGCATCACGTTGGGCTGGAGTTCTCGCAGCTTGAGAATCGTTTCCCGCATTTGCGGCCATACTTTCGGGCCCCAGTGAATGTCCAGGCACAGCATGTCGATGGTTCCGTAGTTCGTCAATATTTCCGTCAGCTGTTGCCGATGACGGCGAACCATGCGGTCGACCTCGAGAGGGGTTGGGTCGGGCACCATCACGTACTTGCTGTCGAGACGGACCTTTCGCTTGGCCCAGAATTCCTCCACGGAACCATCAGAGGGACGCCACCCATATAACTCGGGGGAGTCAGGAACCTGCAGGGGGTCTTCGCCATAGGGCCGGAAGTCCGCGTCATACCAATCGGGATGGGAGAAATAGAAGTCAATCTTGATGTCATGCTTGTGGGCGGCGTCGCAGAGTTCCTTGATGATATCCCGGCGAAAGGGCGTTTCCATGATGCTGTACGCGAGATCGCAAGCCTCGATTTTAGGGCCGCCCGGCGCGGTCCAGTTGACCCTTTGCTTTACCCGGGTCTTGGTGTCGAACATGGAGAAGCCTTCGTGATGTTTGCTGGTGAAGGCAAACATTTTCAGACCACTTTCAGTGAATAGGTTCATCCATTCATTTGCGTCGAACCCCGCGGGATTCCATGTTTTGTAGAGCTCGTTGTACGCTGCCCGGTCTTCGAATGACATGTTCAGGAAGGGCCAAGACTCCGCGCCCCTATGCCAGATGGAATAGATTCCCCAGTGCAGGCGTATGCCGAACTTCATGTCTCGAAACGCCTCATAGGCGCTGGTGGGGGCCCAATGATATTCCGGGATTGGCTGGGCTTCTACATACCATTCGTTCTTGATGACATCCGGGGGAAACCGGTGATCGAGGGGAGCGGAGTCCGCATGCAATCGCGACCTGGAAGCCAGGGCTAGGGCAGCAGTCGAAAGCAGGAAATCTCTTCTGTTCATGGTCATGTTCGGCAGCCGATCGTCGTTTGCTTTCGTGCAAAGATCGGAATCGTTGATATGTCAGTGATGTGGCCGTTGTCAAGCGGTATTTCGTGTCAGGCCCGGGACGGCGTACATTTGCCAATCGTCTGTGACGAATTCAGACGCCGTGACCATGCCCGAAAAGCGTACCTCAGCGGCTGAGCCATGCCCTTCGTCTCTAGAGTTTCTCATCACCTGAAGTACATACCTCAGGGGCTAAAAGCCCGATCTTGGTGGGGCTCTTTTGCGGCCCGACTGAAGTCGTGCCCAGTTGGGAGCGAAGTTCATGTTTTGACGGACGCTTCAGCGTTGGGGCTTAGGTAGACTACTATCGGAATCCAAATAAGAGGAATAACGGAGCGGTAGAAACGATGCCTGTTTCAATCAGCGGTCAGGTGGCCGTCATTGTGGGTGCGTCCAGCGGTATTGGCCGGGCGGCTGCAGTACTTTTCGCACGTGAGGGTGCAAAGGTCGTCGCCGCAGCAAGGCGCGAGGACCGGCTGCAATCTCTTAAAGAAGAGCTGGACAAAGAACACCTCACGATTACGGTTCGACGCGCGGATGCCTCGAACCCCGACGATATGCAGCAACTGGCTCAGGAGACGCTCAACCAGTTTGGCAAGATCGATATTCTGGTGGTCGCGAGCGGCATCAATACACCTGATCGGTCGATGAAACGGTTGACTCCCGCGATATGGAATTCGCTGGTGAATGTAAATCTCGATGGGGCATTTTATGCGACGCATGCCATTCTGCCTTCCATGCGGGACGCCGGCGCGGGCCATCTGATTTACATTTCGTCAATCAGTGGGGTCCAGGCGGATGTGTCGGGCGCGGCTTATCAAGCGTCCAAACGTGGGGTTGTAGGACTGGCCCATGCGATCCGCATGGAAGAAAAGCAAAACGGCATCAGAACGTGTGTGATTTGTCCTGGCTTGGTCAATACCGAGTTGTTGGAGAAAAGGCCGGTCAAACCTTCGCCTGAAGAATTGGCCAAGGCGTTGCAGGCTGAAGATGTTGCGGAGACGATTTTGCACGTTGCGAAATTGCCGGTGCGGGCTTCTATCCCGGAACTGATTTTGCTTCCAGCTACGCAGTAATTCTGATTGGAAAAGGTACGAATGGATTTAAACGGAAAAGTCTGCTTAGTCACTGGGGGGTCCAGTGGTATCGGGGCTGCCACTGCTCTCACGCTGGCACGTAAGGGCGCTCACATCGCTGTGGTTGCAAGAAAGCCGGTTCCATTGCCGGAGTGTCTTCTCGCGGCTGTGGAGGCCCATGGGATGAAGGCTCGGTTTGTAGAAGCTGACGTTGCCGATGCGGAAGCATGTCGTAAGTGCGTGGAGCAGGTGGTTCAGGACTTCGGCCGTCTCGATGTTCTGGTGCACTCGGCCGGCAGCCCAGCCCCCGGTGGTTTTTATGCGGTGAGCGATGAGACTTGGATGAACGCGTTCGCGGTGCACGTGCACTCGATCTTCTGGATGTCCCGGGCTGCTGCGCCGCATATCGCCAACCAGGGCGGGGGCGCGATTATTCTGTTGGGGTCGGCGGCGGGATTGCGCGGGTGCCTGGGCGCATTTGCTTATGGGGTGGTGAAGGGTGCGTTGCCGCAGTTTGCCCGTGTTCTTGGCCGCGAACTTGCCGAGCAGCGTATTCGGGTCAATTGCGTTTCCCCTGGTGTTATTCGTACTCCGTTCCATGATGCTCTTCCTCCGGAACAGGCGAAGAACAATGTTGAGAATCGAATTCCGTTACATATGGAAGGCAAGCCGGAGGACGTTGCTGCGCTGATTACGATGCTGGTGGAAAATGATTTCATCACCGGGGAGAACATGGTGGTTGATGGCGGGATGACGATGCGTATTGTTTAGATTTGGTCACCCGTTGTCCTCCCGGCGAGTTCTGTCGGATTTTGATCTCCCAACAATCGTTTTTGGTTATGGACGGGTGCCCCATGTTCGCCCGAGCGTACATGGGCCGAAAAGATGGGGCGTAGCCCCTTCCAACGCTTTTGCTGCAAGGGCAAAGAAGACTGCGGCCAAGAGCGAGAGTTCTTGCGCGTCGAGTGAAAGCATTTGAAGAATCCGTTTTCAGCCCATGTGCGCCCCACGGCCAGGCGGGGCGTACATGGGGCACCCGTCCAGGGAAGAAGGCTTCGTTCCTTCCTCCAACCACAGGGGTGCCAGTAACAACGTTTCGTTAGCTGTGAGTTGTGTATCCCATGCCCGCCAGCACGCCTCGCATGTAGGCGAAGCTGCTGATGACGCCGGGCATCGGGTCATCGCCGTGAACCTCGTATTCCAAATCGACGAAGCCGTTGTACTTCGTCGCAATCAGCGTCTCGAAGATCTGCCGCACTGGCATTTTGCCGTCGCCCACCGCGACCTGGCTGTCCTTGGCCTGAAAGTCGGTAAGGTCCTTCATGTGCACGTCGAAGAGCCGGGGGCCTACTTGCTTGATCGCTTCCACCACGTCGGTGCCGGCTCGCACCGTGTGTCCCACGTCGATGCAGCAGCCCATGCGCGGGTCCATCTTGCGTACGGCTTTCAGAACATCCAGCGGCGAATGCCATATCTTGTCCTCCGGGCCGTGATTGTGGATGGCAAAGCGAATGTCGTACTCCTTCACAAACTTCTCGATACGGGGAAGAGTGTCTGGCGTGGGGTCTCCAGCGACAATCACCTTGATCCCGGCTCGCTTGCAATACTCAAACTTGCTGCGGATGTCGTCGTCCTCGTCCTTGGGGAAGTAGATCGCTCCCGCGGCGTGCAGCTGGATGCCGGCCGCATGATAGTCGTCGAGCGCTTTCGCCTCCTCCGTGGGATCCATGGGGAGATGATCTTTGACATCCTTGGCATTCAACGCGAGCACATTCAGCTGCTTCATGTAGCCGATCAACTGGGCGCGGTCGAAATTGCGGAAGGTATAGCTGCACAGGCCCAAACGGACCGGAGAAGGCTCCGTCGCCGGCAAATGCTGCTGCCGGTAAAGCGTTCGAGGTAGCGTAGGCCGCTGCGGCCAGTGCGCCGGAGCGGACAAAGGTACGACGGGACAGGGTCATTTCCTTAGAGTCGTTCATTTAGATGTGCGGAGCCCAACCCTTCTCATATTCACGTCCCCACCCCTTCATGGCCTGTGGATCGCTTTGGATCTTGCCATCCTTCGTATCCAGCGCTAACTCGCGGTTCACTTCCCAGGCGATATTGGAAAGTTGCAGTATGGTCACAGACACGTTGCCGACGGCAATCGGAGCGTTCAGTTTCTCTCCGCTGCGGATGCCCGCGATGAAGTTTTTAAAATGTGCGTCGGTCATCGAATCGGCGCCGCGAAGATCAGAGGAAGAGGTGTTCTTTCCTGTTTTGAATTCGCTCGTCTTCGTGCCCTTGAGGTCGTAGATCTCGTATCCATCGCGATCGACCACTACCGTGCCCGTAGTCCCCATAATCGCCGCACCGCGATCGCGGTTGTAGAACTTCATACCCTGGCAGCTCTTGCCTTCCCAGGAAATCATTTTGTCCCCGTAGTCGAAACTGGTCACCATCGTGTCATAGAACTGCCAGTCATCCTTGAATTGATACCTTCCGCCGCTGGCAGTCACCCGCTGGGGATAGTCGACATCAAGCGCCCAACGGCAAACATCGACCTCGTGGGTTCCGTTGTTGAGCGCTTCCCCCGTGCCGTAAATTCTGAACCAATGCCAGTTATACGGCTGGATGTTATCGGTGTAGGGCCTGCGGGGCGCCGGCCCCTGCCACAGATCCCAATCCAGTTGGGCGGGCACGGGCGCCGGTTTGCCCGTTCCAATCGACTTGCGCGTGTTGGAGTACCAGGCTTTGGCGTAGTAGGCGCGGCCAATCAACCCGTTATGAATTTTGTCGACGATCTCGATGGTGTGGGGCGACGAGCGCTGTTGGGTGCCCATCTGCACCAGCTTGCCGTATTTCTTCTGCGCCTCCACCAACAGGGCTCCCTCGGCGGGGTTGTGGCTGCACGGCTTCTCCACATAAACATGCTTACCAGCCTGTAGCCCGGAGATGGCCATCGGAGTATGCCAATGGTCAGGGCTGGCGATGCTGATGGCATCCACATCTTTCTGCTCCAGGATCTTGCGAAAATCCTGCTGCTTTGCGGGCGCGTCACCCAATGCCTGCTGGGTTTCGGCAGCAAACTTATCCATCGTCTTGCGTGTCCACATCGCAGACGTGGGTAATGCAGGCGGTATCCTTATTAGCCTGCAGAGCCGACAGGTGGGCGTAGCCGCGGCTGTTAAGGCCAATCACCGCAAAATTCAGGCGACTGTTGGAGCCGAGAATTTGAGCATAGCTTTTGGCGTTGGCGCGGATCGCCAGCCCAGCTGCTCCCACCGCGAGCGTATCGAGAAACTCACGACGATTGACCATAGTTCCCCCCTTTTCGATCCCGTAATCAGCCGGAATCGGCGTCTGCAACAATATACCTGCGTATTGACGAGTGCGACCGGAGATAAGGTTTCAACGTTCCCGCCAAAATGACGCAAAATAGCTTGCTTTCAAGAAGTTGACGGTCCTCGACTGACGGGACGAAAACCTCTCGTTGACAGTGGTTGTGAGCGAAGACTAGCGTTATGGGTTCGACCCCCCAACGTCGCCGATTGTACGGAGACCTGCCACTTGGCCCCGATGATATTCGCGTTTCGGCCCGCGCATTTCCGCACGGTGTCCTCCGTGGTGATCGCGGTAGCCGTGTTGGCGGCGGCGGTAGGATGCCAAAGCAGGCGTTCCGCCACCTCGCAATCGCGGGAACGGCTCGATTTCAATCAGGATGTGCAGCCCATCCTGGCCAGCAACTGTTTCAGTTGTCATGGTCCGGACCCGGAAATGCGGAAGGCCAATCTTCGGCTTGATCTGGAAGAGTCTGCCTTTAAGAAGCGTCCCGGGAAGCCCGACGCCATCGTGCCGGGGAAGCCGGAGTCGAGCGAGTTAATCCGCCGCATCGAATCGAAGGATCCCCATTACCTGATGCCGCAGTCCCCACTGGGCGAAGCGAAGCCCATGAAGCCAGAGGAGATCGCGATTCTGAAGCAATGGGTGGCCGAGGGTGCACACTACCGGCCGCACTGGGCATTTGAAAAGCCGGCACGGGCCGCGGTGCCCCAAGTGCAGACCACGGGCTGGGCAAAAACTCCCATCGATGCCTTCATTCTGCGAAAGCTGGAGAAAGAGGGCCTGCAAGCCCTCTCCCGAGGCGGACAAACGTACCCTCATTCGCCGGGTGACGCTGGACCTTACCGGTTTGTTACCGACCCCGGAAGAGGTCAATCAGTTTGTCCAGGACTCTTCGCCCCAGGCTTATGAGCATGTTGTCGACCGGCTCCTGGCGAGTCCGGCTTTTGGCGAACAGCGGGCGCGTTACTGGCTCGATTATGCCCGCTATGCCGATACCTACGGCCTGCACTACGACAACAACCGTTACATTTGGGCCTATCGCGACTATCTGATCAAAGCATTCAATACCAACAAGCCATTCGATCAGTTCGCCAAAGAGCAAATTGCGGGAGATCTACTGCCGCCGCGTAACCTCGATCAAATCATCGCCAGCGGATACGTCCGGTCGGGGGTGAGCAGCAATGAAGGCGGAACGATTCCCGAGGAGTTGCGGGTCAACATTGCCCGGGAGCGCACAGAGGCTTATGGGGCCGCATTCCTGGGCCTGACGGTGGGGTGTGCCGTCTGCCATGACCACAAATACGATCCGACCACGCAGAAGGATTTCTACCAGCTAAGCGCTTTCTTCAACAACATCAATGAACAGCCTTTCAATGGAGATAAGCCGAACTGGGCCCCGGTGGTCCGGATCCCGAAGCCGCAGAACCTCGAAGCCTACAACACACTTCTGTCGAAGCGGGCAGAACTACAACGCCAGTTAGACGGCTTGCGGCTACAGGACCGAGTCTTGATTCAGCGGTGGCTGGAGTCAAAACAGAATCCAGCGCAGCCGGTCTCGACCGATAAGCTGCTGCTTCGCCTACGGTTGGATGAAGGTGGCGGCGAGACGTTGAAGAACAGCGCGCCCAACGCCAGTCCCAAAGAGTTTCCCATTGGGAAATTCAAGCCGCAGTGGGGGGAAACTACCTGGCTGTGGCCGGATTTCCGCATGGACACCAGCACCCGGGTGGAAATGGGACAGATCGGCGATTTCGAAGGGAACCAGCCATTTTCGAGCGGCGGCTGGTTCATGCTCCGCTCTGCGCCAAATTTCACTTCCTCGAAGGTGTCCGGCGCTCTGATCTCTAAGATGGATTCCACCCAGCATGATCGCGGGTGGGTCATGGCCGCGGACAACGGCATCATCAGCGTGATGATGGCCGACCAGGCGCCCAAGGAACAACCGGCTCCTGATAAGCCCAAGAAGGGTCAGAAAAAAGTCGAGGCGCCGAAGGTAAAGATCCCGAAAGACACCACGCCCATGCGGGCCATCAAGGTCTCCACGGTGACTGCTCTGCCTACCAACGGCCAGTGGGATCACCTTTTCTTTACCTACGATGGATCGGGCAGGGCGGCGGGCGTCAAGGTCTACGTGAACGGCGCTCCGGTTGCTACAAAAGTCGTTTCCGACACGCTGGCCGGCAACAGCATGCGTACGTCAGCGCCGCTGCAGCTGGGACGGAAATTTCCTGATGAGCAGCCGGCTCGCGATACCCGCTACCAGGACCTCCGTCTGTACGCGCGAGCATTGACCCAGGAAGAAGCGAAGAGACTCCCCTTTGAAGACTACGTGGCGGAAATTACCAGCAAGCCGGCCAGCCAGTGGAACCGTGATCAATGGCACGCTGTGACGGAATTTTATTTCGCCGATGTGAACGAGCAGGCGATGGCGACGGAAGCCCAAATTCAGAAAATGGACGCCGAACTCGACAAGCTTTCCAAGGGTGGCGACGTTTCGCTGGTCGCTCAAGAACGGCCGTCCGTGGCCTACGCGGATGTTCTGACCCGCGGGATCTACACCGCGCGCAAAGAACGAGTTGAAGCCAACACGCCGCATTTTCTTCCCCCTCTCCCTGCAGGGAAGCCGCACAATCGCCTGGCGCTCGCTGAGTGGACCGTCAGCCCGGAAAACCCTCTGACTGCGCGCGTCACCGTCAATCGCATGTGGAATGAGCTGTTCGGTGCCGGCCTGGTAGAGACCACCGAGGACTTCGGCATCATGGGGCAGCGCCCTTCGCATCCCGAGCTGCTTGACTGGCTGGCGGTGGAATTTCGCGAGAGTGGATGGGACATGAAGCATATGTACAAGCTCATGGTCATGTCCGCCACGTATCGTCAGAGTGCGAAATCGAACCCTGACCAGTTGGCCCGGGATCCGAAGAACCTTCTGCTCGCGCACGGCCCGCGCTTCCGGATGGATGCCGAAATGCTTCGCGACATCGCTCTTCAGTCCAGCGGGCTGCTGGTCAACAAGGTTGGCGGTCCCAGCGTGAAGCCGTATCAGCCTGACAACGTGTGGGAGTCCGTGGGGTATCCCACCAGCGATACCACCAAGTACAAGCAGGACCATGGGGACGCGCTGTACCGGCGCAGCCTCTACACCTATTGGAAACGCATGGCGATGCCACCGAATATGGATGCCTTCGATGCTCCTACGCGCGACACTGCCTGCACCCGGCGGCAGCGTACCGACACGCCGCTCCAGGCATTGGTAACCATGAATGATCCGCAATGGGTGGAAGCATCGCGTGCGCTTGCGGAACGATTGATCAAGCAGGGTGGTAAGCAGCCGGAGCAACGGATCCAGTATCTCAGCGAGCTGGTGCTTTCGCGTGATCCGTCCCCGCAGATGGCATCCGTGCTCGAGCGATCGCTCAACCAGATGGAGAAGCACTATGCGACGGACCCCGCGGCCGCTCACGACCTGGTTGCGGTGGGCGAAAAGCCTCGGGATGCCGCGATCCCTGCGCCAGAACTCGCTGCCTGGACGATGGTGGTCAGTGAAGTGTTGAACCTTGATGAGACTTTGAACAAGTAACGGGGTAAGGAGAAACGCCTTGAAGCAACATCCGCTTTGCACCGATCCTGACAACGGTCCGACCATCATGGACCTCCCGATTGCGGAGGGCATGAAGTTGGAATGGGCTGAGCTTGAGACCCGCCGGCACTTCCTGGGCAAGGCGGGGAAGGTGCTCGGTTGGGCGGCGCTGGCAAGCCTGGGCGGCGAGCGGATGTTTACTGGCGATGCGCACGCGGCAAATGTTGCGCCTTCTCCGCAAAGCCTCCGGCTGCCTCACTTCGCTCCCAAGGCAAAACGAGCGATCTACCTGTTCATGTCGGGTGCGCCTCCGCAGATGGACCTGCTGGACTACAAACCAAACCTGGCTCAGCTCTACGACAAAGACATTCCCGACTCGGTCCGCGGGACGCAGCAGCTCACCGGCATGACCGCGGGGCAGGCGCGCTTTCCCATTGCGCCGTCTCACTGGGCATTCAAGCAGTACGGTAAGTCTGGAACCTGGGTGAGCGACCTGCTGCCCTATACAGCTCGTATGGTTGATGACCTTACCATCATCAAGTCAACCAATACGGACGCCATCAATCACGAGCCGGCGATCATGCTGCTGAATACGGGTAACATGAACGCCGGCAAGCCTTGTCTTGGAGCCTGGCTCTCCTATGGGCTAGGGAGCATGAACGACAACCTGCCCACGTTCATGGTCCTGCTGAGCAAGCTAAACCCCAAGGAAAATAATCAGCCGGTATCCTCCCGTTTATGGAGCAGCGGTTTTCTTTCCTCTGAGTACGCCGGGGTTGGCCTTCGTTCCGCGGGCGATCCCGTCCTTTATCTGACCGACCCCAAGGGCGTCAATCGCGATGTGCGCCGCCAAATGCTCGATGCCGTCCAGGAGATCAATCGCCAGACCTATCAGGAGCTCGGCGATCCTGAAACCAATTCGCGCATTTCTCAATACGAGATGGCGTACAGGATGCAAACTTCCGTGCCGGAACTGACGGACATGAGCCGGGAGCCTCAGTCGACCTGGGACCTCTACGGTCCTGACGCGAAGGAGCCAGGGACGTATGCGTACAACTGCCTGATGGCGCGTCGCATGGCCGAGCGCGGGGTGCGCTTTACGCAAATATATAAGCGTGGTTGGGATGTCCACGCGAATGTAACTGGGATATTGCCTGTTCTGTGCCAGGAAACCGACCGTGCCACCTACGCCCTGGTCACCGACCTGAAGCAGCGCGGTCTGCTGGACGATACGCTGGTCATCTGGGGAGGCGAATTTGGCCGCACGGTCTATAGCCAGGGCGGGCTTACTCCAGACAACTATGGCCGTGACCACCATCCTCGTTGCTTTACCACCTGGATGGCAGGCGGCGGCGTGAAACCCGGCATCACCTATGGCGAGACGGATGATTACAGCTACAACGTCGTGAAAGATCCGGTGCCGGTTCGGGACTTCAACGCAACCCTGCTGCATTGCCTGGGGATCGACCACAACAAGCTCACTTACAAGTTTCAGGGATTGGATCAAAAATTGACCGGCACCACTCCTGCGAGCGTAGTCACCCGTCTGCTTGCATGATGATTCGATTCAGAACCCCGGGTATCAAGCTGATCTGGGTTGCGTCTTTACTGGTAAGTATTCTCTTGCTGCTTCTGCCTTTCGTCTTCCGGCTGGATGGGAAGCCGCATGCGGATTGGCAGCAGTTCCTGGGACGGTTCCATCCCTTGGTGGTGCATCTACCCATCGGGTTGATTTTGCTTGTCCCGGTGCTCGAGCTCGCGGGCAGAGTTCGCCCTGCGTTGCTGGAGGCAGCGTGGTTCGTCCTGTCGTTGAGCCTGCTCAGTTGCCTGCTGGCATTGACCCTGGGCTATTTGCTCGCGTATGGGGGCGGGGAAGCAGGGGTCGGTGTCTCGCGCCACATGTGGGGCGCCACCATGCTGACCGTCGCTGTGCTGGGCTGTTTATTGGTTCGTGGGGCGTCTGGCAGCTTGCGTGGATTCTACCCATACCTGCTGGGCTGTGTGCTGCTTCTGTTGGCATGGACAGCTCACCAGGGCGGCTCGCTCACCCACGGTGACAAGTATCTGACGGAGTATCTTCCCCAGCCGCTGAAGCGTTTCGGTGGCATGGGCACGGTACAGGCGAAAGCCTTCGATTTCCCCGATTCGTTTTACGCGCGCCACATTTATCCGATTTTCGATGGCAACTGCATCGCTTGCCACGGAGAGCAAAAGGTCAAAGGTGGCCTGCGCATGGACAGCTACGACCGGTTGATGAGGGGCGGTAAAGAGGGCGCCGTCATCATTCCTGGGAAGCCCGAGAGGAGTATTTTGTTGGAGCGCATTACGCTGCCAACCGACCACAAAAAATTCATGCCTTCGGAAGGGAAGCCACCGCTGAAACCGGAGGAAATCGCATGGATCCGGGCATGGATTCAGCAGGGAGCGTCGGAGGAGGTGAAATCTCTTGCCGGGATCAACGTGCCTGAGCCATTCAGAGAGGAACCCGTGCCGCAGGTGGGAGACTACAGCAAAATGATGGGCGAAATATCCCAAACGGCAAAGTCGGCAGGGATTACACTTGTGCCGGTATCCAGGAACCTGGGAGATGGTCTCATCTTGAACACCGTCGATGCCGGGCAGAAATTCGGCGACGCTCAACTCGCGGGCCTGGTACGCTTTGCGCCTTATATCGTAGAGGCAGAACTGGGGCGGACTTCGGTCACCGATGCCAGCTTTGCCACGCTGGGAAAGTTTAGTCATTTGCGGGCACTGCATCTGGAAGGAACGGCCGTCACGGGAGCAGGGTTGACTACGCTGACGCAATTGCCGCAGTTGACTTACGTCAACCTGAGTGGAACCCAGGTGACGCAGGCCGCAATTGCTCCGCTGACTTCGATGAAGAGTCTGCGCCATCTTTACCTCTACAACACGCCGGCCCAGCCTGCAGAGGCCGCGAGGCAAACACCATGAACCGCCGTGAATTTTGCGCCATCACAGGAGCCGCGGCGTTGGGGACCTTTGTTGGCCCCGACGTATACGCGGATACAAGATCGGAGGAGCGTTCCTTGAACTCACCACAGCTTCAGACTGGCAATGGCGAATGGACCTATCAGGTGGTTTCGAACTGGGGCGAGTTGCCGGCAGGAAAAATGTTCGGCGGCACCCATGGCGGCATCGCCACCGACAAGGCCGGACTTCTTTATGTCAGCACGCAGAGTGTGACCGGAGTGTTGGTGTATGACCACGAGGGCAAGCTGCTGAAAACGATTGCCAACGAATATCCGGAAGTACATTCCCTGGTCTACGCGAACGAGAACAACGAGGAGTTTTTTTACGTCACGGTGCAGAAGGGAACACCCACGGAGAACTGGCTGTTCGTGAAGATGAAGACGGATGGAACGGTGGTGCAGAAGATTACTGCACCGCAGGAAGCAGGGTTTCACGCGCCGAACGAATGGCGCCTGACTGCCGCAGTTCCCGGGCCGGATGATTCTATTTTCATTGCCAATGGATATGGTGATTCGCGCATCTTCAAGTTTGACAAGGGCGGAAACTATCGCGCTGCCTATTCAGGAAAGGGCCAGGCGGACGGCCTCTGCAACTGCAGCCATGGATTGGCGGTGGACACGCGTTACGATCAGCCACTCCTGTTGGTGTGCGACCGCGAAAATCGTCGCCTCAGCCATTACGATTTCGACGGCAAGTTCGTGAGGAATGTGACGTTCCATTTGCGTCGTCCGTGCCAGGTAAGTTTTTGGGGAGATTACGCCGTGGTTTCTGAGTTGGAAGGACGGGTCACGGTGCTCGATAAAGACAATGTGCCGGTGGCGTTTCTGGGCGACAATCCGCACAAGGATCAGTGGGCGAATTACAAATTGCTGCCCAGCGATATTGCTTCCACAAACTTTAGCGCTGCCCACGGATGCCACATCGATCAGGACGCCAATATTTATGTGTCTGACTGGAATGTATCGGGTCGTGTCACGAAGCTGGTGAGGGTGAAGGCGTAAGTAGCGGTCTTGCCGATGGGCCAGCACTCCCAGGAAAAAATGACGCACTTCTCCCACCTTCAGAAATCGTTTCGGTTGCCTCAAAGAGGGACCGGGTCTAGTTGTTCTGCGACCCGTACACCCGGAAGCGCGTCCAGTAGGTTCCGTTATCCCAGTTGATGCGGTTGCCGTTGGTGCTGACCGTCCCCCCGATGGTGTTCCCATTCCAACTGGACGTTAGGGTCCGTTTTCCATTGATCTGCCCGCTTGCGTTGTCGCCCGACTCGTTACTTAGCTGAAGGTTGTTCCCGCGCTGCCGGATGGAGCAGGACTTGGAGCGGTCTCCCTGGGCGTACCAGGTGCCCGTCAGGTTCAGCCGGTGATGCCCGCCGCCTCCTCCGCCGCCATTGCATCTCGCCCAGAACGTCCCATTCGACCAGTTGATTTGGCTGCCGTCCGGGCTGAGCGTGCCGGTCGTGAATTGCCATCCGGGGGCGACGATGCCCGTTTGGCCCTGGAGTTGCCCCGGGGAGGTATTTCCGTTCTCGTTGGTTAAGGTAAGAAATGCCCCGTTACCGCTGATCGAGGCATGTTTTGTGGGATCTCCCTGGGCACACCACGCCCCAGTGAAGGCAGAGGACTGGTTTGACGGAAACTGGGCGATGGCCTCTTTAGCCGTAAAGCTAATGGTGACAACCATCAAGACCGCCGCGACGTGGGCGAGCCTGGCGTGAGTCATGGGTTTTCTCCTCCGCGTTGGGGGGGCCGGTGTTCGCGAGGTAACCAGAGTACAGGAAATCGGGTCGTTCGCTCCCAGAACAATGCCCTGGTATCGGCATCTCAAGGCCAGGGGGTGGATAACCGCCCCGGCGCGCAACTAGACGCTGCGAAGGAAGTCTAAACTCATACCGGCCCGTGGAGGGTTCGCCTCCACGGGGAAGGACTATTTAACATGGTGAAAGAAGCTTCACCTGGACCCCCCGGGAAAAGGACGGTATCCAATGACTCTCAAACCGACAGACATGCTGGAAATTCAAACGGCAATCGACGAGTACGAGAGGAAGTTTCCGCGCCGCCCGGCCCCCTCTGCCGAGGTGGCATTGGCGTGGCGGTTGGGCAAAAAGGAATGGGCCAAGCGACAAGCGGCGAAGAGCGCTGAGGAGCCAAATGCAGCAGATCTCCCATCCGGCCGCAAGGAGACACCTGATTCAGTGTTTGCGGAGCAAGAATGCAACCGGTTCGTGTGGGCCTGGCAGCAACTTCGGCTCCGCTGGCTTACCGGGTCTTCGGCAGAAGATTCCGCAGAAACGCTCGCGGCCCCCTGGGTTCAAAGAGCGCTAATGGTGGGCTGGTGGGGGATGGTCGCGGTCATGGTCGCCTCCGTCTTCGTCTTTGGTGCGATTGTTGGCGGTTTCAAGTGAGTGCCGGGCAGGTTTTTCGGCGGGCAGGCTGCGCGCTTGTACTCACCGGAACCTTGCTTGGAGTTCTTTATGCACAGCGTCCCTTTCGTCAATATCCCTCAGTAGAAGGTTATGACGCCATGCCCCTGCCCCAGGACTGGCGCCGGCAAGCTGAGTGGACCTTTGCCCGCTTGATGTATCCACCCGGACCGCTCGACGGATACCGAGGCAGATTTGATGGCGACTGGCGGCAGGGGCTCTCTCTCTGGACCCAGGATTTTCCCAAGGCGGATCGTGCGCTTGCTGCCGCGGTCAGGCGTTTGACCCGGGTCGACGCCCGATCGGTAGAGCAGTGTGTGAACCTCGATGACGGCGATGAGATCTACAACTGGCCGTGGCTCTACGCCGTGCAGGTTGGGGAGTGGGGGTTGACGGAGGCCCAGGCGAAAAAGCTGCGCGACTATTTGCTTCGGGGTGGTTTTTTCATGGCCGACGATTTCCATGGATCCGAGGAACAGGCATTTTTCGAAAAGACCATGAAGATGGTCTTTCCAGAGCGCCCGATTGTGGATATTCCGAACGACGACCCAATCTTTCACACCACTTTCGATCTGAACGATCGATATCGCATCACCGGAGCTGAACACCTGGACACCGGCTATAAGAAAGATGGAAGGGTTGCACGCTGGCAAGGTATTTACGACGATAAAGGCCGGATCATGGTGGCCATTTCTTTGAATTCGGACATTGGCGATTCCTGGGAGTGGTCCGACACCCCACGGTATCCGCTCAAGTTTTCTGACCTGGGAATGCGGATCGGCGTGAATTACGTCGTTTACGCGATGACGCACTGATTGACCGGTTTTATGTGCGGTTTAAGGCGTTCCCGCGGAAAGCCTACCCTGAAACCGAGTAGTTTCCGCAGCCTGTCAGCCTGCACCTGCGGCTCAGGCCATTACTACATGCTTTCAGGTCATTACTACATAGGGTTACTACAAATTTGCATTCTGTTACTCAAGAACCATAGCTTATTTTCACAGAACCGCTATGCTCATCAACAAGCGGCGATTCTCCGCGGAACATTTCATCGATTCTTTCGGGGGAGGGATTCGATGGAGTGGGACGAGGAGAGTCGCCGTTAGTGCTTTCTGCAACCCTTTAAGAATATGCAGTTTAGCTCTGGGTGCGCTCTCCTGATGCGGGCCCGCCGGTTTAAACTCCGCAGGCCGCTTCCAGGGCATTTCCAGCGCCTTCCATCGAGAGCCGGCGCAGTGTCGTGGCGGCAGAGCGATTTGTTGGACATGAAGCGCACAAGACCCCGCCTGAATGGTTTCCCGCCCGCGCGGCCAGAAGCGTTCGCCGCGAACGGTTACCGTGCGCAACGGGTCCGCCTCCGAAGTGACTCCAAAGCATTAAAAAAGGCGTGACCACAGTGTCCACGGCTGAACGGTTTTCCCCAAAGCCGTGGCGCTCGAGATCGTAGGCAACATCGGGAACTATCCCATGGAAGAAAACTTCGACTTGCACGACGATCGCGTGTTGCAAGTTCAACTGAGATGCGATTGCCCAAGGGTTGCGCGATCATTACGAAACGCTACGTAAGCCTGCTGCGAACCTGGTCTAAGAACAAGATTCGTCGCGCGACTATTGAGGTGTGGTCAAAGCGCTCTCGGATAATCGAGGGCACTTTTTTCCTCCCTTTTACAAAGCGACTCGGGGAAGCGTCCGGGCATCAGAGACAGGTCAATCTCAATACGACGCACGGCCTAACTTGAAAGGAAACACATATGAGCAAGCTTAAAGATAAAGTCGCGGTTGTTACTGGTGCATCGAAAGGTATCGGAGCTGGTATCGCCAAGGCGCTCGCTGCGGAAGGCGCATCCGTGGTGGTGAATTACGCTTCCAGCAAGGCGGGTGCGGACGCGGTCGTTGCCGCCATTGTCGCGGCGGGTGGCAAGGCGGTCTCTGTCGGTGGGGATGTTTCCAAGGCTGCAGACGCGCAGGGCATCATTGATGCAGCAATCAAGAATTTTGGCCGTCTGGACATCCTTGTGAATAATTCCGGCGTCTACGAATTTGCTCCAATCGAAGCGGTCACCGAAGAGAGCTTTCACAAGCTTTTCAACATCAACGTCCTTGGCGCGATTCTCACCACGCAGGCAGCCCTCCAGCACCTGAGTGAAGGCGCGAGCATCATCAACATTGGCTCCGGCGTCAGCCGGCTCACACCTGCTTATTCCACGGTGTACACCGCCACCAAAGGCGCTCTGGATGCCATCACGGGGGTTCTCGCGCGGGAGCTGGGTTCGCGGAAGATTCGGGTAAACACCATCAACCCCGGCGTAGTCGAGACGGAAGGTACCCACAGCGGAGGCATCATCGGCTCTGACCTGGAGAAAAACCTCATTGCGCAGGCTCCCCTCGGGCGAACCGGCGTCGTTGGCGATATCGCTCCGATCGCCGTGTTCCTTGCCTCGGATGATTCGGCATGGCTTACCGGTGAACAACTCCTCGCCACCGGCGGCATCCGCTGACGCTTTTCCATTTCGAGTTAAAAGGTTGCCTCCTTAAATCGCACCCGTTATTGTGCGATTTAAGGAGGCAGCCGCTTTTGAGGGGTTTCAGCGTCGAGGTCATCGGCGGATACCCCATTAGTTGTAGATGAAAATACTCCGGGCCGGTACGTCCTTTATTAGTGAGGCGCGGGAGCCAAGATGGGGGAGCCTTCTCGCTAGCGCTTTTAGTTTTTCCATTATATTTTCTAGCAGGCAATTCGTTTGCGAAACCAACGCCGTGAGTGGGTTCGATTTTGCTGGCGGTTGCATTCGATGTTTGATCGGGATGCCATCGAAATTTCAAGACAACTCAAGCCGCCGCTGGTTCAGGAGTCAGTATGAAGAAGAGCGAGGAGCGCAACGCGGTTGCTGGTGCTAACGGCAGTCCCTCAAGAACCCTGAAGAACATCGAAAAGAATGGAAGCGTCGCGGTTGCAGAGCCTGCCGATGTTCACCTTGATGTAATCCTGGCCCAGCTGCAGGCCGTTCGGGATGGAAATTTTTCCGTGCGGCTCCCCGGTTCATGGATCGGCTTGCCGGGAAAAATCGCAGATACATTTAACGAGATCGTTGCCGCCAACCAGCAGATGGCGAAGGAGCTGAGACGGGTTGGCCAGGTCGTAGGCAAAGAGGGCAGAACCAGGGAGCGCACCCGCTTCTACGAGTCAAGAGGCGCGTGGGGCGAAATGGAGGTTTCCGTGAATACGTTGGTGGAGGATCTCCTCCGGCCAACCACGGAGGTCACCCGCGCCATCGCTGCCGTCGCCCAGGGAAACCTGGCACAAACCGTTCGGCTGGACGTCGATGGGCGACCGCTGGAAGGAGAATTCTTTCGTTCTGCCGAGATCGTCAACACCATGATCCAGCAGCTCAGTGTGTTCACCTCAGAGGTGACGCGTGTCGCACGAGAGGTGGGCACCGACGGTAAGCTGGGCGGCCAGGCACAGGTGCCGGGAGTCGCCGGTACGTGGAAGGACCTGACGGACTCGGTCAATTCGATGGCCAGTAATCTGACCGGGCAGGTTCGCAATATCGCCGAAGTGGCTACTGCCGTTGCCAGCGGTGATCTTTCACGCAAGATTACGGTCGACGTTCGCGGCGAAATCCTGCAGCTCAAAGAAGCGATCAACACCATGGTGGACCAGCTGCGCTCCTTTGCGTCTGAGGTGACGCGTGTGGCGCGAGAGGTGGGCACCGACGGTAAGCTGGGCGGCCAGGCCGTCGTGCCGGGAGTCGCCGGCACCTGGAAGGATCTCACCGACTCCGTCAACGCCATGGCCGGCAACCTGACTGCCCAGGTCCGCAACATCGCTGAAGTAACCACTGCGGTGGCCCGTGGCGATTTATCGCGCAAGATCACCGTCGACGTGAAGGGCGAGATTCTCGAATTGAAAGACACCATCAACACGATGGTGGACCAATTAAATGCGTTTGCCGGTGAAGTGACGCGCGTGGCGCGCGAGGTCGGTACGGAAGGCAAGTTAGGCGGCCAGGCGCAGGTGCCCGGCGTCGGCGGCACCTGGAAAGATCTCACCGACAACGTGAACTTCATGGCCAGCAATCTGACCGGCCAGGTACGCAACATCGCAGAGGTGGCCACCGCGATCGCGAGCGGCGATCTTTCCAGCAAGATCACGGTAGACGTTCGTGGGGAGATCCTGCAGCTCAAGGAAACCCTCAACACCATGGTGGATCAGCTGAACCGCTTCGCTGGTGAAGTGACCCGCGTAGCCCGCGAGGTGGGTAGTGAAGGCCGCCTGGGTGGTCAGGCGAACGTTCCCGGCGTGGCCGGCACCTGGAAAGATCTCACCGATTCCGTCAACTCCATGGCCGGCAACTTGACCGGCCAGGTGCGCAACATTGCTGAGGTGACCACAGCCGTAGCCCGCGGCGATTTGTCGCGCAAGATTACTGTCGACGTGAAAGGCGAAATTCTCGAACTCAAAAACACCATCAACACCATGGTGGACCAGCTCAACGGCTTCGCTGGTGAAGTGACGCGCGTGGCGCGCGAGGTCGGCACAGAAGGTAAGCTGGGCGGCCAGGCGCAGGTGCTCGGCGTCGCCGGTACCTGGAAGGATCTCACCGACAACGTGAATTTCATGGCCAGCAACCTGACTGGCCAGGTGCGCAACATCGCCGAAGTAGCGACTGCCGTAGCCCGCGGCGATTTATCGCGCAAGATCACCGTGGATGTGAAGGGTGAAATTCTCGAGCTGAAAGAAACCCTCAACACCATGGTGGAGCAGCTTGCGCGCCTTCGCTTCGGAAGTCACCCGCGTAGCCCGTGAAGTCGGTACGGACGGAAAGCTTGGCGGTCAGGCACAGGTACCCGGGGTTGGCGGCACGTGGAAGGATCTCACCGATTCTGTGAACTCGATGGCCAGCAACCTGACTGGCCAGGTGCGTAACATCGCCGAAGTTTCCACTGCCATCGCCAGCGGCGATCTTTCCAAGAAAATTACCGTGAACGTCAGCGGAGAGATTCTCCTGCTGAAAGAGACCATCAACACCATGGTGGATCAGCTGAACGCCTTCGCCGGCGAGGTGACCCGCGTAGCGCGCGAAGTGGGTAGCGAAGGGCGCCTCGGTGGGCAGGCCAACGTTCCCGGGGTCGCCGGCACGTGGAAGGATCTTACGGATTCGGTCAATTCGATGGCCGGAAATCTGACCGCCCAGGTGCGCAACATTGCTGAGGTGACGACCGCAGTCGCACGCGGCGATCTGTCTCGCAAGATTACGGTGGATGTGCGCGGCGAAATTCTGGAGCTGAAAAACACCATCAATACGATGGTGGATCAGCTCAACGCGTTTGCCGGGGAAGTCACGCGCGTGGCGCGTGAGGTCGGTACAGAAGGCAAGTTAGGCGGCCAGGCGCAGGTGCCCAGGCGTGGGCGGCACCTGGAAAGATCTGACGGACAACGTAAATTTCATGGCCAGCAACCTGACTGACCAGGTGCGCAACATCGCCGAAGTGGCGACGGCCATCGCCAACGGCGATCTTTCCAAGAAGATTACTGTGGATGTCCGCGGAGAGATCCTGCAGCTCAAGGAAACCCTCAACACCATGGTGGAACAGCTGCGCTCGTTTGCCGCGGAAGTCACGCGCGTGGCGCGCGAAGTGGGCAGCGAGGGAAGGTTGGGCGGCCAGGCCAATGTGCAGGGCGTGGCCGGCACCTGGAAGGATCTTACCGATTCGGTAAATGCCATGGCCGGCAACCTGACCGGGCCAGGTGCGCAACATCGCGGAAGTGACAACGGCCGTGGCGCGCGGCGATCTATCGCGCAAGATCACCGTGGACGTGAAAGGCGAAATTCTGGAGCTGAAGAACACCATCAACACCATGGTGGATCAGCTCAATGCGTTCGCTGCAGAAGTGACTCGTGTCGCGCGCGAGGTGGGCACGGACGGCAAACTGGGCGGGCAGGCGGAAGTACCTGGTGTGGCCGGCACTTGGAAAGATCTTACCGACAATGTGAACGTGATGGCCGCCAACCTTACCGAGCAGGTGCGCGGCATCGTTAAGGTAGTCACCGCGGTTGCGAATGGCGTGCTGACCCAGAAATTGACCGTGAATGCCAAGGGTGAAGTCGCTGCGCTGGCCGAGACCATCAACAACATGACCGACACGCTAGCCACCTTTGCCGACCAGGTGACCACGGTAGCCCGTGAAGTCGGCGTCGAAGGCCGGCTGGGCGGCCAGGCGAACGTGCCGGGCGCCGCCGGAACGTGGAAAGATCTCACCGGCAACGTGAATCTTCTGGCCGACAACCTGACCAACCAGGTGCGCGCGATTGCGGAAGTTGCTACCGCCGTGACTAAAGGTGACTTGACGCGCTCGATCCAGGTGGAGGCGAGCGGTGAGGTCGCGGAGTTGAAAGACAACATCAACACCATGATCAATAACCTCCGTCTGACGACGGAGAGGAACACCGAGCAGGACTGGCTTAAGACAAACCTCGCGCGCTTCACCGGCATGCTGCAAGGCCAGCGCGATTTGTCGACCGTCGGACGGACACTGCTATCGGAACTGGCGCTCCTGGTCAATGCGCAGCAAGGTGTGATCTACCAGATGCACAACGAGGAAGAGGCCATGGTCCCGCTTTCCGCTTTCGCGGATGACGGAGACAATGTGCATCTGCGAAGGTTGCGAATCGGCGAGGGACTGGTGGGGCAGTGCGCCCAGGAAAAACGGCGCATGGTGATCACCGACGTGCCGTCAAATACCATCACCATCCGGTCCGGGCTTATTTGAGGCGACCCCGCGCAATGTAATTGTTCTTCCTGTCCTGTTTGAGGATCGGGTGAAGGCGGTCATTGAGTTGGCCTCGCTGGGTACATTTACCGCCTCGCAACTCGCGTTTCTCGAACAACTGACGACCAGCATCGGTATCGTGCTCAACAGCATCGAGGCCACGATGCAAACCGAAGGCCTGCTGAAACAATCGCAGCAATTGGCAACCGAATTGCAGACCCAGCAGAAGGAGTTGCAGCAGACGAACGAACAGCTGGCGCAAAAGGCACAACAGCTGGCCGAACAAAATGTCGAGGTGGAACGCAAGAACCAGGAGATTGAGCAGGCACGCGGCGCGCTGGAGGGCAAGGCTAAGGAGTTGGCACTTACTTCCAAATACAAATCAGAGTTTCTGGCAAACATGTCGCACGAACTGCGCACGCCCCTGAACAGCATCCTGGTCCTCGGGCAACAGCTCAGCGACAATCCGGGAGGTAATCTCACCCCAAAGCAGGTAGAATTTGCCCGCACGATCCACGGAGCCGGAACGGATCTGCTCAACCTGATCAGCGATATCCTTGACCTTTCCAAGATCGAATCCGGCACGGTTTCGGTGGAGGCGGAGGAAATCGCTTTTGCCGGCCTGGTGGAATCGATCGGACGGCCCTTCCGCCACGAGGCTGAGAACCGGCGGCTTGGCTTCGATGTGAATACCGACGCGCATCTGCCGCGTAGTTTTGTGACCGACTCCAAGCGCCTGCAACAGGTGCTCAAGAATCTATTGTCCAATGCGTTCAAATTCACCGAGCATGGCAGTGTCCGTCTTTCGGTATCCATATCGGCTGGAGGATGGACTGAGGACCACCCGATCCTCAGCCGCGCCGCTTCGGTGATCTCCTTCGAGGTTGCCGATACCGGAATCGGTATCCCGTACGAGAAACAGCGAATTATCTTCGAGGCTTTTCAACAGGCGGATGCCGGTACCAGCCGCAAGTACGGCGGCACCGGACTTGGGTTAGCCATCAGCCGTGAGCTGGCCAGTTTGCTGGGTGGCGAGATTCGACTCCGCAGCGTACCCGGGAAGGGCAGCGTGTTCACCCTCTACCTGCCGCAAACCTATGTGGGCCCGTCTGCATCCACGGTTGCTACATTAGAAGCCAAAGCCTCGCCCTCTGGTGCGAGCGCGCAACTATTGAGCGCGAGCGTCCTCGAACTCCCGGGCGAACGGATCGGCGACGATCGCGAAAATCTGCAGCCCGGAGATGCGGTTCTCCTGATCATCGAAGACGACCAGCACTACGCGCGGCTGCTGTGCGATCTGTCCCGCGACAGCGGCTTCAAAGTGCTGCTGGCCATGCGGGGCGCGGAAGGGCTTGCCCTCGCCCGCGAATTTCACCCCACGGCCATATCCCTGGA
Organism: uncultured Acidobacteriaceae bacterium; assembly: GCA_963745725.1. GTDB lineage: Bacteria > Acidobacteriota > Terriglobia > Terriglobales > Acidobacteriaceae > PALSA-350. The sequence goes on from CAVUYJ010000003.1 coordinate 917,705, forward strand.
TGTCTTTCTTCCCGACATGTTGGGCTGGACCGTGCTCAACCACCTGAAACAGGATCCGGAGACCCGTCACATCCCGGTACAGATACTCACAGTCGATGAGGATCGCCGGCACGGCCTGGCGCGCGGGGCCTTCGCCTCGGTGATGAAACCCGCCACCGCGGAAGAAATAGACGCCGCATTTATCAGAATCAAGGAATACGCGGCGCTCGAACGCAAGCGCCTCTTGATCGTGGAGGATAATCCTGCCGAGCAGCTCAGCATTCGGGAGTTGTTAGGCTATGACGACATCGACGTCACCGTGGTCACCAGCGGCGGCGAGGCATTAGAAGTGCTGCGCGAACATCCCTTCGACTGCGTGGTGCTGGATCTCCGTCTCCCGGATATGTCCGGTTTCCAGGTTCTGGAGCGGCTTCGCGAAACTCCTGACGCTGGGCGAAGTGCCGGTGGTCGTGTTCACGGGAAAGGAATTGTCTCCTACGGAAGATGCCCAGTTGCGAAGCCTGGCCCGCAGCGTGGTGGTGAAGGGAGTCGAGTCCCCCGAACGGCTTCTGGACGAAACCGCCTTATTCCTCCATCGGGTGATCGCCAATCTGCCGGCGGAAAAGCAGAATATGCTCGACCGCCTCCATCGCTCCGATGAAGCGCTCATTGGCAAGAAGGTATTGGTTGTCGATGATGACGTGCGCAACATATTTGCCCTCAGCAGCGTGCTGGAGCGGCGTGGGATGACGGTCCTGACTGCTGGAACCGGTCGGGAAGCGATTGCCATTCTCGAGTCCACTCCTGACATGGCGATTGTTTTGATGGACATCATGATGCCCGAAATGGATGGATACGAAACCATGCAGGTGATGCGGCAGAACGGATTGTTCCGGCGGCTGCCGATCATTGCGCTCACAGCCAAAGCAATGAAGGGCGACCGTGAAAAATGTCTGGAAGCGGGGGCTTCTGAGTACCTGGCAAAGCCTGTGAATACTGAGCAATTACTATCCGCCCTGCGCATTTGGCTGCATAGATAGGCAACCGCGAAGCACAGGCAATTAGGCCGTGGAGAACACGACGATGGAACTCGAAAGTCAACATCCTGATGGTGGACGATCAGCCGGGAAAGCTGTTGACCTATGAGGCTATCCTGGGCGAGCTGGGTGAAAACCTGGTCAAGGCAACTTCCGGAAGGGAAGCGCTGGATTGCCTCGCTGAAGATGGACATCGCTGTCGTGCTGATGGATGTGAGCATGCCTGAGCTGGATGGATTTCAGCTTGCGGATATGATTCGGCAACATCCACGGTTTCAGAAAATCGCGATTATCTTCATCTCTGCCGTCCACTTGACCGATTTGGACCGGCTCCAGGGCTACCAGCGTGGGGCCATGGACTATATCTCGGTTCCTGTGGTCCCCGAATTATTGCGGGCGAAAGTTAGTGTGTTCGCCGAGCTGCACCGAAAAGCCCGGGAGTTGGAGCTGTTGAACCGTGAACTGGAACAGCGTGTCTTCGAAAGAACGGCGGAACTGAGAGAGAGCGAGAAGCAATTGCGGCAGCGCGCGGATCTGCTCGATCTCGCCACCGAAGCCATCATGGTGCGCGACCTGGATGGTGTTCTCCAGTTCTGGAATTCCGGCGCAGAAGCATTCTATGGTTGGAACCGGAGAGAGGTTCTGGGCAGAAATGTTCATCAGATACTTCGTACGAAAGTTCCCGGTTCTGCTGAAGAAATTGAATCCGTGATCCTGAAGGGGGGACGGTGGGAAGGGAACCTGGTTCAGTGTACGAAGGATGGCCGCGAAGTGGTGGTGGCCAGCCGCCAGGTTCTACAGGGTGATGGCGGTGGACCGCGGCCCGCCATCCTGGAAATCAACCGGGATATCACAGCACAATTGCTGGCCGAGGAGGCGCTGCGCAAGGCGGAGAAACTCGCCGCCATGGGCAGGGTCGCCGGAATTATCGCCCATGAAATTAACAATCCCCTGGAAGCGATCCGGAACGCGTTTTACTTGCTACAACACCATCCGACATTGGACGATAACGCCCGGGTGTACACCAGGATTGCCGACGAGGAGTTGACGAGGGTCGCGCACATCACACGGCAGACACTCAGTTTCTACCGTGAATCGAAGGAGGCCGTTCCGGTTTCAATTGCAGAGATTCTCGACGACATCCTCTCGCTTCAGTCACGCCTGTTGGAACGCAATGGGATTGTCCTCGAGAAAGCCTACGGTAGCGACGGCCAGGTGATAGGGTTCCCGGGTGAGCTAAAGCAGGTATTTCTCAACTTGATTGGCAATGCGATTCAAGCCATGCCCGAAGGCGGGCGGCTGCGCATTCGAGTGAGCGACGCGGTTGAGAAGGATCAGCAGCGAGAAGGAGTTCGCGTTGTGATTTGCGACACGGGGTCGGGGATTCGCCCAGAAGACGCAAAGCAGCTGTTCGAGCCATTCTTTACCACGAAATCAACCAAGGGTACTGGCTTAGGCCTTTGGATCAGCAAAGGGATCGTGCAGAAGTATCACGGCATCATTCGATTTCGAAGTATGCAGTTCATACGCGGGCACATCACGGCTTTCTCGGTGTTTATTCCCAAGTCTGCATCCCCGCAGATGTCCGAATCGCGCGTCCTTTCCGGCGCGTCCGTAAGCTAGTGGCATCGACATAGGTTCAAGGAGCCTGGATGTGCAAAAAAGAAACCATCTTATGTGTAGACGACGAAGAGAATCAGCTGGCCGTCCGGAAGCTGGTGCTTGAAAGCAAAGGTTACGTGGTGTTGACTGCCCCTTCGGGCCAGGCAGCGTTAAGTCTCCTTGCTCAGCATCCGGTCGATCTTGTCTTGTCGGACCATCTGATGCCCGGTTTGACCGGGGCGGAGCTTGCACGCCAGATCAAGGCGCAGAACCCCGAACTTCCGGTGATCTTGATTTCCGCCGTAAACGAGATACCAGCGGACGCGGCCAATGCGGATCTGTTTATGAGCAAGCTGGATGGCCCAATCGCCATGTGCGACAACATCTCGGCGATGCTGGCTCGGGCAAAGGACGGATCTGGGAACAGTTCCACGAACGGATCATCTGGCGGGTAGCGCGCGAAGTCAGGAGTGCTTCTTGTACACTCGGGTCGCGACGATGCTGGCCTGGGGTGAATCCGAGCCGAAGCTCCTGGTCTCGATCAAAATTTCAAATGGATTAAAAGAGCCGTCTGCATTTCTGAATTGCGCCAGAAGCGGCCGCATCACGCTACTGTTGAACAGGGTATCCACTGCCGCCTCCGTTCCCGCCATGGTCAGTCCTTCTACCAGAAGAACCCATCCTGTGTTGTTGAGATTGGGCACAAGACCGATGACCGCGTAGGTGCGGTGAGAGGGCCCCGTCGCATCATTTTCATAGATGGGGAGTTCTCCGCCCTGAGGGTGGCGGTTCACGATGTGCGAGGCATTGGGATGGGGCTCATAGTAGAACTCGAAATTGAGGGTCTTCTCAAACAGCTCCGCCCAGGGGTTGGAAAAGCTGGAACCCAACAGAATTGCATTTGCATCCTTGAGATCCTGCATGCGGAGTTCCCGCGCGTACCGGACGTGGGAATGGCCCGAGTCCGCCTGCGGAAGCCGCGATAGCCGCAGCACGGCATTCAGATCGGTCACATTCGTATAGCGTTGCGCGTCCAGGTCCTTCATATTCTGTGCGTCGATGTGGTAAGGACTGGTGAGAGATAAGTAGTCCCGGGCGATGTATTCGGACAGCGGCACAAGATGTCCCGTCAGGTTCTGGATCATGACGATCCCGTCATCGGACGGCACAATCAACGTCTCGTGGTTATGGTCGAAGAGTTGGGCCCACAGGGGATCCTGCTGTGCTGGTTGGTGGACAAAATGCCGTACCGCCAGCCAGACCAGGCACGACAGGCCGGCTGCAAGGAGCAGAAACGCCAGATACCGCTTCCTCTTAGGTTCGGGCTGAAATGGCGCAAAACGGCGTTCAGGAACCGGGACTGGCTCCAAAGGTTCCTCGTCGTTTTCCTGTTCAGGCGCAGGGAGCCATCCGGAAAAATGATCAGAAGTAAAGAGAGGAACATATTTCCCGCGCGGGATACTGACCCTGAGTTCCTCGTCTTTGCCCTCTTCCTGAAAGTATTGCTCCAGCCGATGGCGGAGCTGGCGGGCATAATTCCGTACGATGTTGTCCTCGCCGGCGCTGTAACCAGGCCGGCGGCCAAATACGCGAACGCCAATCTGGTGTTCGCTGATCTCATTGGTTCTGCCTGTAATTTCACGTTCACATACATAGAGCAGAAAGCGGGAAAGCAAAGCCGATTTGGCGAAGCTGCGGCTCGCAACAATGCGTTGAGCCAGTTGCCAGCGTGGATCCGCGTTCAGGTCGAGGACGGATTTCCACGGAGAATTGACAGCCTCGCCGGCGCCCATTGCGGACTCCGTGTCGTCTGCCTCGAAGTGTGGCGTTGAGAGGTCGCTGCGACTCATTCCGTTCACCCCCGGCAGGTTAGCAGATTCGTGTAAACAAAAGCTAAACATCGGCGGGGATAAGGTTTGATGGAATAGGCGGAGCTGATCTCGGGGCACCCGTCCAGGGAGAAAGGCTTTGTTCTTTGCGCCAACCGCGGCGGAACCTACCGAATTTTTAAGCGTTCTCCATTTTTTGGGAGGCCTAGTTGGGGTGGATCGAAACTCCGCCATTTACGGTCTCGAACTGGAGCGTTGCGCCGCCCTGGCCGATGTTGGTATCGATGTGATTGCGGATCTTACCCTGAATCGTGATCGGGAAGCCGACCGAGATGCCGCCGTTTACGGTCTGCGCCACCAGGTGTGCGGAATAATTTTCCGGAGCCTTCACCGAAATTCCCCCATTCGTTGACTTCGCAACCAGCCCGCTTCCGCGCCACTGCGTCCCGTCGAGCTTTACATGCAATCCGCCATTTACGGTGCTGGCGTGGACCTCTCCGCCGAGAGCGTCGAGGGTGAGACCGCCGTTGGTCGTATCCGCGTTGATTACGCCATCGATGTTCGTAAGCTCAATGCCACCGTTCTGCGTATGGAGCTGGGCGGCGACTCGACGGGGTACGTGCAGGCGGTAGTTGACCGACCAGCTGCTGTGGGACCAGCCCCACGAGTGGGGTCCTTCGGCGTGAATGGTGCCAGTGGTGACGATTTTTATCTCGCGTTCGATCGACTCTGCTTTTTCACGGCTTTCATCCTGCACCAGGACGCGGGCCTCTAAAGCGATATCCCGGCGTTCTTCCCCAATCACTTCAATGCCGCCGTTCTCTCCCGACACACTTAGCTGCCCATTGATCACTGGGAGAGTCGTGCTACGCAGTTCGCAAACACGCTCCGGATGGCCAAAGAGCCAGCTATTGTTAGTATTGCCTTCATCTCCAGTGCACGGGCTCGTCGTGAAAGACTGCGCCGGAAGGCTGGCTGAGAAGAGCAGGGCGAAGAAGCACGCGGCGATCAATTTGCGCATCGATAACTCCTGGTAGGCAAAGCTCCGAAGTTGCATACGCATCTCAGAGGTCATAGGTTCCCCAAGAAACTAATTGGCTGAATCTGGAAAGACCAGACTGTTCAGTTACGAACAGCTCTCCTTGATTCCGAACAATCGCGATCCAATCCGATGGTCGCAATCGATTGAAAACAGGGGTCTCAGGAGATAGACCGTCTGGCTAGAAACGTGCATGTTTCTTAATGCGCTCTATACAAGGGAGAGTTCATGCTTGCTTTGCTACTGAATCTTCGAATGAGCATCCGCTCCTTGCGTAAGTCGCCGGGATTTACCCTGACTGCCCTCCTGACCATAGCTTTGGGCATCGGCGCCATTACCTCCGTTTTCAGCGTGGTGAACACAGTTCTGCTAAAGCCGTTTGCCTTCCCTGACCCAGGTCAACTGGCGGTCTTGCGTGAAGTCGTGGGGACGCGCACTCAGTCATCCATTGCGCCCGACAACTACCGGCACTACTTACGTCTGAAGAAGGACGCCAAGACCATCGAGGATGCGGCGATCTTCCACCAGCGTGGAATCAGCGTTTCTCCAAGCGGCGATCAGCCGCGGATTGTGGGCGCGGTTACGGCTTCACCGAACCTTCTCCGCGTGCTTGGAGTGAAGCCCCTGTTCGGCCGAGACTTTGTCGCCCAGGACGCCGAAAAGGGCGCAGCCAGCGTAGTTCTGTTGAGCTATGAGGGCTGGCAGTCATTGTTTCAAGGCAATCCCCAGGTCGTTGGACAAACCCTGCGCCTGGGCGGCGAGCCGTCCACGGTTATTGGTGTGCTGCCGCCCGGTATGCGCCTTCCGCAGATTGCTATGGCGCCGAAGATCGCGTTTCAGGAAATTGGGGGAGGATTGGAGACCATGATCTTTGCACCCCTGACTCCGACCGACGAGGAACTCAAGAAAGACTTCGGCAGTTTCAACTATAAAGTGATCGCTCGGCTCAAGCCCGGTGTGACTCTGAAGCAGGCGGACGCCGAGTTGGAAGCCCTTCAGCAGGCGTACAGCGTTTCCGCGCGTCTGCCCGAGCGTCTCGGAATCTCTCTCACCCCGCTGGCCAGCGACGTCACGTCGGGCATCAGCGGTGCACTCTGGCTCATGTTTGCGGCCGTCGGCGGCGTGTTGCTGATCGCGTGCGTGAACCTGGCGAATCTGCAACTGGCGCGGTCCGTAGCCGCGGAGAGGGAAACCGCGGTGCGCGCCGCTCTGGGCGCGAGCAAGGGCCAGCTCGTGTTGGCTCGGCTCGCTGAAAGCCTGGTGCTTGCTTTGGCTGGAGGCGCGGCTGGAGTGGTGCTGGCGTTCAGCGGTGTGCGGCTTCTGATTGTGCTGGCCCCGGGGAACGTCCCCCGCTTGGATGAAGTGCAGGTGAACCTGCCGGTGCTGCTGTTTGCCGCCGGTATGTCGATGGCCTCAGCACTGTTGTTCGGGGTGCTGCCCGCGCTGCGCTCGCTTCGCGTCCACCCCCAGGCGGTGTTGCAGGCGAATTCGTCGCGTACCGCCAATACAAAGGAAGGCCGCCGCACGAGGAGCCTGCTGGTGGCAACTGAGGTTGCTTGTACGGTTGTGCTCCTCATCATCACCTCCCTGGTACTGCGTAGTTTCTCCCACCTGTTGCGGCAAAATCGCGGATTTGACTCCAGCCACGTCACGCTAGCGCAAGTGGACCTGTTTGCGCCGCAGTACGACGACGCTTTGCCCAATGTCAAAGCGGTCAAGTTGGCCTTTGCCGATCGCGCACAGGCGGCTCTTGCGCAGCTGCCGGGCGTGCAGTCGGTGGCCATCACCAGTGCCACGCCGTTGACGGGCGAAACCTGGGTTGACAACCTGGGGCGTCCGGATCATCCCGTGCCACCGGCTGAGCAGCCGGCGGTCAACGTGCGTTGGATTAACCCGAGCTATCTGGCAACCATGCAGATTGCGGTAGTCGCCGGCCGCGATCTTACCGCTGCCGATAAGGCGAATCCCTATGTTGCGCTGATCTCCGAGCGAACCGCACACGACGCCTTTCCCGGTGAAAATCCACTCGGTCGAAAAATCGAGTCCATCGTCCCCGATGACCAACATCCCATGACTGTGGTTGGGGTGGTGGCGGACACCCGCATTAATGGCCTGAAGGATACCGCGGCCATGGTCTACGCGCCGTATTGGGCCTATACGCCGTGGACGCTGTCGTTTTTGGTGCGCAGTTCCAAGCCAAGCGAGGCGCTGATTCCTGAAGTGCGCCGGGTCTTATGGGGTATCGACCCACAGGTGGCCATTCCCACGCTCAAGTCGTTGGATGAACAGGTTGGGGACTCCGTGGCTACGGAGCGCTTTCAGGCATTAGTGCTGACGAGCTTCGGCGCGACGGCATTGTTGTTGGCTCTTTTGGGTGTCTACGGGGTACTGGTGTACTCGGTTTCGTTGCGCCAGCAGGAGTTCGGCATTCGCATAGCATTGGGCTCTGGCAAGGCCGCGCTGATGCAGCTGGTCCTGCGCCAGGCTGCAATACCTGTGCTTCTGGGCGCTGGTGTGGGACTGACTCTGGCGTTCCTGGCGTTACGTTGGGTGCGCAGCCTCTTGTATCAAACATCGGCCGTGGACCCGTTGGCTATCGGCGGAAGCCTGGTGTTACTTCTGGCTGCAGCTGCGCTGGCAGCCGTGTTGCCCGCCCGCCGCGCGGCCTCAGTCGATCCCATGCAAGCGTTAAGAAACGAATAGGCGCCGGGAAGCGCATCGAAGGCTCTTGTTGACACCCAACAGGTCTCTCGCCGATGTTCCTATTGTTAACCAATAGGGGATTGCCGATGTCCTCTTACCTTCGCAGGATTGGCGCTGATGCTGACATTGGTTGCGATCGCAGCATGCGCCTCTCCCGCGCGCAGGGCAATGCGGTCGATCCAGTGGTTGTCCTGCGCTATGAATAAGTCTTAGTCGGCGTCGTGGAAGATGATGCCCAGTGTGTGACGTTGCCCCGAGCGCAGCCGGCTAACGCCGTGCCGCAGGTTCACCCGATAGGAGCCCCGCGTTCCTTGAACCGGGCGATGATGGACCGCGAAGGCTACTCCATCACCCTGGTGCAGCGGTACCACCTCCGGTCGCGATTGCATGCGCGGACGTTGTTCGGTGAGCACAAATTCGCCGCCCGTGAAATCTCCTCCCGGTTCAGAAAGAAGGAATGCCACCTGTATAGGAAAAATATGCTCTCCATAAAGATCCTGGTGAAGGCAGTTGTAATCGCCCGCTCCGTACTGGAGAAGCAGAGGCGTGGGACGAAGTTGTCCTGCATCATGGCATCGTTGCACGAAGTGGGAGTGCTCCTTGGGATAGCGAACGTCCATTCCCATCGAAGCGTTCCATTGGTTGGCGATTGGTGCAAGCTGGCGATAAAGTGCAGTTCGCAGCTCCTGAACCACATCCGGCAACGGGTAGCTGAAGTACTTGTACTCGCCGCGCCCAAAACCGTGTCTTGCCATCACCACGCGGCTGCGAAATAAGCCATCGTCGGGATACAGGCTGGCGAGCGCGCGACATTCTTTCGCAGAAAAAACTTTGGGGAGGATCGCGCTTCCTTGTTCGTCCAGGTCCTTACGGATCAGTTGCCAATCGAGAGCTTCGGCGCGTGCGACGGCCGGTTGTTCTGTGACTGAACGGGAACACGCACTCACCGCCATGGCTGCGTCCTCGAATAACTGTCTCATGCGTGCGCCTCCCTTGCGAGAAGCGCACGTTTTCTTTCGACTCCCCAGCGATAGCCGGAGAGGGAGCCGTCATTTCTGATCACGCGGTGGCACGGGATGGCAACGGCCAGCGCATTCGCACCGCAGGCCCGAGCGACCGCCCGGACTGCTCGTGGCATGCCGATCTGCCTGGCAATGTCTGTATAGGTCGCTGTGGATCCCGGCGGAATCCGTTGTAACGCGTTCCAAACCAGCTGCTGGAAGGCCGTCCCGCGTACATCGAAGGGCAGGTCCAGTCCGGCGCCTGGTTTCTCGATAAGGTTAGCCACCTGCGTCATTAGCTCCTTGTGACCCTGCTCGTAAATCAGGTTAGCCTTGGGAAACCGGTGCCGAAGGTCTTTTTCCAGGCGCATGGCGTCTTCGCCTATCAAGATGGAACAGACGCCCCCTGCGCTCTGAGCCACAAGAATAGACCCTAACGAGCATTCGCCAGTGTTGAAGAAGATATCTGTTTTTGAGGTTGTCATATTAACTCCTTTTCGATCCCCGATAAATCGAGAGTAGCGAGAGGCAGATTGTGGAGCACTCCGTTTCTTGCCCTTGCATTGCAATTAAGGGATGGAACCCCTGATCGGCCAGTAAACAGAGACGCATTGCTCGTTTTACCAGCTACTATGAGCGTTATGTTGAAAGATAACGCTCCCAGTCTTTCGCGGCGAGAATTCCTGACCGCTGCGGTGGGTGCCGGCGGTGCGATGCTGCTCGAGCCGGCATGGCTGCGTGCGGTGGGCGACCAGGCTGACCCGCGCGTCGCGCAGGTTATGTCCCGAACCATTGGCGTTGATATGCACAACCATGTCTATCCCGCTGGGACCGAACCGCATCCGCAGCGTGGTCAGCCGAGGCAGGAAGAGCAGCAGTCTCCCAGCCTATCGATAGCAGAAGAGCTGAAGCACTCAGGACTTACCGCGGTCTGTGCGAGCTTCGTGCTCGATTTTGCGCCGAGTGTTAAGCCAGGCGATGCGCGAGACGTCTTCCTTCACTGGCTCACGGCGGTCGACGTGCAGTTACAAACAGGGCACATGCGCCGCGCGCTGACCTTGAAGGATCTGCAGGCCGCGCACGACCGTAGGCAACCAACGATTGTCCAAACAGTCGAAGGGGCACACTTCATCGAGGGGCACCTGGACCGGGTGGAGGAGGCGTACAAACGCGGTGTGCGTGACCTTCAATTGCTTCACGAACGAGACGACATGGTTTCGCCGTTGGGTGACACGAACACCACCCCCGCTCACCTTGGTGGCCTGACCGGTTTTGGCGCACAGGTCGTGAAGGAGTGCAATCGATTGGGGATCGTGGTGGACCTCGCTCATGCCAGCCATGAGACGGTGCTGGCCGCGTTGAAGGTGACGACGCAGCCGGTGCTTGTATCCCACACCAGCCTCGACAGCCGAACCGGCGGGAGCCCGAAGATGGCGGAAATGATGAAGCCGCGGCTGATCAGCAAAGAACACGCAAAGGTCGTGGCCGACGCCGGCGGCGTGATCGGGGTTTGGACTCACCTGGCCGACTCGCTGAAGGATTTCGTGGAAAGCATCAAGGCGATGGTGGACGCGGTGGGTATCGATCACGTCGGTATCGGCAGCGACACAGATCTGCTCTCTTCGCGCGTTGGCCAAGGTACGAACAGGGCGTGGCCCGGCTTGACTGGAGGATTTTTCCACGCGGTTGTCGGCGAGATGCTGCTCCAGGGCTTCACGCCTGACGATATCGGCAAGGTCGGCGGCGGAAACTTCTGCCGCGTCTTTGGCAAGGTGACTCAGGGCTAAAGAGGGTGTGTGTGAAAACATAGGATTTAGGAATCTAGCCCCGCAGGGGCGGCTGAACTTCAGAGCTGTCCAAATTAGCGGATTGGACGACTCTGTAGGGTTGATTTTATTGGACGAGCTCCGGCTGCAACCCTGGCTTGGGAAATCAGGTTGGGGTCAGGGTTGAACCGGCAAGAGCCTGATTGCGACGAATTGTCGTTCTGTGCCGTCCCTTTGGACTCGATCCGTTGGTTACGCTTACCCGGCACTTCCGTGCCGGGCTCTCGATTGTTCCGTCCCTGGACTTGATCATGTTGCATGATGTACCCAGGACTAGCTAGGCCCTTGGGCTAAGTTCAGCTGTCCCTACGGGACTCTTCGTGGCGGTTGTCAACCCCCGAGACTGCGTTTCCAGGATAGGTCCGCGGAACCGCAGATCCCTCCGCTCCGCTTCGCTCCGGTCGGGATGACAAAGGAAAGGGAACCGGTTCCATAAAAAGTAGTTACTGAACCGAGGCGTTTTTGAAAGCTAATTTGGACAGGTCTGAAGTTCAGCCGTCCCTCGGGACTGAATTCGTAAAGCCTGTTTTTCACGCACCCCTCTTTAGCCCTACGGTCCAAGTGCCGTGCCCTGCATCGCGATAAGTCGGGGCGGCGTAGCATGTTGCTTATGCTTCATGATTCGAACGTGAACCTCTGGAAAAAACATCTCGGTTACATACCTGATTCGATTTGGCAACACGTCGAGATGGAGACCCTGGTGCTGGCCGAAAATGACTTGACGGAAATACCGGCCAGGATCGCCGATTTAAAACATCTGCGCATGCTGGACCTGGGCCACAATGCTCTCACGCAGCTACCCGAGGCACTAGGGGAGCTGACCGGGTTGCGCGACTTTCTCTACCTGCACGACAATCGCCTGGCTGGTCTTCCAACATCCCTCAGTCGTTTGACGGCGCTGCGCTACCTGAACATCAGTGGAAACGCCTTCCAACACTTCCCCGAGGCCGTTTGCGGCATGGAAGGTCTGATGGAACTTAGGGTGACAGATAATCAATTAACAAGCCTTCCCAGTTGTGTTACGAATCTGTCGCGGTTACGAGAGCTGCATTTACGCAACAATCGGCTTTCTACTCTGCCCGAGGCGATCCGAGGCCTGTCACAGCTTCGTCAGATAGATCTTCGCGGGAATCCTCTTACGTCTCTGCCTCCGGCGCTGGCCGATCTCCCCAGGCTCGAAAAGCTGGATCTGCGTTGGATCAGCACACTGGAGCTGCCGCGTTGGATCAACGACCTTGAGGCAAGAGGATGCGCAGTGTACAGATGATCAGGCTCGTTGCTTGCGCTAAATCCTGACGCCGCATAGACCGCTCATGATAGCGACGGAAATCAGCCCACTTACTATGAGTCCAACCGCCCACACCCGATTGGCTATTGCGGCGCTCATGCCGTGATCGATGACGATTCCGCGAAGCCCCGAACCAAGATGTGCCAGGATGAAGAAGACGCCGAATGCATAGTGAGGAAGAAGGCGAATGTTCCACGCATCGTGGATGAGGCCCGCCGGCGCACCCGAAGCCCAGGCCCAGTCAGTCTCGATCTTGTGCACAGTCCGCGCGGAGACCAGGGCCGAATTCAAGTGGGTGACGATGAACGCCGCCAGGTAAGTGCCGGATCCGATTTGAAAAACGCGGTAGGCATCGACCGCCACCCCACTCCAGCGCCAGACGAGGCGCGCCCCACTGATCACCTGGAACAACATCAAACCGACCAGGACAGGTTCCACCACGGATGATCGATAGAATCGTCGCCCCACTCTCCTAACCGACGCGTGAAGGTCGGGTCCGCCCAAGCCGAGGAGATGGTTGGAGAGATGAAACAAGACGAAACTAACAACGAGAGCCGCGACCACCCCGTGCGCGACCCGCAACTTGGAAACAGATCGAGGGACCGTCGGCTCAGGAACGGACTCACTACCGAGCCAAACGTAGACACAGGCTGCCAGCCAACCAACGATCCACATGAGCTCGTCGTTTACATGCAGATGCATGAGTCCGAGAGCCACGCCCGTCAGCACGAACAGTGGGGGCGCCCCGATGCTGATATAGGCCAACCGTCGAGCGCGCAGTTCGAAGAACGACGGACAAGCGTTGGTTAGTCGAAAGGCGGACGCCATGCCGAAGAGCGGCACCGCCATCGCGGCTAACAGGCAGAGCGCCGCCCCAACTATACGGAGAGCCGATAGTGAAGCGCCTGGCACAGAGACGGCGAGATGAAAGCCATTAAGCAAGAAAGGGTAAGACATCGCCGCGGCCGCCGGGGCCAGACGGCGGAGTTTTTCTACCATCGTGTTCGCGATTTGCTCTACAGACTTTGATCGAACTTCACTCGCGATGGAGCGCCTCCGTGAAAATTCGCATTCCCACTATATCCTCCTTCACGCGATGGCCGAATCCGGATGGGATATGGCGACCTGTCCTGCAGCGCTGGTTTGTGTTCCATCTGCCTGGTGGCGGTTTAGGACAGACTCAACGAAAATCCAGCACGCTCCGATGGCAGTCAGGTTGTATATCGCCCCGCCCCATGCTCCCTGGCTGTGCGGTTGTACAAAAACAGGAGGTATTTCAACCATCGCCTCAAACAAGAGGAGCATCAGCATAAGGAGCCTCGCGGCCAGAACGTCGCGAATCCCGGAGACGATGGCAATACCGGCAAGCGCGAAAGCGATGCCGGTGAGCACTGTCCAAAACATTCCAAACGGCACCCAATGGGGAACGAAGCGTGTAAAGACATGAAGGTTGATGAGGTGCCCTAAACCGAAGGCGATGGGCGACAGTCCCAACATCCACCGAGCGGTAATAGCTGCTGTCTCTCGCCACTCCGGATCGGGGGATGCAGTCTCGGTGTAAACGATGATTGCCGGAGCAACCAGGAGCAACTGTTGACCGATCCCGCCCAGGATGAAAATCAAGATACCGATGTGAAAGCCAAGCGTATGAGGCAAAACATAGAAGCGAGGTAGCCACAATAAAGCAAAGATAAGGTAGATCAAGGCCGACCCCGCTGCCCCTATCCGTGCGGTACGCCGCCGTAGGATCGCCAAGCCGGCCGCGACCAACCAAAGGCCGGCGATATACGCCAGTACCTGCTGGCCAGGAATATGCCGCCCGAAGAATTGTATGGGTTGATGGGAACCCTCGAATGCTCCCCAAACAATATCCAGGATCCCCGTAGCGACGGTTGCCAGGCCGTAGAACCAAACTCCGAGTCTCATTTGCTCCATCTCCTTTGAGTTTCTCGAATTTCAGACTTGATAGTACGGGTTGCATTGGTACATCGAACAGATCCATTTTGAGCTAATATCATTGGACCAAGAGGAACCGGTGCCAAAAACCATCAGCTCCTTCGAGCTAACTCTCAACAGCCGTCCGCAGCATCAAACCCTAACCAGTTGGTTATACGAAGAGCTGCGCCTTGCCATTCTTGAAAGCCGGCTAGTACCTGGCACCAGGCTGCCGGCCTCCAGAGACTTCGCCAGCCAGTACGGGCTCTCGCGGGGAACAGTGGTCAGCGTTCTCGAACGTCTGCAAGCCGAGGGGTACGTATCCTGCCGGGTTGGCTTTGGCACGTGGGTGAATCACGTAGCGTCGCCCCCGGCAACCCGCCAGGCGACATCGACTCCTCCGGCTTACATTCGCCGCGTCATTTCGGGATACAAACGTCCAAAGCCTTTCGTCGACCTGGCTTTTTCCGGGGGCGTCCGCCCGTTTCGCGTGGGGAATCCGGCCGTCACCGAATTTCCTTCCGAGCTTTGGGGACGTATCGCGGCAGACCGCGCACGAAACTTCAGGTCATGGTTGACGACCGAGGATGATGGGCGTGGGTATCGGCCCTTGCGCGAAGCGATTGCCGACTATCTGCGCGCATCGCGCGGCGTCCGATGCAGTGCGGATCAGATCATCATGGTTTCGGGAATACAACAGGCGCTTGACCTGTTGTCGCGCTTTCTCCTGAAGCAGAACGATCCGGTGTGGATGGAGGATCCTGGATATTTCGGAGCCACCGTCGCGTTTGGCACTGCCGGAGCCAGGATGATCGCTGTGCCCGTGGACGAAGAAGGCTTGTCCGTCTCTGCCGGAATCAAAGCTTGTCCGCATGCCAAGGGCGTATATCTGACGCCGGGTCACCAGTTTCCGCTGGGTGTGACGATGTCCCTGAAGCGGCGGATGGCCGTGCTCAACTGGGCCTCAAGCGCCGGCGCTTTTGTGATCGAAGATGACTATGACAGCGAGTACCGATTCGAAGGACAACCTGTGCCGGCCCTGCAAAGCCTGGACAATCATTCGAACGTAATCTTCATCGGATCATTCAGCAAGACGTTGTTCCCATCCTTGCGCCTGGGCTACGTGGTGCTGCCTGCGTCGTTGGCCGACTACTTTTTATCCTTCCGTTTTCGAACGGATTTCCGGAATTCGACTCTCGATCAGGCGGTGCTTTGCGACTTCATCGTGGAAGGCCATTTGGCACGTCATCTGCGACGAATGCGTAACCTCTACGCCGGCCGCCTCACAGCGTTGATCGAAGGAGGTAAGCAACATCTCAGTGGGTTGCTTGAACTTTCCAACGTCAGGGCCGGACTCTACACCATTGGTTACCTCAAAAACGGAATGACTTCACGGCAAGCGGAAAAGCTGGCGGCGGCCCAGGGCATTGAAGTTCTCGCCGTCGATCGATACACCTTGCGGCGTCCTGACCCAAAGGCATTGGTCCTCGGCTTTGCCGGCTACGATGAGACTGCGATTGGGCAGGGACTCGTTCGGCTTGCGAAGGCGTTGAGCTAGCATCTCCGATGGCCGGACTCTTACACTTCCATACAATTCCCGGCGCAACACACTTGGTTGATCGGGTTCCAATGGAATGTCGGCACAATTTGCCATAGCCGAGATTTCCATCTGTCGGGCCAACGGCCCATGATAAGGATCATTGTCATGAGCGGAATCCTTTACAAGTCGCTGTCCGTCTTGCTTCTCGCTGTCCCGTTCGCCCTTCAGGCATCGGCTCAGCCGGGGGAAATCATAACCGGCACGAAGGTTCTCCGGGATCTGGCCTATGGCCCGAACCCTGCTCAGACGATGGACGTCTACTTGCCCCTTCATCCGCGGGACGCGCCGGTCATCCTGATGGTGCATGGCGGAGCCTGGATGTTGGGGGATAAGTCCATGGGGCGAGTCGTCACCAACAAAGCCGCCTATTGGCTGCCGAAGGGATACATCTTCATCTCTATCAACAATCGCTTGTTGCCTGCGGCGGGCCCGCTGGAACAGGCTCATGATGTGGCAAAGGCTCTGGCCTTCGCTCAGGGCAAAGCCAAGTCGTGGGGAGGCGATCCATTGCGGTTTGTCCTCATGGGCCATTCAGCAGGCGCGCACCTCGTAGATTTGCTGGGTGCCGATCCTGAGATTGCCTTCCATGAGGGAGCAAAGCCCTGGCTCGGCACGGTGTCGCTGGATACCGCGACTCTCGACATGGAAGAGACCATGCGAGGAAGACACTACGGCTTCTACGACGCTGCTTTCGGGAAAGATCCGGCTTATTGGGCAGAAACCTCTCCCATGCATCGCCTCAAAGCCGCTCCGAAGCCGATGCTGTTGGTATGCTCGACGCGCCGGCGTGACAATCCCTGTGTTCAAGCGCAGCGATTCGCTGCGAAAGTGACATCGCTTGGCGGCAGAGCGACTGTCCTTCCGGAGAATCTGACCCACGGGCAGATCAACGAAAATCTTGGACTGCCCGGAAGCTATACCGAAGCGGTGGAAACATTCCTGCGTTCGCTCGACCTGCCGTAGTCAGGTGAGAAGCAAAGTAGACGTATCGTGTTCCGCTTCGATTCTGTGCGGTACGCGCGTTGACAGGTGTTGTCATATATGACAACATGAAGGCGTGGAGAAATGACCAGGCAAACCCGGCCTATCTCGTGGATCAAGGCTGCCCGCAAGGATTTTGACGGATTTCCCGAGGAGGCTCAGGCGATCTGTTTAACAGCCCTGACCATCGCAGCGGAGGGCGGGAAGGCAGACATCGCTAGGCCCCTGCGAGGCTTGGGGGCTGCGGTCTTGGAAATAGCGTTGCCCTATCGAGGGAACGCGTTTCGCGTCGTTTATGCTGTGCAGCTCGGAATTGATTTGTGGGTCATACATGCCTTCCAGAAGAAAGCGACACAAGGTATCAAGACACCCAAACATGAAATCGAGCTGGTTAAGGATCGACTAAGGAAGTTGAGGGCGTTGCTTTGACAAAAAACGAACGGATAGAAGTGGTACGCGGCAGTGGGAATGTGTTCCGCGATTTTGGACACGAACAGGCAGATGTCGAACAGTTCAAGACAATTCTCGCGGCTGAGATTATCAAGATGCTGGATCGGGAAGGACTGAGTGTGCGGGGCGCTCACAGCCGCACAGGCATTGCCGCCGCCGATTTTTCACGTATCCGCAACGCAGACCTCAGACGTTTCACGCTTGACCGGTTGGTGTCGATCATCAATCGGCTCGGATCGCGGATTGAGATCAAAGTGAAGGTCCATCGAGTACAAGCAGCGGAACACGCGACTGCCTAGCTCTGCCATGAAACGGCGCGGGATACTCGATGAGGCGAGCCGATCATCCTTAAGGTCTTGAGACGTGACCGGGAACTGAAATCAGGATCGACCTCAAACACGCGCCAAATCGCGCCAACCTAACAAAATTCGCCCACAAGATATATAGATTTTTTCCACTTTCCGCGGTAATCTCTCTGTCGCTGTAACACATCAGAAAGATGGTGCCTATTAATTTGGAGAGCAGCGATGATCAACCGAAAGCATATCGACCATGCAGAGCTTCTGGAGCTCGGTAAAATGCTTTTGTTGCTCGTGAAACGACAGCAAATCCAGCTAAAGTTTTTGAGCGAACCCAATCAGCGAATGGCGGAAGTCGAAAAACTGCCAAGAGCATCCTGACCAAATTTTTTCACCCGAGAAGAAGGAGTTTCGTCATGGTCAAATCAATTCCCGACGGATACAGCTCGATCACCCCCTATCTCATCTTCGAGGAAGCCAAGTCCGCAATTGATTTCTACGCGAAGGCATTCGGCGCAAAGGAGCTTTTTCGTATGCCCATGGGGGATCGGATCGGCCACGCCGAGATGCAAATCGGCAACTCTCGGATAATGCTGGCCGATGAGTCCCCGCAAATGGATTTCTACGGTCCCAAGCGCCACAACGGGTCGCCCATCAGTCTTATGCTCTATGTCGACGACGTGGATGCTTTCACAAAAAAAGCTATCGCAACGGGAGTCAAGGTCCTGCAACCGGTGAAAGATCAGTTCTATGGTGATCGTTCTGGGACTTTTCTCGATCCGTTCGGTTACAAGTGGACCATCGCCACACACGTGGAAGACGTTTCGCCAGAGGAAATGCAAAGGCGCATGGCGAGCA
Source organism: uncultured Acidobacteriaceae bacterium (assembly GCA_963745725.1). Classification (GTDB taxonomy): domain Bacteria; phylum Acidobacteriota; class Terriglobia; order Terriglobales; family Acidobacteriaceae; genus PALSA-350. The sequence continues at coordinate 936,132 of CAVUYJ010000003.1, forward strand.
TGGCTGCGGTCTAGAGGCTGGTTCGCCGGACGGCGGCTTGCGGGCGCTGACTAGGACGAAAAATGTAGATTCGCTCTCACTGTGCCGTCAACTTCAGGAGAACGCTTGCGTGTGGCCGCAGCGACAGGGTGACGGCGTCGCTGCTCCCCAGGTCCTTGTGCATCCACAGGTCGCGAACCCGGACTTTGCCGGCAGTCACTCCGACCGCTTTCCATGGGAGATGAATAGCCTTTTGCGTATCGCCAAGGTTGGAGATACTCAGATACCTTGATGTCGAGGCAGGGATGTCGGCGGTCCAAGCGATGATGTCTCCTTCGTGATAGGACTCGCGCCCGTTTTCGCTGTGCTGATTCACCTCCAGAACTTCCGGGTTGGTCAGAATTGCAATGGTGAAGGCATCGCTTGAAGGCAGGTCTCCTCCGAACATCAGAGGAGAGCGGAATATGGACCACATCGACATGAGGGTATATTGCTCATCGTGCGTCAGAAGACTGACGCGATCATCGCCGCGTTCGGCGCGGATACCGATATGCCCAAGGGGAAGCATGTCGGCATCGGGCCAACCGCCGCTGTGCACTTTACCTTGCCATGCCCGCATCAGGCCGAACTGATTCTTGATGTCGATCCACCGGTCCCAGAAGTCGTCGGAGATGCGCCACAGTTGGGCGTTGGCTTTCAGGTCCTCATACTTGTCGAGCGGGGCTGGGCCGGGGGAGAGACTCAGCACGATCGGACGGCCCGTCTTCCTTAGGGCAACGCTGAGCGCGTGGATCTCGGGTCCCCGGTACGGCCGGGTCATATCGTCCGCCTTGACGTAGTCCACGCCCCATGAGGCGTAGAGCTCCGCTATGGAATCGTAATAAGCCTGCGCTCCCGGCTTGGACATATCGACGCCATAGGTGTCTTCCATGCCCTTCCATTGGCACACGTTGATCTTGTCGGCGACATCGCGCGCGTGATAACGGGTGTTCTTGATGGGAAGATTCTTGTCCACGGCTTCGCGCGGAATTCCGCGCATGATGTGAATGCCGAACTTCAGGCCCTTACTGTGAATGTAGTCGGCGAGGGGCTTGAACCCGGCGCCGTTAGCCGCCGAGGGAAAGCGATTGGGAGAGGGGACGAAGCGTCCGTATCCATCCATGGTGACCTCGCCGCGCGCAATGTATCCATGCGCTCGAGAGTTGGGCTGATACCATTCAATGTCCACCACGATGTATTGCCATCCGAACCTGGCAAGCTTTGCGGCCATTGCATCCGCGTTCGCCTTGACTTCGTCTTCCCGGACGGCTGGACCAAAGGAATCCCAACTATTCCAACCCATCGGCGGGGTAGGCGCCAGGGCTGCGTTTGCCGGGGCAGCGGCATCGGAACGCACTCCTGCCAGTAAGGCAACCAGAAGGACACACAGAATGCGGGCGGAAGATGTCATGCAAAGATCCCTTCGGTTGCGGTCATCTAACTTTTCTCAAGCCAGGGCATCCTTGAGTAGTCGTTTACCTTGACCGTTGATTATCAATGAGCGCCGTTCTCCCTTGTCAAGCAAGAAGGGCAGATGTGTGGAGACGCTGCGTTACCATGCCGGCCAGACTGCCGCGTCAGATACGACGTAGTTGTTACGAGGGACTCTGCCCGTGCCGCAGTTCAGGCCCTAAGAATTCTTCGAGGCAACAGTGCGAGTTAGACTGTTTATGACACTTGGAGCCGAACCCATCATGGCCAACGAAGTATTAACTGCAACAGCTTTGCCGACGATCGACGAGATCAGGAATGCGCAGGAACTGGTATACGCGGTCATGCCACCCACGCCGCAGTTTCAGTGGCCTCTGCTGTGTGAACGTCTCGGGGCTGAAGTGTGGGTAAAACATGAGAACCAGACTCCCATCGGGGCGTTCAAGGCTCGCACCGCGGTCGTGTATGTGGCCGAGCTTTTTCGTAATTCGGACAATCTATCCGGCTTGGTCACCGCGACGCGCGGTAATCACGGCCAGTCCGTAGCCTTGGCGGCGAGCAGGTTCAAGGTGCCGGCACACATCGTGGTGCCGCGAGGCAACAGCGCCGAGAAAAACGCTGCTATGCGAGCGCAGGGCGGCGATCTCATCGAGTTTGGCAGCGACTTTCAGGAAGCGAAGGAGCATGCACAGGAACTCGCGCAGCAGCACGGGTGGCACTTTGTGCCGCCTTATCATCGCGACATTGTCAAAGGGGTAGCTACCTACTGGCTGGAGTTCTTCTCTGCAGTGCCGAATGTGGATGTGGTTTACGTACCGATCGGACAGGGGTCGGGTATCTGCTCCTGCAGCGCCGTTCGCAACGGAATGAAGTTAAAGACGAAGATCGTTGGGGTCGTCGCCGAGGGTGCGCCCGCCTATGCTCTATCCTTCGAGGCAAAACGAAAGATCGCTGCCCCCGTCAGCACGTTGCTGGGCGATGGGATGGCTTGCCGCGTCCCTGATGATGCCGCGCTCGAAGTAGTGTTCGACAACGTCGACCACGTAGTGCGGGTGAGCGAAGAAGAAATACGCTCGGCGATGAAGTCTTACTTTACGGACACTCACAATGTAGTAGAAGGAGCCGGTGCGGCCGGGCTGGCGGCGGCTCTTAAGGAGAAACACACTCTTCAGGGAAAACGTGTGGGCCTGGTGGCTACCGGCGGCAATGTCGATCACGATGTGTTCGCCAGGGTCTTGCTGGACTAAGGTGACTGAATCGCATCCAGTCACTGCTCCAGTTCATCGACTGTGATGGATGGGGCATGCTTCGGTTCATCCTGATGAAGAAACAAGGAGTGTCGTGTCGCACCTCCGGCGCTCAACGGTCTGCCCTTCAATACCCAGCCCTTCCGGGCTGGGCTCACGTTTAGCCGCCGGCCCTCCGGGCCTGGATGGCAAACACCGCTTTCCCATGTCGCCGTCCCCCCTTTTTCTTCCCGCCGGTTTGTAAAATTCGATAAAATTCGATCTTTTTTGGCTCTTTTTCCCGCTGGCAGTGAGTGCATGGGTTCCGTTTCCTTTTATAAGCTCAACGGCGCCGGGCAAAGGGGTTCCTTTTTATTGAGAAGGGGACTCTGGTGTCTGGAGGCGCCGATGGCGTTGTTTCCGAGGAGCTGAAGGGGTTGGCGAAGGCGGACCCGTTGGGGTCAAAGATAGGGTTTGGGGTTATGCCAGGGGGCGGAGGCGCTTCTCCCGCCGAGCCGGGCGCGGGTTCGGGCTCGGGAAGGCCAAGTTCAGCTTCTTCGTTGGCAAGTGCAGGACCTGGCTGCGGGTCGATAGTTTTTCGCTGCTGCTCGGCCAGCCCCACGGCGGGCCGGGGCGGGCATGCGGCGGGATAGATGTCAGGGTCGGAAGGCGGAGGGGCGGATTGGTTGTTCCTGGAGCCGGCGCGACGGTCAGGGATCAGGCCTTCGATGGCCACGATCATGGAGATGGCCTTGACCTGGCCGGAAATGCTGCCGCGGGTCACTTCGGCGGGCAGGTTGGCGATTTCCCAGAGACGGTCCAGGACTTGTTGGCGCCACTGGTTCTGCTGACGCAGTCCTTCCGCGGCACGCCCCACGGCTTGCCGGGGCAGGCGGGACAGGTCAGTTTCCTGCTCGACGAGCTGTTGGTGCACGGCAGCACGGTGCTCGTCCATGTAGGCGCGGACACAGGGTTTGGCTTTGGTGTAGGCGGCGGTGTCGGGGTTGAGGCCGACGGCTTGGGCGGCAGCACGGTCGGTCATTTTTCCAGAGAGGATCAGGTGGACAAAAGCTATTTCCTGATCGGTGATGAGGTCGCTAACAGTATTTTTGGGCATAGGTGGCTCCGTGGAGTTATTGAAAGAGAAGATAGGGACAGGGGATTGCTTACTGTGCTGGGTAGGACGGTGAGAACTCATAAAAAATCCCGCGGCGGCGGGATGATAGTGATTTCTTGATTTGTGACAGGGATCGAGTGGAACACCGGAGAGTGGTAACACTGTCCTTCGCTCGCGTGTAGGCCGAAACTACCGGCACCTGCCGGCCAAGGAGCGATGACGCGAGAATCCGCTGCCTGCCGAAATCGTCTACCAACAGGATATACCGCTTCGGGATCGAGCATAAGTGCTGAGGCGCTCTTTTTAAGCCGTGGGCTACCCTTTCGGAAGTTACTTTGGGTTTATTGAAAATATCCGGATGGGCGGCCTTACGAGGCTGTTACGAAACTCGATCATGCTAGGCCGAATTGGGTGACGAGAAATCGGCTGCCGATCATCGTGAGCGAGCGATTCGAGAAGTTGGCGCATCATTCATTCTGCTCGCAGCATGATCTTCGGATCGATGCGCGAGGCACGTGCTATGACAGGCAACGCAGACAGCAGAGCAATCGCCAACAAGACTAGTGCCGGACCAGTAAGCATGACAGGGTCACTTCCTTTCACGCCATACAGCAGCGTCTCAACATAGCGCACCGACGCAATCCCCAGGGCTGCGCCGATCACAGCTCCCGTTATCACCATCAAAAAGATCCGCGAAGTAGCCTGCCACGCGATGTCCCCGATCCCGGCACCAACCGCGATACGAATCCCGAATTCGCGCTCCCGCTGCTGCACCGAATAACTAAGCACTCCGCATAGACCAATCGCTGCCAGCAAGAGAGCTACGAAGGAGAAGAATGCAGCCAGCATCGCCAGCAGCCGCTCGCGGACGGTCTGGGCTCGCACCAGATCGCCCTGGGTGCGAAGATCGCTGACGCGGAAGCCCGCACGTGCTTGCGGAATTGCCTTGCGCAGAACAGAAGAGAGCGCTAGTGGATTGGAGCCAGAAGTGCGGACGAGAAACGTCTCCTGAGTTTCCGGCTGCGCCACGCCTTGGGCATTTACTTCATAAAAAGGAATGTAGGCTACTGGCACAATTGGATCTCTGAGATTGCCATAGGGAGCGTCTGCAACCAGTCCCACAACCTGGTAATGATTTTCTTCCTCTTGAAATGTCTTTCCGATCGGATTCTTTCCATTAAAAAAGGTTTTGACGAAAGCCTGGTTGACAATCGCCTGACCCGGAGCGGTGTCTCCAGGACGAAAATCCCTTCCCTCGAGCAAGGGTATTTTCATGGTCTCCGCCCACCCCGGCGAGATCGCAAGCAGGGAGGTCACAATCGGACTCGGAGCTGCTCCTCCTACCGAAACAAAGTTATTCCAGTTGTGGCCAGACAACAGCGGCCAGCCTGCGATTGCAACTCTCTCAACGCCCGGCACGCTCCGCAGGCTGTCCGCGATTTGATTCCACACCACAGGGGGTTGGCCTTGTTGTGTAACCACGTCCAGCAGCAGAATCTTTTCCGGAGAAAAGCCCAGGGGTTTATTGGACAAGCTCTCGAAGGTCCTTACGAAAAGTCCTGACATAAAGATCACAAGGAAACAAAACGCAACTTGTGCCGCGATCATGCCGTGCATAAAGCGGCGCCGAGAGTGAGGATGGTCGTCACCACCCTTAAGCGCGCAGACCGGCTTGACCGCCGAGGCGCGGAGCGCGGGGAGTACTCCAAAGAGCAGCAAAACGCAGAAGACCAGCCCGGCGCCAAAACCGAGCACCCTCCAGTCGGTGTAGAGAAGCAGTCGCACTGGAGTGTCAGAGGACTGGATCATGTTCACGACAAGCGGAGCGGATCGCCATGCGAACAGCGCTCCAAGGCCGGCAGCCAGCACGGCCAGCATCGCGTTCTCTACGAGGAGCATCTGCACCAGGCGGCCACGTCCCGCGCCGATGGCGACGCGCAACGCCATTTCGCGTGATCGCATCGCGGACTGCGCCATCTTTAGGTTGGCGACGTTGGCGCAAGCAATGAGCAGGACCATCGCAACCAGGACACCGAGAATGCCCAGCGCCTTGCGGTATTCCTTTTGAAGGCTCGAAATGCCGGCGCCTGCAGGTTCCATCAGAAATGTTGCGTCGATGATCTTCTGAAAAAACATCCTATCCGCGCCGGTAAAGCCCTTGGCCCGTTCCTGTTCGAAGACCCGGCTGATTGCGCTCATTTTCTGGCGCAGAGGTTCGAGGGCGGTTCCCGGCTTAGCCAACACCAGCGTCCGAGCCCAGGAAGCGTCAGAGCGGGTGACCGAAGGATGCATCATGACCGGAAGGAAAATGTCTGTCATCGTGCCCGGCTCGGTGCCAGTAAATGGCCCGTCGACAACGCCTGTAATCTCATACAGCTCTTTGCCGTATCGCATTGTTCGACCAACGACCCGCGGGTCTCGCCCGAAGCGTTGCGTCCAGTAGTCGTAGGAGAGAACAGCATAGGGATGAGAACCAGGAGTTCGATCATCGTTTTCCGCCAGCAATTTACCCAGAGCGGGCTGGAGGCCGAACGCCTGGAACATCGAGCCCGAGACATACTGGACATTCGCTTTCTCCATGTCGAGGTCAGCCCCGTAGGTTAAATCCGTTCGGCTCACGGGGGAGACTGCGATCAGTTGGGCCCGGTCCTTGACCGCGTCGCGCATCAGGCTGAAAGAAGGGTAGGCCCATTGGTCAGATCGAATGGGTTTGCCCTGAAGATCGAATACCTCACGCGAGATTGCGTAGAGGTGCTCAGCATGGGCCACCGGCAGAGGACGCCAGAGCAACGCATCCATCAGTCGAAAGGCCCCAATGCATGCGCCCATTGCGAGAGCGAGGGAAAAGATCGCAACGATGGAGGTGACTTTGTTTCGTTTGAGTTGCCTCCAACCGAAAGTGATGTCGGCACGTAGCAACTCAAGCCACCCCACAGTCCTGATTTCATAGCTGGTCTCTCTCTGCTGGCGCTGCTCGTAGCTGCGGCCAAAAGCACGCCGCGCTTCCTCCGGATCGCGCCCTTGCTCAACCGCTTCGGCAATGTGCGAGTCCATCTCCTCGGTGATTTCGCTACTCAGCTTCTCCCCGCGAAAAACGTTGGCAACCCTTGACCGAAGTGACATATCAGACCGTCCTCAATACTTGATTGATGGCAGCGGAAGCAGACTTCCAACGGGATTCTTCTATCCCCAACTGCTTCTTTCCGGCCGCCGTTAGCTCATACACGCGCGCCCTCCGTCCGGTGTCTTTCTTGATCCATTCCGCGCGAATCCAGCCGGCTTCTTCCATGCGATAGAGAGCGGGGTACAGAGAGCCTTCCTCAACCCGCAACAGATCGTCGGAACAGTCCTTGGCTGCAGCCATGATGCCGTATCCGTGCGTTCGCGGCCGACGCGAAAGAATCTTCAACACCAGCAAATCAAGGGTTCCCTGGAGGGAATCAGGTTTTCTCATGCAAAGATGACTATATATAGACGGCTATATATAGTGTCAAGCTCCGATATTCGTTCCTATGGACAGTAAAAAGGAGATGTAGTAGCTTATTTGCTATGTCCAAAGGAGCGGCGATGGGTGACAAAAAGTCCGAAGTATTGCAAGGGACGTTGGACCTGATGGTGCTGAAAACCCTGCATTCCATGGGCCCCTTGCACGGGTTTGGGATTGCCCGGCGCATCGAGCAGTTGAGCCAAGACGTATTGCAACTGAACGAAGGCACAGTTTACACATCGCTTCTGCGCCTGCAGCAGCAGGGTTGGATCACATCTGCATGGGGCACCTCGGAAAACAATCGCAAGGCGCGATACTACTCGATTACCCGGCTTGGCAAGAAGCAACTCGAGGTGGAGACGGAGAATTGGGAGCGGTTTGCGGGAGTGGTTGGGCGAGTGCTAAGCCAGGAGGGGCAGGGATGAGCGGCCTTCGGGTTCTATCAGCCAGAATGCGAGCGCTGTTTGCGCAGAGACGCGCGTATCGGGAGTTCGATGACGAAGTGCAGCAGCATCTGCAGTTGCTGACGGATCGGTTCTTGAGTCAGGGCATGTCCCGGAAGGACGCTGCAGACGCGGCGCGGCGGCAGTTTGGCAATGCCGCATTGTTACAACAGCGGCAGCGAGAGGCACGGACCTTTCTTTCCCTCTCCTCGCTGTGGAGTGATCTTTGGTTCGGGGCGCGCATGCTGCGCAAGCATCCCGTGGCGACTGCCGGGGTTATTGCCGCCCTTGCCTTGGGTATTGGGATGAATGCATGCGTATTCAGCTTCGTGAACGCTTTACTCCTGCGGCCTCCGACGGGATTTAAGGCGCCAAACGAGTTGCGCGAGATTTGGGAGCATCCACGCAATGCTAACGGCCTCGGAAGTTTCATGCCGTTGACTTACCCAGACTATGTATTCTTCCGCGACCAAGCGAGATCGTTCTCGGGAATTCTAGCTTACGATGGGGACCCGGAAGAGATCATCTGGAACCGCTCAGGTCACGGGCAGGTTCTGCACGGCCAACTCGTCTCTGGCAACGCCTTCTCGGTTGCCGGAGTGGATGTGGCGATGGGGCGCGCGTTCACACCTGCGGACGACCAACCCAGCCACCCTCAGCCGTTGGTGATCCTGCGGCACAGCTTCTGGAAAGAGCATTTGGAGAGCGATACCGACATCATTGGTAAGTCGATCATGTTGAATGGCATGAAGTATGAAGTCATCGGGGTCGCGCAGCCCGGGTTTACGGGGTTCGAAGTTGCCATGGCTCCAGATTTTTGGGCTCCACTGTCGATGGTCGAACAGTTGGTACATGACCCCGGCCGGTTGACAAGCCGCAAGAGCAACTGGGTACTCACCTATGGACGACTCGCCGCCGGCCAAACAACAAAGAGCGCGCAAGCTGAAATGAACGTCCTGGCACACGAGCTCGAGCTCGCTCACGCTGACACGAATAAGGATATGGGCGAAACGCTCTTTATCTTCGCACCGGTTCCCGGCCCATTCCGAGGCTATGTGACCGCCTTTACCGGGATGCTGATGGTGGTGTTCGGTCTAGTGCTGGTAATAGCCTGCACCAATGCCGCAAGTCTTTTGATGGTGAAGTCAACCGGTCGGGCTCGGGAGATGGCGATTCGGTCAGCCCTGGGAGCAGGGCGTGGCCGCTTGATTCGGCAAATGACGGTGGAGAGCCTGCTGTTGTCACTTATCGCGGGGTGCACCGCTCTTCTTCTCGCCTGGTTGACCTCTCACCTGCTGTTGAACCTCATTCCAACGAGCCTTCCCATTTCAATCGAATTGCCGCTCGACTGGCGGGTACTCGTTTTCACATTTCTGGTGGCACTTGTCACTGGAATCGTCTTCGGAGTAATCCCGGCATTGAGGGGGACGCGAATCGATCCGGTGCAGGTGATCAAATCCGAAATACACGCGGGTGGCTATCAAAAATCGCGTTTTAGGACGGTGATTATGATCGGCGAAGTCGCCGTCTGCGTCTTGTTGTTGTTCAGCGCAACCCTTTGCGTACGAAGCCTGCTCAACGCCGGCTCGATCGACCCCGGCTTCGATACGCAAAATATAGTCGTCGCCACGCTCGATGCGGGCAGCCTCGGTCATGGGGATGTGGAGGTGGAGGCTTTCTATCGGGAATTGGCGATGCGCATCCGTGCTTTGCCCGGCGTATCTTCCGCGAGTTATGTGAATCATCTGCCTCTCGACACATCTCGAGAACAAACCAGCGTCACCGAGGAGAGCCTCGCCGGGACCCAATCGAAAGGTGTCCCGGTAGATGTGTTCCGCGTCGAACCCGGATACTTCAAATCCATGGGAGTTCCGCTGCTGGGGGGACGTGATTTTTCGCCGGCTGAGTTGGATCACAAAGCCGATGTGATCGTGGTGAACGCTGCTCTGGCCCTCAGGCTGTGGCCCGGCCAGAATCCAATCGGCAAGCTGATCACAGTGGGTGCGGCGAAAGTGCGAAGCCAAGTGATCGGAGTAGTAAAGACCGGCAAGTACCGCTCGCTTGGCGAAGAGCCGATTCCTGCGCTTTTTCGGATGGAAATGGCGCCACGCCGGGTCCTCGTAGTGCGTACGCTGGCCGACCCCAGAACGCTGCTCAACGCTGTTCAACGAGAGGTTCAAAATGTGGATTCAAATATGGCCGCAACGGAAGTTCAAACCATTGGGCAGTTCATGTCTATGCCGATGTTCGCCGCACGGACCACGGGGCTGCTATTGGGCGCTTCTGGATTCCTGGCGCTGGTGCTGACATGGATCGGATTGTTCGGCGTGATTTCGTTCGCGGTTTCGGAGCGTACGCGCGAGATTGGAGTGCGCATGGCAATGGGCGCAAGACGGGGAGACGTCATGAGGCTGATCATGCGGCATGGACTCTTTGTAACCGTCATCGGGCTGACGATCGGAATCGGTGGCGCCTTGGCATCGGCGCAGCTGCTCTCTTCACTGCTCTATGGGATCCGGCCGGACGATCCGTCGACGGTGGTGGTTGTTGTCGCAGGGATGATGCTTGTAAGCATGCTTGCCTGCTACATCCCAGCACGACGCGCAATGCGGGTAAATCCTATGATCGCGCTACGTTACGAATAAAGGGCTAGCCGCAATTGGCACCGTCACGTGGCCATTCCGGCCAATGTACTCATCCAGCAAGGGTTTGAGTCGACCTCAGAACATTAGTGGCCGGTCGCAGGGAGAACATTAGTGGAACATGAGTTTGGAAATGGAGTTCTCACGCGGGCTGAAGAGCGTGCTATTCGCACGATTCCTGCAGGACAAGATTCTTGACACCGCTACAAACACGACGCTATGAGTGAAGCACTCCACTGGCAACGAATTCTCTGCGACAGGCTATTAGTCCTCGTAAACGCCCATAGGAGATGCCAACGAACCACGCCAACTATCCTGTCAGGTGAGTTTGCCCTCCCGACGACGGTGGTAGAGAGTCAAAGAGAGAATTACAAGCGGCATGATGATTTCGGTGACTAAGAAGATGCCTGAGTTGTTGGCGGCGTGATTGTTGTTAAGTGTCATCTGCCGAATGTGCCCCACGGCATCGCCCAGCAACCAGACTGCGTTTGCAATTGCTGTCGCCAGCCAGAAGTCGGCCCAAAACTTCAGACACAAAACGCCTAAAACGCCAACGGTGAGGTCCGCCATCCCGACTTCGTATTCGTAAGGGCTTGTTGACCATCCTATGGACGCCGATGTCTCAACGGGACGGAAGACGTGTGCATACGCGGTGAGTACTCCCATCAGGCCAACATAGAAGAAGAGCAGATACAGCAGGTATGTTCCGGCAACTGCCGCTCCACTTTTCCGGCGTTCCGGTGAGAATGCAAGGTGAACAGATGCGCCCACAACTGCAATCAGCGTAAAGATAACTTGAAACATAAAGCCTCCAGAGAACTCATGGATCGATTAAGACTGTGTAAGATCCGCTAACATCGAGGCGACGGTAACTGCCGGGTAGGCTTCGATGTATTCCTCGCCATTGCAACCCTGGTAGGACACTGTGCGTCGTTCCAGATTCACGTCATAGCGCACGACACCCGCTCGCCACGAAGCGTCCAGGAACTGCGGGAATGTGCTTTCGCCGGCCTGATCGATGCGAAGCGCTTTGATGAGAGCCTCCTCATCAAAAGGGGGCACATCGACAGCACCATTGACCAAAGGGGCACCTTGCATGACGACTGGACCCTGCTGCGTCAAATAGAGGCTTTGGCAGGATGGCAGCGACCATACGTTGCGCGTCACGCCAGCTCTTCGCAGAACTTCTGCCAGGTAGGGGAAGCCACCCACACGGGGACGGTTCGCGCCTGCAAATTTCATCGCTTCAGTCAGGTTATGGATTGCTTTACTCATAGGAGTTCTCCTTATTCGGTTGGAACATCGTGGATGTGGTTATGATCTGCAAGTTTGGCAAGCAGTTCCCGGAGAGTGGCCTTCTCTCTTGCACTCAGGCAATCGAAGTAGCGTGCATCGTTTTGGTCAGCAATCTCAGCAAGAACGGGGAGGCTGCGCCGCCCAGCCCGTGTGAGAGAAAGCAGGCGGAACCGGCTGTCGCCCTCTTTTGCCTCCGTTTGGATCCAGCCCTTCGCATCGAGTTTGTCGACGATTTTGGAAACTGCACCACGGGTCAATCCGAGACTGTCGGCCAACTCGCCGGGCGAAGTCTGTCCACGCTCGTGAAGCTCACGCAGAAGCACCCATTCCGCAACCGAAGTCTGCTTCTCGTTGAGGGCACGGGAGAACGATCCCGAGACTGCGTTGGAGACGCGCCTGAGCCAGTAGCCGAGATGACTCTCGAGCGGGAGTGTTGCAGGGGTATTCTTTATCATGGTTTCCATGGAAACCATGATAGTATCCATGGAAACTATCTGTCAATAAAAATGAGAATTTCTGGCCAAGTACCGACAAGCGCCCCCGGGTTACGGTATCCCGGCGGTTGAGGACCGATCAGAATTCCTGGAAACTAGCCTGCTTGCAGGGACTGATTTCCGGAGGTGTCCATCAACCTGCGACTAAGGATCAGCCACTGTATGTGGTGATCGTCAGGCCCTCTTCAGGAGTCGGGGCCTGAAGGTATTTGCAGATGGCCCTGAACTCCGTTTCTGTTGTGCTGGCGAAGTAGAGGCCCTCGGGTTTGTGCTGGTTTCGGATCAGGAGACGACGTAGGCACTCCTTTTCATCAACGTCAAGAAAAATGGAGAATGTGCGGACTCCCAGCTTGTTCGGATAAAGTACGCGCCCATGCTCGTTCATCAATTCTGTTCCCTGCGAAATCAAGCACGACGGAGGCTCCAGCTCTGAGGATGTCGATGACCGAACCGTTTGCGAGGTGGCGTGGGCTGGTTTCAGAATCCTAAATAGTTTCGCAGAGGTGAATGAGCGTTTTGACCCACTGGACGAAGTCATTCGCGCAGTGGCTTTCACGCTATGGAATCGGTTCGGTTCCTTCATTCAATATTGCGAGATAGTCCTCGTACACGAATAGCCGATGGCGTTCGCGTCCGGTAACCTCCCGAAGGATTCCGAGCCGCTGCAGGTGTTCCAGCGACTTTGCGACGGTTGGGGCGGAGATGCCAATTTTTTTTGCGGCAGCAGGAATAGAGACGATCGGGTTCCGCTGCATATGCTGAAAGACGCGAAGCACCGACGCGGCTGGACGGCCAAGTGTTTCGATATTTTTCTGATGTTCGGCAAATAGCCTCACTATCCGACGAGCCGCGTTTGCAGCTTGATCTGCAGTATCCCTTACTCCTGTTAAGAAGAAGTCTAGCCACGCTTCCCAATCGCCCCTGGCGCGGACCCGGTCAAGGAGGTCGTAATAAGCACCCCGGTTGGCCTTGAAGTATAGGCTGAGATACAGGATTGGATCGCGGAGCACTCCTCTCTCGCAGAGCATGAACGTGATGAGCAGGCGTCCCAGCCGTCCGTTGCCATCCTGGAATGGATGGATCGTCTCGAACTGGACGTGCGCGAGTCCGGCCCTGATCAATACGGGAAGATCTGATCGGTCTTCGCGAAAGAAGAGTTCGAGCTTACCCATGCAGTCGATCACGAGTTCGGGAGGCGGCGGCACGAAGGCCGCGTTGCCAGGTCTACTGCCACCGATCCAGTTCTGGCTTTGCCTGAACTCTCCAGGTTGCTTACCGCTGCCACGCCCTTTCGACAGAAGGATTTCGTGAATCTCACGGATGAGTCGAAGTGACAAAGGAAAGCCGGAGCGAAGACGATCGAGCCCGTGGGTCATCGCGGCGACGTAGTTCGAGACCTCCTGAACGTCCTCGATCGGAGCCCCTGGGGCCTCATCGTTTTCAAACAGCAGCAAATCAGAAAGGGACGACTGTGTACCCTCGATCTGGGACGAGAGGACCGCTTCTTTTCGAACGTAGGTATAGATGAAGAGCGAAAGATCGGGTAACAGGGATGCCAAGCCGTCTAGCCGACCGACAGCCTGATTCGCTTGCTCCAAAAGCACCTGTAGGCCATCAAGGCGAACGGCGGGATCGGGAGGGAGCGGTGGTGGAACGAAGGCACGCACCTTTTCATTCTCGAAAGTCTTCAAGACATATCGACCCAATCGAGAATCGGCTTGGGGGTTCGGCAAGAGAACCTTTCGTTAACAGGGCACCTAACGAAAGGTTAGGCCATTTTCCTTTCGTTGGCAAAAAGCCTGGGCTCAGTTTGGTTGTTCGCATTAATTTCCTCAAAACCCTATGGAAGACGTCAGATTTCCACGCATAAAGGGGGTACCGAATCACGTATAACGAGGGTTAACCACCGCCACAATTCACGTCCGGAAGGCCTGCCGGAAACGGTTGAGCAATTGGCAGAGCATTGCCGATTGATCGAATTGAATCTGGAGAAAGAATCCGAGCGGAAGGTGCCTCAAACGAAACAGACCCATGCAATCTATCTGAAAATGAGAATCGTGCCGCGATGGGGCGGCTCTCGTCTTCTGGGAGATAAAGCCGTCGCAGCAGAGCGGTGGCTTGCTCCATCGACAATCTGTCGAATGCTGCGGAGGGTGCAGCATGAGAACCCAACGGATCGAAAGCGTATCGCGTTTTCTCTGCGAATCCGCTAAGTTGTTGGTTTGATTGGTGGACCTGACCGGGATCGAACCGGTTGACCTCTTCCATGCCATTCGGGATAACCTCCGTTGAATCAAGGACATACTGAGTCATTTAGGGGATCAAAAAGGCACGGAGAGAGCACTGCGCTCAAGAAAAAGTGCCCCAGTTGTGCCCTCGTTTTCGATTCATCTTCCCGGGAAGAGGTCGAGAAGAGGTGTCGGGGCAAGCCTTAAACCCTACCCGCGCTCAGGCCGGACTGGCATCTGTTCTGACCGCATGAAAAACACTTTCGAAGCATGAGCATGAGCATGAACATGAAAATCTTAGCGGCGGTTTTCTTTGCTTGATTCTGCGGCAGTTTGGTTGGTGGATCTGATCGGCCGTTTATCCATAGATTATTGATTATAAGCAACTTATATTACTATTGCCAGCGACAATGACCAGCTGTCGTCGGCAATCGGTGCTGTTGTCAATTTTGCAGCAACTGCTGCAAAATTCGCTCGCTGCTCCTCAAATGGTGGCCGAGGAGATGAGGGGATGCGGAGTACAAGAACAGGCAGAGCGCCTACTCGTGGCAGGGAAGGCGCTCCTCACAGGAGGCGGGCCCGATGGCTGAGCTAACCCGGATCCCTCCGGGATACCCTGCTTTGCTCGAAGAGCTGAAAACCCGGATCCGGGCTGCCCAACTACGGGCCGCCCTGACGCTCAACCAGGAGACCATCCGGCTCTACTGGTCTATTGGACAGGACCTCTCCTCCCGTTTTGCGGCCGAGGGGTGGGGAACTAAGGTGGTGGATCGGCTGGCCAAGGATCTTGGCACGGAGTTTCCCGGGGTGGAGGGTTTCAGCCTCCGCAACGTTCGCTACATGCGTTCTTTCGCCGAGGCGTGGCCCGATCCGCGAATTTTGGCAGCTTGCTGCAAAATTGCCCTGGGGTCATCACATGGTCCTTCTCGACCGTCTCAAAGACGGCGAAACCCGGGAATGGTACCTGCGGGCGTCCATCGAACACGGTTGGAGCCGCAACGTTCTTAGCCATCACATCTCAACCCAGTTGCGTGAACGGGAAGGGAGGGCCCTCACCAATTTTTCCCGAACGCTGCCGGCAGAGGATTCAGACCTGACGCAATAGGTCCTTAAGGACCCCTACTCGTTCGAGTTTCTGACCCTGAGCTCTCGCGCCAAAGAGCGGGAGCTGGAACGGGGGCTCCTCAAGCACCTTCGGGACCTTCTGTTGGAACTGGGCCGCGGCTTTGCCTTCGAAGGAAGCCAGGTGCAGCTCGAAGTCGATGGGCAGCCGTTTTACATCGACCTGCTCTTTTACCATCTACGGCTGCACTGCTATTTCGTAATCGAGCTAAAAAATGGTGCCTTTAAGCCGGAATACGCCGGCAAACTGAGTTTCTATTTGTCCGCCGTGGACGGCATTATGCGGACGGCGGTCGATGGTCCCAGCATCGGAGTCCTCCTCTGCGAAAGCCGCAGCGGCCCATTGTTGAGTACACGCTGCAGAACATCATTCAGCCGATGGGCATCTCAACCTACCGTGTCACCCGCGAACTTCCCGAACCGCTGCAAGCTGAGGTTCCATCCATCGAAGACCTGCAAGGGGTGGTTGAAAAGCTACGCAAGGAACTGAATGAGGCCCGCCAGGCACAAGACACGGATGTGGAGTCATGACCGGGGAGCCCGTCATGAGCACTGCCCTAGTCCGTCAGGAGCAACCGGCAAGGGAGCGGTCCGTCGCCGCGCAAGGTGGTCCTTCAGTCCAACAGGTGACGAGTAGCCGCAGTCTGAGACGAGACATCGTCTGTCCTCATCTGCGCTGTCGTACCGAGCGCCTACAGTCATCGAAAATGCGCGAACTAAGCCAGCCCAGGCGCACGGCGAGATCGCTTGACGATGATCCTTACAACTTGCTATTGTCTCTGCTGCAACATGGGTTTCGCGATACGCACTTCCCGGAAAAGGTGACGCGCCTGCGATTCATGCGTTTAAGGGAAGCGGTGGCTGGAAGCGCTCACATGCTCGCACACTTGCTCGGCGATGACGGTGCGCCTGTTGGCGCTTTCTCGAACACCAACTCCTGGATTGGCTGAATACGCATGCAGAGGATACGGTACAAAACAAGAACGGTCAGCGACGCGCATCGAACTCGATACTCTCGCTCAACTGATTGCATCTGTTCCTTCTATGAAACACCCGTGATGAGATCGATGATGACGACTCGGAAATCGCAGTTCGGCTCGGAAGAGGTTATATCAGGGGGGCAATGTTGAGCGGATTGATCGATCGTCGTCGCTTTCTGGAATGCGCAACGGCATTGAGTCTGGTTGCAAGTTTTGGCGACAGTATTTTCCCGGCTGCAGCGCAATCCAGTTCTAATACGCAAGCCCCGGATTCGCGTTTGCCCGACGGTACTGAATTCGTAGTGTGGGAACGGCCGCTCGAATTTACCAGGACTTATTATGTCGACAACCAACATGCTAAGGCGGACGACCACGGACCTGGCACGCAGGTTCGCCCCTTCCGGACCATTAGCCAGGCCGCAGAAGTGCTGCGACCTGGCGAGCGGGTCGTTATCGCCTCTGGCACGTATCGTGAGTGCGTACGTCCCGCGCGCGGCGGCACGAGTCCGGCACAGATGATCAGTTATGAAGCCGCTCCAGGAGCGAAAGTTGTCATCAAGGGCTCCGACGTGCTCAAGGACGGATGGGTACAGGAGACGATTCCTGTGGGCTTTCCTGGATCTGGCCAGGGAGCATCAGGCAACGGAGTCACTGCGTGGCGCTATGAATTCAAGAGCTCGATGTTCCCCGATACTTACAATCCATTTGCCCTGCCCAGTTTGATGGGAGAGTGGGTGTGGCTCGATACCAGGAACGTCGATATCGGGCCTTACGTTCGCCGCCGCGGTCTGGTGTTTGCCGACGGCAAGCCGCTCGAACCGGTGGAACAGCAGCGCGAGTTAGCAACTGAGCATTTGCCGCCGGTACCCGATTTCACGGTGCCTCCCCAACCGCAAAATGGATTACCGGCCCGCCGCCGGGGTGGACCGATCATGCAGGAGGTTGGCGGTTCCCCGAACGCTCGCTTCTGGGTGGACAATTCGGGAACCGCCATCCATATTCGTCTGGAATCAGGAACTCCCGCCGATCACACCATCGAAGTAACCACCCGGCAATATACCTTCGTTCCCGCGCAGAGCGGCAGCGGATTCATTCGGATCAAGGGGTTGTCTTTTGTGCACGCCGGCAACCAATACCCCTTTCCTCAGTACGGCATGGTCTCGCTTGCCGGCGGTGATCATTGGATCGTCGAAGACAACACGTTTGAATGGGCGAATGGGATGGGCATCTCGATCGGCAGAGACGGCAACGCGGGTACCGCGAAGAACGCCGGAGCTTCTGAGATCCTTCGCCGAAACACCTTCCGCTACTGTGGCATCGAGGGCATCGGCGGTATGGGAACGAGCGATACGCTGATCGAAGACAACCTCATCGAATGGTGCGGGTGGGCCGATGCCGAGCGCGGCTGGGAGGCCGCCGGAGCCAAATTCCACCGCGCGCACAACATGATGTTTCGCCGCAATGTCATCCGCCACATCCGCCATGCCAACGCCGTCTGGTTCGATAGCGGCAACGTCAACTGCAGGCTGACGCGCAACATCTTTGCCGACACCCTCACTGTCGGCGCGGCGGTCCATATGGAAATGAACCGCGGGCAGAACCAGCTCGACAACAACATCGTTTGGGATGTGCGCAATGGCGAGCCGGGAACGCCTGGACAGAGAGGATGCGCGGGATCGGGCATCTTCGATAACGCGAGCGACAAGCTGATCATTGCGCAGAACCTGATTGGAAAATGCGATAACTCCGGCATCTTCGCAATCACCCGCCCCGATCGAAAGGGAAGCGGAACGGCGACAGACAACAATATCTCCAACAACATTTTTGCTAAGTGCGGCAAATCGGCCATCATCTTTCTAAACACGAAGAATGAGGCAAACTGGAACCTTTACGTTGATATGCCGAAAGACTTTCAGGGATTCTATGAGGGCGATGCGAAACAGTACCTGGATATTGCAGCATGGCGTGAAGCGCACGGTTGGGATAAGAACTCTGTTGTAGCCGATGCGCAGATCGACTTCGATCCCGACACCCTGCAGCTGAAGATTTCGATGAGCGAGCCTTTCCCCAAGGCTCCAGCCGTCAATCAGATCGAGGTCGACATTCTTGGAAAGATCACCAGTGGCGCTAGAGTTCCTGGCCCATTGGCGGATCCGGGGGCCAGGACTACCTGGCAGATCGATCCGCGCAACGCATAATACTGATCAGAACCGCCGGGAATGGGAAGCCCCCCGGAGGTTTATGCGCCAGTCGAGACCGCCCCATGATTACGCTTGGCATCGTGACTCTGCTTTGTGGTTGAGAAAACGTTCCCGGCGCAATCCATCAATGAGCTATTTACCGTTGCAGTCAGCACCAGTCACTCCGTAGAATCGACTTTTCCTGCCGGGCCCACGGCAGAGGAGCAAGCAAAACTTAACCAGGGGAGCGATTCGCGATAGGATCCTACACACGAAGGTCCTAACCGCACGCCAATATGTCTTGATCCAAAAGGAGGGACAGTGAAAGCAACCCTGTTCGTACGCATCGCTTCCGTGCTCGTATTCGTGCACGCTGTCCTTCATACCGTCGGGGGAGTCTTCGGTAAGGTTGAGGCCGGCCCGGCCACGATCGCAGTGACAGCCATGAAAGCGAATCAGTTTCTCGCTTTCGGCAATCAACGCACGTTTTGGCAATTCTACTTAGGCCTCGGCCTGGCAGTTACGATCTTCCTCGTAATGGACTCAGTGGTCCTCTGGCTTTTGGCTCCGCTGATAGTGAGCTACCCAAAGCAAGTTCGCCCTGTCCTGGCTGTATTTGCCATCGGCTATCTTGTCTTTGCCATCGACTCTTTTCGCTTCTTCTTCTTGGGACCGGTTGTCGTCGAGATCTTGATTGTGGTCTGCTTAATCGCAGCCATCATGAAAGCTCGGAAAGACGTCGTTGCTTCGTGAGTAAACGCAGAGATAAAAACTCCGGATACTACAGCGCGGCCCAAAGAAAAAAGCCTGCCACCAACAACGGTGGCAGGCTTCCGGTACAACCTTTACTTAAAAACTGAAGCGGCCCGATAACTGTAACAGTCTCGGATTGTTAAACTGCTGAGTGATCCATCCGAATTGTGAATTGCCGCGCTGCGTGATGGGTGCGCCAAACTGCACCCGGTTGAACAGGTTGAACGCTTCCACCCTTAAATTGAGCGTCATGTTTTCGTGGATGGGAACGTCCTTGAACAGCGACATATCCCAGTTGTCGATCCCCGGCGTGCGCAGAGTGTTGTCATTGCGCGGTTCATTCCCGTAGGTGAAGTTTGCCGGCTGGGTGAAGCAGGACGTGTTGAAGTAAGGCTTGGCCGGTGCCGCTCCCCCCAGCCGGCTGCTGATCGAACCGCTATAAGCCTTTGCGCAGCCCGCAGTCACGTTTGGTCTTTCCGTTCCTTGAAAGGCATACGACCCAATAAAGTTCGTGCTTTCAGACAGCGGCAGCGGAAAACCCTTCTGGAAAGTGGTGATGCCCTCCACGCCCCAGTGGCCGATCAAACTATTGGCCACTCCGCCGACATTGCCCAAAAATCGCTGACCGCGTCCAACGGGCAATTCATACACATAGCTGGCCACCAGGCGCTGGCGGGCGTCGAAGCTGGAGAGCGAGTATTCTCCCCGGGGATTGTTATAGTCCTGCCAGGAGCCGGTTTGGAGTCCGACAATACCATCCAGCCAACTGGTGAGATTTTCGGCGTTGGTCAGCAGCCTGGAATAGGTATAACCGCCGAGGAATGTTCCGCCGTTGGGCAGATGTTTCTGCACCTTCAGCTCGAACGCTTCGTAATTGCTGATCCCGCTGTAGCTGCCGCTATTTCCCAGGCCGCCGTACTCGGGAAATGGCAGCAGGAGCTGGTTCTGGGTAACCGTCGGACTCTGCAGCGCTCCCTGGGAAATTTTCCCATAAAACGGATTCGCCACCTGCGTGGTCAGGAAACAGCTTCCCAGGTTGCCGCTCGCGCAATTAGTATCGGCGGCTCCCTTGGCGATCACATTGTCAGGCAGTGTGTTCAGCTGCAGGACGATTGGCAGGTGAACCCCGCTCAACCCGGAGTAGCTCGCCGTGACAGCGACGTCTCCCGGGAACTGGTGCTCGACCGATACATTCCACTGGAAGGTTTCCCCGCTAGGCTGATCGGCGGTGATCGCCTGGGGACTGCCGCCTAGCAGAACTTGCTGGTAGCTTGGATCCCGGTGTGGGGGCAACGCAAAGGGGGTCGGAAAAGGATTGTCTAACGTGTTGGCCGGCGTCTGCTGGCCGTCGCGCGAATTCACCAAGGGGTTAGAGATGAAGTTGATGCCCGCCTGCAACGGTTCACTGTAAAACGCGAGCCCGACAGGAGTGACGTACCTGCCCCAGGCCCCGCGCAGCACCGTCTTATCCGTCAGGCGGTAGGCGAGTCCGAGGCGCGGCTCAAAGTCAGTCCAGACTTCGTTGGTGGCGCCGGATGACGGATGCTGCGGCGTATTGACCAGGTCGAAAGCACCTGGAGCGTTGACGATCGGGTTGGCCTCTTTCGGGTTGAAGACATCTTCCCAGCCATGCCCTGCGAGGAAGGTGCCTGGGAGCTCCCACCGCAGTCCCAGTGAGAGTGTCAGTTTTTTGGATACCTGCCAGGTGTCCTGTCCGAAGTAGCCCTGGTAGTACAGCCTTTGGTACACCGGAGGTGAGATCTGCAAGGTTGAGCTGTTGGCTACATATCCCAATTCAAGGGACGCCAGCCCGTTCCCGGTCGAGCCGGGGTTGGCGGCACTGCTACCGGTGAACACATTGTCGAAGTTGAAATTTCCGCCGGGTTGGTTGTTCTGGAAGTAATTCATATCCCACCGGCGCACGTCCAGACCGACTTTGAACGTGTGCCGGCCCCAGATTTTCTGGTACGTCGAGGAGATTCCGTAGTTGTTGTTCGTCGAGAGAATGTAGCCGGACAGGCCTTGGTAGTAGCTGATGGGCCCGTTGGTGTTGATGGCGGGAACAGAAGTCGATTTTGGCAGGCCATTGAGGCTGCCAAAGTTCATATAAGACGGCCATCCGAAGGCCTTGCTTTCATCGAGCCCCAGATTCGTCGGAATCCGGGTGTAGTCCCACCGCAAATACGATAGGTGCACATCGATGACGGACGTAGGATTCAGGACATAGGTGTCTCCGAGGATGGCCTGATGGGTCGTGAAAGCCTCAGGGGCGAGTGCCTGGTAGTACAGGTTGTTGTCGGGTTCAAATGGTTTGGGATCGATGTTCATCGACTTCCACCAGGTATAGCGCTCAAACAGGGTGTGCTTCGAGGTCAGGTTCTGATCGCCGCGAATGGTGAACTGGTCGTTGTTGCCGCCGGCGGTGCTCAGGCTGAAGAAATTGTTCACCGGGCCCTGGTCTGTCATCGTACCCGCCACGTTTGGTTTGCCGTAGATGGGATAGGCGAGCAGGTTTTTTGCAACCGTGCTGAACCGGCCCGGCGGAATCACGTTGGGTATCCCGTTGTACGAGAACTGCTGCCGCGTGGGTGCAGCTCCGGCTACCTGTTGCGGCGTGCAGGGCGCGTTGCCGTTGGCGCCGCAGGTGGTAAGGGGATCGTAAATGGGGGCGCTGATAGCGGAAAAATCGCCCGTCAACTCCGCCGCGGTGGGAAGCGTGGCGAGAATCGGCTGGCCGTTGGTTTGCCGGTACCCCTGATAGTCTGCGAAGAAGAAATATTTATTTTTCTTGATCGGTCCGCCCACGTTGGCGCCGAATTGATTTTGGTGCCACGACTGCCGTCCTGTGCCCTCGCGTTTGGCAAAGAAGTTATTGGCGTCGAGCACGGTATTGCGCAGGTACTCGAAAGCCGTGCCGTGGAATGCGTTGGTGCCCGACTTCGTGCTCATGTTGATCACGCCGCCGTTGTAATTGCCGAATTCTGCCGTGTTGTTGTGAGTCTGGGCGTTGAATTCCTGGATGGAATCCTGATCCATCACCAGTTGGACCGAATTGCCGTACAACGTGTTCACCGACGCGCCATCGACCAGCACCGCGGACTGATTGGAGTTGCCGCCGTCGATCTGGTAGTTGCCGGCTGCGAATACGTTTTGACCGCTCAGGTTGGTGGAAGCGCCACCCTGCGGCACCACACCGGGCACCAGGGCCACCAGATTCAGGACGTTCCGTCCATTGAGCGGAAGGGTTTGCACCGCCTTACCTTCCACCACCGTGCCCAGCGACGCGCTGTCGGTTTGCATAATCGGCGGAGCTGAATTCACCACCACCTGCTGGTTCTGCTCGCCGATCACCATCTGCACGTTGACGCGTGCCTCCTGAGCGACGGAGACGTCAATCGGGCTGCGCACAAACTGCTTGAACCCCGCCGCATCGACCTGGACCTTGTAATCGCCGCGCGGCAGCGAGAGAACCTGGTAATTTCCCTGGCCATCGGTGGTGGCAATCCGTTTTTCGCCGGTGCCCAGGTTGGTGACGGTCACCGAGGCCGCTGGCAGCACTGCGTCGCCCGGGTCTGTTACCGTGCCGATGATCGAGCCGAAAATGTTTTGTGCATGGGCTGAAATAGCCAGAGAAGCGAACACCATGGTTACGAGCACGAGCCTGCGGCACGAAGCTGATACTTGCATCTGCCCACCTCCAATATGTACGGCAATGCGGGAAACGTTTTCTTAAGTATCTTGCTTTTTATGCAACGAGAATTGCACGACGGCCAAGCTATCACGCTGAAAGAAGCGATGTCAACAAGCCGCTTTCGGAGGAACGGCTTACCGTCCCCATGTCAGTGGTGGAGAGCTCGATCCGAAACAGGGGCTAATGAAGACCACAAGCAAATGGATCGGGTTCGCTGCTGGGCGTGAGCCTTGCGTTCACGCTGGGGCTAATCAGTCCGGGGAATCAAACGGGTACCCGCCAGGAAGACCGTCTCATGGATGACTCACGCCTTTGAGAGATTCAAGATACGCCAGCAGATCGGCTAGTTCGTCGGTGTTGAGAGTCTTGTTGTAAGAGGGCATCGAAGGAGTTTGCATGAACCCCCATTCGCGGAGCTCTGAACGCTCAAAGGCAACCAACCGGTTATCGGAATCTATCATTTGCAAACTATAGGGGTCTTGGTTGAGGAGTCTTCCGGAGATGGTCTTTCCATCCCGCGTGATGACTCGATAGCGTTGATAGGTAAGAGAAATCGCGGGATCCGGGTTTAGCAGCGACTTACGCAATTGCTCGACGGTAAGCTGAGTCCCCGCGGCGGTGAGATTCGGTCCAAGCGCAGATCCCGTTTCCCCCACGCGATGACAGGACGTGCACTGACCCTTTCCCTCAAAAAGCGCTTGGCCGCGGATTGCATCCCCAGGGCCTCGGGATTCTCGAACCTGAGCGGCTAACATGCCGCCTAATAGGAAAGCCGCAATCGGCACTCTGAATAGCCACATCGTCATTGCTCCTCGGTTCCGGCAAACACCTTCGGCTCTCAACTACCGTAATCCGAATACGAACAGGCACGTGCCGGCATTGACGGCTACGAATTGCTTTCCGTTCACGGAGTAGGTGATGGGGTTCATGATCATTGGGCCACCCAGCGTGGCTTTCCACAGGAGCGCGCCATCGCGAGCATCCAGCGCCACGAAGTAACCTTCCCGGCCTCCGGTAAACAAGACGTTCGAAGCTGTGGTCAAAATCCCCGCCGCTCCGGCGTTAGTTTGCCAACCTTCGAAGGTATGAAGGCTATTACCGGAATTCAGCTTGAATTCCCATTTCTTCTCTCCGGTTTGCGGGTCGAGGGCCCGGACGGCTGTGAACTTCTCGTCATCGGCGCCGACGACGGTAACGGGTCTTGTGAGCGGACGGTGTCCACGGCCGTCGTAGCGATTTCCTTCCTCATACTCCTGATCACCCTTGACGAATAGGGTGGAATAGTTTTCCCGGGCATTTACGTAGAAAAGGCCGGTCTCAGGGCTAAACGAAGGATTAAACCAGTTGGTGCCGCCCTGATTATCCGGGAAGATCAGGGTTCCTTCCGTGCTGCTCTTCGCGTTGGCCGTCATGATGGGGCGCCCGCGCTCATCAAATCCTGCGTTCCAGTTCTGCTTGACGAAGGCCTTGCCCGACAGAAACTGACCCGTGGTGCGGTCCAGGACATAAAAGAAACCATTTCTGTCCGCCCACAAGATGACTTTTCGAGCATCACCGTGCCACTTAATATCCGCCAGCAGAGGCACCTGCACCGCATCCCAATCAAATTCGTTGTGCGGGTTGGCCTGATAGTGCCATCTGAGCTTGCCGGTGTCGGCGTCGAGAGCCACCATTGAGCTGGTGTAGAGATTGTCGCCAGGACGGACATCCCCGTTGTAATCGGGGCCCGCATTGCCGACGCCCCAAAAGGTCAGATTTGTGTCGGGGTCGTAGGAGCCTGCGGCCCATACGGAGCCACCGCCATGCTTCCAGGAATCGCCGCCCCAAGTGCCTTGCCCCGGATCACCCGGTCCCGCGGTGGTATAGAACCGCCATTGTTCCTTACCGGTGTGGGCATCGTACGCCGCAATAAATCCGCGAATTCCATATTCACCGCCGGCAACACCAATGATGACCTTGTTCTTGATGACCAACGGCGCAACTGTCATGGTGTAGCCGGATGCTGTCTTGGCGACGGTCGTGTTCCATAAGGGAGTCCCTGTTTTCGCGTCAATTGCTATCAAATGGGCATCGACTGCCGCCATGTATAACGTGTCGCCGAGGATGGCGAGTCCTCGACTGATCCGGCCGCAGCACAAGCGGGCAGCAGAGTCTGGGGTATAGCGATAGATCCAGAACAAACGGCCGTTGGTTGCGTCCAGCGCTACCACGTCGTCGCCCTGCATGGTGTAGAGAACTCCGTTCACCACAAGCGGGGTTGTCTCGTACGGGTCGAGCCAGCGCGCCTGAAAGACCCATTTCAATTCCAGGTTCCTTGCGTTTTCGGGCGTGATCTGGCTCAAGCGGCTGTTGCGGGTGCTTTGGTAAGTTCCTCCGAAAGTCAACCAGTTCCAGGGTTCCTGGTTGGCTTTTACGAGCTGGTCAAAGGTAACACCGGCGGTTACACCCTCCGCCGCCGGAATCACGGGTGGCTCCTGTCCTGAGGATTGCGGCACACTCTGCTGCACGCTCGGCAGCTCTGCAATGTGCTGGCTCTTCTCCGGCTGACCCTTGCCGAAGTTCGCGGCCAGATAATCGACCACCTGCCTGATGTCTTCAGTCGAACCGATGGCCCCGCGGGAAACCATGTCGTCAACCTGGGAGGCCCAGGCCTTTTTCGTCATTCTCTGCGCGGTGACGACATTGAGACCATGACAACTGGTGCACATCCGTTCGACGACAGCTCTGCCGGGACCCTGGGGCAGGTCCGTCTGAGCCTGAGCCTTGCAGGGAACGCCCAACAGTGCAACCGACATCAAAACGCCCGCAAAGGCCGCCGGTAAGTAAGGCTTGCAATTCAAAATCCCCGCCTTTCTCTCCGTCCGGTCGAATTGCCATCATAGGCCGTTTCCATCACGTAATACTCAAACGTGTTCTTCCAGGTGAACTCATTGCCGGGTTGGACGTCGATTGCGATGTAAGGTTCATCCGCCAGCACCGTGCGAATCGACCACAAGATATTCCGTATCAGCGGACGATCTCCCTTGACTCTCACTCCGGCGCCTACTTTTTTGTTTTCGATGACAATCTCGTTGTCTTTGGCGTTGTCACTGAAACCCTGAATAGGCACAGCTACCTGGTCTTCGCCAGACAGCGTCTTGTTATAAACGATTTCATTTCCGCGGATTTCCGCCTGCTCCTTCTTGGGCGGACGGGGCGACTGAATCTGGTAGGGAACTTTGAAGGTGAAATCCGGTCCGGGCGGTTGCTTATCGAGCACCACAAAGTTGTGGTCGTAGGTCGTGCTCTGTATCCGGAGCTTGCCGGTGTTTTTCAAACTGCGTTCGATCACCATCTTCGGCTGGCCTTTCACCAGCCGCACTATCTTCCGGTAAACATATCCGTAGCCCGAAGCCGGGTCGGACAGATCCTGTTGGAACACGATGGAATCTGCGTGCTTCTCCACCGACCATTTGCCCGGGTTCACGACCTCGTAAGGGAAGTACCGGTTGTAGTCGCTACCAGTCTTTCGCAGCACCCCGACACCGATTTTGATGAAGGTCCCACCCGGCTTGGCGTCTTCCCAGCCGAGCACGGTCTGGAACTCGTCCACAGGGCCCTCAAGGGCGCTGCAAGGCCCGGAGACAATGTCCGGTCCCTGGAAAACCCAATTGATCACCTTGGGATCGATCCTGTCGAACCACGGTCCATAGAAGTCGTGGCCCTTGTACTGCAAACTGTAAACAGCTCCCGACCAATCGAAACGGGTCGAGCGATAGTAGCCATTCTTTGCGTCCGGCAGATAGATCTTCGCGGTAATCTGCCCGTTCGAGATCTTAGCCTGGGGAAACTCCGCCGCGTGGGCTGGCGGCAAACCGATGCTGAGGCTCAGCAGCAAGGTGAACGCCGGGCTCACCTTCGCCGCCACACGATTGATGACGCTGCCGGCGCCGGGACTCCCTAATTTACTTAGCGACTTCACCGGCCGCCGGCTGGGTGGATAGCTTCTTGAAGAGTGCAGGGTCATACTCCTCCAGTCCTGTTATGCCGTGAAGATGGTTTGCGGAAACCCAGGGCAGCCACATCCGGTGAGATCCAACGCCGCGCCCGTTCGGGCCCGGCCCGAGGCGGAAATTCTCCTGCTGCCACCCGATCCCTTTTATGTCGTATTGCCGTCCTGGAAGCGCGACCATCGACTTGGTGTCCTGGAGCAAGACGCGCGCCACGTCCAGGTAATGCGGGTCCTTGGTGTAGTTGTACAGCTTCGCGTAAGAAGGCACAGCCCAGTCGAGATACTCATCGGTGCTGCCGGTGTTGAGAGCAGTAATATCCTGCAGGCCGACGGTCGGAACCCCCTTCTTCCAATGCAACTTTGCATCGTCGGCGTCTTCCGCCATGGGAAGGTTCCAGATCCATATCCAGCTCTCTGCAAAATTTCCCGCGGCCTGCGCCCGCTCCAGCCACTTGGCGTCTTTCGTCGACTCATAGAGACTCAGATATGCTTCCATGCTCAGCATGCCGGCCTCTTTGTCGGTGATGTTCGGATTGTCGCTGGCCCCGCCGATGAAGAGTCCCTGGTTTCCCCAGGTGTTCCAGACATAATCGGCCGCTCGGATCGCCGATTGTTCATACTTCGGGATCATGGGTGATCGCAGTCATCAGAACCAAAAGAGGAACAGCATTGTAGCTCGCGGTTCCCGTGGGCTCCGCGACTTCAGTGCTGCCAGGTTTCCACCGGCGCGGGTACGATCCATCTTCACGTTGCTGCTGGATCAGCCAGTCCGCGTAAGACTTGACCCATGCAAGCCATTCGGGGTGCGCGCGCCCCAGGGCGAGTTCGCGGCTGTACGCCTGCATGAGCACACGCATATCCTCCGTTGCATTGCGCAGCCAGGGAGCTAGCCAGAAGTGATCCCAGGGGCGGCCGGACGCGAGATCGTACCCGGTGGCTTGCAACGGAACGGCATGGAGCGCTTGGATCATGGAAGCAATGATGGCCAGGCCGGTCGCGCGCATTTTCTGGCCGCGCTCGCTCTTGTCGCGATCGCCCTCAAGCAGCAACTGGTTCGCGCACTCGAGATTCTTGCCGACGAACCCCATCGCAATCATGGTCCAGTTCCAATTCGGCGTATCCACCACGATGGAGCGGGCGAATGGAATACCGGTACGCCCGTCGATGGTGACCGCCTGCGCCTCCAGGTGGTCTAACAGAACACGCCGCACCTGATCGACGTCGATGTAGTTTACGGGCGGGTTCAAAGTGCTCCAGGCCCATCGCCAGGCATCGCGCGTCAAGCCCCGAAACGACTCATCCTGGCCGAAGCGAAAGGCTACCCGATAGTTGTCGGTGAAGCCCTCGGTCATCGGGTGATACCGTCGAATCCATCGCGGTACGGCAGGTTGACCCCGGGCGCCGCCGTAGTCGTTGATGGTTCCGGGATAGCGAAAACCGAACTGAACCGCGCCATCCTCCGCTTGCCAGGCCCCCATTGCTCCGAACTGGAATCGTGCATCCGTCATCACCAGGTTGGTGAGTTTTGACTCTTCTTCGGTGGTGTTGCCCCGCGGCGCCGGATCGAGCATGGCAATCGACCCGCCGCCCTTGAAGGACATCGCAAACAGCGGCGCCGCCAGAATATCCTCACGCATCAAAAGGTGGCGCGCCCCGTAATTCAGGGTTCCTCCGGGAGAACGGTCTCCGTCGTAGGTGGGATCTCCATAGATCGCGCCCGGAACCATGAAGTTGATATCGGGCCAGGTGACCGGCCGATCGACCGTGAAGTCGATGGCTGAATAAAAGCCACCCGGAGCGCTCCCTTTCACTTCCACACTTCTTTTGAGCGAGAGCACCGCCGAACTCACGCTCCACTGGTCATGCACGCGAAACACAACGTCCTTGCCGTACGCAACGTCGGCCTGCGCATCCATTCCAGACGCCGTCTTCTGTATCTTCTTGTAACTCGCCGTAAGTTGCTGAATGTCGCTGTCTGCGCGATAGACTTCAATCCTGGCGGGCTTCGGTTGCAGGATGCGCGGCGCTGGACCTCCGGCAATTTCCATGCCCCACTCGCCGGATGCGGGGCGAGTGAACACCACATTTGCGCCGGTTTGCAAACGCCCCAGGTCCACCCGGGCGGCTCGCTGTCCGAATGCTGGCGGCCCTGATAGCCATAGGACCATAAGGAAGGAAGCGGCAGTCATCAGAGCTTTGCCGGAATTCTTAATGGTTCGCCTGGCCCAAATGGATAAGTGCTTACGCATAGCCTTGTCTCGCAAATCAATAATCACTGCACGCTTGTCAGTAGGGCCGGTTATTGTCTGTCATACCTGGCCAATCGTCCGTACGAAACGGCACGGCCGGCAATCCGGCCTTGTTGTACAGGGTTGCCGCCGGATTCGACTGCCACGCATAACGGACCGCTTTGGGATTCGGCACAAGGCTCGATGAGACAACCACGGTATCTCCAAACACGTGAGCATCGGCCCAGTACCATTTGTGATCATCCCCCGCGATAGAGAACTCTTCGGGCTTGTCGCCTTTGATTACCAGCCCTCCCTCCGCATGCGAGAAATGTAACCGCATCGCTAACGAAACCATATCGACGGAGGTAAGGGTTGGTGCCTGATACGGGATGTTTTCACCGTAATTCTTGGCCAGCGCACAGTAGGCCAGACGATCGCCCACTGGAATCTTGTCCTTTGGATGAATGGTGTCCGGGTCACCGGTATCGATGGTGACCGCAAGGCAGGTGTTGGGAACGGTGGCGGCCGTGATTGCCTGTGACTCGCGCGTCTCTGCCCAGGCGTCATCGATGGGCGATTCACTACGATGCTGATATGCCGGCAGGCTCACCAGGTAAAAGGGAAAATCACCCTGTCCAAAGAGCTTTCGCCAATCCGCGATCATCGCCGGAAGAACCTTACGATACTCGAATCCTCGCTTTGAATTGGCCTCACCCTGGTACCAGAGTGCGCCGGTAATGGAAAGGGGAGCGAGCGGCTCCAACATCCCCTGATACAGGACGGTAGGCATGACGGGCCAGTTCTCGTAGGAAATCGGCATTGGATGCGGCGGACGGGCGTCGACGCTCAGCTTGGCCTTCCATTCGCCCGCAAGCGATACGCTGGTCTTGTCCCCCAGAAGAAGATGCAGATCCTCAGGCTTGCCCAGGAACCCTCCCTTGGACCCGGTCTTCAAAACACGAATGGCAAAGACGTTTTTTCCCGGTTTCAACACGCCTTCACCGAGACGGTAGACTCGTGGATTCTCGACCCAGGCGCTGCCGCCGACGAACTTTCCGTTGACGTAGACCGAGTCCATACGATCGACGATCCCGAGAAACATCATGGCTCGGCCCGCCGGTAGTGGGTTCGGCAGCACGATTTCTTTGCGGAGCCAGATGACTGCGGGCGTGTCCGGCACACCAAGGGCAGCAAAGGCACCGAAAATGCCGGCGCTCTTCCAACTTGCGTCGTCCAGCGCCGGGTCCGGCCAGTTTTCTTTTGTTCCCACGTCATACCGGTCAAACCACGACATCACGTAGTTTCCATATTCAGGTCCGCCTTCAGCGCTAACTCTCTGAAGTTCTGCAAGCGGAACGTCCAGGCCTCCCACCTGACGAAGAGCCGCGGCGCTGGTCCACGTTTCGGCCGGGGTGCCGCCGACAGCATCCACCACTAGCCCAATCGGAATGTGGATGTCTTGTTGCACCCGCCGCGCGAAGTAGTAAGCGACCGCGGAGACTTGTGCAGCCGTTTCGGGGGAGACAGCATTCCACGTACCGTTCACAAGGTCGGTGTGGTGGTAGGCGGCGTGTTCCGCTACCGTAAAGAAGCGGATCTGGGGATAATTCGCAGCCTTCACTTCATCGGTGGCGTTCAGCGCACCGCGCAGCTTGAATTCCATGTTGGATTGGCCCGCGCAAAGCCAAACGTCGCCCACCAGGACGTTGTGCAACTCAACACTCTGACGGCCAGTGATCTTTACTGTGTATGGGCCGCCGGCAGGAGGCGGCGGAATCTCTACCTGCCATCGGTGATCGGCGCCCGCGACGGCGGATGCCGTGTTGTTCCCAATCGCCACTCGGACGGAGTCTCCAGGTTCTGACCAGCCCCAGATTTTGTCGGGCTTATTGCGTTGCAACACCATGTTGTCGCCAAAAATCGGGCTGACGAAAGGGAGCGTCGAGTCCGCCTGGAGGGCAGGGGACGGTTGAGCATAAGCAGTGTTTAAGCAAGCAGATAGCCAGCCCGCGCCAACGACGGCAGCGAGAAAATGTTTACTCAACCTGTGCTCGCAACCCATCTGGAAAGCCATCCCGAGGTTGTAGATTTCGCCTTCACCTGGACACGAACTGAACGCGAACATGGAGGGTACCACGAACAAGGTAGCAATGTGTATAGTGCAATGGCCAGTGCAGCCGTGCTGGTGTAAGCTGCCGTAAAGCCAAGAACTTCAACGAAGCAGCCTTGTAGGAGAAAACATGACAGATGGAGGCGGCCCCATTGTCCTCTATTGCGATTTAGCGGTGGATCCCGAACGGGAACACGAAATGCTTGATCACTTCCATCAAGCCTTTAAGCCGGCCGCCGAGAAATTTGACGGATTTATCGATCTCAAGATGCTGAAGCTTCGCAAGGTGATTCACGGCGGACCACCGCCGGCCCCGACGATCAACTATCGCTTTCAGCTCACCTATCAAAGCGAAGAAAAGCGTCAGCTATGGATTGCGTCTGAAGTACATGGCAAAGTGTGGCCGCTCATCGAAGACACTTTGACTGACAAGGGTTACCTTGTATTGCTCACCGACAGCATGTGATCGCGCCCGTTCATCGCGGGTCAATGGAGCGCGGTCCGGTCATGGTGGTCAGATCGGTGAATGGGCCCGGCATGCGGTCGGCGCCGGTGATCGTGTGGCCGTAGAAGTCCGCATCGATGTTCTTGAAAATAGGCAGAGGGTGCACGTTGCCCTTGACCGTCAGCGTGAGCACGAGTTTCTCCGGATCGAGGTTAGCCGTGATGTCCGCCATGGTTCCGTTCTGATCCCAGCCGTGCTGCTCACGCCAGGACTCGAGATTGTCCCATTCGGGCGGATCGGGAAATTTGACCCGCAGGATGGGTTGTGATCCCCTTCCGCCTCCCTCCGGATTGCCATATACGTTGCCATCTGCCTGGTTGCGTGGGTTGTTAAACTCGATCGCCGACCGCCCCATCCCGTTGAACACGTTGCCGTACACCGTCAGGTTGTGCACGTCGTTCGTGTGGCCGCCAATGGGTCGCGGTCCGTTGATTCCCGAAGCCGTATCGACACAAACCTTCGCGCAATCGAGGAACAGGTTGTAGGCAATCGTCACGTTATTCGTGTCCCGAATCAGGATCCCGCCGGTGAGTTGATCGAAAAGGTTGTTGTCGATTTGATTGAGTTCGTTGCTGCCTTCGATATGGATAGCGTGAGGATTTACGTTGCCCGGAATATCGGCGAAGACGTTGCCTGTGATGCGGTCGTTGCCGTTGCCGATATCCAGCCAGATGCCATTGGCATGCCGAATGTGGCGAACAACATTGTTGCGAAAAAGCAGATCGTGGGTGCGGTGCATCTTGGTACCGCCGGATTCGGACATCCGCGCCGCGTCCTGCCAGCCGATCCATTCGAAAAGGTTCTTCTCCACCAGCACATTCTGGGGACCGCCGGTTCCTCCAAGGCCTTCAATCCCGCAGTAGCGGAACACATTGTGGCGCACGATGTCGAAACCCACGGGCTCAGGCGGTTTGGCAGCCGCCCAGTCGACATCGCCAATGTCGAGCCCGACGCTGTTGGCCCACTCGAATGTGTCGTCTTCAAAAATGAAGTGATTCCCGTGGTTGGTGGAAACCAGCCCCCTCTGCGGATTGGGATAACTATTCCCCGCGTATTCGAAAGTGATGCCCTTCACGCGGATATAGGTCTGATATGGCTTTGCGGGAGAGAAGACCGACTCCTGGTTGGTGATCTCGATGACGTGCCTGGAGGGAGCGTCGTCGTTAGCTAAGCGGATGTGCAAAGTCAGGCCGTCCGATTCGATCCAGACTTTGCCGGCATAAGGCGAAAACTCCTGGAACAACGGCGCCCAGTGAAGGTCGCTGAAGAAATTGAGCGAGCGCGACGACGGGCCGGCCAGTTCGCCGGGTCCTTCCACCGGCTCCAGCGGCTTGCCATCCACGAAAACCAGGCCGCGCCGCCGGAAATAATTCGACATGTTGTCCTTGGCGTAATTGATCCAGTAGCGGTTATCGGTCACATTGTCCAGTGCGAAGGGGTTATAGCCACTGGGAAAGAGCGACGGTTCCAGATGCAACTCCCACGGAGTGACGGGCTGGTGTGTATCTGTGTCGCGGCCGAAGTTCCAGCCTTCGCTGGGCTGCCAGCCGGTAACGATGGCGGAGCCTTTTACTTCGACGTTCGCGCCGGGCGCGGCCTCGTAGCTGATCATGGCGTCCGGGCCCGTCCCGCCGCGGGCAGGGCGGATTGCCTCGCGATAGACGCCCGACGCAATGACTACGCGCTCGCCCGGCTGGAGTATCTGTGCCGCGTGATTGATGGTGCGGAATGGATGATCCTTTGTGCCCGGGCCGCTGTCGTCGCCATTCTTCGCTTTGCCGTCCACATAATACGTTTTGCTGAAATGCAGTGGTTTTTCCCACAGGGGAAACTCGGTGCCGTCAGGCAGGCGAGAGTTATCGGCAAAGGCTGCGGAAGAAGCCAGGATGAAAACAAAAGCGTAGCAAAGGAAGGGTTTCATGCAGCTCATCTCTCTCTGAAACATATTGCCCGGTCCGTTCGTCAAAGCTAATTCGAAAAACGCAACATCGATCCGACGAATGCGAGCGACCAAAAGTAGGCGGACCCGTTTTCTATTTAACTTTCTATTTAACCGGGCACCTCAAGCTGGTGGTGTAGGCCCGCTGGAATGGGGCTACGGGCCGAAATAAGCACCAGGGTGAGGGCCATAACCTGTTGCATCATCGTCAGCGTGAGTTTCGGCAGGCGCAGATTGTCGCCTTTCTGAGCCGGGGTGTGGAAGTCCGCCAATTCTACCGCAGGCCGGCCTAAGCGAGCCCGGCGAGGACTGACGATCTCACTATCACGAATTGAGTAAATAGTTGGAAACATGCGGATTTAAGGCTGTTGCAAGTCTTCCTGTTCCCATTCCTTAGCGAAAGCTGCCTATGTCAACGCTGTCTGAAACAAAACTCTTGACAACCGTTATTTTGGGTTGATAGTTTTCCCGGGTCCAAGATTAGTTTGCATAATACACACTAGATTTTGCACGAAATGCAGTTTATTTGGGAGGTCTGAAGATGAGGATTTACAGAAAACCTTTTCTTGCGCTGGTGACTGCGGCCATAATGGTAGGGACTTTAGCCTTTACTGCTCCGGCCGGAGCTCAAGAGATATCGGGATCACTCGTAGGCAGCGTGACCGACCCCGGCGGCGCCGCGATCGCGGGCACCACCGTCAAACTCACCAACCTCGGCACTGGCGAACTTCGTACCGATGTCACGGACGGCCAGGGGAATTATCAATTGCTTTCACTCCCGGTCGGCGAATACAAGTTGGAAATTGACGGCCAGGGCTTCAAGCATTATTCGCGCAGCCCCATCGACGTCCGTGTAGGTGAGACGGCGCGCGCCAACGTGACCATGGAAGTCGGAGCACAAACTGAAAGCGTCGTTGTCACAACGGCCGCTCCCATCATGCAAACGGACAGCTCTTCGCTTGGCCAGGTCGTGGAAGGGGAAGCCGTTTCCACTCTACCCCTCAATGGCAGGAACGTACTTGCCTTGATTGGCCTGGTGCCCGGAGTGGTACCCCAGGGCGCTTCTTCGACCAACCTCTCCGGGCAAAACGTATTCGCCGCCGGAAACTATCAGATCGACGGAGGCAATGCCAACCAGGGCTCCATCCTGGTGGATGGCTCGCCAGTCAACGTATCCTACGGCAACGCTGCTGAACTGGTCATGGATCAGGATGTCATTCGGGAATTCAACGTCCAGACTCATAACAACACGGCGGAATTCGGAGCGTACACAGGCGGCGTGATCAACATGAGCACGAAGTCCGGTACCAACGGCTTCCACGGCGAAGCGTTTGAGTACCTGCGCAATACGGTTCTCGACGCCAATAGCTTCTTCACCAACCGTTCAGGCGGGCAGCGCCAGGCCTGGCACCAAAACCAGTTTGGCGGCAACTTTGGCGGTCCCATCAAGAAGGACAAATTATTCTTTTTTGGCGACTACCAGGGTTATCGGCAGACGCAGGGCTATCCAGTCGGTCCCTTCTCCGTTCCTACGGCCGCGGAGTTGACGGGCGACTTCTCCGCCAACTCCGCGCCTATTTACGATGCGCTCACCACCTGCGGCTATAACGGCAATGCCGCTTGTACGCCAGCGCAGGCGGCCGGCACTGCGCCGCAGCGCCAGCAATTCTCTTATAACGGAAGACCAAACGTAATTCCGCCGGATCGTATCAGCACGGTCGCAAAAGCCCTGATCGCCTTTCCCATCTATGCCAAGCCAAACCAGGCGGGAACGTCGACCCCCCAGGGTGCAACGAACAACTTTTTCACCCTCGGCACCGCAGGCGGCAACAACGATCAGTACACGTTCCGTGCCGACCAGACATTGACCTCAAAGCAGAGCGCTTTCGAACGCTACACCCATTGGCATTCGATGAACATTGACCCCCAGCCCTACGGTAGCAACCTATACGTCACTGCCCTTGCTCCTGAGGTCTTTACTACCCAACAGCTGGTCGTGGGAGACACTTATGTCTTCAACCCAACTTCCATTGTTGACGTACACCTCTCCTATTTGAGATGGAACTATAACCGCAAACCGACAAATCTGGGCCTCGACGAGAGCAAAGCGTTCGGTTGGCCGTCGTACATGAACTTTGGCTACTTGAACAATCTGCCCCAATCGACTGCCGTTCCGACGATTAACACCTCTGGTGGATCCATCACCTATACCCAGGGTGGCGCAGGATACATCTTCTCCATCAACAACAACTATGTCATCGGTTCCACCTACCAGAAGGTAATCGGCCGCCACACGTTAAAGACTGGTATCGACCTGCGCCGTCTGGAGATGTCATATTTCCAGAACAATAATCCCGGCGGTATCTTCACCTTTGATAATGTTTTCACCGGTAAGAATGCTGCCTCTGTCGGCACTAGCGGCAACCCGCTTGCATCCTTTGAACTGGGATATGTGGGCACCAATGGCACGTTACAAACGGTTCAGGCTGCTCCGCCGACCTACCAAACCCAGTACTACCAGGGGTATTTTTTTATGGACACCTGGCAGGCCACGAACAAGATGACCCTTACGCTCGGCATCCGCTACGAGGTTCCAGGCGTGTATAGATCGCGGTATGGCTGGGCAGACACGTTCAACCCCACGGAAGTCAATCCCATCGTTGGTATCCCCGGGGCTTTCGACCTGGTAAGCTCGACGCAACATCCGGCCGCTGGTGTCCGCAATGAAAACTGGGATAACTGGGCGCCGCGCGCGGGTGTCGCCTATCGGATCGATAACAACACCGTGGTGCGGGGAGCGTTCGGCAAGTTCGTCGTCCCCGCTGATCTCCAGTTCCCTGAAGCTCCTCTGCAAGCCGGAATCAATTTCCTCAACAACCTCATGGTGAACACAACCAACAACCAGCAGACTCCAGCGAACACGTTGGACAATCCTTATCCCAACGGCCTGCAAGGCCCGCCGCACCGGAACTCGAATTATCAGCAGGTTCTCCTCGGTGGCAATGCCCAGGCGCTTTATGTGAACGAGCCCAACGGAAGAACCTATCAATGGAACCTGGCTGTAGAGCGTCAACTGCCTTACGGCATTGCTCTCGAAGCGGCTTATTCCGGATTGCGCGGAGAGCACCTTCCTGTCAGCCTCCCCATCAATCCGCTTCCCGATTCCGTGCTTGCCCAGGCCGCGGCCGATCCTGTTTGCGCGAGCGGCAATTTGGGAAGTTGCTTCCTGAATAAGCAAGTGACCAATCCGTTCTATCCGCTCATTACTCAGGGTGTGCTTCTCCAACCCAAGGTCACCCAGAACCAGTTGCTGCGCCCCTTTCCTCAATACGGCAGCATCAGCAACAGCGGCCACTATATTGGCGAAAGCAACTACAACGCGTTGGAAATGAAACTGCAGAAGAGAACGCCGCAAGGTGGAATGCTCCTCGGGTCGTATACCTTCTCGAAACTACTGACGGACTCGGAGTATCTGACCTCCTGGCTCGATTCCACAGGCTCAGCGGGTTATCAGGACTATAACGTCCCAATGAGTAACTACTCGCTTTCAAGCTTCGATGCGCGCCAAAGGCTGGTGGTCAGCTTTCTCCAGGACCTCCCAATCGGACAGGGGAAGATGTTTCTCTCGAATCTGCACGGGGTTGCTAATGGCCTGATCGGCGGATGGGGACTCAACGGGATTACAACCTTCCAGGAAGGCTTTCCGCTGGGCTTTTCGGTCACTCCGAACATACTTTCGACCTACGCGTTTCAAGGCACGCTGCGCCCGAACGCCGCTCCCGGATGTGCGAAAAAAACCAGTGGCGCCATGCCAAACCGCCTGGGCATAGCCGGATCCAAGAGCCCGTATTTCAACCTCGCTTGCTTTGCGGCTCCAGCTCCCTTCACCTTCGGCAATGAATCTCGCACGGACAATGCTTTGCGCCAACCGGGCATAGCGAACTTTGATTTGTCAGTGTTTAAGAAGATCACCTTGGAGAGGGCCACGTTTGATTTTCGAGTGGAAGCTTTCAACCTCTTCAACCGTGTGCAATTTGGACCTCCCAACACCGTGGTGAACAATGCCTCTGAAGGCCAGATCACCTCGCAATATAACAATCCCAGACTTCTGCAAGTCTCGGGCCGCATCTCCTTCTGAACCTGAACCGCACTCTCGGAGGCCCTGCCGTGATTTACCACCGCAGGGCCTCTTCCTTTGCATAGGACTCTGTGGGCGGCGGCCACGCACAAACGAATACAGACTGTGCCTTCCACCATCTGATTGACGGTACTCGTCTTCTCAAACTAGCCTCGGTTATATGTCAAAGAAGAAACACAAGGAAAGGAAGCCTCTTCCTGTTCCGGAGCCGAGTTCTTCAAAGCCGGCCACGACAGCAAAGTCACGGAAGTACGCCATCCTTTTTGCCGTATCGGGATTCCTCATCTCGGCTTGTATTCTCGGGCTCGCAGTTTATCGACACCACAGTGTTGCTCCGCCGCAAACGGTCTCCTCGGATGCGTACGTCGACTCACATACATGCGCAGAGTGTCACCGTGCTATAGCGGAATCCTTCGGGCACACAGGGATGGGGCGCTCAATTTCCAGGGCGACCTCTGAGAATATGCCCGAAGACTTTGCTCTCAGGAATACGGTTTATAACAAGGCCTCCGGTGACTACTACACCATGATTCGCCGTGGCGATGAGTTTTATCAGCGGCGGCATCAGGTTGGATTCGACGGTAAGGAAACCAATGTGATGGAGGAGCGTATTGACTACGTCATCGGTTCGGGTGATCGGGCACGAAGCTTTCTTCATCGAACACCGGAAGGAAAGTTGATGGAGCTTCCGGTGACCTGGTACTCGGAAAATAATGGCTACTGGGAGA
This sequence comes from uncultured Acidobacteriaceae bacterium, assembly GCA_963745725.1. Classification (GTDB taxonomy): domain Bacteria; phylum Acidobacteriota; class Terriglobia; order Terriglobales; family Acidobacteriaceae; genus PALSA-350. Next base: position 974,882 of record CAVUYJ010000003.1, read on the forward strand.
TGACTCCTGGCTACGAGTTCGCAAACCAGAAGGATTTCCACGGAATTATCTCAAAGGACTGCATTTTTTGCCACGATGCTTATCCATCCGCGCTGCCCAGGGAGATCGAAGAAAGCGGAGAGCCAGTCTTCGTCAATAAGCTGCCCTCGGGGATCGACTGCCAGAGATGTCACGGCCCCGGCGCCGAGCACGTGCGGGCTGCCAGGGCGAAGAATTTCGACTTTGCCCGGGTGCGGGCAGCGATCGTCAATCCGGCCACCCTCGGTCGCGAACGGCAGCTTGAAGTCTGCATGGAGTGTCATCTCTCCACGAGCGGAAGCCAGGACAAAAACATCAGTGTCAGGTTCAATCGCAGCATCTTCTCTTACCGGCCAGGACAACCGCTTGGCGATTACAAGTTGTATTTTGATGTGGCCGGGAATCAAAATCAGAACGGATTTGAAATCGCCGATGCCGCCTACCGCTTAAGGATGTCCCAATGCTTCAAGCAAAGCCAGATGACATGCCTCACCTGTCACGACCCTCACCACGAGTCACACAGCAAAGAAACGGAAGTTAAGTACGTAAAGGCGTGCGAGAGATGCCATGTAGGAGTGGCGCACAAGGAAGCGCTCCCTAGGACAGAGACCTGCGTATCTTGTCACATGCCCAGGCGCCGCGGGGAATTTGCCGTTCATATCGTGCTTACCGACCACTATATTCAGCGGGAAAAGCCATCTCGCGATCTTCTGGCGCCGGTGGAGCCGCACCCGGCTTTGTCAAACAACAAAACATTGCTCGCTCCGTACTATCCGGAGAAGCTGCGCGACCAAAGCGACGACCAGCTCTACATGGCGATTGCGGAAAGCGAAAACACCGCCAATCTGCAAGGCGCAGATGCGCTTGAGCACGCGCTCAAAGCAAATGCTCCCGCCGAGGCAGAATTCTATGCTGCGTTGGGGGATGCGTATGCGAAAAGCGGCGGCTATGCGCAAGCCGCGACCTGGTTTGAGGAAGCGCGGAAAAGAAAACCAGAAGATAGGGTCATTTTAGGGAAGATGGTGCAAGCGCTCCTGCAGACGGGAGAGCTGCCGAGGGCGCAGCAAATCCTGGAGAGTGCGAGCGGCAAGCCACCCGCGGATGCCGGAGTCTTGGTGAATCTGGGAAATGTATATGCCCGTCAGGGGCAGCTGCAGAAGGCCGAATCGACACTTCAGCAGGCACTTCAGCTGGATCCGGAGCAAGCCGAGTCCTATAACTTGTTGGCCGGGGTCAAGGAGGTTGAAGGCGATCAAGCCGAGGCGATTCGCCTCTATCGGGAAGCGATCCGTTATCGGCCTGATCTGGCAGAGGCACGCTATAATCTGGCACGCGCTCTGACTGCCGGTAATCAATACGACGAAGCCGAGTTTCAATTCAAGCAGGCCATCGCCGCAGCGCCGACCTTTGCAGAGGTCCATCACAGTTACGGTCTACTACTCGTCGCAACCAACCGCCGCTCTCAAGCCGAGGACCAATTGCGTGAAGCGGCTCGCTTAGATCCGGGATCGGCTGTCGTGCACAGCGACCTTGGCGACTTGCTCGCGGAGCGCAACGACGAGAAGCAAGCAATGGAGCAATACAGGGAAGCACTGCGGCTTAACGCCAACCTGGATGGGGCGAATCTCGGGTTGGGCATGGCTCTTATCCGCCAGGGAAACGTCACTGGCGGCAAGGCGTATTGCGAGGCGGCGCTCCGTAGTTCGGATCCATCGCTCGCGGAAATGGCAAAGTCGTGCCTGCTTCGCTAGTGTTGTACATTGGACTGATGCCCAGATTAGACTCTTCAGCTAGCCAACTATCACCGCGCGTGACGGCTTCCCGGCTGCTGAAAAACTAGGCTTTGTATCGGGGCAGGACTTTAGTCGTTTTTCAGGTGAGGAGAAACTCTTGACGAAGGGCACGGCTTCAGCCGTGCCACAAATCATCTGCGCTTGACGGCTTCAGCCGCTGAGGTACGCTTTTTGAGATATCTAGGGCACAGTCATCCTGTTCGCGGCTGAGTCCGCCGAGACGATGGGAACCGTACTTCAGTCCTGCGCAATTCGAAACCTTGTTGCAGCTACCTCACTGTTATCATCATGGCTTGCCACCATCTTCGACTACCGACGCGGCCGCGCCCTCGGGCGATCGGCGCCAGGCAAAGTAGTCATCCAGCACCTTGAGCCCATCTTCGTTGGGTACAGGGCCGGTGTGTGGCGTGCCGGCGAAATACATCAGCTCTGGATGTTGATCACTAAACGCCGGCCAGCTCGGTACGCCCTTGCCGTTCGGATCGCCGTACTTGGCGAAGTTTGTCCAGTAGGTAACCATCGAGTCCGAAATCACGTGATCCGCGGCTGTGGGCTGTTCATCCTTTAGATTGGAAAGGTGCCCGAACACATACGGGACCTCCCGGCCGTGCGGCGAGCCGTAGCCCGCATGCGGTGACCCGGCAGGATAATCAGGATGCTGGTCGAAGTAATAGTAGAAGACCTTGGACTTGCCGAGCCTGGACTCCATCCGCGCCCAGACCCAGGTGTGCCATCCGAAGGCCGAATCCCGGGCCAGATCGCGGGCGCTCTTGGGAACGCTGGTTTCCCCTGCTGGATAGGCTTTCAAGAGTTTATCCGCGAACGGTCCGTAGCGCTTGCGCGTGCCTGCGAGGTACTCCTCGGCCGTCCGATCGTGTGAAAAGCTCGCGCCTTCGTCCGAGTTATATCCGATAAGAATAGGCGTGTCATTGAACTGCTTTTTCTCGTAAAGCGTGTACTGATCTGAGGGAATTACCCAGCCATCGATGATCGGCCACGCCAGGCCGCGTGTAGCCGCCAGCAATTTCTCCGGCGGTATCTTGCGCAGTTCTTGGATCGACGTGGCTCCCGCCGTCGTGGCGAACTGTACCCCACCCCGCTCCGCAACGCTCAGCAGCCTCATGTTCTCACCCGGCACGGCGGCAGGGCGCGGAGGCCCGAAGGAACCGCCACTCTCCGAAATCGCACCCTCGAAAAGGCCCTTCGCCAGCGGCGATGCACACAGCATGCTCACTGCGATTCCTCCAGCCGACTCGCCGAAGATCGTGACCCTGCCAGGATTGCCTCCGAATGCCGCGATGTTCTTCTTGATCCACTGCAATCCGGCGATCATGTCGAGCAGTCCATAGTTACCCGAGACATGCTCAGGGGACTCCACGCTTAGCTGTGGATGAGCCAGAAAGCCGAGCGCTCCTACCCGGTACGCGATGCTGACCAGCACCACGCCCTTACGTGCCATAACTTCTCCGCTATAAGTGGGAACGGAGGTGGCGCCGGCGTTGAACCCGCCTCCGTAGATCCAAACCAAAACGGGGAGACCGTCAGAAGGCGACTTTGCCGGCGTCCATACATTCAGATAAAGGCAGTCTTCGCTCATCGACGGCGACTCGCCCGGCCCCGAGCGCTGTACGCATTCCGGAGCGAACTTGTCCGCGCGGCGTACGCCTTCCCAAGGGATTGCGGGCTGCGGTGGCCGCCACCGCAATTCGCCTGTGGGTGGAGCCGCAAAGGGAACCCCGCGGTAGACAGTGAGACCTTCTTCCATCGTCCCCTGTAACAGGCCCTGCTCTACCTTCGCCGTGGTATTTGCGCCCGCGCTCAAGCACGGCATCGCGGCGACTGCAACTGCAACCAAAACCGCCCTCAGCATCGTGTTCCTCCTTCGCCGAAAGCATCCTGAATTTTCTGGGCACGATTTCACTGCCCCACGGGAAATCGATAAATGTTCACGCTGATAGGCGCGACCGGGATCGACTCCGGCAAATTGCCCAATTGGATCTCCTTCACTTCAACCTGCGGCGGTTGCCCAACGTGGTTGCTAGCCTCCAGGTTGCTCCCAGTCATCTGCCACAAAGTCGATGACCCACCGAGCCGTGTGCCGGTCACTGTCAAATGGAACTTCTGTTCCGTTCCTGTCGCGTTTACGACCGCAATGGCGAGGTATTTACGATCAGGGGTGAGCGCCGCGAACATGTCGAGCGGATAGGTCGGGCTGCCCGACGGTTGCTTAGGTTCGTCTGCGTAAGGCGGATTCTTCGTTGCAGGTTGGGGCGAATTACCCGAGAGTTCTACCGGGATAGACCCGGCAAACTGATTCGTGTACAGCTTGAACATAAGCCCCGTGGTATTCAGGGTCGCGGCGGTAGGCGTGTAATCCATCGTCGAGACCCCCATCGTGTGCGCTGACATGGTGAGGAAGTCAGTATGCCGCAGCATCTCGTTGAACAGCATTCCATAAGCGAGGGCCACCTTGAGATTCGGTCCAGTACCTCTGCCCCCGCCGAAGTAAGCGTACTCATCAATAGAGAGGAAAATCTTTTTGTCGATCATCGCTGGGAACCGCTTTTGGTATCCCTGCCACTCTTCTGCTTTGCGGCGGATAACATTGCCCGCATAGCGAGCAAACTCGAGTGTCGTCGGATCATATTTCACATAGGCATCATCTTCGGGTGCGGCCAGCGGCAGGCTCTTTGCGCGTTCGATATCGAAGTGCCTGCCAGGGGACTCGTACCAGTGTTCCGCGATGCCGTCAAAGGTTCCCCAGGAGTGGGCAAGGAGACCACCCGTCCAGTCGACATCCGATCCGTAGAGCGGCTCCAGGTTATTTGCGTACTTAGCGCGGTTTTCATCCCTCAGAAACATAGGTTCCAGCATCTTGCCGGATCCGATCAGCGTGATGGACGGATCGGCCTGCCGCATTGCGGCTGCAAACTCGTTGTTTTTCAGAACCCAATATTTCAAGGGGGTATAGCCGAGCTGAAACGTGCCCCAGGGCTCGTTGCCGATATTCCAGAACTTGATGTGGTAAGGCTCCGCATGACCGTTGCGTGCACGCATGGCACCCAGGCGCGTATTCACTGAGCCGTTCATATATTCCACTTCTTCGGCGGCCGAATGTGCATCGCCGAACCCCGCGTTCACGGTGACGTACGGCTCGACCCCGATAAGCTTGCACAGCGTCATGAATTCGTCCATCCCGACATCGTTGGACTGCATGGCATTCCACGCATAGTCAAATGTTGGAGGGCGTTTGTCGATGTCGCCGACACCGTCGTACCAGCTCCAGTCTGAGAGGAAGTTGCCGCCGGGCAGACGCCACATCCCCGAGTGGAGCTGCTTGAGAAGCGCGATCGTGTCTGGCCGGAACCCCTCCACATTGTCCGCCGGCATGAGGGAGACCGCGCCGATCTCAAAGTTCCCGCTGCCTGTACCTGTAACTTCGAAAGTGGCTTTCTCGCTATCCCCATTGGCCGTGAAGCTGAGCGGGAACTTCTTATACTCACCGCCGAGCGCCACGATCGATACGCTCTGTCGATCGGCGGCGCCTTCACCCCAGATGAGCGTTACCTTGACCTTGCTGCCGGGAGTTCCGCGAAGATAAATCCGGCCGGCATACTTTTTTCCTTTGAGCACCGCCAACCCCGTTTGCGCGATCCCGTGCGGAGTTGTGGAGTCCAGTTGGATGCGCGGGCTCTCCTCGCCGGTAAACGGTTTGTCTTTGTCCATCACGACGGCCTCGTCCGGACCCACGGGGCGCCATTTGCGAAGCTGGTTGCGCCGGAACCCGCCCTGAGGCGCAGCCGCAACAGGCGGTTCCTTCGAGGTAATTGGGAAGTAGAATTTTCGGTCGTCGAGCATCTCTGCCCACAAGCTGCGATAGATGAGAGGTCCAATGTGTTCGATGAACATGCCGAACTCGTACTTCGATAGCGGTTCCGCTGTCTTAGCTGTGTCGATGGTCACCGTCAGCGGGTTCGGCAGAGCTGGATCGGCTTGCTGGGCGGCGATGGCCACCCCGCTTGCTATCGACAATACTGCGATGGCGAGAATTGCAATTCGCATTTTCATCAGGCCCTCCGGTCTGTCTGCACCTTAAACATCTCCTGAGCACGCCTTCGCGCCAGGTTTGATCCTCAATTCTTCCGGAAAAGTAGGCTCGGATTGCTGGGCATCCGGTACAACCGTGCCGCCGATGAAAGCACCAGGCCGGCGAACACTGCGATTCGTTTCCCCATAGAACCTCACGCTTTATGCCCGATGTCCGTTGCCACAACCTTACTGCGGTAGCGCGAAAGCAACGTAACTCTTCGAACCTGCCGGTGGGCTCACACCGCCGGGCGCCATCCGCGCACCTCGGGGGAAAGCAGGTCCAGCAGTCAAGGCAAACAGAATGTACTCGCGCCCGTTCGCCTCGTAGACCGCCGGCACGCCGGCCGCCCCGTTGGGAACGTCTTTCGTGAAAATCACTTTGCCGGTCATCAGGTCGAGCGCGTAGAACTTTGACTGGTTATCCACGAAGACGACCAGGCCGGAAGCCAGAATCACAAATCCGCTCTTCGGGAACACGTTGCCTCGCAGCTCCTTACTGGGGCCGGCCTCCGGTGTATCGCCATACGGGGTCTGCCATTTGATTTTCCCGGAACTCAAATCGTAGGCTGTGATCGTGCTCCATGGGGGAGTGACGACATATCCCTCCTGGCCATAACCCGTCTTATAGCGCGCAGGCCGCGGCTTCAGGTCAGCCGGATAATCCGGCTCCAAACGTTCTGCCACCATGTTCCCCGGAAGGGCAGATCCGGGAGGCGCCAACTCCGGCTTACTCAGGAACGTGATCAGATCATTCAACCCCGAAGAGGGAATGGAAGGGAATGGCGGCATCGCGCCTCGCCCCTGGCTCACGATGGTGCGCACCCCGTCTGCTCCCAATCGTTGGACTGCGGTATCGAGTGCAGGCCCTCGGTCGCCCTTGAGATCCGGGCCGTGGCAGGCCTGGCAGGTTTGCTCATAGATCGTACGGCCGATCCTCGATGGCATTGGAGCCAACCCGGCGCCCGGCCCCTCTGGAGCTCCTCCTCCGGGCCGGCTCGGAATCAGGCCGCCGTCGTTCGCCGCAGTGGACTCGCCGTCAGGAACCATCTTTAAAATTGATGGCACATTCCTGGTTTCTACCAGAACCATCCCCTTTGCCGCATCGGCTCCCGTGTCAAAGAAGGCGGCTCCCCCGGTCACGCTCGGTATCTGTATGGTTTCGGTCAGCGAAGGTGGCGTGTAGAGACCGCTTCGCGCTTTCGAAAGCCGTTCCGTCCACCATTTCTTTTCTTCCTCAGTCATGAACCCCGTATAGAGGTCCTTCACGGTCATGTTCTGACGCGCGAAGGGTGGTGGGGCGGTAGGGAAGGGTTGCGTAGGTGACGTGTGCTCTCCGGGCAAATCAGATTGCGGCACCGCGCGCTCTTCGATTGGCCACAAAGGTTTACCGGTAACCCGATCAAAGACGTAAAGAAAACCGTTTTTCGAAGCCAGCGCGACCACGTCCACCATCTTGCCGTTATGCTTCACCGTCGCAAGCTGAGGCGCAGCATTGGGATCGTAGTCCCACACGTCGTGATGAACCGTCTGAAAATGCCAAAGGTATTTTCCTGTCCGCGCATCCAGAGCCAGCAGGCAGTCTGCGTAAAGGCCGTTACCTGGACGGTCGCCACCATACAGTTCATATTTCGCCGATGCAGTTGGCAGATATACAATCCCGCGCTTCTCATCGATCGTAAATTCGCCCCAGACGTCGACCCCGCCCATATATTTGTATGCATCCTTGGGCCACGTGTCGTATCCCATTTCGCCGGGGCGGGGAATCGTATGGAAAACCCAGACAAGTTTCCCGGTCCGCACATCGAAGGCTCGAATATCTCCCGGAGGGGGCAGATACCCTTCTCCCGTAGCGCTCCCCAGGATGATCAGATTTTCAAACGTCCGCCCCGGCGTTCTCGAAGCGAGAGGAGTCGATGTACGGTCGATTCCTGTCTTCAAATCGAGCCGGCCGTGGTCGGCGAACGAATCCACACTCTTCCCCGTGAGCGCGTCGATCGCGTAGAGATAGCCGCCGGAGGTGACCAGTATCCGCCGGTCTGTGCGATCTTTGCTTTCCCAGTAATTCAGGCCGCGCTGTGCGCCGATCCCCGCACGACGGCCGGTTACGGCGAAGGTGTGAACCCACAGTTGGTTCCCACTCGACGCATCGAGTGCAACCAGCGCTCCCTGCTTCGCCGCCACGTAGGCTACGTTATCGACCACTACCGGACTGAACGTATAAAGACCGTCTCCAGCCGGATAACTCCACGCAACCTCAAGCTTGCTGACATTGGCCCGAGTGATCTGCTTGAGTGGCGAATAGTGAGCGCTATCCGGACCTCCCAGGTAGTCAGGCCAGTTGGTGGGCAGTTTCTGGGCGTTAACAACATTGACCGATAAAGCAATCACGCTGGCCGTCGCAACGATAAGGCGAACTGGATTCATCGCCATTCCTCGTCTTGGACGGCCAGTGGAAACGGCAGCGCCTGCCGACTGCATCATAACCATCTATCTCCGCTCCGCGGTGAGTTTGAGAACCGTAAACGAATTTCCTTCTACTTCATACTGAAATTCACTTCCAACGCTCATCCGTGAAGACGGGTGTGGAGATATTTTCGTAGGTTCTGCCAGGGAGTTCTCCTCATCGAGGTCATTCGCAGTCAATTGCGTGGCGGTCGCAGAATATCGATCACCCTGATCACCAGTCACGTTGATCGAGACATTCTGTTTCATGGCCAACGTGTTAATCAGTCGAATGAAGACATCGCCACTGGCTGCGCGCCCCGCCGCTGCATAGAGCGAAGGCCCCAAATTGTCAGGCAGCTCGACATCGTGAATCTCCTTGCCGTCCAGATAGCAACGCACCTGCCGACCCTCTACTTCGATTTTTACTTCGTACCATCTGCCCGTGTCGACAGTTCCCGCGACAGCGGGAGCAAGTGCTCCCGAAAACGAAGATTCCAATTGATTTGCCGGTACATCTAAACTGCCGCCGCCGCCCCACACAAGCAGTGTCGAGACACGATGCCGTACGCCGATAAACCAGGCGAGATTCGGCATCCCGTCATGCTGCTTGGCGAAACGAACAACAAACCCTCCTTCGCCACTGATTTTCCGCGCGCGCACAGAGTAGGTGTAATGATCCCCGCTGCCACGCACTTTCTCATCCTGAAACTCCGCTTGAGAGTGGAAGCCTTCGGCGGCGGCGCTGCCGTTGACCGGAACCGTAATTTCGCCGGCATTCACCTCAACTGGCGCCACAGAAGCCAAACGCGATTCGGCGAACATCTTCTGCACATAGTACGAAGGTGTGCCGTAGGAGGAGACTCCGTCAAAATAAATCAGATCCGGTCTCCAGTTGATCGCATGAACATTGGCTAACATCGGTGCGTAGGATGCCATCGGCATGATATCGGAGTTCCGCTCGATACCACTCAGCATCACGGCTTCCGCCAGCGCCGCGCGCATGTTTCCCATATCGGCGGATGTCTGTACCGCATACTCTGCAAGCACGGCCTTCGGTCCCTTGCGGTCACGTGCATCAAGCCGATGGCCCATATCGAGTGCTGCCAAAGGCCGGGCATAACTATGCTCGTCGACAAAATCCATCGGCAACTCGCCGTTACCGCCGCGGCGCGCGTTGGCAATGATTTGAATGTCTGGATATTTGGCCTTGATCGCCTTATAGAAGAGCATGTAACGCTCGCTGTAGAGCGGGTTGTTACCATCCTCGTTGCCGATTTCTACATACTTCAGTCCAAATGGGGCCGGATGACCGGCCTTCGCTCGCAGAGCTCCCCACTTGCTTGTGGCCGGGCCGTTGGCATACTCGATTGCGTCGAGTGTCTCCTGAACGATAGGGCCCATCTGGTCCATGGGGTAATCGTCCACTGGAATCTTGTGTGGCTGCAGAACCCCGAAGGGCGACTTCGAGTTCGGCGTCCAGGTCATCCCGGCGTACGCCACATACATCGGCGCGGCCCCCAGCCGTTCGCATAGCAGAAGGTACTCGTGATAGCCCATATGGTCCGTTGACCAATATGACCAGGGCGCATCCTGGTGGCCGGAGCGCATCTCCTGACTGCCGATGGTCGCCTTCCAACGAAATGCACTCTGGCGATCATTACCCTGAACATACGTCCCGCCGGGAAAACGCAGGAACCCCGGCTTCAAATCCTTGATCTTCTGTAGAAGATCGGCACGGAAGATGTCGTTGCCGTCACGGAGTGAGACCATATTGATCCAGAACGTTCCGCTGCGTCTTGTAGAGATGGTCAGCCGCGCCGACGGATCGGTCGCGATGGAAGGAATCATTCCGGAAAACCGGTTCCAGGTTGCCTTTAGGCCTGAAATCTCAGTTTGGCCGTACACTTTGCCATCGGCCCCTTCGAGTGTAACCGTCACCGGTGCGTCAAATCCTTTCGCTCCACGCGCAAACATCGAGAACTCGTACGATCCACCCTGCTTCACTGAAATGCCCCAATACCCCTCATTGGAAATTCCCACCCGCTCTCCGTTGGCGGACTGGACTTCCAGCCGGAGACTTCGTTCCTTGGCCGCGCTGAGAGGCACGGAGTCATCAAAAAAAAGGTTGACGTTCGCGGAGTTACCTCGAATGGCAGACCACGCATCCAGGGTCGTAGCTTCTGTGAACGACCCATTGCGAATCAGTTCGTTGTATAGCCCACCATCGCCTGCATGATTGATCTCTTCGAGGAAGACTCCAAACTGATTGGGGCTGACTTTCTTGCCCGTCGCGCTGAGATCGACACGAACATGTGCCTCTTGTGCATGGCACATAACCCCCGGCAGGAAGAAGATGGACACCAGCACGAATAAGCGCTTCATATGTTTCCCGGCCACTGACCAACCCCACCGGTATACGGTCGTCGCGCTGTTGAGTGGCCTCGTCCAGGCCGAATGTTCTGGCGGTCTAAATACCGGTGGTCTCATTTGAGAAATCGTTTACCAATGGGTACGCCTTGCTTGGAACCATTTGCCACGAGCTGGAAATCTCTTCTTGACTGTTTGCTGTTCGGCGTTGCTATACTTGCCCGGTCCTGAAAGTCGGTGAAAGGAACATTGCGTACTATACAACATATTTCAGTAGGATTGCTGGTTGTTTTGGTCCACCACGGATGTTGGGCCGCTCCACCCTCAACGGTCGGAAGTGAACGATGAACGTAAATGTCATGGGTACATGTGTTGACAGCTAGCAGGCACGACATCGGCGCACTTAATGAAAATGCGGAGAGTCGTTATGCACACGCAGTTTTCGAAACGGATAGCGGTTGTTTCATTGCTTCTGTCACCTGTTGGACTCGCCCAGGTTGACACTTCGACCTCCCCGCTACCGGCGCTTGAACATCGTATCGCTCACACCGATCCCGCAAAGTATCATCATCTGAGTGCGGTACACGATGGTCCGGGCACCATGGATTTCGAGGTGCTCCTTGGTTTAGATGCTCTCGATGCGAATCTTCTGTTTCTTCATCGCGGTGTCATTTCTGCCAAAAGCGGCATCGGTCAGCATTTCCACAACAAATGCGAGGAAATGTTTGTCATCCTCGACGGCGAAGCCCAATTCACAATTGATGGCCGGACTTCCACATTAAAGGCGCCCGCCGCAGCCCCGGATCGGATGGGCCATGCGCACGGAATCTACAACCCGACCGATAAGCCGGTGCAGTGGCTGAACATCAACGTTGGTCTCAGTAAGGTTTATGACGCTTTCAACCTTGGAGATCCACTCCTCGGCGTCCCGGTTGACCCCGTCCCGCAATTCATCACCATGCGCCTGGACCGCTCATTGCTGAAACAGGTCAGTAACCTGAACCACGGTAGCGGTCCCGTGCAATATCGACGCGCGTTGCAACCTGCCGTTTTTTCGACCGAGTGGTCCTATGTCGACCATCTCCTGATTCCGCCTGGAAGCGTCGTAGGGCCAGATGCCAAGGCCGACATAGCCGAGGTCTACTATGTGCTCGCCGGCGACGGCACCGTCGAACTCGGTTCTGACAGTGCCCAGATTCACAGCGGCGACGCGATTCCGATTCGCTTAGGGGAAAGCAAATCCTTCGCCAATACAGGGAGTGGCCCGCTGGAATTCATGATCATCGGCGTGGCAAAGGATATGGCAACCAAGGACAGGCTGTGGGCAACCCCGCCATCCCATTGAGCCGGGGCCCTGCAAGCCTCACCTCTCACAGATGAGGAGGTATTGCGTGACCATGAAATTCATGGTCGGTATTTCGGCACGGAACGCGACGGGCAAAACATATCCTCCGCTTAGGATACCCAGCGAACAAGAGTTGATGTGTAAGCGCAGGTGCGGCTGCCGAAAGCCCCAAACATGACCCCAGTTGGTATCACGGATCCGTTTGACAACGCTTAACACGAGTGATTAGCATTGGCGCCGCCTGAGGTAGGGCAACGTAACAGTTAGTGATATTCATTCGTGGATTGGAGGAGCGAACGATGCGCAAGTACATTGCAGCTAAGGAAGGTCGACGTCAGCCCCCGCCGCCATTTTACGCTCGGCTGGCGATTCTTCTGATCCTGGTGAGTACCGTCTCCTTCGCACAAGTCGAACGTGCAACCATCACCGGCACCTTAACGGATAAGAACGGTGCAGTGGTTCCTGACGCTGCCGTGCGGGTCACAGAAGAAAGTACCAATGAGACCAAAGTTCTGCAGTCAGATAGCGCGGGCGCATACACCGCTAGCAATTTAACGCCAGGCAGTTACACTATCGAGGTTGAAAAAACCGGGTTCACCAAGCACATCAATAAAGGGTACGTGGTGCAGGTCGGCCAGACTGCACGGCTTGACGTCGTGATGGATGTCGGTTCTGTCACCCAATCTGTAGAGGTCACGGGCGCCGTTCCAGTGCTCCAAAGTGAAAATGCTTCCGTGGGGCAGGTGATCGCTACAACAGCCGTTCAGCAACTGCCACTGAACGGGAGAAACCTCACCCAGTTGGCGGTCATTGCGCCTGGCGTCACAGGTTTGAATTATGCTCCTACCGGCACGATCGGTTCGGGAATCCGGCCGGACGAGTTGCGCCCCGGTGGGACAACCATCGAGGCCAACGGCGCGCGTGACAGCGCAAATAAGCTGCTTCTAGACGGTATCGACAACACAGAGATGATCGCGCAAACACAGATCGTCCGGCCCAGCGTCGAGTCTCTTCAGGAATTCAATGTGATCACCAGCAATGCAGGGCCCGAGTACAATCGCGGGGCGGGCGCAATCCTGGTAACCAGCACGCGTTCCGGGTCAAACAATCTCCATGGCTCTGTGTACGAATACATCCGCAACTCAGATCTGGACGCCAAGAACTTCTTTGTTCGACCCAATACTGCTATCCCTGTTTATAGGCTCAACGATTTCGGAGGCAGGCTGGGCGGCCCCATCAAGCGGAGCAAAGCCTTCTTCTTTATCAACTATGAAGGCTACTATGAGCAGGCAGCCGGGACACAGGTCAATACTGTTCCGACGCTGAATGAAAGACAGGGGAACTTCCAGGGCATCGCCAATATCTTTGACCCGCTAACGACTACGGCTTCCGGATCGACCTACACCAGGAAGCAATTCTCGAATAACATCATTCCCCAGGCGCGGTTCGATCCCATTGCATACCAGCTCATTAACGCCTATCCGTTGCCGCAAACCACCGCAACGGTGAATAACATCGTCACGTATCCACTCAAGAAGAGCAATGATAACCGTGGGGATGCGCGGGTAGACTACCAAATCACGCCCAGCCAGACTTTTTTTGCACGCTATTCGATCGACGACACCCAGATCCAGATGCCGAACACATTTAACGACGTGATCGGCGGGAGTGAGGGTGCTTTCTCCGGGCCTGAGGCCGATCGTGGTCAACAGGGGGTCTTGTCTTATAACAAGCTCATTACCCCGCACATCGTGGGGGAATACAGGTTCGGCTTTAACCGGTTTACCAGCTTCTTGTTGCCCTCCCAATTGACCTCTCCGATCTGGGCTGAGATACCCGGAAAGCAACCGCAGCCCGGTTTCCAGCCGAAAGGCGCAGGCCCAGGGCCCGTTGCACCGATCATCAGCCCCTCCGGCTTTGGCGGACTGGGCAATTCCCGGTCCGAGCCGGAGATACGACGTGAGCACCTTTGGGAAAATATAGGAAACGTCTCCTGGGAATACGGCCGGCATAACTTCAAGTTCGGCGTCGATACGCTTCATCATTTGATCAGCGAGACCGACTCGCCTCCCGGCCAAAGTCCCTTCGGCCGCTTCAACTTTGACAGCAATTTCTCAAACAACCCAGCGTCCACGACGGGCACAGGAAACGCCATGGCTTCGTTCCTGCTTGGATTTCCCGCGTCCACGGTTCGCGACCTATTCCTTCCTGGGACGGCGCATGTTTTCGGAAATGAATACAACTTTTACGGCGGAGATAACTGGCGCATCACGCCGAAGTTGACTCTCAACCTCGGTCTCCATTACGAGATCAATACGCCCTATGCCGACGCACACGATTATTGGGTGAACTTCAATCCGGTCAACGCAGCCGTAGAGGTTGCCGGGCAGAATGGTGTGTCGAAGTCAGCTAATTGGCAAACTGACTACGGGTCGGTTGGGCCTCGACTCGGTTTCGCCTACACACTCAACGAGAGAACGGTGCTCCGCGGTGGCTATGGCGCCTTTTATGATCCCCAGGCGAACCAGGGAACGACGATACGTCAGGAGCGGCAGTGGCCGTTCGATTTGATTTACACCATTTCACCAGGAACGTTATTTCCCTCCAACACCGTTTCCCAGGGATTTCTGACCCTGAATCAGATACCCCCCGCGACCTTTGCCAATCCCTTCGGCAGTTTGAAGGGTATTGATCATCATTTCAAAAATGCCTCCGGGCAACAGTTCAACTTAAGCCTGCAACGGCAGCTGACGAGCCATTCGTCGTTTACCATGAGTTACGTCGCGTCCATCACCCATCACCTCTCATGGAATAATCCCATCGATCAGCCTGCTCCAGGTCCGGGCAACATTCAGGCCAGACGGCCGTTCAATAAGCAATATTCCAACGTCACGGCCATCGCCTACTACGAATCGGTAGGGGTTGGTTCCTACAACTCGCTACAGACCAGCTTTCAGCAGCGTCTGTCGCGTGGGTTCTTTCTAACTGCGAACTATGTTTGGGCGCATGCGCTGGATAACGCCCCCTATGACGGGGGAGTCAATGGCCCGATTCCACAGAACCCTATTGATCGTTCGGCCGATTATGCCAATTCGGACAATGACATTCGAAATCGTGTGAATGTCTATGGGACCTACGAATTGCCCCTCGGACCGGGAAGAGCGTTTCTCAACAGCAATTCCTTCCTCGATAAATGGGTTCTGGGTGGTTGGCAAGCGAACGGCATCTTCGTGGGACAGTCCGCTCTGCCGTTTACCGTGACCATAAGCGGCACCCCCACCAATACCGGCGCGTCCGCCAGCCGCGCCAATGTTATTCCTGGGGTAGCCCAGTATCCGGCGAACAAAACAATCACTCAATGGTTCAACCCGGCGGCATTTACTTCTCCCACAGCCTACAACTGGGGCAATGTCGGCAGAAACACTCTCCGTGGTCCCCGCGAAGTTAATTTTGACGGTTCGCTGGAGAAGCATTTCCCCATCAAGGAGAGCGCATCTTTGCTTTTCCGTGTCGAATTCTTCAACATGTTCAACCATCCGCAGTTCCAGGTACCGGCGGCTGTCATAAATTCCGGAGGCGCAGGCACCATTACTTCTACATCCAACACCGCCCGCCAGATACAGGGCGCCTTGCGATTGACTTTTTAAGCGGCAGGACCGTCTATATAGCTTCCGGTCCAAAGTTAATTTGCCGAACCAATGAAGGTCGGCTGGGAGGAACGATTGTCAACGTGCCTGTATGTGTGGCCGCCGGAAAGCGTTTTCAGCGAAGAAATCTGCGATGCAAAAAGTAACCTCTTCCGTGCCTGAAAGTGGAGATCGCCGATGAACCATGTGATGAAGAGAAGGGAAGTCCTGCTTGACTTTGCGCAGGGCGAACCAACAGCCAATACCACGGCTGGCACGCATTCTATTTCCGATGTGCGTGCCTTTCGAGTGGTCCAACCTGCTCCGGCAAGCCCGTATGTTGTACTGCAGGTGCGAACCCAGTCGGGTCTGCTTGGCTACGGTGAGTGCAGGGAACTCTCCAGTCCCGAGCTAAAGGCTACGCGCGAGGCCGCCATGGGACGCCCCGCATCTGCCTATGAGACCTTGCGTCCCATGGTTCCACAAAATGCGCAAGCCGCAATCGATATGGCCCTGCTCGATATCCTCGGCAAGGCTACCAAGGCTCCCGTTTATCGGGTCCTGGGAGGTCCAACGCGAACCAAGGCACGCGCTATCGTTCGACTCGTCGGATCCTCCGACGATGAGCTCGTAAAGGATCTGCAAAAGCAAATGGCGGCGGGCTTCGCCGCGTTCCTGGTGCCCATTCCCGCACCGGCGGCGCGCAATCAGGGCAGCGCCTATGTTCAGGCCGGCATAGCGCGTTTCAAGGCGATGCGGGCAGCGGCTCCGGATGCTGACTTTGCCTTTGAATGCGGCGACCAGCTCACTCCTTCCGATACCGCAACCCTGGCTGCCGCCGTCGAGTCCATTCATCCGCTGTGGTTCGATGCACCCTGTCCCGTGACCAATCTATCCACTCTCCATAAGATTGCCGATGAAACCGTCGTTCCTCTCGGCTTTGGCCGCGATGTATCGAGCCCCGGAACCTACCAGGATCTGCTGCGCTTAGGCCTCGTCGACCTGCTTCGGCCCGATTTGCTGGTCCATGGGATTTCAGGGACCCGTCGCCTCGCTGCCATGGCTGAGACGTATTATGTGGCGGTTTCTCCCTGGCATGCGGCTGGACCGGTTGCGACGGCCGCGGCTCTTCACCTGGCCGCGAGCATCCCAAATTTCTTTATTGCTCAACTACCGAACTCAGGTGCCGGATCGGCAACCCCGCAAGCCGGATTCTTCGCGCTGCCCACCGGCGCCGGTCTGGGAGTCGAGGTAGACGTCCATGCACTCGAGAGGAACCAGATCGTATGAATCGAAGAACCTTTCTTGGAGGAGCCGCGGCCGTCGCGGCATCGGCGCCTGCTTCACGGATTGCCGCCGCAGTATCCACAGCTCGGGCGACAGATATCTGTGGATGTGAGCCCATCATCGCCCAGGCGTCACGCGGGGAACAAGCTGCCCGTGCTGAGGCTTTTCGCGATCTCAGTTCCGGCTTGAAGGTTACCAACCTGAAAGTATTTGGAGTTTCGCTTACACCCGATTCGGATCGGCCCTACGTCTTTGTCAAGCTCGAAACCAATCAGGGACTGGTGGGATGGGGAGAAGGAACACTTGAGGGCAAAGCGCAGGCAGCGATGTCGTGCATCGAAGACTTCCGCGACTTTGTCATCGGCAAAGACCCCATGCAGGTCGAGCATCATTGGCAGTCGATGTATGTCCACAGCTTCTATCGCGCGGGTCCAGTGATGGGGTCGGCCATTTCGGGCATTGATCAGGCACTTTGGGATCTTCGCGGCAAGGCGTTGGGTGTACCGGTATATCAGCTTCTCGGTGGCCCGAACAATCAGGCCGGTGTTCGCGGCTACTACCACGCGGAGAACGCGAGGTCCGACGAGCAGCTGGCAAAATTGCGCGAGACTGCCCTGCAGGAAGGCGTCTCGTGTTTCAAAATCGGATTACCCGACCAGGATTACGAGTGGATCGAGACTCATGCCAAAATCGACCGCGCGATCAAACATATGCAGCGCATCCGCGAAAAGCTCGGCGACACTATCGACATAGCCGTTGACTTCCACGCGAAAACCAGCCCCAGCGTAGCCTCGATCATCGTCAAGGAAGTTGAGCCCTTGAAACTGTTGTTCGTCGAAGAGCCGTGCCCACCGGAAAATGTGCAGGCAATGGGCCGTGTAGCCAGCCGTTCGACCACGCCCATTGCAACCGGTGAGCGCCTGGTCGCCGCCTATGGCTGTCGCGAATTAATCGAGATGGGCATCGTTGACATTTTGCAGACCGACATCAATCACGTCGGCGGACTGACGGGACTGTGGAAGGTGGCAGCTATGGCCAACATCTCGAACGTCTCCATGGCGCCCCACGCCTGCGAGGGACCCATCGGTGGTTTGGCTACTCTGCACGTAGACTCTGCGATGCCCAACTTCCTGATCCAGGAGATCTGCAGCTTCGTGCAACCCGGCGACAAAGAACGCATATGGGCAGAGTGGTTCGGCTTTCCCCCGATGCGCATGGTCAACGGGCGCTTTCCTCTGCCTACCAAACCGGGTCTTGGGTTCGAGCTAAGCGAGGCCTCGTTGAGCAAATATCCCTTCGGAGGTTCAAAGCCCATGGCACGCGTGTTCCACGAAGATGGTTCCGTCGGGGAATGGTGATCCCACGTTGCATAGCGAGAGCTGTAAAAATTGAAAAGTGGAGTGGTAATGAAGAGCAAATCTCGAAATGGTAATTTGTTGAATCGCCGCGAGGCCTTGCTGCTCTCGGCCACCGCGGGCATGGGCCTTCTCGCCGAACCGGCACGCGCTTCCGACAGCATCAAGACCGCGGCCCACCAGGAACCCGGTAACTGCGCAACCCCGCGCTCCGCGATCGCCAACACCCAATACGGCAAAGTAAGGGGCTTTGTGGATGGAGGCGTGTACTCCTTCAAAGGTATTCCTTACGGCCAGAACACCGGTGGTGAAAACCGCTGGCTACCCGCCAAGCCTCCGAAGCCCTGGAAGGACGAATACCCCGCTCTGATCTACGGAGCGAATTGCCCCCAGAACCTTCATAACTACACCGCGATCGAGCAGTCGTTTCTGCAAGACTGGGACGACGGCTACATGAGCGAACATATGCTCAAGCTCAACATCTGGACCCCGAGTCTTACCGGCAAAAGGGCCGTCATGGTTTACTTCCACGGCGGAGGTTTCAGTTTCGGCTCATCCTATGAGCTGCCTTCCCACGAAGGCGCGCAGATGGCTCGCCATCATGACGTTGTTCAGGTGTCGGTTAACCATCGCCTGAATGCGCTCGGCTTCCTCGACGTTTCCGAGGTTGGCGGTTCTGCTTATGAGGATTCAGTAAATGTAGGCATGACGGATCTCGTAGCGTCTCTGCAATGGGTCCGTGAAAATATCTCCAACTTTGGTGGTGACCCTGACACCATCATGATCTACGGCCAGTCGGGCGGCGGATCCAAGGTGACTTGCCTGCTCGGGATGCCAGGAGCGCAGGGGCTGATCCATCGCGCTTCGGTGCAATCGGGCGGCGGCGGCAATATCCCCAGCGGCGAGCAGTCGAAGGAATTTTCACGCCAGGTGCTGAAGGAACTTGGCGTCTCGCCCAAGGATATGACCGCTCTGCAGAAGATGGAGTGGTCAAGACTCTTCGCAGCCGGGAACGCCGTCATGGCCAAAATGAATCCTCCCTTGCACGGCCTGGGCGGCCCGGGCTCTTCTCCGACTGCCGCCCCGCGCGTCGGCTGGTCGCCGACTGTAGACGGCCGTATCGTCACCGTGCGCTCGTTCTACGATACGGCTCCGGATCTCTCGAAGAGCGTGCCCATGCTCATCGGCAATGTGAGCGAAGAAGGTATGCACTACAGTTCCAACCCCACCGAAGCCGAGTGGCACGCTACTCTCTCCACCGCCCTTGGTGAAGCCAAGGCCGCCGCGCTCATTGCCGCCATGAAAAAGGCGCATCCTGAAAAAAGTATCCGCACTTTGTCCTATGGAGTTCAGGGCATGAGCGCCCGTAACAATGTGCAACGGATGGTGAAACTAAAATGTGAACTACGCGCGGCGCCGGTTTACCAATACTATTTCACCTGGCAATCGCCCATGCTCGACGGTGTTGCCGGAGCATGGCACACGGCCGAGCTCGCCTTCTGCTTCGACAACACCAAACGATGCGAGCAGGGCACAGGAAATACTCCGGAGGCCCAGGTGCTGGCGAAAAAGATGAGCAATGCCTGGGCCAACTTTGCCCGCACCGGGAACCCCAGCCAGCCCGGCCTGCAGTGGACCCCGAGCGACCCCACCCATTGCCAAACCATGGTGTTCGATGATCACTGCCGCATGGTCGACGATCCTGACGGCGATGTTCGCAGAATTTTGTTAAGCTGAGCCCCAACCGGCTCCACATCGCATTCTTACGAGTGCGGTCGAGTGCATCGAACGAAATACAACCATCATCTATTTGGTTCAGCGAAACCTGAAGACTCTAGCCCTAGGAAAGCCCATGATGAAGAAGCGTTTTCTGCTCTCAGTCACCTTAGCCATAATCGGCGCCATGCCGATGTTCGCCGCTGGTCCCTCTTTTCTCCCCGACGTCACGTTCAGCGGTTCGAGCCTTTCCGGCTGGCACACGCTTGGCCAGGCCAGCTGGCACGCCGACAACGGCGAAATCACCGGCAAGCCTGAGTCGTCGAGCGGTGGGTGGCTGATGCTGGATCACTCTTATCAGGATGTCGGACTGTTTGCCAACTTCAACTGCAGCGGCGGCTGTGAGGCCGGAGCCCTGTTCCGCGCGGAGAAAACCGCAGACGGTTGGAAGGGAACGTTCGTGTCCCTTACCGAGCCCGACACCCCCTCGTATAGTGTGACCCTCGATGCGCAGGGAAAGATCCTTACGCGTGACCGGCTGCGCCGCGGCGGCGGATTGATGCGGGTGGCTCCTCCGCCGAACCCGAATGCGCCTCCCTTTCCGGCCAGGCCCTCCTACGACGTGAAGCTGCCATTCACCCGGCCCGACACCAGCCTGCGTCCGAATGAATGGAACACGATCGAATTCTTGTTCGACGCGAACATTGTGCGCGCAGCTTTGAATTACGGCACTCAAACCGGTGGCGTGGCCGAGGAAGGCTACGGTCCGATCGCCCTGTATGTCGGCGGTACCGGAGAGGTGAAGTTCAAGGATATTGGCTACAAGAATCTGGGAATGAAGGTCCGCAATGCCGACAAGACCTCTCCGGATTTCCGCAGGCAGCGCATCAGCGATTTCTATTATTCGATGACCACAGCGGTGGCTGACTTCAATCACGACGGCCATCCGGATATCGTTTCCGGACCCTACATCTACTATGGCCCCGACTACACGAAGAGAAGCGAGATTGCGCTCGCCGAGTCGACCAGCCCTTCCACCTCGTTCAATTCCTGGTGGTGCGAGTATGCGGATGACTTTACCGCAGACGGCTGGCCGGATGTGATCAACGTGACCTATGGGGGTCCCAATAGCGGCGTCTATCTGTACGTAAATCCCAGGGGAGAAGAGCGCCGCTGGAACATGTACAAGGTAGTTCCCAACGTCCAGAGCGAAATCGCCACCGTGGCTGATATCGATGGCAGCGGCAAGCCCGCGGTGGTCTTCATGGGAGACGCCTACGTGAGTTATGCCAAGCCTGACCCCGCCGATCCGACTGGCCCGTGGATCGTGCACCATGTCTCCGAGCAAGGCTACGGGACGGCGCACGGCATCGGCGTGGGCGATGTCAACGGGGACGGCCGGATGGACATTCTGAACCCCTATGGATGGTGGGAGCAGCCCCCGGCGGGCAGCGGTCAACCCTGGAAGTATCACGCCCAGGACTTCGGCCGCCACGGAAGCGGTGGCGCCCTGATGGGCGTGTACGACGTAAATGGAGACGGTCTGAAGGACGTAGTGACCGCGCTGAACGCGCACGGATGGGGCCTGGCGTGGTTTGAGCAGAAGCGCGACGCGCAGGGCGATATCTCGTTCGTGCGCCACATGATCAGCGACGACCTGGGGACCCCCAAAGAGAATGCAGGAGGGGTGGTGTTTTCGGAGCCCCATGCTGCCTACTTCGCAGATATGAACGGGGATGGAATTCCCGATTTCATCGTGGGAAAACGGTATTGGTCGCACAACGCCGACTATCTGGATCCTGATCCTTTCGGTTCCCCGGTCCTTTACTGGTATAAGACGGTTCGCGATCCCAAGGCGCCGGGGGGAGCGCGGTTTGAGCCGGAGCTGATCGACACACGTTCCGGCGTGGGTTCGACCGTACTGGCCACGGATCTGAACAAAGACGGCTTCGTTGATGTCGTCACCGGCAACAAGCTGGGGACGTTCATCTTCTGGGGCAAGAAGCGCACTGAGAAGTAGGCAGCTCCTCAACGGGGGTTCGTGAACGGACGGAGCTCTCACTTTTGACAGCCTTGTAGGCGTCAAAGTTCCAGGTCCGTCGATCTACCCCTCGGCATTTAACAAGAGGGCGCGTGAACCTGTTGTCGAACTTTAGGGACAATAAACGCGATCTACTGATCGATGGCGGGGAACGACTAAGATCAGCGTTGCAGGAACCACGGCGACCAGGGCGTACTTCCTTCAAGAAACGATGTTAAGTCTTGGGGAAACGCTTGAAAACGACTTGCACTACCCATCGCCCGCTGCGGGTTTGCTTATACCCAGCAACCTTCAACTGCAAAACACTGGAACCCAAGATCCGACTGACTCTTCTATGCCCGAGCACAAGATTCATCAGACTCCAATCGTACAAAGTCTCGATCGCGGTCTAATGATTTTGCAAGCCGTCGCCCTTTCTAAACAACCAGTCTCGCTCGGCGACCTTACTGGACTGCTTGGAATTAATCACAGTAGTACTTTCCGGTTGGCGAACACGCTGAGACGGCGTGGGTTTCTGGCTTGGCCCGCGGGCAGCAAGGAATACATTCTTGGCTCTTCCATGTGGCGCCTTCGCCGCTATGATTGGGGCAACATGCTGATCCGGGCCGCTGACGAGCAACTGAAGATACTAGCCGCTCAGGTAGACGAAACGGCCCATCTCGCTATCCGTGAGGGAAGGTTCGCTCTATTCATAGACCACGCGGCGCCCAGCAACCTGATCGCCGTAGCTGGTCAGGTCGGTGAACTGGTACCGCTTTACTGCACCGCGCACGGCAAGGCTCTCTTGGCTGACGCGGATGAACGGGAGATCCGCGTCCTGTTCGGTTCAAGCCAACTGCAGAGATACACCAAAAACACGAAGACCTCGATCAAAGAGCTAAGCAAAGACTGCGCTCTGATCAGGAAAAGGGGCTTTGCCTCCGACGAAGCGGAATTCGCTGAAGATCTGCGCTGTGTAGCGGCGCCGATCCGCATCCTTAACGTGATTGTCGGATCCGTCGGAGTTTCAGCTCCTCAGGTTCGCTTCTCTAGGAAGCGCCGTCGGCTCGCGGCTGAGCATGCCTGCAATGCGGCACAGGCGATTGGACTCCTACTTAACGCTGCGAAGCGGAGTGCCGAGATCGGTCAAACTGGTGCGTGAGTTCGTCCAGCGCGTCCCGCCTTCAAGACAGTCACGGCAACCTGCGAAAGCAAGAAAATACCGCCCTAAGCTTTTTTTCCAAATTGGTGATCAGTATCGTCCCATCAACGGGTAAATCCAGAGCCAGTCCCACCATGATCAAGTCAGGAAAAGCATCTCGGGATCTTATGAGGACGAGCCATGGATAGCTTCTGATCAAAGACCCGCAGTACCGCATCGCGAACCGTGGGCTCGTGTACACCTGCATGTGCCATCCCGCACCAGTTATCTTGACGAACGAGGGAAACCGCCAATCGCCTTTGCAACCGGGCTTTCGATAAGCTGAAGCAGGGAACTCGCCGATCTTCGGTATCGGACTTCCTTCCTCGTTGGTGACGCGGGCGGATAACCCGCCCGCGTCCGCTCACTAAATCTTTTGAATTGAGGAGCTTGGAGGGCAGCGGAAGTGAATTGTACAGCCACGCAAGTAGCTACAATATTGATTATAAATGGCTTATTGGTGGAGGCGCCGGGAGTCGAACCCGCGTCCGAAATCCATGTCAGCAGAGAGACATCTTTACCGTGAACGTGGGCAGGGAGCCATGCCGAAGGCAGTGTCTGCGGCGACGCTGATGACGACCTTTCAGGACCGTCTGCAGAAAGGCAGTAGTCGTTTGGTAGAGGTCCTGGGTTCGAAAAGTGTGCAATAAGAGTTCCGATGGGTTCCTCAGGGTGCTAAAGATGTTGTCCGTTGCCCCTATTTGCTGCGGTTACACGTTTCCGATTCACAGCAGAGGTCAAGATTCCACATGGACGAATCGGTTTTCCGACAAGTTGCGTTTCTCTGTCAACCACCGAGAACAGGGCTTGGTGCGTCGTCCCCCGAGTATCTGAGAAGCTGTCCGGGTAGCCGATCGCAAGCGCCTTTTTCCAGTTACTGAACCGAATGCGTCTTTGACCGAGAGATCGCGGACAGAATCAACTACTGATTGAAAGCGCAAAGGAAGTTGTATGAGCAGATTTCAACAAGGAAGTCTCTTTAAGTTGGAACGCAAGAGAGTTCCAGACGTTTGGGTTTTCAGGTGGTATGACAATTCCTTGGGGAAGCGGATATACAAAAAGCAAATCATCGGGAGAGTAACCGAACTGCGAAATCGCCGGGACGCGGAAAAGACCGTCATCCCTCTTCGTAGTTCTATCAATGCCGAGGTCGGAACGCCGAAAAGTGTATGCGATCTCGCCGCCCATTATCGACTGCATGAACTCACCAGAGAGCGAAAGGCGTTTTCAACCATTGAGAACCATCGCCTTCTATTTAGGCGTTACATCGAACCGCGTTGGGGAAGTCGTCGGCTCGGTGCGGTTCGTACCATGGAGGTTGAGGACTGGCTGCACTCTCTTCCATTAGCACCAGCCTCGAAGGCGAAATTGAAGTGTCTCATGGCCGTGCTCTACAACCATGCGATCCGCCACGAATGGTTGACGTTCAATCCAATCAGCCGAGTGAGAACATCGCAGAAGCGGCTCCGGGACAGGGACGTGCTCGCACCAGAAGAATTTCAAGAGTTAGTGCAACAACTCTCTGTGCGCGACCGGGCCATGGTTCTGCTTATTGGCAGTACCGGACTTCGGCGTTCTGAAATGATCGCCCTTACCTGGTCAGACCTCAACCTGAGAACGATGGAGGTCAACGTGCTGAGGTCCTGCGTACGGAACCGGATCGGTAAGACGAAGACAGATGCGTCTTGCCGCCCCGTTCCCTTGCACCCCCTTGTCCTCAATGCCTTGTTGGAGTGGCGTCAGCAATCGTCCTATGCCGCTGATCTGGATTTCCTCTTCCCCTCAATGCGGTTCAAAGGGAGCAAGCCCCTCAGCCCTGACAGCATTCTGGAAAAGAGCGTTCGTCCCGCGTTGGCACGGATAGGAGTCATTGGAAAAAGAATCGGCTGGCACAGCTTCCGCCATTCACTCGCGACGCATCTCAGGGCGCTCGGTGTCGACATAAAAGTTGCTCAGGAGTTAATGCGACACTCCAGTTGCCGCACAACGCTTGATGTTTACACCCGCGCGGTCGACCAGCAGAAGCGCGAAGCGAGCCTAAAGGTCGTGAAGATGATGCTGCCGCTGGATGTGGAAAAGTTTCAGCACCCTTCCGCACCCTCGGACACGCAGAAGGCAACTCGCCGATGCCGGCAAATAGCTGTTAAGGAAGGACTTATTGGTGGACCTGACCGGGATCGAACCGGTGACCTCTTCCATGCCATGGAAGCGCGCTCCCAGCTGCGCCACAGGCCCACAAAGGGATGAACATCCTTTATTCTGCTGGAGCATGCCTAATCCGTCAAACCCTCCGCACGTGGCAACCGCCGCGGCAGCGTTATCATCGGGAGAAAGAATGATCCCATCCCCCCGGTCCACCAAACTCGCTGTTTTAACCCTGCTCGTGGTGAGCGGCGCCTGCCTGGGCTCCGAAGCTGCGCACGGCCAGGCAGCCACGGCGCCTCCACCCTCTCCCACGGCATTTCCGGTTGCAAACCTGCGACCCGCGTTGGCGAATGTGCAGAACACTATCGCCAACCTCGGTGTCAGCCATTGGAAGGCGCCGGCCGAGACTCGCGCAGCGGTTCAACAGGATATCGTCTCCATGCAACGAGACCTCAATGCCACCCTGCCGGGACTTGTGGCTCAGGCCGAGGCGAATCCGACGGCCCTTTCCCCGGCTTTTGCGGTTTTTCGGAATCTCGATGCCCTGTACGACGTGCTGCTTCGGGTTACGGAAACGGCGGCACTTGCCGGCTCCGGGTCCGACGCCGGCAGCCTGGAAGACGCGCGCGCCGGGCTCGAGGACGGCCGGGGCAAGCTTGGCAGCTGGTTGCTTCAGTCCATAGGCGCCCAGGACGCGCAAATCGTTCACTTGCAGACCGCATTGGCTGCTCGGGCGGTCCCCGCGCCGGCTGCCACGCCCAACAAGATTGTGGTCGACGATGGCCCTGAAGAGCCGAAGCCGCGCAAGAAAAAACCGGCTCCCACCCCGGCACCTCAGTAATCTCTCCTGCGGGACTCTTTTGCCCCTCCCGCGGTGTCTAAAGTAAAGAGAAACAGAATAACGACGCGGTGGGGGCGCCCCTGCCGCCGCGCGGGCGGCTAACCGCGCATTTCGGAGACGGAAGTGGACGCTTCCTGTTATGTTATGGAGAACTTTTGCATGCAGGCAGGCATAGCTTTGGGAAATATCGCCACCGTCCTCAGCGTACCGTCGGAAGAAGCTGGAATTGTCTCTGAACTGAAGGCAGGTTCCGAGGAGGCGTTCAATTGGCTGATCGCCAAGTATCACCAACCCATCTATAGCCTGATCGCTCGTACCATTCCCGATCCGGCAGACGCTGCCGACCTGACTCAGGATGTCTTCATCAAGATTTACCGTGGGATCGGTGGATTCAACGGAGACTCCAGCCTGCGCACGTGGATCTATCGTATTGCCCTGCGGGAAGCCAGCAACCAACGCCGCTGGTGGGGGCGCCACAAGCGCCAGGAAGTTACCATCGAGACCGAGTTTGGGGAGACGATCGACGGACAGCCGCTGTGCCTCAAAGATACCCTCGTCGACGGTCATGAATCTCCCTTTGATCGGGCCGCCCAGGAAGAGGTGCGTGCCAGGGTAGAGGAGGAATTGCGCCAAATTCCCGAGCCCTTCCATGCGGTGGTGGTGTTGCGCGATATCGAAGGTTTCTCCTACGAAGAAGTGGCGGAGATCCTGGGCGTGAATCTCGGCACCGTCAAGTCGCGTCTAATGCGTGGCCGTGCTTTTTTGAAGGCCCGGCTGGCGGGTTTTGCAGAAGCTGCGGCAAAACGCCCAAGTTCCGGTTTTCAGCCGATGGAAACGCTCGCGATGAGCGTGAAGGGGGCCAAGTGAGTAAGTGCGCGCATCTTCGCGAGCAATTCTCGGCATACCTGGATGGTGCCGTGACAGGCGCAGTCATGCACGAGATTGCTGCGCATCTTGAAGCCTGCTCCGGTTGCTCGGCTGAGTTTGCGCAATGGCGGAATGCGCAGGCGCTGGTCAGTTCCATCGGGCCGGCGAAAGCTCCGGAGGATCTGAGCCTTCGGCTTCGCGTAGCTTTATCGCAACAGCGGGCCAATACAACCCAAGAGAAGTTCGCCCGCGGAAAGGTGCGCTGGCAGAATAGCTTCCTTCCCCTGGTGTGGCAGATTTCTGCGGGCTTCGCCAGCACGGTGGCGCTGTTGGGCGGGGTGGCGCGTTCTGGTTGGGATGTTTGCTTCCCCGGGACCTGCCCTGGCACGTGACGAACCCCTTGGCATGGCCTCCAGCCCCCGTTTCCTGTACACCTCACTCGAGCCTGCCGAGGGCGTTGCGGATGGTAACAACCCGGTGGTTGTTCAGGCTTTCGTCAACGGGGAAGGCCGGGTGTACGACTACAAAATCATCTCCGGAAGCGCGGATATCGAAGACGCGTTCCCAATTGGAAGATACCCTGCTCTTCAGCGTGTTTGCCCCGGCGCAAGTCTTTGGGCAGCCGGTACGGGGCACCGTACTTCTTTCTTTCTCCGGTGTTTCGGTGCGCGGTTAGCCGCCCCCTCCCCCCAAATAAGTCCCGCAGGGACGGCTGAAGTGTACCCAGGACGCTAGTCCCGGGTACACGGTGAGATGTGATTAAAGTCCCGTAGGGATCGTTGAAGGTTGTCCAGGATTGCGTCGCGGCCCATTTTCAGCCGTCCCTGCGGGACTGGTTCTCACACACCCTGTGAGGCTCAGATCTTGGTTGAGGCCTTCCGGACTAGCGTTTGACCCCCCATCGTTTCAGTGCATAGACTGGATAGGGTCAATCTCCGCAATCTATGCAGTGTCATGGCAAGCCGTTTGGTGTTTCATCCCGGGTTCTCACCGCGTCCCAGATAACGCTCTTTGCCTTGCTCATCCTGAGCGGGCTGCCCGGCGCGCTCGCTCAGGCTTCTTCCAGTTCACAGGCCCCAACCGGCGCGCCTGCTCCGCCCAAGTCACCGGCACTGGTGGACACCACAGGTCCCGACGTCAGCTTGCAGAACAGCGAGGCGCTGTTCGATTTCGCTGCGGCGCTGAATGCCTGCGGCTACGATCAGGGGCTCGCGGCCGCCGATCCGGTCCGCCAGCAGGTGCGGGATCAGGTTAATCAGGCGCTCCAGGCTTCAGCAGATGCGCGCGATGCGCATGAACAGATCTGTACGTTCATCAGCCAACATCGCCTTGCGGACGCCGGATCGGATCTGGCGCAATATATTTCGCTTGCCCTCTACGTCACGCCGCCGCCGGAGCTGACTCCGAGCGCCGAAGGCGCAGATATGCCTCCGGATGCCAGCGGCGTCGAAAACATACTGCCGCTTTTGCGCCGGTTTAGCCAGCTCGTCGATCTGCACGTTATCTGGGTCCACGTTCGCCCCCAATATGACAAGCAGCTGGCCGAACTCCACGACTCGCTCACCAAGATGATCGACGATACGGGCATCTACCTCAAGACGCCCCTTGGCAGCTCGAGCGGGCGGCGTTTCTTGGTCGTGGTCGAGCCGCTGCTTGACCCCGCACAGACCAATGCCAGGGTCTACGGAGCCGATTATGTCGTGGTCGCGTCGCCCGTAAACGGAACCGTCCACATGCGCGAAGTTCGCCACGCATACCTCCATTATCAGATCGAGCCACTGATCTATGCTCGCGCTAACGTCCTGGACAGGCTTCTGCCCTTTCTGAAGATGGTGAAGGATGCGCCTCTCGAATACACCTACAAAAGCGACATTGTGGCGCTGGTGGTCGAATGCATGATTCGAGCTGTCGAAGCTCGGACCATGGATACCGGCGTCAGCATTTACAAGATCGCGTCGGATACCCGCCGCAGCGACCTGGAAGCGGCCACGCGCGAGCACAACGCCTCGGTAGAGGCGGCCGAAGCCGTTCGCCGCCGCGCGGTCCAGCAATCGATGGCAGATGGATATGTGCTGACGGAATACTTCTATGACGCCTTCGCCGCTTTTGAGAGACAGCCACAGAGCTTTAAGGAAAGCATCGGCGAGATGGTCTATGGCATGGATGTGAGCCAGCAGCTGAGCCATGTGAAGCA
The DNA here is from genome assembly GCA_963745725.1 of uncultured Acidobacteriaceae bacterium. Classification (GTDB taxonomy): domain Bacteria; phylum Acidobacteriota; class Terriglobia; order Terriglobales; family Acidobacteriaceae; genus PALSA-350. The sequence goes on from CAVUYJ010000003.1 coordinate 1,004,191, forward strand.
CATAACCTTCAATCAGCAGGCCTCCACCGACGTAATTCAGCGCTCCCCGCGCGAGCTGAGAGGCCTTGATCTGGCAGAGATGAAATTGATCAAGGGAGATACGGATGGCGCCGCTTTACTGGCGCAACAATCAGTCGCTGACAAGTCCGGTGATCCGGCGAGAGCGAACTTCATCCTGGCGCGGGTAGCCATCATGCATCGCGATGTGCCGGCGGCTCAGCATGATTTCGAAGAAACCATCCGCCTTTCCAAGGATCCCCGTACGCTGGCTTGGTCCCACATCTATCTGGGACGGATCCACGACATTCAGGATGAGCGCGACCAGGCGGTCAACGAGTATCGCGCCGCACTTACCGTGCGCGACGGCCAGGCGGATACCCGGCTGGCGGCGGAGAAGGGTCTGAAACAACCATATGCGGTACCACAGCAGGTGCACACCGAGCCGCCGAACGACGAGGACTCGGCTCCAGCCACCCAACCCCATTGACGCCTTCTGCCCCTATCGTGTTATCGGCCCGCGCTGTCTCACGCTAATGCAATAGAGTAGGAGACAGGGCAACAGCTTCATGTCACAGCCGGCTCTCAACACGCTTCAGGCAGCGCTGGGTCACACCTTCCGCGAGCAGCAACTGCTGGTGAAGGCGCTGACCCATAGCTCGCTTGCGTACGAGCAAACCCTCGAAGGCCGCCAGGCGGAGGGAAGCAATGCTTTGCGCGAAGAGGACAATGAACAGCTGGAATTTCTGGGAGACGCAGTCTTAGGGCTGGTGGTCGCAGAAATCCTCTTCCGCCGGTTTCCCGATCTCCATGAGGGCGAGTGGACCCGCCTCCGCGCGAGTATGGTGAGCCGTCGCCATTTGGCGCAGGTGGCGTCTGTGCTCGATCTGGGAAGCTATCTCCGGCTGGGGCGCGGAGAGGAAAGAGGTGGAGGAAGGAAGAAGTCCACCCTGCTGGCGAACTGTGTCGAGGCTATTATCGCCGCGCTGTACCTGGACGGTGGCTTGGCCGCCGTGGAGGCTTTCGTCAACGAGTACGTGGTCGCGCCCTACGTGAATGACTTACGCCAGGCGCTGGACCACGGCATCTCACTTGGAGATCACAAAACAGCATTGCAAGAGCTGTTGCAATCAAAAAAGACCGGGCCGCCCGATTATGTGCTGAAAGCGGAGAGCGGGCCGGATCACCGTAAGCGCTTCCTGGTGGAGGTAAGAGTGGCGGAGGGAAGCGGCCCGAGGGCCATCGCCCGCGGCGTCGGAACCACCAAGAAACGCGCCGAGCAGGAAGCTGCCCGTAGAGCATTTGAGAAGCTCAGGAAACAGGGGGCGGCGGCAGCGGAACCAGTGGCGGAAGGTAACGGTTCTTGACCAGGCAACCATCCACAGGTTTTTTTCGTGTTTCGACGGAAGAGCCGGTAGCCACCGCTGCCACCGCGCGTGCGATCGCGCGTCCGGTAGCGCACGACCATCATGCGCACCTGGTTTTTCCCAACCTACTGGACACTTTTCGCTCGCTGCTATCGATCATCGTGATCGCACTGTTTGTGCTTACCTTTGTGGTGCAGCCCTTTCGTATTCCTTCCGAATCGATGGAGCGGACTTTGTTGGTAGGCGACTTTTTGTTGGTCAACAAGGTCGTTTATGGGAAGCCGGGCGCCTGGCGTTGGCTGCTGCCCTATGAGCAGGTGCACCGCGGCGATGTCATCGTATTCCATTTCCCCCTGGATCCCTCGGATCACGTGGTCAAGCGGGTCGTGGGTGTACCCGGCGACCGGATCCATCTGGAGAACGGCGTGGTGTATCTCAACGGGCAGAAGCAGAACGAGCCCTTCGCGATTTTTGAAGGCTCGTATCAGGACAACTTCCGCGACCAGTTTCCCGCCAAGCTCTACACGGACCCGGGTGTGGACACCCACTGGTGGATGCAAATGCGCCACGACGTCCAGAATGGCGAGTTAGTCGTGCCCCCAGGCAAATATTTCGTGCTCGGCGACAATCGCAACCACAGCCGCGACAGCCGTTATTGGGGTTTTGTCCCTAGCGCCAATGTGGTGGGTCTGCCTTTCTTCATTTACTTCTCCCTGCATGAGCCCTCGGCCACCGAGGCCAATACGCTTCCGGATGATAGACTCGGACACGAGAAGAGCCCACTTGACACGGTGATGGACTTCGCACGATGGAGCCGGATGTTCAAGGTCATTCACTAAGGAAAGCTCGAGAGCAGGACATTTGGCCATAAGTATGGAAGCCACGGAAACAGAGATCAAAACCGAACAGGCGAGGGAAGAGACGCCGCTGGAAGCATTTGCTTCCATTTGCACGGTTCTGGTCATCGGACTCTTTGCACTCACCTTCATTTTTCAGAACTTTGAGATTCCGTCGTCCTCGATGGAGAAGACCCTGCTGGTCGGCGACCATGTTCTGGTAGATCGAATCACGCTGGCGCCTCGCACCGCCTGGGCTCCCTTTGACTACTACCGGGATGTCCGCCGCGGCGACATCATTGTCTTCTTCAAGCCGGGCGAACCCGACCTGTACCTGGTAAAACGGGTGATCGGCGTGCCTGGCGACCGGATCCATTTGCGCAACGGCGTAGTCTTTCTCAACGGTCAGCCGCAGCACGAGCCGCAGGCGGGTATGCCTGACTACGGCAACTACTTTCCCTACCGGGATGATTTTCCCGCGGTGCCGCCGTCCCAGGCAGGTGCGGACGTGACGGCAACCTGGGCTGCCGACCTTCCTAATTACATCCAGGGCGAGGATCTTGTGGTGCCCCCAGGCCGCTACTTTGCCATGGGAGATAACCGCACCGTCAGCCTTGACGGCCGCTACTGGGGCTTTGTTCCGCGAGCCAATATTGTCGGCCGTCCCTTGTTCGTCTACTGGTCATTTATCGAACCCGATAATCAGTATGAAAAAGAGGGATTGGGCGACAAGCTCTCGTTCTACACCCATGTAGTCCTGCACTTCTTTGACCAGACCCGCTGGCGCCGAACGTTGCACCTGGTTCGTTAGGATGGGTGGCGAAGAGAAACGTCCTTCGCCGCGGCGCTGGATCGTCCTGGCAGCCATCTTACTGGCGTTGGTTGCCTTCGTGCTGCCGCCTCTGGTGAACATCAGCCGCTACCAGCACAGAATCGCGGACGCTATTGGCCGCAGCATTGGCCGGCCGGTACATATCTCTTCCGTCAAGCTGCGCTTGCTGCCCCTGCCCGGCTTTGAGTTCTCCGATTTTTCCATCAAAGAAGATCCTCACTTCGGGTCGGAGCCCATGCTTCGCTCCGGCAGCGTCGTGGCCTACCTGCGGCTTTTGTCGCTATGGCGTGGCCGGCTGGAGGTCTCCCGCATCGATTTCGACGAGGCCAGTTTGAATCTTGTCCGCGACTCCGATGGAAAGTGGAACCTGGGTTCGATTCTCGTCCAGGCAGCGCACATTCCAAATGCTCCCACCGGGCAGCGCTATGCCGGCAGTGCTCCGCGTTTTCCCTACATCGAGGCGGAAAACGCCCGCATCAATTTCAAACAAGGCAACGAGAAAAAGCCGCTTTCGTTTCTCAATTCCGACCTGTCCATTTCTCTGGCTCCGGGCGATGACTGGGAGGTGCACTTTCGCGCCCAGCCGGTCCGCACCGATCTCGATCTTGATCTCGCTGACACGGGCACGCTGCGCATTGACGGAACGCTGCACCGGGCGGCCTTGCTGGGGCAAATGCCGTTGAAGCTCAAAGTGGAGTGGACCGGAGTTCCCCTGGGTCAGCTAAGCCGGCTCACCCTGGGCCGCGATGTCGGCTGGCGCGGCGGTCTTGAAGTCGAGGCACAGGTGGCCGGGACCGCCGAGCTGGCTCAGATCAACGCCGGCCTCAAGGTTGCCGGCCTGCATCGCTCGGAATTTTCTCCGGCCCGGCCGATGGATGTCGCGACCTCTTGCCGGGCCTTGTTCCGAAAGGAATCGAGATCGCTGGAAGACATCTCCTGTACCTCCCCGGTAGGGGATGGGGCGCTTCTGCTCACCGGCTCGATACAGGACGGGCGCACCGTCCCCGCGGCCAACCTCACGTTGGGAATTCATCGCGTTCCCGCTTCCGCTGTGCTGGCTGGATTGCAGGAAGTGCGCAGCAGTCTGGGGGCGGGAGTGCAGGCCACCGGTACCCTCAACGGTAATTTCCATTACTCCTCGCGGAGTGGCGGGCCGCCTTTGATTTCGGGTGAGGTGGCGCTGGCTTCGCTGAGCCTGACTCCTCCTGATGCGAGCAAGCCATTCCTGCTCGCCCCCGTACGGGTAAGGTGCGATAGCTCGGAGGCGGGGAACACCGGCCCTCCCGCGCTGCTTCTGCAACCGGTGAAGCTGGCAATGGGGGCTCCGGCTCCGGTAACGGTGGACGGCCGATTCACGCCTGCGGGATTCGATCTCCACTTGAGTGGTACGACCAGCCTGGCGCGGTTGCAGGCGTTTAACAGATCCTTCGGGTTGCTCGGTGTACATAGCACGCGACCTCCGTCGGTGGGCGCGACTTCGGTTGCACTTGGTGGCGCGGGCACTGCGGCTCTGGATCTTGACGTGCGCGGTAAGTGGTTGCTGCCGGTGCCGGACTCCGATCATCCGATCGCGTCCTCGACCGCCGAGGGCAGCATGGTCATCAGGAACGCCGAGCTCACGACATCGTATCTATCTCGCCCTCTCCGGATTGTTTCAGCCCAGGGAATCCTCAGCCCTACCCAGATTGCATGGACCAACGCATCGATCAGCTACGGCAAGCTGGAGGCCCAGGGAACGCTGGAGTATCCGACCGTGTGCGTTGGAAGCATGTCCTGCGCCGGGCGCTTCTCACTGATCACTGCCGCGCTCGATCTTGGCGCGTTGCAGTCCACATTGCTGGGCAGGAGCGAAGGCGGCGAACTGCTGCGCAAAATATTGGATCGTATCGACCGCAACCCGGTAAAGTGGCCCGATCTCTCGGGTACGGTGCAGATCGGCGAACTCTCAACCGGCAAGCTGACGATACGGGACGCAATCGGGGCCATCGACGTCAGCGGAAACCTGATCAAAATACGGTCGCTGAATGGCCACCTCGCAAGTGGAACCCTGCATCTTGCCGGCGTGGTGGACGCCTCTGGTGGTCAGCCGGAGTATCGCCTCGATGCGCAGGTGACCAACGCTGCGCCCAGCGCGCTGGCCGGCATATTCGAAGAGCGTTGGGGAAGCGGCGTGGCGAACTTCTCTACCGAGCTTACGATGTCCGGTTTCGATGCGGAGGATCTGGCCCAGTCCGCCACCGGCACCTTGCACTGGAACTGGACCAAGGGAGGTCTGGCCGCGGAGACTCCGCAACCCGTCGCGGCGCAGCCTTTCGTGCACTTCGATCAATGGAGCGCCGATGCAGCGATTGCCGACAGCACCATCACCATCACGCACAGCCTGCTTGCCCGCGGCAAGGATGCGATTCCGCTATCGGGCACCATCTCTTTCGATCGCGAAATCGACCTTAAGGGAGGATCAGCTGCAGACGCCATTGCGATTACCGGCACGCTGGAACACCCTGAAGTGAAGTCAGTACCAGAGGAAGTTGCGAATTGAGCAAACCGCAGGTCTCTTCACAACGCATTGTCGAAAACATTCCCAGGAAGGGTCGTCAACACAGAGATCTCTCCGCTGCGCTGCGCTTCGGTCCCACGGCACGCCGGGGCAGGCGAGATGACAAAGGGGAGGGAGTGGTTGCAGGGGAGAGCGGTGAAGCAGGAAATCCGAGTACGCTCCTAATGACACACGGAGCGGACTATCGATTTAGTGCCACGCCTACGGCGCTCGGATCCTCTTCGGATCGATTTCCCAGCCCTTCCGGGCTGGGCTGACGTTTGGCGGTCGGCCCTCCGGGCCTGGCATCTATGGCGACCTTTGCCTTGTCATTTCTCCCTCAAGTTGCCGCAGGCAAGCGAGCTGTTCGGGATGACAAAGAGAGCGCAGCGGTTTCGCTTTCCGTCGGCCGCTACTCCGAAGCCGGTTTCATCGAAACTGTCTGCTTATGAACACTCGCCTCGACTTCGGGAACCGTGCCATCGTTGACCGCTACTTCTTCCGGTTGTCCCTGGAGCACAAAGCGGTGGCTTACTTTTGACTTTGCGGGGATCCGCAGCATCTCGGTGACTGTGGTTTTTTCGGAAGAAACAGACACCGGAACCTGCGCCTCCGCGGTCCCGCTGTTGGATACATCCACGGCTACGATATACGAACCGGGGAGGCTGGCCTTGTTGGGATAGACTCCTGCAATCGAAAGGTCGGGAAGGCCGCGGTCGTGGTACACCCAGTCGTCGAAGAACCACTTAAGGTCTTTGCCGCTGGCTTGCTCAAGCACCTGCTGGAAGCCAGTGCCTGCCGTATCCGACCCGGGTTGATAGGCGTGCAACGCGTGCACCAGCGCCTTATCGCCTGCCAGGTCCCGCAACATCCAAAAGACATAAGTGGCCTTGGTACGGTAGTACACCGGATCCCTCGCAACCAACAAAGCCTGGTTATCCACGCTCGGGGAACTAGCATCGCCCGGCTCGGCCAGCGAAAGCGCGCCGCGGGTGTTGTCCAACTGCTGAATGGCGATGTCCCGCCCGCGATTTTGCTCCAGCCACAGCGACCCCATGAACGAGGGCACGCCTTCCTGCAGCCAGGCATAGGAGGAGCGGAAATAAAGGTGAGTCAGCGAATGGACAAGAACGTCCGTCAGTTTCCCGGGTTCGGTGGCCTGTACATTGGCAAAAAGCACATCGCCATCTTCAAACGGAGCGTCGTTCCCGTCTGGCAGATCGACAATGTTCAGCGCGCCCCGGGGTTCGGTGCCCAGCCAGCGATTGATCAGCGGGGCTACGATCGAAGCCGCCGATATGTAGGCCTGGGCGTTGGCAACATCCTCGGTGCGGGCGAAAACCTTCACTCCGTTGCCTTCTCGAGCAGTACGGGTGAGCAAAAACAGACTAGGTGATTTCAATCCCAGCCGCGTAGGGGGGAGCGTGCAAGTTACGATGCCGGGTACCCCGGCGGCCGCGGGCAGGGAAGTCGGAGTTACGGTCAAAATCTCTCCATCCAAAACCGCCAGGTTGGGCGATTCCCCAAAAAACTCCTGGGTCACGCGCATGGTCACGGTTGCCTGGCTCTGCCTTTGCCGCTCGGCTGCAGCTTCGGTGAAAAACTTGGCTCCGTCTCCCAGCGCTACCGGCACTGAGGCCACCGGATACCAGGCGACATTGCCGAACCCCCTGAGCCCAACAAATTCGTCCGATACCCGGTCCCAATCGGAGGCTTCCGCGATATCAGACGGTGTGCCGATCTGCTCCAGCCGGTTCGCAGAGAGTGCAGCGGTCCCCTCATAGGAAGCGTCGACGGATAGGGTCTGTTGCGGGCCCAGAGGCCGTGGCAGTGGGATCACCGCTTCCCACAGCGCTCCGGTGTGGTCGATATCGCTGTTCACCAGTTGTTGCGAAAAAGTCGCCGGTTCTCCGCCCAAGCGTACACCGGTCCAGTGCAAGCTGGACGAGACTTGCAGGGCGAGCCGGTCCAAAGGACTGCTCGAGTCATTGCGCACCACGATGCGCGCCCGCACCGCCATCGCGTGCTCCCTGGGCTGCAAGTGAATATCCAGGTCGTAACTGAGGAACGTGATCGCCTGTCTTTCTGCGTCGGTTGCCTGAACTCCCACCGCCGGTGCGGGGGGCTTCACCGGGGCGGTGTTGTCTTCCACGGAGCGAGAGAAAATCACCGTGCCGGGATGTTCGGTAGGACCGTCGGGCAGTGGGGATGCCTGCTGCGCTCCAGCGCACGACGCAACCAACCCGGCAGCGACGGCTGCAAACCACAAATACCTCATGAACCCAAACCCTTCTGCTTCTTGGCCCGCGCGGGCGACGCCGCGGAGTGGTTAGTCGTCGCGGCGTTGCGCCGCTGCCGCGCCGCCTCGTAGAGCACCGCGGCGCCGGCGGCGCTGACATTCAGCGAGGCCACCCGGCCCGCCATGGGGATGCGCAACAGGTGGTCGCAGGTCCGCCGGACCAGGTCGTGCAACCCTGCGCCTTCCCGCCCCAGCACCAGAACGCAGCCCACCGAGAAATCGAACTGGTCATAGTCCGTGGTGCCGCGCTCATCCAAACCAATGATCCACAAGTTGCGTTGCTTCAGCTCTTCCAGGGTGCGGACCAGGTTGACCACCCGAGCGATTTTCACGTGCTCGGCGGCACCTGCTGAAGCCTTGACCGCCACCGGGCTTAGCGGAGCCGACCGGCGTTCCGTGACCACCACCCCGTCTACGCCGGCCCCCTCGGCGGTACGCAGCAGCGCGCCCAGGTTCTGCGGGTCTTCCACCCCATCCAGCGCCAACAGCAACCGATCCTGCTTGGTCCCTTGCAGGAGGTCGTCCAGGTCCAGAAACTGGCGCGCCCGGACAATGGCCACCACACCCTGGTGAGCCTCGGTCCTGGCCAGCTTGGTCAACTGGTCACGGGTATCCAGGCGCAGCTTCACGCCGGCGTCCCGGCAGGCCTGGATCAGCTTCTCGAGGCGTACATCCTGACGCTCGCGGGCGACGCAAATGTGATCAAACTTCCGCGTCCCGGAACGCAACGCCTCCTCGACTGGGTGCAGGCCGAACAAAATCTCCATACTGCCAAGTTTAGACTCTGCCGCATCCAACTGGATCGAGCGGCCCGGTTCCTATATTCTTATAAGCACTTGAGCCGTCCCGGAGGATCCCCGTGCTTGCCAACAAGCTCAAAAAAGTCGTCACCCGGGGCGTCTTTGGCGATGTTGTTCCCGTCTCTCAGGATGACATGCCTGTAGCCGCGCTCAGCGCCGTGAACCAATCCTGCAGTGAGAACACTCTCGTCGCACAGGGACTTAAGCGCCACGATCCAGAGCTCCTCGATCAGCTGATTGTCCAGTACCAGCACCGCCTGCTGCGGTACCTGCTTTACCTCACCGGGAACCGGGAGACAGCGGAAGACATTTTCCAGGAAACCTGGATGCGCGTGCTCAAGCGCGGCGATCAATTCAACGGCAAGTCTCGGTTCGATACCTGGCTGTTCACCATCGCTCGCAACCTGGTGATTGATGTGCGTCGCAAGCGCACCATGAGCAGCCTGGAAGCGATGCGCGAAGCCGGTGAAGACGGGCGCTCGTTTGATGTTGCTGCCGACGGGCCTTCTCCGTTCGAGATGTATCAGACCAACGAGAACGGACAGCGAGTGGCCGAAGCCCTGTTGACCCTGGAGCCGCTGCATCGTGAAGTGCTGGTTCTCCGCTTCCATGAAGAGTTGTCACTGGAAGAGATTGCACAGGTCACGCGTTCTCCGCTCTCGACCGTAAAATCGCGGCTCTATCGCGGCCTCTCGGCGCTGAAGCCTCGCATCTGCGCAGCCGAGGCTGTTGTTACTGCGGAGGGCCAAACGCGATGAACGGAACACAAAAGGGGGGCCCGGAGAAGATCCGTGGGTTGATGCGCTCCGGTTCCCTGATGGATGGCGACGCCAATCGGCTGGTTACCCAAAAGACGCGTCGTGCCGTGCGCGATGCCGTGATCTCCACTCAGGAGCAGCGCTCCCGCCATCGCCGGAATCTGGGTCTTGCGATTCTCAGTTTTGTCGCCATGCTGGTGTTGCTCGGGCCGGCCGTATGGACCGGGGTCGAAGAACTTTTGGGCGAGGAGCCTCTCTTCGACGTGCCAACCCAGATTACTTTCCTCATTGGCATGCTTTTACTTGCTATGCTGGCAGCACTCATAGCTGTCTGGAAGGGACAACATAACGTGCAGCACGATAGACGCGGCTTTGAGACCTTTCCTCCTATTGAGAAATGACGAACCAGATACACAACGCTGAAGCCGCCTCCGCTATTACGGAGGAGTTCAAGTTAATCCCGCGCTGGTCGATCGCGGTGGCTTCTCTGGCCTTTGTCTTCATGCAGTATCTGTACTGGGTGATCCTGCCTGCTTACCGGCAGTCTCTCCATATGCGTCCGGTGCCGGCTCCTCTCGGCGTCCGTTTCTACTTTGCCCTCTCCTGGAGCACGCTGGCCGCCCTGTATGTGCTGATGGTTGGCTATGTGAGCCGCGATGCCCCCCGCCGCAGCATGAGCACCCGGCTGTGGGTCGTGATCTGCCTGGCATTGCCCGGCGGCATCGGATCGGTGCTTTATTTCCTCCTGCGCCAGCCTGTAGTGGCGCGCTGCCCCTCGTGCGGCACCAGCATCCACACCGAGTTCCATTTCTGCCCTCAATGTGCCTACCAGGTCTCCGCGGCTTGCGGCAATTGCTACCGCGGCGTGCGCATTACGGACCTCTACTGCGTTTATTGCGGCCATAGCCTGGCTACGGACGACGTGCCGTCCCGCCTGCGTGCCTTCCAATCCTGACCGCGTCTGCATTGACCGGGCTTTCTCCGGCTCCCTATACTCATAATCGGTACGAAGAAGCTCGATAACATGCCAATGACTGCGCTGATCGTCGACGATGAACGGCTTGCGCGCGAGGAGCTCAAATACCTGCTGGACTCCGCGGGAGGAGTCGAAGTGATCGCCCAGGGCCAGAACGGCATTGAGGCGGTCCACCTGATTCGTACTCATCATCCGGATGTAGTGTTTCTGGACGTGCAGATGCCGGGACTGGACGGCTTTGCGGTGCTCAAGAAGTTGCTGGAGCGGGACGACGCCGATCGCATGCCGCAGATCATTTTTGCCACGGCTTTTGACCAGTATGCCGTGCGCGCTTTCGATGTCAACGCCATCGATTACCTGCTCAAGCCGTTTGACCGTGCCCGCGTACTGCAGGCCCTTGAACGCGCCCGGCAGCGCTTGCAGGAGGCGCATCAACTAGAACAGGAGCCATTGCCGGAGAACGGAGCCGCGGCTGAAGTCACGCCGTCGGATGCGCGTCTCGATGCACTCCTGCGGCTGATCGAACAGCAACAGGGCGGCGGACTGCGTGCCCGCAGTGGGAAGATTATTCTGCAAGCTCACAGCCGGCTGTTCCTGGTGGACCAGAAGGATATCTGCTTCGCTGCCATTGAAGAGGGCATCATTTCAGTGGTAACGCCCACCCTGGAAGGGCATTCCAAGTGCCGGACCATCGAAGAGCTGCTGGAACTGCTCGATCCGTCGGTTTTCTGGAGAGCCCACCGCTCGTTCGTAGTGAACATCAACCACATCAAAGAAGTCGTGCCCTGGTTCAAGAGCAGCTACCAGCTGCGCATGGATGATCGCAAGCAGACCGAAATCCCGGTCAGCCGCGCCCAAACCCGACGCCTGCGCGAACTCTTCAAGCTGTAAAGCAATACGCTTCGGGACTCAACTTTGTCGAAACCTTCGCCCTATGTGCGCAGATCATAGATGCGATCTCGCAGCAGAGGCGATTAACACTCTCCGTTAGTTGACCTTCGCTGCAACGGCCCGCACTCTATCGAGTTGCGTCAGTTGGACCGTCCAGCCAAGAGGGACCTTCACTCGAGGGAAACAAACCTTGGAGGTGCAGGCCTGGTACTCCAGGCTGCCCGTAATATGCAGCATCGGATCTTTTGCGAATATCGCCAACGTCTCCTTGTTAACCGTAGCGGCTACAGAAGCATCCAGAGTCGTTTTGCTGGTATAAACGGGTTCGGTTTCGTTCGATTCAGGAAAATGCATCATTTCCGATTTTGGATATACCGTGGGTCGCACACTGTAGAGATTGGAAGGATCAAGGGTGAGTGACGCCACGATGTAGTGGTCCTTTTCGGCGCCCGGGGCATAGACATGGGTGTCTTGATCCGGTGTGATTGTGACCACAAGCCGCACCAACTCACCCGGGGTTACTTCTTTATCAGATTGCATGGTGGTCAGCACAACATGCGGCGAAGGCAGATTCCTCACAGGTTGTGGAAGAGCGACATCTCCGAAGATATTCTGGTAAACGTTGTTGGCGGTTAGCCTGTTGATGTAGCCCTCTTCAAAGAATCTCTTTTCGATGACTCCCTGCTTGTCGATCAGATAGTAGCCCGGAACGGGAATGCCGGCCTGCGCTCCAGTGGCCTCCACATTGCGGACACCAAACGCATCGATCAGCTTCGACCCCGTGTCGGAAAGAAGCGGGTAAGTAATTGACTTCCGCTGCGAGAACTCGGCCAGTACCTGGGGAGAGTCATAACTCACGCCTGCCACGTTGATCCCTTTCGCGGCAAACAATTTCTGCGCGTGCTCGAGATTGACAAGTTGACCCTTGCAAAAAGGGCACCAATCCGCGGACCGAAAGAACAGGAGAAGAAGCCCATTCGGGCCCGTGAGGGTGCTAAAGGTCTCTGGTTTTCCGGCTTGGTCGACAAGCGCAATCTGTGGTGCCTTGACCCCAGGCTGCAAGCCGACAATTTGTTGGCCAAGCGCGCTTGGCAGTAGGGCGAAGGCGCTTCCACACATGATAACGGCCTGCCATGCCAGGGACTTCATCTTCATTGATTCCTCCTCAGAACGCTGAGCGTTGTACCTGCTGAATGAGAGTCTGGGCAAGAAGATAAGTTACATTGCGACGGATTTAACTTGATCGACCGGCTTAGAAGTGGATGACGAATCCCCCGGCCGGAATGATATCGTGCTGACCCTGTTGGCGCAGCGATGTGCCATAGTTCGCCGCATCTACAGCGTAGTAGTCACGCAACTCCGCCCGCAGAGAAATGGGAAAAAGAAGGTGAAGCGGCGTTTGGATATCCACGCCGCCACCGAACTGTGCTGTTCCGGTATACCGGTTAATCGACGGATTGGGCGCACCGTTGTTAAGCAGCGCGCTTGTTTCCAGCCAGCCGTAGCCGAAACCCCCGGAAATCCAGGGCGAAAAGCGGCGGCCTGCGAAGGCTTGCAATCGCAGGGACGGAACGACATACAAGGTGGCCAAACTCGTCGCTGTCCCTGGCTGGGGGGAACCTCCGCGGTGGCTCGGCGCAGCGGCAAAGGGAATCTCGGCAAGTAACGCAATCTGCTCTCCCTTCAATCTGCGGGCGTAGTCAAACGAGAAGGCGACACTGCCTCCAACGCTGAGCGGCAGGCCCGTTGTGGTCGTCGAGCCTGGAATCTGCTCCGACCCGAGCAAAAACCCTACTTCGTTTTTCGTTTCTTGTGCAGATGCGGAGTACGCAAGCAGCCCCACCAATAGCAGGGTAGAGAAAAGTGTCCTCACAGCCGTCCTTCCGTGAATCCATCGCTCGCCCGGGTCGGCTTCGGCGAGCAGAACCAACCAAGTTCTGCTGCATGGGCGAAGTAGCCTTGAATTTTGGCCGCTTGCAGATCCAAAGCATGTTTGCTGCCCTCGAAGGCGCGCTCGATCGCAGTGGCGATCGAATCACCGTCTCGAAGGTCGGCCAGCAGCAGAAACTCCTCGCGATCGATGCGGCGGTAGTAAACCGAGTCTTCGAAACGATGCACGGCCAGGTAGACACTGGACCGGGAAACCTCGGGCAGCGCTACGCCTTGGGCCTGCCGGCGTGCGGATACCGCATTGCTGACAATGTCGTTTTCGGGAGTCAATTTGCGGACCGCGAGGACGACCTCATCCACGGGATACTGCAAGTCCAGTAATTGCAGGTGGGGCTGCAGGCTCAGGTTGGAGTCTCTTGCCAGGCCTGCAAAATCCTCCCAGCCTAAAGGCGAAAGACTGGCTCCGTCGAATGCCTCAATGTACGCCCATTCGAGTCGAGCAACATCAACCGCCAGGGCGTGTTGAGGACCGGCAAGTTCAGGATAAGACGCGAGCCACGCGGGCAACCTGGCCCCCAGATTTCGCAGCGAGAATGAAGTCGACGGGTTCTCACGCAGATAAGCCAGCACCAGGGAGTCGAATTTTTCCTGGCCGAGGACCGCTTGGAGTGCGGGGAAATCTTCCGAAACCGCAGCGATTACGCGAAACCAATACTGCCGGTTGTAGATCTCGAGCCGCTCAAATGAGCTAAGAAGGGAATTCGGCTTTATATAACTGGCCGCCGTCTCGGCCATCGTCTGCATCGAAAAGTCCGGCGTCAGGGGACGCATCACGTCCTGCGACATTCGTCGCTGAAGTTCCAGCAGGTTCATGCGGGCACCTCGTGAAAGCGTTCGAAGATCTCAAGTTCGAGTTGTCCTGTTGTCGTGAGAAAGCGATTGGCCTTGAGCGCTTCCGCGTGAATCTCAGCGAAAGACGGAATGTTGTCATCCCACTCCAGCAGCGTGGCCGTGGGCCCCGTGCGCTCGATCGCACGCGCGTACAGTTTCCAGACCGGGTCGAGCACCGGATGGTCGTGTGTGTCAAGCGTGTACTTCTCAAACCTGGAGTGGCCGGCGATATGTATCTGCGCCACGCGATCGACATCCACACTGTTCACATATTGCAAAGGGTCAAAGCCATGATTCTGTGAGGAGACATAGATATTGTTCACGTCAAGCAGGATGCCGCAATCCGCGGCGTGGACGACTTCATTCAAAAACTCCCACTCTGTCATCTCGGACTGGTGAAACTCTGCATAGCTGCTCACGTTCTCAACCGCGATGGGGATCTCGAGGAAGTCCTGTACCTGCCGAATTCGTTGTGCGGTGGTACGTACAGCTTCGGAGGTGTACGGCAGCGGGAGCAGATCGTGCGTGTACCGTCCATCTACGCTACCCCAGCATAGGTGATCAGAGAGCCAGGGAGTCCTGGTCCGCCGGGTGAGTTCCTTGAGACGCTTCAGGTGTTCGCGATCGAGTTCTTGCGCAGAGCCGAAATACATGGAGACGCCATGCTGAACGACCCTGTATTGCTCGAGAATCTGGTCGAGTATCTTGAGTGGGCGGCCCCCATCGACCATATAGTTTTCCGAAATAATCTCGAACCAATCGACGATCGGCTTTTCGGACAGGATGTGATCGTAATGTGGAACCCGCAGCCCTATACCGACACCGTAATCGGTAAAGGCATTAAATCGGTTGGCTGGCATCAGAAGCTCCTGCTTAAGGAAGAGAGAGTTGGAGGCTTGCGTGATGACAAGCCTCCAACAGCCGGGGGACTAGCTAGCCTTGGGAGGTGTGGAGCCGTCGGTGGCGCAGCCGCCTTTGCCTTTGCAATCGTTCTTGCCTGCGTCTTTGCCGCCGCCCTGACCTTTGCAATCGTTCTTACCTTTGCAGGAGTGCTTGGCTGTTTCCGGGGCAGGCTGGTTCTGAGCAACCAGCATCACTCCGGGGTGGGAAGTTGCACTCACGGCGGAGAGGTTGCCCTGCTGCGCGGGTTGCGCGTTCAAGCGTGCTGTCGTACCGCCGAGCAGACCTGCAAACGCAGCGGCGAGGGCGAGAGTATTTGCGGAATGGTTCTTCATATATGAATACCTCGGGAGTTGATTTGCAGGAGCGAAGATGTTCGTCACGACCCTTCTCTCTTGCCGGTTGTTAGAACCAATAGCGATTGCAAAGTTACAAGCAATCGCATGTTTCGTTTCAGGCGTGATGGAAGAATGATCCGGACGTCCGCAGATCGATTGGATCTTCTCTGTAACTTTCGCGCGGCGATTACGCTCTAACCCGGCGAATGGTAGAGGACCCAATGAAACACTTGCTCCACTATTACTCTCTTACTGCGGAGAAGATATCTTATCTGCGGTCGCCGTTCTTGCTCGCCGTACGCCTCTACTGGGGCTGGCAATTTGTCCAGACAGGCTGGGGCAAGATGCATCATATTGGAAAGATCATCGGCTTCTTCACGAGCCTGAACATTCCATTTCCCGCCTTCAACGCCTATTTCGTATCAGGGTTGGAATTCTTCGGCGGCTTATTGCTCATCGTGGGCTTTGCCTCCCGCTTTACCGGGCTGCTGCTCGCATTCAACATGCTGGTTGCCTACTGGACCGCCGACCATGAGGCACTGGTTTCCATCTTCTCCGATCCCGGAAAGTTTTACGTTGCCGATCCCTATACCTTTCTCTTTGCCTCGCTCATGGTCCTTATCCTGGGCGCGGGCTTGTTCTCGGTAGACGCGATCGTTGCGAAGCGTCTTGAAGTGCAGGTCTAGGCACTATGACAGCGGCGACCGAGCCCAGGGATGAGGCGCAGATGATTGCCGCCATCCTTGCTGGAGACACACAGCTCTATCACCAACTCATCCGCCCTTATGAGCGCAGCGTCTACATGATGGCCCTGTCCTACCTGAAGAACGAAGCAGATGCGGAAGACGTCGCGCAGGAGGCCTTTCTGAAGGCCTTTCATCATCTCGCGACCTTCCGCGCGGAGGCAAAGTTCAGTACCTGGCTGATCGGCATCGCCTTAAACGAAGCGCGGAGCCGCTTGCGGCGTGAGGGATCTCTGCGCATGGAATCGATCGACGACACGTCGGACGAGCCCGGCCGCACCTCGCCCGCAATTCTGCGAGACTGGCGCGAGGTTCCTTCCGAAGCGCTGGAGCGGAAGGAGGTTCGACAAATGCTGCAGCAGGCGATTACCAATCTACCCACCATCTATCGCGAGGTCTTTGTCCTGCGGGATGTAGAAGAGTTGAATAATGTGGAAACGGCGGCGGTTTTGAGCATCACTGTAGGAAACGTGAAGGTGCGATTACACCGCGCACGCCTCATGCTGCAGAAGCAGTTGGCGCCCCTGTTGAGAAATATGAACCCAAAGAGGAGATGGGTCCCGTGGTTTTGAACTGCAAGCACGTTTGGGGTTGCATCTCTGCGTATTTAGACGACGCATTGCCGGCGGAGACGCGAGACCTGGTGCAAAAGCACCTTGACCACTGCGAGATCTGTTCGGCTATCCTCGACTCCGCGCGCAATATTCTCGTTCTGACGGCCGACGACCAGATCTTTGAATTGCCGGTCGGCTTCAGTGAGCGTCTGCATGCGCGGCTCGACCTGGAAATGACGAGCTAGAGCGAGTGGTGCAAGGTGAGATGCAGGTACTCCTCGACGCCGATGAGAACGAGCGTCGCCAACGATAGAACCAGCTGGACGAGCTCAGATCGTTTCTGGCCGGTACTCAATGGTTTCTGCCGCCATTGTGAGGCAGGGCGGCTACGAAGGTGACGAACATGCATAAGGATGGCAAGATTCAGCAGCGAACCGACCAGTGCGAGTACGATCATGGGAACCCGAATCGCGTCGGTATGAAACCCAACGATTGCGGCTCCCGCACCCGTGCTCAGGGCAAGTGATCCAATGCCTATTGCAACCCGGAGACCGTTGATAGCGACGATCGCTCCACAAATGCTCTGAAGCAGCGCAAAGAAGAAACTAGACCAGGCAATCACGCCTCGATTGCGCACGAGCTCGTTAGGAACGCTTGGCGAGGAGGTTTCCTGTGAGTTGATCGGTTCAAGAGGAGTGGACGACATAGGGTGCTCCAGGGAACGTCTTTCGTACCCGATCAAGTCTATACCGACTGGCGGGTGTAGATCTCTGTAACCTTTTGGAGTCCAGCCAATCTAACGGCGCAACATTACCGTCACCCCACCTCTTCATACGCACGCCGAAGCATCTGCCGCATTGCCGAAACCATATACGCGTTGTCGATGCGAAGATTAGCGTCGCTAACGATCCCAGGGTAATGATCAGGTATTAACGACGCTGTGCTGCGCACTTCGCGCAACGCTTTCATCAGGAGATACATGTCCTGGTATCCGTCGTCCTGGAACGTCTCATGGAACCGCGGCAGAGGAGAGCTCACATTACGAAAGTGGATGGTGAAGAGCTTATCCCGTGAACCGAATTCCTTAATCATGGAGGCAGCGTCCTTGCCCATGGTGTCGCCCCCTTCGAGCCAGGTGCCCAGGCACAGGCAAAGTCCCCAGTTCTTGCTGCCCTTCGAAACCACACTCTCCGCATGTTTGTAGCCCGCATAGTTAACGAAGACCTTGGCCACCCCATTCATCGGGGTGATCGGAGGATCGTCCGGGTGGTGCGCTAACTTGATCCCAGCCTTCTCTGCGACCGGCAAAACGGCGTCAAGAAAATAACCGTAATTTGCCCAAATATCCTGCGCCGAGTAGTCCCGGTCGAACATTTGCTTTTCGACTTTGTCTCGGAAGTCAGTCACGCTGAACTCACGCGCGCGATAGCCCCGAGCCGTCGTAATAATGTTCGTGGTGTAGGTATTTCCGGGGTGGAAATCGATGTGAGACGTGCGAATGCCCAGGCGGCCACAATCCGTGAGAAAGGTATTGAATTTCTCGATATCCTCGTCTCGCCCCGGTTGTCCCAGCTGGATCTTCAGCGAGCGATACTTTTCCATCAGCGCGCAGTCGATCCTCAAGCCATATCTGGCAAAACGATCCTGCGTCGTCTTAATAAAATCGTAGGATGCTTCCTCGCCGAAGTCAGCGTGCAGCCATCGCAACCCAATCTGTTTTAGAAAGAGTAGTTCCTCATCCGTAGTGTGCTGCACGGTGAGTTTGATGGCAATCTTCGTGCCTTCAGGATCCGCCTCATCCATGGGCGCTCTCGACGAAGCGGAGATCGCCTTGGCGGAACCCGGAAGCATCCCGTAAGCCGCCACCATAGCCGGTAGCTTGAGAATATCGCGGCGGCCTATCTGAACGGGCTTCTCGGAGTTCTCTTTTGGCACAACCGCCTCCACACTTACTGCTTGATCACCGTGCCATCCCGCTTCCGTATCTCTCCCCATCCACCATTCAGATTGTTTCTTCCAGGTGTGAACGGAGCCTTGGCGGCGGCCTGCTCATCGATCTCGATGCCCCATCCTGGTTTTTCACTCACCCAGATGTATCCATCTTTCAGTTCCGGACAACCGTGAAAGATCTCCCTCGTGCGTTCGTTGAAGGGTGAATATTCCTGAATGCCGAAGTTATAGCTCACGATATCCAGCGTGGCATTGGCCATATGCCCCACCGGCGAAACATCACCCGGACCGTGCCACGCCGTTTTCACGCCATACTGTTCCCCAAGAATGGCGATCTTACGAGCCGGGGTAAAGCCGCCTGCCTGCGATACGTGCACCCGGATGTAATCGATCAGCCGCCCTTCGATCAGCGGCTGCCACTCGTGCGGGCTGTTGAAAAGTTCACCCATCGCGATCGGCGTCGCACAATTTTGACGAATCTGCTGGAAGTAGCCAAGATCTTCAGGCGACAGCGGGTCTTCCAGAAAGAACATGTGGAACTTCTCTGCTTCTTTGCAAAACTGCACCGCCTGGTTCGGCGTCAGGCGCTCATGCATATCGTGCAGTAGCTCCACCTCCTCACCCAGTTCCTGGCGGCAAATTTCCAGCAACTTCAACGCGCGGCGAAAATCATAAGCCGGCTCGTAGAGCGGCTGGTCGTGCAGCGCCTTGAGCTTGGTATCGTCACCATGACGGGCGCCATAACCCGACATTCCCGGAATCCCAACCTGCACCCGAACATTGCGGAAACCCTGGGCCATAAGGCCTTTTGCGCTCTCGACGACGGCTTGAAATTCAGGGCCATCCGCATGCGCATAAGCATCGACAGCCTCCCGGCATTTGCCGCCGGCAAGCTGATACACAGGCATGCCCGCCTGGCGTCCTTTGATGTCCCAAAGGGCCTGGTCCACACCGCTGAGAGCATTGTTCAACACTGGGCCGTTCTTCCAGTAAGAACTGTCATAGCAGGATTGCCAGATATCTTCGATCCGGTCCGTGGTCTTGCCCAAAAGGAACGGTTTCAGATACTTTTCGACGGCCGGCTTCACCAGGTCAGCGCGCTGGGTGAATGTGGCGCAACCGTAGCCGTAGAGTCCATCCTGGTCGGTGGTGATTTTGACCACCGTGAGCCGTGTGCCCGCCGGCTCGCATTCGATCACGCTGATATCCTTGATGCGGGGCGTTGCCATACCGCGAGTGGCCCGCGCAACCTGCTCCTGCGATCGCAAAAGAGGCGAAGCCACCCCAACCAGGCCCGCACTCCCGATAGACTTCAACAATGTACGACGATTCATCGGCATCCTTTCACCCCCACCACTGTTCGCCCGCAGCCAGATGAGCTTTCACTACGTCCGGGTTCAACTCTGCGCCGAGCCCCGGTTTGCTGGTAACGCTGACATGTCCATCCTTGATATAAGGACCATCCAGCAAAAGCAACTGGTCCATCCAACCACCCTGGCCGGTGATCGTTTCACAAGCGATATAGTCCCGAATGGACGCAGCCCACTGGCAATTGGCCCACGTATGCAATTGGCTTCCGGTATTGTGCGTCGCCATGGGCAATCCAAAGGTATCAGCCATATCGGCGATGCGTTTTGTCTCCAGAAATCCACCGCAGTTGCGCAGATCCGGGTTCAGGATGTCGCATCCCTGGTAGATGATGAAGTCCTTGAACCCCGCGCGCCGTTCCAGATTCTCTCCAGTACAAATGGGAACACGGGAACTCGCGCACAATCTTCTCCATGATTCGGAGTAATCCACGGGCAGGGGATCTTCCAGCCACAGCGGCTTGATCGGCGCGACCGCGTCTGCCAGCTGAATGGAGGTTCGCAAGTCGTACTCCCAGTGACAGTGAACCATGAGGTCATGATCCCAGCCGATGGCCTCACGGCAGTTCTCAAACCCCTGAGCAATATTGATCAATTCTTTGGTAGTAAGAACGCGATTGCCGGGGTCGCGGCCGCTATCTGTCGCCGTGTCTGTATGGCGGAAGCCGATCTTGTGCGCGGTAAAGCCGCTGGGATCGGCCTTGATCTTTGCCGCCCACTCGCGGCACGAAGCTTTGTCCAGCATGTCGCGGGGCGATGCATGGTCGTACACGCGAACCTTGTCGCGAAACCTTCCGCCCAGCAGCGTCGTGGTCGGAACCCCTAGGGTCTTTCCCGCCAAGTCCCAAAGCGCCATCTCGATGCCGCTGGCCGCGCGCATGAGCGAATGCGCCGACCCATCCGTGCGCGTGCCCGATAGTTCAGGGCCGCCAATCCCCATGAAGGTATAAATGGCGTCGATCTCCAGGGGATTCTTGCCTACCAGCAGCGGCTTGAGCGCTTCAATCTGCTCCTTCACCCCAATGCTGGGGAGGCCGTATGCCTCAGCGATACCGTAATTTCCATTGTCTGCGACCACCTTGACCAGGACGTAGGTGCGAGGGCCGGTCAAGGTCATGGTCTGGATATCGCTGATTTTTGTCGAGATCGATACGGCAGCGGCGAGGGCAGGTAGCCCGCTCATCCAATCCGCTCCACTGAGAAAAGCTGCACCGCCGGCGGATTTGAGGAAGTCACGCCGTGACCAGCCGCTCGCCTCATGCGCCATGGCCCTCAATCTCCAGTAACCAACACTTGCTGTTGCGTCAGGAGCTCCTGCACCACCGGTGCCAAGCGATCCCTCTGTTCCGCAGAGAGCGCTGAAACGAAGGGAGGAATCGGACCGGTGCGAGCAATGCCGGCCAGTTCCAGCGCATGGTGCAGAACACGGGCCGGTCCCCACGCATCGCGCAAGTCTTCAAGGTCCAGGAAACGGGCGCGGATACTGTCGGCTTCCGCGTAGTCGGTTGCGCGGCAAGCGGAGAAGACCGCGGCGCTCAACGTGGGGGCCAGGCAACCAGAGCCGGTGGTAAATCCAGGCAAGCCCCACTGGCGGAGGTGCACCACCGCTGGACGCTCACCGATGCCGCTGATGACCTTGCGCCGATCGACCCGCTTGACGAGTTCGTCGAGATAGTGGTCACCGGACGGGTCGGTGCGGACGACAGCATATTTGATCGCCATGCAAATACCCTCGTCAACCAGCTGGGCGACCACGTCGAGCCCCGCCATGAGATCCGCGCCCATGTTCGCTTCGTCTTTGAGGTAGAGCATCAGGCGAACATCAGCCGCCTCGGCAAATTCACGCAGGCCTCGTTCCAGCCCGGCCGCATCGCGAGGATCTGCGCAGGGAAGCGTCATCACACAGGGGGGAGCGAAGCGGCGCAATAATTTGGCCTGGTCCATCAATCGTCCGTAGGACGGACCCGCGCTAGGAATCAGCCAGTAGCCCATCCCGTTGTATCTCCGCCTGCCACTCCAGCAACTGCTCATACTCGTCCAGGGTCATATGGTAGAGGAAGGCATTGCCGCCATAGATGAAGCGTGTAATCCCGCCATTCGCGATGGAGCGCACGATGCGCGAATTTTGCTCGAAATCCATGGCTCGGGTCGTGCCCACCCTGCGCGCAAGCGGGGGCACCGCGAATACACCGTCCAGCGAAACGTCTGTCATGTGAGCTACTCCTCTCTTGCTCGTCACTCCCTTACCACATAGTGGGACGGAATTATCTCCCGAGCGATGGTACTGAGTCGAGCCTCAGAGACGAGAACACGCTCATTCTCACGAAATTTCTTTTGCAACCGAACCATTGGTTGGAATAGTATCCGCCTGCCACAAAGAGTCAATGATAGATCAACCTCAATGGGGGTGTTCGTGAAGAGGATAGGAAAGCAACCGGTCTTAATTCTGGCGTCCGTTCTGCTAACCGCCGTCACCGCGACCATCGTCGCCCAGACCGCAAAACCGAAGCGCATCAACCAGGCCATCGAACTCCTGGCAGAAGGCCAGCCTATCTACTACACCGGCTCGCATTCTGGAACTACGGGCACCTACGAGCAGGGAGTGAAAGATGCGCAAACCTATGCGGATTACATCAGCTACGACATGGAGCACGCTCCCTTCGACGTAAAGGGTCTGCAGGAGTACATGCGCGGGCTGGCAGCCGGTGGTCCGGACCGAAGCGGCCATCGCACGCCCGCGGTCATCGTCAACGTACCGGTAAACGGGATGGATGCGGCGGCAGTCCACGCCAACGCCTGGATGTTCAACCAGGTGCTTGCCACCGGCGTGCACGGCGTGATGCTCACCCATGCGGATGACCCCGGCGCCATCCGGGCCTTTGTCGAAGCCGTCCGCTTTCCCATTCATCACGAAGGAGTAGGGGTAGACGGATTGCCCGAGGGCCGCCGCGGCGTTCACGGCGTAGCCACCGCGGCCCAGATCTGGGGAGTCTCGCAGGAGGAGTATGAGGAAAAGGCGGACCCGTGGCCACTCAATCCCAATGGCGAACTCCTGCTCGGGGTCAAAGAGGAAGACAAGTATGCCTTGGCCAATGTCGACGAAAATCTGAAAGTACCGGGCATCGGCATGGCGGAATGGGGTCCCGGGGATATGGCGATGTCTCTCGAAGTCCGCGCGCGAGGCGAGGCCGCGATCCAGGACCCGAAAATGGTGGCCGCGCGCAGTAAGGTCCTCGCCGCCTGCAAGGCCAACCACATCTTCTTTCTCAATTCATTAAATGCCAAAGACGTGGTGGACATGATCAAGGAAGGTGTCATGGTGGGCCCAGCGAGCCCTGAAACCGCCGCCATCGGCCGCAAATACACCAACCGGCCGCTGCCTTACTGAGCTGAGGATATAAGCCGGGTCGGAAACAAAATAGCCCCCCGCAGCGTCAAGATATGTCCCCTGCGTTGGCTACTCGGCAAGGTCGGCGAGACATCCCCAAAGTGGTTGAGTGTTCGAGGAGACTCATGAAAAAGGTACTTGCAACGGCGGCAATCGTCTGGACCATGCTGGGTGCTTCGGTCGCTTTCTCTCAGGTAAAGATGACCAAGGATCAGATGATGTTCTACACCTCTGACTGGAAGGGCGATCGGTTTCCCGACGGCCGTCCCAAGGTGCCGGACGATCTGCTCAAGCGGGCCACCGATTGCACCATCGAGGATATTTGGGGGTTTCTCCGGCAGAAGGGATACGCCAACCAGTTTGAGGGTGACTGGCAGGCTCTGCACATCGACAAACCCTTTGCCGGCCGCGCGCTGACAGCGCAATACATGCCGACTCGGGCGGATATGGCTAAGGCCATTGCCGCGGAAGGCAAGGCAGAGGGACGCGTGAGTGGAAACAACAGCTGGCCCATTAACGAACTGCAAATTGGCGATGTGTATGTTGCCGACGGCTTCGGCAAGGTCATTGAAGGTACGCTGATCGGTTCCAATCTCGGCAACGGCGTGGCCGCCCACACCCATACCGGCTTCATCTTCTACGGTGGCATCAGGGACCAGGAAGAAAATCGCGAGATTCCAAACTTCAACGGATTCTATAAAGGGTACGATCCCTCAGCTTGGGCGCAAATGGAACTGACCGCGATCAACGCGCCGATCCGTATCGGCCGCGCGGTTGTGTTGCCGGGAGATGTGGTCCTCGCGAAAACCGATGGAGTCATCTTCATCCCGGCAATTCTCGCCGAAGACGCAATCAGTCATGCGGAATTCACCAGTCTGGAAGACGACTACAACTTCGAACTCAACAAGGAAGGCAAAAACGGCGCTGAATTTGAGGGCGGTTGGACTCCCGAAAAATATCAAGGTCTCGCCAAATACATCGATGCCCATCCCGATAAGCTGAAGATGCCGCGTTCAGAGTTCGACGCGCTCATGGCTGAAAGGCTCAAGCGTCGCCAGGCCCCGCCTGCTCCTTCCACTGCACCTTAGTACAACCATCGATGTGCGAGAGCTATTCCGAGGGGAACTATGAGAATCATCGCGAGCTGTTGTGTGGTTTTGGGAATGGTCAGCATAGCGACTGGCCTTGCGTGCGCTCAGGGTGCGCCGAACAAACTTACTCCGAAGGAGTCCGCGAGCGGTTGGAAGCTGCTCTTCGACGGCAAGACTCTGGATGGATGGCAGCCTTACAGTACCTCGAAGCCGCCCGCGACCGGGGATTGGAGCGTGGCCGATGGCGCGCTCCTTTGTCCTGGAACGAGTCCCGGATGGTTGGCCGGCAGCGGCACTTATTCCAATTTCGAACTCAAGCTGCAGTTTCGCGGGGGTGAGAAAGTAAATAGCGGCGTCTTCATCCGCGCGACGAAAGACGGCGCGCCGAACAAAACCGGTTACGAAGTGCAAATTTGGGACTACCAGCCCGCCGGCTACGACACAGGCAGTCTCGTCGATTCTCTTAAGGCCGCCCCAGTCAAGATCCTGGCTGACCAATGGAATAACTACGACATCAAGGCGGAGGGGGACCACTACGTCATCACCCTCAATGGCAAGACGCTCCTCGACGATCACGATGCGAAACACACCGAAGGTTTGATCGGATTACAGTGCCAGCCCGGAAACAAGATTGAGTTCAGGAACTTGAAGATTCTGTCTCTGCAAAAGTAACTTCGATCACTCGTTCGAGCGAACTGTGCCGCCCCTTCGGGCGAGCCGCGAGCCTCTGCGCAACCTTGGCGCAAAATTCCCCGAGTGATATCGTGTTCGAGGCAGGAGACTCCTATGAAAAAACTAATTGCAGCGGCTGTGATGGTCTGGACCGTGTTGGGGGCTTCCACTGCCTTCTCTCAGGTAAAGATGACCAGGGAACAGATGATGTTCTACACCTCGGACTGGAAAGGCGACCGCTTTCCTGACGGCCGTCCCAAGGTACCGGACGACCTGCTCAAACGCGCTCTGGACGTGTCGATCGAAGATATTTGGGACTATCTGCGTGGAGAGGGCTACCGCAATCAGTTCGAGGGTGACTGGCAAGCCCTGCACATCGAAAAACCTTTCGCCGGCCGCGCGCTCACGGCTCAATACATGCCGGTCCGCGCTGACATGGCCAAGGCGATTGCCGCCGAAGGCAAGGCCGAGGGGAGAGTGAGCGGAAATAATAGCTGGCCGATCAATGAACTCCAGATTGGGGACGTCTATGTCGCTGATGGCTTCGGTAAAATCATCGATGGTACGCTCATCGGGTCCAATCTCGGCAACGGAATAGCCGCCCACACCCACACTGGTTTCATCTTCTACGGTGGGATCAGAGACCAGGAAGAGAACCGGGAGATCCCCAATTTCAACGGTTTCTACAAAGGTTACGATCCTTCCTTCTGGCAGCAGATGACGCTGACAGCGATCAACTCGCCGATTCGAATCGGACGCGCCGTCGTTCTGCCTGGGGACCTGGTCCTGGCCAAGACCGACGGAGTGATCTTTATCCCCGCAATCATGGCTGAAGGCGCGGTGAGTCACGCCGAATTTACCAACCTCATGGACGACTACAACTTCCAACTGAACAAGGAAGGCAAGAACGGCGCCGAGTTCGAAGGCGGTTGGACGCCCGCCAAATTCCAGGGCCTGTCGAAATATATCGATGCGCATCCTGAAAAGCTCAAGATGCCACGTTCCGAATTCGATCAGCTATTGTCGAATGCAATGAAACGAGGC
The DNA here is from genome assembly GCA_963745725.1 of uncultured Acidobacteriaceae bacterium. Taxonomy (GTDB): domain Bacteria; phylum Acidobacteriota; class Terriglobia; order Terriglobales; family Acidobacteriaceae; genus PALSA-350. The sequence continues at coordinate 1,030,311 of CAVUYJ010000003.1, forward strand.
GCGGATCAGTAGACTCCGCAACCACAGAGTTAGAATTCCTTCCATTCCGTACCCCGCTCCAGCATGATCGATGCCTGGAACATGGCCCGCGCGTAGGCGATGTCATACACCATCCCGGTGTATCCACCTCCGCCGGGATATTGGTTATGAATGCCGACTGCCTTGTCGTAGTCCAATGCGCGCTCGTGCTCGGGATAGATCAGGCGCGTGTACTTCACCTTGATCAATTCCCGCATCACGGCCAGCATGTTGTTTTCACCCATGTCGATAAAGGTCTCGGTGTAATCGTTATGCGGCACTCTCACTACGGGATTGCGATAGTGCACGTGATTGATACGATCTCGCGTACCAAAGTATTTGCACACTTCGACCGGATCGACCTCCATCTCGCGTGACACGCCGCATTCGTAAGTGATACCGTTCGACGGGCTGTTGACCACCGTGATCAACTTCTTCCAGCCCTCTAGAGACGCCATAATCTGACCCGAGCCCCGGGTGACCGCGATCGGCGGGTCATTGGGATGCAGTGCCAAACGTACGTTCGATTGCTCGCACGTAGGAATGACCGCCTGCAGGAAGTAGGTGATGTTCTTCCACAATTCCTCGTTGGTATGTACGCCTTCGTCGGGAATGGTGGGCAGGTCCTTTACCTTGTCGATGTTGAATGCGGTATATCCTGCCCCGCCGCGGCCTTCTTCCAGGTAATAGCCCTCGATCGCCCGATGCGCATACCAGTTGTACTCGACGACAGGCAGACCCACCTTGCCCGCGGCGCGAATAGAAGTCTTGAAGTCTTCGATCTCCTTATCGCGCGCCGCTCCCGCTCGCCCGTAGATACAGTTGTTGAAGCCCGCGATCATCATGTTGCCCACCACCAGGCCGCCCGTCTTGAGCTTGTCGACAACGCCCTGCAGGTCTGACTCTTCCCACGGCATCTTCGGTCCGCCCATCAGAACGTTGTTGACCCCAATCTGCTTGACTCTCCGCATGGACTCGTCGGTGATCTCGCGGACACTGAGCGGCGCGCAGATCTTCGGCGTGTTCGGCCCTTCCTGCGGCATTCCGGGGCCATGCGGGCCTTTGTATTCGGTTCCGTCCGCAGCGGCAGCAGGTAATACCGCGGCAGCTGGTAAGGCGGCCGACAGCGCAGCGGTCGAACAGATTCCCTTCATCAGGGTTCTTCTGGAAAAGTCAGAGCTCATGGGGTTCTCCTCTTCGGTGGGTATTGAGGCTGCGCCTGGCATTTCTTGCTTCAAAACCACCCGCCAGGGTAGCGACACAACGCATCCACTTTACATCACAGGCGGCCGTTCCCGTCTCGAGGTCCCGCCATCCTGTAAAATCATGCGGATCCGGGTAGAGAATCGTTTCTGCGGCTGAAAATTGCCGTCCCGGTTTACTCTTTCAGCTGAGGTCAACCACCAGATGGGGAAGTGCAAGGCATCGGCAGCGGTAGCGTTAACACTGGGGCTTGGTATCACCGGATCATCGGCAGCCTACGGACAGCAGGATTGGCCGGCCTACGGAGGACACGACGGCACGCACTACTCCAGCCTCTCGCAAATCAATCGTGACAACGTCAAGAACCTCGTCGTGGCGTGGAAGTATGACACCGGAGAAAAGGGTGGCATTGAAGCCAACCCCATTGTCGTCGGCAAGGTTCTGTATGCCACCACACCGCGTCGCAGCGTGGTGGCGCTCGATGCAGCCACGGGCAAGCTGATTTGGAAGTTCGACTTTGGCCTTCCTGGCTTCGTGCTGACCCGAGGCGTCTCGTATTGGACCGACGGGCACCAAAGCCGCATTCTTGCCGGCGCCCGCAATTATCTTTATGCGATCGATGCAAACACGGGCAAGGTGATTCCCAGCTTTGGGGAGAACGGCAGAATCGACTTACGCAAAGGACTGCGCGAACCGTACGAGGAGCAGGCGGTCTCGCTGACTACGCCGGGCAGCATATACAAAGATCTGATCATCGTCGGCGGTGCGAGCCCTGAAACCCATCCGGCGCCCCCCGGAGATATCCGCGCATTCGATGTTCGCACCGGAGCCTTGCGCTGGACCTTCCACACCATTCCGCGGCCGGGAGAGTTCGGCTACGACACCTGGCCTAAGGACGCGTGGAAAGATGCCGGCGCCGCTAATAACTGGACTGGCATGACGGTCGATCAAAAACGCGGCATCGTCTATGTGCCCACCGGTTCCGCCGTCTATGACTTCTATGGTGGAGATCGCGTCGGCAACGATCTCTTTGCCGATTCGCTGATCGCACTCGACGCCGCGACTGGCAAGCGCATCTGGCATTTCCAGGGTGTCCATCACGACCTATGGGACCGCGATTTTCCCGCTCCTCCAGCGATGGTGACGGTTACCCACGACGGCAAGCAAGTGGATGCTATCGCACAGACAACCAAGTCCGGTCTTCTCTACGTCTTTGATCGTTCCACTGGGGAATCTCTTTTTCCTATCAAGGAAATTCCCGTTCCTACCAGCAATGTCCCCGGCGAAGTCCCTTCGCCCACACAGCCTTATCCAACCTTGCCTGAGCCTTACACCCACCAAAGCACCAGCATCGACACTTTGACCAACCGCACGCCCGAAGCGCACGCCTGGGCAGTGAAGCAGTTCAATACCATGATCGGCGGCGGTCAGTTTGTTCCACCCAGCGTCGATAAGCTCACCATCGACATGCCGGGGTTTGCCGGGGGCGGGGAGTGGGGCGGGGTCGCCGTCGATCCCTCCACCGGAGTGCTCTACGTCAACGCCAACGACACTGCGTGGTTGGTCGGTTTGACGGTCCCGCCGCCTGCCGGGAGCGTAGGCGAGAAGGTTTACCAGAACCAATGCAGCGGCTGTCACGGCATCAACCGGGCCGGCTCTCCACCAGCGATTCCGTCGTTGCAGGGTATCGAGGGCATCCTCACCGATCAGGAGATTGCCACCACCATTCGTGGCGGCAAAGGCCGCATGCCTCCCTTCACCAGTCTGAGTGATGAGCAGGTGCAGGCGCTCGTGCGTTACCTGACCAAGGCTCCGCAACAGCAGCAGGCGCCACCTCCGCGGGCTGCTCATCGAGCCGGCTCACCTGCGGATCCCGTTGCCGCTGAGGGCGCAGGAGGAAAAACAACCGACGACATGCCCTACAAGACCATCGGTTTTCGGCGCTTCACTGATCCTGATGGTTATCCTGCGACTGCGCCACCCTGGGGAACTTTGAGCGCGATCGACCTGAATACCGGCAAGTACCTATGGAAGATTCCTTTTGGAACTTATCCGGAACTCGTAGCCAAGGGAATGGCGGACACCGGGTCGGATAACTACGGAGGCCCGGTAGTCACGGATGGTGGCCTGCTCTTTATCGGTGCGAGTGTCTTCGATCAGAAGTTTCACGCCTACGACAAAACCACCGGAAAGCTGCTGTGGGAGACAGAATTGCCTTTCTCCGGTCTGGCGACGCCTGCGACCTACATGGTGAACGGAAAGCAATACGTCGTGATCGCAGCCGGCGGAGGCCAATCCAGCAGAAAGCCATCAGGCGGAGTGTATGTTGCCTTCGCGCTACCTTGAACCAAAGCCTTCTTCTGGTTCATGCAGCGGGATTTTTTCCGAAAGGCCAATCCCGAGCTCAAGAATTGGGTTCGGGAAATGGCTTAAATGTGCGCACTATGCGCACTAGGTTTCCTCCCAGAGGAATTCTTCGGGTGCGGCGGTTTCTTCTTCGGCCGGTTCGGGGTCCTGGTAATCGGTGGAGGACCAGAGTGTGGTGAAGGGACCGCGGCCGGGAATGTAGCGAAAAGAGGCTACGCCGAGAGAGCGGAGTTTTTCGAGGGCCTGGTCGATGGAGCCACTGCCGAGGTGGCCGTGGAAGAGATCGCGGATCTGTTTTCGGGTGAGGCCGTGGTCTGCCGCCTGAAGAGCCTCGAGGATGCGATCGGCAACGGAGTCTGCGACAGAGGAACCGAAGAGGGAGCCGGCCGAATAGGAACAGTAGTCCCAGAGGGCGAGGGCGGCCTGAAGGTGGGACAACTGGATGACTGGGCAGCGGTCGAGAGCGGCGTAGAGGGCGCTCAGGCGGAGTACTTGAGCTTCGGCACGACCGGTGGCGGCTGCGCGGAGTCCGGAACGGGCCTGACTCAAGATGGGGTAGTGGTCGTTCCAAAGTTCGGCGGCGGCCGGGTCGCGGGTAAAGCGGAGTTCGCCCTGGCCTCGTACCCACTCGACGGCCAGGCGGAGACGGCGCGCGATGGCGGATTGTTGTTCGGCGTTGATGTTGCCGCCATCGGGGAGGCACTGGCTGCGCTGCACGCAGGCCCATAGGCAGCGGTTGGCGAAGCCGTTGTGGGCTTCGGTGCGGCGAAGGGACTCGGCGAGCTCGCGCTGGGTGATGTGCCCGATGAGGCTGAGATGTCCTCCGCCGGCATGGAGGAGGCGGTCACGCTCGAGCAGGCGCAGGGTTGCGCCATCCCAAGCGCTGCGCAGCAGGGGGGATAGCGGGGAACGGCTGCGGCCCATGGTGTGGAGCACGGCGGCGAGTTCCTCGGCGAGTGCGAGCAGACGGCCGTCGCCTGCCTGGTGGCCCATGATGGCCATGAGTCCGCGGGCGGTGAGACGGGCGCTGGTCACACGATTCTCCGTCCAGGCGGGATCGACTTCGGCGAAGAGCCGGGCTATGTGGTTCCAACTGGTTCCCTTGCGGGCTTTGCTGGAATCTCCGACGAGGACGACGAAGAGGTTGAGGGCGTGGCGGGTGGAGCCGACCATGCAGTGAGGGCCGGGGCCGATCACGTTGCCAAAGGCGGCGAGCAGCTGCAGGAGAAGGGCCTCGGGCTGGGCCTCGGTGTGCGGAGCCAGGGTGCGCACGGCTTCTCCGGCGAGGCCATAGAGGGCGTACTCGTCGAATATGGACCGGAAAGGGTGCTGGGGTTCGTTTGGCCGGGGGCGTGGTTCCGGGGTGGGCAGCGCGGGCGAGGCCGGGTCAGCGGCGTGGGTTGCGTGCCGGGTAGGGATTGGCGGCTGGGCGAGCAGGTCTTCTGTTCGCCGTTCTATTTCTGCAAGAGTCGGGAGCGCGGGCGAGGTTATGCCCGTCTCCAGGGTTTCTATCATGATTCGCCACACTTATGGTTGCTCATCCCGGAGGTAAATTGCCATCGGGAAGGAGCGGTTCCAAGGCGGAAGGGAGCCGCCAAGGGTGCTTTGCATCCATGCATCGCGACCTCGGGCCGGCGGTGCGCTCGACGAGCAGTCGATCTCTGAGCGTACGGGCCGATTCGGGTCCGGTTGCACGACAGCGCTCTGCCCTTGAGGATTTTCTTCAAGCGCGAGCGGGGTGCTGTGGTGCTGTGTAGATCCGGATTCGCAGGGGAAAGTGTTGGAGCGGTGGAAAAAAGATTGAGAGGGGGCCGGGGCGGTAGGCGGCTTGCGGGCATTTCCCCGGGGCATGGGGGCGTTGGAGATTCACGACCAAGGCTCAAACGCTACCAAAACGCGCGGTATGTTTTCCCGGTGCTCTCCGTACGGGTAAACACTTAGGGAATGTTTTCCTTCGGGGCTTAGCGAACGTCTGCGTGTTTCGGGAGCAAGACGGATGCGCTTTTTGCGCCTACCGGGATTTCGATGGGGGTTATTCCACAAATATCCCCGCAAATATCGGACGGCAATGTTAGGAACGGATGCCAGGCAGGTCACTGTACGAGAAGCCGACTTTACGTCCTTGTGGAAGCCAGTTCCAGGGTGGGCTAGATCCGATCCGTACCCCGGACACGCCTGGTGGTATTGCGCCCCGTAACGGCGGGTATTACCATAAGGTCTATGCAGACGATCTCGCTGAAGATCTCCGACGAGCTTCTGGCCGAGCTGGAGCGTGCGGCCAAAGCGAAGCGGGTCGCAAAGTCCGTAATCGTGCGCGAAAGCCTGGAAACAGCTCTGCGCCCGCGCGCCCGCAGCCGCACAGCTTCGAGTTTCGACCTGGCAGCGGATCTCGCCGGCTCGATCAAAGGACTGCCGCGTGATCTTGCGCACAACCCGAGGTACATGGATGGTTTCGGCGAGTGACGGAGCGAGTCGGACTGCTGGATACCGGACCGCTGGTCAGCTTTCTGGCAGCCGATGTCGAGTATCATGCATGGACGGTCAGTCAATGGAAAGAACTACGACCTCCGCTGCTAACGTGTGAGCCGGTCCTGACCGAGGCGGCATTTCTGTTGCGCCGCGAGGGGCGCGATACAGATTCTCTCTTTACTTTGCTGGAGAGAGGAGTGATTCGGATCGCGATCGCCGTCGAACGGGAGCAGGCAGACCTGCGAGCGCTGATGCGCCGATACCGAAACCGGCCTATGTCCTTGGCCGACGCTTGCCTTGTTAGGCTTTCCGAGATTCACCGTGCAGCAGAGGTAGTTACTCTCGATGCTGATTTCAAAATCTACCGCAGGCACGGTAATAAGGTCATTCCCGTGCGGATGCCGGAGTGAAAACAGCGCGACAACCCACTTCCCGCCGGAGCCGCAGACCGATCCACTGGTGACCGCACGATCCCTTGGCCGCGTCGAGGGTCATACCCCATCTGTGACCGCTCGTGGTCTAAATGCGAAATGAGGGGAAGAATAGCTTAGTTGAACCTCTGCGTGTTCGGAGGGAAGACGGATGTAGTTGTGCGGCTACCTCGGATTTTTGATGGGGGTTATTCCGTCCGTCCCGCAAATACCCCGTCCCGCAAATACCAGCGTTTTCCTATCGCTTCGCACGGGGTCATGCCTGTCTGTCACCGCTCAGACCGTCGTCACCGCTCAGACCGTCACCGTCACCGCTCAGACCGTCACCGCTCAGACCCGTCACCGCTCAGACCCAATTGGCCGTCTGTGCCCTGATGACCTGCCTAGCCTTTGGTCAAAACGTTCCCCCGTCTCCGGGCGAGACAGCGCTGAAAACTCAGTTCGTCACCGTACAGCCAGACGTAAAGCTGGAGGTACTCGACTGGGGAGGAAGGGGACGCAACCTCGTGCTCCTCGCAGGTGGTGGAAACACAGCTCACGTCTTTGACAGCTTGGGGCCGAAACTCTGTGCGCACTATCATGTCTTCGGCATCACACGGCGCGGTTTCGGTCGGTCCTCCGCGCCTCCAACGGGGTACGATCCCAGGCGATTGGGAGATGATGTCGTTGCCGTCCTTGACTCCTTACACATCGCTGATCCCGTCCTCGTCGGGCATTCGATCGCGGGAGAGGAATTGAGCGCCATCTCCAAGTACCATCCAGGCCGCGCAGCAGCGCTGATCTATCTCGATGCCGGTGGCTCGTTCGCTCTCTACAACGCCAAGCACGGCGACTACACACCGGCGTTGGCGGAGCTCATGGACGATCTTTCAGCGCCTCGGAAGAGCCTCGATGATGACGGCCTCATATCGAAGACATTGTCAGACATCAGCCTGTTCCAAGCGAACCTCGCCGAATTCCGCGGAGAAGTCGAAGGCGCAAAAGGCCCTTCGCCAAAAGCCGGCGACCTTGCTAGCATCTCGGCCTTTCAGAGTTACATGGAGGGCTACTACGGCGGCATCATTCCCGAGTCGGAAGTGCGACAGCTTTACCGTATCTCTGAGGCCGGGAGGGTTGGCGAGTGGCTTGGGCACGGATTTGCCAACCAGTCCGTAATTCTCGAAGAAGAACGCTTCAACTCCATCGATACACCGCTTCTCGCGATTTTTTCTTATCCTTCAGCCCCCAATCCAGGTCAGACGAGCGACCCGGCAAAACTTGCAGCCTATCGAGCCTCAGAAACGAGTCGCAAGGAAGCGCAAATCGCAATCTTTCGAAAACAGTCTCGCGCCAGAGTAGTCGTGATTCCCAATGCTACCCACTACATATTCCTCTCACGCGAAGCGGAAGTGATCTCGCAAATCAACGACTTCATGGGTGGCCTTCCCCCCTCGCATTAAGCGAGGCCAGAAGCGAGAGTTTACGAGTCTACGGAAGTTTATGCGTCAAAGTTTATGCGTCAGACGGGACTGGTACCTTTAGACGGCTGTTTTGTAGAAGTACCAGTCCTCTGTCCTGACGCATAAACTCCTGACGCATAAACTCCTGACGCATAAACTCCCGGGATTCGGAAGACTGTGGAAATCCAGCAGATGGCGCCTAGACGAAGCAATCAATGCGTAATAGCGTTGTAACCAGTAGCAGTCGAGGTACCTGATCTGCCCGAACAGATCTCTAATCTACGACAGACGAGCAGTATAGGGCACGCAGCAAGGCGCACGTGCCCTATACTAAAGTGACAGATTTAAAAGGACTTTGAAGATGAATAGTTGCACACTCTGCGCTGAGCTGACAGCCCGATCGGGTAGAGCGTCGTGGAATGAACCCCTGATGGAGACGGAGAATTTCGTGGTACTTCCCTCTCTTGGTGCGCTCGTAGAGGGTTGGCTGTTGATACTACCAAAGGTCCACCAGCTATCGATGGGCGCGTTGGCGAGCCAGTTGCGGGCAGAGGCAGATGATTTGGAAAACTCGGCTCGGTCTTTGCTCAAGGCGAGGTACGGTACCGGGACCATTGCATTCGAACATGGTCCCAGCGCTGTAAAGCATGGTACTGGTTGCGGAGTTGATCACGCTCACCTTCATGTACTTCCCTTGAATTGTGACCTCATTAAGTACGTACAACCGTTTGTCCCTAGAGACCTGGTGTGGGAGCAAGCTGGCTGGGACGGGAGGTCTGATGCATATAGCCACGGATTGGACTACCTCTATCTAAGGCAAGAGGGACAGAGCGGATTGTTAGCCGTTTCTGAGGATTTCGGCAGTCAGGTTTTTCGGAAGGCAGTGGCATCTTATCTTGGAATAGGAAATAACTTTAACTGGCGGGCGTATCCCCAGTTAGAGACTGTTGCTAAGACTATGCAGGCTGTGGCGGCTGCCCTATTCACCTCCACAGATCTTGGTCTCACCATGTCTCATGAAAAAAATTGAAAGGGTTCCTGGGTTCGGCCCATCAGATCCGACCGACAGTCGTCCGTTGTGGGACTGGAAGTCCCGTTATCCTGCCGATGCCGCTAGAGAAATCCGACATGAAGCGCTTTACCTCGGAGTGCTTCTCTTCCTTGTCCCATGGTTGTTGCTAGCATTCTTCTGTCGCTTCCCGCACATTGCGTGGGGCCATCTAGATTCTTCTTCCCAGGATGCGATGCGGAGATACGGGACCGCTTGGATCAGTGGTATGCTCGGTGGCACGCTCTTTGCGCTCAAATGGCTGTATCATGTAGTCGCCAGAGGGCTTTGGAACCTTGATCGCCGTCTCTGGAGATTATTCACGCCTCATATATCAGGGGGGCTGGCCTTTGCGGTCACCGCACTGGTGGCCTCGGGAATTCTGCGGATCTTCGACACCAAAGCAATGCATTCAATCTCAGTGGTGGTCAGCTTGGCTTTCCTCGTCGGCTACTTCTCAGACAGTGCTGTCGCAAAGTTAACCGAGATTTCAGACACACTCTTTGGTACTTCGCGTTCGAAAGAGAAGCACATCCCGGAGCTGGCCCAAAACGTGAGCTCAGGCGATGCTGGAGCTGAGGCCTCGAAGAACGAAACGAACCCAGGATAGTAAGAATCGTGAGAAACGCCTCCCCTCTCCGTTACCCAGGCGGGAAATCTCGACTCGCTGCATTTGCTGGCGAATTTATTCGGCGTAATTTTCGGACTGCCCCGCTGTACATCGAGCCTTATGCCGGTGGTGCCGGATTAGCTCTTTCCCTACTATTCGATAAAAAAGTGTCAGGGGTTTGGCTAAACGATCTCGACCCAGCGATCTATGCGTGCTGGTATTCAATGCTAAATGAGAGCAGTCGCTTCTGCGACGGACTACGCGATACTCCTCTAACGCTCCAGGAGTGGAGGCGGCAGAAAAGCATCTACAGAGCAGGGGACCTTGGTGACGCTTTTACGTTTGGCTTTTCCACATTCTTCCTGAATCGAACTAACCATTCCGGAATTCTGAACGGGGGCTTGATTGGTGGCAGGAATCAGACCGGAATATGGAAACTGGATGCTCGTTTTAACCGCTCGGACCTAATCAGGAGAGTGCAGCGGCTTGCAGAGCACCGGCACCAAATAAAGCTAACGTGTGTCGACGGGGCCCAAATGATCCGACGATTGAGGCCCGCCTCTAACTGTCTCGTATATGTGGATCCACCCTATGTTTCCGCGGGAAGAGATTTATATATGAACGCGTACACAGGGCCGGCTCACGTTTCGGTAAGAGATGCTATCGAAGGCCTAAAGCGCAAGTGGATTGTTTCATATGATGACGTACCCTTGATCCGAGGCCTTTACAAGAAGTACCGCGTGCGAAGGATTGAGTTGCTACATACTGCGAGAGAGGCTAGGGTCGGCAGGGAAGTTCTTTTCTTCTCAAAGGGTTCCCTGATTCCGAAGCTACCTGGAATGCTGGACGAACCCTAAGTTGAGTGAAGAAGACAATACGGCGCTGGGACACGGGGTTGGGCCTCGCAAAATTACGCTTCGTCCCAACAGAAGTGTGATTGCAGTGTCACGAACGAGTGTGATTGAAGTCAGCCCTGGGCAGGCGATAAGCGAGACAGTGGGACAGAAGGCAGTGGGTCTGCTGACGTTGCCGAACGATTGGACGCTCCCGTTCTTTGTAGTCCTTGATGATGCACTTGATGAGGCCTCTTCCAATAATCATCTTGTGATTTTGTTGCAAGAGGCGGCTCTCCGCGCGGGCGTCAGCTCCGGTCGGGTGATGGTTCGATCCAATGGCGTGGAGGAGGGCCTCGCACAACGAGGGGCGCTAACATCCTTGAGTTGTCAGAGAGGAGATGTACCGAAGATTCTGAGAGACTTGCGTGCACACGCTCTAGAAGTTACCTCATCTCGAACGCATTGGCTCGTCCAAGATGAGGTAAAAGTGGAAGCACGAGGGCAGCTCTCGAATGAAAGACGGGTGCGGCACGAGAAACGGGACTGGGCCATCGAGATCGAGGCCTCAGGCGGAAGAGGAACCGAGCAAACCTCGATAGCGGTACGGCGCTGGAGAGACGGACACGTAGTGTCTCAGACCCCCTTAATCTGCGATTCGACACTGAAAATTAGCTTAGAGTTGAAGCGCGTAGCAAATTGGGCGGTACAAGATTCACGACGTTTCCTATTTGAATGGGTGTGGGACGGAGCCACGATTCATCTGGTGCAGATGGATGTGGCGGTGACAAAGGGTGGCGAACGGCCGAGGGACTTACTTCCGGCGACAGTGTCCCAACCAGCAGAGACGTCCCTCGAGTTCTTCAAGGGAGCGAGCGCCCACCACAAAGGAAGCCTGAGAAAGCTTGTGAACGCCAGGCTTTACGAAGCACTCGGCTATTCCATGCCGCCTTTTTATGTGCTGGATCATAAGCAAGAAATCACCGCGCTCCTACAGGAGGGAAAACTTTCGTCAGGATTGGTCGCGGATTTGGAACAATTGACTGGCCGCCCACTTATTCTGCGGACCGACGGAGCTAACCTTCCTCGGGAGAAACGCGAAATGCTACCTCGCAGCGAAGAGTTGAGAACTGTTGAGGCCGCTGTCGATTGGCTGATCAATAAGTTCAGTCCCACGATTAGAAAATTAGGGCTTGCAGAAAGCGATATTGTCCTTATCGGACATCATTTCATACCTTCCGTAGCCTCCGCTTGGGCTGGGGCGGAGCCGGGTAAGCGCTGGGTACGTATCGAAGCCTTGTGGGGAATACCAGAAAGTCTTTATTGGCACTCTCATGACACCTTTGAAGTCGATGTAGAGAAGGCAGACCTGAATACACTCTTTACAAGAGGTAGCGAGTATCCAGTCAGGGCCCGCACGCGGTTCAAAGGGACCTTTATCGCGCCAGACTCAAACGGGGCCTGGATACATCATCAGACCAAAGCTCCTTTCGACTGGGCTCCTACTATCAAGTCAAAGGAGTGGCTTTTTGAAATCGCACACACGACCAGGCGCATTTGTGAGCATCTAGGACAACCAGTTGAGGTCATGTGGTTCGTGGATATCCACCCTGATGCTACTAATCATCGCGTATTACCTTGGTATCATAGCGTTCCGGAGAATACTTCCGTTCCAGTACGCGCGCCCCGCAAGAAAATCAGGATGTCGCAGGAGCGTTTTGTACGCGACCAAAAGGACTGGACCGACCTGCAGGACGCGGTGAAGAGTGGTCTGCGAATTGAGCGAGTTGTAGTTGAGCCAAACGACCCCAACCTGGTACGAAATCTTGATTTTGCGGAAGAGTTGGGCGCTCTGGCACGAGAGCATCAAATTGTTGTGGTGCTTGCCGGGGGCATACTCTCACACGCCTACCATGCTCTCCGCCGTACCGGCGCTTCGGTTGAGTGTATTGACCTTTTTGGCGCTACTGAGGAAAAGGCGGAATACAACAAGTTGGTGCGGGACAATGTTCCAGCACAAATTGCGGATCGCGGTGAACACTTCGAGATAGTGCGTCTAGAGGGTGACGCACTAATTGATGCTCTGCGTCGGAAGTTAGTGGAGGAGGCTTTAGAAGCTCTGGATGCGAACGCAGGTACTGACCTTGTTGGGGAACTTGCAGATCTGCAGGAAGTGATGAGGGCTATCACGAAGGCAATTCGGGTTTCTACTCAAGATCTCGAAGAGGAGAGGCAGCGCAAGCGCAAGAAAAGAGGTGGCTTCGAACAAGGCTATCTGCTCTTGACAACGGCCAGTCCCCACTCAATCACTCCTCAAGTATCTTCTGAAATTCTGATTTCTGTTGCTGATTCACCGAAACTTCGGACCATAAGCGACTCATCGAATGTTCCAAGAAAACCTGTGTACAAGCGGCCCGACCGCCGTACGTTGCCCGATGGCACGGAGGAAATGCTCGTTGTAGAGACCGAACTAAATCGCCTCGGCACTCTCCAAGAAGCTATAAACTTCCAATTACCACCAAGTCTCGACGCTCGACAATATATGCTGTCAATCGAACTGACACGGAGCGGCGGCGAGCTTCGAGCGACAATGCGCCTCCAGTTGCGACAAAAGAAAGGTCACTCAGAAGGACAAATATCATTCGATTTCGAGGCCACTTAGGCACTCAGGAGATGTGGGGCAGACGAAGTAACCACCATCGAAATGAACCTATCTGTAGAGCGCTGGATGATTGGGGATTTACTTCGTCTGTCCCAAATCCCCATCAATTACTCAAAGCGCAAAATCGTCAGGGGGTCCACCTTCGTCGCGTGCCGGGCTGGAAAATAGCAGGCCAAGAGCGCCACCGCCGCGAGCAATGCCCCTGCGACGCCCCACGTGACCGGATCCGTCGGGCTCGTATCGTAGAGCAAGCTCGCCAATACGCGCGTAAGCGCGAGTGCCGCGCCCCCACCGAGAGCGAGTCCAACCAGGACGATTAGCATCATTTTTCCGATTACAAGCTTCAGCAGATCGCCCGGTGATGCACCAAGGGCCAGGCGAATCGCCATTTCACGCATTCTTTGCGCCACGGAATAGGAGACAACGCCGTAGATCCCGACGGCAGCCAGCAAAAGCGCGATGCCAGCGAAGATGGCCAACAGCGCCGTGCGAAGCCGGGCTGGCGCTACCGATTGTGACTTTATTTCTTCCAAGGTTTCAATGTTCGCCACCGCCTGATTATTGTTCACTTTCCAGATTGCTTGTTCGATCGATCCGCTTAAGAGCAACGGATTCATGGCGGCACGAACGATCAGGCTATTGCGAGTGCCGGGACTTTGATAGAACGTGACGTAGACGACCGGAATGTCCTCGTCGAGGCTAAAGACTTTCCCGCCGACTTTCTCGTCCTTTACCACTCCCACGACCTGCCAAGGGATTTCCGGGCCGCGAGCAGACTTCCCGAACACGAGCTGCCGAATCAAGATGCGCTTACCGATGGGATCTTCGCCTTTGAAGTAAGTCTTCGCCATAGTTTCATTGATCACGGTAACAGGCACGGTGTCGGCAACATCGCTCTCGTCAAGGCTGCGCCCCTTCAACAATCTCATGCCAGCCGTTTCAAAATACGACGGCCCTACCACCTTGAACCCACAGCCAGGGCGCTGGGAGTAGGGAAGATACTCCCGCCCCTCGATCAGGAAGGGCGCACCGTTCTCAAAGCCTTCCATCGGCGGTTTATCAGTGATGGCGACGTCTCGCACTCCGGGCACGCTTCTGACCTTCTGGGTCACTTCCCTAAGATAGTTCGTCAGTGTCGTGCCGTTCGTGAATTCTGTCAGCGGCATCGGAAGATCCATCGCAAGAACATCGGTTGTATCCACGCCCGGGTTGAGGCTTGCAAGCCTGTTGAAGCTTCGGATCAGCAGGCTGGCGCCCGCGAGCAATACAAATGACAGCGCCACTTCGGCAACCACCAGGGCTGTCCTCATCCGATGCCGCGTGAGCCCGGCAGTCGTTCGTCCACCTTCCTTCAGTGATCCGGCAAGATCGGGCCGCGTGCCGCTGAGCGCTGGCACTAGGCCGAAAAGGATTCCCGTGAGGATTGCGATGACCATCGTGAAAAGCAACACGCCGTAGTCCATGCGGACGTTTGCTTGCGGCGGCAGCATGTCAGGCGGCAACCATAGTTTCATTCCGTGCATGAATGCATTGCCCAGCGCGAGGCCCGCTACGCCACCGAGGATTCCGAGAAAGATGCTTTCCGTAAGCAACTGCCGGATCAGACGGAGGCGACCCGCGCCCAATGCTGAACGAATAGCGATCTCGTGTTCGCGGTCCGTACCCCGCGCCAGGGTCAGATTGGCGACATTGGCGCACCCGATCAGCAGCACGGCTCCCACCGCTGCGAGCAGCACCCAAAGCGAGCGGCGGAGCTCCGGCTGAACTACCTCATCGATATAAGGATTGACCGTTACGCCCCAACCCTTATTCGAATCCGGGTACAGGGCAGCAATGCGCGCTCCAATCGTGTCCATTTGGTCGCGGGCCTGCTTCAGAGTGACGCCGGGCTCAAGGCGAGCAATGGCAGAAAGCCAGTGATAATTGCGTGTCATGTTCGCGGGTGTGAAAGCGAGAGGCAGCCACATTACGGCCCAGGTCCGGTCAAACGTACTGTTCGCCGGAAGCACGCCTATGATCGTGTAACTTTTTGCATCCAACGTGATCTTGCGGCCGATAACTTTCGGGTCGCCGCCAAACCGGCTCCGCCAAATGCGGTTCGAGAGAACTACTTCCAGATCGTTGCCAACCTCGTTTTCGCTTGCGGCAAAGGTGCGTCCCAGCGTCGCGCCCACACCAAGCACCTTGAAATACGATGCCGAGACTCTGTGAACATTAAGCTCCTCGGGGCTGCCCGAGTCGGTCAAGGTCACCGTGTCCCAGGCGATGGCTGAGAGAAATTGAAAACAGCGATTCTGCCGCTCCCAATCGAGGAAGTTCAGAGTGGAAATGAAGTTGCTACCTCCGCTCGGAAGCTTTTCCCGCACGCTGACGATTCGCTCCGGATGTGGATAGGGGAGAGGCTTGAGTAATACGGCATTCACAAAACTGAAAATCGCCGCAGTGGCACCGACGCCGAGCGCGAGCGTAATGATGGCAATGGCCGTAAATCCCGGACTTTTCCGCAGCGTCCGCGCGCCAAAGCGCACGTCTTGCAGGAGTTGCTCAAGCTGATTGTGACTCCACACTTCTCGCGTCTCTTCCTTGACCCTGGTCACGTTGCCGAACTTACGCAATGCCGCATAGCGCGCTTCCTCCGACGACATGCCGCGTTCGATATTGTCCTGTGTCTCCATCTCGATGTGGTCGCGGATGTCCTGGTCGAGATCCTCCATCATGCGCTTGCGGCGCCTCATGATTTGCCCTCCTGCTCCATAGGCCGGAGAATCCGTGCGATCGCTCCCGCGAGCTTTTCCCACTTGCTGGTCTCGATCGCCAGTTGCCGCCGTCCCTTGGCCGTCAGCCGATAAAATTTTGCTCGGCGATTGTTCTCGGAGGTGCCTTCTTCCGCCGAAATCCATCCCGCGCTTGATGAGCCGGTGCAGTGCCGGGTACAGCGACCCCTGCTCGACCTGCAACACGTCGTCGGAGTTGAATTCGATTGCCTTGGCGATCGCGTGACCGTGCGTCGGCCCCAGCAGCAGCGTCCGGAGAATCAGCAGGTCCAGGGTGCCTTGGAGCAGCTCGATACGTTCTTTCTGTTCCTTGGTAGACATTCTAGGTGAGGATAGAGTGCCTCCAGTAGAATGTCAAGGTGAGCAAAGGCTCATGCTGTCCAGAGAAATCAGTAACGGAAAGCTGTGCTCGTGTTTACGATGCGGTTGGATCCACTTGTCCGTAAACCGGCTTATCGGTAATTTGACGGAATGTTTCCAGAAAATGACGACCATTTCGCGAACCACCGTGATATGCAGCCCGTGCGTGCAATGCCGTGCTCAACGCGCCGTTTCGTGTGGGCGCCGAAGCTAGTTAGGTGAGGGGTGGGTGAGGCGTGACAGGGGTGAGGCGTGACAGGAAGGTGTGAAGAAATTGACTAAATGTACACATACAGTAACGGTTGCGAATACAATGACTCTGTAAAATTTATGTATGAGCGATATACCAGTTCCGCCACTACCTCGCTTAGCTTCGATCGACCGTTCTCAATTGCTTTTGCACACCCTTGACGTCGAGCGACTGATCGATGAGGACCACAGTGCCCGCTCGATCTGGCACTTGGTAGGGCGCATGAATTTGAGTTTGTATCATCCAGGATCGCGGCCGTTGAAGGCCACGCTGGCCGCGACCACACAGCACCGCAGTTGTTGATCAGCTGTGGCTTTACGCCTACAGCCAAGGGATTAGCTCCGCACGTGAAGTTGCACGCCAGTGTGCCTATGAGCCTGGACTGGCGTGGCTTTGCGGATTGCAGCCAATCAGTCATCGAACCTTATCTGGGTTCCGGTCTGATCACAAGGAGGCGTTAGAGAGCCTGTTCGTACAAGTGGTCGGCATGCTGAAAGGTGTTGACAGACGGGATGTTCACTGAATAATTTCCGCTTGCCGATGGAGCGTAGTCGAAAAAGGAACGGTGAACATCCCGTCCGTCAACGATTTTGCGCGGTTGGTTCCCAGAAGGGTAGCCAAGCTCCCAAGCTCCACCCAGACGCACGACAATCAGATCTTCACTTCTGCCCTTTAATGAGGAGCTCACTTCTTGGAAGAGAGTAAGTTCCGGCTGCTCAATGAGTGGTGAACGTCCCGTCCGGAAGGTGTGAAAGATTTCAGTCCGCCCATGGTCGTCCCGGTGCCCCGCTCGTTATTCGATGGCAGGTACTCGGTTCTCCAGCCCTCCGATCGGATCGTGAGTCTGAAACTGGGGTTGCACAGTGCACGCAGGAGGAGTGGCTTTGGTCTTTTATCGTGTTGAGAAACAGACCACCCTGCCCTTTCTTAGGCGGCAGCGACAGTCGAGGTAGCGGTCTTGCGGCGTCGGCGTACGCTAAATAACCGGATAAGGTTGTAACTGATGCAGGTCCACGTAGCTTCCATGCCTGCTTTTTGTTGCCCACGGCAGCGAAATTGCCGGAGCCCACATCGCTCTTTTATCCAGGCGTGCGGGAACTCGGCGATCTGCGAGCGCTGGTGGTATATTTTCTGTGCCGCCTCAGTCTGCATCTTGGCTTTGAATGCGCTTGTTTCCGTAGACTCCTCAAGACGTGTGATTGAGCGTCTCCACTGTGGTTTCGGTTTCTTCGAGGCACACTGAGCGCGATAAACGCAGGAAGCGCAAGCTGCCTTTGGCGCCTTGTACACATGCGTGCGCACCCCGTGTCCACGATCGAGGACCGTCTTGTGGACTAGTTGCTGTCCGGCAGGGCAGAGGTAAACGTCATTCTTCGCATCATATGGAAAAGCACTGCTTATAAAGGCCCCGGAGCGTCCCTGAGCATCCGATTCTGTCGGTTTCCAGCTGTCTTGCCACGAACCGTAAAAGTCGACACCAGACTTTGCAGCAGCCTGCACGGCTGCATGGTTGGTGTAGTCTCCATCTGCAATCAACTGCTTCGGCAGCAATCCCAGCGTCGCTTTACAGCGGTCAAGGGCTGGTTCCAGTTGACGATAGTCGATGGCGTCAGTGGTAGCCTCTACGTTCACTACGAATCCGTGGGTGGTGTCGGTCACTAATTGCACGTTGTAACTGGGCACTGTGCCACCTTCGCCGTTACGCATCACATGAGCTTCGACATCGGTGGTGGATGCCCGCGCTACAAATGTCTTCTTATCCTCTTTCTTTTTTTCTTGCAGACGCTCCACTTCACGAAGCGCGCTTTCCAGGCGGGTTACGCGTTCACGAGCCGCCCGCTCTTTCGCAGCCGCTTGGCGCGTGGCCACCTTCTCTTCCTCGGCGGCTTGTTCGTTCATCTTCTCTAGTTGCGTTTGTGCTGCGGCAAGATGGGCTTCGATCTTCTCTTTGCGTCGAAACGTGTTTCCGCTGGCGTTGGCTTTGATCTTGGTGCCATCCAGCGTCACCCGTTCCATGGTGATCAGCCCTTCGGCACTCAGCACTCCCACCACCTGCACGAACACACTACCGAGCGCGTCCTTGTTATCAGAACGGAATCCGGACAGGGTGCGATAACTAATAGGTTGCAAACCGCACAGCCACTGGAACGCAGGTTCATACTCACATCGCCGCGCAATCTCACGTGCCGAACTGATCCCTCGGCTGTAGGCATACAACCATAAACTTATGAGCAACTGCGGAGCTGTATGGTCTCGGCCAGCACGTCCCTCCACAGCTGCAATCTTGGCGTTATACAAACTTAGATTCAACCCGCCGATCATCTCCCAAATCGACCGTGCACTGTGGTCGTCGTCGATCATTCTCTCTACATCCACAGTACGAAACACAAGCTGGGAACGGTCTATCGATGAAAGGCGCGGACGAGGACGAGGGGAATCTGAAGGTGCGCTCACGCTTTTAGTCTAGTGGTGTTATTGTTGCAACAATAGCCCTTTGCTGTTGTCAATTTCTTCACACCTTCCCGTCCCCAGGTTACCCGTCCCCAGGTTACCCGTCCCCAGGTTACCCCCGTCCCCAGGTTACCCCCCCCATGATAACTACGTTTCACGGTTATCACCGCAATCCGTCGCCCCATGCCTCTGGCCCGCGTTCATCAAAAGAATGCCTCGATAACATCTGCGAAGAAGTCGTTTATCACCTCTGAAATGGGCGAAACCTTCACTTGCCACTTGCTGGGGGCAGGGGCTGACAAGAACACAAACTGGCCGTCCGCATACGCAATTTCTCTTAACGCAACGGGCTCATCTAGTAATCTGCGGAAAATGCCGTCTGTCCACCTTGATATCGCCAACGTGACGTCCCTTGCAGCTAAGACCACGGTGTCACGACGTGCCGTAGTCGTCATCGGATGGGATAACCCCTGAAAAAAGAACATGAAGTTTTCCCGCTTTGCTTCGCCCTTGAACTCGCATCCCGTGAGCCACGTCTTTGGAGTCCGAGCACCCTGGATGATGCCTTCATACTTGTCGAATGGTAACGTGTCAAACATCGTAACTTTTATTGAGAATGGCGACATCCGATTAGTCTCATTGAAAGCGCTCGCAGCTGCTAACAACTCTTCCCGGAACGAGCCGTACGCGGCGCTCCACGCACGGTATCTGGCCTCCCTCTCGACATGTAGTGCAGCAACCTTGCGCCTTACCGTTTCAGCGAGCCGATGGCTAGCGCTTACAAACACTACCTCTTGACGTGGCACCAGAACATCGGTTGCTGTTGCTGTTGGAATGCGATCCAACCCATCTAAGGCTTCTTCCATGAGCTCGGAGAAGAGCGCACACATCGGTGAGAGATCCTTGTTGTTGCTGGCCTTGAGGCAATCCAGATATCGCTCTTTATCCGCGAACTCAATCGTGATTGGGTAAAGTCCGGCTTCGACCAAAATTGCATTTGCCAGAAGGCGCGCAGCTCGCCCATTACCATCTTCAAACGGATGTATTGCAGTAAATTTTGCGTGCGCCTCAGCTGCGAAATGGATCGCTGATTTCACACCGGGACCGTCCTTCAGTTCTTTCCCTAGCCGTTCCATATACGGTCCGACCGCTAAGGCAGGAGGGGGTTCGAAGTCCATTCCTGCCAGCTTTACTGCGTCGAGCCTGTATTTACCAGCACTCTCACTAATCCCGTCTAGAACGATCTTGTTGAGTTGGCGTAAGAAGGATTCCGGAGCATCACGGTACGAGCGGGCATTCTCCATGATGAAGTCATAGCCATTCGCAACGTTGACGGGCTCTCGCAACTCTTTGGTGGATACGGGAATGGCTCCAGACAGAACGAGTTCGGTTTCGCCCTTTGTCAAACCGCTACCTTCGATTTTGATCGAATTAAATATGAAGCTCGTCCGCTGCTTGTAAGCTAGCTGCTTAATGCTTGAATCGGTAAGAAGTTTGTCAGACTGATACCCTTTGATTCTCGCTTCGAGCAGTCGCAACTGATTGCCAGCGGACTCAGAAATTGCAAACACTGGGTAGTCGACATCCTTCCAAAGGGGCTCTGACCATAAATTCACTGCGTAACTGTTGGAGGTGCCAAAGTCAATTCCGGCATAAGACTCGATTTCTCTCGCTATCTGTAGACCTCCAAAGAAGAAATCCCTGACGGGAACAGAATTCTCTCCGAAAGCGAATTGCGGCCTCACTACTCCGTCCTCTCCAAAAGATAAGCTTAGTGAGCAGCGAGAGGGGCAATTTGGCGGGACGCGGACTACGTTATCCTCCAGATTGAGGGGAACCGCGCTACCATCGTGGTTCAGGCAAGGAGTGTCAAAAAACTTATAGACAAAGTATTTGGCCGGTTTGAACGGCAGTACGATCTCGAAGTCCATCGTGAAATCCGCGATTTGCATGGGCCCTGCAAGTAATGCACCGTCATTATGAGTAGTCGAGCCATTCTTCTGACGGACGAGAGGTGCCAACAATGGGGACGTTCGTTCGTTTGCAACGTAAAGATAAAGCGGATTAAATATGCATGGACCTATTGAATCGTGCGTTCTCAGCGCGGTGTTGCGTTGCTCCCTAGCCTCCACAGCTAGGCCGTACGCGACGGCCTTATCGAAATGTTCTCCAACGATTATGTCCTCTGGGTTAAAGAGCACTTGACCAGCTAGGGTCTTCGCTACGAGCTGCTGAATGAACGCGAGATGGGAACTACCGCCCGCTAATATGACTTTGTCAATGGTATCGATTGCAACGCGGCCGCCACGGTATTTAGTGTCGCTTAGGGTGGACACTAGTGTTGGTCCCCAGTAGTCCTTCCAAGCACTGAGAACTATCGCCTTCAGTTCTTCACCCGTGATTTGGAGTGATAAGGCAATGTCGGGGTGATACATCCCCTTTGCGACTGTCCTAGAAATACTGATGTCACTACAATCATCGCTGAGGTTCTTGTTACGGTCCTGCAGTAAATCAGAAAGCTCTATTTTCATTTGTTCAATTTCAAAAAGTGGGAGTGGATGCGTCTTAAGACGACCAGACTGTGATTCCTTTTTGAGAACCGGATCCTTAATTTTAAGTACGGCCACTTCGAAGAGTCTCCGGTCGATGTCCTTCCCGGCAAATGCGACCGACTTGATGCCTAGTGGGATAGCGGTAGAACCTTTCCGCGCCAGGTTACCTCTGGTGGTGGTCTGGATTGCGCAGCAATCGAACGATCCCCCACCGATGTCAATGACAATAATCGTCTGTGCATGATCAACGTCGGGTATAGACCGCTCGCAGTGTCGATAATACTGGAATACTGCGAATGGCTCGGGAAAGTACTTAGGGTCCGCAAAGCCCAAGCCAGTGAGCACCTTTGACAGATTGCTTTTATAGTTTCTCTGCCAGTCTTCATCCGTCGACGCGGGAATGCCTATCACGAGCTGTTGTGGTAAGGGACCGATCCTCTCAATCAATCCCTCGAAAAAAATCCGCGTTGCCTCCTCCGTCGATAAGGATCCCTGTCGTCCAGGAACGCCAGGGCGGACGGGCCATAAGGCTTCAGAACGGGACCCTATAAACATAGCGGCAGTGTCACCAATATGACGTTTGAAATCTTGAACTACGGGGCGCCCTAGCCCCGCAACTTTCTTTGCCTCGCTACCGATGCAGAAGTTCTTGCCATTTGCATCTAGACCAACAACCGAAGGGATAGCTGAGTTGGTAGCGTCATTGAAGCTCCGGAAGACTAAATCATCCATAGTGCAGCCTGACCTCGCTTATTATATGAAGCAGAGCTTATTGAAAAACCGAACGTTTGCCAAACAAGAAAAGAGACTAAATGAGAGAAGAGGTAGTGCGCGAGGAAGCAAACGGCGATGCCCAAAACAACGTAAGCGACCCCATCACCGATCAGTAAATAACCTTCGCCCACCTGGTCTTATCTGGAACCATGACGGACCAGCGCGCCGCCGAGGCCGTGGGCTTCAACCCCGATAACGCAACCTGCACCAAAAGCAAGCCCCGCGTCCGCGCGTACATGGTCGAGCACCGTGCTGCCGTCGAGGAAAAGCTGCCGGACCAGGAATCCGATGGACTGCTCGGGAGAAACTCGGGGGGGAAACTCGGGGACGTTCACCACGGTTACCCCGAGCGAGTGCACACCTTGACGATTTAACCGTGGGGCAGTGTTGCAACGATCAGCCAGCGCAGTGAGTTTTCTTGGGCTTCCTGCACATGGCCGAAAAACCGGCAAACCGTACAGCTTGCACTATTCAAGGTTCACCTTGCCGGATAGTCGACTCATTCGGGCATCCGCCGGACCTCAGCGCGCGACGTTTCGAATCCGACCAGGTCGGCGTCGCTGGCGAGCGATGGAATCGGGGCAGCGCGGCTAGATGATTCGAGAGTCAGACGAAGCAAGACTCAACGACTGTCGCCGGCGCCCAACAACCCATAAACATCCACCTCGTGCTTAGCCCCTACATACACATGGCCATTCACAACCATCGGAACATTAAACCGTAGCGTCAGCCCAGGCCGGTCGCGTCCGGGCCTTTGCTCAGTGTTATACAGTTCATGAGCCACATTCGCCGCTTCATAAGCATAGAGCTCCGCAGGCTGATCATTTCCATTCCAAACCTTCGACCGAAGCAACCAGACAATTCCGTCGTTGACCCCATTGGCAGACAAACCAGGAGTGGCCGAAACGCCACCGGTTGCACTTTCAGCCTTAGGCGAAAGCCTGCCGCCAGTCAAAGAGAACTGACGCAGCCGATCCCCATCGCTCGATACGTAAACATAACCGTTCCAATAAGCCATAGCCCCGAAGACCCCGCCGCCAACTGCCAGTGTCTGCACCGCGTGTCCATCGTTCTCCGGCCGCCAATGGCCCATGTGATCGCGGTCCACCACGTAGAGCACGCCTCCTTTTCCCTCTACCACTACCAGGTGCGGATGGGTTCCGCTCTCGTCAGGCAACAGCACCGGCCCGCCGGATCCGAGGTCGCTATCATCCTGGTCCAGGTGGGCAGCGTTGTAGGGGGTGAAGTAGTCACTCAGCCGGAGGCTTTCTCCATCGAGTTTCAGCAAGGAGTCACCATAATCCCGCCCACCTCTTCCGGCATCGAAAGCCCCATTCCCCGTAGCCAGAAATACATGGCCGGCCTCATCCGCCGCCGGCCCGGTATCTCCTTCCCAAATGCCGGCGTCATCGCCATCGGGCGATGCATTAAAGACTGATTTTTGTCGCAGGGAGTGCGCATCATAGGCCATCACCCAGCCATGGTACGGGCCCTCATCACACGACGACGCCCATGCCATGTATACCGAGCCCCTGCTCAATAGCAGCGCGGCTCGCGGGTTGTCCTTTATGGCATTGGTCCATATACGGCGACACGATAGTTATTCACCTGTGCTTCCTCAGGCCGCGTGCGATCGGCTTCTTGGCCGCAATATGTATGCTGTCACCGGATTAACCGAAGAGCATAAATCGGGCCTACAGCCCTGGGAAATCGTGTGGTTTCCCAAAACCCAGGCCGATGGCCTGGGCTGGTATTACGACGCACCTTCGGTGCTCGCATCTGACTGCATGCAGAAGAAAGAATCAAAGGATCAATCGAGCCCATGGGTTGCAGCCTAAAAAGCAGCACCGAAAGCGCGTTGCTATATCAGCCCAGGCCATCGGCCTGGGTGTCCGGTAATCCAGATCCTGAGGGCTGGAGGCCCGATCCACCTGCTTAACCCCAAATATACCGCTCATCGTAGTCGACACCATATCGTTCGAGAAGCTTTCGATACTCCTGCTGAAATGTGCGCGTCCGATGATGCTCCTCTTGGGTGTCGATGTATCGCGTCAATGCTTCGAGGCTTGCCGGCCCGATGGAAAAGGCGCCATACCCACCTTGCCACGCGAAACCGGTTAACGCCGTTGACTGCGTCTTTAGCCATTTCGACGATGATGTCTTGAGGTCCTCCACGAGCCGCGCGGTGGTGATGGTCCGAGAGATGCGGATGGCCAGATGAACGTGATCTGCAGCGCCTCCCACGCGAAAGCACTCGCAGCCCAAATTGCGGGCTACGGTGGCGAGGTACGCGTTGAGTGCAGGCCGCACCGAAAAATCCAGGACGGGCACACGGTCCTTGGTGCTGAAAACGAGGTGGATGAGGACACAGGACAGCGATTGCGACATGCTGAAGAGCATAAATCGGGCCTACAGCCCTGGGGTCTAATCCGGTGACAGGATACCTATTCACTTGCTTTCACGCGCTGCGCGCATGGTTGTGCCCAGTCTTCCACACGAAAGGGAACTCAGCAGCCCAGACGAGTTGAGGGAAGTCACCGCATTTCCTCAATATCCTCTTCTCGCCGAAGATTGCCAGCACAGCCGTGTTTTCTTATGGGAACAAGGGCGGAGGCACCCTGCGCACCGAGAAGCGATCCGACGCTTCAACCTCGATCACCTTGTTCAGCATGAAATTAGGATCATTCCGTTCAAGCAGATACCGTAGCACCGGTTCGATACGCTCCCATTGCTCCTGACGTGACAGGCCGCTTTCACGCAGTACGATCAGGCCGGAATGCACCTCCACGTTTAGGAGCACCAGAAAATCTTTTGCGTTTGTCGTGATGACCGTCAGGTCATTCTCGTAGGCATAACGCCATACGGCTCGATCACTTGCGCCGCTGAGCCCGACGTGCGGTACCGCCGCACCATAGCATCCAAGGGATGCCATGTATGTTACCAACGCCGGAGACAGGTGTTCATCAAGAAGAAATCTCACACAGGGTTCATGCTGCTTTCCCCCGACCGAGTTCCAAAGGCTTCCGTGGGCGGCCTGGAGGTGGACTCATGCGAGCGTGAATAGAAGCGAAGGCCAGATCAAGGTCGCTGAGAGCTGGATAATCCTCTCGAATCTCTGCCTCGCTGAATCCCTTGCGGAGTAACCCTGCGATGTGTTCGAGTGGTATACGGGTCCCCTTGAAGACAGGTTCGCCACTGAGTATTTCGGGATCGGAGACAATCCGACCGGCCCCCTTGCGGTAAAGATTCACATTCTGCAAAAGCTGCTTACGCAAGGGACGATAGTGGACCGACACGGACAGTTCGCCTTTCTTCATCAGGAGATCGGGCCCGCGCATCTGCCACCGCCCCACCGAACCGGAAGACTTGCCCACGAGCTGACGGAGAGAGTCCTTATCCTCTTTCGGGAGCGAAAATGGAAACTCGGTCAGTAGTTTGATGAACAGCAGCTCGTTCAGATCGAACTCATAGCGGATCGACTTGCCGACACGGGACGATGATGGCCTGATGGACCGCTTCTCGATCGCCGTCCGAATCGTGGTCTCCGGAATTCCCGCAATCGCAGCTGCTTCGCGTAGAGAAAAGCCCTTTTTGTTCACGCCGATCACCTCCAAATAAATATACCACTATAGGTGGTGTATTTAGCGAGACGCATACACCGAATCGGGGGAAACTCGGGGGGGAACCCGGGACGTTCAAAACGTTTACCCGAGCAAGTGCACACCTGGACGATTTGACCGTGGGGCAGTGTTGCAACGACCAGCCAGCGCAGTGAGTTTTCTTTGGCTCCCTGCACATGGCCGAGATAACCGGCTGCTCGGACACTTGTCACGGGGCAAGAAGGAAACCGAAAATCGTAAGTCAAGTTGACGAGATGCACCCGTCATTCGTTGCGGACCAGGCCGCGAGAAATGCGGGGCGAACATGGGACACCCGTCCAGAACCACTGAGTGTGGTTGAGGGGTCAATCGTAGCGTTCAAACACAATCTGTTTTCTCTCCCAACCCAAGCTCTTCAACGAATCGCGGTTAGCCGACACCATTTCATTCAACCCGCAAATATACGCATGAATGTTGTACACCGAGCCCTCTACCGGCCGCGGATCCACCGCCGCAAGACGCGCATGCTCCGCGGCAATCTGCTCCACCAATTCCTGCACGTACCCGCGAGCGCCCGGCCAACTCTCCTGCGGACGGCTCAAGGTCGTTTGATAGAAGAAATTCGGACGGCTGGCAGCCACCCTCTCAAAATAATCTTCGTAATAAAGCTCGGTCTCATACCTCGTTCCATACACCAACCAGATCTTCCGCCCCTGGCTGCGGTCCTCGCCATTTTCCGGGAAGAGGTATTCGACAAAGCCTCGCATAGGTGCGATGCCCGTTCCCGTGGCGATGAAGATGCTGTCGGTCAACGGCGCGCGCAGCATGAACAACCCATGCGGCCCATGGAACTCAAGACTCTGTCCCACCTCGAGATCGCACAGTAAATTCGAGAAAAACCCACCTTCCACCCGGTTGACGCAAACATCGAACTGGTTGCCGCGGGGCGCTGAGGCGATCGAATAGGCCCGCGTCTGGTGCTTCCCCAGAGGGTCAACCGCCAGGAAAGACACGAACTGCCCCGGCTGGAAATCGAACTCTTCCAGCCCCTCAGCGGTGAATTCAAGATGGAAACAAGCGGCGGGTTCCGACAGCAGAAGTCTGCGCGTCAGCCGCGCAGTATAGATTGGCCGTGACAATATCCGTCACCTCGGATGGGAACACAACATTTGACTTGCTATCAACACCTTATTCGACCGTGACGGATTTAGCCAGATTCCGCGGCTGATCCACGTCGCAACCCCGCCGCACCGCGATGTAGTACGCCAGCAACTGCAGCGGAACCACCTCAAGCAACGGCGCCAGTAACTCGGGCGCCTGGGGCACGTAGATCACATGCTCGACCAGTTCGCGAAGCTGTTTGTTCCCCTCCGTCGCCACCGCGATTACCCGGCCCGAGCGTGCCGTTACCTCCTGGATGTTGGAGAGGGTCTTTTCATAGCGCAGCACCGACTCCGGGCTGTTTTCATCGCTGGTTGCCAGCACCACCACCGGCAATTTTTCATCGATCAACGCATTCGGCCCGTGTTTCATCTCCCCTGCCGGGTAACCTTCGGCATGGATGTAGGAGATTTCTTTCAGCTTCAACGCACCCTCAAGCGCGATCGGAAAGTGAATGCCGCGGCCCAAGAAACAAAAAGTCTGAGGCGGACGCAAACCCCTTCGGCCAATTGCCGGCACTCGCCATCGCGTTGCCGCAACACCTCTTCGATCTTTCCCGGGATGCGGCTCAATTCGTCGACCAGCGCAGCGCTTTCGGCGCCTCCGATCGTCCCTCGCTTCTGTGCCAGGTGCACGGCAAAGAGAAACAGAGCGGTTAATTGTGCGGTGAACGCCTTGGTCGAAGCGACCCCAATCTCCGGCCCCGCGTGGGTGTAGATGGCCCCTTGCGCTTCTCGCGCCACCATCGAGCCCACCACGTTGCAGATGGCGATGGTCATCGATCCCTTGGCGATCATCTCCCGCTGCGCCGCGAGTGTATCCGCCGTTTCGCCGGACTGGGTAATCAGCATACCCAGCGCGTGGGGATCGGCAATCGGGTCCCGGTAGCGGTATTCGCTGGCATAGTCCACTTCGGTGGGAACGCGCGCCAGCCGCTCGATCATGTACTTGCCGGCGAGAGCGGAGTGCCAACTCGTACCGCAAGCCGCGATGTTCACCTGGGTGGCCGCGCGAAAATGGTCGTCAGTAATCTTCATCTCGCCCAGGAAAATCTCGCCCGTCTCCAGGGAGATCCGGCCCAGCGTCGTGTCGCGAACGGCGCGCGGCTGCTCAAAGATCTCCTTGAGCATGAAATGCTTGTAGCCGCCCTTTTCCGCCTGGATCGGGTCCCAGAGAATCTTCTCCACCTTGCGCACCACCGGATCGCCCGCGAGATTGGTGAACTTCACCCCGTGCGGCGTCAGGATGGCGACGTCGCCATCGGCGAGAAAATACATCATGCGCGTGTGGTGCAGGATTCCGGGCACATCCGAGGCTACAAACGATTCTCCTTCGCCCACACCGATCACTGCCGGCGGCCCATTGCGCGCCGTAACAATGGTGTCGGGGGCATCGGCGGAAATCACGCTGATGGCGTAAGCTCCGGTTAACCTCCGCGCCGCCCGCCGTACCCCTTCCTCGAGCAACATGGTCTTGCCGGAGCTTTCGGCCGAGCGCAATTCCTGCTCGATCAGGTGAGCGATCACTTCCGTATCCGTCTCGGTAACAAATACGTGGCCTTCTTCCGCCAGCTCACGCTTCAATTCCAGGTAATTCTCAACGATGCCGTTATGCACCACCACGATGCGGCCGGTGCAGTCTCTATGGGGATGAGCATTTTCTTCGGTCGGCCTGCCATGGGTGGCCCAGCGGGTGTGGCCGATGCCGTAGGTGCCGTGCAGCGGGTGCTGCCGGATCACCTCTTCCAGGTTGCGCAGCTTCCCGGGCGCGCGGCGCAATTCCAGTCCATGCCCGGCGGATCCTACGGCGATACCGGCCGAGTCGTATCCGCGGTATTCCAGCCGCCGCAGGCCTTCCAGGATGACAGAGACGACGTCCTTAGGGCCGACATATCCTACGATTCCACACATAGTCCCTTATTGTAAGGGGCGGTCCTGCGGGCCGACAGGCTGCCTAGTCTTCCAGGCGGTAGGTATACTCTTCGATCACCGGATTGGTCAGCACCTCGCGGGCGATGCGTTCCACTTCTGCCTTCGCATCCGCGGTATCCATCGACCGCAGCGTGAGTTGGAAGTATTTCCCCTGGCGGACATCCTCAACGCCGG
Source organism: uncultured Acidobacteriaceae bacterium (assembly GCA_963745725.1). Taxonomy (GTDB): domain Bacteria; phylum Acidobacteriota; class Terriglobia; order Terriglobales; family Acidobacteriaceae; genus PALSA-350. Next base: position 1,059,417 of record CAVUYJ010000003.1, read on the forward strand.
TGTACTGCATTCGTTTGAGTGCGCCATGGATGGTCTGCCCTTGCGGGTCGAGGACAGTGCGCTTCAGCGTGACGTAAACATGCGCCTTCATTGCGTTCGATTATAAACGGACGGTCGCCTCGAGAGAGGCGATTCTTGCGCCAGGAGTGCACCATGCTCAATATAGGGGCTTATGTTGTGTGCTCCTGCAATGGCACGATTTTCGCGCGGCAAACGATCATCAGGAGACGCATAATGGATGAAAACGGAGTTGTCGATGGATAATCCTTGCCGGGAATGTGCGGAAATTGCGCAGGAATATCGAGAAGCAATGATTGACTTCTGGAACAACGCGAACGATAGAACTCGCGATGCTTGTCGTGTAGTGGCGAAGCTGATTCGATGCACTGAAAGTGGTGCGGTCGATGCGGAAGAAAGGCTTCGTCCGTTCAGCTCTCACGAACTATTTCGTCCTGCCGAGGAGAGTCAAACGCGCATAGCTGCGGCTATCTGCAGAAAATGCTTGCATCAGCATCGCACAGATCACTATGTAAACCTGCGAGACTTCTCGCAAAATTGAGAGTGACGGGAAGACCAGTTCGTTTTGAGACGAAAAGTCGCGAATGCCTGTCTTAGTCCGCACCGGTCACGTGCCTGGGGAAGGCTCGAGAGTAAAGGCATGAATAGAACCGTTAAGATAGCCCCTGCCGAGAATCTCACCTTTATCGTTGATACGCGATGCCACCAGCAGCATCCATCCGGAATGTGGATCGATCAGCCTGATTCAGGTTGATCATCTTACCTTTTTCCCATAGAAACGCTTTGAGCTTGCCGTCTTCCGGCTGGGCGACACCCACTACCTGATTCCACGAATTGATATCCAGCGCGAGGCTGGTCGCCTCGTCGGGTTCACCGATAATGCCCAGATCCTCGACTGAGCCATTCCTCCAGATCACCCCGTGGCCCAGCCCATTGGGCAGATCGCAGGATCCGATTATGACGCCGCGATCGTTGATGGCCTGGGCACTGCAGGTGGTTCCACCGGGCAGCCTGGGAAGTTGCCGCATCTTTCCGGCATGCCAAAAGAAAGCCTGCGGCTTGCCATTGGGAACCATGTTCGCTTCACCGGCCACATCGCCCAGGTCATTGATGTCGCGAGCGCTGCTGTAGTCTCCCCCGCCAAGCAGTCCCAGATCGCGAGGTTGTTTTGCTCGCCATACAGCTGCATGGCGAGCGCCATTGCCGGCCTGCGCGCTGCCGGCGACGACTCCCGCCGCATTGATGGCCAAGCCGGTCGAGTAGGGTCCCCCCAAAGACTCCAGCAGCTCCATCTTATGGTTCGCCCAGCGAAAGGCGTGGGTGAAGCGGAGGTCCAGCTCAGCCTGGACCGTGCCGGCAACCACCATCTGGTCGTTGATGTCGGCCGGGTAGACAAGCGGGAACCCCTTGGCGCCTTCGATGGGAAGGGAATCCTGGCCATGCATGACCACACCGGGCATTTGGCTGGCGCTGACCGAATGCCAGATGACCACGTCGCCGCGGTTGTTTAGTCCCGGAGTATCGGCGAGCGTACGAACCAGGGAGAGTCCCCGGTCTACCACCGTGTAGTGCTGGGCCAAAGCACTTGCTGCGCACAACCAGCCAAGGAGTGCGGCGCAAAGCAAGTGCCGAGAACTACGATGGTTGCTTATTGCGTCACCGTCACGCTGAGGACTACGGTTTGCGTCGTAACCCCGGAAGCAGCCGTTCCCGCGGCCACCACGCTCACCTGCGAGGTGGTGGTTTGGCTCATGCTGGATCCGTTGCTCGAGCCGCAGCCCGACAGACCGGCGGCGAATGCGCAAGTGCATAGTAGCAGCAGGCAAAGCTGCGCTACCCTCGGCATCTTCGACCTGCGCTTGCGGACAAACACCGCCACGCCGGTCAGCCCACCAGGCCACCAGAAAGCGAGCGCAAGAAGTGCCGTGCTCGCCGGTGTGCGCCGGCTCGACGACTGCGCCGTCGTGTTGATAGTCAGTCCCAAGGTGACGTTTTGGTTGTTTCCAGTGAGCGTGACTTTGTCCTGAGAAAATGCGCAACTGGCATTCGTGGGCAGATTTGAGCAGCTGAGCGCAATGGTTCCGCTATATCCGCCGCTGGGCGTAAAGGTCAGCATAGTGTTCCCCGCCTCGCCCATCTGAACGGTCAACGACGTTGGGCTCGCACTCAACGCGTAGGCGGCCGGCGTAACCACGGGGGCGCTAATGGAAAGGCTCGCGGTGCCGCTGCTACCGGCGAAGTTGCCCGCAGCCGTATAGGTAGCCGTCACGGTATCCGATCCGGTGGGCAGCGCCGTCGTGTCCAGGCTGGCTACGCCGCCGGTAAGCGTACCCGTACCCAGCGAAGTGGCGCCGGCCGAGAATGTCACGCTCCCGCCAGGTGTGCCAGCGCTCGACGTCACCGTCGCGGTGAGCGTGACGCTGGAGCCGCTGGTTGCACTGGCTGGCGCGCTCACCGCGGTCGCCGTTGCCGCCCCGTTCACGGTCAATGTGCCGTTGGTCGCGGTGACTGTGTAGTTGTTCACCGGTCCGGTCACTGCGGGCACGATGGGGTAAGTGCCGACGTTGCTGGCGGCGGTAGCCGTGGTGCTGAAGGTTTCGCTAAAGCTGTCGCTGCCCACGGCACCGGTGACGGTTCCGGTAAACGTTGGATTCGCGGCACCGAAGGCGCGGCTCGCGTTGGTAGCGGCCGCGTTCAATACAGCAGGGGTTACCTGGAAGGTTTGCGTTGCCGTCGCCGCGTTGTGCTGGGCATCGCCGGCCTGGCTGGCTTGCAGCACCACCGTCCCCACCGCGGTCACGGTCACGATGCCTCCACTGATGGTGGCTGGACCGGACTGCACGCCGATGGTCACCGGATAAGTGCTTCCCAGGCTCGAAGTGGCGCTGACGGCAAAGGGTGCGCTGCCGTACACATGTGGCGCAATGGCTGGGAACGTGATGGTCTGTGCGGTCGTACTGATGGTGATGGTGCTTGCAGTCGAGGTGCTGGCGGCGAAGTTACCCGCTGCCGCGTAGCTGGCGGTGAGGCTATCGGTACCGGTGGCAAGGGTCGTCGTGCTGAGCGTAGCGACGCCGCTGGCGTTCAGCGTTCCTGTGCCCAGCGACGCAGTCCCGCTGTAAAACGTAACCGTGCCGCCCGGTGTGCCGGCGGCGGAGGCGACGGTTGCCGTTAGCGTAACGCTCGCGCCAGGGGCTGCACTTGCCGGCGCGCTCAAGGTGGTGGTTGTGGGCGCGGCGGTGACTGTGAGGGCGCCGTTCACCGTATTCACGGTGTAATTACCCAGGTCAGTGCCGCTTGCCGTGGGCACAATCGGGTAACTTCCCACTGCGCTGGTGGCGGTGGCTGTGGTGGAAAACGTTTCGGTGAAGGTGTCGCCGTTCTGCGCTCCGGAGACTGTTCCGGTGAAGGTTGGATTTGCTGCGCCGTAGACGCGGGTCGCATTGTTCGCCGATACCGTAAGCACTGGGGCGGTCGCCAGAAGGCCATAGCACAACAGGTTGCCGCTACCGTCGTTGCTGCCGACGGGGCCGAAGTTGGTGATGTACATTTTCCCGTTGGCCACCACCGGCGGCACATATTTCGCGAACATGCCCACTTCATCGCGCGCGTCGTTGGTCTTGTCGGTCCACAACGGCTTCAAGGTCGCCGCATCGAAAGCGTACAGCACACCCTGAACCGACCGGTGCACCGCATCTCCGTTGTACGGGGTCGATGCCCACACAATGCCGTTTTGGTTATTATTGGCCGAAACAGCTAGAAACCCACCCGGCATGGCGCCATTGTTATTGGTCACCGGAGCCTTCATGGTGCTCGTGGCGAAAGGGGTAGTGTCAATCATGCCGGTGGTGGCATTGAACTGGAAGCCGCGCAGATAGTCGTTTTCACCCCACACGTAGATGGTGGGTCCATTGGTATCGTCGTTAAAATAAATCGGGCCGCCGTGAATATGGCTGGTTCCGGTGCCGTATACCGCTTGAAATTCTTGCCGCACCTGGTCGGTGGAGGCATTGAATTTGCCCATATTCGTGGTGTCTGCCAGGTAGAGCACGCCCTGCTTGCCTCCGCCCAGAACATAGTTGGTGTTGGGAATCAGCAGTAAGCCCGACGAACCCAGATCCTGGTCCCCACTGTTGAGGCCGGCGCTGTTATACGGTGTGAAATAGTCAAGCAGTTGCAGCGTCGGCGACAACTTGATGAAGCTGTTGCCCGTCTGCACCAGGTGATTGGGCGTGGCGCCAAAGCTGCCGTTGCCGGTGGAGATATAGATGTTGCCGGCGGCATCCACGGAAGGCGCCTGGCCGGCACTCCAGATGCCACCCTTGGTGCCCAAGGTCGTGTCCGAATACACTGCGGTCTGGGCCAGCGTCGATGTGCTGTAGGCTAGCACCCAGCCGTGATAGGCGTACTGGTCTTCGTGCGACGCAAAGGTGATGTAGACGTTGCCGTTGGCCAACGCCAGCCCGGGGCGAGGATTGTGGTATCCGGCGTTAAAGGTGAGCGGATTCGTCAGGTCGGCCGTGGAATAAGTAGCCGTGATTGTGACCGGGCTTCCATGCACCGGCTGTCCGGTGGTGATATCAATCGCGTTCAGATTCCAGGAGTAGTTCTTGGTGCCATCCGGTTGCTCGCCAGAGACAAAATACATGTAACCGGTCGCCGGATCGATCACCGGCGTGCCCAGGATGCCGAGGCCGGTCGTCCAGACTATATTCTGGTCGCTCTCCACGTCCTGGGGAACGATGGGTGGGCCGAAATTCTGCTGCCACAACACCGCGCCGGAATCGGCATCGATGGCGTAGACGGTGTTTCGCATGCTGGCAACGAAGACTACGTTGTGGGTGCCGCCGGCAATCGTCAGGCCCGACACATAGAGCGGCTGGGCATAGATTTGCCCGTCGGTGTGAACCGTAAAGAGCTTTCCAAAATTGTTAGCGTTTACGTTGGCCGGGGTGAGCGTCGTCTCCTGCAGATTGGCGCCGCTGCGAGCGTTGTCGTAGCTCCTGGTGTAGACGTTTATCTGGGCCTGCGCGCCTACGCTGAAAGTGGCCGTCATCAACAAATAAACGCAGCCCCAGATAGCAAGCCGGTTCCACCGTTTATGCAAAACCCCAGCCAACCTGTGAAACGCCTCAAAGTTGTTTTTCAATCCGCCTCCGCAGCAACACGCCAACGAAAAAGAGACTTTGCAGGGCAGATCAATCCATCAATGCAGCAGCCGAGGAACACCCTCTGGGATATGAGAACTAAGCGTCCATTTGCGGACCTGTTAAACAAAGAGCAGCAAACCGCTGCTACCTGAAAGACCAAAAGTGACCGGGGATTCGAACGAGGGGTAGATCTATGCTAGACGTGCACTGGCTAAGTCAGTCTTGCGACTATCAGCGCCGGCCTTACATAGGCTACCGACAGAAACAAATAGGGAACGATGTAAAGGCCGGGCAAACATCTATTCACCTGAACTTAACTAGGTTGGCTTCGCAAAGCAAGCACAAAGATTCGATTTACGATCGAAAATCGAGTGGCCAGACGGAACCGGCCCTAGCGTGTCTCTGGCTTCCAACGCCGAAGGGAACTCGGGCGCAGACGAAAACTCTGTGCTTTTTTTATTGGGGGTGTCGCGGGTTTGCTGGCGGAGAGAGGGGGATTCGAACCCCCGGTAGAGGTGTTAGCCCCTACAACGGTTTAGCAAACCGCCGCCTTCAGCCACTCGGCCATCTCTCCGGGGGTCACTGGACGGATTATATCCGAGGCGCGCTCCGGATTTCCTACGCCGCATCGTCCAGTCCCGAAAGGCGGCCGGATGGAGCGGTTTCCGGCTGCTTACGGAGTCACTTTCTTGTCTTTGAAGCGATTCACCGCTTCGATCACCTTGTTACGGGCAAAAGCCGCATCGTGCCAGCCCTTCACTTCCACCCGCTTGCCCTCAAGGTCCTTATAAATAGCGAAGAAATGCGTCATTTCCTTCAGCATGTGCGGATAGATTTCCGAGTAGTTCCACACGTCGGCATAGCGCGGGTTGTTCTTGCCCACGGCCAAAACCTTCTCGTCCGGTACTCCCTGATCCAGCATTTCCAGCAGGCCAATCGGCCTTACCTGCATCACGCAGCCGGGGAAACTGGGCGCGTCCACCAGCACCAGCACATCCAGCGGATCCCCATCCTCGCTGAGCGTGGAGGGGATGAATCCATAGTCGCCGGGATAGTGCACCGGGGAATAGAGATTGCGATCCAGGCGGAAAACATGAAGCGTTTTGTCGTACTCGTACTTGTTGATGCCCTCGGCCGGAATCTCAATGACCGCGTTAATGACTTCAGGGCACTTCTCTCCGACCGGCAATTCCAGATAATTGACCATGATGGCTCCGCAGCCGTTTTATGATAACCCACTCAAAATTGTCGGAGAGATGCTTCAGGTCAGAGAGAAACCTTGGCGAGGTGCAAGCTCAGCTGGACGGGCTTGGTCCACAACAGAGACACAATCTGGTCCTGGTAACCGGCGATGACCTGCCGGTGCCGGACAGTCGTGCGGGACCCGATATTGGATTTAGAGGATCTCAAGCAGTTTCTCGATCAGTTGGCGGTAGCCGGTAGACGCGATGACCGCATCCACACCATTGCGGAATTGCACCAGGCCGACGCCTCGGTTGTAATCCATGGACAGGCTGACGATTCGCTCCAGCGCAGTGGCGCGAGCATCATCCAGCGTGACCTCTACGTTGGTTGAAATGTACTCGCGGTGGTTTGTGACCGGCAGCTTCAATTGAATCCCTCCCCCGAAGAATCAACAAGCAGTCGTCCAGAACCACCGCTTGATCCGTAGAATAGCCGCTTACGCTTCGCTGGCTACAACTATTGGGTAACAATGGGCGGGATAAAAGTACTCGCAGCAGGTAATGTCTACACCCTCTTTGCTTCTGGTCCCTCCTGCGTTTGCGTGTTTCGAATCAGTGCTTTAGAGCACTTCTCGGGTCGTTGCGGGCAGCTCCGCCACGGCGAAGATGCGAAATTACCTCGCCGCCATACATGCCAACCGGGAAATGCTTTAGTATCCATTACGGTTTGAAAGACGCGATGCGTGTCGCCGCGCAGCACGGCAAACAGGAGAGTCTGTTCATGGCCAACCGTTGGATGAAATCGAAAGCGCTTCACTGTATTTATTTGTTTTTTATCCTGATGCCGATGGCATCGCGTCTGGAGGCAAAGGTGACGAAGTCCGAGTTCGGCAGTACGCCCGATGGAACCAAGGTGGAGATTTACACCCTCGAAGAGGGTGCCCTAAAGGCGCGCATCATGACCTACGGCGCACGGTTGGTGTCTCTCGAGGTTCCCGACCGCAGCGGCAAGACTGGTGACATCGTGCTGGGTTATGAGTCTCTGGCGGGCTACACTGCCGATCCCAAGAGCTACTTTGGGTCCATCGTAGGGCGCTACGGCAACCGGATCGCCCATGCCAGTTTTACGCTCGACGGCAAGGAGTACCATCTTCCTGCGAATGACGGCACCAACACCCTGCATGGGGGCATCAAGGGCTTCGACAAGCTGGTCTGGCAGGGGCATGAAATTCCCAACGGAGTCGAGCTCACCCTGGTGAGCAAAGATGGCGATCAGGGCTTTCCGGGCACGCTCACCGCAAAGGTCCGCTACACCCTGGAAGCGCATGCGCTCAAGATCGAGTACTTCGCCACCACGGATAAGGATACGGTCCTCAATCTGACCAATCACAGCTACTTCAACCTGGCCGGCGAAGGGCACGGAGACATCCTCAACCACCAGGTCATGATTCCCGCCGATCGCTACACGCCGGTCGACGCATCCCTTATCCCCACCGGCGAGTTGGCCCCGGTGGCCGGAACCCCGTTGGACTTCCATCAATCCGACGGCTATCGGAGCCCGGATCGACGACAAATTCGAGCAAATGCGCCTGGCCGGGGGATACGACCACAACTATGTTCTGAATGGCAAGATGGGCGTCATGCAAGAGGCTGCGCGCGTCGTAGAACCGACCACCGGGCGGATACTCACCGTAGAAACCACGCAACCCGGATACAGTTCTACTCCGGCAATTTCCTGGACGGAACCCTGAAGGGCAAGCACGGCCACGTCTACAACAAGCACGCCGGCTTCTGCCTGGAAACCCAGCACTTTCCCGATTCTCCCAATCACCCCAAATTCCCGACATCCGAGCTGAAGCCAGGGCAGACCTACCACAACGTGACCACGTTCGGCTTCTCCACCGCACCCTGATCAAACCTGGAAACTGCAGATCTCTCCACTGCTCGAAAAACATCCCAGGAAGGGGCGTCAACACGGAGATCTCTCCGCTGCGCTGCGCTCGGTCCCACGGCACGCCGGGGAAGGCGAGATGACAAAGAGGAAGGTAGCTCTTCCATGGGAGGCGGCCTCGGACGGAAGGCGTTTTTCATCATTTGGGGTGGGCCGCTGGCCCTTACTCCTGCGGTCGACATTGACAAATTTGTTTAGCTAGTGGCCTTGTCATCTCGACTCGTTGTTGCGGAGTGGGAGACCTGCGGTTCTCCTTTGGGTCCAAAAGAACCCTGGGAGACCCGGACATCCACTTTTCATCGCAGAAAACCCACCCTTCGCCCCCTTTTCCGCCCAGCATGCCAGGAATGCTACCCTTCAAAAAGAAGCTCAGCATGCCGGAAAAAATCCTCAGCCCCGAACTCAGCCCCGACATGGCCGCCCGTTCCGGCCTCCCCGGCGGTGCCGCTTTTTGCGCGCCTGCCTGCGCCAGCCCGTGGACAAAACCCCGGTGTGGTTTCTCCGCCAGGCCGGCCGCTACATGCCGGAGTACCAGGCCGTTCGCCGCCACCATTCGCTGCTGGAAATCTGCAAAAACCCCGAGCTTGCCGCCGAGGTAACCATCACCGCCGCGGAGAAACTCGACGTGGACGCCGCCATCATCTTTGCCGACCTTCTGTTGCCCCTGGAAGGCATGGGTCTGGATTTCGAGTTCCTGGCCGGCGAAGGTCCGGTGATCCACCAACCGATGCGTACCGCAGCGGACGTGGACAAACTGCGCATCGATCGCGCGCACGAACTTGGCTATGTGGCCGAAGCGATACGTAAAGTCGTCGCCCACTTCAACGACCGCATCGGCATCGTCGGATTTTGCGGAGCGCCCTTCACCCTCGCCAGCTACATGATCGAAGGCGGCGGTTCGCGCAACTACATCTTCACCAAGACCATGATGTACCGTGAGCCTTCCGTCTGGCAGCTACTGCTCGAAAAGCTCGCTACCGTCCTGGAAGAGTACGCCGCCCAGCAAGTGGAGGCGGGGGCCGACGTAATCCAGATCTTCGATAGCTGGGCCGGCGCACTCAGCCCTACCGATTACCGCGATTTCGTGCTCCCGGTGACCACGCGTCTCGTGCGCAGGGTCCAGGCGCTGGGCGTGCCGGTCATCTATTTTGGAGTGGACACCGCGACCCTGCTGCCCGCCATGCGCGAAACCGGCGCCGACGTGATCGGGCTCGATTGGCGAGTGCCTTTGGACCAGGGCTGGTCCACGCTCGGCCACGCGGTTGCGGTGCAAGGCAACCTCGACCCCATCACGCTCTTCGCCAACGAAGATCTGCTCCGCAAACGCGTCCGCCAGATCCTCGAGCAGGCCGGAGGCCGCCCCGGCCACATCTTCAATCTTGGCCACGGCATCGTTCCCGGTACCCCGGTCGAAAACGTGCAGCGAGTCGTCCAGTATGTGCGCGAGTTCAGCTCCTGGAGAGCCGTCCCGTGCCTGATATCGCCCATCGCCAGGCGGTTTTGTTGCTGGCCCACGGGACGCCCCAGTCGCTCGACGAAATTCCCGAGTATCTCCGCAATATCACCAGCGGCCGCCCTATGCCTGAGTCGGTCGTCGAAGAGATTCGTCACCGTTACAGTCTGATTGGATCGAGCCCGCTGACCGAGCTCACGATGGAGCAGGGGCGCCTGCTTGCTCAGGCACTCGGCCTGCCGGTCTACGTCGGCATGCGTAACTGGAAACCGTACATCGCCGACGTGGTCCGCCAGATGCTAGCGGATGGCATTACCTCGGCAGTGGTGATTTGCCTGGCTCCACAAAATTCCCGCACCAGCGTCGGACTGTACCGGCGAGCCGCGTTTGCCGAAGCTGGCGCGATCGAGATGGACTTCATCGATGGCTGGGCCGACCACCCGCTGCTCGCTCAAGCCTTTGCCGAGCGGCTGCAACCGGTTTGGCAAAGTGTTTCGGAGCGCATCGGCACTCCGGTCCCAGTGCTTTTTACCGCGCACAGCGTGCCCTGCAGAACCATCCAGACGCAGCCCGCGGATGCCTCGGGTCCACCATCTCCTGGTCCAGACCCATATCCCGTGGAAGCCAAGCGCACGGCGGCAAACGTAGCTGCGCTATTAGCGCCGTTGGGTCTCACCGCCTCCAACTGGTTTTTCGCCTTCCAAAGCCAGGGCATGTCCGGCGGAACCTGGATCGGTCCCACGGTGGAGGACACTCTCACCGCTCTGCGTCAGGAAGGCCACTCCGCTGTCGTCATCCAGCCCATCGGTTTTCTGTGTGACCACGTCGAGATCCTTTACGACATCGACATTGGCTTTCGCGACTTTGCCGCCGGCATCGGCATCGAGGTCGTGCGTCCTCAATCGCTCAACGACTCTGCGTTGCTCACCGCAACGCTTGAGGACCTCGCCCGGCAAGGGATATCGCCGGCTGGCCGCAAAGGTTCCCTCCGAGGCCCTTTCAGCGCCCGCCTCATGATCGCGATCGTGGGTGGCGGCATTGCCGGTTTGGCGAGTGCCTATCAGCTCGCCCGTGACGGGGTGGAGTTCACCCTCTTCGAAGCTTCAGAACGGCTCGGCGGCATCGTCGAAACCGTCCATCGCGGCGGGTTCGTCATTGAGTGCGGACCCGATTCGTGGGTCACGGAGAAGCCATGGGCGCGCGAGCTTGCGGTAGAGCTCGGCCTCGAAGACCAGATCATCCCCTCGAACGATCAATGGCGGCGCACGTACGTCCTGCAGGGCAGTATGCGCCAAACCCAATTGATCCCCATTCCCGACGGAATGCGCATGATGGTTCCAACCAAATGGGGTCCGCTGCTGGAATCGCCGCTGTTCAGTTGGCAGGCCCGGCTGGCCTACCTGCGCGAGCCCAAGCGCGCCGAGGAGCTAAAACAGTCCGCACCCGCTCATGACGAATCCGTGGCTGACTTTGTGCGCCGCCATTTTGGTGCAGAAGTTGCATCCACGATCGCTGGGCCTCTGCTGGCCGCGGTTTTTGGCGGAGACATTGCGCAGCTCAGTGTCCGTGCCGTCATGCCCGCCTTCGTGCGCATGGAAGCCGAAGAGGGAAGCCTGATCCAGGCCATCCAGCGGCGCGCACAGCCGTCGACGCCGGCCATCTTCACTACCCTTGCCAGTGGGCTACAGACGCTCATCGATCGCATGGTGGAGAGGATTCCGGCAGCATCTGTAAGACTGCGCAAACCAGTAGAGCGGATTGAGGTGGAGGATGGAGCTTGGCGCGTCACGACCGCTGACGGTCCGGCAAAGTTTGACGCGGTGGTCCTCGCCACTCCGCCTCACGTAACCGGCCCTTTGCTGCGGCAGCTCAACGAACAGGGAAGCCGCATGGCGGAATTGCTCCCCCAGCAAGCCACCTCGGCGATCGTAGTTGCACTGGCTTTCGCTCCGGAGCAGGCAGCCCGCCTGCGCATTCCTCGTGGCTTTGGCTTTGTGGTCCCGCAAGTTTCTGGGCAAAAAGAAGCAGAAGAATATCCCCTGCTGGCCTGCACGTTTGTTGATCAGAAGTTTCCCGGACGCGTCCCGCAAGGGGCGATCCTGCTCCGGGCCTTCTTCGGAGGCCGCTCTGGCGCTGCGCTGCTGAATGAGCCGGACGAGACGCTCATCGAGCGTGCCCGGTTGCAGTTGGGCTGTGTCTTGGGGCCACTACCGCAAACGGTGGAAACGGTAGTGCGTCGTTGGCCTCTGTCACTGCCGCAATACTCGGTTGGCCACCTGGACCGTATGGCGGAGCTGGAATCGATGGTGGCCGCAATACCTACCTTGCGCCTGGTGGGCAGCGCTTACTACGGCGTGGGATTGCCCGATCTCGTCCGGCAAGGCCGCTCCGCTGCACGATCGCTCTCTGCTCAACCGCAACATGTCGGAAATTGACGCAGATCCTAATGCTGCGCAGTTGAAGTTTGGCAGGAGCAAAAAGAAAGCCTGCATTTCCGTATCTGCTGGAATCGCCCCCCTTTAACTAGTAGCGCGCGGATGGCGCTTGTGAAAAATTCAAAGAGGGTTTCACTTGCATCTCACCACTCGAACGAATGATTAAGCCAAAGCAAAAAGTCATCATTGTGGGGGCCGGCCCGGGCGGCCTCGCAGCTGCCATTCTGTTGCAACGCTCGGGCGTCGACGTAACGGTCGTCGAGCGCCGGGAGGTTGTCGGGGGCCGTACCTCCACCATGGAACGAAACGGGTTCAAGTTCGACACCGGACCGACGTTCTTTCTTTACCCGAGGGTGCTGCGGGAAATTCTTGCGGCCGCGGGAAGAAACCTCGACCAGGAAATCCCCATGTACCGGCTGGATCCTCAGTATCGTCTCGTCTTCGGTGCCGGGGGAGAGCTGCTCGCCACCCCTGACCTGGAGCGGATGGAGCGCGCGATCGCCGAGCTCAGCCCTGAAGACGCTCGCGGCTTCCACCGCTTTTTCTGTGAAAACCGCAATAAGCTTGAGAAGTTCTTGCCGTTTCTTGAATCGCCCTTCGAGAGTTGGCGAGACCTGGCAAAGATCAAGATGCTGAAAATGCTGCCCCTGCTGCGCCCCTGGCGCTCGCTTGATTCCGACCTGCGTACCTATTTCAAAGACGAGCGCATTCGCCTGGGCTTCAGCTTCCAATCCAAGTACCTGGGCATGTCGCCGTTTACCTGCCCCAGCTTGTTCAGCATCCTGTCGTTTCTCGAATACGAGCATGGCGTCTTTCATCCCGTCGGTGGTTGCGGCGCCGTCACCAAGGCCATGGCCCGTATTGCCGAAGATCTGGGTGCCAAGGTGCTGCTGAACGAGCCGGTGGAAGAGATGGTATTTGCAGGGCGCAAGTGCACCGCGGTGCGCACTGCGAACCGGACCCTTGCCGCCGATGCCGTGGTGGTCAACGCCGACTTCGCGCAGGCCATGCAACGCATGGTGCCGGACAGCATTCGCCGCCGTTGGACCGATACCAGGATTGAGAAAAAGCGCTTCTCCTGCTCCACCTTCATGCTGTACCTGGGTATCGAAGGACGTTACGACGACGTCTCTCACCACACCATCTACCTGGCCGCGGATTACAAACAGAATCTCCGCGATATCGAAGAACTGCATCAGCTCTCGGACGATCCGTCCTTCTATGTGCAGAACGCCTGCGTGACTGACCCTTCGCTTGCGCCGAAGAAGATGAGTACGTTGTACGTTCTGCTGCCGGTTACGCACGAGCATGCAAACATCCACTGGCCCGCAGAACAGGCACGTTTTCGTTCTCTCGCCCTGCGCCAGCTCGAGAAGATCGGAATGCGGGATGTGGAACGCCGCATTCGTTTTGAAAAGATGGTCACGCCCGCCGACTGGCGTACGGACTATGCACTGCATAAAGGCGCCACCTTCAGCATGTCCCACAATTTGCGGCAAATGCTCCACCTCAGGCCGCACAACCGGTTTGAAGACCTGGACAGCGTCTATCTGGTCGGAGGTGGCACCCATCCCGGCAGCGGCTTGCCGGTGATTTTTGAATCCGCGCGCATCACCGCGCGCCTGCTGCTCGAAGACCTCAACCTCGAGCCGCAGTGGGATGCTGCTCCGGCGGAAGCCGCGTTGTATGAAGCCGCCTCATAAAATGCCGTCAGGGTGCACAATCAAAACTATGCCCTTGAAAACGCAGCGCGAATCGCAAGCCCGGTCTATCTCCCTGGGGCAGGCGCGGGAGGCGCAGCAGATTTGGGCGCGCACGAAAGTCAAGGGGCGGCTTGCTCTCTTGCGTCGCGCGCGCTATCGCATCGCGGCAACCGCGGAGGAAATCGCGCAGACCGTTCCTTCCGACAAGCCAGGGGCATTGCATCGCAATGTGGCCGACACCCTGGTCGCTGAAGTTTTGCCATTGGTCGAGGCGTGCCGCTTTCTCGAGCGCGAGGCCGCCTGGATCCTGGCTCCTCAGCGGCTCAGCACCCACACCCGCCCTTTCTGGCTTCGCCGGGTAACCGCGGAGACCAGGCGCGATCCGCTCGGTGTAGTCCTCATCATCGCTCCAGCGAACTATCCCCTTTTCCTGCCCGGAGTGCAGGCCTTGCAGGCGCTGGCCGCCGGCAACGCCGTGCTGTGGAAGCCCGCGCCCGGCGGTACGGCAGCCGCTGAGGTGCTGCGCGATGTTTTGCTAGGGTGTGGCCTCGACCCCGCTTTGTTACAGTTGCTCGACGAATCCGCACTCGCTGCCATGGATGCGATTGCTGCCGGCGTCGATAAGGTGTTCCTTACCGGCTCCGCCGCGACCGGTACTGCGGTGCTACATGAACTTGCAACGCACTTGACGCCGGCGGTCATGGAACTCTCTGGCTGCGATGCGGTCTTCGTTCTGCCCGGAGCCGAACTCGATCGTGCTGTCGCCGCGTTGGCGTTCGGCCTGCGCCTCAATGGTTCGGCCACCTGCATGGCGCCGCGGCGTCTCTTTTTGGTCGGCGACCATCCCGGCCTGGTACCGGCACTGCTCGATCAATGCAAGAACCTTCCTCCCGTCGTTCTGCCGGCGCGCACCCAGTCCGCGCTTGCTGACCTGTTGCTTGACGCGAGGCGCCTGGGAGGATCGATCCTCAAGGATGAGTCGGATGCAGGATTGCGCTACGCCCTGGTCACCAGGGCAACTCCCGAAATGCGCATCGCGCAAGCCGACATCTTCGCGCCCGTGCTTTGCATTATCCAAGTGCCGGATACAGAAGCCGCGATCGCGGCACACGCAACCTGCCCCTATGCGCTGACTGCGGCCATCTTTGGGCCCGAGCCCGAAGCGCGCCAATTGGCTTCTCATCTTAACGTTGGGACTGTTCTCATCAACGACTTGATCGTCGGCACTGCCGATCCGCGCGTCAGCTTCGGCGGTCGCAAAGCGAGCGGATTCGGTGTTACCCGCGGACGCGAAGGCCTGTTGGAAATGACTACGCTCAAGACGATCGTCACCCAGCGCAGCCGCGACCGGCGAGCCTATCGACCGACAACGCCTGCCCACCAGTCGTTCTTTGCCGGTTACATCCAAGCAGTACATGGCGGTCTCTGGCGGACTCGCTGGCAAGGCCTGCGCCGTTTCTTGCGAGCGGCTGCGCGGCTTGATTGAGACTTAGGAGAAACAACATGCGTGTTGCGGTGATCGGCTCAGGGTTAGGGGGACTCTCGGCGGCGTGTACCCTGGCCGCCCGCGGCTACCAGGTCGAAGTCTTCGAAAAGAACCCATGGCTGGGCGGTAAGGCCGCGGTGTTGCAGGAGCGGGGCTTCCGATTCGACATGGGACCGACCATCCTGATTCAGCCCTCAGTACTGCGTCGTATTTTCTGCGAAGCCGGCCGTACCATGAGCGACTACCTGGAAATGGTCCGCCTGGATCCGCAATGGCGCTGCTTCTTCGATGACGGCACCGTCCTGGACCTCAAAGACGATGTCCGCGAGATGGCCGCCTCTCTCGAGGGCAGGGAGCCCGGGCTGGGCACGCGCTTCTCCGAGTTCATGGCGCTGTCGGAGCGGCTGCATACTATCTCCGACAAGTTCTTCTTCTGGAAGTCGGTCGGTTCCATGCGCGACACCTTCGACATCGGCGGAACCTTCCAGATTGGGGTCCTCAAAGATGTCCTAAGCATGCGCCTCGGACAGAGCGTGTCCGGAACCATCCGCGAATTCATCAAAGATCCACGCGTGGCTCAGATGCTCGATCACTACGTGCAATATGTGGGATCATCGCCCGACAACTCGCCCGCAATTCTTTGTTCCATTGGCCACATGCAGGCGGAACAAGGGATCTGGTACCCCAAGGGAGGCACGCGTGCTGTTCCCCAGGCGTTGGTTCGACTGGGCACTGAGCTTGGCGTGCGTTACCACACCTCGATCGAGATAGCGCGCCTGCTCACTGACGGCAGCGCTGTTTCCGGCCTCGAAACCAGCGACGGAGGACAACATCGCTTCGACGCCGTAGTTTCAAACGAAGACGCGGTACGCACCTATCGCGAACTGCTTGGCGGGGCTGTCGCCGATCGCTTTGACAAACGCAGAGAATACGAACCTGCGTGTTCGGGCGTGGTCCTTTACCTTGGACTCAACCGGCGCTACGAGCATCTGGCCCACCACGACTTCGTCTTCTCTCGCGATCCACACGAGGAATTCCATTACATATACAATCTGGCAGAGCCCGCGCCCGATCCAACCTGTTATCTCGCTTCCACTTCGGCGACGGACGCCACCACCGCACCCGACGGCGGCGATGCGCTCTACGTCTTGGTGCATACTCCGTTTCTACGTCCCAAGCATGATTGGTCGAAGATCTTTCCTGCCTACCGCCAGGTGATTCTCAACAAGCTGAAGCGTACTGCCGGCCTGGCCGATATTGAGGAACGTATCGTCTTGGAGCGCGCCCTCACGCCGGTCGATATCCATCAGCGATACAAAGTCCTCAATGGAGCGATCTACGGCATTTCGAGCCACGGCCGGTGGAATGGAGCCTTTAAGCCAGCCAATGCGAGTCCCGACCTGGAGGGACTTTACCTGGCGGGAGGGGCGGCGCATCCAGGTCCCGGAATGCCCATGGTGATGATGAGCGGCTGGATCGCCGCCGACGCCCTCGACCAACACTACCGCGGGACGGATGCCGCCGCGTCCGCACGATTGCAGGCAGAAGAGCTTCTGGCTCATGCATAATGAACCACCCGAACAATTGGAGAACCGTTGAGCCCATCAGGAAAAGCAACGGACGGGAGTGATCTTCGCGCGAGGTTATTCCCACCGTCGCCGCGGTTGCTTGCCTTCTTTTCCTACTACCTGCAGTGGTTTATCGGGCGGCATTTCCACGCTCTTCGCGTGGCGAACCCCGGCCGCTTTCCGACTACCACGGGCTCGCTGATCGTTTTCGCCAATCATGCCTCGTGGTGGGATCCGCTGTCCTGCTTGGTGCTGTCGCGCCATTTCCTTCCCGAGGCCTCACACTACGGGCCCATGGATGAAGCGGCCCTGAAGCATTATGGATTTCTCCGCAAGCTGGGCTTTTTCCCGGTAGACAACGGAACCCCCCGGGGAGCGGCCCAATTCCTCCGTGCCGCACAACAGATCTTTTCCACTCCGAACTCCGTTCTTTGGATCAGCCCCGAGGGGCGCTTTACCGATATGCGCACCCGCCCCGCCATCTTTCGCCCTGGACTGGCAGCATTGGTCGCGCGGCTCGGCGCGTGCACCCTGGTCCCTTTGGCCATCGAGTACACCTATTGGGATGAGCGCCTGCCGGAGATCCTCGTCTCCTGCGGCCAGCCGGTAGAGGTGACCGACGGGAATCAGTGCAGCGTCGCAGAGTGGAACGATCGGCTGGCAGCGGCATTGGCCACAACCCAGGACGAGCTCGCAGCCCTCGCCAGGCTTCGCGATCCCGCGCGTTTCGAAACTATCCTTTCCGGGCGGGTTGGCATCAGTGGCGTCTATGAGGCCTGGAAGCGGTTCGTTGCTCTGGTGACCGGGCGTGTTTACGAAGGCAGCCATGGGAGCGTCCGCCATCTATGAGCACAGTCATTGTTCTCGCATTCTGTTGCGCAACCGTACCCGCCGTGCTCTGGCTCTGGAACATGCTGCTCTATCGGGAACCGCACATCGGCAGCTGCTCCGAGAGCGGAAGCTGCTCTCTGCCAACCGCTATATCGGTGCTTGTTCCCGCCCGCAACGAGGAGCGGGTGATTGCCGCGTCGCTGACCAGCCTGTTGGCCTCACGCGGGGTGGAGATCGAGATCGTGGTGCTGGACGACGCCTCCACCGATCGAACCGCGGAGATTGTCCGCAGCTTTGTAGGAAAAGATGCACGCGTGCGCTTGCAGAGTTCGCCGCCGCTGCCCCACGGGTGGAACGGCAAGCAGCATGCCTGCCATGCACTTGCGCAGGCTGCGCGCTTCGATGTCCTTTGCTTTCTCGACGCGGATGTTCGTCTTGCTCCCGAGGCCCTGGTCTCCATGTCTTCGTTTCTAACCCGATCCGGCTCCGATCTGGTGAGTGGCTTTCCCCGGCAGGAAACGGAAAGTCCCCTGGAGTGCTTGTTGTTGCCGCTGATCCACTTCGTGCTGCTTTCGTATCTACCACTGGCTGGTATGCGCACCATTCCAACGCCCGGTTTTGCGGCAGGCTGCGGTCAGTTCCTGATGGTGCGCCGCGATGCCTATCGCAAGAGCGGCGGTCACGCGGAGATCCGCGCCACCATGCATGATGGTCTTCTTTTGCCGCAGCTTTTTCGCCGTAACGGTCTACGCACAGATATCGCGGACCTGACCTATCTGGCCACTTGCCGCATGTATCACAATGCCTCGGAGGTTTGGCGCGGTCTGGCAAAGAACGCAACCGAGGGTATGGCAACGCCGGCTCGCATTCTGCCCTTTACTGTCCTACTCTTTTGCGGACAGGTTTTACCCCTGCTGCTGGCCATCTCCGTAGCCATCGCGCCGGCCTCATACAGTGAGGGTGCACGCTCGTTCATACTCGCCGCATTAGCGGCGTCGTATATTCCTCGTCTGGTTTCCGTCTGGAAATATCGGCAGTCTCTTTATAGTGCTTTGCTGCATCCATTTGGGGTTACGGTTCTGCTGCTGCTTCAGTGGTATGCGTTGCTACGCAAACTTGCTGGTCAGCGGGTCACCTGGAAAGAGCGCGCTTATCGGTTGGGGTGATGCAACCGTTGGTGCCGGCCGAGCATTTCATTTCGTATGGGTAAGTTGCGGCTACTCCTGGCCATTTTCCTGGGTTTCACCGGCGTATTGCAGGCGGCCGATCGTTTTGATCAGCGCCTGGCGGAAGCGCGTACACAGTATTTTGCCTACCTGCAGGGAAGTCGTTCCGCGGCGGACAAGGCTCGCGCGAGCTTTACCGCGCTGTCGCACGACTACCCTGGAAATTCGGTAGTCGATGCATACAGCGGCAGTCTGGAGCTTCTGGAGGCGGCCCACACGTGGGCCATTTGGGACAAACGCAGGCTTGCCAATGAGGGTCTGGCCAAAATGGACCAGGCAGTGAATCGCGCGCCCGACGATCTCGAAGCCCGTTTTATTCGGGCCGCTTCCGCTTGGCATTTGCCGTTTTTTTACAAACGCCGCGAGCAGGCAGCAAGTGATTTCGCCTTCATAGCTCCGCGGGCTGAAGCCGCTGTCGCTAAGGGAAGTCTACCCTCTCAGTTAGCCGCGGCAGCGCTCGACTACTATGGGCAGGTTCTCATCGACCGCAGCGACAGTCACGGTGCCAAACAAGCCTTTGAAGCGGCGGTGCGGGTCGACGGCAACAGCCCTGGCGGCCGCGATGCCTTGAAGCGGCTGCGTACGGAATAATCAAAACATTTCCAGGAAGGGTCCGCTGAAACTGCAGATCCCTCGGCTGCGCTCGGGATGACAAAAAGGAAAAGGTAGTTGCAAAGAAGGGACAGTTGCCAAGGGTAGATCCTTTCGCAACGCCCTCTCCTCTAGCGACCAGCCCTCTCCTCTAGCGACCACCCTCTCCTCTAGCGACCGCCCTCTCCTCTAGCAATAGCCCTCTCCTTGCAACAGGCCTCTCCTAGTTTGTCATCCCGAGCGCAGCCGAGGGATCTGCAGTTCTAGCGGAGCTTTCCTGGAAATGTTTTTGACTCATTGCTTCAAGGGCTTGCGCGCAAAGTAGTAGAGCGAACCAGCCAGCAACACGAACATCAATACCGAAACCCAATCGTGGTGCAGGAAATTGTTAGCCGGGAACAACAGCACATCCTGCCTCCCGGTTGCGGTTTCATACAGCTTGAGCGCGACCCCTATCAATCCGACGATGCCCCCTGCTGCGATCAGTCCGCTCGCGTACAGCGAGCCCGGACTCACTTCACTCTCGCTTTCCGTTTTCTCAACGGCTCTGTCGATCATCCAGCGGACAATACCGCCGGCAAAGATTGCCAGCGTGGTTGCGATCGAAAGATACGCACCCACCGCGAATGACAGCGAACGAATCCCGAGGATCTCTATCGCAATGACCAGGAAGACCCCCAGCAACACCAGTCCCCAAGGCAACTTGCGGCCCAAAATACCATTGACCACCGTGGCCATCAGCCGCGCCTGTGGCGCAGCCGCCTTTTCACTCCCGATCCCTTGAATCCACTGCACCTCGATCTGCTGCGTCTGCGGATTGAAGAGATACTTGCCGTCCGCTAGCTCAGGAGAATTGAGCGCATTGAGCAAAACATAGCCATTGCCCGGCCGGGTATCGACAAGCTTGCCGCCGTTCAGGACCCGTATCTGCGCCTGGTGGAAGTGTTGCTCTTCCACCTGCACACCACTGTGAACCGCGGCGATATCCCATGGCCTCGCCGTCTGCCGGAACTCCGCCAAGCCCTGGTTCATCAACTGCAACGTCGCTCCAATTGCTAACGTAGACACGCATGCGCCAACCACCAACGCGATCTGCTGCTTGCGCGGAGTCGAGCCGATGAGAAATCCGGTCTTGAGATCCTGCGATGTATCGCCCGCATTGGCAGCCGCGATGCACACCACGCCTCCGATGGTGATGGCCAGTGCGCCGAACGCAGGCGCCGTCCAGCCCTTGACCAGAAAGATCGCCGATGTTGCCATCAGCGTCGCGATCGTCATCCCTGAGACAGGATTCGAGGAACTACCGATCAACCCCACAATCCGCGAGGAAACCGTCACAAAGAGAAACCCGAACAAAGCCACCAGCAGCGAAGCGGAGAGGTTGGCCATCCAACTCACCTGCGCTCCCGGTACCGGCTTGAACGTCAGAAAGAAAAACATCATCAGGACCAACACCACTGAGCCGCCCACCACCACGCTGAAGGGGAGATCGTCATCCGTGCGCAGCGGGGTAGCCTTCGGCCCGCCGCTCTGGCGCAGGTTCCCCATCGCACCGCGCAGCGCGCCGAAGATGGTCGGCATGGTCTTAATGAGCGTGATCAGACCGGAGGCTGCCACCGCCCCGGCGCCCATAGGACGAACATAGGAAGCCCACAGATCGCTGGGAGACATTTGTGCAATCGGCTTGGTCCCGGGATAGATCGCCTGGGGAAAGTGGGAGCCGAAGAAGTAGATAGTTGGCATGAGCACCAGCCACGAGAAAATCCCGCCGGCAAACAACAGCCCCGCGATCCGGGGTCCGATGATGTAGCCCACGCCCAGGTATTCCGGGGTGACGTCGGCCCGGATAGCTGCCCCTTTGAACCATTGGGGCTGATAGTCGGGCGTTCCTGGCCACGCGCCGAAAAGGTTTTCGTTCTGGAAGAAGGTGTAGAGCCCGCCTAAGCCGAGACCAAGAAAGACGCGTCCAGCGAAGGAGCCTCCGCGCTCGCCGGCCAGCAGCACATCCGCACAAGCCGTGCCTTCGGGGTAGGCCAGCCGGCCGTGTTCTTCAACGATCAACTGCCGCCGTAAGGGGATCATGAACAACACGCCCAGTAATCCACCCAGCAGCGCCAGCAGGAAAATGCGCGTGTACTCGAGGTCGAAGCCGAGAAAAATCAGCGCCGGCAGAGTGAAGATCACCCCCGAAGCAATCGACTGCCCCGAATTTCCGGTGGTCTGCACGATGTTGTTTTCCAGAATCGACGCTCGTCCGAAGGCACGCAGCAGGCTGATCGAAAGCACGGAGATGGGAATCGACGCACCCACCGTCAAGCCGGCGCGCAGCCCTACGTAGACGGTGACCGCGCCAAAGAGCAATCCAAAAATGCAGCCCAGGATCAGGGCGCGGGGCGTCAATTCCGGGCGGGTCTCGGTGGCGGGAACAAAGGGCTGAAAAGGCTGGGGCGTTGTGTGCACTCGGCGTGCCTCCGTTTGGTGGAAACAACTGTATCTCGAAAAGCGCTTCCATCGAATACAGTGACTTATGGCAATACGCAAGCTTCTCGCCTACGCTGCGATTTACGTTCTGTGGGGCGCGTCGTTCCTGGCTATTCGCCAGGTGGTTGCTGTGACCCCGCCTTTCTTTGCCGCATCGTTTCGCTTCCTGTGCGCTGGCCTCATCCTCTACGCGTACAGCCGGGCGAAAGGGATGCCCCAGCCAAACCGGCGGCAGTGGATCAGCACCGCTCTGCTTGGCCTGGTCATGTTTGCCGGCGACTATGGCTGCCTCTTCTGGGCGGAGAAGGAAGTGCCTTCCGGCCTGGCAGCCGTGATTGCAGCCACGATCCCGGTCTGGGTCCTGCTGGGCGAGTGGTTATTCGCCGGTTCGCAACGGCCCACGGCGAAGTCTCTGGTGGGCATCGTCCTTGGGGTCACGGGGGTCGTCCTGCTGATGGTGCCGGCCGGTATCCATACCGGTGGTTTCACCACATCGGCCCTGGTTCTGCTCATGGGCTGCTTCCTCTGGGCCGGCGGAACGGTGGCCAGCCGCCATCTCCAGCTGCCTAAGCAACTCAGCATGAGCTCAGGTCTGCAGATGACGTGGGGCGGCGGCTTTCTTCTCTTGATTTCCGCGGCTGCGGGGGAGTTGGGCAAATTGCCGGCTCTCTCCCATCTGTGGGACTGGCACGTTGCTTTCTCCATGGCCTACCTCATCATTTTCGCTTCCATCATTGCTTTTACCGCCTATGTCTACCTGATCGCGCGGGATCCAACGACTCGTGTTGCCAGCTACGCCTACGTCAACCCGCTGATCGCCCTACTGCTTGGAGCACTCCTGGCCGGCGAGCGGCCTACCCCGGTCCAGTACGCAGGAGCGGCGCTGGTGGTGGCCGGCGTAGCCTCCACGATTGCCGGCAAGCGTGTTGCACGGCGTGAACCTGCTGCGAAAGTGGCCTAAACCGGGGCTAGCGTTGGGGCTTGACTTGCCCGTATACTCTGCTCAAGGCGGCAGGGCAGCGCGTAGCCTCGCCGGCCGGCTGTGAGGTGCGTCTTTTCTGGTCAGCCTGATACCCTGACTCCCGACGTCCCGCTGTCTCAAACTTCGGTTTGGCGTGCCGTCGTTCGTGTGCTCCGAAGTCCGGCAGACTCGCTTTCCTGTGCATTGTTCCCCTCCCCTTGCGCCCTTTGTGGCGGCTCTCTTCTGCGCTTTTCCCGCGTCCCCATCTGCGATTTCTGCTGCTCGCAACTCCCTCCCCAATCCGGCATTCTCTGCGCCTGCTGCGGGGAAGACCTGGGCATTGCGCAATTTTCCCCGTTACCTTCGGACGATCTTGATCCTCAACTTTGCCAACCCTGCCGTCTAGCCCCTCCCGGGTACGTGAAAGCTGTTGCCTATGGCGGATACCACGGTGAGCTGCGATCCCTGGTTCATCTGCTCAAATACGAGGGGATGCAGCCGGTTGCCCGGCGCCTGGGGGCGCTGCTGGCGCATAGCTTGGAAGCGTTCGTCGGATCCGCGGACCAGATGCTGGTCATTCCGGTTCCCATGCACAGTGCTAAAGAGCGCCTGCGGGGTTTCAACCATGCCGAACTGCTGGCCCGCGCGGCCATGACGGAGATGCGCCGCCGTCATCCCCAATGGGGCCTGCACCTGGAAACGGGTTTGCTCAAACGTGTCCGTATCACGGTGAGTCAGGCAGGCCTGACCACCCATCAGCGCCGGCAGAATCTGCGTGGCGCTTTTTTTGCGCCTCATCCCGAGCGCCTGGTGGGACGGGACGTGTTGTTGATCGATGACATTTACACCACCGGGGCCACGGCCCGCGCCTGCAGCCGGGTGCTGCGGAATGCCGGCGCGCGATCGGTCCGGGTGGCGACCGTTGCCCGCGCGCAACGCGAAGGTGTTGCTTTTTGGGAAGCTGGCTTCCTCAAGAGCAGGCAGGTGAATTGAGACCGTAAACGGAGGATCAAGATGTCTTTGGGAAAAGCCATGATCCACGCACGCAAGCCGAAAGGGAACGCCCAGAGCCGCGCGCTGCCTCACGAACCCTCTGAGCCCCATGAAGGCTGGCCGGGACAGCGGGTTTCTTCTGCCTACACCATGCAGAAGCCGGTGCTGGTGTTGAACGCTTCCTATGAGCCGATCAATATTTGCGGTGCTCGCCGGGCTTTGATCCTGGTGCTCAAGGGCGTGGCTAAGACCGAGGAGGAGCAAGGCGCCATTCTGCATGCAGCATTGCTGCGCATTCCCATGCCTTCGGTGATCCGTCTGCTCGAATATCGTCGTATTCCCCATCAGACGCGCGCTCTTTCGCGCAAGAATATCCTTCTTCGTGACCGCAATAGCTGCCAGTACTGCGGGGTGGTGCTGCCTGCGGGCGAACTCACGCTGGACCACGTGATTCCTCGATCGCGTGGCGGGCTTTCCACTTGGGAGAATTTGGTTGCGTGTTGCCACTCCTGCAATCGCAGGAAGGGGAATCATCTGCTGAGCGAGCTCAGTGAGATTAAGTTGTTACGCGAGCCTCGTCCTTTCTCGTTGCACACCAGCCGGCATATCATGCGCATGATCGGCCACTCTGATCACAAGTGGCGGAAGTATTTATACTACTGACCTTCTGAACTTGTCAGGCAATGGAGTAAAAGCGTTCGATGGGCTTTGCCCACCGTTTTCGTCCCACGTACGCCCACGGCACGCCGGGGCAGGTTGGGCGAACGTGGGGCACCCGTCCGATTTCCTTCGGCGGCATTGGTTAGGAAGAAACCGCAGGTCCCTCCGCTCCGGTCGGGATGACAAGGAAATGGTAAGGGTTTGATAGAGAGTGGATGCTGGGCCGATACTTTTTCGTCCCGCCTTTGCCCGCGACTGCTGAGATTTCGTATTTTTCCTGGAAACGCGGAATTTTGTTCTCAAACAGAATTGTCATCTCGACCGGAGCGCAGCGTAGTGGAGAGATCTGCGGTTTCTTTGGAAAAACGTGCGCACTAAGCGCACTATGCGCACTAAGTCAGAGCTTGGGCCAGTTGTTCACGGAGATTCGGTGCAGTTTTGGTAGGTTAGTCGCGGAAAAAGGTTGAAAATTTTCTACCACCACACGAGTCGAGTCAGCAGGGGGTAATACAGCGCCAGCCGTAACGGCTGGTTTTCTCCGTGGACCTTGCGCATGACAGCGGCATAGGCTTCCAGCTGATGCAGGTACTTTTCCTTTTCGCTTTCGAGAAAGGCATCCAGGCCGGAGGCGCCGTGGCGGGCGGTTTTGTAATCTACGATCCATAAGTGGGTTTCTTCCGTGGAGCAGGGGGTGGCTCCGGCGCGAAAGATCCGGTCTCCGCGCAGGGTGCGGACAATTTCTGTTCCCTCCGAGACAGCCCAGCCGGACCAGGAGGTCTCGGTCTGCGCACCCGCACGTGGTCCCAGAATCCATCGTCCTTTTGCATCCTGGAGGACGGCCTGCAGGGCCCGCACCACTTCCGCGGCTTGGGGTTCGGCGTCCGCTCGCGGCAACCCGGCCGAGCGAAGCATCGCCGCGGCACGCGGCCGCCAGCTCCGCAGCTCGTCGAGGACCGATTGCGAAACTCCTGCTGCCTCTATGCCTGGTAAGCGGGTCAGATCCTCGAGCAGCGCGTGCACCACGGTGCCGAATGCGCGCGCCGATAGTGAGCCCCGGGGCCGCTCGATGACCTCCAGGTTTCTTTCCTGAGTCTCTCGCGGGGCGGCGGATGCCGGGCGCTTCCAGTCCACGGGCAGGCGGTGCAATCGAATCGTGGGGGAGGCCGGCGGGAAGGAAAACTCAGCTTGCAGAGGCGCCGGATCTCCTGCCGGTGCATGTTCTTCACGCGCACGCTCAAAATCTGGTTGCAGCGCCGTCCACGCGATACCCAGCAGGCTTGCGCTGGAGCCCGGACCCAATTCCGTTCCGTTCTTTTTCAGAGTTGCCGTCCCCAGCAGATGCAGCTCTTTACGGGCTCGCGTCGCTGCCACATAGAGCAGCCGCTTCGCCTCATCATCTTCCCGCCGGCCTTGCAGTTCTCCAATCCACGCATAGATGTCACCCTGTTTTCCGTTGCGGCCGATCGGAGCAACCACGAACTCGCGCTCCTCTTGCTCCGCAGCCCCAACCAACCGGGTCTGTTCCAGCCAGCGAAGCAACGGTTGGGTTTCGGCGCGGGTGACCCGTCCCAGCCCGGGCACGATGACGACGTCGAAACCCAGACCCTTTGCCTTGTGGATCGTCATCAGCTGAACGCCGCGGCGTTCGTTTGCCGCAGGATCCGGCTGCGCGCATAGTTCAGCGATCTGTTCTTCGAGTCCAGCGGCCTCCGGTCCCAACTGCTCGAGCATGGCAAAGAAAGCCTGCACATTCGCGTACCCCGCCCGATCCACGCATTGCCGGCCTCCCAGGGTTATCCAGGTACGTTCCACCCACTGTGCCAAGGAGACCTGGCGATGCCTCCCGCGCAGGGCGTCTTCCAAAATCGCAAGCACGCGCGCTGCTCTTCGTTGTCCATCCTCACTGAGCAACGGCGTCCGCTCACGCAGCAAGGTAACGACCGCTGGTGGGCTGTAGTCTCTTGTGTCGCTGTTGGCAAGGGCATGCATGTCCTTCAGGGTGAGGCCGCACCAGGGTGCACGCAGCACGCTGAGCCAGCCGATGCGATCCAGGGGATGCAGAAGTGCTCGGGTGAGCGAAGTAAGGTCTTTTACCTCCTGGCGTTCGCCCAGCTGCTCGATCTCCACCGCCCGAAAGGGAATCTCTGCCTTGCGCAATCGGCGCGCGATCAGCTCCAGATGGGTGCGAGCTCGAACCAGGACAGCGATGCGAAACTCACTGTCCTTGCGCTCCGCTGCCTCGACTGCGAGCAAGTGTTCCTGGATAATGTTGACCACCTGCCTGGCTTCCGCGTCTTCGACGGCCCGTTTTTCGTCGGGGGTAGGCTGGGAGACACTGAAAAACGGCCATACCTTGACGCCCAGGTTGCCGCGCGGCGCCGGACTATGCGCGGTGGACGGGGCGAAGGTCACCTGATATTCCTCCCCTGTGGGGGGTCCGAAGACCTGGGCGAAGATTTCGTTCAGGCGATCGACCAGGCCGGCATGGGAGCGAAAATTGGTTTGCAACTGCAAAGGTGTTAATTGCACAACGGCCGATCCTTCTCCGAGGCCGTAACGCTTGGTGCGTTCAAAGAGCTCGACTTCTGCCTGGCGGAACATGTAGATCGATTGCATCGGGTCGCCCACCAGAAAACAGCTGCCTCGGCCCGCGGACTCCCAGCCGCTGGCAATCAGGCTGAGCAATTCATATTGACTGCGCGACGTATCCTGGAACTCATCAACCAGCAGATGAGGCCAACGGGCAGCAACGTCGGCGGCCAATTCGCTTAACTGACCGTCGTCGTCCCGCAAGACCTGGCGAGCCGCCAGACCGAGCTCGACAAAGTCCACCATTCCTCGCTCAGCGAAAACCAGGCGCAGTTCCGCGATCGCATAACGCAGGATGATGAGCATGTGCTGCAACATCTGCGATTCCTCGTCGGTGTACGCCTGGGGCGGCAGGGTGCGCAGCTCGCAGAGCATATCGAAAATTTCCGGTTCGGCGTCCAGGCCGGCAATGAGCGACGTATAGCGTTCCTTCGCCGCCTTGCCGCCGGAAGGAAAGCCAATCTCGCTGGTTACGTTCTTACGAAACTTGCCCTCTTTGGTTAGCAGGAAGTGACACAGTCCGCTCCAGTGGGCATGCTCCGTGAGGTGCCGCATATGCGTGACGTGTGTGAGTGCGGTCAACGGGGAATCCGGACCGACGTTTTGGGTCGCATGGCCGAGCACGTCCAGCAGTTCTCGCACCAGGCCGGTGTGTCCGGCGAACAGAGCCTGTGCTTTTTGGAAGGCTTCCTCGTGTGTCCGGCGCAGCGGCTCTTCGAGAAATGCGCGTGCTGCCGGCCAATTCTGGCTCAGGGAAAGCACTTGGCCCCACTGGTCGCGCTTATCCAGCATTTCGGCGATCAATTTCTGGCAATCCGGCAAGCTGGTTCCGCGCAACTGCAACAGTGCGGCGAGGGCGCTGGATAAAGGTTCTTCGCCTCCCAACCGGGCCAGAGTACGGCGTGCCGCCAGGGTATAGAGCGGCTGCGGTTTGTCCGTAGGGGAGAGCGAACCACCCAGGCGGGAAAGCAAGGGAGTTTCATGTGCGATGTCGAGGCAAACCGCATCGATGGTTCGGATATTCAGCCGCTCTGGCTGTTGCAGAAGGTTCCATCCTCGCCGGGCATCGTTGGCGAGGGCGTTGCGCGCCAGCTGCAGTTCCTCTCCAGTCTCCTCGGTATCCCGAGCCTTCTGCAGCGCACTCACGACTCTTTCCCGCATTTCAGCGGTGGCTGCGAGGGTAAAGGTGATGGCCAGGATCTGTTCCGGTTCATCTACTTCCGCCAGCAGTTTGAGCAGCCGTCGAGTCAGCAGCTCGGTCTTGCCCGACCCGGCGGGAGCCTGAACAAGGAAAGACACGTTGGTCTCCAGCGTCCGCGCGCGGGCGCTTTGATCGACCGGCTGGCGATCAGTCGTCACTCTCGTCCTCATCACCAGTGTTGACGGGATCGCTCTCGGCAATCCGGCAGAGTCCGGGCAGATCGCAGAACTCGCAGGTCTTGGGATATTGCTTAGGATCGACCTGCGCTTCGCCCCTTAGAAACTGCTGCCCCAGGGAGAGCAGGACATCCTGCCAACCCTGCAACATGGCTGCACTGTACGGAGGTCGCACCAGTTTAGAGTCCCTCGGCATCACGAGGCGGGCATCTTCTACGCGGCCGATGAATTTGACCTTGTCTTCGCGGACCCTACCCAACAGCACGCCTTTCAAATCGTCGATTTGGCCAAACCCGGCGTACAGTGGCAGTTGCGGTTCATCCGGCCGGTCGACCATCCCAGGAAACTCCAGTCAGCATGCCTGTCTTGTAGTCGATGATCACCCGTCCGCCCCCGACTGCATCGATGCGATCCACGCGCACCTGCAGTTTTAGTTCTCCTACATTTGCGGCAAGCTTCTCTTCGCCGGCTTCGACGGTAAAATCCGCCCGCTTGGATTCGTAATCCAGCCACTCTTCGATGAGAGCGACGATGCGCTCCTGCTCCGCATCGAGGTAAGCCTGGCTCCAACTGTGCTTCAGCGTGCGTTCCCGAAATTTATCGAGTGCCGCTTTGACGTGTTGCTCGACGATGGCGTGCAATCGCGCGTCTCTGTGCGCCTCAAGGAGAGCCTCGCGGGTTCTTAGTTCTAACCAAAGACTTTCCAGGATCTTGTGCACCACGGAGCCGCGCTCGCGAGGTTCCAGGCCCCAGTCGGTGGCATCCATGGGCCGGGCGCCCAGCCGCCGAGTCGCAAAGGACTGAAAAGGACAAGCTGCCTGCCGGCGGAGTATTTCCGCGCCCCCGGCATCCTGCTCTTTAGGCCAGGGAAGAACGGCCGCTGGCTCGTCTTCGACAGGCAGCAGTTCTTCCGGGACAACGGCTTCGTTGGCTCCCATCGATATGCGCAGGCCTTTCGACGTTAATCTGGGTTTTTCGGGGCTTACCAGAGTCGAGGGGCGGCATCTACCTTCCGCGTTCTGCGCGGGAAAACTGAATACGCACTGCGCCGCGCTTCTTTCCAGGCGAGTGGTCACTTGCTGGGCAAGCTTCCAGTCTGCGGTGCTTTCCGCGTGCGGCATGTTGTGGATGCGCTGCAGAGAGCGGGTGAGGAAGGGGTGCGGCCGTCCCACCGCCGGCCAACTGGCGTCGTCAGCGCCCAGAAACCACAGTGCATCGAAGCTGAGACCCGCTGCTTCCAACGGTCCAAGGATTTGTACCGGCGCATCCCGCGACTCGGGCGCGAAGATGGTCTGCTTTGCCTGCTGATCCAGTACTTCAAGAAACTCGGCGTAGTCGACGGTGCGTCCGTCAAACGCCAGCGCGGCCAGGCCATCGAGCAACTGGGACCATCGCGCCTGCACCTGAAAATCTTCGCTCTCAAGTACATGAGCTCCCGGCCAATGCACTGCCTCGAGCATTTGATCAGCCACATGAACCCACTGGGCAAACGTCAGTGTGCTGTCCTGGTGGAGTAGCCGCCGCGCAGCCTGCAGCCGGTGGCGAAGTTTTTCCGGCGGGTAAGCCGACTGCAGAAAGCTATCCAGATCCTGCTCCGGTTGTCGCATGGCCCGCCGCCGGACGTTGACATCGAACTCTGCAATGGCGAGCAGCTCGTCCTGCTGCTCACAGAGGAAGCCTGAGAGGAGCAACCAGCTGACCTGGTCCTGCAGTAGCGCTTCGGTCATCCAACGCAGCAAGAGCAAGGCACTCCGTGCCATGGGAACGTCGGCGAGTGAAACACCCAGGGAGAATTCGTAGGGGAGCGGCAAGTCGCGTGCTCCAATTGCAACTGCCTCGGGTGCAAGTACCTGGCGAAAGGCTCGTTCGATCTCCGGGCGCTCGCGGGAAACTCCAGGCACTACCACGGCAATGCGGCATTTGTGGCCGAGCGCTGCGGCGGCTGCCAGCTCACGCTGTACCCACAGGGCGCAAGTAGCGATCTCATCCCTTCGGTCGACGGCTTCCACCAGCAAGCTTGTCTGCCCCGGAGAGATCTCGGCGGGTTCCGCCAGTGCGATGTCGTGACCCTGCGTTTTAAAAGCGTCGATCAACTCTTGCTGCGCCGGGGTGATGCGATCGAAGCCGGTCAGCACCAGGCGGAAGGGGGCCTCCTCCTGGCCGGCGAGCACCGCCTCCTGCAGCAACAGGGGAAGCTTGGCGCGGCTCAGCCAATCCTCTTGCCGGCATCTGCGCTCAAAGCCGCGGGCCCACTCGCGAAAACTCTCCACGTCCGGGCCACCGAGTCTTTCTCCGCTTAAGAAATCAAGAGCGCCGTACGCACATAGCAGCGCATAGGCCTGCTGCGCCAATTCGGCAACGCCGGGCACAGAGATCAGCCGGCGTCCCTCGATGCTGGGCCTTACCAGCTGCACCCAGACCTGCTGCTCCTGCAGGGTGGTGAGCAAGAGGCGTGTCTCACTGCCGGACCGCAGGCGTTTCTGCCACAAACGGTTTAACCAGCTATCCCAATCGAGGATGTCCGGTGATTGCCACGCTTCTCGTCCTTGTGAGCGCTGGGCTTCGCCATAAAGCCGACGCAAGGCACGCGCGGCGCGGGCGCTGGATGCAATGACCGCATCGCCAGCTTCCACAGCTGCCGCGATCGCCGGGGGAAATTGCATCCTTGTTTTATACCGCAAAGCACTGTGTATGCGCCGGGATCGCAGCGCGTGTACACTCACTCCATGCGGCGGATTGCAGCCATCGCGTTGCTGTGCGTTTTTGCGACATTGTTGCCGGCGGCAACAGCGATGGCACTGACTGCGCCCGAACAATTGTTGCCCATCTGCTGCCGGGCTCATGGAGCGCACACCTGCGTGATGGGTTCCATGGCCAGCGCGTCGCCGGATGCCGGTCCCTTGCTGCGTCAGCCGGCTTGTCCGTATAGCCAGAACCATCCCGCAGTCACGAACGGTTCTATGATCGCGGATTTCACCGCGCACACACGCTTTGGGCTGGTCGTCGTTTCCCTTGATCGGCAGCTCATGGCGGATGCAGTCGCAACCCGCATGCTCCGCCGCTCCGCTCCCCGCGGGCCCCCTTCGTCCTTCTCCGTTTAGATCCAGACAATCTATTGCACTACCTACGGAGAGAGACATGTCCTATTTCTACCGATGCTGCTTGCTTCTCATAGCGGCCGTGTATCTGCCCTACGCGTCAGCGGCGGAATTGATTGCCGTTCGCGGGGTAGTCCACGATCCGCAACATCGACCCATTGCGGGCGCGAACGTTACTTTGCGTGCCGCCCACTCTGACTTTGTGGTCAGCGAAAAACTGATAGCGGCGGGGAGTTCCGCTCGTCCGCTGTGCCTCCCGGCGTATACGTCGTGACGGTGGTTCAGCCCGGGTTCGCCACCACGACGGAGAGCATCACGCTCGCCTCGGATACAACGCCCGTGCTGCACTTCGAGCTGCAGGTCGCGTCCGTCCAGCAGTCCGTGGTGGTCAACAGCGACGCTTCCGCTGTGAATCCAGAAAGCGTTACGCCGACTACGCTGATCAGCCGCGAAGATATCGCCAACACGCCGGGAGCCGATCGCACCAACAGCCTGGCGATGATCACCGACTACGTGCCCGGTGCGTACATCACCCACGACATGCTGCACATGCGGGGCGGGCATCAGCTGAGCTGGCTGATCGATGGGGTCAACATTCCCAATACCAATATCGCCAGCAACATCGCCCCGCAGATCGATCCCAAGGATATCGACTATGTGGAGGTGGCGCGCGGGAGCTATCGAGCGGATGTGGGGGATCGTACCTACGGAGTCTTCGACGTAGTTCCTCGCTCCGGTTTTGAGCGGAATCGCCAGGGCGAACTCGTGCTTTCGCTGGGCAATTTCTATCAGACCAATGACCAGCTCAGCCTGGGGAACCATTCGGAGAAGTTTGCCTGGTACACCAGTTTCAATGGCAATCGGAGCCAGTATGGATTGCAACCGCCCATCGAGCAGCCGGTGCACGACGCCAGTAACGGCTATGGCGGCTTTGTTTCGCTGCTCTTCAATCGCGACCCTGACAATCAGCTGCGTTTCGTGTCGCAGCTACGCTCGGACTACTACCAGATTCCTTACGATCCCGATCCCGACTCGTGGCAAAACCAGCTCTACGATTCGAGCGGCCTGCGGGATGGGGAGCATGAACACGACGGCTATGCCGCCTTCACCTGGGTGCACAACTTCAACGCGTCTACCTTGCTCCAGGCTTCGCCCTTTTATCACTACAACAGCGCGAAATATGATTCGAGCCTTGTGGATCAGCCCACCGTGACTACTTCAGACCAAACCGGAAATTATGCCGGAGTCCAGGCCTCGGTCTCGACGGTGATCGCAAAGAATTCCCTGAGTGGTGGAATTTATGGTTACGGCCAGCATGAGCACGATGTTTTTGGGGTGGTGTTCAACGATGGCACCAACCCGAACTTTTCTCACCCGGAAACCATCAATGGGGGAGTGGAGGAAGTGTATGTCGAGGACAGCTACAAGCCTGCCACCTGGTTAACGCTCATCGGTGGTTTGCGGCAATCGCATGTGGAAGCTGGGGTGGTGGAGAACGCGATTTATCCGCGGATCGGCGCCTCGGTGCTCATTCCTAAGCTCCACTGGGTATTTCGCGGGTTTTATGGTCACTTTTATCAGCCGCCGCCGCTCACCAGCCTTTCTGGTCCAGTGCTGGAGTACGCGAACGGCAACAACACCAGCTTTGTGCCCTTGCATGGCGAGCGCGATGAGGAGCATCAGTTTGGGGTGCAGATTCCGTTGCATGGATGGCTGCTGGATGCCGATACCTTCGAGACGCGAGCCAACAATTTTCTCGATCACAGCAATATTGGCGAATCGAGTATTTTTATTCCGGTGACGGTGCAGGGGGCGTTGATTCAGGGCTGGGAGGTGACGCTCCACTCGCCGCGCTTGTGGCGTTATGGGCAGGTTCACCTGGCTTATTCCAATCAATTGGCACAACAGCGCGGGCCTATCACGGGCGGGTTGATTTGCTCTCCTCCGGATTCAGCGGATTGCGCGGTCGATGAAGGATATTCCGCGTTGGACCACGATCAGCGGAATACGCTGAATGTCGGGATGAATGGGAATCTTCCTTATCATGCGTACGCCTCTTTCAATGTCTATTACGGTTCTGGTTTTTCGAATGGGTTCACGGATCCGCCGTCTCCGTTCACCGGCGACTACTTGCCAGGACACGTGTCGGCGGACGTGGCGGTGGGCAAAACGTTTGGGGAGAATTTTTCGGTTTCCGTGGATGCTTCGAATATTTCCAACACGCGGAGATTGTTGGATAACAGCCTGACGTTCGGCGGGTTTCACTACAACGATCCGCGCCAGATTTATGGGGAGGTTCGCTATCGGTTTCATTTTTAGGGGGGCCGGAAGGAAACCGCAGGTCCCTCCGCTCCCGTCGGGATGACAAGGAAAGGGTAACGATTCGATAGTGAGTGGATGTCGGACCGAGGCGTTTTTGATTACCTTGGGTGGCCGAAGGCCCACGACTTTTCCGGTCGAGATGACAATTTTGTTTGAGGATAGAATTGCGTGCTTCCACGAAAGGTCCGCGGATCTGCAGTTTCCACCCTTAACCCACAGGCTCTAGGATAGAGACAGAGAGGGAACATGCAGCGGTTTATTCGTGGGGCGACTCGCTCCATGATCTTGTTTATATTCGGGCTAAGCATCTTTACCGGCTGCCGGAGCGACGACCACGCGGGCGAGGATCAGGCCGCCGTCCCCGGGAACGCCGCGACCTACCAGCTCAGAGGGATTGTGGTTTCCTCCGACACGGTGAAAGGGATCGTAACCATCGACACGGAAGCCATTCCCGGCCTGATGGGCGCCATGACCATGCCCTACAAACTCGCCCAACCGGGCGTGGCTACGGAGCTCCACCCGGGAGACCACGTCACCGCTCGGCTGCGCGTCTCAACTTCTGCCAGCGTGCTGGACCAGATCGATGTGACCGCGCAGGCCAAACCGGATTACAAGCCGGAAAAGTTCTACAACGTCCCCACCCCAGGACAGTCCGTGCCGAATTTCAAATTCCTCAATCAAAGTGGCAAGACCATTACGATGGAGCAATTTCACGGCAAAGTGTTGCTGGTCACCTTCATCTACACCCGATGTCCGTTGCCCGACTACTGCATCCGTATGAGCCGCAACTTCGCCACCATTCAGCACCAACTCGCCGCAGACCCCGACCTCTACAACAAAACTCATCTACTGAGCATCAGTTTCGATCCGGAGCACGATACGCCCAAGGTGCTGCGTAGCTACGGCAACGCCTATACGGGGGAGCATGGCAGCGAGGCATTTTCTCACTGGGATTTCGCGGCGCCTGCCTCGTCCGAATTGGATCAGGTGGATCAATTCTTTGACGTGGGCGTGAGCTCCGGCAGCAACAACACCTTGACCCACTCTCTATCCACGGCCATCATTGCCCCCAGTGGCAAAATCTTCCGCTGGTACCCGAGCAACGACTGGGATCCCTCCACAGTCGTCAACGACATAAAGCAGGCAGTTGCCCAGTAGCCATTGCGCTGGCTCCGGCCATGGTATTAAAAGGTAGCTATGATTCTTGTGCTCATGGGGGTAACCGGGTCGGGCAAGACCACGATCGGCAAACTGCTGGCTGCGGAGACGGGCTGGCGTTTTGCCGACGCCGACGATTTCCATTCCGAAGCCAACAAGGCGAAGATGCATGCCAGCATACCGCTGACGGATGAGGATCGGAAGCCTTGGCTGGCCTCCCTGCACCAACTGCTGCTGGGCTGGTATGAATCAGGAATCAGCGGCATCCTGGGCTGTTCTGCGTTAAAGCAAAGTTACCGGGATGAGCTTACCCCGCAAATTCCGTCGGTTAACATCCGGTTCATCCTGCTCGCCGTCTCACGACCCGTGCTCGAGCAGCGCCTCCGGGATCGCAAAAACCATTACATGAGCCCGGAGCTATTGCAAAGCCAGCTGGATACCCTGCAAGTGACGCCCGATCTCATGCGGGTGAATGCCGAGGGCCCGCCGAAGCAGATTGTGCAGGAGATCCTGGAAGAGCTCCTGACGGTCGAAGGCAAGATCGACGTGTAGAGACCCTGACTTATACCCCGAGGTAGAATCAAGGCTGTGGTCACTCTTCTTCCCTTCGGCGCAGAAACGCCTCGGAGTCTGGTCCTGAACCCTCCCTTGACCGACGCCGAGTTTGAAGCTCTCTGCGCGGCCAACGACCTCATCCTTTTTGAGCGCACCCGGGAAGGGGAAATTCTTATGCACTCGCCCACCGGAGCTCTCACCAGCGACGGAAACGCAGAAATCGTGACCCAACTCCGCCTCTGGTGGAGGACCCATCGGCGGGGGAGGGTGTTCGATGCCAACGGCGGATTCTTCCTTCCCGATGGTTCCATGCTGAGTCCTGATGCTTCTTACGTCCTGCCCCACAGGCTGGAAGGGCTTAGCAAGGATGAGTTGACAGGCTTCCCGCACCTCTGCCCTGACTTTGTGGTCGAGCTGCTCTCCATCTCCGACAGCCTTTCCAAGGCCCAGCAAAAGATGGAACGATGGATAGAGAACGGCGCGAGCTTAGGCTGGCTGATCGATCCCTATGCAAAGAAGGTCTACGTTTACGAAGCCGGGGCGGAGACTGCTGCCGTCACCGGCAATGCGCTTCACGGCCGGGGTCCCGTCGAGAGTTTCACGCTCGACCTTGATGAACTCTGGCGCTGCTATGAGATTTGATCTTTTCGGAGGCGTCCTCCCCTAATGGCGAAAGTCACGGTTCTCTTTGGTGTCCTTCTCATTGTTCTTGGTGGGGCCAGCTTCGTGCTCACCGGGCTCAAATATCCCACCTCCCTGATCCCGGTCGCATTTGGCATCCTGCTCGTTACCTTCGGCAGCATGGCCGAAACCCCCGTGGCCAAGCGCCGCATGTTGTTCATGCATATCGCGGTAACGGTCGGCTTGCTGGGCTTCCTCGCCACCGCTCCCGCCCTTTTCCAGGCGGTGGAACTTTTCAAAGGCAAACTGTTCCCCTACCCGGCTGCCATAGAAGAAAAAGCAGCAATGTCGGCCCTCATGCTCATCTATGTACTACTCTGTGTGCGTTCGTTTATTACCGCACGCCGCACGAGGGTCTAGGGGGCTTTCCACCGTGAGTATGCGATCCAGCGCCGGTGCCGGTATGACTTTGCGTGCCGAACGGTCGAACCGCGCTCGTTCGGGTGCAACTGGGGACGAGATCAAGAAAAAGAACCCGCCCCTGCGTAAGGCGCTGCCGGAGATCTGGACACTCATCAAGCCGCGCCGGTGGCTGTTGGCGTTTGGCTTCGTGCTGATGGTCATCAACCGCGTTTCGGGGTTGGTGCTGCCCGCTTCCACCAAGTTCCTGGTCGACAACGTCCTGGTCAAAAAGCAAGCCGATAAACTGCCCTTGATCGTTGGCGCAGTTCTGCTGGCAACCACCATCCAGGCCATCACCTCATTTTCCCTGACCCAGCTACTCTCCAAGGCCGCCCAGCGCCTGATTGCAGATCTGCGTATGCAGGTGCAGCAGCATATCGGCCGCCTTTCCGTAAGTTTCTACGACGCCACCCGCACCGGCGTCCTGGTATCGCGCATCATGACCGACGTAGAGGGTGTGCGCAACCTGATCGGCACCGGGCTGGTCGACTTTACCGGCGGCCTGTTGACAGCGGTGCTCGCTTTCTTCATCCTGATGCGCATCAGCCCCAGCATCACCTTGATTTGCTTCACCTTTGTCCTGACCTTTGTTCTGGTGCTGCGTAAGGCATTCGCAGTGATCCGCCCTATCTTCCGCGAACGGGGAAAGATCAACGCCGAGGTCACCGGACGGCTCACCGAGTCGCTGGGCGGGGTGCGCGTGGTCAAGGGCTATCACGCAGAAGATCGTGAGGCCGGCGTCTTTGCCTCCGGGGTCGAACGGCTTTACCAGAACGTCGTCCGTTCGCTGACCGCCACCTCGTTGCTTTCGTTAGCAGCGACCGCGATTCTAGGCATCGTCGGCGCAACCGTTATGTGGATGGGCGCCCATCAGGAAATGGCCCGCAAGATCACTCTGGGCGATTACTTCACCTACACCATGTTTTTAGCTTTCATGGTGGCCCCGGTCTTCCAGGTCGTGAATGTGGGAACCCAGTTGACTGAGGCCATCGCCGGCCTTGACCGCACCAGCGAGATCCTCGCGGAGAAAGAAGAAGACGACGAGCCGGATCGCACGGTCAGCCTGGGACCCATCAACGGGGATGTGAAATTTGAGGACGTGCACTTCGCTTATGAAGTGGACAAGCCGGTCCTCCACGGTATTTCATTTCATGCTCGCCCGGGTACGGTGACTGCGCTAGTGGGCTCTTCGGGATCAGGCAAATCCACCATCATCAGCTTGATCTGCGCCTTCCACAAGCCCACGTCAGGCCAGGTGTTGGTCGATGGTACTGACCTTTCCACGGTGCGCTTGAACAGCTATCGCAGCCAACTGGGAGTTGTTTTGCAGGAGTCGTTCCTCTTCGACGGCACCATCCGTGAGAACGTGGTTTTCTCCCGGCCCGGGGCCACCGAGGAACAGTTCCTCAATGCCTGTACCATCGCGCGCGTCGACGAATTTGCGCTGCGCTTTCCTGAAGGCTATGACACCATAGTCGGCGAGCGGGGAGTGAAGCTATCCGGCGGTCAGCGTCAGCGTCTTTCCATTGCCCGCGCCATCCTGGCCGATCCACGTATTCTCATTCTGGATGAAGCCACTTCCTCGCTCGACTCTGAATCGGAAGCGTTGATTCAGAACGGTCTCAGTTACCTGATGCAGGGGCGCACCACCTTTGTGATTGCCCACCGCCTGTCTACCATTCGCAGGGCGGATCAGATCCTGGTGGTGGAAGGCGGTCTCATCCTGGAGCGTGGCACGCATTCCAGTCTTTACGCTCTCGAGGGCCGGTACCACGACCTTTACACTCGCCAGCATGGGGTCGAATCCAATCGTTTTCTGGCCCCGGGCGAAGGCGAAAAGCTGTTTGAAGAGCTGAAGTAGGGTTTAGCGGTCTACCAGGGAAGCAAGCCTCTTCGGTGCGAGCTGTAAATAACTGCCAAGAATTAATTCTTTAACCTCAGATAAATTCAGCTTCGGGAGGTCCATGCGGAGACCAATCCAACCTCTCGGACCGATGTATGCCGGGAGATAAAACCGGACCGGATCCGATTCAACGAGGAAAGCGTTCTCACCAGGCAAGACCTTGCAGCAAACGCTGATGATGTTGTCGTCGTGATGATTATTGAGGTAATAAGCGAACGTCTTCTTGCCGACGAGAAAGGCGCAGTGCGACCCCTTGTCCTCACGCCTTGTCTCCGGTAGCGCCAGGCAAATCTTCGTCAGCGCATCGAGACGGTCCTGCCGGCTTGGCTTCGGAACCATCACAAGTCCAAGCCAAAATATTAACCTTTCCCCGCCCTGATACACTCGCGATTGCTTGAAGATCCGGGGGCATCGCTTCCCGTGAAGATTCAATCTAACCGGTCAGCCGGTACTCACGTTTTTAACGAAGGGAATATTCATGGGAAAAGCACTTGGCATCACACTCGAAGAAGCGCGCCAGATTATCGCCGCGGCCACCAAGAAAGCAAATGAGATCAAGGTCATGATGAACATCGCCGTGGTCGATGCGGGCGCCAACCTGATCGCGTTCGAGCGCATGGACGGAGCCTGGATCGGCAGCATTGACATCGCTCAGAAAAAGGCTTTTACCTCCCGCGCCTTCGATCTGGATACAAAGTCGCTAGGTGAGAACTCACAATCCGGTCAGCAATTTTTTGGCATCCACGCGTCGAACAACGGCAAGATCATGATTTTCGCGGGTGGCATTCCGATTAAGCGCGGCGGAGAAGTGGTCGGCGCCATCGGTGTCAGCGGAGGCTCGGGTAAGGACGATCATGCCGTAGCCGAAGCCGGCGTCGCCGCCGCCAAGGCCTGACGCGCCCAAATATCGTATGATTCGGTAATTGGAACCCCGAATCTTGGCTGCCAACCTTCGCACCTGCTGCTGCGCCCTGCTGGTATTGGCGTCGGTGTTGTTCCCGCCCCTTTCGCCCGGGCAGGCGCAGCAGGGCACTCTCTCCGGCACCATCGTCGATGCGCGCAACCTGCCTGTTGCCGGCGCGCAGATTGTTGGCAGCGGAGGCCAGGTGCTGGCGACCACCGCTGCGGATGGCAGCTTCACCGTGCCCGCAGGAACGGGCCGGGTGCAGATTGTCTCTCCCCACTTCGAGCCGACTTCGGTCAATCTGGAAGGCCCTTCGCCCGTCCAAGTGCTGCTGGAGCATCCCCTCGAAAGCGTCACGGTCACGGCGTATCGCTCGCCGCTCGCATCGGGCGATAGCCCGGCCAGCACGCGCATTCTAACCGCTCAGCGTCTGCGCCAGGCGGCAGGAATTTCGCTCGACGACAAGTTGCGTCAGATCCCGGGTTTTGAGTTGTTCCGCCGTACCAGTTCGCTGGTGGCAAACCCAACCACCGAAGGGGTTTCGCTGCGCGGCCTGGGTTCGACTGCCGCCAGTCGCTCCCTGGTGGTGTTCGATGAAATCCCGATCCTCGACGCGTTTGGCGGTTGGGTCCACTGGGAAGAACTGCCGCCTCCGGTCATTCACTCCGTCGAACTGGTGCGGGGCGGCGCTTCCGATCTCTATGGGTCGAGCGCCATCGGCGGCGTCATCAGCATCGTCCCGGTGCGGCCCGCTGCCAACCGCTTTCAGCTCTCCACCAGCTATGGTTCCGAGGCCACCTCGGATAATTCGCTGTTGGGTTCCTTGAAACTCGGCAAATGGTCGGGACTGGTCAGTTCGCAGCTGATTGCTACCGACGGCTACATCCTGACTGCCCAAAGTGTCCGTGGCCCGATCGATCAGCCCTACAACGTACATGCGCAGAACGGGTTGACGGAGTTCGACCACGGACTGAGCCACGACGGGCGGATTTTCCTGCGCGGCAGCGTCTTGAACGAGGACCGCCACAACGGCACTCCCATCCAGATCAACAGCACCCGTCTCTGGCGCTATGCAACAGGGGCGGACTGGAGGAACCTGGTGGTTCGCCTTTATGGCGACACAGAGCACTATTCACAGACGTTCTCCACCATCAACGCTACCCGGACGGGCGAGACCGAGACCCGTATCGGGAAAGACCCGGCGGGCGAGCTGGGGGCCGCGGGGCACTGGCATCAGCCCATCGGTACGCATCTGCTTCTTTTGGCCGGCGCCGATATTCATGACGTGCGCGCCGCGGATTACCAGACCAATTACCCCGCATCCAGGGGCTACCTCAACACCACCGCTCGCCAGCGCCAAAGCGGTGTGTATGGAGAGGTCCTTTTCACGCCAAACGCCTGGACATTGAGTGCCTCCGGCCGCGTGGATCATTTCTCCAACTTCGATGCCAGCCAATACAAGACCGGGACCGCCCCGCTCACATTACCGCAGTTGAACCAGACCGTCTTCGATCCCCGGATTGGCATCACGCGGCGTCTCACCAACGCCTTGGCGGTCAGTGCGTCCGCTTTTCGCGCCTATCGCGCGCCCACCGAGAACGAGCTTTACCGGACTGGACAGGTAGGTTCGCAAACCACCCTGCCAAATCCCAACCTGCTTTCTGAGCGTGCAACCGGTTGGGAGGCAGGCGTCCATACGGACTTGCCATCGATTGGCTCTACCGTTCGCGTCAGCTATTTCTGGACGCAAATTAACCGGCCCATCACTGCCCTTACCCTGAGCACTACGCCGACCAGTACGCTGCTGATGCGCGAGAATCTGGGCCAGATCGAGAGCCGCGGCGTATCGCTCGATTTTGCCTCCCGGCCAGTGAGTTGGGTGAGCCTCGAAGGGGGCTATCAGTACGCGGATGCCACGGTGACCAGCAACCCGAAACAGCCGAAGCTGGTAGGCAACTGGATCCCCCAGGTAGCCCGCAACATGGCGACAACCCAGGTGGCGTTTTCCCGCCGGCGGTTTGGGCTGCTCAGCGTGCAGGGCCGTATCAGC
The DNA here is from genome assembly GCA_963745725.1 of uncultured Acidobacteriaceae bacterium. GTDB lineage: Bacteria > Acidobacteriota > Terriglobia > Terriglobales > Acidobacteriaceae > PALSA-350. The sequence continues at coordinate 1,101,147 of CAVUYJ010000003.1, forward strand.
GGACGTCAGTATGACGACGATGCTAATCAGTTTTTGCTGCACAGCTACTTCCGCTTGGGCGCCTACGCCTCCCACGACTTTGGTCACCACCTGACGGCGTTCGCCGCCGGAGACAACCTCTTCGATCGCACCATCGAGGCCGGCAAGACACCGGCGCTCACACTGGCCTCACCACGTGTCGCACGGTTTGGGGTGCGGATAAACTTCGGCGAATAGCACGGCGAAGTGGGGACTTGCCACAAATCTCGGGTGCCCCACATCTCGCTCGTTTTTCGCGAGATGTGGGATACCGCGATTTTGAGTTTCTAACCCTTGAGGCGTGCACGATCCTCAGAAACTGAACGTCGAGTGCAGTGGTATCCCACATCTCGCGAAAAACGAGCGAGATGTGGGGCACCCGAGATTTGTGGCAGGTCCAAAGGCCTACCTGCTTTGCCACTTGAGCAAGGGAAACACACTGCTGTAGTTATCGGTCCAAACCCGAACCCCCGCCTTCAAAGGCGTAGGGAAAGCCGTTGTTGACGATCTCCGGTTGATCCAGGAACGCCTGGTTCGCAGTCACTAAAATCCAATCGGCGTAGTACAAGCCAGTCTGTTCGTCAGCGTGTGTGTGCACTGAAACGGCATGGAGCCCCGCATCGCCGGCGATCCCGGCGATCACCGGTTCCAGGTCGATGTACTGGTTCGAGACGTGAAAGACAATGATCCCATTCGGTTGCAAATGACGGCGGTAGAGCGCCAACGCTTCCCGGGTCAACAGATGCACGGGAATCGCATCCCCGGAAAAGGCGTCCACCACGATCACGTTGAAGTGCTGTGGGGGCTCGGAGGCTAAAGACAAGCGCGCATCGCCGATGACCACGTCGGTTTGCGCGCCCGTATCGTGCAGGAACGTAAACCAGTGTCTCGCCAGCCGCTCTACGGGCGGATTAATTTCGTAAAACCGGATGACATCCCCGGCATTTCCGTAGGCGGCAACGGTGCCTGTCCCCAGCCCGATCACGCCCACCCGTTTGGGGCCCGCCCCACAACATAGCCGCATGGCCAAGCCAAGCCCGGAACTCGTCGCGTAGTAAGTCAAGGGCTGTCCGCGAAACTGCGGTGCGAACCACTCGGCACCGTGCTCGATCGTCCCATTCAGGAGTTGGCGATCCGTGTCGGATTGCGGCGGCAGATGGGTTTCCCTGACTCGCAGCGTCCCATAGAAATTGCGCATCAGGGCCACTGCATCGTCGTCGTACTGCCGTACCTGCGTGCTCAAGACCACGATCGCAGCGGTCGTGCCCACGATCCAGAGAATGCGCAAACCCCACCCGTCCTGCCACGTCGCCGCCAGGGCGATCAATGCGACCACCACCAGAGTGCAGGCCAAGTCATAGTTCGCTCGTAACACCAGGGGAGCGATCACTCCGACCAGCAACGTTCCCGCCGCACTCCCAGCGGCTGCGACCAGGTAAAACCTGGTCATGCCCGCCGCGGCGGGCCGCCGCGCATAGAGCTCGCCGTGGAGAAAAAAGCAGATCACAAACAATCCGATGAGAAACAACGGCACGCTGACCGCGATCGGTAACTGGGTTCGAATGTCGCGCAACAAGTAAGCCATGGAGGCGACTGCCACCAGCACAAGGCGAAGCATCGACTGGCGCACCGGCTGCCACGCCCCCTGGAATGCCAGGATGAACGTCAGCAGGTACAACGCCAGGGGTGGCAGCCACAGCAGGGGAATGGCCGCTATATTTGCGCTCATGTGGCTGGTCACCGCGGTCAGCATCATGCCGCCGCCCAAGGCCAGCAAAAACCAGAAGGGTTCCGGGTGGCCGGAAGAGGCTGCTGGTTCGGGCATGGGCAAAACAATACGCCTGCGCCCCTGCCAGGCGATGGCTCCGCAGAGCACAGCAAAAAGCAAAAACATGCCGCTCCACAATCCTGTCTGCTGCCTCATGGTCAGGCCCGGCTCGATGAACACCGGATAACTGCCCAAGGCCAACAGCGAAGCCAGGTTGGAAAGGGCAAACAGCCGATAGGGCGAAGTGCCCTCGAAATTGCCGGCATACCAGGCGGTCAGCAGGGGAGTGGTGGCAGACAGAACAAGATAAGGAAGGCCGATCACGGTCGCCAGGACCCGGAAAACGGTCAGAGCCGGATGATAGCTCACGGCCCAAGGACCCGGTTTGACGTGAACCCCCAGCGTCAGGAGTGCTGCCGTCAATAAAGCGATGTGAATGAGCGCTTGCTGGATTGGTTTGAAGTTGCTGGAGATCCAGTGGGCATAGAGATAGCCCAGCAAAAGCACCACAGAAAAGAAGACCAGGCAGGTGGTCCATACCGCCGACGAGCCGCCCAATGTGGGGAGCAGCTGTTTCGCCGCCATCGGTTCCACCACGAAGAGCAGAAAGGCGCTGAGAAAAATCGTGATCGCGTAGAGGCTGCGGAGCAGGGCCATTCTGGGTACCACAAGGATGTATCACAAATACGTACTCCCGCGGGGAGCGGGGTAATCAGCCGCCAAGTCACCGTTAGGTGTAACCAGGGTGACGTAGTCAATGATCCGTGTCGCCGTTATTGTGATCTGCGAGGATCAGTTCTGGGGGAGGGCTGCTCTTCAGCGCGCCCGTGAGCCAACGCTCACGGGCGCTTGCTATTTGCCCTCTCTCACCCTCCATATAGAATCCTCCAATATGCCCGAACCCCTGCTGATTGCTCAGAGCAAAGAGCCACTCTACCTGCTGCCGGCGATGTCCAATCGTCACGGTTTGATTGCCGGAGCAACCGGCACCGGCAAGACGGTAACGCTGCAGGTGATGGCAGAGTCTTTCAGCCGAATTGGCGTACCGGTCTTCGCTGCTGACGTGAAGGGGGATCTTTCGGGGATCAGCCAACCGGGGGTCGACAACCCCAAAATCGCCGATCGGGTAAAAAAACTCAATCTGACGGAGTTCTCTTTTGCCGGGTGCCCCGTGACCTTCTGGGACGTGTTCGGCGAGCAGGGTCATCCGATTCGCGCCACGGTTTCGGAAATGGGGCCCTTGCTCTTCAGCCGCTTGCTGAATCTGAATGACACCCAGAGCGGGGTGTTGACCGCCGTCTTCAAGATCGCGGATGACCAGGGATTACTGCTGCTCGATCTCAAGGACCTGCAGGCCATGCTGCAGTACGTGGGGGCGCATGCCAAGGAATTTCAGACCCAGTACGGCAATATTTCCGCCGCCAGTGTGGGCGCGATGCAGCGAGGTCTGCTCACCTTAGAGCAACAAGGGGGCGACAAGTTTCTGGGCGAACCGGCGCTCAACCTCGACGACCTGATGCAGACCGACCCCCAGGGGCAAGGCGTAGTCAACATCCTGGCTGCGGATAAACTGATCAACTCGCCCCAGCTCTATGCCACTTTCCTGTTGTGGATGCTGAGCGAGCTGTTCGAACGCCTGCCCGAGGTGGGCGATCCGGAAAAGCCCAAGCTGGTCTTCTTCTTTGATGAAGCCCACCTTCTCTTTTCCGACCTGCCCAAAGTGATCGAAGACAAGGTTCACCAGGTGGTCCGCCTGGTTCGATCCAAAGGGGTGGGCGTCTTTTTTGTCACCCAGAGTCCGATTGACGTGCCGGACGGCATCCTGGGGCAGCTCGGCAACCGGGTTCAGCATGCGGTGCGTGCTTTTACCCCGAAAGACCAGAAGGCGGTCAAGGTTGCGGCCCAAACCTTCCGCGCCAATCCGGAGGTCAACGTAGAGCAGGTGATTCTGGAACTCGGTGTGGGGGAGGGACTGGTCTCTTTCCTGGATGAAAAGGGAACTCCGGGGATCGTAGAACGTGCGCTGGTCTGCCCACCACGCAGTCAGATTGGCCCCATCACTCCCGAGCAGCGGCAACAGATTATGCGCAACTCCCTGGTGGCCGGGGTATACGAGGCTGCGGTCGATCGCGAATCGGCTTACGAGCTTTTGAAAGCCCGCGCTGCTCAGGGCGGTGCGGCGAGTGGCTCGCAACCTGTTTCCGCTCAACAACCTGCACCCAAAGCAACCACTTGGTACAGCGATCTATTGGGGTCGGGTTCTTCGGGAGGACGCCGTCGCGATAGCCTGGCCGAGACCATGGCCAAGAGTGCCGCCCGCACGCTCGGCAGCACGGTGGGCCGGCAGATCGTGCGCGGTCTGCTCGGATCCCTCCTAGGCGGCAGCCGCCGCTGACGAAGATCAAATCTTCCGCTGAAGCCCTGGTTGTGGAAAAGCCTCGATTAGGATTCTGATTGCCAGCGGACCCCCGGGTGCCCCATATCTCGCTCGTTTTTCGCGAGATATGGGATTCCACTGCCCTATCGTTGCAACTTCGGAGTTTGCATCGTCCTTGAAGGCGAAGGGTCAAGAGTCGTGGAATCCCACATCTCGCGAAAAACGAGCGAGATATGGGGCACCCAGGATCCTCTGCCGGGAAAGATCCAAGGTGCTCTTTACTGCAAATGTGGGATAGCCACCTACATCCATCGTCGATACCCTCAGCTCGGTTGGGTCACTTCGAGGTTACCTTCCGGTGATTCGCCAGCAACATAATCCTGGGCATCGCGTTAATACAGATCGTGCCGGCGGCTTTGGCCGGCAAGCTTGATTCGCAGGCGCTGTCGACTGCGGAGAAACAAGGAGCAATGCTATGCGTCCTATCCGAGCGCTAAGAACTCTATTCCTCGCACTTTTGGTATCTGTCGTGCCTGCGTCGTCGTTTGCAGGCATCTTTGTTTCTGTGAACATCGCTCCCCCCGTGCTGCCCGTATACGCGCAGCCGGTTTGTCCTGGGGACGGGTATCTGTGGACGCCTGGGTACTGGGCGTATGGGGATGCAGGCTACTTCTGGGTGCCCGGAACCTGGGTTCTGGCGCCACGCCCTGGAGTTCTCTGGACACCCGGCTACTGGGGCTGGGGTGGCAGTGCTTATCTCTGGCATGCCGGCTATTGGGGACCCCACGTTGGCTTCTACGGTGGAGTGAACTACGGCTACGGCTATGGCGGCGTCGGTTTCTTTGGCGGCCGTTGGGAGGGTGGACACTTTGCCTACAACACGGCAGTGTTGCATGTGGACAGGACGGTGATTCACAACACCTATATTGACAACACGGTGATCCACAACACGACCGTGATCAACCGCACCAGTTTCAATGGACCCCATGGGATAGATGCCCGGCCGAGCGGCCAGGAGATGGCAGCTATGCGCGAATCGCACGTGCAGCCGACGTCGGAACAGATGTCCCATGAACACTTTGCCAGCTCTAACCGGGAGAACTTCGCTTCCGTCAATGGGGGAAGGCCCGCCAATGCAGCGGTTAGCCGGCCGATGACGTCCGCTAACTTCGCCAACAACAACAATCGTTCTGCGTACAACGCGAACAACAATACGCATCAGAATTTCAACGCGAATGCCAACAACCGGCCGGCGTATAACAACAACGCGAATGCGTCCTATAAGGCGCCCACCAACAACCAGGCGCATTACACGCCCGCGCCCCAGGCGCATTACTCTGAACCGCCTCATCAGGGTGGCGGACAACCACAACCGCACAACGAATCTCATCCGAGCGGCGGCGAGGGGGGACACGAGCGCCGCTGACACCTGCGGCCAAACAGGAACGGCCCGCAGCATAAGCTGCGGGCCGTTTTTATTTAGGTTTTAAGGGAAAAACCGCAGATCTCTCCACTACGCTACGCTCCGGTCGAGATGACAATTCATTTGGAGAATGAGATTTTGTCTTTCCACGAAAAAACCACCCAAGCGTCCCAGTGGAGAGATCTGCGGCCCTCTTTACCTCACCCCCACCTCCTGCAGTAGAAATGCGTAATCCAGGGCGATCTCTTTCAAATAGTCATACCGGCCCGAAGCCCCGCCGTGTCCTGCGCTCATGTTTGTCTCGAGCAGCAATAAGCGGTCGTCCACCTTCAACGTGCGCAGCTTGGCAACGTACTTTGCGGGCTCCCAATACATCACCTGGCTGTCGTTCAACGAGGTCTTCACCAGCATGGCCGGATACTCCTTCCGTCCCAAATTGTCGTAGGGCGAGTACTGCAGCATGTACGCAAAAGCCTCCGGCTGGTTGGGATCTCCCCACTCCTCATACTCCGCAATCGTCAGGGGAAGCGTGGGATCAAGCATGGTGTTCATCACGTCCACGAAGGGCACGTGAGAGAGCACAGCGCGGTACAGATCGGGCCGCAGATTGGCCACAGCGCCCATCAGCAATCCACCGGCACTCCCCCCTTCCATGGCGACACGGCGCGGGTCTCCATAACCGTGGGCAGTCAGGTACTCGGTGATGGCGATGAAATCGGTGAAGGTGTTCATCTTGTTCATCAGCCGCCCAGCATCGTGCCACGGCTTGCCCATGTCGCCACCTCCGCGAATGTGCGCGTAGGCCAGCACGAATCCGCGATCGAGTAAGCTCAACCGGTTGGAATTGAAGCCTACAGGCAGTGCGTACCCGTACGAGCCATAGCCGTAGATATAGAGAGGGTTGGCGCCCTCGCTTTTCTTATCGTTGCGGTAGACGATGGAAACCGGAATCTTCGTGCCATCCGGTGCGGTCGCAAACAAACGCTCCGAACGGTAGAGCGAGCGATCAAACCCGCCTGGCACCTCCAGCTCCTTCAACAGAGTCGATTGATGGGTGAGCACGTTGTACTCATACACGGAGGTAGGCGAAACCAGGGACGTGTACCCATAGCGAAACGTGTCGGTTACAAATTCGCGGTTTACGTGAGGATGGGCGCTGTAGGTAGGCTCGGGAAAAGCAATCTGGGGCGAAGGGCCGGCAAACGCGCCCCGCGGATCGAAGTTCAGGATGCGTAGGTGCGGCAGGCCATCAAAGCGTTCCTCCAGCACGGCGAAGGACGCAAAAAGCTCCAAATCTTCGAGCATTACGTCATCCCGGTGGGCCATCAGTTCACGCCAGTGCGCGCGGCCGGGTGTGGCAACCGGAGCGGCGACGATGCGGAAGGTTCTCGCGGTGTCGTTCACGCGGATGTACCAGAGTCCATCCCGGTGGTCCGCGGAGTACTCGATGTTTTCCCTACGCGGTTCGATCAGCGTCCAGCGTCCTTCCGGATCGTCCGCAGGCAGAAACTGTCCTTCGCTGGTGGTGTGGCTGGCGCTCTCGAGCACGATGAACTTGTCATCGCGAGTGCGGCCAATACCGACATTGAAACGTTCGTCGCCTTCTTCGTAGACGAGGACGTCCTCACTCTGCGTCCCTCCTAAAACGTGGCGGAAGACCTGATATTGCCGTTTGGTCTCCTCGTCTTCCACGCTATAGAAAATGGTCCGGTTATCGACTGTCCAGACCACGGAGCCGACCCGCTGAGCCTGGTCGGGCAAAATTTCTCCCGTGCGCAAATCTTTCATGTGCAGTGTGTATTGCCGGAAGCCCGTGGTGTCGGTGGTATAGGCGAGCAGATTGCCATCATCCGAAACAGTAAGAGCTCCCAGAGCCATGAATGCCTCGCCCACCGCCAGCTGATTCATGTCCAGCATGATCTCTTCGCCGGCATCGAGCGAACCATGCTTGCGGCAGTAGATGGGATATTGCGCGCCTTGTTCCGTCCGCGAGTAATAGAAATAGGCTCCGTCGCGAAAGGGCACCGAGACATCGGTCTCTTTGATGTGGCTGATTATTTCCTTATAGAGCGCGGCCTGCAGTTCCTCAGTGGGCTTCATCACCGCTCGGGTGTAAGCATTTTCCTGTTCCAGGAATGCGGTGACTTCCGGACTGGTTTTCTCGCGCAGCCACGCGTAATCGTCGGTCAAGCGGCGTCCATGGATGGTGTGTACGGTTTCCTGACGGCGGGCAATCGGGGGGAAACTACAGGCGTAGAGGGCATATTTATCAAGGATATATCCTCGACTGGAAGAGGAGTGGTGCATCCCCTCAAAAGCTCGGCTGCCGGCTGGCCGCCATCCCGCATCCTATCTAGCGAGGAGTAGCAGACATGAATTTTCCAAAAAATTTCGGCAAGAAAATGGTGGCTGTGGCTGGTGCCCTCCTGCTCTGCGGAAGCGTGGGACTGGCACAGGCGGGCCAGCAGCCGAGTAGCTCAGCCGGCCAGACTCCGGGTCAGAACAACCCCGCTATGGACCAGCAGATGAATGGGATGAACGCGGCTGGACAAAACACGGCCATGGACAAGCTGTTCGTGAGAAATGCTTTGCAGGGCGGTATGGCCGAAGTTCAGTTAGGCCAGCTCACGTTGCAGAAAAGCAACAACGACCAGGTCAAACAGTTCGCCCAACGCATGATCGACGACCACACCAAGCTGGGAGAACAGATGAAGCCGGTCGCCCAGCAGCTCGGTGTCTCAGAACCCAATGGGGTCTCCAAGAAAGACAAGGCCACCATGGCTAAGCTGGAGGCACTCTCCGGACCGGCCTATGATCAGGCCTACATCAAAGACATGGTCAAGGATCACAAAAAGGATCTAAGCGACTTCCAGACGGAAGCCTCATCCGGCCAGGATCCGACAGTGAAGGATGCCGCAAACCAGGGGAGCAAGGTCATTGCTCAGCATCTGCAGATGATTCAGCAGATCGCCAAGGATCAGAACGTGAACATGGCCAGCAAGTAAAACTCTCTCCCCTTTAACCTTGTGCCCGCTTGTCCGAGTCTCTGTCGGCGGCGGGCACAACTGCGTCTGAGTACAATGGGGCAATGCGTAAGCGCCTTCTTGCACTCCTGCTGCTGGTTCTCGCCTGGTCCGGTCTGGCATGGGGCGAGCGGGTGCAGGACCTGCCTCCGCCCACCAATTATGTAAATGATTTTGCCGGTGTCTTATCCCCCGGAACCCTGACGGCGCTCAATGCACTCTGTGCGCAGGTGGATCGCCAGGCTCACGCGCAAATTGCTGTGGTCACCGTCAAGTCTCTGGATGGTGAACCGATCGAGAACTTCGCTACCGCACTCGAAGACAAGTGGAAGGTAGGCAAGAAGGGCACAGACCGCGGCCTGCTGCTGATACTAGCGACCAACGATCGCAAGTACCGCGTTGAGGTGGGGTACGGCCTCGAGGGTATTCTCCCCGACGGCCGGGTAGGCGACATCGGCAGGCAAATGGTGCCGTACCTGCGACAGAACGACTACGACGGTGCTGTTACCATGGCTGTCCGGCAGATCGCTGGCGTCATTGCTGCGGATGCTGGAGTGACGCTCAACACCGGGCTTCGGCCTGGCTATGCGCCGGTGCAGCAGCCCAAGCCGCTCACCCTGGGTGAAGTGTTAGTCCTGGGCGTCATTCTGCTGCTGGTCATCTTCTTTCTGGCCCGCGTCGGTGGATCCGGCCTGCTCGGCTTTCTGATCGGTATGTTCCTGGGCGGTGGAGGAGGCGGTGGTTGGGGTGGACGTGGCGGCGGTGGAGGTGGCTGGGGCGACGGTGGAGGCGGGGGCGGCGGCTTCGGTGGATTTGGCGGCGGCAGTTCCGGTGGCGGTGGGGCCTCAGGCAGTTGGTAGCCTGGTGAAACTCATTAAAAGTCAAACTCATTTAAAAACGAGCAAGATAAGGAGAACTTCGGAATGAGACGCGGGCTTTGGATAGGAATCGCGGCATTGGCGGTGGTGTTTCTGGTGCTGCTGTTGGTTTTCGGCAGCTATGTAAGTGCAAGAAATCAGATGGTCACCAAGCGGGAGGCAATCACTTCCTCCTGGAGCGAGGTCAACAATCAACTACAGCGGCGCGCAGACCTGATCCCCAACCTGGTCGAGACGGTGAAGGGTTATGCCAAGCAGGAAACGACGGTATTCGGAGATATCGCCAATGCGCGAGCTGGTTTGCTGAATGCGCATGGAGACCCGAAAGCCACCATCCAGGCCAACGGTGCACTCGACGGTGCTCTCGGACGGCTGCTGGCGTTGACCGAGAATTATCCCGATCTCAAATCGAACGCAAACTTTCAGCGTCTTTCCGACGAACTAGCCGGCACCGAAAACCGGATCAGCGTCGCGAGAATGCGCTACAACACCCACATTCAGGACTACAACACCTTCATTGGGCAGTTTCCGAACAGCATCTGGGCAGGGTTCGGCGGGTTCCAACGGAACAACGATTACTTCCAGGCAAGTCCCGGCGCGCAGAACGTGCCTAAGGTCAGCTTCTGACGCGTAGGTGCTCTGAGCAGCATAAATTCAGCCGTCCCGGCATTGCCAGGACGGCTGTTGTTTTGCTAATTCGCTTAGGCGCGAGCGAAGGAAGCTACTGCACTTGCTTCGTCGTCCTTGACGTCGAAAACGGTGTAGAGCTTGGTGATTTGCAGCAGGTCGTGAACTTTCTTGGTCAGATTGAGCAGTTTAAGGTCGCCGCCTTGGTTGCGGACGGTCGTAAACGCGCTCACCAACTCGCCGATTCCCGAGCTGTCGATATAGGTCACGTCACCCAGGTTGAGCAGGATCTGCTTGGAGCCTTTGCTGAGGAGATCCCTCACCGCGTCTCGCAGTTGCACACTGCCTTCTCCCAGGGTAATGCGGCCGCTACAGTCCATAATGGTGATCCCGTCCACCTGACGGGACTTGATTTTCATGCTCACGAATACTCCTCCTTAGATAGCGGAACGGGCGGTTCCTAGATGTTTGATGAGGGTAAGTTCAGTGCCGGGCTGCAATTGACGAAAGTGTACCTCATCCATGAACGAGCGGATCAGAAAGATACCTCGTCCTGAGCCTCGCAACAAGTTCTCCGGCGCCAGCGGGTCTGGCAGGGTCTCCGGATTTAATCCTTTTCCCTGGTCGGCGATGCGAATCACCAGCGAATCCGCCGTTTTTTCAAACGAAGCGGTTATTTGCTTCTCCGGGTTGTAGGAATTGCCATGGAGGACCGCATTGACTGCCGCCTCGCGAACGGCCATGGCGACGCGGTAAATCTCCTCTTCCTCAAGGCCGGCTTTCCTGGCCATCTCTTCTGCCGTCGCCTCCACGCGATCGACGCTGTCAAGCGAGGACTCAAGTGTGTAGGTAACCCGGCTAGCTTGTGATCCGCCCAATTGCCTGACCTCGTGTGTCGCAAGTTTGCTTGGCCAAGGGCCTCATGTCAAGGCACATTCAGAGCTTAGCAGCACGGGAACTTTCACTAGATGATCTCGTACCCCGCAAAAAAGTAGCCAATTTCGAAAGCCGCGGTATCTTCCGCGTCCGATCCGTGGATTGCATTCTCCTCAATCGAGGCGGCGAACTGCTTGCGGATGGTGCCTTCTTCGGCGTTGGCCGGGTTGGTAGCGCCCATCAGCTTGCGCAAATCCGCAATGGCGTTCTCTTTCTCCAGCACCATCGCAATGATGGAACCGGAAGACATAAAAGTGGTTAGCGAATCAAAAAACGGCCGCTGGGCATGCACAGCGTAGAAGCCCTGGGCTTGCGTCTTGGAGAGAAACATCTTCTTGATGGCGACGATTTTGAAGCCGGCCTTGTCGATCTCGGCGAGCATGGCGGCAGAGTAGCCTTTGCGGACTGCGTCGGGCTTGATGATGCTGAAGGTACGTTGCATAGCTGGGGTGGGCATCCTATTTTCCAATTACTTTGGCCAATGTTTCGCCGATGGCGGCAGGGGACTGCACTACATGGATACCGGCTGCCGTAAGCGCCTTCATCTTGTCGGCGGCGGTGCCCTGGCCGCCGGAGATGATCGCGCCCGCGTGGCCCATCCGCCGGCCCGGAGGTGCGGTCTGGCCGGCGATGAAGCCGACCACCGGCTTCTTCACGTGTGCCTTGACATAGGCGGCAGCTGCTTCTTCCGCCGTGCCTCCGATTTCACCGATCAGGATAATGGACTCGGTCCCTGGGTCCTCATTGAGCAGTTTGAGCGCGTCGACGTGGGTGGTGCCGATGATGGGATCGCCGCCGATGCCGATTGCCGTAGACTGGCCGATCCCTCGCTGCGTGAGCTGATAAACCGCCTCATAGGTGAGTGTGCCCGAGCGGGAAACAATACCTACGCTGCCCTGCTTGTGGATCCGGCCAGGCATGATACCGATCTTGGCTTTCCCAGGGGAGATGACGCCTGGGCAATTGGGCCCGATGAGCCGTGACTTGGACTTGCTCACCACGCTCCACACCTTGACCATGTCGTTGGTGGGGATGCCTTCGGTAATGCAGATAATCAAGGGCAGGCCCGCGTCTTCGGCTTCCAGAATCGCATCCGCGGCAAACGGCGGGGGCACGAAGATCACGGTCGCATTGGCCCCTGTGGCGTCCACCGCCTGGGCAACGGTATCGAATACCGGCCAGCCCTCATGGGTCGTGCCGCCCTTGCCCGGGGTTACGCCGCCCACCACTTTGGTTCCGTACTCGGCGCAGCCCTTGGCATGGAAGGTGCCTTCCTTGCCCGTAATACCCTGCACGATTAGCCGCGTATTTTCGTCCACTAACACCGACATAGATTGCTCCCGTTCACTTGGCCGTGGCCTTCTCTTTGGCTGCCTTGACGGCCTTGTCCGCCGCGTCCTGCATGGTCTCGCCGATGATGAAGTTGAGGCCCGAATTCTTGAGGATTTCCCGCCCTTGTTCCACGTTCGTGCCTTCCAGGCGAAGGATGACGGGAACCTTCACGTTCGTCTTCTTGGCTGCTTCGACCACGCCCTGAGCCAGGGTGTCGACGCGCAGGATGCCGCCGAAGATGTTGATGAACACGCCCTGCACATTCTTATCTGACAACAGGATCTCGAATGCGTGCTCGATCTGCTGCTGGTTGGCGCCGCCGCCTACGTCCAGGAAGTTGGCTGGCGAACCACCAGCGTACTGGATGATGTCCATGGTCGCCATCGCCAAGCCGGCTCCGTTGACCATGCACGCGATGTTGCCGTCGAGCTTGATGTAGTTGAGGGCGTACTTCGAGGCTTCCACTTCCAACGGATCTTCTTCCGCCGTGTCGCGCAGCTCCTTCAGTTCCTTGTGGCGGAAGATGGCGTTGTCGTCGAAATTGATCTTGCAGTCGAGGGCCAGGAGACGGCCGTCGGTGGTGGTGATGAAGGGGTTGATCTCCAGCAGGGAAGCGTCGGTTTCCAGGAAGACTTTGTAGAGGCCGGTCATGAACTTGACCGCGTCGTTGATCTGGGCTGGTTTCAGGCCCAGCGCGAAGGCCAGTTTGCGGGCCTGGTAGGGCTGGAATCCAACTGCGGGGTCAATATAGGCCTTGTAAATGGCATCAGGATCTTTGGCGGCGACTTCTTCGATTTCCATCCCGCCCGCCTGGGAGGCCATGAAGACCAGCTTGGCTGCGGCACGGTCGAGCACGATGCCCAGGTACAGCTCGCGTTCGATGGGCGACATTTCCTCAATAAGAACCCGCTGCACCTTCTGGCCCTCGGGCCCCGTCTGGTGGGTGATCAGTTGCATGCCGAGGATCTTCTTGGTGTATTCCTCGGCATCTGCCAGGGTCTTGGCTACCTTGACGCCGCCGCCCTTTCCCCGCCCGCCAGCGTGGATCTGGGCCTTGACGACGACTCCCTTGGCGCCGCCGGCAAACAGCCGTTTGGCCACATCCATGGCTTCTTCCAGCGTATTCGCCACCTCACCCTTGGGAACCGCAACCCCGTACCGCTCCAGGATGTCTTTTGCCTGATACTCGTGAATTTTCATTCGTTTGGCCTTCGGACAGAACTTCCATACTAAAGCGGATTGGGCCCTAGGGCAAAACAGCAGAAAAACGCGCAGATCCTTCCGCGGACCTTTCCTGGAAACGAGCGCAGAGATCTGCGGGTTTTTCTAAAGCCGATTCCCGTTCCAGACCCGAAAGGGCAACGTCCGTTACGCAATGCTCTAGGATAAAAACTACCCATGTCCCAACTGCCCGCACTCCTCAAGCACGTGATTGAAGATCACGGCACCCTCACTCAAGAACAGGGCTGCTCAGTGCTCCAGGAGATGCTCGAAGGCGATGTAACCGATATCCAGATTGCCGCATTGGTGACCGCGATTGCTACCCGGGGAGCCACCGTCGACGAACTCGCAGGTTTTGTCCAGGCTTTGCGGGCGATGGGCCGGCCGGTCCCGTTAAGCGACGCCGAGCGGGATGAACTCGTCGACACCTGCGGCACCGGAGGCGACGGCCAGGGAACCTTCAACATCTCCACCGCCGCCGCCCTGGTGGCAGCAGCAGCAGGAGTGAAAGTAGCGAAGCACGGCAACCGGGGTATCACCTCCAAATGCGGCTCAGCGGACGTGCTCGAAGCCCTGGGCGTCCCGGTGGAACTATCGCCAGAGAGGGCTGTGGAGTGCCTGCGGCAGACGGGTTTCATGTTTCTCTACGCTCCATCGCTACACCCGGCCATGAAGCGGGTAAAGCCCGTGCGCCGGGCACTCGGTTTCCGCACCATCTTCAATCTGGCCGGCCCGCTCGCCAACCCTGCTGGAGCCAAAGCCCAAGTCGTAGGCGTCTTCGCCGGAGTGGACCTGGTGGCCGACAGCCTGGCTCGACTGGGCGTCCGCCATGCTTTCGTGGTCCATGGGCGGGATGGCCTGGACGAGCTCACCCTGAACGGTGTAAGCGAAGTGGCTGAGGTGCGGGAGCACACCGTCCGCAACTTCACCCTGGAACCCGGCGACGCGGGGCTGCAACCAGCACCACTCAGCGCGCTCCAGGGCTGTGACGCCGCCGGCAACGCCTCCCTGATCGAAAAAATTCTGCACGGCGAACCCGGTCCCCGGCGGGATGTAGTTCTGCTCAATGCCGCGGCGGCCCTGGTCATCGCAGGCCGCGCGGTCGATTTTGCAGGTGGTGTCCGCTGCGCCGCTGACGCGATAGACTCAGGTGCTGGTCTGCGGCTGCTGGCCAGCCTGCGTAAATTTGCCGCGTAAAAGGAGTCTGCACCATGCCCCTCTCATTGAAAGGCGTCGCCGCTATTTTCCTGGCCGCGGCAGCGATCACCGCCCAAGCGCAGCAAATCGTCGTCAGCAAAGAGAACCGCACCATCGCCGTCACCACCAGCGCCGACGCCGATGCTCCGGCGGACATGGTGGCCGTCCAGGTAGGCTTCGTTGCTTATGGAGCCGATCAGGAGTCCGCCTACGCGCAAGGCTCCAAAATCTCGAATGCCATCGCCGCGGCCTTGAAGGCGGCGGGCATACCGCAGGATGCCATCCAGAGTGAGTCGCAGAGCATCACCCCGGTCCAGCAGTACACCAACCAGGACTGGACCCCGGCAGAGAAGGCCGAGCGCAAGTTCCAGGTGCAGCAGAACTGGAGCGTGAAAACCGCGGCCGCCAACGGCGCCAAGGTCCTGGATGTTGCCGTCAAGGCCGGTGCCAACCAGAGCGGGCAAATGAACTGGAGCGTGGCCGACCAGGACGCCCTGCAGGCCAGAGCTGCGAAACTGGCGCTCGATCGGGCCCGGCAGATCGCCCAGCAGATGGCCGCGGGTCTCAGTGCAACCCTGGGCCCGCTCGTATACGCCAGCAACGAGGCTCCAGCCAGAGGACCCCAGCCTTTAATGATGAGGGCTCAGAGCATGGCAGCCGCCCCGGCTCCAAAAGAAGTAGAACCGCTCAGCGTGAGCGCGCCCAAAGTTACCGCTTCCGCTACGGTTTATGCAGTGTTCAGCATTCAGTAGGTTTGCGTCGTATGCTGGACAAAAGGACGCTCATACATGGCGAGATACCAGTATCGTGATCTAAAACCGACGGTCGAAGCAGAAGAGCTCTACCGCCGCTGGCTGTGCCATCTGGACGAAGAGTTCACCCGCCATAAGGAATCCCGGCTGCGGGGCGAAATCGTCCGCGATGCGCTGCACCAGATTTACCTGGGCCGCCCGCATGGCGGCAAGCTCAACACCTCGCTGATCTCGGAGCTACCCGGCAACGTCCTGCAGCTTTCGTTAGATCCCGCCAACGTAACCCTTGAACCGGAGTATTACGGCGACGTCGACGTGGAGAAGTATTGCGAGCGCAAGCCGTTGATCTACTTCTGGCAGATGTTCGATCGCTCGGCGCTGGGATTGAATCACTGGCTCGGTTTTCGCTTCCGCAAGATGCTGGCCAGGCACATCTTCAAGCACGTGGGCAAGAACGTAAAGATCTTCCACGGGGTCGAGTTCAGTTTCGGTTACAACCTCACCGTGGAGGACGACTGCACCATCCACAAATTCGTCATGCTCGATGACCGCGGCGAGCTCATCATCCGCAAGGGCACATCTATTTCCGACTACGCGGCGTTGTATTCCCACTGGCATGACTCTACGGATTCTCACGATATCGAGAACCGCACCACTGAAGTCGGCCCCGCTGCGCGCCTCACCTATCACTCTTCGGTGATGGCCGGCATCAAGGTGGGCGAAGACGCCATGCTGGGCGCGATGGGCGTCGCCACCCATGACGTGCCGCCGCATGCCATCTGGGGAGGCGTTCCCGCCCGCGAGATCAGAGTCAAAGAAGTAAGTCACGGCGAGGATTGCAAAGGTACTTAGCCCTGACCGCCGTGCTACCATCAGGCTCCAATGGGAACTCCTGAAATCGCCCTGGGGATCTGCGAATTTGTGGTGTTGCTGTTCGCACTCAGTCTCCACGAGTCAGCACACGGATGGATGGCTTCGCGACTGGGTGACCAGACGGCACGCATGCTGGGCCGCATTACCCTCAACCCCATCAAGCATATCGATCCGGTAGGCACCATCATGCTGCCGCTGGTGGCCATGGTGACCCACATCCCGTTGATTGGCTGGGCCAAGCCGACCCCGGTCAACACCCGCAACTTCAAGAATTTGGTGCGCGACGATATCCTGACCACGCTCGCTGGTCCCGTGAGCAATGTGATTGGCTCCGTGATCTCGTTGCTGGTGCTGATCATCATCGCCAAGACGTCGCCCGTCGGATTGGTCTCGGTGCGGGCTGTGGCCATGCGCGGCATCAGTGGCCTCGATCCGCAGCTCCTGGCGCTGAGCCCGGTTGCCTATCCGCTGTCATTGATTTTCTATATCGGGATGCTGCTGAACCTGTTTCTGGCGGCATTTAATCTACTGCCCCTGCCCCCGCTGGACGGAAGCCACATCTTCCGCCATATGCTGCCGCAACGCTGGTTGCCGGTTTACGATCGTCTGGGAATCCTGAGCCTGTTTCTGATGTTGTTCTTTGGGGGCGGCGTCACCATGGCGATGGTGAATCCTGTGTTCGGCTTCTTCCGCGTTTTGCTGCTCTCGCTCTAGAGGATTTCCGTACAATCGAAGCAGTGAATCAAGACCCGAATCGTCAGCAACTGAAGCGCGTGCTGAGTGGCATGCGGCCCACCGGCAAATTGCATCTCGGCAACTACATGGGCGCCCTCTACAACTGGGTGCGCCTGCAACACGACTACAACTGCTACTTTTTTGTAGCCGATTGGCATGCCCTCACCACCGATTACGCCGACACCTCCAACCTGCGCCAAAACACCATCGATGTAACCCTGGATTGGTTGGCAGCGGGATTGGATCCGGAGCGCTGCGTCCTCTTTGTGCAGTCGCTGGTGCCCCAGCACGCGGAGTTACACCTGCTGCTCTCGATGATCATGCCCCTTGGCTGGTTGGAGCGGGTCCCGACTTACAAAGAGCAGCAACAACAACTGGAAGAAAAGGATCTGACGACCTACGGGTTCCTGGGATATCCCTTGCTGATGGCCACCGACATTCTGATCTACCAGGCAGACTTTGTGCCCGTAGGCCAGGACCAGGTGGCACACGTGGAAGTTACCCGGGAAGTCGCCAGGCGGTTCAACCATTTTTATCCCGGTGTATCGGCCCCAATTCTGCCTGAGCCGCAGGTGTTGTTGACCCCGTCGCCCAAGCTGCCGGGCACGGATGGGCGAAAGATGTCCAAGAGCTACGGCAACACCATCCTGCTGACGGATCCTCCGGCGGTGGTGCGGCAAAAGCTCAAGACCATGGTGACCGATCCAGCGCGGGTCCGGCGGAGCGACCCCGGCAACCCCGATGTATGCCCGGTCGGTGATCTACACAAAGTCTTTTCGACCCCCGATACTCTGGAGAAGGTGTATGCCGGATGCCGTTCGGCGGGCATCGGGTGCATCGAATGCAAAGGCTGGGCAGCGGACGCCATCGTTGCCGAACTGGAGCCCATGCAGCAGCGGCGCAAGAAATATGAAGAGCAGCCGGCCCTGGTGCATGACATCCTGCATAGTGGTTCACAGCTTGCACGAGCCCGCGCCGAAGAAACGATGGAGCAGGTGAGGGATGTCATGCACCTGTTGAAACCCGAAGAGGGAGAGCGCGCGCAATGAATGACGATACGCGCGACAAAAAGCGAGAAGAGAGCGCCTCGCCCTATAGCATCAGCGTGGGTGCGGTGTACGATGGTCCGCTCGACCTGCTGCTCGACCTGATTCGCAAGCAGGACATCGACATTTATGACATCCCCATCGGCAAAATCACGGCTCAGTTCCTGGCCTACGTGGAGGGCCTGAAGCAGACCGAGGTCGATGCAGCGGCCGATTTCATCTACGTTGCCTCGCTGCTGATTCACATCAAGAGCCGCATGCTGCTCCCCCGAACCACGGCCGAAGGAGTCGAGGGCGAGCAGGAGGATCCACGGCGGGAGTTGGTGGAGCGGCTCCTGGAGCATGAGCGCTTCAAGAACGCCGCCCAGATGCTGCTGCAGAAGCAGCAAATTGAGGCTGCTACCTGGACCAACCCGGCGATCCGGCAATTTGATACGGAAGAGAGCTCTGAGCCTGAAATTGCAGCGGACACCGTCGACCTGGTGCGTGTGTTCCGGGAAATCCTTGACCGCGCGCGGCAGCGGCCCGTGCTCAACGTCGACGAGGAGGCGGTCACCGTCTCTCAGATGCTCGACTATATTCGCCGCCGGCTGATCATGGAGGAGCGGCCGGTGTCATTGAGCAGCCTGCTTCGGACCACCCGCTCGGAGCGGGCGCTCATCTGCATGTTTCTGGCTCTCCTCGAGCTGGTGCGCTTACAAGCGATTCTGCTCAGGCAAGACCGCAACTTCGGCGAGGTCTACATCAAGAAGCACGCCTCGTTCGAGTCGATCGTGAATCAAGGCCTACAGGCCAAGGACGACTGGCGCTAGCCCTGTCGCGACGTAGACTTACGGCAAACGCATCACCTAATTCACGGAACTTTAATGTTCCCGGATACCACAATTCATACTCCCTACCGACGCACTTTGGTACCGTTGCCAACACCTACAAGTGTTGGAGTGTGCGCACGTGAAAGAAGCATCATCTGCTGTTTTGATACCCCCAAGCAAGGGTTCAGTGCACGACAAAATGAACCGGAAACAGGGCAAGATCCCGATGATCATCTTCGGGTTTGTGCTGGTTGGCGGCATCGGATGGGCAGCGTCCCAATTCCTTGGCGACCTCTTCTCGGTCCCGCGTACCGCCTCGGTGATGGCCTACACCCTGCTGTGTGTCGCGTTGCTGATCGCGCTGGGCTTTGAGTTCGTCAACGGGTTCCACGACACTGCCAATGCGGTCGCCACCGTGATCTACACCCACTCGCTCGAACCTCATATCGCCGTCATGTGGTCCGGTATGTGGAACCTGATCGGGGTGTTGCTGTCCTCCGGCGCTGTCGCCTTTGCCGTGGTCTCGCTGCTCCCCGTCGAGCTGATCCTGAAAGTAGGATCGGGCGCTGGATTCGCCATGGTCTTCGCCTTGCTGGTTTCGGCCATCCTCTGGAACCTGAGTACCTGGTGGTACGGCCTGCCGGCCTCCAGCTCGCATACTCTGATCGGTTCGATCATCGGTGTCGGCGTCGCTAACCAGTTGATGCAGGGTTCCAACGGCACCTCGGGCGTGGATTGGTCGCAGGTGGGCAATGTCTTCCGCGCCTTGCTGGTTTCTCCCGTCGTCGGGTTCGTGCTTGCCGCTTTGTTGTTACTCGTGCTCAAGTTCGTGATCAAGGATCCGCGGCTCTTCGAAGCGCCTAAGAGCGACGCGCCGCCGCCATTTTGGATTCGCTGCCTGCTGGTGCTGACCTGCACCGGTGTGAGTTTCTTCCACGGCTCGAACGACGGTCAAAAAGGCATGGGACTCATCATGCTGATCCTGATCGGCACTGTGCCCACCGCGTATGCCCTGAATCACGCGGTCGGTTACAGCCAAGTCCAGGATTTCGTCGCCGTATCGGAACAAGCCGCTAAAGTGATGACCGCGCACGTTGACTCGAACGCCGTTATCGACGACCCGCGCGCCGATTTGACCGAATATCTCCAGACCAAGAAACAGACTCCGACCACGATTCTGGCGGAACGCCAGATGATCCTCGAGATCGAACATGAAGTGAACCAGTACAAGACGCTGAAGGCCGTGCCGGCTGGGCAGCAGTCGAACGTGCGCAACGACATGTATATCTCCAGCGAGGCTCTCCGCCTTTTCGCCAAATCAAAGAACCCGGCCTTCACCCCGGAGGAGACCGCGGTGATGTCGAACTACAAGAAGAAGCTCGATCTTTCCACCAAGTTCATCCCACCGTGGGTGAAGGTAGCGGTGGCGATCGCTCTCGGCCTTGGCACCATGATCGGCTGGAAGCGCATTGTCGTGACGGTAGGTGAGAAGATCGGCAAAACCCATCTCACCTACGGTCAGGGAGCTTCGGCCGAAATCGTGGCGATGTTTACCATCTGGGCGGCGGATAACTACGGGTTACCGGTCAGTACCACCCACGTCCTCTCCTCTGGTGTGGCTGGTACGATGATGGCCAACAAGAGCGGGCTGCAGTGGTCGACCATCCGCAATATCGCAGCGGCCTGGGTCTTCACCTTACCCGTTGCGGCACTCATGGCAGCCGGCCTCTTCTGGATCTTTGTCCAGTTTGCTCCCAAGGGCTAGCGGCCTCACCGAAAACGAACAAGACGAAAGCGCCTCGATCGGATCGAGGCGCTTTTTTCTTTTCGCTAAAATTCCTACGACTACAAAATGAGTCCCGTAGGGACGGCTGAACTTCAGACCTGTCCAAATTAGCTTTCAAAAACGCCTCGGTTCAGTAGCTACTTTTTATGGAACCGGTTCCCTTTCCTTTGTCATCCCGACCGGAGCGAAGCGGAGCGGAGGGATCTGCGGTTCCGCGGACCTATCCTGGAAACGCAGTCTCGGGGGTTGACAACCGCCACGAAGAGTCCCTACGGGACTCATTTTGAAATGGTAGGTTCTCTCTAGCTACCGCCCCTTTCCCCACTCCCGAAAACGCCAGTATGAAAATCCCTTGACGGCCCACCGGACTTGTGGTCTGTTATTGTTTAACACCGGTGATGAGAATTTTAAACATCCGTCAGGCCCCTCGCTCCTCTGAGGAGCGGCAAAGCGAAATACTGTTGCACATCAAGGAAAAGGGCTCCGCATCCATTGGGGAGATAGCAGAAAAATTTTCTATATCGGAAATGACTGTGCGCCGCGTGCTGTACAAGCTAAGCGACGCCGGGCTCATCATCAGAACTCCCGGAGGCGCGATGGTCGCCCCTTCGGGATCGATGGAAAGAACCTTTCTTGAGCGTTCGGAGAAGATGTCCGGGGCCAAGGATGCGTTAGGCCGCGCTGCGGCTGCGTTAGTGCAGGATGGCGAGACGGTCGTGCTCGATTCGGGAACGACCACACAATACATCGCGAGACACCTCGTGGCCCGGCGCGACCTGGTGGTGGTGACGGCCTCACTTGCGGTACTGGAAGAACTGGCAGGCAGCGCCGGCGTGAAAGTGCGCTTGACGGGCGGAGTATACCGCCGGATCAGTCACGATCTCTGTGGCAGTAGTGTCGATGAAGCGTTGGGAAATATCTACGCGGACCGTGTCTTCTTCGGCGCCGCAGCTCTCTCGTTTGAACGAGGAGCCATGAATTACGACCAGGACATGCCGAAGTCGATCCTGCAAGCCGGCAAGCAAAGGATCCTGGTCATCGACAGCAGTAAGGTAGGCATCGAAGCAGTCTACCGGTTTTGTCCTATCGAGCAGTGCGACCTGATTATTACCGACCCCGGGGTAAAAGCAGCGGAGATCAAGAAGCTCCGCAAATTAACGAACGTCATCATCGCGGAATAACCCACCCCGAGAAGGTGTCCGCGGAAAACCATAGGGAGGATTGTGTCTATGCGACGGAATGGTCTGTTGTTCGCAATCATACTTCTAGTGTGTTCCGCCATCTGCTCAGCTCAAATCAATACCGGAAAGATCGCAGGGTTTGTTACAGATGCAAGCGGCGCACTGGTCACCAATGTACCGGTAATAGCGACAAATGATGCGACTGGTGTCGTAACCAGAACCGTAACCACAGGCACAGGCGAGTACCTGCTCAATTTTCTCGTGCCTGGGACCTATCGCGTGGAGTCGGAAAAATCCGGCTTCCAGAAAGCCGTTCGTTCGGGCGTAGTGGTCGACGCCGGCGGCACCAATCGCGTCGACTTCACCTTGCTCGTGGGAGACACGGGACAGACCGTCGAAGTGCAGGCAAACACGGTCAACATTGCGACGGAAACATCAGAGCTGTCGCAGAACTTCTCCCATCAGGAACTGGATAGTCTGCCCAACCTGGACCGCAATCCGCTCTTCCAGATGAATCTGCTGCCCGGAGCGAATAACGAAGCCGGCAGCGGCAACTATCAAAGCAATGGCGGCGAGAATGGCTCTGCGATTGGCCAATCCCGGCCACAACTCGCTTCCATCGGCGGTGTCGATGCAAATGCCAATTCCGTCTACATCGATGGCGTTCCTAACCGCGAGCCGCAGAACGCGTATATCAGCCTGACCCCGGGCATCGAAGGTGTCCAGGAGGTGGAGGTCTATACCGGCAAATACAATGCGGAGTTTGGTTTCTCCGGCAGCGCGGTGGTCAACATCACCACCCGGTCCGGCAGCAATCAATTCCACGGCGCGGCGTTTGATTTTCTCCGCAATGAGGCCACCGACGCGCTCAACTATTTTGCCGGCGGGCAGCCTAAGACGCCCTTTCGGCGCAATCAATTCGGAGGCGCCCTGGGAGGGCCCATCCGGAAAGACAAGCTGTTTTTCTTCGGCGATTATCAGGGGGCGATCGTCCACACCAGCACGCCCGGCTTTACCACCGCACCGACGGCCAAGATGTTGACGGGAGACTTCTCGGAATTGTATGTTCCCGGGCAATTCGACGATGCGGGCAATACCTATGGGCAAATCTACGATCCCAATACGCGCACTTTCGACGCCAACGGGAATGTGCTGAGCGCAACCCCGTTTGCCGGCAACGTCATTCCCCAGTCCCGATGGGATTCCTCCGGCGCTGCGATCAACGCCGCCAAGGTCTTTGGTGTGGCCAATCTTCCCGGCATCAGTCAGAACCTGCAGTATCTGTACAACAACAGCCAGACGGTGCACCAGGCGGATGGACGCCTCGATTTCAATCGCACCAGCGCCGACCGTATCTTCTTCCGTTATTCCGTGCTCGACGCCATCAACGACAACACCACCAACGTGAACCAGTTCTTCCAGAACGGCAACGCGGACTCCAAGACGTTCGATCAGAACATGCAGGTGTCCGATCTGCTCTCCATCAGCCCGACAAAAATGAACGAACTGCGGCTCGCGTTTAACCGGTCGAATGTGAAGACCAGCAACAAAACCGAGTTCGCGAACTGGAACGATCAGTTCGGCATTCCCAATGGCAACCCACCCGGCGCCGGTTCCGAAGGCCTGGCGGAGTTCGACATGCAAGGCGTGCCCAGCATCAATGGCGGCTCAGCCATTGCCCAGCCCGATTGGGTCGGGTACATCATCAGCAATACCATCGCGGTGACGGATAACTTCACCTGGATCAAAGGACGGCACGCCTTCAAGTTCGGCACCAATATCAATCACGTAGTGGATGTTTCCGCGGATACCATCGGCGGAGACAACCCGCGCGGTGCGATCACATTCAACGAGGCCATGACCTCTTTCGATGGCGTTGGCTATAACGGGGGCGGCAATGCCGGCAATGCTCTCGCTGTCCAGCCGGTTGGCTATCCGAGTCTCCTGTTGGGAGCCATGACCGAAAGTGCTCGCGCGCACTTTGTCGCCGGAGTTCCATACCAGAGCTTCTGGCAGAATGCGTGGTATGCGCAGGATGATTTCAAACTTCTGCCCTCGCTCACCCTCAACCTCGGGCTCCGCTATGAGATTACGACGCGGCCGATTGCGCGCCATAACCGCCAGTCAAACTGGGATACCCGGACGAACACGCTCGTCCTCGCTACTGGCAGCGATCGCAGTCCGGCCCTGAATCTCGACAAGAATGACTGGGGGCCCCGCGTAGGCTTCGCCTGGACCCCGGATCATGGAAAAACCAGTATTCGCGCGGGTTACGGCATTTCGTATTGGATGGCGTACTGGTCCGGGCCCCTGACCATACTCGGCCTTACCTATCCGAATTACGCAAAACAGGTGGACCTCGCCCCCAACAATCTCACGCCATCTTTGATCCTTTCGAAAGATGGAATACCGCTGGCGCAGCCCGAATACGATTCGTCGGGCAACCTGCTCATTCCCTCGGGCGCACTGATCCGCGGGGCCGACTATCACTGGAAAAACCAGCGAGTGGACCAGGCCACGCTGAACGTGGAGCGGGAAATCCGCCCCGGAATGATTGTCGATATTGGATACATGAATGTGCGCGGCATCCACGACAACCATTCCAAAAATATCAACCAGGCTCCGCCCACGGCGCAGGGTACGGACTACAACACGGAACGTCCTCTGTTCGCCACATACCCGCAACTGGGCGACATCCCCATCTCCGAGGCTGCCGGCGGCAGCTGGTATGACGCGTTGACGGCACGCTTCGCGGCTAACATCGGCAAATCGACCATGATCAACGCGAGTTATGCCCACGGCCGCAACTTTGCCAATGGCAACAACGGCAATATCAATAATCTCGACATTACCAACATCAACCAGTACTACGGCCCGACGCAGCAGGATATTGCGCATATCTTCAATGCCCAGCTGCGCGCGGAGCTGCCAGTCGGCCGCGGTAAGAGATTTCTCGGCAATACAAACCGCCTGGTGGATGCCGTCGTGGGTGGTTGGCAATATTCCTCACTGATCCATATCCGCAGCGGAACACGTTTCGATGTGACCGACAACGATACAACCTCACTCAACAATGGACAGACGAACCGCCCCGACCGCGTTGGCAACGGAAAGTTGAGCAATCCGACGGTGTCGAAGTGGTTCGATACCACTGCCTTCGTTGTGCACACCACGCCCATGACTTATGGCACATCGGGAGCCAATCCCCTACACGCCGATGGAGAGCAGCAGCTCGACTCCTCTCTCTCCAAGACATTTCACATCACGGAGCGCCAGCAACTGCTGTTCCGCACCGACGTTTTCAATACCTTCAACCATCCGAATTTTTTCGCTCCGGATTCCACCGTTGGAGATGCCGCTGAAGGACAAGTAACTTCCACCGTCATCGACAACCGGCGGATGCAGCTCGCGCTTAGATATTCCTTCTAAGCCGCGACAGGGACGGCTCGACCGCTCGGGACCGGGCCGTCTCTGATTCAATCGACACAATGACGGAAAACATCGGGAATTCGGTTGGTTCGGGGTCACGGGTGGACAGGCAAAGAATTCTGGTTATCGGCGCGAAGGGTTTCCTGGGCACGTACGCGGCCCAGGCAGCCGGCGATACCTTCGATGTCATCCGGGCCGACCGCAGCGGCACGGGTCAACCCCGCAGCATCGAGCTGGACATCGCGGACGCCTGTGCGGTGGAACGTGCTTTCCGCCTGATAGAACCCGATTGCGTGCTGCTGCTCGCAGCCATGTCGGATATCGACCGCTGTGAGCGGATGCCCGAGCAGGCATTCGCTGTGAATGCGCGCGGGGCTGAAAATATCGCCAACGTCTGTGCCCGAACCAAGGCTCGGTTGCTTTTCACTTCAACCGCAGCCGTCTTTGATGGACGCAAGCGGGGCTACTATGAGGAGGACGCAGTCGCACCGTTAAGCGTCTATGGAAAGACCAAGGCGTGGGCAGAGGACGTGGTAAAGGCTCTGATCCCGTCGGCCGTCATCATCCGCTTCGCGCTGGTGTTGGGGTTTGCCCGAAAAAGCGGCACCAATGCCATGTTAGATAGCGTGATGGGAAAGTGGAAAGCGGGCGAGCCGGTTTCCTTTTCTACCCGGGAAACGCGAAATCCCATCGATGCGGCTTCGCTCGCCAGGTTGATGATTTCCATGCTCGCGGATCGCGAGGTAAGCGGACTGTTTCATGTAGGCGCGTCCGATAGTGTTTCGCGATACGAATTAGGCAAGCGTTTGGCGGCACGAGCAGGTGTTCCGATTGACCTGGTTCGGCCGCAGGGCGATCCGCCTCCGGGGCGTGCACCGCGCGGAGATAACCATTTTTTGCTGACAGACAAAATTCAACGGGACTACCACTTTAAAGTGGAAACGTGTGATCAGGTGATTGAAAGGTGTTTTTCATGACGCTACCGAAAGCAGTGCACGAATTGGAATATGGGCATGGGTCCTGCTATGGGAAGGAAGAACAGGAGGCAGTGCTGGAAGTCATGCGTGCCGGTGCTCCCTCCTGCGGCCCCAAGGTAAAACGATTTGAAGAGGAGTTCGCGAAGTTCTGTGGAGCGGAGTACGGACTGGCTGTGACCTCGGGGAGCACCGGGTTGCAACTTGCGATGATCGCGGCGGGTGTTGGACCCGGGGACGAGGTCATCACCACTCCCATCAGCTGGATTTCGACCGCAAATGCCGCGGCTGTATTGGGAGCGAAGGTGGTCTTCGCCGACGTCGATCCGCGCACCTTGAACCTCGATCCCGCTTCGGTCGAAAAGAAAATCACGCCGCGCACCAAGGCGATTCTTCCCGTCCATCTTTATGGGCAATGCAGCGACATGGATGCGCTGAATGACCTGGCGCGCCCGCGCAAGATTTGCGTCGTGGAAGATGCGGCTCATGCCGCCGGCGCGGAATACAAGGGACGCAGGGCAGGCTCGCTGGGCGATATCGCCGTGTTCAGTTTTCATCAGCAGAAAAACATGGTCACCCTGGGCGAGGGTGGCCTGGTCACCACCAGCGATAAGTCCCTCTATGAACGGATGCTGTCGCATCGCTCCCTTTGCTGCCTCACCTACGACCCGAAAGGCAAGTACCTGCCGCTCGATGAATCCGTTCATCCCATGGGGAAGCGGTATTGGTATCTCGACTTTGAAGAAATCGGCTTCAACTACCGGATGACCGATGTACAGGCCGCCGTAGGCCTGGTGCAGCTCGGAAAGCTGCATTCCCTCAACGAACGAAGGATGCAGATCGCGAGCATGTATACCGAAGGACTGGAAGGGATAGAAGGGCTCACCCTACCCTTCATTGCTCCTGAGAATAAGCACGTATTTCACATCTACTGCCTGTTGCTCGAAGACTCTTTTTCGCGGAGCAAAGAAGATTTCATGTGGGAGCTCTATACCAGCAAGCGGATCAAGGCCTGGTCCCACTATATGCCCATCCACCTCACGACCGTGTACCGCAACATGGGGCACCAGCTGGGAGAATGTCCGGTGGCCGAAAAGTTGTTCGGAAAATATGTGAGCTTACCCATCCACCCGCGAATGACGGATGAAGTAGTGCAGTATGTCATCGACAGCGTCAAGGAGCTGTCGTGAGCACTTTCGAAGCCACCGTCGCGGAGATCCGCGGCGCCCATCAGTTCTTTACCACCAACGCGCCGATATACATCAGCCGCGCTCCCGGACGGCTCGACCTGATGGGTGGCAACGTGGACTATACCGGCGGCCTGGTGTTTCAAAGCACGATTCGCGAAGCGACCTGGGCGGCGGCACAGCGGCGCGACGATCAGCGAATTATTTTCCTGAATCCACAGATGAAAGAAGAGGGCTGGCTCGAGCGGGTGGAGTTCGACCTGAGCCAACTCACCAGTGAAGCGGCGGTCAAGCAAATGGTGAATGCACGCCCGGAGGTCCGCTGGACCGCGTACGTGTTGGGAGCGTTCTTCCTGCTGCGCAATCGCTACCCGCAGCAGGTCAAATCGGGCGCATCCATCTACATCGAATCCGAAGTGCCCCGCAACAAAGGAGTCAGCTCCTCAGCAGCGGTGGAAGTAGCGGTGATGAAGGCCGCGGCAGCGTGCTACGGTATCGCTCTCGAAGGCGTAGAGCTCGCGGAAGCGTGTCAGTGGGTAGAGAACGTCATTGCCGAGTCGGCCTGCGGCATCATGGACCAGGCCGCTTCGGTTCTGGGCGACGAGGGCCACGTCTTGCCCCTACTTTGCCAGCCGTGTGTGCTCCGCCCCCTGGTCAAGCTGCCGGAAGGGCTTCGCTGTTGGGCCATTGATTCCGGCGTGCGCCACGCGGTTACGGGGATTGAATACGAGGCCGCCCGAGCCGCCGCTTTCATCGGCTACCGGATGATCTGCGAGTGGGAAAACCTGCCCATAAAAAAAGATGACAGCGGGCCGATCCCACGTTATTCGGATCCGCGGTGGAAGGGTTTTCTCTCCAATGTAGTGCCTTCGATCTTCCGCTCGAAATACGAGCAGCGTTTGCCCGAGTTGATTTCCGGCGCGGAAATTTTATCTGGGGGTCGAGAGCATCCTGACCCGTTCACCGTGGTGCGTCCCGAGGTGAACTACCGGGTGCGCGCGTGCACCCGCTACGCCATCGAAGAAAACCAGCGTATCGAGCTGTTCATCGAGCTGGCGCGGGGAACCACGCAACAGCCATCCATCGCAGCCTTCCGCCAAATGGGCGAACTGATGTTCCAATCCCACTGGTCTTACACGGAGTGCGGCCTGGGCTGTAAGGCGACCGACCAACTGATCGATCTTGTTCGCCATCATCGTGGCGATGACCTGCTTTTTGGCGCGAAAATCACCGGCGGAGGCGCCGGAGGTACGGTAGCCGTGCTGGGGTCGGCAGGTGCAGCCAGTGCTTTTGAAAAAGTAGTCGCCGATTACGCGCGGCTGCAATCCTTCGCGCCCTATGTCTTTGAAGGTAGTTCCATCGGCGCCGATCGTTACGGCGTTCGTGAATTGCAGGCGATCGCATGAACACATCCGTCAGCGTGCAGGCTGGTAAGCGCCAGACCATCTGGTATTTCTGCCTTTTGGCGCTGGCGTCGTTGATCTGGTCAGGGCAGGGCATTGCCGTCAAGGTTCTGGACCCGTACCTGGGCCCGATCGCAATTACTTTCTTGCCCTTCTACGTGACTACCCTTTTATTCGTTCCCCTTCTGTTGCGGTTACGGCGGCAGAATCCAGGCGCCCCGTCGCCGTCCGCAGGAGACTGGATCCGCTTTACCATCGCCGGCGTCGGCGGCCAGGTGCTGGCGCAATTGGGAATGACCTGGGGGATCAGCAAGTCGCTGGCATCGAACGGTTCGATCCTGAACCTCCTCATTCCCGTGATCAGCGCGGTGCTGGCCTCCTTCATGCTGAAGGAACGTCTGACACTGTTACGGATGGTGTCTTTGGCCATCGGGCTGGTCGGGGTTGTATTTCTTTCCGTGGGAGATTGGCGCCAGGCATCGTTTGGCTCGATGAAGTATCTCACCGGCAATCTCCTCATTTTTGCCGGTTGCTTTGGCTCGTCTTTTTACAACGTGTATTGCAAGGGGTTGATGCAGAAGTTTCAGGAGATAGAAATCCTGATCTACAGCTACGTGACCGCATCGATCGCCAGCATTCCGCTCCTCATTTGGGTAGAGCCGTTTCACCTTCGCAGCCTTCTGGCCTTCGACGGAAAGAGTATCGCCGCGTTTCTCTTCCTGGCCTTCTTCATGTATGGCGCGTCCATGCTCCTCTTTTTCAAGGCACTGCAGCACCTGGATGTAACTACGGCATCTACGTCGCTCTACCTGGTTCCGGTATTCGGAGTATTACTGGCCGCCCTGCTGCTGGGCGAACGATTGAACCCTGCGGCGCTCATCGGAGCCGCCATCGTACTCATCTCGACGATCCTGGTGGTGCGCTATGACACGAGCTACTAAATTCGCAAGAGTCGTGATTGCCTTTTGCCTGAGTGCGGCTGTTGCTGCCGCGCAGCAGACCTTTCCCCACCGTGTCCACAGTGAACGCCCCGTCGATTGCCGGCCGGCCGGTCGCCCTCGACAGCCAGGGAAAGCTGCTGCCCTGGCCGATGCCCGACAACACGGGATATTCCTACTCGGGCTATTTCCTTTCCCAATGGACCATCGTTTGGGACCAATACAATCGCCAGAGGCTGCCTTACTTCTTCTGCTGTTTCGATTTTGACCGCACCACCTACGAGATGTTTCCCGAATGGCATTGGGCCAACTCCACCGGCTATCTGCGGGCGATGATGCAGGGTTTCATGGAGCGCCTCTACCCCTACACCGGAGATCCGCACACGATCGAGTTCCTCAAAAACTTCGTCGACTACGAATTGGAGAACGGCTTAACCCCGGAAGGCTATGCATGGGCCCAGGTGCCCTATCCTTCCGCAAATCCGGGCAGCCGCCGCTACACCGGCTGGAGTGACCACGGGGAAGACTTTGTCGAGCCCCACGTCGTCGGGGAAGACGGCTACGGCTATCTCCGGCTCTACGAGATGACGGGCGATACGAAGTATCTGCGGGCGGCCATTCGCTGCGCAGAAGCGTTGGTCAAGAATTTCAAGCCGGGGGATGAACACAATTCGCCCTGGCCCTACCGTTGTTTCGCCCGCGACGGCCGCATCGAGGGTGGCAAAGGGATGTTCCCCTATTCGGCGAATGTAGTGGAACCCATCATGCTGTTCGATGAGTTGATTCGTATCGAGCAGGGCGACACGGCTTCTTACCAACGGGTTCGTGAGGGCGCCTGGGCCTGGCTGATGAAGTACCCGATGCAGAACAACGTGTGGGTCGGGTATTTCGAAGATGTGCAGGCGAGCATGGACAACATGAACCAGGTGATTCCGCTGGAGTTCGCCCGTTACATCCTCCTGCACCCCGACAAGGATCCTGAATGGCGCGATCACTCAAGAAAGCTGGTCGAATGGGTCAAGACCACACCCCGGTGGCCCAAATGGCTGGTGCATGGCGCACTGGTGACCACCGAGCAAGGAAGGGATGGTAAGGACTACTGTTGCAATCCTCCAAATGAATGTTGCGACAGCCACAGTTCGAGACTGGCCGCCGTCGAGGCGCTGTATTACGCCAAAACCGGCGATGTGGCTTACAAAGAAGCCGCCTACCGCACCTATAACTGGGTTACCTATTTTCAAGGGCTCCCCGGCGGAGCGCACGCTCCCTTCAGCACGCAGTGGTGGTTTACGGATGAATTTTCCGACGGACCGCGCCGCATGATGGACGCATTCTGGGCCGTGCCTGAATGGGCCCCCGCGGATGAATCCCATTTGCTGGGTTCGCTCTCTGTGGTCACCAAAATCGCATACGGCGCCGGCTCGGTTACTTATTCGACCTTTGACGCGGCGTCCACCGACGTCCTGCGCCTGGACTTTACTCCCGACTCGGTAACCGTCGGAGGAAAAGCCATCAGACGGGAAAAGGATCTGGATCGGGAGGGATACACCTTCGATGACGCCACCCATGTCCTCTCACCTCCGCCACACCAGCTCTCGAGACGTAGACATTCAGGGAAAAAGCGATCGCCCAGTGCCTTCTCTCATCACCTTTGATGATCCGCATCTCGCCGCTGGGACGCCGTTGGGCCAATACCCGTCTGGAGTCATCCACTGGCGTGAGGGCGATTGGCAGATGGGCACGCCCTACGGGAAGTTCGGGACCTTCACGCTTGCGCTGGCGGACCCAAAAGCCCAACAGGCGGCATTCGAATTCTGGTCTCCTCGCATCTTTGCCGGTTTGGATGTTTACAACGACGGTGACAGCGATGCCACCGTCACGGTTCGTTCCCCTGAGACTCGCGAGATGGCCTTTACCATCAAGCCCAAGGAACTGCGCCGCCTCAGGACCGGCTGGCGCGATCCAAGCTCTCAGGTGTCTTTCGACATCACAAACGGGGAAAAGCTGCGCTTCGATAACTTGGCCTACATCCATCCGTAAACCTCCGGTCAGCGGTGGCCGGCGAGTTCTGCGGATTTGATCTCCCAACCAAGGCCGTTGGTTTTGGACGGGTGCCCCATGTTCGCCCCAGCGTACACCCGGATTTCCTGTCGAGTCCCCGGCATTGATGAACTTCATGCGGCTTTCCTTAATGAAAGCCGCACACGCATCCGTCGGTGGCGCTCCGTGCAGGAAATCCGGGACCATGGGCCGAAAACGGATTTTTCAAATGCTTTCACCTCATGTACCACATGAAGTACTTGATTCTGCCGATCTGCCCCTCTAGCCATTCACGAGCGAAAATATGGGTGCTTCGTTACTATGGATCGAGGAGCCTTTTTCTTTCCAGGGCCCGTTTGTCCTTCATGAGTCTAAAAGCCAAATTAGAAGCCGTGGTCTACGCAGCAGAGGAGCCAGTGACCCTGGCCGCACTTGCTGTCATCTTCGCTGATGAAGTTGCGCCGTTGTTGAACGAGTCAGCCGAGCCGGAGGCGGAGCAGATCGCGTTGGAAGGCTTGACTGCCGAAGCCGACGCCCCTGCGGCAAGCTCCGAGCCCGCAAGCTCCGGCGCAGAGAACGGCGCTCCTGCGGAAGAGTCCCCCGTTGCAACAGAAGCCGGCGATGAGAAGAAGGCGGCTCGCCTGCGCGATCGCCGGGTCCGGCAACTCCTGCAGCAGGTGCTGAATGAGCTGATCGCGGACTACTCCAACAGCGACCGAGGCATGGAAATCCGGGAGATTGCCGGTGGCTACCGCATGGCGACCAAACCGGAATACCACGACGCCGTGCGTGGCTTTGTGAAGAGTCTGAAGCCGCCCATGAAGCTCTCCCTGCAGGCCCTGGAGACGCTCGCGGTGATTGCCTACAAGCAGCCGGTAACGGCGCCTGAGGTAAGCGAGATCAGGGGAGTCGACTCCGGCGGCGTCCTCGGTAGCCTGGTCAGTCGCAAGCTGATCACCACGGCAGGCAGAAAGCCAGTGATTGGCCGCCCCATCCTCTACAAAACCACCAAAGAATTTCTCCTCCGCTTCGGGCTGAAAGACGTCAATGATCTGCCCAGCATGGAGGAGTTCGAAAAGATGGCCGGTGAGCTGGCCGAGTCAGAAGCTGAAGGTGAGGCTCAGGACGCCGTCAATCTATCCTCGGAAGCGGCCACTCCTGCGGACGAAGCGGCCCCTGTCGAAGCCGAACAGCCATTAGCGGAATCCACGGAAGAGGTGGCCGCAACCTCCGAAGAAGCCACCCCGGCGTCTGAAGAGGCCACAGCGGAGCCGCAGACAGAACAAGCACGAAACAGAACAGAGACGAGCACGAAACAGAACACGAGACAGAGCACCAGGTATGACCGCCACCCAGGAGCAAGAGGGAGAGCGCAACGAGCAGCGCTTGCAGAAGATCGTTGCCGCTGCCGGCATCGCCTCCCGGCGCAAGGCGGAAGAGCTGATTACCTCGGGCCGGGTGCAGGTGAACGGGCAAAAGGTAACGGAGCTGGGTTCGAAAGCCGACCCGGAACGCGATCACATCCGCGTCGACGGCAAGCTGCTCAAGAAACCTGAGAAATTTCGCTACTTCATGCTCAACAAGCCCAAGGGTGTCGTCACCACTGTTTCCGATCCCGAAGGCCGTCCCACGGTGATGAAGTTTTTCTCCCGCGCCGGCGCCCGCGTCTTTCCCGTGGGCCGGTTGGACTATCAGAGCGAAGGTTTGCTATTGATGACCAACGACGGCGAGCTGGCCAACGTTCTGACCAGTGCGGCCTCCAAGGTGGAAAAGACCTACCTGGTGAAGGTGAGCGGCATACCAACCGAGGCAGAGCTGGAGCAGCTACGCCGTGGGGTGATGATTGAGCGCGGCCGCCGTGGGGAGCGCGAAGGCCGCGTGATGACCCAGCCGGCGAGCATTACCCTGGTACGCGATACCGACAACCCCTGGTACGAAGTGATCCTGACCGAAGGCAAGAATCGCGAAATCCGCAAAATGTTCGAAGAAGTGGGCCATTTTGTCGAGAAGGTCAGGCGAGTGGGCTTTGGGCCCCTGATTCTCGACGTCAAGCCAGGGGAAATGCGCGAACTCGATGAGGCGGAAGTGAGCCAGCTGAGACGAGCCGCGCGCAAGAGAACCGCATCCCCGGAGCAGCCTCAAAAGCCGGCGCGCCGTCCCAGATCCGGTCCAGCCACGCTGCCCCGGCCAGCCCGCAAGCGCGCCCGGCGTCCGTAGCTTCGTCTCACGGAGAAATGGTTGCAGCCGGTCTACACTCAAAATGACGACCCACAATGACGACCCACTATGACGTGCTCATCGTGGGAGCAGGCGCCGCCGGGCTGTTCTGCGCCATGCATGCAGGCCGCGGTGGCCGTCGTGTGCTGCTCCTCGAACATGCCAGTCGCATTGGCAAAAAGATCCTCATCTCTGGTGGAGGCCGCTGTAACTTCACCAACCTGCACACCACGGCAGATAACTTCCTTTCCGCAAACCCGCATTTTGCCAAGTCCGCGCTGGCTCGTTACACTCCTGCCGATTTCCTGGAACTGGTAGAAAAACACCACATCCCCTGGCACGAGAAGACGCTGGGGCAGCTCTTTTGCGACCGGTCCGCCAGCGACATTGTTTCCATGCTGGAGCAGGAGTGCGCTGAGGCCGGCGTCACCATCCAGGTGGCGACGCCGGTTCACGAAGTGGCTCACCATGAGGGTTTCCACGTAACGACCGGCGCAGGTGTTGTCTCCGCGAGATCTCTGGTCATCGCCACCGGAGGCCTGTCTATCCCGAAGATGGGCGCCACGCCGTTTGGCTACCAGGTCGCGCAGCAATTTGGCTTGAGGTTGCAACCATGCCGGCCCGCGCTTGTGCCGCTCACCTTTGTTCCCGCGGATCTCAACCACTACGCCGCTCTGGCAGGAATATCGACCGAAGCCAGTCGCTTCTGCCGGTTCCGCGAGCTTTCGAGAAAAGCTTCTCTTCACCCATCGCGGTCTCAGCGGCCCGGCCATACTACAGGTCTCTTCTTACTGGCACCCCGGCCAGCCGGTGACGATAGACCTTGCGCCTGGCCGCCTCTGGACCGAACCGCTGCGCGCCCAAATATCGCAGCGCGATCTCTCCAGCGCCCGCGCCGCACTCCACGCCGTACTTCCTCATCGACTGGCAGATCGCTGGTTGGCGGTACAACCGCCTGCTGCATGGACCAACCAAGGCCTCGCCGGCGCAGAGACCGCTCTCCACCGCTGGACCGTCTATCCTGCGGGAACCGAAGGCTACGAAAAGGCCGAGGTCACCGCGGGCGGAGTCGACACAGCGGAGCTGAGCGCGCGGACCATGGAGAGCCGCAACGTTCCGGGGCTCTATTTCATCGGAGAAGTGGTCGACGTCACCGGGCATCTCGGCGGCTTCAATTTCCAGTGGGCCTGGGCCTCCGGCGCGGCTGCGGGGCGCGCCCTCGCGGGCCTCTAATCTCACCGCGTCATCTGTGGGACGGGACGGTAGGCAGCCTCAGGAATCTCTGCCAGGGTCGATTGCCACACCTGTTCTCCCAGCCCGTAGAACTTGCAAAAGCTCATGATGAGCGGTCGCCATTTGTCCGGGTCGATGCGGTTGTTTTCTTCGTCCATGAGGAGGCGGTCGTCCACATGCGTGCGTACGATCCTCACTTCAAATGCGAGCGCAGTGGTGGGCTTGTCCGGCCGATTGCCGAATGGGTGCGTGCTCTCCAGCACTGCTTCGAGTTGCACCGGGCATTCCGAAACCCGCCGCGCACTGACAAGGTCCGATGCATCCGCGCTGAGACCGGCTGCGCCGAGCTTATCTTTTTCATGCCGGTATCCCATAGCCACCTTGTGTGGCGGCACCGGATCTGATCCAGTAAGCCGCGCCAGCCGATTCACCGCGGCCACCTCTGCCACGGAAGGCAGATTCAGAACGCATTCCTTTTCCCGCAGCAGGTTCTGCGCAGTATGCGATCGGGCTCCCAGCCCCAGCATGCAATTCCAACCCAGCCACCAAGCCGACGACATAGGAGCAACGTTGGTGGTTCCGTCAAGGTTCCGGGTGCTTATTAAAACAACTGGAGTGCCAAAATAAAGGATCGAAGGTGCAACATTGATGTGCATGCAGTCAGCTTGAACCGGACCTGCCGCGCGAGCTATCCGGTTCTTGCGTTTGTATCTGAGATTGGATTAAGGGGTTTGCCAGGACTGCGTCCCATAAGCGTTGAATTGACTGGCAGATGATGGAAGTCCGAGTAAACGCCATTTTTTGCATCTTCAACTCACCAACAAAACCGTCATCCTGAGCGGAGCGCGTCACAGATTTATCGTGTGACACGGCACTTCATGGCGCGGAGTCGAAGGACCCCGAGGGCGCTCATCCTACCCATGCCGCTCGGAGCTTTTCAACCACCGAAGCCCACGCTTGGCAGTCCAGCCACGGTCTTTCCCTGGGGACGAGAACAAGAACTGGCGCCGCGTAAAAAAGCTGCTTACCGCCGGAAGATCCTGTTCTCGGGCTTCTGCGGTCGAAAGGCCTCGAACAGCATGGGCAAGATAAGCATCCTTGGGGTCCTTCGACTCCGCGCCATGAAGTGCTGTGTAAATCTGTGACGCGCTCCGCTCAGGATGACGATTTTGTGGGAGTTTTGAGGAAAAACATCCGGAACAAGTTAGCGATTATGGGACTGCGTCCTGGGCTAAGTTCAGCCGTCCCCGTTCGACAAGCTCAGGGGCGTCCCAAGGGACTCATTGCGATCGGCTCTCACGCATGCCCGAAAGCCCCTAGATTACGCCCTCACGCCAGGCTCCTCGAACCAAAGACAAACTGCCCAGAACACCACAATCACCAAATAAATAACGATGCGAAAGTACGAAAAGAACACAAAGTCCCGCATTTCCCGTCCTGTGGTGAAATACCCGCCACCAGCCAGCAGGGCCGCGGAATATACACCGAATCCAAACGTGATAGCCGCAACATGGCTGCGCCAGGAAAGCCGGAACGGACGAAGCAAGAAAGCCAGCACGATCGCCCACTCCACCATCAGCACGGAGAGCAGGAAGTGCATCAAAACCAGGATCGTGCGCAGTGACGTGCGGCCCGACGGCGCCACGCGCATCACGATCAGAACTCCGCTCGCAACCAGGAGCAGCGGCACCGTAAAGCGCCGGATGCCGCCCAGCGGCTGCAGGCTATTCCAGGAAAGCTCCGCCAGCACCGCACACTGCAAAAGAACGTCCGTGAGATCGATAATCATCGATGTAAACAACGGGGCAGGATGACCTGAGACTCGCAACGCGGCGACGAGCCCGACCGAGCGCACCACATAAAAGATGATGAGCAGCGTAAACCACGGGAACCGTGCCACACGCTTGTGCCGGAAAAGTACGGCGAGAAGTAACAAGTGTCCGAGGAGTCCAGCGGCCCATATCAGGTGGTTTGTCATCAATCCTTTTTCAGCTTGAAATTATCAGAGCAGGTCACCTTTACAGTCTAAAACTCGACTTCCCCATAGGACGCACGGCTTACCGTAAACCCTGCCCCCTGATGACGCAATTCTCCCAATGAGTCACAATCTAGAAGCAATCCAGCAGCGTTGCGTGTGGGAGAGAGCACAATGGACTCTTCTGTGGCCGGCCCGGTTCTGCTTCCGGTTGACTGGTCCCAATTCGACGGGGTCGATCTTCACGCCCGCCATCATGGGCAATGTCGCGGCGGCGACTTTTTCGATGCCCTTTTGGTAGGCCAACATGTGTTATTTCTGTTGGCCGACATCGCTGGCCTGGAACTGCAACCCCAGGAAGTGGCTTCCGAGGTGCAAAATACCTTCCGGCAAAGAGCTCAGGAACTCTTTGAAGGCCCAGACGTAAACGAGTCCGATGCACTTGCCGAGTTGGCCCACGCATTCAACCTTGCCCTGATAGAAGCCGCTCGTGGCGCGTTTTCCGTGCCCACCTTTCTCGGTTGCTTCAATCTGACCCATGGCATCCTCACCTATTGCAACGCAGGAAACCTGCTCGCATTGCTCCGCTCGGAGGGAAGCGTGCGCGTTGTGGAGTCGAGCGGAATTCCGCTGGGACTCTTCACCCACACCACGTTTGAAGCGGCGGTGCTGGCCCTGCAGGAAGGGGACGCGTTGCTCGTGGTGACCAAGGGAGTCACCGGGAGCCGGCGGGGAGGAACCGAGTTTGGCGTGCAACGCGTCACCCGCACGCTAAGAAACACGACTGCGGCCTCGGCCTCCGCGATCTGTGAGGCAGTGCTCCACGAGGCGCATGATTTCGCTCATCATCCCTGGTCACGGTTCCTTAGCATCTTCCATAAGAAAAAGAGATGCAACGACGATTTGACCGCGCTGGCACTGGTGAACGGCTAGAGCATTTTCGCAAGGGTGTAGACCGAAGCCACAGAAGTTTACGCAGCTTTCCGCCAAAGAAAGCTGCTCGTAACCGCCGTTAGAAAGTTCTTAGTATTGCGAAAAATGCTCTAATCCTTCATTGCCACGCCTGGTGATAAATGCGCTCGATCTCTTCCGCCGTCGGGATACGAGGGTTGTTCTGGGGAGACCCCGAGGCCAGCGCCTGGGTGGCCATGGTGCCTACCAGTGCGAAGTATCGCTCTTCCGCAATACCGAACTGTTTCGGCGAGGGTACCTGCAACTCGGCGTTTCGTTCGTACAGCGCGCGAGTTAACCGATCGACCGCAGCCTGGTCGCTGTCTTGCGCCTGTGCCACGCCCATCGTGCGAGCACATTCCGCATAACGTTCCAGGGCAGCCTCTGCTGAAAAGGCAGTGACCGCCGGCAGCAGCATGGCGTTGGAGAGTCCATGAGGAATATGGAAATGCGCACCCAACGGCCGGCTCATGCCATGCACCAGCGCCACACTTGCATTCGAAAAAGCCATGCCGGCCTGGGTCGCTGCGAGCATCATGGCTTCCCGAGCCTTTACGTTCTCAGGCTGATGGAAGCAGGTTGGCAGCTCTCTCCAGATGGTTTTCATGGCTGACAGAGCGAGCGCATCTGTAAATGGATTCGCCTTGCGGCTGACAAACGCCTCGATTGCGTGGGTCAATGAGTCAGTGCCCGTATCCGCAGTGAGCCGGGCCGGCATGGTCAGCGTCAACTCGTAGTCCACCACCGCGGCGGAGGGCAAGAGGGTATCCCCGGCAAGCAGCAGCTTCTCGTCCCTCTCCACGTCCGTGATCACCGTAAATCGTGTGACCTCGGATCCGGTCCCGGCAGTTGTCGGAATCGCCAGGTGTGGCGGGCCGGCTAACGGGATCTCGTGCGGAACGCGGTAGTCTCGTATTCTCCCTCCATTGGCAGCGAGCATGCCGATGGCCTTCGCCGTATCAATCGGGCTGCCGCCGCCTAGGCTCAGTAGGCTGTCGTGCGCGCCTTCCACGAACCTGCGAACCCCAGCATCCACGACTGCCGTTGTCGGGTCGGGCACCGTTTCATGGAAAATCTCACAGCTCAAGCCCGCCTCTCTGATTTGCGTGGCTAGCCTTTCGGCAAGCTGAGTCTTCATGAGGAAAGGGTCAGTCACGATCAAGGGACGTTTGCTGCGAAGGCGCGGGAGCAGCGCTGCTACGGTCGCGAAGGATCCACCGCCAATCTTGAGGATGGGGGGAATCCTGATCTCAGCTGTCATCTTTTTCTCCCATGTACCACGCCGGGCAGCCTCCAAAGCCTTTCTTTTCAGGCTCTACCAGCGGCAATCACACAGTTGGTGTATTGTTCCGAGTCGCTTTAAGCCGCCTAATTACCACAGTACCTTGCCAGCGAATGGCGAAACTCGAGCACATCGGGAATTTTACGTACCCATGCGGGGTTCTCACTTCTTGCGCATTGTCTCACGCAGATGTCGAGCACTGTCCCTGTCATGCGGAAGGAAACGATGGCGTCTTTGCTGACCGAGTTAGACACCCGCCCACTGGGCGTCACGGGTACGACTCCGTGTCCGGTCAACCTGACCAGGCTAAAAGGCCTGGACATCAGTGCGCGCTACCACTCAGACCGTTGCGGCGGCGACTTCTTCGATGGACTGACGATCGGTTCTCGCCTGGTATTTCTGTTGACCGATATTGCGGGACCGCGATTGGAGACGCACGCCATCGCAGCCCAGGCGCAGGTTGCCTTCCGGCAACGGGCTCAGGAGCTATTCCAGCCTGCCGACGCGAACGAGTCGGATGCCATCGCCATTCTGGCGCATGATGTGAATCTATCGCTGATGGAGGCGGCCAACGGCGTGCGCTTTG
Source organism: uncultured Acidobacteriaceae bacterium (assembly GCA_963745725.1). Classification (GTDB taxonomy): domain Bacteria; phylum Acidobacteriota; class Terriglobia; order Terriglobales; family Acidobacteriaceae; genus PALSA-350. The sequence continues at coordinate 1,141,347 of CAVUYJ010000003.1, forward strand.
CGCCAACCTTTTTAGGTTGTTTCAACGCAACTCTTGGGATTTTGACTTATTGCAACGCAGGCCGCGTTCTCGCCGTGTTTCGCGATGCGACGGGCCCGTGTGTTCTCGAGCGCGGCGGGGTTCCGTTGGGACTTTTCACCCACGTCACCTACGAACCGGCGGTCCTGGCTTTTGAATCGCTCGACAAGCTGCTGCTGGTGACCAAGGGAGTCACCCAGAGCCGCCGCGGAGCCGCTGAATTCGGGGTGAAGCGCGTCGAGCGGCTGCTCGAACAATCCAACGGAGATTCTGCTTCTCAGATCTGCGACGACGTTCTCCGCGAGGCCTACGACTTCGGCAACCATCCCTGGTCGCGCGTATACGACTTCCTCTTCACCCGCAGGAAGCGCAGCAGCGAGGACCTGACCGCAGTCGCGTTAGTACGCCGGTGACCACCCGCGACCTCCTTAAGTCCCGTAGGGACGGCTGAAGATTGTCCAGGATTGCGTCCTGGGCTAAGTTCAGCCGTCTCTGCGGGACTGGGTTCTACTCCGTGCCGGGAACTGCACATCAACGCGCAAACCGCCGGAAGAAGCTATCCGCCTTCCACTCCGGCCGTTGATCAGCATCCGCAACCCGCAGGGCCAGCTTCGCCAGGATCGCATCAAACTGCGCGGCGGCCGCGAGGTCAACCGGTTGGCTCAGATCATCCGCGGGCCCATGGTAGCGCTCGGCATACCACGCATTGAAGGTCTTCTCTTCCGGAGTACCCTTCACCCACCCGAACTTGAACGCAAGCGACGGCACGCCCTGCTTGATAAAACTGTACTGGTCGCTGCGAATGAACCGATTGTGCTCCGGCTCCTTGTCCGCCTGTATCTGCACCCCAGCTTCTCCGGCAACAACCCGCACGTCGTCGCCCAGGGTCGACTCCCCCAGGCCCTGCACTTCAAGGTATTTCAAGGGAAACAACGGAAGGTACATATCCATGTTGATGTCGGCAACGATCGGCCCGGAAACCGTAGGATGCGCAGCAAAATACTGCGACCCGAGCTCGCCCTTTTCCTCTCCCGTAACCGAGAGGAACAAAATCGAGCGCTTCGGTTTCGCCCCCTTCATCGCGCGAGCGATCTCGATCAGCGAGGCATCGCCCGAGGCATCGTCCATCGCCCCGTTGTAGATACGGTCGCCTTTCACCGGTTCGCCAATCCCGAGATGATCCAGATGCGCACTGACCACCACGTACTCCTTTTTCAGCTGAGGATCGCTGCCCGGTAGAACCGCCACCACATTCTCGGATTTCACCTGCGAACGAGTCATGCCCACCCGCGCCTGCACCTCCACCGCCAGAGGAAAGTGTGGCAGTGGCTTGTCCTCGTTCAACGCACTAAGAATCTCCTGGAAGCTATGACCGCTCCCGGCGAAGAGCATCTCTGCTTTTGCGGGATTGAACAAGATGCCCACGGACAGCGGAGGCGGGACATCCTTACCCGGGTCGGCCAGCTCCATGCGCGGCTGGAACCGTGACGCTGCAACGCGCGACCACGGTATCTCGGCGCTCTTGGGATTCGGGATGGAAATCGTGCCGATAGCCCCTGCCTTTGCCAATGCCTTGCGGCGCTCTTCTCCCGATTGATAATGGGCTTTCACGGGTCCCGGCATGTCGCTGGGACCGCCCATGACCAGGACCACAATTTTCCCCTTCACATCCTGGCCTGCCAGGTCGTCGTAGTGAGATTCGGGGACGGTCAGCCCGTAGCCAACGAACACCGCCCCGGCTTTCACGCTCTCCGCCGCATGCGAACTTACCCCGAGGATGGCGTCGTCTCCCAGCTTCACAGGCTCCGTTTTGCCGTCGCGCAACAATTCGAGAGAGCAGCGGGATTCGTCAATCTTTACCACCTGGAAATCCATCGGCTGGCGATAACCATCGACCCCGGCCGGTTCTAATCCCGCGGCGCGAAATTGCTCGGCCATATAAGTCGCGGCCTTCTCGAAGCCACGGCTACCCGTATCGCGGCCTTCGAGGCTATCATCGGCAAGATACTGCACGTGGGACCACCACTGCTTGCCCAATGCATTCCAGTCAGTGCTCTGTGCCAGGGCGGCTCCGCCGGCAAGTGTCAGGGAAACGCAGACCTTCATTCCGTTTGTGAATCTCACCTACGATCACCTCGCTACTGCGAATGTAACTCAAAAAAAAGGACGCTCCCCTAAGGGAGCGCCCTCTTTCGCCGACCCACTTGCAGTGCGCGGCTTACTGCAGGTTTGCGCCAGGAAGAACGCCGGTCCCTTCTACACGAACGGCGTACAGCTCCGAGGGGTTGAGGCCGAGGGCCTTGAGGATCGTGGGAGCCACCTGGGCGGTGCCCACCTCCGCGCGGACCGTCTTCGAACGGAAGGACGGATTCGACAAGAGCAACATGACATTGGTGTCATCATGCGAGAAACCGCCATGTTCGGAGAGCTTCGCCTTGCTGCCGGAGTAGGTGACACCGACATTCGGGGTCACGATGATGTCCGGTGTCCGCGGATCCACGGTTGGGTCGTTGAAGTTGAGGGCAACGGTGGATCCGAAGTAAATCTGCCCCAGGGCAATCCCGGTTGCGGAAGCATTGTCTTCGAGTATTTTGACGCTGGCTTCCGTATCCGCGGAGCTCTTCAGCCAGAGCAGCGAAACATCGTCCTCGGTGGGGCCAATGCCGGTCGGGTTGTTGGTGGATTCAGAGTCGGGAATGAAGCCTGCGTTCGAGAGCAGCGTGGCCGGCGACGTTCCATTGACCAGTTGTGATACGTAACGGCTCGAATCGATGGGCGACTGGCCGTGCTTGGCGGTGATCACGATCAGCGTCGAATCGTAAAGACCCTGCGACTTCAGTTCGCTCACCCAGGCGCCGATCGAGGCGTCGACGAACTTGATTTCACCCAGCAGCGCCGCCGTGGGCGTGCCGGCAGCATCCAGATAACCGCCCGTGGTGCTGTTGCTTGCTTCGATCAGCTTTTGACCTACACTCACGGCCTGAAAATTCATGCCGAAAATGGTAGGCACCGCGGTTTTTTTGGTACCAAGGTGATTCATCCCGTCGATCTCGTTCAGGATCGCATTCACTTTCAACTGGTCGTAGCATTGGATGTTCTGGAAGCTGTTTGTCCAGGCGGTTACATCCGAACTCGGATCAGGCACCGTGGAGCAGGAGATGCCGGTCGGGGTTTTCACCCCCGGGAGAGCAACGACGTTGGAGTTGATTTCAGGAGAGTAGAAATCGTCGAGCGCGACCGGACCTAGGCCGCTGGCAACCGACGAGTACGCCGGGTGCTTGTCAGACCATGCCGCGTAGCCGCCGGCCTTGTGGATGACGCTGAAGATGCTGTTGGTGCGGACGAAGACCCAGGGAAAGACAGGATTGCAGCCGTTGTTGGGGTCGCGGGGAAGTTTCTTGGGATCGATCGAGTTCAGGCCTCCATCGGTCAAGGATGCACCGGGAGCCCCGCCATTGAGTTTCGTCTTGTCGATATCGATGCCTTCCTCGTACTCGGTCGTTGTGCCAGTCGGGGTCGCATAAGGCGTGCAAGGGCCGGCGGCGACACCATTGCCCGTAGTCGTCGCGGGCGCGTCATAGTTGCGCGCGTAGGCCACATCGTAATAAACGCCGGTTAGGGCGGGGCTTCCGCCGGTGACAATGGCGGTCAGGCCGGGGAACGAATCCGAGGGTTTTGAAGTGCTTGCCGCAACGTAATTGACGCCGGTCTTGCTCAGGGCGGCAAGTGCCGGGCAGTAGGGGTCACCGTTGTTGACGGTGCTGATCCCTTTGGCGCAGTTCTCAAAATCCGCTGCGTGCATGCCGTCAATGCTGACCAGAAGCACTCGTTTAAAGGACCCTTGTCCCAGACTGTCTTGTGCGACCGCAGAAGCTGCTGAACACGCTGCTGCGAGGGAAAGTACAGCAATTGCTCTTTTCATTACTACCTCCGGGATCAAGGGTTACTAGACCCCGCAGGTCGTTTACATTGCCGGAGGATGAAAATTCTGATAAAACTCTTATAATGTTAAGACTGACTGGACGGTCGAGCGTCTATTACCGGGCACGCTCGCCGAGTTCTCGCTAACGCGTTTTCGACCGGGAAGGAAACAGCTTGGCGCGCCGCGCTGTCCACTCTTCGGTGGAGAAGAGAGTAGGGTCCTATTTCGATCAGGCGCGGAATCATGTCGAAGACGGTGATCTGGCTCCACAGCTTTCCCTCGCGGGTGCGAAATCCCTTCTCATTCAGATCGCTGGCTATGCTTGAAAAGGGGAAGTCCTGCACGATCAGATCCATCATCTGGGTGAGCACCATGCGCTCCCGGGGATGAAACTCCAGCCGCTGGCAATCGTCTGAGATGCGAAGGCCATAGGGAATATCTTCGCTGAAAGCGCCCTCCGAAGGTGGTTCATCTCCGGGCAGCTCGCGCCGCCACTCGATCGACACCAATTGCCATCCGGCGGACGTCCGTTGCTGCATCACGGACGGGCTGAATGGCCCGGAAATAACATCGCGTATCCGCTCAAAGTGCGCCATGGGTAGCCTTTCTTAGATCACTACGTTCTTGTGCCCGCACATAAGCAATTGACGTACCAAGCCTCTTTCCAACCTGGCAGATTGAACCGGCTTGCTATCAGCGACTTGCCCAGAAACAGAGATTGGAAGCTCGCAGGCAAATGTGCGAAATCAAAAAACGCTGGCCACCAGTGGACACAATCCCGGTTGTCGGAGGAAATCGGACGGGTGCCCCATGTTCGCCAAAGCGTACATGGGACGAAAACGAGGGCGCAGCCGTCAAATGCTTTTACTTCATCGCCGAACAAAATCCCGGGTCAGAGCCGCGGCATTGCAGAGTCCCTTCGACCTGTGTACCGTTACCCGTGCCATGGTACTTGCCGATCTCGATCTTTCCCGGCGACTCGAGCGTGCCGAAGGGCAGGCGTGCCTGGAGTTTGCAGAATCGCGCCATCGTTTTAATCCCGAGAGCGGATCCGCCTGGATGCAATGCGCGGGGGCAAACGTCGTCTTCGACGGAGTCGACTCCCCGGTAACGCAAACTTTCGGCCTCGGACTCTTTGAGCCGTTGACCCCGGCTTCTCTGGACCAGATTGAGCGCTTCTTCCAGGACCGCGGAGCTGCTGTAGTACACGAGGTGAGCCCCCTGGCAGGGATCCCAACGCTTGACTTGTTGTGCGCACGAGGCTACCGGCCGATCGAACTCAGTAGCGTGTTGTACCGACCCGTCGACCGGCCCGGCCCAAACGAAAATAGCGCGGTAACCGTGCGCGTGGTTGCCCCGGAAGAATCAGCACTCTGGTCGCAAGTCAGCGCGCGCGGATGGGCTCCTGACGATCCTGACCTGCGCGGCTTTCTTGAAGAATTCGGCCCCATCGCGTTTGCTCGTCAGCAGTGCGTGCACTTTATCGCCGAACTGGACGGCCAACCCGGAGCAGCGGGCGCGCTGAGTCTCCACGACGGGGTCGTACTCTTCGGTGGAGCGGCCACTATTCCGGAGATGCGCCGGCGCGGCCTACAGGGAGCCCTGCTGGAGGCCCGCCTGCGTTATGCCTTCGAACATGGATACCAACTCGCCATGATGGTGACCGAAGCCGGCAGCCAGTCGCAGCGCAACGCCGAACGCCAGGGCTTTCGCATTGCCTACACCCGCACCAAGTGGCGTCTTGCTTAGCGAGATCTGGGGCACCCAGGCATTTGCTGCAGGGGGGCGCTTAGCTCGAGGGAGGGGGCCGCGCTGGCGCCTTAACCGCCGAACATGGCTGCAGTTTGCATTCCTCCGCCGGGACGGGAAGCGTCTTCCGCCTCACCCGTACACTCACGGTTTCCTCATCGCCGATATCGAAGACCGGTGTGCCCTTGGGCAGTTTCAAACGCCCGTCCACCATATAAGCAACCACGACTCCGCCCGTAACCTCGGGCGCCAGAAACGCCATGGGGAGAAGATACTTCTTGCTCTTGACCAGCGATTCGGCAACACCATCCACCGGGTGGCTGCGAGGAATGTTGCCGGGTACCTGTTCAATGACAAACGCGGTCATGTTGAGTTCAGGATTTTTTTTGCCGTAGCTGACCAGCGACCGGGCCACCTGTTTCGGGGTCATCAGGCCTACGTCAGCGAGAAAATTACGGTGGATCGCGTGCGGCAAGTAGATGTCGAGAACCACCCGCGAAAAATCAGCGCAGTTGTGGAACAGGATGTTGAAGTGCCCGACATTGCGGCGATCGTTGAAGGTGTCGATAAAGCGCCGGTCTTGAGCCGGCGTGCTGTCTACCTGGAAGCCATGGATGGTCCGGTTATACGATTCACCGACCAGTTCGGTCCACTCGCCTTTTGGTGTCCTGCCGTGCCGGTCGTCTGGCGCGAGTGCAAGCAAGTGTTTTTTGCGGTACGCATCGCGGAGAGCTGCGACCTGGGCTTTGTCCACGATCACGGGAATATCGTTAGGCGAATCGACCGCGTAGAGGTAGCCGACCAGCGGGATCGCAAGCCAGTCATAGCCGTCGATCTTGTGGTAGCGGCTGATGACGACGCCATATTCGCCGACATGGCAGGGCCGAAGCATAGTGGGTGTCTCGGCGCAGATATGGTTGAAATAGACGGCTGCATGCCCGGTGGGATTCATCGCCCCAAATTCGCCATAGGGCTCTTCCATAAGCAGGGCGACCGAAGCGTGCGCACGCGTTGCCGCTCCCGCAAGCAGGCAGGCCAAAAGGATTCGGGCTCGGATGCCAATTCCCATAAGTGAATATGACCCGCAATGAGGCTTCGAAGTAGCGCCAATCCTTGACTGAAACCTTCCGCGGTAAGATGCATAGTTAACCCCGCAGGTGCAGGCATTACCGCAGTAACTGCCGCTAGCTTCGCGGATCTGCCAAGCGGCCCATGAATAGGATGCTGGCCGAACGATTATCGCGAATCATGAAAACAAATGGATGGTCGGCCCGGAAAACGGGCGGTGGCCCCTCCGGAGTGCGCATAGCCAACGCCCTCATCGTTACCGCCGTCGCCGCCGCTGCTTCCGTTCCTTCTTCGTTTACATCGATGTAAGCCTTGTGGATGACGTCGGAGATAGAGAAATCGCGATGGCCGGTCATCCCCGAAAAATCGGCTGTCGAAGAAAATGCCTGGGGCATTCCCATCGCGCCGAGCGTGGAGCCAAGCTCAAACTGTTGGGTCATTTTGAACTTGGGGACCGTCACGATAACTTTGGATACTGAGACCAATTGCCGCAGCCACTGCTGCAAGTTGGAATCCGTCAGCGATTGCTCCAGCCCAGGCAGGCCTGCGGGATCTTTGGGTAGAAAGATAATCAGCGACAGTTCCTTGCTCTTGTAAGGAACTTCCAGAACTTGAAAGCTCCCTCCATCGAAATAGCTGAACCTGCCTTCGCGGTGCATCAGCGGCACTGTCGCCGTCTGCCCCGGCGACAAATGGAAATCCTCGTTCTTGGTCTGCGCCTTATCGAATTGCGTCTCCCAGTCGCCCTTGAAATAGATCGCGTTGGTCAGCACCAGCCGCGTATCCGATCTCAGCGCCCCCGGCTGCAGCAGGTCTTTGATCTTGTCTTGAGTCTTTTGCTCCACCCATTGGTTGATGGTCAACCGAGCCGCTTCCGTCGCGCTCTTGAAATTTACCTGGTTCAATCCCGCGCCATAATTGGTCTTGAGCAGGTTGAGAAAATCATCGAGAAACGTGTACCCCTGCTGGGCCCAGAGAGCATTCGCGACGCTTAGCTGGTAGCCTTCATGTGCCGCGTTGAGGTCACTCAGCAGTGCTCCCATGGCTGGGTGCAGCTTTTCCGGTGGCAGCGTGAAGTGCAGTGTTTTCGCCATCTGGGAAGCGGTGCCGCCGCGCGCCCCCGCATACGCCATGGCCAGAGCCGTCGAGATGCTTTCCGGCGAGAAAAAGAGATTGCCACCCTGGTTCCGCAACCGCCCATACAGCGCAACTGCGAAGGCATTGTTGCCCTCGACCACCGTTGTCCGGTCAGCTGCGGCTATTGGCTTCATCTCCGCTCCTGACGCGCCCGGCCCGAACACCAGGCAAAGAATGAGTAGCGACACGAGAAGTTTCACTCGGACCCACCTTAGGATGCGCGGCCTTTCGCTGATCACGTCCGCCAGTTGATCATAAGCCTTAGCCTGCCGCTCACTCATTGAGTGATGGCAATGTTGACCGTGGCCTGCAAACGAGGTCGTCGTCTTGTAGTGGCGTTTCGTATAAGCTGTTGTCGCAAATTGACAATCCCGGAGGTTTTGATGTCTCTGAAGAAGCGACTGTTCGTCGCAATATGTGGGATCACGTTGTGCGTGGGCGCGGCAAACGCGCAGGTAATCGTTCGTATCGGCCCTCCGCCGCCAGTCGTCGTCGAGCGTCCGGGACGGGCATTGCATGCGGGTTGGGTATGGATACCCGGATATTACCGTTGGAATGGAAGACGCTATATCTGGGTCTCCGGACGCTGGGCGGCGCCACCGCGGCCTCGCGCAGTTTGGATCCCCGGTCGATGGGTCCCTCGCGGTGGTGGTTGGGTTTGGATCAACGGATATTGGCGCTGACGGTAGCAGCCGGAACACAGGACAGAGTCCCGCCGTGTAGAATTCGACAGCTACCCGGAGGGACTTCCCACATGACCGAACCACAGGCCGATCACATCTTGCAGGTAGGTTTGGGCTTCTGGGCTTCTAAGGTTCTGCTCAGCGCCGTGGAGATGGGGCTATTCACCGAACTCGCCCAACGCCCCGAAGACCTTGAAACCCTGCAAGGCCGTCTCGGGCTTCATCAGCGCTCGGCGCGCGACTTCCTCGACGCGCTGGTCGCGCTCAAATTTCTTCAACGAACTGACGGCAAGTACGCGAACACCGAATCAACCGATTTCTTCCTCGACAAGCGCAAGCCCTCCTACATCGGCGGCATCCTGGAGATGGCCAACCATCGCCTCTATCCTTTTTGGGGCCACCTCACCCCGGCATTGCGCACCGGTTTGCCGCAAAACGAGGCCAAAGACGGCGCCCCTGACCCCTTTGCGCTGCTTTATGCTGATCCCGCGCGTTTGAAGGAATTCCTGCGGTCCATGACCGGCGTGAGCCACGGAGCAAACATCGCCATCGCCGGCAAGTTCCCCTGGGGCCGCTACCGCACAGCCGTGGATATAGGTACCGCGCAGGGCGATTTGATCAGTCAGGTAGCCCTGGCCAATCCCCATCTCAGTGGGATCGGTTTTGATCTCCCGGTTGTCGCTCCGGTCTTTGAAGACTATGTCGAAGCGAACGGCCTCTCTGGCCGGGTGAAATTTTGTCCGGGAAGTTTTTTCGACGACCCATTGCCCAAGGCGGATGTAGTCATGATGGGCCACATCCTCCACGACTGGGACCTGGATACAAAGCGCATGCTGGTCCGCAAAGCCTGGGACGCATTGCCGCCGGGCGGCGCTTACATCGTGTATGAAAGCATCATTGACGACGATCGCTCCAGCAACGTCTTTGGCCTGCTGATGAGCCTGAACATGCTGATCGAAACCCCCGGCGGTTTTGACTACACCGGCAGCGACTGTACCGGCTGGATGAAGGAAGCCGGCTTCCGCGAAACCCAGGTAGAGCACTTGGTCGGCCCCGACTCCATGGTCATCGGCATCAAGTAAAACTGATTTGTCCAGTTGGGGAAGACCGTTGTATACGAACCAATCCGAAAAACTTCAGCGGGGAAATACTCTAGACCTACAGCACGGCTTCAGCTGTGTCCCCATGAGCTTGCGGCTCACCCAAGGAGAGGAAAACATCGTTTTCGACTGTGCCGTACACGAACCAATCGGAAAGACTTTAGATAGGGAAATACTCTAGACGAAGGGCACGGCATCAGCCGTGCCGCACACGGACCAATCCGAAAGACTTCAGATAGGGAAATACTCTAGACGAAGGGCACGGCTTCAGCCGTGCAGTAAATCGCCTGCGATTGACGGCTTTAGCCCCCTCACGAAAATTTTCCTGCGAAGCTACTATACGGCGTATACCATTTGCCTATACACTGTATATCAAATGGACCAGGCAACCGAAGAACGAATAGCAGAGACAGCCCTCGAACTCCTCGAAACAGGAGGGGAGGACGGGGTCAGCATGCGGCGGGTGGCCACCGCCGTGGGCATCACGCCGATGGCGATCTACCACCACTTCGCCGACAGGAGGGCGCTGCTCAACTTCGTCGTCGACCGTGAGTTCACCAAATACTCTGAATCCCTGCAGGCCACTCCCCGGCGTGGCACCTACGAGTCCCAGATCCTGTCCTGCATGGATGCCTATATCGACTACGCCTTCGCGCACCCACGCATCTTCGATTACGTTTTTGCCGAGCCGCGGCCGGGAGCGCGCCGCTTTCCCGAAGACTTCCGCCAGCGCCGTTCCCCCACCCTGAATCCTGTAGCCGATCTGTTGCAGAAGGCGATGGAAGCCGGCTACCTGAAACAAGATGACGTGTGGGAGCTGGCAATGGAACTCTGGGCTCATACCCATGGTTATGTATCGCTTTACCGGGGAGGCCGGTTCGCTTTGTCCGAGAAAGAGTTTCGCGCCTTAGTACGCCGTTCTATCAGGAGGATGCTTCATGGCCTTAAAGCCTAGTGCGAACGTTTTGGTCGCCCTGTGTCTCACCGCATCGGCAGCCCTATTCTTCTTTGGCACCGGACTGACTCCGGTCTGGATGCTGCTGTGGTTGGCGCCCATTCCCGTCTTGTGGCTGGCGCCCCGCATACCGGCGGGACAGGCATTCCTCATCGCTGCCGCGGCTTATGCGCTTGGCGCATTCAACATCTGGTTTTACATGTCGCTGGTGACCCCGATATGGATTACCCTGCTGAATGCGATCGTCCCAGCCTGCTTGTTTGCTACCGCTGTGGTGCTGTTTCGCCACCGCGCGGTGCGTGGCCGGCTATGGCAGGCGGCGTTGATCTTTCCGGCGTTCTGGGTGACCTACGAGTATGTAACCTCGTTAGTATCGATTCACGGCACCATTGGAAATATCAGCTATAGCCAGATGAACTTCGTGCCCATTCTGCAGCTGGCTGCCGTGACCGGGATCTGGGGCATCAGTTTCTCCATCCTGTTTTTCGCAGCTACGGTGGCAATCCTTCTGGGCCCCGGTCCAGTGCGGCAAAAGCAGGCGCTCGCAGCCACGGCGGCGCTGTTCTTTCTCTGTGTTTTCGGTTACGGATTCTCGCGCCTCGCGAGATCACCCAAAGCCACGCCCAGAATCAAGGTCGCTCTGCTGGCTTCCGACGATTCGCAGATGGTGCTTGCCTTCACGCCCGAACAAACCTTTTGGATGTACGACCAATTCGCAAAAAAAATACGAACCTTGGAAGGGCAGGGAATCCAGATGTTCGTGCTGCCGGAGCACAGCGGCGCCATCACCGATGCATCGCTCGCCGCAGCAGACGAGAAGCTCGGCGCGTTAGCCAGGGAGGCGAACGCCTTCGTTGCTATTGGCGTCGACCGTATCCGGCCGAACATTTCATGGAACGAGGAGAGGCTCTACGCACCGGATGGCAAGCTGGTCACGACCTACCACAAGCATCACCTGTTGCCGCACTGGGAGGATCAGTTCACGCCTTCGACCAACCGCTCCAGTGTGAAAGAGGCTTCGGGCACCTGGGGACTGGAAATCTGCAAAGACATGGATTTTCCGCGCCTCAGCCGGCAATACGCCAACGACGGTGTGGGCCTGATGATCGTTCCCGCTTTTGACTTCAGCCTGGATGGCTGGTCCCACGGCCGCATAGCCGTCATGCGTGGGGTAGAAGGCGGATTCAGCATCGCACGTTCCGCCAAGCGAAGCATTCTCTACGCGACCGACGATCGCGGGCGCATCCTGGGCGAGCAGAACACGATGTTTCTTCCCTTCGCCACCGTGGTCACCTCTGTTCCCGTGCACCACGACGTGACACTCTATTCCCGCTGGGGTGACTGGTTCGCCTGGCTCAACATCGCACTGCTGGCCACCTTGCTCGTAGCACCACTATCCCCAGAGTTCCTGCATCGGTAAAGCCGAAGGGTGCCCCAAGTCTCTCCCTCCCCTTGTCATCCCGGCCGGAGGAGTCATGGGCCCGCAGCCCAACCAAGGTAATGAAAACGCCTCGGTCCGGCATCCGCTCTCTAGGGAACAGTTACCCTTTCCTTGTCATCCCGACCGCAGCGAAGCGGAGCGGAGGGATCTGCGGTGCGCCTCCACACCTCCCCGATCTCAATAGAAACCAACCACTCCCCCCTCCAAATTTTCCTCTTGACATGTACTAGTAAACTAGTACATTATTTATCTGCATGAAAACCGCGCTTCCAGTCCGGCGTCCCTTCACCTTCCGCCTCGACCTGCAAAGCGGCGTACCTCTCTACCGCCAACTCATCGACCAGGTCCAGGCTGCCATTGCCGCCGGCCTTCTGGTCCCCGGTGATCAACTCCCCACCGTCCGTCAAGTTGCCGTAGACCTCGAGATCAACCCCAACACCGTCATGCGCGCCTATCGCGAAATGGAAATCCGCGGCATCCTCGACACCCAGCAGGGCACCGGAACATTTGTCGCTCAGCAGACCATCGATCGTGACGCACTCGAGCATTCTCGCGGCCTGGACCAGTTAGTCGAAGAGTTTGCGGCCAGGGCCGGCGCGGGTGGCTTCCATCTTGAAGAACTGATGACCGCCCTGCGTGATCGCATTGTAGAAGGCAAGCAGGGAAGGGCCTCGAAACCAAAAGGAGATAAACGATGAACAACACGGGCAGAACCTTAGCGGTGGATATAAGCGGGCCGGGAATCGCAGCCCTTCTCGTTTGTCTGGTTGCCGGCTTTGCCGCGAGCAAGCTGCTTCATTCGCCCGCTCCGCTGCTTGCAGCCATAGCAATCGGCATCTATCTCATGTTCTCGATCAAGATTGTGCAACAGTGGCAGCGCGTCGCCATCCTCCGTTTCGGCCGCTACCGCGGTCTTCGTGGCCCCGGCCTCTTCCTCATCGTGCCAGTCATGGACACGCTCAGCCGCTTTGTCGATCAGCGCGTTCGCGTCGCGACCGTGACCGCCGAATCCACTCTCACCCGAGACACCGTCCCGGTCAACGTCGACGCGATTATCTTCTGGCTGGTATGGGATGCCGAAAAATCCATTCTCGAAGTCGAGAACTTCACCGACGCCGTGAACATGAGTGCCCAGACCGCGCTCCGTGAATCCATCGGCCGCCACGAACTCGCGCAGATGATCACCGAGCGCGAAACCATGGGCCAGCAACTACAGCTGATCCTCGACGCCAAGACCAATCCCTGGGGCATCACCATTCAATCGGTGGAGATTCGCGACGTCCGTATCCCCCAGGCCCTGGAAAATGCCATGTCCCAGCAGGCCCAGGCGGAACGCGAACGCCAGGCTCGCCTGATCCTTGGCGATGCCGAAACCCAGGTCTCCATCAAGTTCGCCGAAGCTGCCAGGATCTACGGTGACAACCCCGGCGCCCTCCACTTACGCGCGATGAACATGCTCTACGAAGCCATGAAAGAAAAAGGAGCGATGGTCATCGTTCCCTCAACCGCTGTAGAAACGATGGGCCTGGGCGGGACACTCGCAACCGCAACCATTGGCCGCGAGCGCTAGCCGGTCCATCAGAAAAGGAGAGTATCAGCCATGAAAGTCCTCAACCAATGCATCATCGTCGCATCCTTGCTCGCCGGTTCGATCGCCGTCTATGGACAGACTTCCCTGGTTGGCAAGTGGCACGGCACGGAGAACAATCTTCCGACCGTCGATCTCACCATCGAACAGAACGCCGGCCAAGCCACGGGAAGCGCCATCTTCTACCTGATCAAACGGGACTCTGTCGGTGCCACTCCATACGTGTTTGCCCACGCCAGCACTCCAATGGAGAACCTCAACTACGAACCGGAAAAGCTGACTTTCGATATGCACCGCAAAGATGGCTCGTTGGTCAGCTTCCGGGTTGAACTCGTCGACTCCGGCCACGCGAAGCTATTCCGCACCAGCGATCATGCCCCGGAAGGCACAGGTTTCCCGCTCGTCCGCGTAAGCCCATAACTTGATTACTGAAAGAACGGCCTTACCCAATCGGGATACGCAGCAATTCCCAAAATCGTCTCTTGCCTTCTAACGTAACCCGGACGGCGCGAGTGCCGCGAATGGGGGCAACCCACCTCAGTTCTACGAGACGCTTGTACATGGAGCAACCGAGAGGGCCGGCAAGGTGGTGCCGGCGCTCGGTCCAATCAAGACAGCGGCGAGCATGCGTGTCGGGGGTGTCTTCAGGGATTTCGATGCCGAGTGATTGGAACCAGGTTCGTCCAGACGGGCTGACGCCGTAATGCTTTGGGCCGGAAACCCTCAGCAATCTGCGCCGTTCAAGCTCTTCGGCGATCTGAACGCCAAGCCAGCCGGCGAGATGTGCGTAGCAAGTGCGCGCGTGCGCCAGGCTGCCCGCGGTCACCGTAGGCGTCGCCCTTTCCCCGGACTTCGGTCGCGCCGTGAGCACCAGCAGCGCCTCAATCGCGTCCGCAACCTCCGGACTCGACAGTCGGTAATACCGGTGCCGTCCCTGCTGCTCTACGATGAGCAATCCTCCATCGATCAGCCGTGCAAGGTGGCCGCTCGCGGTTTGCGGCGCGACATTAGCGATCGAGGCAAGTTCTCCTGCAGGCAGGGCCAATCCGTCCATCAGGCTAAGCACAATCGCAGCTCTTCCCGGGTCGCCCAGCAGATTCGCGGTCAGAGAGAGAGCTTGATTCACACCACTATTCTTTCACTAAAAAAGACGCGATACTTCGGCCTGCACCGAAATGTTTCACGGTGTTCGCGGGTAGCCTCAGGTCATGGAGGTAGTTCATGATCACACTTCATCTTCGCTACACCATCGATCCCAACAAACTGTCCGACGTCCGCGCCTATGTCGAAGCGGAAATGAAACCCATTAGCGAATCCGGGGGCAGCATCGTCGGATATTATCTGCCTACCGACTTTGCCGGAGCCACCAACGAAGCCTTCGGCATCATCGATTTCCCATCGCTTGCTGAATACGAGCTCTACCGGGCCAGGCTGGCCGCGCATCCGCTCCACATACAGTATGTCCAGGCCCTCGAACGTAGCGGCGCCTTGCTGTCGATTCAACGGTCACTCATCCAGCGAGTGGAAGCCAAAGACTAATCGCAACTGCGACAGTAGCGACTACATCTGGTGCGACTGGTGTACAAACAGAAGCCTCGGCTAAGCCCCGTGACCATTCAGCAAAGGTTCCGCGCCGAAGCGTTCCCGCAAAAACTGCAGGAATACACGCACCTTGGGAGAAGAATTCAGCTGCGAAGGATACAGTGCGTGGAGTTCAACCGGCTCAGGCTCCCATTCCGGCAACAGCCGTACCAGCCGACCCTGTTCCACATCCACGCGCACCACCGACTGGGCCAACAGCGCCACACCCGTTCCAGCCAGCGCGAGTTGATGATTGATCGTCGGATCGGGCACCGAGACCCGTGCGTCGACCCTGACCTCCTTCAACTCTCCTCCGCGGCGGAGTCTCCACATCGCGAAGTCTCCCGGCTCCCCGAACGTGCCGCAGGTCATCGTAATGCAGCACTGTTGCGAAAGCCCTGCAGGTGAGTCCGGTATCTTGTGCCGCTTCAAGTACGCGGGGCTCGCATAGGCGCCCAGCCGGATCCGCATCAGCGGTTTCACCAGCAGTCCGGAATCCTCCAGCGGGCCGGCACGAACGATCACATCGAGACTACCCGCGCGCGGAGATTCGTCTCCGTTGAGCAACTGCAAATGCATCCGCAACTCCGGATACATAGCCAGAAAATCGCCCATACTCGGCCCCATGATCGAGCGGGCAAACGCGACCGGAGCACCCACCCGCAATGTCCCCCGTGGTTTCGCCTGCAGCGCTCCCACCGCAAGATCCGCCTGTTCCGCCTCCTCCATCACCCGCCGGCAGTGGCTCAAGTAGAGCTCTCCAACCTCGGTCAGAGCCACCCGCCGGGTGGTCCTTTCCACTAGGCGAACCCCAAGCCGCCTCTCCAGCCGCTGGATGGTACGACTCACGCTCGATTTGGGCACTCCCAGACGCTTGGCGGCCCCAGTAAAGCTCTGTGTTTGAGAGACATGCACAAAAAACTGCAGCTCATTAAGGTTCGTCATGATTGTTCCTGTAGGGCAACAGTGTATTCCGTCTGAATTCATTGTTTCATGGTTCGCGGCCCGGCAATGCGAATCCATTCTGCAGGCAGTAAGAAAGTGAGACAGCAAAATGTATCTCGTAACCGGAGCAACAGGAAACGTAGGCCGCGAAGTGGTGAGTCAACTTTTGGCCCAGGGGCAGAGCGTAAGAGTCTTCACCCGCGACGCCGCCAAAGTAGCCCAGTGGGGCGATCGAGTTGAAGTAGCGATTGGCGACTTCACCCACCCCGAAACCTTCGCGCA
Organism: uncultured Acidobacteriaceae bacterium; assembly: GCA_963745725.1. Classification (GTDB taxonomy): domain Bacteria; phylum Acidobacteriota; class Terriglobia; order Terriglobales; family Acidobacteriaceae; genus PALSA-350. Next base: position 1,157,816 of record CAVUYJ010000003.1, read on the forward strand.
GGCCGTCACAGGTGTCGAAGCCGCCTTCCTCATGAACGGCGCGCTCGATGGAGGAGTATTCCGCCAACTCATCGCCGCTGCCAAGGCTCAGGGCAATCCGAGAATCGTATTTCTCTCCTCGCTCTTCGCGGGTCTTCCTGAATCGTCGATCGGCCAATTTCACAAAGACAAAGAAGACGTCATTCGCGGGTCCGGCTTATCGGGAAAATTCGTCCGCGCCGGCGGGTTCATGACCAACGCCTACCAATGGCTGGGCACCATCAAAGGTGAGGGCGTGGTTTACAACTCCATGGGCACCGGCAAGGCCGCTCCGATTGCACCCGAAGACATCGCCGCCGTCGTCGTTCACGCGCTGGTCGATCCCAATTCTTCGTCCGAAGTTTTCGAGGTCACGGGAAGCGAACTGCTCAGCGTGCCCGAGCAGGTGAGCATCCTGGCACAAGCTCTCGGCAAGCCGATTCAAAGCGTCGATGTGCCGACAGAGTCTGCCGTTCAGGGTCTCCTTCGCGCTGGGCTTCCGGCGCCTGTAGCGAAGGCAGTCGCCCAGTCCTTCGAGCTGATTCGTGACGGCCGCGCGGCGGTGGTGAAAAATACCGTCCAGCAAATAACCGGAAAGCAGCCCAGAACCTTTCAATCGTGGGCGCAGGAACACGCCATCCGCTTTGCCTGACGAACCAACGTGCGGACTTTCATCGGCGCCGAGCGGCCTGATTTCACTGCGCGGCCCCGCTGACCAGGTGGACCGTTCCCAGCAGCCCCGAAGAGACCGGCTTCACCTGGTCCAGGTCCTGCATCTGAAAGCGATCTCCGTATTTCGCGATCAGCGATTTGTAGTCATGGGGCGGCAATGCTGCCCAGGCATTCATGGCCGTGTTGTAGACCTTGATCACAACCTGGTTCTGCCCCTGCTTCAGAAAGCCGTCCACGGCCAACCGGTACGGCGGATGCCACAGCGAACCCACTCGATGGCCGTTGACAAAAACAATCGCTGCTTCCCGCACCGGCGGATCGTACCACGCTCGCATGCCGGGCCCCTTGATATCCTCCGGCTTGGCGACCGGCACGCCGCCTTCTAGCCGGAGATAAACGGCTCCCCCGGGAACCTTGCTGAGCGTGAACTCCTGCTCATACACGGCCTCGCCAGAGTAGAACCTGGTGGCGGGATCGCTCGCCCAATCGGCCGGGACATGCGTCGGGATTGTTTTATGAATCCCAGTAAAAGTCACCTTCCAGCCGGTGCTTAGATCGGCAATCTGGCTGCCCGGCTGCGGTAATGCACGTGCGCGCGAAGGCTCATCGCTGAAGACAAAAATCGCAGACTCATAAGGAGCAAGGCTTAAAGGGATCGCAGTTCCTGACACGGAAGCAACAGTCCCCGTATCGGCATCCCATCGCTCGCCGAACGTGTGCGTCGTCGCGAACGTCGCTTGCATGCTGACCGGATGGTTCGCTGTATTGGCCACGAAATAGACGTCCGCATCGGCTAGCTTGCGGCGAATGAAGCCCACATCGTCATTGGCGCCATCGAGCTTGAAGTCAGGAGGAACCGCCTTGTGCAGCGCATCCGCGAGGCCCGATGTATCTCCAACAAAAGTCGACTCAGACGGATCGAGTGCCGGTGCGTGCCCAACGGCGATGACCCTGCCTCCGCCAGCCACGTACCGCTTGATGGCAAGCACGGTTTCGGCCGGCATGCGGTCGGTGGGCGGGATAACCAGCACCGGATAATGGATACCCAATCTTTCGATAGCCTCGGCATCGATGTAATCGACGTTGTAGCCTGCGGAAAGAATCGACGACATCAGCGCCGGCGTAATCAGCCGATCCATCTCCGCCGTGACGCTGACCTTGCCCGGCGAAAACCGTGCCCACGCATCGTCGGTGGGCAACAGCAGAGCCACTTGGTTGGCCGGTTGACCCTGGCGCAGAAGGAAGCTGGTGCGTTCGATGTAGCGAGCAACATCCGGCATCACAGGATGCCAGGGATTATGGTCGTTAAACACCGCCGCTGCGTAAAGCGACCATCCCGGCTCGCCCACCTGGGGAGGTGAGTACGGCCACCCATGGCCGATCACCTGGTTCACGCCGATCAGAAAATGCAGATCCACCTCAGCCTTCATATCCAGCGGCGTCGCGCGAAAGGCAGGGGAGTGAAGCCAGGTAAACGTCTCCGCAGAGGTTACGTTTCGACCGAACAAATGATTGGCTGACGTAGCCCAGCGCAGAGTAGAGAAAGCGCGCCAGTGGGGGCCCTCGCCCTCCGCCAGATCTACCAGCCGCTGGCTCGATAAATCGACAGCCGGTTCTCCGTAAGTTTGCGAGCGGAATTTGGTGTGGTGCGCCTCGGCCCACGCATTGATCTGGCTAAGGTAATTCTCGTCGACCAGTTCGGTCAGCGTTTTTCCCCAATCATGGCGGACCTTCTCCGCCTCCGCACTACCCCCGGCCACCAGCTCCGGCAGATGAGGCAGCAAATCGTAACCGCGGCGGAGTTTAAACTCGGCGGGCAGTGACGGCGTCCAATCCGCGCCATAGGCCTCGAGCGAATCGGAGAAGATGGCATACGGAGGAGTCGACCCAAACGCCTTGACCAGCGGCTCACCCACGGCATGCAAGTGGGTAGCGACCGCCTGGTGGCTGAAAGGATCCAGCACCCATCCTTCGGCGCCCACCGCCGCACGTTTCACCTGCTGCCCGGTATGGCTGGCAATAAACACCAATGCGGTCCGAGCCGCCCCGCTTGGCGGAAAGTCCGTGGTTTGTACCAGCAACTGTTCCGTTGACGCCTTCCAGTGCTTGGGCTCTCCCTCCACCAGCGAAATGGAAACCAAAGATTCGCCTTCCTTCAGCGAGACCGCCGGCACGCTCGTCGCCCCCGGCGCGACCGCAATCTCCGCCACGCGAAGGCATCCCGCGGCTTCCGTCAGTGTGGTAGCCGGGCCGCCATAGGGCCATCCGCTGCCCAGGGTCACATCCACGCGAAGCCCGAGCCGTCGCCCTTCGCTGGCGGCGTAGCCCACGTTCTCGAGCATCGGTCCGCTCAGGAACGGCTCATTCACCAGGCCTTTGGCCGGGTCATCCACCACCTGCGGATAAACGAAGGCCAACTCCACCCCGCCAATGCCGTCGGCCTTCATTTGTTCCAGTTCGCGCAGGATCTCCGGCTTTTCAACCGCCGTCCCGAACCACCACCACCGCACCATGGGTTTTGCGCCCGCGGGCGGATGAGCAAAGTTCGCCTGCAGTTTCTCAAGCGCGGTCTGTGCATGTACCGGGCGCACCGGTAGTACGCCCAGCAAAATCCCCAAGAAACCCGTAGTGAGCAGAAGCCTGTTAAGAGCCATGCATGTCAGTCCGGTACGAGAATACCCCGGATGCCGCTAGAATGGGATGCATGAGCACTCCCATACAAAAAATTCCCGTACGCCGCATCACCGGCGAAGACACCAACCTGGGGGAGTACAGCGGCAAGGTTCTCCTCGTCGTCAACGTTGCGTCCAAGTGTGGACTCACCAAGCAGTACGAAGCCCTGGAAAAACTTTATCGGGACTACCGCGATCGCGGCCTGGTCGTCGTCGGTTTTCCCGCCAACGATTTCCGCGCCCAGGAACCCGGCACCAACGATGAAATCGCCAGCTTCTGCACCAGCAACTTCGGCGTCGACTTTCCCTTATTTGAGAAGATCACCGTCGTCGGGGAAGAGAAGCACCCCCTGTACAAGGAGCTGATCGCCGCGCAGCCCAAAGCCACCAGCACCTCACCCGAGCATTTCAGCGAGAACCTGAAGCGCTACGGAATCGAAACCAACAAGGAGCCCGAACTCCTCTGGAACTTCGAAAAATTCGTGGTCGACCGCAGCGGCAACGTCACCGCCCGCTTCGCCCCCAACACCACCCCCGACGACCCGGCCCTGGTAAAAACCCTGGAAACCGAACTAGCTAAAGCCTAACGAACTTAACCAGCGTGCGTGGGCCAGCCGAGCGACTGTCTGAATTATCAACTGGTCAGCTGTTGATGGAGAGGGCGTGCCGCTTCCTTTGACACAAGCCCTCTCCTTCGGAAACCGCCCTTTCCCTACCATTACTCATTCCTTTTTGTCATCCCGACCGGAGCGAACCCGGATTTCCTGCCACGCAGCGCTAGACAAGGCCGCGTGTGCGCCTTCCTCTTAAGGAAAGGCGCATGAGGTCCGCCAACGCCCTCAAGACCTACAGGAAATCCGGGGTAGCGAAGGGGAGGGATCTGCGGTGCGCCATTCGGATGCCCCGCATTTCCCTTTAAACAACTTTCCTTCCTGTCATCCCGACCGAAGCGGAGGGACCTGCGTTTCCACCGACCTTCCTGGAAACGTTGCCGCCAGAAACCCCAACACCCCCATTAATCCCCCAAATCCCCCTACCCGAAAGCATCAAACCCCTCATTTGACGCCCCCACTATAATAAAAAAGGCGAGCTATGACCGATCAACGGCATGGACCTGCTTCACACGCCCCGGGGAAAAATGACAACAAACCCTAAGCACCCACTACAAAAAATCTTAGAATCCCGCATCGCCATCATCGACGGAGCGATGGGCACCACCATCCGCACGTACGGCATGAAGGAATCCGACATCCGTGGCGACCGCTTCCAAGACTCGAAAAAAGACCTGCTGAACAACGGAGACCTCTTCTCCCTGACCCAGCCGGACATGATCTGCGACATCCACCGCCGCTTCCTCGAAGCCGGAGCAGACATCATCGAGACCAACACCTTCGGAGCCACCAGCATCACCCAAAGCGAATTCTTCGTCGAGGACCCCCGCGAGCACGGAGGGCGCAAAGACCCCGACTTCTACCAGAAAGTCATCGACGACCCGTTCCTCAACGGCCTCGCCTGGGAGATCAACGAAAAATCCGCCCGGCAATGCCGCCTATGGGCCGACCGCGTATCCAACGAAACCAACCGTCAGCGTTTCGTAGCCGGAGCCATAGGACCCCTGACCGTCTCCCTCTCCAACTCCCCCGATGCGGATGACGCCGGCTTCCGCGTAGTCACCTTCGACCAGGTCAAATCCGCCTACAAACAAGAAGCCCGCGCCCTCATCGCCGGGGGAGCCGACCTGCTCCTGGTAGAAACCATCTTCGACTCGTTGAACGCCAAAGCCGCCCTGGTAGCCATCCAGGAAGTCTTCGACGAAGACCACGTCAAATTTCCCGTGATGATCTCCGCCGCCGTAGGCCGTGGAGGCGAGACCTTAATCTCCGCCCAAACCACCGAAGCCTTCTGGAACGCCGTCGAGCACATCAAGCCCCTCTCCGTAGGCCTCAACTGCTCGCTAGGTCCGGACCTCATGTACCCCTTCCTCGAAGAGCTGTCAGAAAAGGCAAGCGTAGCCATCTCCTGCTACCCCAACGCCGGCCTGCCCAACCCGCTCTCCGAGACCGGCTTCGACCTGGGACCCAAAGACATGGCCCGCTACCTCGGCGACTTCGCCAAGGGAGGACTCATCAACATCGCCGGCGGCTGTTGCGGCAACACCCCCGAGCACATAGCCGCCATCGCCAAGGCCCTCGAAGGCCAGCCTCCGCGCAAATGGGGAGTCGCACGCCCACCACAACGGGAGCCGCGCGTGACCCTGCAAATTACCTGGCCGAACCCGAAACCCCCGAGACCGTAGCCGAACCCAAGCCCCTCCGCTTGTCGGGCTCGCAGCCCTTCACCCAGGCGCCCAACGTCTACATCATGATCGGTGAGCGGACCAACGTAGCCGGCTCGCCCAAATTCTCCAAGCTGGTCAAGGAAGGCAAATACGAAGAAGCCGTCTCCGTAGCCCGCCAGCAGGTGGAGAACGGGGCGAACGTTCTCGATATCTGCATGGACGAGGGCATGATCGACGGCGTCGCCGCCATGACCCGCTATCTGCAGCTCCTGGCCAGCGAGCCGGAGGTGGCCAAGGTCCCCTTCATGGTCGACTCCTCCAAGTGGGAAGTGATCGAGGCCGGCCTGAAGTGCCTGCAGGGCAAGGGCATCGTCAACTCCATCTCGCTCAAGGAAGGCGAAGAAAAATTCCGCAAGAACGCCGCCACCGTCCTCAAGTACGGAGCAGCCGTGGTCGTGATGGCCTTCGACGAGAAGGGCCAGGCCGCCACCTACGACGAGAAGATCCGCATCTGCGAGCGCGCCTATCGCATTCTGGTCGACGAGGTAGGCTTCCCGCCCGAAGACATTATTTTCGACCCCAACATCCTCACCGTGGCCACCGGCATGGAGGAGCACAACAACTACGCCGTCGACTTCATCAACGCCACCCGCTGGATCAAGGCCAACCTGCCCCACGCCAAGGTAAGCGGCGGAGTCTCCAACATCTCCTTCAGCTTTCGCGGCAACAACAAAGTGCGTGAGGCCATGCACTCCGCCTTTCTCTATCACGCCATCGCCGCCGGCATGGACATGGGCATCGTGAACGCCGGCATGCTCGAGGTCTACGAAGAAATCGAGCCCGAGCTGAAAGAGCTGGTAGAGGATGTGCTGCTCAACCGCCGTCCCGACGCCACCGAGCGCCTGGTCGACTTCGGCGAAAAGCTCAAGGGCGAGGGCACGGCGGTCAGCGAAAAGAAAGCCGAAGAATGGCGAAACGGAACCGTAGAGGAGCGCCTTTCCCACGCCCTGGTGAAGGGAATTGACACATATATAGAGACAGATACAGAGGAAGCCCGCGTCAAGCTGGGCCGCCCCCTGCTGGTGATCGAAGGCCCGCTGATGGACGGCATGAGCGTGGTGGGTGACTTGTTCGGAGCCGGCAAGATGTTCCTGCCCCAGGTCGTCAAGTCCGCCCGCGTGATGAAGAAAGCCGTAGCCCACCTCACCCCCTACATGGAGGCGGAGAAGGTAGCGATGGCCGCGGCCGGCCAGGAAGTCCGCGCCCAGGGAAAAATCGTGCTCGCCACCGTCAAGGGAGACGTGCACGACATAGGCAAAAACATCGTCGGCGTCGTGCTCGCCTGCAACAACTACGAGGTCATCGACCTGGGCGTCATGGTCTCCAGCGAAAAAATCCTGGAGCGCGCCAAGGCCGAGAACGCGGATCTCATCGGGCTGAGCGGCCTCATCACGCCGTCGTTGGACGAGATGGTGCACGTAGCCCGCGAGATGGAGCGCCAGGGATTCAAGCTGCCCCTGCTCATCGGCGGAGCCACCACCAGCCGCGCCCACACGGCGATCAAGATCGCGCCCCACTACAGCGAGCCGGTGGTCCACGTGCTCGATGCCAGCCGCGCGGTGCCGGTGACGACCAGCCTGCTGAGTGAGGATGGAAAAGACGCGTTCGTGGTCGCGCATCGCGAAGACTACGAGAGGCTGCGCAAGTCCCACGCCCAGCCCAAGCAGAAGATGGTAGGGATCGAGACCGCGCGCAAACGCAGGACGCCGATCGAGTGGCGAGCGGAAGACATCCCCACGCCCTCGTTCACGGGGGTCCGAGCGCTGGATAACTTTCCCCTGGCGACCCTGCGCGACTTCATCGACTGGTCGCCCTTCTTCCACACCTGGGGACTCAAAGGCATTTACCCCCGCATCTTCGAGCACCCGGAGTACGGAGCGCAGGCAAAGCAGATCTACACCGAAGCCAACGCCCTGCTCGACAAGATCATCGCGGAGAAGCTGATCACCGCCCGCGGCGTCTACGGCTTTTTCCCCGCCAACGCCGTAGGCGACGATGTCGAGCTCTACACCGACAACACGCGGACCAAGGTGCAGCAGCGCTTCCACTTCCTCCGCCAGCAAGCCAACCGGGAAGGCAGCGAGCCCTGCCGCTCGTTAGTCGACTTCATCGCCCCCAAGGAAACCGGCCTGCAGGACCACATCGGAGCCTTCGCGGTGACCAGCGGCATCTGCCTCAAGGAGCTCTGCGACGACTTCCGCGCCAAGAACGACGACTACAACGCCATCATGGCGGAAGCCATCGCCGACCGCCTGGCCGAAGCCTTCGCCGAATGCCTGCACAAGAAGGTGCGCGAAGAATGGGGCTACGGCCGCACAGGAAGGCCTGAGCAACGCCGATCTCATCGAAGAAAAGTATCGCGGCATAAGGCCGGCCGCAGGCTACCCAGCCTGCCCGGATCACACCGAGAAGGGCCCCCTCTGGAATCTGCTCGATGTGCAGAAGAACACCGGCATGCTGATCACGGAGTCCTTCGCGATGTGGCCCGGCTCAAGCGTAAGCGGCCTCTACTTCGCCCACCCGGAATCCCGCTACTTCAGCCTGGGCAAGATCGACCGCGATCAAGTGGAAGACTACGCCGAACGCAAGGGGATGAGCGTGAAAGAGATCGAACGCTGGCTGGGGCCTAATTTGAATTATGAGCCGGCGGGGTAGAAATGTCTTTCCCTAGAGAAGGTTGGCTTGATGAGCCGAAAGAGCGTCACTTTTAGGTCACAGACGATCAGTAGTGTCGGCGACCTGATCGTAGATGAGGGCCTTACCTGTCAAGCATCTCAGAACCTTTTGGCTTATCTCGCCAGCGAACTGTTGGGGTATAAGGACGAGGGTGTCGAGCTCTCACCTACAATCTTGTTCTGCACCGACTTTGCAGCAGTTTTCGCAGGCTTTCCCGGATCTGTAAAGCACGCGGTCGGAACAGCGACCTTGGAAGCAAACTCAGTGAGGGAGGTTCTCAAGAACTGCGCTCCGTTAGCTACTCGGAGCTGGAATATTTTCATTGAGAGGATGGATTCCGGAAATATTAGTTACGGGGTGTTTAACTACATTACCCTTCCGACAACTCTGCCTTTGCACGAGTCGATCGGTCTAGCCTCTGCTATCACTTGTCTTCTGGTGCGAAAAATTGGCTCCAGCACTATTGAGGTACGCGGTTCAAAAGGAAATGAACTCTCCTTAGTTTTCTCGACTACGAGAGAGGAGGAAACCCAGCAGCTGAGCCCTACGGTAGGCTTCGCTCAAGACTGCTGCCGCGACATCCCAGAGAGCCCGATGGCGGACGAGTTCAGACACTATTTCCGGCGGGTCGTAGAGGTCGGTCTAGGCAAAAGTCACGGGGCAATTCTTGCATGTGCGGCCAACCCATCCCTTAGCGAAATGGGGGATATGAAGGATGGCATCGAAATCTCCCCAAAGCTCGATTTCCTCTCTGTTTACAGCGAATACCGTAGCGACAACACAGCAGGGTCCATCCTCCGTCTCCAAAGCACTGAGGAACTCTTTGAGGGCATCCTTCTCTGTGATGGCATCGTCGTGTTCAACACGACCGGATGTCTTGTTGCTTATCGCGTTTTTTACCGTCCCACCCAGCCTGGGATGCCAGAAGCGCCGACGGCGATCTGCGGCGCCCGCCGCCGTGCTTTTGAAGGAGCTAAAACTATGATCGGTACAGCGTTGGTGTCAGTACTGTTCCGCTCTCGAGACGGACTAACAATCCGCGAAGGCGGTGCATAATGTCACAGAGAAACGAGGTGGTCCTTTGGGACGCTCCTTCCCTCACCACAGTCTCGGATAAAATAACCGACCCAGCAACGATAACAGAGTCGGCATTACTGCTGCGCCCGAGAGAACGAACTCAAATTGTGGCCAATTTAGAAGCGGGTCATTTTGAAGTAGCTACATCGTTTGTGTGGCAGCGGACCATGATGCTGCTGAAAAAGCAATTGGCGACCCTAGGCAATGAATTCGTCGGAGAGCTCCTCCAGAGACCGGATATTGACGATAACTCAGAGATCACAACCGTCGTGTCAGATCGGGAAGCGATTTCCCTTGCTCGGGACCTCGGGGTCCTGACTCCAACCCAAGCTATACGACTTGTTCACTCGCAAGAGATCGTCAACCACTTTGCGAGTGTTGATAACGATTCTCTTTCGGAAGACGAGATGATGACGAAGGAGGAAGCGGTTTCATGCTTGCGCGTCTGCGTACAAGGAATTTTAGGTCATGAGCAGATCGGTGTTGCAGAAGACTTTTCCGCATTCCGTAAGAGCATGGAATCTAAAACATTCACCGCTGACTCCACTGAGGTAGTGCGGCTCCAGCAATCCCCCTATCTATTTGTGCGAACCGCCATTAGCGTCCTTTTATCGGTTCTGAAAAAAGGCAGCGGCGCGACCCTCGAACATGCCTCGCGTAACGCCATTTTGATTATTCCACTGCTCTGGGAGAGATTAAAGAAAACGGAACGCTGGCAACTCGGCCAGGCATACGCATCCGAGTTCAACGAAGGGCACAAGGAGACTGTTAGGGCACTTCACGCAGTGCTGCTTGCAGTAAAGGGCTTTGACTACGTGCCCGAAAACCTTCGGTCTAGCACATTCAGTCGCGTCGCCAGCAGCGTAATTGCCGCCCATCAAGGAATGAACAATTTTTATAATGAACCTGCGCCGATGAAGGAACTGGCTAATCTCGGCACCTCCATTCCCAGCCCTGCACTTGGGCTCTGTATGTCTGCGGCCCTCTGCGTAAAACTGGGAAACCCGTGGGGAACCGCTTGGGCTGCGCAACCTGCTGCCGATGAGGTATTGAACTCAATTTCCAAAGATCGCTGGATTTACTATCTCGAAGACCGTTTGGAGCGCGATATAGTCGTTCTCCCGAAACTGGTAAATGGCGGAGCACCACTCGATCGCTGGATGGTGCTTGTAGGGGCTCGAGGGTTGGACGAAACAAAGTTGAGCGGGAGGGATGCACAAGCACTCCTGAAAGCCACAAACAGAGCGCAGTCAAGCAAAGTCAGCGAGATCGCAATGAAAATGTATGAGAGCGCCTCATAACGACAAAGGGGATATGGCGACAACGTTAGTCCGGTGACAGCAAATCCATAGCAGTAAATCTACCTGATCGCCTTTGGTCCGATCCGAGCAAGCTCAGGTGAATAGGTATCGTGTCACCGTATCTTGTCACGGTTTGCGCTGCGTGTCGATGCGCGATATCGTGAACGGTCAGAATCATGGAGCGTTCATGTCGACAATTGAAGACCTCGCCGCGTTCGGGAAGATTGCCGGGATAGGTGGTATCGCCCTAACCGTATTCATGGTTCTATTCAGGGCGCTGATTCAAAAAGGGATCTTTCCAGAATTGGCAAAGCAAGACGCCTACAAGATCATTAGGCTTTTCATGTATCTCACCTTCTCGGTGGCCGTTCTGGGAATTGCGGTGTGGTTCCTAGGGACACCGAAATTGAGCAGCACCGGGAGACCATATGTTTTACCTGTTGCAGCTTTTTGGCGGAATGACCTGAATGAAGCTGTTGTCCAATTCAAAAACAGCGGGAACAGCCCTGCCTACCACAACAGAACTCAAATCGAATTCTTTGCCACGACCCTCAAATCCGAGGATCAACAGCTTGACTGGGGCGTCTTGCTTCCCGCTCTCAGTGATAACACGGTGGGCCCTGGGGGCATGTACAACACGCCTGCAACAACTCGTTTAGGTACCGTTACGACGGGAATGGAAGACGTCATGACGGGCAAAGCAGTGGCTTACGTGTACGGAATTGTGCGATACAAGGACAGCCCAGATGCTACGGAAGACCGAAGTGAACGATTCTGTTTCTCGTTCGATGCCACCCGCAGCCAAACTTTTTTTGGTTGCCCCGCATCGGCGACTCATTGACCCCACGACGTGCCTAAAATACGTTGTCCTGCACTGAAGGGACAGAGAGCGCCGGGCTAAACCGGCACATTGTAGGGGAGCAATCCGGCGACAGGATACCTATTTCCGACTCCACTCCAGGGTTAATTCGGTGACAGCATATCTATACGGGAAATTTGCTGGTCGCGTCCGGCCCGACCGAGCAAGCCCAGGTGAATGGGTATCCTGTCGCCGCATCTTGTCTGAGATGTCGCCGCATCTTGTCTGAGATCATCCTTTGAGGCCACACAAAAACACGCGCCGACCAATCTAGTGGACTTAGTGAAGCAATCCTGGGAGGAATTTACGACTAGTAAGGCCGCAACAAGTCAAGCGAGGCTGAAGAGACCAGCGGAGGGTGGTTCACAAGACAAAGTGCAAGCAAAACCCACTCCGGCAACGCAGGCCAATTCAGATGACATGCATGAGAAAAACGCAGGGTCCTGGTTTAAGGAGCTCAGTACTGAACTCATAGGTCCAGAGGGATCTTCTAAGGTTGCCTTAGCTCGCAACTATGCCTTTCTTTCGCGAGAGAACGCAATAAAAGATGGGCTCGATGTCAAAAAGATACCGAAAGCCAAAGGTATTATCGAGCAGGTGATCACAGGACTGAACCTTCCGAGTTTGAAGGCAAAAAAAGCAATCGAAGCGTGAGGAATTGAAAAATTTGGTGACAGAAAAACCCGACGTCCCCCATCGGTTGTCCGTCTGTCCCCATCGGTTGTCCAGATCGCCCTGCGTCTCGACCGAGACGGTGATCATGCCTTCGAGGGCCTGCTCTTCATCGAGGAGCATGGTACGTTCCCCGACACGGCTTCGAAGTAAGGGAGGTTTTTCTGCCATAAGGCTTAACACCGGCAGCGCAGTCTCCTTTTCCTTCTTTCCTTCCGCATTGAATGGCGATCGGTTCGCAGTCAACCGATCCCCCGGGTATACTTGTCCGTCATGCTCAAGAAGGCGCGGACAGCGGCAGAAGTTCTCGTGGCACTGGTCTTTTTCCTTACGTGGCCGCTTCTGGAGGGGGCTGCACACGTCGAGTCCCTGCATAGCTTAGTCCCATCGTCGATGGAACGATTCAACGATAAGTGGGGCGTCCTGATTACGACCGTCGGCTTTATCTTTCTTGTCTATGTGTGGTTCAGTCACAAAGCCGAAAAAGGTAGCGACCATGCCTCTGTTCCCTCAACGCCCTCGGCAGACCCACCACTCACGCAATCCGTTGACAGTAGTTCGAGGGCGAGCATCGGCGATATAACCATTAACGTTCCTGGATTTGCGAGCGGTCAAAAGCACGAGACCAGGTCGACCGACAAGCGCCCGTCAGAGAAAGTTACCCAGGTCGATCTTCTGGAAGTCGAAGAACACACCGTGTGGATCAATGAGGGTAACGTCTGGAAAATGAACGACTCTGGGTGGAGCGAGAGGTTCTCAGCGCTTTTGCTGCCCGTTTACTTAGACCCGGTGAGGTCCGAACCAGGCGCCAAATTAGAGCATGCGCGAGCCCACATTGTGTTTGAGGAAGAAACGTCGGGAAGGAAAATTCGGGTGGCCCATGGATGCTGGATCGACGCTGAGTACGATGCCGTTCATATCCAACCGGGAGAGACAAAACATCTGCTGCTGGTCGTCTTCGATGCCGACCGTAAAAAGGCCAGTGCCTTGAGCACCAATTTTACGAGCGCCACGTCTTACGAGGATCACCCGGATCAGGAATCGCACACACTTTTAAACCTATTGCGGACTCGATATCGGGTTAATGTGACGCTCATGTGGAGCGGTTACAGTCACGTCACGAGGACTTTCGATCTCATCTTGGATCTTTCGCCCGCAGGCCCTAAATATCACAATCCGCCGCGGTCCGAATCGGAGCGGAACAGATCCAAGTTCGGACTTCAGGTGTCGAAACCTGAGGAACGGACCGTTACGTTACATAGGCTCTATTGGGCGCTCTCGACTGATGGGCCAAGGGGGATGGTGGTATGGGTTCACAATAAACCCCCCGAAAGGGGGCAGAGGTCGGAGGACGTCTCGACAATTTTTGCGAGCGTCCTCTTCACGGAAGGCGATCAAGAACTTGCCCACGTTTCTCGCGCATGTTGGCTTGACGAGCAGACCAATCGAGTTGATATCCGAATCGGAGAGCGCAAAGGTATCCTTCTTGGAACATTTAACCCGAAGAACAAGCTGTGGCGCGCGTATGAGAATGAAAGGGAAACGCCTTTTCAACCTACGCTCAGAGGTACGCCCATTGCCAAAGGCCCAATCGACCACGCGTTTTATTTCAAAGAACAAATGAAAGTAGAGGTGGCCATAGTCTCTGCATCCACAGGTACCACTCTCAAGGTGATGCGTATCGATATCGTATCCGTGGCCGATGATAAGTTGGCAGCAACGCTAACAGAATACTGATGGCAAAAATCGGCCAGCCTCCGCAAGAAGCTGTCCGTCTATGACAATCAATCCGGAATCAATCCGGGACAAATCAATCCTATGAAACCCGGTGAGAAAACCCGGGGAAGTTAATCCGGTGAGTACATCTATTGCCGGTCGTCCGCTATTTACCGGGCCTCAGGCGAGCTTCAATATCTGTCCAACTGTTTTGCTCCATTCCAGAGGCAAACGCTCTTGACGTCGCGATTTCAGTCGGATGGCGAAGCACTCGTTTTGCAAACTCATTCGCAAAGGGCTCTAGGTGTAATTCCAAGTATTCCTTGAGAAAGTCCTTATGAATCACATCAACCATCCAATGGCGGTCGCGAGCATGTTTGAACTCACTGCTAGCGTATTCATGCCTGATCACCCGAACCCAGGGAGCAAACTCCAAAACTGTACCGCCCGGTTCGGATCGGGCCGTCATCATTGGAGCATCGAGAATGCCCAGTGCGACGGACAAATGCGCGTCAAAATAGACCGCTGTCTCAACGGGCTTTTCCAACGAACCGAGGTGTTCAAGGGCTTTCACCAGCGGCAGGATCAAATGCGAATACGCATCGGTCCCGGAAAGCTCTAGTTTCTGTCCTTTCCGCACGCACTTGCTGAACGTTCTCGAGGTCTTTTGCGCTAACTGGAACGGATGCTCAGTCAGTCCAAGAGCCCGAACGATAGAAAAATTCCAAGTCGACCTAGAATCGTCGGTGATTATGCTAATCGACGATTTATGGAGTCCGTGAATGACGGGATGCTCAAAACTGCGCGGTGAACCTTTTGACTCAAAGAATACGTAAGGAAGTTCGCTTTGTTTGCATTCAATCAGCAGATTTAACACTGGCCTCACACGAGGTTGACTCTGCAAATCGAACAATGATTTACGTGCTCTTAGATCCATTGACCTTAGATCGCCCGTGTCGCGGTCGACGTACGCCCATTCCTCCTGGACAAAGTAGGCGTTTCGGAGCAGGTCGCTAACAAAGACCTGGAGCGGATATCCTGATTCATCCACTGCAGAGCGAACCGCGCCTTCTGTGACTCCAGCGCTTAATTGGTTGGTCGCCGGGTTGTCGCGGCCACTATCCATCGGTAGATACAGTGAAGGATATCCATTCCCGCTGCTTAGGTAAAGGTGGCTAATCCGGGGATCGCTTCGGGGACGAGACGTATGCCGCCAAGAACAGCAGTGTAATGCACCCCAAAAGTGAGACACGGCGGTAGGGAGAAAATAGGGACACTCAGCGGTCATAATGGAGATGACCGATGAGCAAGCAGAGGCGCTATAGCGCGGAGTTCAAGCTGGATGCGGTAAGCCGGATGGAGCATTGTAAGACCATCACCGGCTTAGCGAAGGAGTTGGGCATCCGGCGGAAATTTTTATACCAGTGGCGTGACCAGTTACGGGCCGGCGGCAAAGCGGCGTAGGAGCGGCGCAGAGGTCGCCCTCCAGTCAGCCAGTCGAGAGCCGTTTCTCAGCCCGCACCCAGTGCAGCGGAGTCGCGGATCGCTGAACTGGAACGGCTCCTGGGCCGCAAGCAACTGGAGCTGGATTAGTACTTTTCGGGGGGCTATTCGGTGACGGGCTATTCGGTGACGGCTATTCGGTGACAGCATACCCAATCCCGTCACGCCACCTTTTGCTGGGCGATTCACGAAATATATCCTGGAATCGGCGCACGCTGAGGTCGCAGCACGACTTGTGGACGCATTACCTTTCGTTCGAGCCTAGAGGTTTGCCAGTAAAGCGTGTCGGGGGAGGGGGAGATAAGGGGACATGATACCTATCCCCGGAAATTTCGTGGGCGATTCTAGGTGGACGTTAAACAAGACAAACCCGGTGACATCAATGATAGGTAACAGTCAAGGGGAAGTGGAGATTCCCCTTGGCTTGGCGGAAGGTGTTCTCCCGACGGGCAAAGCTCTTGGGTAACGAACTGTCCTCGACCCCTCTGACAAGACCAACGCATAAGCAGCGTGGCTATACATCCATTTGCAGGAACAACTCTGGGTAAGCGTGGTCCACGAAAATTGAGTGAATGCAAACCGGCCGACCTCGTTGCAGACTGCTACCGGCTGCACCTGGGCCAGCAACCAGTCCGATATACTCTCCCAAACCGGAGGGTGTATATGAAACTGCCGCTCCTGATGCTTGCGCTGACTGTCACTGGCTTCGCTGAAACCCATCGGTTTGAGCCGACAGACTTCTACAACACCTTCTCCGGCGCGCATAAACCCGTCCTTCGTATCAAACCAGGCGATCACGTTGTCACCTTCACGATCGACTCGCACGGCGTGGACTCCGCTGGCGTGCAGCGCGGCCAGAGGTCCAATCCGGAGACAGGCCCCTTCTACATCGAAGGCGCCGAGCCGGGCGACACTCTCGTGGTTCATTTGTTGCGTCTGGAGACCAACCGCGCCACGGGCTTTTCCGCATCGCTACTGGCCCCCTACACTGCCGATCCCAGCTTTTTACGCCAGGATGCGCTCAGAGAACCGAAGACGATGACGTGGCAGATCGATAAACAAAAAGGCATCGCCTATCCCGATCCGGCCGAGTACAAAGGACCCCGCATCGAGTTGCCGCTACGCCCCATGCTGGGTTGTGTGGGAACCGCCCCGGACAACAAGGCAGCCGTCCCCACCAGTTTCCCTGACAACTTCGGCGGCAATATGGACTATAACGGCATGGGCGCTGGGGCCACTGTGATGTTGCCCGTGTTCGAGCCGGGTGCGCTGTTCTTTCTGGGCGACGGCCACGCGCGGCAAGGCGATGGCGAAGTGGTCGGGAGTGCCATTGAGACATCGCTCGACGTCGAATTCTCCGTGGACCTCATAAAAGGGAAAAAAATCAACTGGCCTCGCCTCGAAAATCAGGACTACATCATGGTGCTTGGCAGTTCGCGGGCCCTCAATGAAGCCCTGCAGCACGCGACCACTGAGCTGATGCGCTGGCTCATGGATAGTTATGGGTTCGACGAACGCAGCGCCAGCCTCTTGCTTGGCCAAGGGATGGAGTACGAGATCTCGAACGTGGTGGATCCGGAGTTCACAATCGTAGCGAAAATGCGCAAGCGATTCCTCCCACAACCGCACTAGGCGATTCGGCCACTAACTTCCCGGGGACATCCATAACGTACCCCGTCAAAACAGCAGTTATACAACGCGGTGAGTCTTATTCATAGGGTACCTATCGTCCGTCCCCCATCGGTTCGAGATAGATAGCCGTTCCGGGATATGGTTTTTAATTTGACTTCAGCTTAAGTAACCTGCGTGCTATCATTGCGCCCGAGCATGTAACCCCCCCGCGCGCTCACTAGGGGGCTGATGATGTTCAGATCGATGGTTGTGATCGCTCTGCTCGCCGTTGCAATGGTCGGTGAGCATGTGAGAGCGCAAGAAGCGCAATTCGCCTACGTATCGAGCGATAATTCCGACAATGTACTGGGATACAGAATCGACCGGGTTACCGGCGAGTTCACCCCGGTGCCAGGTTCGCCCTACGCCACAGGATTGTATGGCAATAGCCTGATCGTGATCGACCAGCCAGGCAGGTTTGTCTATGTCGTGTCTGGAGAGGGTAGCGTTGTCGGGTACAAGATCGATCCAATCACCGGCCGGCTTAAGCCTATTCCCGGCTCGCCCTTTGTCTTGCCTCGCCTCGAGAGCTTAGCAATCGATCCCACCGGCAAGTACGCCTATGCGGTGCAGGCTCAGGCGGCTGTCTTTCTTGCCGCGGTCTACACTTATCGCATAGACCAAGCCACGGGAAAGCTCAACCTTCTTCCAGGAACACCCTTGCCGACGGGGGCGAATTACTCGTCGATCATGGTCGATCCGCAGGGAAGGTTTGTTTATACGCCTAACCAGACCTCGGACACCGTCTCGGGGTTCACCATTAACCAGTCGAACGGCACGCTCACAGAAATGGCAGGGTCCCCGTTCACCGTTGGCTTGAGCCCCCAGTCGATCTCGATCGATTCGATGGACCGTTTTGCCTATGTCGGCGCGGTTCCCGCAACGTTCGCGTTTTCCATCAACCCGGCAACGGGTGCCTTGACGCCTCTCAGTCCGTCTTCTTATACCGGCGGGAGCCCCTATGCGCAGGCCGTCGACCCGCGGGGCAAGTTCTTGTATGTGGCAGCCGGCACGGGTCTCTATGGCTATAACATTTCCCAATACAATGCCGGCCCCGGTATGGGCGCTGGTGACCTCACACCCATTCCCGGTTCACCGTTCGGTTCGGTGACCACTTCGGGCGATCTGTTTCCCGTGTCCGTAGTGGTGGATTACACCGGAACCTTCGCCTATGCTCCCTACTATTTGGGCGGCGTTGAGGGATTTAAGGTCAACGGGGTTACCGGTGTCCTGACACCCCTGCCAGGATCCCCCTTTGCGACCGGCGGTTCGCCGCCCGCGATTGCGCTCGCCCGGCCGCATGCCATTCCCATCTATTCGGCGAAGCAGGTGCCGGAGCCGGCCTTCGCGCCATTTGCCGGCTTCACGGGTTCAGCCATCAATAACAAGGGGGAGATCACGGGCCGCGCAGTCCTGGTTGGGTCAGAAAACCTGAGTGAGACCTTTCTCTATAACGGAACCACCACCTACGGCTTTTTCCTTCCCGGCAGCGCAAACAATGCCGGGAACTCGATCAACGACAAGGGAGAAATCGTCGGCACCTTCACGCAACCTGGGGTCGGACCCTTTCCTGTCTTGACCCAGTCTTTCCTCTTTCGTAGCCCCGGCGTCACGTTCGCGCTCGATCCCCGGGTGGGAGGACAGAGTGTGGCGTCGGGGATCAACAACGCCGAACACATTACGGGATCGATATCGACGGGCGTGTGCACCTTCGAGTTCGGTTTGGGTTGCACAGGTCTGGGAAATACGCACGCGTTTCTCGACGTGGGCTCGGGCCCAAAGGATATTGGCACCCTGGGCGGAAATTTCAGCGAAGGAAACGGCATCAACGAGCACGATGAGGTGGTGGGCGGCAGTAATGTAACCCAGAACGGACCGAACCACGTATTCGTGTATAGCCATGGATCCTTTCACGACGTGGGGACGTTCCATGGTTACAGCAGCGTAGGCACTGCCATCAATGACCAGGGTCAGATTATTGGCACCGCGGTTAAGCCATCGGGAGCGCAAACCGGGTTTGTGCTGCATGATGGCTGGTTCGAGCCGTTGCCCGCCTTGGATGGAGGAACCAGCAGCGTTCCTAGCGGAATTAACCGGCAAGGCGATGTCGTGGGGACGAGCAACGTAGGCAGCGGTGGCGCGAACCATGCGTTCCTCTTTACCCATGGCAAGTTGGTGGACCTGAACAACCTCGTGGAACCGTCACTGACGCTTTTGACCGGGGCCACCGGAATCAACGACAAAGGGCAAATCGTAGCCAACGGCCTGAACGGCGGCATTTATGTACTGACGCCAACATGCGATCACTAGGGCGCACGGTCGGCATGGTACCTACGAGTTGCGCGCATGGCGAAAGGGGCTAGGAAGTTTTTCAAACAGGTTGCTCAACCCCCTTCCAAAATGCAGTTCAATTCCAAAGTTGGCTAGCAACCTAGTCCACACCGGGGGGCATTGAAGGGACCAAACGGGACGTTTACCCATCGTTACACGCAACCACGGTAAACTTCTGCCCGCTTCTCCCATCTCAGTACTGCATTGCAAAGCAATTGTCGTGGGCCAATCCGATACAGCATACCTATTACAGCCAATTCAACTGATCGCCTTCGGCTCGTATCGAGCAAGCGCAGGTGAATAAGTACCACGCCGGGGTATCAGCCCCAAACCGGGGAACACTAGCGTGGGACCACACCATGGGTGCTGGCACGATACGAGTGCGGCCCGTCATAATGATCCTGCGCGATACAAACGGAAATGTGCGCGGGGAGGCCGATGGACGATGAAAGTTAAAGTAAATCGTAGTGGCACGTTAGGTGGCTACCAGGTGACTGGCTGGCGGTACCTCGAAGATGCTAGTTGGCACGTGAAGGTTTGGCTTCCAGCCCGTCCAGGTGACTGGATGGGCTACACCGTGACCGATGGTGAATTCGAGTTGAAGAGTGGGACCGAAGCTCACAAAGAAACCGTCTTGAAGCTGATTGCCGAATGGGAGGCGGAAATGGCAGTCCTCCCTGACCTCCCATAACATCGGTGGTCGGCCCATCTCGCACATGAGGATGATTACCGTAGATGTGGGAGTTGGCAGTCCCGGGCCTCCTCCTGCAGCAGGATTCCGGGATTTAGCGGTAGGCCACTCCCTATACTTCAGCCGAAATAGAGGTCGATCAGCATTTGTTCCCCTGGCTTTAGCTTGACCGCTTCTTGAATCTGTTCTTCAGAAGCGCGCAGTGCGTAGCGCAGTTGAGACATGGAGACCTTGAGATCCCGAATCTGCCAACGCGGGATGGATTCAGCTAGTCGCGTTATTTGCACTCGATCTACCAATGTCTCGTTCCCCCCGGCTCGCCTGAGCCAATACTACGCGCATTTCCCATCGGACCATGAGGCCCGACAGAGAGTTTCGGCGACAGGTAACTTAACCGCATGCAGTGGACCCCCCGGTTGAGACATCGAGAAAGAGGGACAAAAGCACTAGTGGCGTTTGGCCGTCGGCAGATTCCAAGGCATCTGCAACTCACCAAAGCGGTCGCTGTGTTCATCCCACACCGCGAGGTAGAGGTATTGGTCAATGCTGCTGAGGTTGAGCTGCTGGTCCACCACAAGTGGAGCGTGCGACCGGTGAGGAAAGTAAGCTTCGTCGAAATCGACGAGACCAAGGCTGAAATAGACCAAAAAGGTCACAGTTCTGACCGAGAGCGTTGGCGCACCCGAGCCTTTGATTCAGCGGCTCATGGTAAGTTGACGTTGCACCGCGGACAGTTAGTTGCTCGAAAAAAGTGGTTGGTCAGCAGGGGTAAACCCGGGTACGGGGAAAACCATGAAAATTCAGGGCCGCGAATTTCCGCGCTCTCTGTCCAGGATTGCCCGCGATTGTCACGAGCCCAAGAACGCAGGGATTGTGTGCCTATTCAAATGTCGAGCCGAGTAGTGCCTTCACACTAGATCGGGGACAAACCTTGCCGTAGTTTTGTTGGGGCTACTTGACCGTCAACCCTGTTTGAGAATTCGGCGTTCCGCGGACCGGCTGACATCTTCGCTCCTAAGGTATGCTCCTGCGCTTGTAAACCGGGAAACCCGGCGGCAAATGGAACCTTTTCATGTCTGCACGAAACTGGTGACCTTGAGGGATAGCTGTGAAGGCAGCACCTTGACAGTAACAAATGAGACGCTTTCGGACAGTGGATAACAATGAGAAACTGGCATACATGGAACATTTCGGTGTCATAGCCTTCTACAGCATTCTCGCCTTTGTAGTGGGTCTGTTCAGCTGGTCTTTTCTGCCCAGCCACATGCGAGAGAAAGGCAAGAACCTTGCCACAAAGGAAGATTTACAGGACCTGGCCAGGCAAATGGGGATACTCACCAAAACGACAAAAGAGATCGAAGCAAGATTTTCAATCGGCGTGTGGTCAAAACAACAACGGTGGGATATTCAAAAAACGGCGCTTTTAGATAGCCTGAAAGAACTCGCTACCGCCGAAACGTTTCTTGTGCGATTAGTACAGACTTTCGTTGATACAAAAGACCAGCCGCAGGGGTGGGAGACACGACGCAAAGAAGCAAACGAAAAATATGCGGAGAGAATCAACAATTTCTGGCGAACGCAATTAGCCATCGAAATTGTGTGTGGCAGGGAGATTGCCAGCCATTTTCAGGAGATCGATACTATATTCGATCGCGTGCGTAAGAGCCTCAAACAAGGCGAGTTCGATGACATTTGGAATACACAGTATCCAGACCTTCTGGTGGCAAAGAGGCAATTGGGAGAGACCGTTCGAAGAAGGTTAGGACTTGATGTGGAGACTGGGGAGGAACTTCTTCCGGGCTCAGGTGTCACCCTTCAACCCAGTGAATCTTCAGCGGCTCCGAGCCGTGATTTGCAAGGCCGTGCAATGGGTACCCGATAAGCGAGTTTCGAAGCGGAGTTTCGGGAAAACGTGCGGTGCACTACAGCCCCTTTAACCTGCTTCAGCGCAGCAAAGTAAAAATCTCTAACAACACCGCGACGACCTCACCTCGTTACTCATGCCACCGCGAGTCAGCATCCGAGTCCCATTCGGCACGCTTTTTGGTGAACCAGCTAAGCGCCTCCTTGTACCGTCTCCTGACCTCGGGATCCGAACCCGCCGAGTGTTGCACCTCCCGCCGCTGGGCCGGTGTGAGCGACCACGAGAGCGGATCGGTGTGTACATCAGGAATCGCGTGGCTGTCGGCGAACACCACCCGATGCACCTCAAGTCTGTCCGCCAGGGCATGTTCCAATTGCGCCAGGGCAACGCGGTTCCGGCCCGTTACGCTTTCGTGGCCGGCCTGCCACAACCCCGCAGGCGGAGCCATTAACTGCGTCAGCAGATTGGCGGGTGTGTTCGCAGACGTATGGTTTGGCCATTGGTCGAACTCTCCACCCAAGTCATTACCGCTGTTACGAATCTCGATGAGCAGGATACGCAATTTGCGGCTGCTCGCCTTCGTCTCCTCCTCGTTGCTCCATGCTTCGCAAACGTCCTTGCCGGAGCTCGGCGTCCGGGCGAGCGCATAGCGGAGAAACTCGAGCACGGAGCTGGTGCCGTCGTTGTCGTAATACCCTCCATCCACAAAATGGACCGCATTCACCTGGTTGTCGATCGATATGGGTACTCGAGCCGCAGAGGAGATATAAGGAAACGCTGCCGATAATTGCGCAGCCGTCGCCAGCGGCAGGTCCGGTGTGAATTCGCTGCCCTTGCGTTGGCCGGTGCGGTAAGTCGCGAGAAACGACCTGGCCTTGTAATTGGGCTGCGTATCCGGCCAATCCTTGCCGGTCTCCGGATCGGGAATCCTGTAGTTGGCCAGCAAGAATCGCAGCCCGTCCTCGTAGCTGGTGGTGTTCATGGTAAATGCGGGAAAGATATGGTTCCTGCTCGGCAGCAGGCTTCTGAGGGTGAGCTTTTTTTCCAGCTCGTCCGCCTCTGCCTCGTGCTGCAAGCTCGAAGCCAGGCGCATGCGTAATCCGTCAGACACGGTTTCTCCATGGTCGCGACGCCATGTGTCCACACAGAATTCGTTATCAGCGTTGCGCGCAAAGCCTTTGCGCAGCGACCAGGTCCGGTCCTTAAACAGAGGACTCTTGTCCAGGTCCCCATCCCCGCTGGAAGGAGGGATGAAGTACGGAAATAAAGGAACAAACGCCTTGGGAAGATCGTAGTAAGCGAACCCCCAACCGACCGCCTCCAGGCTGGAACACTGCGCCGCGATTTGCATGCGCGTAAAGTCCGGATCCCCACCCGGCTGAATTTCCCGCAGGTATGACAACAGGCCAACGCTGCCGCCGGAGACCGTGCTGGCGAGCAGCAGGGAACGGTGAAAGCTGCCGCGTGACAACTGGTCAAAGGTCCCTTCCAATCTCGCCAGAACCGCGGCCGTCCAGGCCGACGCGTGCAGCCCGCCGCCCGTTGCGGTCACAATGATCAAAGGACGGTCCAACTCCGAGTCGTCATGTTGATCGGCGCTGGCACTGAGCCGATCAAGCAGGATGTCCTTCGGCGTAGGGACGCAACTGCTTCCGCGCTCTGCCCGCGTTGTGGAAAGATAGTGCTCCTCCTGCCCATTTCCCCAGGCCAGCCCGTTATCCCAATAGATAGTTCTGTCCCAATGCATAAGTCGCGGACCGATCGTCAGTACCAGAACAAGCGTGACTACGGGGAGCCGGTACCGGTCGAAGAAAAACGAGATGCCGCAAAGCGCCCAGCACAGCGCCATGGCCACGATCAGGATAGTGGCGAGAATCGGAAAGCGCGCCGCGTTGGTGAGCAGGTAGAGCAGGGCGATGGACGCCACAAAAGCGACCACGGCGCCCGTGAGACCAATCTTCCATGCGCGGAGCGCTTTCACGCGCGCCGCCGAGTCGTCCTTCCACAAGAGCCAAACCAGCACTGCGGCCACAAATCCCAAAAGGCCAAGTGCAGAAAAAGCCCAGCGGAAGGCCGGAACGGGTGCGGTCATCGGCCACAAAAGCAGGTAAATACCAAGGATGACCAGTGCGGCCAGTGCCGAAAAAACGTGCCCCTCGTAAATGTGTCCCTCGGGGCCTACATAGCCAGGAGTATTGAGCAGGCTGGCGAGCCACCGCAGCCACCGCGAGAGCGGAGTGGCTTTTAGCCAACTCGATGCCGCCTCCAGAGTCTTTGGCTCTTGATCAAAGGAAGCGCCAGGCTTGGCGAGCCCGAAGAGAGGGCGGGGGAAGAGCAGCGTCCTCGCAGCGTTCCGTTGAAATTCAACTTTCTCGCTGGCTCTTACCGGTTCATAGGTCAGGTAGTACCAGGCGTTCGCGACCCACCATAAGATGACGGCCAATGCCGAGCCGATAAGCAAGCCAAAGAAGACATCGTCGATGGGGACCCCCGAAGAAATCGCATTCCACGTGAGGTACGAGTAGACGAAGCCGTTCGGCAGTTGGGAAATGAGCAACGCCGCCCACTCCCGTTGTCCCTCGTCGTTGACCAGCAGAAGCTTTAACGAGAGTGGCCGGCCGTCATCGAACTCGTCGTAGCCTTTATCCCATCGCTCGGGACCGTTGATCAGCACCACCCGTGCCGTGATCAAGGCAACAAAACCGGCGGACACCAGAAAAAATCCGACGCAGGCATATTGCTGGATGGTTTCTGGGGTCATGATTCCGCTGATCAGCGTCCTGGCCGAGGATGTGTTCAGCCAGCACAAAATCAGCGCGAAGAACCAAAGCCCCAGGCTGAAGCGCAGAAAGTAGGCGTAGCGTACCCAGCGCATCGCTTTATGAAGAAACACCATGAGCCTGGTCGGCAATCGTCCCTCGGACTATTCTGGCTATCCAGGAAATCCTACCGGAATAATCGGGAATTCCGCTGCTCAGATGTCGCGCGGGATAAATACGACTCGGGCGAAGTCAAGCTTGTCCAACTTAGATCTGAACCGTTGCCCTTTCCTTCGTACTCTCGCCTGCCTCGGCAAGCCGTGGGATCAGCCGACTCGTCTGCGGCAAGTTAAGGGAGCAATGAACCTCAGGAAAGCGATACGAGGCCCGGAGGGCCGACCGCCAAGCCCAGCCCAGCCCGGAAGGGCTGGGAAATGAGGCAGGCGGTCAAGCGCCGGAGGTGCGACACAACACTCTTCGTTTGTGCACGAGGAGCGTACCCGGATTTCCTCGGAAAAGGGGTTGAAAATATTTGGTATCGCCACGGGTCGAGAATACCCAAAAAATCCCATTCGCCACCCACTTCCTCCCGCTGCCAACGCGCATACCAAACCCAAGTAACCTTTGGGCCTGTACTCCTGTGCGGAAAAACGCATCTCGCCACTTACTGCAAACACGGAAAGGCTCTATCACTTAAGGTAGAAGATATCGGCAGGCGACGGCTTCTCACGCAACCGCGCCCTGGCCGGCAGTTGCCGGTAGTTTCGGCCTTCCGCGTGAGCGAAGGATAGCTTCACCACTATCCGGTGCCTCACCCGATCCCTGTCCCAAAATAACCAGTACCAGCCCTCCGTGGCCTACCGCTGCTCTCGATCCCTTGTGCCACCAAGAGAGCAGCAAACAAACCCATCCCAATCTCCAACCAACCGAGGAACGAGACTACCTATGCCCAAAAATAC
This sequence comes from uncultured Acidobacteriaceae bacterium, assembly GCA_963745725.1. GTDB lineage: Bacteria > Acidobacteriota > Terriglobia > Terriglobales > Acidobacteriaceae > PALSA-350. The sequence continues at coordinate 1,183,595 of CAVUYJ010000003.1, forward strand.
TGCCTGCCCCGGCGTGCCGCGGGTCAATGATCCCATCACCGATCAGGAAATGGCCTTTGCTCTCCTGATCCTTTCCGGCAAAATGACTGACCGCCAGGCCGCAGAAGCCGTCGGTCTCAACCCAGACACCGCCGCCTACACCAAAGCCAAGCCCCGCGTCCGCGCCTTCATGAGTGAGCACCGCGCCGCCGTCAGGGAAAAGCTGGTGGACCAGGAAGCCGACCTGTCCCGGCGTGCCGTGGACGGGCTGCGCAAGCTGAACATACGTCGCGACCAGGTCCTGGACCGGCTCTGGGAACTGGCCACGCTCAGCCACGAAGTAACCCGTGGCAGCATCGCCGGCCAGATCAAGGCTCTCTCGATGATCCTAGCCATCGAAGGACTGATTCCAGACCGCCGCCTCTCCTCATCCGCGACGCGACCTCCGGTCCCGCCCATCGACGTAGATATCTCCCAACCGGAGTGGCTCAGCGAACGGCAGCGCCAAGCCGCAGGCGAAGAGCCAGGCGATCCCGTTGCTGCTACGGAAGCGCGACCCGCCGCGCCCCACGTACCCGAGCCGGAGCCTACTTCCGAGTCGGCTCCAAACCTTGACGGGAACCAACCCAGCGTCGTCAATCCCTTCATCAATCCCGTAAGGCTGAACCGGGTTCCCGACGCGACCGGCTACGTCTTCGACGCCGTGCTGGACAGAACCTTCTCGCTCAGGCTGCCCGTTTCCACAGATAAACGCTTCTCCAGGCGGCGTCGCTAAGTCGATAAAAGGTCAAATTTTATCGAATTTTACAAAATATCCCGCTCACTTCACCCGGGACTGGGTGACCGTCCCCAAAAAAAGGGGGGAGATAAGAGAAACCATTGATACACGGGCTGTAACCGGCATCTGACAGCTTCAAGACTGTTTCGGTGACTTACCAGCGCTGCATCTTCTGTCTAACAGTGCCATGACCGAAGGCGACGCCTGGGCTTTCGGTTTTAGCAAATCCGCGGGCTCAGCGTCTTGCTCTCGTTGTGGCGAAATCCGTTTCCGTCGCAACTTCTGCGTTGTTGGCGACGATTGTCCCGCTCGCAGGCGTATTCTCGTCCCCTCGCATCTTCCACAGATGAGTCGCGATATATGACCAGCTTTTTTCTTGCCGGCCCAGCAGCCAACCGGGATCGTAAATTGTAACTACGCCCGTGTCGCTATCGCAGCCGCTGACCACAATGGCGTGTCCCAGTTTATTGAAAAACGCGAACTTTCCCGTCACGATCAGTGGCCCATAAGTCTCCAACGCCTTGCCCAGGGTAAGCATATCGTCGAGCTTAACCTTGGAAGAAATATCGACCAGGTCATTTTCCTCGAGTACGCTCGCGCCGATAGTGGTCTCGAAGCCCAATCCTGCATTGAGCTTTCGCCGTTGTGCTGCGGCCGTTGCTCCACCCGGCGTGGTTTTGGCTCCGATAACAGCAGACTTCAGCATCTGAATGCAGGCATACCAGCAATCGGTCATCTTCGACTGGGTCTTCGGAAACAAAATCTTGTGATTAACCACCATCGTCCTGGGGTTGTACCACCCGCGCCGAAATGAGCTGTAGGACCAACAACCGCCGGATTCACGGGAACCCAAGCCTGCATTGCCCAGCGTTGAATTGTGATCAGCATCCTATTGCACGATGAGCGTGCAGGTGGTTGCGGCCTGCGTCATGCCGGCCGTCGCAACCACCTGAAAATTGTAAGTGCCCGCAGGCGTGGTACCCGACTGCGAAGTCGATGATGAGGAATTACCGCCACAACCCAACTGCAGCAAAGCAAAACCGGCGAATGCAAGGATCATCCAATAAGCGCGACGTCGTCTCGGCCAGTGCAGTAGCAGGCTGCCGGCAAACATCCCGCAACTCAACAGAGTCATGCCGGGCCCTGGAAAGACCTTGACCATACCTGCTGCATTGGCCGCTGTCGTGGACACGGTCAACGTTGATGACTGAGCCGTGCCCCCCGTGAGCGTGAGTGTGGCCGGGCTGAAATTGCACGAAGCACCGGTAGGCAATCCTGTGCATGTCAGGGCGACACTGCCGGTGAAACCCTTCGCTCCCGTCACGCTGAGCGGAACGGTCGCACTCCGTCCTGAGGTGACCGTAACCGTTGGGCTGCCGCCGCCGCTCTGCACAGAAAAGGCTGAGGAGTTGGGAATCGCTACCAGCGGAAACGGCGCCGAACTACCGCCAGAAGCTGCGAAGACCAGGTTCGGGTAAGTACTCCCAGCCGGTTGGATGGGTCCCAGGGAAGCGACGTTCAAATAGTTGATCGCCCCGGGAAGACTGGGAATAGCCACTTCCACCACCGGCGTACCCGCGGAAAAATCGCCCTTGCCATCTCCAAGTGCTACCGCCCCACTGCCAAACACAAGATCGAGTGCGCCATCCAAATTTGCATCGGTAACAACGGCATTGCCCGCTGGCGGCTGTGCGCTCGTGGCGCCCGCTTGCTCCGTGGTGTTGATGGTTGAGTCGATCTCAGTCCCAAAAGTGCCATTGCCATTGCCCGGCAGGAAGATGATTCGCGAAGCATAACTCAGGCTTGTCTGCATGGGTGGTGGATAGATGAGCGCGAGATCCACCTTACCGTCGCCATTGAAGTCGGCTGCCTGCACACTGTGCAACTCGATCGAACCTCCGTTCTGTATGGACGTGTAACTTACCGGCAGGGCAGTCGCAAAGGTCCCGTCCCCACTGTTCAACAGGGTTGCAACTGTGGCCGGCGCCTCTGCATTGCCGGCTCCAACGAAGTACATCTGCGCCACCAGGTCTAGTTTTCCGTCACCATTCAAATCGACAAAGCCGAGCGAGGCAAGTGTTACCCCTTCCGAGTATTGTCCTGTCCCGAGCGTGAACGCCCCCAACGACTGAAAGTTGCCGCCACCCTGGTTGGCAAACACCGTCACCGCTAGCGGAATGTTGGCACTCTCGCCGAGGGACCCTTGGGGAATCGTATTCACCGCGATGATGTCCGGTTTGCCATCTCCCGTCACATCGGCCGCGTAGGTGCCCGAAAATCCTGAGGCGAGAAATGTAAGCGTGACTGGCTGCTGAAAGGTGCCATCGCCGTTGCCGTAGGCCACCGCTGTCCCGATCAGCAGATCGAGCTTGCCGTCGCCATTTACATCGATCGCCGGGGGAGGGGTGATCGCCACATTGGCCGCTGTGGTGGCCGGCAGCGTCAACTGCTGGGGCATTCCTGTGGTGAACCCACCTTTCCCGTTGGAGAGAAAGCACTGGACCCTGACTGGGCTCGGGCTCGTGCCAGTGTTCACCGCTTGATAGACCAATAGGTCTGGAACACCATCACCATTCAGGTCAGCGGTAACCTGACCCTGTAGGTTGGTGAAAGATGAATCGATGGGCGCACCAAAGTATGTGCTAAAGGGCGTCGTGTTGAAGTCCGCTCCATTCACAGCCGGTGCGCTACGCGGCGCTTCCACAGTGACGGTCACTGTAGTCCCATACGAAGCGGAATCGGGAGATCCCTTCGCTGTTGTATAAGTGGCGCTCGTTTGGGCAATCGCGATCGAACAAAAAAGACAACACAAATTGAGAACTGCGGAGCCGAGGAACCGGGGCATGACACACACCAAGGGATCAAATGGAACGCACGCGCAGTATAACCGCCGGAATCGATGGTTTGCTCGTAAACTTATTTCTCGATTTGCCCAATGGTCATAGGCTCCAAAGTTTCGGATTGTGCATCGCTCCGCCTGTTCAGGATCGCAGGAATTCCTGTCCATTTGTCGTTGTCAGTCGAACGTCTATGGCTGGGTTCTTTTGTCCTGGATTTTCTGCCCCCGAAGCCTCCCCATGTTTACGGCAAAGATTGCAAGAACGCAGCAATTGCAGCAAAGCCCATCCGAGCCGGCTCCGCTACGCTATCTCGGGATGATCTGAGTGAACGCATAGGAGGGAACTAACCGTGCAGCAAGAAGCCCAGACTAAGAGCGCAACCAACAACGCGAGCGCCGCGAAAGTCGCCCATAAGCTCGAGGTGCTGGTCATCCCAGTCTCCGATGTCGACCGCGCGAAGAACTTCTACGCCAGTCTCGGCTGGCGGCTCGACGCCGACTACGACAACGGTAGCGACTACCGTGTGATTCAGTTCACCCCCACTGGCTCGGGATGCTCGGTCATCTTCGGCAAGAATGTAACCGCTGCTGCACCCGGCTCCGCCCAGGGTCTCTACCTGATCGTCTCCGACGTCGCGGCCGCCCGCGACGAACTGCTCGGTCGCGGTGTCAACGTCAGTGAGGTGTTCCACCAAGCCGGCGGCGTGTATGCCGGTCCGGATGAGCCATACCTGTTCGGCCGGCTCCGCGTCGGCGGTCCGGATCCCGATCATCGGAGCTACCGATCGTTCGCCTCCTTCCATGATCCGGACGGCAACGGCTGGCTGTTTCAGGAGATCACGACGCGACTGCCCGGTCGTGTCACCGCCGACACGACCTACCCGTCGGCGAGCGAATTGTCGCAGGCACTGCGGCGCGCGTCAGCCGCGCACGGCCAGCACGAAGCGCGGATTGGGCAAGCCGACCCCAACTGGCCGGACTGGTACGCCGAGTACATGGTGCGTGAGCAGTCTGGCGAAGAGCTGCCCAAATGAGCAGCTACCGCGAACCGCAGCTCGCCGGGCAGACGATCGTCGTGCTCGGCGGCAGCTCGGGAATCGGATTCGAGACCGCGAAGCAAGCACGGTCCGAGGGCGCCAATGTCGTCCTCTCCGGCCGCAACCCGGAGCGCGTCGAGCACGCTGCACGCGAGCTCGGCGCGCTCAGCAGTGCCGCCTTCGACGTCACCGATTTCGAGCGCCTCGGGCGCTTCTTCGACGAACTGCCGAAGCCGGTCGATCACATCATGGTCACCGCCGGCGGCCCGTATTACGCGCGGCTGGCGGACATCGACTTCACCCAGGCGAGGCGCAACGTCGAGGAGGAATTCTGGCTGCCCCTTCACGTCGCCCGTTTCGCCGCCGGCAAAGTGCGCCCGGGCGGAACGATCCTGTTCATCGGGGGAGTAGGCGGTCGACGGCCGGCCACGGGCCCGTTCATCACCACGTTCACCGCCGCAACACCGGCGCTCACCAAAGCGCTCGCGCTTGAGCTCGCCCCCATCCGCGTCAACCTGATCGCACCTGGCTTCGTCGACACGCCGCTGTCGGCGTCGCTGCTCGGCGATCGGTTGGACGCGCGTCGCGAGCAGCTCCGAACAACGCTGCCCATCAGGCGAGTGGTCGGCCCGGCCGACATCGCCGCGCTCGCCATCCACCTCATGGTGAACACGGCAATCACCGGGGTAACCTACGACATCGACGGCGGCCAGCAGCTGGTGGAGTAGTGAACCTGCTGCTCGAGGGTTTGAAAGGTGCTAGCCATGAAGCGAATCACTGTCTTGCTCGTTGCCGTTGCAGCCGTGGCGGGCATGGCTGCCTCCTGGGCCCCCGCATCCAGTTCTACGGAGGAAGCGGCCGCTCCGGTCTTTGGCGTCAAAATTCCCCCCGGATACCGCGACTGGAAGTTAATCTCCGTGGCTCACGAAGAGGGCAGCCTCAACGATTTGCGCGCCATTCTCGGAAACGACGTAGCGATCAAGGCCTACCGGGCCGGGAAGCTTCCGCTACCAGACGGCGCCATGATTGCCCGGGTCGCCTGGAGCTACGTTCCCTTGCAGGAAAGTAGTCAAGCCTTTGGCCATCCCCAATCCTTCGTAGCCGGGTCACCCACGAACCTTCAGTTCATGGTCAAGGACTCAAAGAAATACGCTTCGACGGGAGGTTGGGGGTTCGCCCAATTTGACGACGGCAAACCCGCCGGCGAGGCGGTGCACAGCAAGTGCTTTGCCTGCCACGAGATTGTCAAAGCTCGCGACTTTGTCTTCAACCGTTACGCACCTTAATAGGGCGACAGGCCAGAAACCTTGCACCCATACCAATCCTTCTATGGCGGAAGCCCGACACGTCTCACCAGATCCTGGAAGCGTGGGTCCGAGCGCAGCGGGTCCAGGCAGGGATCTATCTTGAGATAGGTGAGTCCCTTGTCGCGTACGGCGAAGGATTTCTCCAGCCAGGCGAAAGCTTCATCCTTTTCTCCCAGCCCGGCATAGACCAAGGCGATTTCGTATCTACCGACGCCTGTGTCTTGCACATGCTTCTGCAATGCGGCAATCATCTGGCGCGCTTCCGCTGCTCGTCCGATGCGGGCGAAAGCGTTACCCATATGGCCCAGGGCGTGGGGTTGATCATCCAGCTTCTGAAACTGCTGAATGGCCTCGTCGTACATACCTTTTTCCACGTAGATGACGGCCAGGGGAAAGATGAGTTCACCAGGTTCATGATGCAACGCCGCCGCATGTTGCATTTGCAACAGGGCCTGGTCGTATTGGCGGGCATAGTAATAACCGAACGCAGTGTTATGGTAGGCGCGGCTGGAAATGGGATCGAGTTGCAACGCCAGCTGCAACTGGGAGATTGCTTCGGGCAGCCGGCCCATCCGTTCCAGATAATTGGAGTAGGCCCAACGCACCGGGGCTGAGCTTGGGTTGAGCTCGAGGGCCCGTTTGAACTCCTTTCCCTCGGTCGCCCAGTCCCAGTCGAGATTCATCGCGGCATGCGCCAGCTGGACATGGCCCTCGGGCAGAGCTTCATCGAGCGAGATGGCTTTGATGGCTGCTGCCTTCTCTTTGGGAAACGCCTCGGAGTAAGGCATCCAGCCCGCCTCCCCCATCCATCCATAACTATCGGCCAGCGCAGCATGCGCCTGCGCGTAGTTGGGATCTTGGTCGATTGCCTTTTGGAAATAGCCGATGGCGTTCCCCGGATTCCCCGTACCTAAGGCTTGCATGCCCTGCAAATAGAACTCCTGAGCCTCCGGGTCGACGGTACGGGGACGGGCAAGGCGGGCCCGCTCTTCAGGCGTCACCGCAATCCGGACCTGGTCGGCGATCGTCCGCGCTACCTCGGCCTGCAAAGTGAGAACGTCGTTCAGATCGCGGACGTAGCTGCGCGCCCAGAGGTGGTGATCCGTCCTGGCGTCGATCAACTGGGCAGTGATCCGCACCTGGTTGCCCTGGCGCAATACGGAACCTTCGACCACGGTATCCACCCCCAGCTCGCGGGCGATTTGGGGCAGCGTCTTCGTCGTGCCCTTATAAGTCATCATGGAAGTTCGAGAGATAACGCGCGAGGCAGAAACCTGGCCCAGGTCGGCGATGAGTTCTTCTGTCAAGCTGTCCGCGAAGTAATCCTGCCGTGGATCGCCGGAGAGATTCTGGAGAGGGAGGACAGCGATAGCATGATGTTCGGTTTCCGGGGATGGTCGCCTCGGCCAGATCTTGAACCCGAGGTAACCGACCGCCGCAATGAGCGCCAGCGCGGCCAGAGTGCCGGCCACCACGCGCCGCTGGCGAAATGTCTCCCCGGGGGCGTCCATTGCGGGCGCTTCCGCGGGAGCTGACAGATCATCTCCAGAGTGTGGCTCTGGCAAAACTTCCCAGTGGAATTTCGGGACATACGACCCTGACGGTAACTCGATGCGGACCAGCGAGGGCTTGGTCGATTCCTGGTAGTACTGGGCCAGTTTTCTCCGGACTTCCGTGGCCTTGACCCGGACCACGGCATCGTTAGCGGTGTCGTAGTCGATCCTGCGCCCGAACATTTCGGCGCCGATCATGCGCTCGCGCAGGTTATCCAGCCGCCCCGCCAGCGCGTGTTCCACGATCAACTGGAGAAAGTCCTGAGCTCGTTTACTACCCGCGAACGCCTTGCTCGCGAACACATCCTTAAGATGATCGCGCAACAGACCGAGCCTTTCCGGACTGAACTCCTCCGGATTCGAGACTGGATAGGTTGCCGGCATACCGCAAACTCTTGTTTGAGTGACTCTAACACAGCAAACGTGGCTCTGAAGCCAACAAACGGTCTACCCGGCGCGCGCGTAAGTGCATAGAAACAAATGTTCTCAACCCGAAGGAGCAGAACACGCTGTTACGAACATTCCGAGCGTGCCGATCCCCTGTTGTGATCACACAAGAGGAGTGCATGCAGACCAACGAGCAACTCGCCTGCAACGCCGGCTGTTCAAGAATGTTCGAGGAATTCTTTGCGGCGTCCACCGTGCTGCGCGAGGAGCTGGCGTACCTGCGCAACGCGGCTACATCCAATCTCACCATTCTGATCACCGGCGAGAGTGGGACGGGCAAGGAGCTGGTCGCCTGCGCCGTTCACCGGTTGTCCCATCGTTCCCCCCGGGCGTACGTCCGCATCAACTGTGCGGCGATCCAGCCTCAGCTAGTTGCTTCCGAGCCATTCGGTCCACGGAAAGGCAGACGGTTCCCCCAGGCGCAACCACGTCTCGACAGCCTCCCGTTGGCCGAGGGGGGAACGATCTTTTTGGAAGGAGTCGACGATCTGGCTGCCGACGCGCAGCTCGGCCTTCTGCGAGTCCTGCGGGAGCTGGAGTCCGCGTATCCCGACCGAAACCGCTCGCCGCGATTGATTGCTACAACGCGCCGCGACTTGCAGGCCGCCACCGGCGAGGGAACCTTTCTCCGTAGCCTGTTTGTCCGGCTCAATGAATTTGCCATTGCCCTGCCTCCGTTGCGAGAGCGAAAGGAAGACATCCCGGCAATGGCTCGCCATTTCCTGGCCGAGTACTTTCTTGCCCGCCGTAGGGTGCGGCCCAAGACCAAGCGGCCAGTCCTCACCGAGAGGGCCATGAATCTGCTCCAGTCTTATCCGTGGCCGGGCAACATGCGCGAGCTGCGAAGCGTCATGGAGCGGTTCGCCGTCCTTTCTGAAGCGAACATCCTCTCGGTCGACGCCAAGTGGATTCCCTGGGAGGCCGTTCAAGCGCGAACCGCGCGGAAGCCAGGCTCCCGGATGGCGATGCCGAACGAGACGGAGCTGCTCGAGGCTGCGCTGATGGAAATGCTTTCTGCGCTTCCTGGTTGGGAACCGCCGAATACCCCGGAATGAGGCGATCTAAGGCCGGATCCGGGGCGTCCTGGTGATAAGGAGACTCTGTTTTCATGAAATTCTTCCGATCTTTGCGGCGGCAAGGCAGAACCCGGCGACTCGGCGATGGCCATGAGGAGTGGATCGAGGCCCGCTGGGCGCCGGCTGCGTCGGAAGCCGGTACCCACCGCTTTGTTGCGCTTCAGCCAATCTTCGATCATAGGAGAAAGGTTTTCGGCTACGAAGCCCTGTCCCGTAGCAAGTGGGAAAACCGGTTCACCGGCGATCCGGATACAGCCACCCGGACCATGATCGACGACTGGTTGCTCCATGGACTCGACGAGCTCACCGGTGGCTCGCGCACCTTTATCAATTGCACCTTCGAAGCGCTTACCGGAGGGTCGTGGACGCTGCTTCCCACGCGCACGGTGCTGGAGCTTTTGGAGACCGTCGAGCCCAGCCCGGAGGTGGTCTCCGCCTGTCGAAAAATGAAAGCGCTAGGCTACCAGATCGCGCTCGATGACTTTCAGCTTTCCAAAAAGATGGATGTCTTGCTCGCATTGGCGGACTACGTCAAAGTCGATTTCCGCCTCACTGAAAGCGACCAGCGCAAAGCGATCGTGCGCCGTCTGAAGGGCCTCGCCACGATCCCGGTTGCGGAGAAAATAGAGACTCCGGAAGAATTTGACACCGCGGTGACCGAAGGGTTCCGGCTGTTTCAGGGATATTCTCTGGGCGCCCCCGTTCTCTTTTCCAAGAGACGAATTCCCCCTCTTGATGCAAACCATTTGCGCGAGACGCGCGTCCCGGCGTTCGGGTAGGGGAAGGAACCCAGTTCTCAGAAGCAAGACCAGGGCCACCCATGCCACCCATGCCGCCAATGAACGGCGCGCCCACTGTGGTGCAGCACGGCCTTTATTGACGGGTTACGTGCGGTTGTCTCCAGGATTTAAGTGAGCCTGTAACGTTTGCCACTCACCGTCCACTATGCACGCGAAAAATCACGCGGCGTCCGGTGGCGATCGACTCTCAAGAGGAGTTCGTGCTTCGTGAACGACAGAAATCAACGCATCAGCTTTCCTCTTCGCCTTGCGGCCTCATTGAAACGCCAGGCCCAGCTTCTGGCGAGCCAAGACGGTGTCTCGCTCAATCACTTTATAAGCCTGGCTGTGGCGGAAAAAATCAGCCGCCTTCTCGCAGGGAGCTCTCCTACGGCAACAGGGTCTCACCAAAAATCGGCAAAGGCGCTTGGAACGCGGGTGCGATGCGAAGTTGAAAAAGCGTTCCGTGCCTATGCCGTAGTGGGCCTGCAACCGAAGACGATTCCTGCGGGTCATGCTGTTTTCGCGATTCTCGCGCCCGTGACGGGAGAGACGGACGAAATAGAATTCACATTGGAAGGCGCCGGAGACATTTGGTATAGAGCACCAAGAAACCTTTTTTTGATGTCGACCCGTCATTAGCCCCAGCATGAAACTTCATCGAGATACATTGTGTCGCAACAGCGTTCTTGCGACAACCTGCGAAGAGGATCATGATAGCCGCATGTCTCAACATTCCGGACTCGGCAAATACAACATCATCGGATTTGTTTCCATCGTCGACGTACCCCGCGCGAGAGATTTCTATCAAAACACTCTTGGCCTTCGCCTGGTGATGGAAGAGCCGCCGTTTGCGCTGGTCTTTGAAGCGAATGGCATCATGCTGCGTCTCGGCATGGCGAAAAAACTCCCTCCAGCTCACGGCACGGTTTTGGGCTGGCAAGTCCCTGAGATCACCGCGACGGTTGAGAGCCTGGGGCAAGCCGGAGTCCGCTTCGAACGCTTCGACGGGATGGGCCAGGACGAGCTGGGCATCTGGACTTCGCCTACCGGTGCGAAGGTCGCCTGGTTCAAGGACCCCGACGGAAATATCTTGAGTGTTTCGGAACATCCGGAACTGAAGAAATGAGCCTCGCGCCAACGCCCAGTGATAGCTACGGCAATGCGAAAGCGATAACGAAATCTCCAAGAGGCTCCTCACGGAAAACCCGATTCCCGCCGGCCGCGATCACCAGGTATTGTTTTCCATTTATCTCGTAGGTCATCGGGGTAGCATTTGCGGGAACTGGCAATATCGCATCCCAAACTTCTTTCCCGCTCTCGAGATTGAATGCCCGAATATGCGAGTCGGGGGTGCCTGCTATGAATACCAGGCCGCCTTCGGTGGTGATTGGACCACCGAGGCTGATGGATCCCGGCGGTACCGAACCGTGTGCGCCACCGAAGTCCGACATCGAGCCCAAAGGAATTTGCCAACGGATCGTTCCCTTTGTCATGTCAACGGCAGTCAATGTGCCCCAAGGGGGTGTTCCACAGGGCAGATCGGATGGTGATTGCAGGAAACGGCGAAGCATTCCGTAAGGCGTTCCACGCTGTGCTCCATACTCTCCATCTTCGTTGTCGGAGCCGACCTTGTCGCGGGGTATCAATCGTACGCGGGCGATCAGATTATTTGTGTTCACGATCAGGAGATTTCGGATGGGGTCAAAAGCATAGCCACTCCAGTTCATCCCGCCAATGTTGCCAGGGACCGCAAGAGTGCCTTGCAGGCTGGGAGGAGTAAAGATGCCTTCGTTGCGAAGCTTTCCGATAGCTTCCTTGCAGGCTTCACGATCCGCCGGCGTCGGCCCCCACGCGTCTGCATTGGAAAAGTGCTGGGGCGCGAGCGGAGGTGGAAAGAGTGGGAAGGGTTGAGTCGGAGAGGACTTCTCTCCTGGTATGTCGCTCTGGGGTACGGCTCGCTCTTCAACCGGGAAAACCGGTTGGCCGGTGTCACGATCGAGCACATACAAAAAGCCTGTCTTGTTTCCCTGGATGACCACTGGAACATTCTTTCCTTCGTGTGGCAACGTGGCCAACAAAGGAGGCGCCGCAGTGTCGTAGTCCCATAGATCGTGATGAACCAACTGAAAGCCCCATGCAAGTTTTCCGGTTCTTGCGTGCAGAGCCACTACGGAGTTTGCCCACTTGTCATCTCCCGGGCGGAGGCCGCCATAATAGTCCGGACTGGCGCTCCCGGTAGGAACGAAAACCAAATCACGCGCAACATCCACCGTCATGATCGACCAGGCATTTGCTGCTCCGGTCATCCCGGACGACGTCGCGTTCGGAACGTCCTGCGGAGTAGGGTCCCAACTCCATCGCAGGGTTCCGTTACGCGCATCGAAAGCCCGCACCACGCCGGAAGGCATGTCGATTCGATTGTTGTCGTCGATGGCTGAGCCAACGATGACCACATCGTCGATGGTTACCGGAGGCGAAGTCATGTGATACCAGCCCCGCATATGCTCACCAACATTGGCGTGTTGATAGCCTGGAACATTCCCCAAGTCCACCTGTCCCGATGAGCCAAAGTCCTTGCACGGCAGTCCTGTCGCAGCGTCGAGCGCAATCAGCCGGGCATCGAGCGTCGCTTCGAAGATGCGGCGTTGACATACTTTGCCGGGCACTGGATCAAGCCAGGTTGCGGCGCCGCGATTGATCAGCCCGTCTCCATAGTCGAGGCTTTGGTCGATCCTGGGATCGTAGGACCAGAGTTCCCCTCCCGTCGCGGGGTCAAGCGCAATGACTCGGTTAAAGGGTGTGGTGAGATAAAGCTTTCCGTCGATCAGAATCGGAGTGGTCTCAAAGCCGCTCCGCCTTCTTCCGTCATGACCGGCGGAGATGTCGCCCGTATGGTAGGTCCACGCTACCTTAAGCTTGGCTACATTCTCCCGGTTGATTTGAGAAAGAGCTGAATGGCGCATGCCTCCCGGATCGTTGCCGTAATTCGGCCAGTCCGATTCTGATTGGACTTGACCTTGGGCATAGAACCCGGGGTTGATCAGAGCCAGGACGAGTGCGGTGTGAGGAGCCAGGCGCAGCCACGTTTGCAATCTCATAGAAAACTAGTAGGGCAAAGAGGAAGGGTTAGACAACGAAGCTGGGACGACCGGGCCCACCGCAGGGACAAGATGGATGGCCGCGATTCACGCCCCATTCGCCTGTACGATTGCGTTAACGTGTACTTATCCGTGCGCTCGACTCAACAACCCGCCGCCCATGCCAGCCGCTCATGGCTGCTCACGTTTCTTGGTTTCACCACTTTCGGGTTTCTCAATTTCGAGTATCGCTACCTGGACAATCTAGCTCGGGGGGTGCGCCACACCTTTGCGATGCGGCTGTTTGAGGAGATGACTGGAGCCTATGTAGGTCTGTTGCTGTTTCCGTTGATGGTTTGGGCAATACGACGCGCTCGCATCCGCCGCGACAACTGGTGGGTCACTGTACCCTGCAACATCCTCGTGATGTGTGTCTTTTCCGTGGCGGCCACAACGGGCATGAGCGTGGTGCGAAGATTGCTGGCTCCGTTGTTCGGACTGGGGCACTATGACTACGGAAACATGCTGTATCGCTATCCAATGGAGTTCGCGCAGCACGTTCTCCTGTTCTGGTTTGCGGTGGGGGCAATCTACACCTTCGACTCCTACCAGGAGGCGCGCGATCGCCAACTGGCATCAGCCGATCTCGAAGCCCGTCTTGCGGAAGCGCAGTTGAAAAATCTGCAACTGCAACTGCAGCCGCATTTCCTGTTCAATGCCTTGAATACCATTTCCTCTGTGATGTACGACGATGTTCGCCGCGCCGATACCATGCTCGCACAACTCAGCGACTTGCTTCGCCGCACATTGCAAACAGGACATTCGCAGGAAGTTCCTCTGCAGGAGGAGCTCGCTTTGGTAAAGAGCTATATCTCGATCATGGAGGAGCGATTTGGAGACGTTCTGCAGGTTGAATTCTCCGTAGATCCTCAGGTCGTACACGCTCTGGTTCCACAGTTGATTCTGCAGCCGCTGGTCGAGAATTCGATGCGCCACGCGCGCAATCCACTGACGCCAAAGCTGATTTTATGTATCGCTGCAACCCAGGAAAATAGTGAACTGTTACTTCGGGTGCAGGACAATGGGCCGGGTATGCCCGTTCCTGCGGGCGGCCATGTGGTCAAAGGGATTGGACTCTCGAATACTGAACAGCGGTTGCGCAGTTTGTACGGAGAGCATCAGCAGATGCTTCTTGAAAATGCGGACGGGCTTCGGGTAACGATCCGCCTTCCCCTCCATAGTGAGGCGGTGTCGTCGTGATTTCTCCGCCTGCACTACGGGTATTTGTGACCGATGATGAGGCGCCGGCTCGGCGAAAGCTGCTGCGTTTTCTTGCCGAGGAGCCAGGTGTGGTGATCGCCGGGGAAACCAGCAACGGTCCGGACACCATTGCCGGTGTACGAGACACCCGGCCGGACCTTTTATTTCTGGATATTCAGATGCCGGGAATGGATGGCTTTGGCGTGGTCGACGCCCTGGGAGACACTGTTCCGAGAGTTATTTTCGTCACCGCGCACGACGAATACGCGCTGCGAGCGCTGGAGATTCATGCCTTCGACTATCTATTGAAGCCCTTCGATCGAGCGCGCTTTTCTAAAGTCCTGGCCGACGCCAGACGGCAGGCGGAGAAGGGGCGGCAAAGTGAGATACAGCACAACCTGCGGCAATTGCTGGAGGAGGTTCAATCATTACGTAACCCCCGATTGCTGGTGGAAGAGAACGGCCGTGGGATATTGATCACTTTGCATCAGATCGACTGGGCCGAAGCGGATCGTAACTACCTTAAGCTGCATATCGGAGGCCATACTTACACGGTGCGCGGAACCATCGAAGGGATAGAGAAGAGACTTGATTCAGAACGGTTCCTGAGGATCAATCGCTCCTCATTGATTCGCATCGATTGCATCCGTGAATTGCAGAAATGGACTCATGGCGAATACCGCATCATCTTGCAATCCGGCCAGACGCTCATGTGGACCCGTCGCTACCTTGATCGGCACTCCGAGCTGCTTCGCAAGGTCTAAGGGCGCTTATTCTACGTGCCGGGGCGGGGATAGAAAGCCAGCAGGCGCTGCGTTCGCCCGTTTGCGCAGTCCACGGACAACCGCCTGCGTGATGGCCATCATCGAAGCGACTCAGCGAACGGTTAGAATTCTGGTGCATGCTCGCACCGTGGCTACCCACCTATCCCGTCCGATCGGACCCTCCGCTGCTGGAGGTCTTTGCCATCGGCGCAGCCGTGCTGGTCGGCGTCACGCTGGTGCACGGCTCAATCCTCGGACGCATTGTTCGCGACTATCATCGTGGAGCGAAGCGTCTTCTTGAACACGCAAATCATCCGTTTTGGGCATCGATGCGATTTGGCCGCGCGGTGCTTCTAATGCTGGTTCTGCATATCGTCGACATGAGCATCTGGGCCACGGTGCTCACGCGGCTCGGCCTGATTCCCGACGCACGGACCAGCCTCTACTTCACCGCCAACAGTTACACCACCTTAGGCTACGGAGGCATGCCGCTCGGCTTTGGATGGCGCGAACTTGGTCCCGTGATGGCGATCTGCGGCCTGTTCACACTTGCCTGGACCACCAGCGTTATGTTTAATGTCGTGGGCTATCAACGCGAGCTGACCGACCAGTTGGCGGAAGAATTTGCCCGCAAGAAACAATTGCATCGAGAATTGGTTGCCGAACTCAGCGCTCTACGCCGTCAGGAAGCGGTACAGGAGAAACTCGCCCTAGCCGCGGAGCATCAGAGCGAGGCGGGCAAGTCCCTCTTTCGCCGATTCGAGATGCGGTGGGCGGAGCGAAAAGAACTTTACGACATCCGCCGCACAGCCATGACGCAGGTCAAGGCGGCCTTGGCAAAAGAACGCGAGGCGAGAGCCAAAATCTATCAGCCTCTACCGCGTGTTCCTCCCGCATCCTGAAGTTTGGCCTTTCACGGCAGACGCGCTAGTCGGTGGAGGCGTGCGGCGATCTGCCGAGTAGCTCGATCTCTCCAGTGATTACGTGCGCACGCAGCGAATACTCACCGTCTGCGGTTTCTTTCGTAATGCCGCGGAAGAAGCCGCCTTTCTGAGCGCCGTAAACCGGAGCGTTCACGGCTCCAATGCTTACCGACACGTCGACGCTCCGGTAGTCCCACGGGTGAGTCGAAGAAATCGCGATCCGGCCGGCGTACAGATCGATATCCTTATCGCCGGCGATCTCTTCCACCTTTACCTCTCCTGCGGACATTTCAACCCGCAGGCTGGTCTTTCGTGGCACTTCAATGCGAACCTTGAGATTGTTTCCTTGGAGCAGATCGCCGGCGATGGTCAGAGTTTCGTCATCCTGATGTCCCTGGAACCGGATGCGGATACGCTGAGCGTCGGCCTCGTCGCCCGAGGTGCACGAGACATGAATCGCCGGCTGATCCGTGCCCACAATCTCAAGACCCGCGGGTCGTGAATGGACTCTCAGCACGGTTCTCGGCCGCAGAGGAGCATCCAGCGTTTGCCCGCAAGGGGTCTCCGCTCGCGCCAAACCTGCCAGGCTCCAGGCCAGCATGGCCATACCCGCGACGGCAGAAAGAGTCCTCATGCAAGTCCTTACGCAGCCGGCCGAACAGATGTTCCCGTAAAACGTCGCCAAAAGTCAAAACGACTTCGCCTTGCAGGTTTCGAATGGCGTACCCTTCGTTCGACGGTCTCTTCCCCCAGCCAGCAGTAGATCGAGCCAAACGACGACAGCTACGGCTACCAGCCTCACAGCCTCTCCCTCCACGGTAGTGCAAAGCGTAAAGGTGACCCTAACGGCGAGGGTTTCGCTATCGCCGGAAACCGGCACAATTACATTTTACGAGGAAACCACTTCACTAGGCAGTGGCGCACACTTAGTGAGAAAGCTCGATGGCATCCTGAAGGAGTGCTAGAGGTCCAGAAACTTCTGCATCTGCTGCAATGCGTCGTCCAGCGCCGTCTGAAAGGCTTTGCCGCGTGGCCGTGGGCCGGCGAAGCCCAGCTCGTGCTGCAGCCGGCCATCGACCACTTTCAGATTGGCCCAGCCCACTATTTCCTCGCCCCATAGCATGGGCATCGCGTAATGGCCCATGCGGCGCTTGTGGGCCGGCACATAGGCCTCCAGCTTGTATTCCCAGCCCCAGAACAACTGGAAGCGCCGTCGGTCCCAGACTACGGGGTCGAAGGGCGCGAGGAAGCGCAGCCAGTCGTCGACCGGGTGCCGGGCGGACACGGGGCTTCTCGCCCTGCGGCCAGAACCACAGCAGGCCGTCGACCTGGGCATGGGCATAGCGGGATTTGGCGTGCTCCTGGACCTGCCGCACCTCGGCGGCCAGGTGCGGCACTCCATAGCGCAGCAGTCCGCACAGATAGCCAGGCTGGCCGCAGGCAGCGGCGCGTAGAGCTGCACCACCATGTCCAGCAACTGGCCGGCGCGCGCGAGCCGGGCATCGGGGCTGTCGTCCTGCGGCGGGTGCTCGGTCGCCTGGTAGACCCGGGTGCCGGCCTCGCGCAGCGCTACGCGCAGCAGCCCGCGATAGTGCAGGCCCTCCAGCAGATGCGTGCTGACATTCAGGTCGCCGCCCCAGCGCTTGATGCGGCCATGGTCGAAATGCGCCTGCACGTCCTTGGGGTAGGGTGCGGCCATGCTGGCGCACAAAGGCCAGCACTTCCTGGGCGCGCGCCTGCATGCGCGTCCCAGGCGTCCCAGGCGCGCGGCGTCGCCGCGCGGATGCAGCAGGGCCAGGGTTTCGCGAGGCAGGAAACCGTAGTTGATGAAGAAGGCCTCTTCGATCGCCAGGCGCGGGTAGCGGCGCTCCAGTTCGCCGGCGCGATAGTCCTTCACGCGCTGCGCGAGGATCAGATCCTGGGCGCGAGCGGGCGCCCGCATCGGGTCGGCCTGGACAAAGCCCAGACGCGCGATGGCCCGCGGCAGGCTGGTGGGCTTGAAAAGGCTGCGCGCGATCGCGTAGCGGCGAAGCTGCCGGAGACTGGGGGCTTCGCTGGCCGACAAAGCGGCACAGTATTTTGGGGTCACCGGGTTATTTTATCTCCCGCTCGAGCTCACCTCGGCCCGCTTCCCGTCCTGGCCCTCGGGGCTTTTTGGTCGTGCGGGGAGAGCTGGGGAGGCCCGCTTCTACGATGCGCGTAAATGGAGGTGAGCATTGATTGCTGTTCGCGATCTCTTCGAAAGCCATCTAAACGTTGGTGACCTGCAGCGCTCGATGAGTTTCTTCGAGCAAACTCTGGGGTTAGAACTAGCGGAAGTTATTTGGAAGCGCCGGGTAGCCTTTTATTGGATCGGAGGAAGAGGCAACTCGATGCTCGGTTTGTGGGAGGTGGGAACAAGCCCGCAGAGGTTAAGCCTCCACATTGCTTTCCGGTCGGATCTTTCTGACTTGCTGAACGCCCCGGCACGTCTTCGAGCGGTGAATGTGGTTCCACTCGACTTTGACGGGGCGCCGACCGACGAACCAGTGGTGATTGCATGGATGCCCGCTGCATCTCTCTATTTTCGAGACCCCGATGGGAACTTGCTGGAGTTGCTTTCGATGCTGCCTGATTCCCCTCAACCAGATTTGGGAATTGTCAGTTGGAGCCACTGGAGACAAATTCACGATTCCGCTCAAGGGACCGGGGATTCCGAGAGAGGCACAGTGGAGTTGAATGAATAGAGTTTCCAATACTTGCCACCCTTTTCTGCGAAAACAGGATGGGTCTCCTCGCCTGTAAATTTCGAGATCGCGCGCTCCCAGAAATGGTGCGCCGAAACATTCGACTCCATCACTCGGACCTCCCACGGGCCCGGAAACCGCTTCCACACTTCGTGCGCTACTTGAGTTCCGATTCCACGCCTCCGGTATCCGCGAAGAACAAAGAACTCGGCCATATCCCAGACAGTCAGATTGCCGGAGACTTCTGACCCTCGCTTCACGAGAACGAACCCTGCCAGGTTGCCACCCACTTTTACCAGAAAAGGATATCGGTCCGGATCGCTCCAATAAAGGGGGAGAGACGGGTAGCCAAACCTCCCGGTCCCCTGTATCTCCAGATGGTGGAATTCGCTGAAATCGTGTGCATACAATTCCAGGAGATTCGCCACCGCCGGCTCTTGTTCGGCTCTTGCTGGGATCACTTCGATATCCGGGAACAACTTCTCTGCCGGCTTTGTCATAGCAGCGGACCGTGGTCTTTATAGAAAGTATGTCACTGCAGACGTAGAAGATGCGCCTTTTCGGAAAGCGCGCGCCCTAGGGGAGATGCGGCTGTTTCGGCGCCGGCAGCTTCTTTGGTGGAGGGACGGACGGAGTAATCACGACGGAGAGCTGTGAACATAGGCGGTATGGGGCCCGCACTGGGCAGTCTGGCATACCGGCAATTGTTGGACTACTATGTTAGGCCGTGGCGGATGCCGGGCCGCTTGCGCACGCGTAGGAAACCATTCAGCAGACTTTCAGCCCGTTCCTCAGCCACTCGAGTAAGTGGAGGATTCCGATGGGCGCTGTGCTCAAACAATGCGCGGTAAGTGCGGTGGTTGCGCTGCTTCTTGCGGGCTGCCTGGACACGACCAAGGCCCCTGTCACCGACGAGTCTAAGACGGCAAGGGCGCCGGCCGGTCCCCCGGAACCGGTGACGGCGAAAACGGCTTTTTGGCCCATGTATACGTCTGCCCGGCACTGGACGACCGATATCCAGATACTCAGGCTGACGCCTCAGGAAGTGCCGGGGTTTAAGAATGAAGCCGGCAAAGCGGCAATGTGGGAGGCGATGTTTGCTTCGCCCAGCCTGCATCAGTACCGGGTCTACTCTTACGCAATCACCTCCTCCCCGCCGGACATTTTCAAGGGGGTGAGTGCGGGCCTCCGAGAGCCCTGGGGCGGTGCCACGCGCGACGCCATGCCGGTTGAGCTCACCAGCTTCAATATCGATTCGGATGCCGCGTACCAAACCGCAGCAGCGGATGGGGCGGCCTGGCTGAAGAAAAATCCAGGCAAGGCACTCTCATCCTTTGCACTTGGGAACAACTTCAGGTTTCAAGCGCCAGTCTGGTATTTGATGTGGGGGGATAAGAAGTCCGGTTATGTGGCCTTCATCGATGCCAACAGTGGAAAGGTGCTTAAGCAGAAATAGCTCCGATAGTGCTCGAAAAGGATAGCTTGGCGGCCTGTGCGGACCGACTAGAGTAATCAAGTCTTTCAGCCGCCTGTAATGCCGCGCTGGTTCGAGATAGTTTTCCACATCTTCCTCTGCCGAAAACTTTCGATTCATCGGAGCGAGTCACCCGAAAGTGGAAAGGCCAAACCTGCAGCGGTCTGTAATTCTCTCCACAGTCCTCAGCGCTGTACAAACCGAAGGGAGAGGGATCATGGAAACAGAAATGCACCTAGGGAACGCCACAGAAATTGTTCCCGAAGTAACAGCCGAAGTCACAGATCTGTCGGAGTGGCCAGAGCGGGCTGCACAGGGGAAAACTAAAAAGTCAAAGATGACATCGTCGCAAGCCAAGGTTTCTCAGTTGCTGGAAGTCTTAGGCGATATCGATGCGAAGCGTGTCAAATTGGACATTGAGCGCGACGAAATAAAAAAACAACTGGCGAACGCGGTCACAAACCTCTAAACCGTACAGTCAACTTACAATCTCTTCCATGAGGCTCCGGGGACATCCATGATAGGTAATCTTTCATGGATGTCCCCCCTCACACACTTCTAAATTCCAACGTAAATCTACGCACCTGGCCGTATTGCGGGAGCCGGCATTGGTAGCTGTCGTTTACATGGCGGGGCACCGGCTGCTAGACTTTGGGCCAACGGCAAGGGCTATTTTTCATGCGGGCGGCGTCGCTCCTCACAGTACTCATGCTTGCGCAGATCAGCCCGGCACAGACTGCGGCTTCTTCCCCGCAATCAGAGCTCCCCACCATTCATGTCGACACGCAATTCGTTCTCCTTGACGCCTTGGTGGAAAACAAGAAGTCCGGAGTTCCCCTGGATACGCTGTCGGCGGAAGATTTTCAGCTCTTCGAAGACGGGGTGCCGCAGACCATCAGCTACCTTAGCCACGATCAACTACCGCTTTCCGTGGTGTTTCTCTTCGACATGACCGAAACGGTGCATACCGCGCTCGGCCCCCTGGCACAGGCGGCGTTGCAGGTCCTCGGCCACCTGAAGCCCGAAGACGAAGTGGCCGTGATGACCTTTTCTTCTCGCGCGGACCTGATGCAGGGCTTCACCCGCGATCGTAAGCTGGCGGCGGAGGCGGTCAAGACCGCATCCTGGATGGCCGACGTCGAGGGCACGTTCCTCGATGAGGACATGTTTGAAGCAGTGGAGCAAGTGACGAAGGCAAAGGCGGGCACCCGGCGCGTTCTGGTTTGGCTCACCGACGGCACGGCAAATGAGGAAAACGCCTTTACCCGGGGAACGATCGGTCAGCATGCTCCCGCGCATCTTCATTCGCGACAGGAAGCCATGAGCGCGCTACTCCACTCGGGTGCGGTGGTGTCGGTTCTCATCGACAGAACGGCCGAGACCTACCGTGCCATTACGGCGGCAGGCCGGGAAGGGACACGCGTGGGAGACATCGATGAATATGCCCGGGCTACCGGCGGCCCGGTTCTGGACACAGGGATGAAGCAAGTACCGGAGAATCTTGCTTTGCTAATCGATCGTGTACGAGCGCGTTACACGCTTGGATACAAGCCTGGTCCTGCGGAGTCCCAAGGCAAGTTTTGCAAGCTGAGTCTTCGAGTCAGCCCGGAGTTTCTCAGCGAGCATCCTGAAGTGAGGAAGCAGGGTGTGGTTGTTTTGACCAGATCGGGATACTATCGATAGTCCCTACATGCCTGCGAAACGGCAGCGTGTCCAAGCCGCGTCTAGTGCTGATAGGCATGAACCCTCTCGCAAATCAGACGGAGCTGGTCTTCGAGATTGCTTGCAGTAGAGTCGCCGCCAATGAGGGGAGCGCCCAGAACAACCAAACGCGCTCCGAATTCGGGAGTCCGGATCGCCTGTTCAACCGAAAGACCGCCAACCGCCTGGACCGGCACCTCTACCGCTGCAACGACGTCTCGCAATTGATCCAGCGGACTGGGGTATGGCTTTCCCATCGCCGCGAGTCCGCGGCGTTCATCGTACCCGATATGGTGAATGACGAAATCGCAGCCAAGATCCTGCAGCCTTTTCGCGGCTGCAACCCTGTCCTCGGCTCCGAGATTGTCGCCCATGACCTTTACGCCAAGATCCTTTGCGGCCAGCACCATGGCTTTGATCGTCTCCGGATGAGCACGCTCCATGACCACAACATGGGTTGCTCCCGCATTCGCTGCCATCTGGGCCTCACCCCAACCCCCATCCATGGCTTTCAGGTCAGCTACGATGGGCACGCCGGGAAACTCGGCGCGCAGCGTACGAATACTGTTCATTCCTTCGGAAACGATGAGGGGAGTACCAGCCTCCAACCAGTCGACTCCCGCACGGATCGCGAGCCGTGCGGTTTCGAGAGCTTTGGGGATAGAGGTGAAGTCCAGCGAGATCTGTACGATGGTTTTCATAGTGAGCCGGGATCTCCGCCCTCCAACTTATACTGATCAGTCCAATGACGACAACCGCGGCTCATTCGGTTTGCGGTGTTGAACGAGGTGTAGCCTTCGCAGCCTAATGCGGAACCCGGAATCCGCGGTTGGGGTCGTAGGCGAACTTCATCAGGCCATCGCGGTAGTCGATGCTGATGGTCATCTGACCGAGAGCCGTGATACCGATAAATCCTCCGACCTCTGTATCCAAATTCTTGCTCACCGTGGAGGTCGAAAATGCAACCACGTCTTCTACTCTCTGGGCGATGTTGGCAAACCTGAAGGTGATGTTGTCCGCGGTATAGACCTTGTCTACTTTGCCGTTGATTCCATGGACTGAGATGTAGTCCTGGCTATGCACCTTTGTGACCTCGCGCGCAACCTCGGGACTTACCGTGGTAGAGAATGCTCCCGTATCCAAAATGAAAAGCTTCAGCGGGCCACCGTTGAGAGAAGCAGGCAGCAGCAGATCGTGTCCGATACGATAGACAGGTGTCCAACTCTTCATCTCCGGTGCGACGTAGCGGTCGTAAGGACCATGCGGCGCCGGTTTGGGCGAAGGCGCCGCGGCGCTGTTGCCCGAGGATTCGTCTTCATTCGTGCTGCCACGGGTCTCGAGCGTGGGTTTGAGTCCGCTCGTGTCGTTGGGGCGCGGTGGCAAAGGCGCCAGCAATAGCTTACGCATCGGATAGTCGAGGGTAACGAGAAAACGGGAAAAGACATCCATGCCGATCAGCCCGTCACTGTCCACGACGTTGCCCTTGTTGAGGACTTCGACGGCGCAATCTTTGAACTCCAGCGAACCGATCTTGATATCGTCCGCAAAGGTGGTGTAGGCGTCCTTGTTACCCTGGCTGCCAACGCCGCCCACCTCGGTTCGGCTGAACGGCTTGAGGCCGGCATGATCGGCGACTGAACGGCTGATCAATAGGCCGCTGGCCCCGGTGTCGATTTGCAGCCGGGCCTCGTGATCGTTGAACTTTACATCCAGCCCAAAGGCGCGGATATGGGTGCCGTCTCTCATGAGGTTGGCGAATGGGATCTGTGCCGTGTCTGCGTTAGAGACCAGCCTGCAGGCCTTGTGCGGCTCGATTGCCTGCTGCTTCAGGTAGTCAAGATAGAAGTGAAGGCGCTTGATCGTTTCCGGATCTTCACCATTCGCACTGGCGAGGTAGGCCTCCAGCTCGGCAATCCGATCCTTCATCGGGAGAGTATCCAGCCAACGGCTGCGAATTCTCGGGTTGGTCGGATCCAATGAGTGTGCGGTGCTTACTTCGTCAGCCGCGCTTGCGTAGTAGGAGTTGAGCCGTAGAAGCCTGGCATCCAGCAGCCGCGCCTGCGGATTGCACGGGTCGAGCTTGATGGAAGACGCGACCGTTGCGAGCGCAAGCCAGGGTGTCCCAGCGCGATACTGCGCCTCGCCCAGCGCAACCATCAGGGTTGCGGACTTTGGATTTTGCGCGAGTGCTTTCTGCACCGAATCCTCAGCTTCGGTTACTTTTTGTTGTTTCAAGAGTACTTCTGCCAGGCCCGCGGTCAGCGTGGTATCGCCGGGCTCCTGTTGCAGTTGCGTCTGGTAGAGAACAACAGCGCGATCATAGTCACTGTGCAGGAAGGCGTCCTCAGCATCCGATGGATGGTGGGCGCTGATGACATTACAGGTAGCCGCCCCGGCCACCTTGCTTCCACTGCAGGCCGCAATCGTGATGAAAATGGCAACGCATCGACCAACCCATGAAGTGCAACCGAGCATGTTCCGCATTCTCCGATCAAGTCTTTGTCCTGGCGAGGTTTCGTTTCACCTAGGTTTTTCATATTAAATCCGCAGTCCCGGACTACTACGGATTCAACCCCGCCTTGGCGAGATGGTTAGTACCACCAAGAGAACACCCCGAGCAGTGCGTAACATGGAGACTCTCACCGAAAAAGTAGGCAAAGTATAGCAACTCGAAGGTCAAAATCTTTTGTACCGACAGCGTGCTTGAGGAAACTAAAAGCAGTGAGAGATGTTACCTTTGTTGCGGGCTGAAGCAATGGCTGAACCAGCTACCAGTTTGCGTCCTGAGATACAACCGAGTTTGCTCTTCATACAACTTCAGTAATGGTCACCGTGTGTGAGCGAGATGCGCGGCCTAAACGGAACCCTCGGCAGAAATCCAGATCGGTCTGCCCGGCATGAGCCAGGCCGCCTTGGTACCGGAAAGGGTAATGGTGTGGGCCATCGGTCACTGGTCAAATACAACCACAGAGAATTACGGGATGTATAGCCAAACGGAGATGTAGAGTGAGCGCACTGGTTGCAGCGTCGCCCGAGCTCAAGAGACTGTGGATCCGGGTTCTCAAGCGAGTTCATCCGGATCTGGCGGTTGATGAGCTGGACAGGCGCCGGTGTGAACGGCTCACGCAAGAGGCGAATGATGCCTATGCGAGACGTGATGAAGTTGCGCTGAGAGCGGTACTGGACCCGAAGGGCTCGCCGCCTGTCGCCTGGGAAGCAAGGGCACAGGCTCAACCGGCGACAACACCGCGGCCAACCTATCAACCACCGTCGGCGCCGCAACAGCCAGGCACCGTGAGTGGGCGCGAGGCGTTCGTCATTCTATTGGCAGCCTGTGCTGTCCTTTGCATTCTTCTTTATGGAATTTTTGACGCGCTGAGTGAAGAGGTGGGACGGAAAACGTCCTTATTTTTCCTGGTGCTGCTAACCGCCTCTGTACTGTGGTCGATCACCAGGAACCCCAAGTTGTCGTACAGCCACAAGGCAAGGTGGGTGGCGGCGGTCGCGAGTGGAATGATCCTGATAGCGGTTTGCCTTTTAGACAGCCGTCCCGGAGCAGATCCACTGTTTCCATCGGCTCGCGCCGCAACTGCTCAGGCTCGGCTGGCTCCCGTTGCGTGGGATGACAGCGTCCACCCGCCGCCGTCTCCATGGTATTGGGATGTAATCAAAGCCAGGGTGGCACAGAGCTGGAACCCGTCTACGGTGGTCGATGCTCCTGCAGGCGCTATTGCGGATATTACGTTCACGATCTCACGTGACGGGTCACCCCGTGACGTGCGGTTACGTAGGCCAAGTGGTTCTCCATCGCTCGATTCGTCCTGCGTTCTTGCTGTGCAACAGGTCAGAACTTTTGGTCCACCTGAGGGTGGCGCGAAGGAAAGTCTGGACGTTCTTTATCCTTGTTCTTTTAACGAACTCGATTCGATGAACGCCCAGACACCGCAATGGAACAAGGCACAAAGAAAGGCGACTGTCGTGCCACCTAGGCTCGAACCGGTAGAGGGCGCTGGTCCCCAAGTGGACGCGTATGTAGAGGCGGCGAAAAACCGGGTCGCACAGAATTGGAACTCGTCGGAAGTTGGCAGCAGTACTCCCGCGGGCGCAACGGTCTACATTCAATTCGCTATACGGCGGCGCGGCAATCGTGGAGTCCCGACTTTGCAAACATCCAGCGGCTACTCATCCCTCGATTTTTCGTGCTTGCGGGCCGTGGACCGAACACGGACGTTCGACCATCTTCCCAGGCACTACACTGGAGACAGTCTTACCGTGCTCTATCGCTGCACCTATCCGGGTTCGTCCGATGACCCTGTAGATGGTGTCCCGGGAGTGCAGCAATCTACCAATGACACCGTGGTCACCAATTAGCCTGTTACCAAAAGCAATCGCTGAAGTTGCAGTCCAACTTCCGTACGGCCGGCGGCAGGATACCTAGCCCCTTGGGCAATGTGCTGGCAACCGGCCACAAAGGGTACACAAGTAACCCAGAGAACTGCCCTTTCTGTGTAGATGTGATGCCTACCCTGCTCGTGATCGCCATCTTAAGAGCGTTCTGCTACCGGAAAGGGTAATGGTGCGGGCCGTCGGTCACTGGTCAAATACAAGAAGCCTCAGAGCATAGCAATGCTCGAACTTGAGGAACTGAGCTCTCATTCTGTGGAAGGGTACAGGCTGAGAGCACAGGTGCCTGGGAGGCATGAACATTCGTGTCGATGAAGAGTCTACTCCGAAGAGCTACCGTGGCAGCGACTAAGCCAGGCCACCAGGCGTGCGGCCAATTGGAGCCACGGCCAGCCGAAGCCCGTATGCACATTGAGCTGCGTTTCCGTGCGGTCATCTCCGACGGCGAGCTTCGTGATGTGGTGCAAAACGGAGATGCACGGTGAGCCCACTGATTGCAACGCCAGCCGAACTCAAGAGATTGTGGATCCGGATTCTCAAGCGACTTCACCCCGACCTGGTGATTCAGGAGAAGACCCCAGACCCGTCCGATGCGTCTACGGAGCAGGCGAATGACGCCAACGCGAGACGAGAAGAATTCGCACTGAGGGTACTTGAACCGAAGGGCCCGCTGCCGTCGACCGACGACCCACCCCTGTCGCCGGAACAGCCACTCAGCACGGCTGGGCCAGAGGCGGCCGGCATTCTTTGGGCAGCCTGCGCGGTCGTTTGCCTTCTTCTCTATGTAATCGTTGACGTGCTTCGTGAAACGGTGGGACGGAACACGTCTTTATGTTTCCTGGTGTTGCTAACCGCCACTGTACTCTGGTGGATCACTAAGAACTCGAAGCTGTCGTACAGCCACAAAGCAAAATGGGTGGCGGCAGTCACAAGTGGAATGATCCTGGTAGGGATAAGCCTTTTAGACAGTCGTCCCGGGACAAATCCACTGTTTCAATCGGCTCGCGCGGCAACCGCTCAGGCCCAGGCGCCTCCTGTCGCATTGAAAGACAGCCTGCACCCAGGGAATGCGCCACAAATGAAGGCGACCGTAATGCCTCCAAGGCCTGAGCCGGGAGTGAGTCTTGGTGCACAACTGAGCGGGTACATCGAGGCGGCGAAAAACCAGGTCGCACAAAAATGGAACTCGTCAGAGGTTGCGGGCACTACCCCGGCGGGCGCAACCGTCTACATTCAATTCGCTATACGGCGGCGCGGGACTCATGAAGTTCCGACGATGGAAACATCCAGCGGGTACCCATCGCTCGACGCTTCCTGCTTGCGGGCTGTAGAGCGAATACGGAATTTCGATCATCTCCCTAATCGCTACAGCGGAGATAGTCTGATCGTGCTCTATCATTGCACCTATCCAGGTTCGTCCACGACAACGTTTGCGCAGGATTCTACGACCCCGCCGGTACAACAGCCGCCGGCACATGGCCCTGTGGATACCGGCCATGGCGTGCAGCAACCTGCCAAGGGCACCGCGGTTAACAATTAACGCCTGTTGCGAATTGTTTCAACGCAATCATTCGTCCCTGAGGAGTTGTGCGGGGTCGACTGCCAGGACGCGCCGCGCGGGAATCCAGGTAGCGAGTAGGCCCAGCAACGCCATGGTGAGCAGGACTCCGCAAAGCACCAGGGGATCGCGGGGCGTAGCTTGATAGACGATCTGTGCCAGCAGGCGACTCGCAAGCACGCCCAGTACCAAGCCTGCGGCGGAGCCAGTCAACAAAATCGCGAGCGGACGCCCTAAGGCGGAGCGCATGAGTTGTGCCCGCTGCGCACCAAGGGAAACGCGAATGCCGAGCTCCTTCCAACGCTTGGAGATCGAATAGGCCGCCATCCCAAAGATGCCGGTTACTGCAAGCATCGCCGCCAACGCACCCATGACCCCGAGGCTAATGGTGGCTACGCGTGCGGGAAAATACATCACGCCAAGCTCATCCGGCCAGCTGCGCACGGAAAAGGGCAGATCAGGCTCAACGTTAGCTAACGTGCGGCCCAGCGCCCGTGCCACCTCCGCCGGCTGCAAGGCAGATCGGACAATCAACGCGGTGTCAGTATCTGCACTCTGCGCCAGAGGAAAAAACATCGCCGCTTGCGGGCTCTCGGTCAACGAATCATACTTCCCGTTCTCGACGATGCCAACGATCTCATATAAAGACTTCTCCCCGGTCATGAAATGACGCCCGAGTGGAAGCGCGTCGCCAAACATCACGCGGGCGAAGGTAGCGTTGACCAGCGCGACCTTGGTAGTTGCGGCATCGTCATGCCAGTTGAAATCACGACCCCTGAGCAATTGTGTTTCGGCGGCTCGAAGATAGCCTGGCGAGATGGAATAAAACTTTGCGACCTGCACGGTGTTCGAGCTGCGGAAGTCTGTCGTGCCCTCGCGGTAGACCGGACTGCCACTTCCTCCCGTATTGAGCGGCAGCTCGTTGATGGTTCCTACCGCGGTCACGCCAGGTATGTGTGCCGCTTGCTCCAACATGCGCTTCTGGACAACCAGCGAGGATTGATCGGAGTAGCCAGCCATGTGCAGATCGGTCTCGGCGGAAATAACACCCTCAGGCTGAAAACCCAGCGGCGCATGCAAAGATCGCTGCATTCCGCGGAACGCCACCAGTGCGGCTGTGAGCAATAGAGCGCAAAGAGCGATCTGCGTGGCCAGCAGAATGTCCCGCAAGGTGGCCCTGCGGAAGACCGCTCCTACTCCGCCACTTTTCATTGCCTGGATCGCGTCGGTCTGCCAGATTTGCCGGGCCGGAAGCAGCCCGGGCAAAATGCTGCTGGCGAGAGAAAGCAGAAGAGCGACTCCGTAGACACGCCAATCGGGAACGACCGTCACGTGTATGGGAAATTGATCAACGGGTTGCCAGCGGGTTAGCAGACCCAGCAATGCGGTGGCAAAGAGCGTGCCCAAGATGCCCCCAGCCAAAGATATAACCACAGCTTCCATGACTACCTGCCGAAGAACATGCCATCGACTTGACCCGATGGCCAAGCGCACAGCGAGCTCGCGACTGCGGTCAGCCACGCGCGCAGTAAAGATCCCGGCGAGATTCGCGCAGGCGGCCACAAGCACCAAGAGTGCCAGGAGCAAAATGCCGGTCATGAATGCGCGGGTGGGATCTCCGAGGAAGTCCCCCATCAGCCCGGGTTTTACCAGACGTGCTCCGAGGCCCTCGTCTTCGTCCGGATACTCCTTCGCGAGTTGAGTACCGATGGCATTCAAGTTGTCCGTTGCCTGGCTTACCGTCGTTCCATCCCTTACCTTCCCGATCACCCAGAGTCCATGGCTTCTTCTCTGGCTTAGGTAGTCATATCCATTGATTTGTTGTTCGTTGACCATAGGTACCCAGAAGTCGGGCCAGAAGAAGACTTCGGTTCCGTGGAAATCCTTTGGAGCAACACCAATGACAGTGAACGGATGCTTATTGATATCGACTGTCGCTCCCAGGACGCGTGGGTCGCCGGCAAATCGGTCGCGCCAGAACGAATCGCTCAACACGACATATGGCGCAGAATTCGGCCCGTGCTCATCGTTCACGTCGAAGAACCGTCCTAGTTGGGGGCGCAGGCCGAGCATGCGAAAGTAATTTCCGGAAACCTCGTAAAACCAGCTCTTTTTCGGAATACCCCTGATGCTGAAAGCGGCGTCGTAAAGCTTGTACGCAACCATGTCGCTGAAGGTGTTGTTGCGGCTGCGAAAATCGAGATAGTCGGGATAAGACTGACTATCGTTGCCATGTTGCTTTTGCACCACGCTGAAAAGACGGTCGGATTCCGCGACGTTGAGAGGATGGAGTATGAGCGAATTCAACACGCCAAAAACAACGACGTTGGCCCCGATGCCCAGGGCGAGGGTAAGAATGGCAGTCAGCGCAAATGCAGGGGATCGAAATGAGCGGCGGAATGCGTAACGGATATCGCGGGCAATGCCATCGACCATCAGCGCTGCATCTGCGCTCGTGACGCGCTCTTTCATCAACGCAGGATTGCCAAAGCGAAGCATCGCATCCCGATGCGCCGCTTCCTTTGACATTCCAGCCGCGATGTTGTCTTCGATGCGCATCTCGATATGTGACCTGAGTTCGGCATCGATCTCCTGGTCTAGCTTCCTGCGCGTAAAGAGATTTGAGAGACGGCGAAGGAGCGACATCCGATCACCTCATGCGTAGCGGAATATAGCGCGTATACCTTTTACCAGCTGTTCGAAGTTCTTCTCTGCCTGTTCCAATTCTTTTCGACCTGCCGGGGTCAGCTTGTAGTATTTTGCTTTTCTGTTGGTCTCCGTGAGTGCCCAATCGGATCGGATCCATCCGCTCTGCTCCATGCGGTGCAATGCTGGATACAGCGAGCCCTCCTCAACGTTCAGGAGCTCATCGGAAGCTCTTTGGATGTGGAGGACGATGCCGTAGCCGTGGAGAGAGCCTACCTGGGACAGGGTTTTGAGAACCAGGAGATCCAGACTTCCTTGAAGGTCGTTCCTTGCCATGGATTGTGACCCCTATACATCTCAGCCTGTATCAGGGTAGGCCTAGAAGTAAAGGGGTGTCAACAAGGCGACCGGAACCGCCTCATTCTGTCCGCAACGCCTGCAATGGTTCAATGCGCGAGGCTCGTCGCGCCGGCACATAGGCAGCCACCAGCGCGACGGCGCAGAGCAGCAAACTTACGCCGGAGAAGACCGCCGGGTTCGTCGGCGTGGTGCCAAATAGCAGGGACTCGATCCACTTACTGAAGGCGAAAGAGCCGAGCGTCCCCAGTGCCACCCCGGCGAGAGCGAGGAGCAGCGTCCTGGTGAGAACCCCTCGCCGCACGAGCGAGGCACTCGCTCCCAACGCCATACGTATACCAATTTCTTTGGTGCGCTGAGTCACGGAATAAGAAATCAGCGCGTAAATCCCGAGCGATGCAAGCAACAGGGCGAAGCCCGCAAATCCAGACAGCAGTATGACCAGAAAGCGCCGCGGCGACACTACTTTGTCGACCAATCCCTGTAGCGTTTGAAACTCGGTGACCGGGAAGATTGGGGTCGATGGGCCGTAGCGCGGTTCGAATGCCTGCCGCCAGGCTATCGGGCGGGAGTGCGGTGCGCACCACAAGCTTCATCGCCGGGTAGTCTCCGGTTTGACGCATCGGCAGATACATTTCAGAGCCGCCCAGACTCTCGGGTCCCCCGTGATGGACATCCGCAACCACACCGACGACTCGCCGTCCTCCATCCTGGGTCACCATCTGTCCGACTGCGTTCTGCCCGGGCCACAGAGTGCGCGCCATGGTCTCATTCACCATCACGACGGGCTCACTCGACGCTCGGTCGCTCTCCGTGAACGCCCTCCCCGACTTCAACGCGATTCCCAGGGCCTCGAAATATCCATCGCTCACAACGCGAATAAAGGCCTCCGGATGATGGTCTTTGTCGTAGACCTGTCCTTTGGCCGAGACTTGCCAACCCCTGTCCCCATCGAGCGGCAGAACATCGCTGATGCCGGCTGCCGTGACGCCGGGGATGGACCGGGCGCGATGCAAAACATCGTCGATAAATGAGTTTTGCTGCGCGGGGTTCGTGATCCGAACTCCAGGGTCGATCCTCAACGCGGCTGCGTGCTCCGGTTGAAACCCTAGATTTACATCCAGCACGCGCAGAAAACTCTGTATGAGCAGCGCCGCGCCCACCAGCAGGACGCAGGCGAGGGCGAATTGGGAGACCACAAGTCCGTCGCGAAACCAGCCATGCCGGCCGCTCGACTCGCGGCCCGCGTCTTGCAGCCCTGCGCGGAGCTTGTCGGCTGGGACCTGCAATGCGGGCGCCAAGCCAAAGAGCACGCCCGAAGCGACCGCCGCCAACAAGGTGAAGGCAAGCGTGCGTCCATCGACCCGAACGCCTTCCAGAAGAGGAAGGTTGAACGCATGCAGATGCGAAAGCCCGCGCGTGCCGGCTACAGCCAGAAGGAGGCCCAGCGCAGCACCACAACACGAGAGGATTACGCTCTCGGTGAGCACTTGCCGCAGCAGCCGAAACCGCCCGGCTCCCAGCGCCGCCCGGATCGCCATTTCTTTTTGCCGCGCCCCCATGCGCGCCATCTGCAGATGCGAAAGATTGGCGCAGACAATCAACATGACCACACCCACTGCGCACATCAGCACCAAGAGAGCGGGACGCACTTGCCCGCTCACGTGCTGTTGCAGCGGAACCAGCCGGGGCTGGACAGGATTCCGGTCGGGGTGTTGGCTCTCGAGTTGTTTCGCCAGGACGGTGAATTCAGCCTGAGCACTCGCCACGGTAGCGCCGGGCTTTAGCCTGCCAACGACGCTCATCGTGTTTCCGGCGGGTTTCGTTTGGTCGGTGAGCGGCCATGGAATGAAGACATCGATCGGAGTGCCCGGGGCGAAGATACTCGCGAAGTCGAACGACGCGGGCAGGACACCGACGACGAACACCGGATGATTGTTCAACGTCAGCTTCTGTCCCACCACCTTCGGGTCCGCAGCAAACCGCCTGCGCCAAAAGCTGTCACTCAACAGCATCGCGGGCGGAGCGGAATACTTGCCTTGGCACTCCTCCCTGGTAAACAAACGTCCGATTGCGGGTTGCACTCCCAGCAAGGTGAAGAAGTTTCCGGTAACCGGAACACTCGTTAGACGCTCCGGCTCGCCGGTCCCTGTCAATTCCTGGTCGCCCGCATTGTAGACCCCGGCCCAGCCCGCCAGATCGGAGAATGACTGATTCTGATCCCGGAGGTCGGAATAATGCTCGGCTTGGGTGCTATAGTTTTCCGCATTGGAAATCCATACCAACTGTCCCGGGTCGCGGAAGGGAAGCGGACGTAGCAGCATCGCATTCACCACGCTGAAGACTGTCGAAGCGCCGCCGATGCCGAGCCCGACAATGAGAATCGCAAATAACGTGGAACCGGCATTGTGGCACATTCCACGAAATCCATACTTCAGATCGCTTGCCAGGGATTCGAGCCAGTTCCAAGACCAGGTTGCGCATGAGTCTGCTCGTGAATCAACGTGGGATTGCCAAAGGCGCGCAGAGCCGCATACCGCGCGTCTTCCGATGACAGTCCACGTTCCCGCTGTTCTTCTTCTTCCAGCGCCAGATCAGATTGCAGCTCTCGCTCCAGGTCCGCATTTCTTTTCGTGATCCGCCACCATCGCATGTTCAGTTCTCCTCAGCGGCGGGCCACATCACGCGCGCGACCGCTTCAGCCATCTGCTTCCATTCCGACTCTTCGACCACGAGCTGTTTTCTGCCTTTCTCGGTGAGCCGGTAGTACTTGAACTCCCGGTTGCGGTCGGGGGCCATCTCCCATTTGGAGGTGACCCACCCTCTTCGCTCCAGCCGGTGCAATGCTGGATAGAGCGATCCGTGCTGCATCTGGAGAAAGTCGTTGGTGGTCCGCTGAATGTGTTTGCCGATGTGATGACCGTGAGCCGGCCCGTACAGCAGGGTGCGCAAGATGAGCATGTCCAGAGTGCCCTGCAGCAGATTCGCCCTTTGTGGTGCCTGCTTTGCCATGGAAGACGTTCGACCCCCGATGATCAACGATGGTAGACATTCGACTATAGATTGTCAAAGGGGGCGGTCGAAACCTCAGTCTTGCCCGGTTCCCAACCCTTCGAATGCGGAGGTATGCTGGTTCGTTAGTCGCTTGGGGCAATTCGGAACGAGGTCAAGCTTTGAGAACTGGGAGAGCTATTCTGCCGGGTTTCCTCCTCTGCCTTGTGGCCTTCGTTTGTGCGCACTTTGCTGATGGTCAAGTGGAAACCTCGCAAATTCCAGCCCAGGTCACCGTATCGACCGAGCGATCCATGATGCAGGCGAACGCGCCGCCGGAGGGCCTCATCCATCTCGATGTGGTTGCAATGGACCGCGCGGGCAGGGCACTATCTGGACTTGGTGTGAAGGATTTCACGCTGTTGGACAACGGGGTGCCGCAGAAGATCGTTTCCTTCGAAGCATCGAACAAGGCCACTGATGAGAATGAACGGCTTACCGAAGTGGTGCTGGTTCTCGATGAAGTCAATCTTTCGCCCGTCCAGTTTGAACTGGTGAAAGAGGAAACGATAAAGTTTCTGCGGCAGAATGGCGGACATCTTGGTCAACCCGCGTCCATCTATTGGCTCACGACTACCGGGCTGTACGCATCGGCACAGCCGACCTCCGACGGTAACGCTTTAGCTGAGGATGTTGCACATCGCCGCTCACCCCGCGCGCTCTGGAATATTCCACCAAATCATGAGCCGCCGAAGACTGGAGCATCCGAGCGGTACCGACTGTGGGATCGAGCCCTCCAAACGGTCTATACCATCGCCATCGAGCGGAGAGCCAAGCCAGGCAGGAAGGTTTTAGTGTGGCTGGGCTTCGGGTGGCCCGCTCGCGGAGCGCTGGAACGCAGGGATACTGCTTTTGAATCCCTGGTGGAGCTTTCAACGCGCGTACGCGAGGCGCGTCTGGTCATCTCCCAGGTCACTACGTGGTCTGATCCGCTGATTAGCAACTTCGACTATACGAATTACCTGGCTGGCGTTCGGGCACTGTCGGACCTGAAAAAGTCGGACTGGGAAGATGCCCCGCCACATTTTGCGCTTCCGGTGTTGGCCCTTCAGAGTGGTGGGCTTGTTCTGGACAAAACATCGAACATGGTGCGCGCTATGAGAGATTGTGTGGAGGATGCGGGCGAGTTTTACACGGTGTCATTCGATCCGCAGCACGCAGCTCAGCCAGACGAGTATCACGACCTCAAAATACAGATGAACGTGCCTGGATTCTCTGCGCGCGCGAGCACTGGCTATTACGATCAGCCGGATTTCTACGATCAGCCTCGCGTGGCTGCCAGACGAGTGACTGTTCAGGAACTGGACCAGATCCTGGATGCGGCCGACAAGGAGCATGACGGTGAGTTGGCCAAGCAGCTTACTGGCCTGGAATTGACGGAGCGTCTGAGCAGCAGCCGGCTCTCACTGTGGACGGATCGTCTGCGCGGCAAAAAGTCGAAGGCGGCACTGGTTGCTCTGGCCGATGAGTCCACCTTTTTGGACCCTCCCGCAGCGGAGATTCTTTCCGACCCGGCGCCCGATCTCGATACGCAGCGCCAGATGGTGTTGCGAACGGTGAAGTATTTGGAGGTAGTGCTTCCTAAGCTGCCCGACTTTTTCGCAATTCGCGCGACGACCCAATATGAGCAGCCGTCGCCCCAGAACGGCGATACCTGGAAGACCGCCCTGGCCGATCAGTCGTTGCACGAGGCGGTGACGGAGAAAGTAACTCTCCGCTATCGGAGCGGCCATGAGGAGCAGGATGCGGAGAAGAAGAAGGGCAGCGCAAGCGCCAGGAAAAAGGACCTCAATTTCATCGGTGTTTTCGGTCCGATTCTTGGCTCCGTGCTGGTAGATGCGACGCACGGCGACAGCAAGCTGATCTGGAGCCGTTGGGTACAGGGCGAACACGGACGGGAGGCCGTCTTTCGCTACATAGTGCGCGCCGAGAATCCTCATTACACCGTTACCCATTGCTGCCTTGTTGGGGGGAAGACGTTTCTCACGTCGCCCAGATACCGAGGAGAATTGGCGATCGATCCCGAAACAGGAGCGATTCTTCGATTGACGATGGAGTCCGAACCAGGATGGATTCTTGAGTCGAACCTGAATCCGGTACTGCCCGTAAAGGGCGCGGCCATGATGGTCGAATATGGGCCGGTCGAGATCGGCGGAAAGAAATATATATGTCCACGCCGCAGCGTCGTCACTATGCGAGTCCGGACCGTGAGGGCTCTGACCTTTTGGGGGCAGACATTTGATATCTATGCCCCCTACGAAACGCTGTTGAACGACATAGTGTATGGCGACTACCACAAGTTCGGATCAGAGGCTCGCATGCTTCCGGGATTCGACGTTGTGCCGGATACAACAGCGTCCCCGGCGGTCAATGGTCAGACTTCAACGAAGCCGCCGAATCGCTGAAGATCAAACGATCCACAGTTAATAGTAAAACTTCAACGCGAACTGAATGTTGCGCTCTCCTTGCGAGCCCTCGATCAGGCCAAGCCTGAAGGCAAGCAAATTGTCGGGCGAATTCAAAATGAGTGTGTTCGCAACGTTAAAGAATTCAGCCCGGAGTTCGAGCCTCCTGGATTCGCGCAGAGGGAATTCCTTTTGGATGCTCAGGTCACCCGTGGAAAGGCCAGGGCCCCTCACTGAGCCCACGCCACAAGTTCCAAACGTGCCTGGCACGGCTGGCCCATACGAGGCGGGATCGAACCACTGAAAGCCGATGAAATGACCGCTCGACGGATCGATAGCTGGTTTTCGCCCGAACACGTGCGGAGGCGCAACGCAATTAGCACGTGATCCGCGAGAATTGGTGCCGGAGGCGTCATCAGCAAAGACGGTGAGAGGAAATCCGCCATGAAGTTGCACGATAGCGCCAAATTGCCAGTCCCCAATCGCCGCATTGACAACCGGATGCAGATGATTGCCCCATCTCTGTTTTCTGCCGATGGGGAGTTCGTAAACCGCAGAACTTGCGAGGACGTGCGTAACATCGTAGTTGCAGGGTCCCCACTCGGGCCGCCGATGGTAAAGATCCTGCCAGTACGCTGAAGCCGGAGCCGCCTGGCCCTGGGAACCGAAGTAGCCGGTGGAGTCCGTCATGCACTTCGAAAAAGTGTAGGCGATTTGCCCCTGTAAGCCGTTGCTAAAGCGCTTTTGCAGCGTTGCCTGGAGCGCGTCATAGCGCATGTTGCCGATGCTTGCGGTTCCGGAAATCTGTGATAGTTCCGATTGCAGCGTGGGGTTTCCGGAGAGGTACGGGCTCGGAGTGATCGCGCCGCCCGGGTGCAGTTGTGCCAAACGATAGCCACGGCGAGGGAGGGTCTGCACAAACCTGGGATTGTCGGCTTCGTCTCCCAGTGCGAGCCGGATTTTGGCAATGGCCGTATTCAGCGCTTGCTCAAAATCAACAAAGGTATCTTCGGGCCAGACTCTCTGGCGCAGCTCTTCCCGGGTGACTAACTCGCCGGCGTGTTCCAGCAAAAGTGCGCAGACTTGAAACGGCTGGCCCTGCAGGGGCACCTTCACCCCATTCTTGCGCAGTTCCCCAGTCTGCAGATCCGCTTCGAAGATTCCGAAGCGGAAAATTCGCGTAGAACCTTCGCGACCGTCCATGTGAAACACCGGCTTATGACCTGAAACTCTAGCACCTTTAGTTGGCTTCCGTAATCCTGCCAATGCAGGCACTCCCTTCAAATCACTTACCGGCAACAACTTAGCGATACAGAACAAATAAACGAACAATCTACCTGCCGTCGATGGAGCTATCCATCCTTGTAAGGCAGCGTTGGCGTCACCGCGAAAGCGAAAGAGGTGACCGCCATGAATCGCCCGCTTCTCTCCAGTTGCTTTTTGGTGGTCCTCACACTTTCAGCCGCTGATCCCGGCTGGTGTCAAGCGACTGCGAATCCAACGGACCCCACGCCGGCTGTCATCGCTCACCCGGTCCCGGTCAAACTCCCAATCCGGCTGTTCTGGAACTACCTGGTGATGGTTGAGGGATCCATTGGCAATGTCCAGAAGCTTCACTTCCTGGTGGACACCGGGGCCTATCCGAGTATCGTCGACCAGAAAATCGCACGTAATCTTGGGCTGGCCGAACAACCTGCCAGAGTGAACCTGGCGAACAAGAGCGTCCAGACGGGACGCGTCATTCTTCCTTCCTTATCTTAGGCCCGGTACGGGTGGAGGCCCTTCCTGTTCTGACGCAAGACCTCTCGTACATGCAGAAGGCCGTGGGCTACAAGGTGGACGCAATTATCGGTCTGGATGTCCTGAGGAGAAGCAGTTTCACCATCAACTATAGAACCAAGGAAATACTCTTCGGCCCAGTCGAGGGCCTGACGTTCTCAGCTCCGTTTGACACCGATGTGCCGGTGGTGACGATTCGAACCAGACTTCAAAACCATCCGCTACGCCTGGTGGTCGACACGGGGAGCCCGGATGTGATGCTGTTCGAAAGTCGAATGTCAGACTCCACCGGCTTTCAGACGCTTGGAACACAAGAGACGGTCAACGCGAGTGGAACACTCCGGCTCAGGAAGGTGTGGATTCCTGACGTGTATCTAGGTCAAGAAAGAATCGGCGGACAAGCCGCATTTATAGTGAATGACCACAAGGATGACGGCGACAATTTCGACGGCGTTCTGGGTATGAAGGCGCCTCAGCAATCAAAGATTGCGTTTGATTTTGAACGCCGCAGGTTCTCCTGGGAACTGTCAGGGACCACGGTAGCCATCAACGGCGCAGGCCTTATCCGGAAGTAAGTCCGCAAAGAACGACGCGCGGTCGAGCCCCGCGACGCACTGTCACCCAGTGCCGACCTCTCCCCGAACCTTCGAAGGGTGTGCTACTGCTTTTCAACCTCGACCTCGGTCATAGCGCCGTGTTTCATCCCCAGACTGTGCGCGACCGCAGGCGAGACGTCAAGCACGCGGCCAGTTTGTGCTGGACCCCGATCCGTGACCGTTGCTTTTGCCGTCTTGCCGTTGCTCTTGTTCGTGATCTGGGACGACCGTGCCAAAGGGGAGCGACTTGTGCGCAACCGTCATCCCGCTTGGCTTGTAAATCTTTCCGCTGGCTGTTTTTTGATGCCCATCGAGCCGATGGCTGTATACGGCCGCAAGACCGGTCTCGGCTCTCGCTGCAAACGACGCCGCGCCAAGAGCAAGAATAAGGAGCGCGTATACAACTACCTTCCTATTGGTTGTCCCCATTTCGTACTCCTCTGCTCGCTGTCGCTGTCGGCTGGCATTGAAACTCCAGCCCCGGCCAGAGTGTACGCCAGCGGCCGGGAGGGGAACATTAATTGACAGGATTTGTCGAGGTGGTGAAAGTTGCGATTGTTATGAATGATAGCCGGGGTTAAATCTTCGGATAGCAAAGACCTGAGGGCTCAGTCCGAAATAGCCGGAAACGGGATCGGTTATCCTGGTCGTTCAGCTTGACCGGATAGATAAGTGCAACTGGACGTTCATTAATGCCTGGCCTGCGACTATTACCGTGTGAGTACCAGAGTAGGTAGTGCGATGTTACTCATGGGTGAGGCACCGATGCGGATCGACACGTATGCTTCTCGACAAGCCGCGATCCTCCACGTTTCCGTGCGCTATCCCTACATCGTGGAAACAGTGACTGTATTGAGCTGTCGCCACGGTTGCCGATGACGTCGAGAACCCCGCGAACTGAAGAAGTGAAGGGAAGAGTTTGCACAGCCAGCAGGTTATCGAACACTGGATTCAACTCTACAACTGCTTGACCGGCGGTTCCTATCGCGTTACAACCCGGTCGTGCACGGATGAGACGAACGCCGGTGTCGTTTGTGCGGACGGCGGCGGAAATCTTATGGCCCTTGAACACGCGCTTGTGGGGATTTGTAATGAGGAGCCCGGCGCGCGGTGTCTGACAGTAAGAAACCTGCTTGAGACCCGCCGGCTGCTGAAGTTGTCGGCCGCAAATGCAGACAAGCGTATTTTGCTGCTCGAAAGCGATTCGGTTGCAGGCGCCATCGACGAACGATATGCATGTGTTCGAGATGATGCTAGGGGCAAGAGCTTGCGCAGGGACGTCGATGAAGTCTGGGTCGCATTTACGGCTCTCCTGGAAAGCGAAAACGTAATCTTCACGAATCGGATTGATCCAGAGGATGAGGGATGACTGCAGCTTGTGCTCACTCAATGTGATTACCGGCGAGTTCTGGCGGCTTTGTGGTTGACCGTATCATCTGGTAAGCACGCGCCGGGGGAGTCAATCAATTCCTCGTGGGTATCCGATCGGATACCGACGCCTGCAAGTTTTTGAAGCACCCGCCCAGCGCGCGAGGCGTTGTGTCGCTCGTATCCCATTGCAAACAAAGAACGAGGCCAGCGAGCTGGAATCGCAGTTCAGGGAGCGCGTCTTTGGCACGGCGCTTGCAATATTCCCGGTGTAACAGCCAGCGGCAAGCACTCGACCGCTCGCTGGCTCCAGGGGAGAGCTACGATGAATGCCGAAAGCGAACGCATATCAAGCCACCTGACCCCTTCCAGGGAAAGACGCTGGGCACGCACTTCGAAAACAAATTTCGACACACGCGAGCCCGCATCCACCCCGAAAGAGCCCAAATGGTCTTTGCTCAATGGCTTGTCCGCGCTTCTGCAAAAGCTATCTCCTTCCGTGGGAGCGATGGCCGCTATCGTTGGCGTGGGTGCCTGGTTAGCCATCGGATCCTTTCTAGGAAAGATTTCTCAGGAATACATGGTTACCGTTCAGCCGTTCGAAATCCCGTCCTCGATCGCGGACCACGTCTCGCTCTCTGGAAAGAACGCCGCCGATATCGTCGTGGATACTTTGAACGATGCGTCGACGCATGCCTCTCGGTTCCACGGAACGGAATATTACCGATATGACAGCACCGGGAGCCAGCCGGTGGCCCTGCACCAGGCAATAAAGATTCCGGTACAGACCTCCTATGACATCGAGGTGAGCGGCATTTCACTCGACAGCCTCATCCGTCTCTACAACGGGAGAAGATATCAACAGTGGATCATTGGCGGAGACGTTCTATCGTCTCCCCACGGCCTGATCGGCAGGATACGGCTCAACCAGGGCGACACTGCAAAATCCTGGGAGACCGCTCCGTCCGCCCATGCCAGCCCGTCGGAGCTTATCCGCGACGCTACCTACATGATGCTCACCAGCGTAAGTCCCGAGCTGCTGGGGCAGTCCTACTTACAGCAAGGCAAATATGACGAAGCAGCCAAAGTCTTCCGTCAATGGGAGATCGACGATCCTGCAAACTGGAAGCCAAGCTATTACCTCAGTCTCGCGTACGGATATCAAGACAAGAATCAGGAAGCCAGCAACCTCGCGACGTGGTCCCACGATATCGCAGATCACGAGAAAAAGAGTGGCTCCCAAAAACCTCGCGAGGGCCGCCGCTCAGAGAATGCACTCAGTTCCGATCTGGCCAATACGGCGAAGGTTGTTTTGGCGGCGAGCGATGCTTTCAGCTCTCCCAGTTCATCCCCCGCTGAAAATGAGAACAAATTGGAGAAGCTGCGGCAAGCCGAACTCAATTTACGGCGTCTCTCCGATAGCGACGTTTCCAATGTGGATTACCGGATTGAGCGAGCCAAGATCCTCGATCGTGAGGCACTGATCGCGTCAGATTTGAATCCAAACTCTCTGCTGCCGTGCGCATGGTCGCAAGAGGCAATCGATTCCCTCGATGAAGCAATTCAAAGAGTGCCCGAGAATGGTGGCCTGTACGAGCAGCGCGCCATCTTTTTGATGCATCTTGTAGCCCTGATGAAAAAGCACGACAAAGAATCGCCAGCGATCTCTGCAAAGGAAACAGAAGAGGTACGGGATTACACCAGTGCCCTGGAACTGCGCCCCACGGAACCCTCTCCTTTATGGGGAGCTGTCTATGCACAGCTTGATCTCGGCAACGCCGAGGAGGCTCTCGATTTGGCCAGAACCATCACGCTTTTGCGAACCCGACTCCAGGGCCGCGAGCACCGCTTACCTGGTTGCCCTGGAGGGAGCCATGAGGGCCTCAGGAAAAGAACCGGAAAGAGAAAAGGAAGTGGAAGCTCCGCCTGAAGCAGATTCTTGCGTCGAAGATTGAGCAAACTCAACTACAGGCGCTTTGGCATGCTTTTAAGGAAAGCAATTACAAGGAAGGCCTCGACCTGGTAGGTACCGAAGGAAAGCAGCGCTTCCCGGCGGATTCTACCTTTGCGGAAAGCAGGGC
This sequence comes from uncultured Acidobacteriaceae bacterium, assembly GCA_963745725.1. Lineage (GTDB taxonomy): Bacteria > Acidobacteriota > Terriglobia > Terriglobales > Acidobacteriaceae > PALSA-350. The sequence goes on from CAVUYJ010000003.1 coordinate 1,225,563, forward strand.
ATCGGTCAAGTTTGGGAGCGCCGGGCGAAACCGTCGCACGGACCAAAACCTCCAGGTTCAGGGTAGTCTTGGGAAAACTTTTGCCATGGCGTCTCCACCGAGATTCGACTCCCGGTAAGACGAGCGATTCGGAGCTGGGGTCAACGCGGAGCCGCCACCATCAGCGCATCGAAGAGGGGGCCGGCCTGCTAATACATGAACTTCAACGCAAACTGCACCTGGCGCGGAGCCTCCGCCTCAAGGATATGGTTGAACGTCGGCGAACTGATGTCGCTGTCGGGCAACCGGAAGTTCGTGCGGTTCAGGACGTCAAACAGCTCCGCGCGGAACTGGAACTGCGTTGATTCTGTCACCTTGAAATTCTTAAGCGCAGCGAAGTCCCAGTCGGCATAAGCCGGGCCGATATTCACGTTGCGGCCTTCCGTGCCAAACTGCCCCGCGTTGGCTGTGGGATCGAGCCGCTGGAAAGCGCTGGTGTTGAGCCAAGCGCTACCGCGCGCGGCCCGCTATTGGGGTTGCCGACGAGATTGGGCCGCTGCGCGGAGAATCCGGTGATCTCCGGCGCGCTGCCTTGCGCCGCAACGTCGTTCGAGTCGAAGACGGTGAACGGCGTGCCGCTCATCAGCGTGGCAATGCCATTCAACTGCCATCCGCCGAGCCCCCACTGGTACCAGTTCTGCGCATGAGTTCCAGAACGGAAGCGCCCACTCATAGCTCCCGACGAATCGGTTGCGCGCGTCGAACAGCGAAAGCCCACGCTCTGCTGCGAGATTGAACGGATCCTGGGCGAGATCGTTTTCGCCTGCGACTGGCTTCGCCGCCGATCCGGTTATGTTGAACGACGAAACATCGTCGATCGTCTTCGACCATGTGTACGACGCGAGGAATGACAGCCCGTGGCTGAACCGCTTGCGCATCGACGCTTCCAATGCGTTGTAGGACGAGTTGGCGATGCCCGCGATCTCGCCGGTCGACGAAAACTGGCAACTGCTCGGCGAATCGGCGAGCGTGCAGCCGGAATAGAGCCGCCGTTGATCGGCATTGCTGGAATTCGAAATCGGCTGGCCGTCCACGTTTCCGGGAACGAATACCGCCGGGTTCGCTTCGATAAAGCGCGGCAGGCGCGTGCCTTTGGTGCCGACGTATCCGATCTCGAACAGCCAATCGGACCCGAACGAGTGCTGCAGGTTCAAGTCCCAATCCTGCGTGTAAGGGAGCGTCAACGTCGGCGACAGAGTCAGGTTCGTGAGTGGGGTGGAGAACGTCCCCGCGGCCGGAGGATTGCCGTTGAACGGATCCGCGAAGTCCGGCAGGCTCACCTGCGGCGTTCCCAGGTAGGGAGGCGCACTGATCGGCGACTGCAAAGGCCCACCCTGTCCGGTGTAATAAGGCTCATAGAAGATACCGTACGCCGAAGTTACCAGCGACTTGCCATTACCGTTCGGGTCCCACGCGATGCCAAGGCGCGGCGCAAATGCCTTCATATCGGTGGGGATCAGGCCTGCGGGCACACCGGGATCGCCCGGATACAACAGTCCCGCCGGCGCATTCGGCAGGACCTGGGACTTCTTCCCCGGCTCAAACAACGACATCCGGTTGATGAATTTCGGTGTACGGTTCGGGCAACTCGTAACGCAGTCCGGCATTGATCGTGAATCGCGACGTGACCTTATACGTATCCTGCACGTACCCGTTCGCATTGTTGCCGCGAATGCCGCGCGAGAAATCGCCGATACCTTGCAGGAAGACGACCGGCTGCCCGGCGAGGAAGCTGGCGAACGCGTCCGTTACCGGGAATGGCGCGAATACGAAGAAGCCGTTGGTCGCGATCCCTTGCAGCACGTTGATCTGCTGACGCTGGTATCCGCCGCCGAATTTCAGCTCGTGCTTGCCGCGCACCCAGCTCAGCGATCCGGAGTAATCGAAGACGTCTTCGTAGGTGTTGCGCGGGCCGGTGATCGGATCACCAACCGTGGAATAGCCATTCACCTGGATGAATGGCGGTCCAGTGGCGATATCGAGACTCGGCTTGTATTGGAATCCGAGGCTTGAGGGCGGCTGATGGTTCTCGTGCTCGCCGAAGAGGAACTTGTTGCGCAGAAACGAGAATCGCGCCACAGCGATGAGGGTGGGCGAAAAGGTGTGGGTCTCTTGCGCGACAAAGTTCTGCGCGCGCTGGTCTTCGCCTACCGGGAAGCCCGGCACGCTGGCGCCGCCCGGCGATAGCGGATCGACCTGGGAGAGCTGGTTGAACATGTAACGGAAGTTCAGCGTGTCGCGCGGATCGAGGTAATGGTCGACCTTGATGCCGAACTGATCGGTATCATTGCTTAAGGTTTGCGTTGTGGAGAACAGATTCGTTCCGGCGTTCGGAAGCGGGAAGAAGCTCAGCAGGTTTTTTGAAACCGAGTTGAACTGGGCCTGCGGCACCTGGTTATTCGGGTACGGCGCATTGGCGAAGACGTTGAAGAGCTGGTGCGCCGGGTTGTTGCAGAAGCCGTGCCGTGAAGCCCTCCGGGCAGAGTTCGGAGAAATCGCCGGTGCGCTGCTTCAGCGACGGCACTGTGGTCAGCGCTGTCTCGCCCTGGCGATTGCGGAAGCCTTCATAGAAGCCAAAAATGAACGTCTTATCCTTCTTGATCGGCCCACCGACCGTGGCGCCAAACTGGTTTTGCTTCAGCGGCTCCTTTGTCTGCGCGAAATAATTATTGGCATCGACTGCATCGTTGCGCAGGAACTCCCACAATGTCCCGTGGACCTGGTTCGTGCCCGACCGCGTGATGATGTTTGTCGTCGATCCCAGCGCGCCTCCGAACTCGGCATTCGCGCTATGCGTGATGATGCGGAACTCGCTGATCGCGTCCACCGGCGGCTTGAGGACGAATCCGCCGTCGACTCCGTTGAAGTTATTCGCGCCGTCGATGAGAAAGTTGTTGGATTCAGGTCGCTGGCCGTTGACCGCATAAGCCTGTCCGTTGCGCAGCGATCCGCCCGCTTCGGCTATCCCAGGCGTCAAGGGAACGACCCCAGGCTGCAGCAGGCCAAGTTGCGAGAAGTTGCGTCCGTTCAGCGGCAGATCCTCCAACTCGCGCTGCTGCACTACCTTGCCCATGCTGGTGACGGTTGGCTCAATCAGCTCGGCATCGGCGCGCACCAGCACCTGCTGCTTTTCCGATCCGAGCGCGAGACGTGGCGAGACCGAAGCCGTCTCGTTCACGTTGAGCGTGATGCCATCCTGCACGTATTCCTCGAAAGCCTTTCGCTGCGACCTGCAGGCGGTAGTGTCCGACCGGGAGTTCCAGAAGAACGTAGTTGCCGTTGCGATCGGTGGTCGTCCTGCGCGACAGGCCTGTTTCCGCCTGCCGCGCTGTAACCGCGGCGCCCTGAATGACAGCGCCGCTTGGGTCGGTAACTGTTCCGCGAATGTTTCCCGTGATCTGCTGAGCAGACAAACTGAGGCAAGAAAGCACTACAAATGCCAGCACATTGCGAACGATGTTCATATTGTTTTCGAGTCTCCCAGAAAGACTTGGCACGACAAACAGAGTGACGCCGGTGATTCGCGTGACACCCTGTTGACATGGATCGCCGTGACACGTGCGCCAGAAAACGTGGCGTATCATCAAGGCTCCGTAAACTAGAGAATTCTGGCGGGGAACTAGTAGCAGGCCCCGCCCATGTTCGGGGAAGAAATCGTGTGCGGGCTGCACGGATGAACAGTAATAGTTAAGTCGATGATTGTCCTGCAACGGTCGATGGGGAGCTTACCCAATCCTTTGGTGGAGTCTCGGCGTAATCGGCGAATGCATATTGCGCAAGACTCTGCGGGATTCGGTCTGGAGCCAGGCGGGACCGCCTGCGGCTCCCATCTAGAAATCTCTTCATCGGCAGCGGAGGCAAAGTTAATGGAATGGTCCTCCTCTTACGCAGCTTATAACCCAAACTCACTGTCGGCTAAAAGCGGCGGACCATTCCATTAACTTGCCTCCGTGCTCCACCCTTCAGGTTGGGCAATTGACCGAAACCGGTGTTTCATGCAGCACGCAGAACCACCTCCGCAAAAAATAATCTTTCCGTGTCAGCACGAGTGGAAAGTGGCCGGGGGAACCTCCCGCCAGTCCGCCTCGTCGCTGGCCGGCGCCACTTCCGGGTTGTCCGTATCGCGGCAGTTACTCCACTAACAATATCGTCGCTTCCATTTGCAATTCTTACTTTTTAGAGCGCATTTCTCCGCCAGCATCGCGTGCCGTTCGAGCCGCTACTGCCGGACCAGCAGGTATAAGAGCGGGATCGTTCAAGATGTAAAGCATCCCCGGCGGCCCGGATATGGTTTGGCCCTGGTTGGTATCGGTCGCAAAAGCAAGGCCCGACCCGCCCCACCGAATCAGCTTCATCGGCTGGCCCACGATCCCGTTCAATGCAAGGCTACCCACTCGTGCAAATGTCTTCTGGTTGTAGGAGGCAATCGTGTACCCCCCACCCGACACCACGCTCATCTGGTTCGTTAGTTGAAGGATAAAAACCGCATTCGTCGAGGAATCAGGCGCGGCCCATCCGAATGACGTCCCAAACTCGCCCGACTGCGCCCCAGTGACAGGATTGATGATCAAGCCATTGTCGTCGTAGATCAGGCCAGTGCCGAAGTCATAGTGAATGTCGGAGAAGAAATTCCAAATGTACCAATCGGGAAATCCGCATCCAAAACCGGGCTGTCCACCGCTCCAGGCACGTATGCTTCGTAGGTTACTCCTTGCTGGTTCACACTCAGTTTGTACAAATCGAGATCGGAGACGGATGTATCGGCCGCATAAATTGTCGCGCCGTCAGCAGCCCATTGGATGCTGTCGTAGTGATTCTGATCGAGCGCAGCGTTGGTCCCTGGTAACGTGGCCGGTCGCGGTACGTTGTTGTCAAAAATCGTCAGGGTCCCATTGCTCATGGTCTGCAGGTATTCGCGAAGATTGTTCAGCACCACCGCGGTGCCTCCGGCAACGGCCACAGTTTGCGATGCAACAGGAGACGGTTGCAGGTCGACTGCCATAAGCGGCCCATTCGCAGGTAGCGTTCCCAGCGGCCACGTGAGCGGTGAGTTCAAGCCGGGCAATTGCAGGCGGGTTATGAAGCTCGACGCCATGTACCCGACGTACAAATAGGCGCCGTCAGCGGTCGTCCGTACCAGCCGCGATCCGCGCCCACACGCGCGCTCTTCACCACCGCTCCGGTCGTGGGATCGACCGCGACAATCGAATTCGGGTAAGTGGGATCGCCGCTAGCGACTGCTGCATAAAGGAGACCGCTCTTCGGGTCCCACGCCACATCGTATGCGGCAAGATTGAGCGCAGTCAGCCCCATTCCAGCGGGAACAATGGTAAACGCCAGCTGAGCTTCGCTCGGCGCCGCGCCGCCCCCGTTTGAAACCGTCACGGTCGCCACGCCAGGACTGGTCAGGTCCGACGCTGGAACCGTCGCCTGCAACTGTACCGGCCTCTCATAATCGGTTTCCAACGCCTGCCCGTTCCAATAAACTACCGCGCCGGGCGTAAAATTAGCCCCGCTCATCGTCATCGTTACACTGGTGCTTCCAGCAGTCACACTCTGTGGGGTGATTGTCGTCGGAGCCGGGATCGCCTCTGTTCCTGCTCCGTTGCTGAAATCCGGCGTCGCCGCGCCGTCCACGAAATTGCCATCCACTAGATAAAGAGTGGAAATTTGATTCGTATTCTGCTGCGCAACCGTGTTAAAGGCCAGCCCTGCGTTTCCCCAGCGAATAAACTGCTGCGGCGTGCCGTTGAATTGCGGAATCGTAAGCGAGTTGAGAAGCTGAAATGTTGACCGGTTGAAGACTCTGATTGTGTAACCTGTGTTCGACTGCCATTGGTTCTCGGTCTGACCCAAGATAAAGACCAGACCTTGCGCCGAATCCACAACACAGAGCGTGCTGAAGTTGGATTGTGTGATTATCCCCTGCAGGTTGTAAGTTCCCACAAGGTTGCCGGTCGCCGGATCCACCACACGGCCGTCATCGCCATATAAATGACCTGTCGCTACATCAAAGTGAACGCGTTGTTCGTTGGCAAGAACCTCGCTGAACTCATACGGGTACACCGTCGCAACGCTCACGCCGGATCTGTCCACGCCCAGCACCTCCAGGCCCCACGTCCCATACTCGCCCTGGTTCCCATAAAGCGTCGTGTCGTTGGCGCCCCACTCAAGTGCGGTAAGACCAGACGTCGACGAGCCAATCCCAGTTGGGCGTTGCGTAGCATCGTCGTAAATCGCCACCCCGTTCGAATCAAAACCGCCAAAGTCGGGTTCAGTCAGGAGCACGGCGACTGTGTCAGCGCTGCCCGGCGCTGCCCGCAGTGACAAGGCAGTTCGAATTTGCGCACCAGAGGTTGGCAACGTGAACTGGAGGTTCGGCGTCAGGGCCGGCAGAGCAAATCGTTGCACAGAGCCTGTGCCGTCTTCTCCCACCCAAAGCTCCGAGCCATCTGAAGTCACGGTTAACTGGTTTGGATTGCTGCCCGCAGCGACGGGCGAGCTCGTTGCCGCTGTTATGGGATTGAATGCTACAAGGCTGCCGACCGATCCGCTCGCCGCTGGAACGCTGGCGTAGATGAGCCCGTGCGCGGGGTCCCACGCGATGTCGTTCGCTCCAAGTGGAACTCCAACCACTGTCGTTGCGCCGGAGTAGATTGTGAACGGCTGGCTTCCCGATGTTCCACCGCCGGGAGACGGGTTCTGTACCTGGATACTCACCGTTGATGCTGTAGTCAAATCGCTCGCCGGAATCTGTGCCGTGACCCCGACCGAGCTGACAACCGTTGTGGACAGCGGCGTTCCGTTCCAGACAACCTGTGCTCCCTTCACGAATGAAGAACCGGTCACTGTAATCGTTGTGGCAGGATCACCCGTGGTTGCACCGGAAGGCGATATGGCGGTGAGCTGCGGCGTGGGATTGTCGACCTCCAGATTGGTTGGCGTGCCGTATCCGCTGTTTGCGGGTCCATTCGACACCACTACCGCCAATTCTGCTGCGCTTACCAGTTGACTTGCCGGGACCATGGCGGTCGATTGCGCGCTGCTGACGTAACTAGTGGTCTCAGCTGTGCCATTCACCTCGACCACGCTCGTACTTAGAAACCCTGAACCGTTCACAGTCAGCGTCAGATCGCTGGATCCTGCAGGCACCTTCGCCGGGCTGATCGACGAGATAGCCGGTGTCGGAGTGGAAGTGGTCGTGGTGCTTCCTCCGGATGATCCTCCGGAGCTTGACCCGCCGCCGCAGCCGCTAAAGTAAACAATAATTCCGCATGCCAGAATAAAAGCAGAGAAACGACTCGAAGACGGATGCAAGCACCAGCGCGATCGTGCCTTCACTGAGGAACCTTACCTTCCCGGTGTGGTCAAAATGCGTGGCCTGAATTGCAATCAACTAGCATAAAAACAGAGAACTATCCCGTTCACAATCACAGATTGGTAATTGGCTTGGAGGTTACTTCGCGAGGAGAAACAAGGCCTATGGGATCAACTTTCCATAGAACAGAGCGCAGGCAACCTTTCGTGTTGCCTGCCGCTTACTACTGTACAGCTTCGAGGAAGCATGGCGCGTTCGCTATCTCGGGGTATGGCGCTGAGAACACTTGGATGCAGTCTTTTTGTACGCGTAGCAGCAGCGTTGGAAGGAGCTGCGCCCCATCTTTTTCGGCCCATGTACGCCCAGCGAACATGGGGTACCCCTCCAGGAGAGGGGGTTTGGTTGTTTCCTCAAAGCCGTTGCGGTGTAAGCGGGTTACTCGCTGCGCAGAGCGCGCATTGGATCAATTGACGCAGCCTGGTGAGCGGGCACAAGTGTTGCCAACAGGCCGACCGTGCGAGAATCACGGCCGCGAAACCCAGCGCCCAAAGTCCATGGGTCCAGTACCGTAGAGAAGCTTGCGCGCGAAATAGCCGGTGCCGAGCGCGAGCGCGAACCCGGGGATCAAGCCGGCAACCATGATCCGCAGAGTCTGCGTGAGAAACATAGCCCGCACCTGTGAGCGCGTTGCCCCCAATGCCATGCGGACACCGATCTCAGACGTCCTTCTTGCCACCCGGAATGAGAACAATCCATAGAATCCAAGGGCTGCCAGCGCCAGAGTCAGTGCGCCAAAAATACTAGTCAGCCGGGCGAGCAACGCCTCGGTCGAAAGACCATCGTCAAACTGCAGATCGAGCGGCACAATCTCCGTCACCGGTAGAGCCGGGGCAAGCTTATACAGGCTCTCGCGAATTTCGGCAGGCAGGCTGGACAACGGCCCACGCACCCGCACTTCGACCGATTAAATCGGCGCCGGCCGTTGATCGATAGGAAAATAGGCGACCGGGGGCGCCGCGGAACGCAAACCATCCACACGTGCGTCGGCAACCTCGCCTATCACGAGAAATCGGTGATCTTCCGGCGGCGGGGTGTAGCCAATCCAATGGCCGAGAGGGCTCTCATCGCCGAAGAGCTTTCGCGCATAAGAGCGGCTAAGAATCGCGACTTGCTGTGATTGTTGATTGTCTTCTTTGGCAAAGTCCCGGCCCTGCAGAATCGGAATGCCAAGGGTGCGGAAATAGCCCACTCCTACGCGATCCTCCTCCCCATGCAACTGTGATTCCGCCATCTCAGGACTTCCAAATACGTGCACCGCCGTGTTCCAGCCGCAGTGGGGAATCGTGCACATATGCACCGCGACATCGCGCACCATGGGCAACGCTTTCAGCTGTTGGATCAACGTGTCATAAAACGAAGGCAGATTATTCTGATGTTCGGCAAAGCCGGTGTTTCTCATATCCAGGTGGACAGTGAGCACGTGGTCGCGATCCATGCCGGCATCCACGCGGCTGAGATTGCGCAGGGTCTGCGCAAAAAGTCCCGCGGCGCAAAGCAACAGCAGCGAAAAACTTACCTGGCTGGCGAGCAGCAGATTCGACCATCGACGCCCGGATTTGCTTTGACCGGATAGTTGACCGACCCTCGCCTTCGATGCCATGGAGAAACTCTTGCGCGTCATCTGCCATGCGGGTAACAAGCCAAAACCCATCAAGGCGCCAAGCAGCAGTGCTGTGCCCAGCAAGGTCGCTGCGGCTCCGATCTGAGGATCGATGGGGATGGATTGCCCCCGGCCGGACGCCCAATGCAAAAGAAGCGAACTTGCCGCCCGGCCGGTGGCGAACGCAAGCACTCCACCCACGACGGCAAGCACCACAGCTTCAATCGCCACCTGGCGAAGGACTCTCGTCCGGCTGGCTCCCAGCGCAATCCGTGTGGCGATCTCTATCTCGCGTTGCTGCAGCCGCGCCATTTGCAGGTTGGCGAGGTTCAGGCAGCCCACCAGAAGAATGACGACGGCCATCGCCATCAGGATGATCAGAGGCCGGGAATACACTTTCGCCAGCGAACCCTCTCCGTTCTCGGCCGATATCAACGTTACCTGCGAGCGGAGGATCCGTGTGCGATCCTGCGTGTCTTTGGCCGCGCCGGCAAGCAGCGACAGGTCGGGCGCAAGGGCCGACGTCCAGTGCGCCTGCGCGGCAGCCTTCACGCCATCGGGAGTCCGGCTCAGTACCCACAACCAGAAAATGCTCGCCTGGTTTAGATACGACCGGTCGAGGTTGACGTCATACCCGGGGCCCAGCGAGTCAAACCAGGTACCGAAACGGTTGGTCGCTTGTGCGGCGAGCGGAAGCCAAAAGTCAGGAGCCTCTCCACGCACGACTCCGGTGAAACCTTTCGGCGCAACACCGACGATCACGATGGGAATTCCGTTGAAGGTGGCGCGCTTACCGAGCACCGGCTGATTGGCGGCGAAGTGTTCCCGGAAATAGCCATAGCGCAAGATCACGGGCCACTCCGACTGCTCCCGCTGGTCGTCGCCATCGAGGAAGAACCGGCCAGCCGACGGCGCCAGTCCCAGCACGCTGAAAAAATTGTCGGAAACAAGTTGAAATTGGATGCGGCTGGTCGCTCCATCCGTTTCCTGCAGCACTCCTATGCCAAACCCTGAGCGGGCAAATACAGGTGCGTTCTCGTGCGTGGCCTGCCGGAGACGCTGGTAAGCCGGGAAAGAAAAGAACCACTGCCCATCAAACGGCGATTGCACGGCGTGCAAGGAGTAGAGTTCCGCCGGCTGCTTGACCGGCAAATGCGCAAACAGCACTCCATAGAGCAGCTGGAAAATTGCCAGATTGGCGCCGATGCCGATGGCCAGGGTAAGTACAGTGGTGGTTGCAAAGCCGGGAGATTTGCGCAATTGCCGAAATGCATACCGCGTATCGTCCCAAACGCTGCCAAGAGCCACGGCGACATCGGCGAAAACCACATGTTCTTTGGTCGCCGCCGGGTTGCCGAAGCGCACCAGCGCATCGCGCCGGGCATGCTCGGGAGACATTCCGTGGGCAAGATTGTCGTCAATCCGCATTTCGATGTGCGACTGCAGTTCGCTCTCGATCTCCCGATCCAAGCTGGAGCGGGAGAACAAATTCGATATCCGGCGAAAGATAGACATAAGTTTGTTCATGCGTAGCGGAGGATCGCGCGAACACCCTTTACCAGGTGCTCAAAATTCTTCTCAGCTTCCAGCAATTGCTTCCTGCCCGCGGCGGTCAGCTTGTAGTACTTTGCTTTCCGGTTTGTCTCTGTCGTGGCCCACTCGGATGCGACCCATCGGTTCTGCTCCATGCGGTGCAGGGCCGGGTACAAAGAGCCTTCTTCTACACTCAGCAATTCATCGGAGGCTCTCTGAATGTGCAGGACGATCCCGTAGCCATGCATTCTTCCGGTTTGAGCAAGGGTTTTGAGGACCAGAAGATCCAGCGCTCCCTGCAGGTCATTCTTCGCCATGGTTTTTAAACCCTAAACAACTTGGTATAGATGACTCTATACCGGGATAGGGTGTCTTTCAAGGTGACTGTTTATGGGCGGATGTGCGGTACCCGTCCAGGGAAGGAGGCTCCATTGTTGCCTTCTATAGTCGGCTTATGTGCGCTTATCGACAACCACCTGGCCGTCCTTCATCACCCATCGGACGTGGTCAATCACCACGTTGATATCGCTCAGGGGATCTCCCTCGACCGCCACCAGATCAGCGAAGTATCCAGGAGCGATGGCTCCGAGTTGGCCAGACATTCCCAGAAGGGCGGCGGCATTCGTGGTCGCCGTTTGCAATGCTTCGGCGGGAGTCATGCCTGCCTTAACGAACCACCCAAGCTCGCGCGTGTTCTGCCCGAACATGGTGAACACGGCATCGGAGCCCATGGCGAACTTTACCCCGGCTTTGTGCGCGCGGCGGGCGGTTTCCAGGTTCTTATCGATGTATGCATTGAGTCCCGCGACCACCTTGTCGTCGTACTTGTATTCCTCTCGCGCATCCACGTAATAACGATTGTGATCAATGGTAGGAACGTAAAATGTACCGCGCTTCACCATCTCCGCCAATACGTCATCCGGGATGTCGATGGCATGTTCCAGGGAATCGGTTCCGGCATGAACGGCGTCACGAGCGCCATCCGGGCCGTAGGAGTGGGTCGCGACGCGCTTTCCATACTTGTGCGCTACCTCGACGGCTGCTTTCATCTCGTCGCTGGTGAAGGTCTGGTATCCGGACACATCCTTGTCACTTCCGGTAGAACCATAGATCTTGATGACATCCACTCCAGCGGCGACCTGTTCCCGAACCGCGCGTAAGACTTCAGGCACACCGTCGGCCTGGCCGCATTGGGGATGCATCTCCTCTTTAAATGGTTCGCTGGTCACGGAAAGCCCACAGCCCGCCACGAACATGCGAGGCCCCAGCATGGCTCCGCGGTTGATCAAATCACGCATCACAATGTCGTCGTAGTGGTCGGCTCCAAGATCACGAACAGTCGTAACACCCGTTTCCAGCGTTTTGCGCGCGTTTTCCTGCGCCATGTAAACCAGGAAAGCAGAACGCTGCTTAGGAAGTTGCTCAAAGGGGGGCGTTCCCGCTTTTGCGTCCCACCAGAAAGTCATATGCGTGTGGACATCGATCAAGCCGGGCACGCCCGTGTACTGATGAAGATCAATGACCTTCGCGTCGGCAGGGATGGCGGCGTCCGAGGTGAGCACTTTCTCAATCCTGCCATTCCGCACCAGCACTACGGCGTTCGTCCAGGTCTTGCCCTGGCCGTCGATCAGCCGCCCAAAGCGAACCGCGCTCGGCGTATCCAATGCCGAAAGATCACAGCAAAAGAAAGCGATCAGCAGAGAAACAGCAAGCCTTATCCGCATGGGACCTCGTCAGTTCGTAAACTGCCGTCAATATAGCAGTGGCCGCGGCAGTGGCGGGACGAACGATGCATGCAGCACCGTTGCCGGGAAAACGCCTTGACAACGGGGACAAGCAAGGACTAACAAATCGACAGGGCCCGGGAACCAGGGAAACGGCAAAGACCCGAAACAACGTGCCCCGCAAGACCGAATCTGTGGGACTATGGTTTGCGGTTGAATCGTACGGTTGTGACAGGAGTCTTCGCCTATGAAACTGTCTCGGCTGCTCGCTCCGTTTCTCTTCCTGTTCGCTCCGCTCTGCCTGCATGCTCAGCTTGGGCTTTACGGTGCCTTCACCGCGCAGAACCTGGGCGGTCCAAATAACAACGGTTACGATCTCTACGGCGGCACGTTCGGAGCCTACCTGGCGAGCGGCCGCCTGGCTATATTGAGCGTGGGGGTGGACCTTCGAGGCTCATTTGCAAGAAGCAACGGGGCCACCTTCGACACCGGGTCGATTGGGCCTCGAATCGGCTTAAATACGCACATCCTGCCAATCCACCCGTATATCGAGGGCACCATTGGACTGGGGCACGTTGACTTCACAGGATCAACCAGCGATACGAAATTCGAATACCAGGTTTTGGGCGGCCTGGACTTTACGATTCTGCCCCGCATCGATTGGCGCGTCGCCGAATACAGCTATGGAGGCCTGTCCACGATCAACAATTACAACTATCGCCCCAAGTCGCTCAGCACCGGACTGGTATTGAGGTTGCCGCGTATCTTCCCGCTGCCGTAATCCCCGGCATTCGCCGAGGCGGTGAAAAGGAATCCGTTTCGCTGGTACCGCATCCAAAGGGCTGGAGCCCCTTGCGAAACAAAAACGCATCGCCCATAACGCCCACCCGTAGAGACGCGGCCACAGCAGTGGACGCCGGCAAAAAACCAACCCATCCCAATCTCATCCTGGCCATCTGCTGCATGAGCTTGCTGGTCGTCGGCATGGACGTGACCATCGTCAACGTCGCTTTGCCGTCCATCCAAGGCGATCTCCATGCGACTGTATCGGGACTTCAATGGATCCTCGATGCCTATACGCTGGTGGTCGCCAGCTTTCTCATGTTTGCCGGTTCGGTATCCGACCGTGTCGGACGGCGCCGTGTCTTTCAGTTTGGTCTTGCTCTTTTCACCGCGGGATCGCTGCTTTGCAGCCTGGCCCACACCATCGGCCAGCTCGTTGCTTTCCGTGCTCTGCAGGGTCTCGGTGCGTCCATGCTCAACCCGGTAGCCTTGTCGATCATTGCCAACGCTTTTCCCGAACCCAAAGCCAGGGCCCGCGCGGTGGGCGTGTGGGGCGCGGTGGCAGGCGCATCGCTTGCGCTCGGCCCCGTCATCGGCGGCGCGTTGACGCAATCTGTGGGCTGGCGCTCAATCTTCTGGATCAACCTGCCTATCTGTCTCTCGGCCTTTGTATTGGCAGCGCGATTTGTTTCCGAGTCGAAAGCGCCGCGGGCGCGCGCATTTGATCCGATCGGTCAACTTCTGGTCTTTGCCGGTTTGGCATCGCTTACGTATGCGGTCATTGAAGGTCCGCAGGCTGGTTGGCAATCTCCGCAGATACTTGGTTTGTTCGCTGCTTCCGCTGCAGCCCTGGCGATCTTTCTCTTCTATGAGCCGCGTCGGCAGCAGCCTTTGCTGGACCTTCGCTTCTTTCACAGCGTGCCTTTCAGCAGTGCCGCCCTGATTGCGGTATGCGCTTTTGCTTGTTTCGCGGGGTTTCTATTTCTGAACGCTCTGTATCTGCAACAGGTCCGAGGCTTGTCAGCCTTGCGTACCGGGCTATGCACGCTGCCGCTGGCGATTGCCATGATGGTATGCGCGCCGATCTCCGGCAGGCTGGTGGGCCGCCATGGCCCGCGTCCCTCGTTGCTCGCCGCAGGCGCGGGTTTCCTGCTGAGCACGTGGATGCTGACTCGCCTCACGGTCAACACGCCGATGGTCCTCATCATGGTCGCCTACACGTTGTTTGGGATCGGCTTGGGTATGGTCAACCCGGCAATCACCAATAACGCTGTCGCGGGCATGCCGCTCACGCAAGCCGGCGTGGCTGCGGCCATTGCTTCCACCAGCCGGCAAGTAGGCGCGGCGTTCGGGGTTGCGGTGGCCGGCACCGTAGTCACCGCCAGTCGCGCAAATGGATCCGACTTCACCCAGTCGACCCATCCAATTTGGTGGATCATGACTGGTTGCAGCGCCATCGTTCTGCTGCTGGGTTGGACGTCGACGACAGCGTGGGCGCACGCCAGCACGGAACGCGTCGCATCCCTGTTGGGCCACTTCGGCCGATAGCCAATCCCTTATTGAGACGCGTTACAAGAAAAGCTCGATGCATCGTCGATACTACCGCGACCATTATAGTGAGCGGCCTGAGGATAGGGGCACACCGGGCGGGTGCGATCTACCTTGCCTGCTGTTGAATGCGCCGCGATAATTTGCGCCGGAGCTTTGCCCTGCTCGACCCACTGTTCCATCAGGCCAATTTCATCGAAGGTGTCGGGACCTTCTCCGCCTGAGCAGTGTCCCATCCCTGGGAACATGAAGAGCCGGGCCCAGTCTGAACCCGGCGCTGCATCGGCGCTGTCGGTCAACGCGGATTTGTAGAACTCAATGCTGGAACCGGGTGCGACTTGTTGATCGGCCCAACCGTGATAGAGAAGCAGCTTGCCGCCGTGCTTCGCAAAAGGGCCGAGATGAGGGTCCAGCTCGTCGACATCTTTGTCGACGGCGTCTGCCTTTGCCGCATCGCGCTCCAGGTCGAAGGTTCGCCAATCCCAATCGGGCTTTTGGTAAACGACGTAACGGAACTCATCCAGAAAGAGGTCGGCGGGTTGTGGGCCGCCTGCAAGGCGAGCCCATCTGAGTTCCGTGCCCGGCTCAAGGCGTGGAAAAAGCACATTTCCTTTCGCGTCGGTCGCGGGACTCATGATCGTTTGCGCGGTCTGCACCTGGCGTGGTGTCAGGCAGTCGGGACCGTCGGATGCCTTGCACATGAGGGCTTTCAAATCGACATGGCAGCTTTCAGGGTCGCCGATCAGGCCATCTTTCAGGCCGTCATTGGTGTCACAGGCATCCAGGACAGCGCGGTGAATCATCGGATATTTTTCGGGCGGGATGTAAGCGGCTGGATCCTTGAAGGTTTGTGTTGCCAGCCATAGCGCCCAGGCATTGCGGCGGATGTTGGCCGGATCGCCGGCAATAATGCCATCGAACTCATCGGGATATCGAAAAGCCTGCAGCAGGCCCTCGCGTCCCCCACCGGAGCAGCCGTCCCAATAGGCATAGCGTGCATCGCGGCCATAGAACACCTTGATGAGGCTCTTTGCTTCGATGGTCATTTCATGTTCGGCGCGGTAGGCGAAATCGACGAACTTCTGCGGATGACCCATGAGGAAGCTGGCGCTGCTGCCGGTATGCCCGTCGTCCGTAGCACTCGTGGCATAGCCGCGGCGGAGTGCCGCAGCCATCTTCTGATAGGCGATGGAGCCGCCCCAGCCGCCGCTGCCTACGGCGAGAAACTTGCCGTTCCAGGTCGCCGTAGGGAGCCAGATCTCGGCGTGAATGTCCGAATCCGAAGTAGGTTTGAGCGTCGTGGTGATCCGGCAAAAGGCGGGCAGGTTATCCAGGGCAGTGGTGCTTCCGCTGGGGGTAAAGGCGCCAGTGTCGATCACGGTGGCGAGAGTAATGACGACGGTCGAAGACCCGTGCTGCAAGAGACTGTTGCAGGGCTGCTGCGCCTGCAGCACAGACGTCGCGAAGGCCGCTGATGCAGCGACCAAGAGGAGTACTCGTCGATCCGTCATCATCGAAACTATAAATGACTTGGTTTGGATTTCCCCATCGGCCGTTACGGATGAACCGGCTGCCCCTTCAGGAAGGCTGCAATGTTTTCGTTGAGAAATTTTTCGTCCGCCGGGCTTGCTCCTGCTCCGGCTGGATGCCCCCAAAGCGAAGGGATGGGCAGCAGAGTGCAGTGGGGGATAAAGGGCGCTTCATAGCGAGCGTCGGTGACAGGGAAGTACAGGTCCGTCGCTGACGGCATGTAGAGCACTTGCGCTTTGATCGATCCCAGCGCTTTCTGCAGATCTCCACCGAAACCGGGAGTGCCTCCGACATCGTGTTGTTCCCAGGTGTGCATCTGCAGAATGAGATTGTTCGCGTCGGCGCCGGGAATGAAATTGGTTTTGTAATGATCCACCACCTGCGCGAAGGTGGTTCCCGCGGGCTCCTCGGATTTCCATAGCTCCTGACGCCACCACTCCTGAGAAAACAACCACGCCGTCCACACCAGGGAAAATGCCTGGATGCCCTTCACGGGCTCATCCTTATAGTCCCCGCCTTTGAAGGCCTCGTCCGTGGTCAGCGCGGTGATCTCGCTCTCCAGGCGCACGATGCCGTGTCCGTAGGTCTTGGCTGTGCCCGACGTGGCCACGATCCGATCCATGTAATCGGGATACGAAACCGCCCATTGAAAGGCCTGCTGGGCGCCCATGGAGAAGCCGATGACAGCCTGCGAGGTGGCGCACGCCAAGCTCCTGGGTCAGCAACTGATGCACCGCTTCCACATTGTCGCGGATGGTCGTCACCGGGAAGCGCGGACCGTGGAATGGCTCCGGTGTATTGCTGGGCGACGACGAGCGCCCATTGCCAAACAGCTCAGAGGTGATGAGAAACTGCCGCTCGGGGTCGAGCGCCTTTCCGGGGCCGATGAGAAAGCCATAACCACGCATATCGGCCATGTAGTGCGAAGGCAGAAGAACTGGCGTTGTCTCCCGCGGCGTTCAGGTGTCCAAAAGTGCCGTAGACAATCTTCGCTTCGGGTAACGTGACACCACTCTCGGTATGAAAGTTGTGGATCACGAAGGTGTGTTCCGTCGGCTCAAGTTTCGCGGGCGTCGTCTGCGAGTACGCAACGAGCGAGCAGGACAATACAAAAATCCAGGCAAACAATTTCACGACTGGTCTTCTCCAAGCGGTAACGCCGGTTAGGGTGGGGACACCGGTCTGGGGTGAGAGCACCTGGCTATTATCTCCTGTCGTTGCATGCACCAAACTTCCATGGGCCGCAAGCTGCAAATAATAGTTGCTACATCGTTCATGCCTGTGATACACACATGACGCGTAATTCGCGACATTTAGAGCCCCGCGAATGAGCAGTCCACGGTCCCTTGATTCTGCTGGAGGGCCGGGATGAATATATCAGCCTTGTCCCTGTTGCGGAGCTACCCCCCTGTAGCCACACGGGCCGAGGTTTAGCTGCAAGCGTTTAGATCTGCCAAGTTCGAAGAGGTTCTCCGATGAAAAATCTGTATCGAACCGCCACTACCGTTGCGGTCGTGTGCCTTATGGTGCTGGGAATGATGACTCTCAGCGCGAGCGCCTGGGGAGAAACCCCCGGCTTCCACAGCCCTACACCGTTAGTCGATGACATCTCGCCCACTGCAGCCCGGTTGGGTGGCGGCGGATTCATCCTTACATTAAGAGGCGCCGGCTTTCGGCCAGGCGCTGAGATCGGCTGGCAAGTAGGCGCCACGACGCGGCGGTTGGACGCGTTTGTCTGTAGCCCTTCAGAAATTGTCACCTGGATTCCTTATTCCCTGGTCGCCAAGGCGGCAACAGCCACCGTAACTGTGATCAATCCGGACGCGCCGCCCCTGGTTGGCAAGTCAAACCCCGTCTTTCTTCCCATCACCATACCCACAGCCGGCCTGGCTTTCACCGAGAAGAACATAATCCTGGGAGAGGTTCCGAACTCAATCGTCACCGCGGACTTTAACGGGGATGGCAAGGCGGATCTTGCTGTTACCGAACCTTGTGGCACCGATACCCAATGCAATACCTATCACGGCAGCGTCGCCATTCTTCTCGGTAAGGGCGATGGGACCTTCCATGCCGCCCCCTCCCCGGCAGTGGACCAATATCCTGGTGCGCTCGCGGTCGGCGATTTCAATGGCGATGGCAAACCCGATATCGCTGTCCTCACCTACGTGGGAGCGACGGTTGTCATCCTTCTCGGTAAGGGCGATGGCACGTTCACTCCCGCGCCTCTTACACCCACGGTAGGCGGCAATCCCAACTCCATTGCAGTCGGTGACTTGAATGGGGATGGAAAGCTGGATCTTGTGGTCAGCAGCTACAACACCTTGTCCGTCCTGCTGGGAAAAGGGGATGGCAGCTTCACCGCCATAGCTCCACCTACGGTAGGGAGCCAGCCGGGTGGCGTGTTTCTGGTCGACCTGAACCGGGACGGCAAGTTAGACCTCGTCCTGGGTAATGGAACAAGCCCCTATGTTTCCATCCTGCTGGGTCACGGGATGGGACCTTCAGCGCACCGACTTCACCGGCTGCGCCTACCGGTCCCTTCGACCGTTATGGATGTCAATCGCGATGGTAAGCTAGATCTTGTCTTTTCCGAAGGCAATGCCCCCGGGTTCGCGCAGACCACCATATCTGTCCTGCTGGGCGAGGGGAATGGCCAATTCACGGCCGGGGCCACCTTCACCCGTGGTGGACAACGGCCTCACCGGGGGGCTCCTGGCAGACCTAAACGGAGACGGCAAGCTTGACTACGCCGCCCAGGGGGGCTATCCCAACAATGTGTATGAGTTCTTTTTGGGAGACGGACACGGAACCTTCAACCTGACAACCACATTCGACGTCAGCAACAACGGAAGCGGTCCGGCTAGTCGCCGGGGATTTCAACGGGGATGGCCGGCTGGACCTGGCCACCATCAACGAGATGAACACCGGCACGGTCTCCATACTTTTGCAGGTGCCGGCGCCTTAACCTCAATCGCTGGAAGGATCATCGGCCCAAGGGCGCGGCTTCGGCTGCGCCCTTGATTTTTTCCCATCGGGTTCCATAGACCCAGGGTCGCCTGAACAAAGTGCGACCAAGTACACTTGATCACATCTCTTTGTGTGTGTGATTAACCCACTGCGAGCAAACATTCTCAGGGCGATCTTCGGCCCGGGGCTGGGGCCACGTCTCTAGTGGGCGCATCCTTGCCATTTTTCGCGCGTATTTTCAGAGCGTTTCGCTACAGGGACTTCCGCCTTATGTGGTTTGGGGCGTGCGCCTCCACCATTGGCACGTTCGTACAGCAATTTGCGCAAAGCTGGCTGGTCTACGATCTCACCAAAGACCCCTTCTACCTGGGACTGGACCTTTTCCTGGGACAACTTCCGATCATCATGTTTTCTCTGTTCGGCGGGGTTTTCGCGGATCGCCTGGACAGACGAAAGATGTTGCTGACCTCCCAGTACATTCAGATGGCCTGCGCCTTTCTGCTGGCCTTTCTGTTCTTTACCCATGTCGTCCAGGTTTGGCACATCCTGGCTCTCTCTTTCGTCGTGGGAGTGGGCCAGTCTTTTGGTGGTCCGGCCTATTCGGCCTTGCTCCCCACCCTGGTTGGTCCAGAAGACCTGGCCAACGCCATTGCCATGAACTCGATCCAGTTCAACCTGGCGCGCATCCTCGGCCCAACCATCGGAGGCTTTACCTACACTTTGCTGGGCGCGACATGGTGTTTCACGCTGAACGGCGTGTCGTACCTCGCGGTGATCGCTTCGCTGTTCATGATCCACGTGAAGTTTGTGCCGGCGAAGTCGCGCGAGCCGGTCATGCACAGCATGGCAGAAGGCATTCGGTTTATCCGATGTCGCGACGGTATGACTCCGCTGGTCGTGCTGGCGTTCTGCACTACATTATTTGGTTTTTCGCTTACCGGCTTCCTGCCCGTTTTCGTACAGACCATTTTTCACAAAGGCCCTGAGACCTATACTCTGCTGCTGGTTTTTTCCGGAGCGGGGTCGATTTGTGGCGCGCTGATTGTCGCCGCGATGGAAAAGTTCAAGGGGCAGCAGCGCCTGACGGTGTTGATCCTGACCTTTCTGGGATTCGCTATCGCTGCTTTTGCCATGTCCAAATGGCTTCCTCTTTCCTGCCTGCTGATTTTCTTCACCGGGGTTGCCGTGATGGCCTCTGCCTCCCTCATGTTGTCGCTGGTACAGCTCATTACCACCGACGCCATGCGTGGACGAGTCATGAGCGTGTACAACCTGGCGTTTCGCGCCGGAATACCTCTGGGTAGTCTGGCGCTGGGGAAACTCATCCCTGTCTTCGGGGTCACAAAGGCCCTGGCCGGAGCCGGCTTCATGCTGGTAGCAGTGTCTCTCTATTTCCTGGTCGCCAAGGGAGAAGTGAACACCAACGACCCGCTCAATATTCCGGCCTAAGAACCGGCCAGCACAGGCGCGCTCAGCAGGCTGACGGATTCTTCTCCCACGGCTACGCGGATCAGCGTCAGCACGGTGACGTCATCCTCTTGACCGAATGCCACCGCTTCTTGCGAGGCCTGGGAGGCGCTGGGTCGTGCCCCGAAGAGAACCTGCAGGCGTTCAAAGCCGTAAAGTTCGCCGGAGGCATTCCGTGCTTCCAGCAGTCCATCGGTATAGAGGGAAAAATGATCGCCTTCGCGCAACTGGATGGGCGCCTGCTGGTACGTAGTGCCCAAGTCGAGCCCTAGTGGGAGGGCCCCGGGCAATTCCAACTCGCGTTGGTTCAGAAACGGAGCCGGATGGCCGGCACTGGAAAGGATGCAGCTTCCATCCGGATTCAGGAGCACCGCGATGCAGGTAGCGAAACCGCCCTGCAATCGCCCATGCAGGCGTTGATTGATCTCCGCCAGCATCTGTGCGGGCTGGGGCGCGAATTTGGCCAGGGTGCGGACGGCGCCGACGATGAGCGACACCGTCATGGCCGCTTGCAGTCCTTTGCCGCTCACGTCCCCCAGAACAATGAGGGTTGAACCCCGCAGCGCGTCCTCGAGGGGAATGATCTGGAAGAAGTCGCCGCCGACTTCCTGCGCCGGACGGTAGGCGCTGGTCAGAGTGAAGCCGGGGATGGCGGGAAGGGTTTCCGGAACGAGGATCTGTTGCAGTTCGCGAGCGTTCTGGAATTCCCGCTCCAGGTTCGTCTGCCGTCGCCGATTGGCCATCGAATAGCGAATGACGGCATAGACGATGGAGAGAAAAAGCAGCGTTCGCAGCAGGATCTGGACGTTGAAACTGTTCCCGAGCACGGTGAATAGCGGCTGTTGCATTTTCGGTCCAAGGGTCCAGTGCGTGAATCGAATTCCCTGGTCGACAATGTTCCCGAAGGAGTACCAGGTGCCGCTCAACAAAGCAAAGATCGCCACCAGCCAGCGTGCCGAATCGAGCTGCTGGCGCTGCCGGATGGCGTAGATCACGAGCAGAACCGGGATCAATTCCAAGGGAAGGATGACAGCCGTAAGCGCCGCATCGGCAATCTGAATTGGGACCGCAGCAATATTGAAGCGAAACGCGAATGCCAGGGCACCGTCAAGAAATGCTACCAGTATGCCGATGCAAGCGGCGATCCGCGCGCAGCCGCGTCAGTCTTGTGTGGGCATCGAGCTGCAGGAGATAGATCAAGAGGAACCATTGGCAGGTCTCTCTCAGGGCGATCGCGGTCTGAATGATCCAGGTCAGCCAGATACTGGACACGGGAAGGCGCAGACCATTCAGTAGCAACTCCAAAACCGGCATGAACGTGTAGGCGGCCATCCAGAACAACAGACGCTGCTTGCGGTCTCGGAGCCAGGCAATGAAGCTGAGTATGGATGCTAATCCGTAGAGTGACGTAAGGCCGAAGACGAACTGCCGGCTGCGTAGCCAACGGAAATTGAGGGCCTCTTTTTGAGTCCCGATCGCCTCCGGGCTGCCGGCTAAAGGCAATCCTTCGAAGCCGCCCGCGGTCCCGTCATCGGTCGACATCGATGCGAGTCTTGAAGATACGTACTGCCAGGACTCCGTTGCGGGCTGGCCCGAGGTTATAGATTTGTGCCGGTATACCAAACTGCGAGTCCAGGCGGGGAGGAAAGCTACCCAGTTGGCCAACCGAGACCCCGTTCCAGAAGAGCTCATAGACGTCGTCGATGGCGGGGATGAGCAGGGTCACATCCGGCGATGCTCCCGGGCGCAGGTGTGATGTTGAGCTGGCGACGATACCAGGCGTATCCGGTGTAGTCGGGATGACCTTGCGTTCCCCAGGGAGCGTCGGCAGTCAGCCGCTCCCAGCCGTTGTGGCCCGTTGCGTCGTCAATCCCGGGAGTGGCCCACGTGGGGTCATCGCCCAGATGGAATTGCCACGGACCATCGAGCGGCGCAACGCCTTTGCCCAGACCTTCGATGGTGAGTACTGGCGGAGGCGTGTTGGTAGCCGAAGGTGGGACAACAGCGGCTTGGATCTGCGATTGAGGGGAGACGATGGCCGCGACAGCAACCAGAGCGAGCACTCTCAGTCGGGAGAGCAACGTTCGTCTCGTAGACATGGAATGCAGTCTACCTGTCGGCATCGTTCCTCGACAGAGCAAACTTTCAGCGGGTAGCCTTTCACTTCGGGTGGATAGGATTCCTCGAAGACGACGCTCTCCAGGGAAGCCCGCCGTTCCCAGCCGACGCGCTCCAGTTCCGGTTCGTTACCGAAGTTATCTACATACCCCACGCACAGGTAAGCCACCGGCACGATATGCGCGGGGATGCCGAGGACGGAACGAAGTGCATCCGGTGACAGGATGCTGACCCAGCCGACGCCAACGCCCTCTGCGCGCGCGGCGAGCCATAGATTTTGTATCGCGCAGACGGTTGAGTAGACCGCCGTTTGAGGCATGGTTTGCCGGCCAAGGCCGTGGCCTTGTTCGCTCTCTGCGTCGCACAGGATGCAGAGATTCTGCGGCGCCTCCAGAATGCCTTCGAGCTTCAAATCGGCATATTGATCGTGGCGCGCGCCTTGATATTTTGCCAGTGCCTGCTGGTTTGCCTGTTGAAACACCGCATGAACGCGTTGCCGGACTTCGAGTGAGCGAATGATCACGAAGCGCGACGGCTGCATGAGTCCAACGGACGGCGCATCATGGGCCGCCCTCAGCAGGCGGTTCAGCAGTGCATCGGGCAGCGGTTCCGGCAGAAAGCCGCGGCGCACGTCGCGGCGCGCGCGGATCACCCGGTAGATTGCGTTTCGCTCCGCTTCGTCGAAGGCTGGCGAAACGGCCGGTAGCTGGGGATTCTGGCTCATCCGCGACTTCGCGACCTGGGCGACCTGCTCATACGACAGAGGCGAGCGTGGATGCCGGCATTGAGCATGGTCTGATTCTACCCCGCCGGTCTTGAATCGATCCGCGCGTGGTCTTGGGCCTTTTCGCTCCTCAGCCGTTGCGTAGATGTTGGACCATCTCGTGTTCGAAGAGTGCCGGATCGTTTTCATAGGGTCCGGTAGTTCCGGTGAAGGTGTAGCCACATCGCTCATAGAAACGCATGGCGGCCGAGTTGTTGCTGGTGACCATCAGGCGTAGTTCGGCCAATTCGAGATTGTTCGCCCACACCTTCACGGCATCCATAAGCATGCTTCCGAGGCCGGTCCTCCGATGCGTGGGAGCCACCCACATCGAGGCAATCCAGGCCCGTTGCGGAACGCTTTTGTCAAAGTAACCGGCGATGATGCCACACGGCGCATCCTCATCCATGCCGAGATAGCAAACGCCGCCCGGTCCGTTCCAGGTTTCGACTCGCTGGAGCCAGTCGCTGTCGGGAAGAGCAGACTCCTTCGCGTAGGTGCTGCTGAAGGCCGTTGGAGTATCTTTGAGTGCTCGCAGCCGGACTGTTTTGAATTCTCCTACCAAACGCGGCGAGAGTGGTTCGATCGTGGGCATGATCGAAATATTCTACTTACCTTCATTCGCCCTTGGTTACTCTCCGTTTGCTTCCTGCACGAACTTTATCTCGGCAGCCGTCATCAGGTGTTGAAAGGTATCGGGTGGAAGGATCTCCGCATTATACTTTGCCGCCGTCGCGGGCAGGTTCTTCTTGAGCTCGGCCAGTTTTGCGGGATCTGGCGGAGGTGGAGGCGTGGTGCGGGTCGCGACACGCGGTCCCATTTCCAGGAACATTCGCTCCAGCCCGGCCGGCGACACGATGCAGAAAAGCCTCGCCGGCACCTTGCTGAGATTCAGAAAACAGTGCGGCGCTCCGCCGGGGACGTTGACCGCGGATCCAGGTGTCGCCGCGGTGCGCTCACCTTGGCAAAAGACGGCCACCTCTCCTTCCACCACGTAGAAGGTCTCCTCGCACTCGTGGGCATGTGGCATCGGACCACCGCCTGGCGGGATGTGCATGTCGATGAACGAGAGCTTCTCATCGCTATCAGATCCTGCAATCACGATGGAGTAGGTGTCGGCGCCGATGCACACATTCGTCCGATCGGCGGGCATGGAGACTGCCACCTTTCGTGTGGTCGTTGACTCTGCCAAGAGGTTCCTCTCTTTCGAGTATTCAGATTACACGCATCGCATCCACGTTTTTCCACGCGCGGGCCGTCTCCTCGGCAAAGGCGGCATACGTTCTAGGACTGTGTCCCAGGAGCCTTGTTAATGTCTCCATATCGCCATCTTCCGCGCTGAAGCCGCGTTCGATGTAACCCTGAAACATCATACGAATGTCGAACGCAGACCAGGCCGGTGCTTTTTCTCGCATCTGGGTCTCGAATCTGTCCATGTCATGGCCGGCGTACTTGATTTCCTTGCCCAGTGCTTTACTCCAGATCGCGGCAGCCGCAGCGCCGCTGATGACCTCTGGACCATTGAGATTGTAAGTCTTGCCGTCATGTCCTGCGGTTGTCAGCGCGATCGCGGAGGCTTCGGCGATGTCTCGAACGTCAACCGCCGAAACACCCGCGGGGCCAAGTGGCATGGGGTAAATTCCAGCTTTCATCAGCGGATCTTTGAGGCCCAGGTCGTTCTGGTTGAAGTAGTTCGGGCGGATGATTGTGAACGGGACATTAAAGTCGTGTAGTGCGCTTTCCAGCGCGAACTTCGATGCGAAGTGGGGCACATCCTTGAAACGGTCAGCCCGGAAAACCGAGTGGTATACGACCTGCTTCAGCATCAACTTTTTGGCCAGATCGTAGGCAATCAAGCCCTGCGTGAGTTCATCCGGCGTTACCGCATTCAGCAGATAAAGCTTATCGACTCCTTCGACGGCTTTCTCCACCGAAACCGGATCGAGCAAATCGCCGACGACGGCTCGGGCGCCCGCGGGAACTTCGGCATCCGGTTTGCGCACGAATACGTCCACCTTTACGTTTCGCTTTAAAAGCTCTTTCACTACTTCCGACCCGACGTTACCTGCACCGCCAATCGCCAAAACCTTCATAGTAGGTTCCCTCTCAATTCTTGACGTCTGCTGCTTCCCCCATGAGATGCTTGATCCTGCGACCGTCGATACAGTCATCTATGCAAAACACCATTGCGTAAACGCAACACTGCTGTCATTCCGTACCCTCGATGGGGAAAATGATGTATGAAAGCTCAACTTGATTTAAATGACATTCGGACGTTTGTGGCGGTGACGCAGGCGGGCACGCTCAGTGAGGCTGCAAGAGACCTGGGATTGCCGACCTCGACTGTAAGCCGGGCCATCACTCGCCTGGAATCGGCCCTTGGGCTGCTCCTCGTTCAGCGCAGCCCCAGGGGTTTTCTGCTTACGGATGCCGGTACGGAGTATCTCTTCGCATGCAAGCGCGCCTTAAGGGCGCTGCGCGACGGCGGCGAGCTGATGGAAAAGCACCGTGGTAATCCTGGGGGCCTGATTCGCGTCTCCTGCCCGATTACCATGGCGCGTGATCTACTCGCGCCCATTTTGAAAGAATTCATCGACGCCTACCCGCACCTGAGGATTGAGATTGAACCGTATTCTTCCGCATGGAATCAGGAGCCGCGCGAAGAGATCGATGTGTTCTTCAAAGTGAGGACGCCGAAGGATTCCTCCTGGCGAGTCCGCAACTATCCGGGCACGAGACGAGGCCTTTTCGCCAACCGCTCTTATCTTGCTCGCGCCGGCGCGCCAACCGAGCCCTCGCAACTGTCTGCCCACCGTTGTATCGGAGCGGGTGTTTGGAGGCTGATCAGGGGTACCAGGGTGGTGATCCCGGAGGTCTCCTTTCAAGTTGTGGGAAGTGATCCGGGCGTGCACCTTGAACTCGCCGTGAAAGGAGTCGGCATAGCGATTTTGCCTTTGTGGATGGCACGACGGCCGGCGATGCAGCAGGTACTCTCGCCTGTTCTTCCCTCCTGGCACCCTGACCCAATCACGCTCTGTGCCCTCTACACGGGAACCGCCAGGTTCACTCCCAAAGTGAAAGTCTTCCTTGACTTCATCGACGACTATATCGGCACCGCACGGGATCCCCGGCTCAGCACCAACAAGCCGAAAGATCTGTTTACGGACCTTCATGTAACAGCAGCCGGGAGCCGATAGGATCGCGGCTGCTCTTTTCCTGTTCTCATGCAGATGCTGCCGGCGCATTCATTTCCGTCCCATCACCTCCAATGAAACGGGGCGCGCTGTCGCGTTCTGTGCCGGATCGTAATACTCATAGACCTTGGATTGGAAAGTATGGGCCCGGATCGGATACTTGGCGCGCAAACGGACGGTGAGCGTAACCGCTTGTTTCGACGAAAGTCCATCGAAGTAGAGGATGGCCTGCGTCGCGGTGACGCTGAACTTCTCCAGCCGCCCGGACGCCGTTCCCGACGACTTTTCCTGAAATGCTTGCAGGTCTTCGCTGAGCAGGTCGAACCCGGGTGGGATGCCGAGATCGACCATGATCATGTTGGCGGTCTTGTTTAGATTGTTTCGGATTGTCACCTTTTCGGTGGCAATATCATTTTGCGCCAGCCGGGTCCGATCGTAGGTAACGTTGATTGACAAGGGTTCTGCCACCCGTTTCTCCTCCCATGGAGTAAAGTACCGGCCCACGACCTGGTACGCGAGCCCGCCGGTGCCTTCGAACTTGAGTTGTACCGAGTTCGGCTGTTGGCCTGCGATGCCTTTTGAAACAAACTGGTGGAGCAGATCATTGTTCTCTGAGGATAGCTTGAGCGTTTCGACGGGCTGGCCGTTGAGCATGATCGCAACCGAGCCGTGGACATCCGACGCGCTGTATTGTGAGGCGAGCTGCAGCGCACGCAGAGCCATGATGGTGGCTTGCGTCGTTCCCCAGGTGCCGGAGGCGTCCTTCCTGGAAGTGATGAAGTTGAGCGACTTGCGAACGATTTCGTTAGCCTCTCCCCACTTCAGCAGCGCCTGGGCTGCCAGGCCCGTCGTCTCGATCGCCGCGCTTTGGCCGGTGGAGTACACGCTCGTCTCCTCTGCTGTCCAGAAGACCTGATCGTCTTTCTGCGTGCGAGCGTCAATGAGAGCCTGCATCGATCGCCGGGTAAAGTCTCGGTCCTTTCCGTAGTTCTGGGCGAAGTTGGCCACGATGGCCAGCGTGTAGTTATCCAGCTTCCCACCAGAGTGCGATTCGATATAGGCCTTGGTCTTATCGATGGCGGGGCCCTTGTAGCCGGTGTTGGCGAGCGACCAGGCGATATAAGCAGTAATGCGGAGGACGTCGGAGTTGTAGCGATTCGTCGCGCCCTCATTGATGAAGTTCGTGTCCGGCTTCCAGCTTCCGTCGGCCTGCTGCTGGCCGGCAAGCCAGTCGCGCGTGCGTTCAATCAGCCGCGGGTCCACATCGGAAACCTTTGACATGTCGTTGAACTCCATCAGGCCGTAGGCAGTAAGAATCTTGTTAGCGGGCGCCTGGCCGAACCACGAAAATCCGCCGCCAGGAACCTCGAACGTCAGCAGCCGCTGGTAGCCGTTGGCAATGTATCCTTCTGCCTTGGCGTGGACCTCGGGCGTGAGCTTCTTGGTGCGCTTCATGTAATCAAGCGCAAGCACGTTGGGGTAGGTGCTGGAAGAGGTCTGCTCGAAGCACCCGCCGGGCATGCTGAGGATGCTGTCCATGCCCTCGATGACCTGGCTGAGCGGCCCGGGGTAGAGGCGGACGAACAGGGTGGTGGCATCTGGGATCGCGTTTGCCGGAAAGCGCAGATCGTGTTGAGCGCTGGTCTCGAGGCGCCCGTTGAAGACGAGATTCTGCTCGCGGCCATTGGGGACCACCTCAAGTTCGCGAACCACAATATCGTTGCGGGTTTCGCCACCCACACCAGTCATGCGTGCCGTCAGGGTAAGTTTGAATTTGCCGATACGGTTCGCCTGAATGGTGAATTGCGAAGAGCCGACGCGGCTTGATTCGACGTCGACTGTCTTCTCGGCGTTGTCGTTATCCAGCGCATACCATTCTTCAGGCTTGAGTGTGAGGCACACGTTGCCGGATTTACCGGAGTAGTTGTAGACGGCGATCGGTATGGAGACACGATCGCCTTGCGTCAGGGTGACGGGTAGATCGAGGTCGACGAAGAAGTCGGTAAACACTTTCAAACTCGATGTAGCGGTACCGAGCACGCCGGAACGAGTGGAAGCAAGCATGGCCATCCGCCATGTGGTGATGGAATCGGCTACGGGGATGGAGATGTCTGCATTGCCGTTGGCGTCGGTGATGATCTCCGGATTGTTGTAGAGCGCTTCGGGAAAGTAGGAACGGATATGCGGGGCGGCGTCAGCGCGGGCGCCCAACTGCGATTGATTGGGCGAAATTGCGCCCATTCAGCCCCCCGACCACACCGCCCATGACGCCGGCAGTAGCAGCTGCGGCTCGCGCTAGACCGGCGGGCGCGCTTCTCAAGAAAAGTCTCTGTTCACCCACGGCCTCAAGCCTGTCCATTACCATCGGTGGGGTCTGCTCAGTTACGGTAACCGTCTGACTCACACTCCCGACGGCAAGTACGGCGGATAGGGTTGCGCGATCGCGTGCTTGTAACGCGAATCGGCGCGAGAGAGCCACAAATCCGGGAGAAGAGATCTGGACCTCATAAAGTCCGGCGGGAAGACCAGCGAAGGTGAAACCGCCGGCGCCATTTGTGTGAGCACTGCGGGTCGCATTGTTGGCAAGCATGCGGAACGAAATGGCGGCCTCGGGAATGTCAGCCCCGCTGGGGTCGGTGACGGTTCCGGTGGCCTCGGCAAGTCCGTTGACCGGGCCTCGATCATGTTCCATCTTGAGATTGAGCAAGCTATTCTGGCCGAGTCTCTGTTCACTGACAACTCTCCCGGAGCGATCTTCGAGGTAAATGGAGAGATCGTCCGCGCTGTTGAACTCGCGATCGGGGCCGGCGCTGCGCACCAAGTAAAAAAGGTCATTCTCGCGACTCCACGCGACTGGTTCGAAGCGTAACGGTGTGTTCCAGGAATCGCGCAACGTTGGATCCTGGGTTAAGCTGAGCTTTTCGAGAGCTTTGCTGTTCAGTCGCGCGGCAATTCGGTGAACCTGCTGAACGAATACCATGCGGTATCGCTGCGCATATTCCTCGTAATGGTCTTGCGGCACGCTGCGGCCGAACTCGGTGTCGAGTTTTGCCGGGTTCTTCATCTCGGTTGCGGAGAAGAGTGCACGCGCGTCCAGGTTGTGCTGCTGCTCCTCGACATGGCTTGTTTCACCGGGGTCCTCCAAGACATCCGGCATTGAGATGGAGTGGATCTCATAGCGCGGCTTCATCACTTCCTGTTCCAGGTAGAAGAACACCTTGGCAAAGCCCGGCTGTTTCTCCGCAAGTGCGAAGACGGCCTCGTCGACTACCTGCAGACCGAGCGCAGCGCTGACGCCTTCACCCTGTGAGTTAGTAACGTGGAAATGGATCCGCGCGTCAGCGCCGGGCTTATAGACGGCGGCATCGGCTGTCGTCTCAATCTTCAACCCATCGGCAGGCTGGATGAAGAGAAGGCGATGGTCGGCGACCGGTTGCGCATTACGGCTAAAGAGATAGGCATCGATGTCGAGTGTCCCTGCCATGTCGGGCGTGGCGTTCAGTGTGAGCTCCGCTTGACCGTTCTGGAGATCGACATCACGTGTGAGGATGGTTTGGCCGCTCTTGATGATATCGACATACGCGGAGCCGCGAGCGCGCGTGGATAGCACCTTGAGTTGAATCCGCTCGCCCGCCTTGACGACTGCACGGTCAGTACGCAACAAGATCTGGTCCGCGCCTGAGCGGGTCTCAAGAGGAATACTGCTGGACACATGATTACCGCGATGATCGTTCGCATCGACCTTCAGTGAATCCAGCGCGTCTCCGGGATTGAGGTGGACGAGAGCGACACCGCCGCTGTCACTGGAAGCCCGCTGCTCGTGGCCTCCAGGCAGGTGAACGATGAGCGAAGTCTTCGCCGGAGTCCCGTCGGGATAGGAGCTGAGCAGGAAAATCTGGTTATCGAGGTGCGGTATCAGGGTTCCGCCCTCGGGGATGGCGGTGATGAGCAGCGGTGACTGGCTAATAGTGATTGGTTCCCCGCGTGTTTCGCTGTGGGCGGCTGAGTCCTTCACCGTTGCCTCGATGAGGGCGCGGGCCATGCCCTGGCTCGGAGGTCGTCCCGCGAAGTAGCCAGCCAATTTCAGGTCGAACTTATAGGTCCCTTCGCTGTCGGTCTTGCCCTCGGCCGAGGCTGCATCGAAAACCGCGACGTCCATGCTGGAAGCCTTCATCGTAATCTGGGCATGATCGACCGGCTTGCCGAAGAAGTAGTTGGCGCGCACGGTCCCGGTGACATGGTCCCCTGGCCGGTAATCACGTCTGGGCTTGCCATCCTTCTCTGTAAAATCGACCGCAACCTTGAACTTCGGCAGCACATAGCGTTCGACGTTGAGCGTGGCCTCAGCCGTATCGGATGGCGCGGAGTTATCGCCCATCAGCGCACGGAGATGATAGGCGCCGAGGTTGACTTCATCGGCAAGCGAAAATTCGGCTGAGGCGATGCCGAAGCCATCCGTTGCTGTTACCTTCTTGAAGACCTTATTGCCGCGGGGGTCTTCCAGTTCGAAGGTCAGCTTGCGTTGAGAGTCGGCTTTGTAATCGCCCCGGCTGAGAGCGAGCGCGCGGACATGGATGGTCTGGCCGGGTTGATAGATCGGCTTCTCGGTGGTCAAGAGTATGGAAGCTTTGCTCTTGAGATCGACTGTCTGGGTATATTCCGTAGAACCGATGGGGGTATCGGCGATGAAGCGTAGTTGGTGGCTACCGGTGAGGCCGGCAGGGAAGTGAAGCTGGGCCTCGACAGTGCCGCGTTTGTTGATTTTGCCGGAGAAGAGAAGCCGTGCATTTTTGTTGGGCGCAAGCAGCTCAATCCGGATGGTTCCCGGCTCGGCAACGTCGTTGTTGTTTGCGTCTGAGACGATGACCCGGATAGCTGCATGACTTCCCGCGAGGTACTCCGTCTGACCGAGGATGCGCACCACGGGCCGCCGGAGAATCTGCGAGATAGACTCGATGCCCTCGATTGCTGGAGCCTGGTTGTAGGCATACTCGAAGCGGTACCGCAGCCGCTGCCACACGATGTCTTCGAACGGGATGGGCTTCTCCGGCTTGATCACTTGCTGCCAGGAGCTGTCGCCCGTGCCAATGTCCGCAGTACGTTCGACTCGGCCAAGAACATGGTCTTCAGGGTCAATAATTTCCGCGACCAATCTGCCGCTGCCCGAACGAATGGAGTGATAGGGAATGGTGACCGATAGATTGCCATGGGTGTAAGTAGCGGCTAGCTGCTCGGTGCGTCCGCGGGTGACGGAGAGAAAGGCAGCGGAGGCAAAGAGGAGCACAAGAGAGCCAGTCAGCAGAAAGGGAAGCGAACGACGGAAACGGGTCATGCACATTCTCCTGGCAAGCCAGCCTGCGGGGGATCGCGGCCTGTCTGAGCGGAGAACGCGCGGCCTCAAGGAACTTGCAGGAAAAATAAAAAATTATTTCGCGGCCGGTATGGTTGATCCGCTGACTTGGACCGCTCTCAATTATTCGTCTTTGCGGTGCCAAGATCGGCCATCGGTGCTGATCCAGTGCTCGCCGGCGTCCGTCGTTATCTCAAACCGCCGGACCTGCGGGGCTTCAGATCGTGTTGCAGAGACCTTCTCTGTGACTTTCGGAGCGGTGAGAGCCACTGGAGCCGCCCCCTGCACTTCGACCGTCTGGGCCGCGGCGCCGACCGCAAGAGTTAGATCCTTCTGGTTTTGCTGAGCTGCATTCAGCGAGAGTCCCGAGACTTCTCGTGGGGTGAATCCGGGGGCTTGGACTTCCAGCGTGTAAGTGCCTGGTGCGAGCTCGTCGACCCTGTAGCGGCCAGCCGGATCTGTCGTCGTTCTGTGGACCGCTTGGGTCAACGAATTGGTGACCACCACGGATGCGTTCGGAATGGACGCCCCCGAAGGGTCGGTGACACCGCCACTGAGGGTGGCCTTCGGTCCCTCGACAGAATCATGAGATTTCATGCCGCCGAGGACGCCGCCCATAATCCCCGCGACGGCAGCATCGGGTTTTCCAGTTGGATACGAGGCGCGGGCCAACTCAACCTTTACCGCGCGGCCCTGCCATGGCTGGCTGATGACGCTCCAGTGCGCGCCGCCATCGTTGCTGAAGAAGAGCGCGTGTTGGGTGTCAATGGAGACAACCTCTCCAGCATTAGCAACCGTGGAGAGAGCGGGAAGCCCACTGGGCAAGGTATGCTGGCCGGCAGCCACCCGCACAGGTGTCGTAACCTTGGATGCGCCGGCCATCGTCATTGGGTTCTGATTCAGGTGGCGCGTATTTTCACCGCCGCCAGGGGTGGGCATCAGCCTATCCAGGGCCTGCTGTGGGGGAGCGGTTTGGGCAGCTGAGCCAGCCGCCGATCTCGGCGTGGCTTTTCTTGGCGCCTCTAGGTTGAGACTTGATGGTGGCAGCAACTGTTTGCGGCGAGCCGGTGGAGTGGACTGTGCCGTTTGTATTGGGGTCTCATGCTTTTGGACAACGAACCCACTCCGAATGTAAATCCCGGCGAGGATCAGTGCAGCAAGAGCGACTCCCGCCGGCCATACCATGATCCAGCTGGACAGCCAGGGCCGGCGGACGGTTTCCGGGTGTGCCTCTGCCAATACTTCGGTTGGAGGCAACGACAGCGCGACGATGCTGCGGCAATGAGAACAAGTGGCCAAATGGGCAAGGGTCTCCTCCTGCTCATGCGCTGGCAGAGCGTCTTCGATGAACGCGCTGAGCTGATCCGCGTCTGGATGCTGCCCGGATTGGAGTAGGTCGCTCATATTTTGCCGGATGCCCCGATTGGATTCGAAGCCGTCTTATCGGAGAACGGCGGGCTTTGCGAAGTTTGCAGCAATGCCCGCAGATTTAATTCAATATCACGCGGATCGGCGCCCAGAGCTTCTTCCGCGGCTCGCTTGCTAAGACCTCCGGATTGAAGATTGTGCATCAGCTGTTTGCGAAGGTCGGCGACCAGCCGCTTAAGCCGGCGGCTGACAGTCGCTTCATGCACACGGATCACGCGCGAGATTTCGAGCAGGCTCTGGCGATCGAGAAAGTATGCTGAGAGCACGAAGCGATCCTCAGCGGGGAGGGCGCGCAGGCTGCGGCTTACCGCATCCTTGAGGCGGAGAAGCTCGGTGGATGCTGGTGCACCCGAAGCTTCGGCAGCGGGAGGATCGACGTGGTCGAGCGGAGTTTCGCGCCGCGTACGGCGGTGGTAATCGACGTGGCGCTGGGCAAGCGTGGTGCGCAGCCACCCGAGAAGGGAACCACGGCCCGAGTACGAAGCCAACGGAGAACGGCGTTGCCCGTCGAGCTCCCGCAGTCCATACAGCTCAGCGTAGAGCGAATCGGCCAGCTCATGCCCGACGGTGGCCGATCCGGTGATGGCAATGGCAGCCTGCGTTAACGGGGAGCGATAGATGTTGAGAAACCGCTGCCAGGCGGGATCCCGGCCCAGTACACAGGAATGAGCCAGAGCCAGCTCAGAGAGACGGAGCGAGCGGAGGAACATCGTTCTTTGCGCCGCATCAGGACTGTTGCCGGCTGCCAGGCCATAGTTGACCTTTTCCCCGACACTGGTAAGTACGCTGCCAAACTCCTCGCAGGTAAGGCCGCACTCCGCCCCCTCGGCGGCGAGCCAAAGCTCTTGGATCAGATTTGGCTCGATGACAAAAATGGCCTTAGATGGCTCCGCCGCCTGGATGGGCAGCACCAGATCGCCGGGCTGTGAGGAGGCGGTATCCACGCTCATTGAAGATACTGCATTACCAGGCCAATCGGCTCCTCCTTAAGCGCGGTGGAGGATTCTACAATGGCGCATGTCGCAATCGGCCAAGCCGCATTCCTTAGACGACCCAAAGCAGATTCCGGCTCCGGAAATCAGCGGCGGGCGGGTCACGGTTGTCGACGTGTTGCGCGGCCTCGTCATGGTCCTCATGCCACTCGACCACACACGCGAGTTCTTCACCAGCTACGCAGGGAATCCTCTCGATCCTCAACATACGGCTTTTCTCCTGTATCTGACCCGCTGGATCACCCATCTGTGCGCGCCGGTTTTTGTTTTCCTGGCCGGGACTTCTATCTTCCTTCAGCAGCGACGCAAAAGCAGGAGCGAGCTTACGCAACACCTGCTTGCGCGAGGTTTATGGCTCATCATCGTAGAGCTCACTCTGGTACACCTGGTCTTCAACTTGCATTGGCAATGGGATATGCAAATTCTGGAAGTCATCTGGGCGATCGGGGCATCGATGATGATCATGGCACTGCTCATCCATCTGAGAATGCCTTGGATCCTCGTGATCGGAGCATGCCTCGTGGGCGGCCACAACCTGTTGGACGGTGTGACGGTAGCAACGTTCGGCCGGCTCGGCTGGCTGTGGCAGCTGATGCACGTCCCGGGTCTCATTTCCGGCAAGTCCATGACCCCGCCCATCATTCTGGTCGCATACCCGCTGTTGCCATGGGTTGGGGTGATGGCGCTCGGCTACGCCTTCGGAAGTGTCATCACGCAGGAGAGCACCAAGCGGCGACGGTGGGATAGCCGTGCAGGCCTTTCCATGCTCGTTGCTTTTGCTCTGCTGCGGTGGAGCAATCTGTATGGTGATCCGGTTCCCTGGTCGCCCCAGCCAACGTGGTGGAGAACCGGGCTGTCGTTCATGAACGTCCAGAAATATCCTCCCTCACTTCTTTTCCTTCTTGTTACGTTGGGCATCGCGGCGGTCATTGCCGCCGGCATCGAGTATGCCGACCAACGCAATGAGTGGAGGAAAGTAAGAAGCGTGCTGCAGGTGTATGGCCGCGTACCGTTCTTTTATTTCCTGCTGCACATCGCTCTCATTCATTTGCTGGCCCTCGTCGTCTCTGCCGCCCGGGGTGAAAATTGGCGTTGGTGGGTGACGGAGTTTCCGCAGGGGGGAGTACTGACCGGTCACCCGCCCGGATACGGTTACGGGCTGGCGATTGTGTGGTGCATCTGGATCTTCGTGGTGGTCATCTGCTATCCCGCCTGCAAATGGTATGCAGGCGTGAAAAAGCGAAGCCGGAATTCACTGCTTTCGTACCTGTAAGGCGGTAGCTCAAACACACGTGGTCAATTTGAGAAAATCCATGAGGGTGGCAACTGCTAATGACATTCTTCGAAAGCCTGCTGGTGCTCTTGCTTGCTGCCATCGTTTTATTGCAGGTGGCACGGCGCCTGTCGCTCCCGTACCCTGCCATGCTTGCGGGAGCAGGTGTTATCGTCGCGCTCATTCCAGGTGCGCCAGTCATTCCTATTGAGCCCTCAACCTATCTCGCGCTTTTCATTACCCCCGCCGTCGTGGATGCTGCCTACGACTTCCCGCCAGGGGCGACGCGGCGTTTTCTGGCTCCCCTCATCGCCTTCGCGGTGTTCGCCGTGATCCTCACCACTGGCGTCGTGGCGTGGATTGGTTCTTCCTTGCTTGGATTGCCCCTGGCCGCCGCCGTCGTTTTGGGCGCAATCGTTGCGCCGCCGGACGCAGCCGCAGCAACCGCCGTCTTGAGAAACTTCTCCATCCCTCGGCGGATGGATGCCGTCCTCAAAGGCGAAAGCCTCTTCAACGACGCAACTGCACTGCTGCTCTTCGGCGGCGCACTCACGATCCTTTCCAGCGGAGGATTTCACCTGGGTGTCGGCCTACGTCTCGGTTTGGCAGTCCCCGGCGGCGTCTTGTTGGGCATTGTTTGCGCGTATCTGGTGGGGTATGTGAACCCGATGGTGAAGGATACTCTGGGAGGCAACCTGCTCCAGTTCGTGGTGTCGTATCTCTTGTGGATCGGCGCCAATCATCTCCATCTTTCCGCAGTGTTGTGCGTGATCGCGTTCGCCATGACCCTCGCACGTACCACCTATTCCACCACGTTTGATGCTCGCATGCGTGTACAGTCTTACGCGGTGTGGAGTTCGGTTGTCTTCACTCTCAACGTTTTCGCATTCCTCCTCATGGGTATGCAGGCCAGGTCAATCCTGGTTCGGCTGCAACCGTCTCATCTCCGCGAGCCCTTAGGTTTCGCCGTGCTTGTCGTTGTGGCGGTAGTCTGCACGCGTTTGGTGGTCGTCATCGGCTTCAATCGTGTTGAGGCCTGGTGGGCATCTTCGAAAAACAAGCCGGCGCCCGTCCAATTGGGTGAGGCGTTATTCGTAGGTTGGTGCGGTATGCGCGGGTTCGTCACCATTGCCACCGCGTTTGCTCTGCCCGCGAGCTTTCCCCAACGTGACACCGTGGTCCTGACTGCGTTCTGCGTGGTTCTCGCAACACTGGTCCTTCAGGGCCTCACCCTCGCGCCACTCATCAAGCTGCTTAAGCTTGACCGCAGTGGTTATGCGGCCCTCGAACTATCGTTTGCCCGCGCAGCCCTGGCTGAAGCGGGCCTTGCCGGCATCGAGGGACAAGACGGGCCGGAAGCTGAGAACGTCCGATTTCGTCTCTCTTTGATACGGCGCACCTGCCGCCGGGAAACCGGTGTCGAGTCCCTGGATCGCTATCGCCAACTCGGTCTGAAAGCCGTCGAAGCGGAGCGGGAACAACTGGAAACGCTTCGTGAAAAAGACAGGATTGGACCTGATGCCTACCTCGGCTTGCAGGAACACCTCGATTGGAGCGAGCTCACGTTGCTCCGTGACGTCGATCGCAGAATTGAGGAGATTTAGTTTTTGCGGTGCGTCAGCCAGTCCCCTCGGGCAGAATCGCCAGTTGGCTCGCTGGCTTGGTTTGTGGTTTTGCCGTCGCGCTGGTGATCCGCGACAGTACGCCTTCCAACAGGGGCGTCGCCAGGTTAAGCCGCTTTGCCCGGATTAAAAAATCCCAGGCAAGCTCGAATTTCTTCCAGCCGGCAGCGTAGAAGAAGTGCTTGGCTTGATGCTTCAAGGTGCCGTGATGCAGTGAGGCGCGTGTGATCGCTGCCCAGCGATAGAACTCCCGATAGGACCAGTCGTATCCCGCCTTCAGCGCCTCAGGCTTAAGCTGTGCCGGGCGGTATACCACGTGCCTGGTGTCGTACAGGCTCCAGTCGCGGGTCAGCATGCGTCCCTCGCGAACCATGTGCGCGTGCAGCCGAGTGCCGGGGTAGGGTGTTTGGATATGAAACGTCGCCGTGGTGATGCCGTGTTCGATGGCCCAATCGACCGTGCGCTGGAACACGTCTTCACCGTCATCGTCCATGCCAAAAACAAAACTGCCGTTGATCATAATGCCGAGCGAATGCAGGCGGTCGGTCACGGCCTTGTAGTCGCGGCCCAGGTTTTGCCGCTTGTTGCTTCGTTTCAGGTTTTCCGGTGTGAGAGTCTCAAAGCCGACAAACAGGCTGCGCAGTCCCGCCTCCGCTGCACGCTCGATCAGGTCGCCACGCAAAATGGAATCGACTGTCGCAGCCCCTTGAAATAACCGCCTCATCCCATTCATGCCGGCAAAGAGCGCTTCCGCAAAATGCCGGTCGCCCAGTAGATGATCGTCCAGGAAATAGAGGTGACGTCCGGGTAGCCGCTCTATCTCCGCCAGTGCATCCTCTACCCGCTGGGTGTAGAATCCGCGGCCTCCCTGAAAGAAGGCGTCCTTATAGCAAAAGTCGCAATGCTGGGGACAGCCGCGTGTGACCACGATGGAGTTCGGCACCAGATAACGGGCACGCTGGATGAGATCACGCCGGATTGCGGGAACACGCTCCAGCGTGCGGCCCGCCGCGGACGTATAAACTCGCTCCGGCTTGCCGGCACGAAAGTCTTGAAGGAATTTTGGGAAGGTCTGCTCTCCCGGGCCGAGAAAGATGGCGTCAGCGTGCACAGCAGCTTCTTCGGGAAGCGACGTAACATGCAGCCCACCGAGGCACACAAAAGCTCCCTGGCGACGGTAATGGTCCGCGACCCCGTAAGCGCGATAGGCATTTGTGATGTAAACCTGAATGACCACCAGCGCAGGTGCGTCGTCGAGGGTGAGGCGCTGAACATGTTCGTCCACGATCTCAGCCTGGTCATCGACAGACAAATATGCAGCCAGTGTTGCTAGTCCCAGCGGCGGAAACAACGAATACTTGATGGGGCGCCAATAAGGATCACTCGCCTCGGTCAAGGAGGGCAGAATGAATTTCACCGAGAGGGGGCGTGATCCTGGTGCGATCATCTTGCGCCCCCGACAGGCATTGGGGCCGAAGCCGCGGGGACACCGCCGAAGCGGCGTTCCCGTTGACGAAATTCTGCCAGCGCGGCGTCCAGATCGCTGGGCTCAAAGTCCGGCCACATGCGGTCGGTAAACCAAAGTTCGGCATACGCACACTCCCACAACAAGAAGTCAGAAAGGCGCTTCTCTCCGCCGGTGCGAATCAGCAAGTCTACGTCGCCGCTCTCCTCGGCAAGTTCTTGAGCAAGCATGTCGCGCAGAAGGGGAGTTCCAGGTAGCCGCTCGTGCAGAAATCCGCGAGATACGCGAAGGGCGGCGTTCATGATCGCGTCGCGCGAAGAGTAATCGATGGCAACACGGAGCAGAAGTTGTGTGCCACCTGCGGTTGCAGCGATTGCCTGGTTGATCTCGCGCAGCAACAATTTTGGCACACGGTCGCGCCGGCCGATCACTTCCAACCGCACTCCGGCCTGCCGAAGTTTTGCCCGCTCCAGACGTAGGAAGGCTCGCAGCAACCAAAAAATACTCTGTACTTCAGTCGCCGGGCGTCGCCAGTTGTCTGACGAAAATGCGTACACGGTCAAGCAACCGATGCCCGCATGAGGCGCGTGTTCCACAATGCGTTTTACGGCCGCAACGCCGGCGCGATGGCCTGCAACCCGGGGCAGATTGCGCCGCGCCGCCCATCGTCCATTGCCGTCCATGATGATGGCCACATGCAGTCCCGCAGGTTGCTCACTTTGCGCTGTAAAGTGATCGGGTACAGAAAGCGTACTTTGCACTGTAAAGTCACCTCACAAAAAAAAGTTCAGGCCCGGGTGGGAGCGAGACCCCGTATCAAGCTGGACGCGGGTTCGTCTTTGGTTACTTTGGCTGCATCGCGAACCACTTGTTCGAGAGTGGAGAGATAATCCAGGTAGCGTTTACGGCCCGACACCGTGATTCGGCACATTGTCTGTGGCCGATTGCGATCGTGGCCCTTGACGATGTCGACCATGTCTTCTTTCTCTAAGACCTGTAAATGGCGGCTCAGGTTGCCGTCAGTAAGCCCGCATAGTTGCTTAAGATCGCCGAACGTGAGCCCCTTGGGGTTGGTGATCAGAGAGGTGAGCACGCTGAGGCGAGCGCGTTCGTGGATCACGCGATCCAGTCCCTCATAGGCAAATCGTCCCTCGCTGGACCCGGCCTTAGCTTTCATCGGTGCCCTCGTGCGCGCTGAAGAGCAGGATCGCCGCGACCAGCAATTGTCCGGCTCCATAGGGAATGGCCATGGCCCAGGGAGAGAAAGCCCGGTTGCCGCCGAGCGAGATGCACACCAAGCCCGTCAGCAGGTACCACGCGCCCGCTGCAAGCATAGGCCGCGGTAGAAAACGGCACGACGAAAATATGCCCAGGCTGAAGATGACCTGCCAGATCCCGGGGATCATCCAAAGAGCCGCTGGAACAAAACGCACGAGCACAAGAGTAATCAGCAGTCCCGCTCCCACTGAGGGTAGGAACTGCTCTACGGCCATGTGCATCATCTCCTGCGACATACCGGAATGCATGCGGCAGGTGCGGGTATACATCTGTATTCCCGTCAGGGTAGCTGAGAGGCCCGCGGTGCAGATCCAGATGCTCAGATAGGTTGAGAAATGGGCCGCTGGGTCGGGCAAGAGAATCGCCTGAACCGCTCCGGCCAAAACCGCGATGAGCCCCGTAGCAGCGAGCGTTGCCGGGCCGTAGCCGCGAAACTCCGTGCTGCGCGCCATCTGCCTGCGTATGCTGCTGATGTCGCCCAGGGCTCGGTTCAGTTCATTCATGGTGTTTAACTTTACACTGCAAAGTATCCCGAGAAAACAAGTTTGTCAAGATAACCGAATGGGCCGCAAAAGCGCAACGACGATCGGGGCTTTAGCCTCTGCGATGAACGGCCCTCACGAAATCGAGTCCCGCAGGGACGGCTGACCTTAGCCCAGGACGCAGTCCTGGGTAGAGACTCGCGAGACGAAAAGTCCCGTAGGGACGACTGAAAACATTTCGGGATCCGCCGGCACCCACGCAGAAAATCACGGGCAGGCGCTCTCGCGCCTGTCCGTGACCAGCCGGCCCCTAGAACTGGAAGCGCATGGCAAACTGCAATTGTCTCGACGACCCAGCATCACCCACAGCTGTGCGTGTTGCGGAGATCTGCCCGAAAGTGCTGGTGGACGCTCCCGTCGCAGCCAGCGTTGGGTTGGCGAAATTCGCATGGTTCAGCAGGTCGAAGGCATCGATCCGCAAAATCACCGCCGTCTGCTCGGTGATCCGGGTCGTCTTCTCCAGTGATACGTCGGTATCTGCAAAGCCGGGCCCAGTAAGCGCGTTGCGCTGCAGATTACCGAATCCCGTAGGTTGCGCGTAGAACGAACAACCGGCCACATTGAGAGTGGCGCAGGCCGTACCTCGGATAAACGAAACGTTTCCATTGGCCAGAGTGGCGCCACGTCCAGTGGAGTACTGGCCGATGAGCGTCGGTCGAATCGTGCCGGGACTTGAGGTCACGCCGTTGTACGTGGAAGTGGTGACCACGTTCATCGGATTGCCGCTCTGCAGTTGGGTGATGTTTGCCAGCAGCCAACCTTCGACCAGCCGGTTGCCATGGAACGGGAGATTCCAGGTTCCGGAGAAGACGAAGTGATTGCGGGCATCGAAATCCGAGAGCCCGTAGTCGCCCTTCGGATTGAAGCTATTCTGCAAAGTATATGAGCCCTGGGAACCTAGCGAATTCAGATCCATGCGACTTGGACCAGGCGTACGTCGAATTGATCTGCACTCCATGCCCGAGCGTCTTGCGCATAGTGAACCACAGTGCGTTGTAGTTGGAAAGCGAATCGGAATCAATGTAGGCGATATTGCCTAAACCCGAACCGGGACGAATGGGGCTGGTCGCCGACAGGGAAGCATAGGGCCTGATCGCCTTACCATTCGGATAGATGAACTGGTTGAAGTTGCGTTGTATACGCAGGTGCTTGCCCTGCGACCCGATGTACCCAAGTTCCATCACCACGCCCTGGCCTAGTTGTTGCTGCAGGTTCAGGTTGTAGCTTTCCGTGTAAGCATTACTCAACTTTGG
Source organism: uncultured Acidobacteriaceae bacterium (assembly GCA_963745725.1). Lineage (GTDB taxonomy): Bacteria > Acidobacteriota > Terriglobia > Terriglobales > Acidobacteriaceae > PALSA-350. The sequence continues at coordinate 1,267,410 of CAVUYJ010000003.1, forward strand.
ATTGGTGGCGCTGGGAGCCAAAGAGGCCAGTGCAGCATTGGAGTAAAGACTACCCACAGGCAGTGAGCCGCTCTCGCTCACCGGGTTGGCATTGGGCGGATTGCCGGCCAAGCCGGTCACGACGCCACTTACGGGTTCGTCGGCCATGATGCCGTAGCCGCCGCGCAGCAGCGTGTTGTTGTCTCCCCGCACGTCATAGATAAAACCTACGCGCGGCTCGTAGTTGTAGTTCTGGTTGTACGCCTGGCTCACATGCACCAGGCTGCTGGTGTTCGGGTCGAAGTTCACCAGCCGGCCGCCCCCTTCCGTCGGCGTACCGTTCCACTCGTATCGGAAGCCTGCCTCCAGCTGAAACCGCGGAGTGACTTTGTAGTTGTCGGACACAAAGGCGCCGGCAGCGTTCTCAAAGATGCGGCTGTTGACTTGCGTGGGCGTCACGGCAAATGTACTGGCAGTCCCGTTGATGAAGTTGGCCGTGGAACTGAAGGCGATGGTGCCCGGAGTCTGCGCGTAGGAGTCCCCGATGAACCGCCGAAATTCGCCGCCAAATTTGATCGTGTGCTTTCCCCGGCTCCACGAAAGCGTGTCAGAGAACACGCCTGCGGTATCGAAGCGGCCCTGGGGAAATCCGGAGGGTCCTCCAAAGTTCAACCCGATATCCTGCACCGTGATCTGCGGCAGCGCGTTGTTGTAGGTAACACCGTTCTGGATGCCGTAGTTCAAGGGGTTTTCCGCCGTGTTCGGAACAAACGAAATGGCAATGCGGTTGAAGCCCAGGCGCGCCTCGTTCACGATGTTGGGCGAGAAGATGTGCACCTCGTTTAATGTGCCGATTTGCCGGTGTGCGGTACGGTGATCGCCAAACCCTGGAATGGTGTTGCCCTGCAGGTTGGGTTCGGTGCGGGCATCCTGCTGCCAGGCGTAGTAGAAGTGAAGATTGTCTTTCGTGGTGAGGGTGTGAAACAGATCGCCGGAGAACTGGTCAGTCTTCACCGGTCCGGGCGAGGATCCCTGGAAAACAGTGCCGGTTGCGTTATTGCCCGCGGGGATCAGGTTGATCAATTGGGCATACGCTGGGCCGGCCGGTGATGGAGGCAAATGCCGCACGCTGAGCCGGGCTGAGGACGTTCCCGTTAAAGAGCAGACCCTGGTGCTGTCGCAGACCCTCGTAGCTCAGAAAGAAGAAGGTGTGATCTTTCCAGATGGGGCCGGAGAAGGCGCCGCCAGGGTTATTCCGGATAAAGGAGTTCTGCCGCGCCGGTTTGCGATTGAAGTAGTTGCGAGCGTCGAAATAGTTATTGCGGAGGTAGTCAAATGCCTCGCCATGGAAGCTGTTTGTGCCCGAGCGCGTGGCCACGTTGACGATGGAACCGGAGGAACGGCCATACTCTGCGGAATAGGTCGAGTTCGAAATCTTGAACTCCGCAGTGGTATTGATCGACGGCTGAAATGTGATCTGGTTCTGCGAAAGATCGTTCAGGTTGACTCCGTTGATCATGAAGTTGACGGAGTCTTCCCGCTGCCCGGCGGTATCGAACGAATTCGCACCCAGACCGCGGCTGGCGCTGGTAAGGCTGCCCACGACCGGGGGTACGACTGTGCCCGGCGTCAGGTTCGTCAAGTCGAGAAAGTGCCGGCCATTGAGCGGAATCCGCTGCACGGTCGTCTGGTCGATCACCTGGCCGACGGTCATGGTCGCAGCGTCCAGAATCGACGCAGCGGAATCGACCTGTACCACTTCGCCAGTCGAAGCAATGCCCAGCTTTACGTCGACGGTTACGTTTTGATCTACCTGCAGGGTCACACTCGCCAGCTTGTAATCGGCAAACCCCGTTGCCTGCACGCTCAGGCTGTAGTTGCCAGGCTGCAATGAGGGAATAGTGTAGTTGCCTTCCGGGTCAGAAGTGGAAACCCGGTTAACGCCGGTAGCCAGTCCGAGCACGGTGACGCGCGCCTGCGGTACTACTGCCCCCGACGGATCGATAACTCTGCCGGACAAGGTTGCGGTTGATTGAGCGTAGCCGCCGGCGACGCCGGCAGCAAAGGTAATAGCAAATAACGCGGCCATTCTATGGATGTATCGCAAGGTTGCCTCCAGAAAATTAGAAAACACCAGGGGTCTTGAGTAGCTGCCACAAAAAAGAGGGGCGCCGACTGCAAGTGTTCGCGTAAGGAACTTTCTGTTTGGACCGGCCGTGCTTGCAAGCCTTCAGCGGGACTGAATCGAATCCAACTACTGATATCTTATATCTTACGGTCAGTAAGGCCAATCCCCCGCGGAAAAGAATCGCGTCGTTGCGAATCGGCGTATGATTCTGCCTTGTGATGAGGAGGCGGGGATGGTCAAACGGGCGTCTGCTTTATTCCTGTTAAGTCTGCTGGCAACCTGTGGATTCGCAAAAGACAAAACAAAAAACCTGCTGCCCTCGTACGTTTTGCAGGCCAAAACTGTCGCCGTCGTCCTCGACCCGAGCGCAGGTTTTTCCATCGACGATCCACGTGCGAACCAACTGGCGCAACAATATGTCGAGGCGGCTTTCCTGAAGTGGGGACGGTTCGAGCCCGTCGAGGACCCGAAAATTGCGGATTTGATTGTGACCGTGCGCAAGGGAAACGGCCGCTTGATGGACAATACGATGCCCGATCCTCGGCAGAACAGCGGAATGGATTCCAACACTCGCGGAGGATCAATGGGGGCTCCGCGTGGCCAACAACCCGGTATGCCGGGTCAGTCTGGTCTTGGATCCAGCCAGCAATCTCCTGAGGCGGGGATGGGGCAGGTGGAGGATACGTTCGCCGTCTTTAAAGGCGGCGAAAAATCCCTCTTTGCCACCCCGGTGTGGAGGTATGCGAGCAACGACGGCCTCAGCCAGACTGTTCCCGCGGTAGCTGCCTTTAAGCGGGCAGTAGCAGCCGCGGACAAGGCCGAAGGAGAAAAACACTAGCCGGCGTTTTACCGCCTATTGCGCCGTGTCGTTGTCGATCCAGTACTCACTTCGCGACTTCAACTCCAGCTGAGGCCGATCCTTGAGCTCCAGATGCAGAGCGTGCAGGCCCGGGCTCAGGGATGTTGGATGGAAGCTCAGCACATAGTAGTTCGGTACATCGCTCGACATTTTGACCAGGCCGGCCTTCAAATCCTTCACATCGTGGAAGTGAAAGTATTCGCCTCCGGTGAGCTGTGCGATCGACTCGGCGGTGTTGGTGCGTAGGGAATTGCGTGCAGTAACGAATGCCATGGTGGCCAGCCGAATGGGCGGGGCCAGGTCGCTGATGCAATCGAGCACCTGCTTGCTGTAGTGGCCATCGTACTCGGCATCCGCGCCATCACGGCTAAAGCAGCCATGCGCGGGGCCCGGCTCTCCGCGGTTCCGCTTTGCAGCCTCATGAGAGACGGCCGAGCGGGTGCTGGAAAAACCGAAGCTGTACATCGTTGTATTCGTGTCGCTGATCAGCCGCAGGGCGTCCTCGAGGGTGGTCGTGCTGCCCTGGTCGATGGTCTCGCTGAGTAGCAGGATGGCACGCCGATAACGCGTGGGCTGGGCCCGCAACTGGGCGACCGCGAATGCGACCCCATCTAAAACAGCCCCTCCCGGATCGCCTTCCTGCAGGTTTGCCAGTTGCCCTGAAGCCTCGGCCGCGTTGGGTCCAAAAGGTAGCAGCAGATGTGGCTTACTATCGAAGCCGATGACAGCAACTCGGTGTTCGACGTTGCCGATCAATGCGTCCACCAAGGCATCCAACTCCCGATAGTCCGCTAGGTGACGGGCTCCCGCTCCGCCGGTCTCCACGCAGATGGCTAAGGCCAGCGGTTGCCAATCCGTGTCCGGATCGAGCGTAAGGTGTTGCGGTACGCCGTCGTCGGTCAGGAGAAAGTCGTCCGCCGTAAGCTCAAAGACCACCTCGCCCCCCTTGGTCTTAACCAGCGCCGGCACCTCCACCAGGGTCGAGCGCACGGTCAGGGTGGCTTGACCGGTGTCGCCCTGTTGCGCGGAAACGCCTACAGGCGCGAAGGACAGCAGAAGCGGCAGGATGAGCGCGGATCTCATAACCAGGTTCATTGTAGGCGCGGGGCATCTCCTGGGGAATGAGAATCAGGTGACATCGCCCAGCCGCACTGTACGGAGTGCGATGTAATGGAAAGAGAACTGCTCTTCAGTCCCCGGTGGAACCTTGGTAACTGGGACGCGCCGCCCCGCGTTAGCGGGGCCTGTGTGGTGGGAAATGTCAAAGGAAATCGGACGGGTGCCCCCTTTGCCTTCGGCCCAAAAAAACACCTCTCGTATTTAGACAATCGTTTGACTATGATAGGGCGTCAATAAATTTCGGGTTTTCGCCGGAGAAGAAGTTCTATGAAAAGCAAAGTCGCGTGGCTCTTGCCGCTGGCCCTCCTCATCCCGTCTCACGGCTCGCTAACCGCGCAGCCAGCTTCAGACGCCCAGGAATGGCTCACAACCGCGGATCGCTCCGCACTCTTGGCCGAGCAGAAAGATTCCTTGCCGTTTTCTTCGCCGGCGAACACCGTTCCTACGATCGATGTAAACGATATGCAGCAGTTCCAGTCCATGGATGGCTTCGGCTTTGCCGTGACCGGCGGCAGCGCGCAGCTTCTCATGCGTATGGACCCCGGGCCAAGGGCGGACCTGCTCAAGCAGCTTTTTGCCCCGGCCAACGCCGGTGTTAGCTACATCAGGGTCACCATCGGCGCTTCCGATATGAATGAGCGCGTGTATTCCTACGATGACCTGGCCAGCGGTGAAACGGATGTGGATCTCGCCCGGTTCAGCCTCGGGCCAGATCGGGCCGAGGTTATTCCCGTACTCAAGCAGATTCTGGCTATCAATCCTGCCATTAAAATCTTGGGCTCCCCATGGTCTGCCCCCGCGTGGATGAAGACCAACGATCGCGTGAAGGGTGGCCACCTAAAGCCCGAATATTATGGGGTCTATGCCGCGTATTTTGTGAAATACATCCAGCAGATGAAGGCGGAAGGCATCCCCATTGCCGCCGTCACCGTACAGAATGAACCCCTGAACCCCAAAAACACACCCAGCATGGTCATGTTCGCGGAGGAACAAGATACTTTTATCGCCAAACACCTGGGGCCGGCATTTCAGAGCGCAGGAATCACCACCAGGATCCTCTTGTACGACCACAATCCCGATGTTCTATCCTATGCGTTGTCGATTCTGGAAGACCCGGCGGCCAATAAGTATGTTGATGGAACAGCCTTTCACCTTTATGGCGGCGCGGCTTCCGCAATGACAGAAGTGCATACGGCGTATCCAAACAAAAATCTATACATGACCGAGCAGTCCATCTCCAGTGGACCCGATGAACCCCTGCCCATTGCCGCCGCAGTCAGCGACGTGCTGATCGCCGCAACCCGAAATTGGAGCCGCAACGTACTGCTATGGAATCTCGCCGCAGACCCCAATAACGGCCCCCACACCAACGATGGAGGTTGTACCGGCTGCCAGGGCGCCATCACCCTGAATGGTAGCCATGCTACCCGGAACGTGGCCTACTACGCAGTCGCGCATTTTTCTCAATTCGTGCCACCAGGTTCGGTGCGCGTAGGAACGACTGAGTTGGAGCAACTTGCGTCGGTTGCATTTCTTACCGCCGACGGCAAGATCGTGCTGGTCGCATCGAATACCGCCAACTTTCCCAAGACCTTCAACGTGAAGTACCACGGCCGCTGGTTTACCACTACCCTGCCCGAAGAATCGGTGGGAACCTATGTTTGGTAGCCGCGTGATCAACGCCATCGTGGCTGCTCTGTTGGTATGCCCAGCTATCCTGGCGATGGCCGCCACGCCCGATCTTGGTCCGAACGTTCTTATCTTCAACCCTTCGATGGCGTCGTCCACCATGCAACGCCAGATCGACGCGATCTACACCACCCAGCAACGCAACGAGTTCGGCAGCCAACGCAACGCCTTGCTCTTTCTGCCCGGCGACTACAAGCTGGATATTCCGGTCGGCTTCTACACCCAAGTGATCGGGTTGGGAGCCTCTCCCGATGGCGTGCACATCGTGGGCAACGTGCATGCCGATGCCAGCGCACCGAACAACAACGCCACCACGACTTTCTGGAGAGGGATCGAGGGCTTCTCGATATCTCCTGCTGGAGGCGCGATGCAATGGGCCGTATCCCAGGCTGCGCCCCTTCGGCGCATGCACATCCGCGGGGATATTGTGCTCCATCAGCACTCTGGCTGGGCCAGCGGTGGATGGATGTCGGATGCTCTGATTGACGGCAAAGTCGACGCCGGGCCACAGCAGCAATTTATTTCCAGGAACACGGAATGGGGCAGTTGGAGTGGCTCCAATTGGAATATGGTTTTCGTCGGCGTCCCCCATCCGCCCGCAGGGGAATGGCCTACGCCACCCTATACCAAGGTTGCCGAAACCCCGATCGTGCGCGAGAAGCCTTTTCTCCAGGTCGACTCCGCCGGAAACATGAGCGTCTGCATTCCATCGCTGCGCAACAGGAGTGTGGGCATCACCTGGCATCAGGGGACCACCCCGGGCAAAACCATACCCATCAGCCGTTTTTATATCGCCCGGCCTGAGGTGGATACAGCCGCCACGTTGAACGCCGCACTGGCCAAAGGTAAGAATCTGTTACTCACCCCGGGGATCTACAAATTGACGGAGGCGATCCGCATCACCCGGCCGGACACCGTAGTTTTGGGACTCGGCTTTGCCACGCTGCAGCCGGTCAACGGCACAGCAGCCATGTCCACAGCCGACGTCGACGGAGTGATCGTTGCCGGTCTCCTGTTCGATGCCGGAGTGAAACAATCACCGGTGCTATTGCAAGTGGGACCGAATGGCAGCAAAGCGCGGCACATGCAGAACCCTATTTCTCTGCATGATGTCTTCTTTCGTGTCGGCGGGGCTGGCGTAGGCCGGACGCTGGTCAATCTGGAAGTGAACAGCAGCGATACCATCATCGACCACACCTGGATCTGGCGCGCCGATCATGGGGAAGGCGTAGGCTGGTCGAGCAATACGAGTGCTAACGGGCTCGTCGTCAACGGGGAGAACGTCACCGTCTACGGTCTATTCGTAGAACATCATCAGCAATTTCAAGTGCTTGTGGAATGGAAATCACGGACGAACCTATTTCTACCAGTCCGAGATTCCCTACGACCCGCCGGATCAGGCCAGCTATACCAGCGCGCCCGGCACCAACGGCTGGGCTTCCTACAAAGTGTCGGATGCTGTGACCAGCCATGAGGCCTGGGGCCTCGGGATCTATAGTGTCTTTTTGCGTCCGCAGGTTGTGCTGACCCGGGCCATAGAAGTGCCGAGGACCCCCGGCGTGCAGTTCCACCACATGATCACGGTGGCCCTGGGCGATCTTGGCGAAATCAGCCATGTCATCAACGACACCGGCGAAGCCACTTCCATTCACCCTCGGGTGACGCCCAAAGTCACACTCTATCCCTAGGGCAAACGCATAAACGGCGACTCTCATCCAGAGCCTTACCGGCGCCTCCCCCCGAAGACGCGGTAAATATCTGTAAAGAGAGTCGCCCAGGATGGCATGGAACCCACAAATGGTTTTGCAGAGCATCCCCTAATGATTCGGTTCCAACCCATCCACCTAACATCCAGATAGTGTCGGCGAGACTCAAAACGTTACAGCCCACGCTTTGCCGCCCTGTGGATTACTCGGCAGTCCAATCAGGAAGTGGACGGAGGGAAGCCCGGCTCAGGGCCTGTGGGAAAACTCGATCACTCTGCCCGTAACCCTAGTTCCGCAGGAACTCACTGGTCAGCGAATTCTTTTGCGTGAGCAGCTGCTTGGGCGTGCCTTCGAACATGACCTTTCCGCCCTTCGTGCCGCCTTCGGGGCCCATATCGATGATCCAGTCTGCATGCTTGATCACGCGCGTATTGTGTTCAATCACAATCACCGTGTTGCCGGCGTCCACCAGGCGGTTCATGATCTCCAGCAGGTGACGGGTGTCCGACATGTGTAGACCGGTTGTGGGTTCATCCAGCACATAGATACTGCCTTGTTTATGCAGTTCGCTCGCCAGTTTGATGCGCTGGCATTCGCCGCCGGAGAGCGTGCTCAACGGCTGACCCAGGGTCAGGTAATCGAGGCCCACATCGCTCATGGCCTGTAGCTTGCTGGTGATCTTGGCGATCTTGAAGTAGGCGAGTGCCTCACTGACCGTCATTCCCAGCACATCGTTGATCGATTTTCCGTTGAGCTTGTAGCCCAGCACTTCATCTTTAAATCGTTTGCCCTCGCAGATCTCGCAGGGCGACTTAACCTCGCCCATCGCGGGGATCTCCGTGTAGATCACGCCGAGGCCCTGGCAGGTCGCGCAAGCGCCTTCGGAGTTGAAGCTGAACAGGGATGGGCTCACCTTGTTCGCGGCCGCGAAGGCCTTGCGCACATCGTCCATAATGCCCGTATACGTGCCCGGATTGGACCGGCTCGAAACACCCACAGGGGATTGGTCAATCACAATCGAATCCGGGTGTTGCCGTAGAAAGCTCTGATGAATTAACGAGCTCTTGCCTGAACCTGCCACGCCGGTGATCGCCGTGAGGACTCCCTTGGGGATGTCCACGCTCACGTTCTGCAAGTTGTTGGCTTTTGCATTCTTGATCGGAAGCTTCCCCTTGGCGGAACGGAAATCGCTTTTAATCGGAACCGTCTGTTTCAAATATTTGCCCGTCAGCGTGTCCGCGCTCAATAAGTTCTTGAACGGACCCTCGTACATGATCTGGCCGCCCTGGCTCCCTGCATGCGGACCCACATCCACGACATGGTCAGCGACTTTAATCACATCGGGATCATGTTCCACCACCAGAACCGTATTTCCCCGATCACGCAATTGTTGAAGAAGTTCATTCAGGCGATGCACATCACGCGGGTGAAGACCCACACTGGGCTCGTCGAACACATACATCACGTCCACCAGGCTGCTGCTCAGGTGTTTGACGATCTTCACGCGCTGCGATTCCCCGCCCGAGAGCGTATCCGTTTCGCGATTTAAGGTGAGATATTCGAGGCCGATATCCACCAGATACTGCAGGCGCTGGATCAGGGTGTTCAAGATAGGTGTGACCTTCGGTTCCTTGATCCCTCTGATCACACCGATCAACTGGCCCACTTCCATCGAGGCCAGCTCCGCGATGTTGTATCCGTCGATCTTGCACTTCAGCACTTCCTGGCTTAAGCGCGCGCCCCGGCACACGGTGCACGGCGCCATGGTGATGTAGGGAGCCACCGCATTTTGTGTACGCTCCGACATGGTCTTCACGTCGCGCGTGATGTACTTGGCGGTAAATCTGCTGATAACGCCTTCGCACGTTAAATTGAACTCTTTGCCTCCCACCTTTGTCTTCAGTTTGTATGGTTTGCTGTACAACAGCAGTTCCATTTCCTTCTCGCTGAACTTCGCAAGCTTCTTGTTCATGTCGAAGAGTTTTGACTGGCCGAGGAAGTTCCAGCCCCAGCTGTCGACGGCATATTCATGGAACAGGATCGCGCCTTCGTTCAGTGTTTTGGATTTGTCGAGGAACAGATCCACTTCCACGCCCATCTTGCGGCCGAGGCCGTTGCAGTTCGGGCACATGCCCTTGGGGTCGTTGAAGGAAAAGACATTCGCATGTCCCACATGCGGTTTGCCGATGTGGGAATACAGGCGGCGCAGCACCGGGTAGATATCGGTGATGGTGCCCATCGTCGAATGTGACCCGCCGCCTAGCCGTTTCTGGTCCACCACGATCGGCATGCTCAGGTTCTCGATGGCATCGGCGTCTGGCTGCGAGTAGCGCGGCAGGAAGGTGCGGATGAACATGCTGAAATTCTCGTTCATCTGCCGTTGTGCCTCGGTCGCGACGGTGTCGAAGACGATCGACGATTTGCCCGAACCCGAGACCCCGGTGAAGATCGTGATCTTGCGTTTGGGGATGCGCAGCGAGACGTTCTTGAGATTATTCTCGCGGGCACCGCGGATCTCAATGTATTCCTGAGACATGCGTTCCTCTGTGATTCGATATTTTGATTCTGAGCGGGGGGGCCCGATCTGCGATGAACTTAGTCGGCCCGTTTGCTGCTCGCTCGGCGTGGCTTCGGCTTGCTCTTGCCTTCGAGATTAAGCGCCACGGCAGCGCGGATGAGATCCTTCAAGGCCGCCTCATTGATCTTGTCGCCTTCGTGGATGTCGATGGCGCGCCTGACATTCCCATCCAGGCTGGAGTTGAATAGACCGGAAGGATCCTTCAAAGCAGCTCCCTTGGCAAACGTCATCTTAACGGCGTTCTTGTACGTCTCTCCCGTGCACACGATGCCGCCGTGCGACCAGACGGGAGTTCCCATCCACTTCCACTCTTCCACGATCTCAGGGTCTGCCTTGTGTATGATTTCGCGAACTTTCGCGAGCATCTTCCCGCGCCAGTCCCCAAGTTCCTTGATCTTCTCGTCAATGAATGCAGAGGCAGTTTCCACCGGGAAGGGTCCTCTCTTGTGCAGCTTCAACGCTCGCACCTAATCTAGCTGCGCGCAGCGCAACCTGCAACCGCCGATACCTAACCACGGCTGCGGTTCTGGACCTGTCCAGAGAAGTGGACTTCATTCTTTCCCCGCAGCCTGCAGGCGGCGCCACAAGATGTATGACAACCCCCAGAGCACGCCGGTCATCGCCGCCCAGCCCCACCCGAACAGGCCGTCGCCCACCGAGAAGTGGGCAATCAGCGCCGAGGCGAGGTTGATGGCGAAGCCGGCGTAAGCCCACTCCTTCAACCGCGCCGGTACGAACGGTAGCAGCAGCGCAAGCACACCCAGGACCTTGGCGACGCTCAGCTCCACTTGGAAAGCGTGGCTCGGAAACCCAAGCCGGGTGAAGACCGCGCCCACCAGCGGGCTCGCCAGCTCGTTGTAGGCGGTGAAGCTCATCTGCAGGCAAAAGAGCACGGTGACGGTCCAATAGACGATCTTGGTTTTGGGAGTGGTGAAGGTGGCGACGAGCGCCGTCTTCTGCAGGGTGGATTCCATGATCTTCTTCCTCCTATGCCTTAACTTTCGCGGCGTTGGGCGTCCCACTGGGGGCCTCAATGCCGAACTGCTTTGCGTACTCGATGTTCAATCGCTGCCAGCCGAACTTCATGGCGTCGGAGCCGACGATGCGTCCCATCGGGTCACCTGCGAGGAGCCGCTCAAGCACATCGAAGCAGATGTGCCAGCCCGCCGCGCCCCACGAGATGAAGCGGTGATCGATGTTGTGCCACAGTGTGAGGCGCGTCCCGCCGCCGAGCGCCTCCAGCTCCCACCGGAGTTCGTTGCCACCCCAGCTGTACTCGAGCAGCCTCGGCGCCTCGGCCCGTTTTACGGCGCTCTCGAACACCTGCGGCTTCGGTGTCCCGACCAACGAGAGCTTTACCGGCCCCTCGTCGGCCAGGTTCCGATCGGCATCGAACGGTGCCCATGCGGCAAGGTGCGCAGGATCGGTCAGCGCCTCCCACACCATCTCCGGCGGGTGACGGAGTTCGCGGACGACGATGAGCGTCCACTTCTCTCCGTCCTTTCGTACCCGCGCCCCGCTTGCGGGACCGGGTGCGTACTGATCGAGATTGCTCATCCTCTTCTCCTTGTCCGCCTTACCACTTCATCAGCTGTGTGACCTGAATGAGATTGCCGCAGGTGTCATTCAGCATGGCAATCTTGGAGCCCGTCACGTCTTTTGGTGGCAGGGTGAACTCGGCGCCTTGTGCTTTCATGCGCTCGTAGTCGGCCTGCACGTCGTCGGTGAAGAACATCGCCGCGGGCTGGCTTTGCTGGTAGATGGCCTGCTGGTAAGCCTTCGCCGCCGGGTTGTTGTTGAGCGCCAGCTGCAGCTCGGTGCCGTCCTTATCCTCGGGCGAGACTACGGTCAGCCAGCGATAGGGGCCTTGGCTAAAATCGTTCTTTTTGGCAAAGCCCAGCACCTCGGTGTAGAAGCGCAGTGCTTTCTCCTGGTCGTCCACGAATACACTGGTCACTTTGATTTTCATTTCGTTTCTCCTTTGTCACGTTCGCGGTTTGGGCCGCGTCGTCTTCTCTTTGTTTGCCCTTTCGTTGGTGTTGTCTGGGCCATGCGGTCCAGGTGGCGTTCGAGAGCATCCAGGTGAGCGGACCAGAACCGGCGGAATGGAGCCAGCCACATATCAATCTCCTGAAGTGGTTCAGGTTTCAGCCGGTAGAGTCGACGCTGTGCGTCCACCGTGGATTCCACGAAGCCGGCGTCGCGCAGCACCCGCAGGTGCTTTGACACCGTCGGCTGCGACATACGAAGTTGACGCTCGATCTCGCCTACCGACTGTTGTGACGAGCTCAGGAGACTCAATATCGCGCGGCGGTTCGGCTCCGCAATGATTTCGAATACAGATTCCACTCTTTGGATATACTTCATGCAGCATATACGTGTCAAGGCATATAAAGATCGAAACAAGGCCACATTCATGACATTTAACTTCGGTTTTGATGTGCCTGCGGCGCAGTTAGAGGTCTGCGGTTTCTTTTTCAGCCTTGGGCGCCGGTTCGACGATTGAGGAATGGCACGAACGGCAACAACGATCGCCGAATATGGTGCAGCCTGTTTAGCCGCTGAGGTGCGCCTTTCGGGACCCGATCTGGAGGATTGACGCCCGCTTGAATTCAGCAGCTCAAGAACGTGCTGTATCTCTGGCAAAATCGGTCCCATGAATCTCAGGGAATTCCACATCTCAGGGAAATCCCCATGGTTTTCGTTATATAAAGTGAGATCAATCGTAGACTTCGCGCCCCGGGACTCTGACTCTTTTCTGCTGAGGTTTCTATGACGGTCGTATCGAAAGCTGCGAATCAGTTCTCCGTGAAGGCTTATTCAGGCGACAACAAAACCCTGTTGGCTTTTGACTTCGATGATGCAACGCTGGCAAAGAACCTTGCCGGGTTTACGATTGCCTGCAAGTTGCCGGGCGTGCAGCCTGCCTTTTACCTTTTTAACTTCCTTGAATTCCAGAACCCCGGCAAACATGCCCAGGTTGCCGGCGAGTTACCCCGCTCCACCGTGAATGCTCCGATCCAGAAATACCGTTGGGTTGATTTCGCCCATGCTCCGGAGAATGGAGGGAGCTTGGTTGCCGGCAACTATTCATACACCGTGACCCCGCGATATTTCGACGCAAGCGCGAGTATGCTGGCGATCGATAACACCAAGAGCGTGTCTGTAACCATTCCGGTGGGTCCGTTCGTGAGCGGGGCACTGAAACTGGGGTTCACCCGTGGCTACATGCAATCCCAGGCCTACGCGCGAGATTTTGGCGGGAACACCCCTATACAACCGGCTAATCGCCCCTTGCAGTACTCAACTGCAGCGAAGGCAGGAACCAATAAAGTTGGGAAGGATGTGACCTTTGCCGAAATTTACAGCTGGATGGGCGCAACGGCGAGAGTGCAGATCTTCGATGTGCTCGATGAGGTGGTCAACGACCCGACGCTACATTTGGACGTATTCGCCTATGACCTCAATGAGCCCGACTTAGTAACGGCATTCTTGACGCTCGCTGCACAGGGACGCATCCGCATCATTCTTGATAGCGCACCACTGCACATTACCCATCAGGAAACAAACAAGAAAACCGGGGTGACGAAGACGGTCGTGCCCCTGGAGGATGACTTTGCTCAGGCGTTCGCGAAGATTGCGAAAGATGGAACTGCCCTCAAGCGGGGGTGCTTCGACCGCTTCTCGCATGACAAGATCTTCATCGTCTCCAGGAATGGTGTTGCCTCGAGTGCACTTACCGGCGCAACCAATTTTTCGGTGAATGGGCTGTACGTCAACGCGAACCATGTCTTGGTGTTTGACCAGGCGGCTGTCGCCCAGTATTACGCCCAGGTATTCGAGGAAAGCTGGACAGTGCTGACCTCTCCCAAGGTGTCAAAGGCCATTGCAGCGGCTTTTGCGGGCAGCGCGCTGGCGACGAAGGCGTTTACCAGCAGTGCGCAGACCTTGCCGAAAATGAGCATCAATGTTTCACCTCATACGGTGGCGGACACAACGAAGATCCTGAATGCGATTCAGAAACGGATCCTATCGGAGGTCTCTGCAACGAATGGCAATGTAATCTTCGCGGTGATGCAGTTGACCCGTACCGAGTCACCAGTCTGCCAGACACTCATCAACCTGCATAGCACGCAAAGTCTCTTCAGCTATGGAATCTCGGATTCTCCGGGTGGTGTGAAACTATATGCCCCGGGCAGCAAAACTGGTGTCCTGGTGACCGGGAAACCCAACCAGGTACTCTTACCTCCTCCGTTCGATCGCGTGCCTAGTCCCCCCGGACATGAGATTCATGACAAGTTTGTCGTCTGCGGTGTGAACGGTAGCGACCCCGTAGTGTGGTGCGGGTCGTCGAATCTAGCCACGGGTGGGGAAGAAGACAATGGGGACAATTTGCTCGAGATTCATGACCCCGAAGTAGCGATGACGTTTGCCATCGAAGCGCTGCTTCTGGTGGACCACTACAACTTCCTCGATCGTTTCGCAACGCCTCCAAAGGCCAAGGCGTCCAAAGCCCCGAAGACCCCGAAGAGTGCGGCAAAGAAGGCGTTGGCGGCGCTCTCCGCCACCAAGCGAACTGCGACAAAGAAACCGGCCGGAAAAAAGCCGGCCGCCAGGAAGGCCGCGCTGAAAAAGCAGACGGCGAAAAAGGCGACCGTAAAAAAGTCGGCGTCCCGGCGAACCAGTGCGAGGTCAGCTTCTCTGCGCGTCTCCACGCCGGTGGCCCGGATGATGGCTCCCGCGAAGAAAGCCGCCGTGAAGAAGAGCGTACGCAAGCCCTCGTCAAAAGCACGTGCAGCCAAGAGTCCAGCACGGCGAACGAAAGTCACCCAGATGCCGCAGTCGCTGGAGAAAGCGGCGACGCAGGCAGGAATGTTTCTCTACACCAACGATGCCTGGTCTCTACGCTACTTCGATCCAAACGATCTGCATTCGCTCGAAAGGAAGCTATTTGGCTGACCAAGGGCGCTGCTTCACTGGACGGGTGCGTGTCCCATGGGCCAAAAACCAGCGCGGCCGTTGGGGCTGGAACGTCGCGCTCTCGCGACCAGAATCCACGCGGGCCCAAGCAACACCCAGTTAGCCGTCCACAAAGCGTCGTTGCTCCACGCCGAAATCATCAGCGCCGTCATGGTGAGGGCCAAGACAGAAGCTGCACGGAATGAGATTCGGGAACCTTGCCATCCCCGCCAGGCACCGAAGATTGCCGTTGGCAGGAACAGATAGAGGCTAAACCACCAGGCGGGCGTGCACAGGAAAAGCAAAAAGGGAGCAGCCGCGAGAACAACGCTCGCCCAGAGGGTCCGTCGCGAAACCGAGCCAACCACGTAGCCGGCTGTCCAGGACCAGGAGATCAGCAGCAGCACATGGCAGAACAGTAACGGGAAACCCTCGTGACCCGTTGGCCAAAGCCCGACGAAGACCCTGTGATTCACCAGCCGCTGGTATGTGCAGCTCACCGAAAAAGAAGCGATCATCAGCAGGTAGCTGCTGGGAAGCGCTATGACAAACCCAGCAACCCATGGCCGTATATCACGCCAGAGACCAACTTGCCGGCGCAGGACCAGGCCGAAAACTTCGAGCAGTCCGCGCCATGTGGTTTCTTGCGTCTCCTCCAGATCGCCGAGCACCACCTCCCGTTCCTGGGGATCGAGCAGCCTCGTGCTGAGCTCCACTAACGGCCACGAGCTTGTGTTCATGAAGTCCTTCCCATGCGATTTTCTACCCAGGATGCGCCGCGGCTTATCCGCAGGACCGAGTCATAGAATTCTTTCGCTGCCCGCACGCCCTGCGGGGTTACACGCACCATCCGCTTGCCCCGGCCGCCACGTTGCGGCGTTGCTTCGCCCACCCAGGTCTTGAGTAGGCCCTTTGCTTCCAGGCGGTCCATGGTGGTGTACAACGCGCCCATAGAGCATTTCCGTTGGATGGCCGCTTCCATCTCATCCCGGATCGCAACGCCATAGGCATTCTCTCCGAGTCCGGCGGCAGTGGTGATCAGAACGTATTCAAATTCGCCAAGCATTATTTAAATTACATTGTAGTATTAATCAGGTGCCAGTCAAGTCATTTTCGTTCTGCGCACGCATCCGCGTCCTAACGGATCCATTCCGTCTCATCGCCGGGAATCACGTCGACCAGGCTGATGACGTCCAGCGTGTGCTTCCAGTGGACGATGAGAAAGGCGGTTGTTCGGTCGTTGAGATACAAGTCCTGGCGCAGCAGACGCCACGCAGCGGGAGGCTTGCTGCGGATAGGCTGTTGGTTGCAGGTGGTCCGGGTCGTAGCCGAATGCCTGGATGTCGCTGGCCATTTCTCTCTCGATGGCCAGAGCCCTTTCAAACGGAGGGGGAGGGCTCATGCCGCTGTCGTTATCGATAATCAGGACACGCTCGCGCAGGTTCAGAGGAGCGGCAGAGTGACGCGGCGAGCGAAAGGCATAACGCGCGATGGCCATAGCGCCTACGAATCGCTCCAGGCAGCCATGGTCTTCCCTTCCGCTGGCCGAGAGGCAGAAGGTGCGGTTCGTCAGCCGGTCGCGAAAATGAAATCCCTCGGTGGAAGAGTTCGCGAGAAATTGAACACTCATGCGGACTTCGCATTCCGGTGTTCGGAAGCGATATCTCGGTTCTGAACGATTCTCGGCTTTCAACTCACGGTTGCTGAGCACAAGAGCGGTCCCAAGACTGCCGAGCGACGAAAGGAAGAATCTTCGGTCGGGCTTTGCCAAAACCGCCCTTGCTTGTGGAGGCCACGCCATACGAGATGCAGTCCTTCGTTCCGGGTGCTCAGTAACAACTACAATGTAGTACAAATAAGCGCATAACGTCAAGACCATGGACAGCGTGGGCTCACCCGGAAGGGCTGGGTCCAGAAACGCAGGCGGTCGAGCGCCGGAGGTGCGACACCACACTCCTTGTTTGTTCGTTAGGACCGGAGCGCAGCGGAGTGGAGCCTGCCCCGGCCTGCCGTGGGATCTGCGGTTTCCTTTCTCGTCTCACGCGGACTCATTCGCCCTCGACAAGCCCCTTTTTGGCGAAGCTCTCCGCAACTCGAAATCTATAAAATCATCATATAGTGATCACTATTTCATTAGTAGATATTTTTGATTGACAGAACTCCCAAAGGACGCCTATTTTTGGTGCCGTCAAAAAAAGGCCGCGGCAGGTACGGATCAATCCCTTGGCAACCGGCGGTCTCACGGTTCGTACTTCCTTGAACACGAACAGATTTCAGCGTTGAGCACGCGTAGAGAAATCGCACAAATGCACGAGACTCACCGGCCGCGTTGTGGACTTGTGAAGAAGGGTTCCGCCTGGGTTGGAACCCAAGTAGGAGGGACTATGAGAAGTGTCTTTTGGACAAGTGTTCCATTCCGGAGCAGGCATCCCCGGCGGCAAGCATCTGGCATCGCCCACTGCGTACAAATCGCGCTACGAGCCGGAGCATGCTTGACCGCGCTGACTGTTTTCTGCAGCCTTCTCCACGCACAGACCGCAACCGGACAGTTCAACGGGCACGTTTTCGATCAGAACGGGGCAGTCGTCCCGGGCGCGACTGTAAGTTTGCTCGACGCACAAACCAGCTTTACTCGATCCACAAGAACAAACGGTGAAGGCTTGTATGTGCTCCCACTGCTTCCTCCGGGAACCTACAAGATGACCGTGACTCAGGTCGGGTTTGCGGAGGGCGTGAGCCCTGAACTGAAGCTCGACGTAAACCAGACTTCCACTCAGGACTTTCACTTGCAGGTGGGAACGACATCGCAGACGGTCAGTGTCACTTCGTCCGCCGAGTTGCTTCAAGCGTCCTCGAGTGAACTGGGCGCTGTGATCGAGCAGCGTACGATCGATGAACTCCCGCTGAACGGAAGAAACTTCACCGCGCTGCTTACCCTAACTCCTGGCGTCAACCCGGTGAACTACTCTCAGAACAATACCCTCAACGCCATCGGTTCCCCGCCTGGTCTCCCCACCGCTACGTTTATCTTGCCTTCGATACAGGGTCAATGGAACCGCGAAAGTGTTTACTTTCAGGATGGCATCATCAACACTGCCGCCAATCGTGGATCCTACGACGTTCCGCCGATCATCGACGCCATGCAGGAGTTCAAGATCCAGTCTCATAACGACATTGCCGAGTTTGGCGGTGTTTTGGGCGGGGTCGTCAATATCGTAACCAAGTCAGGAACGAATTCCTATCATGGCGCCCTCTGGGAATATTTACGCAACAATGCCTTCGATTCTCGCAACCCGTTTACGGATTTTAACGGCAATACCCCGGCCCCGCCTGCGCCCTTTCGCCAGAACGAATTTGGAGCCGATATTGGCGGTCCCGTCAGGATTCCGAAACTCTACAACGGCAAAAATAAGACGTTCTTCTTCTTTGCCTGGGAGAGCTGGCGATATTCAAACGCCGCGGCACTCACCTACGTCTCGCCCACAGATGCTGAGTTAAATGGCGATTTCACCAATGCGTCCGTGGTGAACGATGACAATGTCCCGGCGCTTCTCTACGATCCGTTTCAGACCACGGGAAGTGCGGGAAATTATTTCCGGCCGTTGCTCGGTGGCAATGGCCATATCGTTCCGGCAAGTTTGATCAACCAGCAGGATCAAACCTTTTTGAAAACCTACAGCGATACCCCGAACTTCACTCCGTCTGTCCCAGGTGCGCCGAATACGATTCTGAACTCAGTGGGTACGAACAATGCAAACCAGTACAGCGGACGCATCGATCAGAACTTCGGACCAAACAATTCAATATTCTTTCGCTACAGCCTTCTCAGTCAATCAATTCTAAGCCCTCAATCGTTCAAGCTTGAGAACTTCAGCACCACAACCAACAAGACCTACGGTGGTGGCTACACGCACGTATTCTCGCCGCACCTGATCCTGGACGCGACATTAGGACTTTCCGGGAGATTTGCAGCAACGTCTGGATCAAATCCGATTGGGGTGCCTCGCTCCGGCTTTGCCGGATTAGAACCACACTACGGGAGTACGACCTTCACCTATGGCTTCTCCTCTGCGAGTGGTCAAGCGGGATTAGCTTCAGGCTATAACACTGTCGGTGATGCCGGCCCGGCCTCCGTTGGAGGAAACTCTACAGACCTCAACTATGCAGCCAATGTCACCTGGTTACATGGAAATCATCAGGTCCGCTTCGGATTTCAAGAAATTATTTTCGGGGAAACGTCGGGGCCGCTGGCTAAGCAATACGGCTCGGCCACCTTTACGTTCGCGACTGCGGAAACCGCGGATCCGCAAAATGCCGGGAGCACAGGAAATGATCTTGCAGGGGCCCTGATGGGCATCCCTGACAACGGCCGTTTTGGCAGCCCTTCCGTAGCCACCAACCGATTCGAATCGGTCGCGGCCTACATCCAGGACTCCTGGAAGGTGTCTCCGCGTCTCACCATCAATGCCGGGTTGCGTTGGGACGGTGCAACATCGCCCCATCTGCTGAACGGAACGGTGGCGTCCATGCTTGACCCGAATACTGGTAACTGGATTATCTCGGGTAAAAAACTGCCTCCACCCTGCGACCCGGCCACGGGAGTGTACGCACCCTGCATCCCCGTTTCCGATCCCGCAACCAACGCAATCCTTGCGGCCCATGTCACCCTCGCGGCCAACCCGAATCTGGGTCCGGATCCAAGTTATCGCGATTTTGGGCCTCGCCTCGGTTTCGCCTACAAGCTAGATCCTTCTACGGTAATCAGGGGTGGGTACGGCATAATCTACGACACCCTGCAAGGTTCCGTACAAACCATCGATGACCGCATCTTCTCCTGGCCTTACAATTTCGATCTCGCTCCGGACTTTAACGTTATCGGACAGCCGGTCAACACCATGCCGCAGATTATTCCGACGTTAAGCAGTGCGAAGGCGCTTCCAGCGGTTACGACACCCTTTCAGCAGTTTGGATGGTATTGGGATCCCCATATGAAAGACGCCTACTCCCACCAGTTCAACCTCGACATACAGAGGCAGCTGAGCACCAGCTTGGTGGCGTCCGTCTCGTATGTAGGGAGCATTACCAGGCGGCTACAAGATACCGGCCTGGACAACAATTCCCCCGTGCCCGGCCAGGCAGGCGCCAATCGGCCGTTTCCCTGGTCGGGCACGGCGCTGGAGGCAACCGATCGGGGTACAGCCAACTTCAACGCCCTGGAAGCAAGGGTAGACAAGCGGCTATCTTCGGGACTCGCCTTCGGGGCGGGCTACACCTGGTCGAAGTCGATGGATAATGCCGGGAGCGGCTTCTATGGAGTTGAGAATGGCCCCCTCAGCTATGCGGCCTTCCAGAACTACAACGACATCAATTCCAATTACGGTGTATCCGGAAACAACACCACCAACATTGTCTACGCCTGGTCTCTCTATGAGCTGCCCTTTGGGAAAGACAAGCCATACCTGAATCATGGTGTCCCCGCATATCTGCTGGGGGGGTGGCAGGCAAATACGAACTTGTCGGCCCACTCCGGGCCCCCGCTCGGCTTCCCCGACGAAGGTCTCGACCCGGCCAACATCGGCAATACGAGCTTCGTCAACTACGACCGAGCGAACCTGATTGGAAACCCCAAAGTGAGCCACCCTACCAAGAACGTGGCGTTCAACACTGCTGCTTTCGCCCACCCCGTCAATCAGTACGGCAATTCCGGAAGGGCTCCTGTTATTGGCATGCCATATGACAATGTTGATTTTTCCTTGATGAAGCAACTGCCCGTGTACGAAGGGTTCGCCTTTCAATTCCGGGCGGAGTTCTTCAACGTGTTCAACATCCAAAACTATGGCTTGCCCGGTACCACATTTGGGGCAAGTGGCTTTGGTGTAATCACCAGTCTCGCCTCCGGTGCTACGCCGAGGCAGATTCAGTTCAGCCTTAGGGCCAGTTTTTAGCTCTCTTTTTTCTCCTCGCGGCGGGGCTTCTAAGAGCTCCGCCGCGAGGGCCGCATGGAATCCGTTCTTCTACTTCGGAAGGCGAGCGATTGGTAAATGGTCCCCGCGTGGCACATCGACCTCAAAGGAATTGGGCTGGCTGCAGGATGAAAATAAACAATCGCAGCCTTTGGATTTTTTTGCCCGGAGCAGTCTCCCTTGCGGCCATCCTACTGGCGCAGCCGCCGAAACAGACCGCCAACAGGAACTGGAGCGATTACGGTGGCGGGGCAGATGCCTCGGCTTACTCCCCGCTGCAGCAGGTGAATAAGACCAATGTAGGTCAATTGCAACAGGCCTGGTTCTATTCTGTCCCCGGCACCAGCGCAAGTTTCGACTTTAGCCCATTGATCGTGGACGGGGTCATGTACGTTCTCGGCCAAAAGGACGTGATTGTCGCTCTCGACGCTGGAACGGGCAAGGAAATCTGGTCGCATAAAACCGAGGGACGGCCCACCGAACGCGGCATCAATTATTGGGAGAGCAAAGACCGCTCAGACCGAAGACTCATTTTCGCCGCCAATAGCTTCCTCCAGGAAATTGACGCCAGGACTGGGGCCGGCATCGATACCTTTGGCGCCGACGGGCGCGTCGATTTGCGCGACGGGCTCGGCCGCGATCCGAAGACCGTGGGGGGAATTCAAAGCGGAACCCCCGGACACGTTTTCGAGAACCGGATCATCCTGGGCTCCGCCACCAGCGAAGCCTATGGTTCGCCGCCCGGAGATATTCGCGCCTATGACGTGCGGACCGGCAAGCTGGTTTGGAGTTTCCACACCATCCCGCATCCGGGCGAATTTGGCTACGACACGTGGCCAAAGGATGCGTGGACCTACGTGGGCGGAGTCAATACCTGGGGCGAGTTCGCGATCGATGAGAAGCGGGGTATCGGCTACTTCCCAGTAGGATCGCCGACCTATGATTACTGGGGTGGCGACCGGATCGGGGCGGATCTGTTCGGCGATTGCCTACTTGCCCTGGATCTGCGCACGGGGAAACGGCTCTGGCACTTCCAAACTGTGCATCACGATTTGTGGGACTATGACCCGGCAGCGGCGCCGAAGCTACTGAGTGTGCGGCACGATGGCAAGATGGTCGATGTGGTAGCCCAGCCCACGAAATCCGGTTTTCTGTTTGTGTTCGATCGTGTAACCGGAAAGCCACTCTGGCCGATCGAGGAACGTCCCGTTCCGCATAGCGATGCGCCGGGAGAACAATCATGGCCGACACAGCCGTTCCCCACCAAGCCACCGCCATTCGCGCGCCAGCAATTCACCGCCAACGATCTGGACCCTTACGTGAGCGCCGCTGACCATGCGCATTTTCTTGAGATCCTCCGGACCGCAAACAATCAGGGCATCTTCACACCTGGAAGCGACAAGCATGACTCGATTCAGATACCAGCCGACGACGGCGGCGCCAATTGGGGCAATGGGGCCGCGGACCCACAAACCGGAATGGTGTATTTGCGAACCTCGGATTCGCCCGAGCTGAAGCCCAGGTTGTCCCAGTCGGTCCCGATATGGGTGCCGGCCGAAGCAACCACGGAAAGAAAGGGCCACGTCATCTATGCCTATTTCTGCCAGGGATGTCACGGCCCTAATAGGACCGGCGGCATAATGTCGCCGAAGGACATCGGCATCGATAAATTTGAACACGTCGTCACCAAAGGCGAAGGGGAGATGCCGGCGTTCTCCAACTTATCGCCTGCATACCTGCGCGATCTCGCCGCCTATGTTTCAAATCCCACAGCCGGCGGTCCACCCATCGCGGCCGGCGCGGGCGGCGGCGGCATGGAGAAGTTGCCTCCGCCACCCGGAATCACTCGCTACTTCGGTACATACGAGAATCGGATCCTGGCCGACAATGGCCTTCCCGCGATCAGTCCGCCCTGGACTTCCCTGGTGGCGATCGATCTCAACGATGGAGACATCCGATGGAAAGTCCCGCTGGGCGTCGTACCCGGCCTGGCTGCTCAAGGAATCAAAAACACTGGGTCAGCCAAGGTATCGCTGGCTGCCAATAGAAACTCCCCCGTCGTAACCGCCGGTGGGTTGGTCTTTATAGCCTCTTGGGGAGATCGCACCGTCCACGCATACGACAAGGACAATGGAAAGCTGCTGTGGCAGCAGGAACTGGAGGCAAATCCGGAAGGACTCCCGGCAGTGTATGAAGCCGGGGGGCGCCAGTACGTGGTTTTCTGCGCCTCCGGACATCCACCAACCCTGGCGCCGGGAGAAGGCTTTGCCTGGAAAGCCGGCAAGGCGGAAGCCCAGGGCTACTACGCGTTTGCCCTGCCGAAAAAATAATCGCTCAAGTACGAAAAGAGGCATAACCACATGAAAAAGAGTTTGTGTGCGGTCTTAGTCATTGCGGCGACGGCAACTGTATCTGCCCAGGTGACGAATCCGGCTCCCGCCGCCAAGGCGATCCGCCGAGCGGGCAACAATTGGTCCGATTCCGGCCAAATCCGGACAGCCGTCAACGGATTACTCGGCTGGCAGGTGGGTATCTCCTCGACTGCATTCCCCTGGAAGACCTTCACCGATTCGGCAGTGCTGGCTGAGGCGCTAGGTTTGGCGAGTATCGAGGGCAACAACAGCCAGAAAGTCGCCCCCGATGTCGACAAGAATCTGGATTACAATTTGTCGCCGGCCGAGATCGCCACTCTCAAAGACAGACTCGACGAGCTGCGCCTTAGGATGCCTGCTTATCGCGTCGATAGCATTCCTTCTGACGATGGGTCCGTTCGCAAGCTCTTCGCGTTCGCCAAGGAAATGAGCGTAGAGACCATCATTACCAACGCCATGCCCTCTTCGCTTTCCGCCATCGATAAACTCGCCGGCGAAAACGGAGTGAACGTGGCGGTAGAAAGCACGGGTGACCCAAAAAGCGTCATGCATGCGCTGGAGGGTCTCAGCCCAGATGTCGGTGTGAGTGTCAGTTTCAGCGATTGGATGAAGCAAGGCATAGAGCCGGTCGACGGACTTGCGGCGATCAAGGACCGCTTGATGGCGGTGGCTCTACGCGACCGCAGCGCCTTAGGCCCGGATGGTCGAGATGCCCGGCTGGGAACAGGTGTAGCGGACCTGCAGAATTTTCTTTACCAAGTCGCTCGACTGGAGCCACCTCCGCAGGAACAGCCGGATAAGTGCGTCGATTGCAGCCGCCCCTATGGTGGTACCAGGCCGCTGTTCATTGCATTGGATGTGGATCCGTGGCAGGTGACGATTGCCTCAGGGCCGGAACTCGAGACGCGGGGTGCAACCTTCGACCAGTTATCGCAGGCGGCAGACGATTTCGAAAAGGCGGCTCGGCCGGCGATGGGATACCGCATCGAGGAGGATGCTCGGTTGATCCCGCCGACAAGCACAGATCGTATCCCCGCCGAGGTCAAGCAGAAAATTGAAGCTGCGCTCCCGAAAACTACCCTGGTAGCGCCGAAGAAACCGAGAAAGCTTCTGGTTATGGATCTTTGTTCTGCCGGAGCGTTTTACCACGACACGGCTGCACACGCCAATTTCGCAATCCAGAAAATGGCTGACGCCACCCACGCATACCAGGCGATATTCAGCAATGATCCTAATAACTTGAAGTATCCGAAAATTTTAGACTTCGACGCCGTCTTTCTGAACGGCGGTACCGGCGAAATCTACTCTGATCCGGACGTCCTGAATGGCCTGCTTCGTTTTGTGCATGAGGGTGGGGGGGTAGCCGGTTTGCATGGCGCAAGTTATGCGTCGATGGACTTGCCGCAGTTTGGCGAACTCCTCGGCGCCCAGGACGGACCCCATCATGTCGAGACAGCAACCCTCAAGATCGATGATCCCGACAGTCCGCTGACAAAACAATTCGCTGCCAATTCGCTGACCGCGGCCTTCGGGGGAAAAGACTTTGTTTATACCGATGAGTTCTATCATTTTCTGCCCACCGGACCCTACTCGCGAAGCAAGCTGCATGTGTTGATTAGCATAGACGCGCAGAAGACGGACCTGCGCGCATGGCACGTTCGTCCAGACAACGATTACGGTCTGGTCTGGATTAAGAGTTACGGGAAAGGCCGGGTGTTCAACTGCGCGCTGGGACATACTCCGACGCTCTTCGAGACGCCCGCGTTAGCACAGATGATACTGAATGGAATCCAATTTGTTCTCGGCGATCTACCCGCGGATACAACCCCCACAGTTCACAAATGATGATTCGGCGCTCCAAAATGGGGCGTGTGAGCCTGCTACCATTGGCCCGAATCCCACCGTGCCCAACTTAGCCCAAAGCGATGGGCCGCTGTTCGCCCTCGCTCGTCTTGTTGAGGGGCTCGCCCAAGAATTGTGTTCGCCCGTATACTTGGTCCGATGAAATAGGAGTTCATGTACCTCTCAAGGCGCAAATTCGTTGAGCTGGCCGCAGCCGCGCCGCTGTTGGCGCGTTCGATCGGCGCCCCAGTCACCGCGCAGGAAGTGGCCGATCGCATCAGGAAGAACATTGGCGTCGATTGGAAGCCGGACACGGTCGACACGTTCAAGGCCGGCGATCCATCGACTGCCGTAACCCGCATCGTCACCACGTCGCTCGCCTCGCTGGAAGTTCTCAACCGTGCGGTGAACGCAGGCGCGAACCTCATCATCACCTGCGAGCCAACTTTTTACTCAAAGGCGGACACGCCAACACCTCCGGTCAGGCGCCCTTTCGGTCAGCCCGCTACCGCCCCTCCTCCTCCAGTCGCTCGCGATCCGGTTTTCTCGGCTAAGGACGCCTTCCTCAAGAAGCACAATCTCGTCATCTTCCGGTTGAGCGACCACTGGCGCCTGCGCAACCCCGATCCGTTTGCCCAGGGGTTTCGCCGATGCGCTCGGCTGGTCAAAGCTCGCTGGCGATCCAAAACATGTTTCGATCCCGGAGACCTCTCTCGAAGCACTGGTCGGGCACACAAAGAACGCGCTGAAATCCCGCGGCGGCCTGCGCGTGGTGGGCGACCCGCAACTGCGCGTGCGAAATCTGGCGCTGCTGCCCGGATCAACCCCCATCGACGCATCGATCGCGGCGCTCCCCGGCGTGGACGCAATCATTGCCGGCGAAGTACGCGAGTGGGAGTCTGTCGAGTACGTGCGCGACACGAACGACCTCGGCGGCAAGAAAGCTCTCATCCTCACCGGCCGCATCGTTTCGGAAGACCCCGGAATGCAGCTTTGCGCGCAATGGTTAAAGACCATCGTTCCTGAGGTCGCCTCGACCTGGATTTCCGCGGGCGATCCCTACTGGAGACCCTCACGATGAGCGCCCCATTGACCGCAGGCGATGTCGTTGCCCGCATCAAGTCCCATCTCGGTTTCCCCTGGCGGGAGACGACTTACCGCGACACCTTCAAGTTCGGCGGCCCCGACACCGTCGTCAAGGGAATCGCGACCACCATGTTCTGCTCCTACGACGCCATCCGGCGCGCCGCAGCGGCGGGCTGCAACATGATCGTCCCGCATGAGGACACCTACTGGAACGACCACGACGACATCACCATCGTGAGCGGCGACCCGAGCTACAAGCTCAAGGTCGATTTCATGCGCGAACACAACATCGTGATTTTCCGCATGCACGATCACATGCATGCGCAGAAGCCGGACTTTATCTGGGTGGGTCTGGCGCGGGCGCTCGAGATTACCCAATATGAGACGACGCCCCAGTCGCATCACTTCACGCTTCCTGAGACAACCCTCGGAGAGTTGGCCGCGTCCTTCCAGAAGCGTCTTGGCGATAAAGCGATGCGGGTCGTAGGCGACCCTAAGGCGAAGGTGAGCCGTCTACAGCTCGGCGTGGGATACGCAACGCCGAGTATCAACAATCCCGACGTAGATGTGGTGGCCAGCGGCGAGCAGCAGGAAAGCGACGGTTTTCTCGACAGCCCGGCGTACGTCCTCGACGCAACGACACTGGGAATTCCGAAAGGCTGGATCATGCTCGGCCACTCCATCTCTGAAGAGCAGGGCATGCTGGAAATGGCCCAGTGGATCAAGGGATTTGTGCCTGAGGTTCCTGTTCAACTCGTCAGAACCGGTGAGCCCTTCTGGGCGCCGAAGTGAGGGGAATCCCGGGACACAATACCCCTTTTCTCGGAGCCCAGCTGTCCTAATCCGTCATATCGACTGCGCCAGCGTCAGCCTCGCCTCAATGCGAGAAGGGAGGGCCGCCATGCAATCCTGGCCGCTCAGCTACGAGCATATTGCGATTCATCCGGCGGCCGGTAACTAACCGCCAACTGCGGCGTCTCCAACCGCTGGTTCAGTCGATGCTTCGACTGCAGACACGCCTCCAGCAAGCCAGTCGTCAGCAAGGTACGTTCCACCGGATACGCCGCGCTCTTGCTCTGGAACATCTGCTCAATCTTCGCTGCCAGGCACGCAGAGTCAACGACGTTCGGAGCCGGCGGCAGGAAGAACTGCGTCGACACCAACCCGTGTCCCGCGACCCGCGCCGAGATGTTGAAATCCATGATGGCGCCATTGAGCATGAGCAGCGTGGCGCGCGTTCCATCGCTGTACTCGATGCAATACGCGGCCGGATTCTTGACCAATTGCGGCAACACACCGGAGGCCACCAGGTCCTGCGTGCGGCCGTCCAGCACCGTCAGGCCCATCGGCGTGTCACTGCGCGAAAGAGCGGAGCTCAACAGATCCTTGGACCAGCGGCCCGCATTCCCAGCCGCCCAAACGTCGTCGCCCTCGAGCAACTGCACCGCCTTCACTCCCGTCTCGCCGCCCTTGCGCCGCTCCAGCATGCACTGCAGCGCTTCGAGCGCGTCGAAATCCATGCCATCGAATCCGCCCACACCCACCATCACCGCCTCTTCGACCTCCGCGCCCAGCGGGATATCCACATCGGGCAAGCGCCAGGTAACAGGGAGCGAAGAGCCGGCCAGCAGCGGGAATCGCAAGCGGCCGGCGGTCTTCACCATGGTTTGTGCCTGCTCGAAGCTGAACGAGAGTTGCTTGTGGTTGAAGTAAGGAACCGCGTGTCCCTCGTCCTCAAACACCTGGACACACTGCTGAAAGAAATCGTAGCTCGGCAGCAGAATCTGCCCCCTGTCGTTGCTCGGGTAGTCGTCCTGCTCCACGATGGTCAGCACGGCATCGACGGCAATCCGGTCGCCGCCACAGCGCAACGCCTCCGGAATATTGCTGCACAGGCGGAAGCCGAACTGCTTGGAGCGGGCTCTGCTCAGATCGGCCATTGGATCCGGCTTCTCGGATGGCTCCGTTTTCTCCGGCGCGGGCTGCGTCTTCACCGTGCGGTCCCTGCCCAGCCCGCCCGCTATTCCTTTGGCGGAACTTGCCGGCGCAACCTTGGCTCCCGTCATCGCAAGCTGGTAGGGCGAGGGCGCAGCATCGGCCTGGCGCTCCAACTGATCCACATACACAGAGACCACTTGGACGTTGGGCATGTGCCATTCGCCGTCGTATGGATAACCCACCAGAAAGCGGTCCGCGAGCGTTTGCATATGCGACTGGTAGCGATAAACGCTGCCCAGGATCGCCAGGCGCAGCGGGCGCCCCGGCGTCTGCGCCCAGCCACTGCGCAGCAGCGGGCGAGACACCAACATGGCCGAGGACAACGCGGAATACTCTACAAAGCGGCGGCGGGTCAGCATTAGCTCCTCCAGAAAGTGGATTCGGGGTTGGGCTGGTAGTGTACGGTCGCCAGGTTCGGCGTCTGCAAGCGCTTCATTCCCTGGAACCCGCTATCGACGCCGGCAATCAACAGGCCGCTGGTCAGCAGCGTTCGCTCGATCGGATACTGCGCCTTGCCCGTCAGAAACATCTGCTCGGCGTTGTACACCAGCGGGCTGAAGAAACTTGCCAGCGTGGTGCGGCCGTCCGGCATAGGCAAATACATCTGCGTGGAGAAAGGTTTCGCCTGCCCCTCGATCGCCGCCGCGAAGGTGAAGTCGCGCACCAGCCCGTTCATCAGCAGCATGGTGCAGCGCAGCCCGTCGCGATGTTGGTAGTTGTAGGCAACCGGATCGGGCACCAGCGCCCGCATCTGTTCGACCGTGGGAAACGTATCCGTAAAAGTGGCACTTCCGGGTACCAGGGTGGAACTCCGGCACAGCGCCGCTTTTACCAACGCCTGCGACCAAACCCCCTGTTCCCATGCCGTCCAGAAGCCGTCGCCTCGATAAGTCTGCAGCCACTCCACCCCGGTCTCGCCGCCCTTGCGGCGCTCCACCATGCAGTGGATGGTCTCCAGGCCGTGGAAGTCGTAGCTGCCCATGCCGCCGTAGCCGACGGAGACGGCTTCGTGGACGGTGGCCCCCAACGGGAACTCCACCGACGGAACTCTCCATGTCACCGCCAGGCTCGACCCTCCCTGGAGAGGAAAGCCCATCTGCTGCGAGGTGTCGACCATCTGCTTCGACCAATCCCACCTATACGAGAGCTCTTTGTCGTTGAAATAGGGCACCGACCGCCCGCTATCGTGGAAGACCTTGGTGATTTGCTCGAAAAATTCGAAATGCGGATGCTTCATGATCCCCGTCTCGGTAAGAGGATAGGTACCATGCTCGCCGACCACGACCACTCCATCGACTGCCAGCTTGCTCGTGCCCAGGGTCAAGGTCTCCGCAATGGTGGGATAAACCTTCATCGTGGGATGCCGGTCCACGCGTTCCTGGGTCAAATCGCCCTCGCCCCGTTGGTCGACATACAGCGATACCACGTCCATCGCTGGATGGTGGAAAGTTCCGGCCCACCCATAACCATCGAGGAACCGGTCCACTACATGTTGGCCGTGCAGTAATCTTTTATAGGCGGTGATCACGGCAGCGAGCCGCGGGCGATGGGCAGACGTCGTATTCTGAGGCATAGCATGTCCCTTGAAAGTGGTTGCGAGCGAGTGTAGCAAAGATGCCTGGATTCAAATGCCCTGGACTCAAATGCCCTGGACCAATATTTTGGAAAAGCGAATGCTGACCCGCCGCCGGTTTCTTTTCTACACCGCGCTGGCGCCCGCTGCGTTGCGCCCCAACCTCTGGGCGGATGCCCCCGCTCCGCAGATCTCTGCCCGCGCATGGGCCGTGCATAAGCGGGCGCTGGTGTTTGACGGCCATGTCCACGCATTGGACCGCGAGTTCTATCACGGTGGCAGTATGGGCACGCGCCAGCCCGATGGACAATGGGACCTCCCGCGGGCGCGCGAGGGTGGAGTCAGCGCCTTCTTCCTCTCAGTGTTCACTCCCGAAGAGTACTACCCCGGGCGATTCGAGACCAAACAGGCCTTCCGCCGCATCGATCACGCCCTCCGCCAGTTGCAGATGAATAGCGGCCAGGTCGCGTTGGCGTTGAACGCTGACGATGTGGAGCGCATCCATGCCCAGGGAAAAATGGCAGCGGTCCTCGATATCGAAGGCAGCTACGATCTGGACGGCGATCTGGGAGTTCTGCGCGACCTCTATCGGCTGGGACTGCGCTCAGCCCAGCTCTCGGCGCACAACTGGAACCAGAACTACGCCGACTCCTGCTGCTCCCCGGCCAAATGGAAAGGCCTCACCCCGCACGGCCGCGACGTCATCCGCGAGATGAACAGGCTGGGTATGGTGATCAACGTATCCCACTCCTCAGACGAAACAATTTCCCAGGCGATCGACGTGAGTGATGGTCCCGTCATTGCCACGCACCACGGCCTGCGCAGTGTCAACAATATACCCAGGAATATGCCCGACTGGCTGCTCAAGAAACTGGCCGCCAAGGGCGGCACGATCGGCTTCCAGATCGGCAGTGAGTTCAGCTATCCCAAAGAGTTCGCTTACGTCACCGCGCACGCGAAGAAGACGTTTTGGGATACCACTAGTATCCCGGATCGGGTGAAGGGCAAGACGATCTATGAGGTGGACCAGTTGGTGGCGCCGCAGTTTCCGATGCCGGGTGCCCAGGTGCCGGACTCGGTCATGATGACGGTAGACGACTGGGTAGCCGTGGTGGATAGAGCCATCCAGTTAGTGGGGGAGGATCACGTGGCGATCGGCACCGACTTCGATGGCGGACCAACCCTGGCGCGAGGCATGCGCGACGTGCGTGATCTGCCCATGATCACCGAAGCCATGCTGCGCCGCGGTTATTCTGAGCAGCGCATCGACAAGTTCTGGGGCGGCAACCTGTTGCGCGTCTTCCGCCAGGTTACACAGAACCGGGCCTGAAACGTGTTTGTGAAACAATGACTCCATGTTTTTTTGAGGAACGGAATGCCCATTGATCCAAAAACCACAGCTCTGCTGTTGATTGAGTACCAGAATGATTTCACCAGCGAAGGCGGCGCTCTGCATCAAGGCGTGAAGGCAGTGATGCAGAGCACGAACATGCTCGCCAATTCAGTGCAGGTTGCGAATCGGGCGCGAGCCGCTGGGGTCACGGTGATGTTTGCTCCGATTTCGTTTGCCCAGGGCTATCGGGAGATCACCCCGGATCCCTATGGCATCCTCAAAGGCGTGGTGGACTCGAATGCGTTCGTGCGCGGCACCTGGGGCGCTGCCATTGCGGACGCGATCTCGCCCGCTCCAGAAGATATCGTGATCGAAGGAAAACGCGGGCTCGATACCTTTGCCAGCACAAATTTGGATTTCATCCTTCGCTCACGCGGGATCAAGACACTGGCGGTTGCCGGATTCCTGACCAATTGTTGTGTCGAATCGACGGCTCGTACCGGCTACGAGAAGGGCTTCAGAGTCGTCGCGCTCACTGACTGCGCAGCGACGCTCTCTGAGGAAGAACAAAGGTTCACCTTCGAAAAGAACCTGCCCATGTTTGCCCGAATCATCACTCATACCGAGTTTCTGTCAGACCTGGTTTCTGCGTGATGACGCTGGCCGAGGTTTGCGTCAGGCCACGCGCCATTGAAGCGTAATTCCGTAACCGTCTGGATCACGAAATGACAACTGCCGCATTCCGTACCACGCCGTCTTTGGTGGAGCGCATGGCACTCCATGCTCTTTGATCTGCTCATAGGCGGCATCCACGTCGGGGCATCCGAAGAACAGTCCTGTGTCCCCATGGCTCGCCACCCGTTCCAGCGCAGGCGATGCCGGCCGCTCGCCTTCGTCATACGCTGTATTCAGCATGAGTTCCGTGTCACCACGCCGCAGAAGCACCCAGTGAAAGAGTTCTACCCCATTCTCTAATGCATAGGTCGCCGAACGGTCCGAAATCTCGAATCCCAGTACCTCACAATAAAATCGGACCGAGACCGGCATATCGAATACCTGCAACAACGGGCAGAGACCTCGAATATCAATCAACCAATGCCCTCCTCGTCATGTTTCATAATGTAACTGTAGCAATTACTTAAGTGCCGTGGTGGCCGGCACCACAGGGAGTAGCACAGCGCTGGCGCCGGATGATCCGTGCTCGATCGAGATGGTTGCCGTCTTATAGTCCTGAGGTTGCGCGAAGAAGATGTTGGGTACATACGTCTGCGGATTGCGGTCATACAACGGAAAAAGGCTCGATTGAATCTGGACCATGATGCGGTGCCCAGGCTTGAAAACGTAATTCATGGTGGGTAGCCGGAATCTATACTCCTGCACCTCGCCCGCGGGGACGGCGCTCGGGTCCGTGAAGCTCTTGCGGTAACGCCCACGAAAGATATCCATGCTGACCGCCAGTTGATAGCCCCCCATCTCGGGCTGCGCAGGCACCGTTGGCGGATACACATCAATGACCTTGACCACGAAGTCAACGTCCGTACCGGTGGTCCTGGCAAACACATCCGCAAAGGGAGCTCCCTCCACCAGCACCGGCTCCGTCAACAGGGAAGTCTGGTAGGAGAGGACATCCGTACGAGTGGAAACAAAGCGCTGATCCTGGACAAGCCACGTTCTCCACCGTGGTCCAACGTTGAAACCTAAGGGAACCTCAATAAAGGGCACTGGTTTGGCTGGGTCGGAAACGTAGCTGTCCTCGCCTGCCTGCGCCGCCTGGAAGCCCAGACCGCTATTAGCCTGCAGATAGATTGGTGTGAGATGTTGTTCTGTTGCGCCCGGCCAGTCAGAGAACTTTTCCCAATGATTCTCCGCCGGGTTATAGATGAGGACGTGCGGCGTCGGCTTCGCCGGCTTGCGATCTTTGAGATACGTGTCGAAGAAAGGAATGAGGACGGTTCTGCGGAAGTCCGCAGCCGTGTCGCCCTTCCACTTCAGAGGGCCAAGGTTTTCGGCCGCGCCATTGACCTGGCTGTGGCACCACGGCCCCATCACCAGATGGTTATTGGCGGCCATCCCTTTGGCTTGTAGGGCCTCCCAGGTGTTGATAGCGCCATACATATCCTCCTGGTCCCACAGGCCCTGCAGCCACATGGTTGGAATGGTGGACGGATGGGCAGCCACCGCCTTATCGAGCGCCTGCCCTCGCCAGAAGGCATCATACGCGGGATGCTGCGAGAGCCGGCTCCAAAAAGGGAGCTGCTGAAAGCCGTTCTTCTCTGCCCAATTGCCTGCTGAACCAGTGTCCAGAAAATTCTGATAATCGTCCGCGCCCCAACGCGGAACGGGATCTCCTTTGCCGGTCTTACTCGACTGCTCGGTGAAGTAGTCGAGGTTCACCTGGCGGAATGCGCCGTAGTGGAACCAGTCGTCGCCCATCCATCCGTCGATCATCGGGCTTTCGGGTGCAGCGACCTTGAGCGCGGGGTGTGGCCCCAGAAGAGCCATGGTCACCGTCCAACCGTCGTAGGAAGAACCAATCATGCCGACCCGCTGATTCGATTCCGGGACATTCTTGCTCAACCAATCCACGGTATCCCACGCATCGGTGGTGTCGTCAGTCTTGGTAGGGTTCAGGGGTCCCATGGGTGGGCGCGTCATCACATAGTCGCCCTGGGAGCCGTACTTCCCACGAATGTCCTGATAGACGAAGATGTAGCCGTCGTCGACCCATTCCCGGTTAGCCGTCCAGACCGCGTCTTTGAGATGAGGACTGTCTGTCTTAGCGAACATGTTAGCGTCGTAGGGCGTCCGCTCCAGCAGCATGGGGAGACCATGCGCGCCCTTGGGGACGACGATGAGGGTATGCAGCTTGACCCCATCGCGCATCGGGATCATCACGTCCCGCTTGACGTAGTCAAAGTCTGTTTCGGGCTTCTGCCATTTGGCGGGAATATCGCTGCCCGTCTGCACCATATCGCTGGTTTGTGACCAAGCGGGCGAGACCGCGAGAGAGACGAAGAAAGACGCCAAAACGACGGTTGCAGGTACCTTCACACGAATCCTTCCCTGTTTTGCGGGGACTAGTTTGAGCCTGGGGCCCATCTGAGCGTAACAAATCTGCGAATCCAGCCGAAACCGGCCATTTATGGCGCATATGGCGCTTAAGGCGCACACTTTCCCCGAACCCCGGGCACCCGCGAACCCAGCCGCAGGGGGAAAAGCGAATCAAATTAGGGTCCTAGTCGGGGAACTTCTTACGGATAAGAACCGTTCGCTCGAGCGAATCGAACACTTCCAGGACCTTCAACCTCAGGTCCGGATCGACCTTCTGGCTGTCGAGCCACCCTTGCACCACGGCCTGCGCCTCCGCGCTGTTCTGGCCCTCGATGAACGCGCCGAGCCATGCACCGAGGAAGAAGATCTTGCGGTGTTGCTTGATGTCGGGTAATTCGTTCAGCGCCTGGATCAGATACGGAGCGGTCAGCGCGGTCTGCTTCCAGAAATTGAACGGACGCAGGCTTTCCGTAATCCAGTCTTCCTGGATCGTCTGCGAGTGAACATACTCACCGAAATACCGGGCTTTGTTTTCCGCCGTGGGCGTTCCGGCCTGTGCGGCGTATGCGTACTTCTGGGCCTCGCCGCTGTGATCGCGGGCCTTTTCGTCAGCCAGGATGGTCTCGGCCTCGGGGTCGCCCATGGCGATCAAATGACCGATAAGTTCCCAGCGGTCGAGCCGCTTCAACTCGAGTCCTGGCACCACCAGCTTGCCGCTAAGGAGATCCTTCACCTCCTGCAACCCCGCAGGCGTTTCCGCTATCGGCCGGAAGCTGCGAAAACTGACGATGCGCAAACCGAGCGTCGGCGCCTTCAGCATGCGATCGCCAATCACTGACTCTGCCTGCGGCGCCAGTGATTGCCGTCCGCCTTCATGCAGGTAGGAATGGAGCGCCTCGGCCACGCGTGCCCCTTGAATGCGAGCCAGCGACTCATCCGTCTCTTCCCGAAGAGACTTCAGCGCCAGCTCCACATAGCCGTGCGGGGGCGCTTTCGCCACATGGACATAGTCCCAAAGCGCTCCCCACAGCATTGTGCGGCGAAGCGGAGCTCCCTGGTCGGAAACGCTGGCCAACAGGCTTGGATTCGCCGCAAGCGTCGAGCCCGGATCGAACAGCGATGCCGCGAACGACTCGCTCGACGGATCCAGAAGAAAGCGCCCATAGCCGTAATCGCCCTCATTGGCGAACACCAGGCTGGGGCACGGCTTTCCCACCGCCGAGGCGACAGGGAAGGCAGGAGCATTCCACTGGACCTTCATGGTCTCGATTGCTGTGCTTGCCTGCTGTGGGCCTGCGGAGATGAGAAGAATCTGGTTAGCCATCGGCCAGACATACCCATCATCCAGAACATCCCGCTGGTGGATGGTGAAGGCGGTAATCTTCCCGCCGTTGCAGGAATAATCGACCATGACCTCGGGCATGCCGCGCCGGGTTATCCAGGATTTGGCCCATGCCTGGACGTCCTGGTGATGCCCGGCCTGGTCGCTGGCTTTCTCAAAAGCACGCACCAGGTCGGCCCACTCGGCGTTGGCGTACGCATGCTCTTTCAGGTAAAGCCGCAGGCCCTGGCGAAAGTTGTCTTCGTCGAGAAAGTAATTCAACTGCTTCAGCACCGCGGGAGCCTTCTCGTAGACGATCGCCCCGTAAGCGGATTTCGCATCCTTGAGGTTGGCGATGTTCTGAAAGATCGGCGTCGTGCCCTGCGTCTCATCAATCCCGTAGGCCAAAGGTTTTATGTCTTCGTAGAAGTGCTTCCATGGATTCGAGGCAGGTTCTAACTGTTCCAGGGCCTTGTAGGCCATATATTGCGCGAACCCCTCCTTGAGCCAGAGGTCGTTGAACCAGCGCATTGTCACCATGTCGCCGAACCATTGGTGGCAGGTCTCGTGCAGCACCAGTATGTTGCGCCGGAAATAATCGCTCTGCGTCGGAGTCGAGCGAAAGAGAACGCCGTCTTCGTTGAGAAACGTCTCACCGGCATGCTCCATGCCGCCAAACGGAAAGCCGGGAATCAGGACCAGGTCATATTTGGGGAAGGGAAACGGCTGTGCGAAGTAGTCGCTAAGGTAAGCGATCCCCCGCGCCGCTATTTGCTGTACCTGCGGCGCCTCCTCCTGCGCGCGGGCAAACTGTGACTTGCGCACGTACAAGGTCGGCTCGCTTGCACTCTTTCCTTGGATGGCGGAAAACCGTCCGGCAGCAAACGCGAACAGGTAGGTGCTGATGGGGCGCGTCTCTGCGAAATGCGCGTGCCCGTCATCAATCGCCGTTGGAGCGGTGTTGCCGATCACAGTCCAACCGGCCGGATGTTCGACATCGAGCGTGAATCTGCCCTTCAGGTCGGGCTGGTCGAAGCATGGAAACGCCATGCTCGCGTCCATGGGGACAAACAAGGTGTAGAAGTATTCATTGCCGTCGTCTTTATCTTCGTACCGGGTAATAGCCTTGCCCGCAGGACCCGCATTGCTGACAAACGCGATCGTGAGCGTGTTCTGGCCGTCGATGGCCGGCAAGTTGAGATGCCCGTTCACGAGTTCCTTCGCGATCGGCTGGCCATTGAGCGTGGCCGACTGGATCACGCCATCGCGATAGTCGATCGGAAGATCGCCTGCTGTCCTGCTTTTGAAAGTGACCGTTTCGCTGCCGGCTACTGCTGACTCATGTTCCTTGAGTGTGAAGGAGAGACGATAACGAATGTCTGAGACCCGCGCGGCCCGGGCCACGGCCATCTCGTGCGCAACACCGGGTTCTGTGGGGGCCGCCAGGGCGGCACTTGAGAAGGCGAGCACGATCGCAGTGGCCAACCAGCATCGGATGAAAATAAGCATCGCTAGCTGCTTATGCTAACCGATCAGAGCATTTCCTCTACCCACCGCAGTCTGAGGCGTTGGACGGGTGCCCCATGTTCGCGGAGCGTACATGGGCCGAAAACGGAGCCTTCAAATGCTTTCACTCTAGGGTGCGATAACTATTGCTCTTGGCCACGAAGTCTAGCTACCGTGAAACCACACGCGGAGGGGCTGGATGATATTGGTGCGCAAGCGCGGCTGCGGCTTCGCTTTGCTGCCGGGCGCCCGCATGGTCGCCCTGCTGTTCCAACAAACGGCCCAATTGCGTATGGACCTGGAAGGCAGGCGAATCGGCCGACTGATTCGGTGAATCGAGATAGAGCTTCAGTAATTGGATCGCAAGTTGCGGAGCCTGATTGTTGTGGCTGAGAAGGGAAGCCGCATCGACTAACGCCGGCCCATGCGGTTTCGCAGCCTTTGCGTCGGCATCAATGCCCGCGTGCAACGCCTCCAGCATCGGGTCCCATTGCCGGCGGCGTGCATAGTAAGACGCGAGCGACATCCAAGCGTCGGCGGCCTGGTGTGAGGCCTCGACCGCAGCCTTGAACTCGGTCTCTGCCAACGCGTAATTCTTTTCCTTCTCCGCCAGGTGCCCTTTGAGCTGATGGGCCTGAGCCGGACCATATTGTTCGAGCGCCTCGGCCACCCCCTGCGCCTTTTTCTTTCCGCCGCCCACAATCCCCGGGGCAGCCGTGTAGAAGTCCCCCAGGTCGGAGAGCGCATCGACATTTCCGCGATCGAGTTGGACCGCCCGCTCAAACTCGTCCCGCACCTTCTTCGCCAGTCCATAGGCTTTTATGGAATGAATGCTGTCGGCCT
This sequence comes from uncultured Acidobacteriaceae bacterium, assembly GCA_963745725.1. Lineage (GTDB taxonomy): Bacteria > Acidobacteriota > Terriglobia > Terriglobales > Acidobacteriaceae > PALSA-350. Next base: position 1,305,315 of record CAVUYJ010000003.1, read on the forward strand.
TTTCCCCGTACGCCCGTCCCAGCCAGAGGTGGTACCCGCTATCCATGGGCATAAGCTTCACCGCGGTCTCGCACTCGTGGATGGCATCGTCCCAGCGCTCTTCCTGGTAGTACACCCGGCAAAGCAGGTTGTGAGCCTCTGCGTCGGCCGGGTCCGTGGCAAGCGACGCACTCAGGCGCGAAATTGCGTCGTCTGCCTTACCTGCCATCAGATCGGCATTGACCGGCCCCAACGCAATATTGGGAGCAGAAGCACCATAGGCCGCCGATGCGCAAAGCAGCCCAAGAAACAGATGAGAAAGCCTTAAAGAGTAAAGTATGCGCACTGGATTAAGGTCCCGATAACAGTGTTGATGTTCGGAGGAAGGCGCAGGATTCGCCACCGCAAACGTAAATCGGAGGGACCTCTGACTCGCCGGTACTAATGAGTCGATCACCCTGTCGTTCGAATCGAAAATGCTATGTATGCCATTAACCAGTCGCAACTCCCATTCGTCGGTATGTCCCACGAATTTGTGGGAATGAACCATGGCGGTGTCGGCATCTCGTTCTTTTTGGTTATCGGCGAACCCGGCCGGGGACCACGACTCCACAAGCACGACTACGACGAAGTCGTATACATCATCGAAGGCCGCTCAAAGTGGACGGTGGGCGGTCAAGAGCGGTACGCCACTGCCGGCGACGTGCTCGTCGTCCGCGCCGGCGAACCGCACAAGTTCGTCGACTGCGGAGATGGCCCCCTTCGTCAAATCGATATTCATCTGAACCCGGCTTTCGAGACCGTCTGGCTCGAGGACTAAACGGCCGTTTGCCCGTGCTGCTTCGACCCGTCGAAACCGGTATGCGGTTAAGGTTTCAATGTGATAGCGTTCGGGTGACGATTTTCCCCGCCGAAATCTGTCTCTTCAACCAGGAGCACGACCATGGCAACAGAGACTCTACCGATCCATCGCCCTGTCAACCGCACCGCCGAGCGCCTCTTCTTTGCCGGATTCCTGGCCCGGAACATCGCTCCCCACCTCTGAGGCATCGCAAAAAAACTATGACGAAGAAGTTCCTTTTGGTTCTGCTCTGCCTGCCCCTGGCGTCCATCGGGCAAACCATTCCCGGAGCCGCGGCGATCGACGCCCAGGTGAAGAAGATCATGAGCGACACTCATGCCAACGGCATGGCAGTAGCGGTCGTCGACAAGGGCAAGGTCGGCTACGTCCAGGCTTACGGCATCCGCAACGCCAAGGGTGATCCGCTCACTATCGACACCGTCATGTATGGCGCATCGATCACCAAGACAGTACTCGCCTACACCACGATGCAACTGGTCGACCAGGGCAAGCTCAATCTCGACACTCCCATCAAAGACGATCTCGACCATCCGCTGACGGCCTACGGTCCCGATCCGGTCTTTCCCGATAAGCACGGTCCGTATCCCGATCTGGCCAATGATCCACGCTGGGAGAAGATCACTCCGCGGATGTGCCTCACCCATTCCACTGGCTTCGCCAACTTCTGGTTCATCGAGCCAGATCAGAAGCTGCACATCCATTTCGATCCAGGCACGCGCTTACAGTTATTCCGGTGAAGGCTTCATCCTGCTGCAGTTCGTCATCGAACACGGCCGCAAAGCGCAGGGCCTGGGCCTCGATGTCGGCGATCTCACGAATGCCAATTTCAATCGGCTGGGCATGACCCGCACCAGCCTGGTATGGCGTCCCGATTTCGCCTCCAATCTCGCGGATGGATGGAACGATAAGGGCCAGCCGCAGGAACATGATCAGCGGAAAAAGGTGCGCGCGGCGGGCTCCATGGACACCACGATTTCCGACTTGCCAAAATTCGCCGCCGCCCTGGTGACGGGGCGATGGACTAAGTGCTGCCTCTCGCGCCGAGATGACCAAGCCGCAATTGCATATCACCACCGCCCACCAGTTTCCCCCTTTCGGCCCGGATCTGCCGGTCAAAGAGCAGCGAAAGGATCTGGCTGCGGGGCTCGGCGTCGTCGTCTTCGACGGTCCGCAAGGCCACGGCTTTTACAAGGGCGGCCACGATGGTCAGACGGCTAACACCATGGTCTGTGTCGAGGCCAGCCAGCGATGCGTAGTGATCCTGTCGAACGATGTGCGTGCAGAAGCAGGCTTCGCGGACCTGGTCCGCTTTATCCTCGGAGACACCGGTGTGCCCTATGACTGGGAGTACGGCGCCTTTGCGGGCAAGTCGTAGAGACGACAGCGCGCGAGCTATTTCGCGGTGGCCTCCCGGGTTCCCAACATCAACCCCACCACCGTCTCGAACAGCCGGTTGCGCGTCTCCAGCCGTACGCCTGCCCGGGTTACGTAGCGCACCACGATGTCCACGCCCCCCGCGGCCGACGGTCTCATATCGACGGAAGGCTTCGCGCTGAACTGCGGCGAACCTTGCTCGTGCGTGACCCGCTTCCATTCCTCTTCCGCCATCTGCGCGTCCGTCTCGGTTGCTTTGACCGCAGCCTCGCGGATCCTATCGATCATGGGGTAAGTCTCGGCTCCGGGCGGAATGCTGACTTTGATTTCATCCCACATCCACTGTCCCGCGGTGGTGAAGTTGAAGTACTTCCCATGAATGGCGTACCCGTTCAGGAACGAGACCCGGCGTCCGGTCGGATGCCCATTTGCCGTCCAGTTGCCGGTTTCCAGCAGCCAGGTGCGGAAGACCCCGAGTGCCACCACCTCTCCGCCCACTCCGTCGATCTCTACCCAGTCGCCGACTCTGACGCCGTTCCGCCCCATCAGCACAAACCAACCACAGAACGCCAGGATGAAGTCCTGGAAGACCACAGTTAATCCCGCTGTAGCCAACCCCAGGATGGTCGGCGTCTGTTGCGGAGCGCCGAAAATTACCAGCAACACCAGCAACAGCCCGATCACTTGGGTGATCAGGTTGAGAATGATCCGCAGTGCCTGCCGTTGCCGCCGGTCCCCGGAAATCCGGTCGAAGGCCGCTTGCAAAGCCCAGCCGGCCAGAATCGTCAGCAAAACAATCGTCGCAATCATGGTCAGGGATTGCAGCATCAGGTGGAGCATGATCTTGTGTTGCAGCTCTACCTGGCTGCCCCAACGGACGTAGAGCGCCACCAGTTGCTGCTGTGCTCCTAGCCGGTCGTCGAGAATGCTTAAAATATTGCGTTGCGCCGCCAGGCTTTCCAGCTCTTTCACTCGGGTCGAGCTTGATTCCCCGGCTGCTTTCAGTGCGGCCGCCTTTGCTTCGGCTGCCTGCGCCTCCGGCTCCAGCGTTGCATGGTCCGCCGTCAGTGCCGCCACGTCGGCCCTCGCCAACTGCTCTGCCTGCTGGATCAGCTGCAATCCGCTTCGCTGTGCCCACCACTCCGTGATCTGGCCCGCCAGCGTCTTGTACTGGCCGGCCGAGATCACCGCAGACTGCCCCTCGCTTGTTCTCGCTTGCTCGTCGTACTTCTTCATCGCCGCTTCGCGCGCCGATAACTCTTGCTGAATTTTTCCTCGATGATCTCCGCTCGCGCGGGCCAAATCTTCCATCGAATCCGTCAACTCGTCCTGGTCGAGCCCCATCTGCGCCTTGGCAACTTCCAGGTCATCTCCGGCCGGCGAAACTACTGCGGATGAACCAGCGGCCGCGCCTGCGGTGGGAGCACTCTTCGGGGTCAGACGCCGTGACTCGTTCCTGGTCTTCCTTGACCATTTGCTGCAACGAGGTCACTCGCTGCTGCAAGACGAGCGCCTCGCCGGTCAGGTGCCTGGTTTCCGCGCTTGCCTGGCGCAAAGACTGCGCAAAGGCCTGGTCCACCTCATGGTCGGCCAGCCGCTCCGCCTCCCGCGCAAGCTCCAGCTCCTCTGCCGATACGGCTAATGCCGCTAGCGTTTTCGCTGTCGTCCAGGGCCGCTGATCCACGATTCCAGTTGGCCGCGGCACCGCATTCCACCCTTTTCCTTGCCCATGCAGGAAAGGCAGGTGCTCCATGACACCCCTGGTCATGAGGCTCCCAACCAAACACAAAATCACTACCGCCAGCGCCACCGCCGCAGCTATCTTGTGACCACGATTCATCCAGCCAACCCCATATTCTGGCGCACCTGACTCAGCCTAAACCCAACCGTGGGCGGTCGACCGCTGCAAAAGTCCGTCTGCGCGGAGCTAAGCCATAGAGTTATTCCATCTATAAACAGAAAATGCCCCTGAACCGAGGGTCCAGGGGCATTTCTTCCACGTTCTGGTGTAAAGGCTCTAGGCGCGGACGGTGATGACGCTGGTCTCGCTGATTACCTTCGCAACTCCGGGCGCACGGCCATGCCCAGAAATGTATCCCTTCCGATGCCCATTCCGGCAAACAAACCACTGCTCATAAAAGCGGTCGGAGTGCTTGGGTACGCCTGGGAGGTCTACCGTTTCGTATGCAGCCGGTTGTTCGGTCATCATCTCGCCGCATTGTTTGCATCTTTCAGCAGACATTGTTCTTCCTCCTGCAACATTTATATGAAATACGATGCCCTTCGACTACCACCTGCAGTGAAGGTTTCGAACTTCGGTAACTGTTGCAGACTTAAATACTGCAGGGTGTTACTTGTCTGCGGCTTCAGATAAAGTCGATCAAGGCCGCGGATCCGCAGGGACTAATCCGGTGATAGTTAACGTTGACGTGCGGGATACTAATGAGCGGTCCGGCTAGTAGCACCTGGAAGGGGAACCTGTATGAGCGGGCTGCTCTTGCTCGACGTAGCACAGTTTCGAAGGCGTTATCAATCGAACGGCTTTTTGTATCGATTATTGCCCGGCATCTTCCTCGCCCTTGTGGTTGGCCCCTCCGTCTGCGTGGGACAACAATTGCCTCCGGGACCGGGCAAAGAACCTTTCGAGCGCGTCTGCAGTACCTGTCATGCGCTGAATGTTGCTACCCAGACCAAGAGAACTCACACCGGTTGGGAGGGCACGGTTGAGACCATGCGCGGCCGGGGAGCCAGCGGCAGCGAGGCAGACTTTGACCGGATCGTCCAGTATCTGACCGACAACTTCGGTCCGGTCAACGCTGCCGGCGCTCATCCAACGGCAAAGCCGGCACCGCGCAGATACCGAGTGGACTACCTACGGCGGTGACCTCAGCAACCGGCGCTATTCGCCCCTCGGATCAGATCAATGCCGGCAACTTTAACAAGCTTCAGTTGGCTTGGAAATTCAAGACAGATAACTTCGGTCCATCGCCCGAATATCGATTCGAATCCACGCCCCTGATGGCAGGCGGAGTTCTCTATACAACCGCCGGAACGCGCCGCGCGGTCGTTGCCTTGGATGCTGCAACCGGCGAGATCCTCTGGAGCCACAGCGAGCACGAGGGCATCCGTGGGCAGGAGGCGCCTCGTGTGCTTTCGGGCCGCGGCCTGGCTTATTGGACCGATGGCAGCCGAAACGCGCATTTTGTATGTGACACCCGGCTATCGTTTAATTGCGTTGGACGCCAAAACCGGCGCTTTGATACCCGCCTTTGGCAACGCTGGTGTGGTCGATCTCAAGCTGAATGATGATCAGGAAATGGACCCGATCCACTCCGACATCGGGTTGCAGTCCGCGCCTGTGGTCGCCGGCGACACCATCATCATCGGCGCCGCGCATAGTTCTGGCGAAAGCCCGCGAAGCAAGATAAACGTAAAAGGGTATGTGCGCGGTTTCGATGTGAAAACCGGCAAGCGGCTCTGGATCTTCCACACCATCCCGATGCGCGGAGAATTTGGATCTGACACCTGGGAAGGGAACTCGGCCGAGTATACGGGGAACACCGGCGTCTGGACCCAGATCAGCGTCGATCAAAACCTGGGGTTGGCATATCTTCCCGTCGAACTGCCCACTGGAGATTCTTACGGTGGCTATCGCCCCGGCAGCGGACTCTTTGGCGAAACCATCGTAGCCGTCGACTTAAAAACCGGGCAGCGGAGATGGCATTACCAGCTGGTGCACCACGGCATATGGGACTTCGACATTCCGTGCGCGCCCGTGCTGGTGGACATCACCGTCGATGGCAAACCAGTGAAAGCACTCGCGCAGGCGACCAAGCAATCGATCTTGTATGTACTGAACCGTGAGACCGGGAAACCGATCTGGCCGATCGTGGAACGCCCGGTACCGAAGGGGGATGCGCCCGGTGAATGGTATTCTGCCACGCAACCCATTCCCACCAAGCCGCCTTTCTACGGACGCAACGGTTTCACCGCGGACGATCTCATCGACTTCACGCCCGGGTTGCGGGCAGAAGCGCTTAAGGTAGCGTCGAAGTATAGGTGGGGACCAGTCTTCACTCCGCCCGTGGTCAGCAAGCCCGAAGGTCCTGTAGGGACGCTGATCCTGGGTTATCCAAATGGCGGAACGAACTGGCCGGGCGGATCGTATGATTCGGAAACCCACATCTTTTATGTTTTTACTCAGAGCACCATTGGCAGCGATGGCCTGGTGCCTCCAGAACCGGGCGAGTCAGACATGAGGTATGTCGTCGGTTTCCCTACAGGTGACGGCTTGGATCGTACCCGGTATTGGGGGCTGACTCTGCATGGATTGCCACTGCAAAAGCCACCCTATGGCCAGATCACCGCGATCAATTTGGATAAGGGCGAGATTCTCTGGCGGGTGGCACACGGCGAGACCCCGGATGAGGTGCGCACCAACCCATTGCTCAAAGGTATCGATATCCCGCGCACCGGCCGGCCAGGAATTATCGGTGTTCTTACCACCAGAACGTTGTTGATCGCGGGAGAAGGAGGAACGTTCACCAACGCCAAAGGCAAAAGCGGAGCACTCTTGCGCGCCTACGACAAGGCTACTGGTAAGGATGCGGGAGCAGTCTATATGCCCATGGGGCAATCCGGTTCACCCATGACCTACATGTGGAAGGGCAAACAATATATCGTGGTGGCGGTCAGCGGGCAGGGATATCCAGGTGAATTGCTAGCCTATGCTTTGCCGGACTAGCGCCGAGTCTTCCCCATCTGGAATTAGGCTACGGAGTTCTGATTCGTTTGCTGGAGCCGCTGTTCTGTCTCGGTAAGCAGTTCGGATGCGAAGGTTAATTTTTTCAACGTCAGGATAGGAATTGTGCCGCCGATGAATGCGGAGAGGTGCTCTCTCTCTTCGCTACTCAGGATGGCGGAGAGGATGACGAGGTCGAACTCAGTAGTTCGCAGCAGATTTTCCGCATCGGCAAACATGACGGCCTCAGCATGATAACCGGCATGGGTGAGAACGGCGCACCGGCTCCGCAGTAAACCAGAGTCTTTGCCGATGCACAGTATGCGTGCTGGATTTCCGAGCATGTAGCCCTCAAGGCTGATAGTCTCACGACACGTGATGTTGGCAACTGTTTTGTGCCTGGTAAAAAGAGCGCCGGGTTCTTGATGATAATTATTTAATGATGAACAATTTAGTGTCTATCGATAGATCCGTTAAAAACCCCAGTAGCGTTAACGTCCCGAGGGTAGTTTCAAAATGACTTCTTCTGATGCACCGGAAAGCGGAGCCGCCGACCGTCGGCCGCTGTACGTAAGCATAGAAATGGTGGCAAATCTGGTCTATCTGGCCCGGCACAGTCAAGACGCTTTAGACCAGCAGCAGCTATACCTCGACCGTGCCTCCAACCTTCTGGTCGAAATTCGCCATCACCCTGATCTGTCCACGTGAATCTCAGCCTTCCAGGTAGCGCTGTGCGCGCCTGAGCAGATCGAGTTCCGTTTCCAATTCGCTGATGACCACATGATACCCGTCAAGCTTGACGCGCTGTAAGGATTCCATGCGCTGCTCCAGACGGAGCTGCAGCCGCTCGAGAACCTGGATTGGGGTCAGCTTCGGTTGTCCGTGCATGCCCCCGATTATATTCGCCTTTTGTTCCCCTCGGACCAGAAAAAATTGTGCATGCACCGTGCGGGGTGCAGAGACCCTGATCCGGCCGTCTACTCGTTGTTGTCGGCGAATAGCTTCCTTTGAAAATCCACGGGGACGCGCGTGACGGGTTCAAGAAGGTAGCCACATTCGCGGGCGAGCTCACGCAAAAGTATCTCTTTGTCTTCTCTGGGCAATTCGGAGACAACGAAATTACGGGCAGAAGTGAAGGTATTTGACGGCAAAGAAACCCCCCTGAACCGGCTTTGCTCCTGCGGTTCTGCGCCGATTATCTTTGCCACAAATCACCACAGTCAATGCGACTTAAAGCCCGTCGACGTTACCCTTGCACACAGAATTCGACCCTTTGGTAACAACGTTGGCGGCGATTGCTACCAGGATTCTCAGGCAAGAACTATTTAGCCAACGATGGCTGTCAGAGTGAGAATCTTCTCGCCCAGCTCGTGATCTCCGTCGATCTCGATCTGTGCCCGGGCAGAACTCCGATCGATACCCTTGGTGAATAATCGCCACGCCAGTTCCTGCGGTACGGTCACGCGGGCTGCGAAGTCGCTGCCGGATCTTGCTACGAGATTCCAGGCGGCCGGGCCTCTCTCCAGAAACCACTGTCCGCCGCATTCGCCTGAAATCTCCACGAGAAGGACTGTTCCCGGCGATGCCTCAACCTCGCGGAAGGCATGAGGAAGTCCCCGCAGGAAGCAATCGAGCACAGGATGATATAAGTCGCGGGTCATGATACCGGGTCGATCGGTGGCCAGGCGAATCTGCTGCTGGTGATGCCAGCGTTCGGTGAGTTCGCGAGCAGTATCAAACCAATTCAGGGAGGTCTCTTCTCCAGCCCAACTCACGTTGAAGGTTGCCACAGCGAATGGGTCAAGCGATTCATGAAATTCGGCGGCCTGCTTTGTTGCCAATTTCATCATGGCGATCAAAACCTGCGGACTGAGACGCCGGTAGACAGCCACACCCTCGCGATTCAAACGATTGACCAATGCGATTACATCTTGCTGAGAGCGGATTTCGGGCGTTTCTACAAAGCAGGAGTCTCTCACCAGGGAAAGCTTGCGCAGTGCTGTATCAAGCAGGTGTGCCGCCACGTCGCGTACCTTCCACAGTGGCGCAACCGTCTGCAGATCCCATTCTTTTGGGGTCAACGCACTTAGCAGATCGATCAATTTTTCATCCACCTGGCGCAGAAGGTGGGCGCACAAGATGGGTTTGAGGCTATTAGGCTGTGCCATGTCGACTCTTGCTCTGGTTCAGAAAATTGAACGCCGGATCTTACTCTCCGAACGCACGCCGCAATAACGCGATTGCCTGTGGCGCATCGGCCAGGTTGGCGTTCGAGACCTCCAGGCTGATCAGCCGGTCGTAGTGGAGTTGGCGCAGAACCGCGAAGAACGGGCCATAGTTGTACTCCTCCCATTTCAGCGGCATGACACGGCCGTTCGGGTTCGCCATATGCAGATGCCGCAGATGATCTTGAACCTTCAGAATCGCGGACGGGTCTTCTTTCTCGACCTCGAAGTGGTAGAAGTCAATCATCAGTTGGATGTTTGGATCGTTCACCGCATTGACCCAGGCGAGCGCCTCGGTGGTGTTGTTGACGATATTGGTCTCCTGCTTGCGCAGTGGCTCAATCGCGATGGTGATGTTTCGGGACCGGGCTTCCGGCGCGATCCGTTTTCCAAAATCGACGAGTTGCTGGAAAGCCTCTTCCTTCGAGAATCCCTCAGGAACCTGGCGCGCCCCTCCACTTCCAAAAACGACCAACCGCACGCCCAGTCGGGATACTCGGTCGAGCGCCAGGCGGACGTAGGCCATCTGGCGCTCTTTATCGATGTTGGGTCCCGTGACTTTGATGTTTGCGGGAATAAACAAATTTGCGGCCAATACCGGAAGGCCCACCTGTTTGAATTTGGCGGCCGCATTTTCGTAGTCGGTATCGGAGAGGGCGGCTACTTCTGACGTGCGCACCTCCATATAATCGAACCCCGCAGCCTTTACGGCGTCGATGTCCTTCAACGGACCACAGTAGCCAATCCTGACCTTACCCCGGGACTGAGCCAGAGCAACCAGCGCCAGGCAGCCCAGCAATGCCACAATAAACGCAAAGAACTGCACGCGTAACTTCATCGATGCTTTCTCCACGGTGCAGTTATATCAGGGGATCCCACGAAAGTTGCAATCGACACGCAGGCTAATGCAAAAAGATCATTACCGCTGTATGCTTTGCCTCTGGACGCCCAGGACGATTTTGGGGCGGTCAACCAAACCCAATTTCTCCAGACCTTGCTAAGCTTTATGCTACTTGGCTGGCGCAAAGGAAATGTCCCGGGTGAATGGACGCAGGAGGAGCCGTGAGACCAACATTGTTCGTAGCTGCATGGTTGCTCTTTGCTTCCATCGGACAGGGCCAAACGATCACCGCCGCTCAGGCCAGAGAACACGACGGCCAAACGGCTACTGTCTGCGGAGTCGCGCAAAACGAACACACCGCGTCCACTACTCGAGGCAAGCCCACCTTCATCGATCTGGATTCTTCCTTCCCCTATCAGATCTTCAGCATCCTGGTGTGGGACGAGGATCGACCGAACGTAGGAGAACTTCCTCACACCGGATCGCGTGTGTGCGTGACCGGGATGATTAACTACTATCACGGCGTGCCGCGGATTGTGGTCAAGAACAGCGGACAGTTTGTCGATACTTCGCGGCAGGTGTCTTCAAGGTAGGCGTACTGTTAGGTGCCCGCCGCAGAGTGTTCCTTCCTGTTTCATTTTCCTAGCCACTAAAAGATGAATTTGGCGATCAGCTGAATCTGTCGCGGAGAAGAATCGCCTCCAAGCCCTGAGCCAAGCACGCTGGTCGGTGGCGAGACGGTAGAAATGATCCGTCCAAACTGACCCGTATTGGAGAGATTGTTGACCGGCTGATCAAAGTTCGGGTGATTCAGCACATTGAAGAAACTCGCGCCGAAGACGAAGGATTGTCCTTCCTGAAAGAGGCGCACCTTGGTGCTTTTCAAAAGGCTCAGGTCGCTGTTGAAATAACCTGGTCCGCGGAACTGGTTGCGAGTCTGCTGCCCAAATCCGGTCGCGGCCGGGGAAAAGTCTGCAGAGACCAGGCAGGGCTGGTTCGGATTTCCGCAGTTTGGTTGTGCCCCACCAGCATAGTTGGCAAATACCGTCGCTCCATAGTTCGTTGCGGTCAGGTTGCCGGTAGTGCCCCCATCGACCACCGTAAACGGAAAGCCGGTACGCGTGATGAAGGTCCCGGAGACCGACCATCCCGCCGTCAGTAGCTTAGGTGTGCGCCCGGTCCATACATCGAACGACGGAGTCCAGACATAACTCGCGGTGAATGCACTGCGAACATCTGCGTCGTTGTTCCCGTAGTTCGCATGTGGGTTCGAGGGAATCTGCGGATACTGAAGGCTGGGCGCCGTTCCATAGCCCCAGGCCGTGAACCCATTGTCGGTCACATCGTCCAGCGCGTGGCTCCAGGTATAAGAGCCCGTTGCCTGGAAGCTGCGGGCAAAGTTATGCCGCACGGAAACGACTAAGCCGTGGTACTGAGAGGTTGCGTCCGACTGCAGTTCCGTGACTGGCCCAAAACGCGAGTCGGGAACCGCCGAAGGCAAGCCGGCAAACCCAGCGGCAGCATAGGCGTTCAGACTGGGATTGATGAAGATCTCGTGGACGCCGTGATTGCCGACATAGTTGAGACTCAAGGTCGTTGTCGTTCCCACTGCGTGTTGCAGCTCAAGATTCCACTCCAGGTAGGTCGGGTTCCTGGTCTGCTTCTGGGCGCCGTAGAGCGACGGAGGTGAGAATCCCGGATCGGTTGCGACCAAATCAGCCAATGTTGCCCCCTGCGAAAATCCCTTCAGGAAGGTAGCGTTCGATGTGCTGGCATTGGAAAAGATATTGTTGGCAACGTCGGGTGAAAGATTGCCGGTCACGTTAAACGAATTGACGTTGGGCGAGTTGAGCGCAAACCCCTGCAGAGACTGTTGCGGAATAAAGTCGCGAAAATTTCCGATACCGCCGCGCACGATCGTAGTGGTGCTGCCGAAGGGTGACCAAGCAAAGCCGAAACGAGGCTCGATCGCAATGGGGGTGGCACTGTAGAAAGCTTGCGACACACCCGTTTGAATAGCGGAGTTGTAGGGAATCGCAGGGTTGTGATCGGTCGACTCGAACGGGGCAGCCAGACGGGCAAAGCAATTGGTCGGGCAGCTGGTATTCGACTGGCGATCCAGGCGCAAAGCAAGCGTGAGCTTTAAACCGGGTTTCACTGCCCAATCATCTTCTCCATAGAACCCAAGATCGTAGGCGGCGAATCCACGATGCAGTGCCAGGGGGAAGGACTTGTTGAACGATGTCGATGCTCCCGAGCCGTTGTAGAAGTCTGCCAGGGAAGTCGTGACGGTGCCGGCGGTCTGGTTGCCGAACTGGAATACATTGAGATCATCGCGGAGAAAGTCGACGCCGGCCTTGAGGGTGTGCTTGCCGAAGGTCATGGAGAAGTCATCGACAAATTGGTACTGCGTAATGTGGCGGCCCACGGGGTCGGCCTGGTTCTGGCCGAGATAGTGCAAGCTTCCATCGGAAAACGTCAGCTTGGCGGGAAAGGCGTCCAGAGCAGCGGGGTAGTTGGCTGGCCCAAACAAAATGCCTGACCACTGGAATGCGCCGATAAATTGATTGACGGCCCGGCTTTGAAAGGTGTGGGTCTCATTCAACTGACCCTGCCATTCGGGTTGGGGGCTGGTCGCGTTGAAAACCGGGTTGATCACGTCGGTATTGGTAGCTTGCACTCCGTGATCGGTAAAGATGTGCAGGTACATCTGATCCTTGGGGCTGAGGATTTGATCGATACGCCAGGAGACAAGCCATTCCCCGGTAAAGTTACCGGGCGTGGCCTGAAATTGCAGAGCGCATGGCCCGCCAATCGTCTGCTCGAACGCAGCGCTCCCGCATCCACCGTAGGTCAATGAATTGGTAGCGCGCGCCGCCCCGGGGGCACCGTTGTAAAGTGCAAACATCTTTTGGTAGAAGGGGACAGAGCCGGGATTCACCAGCTGCAGGTTGGCCAGCGTGGCTGCCTGAAATTGTGGGCTCGGAATATTAGCCGACGCCGTGGTGGGCAGCACAATTCTCAGTCCTTCGTTGTTCACGAAGAAGAAGGTTCGATCCTTCCATATCGGGCCGCCGATCGATGCGGCCCATTGATTTACGTTGTCAAACGGCCGAGGCGTGTCGTTTCTGTTGTTGAAGAAGTTGTTGGCGTTGAGTGAGGAGCCATTCCACTCGTAGATCGCGTTACCGTGAACCTGGTTGGATCCGGATTTCGTGACGAAATTGACATTCGACCCGACCATCCTTCCGTAGTTCCCGGAGTATCCATTGTTGACCACCGTGACGCTCTGCATTTCATTGGCGCCAAGACTATTGTTGGTGGCTCCGGACTTGTTGTTGTCTCCGAAACTGTTCAGGTAGTCCATGCCGTTGATGGTGAACATATTGGAGTAACCCGGCAGGCCGAAGGCTGAAAAGTTGCCCCCTCCGGCCTGGGTGTTCATCACCACGCCTGCCGATACCTGCGCGATATAGGTCAGGTCCTGGCCGGGATTGGGCACATACTGGATCTGCTTTTCGTTGAAGTTGGTAGAGACGTTCCCGTCCTCGGTCTCGAGCGAAGCTTCGGAGGCTGCGACTTCCACTGTGGTCGCCGACGATGCAATGGAGAGCTGTGCATTTGCCGTTGAGGATTGTCCGACAGTGACGGTCAGAGCTTGTTCCCAGGGGCCGAATCCGCTCGCAATCACGTGGATTTTGTAACTGCCGGGAGGCACAAAGTCGAAGTGATAGGCACCGTCGTCCCCCGACGTGGCTGTCAGGCTGAGCGAGGTGCTCGTATTTTCGAGTTTGACCACCGCGCGGCTGATCACGGCCTTACTGGAGTCAGTAACACTTCCTGTGACGTATCCGGAAGTAGTCGATTGGGCCTGGATAGGGGGGATGCACGTGAGTATGAGGAATGCAAAGATGACTGGCCAGAAATGTCGGGTGAAGCGCATGGTCTCTTCTCCTATTTCAGTAATTCGGCTGACTGCGGCCCCAAAACAAAAAGCCCACCTGCCTCGAAATGAATCGGCGGTGGGCGCTTCTAGTGCTGACTCCTTCAGCGTCTAGAGATGATCAGCTCCCGCCGCAACGAGGTTCCGCCCAACACCCCCGACAACAGGCGTTTGCGGCAACGGGAGAAGGCCAGGTATGTGCACTCATAAACTTAGCGACTCAAATGGGAGGCCGCGCGCACCTGCGCGGCGCAACATAGCTTAGTTATGGACGACGGAGTCCATCGGTGTGAACGGCTCGCTGAACGACGCGAGTGGCTGGGAGGCCCGGAAGCTACATCGACATGAGGTAAGCATCTGACCGGCAAAGCCTTCGCGACGCGAATTAGGAGAATCGCCGGTCATTTGAATGACAAGATATCACATATCAGAAGTGAGTCAAGAAATATTGTGATGCGGGCTTTGGCGTCGAGAAAAACATTCCCATGAAAGGTCCGCGGAACTGCAGATCCCTCGGCTTCGCTCGGGATGATAAAGGGAAAGGCAAAGGTTCATGGGATGTGGTTGCCGGACCTTGAGCTCGGTCACCACAGCCCATCCCACAGCGGCCCTTCCCTTTGTCATCCCGAGCGAAGCCGAGGGATCTGCAGTTCCGCGGACCTTTCGTGGGAATGTTTTTCTAGAGAGTTGTGGCGGGGCGGAAAGATCTGTAGGTTCTAACCGTGTTGGACGGCCGGCTCAACTTGAGAACTTTGTTCCAGGAAATCCACCAACCGGGTGCGCACATGATCGATATGGTTGCGCATGGCCGTTTGAGCGCCCTTGCGGTCATTTGCTTCGAGGGCCTTCAGGATGGTCAGGTGGGCTTCGGAGGCGCTGGAAGAAGAGAGGTTGTAGGTCTTACATCGGCACAGCCAGATCTGATCCTGAATATTCTTGAGCACCCGGCATAGTTCCTCGTTCCCCGTCGCGCCGGCGATGGCCGCATGAAACCTGGTGTCTTCTTCAATGTGTTTTGTCTTATCGTTCGCCTTCACAAACCTGCGTGTGCGTTCGACACTTTTAGCCAGGTCGGCAAGCAGCATCGGGGTCACTTGCGCGCGGGAGACCGCAAATACCTCTAGCGTCTCGCGCAGATCGTAAAGGTTCTTCACTTCTTTGACGGAGAATCGTCGAAGGCGCGCCCCTCTCCGAGGCTCGATATGGATCAATCCTTCGGTTTGCAGGCTATTCAGGGCCTCCCGCACGGGTGATTTGCTGATGCCCAGCCGGTTGGAAAGGAATTCCTCCGTGAGCCGAGTGTCCTCATCGACCTTTCCTTCCAATATGTGACGCTTGATGCTGTCGTATGCGAGCGCGGTCAGGTTTTGCGGCGCAGTCAGCTTTCGGATGCTCGACCCCATGCAGCCCATTTTTGCACAAAGGCAAGGCAAACTTGTATGGTATATGAGATATCAACCAGAATTGTTGGAGTTTGAGTGCCGCCGATTGGTTTCCTTGAGTGCTCCCGATGCCATGCCCACCTGAGTGCAGACACACCCCAAACGGTGTGCACGCAGTGTCCCCAGCCGCCTGCCGGCTCCCTGTACGTTCGCTATGACCTGAGCCATTTGCAGGGTACATCCCCGGCTGAAGTAGTCGGCCGCGACTGCCGCCCTGTCACCGTGGGCGGGCATGTGGCGCTACCGCTCCGTACTCCCAGAGGTGCAACCGGTCACTCTCGGTGAGGGCTGGACCCCCATGCTGCGGAGCAAGCGTTACCCAAATGCCTTTCTCAAAGAAGAAGGCGCCAACCCTACGGGAACGTTCAAGGCCCGCGGTCTGGCCCTGGCCGTCACCATGGCGAAGCACTACGGCTTACGCAAGCTGGCGGTACCTTCCGCCGGCAATGCCGCCGGAGCGCTGGCTGCGTACGCCGCAGCGGCGGAAATCGAAGCCCATATCTTTATGCCCCGGGACGTCCCCTTTGCCAACTATGTAGAAGCGGTCGCTTATGGCGCCAAGGTTACGTTGGTGGATGGGCTCATCTCCGACTGCGCGCGCATGGTGGCCGAGCGCAAGCAGGAGGAAGGCTGGTTCGACATCTCTACCTTGAAAGAGCCATTCCGCATCGAAGGCAAGAAGACCATGGGGTATGAGCTGGTGGAGCAGCTTGGATGGGAATACCCGGATGCTGTGTTCTACCCCACCGGCGGAGGCGTCGGCCTGATCGGGATGTGGAAGGCGTTTGAAGAGCTGGAGCAACTCGGCTGGGTCAAGCCGGGCAAGCGTCCGCGCATGATCGCCGTGCAAGCCTCAGGATGTGCGCCCGGTCGTCCGGGCCTTTGAGGAAGGTTCCGACGTAAGCCAGATGTGGGAAAATGCGGCGACGTTTGCGGCTGGTCTCCGGGTTCCCAAGCCCTACGGCGACGCCATCATGCTCAAAATCCTGCGTGACTCGGGTGGAGTGGCTTTGGCCCAGACCGACGATCAGATTCTTACCTCTATTCTGGATTGGGCGCGCAACGAAGGGATTTTTCTTTCCCCTGAAGGAGCAGCGGCAACGGCAGCATACGACCGCTTACTGGAAAGCGGCTTTCTCAAGCCGACGGATCGCGTCGTGCTCTTCAATACCGGGGCCGGCCTCAAATACACAGATGTCACCGGCGAAGCCATGAAGCTGCAACGGCCTGCACGCGAACCGCAACTGGTGTAAGCGGTAATAGTAACGGTGGCGAATCTCTGGGCGCCGGCGGTTACTCGGGCATTGTTCTAAGGCGCTGTTGAAGATGGAGTCTCCTGCAAATACTGGATGTATCCCAGAAGCGCGCCCCAGTGATAGAACCGGTCACTGCTGGTCACATCATCCCCGGTGCCGGTTATGGCGTTATAGTTCTCATGCACGTGACCATTCTTTTTCCATTCCTGAAGAAACAGTGCGTATGATTTCTCTGCGAACTGCCGCTGGACTTCCGGTTCGTCATAATTACGCAGACCAAGGTACACCAGATAATTCATGGGCCCCCAGATTCGGCCGCGCCAATAGTTCTGATCTTTGAAAGCGGGATCGTCGCGCGCGATCGACGGAAGAATCCACTCTCCCCAGAACTCCTTCGGGTTGAGCAAGTGGTTCTTGATCATCACCGCAGCCTGTTGCGATGTCGCCGCTTTCGCCAGCAGGGGATAGAAATTCGTCGGAGAGAGCCGGGAACTGAACTGCCCGGTGTGTAGGTCTTTGTTCAGAAAAATGCCGGCATCGTTATCCCACAGCGTGGCGAGCTTGGCGCGATAGCGTGTGGCTCGCTCACGAATTTCGCTTGCGGCCGCAGACTCGCCCAGGTTGTCTGCAATGGTTGCCAGCGCGTCACAATCGGCGATGTACATGCTCATCAGACCGACGTCGGCAAATTCCAACGTGTGTGTATCCGGGTTGTAGGTAGCATCGTCATACATGGGGCTGTTGTCCAGGCCAGACTCGAGAATGGCGCCCGCGCGCGTCCCCCGCGCATTGTCGTCGAGGTTTGCAGGCGCATTGTTCCCGTCACTTCCCCACGCCAGATAGCCCTGCACATCGCGATTTCTGGCCCACCAACGATTCCACCGTAGCAAAGGAGCGAAGGCTTCCTCGAGAAACCACCGATCGTGAAATCGTTGGTAGATGCCCAGCACGGTGATCGATCCGACGGGCGGTTCCGAACGGTCAGAACTTTTCCAATCACCGGAACGAGCATAGTTCGGTACAAAGCCCTGCTGCGTCTCACTGCGCAAAGTCTCAATGGCATCGGCGTAAGCCAGATCGCGGTCACCGATCGATGCCATCGTCGCGGCAAAGAAGGTATCCCAATCGAAGATGACATAGCCGCCCCAGTTCACGCTCCATACCCGGCTGACCGGTGAGAGGACGCGGCGGCCCTCCGGCTCGTAGATCGTGTCCCATCCCAGAACCGTTTGAATCGCATCCGCCACGTCCGCGGCCTTGCCGCTGCTGGCGACGGATTGATGATAAGCTTCGCGCGCTCGATCGATGATCGCCTTGATCTTCTCCACTCCCAGGGGCGCGCCAGTGCTCACCCCGACGGGTTCCACCAAATCCGTAGAAAGATAAGCCCCACCTACGGGGAGGTTCGCATCTTCTGCCGCAGCGGCGTTCTTACAGGTGCAGTACACCGTGATCGCATGGAGCGGTCCATGCGCTTCGATATGGCCGTACTGCTGGACGACAGTTCCAGGCCGATCCCAGAGATAGTTCACGGAGAAAACGATGGTTGCCGGGACCGCGGACAGTGGCGGTGACGGAAGCGGGGTCACGAGCATCACCAGGTTGCTGCCATCATGAGCCGTCTGCAGGCGCAGGTCGTGGCCTTTCCAGGAAAGGCGCAGATCCGTGTAGCTGCCCTCCCAGGAATGTGGACCGGGAAACACCTGCTCTGCGCCCGGCGTTTGTCGACCGATCAGGGCGTCGCCTAAAAACCCATCGCTGTATAACGTGGAGTTGTGCTTCAATCCGACATGGATGGCCAATCCATCGGGCAACAGCACCTGGGTGGTCACGCTATGGACGTCCCATGTATTCCACCCCGCCGCCAGCCTTTTTTGTAGCTGCTGATATTGCGCGGAGCTCGGGGCCAAGGGCTCTTGCGCCGCACTCCGCGATTTTTGCGCGGGCGGAACAGGGAGCGATTGGTGAATAGCCTGACCTTCCGCTAAGGTCGATGCCATGGTGAGAAGGATCACGATTGTCCAGGTTCCGCCGAACTTCTTCATATCCCCTCGCGACCAAACACTCCATCGAAGTGGAAAATCTCAGCCAGGTCGGTCCATCGCTGCCCCTGAATGTCCGGCGGGAATTTCTCCAGCATAGGAAACATGACGGCCCACCAGCGCTGGGTCTCCGGGCATGCTGCCATCTTTGCCATATCCGCGGTAAAGTCATTCCCGTGGTATTCGAAATAACCAAACAGCAACTCGCCATGTTCGAAGATGGAGTAATTGCGAATATTACATTCCGCGATCGTCTTCAACACGCCGGGCCAGACGGCTCCGTGGTGGCGAAGATATTCGTCTCTCTTCTCCGGCTTTAATCGGACCACTTGACCATAACGCTTCATGGAGACATTCTCCTGCTTCCGTTGTTGGATAAGTTCTTATACCCCGGGCTGATAGAATCTGCGTGTTGCCAACTTCCGTTTCTCCGAGACCAAACCTACATGCCTGCCACTGATCCTGCTCGCCCACGCCTAATTCCCTCCGCAGCCTTCGTCGTTACCTTGATCATGGCAATCATGATGGTTGTTCCCTGTATCGTCAAAGGCCAGGAAGCAGCAAAACTGCCAGGCGACGACTGGATCTCTTTGTTCAACGGCAGCAACCTGGACGGATGGACGAAAATCGGCAACGAGAGCTGGGCTGCCGAGGATGGGCTCATCCATGGCAAAGGCCTCACCAAAGACTACGGCTACCTGCAAACGGAAAAAGACTACAAAGACTTCCAGCTTTCGCTGCGCTTCAAGTGCGTGGGTGATGGAAATAGCGGAGTCTTCTTCCACAGTGCATTCAAGCCGGGAACCGCGGATGTCACGCAGGGTATGCAGTTCGAAATCGACTGCAAAATGATGCATCATACCGCCGGGCGTCTACGCTGAGGACGGACGCGGATGGGTAGTCTGGCCGGCGCCGGAAAACGAGGGCGTAGTCCGCATGGGCGAATGGAACGACTATCTGGTCGAGGTCATCGGAAACCGTTACCGGTCCCGTCTGAACGGAGTTCCCATGGTGGACTTTACGGATCCCAAACCCACCTCTTTCGATGGCAAGATTGCCTTGCAATTGCACGCCGGCGGGCAGGGCAACATGCAATTCAAGGACATCTGGATTCGCGATCTTTCCCACCGCTAGCGCAGTCACCGGTTTCATGCTCGGGACTTCATGCGGTAGAGATCGCCTTCGAAGGTGAGATCAATCGAATCTTTTCCACCAGGAGCACGGATGCGCCTCAAAACCGTTGCGTCCCATGTCTTTGCTTTCGCGGCTTTATCATTCTGCCGTCTTCTATTCGCCCAGGACCTCCATCGCATCCCGGTCCGCGTGGTGGTGGTGGCAAACTTTGAGACGGGAGCAGATGCCGGAGACGCTCCGGGTGAATACCAGCTTTGGGTGGAACGGGAGCATCTGGATGAGAAGGTGCCGATGCGTGGCGCGCCAGACGTCGTGCGCCGCAACCAGGATGGACTCTACGGCCTTTGCCTGCGCCACGGGGTGACCGACCTCGCCGCCTTCGTGCTCGATCCGCGCTTCGATTTGCGCAAAACCTATTGGCTCTTCACGGGGATCTCCGGAGTGGACCCGCGTGCTGCTTCTGTGGGGAGTGCAGCGTGGGCGAGATGGGTGATCAACGGCGACGAGTTGCGCGAGATTGATGATCGTACCATCCCTTCGGGTTGGCCCTACGGATTGTGGGCGATCGGCGCGTCGGGGCCGAATCGGCTTCCGGACAATCCCAACCACTTCGGTTCGGTCACGGATGTGTCTGAACTGTCGATGGCATACCCGCTCAACCAGAAGCTTGCGCGGTGGGCCTTCGAGCTCACACACAATATGGCCCTTTCTGATAACGCCAGGCTTCGCGCGGGCCGAGCCGCCTGGGTGGGATTTCCCCAGGCACAGAAACCACCCTTTGTCCTCATGGGGGAGACGCTAGGATCTGTGCGCTACTGGCACGGCGAGCCACGCACTCGCTGGGCCGAGGACTGGACCAGGCTGTGGACCCACGGCAACGGTCTCTTTGTCATGACCAACATGGAGAGCCAGACCTACCAGGCCGAGATGCGGGTGCTCGGTAAGCAGGGTTTCGTCGACCTGAACCGCATCATGGTCCTGCGCACGGCGAGCAACTTTTCTCAACCGCCACCCGGGGTCCCGGTGACCGCGTCCATCGGCGACGAGGAGCCTGGCCAGGTCGCAGCCTTCGACAGTAATCAGCGTGTCGGGTCACCCGTGCTGCATGAGTTGCTGACCCATTGGAGCAAGTATGAAAACAGCATCCCCGCATCATCAAAATAAGCAGGCCTCGTTCGCGACGAGCCAAAACACGCTCGAGCGACGAGCAAGCGTGGCGGACGCCACTCATTATTGGGTTTGGGGGTGAAGCTGGTGCGCCCGGAGAGATTCGAACTCCCGACCTAACGCTCCGGAGGCGTTCGCTCTATCCAGCTGAGCTACGGGCGCGCAACCTAAGGATACATCAGGAAAGCCCGCAACGTGGGGTGAGACGCTTGTGGTGCCACACGGGATGACAGCTCCGCCATCCACTAGCGTTATGCCGCACCCTCGCTTTTCAGCCGAAGCTGTTCCATCACCGATTGAATGAGCTCTTTCGCTCCGCCGATCTCTGCCAGAACCGCTTGCAGATCGAGCGCCGGCTTGGCAGGATTGCGCGTGGATGCACAGTAAACTCCATGCTGGCCAATAAGAATCAGCGCATCGGTGAGCATATCGAGGGTAACCGCAAGGCGGCCACGCTCAGGCCCCATCATGAACTCGAAGCGCTCCAGATCTTCGCTCCGTTGTGCAATCGCAGATTGAGGTGCCGGCATTTCTCCTGCTTTCGGGTACGCTTCAGCCGTGCCTGCGGGACCGAGTGGGGAGACAAAATTTCTCACACACGCTCGTCGCCCGCTCGCCGGAATTTACTTGTCCGCCGGCGGCGTGTACCGCAGCACCGGATTGCGCGCCGCCCTGGTCTCATCCAGACGGGAAATCCGCGTGGCATGGGGTGCATTGAGCACCATCTCCGGATTCTCCTCCGCCTCGCGCGCAATTTGCCGCATGGCGTCGATAAACAAATCCAGCTCTTCCTTCGATTCGCTCTCCGTCGGTTCAATCATCAGAGCACCCGGCACGATCAGTGGGAACGAGGTGGTGTACGGATGGAAGCCATAGTCAATTAACCGCTTCGCAATGTCCCCGGTCTTGACCCCCTTCTGCGTCTGCCGGCGATCGCTGAAGACCACCTCGTGCAGCGTCGGTGTCCGGTAAGGCAGCTCGTATACATCCTCGAGGTTCTTACGAATGTAGTTCGCGTTCAGCACCGCATCTTCCGTGGTCTGGCGCAGGCCATCCGGGCCGTTCGCCATGATGTAGGCAAGCGCGCGGACAAACATGCCGAAGTTGCCATAGAACATGCGCACCCGGCCGATCGATTGGGGGCGATCGTAATCCAGGCGCAGCAGCCGGCGGCCATCCGCACCCAGCTCGCCCGGGACCACCACGGGCGTAGGCAAAAACGGTTCCAGTATTTTCTTGGCCGCAACCGGGCCGGAGCCAGGACCGCCTCCACCATGCGGGGTCGAGAAAGTCTTATGCAGGTTCAGGTGCATCACGTCCACGCCGAAGTCTCCGGGGCGGGTTTTCCCCACCAGGGCATTCATGTTTGCCCCATCCATGTACAGCAAAGCGCCCTTGGCGTGGAGGATGTCGGCGATCTTGTGAATCTCGCTCTCGAATACCCCAATGGTGCTGGGGTTGGTCAGCATCAGCGCCGCTGTGTCCTCGGTGACGATCTGTTCCAGCTGGGCAACATCGACCATCCCCAGGGAATTCGACCGGAGGTTCTCGACTTGGTATCCGCAAATAGCGGCTGTCGCTGGATTGGTGCCGTGGGCCGAATCGGGAATGATGATCTTGTGACGTGGGTTGCCCTTGGACTGGTGGTAAGCCCGCACCAGCAGGATCCCGGTGAACTCCCCATGCGCGCCCGCGGCCGGCTGCAGGGTGATCGTGTCCATGCCGGTGATCTCCAGCAGGCAGGATTTGAGCAGATGGATGACTTCGAGCGCTCCCTGGGAGAGCGACTCCGGTTGGTAAGGATGGGCTTCGGCGATGCCTTCCAGCCGAGCGACGAATTCATTGACCCGCGGGTTGTACTTCATGGTGCAGCTGCCCAGTGGGTACATGCCCAGATCGATGGCGTAATTCCAGGTGGAGAGGCGGGTGAAATGGCGGATGATCTCGATTTCGCTCAGCTCCGGCATCAGGCCCAGGTCCGCCCGCGCGGCTTTACCCAGCAGTGATTCAGGGTCCGCCGCGGGCACGTCGAGCGGCGGCATCTTGTAAGCCTTTTTGCCCGGCGAAGACTTCTCGAACACCAGAGCCTCGTTCTGGCTCAGATGTGACTGGACTTTGTGGCGCACGCCCTCGAACAAATTGCTGGCGGCGAGATCCTGGGTGGTGGTTGCCATCGACGGTATGCCTTTCAGACCCGGGTGAACGCTTCTTCGGAGTCAAGCTGCAGCAGCGAGGCCGCGTGATCAATCTGCTCTCGGGTATTCAGCTCGGTGGTACACCATAAGCTGGCGTTGCCGAGTTCGGGGTACCAGCGGCTCAGGGGCAAGCCGCCAATCACTTTCTGCTTGAGCAGCTTAGCGTTCAACAGCTCCGGTGCTTCTGCAGTCTCGAGCACAAACTCATGGAAGCGTGGTGCTGCCGCAAACAGCAGCCGGGCGCCGGCAACACTCGAAAACTGTTTGGCCGCATAGTCAGCCTTGGCCAGATTGTGCAAGGCCAATTCCCGCATGCCCTCTTTCCCGTAAACCACCAGAAAAATAGTCGCCATCAATGCCACCAGTGCCTGGTTGGTGCAGATGTTGCTGGTAGCTTTCTCCCGGCGAATGTGCTGTTCACGAGTGGAGAGCGTCAACACAAAACCGCGGCGGCCCTGGGTATCGACGGTTTCTCCCACCAGCCGTCCGGGCATATGCCGCAAATACTGTTTCTTGGCGGCAATCACCCCGCAGTAGGGGCCGCCATAGCTGAGGGCAACCCCGAAGGATTGGGCTTCCATGGAGACGATATCCGCTTCCACCGGCGGCCTCACCACGCCCAGCGAAATTGCCTCGGCGATGGAGACAATCAGCAGCGCGCGTTTCTTGTGGACGATCTCGGCGATGGCGGGAATGTCTTCAATTACCCCAAAAAAGTTCGGCGACTGCACCAGCACGCAGGCCGTCTCTCCGGTGACGCTTTGTTCCAGCGCTGCTAAGTCGAGCCGCCCGTCGGCTCCGAAAGGAAGGGTTGCGGCTTCCAGGCCCTGGTGTTGGGCGTAGGTGCGCATCACTTCCCGGTACTCGGGATGCACGGATCTGGCGACAAGTACTCCGGTACGGTGGGTAATGCGGACAGCCATGGATACCGATTCGGCTGCACCCGTTGAGCCGTCGTACATGGATGCATTGGCAATGTCCATGCCGGTGAGCTCACAGATCATGGTTTGAAATTCGAAAATGGCCTGCAGCGTACCCTGGGTAATCTCCGCCTGGTAGGGCGTGTAGGAGGTGAGGAACTCGCCCCGTTGCACCAGCGAATCGATCACCACCGGGCGATAGTGCCGATAGGCGCCGGCCCCCAGGAAACTGGTGTAGCCGACTGCGTTCTTCGCCGCTGCATTGCGGAAGTATTCGACGATTTCCGACTCTGCCATCTGGCGGGGAACATTCAGATCCCGTTCCAGACGGTATTCCTGAGGGATGGTCGAAAATAGGTCGGCGATCGAGCCAGCGCCGATTTGCTGCAACATCTCGATCCGTTCGCCCGGCGATTTTGGCAAATAGCGCATCTAGCGTCCTCTATTTCGTGCTTTAGTGGGTCTCTTCTTTGACGTACTTTTCGTAGTCCTCTGCGCTTAGCAGGTCGTCAACCTGTGAGGGATCCGCGATCTTCACTTTGAGCAACCACGCGCTGTGGGCGTCGGTGTTGATCTTTTCCGGAGCTGTTGCCAACTCCTCGTTCACCTCAAGCACGGTGCCGGTCACCGGCGAATAGAGATCCGATACGGCCTTCACCGACTCCACGCTGCCGAAGACCTTGCCCTTCTCCACCGTTGCCCCCACCTTGGGCAGGTCAACGAAGACAATGTCTCCCAGAGTGTTTTGCGCGTAATCGGTAATGCCCACCTTGCCCGCTCCTACCTCGATCCACTCGTGCTCCCGGGTATAGCGGTACGTTCCTGGATAGCCCATCCTTCTGGTCTCCCCTTTCATTTTACGGGTTCGTGAATTGTTCAGCGATTCCTGTGAGCGGCCTCATAGCTTTCTAGGTTCACCTTACGCCGGTTTTGCTACAGACTTTTTCGCTCGACGGTAGAACGGCGTCGGCACCACCTTGGCCTTGACCAGGTTCCCGCGTATCTCCACCGCCACTTCTGTTCCCGGTGTGATGTGCTCCGCCGGAACATAGGCCAGCGCGATGTTCTTTTTTAAGTAGGGCGAAGGAGAACCGCTGGTGACGTAGCCGATCGGCTCGCCCTGCAGGTTGCAGACCTTGTAACCGTCGCGCGCAATCCCCCGGTCTACCATCTCCAGCCCAACCAGCTTGCGCTTCGGTGCGCCCTTCTCTTGTAAAGCCAACAAAGCCTGCGAGCCCAAAAAGTCGCTCTTGCCTAGCTTCGAGAAGCGTTCGAGCCCGGCTTCCAGAACATTGATGTCCTCAGATATTTCATGACCGTACAGGGCCATCGCCGCTTCCAGGCGGAGCGTATTGCGTGCTCCCAGGCCGCAGGCCAGAATGCCAAACTCCTTGCCGGCTTCCATGACCTCGTGCCAGACACGCTCGCTGGTCGGCTCGTCGGAAGGCAGATAAATTTCAAACCCGTCTTCGCCGGTGTAGCCGGTGCGCGCGATCAAAGTGTTCGGCAGGCCGCAGACAGTGCCCCAGGTGAACCAGTAATTCTTGATCGCGCTCAGATCCTTTTGGGTGAGCTTGGCCAGCGTATCCTGCGCGCGCGGACCCTGGATCGCGAGCTGCGTGTAGTGATCGCTGTAGTCGCTGATGTGTACGCCTGCAAACGACCCTACCTGGGAACGAATCCACTGATAGTCTTTTTCCCGGGTACCCGCGTTAATCACCAAAAGGTAATCGTTGTCACTGAATTTGTGGACCAGGATGTCGTCGACAAACGTTCCTTGCGGATACAGCATGGCCGAATATTGCGCCTGACCGGTGGCCAGCTTCGATGCGTCGTTCATGGAGAGGGCCTGGATCGCATCCAGGGAGCCCGGCCCGCGGAACTGAATGTCGCCCATATGGCTGACGTCGAACAGACCCACGGCGGTGCGGACTGCCATGTGCTCCGCGGTAATGCCGGAGTACTCGACGGGCATGTCCCAGCCTCCGAAATCGACCATTTTGGCGCCGAGCCGGCGATGGACACCATTGAGCGCGGTCTTGCGCAGAGCGGTAGCGGAAACAGAATCAGGGGGAGCAGACACGGTGAAGTCCTTTACCGAGAAATGGCTTATCTCACGGTAGCACGGAGACGGTGCGGGTTTCGCCTCATCTGTGCGTCGGGCTTACGAACGATCGCGGTCGTCCCTGACCTATTCTCCCGTTCGCCGTCCAATCGCCGGCTGTCGGTGGGAGTGCGGTACGCCCGGGGCCGCGGGTGCCGCCCAAGCGAGCCCATCAACCCCCTTGCCTGCATCGATCAGGGAGTCAACCTTCCACTGTGACAGATCGACCACTGCCACTTGCTTGGCCTTGGAGCAGGAGACATATGCAACCTTGCCGTCCGGCCGGGCGAGCACCTTGACCGGGTCCTCGGGGACATCGACCGTCCGCACTACCTTGAGCGTACCCAGATCGACCACCGCGAGTTGGTTAGCCTTGGGCATCGCGACCAGCAGAAACCGGCCGTCGGGAGTGGGCGATGTTCCATAGCCCACCGCCGGCAAAGGTACCCAGGTCTTGATCTTGTTGGTAGCGGTGTCGATGACCGCCATTTGCGGCTTGGTCTGGTCCGAGGTGAAGACCATCTTGTCGTCGTTGGAGATTGCAATGCGCTGCGACTCCGACGATATGGGGATTACAGCGATGGTCTTGCGACCCGGCAAATCCAGCACCGAAACTGACCCTGCCCCCACGTTCGAGGTATAACCCCGCTGTCCATTGCGGGAGATCACCAGCATGTGCGATTCTTTTGCCCCGGTAGGGACCGTGCCCACGATCTTGAGGGTCTTGGGGTCGATGATCGTCACCGTCTGGTCCAGCTCTGTGGTCACGTAAAGCATGCCGCTCGCGCGATCGTAGACCGGGCAGTGGGGCCGCACGCCGTGGCCAAAGTCGACCTTCCCCGTTACCTGGCGGCTGGGAATGTCGATCACTACCATCTCGTGGCCATCGGTCCCTGGCCTGCCCACTCCTGAGCTCCCATAGATGGGCACGTAGGCGGTGCGCCCGTCCGGGGAGGTGGCTACCTCGTGCCCGGTAATGCCTCCCTCGGGCACGGTGGCCAGTTGCGTGGCAGAGGCTGGGTCGATGATGCTCAGATCGCGATCTCCCTGGTTGGTAGCCACCAGCATCGGCTTTACCGGCGAGTCGGGAACAGCGTAGGCATTGATCATCAGGAAGCTCACAGGTAGGACCAGGCAGAGCGCGGAAAATACATACAGAACGGTGGTCTTATTCATGTTCATGGCGCAAGAATTATATCCGCCACGAGACCACTTCGGTGGGGAGTGAAAGAATAAGCTGAATCGACACAAAAATGACTCAGACTCCTGTCAAACCGCCGGTAAAGCAAACAACTGCGGCACAACCCGTCTGGCCGGCCGTCGTTGCTGTCCTGGCGGTGGGCGGGCTGCATCTGGCGCTGCCCGAACCGTTGACCTTTGGCCCATCCTGGCTGCTGTTGGCCGTGGTTTCCGTGCTCCTGGTGCCGGTCTTGATTGCCCGCATGCGGGGCTCGTTTGATCTCAACCAGAAACTCGGTTATGTCCTTCTGGGCGTGGTCACCGCCGCCATGCTGTGGTCGCTTGCCTTGCTGGTCTGGTCCCTGCCCCGGCATACCCTGCCGCCATCGATGCTGCTGCGCTCCGCAGGCGCGCTCTGGGTCACCAACATCCTGGTATTCGCGTCCTGGTATTGGCGCCTCGATGCGGGCGGCCCGCATGCCCGCCGTGTCAGTGTCTGTCACACCAAGGGAGATTTTCTTTTCCCCCAAATGACCCTCGCCCCGGGTAGTTCGAGAGCCGTCGACCCAGACTGGATCCCCGGTTTTGTGGACTATTTCTTTCTGGCCTTCAATACCAGCACCGCCTTCTCGCCTACCGATACTCCGGTGCTTGCCCGTTGGGCCAAGGTTCTGGTGATGGTGCAATCCACCGTTTCGCTGGTCACCCTGGCTCTGCTGGCGGCGCGGGCGATCAATATTTTGTAGGTTCCCTCAACCGTTCTACTCAGAGGGAAGCCGGTTGGTATTCACCAAAAACGTTGCCTATGCTGGCAGCAATCTCGCCCACGGTGGCGCAGCTTTCGACCGCTTCGAGGATGGCCGGCATCAGGTTGTTGCTGCATCGAGCTCGTTCCGTAACCCGGTCGAGAGCACCGCGCCAGCGCAAGGGGTCACGACGGGCGCGGACCGCGCGTACCCGCTCAATTTGTTCTCGTTCCACCCCGCCCTCAAAACTCGGCACGGGCAGCCCCACTCCGTTCGGGCCGGTAAATCGGTTGACGCCCACGACCACGCTTTCGCCGGAGTCGACGGCTTGCTGGTGCCGATAGGCGGCGTCTTCGATCTCCCGCTGGACCCAGCCGCGTTCGATCGCGGCCACCATGCCTCCCTGCGCATCGATGCGATCGAGATACGCGCGCGCCTGCTGCTCCATTGCTGTGGTCAGTGATTCGAGGTAGAAAGACCCCCTAGGGGATCCACGGTCCGGGCTATGCCTGACTCGTTGGCCAGTATCTGTTGCGTGCGCAGCGCCAGCCGGGCGGCTTCTTCGCTCGGCAAGGGCACGGCTTAAGCCGTGCCGAAACTGCTCCTGGGATTGACCTTTAGAAGCCGCTGAGGTACGTTTTTGGGGACATCCACGAGCGAAGCCGTCCCCACGGGCTGTCAGCCGTGCGCACCGACAGGCCTGCGTTCAACGCCTCGGCCGTTACGATCCCGTCCCGGGGCCACGTTTGCTTTTGCGATAGGCGCGCGTGAACGAACTGACGGAAAACCAGCCAAACCCAACGGCAAGAGCGATATACAGCAGAAGGTGCGCATGCTCGGGCCCTTGACGCCAGGAGCCGCGGACCCGGTAAATGCTTTGCACAAAAAAGAGTGCAAAAAGAGCAAAGAACATCCCCGTGATTTCCAGCCAGAGAACGCCGCCGGCATGCGTAAACGGCCCTAGAAAGGCCCGTCCAAACGCCTTGGCTCCCCGTTTTGCACCGGCCACCTTACTGTCAATCTTGATGCCCGCCCGGGGAGGAGTAGGAGCCGCCGGGCGCCGATTTTCCGCCTCGACCGGGACGGAATGGGCTGCAGCTGCCCTTTCCACCCGTTCCCGAACCATATTTGAGGCCACGCGGACTCCAATGCCGAGCGTGCGGCCTACTTTCTTTGGCTCCATGGCAAAAGTTTATCAGCCGGTTGATTCAGATTGCTCCGCTGCAACATCACAAGTAAGGTAAGTAGAACCGCGCCCGAGGGTGGCGAATGGGGGTACTTCATTGAACCAACGACTTCGTCGTCTGATCCAGCAACTTGGGGAAGCCATACATGAGTCGGTTTCCGAGTCCGAGCAGATCTCCGAAGTAGTGCAGGACATCCGCAAACAGGGCTTCGATGTGCTTCTCATGCTGGAAGCGACGATTGGATTGAACGAGGTAGAACAACAACCTGTCTCCGAATTAGAGGCACCGCCAAGCGATAATTTGCAAGGGGATGAGACTTTTAATGCGCAGGATGTACACTTTCTGCGCTCCCTGCGCATCTCCGTTGAGGAAGACTGAACGCACAGCATCTCACCCCATAGACAAGAGAGTTAGCACGGGCGCTGCGGTGACGGAATGAAAGACACACTTGGAGTATTGCTGGCCGGGGGAGCGGGTGAGCGGCTTTTCCCCCTGACACGAGATCGGGCCAAGCCGGCGGTTCCCTTCGGCGGCAACTACCGCATCATCGATATCACCCTGTCCAACTGCATCAACTCCGACCTTCGCCGGGTCTACATCCTCACCCAATACAAGGCACTCTCTCTCAACCGCCATATCCGCGAAGGATGGACCGGGATCGTGGCCCAGGAATTGGGCGAGTTCATTGAGATCCTGCCTCCGATGCAGCGGGTCAGCGCCAATTGGTACATGGGCACTGCGGACGCGGTTTATCAGAACATCTACTCCATCGGCGCGGAACAGCCCAAACATGTGCTGATTCTTTCCGGCGACCACATTTACAAAATGAACTACGGGCTGATGCTCGAGCACCACAACGATTCCGGCGCTGACGTCACCCTCGCGACGCTGCCCATCCGTCCGGACGAGGTGTCCCGTTTCGGGGTGGTGGAGGTAAGCCGCACCGGCGAAGTAATCGGCTTCCAGGAAAAGCCCAAGACCACCAACCTCCGTTCGCCCTTCAATCCGACCATGGTCGACGCTTCCATGGGCATTTATCTCTTCAACACCGACGTGCTGCTGCCGGCGCTGATGAAGGATGCTGAAGATCCCAACTCCAAGCACGACTTCGGGCACAACATTCTTCCCGGCATTCTCGGCCGCTACAAGATCTCCGCCTACAACTTCGTCGACGAAAACAAGCAGAACGCGCTCTACTGGCGCGACGTGGGCACACTCGAAGCCTACTTTGACGCCAACATGGACGTGGCTTCGGTGTCCCCCATTTTCAACTTGTATGACAAAGCCTGGCCCATGCGCACCCGCCAGCGCCAATATCCGCCGGCCAAGTTTGTCTTCGGGGAGCCGGGCCGCACCGGCATGGCCATCAACTCCGTGATCTCGGCCGGCTGCATCATCTCGGGCGCCGTGGTCCGCAACAGCGTCCTGTCTCAGGACGTGCGTGTGAACTCCTATGCGGAGGTGGAGTCGAGCATCATCTTCACCCATGTCGACATTGGCCGCCACTGCCGCATACGGCGCGCCATCATCGATCGCGACGTGCACCTGCCCGAAGGCACAGTGATCGGATACGACCGGGAAGAAGACCGGCGCAACTACTTCGTGACCCAAAGCGGGCTGACGGTGGTGACCCGCGACTATTCTCTCTACGAGAACCCGGTATCGCCCGACTTCATGCAGCAGTCCTGAGTCACCCCGCCCCGGTTTGGGCGTAGGATGACTGTCAATATGACGCGGCTGTGGGTACGTATCCTGCAAGGGTTTCTGGCCGTTCTGTTCGTCCTCTATCTCGGGGACTGGGCCGTTCTTCGCGTGCGGGCGGGTGACCAGGTGTCCGCCAGCGTCCCCGTGGAACAGTTCCTGCGGACGCGGCTCAAAGGCCAGAAAGAAGAGTTCGACTACATGGGCACGGTGCAACGGCCCTGTGTACCCTCGTTGTTTCCCCATAGCTCGGCAGCCCCGTGCTGGTGGCTGAAGAGCCACAAAGTCCAGTGGGTCTCTCCGTGAGTGCGGCTGTGTTTCTGGAACTCGCCAAATTCGCCTCTTTGCTGTGGAGCATTCTGGCCCTCAACGCCGTGCTTCATTCCGCCTTTCTGGAGCCCGGGAGCAATCTCCAACAACGTCTGCTGCCTTCGCTCGATCTCTTGCTCGTGGCCGCTGCTATTTCCCTGACCAGCGGGTACATCTTCCACCTTGGCGATCAGAGGGACGGCAAGCGCGGTGCCAGCGTTATCGGGACCTTGCCCATGATGATTTTCTGGTGGGGTGCCGGGATCATCACTCTGCTCTACGGCCTGGGCTGGTTGCTGGAGCGCTATGTCCTGGAGTTGTGGCACTGAGAAATATCCTCCAGTTTCTCCCTAAACGATTTTTGCGGCTATACTCCTGCTCATCCGCTCTAACGCCAATGGAACCGCGCCGGTCACCGGTGCGTATCACCACCCATGAGTCTGGCCGCCACCGTCGTCTTGAACAACCCTGGAGTACGGGCGCAAGGTGAGCGCTTTCAGGCCGATTACGGGAGGCGCTATTCTACTGGCCGAGGAACGCCCGCGTTGAATCCATCTGCGAACCAGCCGCCTGAACGAGAAGGTGGTGCGCGCCGGCAAGCCCCTGGCGAACGACGGCCCGAAGCGCCAGAGCTGGACTGGCCCGCTTTGGTGCGCCGCTGCCTCGATGGGGATACCGCTGCCTGGACGGAGTTGGTGGTGGCCCAGCAACGCCGGGTATACGGCCTCTGCTATCGTTTCACCGCCTCCTCCCATGACGCCGAGGACCTGACCCAGGACGTCTTCATCAAGCTCTACGCCAACCTGCGCAGCTTCGATCCGGCCAAGGGCAGCTTCCATACCTGGATCACCACCTTGACCCGCAACCTGCTGGTCGATCACTTCCGCCGCTCCCGGCAGCAACGGGCGACGGACTCGATCGACGCCGGCTGGGATCAGGGCAATGACGTCCACCGAGCCGAGCCCCTCGTCGACCAGCGCACCACCCCACACGACCACGCGGTGCAGAATCAGCTGGAACGCATGGTGCAGAATGCCTTGGCCAAGGTGTCGCCGGAGCTACGCGAAGCGGTTATCCTTCGCGATCTGCAGGATATGGATTACAAAGAGATTGCGGAGGT
The DNA here is from genome assembly GCA_963745725.1 of uncultured Acidobacteriaceae bacterium. GTDB lineage: Bacteria > Acidobacteriota > Terriglobia > Terriglobales > Acidobacteriaceae > PALSA-350. The sequence goes on from CAVUYJ010000003.1 coordinate 1,337,782, forward strand.
ATTGGCTATTCCACAGGGAACTGTCAAGTCCCGTATCAGCCGCGGCCGGGCGGAACTCGCCAGGCTGCTGGAACGTACTAAAGGGCAGGTGATGTAAATGTCTGAGCGCGAACAAAATAAGCAGTTAGGCGAACCAGGCCGGGTGCTCCGGTGCGACGAATGGGAGAGCCTCCTCGCGGATGCGCTGGACGAAAACCTGAGCGCCGCCGACGCTGCGGCCTTTGCCCGCCATCACCGCGAGTGCGCGCTGTGTGCCCAGATGCTCAAGGAGACCGAGCAGGGCAGATCGTGGATGCAGTACCTCGCCGTAGAGCCGGAAGTCCCCGCCGACCTGCTCAAGAAGATCCTTGCCCGCACCAGCGGTCCGCAGCCGGGAGTCGCTGCCCCTGCGCTCTCGCTGCCCCCGCGTCCCGCCTGGCACCGGATCATGCTCCCCGCGTTCCGCCAGGTCATGGAGCCGAGGTTGATGATGACCCTGGCCATGGCCTTTTTCTCCATAGCCCTGACTCTCAACCTGACCGGTGTCAAGGTGACCGAGCTTCGTGCGGTGGACTTTCAGCCCTCGCGGCTGCGCGCCAACCTTACCCGGACGTACTATTCCACCAACGAACAGGTGACCAAGTACTACAAGAATCTGCGCCTGGTCTACGAGATGGAGTCGCGGGTACGGGAATTGCGGCGCACCACGGATACCGAGCCCGCACCCTCGCCCCAGCAGACTCCCAAGCCGCCCGCACGGGACGGCAGTGGCAGTCCCAGCTCGACCGTCCCCAAGGGCCAGCAAGTCCCCCCGGCGACAGACAATAGTCCGCGCCAGTCCAGGCGCAATACTCCGCCTGCCGAAATAATTCCGGCTGGGTTTGCGCCCTTAGGGAGAAGTGGAAAATTCCAGAAAGAGGTTTTCCGGGCTTTGCCTTCTACAGTTGAAAGCCAAACCCGGATTTCCTGCGACGCAACACCGGACACAGCCGCGTGTGCGGCTTTCGTTACGGAAAGCCGCATGAGGTTCGTCAACGCCACCGAGTTCCACAAGAAATCCGGGAAAGCGCAAAGGAGCTTGGTATGAACTGCCTTAACCATCCCGATGTCGCGGCTGCGGCGTATTGCCAGAATTGTGGCAAGCCGCTGTGCACCGCTTGCATCCGTTCTGTAGGAGGCGTGGTCTACTGCGAACCCTGCCTGGCAGCGCGGCTGTCGGCGCAACCGGGCGCCGCCGAAGCCAACCTGACTGGCTTGCACGCTCACCCGGTCCTCGCCGGCCTCCTGGGTTTCATTCCCGGGGTCGGCGCCATGTACAACGGCCAATTCGTCAAGGCCCTGGCGCACGTGCTGATTTTTGCGGTGTTCGTGAGCCTTTCGGATAAGAGCTTTGTCTTCGGCCTGCTGATCGCCGCCTGGGTTTTCTACCAAGTCTTTGACGCCGCCCAGACGGCGAAGGCGCGACGCGATGGATTGCCGCTGCCCAACCCTTTCGGCCTCAATGATCTCGGCAACAAGCTAGGCATTGCTCCTCCTGCCTCGCCCTACGCCGCCGGCTTTACCCCTCCCCCAGGGACAACTGGCACCGGGACGAATCCCAATCCCGGTGCCTATTCTCAGGCTTCGAATCCCAATCCGGGTCCCGGCAATCCCTTCCAGCCGCCCCCGTACACTTCGTCCTATGCGGTGCCCCCTTCCGGCCCAGCGGGCGCGCCAAGCCCGGGCATGCCGCCGTATAGTGAGCCGCTGGCCATCGAACCCAAACAGCGGCACCCCTTCGGCGCCGTCGTGCTGATCGTCATCGGCCTGGTGCTCTTGCTGCACACCCTGGGCATCTTTGAAGATGAGTGGATTGGCCGGGCCTGGCCCCTCATCCTCATCGGCATCGGCGCGTGGCTGCTGTACCGCAGAACCCGCGATCTTCCCGGCGGAGGTGCGCGATGAACTCCTGGTTGCTCATCCGCCGCCTGCGCGGGCCGGCGTTCCTCATCTTGTTCGGGGTTACCGCCCTCCTTAGTCAGTGGGGGATCCTTAGCTTTAGCCGCAGCTGGCCGCTCTACCTGATCCTGGCCGGAGTGATTGGGCTGGCCGAACGGGCTGCCATCCTGGCGGCTCCTCCCGCTCCCCCCTTCTACCCTGGGGCTTATGCCTCCACCGCGTACCCACAAGGCGCGCCGGTGCCCCCTTACACCAATGTTCCGGCCTCCGGTATGACGGGATCCGCGGATGACCCACTCGCCGATCCCAGCAGGAGGCCGTGATGGCCACCTTGCCCCCGCCCTATTCCCAGCGCGACGCGGTCCGCGCCCAGCGTTACTACCAGCGTTCCCTTCGCCGCCCGTCCATGCTCGGCCCCGTAGTCCTGATTGTGGTAGGGGTGCTTGCGCTGCTGGTAGAAACCAACACCTTGAATTTCGTCTATGTGTGGGATTGGTATATGCGCTGGTGGCCCCTGCTCCTGGTCGCCGTAGGGCTGCTTTCGCTGGGCGAGTGGTATCTGGATCGGCAGCAGGGACACATGGTGCGCCGCTCCCATGGGGGACTGATTGCGCTGATCATCGTGTTCGCCGTCGTCGGCTACATGGCGGGCTCCGCCTCGCGCGGCTTGCACGGCATGCATGTGTTCCGCCACGGCTCCGATCAGGACGATTTCTTCTCCCGTCTGCTGGGCCAGGAGCACAACGACGATCGCAGCCTCAACCAATCCATCCCCGCCGGGGCGCCGGTCGACATACAGGTCCCGCACGGCGATGTGACCGTCAGTCCCTCAGGGGATGACCAGATCCACGTGCAGGCGCACCTGGTGGTCTATGCCGCCAACGATCGCTCGGCCCGGCGTAGCCTTGACGCCCTCGCTCCTCAGTTGGTGGTGAACGGCGGCAACGTAACTCTGCGGGCCGCGGATGCCAACAATGGGCGCTCCGACCTGACCATTGAGATCCCCAAGGGCAGCGTGCCTACCGTGACTGCCAATCACGGCGACGTGACCCTGGAAGGGCTGACCGGTCCCGCTAACGTGAACGCAGACCGCGGCGACGTCAAGGCCGACAATGTCGGCGGCGCCATCCACGCACGCCTGGGCAAAGGCGATTTCAGTGCTCACGCCATTGCTGGCGATGTGTCGCTCCAGGGCCGGCTCGATGATGTGTCCATTTCGGAAGTGCAGGGCCGCGTGGCGTTGGATGGGGACTTTTTCGGGGATACCAGTCTCGCCCACATCGCTGCCCCGGTTCATTTTCGTTCCAGCCGTACCAACGTCGAAGTGGTCTCGATCTCCGGCGCACTGACCATCGACAGCGGCGATCTGGCACTGAACGACGCCACCGGGCCGGTGAGGATTTCCACCAGCGCCAAGGATGTCGAATGCACCGGAATCACCGGCGACCTGAGGGTTGAGGATGGCGATGGGGATATCTCTGTCGGCGCGCTGGCGCCGCTGGGAGAAATCGGCGTGCACAACCGCAACGGCGCCGTTACTCTGACCGTCCCTCAAGGCGCGGGATTTGTGCTCCAGGCGACCGCGAAAAACGGGGATATTGATTCCAAGCTGGATCTGCCCATCACCAGCACCGGACAGGGTCATACGATCGCCGGGAAAGTGGGCAGCGGCGGCCCGCGCGTGGAATTGGTTACCGATCACGGCGACATCGAAATCGCCACCAACGATCAGCCGCCGTCTCCTCCTACTCCTCCGGAGCCGCCATCGCCGCCGGAACCGACAGCCCCCGGGCAAAAACCAATCCGCCACCTACATCCTGGGAAGGGCGCGGATCCAGGCGCGCAACCGGTCGTTCAATAGCCAGGGCCATCGCTGGTTCCCTCGCCTGCGGCCAGCCGTTCAATGACGATGGCTTCGACCTGGGCGACTACCTGGTCGAGCGAGAGATCGGTGGAGTCGATAATCACCGCATCGCCTGCTGGTTGTAGCGGGGATTCGGCGCGGGTGCGGTCCCTGCGGTCGCGCTCCCGTAGCTGCTCCAGGACAGATTCGGCCGGGATCGCGCCCGGGCCATTCTGCTGGTAACGGCGCTGGCCACGCACTTCCGCAGCCGCGTCGAGGAAAATCTTCACCTGGGCGTCCGGGAAAACCTTGGTCCCGATATCCCTGCCTTCCATCACGATGCCGCTGCTTGCACCCAGCTGCCGCTGCATGGAAACCATCCATTGACGGATGCCTGGGTGCACGCTCACCCGGGAAGCTGCGGCCGTGACATCGGGTTCCCGGATGCGCTTGGTGACCTCCACGTCGTCCAGAAACACGCGGTTGCCCAGCGCTGCCGGCAACAGCCGGATGCGGGTCCGCTCGGCCAGCCGACCAAGCTCTTCCCGATCGTCCAGATCGCTGTCGGTTTGGATTGCCTTCAGCGCGAACGCGCGATACATCGCGCCACTCTCCAGGTTGAGCAACCCGAAGCGGGCGGCAATGCGCGCGGCGACCGTGCTTTTGCCGGCGCCGGCGGGGCCGTCGATCGCCACCACCAGCGGTGCTCTGTCGTTGGCTGTCATGCTCCTGGCTTTTTCCCTTTTGGCTTGTTCCCCTGGAACCGGGTGGGCGGCTTGCCTGCCTTCCCGCTTGGCCTGCCCCCGGGTCTGCCGCCGGGTGTAGCGGATGCCCGGGGCCACGATTTCGAGGGCCGGGGCCGGCCGCTGGTGGTAGAGGGCGGACGCGGCCCTTGGTCGCCCCGTTCCGACTTTGCATACGCGCCGGATGGCTTGCCTGGTTTTGCATAGCCACCAGGACGCGGCCGGTCATAGCTCCGGCGGCCTAGACCGCCCGTTGGACCACCCGCCGGACCGCGCTTTGCGCCTTGGGGTGGGCCAGACCTGGGTGTCTCTGGCCGAGGCGCGTTCGCTCGGGGTCCCGGTGAGCCGCTACTAGCGGGATTCGATCGAAAGGGAACTGGCGGTCTCCCTTGGGGGCGGCCGGCAGAAGGGGGTCGCTTGGGAGCCCAGGGTCGTTGCCCGCCGGCACGCGACGGAAATCCTTCTCGCCCTTGTGGACGGCCACTCGAAGGCCGACCCGGACCTGCACCCCTTGGACCTGCACCCCTTGGACCTGTACCCCTTGGACCTGTACCCCTTCCCCGATCCGCTCCCGTTCCACTTCCGTGACCAGGTCTCAATCCGGGCCGCGCCTTTTGCCCTTCGCGGAACGGCGAATCGCTGCGGTCCCCGGTCCGAGGAGGACGAGGTGCGGCGGCTGATCCTTCACTGGGCCGTGCATTGGACCGGGCCCAGGGAGCCGGTCGTTCCCGTTTCTCCGCTCCCGTCCATCCAGCGGCTGGTTTATCTCGTCGCTTATCCGGCCGCGCTCCTGGGCGTGGAACTCCTGCACCCCTGCGTGGTTCAGCAGTCGTTCCTGGCGGGAAGCTGCGTCCGGGTGGAAAGGTACGCCCAGGCGGACGTGAGGGCCGCTTGCCTGTGTCCCTTTCTGACCGGTACCCGCCGGTCGCGGCTGGTTTGCCCGCATCCCGGCGCGGACCCTTCCACTCCGTTCTTGTGGTGGAAGGCGTGGCGCCAGAACGCGGTGCATCTCCAGATCTTTGAGCTGCGCCAGGCCTGGGAGCGAAAACCGCCGCCTTGGGAGGGCGACCGGCCGGTGAAGCTGGGCGGACAGGCCTTGCGGGACGGTCTGCTCTCTGAGCGGTCAACGGTCTCCGGGGAGTCTCCATCCTCGGTACGACCGCCGCAGCCGTTCCCAGCGGCTCCGCATTTGCTGTCGGCGGAGTAACCAGCCCAGCAAATTCGGGCAAGCCGCCTTCCAGGAAGTAATAAGTCTGGGCATCCATCGAAAGCGAATGAATCTGCCGCGTGGCAGCCAATCCGCGCACCGCTTCCCGCACGCGTGAACGGGACGCCACGGGGGAGAGAAAGATCTCGATCTCTTCACTTGATGCGGCATAGACCGACTGCAGGTACATGGATACCAGCAGCGAAAGCGCGGTCACCTGCGAGGTGCCGGCAGCCGTGGCGAGCGCCTCCCGATGCCGTACCCGGAGCAGTTCCCACCGGGCCGGCTGGCCCGCTTCCCCGTAGACCGGGCTGATGCGCAATGCTTGCCAAAGCTCAGACAGGGCGCGCAAAACAGCAGCTTCGGTGACCTCGCGTCCCAGGATCTCTCTGGCTTCGGCGGCGCCGAGTGCGCCATCCTTGTCCAGTGCCTTCCATAAATCGAGCACCAGGGGAGAAACCTTGTGCCCGGAGGATTTCTGCGGCGCATGCTTCCAATCCGCATCGGCACGCAAGCAAAGCACGTAGGGTAGCGCCTGGCTGTGGGCCAGAAAATCCGGCTGCTCGCTCACTGCGCCGAACAGGTTCAGGGCGACCACACTGCCGGACGCAACCATGCGCGTCAACAACCCTTGCGCCTGCTCAATGGCCGCCACGCCGGGTGTAGCCTGCGCACCGCCTGCGCAGGCTTCGACAAAGGATGGCGCAGGCGCTGGCAATTGCGTGCGCCGCGGTAGAAACAAGCACAAAGGATGCTGTTCCAGCCATCTCTCTGCGTCTTCGAGGGTGAGGAGGGGATTCTGCTTCTGGCGCCAGTGCGCCGCTCGTGCTGCCTGGAGCTGCTCTGCTGTCAAGATGGTTCCGCGCTTTCCAAGCTGGGAGAAGTGTTGTTACAGCATTTTCGCAAAGATGTAGACCGAAGCCGCAGAAGCCCACGCAGCTTTCCGCCAAAGAAAGCTGCACGTTACGGTCGTTCAACGGTTCACAGGATTGCGAAAAATGCTCTAGATCCGGTGAAAGGCCCGCTGGATTTCTTTCCAAGCATACCGCAGGACGATGGGACGCCCATGCGGGCAACTGGTCGGATGCTCGGTTTTGGCCAGCTCTCCCAACAGCCATTCCATGCGCGCCGGATCGAGCGGGGTGTTGACCTTGATGGCCGCGTGGCACGCGATGGACGCCGCGATCCGGCTGCGAGCCGCCTCCAAATTTTCTGCCTGTTCCGGATTGCCCGCCTGTTCCAGCACCTCGACCAGCATGCGCTCCAACGCAGAGCCCTCGAGCCCGGCGGGCGCGGCTTTGATGGCGATGGTGCGGGGCCCGAAGGGCTCTACGTCAAAACCGTTCGCTTCCAACTCCTCCGCAATGCCCGCAAAGGTAACCATTTGCGCGGGAAGCAGATCGACCAGCATGGGCATCAGCAGCCGCTGGCGCTCCACCTGCGCTGCCCGCCGCTGGCGTAATACCCGCTCGAACAAGATCCGTTCGTGGGCCACGTGCTGATCGATGATCCAGAGACCTTCCTGGTTTACGGCCAGAATGAAGGATTCGCGTAGCTGCCCCAGGGGCCGCAGCGATGCCAGACCATGCAGGCTGGGGCTCGCGCCCGCCTCGACCGCTTCCTCTTCCGGGCTCCATGCCGCCGCCGTGACACAGCCTGGCGAAGGGCGGTGGCTGCCGTTTCCCATCCCATTCTTAGCCAATTCATGATCGATCGCACTTCCCGTAGCTGCAAAAGGAAGAACACCGGGCGCGGGCACGACGGCGACCGGGGTCAACGAAAAATCCGCACTTGCTGGCTCTTCATCGGCGGGCCAACTGGCAGCCAGCCAACCGTCGGAAGTGGGTGTCTCCCTGGGCGGAACCTCAGGCGAAGCCTGCGCCGCCACCAGAGCTGGCGTCGCGCTGGGGTGCGTCGTGAGCGCCTGCAGAAACCCCGCGGCCGGCCGCCCCAGCGTCAGCTTGTTGCGGATGGTATCGCGCACAAAATCGTGCAGCCAGCTGGCTTGGCGGAAACGAACCTCGGTTTTTGCCGGGTGCACGTTCACATCGACCTCTTCCGGCGGCATGTCGATAAACAACAGCACGACAGGAAACGACGTGGGCGCCAGGATATTGCGATAAGCCTCGCTGACCGCATGCATCAGCAGGCGGTCGCGCACCAGGCGGCGATTGACGAAGCAGTAGATCGAGTTGCGGTTGAGTTTCTCCAGTTCCGGTTTGGAGGTGAAGCCGGTAATGCGCAGCCATCCCGGGGCCGGAGCCTGGTAGTCCGCGGGGCGCCTCCACGGCGGAGGTTCGGGCAGCCCGGCCCGTGCCAGCTCAACTTCAGCGGCGAGCGGCAGCAACTGATCCAGAACGTCCTGGCCGAAGATCTGAAAGATGCGCTCCGCTGCCTGCTTCACCGGGGGCGCGACCAGCAGTGCGTGCGTTGCCGAATGCAGTTCGAAGTGCTTATCCGGATGGGCCAGCGCGTAATGTGTAACCAAGGCGGTTACGTGAGCCAATTCCGTGTTCTCTGACTTGAGGAATTTCCGCCGCGCCGGCGTATTAAAGAACAGGTCGCGCACCGTGAGTGTGGTTCCGGCGGGCGCTCCCGTCTCTTCGCACAGCAGCAGCTTGCCCCCGGCAATTTCCATCCGCGTGCCCGAGCTCTCTTCAGCGGCGCGGGTGATCAGCTCCACCCTCGCGATCGAAGCGATCGAGGGCAGGGCCTCGCCGCGAAAACCCAGGGTCGCAATCGAAAGCAGGTCGTCGCTCGAGCGCAGCTTGGAAGTGGCGTGCCGTTCGAACGCCAGCAGCGCATCATCGCGCACCATGCCGCAGCCGTCATCGGCAATGCGTATAAGCTTGCGCCCGCCGCCCTCCACCGCGATCACGATGCGGGTGGCGCCGGCGTCGAGCGAATTCTCCAGCAGCTCTTTGACCACCGACGCCGGCCGGTCGACCACTTCGCCGGCCGCGATCTGATTGGCCACCTGGTCGGCCAGTATGTGAATACGGCCCATTCTCTCTTCTACCTTCCTAAAACCTAGCAGAGATAGCCACGCTTGCCATCTGCCGCCGGACTCTTCGTTTACCCTCTTCCCGAACCGGGCCCCGGTGGTGATATGTGAGGACCGCAAGAGAAACAGCATGTCCCCTCTCTTCCTGCAAGCGAGGGGACACACGACGGTGAACGGAGAAAGGTTTGGGTTAGCGGCCGCTGCGTACCCGGCGGGGCAATGCCTGAGACGGCCGTTTGGTCTTGGCCAGCCGTTTGCTCCGAGGGTGCGCCAGCTTCTCTTCACGCGACGAGGCGGGTTCCGACAGAGTGTCCCCCAGCACGTGCAGGCGAAGGAAATTCGTGGAGCCCGATTTGGTGCGCGTCCCGGCGACAATGCCCAGAATCTGGCGCGGCTGGACATGCCCCCCCTCCTCCAACAAGCGCTCGGCGGTTTCCACCATCTGTTCCGCCGTAGCCAGCTTGTTGCAGAGAAGGGGATGAACACCCCAGAGCAGCGTCATGCGATGGATCACCCGCTCCACACTGCTCAGCCCAAAGATCGGCGACTTCGGCCGGTACTTGGAGAGTTGGCGAGCCGTGGTCCCGGTCTCGGTAAAGACGGCAATGGCGCTGATGTCCAGATCTTCGGCGGCGTGCGCCATCGATTCGCAAATGGTCTCAGCCACCGACAACCGGACATGGCCCGACGGACTGCGGTCCGTGGGGCGCAATAGCGGCTCCTGGCTTTCGGTCTCGAGCACAATCTTGGCCATCATCTTCACTGCCTCGACCGGATACTTGCCCGCCGCCGTTTCGGCCGAGAGCATCACCGCGTCGGTGCCGTCGTAGATGGCGTTGGCCACGTCCGAGGCTTCGGCCCGCGTAGGCCGCGGATTTTCAATCATCGACTCCAGCATCTGGGTGGCCGTGATCACCGGCTTGCGATAGTCCCCGGCCCGGCGGATCACATGCTTTTGAATGGCCGGCACCTTCTCCGGCGGCATTTCCACACCCAGGTCTCCGCGGGCGACCATTACGCCGTCTGCCGCTTCGAGAATGCTTTCCAAATGCTGAATGGCTTGCGGCTTTTCCAGCTTGGCAATGATCCAGGTCTCGGCGCCCATGGCCGCCACGCGATGGCGCACCAGGCGAATATCTTCCGCCGTGCGCACAAACGAAACCGCGATCGCGTCCACTCCGCTGCGGATGGCGAACTCCAGATCCTCTTCGTCCTTAGCCGTAAGCGACGGTACCCGCACCGGGATACCGGGCAGGTTGATGCCCTTGTGCTCGCCCAGCATGCCACCGTTGATCACCTCGCACTCCGTGTCCTGTCCGTGGACAGCCGTCACGTAGAGCTCAATCAGGCCATCGGAAAGCAGAATGCGCGCTCCCGGCTCCAGATTTTCCGCCAACGTGGGAAAGGTCGTAGCAATGAGGGTGGCCGTGCCGGCAATGTCGCGCGGGGTGATGGTCAGCTTCTGTCCCGCCTTGAGCTGCACGGGGATGCGGTTCTTCAACCGGCCGGTGCGGATCTTCGGACCCTGCAGATCGCCCAGAATGCAAATCGGCTTGCCTTCTTCGCGCGAGACCTTGCGCACCATCTCGATCAGTTTGAGCTTTTCCGGATGGGTGCCGTGGGAGAAGTTGAGCCGGGCGACATCGAGCCCGGCGCGCAGCAACTCGCGGAAAACCAATTCGGTGCTACAGGAAGGGCCCAGGGTGGCCACAATCTTGGCCCGGCGGCTCTGCTCCGCGGGGAGGTTACTCGATTCCATCAGGGTAAAACTCATTCGTCCCCCATACTGCTTAACCGGAGACGCTCTGAGCATCTCCAGCAGGTCCAATTCTACGCGTACTCTCGCGCCCAGGTCCCCGGGCTTGTGGACACCTTGTTGACGCTGAGGATACGAAAGGGGTCCAGAACCGGGGGAGCGCACAATTTTAATGTTCTACCTTGGGTCGCCCTGGCCGGCGGTTGCCATCTTTTCCTCTTCCGCCGGCGCTGGATCGGACAGGATTCGCTGCGGTTTGGGGAAGAGGTGCGCGTTGAACTCAGCGCCCAGCAGCACGCTTACGGTCGCGATATAGAGCCACACCAGCGTGGCCACCACGGCTCCCAGCGGACCATAGACCACGGAGTAGTCGGCAAAGCGGGTGAGATAGAAGCCGAAGCCCAGGGTGGTCAAAAACCAGACCAGGGCGGCCCCCGAAGCGCCGGGTAACACGTATATCCACGCCCGCCGCCGCGGCGTGCCGAACTGGTAGATCACCGCCAGCATGACGATGGTGGTGAAGAGGCCGATGGTCCAGCGAACCATGCGCCAAATGAACAACACCAAGGGGCCGAGCACGTGATAGCTGTTGCTCACCACCCACTGCTCGATCTGGTGGCCAAATGCAACCAACACGGTGGCGAGTGCCATGGGCACCAGGCACAAGGGGACCAGCACCAGGGCCACCCCCCGCTCGACCCAAAAGTTCCATTCGTGGCGAGGTAAGTCATACGCGCGGCGAAAGCCTCCCATGAGCGAGAGCATCATACCCATGGCGGCGATCAGACTGACCACGATGGCGGAGGAGACCACCTGCACCCCCCGCACCTTCTGGTTGGTGAAGTAGTCGTGCAGCAGGGTCATGGTATCGGCAGGCAGTACTTCGGCGAAGGCAGCGCGCATCTCTCCCCGGACTGTGTCTGATTCGGGGGCCAGGGCGAGCAGGGTGGTAAACACCAGGATGGTGGGAAACAAACAGAGAATGGCCGAATAGGCAGCTGCTTTGGCGGTGCCGAATACGTCGTGCGAAAACGAGGTCATTAAGGCGAGGCGGAATTTGTCCAGCGCCCGGGCCATGCTAGCCCTTCCATTGGAGAAGGAAGGCAGTCACCGAAGCCGAGTCCATTCTCCGCATCGCCTGGAACTCAGCGTTGCGCTGGCTGTAGAGCAACTGACCGCTCGCATCAAGCACCGCCAGCGCGGGCACTCCTTTGGACACGGGGACCCCGTACCTGGCGGCAATGTCCATGTTCTCGTCGTACCGGCCGATATTGACCGGGACCAGTACGAAGTTCTGTTCCAACAGGCCGCGATTCGCGGGATCGTGAAAATAGATTTCCAGCACCTGGCAGTCGCCGCACCAGTTGCCGCCGAAGTCGATCAGCACCCGCTTCTTTTCCTTCGCCGCCTTGGCCAACGCCGCCGCAATATCCTTCTCGGCCTGGGCGCCCTCGGGATAAATCACGGCCTGGCCGGGCTCCTCGGTCGCCGGAGTTTCTACTGGCGTCTGGCGGCATCCCAGCAGGCCGGCACTGAGCAGCAAAGCGGCGGCAAAAGCGGCAAGAGCGATCGGCTTGGGGAGGGCGGGCATCGGCTTCGATAATAAGGGTAGCGCAAAACCGGCGCATCCGGCGTTCGTTCGCCAATGGAAGCTTACTGGGTCAGGGCATAACTGAAAGTAAATCGGCCCAGCTGGATCAGGGCCTTGTCTGCCGGCGGCCAGATGCGGAATGATTCCACCCGGGTAATCGAAAGATTGCGCGTGGCCTCCACCTCTCCGACCGCTTTGCCGCTTTGCGCCAGGTAAAACGTTACTTTCAGCGAGTCCTGTCCCCGCACCCAGCCAATCAGGTATTGTCCCGGCGGCAGCAAGAAGTCCCCCACCTTGAGCGGCACCTGGGAGACAAAGTAATGCGAGTATTTGCCGTCCGCGGAGTAGCCCGCGGTGATCAGCACCACGCCCGCGATTGAGTGGCCTTTGCCATCCGTAATCCCGGAAGCGGTGCGGAACTCGGTTTCAATGCGCTCGCTGATCACCGGCGCGCGCGCCGGGATCAACGCACGCAACTCCTCTTCGCTCGCGCTGTGCCAGGCCCCGGATTTCCTGTCAAGCTTCAGGAGACCACTGGACTGCATGCGGCTTTCCGTAAAGAAAGCCGCACACGCAGCGATGGGGGGCGCAGCGTACAGGAAATCCGGGTCTGCCGCCTGCGCCGCCTGGGCGAACACCGCCAGCACCAGCCACATCACCGCGATCCATCGGCACTTAGTCAAGATGCACGATTCCCCTCTGCAGCGCAGTGGTGGCTGCTTGGGTGCGATCGGTAACGCCCAGCTTGCTGAGCAAGCTGTTGATGTGGGTTTTCACGGTAGCCTCGGAAATGTAGAGCGCCGCCGCGATCTCTTTGTTGCTGTTGCCGCCCACAATCAATTGCAGCACTTCCGTCTCGCGCCCGGTGAGCGAGGGTGCGCTCATCCGCTCGGCCAGGCGCTCGGCCACCGAAGCCGGGATGCGCGACTTGCCGGCATACACCGACCGAATGGCATCCATCAGTTCTTCCCCCGTCATGCCTTTCAGCAGGTAGCCGCGGGCGCCTGCCTGCAGAGCACGGTAGATATCTTCATCGCCATCGAAGGTGGTGAGCACGATGATGCGTGCCTGGGGAAAATCCGTTCGGATGCTGGTGATGGCCTCCACCCCGTTCATTTGCGGCAAGCGCAAGTCCATCAGAGTGATGTCCGGTTGATGTTGGCGAAACAAGGCGATCGACTCCCGCCCATCGGCAGCTTCGGCGACGATCGAGAAATCTGGCACGGTCCGCAACAGCGCCACCAGTCCCTGGCGCACCACGGCGTGGTCCTCGACGATCATGATCCGGATAGCCTCGCTCATCCTGCCTGCTTTCTCCTCTTCATCCCAACGGAGCCTCGACCGAGACTCTCGTTCCTTCTCCAAGGGTGCTTTCGAGCGACAGGGCGGCATCGATCTCGCCGGCCCGCTCCTGCATCCCGCGGATCCCATAGTGACCTTCCGGCCCGTTGGTGCCCGTCGCCGGGGTAAATCCCCGTCCATCGTCCTCTACCCGGAGAGACACCCGCGCCGCTTCGTAGACCAACTGCACATCGATCCGGCTGGCGGCTGCATGCCGTACCGCGTTGGCCACTGCCTCCTGCCCAATGCGCAGCAATTCTTCTTCGATGCGCGGCGACACCGGGCGATAGGTCCCCTTCACCTGAAGGTACACCTTGGCCGAAGAACCACCGGCGATGCGGGTGCAGCTCCGCCTCAGGCGGGAGGGTAGATCTTCGGGCTGATCGGGCGCTCCCGCGGCTCCCGAGCGCAAATCCCAAATCGAAGTGCGGGCTTCGGCCAAGCTGGCACGCACCAGCGCGCGCGCCTGGTCCAGTTGCTCGACGACTGGTTCCATCGTTGATTTTGGCGCCGCCTCACGCGGGCCGGCCAGCAGGCGAGCGACCAACTCCAGCTGCACCGAGACACCGACGAAACCCTGCGCCAGCGTGTCGTGAATTTCTCTTGCAATGCGTCCCCGCTCGCGCAACACAGCGCCCCACTGTGCTTCCACCGCGAGCACGCGCCAACGATAGATCAGGTATCCCAGTCCCAGCAGCGCCAGCGCCAGCGCCGAATAAAACCACCAGGTCTGGTAGTAGTGCGGCATCATGCGCAATCCGAATGCGGCCCCCGTGGTGTTCCAGACCCCGTCATTGTTGGCGGCCAGCACCCGGAACCGGTAACTCCCCGGGGGCAGGTTGGTGTAGAAGGCTGCCCGCCGGGTGCCCGCCTCGATCCAGCCACGGTCGAAGCCTTCGAGCTGGTAACGATACTCGACCTTCTGCGGGGCCACAAAGCTCAGGCCGGCATATCGGAATTCGAGCCGGTTGGCGCCCGGCTTGATGGTCAGCTCGCCGTCCAAAGGACGAACCTGGTCATCGACCAGAATCTCTTCGATTGCGACCGGAGGGGCCACACGGTTTTCCGGCGCGTGCGCGGGATCGATAAAGCTGACCCCGTCCAGGGTGGCGAACCACAGGCTTCCGTCCGCCAACTTCCAGGCCGCCGGGTGTCCACCACCGCTGCACTCGCGGATGTTCATGCCGTCCGCCGTGCCATAGGCGTCCACCGCAATGGCACGGGCCGCTCCGGACGCGTATGCGTTCAGCGCGGCGATCGAGACCCGGAAGATACCTGTCTTGGAACTCAGCCACAGCCGGCCCGTAGCATCTTCCAGCATGCCGTAGATCGTGCCCGGCAACCCCTGGGAGTTCCAGGGAAAGGCGTGGATTTCCCCCTTCTCGCTGAGGCGGTTCAGCCCGCCGCCGTTGGTTCCCAGCCACAGCGTCCCTTGCGTGTCCTGGTGAATCGCCGTAACTGTGTTGTTGGAGAGCCCCTGCTGTTCCGTAGTGTTGGTGAACGTGTTGTTCTGCCACCGGCTCAGGCCGGCGGAAGTTCCGATCCAAAGCGGATCGGGCAAAGAGTAGCCGCTGCTGCGCAGGATCGCGCCAATGAAATCGCTACCCAGGCCGTCCATGCTGGAAAAGGTCGTGAACTTGCCTTCCGACCAGTGCGCCAGCCCATGCCGGGTGCCGATCCACAAACTACCGTCGCGATCGGAGTACAGGGAGCGGATGAAATCGTCGGGCAAGCCGTCGGCCGAAGTAAATCGCTTCACCCTGCCTTGGTGGAGCAGGTTCAAGCCGTTGGGAGTGCCGATCCAGAGATCATCGTCGGCTCCGCCGGCCAGCGAAAGAATAACGTTGCTGGAAAGGCCTTCGGCGGTGGAGTAGTGCGCAAAGCCGGTGCTGGTCCGGCGATTCAACCCCGCCCCGTCGGTGCCGATCCACAACTCTCCTTTGTTGCTCTGAAAGACGCAACGCACGAAGTTGCCGGAAAGCCCATCAGCCGTGGTGTAGGTGGTGAACTTCTGGTCGCGCAACACGTGCAACCCGCCGGAGTCGGTGCCCAGCCACAGGTCGCCTTCGCGGTCCTCATAGATCGACAACACCCGGTTCACGGCTAAAGGGGAACCGGAGGAGAAAGACTGCAACCGGCCGCGTTCGAGCCGGAAGACGCCGTGTTCGGTGGCGATCCAGAGCACGCCCTCTCGGTCCTGATAAAGACTATCGACGCGCGCGCCCGCGATGGCGAGGCCATTGGCTTCGAGCGGAAGCCGCTCCCCGTTTCGCGTCAGGTGGAGCATGCCCGTGGAGGTGCCCACCCACATGCCGCCTTCCGCATCGGGGTGGAGAGCCGTCACCTCGGTCTTGCCTGGAAGATGCAGGACCGGGGCAATGGTGCCGCCTGCGTAGCGTTGTAGACCCTCGTTGGTGCCGATCCACACCCCGCCCTCGCGGTCGAGTTCGATGGTTTCTACCGGTACGCCGCTAAGCAGTTGCGATTGCAGACTGGGAGCAGCTGGCGTAGTGTCGAGCGCCAGGGCGCCACTGCTGCCCCCCAACCACAGTGTCCCGTGTGCATCCTCGGCCAGGCCCTCGCGATGGAGCGGGCCTGCCGACTGAGCTCCGGCAACCGCCACGAAATTCTTTCCGTTGAACCATGCAGGGCCCGCTGACGTGATCGCCCACAGCCGATGCCGCCGGTCTTCATGGCTAAACCACACCGTGTCGGCGGGCAAGCCCTGGGCCGTGGTGTAGGCTGCGAAGCCGCCTTTGTCGTAGCGCAGCAGGCCGGCCCCGGTCGAAATCCACAGTGCACCGGACTCATCCTGAAGCAGGTCATACACGGTGTCGCTTTTGAACTGTGGCGTGTTCTCGGCATCGAAGGTGACTAAGTCGATGCCGTCAAAGCGGACCAAGCCGCCGTCGGTGCCCAGCCACAGATAGCCGTCGCGCGTTTGCAGGATGGAGTGGACCGTGTTCTGCGGCAGGCCCGAATCGGTGCGCCACGCCTGGTGGCCGAAGTGTTCCAGCGACCGTTGCGGGTCAAGCGCCACGGCGGCATGGGTGCACGCCAGCAGCAGCGCGCACACGCCGCTCCATCTCCAGGCTCCCCGGATCATGATGGCTACAGTATCAACCCTGGGAAATTCCATATAGGCAGCAAAAAAATGCGCCCTTTTTCAGGGCGCATGGAGAATTGGTATGTGATTGCGATTCCCAAGATAGATTTACCGGCAACATTCGTCTTGGACCCAGGGTACGGATTTACGCTCAAACCTTTGGTGGAGCCAGGTCCAGGCAAATCCGAGCCCAAATGAGCCGCAAAGCATCGGCGGATTTCATTCTGTAAACCACGGTCTCGGGTCGTGGACGGGTGCCCCAGGTTCGCCAAGGCGTACCTGGGCCGAAAACGGATTTTTCACATGCTTTCTCTTCACGTTCCACGACTCTTGCTCTTGGCCGCATTCCTTTTGGCAGCGCGAGAGGAGCGTTGGAAGGGGGGTGCGTCCCGTCCGGGGAAGAGGGCTTGGTCTTTGTTCAGGCGAAGCGATGGGAATTCACCCTGTCGCTACCCGTGCTTTGCACGCTCGAGTTGGGTCCGCAACCCTTTAGGTCGCGGGCACTTCCATTGGGGCAACCGGTGGGGGCGCGTCCAATTTTTTTGCCGGAACAACCGGCTTGGCGCCGGCAAGGCGCGCACCAATGCGGCGTGACCGTAACCTATCGGCCAAATGCTTGGGTACATCCGCTGCTTTGATCAAACTCATTTTGGGCTCCATGGACCGCCGTGATTGGGCTGAGTGGCTCGTCTGGAGCAGGAACAGCTAAAGGCGAGGAAACAACTGCACTGTTCCTAGTGTACGCCAGGAGTTGGATTCGCCCCGGTTGGGCGCTGCGCCGGCGTGGCTGCGGTCGCGGGCGCCTGCCTTTCCCAAACCATGGTCGCCGGCGGATCCCCTGGAGCCCCGCCCACTTCGGTCATGGTCTCCCGGTCCTCCGACACGGTGTACACCGAACTCGAAACCACGCTGCCGTTCAGTTTCTGCACCAGCTTGAAGGTATAGGGTCCGGTGCGGGTCAGCGATAAGCGAAGCCCGCTTGGAATATCCGGTCCTTCCACCGCCACTTCTTTGCCGTCTGAGGTGATCTCGCACGTAACCTTCATCGCTGGAACTTTCAATACCAGCTTTTCGAGGCCGACCTCCTCGATGCTGAATTCATCGGGTGAGCTGAGCTTGACGTCGATGCTTTTCCAGGCTCCCATCAGTCCATTTGTCCCCGCAGTGCGCACGTACTCTGCCGTGTTGGTGTATAGATCTCCATCCGCCTTGACGCCGCTGGTGGTCACAGACAGTTTCTGGCCATCCGTGGAAAGCTGCCACGAATCCCGGCTGAGCAGGCTGCCGTCCGGCTTTCTGTACTCGGTGCTCCAGGTGATCGGAGTGGCCTGTCGCCAAATCGCGATATTGCCCGAGGGCAAGGCGTAATTCTTGCCGTCCACGCGAAAGGAGTAGGTCACCCCACCAGCCTTCAACTCGATGGCATCGCCTTGTGCGGGCCCGAATTTCATCGTGTCGCCGGCCAGTTGGCTCTTGTCCTGATTCAGCTTCCAAGAGCCTACGAAAGGGGTTTGCGCCGCAGCCGTGCCGATAGTGACAATGCTGATGAAAAGCCAAACCGTGGCCGATAAAAACCGTCCTGGTCGCATAGGACCTCCCTCTGCTCCGATTGCGGGCCAAGTAATACCGATAGCGAAGCGTGCCACTGTCATTAGAGCACTTCTGATGCTTGTGTTGGGAGAGGGAACAGGTGTGGTTAATCGAGTCGATAAGGGATAGGACCCATCTGGCTGGGAGCCGGGATGACGAAGGACTAGTCGTCGTCGGAGGGACGGGAATGGGCGAGCGAAGCAATGGAATGCAAATGCAGTCTGCGCTTAAGGTCCGGACCGAATTCCTGGATCAGGTTGCCGATCAGCACCTCGCCCATTTGTTCATGGCCAAACTGAACTCCCTGCACCAGGGGACTGTACAAACGGTGCGGATACCAGTAGGTAGAGACGATGCCCGAACCGTAGGCGCCGGCGATCTGCGGCACGTCGAGTACCAGCGTTCCGTCCTTGCGGTAGGTGGTGAAGGTCATCTTCAGGGCGTGGGCGCTGCGGTGCATGGTGCCGGCACAATCGCAGACGCTGTAGCGCGGGTCGAGTCCGGCGACGCCCGCTAAGCCCTCGTGGATCACATTGCGGGTAGCGAGTTGACCATATTCGCTGGCGAAACGCCGGGTGTAGCCACTTCCGTCCGCGTCCCATTTGGCCGGCGTATGCCGTATCTGGTCCACGAATGCTCCTGCGGAAAGCCCGACAAAGGCTCCCGGCGACGCGTAGGTGTCGTTCCAGAACAGGGTCAGCCTGTCCATCTTGCTCAGCTGGTGCACGGGAACGGGCGCCTCCGGCGGCTTCGGGATAGCCTGGCTGATTTCCGGTGTCATGGCCAAGCCTTGCAACAGGGAGTCATGGCCGGAGCCAGCCAGCAAATCGGGCAAAAACAGGCCATCCGGCATGGCTTCGCTCGCCACCAGGACCGGAGCGGCGGGCTGCGTCTGCGCCTCCAGTACCGGCTCGGCAGCGAGGCCGAGCGTCATGATGAGAACCACCTGGCAGAATTTCATAACTCCCCGTTCGCATGAGAAAGAGTTCTTGCGGCTGCTTCTGTGCCTTGAACCAAGTGGGCTTCTCTCAGCAGCAAGCAAAGCATCGCAGCCGCCCGGCGCCGCTGGCAAGCAAACTTCGGGCACCCACCCTTACGAAAGCGGCTTACTTGGGCAATCGGGGCATGTGCCGGTAACACGTTTAGGGCATAGGACTTGGTCAGGAAGGCACTAGCTCAAAACGATCCACATCCACCAGGCCGAAGTCGGTGATTTTCAGGTGCGGAATGACCGGAAGGGGCAGAAACGCCAGGTGCAGGAAAGGTTCGGCGAGCCGGCACCCCATAGCCTCGACCGCCGCCCGCAAGGCATAGAGGTTCCCGGCCACCGTCTCAAACGGCTCTAGGCTCATGAGGCCGGCAAAGGGCAACGCCAATTCGGCGAGGACGCGGCCGCCCTGAACAGCGACGAACCCTCCGCCCAGTGCCAGCAGACGGTTGATGGCCACCGCCATATCCTCGTCGTCCGCGCCCACTACGCATAGGTTGTGACTGTCATGGCCCACCGAGGAGGCGAGCGCCCCCGCGCGAAAACCGAAGCCCTGGACAAACCCGCGGCCAATATTGCCGTTGCGGCCATGGCGCTCGAGCACGCAGATCTTGAGCAGATCGCGCTCCGGGTCGGCATGCCGCAGGCCATCGCGAAACGGTAGGTTGGCCTCTATTCGCCGGGTGAGGATCTTGCCCGGGATGATGCCGATGACCGGCGTCGACGGACCCGAGGCCGGCACGCGAAACGCCTCCGCCGTGACCGGCGAACGGTACAGGGTGTTTCCTCCCGGAGGCTGGGGCAGCACTCGACCCACAAAGGTATCTGCCGTCACCCGCCGGCCGCGGCGGAAAACGGTGTGCACCGCACAGCTCTCCAGATCGTCCAGCAGCAGCAAGTCCGCCAGGTAGCCGGGCGCAATCAGCCCCCGATCCTTGAGTCCGAAGCCCCTGGCCGCCGACCAGCTGGCGGTGCGGTAGACAGCCGCCACCGGTGCCCCCAACGAAATCGCCTGGCGCACCAGGAAATCCAGATGGCCCTCTTCATGGATATCCAGCGGGTTGCGATCGTCGGTGCACAAGCCGAGAAACGGCGAGGCGAATTCCGTGATCAAGGGACACAAGGCCGCCAGGTCCTTTGAGACCGATCCTTCGCGGATCAGCACCTGCATCCCCTTGGCCAGCTTCTCCCGGCCCTCCGCCAGGTTTGTGGTCTCGTGACAGTTACGAATACCGCAAGAGAGATAGGCGTTCAGCCCATATCCGGAAAGCAGTGGAGCATGCCCGTCGATATGTTGGCCGTGGAATGCGGCCAGCTTTTCCATACACTCGGGATCCTTATTCAGTACCCCGGGCACGTTCATGAACTCGGCCAGGCCGATCACCTGGGGATGGTGGCGATGAGGAACCAAGTCGGCGGCGGTGAGCCGGGCGCCTGAAGTTTCGAGGTTGGTGGCGGGCACGCAGGATGACAGCTGCACTCGCAGATCGATCGCCGTGTTCTCGGCGCAATCGAGAAAGTATTGGAGGCCCACGATCCCAAGAACGTTCGCGATCTCATGCGGATCGCAGATGGCCGTCGTGACGCCGTGCGGCAGCACGCACCGGTCAAACTCACCGGGAGTCACCAGCGTGCTTTCGCAGTGCACGTGGCTGTCAATGAATCCGGGAACCGCGAAACGGCCCTGGGCGTCGATCTCCTCCACGCCGCGGTAGCTATTCAGGGTACCCACGATGGTGCTGCCGCATATGGCAATGTCGCCCGCCTCCAGTTCGCCGGTGACCAGGTTCAGAAGCCGCGCATTGCGGATGACCAGGTCTGCCGGCGAGCGGCCCAGGGCCTGATCGATCTGTCGTTCCAGCAAATCTCTCATGCCATGCATCTCATGAATCAGCCGCCCTGATGGAGTTTTCGTATTATAGGTGGAGCTTTCCCGGGCCCTTCGGTGACGGAGAACGCGGTCATGCTGCAATCATTGACGGCCCGCAAGGAATGGAAGTTCTTTGCCGTCCTGCCCAAAGCGGCCCCCGGTTTGGCCTTCGGTTGGTGGACGGTGCTGTTACTGCGCGGCGCCCTGCCGGCGGCGTTCGCGATCGCCATGGGCGTGTTGGTCGGCGCTGTGCAGCGCGGCCATTCGCTCACCGAACCGCTGGCATTCGCAGGCGGCATCTTTGTCCTGCTCCAGGTGCTCAGCCCCATTCACCAGGCGCTCAGCGCCAATCTCGGCGACCGCACCGCGGCGTGGCTATACGACCGGCTGACCGAGGCTTGCGTGCGCCCTCCAGGCATCGGACACCTGGAGGACCCGACCCTTACTGCGGACCTCACCGTGGCCCGCGATTTTGATCTGGGCATGACCGGGCCGCCGCTCTCCATCTCCATGGATTTTATCGGCAATGGCCTGGTCGAGATGGTCGGTGGCATTGCTTCCGCAGTCATCCTTTTGCGCTACGCGTGGTGGGCTCCGTTGCTGCTGGCCGGCGCGTGGCTGGCTACTCATTGGCTGCTGCGCGAGAGCGGCGTCTGGCGCGACCGCCAAAATCCCGAAGTACGCGCTGCTCAGCGGGATGCCGACTACGCTTACCGGCTGGCTGTCGATCCGCCGGCGAGCAAGGAGCTGCGGCTGTTCGGCCTTGCCCCCTGGACCATCGATCGCTTCATCGCCCGGCGCACCCGCCTGCACCAGCTGCAATACGCCGCCACCCGTCTGCGCGAGCGCCCGGTGATTTGGAGCCTCCTGCTGGTGGTCTCGGCCAACGTGATCGTCTTCTGGCTGCTGGCCTCGGACGTCGCCCACGGCCGCATCTCCCTGGGAGAAGCCGTGATCTACGTGCAAACCGCAATCGGGGTATCGATGATCGCTTTCGGCGGATTCAGTTGGGCGCTCGATGGTTCGTCGGCTCCGGTGGCCGCCGTGTTGCGCCTGGAACCGGCCATGCGCCCCGCCGGCGCGCTCGCCTCGGGCGACCGCCGCGCTGAGGCGATGCCGGCGAAAGAAATTCGTCTACGCGATGTCAGCTTCGCCTATCCGGCGGTAAACCGGGCAGGCGCCGTCCCCGTGCTCGAGCACTTCGATCTCACCATCCCTGCGGGATCCTCGTTGGCTATCGTGGGGCAGAACGGCGCCGGCAAAACCACCATCGCCAAGCTGCTGTGCCGGTTGTACGATCCCCAGTCGGGAGCCATCACCATCGACGGCACCGACCTGCGGGAGTTCGATCTCGCCTCCTGGCGCGCGCGGCTCACCGCCGTGTTCCAGGATTTCCTACGACTCGAGCTGCCGCTGCGCGAGAACGTCGCCCCGGCAGGAGCCCCCGACGACACCGTGCTCGCGGCGCTCGAATCGGCGGGTGCCGCGAACCTGGCCTCGCTCGACACCATCCTGGCCCGCGGATACACCGGAGGCACCGATCTCTCCGGCGGCCAGTGGCAGCGCGTCGCCCTCGCCCGGGCTTTGGCAGCAGTCTCGCTCGGAGCGGGCGTGGTGCTGCTCGACGAGCCCACGGCGCAACTCGACGTGCGCGGCGAATCGGAGATCTTCGATCGCCTCCTCGCCGCGACCCGGCATTGCACCACGATCCTCATCTCGCATCGCTTCTCCACCGTTCGCCATGCCGACCGCATTTGCGTTCTGGAGAAAGGACGGGTGGTCGAACTGGGCACCCACGACGAGCTGATGACCCTGGGCGGCCGCTACCGCACCATGTTCGATCTGCAGGCCCAGCGCTTCCATCTTCCTGAGCAGGAGGGCGTAACTTATGATGCCCTCACCTAAAACCGACCCCGGGCTCGAGCCACTACCTCCGGCACTCAAATCCATGTGGCGCCTGTGCAAGCTGGGCTACCGTCATGAGCCCCGGTTGATGATCGTGTCCTTCGCCCTCTCGCAGCTGGCCGCTCTGCCCGATGCCTTGCTTGCGTTGTGGTTGTGGCTGTTGAGCAAAGGCGTGCTCCAGCACCGCACCGCATGGATCGAGATCGCAGCCGTCGGCCTCGGCGTCTCCACCGCAGCGACTTGGTTTCTGCGCACCATCAGCACCCGGGTGCAGCGCCGCTTCCGCGACAAGGTGACCATCGCGCTCGAAGCTCATGTCGCCCGGCTGCAGGCAACGGTGGAGACGGTGGCTCACCACGAGCGTCCGGAGTATCTCGACCGCCTGTCGATGCTGCGCAACCAGGTATTCGTGCTGGACCACATGTACGTGTCGCTGTTTTCCACTTTGGGGTGGATCCTGCGCCTGGGCGTGACCATGGC
Organism: uncultured Acidobacteriaceae bacterium; assembly: GCA_963745725.1. Lineage (GTDB taxonomy): Bacteria > Acidobacteriota > Terriglobia > Terriglobales > Acidobacteriaceae > PALSA-350. The sequence goes on from CAVUYJ010000003.1 coordinate 1,361,123, forward strand.
ACTGCTGGCCTCGATCCATCCCGCGCTCTTGCTTCTAGCCGTGTTCGCCATCCCCACGGTGTTGACCTCGGGCTGGCGGCCGGCGGTGGAACGTGCGGCACAGGAGAAGGGAGCGCAAAGCAGCCGGCTGTCACGACATCTGTTCACCATTGCCACCACCGCGGCGCCGGGCAAGGAGGTGCGCGTCACCGGTATTGGCGAGCGCCTGATTCGCGACCGCCGGGCGGCATGGGATCGCGGGTATTTGCCCGTGGCTGCGGCGCGCTGGGGCTCGGCCTGGTGGCTGGCCCTGGGCTGGGCCGTTTTCGGTCTCGCCTATGCGGGCGCGGTTGTCTTTGTCTCCTCGTATCTGCGCGCGCCGGCCAGCTCCGTGCTGCTGGTGCTGGCCGCGGGTGCAAGGCTGTCGGGCTACATCGGCGCTACCGTGGGTGAGATTGGATTCCTGCGCGGATTCTGGATGGACGGTTCGCGGCGCCTGGCCTGGCTCGAAGACTATGCCGCTTCCCTGGCGGCAAAGGGTGACCTGCCGGTTCCGCCGACGCTGGAACAAGGCATTCGGCTGGAGCATGTTTCCTTCGCCTATCCCGGGACTGCAAGAGTGGTGCTCGACGATGTGTCGCTGTCGTTGCCTGCGGGTGCGGTGGTGGCGGTCGTGGGCGAGAATGGCGCCGGCAAGACCACGCTGGTTAAACTGCTGGCAAAAATGTACGAGCCATCTTCCGGTTCGATCCTGGTGGATGACACCCCTTTGGCGCGCGTGTCCGCCGCTGAGTGGCGGGAACGCCTGGCAGGCGCATTCCAGGATTTCTTCCGCTTCGAATTCCGCGCCGGTCACACCGTGGGGTTGGGGGATGTCCCGCGCCTGGACGACGAACCGGCCGTGACTGCGGCGGTGGACCGCGCCGGAGCTGCCGACGTGGTGGCCCGTCTGTCATCGGGGCTCGACACACAACTTGGTCCCACCTGGCCGAATGGGACGGAGCTATCGTTTGGCCAGTGGCAGAAGCTGGCCCTGGCGCGCGGCTTTATGCGCGATCAACCACTGTTACTAATCCTGGACGAGCCAACCGCCGCTCTCGACGCTGAAACCGAACACGCCTTGTTCGAGCGTTACGCGGCAGCCGCCCGAGGCAACGACACCCGCGGCCGGGTCACCATCCTGGTCTCCCATCGCTTCTCGACCGTGCGCATGGCGGATCTGATCGTAGTACTCGACGGAGCCCGGTTGGTCGAGGTGGGCACCCACGATGAACTGATGGCGAAGCGCGGCCAATACGCGGAGCTATACGGCATCCAGGCCGCGGCCTATCGCTGAACCGGCTCTCAGTGCTCTTTCTCCAACTCCACCACCATCACCTCAATCGGCTTATCGCCCGCGTTGACGTCCGCGTGCATGGTGCCCGGTGTGTTCATGGGCAGCCAGTAGGCCTTCCCCGTCTCCCAAACGTGGCTTTCCGATTTCCCATCCGACTCCACAATCTTCATCGTGCCCCCACTCAGCGCAATGATGACCCGAGGATGTTCATGCCGGTGCATGGTAAGCGGCGCATTGGGCATCACCACCGACTTCCAAACCTTGACATCCTCATTCTCAAACTGAGGAAATCGTTGCGTCTGCGTCGCCCCATTCTGCGAACGAACCACGCCCACCGCCGCCAAAACCAAGACCACAACTGCAACTCGACGAACCGAAATCATCTTCATTTGCCTCCAGGTACGACATCATTTGCACAGCGTGTAGCAAAGATACAACCGATAACCAACACCACCCCGAACCCTGGACGGGTGCCCCACGTTCGCCCCAGCGTACGTGGGCCGAAAACGACGGGGCGAAGCCCCACGACTGCTTTTTCTGTCCCCACCGCGAACCCCGGGTGGGCCCATATCTCGCTCGTTTTTCGCGAGATGTGGGATACGACAGAGCTCACTAGGCTGTTCTGCGCGCTCAGCAAAAAAGGAGGTTAAGATTCGTGGCCTCCCACATCTCGCGAAAAACGAGCGAGATATGGGGCACCCGGGGTTCGCGGTAAAGAAAGATACCCGAAACAGCAGAGTAGACTGGAATTCGGCAAGGTGCCCCGATGACCGTCACCCGCAAACTCCGCTCCTACCAACGCCGCATGCGCCAATCGCGCATGGTAGCCCGGGCCATCAAATCCAAGCACCACCCCATCCTGGCGCACATCATCCCCATGCGCCGCTGTAATCTCTCCTGCGCCTACTGCAACGAATACGACAAAGTCTCTGATCCAGTGCCTACCGCCGAGATGCTGCGCCGGATCGAACTCCTCGCCAAGCTGGGCACCGGCATCATCACCATCAGCGGCGGAGAACCCCTCCTTCACCCCGACCTCGATGAAATCATCCGCGCCATCCGCAGTCACGGAGCCATCGCCACCATCATCACCAACGGCTACCTGCTCACCCCGGAGCGGATACAACGCCTGAACCGAGCCGGCCTCGAGCACCTGCAAATCTCGATCGACAACGTCATGCCGGACGAAGTTTCCAAGAAGAGCCTGAAGGTCCTCGATCGAAAACTGGAAATGCTGGCCGAACACGCGCAGTTCGATGTCAACATCAACTCGGTTCTAGGCGGCGGCATGGCGCATCCGGAAGATGCCCTGACCATCACCCGCCGCGCTCTCGAACTGGGTTTCGAAACCACAGTCGGCATCATCCACGACCACAGCGGTCAGCTCGATCCCTTAAAGCCAAACGAGCGTGCGGTCTACGATCAAATCCTCGCCGAACGCAAGCCGGCCATGTTCGCCTTCGCCTACGACAACCTGTTCCACAAAAACCTGGCGCTAGGCCAGCCGAACGATTGGCAATGCCGTGCCGGCAGCCGCTATCTCTACATCTGCGAGCAGGGACTGGTGCACTACTGTTCCCAGCAACGGGGATACCCCGCCATTCCCCTGGAAAACTACACCCAGGTCGACCTGGACCGCGAATACTCGACGGTGAAACCCTGTGCGCCGTTCTGCACCGTCTCCTGTGTGCACCGCGTGGCTATGCTCGACCTCATGCGCAACCAGCCACGCGAAGCCCTGACCCGCTTTTTCCCGCCGGCCACGCCGGGCGGGCCGCCCCAGCTTCCGGCCGGCATCCAGGTGCTGACGGCCGTGTTTCTGCCTCCGCCGGATGGCAAGCCACAAAGCGCGGCGCAGAAGATGGTGGCCGGCGCGGCGATGAAAATCTTCGGCGTCAAATAAGGTGAAGCGTACAAACCAGGAAGACCACCAGCGCGGTCACCGCTCCCAGCAGCACATCCAGCGCATAGTGATAGCGGCCCACCACCGCGCCCAGCGCAATCCAAATCGATACGAACAAGAAGACCACGCCCCATAGCGGTGCGAAACGAAGCAGCACGAGCGACACCGCAAATGTAGAAGCCACGTGAGCGCTGGGGAAAGAAATCGCATGGATGCTTCCATGCTTGAGGATCCAGCGATTGAAGACCCGTGCTTTCCCGACTTGCGCCGGCGCCGCCTTCCCGCCGGCGAGGTCACGCGGTGGATAAGCCGGCACAAAGGGCGTCATCGCATAACAGAGGTAAGTCGCGATGAGGACCACCAGCCAAAAGCTCGCGACGTGATCGCGTTGACCAGCCGCGTACATGGCAAGCAGGCCAAGCGGTACCAGTGGGTAACAAAACAAGTAGGCGATTTCCAGCACCAGGCCAAACCCGGTGCGGGCGGTGCCGGAGGTGCCGGCTATTCCCGGCATCAACCAGCGGTCGAACGTAAGCAGCCGCCGCTCGAGCACGTGGTTCGGACCCTGGAAGAATTGGCCGGTCTGCCAATACGGCACCAGGAAGAGGGCCACGGTGAGCCAGTCGCGCAGAATGGAAACAGAGAGCTCGGGAAGGAAACGGGCCGTCGCCCGAGCCAGCGTTACGGCCACCAGGGGAACCAAAGCCAGCAGGGTGATATTCCACCGGCGCCGCACCGGCAGCGGACGCCCAAAAAACGGCTGGATCCAGGCCGCCGCTGCCAGCACAATGGCAAACCCGATCTGGATCCATTCCGAAGTCCGCATCCGCTCGCTTTCAAGAAACAATAACGGTTACACTGTGCGACCACAAGCTTACAGCATCTCCATTACAAACGGATGTACGAGCCTATGGGATTACTGACCGCTCGAAGCCGTCTTTCCTCCCGTATACGTCACCCGCCAGATGGAATTGGAGCCATCGTCGGAGACCAGCAGCGATCCATCTTTCGCCACCACCACCCCTACCGGGCGGCCCCAGACCTTGCCGTCGGGAAGTACAAACCCGGTAAGGAAGTCTTCATACTCGCCCGTAGCCTTGTTGTCCTTGATAGGAACCGCGATCACTTCATAACCGCCGCGCGGATCCCGGTTCCACGAGCCATGCTCCGCGGCAAAAGCCCAGCCGTGAAAGCTGGCAGGGAACTGAGACCCCTCATAAAACAGCACCTCAAGGGAAGCCATGTGCGGATTGACCATCACGTCGGGAACGATGACCTTGGACTTCAATTCAGGATGCTTGCCCGCCAGCCGCGGGTCCTGGTGATCGCCCATGTAGTACCACGGCCAGCCATAGAATCCGCCCTCCTGCACGTGGGTAATGTAATCGGGAACCAGGTTATTGCCCAGGGCATCCCGCTCATTGACCGAGCACCACAGTTCGCCAGTAGCTGGCTGGATGGTCTCTCCCACGCAATTGCGAATGCCTGACGCATACACCTTCTCGAATTTGCCCTCCGGCGTGAACTCGAGCACATCGGCGCGATGAAACTCCGCCGGCGTGGTGTCCGGGTCATCGACATTGGAATGCGATCCAACCGAAACCAGCATGTGCTTTCCGTCCGGGGTAAAAACGATGTCCCGTGTCCGGTGACCCCCACCCCCGGGGAGTTCTGTCAAGGTCTCTCCCGGACCGCGTGCCTTCATATCCCCAACCTGGTAAGGAAAACGCACCACCGACGCGGTGTTCCCCACGTACACCCATTTGGGATTCGGTCCACTGGGATAAAAGTTGATCCCGAACACGCCCTTCTGGTCCGTGGCGAAGGTTTCCATTTTCCCTGCCTTACCGTCGGCCGTCATGCCACGGATGACGATGACCTTTCCTGCCGAGCTCTCGGCCAGGAAGATGTCGCCATTCGGAGCCATCCGCATCAGGCGAGGATTTTCCAAACCGGTGGCAAATTGCTCCACCTTGAAGCCCGGGAGCGTTTGGGGCATCACCCCATCCGGGCGCGGCGCAATCGCGGCGGCGTTGTTAGCGGACTCGGTGGCATACGGCTGGGGAAGGTCAGCCACGGTGACCTTGCGCCGAACGCCCGGATGTTCCTTGGTGTAGTCGGTAAAGGCGGCCTGGCCGGTCAAAGTCTGCTGCGCGACAGCAGGGAGCGGACCGACGGCGAAAACCGTGATGGCGAGGGTTGCAAGCACGTACTTCCAATTCATGGGGTTAGTTCCTCCGAACACGCGACCTCTTTTAGTTTAGTGCGAATCTGTCTGCTTCGCTCCCGCCGCCATTCGTCTGGACAATCTGAGAGAATCCTTGGATGCCAACCAAGGTGATCGTCACCACCGACCCCGGGCAGGATGAAGCCGCGGCCCTCATGATGATGCTGGCCGCACCCGAGTCCTTTGAGATCCTCGGCCTGGTGGCCACAGCAGGCAACATCGGTCTCGACTACACCGTCGTCAATGCGCTTAAGATTCTGGAACTCGCGAACCGCGCAGACATTCCTGTGTTCGCGGGATGCCCGCAGCCCATCCGCCGCAAGCTGGTCATCGCTGACCACGTGCACGGGCCCACCGGCCTGGATGGCCACGATTTACCTCTGCCGAAAACCAAGCCACGCGAGCAACACGGAGTGAACTTCATCGTGGAGACGCTGCGCTCCGCGCAGCCCGGCGAAGTGCACATCGCGTCCCTTTCCCCCATGACCAATCTCGCCATGGCTCTGGTCCAAGCCCCCGACATTGCCGCTCGCATCGGCAGCATCGTGATGATGGCGGGCGCCTATTTCGAGTGCGGAAACATCACTCCTTCGGCCGAGTTCAACGTGTATGTCGACCCCGAGGCTGCCGACATCGTCCTTCGGTCGGGGGTACCGATCACCATGCTGCCGCTCGATGTGACCCACAAGATGCTCAGCACCCCCGAGCGTCTGCATCGCATGCGATCCGTAGGCACCCGCTGCGCCATCGCGATCGCCGATATGCTCACCTTCTCCGAAGCCTTCGATCTGAAAAAATACGGATGGCCGGGAGCGCCCCTGCACGGCCCATGTGTCCCCGCCTACATGCTGCGTCCAGACCTATTTTCCGGCCGAAAGATCAACGTAACCGTGCAATGCGCCGACGACCTGACCGCCGGCGCCTCCATAGCCGACTATTGGCAAATCACCGACCGTCCGCGCAACGTCACCTACATCCGAGACGGAAACTCCAACGGCTACTACAATCTCATCTGCGATTTGTACGCGCGACTGCCCTAGGCCCCGGTGACCTAGCCCAAAGCGTCTGCGTTCCTTGAAATCGAACTTTTCCTTTTGTCATCCCGCCTGTCGTGGGAGCGACTGTGTCAATTGTCAAGCGACCGGCGGTGCCGCTCATGAGGTTGAAGCCGAGGATTCTGAACCTTCCTCCCCCTAGACGGGTGCCCCATGTTTGCACCGGCGTAGCCGGCACTACATGGGTTGAACAGATGGGGCGAAGCCCCTTCCGATGTTGTCTTTCGCGTGTAGGGAAGCCAAGGAACGAGAAGAAGGCGGCCGGCGTGCCGGGGATCTGCGGTTTTCTCTCAGTTCTCACACAGACTCCTTAGCCCTTGGGTCCTGAAGCTCGTAGTCCCGTGGGGCATCCGGCTGCATCCTCTCCAGCACCCGCATCGTCAGCAAATACCCCGTCCCCGTAATCAAGGGCACAATCACCGCGGGAAGAGCGGCCACCGGCAGCAGATAATAAACCCCGCCGCCCACGAAGCACCAAACAACCGCAGTTACATTTACCCCATGCCAGTAGTGGTAAATCCCTTTAAGGTCGAACAGCGCCGGCACATCGATCCGCATATGCGCAACAAACAGGTAGTGAAACAGCAATACCCCGGCCAGCGGAGCAAATAAATTGCCCAGAGCCGTGGTCAGGGGAACCAGCCGATCGAGCAGCACCGGGAACGCGGAAAGAAACGTGCTGACAATGCCCACGAACAGCGTGTTCCAAAACCGCCCCGGCCCTTCAAACAGGTTGGAGAGCGAAAGCCCTCCAGTGTAAAGATTCATCACGTTGATCGTGATCTCATCGAGCGCGATCACCACCACCAGCACCAGCAGCGTAAACCATTGCGGGTGCACATCGGCAGCGAGCGAAAACGGGTTGGGCTGCCGCCCCAGCGAAGCCGCTGCCCCATAAGCGCCCAGCGAAACCGAGAACCCCGTGGCCAGCACACCCGCGAGCATCGTGCCCCACCACATATCGGCGCGGCTGCGCGTATAGCGGCAAAAATCAGCCGCATCGGTAATCATGGTGAGCCACGCCCCCGTCAGGCTGTTCAGCCACAGCGCTGCCAGAAGGTATCCCCCGCCAGGATGCTCATGAAAATGGAGCGCCGCCGGAGGCCGGTAACTCGCAGCCGGGGTGTGCACCAAAACCCAGAACAGATACAAAATCCCCGCCACTTTCACCGGCAGGCCGAAACGGGAGATCAGTTTCAGCCAGTTATAACCAATCAGGGCAAAGAACACCTGCAGGCTCGCTAGAACCATCCCCGTGCGCACCACGGAGAAATTGCGGCCGGTCCACTGATGACCAATCGCAACAATCACGGTAGCGCCCACAATGGTCTGCATGGCAAACCAATAAGCCGAAGCAATCGTCCGCATCACCGAGGGCAGCCACTTCGCGCCGCGAATGCCGAACACCATCCGGCACGCCACTTGCCCGGTGATGCCATAGTCCACGCCAACCGTGGCCATGACGATATAAGCCGCAAATGCGACCACGATCCCGAGCGTACTGCTCAAAATCGTTGCCCAGAAAGAAAGACCGGAAGCGACCGCCAGCCCGCCAATCAGAATGGTCGAAGGATTGATCAGAAAATTGCTGACCAGCAGGAAGAGATCCGGCCAGCGTACCGTCTTCAGCCGATAGGGAATGGGCTCGATAGCGTAGCCTTCAATCGCGCCAGAGCGGGTAAGAGTGTCAATCGCTTCCGTAGCTTCCATCTTGCGTCGCTCCATTCTGTATCAAATCAATACGAGATGGTCATCGACCCCGGATTTCCTGTGAAGCTTTATGGCGCTGATCAATTGCATGCGCCTTTCCTCACAGAAAGGCGCACCACGCTGCCTTGTCTGGTGTAGCGGGACAGGAAATCCGGGTCGTTGATGCTCATCGGCCGGTTGCTACTGAGGGCTCGTTTCACCGCTAAAGATCAGGTTCGCATGGCCGCCTTCCAGCCAAGTATAGATCTCCCACAAATTGTCTTCGGGGTCGGTGAAGTAGCAGGCGTAAGCGTTCCACGGATACGCTTGTGGCTCCGCCACAAACGGAACTCCTCGCGAGGAGAGTTCCTGATGCATCGCTTGCACTTGGTCGCTGCTCTCTACCTGGATGGCTGCCATCGTCCGCCATCCACCTCGCGCAGCAAGCCCCGGAGGCAGATGCAGATGGCTCCGCATGTGTTCCACCTGCCAAAGTGCGAGCGTGACCCCGGCAGTAAAAAAATCAGCAAAACCGGGAGCCAGACGGCGCAGCTTGAAACCCACCCGGTCGCGATAGAACGCAATCGCGCGATCGAGGTCCTCGACCAGAAAACATATATCGCTGATCGAGGACCTCGCTACCAGCTCAGCCATGAGTCGGCATGACCGTGCTCACGCCCGCGCGAATCCCTTTGGGCCACCGCGCAGTTACGGTCTTCACGTGGGTGTAGAAGCGCACCCCTTCCATGCCGTGCACATTGTGATCGCCAAACAGAGAGCGCTTCCATCCGCCAAAACTGTGAAACGCCATGGGCACAGGGATAGGAACATTGATGCCCACCATCCCCACCTTCACCTGGTTGGCAAACGCGCGCGCCGTGTCGCCGTCACGGGTGAAGAGACAAACCCCGTTGCCGAATTCATGATCGTTCACCAGGTCAAGCGCCTCTTGGAAGCTGGAGACGCGCAACACGCTGAGCACAGGACCGAAAATCTCCTCGCGATAGATGCGCATATCCGCCGTGACATGGTCGAAGAGGCAAGGCGCGATAAAGAACCCATTCCCCTTGGGCAGGGTTTCCTTGGTGTGCGGGTCGACAAAAAGTTTCGCACCCTCTTTGACGCCCAGTTCAATGTAGCCGGCGACCTTGTCGCGGTGCACGCCAGTAACCAGCGGGCCCATCTCCGCACCCGCCGTTGTGCCGTCGGCGACCTTGAGACGCGCGATACGCTCCTTCATGCGCGTGAGTAGCGCCTCGGCAGTACCATCGCCAACAGTAATCGCCACCGAGATAGCCATGCAGCGCTCGCCTGCGGAGCCGAAGGCTGCGCCCGTGAGTGCATCCGCCGCCTGGTCCATGTCTGCATCCGGCATCACGATCATGTGATTCTTCGCCCCGCCCAACGCTTGTACGCGCTTGCCGGCGGTGGTGCCGCGGCGATAAACGTATTCCGCAATCGGGGTGGAGCCGACAAAGCTCACCGCGGAGATGCCGGGATGATCCAGGATCGCGTCCACCACCCGCTTATCGCCATGCACCACGTTGAATACGCCATCCGGCAGCCCGGCTTCCTTGAGCAGTTCCGCGAGAATCAGCGAGGCGGAAGGATCGCGCTCGCTCGGTTTGAGGATGAAACAGTTCCCAGTGGAAAGAGCAATGGGCAACATCCACAGCGGCACCATGGCAGGGAAGTTAAAGGGCGTGATGCCGGCGACGACACCCAGCGGCTGCCGGAAAGACCAGCTATCGATCGCAGTGCCGACCTGCTCGGTGAACTCGCCTTTCAGCAAGTGAGGAATGCCTGTAGCGAACTCCACCACTTCGAGACCGCGCGTCACTTCTCCGCGCGCATCGTCAAGAACCTTGCCATGTTCAGAAGTGATCACAGCCGCCAGCCGGTCTGTGTTCTTCTCCAGCAGGTCGCGGAAGCGAAACAAAACGCGCGCCCGCCGCAGCGGAGGCATATTCGACCACTCCGGGAAAGCCGCCGTAGCCGCGGCCACGGCTTGCTCCAACTCCACCGTCCCATCCAACGGAACTCGGCGCTTCACTTCGCCGGTGGCTGGGTTGAACACGTCGGCAAACGATTTCGCCTGACCTGCAACCGCCTTGCCTCCTATCCAATTGGGAACGGTATCGAACGACTGCGGAGCACCGGTTTTCGGTTCCGCGGGAGCAGTAGTAGCCATGGAATTGTCCTCTCGGGTTCATGAAAAGTGCGCGTGAGCTGCTCTCCGATGATAACTCTCCGCTGGTTATGATGCCGTGTCTTATTGCGTATTACGCCTGGCTTTTGTGTAGGCTGAATGCAGCCTCATGAATGCGAATCTCACCCGGAAGATCTTGATCGACACCGACACAGCCTCGGACGATGCAGTCGCGCTCATCATGGCGCTGCGCTCTCCGGAAGTAACGGTCCTCGCGATCACCATCGTTGCCGGCAATGTCTCCGTCGAGCAGGGTACGCGCAACGCTCTGTTCACCGTGGAACTTTGTGACTCCGCCGTTCCCGTATTTGCCGGAGCCGCAGCCCCGTTGATGCGGCCCCTGGAAGACGCGTCCTGGTTTCACGGCCAGGATGGTCTCGGTGATCACGGCTATCAACCTGCGACGCGCGCTGTCGAACGCGAGTTCGCTGTCGATGCAATGGTGCGCATCATCGAAGCCAATCCGGGCATAGAGCTCATCACCCTGGGGCCTCTTACCAACCTTGCCTTAGCTCTTCGCCAATCGCCGAACCTCGCCGCAAACGTAAGCCGCTGCGTGGTCATGGGTGGCGCGCCTTGTTGCGAAGGGAACGTAACCCCGGCCGCGGAATATAACTTCTGGGTAGACCCGGAAGCCGCCCGCGTGGTTCTCCGTTCGCAACTGCCGATCGAGCTCGTAGGCTGGCAGCTTTCCCGCGGCACCGCGGTCGTCAACGGCCACGAGATCGAAAATATTCTGGCCCTGCAAACGAAGTTCGCAGAATTCGCCATCCGCTCGAACGACACCGCCGCACGAGCGTACCGTAACCAAACCGGAGAAGAAGGTGTCGCCCTCCCCGACCCCACTGCGATGGCCATTCTCCTCGATCCGGCCTTATCCCTGGTTTCCTCTCACCACTGCGTAGATGTGCAGGTAGACAGCGGCATCACGCGAGGCATGAGCGTGGTCGACAGGCTGAACGTCGCCCACGATGCAAGAAATCGTGCCGCCTGGAGCGATGTCCTTGAGCGAGGACGCAAGCACAAGGTCATCTGGCAAATGGACATTCCCGGGTGGAAACAATCCCTGTTACAGGCGCTCCGTTGACCCGGCAAGTCATCTTCGACACCGACCCGTCGCCCGACGACGCCGTGGCCTTCCTGGCCGCACTTGCCTCGCCCGAGGACTTCGAAGTGCTGGCCATCACCACCGTAGCTGGAAACGTGCCGGTCAATCTGACTTCAAAGAACGCCCGGAAAGCTCTGGGGCTGGCCAAGCGAACCGGCATCCCCGTGTACGCCGGCGCCGCGGCTCCCCTCGTGCGCCCGCTGGTGACTGCAGAGCACGTCCACGGTCGCACCGGTTTCGACGGATACGACCTTCCCGAACCGGAGATCCCCCTGCACCCAGGTTTCGCGCCGGACGTCATCGTCGAACTTGTCATGTCGCGGCCCCGCAAAGTGGTGACCCTTTGCGCCACTGCCCCTTTGACCAACGTAGCCCTGGCCATGATGCAGGAGCCACGCCTGGCGAGTCACCTGGCCGGCATCGTGCTGATGGGTGGCTCCATGTCCGAGGGAGGCAACATCACCCCGGCTGCCGAGTTTAACTTCTACGTCGATCCGGAAGCCGCCGCGCAAGTCTTCGCAAGCGGTGCGGCCATCACCATGATCCCTCTGGACTGCACCCACCAGGCATTGATCACCGATGAGCGTCTGGAAATCCTGCGCGCCGCCGGAACGCCAGTAGGCACAGCCTTCTATCACCTGCTCGAGTGGAACAAGCGCTTCGACCGCGCTAAGTACGGCTGGCCCGGCGGTCCCCTTCACGACCCCACCGTAACCGCCTATCTCTTGTCGCCTGAATTGTTCATCGGCCGCACCGTGCGCGTGGATATCGAATGCCTGAGCCCCTTAACCGCAGGCGCCAGCGTAGTGGACTGGTGGAGCGTCACGGGAAAAGCACCGAACGCGCTCGTGCTGCGCACCATCGACTCAGAAGGTTACTTCCGTTTGATCTTCGAACGACTTCTGCGTTTATGAAGTCGTTTTGCGGGAGTGTCGTGAGAGCATCCCGAGGTACCATAGCAATCGGTTCCATGGGTGGTTGGAAATGGAAAAGGCGATTTCGGCTACCGAAGCAAATCGAAAATTCTCGCAGCTCCTACAAGGCGTGCGCCAGGGCCGCACCTACGTGGTGACAACTCATGGGAAACCCGTGGCTAAGATTTGCCCAGTAGAGGAAAACCGGAGGGTCGGCTTTTGCGGGCGGGAAATTCTGCTTAACCGGCTTCGGCTGCAACCAACTGTGAAAGGCGATCGTTGGAATCGAGACGAACTTTATCAGGTTGAGCGGTGAGCGAGAAGAGTCCTAACTCCGCTATTGTCCCGGCCCCGTTTGCCGATTAGACGGCTGCGGCAACGACCGCAGCGAATTCGGAGCCGTCACCAATTTCTGCAGCAGAGCCGGCGGCAGAGTAGCCGTCACCACCGCCCGGTCTTTCTTATGCTGAATGTCGGTGGAATTGAGCAGATCGCGTATATCCGCATTCGTCATCGCCGACGGCAGGTTGTTCTCCGCCGCCCGGCCAATGGCAACCATCGTATTCAAAGCGTCTGAAGAAATCGTGGCGGCCAACTCCGTGGGAGCAATCTCTTCGATCCTGAGGTGCAACGCCCCTGTCCACCGCAGCGACCCGATGAACGTGGTATCGAGCGCGATCGGAAAATGAAAACCCATAATCCGAATCCCGTCGCTCTTGAGCGGCACAGTGATCTTGCCGATGCCCCAGGCAACCGACAGCAAAGGAACCTCGGGATAGTGATCCGTAAGCAGGGAAGACCCCGAAAACGGCAGCGCAGAGGTGCGATACCGGTCCAGCATGGAGTGAATCTGTTCCGGCGTTGGGGTGTTCGACGCCGCCACCATGTCGTAGCCCAGCAGCGCCACGCGCACCGTCCGCCCCTGGCTCGGGATGTCGTAAATAGTGTGCCCCGCATACTCTTCCGTCTGGGTCGCAATCGAAGCAAAATACTTCGCCAGGCGATGCCCATCCAGGTGCCCAAGAAACACCTCGGAATATGCTACCGCCCCATTCGGCCCCAAGGGATTCGGCATGCGATGCAGGCCGAAGGCCACCTCATCCAGGTCACGTTCGAACTCGAACCCGGTAGCGTCGATAAACGCTTGATATTGGGGATCGTGCGGCACCTGGGTCCGGTCGAAGTGGGTATAGGTCCGCAGCGGGCGCAGGTTGAAATACAAAATGCAGTCGGATTCCGGAAGCAGCCGGGCTACCTCGGGCGGCGCCTTGCGCCGCAGATAGGCCGCCAGCGCCACCAGCAGCAGAATCAGCAAAATAATGATGATGGTCGCCTTAGTCCGCCTGGGCATGCAAGGTCCGGTTTACCACCCTCATCAGTCGAAGAATGATAGCACCCGGATTCGCCGCCACCGCCTCTTCGATTAGGCCCGACTTTGTGGTAACCTTGGCAATTGTGATCCTGCCGTTTGGGGGCAGGGAGCACGGCTGTTCGGGCTGGCGTAGCTCAGCTGGTAGAGCATCTGATTTGTAATCAGACGGTCGGGGGTTCAAGTCCCTTCGCCAGCTCCAGAGTTTTGGCCCGGAGTATCCCGCCGCAATCATTCCAAACTGACGTCATGGTTTCCTTTGGCTGCGCGGGAAAGCGTCTGCGGAATGGGTTGGTGTGGGTGAGCACTCCGCGGAATTTGGTAGGTCAGACCGGGAGCCTTTTATCCCGGCCTGCGATGTGCACAGGTGGCCGAGCGGTTAATGGCAGCAGACTGTAAATCTGCCGCTCCTTGGAGCTACGGAGGTTCGAATCCTCCCCTGTGCACCATGGAATTTGAAAATGGATTTAGGACCGCGATCACCGGGGCGAATGTGGATAGCACTGGGCTTGCTGGTGGTCTTCTGTGGTTTGGCAGTCAAAACCATCGATCCGGGCAAGATTCGCACGGTCGTATTGGTGTTATTGGCTTTTTTCGCTGTGCGAATCGCGCTCATGGGGCTCGCTTCGCGTTAGCATGGCCAAAGTAAATTTTTTAGGGCTGATGTAGCTCAGTTGGTAGAGCACTCCCTTGGTAAGGGAGAGGTCACCGGTTCAATCCCGGTCATCAGCTCCAGATTTTGGAACAGTAGCTGTTGGAAGAGCCGAAGCTTTCCTGCCGGCCAGTCGGGAAATGCAGACGTTTCCACGAAGAACACGGCGTTACAGGTTGCTGGAAGACTAGGCTTTGTATCAGGGCACGACTTTAGCCGGGCCGTAAAGGATCGACAATACGACGGGCTTTAGCCCCTGAATTACGTTGTGATTTGGTCAGAGGAGAGGAAAAGCTCCGCACCAAGGGCACGCGTTTCAGGTTGCTGCAAGACTAGGTTTTGTATCAGGGCACGACTTTAGTCGGGCCGTAAAAGTTTGACGATACGACGGGCTTTAGCCCCTGAGGTACGTTTTTGAAATCGTTGTCGTGGACGGGGAAGACCCGCGGGAGTAACTCAGTGGTAGAGTCACAGCCTTCCAAGCTGTTGGTCGCGGGTTCGATTCCCGTCTCCCGCTCCAAACTTTTTTGTGCGTGAGAGCCTCCGAATGTTTGTACAGACAGTCTTACCTGTAAAGGACGAGGCCCATTTCGCCGCCGTCAAGGCGTCGCTGGAACCCTTGTTCGCCTCCAGCAACGTTGCTGGATATCTGAAGCGGGTGCAGCGGGCCAAGCTGCGAGTACGGGATTTCGAGGGTCTGCTGCAGCGAGGACTGCTGGGCGCAGCCACTGCCGAGGCATACCAGGCGCTGGGCGATTCTGACCGCGGTCAGGCGCGCGAACTCTACCTGTCGCTCGTGGAGCAGGTTCCGCTGGAGCTGCGAAGCAGGTTTTTAAAGGTATATGCCTACTACTGAGATGGTGTTGCCCACGGTGCTCGAAAGCACCTATATCGTGGTGTGGGAATTTCAGGTCAAGGCGGGATTTGAAGCGGAATTTGTAGCGGCCTACGGGCCGGATGGCGAATGGGCGAAGCTGTTCCGTCGTTCCCCTGAGTTCCTGGGGGTCGAGTTGCTGGGGAGTGTAGGGAACCCCAGCCGGTTTTTTACCCTGGACCACTGGAGTTCGGCCACAGCGATGGATATGTTTATGTCCGCCAACGCCACCGCCTACGATGTGCTCGATCACCGGTTCACCAGTCTCACCGTGTGGGAGCGCCGCATCGGCGGTTTTCCCACTGATGCTTAAGGCGACCGTTGGTCCAACCAGTTTGTTTATAGAGACTTAGAGAGGGACGAGATGGCGAAGGAAAAGTTTGACCGGTCCAAACCGCACGTGAACGTGGGAACGATTGGGCATATTGATCACGGCAAGACGACGCTGACGGCAGCGATTACGAAGGTATTGTCGAAGCACAATCCGAAGATCCAGTTTCGTTCGTTTGATTCGATCGACAACGCGCCTGAGGAGCGGGAGCGCGGCATCACGATTGCGACCGCGCACGTAGAGTACGAGACGGCCAACCGTCACTACGCGCACGTAGATTGCCCCGGTCACGCCGACTACATCAAGAACATGATCACCGGTGCGGCGCAGATGGACGGAGCGATTCTGGTAGTGGCGGCGACCGACGGTCCGATGCCCCAAACCAAGGAGCACGTACTGCTGGCCCGCCAGGTAGGCGTGCCCTACATCGTGGTGTTTCTGAACAAGTGCGACGCAGTCGAAGACGAAGAACTGACCGACCTGGTGGAGATGGAAGTCCGGGAACTGCTGTCGAAGTACAACTTCCCCGGCGACGATGTGCCGGTGATTCGCGGCTCGGCCCTGGGTGGGTTGAACGGCGAAGCGCAATGGGAAGCCAAGATCGACGAGTTGATGGATGCGGTGGACAAGAACGTACCCCTGCCGGCGCGTGCCATCGACCAGCCGTTCCTGATGCCGATTGAAGACATTTTCTCCATTTCCGGCCGCGGCACGGTGGTCACGGGCAGGATCGAGCGGGGCAAGGTCAAGGTGGGCGAAGAGTCGGAGATCGTGGGCTTCCGGGAAACCCGCAAGACCGTCGTGACCGGTGTCGAAATGTTCAAAAAGCAGCTGGATGAAGGACTTGCCGGTGACAACGCGGGTCTGCTGCTGCGCGGTATTGCCAAGGAAGACGTGGAGCGCGGCATGGTCCTGGCCAAGCCTGGTTCGATCACCCCGCACACCAAGTTCAAGGGCGAGATCTACGTTCTGAGCAAGGAAGAGGGCGGCCGTCACACCCCGTTCTTCAACGGCTACCGGCCCCAGTTCTACTTCCGCACCACGGACGTGACCGGGACCGCAAAACTGCCGGAAGGCACAGAAATGGTGATGCCGGGTGACAACGTACAGCTGGAGATCGAGTTGCACACCCCGGTAGCAATGGAAAAGGGCCTCCGTTTTGCGATCCGTGAAGGCGGCCGAACCGTAGGAGCCGGAACCATCAGCGAAATCATCAAGTAATAAGCAGGTAAAATTTCAGGGGCGTCAAGAGCCCCGGGATCGGTTAGGATAGATTATGCGTGAAATAATTACCCTCCAGTGTCCGGAATGCAAAGAGCGGAATTACTCGACGACGAAGAATAAAAAGACGACCACAGGCCGCCTCGAATTCTCCAAGTTTTGCAATCGCTGCCGCAAGCATACCCCGCACAAAGAGACCAAATAGTTCGGCGTTTTTTTGGACTTAAATACTTGCTATTTTTGCTGCCTCTGGCTCCTTGGTACGTGCTCGCTGGTCATACGGCTCATCGTTTTGGCGTCGGCAGAGATTTTTGTAGTTGTTTTAGGGGCGTAAGCTCAACGGTTAAACTGTCGGTCTCCAAAACCGAACTTGGGGGTTCGAATCCCTCCGCCCCTGCCAGTTCGTGAGTTGTGTGTATTAGGCCCCGAAGTCTGAGGCTCGGGAAGAAGGAAAGTTATGGCGAAGTCAACCACAGCAATTCGCGACGAGAAGCAGAGCCCACAGCCTGAGAGAGCTGTGACCAAGGCGAAAGTCGCGGACAAGTTGGCGGAACGTGGACAAGATTCCGGAGCGGGCAATCAGCTCACCGGGATGTTCACCAGGGCCGCGGATTTTCTCCGGGATGTGCGCAGCGAGATGCGCAAGGTCACGACCCCGTCGCGCGAAGAAGTGCGCACCACGACGACGGTAGTGATCGTGACCGTGTTTGCGTTTGCTGCTTACTTCTATATCGTGGACGCCGTACTCAGCCGGGTCATCCAGTCTCTGCTCCACTGGCTGGGCGGGGTTCAGTAAATGTTGAAAGAGAAATTAGAGAAATCGATGACCGAAGAAAACCAAGGGCCCGAAATCCCGCCTGGCAGCCCGATAGAAGGGCTCCCGCCATCGGCAAACGATCGCTTCAAGTGGTACATCATTCACGCGTACTCGGGGTTTGAGCGCAAAGTGAAGGAGTCGATCGAGGGACGAGTGGAAGCCTTTGGACTGCAGAACAGGATTGGCCGGGTCATGATCCCGACCGAACCGGTCACCGAGGTCTTCAACGGGAAAAAGCGCACCGTCGAACGGGTGTTTCTCCCCGGTTATGTGCTGGTAGAGATGGATCTGGACAACGATCTCTGGCACGTGATGAAGAACACGCCGCGCGTAACAGGCTTTCTGGGCACAGGCGACAAACCGGTTGCGTTGAGCGAGCAGGAAGTAAGTTCGATCCTCTTCCGCACCGATGTGTCCAAAGACAAGCCGCGGATGAAGATCAAGTTTGAGAAGAACGAATCGGTTCGCATCACCGATGGGCCATTCGCCAACTTCAACGGCGTGGTCGACGAGGTGAACGAAGACCGCGAAACGCTGAAGGTGATGGTCACAATTTTTGGCCGCTCGACCCCGGTAGAACTCGAGTTTGGCAAGGTAGAAAAAGTAGTTTAGGGCAGAAAGGTAATTGCAATGCCACCAGTTAAAAAAGTACAGACCCAGGTAAAGCTGCAAATCGAAGCAGGTAAGGCGACCCCTGCACCTCCGGTCGGTCCGGCTCTGGGCCAGGCCCAGGTCAACATCATGGAGTTCTGCAAGCAATTCAACGCGCGCACGCAGAACAAGGAAATGGCGGGTTTGATCATTCCCGTAGTGATCACGGTCTACGTAGATCGCACCTTCACCTTCGTCACCAAGACGCCGCCGGCAGCCGTGCTGCTGAAGAAGGCTGCGAACCTGGCCAAAGGCTCCGGCACCCCCAACAAAGACAAGGTAGGCAAAGTAAGCGAAGCCCAGGTCCTGGAAATCGCCAAGCAGAAAATGCCCGACCTGAACACCGTCACCATCGAGTCCGCGGTCAAGAGCATCAAGGGCACCGCCCGCTCCATGGGCATCGAAGTCACGGCCTAGGTGGAACAGCAACTCACTCGGCCAACGCTACTCTCTCCTTTGTCATCCCGACCGGAGCGAAGCGTAGCGGAGGGATCTGCGGTGCGCCTTTCTCCCTCCCAAATTTGTAGGGAAGAAAATTTGTGAGATAATCAAAAATGCGTCTTGAGCCACACCCAGGCGCAGTCAACGGCCACAAGTAGCAATACGAACCGGCCAACACCACGGCAGGACAGCAACACAGTCCAGGCGGTGGAAGACAGAGGAAGCATGGCAAAGAAACTCAGCAAGAACATGGCGAAGGTGCGCGCCCAGGTGGAAGACCGCCCCTACTCGCTGCATGATGCAGTTCCCCTCCTCAAAAAGGTGAAATACGCCAAATTCGACGAAACCGTCGACCTGACACTGCGTCTCGGCGTAGACCCCAAGCACGCCGACCAAATGGTCCGCGGAACCGTAGTCCTGCCCCACGGCCTAGGCAAAACCAAGCGGGTTGCAGTCATCGCCTCTGGCGACCGCCTGCGTGACGCGGAAGCTGCGGGAGCCGATTTTGTCGGCGGCGAAGACATGGTGGAGCGCATCCAGAAGGAAAGCTGGACCGATTTCGACGCCCTGATCGCCACGCCGGACATGATGAAATCCGTCGGCCGTCTGGGCAAGGTACTCGGCCCTCGCGGCCTGATGCCCAACCCCAAAACCGGCACCGTCACCAACGATGTGGCGGCCGCGATTCGCGAAATCAAGGCCGGTAAGGTCGAATTCCGCACCGACAAAACCGCGTTGGTGCACGTTCCGGTGGGCAAACTGTCTTTCGATCCGCAAAAGCTGATTGACAACGCGACCACGGTGATCAACAGCGTAGTCCGTGCCAAGCCGTCGGCTGCCAAGGGCAAGTACATCCGGGGGATCACCCTCAGTTCGACCATGGGCCCCGGGATTTCGCTCGACAGCCAGGTCGCGGAAGCGGCCGCTAAGCCCTAACAGAGAATTCATCAGGTTCGCGATTGCGCCGGCTAAGCCGCGCATAGGCAACGAAGGTTGGTTTTATGGCACTCACCAAAGCGAAAAAAGCAGTAAAGATCGATCAGCTTACTCATGAGCTCGAAGGCTCGACCAGCGCCATCGTCGGCACTTTTGCCAAGCTCACCGTCTCCCAGGATTTCGAGCTGCGCAAAGTCGTCCGGAGCGCGGGCGGCCGTTATCGAGTCGTCAAGAACAAGCTGGCGGCCCGGGCTTCGAAGGGAACCAAAATCGAGCAGGCACTCCAGGGGCTGAAGGGCGTTTCCTCGGTAGCCTATACCAGCGGCGACCCCGTCGCCCTGGCGAAGGCTCTCTCCACCTGGATGCAGGAGAACGCCGAGTTCACCTTCAAGCTGGGCATCGTCGACGGACAGGTCATCACCGTCGAAGAGGTCAAGCAGCTGGCGACGATGCCGTCGAAGGAGCAGATCTTCTCCAAGCTCCTGTTCCTCATCAACGCACCGGCCCAGCGGCTGGTCACGGTGATGAACGCGGTTGGCCGCGATGTTGCGGTCGTCCTGAACCAGGCAGTGGAGCAAGGAAAGTTCGCCGCCGCTGCAGCCCCGGCCAAGCCAGCCGCGCCAGAAGCCGTAGCAGCGCCGGTAGTCGAGGCACCCAAGGCGGAAGTGGTAGCAGCGCCAGTAGTGGAGGCACCCGCGCCGGAAGTCGTAGCGGCGCCGGTAGCGGAGGCCCCCAAGGCGGAAGCCGCATCAGCACCCGTAGCGGAGGCACCCAAGGCGGAAGCCGTAGCAGCACCGGCACCAGAAGCAGCACCAGTAGCAGCCGAGGAAGCCGCACCAGCACCAGTAGCGGAGGCGCCCAAGGCAGAACCAGTAGCAGCCGCTCCTGTAGCCGAGCCGGTGGCCACCACAGCGCCGGAAGCAGAAGCCGCCGGAACCGGTGAAGATTCGCAGACAGCAGCGGCGGCTACCGAAGCGCCGACTGAGGGCTAAATCAAAGCTAGGGCACGGCTTTAGCCCTGCCGCTCAGTTCAAACGGCAATACCGGGCTTTAGCCCCTGAGGTAGCACTAAACAAGTTGCAGGAAATGAAAGCCTGAAAGGGTTTTTCAGCAGTATCAAGTAAGTACAGACGTCGGTTACCAAAGTTTAGGAACAGTGGAGAGAAAAATGGCGGATTTGCAGCAGTTGGAAGATCAGATTGTAAGCCTGAGCCTGTTGGACGCGGCGGCTCTGGTAAAGAAGCTCGAAGAGCGGCTCGGAGTCTCGGCAGCAGCCGCAGCCCCGGTAGTCGTAGCAGGCGGCGGAGCGGGCGCAGCCGCAGCAGCGCCGGTTGAGGAGAAGACCGAGTTCACCGTCATCCTCAAGGATGCCGGTGCCAACAAGATCAATACAATCAAGGCCGTACGCGAAGTCACCTCGCTCGGGCTGAAGGAAGCCAAGGACCTGGTCGATGGCGCTCCCAAGCCGCTCAAGGAAAACGTGAGCAAGGAAGAAGCCGAAACCGTCCGCAAGAAGTTCGAGGGCGTGGCTACTGTCGAAGTCAAGTAAATAATCGAAATTTTTCGATTAGCAAGTTGCGTGCCAAAGCAGGACGCGCTATCATTATTTTTAGCGCGTCTCTGCCAGGCTTAGACTTGTTACCTGACCGAGCGGTTCTTTGCATACGATTCTCACAACCGAGATGGCAGTTTGTATGCGATCTACGATTCCGGTGCATTCTGCACCGGCACACACCTGCGAAATGGGCGGCGGACTTCGTGGTGTGGTGAACGATCTGCTGTAGGGCGGCGCACACGCGGCTTATTGGTTTCAGCGGGATTCGGAAATTCTTATCTTGTCAAGTGCACAATTCGGTTGTGACGCTCGTGGGTAGTTCTGTCCCTGCGAGCATTCGGCGTCTCTCGAGCGCCGGTTCTTGTGTGCCTGTCAGGCTCCCGCTCCAACCACAGGCCCGATTCATGCCCCCGCATGCCGTCCAGAATACACCGGCAATGGTTTCTGACGTTTGCTCGTCAGTCAAAGTTGCCTAGCAAGTAAAAGCGCTGTGTCTTTGCCGAAACGAGGCGGCGAAAACACGTTATCGCGCAAGTGAGTTACATCTGGGGAACCCGCGAGACTCGGCCGGTACCCCACATTGCCCCACCTCGCGTCTCACGAGTCTCAGGAGTGAAGCATGCCGAACGAGCACCGCGCCATTCGTAGCCGTCTCGACTTTTCAAAAATTCCAACCGCCATCCAGATCCCTAACCTGATCGAAGTGCAGCGCCGCTCCTACGAGCGTTTTCTGCAGATGGACAAACTGCCTTCGGAGCGGGAAGACAACGGCCTCCAGTCCGTATTTGTCTCCGTTTTCCCCATCACCGACTTCCGCAATATCTCCCAACTGGACTTTGTGGACTTCTCCATCGGCAACTGGGAGTGCAAGTGCGGTCACCTCAAGGGACTCCATCACCTGCGTACCGCCTGCGTCAATTGCGGAGCCATGGTGATCACCGATCCTTTCCATCCCGGCGAAGTGCTCTGCCAGAAGTGCGGCACCTACAACAAGAACACCCCCGACTTCTGTAACAAGTGCGGTGACCCGGTCGGTCTGCAATTGAAGTATGACCAGGCGGAGTGCGAAGAGCGCGGCATGACCTACTCTGCGCCGCTCAAGGTGACCGTTCGCCTCACCATCTACGACAAAGATCCGGAAACGGGCGCGAAATCCATTCGCGACATTAAAGAACAGGAAGTGTTCTTCGGCGACATCCCTTTGATGACGCAGAATGGCACCTTCATCGTCAACGGCACCGAACGTGTCATCGTCAGCCAGTTGCACCGTTCGCCCGGCGTCTTCTTTGAGACGGCCAGCAATCGCACCTACTTCCTGGGCAAGATCATCCCCTACCGCGGCTCCTGGGTGGAGTTTGAGTACGACCAGAAGAACACGCTCTACGTCCGCATCGACCGCAAGCGCAAGTTCCTGGGCACCATCTTCCTCCGCGCTCTCGGTCTGCGCTCCGATGAAGACATTCTCAAGACCTTCTACCTGGCCGACACCATCCAGGTAAGCAACGGCAAGCTGGCCTGGCAGGTCAGCGAAGACCCGAACCAGCCCACCCACTTGTTGGGTGCCAAGCCCGCGCACGCCGTAGTGGTCAAGGGTGAAGAGATCGCTCACTCCGGACGCAAAGTCACGCCCAGCATCCTCAAGGCGCTGCGCAATCACAAAGTCACCTCGGTCGAAATCGAAACCGCCGAGCTTGACGGCGCGATGACTCTGGCGGACGTAGTCGACACCACCACCGGCGAAGTCCTGCTCGAGGCCAACCACGAACTCACCGCGGACAAGATCCACAAGATCATCGAGAGTGGAGTGACCTCCTTCCAGGTCTTCTTTCCCGACCGCGACGACGTAGGCAACATCATCACCAACACCCTGCGCCGCGATTCCGTGCGCAAGCCGGAAGAAGCGCTGATCGAGATCTACCGCAAACTGCGCCCAGGCGATCCGCCGACGCTCGACACCGCCACTGCGTTGTTCGAAGGCATGTTCTTCGACCCGCGCAAGTACGACTTCTCTCGCGTAGGCCGCCTGAAGTTCAACATCAAGCTGTACGAAAATCAGGACGCCACCCAGCTCGACAAGCGCACCCTGACGCCCGAGGACTTCTACGGAACCATCCGTTACCTGCTCAAGCTGCGCAAGAACATCGGCGTAGTGGACGACATCGATCACCTCGGCAACCGCCGCGTGCGCGCTGTCGGCGAGCTCATGGAGAACCAGTTCCGCATCGGCCTGGTCCGCATGGAGCGCGCCATCAAGGAAAAGATGAGCGTCTATCAGGAAATGTCGACGGCCATGCCGCACGACCTGATCAACGCCAAGCCCGTGATGGCGGCCATCCGCGAATTCTTCGGCTCCTCGCAGCTGTCGCAATTCATGGATCAGACCAACCCGCTGTCGGAAATCACCCACAAGCGGCGGCTATCCGCCCTTGGGCCGGGTGGTTTGAGCCGCGAGCGTGCAGGCTTTGAAGTGCGCGACGTACACCCTACGCACTACGGCCGCATCTGCCCGATTGAAACGCCGGAAGGTCCGAACATCGGCCTGATCAGCTCTCTCTCGTGCTTCGCGCGCATCAACGAGTACGGCTTTATCGAATCGCCCTATCGCCGCGTGCGCGACGGCCACATCCTCGACTACGTGCAGGTCAACAACGCCGGCGAAAGCGGTCTGCGTGTCGGCGATCCGCTGGAAAAGAAAGAAGCCCTGCGGCTCAACGAGAAACTGGCGTCTGAGCACAAGCGCGTGATCGAGTTCGATCCCTTCTCCTTCTATCTGTCCGCATGGGAAGAAGATCGCCACACCATCGCCCAGGCCAACATCGAGCTCGGCTCGCAAGGCGAGATCGTGGAAGACCTGGTCAACGCCCGCCGCCAAGGCAACTTCGTGTTGGTGAACAAGACGGAAGTGGACTACATCGACGTCAGCCCGAAACAGCTGGTCTCGGTCGCCGCTTCGCTCGTCCCGTTCCTCGAGCACGATGACGCCAACCGCGCGCTCATGGGCGCGAACATGCAACGCCAGTCCGTTCCTCTGCTGGTGGCGGAAGCGCCGCTGGTGGGCACCGGGATGGAAGGCGTCACCGCGCGCGACTCCGGAGCCGTCATTCTGGCCAAGCGCAATGGCATCGTCGATTCGGTCGACTCCGAGCGCATCATCGTTCGCGTCGAGGGTGAGCATCATCCCACCCAGTTGTCCCGCGAAGTCGGTTCGGATATCTACCAGCTGATCAAATTCAAGCGTTCCAACCAGAACACTTGCATCAATCAGAAGCCGATTGTTCGCCAGGGCGACCGGGTGATCAAGGGGCAGGTGATCGCCGACGGTCCTTGCACCGAGCAGGGCGAATTGGCCCTGGGCCGCAACGTACTCGTGGCCTTTATGCCGTGGCGCGGTTACAACTTCGAAGACGCGATTCTGATCTCCGAGAAACTGGTTCGCGACGATTACTACACCTCAGTCCACATCGAGGAGTTTGAAATCGAAGCTCGCGACACCAAGCTGGGACCGGAAGAAATCACGCGTGATATTCCCAACGTCTCCGAGTCCGCACTGCGCGACCTCGACGAGAGCGGAGTCATCCGCATCGGCGCCAAGGTCAAGCACAACGACATCCTGGTCGGCAAGGTAACGCCCAAGGGCGAAACCCAGCTCACGCCGGAAGAGAAGCTGCTGCGCGCCATCTTCGGCGAAAAGGCCGGCGATGTGCGCGACGCCTCCCTGACCTGCCCTCCGGGCATCGAAGGCACGGTCGTCGACGTCCGCATCTTCTCCCGCAAGGGCCAAGAGAAGGACGAGCGCGCCAAGCTGATCGAAGGCGAGCAGATTGCCAAGCTCGAAAAGAACCTGGCAGACGAAATCCGAATCCTGACCGACGAGCGCTTGAAGCGTCTCGAATCGATTCTGGGCGGCAAAGAAGTGCTGGCTGACCTCCACGACGAGCGCACCAACAAGCGCCTCATCGTGAAGGAACAGATCATCGATCGCGACACCATCGAGCGCATTTCGACCCGTAACCTGAAGCGTATTCGCTACGCCGACAAGGATCCGCGCGTCAACGAACAGATCGACGAGATCGAGGAAATGACCTCGCGTCAGATCGATGTGCTGCGCAAGATCACCAACGAGAAAATCGGCAAGTTGCAGAAGGGTGACGAACTGGCGCCAGGCGTGATCAAGCTGGTCAAGGTCTACATCGCCATGAAGCGCAAGCTGTCGGTGGGCGACAAGATGGCCGGCCGCCACGGGAACAAGGGCGTCATTGCCCGCATTCTTCCCGAGGAAGACATGCCTTATCTGCCCAACGGCACACCGGTGGAGATCGTGCTCAACCCGCTCGGTGTTCCTTCGCGTATGAACGTGGGTCAGATCCTGGAGACGCACCTGGGCTGGGCCGCACATCAGCTGGGCGAGAAGATCGCCGAGGTAGTGCAGCGCAATCACGATGCCAACGAGGTTCGTGCCATGGTGACGGAGCGCTTTGCCAACACGGCAACGCTGCGCCAACTGCTCGAGCTCGACGACGAGATGTTGTTGCGCGTCGCGGCCGGCATGAAGCGCGGCATCTGGTTCGGCACTGCGGTGTTCGACGGCGCCAAGGAGTCGGAGATGAAAGCGCTCCTGGCCGCGGCCGAACTACCCAGCTCCGGCAAGACGCCTCTCTACGACGGCATGACCGGCGAAGAGTTCGAACAGCCGGCAACCGTGGGCTACATCTACATGCTGAAGCTCTCCCACCTGGTCGACGACAAGATCCACGCTCGTTCGATCGGACCGTATTCGCTCATCACTCAGCAGCCGCTGGGTGGCAAGGCGCAATTCGGTGGGCAGCGTTTCGGTGAGATGGAAGTCTGGGCCCTCGAAGCCTACGGCGCAGCCTACATCCTGCAGGAGCTGTTGACTGCCAAGTCCGACGACGTCTACGGCCGCACCAAGATCTACGAGGCCATCGTCAAGGGCGAAGCAGCCATCGAGCCTGGCGTCCCCGAATCGTTCAACGTATTGATCCGCGAACTGCAGTCGCTCTGTCTCGACGTGGAACTGATCAAGCAACCGGAAAAGAGACTTCCGGCGCCGGCTGTCGCAGCGGCGGATTAAGGAAAGAACTTCAAGGGTGCGAAAGCACTGGGTTCTGTATCACGGCACGACTTTAGTCGGGCCGTAAGCGATACAAAACCTGAGGGCTTTAGCCCCTGGGTGTTTTTCCGAAGTTTAAGAAACAAGGCCTGTCCTCAAGGAATCGCTCCCGGGGAGGACAGGCCGAGCAGATTCACCCCGGGATCGTAAGCATTTTCGCTATTGGTGTAGACCAGGAAACCGAGCTTGACGCGGCTGTTCCGTCAAAGAACAGCCGCACATAGCGGACGTCAATGGTCAAGCGTGATAGCGAAAATGCAATAGCGGGCACCCTTCGGAGTACCAATCTGAAGCCAGGTGCCAAGGAGGGTCGTCTTGTACCGTTCCAGCCCATTCGAACTGACCAGCCCCATTACCGATTTCGATGCCATCCGCATCTCACTCGCCTCGCCCGAAAAGATCCGTAGCTGGTCACATGGCGAAGTGACCAAGCCGGAGACCATCAACTACCGCACCTTCAAGCCGGAGCGCGACGGACTCTTCTGCGCCCGCATCTTTGGCCCCGTCACCGACTGGGAATGCTTGTGCGGCAAATACAAGCGCATGAAGCATCGCGGAGTCATCTGCGACAAGTGCGGCGTCGAAGTCACTCTCTCCAAGGTGCGCCGTGAGCGCCTGGGCCACATCGAGCTGGCCTCGCCCTGCTCCCACGTGTGGTTCTTCAAGGGTCTACCCTCGCGCATCGGCCACCTGCTCGACATCTCCCTGCGTGACCTCGAAAGCGTTCTCTACTTCGAGAGCTACGTAGTCGTCGATCCCGGCGACGCGCCCGTGAAGGAACGCGAGATCATCAAGGACGAAGCCCGCTTCCGCGAGCTCGACACCCAATACCGCCCCACCGGTTTCAAGGGCATGATGGGCGCCGAAGCCATCAAGGAACTCCTCAAGCGCGTCGTCGTCGACGAGCTCGCCATCGAACTCCGCGAGCGCATGAAGACCGAAACCTCCCTCCAGAAGCGGCTCAAGTACGCCAAGCGTCTGAAGGTTGTCGAGGCCTTCCGCAAGTCCGGCAATAAGCCACAGTGGATGATCCTTGACGTGATCCCGGTCATTCCCCCGGAACTACGTCCTCTCGTGCCGCTGGATGGCGGCCGTTTCGCGACCTCCGATCTGAACGATCTGTATCGCCGCGTCATCAACCGTAACAACCGCCTCAAGAAGCTCATGGACCTCCATGCGCCTGAAGTGATCGTGCGCAACGAAAAGCGCATGCTGCAGGAAGCCGTCGACGCCCTGTTCGATAACGGCCGTCGTGGCCGCGTCCTGCGTGGCGCCAACAACCGTCCGCTGAAGTCGCTCTCCGACACCCTCAAGGGCAAGCAGGGCCGCTTCCGCCAGAACCTCTTAGGCAAGCGCGTCGACTACTCCGGCCGTTCGGTCATCGTAGTCGGTCCCGAGCTCAAGCTGCACCAGTGCGGCCTGCCCAAGAAGATGGCGCTCGAGCTGTTCAAGCCCTTCATCTATCACCGGCTCGAACAAACCGGCCACTGCACGACCATCAAGCAAGCCAAGGAAATGGTCGAAATGCAGGAACCCATCGTTTGGGACATCCTGGAAGAAGTCATCAAGGATCACCCTGTGCTCCTCAACCGCGCGCCTACGCTCCACCGCCTGGGTATCCAGGCCTTTGAGCCGGTGCTGGTAGAAGGCAAGGCAATCAAGATCCACCCTCTGGTCTGCACCGCCTTCAACGCAGACTTCGACGGCGATCAGATGGCCGTGCACATTCCTCTGTCGCCCGAAGCCCAGGTAGAAGCCAGCGTGCTCATGCTCGCTTCGCACAACATTCTGTCGCCCGCCTCTGGTCAGCCGATCACTGTGCCGACGCAGGACATGGTGCTCGGTCTCTACTACCTCACCAAGGCCAAGAAGGGTGGCAAGGGTGAAGGCCGCGTCTTCGCCAACACCGAAGAAGTGCTCATGGCGCTCGAGGCTAAGGAGGTCGAAACCCTGACCCCCATCCGCCTGCGCTACACCGGCCCCGTGCTGGACATGACCACCGCGTACGACGATCAGGATCTGACCCACACCGAGCCGATCCAGTACGACAAGCAGTACATCTCGACCACCGTGGGCCGCGCCATCCTGAACGATGCGCTCTCCGACGGCATGCCCTACGTCAACGGCCTGCTGAAGAAGAAGGGCATTGGCCAGCTGGTCAACTACTGCTACCTGAACCTGGGTCTCGAAGTGACGGTCAAGATGCTCGACCGCATCAAGGACCTCGGCTTCCAGTACGCCACCCGCAGCGGTCTCTCGGTCGGTTTGGATGACATGGTCATTCCCGACAGCAAGTACACCACGGTGCACGACGCTGAGAAGCAGGTCATTGCCGTACAGCAGCAATACCTGGACGGCGCCATCACCAACGGCGAGCGTAACAACAAGGTCATCCAGATCTGGTCGTCTGTAACCGAAAAAGTTGCCGACGAAATGTTCGACAACATGAAGAACGCCGACAAGGAAGGAGCCATGAACCCGATCTACATCATGGCCGACTCCGGCGCTCGTGGTTCCAAACAGCAGATCCGCCAGCTCTCCGGCATGCGCGGCCTCATGGCCAAGCCTTCCGGCGAAATCATTGAAACCCCCATCACGGCCAACTTCCGTGAAGGTCTCACCGTGCTGCAGTACTTCATCTCCACCCACGGCGCTCGTAAGGGCCTCGCGGATACGGCCTTGAAGACGGCAGACTCGGGCTACCTCACCCGCCGTCTCGTCGACGTGGCGCAAGACGTCATCGTCAGCGAGCAGAACTGCGGTACGGTCGAAGGCATCTACGTCGGTCCCATCGTCGAGTCGGGCGAGATCATCGAGCCGTTGCGCGACCGTATCATTGGCCGCGTATCGCTTGAGAAGATCAAGGACTTCGAAGGCCAGGTGATCGTCGACGTCAACCAGGAGATCTCCGAAGAGTTCGCCGTGGCCATTCAGGGCGCGGGCATCGAGAAGGTGAAGATCCGCTCCGTGCTGACCTGCGAGTCCAAGCGCGGCGTCTGCATCCTGTGCTACGGACGCAACCTGGCTTCCGGCCGCATGGTGGAGTTGGGCGAAGCCGTCGGTGTGATCGCGGCGCAGTCCATTGGTGAGCCGGGAACCCAGCTGACCATGCGTACCTTCCACATCGGTGGTACCGCTTCCCGTGTTTCGCAGCAGTCCTCGCTCGAAGCCAAGAACCACGGTACGGTTCGCTTCCTCAACATGCTCACCGTCCGCGCCAAGTCGGGCGATCTGGTGGCCATGAACCGGTCCGGCGCCATCGCCGTTCTGGATGAGCGCGGCCGTGAGAAGGAGCATTACCAGGTCGTCTACGGCGCCAAGCTCAAGGTCGAAGACGGAGCCCAGGTACAGCTCGGCCAGGTACTGGTCGAGTGGGATCCGTACACCTTTGCCATCCTGACGGAAATTGGTGGAACCATCCAATTCAAGGACCTGCAGGAAGGCATCACCCTGAACGAAGAAGTCGATGAAGTGACTGGCCTGTCGCGTCTCGTGGTTGCGGAAGCAGCCGACGAGAAGCGTCAGCCCGCCATCGTCATCAAGGGCGCCAAGGGCAACAAGCGTTACCTGATGCCCAGCCGTGCTCACCTCATGATTCAGGATGGGGACGAGGTCTTCCCAGGCGATGTACTGGCCAAGATCCCGCGCGAAACCACCCGTACCAAGGACATCACCGGTGGTCTGCCCCGCGTAGTCGAGCTGTTCGAAGCCCGCAAGCCGCGTGAAACCGCAATCATCAGCGAGATCGATGGTGTGGTGAAGTTCGGCGAAGTAGCCAAGGGACAGCGCAAGATCTACGTGACTGCGGACAACGGCGAGGAGAAGGAATACTCGGTACAGCGTGGCGTCCACGTCAACGTGCAGGAAGGCGAGCGTTTGAAAGCCGGCGAGCCGTTGATGGACGGTCCGCTGAACCCGCACGACATTCTCGCGGTACTCGGCGAGAAGGAACTTCAGGGATATCTGGTCAACGAAATCCAGGAAGTCTACCGCTTGCAGGGCGTGGCGATCTCGGATAAGCACATCGAGACCATCGTCCGTCAGATGTTGCGTTGGGTAAAGATCGAGGAAGTCGGAGACACGTCCTTCCTGCTCGAGCAGCAGATCGACAAGTTCCGCTTCCGCGAAGAGAACGAGCGAGTGATTGCCAAGGGTGGCCGGCCGTCCATTGGCCGTCCGCTACTGCTGGGCATCACCAAGGCCTCGCTCTCGACCGATTCGTTCATCTCCGCAGCGTCGTTCCAGGAAACCACGCGAGTTCTCACCGAAGCCAGCATCAACGGTTCGGTCGACAGCCTGCGCGGCCTCAAGGAAAACGTCATCGTCGGCCGCCTCATCCCAGCCGGAACCGGCATGGAGTACTACCGCAACATCCAGCTCTCGCAAGAACTCGAAGAAGCCGCTGCCCGCGTGCAGCAAGAAGTCACGGCCGCCTTCGAGGAAGCCGAGCGCGAACTGGAACTCATGCGGCAGGAAGGCGAAGCCGAAGAAATGGCAGCCGAGTAACTCGGCGTCATCATTCAAACCACAAAGGCCGCGAGCAATCGCGGCCTTTGTCGGTACTAATGCGGTTTTTGATCATGCTTACGGTGCCCACCGTCACCGTCTGAGGACCAGACTCCCGGAACTCTGACCTTTGTTCGGGTGGTCCGAATGTGCAACTGGAGCCGCTTCAGGATTGGGCAATCGATGCGACCGGCTTAGCATCGGTCATCTCGATGGCGGATGTTCCTGCTGCTTTGAGTATCGTGAGCGACTTCTCCGCATCTTTCCGCGAAATCTTGTCTCGCAGGTCCTTGATTTGCCCGAAATGGCAGTCACGCAATTTCTTGCCGCTCCTGCATGGGCATACCCAGTGGCCCTTCACTTTTTTGGCGGCTAGGTAGTCGAGGTACGTTGTTATCACGCGAAGGTCAGATGTCTTGAGCAGTTCCCGATAGTATTGAAACACACCCTTCGCTCCGTGCGCCCATTGGCCGAACGGCCAGGGCTCCCCCTCCTCAACTGTGCTCTGCGCGAGAAAAAAACTGTGGAGAGGGCCGGTGAGGAACTTCAGCAGAGACTCCCCAACCGGCCAGAGACGCCAACGTTCGTCCGGAATAAGGACACAAGCGGTGCCGTCGGCATTATTGATGTGGCGGTCGTCACGGCGCGGGATGCGTCCGCCCGTCTCCCGGACGATAGGAAGTCCGGTGGGATGATTCCTTGGAAGTTGCAGTTCGACCGAGTAGCGGTCGAGCACCTGCCCCTCAAACATGACGGCAAAGCTGCCGCGCACATACACGAGCTCGTTCTCCACCACGAAATGGAGGCCGGGAAAGTAAGCCTCTACCTCCACCTTCTCTTTCTGGTAAAGCGCTGGGTCATCACGGTACCACATCATGCTTTCGGAAGCCAGGGCCGTGACGGTGTTGCGACGGCGGCCGCAGCACGCAGAATCTCGACCCTCGCCGTCTTTTCCTGTTTCCCGACCTTGCCGAACACGGCTTCCCAGCCCGACGAATCAATCTGATTAAGTGTCCGTTTCGCGGTTGACGTTAACTTACTCTTCAAATTGTCGTCGAGGCAGTTGGACAGGTCATTGCCGTTGGGATTGGCAGGATCTTCCACGGTAAGATTGGTGGAATTGTCGCGCAATTCGGTCCAGAAGTGCTCCATTTGTCCGGAGAGGCTCTTCGTTTTCTTGTCCGCAAGCAGTTTGATTACGGCGAGTTCCACCACAAAAGTGCGCATGGGAAGGCCATTGCGCACTCTCCAGAGTTTGGCCACGCGGATAGCATCAATCAGGCCGCTGTCACGCACGTGATCAAGATGAACGTCGAGGTTCGTCTTCAGGCGCTTCTTGTCGCTGCCGGGTTGGTAGAGGTAGGCGTCGGTCTTGGTTTCGTCCGTGAAGCGGCCGGGCACCACATCGATATGAAAATCGACGCCCAGGTTTTGGGGATCGGATCCCTTGAGCCGCAGCGCAGATCCCTTCGGTTCGACGTAGTATTTGTTGCCCAGCACCGTCTTGTGATTATTGTAGATGTCTTCGAGCGTCTCACCGGCGGTGTTATCACCGGAGTTGACGTAGGAGATGATGTCGAGGTCATAGGACTCCTTGTTCATGGTGCCCTTGGCCTTCGAGCCTGCATAGCGGATGGTCAGAACCGTGCCCTTGAAGTTGTCGCGGATGAGCTTTTCCACGTTGGCGCGGTGCTTCTGGAGCGACTTTACCTCATCGCTGTCGTCCCCCAACGCCTGGGAGGCGAGTACCTCACTCAAATATTCGTCTGCAGTCATATAGAGTTCACCTCAATAATTGGGGTAAAGCCGCCCAGGCGCTTGTCGTAGTCATAGACCAGCAGCTTGGGATCAACTTTGGGAAGAAGTTCCCGGCCGCAGTAAACGGCGACCGGGGCCGGGACAGCAGGGAAAAGATGGATCGTCTCGCACTTGCCGCATTCACGAGCGATTGTACGAAGCCCGGCCTGGTAGGTGTCCTTGAAGCGCGCGAGATCCTCCCGCTGGCGCAAATAGGTCGGGCTCGGGTCAATGTTCGCCAGTGTCAGCTCATAAATCGTGAACTGGTCGTCGATATTGGAGGGGAGCGCTTCGGGCCGAATCTTGCCGCTGAGCGATATGATCAACGCGAGGCAGCCTTCGCCCATGCCCTCCCGGATTTTGTCGAAGCGGTATTCAGCCTGTGTGCCTGAGTCCTTCCACACCCAGTCCTCAGTGTCGCGGTGGCGCTGAAAAACATCGACGGGCACCTTGTTGCTGAGCTGGCTGCCCAGGTAAATGAGAAGCGGAATCGGCGCGAGCGCGAAAAGCGAAATGTGGCGCGTCTCATGCACATCCATACCGGGCTCATAGAGCCGCTCGATCTTCTGCTTGATGCAACGGGGCGCCTCTTCGATGAAGGCTTTTCCCTCCGCGCTGATTGCTGTTAGATCGATTACGTGGCCCTTGGCGTCGGTGGGATACCGGGGAGCGACCGCCTTCGTGACCTGTGCGACAGGAATGGCCACGGTCTGTCCCGCAATCCGGGCCTTAAGCTGTACGACCGTCGTCCTCTTGTCCGGGCCAAGACCCGTGACATGGAAGATGCGATCCTCGTGGGACTCCTTGAATTTCTGAAGAATGGAGACGATGTACTGGTCGGGATGATCGTCGATCAACTTATGGCACTGAGGGCAAAGCAGCATCAGGTTGCCCACATCATTGATGTAGGTCGGCTGCAGTGCTAACTTGCCGCGAGGTCCATCTTCGGAGAAAGCAACAATATGGGCCATCTCGGCAAAATTACCGAGAGCAAGCGTCAGTGGGTGCTGAAGAAGGTATCCATTGCAGCCGTCGAATTCGCAGCGCCCCCCGGCGCTTACAAACAAGAGCAGACGTGTCAGGTCTCGAATCCCGCGGTTGATACGAATTACGGGCGAAGCTATAGGGGTCGTTGCACCATCGGCGTTCCGCTCCGCGACCGCTTGCCTCTTCGTCGACATACACCACAATCCTGACGCTGTTCTGTGCAGTGTAAGCGGACATGGCGGACGTAATCAACAAAAAAAATCAGAGGTGCATCTGGCCGCTCTCTGGCGGAAACAAACCACCTATGCGGATGCGGGTCACGATTGGATTGACATCAAATATTTCAGCAAGAGCGCGGACGGATTCTTCGCGGCGACCTTCCTGCAGCACTTCTACCCCAAGCAGGCCGGCGGGAGAGAGGAATGGTTTGATCGCCGCGTGCACGAGCGGCCGGGGGCAAAGGAGTCCGCCCATAGCCCGATTGGCCTGGACTTCCCACCAACGGCCATCGTAGCGGCGCGTTTTCTGTTCGTCGCCCTGCACATCTCTGCAGAGAATCTGGTCCGCGGAGTGGCTCTCCTTATCGAAAAGGTGCGCAGGGATTTCACCGAGGGCGAAAAGGTGCGCGTGTAGCAACCCATGCCCGGCCTCATGGGCCAATGTCGTCCGGACGCGGCGCTCGGAGACTTTTCCACCCTCGGTATCAAGAGTGGCAGAAATCACGACAGCTTTCACGCCGTCCTTGTCGAACTGGGTGAAGCCCAATACACCGGGAGGAAGGTCTTCGTACTGCGGGGAGACGCTAAAACGCTTCTCGATGAAGCGGTCGATGCGAATAGCTTCCGGCGAGGGCGGAAGCAGCCCCTCTTTCCGCAGTTCGTCGCAACAGATTCCATCTATCTGGCTGGGTGTGAAGTACGGCTGCTTGGAAGACGGGCCGGAGCGGAAATGCTTCATTTCTTATCCTTGCCTTTCCTCTCTTCCTCCGTCTTCTTGACGAATTCCAGCAGTTCTTCAGCGCTTATTTTCTTATCGATGACTGTGCGGAACGCCAGCGCGAATGTCGGGTCGTCTTGCGTAATCCGCTTAATCTCATCTATGGGTGCCCGGACATCGATCCTGCGTAGCTCTTCGACTTTTACCTTTAGAACGCGAGCCATCTCGCTTAGTACTTTGTCTGATGGATGTCTTCGACCTAATTCAACATCAGAGATAAACGCAGGCGAACAGTCAAGCTTCTTTGCAAATTCTCGCAATGAAAGATCAAGCTCATCACGCCGGCGGCGAATGTATGGCCCTATGCCTTCCATGAACGTCAGCTTATATAGCGGACATCCAGGTGTCAACGCACAACGGGGTATCGTAAGGGATACTGTAGAAAAGCAGGACAGAGAGCGCCGGGATAAACCGGCACATTGTAGGGGATGAGAGAGCCCTAGTGCGCCGGTTAAACCGGCGAGGTGTAGTGAATGAAAGAGTCATACAGTGAAGGATTAGCGATCTACACTGGCCCCGAGTCATGCGGAGTTGTTCGTGAGGACAACGTCGAAGCGTTGACAGGGGCAAGTGCGGGCCGGGTATTCAGCCGCGAAACTTTCGCACTCCGGAACGCCGACGCTTTTAGGGTAGGCGGAAGGCAAAATCGGACGCGCCGCTATCGCGAGGCGTTGCCGAGTTCCGCGCGGTCGCAGACCCCGGGCACGCACCGAAGCACCTTGCACGGGAACCGGGAGATCCCACGTTCTCCTAAAGCGGAAGATGGTTTGGGACGCATCGGGAAGTCTAAGGACGTACGCCGATGATGGACGAGCGTGGGAAGTCGGACAAACCTGTACTACCTGTGAAGTCCTCGAACAAAGCCGGGCCACCGGTGGCGGAGAGGATGGAGGGAAGAGGTTTGACCAAGGGGAAGCCGCAACAGCAAAACGCGTTCCGGACACCGAGCCGGAGCGACGCGCCCAGTGCGCTGGAGCGGATACGACAAGCAGCAAAGAATGATAAGGAGATGCGGTTCACTGCGCTCTTTCACCACATCTACGCGCTGGAAACACTGCGCATGGCCTATCTCAGTTTAAGGAGAGAAGCTGCACCTGGTGTGGACGGTGAGACGTGGCGGCACTACGGAGCGGATCTTGAGGATAACCTCCATGAACTCTCCCATAGGCTGAAGCGAGGTGCGTACCGGGCCAAGCCTGTGCGTAGGGTGTACATCCCCAAGACTGACGGGCGGTTGAGGCCGCTCGGCGTCACAGCGCTGGAGGATAAGATCGTCCAGCGCGCAGCGGTTGAGGTGTTGAACGCCATCTACGAAACAGACTTTCTCGGTTTCTCGTACGGGTTTCGTCCAGGACGCAGCCAGCACAACGCGCTGGATGCGCTCTACACGGGGCTAGTAACGACGAAAGTGAACTGGGTGCTCGATCTGGACATCCGCAGCTTCTTCGATGCGATTTCGCACGAATGGCTCGTCAAGTTCATCGGTCACCGCATCGCGGACCGGCGCGTCGTACGGCTCATCCAGAAGTGGTTGAACGCGGGCGTGCTGGAGGATGGGAAACGAATCCGAACGGAGGAGGGTACGCCTCAGGGCGGGAGTGCTTCGCCACTGATGGCTAACATCTATCTCCATTACGTTTTCGA
This sequence comes from uncultured Acidobacteriaceae bacterium, assembly GCA_963745725.1. Taxonomy (GTDB): domain Bacteria; phylum Acidobacteriota; class Terriglobia; order Terriglobales; family Acidobacteriaceae; genus PALSA-350. Next base: position 1,397,451 of record CAVUYJ010000003.1, read on the forward strand.
TCTGTGGGTTCAGACATGGCGTCGAAAGCAGGCGCTCGGCGATGTAATCGTTGTGCGGTACGCGGACGACATCGTGGTTGGATTCCAGAGCGAAATGGATGCCAAACAGTTTCTTGCGGAACTCACTGAGCGGTTTCGGAAGTTCAGCTTGGAACTGCACCCTGACAAAACGCGACTTCTGGAGTTCGGGCGGTTCGCGGCCCGAAACCGGAAGCAGCGTGGAGAAGGAAAGCCGGAAACGTTTGCCTTCCTGGGCTTCACGCATATCTGCGGGAAGACACGAAGCAACGGATACTACACGGTGCTGCGGCAGACGATTCGTAAACGGATGCAAGCGAAGCTGAGCGAAGTAAAAGACGAACTCAGACGGCGAATGCACGACCCCATCCCGGAAGTAGGTCAATGGTTGCGTGCGGTCGTTGGTGGACACATCCGCTATTACGGCGTGCCCATGAACGGCTCCGCGTTGAGCGCATTCCGGCTGCGGGCCGGCTTGCTCTGGCACCAAGCGCTCTCGCGCCGCAGCCAGAAAGGCCACGTCCGTTGGGACAGAATGCAGCGCTTGATAGACCGTTGGCTGCCTCCCGCTCGCGTATATCATCCTTACCCACTGCGCCGCATGGGCGTCATTACCTGAGGTAAGAGCCGGATGCGGGAAATCCGCTCGTCCGGATCCGTGGAGGGGGTCATGAGCAATCATGATCCCTACTCCGACCGGAAAAGGAGAAGCGACTCCATTCTGGCCTCGAGTCTTGCCTGTGATTCCGCAAGGGGTCATAGCGAAGCGTAGACAGAGGGCTGGCGGGCGGGATGATTGAGCTCCGAAAACATGCAACCGAGTGCCGACCCCTTTCTGTCGGTGGGAAGGCAACATCAGCGAGCCGCGCTAGATCGCGAGTGGCCGCTGGGCTCGGCGTAGTCGAAGAGTCCAGGCACGTCAGCACACAGTGTGCACGAGAACCGGGAGACCTCCAGAGCGTTTGCGCGAGCAGACCGGTCCGGGAAGGTGAAAGACCCGTCATCCGGACATGTACGTTTTGGAGGAGTCGGACTGCGCCATAGTACCTATGAAGCTGACGAACAACGAGGGTAAAACTTCCGCGGAGCCAGCGGAGGGAAGGGCGCAGACCAAGGAGAACGACGCCCAGCCACACATGCGTCCGACACAGAGCGGAGCGCGCGTGTCCCAGGGGTTAGGCGGCGTGCGCCAAGCGGCGCGGGCCAGGAAGCAGGAGCGGTTCACCGCTTTGCTGCACCACCTCACGATCGACTTACTACGGGAGAGCTACTACGCCTTACAGCGGAGCGCAGCGCCTGGAGTAGACGGAGTGAGTTGGCAACAGTATGAGCAAGACCTGGAGGCTCGGCTTGCCGAACTCCATGGCCGAGTGCACCGTGGAGCGTATCGGGCGCAAGCCTCGCGAAGAGTGTACATACCGAAGGCCGACGGCCGGCAACGACCGTTGGGCATCGCTTCGCTGGAAGACAAGATCGTCCAGCAGGCAGTGGTCACCATCCTCAACCAGATATACGAGGTGGACTTTCGGGGCTTTTCGTACGGATTTCGTCCGGGACGGAGTCCGCATCAGGCGCTGGACGCGCTAAATGTGGGCATCCAACGGAAGCGAGTGAACTGGATACTTGATGCGGACATTCGTGGATTCTTTGATCACCTGAGCCACGAGTGGATGATGAAGTTTGTCGAGCATCGAGTGGCCGACACGCGCATTCTTCGGCTAATTGGTAAGTGGCTGAAGGCTGGTGTGTCGGAGGAGGGTAAGTGGTCAGAGACGACAGCAGGCACGCCGCAGGGGGCTGTGATTTCACCGCTTTTGGCGAACGTGTATCTGCACTATGTGTTCGACCTTTGGGTTGAAGCATGGCGCCGGAAGGTGGCGAGGGGAGAGATGGTATTCGTCCGCTACGCTGACGATCTGGTGGTCGGCTTTGAGCAGCGCGAAGACGCCGAGCGGTTTCTAAAAGAGTTTCGGAAACGGCTGGCGACCTTTGCGTTGGAACTCCATCCGGAGAAGACGCGACTGATCGAGTTCGGTCGGTTCGCGCAGGTCAATCGGCAACAGCGTGGCGAGGGAAAACCAGAGAGCTTCACGTTTCTTGGGTTCACGCACTATTGCGCGACGACATCCAAAGGCCATTTCGTTGTGCATCGCAGGACTGTACCTCAGCGGATGCAGGCGACGCTTCACGCCATAAAGGCGAAGCTGCGTCAGCGGATGCATGAGCCGGTCAACGCGGTGGGCGCATGGTTGAAGCGTGTGGTCAGTGGCTATTACCGTTACCATGCGGTTCCTGAAAACCAGCGGGCGTTAGAGCGATTTCGCAGTCGGTTGTGCGATCTGTGGCGGTCGATGCTAGGCCGTCGCAGCCAGCGCAGCCGTCCAAGTTGGAAGCGCATTCGCCCGACCTTCGATCGATGGATACCGCGCCCTCGTGCCCTGCATCCTTATCCTGACGTGCGTTTTGACGCCACTCATCCGAGGTAGGAGCCGTGTGCGGTAATTCCGCTCGCACGGATCTGTGCGGGGGGCGGTCAGCGATGACCGTCCCTACCGCGACCGGAAATGACCCTAAGAAAACACATTGGGGTAGATGTTCAAAGAGATGCGCTTGCATTAGCGTCATTTCCGTCTGTCCTGCTTTAGGTACCTTGATGGCGTTTCACAACCAACGGCTGGTTTGCCTGATGGGTGCCGCGTGAGGCAAGAATTCCAAGCACGTTCTGAGAGCGGCGGGCGATGCGGTCCGCGCCTGGCTATTCACTACCTATCCCCGCTCATTTTCCGAAGAGAATGTCTTCACTCGTGCAGGATATTGCTGACAGAATTCGTTTCTATCTGAGTAGCGAGAGATTTAGCGGCGCGTTGCTTACCGCAGCACAGGATGCTTCTGACCATGAGTCGTATCAGGTCGCTGTATTCATCCCGCCTAAAACACACTATTGAGCAAGGAGCAGGATTTGAGCAAGGAAACAGTACTGCAGGCGCTCGCGTCCCCACCAAACACTCAAATCGAATGGGTTTTGGGAGACCTATTACGCCAACGGCTGAACAGAGAGGACTGGCATCGTTGCATTCTATTGCAACAGCTCGCTTCCGCAAACCCGAATCTCAAGCACTGGAACGAACTAATTGCGCGAACCCGCGAAGGGA
>CAVUYJ010000004.1:0-2216486 GCA_963745725.1 uncultured Acidobacteriaceae bacterium
CGAATTTGCTGATCAACGGATTTTAAACCACTTAGCGTCATCGGGCGGCACCCAAAAGACTGGCCAGAATCACAAGTTTCTGCAAGTTGACCCTTAATTGACCCCAATACTCATGGGCCACTGCCATTCTAGCAAGCCCGCACTGAGGGTCTTCAACCCCGACCCCGGGCCGCAACCTCTTTTGGGGTTGGTCTGTAGTCTTCCAGTCTGCCAGCCGGATGCACGTTTTCGCGTTTACCCTTGTCGGAGGAAATCCGGCGAGAGATATTCGTTCAATTGGCAGCTGAGTGAATGTCTGCGAGGGGTCGAAACTGCAACTTCAAACTGACCCACTACTTTCTAATCGAGTATTCAGTGTGGCCGCATCCGGTCGATTCAGCCGTTGTTCCAGTTCGGCTATCGTCGCGATCACTGTCCCTATGTGGGGAATGGGACCGAAGATCATGCCGGTCATTGCATCGTAGTCTCGTTGAAGATCGGTGAGCATTTTATCGTGTGGAGTGAGGGAAAAGGTGCCGGGTACCGCAGAATTCAAATCGAAATGGGGCCGGTTGAAGAACAGCAAGGCGTGGCGTACGCAATCTGCGGCCATCAGCCGATCATCAGCTGCTCTTGTGCCGGCATCCGATTGAAGCAACCGATACACGTCGTAGTAGTGCCGGGAAACACGCTGGCCACCTCCTTTCAGTTCATGACGATGCTCCCACCAGCGGCGGAGACCATGGAGAATTATGACCTTGTCCCAGAATGTCCGGCCAGGATCGACTGTGGTCACGTTTTCGACTGCCAATTTCAGCGTTGGGACGTCCTCTGTGATATAGGGTCTGATGACTAGGGGAGCGTGAGGATCAAGCGCGGATTTTGCACCCGATTCAATTTTGATCGCCCGGCGGATATAGGCATTGCCGTCCGCGGTAACGGTGGGATACCAGAGGAGTAGGCTCTGGCCATCCGCATCGTCGGGATCTGTTTCCAATCGCGCGCTGTCCGGGGGGACGTTTGCGGTTTCCAGTGTCTGTTGCAAAAGGGCTTGCAGTTGTTCGAGGAGATGGCCGTTGATATAGCCTTGGCAGGCTGCCTTTATGGCATCTAAACGTGCTCCCCGTTTTTTGCGGCTCAGCGCCTCTAGCTCTTCGACGGTAGCCGGCTGATCGATGTCCTTGCGAAAAACGGTGATGTCGATGTCTTCGGAAAACCGCTCGATCAGACCGTAGCCCTTCGAGAGCGAAGTCCCGCCTTTGAACAGCAGACGCGGGCCACCGGGGGGGAGGCCATTAAAGAGCGCGTCCAGAGTCCAACAGACCCAGAAATCCTTTTCGATGTTTTGTTCGGCTGTTCCGAGCCGGTTCCCGGCGCCGATGAACAGATCGCGGCGATCTCGGGCTCCGGCGGCCAGCACTATTTGGAACCCTTCTGTCACTTGGTTGCCGATGCCTCTGTCTTTTCATGATAGGTTGGGCGTTTCGGCGCTCGGCGAGCCGGCTTTTTTTCTCTGGCCGATGGTTCTTGACGAGAGGTGTTCGCCTTCTGGAGCAGTTCGCGTGCCAGGAGCTGCATCCAGTCCGGGAGTGCATGGAATCCAGCGCGGAGATCGTCTTGGATAGCGTGCCCGTGGTCAGGGTCCTGAAGGATCTTGACCAGCCGATTGTGGATGCTTCCGTCGTCGGAGGGAAGCATATCTCTGACCCAATGGAGCGCCTGCACGAAGCGCATTGCGGGCCTGCCCGCCCAGTAAAGACGGCTGGGCGCTGCGTATTGAAAATCGATTCTCAGGTTGCCGAGGCGTATGGGTCGCAACCGTCCATCGGTAAGCACCGTGACGTGTGCCGGCACAGCATCGGTCAAACCTAGATCATTGGCAGCGGTGATTCCGTCCACCACGATGCGGACATTGCCCTTTCGTGCAAGCGCGTCGATGACATCACGCGGATCGGGATAGGTGGGCTTTCCGGTGAGACGGTTCATACTGGGAGCGTCGTAAAGACCGTGGGCGATGCGCCGGATCTTGTTTGCGGCCATGAGGCGATGAAGGGCCTGATCGACGGAATATCGGGGGCCGAGGTCGGCAAAATCGTGCTGTCCCCAGACACGCGGGCCGGTCGGGGCCTGGATTCGATCCAGAATGGCGGCTGGTACGCTGGTTCCGGAAGCTGGCATCGGAGCCTCTAATGTCAGATAAATGTAGCAATATTCTGACATTGCAAGTATAGCCCTATGTCAGAAAAATGTGGCACTTTTCTGACATAGGCTGCATGGGCAAACTGAGGCGCCTGCCCAATGCCCTGGCACAACGCTAATCTTCAACCTGATACTCCACATTCAGACGTTCGATGGTGCGTTCAATACCCTTCTGCGCCGGGTGATCGGCGCGAAGGGACTTAGCGCGGCCACAAAGCGAATCGATCTGGTGACCGATGATCTGGCGCTTGCGGTGGGTGGAAGCGACGGCATCGGATGCCGGGCGGAAGTGCGGTGGATTGAGCTGGTTCATGGGGGACCCCTTTCCGAAACAGATTTCTGCTTCTACTGAGGGCGATCCCGTAGTTCACTTCCATGGGATTGTTATTTTGGGCCGTCTGATATTCAACTGGGTCCAGCGCCGTGCGCGTCGCGTGACATTACGTTGAACTGGCCACCACGGGAGATTTGAGGGCGGTCCGAATTGCTGCCGTGGGCTTCATAAAAACAGCACACGCGGCGCGAACCACGAGATACATTTTTTTCGCCGCCTTCGCACTGATATCGGCGTGCCCCGTTGGGGTGTCTCAGCCAGCAAACAAACCACTGCAGTCAGGAGAACCCATTTCCGCGGCTTTCCAGTCAGACTCGACATCAGAAGTATAGTCTTAAAACACCAAGACTTGGGGTTGCGCAAGGACCCCTGAAGAATGACCTGAGGAGTTTACATGGACGAGAGTAGAAGGAATCGTATCGTGGCCATCAGCTTCATCTTGGGCTTCTTAGCGGCTTTCCCCTTCATGGCAGCTGCTTCCTTTGTCTATCTCAGGTATGGTGACCCGCCGGTGGCTACGGCGGATAAGCCCTTCCCTTATGAAAAGACCATCGTCCAGATTCCCCTCAACGCCCGTATCAGCCGTCAGCTCGCAACGGCTCCCCTAAGTCCGACTTCTGACAACCTCGTGGCGGGTGCTCACGTTTACGTCTCTCACTGCGCCGTTTGCCATGGAACACCAGGTCAAAATAGCAGCTTCGGCCAGTGGGAATACCCCCTTGCTCCACAACTCTGGACAAAACACGCAAACGGCGTCGTCGGCGTCAGTGACGATCCTTCGAGTGTTTCTTACTGGAAGATAAAGAACGGCATGCGCCTTACCGGAATGCCATCCTTCCAGCATATCCTCACCGAACCCGAGATGTGGCAGGTGACCTTACTCATAGCACAGGCAGATAAGCAACAGCTTCCCGCTGTCACAGAGACTTTCCTCAGGGCGAACTCGCTACGTATTCAGTCCGATTCTGAGCAAACGCAGCAGTCTCCGAAGTCGCCAGTCAACACCAAATAGGCAACTATAGGAAAGGATGCTTCACGATGAAGACACGACGGCTCGCGAGCGCCGAGCAGCGTGGCTTCGGACAAGCCAAGGCGCAGGTCACGGCTCTAGGCGCACAGCCTGCGAAAACAGCTGATCTGGGCGAGACCTTACATACCCTGGGTTTGTATCCGCTGTTGCAGCATCGGCGCCGGCGATGGTCCGGCTGCTGCAATGGACCACCTCAGTGGTAACCATTTTGAGGGAAGCGTTTCAATCGGGACGATAGTCAGTGGTTGACTAAATCAGTGAAACATTTTGAACGGAGAGACCATGATTCCCATCGGATAACAAGCGACTTCTGGCAGCCTTAAACGAAAACTGGCAAGCCGAGATGGAGGGCTTCTCCACCTACTCCGCACTCGCCAAGAACGAGAGTGATCCACACCGTCGCAACGCATTGCGTGGCCTCGCAACGGCGGAGAAACACCACGCAGACCTCTGGGCTGGGCGCATCAAGGCGCTGGGCGGAATGGAGCCCCAGTACAGCGGCGATCCGGCAGGTCAAGCCGCGTCGCTGGCCAACCGCGTAGGCGGACCCGACTTGGCACTCCGCCGACTGGAGATTGATGAAGGCCGGGACATCGCGAAGTATGGCAAGCAGCTTAAAGCGCTCGGTGATGGGCCAAGCATAGCCATTCTGGAGGAGGTGATTGCGGATGAGCGTGAGCATTACGTAACCCTGGGAAACCTGATCCGCTCCCGCGGGGCACTTCCAGCATTGCCTCCGGAGCAGGCTCAGGCAGCCCTCGATGACCTTGTTGCGGCACGTGACAAAGGACACTCACAAGCTGCGGGCTGGGTTGGCGACGCTATTTATGGAGTCAATGACGGTCTCGGTTCCATCTTTGGCATCGTCTCCGGAGTATCCGGTGCGACTTTGGGCAATAGTCACTTTGTCCTGATCGCCGGCCTTGCCGGTATGGTAGCCAGTGCATTGTCGATGGGCTCCGGAGCGTATCTCGCTGCCAAGAGCGAACGGGAAATCTACGAGGCTGAGTTTGCGCGCGAAAGGGAAGCGGTCGAGGACAATGAAGCCGAAGGCCGGGAAGTGCTATCACTTAGCTATCAGATTCGCGGTCTGCCTGAAGAGGACGCACAGCGCTTCGTCGAACATCTGGCGAAAGACAAAGAGCAATTGATCCGCGCACTCGCTCGTGAGCGCATGAACACCACGGAGGAGGGATTGAGCAAACCCTGGGTATCGGCTGTCTCTGGCGCGCTGTCGACGGCAGTCGGGGCATTCATTCCCATCATCCCGTTCTTCTTTATGACCGGTATTCCCGCGGTCATTGTCGCCGCCATTGTCTCTCTGCTCGCGCACTTCGCTGTCGGAGCCGCTAAATCTCTTATCACGATCCGGTCATGGTGGGCGAGTGGTTTCGAAATGACTTGGATCGGCGCTCTTGAAGGAGTCGTGACCTACATCATCGGAATAGGCCTCGGGAAAATAGGCGGAGGTTAAAAACCATTCTATGAATCCTTATGCGACGTATTCCCCTCTTCAGGAATAGAGAACCGATGGGGGGCGCTCCTACAGTCAACCTATGGATTGGTGAACCCTCCTTTGCGGAGGGCCGCGCAAGCCTTTCTGCTCAGACCCACATTCAAAGAGAGTTTATTTAGTGGGAGTCGCCGTCGTGGTCAACATCGCCTGCTGGGGACGCTTTGGGAGTGCAGAACTCAAAGTAACCTTGTCGGCGGGCGCGGACGGCGCGGACGGCGCGGATGGCGCAGATGGTTGCGATGCCACGGTGGCGGATGCTGATTTCTGAACCTCAGGCGCAATTGCGGCAGTGACCGCAGAACTGATAGACACGCTCATGGATATTACCTCTTTTACTCTATCGGCCAACTCGGCGGATCCATTCGACAATGGTGGACGCCCAGAGGTAACAAGAGTAAGCACAATTGCCTCCAAAGGATCGAAGGACCGCACCGCAGCCGAGTAACGAATCTGCCCCACGGTGGCGCAGGCAGATGACACAACTGTCCATGGCGATAGGGATCTGCCAGGCGTTCGATTTTGCGCTAATTGCGATATCGACGCGGCGAAAATCAGGACTAAGTATCGGCAAGCGACCTGAGGCTATCGGTTTTGTGGCTCACGGCAATTCGCCGATGATTGGGTTGGGAACAATTGATGAGACAAGACGAAATTATCAAGCGGAATTTTCCGCAACATATACGATCACGCGCCGCATAGGATCTCCGATCTGTTGCAGTGGAAGCTGGGGAAGAAGACTGCCCCGGACAGGGAGTCTATCGATCTCTCAGAATCTCAAGCCTTCGATCCGAGCTACAGGAGTTCGCCAGTTCCGACCATCTCCAGGAGTTCAGCGACTGAGAGCGTTCGCCTCACCTGGATCGGCCACTCGACATTCCTCATCCAACACTTGGGAAAAAATATCCTCACTGATCCGATCTTCGGAAACTGCCAGCCGCTTCCAATTCGCAGCCTCAGGCGTGCGGTACCTCCGGGAATCTCCATTGAGGACCTACCCCGAATTCACGATGTTCTGGTAAGCCATTCGCACTATGACCATCTGGACCTGCCGAGCGTGCGAGCCCTGGGTAAAGATGTCCGCTACTGGACGCCTGAAGGTCTATCCCAGTGGTTTCGGCGCCGTGGCATCCGCGATTGCTCGGAGTTGAGCTGGTGGAGGTCTGCACAGCTATCACCTGAGATTGCAATCCACAGCGTTCCGGCGCAACACGGGTCCGGGCGAACTCCGTTTGACCGTAATCGGTCGCACTGGTGCGGCTGGGTCATCGAGAGCGCAAAGAGAACGGTCTACTTTGCCGGCGACACCGGATATTCCGCTTCGTTCACGGACATCGGAGAGCGATTTGGCGGTTTCGATATGACGATCCTGCCGATCGGCGCATACAACCCTCGTTGGCTGATGAAGCCTGTCCATCTCGATCCAGCAGACGCTGTTCAGGCTCACCTTGACCTCAAATCCAGGCTATCCGTTGCTTGTCATTTCGGCACCTTCCAGCTTACGGATGAGCCTCTAGGGGAACCGCCAGCCTTGCTTGCTCGTCAACTCGGTCTGAGACGAATTGACCCCGCAAGTTTTCGCGTGCTGGACGCTGGACAAACAATCGACGTTTGATTTGCAGGGGAGCACTAGGCTCGGTATGCGGCAACTTCCCCGCTTACCTGTTGACGAAATATCTTGCCAAATTGGGAGTACAACTTTCCCGCTATTAACTCTTAACGTATTAAGATTTAATCCGTCCAACTAGTCTTAATGGATTAAGATGTTGAAGAGAGGTCCCGAAGATCACAAAAAGCTCGGGTCCTTTTTCACTGTGGTAACGCGCCACGACGGCTTGTCAATTAGAGGAATGACCATTTACCGATTACCTCGCTTGCCGCTTGTGTTGTTGTTCTGCCTGGCCGCTGTTTCGAGCGAGGTTTGGTGCGCAAGTGTACCTGTTCAAATTCAATCGCAGGCGACAGAGGAGGTTGACCGGATGGTGCAGGCCGAAACGGCTGCAATGAAAAATCGCCAGCGCTTCCAATACACGAGGGAGTCGCGGTCGACGCGCACAAAGGGTCATCTTTGGAACGAGTTGGTGGTAGAAACCCCAGAGGGTCGCATGCACCGTCTTCTCTCTGAGGATGGTAAGCCGTTATCCGCCGAGCAAGCCAAGGCCGAAGATGACCGCATAGCAAATCTCGTAAATCACCCGGAAGACTTTCGCCGCGAAAGCCAGGGGCGGAGAGAAGATGAGGGCCGGCTGGCGCGTTTACTGCGAGTTCTCCCCAGAGCTTTTCTATTCAAGATCGATGGTTCCCAGGACGACTGCACCCGTATTACATTTCAGCCGAATCCGTCGTTTGAGGAGCAGAGCTATGAGGATCGGGTAATTCATGCCATGTCGGGGGTATTGTTCATTCACCGCACCGACATGCGGCTGTGCGGCATCGATGCACATCTCGAACACAAAGTGGAGTTCGGCTTTGGCCTGCTCGGCGAGGTGAGCGACGGTAGCAGTTTTTCGATCACTCGGGAGGAAGTCTTACCCGGACAATGGAAGACAGTGAAACTTCGCATCCATGTGAATGGAAGCATGCTTCTGTTGAAAAGCTTCTCCCGCGATGAAGACTCATCCCATTACGGTTTCAAAAAGGTCGCGAATAACCTGTCGGTGGCCCAGGCGGCAGCTATCGCTTGCTCAAACGCTTCGAGCCGCGTCGGCTCCCTCGCAGGCCCTTCCGGCAAAACCAGGCCCGTCGACGGATGATCATCTTTTCGTCGTCCAGCATGCCCAAGACGCACACGCAACGTCTAATCTCTGTAGTCCGGGCCGAGGATTCTGCGTATTGACTACGGCTTACCTGAACCGTATCGCCACTGCCGTACCCGAGCACGATGTGCATGACGCCTTCGTCGTCTTCGCGGAGAACATGCTTGCCGACCCGCGGCTACGCACGGTCTTCCGCCGCATGGTGAGCCGCGCCAACATCGCGCATCGCTATTCAACCCTCGATCCGCAGAACGGTTCCGGCGAATTCTCGTCGCATGACGCGCTTGAGTTTTATCGGCTAGGCAACTTTCCCAACACGGCGCGGCGTATGGAGCTGTTTGAGCAGAGCGCTCCGCTGTTGATGCGGAAGGCCGTGGACCGGCTTGCGCTCAATGAGAAGGAACGCTCCGGTATCACGCATGTGCTGGTGACCTGCTGCACGGGGCTCTATGCGCCGGGGCTGGACTTTGAGATCGTCGACCACCTTGGGCTTTCGGCGGGCGTGGAGCGCACGATGGTTGGATTCATGGGATGCTATGCCGCGATCAATGCGCTGAAGTTAGCGCGGCACATTGTGCGCTCAGATCCGAAGGCTGGTGTGCTTATGCTCAACCTGGAGTTGTGCACGCTGCACTTCCAGGAGACGCAGGAGCTGGAGCAGGTGCTCTCGTTCCTGGTCTTTGCCGATGGCGCGGCGGCGAGCCTGATAACCGCACGCGAGCAGGGCTTTGCTCTGGACAGCTTTAAGGCGGTGAGGGTGCCCGAGACGAGTGGTCTGATTACATGGAAGATCCGCGGGCTGGGATTCGACATGCTGCTCTCCGGGCAGGTGCCGGCGGAGTTGGGCCGCGCGTTACATGAGGGCGAGCTGATGGCCGAGCGCGATGACATCGACCTGTGGGCGGTGCACCCCGGCGGACGGTCGGTTCTGGATGCGGTGGAGAAGGGACTGGAGCTGCCGGTCGATGCGCTGGCGGCGTCGCGCGAGGTGCTGTCGTGCTTCGGCAACATGTCGTCGGCGACGGTGATGTTTGTGCTGCAGCGGATGATGCAGCAGGCGCGGCCGGGGCAACGCGGGTGCGCGATGTCGTTTGGCCCGGGCTTGACGGCGGAGACAATGCGCTTCCATGCGGTCTAGTGCGGAGATGGAATTCAGTCTCCGGGTCTCTCCGCGCGAGCTGCCGGAGCTGATGGATGGTGACTGCAGCTATGAGGATTTCCGTGGCTGCCTGCGCAGCCTGGAGCAGGTCAACCGCTGGCTGCTGGGATATCGACCGACGATGGCTTGGCTGAAGCGGCTACCGCATGGATTGCGTGATCCGGTGCACATCGTCGATGTGGGCAGTGGCGGCGGCGATCTGCTGCGGCAGATTGCAGGCTGGGCACGGAGGCGCGGCATTGCTGTGCAGTTAACGGGAATCGACTTGAATCCTTATGCGGCGCGTGCGGCAGCGGAGTCCACGCCGAAGGAGCTCGGAATCGCGTGGGTGACCGGCGATGCTCTGGTGTATCGGCCGAAGAAGCCGGTGGATATCGTCGTGAGTTCGCTGATGGCACATCATCTGGAGGATGAGGAGATCATCGCGCTGCTGCGGTGGATGGAAGCGACTGCGCAGCTAGGTTGGTTTATCAATGATTTGGAGCGGTCGGAGTGGAGTTGTCGGATGTTTGGGTGGGTGGGCGGAATAGTGGAGTGGCACCGGTTTGTGCGGCATGATGGGCCGGTGTCCTTCCGGCGGGCCTTCCGGGAGGAGGACTGGGTGCGGTTGCTGGCGGCGGCTGAGGTTCCGCGGGAGGCGGTGACGGTGGAGCATTGGCGGCCCGGACGGTTGTGCGTGGGGCGATGGAAGTGAGGTGGGGGTTGGTGCTCTCTATATTCTGCATGCTGAAGCTTCTCGTTAGACTAAGAACCTTCAAGCCTTTCGCGCCCCTCCGAGCGCCGCTCAGCCCGTCTATTTATCTGAGAGGGGAATAATGGCAACTTCCACGCAGCACCCAACTCGCCCCACTCGTTCCAGAGCTAAAAGCCGTTTCAGATCCAAAACCGTTCTCTGGATCTCCCTTGGCCTCACCACGCTCTTCGTCTTCATCACCTCAGAAGTTCTCCTCATCACCGACTATCCGATGTACCACGCCTACCGTCTGCAGGTCATCGCCGACCGCCGGCTCCTCATCCCGCATACGCTCTTCGGCATGATGGCTCTCCTTATCGGCCCGATCCAGTTCTCATCACGATTTCGCCAGCGTCACCTCAAGATCCATCGCGTCCTCGGCCGCATCTACGTCATCTCTGTCTTCATCGGCGCCGCAACCGGGGTCGCCCTCGCCAGCGGCCGACCGGGCTTCCCCGGAACCTCGATGCAGGCTGCGGCCTGGGTCGTCTGCACCACCGCCGCCCTTATCACCGCGCGCAACCGCCAGATCATCCAGCACCGCCAATGGATGGCCCGGTCATACGCCGTCACCTTTACCTTCGTCTCCAGCCGTGTGCTGAACCTCTGGCCCCGTTACTGGAGCCACCTCGGGGATTCCTTAGCCGCCGTCGGCGTGATCGCCTTTACTCTTGCCTCGCTGCTTATCGTGGACCTCGGCCTTAACTGGCGCGAGCTCACCACTCGCCGTGAATGATTAAGGTTCCCGTATCGCATCTCGAAAAAGGAGTTTCCCATTACAACGTCCAATCTGAATCAGATTCCTTTGCAAGACGAAGTTCTCGTCCTGGGTGGTGGAGTGGCGGGCTGTGCGGCTTCGATCGCGCTGGCCCGCAAGGGACGAGTCGTTACGCTGATTGAGCGCGAGCCCGCACCGCGCCATAAGGTCTGCGGAGAATTCCTAAGCGGTGAGGCCCTTGAGGACCTGCATGCGCTCGGCATCGATGTGGCCTCGCTTGGCGCCGTGCCCATCGACTACGTTCGCCTCGCCGCTGCCAGGCGCGCCGCGGAGGCTCCCTTGCCTTTCCCCGCGGCCTCGCTCACGCGCAAGGCGCTTGATACAGCGCTCATCGCCGAGGCCATCGCCGCAGGCGTCCGGGTAGAGCGCGGCCGCAGTGTGCAGGCGCTCAGCCGCACGACATCCAACGTCTGGCAAGCTACGCTCGACGACGGCACCACCTATGAGGCTCCAGCGGTCTTTCTGGCCACGGGCAAGCACGATGTCCGCGGCCACTTGCGTCCGAAGGACCCACAGCGATGGGTCGCCTTCAAGATGTATTTTCGCTTATCGTCCGCGCAGGCCTCTGAGCTAGCGGGCGCCTCTGAGCTGATGCTCTATCCTGGAGGCTATGGCGGTATCCAGCCGGTGGAAGGCGGCATTGCAAACCTGTGCTGCGTGGTGCAACAGCGGCATCTTGCACGTGCGGGTCATCGCTGGGAGAACTTCCTTGCGAAGATGCAGCAGCACTGTCCACACCTCGCGATGAGGCTTGCCGGTGCGGAGCCGTTGCTCGCCAAGCCGATCGCCATTACGCATATCCCATATGGTTACATCCGCCGCACAACGGAGAATGGGCTCTACTGCGTCGGCGATCAGGCAGCCGTCATCCCCTCGTTCACCGGCGACGGCATATCCATCGCGCTGCATACGGCACGTTGTGCCGTCGCTGCGTATCTTGCAGAAGAGCCGGCATCGCTCTTTCAGGCTAAACTACGCTCCGCACTGCTGGCCCAGATGCGCCTTGCCGAATTCGCCGCCGATGGCTTGAACAACCCACTCGCGCGCGCTGTATTGCCGTTTTGCCTCAGGGTCTGGCCCGGGGTGATGCGCGTGACGGCAAGACTGACACGCGTTGCCCAGCACGGCGCTGTGGCTTTCCCTGCAGTCGCCAACTGAAATCGAGCCACGCCAAGATAACTCTTAGTCGTCAAACGCCATATGGGAGACGCAATGAAATCCTTCACGGTATTCGCCCTTGCTGTCCTACTCGCTCCAGTCGCGCTCGCCCAGCAGCAGACCTTCGTCGCCAACCCCGATGCGAGCGAGGTTAAGATGACGCTGAAAACGACCCACGAGGTAGTCAACGGCACCTTTCACATCCAAAGCGGATCGCTTGAGTTTGACCGCAGCGCTGCTAAGATGTCGGGTTCAGTGGTCGTTCTCGCCGGCAGCGGCAAGACCGGCAATGGCAGTCGCGACAAGAAGATGAACAAGGACATCCTTGAAGTCGAACAGCACGCAACTGTTTCGTTTGAGCCCAAGTCCTACGCTGGCGCCATCGCTCCATCAGGAGACTCGACCATCCAGGTAACTGGTATCTTCACACTTCTCGGCACGCCTCACGAGATCACCATCCCCATCCTTGTCCATCTTGAAGGTACAAGCGCAACGGCCAAGGCTCATTTTGTCGTACCGTACATCCAATGGGGATTGAAGGATCCAAGCTTTTTGTTCTGGAAAGCGGACAAAGACGTCGCGATTGACCTCTTTCTTACTGGCCGGCTTTCACAATAGAGGACCGCCTTCTTTACACGCAACGATGTCATGCGTCAGCATGAAGCGAATTGAGCTCTCAGCCCCGCACAGACATCCCGCCACTTAAGGCACTGCGGCAGGTGAGCCGCTGCACGACGATCCCTGGCTGGCCGGAAGTTCGATGATTGCGCTGTCAGTCGACCTCGGCAAGCGGTGCCAACATTCCGAGATGAGATGACCGCTCCTTGTATTTGACTCACAATGGACCAATCGATAGAGTCTCTCATTCCTTCTGATGGAAGATTCTGTTGTTAATGTCCGGCCAAAACTCCTTAAAGAGGTTTGATCCAGCGTCGATCGCTATATTCGTCAACCAAAGTTGATAGGTGTTGGTAAAGGTGCGCTCCTGGCTGGGGTAATAGAGACTGGAGATGCCGGCGGCCGCACCCGCGCCGAAGATCTCGGAAGAATTGAAGGTCGCATGGCCATTATCTTTTCGCGTGATGGCAGCACGTGACAAAGAGTATCCAAGCCGCTTAGCGAAGCCGCCACGGCCGAGCGTGTAGTAGCGGGAATCCTGGTGCAGAACTGTGGGAAGAAGGAACTCAACCCAAAGGTTTTCGTCCACGTAATCCGCATAGGTGTGCCAGTAGTATCGCCCGTAGCCGGCTGCGCCGTGGTGAAACTCTGGCGTTGCGTTGCGTGCCTCTGCGACGCCAGCCTGGATGGCCACAAAAATGAACGCAGAATAGTCAAGGCTATCGAGTGTACCTGTAACAAACTTATCTTTAATGGTTTGCGGCGGAAGCTTCTCGTCCACGCTTACTGCTCTAAAATTTGGAATGATGTAGAGAATTCGTTTCGTCTGTTTTCCGCCATGAGGGACCTGGCCAGGAGGCGCGCCGTTCATGGCTCCAGGGCGAGCGGGAGTGTTCTGACTATTCTGTTGCCAAGCAGCGCTCGGGGCGTCGGGCAAAGTGCTGGCATCCGCCTCCGCAGCGGGCGGCCCAGGTGCAGCATCGACAAGACCTTCCGCCCCCGGTTCGCTGGTCTCGCGAGAACCTTGTCCAAGAGCCATTGTTCCAGGACACAAGGCAAGATGGAGAACCAGTGCTGTGATCGATACACTAAGCAATCGCCGAATTGTCATATTCTCTTAGGAATTCGTCTAGCCCGCTGAGCTCGCAGGCCTTATCGATCGATGGGCGGAGGTTGCTGCACTTCTGCTGCGTGGAAAAGGTTCCGGCCAGGCGATGTTGTCACTTCAATGCGGGTATCTTTGCGGAAAACCACATCGTGTCCACGGGCGACCCATCGATCGTAGAAAGAGAGAGCTGCTGCATAAAAGCCAATTCCGGCGGCGAGATTACGAGAACTCGCAACGATGCCGACAACGCGGCCTACGATGCCAAACCCGTTCGAGGCTACAGCGCTGTTACCGGCCAAGCTCCCATCCTCATCTAAAGCGCGACCCGCCAGAAAAGTCAGTGCCAGAGGGATAGCGGCACCGTTCTTCGATTTCGGCTGTACGCCACCTTCGGCATCAAGTTGCAAGTCTGAAGACTTAGACGCATCCGCACCCGTTAGGGTGCCATCCACGTGCTGAGAAAGACCGTCGGGGAGCTTTAGCTCTCGAAAATTGAATCGCAACTTGCCCGAGCGGCCAAACCATCGCGCGGGTTTGGCCTGCGTGACCGTTCCAATCAGTCGAGACCCCTGGGGGATCTCCAAAGTTTGGCTTGCGTCAAAGACCGGTTCGGCAACGACAGCCGTGAAAGTGTCTCCGGGCTTTTTTTGTGCCGAACTTATTGTCTCTTCGAGATAAGCGTGTAGTTGCCAGGATCGCTCGCGCAAGACAGGGGCATTGACTCGCTGAGACAAGAAACCTTTGGCTGGTTTTGCGCTCAATTCGGCAGCAAAACTGTCCGGTCGTAGAGACAGGGGTTGCTCCAGCGACACTGTCCATGCGGTTTCAGACTCGATTCTTTCCGGATGGTACGGCAACTGTCTGTAAAAGGCCTGCACCAACCGATCAGCACGGCCAGGCGCAGTCACCAAGGCGGCTGTATCTCTGACTTGCTGCTTCGCGCGGTTTAGCAACTGGGTGAAAACCGAACGCCGAGTCGCGGAAGGTGCAGCGGAAAGGTGCAAAACTGTTGCGCCGTCGGTTGCATTCTGACTCACGATGGGTTGCAGGGATCCGTCCGGCAGCACTAGTTGATCAAATTGCACAACAGGAACGTGAAACGGAGTGAAGTCTCCTCGAAGACGAGAATGTATCCGACGGCTTCGATCTGGATTTAGTTTGACGACGTTGCCGAGAAGCGTGGTACCTGCAGGAATGACAAGTCGATTGTCGGCGTACACCGGGTACAGCAGATAGCCTTTTAAAGGCTCGCCCTTTTTCATCGGGACATGTTTCCCAAGCTGTATGGGCAGAGGAGTGGAGGGCGGAATCTGTAGCAGAGGCTGCTGAGCGCGCGATCGGACCGGAGCAATGACTGAAAACCGATATGACCAGTAGATGAATTAGGGCACAGTTGATTTTCAACGGATCTGTCCTATGCTCCTGTGGAACTTATTTCGCGCGGCTTTCGAGGTTCTGTGTCAGCTACGAATCAACATTATGAACGCCCCCGCTGCTGTGACTCCAATGGCAATGATGGCTGCAACTGTGAAGACCAAGTATGCAACCGGAATATCATCGTCGTGTGTCTCCATCTGGGTCCCTCTCCTGACACCACCTGGGCAATGTACACAGTCCTGGAGGCCGTGTAAACCAGCACGGAACATCGCAGAGCCCGCTTGCTACATCTAGTCTTAATGAGTTAAGACTAGATGTCAAGCGCAACCATGATCTGCGCCGTGAACAATGAGGACGCCCATGAACCATGGAATAAAAGTCTCTCCCCTCCCTCATACGCCTAACAATAGCCGCGCATCATAGCCGTGTGAGTGAATTCGCACTCGGCAGTCCCATCGCATTTAAGTTCTACTCCTCTGCGCAGTGCTGGTCGTTCGGCCGAGTCGCAGACGCATGAGTGCGATGTGTCAGCACACTGTTTCTTCGGAGGCTTGAAGCTATGACGAAAGTTGAATTGGCTAAGGAGAGTCAAGGAAATTGCTGAAATTTCGGCCGTGTGCATTACTCCTTCTCTGTCTCACCATGTTTCCAGTGTTGGCTGTCTCGCAGACCGACGAAATTCAGGTCTACGACGGAGAGATCGCTCCGCCTGGGATACTCAATCTGATGATCCACAATAACTTCACTCCCAAGGGGCGGACCGTGCCCACGTACCCTGGCGCGATCGTCGCCAACCATTCCTATCAAGTGACCGCCGAATGGGCGTACGGCGTGAAGCCGTGGTTCGAGCAGGGGCTTTATCTCCCGGTGTCCTCACCCTATTCGACAAACCACGGATCGACCATCAACGGCTTCAAGATTCGCGAGCTCTTCACGCGCCCCAACGCTCACGACCACACGTTTTTCTACGCAGCGAATTTCGAGCTTAGTGTTAACAAGAGCTATTGGGAACCTCGAACGGTCAGCTCTGAGATCAGGCCGATCATAGGACTTCATTTGCATCCGTGGGACATCATTTACAACCCTATCCTCGATACGGATTACACCGGCGGATTTGGCAGTCTTCAGTACAATCCGGCGGGGAGAGTAGCTTATAACTTCAACGACAGATGGGCCCTTGCCGGCGAAGAGTATGACGGGTTCGGCCCGCTGCACGGGTTCGAGCCGCTTTCCAAACAATTTCACGAAGTCTGGGTGACTGCCGATTACACTGGCAGCAAGTTCCTTGGCCTGAGTGTGGAAACCGGAGTTGGGTACGGTTTAACCGCGGGGTCAGACAAATACACACTCAAGCTGATGCTGTCCCGCAACCTCAATGGGCGTAATACCACTGAAGCGAAGAAGCCTGGAAAGCCGTGAAGATTAGCGTACGGGATAGTTGTCTGAAGTCGATGAGAACGCGAAGCGACTTTAGCAGTGGGACCAGGACGGGACATAAACCAGTTGGGTACTCCCATAACGTCGGCTTCCGCCACCACCGTGAACCCGAATTTTTGATAGAAATGAACGTTTGCTCGTCGGTCGGTCTCGAGATACGCAACTGCTCCATAAGCATCCATATGCACACAGAACGCGGTCAGCAAGGCGCTTCCAATTCCCTGGCGCTGGACGCAGGGTTCGATGGCCACTGGTCCCAGATGCCAGTGAGGCTCCGCAGGATCGCGATGCGCCCATGCATCGGTCCAGTTCAGAACGCGAAGCGCCGTGCCGAGTGGATTGCCGAACACGACTGCGGGTAACAGGCGGAGCTTTTCAAGAGGAGTGGGCTGACAAAAGCCGGGCCGTGCAATGCCGCAGATTCCTACAAGCGCGTTATCGCGATAAGCCCCGTAAATCAATCCCCTCTCGTGGAGACCGAGCAGTACCGGCCGGAAGAACCGTTCCAGCGCCTGACCGCGGCGCTCCGCGTTTGATATTGCGAAGGCCCGAACGTGCACGGGATTGTCGCGCATGGCGCGGCCAAGGATCAGGGCTGCTGGTCGAAGGTCGGTTCGTCGCAGCCGGTCCAGTTTTACTACGCAGTTGGTTTCCATTCAGATACCCGCAAAGTCAAGTGAGCTGAAACTTGTATCCATCGCTCAGTTTTACAGGGATTATCCCAAACTGTACGGCGAACTGTTGAACTGCTTGCAGATAGGCTCGGATCGTTCCGTCGTGATCGGCAACTCCGCAATGTGCGTGAAATTCTTGCTGAAGATGAACATGGCGATGGGGGAAATTCGTTGGACGGCGTGTAACGTGCGTATTATTTGCGGCTCCACAGGGGCTCCTTGCGTGCCGTGGCGAGCCCCCCAGGCCACCAGTTCCAATCGCCTGCAATGCGGAGAAGTGCGGGTCCGATCACAATTCGAACCAGCGTCGCATCAATAAACACAGCCACCGCCAGCGTGAACCCGATCATCTTGACCACCAGGAAACTTCCGAAGGTGAATGCAGCGAATACCACGATCATGATCGAAGCGGCACTCGTAATCAGACCGGCTGTCCTGGCCAACCCCTCAGGAATTGCCTCCGCTTCACCCAGTCCGCTTCTTCTTGCTTCGAGGACCCTCGCGACCAGAAACACTTCGTAGTCCATGCTTAGCCCGAAGACAATGGCAAACGCGACGATAGGGACAAGGGGAAAGATACTGCCCGTACCTCCAGGAATCCCAAAGAAGCGGCTTCCATGTCCGTCCTGGAAGACCAAAACCAATGCTCCAAAGGAGGCCGCTACCGAGAGCATGTTCAGTACGATAGCTTTCACGGCAGCGAAGAGGGATCGGAACCCGGCCAGAAGAGCCGCGAGCGTCCCTACCACCACAAGTGCCATAACCGTCACAAAGTGATCGCTCACAATCGTCTGATAGTCGGCATTGAGTGCTGGGCCGCCCCCAACGATTAGCGTGGCACCAGGCACTCCTGTGAGAGCTGTCGCGCCGGTCTTCCGGAGCTCCCGCACCCAGTCGACTTGACCGCGCAGGGAAACCGAAGTCGCTGGTATCACCTCTAGCAGCGCCGCCCGTCCGTCACTGCTCAGAAATGTTCGCCGCGTCTCCCGCGGGAGATCATTGAGGAAGGAACGGTTGCCGTCCGCAATCGTTGTGATGGAAATGACCCGGGCGCAACGAGGGTCGCTCGCGAGGCGCTGGGAGAGACGATCGAGTGTGTTCCACCCCGCGTCGGTTTGTGCAATCGAATTCGTCGGCAGTTCGACAATCACACGCAACGATTGAACAACGCCGACCCGATCCATTTGTTCAAGGGTGTGGAACGCATGAACCGATTCCGCCGCCCTCGGAAGCCAATCCCCTCTGGGGAGATTGGTATCCAGCCGCGCAGCCTGCCAGGAGAGCAGAAGCAAGGGGACGCCAGCAAGAAAGAGAGCAAGCCATGGATGGGCGACAATCACGTTGCCCCATCGCCTCCAGCGATTTCCCGTTCGTGCCGCCCGATCCGCGTCCAACCTCGGCGTAAAGGGCATCCGGCCCATATCGATCCGCGGCCCGAGCAGGGCCAACACTGCCGGGACAAGCGTATTGGCAAGTAACACGCTCATTCCCGCCACCAGCACTCCGGCAACGCCGATGGAACGAATCTCACTGATGGGAACCGTCAAGAGAGCCAGAAATCCGATGGCTACCGTAGAGGCGGAAATCAGGAGCGTGCGACCCGCCTGACGTGCCGCGATGACCGAGGCTGTAGGCCCGTCATGCCCCGCGGAAAGCGCTTCACGGAAGCGGCTGACCATGAGAAGTGCGTAGTCGATTCCCAAGCCCAATCCGAGCATAGTGGCAAGATTCTGAACAAGAATGGATAGGTGCCAGCGCGAGGCCAGTAGTCCGGTAATCGCGAGAGTAGTCGCGATCGCCAGTTGGCCAACAGCCAATGGAATCAGCGCGGCGACGATGCTACCGAAAGCCATCAGCAAAAGTGCTAGTGTGGCTGGAATCACCAAACTCTCACCGTGTTGCACGTCGTCTGCACTCGCTTTCCGAACGTCAAAATTCAGCGGAAGCTCGCCGGTTAGTTCCAGCTTCACGGCCGGATAACGACTCCGAAGTTGATTTTCAAGGGAGTGAGCCCGACCGCGAAGGATAGGAACCAGCGACTCCGGCGGACCCACGGCTGGCGCGAGTCCCACGAGAACAAATGTTCGACCGCCCTTGCCCAGGAAAATCGGATCGCGTAAATCCAGGTAGGATACGACAGCGGTTACGCCCGGTTCCTCTTTCAGATTCGCCACAATGGTTGCTAACACTTGCGAACCCTCATCCGAATCCACAGAGGGGAGACCCTCAACCACCAGGACCACGCGGTCAACGAAAGGCGAATGAAAACGACTGCCCAGCTCCTGCTGGACGGTCTCCGCCTGGCTCCCTTCGACGCGGGTTGCCGTCTCCAGATGGCGCTCGGCGTTGAAGGAGAATGGAAGAAGCGCAACAACGGCAGCAAGGACTACACCGGCCAACCAAAAACGGCGCACATGCATGAGACTCATGATTTCATACCAAATCGCCGTCGGTTGAGAGAGATTGATACTCTCCTCCGGCGATTCTTCTGTGTGACGGACTACACTAGAATCCGTCCGCACAGGTGCTTTAGGAGGCCCCATCCACATATTCGCGTTGCTCGCACTCGTTTTCGTAGTTCCACTTGGAGCTGCCGCGAATCCTGGAGCGCAAGATCCTCGCGTTGGCTCCTGGACGCTTATGTCTGCGCAGTCTACTCTGGATCCTCCGAATAAACTCACCATCACATCTCAGCTCAATCGAGTGCATGTCGTCATGTCGGGCGAAACACACTTCGAATTCACGGTGAAATCGGACGGGCACCCTATGGCCGTTCCGGCCAATCCAGCGTTCAATCAGGTGGAGCTGCGCAAGATCGACAAGAGCCAGGCCGAGATCAAGGAAATGAAGGATGGAGCTCTCGTGGCGACGGTTCGGCAAAAGCTTTCCAGTGACGGGAACGAGCTGACGACCACGATTGCGAGCATCGGTCATGCCGACCGAATCACCGTCTGGACGCGGAGCGGGGGCAATAAGGCCCACGGTGACCGATTTGCCGGCGAGTGGACGCAGGATCTCAGCAAGACTCGCATGCGGCAGGGGTTGATGCTCAGGATCGAGGCCAACGGAATCGATGGGGTCCGCTTTTCGGGCGAATTCAGTTATGCTGCCCGATTTGACGGTAAACCGTACGATCTCAAGAACTCCCGCAACGATACCGTGACGCTTCAGCTCGTCGATCCTCACACGGTGGATTCGATCTACCGCCGCGACAATCAACTGGCTGAAAAGGATCGATGGGTGGTCTCCACCGATGGGCAGCAGATGACGCGGACCACCACAGGCACGTTGGAAGACGGCCAGCGCATCGCTGAGAAGCTGGTATTCAAAAGGCAATAGCACAGAGCATGCATCCGGGCTATTGCATCAGTCTTAGGCGTCAGTCCAGAACGAAGAATGCTCCTCCAGCGCACTCAGTGATCCCCGTCACAGCGGTTTGTTAATTCCTCAGTAGACACTGGACTTGAGGGAAAGTGTATGGACGACGCTTTGCTGCATCGCTGGAGCAAACCGGACACGATTCTAGTCGCCACAAACTTGCTTGACGCGCCTCATATAAGACCACACGTTATAGCCCAGGCGAGGCTAAGCGGTGCCAAGGTTCTGCTGGTCCATGTGATTCAGCCCTCCTTAAGCATGAATCTGACTGATGGACCTCATTTCGTCTTGCCTTCCCCAACCCTGCGCTCAGTGCAAGGCAGACTTAACGAGATTGTAAAAGAACTTCAGTATGAAGACATCCTGTGCGAACCGATTGTCTTGAAAGGCTCGCCCGGCGAACAGATTCCGGCTCTTATTCATGAACGACGCGTAGACCGCGTCATAGTTGGGACGCGAGGGGCAGAGGCTCTTGGTCGAATCCTCCTGGGCTCTGTGGCGGACGATCTCTTGCATCACGTAGATGTACCTGTGTGCGTCGTCGGGCCCCGTGTGCGGTCACAAGTGTTTGCGAATCGAAAGCCGACCTCAATTCTCGTTGCCACATCCTTTCGCTCCCAACGGCCACCGAGTGTCCAGTTGGCCGTGGAGCTTGCGGCGCTCTATCACGCCCATCTGACGTTGCTGCATGTAGTGTCTGAAGAACATACAAGTGAAGAGCGATGTCAGAGATTGCGAAAACAAGCCCAAGACGAATTGGCCACGCTGATCGCAGAAAGAGGCGACGTTCAGGTACCGGTAACAGTGCGGATTCGCGGTGGCACTCCATCGGAACGGATCACTGCTTTCGGATCTAAAATACAGGCCGAGTTCATTGTCCTCGGGGCATCGGCTGCGTCCAGAGCCTCCCGTCTGCTCGCTGCAGGAGTTGTCCATCGGGTGATTGCTGAAGCAGGTGTACCTGTTATGACGCTGCTGCGAGATCGAGACACCATGGAAGAGCAATTGACCTCTGCCGGAGCAACCAGTGCAGATCCGGGCGAGAACTAGTTTTGAATCTTCTTCTATCCCTTTTTAGCTCTGAACGGCGAGAGCCGCGCAGGCTAGCGCTCCTGGGGATCCTCGCGGGAACGGCACTCGTGGCTTTTTTTGCAGTGCTTGAGGACGTGGTCAATCGCGACCCACTCGTCCGTGTCGACGATGCCATATTTCACGTACTTCAGTCTCTGCGGACCGCTCCGCTTGATCGTGTTATGGTGGGGATTACTGAGCTAGGGGACTGGGTCGTCACCACAGCGGTAACTCTGGTCAGTCTATTCTGGCTCATCTGGCGACGGAACCGTCGCCCGGCGCTCTACTTGTGCGTTGCTGTTCTGATCCCAAGTGTTTTTTCATTCCTGATGAAACTCACGTTACGTGTGACCCGGCCGATCGATCTCAATTCCGGGTGGGACTTCTACTCCTTTCCTAGTGGCCATGTAGCAGTCAGCACTGCGCTTTATGGATTTTTGACCGTCATAATCACATGTGAAGAGAGGCCTTTGAGACGCCTGGGCGCCATTGTATTCGCAGCAAGTTTCGTCCTCTCCATTGCATTTTCCCGTCTCTATCTCGGGGCGCACTTCTTGTCGGACGTGCTGGCTGGACTCTCCTTTAGCACAGCGTGGGTTGCCTTACTGAGTGCCGGCTATCTACATAACAACTCGCGCGTCGTAGACGCAACTGGACTGTTGAGGGCGATCATCCTCACAATCGTAATTGTAGGAGCCACGTATGTGGATCAGCATCATCCTTTGGATATGCAACGTTATGCCATCACAACCGATAGCGCCTAAGAAGAGATGGTGAGCACCGGGCACGAAGCCGCGGCGATAGTTTGAAAAGCAACTTTTGGCGAGAGGTGAGCTGCAATCGATGAAGCGCGCTTCACCCCGAGGACCAGGAGATCCGCTTCAGTCCTTTTGGCGTCGCATATCAAAGCTCTGCTCACCGACGATCCATGGAGCACAGCGCATTCCAGTTCAATCTTCGCGTTGCCGATGGAACTCTGCCGGAGTGTTTCGATGATTGACTCGAAAAGCACCGAGACTTCCGCATCTGAAGTAGGGTCAGTTGCTACATGAGCAACCCGCAGCGTAGCACTCGTTGCAAGGCAGAGGGCAGCGATAAGCGGCATTGCGCCAAGAGAAGCTGCGCTGAAATTCGTTGCGAACAAAATTTTACGAAAGTGCGTGTCGAGTGCAGCCCGTGACCATGCAGGAGGTCCCACGGTGATTACAGGACAGCTCACTTTGCGAAGCACTTCTTCCGAAATGGAACCCAGAAGGCACCGCTCCACCCCAGCGACCGCATGCGTACCCACAAGCAATAACGGTTTGGAGAATACTTCAAGAAACAATGGGATTTCTTCGGCGGGTAGTCCATCACGAATCATGATCGCTGCGTCGATCCCCGACTCCCGGAGCGTCCGTTCGATCTCAACGAGTTTTTTCATAACATCTTTGCGGATTTCGTCCACCATGCAATCAACGGGTGCTTTGTACGCATGGCGACCAATGTACTCGAAGACATGGAGGACTGTGACCCTGGCCTTAAGGGCTTGTGCGAGTCTCGCTGCAACATGGAGAGCGGCGACGGAAGCGGGTGAGAAATCGGTAGCCACTACAATCTCGTTCGGCAATTCGCTCGACTGTGTCTCTCTCGGCATGCCATAAACGCTACCAATTTGCAGTGATAGGGTCTGTGACAGCCATCACCCTCACCTAAAGCGAAGCCCAATCACAAGTCCCCGTCGTTGTCAGAAGAAGGTCCTCAAGTAGGTATGCTGGGAGGAGGCAAGCTGTCATCGGCCAGGAGCACTTGAAATGTGCCGATTGCTATGGCAGTCAAGGGCGCGGCGAGTGCCAGGCCAAAAGGGCCGGCAACAACGGCTAGTAAGAGTTGAGCTGTAATGGTAAGTGCTGGGGGCAAACGCACGATCTGGCGTTGGAGTAAGGGCGTTATGATGTTCCCTTCGAGGAAATGCACAAGAAGGAACAGGAGTATTACCAGGAAGCCTTTGATCGGACTGATCGCCACTGCAAGCAGAACCGCAGGCACAACTGAGAGAATCGGTCCCACGTTTGGAATGAAGGTGAGCAACGCGGCAATGATACCGAGCGTTCCAGCCAGTGGCACCCCTAGACCCCATAAGCCGACTGTAACGATCATTCCTACGGCGATCATCGAGAACATTTGTGATATCAGCCACCGGCGAAGAAGCCTAGCGGCACTTCCAGCGCACGCATCGAAGATTGCACGATCGCTTTTCGGGACAAATCGACGAATTCCAGAGAGATAGACCTGAGGCTCGGCAGCCAGATAGAGTCCCAGAAAAAGAACCAGCCCAAGACCGCCGATAAGGCTTGCGGTGGAGAGAACAAAGCCTCCGATTCGACTCAGCGCGGAGTTAATATTTCCGGATGTCTGGGTATAGTCAGACCATTGAGCGAGTAGCCACCGCCCCCATTGATAGCCGTTCAGACGTTCCAAAAACTTATGAGCCGCCTGAGGAAGATCGGTCTGCAGGTCTGCAAGTTGTTCAATGATGCGTGGACCTCTAATCCAAAGCGTAAAAAACATGACAGCGAAACCTGCGGCGAGCAGCAGAGCAAACGCTAACCCTCGCCGAATCTTCAATTTCGTTGTCACCCAGTCCACGACTGCAGACAGCAGAACAGCGAAGACCACGGCCGCAAGAAGCAGCATCACGATTACACGACCGACCCAAGCGACTAACAGCCATACGATGATGCCAACTGTCAGCAAAACGAGGCGAACCGCTGGTCGCATGGCGATACCGTTCGTCGAGGAAGATCCGGCTTGGTCCACGGGTCTTGAGTGTACTCTTGGTCGATTTTGTCTTGTGTGACGGGGAGCACAGTGCCAACAGGAATAGCCTTATATTCTCCTTCTTGGAGTTCCATTTGAGAGAGATGAACCCAGGGACGAAATGGCTGGACACGCCCGCCGCGCACATCGCGACGGCAAGCTTCATCGCTTCAGGAATGGTGGTGGCGCTCGCCATAAAGCTGTTCTTGCACAATCAGCTGATGGTTAGCACCATCCTGGGCGTGGCAATTGCCGGTGCAAGCATCCCACTTCTGATTTCACTAACCCAGCAAGTCTTAAAGGCAAACTTCAGCGTCGATATACTTGCCCTTCTGTCGATCGTGACTTCCATTATCCTCGGTCAGTACTGGGTCGCCGCAATTGTAGTGCTCATGTTGTCGGGCGGTCAGGCGCTCGAAGCGTACGCGACAGGCCGGGCTTCATCGGTTCTTAGTGCGCTGGCGAAGAGGATGCCGCAGACCGCCCATCGGGCTGGAGAGCTAGATTCAAATGTCCCGATTGATGAGATCGCCATCGACGACCAACTCCTGATCTATCCCCATGAGATTTGTCCCGTTGACGGCTTGGTTGTCTCGGGTCAAGGCAGCATGGACGAGTCCTACCTCACGGGGGAACCGTTTCTTATCGCAAAAGCTCCTGGCGCGACGGTCTTGTCGGGATCGATTAATGGCAACGCCGCATTGACGATCCGAGCCACGAAGAGGGCCAGCGATTCGCGCTACGCAAAGATTGTCGAGGTACTCCACGCGTCGGAGGAAAATCGCCCACGGATTCAAAGACTGGGAGACCGGCTCGGATCCTGGTACACACCAATCGCAGTGTTGATTGCACTGGCGAGTTGGTTTTTCAGTGGCCAATCGGAGCGTTTCCTTGCCGTGCTGGTGATCGCAACTCCTTGCCCACTTTTGATTTCGATTCCGGTTGCAATCATTGGGGCAATTTCCGTAGGCGCGCGGTTCGGGATCATCATCAAAGATCCATCCATCCTCGAGAAGATGGAAACGTGTCATGTGTTGATCGTTGACAAAACGGGAACCTTGACCTACGGGAAGCCAAGTCTCACAAAGATCGAACAGTTTGGAAACATTAGCCGGGAACTGGCACTCCAGTTTGTCGCAAGCTTGGAACGTTACTCCAAGCACCCTTTGGCTAGCGCTGTGCTCGCCGCAGCTAACGCGGAAGGGTTGTCTCTTCTGGAGGTCGAAGATGTATCAGAGGCACCTGGAGCCGGTTTGAGTGGACATGTCAGGGGTCGCCTGGTAGCGGTTACTGGGCGCGGGAAATTGCCGAAAGAACTCGTGACAATGATGCCACCAGTAGCACCCGGCCTCGAGTGTGTGCTGCTTGTGGACGGCAAGCTCCGGGGAGTCTTTCATTTTCAGGATGAACCACGAAGAGAGACTAAATCGTTCCTGAGGCATCTGGGGACAAAACATTCGATTGAAGAGGTCATCTTGCTTTCTGGTGATCGTCCCGCCGAAGTCGCTTTCTTCGCGGCAGGAATGGGCATTACCGAGGCTTATGGCGGAAAAAGCCCCGAGGAGAAGGTGATGTTCGTCCGTGAAAAGACACAGAGGTCACCGACCTTATACCTCGGAGATGGGATTAATGATGCTCCGGCAATGATGGCTGCTACCGCTGGGATTGCACTAGGCGTGAATAGCGACATTACTTCGGAAGCGGCGGGAGCGGTGATCCTGCAATCGTCACTGACGAGCGTCGACGAACTGATCCACATCGGGCGAAGAATGCGGGGTATTGCGCTCACAAGTGCGGTCGGGGGAATGGGACTGAGCCTGATCGGAATGGGCGCCGCCGCTCTCGGCCTCATCAGCCCAATTCAGGGAGCAATCGCCCAAGAGTTGATTGATCTTCTGTCTATCCTCAATTCGCTTCGGATGATCTTGCCCACTGGTTCGCTGAGCGATTTTCAAGTTCCCGCAGCCTTCCAGCGCCCGAGCATACAGACGTCAATTCCTGCTGAGAGCCCTGGTCATTCGTGATCTTTGTCACTGCAATGAGAAGCCACCTGCGCCAGGCTTCTGTTTGAAACGGTCGAGGTGTGAAATGCGCTACGAACTCAGGCTACACCGATTGCTGCTTTCCATGATGGTCACGTTGTTAGTTCTGTTTGTCATCGGACTGCTCTATTTGAACGCCCGGCCGAACGAAGAGCATCTCGAGGCGGTAGTTTCGCTTGTTGTTGTGATCATAGTCGCAACCATTTTTGCATACATGGGAACAGCGGAAGGGATCATTGGCTTTTACTTCGGCATTAAACATAGCCGGGAGTTCACCGCGTACCTCTTGCTCGGCCTATTGTCGATCTCTTCCGGCCTGTACCTGGTGATGTCTCAGGCTGAATCGTTACAAATGGTATCCCTGATCGTCTCTCCCCATGCGTTTCTCTTCGGTCTGGCTGAACTTCGAATAGCACGACACATGGAACGCCATCCCAAAGAGAGGCGCGCGTTGATTGTCTGTGGGTTGTGTGAAATGGTGTTAGGTGTTGGATTGGTCTGGGCCTCTATGTTGCCAAGCGATCGTGTTTCCGAATTGCTCGGTGGCGTGGCGGTTTTGACGATCCTGCAACTGACACCCCTGCTTTTCTATCGGGAGGGCTCGACCAAAGCAGAGCTTGAAGCGAGCTGATCGCCACTTTGTTGCGAGATTGTCAGAAAGGAAGATTCCATCCGATTTCATAGAAAGACGGCGTGGTCCGCCGCATGAGTACCCATAAATGCGGGAAAGGTCAGAAGTCCTAGCAGGCTGCTGAAAAAGCTACATTTTGCATGCTTAATTCTTGTCTAAGTTGGTTTTACAGCTGTTTTGCTGCTGGATTTGGCCGATTTCTATGCTCTGCTGAGCCGTTTTGGCGGGTTGCAGAGACACTACGGCCTCATCAGGCCCCGGCAGCAACCGGAATCAGCTTTCGCAACCGCACCAGGTTGTAAGCTGCGGCTGCGAAGGTGAAGATCCATCCCACCTTGAACAATCCGCGATGTTTCAACTTACGCAGCAGAGCGATATCTTTCATCCAGCCGAAGCATTCCTCAATCCGCTTCCTTTTCTTCTGGCTGATCGCGTAGCCGCCGTGCCGCGTGGTTCGCTCGTCGATGGCGCTGCCGCCAGGTCGCTTCGTCATTCTGCGCCACATGCGGGGTAACGTTCATATGCCGGCATTCGGCGACGAACTCCGCGGTGTCAAAGCCCTTATCGCCGCCCACCGTGAGGCGCTGATCGCCGGGCACCTGCTCCAGCATCAGCAATGCCGCATCGCGCTCGGCCCGCCCGTTGGCTTCCAGCAACTCCGCGTTCACAATCAGCCCGTTGCGATTCTCTACCAGCAGATTGCCGCTGTAACTCAACTTCGCCTCCTTGCCTGCTCCCTTGCGCGCCAACTTCGCATCCGCATCGGTGGTCGACTCATGCGTCTGGTTGGAACGCTTCTGCCCGTGAAAATCCACCGTTGGATTGCCTGGATCGTCTGGCGGTGCGGTCCTGCTTGCTATCCTTCGGCTGAAAACTCTTCAGGCTCGCCCACGCTTCCAACAGCGTCCCGTCCACCGTGAAGTGCTCGTCGGAGATCAACCGTGCACCCCGCGCCCGCTCCACCACCTGCGCCAGAAACTCCTTGGCCACCGCCGCTTCCAGCAACCGGTCACGGTTCTTGGTAAACGTGGTCGCATCCCATACCGCATCGTCCAGGTTCAGTCCCACGAACCAGCGGAACAGGATGCTGTAGTCAATCTCTTCCATCAACAGCCGCTCCGATCGCACCGAGTACAGCATCTGCAGCAACTGCGCCCGCAGCAGCTTCTCCGGCGGAATCGACGGTCGACCGCCCTCCGCGTACATCGCATCGAACAACGGCGACATCCGCTTCAGATATCTCGTCCGTCATCGCCCGAATCGCTCGCAGAGGATGATCCTTCCGCACTCGCTGCTTCGGGCGACAAATAACTGAACATATCGCGCCTGGTGATGATCGATTCCTCGCATGTTCTTTTCTTAAACGACTCATGCTGTGGCATGCGAAAGTGACTTTTTCAGCACCCTGCTAGAGCATTGGTATGAAGCGAGCATCATGCGGGTCGATCCAGTGGCTAATTTCCGGAAGTTTACTCATGGTTGAGGCTTATGCGACAAGTAGACAACGGACAATAACTGCGATTCTCAACTTGAAAATCGCATTCCAGTTTACGACGTGGTGGAGCGATTCAAGCTACCTATTGCCGCTTCTGCTAAGCAGACATTCACGGCTGCGTGCAATCTAGATCTTCTTCAGTCTTGCTTTATTCGCGCGATTTTTAGGATTCGCCGGATGGCTTTAGGGAGTCAAGAGCAAGAGAGCCGTCGTCGAGTGGGTCTTGTCAATCAGGCAAAGGCATGGGGTTGGAACGTACTGGCGGAGGAACCGGGCCGGGAGATCATCTTCGGAGCGGCTACCCAACCGTGGATCGCAAATCCAGTGTTTCGAGGCATCGCGCCAGAAGAATTACCTGTGCAGAATGGCTTTGGGATTGTCGGTCGAGTCGTAGGGATAGCCGCGAGTTCCCGCAACGTTGCGGCTGGACTAGGCATTTACGGCGCTGCGCTCTCGTTTTACGATCTTTGGTTGGTACGCGGCCACGATGTCGTGTTCCGAAAGATACGCGCGTTGAGATCACCACAACACCACGTCGTAGCCTACTCAAGGCATCGACAGTCAAGCAAAAGCCCGCCCTATCTCCCTCAGGCGGTGAGCAACAGGGCGTTGAGACGCTGGCCGAGAGGGGCTTCACGAAGACTGCTTTGAATCACTCGGAAGCGAGCTGGAGTCTTCTATTAATGCGCGGCCAATACTGGCGAAGGAGATTTCCTCCAAATCTCCACCCCATATCTGTCGAATAGCGAATGAGCGTGCTGCCCACCCCGCGGCTGCCTTGCGGGTAATATGCATTTGCCAGAGTCTCTCCGGCCAAAGGTCCTAACAGGCCGGAGTAGTTGACTACTGCGGCTCCCGAGTCGTTCCGCGTGATTACCAGGCGTAATGCTGCATATTTAAGCGAGTCACGAAAGGACAGCTGTTTTTTCACGTAGAAGCGCGGATCTTCGTTTGTGACGGAAGCCAAAAGACAAGTGCCAAACAAATTGTACAAAGCGGCCCGCGCCATATCCGCCCCGAAGCGCTTACCGTATCCTCCAAGCTCCTGGCCGTATCGGGCCGGCTTATTTCTGGCCTGTCCAACCGCTGCACCTACCAATGCACCACCAAAGGTAGATAGCGCCACGCTGTTGTTCGCTGCAAGCTCACATTTGTTCCAGCCGCTCAGTCGTCCGTGGGCAGTCGCCAGATCCGGAAACACCACCGACTCCTTCTGAAGCGTCAGAAACATCGCGACGCCACTTTGGAGCGGATTTGGAGATTCTCGCTCGGTGCCTGACTGTTGAACAGCTGCGGGTGCGTCTGGCGTGTCGGCGACCAGCCGTTGCTGTGCTATCACGTCTGTGCAAATCAAGGAGCCCCATAGGGCAATTAGCAAGAGCCGACGCATTAAGGTTCCTTTTTCTTCGACTTTACGACGTCGAGTCTTCAGTCGAAGATGGTCCGGCAGCGGCATTCAGCGGTCAGCCAATCGGCTTCTTGAACAATGTGAGCGAAACCTGAGATGAGCTATCGCTAAGCGTCAAGCCTCAATTGCGTATCAAAATCACGAAGGCACCCACTGCAGTGACTGCGATCACGATTATGGCTCCAATCGCAAAGTACAAATAAGCAGCTGGAAGATCTTCGTCGTCTGCAGCCATCTCGTTCACTCTCTCAAGCCACTTCGGCAGGCGCTCAAGTCAGCGGCCGGACTCTTTGAAGAGGCAGCCCACAAGTAGTCTTAGTCCTTTAAGACTACTTGTCAAGCACGCCCTTTCGCCCATGACGATACCAACGTCCTGCTTACCGTAGGCAAGGTGCGACCCTGGGTGGTAGTGCTCGGAACCAGCCTTACCTGCGTACTGGTGGCATGAGACGATCAGGGTTCCTTGGTTGAACCGGACAGTAATTCATAGCCCTGAGTGACGTTCCTTACTCCGGCAATTGTTCGCACCCAAAACATTCTCCTTGACGAGCAAATCCAATACTCGCGCTCGGATCTCCTCCCGAGTCTTCCGAACGGGGTCGAGGCCTTGCCCTTTCGGCTCCGGCAGCGGCCAGTCATCACGGCGAAGGCCCGGTACATAAGGGCAATCGTCACCACACCCCATAGTGATCAACAACTCCGCTCCCTGAGCCAGGTCCGCAGTCAGTCGCCGCGGCTTAGCATTTAGCAGATCTATGCCAACTTCAAGCATGGCGTCCACCACCACCGGATGAAAGGTTTCGTCAGCATGGCAGGCCATGCGGCCGACAATGTGATCCGTGAATTGTTGCTCCGCGGGCTCACCGCCAACGTGCCTGGCTACGCAAGGGGCAAGCGATAACTGCCGGGTTTTCCCAGGCTCCTTTTGAAGTTGCGATGGTTGAACGTAAAGCTGCTGTCGTTTTCTAGAGACCTAATTCTTAGCCTCTTAAGAAAAACGCTGGAGAGTGTGCAAAATTGACCAGATTCTTCGCCATACTTCGTCGGATAGTCATCTCTATCAACGTTTGTGGGCTATTCTCACTGCCCTAAAAGACATGAGGGTCAGGTTCGGACTCATAGTACCGCGAGAACCATATGTCATTTGGCCGCTCTTCGCAAGATTACCGGGCGGATGTCGGGTACCCCTTTCTGCATACACCTGCTATGGGCCATTCGCTAGTTTCATTCCAACCAGAAAATTCAAAGGATGGCCAATGACAAAGCTTGTGAGACTGGCAGCTGTCGTTTATCTTCTGCTCGGCTTAGAGCAGGCTTACGCGGTTCCCAGTTTTGCCCGCCAGACGGGGCTCTCCTGCAACGTGTGCCACAGCGATCCTCCCGAATTAACGGCGTTCGGTCGCAACTTCAAGCTGAAAGGCTATGTGCTGACGGACATGACCGACAAAGACAAGGTGGGCAACAGTAAAAGCCTGTTGCTTTCCAAGTACATCCCGCTGTCGGCCATGATACTGCTCTCGGATACAGCGTTCCAGGCGGACCAACCCGCTTCCCAGAACAATGCTGCAGGTTTTCCGCAACAGCTCAGCATTTTTCTCGCCGGCGGATACGCCTCACACTTCGGCGGCTTGGCGCAGATCACCTACACCCATTCGGATGACCATTTCAGCATGGATAATACTGATCTGCGTTACGCCAACCAGACCAAATTGGGCGGAAAAGACTGGGCGTACGGCATCACTTTGAACAACAATCCAACAGTGGAGGATCTGTGGAATAGTACGCCTGCGTGGGGTTTTCCCTGGATATCAACCGAATCAGGCGTAAGCCCACTCGCTTCTCCAATCATCGATGGAGCACTTGGGCAGGACGTAGCTGGTCTCGGCGCCTACAGCATGTGGAACGATCACCTCTACACAGATCTGACACTCTACCGCTCCGAGCATGCCGGATCACCAACCCCCGTAACCGGAACTGGCCAGCCGTACAACATAAGTGGTGCGGCTCCTTACTGGCGAGCAGCCTGGCAGCAAACGTGGGGCGAAAACTATCTTGAGTTCGGAACTTATGGAATCTATGTTAATTCCTTTCCGGGCGCGGTGTCTGGATTGAAAGACCGCTACGTTGATCCCTCCTTCGACTTCCAATATGAACGGCCTTTCGGCGCAAATCTTCTGGATGCGCACGGCACCTACATTTATGAACGACAGGACCTCCTGGCGACCTATACTGCAGGCGGAGCCAGTACCGCGGAAAATCACACCAATACATTCAAGTTGGACAGCACCTATCACTGGACGAACAAGTACACTGCGACGGGAGCGCTTTTCGCAACAACGGGAAATAGCGACCCGCTGCTGTATGCCCCGGCGGCCGTGACCGGCAGCAACAATGGCAGGCCCACTACCAGTGGTTATACCGCCCAATTTGCCTACTGGCCGGTGCAAAACATCGACATCAACGTCAACTACACCGGATATTTCAAATTCAACGGTGCCACCGCCAACTATGACGGCTCCAATCGCAATGCATCCGATAACAACACAATTTATATGGCTCTGTGGGTGAATTTCTAGGAGGTGGCATGGAGCAAGAGAGTAAAGTTCAGGGAAGCTACGCTGGCAAAGACGTCTTCGTCGTTAACAGGAGGTCTTTCTTTGGAGTTCTTCTTGGGGTTGGCACGGCTGGCATGGGGGCGTTGCTTGCGATTCCCGGTACTTCGTTACGTCTTATATCCACTCTATGCAAAATCCAAGAGCACATGGTCTCCAGTTGGCGCCATGGACAAGTTTTCGAGTCTATCGCCGCCCGTGCTGACACCTCTTTCCTTGCAGCAAGTGGATGGCTGGCGTGAAGTAGATTCCTCGCAGACAGTCTATGTGACAAAGAACTCGGAGGGCCAACTGCAAGTCCTCTCCTCGATCTGCCCCCACATGGGGTGCACCGTTGCCTGGCAGGAGGATAAAGATGAGTTCTACTGCCCGTGTCACGGCAGCATTTTTAAGGCTGATGGAACGCCTGTCTCTGGCCCGTCTCCGCGAGGCCTGGATCCGCTCCCGCACAAAATTGCGGATGGAAAGCTCATGGTTAGGTTCGAGTATTTCCGAGAGAACGTTCCCAACCGTGAAGTGCTGAGCTAGGTGACCCGATGGATAATCCTGTGAAGGCCAACACCCCGCGAGATATGAATTTGCCGGCACGTCTTCTCGGCTGGTTCAACAAGCGCACTGGCATAAACAGCCTGATGCACGCATCGCTGGATGAACCGATCCCGGGCGGTGCACGCCTGGCCTATATATTTGGCTCCGGTCTGCTTTTCATCTTTATCTCGCAGGTAATCACGGGGCTGTGTCTCGCGCTTTATTATGTGCCTTCCGCGGAGTCAGCGCACACCAGCGTCGCCTACATCACCAAGCAAGTTGCAGCCGGGCAATTCCTCCGCAGCCTGCATTACTACGGCAGCAGCGCGATGATCATAGTTCTGCTCCTGCATTTTCTACAGACATTCATCTACGGGTCTTTCAAAGGCCGTCGGGAATTGCTGTGGATGTCGGGCGCGTTCTTGTCCCTTCTGGTTCTCGGTATGGGGTTCACCGGTTACCTGCTTCCCTGGGATCAGAGCGCCTATTTCGCCACGGCCGTAGGAACAAACATCGTTGGGGAAGTTCCTTTCATTGGACAATGGCTTACAGACCTACTGCGTGGCGGCGATACGTTGGGCACGTTGACGTTGTCGCGCTTTTATGTGGCGCACGTGTTTTTGATTCCAGGAATGATCTTCCTGTTCATTGGTCTCCACATTGCATTGTTCCGAAAAGCTGGTGCTGCCGGTCCGATCAATGAAGATCCTATCGATCCGAAACTGCCTCCGGAGAGTTTCTATCCTCGCCAGGTCATTATGGACATGGCGTTTGCGATGCTCCTGATGATCGGCCTCGGTTTTTTGGCATACTTCCGTCCAGTACTACTTGGCCCCATTGCGGATCCTGCGAACACCAAGTTTGTGCCCCGGCCCGAATGGTATTACCTGCCGATGTTTGAGTGGCTTAAGTTCTGGCCCAGCCGGATGGAGGTCTTTGCTGTGATAGTGATTCCTGCAATCCTGGCTCTCCTGTTTTTTCTGATTCCCTTTCTAGATCGTAAGCTGGAACGCAGGCCGTGGCGGAGGCCTATTCCGCTGCTTGCCGTTGCCATCGTATTAGTCGGAATGATTTTCCTTGGCTTCAAAAGTCACTTGGATGATTTACGCGACCACAATGTCGCGGCCCAACTCGCATTCCAGGACAAACAGACGGAGGAATATACCGAGGCCGCATTTCATCCGCGCATGGAGTCCGCCAGTGGTGAGCCTCTATCCTCCGCGCCTGTCGATCCCCTGGTCGCCAAAGGGAAAGGGATCTTCGATTCCAAGGGATGTTCGGGATGCCACGGGGACAGTGGGAGGGGAACGGCGACCGCTCCGAGTCTGATCGGAATTACAAGTAAGTATCCTGCGCCCCAGCTTACGGAATTGCTTCATCATCCAAATGCGGCGATGCTCGCCGGCCATATGCCTTCGTTCGATCTTTCCT
Source organism: uncultured Acidobacteriaceae bacterium (assembly GCA_963745725.1). Taxonomy (GTDB): domain Bacteria; phylum Acidobacteriota; class Terriglobia; order Terriglobales; family Acidobacteriaceae; genus PALSA-350. The sequence continues at coordinate 34,249 of CAVUYJ010000004.1, forward strand.
CCACGGACATGGCTTCCCTGTTCAGCTATTTGGGTCGTTTAGGCAAAGAGGACGAAAGCGCGCCTGCTCCGCCACCCAGTGTTACACCATCGGCACCCGTCGCCAGTACCGCGCCGGCAGAGTCAAGCGGCAAGCCGGCCGAGGGCATCAAGAGCCCAGCCAACAAACCCGCTGGGACGAACTCGGCCGCCGCCGGCGGGGAAAAGATCTTTCAGGCGCACGGCTGCGCCGGTTGCCATGGAGAGGCGGGCGCTGGAACTGCTCGCGTGCCGCCTATGGCCGGCCTGATCGCAAACCACTCCGATGCACAACTGGCAAAGCTCTTGCAGAGCCCGGATGCCACGATGCAGGCGGGCGGAATGCCGCCCCTGCAGGCGCCCCCTAATGAAGTAAGTTCCGTGGTTGCCTATCTGCGATCGCTAGCCCAGGGTACCACTGCACAGCCCAAGAAAGCCGCTACCGCCGAGGCTGGAAAGACTGAACCCAAGGTCACCCAAACTTCCGCGTCCGGGCCACAGACCGGGTCCAACCCTGGGGCTGCGCCTGCGACAGCAACAAGCTCGGAACCGGTGGAAACAAAAGCCGCCGACGCGGGCACGCAAACCCCACCCGGACGCGCCGTCTTCGTTTCCAACGGGTGTGCCGCCTGTCATGGACAGAATGCACAAGGAACACACTTCGCGCCCACATTGATCGGGATAAATAAGAAGTATCCGCCCGATCAATTGACGAACCTGCTGCATCATCCCAAAAAAGCAATGACCGACGGAGGCATGCCTGCTGTCAAGGTGAACGACGCACAGATGCAACAACTCGTAGCCTATCTTTCGGGCCTGGGAACTGCGTCGGTGAACGAGTCCGAGGCGGCCGGTCACGGAACCCAGTCTGCTTCAGTCCAATCCGCCAAACCAGCGGAAGCTCCCAAAGAGGTCAAGCCAGTGCCGCTTAGTGCGGAGGCTGTGCAGGGTAAAGCACTCTTTGAGCGCGACCGTTGTGAGACCTGCCACGGGGTCGACGGGCTACATGGAACTGTAGCGGCTCCGGGCCTGGCTGGAACGGCTTCCATCCTTCCCGCATCTGTGCTGGAAAACCTGCTAAAGCACCACAGTGTCCAAATGCAGAACGGCGGTATGCCACTGACTAATATGAATACTCGGGACAGGAAGGCGCTGGTCGCTTTTATCCGCTCGATGACCGCATCCGGATCGTCACAGTAGGAAGTCTTGGAAAAGAAGCTACGGGGTTTGGGTTGACGTAAGGTTCACTTCACCGGTTGGCCATTTTCCGTTAGTTGAGTGAGCAACGTTCGGCCTTTTTGCTCGACCGACGCCGGCAGCCTAGTATAGGAGAGTTCTTCAGCCGAGTTTTGGCCTTCGGAGAGTGCGTACGCGATGAAGTCTCTAAATGCCCGTTGCTCCCCAACAGTGCGGTTGTCTCGGGGGATCAGCAGTATGTCAGGCCCGAAATTGGGTACGCCCCCCTGGCGGAGGCGGGTGCGTTGACGACGGGTGCTCGAAGGTCTCGCGCAAGTGCATCGGCGAAGGCATCGATGGCAAGAGCGGCGCTGGCAGGACTCGGAACAACAAATTCGCCCGCCTGGTTTTGAATTGAGGCGACGGGAAGCCCCGCCTGTCTGGCGTAGCTGAGTTCAAGGTAGCCGATGGTTCCCGGCTGTTGCTGGACGCCGCGGAGCACGTTTTGGCTGCCAACCGCACCAATCCCCGTCGGCCAGTTAACGGCAAGATCGTGACCGGCCTTTGCCGCCCAGCTTGCGCTGACGCTGCTCAGATAGCTGGTAAAGATGCTGGTGGTCCCGCTGCCATCCGCTCGATGGACAACGGTGATCCCAATGTGGGGCAGGTTGATGCCAGGGTTTTCCCTGGCAATCACAGGGTCCTGCCAGTTAACGATCGTTCCTAGGAAGATGTCAGCCAAGGTCTTGCCGCTCAACCGGAGCGGAGCATTGAAACCGGCCAAGTTGTAGATGACGCAGACCGGGCCAGCAGTAACAGGCACCTGAACGAGCGAGGCAGGTCTCTGAGTTGAGCGTCGCCGAGCGGCGCATCGCTGATCGCGAAGGTCAACAAGCCCTGTTTTAATTCACTGAGTCCAGCTCCGCTCCCAATGGAGCGGTAGTTGACCCGCACATTGTGCGCCTTTTGGTAATCGGCGCTCCAGCGAGACATGAGGGGAGCAATAAAGGTGCTTCCAGCTGCGCTAAACGTCCGAACCTGAGTGGTGGCGAATGCAGGCTCCGCCGGCGGCTTTCCATCTTCCGAGTAATTGCAGCCGATGGTGAAGAGAAGAGCGGTACGCTGCCGATGCGGTCAGGAGCGATTTTGCGAAGGCAACTTTTCGAAGAAGCTTAAGGCTCATGGAGGACCTCTTTGTGCCACTTGCACAATTACACAGTAGATGTGTGTATGCGTCTGTGCGCATACACACATTAATTGACCAACTATTAAAAAGGGATGAATTTCATGGCAAGCCTGAGACTCTTCCCACTTGGCTCGGCCGAAGGCCCATTCTTTTATGCGAATATAAGTATTGAGAGATCTTCACGCGGCGGCCCCAAGAAGCAATAGGCGTCTGTGGGACGAGATTGATCTATGATGGACGTAGAACAGGTATTTAAGGCGCTTGCAGATGCGAACCGGCTACGGATCGTGAACCTGTTGCTGCATGGTGAACTCTGCGTCTGTGACATCCAATATGTTCTCGAAAATTCACAGCCGAATGTCTCCCGGCACCTTGCCTACCTGAAGAACTCGGGAATAGTCATAGACCGCCGCGACGGCTATCGTGTCTTCTATCGCATTGCGAACCCCAAGGAATCGAATAGGAAGGCGTTGTTCGATTTCCTGCGTCAAATATTCAGGGACGAAGACCAGCTTGAACTGGATACGAAGCGCTTGAAGGAAGCCATAGCCAGCGGGTCTTGTACGATCAGCGAATGGAAGCCGTATTCCGCTATCGAGAAGAGCAGGCTCCATCGACTGGAGCTTAATCACCGCGCCCAAGCATGCCGCCATCCAGGTGGACCTGCATGTTCACGCTTTGATAGGCGCCTGGTCAACGCGGCTGGTTCCCTGTAGAAAATAACGCTGACGCAGCCAGAACGCTACATTGACCAGTCCAATGAGCGCCGGAACCTCGATGAGGGGACCAATCACCCCCACAAACGCCTCGCCTGAATTCAAGCCGAAGACAGCCACCGATACGGCAATCGCCAGTTCAAAGTTGTTGCCCGCCGCGGTGAAAGACAGAGTCGCCGTCTGCGCGTAGTCCGCACCCAGCTTGCGGCCCATCCAGAAGCTGACCAGAAACATCACGATAAAGTAGATCAGCAACGGCACTGCGATACGCAGCACGTCGAGCGGAAGTTTCACGATCAGGTCGCCCTTGAGACTGAACATCACCAGGATCGTGAATAGCAGGGCGAAAAGCGTAAACGGGCTGATGCGCGGGATAAACTGCGTCCGATACCACTCCTCGCCTTTGGCCCGGACAAGGCCAAACCGAGTCAGCATTCCGGCAAGAAAGGGAATACCGAGATAGATGAAGACGCTCCTGGCAATTTGACCAATGCCGACGTTCACGACGGCCCCTTTCAACCCGAACCACGTGGGAAGAATGGTAATGAATACCCAGGCATACAGGCTGTAGAACACGACCTGGAAAACGCTATTAAGCGCCACCAAACCAGCAACATAGTCTGTATCGCCACCCGCAAGCTCGTTCCACACCAACACCATAGCGATGCAGCGAGCAATCCCGATGAGGATGAGGCCACGCATATAGGCCGGCTCCCCACGAAGGAAGATCAAGGCGAGGAAAAACATAAGCGTCGGGCCGATCAACCAATTCTGGGCCAACGATAATCCCAGAACGCTCCGATTGCGAAAGACCTCGCCCAATTTTTCGTACCGCACCTTGGCCAAAGGTGGATACATCATGATGATGAGCCCGATCGCAATCGGGATATTGGTTGTGCCCACCTGAAAGCTGTTTACAAAAGCCGCTGACGACGGGACGAAATGCCCGATCGCCACTCCGATCGCCATCGCCAGAAAGATCCAGAGCGTCAGAAACCGATCCAGGAAGGACAGCTTCTTACGCGGCAACGGCGCGCACACCTGGCCGTGAGTGTGGGGGACACGGGACATAATTACCTCGACGCTGCAGCAGTGATTGGATCGATTGAGGTGGGCAGAGGTGCGCCTTGCAGGGTCGCGAACTTCCCTGGACTACAACATGCCTTCGACAGCCGGACGCGATCTGCCTGCATGCCGCGCTCTTCCTTGAGCCACGCAAGTGTCTGCTGAAGAACCTGGGCGGCCCCGATATTTGCAGGCATCACGATCCGATAGTGCATCCACTTTCCTTCGCGGCGGGGAGCCACAATTCCGGCACTCCGCAGGTAGGCCAGGTGCCGGGATATTTTGGGCTGAGGTTGATCCAGAATCTCTACGAAATAACAGACGCAGATTTCCTGATCCCCCATGAGATTCAGCAGCCGCAGCCGCGTATTGTCGCCGAGAGCCTGAAAAAAGCGCTCCATGTTGAAGGTCTTGTCCTTGACCTTCATAAAAATAATTATATACGTATTGACGAATGTGTCTAGTCAGCAATATAGTCGTTTTAGCGAATATGTTTCAAAGGGGGAACGATGACAGAGCAGTTGATTGAATCGGTGCAGTCAAGGTACGCAGCCGTGGCCAAGAGCACGCTTTCGAACAAACGACGCGGGCGTCAAAGCGGTAGCGGAGGCTTTTGGATATAGCTCAGAAGAGCTTTCTTCCATTCCTGCCGAAGCGAACATGGGGCTTTCCTGTGGGAATCCAACGGCGATTGCTTCGATTCGGCCTGGCGAGGTGATCGTCGATCTCGGCTCCGGTGGGGGCCTGGATGTATTCCTGGCGTCTCAACTGGTCGGGTCCGAAAGGCCGGGCAATTGGTATCGACATGACTCCCGCGATGATCGAACGCGCCCGAGGCGAATGCGCTAGCGGGTGGTTATCAGAATGTGGAGTTCCATCTAGCCACGATCGACAAGATCCCTCTCGCCGATGCGTCGGTTGATTGCGTCATCAGCAATTGCGTTATCAATCTCGCTCCCGATAAGCCCGCAGTCTTCCGCGAGATTGCCCGGATCCTGAAACCCGGCGGGCGCCTGGCGGTGAGCGACATTGCACTCAAGGGCGAATTGCCTCCGAGCCGTCGCGCAAAGCCTGGCCGCCTACGTCGGGTGCATCGCGGGAGCGATCCACATAGATGCCTATCGCGAGGGCTTGCTTGCAGCCGGTTTTGAACACGTCGAGATTGTCGACAGCGGCTCCGACCTCAATGCCTATGCCAAAGTCGAAAACCAGGCCGCCTGCTGCTCTCCCTCAATGGATACCTCGAATGGTCTGCCGGTGCTTGCAGAGGCTTGCTGCTCGACGGACAAGCCCGCAACGTCTCCATCAGGATCTGGCAACTCTTCTGTCTGACTACGACGTCAATGCAGCCGCCGCGAGTGTCAAGGTCTACGCGGTTAAGCCTGCGGCTGCGATCAGCCAAGACTTGCTGTGGGCCAAGCTGCTGTTCATGAATCGTAGACGCGTTCAAGCGGCTGAACGCAGAATACGAACCGGACAGGAAAGTCTGAAAGGGAAATCGGGTATGCAGTCACACTACAACGTACTTTTTCTCTGCACGGGAAACTCGGCGCGATCCATCATGGCGGAGGCCATCATGAACCGCAAGGGAGGCGAGAACTTCACTGCCTTTAGCGCCGGGAGCCATCCGAGCGGATTTGTGCGGCCCGAGGCAATAAAACAGCTTGACGTCGCCCATTTACCCACGAAAGGGCTGCGTAGTAAGTCCTGGGACGAATTCTCTCGACCTGACTCACCGCCACTTAACTTTGTCTTCACCGTCTGCGACAACGCCGCTAACGAAGTATGCCCATTTTGGCCTGGCCAACCGATGACGGCTCACTGGGGCATACCCGATCCCGCCGCAGCCAAAGCGACGCCAGAGGAGGTTGAACGGGCTTTCAGGGACGCGTTCGCCTCCCTCGATAGGCGGATCAGCCTGTTTCTCGCCTTGCCTCTGACAACCCTCGATACGTTCGCGCTACAGCGGGAAATAGATGAGATTGGGCGGCGTTAGGAATCGCGCAATCTCCCACACACAACGTTCGAGATAGAGTTCATATTTCACATCGCTAGCATAGATATCGAGTGACAATTTGTACGAATCGGAGTGTTAGATGACGATGCGATTACTGATCGTGGGCGGGAGCGATGCAGGCATCAGCGCCGCCCTCCGGGCGCGCGAGCTGGACCAGAATGCCGAGATCACGGTTTTGCTCGCCGATGATTTTCCCAATTACAGCATTTGCGGTTTGCCGTTCTATCTGAGTGGAGAGACGCCGGATTGGAAGACCCTCGCGCATCGAACGGAGTTCGACGGAATTAATATCTGCCGGAGTCACAAGGCCACCCACATCGATGTATCCGCGAAAACGGTTTTGGCCACGGATGGTGATGGAAAGATCGTGACCCATGCTTACGACAGGCTCGTGATCGGAACGGGGGCTGGCCCGGTAACGCCTCACATCGACGGCCTCAGTCTGCCTGGTGTTTTCCCCCTTCACACCATGAGAGACAGTTTTGCGATACACGGGTTTATCGACTCGGCGAAACCTCGAAGGGCAGTCATCGTGGGAGCGGGATACATCGGGCTCGAGATGGCAGATGCGTTAACGCACCTCGGTATAGAGGTAACGATCGCCAGCCGTACTCCCACAGTATTGCCCACTGTTGAGCCAACTTTCGGCGAGACCGTTGCCAAAGAATTGGAACATCATGGAGTGCGTGCTTTCACAAGTGTCGAAGCACATGCCATCGTGAAGACCGGAGACCACCTCCATGTCTCAGGCAGTGGAGGCTTTGCGCAAGATTGCGAGATGGTGCTGGTTGCGGTAGGGGTGAAACCGAATACCCAATTGGCGGTGGAAGCGGGCGTCAAACCTGGAGCAAAAGGCGCGTTGCTGGTCAACCGACGAATGGAGACCGCGATCTCAGGCATTTATGCGGCGGGTGACTGCGTGGAAACTTGGCACCGTCTGCTCCATCGGTACACGTATCTTCCACTGGGCACCACTGCGCACAAACAAGGGCGGTGTGCTGGAGAGAACGCAGTCGGCGGCAACCGTGAGTTTGCTGGCTCGATAGGAACGCAGGTTGTAAAGATCTTCGACTTGGTTATCGCCCGAACCGGCCTTCGCCAAGATGAAGCCGTGCGTTACGGATATGCTGCTTTAACGACGGAGAGCACAAGCTTTGACCACAAAGCGTATTATCCAGGCGCAAAACCACTGCGCATTCGAGTGACCGGAGACGGTGAAACGGGGCGTTTGCTCGGGGCTCAAATCCTCGGATCTTGGGGAACAGAGATTTCGAAACGAGTTGACATCTTCGCAACCGCACTCTTCTCAGAAATGAGTGTTGACGGGCTGGTTGACCTCGATCTGAGTTATACCCCACCACTCAGTAGTCCCTGGGATCCAGTCCAGATGGCCGCCCAGCATTGGGCGAATACCCTAGGTTCAGAAAAGATGGAGACGACATGCAGAAAGTAATATTCGCCTGCGTACACAACGCTGGACGTTCGCAGATGTCGGCGGCTCTTTTTAATCACTTCGCTGATCCTAAACGCGCACTCGCCATTTCCGCCGGGACTCAGCCGGCAGAGCATGTTCATCCGGTAGTGGTGGAAGCGATGCTTGAAGTGGGAATCGACCTCGGGAATGCTAGACCGCAAAAGCTTACCGCGGAGTTGGCACAAGGTGCGGAGATACTCATTACGATGGGCTGCGGAGACGATTGTCCGTATGTGCCAGGTCTGCGCCGCGACGACTGGCCGCTTCCAGATCCCAAAGGGCAAGGGATCGAATCGGTACGGCAGACGCGCGACGAAATCAAGCGCCGTGTTTTGCAGTTGCTGGAGCAAGAGCGGATGAGCAACGGGTTGGCATACTAGTGAAGAAGCGAGTGGGTAATTAAATCTATTTCGCAGCGGCTGACTATGGTAATCGCTTGTACGGGCCGGCTCTTCGGCGGAGTTGAATCAGGAGGAGCGGCCCAAGGAATTGTTCTGTGATCCGGATAGGCTGGCAAAACACATGCTACCCAACAAGCGACGGAGGAAAGACTTCTGTGCCGGTTTGGAGTTTTGAAATAACCAGGATCACGTCGCAGCGGCTGGGTTCATAGAACCGCCGAGTGAATTCTAGCGCCGGGTCGTGGATGATCGCGGAGTCGCCGCGCGCGCGGATCTGGCGAAGCACTTGCAGAACGATCGTAGTTTTGCCGGCTCCCGTGTCACCAATGACCTGAATGTGCTGTGCTTCTGCTCTCGCGGGAATCCGTAGCATGTCCTTCATGTAGTCCGTCTTGATACCGATGCCATCGCCTTGGACCTTCTGGTTAAACTCCTTCGGGGTTAAGCCGTTCGGGCCCTCTGAGCCGCCGGCCGTACCTGAGTTCCCTGCGTCGAGTAACGTCGCGGGCGACGGAGAATGGGAGCTGAAACGCTAGCGTTGCGAGGCCGAAAAGGACAGGCCAATAGAAGATGTCCCAGAGGTTCTCGCCGCCATAGATGGTGGCCTTAAAGTAGTCATTCAGCGGCTTGTTCAGGTAGGAAGTCTTCGGCTGTTGGTAGACGTAAAGGAGGCCTTTCGATATGCCGGCTGGCGACAGTTCAAGCGGAATTTGCTTTGCGCCTGGCGCTGGTTTCTTCTTACGCGAGATGACGTCATCATTGGCGGCGAGCCGCGCGGGTCCTTCCATAGGGAGTACCACCACAAGCTCGTATTTGTCCGCTTTGTGCATCAGGCCTTCTATGCCTGAGCGCACGTAATAGGGCAAGTAAAACTGCTGCAGTGGCGTCAGTGCGAACGCAAATCGAAGGTACACAAAAGAGTACAACGCGACGAACGATAGAAAAATCGCGCCATAGGTGTTGACCGGGCCATGAGGGGGCCAGATCACAGATTCATTTCTGCCCCATTTCATTTGCTGATTTCTCCTATGGAGTCGCGTTGAATGTCGAGCGCCACCTGGCGCTTTACCTGCTTGATCTGATCGAGCAGCGCCTCAAAGCCAACCTTCGAGTACGGCGCCTGGCCCGTCGCCTGAGGCCTCAAGAGGTTCACTAGAAGCAGTCGCACACCCACAATTTCGCTGAGAATCGGGTCCACTCTGGAAGGTCCGCTGTCCCTTTCAAGCTCGGCCAGAATCAGCTCACGGATGAGGTCGGAAGTGCTCTGTCTGCGCCGCGCTGCTAGGCCTTTCAGTTTCACGAGTTCCTGTCCGCCGATCTTCGTGGCGACGGTGTTTAGCCTGTATGCGGACCGCTCTAATTGCCCGGCCGCTATGTCCTTTTCATCCATCAACGCCATACGTTTCCGGTTTTCCGCAGGTTTACCCAGGTAAACCCGTCGCTGCCAAGTCATTGATTCTTTGTGTCAGCGCTTGAGGTTTACCTGGGTTTACTTCGCACCACCCTGTGAGGGGTGGAGTGTCATCATTTTTCCCGTGCGCAGCACGGAGTTGGTTCCAACACAATTCTCCATAAAGGAAATCAAGCCTTCATTGCTACGGATACAGGCGGTTTACTGGCCCTGGGACCTTTCCCTGCGGCCCGAGGCTCTCTCACACGGAGCGAGGCTGGCACAGAATTTCGGCTGACATCACTCGCGAGAGAATTTTGGAAGTCTTTATTCTTCGCAAAGACATATTCCAGGGCCTTCTTGATCACGTCGTCGGCGCCGGCACGAATGAACGCGGCGTACTTGTCTGTTGCGACCGCGACAGACTCTTCGAACTGAACTGCGCCAGTTACCTTCTTGATGTGCTGAACTTCGAGTAGGGGCATCGTTAATTCCCTCCAAACGTTGTTGTGATTAAAGTGTTTGCCGGTGCCAGCGAAAAGACCGGTTCATATTCGTACATCTTGCGGTCACGGTTGAAGCCCGCGACCTGAACAATGTCGCTGACTTTGCCGTCCGGATAGCGCTTAATCTGGATGACGTAATCGACAGAATCAGCTATTTCCGTGGCCAGGTCTTCACGCGTAGCTTGCTGGTGAGTCGCATGGCCAGGTCGCCAAATCGGCGCAATGCTTTCGCCGGCGAATTGGCGTGAATGGTCGCCATCGACCCACCATGGCCAGTGTTGAAGGAGTCCAAGAGTGTCCGCGCTTCCTCGCCTCTGACTTCGCCCAGGATGATCCGATCAGGCCGCCAGCGGAGGGACGCTTGCAATAGAGTGTCGTAATTCACCTTGGTCTTGAGCATTTCAATCTGACACTCCGCGGCCAGAATGTTCGGGTTGTTGATCCGCAGCTCGGCGGTGTCTTCGATGACGACGATACGCTCGCTATGAGGAATGAAATCGACAAGCGCATTGAGCAAAGTCGTCTTGCCGCTGCCGGTCGCTGTTCATGAAGTAAAGCGAGGCCGTCTGGTCACGTACCAGGGTGAATCGATTTCGGGAAAAGTAGAGCTCCGCCCAGCGTCCCAGGTAGTACTTGTTCTCAGGCTTCCTGAGGGCGATATTGGAAGTCCCGATAGTCGATCGCCTCGGCGCGTCCGACGTTGTCAATTCGGGTAATCAAGGGCTTTGCTGATGCCAAAGCCTGATGACTTTTGTACACCACGCCGGTGAGTGCCACGGCCACGGCCGACAGGGCAAGAACAGCGACCTATTCATGACCATCGGGTCGCCATACTGCTCAAGGTATCGCTCGGCCGCGCGGGTCATTTCGGGGGATGCCATTGCTTCACTGTTCATCGCTCTCGCCTCGCTGATTAAGCCTTTAAGAGAAGGGCTGCGGTTGTCATCAGCCCGCTGCCATTGCCTCCTGTTGAGCCCGAGAAAATGCTCATCGTGAGGTGCGGCACCTGGAATAGCACGTAGATATTGATCAAGGTCAGCAGGATGAGAAGTGGCAAGTGCTTCACCATCATTCCCGGATCCGCGAAGCTGGGCATGGTCATGTAGTAGTGCGAAAGCAAATTGCCCAGAACGCTCAGTACGGCGGCAGCTCCAACCTTGTAGAAGCAGAATCCGATGAATGCGCGGAGCCATCCCCAGAAGAGAAACGCGAGTTTGTCAAAGACCAGGAAGGGAATCATGATGGGGCCGAACATATCTGCGACGTTATCGAAGAGAAATCCGTACTGCCCGTCCTGAGTCCATCGGTGCAATCTGTCCTTCAAGTCGCCCACAATCCGCACGAAATTCGACAATGTTCTGAGTGCCGGCTCGAATACGTAAATGCGTTCGATCGCGTCCCACAACTTACGGGTCTCCGCGAAGTTCATCTGGTATCTTTGCTCGCTCCCTTCAATGAGAACGCTGAAGAAAGAGAAAAGGAATTGCCGGTTGGTCGGGGGGAGGGAAAACGGATTGATAGTGAAGTCTCGGGACTCCTGGCCAACGTTCAGATAGGACCCGCCAAAGATGGATGTCAAGGACTGGAAGCTGCTCCCAATGTCGAAGATGTAGGTGAGTGGCTTGTACTTTTGTGCATTCTGCAAGATGAAGGAATGCCGTTTTCGCTGTCGACCTGCGGCTCAACGAGCTAGGCGGTGAATAGCTACGATACTAGGGTCAAGCCGGAAGTCTTCTTTGCTTCCGCCTTCTCTTGCTCCTGTCGGTATTCGGCAAGCCGGTCCACGGCAGCCAGTTTGTGCGCAGGCGCGAGGTGTGCGTATCGGGTGGTCATCTTGATGTCCTTGTGGCCTGCGAGTTCCTGCACAGTCCGAAGATCTACGCCCGCCATTACCAGACGAGAGATGTAGGTGTGGCGGAAAATGTGCCATGTCACATCCTTGAGCAAAGCACACTTCTTAACGGCTTCCTCCATTACGAGTTCGAACCAGGCACGCGGGGAAATCATGGGTTCGCCATATCGTGTGAGACAGACCTTGGGGGAGCCGGAATTTCGCCGTTTCCAGAGATGCTCCAAGGCGCTCACTCCAGCGGCGGTGAGAATGACCACGCGGGGAGTACCGTTCTTGGTCTTCAGCAAGATCAACTGCCTACGCTCGAAATCGATCCGGTCCCACTCAAGCGCATACAACTCTCCGCGTCGCATTCCTGTTTCGAGGGCCAGGGTGAACTCCGGCTCGTGAATGGGACACCGGTGGCGGATGATCTCCCGGATGATTGCTTCCTCAGCGTAGGTGATGAAGCGAACGCGGCTATTGTCTTCCCGGTGAAGCCGAACGAGCCGAGCCGGATTCGCCTTCGCCTTACCGTTCCGGATGGCCTCCTGAAAGATCATCGAGAGCGTTCCTCGATAGCGGTTGATCGTGGTCTTGGTCAGATCGTCTCGCTTGTCGAGATAGGCTTTGATCATCTGCGGCGTGATGTCATCGATGGCTGTTGTGCCAAAGACCGGCAGAAGCTTGTTGACTGTCGAGCGGTCGCCAGGATACGAGGCTTTGTGCTCCTTCGAATAGGCGAGGGCGTCTGCGGCGATCTCCGAGAAAAGCACCGCGCGGCGTGGGCGGACCTCGGGCATCTTAATGCCCATCCGTGCATCCGTTTTGCGGCGCTGATACAGGGCTACGGCGTCCGAGCGGCGTCCCACCTTCTCGCGGTGCCGGGTGCCCTCGACGTAGTAGTTGATCCACCAAATACCACTGCCGGCGGGGTGTTCGAACACCCCTCTGATTGATTTCGGCTTCTTGCCAGACCCGTTTGCCATCGGTCCCGACTCCTCGGCTTGTCCTGAATAATTATGACACCGAAGGTGTGTAGTGGTGGCTGTTTTGGTGGCTGTTCAAGTTGAGTGCTTATGCGTTTCGGTGCGACTCGCTGCGAGTGAAACTCTCACAAGTCTCCTATTATCAGCACCTGTGCAACCTAGTGCAACGTTGTGCAGACCCCAAATTTCGGCTGTTAACCGAAGGGTTGTAGGTTCGAGTCCTACCTGAGGAGCCAAATTCTTTCAACAACCTACGCTTCCCCACCCGACAGCTGGACTGATGTCTTTCGGCTGCAGCGACGAACCCTTGGTGTCGAGCGACTGCTGGGGACTATGACAACCGATATCGAACCCTGAAACTGGTGGACTAGGCCTCGCAGCGCGCATCGAGTGCACGAAGGAAGGCAACAACCATTCGGTTCGAAGGGGTATCTATTCCATGCCTTTGTCCCTTGCTTACGATGACTCCATTCCGCGCGTCGATTTCCATCGGTCGCCCCGCAATTCGATCTGCGAGCATTGAATTGATAGAATCCGCCGGTTGTTCTCGATAGGCACGCAGTACCTTCTGTCCGATGTCGTCTTCGATGCGAGCACCTTCTGCTCTGCCGACTGCTGCGCATTCCCTCATAATATCCAATGCGACCTGCCCCAGACTCTCGTTTTGCAGTACGCCTACGGGTTTCATCAAGAGCGCAGAAATCGCCCCCGCGGAGTTCATACATAGTTTTCGCCACGCCGCAGAAATGAAATCGTCAGTTAGATCGATCGCTACTTTGGCGCCTTCAAACAATTGAGCGAAATCTTGCCCTGAGCGGTGCGCTTCTACGTGCATTTCCGGGGTCCCGCGTTGCAGGATGGTACCGTCCGATTGGCGTTCTGCCGGACAGTTGATAATCACCGGTAGAATCCGTTCTAGATCTGGACCATCCGCAAACCGCTCTCGATGTTCTACACCATTCTGGACTACGGCGATTCGAGTGTTCTCTTCACATAGTTTCGGAAACCATGCTGCTGCGCCTCTTGCGTCATAGGTCTTCGTAGCCAGGATGATCCAATCCACGCTTTCAGCGAGTGCCACTTCAGTGATCGTTGTTGCCTTCACCGAGATTTCTTCTGAGGGCGCCTTCACCTTGATCTTCTCCAAAGGCCGCCTCGTACAAAGCGTAAGCTCATGGCGTTCCGTGCTGTACAGTTGCGCCGCCAACACGCTTCCAATCGAGCCCACTCCTATAATCGCAACACGCGCCATAAACCTCCTCCTCAATTGAGCCCCGTCTCGAGTCTTTCTCCTCGTCGCCGGTTTCAGGGATTTGCCATGAACGCTTTATACGTATGGCGACGGAATCTCTGGATTAATATCGACTCCTGCCTTGACACGATGCACGCGATCGAGCAGATCACCGGGTTCCACCGTAAGCAGTTCAAACCCGAAGCCGCGATACGTTTCCTCATGAATCCGTTCAAACCGCAAAGCTTCTTCGAAGCTGATCTTTCGCGCATCACTCGATGTGACAAAGCCGAGGTTCTGGATAAAGAAGACTCGCGGTTCATAGATTTGGTTCGCCCGGATGCGCTCAAGTTCCTCCATCAGCACGGGTGAGAATGGGTAGCCCAGATACCGGGCCAGAGCTGCCGTGCATACCGCTGAGCGATCGTGGAACTGTAAGTCTTCGGGCTGGTTCGACGCACGGATTTGGCGCTGTCTCTGCAAGAGAACGATCGAGTCAATAAAGGATGGATCCATCCAGGGCTCAACAGTTCCGCGAGCCTGGGCTGCCGCGATCACAGCGGTGGCTGCTTCTTCGACAACACTGAAACCTTCAAGCTCCAATTGGCGGATAATTGCCGTTTTGCCCGCGCCGGGTGTTCCGGTAATGATGAACCTGCGCATTGTGTATTACTCTGTAGGCCCTCTCGCCCTGAACCGCCTGGAGTGGTCATACAAGAGGATTGGAGAGTTTGATGTCTAGAACCGTCAACAACTTTGCTAGTTTACGATCCAAATCTCTGCCGACCAATGTTATTTCGTCGTGGCCGAGGTCTGATAGAGCCGTGCTTGGTTGCTCAATGGTGAATCGTGCGCCTTCTGTCGTCTCGTAGACCGCGCAGCGCAACGGAACATACACCGCCACAGCCGGATTGTGCCGGTACATCGTCTCGGCGATCACGTGATTGCCCAGAAGGTACTCTGTCGCTCTATGGGAGTTGCCGGCAAGGCCCATCATTGGCGTCAGGTCGAGCTTCCAGTAAAGGAGAAATTCGTTAGGTGCCGAAGCCGCGGCGTCTGCCGCAACCTCAGACCAGGGCGCTTTTCGCTCGATCATTTCAACGGCGTGTTCACGGTTCCACAGCGGGACAGCGCTCTCGAACCGACGACGGAACTCGTCATAGCCGTAAGGGATCGCAGCATCCAGGCGAACTGCGGTGCGTGAGATCGCAGACATTTCAATTTCCGTGTTCATAGTCTTTTTCCTCTCAACATTGCAACGTTGGTCATACATCGCGTCCGCGGGTAAGGACGGCGGACAACACCCCAAGCCGGTTCTCGCGGATGTTGCGTGCCAGGTTTGCGGTTTTTGCCTGAAACTCCGGCCCCATCACAACTCCGAGATTGAGTCCGCTCGGCGGTGAGCCGGCCATCGTGGCTTTGAACCAGTCGAGCGCAGTCTGGGTATCGTCGCGCCACAAGACAACTTTGAATCCGGCCTGTTCCAGCGCCGCGCGCGTATCGCTCTCACTGAGCAGAAAACTGGTCGAGCTGTCACGCGCCCAGGGGGTGGGATAGATGGCATCGCCGTCGCGAAGCACAACGTCGTAGGTGGCGAACCGGCCGCCCGGCGCCAGGATCCGTCGAACCGCGGCGTAGAGTGCGGCGCGATCCTCAATGTTCATCGCCACGTGTTGTAGCAAGACCGCATCGAATGCCGCGTCCTCGAAGAGTAGATGCAACGCGTCGCTGACCTGGAGCGTAACCCGATCGGCCAGGCCGCAGCGGGTCGTCAGGTAGGTGGCCGCTTCAATGAAACCGGGACTCAGGTCGACGCCCGTCACCTTGCAGCCGAAGTTGGCGGCTAGATAACGCGCCGGGCCGCCGATGCCGCAACCGAGATCGAGTACGCGGCTCGATGGTTCGATATCTGCCGCGCCGGCTAATTCGGCGGTGGCGAGAATGCCTCGGATATGGAACTGGTCGAGGGGGGCAAGCTGAGCAACGGTCAACGGCTGATCTTCGGGTGCACTCGTCGCGAGCACGGCCTTGATCCGTTCCGTGAGGCCAGAGGCGCCATAGTGCTCGCGAACTTTGGTGATGGTATCGGTCATCATGTTCTCCACAAAGGATCGCTTGTTCGGACTTACTGGCTGACCTGCGGACGTCTCACCAGCCAATAGAGCGCGACGACGTGCGTGATCATCAGCATGGGCACATAGACGATCGGGATCACGTACGTGGAACCCAGCTGCCCCGCGATCGCAGGAAGGTTAGCGTGAATGGCATGGTAGTAGTCGACGATGATGTCAGTGACCCCAACCAGATTGAAGGCGACGACGAAAGACCAAAAGAGCGGTCGTATTCTTGCCGTGAGAAGCGCCAGAAGCGCCAGCACCCCGGTTGCGAAGTCCCCGTAGGCGGCGAACGTGGCGAAGCTAGCCGGCAGATTGGGCCCAACGACGCCGGGGAGGATAAAAACAAGCCCGAAGAAGCGGAAGCTGTGGATAGTGGCGATAACACGGTGCGCTTCAAATCGGCTCATCAGCCGGAGCTTGGGCAGAATGTAGGTGCCGAACCAAAGCAGGCACGCAACGTAACCTAAGACGAGATGTATGGGAAAGAGAATCTCCGGCAACATATTGACCTCCAGCGTCTATAGGATTATGTCGGTAATCTTATAGACGCAGATTTTTTTTGTACCCGCGGACGGCGCGATGAAAGCGGGAAACGCGTATTTGGGGATTTGCCGTGAACCCGGCTCAGTGGCAAGGTAGGTTATGGGCGATGGCGCACCCGGCGGCCGGTCATCGCCGCGATGCGAGAACTCGTTTCATGTTCATCGCGATAAGATCCGCCTTGCGCGTAACGATCGCGGCCTGCGCAGCCGACATGACCTCGTTGGCCGTCTCGGAGAACAGCTTCAGCCAGCGCGCGAAATCTCTCTCCTCGATGGGCAAGGGGAAATGGGCAAGAAGTGGGTTGCCTTTATATCGTCCCGTGGTCAGCAACACCGTAGACCAGAAGTCTTTCAGAAGATCCAAATGGGCGTCCCAATTTCCCACTGCATGGTTGAACACAGGGCCGATTTCCGGGTCCACGCGGACCCTCGCGTAGAATCGCTCGACGAGACTCGCGATCTGCGTTTCGGTGATGGGTGGTTCGGCCTTCATTGAGACCCTCCGCTATGCGGCGTTTGGCTGCGCCAGGTTAGATATACCGATCCGGCGCATCGATTCATTACGCCGTCATCGTTCAAGTGGTAACTGCCATTCCATTGGCCTGGTGTTTGCTTAACCAAAACTCGAGACCTCCTTTGAGGACGAAGACGTTGCGAATCGCATATTTGTTGACAATGGATTCAACCCGCGACCAATTCACTGGATCTGTGGTGGAGTCGTAAAAAACGAAAATCGAGCGGCGTGAGGCTTTTTGAAGAAAGCTCTCAAGCTGAGTGACCGGCATTCTGAGAGCATCGGGAAGTATTTCGCGCGAAGCAGGGCGAGAGGTCAAGTCAACGATCAATAAGTCCGGTTCGATCGCAATGAGCGAATCCAGACGCGCCGGAGAAATATAAGGAAGCGAAGGGCAGCCCTTCACATGTCGCTTGGCGCGACTCCTCAATTCCGAATAGAGGAGCAACGCGTACAAGAACGCCACGAGGGATATGTAGAACCAGGCAAGAGGCAACACTGCTCACCTCCCTTAGCCGCAGATGAGGGATCTAGTCTCACACTACGGCCGTCGACCGCCAACAACACGTATGCATAATATCGTAATGCGATCTATGGTTGCAAGGGCTCTCGCAAAGTTCAGGATGCGCCCTGGCGGGAAACTCCTAACTCCTTCAAGCCCGGCTCTTTCCCGTCCCAGGCCCTCGTACTGTTTTGGCCGTTCAGAGTCACACGATGCGCCCCCCAGGAAATGCTTTGAACGGCAAACGTAGGAATAAATCTCTCCTCGTGATACACCCAATCTCCGACCTTCACCGACAGATATTTGATGTGCCAGGAATTTGGCTCCATGATGAAATCCGAAAGAATACCGGCACGCCGGTCCGCGGACCAGACCTCATACCCGAGAAGGTCCATGGTGTTCCGCAAGTGGGGATCGTCATTTGCCTGGGCCGGAAACTCCCTTTGAGCCGGGACTAGCGCCGCTGGCACATCCCATCTGGGTTCGGATTCGGGCCACCCAAAATGCTTCTTCAATGCGAGTTGTTGCTGCTGAGATACCGGCCTGACTGTACTGGCATCTGCGCATCTGACCAGTTCTTGATGGGTAATCTTGGCGGTGATGACCTTTTTCGTCCAGTCAGGGTCGTCGGTAGCACCGGTGCCAATCACTACCTGCCGTCTGGTGAACCACCCTCCTGCGTCGGCAACCAAAAAACAAATAGTCCAGGATCGATCGTCAAATAAAAGGCTGCGGACTTGGTGTTCTCCCCCATCAGTCGTGACCAATGGGATCTTCATCAATGTCGTGTGGCTGGTAAACATTTCTCCTCCGGTTGAGGATCTGATCTTCTCTGCTCTGTGATTAAGCCATAGGGCCTCAAGCATAATTATATCGTAATACGATGAACTATGAAATAGGAGGTTGCATGGTTCTGAGGCATCGCCGTTTAGCTTAAGAGAAGGGCCGGTAGAGCAGGCCGTTTCGAGCCGTGACTCGAAGGCTC
Source organism: uncultured Acidobacteriaceae bacterium (assembly GCA_963745725.1). Classification (GTDB taxonomy): domain Bacteria; phylum Acidobacteriota; class Terriglobia; order Terriglobales; family Acidobacteriaceae; genus PALSA-350. Next base: position 52,908 of record CAVUYJ010000004.1, read on the forward strand.
AGTTATGGTCTCCTCGCTCCGGCGGCACGTAGTCGAAAAGCCTCAAACGTTCACTCTCGCGTTCCACCGACCGGGTACGGCCACGAATGAGTTCATTCAAGGAGATTGTCCCGCATACTTGCTGGCTGGCGCGGTCGACTACCGGCAATGTGGCTAAACCTTCTGTCGCCATCACCTCTGCTGCTCCCCGTGCCGTACCATCCGCATACACAAAGTGTGCTGGTAGCCCTTGCTTTGGCCCCGGAGCCTCTATCGGCGTCATGAGTTCTCTCACAATGACCAGTTCCAGCGGATCGACGCCGTATTCACGGCTAAGATGGTACCCTCGACGGCTTAGCTTTTCAGTGAGAATGGACCGCGGCATCAACAGCGATGTGATCAGATAAGACGCGACGCACGCTATGGTGAGCGGCAGAAGAGCCGGTAAGCAATGCGTCACCTCCAGGCTGAAGAGAATCGCAGTCAGCGGAACACCAAGCGCACCGGCAAGCATGGATCCCATGCCGATCAGCGCCCAGAAGGCCTGCCCCTCTAGGGTTGCGTGCGAAACGTGTCCGACGGTTGCACCCACCGCACCCCCGATCATCAGCAACGGAGCGAGCACGCCGCCGGACGTTCCCGAACCCAGCGACGATGCCCACATAAGTGACTTGGCAAGTATGATTCCGGCAATCAAACCCACCGTGGCATTGCCGCGCAGCAGTTCTGCGATGTTGTCATAACCGACGCCGAGTCCACGGGGGAAGAAGAGGCCTCCAACGCCTACTCCAATACCTCCCAGCGCCGGCCACCACATCCAGTGAATGTGAAGGTGTTCGAAAAGATCTTCAAATGCGTACATCATGCGGCTCATCCCGGCGGATACCAGGCCCACAAACGCGCCCAGAAATAATGAACCGATCGCGAAACTAAGGCGAGGGGGCCCACTGATCGTTGGCATCCTGAACAATGGCCCAGCCCCAAGCCAGTAGACGCGGAGTATGCCCGCGGTCGTGCTGGCAATCGCCACCGGCACCAGGCTCCTTGGTCTCCATTCGAAAAGTAGTAGCTCGACAGCTAGGAGGATCGCCGCCACCGGCGTGGCAAAGGTGGCGGACATTCCCGCAGCCGCGCCGGCTACGAGCAGCGTCGTCCGCTCCGCGTCGGTAACATGCATCCATTGCGCGATGAGCGACCCGACGGCGCCACCCGACATGATAATTGGGCCTTCTGCACCAAAGGGGCCGCCCGATCCGATCGCAATCGCAGCCGATATGGGTTTCAACACAGCGACTTTGGGATCCACCCTCGCGCGGTGAAGCAAAATCGCCTCGATGGCTTCAGGAATTCCATGTCCACGAATCTTGTCTGAACCAAACCGCGCCATCAGCCCTACGATAAGGCCGCCAACGACCGGCACGATCACCATCCAATAACCCAGTGGGCTTCCCGCCGGAGAAACGGGCGCAAGGCTAAAGCGATGGTAGTAGAACAAATTGGTGGAAAGCGTGATACACCGTAGCAGCAGGAATGCCAGAGCAGTCGCACAAACCCCAATGCCGATGGACACGCCGGAAAGGAGCCAGACTCTCCGATCAACCGTGAAATCGCGCAGGGCCGATGGTTCCGACTTCATTTGTAATCTCCTCGGGCTGTCGCCGTGCTCCTGCGATTGCTGGTGTGCCCGTTTGGACCGCAGATCACTGATAGTGTCCCAATCAGCCCAGGGGCTAGTTCATACAGTTCCCGCGCATGGGCTTCCGACAGAATTCTCAGCAGCCGGTGGCCCTTCGCAGTCACTTGCAGCTGGATGCGCCGGCGATCGTTCATATCCTGGTTGCGATGGATCAACCCCGCTTCCTCACAGCGCTTGCTCAGTTCGACCACGGTATGGTGCCGCAGCCCTAACCGCTCCGCGGCATAAGACACCGTTGTTTCCACTCCGTCCGGAGCGCCTGCGAGCTGTAGTAGCAACTGGTGCTGCTGAGGGTGCAGACCGGCCTCCGCCGCACAGCCTTCGCTGAACTGGAGGAATTGTCGTAGCTCATAGCGGAACTCGGCCAGGTTCCGTAGTCTTAGCCGATCTTCAAGCTGCTGGTTTTTCGCCATGCCTTAATTATCGCATCACGATAGAGTTATCGTTTATCAGGCATGTTGGCGCAGGAATTGTGAGGCTCTGGCTGTAGATTCAGGCGAAAGCTCACCGGCGCTGAAGTCTCCTCGCTACACCCACAGTGGTTTCCGAGCGGAGAGGGCTTGCTACGGCCGGTACGAGTCAACCCATCACTTCAACACGATTGCCGATCTTGTCATAGTCATAGGCTTCTTCTGTGACAAACGGGGTTTCAAGAAAATTGTCAGTAAGGGGGGGTGATTGGACCTTCCACTCTAATCCTGCCGCCCGCCAAGGATTCGCTCCTGCGATCTTTCCGTACTTCAACGACCAGAGCAAATAAAGTGCTGGGAGCAGATAGCCGATGGCTAGAATTGAGGCGCCGGCGGTTGACAGGACATTCAATACCTGGAATTCCGGGGGATACGCATGATACCGCCGGGGCATCCCAAGATAGCCAAGGATAAACTGCGGAAAGAAGGTGAGGTTGAACCCGATAAAGAGAATCACGGCGGCCAACCTTCCCAAAGATTCCGGGTATAGCCTTCCGGTAATTTTTGGCCACCAAAAGTGCAGGCCTGCCATGTAAGCGCTTACCATGCCGCCGACCATAACGTAATGGAAGTGCGCCACGATAAAATACGTTTCCGTTAAGTGGATATCCATGCCGAGCGAAGCCAAAAAGACTCCGGTCAGTCCACCCATCGTGAATAGACCAATGAAGCCCAGCGCATAAAGCATGGGGGTATCGAAAGATGATCGACCCCTTGTACATGGTTGCTGACCAGTTGAAGACTTTGATCGCAGAAGGCACAGCGACGAACATGGTCATGATGGAGAAAATGAGCGCGGAATAGTTGGAGATTCCCATGATGAACATGTGGTGCGCCCATACGAAGAAGCTGAACACCCCAATAGCGACCGATGAAAAGGCAACCGCGGTATAGCCGAAGACTCGTTTTCTGCAGAAACACGCGATCACCTCTGAGATGATCCCCATGCCCGGCAGAATCATGACGTATACGGCAGGATGGGAATAGAACCAGAAAAGGTGTTGAAAGAGCAGCGGGTCGCCGCCAAGTCTGGGATCAAAAACACCGATCCCAAACACTCGCTCCAGCACCAGGAGCACCATCGATATCGCAATCACCGGCGTCGCAAGAACGAAGATGATTGACGTTGCGTAGTACGACCAGATGAACAACGGTAGTCGAAACCACGTCATGCCCGGGGCACGCATCCGGTGAATGGTGACGATGAAGTTGAGCCCAGTCAGGATGGACGAAAACCCGGCGATGAAAATGCCCATGGCCGCGGCGATTACATTGGTATTGAGGAAGTGCGTACTGAGCGGCGTTGTGAAATGTCCATCCCGTATCCACCCCGCCGGAGAGCATCATGTACAGTTCAACGCTGCCTCCAATGACGAACAGGTACCAGCTTATGAGGTTGATTTTCGGGAAGGCTACGTCTTTCGCCCCAATCATGAGAGGTATGAGAAAGTTGCCCAGCACAGCCGGCGCTACTGGCACCAAAAAGAAAAACACCATGATGATGCCGTGCATGGAGAACAGCTTGTTGTAGATGTCCGAGGTCACAAGATCGCCGGCGGGGGTGAGTAGTTCAAGCCGAATCAATGAGGCCGCTGTACCGCCGATGACGAAGAAAAAAGCTGGTCGTGAAGAGATAAAGGAGAGCGATGCGCTTGTGGTCCTGCGTCAGCAGCCACGATCTAAGGCCATGTCTGCTATTCAGATAGCTTTGCTTCGGTAGAAGTAGGAGTTCGGACGGCGCCCTGACAATTGCGGTTCCCATCACATGATCCTGTGAAGAACGTCGAGCAGATTCATAGACCCGGAGGGATCTCGTAGCTCTCTGCGGCGATGCTTCGACTGCTGAATTCTGACCGATGGATCAGCGGTATGCTATGACCTAGGTAATAGTTGAGACGGCTTTTGGAGAACGCGATGAACAGGAGCAGAGTCACCACCCTCCAACGTACAGAACTGTTCGGGTGCCTGACTGCGGAGGAGCTTGCGGATATTGCCGAGCGAGCCGCGGAGCTTCACTTCAAAAGGGGTGAGATGCTGTTTCTCTCGGGGGAACGGGCAAAAGGGCTTTTTGTAGTTGTGAGCGGCCGGATACGGGTCTTCCAGCAGAACGCAGAGGGCAGAGAACAAGTGATGCATATAGATTCTGCCGGTTCTATCGTTGCTGAAGTTGCGGTATTCGATGGTGGGCCGTACCCCGCATCCGCAATGTCGGAAGTCGATGTGGACGTGCTCTTCATCGATAAGCACGATATGCACGATTTCTGCAGAAAGTACCCGGCTTTAGCGCTGCAGGCCCTGAAATTGATGGCGCAGCGAGTGAGGAAGCACGCGCAACTGGTGGAAAGTTTGTGCTTCCAGGAAGTCGGACAAAGACTCGCGCTTTTCCTGCTGACGAAAGCGCAATTCGCTGGCGCGCCTATGCCGGATCGAGTTGCATTTCACCTCCCTTTATCCCACCATGAAATTGCTATTCGCATCGGTTCTGTAAGAGATGTAGTCGCGCGTGCTTTTGGCCGGCTGAAGCACGATGGATTGATAACTGCGGAAGGCCACGAAGTGACAATCCCCGACGTACGGGCGCTCAAACACTACGCAGACGCGGGAGTTGTTGGACCGCCCTCATGAACTGAGTCCCGTTCTTCCTTCGTGTGCCCTCACACTCAAATAAAGCTCTCTTTTCCGGAGGTTTGCCCCTTGGGCGACAAAACGCGTCGGATCCCGTGGTTTGCCACGGCTACGACGGTTGCGGAAGCCCGGGTCGCGGAAGCAGCGGGTGCCGACGCCATTATTCTTTGAAGGGGACGGCCTTCACAGCGTGTGTGAGAATCAGGATTTGCGCGTTCAGTCCCGGACGGACGACTGAACTTCAGACCTGTCCAAATTAGATTTGGACACGCCCCGGATCGGCAACCACTGTTTATGGAACCGTTGCCCATTCCTTTGTCTCCCGAGCGTACCCGGATTTCCTCCTCACGGCTCTCACCGGGACCACGTAGGTGGTTCTCCCTAAGGAGAACCACATGATCGTATTACGACGTAGTTAGCCCATTAAAAAGGGCATCTTGAATGCGCGGACAACTCTCAAAAGCTGGAACGGAGGACCATCATAGAGATAATTCGACGCTTGGTTCTCATAGGCGTTCTATCCATCGGGAGAGCCCCTAGAAGGGGTCGGGCAGAAAGTTATTAGCGGATTTCAAATGTGAGTTGTTGATCGTCCTGGCCCTTTGCCTCGTGAACAGCAACTTCGTACGACTCGCCTGTGCCGAGAACCTCAAATTTCGATCCGTTGAATTTGCCGACCGCCGTGACGGTGGCTTCCATAGGACGAAATCCGTTCTCGCGGATGCGATTGCGGAGATCGCTCATTTTGAATGTATTCCCGGGGGTGAGCTCAATTTCGAGGATTCCTGTCTTTAAACTCACTTCCACTGAGTGCACGCCGGCCATTCGATGAATCGACGCGCTCACCCCGCGAGCACACAGCTCGCAGTCCAATCCGTATACCTTCAGTTGGATCCGCCGATACTCCGCGTGAACCGGCTCGATGGCCAGCACCAGGCCCCAGAGAACCATCCCACGGAAAAGCCTCCTCCAGAAAAAGGTCATCTGCGTCCTTTCAGGAAAAAATAGGTCACCCCGATAAAGGACCTGATTCCCTGCGCGGGTTGAGTACCGTTGAGTTGACTCCAAACCGGGAACGTCACTCCACCCTGGAAAGCGATATCCCGGTAAGTGTACAAAAATGTGGGCCCGGAAAAGATTCCTTCGCCCCCTGAATTTGGCAGAACGACATAGTCGTTCGTGTCTGCAGGAGTATCGTGAACGCCGTGGCCACCACCCACCGGTGGTGGCGTCGCTGTGGATCCCCCGCGGTGCGCCAACCCGGTCCACTCGCCCGTCGTCTCCCAGAAGAAACGTACATCGGGTTTGGGGTAATCTTTGAAGAAGAACTGCGGTCGCCAGCCGATTACCGCGCTGGTGAGGAGCGAGTTACTCTGATGGTCCTCACTGTCGCCCCAATGGCCGTAGGCCTGATAACCCGCGCCTCCCCAAACGTAGTAACGCCGGGAAATGTGGCCGGTCGCTCCAGCAATGTAGTAGGCCGGTTGGCGACTGAGGGGCGGCCCATCGAGACGCGGTAGAGTTTGCGTCGTCCCGGAGACCCCCAGATAGAGAGTACTTTCATTGCGGGTTCCAACCCCGGTTAAGGTATGGTGAAATCGCCACGCAACCAGTGCCTCCACTTGCGGGTCACCGGGCATCATGGCGGTGAATCGGCCCACCGGATGCTCCCCGTGGTTTACATGAAACGGCGCAGAAATGGAAAATTGAAAGTTTTCGGTGATGCCGTAGGAAAATCGCGGGCCGATCATGGCTACGCCACCGCGCCACATTGCTACCGTTTCGATGCTGCTGTCCCCGGAACCCAAAGTGGTTGTGGAGTAACCGAACGCAGGGCCATGCGCGTCCGCCCATCCCCGAATCCCGCCTAACAAGCACACGCAAAGGAATGCAACGCGTTTCATTGCCCACCCGCGACCATGCAACTCTCAGAGATCCTGCATGGAAATGAAGTTTTGGATCGAGGGGCCCTGCCAGCTAAAGAAAATCCCTACAACTGGCAACCGTGATTTGTTCAGCGCCAAGCCTTGATCGGCAAGGATAACACTGAGCAATCCCCTGGGAGGAAGAATCTGCCCTGGGCTCCTTCTCCATAAACTGGGTCCTGCTGCTCCTTCTCCGTGCCTCATACTGAAACGAAGGCCTCTTTTTCGGAGATCTCTCGCATGGGCGACAAGAAATACTTATCTCCCCGGGCGCGCGCCGAGGCGTTCACCGGAGCTCTGGGCATTCACCTGCCGATCCTGCTTGCCCCGATGGCGGGAGCGTCCCCTCCCTCGCTGTCGATTGCCGTCGCCAATGCAGGCGGCTTGGGAGCATGTGGAACGCTGTTGATGCAGCCGGACGAGATCAAAGCCTGGGGCGGCGAATTTCGTCAACAGAGCAAAGGAGAATTTCAACTCAATCTTTGGATTCCTGACCCGGTGTCCGAGCGTGATTTCGAAATGGAGCAACAGCAGCGGGAGTATCTGGCGGCGTGGGGACCTCCGGTTCCACCGGACGCGGGAGAAGCCGTGCTGCCGGACTTTGAGGCTCAATGTCAGGCCATGTTGGCTGTAGCGCCGAAAGCCATCTCTTCGATCATGGGCCTCTATGCCCCTGCCTTTGTCTCGGAAATGAAAGCGCATGGCATCCTGTGGTTTGCCACGGCTACGACGGTTGCGGAAGCCCGGGCCGCGGAAGCAGCGGGTGCCGACGCCATTATTGCCCAGGGCATGGAAGCCGGTGGACATCGCGGAGCCTTCCACGCCGACCAGGCGGAACATCACATGGTAGGCCTGATCGCTCTTTTGCCCCAGGTTGTTGACGCAGTTACCGTGCCGGTCATTGCCACGGGGGGAATCGCCGATGCGCGCGGAATGGCAGCAGCGCTGATCCTGGGCGCCAGCGCGGTACAGATAGGAACCGGGTTCCTGCGATCTCCGGAAGCGATGATGCATCCCGCGTACGCGGACAGACTTGCGAAGACGGAAGCTCACGAAACCAGGGTCACAAGAGCATTCAGCGGACGCCCGGGACGCAGTGTGGCAACAGCATACGTTCGCGCATCGATGGCGTCGGAACGTTCCTCCGCCAGCGCCATATCCTGTCCAGCGCGGATTGACGCGCGCCATGCGGGAAAGATGCGCGAAAGGCGGGAGACGCCGACCGGATGCAACTGTGGGCCGGCCAAGCCGCCGCATTAGCACGGGCTGAACCGGCCGGCAGCATTGCTCAACAGCTATGGGAGGATGCCTCGCAGCTCCTGCCGTGACTAGGACGAATTTTGCAGCCGGCTCAGCCTGCTGCGCTTCGTCCCTTCTTCAAATCATCGCCTAACAGAATTGCCTCGGCGATTTCGTGCATGGATATTCTTCGCTGACGGCTTTCCTTCTGCATCGTGCGGTAAGCTTCGTCCTCGCTGATACCCAGGTCACGCTGCAAGACTCCCTTGGCTCGCTCCACTGCCTTGCGCGATTCGAGCCGGTTGGCCAATTGCACGTTTTCTGTCTCCAGCCGTGCTCGCTCGATCTCCGCTCCAACCAGAAAGCCCAGCGTGGAGAGCAGCCGCACCTCTTGCTCCGTATGTTGATAGGTGAGCCGATGCTGCAGGTTAATCACTCCGACGACCTTAGTGGCACACAGGATCGGCGTGCTGAGAATGGCTTCGAAGTGGTCTTCCGGAAGACTGCGGAAGATCATGAAGCGAGGATCGTTGGAGGCGTTGGACGCAATGGCAACCGGCTCGCGGTGTTCCGCGACCCATCCGGTGATACCTTGCCCAAGCTGAACCCCAAGGTGGTCCACCAGGTCGGCATGAGGATTTTTCGACGCCCGCAGCACCAGCTTCCCTTGCTCCAGAACATAGATGAAGCAGGAATCGCAAGGAATGACGGCGGTTACAAACTCGACAATGCTGCCCAGCACCACGTGAAGCGGGTCGGCTGCGGCGATTCGGCTGCTGATCTGGTGCAGAAAATCAATCGACGTCAGGCCGTCGCGAAAACCTGCCATGGTTGGAGTGGACGGGGCCACCCGGTGTACGCGCGAAGCCCGCTTACTTTCCTTAACAGGGGCGGTCACGTCAGGCCGTACCGTGAGCGAGGCAAGCTGGTTCTTCTTCTGCTCCAGGATCTTGCCTGCGTACTGGGCAGCTTCATTGACGATGAAGCCCATCTTGGGCCGGGACGGCTCGAAGTCCGGCGTTATCCCGTAATGTGCCAGTTCCTCAGAAGTGGTCGGTCCGATGGAAACGACGACAAGGGAACGCAGCCCGGCGCTCAGCTCATCGCGCAGGCCCATCTCTTCGGCTACTTGGAACAGATGGATTACCTGCACCGCGGTCATGAAGAGCACCACGTCGACCCTACCGTTAGCCACGCACTGCACCGCTTCTCGTAACGGGCCCAGATCCTCCGGCAGCGCCCATTGATACACCGGAACCTTGGTGACTTCCGCGCAGCGCTCCGTCAGCTCTGCCAGCAACTCGGGGTTGGATGCGCCATACTCCTGGACCGCGACTCTCATGGTTTGAAGCGAGTCGCCGAACTCCGCCTTGAGCGAGGTCATCATTTCGCGCCAGGTGGAAGGCTCGGCCGCGGTGGCCACCACAGGTACCCGAAGATCGCGCAGAGCGGCCACCGGCTTGGGGCCGCGGGCGACGATTTTCACCGCCCGCAGGGCGGAAATAAATTGCTCACGATCGTGTTTGGTCTGCACGATGTCAAGCAAAGCACGCACACCGACCCCGGTCAGGAAGATGACCAGGTCGACCTTCTTGGCGAGAAGGTCATCCGCAAAAGCCAGAGCCTGGCGGTTGGACTCGAGGGGAACTTCACGCATGGCGGACACGACAAAGGGCTCTCCGCCGTAGGTGCGGATCAGCTTTGCCACCTCAACTGCGCGACGGGATTCGAGCGATAGCACTCGTAATCCATCGAAGCTCGCGTGCGCCATGCACTTCCTCCAAGCACTGGCCACGGGAGATACACTTCGGGCACCACCGTGGCCGGTGGACTAACGCCCTACTTCCATTGCATTGGATTGGCCGATCACTTACGAGTCTAGCGGCTTTTGCACATGAACTGCAAAGACGCTCGCAAAACGGCGCATTTTATCAAGTCAGAATCTTGTTGCAGCCACACAGGCTTGCCATTACTATCAGAATATTGCGCGGCCCCTACCCTGCTGTAGGGCGTCTCGCAAGAGTGTTCACCCCGCTGTGGACGCTACCAATCGATCCCAGAGTTCCGCGCTCCACGAAGAGCCTTGAATGCATCGCGCAAGCGATGTCTGATTCGGCCCGGCCGTCTGCGCTGCCTGCATCTCGATGCGGGTCCGTCAGCCTTCCGCGCCCAAGCGTTCTTCAGGGTGTGCAGCATGGAATCTCAATTGGCTTTCAATCCGGCTTCCGCTTCCTCCTTCACCGCGGAACAGAAGGAATACCTTAAGGGTTTCTTCGACGGCCTGTCCCAGCGCGGCCTGGTTCCTTTTGCCGGGCATACGCCCTCCGGCCAGATCACCAACGACCCTGCCTCGGGAAGTCCGAACATGGCTGCGGAGGAGTTGTACTTCAACACTCCGGTCTCTGACCTTTGTCGCGAAGAGCGATGGAAATTCGAAGAGAACCCGCTCGATATCTGGGACAAGCTGCTCGCGCATGCCAATGAAGACAAGGCTCCGGCGGCGGACGATCTCTTCCGCTTCAAATTTCACGGCCTGTTCTATGTCGCCCCGGCGCAAGACTCCTTTATGGTGCGGCTGCGCATCCCTGGAGCGATCCTCACTTCGCACCAGATGCGCGGCTTGGCCAAACTGGCAGCCGAGTACGGCCCCGGCCGAGCCGACCTCACCACCCGCAGCAATGTGCAAATCCGCTCCCTGCAGCCCAAAAATATTGTCCGCGTCCTGAATGCAATCCAGGCTCTCGGCCTGTCTTCGCGGGGCTCCGGCGCCGACAACATCCGCAATATCACCGCCTCGCCCATCACCGGTATCGACCCTGCGGAGCTTTATGACGTAGCGCCGCTGGCCGCGGGCTTGGGTCATTACATCTTCAACTCCCGCGATCTGTACGGGCTGCCGCGCAAGTTCAATATCGCCTTCGATAACGGCGGAGCGATCAGCGTGCTGGCCGATACTAACGATATTGGTTTCGTCGCCGTGCGGGTTACCGACGGCAAAAGCGTGCCGCCGGGCATCTACTTTCGCGTTCTCCTCTGCGGGATCACCGGTCACAAGCAGTTCGCTACCGATACGTGGCCTGCTGCTCAGGCCTGACCAGACGGTGGCCGTAGCCGCCGCCATGGTGCGCGTTTTTAGCGAGCATGGCGATCGTACCGATCGGAAGAAGGCTCGGCTCAAGTACCTGGTCGACCGTTGGGGCATGGACAAGTTTCTCGCAGGAAACGGAAAAGCGGTTGGCCTTTCCGCTGATTCGTTTCCCGGCTTCGGATTGCGAGCCGCGCCACAGAATCGACCGTGCAGGCCACATCGGCGTTCACGCGCAAAGCCAGCCTGGCATGTACTACATCGGCGTTTCGGTGCCGGTTGGCCGCCTGCCGGTGGAGCAGATGCTGGCTCTCGCTGAAGTCGCGGACCGATACGGCAACGGAGAAATACGCCTTACCGTGTGGCAAAACCTGGTCATTCCCCATATCGCCGGCGAACATCTCGAGGCGGCCAAGGCAGATATTCTCGCCGCCGGCTTGAGCTTCGATGCCGGCACGGTGCTCAGCGGAACGGTAGCCTGCACCGGGAATCAGGGCTGCCGCTTTTCTGCCAGCGACACCAAGACGCATGCCGTAGCGCTGGCCAACATGCTCGACAGCGCATTCAAGATTCTTGAACCGGTGAACCTGCACGTAACCGGCTGCGCCCATTCCTGCGCCCAGCACTACGTGGGAGACGTTGGCTTGATGGGGGTGAAGGTGGGCGGCGAAGAGGGATACCAGGTGGTGCTCGGTGGCGGTTCGGATCAGGACCAGGGCCTGGCCCGCGAACTCTTTCCCGCAGTGAAATTCAGCGACCTGCCGCCTCGCATCCACAACCTGTTCAGCGCCTACACCCAGCGCGCGATGGCCGGAGAATCCTTTCTTGCATTTACCCGCCGCCACGCCATCGAAGAGCTCAAAGCATTCTGCCAGCCAGAGGAGCGTAGCTAGCATGCCTGGTCCTGTCTCTTACGTTCCATTTATTCCGGACAATGCGCCGTTTACCGCGGAGCAGCGCGCGTGGCTCAACGGATTTCTCGCCGGCATCTACTCGCACACCGAAACAACTACGGCCGCAGAGCCGCCGCCGGCGCTCAAGATTGCTGTGCTGTATGCCTCCCAGTCAGGCACTGCGGAAGGACTGGCGCGCAAGCTCACCAAGGAACTTACCTCCAAGGGCCACGTAGCCACGTTTCTGCCGCTGGAGGGTTATACGCCCGCATCCCTGGCCGCGGAGCGATATGCGCTGCTGATTGCCAGCACCTATGGCGAAGGCGATCCGCCCGATGCCGTGCAACCCTTCTATAACCAGCTCTGCATGGAGCACTTTCCGCGCTTCGAAAATCTTTCGTTTTCCGTGCTGGCGCTGGGCGACTCCAACTACGAAAACTTCTGCAAATTTGGCCGCGACCTCGACGAGAAACTCGCTTCGCTCGGCGCTTTCCGCATGTGTGAACGAGTCGATTGCGATGTCGATCTCGACGAGCCGTTCGCGCGATGGAAGAGCTCGCTCTTCAAGAGCATCGAGGAGATGGTCGCCACCCGTCCCGCGAAACGCGCTGACGCGAACGATGCGATCGTATCCGCGGACCGCTCAGCCGCAAGCGAACCCGAGCCGGCGAAAAAGAAAACGGCGGCGCATACCCGCGACAACCCTTTCCTCGCCCCAATCGTCGACAAACGGCCCCTCACGCATGAGGTATCGAGCAAGCTCACGCTGCATATGGCCTTCTCTGTCGAGGGGTCGGCGGTCACCTACGAAGCAGGCGATGCCTGTGCCGTCATCCCGCAAAACGAGCCCAGCCTGGTGGAAGAGATTTTGCACAAGCTCAAATTTAGCGGCGAAGTGTTGGTGCAACTGCCCAAAGCAGGCACGGTGCCACTGCAAACGGCGCTGCTCGACCATCTGCAGATCACCCGGCTCACGCGCAAGATGGTCCAGGCCTACGCAACCATCGGGCAGTGCCTTCCACTGCTGGATCTTGCTCAAGCCGGAACAGCAGTCGCATCTCGACGCCTACACCTGGGACCGTGGCCTGATCGACCTGCTCTATGAATTCCCTGAGGTGTTACGCGATCCGGCGGACCTGGTAGCCATGTTGCCCAAGCTATCGCCGCGTCTCTACTCCATCTCATCCAGCCCAGCGGCGCATGCAGGGGAAATTCATACCACCGTTGCCGTCGTCCGCTATCGCTCGCACAATCGCGAACGTGGCGGCGTCTGCTCCACCATGTTTGCCGACCGGTCGCAACCCGAATGCCGCTTGCCCATTTATATCCAGCCGAACAACAAATTCCGGCTTCCCAAAGATTCTGACCGCCCGATCATCATGATCGGGCCGGGGACTGGCATCGCACCCTTTCGCAGCTTTTTGCATGAGCGGCGGACACTCGGCGCGCGCGGGAAGAACTGGCTCTTCTTCGGCGAACGCTCCGCTGCCACTGACTTTCTGTATCGCGAGGAACTGGAGTCCATGCAAAAAGACAATTTCCTCACGCGACTGGACCTGGCCTTCTCCCGCGATCAGGACCACAAGATCTACGTGCAGGACAAGATGTTGCGAGCAGGCGCCGCTGTTCTGGTCGTGGCTGCAGGATGGGGCCTGCGTCTATGTATGCGGCGATGCCACCCGCATGGCCAAGGATGTGGACGCGATGCTGCACACCATTGTCGAGCAGCAGGGCGGCTTGAACAGGGAAGCGGCTGTCGATTACGTCCAGAACCTGAAAGACCAGCACCGCTACCATCGCGACGTTTATTGATTCACACCGGCCCGTGCTTGAAGGAAGGTCCGCACATGGCATTGCCATTACACGAACGCGCACAAGACGGAAGCAGCGACACGCTCGTTCGCCTGACACTCGACGACTTCCTCAAGCCACTCGCGTCTGCGCCGGCCGCCCTGCCTCCGCTCGCCCCTATGCTCATTCCCGAAAGGCCGCTCGAGCCAGGAGAGCAATACCGCTTCCACTTCAACATGACCAAGTGCATCGGCTGCCGCTCCTGCGAGATTGCCTGCAACGAGCAGAACGGAAACCCGGCAGAGATTCGCTGGCGCCGCGTCGGCGAGATTGAAGGCGGCGCCTACCCCGATACCAGCCGCCATTATCTCTCCATGGGCTGCAACCATTGCCTCGATGCCGACTGCCTCAAAGGGCTGCCCCGTCGATGCCTACACCAAGGATCCGGTGACCGGCATCGTGCTGCATTCCGCCGATGCCTGCATCGGCTGTCAGTACTGCGTGTGGAATTGCCCCTACTCCGTTCCTCAATTCAATGAAGAGCGCGGCGTGGTGGGGAAATGCGATATGTGCCACGGCCGCCTTACCGATGGTCTCGAACCAGCATGCGTCAACGCCTGCCCCGAAGGGGCCATCGAGATCGAGATCGTTGACATGCTGGCCTGGCGTTCCGACTACGCGCTCGCCGAGTCGCCCGGCATGCCCGCCGCCGGGCACACCATTTCGACCACCCGCATCACGCTGCCACCCGATACCGCCACCAAGCTGGAGCGCGTCGACGCCGGACGCATCGCTCCGGAACACGCCCACTTCTCTCTCGTCTTCATGACCACGTTGATGCAGGCCGTTACCGGCTCGCTGCTGGTCGCTCTGTTCTTCCATGCCGCGCAACCTCTGCTGTTGGTTGCCTTGCTTGGCATCACCGCGGTAGCCCTGAACATCTCTGTGTTTCATCTGGGCCGTCCAGCTTACGCGTGGCGCGCGCTCAAGATGTGGCGGCGCTCCTGGCTCAGCCGCGAAGTGTTGCTCTTTGGCTTGTTCTTCGCGGCCCTCGCGGGCTTCACCGTTGCCAGCTGCCTCAACGCCGCGCCCGCTAATCTGGCTGAGCCGTCTGCACCTCACCCGCATTGCGTGGCTGCAACACCTTCCGGCCACGGCTCCGGCTCTTTTTACGCTTGGGATCATTGCCGCGGCTTTGGGTATCGCCGGCATCATCGCCAGTTCCTTCATCTACCTGGTCCCGGCAAGACCGTCCTGGAACATGGTGCACACGCCCATCGACTTCCTGCTAAGCGCGGCGCTTATCGGCACTACGTTGCCTGCCGTGCTGAGCACAATCCTGGCGTCGATTCTTCCCGCCTCGCTGCCCGCAGTCTTTCCGCTCTGGCCGGTCGCTCGTGGCCTCCTTGCTGTGGATCGCGAATCACGCGGCACGCCTCATCCGGCTCAATCGATCCGCCATCTTTGAGCATCGCGCAGCCGCCGCATTGCTCAATCTGCCGGGACATAGGGCCGCGCTGATAGGCAGCTTCGCTTGCGCGGCAGCGGTTCCCCTGGCCTGGGTCAGTCTCAAACTCTGCGCTTGCCTGTGCAGCGGCCTTCGTCGCTGTGCTTCTCGCGCGGTATCTCTTTTTTGTCTCCGTGGTTCCGCTGAACATGGCACTCACCTTCACCCGTGGGGGAACACACTGATGTGGACCCGTTTGCGGCGCGCACTGGGCATCGACACCCGGCAAGCGAAGTACACCTTCCAGCGCGACCCGGTAGCCGGCCACATCGCCAGCGCCCGTGTTGCCGAGCGCTGGGTCAAGACCACCTGCGGTTACTGCTCGGTCGGCTGCGGCATGTTGGTCGGCATCAAGGAGGGCAAGGCAGTCGCGGTTCGCGGCAACCCCAACCATCCGGTAAACCGGGGCAAGCTTTGCCCCAAGGGCCTCAGCGAACATCACATTCTGGATGCGCCCGGCCGCGCAAAACAGCCGCTGTTACGTAAGCACGGCGTACTCGAGCCCGTCTCATGGGACGAGGCGCTGGACACGATGATCGAAAAGTTCGCCCAGGTGCAAGCCCGCTACGGTCGAGACGCGCTGGGCGTCATCGGTACCGGCCAGCTGGTGACGGAAGAGTTCTATACCTTGGGCAAGCTGGTGCAACTGGGCTTCCGCAGCCGCAACTTCGACGGCAATACCACGCTGTGCATGGCGTCGGCGGTATCGGGTTACAAGCTTTCCTTTGGCTCCGACGGACCGCCGGGCTCCTACGCTGATATGGAGACTGCCGACGTCATTCTGCTGATCGGCGCCAATATTGCGGACAACCATCCCATCCTGTGCCAGCGGCTGGAGCGCAATCGTATGCGCGGCACTCCAAGCCAGCCGGCCACCACGGTGATCGTGGTGGATCCTCGCGTCACCAAGACCGCGATGATGGCCGACCTGCATTTGCCGGTCAAACCGCGGAGCGACATTGCCTTGCTCAACGGCATCGCCCATGTGCTCATTCGCGACGGCCTGATCGATCGCGCCTACATCGAAGCCCACACCACCGGCTTTGAGGAATTCTCAGCCTTCGTCGCCGACTTTACCCCGGAGTGCGTCGCCGAAATCACCGGGCTGTCGCCATCCGATATCGTCCACACCGCGCGCCTGTACGGCAAGGCAAAGGCCGCTTTCATCGGCTGGACCATGGGCGTCAACCACTCGACGCAGGGCGCGGTCACCGTGGCCGCCATCAACAACCTTGCGCTGATTACCGGCAACCTTGGCCGCCCAGGCGCCTCACCGTTTTCCATTACCGGCCAGTGCAACGCGATGGGAACGCGCGAGGCCGGCTTTACTTCCAGCCTGCCGGGCTATCGCAAATTTGAATCGCCGACCGATCGAGCCGATCTGGCAGCGCTGTGGAACATCGACGTGGATCGCATTCCCACTGCGCGCGGGCTGGCGTATCCCGACATCATCGAAGGTGCGGTCTCCGGCAAGATCAAAGCTCTTTGGTTCATCGCCACCAATCCGGCGGTCTCTTTCCCCAACTACGGATTGCTGCAGCAGGCGCTGCGCAGCGTGGACTTTATGGTGGTGCAGGATGGCTTTCATCCCACGCCCACCAGCGACTTCGCGCACCTGGTTCTGCCCGCGGCCATCTGGGGGGAGAAGGAAGGCACCTACACCAACTCCGAGCGCCGCATCAGCAAGGCAAACGTGCTCGTCGCGCCTCCCGGTGAGGCCCGCACCGACTTTGACATCTTTCTTGCTCTCGCCGAAAAACTGGGCGTCAAGGAGGAGCTCTATCCGGGTTG
Source organism: uncultured Acidobacteriaceae bacterium (assembly GCA_963745725.1). Lineage (GTDB taxonomy): Bacteria > Acidobacteriota > Terriglobia > Terriglobales > Acidobacteriaceae > PALSA-350. The sequence continues at coordinate 69,909 of CAVUYJ010000004.1, forward strand.
GCAATCAACTCATGACGCCTTCCAGGAGTGGCAGCGCGTCTCCGCCGGACGCATGTGTGACTACAGCCCGTTTACCTGGCAGCAGATTGAAGACAACGGCGGCATGCAATGGGGTGGCGAGCGTCTCTACACCGATGCCGTCTTTCCGACCGCAACCGGCAAAGCCATCCTGCACTCTGTACCGTGTCTGCCGTTTATCGAACAGCCAGATAAAGACTACGACCTCATCCTCAACACCGGCCGCACCGTGGAGCACTGGCACACCCGCACCAAAACCGCGCAGGTGGAAATGCTGGAAAGCATGGTGCCCACCGCCTGGCTGGAGATGAATCCGGACGATGCAGCCAAACTGCAGCTCAAACCGCACGATCGGGTCACTGTCGTTTCCAGGCGCAGCTCGGTAAAGAATGTGGAGCTGCGTATCACCGGCATCGTCGCTCCCGGGCAGGTTTTCATGCCCTTTCATTTTCCTGAAACCAACTCCAACCTGGTCACCCTGGGAGCCTTCGATCCGATTTCGCGCGAGCCCAACTTCAAGCAGTGTGCTGTTCGCGTAGAGAAGTTCAAGAGCAGCAAAGTAACTCACAAATTCTTCAAGTGAGAATCCTCCATGGCCAACATGAAGCTATTTCTAAAGTCGGGTCATACGCCGACGCTCATCGCCGCATTCCTTTACTTCGACTTCAGTTTTGCGGTCTGGGTGCTGAACGGCGCCATGGGCCCTTTCATTTCCGAGGCCTTTCATCTGCGCCCGGCGCAGATCGGCTTAATGGTCTCGGTCCCCACACTGGCCGGCGCATTCATGCGCTTTCCGCTGGGCGTCCTCTCGCAGTACATCGGCAGAAAGAATGCCGCCATCGTTGAGATGTCGGCCATCGTGATCGCTCTGCTGTACGGCTTTTTCTTCGTTCACACTTTCCACGACGTGCTGGCCATGGGTGTTCTGCTGGGCATTGCGGGAGCCAGCTTTGGTGTGGCGCTCTCGCTCGGTTCCGGATGGTTCCCCACGCAATACAAGGGGTTGGCCATGGGCATTGCCGGTGCGGGCAACAGCGGCACGGCTGTAGCCGCCCTCTTTGCTCCGCGGCTGGCGACCCACTATGGCTGGCAGCATGTGTACGGCTTCGCCGCGGCCATGATGCTGCTCCCGCTGTGCGTCATGATATTTTTCGCGAAGGAGCCGCCGGATATTGAGCATCAGTCTCTCAGGCAACATCTCAGTTGCCTTTTCGAAAAGGACGGCTGGTATTTCAACTCGATCTACATCATTACCTTTGGCGGCTTCATCGGCCTGGCCACCTTCTTGCCATCCTTCTACTACGCGCAATTCCACGTATCCAAAATCATGGCCGGTGAACTCACGGTCCTGGCCACGTTGACTGGGTCCGCGACCCGCGTGCTGGGCGGTTGGTTTAGTGATCGCGTCGGTGGCATTACTACGCTCTCGGTCGTTTTTCTCATCACCATCGCCGGACTGTTCGGCCTGATGACTGCACCGCCGCTGTTCGCCACCACGCTGCTCTTTATGCTCTGCTTCGCCGCGCTGGGAGCAGGCAACGGAGCCACCTTCCAATTGGTACCCATGCGCTGGCCGCTGACAACTGCGGTTGCGGGCGGCATGATCGGAGAGATTGGCGCGCTCGGTGGTTCCATCCTGCCCAATCTGCTCGGCCTCTCCAAGCAATACACCGCGTCCTATCGAGCTGGTTTCATTCTGTACGCAGTGTTGGCCACCGCCATTCTCTTCATGCTTCGCGCAGTTTCGAAGAGTTGGACGACCACCTGGGTCGGTCAAGGAGGGCGCGCGCTGCACGCCGAGCGTTGCTGTTGGATTCAATGGCCGCGGACTAAACCAACCATTTGAGCCGAGCAGAGGTGAGATGATCTTGCTATGTGCGCAACTCAAATGTGGGACCCCAATACCTATGCGAAGAACGCAAGGTTCGTTTCTGACTTGGGTTCGCCGGTTTTGGAGCTTCTTTCCCCACAACCTGGCGAGCGCATTCTCGATCTTGGCTGCGGCGACGGAGTGCTGACAAAGAAGCTCGCCGAACTCGGGTGCAAGGTAATCGCTGTGGACTCGAGTGCGCCGCAGGTTGAAGCAGCCAGGAGACTCGGCCTGGAAGCTTACGTGATCAAGGGGGAAGAGCTACCGTACCAGGCGGAATTCGACGCCGTCTTCAGCAATGCTGTGCTTCATTGGATCAAACGCGCCGACGCTATGATCGAAGCCGTATTTCGCTCTTTGCGTCCGGGCGGCCGCTTCGTGGCAGAGTGCGGCGGATACGGGTGCATCAACAGGATTCGTACGGCCCTGGTGCAAGCCCTCAACAACAGAGGTATCGACGGCGCGTCACGAATGCCCTGGTATTTTCCCACTCCCGGAGACTACGCTACTCGCTTGGAACGCGCCGGTTTCCTGGTGAATAGTATTGCGCTGATCCCTCGGCCAACGCCGCTGCCTGGCGACATCATCGGGTTTCTGGAGACGTTCGGGCACAGTTTTCTTGCCGGGCTTTCCGATCAGGTGAGGCATGAGTATCTTCACGAAGTTCGTCTGCTGTTAGAGCCCCAACTTGTCAATGCTGATGGAGTATGGGTTGCCGACTACGTCCGCCTCCGATTTTCGGCAACGAAGCCGTAGGACTCATCGGGATTTACGGCTCTTGGTATTGGAGATCACCGGATGGCGATAAGCAGTCCTCCGCTCAAGCCGATCGATTGTTGGTGGCCTCCAGCAAAGCTGTAGTCGTAGGCCGGTTCGAGAAACCAGCCGAATCGATGTTTGCGGGCAGGCCAGAACATGAAATCACCGGCCACCTCCGCGGATACTGTATTGGTGGTTGTTCCATTCTGTCTGAGATGGACCCACTCCGGGCCAACGCCGAGCATGAACTCTGCTTTGCGAGATAGCGTCCAGGGCTTCTTGAACAGCAGGTCCGTATCCCACTCTGTCGCATGATGCGTAAAGAAGGGCGACACGCCCGCCTCAAGCTCCAGCCAATTCTCGATCGGCGTGGTCTCGACCGCAAAGTTTGGCGCAAAGCTCGCCGCACCTCCGGTCACATCCCAACTTGTAGCCGCGCCGATCTCAAGAATGGCTGCGGGGTCTTTATCCGGGGATGCCTCTGGTGAATGACCAAACGAAGGGACCGGCGAGGTTTGCCCAAGAACAGGCAAAACCAGAAACAGAAAAACGCATGCTACCCCGAGTGTGGATACGCGGCTACGCATGGAAGTCTCCAGGGTGGAAGCTGTGTTGCCCGCGCTTATGCGCGGAAACCGCGCGCTAACCTGCACGACCGCAAGCTGCCATCCTGGCTCTGGAGTGGACGGTATGCTTCATTCCAGAATAGTAAAATTAGATGACGGTGCGCAGGGCGACCATCACGCTGTCACGTGCAGTCCTGACAGCGCCAGCGACCGTCTCACCCGCGGCCATGGTATGCGCGAGTGCCGATCTCTTCCGTGTTCCCCGGTGCTCGACCGGGACGCTTTCGATCCCGCCACCGAAAAGCGTGTGCTTCTCTTCCAGCCGATCGAGCGCGGCGTTCAAGTCCGCGATAACTGCTTCAGCCTCATCAGCGACGACGATCAATTCAACATTGATCTTCTTGTATAGCATCTGAATGTCTCCAGCCTCTTATCCTATGCCTGCCCAGGCTCTAAAGCACCCCCTGCGATGCGAGAACTCATAGTACGATAATTATCGTTGACATACGATAGTTATCGTACTACTGTACTTTTCATGAAGCGACGAGTCTCATCCAACCTCTCCATCCCGCTCCCCACTGAGGCCGAACTCGCCATCCTTAGTATCCTCTGGTCCACCGGCCCCGCCACCGTGCGTGAAGTCCACGACGCCCTCAGCGGCAAGCAGATCGGCTACACCACAGTCCTCAAACAGATGCAGCTCATGGCTGAAAAAGGCCTGCTCGAGCGGAGCGAGCGCTTCCGTTCTCACGTGTACGGTGCCCGCCTCCCCAAGGAGCAGACCCAGCAGTTGCTCGCCGGCAACCTCCTCCGCCGGGCGTTCGATGGCTCCGCCAAAAACCTCGTCCTCGGCGCACTCTCCTCCAAGAAAGTTTCCGCTGCTGAGCTCGCCGAGATTCGAGAGTTGCTCGACCAGATCGAGAAGGGCTCCCGATGAATCCGCTGCAATCCTCCACCACCGCGCTGATCGCCCACGCTGCCGGCTGGACGCTCCTTCATTTTCTCTGGCAGGGCGCGCTCGTCGCCATCGTTCTCGCCTGCGTCCTCGCGCTACTGAGTCGACGGTCTGCCCAGCCGCGCTACCTCGCAGCCTGTGCTGCGCTGGTCCTGATGGCGATCCTTCCCCTCATCACCTTCACCCTCATCATTGCTGCGGAACGCAGCGCCGCCAACACCTTCCTCATCTCCATCCCCCTCAGCATCTCTGTCACGGGGCACGGCATCGCCATCCCGCCCGAGCCTTTCCCGTACCGTATCGCCGCGGCGCTCGATCGCTCCATGCCCACCCTCCTCGCCGTCTGGTTGGCGGGAGTAGTTCTTCTCTTCGTCCGTCTCGGCATCGGCCTCATCACCGCCCAACGCATGATGTCCGCTGCAACGCAACCCCCACCCTGTGATCTCCTCCAGGTCTTCCATCGACTCGCCCGCCGCATCGAAGTCACACGTCCCATCCGGCTCCTTAGCTCCGCTCTCGTGCAGGTCCCGACCGTCATCGGCTGGCTGCGCCCCGTCGTGCTCATTCCTCTCGGTTGTCTCAACGGTCTGTCGCCCAACCAGGTCGAAGCCATCCTTGCCCACGAGCTCGCCCATATACTCCGCCGCGACTATCTCGTCAGCGTCCTGCAGTCCATCGTTGAAGCCCTGCTCTTCTACCATCCCGCCGTCTGGTGGGTCTCACGCCACATCCGTCGTGAGCGCGAACACTGTTGCGACGACCTCGCCGTCCACTACACCGGAGACGCCCTCACTTACGCCCGCGCGCTCTCGCTCCTCGAGGAGCATCGCTCGGCTCTACCCGCAATCGCTCTCGGAGCCAACGGAGGATTACTCATCATGCGCATCAAACGCCTACTCGGATCCAAAGAAAGCGTCGCCGCCCCGCAACTCGTCGCCCTCACCCTCCTTGGCATCGTCATCGTCACCACTGGTGTCTGCGTTACCACCGCCGCCCGCGCTCAGAACAACCCAAGGCAGCTTCAGCAGCCGCAATACAACCCGCATGCCGTCGCCATGGCGACGGAAGAGACCCGCGGGCCCGAACCCCTCGCAAACCAAGTCCCAGCTCTCGCCTCCAGCCCGCGAGCCGCCAACGAAACTCCAAACTCACCGGCGATCGCACCCCAGTACCAAGCCTGGCTCGATCAAGACGTCCGCTGGCTCATCTCGCCGCGGGAGCGTGCGGCCTTCTTCCAACTCGCCAGCGACGCAGAGCGCGACCACTTCATCGAGCAGTTCTGGCAGCGCCGCAACGCCCCCGGCTCTGCCCCCAACTCCTACCGCGCCGAGCACTATCGCCGCATCGCCTACGCCAATCAACACTTCGCCATCACGAGTCTCGCCGGTTGGGAGACCGACCGCGGTCGCACATACATCGTCAACGGAGCGCCCAGCACTCTCGAGTCTCATCCGTCGTCCGCTCCCTACGGCCACCCCTACGAGACCTGGGGCTACGCGGCCATGCAACTGACCTTCGTCGACTTCTGCAGCTGCGGAAACTACCAGCTCCTTGCCCAGTCTGTCCGGCCATAACGCTGCAATTGAACTTTCCCCTTGCGCTTCTACAGAGAAGAAGTACACAATCCTTGTGTAGAAGTGGAAGGGGAAAGAGGTTGTGATGCTGAACGACTTGCGTTATCGGCTGCGCGCTCTATTTCGCCGTGATGCCGTGGAGGGCGAGCTCGATCAGGAGCTGCGCTTCCATTTTGAAAATGCGGTAGAGAAATACGTTCGTTCCGGCATGACTGAGGAAGCGGCGCGTCGGCGGGCGAAGGTCGCTTTTGGTGGTGATACGCAGATCAAGGAAGAGTGCCGCGATGTGCGTGGGACCAGCTTTATCGAAACAACGCTGCAGGACGTGCGTTACGCCCTACGCCAATTACGCGAAAATCCGATATTTGCCGCTGTGATGGTACTGACTCTGGCGATCAGCATCGGTGCGAACAGCGCCATCTTCAGCGTGATCGACAGCGTCCTGTTGCACTCCCTCCCGTACCGGCAACCGGACCAGCTCATGCGGATCTTTATGACCTCAGAGGCGTTTCCGAAGTTCCCCCTGAACCCATTCGATTTCCGGGACATGCGCGCACGCACTCACAGTTTCGAGTCAATGGCCGCTTACACCCGCACCGACATGCAGCTTGCCGGCAATTCCGGGGAAGCGATGCGAGTGAATGGTTTTCGGATTACCGCAAATTTCTTTCATGTATTGGGAATCAATCCCGAGTTGGGTCGCGAGTTCGATACGACTGCGGAAATCCCGGGGAACGAACTAAAAGTGATTTTGAGCGACCGGTTGTGGCGCACGCAGTTTGGCGCCGATCCGAAGATCATCGGGAACAAGATAACTCTGAATGCGCAACCCTTCACCGTCGTCGGCGTGATGCCGCCTGGCACAGCACATCCGGGCAACACGTATCACGCCGTTTCCTACGGAGAGGACGTGGATGTCTGGAGTCCCTTTGCCTTCGAGGGGAGCCCGGCTCAGCGAGGTCCACATTACATCGAAGGCATCGGGAGACTGAAAGACGGAGTGACTGCGGAGGCCGCACAGGGTGAAGTGTTGTCCATGATGAACACGATTGCGCATGAGCACGGAGATGACCTGGGCCATTGGCGCATGCTGGTAATTCCGCTCGCTCGTGAGATCGTGGGACCGAACCGCCAGATCTTACTGGTGCTGCTGGGAGCGGTGGTCATGGTGCTGTTGATCGCCTGCGCGAATGCCGCGAATTTGCTGTTAGCCAGGGCAGCCTCACGGCAGAGAGAGCTGGCAGTGCGCATGGCGCTGGGCGCATCCCGGGCAAGAATCGTGCGGCAACTGCTGACGGAGAGCCTGCTGCTTGCGCTCACCGGCGGCGCGCTGGGACTATTGCTGGCACTGGGCGGTGTGAAAGGGCTGGTGTCCTTGTTACCGGCAGACTTTCCCCGCCTGCATGAGATTCGCATCAGCGTTCCGGTATTTCTTTTTACCTTCATGGTCAGTTCGCTGACGGGCATTCTCTTCGGGTTAGTTCCGGCACTGCAGGCATCCCGGACCGATCCGCGGCAGGGTTTGCATGAAGGGGGTCGCGCAGCCACGGGCAGTGCCAGGGTAAGCCGCCTGCGCGACGCTTTGGTAGTGGCCGAGGTGAGCCTCGCCTGCGTGCTGCTGGTGGGCGCGGGGCTGATGTTCCGGAGCTTGCTCAACCTGCTCCATCTCGATCCCGGCTTTCAACATCAGCATGTTTTGACGGCGAACCTGTGGCTGCCCCGCGCCGCGTACAAGACCGTGCCGGAACTATCGCGTTTTTATGAGCGCCTCGCAACGGAACTCGAGTCAATTCCGGGCGTAAGCAGTGCCGGACTTGGGAGTGATCTCCCTTGGACTGGCTGGGACGATAACATGAGCTTTTCCATCGAAGGCAGGCAGCCTCCTCCGCACCATGACTTTGGCGCACGCTACCACGTGGCCACGTGGGACTATTTTCGCGCACTGGGTATACCACTGATGCGAGGTCGCTTCTTTACGCGCGACGACAATGCGGACAGGCCGAAGGTGATTGTGATCAACCAGGCGCTCGCCAATCTGCATTGGCCGAAAGGCGATGCGCTCGGGAAAAGAATTACCTTTGAGGGCCATCCGAAAGATTCAGATTGGATGACGATTGTGGGGATCGTCGGGGATGTGAAAGACAAGCCGGAAAGCTCGAATACGCATCCGGCTTTCTGGTGGTCGGCGCTGCAGAGGCCATTCGCGCAGATGTCTGTGGTGGTGCGCGCGGATGCCGCTCCTCAGGCTCTCGCACCGGCAGTACGCGCAGCCGTGCATCAGATCGATCCATCGCTGGCCGTGGCTGAGGAGCGGTGGATGGATGATGTCGCGGATGCCACCGTGGGTACGCCTCGCTTCGCGTTTGTGCTCGTGGGCATCTTTGCTGGGCTCGCGATTCTGTTGGCTGCGATTGGGACCTACGGCGTGATTGCCTACTCGGTCAGCCGGAGAACCTCGGAATTCGGTTTGCGCATGGCGCTTGGTGCGCAACGAAGCAACGTGCTGCTACTAGTACTACGACAGGCTGCGATGCTGACCTTGAGTGGAGCGGCATTAGGAATGGCCTTTGCGCTGCTGGCGGGCCGCGCACTGAAGACCATGATCTACGAGGTGAATCCGTCGGATCCGCTGACTTTTTCCGCGGTGGGTCTGTTTGTGATCGCCATGGCCCTTGCGGCTTGCTGCCTCCCAGCCCGCAAGGCGACCAAGACCGATCCGATGATCGCGCTGCGAGCCGAGTAGTTCGCAAATTCCTTTCCTATCTAACTTCGGGTCCGATACGCTATTGTCCGGTGGAAAATCTACTCGGGAACCGGCGATGCGCGAAAAAAGGATTCTCTGGCAGCAGAACACGCAGGTTTTCGTAGAGAGCCTCTCTCGCGATCTAAGGTACACCTTAAGAACGCTCTCCAGAACGCCAGGTTTTACCCTGATGGCAGTGCTGGTGATGGCCTTGGGGATCGGGGCCAACGCGGCCTTGTTTACGGTCGTCCGATCGGTGTTGTTCAAGCCGTTGCCCTACAAAGATCCGGGACGTCTGGTGACTTTGTATCAACATGATCCTTCGGCGAAGGACCAGGATAACTACGTTGCCGCCGGCAACTTTGCTGACTGGAAAAAGAACTCGCGTAGCTTTGAGTCCATGGCTATGGCGACACCGTGGGCCGCCTATGACTTTTCTGAGAAAGGCGGCTCCTACCCGGAAAAGATCAACGCGGCATGGTGTTCGTGGAACATGTTTTCGATATTGGGCGTCCCGCCGGCTTACGGACGCTTCTTCAACGCGCAGGATGACAGACCGGATGCCGACGCAACAGTGGTGTTGTCGTGGGGCTTCTGGAAACGGCGACTCGGCGGCAACCCGTCGATCGTGGGTCGTCCGATCTATCTCCGGGGAAAACCCTACACCGTGATTGGCATCATGCCGTCGGGCTTTGACTATCCTGAAATTCAGGATCAGGTTTGGACCCCGGCCAATCACGAGGGATCGGTTCATCTACTTCAATCGCGGGACGACCACGAATACAAGGTGATCGCGCGCCTGAAACCCGGGAACACGATGGCCCAGGCGGTGAGCGAGTTGGACGCGATCCAGAAGCGAATCAAACAGGAATATCCGAGCCTTCCGGTGGAACCCGGGGTCAATGGGCGGCTGCTACTAGACGACCTGGTGGGCGATTACAAAACACCTCTTTATACCCTGCTCGCCGCGACCACGTGCGTGCTGCTGATTGCCTGCCTGAACGTCGCCAACCTGCTGGTCGCTCGGTCGGCCGCGCGACGGAGAGAGGTTGCCATCCGTACCGCACTTGGCGGGAGTCGATGGCGATCGATACGCGAGCAATTGACCGAAAGTCTTCTGCTGGCTTGTGCCGGCGGGGCAATTGGGATTGGGCTCGCTTACGTTGCCATTGCCTGGATTACGTATGTGCGCCAGGATATGGCCCGCATCGACTCCATTCGCGTGGATGGGCTGGCATTCCTCTTCGTGACGGGAGTTGCGCTCGCGAGCGGCCTACTGGCGGGGACCATTCCCGCGTTGGCTGCAGGCAGAGAGCGAACGCTGGAGGCGCTCCAGGAATCGTCGCGTTCGCAAACCGGAGGGCGAAGCCGCGCGCAACTGCGGAAGGCTTTGCTGGCTATCGAAGTCGGCCTGACCGTAATTCTTCTCATCACTGCTGGCCTGCTGTTGAAGAGCTACCAGCGGTTGCGTTCTGTCGACCTGGGCTGCGCGACCCATAACGTGCTGACGATGCAATTCACTTTGCCAGGGCCGCCGCAAAGACGTGCTGCCTTCTTGTCGCAACTCGTAGAGCGCGTTCGGGCGCTTCCCGGGGTTAAGGCCGCAGGGCTGGTAACGGCCGCGCCGGGAACGGGCTGGTGGGAAGATAGTCCGGTGACCGTGGTCGAACATCCGCCGGCTGCAAAAGGCGATGTGCTGGATCCGATCGCGCGCAGCGCCGATCCTGGTTATTTTCAGGCTATGCAGATCCCGCTCCTGCGTGGACGCACCTTCTCTGAGGCCGAGCGCATCCAAAACGCCAACGTTGCGATCTTGAGCAAGCGGGCGGTCGAAGAGTTCTTTCCCGGCGAAGACCCGATCGGCAAACATCTCAAGATCACGCAAGAGCCCGACGCCCCTCCGCTCGAGATCGTCGGCGTCGTAGGCGATACACGCTTTCACATTCGAGAAGATGTTTGGCCGATGATGTATCAACCCGTCTACAGTGGAAATTTCGGACAAACGACAATCATGGTGCGCTCTGAGCAGGATGCAAAGAACCTCGCTCGGCCGATTCAGCAGATGATCAACCAGATGGATCCCCATTTGGCTGCCTCTGACCCGTTAACCATGCAGCAAATCATCGACCGCTCTACTTCCAGCGCAAGCTTTAATTCGAGGCTGATTCTCATCTTCGCCATCGTCGCGCTCATCTCCGCCATGGCTGGACTTTATGGCGTGCTGGCATATCTGGTAACACAGCGTACCAGCGAGATTGGCATTCGCATGGCATTGGGTGCGCAGCGGAGTGAAGTCTTGCGCATGATGCTGATCGACGGACTATGGCCGGCCTGGATTGGTCTCGCGCTAGGGCTGGTGGGCGCCGCCTTCGCCGTGCAACTGGTCCGCAACATGCTCTATGGAGTTCAGCCGCTAGACTGGACCGTATTTGCCGGAGTTGCCTTGGTACTCTCATCGGTTGCAGCTTTGGCGTGCGGAGTGCCGGCTTGGCAAGCGTCGCGACTCGCACCCAGCCAGGCGCTGCGCATGGAATAGCAAGTTGGCATATTCGTTCCTACGGAAGTTATGCAATCCCCGCTGTGTGCGGCAGTGATTTGACTGGCATGCCGCGGCGGTCGCGTCATCCCCTTCACCATTCTCCCGTCGGAACAATGGAGCGGGGTCGCTATAGCAGCTTCGGCCATCTCAAGAGCCCTGTCACAACAGCGAAAGAGCCGAGCGCAATCAAGGCCGAACTATACGGAAGGCAGCCCAAGATCGTCTGACTTACGCTGCCCTGGTCCGAAAAGTGCCTCACGTAGACCATGAACCAACGTTGTATCAGCATCCCAACTGGCAAGTAACATCCGGCAGTGATGAGCCAAAGGCCCGCCGGAATTCGCTTCCACAAGGCCACGATACACGCCGGTAGTGGAGTTGCAAGCGCCAGCGTAAGGGCCAAGAACTCCGGGAAACTGTCGTTATCGCCTGCCACAAACATGGCGGAGGCGTATGCAACACAGCCCCAAAGGCCGCCCAACATGCCGAGGCCAAAGACGGCAAAACTAACGGCCCTTTTTACTCCTGCTTTATTCACCTCGATCACTTTAGTTCAAAATGTGTGGACCATGCGGCCGCCGCGAAAACAAGTTCACGCGACAACGCCAGCCTTCCGGGCTGGCGGTCGTTTTGCAACCCAAAACAATGCACCTGCAGCGATAAGCGGCGGCCACGCCGGGCCAAGCGCATAGACAAAGGAACTAAGGTGGCCCTTGTCCAGAACGACCAACGCTGTGTAGACAGCAAGCGAATAGCTGATCATTAAGATCGCCGACAGGCGCGGAAATAGAAACCTAGAATTGACGCAGCTACTGCGATCATGGGAATCAGAAAGATTGTGTTTCCTCTGTGTTTCTCTGGGTTGTCCAACACCGCTGGAACCATGATGAAAAAGGCCGCATAGGCAACGATGAGGAGTGTTTGAGCGATCAATACCGCTGCCCTCAAGCGGCACCCCCGACTTTGCTTTTTAGGGACAATCACTCCTCGTCCAACAGAATAGCCAACATTTTAAAACCTGTCGCTGCCTCTCCCGCTGGGCTCCTCAGCCCGATTACACTCATTCGCGCTCGAACACCAGAACATTCGGCTTGCTTCCACTCGGCCGCTGAATAGTCATGGTCAGAGTCTTGCCGTCTGGTGAAAGCTGGATATGCTGTGTGTCGGCCACCTTGCCGTTTCTTTTCTCCGTGAACTCGAGCGTGCTGGCATTCACGCGGCGCGCCGAAGACATGGCGCCCGCCGGCGCGTTCCCATCCTTCACCGGGTAGTCCTTGCCGTCGAAGTTCATATTTTTCGTGGAGTGCTGTGCCTGGTTGATGAAGGAAAGGCCGTTGTCTTGATAGGGCTGCACCTCGATTTCGACTCCGCCGGCCTTTTCGCTCGTGCTATCCCACGTAGCGGCAAAGCCCGAGGCTCCGCCAATCGGCGTGTAGATGTAATGGATGGTGAAACTGGAGCCGTGGTCCGGGTACCCGGTGAAGTCATCGCGGAGCGAGTGGCCGTCCGGTGAAAGCGTCCAAATAGCGGAGATCTGCATATGACCATTTTTCTTGCGGACCACTCTCCAGACACGAGGACCTTCCGCAGTGACAGCAAGGGTACTTCCCTCGAGACCAGGTTGATCGGTGCCGTTGACGACAATAAATTCCGGACCGCCGCCAAAGTCGAAAGCATAGCGGTTCGTTCCCGCGGAAGTGACCTTCATCTGGTCGTGCATGGTGCTTTTTTCCGGGTTGAGCTTCCACTTGCCGACGAAGGTGCTGTTAGCGGCGTGAAGCCCGGTGGTTGCGATGGCGACAACAAGCAGTAATCGAAAGAGCCGTTTCAGCATGGCGTTCTACGGAGGTCGATTGCGGACCCTGTTTGGAGAAGTTGCAATGCACTTAGATGGCCATGGATCTCGCAGATCGCACAGAGAGGATCGGGCGCAAGCGGAGACACAGTTAACCCGTAGTCGATGAACAGGGGCTTTCGTCGCAGCGAGCGACAGAATCGTTCAGAAACGAACAGCGTTGTCTGAAAGCGGACACCGCTGTTTGGGTGGACTTTCCCCAGTCGAATGAGCCGCGCCCCCGTCGTGGATGGCGCTGTGATTTGTACCAGGCGTTCCAGGCTCGGTCAGCATGGGATTTCTCACAAGCTCAAAGCTTCACGGAATCTGGCTGATTGGCGCCGCGACAGCTCAACGCTAACCCCGGCACGCATCCTGACAATGAGATTGCCGCCGATGCCCGTCTCGACACTTTCTACCCACTTCAGGTTGAGGATACATTTACGCCCTGCGCGGAAGAAGACCGCGGGATCCAGCCGCTCCTCGATGTTTGCCAGGGAACGGCAAACCAGCGGCCGCTCATTCGCGAAGTGCAACCGCGTGTAATTCCCCTCGGATTCGAGGAGGAAGATATGGGAGACACGAACTAACCAGCAGCGCTCGCCCTCCTTTACGAAAACCCGCTCCAGACGTATCCGGTCCTGCCGTGGGCGAAGCTTTGTGATAGCGCCCGCAAGCCGTCCTGGTGCGACGGGTTTCACCAGGTAATCGAGCGCGCTCACTTCAAACGCCTTCAGTGCATACTCATCGTAGGCCGTGGTGAAGATCACCTGCGGCACGTTGTCTAAGCGTTCAAGCAGTTCGAAACCGGTCATTCCCGGCATCTGCACATCCAGAAAAATGACATCCGGGGCGAGCCGTGAGATCAACTCCAGAGCCTGTTCCCCGGTATTCGCCTCGCCCACTATTTCGATGTCCGCGTGGGCCGAGAGCAGCCGCTTCAGTTCGTTCCGTGCCATTCGCTCGTCGTCGATGATCAGCGCATTCATGAGATTCGAGGAATCAGCACAGTGGCGGCGACGCGTCCATTCGGGCTGGGCGCGAGCTGCAGTGCCGCGCGCTCACCGTACAGAATGCGAAGACGTTCCCGCGCATTCACCAGTCCGATCCGGGGGGAGCTTGCTTGCAGTTCGGTCAACGCGCCCGCGTTCTCCACCGCAATCCGCAAAGAGCTGTTCTCGAGCGAGGCTCGAATCGAAATTTCCGAGCCGCAGGCCAGGTCTTCGACGCCATGCTTTATCGCGTTTTCGACCAGCGTCTGCAGCAGCATGGGGGGCACAGGGACTTCGCGAGCCCCATCGTCAATGTCGATTCGTACCCGCAGTCTGCTTTCGAAACGAATCGACTCCAGAGCCAGATAATCGGAAACGATCTCCACTTCGGAGGCCAGGGGCACAGTATGATGCCGATCTCGCTGCAGGTTGTACCGAAGGATGTTGGCCAGACGGGTGATCATGTCCTGGGCTTGTGGCGGATCTTCGCTGACCATCCCTCTGATCGAGTTGAGGCAGTTGAAGAGAAAATGGGGATTCAGTTGCGACTCGAGGGCGCGTAACTCAGCTTCGCTGAGGGCGAGCTTCATCTGGGTTTCATTGCGCCGTACCTCCCGCGTATGGCGAAGAGACGTGATCGAAAAGTAGAGAACTACCCAAATGTTACCGACCACCGACAACCAAAGAAACATGTAGACAATCGAAGACGGTTGGCGCCAGACACCGAGGCTTCCTTCGATTGCGCTGTAGATCCCAACGACTAGCCCCGTCTGTATCGTGGCGATGAGAATGGCCCCCGCCGACAAGCGCGCAAACGCCCTGGCCGGAGCCAGATTCGTCCAGCCTCGTCGGAGAGACAGTCGCCGCAGCAGATGTGTGAAGCTCACGCTATAGAGAAAAAACAAGAAGTAGCCGATGACGAGGCTTCGCCGCCAGCCATTCTCCATCGCTCCCGTTGTGAGACCAAGAGCGCTAAATGCACTCCATCCACCAATCTGACATGCCCAATAGGGTGTGTTTCCTGTTCTCATGGATCGATTCTTCACTCTCAACGCATTCACCGGGTGGAGTTTCTGATCAGCGGCGCATCTGCCTGATGAGCGGTGTCAAAAACGGCCTGACATCGTCTGGAACGACCGGCCGAAAACCCTTCGTGGTTTGCGGTCATCGAGCTGTATCTTCCGGCCATTTCCCGCTCCTCTCCCGCTCTGGCCGTAGAGGATCCTTTCCGGCCATGCGGTCGAGCCATCATACTCCCGGCTCTCAGACTCAGTGATTTGGATGCAATAGTTCCAGGGCATCCCACTTCCGATTGCGAAAGCACCGCATAGCTGCTATTGGTGGAGGCCTACCCCGGGAGAGGTACAAATGAGACGCTCGCTGTTCTCTGTGCTGCTGGTGTCGTTGTCGCTCTTACTCTGCGCGGCCTCTGGCCTCCATGCCCAGACCTTCAACCTGCAAGCCGGTCGCGAGCCCGTCGCCTCCCTCGACGGCCTCTGGCGTTTTCATACCGGAGACAATCCCGCCTGGGCCGACCCGAATTTCGACGATGCGCAATGGCCACTGCTCCGCTCCGATGAGGATTGGAGCCAACAGGGCTATAAGAACTATGGCGGATTCGCATGGTATCGCTTCACCGTCGCGGTGCCTGAGGGAAATAGGAACTGGTCCATCTACTTAGGACCCATGGAAACCGGCTATCAGCTCTTCGTCGACGGACGGCTCGCCGGTTCATTCGGCCCAATCCTCAATTTTCGGGCATACTCCGCTTCAAGCCGCGCCTTCGCCCTATCCCCCGCCGCCGCCTCTGGCCCGCATACGTTTCATATCGCCATCCGCGCCTGGCACGCTCCCGTGTGGGCGGATTATGCGCCGGGAGGGTTTTTCGGTAGCAGCTATTTCGGAGACTCCCGCCTCATCGCGCAACGTGCGGCAACGGCCACATCGCTTCAGTGGAACGGGCTCGTCGATGAATACACCTATGCCGTGCTCGGCACGCTCGTCGGCCTCGTCGTGCTCGTCTTGTTTTTCATCCGCCGCGAAGAACGGGAATATCTATGGTTCGCGCTGCTTCTCCTGGCGAACGCGATAGACATTGGATTAAGCATCGGCCGGCCACTTGCTCTGATCCCTTTGCCGGTCTTTGATTTTATCGATGGCTCCGTGCAATCGGCTGCTCTCTTGGCCGCCCTGGCTTTTTTCTCCGTCGTGCTGCGCGCCCCGCGTTCCAGAACCTGGTGGCTCGTCGCCGCCACGTTGCTCATAGGTCCGCCAACGGTTTTTCTTTACGTTTTCAATATCAGCTCCGTGGGAATCGCCACCCTGCTTGCCACGCTGGCTGTGCTCCCTGCCACCATCTGGATTCTCGTAACCCTGCTTAAGCGTGCACTCCAACGCGATCGCGACGCGCTCATCCTCCTTGTTCCCACCCTTCTCTGGCAAGGATTTCCCTTGATCGACAGCATCCTCCTCATCACCTGGCAACTGGGCTGGCAGCGATGGGCGTTAAACTGGGTTTTCCCATTGCTTACCAAACCGTTCGTGCTGATGCCTGGTCCCGCCGTCGGTACAATCTTCATCTTTGCGCTTCTCCTATTTCTGATTCGGCGCTTCTCCCTGGCCCGGCAGGAGGAAACGCGCCTTTCCAGTGAATTCGAGTCTGCCCGTAACATTCAATCGCTGCTCATCCCACCGAAGCCGCCCGTCACCCCCGGCTTTGCCATCGAAAGCGTCTATCTTCCCGCCAGTGAAGTAGGCGGTGACTTCTTCCAGATCATGCCGGCCAACGATGGCTCTCTGCTCGTTTTCGTCGGAGACGTCAGCGGCAAGGGCCTCAAAGCTGCCATGACCGTCAGCGCCATCATCGGCGCGCTGCGCGGCTGCGCGGCCCGAAAACCCGCCGAAGTTCTCGCTCACCTCAACCGCGTTCTGCACGGCCAAATCACCGGCTTCGTCACCTGCACCGGCGCTCTCATCTCCGCAAACGGCAGGATGTCCCTCGCGAACGCCGGAAACCTCGCGCCTTACTGCAACGGAGAAGAACTCGCCGTCGAATCCGGTCTGCCACTCGGCATCGTCGCCGACGCCGGCTACTCCGAAACCACCTATCAACTCAATCCAGGTGACCGCCTCACCTTTTTATCCGACGGAGTCGTCGAAGCCACCAACGAACATCGCGAACTCTTCGGCTTCGACCGAACCCAGGCCATCAGCAATCGATCCGCCGGCACGATCGCCGAAATCGCAAAGCAATTCGGACAGCAGGACGACATCACGGTCCTCACCATCGCGCTCGCACCCGCCCTGGAAGCAACCCGCGCCTGAAAAAGAGGATTCTCGTTTTCCTGTGACTCCTCATCTCCGCCCCCCGACTGCCAGCATCGAGTTTCCTACTGAACGCAGCCGGCACCGAGCTTCCGGAATGGAAGCTATGAATCAGTGCGAATAGAAACTCGGTGGAGAACAACATGCGTCAGGATCAAGCAACAGGTCCTCTAAAGGAAAAACAAGTCAGATGTTGACGAGTGACCTGCTCATAGAAGGTCGCCTTGCATTTTCTGATCTGATCTCAATTGACGCCAAGCGAGTCTGATTCCCGGTAAGTTCCCGGTTCCGACACCCGGCCGTGGGTCCGTATGGGCAATTTACTGAAAACCCGGTTTCACAGGCAGTAAAAGAATCGACGTTGCGCCAGGCGCTGTAAAATCATCTGTGCATGCGCGATAGTACAAACGGATCAAAATCAAATTGCCCTCTGCGGTCCAAGCTGCTGGTCTTAAATCAGGCAGCTCAGAACGCCGTGGGGTTGAACAGCCTGGGCCTTCACAAAGTATGACGAAGAAACGTCCAGACGATCATCAGTTGCAATACAAGACTCACGAACAGCGAGCAGAATTTGATCCCGTGCAAGCCGCCAATCGGCAAACGCATAGCCTCAACCGGTCATGGCTGAAAGACGGAGAGTCTATGACGCTGACCCAAAGGATCGGTCACACGGTGTTCTCGTTGCTCTACTTTGGAATCGGTTTATACCTGGTTCAACCGATGATGATCGAATTGCGATCAAGCGGAGCAATTTCACTCGTCTTCACAGCGCTTTTGGGTTAGCGAGTCTATTCTTCCTCGTGTTTGGATTCCTCGGATTACGCAACGTGCTTCGGTTCAAGCGTTAGGCTAAGCTAACTCATTTCTGAGGGGATCGAGGGTCCGTCAGCTACGGTTCTCCATCTCGAGATCCTTCAGTTCGTCGATCTCGCGCTGGAACTCGCGCTGTTGGCGCAACCTGATCACGAAGAACGAGACTATCCAGACAACCAGCACAATCAGTAAGGGAAGTGCATTCGGGATTATGCCCCGTGCCCCCGGCGAGACCATCGCCAGCGCCAGAATGAATGTGGCAATGGCCAGCATTGTTGGACCAAATGACCACACCAACGACCGGCGCACCAGGTCGCGTTGGCGCTCGATCTCAAGCCGGCAAACCTCCAGGCCGGTATTAAGTCCTACATCCCCAGGCGTCACGGCGGACCACATTCCCCGGTTCAGGAAGTACAATCCGGCCAGGCCCCAGGCGACAGCGAATGCGAACGACGCCTGCAGCACTTGTCTCAGCGCAGGGAACACTTTCATGCTGTACGCGTAGAAGAAGCCTGCAGCGAGCGGGCCGGCCACAGTCCCAATCAACCCCCTGCGAGTCTTTGTGCGAAGTGTACGCGACCTCTGTTCAATCAATTTCGATATCATGGTGGGTTTCTCCGTTGGCTGGTTTAGCCATATCGTTCTTACTCCGTTTTCGGGCGAGTCATTCTGCATTGTTCCCTCCCTCGTGCCGCCGCTCGTGGAATCGCCTCGCGAGGACTCTCTTGATTCGATGGATTCTCATGGCCACGTTCGCGGGCGACAAGCCCGTGATCTCTCCCGTCGATGCCGCATCCATATCTTCGAGATAAGAAACAATGACCTGGCGATCAAGCGGTTTGAGCTGCTGAATCAACGCTGATAGCCGGTTCAGATCCATTCGCCGATCGGCGGCAGACTGTGCATCCGCTTTGTCCGGTAGGGCTTCGAGTTCCTCGAGACTCACAAGATTCGAAAACGTCCGGCGTTCACGGATGATGTGCGAGACGCCGACGTGGTGGGCCACACGATACACCCAGGTGCGAAGGGAGCAGCCGGAATTGTAATTCCGAAAACTCCGCCATAGTTGAAAGTGAATGTCTTGGCTCAGGTCGCGGCGCTTTTCCGGATCTGCTTCGTAGGCTCTTGCCAGCCGTTCGAGCGCAGGACCAAATTGGTCCAAGGCCTCCCCGTAGAGGCCATCCTGATTTGTTTGTCCGGCCAGAATCGATTCCTTTCCTTCCACAATCAAGGTAGTCGCCGAACATCGAAGTTTCTAACAGACTCGAATGGAACATTTAGTTGAGTGGGAGTTCTCGGGCTTTTGGGTGCAGGGTCAGAATTTTGACAACAGAGCACAGAAGCAGGCCAAGGCGATGTAGAAAACCAAAGTAGTGCGACGCTCCACCTGCAAAGCTTCGAACGAAGGCCCATCTTCTAAGTCGCTCATTCTATTCACACCCCTCCCCCTAACGTGCTTGATTGATACTGGGGGCCACTAAGAGGAGGCCAAGGAGAGGTTGCCTCCGGAGTCCCCGCATCATTCGTTGGTGGATGTGTGGTGTCTGGCTAAATAGCATGCAACGCGGCTTGGCATATCGATGAGTGTGCAAGATTCAAAGCTCCGCAAAAATTCCGTGGCGGTATCATATAGCCCGCTGAAGGTGGTTTGAATCAGGAAACGTCAGCGACGGTTCGGTTCAGCGCGGTGTGTCAAGATGGCACTTTGCGATGAAACCGAAGGCACGCTTTGTCGGAGTCTGTGCATGGAAATTCTCTTCGTAGTGCCGAGCGCACGGTCTAGGCACGAAGCAGCGCCTCTCTGGCCAGGACACGAACGCTACCCTCATGAATGCATGGCGTTGTAGTGCCACCTTCGCTGTTCCATAATCCAAGGGAGCGACCGCTATCCTTGACAAGCTTGAGTCTCTGCTAAGAGCGTACTCGCAAAGATGCTTCCACGCAGATCAAACCAGGTTCATACTGGTGGGCATCGGAGTTTGTACATGACACTGACACTTTTACAATCTATGCGGATGAACAAGAGCTTCGCTGATTTCACCGTGCTCGGCAGCCAATACGAAAATGACGATGGGATACGGGAATGGCATCTGGCCATTTGGTCTGAAAGCTATACCAGAATCCGGTCTTATTGGATATCAGAGGGCTCCAAACCCGAACAGCTTATGGGGGCTGATTTGGCGGCCGTGGACCAAGCGATCTCGAAGTGGGAAGCAGAGCCAGTCTGGGTACGATCTTGTGCAGCATCGAACCAGCCCCAACTTCGTCCTCGACCGCGTTTAGCAGCTCATGGCTCGTCCACGGTATCAAACATCGCCTAAGATACCCGGGCCCTGACTGCGATTGAAATGGCACTACCGGGCGGGCTCCCTGATCCACAAGCCTATGGGGATGCTGAGTACAACCCCACTTCGCCCATAGGTCCAATCGTCCAAAATCTAATTCTTATAGAGCCAGGATTTGCTCGCGGTCAAGATCCACGCGGCTGGTGCACGTCAATGGATGGGATGGAAAGTCCGGCCCCAGCGGGTCTCATCGAAGAAGTGCACGAGTTCATGCATAGTCGATCCAGCCTGTTCACTCAACGGTTTTTCCTCAGGTCCGGCTTCGGGCATAACAATCGACCAATAGACGAAGAGCGGACGGCCAAGGATGTTCTCTCGCGGTACGAAGCCAAAGAAACGACTGTCGACGCTATTCGTTCGGTTGTCGCCCATTGCAAAATAATCTCCACTAGGCACTACCAGATCGGTGCCTTCTATGTGATCGCGCAGCGATAGTGACCATTCCGGCGTAACATTGGGCTCATTGCGTGGGTCCACCGAAGGGAAATCGTTGACATAGGGGTCATAGAAGTTTGTGTCAGGCTTGGCGGCCTGCGGTTCCACCTGAGCGACACCGTTGAGATACACGACGCCCTTTCGGAGATGGATACGGTCTCCGGGTATTCCGATCACACGTTTGACCAGGAAAATGTGTTCACCATTGCGCTCTTCTGCCGGTTTATAGAAGACAATTACGTCGCCGCGACTCACATCGCGGTAGTGCAGAAAGGGCGCCCACTTCGCTGGCGGAGCCAGGGTCTCTCGTTCGACCAGAACGTGATCGCCAGTAAGCAGGGTACTTGCCATAGAGGACGAGGGAATCACGAAATTCTGGAAAACAAAAGTCAACGCGAACAGCCCTACCGCAAGAACGCTGCAAGTAGAAGCGAATCCTTCGGGTACCGTCTCTCCGGGCTGCTCGCTATTCATGATCTGCTTTTTCCGCATAGGGTGCGCTCTCTCGTTGAAGCTGGCTGGTATTGGCTATCCGGCAGCCAGTTTAACATCGTCCAGGCTTGGACTGACGCTGGCTCCACAAGCCTCCAGCGTATCTCTTTTGACGTCCTCTAATCAGGTGCGCTGCTCGTACCTGCCCCAAAAGCCGGTCAGCCCAGCCCACGCTCATTTCTCCGCTGCGGGGCGAAAGTCAAAATACGCCAGATTCATATTGCCGCTAGTCACGATATGCACGGTAAGCACATTTCTGCCCGCAGGTAGATTCAACACGACAGCATTCCGCAGGATATTCCAGTGGTGCCACTGGCGCCACGCAATCGGCTCTGCGTCGTTGTACGTAGTGGGAATCGTCACCGGCCCGGTTGCATCCTGCCCGTTTACATCGAGCGAGATGCTTCCGCCGCGATTTGACGTATAGAGCAGGTCCGCGCTGTATTTGCCGGCCTTCGCGACATCAATCGTGACGTTGAACCACTCGCCCGGCTCCGTCCAACCCACGTAAAGCTGATCCTTCGGAGGGGTCACCGTCTCATAGTGGTTGTTGTCGATAGCGTCCTTGCCTGCAGCCGTTGGGAACTTCGTGTACGAAATATCGACGCCATCGTGCATGCGGAATTCATTTAGATAGCTTCCGTCGGCGGGGTTCAACTGGCCGCTGCCGTGGTTGACGGCGTCGCTGTCATGATAGGCAACCCCTTCGCCCCCCACATCGTACGCTGCGCATTCCACCCTGCCGGGAATCTGCTGCGGGGCCGTCGTGTAGTGGCTATCCTGAAACGGCTTGCCCTTGTACTGCTCTAAAAACGTGCTCCGGTCGCTCTGAGCCAGCGCTGTTCCAGCCAGCAAAATCCCAATCCCGATCCATCTCTTCATCGATCACCCTTTCGTGACGGAGGGGATGCACGTTTCTGCAACGTCTCCGCTACAAGCAGATGTATTGTAGCCAAACCTGGCGGGGCCCCTTCTCTTGACTTGATAGTTAACAACTTTTGCCACCTCCGGGAAAAGTGTCAGTCTTTTTTTCAAACCAACCCTACAAAGTCACACTTATCCCGGTGACTAAGGATTTTCGACAGCCAATTGGAACCGTAATAGTTTCAAAGTATGACACCGCACACCAGCACCGAGGTTCCACGCCGCACGCGGCCTACCCTTGCGGATATAGAGCGCCGAAGGGCAGAGCTGTTGGGCCGCCTGCCTTACCAACCCGCACCTTACCAACCAGAAGAGGAGGAGTCCGCTCCTGCTTTCGAACGTCCAAATCCGGCTTCACCAACCCCGCCCCAGCAGCGGGATTCCCTTTGGCCCACGCTGGCCGCGCAGGCCCTCCACGGTATCGCCGGGACGGTGGTCCGCACCATCACGCCGCACACTGAAGCCGATCCTGCTGCCATTCTCCTCCAGTTCCTCGTCGCCTTCGGCAACCTGGTAGGGCCCGCCCCGCACTGTATGGTGGAGTCCACTCGTCACGGCCTGAACCTCTTTGTCGTCCTCGTTGGCGAATCCAGTAAAGCCCGCAAGGGAACCAGCTGGCGCCAGATCTGCCGCCTCTTCTCTGAAGTGGACGACCCCTGGGTCAGCCACCGCGTCACCACCGCCCGCTTGTCCTCGAGCGGCCTCATCCATGCCCTGCGGGATGAACAGCCGCCCACCGACCGGCGCCTCCTGCTGCTTTCCGAAGAGTTCGCCTCCGTCCTCCACGTACTCGGACGCGAGAAAAGCCACCTCTCACCCCTGCTTCGCTGCGCCTGGGACAGCGGCCATCTTCGGACCCTGGACCGTCATCAGCCTCTGCAGGCGACCGGCACCCACATCAGTCTTGTCGGCCACATCACCCGGAGTGAGCTTGCGCAACATCTGCATCGAACAGACGCGCACAACGGCTTTGTCAACCGCTGCCTCTGGACCTGCGTCCGGCGCAGCCAGTGCCTCCCGGAAGGCAGCAGCCCAAATCCGGATGATCTATCAGCACTCGCCCGCGAGTTGCGGCGCATCGTCGATTGGGTTTCGCATGCGGAAGGCAAACCCTTTTGCCGCGATCAAGCCGCCCGCAATCTCTGGATTGGTGGGTATGAGACCTTAAGCGATGCCCGTCCGGGGCTCTACGGCGCCGCCACCAGCCGTGCCGAAGCCCAGGTTCTCCGCTTGAGTGCCATCTACGCCGCCCTTGACTGCAGCCCTGTCATCGAGCCGCCCCATCTCCAGGCAGCCCTTGCCGTATGGGATTACTGCTCGGCCAGCGCCGCCTTGATCTTTCACGCCTCCACGGGAGACACCGTTCTGGATCGAATCCGCCTGGCTCTCGACGCAACCCCGGTAGGCCTGACCAGAAAAGAAATCGGAGCTCTCTTTCAGGGCCATGTGAGTCGTGAACGCATCGACATGGCACTCGAAAAGCTGACTTCCCAGGGCGTGGCCGCCAACCGGAGCGCGCCCGGACGAGGCCGCCCCACCACTCTCTGGTCGGCAATAGAAGACTCCGAACCGGCAGAGGAAGCGACTTAATCCGCATAGTTCGCTTAGTTCGCACATTTTTCCAAAAACCTCCCCATCGACGGCTGCGAACCCATGACCGTGAATCAGAAGGGAAAGGTCGGAGGAATCAGGACGGGTGCCCCACGTTCGCCTGAGCGTACGTGGGCCGAAAACGACGGGCGAAGCCCAACGACCGCTTTGTTCCCCGGACTAACAAACGCTATACCAGGCGGTTCGACAACGACGCAGTTCAACCTCTAACGCGCTCGGTTCTCCCACTCAATAAGGTCCTTAGCATGCAGAACCCCCATCACCGAGAGACACCCAAGCACGCCGCCGGCCCCCACGCACACCAGCAGCTGAAAAATCCAGCTGCCATTATGAACCCGGGAAGCCGTAGCCATTACATAGACGATGGTCACCAGGAAAGCTCCCAGGATAGTGCCGGCCGCCGACAGAAAAATGAGCAACATATCAGCAATCCCGCTGGCAGCCTTCGCGTCGGTCGTACCTGTGATTGCCTCGGTGACCTTCAGCAGCGCGGGATCGGAGGATGGCGATGAGGGAGGGATTGGAACTTTGCTGCTCATAGAAAGACTCCCTTATGGGACGAAGTCAGTCCGTTTCATGGAAGATCGCGCGATTGACATCTGGCCAAAACTCTTTCGCCGCGAAGGTGCCAAAGTCCAGCAGGACGTTGGTCAGCCAGCGCTGGCCAACCTTCGTCCAGGTACGGTACTGGGTCGGATAGTAGAGCGAGGAGATCCCTGCCGCTGCGCCGGCTCCCACGATCTCGGAAGCGTTGACGGTTTCCTTCCCCGAATCTGTGCGCGTGATGACCGTTCGCGATACGGCGTATATTCCCCGCTTGATGAAACCGCCATGACCGAGCGTATAGTAGCGGCTGTCTTGGTGCAGAACAACGGGCAAAATGCCCTCAACCCAGAGGTTCTCATCCGTCTGGTCTGCGAAGGTGTGCCAATAGTATCGACCGTATCCGGCGGCGCCCTGGCGAAATGCTGGATAGGCGTTCGATCCCTGACTGATACCGGCCTGGATGCCGACGAAGATGAACGAAGAATAGTCGAAGCTATCGAGGGCGCCGGTCTTGAACTTCTCCTTCACTGATTGCGGAGGTAGCTTGACCCCTGCGCTGACCGCGCGAAAGTTCGGTATGATCCATAGGATCCGCTTGGTCTGTTGCCCCTCGTCAGCATTCGCCGTGTTGGCGGATGATGACGAACTCGGCGTGGGCGCAGCGCTTTGCTCTCCCGCATTCACCGCGGATGGTACAGGCGCGTCAGGTATTGCTGCCACTTCACCCTGCGGTGCGGCAGCGGCCAATAGCAAACCGGCCTTCTGTTGCGCCATCGCCGGCGTGAGAGCTAACAGCAAGATCGCGGGGCTGATCACAAATCGCACAAAGTCACCGGTCCTCATCAAATCGACACCATTCATCCTTAGAGGTGGTCAGCCCCTTCTCTTGTTCCCTCGAGACCGGGTTCCGCAAATCTCAACTCGAGTCTTGGATGTCGCTCGCCAACTTTGGTTCTACATTTTCTTCTATATAGGATCAGAAAGCTGGCTGAGAGACCGCTCTGGCCGTCGGCAATCGACTCTAGTACTCTCGACGTCGTGCCTTGTGCGGACGGAGCGTGCAAACTTTACCTATTGGACGAGGAGAGTCCCAATGGAATGCGAACACCAAGCCACCCGCTCGTGGACAACCCGCCGTGACGAGAAGAAGAGGCGCATGCAGTTGGTCTCTTCCTGGATGACGGGGCCGGTGCTGGCGCAGGAGAAGGTGGTAGCAGCCTTGGAACTCCTTATCGCACCGGCAGATCGAATCGTGGTGGAAGGCGATAACCAGAAACAGGCTGACTTCCTCTCACGTTCCTTGGTAAAGGCCGATCCCGGGAAGCTGCACGATCTGCATCTGATCATCTCCAGCATCAGCAGGCCCGAACATCTGACTCTTTTTGAGCTGGGCATCGCCAAGAAGGTAGATTTCGCATTTGCCGGGCCGCAGAGCCTCCGCGTCGCCCAATTGCTCGAGGACGGTGTCCTGGAGATCGGGGCCATTCATACCTACGTGGAGTTGTATGCCCGCCTCCTCGTCGACCTTTCGCCGAACGTGGTATTGGTTTGCGCCGAGCAGGCGGATCGGGAAGGCAACCTATACACCGGGCCGAATACGGAAGACACACCCGTGATCGTCGAGGCCGCCGCATTCCACAACGGAATCGTGATCGTGCAGGTAAACCAAATCGTGGATACCCTGCCACGCGTGGATATTCCCAGTTCTTGGGTGGACGTTGTGGTGCAGGCGGATCGCCCCTTTGCGGTAGAACCGCTTTTCACTCGCGATCCCCGGCACATCACCGATCTGCAAATCCTAACCGGGATGATGGTCATTCGAGGCGTTTATGAGCGTCACCAGGTCCACTCGCTCAATCATGGAATCGGATTCGATACTGCGGCAATCGAGCTTTTGCTTCCCACCTATGGTGAGTCCCTCGGGCTACGGGGAAAGATCTGTGAACATTGGGTTCTCAACCCGCATCCCACATTGATTCCCGCAATCGAGAGCGGATGGGTAAAGAGCGTCCATTGTTTTGGCAGCGAGGTCGGCATGGACGGCTATATTCGCGCTCGGCCCGATATTTTCTTTACCGGCCACGATGGCAGTCTGCGCTCCAATCGCGTTCTCTGCCAGCTCGCCGGTCAATACGCGGTGGATGCATTCATTGGATCCACACTGCAGATGGATGGCGACGCAAACTCCTCCACCGTGACTGCTGGCCGGCTCGCCGGTTTCGGTGGCGCCCCCAACATGGGACATGACCCTCACGGACGCCGGCACGCAAGCCATGCATGGCTCGACCTGAAGGCAGACCCGAGCCCCACCACTCGGGGAAGAAAACTGGTCGTGCAAACCGTGGAGACATTCCAGAAGGGCGGAGTGCCGGCGTTTGTCGAGACTCTCGATGCGGTGGAAGTCGGCCGGAAAGCAGGCATGCCCATTGCACCGGTCATGATTTACGGCGACGATGTGAGTCATGTAGTAACCGAGGAAGGGATCGCCTACCTTTACAAAACCCAAGGCATCGAAGAGCGCCGCAAAGCCCTCGCCGCGGTAGCCGGGGTTTCCCCAGTAGGCCTGCGGGCGAAGCCGCTAGAAACAGCGGAGCTTCGGCGCAAAGGCATCGTCGCTTATCCGGAGGACATAGGAGTGCAGCGTACGCAAGCCAGCCGCTCTCTCCTCGCCGCTCGCAGCATGGAAGACTTAGTCGCATGGTCCGGCGATCTCTACCAGCCACCGGCACGCTTCAGGAGCTGGTAGATGAAGAACCCTGTCCCTTCCACCGCCACCGGGTGCCCCACATCTCGCTCGTTTTTCGCGAGATGTGGGATACAGAGAACCTCGACCCTGTTGTACCTATCGGGCTTGACCCCAAACAGTCTGGCGTCTCTCTCGCGCGAGGCGCTGATCGCGGAGGCAGAACTCACCCCCAAGCCAGGACTCGTGGACCGGCGCGGCTCCGGAGCGCACCACGATCTTTCGCTGGCAATGATGCGCCAATCCGCAATCGCGATCGAGCCATACTTTGCAGCCATGGCAACGTGCTCTCACGAGCAGAAGATCGACTGCCATTTGCGATCGCAACTGGCTGCCATCGGCCGCGATGCGGAACGCGCCATGTTCCAAGTCACGCAGGGGAGCAACGCCCACAAGGGTGCAATCTGGATTCTCGGCCTTCTGGTCGCGGCAGCGATACGCGTGCCCAGCGAAAATCATCGAGAGATAGCAGCGACGGCAGGTGCCATCGCGCGACTGCCCGACCGCGCGCAGCCCAAGCTCATTACCCACGGCGATATCGTCCGCAACCGTTACGGCGCGGGTGGCGCACGCCTGGAGGCATCGAACAACTTTCCCCACGTTGTAAACTGCGGGCTCGCTATGCTGCGAAGCAGGCGAGCAAACAAACATCCCGAGGAGGTCTGCCGCCTCGACGCCTTGCTGAGCTTGATGGCTGAACTCGACGATACCTGCGTGCTCTATCGGGGTGGTGTCGAGGCTTTGCACGCTGTCCAATCGGGTGCCCTGGCCACATTGAACGCAGGCGGATCCAGCACCACAAGCGGTCGTCAACGAATGCACAAACTCGATCGTGAACTGATTGCCAGGCATGTCTCGCCCGGCGGAAGCGCCGATCTATTGGCCGCAACCATCTTTCTGGATGCGCTCGAGTATCAGCAGAGCAAAGCGGAGGAGAGAAATGGAACTGCTTGAGTTCGACTATCCATTAGCGACGAGGCGCGTCACCGGGAAGGCACACGTTGGCGTGGTGGGATCCGGAGACATGGAGGTGCTGATGGAACCCGCACAGAAAAACGGAGCCCACGTCTCGATCCGAACCAGCGTGAACGGATTTGGTGCTAGCTGGAAGGCTGTGCTGGACCGCTTCTTCTCCAGGTTTGACGGCGCGGTCCGCATCCACATCAACGACGCGGGCGCGACACCCGGCAGTGTGATGTTGCGGCTCGAACAGGCAGCGGAGGTCATCGAAGGATGAGCACTCCCATCGCCGCGCCGCCATTTGTGAATCGGCACAGCTTCATCGAGCTCGACGCCCGGGCGAGAGCGCAGAGTCTGATGGACCCCGGTTCCTGCAGAGAACTGGTGGGACCGTTTGATCGAGTGGAATCACCATGGCTGCCGCTGCAAGGGATCGCTCCGCAATCCGATGATGGTTGTGTGGTGCTGAAAGGCGCCATCGCCGGCGCACCCACCGTCGTGATTGCGTTGGAGGGAAGCTTCCAGGCTGGCAGCATGGGCGAGGTCTCAGGAGCCAAGATGTCCACGGCTCTCGATCTGGCGACCGAGGATTCTCAGAACGGCAAGAAGACCGCCGCGGTCCTGTTATTGGAAACAGGTGGAGTACGTCTGCAGGAAGCGAATCTCGGCCTGGCCGCAATTGCCGAAGTGATGGCATCCATGCTTGCTCTCCGTGAGCATGCGCCGATCATCACCGTGATCGCCGGAACGGTTGGCTGCTTTGGTGGTCTGGCATTGGCCGCTGGACTCTCAAGCTACATCGTGATGACGCGAGAAGCGCGACTGGGCATGAACGGTCCTGAGGTGATCGAGCAGGAGTCTGGAATCGAGGAGTTTGATGCCTCCGACCGCGAACTCATCTGGGCGATCAACGGCGGAGAACAGCGCGTCGCGATGGGCGTTGCCGACGAACTGGTTCTGGACGATGTGCAAAAGATCTCCGTGGCCGTTCAGAAGTATGTCAAGGCAGGATTGCCGCAAGTCCATCGCAGCCAGCAGGTCGAGCTTTATCGTCAGCGCATTGCGGTACTTGATACTTCCAGGCAAATTGATCCGCTGTCATTAAGACAAACCTGGAGCAGCAACACAAAAGAAGGAGCGTCGCGATGAGCGGTCTTCGTGGCAAGACATGGTTCGAGGCGTTGACCGGCAGAAATTTGCTGCAAGGAGATCCGGGCTCAGTACTCACCGCGGACGCCGGCCTGGGGAACGAAACCGCGCGCTTTCTTTGTGTGGTGCCCAACCCGGCATCTCGCTTTGCCTGTGCAAGGCAAGGAGAAGTAGGACTGGAGGAAGCCTACACGCTGGCCATGCGCGTCCGCGAAGCAATGGAGCAGGACGCCAACGGCAACAATCGCCCGCTGATTGCGATCGTGGACCTGAAGAGCCAGGCATACGGCCGCCGCGAGGAGACGGCAGCCATCTTCCTCGCTACTGCAACTGCGGCGGATGCGTATGCCTCCGCGCGCATGAAGGGACATCCGGTGATCGCGCTGGTGGTGGGCCACGCTATCTCCGGCGGCTTCCTGACCCACGGTTACCAGGCGAACCGCATCCTCGCCTTCGACGACAGCGAAGTAGTGATCCATGCCATGCACAAAGAGGCAGCAGCGCGGATTACTCTTCGATCGGTTGCCGACCTGGATCGTCTCGGGGCTAAGATCGCTCCAATGTCCTATGACGTTCACGACTTTGCCAAGCTGGGCCTGCTTCATGAATTGCTGCACGTCGCAGATCCCGATCACCCATCACCGGCCACCGTGGCGCAGGTCCAACAATCACTGATCGAAGCGGTAACCGACGCAAGGGCAGGATCGACGGACCTCGGTAACCGGCTCACGTCGGAGGCTGCGCGCGAAACGCGCAAAGCCGGGCTTGCCGCTCGAGCGCTGATGCAAGAGCAGTGGCGCCATGATTAAAGTCCTCGCGGACGCACTGGTACCAATCTTCGCGGGTCTGCTATTTGGCTATATAGCCGGGCGCCGCCGAGTCATGGACAATCAGAACGTTCACAATCTCATCGTCTTCGTGATGAGCTTCGCTGTCCCTTGTTCCCTGTTCCTGGCCATTGCGCGCACCCCCAGGGCAGCTTTGCGCGAACAGGCTGAAACGGTTCTCGTGCTGTTGATTGCCTATTCCGTTCTGTACCTGTTGAGCTTCTTTTGGGCTCGTTCCGCCGAGAAGTTGCGCGCTTCGGATAGTTCCGTACTCGCCCTGACCATCAGTTTTCCCAACATCGCGGCTATAGGCTTGCCTTTGCTCGCAGATGTCTTTGGGGTGAAATCCCTGGTCACTGTCGCGACCTCGATCGCCCTCGGCTCCGTCACCATCTCCGTGGTCACGCTGGCATTCCTTGAGGCGGATGGGAACGGCTCCCCTGGTGCGTTCTCCTTTCGGCAAGCCGCGCTCCCTCTGTTTCGTGCAGTGAAGAAACCGATCGTGTGGGCGCCCCTGCTGGGGATAGTGTTCTCTTGCGCAGCCTTGCATTTACCTTCTTACCTGGATCGGTTTCTCACCGTGCTGGCCTCGGCGGCAGCTGGATCTGCCCTGGTGCTCACAGGCCTTGTTGTTTCCGCCCAGAAGTTCGTTCTCGGGCCAAAGACGCTGATACCGGTTTTGCTGAAGAATGTTTTGCAGCCGGCGATCGCCCTCGGGCTCGCGCTCCTGATTCACTTGTCGATTGACCAGACGCGTTACGTCACTCTCATTTGTGCCATCCCGTGCGGTTTCTTCGGACTCGTCTTCGGCAAAGCCTTCGGCTCAAGTCCGCAGCTCGCAAGCTCTGGCCTGATCGCCTCTTACATCGTCAGCGTGGCCACCCTGCCGGTATGGATCGTGATCGTGAACCACCTAGGTTGAAGAAAGAATGCGCAGCAACCCGCAGGTACATGATCTGTTGCAGATCGATCAACCGTCCCTAGTCTCGGGGTGCACAACCCCCTGGGTCGTCGTTCGCCGCGCACAGGCTCCGCCTGGCCTGATTGCGGTAGGTGTGCGAGGCAACGCCAGGAGTGAACGATGGGCTACGTTCTGCGAGCAACGCCTGGTAAGAAATATCGTGCGGCCCGACGAGCTACTCCTGCGCGACCGCAACTCAAACGACCTACAGCGAACGCCGGCACGAAGAGCCCTACAACAAATGAGAGACCGATGGACTGATCTGACGTTGCCATGGGGACCAGGTGGGAGCGTCGGCTTCGAGCTGGCGAGCGGACGAAAGGTCACGACAGAAGCAAGCGATCTTGACCTGGTCATACGAGCAAGGCAACCGATCGCACACCAGCAAGCCCAGTCCCTACTGGATCGCACCCTTGGACTCGAAGCAAAGGTCGATGTTCGCGTGGAAACACCGGTCTGCGGCTTTGCTCTTGAAGAATACGTGTTGGCCTCCTCTGCAAAGATTCTGTTGCGTTACCAGGATGCTTTAAGACTGGGAGAAGATCCATGGCGGGAGGAAGCATGAGCATCGCGTTTCTCTTTCCCGGCCAGGGTTCACAGTATCCCGGCATGCTTCATCACTTACTCGACCATCCCGAGGTCGAGCGCACACTCGATGGAGTAAGCGTGGTGTTGGGTTCCGATGTGCGCGGCCTCGACTCTGAGGACGCGCTCAAATCGAGCGTTTCCGTTCAGCTGGCACTGCTGGCTTCCGGGGTGGCGACAGCAAGAGCTCTCATCGAGGAGGGCGCGGCGCCATCCGTGGTCTGTGGCCTGTCAGTGGGAGCATTTTCCGCCGCCGTGGTTGCAGATGTGTTGTCCCTGGAAGACGCCGTTGGACTGGTGAAGCTCCGAGCCGAAAAGATGATCGAACTCTATCCAACGGGATACGGTCTGTCCGCGATCATCGGATTAAGCGAAACGCAGGTCGTGAATATCATTCAGGCCGTTACAACCGATCAAGTATTCCTCGCCAACATCAACGCGCCGCTGCAGATCGTGATTGCGGGCTCGGAGGTAGGGATGGAGCATGTGCTTGATCAGGCTCGCCGCCAAGGCGCAAGGAAAGCTGAGCGGCTTGACGTTTCCGTTCCATCCCACTGCCCCTTGCTCCAGCCAGTGGCCGACTTGTTGCAGCATCGTTTGTCTGAGCTGCGATTGAGAAAGCCAAAGATGACCTACGTCGGCAACGTGAATGCGCGAGCCATGCGCACCTGGGAGCTCGTCGCCAGCGACCTCGCGAACAATATCGCGCATGGCGTTCGCTGGCACGATGCAACCACCGTTGCCAAAGAACTCGGCTGCAGCCTATTTGTTGAAATGCCGCCCGGTCACGTTCTTACCGATCTGGCGAAAGAAAACCTGCCAGGCGTAAACGCTCTAGCCGTCGAGAAGGATGTTCTTCCCAGACTGCTGCGTCTTGCGAAGGAGGAAATCGCCACCGCCGGATGATTATCGTGGAGTCCCCACAAAGGTTGCAGGTCCTGGACCGTTCCCGATGTTCGTCCCGCCTACCCGGCTTGCTGTGGGGCATACATGGGCAGAAGACGGGATCTTTCAAATGCTTTCATTCAACTGGTTAACGATAGGAGAGGGAAGTCATGAAACTCCGCTGTGCAATTCTCGATGACTACCAAGATTGTGCTCTTGGCTTTGCTCATTGGGCCTCACTAGATGGAGTGGAGGTAAATAATTTCACTCACGCCACCAGGACTACGGACGAACTCGCAGAAAGACTGGCGGCGTTCGAGATCATCGTTGCCATGCGGGAGCGCACGCGATTTGACGGAGCGCTGTTCGCTCGTTTGCCGCGTTTGAAGCTTCTCGTCACCACCGCTATGCGAAATGCCGCGATCGACTTGGCGGCCGCGAAGGTGCGCGGCGTCACCGTTTGCGGTACGCGGTCACTCTCTTCCCCTGCACCGGAGCTTACCTGGGGGCTCCTCCTTGCTTTAGCACGACAGATTCCAACTGAAGTCGCCGCCGTACGCGAAGGAAACTGGCAAACGCAAATTGGGCTAGGTCTCTCCGGCAAGACGCTCGGGATCGTTGGGCTGGGCAAGATTGGTGGTCAGATCGCCCGATACGCTCATGCCTTCGATATGCGGGTGCTCGCCTGGAGCCGCAACCTGACGGACGAGCAGTGCCTATCCGCGGGCGTGGAGCGGGCGCCAAACCTGGATGCGCTGTTGCAGCACGCTGACGTCGTGACCCTGCACCTGGTTCTCTCCGACTCCACTCGCGGCATCATCGGAGCGCGGGAGCTAGGGTTGTTGAAGCCGACAGCGTTGCTGTTGAATACCTCGCGCGGGCCGCTGATCGACGAGGCGTCGCTGTTACATACCCTAACGCAGAACCGCATCGCTGGAGCGGCGCTCGATGTCTTCGATACCGAACCATTGCCCGCCTCGCACCCCTTGCGCAGTTTGCCGAACGTCGTGGTGACTCCGCACATCGGATATGTCTGCCGCGAAAACTATGAGCTTTTCTACGGCGATGCCGTTGAGGATATTCAGTCCTGGCTCAAAGGCTCTCCTGTGCGGACTCTGTTGTAGTCAGTCCTTATCTCCAGCCACCTCGGCAACGTCTATCAACGGCCGGAAACGATGCACGGGCGAGTTCGCGCCCTTGATGCTCTTCCAGATGATGGTGTTGAGATCATATATTGGGGCACGATCGACCCTGGAGACCTGTCCAACAATAACTCGATGGAGCGAGTTTGCAGCGAGGCTCAGTCTCTGGATAGCGTGAGAGACCGCCCGCCGCGCCGGGTTCTGCGCGGCGGGCAGCCGGTTACCAGAGCAGCTTCAACGCAAATTGAAGGTCTCTGTTGTCGAAGGAGGTCGCAGTAATGGTTCCTACGTTGCCATTGGAGATATTTGCATTTGGATTGCCGAAGTTGGGGTGGTTGATAATGTTGAACGCCTCCGCACGGAATTGCGCGGTGAACCTTTCAGAGATGGCAAAATTCTTGAGCGCAGAGAAATCGAACTCAGCGGTCGCAGGCCCGCGGAGGCTATTCCTCGTCACTGTTCCCTGCACACCGGCTGTCGGAACGACATAGGCTGTCTTGTCGAACCACTTGGCCGGGCTGCGTTGCGAAAGTTTGCCACTGGTGCGGCCGGGTGCCGGGTTCATCCGCTGTGGAACATAGGTGCCGCAGGTGCAAGAGCCGGATCCGCCTGTGACCGAGAAGGGAAATCCGGTGCGAAGCTGGACAATAGGCTGTACCGACCAGCCGCCGGCAATGACGTTCGCGACGCCGCCCCGGTTCAGGAAACGCTTGCCACTACCGAAGGGAAGCTCGTAGCCTGCACTGCCCACGGCCCGGCTGCTGGTGTCGTAGTTGGAGTAGGAGCGATCGAAGGAAAAGTGAGTGGAGTAGGAAGTGTCGTTTGCATCCGCTTCACCGGAATTGTTGTCCAGGTTCTTGGACCACTGGTAGTTGACGAGATAGAACAGGCCGTTGCGGCTGCGCTGCTCTAGTTTGGCCGAGAGTCCGTTGAAATCGCTTCCGCCTTCATTCTTGCTGGTCAACATGCCGTGCAGGAAGTTTTGAAATGGCCGCGGTCCGGGAGCTCCACCCACCTCTGCGAAGGTATCTTCATTCTGATCGAATCGCTTCCACAGCTTGTGGGTCACGCTGCCTGTATAGCCCAGCTCGAATACCGTACTGTGGCCGAGATCCTGTTGCACGCTCACTGTCCATTCCTGGGTATACGGGACACGATTACCCGGGTAGAGACTGAAGGGAGCTGGGATGGCGGGCAGCTGATTCAATCCGGGCATCAGGGTCTGGGTTATGAAGGATGCGTTGTTGATGGTGGCGTTGAAGTAGAACGGCGGGATGTTGCGCTGGAACTGCAGCTCGTTGATGTTGGTGTTGTCGAAGTAGACGCCATACCCGATGCGAGCTACCGTTCCGGGGCTGGCTTGATAGGCCAGGCCGAGGCGCGGACCAAAACCTCTCTTGTCGGGCTGCACCATACCTGCGGGAAAGAAGTTTGGCGTGGTATTTACGTGGGGAAGAAGGACTGCAGGAATATTAGCGGGAACCGTGTGAAACGCGATCAGGCCGGTACCGGGATCGAACATGCCGGCCAGTCCATTTTTCTCCACAAAGGGCGAGGCGTACTCCCAGCGCAGACCGTAGTTCAGGGTGAAGCCGTGCCCGATCTGCCAGATGTCGTTCATGAAAATGCCGTAGGTGTTGTCGGTGTAATGTCCCAGCGAGCTTCCCGAACCGGCTTGGCAGATGGAGCAGACGCCCGCCTGATAGGTTGCGAGAGAAGCGAAGGTGAAGGAACCGCGCGCAGGGGTATCGGTGAGTTGCCGAACCTGGCGCCACTGAAACTGAGCGCCTACCCGAAACGTGTGCCTCCCGATAACGTCGCTGATGGTATCTCCAATGCTGTAGATGTTTTCCGTATCGCCTTGCGAGTTCCCACCCTCACCCAGGCCCGTGTAGCCGGTAATAGTGATCGCGGGGCGTCCATATTCGCTCGGTGTTATGCCACCACTGATGTTCTGCAGCCCTGCCAACTGCACCCAGTTCTTACCGGGAACCGGATTTATCTCGTTGGTAAAGCCGTAAGCCCGGTTGTAGCCAAGCCGGACCTCGTTGACGACCGTGGGCGAGATCAGGTAGGTGTCACCCACACTCACGTTATGGCCCAACTGTGGATAGAACACACCGCTTTGGACCGACGGCACGATCTCGGAGGCGGTGTAGTAAACGTAGCGCTCAAAGAGGGAGTGCTTCGAAGACAGAGTTTGATCGGAGCGAACAACTCCCTGGTCGTAGTCGTTCGGCTCAATCGCAGTCACCGAGTAGTCGTTCGTGCCGCAACTCGTGCAGTTAGGCACAGGGAACGACGGTTGAAGCACCTGGGCAAATAAATAGGTCGGTGTTCCTAGTTGTGCGGCGGTGGGAAAGTTGCCCAGCTGAGGAATGGATTGAGAACTCCGAAGACCCTCGTAACCAGCAAAGATGAAGACTTTATCTTTTATGATCGGCGCGCCCAGCGTTCCGCCAAACTGATTGCGGTGAAACACCGGTTTATGCGGATAGACGGTGTAGGTAGAGAAGTAATTGCGCGCATCGAAGATGGAACTGCGTGTGTATTCAAACAGGCTTCCGTGGATCTGGTTGCCGCCCGACTTGGTCACCATCGATACAGCGGCCTGCCCTTGGCCATATTCCGTGGAAAAGCTGCTGCGTAGAAGGTTGAACTCCTGCAGGGTATCGACCGAAGGCTGCATGGAGAGTACGTTGAACCGTAGGGAGCGGATGTACACGCCATCGAGCACGTAATTGGTCGAACTGGCGCGCCCACCGTCCACGGTGATGTACAGACTTCGTGTGCCGAACTGTCCCGGCGTTCCAGTATTCGCGAATTGCGCCGGAGACACGCCCGCGGCAAGCGTTGCCAACTGCAGAACGCTTCTGCCATTGAGCGGCAGATCGGAAATCTGCTTCTGATCGATCACCTGGCCAACGGCCGCATCACTGGTTTGCAACTGTGGCGCAAGTGAAGTGACCTGAACCGTCTCGTTCGCTGCTCCAACGCTCAAGACGACGGATTCATTGGCGTCCTTACCCACCAGCAGGTCAAAGGAGGGAATCGTAGTCGTCTTGAAGCCCGATTTTTCTACCCGCAGCGAATAGGCGGCCGGCGGCAGGTTGGGGATAGAAAAATCGCCGTCGTTGTTTGTGGTCGCGGTGCGTTCGGCTGCAGTGCCCTGGTTGACGACGTGAACCGTAGCTCCTGACACAACGGCGCCGGTTGCATCGGTGACCCGCCCCACAATGTTGGAGATGGATGATTGTTGAGCTGAAACCAGGACAGGCGCCACCCCGATGACGAGGAGGGCAAACAGGCGGGAAAGCGCTCTGGCTGCCCGAGTCCACATCCGTCCTCCAGGGTTTGTTGTCCGGGATCCCTCTTGGGGTATCTCTTTCTGTAGCATGGAAGTCCTCCTAATGCCGCTGGCCTGCTCTGTCGAATGAAGGGTCCGTTTGCGCCAGTTGCACCGAAAGTCGACATTATGTCGACCGGGTCGGATGAAAACAGCTATCCGCGCATGAGACGTCTCATTCCGGACGCCATGCTACCGACACGATGAAACGACTGTCAAGGCCGTTTTCTTTGCCGTGCCAGGAGGATAAGCAGCCCACCGCTCCCTTCGCGGGCAGGGTCAATTCCGGCATAATTCCGCTCATGTATTTACCCGACTTTCATTTAGGATCTGGAGCATGGCGGCGAACCAGAAGCAGCTAGCCAAATTGGCCGGAGTTTCCGCTGGAACCGTTTCCAACGTCATCAGCGGTTCCACTCGAGTCAGCGAAAGCTCTCGACAAAAGGTTCTTGAAGCCATACGCATTCTTAACTACCAGCCGAACCTGATCGCCCGTAGTTTGAAGACGAATCGCACCCACACGCTGGGGATCGTGGTCCCCGACATTACCATCCCCTTCTTTCCCAAAATCATCCGTGGGGCGGAATGTGCCGCTCGGGAACGCGGCTATTTCCTGATCGTTCTCGATTCCGAGGGAAGCCCGCAGCGCGAGGCTGACATGATCGCCCTGCTACGGGCACAGCGCGTCGAGGGCATTCTGCTGGTTACGGCGTGTGGCAAGGAGCTGTCTTCCGAACGATTCGCCATGTTGACTTCCCATTCGCCGGTGGTGTGTCTTGACCGCCTGCCCATGGACTTGGAGGTAGATTCCGTTTGCGTGGACGATGGCGGAGCGGCGGAGATGGCGATTGCTCACCTGATCGGGATGGGCCACAGACGGATTGCGGCGGTTACCGGCCCCCTTACCCTGCAGAATGAACAGGAACGGCTTAACGGATACCGCCAGGCCATGCAGAAGGCCGGTATCCCCATTCAGCGCTCACTGATATGGAACAGCAGTTTTGACCAGCAGCACGTGGCCGGCATGTGCCAGAACGGCCTGCTTCAACTTAAAGAAAGACCCACGGCATTATTCGCAACCAACGGGGTTACCGGGCTGGCGGCGCTGCGGAGTTTGTACGCCGTTGGGCTGAGTACGCCGAAAGACTTCTCGTTCGTAACCTTCGATGAGCTGAACGCAGAAGAGTTTTTTCGCCCCGGCGTCACCTCGGTGGTGCAACCCACGTTCGATATGGGGTATCAAGCAGTCGAGGTTCTGCTGCGGAGGATCGAAAAGGGAGAGGGCAAGAAGCCGCGCGAGAAGGTTCGCTTACCCGCGACGCTCACGGTTCGAGAATCGTCGAGTACGCCCTGCGCGGTTGACGTCTGGAGCAGGCCGGCAAAGTCCAGAAAGAGCGCTCGAGTCTAGATTATTTGCGATCAACCTGGCCGCGAATTGCGTCGGCAACTTCTTCTGCTCCGTAGAGGACACTCAACTGGAGAAGGAATTCGCGTCGCTCGCCTGGAGACAGCGTCTGCAGCGTGCCGCGATCACGCTCTGCCTTCCGGCCGAGGGTCCAGCAGTTTGCCGGTTCAAGCCCGAGGACGAAATGGTTCGTGCCGGTCATCTTCCATTGAACAAACCGGGGCAAGGTTGTGCTGTCGTAGCTCAATGCGATGCCGAACTCCGGCCGGTCAGTGTCACCAACCAGAACCACGGTCACCTTTCCGGCGGGATCGGGCTTCATCTGATGGAAATAGACGCGTTCGGCTACGCCCTGGACCGGTGCTTCAAACCGATTCCATGAGTCCTTACTGCGGGCTGCTAAGTCAGTTGCGGCTTCGACGGCCAGTGATGGAGCATAGATCCGGCTGCGTTCGGTCAACAACGGAAAGCCAAAGTTGAAGTGATAAAGAACCATCAACGGAGATTCGCGCACACCCTGATTCTCGACAACGTCGTGCACGGAGAGAGATTTGCTCTTGAGCGATGTCGAGATCGTGCGTACCAGAAGCAGGTTGGGACCATGCACCGATGCCTCCCGCACTTTGCCGGATATGCTCAGCAAGCAGTCATCACCCTCCCAATGCTCCGACCAATTTACGGTTTCAGCGGGCGTATTCGATATCGGTCCATGCACCCCAAGACTCTCGCCGTTATCCTCTGAAGCTGCGCCTGCCGTCGTCAGCCCACACGTGGCCAGGAGTCCCCCGGGGAAAGACCTGAGCCATTCGGTACCACGGGTGGAGTAATAGGCAGGATGGACCATCCCATTGGGAGAGTGCCAACATAAAGACTTTCCCTGAAAACCGGCCTCGAAAATATCCATGCCCCGGTCGGGGACAACCCAGAATTCAAGGCCCGCTGCGGTGCGCACGCGCAGGGTAGATACTCCCTTGGCTTTACCGTCTGCGTAGGTGAAAGGGGTGATACCGCCAGCCTGGGACAGCCCTCCGGTACGTTCGTGCAAAAACTTACGGGTGTATGGTTCGTCTTGCAAAGCCATATCTTCGTTTCTTAGGGCAGTGGTTTGAGCCAGACATTCCGGTGCGAGATTTTCAGGTTACCAGGGCCCTCGATCTCAAAGGCGATCAGCCCCTTCGCCTGGTAGTACTTCGGATCGGTATCGACCAGCGCCGCCATCACATGACCATTCACTATGTGAATGAGCGTATGGCCATCGGCGATGATCTCGACCTGATTCCATTCCCCCGGTTTGATGAAGGCCTTGAGATCATCGGGGTTGCCCAGCGTGGCCAGCAGGCGGGGCTTCTTCCCCGGTTCGGTGGCCACCATCTGGCCGCGCCAGGCGATGATGCCGCGGTCACTGTCTTGTTCGTAAAGCTGACCGGTGTATCGATTGTTGTAGTCGAAGTCGGCCTGGTAGCCTTTCAGGTTCCACTTGGCATGTTTCTGCAACAGTTGCTCATTCTGCTGCATTCGCTGTTTTTGCTCGTCCGTCATTTGGGCGAGGCGATCCGCGGGGATCTCTCGATGCATGGGTGGCACACTTTGGCTGCGGTACTGGATGCCGCCGTTGGCTCCGGAGCCCTCGAGCTTCATCTCCACCTTGAGCATGAAGTTGCCCGGCTCACCGCCGCGCCAGATGATGTTGGTGGTCCCCGAGGTATGTTCCGGGCTGGACTCGCCAACAATGGCACCATCTTCCACCCGCCATACATCTGGGGGGCCGTCCCAGCCGTTCAAGGTTTTGCCATCGAAGATCTGGGTCCATCCATCATGGTCGTCGAAGTCGATCGGTTCAGGCTGAACAAACCGGCTGGGTGGTGCAGGCTTCTGCTGCGCGGAGATATGGGGCGCTGCGAAGACAGCGACCAGGGCCACGGATAACGTTGCCGAGGCAACGCAGGCTCCCGCCTTGAGGCGCCACGGAATCGAAGATTTGTTTGACATAGGTGCTCCTAGAGAAGCGGTACGGTTTCCCATTTCCTGCTGGCGGCCGACTTCAGGACTGTATCGGTTACATAATCAGCCGCCAGGCCGTCCCGGAAGTCGGGAGAAAATTTGCTGCCCTCTCCGGTTGCCTTGAGGAAGTCAGCCACCTGGTGAATGAAGGTGTGCTCGTAGCCGATCTGCAGACCAGGCACCCACCAATTCTTCATGTAAGGATGATCGCCGTCGGTAATGTGAATGCTCTTCCATCCGCGCAAACGTCCTTCATCGCGGTGATCAAAGAACTCAAGGCGATGCAGATCATGCAGATCCCACCTGGCGGAGGCGCGTTCTCCGTTGATCTCCAGAGTGAAGAGAGCCTTGTGCCCGCGCGCATAGCGGGTGGCTTCGAACAAGGCCATCGATCCATTCTTGAATCGGCCGAGGAAGGCACTGGCATCGTCAATCGTAACGGGCTCCACTTTGCCGGTGAGATTGTGTTTGCGTTCCTTGATGAATGTCTCCGTCATCGCCGCTACTTCGGTGATGGGTCCATTCAGCCAGAGGGCCATGTCGATGTTGTGCGCCAGCAGATCGCCGGTCACGCCGCTGCCGGACACGGAGGCGTCCAGCCGCCATAGCCCTTCGCCTCCCTGCGGGAGGTCCTGAGAGATGGTCCAATCCTGTAAGAACTGCGAGCGGTAGTGAAAGATACGGCCGAAGACTCCCTGGTCGAGCAGTTCCTTCAGCAGCACCAGGGCCGGAACCCGGCGGTAGTTGTACCAGACCATGTTGGGCACCTTGGCGGACTCGACGGCGCCGACCATGGTCTTGCCTTCTGCGGCGGTTCGTCCCAGCGGCTTCTCGCAGAGGACCATCTTTCCCGCTTTTGCCGCCGCGATGGCAATGTCCGCATGGGTGTCGTTGGGGCTTGCGATGTCGACGAGGTCGATGTCGCTGCGCTGCACCAGCGCTCGCCAATCCGTTTCGATCGATTGATAACCCCAGTTCTCGGCGAAGCCTTTCACACGATCAACGTTCCGCGCGCAGACTGCCTTCAAAACCGGCCGATAGGGCAGATCGAAAAAGCGAGGCGCCTGGAGAAATGCGTTCGAGTGGGTGCGCCCCATAAAGCCATATCCAACCAGTCCGACGTTAATATCTTTCCTGGCCATGCTGGTTCCTCAACTTCTTATGAGTGGTTGCGCATCGGGATTTCCTGGGCCAAAATGCTTCAGCATCACCAGAGGATCCGAAGTGCTGAGGTTCTCGATAACCACTCCTTCTTCCGCCGCCGCAGCAGTCACAAAGAATTCGTCCTCGGTCATTTCGCCGAAGCGGATCATCGAGGGAGTGCTGATCGATTGCTTGGCAATCAATCCGTGGCCCTGGGTCAGAATCGCACCGTAGGCGGCTTTGTCCTTGATGGTCACGCTTCGCCTGGGCAGCACCGTGAGCTCCTTGGCGGAGTAATGGGGCGTGCCATAGGTAATCCAGAGTTCGCGGTAACCCTCGCTCTCCATTTCCTCGAGGGCCTCCACCGGTCGCGGCTTCGTCTTGTTCGACTTGGCAAATTCCGGGTTCACGTTGGCATCCCAATCTAACATGCTGACCAGGTAGTCGAGGTCATGGCTGAACTCGGGCCTGACATCTTTGACCAGCAAGCCCCAGTCCACGATGCGGCCTTCCACCTCTGACTGGAACATCGCGAAAACATCGCTGTTGATCTGGGGCTCGTAGGTTACGAGCGATCCGGGGGCATGGAGGATCCCCGGATTGATCTGCCAGCCTTCGCCCACGACAAGCCGGTAGGCACGAGCATGCTCGAGAATGCCGTTGTCACCCTGGTTCCACTTTTCCAGGCATCGCTTGATATCGGCCTTGGTCGTGCCCGGTTCGAGGCCCATGTAGGTGTGGGGAAAGTTGTTTTCCACCTGGTTGTATTGCGGTGGAAAGTAGTATGCCTCCGGTTTCCCCTTCTGCCCTACGAGCTTGGCGAACTCGTCGCTCTGGTGCAGGTGGTGCGGGATAGGACCCAGGTTGTCAAAGAACTTGCAGAGCAGGTTCCATCCACCTTCGCGATTCATGACGCCGGCACTGAGCAATAGATCACCGGCGGTTGCAACCGCATCCTTCAACAGAAACTTTTCGCCCTTGTCCGGTTGAACGTAACTGAGACCCTCGTCGGCAAGAGTGTCGGGCCCATTCGAAGCCTTGGTGGTCGACGAGAACCAGCGTTCGTTGATGCCTCCGCGATGGCCGCCGAACGCGTACAAATCGTTGGGGTGAAGCTTCAGCCGTCGTCCCGGGATCATGAACGAGCGCGGCACCCAGCATGGGCGCAGCCGCAATATACCTGAGGCGTTGTCGACGGCATCTTTTACTTGCGAGCTATTAAGCATTCTGACTCGATCCTTTGTGATTTGAAATTAGTGCTCCATCCCAATTCCGAAGCAATACAACGTGCCGTCGTGGGTGGTAAAGAAAGCATGAGAATCGCCGATGGATACTCCGGACATCTGCGCGTACGTATTAATTTCTGATCCGCTGTCGTACAGCTGCTTACCGGTGGCGGCGTCGAGGACGTAAAGCCGGGCGTTCGTCCTTCGATCTCCCTGGGAGAGAGCGATCACCACGCCGTTCGCCACCACCGGCGGCGCCGGGTTGATCATGTCCTGCGATGACCAGGCGGGGGTGAGCACGGTTTTTCCATCTTGCTCAGCCAGCTTGAAAGCGACGATGCTACCGTGAGTGGCCGGGCCGTTGTTGATTTCGAACTTTGCTTCCGCGGAGAGAGGAGCAGAGACAGACGCCAATATCCAGGATGTGCCGTTTGCATCCTGCCAGTGGGTCATTCCTCCCCAGCCAGCGGCCTTCGCAGGGGAGATGCTCGGCGTTTGAAACAGGGGAGTGTGGTGATCCGAGCCGCCCAGGGACTTGCGATCCAACAAAACGAAACTGCCATCTTTACCGGGCGCTGCGAGAAGCTCTTGCTGTTTGAAAGTGAAGGCAGTCGGAGCGAGGTCTTGAAGATTGCCAGCATCTTCGGCGGGTGTGTACCAGTCCTTCACCCGCAGCTCTTTTTCGCTAAGCGCCACGATGCTATTCGGGAACACATGTTCGGTGGCTGATCCGCTGCCGGTAACCAGATACGCTACGCCGCCACTCAAGGTGGGTCCGATCGAAGCCAGCAGGTTCACGTTCCTGGTCGAGTAAGTGGTGACCGGATAATCGGGGGCAGCAAAATCGATGGCCCACAACGCGTTCGGTGTGTCTCCACAGCCATGACGGGTTGCGGCGTACAGCACATTCCCTCCGATGTT
This sequence comes from uncultured Acidobacteriaceae bacterium, assembly GCA_963745725.1. GTDB lineage: Bacteria > Acidobacteriota > Terriglobia > Terriglobales > Acidobacteriaceae > PALSA-350. The sequence goes on from CAVUYJ010000004.1 coordinate 113,543, forward strand.
GAGGCCGTTCGAGAACCCGGGCCGAACGGGAAGAAACTTGACTGCCGGAGCAAAGTCGGCGCCGGTGGAGAGGACCTGTTCATGGAGATAGCCATCTCCCGTCAGGATATAAATTCCTCGAAAGCCGAAACCACCGCCACCGGCAGCGCTACCCACGCGTCGTGCTCCGGCCGCAAGCGCCGGCGGCGGAGGGGGCGGCGGAGCACCGGTGGTACGGCGGGCACCGAAGTTGATAATGTGAGGCGGTTCCACCAGGATAGGCAGAGGGTTCGCGCCGCATGGCCCGTGCGGCGCCGGAACGTCGAAGTGTTTCTGCCAAACCATTGTTCCGAGTTCGGAGTCCACTGCATAGATGGTGTCTCTGCCGCCCCAAATCACGAGGTCCTTGAATCCCTCTGCATTGATTAGTCGAGGCGCAAGAAGCGGTTCGCTGAACGACGCGGGACCCATCGGCTTGTTCTCTAATTTGATCTTCCACAGAAACTTGAACTGTCCGGCAACGGTGTCCTTGGAGAGCTTGGTTTCGGCCTTTTGCCAACCGCTGTGTTCCGCGTCGTTGTGGGGGAGTGGCCAATTGCCGGGCGCCTGACCGTGAGCTTGCGCGAGGTATAAAACCGTACAGGTCAGCGATAGAGCGATCGATCGACCGAGCTTATGTTTGATCACTGGATGTCTCCGAATTGCCTGCCATAGGCCGGATCGACTACTTGATTCCGAAGCAATAGATGGTTCCATCAAACGTGCCGAAGAATACGCGGCCACCGGCAACCGCAAGACCTGACTGGTGCAGGAAGGACTTAATCTGGTCCCCGCTGGAATAGAGGTCTTTGCCGGTCAAGGCGTCCAGCGCATAGAGCTTTGCGGGAATCGAACGCTGTATTCTTTGCTCCGCACTGAACAGACCGCCCTCCGCGTCGTTGGCTTGCCCGGTAAATTCGCCGCCCGCCAACGCGAACACCACCCCATTGGCGATTACGGGTGGTTCGGCAGTCACCATGTCGCGCGACTGCCAGGCGGGAGCGAGAATCGGGTTTCCGTTCTTTGTCTCCACCTTGAAAGCAAGGATGCCGCCGTTCGGTGTGGGCCCGTAGTTGACGGGAAACTTGACGATGGTTGGTCCGCCGTTGGGCGCGAGCACCCATTGCGTGCCGGACTTATCTTTCCAGGCGGCCAGGCTGCCCCAGGTTCCCTGGGTTTGGAAATTCATGTTGGCGTTGGAGATAAGATCGGAGCGGAACAACGGCGTTTCGTGGTCAGCACCTCCCATTGATTTGCTGTCCAGAAGAAAGAATCGCCCCTCCTTCCCCCCGCCTACAATGAAGTCACGCCCCTGGTAGGGAAAGACAACGGGAGTGGTGTCCATGTCCAAGTCTCGCTTGGTCAGCCACTCGTGATTCGACGGTGTGTAATAGTCTTTGAGCGCTAACGCATCGTCGGAGAATGTATAAGCCTGGAAGCTGGTGGACAGCAATCCCGCCTTCGCATCGTAAGGGTGATCGCCCGACTCGAAATAGATAGTCCCGTCATCGCCGATGGCCGGCCCGGCGACGCCCCAAAGTCCACCTTGCGGAGGAGACGAAGACGACACCTTTCCGTTGACCGTATCGTAAGCGTAGAGGGCGTTGGGCACTCCGGCGCAGCCCTGGCCGGTAATGGTGTAGACGACACCTTTCACCAGGTTCAGGCCATAAGCCTTTCCGTAGGCCTTCGGGAGGATTTCGACGGGAGGCTTCTGATCTTCTCCGTCGTGGAGATTGAGGATGTGGAGATACCCATCGCTGGCCAGTACGTAGAGAAAGCGGTCACCCTCTCCGGAAGGGGTTACGACGGGCGTGGCACTCAGCGCGTTGGTACAAATAAAACCGCGGCCCTCTCCCGCTTCCTGGGGTGCGGCGGCCGACCATTTCAGTTTCTTCTGCCATACCAAGATGCCCGTGTCGGCATCGATGGCGTAGACATCATTCGCACTGCCCGCGACGATCGCGAGAGTCTTGTTACCGGCAGCGTTGTGAACGCCGGCAATGATGAGGGGCTCGCGGAAGGACTGCATCCCCATGGTTTTGTTGTCGGTCTTGAGCTTCCACAGAAGTTGGAGGTTTTTGGCGTTAGCGGGTGAGATCGCAGTCTCATTTCTTTGCCAGCCGTCGCGTTGTGAGTTGAAGCTGTCGGTGGTCCATTCCGGAGATCCGGAGGACTGACCATGCGCAGTTGCCGTCATCAATGGGGAAGCGCAAAGGGAGACAGTAAAGCACAGGCTGAGTGCTCGTCGCGTAATGCTCAATCGCAGGAGCCTGCTTATATTCATAGAGATCGGGCCCTCGGGAATGCGAGATATAGCGGATTCCAGGCAAAATATGAGACGTCTCATTTCCGCGAAAATACTAACGACGTGGAATGACGACTGTCAAGACCAGGTGCCGACGCGTTGTCTACAGGATGCCCCACCGGCTTCGGTGCCCGGGAGGACGAAAGAGCCCGAAAGAGAACCGCAGATCTCTCCGCTACGGTCGAGATGACAATTCTTTGAGGATAGACGTCAGCGTTTCTAGGGAAGGTCGGTTGAACTGCAGATCCACTCGGCTGCGCTCGGGATGACAAAGGAAAGGGCGAGTTTCCATTGAGGGCGGTCGCTGAACCGATAGGTTCGCCTTGGGTGGGTCGCAGGCCTAAGACTACTCCGGGTCCAAAGTGGCACTTCGCGGAGTCTCTATCCTCAAACAGAATTGTCATCTCGACCAAAGCGTAGCGGAGCGGAGAGATCTGCGGGTTCTCTTGTCCTTAACCACCTCTCTAATCCCAAGGTACGTCTTTCCCGCCGTCTGACGGAGAGGCGCCCAAACTAGTACGGGTCTTTCGGCTCCGGCTTGTAGCTTTCGCCGAATTTGTTTTGATGATGAGTCATGATGTCTCCGCTGGCCTGGAGTTCGAAGTTGCCGAGTTGCGTGTTCGAGGGCGAGATTTCGACTACCCGGCTCAAAGCATTAAGCCGGTCGGCGGACACGTTCTCCGCCCAGATGTTGAGCCGATAGCTTCCGGGCGGTACGCCGTGGATCGAGAGATTGCCGTCCGGTGCAGAGACTCCGAAGTACGGTGTGCTTAGCGAAATGACCACCGCACCCATCTCCGGGTGAATATTGCAGAAGATGTAGGAAACGCCATCGCGATCAAACCGGACCGCTCGGTTCGTATGAGCTTCGTAGAGACCGAGGTCAAAGCGCTTTCCGTTAAAGAGAGAAAAAACGTTGTGGTAGAAGGGGTCAAGGTTGGGGAAGTCTACGCTACTGCCGGTCTGGCACGACGAGAATATGCGGGATGAACTGCTTATCCTTTTGCTCAAGCGTGTAGCGTTGCGGCGGACGAGGTGCTGAGACATTTTCGGTCTCGCGCATGGGCGTAAGCCAGACGACGACATCCCCCGACGAGCGCTGCGCCGGAATGGCTTGCGCCTCGGGCCTTGGTCAGCTTGACGTGAGCTGAGAGGTCCACGGTTTCCGCACTCAAGGTGAGAGCAAGCGCAAAAGAACATAGCAGCGATCGCGAGACGGCAGATGGGGAGGGCTGGCTTCATGTTCTGCTGGTCTCCACTTTCGCTCGTCACCCCGCTCGTTAGCTGTCGCAAGTCAGAATTCGTATCCTGCAGTTATGGTGAAAATGTTAGCGATGTTGGCCGGGCCAGTGTAGGGCCAGGTCCTTGATCCGCCGGTATTCAGGAGAAAGGATGAGATAGGTTTTAGGGCGGTAGATCAGGTTAGCCACGACGGAACTGTTTCGCGTGCTGGAAATCGCGGCTTCGGTTGCGGCGGAGAAGTTGAACGCCATCAAAGTTGCTGGCGAAGGCATCATCGAGCCCAAACGCAGCGTTGAGCTGGAAGGTCGAGCTGGGGATGAACTTCAGTTGGCTCCATCCTCCGGCGGTATCCACGCCCGTGGTTCGGGTAATGCCGGTGACCGAGTCGGGACCGGTCAGGATGTCCTTGTAGGTTCCTCCGCCCAATCCTCCCAGCGCTCGGCCACGATACGCTTCGCCGGTAAGCGCAAACCATCGGAAAATCGGAATTTGCCAATCTCCAGCTACCGCCCAGGAGTGAATCTGAGTGGCGCTCGAGTAGAACTGATGTGCCGAATATCCGCTTACGCCCAGCGCAAACGGCCGCGGTACGCCATTGCGTGTCCCATCGGCGCTGTAAGAGAGCCTGCCTTCGTAGCCCGGATGGCGTGATGCCTCAACCGGACTGTCGAGCTGAGTGGCCGTATAGCCGGAAGCCGGCGGATCGATAAGACCACCCTCGAGGCCAATCCTGCGTTGCTCGCTGAACGGAATACGCTGCTCGACTTGAAGCTGCGGTGACCAGGTCCACAGATTGCCGGAGCCCGCCATACCCGGTTGGGCGACGGTTGCGTAAGAGGTGGGCGACAGGGGAGAGATCAGTGGCACGGTGTAGCCGGCCTGCGCCGTAGTCTTGTACCAATCGAGATTAACCCAGCTTTGCCGCATACGCACGACGCCGGTAGAGTAACTGTACCCGTAGTTGTTGCTTGATACGCCGCCAAAGAAATCGATGCTCACATTCGCAGAACTGCGGGCTCCCGCGATGCGCGGCCCGGTAGCATCGAGAGTCAGCAGGGTCTGCTTCAGGGTTGCACCCGAGCTGCCATGGGATGCCCCGGGAAAACGGGTCAGTGCGATCGTCGGCAGTTCGGTATTGTCCACGACGCCGGCATTGGAAAACGCGTTGAACAGAATGAGCCCGCTGAGCCGCAACGGATATTTTGAAAAGGTCTCCACCTTGCTTTGATCATGTTGTTTGATTTCGGCCTGCATGGCGTCCTGCTGCTCGCGCATGGCCTCCAGCTCTTGCGGGTGATCGGCATTCGCATCTTGAGGGTCCGGGGGTGTGACGCTGGCAGAAGCGCCGGTCTGTTGTGCGCGAAGAGCATCCAGCTGGGTATGCAGAGCCTGGATTTCAGCACGCGACTTCTCCAGCATCTTCTCGGTCTGGCTGAGGGCGTCGTTCAGTTCATTCAGCTTGGTTTCGATGGCGGCCACCCGTTGTTGTTCCGCGGCGGCTGCGTCGTCAGCCGCCGCGGCGAAGGATGCGGGCGCAAAAGATGCCAGCAACAGTAATGAAAAGGCCAAGATGACAACTTTACGACGACATCTCGGACCCGTGGACAGCTGACCTGACGATCGTCTCATAGCAACTCCTGCGACGCCTGGTTTCGGGATACCGGCGGTATTTCGTTCTTATTCCTGGAACGTGTTGACCTTGACGGACTCGGCCTTGGTGTGTCCAAAGGCCTCCAGCGCCTGCTTGTAGAGCAATATGGTAAATACGGTTTCTCCAGGCGCGGATTTCTCCAGCCGTACTTCACCACCATGCTCTTGCGCGACGTGTTGTGCAAGCGTGAGCCCAAGCCCTACGCCATTCTCCTTGCCGGCGCTCACAAAAGGCTGAAAGAGGGTCTCTCGAATGGATTCGGCTACACCTGGTCCGGTATCGCGAATTCTGATTTCAATCTTGTCGTTGTCTTCCGAAAGCTTTACCGACGCACTTTGTGCACGCCCGGTCCTGTCTTGGCTGACTGGCATGCATTGAGAAGCAGGTTGTAAATAGCGCGGCCAAGCTTTTTGCTATCTACCCAGGCATAGATGGGCTCGGAAATTTCCGTCGAGAGTTGTACCTCGCGGCATTCGGGATGCTGGCGCACGGATTGGGCGGTGCGCTCGACCAAGGCATCAATCTGCTCCCGGCGCAGATGGAGCATCTGACCGGTCTGGCTGAAGAGGAGCAGCGATTCGATGAGGTCGGTCATGCTCTGCACGGCTTCCTGCACTTCCAGATGCAATTCTGCTCGTTCGTCAGCGCCGGTATTAGGCAGGCTCATGAATTCGGCGTTGGCGTAAATGGCGGAGAGATGGTGGCGAAGATCGTGCGATACGGAGCTGGCCATTCTGCCGATGGTGGCCAGGCGATCCGACTCGAGCAGCTCGCGATGCGTGCGCTTGAGCTCACCGCGCATTCTGTCAAAGGCGAGGGCGAGCTCGCGGACTTCCGCAGCGCCATCCACTCTTAATTCATAGTCGAAATCGCCCTGGCCCAGTGCGCGAGTGCCGGCGACCAGGGTTTCCAGCGGACGCGTCACGGTGCGGGAAATGGCAACGGCCAGCACCAGCCCCAAGAAGCAAGGTAGCCACGCCCAAGGCGAGAACCCATCGATTGACGCGGCCCAGATATTCGCTTGCCCGGTCATATGACTTGAGCACGACGATCTGAATCCGCTCCTGGCCGGCGGCGGGGAGAGCGGCGGCCGCCGCAATGTAGGCTTCTCCACCTAACTGCATCTTGCGCGGGGCGGAGTCCACTTCCGCAAGAATCGGACTGTGCAGCCGAAGATCATTCAGCCGGGTAGCGGGCAGCGTGGTGGCAGCCACTTCACCGTTGACCAGAAAGATGACGTCCGCAGCGGCGGCCTCGCTGACCTCACCGGCCACCTGGCGGTCAATGGCGTAGCCGATGATCACATAGCCAAGATAGGATCCGTTTTCCGGCGGTCCGAAGTACAGCGGCTGAATGGAAAGCTCGTAGAGACTTTGCCCGAAGGCGATCATGCAGGCCTCTTCGGCAGAAGTCATGCAGGCTTGCAGTCCACTCGTAACCGACGCATTATTCAGCTTCGGTCCGCGATTGGAATAGGTGAGGAGCGTTCCATTGGGGGTGGTGAGGGCGAAGAAGTCACTCCCGCTGGTGGCCCAGAACTCCTGGCTGGCATCCTGGATCGTATGCGCATCCTGAGTCGACATCAGAGCCTTCAGGCTGGGCAAGATCGGCCAGCAGCGCGGCTTCCCGGTCAAGCATGCGATTGCGTTGATTTGCCAGGTTGCGAAATGTGCTGAGCGAATGATCCAGGTCGGCCTGGAGACTCTTGCTGATTTCCTGCTGAACGGTGGCGCGGATGATGAAAAGGCAGGTGACCGTAAGCCCCAGCGAGACTGCCAGGAGCGAGAACATCAAGGTCGTCCGCATCCGCCACTGTTTCATGAATCAACTATCTCTTTCACGACACAAATTGGCTATCCTTGTGGGACGAATTTGTATCCGATTCCATGAACGGTGCGGAAGTGAACCGGGTTCGCGGGGTCAGCTTCGAGTTTCTGACGAAGCTTGAGAATCTGGTTGTCGACGGTGCGAGTGGTGAGGTGGAAACTCATGCCCCAGACATCGCTCAGCAGTTCCTCGCGCGCAATGGCGCGGCCTGGATTATCGAGGAAGTAGCGAAGCAGCTTAAACTCATGCGCCGTCAAGGGCACCAGTGTTCCCGATCGGTAGATCTCCATTTTGAGGAAGTCGACGGAGACGTCTCCGAAACCAGCAGGTAACTCCTTGACTTTTTTTTGCGTGCGCCGGATCGCAGCCTGAACGCGCGCAAGAAGCTCACGCGGGCTAAAGGGTTTGGTCATGTAATCATCGGCGCCGGTCTCGAGCAGCAGGACTTTGTCGGCCACTTCAGAGACGGCGCTGAGCACAATGACCGGGATGTCAGAGCACCAGGCCTTTATTTCTTTGCACACTGTGCGCCCGGAAAGCCCGGGCAACATCAGATCCAGAACAACGGTTGCGGGACGCATGCTCTTGCAGGCAGCCAGGCCGGAGGGACCTTCGCCTTCGATATGAACGTCATACCCTTCTGCGCTGAATTGTCGTCGCAGCGCTCGTTGAATTCTGGGATCGTCTTCGATAACGAGAATCAAGCTCATACTCACTCCACCGTTCAAGACCTGTTCCGGGCCGATCATTCCGCAAAAGTCGCTCCTTACAGTGTCCCTCAGGAAGGCGCAAAATGAACACTGAAAAGGCGAAATGACAAAGAAGTGACATCCCGCGAGCACTGTCCCGGGCTTGCATAAACCGCTGCTGTGGCCACCTTCATAACTGGATCGCCGTCAAGTTCTCCAGATAGTCTGCGGAGTTCGGAGCAGGGGCGGTTCGCGAGCCAGACAACCTTGCAAACAGGAGCGTAGCCGCTACTGCCAACCCAGCGATGCAAAGTAGGGCCGCGGAATAACCAAAGCGGGCGATCGCCGCTCCCATGGCAACAGAGGCCATTGCCTGGCACGCATTACTCAAAAAGAAGGTAGAGGCCGAGGCGCTGCTTCGTTCGCCCGAAGGAATCTGTTCCATCAGCAGGCTATAAATGCCGGGTTCGTTCATGAACTGCATGGCCATGTAGACGGGGTAAACCCAGAGTGCGGGCGTGCCTCCGTGGGGTCCTGGGTGGATCAAGGCCAGCGATGCCAAGGCAGCGGCTGTTGCTAGTTGGGTCAGAATGACTCCTTTGACCAGGCCGGTGCGCCTGAACAGGAGGGGAGCGCAAAGCACAGCGAGAAACTGAACCAGCTGCGCGAGCGAGAAAACGAAGCCCAATTTTTGCAGGGACAAGCCCAGGTGGTGGACGAAATACACATTCGCGAAGGGCGGGAAGGATCCGGTGACCAGGGCCCAGACCGCCATGGCCGGGAGAAATCGGCGCAGGAAGGGATGCGAAAGGCGTGGGAGCTGCGACCCGTGGAGCCGCTCCGGGCAAGTTCAGCCTGAGTAGGGGAACGATCGAAAGAGCCGCTGCGCCACAGGCAAACCCGAGCGTGAGCCGGCTGGCCTCACTCGCAGTGAAGGAATGTGGAAGGTGGCGGAGCCAGCCCGGCAGTTGACCGGCAACCAGGGCGCCGAGCGCGGCGACGCCAATGCCCGAGGAGAACATAAGACTGAATGCGAATGGGCGCTGCTGCTCTTGCAGTAAGGCTGGCGATCGCAGGAGAGAGACACACTGCCCAGGAACAAAGGGTCATGCCGGTGAGGAGGGCGAGGGCGAGCTGCGCGGGCTGGGCAAGAAAACAAATGCGAAGCACGGAGAAGATCACGGTGCACAGCAGACCACCCACAAGCGTGAGACGCAGGCCGAAGCGCTGGGCGCAAATGCCGACGGGGATCGTCCCCAGTATGCTGCCCAGGGCCATGAAGCCGCCGATCAAGCCGAGCGAACGTTCGGTAAAGTGAAAGCCGAGCAAATAGAGGTTGAAGAGAAAGAAGAAGATGGAGAAGCCAAAGTTGAAGAACATGGCTGCGGTGAAGAAAAGCCAGAACTGTCCGCGCGGTGCCCTGGCCAACAACCGGCGGAAATACTGCAGGGATGGCGGGATCATCTGGGTTTGCCTGAATCGCGGGCCAGCAGATCGAGACACTCGATCGCCTGCTCCAGATCCTGGTAACGAAGTTCGTACACGTCAGCGGTAGCGATGCTCCTGGCTGCGTCTGCCTGCATCTTCTGGATCTTGTCAGGGAGTTGGAGATACTGGCGAAAGTACTGCTGTGCGGCTTCCCTGGGAAGCGGCCGCAGTTCCGCGCAGGCCGAAGGAAGCCGGGTAAGAAGAATGATGTGGTGAACCAGCGCCTCGTCCGCAGTAATGATTCCGGGCAACTCGGCCGTAGGGACTTCGATGGAGGGTTTGCCTTCGGCGCGAGGGGTGATGCTTCGGCCTCGCAGCTCAGGGAATAGATCTTTAGCGGAAGGTCGAAAACGTACCTGGTGCGAGTTGCCGACTACGCGAAGATCAGTGGCATGGTGCCGAAGGTACGAAGCGTCATCAGAGGTAAAGACCCATCCGCGGCGCGCACACGCGTAAGCCAGTGTCGACTTGCCGGTACCGGATGGACCGCAAAGCAACATGCCGCGCCCGTGGCGGCTGACGCAGGCCGCGTGTATGGGAGTGGCATAGGTAGTCGAGATGAGGATGAGAGCGACCGCCTCAAGGAAGTGGTATCGGGCATAGCTGCGGTTCTGGAGTGCGTCTTCGGTGAGCCAGGCGAACGCGAAACCCGCGTTGAGATCGCAAATCGCATGGTTCTGCGCATCCGCGATCAGGGAGATCAAATGCTGTTGGCCGCGTGCCACGGGCGTGGGCGGACAGATTCCAGAGACACCGGGGGTAACTCCGATACGGAGTTGCAATGCTGGACCGGCATCGCGTGGTTGGGATTGCCGCCAACTCTCCGCGGCTGCATCCAACACTGCCTGACTGTTGGTGACGATCTCGAAGGCGAAGCCGAGCGGATAGAAGACCGCTCGCAACGGCAGTTCCACGTTGCACAGAAGAGGATCTTCGACCGAAGACGAATCGGTTTCTTTCTGCAAAGCTTGGGGCACCGTCGCTTCTCCTTCATTGCCGGCCATAGATGACGGCTGCAGCTCTCGCAGTAACGCTGGATAGCTGCGGAACGCGCGCGGAGGGGGAAAACTGATCAATTTGTCCATGGCTATCGAAGCTGCAAAATTCCCACATGCACCGAGATTGCGGGGACCAGAAGCAGGAGGAACAGCCGTGCGAGATTTCGAACGATGTTCACGGCGCTACCTGCAGAGATTTCGTTCCACCACAGCCGAGTCTAGGCAAAGAGCTAAGGCCGGTTGTCACGGAATTGTCGGCGTTTCGTCAGTATTTCCTCCCGCATGCACGGGTTTAAGGTCTTGGACGGGTGCCCTCGCCACGGCGGACCTGGGTCGAGAACGAGGTTTTCCGATACTTTCACTCGACGCATCAACGGCCCTGGTCGGTAGAGCAAAAGCGTTGGAAGGGGCTGCGCCCCGTCTTTTTCGGCCCATGTACGCATAGGCGAACATGAGGCACCCGTCCTGTTACTTCGGCTTCGCGGTTGGTTCAACGAAAGCGCCGCCTGCAAACGGCGGTAAAGCCAAGCGCACGGCCACAATCGCTGCTGTAAAGGAGCGTATTGGAGTCGGGCATCCAGGCGGGCGCGGTTTGATCGCAAGCTACGTTGGTGAGACGCCGGGTCGCGCCGGTACTCAAATCGCGCAAGGAGAGGTTCCAGTAGCCGGATCGGAAAATGCTGAACGCAAGCCAGTGGCCATCGGGGGAAATCGCCGGATAGCGTGCTTCGCCGACAGGGAGAAGCTCCAGTTGGTCGACTCCGTGTACTTCGTAGAGTCTTGAACTGTCACCGCCTTTTGTCGCGGAAACAACCAGCGATCTGCTGGGCGAAACTGCGATTTCTTCGACGTTCCAGGGAGAAGTTCCTGTCGTGAGTTGCCGGTCGGGTTCGCCCGGACGAGCGAGATCGCGCACGAAGAGGTGTTTACGGCCGCCTATTTCGCGCAGGAAGGCGAGTTTGATTCCGTTCTCGAGTGAGGCCGGCGATTCGGCGTCGAGGATCGACGGCCCAGAGACCGGTGAAGGCTCGAGAACGGAATGGAGCCCCACTGTCTCCGTCCAAAAGCTGATCCCCGGCGGCGGTGAGTGATAGCTCATCCTTCGCTCCGTCGTCTGCTTTGGTAACAATAGAATTACCTTCAATCGTCGCCCTTCGGTATCCATCCGGTTGCAACGTGATGGCCTCTACTCCGTCTTCTCGTGGAACCGGTTGCGCCGCTAGAAGCATTTGTTGTCCGATGGGGAGCCGGTAGGAATAGTCCTCAAACAAGCCGTGCTGATGTTTCAGGCCACTGGCAATACTGAAGACGAGAGCAGCTGCACCCCCAGCGAGCCACCACTTTGACGGTGGCACCTGGCTGCCGCTTTTGATCAAGTAGATGGCTACCGTAGTCAACAGGATCAGCGCATACAGACGCTTTACATGCAGGAGAGCTTGCCAACCATCCGCCGGCGCCGTGTTCCATCCCGGGTACCCCACGGCAAGATAAAGCACAATGACAAGCACGAGCAGAGCTCTACGCCGCTCTTGCATGAGGTGTCCGCAAAGAATGGCCACAGGCAGAACGAGAACCGTGAAGTGGTAGGAGGCGGGCAATGGCGTTAGCGTGAGGGTTGCCAGCAGGAGCGCCGACCATTCGAGGGAAGTACGAATCGGAGAAGACTTACCAGTGTCGATCCAAAGCAACGCCGGCAACAGCAAGGCCAATTGAAATGTGGGGTGCAGGATGGCGAAAAGCCATGGCGCATGCAACGCGGGATGCGCATTCAACTGTGGCTCGAAGATGAAGAGCCGGTGAAGCAGGGTGGAGAGGGAAGAGCTCCCCAGGTTATAGGGATCGAGCACCTCACCCCGCAGCGTCCAGGGTAGGACTTGAAGTAAATACGTGCGGTGAAGACTCCAGCCAAAGACCGAGACAGAAACCAGGAGACAAAGAACGCCGGTCAAGAAGCACGCCAGGAGTGCTTGCCAGTTCTTTTTCCGCACAAAGTGCAGCGTCAGGATGACGGGAAAAATCTTGACCGCTACGCCCAGGGCAATCAGAGATCCAGCCAGGCGATTTCGTTGCCGTTGCATTGCCCAAAACGCAGCGGTCAGAATGCCAAGCAGAACGATGTAGTACTGGCCGTAGAGAAGGTTCCGATGCAAGGGGAAGGAAAGCCCGAGGAGACACCCTACTTGCAGCAGGGATAGACCGCTGACGCCGCTCATCAACCACGCAATGGGAACAAGAAGAGCGAGATTGAAGAGTGAGCCACGCGTGTTTTGCAGCCAGCGGAGGCAAACCGGTCAAGGGCCACATGGCCAGAGTGGAAAAGGGTGTAATGGGCACCAACCCAACCACTCGCTGATCGATGTTGCGGTGGTCTTTTTCTCGCTGCAGCCAGATCCACTCATAGGCGCGCGATGGATCGACACCCTCGCGGGTCAGTCTCGCTGCCAGGTAGTAATTGGGGAAGTCGGTGTTCAATGAGCGCCAGGCGCGTGGCATGGTGTGCCCGAACAGGTAGCAGCCCAGCAGCACGAGGACCGTACCTGCGATCACGCGTCTGGCCACTATGCTTTCCGGGGAAGACTTAGCTTGCCCAGATGCAGCAGGACTCCTACACGCAGAGCCTGGCGTCCGTCGAGGTAGTGCAGCCACGAGCGCTTCGGGTCCTGGAGAAGACAATCCAGCAACAACTGCTTCTCACCCAGGTCGCTGGGAAGAGTGTCTGATGGCAGGCCTGCGATCTCGTTTTTCATGATCCACTTCCTTCCAAACTACGGGCTAAGCCACGATGGCCGATGGTTTCTACGGTGGCGCCTATATGGCACAACTCCCGGTAGAGTTCGAAGTACTGTTTTGCAATGCGATCACTGGAATAACGATCGATGGTCGGCGTGCGGAATCTCAGAGTTGCGAGAGCCTCCCGCGTTGCGCGGACGAATGCGTCCTCAGCGGATGGTTCCAGCGGAACATAGTGGCAATAAGATCCACCTACTTCCCGAAACGCCGGAATATCGGAGCAGACTACCCGGCAATGGTGAAACATGGCCTCGACGATGGGCAGACCAAAACCTTCGATCAGCGAAGGCGCCAGCAGGAGTTCGCAATTCTTATAGCACCATTCCAGTTCGGCATCAGAAATTCCGCGAAGGAAGACGACTTGGCGCTCCAGGTTTAGTTCCCTGATGGTTCGATGAATGTTTTCCGTCTCCGGACCTTCGATGCCAATCACCACCAGCAGCGCCGCCGGATTGATCTCCTTTTCCAGCAGCAGGCGCCGGAAGACCTGCAAAGTAAGCACGATGTTCTTGTTCCGGCGGTGCTGGGCAACACAGAGGAGAAAGGGTTGACCAAACCATGCCGGGATAGGGCTGGTTCGCGGCGGCGGCCGGCCCGGGATCGACGCAGTTGTAGATGGTGACTGCGCGGCGAGCGGCAAGCCGGGGAGCATAAAAGGCGAGACGGCGAAAGGTGGTTTCGGAAACGCAGGTGATCTTGTCTGCCGCACGCAGACACTGTTGCAATATCAGGCGGTTGAAGAGAACCTTGGGGAAGCCAAAGTTAGAGGGAATATCGTACGGGTAGAGGTCATGAAGGGTAACGACCGCGGGGCAGCCGAGCGCTCGCCGATTGATCGGAGCCGGATACGCGAAGTGCACAATATCAGCCTTCAGGCGGCGGACTATGGCGGGCAGATGGTTGTAGTACCAGAGATTGCGGCTGATAGCATTGCTGCCCATCGATATCTCGTGAAGATGGAGCCTGGCGTCATTGTGCGGCAGGGCTGAGTCCAGCGCATCCCACTGACATTCAGCAGCGACCACATGGATTGCCGTCACGCCGCTGCAGCGAGAGCAGGCATCGGGCGAGATTAGCCGCATGACGAGTGACTCCCGAGAGGTGCCCGGAGGAGCCGGCAACTACGATGACGATCTTCATGATTGGCCGTCCTTTATCGGCGTACTCAACTCGAGCGATTCGAGTTGATGCGGGTTAAGGTGCATCATTAGCGAGCTGATCAGAAAAACAAACCAAAACGGCAGCGTGAGCTCGAATCGATCGGTATCGCCGAGGCCCCGTATCACGATGAAGAGAAGGAGTCCGTAAAAAAGCGCTTTATGGGATGACAGGCGGAAGCGGCGGATCTGCAGAAAGAGACTGCCGTAAACCATAAAGAAAAGAAGTATCCCCACGGCTCCGTAGGCGTAGAAGAGCTGCAGCAGTTCGTTGTGAGCGTGCCAGGGTTCGAAGGGCCCGAAGTTCGGTATGACATTGCGGAAGGAGTGAAATCCGTGCCCGATCCAGGGTTGTTCGAGTGATCTATCCCAAACATAGTCCCAGACGCCGACGCGCCCCGTCAGTGTTTCCGCCTCATTGCCGGTGGTGGTGTATACCTCAAAATAGGCTTGGATCAGCCTCCAGAATGCCGCGACGACGAGGCCTGCACTCAGCAGGATCATGAGTAGTTTGCGGCGGGTGATCGCAGAATCGCGCATAAGCAAGAGTGCTTCCCCTGCGACAAAGGCAATGATGGTGGTTTTGCTGAGTAGTGCGCAGTAAGGTAATGGAAAGGAAAATCGCGGCCAGGTTCCAGGACCGGTTGGAACGGCTGAGAAACTGGGCCATAAATACGCCGAAGGCTAAGATTAATGCGATGGCGTTGGGGCTGAAGAAGTCGTCATTCCCCGGGCGGAGATCCTGCATCGTGGGAGAAGCCCAGGTGATGACCGCAATGAAGCCGGCACCCCACACATAGCCCTTCATCACCGAGGACGACATGAGGTCCACCGGCCCGGTGCGAAGCAGCAACACCACCATCGCCAGGTCAGCGACCACACCGCACCAGTATGCAAAGGCAACGGCTACCGAGACCGTTGCGCTCCAAAGCAAGCTGCAAAGAGCAAACAGGAGAAAGGTGATGGCCGGGCGGAAGCAAGGCACAAGCACCGTCGAACGCAAAGTGTTTGGGGCCGGCCCCAGCGAATGGAATACAACCACCGCGAACAGCAAAAAATTGAGCCCGACGCTGAACCCGGCGCCCGCACGTGGGTTTGACTGGAAGAACAAGTACTCAAACGAATAGCGAATCGCAAAATAGAAGCCCACGGTCGCGGCCATGAGGCTGCCGGCCTCGCTCCGCGTTTGGACACTGGTGATTGCCAGGCTGCTCATACGTCCTCACAGACTGGGCAAACGTCTGCCGCGGACAGAGAAGGCGCCCGTGCGCCCCCCAGCGCACGGGCAAGCGGGACGTACATCAGCATGGCGACGAGCCCGTAGGATAGACGGGCCATCGCGATCCCATGAACGCCCTGCAAGGGTAGAAGGCAGGCCATGAGCAGCAGCATGGCCAGGCCTCCCGTGATATTCAGCGCAGTGACCATATGGACCCGGCCAAGCGCGAGCAATGCATAGTAGCCGGTGACACTCAGCCCGAGAAACGCGAAGCTCCAGGTGATCGGAGCCAGGATTCCGGCTGCACTTTGAGCAACCGATTGGCCGACCCACGCATTCAGGACCGCACGGCCGAAGAGCAGAAGGATGCCGGCTCCGATCGCGACAACCAGAAGGTTGACGGAAAAGGCTGCCAGGATGGCTTTTCTGATGGCTGCCGGCCGGGAGACTGCATTGCGCGCCGCAAGATAAGGAAAAAGAAAATGCAGCCCGGAGGATGCGATGCCATAGATCGGCTGGGCCATCTGCACACACAATGCGTACGCCGTGACCGTCGTTGCGCCTAGAGAGACGCCCAGGAGCAATCGGTCCGCCTGGGTAAAGATGACGCCCGAGACTGCAAGCAGCCAACTAAACGCGCCGAATTGAAACAGGGCGGTAGTCGCGTGACGGTCGAACGACGGAAAGAGCGACGCCGCTCCCAGGTATTGCTGCAGGCGAATCAGCTGGGCCAAGGTTCCGAGAACCAGGAAGCAAGCGGTCGCCTCCATGATGGCGGCGATGCCAAATCCGTAAACGCTCAGTACCACAGCCGCTGCCACGGTGATCACCCGGGAAAAGAGGCTGATACGGATCGCGGGCCCATATCGCTCGAAAGCTCTCTGCGTGCTGACGCAGACAGTCTCGACGGCCCGCACCAGCATGAGAACGCTGGCAATCCTCAGGCCACAGAAGGCAGGCTGCTCGCAATCCCTCCGCGGAGCCAACCAGGTGGCCGACAGCAAGCGGCACCAGCATCCACGATAGAAGCGCGAGCACCCCGCCGAGCAGGAGGTTGATGCCGAGCATGCTCCGTACTGCCCGCAGCAGCAGATCCGCGTCGCCCTGACTTCTGGCGCTGGCGATGTATTGGATGTTGGCGTCGCCGAAACCCGACGCGATGATGGCGCCGGTATTCAGCGCTGCGGTGGTTACTATCCAAATGCCGTACTGTTCCACCCCCAGGTGCTTTAGCAGCGTCGGAGCAGAGAGGATCATGGCGATGGGATAGGCTGCGTAATCCAGCACTCCATAGGCGGCGTTCGAGAGATGAGCTCTCATTCGATACCAACCCTTCGCCGAAAGCGGTGCTCCAGTTGTCTGCGTACGGTTTCGCCAATCTCCTGCGCCAGCACCTTCCGCGGATCACCTGCCCCCACGTGTTCCCACATGGAACGAAGAACGATGTAGAAGCACGTTGCTCCAAGGGCCAGCATGGTCAGAACAAGAGTGATGAGCGTGCGCGGAGGGAACGACTTCCTCTCTGCGACCAGCGGCTGGTCGATGACCGCGACCACCGGAGTATCTTTTGCCTCTTCGATTCGGGCCATCTCATATTGCTGTGATAACAGTTCGAAAACAGTTTCCTGAATGCGCACGCGCCGGTAGAGGTCAGCGTATGGAACAGCAAGCCGTGGTAATTGGCGCAGGGATGGGTATAACTCAGAGCTTGCATCGGCGTTCTGGTCGGATCCATCCGGAGAAGCACTGCCGCTCATCTTCGTGAGCTGGCTTTTCAAGGCGCCGATGCGTGCCCGGGCAGCACGCACGCGCACATTGCCGTCGCCGTAAATCTGTTGCAAAGAGTCGAGTTCCGACTGACCCACAATCAATTCGCCTTGCAACCTGGCGGCCGCGTCCACCATGGCGTGGGTCTGCTCCTTGATGTCGAGGGTGACGTTGGTGCTGGAAAACTGGCTGAGCGCCTTCTCCGCATCCTGTAGTTCGGCATGCACACTGACCAGGCGCTTCTCAATGAACTCGCGTTCCCGCCGTGCCGATGAGGTATTGGCGTGGGTCACCATGCGATTCAGCTCATCAAGATAGGCCTGTGCGATTGCCTGTGCGCGCCGAGGGTCAGTATCGCTAAACGTAATCGTGATGACTCCACTCTTCTTGTCATCCACCACGGTTGTATGGTGGCCAAGGTACTTAACCGTGTCGATGCGGTAGCGCTTCTTGTAAACCTGTTGCAGATTGAAGCGATCGATGATGTGGTCACTGATGGTCCGGCTGCGGAGAAGATCGATAAACAGGGCACTCGAGGTTCTTCCGCCCAACAGCCCGGCGAGATTGCCAAATCCAGCCAACCCTCCCAAAGAATGGCCGGCGAGCGCCGCAAGCATCGCAGCGCCAGAAGAGGGTTGTTCCGGAGGCATGAGGCGCGCGGAAGACTCGTACCGCTTCGGCGTAATAAGAGCAAGGGT
This sequence comes from uncultured Acidobacteriaceae bacterium, assembly GCA_963745725.1. Classification (GTDB taxonomy): domain Bacteria; phylum Acidobacteriota; class Terriglobia; order Terriglobales; family Acidobacteriaceae; genus PALSA-350. Next base: position 131,395 of record CAVUYJ010000004.1, read on the forward strand.
GGCGCTGAGAAGGAAAGCCACCGCGGCCACCGTGGCTAACAGGCGTCGGCGATCCCAAAGCAAGTTGGCATTCCGGACCCAATTCGCCATGGGTTGCGATTTTGTGGAGATGATCTCGGCGGTGGCCATTAGAATTCTCCTGCTTTCGGGTGGAAGGAGAGCTGGATGGTGGTGGTCAGATTGTTCTTCGTCGTCGTCGAAAGGAGCGGAAAGCTCCATCGTTCCTGTTGCACCGCGGCAGCGAACTGCCAGTGCCGGCTCAGAGCGAGATCCGTGCTGACATTCAGATCGCGGAGAGAGCCACCACGAAGAAAGGCATCACTGGCCGTTTGATGGCGCGCGCTCACCTGAACCGAGCTCCTGGAAGAGAACCACCAGTTACTCCAAAGCTGATATCCATTCGACTCGCGTCCTATCCAGTCGCCCAGGAGTTGCCGGTCGTTGGTATAGCCGCTGAGGTAATGGACATTGAAGTAATAAAACCCCGGAAAAGTTCGACGGGGCGTCAGGAACCCCTCCGCGCGAAAGTCGACGTGTGGGAGGTGCGGCAGGCGAGCAACATAAAATCCTGGCGACCACGCGCTATGTGTGGGGTAGGCAAGGGGAAAGAGCTCGTCGTCGGTGAACGTGTCCACATAAAGCTTCAGCAGATTGTGGAGCTTTGGGACTGTGTATTGGACGTCAACGTCGGACCGGCGATCGCCCGGATCGCTCGTGCCGGTGGAGTTGCCGGTAGAAAATAAGCTGCGCAAAAAGCTGTTGGTAGTGAAGCCAACGCCGGCGCCCGCGAAAATCGCGGTGCGCGAGACGCTGAATTCAAGATTGGGACTGGGCTTGAAGGAAAATTTCTGACCGTTGATAAACGGCTGGTTGCTGAGCGCAACTCCTGCCTGCCCCAGGGTCTGGGCCCCGACATGCACGAACTGCTGTCCGGAAAGGCGACCCAGGAAAAGCTGAACACGAATCGGGCCCAGCAACCGGCCAAAGCCAGGCAGCTCAAACGGGGAGACCCGATCGTAGCGGAGCATGGTGATGGGCTCTGCATTGTTGCTGAAGAGGAGCGGGCCGCCCTTGCCCGGACCCCACCACAACGCCTGTTTCCCAAAGGTGAGTTGGTTGTTGTGAAAGGTGTACGAGGCATAGGCTTCGAGCACGCGTCCACGGGTGAAACCAGAGACTGGGGCCGCCGCTGCGGTAGGAGTAAAGTCGGCTGCTGCGATGGCCGCGTCCGCTGACGAGGGAGTCGCTACCGCCGGCGCGGTGCGCTGTAAATCCACGCGGAAGTAAGACGCAAAGGATCCCAGAGCGGCGCGGCTGGATATGCCTGTGTAGATATTTGCTCCGCGGCCGTAGGGGCGCCCATAGTCGTTGGTAATGGTTTGCGCAAAGTGGTAGCCGTCGGTAAGCGGGGCGCCCGCGATCGCTGTGCTGCGCCAGTCAATGGAGTCGATTGCCGCCTGGCGATTGCACTCTCCGTCCCGCTGACGAAGCTCCACGGCGAACTCACCCGCCAGGTCCGTGATCAATGAGTTCATTTGTTCGTCGACCGCTTGGCCGGAGTCGACAACATTCTGACGATCGATTTGTTGTTCCTGGGCCTCGGCGACGAGCCGCGCACTTTCCATCCGCGTCCAGGGGCGCAGCCCCGCGAATGCAGTTTGAATGTAACCGGCCAATGCCAGCCTCTCGATTGCGGGGTAGATCCAGCTTTCGATCGGAACATACGTGGATGCCATGTTGGCGGTTTGGCAGCCCGCGTCTCCATCCGCCGGCGGATGCGGCTGTGCCGGGGCATACCCATGCGTGAGCATGAGTGACACCGACACGAGCATCGCTGACTTTCGCATGGCGAACCTATATGACCCCGGCTACCGCGGCGGTGATGGCAATGGAAGAAGAAATCTGGGCAACGGTCAGCAGGTTTCTCCAGAAGAGGGATCCGCCGATAATCTTTTGGGGAACGACGATTACGTCACCAGGATCCAGGCGAGTGGAGAGGACGTTCGCCCCATACCACTCACCAGAGCGTCTTCCAATGACCGAACCGTTGGCACGGACGATGAAGATCTCTTTGCGATTCGCAACATCGTTGGTTCCCCCGGCCCGGCGGAGGTACCAGCTTGCTTCTTTACCGGGAACGTAGGTAAGCGCAGAGGCGTTATAAACCTGGCCGCTAACCAATACGAATCCAGGACGCTTGGGAACGGTCAACACGTCGCCGGTATGCATCTCGATGTCGGCAGGCGTGTTCGCCCAGCTATTGATATCGCCGCTTATATGAATGACGAGACGTCCGCTGGCCGGCTGACTTTTCAAGCGCTGGAGAACTTCGGCCTGCTGTTGCGATGCAGCCTGCAGCAGCGCGCTCGAATCCTGGCCGCTTAAATTAGGTGCAAGGCGCGCGGATGCCGAGGAAGTCTCGATCTGGTGGATGAGCTCAATCCTGGTTTTCTCTTCCAACTCCTTTACTTGAGTCCGAATTAAGATGGCGCCGGCCGGATAGGCGGTGTCACGCAGCCCTCCGGCCCGGCGGAGCACCGAGCTAAGACGCTCGCCCTCCTGCAGGCCATAGCTACCGGGGTAGGTCACCTCGCCTTCGAGAATGACGGAGGCGCCGATATCGTTCCACCCGGACAGCTGATGAATGGTGAGAATGTCACCCGGCTTGAGCGGGACTGTGTCGAATTCATCCGAACGGATATGAATCGCGGCGCGTTGGCTGATGACCTTTTGGCCGTCCTGGACGGTGTAGCTCGCCAGGTCTGCGCTGCTGAGCAGAGCATCGCGCTTGAAGCCGCCGGCCATGTTCACCAGCTTCATCGGTGTCATGTCGAAGGTAAGCGCATAGGTGCCGGGGCGTAGCACTTCCCCACGAATCGCCACCTGCGGCGCATCCACTTCATAGCGGCCGAGAATGCGGATGGTGTCAAACGGTTGGAGAGGCAGGTTTGCGTTGCCGATCAGGGCGTCGGCCACATCGAACTGAATCGTCTCCGGATGAAAATCGGGGGCGACCAGGCGTATGAGATCGCCTTTGGCAGCGGGCTCCGGCAGCAGGTCTTTGTAGGAGCGAAGAACATCGCTCAACTGCATGCCGTCCCGGAAGGGAAACTTTCCCGGCCGCACGACGTGGCCCTCCACATAGATCGCGCGCTCGCTATAGGGAAGAATCGCTGCGACGTGGATACGATCGCCATCCCTCACAGCGAAGGTGGCTATCTCAGCCTGTATCGACCGGGTCGTGTCAGATGGCTTGGACTCGAGCGTTACCGTCTCGCGTTGCTTGTTGGGGTCGATGCGGTCAATCGTGATGTGGTCCAGGGCCGCGGCGACGGTGGCTCCGCCGGCATCGCCCAGCACGTCTTTCAGTGTCGAGCTGCCTTTGAGTTCATAGATTGCCGGCCGCTTGACCATGCCGAAGATGGCAACCTGCGGGCCAGCGGGCGGGATCAACAGCGTATCGCCGGCCTGTAGGCGCTCGTCATCCATGCGCACACCGTTCAGCAAAAAGCTGTACAGGTCTACTTCTCGTATCAGTTGCTGTCCGCGATAATGGCGCACGATGCGCAGCGAGCCGACGCTGGTAGGTCCGCCGGCCTGATAAATGGCGTTGAGGGGCGTGGAGAGGGAACTGACATCGTACGCTCCAGGACGCTGCACATCGCCGACGACATACACCCGGACCGTGCGCAGGCGGGCAATGGTCACATCGACCTGGGCGTTGTGATATTGCTGCTTAAGCGCGCTTTCGATGGTGGAGCGGGCCTGCTGCAGGGTGAGTCCGGCGACAACCAGAGACCCCGCTTCCGGGAGCGCGATCTTGCCCTCGCGGTCAATGACGCGGGCGAAGTTCTGTGAGATGCCTCCCCAAAGATTGATGGTCAACCCATCTCCTGTGCCCAGTACATAGTCGGGACCGATAGGAAGATCGACGGGCAGGTTGCGGCTTCCCAATCCGCCGTGTGTCGAATCCTCGCGGTTGACGAAAACCTCGGAACCGAAGCGCTTGAGCTTAACGCTATCCGGAGGGAGTTGGCTGTAGAGGTCACGCAAAGAGCGCAAATTGTAGGGCGCGGGTAGGTGGAGGGTTTCGGGCTCGTCCGTGGTGCTGCGTGACTTGTCGGGTGTTGTGCTCGAGGTACTCAATCCCCTGGTGCGCATGGCTGTGATGCCGTTGTCACCCGGTGAGAGCGGGTTCCCGGAAACAAGTCCACCCTGAGAACCGTCACCCGCCGAGAGGGCAGAACTATCAAGAGACGTTCTCGATGAGAGCGCAGAGGGGAGCGTCGAAGACAGCGATGAGGAGGCTGATGCGAAGGGCGAGAGTCCACTGTCCTCACCCAAGGCGTCGCTCGACAGTAAGCGATCCATCTCGGCTGCTGAAACATAGCCACGGGCGCGGAGCCAAACCGTGATGCTGGCGCGCAATTGGGCGTTGGTCGAGATCTGGCTGAGCAGCATCTCATCCGAGATCGAGTCAGCCTGGGTTTGAATGCCCTGCTGTTGCAGTTGATCGGCAACCTCGGACTTAAGCTCGACCACCAACTCTGGTCTCTGCTGCAGAATTGCAATAATCTGCGAGGCTGTCAGCGAACTCCGCTGATTGAATGGCGAGGTAGAAGTGCTGGTTGTATCAGAAGCCGAAGAAGTTGTATCCGTGGTGCTGGACCCAGGCGCAGTAACCGGAGCCGCCACCTGTTGGGCCAAAACGGTGCCACACATTGCAAGAAGAGCCACAACTCTCAAGGAAAGGTGGGCGAATCGGGTTGTGGGTCGTTTCTTCATAGTCATTTTCAATCAACCATCAGGTTGGGCCTGTAATTCGGCAAAGCAGCCAGCCGGCGCTTCCAGCGAGAGGCCTCAACCAGGTAGTGCAATCCTTCAATAATGTGGAAACGCAAGCGAAACAGGAGGAACCGTAGTTGGAATAGCTCGCCCCGCATGCGCTTCCATACGTTCCCATCGGTGCTTACGCTTACAATCCGTGGCGCGGGGCGCAACGGCATCAGCCTGCTGCGTTTTGTTTGCTTCCACGAGTCATCGTTGCCTGGTAACTCCTCCTGCAGCAGCAGGTACAACTTTGTACCCGGAAAGTCCGCCAGGATCGCCTCTCTTCCGTAGTGGTCGGCCCAGAGCTTGACGGCGGCAGGAAGACGGGCAGAAGTCCATTCCTCAAGCTCAGCCGGAGCTTCTCCTCCGAAGATGCGGTACGAGAGCAGTGTGGTCAGGCCGATGGCAATGGATGTATGAGGATTGCTCCCTGCATGCCTTCGCACTTCCTCCCAAAAGAACCGGTCCTGGTAATGAACAGCAACGTGATGTTGATACTCGAGCAGCCAGGAGAGGCGTGTACATGCACTGCAAAGGTGCTTAAAAATGTGCAGCGCCTGGGCGATAAACTGATCCGCGGGCGCAAGCGCCGGGAAGGTAACTCCGCCCCAGGAATGGCGAATGCGTCTTTCCAGCCGCGCGTCGCGGAATGGCAGATGGGTGGGTGGTCCTGATGTCGCGAAGTGCACTTCGACTGAGCGCTGCGGTCTCCATTTGTAATGGTCTGTGATACGTGTCAACTCGTCCGATCCGGCCTTGAACTCCCATACGTCCGGGGTTGCGGCGATTAACTCGTAGCCTGTTTTGCCGAGGATCCTTCGGCACAGATCCAATTGCGTTCCATCGAGCAGAAAATCGAAGTCCTGCTGACAGCGCAGTTCGGGCCGCGGGCAAGACTCCGGCGAAAGAGAGAAACCTTTGAGATTTGCGTAGACCAGGCCGGCCCTCTGGAACGATTGGTTCAAGGAAGCAAACTCTACCAACATGGCCGAGCTTCTTTGCCGGTTGTCTGCCAAGTTGTCGCGGAGCCGTTCCAGCGTTGCCGTAGGCAAAGCGTTCTCGATGTGCAACGACTCAACCCGGTCAAGAAAATAAAGGGCCATCCCACTTGCATCGAGCCAGTGATAGGACCGCTCCCAGTCGCTGGCTGTCAACCCCGCAAAACGATGAGCAGACTTCTCCGCCGAATCGTGGAAGGTGGCAACAACCGCCTCCACCACCTGCCTATTTGCGCGTCCGCTCCATTTCATTGGTATCTCCGGCTCATCAATCTGCTTAGTGGCTGTAGACGTCGGGTTCGCCAAGGCTGCCCGCCGGCGGCAAGTGACGAATAAAGTGGACGATCGACCAGATCTCCTCGTCGGTCAGCGTGCCTTTCGAAGCAGGCATGCCGGATGGCGCCAGCCCGTTGTCGATGACCCATTTCAACTGCCCGTCGCTGTAGTCCTGTACTTGCTTCGAAGCCAGTGACGGGATGGGCGGAGACATGCGGTCTGCGAACGGGATGCCGGTGGCCTGCCCATCGAGTCCATGGCAAACGACACAATAGTGACCAAAAGCTTCCTTGCCCGCCGCCAGAGTTTCTTTTGTCAGCGGCAACGGATTTTTTTGCGACCGGTTCCCTACGGTAAAGTCGTGCTCCGCGGCGACAACAACCTTGCGCTCCAAGGGGCTGGGCTCGCTCACTTTGCACCCGCAAAGCAAGAGAGACAGGCCTAGGAAACCAACGTGGTGCGCCCGGGGCATGCTTACTCCGTAACGTGCACGGTCAGCTTCATAGACCCGTGCCCCGCGCCGCAAAAGCTCGCGCATTGAGCGACAAATGTTCCTGCCTCGTTCGGGGTGAATTCGACCTGGCTGCTCTCGCCTTTCTTGGCGATGACTACCTGGTTAAATGCATCGAGCTTCAACCCGTGCTGCACGTCTTTGCTGGTCAACACCAGGATGACGGGTTCTCCTTTCTTGAGCGTGATCTCGCTCGGGGTGAACTCGAAACGCTTGGCAACCACTTCGATACGGCGTGGCGATTCCTGGGCATGCGACATCAGCCGGGCACATGCAATGGTGGCGATCAGGGCAGCCAGCAAAATGGGGAAGGTCAACTTGAGTTTCATCAGCTTTTCTCTTCTCGGTTTCATAAGGTCAAGGATTCAGATATTTCAGGATGTCGCGCTCTTCCTGCGGGCTAAGCAAAGCTCGTTCCCGCATGTGGCGAAGCACCGTTCCGGTGATTCGGGGAGAGAGTTGTTCGGGTGGATTGTGGCAACGGACGCAGTTGGCCTGAAACGCGCGCTCTCCCGGGTTGGTGGAAGCAGGTTTCGCGTGTTGTGCTGAAGTTGCTTGCCCGGCACTCTGCGCAGATGTAGCCGCTTGCGCCCAGGTCAGCAAGCTGCCGAGCAAGAAAACTGCCAGAGGCAGTCCTGCGTATCTTGAGCAGGAGCGAATGTTCTTCATTGGTGACCTCGCCACATGGGAAAAAGGAACCGGTAGGTCAGGGATACGTCCCAGATATTCGCGTTGCCGGTTGCGGAGAGCTTCCGCGAATAGCTGCCATTCAGGCGCACTTCGTGAGGCAGGTGGTAGTCGAGGCCAAAGTCAGCCAGATTGGTATCAGCAGCGGGAAGACCATCGCCAGGGCCCGGGCTGTTGCGGAACGTCTGCTGCATGCGAAACACCGGCTCCAGGCGCCCGATCAGGCTGTCAGGACCTCTCCATTGCGAAAGGCGGTAGGTACTCTCTATCCAGTACCCCTGCGCGTGTGCTCCGTGGGCATATTCCGAACGCACTTCTAAAGGGAACCGATACGGCATCCACCAGAAGTGCGCTCCGCTTGCATTGGTGTGCGTTCCCTGCAGGAATCGCCCGTAGGAAGTTCCTACTTCGACTCGCTTGTTAGGAAAGTAAGCGTCAAAACGATAGCCTGCCTGTCGCCCCGCCTGGAATTGGGGGGCATTGCTGGATGCGGAAAAATATCCAATGTAGTTCAAGTGGAAAGCCGGCTTCGCGATCAGGGCTCCTCTGACCATCGCGCCATTACTCGACCCAGACGTCCGCGTGCCAATGGGAAAAATGAGCGGCGCATCCTGGATCTTTTGGATCCAGATCGCCGTAAGACGTTCGTTGTAGGTTCCAAATGGAGTGAGGAAGCGCCCGGCCGTGATCGTTAGTTTGTCCGTAGCAAAGTAATCGAGCTGGAGATACTGGGTCGACTTAAAGAAAGATCCCTGGTAGGGGCCGCTATTGCCGTTCTTTCGCTCATAGAATCCACGCAAATCAAATCGGGATTCCGCCAGGAAATGCTTGCCCAACGGGGCAACGACCACCGGGGCGAACACCGGTTGAAAGAAATTAATCCCGGTGTTCTTGCTGTCCAAGAAGCCGACGGCACCAGAAATGATCGGGACATTCTGTGCTGAGAGCAAATGCCAGGGAAGCAGCAGAAGAAGGGCGGCCCATCGCAGGGCGATGGCTACGCGCGGCAACTGCATTTCCTTAAACCTGGCTGACATGATTCGTCGCATAGGGGAAAACTCGTCTCGCATCCCCAACGTAACAACGCCCGCTGTGAGGCGTGTCAGTGCTCTGTCATCACAATGTCAATGGTTTGTAATCGCGGGAAAGTCAAACTGGGGACCCGCTTCTGCCCCGGTCAGCAGCCATCGATACGTCCAAGGTGCTACGTACGGGATCAGGAATGCGCCGATGTTCTCCCTAGCGACATTTCAAAGAGCTAGGAGATTTCGAGATGCGGGTATCAGCTGGGTCATTAAAGAACTTCGACGAGTGGATGCAGATGTATGAAGCGTCGATGAGTGAACGAGTTTACAAAAAACTTGATTCATCCCGAGATGCTGGCGCGAGAAAGCGATCGAAACCTACGATTCACGTCATCGATGGTTGCTCTGTCGACGCGAAGCAACTGTACCGGGAAGACAAGCTTGGATGCGCTCGCGGTGTGATTTGGGCGCTGGTCTTCGAAGCAGGGTTGGTTGTCGCCGCATTGATTTATTGGAAGCTCCGTCTCTTCGCCCGGTAGTGTTTCATCGGGCGCGCAAGAAGACCCGTGTTTCTGGTCGAAAACCGGCACAACCATTACCTCCAAACCTTGCTCCAGGCAACTCTCGATTGTTTATGAGGCCGTCATGGAGTGTACTGACCGGTAACCCCTGAGAGTAGATCTAGTGAGAGAGATGATGAGGACTACCCATCCCGGGTGCGATCTGCATTTCGATTCCTGTATCGCGGCTGGTTTGAAATGAAGGTGAATCGCGCCACGCTTTCCGTTCAAGGGAAGCCAAAGTCCATCGATCCCCCGGCCCTACCTTCGACTGCCACATCCGTGACTTCGATGGAACGGAGGTCACCCGTTCGCAGGGCATCCCGGGGCGACAAACATAGAATGTCGCCGGCGGTCATTGTAAATATTGTGCAGGTTTGCGACCTGGTTCTGTTGCTGTGCAGCGGGGTAGTTGCCAAGACAATGTTAATGTTGCTTGGGCTGCTCTCCGGCCACTCACTTTTCCTCGCCACGGTAACGGCGAGCGCTATTTCTGCCGCCTTCCTCTCCCGTGCGGATGCGTATCTGCTCAGTTCGCTTTGTTCGCTGGGCAAGCAGCTCAAGCTTCTGCCGTTGCCTCTGCTGGCCGGTGCCGGAAGCATGATCGCCTGCCTCTTTTTCCTGCGCGACGACGGTCCCGTTTTTCGTACGTGGCCATTCCTGTGGTTATTCGCGAGTGCCATTCTGCTCATGGCATCGCGCTGGTACTTATCGCACCTGTTAAGCCGGTGGAGCCGTGCCGGCCGGCTGGCCCGCAGGGTGGCAGTCATTGGCGCGGGCGAGTTTAGCCGCGAGTTCATTGAGCGCCTGCGCTCGGAGCCAAACCTCTATACGGTGGTGGGTCTGTATGACGATCGCCTTTCGCGCATCCCAGCGGTCCAGGACGGGGTGAGAGTTCGGGGCAGCGTGCGAGACCTTCTGGAGCGTAGCCGTGAAGAACAGATCGACCAGATTGTCATTGCCCTCCCGCTCAGCGCCGTGTCTCGCATATCGATGATTCTCGAACAGGTCGGCAGCGCCGTGGCCGATCTCTGCCTGACTACCGATTTTGTGGGCTTCCGCTATCGCAGTAGCCAGATCTCCTCGGTTGGTTCCAACCCTGTGGTGTTGATCGAGGAGCGGCCGCTGAAAGACTGGCGGGCTGCCAAGAAGGCGGCCTTCGATCTCATCGTCGGCTCCCTGGTGCTCCTCATCCTCTCGCCGCTGCTCGCGCTCATTGCGTTGGCGATCCGTCTCGATAGTCCGGGACCGGTACTATTCCGCCAGCCCCGCCTGGGTTTCAATAATCGACTGTTTACCTGCTACAAATTTCGCACCATGCATCATGGAATGACGGACCTGCTGGGTGACCGGCAGGCGACGCGCGGGGATCCACGAGTCACACGGCTGGGTAAATGGCTGCGCGCTCTGAGCCTTGACGAGTTGCCGCAATTGCTCAACGTCCTCAAGGGCAACATGTCCCTCGTCGGCCCGCGGCCGCATCCGCCCAACACCAAGGCGGACGACAAGCTGTTTAGCGACGTGGTCGCCAAGTATGCTTTCCGTCACCGGGTGAAGCCCGGGATCACAGGGTGGGCGCAAGTCAATGGTTGGCGAGGTGAAACCAAAACCGTCGAGCAGATTGAAAACAGGGTCGCTTGCGACTTGGCCTACATCGAGAACTGGTCGATCTGGTTTGATCTGCGAATCATGGTGCTGACGATCACTCGCGAGATCCTGAGCCGGCACGCCTTCTAAAACCCACAGGGAGAATCTATCCCTCAGGAAAAACATTGAGAAGTGCTGCAGTGAAGCGTGCAGCAGGGGCCTGCCGGCCGAGGAAACCTGGACCAGTAGCGCGGTCAGTCGCTATTTGGTCGGCAATGATTTGAATCTTGTGAATTTCCAGCTTATTCGAGAATAGTTCGTCGGCTTTGGCCATGAGCGCCTTGGCAATGGCGCCATTCAGGTGAGCATCTCGACCCGCTTCATCGTGGAAGGTGTCGAAGACGGCATACGAGCCTTCACCTTCCTTGATGCCGTACCAGGTCACTGTTCCCGGTCTCCGCTTTTGCCATCTCCGCGCCCTGCTTGAGGAACGCTTCCACCTCGGATGCTTTGCCGGGCTTGGCCTTCAATGCGACATACAACGCTAACTTTGCCATCGTGTTGACTCCTCCCTGTGAACATCTACTCTCTTCTGAGCATAGCCGCTCCCTATTGCCAAATGAGGCCAGGCAGCGCACATCGTTGTTCATGCCCTGACGCATTTCTTGTATTTCCGGTCCTGACAGGCGATTTTGCCATAGAATGGTAGGAGGCACCGTCCCCCGTACGACCCTCGGGAATTTGAGGGGTTTTACCAACATCCTCCTTTGTGCGGGCCACCGATTTACACGCGCACGATTCGAACGTCGAAACAGGGTTCGGAGCGCCTTGGAGATCAGCCCCTCCCCCCTTGCCGGAAGCACGGTCTGTTTTGTGCTCGATTACATCTGCCGGGGTTGTGGGTTTGAGCCCGATCCGGCCCGGCAGCTAAAGAATTGCCCGCGTTGGCCGGTTTGAGCGATAGGTTCACGCAGCAGGATTTGAGGTCGACCGATTTTGGCTCTAACTCGATGGTTCGCGGCAACATTGATAGGCTTTTCCGTGCTTTTAGCAAATCCTGAGGCCAAGGCACAGCCGGCAGAGGCCGCGCTGAATTTGCCGGACAATCCCGTTGCCAGCCCTCAGCAGACCTCCGAATAGCCCAACGACTACGCCGGCTCCCCATGCCGACCCCCAGACCTCACCGGCCCCAACTCCCGGGAGTTCAACACCGGAGGAAAGCGAACGGCAGAAGGCGCAGGAGCAACTGGAGAAGCAGGAGCATCAGCGGGTGTTTGGGGTGATGGCAACCTTCAATACCACTAGGAATAAAGACGCACTGCCGCTGAGTCCCGGCCAAAAGTACCAGCTCTTTTTCAAGAGCGCCAGCGACCCGTGGCCCTTCTTGCTCACGGCTGTTGGGGCGGGCATCGATCAGGCCCAGAACAGCTTCCCCGAATACGGCCAGGGTGTGGAAGGGTACGCCAAGCGATGGGGTGCGGGTTACACCGACTACTTTACCGGCAATCTCCTTGGCAATGCTGTGTTGGCAAGCTGGTTTCGCGAGGATCCGCGTTACTTCCAGAAAGGCAGCGGCAGCTACACCACCCGTGCTCTGTGGGCGGCTGGCTCAACGGTGTGGTGCAAACGCGATAGCGGCAGCTGGGGCCCGAACTATGCCAACGTTCTGGGCAATTTGATGGGTGCCGCCGTTTCCAATCTGTACTACCCCGCTTCGGATCGTACGGTCGGTGAGACACTCGAACGTGGCTTTACGGTCACTGCTCAGGCAATCATAGGCAGCGAAGTGATCGAGTTCTGGCCGGACATGGTGCGCCACCACAGGAAAAAGCAGGCGGAGAAGCTGGCCCGGCAAGGGATACAAAGCCCTGTTGCCCCGGCGGCTGCTCCTGAGACTACCCCTCCACCCCCTGCGCCGCAGCCCTGAAGGGGTGCTGAAGCGCCCATTTAGAGCCGCCTATCGGGGCGTCACCTTGACTACGTTGGCCCTGCAGGAGCGCACTCCCTGGCAAGTCTCGGGGCGCAGGTCTTTACTTAGGCATATCTCCACTGCGGTCAGCCGGTTGTTGCCGCAACTTAAGGCAAAACTCCCTGGCGGAAAACTTGGATTTGCGGCAGCAAATCTGGCCAGGAGGGCGTCCGGAGTCACCCCATCGGCATCACTCCCCGTGCCAATGTTCGCCGGCACCTTCACCTCTGCGAATGCCTTGTGAATCTCTGCGAAGTAACCGTCCGCCGCCAGACCAGAACAGGTGCCGTGGGTCTGCCACTCGTGCTCGACCAGGCTGACCGTGGGGATGATGTCCGTGTCGGCCTGGGGATTGGCCGGGCCGGGCGCATCACTGCAATGCTCCGGAAAGTCGCCGTTCGTATCCTGCGGCCAAAGCCCATGCACCACGAAGCCCAGGTTACGTCCGCATTCCGGGCTATCAGAGTGAGTTGCGCAGAATTCCGGGGACCAGGAAAGGTTTAACAGGTAGAAGTCGAATTGCCCCGGCGCCGCCTGTTCGAGCGGACGCCCGCGGCGCTGCCGGCGCCTGCCTGTTCCCGCATTGTCGCCGCTATCACTTGAGGTGTCTTGCGGCTGAGCCTCAGCTGTGTTCGGACGAGCGGCTGGTTCGCTACGCGGAGAGGCCGGCGGTTGGCTAGGGGTTTGGCAACCGACCGTGAAAAGCACCAGCAACAAGCCAAGGCTTAACCTGCTCCGCATCCTATGATTCATCGGTCGTGCCTCCGGTCAGTAGGGCCGCTCACGGTCCTCATGGTTAAAGCCGATAAGGGATAGCAAGCGCGTTCGCCGCTTTGAGGCGTCGGGCACCTTCCCAAAATGGGAACACTCGATTTTCTCCGAGCAGAGACAGCTTATAGGAACGGGGCTACGATCTCAACGCGAGCGACCAAGGCCGCTGCGCGTGGGATCCCACGGAGAAGTCGTCCTGATCGATGTTCTGCAACAGTCTTTGTTGCCAGAAGGAAGTATTAAGGAGGTTAGTGAGCGATGGGCAACAAGAAGATTCTCATTGTGGATGACGACCCGGATGTACTCCAAAGTATGCACGTGCGCCTTAAGGCCAATCATTACGACACGTTCTTTGCCGGGGACGCGATTTCCTGCATGGCCGAGGCGCGGAAGAATGAGCCGGACTTGATACTGCTCGATCTGGGTTTGCCGGCCGGCGACGGCTTCCTGATCATGGAGCGGTTCAAAGCCGTGCCCTCCCTCGCCTCCATCCCGGTCATTGTGATCTCCGGCCGCGACCATCGCGCCAACCATAAGCGCGCCATTGAAGCCGGGGCCAGGGCCTTTCTGCAAAAACCTGTTAACAATGCCGACCTCCTCGCCGTCATCCGGCAAAACCTGGCAGAACCCCAGCGGCGGGAGGCACCGGTGGTATACGATCTGGGAAACTCATAGGACCAAAAACTAGTTCCTCTTCGAACTGCTATACAAGGCCTGCGGCCCCTATCCCTCTTCTTCCTTCTTCATTATTTACAACAGCGCATTCCGTCGTGTAGCATCGGCCTTCTTAACGGCCGATCCGCAGTTGCACGTTTCTGGCTCTCTATGCGCATCCCGATGGGTTGGCAAAAATGGTTGCTGATAGTTCTGGCCGGTGCCTCCGTATGCGCACTGCTGGAAATCGTGCTACCCGGAAAAGCAACGCGGGCATCGGGGCAATCCGCCTATGTGACCGCGGGAGTTTTCACCCCGGCACACCCTACCGCATCCGCAGCCATCAGAGATTTTCTGGACATTCACCCCGAACATCCAGTACAGCCTATCGCCTACACCCATACCGTGCATCTGGCTAAGGGCCTGCCCTGTACCTTCTGCCATGTGGGTGTGGATCAAGGCCCCGAGGCCCGGATCCCCGGGGTGAATGTCTGCATGAGTTGCCACCAGACGATTGCCACCGACCGCCCGGAGATCAAGAAGATTGCCGCGTACAAGGCACGCGGTGAGGAGATTCCCTGGGTGCGGGTTTACAACTACAGCGAATCGGCGCACGTGCGCTTCAATCATGCCCCGCACATCCGCGCCGGGGTCGACTGCGCCATGTGCCATAGCGATCTGACCAAGCAAACCACAGCGGAACGCAAAGTGAATTTGAACATGGGTTTTTGTATCAATTGCCACACCCAAAAGAAAGTCTCGATCGATTGCGAGACCTGCCACTACTAGGACACATTATGGAACGGCGTGACTTTATCAAGATCTCGGCTCTCTCCGGCGTCATGGCGACGCTCGAAGGTTGTCGCAGCGCGGAGAAACAGCTCATCCGTTTTGTTCCGGAAGAAGAGCTGGTTCCCGGCATTGCAACCTGGAAGCCGAGCGTCTGCACGCTTTGCTCCGCGGGGTGCGGGTTGCTGGTACGCGTCATGCAAGGCGAGGCCGAAGTCGTTCGCGGTGGCCAGCAGGGTCTGATCAAGATGGGCCTGGCGAAAAAGCTAGAGGGCAATCCGCAACATCCAGTTAATCGGGGGAAGCTTTGCGCCCGCGGCCAGGCAGGGCTGCAGGTGCTTTACCATCCCGACCGTATCACTCATCCCATCAAACGCACCGGAGCACGCGGCTCCGGCGAATTTCAGGAAATCAGCTGGGACCAGGCGATCAAGGAATTGAATGCGCATCTGGGCGCTCTGCAAACGTCCAATTCCACCAACTCACTCGCGTTTTTGGGCCGGCCGCTGCACGGCCAGCGTCATGAATTAATCGAGCGTTTCCTGAAAGCTTATGGTGCGCCGCCGGCAGTTTGGTACCAGCCTTTCGATGAAGCCGTACTGCGCCAGGCAAATCTGCTCAGCTTCGGCCACGCCGCTATGCCCACGTTTGATCTAGGCCGCGCGGACTATGTCATCTCGTTCGGCGCCGATTTTCTGGGTACGTGGAACTCCACCGTGGCGCAATCCATCGGCTATGGCGAGATGCGCCAAGGCCGCCCCGGGCGCCGGGCAAAATTCGTCCAGGTGGAATCGCGCATGTCTCAAACCGGCGCCAATACCGACGAATGGATTCCATGCCGGCCTGGGATGGAAGGCGCGCTCGCGCTGGGACTAGCGCACGTCATCCTGAGCGAAAAGCTTGTGCCCCAGGGTGCTGCATCACGTGCTGGCTCGCTCATCGCGGGATGGTCTGCGGGCCTGCCTGACTTCACGCCAGAAGCGGTCGAAAAACAGACCGGAGTGAGCTCCGCCGTCATCAAGCGTCTCGCGCATGAGCTCACCCAAAGCGGCTCGGCGGCCGCTATGATCGGCGGCGCACCGCTCGCCCATACCAACGGCTTGTTCAACGCGCTGGCGGTCAATGCCCTGGAGTCGCTGGTTGATACCGGCCGCGATCAGGGGCAGATACTTGGCTTCATGCCTGCGCTGCAGCCCGCGGTCCCCGCGCAAGCGAGCCTCGCCAGCTTAAGCACTTTTGCGCAATCTGCGCTTTCAGGGCAGCCACACGCTCCGCAGTTGCTGCTGCTCTATGACGCCAATCCCATTTTCTCGGCCCCACCAGGCCTGCGCATCCGCGAGGCCCTGGCAAAAATTCCAACCATCGTCAGCTTCGGCAGTTTTATTGATGAGACCAGCGCCCAGGCTGACCTGATCTTGCCCGACCACGCTCCGCTCGAGAGCTGGCTCGACAGCACGCCTGAGTCGGGCTCCATGCAAACTGTGGTCAATCTCTCACCGCCCGCTGTTCTCCCGCTGCACGACACGCGTTCGATGCCCGATGTGCTGCTGGGCGTGGCCCACCAGCTTGGAGGCGAGGTCGCCAAGGCTCTACCCGCGGCAACGTTCGACGCCATGCTGCGGGCGGCCTACGTTCCTCTACGGACCCGCGCCGGCTCTGTCGATGCGAAAACGGATGACGATTTCTGGGACGCTGCGCAGACCCAGGGCGGCTGGTGGAGCGCACCCTCCACAGCGCACAATCCTGATCATCCTGAAGCTGCGAAGCACCCACCCGTGTCCCCGGTAGCGCCGGAATTTGCCGGTGCGGCCAATGATTTTCCGTTTTATTTCCTGCCCTATGTCTCGCAGTCGTTTGGCGATGGTTCGCTGGCGCATCTTCCCTGGTTGCAGGAGCTGCCCGACGTGCTCACCTCGGCCATGTGGTCGAGTTGGGTTGAGATCAATCCCAAAACCGGCGAGCGCCTGGGCATCGGGCAAGGCGACCTGGTCGAGATCGCATCGCCGCAGGGGAGCGTGCGTGCTCCCGCCATTCTTTCCCCCGGAATTGCACCTGACATGGTGGCGATGCCCGTCGGGCAAGGGCACGAAAATTTCGGCCGCTTTGCCAGCGGCCGTGGTGCAAACCCGCTCTCGATTCTTGCTCCCCTCGCGGAACACGAAACCGGGTCGTTGGCGTGGGCTGCGACGCGGGTAAAGCTGGTGCGCGCGGGCGGTCCTGAGCAAGCCAAGCTTGTGTTGTTCGCGGGAGGAATGAGCGGCTTCCCGCACGAGGAGCAACCACGTTGACAACGTCGAAAAACCTTTCCTGGAAATGTTTTTCGACCGAGGTAAGCAAAAGGCAGGTAGAACCGATGGCCCATAAGTGGGGACTGGTAGTAGACCTCGATCGCTGCACCGGCTGTGAGGCCTGTGTCGTCGCTTGCCACGCGGAAAATAACATCTCGACCGCGGGCGAGGACCAGGCAGCGCGCGGCCGAGCGAAGCACTGGATTCGTGTCGAGCGCTACTGGGAAGGCGATTTCCCCAATCCGAAAGTTCGCTTTCAACCGGTCCTCTGCCAGCAGTGTGACGAAGCTCCCTGCGAGCCCGTCTGCCCCACTTATGCCAGCTATCACACACCCGAAGGGCTGAATTCGCAGGTCTACAACCGTTGCATCGGCACCCGCTTCTGCGCCAATGCCTGCCCCTACAACGTGCGCTTCTTCAACTATTACAACCCGCAGTGGGACAAGCCACTGCACCTGCAACTGAATCCCGATGTCTCTGTGCGCAGCGTCGGCATTATGGAGAAATGTACCTTTTGCGTGCAGCGCATAAAGGCCGCTGAAATTCAGGCGGAGGCAGAAAAGCGCGAGCTGAAGGACGGCGAATTCACCACCGCCTGCGCGCAGTCCTGCGCATCGAAAGCATTGGTGTTCGGCGACCTGAACGATCCCAACAGTGAAGTCGCGCGGCTATCCGACTCCAATCGCGGGACCAAACTCTTGGGCGAACTGGGCACCAAACCAAACGTGACCTATCTGGAACGAGGCACCTGGGAAGATGCAAAGCACGGCTGAACAAATCGAGCAGGATCTGCTGCGGCCGCTCTTCCACAGCAGCAAGTCGTACTGGGTCGCCGTCGCGCTCGCGACCACTCTCCTGCTCGCCGGCGTAGCTGCGTTTGGCTACCAACTGTACGCCGGGATTGGTGTGTGGGGCCTGAACTCCCCGGTCTTCTGGGCCTTCGACATCACCAACTTCGTCTTCTGGATCGGCATCAGCCACGCGGGCACGCTGATCTCCGCGATTCTGCGTCTCACCAATGCTACCTGGCGCCGCCCCGTCACTCGCTGCGCCGAGGCCATCACCGTCTTCTCCGTTCTGATCGGAGCCATCATTCCGCTTTGCCACATAGGGCGCCCATGGCTCGCCTTTTGGATGATCCCTTATCCCAGCGAACGCCATATCTGGCCGAACTTCCGCTCCCCGCTAGCCTGGGATTTCTTCGCCATCACTACCTATCTCACGGGCAGCACCACCTTCCTGTATCTGCCCACGATTCCGGATTTCGCCGCCGTGCGCGATGCTGCCACTGGCTTTCGCAAAAAGGTCTATCGCATCCTGGCGTTGGGCTGGCAGGGCACTCCCCGGCAATGGATGCGCCTTGAAACGGCGATGCACATCATGGCCGTGGTGATCGTGCCCGTCGCGGTTTCCGTGCACACCATCGTCTCCTGGGATTTCGCCATGACCCCGGTGCCCATGTGGCACTCCAGCATCTTCGGCCCCTACTTCGTGGCCGGTGCGATCTTCAGCGGTATCGCTGCTCTGATCCTGGCCATGGCGCTGCTGCGCAAGTTCCTGCACCTGGAGGAATATCTACGCCCCATCCATTTCGAAAATCTGGGTAAGCTGCTGCTGACGATGAGCCTGCTCTGGTTCTACTTCACCTTCGCCGAGCGGCTCACCGCGTGGTACGGCAACTCCCCGCCGGAGATGGCCGTTTTCTGGGAGAGCATTCGCAAACAATTCGCGCCGCTGTTTTGGACCATGGTGGTCTGCAACTTCATCATCCCGGTGCCCATTCTGGCTATCAAGCGCCTGCGTACCATCACGGGAACCGCGATCGCGTCCGCCACCGTGGTTGTCGGCATGTGGCTGGAGCGCTTCCTGATCGTCGTCCCCGCGCTGGAGCACAAGTTCCTGCCTTACTCCTGGGGAACCTACCGGCCCACCTGGGTGGAAGACACGCTGATGGCCTCGAGCTTCGGCATGATGGCGCTCCTCTATCTGCTGTTTTCAAAATTCGTGCCCATGATTTCTATCTGGGAAATGAAGGTCGGGTTGCAGTCCCACAGAGGCATCCCTGTGGTCGCCCCCGCGGATAGTCACGTGGTATTGGAGGGTCCGCAATGAACGCCCTCTACGGTCTGTTCCCCGATGCCGAAGGCGCCCAGCGCGCATTCGATGCGTTGCGCGCCGCCACCTCTGAACTCAAGTTCAAAGCGCAGCAGATCGTGATCGTCTCCGGAGAGCCCCACGAGGGCTACGAGTTTACTGACTCGCAATACAGGTCGACGCCTTATCGCTGGGCAGTGCTCGGGGCCGTCGTGGGAGGCACGAGCCGGTTATTTGCTCACTACCCTTTCGCAGAAGTCGTATCCCATTCACACCGGAGGCATGTCCCTTACGCCCGGCGTGGACTAACGGCATCATCATTTACGAGATGATCATGCTCGGCGCCATCCTCACTACGCTGGTGGTGTTGTTGATCGGGGCCGGGCTGCCAAATTTCAAAGACGTGATTGCGGATCCCGAGATCGGGAAGGGGAAAATATTGGTAGGGGTGGTCGATCCGCCGGAAAGCTCGCAACCAGAACTGGAAAGGCGCCTCCGGCTGGCAGGCGCCTCGCAAGTTAAGCAATCCGCCGGTAAGCTCTAGCCTAGGCTCCGGCCTTGATGCTGGCCACATGGATCGTCTTGGTGGTGGCATTCAGGGTTCCAGTAACGGAAACCTTGGCGCCGGCAAAGGCTGCAGCCTTCTTGGCGTCGTCGAGTTGATAGGCGGTTTTGGTAGCGGGATCGTAGAGCGTGTATCTGCCGCCCATCCCCACGCAGCGGTTGGTGCAATCCTTCTCGCTCTCGCCCGGCTTCGCCATGATCTGATGCCCACCAAGGGCGGCGCATTGGCTGTCAATGATCTCGCCCTTGTATGTCTGGGGTGCCTGGGCAAAAACGCTTAGCGACGCGAGCAGAGAGACCGCGCAGATTGCTAGTTTCTTCATGGGATAGTTCTCCTTGTAGCCAATATTTCGCGTTCTCCCAACACCACCACTACGGGACGTCCGGGATATTTTCATAATGTTTCTGAGATTGTCAATCCTGGACTAGCTTGGATAGCGGAAGGAGATCAAGGATGAACCAACACGCAACCATCGCAGGGGCACCTTCACGCGCACGACCATGTTGGTCACGCCTTACGCCGCGACTTCCGATCGGACAGCCACGATCAACCTGCGAAACTATAGAGAGGAATTGCCACCCGTCCAGGGACGGGTGCTTGGTTCTTTGCTTCAACTTAGTCGCGTCCGCGGATCTTCGTAAGCAGCCTCAGCATTTCGAGGTACAGCCATACCAGCGTGACCATGAGGCCAAATGCGCCGTACCACTCCATATATTTAGGAGCGCCCATACGCGCGCCGTTCTCGATGAAGTCGAAATCGAGGACCAGGTTCAGCGCGGCGATGCCCACCACAATCAGGCTGAAACCAATGCCGATCGGGCCGGAACCGTTGATCGAAGTGAAGTGGACCCCGAAGAAACCAAGCACAAACTGGAGCAAATAAAACACCATGATGCCGCCGGTCGCGGCGACAATCCCCAGCTTGAAGTTCTGGGTTACCGGGATCAGGCCGGAGCGATACGCCAGCAACAAAACCAGCAATGTGCCAAAAGTCAGGCTTACCGCCTGGATCGCAATCCCGGGGAAACGAAGTTCAAAAACAGCCGAGATGCCGCCCAACGCCAAGCCCTCCAGCAGCGCGTACGCGGGCGCGGTGACGGGAGACCACTCCTTCTTGAACACCGTCACTAGCGCGCAGACGAATCCGCCGATGGTCCCGATCCACAAATAAGGGACAACAGCGGCGGGTGAATGCGACTGCATGAATTGATGCCAAGTCCACGCTGCCGAGGCAACCGCGAAAAGCAGAAGCAGGCCAGTTTTATTGACCGTGCCCTGGAGGGTCATTCTCTCGTCGCCTATTGCTAAACCCTCGAAACGCTTTTCATTTAGTACTGGATTTGACGTCCTCATCAGCTGCGCCATGCGATTCTCCTCGTTCCACCACAACACCAGTTTACTCCTGTAGACAGGGCGAAAGGCGGTTGCACCCGCGGGCGCCAGTGCCTAAACTAGTCTTATTCGATGGAATGAGGTGGCTAGGGCTCCGGTGATCCGACCGGTCCGAGCGCCACAAAGGACCTGGGGGTCCGCACCCAAGGGCAAAAATCCCAGAGGGAAAAGTCGACAACGACTTCGTGTCTTCGGGGAGCGGATCTTGCCACTTTCAGCCTTTCTTCTTGTCACATTCGCCGCGCTAGCTCACGCCACATGGAATTTCCTGGCCAAGCGGGCGGCGCATAGCAAACATCTCATCTGGTTTTCCTCTGTGACCGAGGCGCTGGTGTTTGCGCCCTTTGCGGTCTGGATCTTAAAGGACGCCTGGCCGAACCTCGGTGTGCGGGCTGCGCTGTTTCTGCTGGCGACGGGCATCCTGCATGTCCTGTATACAGAGAGCCTTCTCCGCGGCTACAGGGCTGGGGAACTTACCGTGGTGTATCCCCTGGCGCGTGGAACCGGGCCTCTGCTGTCGTTCTGTGGAGCGGTCTTCTTTCTGCATGAGCATCCATCGGTGTTGGCGGGAGTGGGGGCAATCCTGGTCACGTTCGGCATCCTGCTCGCCTCGGGGGCCCTGGCCACCCGGCGGCATAAAAGTAGCTATGCCGGCGTGTTCTGGGGAATTGCGACCGGTTGTACGATCGCGGGCTACACCCTCGTGGATGGCTATTCGATCAAGGCGCTTCTCATTTCGCCGATCCTGGTGGAATACGCCGGTAATCTGTTTCGCGCGGTGATTCTCTCGAGGGGGGCCTATCTTCGTCGTGCCTCCCTCCGGCTGGAATACTCAGAGTATTGGGAAGAAGCATCCGCGATCGCGTTGCTCACGCCGCTCGGATACATCATGGTGCTATTCGCCATGCGGCTCGCCCCGGTCAGCCATGTGGCCCCCATGCGCGAGATGTCGATGTTGATTGGCATGTATTTCGGAGCCAGGTTCCTCAACGAGGGGCAATTGCGCCGCCGCTTGATCGGGTCGGCTTGCATTGCCGGTGGCGTGGCAGCGTTGGCGTTCGGCTGACCTGGGGAATTTATTTGCAATTAATACGTACTCGATAGGCTTAGAGTTTGATTGTGAAAGCGTCGGATATCGCTGTCGCTGCACTGAAATGCACGCCCGGCGAACTCGAGATCACCTGGGAGAATTCGTCTTATAGCGTCTACAGTTCGGTATGGCTGCGGGACAATGACCCCGTGCACCGTGATCCTCTTACCGGCCAGCGCCGGGTGAGCCTGCTTGACTTCCCAGCCGCCCCGCAACTGCAGACCGCGGACCCGCAGCCGTCAGGCCACATCACTCTGAGCTGGGACGACGGCAAAACCACCGTTTTTCCGCTCACTTGGTTGCGAGCGTTTGACCGCAGCCTGCATATCGGCCCACGGCCCACTCGCCTGCCGTGGATGGGGCAGCCTGCCGAGGCCTTTGCCTGGTGCGATTACACGGAATGGATCGCGAACCCGGCCAGCCGCGAAGACTGGCTTTACTACGTGGGCCGCGACGGATTGGCTTTCCTGCGCAATGTGCCGATCGAAGGGGGCGCAAGCAAGGCCGCCCTTTTGCGCATTGCCGCATTCCTCAGCCTGCTGAGTGAGACCAATGACAGCCGGCTGTTCGATATCCGCAGCGTTCCCGAAACGAGCAGTAACGGTTACATAAGCCCAGTTCCTCCGGTTTACACGGGCCAGCCTTATCGTGATCCTGTACCCGGTTTCCAGTTGCTGCATTGTCTCTCCGCAGCCGGCCAGGGAGGGGAAACCACCTTCGTGGATGGGATGGCCGTTGCCGAGTGCTTGCGCTCCCGCGATGCCGACGCCTTCACCACCCTGTCGCAGATTCCCGTTCTCTATCGTTTTGACGACACCGCGGTGGAACTCGTTACCGAGCGCACCATGCTCGATATCGATACTCGGGGGCAGTTCCGTGCTATCTGCTACGACGATCGCTCGATTGCCCCGCTTCCCCTGAAAGGCCCGCGCCTCAAAAAGTTTTACGGAGCGTATCGGCAGCTTGCCGAGTTGCTCCACCAACCCGCGCGCGCGGTAGCGTGCCACTTGCAGCCGGGCGATCTTGTGCTCTTCGACAACAGCCGCATCCTTCATGCCTTTTCCGTCGGAGCCCGTCACCTCCAGGGCTGTCCCATAGATGCAGACGGACTCTATGGCGCGCTTGCCGTCCTTTCAGGCAAACAGCGCGATGGAAACACCCTCGGATCATGAGTGCGCGGCATATACTTTTGTCGAGATGCAGAACCAGGACTCAGTTGCCACTGACGCGCCGCCGACCACTCCAGGTAGATCGAATAGCGGCCCCTCGCTTCTACTGCGCGGCCTGCGCAAATCCTTTGCAGATGTAGTGGCAGTGGATGGTCTCGACCTTGAAGTTGCGCGGGGAGAATGTTTTGGGTTGTTGGGACCGAATGGGGCGGGGAAGACCACGACCCTCGAGATATGCGAGGGGTTGACCCCACCCGACGAAGGGACCGTTGAATTGCTGGGACTCAATTGGGCGACCGGCGAAGACCGGCTGCGCCAGCGGATCGGCATTCAGCTACAGGAGACGCAGTTTCCTGAAAAACTGACGGTAGACGAGACGCTGCGCCTGTTTCGAAGTTTCTTTCGCCACGGCATTCCCGTAGAGGACTCGATCCGGACAGCGCAGCTGGAGGAAAAGCGCCACGCACGCGTGGGGACGCTCTCCGGCGGCCAGAAGCAGCGGCTGGCCATGGCCTGCGCGCTGGTGGGCGATCCTGAGCTGCTGTTCCTCGACGAGCCGACCACCGGGCTGGATCCGCAGGCACGCCGCCACCTATGGGACCTGGTCGACGGCCTGAAGCAGGCCGGGCGCACCATCATCCTCACCACCCACTACATGGATGAGGCGGAGCGGCTGTGCGATCGGGTGGCGATCATGGATCAAGGACGGATCATCGCTCTCGACAGCCCAGAACGGCTGATTGCCTCGGTTGGCGGAGAGCACATCGTGGAGTTCGCCATCACCGGCAACGACAGCGTAGTGGATGAGATGCTGTCTGAGATCGCCGGCGTCCAATCGCACCGCGTGGACGCGGGGGTACACCAGCTTTCTGTGCGCGAATTGCATTCTACGGTGCCGCACATTTTCGCTGCTCTTGCCGCTCACGGGTTGCACTTGAGTGAGTTTCGTACTCACTCAGCCACACTGGAAGACGTGTTCGTAGGGCTTACGGGAAGGAATTTGCGCGATGAGTAAGCTCGAGCTGAGCAGTCTCTATCAACTGACAATGGTGCGCTTTCGTCTATTCGTGCGCGAGCCGGAGGCGATTTTCTGGATCTTCGTTTTTCCCATCCTGTTGGCGGAGGGGCTGGGGATTGCCTTTCGCAATCGCCCACCGGATGTGTTCCCGGTAGCGGCGACAACGGTACAGCTCACGCAGGCGCTGGCGGCCGACAAGGGGCTGACGGCCACCACGATGAGCGAGCCGCAAGGGACTCGCGCTTTGGCGACGGGCAACATTCTGCTGCTCGCCATCAAGACGCCGGACGGGGTATCGTACAAATTCGACGAGACGAATCCGGATGCGCGGACCGCGCGCATGGTAGCTGACCGCGCGATACAAACAGCAGCCGGACGGCACGAGGCCGTTCCAGTCCATAATCAGTTGGTGCGCGAGACCGGGTCGCGTTACATCGATTTCCTGGTTCCCGGCCTGCTGGGCATGAACCTGATGGGATCCGCCATCTGGGGAATGGGATTTTCGATTGTAGAGTCCCGGCAGAAGAAACTGCTCAAGCGGCTGGTGGCTTCACCCATGCCGCGCTGGCAGTACCTGGCATCCTACTTGCTGTCGCGGCTTTCGATGTTGGTCATTGAAGTGGCAGGCTTCCTGGGGTTTGCGAAGCTCGTATTTGGAGTGCCGTTCCGTGGCTCCTTTTGGCAGTTAGGGTTGTTATGCGTGCTTACTTCCACGGCCTTTTCGGCATTGGGCCTTCTCGTCGCGTCACGTGCTAAGACCATGGAGACCGCGTCTGGGCTAATGAATTTGGTCATGCTTCCCATGTGGATCTTGTCCGGTGTATTCTTTTCGGCCACGCGTTTTCCGACAGTGATTCAGCCCGTGGTACGAGCTCTTCCCCTGACAGCGGCGATCGAGGCACTGCGCGGGAATATGCTGCAGGGTATGAACCTGGGCCAACTGACTACGCAGATGGCGATATTGCTTACCTGGCTGGTGATGTCCTTTGCGATCGCCCTACGTCTCTTTCGTTGGAGATAACTGTTGAAGCGGCTGAAACCCACGGATGTAGTGGTCATCGGCAGTGGTTGGAGCGGCCTGGTGATGGCAAAAGAAATCACCAGGCGCACCGCTTTGCAGGTGATCGTTCTGGAGCGTGGCCCGGCGCGCAATATTTCTCAGTACGCGGACGGCATGGACGAAATCAACACCCGCCGTGTCGGCCTGCTGCAAAATCCAGCCGAACAGACCATCACCCATCGGCACTCGGTCAAAGATCGGGCCGCGCCCATACGCCAGTATGGCGCCTTTACGCCTGGCACCGGAACCGGAGGCACCTCCGAACACTGGGGCGGCATTGCCGACCGCTATCTTCCCGATTTTTTTACCCTTTCCTCGCATCTACGAGAAAAGTTCGGTCCGGCTCGTATGTCGCCGGATTGGACGATTCAGGACTGGGGCATCACCTACGACGAGTTTGAGAATGAGTACTGGCGTGCCGAGCAGTTGATGGGCATCAGCGGCAAAGCCGGTAACTTGCGCGGCCAACTGCAGGAGGGCGGCAACATTTTTGAGGGGCCTCGCCAGCATGAGTACCCAACTCCGCCCCTGACCCCGACTTACACCATGGGGTTCTTCCACAAGGCAGCCACACAGCTGGGCTACCATCCTTTTCCCCTTCCCGCCGCTAACCTGAGCCAGGCCTATACCAATCCCGACAACGTATCGCGGCCAGGATGTGTCTTCTGTGGCTACTGCCCGACTCATGGATGCATGATCGGCGCCAAGGCACAACCGACGAACACCCTCATGCCGGTACTGAGCACGCGAAACAACTTCGTCCTCCGCAACAACTGCTGGGTGCGGAAGATTGTGCATCGCAATGGAAAAGCCGAAGGCGTGATGTACATGGATGAGAACGGCGAGGAGACTTTTCAACCCGCCGAGATAGTCGTCCTTTCAGCATGGACCCCGAACAGCGTACGGCTCTTGCTTTTATCGGACATCGGCGATAAATATGATCCGGTAACTGCCAAGGGCACGTTAGGTAAGAACCTCACCCACCAGGTAACCAGCGGGGCGATGGGGATGCTCGTCTTCAAAGAACGCCTGAACCTCTTCATGGGATCGGGCGCAGTGGGCTATGGCATTGCCGATCTGGATGGAGACATCAAGCAGGAGGTTCCCGAGAACATTTTGCGTGGAGGAGCTTTCCTGCGAGGTGCAGCAACCGGGGAAGGCCCCGCCGGGTCGTTTGGACGGATACCCAGAGGTGCAGCCCCGCGCAATTGGGGTGCAGCCTGGAAGAAAGCTGCGATCGATCATTGGGACAGGATCGGGCCGGGCGTGGAGATGAGAGGCGACCACTTTGCCTACCGGCAGAACTTCATGGATCTGGATCCGACCTATACCGACAAGTGGGGGGATCCTCTTTTAAGAATGACTCTCGATTGGACCGACTACGAGATGCGGCAGATGGCTTTTGGAGCACGCGTGGCCACTCAAGTCCTGGAGACAATCTCCCAGGTCTCCGGGGCCACAGTGATCAAGGTAGAGCGTCCCGCTGCCTTTCATCATTACAACGCTGCCCAATACTCCACGACGCATATTCAGGGAGGAGCGATCATGGGAGCGTCTCCCGAGCAAAGCGTCGTCAACCCCTGGCTTCAGCATTGGAAGATGCCGAATCTCTTTGTGGTCGGTTCGTCGTCTTTCCCGCAAAATTCTTCTGCCAATCCAACGCTGACGATCGTCGCGGTCAGTCACCGGGCAGCGGATGGATTGATAGACCGTTATCTGAAAAGGCCCGGCCCGTTAGCGTAGGAGGTAACTCTGAGAAGGCGCGAATTCATTCTCGTTCCGGCAAAGGCGTTGAGCGGCCTGATGCTCTCTTCGCTTCTGGGAGAGTTGATTCCCGCGGCCGCGCAGGAGACGGTTAAGGTGGGCCTGCGGTTCTTCACTGCGGAGGAAGCGAAGATTGTTCAGGCAGCTTCTGAACGTATCTTCCCCAGTGACGAAAACGGCCCAGGGGCAAGTGAGGCTGGGGTGGTGATTTACATCGATCGCCAACTCGCAGGCCCTTACGGCAAAGATAAGTATCGGTACACCAAAGGACCGTGGATGGAATCGGTGCCCGAGCATGGCTATCAGGGCAAGGAAACGCCGCAGCAAATCTACCGCACTGGGATCGCATTACTAGGAAACGATTTTGCAGCTGCACCGCCCGACCAGCAGGATCTGCGCCTCGAAAAGATTCAGGACTCGCACTTCTTTCTGCTCCTGCGAGCCCACACAATAGAGGGAATCTTTTGCGATCCGCTCCATGGCGGCAACATCGGGATGGTTGGTTGGAAAATGATTGGCTTTCCCGGACCGCGCATGAGCTATCGCTACGAAATCGACAAATACCACGGCAAAGCCTTCAGCCCGGCCCCAAAGAGCCTGGAGCAGATTCTTCGCCATCCTGTGAAGGCGGTTGAGGACGAAGAAAGCTAACGAGCGGCAGCCTTGAAAAAATTTCCAGGAAAGGTCCGCTGAACTGCAGATCCCTCGCCTTCCCCGGATTTCCTGTCGGGAGTTGCGGCTTCGGTCAACAGCATGTGGTTCTCTTTAAGGAGAACCACATAAGTGGTCGCGGGTGAGGGCAGTGAGGCAGGAAATCCGGGTTCGCTCGGGATGACAAAAAGGAGAGGGTTGTGGCAATGAGAGAGCCGTCGCTAAAAGCGAGACTAGTCGATAGGCAGCGAGACGCCGTTTCCTTTAGCGACTGCCCTCTCCATTAGCAACTGCTTTCTCCCCGCCACAACCCAGTCCTTTGTCATCCCGAAGCCTGTGACTTTGTGCTTTCGCACAAACAACTGCCCTGTCCCTGGCAACGGTCCTTTCCCTTTCAACAACTCTCTCCTTTTTGTCATCCCGAGCGAAGCCGAGGGATCTGCAGTTCAGCAGACTTTTCGTGGAATGTTTTTGACCTCCATCCGCCGCTATACGCTCTCTTAGAAAGAGAACCTCGCTACAAATTGGAGCTGCCGCATCCCCGCAAATGTGCCGCCGAGGATATCGTTGATCTGGCCGTTCCCCGCGCAATCGACGCAGATGTTGCTGGGATTGGCCAGGTTGACATGGTTGAAAGCGTTCTGTGCCTGCACTTCAAGCTTCATCGATATGCTCTCGTACAGGTTGAACACCTTGCTGAGGGCGAGGTCCGTGGTAAAGAGCCCAGGTCCCCAGAAGCCGTTGTAGGGGATATTGCCGAATTGCTCAATCTGGGGGCGTTGGTAGGGACCGCTCATTTGCCCATTCGCCGTTAAAGGCGCAACCGGAGTAAACAAAGTTGCGGAGTGGGTCGCGGTATTCAGGGAGCCGGCGCTCAGCGTCTGAGGGTGAAGCAGATTTGGCCGGCAGGGCCCGTTGTCCCTATCCGATCCGCACTCTCCGTAGCTAGGAGTGAACGGAAGTCCGCTGGCCAAATGCAGGTTCGCATTCAGCGCCAGGCCGCCGATGGCCTCATTTGCCCAGCCAGGAAGGCTGGAGCCGAACTGTTGCCCGCGCCCAATCGGAATGGCATAGTTTCCAAACAGCTTAAAGTCGTTGGTGCGGTTAAAGTCGAAGTGGCCCCAGTTTGCGTGTGGATCGATTTGAAAGTAGCCCCCATTCGCTACTCCCATAGCGCTTGAAAATACGTAGCTTGCATTCATCTGCAGTCCGCGCGAGAAGCGTTTTTCGAACGTGGCCTGCAAAGAGTTGTAGTGCGCGTTGGCCTCATTTGCGTAGTAGCCAATGTAACCGGGACCACACGTGCCCCACTTGGCGAAGAAGACGGAGCGCTGGCATTGGCTCAGGCCATCGGCAAAGCCGGCGATGGTGTAGTCGTTCCAGTTGATGCCGCCCCAGGTTGAGTTAGGGATGGAGTGAGTCGATTTGTTGCCAACGTAGGCGAGGCTGAAGCTCGTCGTCGCCCCGAGTTGCTGCTGCAGAGTGAGGTTCCATCCGTCGACTTCCGGAATCCTCATCTTATCCGGCCGCGAAGTCGGATAAATTCCCGCAGGGAGTGGTAATTGACCATTCGCGGGAATGTTGTACTGATTGCTCGGAGCCGTAGGCCCAGTGGCGATGTTGTAGACGCTTCCATCCAGGTTGCGAGCAGCGTCATAAATTTCGCCATCCAGCTGGCCCAATCCCTGGTTTTGCAGAACTGGAATGGTCTGCGTCACCAACTGGCCGAAGATGTCTCCGAAAAATCCTGGATCGAACGCGCGCCCGTACCCGCCGCGGATCACTGTCCTCGGCATCACCTGGTAAGCAAACCCGACCCGCGGTGCGATAAAGGCCCAGTTATTTTGTATGTTGAGGTTGAGCCCGATGTTTCCGTAGCCGGCAACGCGAATGGTGTTGGTGTTCAAGTCGTAGAATCCGCCCATTCCTTTGCCGTTGACAGCTTCAGGAAAATAAATCTCCCAGCGCGCTCCAAGATTGAGTGTCAGTTTAGGAGAAACCTTCCAGTTGTCCTGCACATAGAAGAACGGACGCCACTGATGCTCGGTCGCGGTGGTGGATGTGCTGAAATAGCGCGATATGGTCGAGACGTCTCCGAACAGGAAAGACGCGATGCCCAAGCCGCCCGGGGTTGAACCCGAGGCCGTCGCAGTGCGCTCATCCATAAACTGCAGTTGCCCGGTGCGGTTCACATCGCTCGGAATGCGCAATTCCTGCAGACGACGAATCTCGGCCCCGAATTTGACTGAGTGGCGGCCAATGTCGCGTGTCCAGTCATTGACGACGGCGTACTCCTGCTCGGTCTGGTTGAGCGGACAGTTGCAATGATTGGTGCCATTATTTCCGGAGCCAAAGTTGGAAGTTTCACCGACTTTGCCTCCACCGTCGCCAATCTCAACCGCGGATGCGCCCCCTGATCCCGGCGCACCGGTATTCAGGCCGACCCATCCAAGGTTTGTCATCAGCGGCGTCGTGCCGTCGTACTTCGCCTCTACGAAGGCGTAGCGAAAGTAGGAGAATCGAACATCGGTCACCAGCTTAGGAGATACGACAATATCGGTGCCGGCTGCCAGGCTATGGTTGCCCCCAGTCTCGCTACCCGCCCAGCCACCCACACCGAAACCGTTGCCGCCGGCCGCGCCAAAAGCAGCGGGAGAATTCTGACTGGAGCCCAGATATCCGTAGCGCCCGAAGATGTGTATGGTTGGCCTTAATTGATAGTCTATGCGCGTGTCGGCCTGGTTGAAGTTGTAGACTCCGAAACCGCCGGCGACAAAGTTGTTTTGCACCCCAGGCAAACTCGGAGCAGGGATGATCTTGAGTAGGTTGATAGCTTGGGGCGAGACACGCGCGTTCGGAATCTGGTTATTAACAAAAGGTATCCGGTCTACGCCGGTCGCAGCGCCGTCAGCATTCACTGCCCCGCTCGCCGGATCGTAAGCCTGGCCCTGGCCGTTCTGGAGGTATTCGCTCAGGTCGCAATTACTTCCTGCCGTTCCCGTGCAGGTGCTATGTACTTCAGCCGTGGGCACGGTGAGCTTGAAGGAGTTTCCGACCTTCTGGCGCGTCCCCTGGTAGTCCGCGAAAAAGAAGAGCTTGTCCCGCTTGATAGGACCGCCCACCGTTCCTCCGAAGACGTTGGATAGAGTGTTCGGTATATCTGGACCGACCGGGTTGTTGCCAGGATACTGGGTAAATGGGTCGCGCGCCTGTTGTGCGTCGCTGTGCCGGTAATCGTAAACAGAACCATGGAAGATATTCGTGCCCGATTTCGTCTGCATCACCGTCACGCCCGCGACGGCGGCGCCGAACTCGGCGTCATAGTTCTGGTTGATGAACTTCAGTTCCTGAATCGAGTCCAGCGGCGGGTTAACGACGATTTCCCCAATAAACCCATCTTTGTCGTTGGCTCCATCCAGCACAAAGCCGGCGGAAAAAGGTGATTGGCCATTCGAGGAAATGGGAATGGACCGCTGCGGATCCTCAGCGTTGGCATTCGAAAATGTAGAAGCAGTGGTAGCCGGCGCCAGCAAGACCAGGCTGGTCGTATTTCGTATCAGGTTCGGTGTTTCCTCCAGCGTAAGCGTATCGAGCGTGGTGGAGACATCGGCGCGGTCCGTTTTTAACTGCGGAGCCTCAGCCGTGACTTCGACTGTCTGCGACGCTGTTCCCGGCTTCAACTGGAAATTTACCTGCGCGGAACTATCGGCAAAAACCGCGATGACATCCGACTCAACCGTGGCGAAACCAGGCGCCTCAATCTTGAACTTGTAGTGATCTGGAATCAGGTCGTGGACCAGGTACTCGCCCGAACCTGTGCTTGTGACAATCCTGGTTGTGCCCTTATCTGTGTCAGTGATGGTGATGGAAGCGCCAGGCACAGCCGCTCCACTGGAGTCGGTAATCACACCATTGACCGAGCCAAAGATAGCCTGCGCCAGCGTGCGCGAGGGAACCATCGCCATGAGGGCACTCAGTAACAGCGAAAGTACGTACCACGTGGCTCTAGCAGCAGGCTTGGCGGTTATCGATGAAACAGAAACGAGCGTCATGAAGATACTCCTCCGAATGGCTTCCTGCAGCACCTTGGGCACATGCTGTCAGTCCCCGAATGGAACAACCTTCGATCTAGACCTATCGTTCGAGTCAGATACACAGCGTCTGCAGACGGGAGTTGTAATCGGGTAGAACTCTAGGCACTGGATGCACGACGCGAATCCGCCTAAAGTATGACTCTGCACAAAAAAGTTACAGGAGAGTTGCCGCCGGCGGAACGTCTCACGCCGGTTGCCAGGATGGTACACTCCTTCCTCAAGAATCCCGGGCGTCTGGTTAGGGCGATGTAATGTCTGGTATCCAAAGCAATCGCAGAAAATTCTGGCTATGGAGCCGGCGGATAAATCCGGTCTTGTTTCTTGCTCTGTTTGCCGCGCAACCCGACTTGGTTGCGCACGCCGCGACCGCGAAGGCTGCAGTTCCGGTTGAGCAATACACCCGGCGCATATGGCGCGTGCAGGATGGTCTTCCGGAAGATACAGTGCAGGCGATTCAGCAATCCCCGGATGGATACCTCTGGATAGGTACCACCGGCGGATTGGTGCGGTTCGACGGGTCGCACTTCCTCCTTTACGACCACGCCACCACTCCGGCCCTAACAGACAACAGCGTCTTTTGCATACTGAGCGCCCACGATGGGAGCTTATGGATCGGCACCGATGGCGGGGGCCTGGTCCATTTCAAGGATGGAGTCTTCCGCGCCTATACCCAAACCGCGGGTTTAACCAACGGCTTCGTACGCAGCCTGATGGAGGATGATCAGGGCCGCGTCTGGATCGGCACCGACAATGGTCTCTTCCAGATGAATCAGGACAAATTGCGGCAGGTGGACACCTCTCCCTATGCTCCTGCTTTTGCCGTGCATTCGATCATCGAGGACCGGGAGCACCGGATATGGGTGGGCGGCTCAGACCTGCTGGTGTTTGACCACGCCGGTCTAAGCGAGAAGCAGCTGCCCGGCAGAGACAGCGAGAACCGGGTGAAATCGATGGTCGAGACGCAGGACGGAACCATCTGGGTGGGCACGGTGGGCGGTCTCGACCGGCTGGTCGCAGGCAAGTTCGAGCCGGTACCCCAGATCAAGGGAACCGTGCGCACTCTCCGCCAGACAAGCAACGGGACACTCTGGATCGGCACTATCGGGCATGGCCTTTATCGCTACGTGAACGGCACTTTTTCTCGCCTGACCAGTGTCGACCTGCTGCCCAGCAATACGATCCTCAGCATGTTTGAAGACGCGGAGCAGCAAGTCTGGGTCGGTACCCAGGAAGGCATGGTGCGCCTGAGCAAGACACCCGTGAGCGTGCTGCCGTTGCCTGGAGAATCCGATTCTGACGTCGGCACCATTTCCGCCGACACCAACGGAACCATATGGGCGGTCTCGTCAGGTGTCTTCGCCATTCGCGACGGCGTGGCCCGGCCCTACAAGTTTCCTAACTTACCCGACGTGCCTATCCGGAATGTCTTCCGCGATCGCTCCGGCGATCTTTGGATCGGCACTGACGGCAGCGGAGTCTACGTACTCACCCACGGCAGCGTCATCCATTACACCGCGCCTTCAAGATTAACCAATAACTTTGCGCGCGCCTTCCTGCAAAGCCGGGACGGCGCGATGTGGATAGCTACCGATGAGGGAGTGAGCCGCATCGCGGGCGAGGATACGCAGAACTACCAGGTAGGCAATGGCCTCGCCTACTTCAGCACGCGCGCGCTGGTCGAGGACAAGCACGGCGACATTTGGGTCGGCACCGACCACGGCCTCAGCCACCTGCATGCGAGCGCTTTTGTACATGACGCGGCCACGGATGCGCTGGCAGAGGAGAAAGTCTGGTCGATCCTTGAAGACCGCGAGGGAGCTCTGTGGTTCGGCACTCGCAGCCATGGACTTTTTCGCTACCAGGACGGAAAGATCACCACGTTTACCACCGCCCAGGGCCTGGCGACGAACAGCATCTACCAACTGCTCGACGATCATCACGGATCTCTGTGGTTAAGTGGGCCCACTACCATTTCTTCCTTCCCGTTGCCCGCGCAAGATCCCGGGGAAACCCACCTGAAGGTGAATGTCTACGAGCTTCCCTATGACAGCATCCCAGCACAAATGTACGGCGGC
Source organism: uncultured Acidobacteriaceae bacterium (assembly GCA_963745725.1). Classification (GTDB taxonomy): domain Bacteria; phylum Acidobacteriota; class Terriglobia; order Terriglobales; family Acidobacteriaceae; genus PALSA-350. Next base: position 165,312 of record CAVUYJ010000004.1, read on the forward strand.
CGGCAGCCCGCTGGCTGCGTAGCCCGTGACGGTGGCCTGTGGTTCGCCAGCAGCCGGGGCGCGGTGCGGGTTCTGCCTCAACCAGGGCCGCATGTGTCGCCGCCGCGGGCACTCCTTACGGGCATCAAGGCGGATGGCCGGGAGTTGGCGCTCGCATCCTCGCTGGTTTTTCCGGCATCGCTATCGCGCCTGGAAATCTCCTTTGCGCCTCTGCTGCTTCGGTCGCAGGAAGACGTGCGCTTCCGCTACCGGCTGGAAAATTTCGACCAGGATTGGATTTACGCCGGAACCAACCGGGTCGCCAGCTATACCAACCTGCCCGCCGGCAAGTACCAATTCCGCGTGGTCGCGTTTGAAGTAAACAATCCAGCGTCGGTGTCAGAAGCTTCCTTCGTTCTGCAGAAAAAACCTCACTTCTATGGCACCTGGTGGTTCGTGAGTCTCTGCCTGCTGGCGGCGGGCCTGCTGATCCTGGCCATCTACCAGTCGCGTATCCGCTCCTTACGGCTGCGCTTCAAAGCCGTTCTCGAAGAGCGCAACCGGCTGGCGCGAGAAATGCATGACACTGTCATCCAGGGGTGCACCAGCGTCTCAGCGCTGCTGGAAGCGATCTCCAGCTTGCGCCGCGAAAATCTCGCCTTGCAGGAAAATCTCCTCGACCATGCGCGCATGCAGGTTCGCTCCACCATCGACGAGGCGCGGCAGGCAGTGTGGAACCTGCGCCACAAAGAGGATTCTGTCGCTGACCTGGGGAACTCGGCCGCTGCGATTGCCGCACGCACCAGCGAGGAATTTGGCATTGCGGTTCACTGCACGGAGGAGGGCCGGCCCTTCAGCGTGCGCGGCTCGCTGGCCCGCGAGCTGTTGATGGTCATCCGGGAAGCAGTCTACAACGGTGCATTGCACGGACACCCGCGTTGCATACAAATCAAACTGGTTTACACCCGCGACGAGTTGGACAGTAGTATCCACGATGATGGGTGCGGCTTTGACCCCAGTGCGCGAAGAGCCGAGGGGGCGCAACACTATGGCATCGAAGGGATGCGGGAACGTGTGGAACGCATGGGCGGGCGCATCAGCATCGTGAGCGCTCCGAAGCGAGGGACTACCGTCTCGTTCACCGTTCGCCGAGCTCATCTCCAATCCCCGGCTGCCGAGGACACTATTCCGATATGAGTGATGAAGAGAAGATCAAAATTCTCATTTGCGATGATCACCCGATCATGCGCTTCGGCATTGCCGCCATCATTCAGTCTCAGCCCAATATGACGGTAGCCGGGCAAGCGGGAACTGCAGAGGAAGCGATACGCCTGTTCTGGGAGCATAGGCCGGACATCACTCTGATGGACCTCAGGCTTCCGGATAAGAGTGGAGTGGATGTTATCCGCTCCGTCCGCAGGTCCGCCCCGCAGGCGCGTTTCATCGTGCTCACCACCTACGAGGGTGATGAAGACATCCACCAGGCCCTGGAAGCCGGCGCCATGGGATATCTCATCAAGGGCATGCCGCATGAAGTATTAATGGAAGCTTTGCGGAAGGTGCACGCAGGCCGGAATTTCCTGCCTCCACCAGTCGCGCGCGCTTTGGCCTCGCGCATGCCCGACGGCGAGCTCAGTACCCGCGAGCGCGAAGTGCTCTCCCTGCTGGTGCGCGGTAAGAGCAACCGGGAGATCGCGGACGAGTTGTCGATCAAGGAGGCGACTGTCAAGTCGCATGTGAGCGTAATCCTCATGCGCCTGAACGTGACCGACCGCACCCAGGCCGTGGTCGCGGCCTTGCAGCGCGGCCTGGCTCATCTCTAGTTTGCCAAGCCGGTGTACGATGGCTCACATGTCTCTCGCCAACAAAGTAGCCATCGTTACTGGCGGCAACAGCGGTATCGGCAAAGCCGTTGCCCTCGAGCTCGCAAAACAGGGTGCGAACCTGGTGATCGATTACGTCTCCCATCCTGATGCGGCGGAAGCCGTCGAAGCACAGATCACTGCTTTAGGCGCACAGGTGATTGGTGTGCAGGCGGACGTCAGCAAGCTGGACGATCTGCAGCGTCTCTTTGCCGCGGCCGTCGATAAGTTCGGCCACGTCGACATCCTGGTGAACAATGCCGGAGTGGAGACCCGCACTTCGATACTGGACACCACCGAAGCCCAGTACGATAAGGTGTTGGACATTAACCTGAAGAGCGCATTTTTTGGCACGCAGCTGGCGGCCAAGCAGATGATCAAGCAGGGCGGAGGGGGCCGAATCATCAACATGACTTCGATCCACGAAGATTGGCCCATGCCGGGTAACACCGCTTATTGCCTTTCCAAAGGCGGCATGCGCATGTTGACGCGCACGGCGGCAACGGAACTCGCCGCCCACAACATTCTTGTCGTAGGTGTGGCGCCGGGGGCGGTTGCGACCCCCATCAATCTCTCCACCATGACCGATCCGGCGCTCCTGCAGAAGTTGAATGCCGCCATTCCGCTGGGCCGCATGGCGAAGCCGGAAGAAATAGCCAGCGTCGTTGCTTTCCTCGCTGGAGACGGGGCCAGCTATATCACCGCAACCACCATCATCACGGACGGCGGTATGATGCAGAGCAGCCCCGGCTTGTAAGGGAGGTATGCCGATGATCGCCCTCCTGCGTGTAGGTTTGCTAGCGTTGGCGACGACCACCACCTTAGCAGTCGATCTTGATGGACGTCCGGTTACGCAACTGGCGCCCCCGGGGTCGCGGGCCGTCGTCCTTTTCTTCGCGGCATCGGATTGCCCGGTCTCTAATCGCTACATCCCCGAGATACAGCGATTGACCCGGGAGTTCGAACCTGGCGGGGTTCGGGTCTGGTTTGTCTATCCGAATCCGGGTGATACCGCCAAGGTTGTGCGCGCTCACGACCAGGAGTTTTCCATCACCGCGCAGACAGCATTAGACAACAAGCAGACTCTGACGCAGATGGCACATGCCACCACTACCCCGGAGGCCGCGGTGCTTATCCTCGAGGGTGGGGGACTGCGTGAGGTATACCGAGGGCGGATCGATGACCAGTACCTGGCCCTGGGAACAGAGCGGCCACAAGCCACGCGCCACGACCTCGAAGAGGCCATCCGCGCCGTGCTTGCTGGAAAGCCAGTACCGCGGCCCGGAGGTCCGCCCGTTGGCTGCTCGATTGTGACGCTGCAACCATGAAGAGTGTGGGTTGGGTCCTGTGGTTGATCCTGGCAGGCGAGGTTGCCGCGACAGCGCAAAACTCCACTGTCACCTGGTCGCACCAGATTGCGCCGCTGGTTTACAACAACTGCACTACTTGTCACCATCCTGGCGGTGCGGGCCCGTTCAGCCTTCTCACCTATGAGGATGCAAAGCGCTGGGGTAAGCAGATGGCTGTTGTGACCTCGTCGCGTTATATGCCGCCCTGGCTCCCTGAGCAGGGCTATGGAGATTTCGCCGACGAGCGAAGACTCACCAGCGACGAGATAGCGCTGATCGCCAAATGGGTGCAGGCCGGCATGCCGCAAGGCGATGCGTCCGCGGCGCCCCCGGCGCCTAAATACAGCGAGACCTGGCAGTACGGCAAACCCGATCTGATCCTGACAGTGGAACGCCCGTTTACCTTGCCGGCCTCGGGAACGGATGTGTTTCGCAACTTCGTGTTGCCTTATCCGCTCAAGCAGACGCACTACATTCGCGCTATGGAGATCCGCCCAGCCGTGCCGCGCATCGTCCACCACGCAAACATTTTGATCGACCGCACAGCTTCTTTTCGCCGCGCGCACCCGGCGCAGTGGAAAGACGGTGTTCCCGGGATGGAGCTCGAGGTGGATACGGGCAACGACTTTGATCCCGATAGTAATTTTCTGTTCTGGAAGCCGGACACGCCGGTGCTGGTGGAACCGGAGGGCATGCCGTGGAGACTCGATCCGGGCAATGACGTGATTCTCAATATGCACCTCAAGCCATCGGGCAAGCCGGAGACAGCGTCGGCGGAAATCGGCCTTTACTTCACCGATCAACCGCCGTCGAAACAACCCATGTTGTTGCAGCTGGAGCACGACGCTGCGCTGGACATTCCGGCTGGCGACCGCAGCTTTGTGGTGGAGGATTCTCTCCGGCTCCCGGTCGATGTAGAGGTTCTCGGCATCTATCCGCATGCGCATTACCTGGCCAAGCGGATGGAGGCTTGGGCGACGCTGCCCGATCAACAGAAGAAATGGCTGATCCTCATTCCCAGTTGGGATATTGACCGGCAATCTGTTTACCGCTATCGGCGCCCGGTGTTTCTGCCCAAAGGCTCGGTGGTGCACATGCGCTACGTCTACGACAACTCCTCCGCTAACGAGCACAACCCGCATTCGCCTCCGGTGCGGGTAACAGCAGGGAATCGCTCTGAGGACGAGATGGCGCATCTTTGGCTGCAGGTGTTGCCGGTCAATCTGCCTGCGGGCTCGCCCGATCCGAGACTGTTGCTTGAAGAAGCGTGGATGCGGAACTGGCTGAATAAGGATCCCGGCGATATCATCCCGCTCTTTAACCTTGGCTCGGCTCTGGCAGGCCAGGGTAAGTATCCGGAAGCCATCGCCATCTACCGGCATGCTCTGGCCTTGCATCCTGGGGAGGAACGCCTGCTGAATGAACTCGGCGCCGCGCTCGAGAACTCCGGAGACTGGCAGCAGGCGCAGAAGGTGTTTTTACAGGACATTGCGGCCCATCCGGGGACCTGCAACGCACGCTTCAACTTGGCGCGTTCTGACCTGAGACACGATCGGGCGAGCGAAGCGGAGCAGCAGTTTCGCACCATGCTGGCGCAGTGTCCGGCCGACGCGACCATACACAGCGGGCTCGGCGCAGCTCTGGACAGCGAAGGCCATTCGGATGCCGCGGAAGCCGAATTTCGTGCTGCCCTGCAGATCGATCCCCACGACTTCACCGCGCTTTATAACCTGGGAGGTTTGGCCCTTCAAGCCGGTCAGCTCCAACAGGCCGCGGACCTGTTGCAAGGCGCAGTAGAACAGCGACCCAAGGATGTGGATGCTCACCAACAACTCGCTGCCGTCTATGCATTGTCGGGACGCATGAGCGATGCGGCGGTGCAGCTCCGTGCCGCTCTCGCGTTGTCGCCGGCCAATCCTGACCTGCATGCGCAGTTGTCGCAGACGCTGGCCAGTACCGGGCAACTCGAGCAGGCGATTGCGGAACGAAAAGCAGCTCTTCATCTGCGGGCAGACGATGCTGACGACTGGAACAACCTGGGAGTGCTGGAAGCAAGGGCGGGCAAGATAGCAGAAGCGCGCACAGATTTCCTTCGGGCATTGCAACTCGTCCCCAATCACGCGCAGGCGCGCAGCAATCTGCAGCGTCTACCGCCGTCTTGAAACCTTGCTCGATTCCAGAACCATGGGCGTCCGCGAGTCCTCTAATGTTTCAGCAGACCCTGGACATTCATCCACTCCAGAAAGAGCGATGGCCAATCCGAGACCGGCGGCGAGTTGGCCTTGCGAATACCAAAACCATGCCCGATCCCGGCATAAATATGAAGCTCGGTGGATACATGCAAACGGCTCAGAGCGAGATACAACTCGGCCAGGCCTTGCGAGATGTCGGGCCGGTCGTTGCCCCCGCAGGCCAGGAACGCGCGCGGCGTCTCTGCGGTGAGCCGGGGGTCATGGGGAATGGCCGGATAAAGAAGCGCCTGAAAATCTGGCTTGGAACTCGCTCGCTCGATAGGATCTTCCGAGGAAGACGACCCCGCATCGTAGCGCGTGCTCGCTAAGGCAGCCAACTCGCCGCCTGCGGAAAACCCCATCACCCCGATGCGTGCCGGATCGATACCCCACTCCTTGCTGCGACTGCGCACGGTGCGGATAGCACGCTGCATGTCAGCTAATTCGGTTCCTTCCACGGTGTACTTCGAGTTGGCTTCTTTGGCCAAACGATATTTCAAGACGAAGGCCGCAACGCCATGGCTGCTGAGCCATTCGCCCACGGCATAGCCCTCATGATCCATCCATAGTTCGCGATGACCGCCGCCCGGCGCGACAATGACGGCCGCTCCGGTGGCCGTACCTGAGGCTGGAAGATAGGGCAGGAGGGCGGGCTCCTGGATATTCGAGAGGATGTGCTCCCCATCTGGATTGAGCCGCACAGTTTCCGGCATGACCTTTCCTTCCGTCCCTGGGGCCCCCCTTGGCCAAAGCTTGATCGTGGCTTGCTGCGCGGACGCAAACGAAGAACACAGCAATATCACGGCAAACAAGGATTGAATCGTTATAGCGGTGCGCAAACCGTCCTCCTGATCTACAAGCGCAGCCAGCTTACACGTCTGGCCGGTTGCTCGCATCCGTCAAAAGTAGAAAATTCGCCGGTCCTACTAAAGTCGGTATCGCAGACTTAGCCTTGCATATATGCTTCGTTACCGTTCACCGAAAGGCCCATTCATGTCCTATCGTCCCACGCGCCGTGATTTTCTGGGGGATGCCGCCAAGGCTGGAGTCGCTTCCGCATGGAAACTCGATCTCTCCGCACTCCCTGGATCCGCTATGCCTGCACAGCCGGAGCGAAGATCGAATTTTGATTCGCAATGGAGATTCGTCAAGGGTGATCCGCAGGCCGCACAGACTCCCGAATTCAACGACGGCAGCTGGAGAACGCTTGATCTACCGCACGACTGGAGCATAGAAGGACCGTTCAGCCAAGATGCCCCGGCTGCAGGAGAGGGAGCTTACCTGCCCACCGGCATAGGCTGGTATCGGAAGCACTTTATTCTTCCGCCTACCACCCGAGGGAAACGTGTAGTGCTTCAGTTCGACGGCGTGTATCAGCGCAGCGAAGTGTGGATCAACGGCACTTCGCTGGGAATGCGGCCTTATGGGTTCACCACGTTTTCCTACGACCTGACGCCCCATCTCAAACCTGCCGGGAGGCCAAACCAGCTTGCGGTGCGCGTCGACAACTCTCTTCAGCCGAACTGCCGCTGGTATACCGGGTCCGGCATTTACCGCCATACCTGGTTGATCATTACAGACCCCATTTACCTCGCCCAATGGGGAACATTCGTTACCACGCCCACAGTTTCTCCGCAGAGCGCCGCCGTTGAAATTACCGCGCGGGCGGTCAACGAGACCGGTAGGGAAGCGGCGTGTGAGCTGAGAACAGAAATTGTGGACCAGAAGGGAACCATCGTGCAGCAGGGCAGCAGCACGATGTCGATTCAAGCCGGGAGCGATGGAAGTTTCCGTCAACGTTTGCAGATTACTTCGCCCGCCTTATGGTCAACCTCCACCCCCAATCTCTACACCTTGCGCTGCAAACTGCAATCTGGTGCGCATCAGCTCGACCTGGACACGACGGCCTTCGGCATACGGGAGGTTAAATTCGATGCCGACCGAGGTTTTTCGCTCAACGGCGAACATGTCAAGATGAACGGGGTCTGTATCCATGGCGATTGCGGTTCCGTGGGCACGGCAGTGCCGGAGCGCATGTGGGAGAGGCGGCTGGAGCTGCTGAAGCAAATGGGGTGCAATTCCATCCGCCTGAGCCACAATCCTCCCGCACCCGAGCTGCTCGATCTACTCGACAAGATGGGCTTCCTGGTCATGGCCGAGGCCTTCGACGAATGGAAACAACCAAAGTTGCAGACGCCCCTCTATGGCTATCACAAATACTTCGACGAATGGGCAGTCCGCGATATGGCGGCGATGGTTGAGCGGGACCGCAATCATCCATCGATCGTGCTCTGGAGTGCAGGCAACGAGGTGCCCGATCAGAGCGATCCTCAGGGACCGGCAACGTTGCAGGCGCTCCTCGATCTCGTGCGCAGTAAAGACCCGACGAGGTTGGTGACCGTGGCGTGCGACCAGATCGCCGCTGAACCCAAGGCCGCTTTGCTGGAGTTCCTGGAGAAACTCGATGTCGTCGGCTATAACTACGTGGATCGATGGCGAGATCGCAGGGAGAAGTTTTACGCCATCGACCGGCATGCCTATCCAACCCGTCGTTTTATCGGCACAGAGACCAGTTCCATTTTCGGCCCGCGCGGTACTTACGCGTTTGAAACGCCCGATGATCCATTCTTCGGCCGGGCTGCGAACACGGCCATCGAAGTGGAACAGCTGCAGAAATTTATTCAGACCTACGACTACGTCAGCGGAGACTTTATCTGGACGGGAATCGACTACCTGGGGGAAGCCCGCTGGCCAGCGAAAATCGCGTCAAGCGGGCCGCTGGATACATGCGGCTTTCCTAAGGATGCCTACTACTTCTATCAAAGTAGATGGACAACGGAACCGGTGCTTCATCTTTTTCCCCACTGGAATTGGACGGGAAGAGAGGGCAGGGTCATCACTGTGACCTGCTATACCAACTGCGACACGGTCGAACTATTCCTGAATGGCAAGAGTTTCGGGGTGAAGGGATATGCCTTCCCTCGTCCGGGCATGGTAGGCACATACGGCAAATATCCGGAGCGGGCAAAGGCAGTGCAGACGACAGCCGACCTTCATCTGTCATGGGATGTTCCCTTTACCGCCGGAACGCTGACCGCCAAAGGAACGAAGGATGGCAAGGTGATTCGGACAGCGGAAATTGAGACAACCGGCAACCCAGCGAAGCTCGCTCTCGTGGTGGACCGGCTGCGTATCTCCCGCGAACCCAGCGACGTAGCTCACGTCACCGTCAAAGTTTTAGATCAAGAGGGAAGGGTAGTTCCCACTGCAAGCGACGAAATCACATTCACCCTGACCGGTGCCGGCCGCATCCTTGGCTTGGACAATGGCCAACCGGATAGTCACGAGAGCTACCAGGGGCCCAGCCGCAGAGCCTTCCATGGATTGGCTCTGGTGGTTCTTCAGGCGAACGGAGTTCCAGGCACGTTAACGTTGTCGGCTTCCGCTCCGGCACTCGCGGCAGCACACGTTGATATCGAAGTTGGCTAGGCTGGTTTGACGGAACCGTCAGCCTTACTGAAAGCAGCGAGCCAGCGGGAGGCAAAGCCGGTGAGCCTCCTGCGGACCACCTCGGTAAATTCCGGCTCACTTATATTCTGGAGCGCGTTGATGAGCTCATAGTGCTCCCGGCCCATCGATCCGGTCAGGGGAGCACCGCTGGCGAGCACGACGAAGATAAAGAGAGGGGCCATCAAACGGTCCAGAGTCTCGGCCAGGTAAGGATTTCCCGAAAGCGCCCAGCAGTGCTTGTGAAAGGCATAGTCAAGCTCCAGAAATTGCCGGCGATCGCCTCTTTCCCCTGCGTCCACGACTTTCGCAATCTGGCGGCTGAGTTCCTTGAGATCGTTTTCCGTCACCCGTGGCTTTGCCCATTGGTAGGCCAACAATTCCAGTTCAACCCGCAAGGTATAAAGATGCCGAACCTCGTCGGTTGTAAATTGGGTCACAAATGTGCCCGTGTTGGTGACCCGGCGGACGAAGCCTTGTCCCTGCAGAGAAATCAGCGCTTCGCGAACGACCGGCGTGCCCACTTTCATCTGCCGCGCCAACTCCCGCTCCACGATGGCGTCGCCTGGCTTGAGCTCGCCGGCGAAAAACGCGTCCTTAAGCGCATTGATCACGCGATCGCTGAGAGAAAGTGGCTCGATTTCGGCAAAGGTGGGCATATTCCCTCAAATCTGCGGCTGCTCGTTCATTTATCATCGCAGCACGCCGGGGGGCTCGCAACCCTGTCTAGCCACAGGCAGCGGCTTTGTGTACACTTCTCCCGTTGCGCCAACGCGGACGCTGATAGATCAATTATCAAACTGTCGTTGCCAGAGTGAAAGAGGTCCGGAGTGGCGCGTCCAACCCGTGTTCGCTACATCGTTCTCGGCCTGACGATTGCAGCGTACATGATCACCTACATGGATCGGGTCGTCATCTCCTCGGCGGTTCCCTCCATCCAAAAGGAGTTTGGGTTCTCCATCGTCACCATGGGATGGATTTTGAGCTCCTTTCAGTGGGCCTACGCCCTGTTCCAAATACCGGGTGGCTGGCTGGGTGACCGTATCGGTCCCCGGCGCGCCATGACTCTGATCGTGACCTGGTGGTCTGCGTTTACCTGCTTTACGGTCTTCGCCTGGAGCGCCGGATCGATGGCGTTGATTCGCTTTCTATTTGGCATGGGTGAGGCCGGGGCTTTTCCGATTGCTACCAGGTCGCTTTCGCGCTGGATGCTGCCCACCGAGCGCGGGTTTGCCCAGGGGGTCACTCATGCGGGTTCGCGGTTGGGCGGGGCGATCACGCCGGCGCTCGTGGTGCTGATTATTGTGCGTTACGGCTGGAGGGCGGCATTCATTTGTTGTGGTGCGCTGGGATTGATCTGGGCTGCCGCCTGGTTTTGGTATTACCGCGACACTCCGGATGAACATCCATCCGTCAATGCGGAGGAGCGCGAGTTGATCCGTTCTTCTCTCGAGCTCGCGCGCGGGGCGAAGAGCCTGCAGAGTGTTTCCTGGAAACGCATCTTGTCGAGTTCGCAGATGTGGATTGTTTCCGCGATGTATTTTTGCTACGCCTATAACTTGTCGGTCTATCTGGTGTGGTTTCCGAAATATTTGAACGACCATCGCGGGTTCAATCTCAAGCAGATGGGCTTCTACGCCAGCTTGCCCTTGCTTGCGGGAGTGGTGGGGGATGTCTTCGGGGGATGGTTTTCCGACCGGTTGGCAAAGTGGACCGGCAATTTGAAAATGGCGCGGCGGACTGTGGGGGCCGGAGGTTTTCTGCTTTCGGCTGTGTGCATCGTGCCCGCGTGTCTTACGACGAACTCGCTTACTTCCGTGTGGCTTTCGTGTTTGGCGATGTTTGGGTTGGAGTCGACGGTCGGGGTTTCATGGGCGATTACGTTGGATATCGGCGCTGATTCCGCAGGTGCGGTTTCGGCGTTGATGAACACCTGGGGAAATACAGGGGGTGCGATTGCTTCCGCTCTCTCAGCATATCTGGTTGTACTTCGTGGATGGAATGCGCCCTTTCTGGTGATGGCCGGGCTGTCGGTGGTCGCTATGCTGCTCTGTTTGCGGATCGATGCCAGCCGGCGGCTGTTGACGAGTTGAGCGCAGAAGTTGATATCGGTCGTCTTAGCGTCTTCCTTCACTGAAAGGCGCACCCGGAGTCGTTTCTGTGGCAGCGTGGCAGGGCCAGTTTGAACCCAGGGCATTGATGACTTATTTGATCTTCTTGGGGAAGAAATATCTTGTGACAATCAAGAAGACCCCGACAATGATCTCATCGGGGATCGCTAACTGCTTAACTCCTTCCCTGTAAACCTGCTGCCAAGGGGGATCCTGGCATGTGCGTGGAGTTGAACAGCCGTACCGCCGAAAATGGACCATACGCATCATAAATTCGCGCAATAAGCGATTTGACTTTATCGATTTCTTCTTTATCCGCGCAACATTCATCCAAGTTGGTAGCCTTGAACTTTGCCTTGCCGCCTTCCATTTCGAATGCGGCCCGCAGCTGGATAATTTGTAAAATTCGATAAAATTTGGCTTTTTATTGAGTTCAGCGAGGCCGCCGCGAGAAGCGTTTCGTTGGGGGAAAGGACAGGCTGAGGGAGGTGGGTCCGTCCAGAACGGTATCGAAGACGTAGCCGGTTGCGTCGGGCGCCCAGGTCAGCTTTTCGGGGTGGATGAAGGGATTGGCTACGCTGGGTTGGTTGCGATACAGGTTGGGAAACGACGTGTCGGTGGCTGGTTTGGGGGCTGGCTCGGGAGTAAGCTCCGGCTCGCGAACCCCACGGCGCGCCGGGGCAGGCTCGGGCTGCGGCGGGCGGCGGGTCCGCAGGTTGCGCGGCGGATGGGGGAAGGTGGCGGGCATTCATTCCGGATGGGATCAGTCCTTCGATGGCTATGATCATGGAGAGAGCCTTGATCTGGCCGGCGATGGTGCCTCGGGTTACTTCGTGGCTGAGTGTGGCCAGTTCCCAGAGGCGGTCCAGGATCTGGTCGCGACTAATGTTCAGCTTGCGCACTCCTTCCGCTTCCTGGTCCACCAGCTTTTCCCTGACGGCGGCGCGGTGCTCCGTCATGTAGGCGCGGACACGGGGCTTGGCTTTGGTGTAGGCGGCGGTTTCGGGGTTGAGACCGGCGAGTTCTGCGGCGCGGCGGTCATTCATGGTTCCGGACATGAGCAGGTGAGCAAAGACCATTTCCTGATCAGTGATGGGGTCGGTAACGGTGTTTTTGGGCATAGGTCGTCTCGCTCCTTGGTTTGCTGGAGATTTGGGACGGATTTATTTGCTGCTCTCTTGGTGGCACAAGGGATCGAGAGCCGCGGCCGGGCACGGATGGCTGGTGTTGGTTATTTTGGGACAGGGATCGGGTGAGGCACCGGATAGTGGTGAAACTATCCTTCGCTCACGCGTAAGGCCGAAACTACCGGCAACTGCCGGCTAAGGCGCGGTCGCGTGAGAAGCCGCCGCCTGCCGATATCTTCTGCTCTAAGAGATATAGCCTTTCGCGGTTGCGTGTAAGTGGCGAGATGCTTTTTTCGGCACGGGAGTACAGGTCCAAAGGTCACTAGGGTTTGACTTAGGGAAAAACTTGCGGGCGCAGGCGGTGGTATCCACCCTCTTGGCGCGCGACGGATTGAAGATACCACAAGAGCAGAAGCGGGAGAGATAGGTGGCTGCCTGCTCCGGGGTGCGGCGGTTGTCGAGCAGGAGATGAACTCCGTCTATCGCAACAACAAGGACGGCACCTTCGACGATCTCTCGCCGGCCAGACGGGACGGGAGAACTCACTCGATCGATGAGCGGCTGGGGCTTGCGGTTTTTCGATCACGACAACGACGGCAACGCCGATCTCTTCATTGCCGACGGTCACCCCGACGACCACGATGGAGCCGTGGATGTTCTTATCTCCACTAACAATGGAGCGCCCGTACTTTTACGAAATCAGGCCGCCAAAGGCAACCACTGGCTCGGCATCAAACTCGTGGGCAAGCAAGCCAACATCGACGCCATCGGCGCCCGTATAACCTGGAAAGCCGGACCCCTGAAGCGCACCAGGCTCAAGTCAGGCGGCGGAGGCTTTCTCTCCAGTCATGACCCTCGCATGGTGCTGGGCATTGGCGCGCACGCCAAAATGGACCATCTCGAGATTCGCTGGCCCGCTCCAAGCACGCGAGTAGACACCTTCACCGATCTCCCCATCGATCGCTATATTTCTATCGTCGAGGGAGTGGGAATCGTTCCTTAGTTACTAACTCGCCTGGGTTGCGGCTAATTTCCACTTAGTTGACCTTATTTCCACAGCAGAAAATGATTCGTGACCCATTGCGCACACGTTGCTGCGGAGTAGTATGGTTTTCAACGGAAGAGCGATCTTCCAGAGGAGAGAGCAAACAAGCAGTCATCTTCGAGAATCGGCAACGAGACTCGGGCCAGGCGACTGGAAACGGGTGGCGGCGGAAAAGTTCTTGCGGCGACAGTGATCTGAAAAAAGCAAGGAGCGTGCGGGCGTAAGTTCGTGAGCCCCGAGTGATTCGCAGAGAGCCAAAGTTGTGATCCGGAAGCCGAACCGGATCTCCGAAATCGGAACAGGGAGGGCGAGGTCTCGCAAGAGAAACCGCCCTCTTTTTTGTGTTTGTATGGAAGGTTCCGTCAGAACCCGAAGAAGAGGGTGGAGAGTGCTCCCGTCAGCTCTCAAAGAACGGAAAACCCGGTGTGAGGTTTCTCACGGAACTTGTCACACCGGGCATACAGGAGACAACCGTATCAATATGTAAACTTCAAAGCGAATTGGAGCTCTCTTGCGGGATTGGGCTGGCTGCCCGTAAGGATCTGCCCGAAGCTGGCATCTCCCAGTGTCGAATCGGGAACGCCTAGGCTTTGGATATTGAACACATTGAAGGCTTCCGCGCGAAATTCAAATGCAGACCCTTCCGTGACAGGGAACCTCTTGAAAATGGAAAAGTCTGTGTTGTAGACGGGAGCGCTGGTAAGCGCGCTTCGTCCCATGTTTCCAAATGTATTCACGGGAGCAGCAACCGCGCTGGTATTGAACCACTGTTGCCGGTTGGGATTAGAAAGATGCGGATTGCCCACCAGATTCGGCCGCGCGTAATTGAACCAGCTCTGTGAATCTCCGATGTTCGCGGGGTCATTCGGAACGCTAAGGTCGTAATACTGCCCGGAGCGCAACGAGGTGATGGTATTGAGTTGCCAGTTGCCGAGAAGCCTCGACGCCCATCCACTGTTGAGGTACTGCTGTCCTCTTCCAATGGGAGCCACCCAACTACCGGAAACGCTAAGAACCTGAGGAATGCTAAGGCTTGAAGCGCCTCTGCTGGTATTCGGATGATAAAAATCCTGCAGCGTGGAATAGCTTTGGTTTTCCGCGTCAAACCACCCGCTGGCCCCGTTGTCGGTAGACTTCGACCACGTATACGCGATCAGGTACTGGAACCCATGGGACAGTTGGCTTTGCGCCTTGAACTCCAATCCACTGTATTGCGATTGCCCATCGGACGTCTGAAAAAAGTACGAACTACCGTAGTAGGGGAATGGCCTGCCGGCATTCACCTGCGCCGGCGTACCCGCGCTGGGCTGAGCTGTATTCGCAAGCCCGGAAAGATCCAGGCGCCGGGTTGCGCTTCCAGCGTAGCCGATGGACATCACGAGGGTGCGCGTCATTTGACGTTCAATCTCAAGGTTCCACTGGTGCGAATACGCGTTCTTGTGATGCTCATCTTCATACCAAGTCCCGGAATTGCCCCATGGCGACGGCCCCGGCAGCGGCGAAACATTCGCTGTCTGGATATCCTGCACGGTTGTAGCAGCAGCACCGGGGAGGTTGTAGTTGAAGCTGGTGCTGCCACTATAAGGCCAGGAGTTCATCGAATTCTGGAACGACTGAGTCAGCCCATTCACAGAGTCGAACACGATTCCATACCCCGCTCGAACCACGGTATTGTTCCTCACACTCCACGCAACTCCCAAGCGAGGACCGACATTGTCCCACACCGGGTCGGGGCCATGGGTGGGATTGGGATCCAATGTAATGTATTGACTATAAGGAACGTTATCCGGGATACAAGGAGCGGCATTCGACACGTCGCAGGAAGGCGGCATCTTTCCGCCACCAATCCAGTACATTCCTGAACCGTGAGGGCCGCCATCAAAGGAGGTTTGCAATCCCTGCGATAGATTGGCCTGGTTGATATGGTCGTATCGCAAACCCAGGTTGACAGTTAGCTTCGGAGAAAGCTTCCAGGAATCTTGAAAATAAGCCGCCCACGTTGGAATCCAAAAGTCTATGGGGCTCCCAAACGAATAGGAGGCATTGCTTGGCAGGCTAAGAAAGGACGAGGCCAGCGAACCGCCTGTAAGCAAATAATCCGTCGGATCCGGATTATCCGGGTCATTGGGATCCCTATTCGGATTGCCCGTCTGTACGGTATCGAAGCTATAGCTCTGGCCGGGGCCGAATTGATAACGATGTTGCCCAATCCAGATGAACCCGGCACGAATGGACTGACGGCTATGAAGCCAGGAGAGATTTCCCGATACGCTGTAGTTATCGTTGGAGCGTGGATTAGGACCCGAGATGCCCGTGGTATTCGTACCAATGTTCGCGCCGAGGGGTCCCCAGAGCCCGTCCAGATTCAAGGCTACGGGCCCAAGTGTGCTGAGCGATTTCCAACCCTGGCTGGTCATCGGCCCCAACCCTGGCTTGATCGCGCTAAAGTTTGTGAACGGTCTTGCCCCCCGCCCGCCTTGCACGTCCAACAGCAGCGATGAATTGAATACATGCAGCCAGCCGCCGCCCACGTTATAGGCAGGCATCGATGTATTGGTCGATACAAGGTTCGTATTGGGGCTGGTCGTGACATTGTTCATGCGAGTGTAGCGGAACCAAACGGTATCCTTCTCGCGCAATCTCTCGTCAATCTTCACCGTATAGTTGTCGTCATTGTTCGTAGTGGGGTCCAAAACGATGTCGTTGTTGCCCTCCGAATCCGGTTTGATGTTGGGTGGGTCAAGGTAGGTCTTAAAATATGCCAAGACCTGTTGGTCAATGCGGGCCGCCGGGATTGTGTTATTCGGAAACTGGGTGCGGACATAATTGCCTGCCGCATCCAGCGTGGTCGTCGCAGGGTCAAAAATAGGATATTCCAGCAGAGGAGCGTTCGAGGCCGCAGAGAAATCTCCAGACAACTCCGCCGCCGTCGGAACCCGATATCGCGAGAGAGCCGGCTTGCTGTATCGCCAGCCCTCGTAGCCAAATTCGAAGAACGTCCTATTTTTGCCGTGATACAGCTTCGGAATGAAAATCGGGCCGCCGACTGCCGCTCCAAATTGATTTTGATGGAACGGGGCGGCGCCGCTCAAGCTCGATTCTGCCATGTCGCGGGCGTCAAAGTCGTTGTTACGGATGAACTCCCACAGACTGCCATGGTAGTTGTTGGTGCCGGACTTGGAAATGACGTTTACAATGCCTCCCGTCACCAATCCGAACTCGGCGCTGTCGTCGTGCGATTGAACCTTGAATTCCTGGATCGTGTCAATGATTGGTTGCACGCCGGGTGTGCTCACGCGGAGTTCGGTGTTGATAATGCCGTCCAACATGTAGACGACTGCTCGATTCCATTGTCCATGAATGGATGGGTTGGCAAAAGAAGTTCCCGGGATTGCGATGTTACCGACTTCTCCTCCCGCCGTAAAACTCTGACTTGTGCTGATTGGCGTCGCTCCCGGTACCAGGGAAAGTAAGGAGGTGAAATTGCGGCCGTTGAGCGGCAGATCGTTCACTTCCTGTTGATCAACAACCGTACCCAATTGCGCGTCCCCCGTCTGGATGACCGTGGTATCTGCTGAGACGGTTACGGACTCAGCCGAAGAGCCCACCTCGAGGACGAAATTTCGCACGAGGCTATCCTGAACACTCAGTGTCATTCCAGTTACAGAAACAGAGCGAAAGCCCTGGTGGCTCACATTCAACAGATAGTTGCCCGGCTTAAGGGATGGCACAGCGTAAATGCCGTCGGAGTTTGTTCTCACCGTTACCGTGGAACCCGTTTCCGTGTTCTTGATCTCCACCACCGCATCGGGCACGACTGCGTTGGTGGGGTCGGTTACACGCCCCGACAACGAAGCCGTATCATTTTGCCCCGGTGCGCGCGGGACTGCCGCCGACAAAACCAATCCGGCTACAATAAGAACTTGCACGACTTGGCGAATCCGTCGAGCATCCATGTCGATTCTCACGGTGGTGCCTCCTAATGAGTATTCCTTGGTAGTTGAGAATCTGTCCCAAGATATTTCTCATCGCAACTTCAATTGGCGAATTGGCGAGAGGCAACATTGCCAACAGGGCTTTTGTCTACGCATAAAAACGGCGCGCGATCGGCAGGGAGGTCGGCGCCCTCCGGACACTCATCCTGTGTGCGCCAGAACTGTGTTGCAGACTTCTGCTTACTTTGACGGCGATCCGATAGTCATTCTACGGATGGTTGGAAGGACCGTGTAGATAGGCATACATCAACCTGGATCCCTCAGGGTGTGTGGGATCGCTATTCGGGCGGCCGAGGGTGACGAACACCGAGTCGATCTCGTTAATGACATCGGCATCATCGCACTTGAACACCCAGCGATTTTGCGCCTTGTCGTCCGCATAAAAAATACCTAAACGGCGAACCTCACGATCCTGACCCTCTTTCCTAGCCCATACCTGATATTGATAATTTGCATTATTGACCTTAATTTCGTTGAGGTCATATGCGTAAAACACCAAAGACTTTCCCTCGGTATAAAAGATCCGTCCAAAAGCCGGCCGAGTCTTACCGCGGGAATCGGTATCCATCACGTCGAGGATGTGCAGGTTTCGCGCTCCCATCAAGTCGGACACATCGCGGCCCATCGCAAGGAGTTGGCGCTCACGATTAAATGTGGCGGACTCCTCTGCGAGCTTCCTGGTATCGTCACTCAACTCGGCCTTGGCGGCGGCGAGATTCGCCTCCAACTCTCCGGCACGTTGTTTCTGCAATTCAGAATCGTGTCGGGCGTCCGCAGTCAAAGCTTGCCACTCGGCCAGCTGTTGCTGACTTTGTCCCAACCGCTCCGCCAGCGCATCCCGATCAGCGACCAACTTGTTCCGATCCCGGGACGCAGCGGCCTGCTCATCGGTTTTTGCTTCCAATCGTGCATTCGCCGCCGCGAGCGCCGCCTTCAGGCGTTCAATGTCAGCTTGCAATTTTGGATTCGCAGCTGCAGGGGAAGCTACCTGCTTCGGAGATGGCGAGCGAACGTCAGTCGGTGCGACTACCACCTTTTCTTGTGCCGGGAACCTGGACGCGAAACGGCTCAGCAAATCCGTTCGATAGACAGAGACACCCAAAATCACGAGCGGCACCGCGGCGGCGATTGCCATCCTTGTGGACAGCCTTCCTAACCAAAATCGAGGCGCCCGGGGAAATGGAGCCGCCAAGTTGATTTGACTCTCATCGTAAACCTGATCGGAAAAGATAATGCCCTCGCGCTTTGAACGATCAAAGAAACGTCGAGTAAGGAGTTCTGACTGCAGACATTCCTGGGCTTCGCTTTCTGAGAGTACGGGGTCCCTCCCAACGGCAACAAACTCGTGCGCCGCAATGCTCAAGTACGCTGCATAGGTCCGGCGACAGCTGTAGCAATTGGCGAAGTGATTCTCCAACTCGATAAGATCTTCCCCCGATGCCTGGCCTACGCTTGCGGCGGCGCAAAGCTCTTCAAAATGCTCGTGCTTCACAAGGACCGTGCCCTTCTCAGGCGGAAGTTGACCCTGCCTGCATTGTCTGCCGACTTGTCCAACTCTAAATGCGAGCGAAGGTGGTCTATCCCTCGGTAATAGTGATGTCGAATGGTTGAGTAGGTTTCGCCCTTTTTCGACGCTATTTCTCGAAAGGTCATACCCTCGAAAAAGAACAATTCGATCGTAGTACGTTGTGCGTCGGGAAGGGATGCAAGAGCTTGCGCTATAAGCCGGCTGGTTTCCTGGAATTGCAGGTCCCTTGGGGACCGCAATGTATCCATCTCGTCAAGAATGGCCACGTCCACATGATTATGAACATGCCGCGCGAGAAGATAATTTCGTTTATTGATGCTTCGGCTGTAGGCGTATTGAAGGATCCAGACCTTCAGGCTTCCCTTCTCACAATCGAACTGTCCCGCATTGCGGAAGATTTCAAGAAATACTGTTTGGGTAATGTCTTCTGCTTCCGTCGCGTCTCTCAGGATGCGCAATGCCACAACATGAACCAGCCGGTGATACCGCCTGAAGACTGCGGCAAATGCGTCTGCATTGCCCGCACGGAGCTCTTCCATTATCCGCTCGTCGGACAGCACTAATAGATCGCTATAATCCATGAGCTGGAACGAATAACACATAAAAACAACGCTGGTCTACCAGAATATTTATTTTTTAAGGGTGGGACAAAAGCTTCGGTCCGGCTGTATACAACGAAGAGGTTTAAACCAAAACGATGTTGTCTGGAATTCAATTGCGCAGGCCGTTTGGCGGGTGGCACTGCCGGGGCCAAGGCAGACAGGATTTCGATCTCGAAAACCACAGCGATTCCAGCAAATCGGGGACCGGCCGGTGAGGAGAATTCTCTCATCCGTGGTCTGTCTGATATTCGCGGCTGGCATCATATGCTCCGCAGAATCGGCAGCCTTACAGGAAGCCCGAAGATTGTTGGCCAGCGGCAGACCAGATCAGGCCATCACTCTCCTGCGCAGTCAGGTTGAGGCGAATCCTTCGGATTTCGAGGCCAGAGTTCTTCTCGGTACGACGCTGGCTCTTCGCGGAGCCCGGAGCGATTCCATCACGCAAATGGCAGAAGCCGTCAAACTCCGGCCTGACTCAGCCGAGGCGTACAATCTGATGGGCGTCACGCTCAGCCGCTTTCAGGAACTCGAGGATGCAAAACAGGCGTTTGAGCGCGCAATTCAATTAGACCCGCGGCTTGCCGATGCCCATGTGAATCTGTCCATGATTCTCGCTCAAAAGGGTGATTGGGAAAACGCGGGCGCGCACCTTGATTGTGCGCTCGCCAGGGAGAGGGACGCTTCGAAGCTGGGTTACGACCGCTATCTTCGCGCCCAGGTTTTTGTCGAGCAGACCAAGTTCCAGCAGGCAGACGAACAACTCGAACAGTCGGTTCGGATCCGGCCCGGCTTTGCCGATGCCTGGTCGGAACTGGGATGGCTCCGTGGCTTCATGTCTGACGAAGACGGCGCGATTCGTGCATTGCGGCGGGCAGTCCAGCTGAATGCGAACGATCCAACCATTCAATATCGGATGGGAGCCGCCTATCTTCGCCAGGGAAAACTCGATCTCGCGGTCCTACATCTTCGGGCAGCATATCAGTTGGACGCGAACGATCGGTCAATCCTATACGACTTCGAGCGTGCACTTCGAAAGGCCGGACAAGTTGAGGAGGCTGCAAACATCGCCACCCGTTTGAAAGAACAGCTTCAATCCAGTCACAACAGCTCCCAGAATTTATCTCGAACCGCCGCCCTCAACAATGAGGGGATGAAACTCGAAGAAGAAGGCAACATCCGGGACGCGTCAGAAAAGTACCGCATCGCTTTGCAACTCGATCCAACGGCGGCCGGAATTCGCCTGAACTACGGAATGGCGCTTTGCAGAATGCGGCAGTGGAAGGAAGGAATTGCCGAAATCCAGGAAGTGTTGAGGCTCGATCCTGATAACGGCGACGCTATGAGGGCACTTTATATTGCCCAGGAATCGGAAAAGCATGGCACGACAGGAGATTCGCTTCGGTAAGGGATCACGGCCAGTCGTGAGACAGAGCAAAGGTGGAATGATCCGCTTCAAGCTTGAATTCATTGCACGGCGCTCTTTCCTGGAGTTGTCGGCTACGATCGTCTTCGCGCTCGTCAATTGTCTGGCACAACCATGCTTGGCGCAATCCACCCTTCCTTCGATGACAGGCAAGAAGAGGTTAGAGTCGGCCCGCCCATCCGCGATCCGCTTCGAAAACCGCCAGCCGCACTCTGGTGTCGACTTCGTCCTCAGTAATGGCACAACGCCCGATAAACCCGTAATCGATAGTGTTCTAGGTGGTGTAGCGCTGCTTGACTACGACAATGACGGCTATCTCGACATCTTCTTTACCAATGGCGCGAGCATTCCTGGTCTGTCAAAAGATGGCCCGAAGTTTCTCAACCGTCTCTACCGCAACAATCGCGACGGCACTTTCACCGACGTCACCGCTCAAGCCGGCGTGGGAGGGGAGGGGTACAGCATGGGGGTAGCGGCGGCAGACTACGACAATGATGGCTGGGCTGACCTTTACGTCACCGGCTTCAACCGCAACATCCTCTATCACAACAACCATGATGGGACCTTCAAAGATGTCACCGCGCATGCCGGCGTAGAGGGGACAACGCCGGCTGGGAAAAAGCTTTGGTCGGTTTCCGCAGCATGGATCGACTATGACAACGATGGCCTGCTCGATTTGTTTGTGACGAATTATCTCGATTGGACTGCGCAGAATTCTCGCGTCTGCGGGCCCGTAGGAAACCGGCTCTCCTGCAGCCCGACCCTTTACGACGGCGAGCCGAACACTTTATACCACAACAACGGTGACGGAACTTTCACAGATGTCTCCGTGCAGACTGGGATTGCATCCGAGATTGGACGCGGTATGGGTGTCGCCATTGCCGATTACAACAGCGATGGGTGGATCGATATCTTCGTTGCCAACGATAGCCAGAGGAACTTTCTCTTTAGGAATCGGGGGGGCAAAGGATTTGATGAAATCGGCGTTGAAGGCTTCGTCGCATACACGGAAGATGGCATCCCGGTCTCCGGCATGGGAGTGGATTTTCGCGATTGGGACAACGACGGCAAACCGGACATTTTCATGACTGCTCTCGGGGCTGAAACATTTCCACTTTACCGCAACGAAGGCGGCGGAACCTTTTCGTCAGATAACTACAAGGCAAAGATCGGATTCCCCACTTATCGAATGAGCGGGTGGGGAGCGGGAATCGTTGACTTCGACAACGATGGTTACAAGGATTTGTTCAGCGCTAATTCGCACGTCAACGAGAATGCTGACGCGGTCAATCCGTTACAACACTATCGGCAATTGAATTCGGTATTTCGCAACCTGAGGAACGGCACGTTCGAGGACGCCGGTGCTCAAGCAGGGCCAGGAATGGCGATCCGCGCTGCGCACCGTGGCTGTGCGTTTGGCGATCTCAATAATGATGGGAGGATCGATGTCGTCGTGTCAGCCATCGGTGGCCCAGCGGAGCTTCTCTACAATACGAGTCCTCGAAGTGCCCACTGGCTCATCATCCACACGGTTGGCGTCAAGAGCAACCGCGATGGCATCGGCACCCAGATCAAGATCACTGGGAGCTCTGGACTGGTTCAGTTCAATCAAGTAACCACTGCGGGAAGCTACGCTAGTTCCTCCGACAAACGCGTACACTTCGGTCTTGGCCAGGACACAATGGTCAAAGAGATCGAGCTTCGTTGGCCGAGCGGCAAAGTGCAAACTCTCAAGAACGTCAAGTCTGACCAAATCGTTAAGATCACCGAGGAGTAGGCCTTGAAACTGGCAGCCACAGTTCTCAGTTTTGCGGTGCTAACCTCGACTTCGGCCTTGGCATTGCCTTGCACCGAAGCTGCGAAGCAGATCGGGCTGTTGTCACGGAATCTAGCGCGCAGGGATATTGGCGCGGCCAACGGCTTGCTCTCTCTTCTAGTGTCTTCCTATCCTGATTGTCCAGAATTAGTGCTCGCGGCGGCCAGGCTCGCCACGCTCCGGGGGGAAGCGGACGAGGCACAACGCCTGTTTGTCAAATATCTTGGCAACGCTCCCGACAGCGTTGCCGGCAAAGCGTATTTCGCCCGCTTTCTCGTCGGCCAGGGAAGTTACGGTCAGGCGTACTCCCTATCTTCCACCGTGCTGGAAATCGATCCCGCCCAAGCCACCGCGCTCGCTGTTCACGGCCAACTCCTTGTGATGAAGGGAGAAACGATGGCGGGGTTGGATGAGCTCAATCGCGCTGCCAAGCTCGAACCGGACGATGCGGAGACTCAATTTCAACTAGGGGCGGCTTATGATCAAGCTAACAGGCCGAAAGATGTAATCGAGCATATGCAAGCGACTGTGAGGCTTGACCCTGCCGATCCCTCGGCATGGGACTACCTTGCTCTAAACCTCGAGACCGCCGGCGAAGTCGAACTTGTAGAGGACGCCTACAAACATGGACTGTCGGTCAACTTGGGGGGCCCACATTTCGACTCTTTCCTGGACTATAACTACGGCCGGTTCTTGGCAAAATGCGGCCGCCTTGCCGAGAGCAAAACTCACCTGGATCGCGCCGTGAAGCTGCAGCCGAATGTACGCGCGACGTGGTATGAACGCGCCAAGGTCGATCTGCTCTTGAAGCAATATACTCAGGCACGGAACGACGCGGAAATTGCCGCGAGTCTAACCGACCAAACCGGAGCCATCGCAGATCTTCAGATTTACGTGCTTCTCGAGAAGATCTACCAACGCTTGGGCGAGAACGAACTTGCGCGCAAATATTCCCAGCTCAGCCGGACCGCCCTCCCGCCGCGGAACAAGGACATTCGTTAAGAGGCCTATTCAACATTGGCACTTCCCGTGTAGCGGATGTGGCAAGAACCCAAAAGGGGCCTTGCGCACCCACCTTCCTTCCGGATCATCTAGCATAGCTCTGCGCTGCCACTACAGTGATAGCTGGGCTCTCCGGGCCTGGCACAGCTTAACCTGTTCGTTCATCCAAATACGGCAAAATGTCTTCCGCCGGCCACTTCGCAGATCGAGAGATCTAGAAACTCCAGGCCCAGGACGTTAGTCCTGGGTACTTCATGAAACATCATCAAGTCCCGCAGGGACGGCTGAAGGCTATTCAGGATCCTCTCGCAGCCTATTTTCAGCCGTCCCTACTGGACTAAACTCTGTTGTGGAGAGATCTGCGGTTTCTCTTCACTGGCAACCTTAGCGCGGGGCGGCCCCGGCTACTCGCTTGCCGGCGATGTAGACGGCGGTGATGGAGCGGGTGTTCTTGATGTCGTTCAGCGGGTCTTTATCGAGCACCACCAGATCGGCCCACTTGTTTTTTTCCAGGGTGCCCAAATCGTCTGCGTGCAGAAAGCGGGCGGCACTCCCCGTGGCGGCGGTGATTACCTGCATCGGCGTCAATCCTGCCTGCACCATCAACTCCATCTCCCAGTGAGCGAAGTAGCCGGGAAAACGCCCTGGAGGCCCGCTGTCCGTGCCAAAGGCATAGGGCACGCCTGCATCGGCCAGGGTTTTGAGATTGCGTTCCGCGGTTCTCAGAAACGCCGGGTACATCGCGAAATCAGGATCCGAACGCATCTTCTGCTGATACGCAGGGCTTTTCAATTCAGCGACAACCTCAGCCGAAACACTGCGGGTGAAGAATGGATCGTTGGCAAAAGGAGGCGTCTGTCCATACACGAACATCGAACCTTCCCGGGAAAGCGTCGCCGCTTCCTGCCACGTTCCGTGCCGCTTCATGTCGGCGATGAACGCCGCATCGATCGGTTTATCGCGGACACTGTGAGCCAGACCATCCACTCCGTAATCGACCAGTTGTTTGGCATCCTGCAAATAAAAAATGTGCGCGATCACGCGCAGATGATGACGATGCGCGCTCTCGATGATGGCCTGGGCAATCTCGTAAGGCATCTTCTTCTTGGTGCCCAGATGGTCATCCATCCATAGCTTGATGAAGTCAACGTGCTTGGCTGCCTGGGCCGCGACCGCCGGTTCTACTTCCGCTACCGTAGCGACGCCCTGGTTCACCCCTTCGAGACCGCCGTAGCCGCCCTTGAAGACGAAACCCTGCCCTGCGGTGTAAATGCGCGTTTCTGTAGGACGCCCGGCCCGCTGCTCATCACGGATCTTGAAGATGGAGTCTTTGTCGGTGCCCATGCTGAGCACGGTCGTGACCCCATAGGACGCGTAGGTTTTGAGGTCCTTCTCGACGTTCTCGGGGGTAAAGAACTTCTCGTTTTGATCCAGGCCAACGGTGGCGCCGAGGTGGACATGCAGATTGATGATGCCGGGCATGATGTACTTGCCCTGCAAATCCGTGACCGATGCCGAGGGAGGCGGCTTCAATTTTGCTTCCGGCCCCACCCATGCGATGCGCCCGTTCTCGAGAATCATCGCCGCATGGACCAGGGGAGCGTGGCCGGTGCCATCGATCAGGGTGAAGTTCTTGAGAACCTTGACTTGTGCAACCAGGGTGGTTGCAAACAACAGCACCACCCAGGCGACGAGGCTATTTCGAATTCGTCCGGGCATCTTCGAGAATCCTCTTGGCGCGCGACGGATTGAAGATACCACAAGAGCAGAAGCGGGAGAGATAGGTGGCTGCCTGCTCCGGGCTGCGCCGGTTTTCCTTGACGAAGTCGATCATCTTCTTGGCCAGTGAGTGGCTGATCATGCCGTGCCCGCACATGGTGGAGAGGGTAGCGACCTGCGAATTGGGAATCTTTTCTGTCTTGCCTTCAAATCCCAGGGAATAGCCGACGCTGTGGCGGTCGAGACAGGCATAGTTGCAGCAGCGCTCCGCGCCCTCGATCGAGGTGGAAATGTTGACGCTCATGCCCAGATTTTCTTCCTTGATGCGCTTGACGAACTGTTCCGCAGCATCCGCATTGTCAAAGACCGCGGCGCACGTGGTGGGAACGGTCAGTCCTTTGATCACGGCTTGAAAATCCGGCTTCATGTCCCTGTTCCAATGCGCCAGGGGGCCGAGGTTCTTTGAGGAGCGCAGCGCGCCTCCGTGGCGAGCGTCGCCCAGGTTCACCGGCTTATACTCCAGGGCAATTTCCAGAAAGCGGTGGAGCTTGGGCAGCGCGTTCGGGTCTTTGTTGCTCTTGCTGGGGATAGCAAACACAATGTAGTCGTCGCTGAAGCTTTCGGCATCACCGAAGCGATGAAGGGTATTGGTCATACGTTTGCGGTCTCCCTGGCGGGCTCGCTTGTGGGTTCCACCATCCGGCCCAAACCGATATTCGTTTTCGCGCGCTGCAGATCGTATCCCAACCGCTCCAGGATGGGAGCTACCACCACCTCTTCCCCGTGCTCGCCACAGCGCGTGGCGACGCCTAGCGCGACCACCGTGTCCAGCTGTTTTTCAATCTCCCATACCAGGCGGATGATCTCTTCAGTGCGCCCGACCGGGACTTTGATTTCGACAATGGCCGACATGACCTTCTCATTCAAAATGTCTTCGCGCAGAGTGCCGGTGCTCACGTCGGACATCAGTGACGTAATCGGGTTCTTCTTTTCAAAACTGACATCGACCTTCGCCAGGGCCCAACACATTTTCTGGATTTCGCGGAAGCGGACCCCGACGCCGGGCCGGCCAAATTCGATCGTGAATCCGACGTCTCCTACCTTGACTCTGCCGGTAACGTCGTTGGTCTTCACTTCTTCCGTGCCGCGTCCTTCGACGCCGGTCGACTCGTGGGGTACGCTGGGGTCAGAGAATGCGCGACGCACAACACGCGGCCAGGTCAATTGGTCCGGTTCGAAAGCGGCGGTGGGGCAAACATCGGGTTCCGGTTCAAAGCGAATGCGTAACGCTGCGAACACGCGGCGTATGGTGCGTACCAGGGTGGGGTTGAGATGCTCCTGGCTCAGGCCGTTGTAGCAGGCATAGCACTCGACGCATTCATCGCTGTTGATGGTGGCGCGCTTTAAGACGGGGTCAATGTAGATGGCGCCCATGGGACAAACATAGGTGCAGTTCCCACAGGCCACGCACTTTTCAGGATTGATCTTCATATTTCCCTCTGTTGGGTAGAAGGCAGATCGTACGATGATCTATCGTAGATGGTACCACGGCCAATTTTGTCGCCTTTCGGGCGGAGAATGCCTGTTTTTGGTACCCTTAGGGCCGCACTGACTTATCATCTATCGGCTTAAGGGGGAACATCCCATGGATCGCAGACAATTTCTGACCGGTTCGGGAACGCTGTTGGCATCCGGAGCGATGGCTACCACCGCCACCGCGCAGCCTTCCGGGGAGTGTGCCGAAAAGTCGTTGCGGCCGGAGCC
This sequence comes from uncultured Acidobacteriaceae bacterium, assembly GCA_963745725.1. Taxonomy (GTDB): domain Bacteria; phylum Acidobacteriota; class Terriglobia; order Terriglobales; family Acidobacteriaceae; genus PALSA-350. The sequence continues at coordinate 192,372 of CAVUYJ010000004.1, forward strand.
GCAGTACATTCCGCAGCAGCAATATCGCATTGGTTACACGACCAATACCCGGGGCGGCTGGGAGGGCGATCCATTTAAGGGCATGAGGGAAGGCCGGGAGGTCGGTTTTCGCTACATGGAGATATTCGGGGCTTCGTTCTGCCGGCCTGATTCCTTGTATTACCCCGACGACGCCGAAGGTCTGATGCGTCGCATTTTCCAGATGGGAGTGAACTTCGTCAGCATCACCGGCGGGTCGGCCACGGGCAACACGCGCTTTGAGGATATCGATTCACGCGAGGCGGTGATCGATAACCACTTCGCGATGGCCCGCTTCAGCCGGCGCTTCGGCTGCCAGGTGCAAAAGACAAACACCGGGCGCCGGCGGCCCGAGGGAACGACAGACGCAGATCTTAAGGGGATGGCCGGCACCCTCGATGCTCTGGGCAAGCGCATGAGGGAAGAGCTGGGAATGCAGCTCGGAGTTCACCCTCATCTGGGCAGCCAACTCCAGAGCCGGCACGAGCTGGAGTTCATCATGGCCAATACGGATCCGAAGCATGTCGGGCTGGTGATTGATACCGGCCATTTCACCATGGCAGGCATGGATCCGCTGGCGATGGGCAAGCAGTACGGTAAGCGGGTGCTGGAGTATCACCTGAAAGACACCAAACCGGAAGATCGAGGAGGGACCAAAAACGTACCGGGTCCCCACGTCGATCAATTGAAGGATCCATACTTCTTCCCCATGGGCACGGGAGGAGTCGATTTTCCTGGGCTGAAGGCCTATCTCGACAGTATTCAGTGGAGAGGGTTCCTGAACGTCGAGCTGGACACGTCTCCGTGGCGTCCCCCGCAGGAGAGCGCCAGGATCACAGCGAAGTACATCGAAGACGTGCTTAAGATTCCGCTCTAGGCTGCGTCAATTTGGCAGAGGCAGGCCGGCTGCGCTCGACCAGAGCACGCAGCTTCTTGAGGCCGCGGAGCACGGTTGCCTTTTCGCTTTCGCTGGCGGTGCCCAACGCTTCGGTAAGGGGGCTGATTGCGAGCTCGGGCATGCGCTTCGACAGGAATTCGCGCACCGGACTGGATGGAGCGATGACCGTTGCGCGGCCGTCGGATTCATCCTTGCGGCGGATGACCATTCCCCGAACCACCAGCCGGTCGACAATGCCGGAAACAGTGCTGTGCGCCAAGCTCACCCGCGCACTCAGCTGTTTCAAGCTCAGACCCTGGGATTGGACCAGCGCCTGCATCACCATGCGTTGCGGGCCGGTGAGGCCGCCGCGCGCAAACTCGGTTTCCAATGGCTCGCGCAGCCTCTGGCGAATGACGCTGAGGTGCTGGTCCACCTCTTGCACTAACTTGAGCAATGATTCGTCTGGCGTGGATGCCCGCGTCGCTTTCATTTACCCCCGTTTCGTTTAGAAGACGTGAGGGATCAGGGCTTTGACCCGTTGTTGATATTGCCGGTAGCCGGCGCCGAATTGCTCCAGCATAAACCGCTCTTCCATTCTCGATTTGAGCCAGAACGATAGGAATAGGACTCCGACCCCTAAAAGACCGCGCACCTCACCGATGATGAGCGCTACACCCAGCAGCGCCAGAAGAAAGCCGCTGTAAATGGGATGGCGAACGACGGTGTAAGGGCCACGGCAAATAAGGGTATGCCCCTGCTTGACGGTAACTGAGCTGCTCCAGTTCCCACCCAATTGGAGGCGAGCCCAAATCGCAAACGCTACGCCAAGCAGGACCAGAATTAGCCCCAGCGCGCCGCTGATATCCGAGGTTGGAACAAAAGACCAAGCGCGCCATCCGGACCGGAAGTAGTGGGTAAACACTAGGCAAAAGGCAAGAAGGCTGAGCCCCATCTCGAGCAGCCTGGAGCCAGGGGATTGAGTTCGGATATCCGGCTTGGCCGTAAGCAAGCCGAACAGCCATACCGCCGCGAGCAGAAACCAGCAATCACAGGCGAGTTCGTAGTAATTGAGGTGCATGGGTATGTCCTCCAGATATGTCGTACACGACGTATCGTATACGACGTATCATAACTCGCCCCATGGCCCAATGCAAGCAGCCGCTCAATTGGCATAATGGACTGCGACAGGAAACCGAGGGGAACATGAAATTTGGCGTCAACACATTCATCTGGTCGGCAACTTTCGACCAATCTAATTTCGACTTGCTGCCCACCATCAAAGAGGCAGGCTTTGATGGAGTCGAGGTTCCACTGTTGCGGCCGGAGCAGTTTCAGGCCGCCGGCATCCGTAAGGCGGTTGAGGCCCACGGACTGGAATGCAACGCGTGTACGGTCCTGGTCGATGGCCTCAGCCTGATCAGCGACAGTGCTGATATTCGTCGGCACACTCGTCACCATCTTGAAGAGGTGGTCAAGGCGGCGTCAGAGGCGGGGGTGGGCATTGTGGCCGGGCCTCTCTACAGCCCTGTGGGCTACTTGCCGGGCCGGCGGCGAACCAGCGATGAATGGAAGTGGGCGGTGGAGGGCTTTCAATCTCTCGGCGATACGCTGGCTGCCCACGACGTAACGTTTGCCATTGAACCCATCAATCGATTTGAAACCTATTTTCTGAACACTGCCGCCGATGCTGCCCGGCTCTCGGAGGAAATTGGCCACCCGAACATCGGTATTCTCTTTGATACGTTTCACGCCAATATCGAAGAGAAGAACATTGCCGCTGGTTACCGGACTGTCGGGCGCCAACTGAAGCATGTGCACACCTGCGAAAACGATCGGGGCATACCCGGATCAGGGCACGTGGAGTGGAAGGAAGTCTTCCAGGCGCTGCAATCCCTGAAGTACGACGGTTGGCTTACCATCGAGGGCTTCGGTTTTGCGCTCAAGGATCTGAGCGCGGCCGCGGCCATCTGGCGAGACATCGAACGCACCCCGGAATCGATCGCCTTTGAGGGAGTGAAGTTTCTCAAGAAGAGCGTCCTCAGTCCAACCTCATCCCATGTCCAGTAGAGGCATATTTGATCTATATTTGCCAAGGGGGAGCGATTCTGTACCGCGAGCCCTGTTCTCTCGGAGATTCTGAATGGCCCAGGTAATCCGCTCACCCAAGGTATACGACGTCTGCATCATCGGCTCTGGTGCGGGGGGCGGTACCGCCGCCAAGGTGCTGACCGAAGGCGGCTTGAATGTCGTCATGCTGGAGGCGGGGCCGCTACTGAATCCCCGTGCTGATTACAAAGAGCACGTGTGGCCGTATCAACTGCCCCATCGCGGCGCGGATATCGGCGGCCGGGCGCGGCACGAGTTGAATGGCGAGTTCCTGGCGCCCAATGGATTTTGGGAGATCGACGGCGAGCCCTACACCACCGCCCCGGGATCGAACTTCCGCTGGTTCCGTTCGCGGATTGAAGGTGGACGCACCAATCACTACGGGCGTATCTCGTTGCGCGCCTCAGCGGCGGATTTGAAGGCTCGTTCCAGGGACGGCCTGGGCGACGACTGGCCGATTACGTATGAAGAGCTTTCGCCTTATTACGATAAGGTCGAAGCGTTCATAGGTGTTTTTGGATCGAAAGAAAACCTTGCCGATGCGCCGGATGGCGTGTTTCTGCCGCCGCCCAAACCGCGCTGCACAGAGACGCTGGTCAAGAAGGCGTGCGATCACCTGAACATCACCTGCATTCCATCGCGCATGGCCATCCTGACCAAACCAGTCAATGGACGCGCGCCGTGCCACTACTGCGCGCAGTGCGGACGGGGGTGCATCAGTGCCTCGAACTTCAGTTCCAGCCAGGTGATGATTCCACCCGCACAGGCCACCGGCCGATTCACGTTGATTCCCAACGCCATGGCCCGGGAAGTGATCGTCGGCAAGGACGGAAAAGCGCAGGCGGTTTCCTACATTGATAAGACGACGCGCACCGAGATGCGGGTGCATGCCAAAGCGTTTGTGTTGGCCGCGAGCGCGTGTGAAACGGCGCGCCTGATGCTCAATTCGCGGTCTGCGCAGTTTCCCAATGGGGTGGCGAATTCCTCCGGGGTGGTTGGGCGGTATTTGACGGATTCCGTCGGCAGCAATGTGACCGGATATTTTCCGCAGCTCGCCTCGGTGGCTCCACACAATCATGATGGTGTCGGCGGCATGCATATGTATATGCCGTGGTGGAGAGGCGATCGCAAGAATGAGTTTCCCCGCGGCTACCACATCGAGTTCGGCGGGGGACGCCATATGCCGGGCGTGGGCTCGTTCGATGGAATTTGCAATACACACGAGGGTTACGGCGCATCGCTCAAGCAGAATGTCCGCAGCAAATATGGCAACTACATTGGGTTTTCCGGAAGGGGAGAAATGATTCCCAATCCTGATACCTACTGCGAGATCGATCCGGTGGTGGTCGACAAGTGGGGGATTCCGGTGCTGCGCTTCCACTTCAAGTGGAGCGACTATGAATTAAAGATGGCGAAGGATATGCAGGAAACCTTCCGGTCCATCGTCGAGGCCGCGGGGGGCACGGTGGTCGATAGCGCCAAGCCCGCGAATGCGGGCGTCAAGAATGCGGGCGATCGGTCACAAGAGAAGTTACCGTATGGCATCTCCGAAGGGGGAGAGATCATTCACGAGTTGGGAACAGTGCGGATGGGTGATGATCCCAAGACCTCGGCTCTGAATAAGAATTGCCAGGCGCACGATGTGAAGAATTTGTTCGTGGGTGACGGGGCTTGTTTTGTAACGGGTCCGGACAAGAATCCGACGCTTACGATCACGGCGCTCTCGTGGCGAACTTCGGAATACATCCTTGATCAGGCTAAAAAAGGGGAGATCTAGCATGTCTGTATCCCGGCGTGATGTTTTGAAGTCTTTGACTGTGGGTGCGGCGGTTAGCTCGGTGCTGCGTGTGATTCCGCTGCAGGCTGCGGAGTACGCGCATCATATGATCAGCACAGAAAAGGCCGCGAGTAAGACGGGTGTGTACACGCCCAAGTATTTTTCACCGCCGCAATACAAGACGTTGCAGGCATTATGCGAATCGATTTTTCCCGCAGACGCGGATTCAGGCGGTGCGGTCGAGGCCGGGGCTCCAGAGTTTATTGATCTGCTTACGAGTGAGAATCCGCACTACCAGTTGACTCTTGGCGGCGGCATCATGTGGCTCGATTCCACCTGCACCGACAAGTATGGCAAAGCGTATCTGGAATGCACGCCGCAGCAGAAGACGGAGATGTTGGATTGCATCGCTTACCGCAAGAGTGCGGAGGAGGATCCGAGCGTGAGCCAGGGTGTGGCGTTTTTTGCGTTCTTGCGCAATCTGACAGCGGACGGATTTTTTACCAGCAAGATTGGGATTCAGTATTTGGGGTACATAGGGAATGGCTATCTGGCGGAGTTTCCAGGGTGTCCGCCAGTTCCAGGGGTTTAACGAGCTTGCGGTGAGAGCGCAAGTTTGTGAGCGAGGGCGACCCAAGCAGATAGAGAGAATGCTCTCACCTTTGTCATCCCGTCGAAGCCGAGGGATCTGCAGTTTTCTCTTAACGCCCGTTACCGCTCACCGCGCTTCTTTAGCCACCCCAACCCCTCGGACGTTCCTGCTTTCGGCCTGTACTCGCAACCGATCCAGCCGCTGTACCCAAGCTCTTCAATCACCCCAAACAAGTAGTCGTACTCTAGCTCGCCCTGGTCAGGCTCGTTGCGATCGGGCACGCTCGCGACTTGTAGGTGGCCGACATTCTTCCCCAGATACTTGCGCAGCTTCATGCTTACGTCGCCTTCCACAATCTGGCAGTGATAAAGATCCATCTGTACTTTGAGTGCGGGGCTGCCTATCTCGTCGACAATCGCATGAGCTTCATCCTGACGATTTAGAAAATAGCCGGGCATGTCCCTGGTATTGATCGGCTCGATGAGTAATTCGACGCCTGTAGCGGCTGCTTGCTGGGTGGCCCATGCAAGGTTCGCAATGAAAACGCGGCGCATGGCTGCACGGTCTACTCCACTGGGCTGCACGCCGGCCATGACATGTACGCGCGGACAGCGAAGCGTCTGCGCGTATTCGAGGGCAGTTTGGATCGCAGTGCGAAACTGCGCCTCTCTGCCCGGCAGGCTTGCGATGCCGCGATCGCCCGCCGCCCAATTTCCGGGCGGTGCATTAAACAACACCTGCGCCAAGCCATGCGTTTGCAGCCAGGATGCTACTTGCACCGCAGGGTACTCGTAAGGGAACAGGTACTCAACCGCCGTAAAACCATCTTTAGCGGCGGCGGCAAAGCGATCAGGGAAGGCATATTCCCCGTACAGGAAACTGAGGTTCGCGGCGAAGCGCAACATAGAAACCCCTACCACGACGCGCCAAATTGCTGGCGTAGTTGATCGATCTGTTTGGGTGTGAGCGGCTCCGGCTTTCGCTCCGCAAGCAGCCAGAGCCGCGCGGTTTCTTCCAGCTCTTCGAGAGCAGCCATGGCTGCTGCGGGCGTAGTGTGCCAAACATTGGGGCCCAGACGGTCCAGCATGACAGCGCGAATCGGCGTTGCCTGGGCACGCATGCGCTCGATCGTCTCGGACACCAGGTCGCCCACGGTGGCGTCGCCGGGACGGTAATACTCGATCAGCGGCACGTGACCCACCTTCATCACGTAATAAGGAGTAAGCGGAGGCAGGATATCCTCCTGCTTCCACACCCCAGCCAGGGTAAGCGCAACCAGGTGGGTGGAGTGGGTATGAATCACGCAGCCGGCATCCGGATCTGCGGAGTAGATGCGGCGATGCAGTGTCAGCGTCTTGCTGGCCCGGTCACCGCTGACCTGTACGCCATCGCTCCCGACCTTGGAAAGAGCCTCTGGCTTGAGAAAACCCAGGCATGCTTCCGTGGGGGTAATGAGAAAGCCATCCGCCAGGCGGACGCTGATGTTCCCCGCGGTCGAGTGAATATACCCCCGCTCGAAGAGAGAGCGGCCTACACGACAGATCTCCTGTCTCAGTTCTGACTCGTTCATAGTCACGCTACGAAGGCAAATGCTTTGCAGAAAAAGTCCGGCGATCCGAAGTTACCGGATTTCAAGGCAAGGTGCAGTCCACCCTCCGCCGACGTGGCATAACACCACGGTACCCCTGGATCAATTTGCGGGCCGATCTGCATTTGCCGGATGTTCAAAGCCTGCACGCAAATGCCGGAGGTTTCTCCTCCGGCGACCACCAGGCAGCCGACGCCACGCTGGACGAAGGCGCGCGCCAGAGCCGCCATCGCCTGCTCGACCATGGGTGCGTTTGCAGCGCTGACCTGTTCCGGCTCCGCAGTCGAGTAGACGAGCAGGGGCAGACCAGCTTCGTTTCGCCAGCAGGCATCGGCCCAGGAGAGCACCTGGGCAACTTGCAATTCGAGATCTGCGTCCGGCGCGGGCTGTAAGGCGTAAGCTTCGCCTCCATCGCGAATGAATCGGTGCACCTGGGCATTGGTCGCCACCGAGCAGCTGCCGGCAAGAATGGCCTTTCGTCCCCGCGCCGGCGGAAGATCGGCCCGGTTCGTCGGGCTGAAACCCCAGTTGCGCGGCAAACAGTTGCCGAGCCCCGAGCCCGCGGTGAGAAACGGCGCGCCGCGCAGGGCTTCGCCCAGCCTGCCGAGGTCCTCGTCGCTCAGCGCGTCGACAATAGCGATGGCGAAGCCTTTGTCCTGCAGCTCGTGCATCCGTTGTTGGATCGCCTGCCCCGATTGGGAAACCGTGCGGTAGTCGATCAGTCCTACTTTGCGGCCTTTGGCACGGTCCAGTTGTGCCTGCAGCACCCGCACCAGGTTGGCATCGGTCATGGGCGTGAGGGGATGATGGCGCATGCCGCTGTCGGATAACAGAGTGTCGCCCAGAAACAAATGTCCATGGACCACGGTTCGCCCAGTCTCAGGAAAGGCAGGCGTCGCGATGCTGAAACCGCAATTCAATTCATCCATCAACGCTTCGATCACCGGGCCTATATTGCCGGCTGCAGTGGAGTCGAAGGTAGAGCAGATTTTGAAGTAGATCTGGCGAACTCCCTGGCGGCGAAGCCAGCGGCAGGCACGCAACGACTGCTCCACCGCTTTGGCGGCAGGCACGGTCCGCGACTTAAGGGCAACGACCACGGCATCCGCGTCGATTGGTTCGGCCTGAGTGGGAACGTCCACGGTCAGCACCACCCGCATTCCCGCGCGGACCAGGTTGTTTGCCAGGTCAGTCGCGCCGGTAAAGTCATCGGCGATGCAGCCCAGGACGGTCAACGCTAGACCGCCTGCTCTTTCTGAAACTGCCGGACGATGGAGAGGAAATCGGGGTCAGGGGAAAGACCGAGCCGTCGTGCTCGCGCGCTTTCGAAGGTGGCGGGCCATCCCAACATCATCCTGGAGATGGTTGGGTCCTGCTGGAAGTGGACTCGATCCCTGGTGGCACGGCCGGCTGCGACTTCGAGCGCGTCGAGCATTTCGCTGACCTGAACTGTAAGCGCGGGCAGGTTCAGCGCGGTCCGGCCGCCCCACGCATCGGGTGTAGCCTCCGCCGCCATCAGCAGGCCCTCGATGGTGCGCTGGGGTGAGGCCAAGGCGACCAGGGTATTGGTTGGCACCGGGCACACCGCCTCCTGACCGTTCAAAGGCTCGCGGATAATGGAAGAAAGAAAGCCGGACGCCGCGGCGTTAGGGCGCCCCGGGCGCACCGTCACGGTCATCAATCGTGCGCTGCGGCCGTCGATCAATCCGCGGCGGGAGTAGTCCGCGATCAATTGCTCGCAAATGAACTTTTGAATGCCGTACGAGGTCTGCGGAACCGGCAAGGTATCGTCGTGGATGATCCGGGGCAAGGGGAAATCGGCATCGCCGCCGAAAACAGCGACCGAACTGGAGAAGACAAATCGCGGGTTGCTCCCCCCGCGTAAGCCGTCGAGCAGGGCACGGGTGGTGTCGACATTGGAGCGGAGGCCAAGATCGAGATTCGCTTCGCATTCCGCTGAGACCGCCGAGGCGAGGTGGAAGACGGTGTCGAAGCCATCGCCGCCCAGGGCCTTGCATTGGTCGAGCAAAGCGCCGGTCCTGGCACTGACCCGTGGATCGCCAGCCACATCCGCCGCCGGCGGCACTAGATCGGCCAGTACCAACTGGGTGATCTGGTCGCCGGAGAGATGCCCGCGGGAAAGGAGAGTTCGCGCCAGCCTGGTTCCAAGAAATCCCGCGCCACCGGTGATCAGCACCTTCATCGTGTTAAGGTTACCATCGTTGTCCAGCTACCCTTCATCTGCATCAGAAGGAGGAGAGGTTTTTCATGCGCAAGCCCACTCTTCCTGAGGCAATGCCCGAATCCATTGCGGTCGCCTGAACACGATGGTCAAGATGGACGACATCAATCTCGGAATCGATACGGTAGACCAAGCGACGGTCGAGGCTTCGATTGAAGCGAAGAATATCGGAGAAAAAATCCGCCGGCTCAGACTGAAGCGTTCCATGGGTCTGGTCGAGCTCGGACAACAGGTCGGTCTATCCGCGAGTTTTCTCTCCCAGTTGGAGACGGGCCGGGTGGTTCCCACGCTCAGAAATCTTGCCCGTATCGCGCTGGTGTTCAAGACGGATTTCGCCTACTTTCTGAGCGAGGAAACAGACGCGGTCTTTCGTGTTTCTCGAGCAAAGGATCGCATACGCCTGCCCGTGGGTGAAAAAGCGGATCCCTTCCTCCTTTCCGAAAGCATGAGCGTCTTGATTCCCGATCGCAATGTTGTTCCTTGTATTGCGCATTTTTTGCCGGGGGTTGAAGGTGCTGCCTTCCATCCTCCACCGACGCCCGGCCTGGAGCTGGTTTATGTGATCCAGGGCCCGCTGGTTCTCTGGACAGAGAACCGGACCGAGGTTCTCCACACAGAGGATAGCGTCTGGATCGATCGCAACACCCAGCGCCTGTACCGTTGCCACGAAGATAAACCAGCAAGAGCCATGATCATCACGTTCGCGCTGCAGTCATAGCAGCGTTTGTCGAGTGCTCGCGTGCCGGGAGTTGTATGCTTCCGTCATGGAGCGTAAGAGTGAACCGATAACACGGCGGTCGTTGCTGCGCGCGGGGCTATGTACAGGAGCCGCTTCCCTGGGTAGCCTGGCGGTGCCATCAGCGCGCGGCCAGCAGCGGCCAACGACGTCGTCCTTTATCGAGCTCCTGCGCGCTCCGGATAGCGTGACTGCCTATAGCAATTTCGCCAAGACGATGCCCGCAGGCAGGATTGCCTTGCAACCGGCGGGGGTGCAATGGCGCAGTGGCTCCATAGTGGTGGCCTGTGCTGTAAAGGAGAAAACGCTGCTGCTCACGCTGACCGCGCCGTCCACCTCAATCGCCGTGGTCCATGTGCGCTGGCGGTTGCAGGTGCAGACCGGGCTCCGCGCTTTGGGCGATGCATGGGAGCGTAGCTATGGAGAGCTGGGCTGGCGCGACCTGATACCGGAACGGGTGATGCCCTGGTACTTCGCCACCTACGATGGAGCGGCCTGCCACGGTTACGGAGTAAAAACCGGCGCGGCGGCACTCTGCTTCTGGCAGCTTGATCCGGAAGGTGTCTCGCTGTGGCTGAACGTGACCAGCGGCGGGGATGGGGTCGAACTGGGATCGCGTACGTTAGCCATGGCGACTGTGGTCGCCCGCCGCGGAAGCGAAGGCGAGAACTCGGTGGACGCGGTTGCCGGGTTATGCCGGACCATGTGCGCCCGTCCTTCGCGGCCCACCGTCCCCATCTACGGAGCCAACGACTGGAATTACAGCTATGGGCAAAGCACCGCGGAGACGATCCTGCGGGATACGGAGTTCATCGTCGAGGTCTCGCCCAGCGGAAGCGTGCGGCCATTTTCAGTCATCGACGACGGCTGGTCGAAAGGTGCGCCGGCGTGGCCAGACATGGGCAAGCTCGCGGACCAGATCAAGCAGCGCACCGCACGGCCGGGGATCTGGATCCGCCCGCTCCAGGCACCACAGGATGCCGCGCCTGATCTGTTGTTGCCCGGCTCACGATTCGGAGAGAAGAAGGAACGGGCTCGCGAGTTTGCCTACGATCCCACGGTCCCCGAGGCGATGGAAAAGATTCGGGCAAAGATGCTCCAGGCGGTCGGCTGGGGCTATGAGATGGTGAAGCATGACTTCTCCACTTACGAGCTACTGGGGCAGTGGGGCTTCGAGATGGGGCCTCAGCCGACGCTGCCTGGCTGGTCCCTCCACGACAAGAGCAAGACCAACGCAGAAGTGATCGCCGAGTTCTACGCTATGTTGCGGGAGGCCGCCGGCGAGCGCGTGCTGCTGGAGGGGTGTAACACGGTAGGGCATCTTGGCCAGGGCATCTTCGATCTGCAGCGTACCGGAGATGACACCAGCGGCCGGCAATGGGAACGCACTCGGCGCATGGGCGTGAACACCCTAAGCTTTCGCCTGCCCCAGAACGGAACCTTCTATACCGTAGATCCCGATCTGGTAGGCATCACTGACGCAGTGCCGTGGGAGCTTACCCAGCAGTGGCTCGATGTGCTGGCCCGGAGCGGAGCGGCTACGATCGTCTCTCCCGGACCGCCGGCACGCGGCGCCCAGCAACGCGCGGCGTTGCGCGACGCATTCAAAATTGCAGCGGCCGGAGGCCTTGGAGCGAGGCCGGTCGACTGGATGGATGTCAGCGCCGCTGAGCACTGGCAGGCCGGCGGGAAAGCGGAATGGCGCTATCACTGGAGCGGCCCCGAAGGCGCTTTCGCTTTCCTCAGCCCTTAGTGGCTAACCCTTGGCCAATTTTGCCGCCTTTGCCTTGTCGTTGATCTGGCCGACGGCTCGCAGCGCGCTCAGCGCCGCTCCCTCTTGCCAGGCAACAATGTGGCTTACGTGATCGCCCGCGAAAATAATGGGCCCATCCGGCTCGATCAGGGTTTCGTAACCGGGATTGGTATGTGGCGCCGTCTGGGAAAAACTTGACCACCGCTCCTGGCCCGGTCCGTAGGTTCGTATCCACGAACCTTCGTTGTCGGGTATCTGGCCCCAGGTTACGTACATCGGCTTTTCCAGTTCCTTGCCGTGCCCGGGGTGCAGGCGCTCGACTGACTTGCGGCTTTCTTCAAACTTCTGTGCCAGCGGGAGATCTTTGATGTTGGAGTGTCCCTCATCGGTATAGCCGCTGACCAGCACCCCCCTGTTGGTAAACATTCCGGCGGAAGGAAACCAGATGGGGCTACAGCCTTCGCTCACGAATTCCAGGCCGCCGTAGATGTTGTAGTCCTGCTCCCAGAATCGGCGGCTCTCCCAGGCGATCTTGTAAGCGCTGGCATAGGTGCATTCGTCGATTACTTTCTTGTACGGCGCGCTGAAGTCGTTGGGCGTCCTTTTCAAAATGGTGAGGGGCATGGTGCAAATGCAGTAGTCGGCCTCGATGGTTTTCGCTGATCCCTGGCTGGTATAGCCGATTTTGACGCCCTTCGTGGTCTTTCGAATCTCAGTGACCGGCGCGTTGTACTTCACCACGTCGCCGAGTGCTTTGGCGAAGGCATAGGGAATGCGGTCCATGCCGCCCACCGGCTGGAACATGGTCGCCTGCATATCGAACTGTTCGTCGAAGAGCATGGCCTGCCAGAAGTTCTCGTCCAGCAGAGTGTGCATGTCGATTGGCTGGCTCAACACCCCGGTCTGGTCGCCTGCCCCAGCCGTTTGGGCATATCCCGCACGATCGCTGCCCACGTATTTTCCCGCGTCGTCCAGCGGGCCGTAGGTGCGCAGGAAATCCAGCATGCGCTGCCGGTCTTCTTTCGACATGTCCTGGTCGAGAAGGCCCTGATTGAAGGCCTTCTCCAGCAGCTCGCTCACGTGGCCGCGGGTGTCGTTCTCCGCTTGCCGCAGCAGGACGGGCTTTCCTCCGTTGGCCTTATCGTTTTGCAGGAAGGAGGAGCGCGTCATATTCACTTCCACCTGCAGGGGTACACCCAGCTTCTCGCAGTAGCCCAGCATGGTTTTATGAACGGACGGAAGGCGGGCTGGTCCGAAATTCTGGTAGTTTCCCTGGTCCCAGGTGCAGGCCTGCGTGGTGCCGTCGAGGAAGGTGACCCGGTCCCCGCCCCGCACCGTCCAGTTTCGTCCCCCCGGTCTCTGCCGGCATTCGAGAAGCGTGCATTCGTATCCCAGTGCGCGCAGCTCGTATGCCGAGACCAGGCCTGCAATGCCTGCTCCCAGGATGACCACCTTCACGCCTTTACCCACTCCGGGCTCCGCCGGCACGGCCTGTTCGGCCTGCGCGGCATGGGTTTCCATGAGGCCCATACTCTGCATGACTAGGAATGCTGCGCTGTATCCACCTGCCCGCCCTACGCGATGTAAGAACTCTCTTCTGCTGACTGCCATCGTGTCCTCTCAAGATTTGAATTTCGGCGCGACGGGGAGCCGGGTTGATAATGGTGCCTGGCATAGATATAACCATGGGACGGAACAGATTGTTGCTTCGTTCTTGAAGCAAATTTAATGATCAGCAGGAATGGGGTGGCAACTCTGCATGCGGTTTACCCGGCGCGACACACTTAAATTGCTCGGCTATTCGGCGGCCTGGGCACAAACCAGGGGCGCTTTCGGCCAGGTTGCCACGCTCCCAATTACTTCGGGACCGTTTAAGGCGACGCGCTCCTCGCTCGATGCGTACACCGTCCCTGATTGGTTCCGCGACGCAAAATTCGGTATCTGGTCGCACTGGGGGCCGCAGTCCGGCGTCGAGGATGGCGATTGGTTCGCCCGGAATATGTATATCCAGGGCACTCCGCAGTACGAGTATCACCTCCAGACCTACGGGCATCCATCCAAAACCGGCTACAAAGACCTGATCCCGTTGTTCAAAGGGGACAAGTGGGATCCGGATCATCTGATGGACCTGTACGTGAAGGCGGGGGCCAAGTACTTCGTGAGCATGGGGGTGCACCATGACAATTACGATATGTGGAACTCGAAGTACCAGCCTCACTGGAATGCGACGGCGGTCGGGCCGATGCGCGACATTGTCGGTCTTTACAAGGAGGCGGCGCGCAAGCGTGGATTGCGTTTCGGTGTAAGCGAACACCTTTCCAACAGCTTCGACTGGCTGGCTCCAGCGCACACCAGTGATACCAAGGGTCCCCTGGCCGGAATTTCCTACGACGGCACCAACCCATATTTTGCCGACCTCTATCACAACTACACCCAGATGCCGCACGACTTTGCCCAAACCGCCAAGGCGATGGGCCGCGTCGCTCCGGACGATTGGAAGATGCAGTACTTCAACCGCATCAAAGACCTGATCGATCAGCACCAACCCGACCTGCTTTACACCGACGGCGGCATTCCCTTTGAGGAATACGGATTGGCCACCGTGGCTGAGGTCTATAACGTGAGCGCCGCCCAGCATAACGGCAAGGTCGAAGCAGTCTATTGCAGCAAGGTTGCCGGCGACTGTGCCGTGGGGACCTGCATTGTCGACCATGAGCGCGGCGTTTCCGACGCTATCTCCACTGCCCCGTGGCAGACCGACACCTGCATCGGGGATTGGCACTACAAGCGTGGACAGGTTTACAAGACGCCCAAGAAGGTGATTGATCTGCTGGTCGACATCGTCAGCAAGAACGGCAACCTGCTGCTGAATTTTCCGTTGCCCAATAGCGGCGAACTGGATGCAGAAGAGATGAAAGTGCTCGAAGGCATCACCGCGTGGATGAAAGTCAACAGCGAAGGGATTTACGGATCGCGTCCGTGGAAGATATTTGGCGCCGGACCATCGACCGAAGCGGTGATTCCCAAAACCGGGTTCAACGAGAGCAAGCAGCCCGGTTTGACCGCAGAGGATGTGCGCTTTACCACCAAAGGCAAATTCCTCTATGCCTACGTCATGGGTACACCGGCGGGTGATTTCACCATCCAATCGTTGGCTACGAACAGTCCACAGGAGCCGGGCAAGATTCTCAATGTGGAACTGCTTGGGATTCCACGACAAGTTGCGTTGGAAGCAGGAGAAGCAAGGCTTGCAGATACGCATGCCGGCAGCCAACCTGTCTGACATTGGCGTCACCTTCAAAGTGACTCTCGCCTGAAAGGTTTGCATGCGAATCAAGTTGCTGATGAGTACTTTCTTGCTTGCGGGTGCGACTGCCTGGGCCCAGGGAGTCGACCACTCCACGCTTCTCAAGCCGCCGGCCGATAGTTGGCCCTTGTACCACGGCACGTACGATGGGCAGCGACACAGCAAGCTGGAACAGATTACCCCGCAGAACGTGCACTCGCTCTCGTTGGCATGGGCTTTTCAGATCAATTCGAAGATCGACATAAAGTCCATCTCCGCTACTGGTCGACGGGGTGATCTATTTCACGGTGCCGGACAATGTATGGGCCATCGACGCGCTTTCCGGCCACCAGCTGTGGCACTACAGCTATCCGCCGAACCCGGGTTTGCACATCGGTAGCCGCGGCGTGGGGATGTACAAAAATTGGGTGTACTTCCTGACGCCGGATGGTCATCTGATTTCGCTCAATGCGAACGATGGGACCGTGCACTGGAAAGTGCAAGTCGCCGACGTCACCAAGGGATATTGGACCAGCATGGCTCCCCTGGTGGTGGGCAATCACGTGCTCGTGGGCACGTCGGGCGATTTCGACAACCTGGTTGGATATGTACGCTCGATCGATCCGGAGACGGGTGAGATGCAGTGGCAGTGGAACGCTACGCCACCGGTGGGGACACCGGGAGCACCGACGGGTGGTAATTCCTGGATGACGGGCACCTATGACCCCGATCTGAACCTGGTGTATTGGGGCACTGGAAACCCCACGCCGGTACTCGCCGCGTCCACCCGGCCGGGAGACGATCTCTACACCTGCAGCATCGTGGCCCTCAATCCCGACACGGGAAAAATGGCCTGGGCGTTTCAGCCCTCGCCCCACGATACCCATGATTGGGATGCCGCGGAAACTCCAGTGCTGGTAGATGGAATGTTTCAGGGCAAACCGCGCAAGATGCTCCTGCAGAGTTCGCGCAACGGTTATTTTTTCGTGATCGACAGAACCGATGGCAGCAGTTTATTGACGATTCCGTTTGGGCCGGTGAACTGGGCAACCGGGGTCGACAAGCAGGGGCGTCCTATCCCGAATCCAGCCAAAGACCCGGCGCCGGATGGGCGTTTGATCGCGCCAGACGAAAACGGAATGACTAACTTTCGCGCCCCGAGTTTTGACCCGAAGACGGGATTGTTTATCGTCTCTTCTCACCCCAGCTATAGCCTTTACTTTACAAAACCCGCCGATGGCACCTACGGTTGGGCGGGCGCAGATTATGACCTGTGGAGCAAGGGCGTGCTTCAGGCCATTGACTACCAGACTGGCAAGATTAAGTGGACCCATGAGCTCGGCCAGGGAACGCCGACCGCGGGTGTATTGACCACTGCGTCGGGGCTCACCTTCACCGGCGACGTTCGAGGCAACGTGCTTGCTCTTGAGACCAGCACAGGGAAAACCCTGTGGCATGCCGGCTCCGGCGGAAGGATGGCTACCTCGCCGATCACCTACGAACTTGGCGGCCGCCAATATCTCCTGACCAGCAGTGGCACCGTAATGTTTGCCTGGGCCCTGCCCCAACATATGTAACCTTCACTGTCCAAAGAGGCTGGCGAAGAGGCCGTCGAACGAAGGGCACGGCTTCAGCCGTGTCGTAAAGCTCACGCGCGTGACGGCTTTAGCCGCTGAGGTACGCTTTTCGATACATCTAGGGCGAAGCGCGGCCGAGTTCGCCGCTGACGACAAAAAAATGCTTCGGTCCAGCATCCACTCTCCATAAAACCGCTGCCCTTTCCTTTGTCATCCCGACCGGAGCGTAGCGCAGGAGATCTGCGGTTCCCTTTCCCCCTTCCAAAGTTTCCCCCTTGTGCAGCTGCTAATCCCTAGGTAGGCTGGTTGACACTTGGAGGAAAGAGAATGCAACGGATCTGGACAGCGTGTGCAGTGGCGGGATTGATGATTTCGGGAGTAGCTCTGGGGCAGGGGAACCCGCTAGCCAGCGAAGTCCAGGCAAGCTACGCGCGACTCAAACCAAACATACTCAAAGCAGCCGATAAAATGCCGGCCGCAGACTATAGCTTTAAGCCCACGCCGGATATTCGGCCTTTCGCTCGAGTCGTGAACCATGTGATCGAGGCGCAGCTGCATATTTGCGGTGCTGCGAATAATACCGACGCCAGCGCGCTGCCGAAAGTGCCGGCGGATACGGCAGATAAGGCGGTCATCGTCGAGGCACTCAAAGCTTCTTTTGCCGAGTGCGACAAAGCTTATGCCGGCGTGACCGAGGCCAACCTGACAGACATGCTCCAGGCCGGGCCGGCAGGGAAGCGGACACGGCTAAGTATGCTGTGGGGCAACCTCGCTCATGACAACGAGCAATACGCAATCCTGTCGTTGTATCTGCGCTTGAAGGGTTTGGTGCCGCCCACTAGCGAGAAGTAGAGCACCGCCTCGCTGAAAAATCATTTGCTTGCTCGGGTCGAGCTTGAATTTATGTTCATGTCTCGTTGAAAGTGTTTCGACTTTGATGCGAGCCTTCATAGTCGAACACGTTCCCGGAGCACTCCAGGGTCACCGCCGACGTAAATAACGCGTAGGTACCCACGAAGCCGCCACTATAGTGAATCTTTGTGCCCAAGAACATTCGTATATCTCGTGACAGAACCCCCTGACTCCAATGCTTTGAGCAGGAGGATATGTTGCGACACGCCACTCTCTGGAATTTGCCCGTGAGCGGATCCACGCCGAGCGTCTGCGCCAAGCCGTCAGCAAAGAGAACCGCGAGAAGGTGGTTCGAAGATGAAGCAGGGGTTGCGGAGACGAAGTTGTGGGCAATGTTCCCGGTTGTCTTGTCTGTTCCCGTGGCCGGGGCTTTTGTGCTATTGGTTTCGGAGCCGACGACATCATCAAACATGCTCCGGAACTTTTCAATCTCCGAGATCGCATCCGCGATCGCGTCTCTTCCGGGTTTGGTCGTCTCTGCCGCCGTTTGTTTTCAAACCTTTCAGACAACCCTCCGCTTTCAGAATCCTCAATAGGTGGCCAAGAAAGGGTGAGGTGTTCGTAATCAAGCGCCTCGAGCGAGTAGGGAGAGTAAGCCCGTAGGCATGATTACCGGCAATTTCAAAGCTCGTAGTTGGCGTCCCACGCCATTCATAAAAGCCTGATCTTGAATGGTTCCTGTCACCGGCGAGGTGGCCTCCTCCGATGCCAGCAGACCGAGAACACCCTGCGCTGCATTCAGCATGGGCCCTGCCGGTGTCAGCATCAACGCAGAGTTGGCAGCCGCGGTTACAGCGCCTTTCGATTGCCCACCGTGGGGCAGCCGAATCGAGTCGGCCCTCGTTCTGAAGCCTGTCCATCTTCGCCATATCATCCCGCCACATCTGGAAGTCGGCGAAAGCGCTTTTATCAAAGGGAAGAAGGACGACAGTGACGATCGAGAGCAGCCGCCCCGACATCGCAGAGCCGCGCCCGAAGGAGGGCTGGGACGAAGTTCGCGGTGGTTCCGTTGATAAACGCCGCCACGTCGCAGGCGATGGCCTCACTATTGGTCTCCAGCGCGCGATAGGTCAACATCTCCGACTCGATGGAGAAACCTACGCCCGCCGGGGCGCTGTCTCCGCCCCCTTTACTCGCTGCTTGTCCCTGCGCAAAAGGCAATGAGACGGCGCCCAGCGCCAGTACCAATACAAGTCCACTGGCCGTCCGCATGTCTCCACCTCATTCCTGCGACAGCTCCGCCCCGCCGGCCACCAATCAACTAACTTTGCCGCAAACAGGCTCAGGGTAGCTGTACAGTTTTCTGCTGAGATAAGTCGAAATCGTGCCATCATACCACGGGATCCCTAGCTCATCCATTTCGCTCAATCTGGTTTGCCTCGCTGGAGTTTTGTATGGATATACGGCCAATCCGCCTTGTCCTTGCGGTGCTATGCGTCCTGTTCTGCTGCCGGATTTCTGCCCAGGCACCGCCTGCAGGTAACTCATCAGCTCCTACCAAAAGTGCATTACTTATCGGTATCGACACTTATGCACATCCCCACGCGGATCTGAGGGTGCCCGCCGGCGCTCCCCTCACCGGACGTTATGAACCCCTTTTGATTTACCCCGATCTCAAGGGTCCCAGTCACGATGTCGCGTCCATGCGGGCTCTCCTCACCAGCGAAAAATTTGGCTTCCCCAACGACGACGAACACATCCACGTTCTGCTCAATGAACAAGCAACCCACGACGCCATACTCCAGGCGATGGAACAGTACCTGGTCAGGGATCCGAAGCCCGGCGATACCGTGGTCCTCTTTATCTCTGCGCACGGGTCTTTGCGCGCAGACCCCAAGGGGCACGGGCAGCTCTACAACCTCGACGGCACCGGCCGTAACCCGTCGTATGTGGAGAACACCATTGTTCCCTACGACTGGTACTTGGGCCGCGATGATATTTTTAGCCGCGATCTCCGCCACATTTTCAACCAGGCCGCGGACCGTAATATTCATCTGACGGCAATCTTTGATGCCTGTCACTCCGGATCACTCGCGCGCGGGGCCTTGAACAGTTCTCTCGTTCCACGCGACTTCGACTTCGATCCGCGTCCCATTCCTACGGACCCTTATCCGGCAGAAGCAACGGCAACTCCCCCGGAAAGCCGCGCTGACAACCCCGTGCTGGTCCTCTCCGCCGCACAGAAGGAACAACTGGCGATGGATGTCCAGGACGCTGTTCCCCCGCATGGTCTTTTCACCAACGCACTGATCGAAACACTCGAGGCCCTGCCATCCAATCGGCCTTCGTCCGACGTCTTCAAGCGGCTGGTGGTCACCATGGAGGTTGCACCCGGCGCCGCGCACCAGCAACCCGAACTCGATACTTCCGCCGCGCGCCGCCAACAGCCGCTCTTCGGCGGGATAGCCGGCAGCGGGCCACCTACCGCGGCCATTGTCTCGGCCGATGCTTCCGGAATACTCCTCGATATCGGGGCGGCCGCAGACATCGGCCCCGGGAGTGAGTTTACTCAACTGAACCAAAGCAACAACGTCCGCGCCGTGCTGCAGGTGACCGATTCAATCGGCATCGCCCGCTCCAGGGCTACCGTAATCTCTCCGGCAGGCGCCGCGGTGCACGCTAAGGATGTGGTCGAGCTGACCAAATGGGTGCCCGCGGCCCGGCCCACGTTGAGTTTCTACGCGGGCGCTTCGAATCCGCCGGCAGCCGAGATTCAGGATGCTCTCTCCGTCGTACGCGCCGCGCACCTCACCTTTGCTGCCGATCCGTCACGAGATCAATGGACGCACCATCTGGCTTGGGATGGCACACACTGGACGCTCGAACCGCGCGCCCAAAGCCCGCCTGCAGGGCCGGGGAAAAAAGAGAAAGTCACCGTCCTCGGCGCCAAGCTTTCGCCTGCCGCGCTCAAAAAAATCCCGCCCGCCAGCGTGGTTTGGTTTGACGCGCCGCTGCCACGCGAATCCGCAAACGCGTTATTGCCGCCGCAGAGCGGAGCGCCACCCAGCGCCGCAGTACTCACCGCCGACCGCAACCAGGCCATGTATGTCATCGGGGGCACCGCCAACGACACGGGTATCAGCTACGCGTGGTTCAAACGAAGCGACGTAGATGCCGGGGTGCAAACCCCGAGCGGCTCTGGCGCCGGCTGCTCGCCGAACTCGCCTTACCCGTTGCGCACGGATTGGGTGGGCCCTCAGGCCACGCCGGAACTTACCCTCTCCGCCTCCGCCGTGCAGTTGGCAAGGCTCAATGGCTGGCTGCAACTTGGATCCTCTGCGCTGACCGGCCAGTCAGATTTTCCCTACCGGCTTACCCTGCGCCGTGTCTCAGAGACTCAGGATGTGACCGAGGGCGGCACAACCTATGACCAGGCAACCTACGAACCCGCGTTGGTGGGCAGCAGGAAGGCCGCCGTCTCGCCCAGGTGGGTCTATGTTCTCAGCATCGATTGCCAGGGCAAGGGCGTGCTCCTGTTTCCTTACGAAGGCGCGCCCTCGGGCCAGTTTCCCACGGAGGGAGAGAAGCTCGACCGCATTCTCCTGCCCGATGATCACATCGTTGTCGGCGATCCCCTGGGCACTGATACTTACTTGATGTTGACCACGTCGACTCCTTTGGCCAACCCCTACGCGCTCGAGTTCAAGGGAGTCGTGAGTCGTGGAGCCGGCTTTGCCAAAGCCGAAGATCCGCTGGAAGACTTGCTTGACTCAACCAGTGCCGGAAGCCGTGGCGCCAGCAGGCCGGCACCCACTAACTGGAGTATCCAGATGCTGCGCGCGCAGAGTGTGCCAAAATCAGCCGACAAACCCTGAGTCTCACTGTGCCGCGGCTTTGACAAATCTCAAATTCGTATCCCCGTACAGCACGTAGGCGAGCGCCGTCGGATTTCCCGTGCGCTGGTATATCTCGCGGCGTGTTTGCTCCAGGGTTGAGCTTACGTCCGCGGCGCCGTTTTGCATCTCGTCCTGCAGGTGCTGGTAAAACTGAAGCGAAAAATCAGCTGCGACCTTATCATCGACGGGAAAGAGCGCCCCGATATATCCGCTGGCGCCCGCATCCAGCACTGCGGGAGCCCAGCCATCGACAAAGTTGCCGCTATGTTTCTCTTCGCCCACATCGCACGCGTTGAAGAAGAAGAACGGGTGATTCGAAGAGTCAACATTGATCATCCGGCGGTAGCCTGTTGTATCCAGCTCTCCATCTTCCAGCAGGATGGAGTAGTCGCCCAGGGTCGGGCTCAACTCGCCGTGTCCTGCGAAATGCACGATACCCTGGGGTGGATTGTGCAAGAGCGCGCGCAGCCCATCTAAATTTCCGTTGACCGCGCTGTACCCCTTGAGCCGCGCAAGTCCCTCGACCTCCGTCGCCTCCGCGTTCAGCGCACGCGTTCCCTTATAGTGCGGCGCAATCACGACCATTCTCTGCAGGGCCTCGCTGCCCGGAGGCCGGTCTCTCTGGATTCCATCATCGGTTACGTGCCAACGTGCAATGGAGTAGTTAAGGCCCAGGAAGCTCTGTTCCGGGCTGCCTTTGCGCTCCGGGATCATCAGCTCCCAGGGGATCTGCGGATTGTCCGAATACACCTGGATGGTATGGAATTTGTTGCCCAGTTTATCGACCAACGCCCAATAGGCGCTCTTGAACACGTCGGGGGCATATTTTTCATACAGCAGTTGCCCAAATCCCTCCGCACGTTCCTTGTTCTGTTGCGGCGTAGAAGATAGCCGCGCGGAGCCGCGCGCCGCCAGGCCAAGATTCCAGGAGTTCTGTTCCAGCCAATCCGCAAATCCCTTAGCATCTTTGAGCGAACCGCTGTTTGCCCGCAAGTACCGGGAATTCACCGTGATGCCATCGCCTTTAATGAAGAGCGTCAGATCGGGTTCCGGCCCTTGATCGCTTAGGTCTGCGGATAGGTCGTCAGCACCCCCGGCCGCCTTGACTGTCCTTCGCATTGCCGGAGGTTCCGTGGAAGGCGTGGCTGTGATCTCGATATCACGTCCGATGCGAGCAAGATACCGTCCCTGATACCAATAGGTCACCAACAGGTGAACCTTCCTGTCCGGGGGAAGATTCGGGCCGGCCTTCGCGCGGAAGAGTGCGTACGTTGCATCACCGTGACGAGGCAGGTCGATGCTGCCGATACTTCCGCCGGTAAATATCAAGCCGGTTGCGGACGCAACGACATCGATTTTCCAGGTGTCGCTTTGCGTAGCCGGCAGCGCGAAGATCAACTTACCTTCGGGAGTTGCTTGTCCGCCCTTGATATCGACTTTAGGCCCCTGCTGCTGCTCCGTTAGCGAAACCTGAATGGGAATCTCCTGATCGGCGGACGCCGACTCAGGAGATTCGAGCAGAGGGTATCGTTCGACCTGCTCGTTTTGCGCAGCTGTCACGGGAACAGGAGGAGGCTGGGCGGGGACGGGTTGAGGATAGGCGGACGCATCATTTGAGATCGAGCTGCTGGACAAGACCGGAGGAGCTACCCTGGCTTGCCGGGGGCTGCTTCGCTGCAGGATAAACCAGATCACAACCGCGGCCCCCACCGCGATGTACAGGATTGCCTTGACGGGCAGGGAATTCTGCTTCGGCGTTTGTCCTGGATCCATATGGGTTGGCAGCAATCTGGTGTGCCGAAATATACCCCATTCCGGTCATCAATGAAAGAAACCGCAGGTCCCTCCACTGCGCTGCGCTCCGGTTGGGATGACAATTCCTCTTGGGAACGACACTCAGCGTTCTCCAACAAACTTGTCATCCCGACCGGAGCGCAGCGCAGTGGAGGGACCTGCGGTTTCTTCATTCCGCAGCAACTGCCTAGACCAAGCGTAACCCTAGCCTAAGATCCCGATCTTACCCTCTGGAGTCTTGGTGAAGGCATGCAGCGTGCGGCCATCCTGATCCAGGTGGCGGAGAGTCATTTGCCGGGCCGCGACCGAGATATGGCTGAAACCATAAACCTTCTGCGCATAGGGGCCGCGTTGCGAAGGCTCAACTTTAAGCGAGTACAAGTCGGCGCCGCCGCCCCCGGAAAGAAAATGGCTGGTAGGATGCCCATCGAACTCCAGGTGCTGCAAATCATGATCGTGGCCCGCCATAAAGACGTCGACGCGGTATTTGCGGAACAACGGATCCCAATCGCGAATCAAGACCGGATGGTCTCCGTGCGGGCCATCGGAAAAGACAGGATGATGCGCAATGACGGCGACAAAGGGAGTCGTCCTTGGACGCTTCAGTTCGCCTTCAAGCCACGCAAGCTGTTCTGCTTGCTGCTGTGCTGTCAGGGTGAAATCCCGTCCGCCCTTTTCCTTACCATCCGGGCGCGGCATGTTGCTGTCGAGCGCCAGGAACGTCACCAACGGATTCTTCGCCGGAAACTCAAACCGATACCAGCGCGCCGGCATGGTCCAACGGGTGGCACCAGCCGCGTTTCGGCCGCTGCGCGCGTACTCGAGCTCAGCATTGACTTTGCTCTCAGGCCACCGCTGATAGTCATGGTTCCCCAGCACGGCATAGGCAGGGCAAGGGAAATCCTTGGCTGGGTACATCTGCTCGAACTGCGTCTGCCACCGGGGCGAGTGAGCGCCTCCAGCCAACTCGCCGTACCAGTTATCCCCTAACATCAGCAGCGCCTCGGGGCGAACGGAATGCTGTTTGGCATAGGCCGACAGGCCTGCGGCCACCTGTGACTGTGCCGTCTGGTCGTCGTATCCCCAATCACCCAGCACCAGAAGCTCAGCGGCTGTGGGGTCCGAAGGCACAAATTCAGCCAGGCTTGAGAAAGATCCAAGGCCGGCCAACGCACTGAATGCGAAACTTTGCCGCAAAAAACGGCGGCGGCTGAAACTACCAGGGGAAGGAAGACGCAAGGACATACATGCGGGTTATACCACTTCTTCAAAACGCCTAAGTGAAAATGCCCTTCTCCCGGGGTTGATCTTTTTCCCGCGGATGCCAGCGATAGGCAGCCACTGAATTCTTCCAGAAAAACTTCTCCGATGCGCTGCGTCCCTTGGCCTCGACGTAGCTGCGAACGATCGAAATGGTCTCCTGGTAGGTTGCATGATGGTCGCTATTGGGCCAATCGCTGGCATAAAGCACGTGGTCTTCGCCGAAGATATTCCACAGTGCGTCGAGCC
The DNA here is from genome assembly GCA_963745725.1 of uncultured Acidobacteriaceae bacterium. Lineage (GTDB taxonomy): Bacteria > Acidobacteriota > Terriglobia > Terriglobales > Acidobacteriaceae > PALSA-350. Next base: position 216,978 of record CAVUYJ010000004.1, read on the forward strand.
GCTCCTGGGCGAAGGTTGCCCCGCCTGACTCTTCGATACGCGCGGCGATGACCTCCGAAAGCTTGACGAATACGTTCCGGTTTTTTGCCAACTGTCGCAGCAACGACCAATACTCGTCTCTGGCGGCTGTTTCCGCGGGCACCCGCGCCGTGGGCAGATGATCGATCACGATTCGCAGCTCCGGAATATGATCCGACACGCCGGCAATGGCCTGGATGAGCTTAAGATCGGGATTCGCACTGTCCAGGACCAGGCCCCGCTCGGCCAACATTTTCAGCCCAGCCAGAAACTCCGGTTTCTGCGCGTCGACGGTCAGATCGCGATCCCAAAGATTGCCGTACCGAATGCCCAGGAACAGTGGATTGGCGTGAAGCCGATCGAGCTCCTTCTGATATCCGGGCGTTCCTGGAATCAGGTCGCCAACCATGCCCACGATGATGGGATGGTTGGCTGCCTGGCGTAGCACCCAGTCGTTATCGCTGGCCAGCGGGCTAGCTTCGATTACGATCGCGCCGACCACGCCAAACGGACGGGCAAGACTGGCATAGCGGTCGGGCAGGGCAGCCTTGTAGAGCGCTGTGTCTGTCTTCGCCGGCCAGGGCACACCCCCTGGACGCCCCGGATCGAATAGGTGGATGTGGGTGTCGATGATGGGGATTGCCGGTGGAAGGGCTGCGGCTATTCGGGTGGTTGCCGCGGCCCCGGCCGCCGAAGCCGCGAGCGTGAGAAACTTGCGCCTCTTCATGCGCGTCTCCTCTATATCCAGCCAAGTACAGTAACAGATGAAATGCTCTAGAATGCTGCTTTGTTCGGAGGAGTTTTGCAAAGACGACATTTCCTGACCTCGTCCCTGGCCGCAGCGGCCGCGGCTATGACCCCCAGCGACTCACTTGCCCAGGCGGCTGCAGGTAAAGGCCGTGAGTACTACGAGCTGCGCAAGTACCAGTTGCAGTCGGGTCCCGAACCAAAGTTGCTCCAAAGCTACTTGGCGGACGCGCTGATCCCCGCGCTTAACCGGCTTGGTTTCTCGCCCATTGGCGCTTTCAATCTCGACCTCGGCCCGCAAACGCCCGCCCTCTATCTGCTGATCCCGTCGACCACCTTGGAGTCACTGGTGACGGCCGAGCTGCATCTGGCCAAGGACGAGGAATTCATGAAGGCCGCGGGACCATTTTGGAACGCACCGGCGACCGCTCCTGGTTTCCTCCGCATCGAAAGCTCGCTCATGATTGCGTTTGAAGGTTGGCCGCGTTTGGTCGTTCCGCCCGTCACGGCGCAGCACGGGAAGAGAGTATTCCAATTGCGCACCTACGAGAGCCCAACCAATCAGGACCATTTGCGTAAAGTGGACATGTTCCACAACGGCGAGTTTGAAATCTTCCAGCGTGCCGGCTTCTGGCAAGTATTTTTCGGCGACACTTTGATTGGACCGCGTTTGCCCCAGTTGACTTACATGGTCAGTTTCCCTGACATATCTGAGATCGATGTGAAGTGGGATGCCTTTCGCTCTGACCCTCAATGGAAAAAGCTCGCGGCCCTGCCGAAGTACAGCTCGGAGGCAATCGTGAGCAACATCGACAGCCTGATACTCAGGCCGGCGTCTTTTTCCCAGATCTAGGACACGCACGACGGCGAAGGCCATCTCCCGGCACATAACTACACTTGACGAAGGGCACGGCTTCAGCCGTGCCGTAAATCTTTTGTTCACGAGACGGCTTCAGCCGCTGAGGTACGCTTTTCGAGCCCCTACCTACACATCCAATCCGAGCTCTTCGATCCCTTTTCCCCCATGCTTTTCCAAATCCGCCAACAACCCTTTGTCCGACAGATCAAGCGCGTGAGAGTGCTTCCAGTCATGGTGAACAACATCGTGCAAACGATCAACAATATGTTTGTCGCGGACCTCAATTGCCAATTCGCGCCGGCTGTCGAAACTCCCCGGCGCCAGGTTGATGGATCCGATAATGGCTCGTTCTCCGTCAGCCAGCAACATCTTTGCGTGCAGCTTGAGTCCCTTCAGCTTGCGCACCTCAACCCCGACATCATTCAGAATGCGCAGTCCTCCAACCCCTTCCAGCAGTTTCTCTTTCTTGAGCGTGTGCGGCGCCCGCGCCATCACGTGAATGTCGACTCCGCGCTCCTTGGCCCGCACCAGGTGCTCGATGATCATCTGATCCTGGTATCGTTCGTTTTGTAACCATAGCGAGTGCTTAGCGCCGTCAATGAATTCGGTAATCCGCTCACGGCCATTGCCGCGGCACCAGATCAACTGCGCCTGTTTTCCTGAAGCAAAGTCCTGGCGGCTCCAGTCCGCTTCAAAGCAATTAATAATTTCCGTAACCTCGTGCGGGTCCGAAGTGATGATGGCGTAGTCGCGGGTCTCCGTCAGGTTCTCGCTTTGCCAGTTCAGCGATTTCACAAACGCCGTCTTATCATCCACTACCATGGATTTTTCATGCGTAAGGTCGAAGGCCGGGTTACTATCCAGCACATCAACCCCTGCAGCCGATAACGTAGCCCGGCTTTCATCGTTTTCGGAGACCCCGTTGCGACGCTTGGGATTGAGCATAACCCGCACCACAACACCGCGGCGGTGTGCTGCCACCACGGCTGCGATCAACGACGGATCAGTAAAGACGAACATCTTGATGCGCAACGATTTGGACGCATGCTTAATGGCGTCCAGAATCGGCTTTGCGGAGTCGTCAGGTAAAACAACCAGGCTACGGGACATTTGCGCTCTCCCACCTGCGCAAGCCGCTACGGAGCGGACTTCGCCGGTGTTGTATCGAACTGTACACTATACAACTCGGCGTAGGTTCCCCCGAGCGTCAACAGCTCGTCGTGCGTGCCCTGCTCAGCGACCACACCGTCTTTCAGCACAATGATTTTATCCGCATCCCGGATGGTACTCAGCCGGTGGGCAATGGTGAGCACCGTTCGCCCCTTCATCAATCGTTCCAGAGCTTCAATCACCAGCCTTTCCGACTCGGTATCGAGCGCGGCGGTCGGTTCGTCAAGAATCAGGATGGGGTTGTTGCGTATGATCGCGCGCGCGATCCCGATGCGCTGCCGCTGGCCGCCGGAGAGCGTATCGCCTCGATCACCGACAAAAGTCTGATACCCGTTGGGCATGCGGGCAATGAATTCGTCCGCGTTGGCCAGCTTCGCGGCCTCGACAATCTCGTCCTCCGTCGCGTCCGCGCGGCCGTAAGCAATGTTGTCGCGCACGGTTCCGCGAAACAGCACCGTCTCCTGCAGCACGTAGCCAATCTGATCCCGCAACACCTGCAGCCGATAATCGCGAACATCCACACCGTCCACCAGAACAGCGCCTGCGCTGGGATCGTAAAACCGGGGAATCAGGCTCATGATGGTCGATTTGCCCCCTCCTGTCGGGCCCACCACCCCGATCATCTGGCCAGGGTTGACGGTGAAGCTCACATCCCGCAGCACAGGGCAGCTCGCGTCATATGCGAAGGCCACGTGATCGAAGACGATTTCCCCCTTGATCGTCTTCTCGCTGGCATCGGTCTTCTCGGGAAGTATGGCGTCGGCGTCGAGAATTGTCCGTATACGCTCCACAGCCACCGCTGTCTGAGCAATGGAGTTGTTCATACTGGCAAGGTCTTTCACCGGTTTGAAAAACGAGGCCAGATAGGAAAGAAAAACGGTCAGTTCCCCGGCGGTCATCCCTCCCGTAAGGATAAGCAGCGAGCCTCGCCAGAGGACGAAGGCCACGCAGAAGGAGACGATGACGGATACGATGGGCGAAAGCAGCGCCTTGACCTGCCGGGCTTTGAGCGCCGCCGCCACGGTCGCCGCGCTCACCGCCGCCAGTTCTTGTTGTTCCAGTTCCTGTCTGCCGAATGCCGTGACGACCCGGATGGACTCGAGGTCCTGCTGTACCACAGCCACGATGTTGCTCTGTTGCTTGCGCACCTCGTGGGTGGAGCTCTTGACCGCCTTCTTGAACCTTGTGGCCAGCAGGAGCAATAAGGGGGTGATCGCCACGGCGATCAGGGTGAAGTCCCAGTTGAGAAAGAACATCACCACCAGCATGCCCAGGATGGTGAACATGTCCACCACGATGCCCAGCGTCGCCGAGGAGGCGAAATTTTGAATGGTGAGCACGTCGGCGGTAATCGTGCTGAGCAGAACGCCGGATTGGTGACTATCGTAATAGCGCAGCGATAAATATTGGAGATGGTGGTAGGTCCGCATGCGCAAATCGTTAGCCACCCACTGTCCCACGCTCTCGGTAAAGTAGTTGGCGATGTACGACGCGACCGCGTTAAAGACAGCAATCAGGATGACCGCTAACGCCGCTATCTCGGCGAGATGTGCCCGATGAGCATGCGCAAGCACTGGCTCAATCAGGTGGGCCAGCCAGCGGTCGAGCTTTCGTCCGACGACCACGTTGTCGATGACGATTTTGAGCGGCCAGGGTGCGGCCAGAGTCATGGTGCTCTGAACCAGCATGGCCACCAAAATGATCGCCAGGCTGCCTCGGTAAGGGCGAAGCAATTCGCGGATGAGGCCCGACATACCCGGGCCCTTTTCGTCATCCTCCATCTGCGCGGCCTCGACCACTGCGAATACCCCTGATTACAAAGCTGTGAACGGTGACACCACTTTAAACGGAATCCCGACTTTCTGCTGCACCCGATCTAGCCTTTGTCATCCCGAACAGAACCTGGAGAAATGGCTCAAATGTGCGCACTAAGCGCACTGAGTTGCCTCTTCGACGATGGGTATCGACAGCTTCACAACAGGTTAGATCCCTTCCAGGAACTGAAAGTGTCAGTTCTGCGATTTGCTTTTGAGTTCTCACACATGCTCTTTGGCCCCTGAGGGTATCTCTTGTACTGGCTTAAGCAGCCCTCAGCGGCTAAAAGCCGATTCTTGTTGACGGTCAAACGTACGGCCTTAAAGAGTCTGCGTGAGAACCAAGATTTCCGGAAAAATCAATGCGAGTTCATATAGATCGTGATTCAAAAGCTATATGACTGTTGCCAGTTTTTCGAGTTCTCACGGATCTTAAAGGCCGTACCCTTCAAAGAATCAGGGTTTTCCGAAGGCCTATTCGGCACTCTCGATCAAGTGGTAGATCTGAGCTCCATACTTTTCCACTGTGCCCATACCAATCCCAGGCACCGCTAGTAGGTCAGAGTCAGTCCTAGGGCACGAACTGGCAATATTCCGCAACGTACGATCGCCAAAGATGCGAAATGCCGGCATCTTTCTCCGTTTCGCCTCGGTCAATCGCCAGGCGCGCAATGCCTGCTCCAGACGAGCCTGCCGCTCTGGCGGAGGCGCGGGCTCAGCCGACGATGACTTCGCCAACCTGCCTCGCTTCGGCGCAGAAGACTCCGCGAACTTAAGCTTTTTCCCACGTTTGTCAGCCGCGGAAGGAGCCACCGCGTCGCGCATCACGAAAAGATGAGCCTGGCTCTCATTGAAACTGAGGCCCGCGGGCAAAATGCTGACGTTCCGGTAAGGAATCCGCTTGCCCTGGGTCTCAAACACTGCGTCGGTAAACGCGATCAACTCCGCCCTGGCCATTGCCCCCAGAACTTCTTCAAAATTGTCCCGGCTCATTTCGCCGTCAGGGTAAAGGTCAGTATGCAGCTTTCCCGTGGACCTGGCAGAAATCCCCCGCAGCTTCTTGAGTACTTGATCGCACGCGATTCGCTCGGCACGCGTCGGCGACCGAAATCTCTGCGCAATACAATCAACCGGTGCGCAAAAGTCGCACATTCCGCAGCCCGCACCGCTGTCCGACGTATCCCCAAAGTGATGAACCAGTGACCGCATGCGGCAATGATGGCCCTCCGCGTACCGGATGATTTCTTCCAGCTGGTCTTTCTTCTGGTCCGCCTGCAGAGTGTAGGAGGCTCGCCAGTTATCCACGCCAAGACTCACATTCTCGGCAAAATCCACTACCGCGCCTTTGTGGATCCACAGCTTTTCGAGCGCCTTGTCGAAGACGTCCTCGTCCATCTTGACCAGCTTGCGCACTGTGTCCTTGCTTTGCGGCTGTTGCCCTATTTTCGAAAAAATGCGATCGAGCAACGCGACCGGAGGATAATCCCTGCCGATGAAAAAGTCGTGAGTATGCCGGTCCGCATAGGAATACATAAGAATCGCGCGGCTAGGCTTACCATCACGCCCCGCGCGGCCAATCTCCTGGTAGTAGCCTTCCAGGCTGCCGGGAACCGCGGTGTGAATCACGGTGCGGACATCGGCTTTGTCGATGCCCATCCCAAACGCCGTGGTAGCGACCATGACGTCCAGCTTTCCAGACATGAACTCTTCCTGCACGCGCCGCCGGCGATGGGCATCGAGGCCGGCATGGTAGCCCGCCACCCGAAATTCACGCGCCCAAGCCGTGGACAAGGCTTCCGCCTGTTTGCGGGTTGGGGTGTACACAATCGCCGGGCGATTACCGGCCTCAAGCAGGATTGCCTTGGCCAGCCCAGGCCGATTGGAGGGCAGCGCCTCCACAATCTCGATGCCGATGTTCTCCCTGCGGAAGCCATGGATAAAGTGCTTGACCGTCGACAGCCCCAACTGGGTCGCGATGTCCTTCTGTACCAGCGGGGTCGCCGTCGCAGTAAGCGCCAGTGCCGGCGCGGGCCGGAAACTCGGCAGGTACTGGCCCAACATGCGGTAGTCCGGGCGAAAGTCATGCCCCCATTGCGAGATGCAGTGCGCTTCGTCGATGGCAATGAGCGAGGGCTTGCGCTTGGCCAGCATCTCCGGAAATCCCGGCACGCGAAGCCGCTCTGGAGCGATGAATAGAAACTGAAGGTTTCCCTTCATGTAATTTACGCAAGCCTGCCGGGAACTCTCGCGATCGCGGCCCGAGTGTATGCACTCGGCAGCGAGGCCGAGACGTTTCAGTTTGCCCACCTGGTCATCCATTAAGGCGATCAATGGACTGATGACCAGCGTCGTTCCACCCCGCGCTAATCCCGGCAACTGATAGCAGAGCGATTTGCCCGAGCCCGTCGGCATCACCAGCAGCGCATCTTCCCCCGCAGTCACTGACCGGCAGACCGCCTCCTGGTTGGGGCGGAAGCTGGAAAAACCGAAGACACTTTCCAGGAGTTGGCTAAGGCTGGCGTTACTGGGGATCACTTTTGGCGGGGGAATTTCTGTGCTAGCCGTCATCTCCGACAAAACAGCGGATTCTCGAATCCGGGCTGCAGGCCGCTGTACCGGCGTCGTTTGACTCACCCGGCCCACCACCGAGCGAACGTAATCGCTGATGCGCTCCAGAAAGGGATCCAGCTGCGCTTCACCGTGCTGGATACGATTGAGAAACGCTTCCCATTGCCCGGTCATCGCTGGACTCTTCACTTCCGGATGAACCACCTCAATCAGGTGTATGCCCTTGTCGGTGGCCTCGAGGCTCTTGCCGCTCCGCGTCACGTAACCGCGTTTCAAAAGCACTTCAATAATGGCCGCCCGGGTCGCCGGCGTGCCCAGCCCGGTTTCCTTCATTGCGTCCGATAGCTCCTTCTCATCCAGACTCTTGCCCGCCGTCTGCATCGCGGTCAGGATGGTCGCATCGGTAAATCGCTGCGGCGGCCGGGTTTTCTTCTTTTGCGCTTCTATCTTGGTTACGTTCTGTGGCTGACCCTGGGCGAGCGTTGCCGGCAATGCCTGATCGGTTTCGGCCTCTCTCTTCGGATCCCGCCGGCGTGCGTCTGCTCCGGGGTCAAGAATCTTCCAGCCAATTTGCCGCACGACAGTGCCCGTGGTGCGATACCGGTCCACGGTAGGTTCCGTGGTCGTGCGGATGGCCGTGATCACCGTGGTCACTTCCTGCAGGTGGTCTGCATGCCACAACATCAGCAGGCGCCGGCAGACAAGGTCGTAGATCTTGCTTTCCTCATCAGAAAGCTTCTCCGGCTGCATGACGACCGCCGTAGGAATAATCGCGTGGTGGTCGCTCACCTTGCTGTCGTCGACGTAACGCTTGCCCAGGGCGCGCTCCCCAGTCCCCGGAGCCAGGTGCTCTTTGTATCGGCCGGAAATGGCCCCGACGATCCTGGGAATCGTGGCCGCGATATCGGTCGAAAGGTGGCGGCTGTCGGTCCGTGGATAGCTGATGAGTTTGTGTTGCTCATATAGCGCCTGGGCCAGGTCCAGTGTTCTTTGTGCGCTAAAGCCGTAAAGGCGGTTGGCATGCCGTTGCAGATCCGTCAGGTCGTAGAGCAGGGGCGGCGGCGTACGCACGGTTTCCGCAGTGAGCGATTCGATGGCGGCCTGGCCGGCGCGCGCCCGCGCCATGATCTGCTCAGCTTCCTGACCGTCCGCGGCCAACCGGCTGCTTTCGCTGGTCTTGATTTCAGGACGGAACCACGTGCCGTCATACGGTTCTACAGCTTCCGTAGCCTGGAAAGTCGCGACGACGTGCAGGTAATCCTCGGGCACGAAGCTGCGCAGGGCGAGTTCACGCTCGACAATCATGGCTAGGGTCGGGGTCTGTACGCGGCCCACCGAAAGCTCTTCGTTGTAGACGATCGAGTAGGCGCGAGACAGATTCATGCCGACCAGCCAATCGGCCCGGCTCCGGCCGCAGGCGGCATCCGCCAACCGGTCGTAGTCGCTCCCTGGGCGAAGGCTCGAGAACCCTTTGCGGATTGCGTCCGGTGTCAGCGAGGAAATCCACAGCCTGCTGAAAGGCTTTTTACTTTTAGCGGCCTCGTAGATGTAACGGAAAATCAACTCTCCTTCACGCCCCGCATCGGTTGCGCACACGATGCTCGACACGCGCGGAGACATAAGGATCTTTTGCACCACCTCAAACTGCTCTTTGCTGCGCTCGTAGACCACCAGCGGCCACTCTTCAGGCAGAATGGGCAGCGACTCCAGCCGCCACTGCCGCCACTGGGGATTGATCTGGTGCGGCTCCGCGAGCGAAACCAGATGCCCGATGGCCCAGGTCACCACGTAGCCGTTTCCTTGCAGGTAGCCGGTCCCCCGTTTGTCGGCTCCGAGCACGCGGGCGATGTCACGCGCAACCGAAGGTTTTTCGGCCAGAACCGCGATAGTTCCGGATTCAGATGCGGTCATTCTACTTCTCAGTCTACCGCGCATCTTGTAGAGCAGGCAGACGCAAGGGGGGTACCCTGATTTCCAGCCACGCAGCCCTGCACAAGGCCACGTTTGCGCCTTTCTTACAAGGAAAGGCGCAGGATGTTTGCCAGCGCCGGCGAATTCTACAGGAAATCGGGGTGGCATTCGCAGTCCCTCCCCTTTGAGAGCAAGATGAGAAATGTTTTAATCAACTGTGGACGTTTCCCTCGATCAGATAAAAAAAGCAGAACAGAGAATTCGCGATTTCATCTATTTCTCTCCTTGCCAGCTTTCAGCCGCGCTCTCCGAGGTTACCGGTCAGCAGGTCTACCTCAAGCTGGATAATCTACAGCGGACCGGCGCCTTCAAAGAACGCGGTGCGCTTAACCGCATTTTGCTGCTGAGTGACGATGAGAAACGCCGCGGCGTGATCGCCGCCAGCGCCGGAAATCACGCCCAGGCCGTGGCCTATCACGCCACTCAGCGCGGGGTGTTAGCGCGCATTGTCATGCCCCTGATGACGCCCCTGGTGAAAATCTCCGCCACGCGTGGATTCGGAGCCGAAGTGATCCTGCACGGCGCGAACTACGATGAGGCTTGTGATGAGGCGCTCCGAATCTGCCAGCTGGAAGGGTTGACATTTCTTCATCCTTTCGATGATGCCGCAGTGATCAATGGCCAGGGGACGATCGGCCTCGAGCTGCTGGAGCAGGTGCAAGGACTGGAGGCAGTCGTCGTGCCTATCGGCGGCGGAGGCCTGATCAGCGGCGTCGCCTGCGCATTGAAGGAGAGCAATCCCGCCATTCGTGTGGTGGGCGTACAAACGGAGCGTCTCCCCTCCATGTTGCGCGCCATGGAGCATGGCAGTCCCATCACGCTTCCCGCCGAAGCAACCATTGCGGACGGCATTGCCGTTCGCCGCGCGGGAGATCTCACCCTGCCCGTGGTAGAACGCTTTGTCGACGAGATTGTCACCGTCGATGAAGAGGAAATCGCCAACGCCATCATGGTCCTGCTCGAGCGGGAGAAGACCCTGGCGGAAGGAGCGGGAGCGGTGGCCCTCGCGGCTCTGCTGCAGAAAAAGACTACGCTCGAAGGCCAACGCACTGCGGTCCTGGTCTGCGGCGGCAATATCGATGTAAGCCTGCTGGCTAGGATTATCGAACGCGGTTTGGTCAAGGATGGCCGAAGAGTACGCATTCGCGTCCATCTTGCCGATCGGCCGGGAGCTCTGCATCAACTGACGAAAATCCTCTCCGACCAACGGGCAAACATTGTCGAGACGATACACAATCGTGCTTATTACGGCGTCAATCTGGGCGATACAGTTATAGACATCACTCTCGAAACGCGTGGCGCAGCGCATATCACTGCGATCGGCAAGGCGCTGGAAGTTGAGGGCTATCGGTATGAGCGTATCCAGTAACACCATAGGAACAAGGCCAATGCAAGAGTTCTTGAGGCTGAAGCGCCTCCCGCCCTATGTCTTCAACATCACCAGCGAGATGAAGGGAGCCGCTCGAGCGCGGGGAGAAGACATCATCGACTTCGGCATGGGCAACCCCGATGGGGCCACGCCGAAGCACATCGTGGACAAAATGATTGAAGCGGCGGGAAAGACGGCGACTCATCGCTACTCCTTGTCGAAGGGTATCCCGCGGCTGCGTAAGGCGATTTGCAATTGGTACCAGAAGCGCTATGACGTGCAGCTCGACCCATTGACCGAAGCGATCGTCACCATCGGCTCTAAAGAGGGTATTGCTCATTTATGCCTGGCCACCCTGGATCGCGGGGACGTGGTCGCGGTCCCCAGCCCCAGCTATCCGATTCACATTTATGGTCCGGTGATCTCCGGGGCGAACGTTCGCGCCATTCCGGTGCACAGCACCGACGATTTTCTGACGGAACTGGAGCATGCTGTTCCGCTGATGTACCCGCGGCCCAAAATGTTGATCCTGAATTTCCCAGCGAACCCTACTACGCAATGTGTGGACCTGCGCTTCTTTGAGCGTGTGGTCGCTTTATGCAAGGAATTCCAGATCTACCTGGTGCACGATTTAGCGTATGCGGATATCGTTTTCGACGGCTATAAAGCGCCCTCGATTCTGCAGGTACCGGGAGCGAAGGATATTGCTGTCGAATTTTTCACCCTGTCCAAGAGCTATAACATGCCCGGCTGGCGGGTTGGCTTCATGGTGGGCAATCCGGAATTAGTAGCAGCCTTGGGAAGGCTTAAGAGTTACTTCGACTACGGAACCTTCACGCCCATCCAGGTAGCTTCAATTCTGGCGCTCGAGGGCCCGCAGGAGTGCGTGCAGGAAATCTGCGACAACTACCGCAAGCGGAGAGACGTTTTAGTCAAGGGACTAAACCAACTGAACTGGCAAGTACCGATGCCTAAGGCGACGATGTTCGTATGGGCCTCGATCCCAGAACGATACAAAGCCATGGGTTCGCTAGAGTTTGCCAAGAAACTCTTAACTGAGGCCAAGGTCGCGGTCAGCCCAGGTGTCGGCTTTGGGGAACACGGAGACGAGCACATCCGCTTTTCACTAATTGAGAATGAAGAGCGAACCCGGCAAGCCCTCCGAGGCATCAAGCAAATGTTCCAGCAAGAGTAGTCACCACGGCCCATGGTTATGGACGGGTGCCCCATGTTCGCCCTAGCGTACATGGGCCGAAAAAGACGGGGGCGAAGCCCCCTTCGATCGCTTTGCTTCTGCTTTTCGCAGTGCAACTAATGGAAATCATGTGACCGAACCTCAAGATTACTGAAGGCCAAAGTCTGTATCCGTTTGGCCTTAATATGAATCACCCCATCCTGATTCTGCAGCGCCCCCTCAACCAAAACAAATTTGCTGCGAGTAACCACCACACGCTCGCGCTCATAAAGATCAGGAGTAACGATGACATTAGCAATCCCAGTCTCATCTTCCATGGATATAAAAATGAAACCCTTAGCCGTCCCCGGGCGTTGCCGGGCAATCACACAACCGGCTGAGCGAACATACTGTCCATCCTGATAATTCCGCAATTCCGCCGAACTCAGCACCTTCATCGCCTGAAGCTCTCGCCGGCGATAGTACAGTGGATGCTTCCCTACGGTCAGGCCAGTGCCGGAGTAGTCCGCACTTAACCTCTCATCTGTCGTCATTTGCCGCAGAGGCGAAGAGACCTGCTGCTGCCCATGATGCGGCTTCAGCAAAGGACCCACCGGCCGCACCGTTTCTTCCACCTGCCAAACAGCATCGCGCCGATGATCGATGCCATCCAGGCAGTTCAGAGCCCCAATGCGCGCCAGCAGCGTAAGCTCCTTACGCTGCAACAGAGGAACACGCCGCGTGAGATCCTCTGCAGAACGAAACAATCCTGTCCGATTGCGCGACTCGACAATGGCTTCCCCTACCTCCTGTCGTAAGCCCTTGCCATACAACAGGCCCAAGCGAAGTGAGCGCTCGCCACTGTCTTCATGCTCAACCGCACAGAGCCATTGCGAAACCTGAACATCGATAGGCCGTATCCGTAGACCATGACGCTGCGCATCTTTCACCAACACCGCAGGAGAATAAAACCCCATCGGTTGATTGTTGAGAATAGCGCACGTGAACGCAGCCAGGTAACGCACCTTGAAATACGCGGAGGCATAAGCAATCAGGGCAAAGCTGGCAGCGTGAGATTCAGGGAACCCATAGAGTGCAAAGGAAGTAATGTTCTGAATAATGTTGTCTTGTGTGGCTTTATCAAGACCATTCTTGGTCATGCCAGTCCGCAGCTTTACTTCCAGTTGTTCCATCCTCTGCCATGACCGGCGCATACCAACAGCCCGGCGTAATTCCTCCGCTTCCGACCCGGAAAAATCCGCCACAGTCATCGCTATGCGCAGCAACTGTTCCTGAAACAAAGGGACACCCAGGGTCCTTTTCAGCACAGGCTCCAGCGAGGGGTGAGGATAAGTAACTTTCTCTTTTTTCTGTCGTCGTCGCATGTACGGGTGCATCATCTTGCCCACGATCGGCCCGGGCCGGATAATAGCCACCTGCACCACAAGGTCATAAAACTTATCAGGCTTATTGCGAGGCAAAGAAGCCATTTGCGCCCGGCTCTCCACCTGAAACATGCCCACCGTATCTGCCTGCTGCAAGGTTTCGTACACCACAGGATCCTGTGGTAGCAGTGCCAGATCAACCGGCTCATCATAATGCGCCGAGACTAACTGCAGACAATCCTGTATGACTGCCATCATGCCTAAACCCAACAGGTCCACCTTGATGATGCCCAGGTCGGCACAGTCTTCCTTATCCCACTGCACTACCGTTCGCCCAGGCATTGAGGATCGTTCCAACGGCACCACATGATCCAACTGGCCTTGGCATATCACCATCCCTCCGGAATGCTGGCCAAGATGGCGCGGCAGATCCTGAATACGCATGCAAAGCTCAAGAAACTTGTGAATGTGAGCGTGCTTCACATCAAAGCCGGCATGCAGAAAAGAATTCTCCAGCGTGTCGTTCTTTCCTTTCCACTCCCACTGCGATACCAAGCTGGATAAGCGGCCCAGGGTTTCAGGATCGAAGCCCATCGCCTTGCCTACTTCGCGCGCGGCCGACTTGCCGCGATAGGTAATCACGTTGGCCGTGATAGCGGCGCCAAGCTCACCATAGCGGGTATAGATGTACTGGATCGCCTGCTCGCGTTTATCTCCCGAAGGCAGATCCAGATCGATGTCCGGCCATTCGCCGCGGCTTTCGCTCAGGAAGCGTTCAAACAGCAAGTCCATGCCGACTGGATCCACCGCGGTGATTTCCAGCGCATAACAGACAGCGGAATTCGCAGCACTTCCCCGGCCTTGCACCAATATGTCGTTCTTTTTACAGAAATCGATCAAGTCCCATACGATCAGAAAATAACCGGCAAAGCCCAGTCTCTCAATCAAAGCAAGCTCATGCTCCACTTGCTTTTGTGCTCTTTCCAATAATTTCCGATTGTGCTTGGTGCCGTATCGCTTCAACACGCCTTCCGCTGTAAGCCGGCGGAGAAAGCTATCCATCGTTTCGCCATCCGGAACCGGATAGCGTGGAAACTCATAGCCCAGATCATTGAGTTCAAATTCCAACCGCTCCGACAAGGCAACGGTGTTCGCAATCGCCAGGGGAAGATCGCAGAATCTGCCGGTCATCTCCCGTGCATTGCGCAGATGCCGTTGCTGGTTAACACTCAGCAGCCGGCCCGCCTTCTCCAGGTTGGTATGATGGCGAATCGTAGTAAAAACATCGAGGATTTCCCGATCGTACGCCACCGCATAACGAACCCCATTGGTAGCCAGCAGCGGCAAGCTAAAGTGATGGGCAATACGGAGAGCAGCCTGGTTACGCCACTCTTCCTCCCGCTCCCCATGGCGCTGAAGTTCGATATACACATTCTGCCGTCCAAAGATCCGGACAAGCTTTTCTGCAACTTTCACTGCTTCCGTTTCGCCGCCGTGCATCAGGGCTGCTGCCAGCGGGCCTTCCTCTCCGCCAGTCAGGCAGACCAGCCCGGGAGAATATTCTTCCAGGTCCTCGAGCGTTGCCGCCCCTTCGCACTTGGTGGTCTCGCGCATCTTGAACCGGGTAATCAGTTGACAAAGATTCTGATAGCCCATGCGTGAGGTACACAAGAGCGGGAGCCGCGCCGGTTCAGGAGCATGCTGATGTGGCAGCCATCCAGAAGGCGTGAGCCGCCTCCCCAGATTTGATACAGCAATTTCCGCCCCGACATGGGCGTGCACTCCATGCTTATGAGCGAGGGTGTGAAATCGCGCCGCTCCATAAACCCCATTCCGATCCAGCAGGGCCATAGCCGGCATGTCCAGTTCCGCAGCCCGTTGAATAAGATCTTCCGGTAGTGACGCGCCTTCCAGAAAGCTGAATGCGCTGGCCGCATGTAGTTCGATATAGCGCTCAGTCATACAGAGCCTCGATCTGCCAACGCTCCTGCATGAGATCACGGGTCAGGCAGCAACAAAGTGAGGTAGAGTCATGGCCTCTGGCCACTAAGTCCCACTGTTCGAGCGACCACAGCGTAGGGTTCCACCAATCTCCAGCAGAAGCCCAGGGTCCGTAAGCACGCTCGACAGTGTAGCGCTTCTCCCGGAAAACAAATGAATCAGGTTGCCGGTCATGTACCTTCACCATGACTATTTCCGGCGGACGCAGTTGGCGCATGGCCAGGCGCCTGCTTCCTGCTTTCTTGTCGCTTGCAGTCGTACAGGGCACAACAAAGGGCTCGATACGGAAAGCATCCGGACGATGAGTATCTTTGAGCACCGCCTGCCCCACGCAGCCCTCGCCCACGATACTGCGAATCCTGGCCAGGGTTACATCCAGCCGCATAGGCTCCGGCACCTGGGGAGAAAACAATCCCAGTTGCACTTTACTGCTGCAGCCTGGTTCTGCGCTCAAGGTGAGCGACAAGATAGCTGCCTGGGGTGGATGCGCCTGCAGATCCAGGTGGATGAGCTTCAGCCATAGCTTTCGATCGATATTGGGGAGCGCAGGCCGAACCGTTCGGGAATGCTCTGTACCACCTTCCAGGCCCAAGTGGAGAGTAACGGAGGCCAGTACCAGTATGCGCGACTGGGCCCGAACAATCAGCTGATCGAGCATCACACCCATGATGAAAAGCAGGGAATCGAGCAGTTCTACTGGCGAATCCAGATCCATTCGTTCTTCCAGGGTGAAGTCTTCCTCAAGTGCGGTAAACAAATGCGGCAATTCACCGCGTGCCAACAGGCGTAGCTCTTTGCCTGCTTGTCCCAGCCGCGCTATCAATTCTGTTTCTGCCAGGTTACCGAGGGCCCCGAGAGTAGTGATGCCCCACATCGAGAACGTTTCCGTGTGCTCCGGAGAAAGCTCGAGCACCGTGAGCGGTAGGGGGGCGAGCGCACCGCATTGCATTCCTCGCGGTACCACGCGAACGCCCGTACCGGAGTGGCCCCGTGCCAGGCACCGGGCGGCATGAAAATTGCTGCTGATCGCGATAGTCGCTTGTATGCCAAGAGCCTTTGTCTTTTTAAGCAGGCTTTCGCCCAGCGCATCGGGAGAGCCGAATAATGTTTCTGTTCCGGCAATATCGATGACGCAGGTAAAGTAACTATCACTGCTCTGATCTTCCACTCGTGGGGAAAAGGTTCCGGCACACTCCAGCAAGGCTGCACGCGCCGCTGCTTCCTCCGTCCGAGAGCGGTGCAATACAACCGCACCAGGAAACATCTCCATTTCCAGTTTGGTCATGCCCGGGGCGATTCCCAGAGCCAGTGCGGGACCATTGAGCGAGCACACTTGTTCGAATGGCGGTTCGCCATCGAATACGGCCACCGGTTTGCGTTGCAATTCCGGTCGCAAGCGCAACAAAGCCTGTAGCGGAAATTCTCTTGCATCCAGGCATGCATAGCGCGCTGTCGTCATCTGGGTCCTGCCCAAGCCGTTCTAGCCTGCCATTCTGCCGTTTGCACGCTTTGCGGCTGCTTCCTCAGGGGAAGCACCTTGTCCTGGGGAAAGCGCTGCCGCGTTAGCTCCGCCTTATGCTCGAGACCGGTAAAGATGGTCGCGTCGTGGTTGAGCACGCGTCCCGGGGTAAGACGAAGCACCAGGCCGGCGCTGTTTCTGGAGCACGCGTGCTGGGTCAGCAACAAAACATGCGCTTGTAAACGCTCGGCTGCGGCACGAAACCGAAACCAGGTTGCCAGGGGCACGCGCAACGCGTATTCCGCAGGCAGGCTACCCATATCCAGCACGATGCAACAAAAGCCACCTGCCTGCAGTAGCAGATCGCTTACCTTTAATCCCTGTTCCAGGCGCGACCACACCTTACGCAAAGGCGCAGTGCCGGCAGTTACGCCGCAGCGTATCCACAGAAGCCGCGAGAGATCCATTCCCATGGCCGCTGCTGACTCAGGGTGCAGAGTATCGGAAACATCTACCCACGCACATACCTTGCCTTCCTGGGTCATGCCGGCCACAAATGCGAGTGCCAGCGAGGTACGTCCAGAACATTCCGGTCCAACAATCTCGCTGAGCGCGCCAACAGGAAATCCACCATGCAGCAGGGCATCGATCTCGCGAATGCCGGTGGGTGCAACTGGAGAGGGAACTCGCGGCAGTGGAGTCAGTGCCGAAGGAATTCTTTCTGCCAGGTTGGCTTCAATTTGGGCTCGGAGATGTTGTGCAGAGGGCATGAACGAATCTTCGCTTTATTTTCGCCCATGGAGCACCGGCGGCGCCAATTGCAACTGTGGGAAAAGTCCAGGAACGACCTTTAAGAAGAAGAAAGTAAAATACTTATAAATTTGATTGCGGCAGGTATTTTCTTCAGTTCCTGGCTTGCCTTTGCAGCATCAAGTCTGTAGATAGGAATCAGGTACCCGGCTTCGTCGTTCTGGTAAAGCTTTGAAACAGCCTGAGTCTTGAGTACGTCTTATGAACTACATGGTGAAATCCGGCTGCATCTCAGGCTTAGAAGATAATCGATCCATATGGAAATTAGGGACTGAATGATCCTGAGTTTTGTGCATTACCTTATCTTGGGGATGGCCGCTATCCCCTTGATTTATTACGCTCTTGCTCTTTTTAGCGCATGGCAGTTCTTTCGTACTTCGCCTAAGACCCGGCCCTTGGACGGCTACACCCCTCCCATCAGCAACCTGAAGCCCATTCGGGGTCTCGATCCCGATGCCTACGAGAACTTCGCCAGTTTCTGCCGCCAGGACTATCCCGAATACGAAATTGTCTTTTGCGTTGGCGACGCTTCCGAGCCCGCATTGCCGACGATCCAAAGACTCATCCGCGACTTCCCGGAATGTCAGATCCGCGTAATCATGGGCTCCGGCCGTGTAGCTACCAACGACAAAGTTGCCAAACTGGCGCGGCTCACTACGGAAGCAAAATACGAAACCGTGGTCATCAGCGACAGCGACGTTCGTGTGCAACCGGATTACCTGCGCACCATCGTTGCCGGGCTTGCCGATCCCAAAGTCGGAGCCGTCACGTGCTTTTACGCCCCTGTTCCCAGTGAAGAAAAAACCTTCGTGCAGCGTGTTCAATCCGTGGGGATGCTCTCCGATTTTTATGCCGGGATCCTGGTCGCCAGGCAATTGGACGGCGTGAAATTCGCCCTCGGGCCAACGATTGCCACCACCCGTACGCGCCTTGCCGGATTTGGTGGTTATGCTGCGATTGAAAATCGCCCCGCGGACGACTTGTTGGTAGGACGCTTGGTCGCCGAGCAAGGCTATGAAGTCGAGCTGCTGAACTACACCATCCAGACCGTGTCCGATTTTCATTCCCTGCGCGACCTTTTCCTCAAGCGTCTGCGCTGGACAGTGGTCATGCGCATCATGCGTCCGTGGGGACACCTGGGCCTGATTTTTACCCTAGGTCTGCCCTGGGCCCTGGCGGCAATCTTTGTGCAGCCCACACCAGAGATAGCGTTCGCCTATCTGAGTGCCTATTTCGCCTGCCGCATCGCCATGATGGAAGTGATTGGAAGGTGGGGATTGAAGCAGCCAGGTATTTACAAGAAGCTGTGGCTGCTTCCCATCTGGGATCTGCTGTCAGCGTGCATATGGCTGACCAGTTTTACCCGCAATAGCATTCGCTGGAGAGACGGCTACTACTACATCCGCAACGGCGAACTAGTGCCCGTAGACCCCACAGCCGCCATTCGAGCAGCCGAGAAAGCCCCCGAACGGGTTTAATTCAGATGATGCGCGAATTTCAGGGAGTCGACGCGCTGATGTTTTGTATCAGGGCACGACTTATGGCCGTGACTGACTAGCTTTGGGCCGTAACCGAAGCATTGACAACAGATCTAGGCTTTCAGTCCCGACTGTAGCATTAATGCGTGCGGACCACCTACAGGTTCTCACGAGACTCTTAGCCCATGCTTTTCGTGTGACACACAGGCTGAAGACCAGATCTTCCTGCATAGATCTGACTATAGTCCTCTGATTCCGACCCTACGGAGCCGTCTTGGCCAACACAGGCTTTTCTACACGCCGATCATTCCTGGTGTGACGCCAGTTAACCCGCGGTAAAAACAACGCCGTGTCGATCCGATCCTTGTACCGAACAGCAATATCAATCAGCGAATCCAACAGGGAATCCGACAAAAAGTGCGGAGCCAACCCAAGATCAATCAGCTTGGAATGCTTCGCATTGTAGTAATGCTGCTCCGCCTCCACGCGAGGATCCGGCAGATAATCGATCTCCACCTTCAATCCCGTTTGCTTGCCAGTCTTCTGCACCAGGTGAGCTAAATCCAGCACAGAAAACTGCTCAGTGAACTGATTGAAAACGCGAAATTCTCCCTTGGCCGCTGGGTTAAGGCACGCAAGCTCCACGCAGCGCACAGTATCGCGAATATCCAGGAATCCGCGTGTCTGGCCGCCCTTGCCATACACCGTGAGCGGATGCCCAAGAGCAGCCTGGGCGCAGAACCGATTCAGAACAGTGCCGAAAACCTCGTCATAATCAAATCGGTTAATCAGCGCCTCATCGAGCGCGACCTCATCCGTCATGGTTCCATACACCACGCCCTGGTTCAGATCAGTAGCCCGCGTGCCCCAGATCCTGCAAGCGAACATCATGTTGTGGCTGTCATGCACCTTCGAGAGGTGATAAAACGACCCCGGCTGCTTGGGATAAGGGAGCACATCTTTGCGGCCGTTGTGCTCAATGGTGATGTACCCCTCTTCAATGTCGATATTCGGGGTGCCATACTCGCCCATGGTGCCAAGCTTGACCAGGTGACAATCAGGCTGAAACTCACGCAACGCGAACAGCAAATTCAGCGTGCCCACAACATTGTTCACCTGCGTGCCGACAGCGTGGTTGCGATCGATCATCGAATACGGCGCCGAGCGCTGTTCCGCAAAATGAATCACAGCCTCCGGCTCAAACGTCTTGATGGTCGAAGCGAGAAACTCATAATCCGTCACGTCGCCGACAAATAACTCAATCGTCTTGCCGGTAAGCTCATGCCAGACCCGCAAACGATCAGCCAGAGGGCGAATCGGCGTAAGCGACTGCACGCCCAGTTCGTGGTCCCAAAGACGACGCACAAAGTTGTCGATAATGGCAACGGAATGGCCACGATTTGATAGGTAGAGTGCGGTGGCCCAACCACAATAGCCATCGCCTCCAAGTACAGCAATTTTCATAGTGCTTCTCCTGAAGTACAGGTTCTTTTGATTGCGCCTGCTAGCGTTGCCCTATGCTAAGTCTAGCAGGGGTGTGCCAGCGCCCTCGGCGACTAAGACTGGCAGTTTTTGACTCGACGCCGGAGTCGACTGAATGCGCCATTGCTTCATCCACAGAAACAGGATCATCAAGCCCCACAAGTGGTATCCCAGGTTGGCTCGTCTTTCCAGGTGCATCTGCAAATAGCTTTGGATGGTGTCTGCGCGGAACAGCTCAGCGTGCTCAGCAAGGCCTTCGTTCAAAGTGTTCAGCAGGAGTGGACGAAGAGAACCACGAAGCCACTCATGCGCGGGAATATCGAAGCCGACTTTTTTCCGATTGAGAATCGAAGCCGGCAATTTGTCTTTCATCAATTCCTTGAGTAGCAGCTTCTGCCGCGAGCCTCGTATCTTGAGCGAATCCGGCAAGGTAGCGGCAAACTCAACAATGCGATGGTCAAGAAAGGGAGGACGCACCTCCACCGCATGGGCCATGCTCATGCGATCTGACTTCACCAAAATGTCATCGGCCAGGTAATACTGCTGATCGAAGGCGAGATACGGATACAGTCCGTCCTGCGTCGTGAGCGAACTGGCCAGCCCATCGAGGATATTCCCCATAGCCCCAGGCAACGGGCGCCGCAGCAAGGCCGCCTTGGCGGGCTCGGAGAAAGTTCCATTCCAGTGGACATGCGCCCGTTCCGGTGACAACAGGCTGCCCTCGAGAAAGCGTTTGAGCTTGTACTCCAGGCTGATCTTTTCGTCGGAGACGGGCCAGAAACGCAGTGCCTCGAGTGCTAGCCTGATTGCAGGCGCAGGCACCGTCCGTGCCGTCCGGGCAAGCTGATTGGCGCGATACGTAAGATAGCCGGCGAAAATTTCATCTGCGCCTTCTCCGCTCAAGGCAACGGTTGCATGCGTCTTGCACATCCGCGAGAGAAACCACACCGGCAACGCTCCTGCATCTGCGCTTGGCTCATCGGAGTAATACGCGAACTGTTCGATAGCACCCTGCAGGTCCTCCTGCGGGTTCAGGTCAAGCTGCTCATGGTCGGTGCCATAGTGCGAGACCACGCGCTGTATATGTTCCGTCTCATCAAAGCTGCGGCCCTTGAACGAAATAGAAAAAGTCTTCAGGCGCGCATGGTTAGTGCTGGCCGCGTAATGCAGGATGGTCGAAGAATCAATGCCGCCGCTCAGCCAGACACCCAACGGCACGTCAGAAAGCAAGTGCTCCCGAACAGATTGCTGCAATAAAAAGTCCAGCTCCTGCTTGGCGCTCTCGAGGTCAAGAACACGTGGCGCAGAGGTGGGCAGTTGCCAATAGGATTCAGTGCGCACCTGGCCGTCGTGCCATTCATACCAATGGCCCGGCGGCAACTTTTCTACCCCGTTCACCAGAGTCCACGGACAGGGCACGTAGTTCAGCGTGAGATAGCAATCCAGTCCTTCCATGCTCAAGCGGCGCTCTACTTCCGGATGGATGAGGATCGCCTTCAGTTCAGAACCGAAGAGCAGGTCGTCTCCGTACTTCGCCAGATAGAGCGGCTTGATCCCCATGCGGTCTCGAGCTAGAACCAGGCGCTTGGTCGACTTGCGCCACAGAGCGACCGCGAACATACCACGCAAGCGGGTAAAACAAGCAGTGTCCCACGCCAGGAAGGCATACAACACTGTTTCGGTATCGCAATGGGTATGAAACGTATAGCCGAGGGCTTCCAGCTCAGGCCGCAGTTCCAGGTGGTTATAGATTTCGCCGTTGAATACGATGACTGTGTCGCCATCGCTCGAGGTAATCGGCTGATCCCCTGCAGCCAAATCGAGGATCTTCAGCCGGGTTGCACCCAGCGAGCACAGGCGGGAGGAGAAAACTCCCTGCTGATCTGGTCCGCGATGAGTAAGGGTCGCAGTGGCTGCGCGTATCCGGTCAGGATCGCAACTCCAGCCTTTCTGGGTAAAGCCAACAATGCCACACAAAGTGGTAACACCTCGGGAAAGGTGAACGATTTCACCCAATCTATAGTTATAACCCAAACATGCCCGGGGCTCGGGTAGCTGCAACACAGCGAGTACAATTTGTAGCAAGGCTGGCAGGCATTTAATTTGACTCCCCGGGAATGCATGACGTCTCAAAAGCCACTGCATCTCAAGACATTTTTCTCAATCCTGGTGATGGTCATCGCGGGCCCTCTGGGCAATGCCTTGCTGAGCAAAGGCATGAAGCATGCCGGCAAGCTCGCGATATGGCCGCCTTCCGATGCAATGCACACGGCGTTTCGGGTGTTTGGCGCCGGCTACATCTGGCTCGGTGTAGCCTCTCTGCTTACCTTCTTCCTCGCTAACCTGCTGGTTTTAACCTGGGCTGATTACAGTTTCGTGCTCCCTGCATCTTCAATGGGTTACGGTGTAGTCGCATTGCTGGGATATTTCATGCTCGGCGAGCCGGTTTCGCCTTTGCGTTGGCTCGGGATAGCCATCATTTGCCTGGGCGTCTTCGTCGTGGGGCAGACCAGCCCGCGCAGCGCTGAGCACAAGCCAGTGAGTTTGGAGCAAAGTTAGTTTGCTCGAGGCGCTCCTTTTTTTCCTGATCGTCGTCGCCGGCACTGGCGGCGAGCTCTGCGTTTCCCGGGCCATGAAAGTGGTGGGAGAAGTGAAGGATTTTCGTCCACTCTCGATCGCTCGCGTTATTTTTCGAGCCATGCGCGTGGGATGGTTGTGGGCTGGCATCGGCATGATGGCTCTGGGCTTTTTCTCCCTGCTGGGCGCGCTCTCCTTTCTCAATGTAAGTTTCGTCGTGCCCGTCACTGCGCTGAGCTACGTGGCCGGAGCATGCGGGGCAGTGTTCTTTCTGGGCGAGCGTGTAAGCCCGCAGCGTTGGGCTGGCCTCTGCCTGGTCACCGTTGGGGTCACCCTGGTGTTTCTGGGCCGATGAGCGCCTTGCCGGGAGTTCGTAGCACCAAGAGCATCGCATTTCGCGAGATCGTGCTGCTGGCCATCGACTCGTTTCGCCTGAACCAGATTCGCTTTGCCCTGACCGCGCTCGGCATGGTGATCGGAACTGCCTCATTGATCCTGGTGGTCACCATCGGTCTTTCCGGCAGGAAGTATGTGCTCACCTCCATTCAGAACATCGGTACCAACCTCGTCTGGGCGGAGTACGCGGGGTTATCGGATGCCAGCGTCGCATCGGTGCGCGACTACCTGACGGTCGACGATATGCGCGCGGTCGAACAACAGGTTCCCGGCATCCAGGCCGCATCTCCGGTACTCAACCTGCACCAGTTCTTTACCTCAGGCGGGGGCAAGGAACGCGATGTTCTGATCCTGGGGGTGGATCCGGCCTACGCGGACATTCGCCGGCTCTACCTGGTCGCCGGGCGCTTTTTTGATGAGCAGGACTCGTTGACCCATAGCCACGCAGCCCTGGTCACGCAGAAGTTTGCCGCAATTCAATTCGGCAACCCGGGAGAAGCCATCGGTAAGACGTTGGCCATATCCGGTGTTCCCTTCACCATCATCGGTGTCTTTCGCGAACGTGTAGAAACCTTTGGCCAGTCGGAAATTGTTGATGAAACCGTGCTTATCCCCTACACCGTAGGACGCTATTTCACCGGCACCGATGCCGTAAACCAGATCTATTTTTCCATGACCGACTCAAACAACGTGCCTGCGGCAACCGAGGCCATTAAAAGAGTAATCAAGTCCAGGCATCGCGCCGAGTCCGTCTACGACGTGGGCAATCTCGCCGAGGTGCTTTCCATGGCGGCAAAGACGGCAACTGCCTTCAGCATTATCCTGCTCATGTTTTCCCTCGTCACGCTGATGGTCAGCGGGGTGGGCATCATGAACATCATGCTGGCTACTGTCCGTTCCAGGATCCGTGAGATCGGCATCCGAAAGGCCCTGGGAGCGACCTTCCGGGAAATCCAGATGCAGTTCCTGGCTGAGGCGGTTTTAATCTCGCTCAGCGGCGGCGTGGTGGGCACCGTCCTGGCCATGATGCTGCCCCTGGCGATTGCCTTTTTTACCGATTACCGGTTGCAGGTTTCCTGGCTATCGGCGGTAATCGCGATCCTGGTTTCTTGTGCCGTTGGGATAGCCTTTGGCACGGTACCAGCGGTGCGGGCAGCGCGCATGAATCCTGTAGAATCATTGAAGTACGAGTAGCCAATCGAGCATTTTTTTGCGCTAAGCGGCAAATTTTTCATTGCACTTGTCGCATCAACGGTATATCCTAAAAGAGCGTCGAATACGATTTTGGTTCTCAGTTCGTTCTGCTTTAGGAGTCCGCACCGCCTGAAGATACCCCGATTGAATTCAGCGTCATCTCGTTACTAAGGAAGAAACACAATGGAACAAGGTACAGTGAAATGGTTCAACGATGCCAAGGGGTTCGGCTTTTTGAGCCGTGCAAATGGTGAGGATGTTTTCGTGCACCACACAGCGATTCAAGCAAACGGCTTCCGCACTCTCCAAGAAGGCCAGGCGGTTCAGTTCAACGTCACCAAAGGCCCTAAGGGTTGGCAGGCTGAGAACGTTCAGGTTCTGTAATTTTTAGCCAGCAATCAATCAATTAGCTTCAGAAGGGAAGGACGGCTTCCGCCGTCTTTCCCTTCAGCTTCACGGTCTGGATCTTGGCCCTGTAAATTCACGGTCCGTTCTAGGAACTTTTCCTGCGCTTCTCCTCTCCACCCTTGCCTGCAAAACTCCATCTCCATATAAAATCGCCTTCAAGGAGAAATCATGCTCAGAGCGAGTGTCCTCTTGCTGCTTATTTCTTGCGGACTAGTGCTGGGTTGTGAAACCGGTACAACTGCCCAAAATGTCAGTTCAACCGGCTGGAAAGGCCAGAAGGTCGGCAAGAGTTCGAACGTGGTAGGTCCTGTTCCAACTTCCACCACTGGTACACCGGGAAACATTCAGGAACCGCAGCCAAAACCCCCGAACGAGGAACCCAAAGCCACCCAGAACCTCGACAGCGATTAGGTTCCGCGTCGCCGGCTGCTAGACTCAAATCGAACTCATAAATCTCTGAACTGGGGTGCTCATGGCTGAGGGTGAAGTAACCATCACGGTCCGACCAAACGGACCATTTCGCGTAGAAGGTCCCATCAAGCTGATTAACACCGACGGTATAGAAATCGATCTTGCCGGCAAACCCGCCATCTCTCTCTGTCGCTGCGGCGCATCCACCAACAAGCCCTTCTGCGACGGAACCCACTCCAAAATAGGCTTCCAGGCCGCCGCCGCGGCCGTCCCGGAGTCTGCCGAAAAAGTCTAACGGATCGCCCTCCCGCATAGAGTTACAATGTTTACAAGGATTACACGCGGAGGGCCCCGTGGCTCATTCCACTGTCATCAGCATGCGTCTTCCCGTAGACAGCGGGAATCGACTGAAACGCATGGCGAACCGCTATGGCTGGACGCCAAGTGACGCAAGCGCGCGTTTGGTGGAGGAAGGCTTACGCCGATCGGAATTCGCCTTCATCGATTTCCGCGACTCCGCCGCGGGGCGGCAAGCCTGCATCCAGGGCAGCAGCCTTGCTGTCTGGGAGGTAATGCTTCTGATCCGCAGCTATAAGCATGATCTGTCAGCGACAGCCAAACATCTTCGCTGGCCGGTGGCTAAGGTGCAGACGGCAGTTAACTACGCCGAGGCGTTTCCCGACGAAATTAATCAGGCGTTGACGGACAACGATGCGGTCGATTTTGTTGCGTTGAAGCGCATGTTGCCGCAAGCCGTCGAATTCACCTCAGGAAAAGCCAAGAAACGCTGAGATGCTCAAGCTCCTTCTCGATGAGCACATCTCACCCGGAGTCGCGCAGTCCATGCGGCGCCGCGACCGAAAGATCTTCGTCGTTGCTATGGTCGACTGGGAAGAAGGAAACTTCCTCGGCCAGGAAGATTCGGCCTGCCTGCAAGAAGCTGCAATTCAGAAGCTGACCCTGGTTACCTATGATCGCAGAACCATCCCACCGCTGCTGAAGGATTGGGCGGAAGAAGGGCATCAGCACGCAGGCGTGATTTTTGTCGATGAAAAGACCATCTCCCCCGGAGACATCGGAGGTTTGGTTCAATCCCTGAGTCTCTTGATGAAAGAAGCATGCGACTGGGATTGGACCAACAGAATTTGTTTCTTACGCCGTCACGAAATCGAGTCCCGCAGGGACGGCTGACTTTAGCCCATGACGCAGTCCTGCGCTGGGAGGCACCCTCGAAAAGTCCCGCAGAGCCTGCCCTGAGCATGTCGAACGGGGACGACTGAGAAAGTTATCGAGACCTGCTCCTGGATTCGGAGAGCGGGACCCTTTTTCTCACGATTCCTCATTACCAAGCGGCACCTTGGACCTTCTCCAAAACCGCTGCAGCAGCGACAAATCCAACATACTCCGGGCAAAATCCCCCAGCGTGTCATCCAGCAACCGCAGGCTCTCGCGTAATACATAGACCGCCGTAAACAAATCTCCGGCCACCAAAGCAATCGCCGCACCCCGCAAGCCAAGTGACGGTACATGCATCAATACCCAAGCAAGAACCAAAGCAACGCACGTGGCGGTCAACATCGCCCGCGCCATTCTCTGGTGCTGGTTGATCGCCATAGGCACCACCGAGCTGGTGAACCAGAAGGCCGAAACCACCATCTGCAACAGCATGATATTCAGCAACACCGGGTCCGTAGGGACCTTCCCAACCGTCCAGATCCTCCAAATCCAATCGCCCAGAAACGCGACCCCCAGGGTGATGCTCAAGCAAAGCACCAGAGAAATCTGGCACGCCCGCCGGTGGAGCATGCGCGCAACATCCATGGCTCCAATCCCGAAGGCCGCGGACATCTCCGGCCATATCGAGTTGTTAATCAAGTTCATTCCCTGCGCCGCGCTGCGGGAGATCGTCCGCGCCGTATTGAACGTGACCACCGCGATCGGGCCCATCACATAACCAATCACCACCAGGATCCCCTGCAGGTTCAGAGCATTCACCAGCGGAAAACTCATAAAGGAAATCGCCGGCCCGGTAAGCCGCCGAATGACCGCCCACTGCGCATGCCGGATCCCGAACCGAATCCACGGCACCTCGCGTTTGAGAAGAATCCAGAGAGCGAAGACGCCGACCGCATTCACGGCCACATACAGCGCCGCAACCGGAACAGGCCCCAGGTGCAGCCCAACCCCAACCATGGTGCTTAAGAACGCCGCCAGCACCACCACGCTCTTGGCCATGGTTCCCAGTGGATATTTGCCCACGCAGCGAAAAGCCGCCTGAAACAAGGTCTCCTGCATACCCAACAGAACCGCAAGCCCAAGTAGCAACACAATCAGCCTGGCATCCGCGCCGCTGATGGCATGCATATGCAGCCAAGCGCCTAATGGAAGTGACCAAACAGTGGCAATCAGCAGCAGCCCCAGCAAGCTGGTAATGACGGTCGTGAGCACCCATACACTCTGAAAAACCACCAGGGCCTGGTCGAAATCCTGTGCCGCCGCCAGCATGGTCATCTCGTTACCGGCAACACTGCCGAATCCGACATCGCTAAGGCCGAGGTAACTCGGAATGGTATTCAGCAGGATCCACTCACCGTACAGGTGCACGCCCCAGTGGCTGAGGAAGACGGGAACCGAAAAAATCTGGGTGAGCGTAGTGGAGAGGCGGCTGAAGGTGTTGGCGCCAAATCCTGCAATCAGTCTGCGTTTAAGACTGCGTGTACTCATGGGGGACCGGCGGTAGAACTATCGTACATGGCTTGCGCAGCCCTTGCTTGAGGATGCGGCTACCAACCATGTACCCTTACCTTCTATGAAAGCACTGCTCCTTTCGCAATATAACCAGCTTGACCTTGCCGATCTTCCCGCGCCTGAACCTGGTCCGGACGAGATCCTGGTGCGTGTTGCCGCGTGTGGCATCTGCGGCAGCGACGTTCACGGTTACGACGGCACTTCCGGCAGGCGAATTCCACCCATCGTGATGGGGCATGAAGCGGCTGGAGTGGTAGCCTCGGCCGGCACTGGCGTGAAGAAATTCAAAGCCGGCGATCGAGTCACCTTCGATTCCACGGTCTATTGCGGCGAGTGCGAGTTCTGTCGTCAGGGCGAGATCAACCTGTGCAACAACCGCCAGGTGGTCGGGGTTTCCTGCGGAGACTACCGCCGTGCCGGCGCCTTCGCGGAGTACGTAGTCGTGCCCCAACGCATCGCCTACCATCTGCCCGAAGCGCTCGAATTTAAAGAAGCAGCCATGCTCGAAGCCGTCTCGGTGGCGTTGCACGCGGTGCGCGTCACCGAGATGAAGGGTGGCGAGACGGCTCTCGTCATTGGAGCCGGCATGATCGGTCTGCTGACTCTCCAGGCGGCGAAAGCTGGGGGAGCCTCCAAGGTATTGGTGGCGGATATCGATCGCACCCGCCTGGAAACGGCCAAAAATATCGGCGCAGACGAAACGTTGCTCCTTTCCGGAAACGACCTGGTGAAAGAGATCCTCCGTCAGACCGATGGCAGAGGGGTCGACGTGGTCCTGGAAGCCGTAGGCCGGCAGGAAACCATTGCCGCCTCGATTGCCAGCGTACGTAAGGGTGGGACCGTCACGCTCATTGGCAATATCTCTCCCGAAGTAAAGATTCCTCTGCAGGCAGTGGTCTCCCGTCAGATTCGTCTCCAGGGCTCGTGTGCTTCCTCCGGCGAATATCCTCAGGCGATGGAATTGCTGGCCAACGGAAAAATCAAAGTGAAGTCCTTGATCACCGCGGTTGCTCCTCTGAAGGACGGTCCGCGTTGGTTTGAGCGGCTGCACGCAGGCGAACCAAATCTAATGAAGGTGGTGCTTGATCCCAGTGCGTAAATCAAAGGCGCAATATCTGCTGACAGCCATTCTGGCCGGGCTCGTATTTATCGGCGCGCAGGTCGCGGTTGCCGCGAGTCATGATTTGCAGGTTTACTTCATCGACGTCGATGGCGGTCAATCGACGCTCTTCGTCACTCCGGCGGGAAAGTCGCTGCTGATCGACACCGGATGGGCGGGGAACAACGGACTGGACGCCGGACGCATTGCCGCCGCAGCCAAAGACGCGGGCGTAAGCAAGATCGATTACCTGCTGCTCACCCACTACCATGCTGATCACATCGGCGGTCTTCCTGAGCTCCTGGCACGCATGCCGGTCGGCACGTTCATCGATCACGGCCCCGACAGCCCCACCGACCCCTCGACCAAGAAAGCCTATCCCGCCTATCAGCAGCTGCTGGCGAACGGTCACTACGGCCATATAACGCCCAAGCCTGGAGATGCATTACCGATTCCGGGAATCAAGGCAGTTGTGATCAGCTCCAACGGTGAGCTTCTCAACCATGCACTGCCCGGTGCCGGGCAGCCCAATGCCTACTGCAAGGTCTCCGAGACCAGGCCGGAAGACATGACTGACAATTCTCGTTCGCTAGGCACCCTGTTCACCTTCGGCAAGACCAGGATTCTCGATCTGGGCGATCTCACCTGGGATAAGGAAATGCAATTGATGTGCCCCAGCAACAAGCTGGGCAAGGTCGACATCCTAGTGGTCTCGCATCATGGATTGTTCCAGAGCTCGAGCCCCGCGTTGGTGGATGCGATTGCGCCGCGCATAGCGATCATGAACAACGGCGCCAAGAAGGGCGGCTCCACGCCAACCTTCGAAACCATCGCCAAAGCGCCCGGCCTTGAGACCCTATGGCAGCTTCACACCTCGGAAGAAGCCGGAACCCACAACACCGCAGTCCAGTACATCGCTAATCCCCCGGGACCCGATGCAGCCAACTACCTGAAGTTAACCGTCACTCCCACCGGCAGCTTCACCGTATTCAACTCACGTACCGGGCAGACCAAGTCCTACGCAGCCCGTTGAGGAAAACTCGACGTTCGCCGAGGCGTATGTGGGCGGAAAAGACGGGCGAACCCTTCGACCGCTCTAAAACGCCTCGGTCCAGCAACCACTCTCTATTGAACCGTGGCCCTTTCCTTTGTCATCCCGAGCGAAGCCGAGAGACCTGCAGTTTCTCTCAAAACTACACCAAGCCCGGAGGGAATCGGACGGGTGCCCCACGTTCGCCAAGGCGTACGTGGGCCGAAAATCATGGGCGAAGCCCTACAATCGCTTTTACTCAATCAAGCAGCAAACGCCTGGGTGACCCACATCTCTCAGCTAGATTCCCTTCGGGTCAGGAGGAACAACCGGGTTCTTAGCCCGCCGTTTCGTATTGCGTGCCGGTGAAGCCGCTTTCCTCCCGTTCCCCGGGGCAGCCGACTCAATCACACTCCGCATCCAGTACTCCCCATCCGCCCCCAACTCAATCCCGTGGACCTCACGCTCGAACCCGGGAAACTGCTTGCCAAACTTCTCCAACGCCAGCAAAAGACGAATGATGGGACTGTCCGTGTCGCCCATACGCTCGCCCGGCATGCGGACCGGAATCCCAGGAGGGTAGGGAACCAGCATCACCCCAGCCAATCGCCCAGCCATCTCCGCAATGCGGACCTTCTCCGTCCCGTTACGTATCAATTTTTGATACGTTTGCGCCGGGGTCAGCACCGGATCGGGATCCACATCGCACGCCTGGTGTAGCAGGTTGGTAAGGTTCAACTGCCCCATGGCCGCATGCATCTCATCGCTCAGTTCCTTCAACGTCATGTCCCGGTAACGCAGCGGATGTTCCGCTACCAGGTCCGGCAGTGCTTCGTACAACGTCCCGTCATTGTCGTAGAGCCGCTTGAACTCGAACAGCGTTTCCAGCAAGCTACCCCATTTGCCCTTGCTGGTTCCCACGGAAAACAGGATCAACGCTGTGTAGTCGCCGGTCCGGGCAATCTCCACCAGCCGCGCATCGAGAAATTCGGTAAGGATCGCTGCTGGAATCCCCCAATCCGCCAGTTCTCCACGCGAATTAATACCCGGCATGAGGATCGTGACCTTGGTCGGGTCAAGCATGCAGTAGTCTTCCGCAATATCCTCATCCTTGAACCCGTGCCAGTCGTCCTCCCCTTTGAGCGTCCAGCAGTTTGGCGAGTGGATCAGCAGTGAGTCGGGAGTCTCCTCAAAAAGAGAAGTGGCTCCGGTCGTCGGATCCGTCACCGTATCCGGCTGATAGATCCTGAAGAACCATTCATCCCCGTTGGTGGAGCGCAGCCGGTGCGCGATCGAAGACATCGCTTTCCTGAAGCTGATCGCGTCCTGAATCGTCTCGTACATCAGCGTCGGGCCGGCCGGTTCGTCCATCATCGATGTGGCCACGTCGAGCGACGCAATCATGGGATAAAACGGTGACGTCGTACCGTGCATCATGAACGATTCGTTGAACTGATCGAAATCAAGCGGAGCTCGATCGCTTAGCTTCACGTGGATCATCGATGCCATGGAGAACGCAGCCAGCATCTTGTGCGTGGACTGCACCGCGAACAGCAGCGGCCGATTCGGCATATCCTCTGGCACATCCATGGCAAAGCGGCCGCGATAAATGGCGTGGAACTTGGCGTACGCGTACCACGCCTCGTCGAAGTGGATGCGAGGCACGCTGCGGGCCAGTTCGGCGGTAACCCGCTGCACGTCGTAACAAAAGCCGTCATAGGTGGAATTGGTCACCACCGCATACGTAGGTTCCGGCGATGCCGCCCCCGCGCTGAAAGGGCTGTTGGCGATCAGTTGCTTGATGTACTCCGGGGAGAACCGGCGCAGCGGCACCAGGCCGATCATGCCATAGCCATTCCGAGTGGGCTTGAAATAGACTGGACGCCCGCCCGTGACGGTCAGCGAATGGCAGATCGACTTGTGGCAGTTGGCGTCGATCAACACCATGTCATTGTTACCAATCACCCCATGGCCGACAATCTGGTTCGAAGTGGAAGAACCGCTCAGCACATAGAAGGTCCAGTCCGCGCCGAAGATGCGCGCTGCATTGCGTTCCGATTCAGCCGGGGGCCCAATATGGTCAAGCCACGACCCGAGCGACGACGTGGAGATTCCCAGGTCGGCCCGCAATAGGTTCTCGCCGAAGTAACGATGGAACTGCATGCCCACTGGATGCTTGAGAAAAGCCACTCCGCCCATGTGCCCCGGCGCGTCCCATGAGTAGGCGCCCTGATCGGTATACTTCTTCAGCTCCCGGAAATATGGCGGCAGCAGCTGCTCGTCGTATCGCTTGACGGCGAAGTCCACCCGGTTGGCGATGAAAGCAGGGGTATCGCCGAACAAGTGGATGTACTCGTGAACCTGCTTGACCACTTCCAAAGGCAGTTCGCTGACCAGCGTCCGGTCCGCGATCAGGAAGATCGGCACCTTCTTGTTCCGGCGGCGAACAGCGCGAATAATCTTCAGCGCCGCGCGTTCATCAAACTGGTGCTCCTGCTCCAGATCCCAATCCAGCAGAATGGCGCTATACGACGGATCCGACTGAACCATCGACAGTCCATCCTCGGGCGTCGACGTCCGGATGACCTCGTACCCCTCCTCGGTGATCGCTCCGCAGAGGCGATCCATGGCCCGGTCCGATACCGAGTTCGTACCACCCAATTCACTGGCAATCAAAAGTACCCAACGCCCATCACTCATAGTTGGGAGTCTCGACGAATCTTGTTACTGACATGTTTCAATCCTTTAATGAGTAGTGGTGGCTTGCACCAACTTCAAAACCGCGGGTGCAACCATGTTCAGCAGCACGGCCTGCGGTTTCTCAGATTGTTTCAGAAAAGCCATTTCCCGGGTCTTCCAGGCGGCTGGCGCATTGCGATGTTCGTGCAGATAGCCGATCGCGTCCAGGCCGGCCTGCGAGACAAGATGCAAATTGGTGGAAACCGGCGCCAGCTCCTTCGTCAATTCAGACTTCGGCAGCAGAGGCTGCAGCTGCGCATCGTTGTCGCGCCACAACACCAGCCACTCCTGCGCCTGCTCCCAATCTTCCCGTGACGCTTTGCCTGCGACGATGCGGTTGACCATATCCATAAATTGGCGTGCTGTGTCGCTTTCCGGAGGAATGGCATCGATCAAATGGTTTAGCGGTGAAAAAGCGTCGTACTCGTGCAGCTGTTCGCGCTCATAGTTGCGAGGGGGTTGCATCACATCGCCGAACACGCGCAGCGGCAGCGGATCCGGCTCGCCCGTCATGCGGCTCAGCATAGCAGGATAGCTGGAATTATGCTGCAGTCCGTAGTAGTTGAGCTTCTGTGAGATGATGGCCAGCCGCGTGTACATCGATTCCACATCGCGAGTATTGCGCGGCGACCAGAGGCGTTCGGCAATGGCCGCCGTCCGCGGCCAGATGCGGCTATCGATATTCTCCGGGGTCATAAACTCCGACCACATGGTCGCTTCGCCGCCGAGAATCCTTTTGCTCTCGTCCGCACTGAGCGTCGTGGGCCCATCCCCTTCGGGATCCGCCGCGTAGTGCTCCGCCGCGGAATGGTTCAGGTCGATATAGTAACCAGCCGACAATAACGCGCGATTGCCGCCCTTCACCGCCTGCGCCAACGAACTGCGGGCCACGCCACGATTGAATCACTACATCCTTCGGAGTGTCCGGCTGCAACACCTCGTCCCACCCCACCATGATCTTTCCGTGGCCCGCGACAATCTTCTGCAACTTGGTGCTGAAGTAAGCTTGCAGGCGCGGCATTGTCTTTGATTGCGTGGGCCTTCATGAACTGCTGGATGCGCGGGTTCCTGTCCCACTCCTTGCCATCGTACTCATCCCCGCCAACGTGGAAATAGGCATCGGGGAACAGCGCCGTCATTTCGCCGATGAGCGCGTCGAGAAAGGTGTAGGTGCTGTCTCGCGTGGGGTCCATAGCCGGGTTGAACACGCCCCACTTGCGCTCGATCTCGATACGGGCCGGGACCGCTCGCCAGGTCCGGGTAGCCCACGAACCATGCCGTGGCATGCCCGGGCATTTCGAACTCCGGCATCACCCGTATACCCCGGTCGCGCGCGTATTCAATCACCTCGCGAATTTGATCCTGGGTGTAGAAAAGGCCGTCAGAGCCTTTCTCCTGCAGCAGGGGATATACCTTGCTCTCTACCCGGAAACCCTGATCTTCCGAGAGGTGCCAGTGGAAGACGTTCAACTTTACCGCTTCCATCCCGTCCAGCGTGCGATAGACCACATCGAGCGGCTGGAAGTGCCGGCTCACATCCAGCATCAGCCCCCGCCACGGAAATCGTGGCTGATCGTCAATCGTCATCGCCGGGACGGCGAAGCCTCGAGGCGTGATGCGGACCAACTGCAAAAAAGTTTGCAGCCCGTGCAGCACGCCCAAAGGGTTGGCTGCTTCGAGGTGAACTTCGGTGGTCGTAATCTGCAGATGGTATGACTCATCCTCATCCACTTGCTGTACTGGCGCGCTCGCTCCTTTGGTGTTGATGAAGAACGACGGCTGGTTGAGTACTGCCTCGCGCCACAGCGGGATCCCCGTCTGCTTCGATAGCATATTCAGGAAGCGTTGCTTAGCCCGTTCCAGCCGTGGCTCCTGAAAGCCTTGCAGGGTGATGCCGAAACCGTTGTTAATCAGGAACTCACCGTCACCTGGCTTTGCCTGGGCAGGCAGCGGCATCAAGGGCAGCGGAACCTGGGCATGAGCCCCTCCCGCAACCAGACAGCTGAGCAACAGAGTCATCGATACAATCCGAAGCAATGGAGACCTCACGCTCAACGATTCTATCTGGTATACGATTGCCCATAATGACCACAGCCACCGTTTTCGAGCATGAGATGCTGCGAGAGATTTATCAGCAGCCGAAGGCGCTCGCCGACACCATCGAGCGCTATGCCCCCAATGGCAAATTAGCGACGGACGTCTTCCAACCGGTAGCCGACGCGCTGGGTTCCAGATCGCGCCTGGTGATTGCCGCCAGCGGCTCCAGCCGCCACGCCGGCCTTGCCGCGGAGATCATGCTGGAAGATCTGGCCGGCTTGGTTGTGGATGTTGAATATGCCAGCGAGTACGTCTATCGCTCGACCCACACCATTCAGGATCCGGGGGTCCTGGTGATCTCCCAATCCGGCGAGACAGCCGACACGCTGGCCGGACTGCGCGAAGCCAAGGCGCGCGGATTACCCACCCTGGCCATCACCAACAATCCTCGTTCGAGCATGGCGACGGAAGCAGATGCCTCCTTGCCGACGTGTGCCGGTCCGGAGAAGGCCATCCCCGCCACCAAGAGCTTTACCACGCAACTAGCGGTTCTCTACTCGCTGGCTCTTTACCTGGCCCGCATCCGCGGAAGAATGACCACGCCCACCGTCGAAAGCCACACCGAGGATTTGCGCCGGTTGCCCAGTCTCCTGGAACCCGCGCTCGCAAAATGGCAGCACCAGATTGCTCGCCTCGCGCCCTCGTTGAAGAATGCGCGCGCCTTTCTTTATCTGGGCCGCGGCGTCCACTATGCCATTGCCCGTGAAGGAGCGTTGAAGCTGAAGGAGTCAGCCTATCTTCAGGCCGAAGGCTATCCGGCGGGTGAGTTGAAGCACGGTCCGAACGCCCTGGTAAGCCCCGACGCGCCCTTGGTAGTACTGGCCACCCAAGACCCCTCGGATCCCGACGCCATGCTCCGTTACCGCAAAGTCCTGCAATTGATGAAGGACATGAGGGCACAAGGAGCAACCATCCTGGTCATCGCGACGGAAGGCGACGAGGAAGCCGCAGCCTTGGCCAACCACTGCATCGAAGTCCCCAAAACCGAAGACATGTTAGCCACCATGCTGGAGGTAGTGCCACTGCAACTCCTCGCCTACCAACTGGCAATTCAAAACGGAATCGACGTCGACCGCCCAAGGAACCTGACCAAAGCCGTCCTGCAGGAGTAAGCAACTTCCTCCGAAAACTTTGTCCTAACCATGACCTATGGGTGCCCCACATCTCGCTCGTTTTTCGCGAGATGTGGGATTCCACGGCTCTCGACTCCTGGGTCCTTCGCTCCATCGCGGTTCGCAGGGGAGCCCCACGTCGCACCGGAAGTTATAATGAACCAGTAGACACAAGCTTATGGTCACCAAAAATCTTCCCCTGGAACGCTCCGCCAACCTATTGATTTCACAGCGCGATCACATCTTCGATGCCTTTCGCCGCTGGGGCCATCTGCAGGCCAAATTAGACCCCCTGGGGCAATACCTTCTCCCCGAGCCCATTCCCGAATTGAATTTCGAAGGCGAAGACGCCGAAGAAGCCAAGGCCTACTACTGTGGAAGCATCGCAGTCGAGTTCATGCACCTTCCCGACGCGGCCAAACGCGAATGGATCCAGGAGCGTATGGAACAACCTGCGCCGGTACCGGATCAAAAGCATGTCCTGGAACGCCTCACCCAGGCCGATCTCTTCGAGCAAGTCATCCAGTCGCGTTATCTCGGCACCAAGCGTTTCTCGCTCGAAGGTGTCACCGTACTCATTCCATTCTTAGACGAAGTACTGAACCACGCCTCCGGCTTCGGTGCCGAGAAGGCCGTCATGGGAATGAGCCATCGCGGACGCTTGAACGTGATGGCGAACACCTTCGGCAAATCCCCCGCTGACATCTTTTCCAAATTCGAAGACGCCAACCCCCGCAGCATCCTCGGCGGAGGCGACGTGAAATACCACGTCGGCGCCACCGGTCAATTCCACACGCGAAGCGGCGGACAAATGGGCCTCCACCTGGTATCGAATCCCAGTCATCTGGAAGCCGTGGATCCCGTCGCCATGGGCCGCGCGCGCGCTCAGCAAATACGTCTGGGAGATACCGGCCAGGCCAAAGTCCTACCCATCCTCATCCATGGCGACGCAGCCTTTGCCGGCCAGGGCATCTGGGCGGAAACTCTGAACCTGGGCACCATCCCCGGTTTCACCGTAGGCGGCACCATCCAGATCATCGTCAACAACCTGATCGGCTTTACCGCCGACCCGGAGGAGTGTTATTCGTCCCGCTTCTCCTCCGACATCGGCAAGCGGCTCCCCATCCCCATCTTCCACGTGAATGCAGAGGATGCCGACGCTGCCATGCGTGTCGCCTCACTGGCCGTGGAATACCGCTATACCTTCCACACCGATGTCATCATCGATCTGATCGGTTACCGCCGTCACGGGCACAGTGAGGTCGACGACCCCACCATCACCCAGCCCCTGCGCTACGCCAAAATCAAGAATCATCCGGCGTTGTATGAAATCTACGCCCAGCAAATCGGCGCGGATCCGTCCGCGCGGGTCAAGGAGCTGCAAGCGCAGCTTGCGGAAGCGCAAAAGCAAGCCGCCCAGATGAAGAAGAGCGCCTCTCTGGCCAAGCTTCCAGGATACTGGTCGAACTACATCGGCGGACCCTACAAGTCCGAATACGAAGTCGACACCGGAATCAGTGCGGCATCCGTAAAAGAAATCAGCGACAGCCTCACCAGCTATCCGCGCGATTTCCATATCCACGCCAAGATCAAGAAACTGCTCGAGCAGCGCCGGGAGATGGGCCGCGGTGAGCGACTGTTTGATTACGGCATGGCGGAAGCTCTGGCCTTTGGCTCGCTGTTGCAGCAAGGCACACCAGTCCGTCTCAGCGGACAGGACAGCCAGCGCGGCACATTCAACCAGCGTCACAGCGTGCTGGTGGATATCGAGAACGAGCAGCTCTATTTTCCCCTGGCCCAATCTATCGCCGAACCAGGCACGTTTTGAGGTCTACAACTCCATCCTTTCGGAAGCCGGCGTGCTCGGGTTCGAGTATGGCTACAGCCGCGATTATCCCGAGACCCTGGTTTTGTGGGAGGCGCAATTCGGCGACTTTGCCAACGGCGCGCAGATCATCATCGATCAGTTCATCGCCTCGGGCGAAGACAAGTGGGGACTGCTCAGCGGAGTGGTCATGCTGCTGCCCCATGGCTATGAAGGCCAGGGGCCGGAGCATTCCAGCGCCCGCCTGGAGCGTTACCTGCAACTGGCGGCGCACGACAATATTCAAATCTGCCAGCCCTCCACCGCAGCGCAGTATTTCCACCTGCTGCGCCGCCAGGCAATGCGCAAATGGCGCAAGCCGCTGGTTGTCTTCACCCCAAAGAGCATGCTGCGCAATCCCGATGCCAGTTCGCCGGTGGCCAGCTTCGAGTTGCCCCGTTTCCAGAACGTTCTGCCCGAAATCGAGATACCGCAGGTCAATCGCCTGCTGCTCTGTACCGGAAAAATCGGCCACGAGCTGCGCATCGAGCGAGCGAAGCGCAAAGACAGCACTACGGGCATCGTCTTTCTGGAACAACTCTATCCCTGGCCGGAAGCGGAATTAGCCGCGGAAGTCGCCCGTCACCCCGACGCGCGCGAAGTAGTCTGGGTACAGGAAGAGCCGGACAACATGGGCGCGCTATCGTTTGTCGTGCCCCGCTTGCGCCGCCTCTTCCCTGATCGAAAGGTGCTCAGCATCAAGCGGTCAGCAGCCGCGAGCCCCGCCACCGGCTCGGCCAAGGCGCATGATCTCGAGCAAAAAACGCTCATCAGCCTGGCCCTGCGAGAAGAAACCAAATAGGGAAGAGCAAGGGTGACAATCTAATGACATTCAGAGGTATCATTCCCATCTAACCTGATACAGGCGTTCCCCCCTCAGAATTGCGCCGATATTCGGTGTACCTCTCCGAAATTTTGGAGTGGGGGTGGAGTCGACGATGTACTTGCCGCAGCTGTTCGAACGCAAAGCGTCTGCCTCCCCGGATGCCATCGCGATCACCTCTGAAGGACGTCGGCTCACTTACCGCGACCTGAATAACACGGCTGAACATATCGCAAACGGGTTGCGGGAAGCTGGCGTACGCGACGGCTGCCTGGTCGGAGTGCTTCTCGATCGATCCCCGGAGATGCTTGCAGCGCTGCTAGGCATCTGGAAAGCAGGTGGCGCCTACCTTCCGCTCGATCCCGCGGCTCCCATGGACCACATCGCCTTCATGTTGGGGGACGCTGCTCCTCCACTTGTGCTCACCCGCAAAAACTACCATGCTCTGACCTCCAGCCGGCGGTTAGCCAACCTACAACTGTTAGACCTCGACGACCTCTGCGCCCCGCGGAGTAGTCCTTCCCATAATGAAACAGCCGCAGTTTCCGAAGATCGTCTGGCTTATGTGATCTACACCTCCGGTTCGACCGGGAAACCGAAAGGGGTGGGGATTACCCATACAGGTCTTGCCAATACTGTGCTGGCCGTTGGCGAGGATCTGAAGCTCGGGCCGGATGACGTTGTGTTCGCGGGCTCCACCATCGCGTTTGATGTGGCTTGTCTCGAACTGTTTCTACCTCTGGCCTTCGGAGCCAGTAGCTACATGGCCGAGAAGGACCTTGCCGGAGATGCCGGCCTCAGGCTAGGCCAGCTTCGCGCTTCGTCGGCCACTGTACTGATGGGCACTCCCACCATGTATCGCCTCCTGCTCGAGGCAGGATGGCAAGGCGATGCCAGGATGCAGGTCGTCGTGGGTGGCGAGGTTCTTCCCCTGAACCTCGGGACCCGCTTAGCCGCAATGTGCCGCGCAGTATGGAATCAATATGGGCCAAGCGAAACTGCTATCTGCGCCTCCAGGGCAAGAATCGATGTCGATGTCGACAAGATCACCATCGGCCGCCCCTTGCCAAATGTAAGCATCCACCTTCTCGATCATCATCTTCAACCGGTCGCCAGGGGCTCGATGGGCGAAATCTACATCGGTGGAGTCGGTGTGGCTCCCGGTTATCTCCACCGTCCCGAGCTTAACCAGGCACGATTTCTTCCCGATCCGTTCTCCGGCGGCAGGCTCTTTCGCAGCGGTGACTTGGCCATCGAACTCGCCGACGGCCGCTTCGATTTCCTGGGCCGCTATGACGATCAAGTCAAGGTGCGCGGCTTTCGCATCGAGTTGGGAGAGATCGAATCCGCACTGAGGCAATGTAATGGGGTGGAGGCCGCAGTAGTCCGAGCCATCGACTTGGAAGAGGACGATCGCCGTCTGGTCGCGTTTGTGATTGGCAATGAAACTCTCCTCGGTCAATGGAAGCAGTCTCTGCGACGCCGGCTGCCCCATTACATGGTCCCCGCGGAGTTCGTCCCACTCCAGTCCTTTCCCACTACCGCAAGTGGGAAGGTGGACCTGCAGGCTCTGGACACCATGCGTCTCAGCGAAGCACGGATTCGTCCCGTGTCATCCCCATCTCCGGCCGACCCCGTCGAGGCGCGGCTGAAGGAAATCTGGCAGAGTCTCCTCAAGCTCAACACCGTTGGCATCGACCAGGACTTCTTCGCTCTCGGCGGTCACTCCTTGCTGGCAGCTCGCATGTTAGTGCAGGTCGAGCAGTGGTTCGGTTCCAAGCTCCCACACTCCGTGCTGCTGGAACATCCGACGATTCATGGGCTGGCAACCTACCTCCGCCACAGCCCGGCAGGCAAATGGCCTGCGCTCGTAACCATCCAGGGCGGTGCTTCTCTCCTGCCACTGTTTATCGCCCATGGGCTGGGAGGAAGTCTGCTGAGCTTTGTAGAGCTGGCGAACGCTCTGGGTCCGGAGCAGCCGGTGTACGGTCTCCAACTCCCCCCTTTCATCGACGAGCATCAAGCGGATCTGAGAATACTTGCTGCCAACTTCGTCAAGCAGGTGCGGGCGATTCAGCCGGCCGGCCCCTACAACCTTGCCGGACATTCCTCCGGCGGCTTGGTCGTCTTCGAAATGGCCTGCCAGCTCATGGAGCAAGGGGAAACCGTAGGTCTGTTGGCGCTTTTAGATTGCGATCCCA
Source organism: uncultured Acidobacteriaceae bacterium (assembly GCA_963745725.1). GTDB lineage: Bacteria > Acidobacteriota > Terriglobia > Terriglobales > Acidobacteriaceae > PALSA-350. Next base: position 257,982 of record CAVUYJ010000004.1, read on the forward strand.
ATACCGGGAAGGTTCCCCATCGCCCTTTCAAAGATTGGGATACGTTCAAGACTTCCCTGCGCCGCCTGCTGACTGGGTTCGATTTGCGCGAATTTCTTGCCCGCAGGATCATGCACCACAAGATAAGGACCAGAAGCTGGCTGGCGGAACGATCACGTCGTTTCGGGATAGGGCGGGGCTGGCTCCCTGATTCGGCGCGTGCTTCGCTGCTGGGAAAGGACGGCTTTCTCCTGCTTGCCATACGCGACTATCAATTAAAGCCTTACCCCGGAAATGCAACCCTCTTCAAGGCCCAGGACGAGCCCCGCTCCGATACTGAGCCCGAGCAAATGTGGGTGGGCAGGATTCTTGGTGTGTGCGAGACGAAAACGATTCCCGGAAATCATCAAACGATCCTGGCCCGGCCACACGTAATGTCACTTGCCCGGGAGATCAGCCAGAGGCTGGCGCGCAATGTTCAGTCACCCGCAAGCGGCGCCGTGGCTCGAGTAGTCGTTCACGAGAAAGCCTCATTCACAAAACTGAAACATGTCAGCCTGGCACTGGATTGCGCCGTGGCCACCGCTCCAATCGTGCCTTCGGATGGCGACAAATCGTGCAGCCTCCACGGATAGCTGAACGGTTTCCGCGTCTCCAGCAACTCCGCCGCCGGCAGTAGCGAAACATCAAAACTATCGAGCGCCAGGGAGAGGCCCACTCCCTCAGCTTTGAGGATCGCCTCCTTGCGCGTCCAGCAACGATAGAAGCCGGTAAGCCACGCGTCGCCCTGCAGCTTACTCAGCTGCGAACGCTCCCTCGCGGAAAAATGCGTCTCGGCCACCTCTGGTTCGATGGGCTTCACCTCTTCCACATCCACACCCAACGGTCCTCCTTTGGCCACTGCCAGCAGAGCAATACTTCGGCTATGGCTCAGGTTGAAATGGAAGGAAGACGATGCATCACCGTGGTCCAGTTCGGGCTTGCCGAACTCATTGGTATGGAAGCGAACGCTGGCCGCGGGCTGGTGAAGATAATTCCCTAGAATCGTGCGCAGGTTCGCATGGGCGAGAGCATACCGGGTGCGATCCGGCGCAAAATAAAAACGTTGCATCCGCTCGCGTTCTTGCTCGTCGAGTATTTCGATGTGAGCCGGCAGATCTGCCGCCGCGGGCTCGAGAGTCCAGGCCCACAGATGGACCTCATCGGGAGCGATGCTCCCGCGCACTCCGGAAGTGGGCCACCTCAGCCGCGACATCACAGCCGGCTGCTACGAATTGCCATCCGAGCTCTCGCGTGACATGCTCTTCTCCGAGTTCTCGATCCACATCAATTCCAATTGTCGAAGTTTGTTGGTCAGAAATGCCACATCACGCGCGCTCACGTCTTCCGATTCCGCGCGCGCGATCTCGTGTTGCAAAAAGTTGAACGCCGGACGCATCTCCACCGGGAAGTCATCACTGCGCAATCCACGCAGAACTTCCCACGCCTGAAGAAGGAGTGTCCGGTCACCTGCGTTTGCTCCTTCGTGCGCTAGCAGTGACGCCGCACGGCGGAGTCGTTCATGAGCATCCAGTTTGATCATGGGTATTAAAGTGTGACACGAAATGGTCGAAATCATCTACCAGAGAACTGCGCTTTCCCGTAGGCCGCGGCTTGGGGAGGGAAATATAATCCGGTGTAAGCGCCGGGCACAGACGCAACCCATCTGGGACAGGCTGCTCAGTCAAGTTAAAGGCAACCGGCGATGAACGCAACTCCGTTCGAAACAGAAACCGATACACAAGAGGACTACGACTTTCGTTCACGGTTGGCCCGGTATGTGAGCGGCCAGGCATTGCCGATCGACAAACTGGGGCACCAACCCCGGCTATATGCGTTGACGCAATTGGTAGGCCAAGGGATGTCCTACGATGACGACGTGGTCTATGCTGCCGCCTGGCTCCATGACCTGGGAGTGTTCATCGGACATCGCCCCGAAGATCCCGAAGCACTCTCTGGCTGGGACAATGTCAGCTATGCCATGAACCAAGCCCCGGCAGAGCTCGCCCGCTGTGGCTTCCCTGCGACCAAAGTTGCACGAGTCGTGGAAGCCATCCGGACCCATCAACCGCATCTCGCTCCCACCTCGGTGGAAGGCACAATCCTGCGCGATGCGGATATTCTTGAACAACTTGGAGCCATCGGCATCCTACGTGTGGTGGCCAAAGTTGGCCGGGATACCCGGTATCCCACCTTTACGGATGCCGCCGCCACCTTGCGCAAAGCCTTGGCAGATTTGCCCGGGAAACTGCACCTGGAAAGCGCCAAAGCGTTGGCGCAGCCGAAAATTGATCTGCTCGAATCTTTTCTTCGGGCCATGGACAACGAAGCCCACGGCGCTCTTTGTTGAAGGGGCCAATCATGGTTACCGATGATGTTCCGGGATCTAACTCCCGTGGGGCGAGTGTGAGAGACTAACCGTTGGTGCAGTTCGCATTCGAAACTAAATTAAACTGCTCGAAGAACGCATTTGGGGGCCTGGCACATGAAGCTGAAAAACGCCAAAGTAGTGGTATGCGGAGCCGGCGGGTTCATCGGCGGACATCTGGTGAAAAGTTTGCTCGAAAATGGAGCAAACGTCATTCGGGCGGTGGATGTAAAGCCGCTGGCGGAGTGGTACCAGTCTTCGCCCGGTGTGGAAAACCTTGCGCTCGACCTGAAAGATAAAGACAGCTGCATGAAGACAGCCCAGGGCGCGCAGGTTGTCTTCCAGCTTGCCGCCGACATGGGCGGCATGGGCTTCATCGAAAACAACAAAGCCCTGTGCATGTTAAGCGTGCTGGCCAATACGCACATGCTCATGGCGGCCCGGGAAAAAGGAGTCGAGCGCTTTTTCTACTCCTCCTCAGCTTGTGTCTACAACGGTGACAAACAAAAGACTCCAGACGTCGTCGCTCTCAAGGAAGAGGACGCCTATCCTGCGCTGCCCGAAGATGGCTATGGATGGGAAAAACTCTTCAGCGAACGCATGTGCCGCCACTTTGAAGAGGACTTTGGCCTGCAGTGCCGGGTAGCCCGCTACCACAACGTTTACGGCCCCCTCGGCACCTGGACGGGAGGACGGGAAAAGGCTCCTGCCGCTATCTGTCGCAAGGTCATCGAGGCCAAAGCCTCGGGCAAACATGAAATCGAAATCTGGGGCGACGGCAAACAGACCCGCAGTTTCATGTATATCGATGATTGCACCCGGGGCACCCAGGCCATCCTGCAAAGCGAAATTCATGAGCCCATCAATCTTGGCAGCAATGAACTGGTTACCATCAATCAGTTGGTAAGCATTGCCGAAGACATCGCCGGTATCAAACTGAAGAGGAATTACGATCTGAATGCGCCCAAGGGTGTAAACGGGCGGAACAGCGACAACACCAAGATCAAAGAATATCTGGGATGGGAACCCTCGATTCGTTTGAAAGAAGGATTGGCCAAAACATACGCCTGGATCGAGAGCGAAATGATGGCGGTATCCAGAACGTAATCAAAATAACCATGAATGGTATTTACAGTTTGATAATGCAGCTCTGATAGTCATCTGGGGCTACGGGAACTCGTGGGAGTGTCATCAGTGGTGACGGCAAGCGCTCAGTTCCGGCAGATTCTGGGTATCCGCTTCTTCGTGGGGGATGCGGATGAAGCCGTCGCCCGCATGAGCAGTGGTGGCTTGTTGGTCGTCCCGGCTGCTCCGGCGCTTAAAAATCTGGCCCATGATTCGGCCTATCGGGAAGCGCTCCAGGGAGCTGACTTGGTCATCACCGACAGCGCCTTCATGGTCATGATCTGGAACCGTCTCAAGCGCGATTCCATCCGCCGCGTTTCCGGTCTCAAATATCTTTCTTCTCTACTCAAGCAGCCTGATTTCTACCAGCCAGGGGGAAGCTTCTGGATCATGGCCAGCGAGAAGAGTGCGCGCAGAAATGCAGCCTGGCTGCAGCGCCGGGGCATCGAGCTCGCTGCATCCGACTGCTACGTCGCTCCCCTCTACGGCAAGACCATCTCCGATCCCGCGCTGCTAAAGCTGATCGAGGAGCGTCGTCCCCGCCACATTGTTGTGACCCTCGGGGGAGGCACGCAGGAGCGCCTAGGCCTCTATTTGAGGAGTGAGCTCAACAGCCGGCCATCGATCCACTGTGTGGGAGCGGCCATCGCCTTTCTCAGCGGTGACCAGGTATTGATTCCGCGATGGGCAGACCGTATGTATCTGGGCTGGCTCTTTCGCTGTCTATCCGATCCGCGCCGCTACATGCCCCGCTACTGGGACGCACGCAAGCTGCTCTCGCTGATGATCCGTTACGGCAGCAGCCTTCCTGACACGCTCATGAGCGCCCCATCGACCACGGTAGAGTTGGCTACAGCCCTGGCCTCAAAGAACATCCCCTCCACCCCCACCACCTCGCAATAAACCCAAAACCGCAGCGAATCCCAAGGTGCAGCAACCACTCTCCATGGAGCGCTGCTCTCTCCTTTTGTCATCCCGAAGCGAAGCCGAGGGATCTGCAGTTTTTCAAACCCACCACAAACCTAAAGGGGAACTGGGCGCAAGCCCAACAATCGCTTTGACTACCTGTACCGGCAACAAAGGACCGGGGTGGAGAGGTCAACGCTTTTCCAAAAGGAACCCGAACCAAAAAAGAGGCCCAGGATCAAATCCTGGGCCTCTTCCTCTTGCTACAGATTACTGGTTGGACCGAACACTAGCCCGCTGTGTCTCCGCATGCTTAGCCGCCGTCTCGAGCGCCTTCGCCTGGGGCAAATAATCCAGCGCCTTATTGATCATCGGATCCCAAGTAGCCCGAACCTTCAAACCCTCTTCCTGGCCAAACTGGGTAGTGAAGATCTCAGCCTTGATATTCGCCTTGACCCAATCCATCACCGGAAGCAGATCCGCATCGGAATAAGGAATCTGTTGACTCGTCAAAAACTGCTTGAACGCATCCATGACCCCGTCGTCCACTTGAAAATCTTTCCCCACCGTCCGGTTCGCCATGTAGTGCTTGGCGAAATTGAAGAACGCGTAGTGTTCCAGGAGCACATCCTGCACTGGAACGGACTTCGGCGTATCGATCTTGTCGTCCGGCGTAATCCCGCCCCCGCCAAACACCGTTCGTCCTGAATCGGTAGCCTTCACCTCGCGGCTCTTTGTATCCTGCGGCTGGTCGTGATTGTAGTAATAGTCGTAAAGCGAAACCCCGTTGTAATTCCGCTGAATCAGCCGGCCGCTCGGGGTGTAGTAGTGGTACGTAGTCAACGCCAGCCCGGTGTTTTCAGACAAGGGATAAACCGTTTGCACCAATCCCTTGCCGAACGTGGTCTCGCCCGCGATGATCGCGCGATCGTGATCCTGCAGCGCACCGGAAACAATCTCCGCGGCGGAAGCCGTACCATGATTCACCAGCACCACGATGGGATATTCCCGGCCCCCGTTGCCATGAGTCGCGCGGTAAGTCTGCTCCGGAAACGCGCGGCCACGCTGGGAAACAATCACCTGGCCCTTTTCCAGAAACTTGTCACACACCGCAACCGCCTCACTCAACAATCCGCCAGGGTTTCCCCGCAGATCGAGAATCAACCCATCGACGCTGCCAAAGTGATCCAGGGCGTCGGAGAGCTCCCGGCCCGTAGTCTCCTGGAAATTCGTGATGTGCACATACCCAACATTCGGCCGGATCATATACGTCAAATCAATGCTGTTGTGCGGAATCTCATCCCGGATCAGGTCGAATACCAGGGGCTTGGCTGCGCCCTCGCGCGCGATGGTGATCTGCACGTGGGTCCCTTTGGGTCCCTTCAGCACGTTGGCAACATCTTCCGAGTTCATGTTCTCCGTGGACTTGCCATCCACGGCCACAATCACGTCGCCCGGCCGTATCCCCGCCTTGAAGGAAGGTGTGCCCTCAAAAGGACTCACCACCACAATCTTGTTGCTCTGCGGCTGAATCAGCATTCCCACGCCGTAGTACTTGCCATGCTGGTCTTCCCGCATCTTGGCGTAGGCTTTGGGGTCGTAGAAACTGGAGTGCGGATCGAGCACCCGCAGCATACCCGGAATAGCTCCGTCGTAAACAGCCTTTTCCGCCTTCTCGCCCGTCAACGGCTCGGCGTAGTTCTGCTCCACCAGGTCGTACACATTAGTGAAGGAGCGCAGATCATCGCGCAGTGCCGATTCGTCGGTGCTCGATTGCGCGCCCAACTTCTGGCTCACGACCGTGCCGAGAAAACCACAAACAACAAAGAAGAGAAGAAGGGAGAACAAAAACCGTCGTGTGCGGGAGGCCATTGTGCGGTAATCCTCTGGGTCCGGTAGCGCAGGGGAGAGGGAGGCCCTGCCGCGCGGCCCGGGGTCTTCTTGATCGAAGTATACCATTGGACGTAAGCTGATCTGATAGGTACTCAGCCAACGAAAACAACAGCAAATCCGGCCTGTTTCACCAGCCGCACCAGGGCAAATCAGGCAAACTACCACGTAAGGGCCAGAGCTTTTTACTTCTGATGTACAGCGGGTGACGCATCGGGTCACCTCGCTGGTAACCCCGGAAGTTTAAATGCTCCGTGAGCCATCACTTAGCACTTTAAGAGATGTCCAGACACATGACGTTTTCCCGGTTCCGGCAATCCACGGCGATCTACATCCTGAGCGTGAGCCTCGGCTCCGTCCCTTCCCTGGCGCAAGGCACCAATGAAAAGCCCACCAATGCGAAGACCGCGACCGACACCGCCCCCGTCCAAGGCAAGGTGGTCGAGGATATCGTCGCCCGCGTGAACGACCAGATCATCACCAGCTCAGACTACGATCGATCCGCTGAACAGCTCACCGCCGAAGCCGGGCAGCAGGCCATTCCTGCCCAACAGCTGGAGCAAAAGAAAGCCGATTTGCTGCGCGACCTGATTGATCAGCAGCTGCTGCTCTCCAAGGGCAAGGAACTGGGCATCACCGGCGAGACCGAGCTCATCAAGCGGTTGGATGAAATCAGAAAACAGAATCATCTCGAGTCCATGGACGACCTGGAGAAGGCCGCCCAACAGCAGGGCGTCTCCTACGAGGACTTCAAAGCCAACATCCGCAACAGCATCATCACCCAGCAGGTCGTGCGGGATGAAGTCGGGCGCAAGATCAGTATGTCGCCCGGCGAAGTAGAGGCCTATTTCAAAGCCCACGAGAGCGAGTTTGCCCAGCCCGAGTCAGTCACTCTGAACGAGATTTTGATCCCCACCCCCGCGAAAGCGGCTGCGGAAGGGGCGGATGCCGCAGAGGTAGCAGCTGCCCAAGCCCAGGCTGACGAAATCGAAAAGAAACTCGCCGCCGGGGCGAAATTCGAAGACTTGGCCAAGCCCGCGCCCACCGACCCCAATGCGCCCAAGAGCGTTGTGTTAGGCGAATATCGCCGCGGCATGTTGGTGAAGGAAATTGAAGACCAGGCCTTCGCCTTGAATGCCGGCCAGCATACCCAGCCAATTCGCACCAAGCAGGGATTCATCATCCTGCAGGCTACGCAGCACAATGCCGGCGGAGCAGGAAGCTTCAAAGCAGTGGAACCGCAAGTCGAAGAGGCTCTCTTCCTCGAGCGTATGCAACCCAAGCTGCGCGAATATCTCACTAAGCTCAGAGAAGAAGCCGCCATCGATATCAAACCGGGTATGGTAGACACCGGCTCCAGCGGCAACGAAATGAAGTTGTCCTACAGCGCCTACACCCCTCCCGCCCCTAAGAAACAGAAGAAATTCCAACGCGCTCGCTTCCGCGGGAGAGACCGCTCCAGGTCCGCACCGGTCCAGACGGCAAAGGCAGCTGCTCCTGCGGCCGCTGCCCCAGCAACCGCCGCGACGACGGCGGCGACCCCGGCTGCAGCTGCCGCGCCGCCCGCAACCAAGCCCGCCACCACGCAACAGGCGAGCAACAATCAGGCCATCCAGAAGCCAGGCAAACGCGAAAAGATTCGCTTTGGCCAGGCTCCTCGCGAGTCTCTTCCTTCCTCCCAAGTGGCGACTGCGGTGACTCCCGATGCCAGTGGCCCTGCCGTCACCACTCCTGAGACGCGTTATGTAAACCCCGACGGCACCATCAGCGGCGAACAAACAGCAGCCCCTGAACGCAAGACCCGTCTGAGCGCCCGGCCCGTGGTCCACAAGCCAAAGACCCCGAAGACGCCGGACACATCCAACCAGCCCACCCCCGAAGACCTGGCGTCGCAGAAGGTGCAGAACGCCCCCATGGGCCTGACCGACCCGAACGCGGACAAAAAGCCCAAGCCGAAGCCCGAGAAGACTCGCTACTCCGCCAAGCCGAAGGAAGAGGACAACACTCAGCCTTATCTCGGCAAGCCTGAGTCAACCCCGCAGGCTGCACCTGCCGCCAGCCAGCCGGCAACCCCGGGCACCCCCGCGGCCGGTCCTCCGAACCAGTAAGGCGAAATGAAGGATATTTACGTTGCGGATGTAGGCAAGTTCGAAAACCAGGCAGTCGTCGCTTTTTTCGCCGTCAGGTCCAAGCAATTACGCAGCCGCAAGGATGGAGGCCAGTACATGGCCGTCACCCTGGCTGACCGGACTGGCCAGATCGAATCCCGGATGTGGGAAAACTTCGCCGAAGCCGCTCCCGGCTTTGAGACCGGAGACGTGGTCAAGGTCCGAGCCGAGGTCTGCCGCTTTAACGACCGCCTGCAGCTAAATCTGGAAAAGCTGCGCCGCGCCAATGCCGACGAGTTCGAGCTCGCGGACTATGTTCCCCAAACCCGAAAAGATGTGGACGAACTCTGGTCGTCGCTGGTCCGCTGCGTCGATAGTTTTACCGATCCTTGGCTCCAAGCGCTCCTGCGCTCTTTTCTGAACGATCCGCTCATGGCGACCGCCTTCCGCGAAGCTCCGGCCGCAAAATCCCTCCACCATGCCTGGATCGGCGGCCTGCTCGAGCACGTGGTGTCCCTGGTTGGCATCTGCGACCTTGCAGCCCACCACTATCCCGAGATCAACCGCGACCTGCTCCTGACCGGCGCCATCCTGCACGACATCGGCAAGCTGGAGGAGCTGAGTTGGGGCACCACCTTCGATTACACCCTCGAAGGCCAGCTCGTAGGCCACATTACTCTGGGCATTGTCATGATTGAGAAAAAACTGGCCACCCTGCCCGGGTTTCCTCCACAGCTCCGCATGTTGGTGGAGCACATGGTTCTGAGTCATCATGGCAAACTGGAATTCGGTTCGCCCAAACAGCCTATGATTCCCGAAGCAGTACTGTTCCATTACCTCGATGATCTCGACGCCAAGATGCACACCATGCGCGGCGAATTTGAGCGTCACCAGGCGCAGGGCGGGGAAGCGGGCGAGATGACCGATTGGGTGCGTTCCATGGACCGGCCCCTGCTGAACACCGCAACCTTCCTCAAGCCAAAGGAGTAGAGCATGCACTACCTGTTGAAGACCGAACCCACCGCCTACTCCTTTGCCGATCTGCTGCGTGACAAAGAAACGGACTGGACCGGCGTGACCAATCCGCAGGCAGTCAAAAATCTTAAGGGCATGAAGAAAGGCGACAAGCTGGTCATCTACCACACCGGCGACGAAAAGACGGCGGTCGGTTTGGCGCAAGTCAAGTCGGTGGATTTATCCGATCCCAAAGTCCCCTTGGTCTACATCACCGCCGGCTCGGCAATCAAGCGCCCAAAAACGCTGGCGGAAATCAAGCAACACGCACTCTTTCAGACCTCTCCATTGGTCCGCCAATCACGCCTTTCCGTGGTCCCGCTCGACCAGGCGCAGTACGACTGGATCGCGCACAACTAAGTTACAATCGAAGCTTGGGTCTCCTCGCCAAACAAAATGCTACGTTTTTCAACGGCTGGTGAATCACACGGCGAGTGTCTCATCGCCCTTATTTCCGGACTGCCTGCGGGCCTCGACGTCGATTTGGAATTTATCGATCGCGAGCTCTGGCGGCGCCAGCAGGGCTACGGCCGCGGCGGCCGCATGCGCATTGAGCAGGACCGGGCGCACATCCTCTCCGGCGTTCGTCACGGCAAAACCATCGGCTCGCCGGTCTCGATCGAGATAGAAAATCGCGACTGGAAAAACTGGACCGAGATCCTTCCCGTATCCGCGGGTGATCCGGAAAAGCATAAAGCCGTGGCTTCGCCCAGGCCCGGCCACGCCGATCTCGCCGGCTCACTCAAGTACAATTTTCCCGATGCCCGCTATGTGCTGGAGCGTGCCTCCGCGCGCGAGTCAACCGCCCGCGTCGCCGCCGGCGCCATGGCGAAGTTGTTGTTGAAGCCGCTGGGCATTGAAATCAGCAGCCACGTCGTTCGTGTCGGTCACGCGGAGCTGCCAATGCTCGCCACCTGGGAACAGGTCGCGGCCCTGCGCGAGAACGATGAAATCCTGTTGAACTGCGTCGACCCCGAAACCGAAGCAAAAATGAAGGCCGAAGTCGATCACGTCCTGCGCACCGGCGACTCCATCGGCGGCGTCTTTGAAGTGATCGTCCACGGCGCACCCGCCGGGCTTGGCACTTATGCCAATTGGGACGAACGGCTGGACGGCCTCCTCGCCTGGGCAGTGATGTCTCTGCAGGCGGTGAAGGCCGTAGAAGTGGGCCAAGGAGTCACTGCAGCTGAGTCATTCGGTTCCGTCGTCCACGATGCGATCGGCTACAGCGCCGAGGAGATCAACGGCGCCAAAACCAGGTTTACCCGCGAACACAACAATGCCGGGGGCATAGAAGGCGGTATCTCGAACGGCGAAGACATTGTTGTGCGTGGATATTTGAAACCCATCTCCACCCTCCGCCGGCCGCTCAGTTCCGTCTCCTACAGCACCCGCGAAACTACCAAAGCTGCGTACGAGCGTTCCGATGTTTGTGTTGTGCCTGCCGCTGGAGTCGCTGCCGAAGCGATGGTTGCCTTCGTGATCGCGAAGCTCGTGTTGGAAAAATTTGGTGGCGACTCGGCGGGAGAACTCACCAGAAACTACCAGGGATACCTGGACCAGATTCGCCGATTTTAAGAAAGAACCCCGGTTAGATGATTTACCCAATCGTCAAATTTCCCGACCCCATCCTGCAGCGGCCGACAGAGCCCGTGACTGCATTCGATGATGAGTTACGCAGGCTGGTCGACGATATGTTCGAGTCCATGTACGTTGCCCATGGTATCGGCCTCGCGGCTCCGCAGATCGGGATACCCAAGCGCATCACGGTCATCGACCTCAGCTTCCAGAAAACCCCTGAAGACAAGATTGCCCTCATCAATCCGGAAGTCGTTACCAAAGAAGGAAAGATCTACGAGGAGGAAGGCTGTCTCAGCCTCCCCGATATCCGGGAGAAGGTCGCGCGCGCTGCGAAAGTGAAAATACGCGCCCAGGATTTAGAGGGCAACTGGTTTGAACGCGACGCCGACGACCTGCTGGCTCGCGCCTTCCAGCATGAAATCGACCATCTCGACGGAGTACTCTTCATCTTCCGCATCAGCGCCCTCAAGCGCGATTTCGTCCTGCGCAAAATCCGCAAGCTGCAGCGTGCCGGGGAATGGTAGACGAGCAATGAGGCTCGTCTTTTGCGGAACTCCGCAGTTCGCCATTCCCACCCTGCAACAGTTGCTCGCGGCCGGCCATACGATCGAGCTTGTGGTGACGCAGCCGGATCGAGTGCGTGGACGGGACCAGGACCCGTCACCGCCGCCGGTCAAAATCCTCGCTGGGCAAGCTGGCTTGCCGGTAGTACAGCCGGAAAAAATCAAAAATAATCCAGACTTCCGCGCTCGCCTCGAGGCGATCCAGCCCGACGCCATCATCGTCGTCGCCTATGGCCGCATCATTCCCGAATGGATGCTGAACCTTCCACGTTGGGGCAACATCAACCTCCACGCCTCGCTGCTGCCCAAATATCGCGGCGCCGCTCCCATCCAATGGGCGGTAGCGAATGGGGAGACACTCACCGGCGCTACCACCATGCGTATCGACCAGGGGCTCGACACCGGCGATATGTTGCTGCAGCGCTCACTCCCCATCGCACCTGACCAGACGGCCGAGCAGCTCTTCCCAATCCTGGCGGAGAGTGGTGCGAGCCTGATGCGTGAGACTCTCGAAGGGCTGGAAGCGGGTACGATTCAACCGATTCCGCAAGACAATGCCGGAGCCTCCCTGGCGCCCATCCTTCAGCGCGAAGATGCCTTGGTCGACTTCACCCGCTCTGCCGTGGAGATTTACAACCGCTGGCGTGGCTTTCAGCCCTGGCCCGGAGCTTACACTCTCTTTCGTGGCCGAAAGCTGACTCTGCATCGCCTCCTACCGGCGGGGTCCACCTCAGCGCCTCCTGGGGAAACAACGGTGGAAGCAAATCGCCTCTTCGTGGCTGCCGGATCATCCACGCGGCTCGAACTGCTCGAGGTCCAGATGGAAGGGAAGAAGAGACTGCCCGTCGCGGATTTCCTGCGCGGCACGCCTCCCCAAGCACACGAGAGGCTGGGCTCGTAGTTTGGCCGGCCGCATCTCTCCCGCCCGCAAAGCCGCCTTCGATCTCTTACTCGAACTCAGGCGGAAGCCGGACCTGCACAGTGATCATCTGCTCCGTTCGAAACCCGTGGAAGCGCTCTCCGACCTGGACAAAAACCTCGCCACCACGCTGGTGATGGGAGTCCTGCGTTGGCAACTCGTCTTGCAGCAGCGAATTCGGGAAGGTCTCACCAAAAGCAAAAGTCATCTGGCCGACCCCGTCCAGATTTCTCTGGAACTCGGTGCTCTACAGCTCTTGTTACTCGATCGCATTCCACCGCACGCGGCCATCTTCGAAAGCGTCGAGCTCGTCCGGCAGTCAGGCAATGAATACGCGGTGGGTCTGGTCAATGCCGTGCTGCGCAAGCTGGCGCAAACGCCAAAGCTCGGCCCGAGACGACGCCTTCGCCGCGCATCCGCAATGGATGGTCGATCGATGGATCGCCGCCTTCGGTCTGGATACAGCGGCAGCGATCTGCCGTTACGATCAACTTCCTCCCACGTCGGAGGAGCCAGGTGTCTTTGTAGTCCGTGCGCGGCACCGCGTTCAGGATGAAGGATCGCAACTGATCGCGGAGTTAGCCGGTCGAGGCATCGAAATTCTGGATTGCTGTGCCGCGCCCGGAGGCAAGACTGCCATTCTCGCTGAGCGCAATCCAACCGCATCGATCACCGCTTGTGACATCAGTCCGGCACGTCTGAAGGCGATGCAAGCGCTTCTCGGACGGCAGCCCAACATTCATTTCCGCGTTCTAGATGCCACCGATCTCCCGTTCCAGAACCAATTCGACCTGGTCCTCTGCGATGCGCCCTGCAGCGGAACCGGAACCCTGGCCCGCAACCCCGAAATCAAGCATCGGATCACAACCGCCGATTTCCAGCGTCACCGCGACCGCCAGCTGCGTCTTCTCCGCTCCGCCCTGCGCGCCTTGCGCGAAGGAGGCAGGCTCATCTACTCCACCTGCTCCCTGGAGTCAGAAGAAAACGAGTCAGTAGTGGACGAGCTATTGAAGCAAGATAAAGGCATTCAACGGCAACCCTGGAGAGACCAAATCAAAGCCTTGGAAAACGAAGGCACGCTCCACCAGGGAACCGCGGACATGCTCTTTCCCAACCACGCCCCCGACCACAACCTGCGAACCTTCCCCGGTCTCTACCCCGGCGACGGCTTCTTCGCCGCCTGCCTCGTAAGAACATAAGGGAAATTTCGGACCGTAACAGCCCTACAACCGCCACAACCTTCCCTTTTTGTCATCCCGATCGGAGCGGAGGGACCTGCGGTGCGCCCTTCTCCCTAACAACAGCCGAGTGGACCCGTCACAAATGAATCGGTCCGGCATCCACTCTCTCTCGACCGTTACCCTTTCCTTGTCATCCCGACCGGAGCGGAGGGATCTGCAGTGCGCCCTTCTCCCTAACAACAGCCGAGTGGACTCATCACAATGAATCGGTCCGGCATCCACTCTCTCTCGACCACAACCCTTTCCTTGTCATCCCGACCGGAGCGGAGGGACCTGCGGTGCGCCTTTCTCCCTTAACAACAGCCGAGTGGACTCATCACAATGAATCGGAAATCGGACGTCTACCCCACGTTCGCCAAAGAATCAAACGGGCCCCCCTACTGGGCCACCCGAAAAGTAACCGTCATCCCCGGTTCCACCTTCCGCCCCGCAACAGGAGTTTGGCTCAACACCGTCCCCGCCGGATCCACCGTATCCGCCGGAGCCATCCCCCCATCCGCCTCGGCCGCCGGAGCCGCCTCCGAATACGTATTCTGCACCGGACCCACCTTCAACCCCGCATGCACCACCAGCGCCGTGGCCGTCGCCAACGGCAAACCCGTCAACTGAGGCATAACCATCGCAGGCCCAGGATTCGGCGCCGGAGTACTCACCAACAAACTCACACTAGGCCTTTCCACCCCGCCCGCCCCCTGCTGCGGATTCTGCGCAATCACCGTCCCCGGCTGCGCTCCGCTATAAGGCATCTGCGCCGTCTCTTCCAACTCCAGCCCGACACGCCGTACTTCAATCGCCGCCACCCGTTCCTGCTGCCCCACAACCTTGGGAATCGCCACCCGCTGGGGACCAAGGCTCTCCGTCACCCGCATACGCCATTCCCGCCGGACAATCGCCCCCGGCATGGGAGACTGAGCCAGCACCCGCCCCGCGGGCACATCCGCGCTGTAGTACTTGTTATCGATCCCCAGGTTCAGTCCCAAATTAGCCGTCTTGTGCACTGCCTCGGACACCGTAAGCCCCTGCAAATCCGGGACTCGCACCTCCGCCCCATGAATCGCAAAACGCATGGTCACCACCGCCGAAACCAACCCCGCCATGGCAATCGCCAAAAACGCCAATGCCAACCGAAAAAAGTTGATCATACTGGCTCGCCGTAGGTAATGACGTAGTCGATCTTCGCGGACTTCTCCAGCATCTTCGACACCGAGCAATATTTGTTTTTCGACAGCGCGACCGCGTCCTCCGCAGCTTTCTGCGAGACCCCTCCCCCAATGTGGTACGTAAGCTGAATATGGGTGAAGACCCGCGGAGCTTCTGTAGCCTGCTCAGCCACAGCGGAAACCGTCAGCGACGTGAGCGGCTCTCGCTTCTTGCGCAAAATAGAAACCACGTCGACAGACGTGCACCCGCACAGGGCCATCAATACCATTTCCATAGGACCAGGGCCGCCCTGGTGGGCAGCATCCGTATCCATGGGGACGTGATTGCCAGTATGGGATACCGCGTCGTACTGCTGGTCATGCAGCCAGGTAACCGTTGCTTGCATGCCCTAAGTTTATCGAGTTACCCACCAGCCCGGAACCCCAGGCGACATTACATGGTTAACTTTTGACCCCGCGATACAAGCCCGCGATACCAAAGTTGTAGGGGGTCCATGAAACCTGTCCAAAGCCCACTTGCCTCATCGTCTGCAGCAATTCCGCAGGGGCAGGGAACCGCTGCACGGAACTGGGAAGGTAGCGGTATGGTCCCGAAACCCCAGAGATCAAAGACCCCACCGCAGGCAGAACCCGCCGGAAGTAAAGGGCATACAACTTGCCCACGAGGCCGCCCGGCTCGCTGAAATCGAGGATGCCCAGCTCTCCCCCCGGCTTCAGCGTGCGGTAGAACTCCTCCAGGCCGGCCCGGTAGTTGGCCAGGTTACGAAAACCAAACGCGGTGATCAGCAAATCAATCGACCCGGAGGGGAGGGGCAAATGCAGCGCATCTGCTTCCACGGCAACGGCTCCGCGTGGAACGAATTTCGCTGCCCCGCGCAGCAGCATCTGGTGAGCGAAGTCCGCAGCCAGCACCGGCCGGCCATCTTTCGGTCGCAACCGAAGCAAAGCCATGGTCATATCCCCGGTCCCGCAGCACAGGTCCAGAATCTGCGCATCCGGCTGGGCCAGAACCCGGCGAAACGTCCGTGCCGCCCGCCACCACCAAACCCGGTCAATATTGCAGGAAAGGACATGGTTCAGCAGGTCATACCGAGGGGCGATCTGGTCGAACATCGAACGCACCGCCGCCGCTGCGCTGGCTTCATCCCCGGTCCCTTCGGGTTGGGCTCCAGCCGCCACCGCTACTTGCTGCTTTCGGAGAGCTGTCGAATATAAGCGATCGCCGCCAGCAATTCGGTGTCGGTGACATCCTCGACCGTCACCGCATTCCCCAGGCCCTGCAGCAGCACGAAGCGGCGCACACCGGCGCGGTTCTTCTTATCCCCGGCGGCAGCCTGTATCAGCCGCCTGGAGCTAACCGTGGGCAACGGCGGAGGCTGAAAGTGGCGAATTAGGGCTTCAATGCGGCGAGCCTCGCTTTCCGTCACCATCTTGCGCTGACGGCTGATGTCCAGGGCTGCGATCATCCCCCAGGCGACGGCTTCGCCGTGCAGCAGCGCGCGGTAACCGCTGGCCGCTTCAATCGCGTGGCCCAGGGTGTGGCCGAAATTGAGAAACATGCGCACTCCGAATTCCCGCTCATCCTGGCACACCACGTCGGCCTTGATGCGGATGGAAGCCGCCACCATTTTTTCGAGCGCCGTAGGCTCGCCCTCGTCGATCGCTGCGCGGTGGCTCTCGATAAAGCGGAAAAGCGCCGCGTCGCGGATCAGCCCGGCCTTGATGCTTTCATAAATCCCTGCTCGCAGCTCCCGTTGGGGCAGGGTGTGGAGCAGCGAGATGTCCGCCACCACCGCCTGCGGAGGGTAGAAACACCCCACCAGATTCTTGCCCGTTTGCAGGTTGACCCCGGTCTTGCCGCCCACCGACGAATCCACCTGCGACAGCAGGGTCGTCGGTACTTGGACATAGTCGATGCCGCGCATATAGATGGCGCTGACGAACCCGCCCACATCCCCGGTGACTCCACCGCCGAAAGCGATCAGCAGCGAGGAGCGGTCCCCTCCTGCTTTGGTCATCTCCGTGGTCAGCCGTTCCACCTGGCTCATTCGCTTGTGACGTTCCCCCGGAGGCAAAAAAAGCACGATCGGCTCCAGCGGAGCAAGCGAAGCCTGCACCCGGTCGCCCCAGAGGGCCCAGATCTCCGGTGAGGTGAGCAGAAAAACCAGTTTGCGCGGGCTTCCGGCGAGCGCCGGAATGCGCGTCGATAAGGAATCCAGGATGCCGCTTCCCACGGAAACGGTGTATTGCCCGAACTTGGTCGTGACGGAAATCTTGCGCACGGCTTAGTCCATCGTACCGCAATCCTCAGGCGTGGCTGCCCCGCGTCGAGATCAGCGAAGCCGCCGTGGCCACCGCCACGATCACCACGATGATGCCGAGCGAGAGAGCCACCGGCACCTCGACCCATTTCGCCGATAGCATTTTGGCGCCCACGAACCCCAAAATGGCCGCCAGGCCGAAGTGAAGATAATGGAGCCGGTCCAGCAGGCCGGCCAGCAGGAAGTACAACGCCCGCAGGCCAAGGATGGCGCAGATATTCGAGGTGTACACCACGAAGGGATGGTGCGAGATGGCCAGCACAGCAGGCACCGAGTCGATGGCGAACACCAGGTCGACCAGCTCGATGGCCACCACGGCGAGCAAGAAGGTTGCCCTGGGGTTGGTGCGCCAACGCATGGTCCAATCCGTAATCCAGCTGGCGGGAGCAGGCGCCGCGTCGGTCTTCTTCTTTGTCCGCAGCAGCCGCAACGCGGCCACGACCAGCAGGGCTCCAAAGACGTACTGGACCCAGGCAAATCGTTCCAGCAGCGCCACGCCGGCAAAAATGAAAACACCGCGCATCAAGATGGCGCCCAGGATTCCCAGCAGCAATGCCTTTCTTTGCGCTGCGGGGCTCAGGCCGAAGGAACGAAACATCAGCAGGAAAACAAAAAGATTGTCGATGCTGAGCGACAGCTCGATCAGGTACCCGGAGGCAAACTCAAGCCCCGTTTGGCGTCCCTCATGATGACCAATCCAAATCCCGAAACACGCCGCGAGGGTAAGGAGAAACAGAACAAACAGAAAATTATGGCGTGTTTGGGAAGACGCTTCCCCGCGGCCCAGAACCGCGAGGTCGACCACAATCAAAACCAGCACTACAACGTGGAATCCTATCCACCAAGCGATCGGAGCGCCATCGAGCATTACCCCAATCCTAGCCTACGCCCGCTAATAGAAGCGCCACGGATCTCCCTTTGCATCCCGACCGGGAAGACATGGACCCGACCGGAAAGACGTGGAAAGATGCCTCGGTCCAGCAACCACTGTCTATCAAACCGTTGCCCTTTCCTTTGTCATCCCGACCGGAGCGAAGCGGAGCGGAGGGACCTGCGGTGCGCCTCGACCCCTCCCCAATTCCCAGGGCAACCTACCGCTGATTGAGCAACCACTCTCTATGGAACCGTCGCTCTCCCCTTTGTCATCCCGAACCGGAGCGAAGCGGAGCGGAGGGATCTGCAGTGCGCCCCAACCTCTCCCAGATTCCCAGGCCAACCTACCGCTGGTTCAACAACTGAATCGTCTCCAAAAACACATCCCCCACAATCGTGAGGCTCTTGGCGCTCAGCTTATCCATGGTGTCCTGCGGAGTGTGCCAAAACGCATTCTGATACCCATAATCGAAGTCGATAATATCCGCGCAAGGCACATGCCGCTGCATAAACGGAGTGTGGTCATCCCCCACCGAATTCCGCTCCTGAAAGAAATAGGACTGGTCCCCGAACTTCGCCGCCGCCTGCCCCACCACATCCAGCAGCCACGGAGTCGAACTCAAATCCCGCACCACATCCAGATCGCGGTCCCCAATCATGTCCGCCAGCAAGAACGCCTTGATGCGTTTAAGCGTCCCATCCGCCTGCCATTTCTCCGCGAGATGCCGGCTGCCATAAGCCGAATCCGTGTCGGTCCACTCTTTAACGGCCTCTTCGCCATCAAAGAACACCAACCAGACGCTGTATCCATCCAATTTCTTGCCGCGAAAGCTATTCGCCAATTCCAGCAGCAGACCTGTACTGGACCCGCCATCATTAGCCCCCACATACCCGGTATCTTTCAGCGGATAGTTGGTGTCGTAGTGGCTGGCCAGGACAATCACGCCATCCTTGCTCCCCGGAAATTTAACGATGTAATTCGTCATCGCCATCGGCCCCGCGGGAGTGGACACCGTGAAGCTATCCTTCACCAGCTCATCTTTGGCAAACTGCTTTTCCAGGAAAGCCTGGGCCTTGGCGTGTCCTTTGCTGCCCACCCAGCGCGGTCCGGTAGCAACGAACTCCCGGGTATACGCAAGCGCCCGATCACCATTAAATCGAGGAAGCGGAGCCTGGGCTTTGGCCGCCCCACACATCAGCAAGCAGAGAACCGCAGCCACCACTTTCATGTTTGCTCTTTGAGCCGATTTCTCCGCGTCGGGTGCACCATGTAAGCGACCCCGATACTCAACAGGTAGAGCACCAGCATCGGCGCGGCAAACACGCACATGGTGAGTACGTCCGGGGTGGGGGTAATAATCGCGGAGATGATGAATATCACCAGGATGGCGTAGCGAATATTCCTCCACAGCCACCCGGCGCTCACAATGCCAAACAGCGCCAGGAAAAACACCAGAATCGGCAACTCAAACGTGATTCCCAGGCCCAGAATCACGGTCATGAACAGTTCGGTGTATTCGCTCACCGTCACCATTGGCCTGAATTGTGATCCGTAACCAATAAGAAAAGTCAGAGCACCCGGATAGACGTAGTGATAGCCAAAAAACGCGCCCGCCAGAAAGAGGCTGACCGTGGCCGTCATAAAGGGCAGTATGTAGCGCTTCTCCTGCCGGTAAAGACCAGGAGCGATAAACAGCCACACCTGAAACAGGATGAACGGCGACGCGATGATCGCACCGCACACCAGGCTGATTTTGATGTAGAAGTTGAACGGGTCTACCGGGTTCAGATAGACCAGGTGGGAGTCCAGGTTGTGTGCCTTGAGCGCCGCGGTGATGGGCTTCACCATGAACGCGGAAAGCTTTTCGCGGATGGCATAAGCGACAAAGAAAGCGATGATCAGGTAAACGCCGGAATGGATGATGCGCTTGCGCAATTCCTCCAGGTGTTCCAGGAGGCTCATGCCAGGCAATTCGGCTCGTTCGGTCACCGCGTTCCGGGCTCGGTCCACAATGTCAGTCATGGTGACTGACTGCCTGCTCTGGCTCGTGCTCGAGGCCGTTGCGTGGCAGTTCCGGATGGTCTCCCGCGACAGCTTTCAGTTCCGCCACTTCCTCGTCCACCGGGATCACCCGCGCGGACGGACTTTCCGTGCTGACCGTCGCCCCATCGCTCGGGGGCCGGATCGTCAACGCTTCCGACGTAGGTTCCGGCGCTGGGGTAGGGGTGACTGGGGGGGCGGCAATCTGCTTTTGCCGATCCGCCACCTCGGCGGCACGTAACTCTTCCTCGATCTGCATTTTGAACTCATTGCTGGCGCGTCGGAACTCGAGCACCAGCTTGCCCAGTTGCCGCCCGATTTCCGGCAATTTCTTGGGGCCGAAGACAACCAGGGCAAGTCCGAAAATGAAGATAGTGTCGGAAAAACTCATCGCACTGCCATGATACCTTCCCCGCCAAGCCGCCACAAATCAGCCGGCCGGCAACATTTCAGGCTGACTTCAGGATATTCAGGGTGTATTACCATAGGGTTTAGTTGAAGGTCGCACCAATGAAGACATTCACCCTCGACGAGGCGCAATCTCTCTTGCCGATCCTGGAGTCGCTGCTGCGGCGGGCGATCGATGCCAAGGCGAGTGCCAGTCTGGTGGAAGCTGATTTGCAGATCCTCAGCCAGAACATCTTCCTCTCCGGGGGCATGCTCGTGGATGTTGCGGCTGTGGCCCATCAGCGCATGTCGCAGCGCACCTCAGTCCAGCAAGCCCAGGATGCAATCCAGGAAATCGATTCCATCGGCGTCCAGGTAAAAGACCTCGACAAGGGTCTCCTCGATTTCCCCTGCCAAATCGGCGAGCAGATCGTCCTCCTCTGCTGGCAACTGGGAGAACCCAAAATAGACTACTGGCACACCGTAGAAGCCGGCTTCCAAGGCAGACAACCCCTAGACGAACGCTTCCAAAAAAGCCGCCCCGAACGACCCAATTAACCCCTCCGTCAAGGAAAAAAGCCACTCTAAACGAAGGGCACGGCTTCAGCCGTGCAACATATGTCCGCGCGCTTGACGGCTTTTAGCCCCTGAGGTACGCCTTTCTACCTCCCAAGAGAATTCCCGAGGCAAGCGGACGGGTGCCCCACGTTCGCCCAGGCGTACGTGGGACGAAAAAGATGGGCGAAGCCCTTCGATCGCTTTGGCCAAACTCACCACCAACCTCATCGGAATGCAATGACACTCTGGCCCGGGCGCCCTTGCTATCTCGGCCCGCAATTCCGAACCGGGAACGCTTACCGCTCCCAGGGTTACTAAATCGACCCCGCCCCGTCTCTCTAACTAACCTGCGCCAACCCTCCCCCTGCGACTGTTAGACTGCAACCGGCCATCGATGCACGACAAACACACCAAGCACGCCAGTCTCACCCTCCTGCTCGGTACGCTGATCACGGATCCGCAGGGCCGCGTCCAGGGCCGGCTCAAAGATGTCGCTGTGGCCACCGGATCCTCTGCGGGAAACGTCGCCGGACTCCTCCTCAAGACGCGCGAGGGAATCAGGCTGGTAGCGGTGAAAGACGTCCTGCAGACGCCCGCCGGAACCATCGAACTCCGCGAGGATGCCGTCCTGCAACCCGTGCCCTCAGACGGAAACCTGCTCCTCCTGCAGCAAGATGTTCTCGACCGCCAAATCATCGATGTCCACGGCCGAAAAGTAGTCCGCGTGAACGACATCGACCTGCAGTGGTATCCCCAAAGTGGCCGAGAGGGATTGCGCGTAGCTGAGGTGGCCATCGGCCTGAGGGGTGCCGTCCGCCGGCTGCTCAAAGGCACGATGCCAAGGCAAACCCTGGCAAACTTCGCCATGCAGTTCCGTGCCAGCGTCATCCCGTGGGAATTCGTCGACCTGATCGAAGTCGACCCGGCGCGACGGGTGAAGCTGAAGATCGAACACGAGCGCCTTTCTCACATGCACCCCTCCGATCTGGCGGACATCCTCGAAGATTTACCCCCACCGGAGCGGGAAGCCGTCTTCGTTTCCCTCGATGAGGAGGTAGCCGCCGACGCGCTGGAGGAAGTAGATCCTCGCCTGCAGAAATCCCTGCTCGAATCGCTCGACTCCGGCCGCGTTGCCGACATCGTGGAAGAGATGGATCCGGGCGCGGCCGCCGATCTGCTCGCCGAGCTTTCCGACGAGCGCTCTGAGGCCATTCTCGAAGAAATGGAGCCGGAAGAGCGGCAGGAAGTCGAGGATCTGCTCGAATTCCGCGAGAACTCCGCCGCCGGCAGAATGACCACCAACTGCGTGCAAGTCCCCTCCATCGCCACCGTAGGAGACGCCATTCGCGCACTGCGCGAGTTCGATGGAGATCCCGAGGGCGTCACCGAAATCTACCTCACCGGGAAAGATGACGTGCTCAAAGGGGTGGTCCCTCTGGCGCGTCTGATCCTGGCGCTGCCGGAAACGCGAGTGGCCGTTTTATCCGAGCCACGCATCATCTCGACTCCGGCCGAAGCTCACCAGGATGAAGTCGCCGAACTGTTTGACAAGTACAATCTGCATGCCCTCCCGGTGGTGGATAGCGCCAACCGGCTTGTAGGCGTAGTGCAGGCGGACCATGTAATTGCATTCTTGCGCTCAAAACAATGACCCATTGCTGCTTTGCGGTAGTTCGTTAACGAATTCAAATTGAACTCTTCACCCTGACCGATGCTCAAGCGCTGGCGAATCCGGATACTGCTCTTCCTCGCCGTGCTCGGCCCGGGCTTTATCACCGCCAACATCGACAACGACTCGGGCGGCATTCTCACCTACTCCAATGCCGGAGCCCAATTCGGCTACACCCTTCTGTGGACCATGATCCCCATCACCATCGCGCTGCTGGTGGTGCAGGAAATGTGCGCTCGCATGGGGGCAGTCACCGGCAAGGGCCTGAGCGATCTCATCCGGGAAGAGTTCGGCTTGCGCATGACCTTCCTGTTGATGTTACTGCTGTTGATCGTGAACTTCGGCAACGTCATGGCTGAATTCGTCGGCATCGCCGGCAGCATGCAGCTATTCCACATCAGCAAATACGTCTCTGTGCCGGCCAGCGCCTTGACCATCTGGCTCCTCGTGGTCAAGGGAGATTACAAGCGCGTCGAGAAAGTCTTCCTGGCAGCGTCGGTTTTCTATATCGCCTATATCGTCACCGGCGTCCTTTCCCA
This sequence comes from uncultured Acidobacteriaceae bacterium, assembly GCA_963745725.1. Classification (GTDB taxonomy): domain Bacteria; phylum Acidobacteriota; class Terriglobia; order Terriglobales; family Acidobacteriaceae; genus PALSA-350. Next base: position 281,263 of record CAVUYJ010000004.1, read on the forward strand.
GCCCAGTTGGCACGATGCCATGGTGGCTACCGTCGAGCTGCCAAGAGGCTCCATTTGGCACTCTAAGAGTTACATTTACATGATCGTAGGTGTGATCGGCACCACCATCTCACCCTGGATGCAGTTCTATTTGCAGTCCTCCATCGTAGAGAAGGGGGTCACGGCAAAGAGTTATCCCGCCTCGCGTCTCGATGTGATCATCGGATCGTTCTTTACCAACATCGTGGCCTGGTTCATCGTCGTCGCTTGTGCCGCCACGCTATTCGCCCACGGGATGGGAGCCATCCGCGAAGCGGCGGACGCGGCCGAGGCCATGAAGCCTCTGGCCGGACAATATGCTTTCTTGTTGTTCGCCGTCGGACTCTTCAATGCTTCGCTGTTCGCCGCCTCCATCTTGCCCCTCTCCACCGCCTACACGATTTGCGAAGGACTGGGACTACAGTCCGGTCTGGACGGCGGCTTCAAAGATGCGCCGGTTTTCTACTGGCTCTATACGCTGTTGGTCGTCGGCGGAGCCATCGCCGTCCTCTTTGTGCCCAACGGCAAACTCATCAGCATGGTCATCCTGTCCCAGGTATTGAACGGCGTGCTCCTGCCCCTGGTGATCATCTTCATGCTGCTGCTCATCAATCGCAAAGACCTCATGGGCGAGCATGTAAACTCACGCTGGTTCAACGCCGTGGCCTGGCTGACTGCCGTGGTGGTTATTGTGTTGTCACTGGTCATGATGTTTACCAGCGGAGCCACGTAGTGGCTGTAATACGATAAAAGTCCAGGGTCTAACTTGGACGTTCAAACTGCTCCCAACCCCGAAGCCGCAAAACACGAGCCCCTGGCGAAAAGAAGCATTCCGTCGGCTCTTGGCTGGACGATTTTCTTCTTCGCCATAGCCTGGCCAGTGTTGTATGGACTCTGGCGTGGGTTGCCCTACCTGAAGAACGGTTCCGACGTCGTCTTTCGCGCCAAGCTGCAGTGGGAGCACAAAGGACAGGTGTTTCCCGCCGACCCCTCCGTGACCCGGGTATTGATCTTCGGCAACAGCAAGATACTGGCCGGCTTTATCCCTGCCTGGTTCGACCAGATGAGTGCGGCGGACCATCTGCATGTTTCGTCTTTCAATTCAGGCTTTCCCGGGAGCGATTTATTTCTGCCGCCTCTCCAGGCGATGTGTGCCCGCGGTCAGGCTCCCAACGTGCTGCTCATGACGCTGCCCTGGAGCCCCGATCCACGGCCCCGCGGCCTCTTTCATTTCATTCCCGACGACCACGCGGTCATCGATGAACTCTTTCCCTTTCGCAATCTCCTGCGCGATCTGACAGCCTTTCTGCTCGCCGCGCCCAGTCACGGCGGCGTGATGAATTATTACCGCGAGTCGGAAGAAAACGAGCGCCAGGTGATCGCCGAGCGCGGCTACCATCTCATCACCGAGCAGAGCCGCTTTGCCGGGGGCCGCCTCCCTGACGATTTTCATCTCGATGCAGACCAACCGCAGCAGAGGCTTCCTCGCACTGCGCCATCGTCCAGCGCGCAGATCGGCCAACTCAATCAATTGATCCGGCAATATCACATCGATTGTTACTTTGTGCCCTTCTACCTCCGTGAGGGAGAAGCCGCGCCGGCGGAAGCCAGGGACGCGCATTTCGCCGCCCAGGTCGAGCAGGCCACTCCCTGCAAGCTGCTCGGTCCCGACTACTATCTTTACCCCAATCGGCTGTTTGCCGATCAGACCCACCTCAACCACGCCGGCGCGCGCGTATATACGGAAGCGTTGTTTCAGCTGCTGAAGGACAGGCCCCATGCTCTTCAATAGCTTTCAGTTTCTGTTCTTTTTCATCATCGTCTGGCTGCTGTTTCTGGTCACCCGCGGGACCACGCGCAAAGTCATCCTCCTCATCGCCAGCTACTACTTCTACATGTGCTGGAGCACTCGCTACATCTTTGTGATCTGGGGCATCACGCTCATCGACTACGTCGCCGGTCTGCAGATAGAAAAAGCAGAGCACCCCGCGCGGCGCCGCTTGTATCTGGGAGTCAGCCTCTTCTGCAACGTGGGCCTCCTGGTCATATTCAAATATTTCAATTTCCTGACCGGCTCCTTCCGCAGCGCATCGCATCTCTTCGGTCTGCGCTATGACCCGCCATTGCTGGCAATCATCCTGCCCGTCGGCCTTTCCTTCCACACATTCCAGGCGATGAGTTACACCATCGAGGTCTACCGGCGCAGAGTGCCGGCAGAAAAGAATCTGCTGGAATACGCGCTCTACGTAGCCTTCTTCCCGCAGATGGTGGCCGGCCCCATTGAGCGCCCTTACGAGTTGCTGCCCCAATTCCATCGCGAGCCAAGGGTCACCTTCGAAGGTGTTCGGGCGGGAATGGTGCAGGCCCTCTGGGGTCTGTTCAAGAAGATGGTGTTGGCCGACAACGTAGCTGATTTCGTAAAGCTCATCTACGACACGCCGCGGCATTACAACGGAGCCGCCCTCATCCTGGCAACCCTGCTGTTTTCCATCCAGATCTACTGCGATTTCTCCGGCTATACGGACATAGCGTTAGGCCTCGCGCGCATGATGGGCTACGAGTTGCGCATCAATTTCATGCAGCCCTACTTCAGCCGCTCGGTCGGCGAATTCTGGAGGAGATGGCACATCTCGCTCTCCACCTGGTTCCGCGACTATGTCTATATTCCGCTGGGCGGGAACCGCGTGAAGCTATCGCGCCACTATGCCAACCTGATGATCACCTTTGTCATTAGCGGCCTTTGGCATGGAGCCAACTGGACCTTTGTTATCTGGGGCTTCCTTCACGGTTTCTACCTGATGGTTGCCCAATCGATCCCGCTACGTCCTTTTCCTCGTGCGCCGCGCCTGGCTGCGTTCTGCAAAACGGTTGTAACCTTCAGCGTCGTGACCTACGCCTGGATATTCTTTCGCGCCAACACCGTGGGAGACGCCTGGTTTATCGCCACCCATCTTCTACCCCCCGGGCGCCTCGACCCGTTGTTGCTGAAGGTGGGCGGCTTCAGCCGTGCGACCGCACCCTACCTGCTCCTGTCGATCGTGGCCATGTTCGTAGTCGAGTGGTGGATCGCCCATCCCTTGACCGTGCCGCGGATCTGGGCCCGTCCAGCCTTTCGCGCTCTGGCCTACAACGCATGCCTCTACGCCATAGTCTTCTTCGGCTTCTTCGGCCACCGCGACTTCATCTACTTCCAATTCTGAAACCGCAGCTGCGGAGACCAACTCCCCAGGAGCACAACGACGCAAGGTGACGAACGGGCAGCCGCGCCTTTCAGACCGTGCCACAAATAGACCAACGCCCTTGACTTGGCTATCAGCCACTGAGGTACGCTTTTCAAGACACCGAGGGTGAAGTCATCTTCCAAGGTTGAGATTCGCCACCGCCGATTGAAAGCCGTCTCACACGCTCGAAAGGACTACGTGAGAACACCCAAACACAATCCCGACAGGGAACTGGGTGAACTTCGAGCTTGTCCAATATTTGCTTTTTTCCAGACCTTTGCTTGATGGAAACAAGGAATCGTCTCGCGGAGGCAATTTATTGGAAACCATGGGCATGAACCGGGATTAATACGTTCGTAGCACAGGAAACAACCGTAGGTGCCGACTCTAAACGTAAGCCCAGCCCGGAAGGGCTGGCGCCACCAATACGGATGTAGGTTAATCGCGGAGCACCGGAGGCAGCGGCACTGCGCTCTCCCTCGTCAACACGATGAAGTCACGAATGGGGAGGGCTGGCCAGCCCTAAAGCAACTTACCCGCAGCCAAATCCCGAATCAAAATCCGATCCGCAGCCAAAAAATCATACCGCGTCAACTCCCGCAGCGGGCACCACCGAAGATCATTGAAAATCCGGTTCGTCATCTCGCCGGCAAACTGGTAAACCGCAAAAAACTGCAGGTCGATCGCGGTTCCGCTGCGGTAGGTATGCCGAGTATGTGCGACCCGATTGCCGATATCCGCGGCGATACCCAATTCCTCATCCAACTCCCGCCGCAAAGCTTGTTCCGCGCTCTCCCCGTCCTCTACCTTGCCCCCGGGAAACTCCCATTTCAAAGCCATTGGCTGGTCCGGGCGCCGCTGACAAATCAGTACCTTCTGCTCCCGCAGGATCAGTGCGGCCACCACCAGCCGAACTACTTTGGCGTCCGTTCTTGCTCGCCTGGAATCTTTCTGCACACTCATGTCATTTTAGACGTTGTTGCCGCAAGACCGTCTGGTAGCAGGCATCGTACGCCTGGCGCGGCCCCAAAAATCTCCGGATGAATCGCGCCCGCCAGCGCTCGAAGTCCCTGCAGAAGATTCGCCGCGGGAGTATTCAAAAACTCGTCCGGAACGCAATAAACCCGGCCTTCCCGAACAGCGCGCAGCGACTGCCACTGCCGCTTCTCGATCACCCGGGCCAGAGGAACCCGGTCGCCGGCGCCGCACCACGCAAAGATCAGGACGTCCGGATCCGCGGCAGCAATCGCGTCCGGCTCTGTCACGGAGCCAGGCTTTCCCAAGAAACGTCCCCCGGCAGCGGATACCAGGTCCGCGACCCATGTCTGCGAATGAATAAGCGGTTTGCCCCACTCCTCGCAGTAGACCGCTCGCGTTTCAGCTGTAGAGACTGCGTCCTGCATAGACGCCACTTCGCGCATCATCTCCTCAACCACCGCCGCGGCTCGATCCTGAGCGTGCAGAATGTCTCCCAGAAGCCGGATGTCCTGATAAACGTCCATCAGCGTGTGCGGCGCGAGCGTCAGCACCGGGACGCCGCATTTCAAAATAGCGGCCAGCGATTCCAACCGGTAAGGAACCGACGCGACCACCAGATCGGGGGAAGCAGAAAGAATTTCCTCGGTGGTAGAAGACCACGAGTCAGCAATCACTTTCACGTCACGCGTCCGCAAGGCAGGAACCGCCTGCAGGCAGTAACGGGTGCAGGCGACGAGGGAGTCCAGGCAGCCCAGATGTTCGAGAGTAAGGCTAACGCTGGGCTGCAGCGCGGCAACCCGAAGGCTACGGCCGAACCGCTGAGCCATCATGCCGAGGTGGGCAGAGTGCCTTCCGGATAGAAGATGGGCCACCCGTGATTGCCTGCTATTTGCAGCAAAGCCGGTGTGGGATTCACGGGATAGGCCTGTCGCGCGATCTCCAGCATGGCAGCGTCGTGGATAGAATTCCCAAACACCACATCGGGAGCCGCGACGCCCGCCGCAATCAACGAACTGGCTTTGCCCTCGCCCGTGGGCACATCGACCAGCTTGGTGGTAATGACTCCGTTGACCACCAGGGCGCGCGCGGCAATCACCCGCGAGGGAGGCACATGAAAGCTGCGCACGCCCTCTTCGATCACCCAGTTGTTGGTCGAGCTGACCACCCAAATCTCCGTCCCGCGGTCGGTCAACGCGGCGACCAGCGAGCGCATTTCAGGGAAGATGCTGTCTGCGAAGCGCGATTGGAAAAATGCGGCAGCGGCCCGGCGGACTTCCGTTTCGCTCAGGCCGTCGTAGATCTGGACCATCTCCCCGCACATGGCGAGTTCGGAGACCGTGCCCGCGCGATAAAGCCGGTACCGGGAATCGATCCAATCGCTGGCGTTGCGAGAGACGATGCCCTCCTCGATCGACCACACCATGAAGTCGTATCCCGAGTCCCCGTTCCACAACGTTCCGTCGCAATCGAACACAGCGACGGCGGGCTCTCGGGAGAGAACGGAATCGGCAAATTCTTGGGGGGAAAGAGGCGTGATATGTGGGGACTTGCTGCTAGTCAAACCGGAAGCCGCTCCTGGCGGGGCACCTGCCCCTGCTGTGTATTGTCGGCGATCTCCCGCAATTTTGCACTTCCGCCATGAAGAAGCGATGAAATCGGACCCTTAGGGCGCTTAAGGCGCACACTTCCACCCAAAAGGCGCATAGGACGCATAAGGCGCACACTTTCACCCGGCCCAAGTCCCGTAGGGACGGAACAATCTGTAGCCCGGCACGGCGACGGCACAAACGCCGCTCCCGCAATCAAATCGCAGACACCGCTACCTCTCTTGATTCCTACCTGAGGCCGCCTCTCGATCCACCCCGCGGCAAGCGGATAATCAAATTTGTGCCCGCCGAGAACCAGTCCGGCATCACGCGTCAATACCTTACCTACCTGCGGGTCGAAAAAGGCCTGCGTCCCCTGACCTGTGAAGCCTATCAACGGGACCTCTCCTTATTCGCCGAATTTCTTGAGGGCGCCCACGCCCTCCCGCTTACTGCAGGGCAGGCCCAAGTCGCCGGCTTCCTCGAACACCTGCAGAAGCACGGAGTGCAATCGCGTTCGGTAGCGCGCAAGCTCTCCTGCCTCCGCGGCTTCTACAAATGGCTGCTGCTGGACAAGCGGATCGGGCACGACCCGACCGTCAACCTCGAATCCCCAGCCTCCTGGAAGGTTCTCCCCAAGGCTCTGGCGCAATCCGAGGTGGAGCACATGATGGAGCTGGCTGGAACCGCTGCCGATCACCCCCAGGCGGATTCGGTCGCCCTGCGTGATCGCGCCATCGTGGAGATGCTTTACGCCGGAGGGGTGCGCGTCTCCGAGCTTACCGGGCTCAGGGTCGAAGATCTCTCCCTGGCGGACGGACGCATGCTGGTCCGCGGCAAGGGAGACAAGGAGCGCATTGTCCCCTTGGGGCGAATGGCCGTCGAGGCTCTGGAGGATTACTTGACCCGGGGCCGACCCGGGCTGGCTATCCGCCCCCGCGAAAGCCGGCTGTTTCTCTCCGTGCGCGGTGCAGGACTCACCCGGCAATGGGTGTGGCATCTGGTGAAACGCCTGGACACTCGGGCCAGTCCCCACGTCATGCGCCACAGTTGCGCTACCCACATGGTGGAGAACGGAGCTGATTTGAGAACGGTGCAAACCCTTCTGGGGCACGCCGATATCTCGACCACCCAGGTCTACACTCACCTGGCCCTGGGCAGGCTCAAAGAAGTGCATCGCGCTCACCATCCCCGGGCGACCCGAAGGGCTGCCAAGTGAAGAAGCCGCAACCGGCGCTCCTGGCAGAGGAATTCCTGGCCATGCTCGCCCATGAGCGAGCTGCGTCCCCGCACACCCTACGCGCCTATCAGAGGGAAATCGGCAATTTCGCAGCTTACCTGGTCGAGCAGCGCGGAACCAGCGTTCAGATGCACAGCATTGACCATCTGCAGATTCGCGCCTACCTGGGCGACCTTTACGAGCGTGGATTGGCCAAGGCGTCGGTGGCCCGATCGCTGGCAGCCGTTCGTTCCTGGTTCCAGTGGATGGCCAGAGCCGGCCACGTGACCAGTAATCCGGCGGCGCTGGTGGCGACCCCGAAGCTGCCCAAGCATTTGCCCCGGGTCCCGTCGATCGAGCAGATGAACCACCTGGTGGAAACCGCAGCTTCGGATGATGCAGCCGCCTGGCCGGAGCGTGATCGCGTGATCTTCGAGTTGCTATACGGTTGCGGCATCCGCAACGCAGAACTAGTCGGGTTGAACCTGACGGACGTCCACTGGGCGAGGGAAGTGATTCTGGTCCGGGGCAAAGGGCGAAAGCAGCGCTACGTGCCCTTAGGCGACGCCGCGGCAGACGCAATCCGCGCCTATCTCCCCTCCAGGGCCCTCAAGCTTGCCGGGAAGATAAATGAAGCCCTGCTCTTGAATCTGCGCCTGAGGGGAACCGGACGGCTGACAACCAGAAGCGTAGGCAGGATCGTCAAGCAAATCTCGCTCGCCAAGGGACTGCCGGCCGAGATCCACCCCCACACCCTACGCCACGCCTTCGGCACCCACATGTTGGAAGAAGGAGCCGATCTAAGGGCCATCCAGGAGCTGCTGGGCCACGAGCGCCTCTCCACCACCCAGCGCTACACCCAGCTAACCGTCGGCCAAGTCACCCAGGTCTACGACCGCACCCACCCGCGCGCGAAGTAGCGGCATGAAGGAAGAAACCAGATCTCCGGTCTAGATGACAATCTTGTGTAGGAACTAACGTCCTCATTCCCAAACAAAAGAACGACACTGCCAAATCGCCATGGATGCGAGGCCCGGAGGGCCGCCCCGCCAAACGTGAGCCCAGCCCGGAAGGGCTGGGTATCAATTCCGAAGATGATCCGAGCGCCGTGGGCGCGGCACTAACCTACAGCGAAGCGATCGCCGAAGCCTCATCCCGATGCAAAGCCGCGTATTTGGTAATCCCTACCATCGTGAACACCTTCTGAAAATGGGGCGTCAGCCCAAACGCAGCAATGGTCTGATCGGCCTTATTGGCCTCCATCAACATCTGGATTACCAGCGCGATCCCACTCGAGTTGATGTACTCCACCTTAGAAAAATCAATCAGCACAGGACGGCTCTTAGTTACGCCTTCGTACGTACCCAACACCGTATCCCTGGAACCGCTGGAAATATCGCCCGTGAAGCGAAGAACGGTGACCGGCTGCCCTTTGGCACCCAGAACTTCATCAACTTTAGCTTTTGTCTCCGTCTGCACCTTACTCACTCTCCTTGGCCAGCCTGATGACCAATCGCACGTAGCTTCCTTTTCCCGGGCTCCCTTTCACCCACTCCGCCTCATCCACCAGCGACTGGATCAGGAACATGCCCATCCCCCGGGGATCCTCTTCGCCATGCATCTTGCGGTCAATGTCCGGTTTGGAAGGCGTCTTGGCGATACCAGAGCCGGTGTCCATCACTTTTACTTCGAGGGCTTCATCGCTGGCGGAAAGGATCACCCCGACGCATAAGTTGCCATCCAGGCGGTTTCCGTGCTCGATGGCGTTGATGCAAGCCTCAGCCAGAGCGGTCTTCAAGTCTTCGATGCGATCATCGGGAAAGCCCATGAGCTTGGCCACGCTGGCCGCCGTGCCCATGGCAACTTTTTCGAAGCCCAGCCGCGATGGGAGCTTGACTTCCACCGCCGTGCCTCTGGTTTCAACCATTTTGGTCTCCCGTCACGCCTGCATGCGCACCAGTGCCAGTGCCGTCATGTCGTCCTGCTGCGGCTCTCCCCTGGAAAATTCAGCCAATTGTTGCCACAGGACCTTGAGGATAGCAGTACAATCCTCCGACTTGCACTCGCGAAATGTGGCCAGCAAACGCTCCGGACCGAATTCATCATCGCCCTGAAACACTTCTGTCAGCCCATCGGTATAGAAAAGCAGCCGCGATCCAGGGTGGAATACGAGCGTTTCCGAGCTGTATTGCATGAACGGGACCAGGCCGATCGGCGTGCCGCTCGCCTCAATTTCGTGCACGGTCTTATCCGGGGAAAGCAGAAAGCCGGGATTGTGGCCGGCATTCACCACCTCGACGGTGTGATTCGCCGGGTCCAGCTTGAGGAAGATCGCGGTCACGTAGCGGCGGCGCGCCTCCGTGCCTTCGCCATAGTGCTGCTGGTTCATGCGCGCGGCCAACTCAGCCAGCGGCAGCCCCGCGAGCGCCATCGCGCGAAAGGCCGATCGAAACGAGGTCGCGACAATCGCTGAGGCCAAGCCCTTGCCCGCAACATCAGCCACGACCATAAGCTCGCTCCCATCGGGAAGACTGACCAGGTCCACGTAGTCGCCGCCCACCTCGTAGCAAGTGCTGGACTGCACAGCGACGGAATAACCGGAAATCTCTGTCATCTGCTGCGGCAGAAGGCTGCGCTGAATGGCGCGTGCGGCATCCAGATCCTGCTGCACCCGCGCCCATTCGACCGCGCGCTCATGGTATTGCGCGTTTTCGACTGCCACTCCTGCCTGCAGGACCAGCCCTTCGAGAAAATCCTGTTCATAGATGGAAATCGTCTTGCCCGGGCCCGGGTTGACCACCAGCTCAGTCAACTGCTTTCCGTCTTTGTTCAGCAGGGCAAACCGGGTGCAGCCCTCCCAGGGTTCCGGAGGCATCTCGCCCACGGTGAGCGAAGGCTCGGTGACGTGAGCCCCGGCCATTTCCAGCTCCCGCACCACGATGCGCAGAACGGATTGCAGCACCTCTTCCGGCCCGACTGCCGCGTGCACCTGCCGCGAAATCTCCAGCAAAGCCTGCAGGCGGGCTACCTGCTGTTGCAGGTCAATGATGTCGGCGTGGCTCTCATGAAAAGAAGACGTAGACATTGGTCACCCGGTGGGCGCGCGCTTTCTCAGGATTCTCTGCTGACGGATATACTACAAGAGGCAGAAACGGTCTAATTTCTATGGAAACCAAAGTCGCAGTTCCCGCGCAATCGAAGTTTTCTGATGAAGTAGCAGAGTGGATTGAAGCATTTGACGACCTGGTGGTCGGCGAAGGCCACGAACAGGCTGCGGAACTGATTGCCGCATTGCGGCAGCGGGCGCGCGAAGCCGGCATCTCCACTCCCAGCGCGCTCACGACCCCCTACATCAACACCATCCCCAGGCATGAAGAGGTACCCTACCCCGGCGACCGCAAGCTGGAGTTGCGGCTGGAAGCCCTTATCCGCTGGAACGCGATGGCCATGGTGCATGGCCAGAACAAAAAGGATGCGGGCATCGGCGGCCATCTTTCCACCTATTCCTCGCTGGCCACCCTGCTCGAAGTCGGCTATGAGCACTTCTTCCACGCGACCTACGGAGACCAGCCCGGCGACTTTATCTACTTTCAGGGACACGCGTCCCCGGGTGTCTATGCCCGCGCCTACCTCGAAGGCAGGTTTGACGACGAACGCCTGCTGAATTTCCGCCACGAATTGCGCGGCAAGCCCGGTCTGTCTTCCTATCCCCACCCGTGGCTGATGCCGGATTTCTGGCGTTTCCCCACCGTCTCCATGGGCATCGGACCGCTGAACGCGATCTACCAGGCCCGCTTCATGCGCTACCTGGAGAACCGCAAGCTCATTCAGAAAACCGACCGCAAGATCTGGGCCTTTGTGGGAGATGGCGAGACCGACGAAGTCGATACCCTGGGCGCCCTCAATGTTGCCTCCCGGGAGAAGCTCGACAATCTGATCTTTGTCGTGAACTGCAACCTGCAGCGCCTGGACGGGCCGGTGCGCGGCAATAAGCGCATCATCGATGAGCTCGAAGGCACGTTCCGCGGCGCAGGCTGGCTGGTCATCAAGGTCGTGTGGGGCGGCGATTGGGATGAACTCTTCGAACGCGATTCTTCCGGCCTGTTGCTCAAGCGAATGGAAGAGTGCGTCGATGGCGATTACCAAGCGTTCAAGGCAAAGGGCGGGGCCTACCTGCGGCAGGAGTTTTTCGGCAAGTATCCCGAACTGCTCGAGATGGTCAGCGACAAGACCGACGAGCAATTAGAGAATCTGCACCGTGGCGGCCATGACCGGGTCAAGATCTACAACGCGTACCGTAGAGCGGTGAATCATCACGGCTCGCCGACCGTGATCCTGGCCAAAACGGTCAAGGGCTACGGCATGGGCGCCAACCAGGCCCGCAACGCTTCCCACCAGGAGAAGAAACTCACCGACAGCGGCCTGGCCCAGTTCGTGAAGCGCTTCAAGATCCCTGTACCCGAGCAGCAAGCGAAACTAGGTAAACCGTATCGGCCCGCGCCAGACAGCCCGGAGATCGTCTACCTGCAGGAACGCCGCAAATCGCTAGGTGGTTATCTTCCGCGCCGCGACGCGCCCAAGCTAGTGTTCAAGGCTCCCCCGCTCAAGGAGTTCAGCGAGTGGACGGCTGGGTCCAAAGGGCGGACAGTCTCCACCACCATGGGGTTTGTCAGCATCCTGCGTCATCTGCTGAAGGATCCAACCATCGGCAAGCTGATCGTGCCCATCGTGCCCGATGAAGCGCGCACCTTCGGTCTGGAATCAGCCATTCGCCAAGTGGCGATCTATGCCCCCGAAGGGCAGAAGTACACCCCGCACGACAACGACATGCTCCTCTACTATCGCGAAGAGCAGGACGGCCAGATCCTGGAAGAGGGCATTACCGAAGCCGGCTCCATGGCTTCCTTTACTGCGGCAGGCACTTCCTACTCCAACTACCACATCCCCATGATTCCGTTCTACATGTACTACTCGATGTTTGGTTTTCAGCGCGTCGGGGACATGATCTGGGCCTTCGCCGATTCGCGCGGCAAGGGTTTCCTCATGGGAGGAACCGCCGGCCGCACCACCATGCTGGGAGAAGGACTGCAGCACCAGGACGGGCATAGCCACGTTTTGGCCAGCACCGTTCCCACCTGCCTCAGCTACGACCCGGCTTATGTGTATGAGCTGGCCGTGATCGTGCAGGATGGCATCCGCCGCATGTACCAGGAAAACGAGAACATCTTCTACTACATCACCATGTACAACGAGGACTACGCCATGCCGGCGATGCCGGAAGGGGTCCGCGAAGGCATCGTGCGCGGCATCTACCGCTTCCAGGCGGCGACCTCCGGCAAAGCCACGGCGCAGCTGTTTGGCAGCGGACCGATCCTGAACGAAGTGGTCCGGGCGCAGGGCATTCTGGCGGAGAAGTATGGCGTGCAGACGGACGTCTGGAGCGTGACCAGCTACAACGAACTCAGGCGCGAAGCTCTGGGCGTAGAACGCTGGAATCGCCTCCATCCCACGGAGCAGGAAAAGGTTCCTTACATCCTGCAAACCCTGCAGGGGGCTGAGGGTCCGATCATTGCGGCCAGCGACTACATGAAGGTGGTGCCCGATCAACTTGCGCCCTGGCTGTCGTCCAGACTGGTGTCACTGGGCACGGACGGCTTTGGCCGCAGCGACAACCGTGAGTATCTGCGCCGCCACTTCGAGGTGAACGCGGAGTCGATTGTGGCCGCGACCCTTTCCCGCTTGGCGCGCGAGGGCAAGTTCGACCAGGCAAAGGCCCAGCAAGCATTTGCTGAACTGGCCGTCGATCAAGAAAGCGCGGATCCGGCCTACTTATAAGGGTAGTGGGCCGAATTGTTCAGGCTTTCTGAGCCATGCAGGTTTCCATCCACCGTTGCGGAAAGGGGACTCGACGCGGGGTCCCCACCACAGCCGCATCAGGATGGCCGCGATGACCAGCAGGAACAAAACCAGCAGACTGCCTTCGGGGCCAGTGGTGCCGCCGCTCCACAACCGTGGGCCGATGGGGTGCTCACCAAGCAAGTGCCCCCGCACTACCAGCCCGCTGTCCGATGTGCCGTAGAAATACGATTCCGCCCAATCCCAGCTGGCATGGAAACCAACCGCCCACCACAGTGAACCGGTGTACCAAAGGCTGAGGCAGAAAATCAGTCCGACGGCTGCCGCCGCAAATAACCCTACCGGCGTCTCGCCCGGATTTGTGCCGTGGGAAAAGCCGAACAGCAGCGAAAGCAGCAGCGCGCCCCACCAGAACCCGATGCCGCGGGTCAACGTAAATTGCAGATAACCCCGTAAGGTGGATTCCTCAAAAAACGCGACCATCAAAAACACGAGACCCCAGCCGAATGCGTATTTCAGGATGTCGCCGCCATGCAGCAGCTCGCCATCGAACGCCAGCAGATGGGCCTTCCACAAAGTAAGTACGAATGCGGAAAGGGCGATAAAACCCCAAGCCAATCCCGCGAAGAAGCGCGCCGCCTTGGCGGTGCCTTGATACCCGTAGGCAAGAAAGGATCGCCCCTCAATCAACGCCATAACGGCGGTGGCCAGGATGGTAGGGAGAAATTGCGCGAACTCGGTGATCAGGGCGAGTCGCACGGGCAGCACGTTCAGGTGGCGAGCCTCGCGAAGAAACGGCCGCAATACCCGGCCCATGACCAGCAAGAATACGACATAGAGCACGATAAACAGCGCCACGCCCCAGCCGGCCCGAAGGCCATCGGCGCCAACGAAAACCCATCGCAAACCACGCTTCGGCGGCTCCTGAATCGCTGGTGGCAAAACCTCAGCCTGCACAATATCCTCGTCCAAGATGCCTCCTAAAAGAGTGCCCCATCATATTACGCAGACGCTCAGTCTGCGGTTCTACGGACCTTTCATGGAAATGTTTTCGAACCCCGGTGAAGTGGGGATCCTTAGTTCTCAATATGAACCGGCACTCCCAACACCCTCATGTTGCTTCATCCATTGCTGAGCATGTTGCATCTCCGGCAATCCCGGATCCGCAATCTTCCACGCGCTGAGAAACTGATGGTAAGACGCCGTGGTAGCTCCGGCATCTCCCTTCTTCTCCTCCACCTGGGCAAGCCCATAAAGTGCGAAACCGGAGTTGGGGCGATCCACCAACGCCTTCTGGAACGCGGCTTCCGCCTCCGCCCATTTACCCGCCGTCATCATCGCCGCCGCCTCACTCTCCGCGACCGGCCGGATATAAAACGGAGGCTCGTGATAGCCGAGCTCTTTCTCCTCCCGGCGCGCAGCGGCAAACAACTTCTCCGCCTCAGGAACATTATCCTGTGTGGCCAACATGGAGCCGCGCAACTCGAGCGACATGATCGAGAGCATTTGCAGCAGCGGTTTGGGCAAAGGATCGGGGGACATGCTTTGGTTCCCCGTTGGCGGGGCAGCCTTCTTGTCCTTCGCTTCCTGATCTTTGATCTGTTGCGACATGCGCCACAAAGTCGAATCGAGCAAAACGGAGTGCCGTTCCGCTACATCGGGCTCGTGCGCTTCCACCGACTGCATCCCCGTAGCAAACTGGGAAAGACCGCCGGCGAGAAACTCCATGTGCGGCATGTTCTGCGAGAGATTGGCAGCATTGACCAACTGCACCACGCGCGGCCAGTCTGCCGTACGCAATGCCGCCGGCAGCTCAGGATTAAGCCGTGCAATGGAATCCCGCGGCGACCACGGATAGAGCGTGTCTTCGAGATGACCACGCGCCTTGGCCAGTTTGGCGGAAACCCGGGTCGCCTCCTGCATTTGTCCAGCCTCCAGCAGGTTGGCGATGGAATACATCAGGTTGTGGACATAGTTCCAGTCATTGTCCGGCGCGATGTGCTGCTGGCGCATGTAGTCTTCATCCGTCTGCGCAGAAGCGTCGAAGGAAGTCTGCGCGTGAGCATAATCGCCGGTACGATAAAAAATGTGGCCGGGCATGTGCACCATGTGCCCCGACGCCGGTGCAAGCGACCCCAGAATCTCCGCGCTATGTAAAGCCTGCTCAGGATGCGGACCAGCCTCGACCGCATGAATCCACAAATGGTTCGCGGCGGAGTTCTGTGGTTCCTCCTTCAGCACACCCTGCAGAAGGGCCAACGACTCCTTCTTGCCCTTGCGCGGCTCTCCCGCATCGTCAAAGCCATCGTTCACCGCTTCGGAAAGAGCGATACGGGCATTGGTATCGCTGGGGTTCTCTTTCACCAGGGTGCGCAGAATTTCAATCTCGTGATCGAACTTCGGTGTCCCCGGTGCCGGCCTCGCGAATGGCTGCCTCGTGCGCATCGGAGGCTTGAATGTAGAGCTTCTCGCGCGGAGTAGCATGACCCTCCAACGCGACCGCCTTCGCCAGCGACGCCAGCGCATAAGTCTTGGTTACGCTGTGGTTGAAGCTTTCTGCCTGGTACAGCCCCCAATAGCACATGGCACAGTTGGCATCGGCGCGGATGGACTCTTCAAAAGCGCGATCCGCCTCATAGTCCCAAAAATCGTAAAGCAGGTTGTAGCCCTGCTCGAACCACCTTTGGGCCGAGGCGTTGGCGGTGATGGGAAAGCGCACATTGCCTACGCCCTCAATATGTTGCGGCGTTGGCAGCTGCTCCGGAGGCACCGGATCTCCGCTGTCCGCCATGGGCATATTCATCTGGCCGAGGGCGGCTCCGGCTTGCAACAGCACCAACAACAGTAAAAATCGTTTAGGCATAGGGTTATCTTTATCCGTCCGCAAGCCCGGTATTCTGCACCAAATACCCGGGGTGAACTAAACTAGAGTAGTAAACGTGGCCCTGGGGGCAGTAAAGGAATTATCCATTGATCGCAAGCACTTTAACCAAGATTTTCGGAACCAGCAACGAGCGCGTGATCAAGCGGATGGGGCCCATGGTCGACCAGACCGGGTCGCTTGAGCCTGCTACGAAGGCTCTGTCGGATGACGAGCTACGCGCCAAGACCCTGGAATTCCGCGCCCGCATTGCGGCTCGCCTGGAAGGCATCGACGACCCCGAAGAGCGTGCCGCGGAAGAAAAAGTAGTGTTGAACGAGATTTTGCCCGAAGCCTTTGCCGTGGTACGCGAGGCCGGCCGCAGGGTACTGCTGATGCGGCATTTTGACGTGCAGCTGATTGGCGGCAACGTGCTCCACCAGGGCAAAATCGCTGAAATGAAGACCGGCGAAGGCAAGACCCTGGTCGCCACCCTTCCTTGCTACCTGAACGCCCTTGCAGGCCATGGCGTGCACGTGGTCACCGTCAACGACTACCTGGCCAAACGCGACGCCGAGTGGATGGGCAAGATCTATGAATTTCTCGGGCTGAGCGTCGGCGTGATCGTGCACGATCTCGATGACTCGCAGCGCCGCGCCGCGTACGCGTCCGACATCACCTACGGCACCAACAACGAATTCGGATTCGACTACCTGCGCGACAACATGAAGTTCGACAGCGCCGATTGTGTGCAGCGTGGCCACTACTTCGCGATCGTGGACGAGGTCGACTCCATCCTGATCGATGAAGCCCGCACCCCGCTGATCATCAGCGGCCCAACCGACCAGACGACAGACAAATATGCGCGCGTGAATCGCATCCTGCCCTCGCTCGAACAGGGAGAAGAAATCGAACGCGGCGAAGAGAAAATCCTCACCGGCGATTACGTGGTCGATGAAAAGCACAAGACCATAAGCGTGACCGATGAGGGATGGGAAAAGATCGAGCAGTTGCTGGGCATCGGCAACATTGCCGATCCGGAAAACTGGGACCTCAAGCATCACGTAGAAGTTGCGATCAAAGCCCATTCGCTGTACCGCCGCGATGTGCAGTATGTAGTGAAGGATGGCGAAGTCATCATCGTCGATGAGTTCACTGGCCGCCTCATGCCTGGCCGCCGCTGGAGCGATGGATTGCACCAGGCGATCGAGGCTAAGGAGCAGGTGAACATTCGCCGCGAAGATCAGACACTGGCCACGATCACTTTCCAGAACTACTTCCGCCTTTACAAAAAGCTCTCCGGCATGACCGGCACGGCGGAAACGGAAGCCACGGAATTCGAGAATATCTACAAGCTCGAGATCGTAGTCATTCCCACCAACAAGCCGATGCGCCGCCAGGAAAATCCTGACGTGGTATTCCGCACTGCCAAGGAAAAATATCTTGCTGTTGCCGACGAGATTGCCCGGCTCAATGAACAGAAACAGCCAGTGCTGGTGGGCACTACTTCGATCGAGAAGTCGGAGCTGCTTTCTTCGATCCTGCAGCGCAAAGGCGTGAAGCACGTCGTGCTCAACGCCAAGTTTCACGAGCGTGAAGCTGAGATCGTGGCTCAAGCCGGCCGGCTTGGCATGGTGACCATCGCGACCAACATGGCCGGCCGCGGCACCGATATCGTGCTTGGTGGCAACGCAGAGTTTGCCGCTAAGCAGGAGTTATTGAAGAAGGGCCTGGCGCAAGCTGTGAACGCAGCCCAGGGAGCGATCAACCCCATGGCTGGTCCAGGCATGGTGCGCTTCTACTACCAGGGGCAGGAATTCGAAACCCGGCAGGAAACCTGGGATAAGGCGTTTGCGCAGTATGCTGCCGCGGCCGAAAAGGAACACGACGAGGTCATCGCCGCGGGTGGATTGCACATCGTCGGCACCGAGCGCCACGAGTCCCGTCGTATCGACAACCAGCTTCGCGGACGCGCCGGCCGCCAGGGCGATCCCGGCGCCTCACGTTTTTATCTCTCCCTCGAAGACGACCTGATGCGCATCTTCGCCAAGGAGTGGGTCTCGAACCTGCTGCAGCGGCTGGGTATGGAAGAAGGAGTGCCCATCGAGTCAAAGATGATCAGCAGCCGCATCGAGGCCGCGCAGAAGGCGGTGGAAGGGCAGAACTTCGAGGCTCGTAAACACCTGCTGGAATATGACGACGTCATGAACAAGCAGCGTACGGCCGTGTATGGCCTGCGCGGGCAATTGCTGGAAGGGCTCGATCAGAAAGAGCTGATTCTCGAGGACTACGTCGCGACGATTCTCAGCGCGATCATGGACGAGCATGCTCCGGAAGCCATGCACCCCGATCAATGGGATCTGAACGGGCTGAAGGGACAACTGGCTTCACAATTCGGCATTGATCTGGAGAAGGAAGGCATCAGCATCGATACACTGAACCGGCACGAACTCGGTGAAGCGATCTTTGACCGTTTGAAAGAAAAGTACGAGATGAAGGAAGCCATCCTGGGCGGCCCCACCATGCGGTTGCATGAGCGCATGGTCATGCTCAGCGTGCTCGACGGCTTGTGGAAAGACCATCTGCTGAGCATGGACCATCTCAAGGAAGGCATCGGTCTGCGCGGATATGGCCAGCAGGATCCGTTGGTGGCCTATAAGAAAGAGTCCTTCGACATGTTTGAAGGCATGATGGGACGCTTTCAGGAGGACACGGTTCGGTTCCTGTTCCTGATGCAGATTGTCGGACCCGATGGTCAGCCGGTGACCGAGCTGCCTCGTCGCCAGGCACCCGAGATTACCAGCCAATCTGTTCCCGAGCCGGCCCGTGCTCTTCCGCCGAGTGCTCCGGTGACGGTGGAGGGCAACGGCAGTCACGCTGCGCCGGCCCCACCGCCGTCGCGTCCGATATCGGTGCCGGTTCGGGCGCCCTCGACCACCATCGATGCCCTGGAGCAGGAGTTCCAGCGCAAAAAGAAGCGCGAACTCGAGCAAGCCAGAATGACGGGCGCGAATGGAAGCTCCGACGCCCCGGCACAAAGGCGAGCCGGGGATAAGGTAGGCCGGAACGATCTCTGCCCCTGTGGCTCAGGCAAGAAATACAAGAAGTGCCACGGCGTCGACGCTTAGGCACGGTAGAAAAACATTTCCACGAAAAGTCCGCTGAACTGCAGACCCCTCGGCTTCGACGGGATGACAAAGGAAAGGGCCACCTCTGTACGGAAAGCGGTTTCTGATGAAAACGCCTCAGTTCAGCAACCACTCTTTGTGAAACCGTTACCCTTTCCTTTGTCATCCCGAGCGAAGCCGAGGGATCTGCAGTTTCAGCGGACTTTCCGTGGAAATGTTTTTCTACCGTGCGTGGCAAAAAGGGGAGATCTTCTGTCCCCTTGTCTACACTCCCCCCCGAACACTGTCCGGTATCTCGTCAAACGTAAAGTTCGCAGCGTTCGAACCAGCCTGGTCCCGCCAGAGCTCGAAAATGCGACCATAACTGAGCGTGATAAATTCGCTCCCGCTGATGCCGAGCCGGTCCGCGGTCGCGTCGATCCATTCGCCTGGACCCTCGAGCTCCGCATAAACACCTAACGGCGTTTCGTCGATCACGCAATGGCCCTGCTGGTCTGCCCATTCTGTGCGCCATTTTTCATAGACGAATACAGGCCCGAAACCCAACGCCTCGAAGATCTTTCCCATCACCGGACCATCGTCCACCAGGGTCTCGGTTTCCACCCGATTTTTGTGAGGCCCCTCTTCTGTCTGGCCGCTGGGGACGCACTTGTGCGTGACCACCCATTTGCTTCCATATTGCCGGATGCGCAAAATCTGGCGCGAGCTACGCAGCTTGCGATCGGGTGTGTCATAGAGCGTATTTCGCTCCAGGGTCCGCTCGGTGACGCGCGCAAAGCCAAGAGCCGGCAGCTTCTGCTCCAGCGCTTCGCGGTCCGCCACTCGAATCTTTACTTCTGTTTCCATCGCCTGCATAGGCCGGAGTCTATACCAGGCTGGCACCTCGTGGGAAAATGACACCGTGATCGTTAATAAAACACTGCGGCTGGCTGTCGATGCCAACTCAATCGACTCTCCGGATTCGACGGCGTCCCTGTCTCAGGGAGCGGAACTGTTGCGCCAAGGAGGCACTGTCGCATTCCCCACCGAAACCGTCTACGGACTGGGCGCGAATGCTCTCAACCCGGCGGCGGTGCAAGCTATCTTCGAGGCCAAGCAAAGGCCATCCTGGGATCCGCTGATCGTACACATCGTCAACCACAAGCAGTTGGGTATGGTGGCCGTGGACATTCCCCCCACCGGCCGTTTGTTGATGAAAGCATTCTGGCCCGGGCCTTTAACTTTGTTGTTGCCGAAATGCCCGCAGGTGCCGGACATCGTGACCGCCGGGCGCGCCCGGGTCGGAGTGAGAATGCCGTTTCATCCGGTCGCCCGCAGACTGATCGAACTCGCCGAGGTACCGATTGCAGCGCCCAGCGCCAATTCTTTCGGCAGAACCAGCCCCACGCGCGCAGAGTTTGTCCTCGAGGATCTCGATGGCCGTATCGACGCCGTGATCGACTCCGGGGACACGACCCTGGGGCTCGAATCCACTGTGGTCGATGTGTGTGAAGACCCGCCCATTCTCTATCGTCCGGGAATGGTCACCTTGCAACAGCTGCAGTCCTTATGCCCTTCGTTGATTGCTTATCGTGAACTGCAGGATGGTAGGTTGCGGCCTCAAGCCTCGCCAGGCATAGGGCTCAAGCATTACTCTCCCCGCGCGCGGCTGTTGTTGCTGGAGAATGCCGGCAGGGAAAAGTTATTAAGTCTCGCTACTGAGCTGCAGGCTGCGGGCGAGATGGTTGGAGTGATGATGCCAACCGTGTTCGCCGGCGAAGGGCCCTACCTGGTTTATGAATGGGGCGATCTGGAAGATCAGGAAAAACTGGCTCGTCGCCTGTTTGCGGGTTTGCGCGAATTGGATGCAGCCGGGGCAACCGTTATCGTTTGCCCAATGCCGGGAAACGAAGGTCTCGGCGTTGCTATTCGCGACCGTCTGCTTAAGGCCGCCCGTTGATCTGGTGGGTATCCGCCGCTTTATACAGATACTTGATGCCCGCCTTATAGATGAGCGTGCGCAGTGCGCCGTGCCGCACTTTAATTGCATTGCGGTCATACCATTCGATCGTGCCCTCGATCTGCTCCCCGTCTTCCAACACAAAAACCATCACGGTTCGGCTGTGAATTTGCTTCTGAAGGTAGAACGCCTCTGCGTGCGAGCTCTCGCTGCGTACTGCAGCGGAATCCAACCGTTTGTGGTTGGTGAAGGCAGAAGAGATCGCGGACACACGGGCGGGATATCGCCCTGTGCCCAGCGGCAGCGTTGGACGTACGAGCTTGCGTGGACCCGTCGGGCTGATGGAAGGCAAAATTGACGGAGTTGCGCCATCAGTTTTGCTCTTCGCTTTTGCCTGACGCGCGTCATAAATTCGGCGCACCGGAAGTGCAGAAGAATCGGCCATTGTCTGGTTGTGAAGTTCTAGTGGGTAGGATGCAGGATGCGGCCTTTTGGGTTTAACTGTCAAAGCTAGGCGGAATATGGCGTATCAAGACCGGCCCAACCCCACGGCGAAAGAATCCAATGCAAGCGATCTCAGCAGGTTGCGGCGCATGCCTTGCTCCACCTGGTCCATCCCGCGGACAGCGTTCTCAATCCATGCCACATCCACAGTTTGCGATATGCGGGTCAGTTCGGTCTTCAAGTCGATGTTGCGCATGAGATGGCCGGTTCCCGCCTGCAGCAGCAGAAGGTCTTCCACCAGACTGGCGAAGGCATGCAAGAGGGCACTGGTCTTTTGTTGCCCCTCGGCGCCCGCGCGGTAGGTCTCGGTTACGCGGAAGAGGGCTCCGTAGTCGGCCTCCTGCGCTCGCGAGGCACCCTCACTGGTGGCATTTGAGAGCATCACCAGCGCATCCTGACGGCTGGCGAGATAACCTTCCAGATCGAAACCCAATGCCTGGCCGATCGCGCCCTGGGCAAGCCGTGCGACCAGGGAGCGCTGGTTTGGTTTCCATTCTTTGCGGTGCTCGGCAAGGACAGCCTCGATCTGTTCCGGAGGAAGTGCGCCTAGCCGAAAGATACTGGAGCGGGATCGAATGGTTGGCAGAAGTTCGCCCGGATTTTCCGCCAGCAAAAAAATATGTGCGTAGGCGGGTGGCTCCTCGAGGATCTTGAGCAGGGAATTGGCCGCTTCCTTCATGAAGGCAGTGCTGGTAAAGATGTAGATTGCCCGGGGCGCATCCGCGGGCAGCCGGTAAATGCGTTGGACCACGCTGCGCACCTGGCCCAATTTGATCAGCAACTGAGGTGGGTCAGGCGGAATGACCACGACATCCGGGTGTGTCTGGATCAGGATGCGAGTGTCTTTCTTATCAACTTCCCGCAACTCTTCTCGTGCGGCTACGGCTTCGCCGACTCGCTCCGCGAGCGGCATGGAGAGAGCGATGCGGGTGCAATTGCTGCATACCCCGCAGAAATCGGGGAGGCCGTCGGTGACTGGATGCTCCAGGCACGCCATGGTCTGCGCCAGCATGATGGATAGGGTATATTTGCCGGCTCCGCGAGGGCCGGCGAGGATGAGCGCGGGAGGCATGCGCTCAGCAGCAATCGCCTCCCGCAGGTGGCGGACGGTCGTTTGATTCCCGGCAAATTGGTTGAAACCCACACACCGAGACTAGCAAATTCTCCAGCAACTCTGTCTTCGCTGAGAACCCCGGGTGCCCCATATCTCGCTCGTTTTTCGCGAGATGTGGGATGCCGCGGCGCTTCACCCTCGAGTTTTTTCACTCAAGGCGCAACGAACATCGAGGTTTGTGGCCTCCCACATCTCGCGAAAAACGAGCGAGATGTGGGGCACCCAGGAAGTTTGTGCAAGGAGAAAACTTTGGTTAGACCTTTCTTTTAGACGTATGCAGGGTGGTGCGGGAACGGGCGATCTAGCGCGGTTCGGGCACAAACATCATTGGATACTTGGGGCGGAGCGTGATCTTGGGCTGCACGTCGACGGTTTGTCCCGGGACAAACCGCAGCCTCCATTTTTGCGCCATGGTGGCCAACATCAGAACCCCTTCCATCCAGGCAAAGGCCTCTCCGATGCACTGCCGTCCACCCGCACCGAAAGGAAAATACGCAAAGCGCGGCCGTCCGGACTTGTTTTCGGGGAGAAAACGGTCGGGATCGAAACGCAACGGGTCGGGAAAATAATCCGAGCTGCGCTGAATGATGAATTGGCTGAAGAAGAAATAAGTCCCCGAGGGAAAACGGTACGGCCCCAGTTCCACATCGGTAATCGACTGCCGGCCCATGGCCCATGCGGGCGGGTACAAACGCATGGATTCCGCAAACACCATCTCCGTGTAACGCAGCCGCGGCAGGTCCTCAAGCGTGGGCAGCCTCCCACCTAAAATCGAGTCTATCTCCGCGTGCAAGCGGCTCTCAGCCTCGGGGTTTTGCGACAACAGGTACCAGGTCCAGGTAAGGGCATTGGCCACCGTCTCGTAGCCAGCCAGGAAAATGGTGAGCACCTCGTCGCGCAGCTGCTCGTCGGTCATGCCCGAGTGATCGGATTCCTCGTCGCGAGAGGCCAGCAACATAGAGAGCAGATCACCCCGATCCACTCCATCCGCGCGATGGTCGGCGATCATACGCTGCACTACCTTGTCCAGCTTGGCGCGAGCCTGGCGAAAGCGGATCAGGCCGGGAAGCGGCCAGTTCATATAGGCTTCCGCGCGCGGCAGGGCGATCAGGTAGTTGTAGAGCTCCATGATCACATTGACCTGGTCGTTGATCTGCAACACGTCATCGGTCACGTCGGTGTTGAAGAGCGTGCGGGCCACCACCTGCAGCGCCAGTTGCATCATCTGCGATGCAATGTCGATGGGCCGATGAGGCTGCCACTGGGCGCGTATGTGGGCGGCGCGATCGACCATGATGGCGCCATAGGCTTGAATGCGCTGGCGGTGGAAGGCGGGAGCGGCAATGCGCCGTTGCCGCCGGTGGACCTCGCCGTCGCTGGTGATCAGGCCCTCGCCCAACAGAATCTTCATGCGCCGCTGAGTCCGCTCCTTGATGAAGTTCTGCGGCTGATTGATCAGGATCTCCTGGATAAAATCCAGCTGATTGACGAAAACGATGTGCGAGAGCCCCAGCCGGTAGTGGGCCATGCGGCCATACGTCTCGGCGAGGTGCTGAAACAGCGCAATCGGATTTCCCGGTTTGAAGAAGCGGCGCAGCAGATAGAAGGGCAGATTCAGTTGCAGGCCCGGGGGATAGCGGTAGCCATCGCGTTCCAGCACGATCCACGGCGGCTCTGATGCTGGTGAATAAGTTGTGCCCATGCTCTAGCCTACAAACGCCCTCGTACTACTTCTACGACGCGCTCGTGGACTTCATCAATGGAGCCATTGCTATCGATTGCGACCACACGCAAAGGCTCGCGGGCAGCAATCTCCTGATATTTGTCGAATACCCGGCGGTAGAAAGCGGAGCTCTCAGTTTCGAACCGGTTTTCGTCTTTTCCCGTGGTCGCGACGGCACGCCGATTGCGTTGCCGCGCGCGCTGGAGCGAGAGATCGAAATCCGGCAACAGTAACAGGGTCAGATCCGGCTTTAGCCCACCGCACAAGGCGGCATGGAGATCGAGCACTACCTGGCTGCCCAGTTGCCGGCCGCCGCCCTGGTAGGCTTCGCTGGAGTCGGTAAAGCGGTCACAAAGCACGATATGGCCGGTCTGGAGCGCAGGTTCGATCACTTCCGCAATGGCTTGCGCGCGATCGGAAAACATCAGGCCCAATTCGGCCAGCGGCGCCAGGTTCTCGGTGCGGGTGTCAAGCAACAGGCCGCGGATGCGGTCGCCGACCCGGGTTCCCCCTGGCTGGCGGGTCGCGGTAACGGAATGTCCTTCTGCTTGCAACCACTCTTTCAGACGGCGAAGCTGAGTACTTTTACCGGAGCCATCCAGGCCCTCGAAGGTCACAAAAAGCCCGCGTGGCATGAACGGAGTTTACAACGGCCTGTTAAGAATTCGGTGCTAGCCCGCCAGGGCCAGATCGGCAATCTCTAATTCCAGGCCGCCATATTCCGGATGGTGGTTTTGCCGCAGCTTGTACGCGATGTGGAGGACGGAGCCCTGTTCCAGGCCAAGCGCCTGCACACGCGCCGCCCAATCCCAACCCAGGGCAGACCAACTGGCACCCCGTGCCCCCTGGGATAGTTGCAGGCACACGTGGCGATCCTTGATGGCGCGAGCCGGAGCCGCGAGGCGCACGTTGTAGGCGACGAAGATGGGTTCCTCGTTACCGTTGCCCACCGGCTCCAGGCGGCGCAGCCAACCGTAGAGCGCGTCGGTGATTTGATCGAGCGGGAGAACCGCGTGGCAGCGCAGGATGGGCGCCGTTTCCTCCACGTTGAGCGAGGCCCAGGTCTCGAGGTGGCTCTTCAGCTCTTCAAGCCGTGCCGCAGGCAAAGAGAACCCAACCGCGTGTGCGTGGCCCCCGAAGCGGGTGAACAGCTCCTTGCAGCCTTCAATCGCCTGCAGCAGATGAAATCCTGGAACAGAGCGGCCGGACCCGTAAGCCTCTCCGCTCTCGAGCGCGATCACAATCGCCGGACGCCCTACCCGGTCGACTACCCGCGAGGCGAGTATGCCGATGATGCCGCGATGCCAGCCTTCTCCTTCGATCACGATGCAGCGGCTTGCCGCAAACGCGGGTTCGTCGCGCAGGCGGCGTTCGATCTCCTCCAGCATGCCGGCTTCCGCCTGTTGCCGCTCGCTGTTCAGGCGGTCCAGTTTTGCCGCCAGCTCCTCTGCCCGGGCCGGGTCACGGGTGGTGAACAGTTCCACCACCTCGGAGGCTACATCCATGCGGCCGGCCGCGTTGATGCGGGGCGCGAGGCGGAATGCCAGGTCTGTCGAGGTCAGGGCTCGTTGTTTAGGGTCAAGCTTCGCCACCTGCATCAGTGAGCGCAGGCCGGCGCTCGCGGGGCGGCGCAATTGTTCCAGTCCAACGCTGGCGAAAACCCGATTTTCCCCGAGAAGCGGGACCGCATCGGCGACCGTGGCGATGGCCAGCATCTTCAGGAAAGAAGGCAGAATCTTGCCCCGCGCCCGCTCTGCATCCCAGGCCTCAAGCAGTGCCTGCGCCAGCTTGAACGCGACCCCGGCGCCACACAGGTGCTTGCAGGCGTATGCACAACCAGGCTGATTCGGGTTAAGGATGGCGAGCGCATTCGGCAGGCCCGGAAGGTCGGGCACATCCTGCGCCAGGTGGTGATCGGTGATGATGAGATCCACGCCCAGGCGCGCGGCGGCCTCCGCTGCGGAGAAGGCGCGTATGCCGGTGTCGACGCTGATCACCAGGCGCACGCCACGCCCGGCTGCCGCCGCCAACACCTCTTCCTGCATGCCATAGCCCTCACGCAGGCGGTGCGGCACATGGAAGTCCACCAGGCCGCCGAGCATCTCAATCGCCGTTTTGAGCAGAACGATGGCGGTGGTGCCGTCTACGTCATAGTCGCCATAAATGAGAATGGGTTCCCGGGATGCGATCGCTGTTTGCACCCGGGTAACGGCCGCGCCCATGCCTTGCATCGCATATGGATCGAGCAGGTGTTCCATACGGGGATGAAGGAAGAGATCAGCTTCCTGAGCGTTGCGCACGCCGCGTTCCGCCAGCAGCTCGGCCACAATCAGCGGTAACCCGGCGCTTTGCGCCAGGATGGCAGCGGCGGAGTTGGCCTGGGGGAGAACCCAGCGGTTAAGGCGCACCGTCTGAGGGCTTAGGGCAGGGGAGCGGGCAGCATTCACCCTTCTTCTTCGTCCTCATCGTCTTCGAAAACCACGTCTCCGAAGTCTTCGACAAATTCCAACAGTTGCTGGTAGCGCTCGTACCAGGGGGTCGCGTTCTCGTGCACGAAGAGGATCCCGTGGTGGGCAAAGCCGAGCTGGATGTAGCCGATCTTGCCTACGTAGTTCACCAGGTACTGCGCCTCATGGACTTCAGCCGCCGCCTCGTCGGGAAAGTTGTCATCGCGGATCTGTTCCAGCAGCATCGCGATGTCTTCCTTCTCCAGCTTGACTTCGCTCATGGTGACGAACGGCGCGGACGCCGTTTTGGCCATCTCGACGAAGTCTTTCCAACTGTCGGGGTTGTCGTCGTCTTCCCACAAAACGGTGGGCAGGTCTTCGGTGATAAAGCCGGGGAAGCGGCGCATGGCATGCCCTTCAATAAAAGCCACCATGTCATCTTTTAGAGAGATCAAGTCGTCAGGCTGCATGTTCGCGCCTCCTATTGTCGCAGATGTCTTCCGATTTGCCGCAAGGCTCAATGCGGTTAGCCAACTTCATGCATGCCGGTCATCCGGGCGGGAGGTGGAGAATGGAGTGGGATGGCACCGCATATCGTGCAGCCGCAGGGGTCGGCCGCGACCGGGAAAACGTATCAAATATGCTATAGTCCGAGTCATATCACATGATTTTCTCGCGGGAGTACGTGAATTATCTGGCGCGCCAGACGGTCAACCAGTTGATCGAAGCCAAAATGATCCGGGCAGGCAAAGTTGGTGTTGTCGCTGAGCGAGTGAATGCCGCCATTCTGGAAGAGCTGTCGCTGGAGGATCGGATTAACGAGGAAGTGCGGGTCATCCTTGACGCCTATCAGGAGGACATGCGCCGCACCGGCGCCAGTTACGCAGAGATGTTCAAAAAGGTCAAGCAGGAGCTGGCAAAGAAATACAAGGCGGTCTTGTGAGACTTTCTCGAGACAAGCTGAACAAGCTGGCGCACGTGGTGGCGGACACTCTTGCCGAGACCGACGAGTGCGAGTTTCTGGATGACCGCAACACCATCCGCCAGGAGGCGCGCAAGGCGCTGGAGAAGGTGTTGACCGAAGAGATGAAGATCGATCAGGCGGCGCGGCAGAAGATCGCCTCGCAGCGCAAGATCATTGTCGAGGGCAGCCAGGAGTGGGACATTCTTTACCGCAAGTATTACAACGACGAGGTAAGGAAGTTAGGCCTGTGAGCCACGGTCCTTGTGGGCTTTCGCGGCGGCCTGCTTTGATATACTGAAGGTCCTGCCTCAATCCACCGTGGCGTCATGGTGTAATTGGTTAACACGCCGCCCTCTCAAGGCGGAGAGTTCGGGTTCGATCCCCGATGACGCTACCAATCGATTCTTGCCGTATTGCTTACCTCTCTGGCGGTTTTGTCTACCGCTGCCGTACAGCGCCACAAAACCAACCATTTCCCCAAGCTCATGATTAAAGCCAAAGATGCTGAGGTGGTTGTCCATGCGTCATCGTTGATGAATCGCGTCGAAGAGATCAGGGCTCGCTGCGAGTTGATCGCAGAGACCTCGACCAAGACGGGAGACTGGACGCCAGCTATTGCCGCGGGCTGCGTGGCTGCCTGGAGTTGCTCGGAAAGCTCAGCGGCGAAATCCAGACCGGCACAAAGGTAGCTATCCTCAACGTCGCCGGCACGGGCGATGCTCCTCACACGATGAGCAATGAAGAGTTGGAGAATATCTTGCAGCGCCACGGTAGACCTCTACCGCCCAGACGATCGAAGGGAGCGCGACCAATGCCAATGACCGATGAGCAATACCGCCGAACCCTGGAAGCTGAAGTAGATATCCTCCACCTCATGGCAGACAAGGAACCGCGGCTCATGACGGACGAGGAGCTGCGCGCCGTATTTACCCGGAGACTGATCGCGCAGTTTGATCTGCCCGCAAACACAGTTCTCACCGAGGAGCAGTTCTGGACGATCGCAGACAGACTATATCCCGAAGCTGCCGGTGGGGACCGCTAACCCGGAGCGCGAGCGCCCACCGTGGCCTTCCGATTACTTCCCACTCAGTAAATGTGCGATGTCCTCAGCATTGACCAAGTGTCCGTGAACATAGATGCCGAATGAACCGTGGTCCGAAAGCAGGAGGGCTAGGCAGCAGATGATAAACGCAAGCTTGGGTCCATTTGAACAGTAGTGGTTGCGATCAAACCACCACTCACCCAGCGCCAGCAGCCCTGCACCGATCAACAGCTCGGGCCACCATCGGGTGTACCAGTGCAATAGGTGAAAAGGATTCAGATAGCCGGTCTCGATCAGTAGAGCGATCAGCCCGACCATAATAAGCAGAGCTGGGCCAAGCCATGAGCTGCGCCGATAGTCAGGCTGAAAAGTGCTCATCTTGATAGGTACGCAGTCGAGCCCAACCCGGTTCCACTACCGCCGCCGCGCGGCGGTGAGTGGAGCGCCGTACAAGTGCAGCGGGTGATGACCGCGGCCCGCTGGTACCTAGCAACCGAAGAACATCAGTAAAGGCTGAGGGAAAGAGCGTAGACGAGCGGAAAGAGCGATGAAGAAGAGACTGCAGCCCTGACTCGGATCGCATTTTCCCTTTGGGGACGACTACTCAATTCGTTAGCTGCTCCCCTTGCTCTTCCAGCGATCGATACTGGTCCGGTTCAGTCTTTTCATTCTTCGCCGCCAATCCCATGGTGGTTGCCGCTTCCAACAGCATCGGGGTGAATTTCTGCACGATCTTTTCCAACTCCGCGTTGCGACGCCGCAACTCCCGGGTCTCAGTTTCGCGGCGGGATAGAACCTCCCGCAATTCCCGGTTCAGGCGGAAAATGTCCCGAGCTCCGCCCAACCGGTCCAATATCTCGCGCAATTCGTGTTCGGTGACCGGTTGAGCGGCGGTGGCCGGGGCAGTGGTCTCGGGTGGTTCAGTAGCAGCGTCTTTCCACTTGGGTGGTTCAGTAGCGGCGGTTTCTTTCCACATAGATCGTCTCCCATCCCGTGTGCCTTTGTGGCGGCCATGGTTCACTCGAAGTTGGGTGCTGTGGGAGCTCAATGGGTTGTCGATATCGCCCCTAGATTATTTGCTGCCCGGGTCACGGCGCCCGACTTGCACCAATTCTGCCGCACGCATCCCAACTTGCGGATATCTTCGCCATTTGTTCTCCTATACTCTGGTCATGTCCCGCTACGATCGCCCCTCGCACCAGGTCTAGTGCTATTTCTTCAAGCGGGGCGGCTGGGAGGTGCAGTTCCTGGAGGCGGATCTCAAGACGCCGCTGCCTCGGAAGCTGACCTTCACAGACCCGGAGAAAAATCCGGGAGCTGGCCAGGCGCGGGGAGGCTTGGGGTACCTCTGAGGCAAGGCGGATGCTGTAAGTGGCATTTCCTTTCAGCATGATCCGATTCTTTACCCGGCCCAAGATGCATTTTTGCGCCGCGAACCTGAGCCCCAGGAGCGTATCCACTGCGGGGTCCATTAGTGGCCCGAGAACCAAAAGATATCCATTAGAATGTGTCGCTTGCGCATGCTATTAAGTAGACGATAACGCTACCAATCGATTCTTGCCGTCTTGCTTACTTCGCAGGTGGTTCCCTGCATCCTAATTTCATGGCGCTATGGGGGAGTCTGCTATGGCCGTGAACCAGGAAAAAATAAGCAAAATACTCATCGATGACGCGACGGACCAAACAGAGCCCCGCGAAGTCAAGATCGATCGCACCGCGCCTGCCGGGAGCGAAAATTCTCTAGGAGCACAGAGTGTGCGTGATGGCCGTCCCGCCACCGACGACAGCGTGGTCGAAGCCATGGACGAAGAGGGTCCGGGCATCTCTCCACTGGACCCGCAGAAGAAAGACCCGCAGAAGAAAGGTCGGTAAACCCGAGGTTCATTCGGAAGGCATGGAATCCTTCAACGACTGCGCCACGTCGTCGATGGAAGTTCTCTGGCTTAGCTGCGTTATCTCCGCGTCTTCTGCAACCCCTGAAAGGCCGACCCGGACTGCCAGTTGCCTCTCAATTTGCAATACTGCAGTGATCTCCTTCTCTGCCAGCAGCAACACCTGCAGGATCAAGTGATCGCGCTCGTCGGAACGTCGGCTCAGACGGCTCTGCCTCATTACGATGAAGCTGGCAAGAAAGATGGCTTCAATGGCGACGATCGTGTCGAGGAGAGGAAAAGGTGCAGGATCGAAGTGGGGGATTCCCCCGAGATCAAGAGTGTTCGCCAGGATCCAGGTCCCGAACCACGCGGCGTGGATTCCGATAAAGATCAAGCTGCCGACAAACGCGCCAAAAGAGTCACCCACCCGCTCTGCCGCAGTGCGCCGGGCCAGAAACTCTTCTTCGTGCTTCAAGATCACATCAATGTGTTCTTGAAGGTGACTTGCATCTGTCGGCATATCCGATTCGATTTTCCGGTACTCCCTTCTTAAGGGCAGGCTTGCGGTTCGGAGCGTGAACCGCCTGGCCGCTCAAATAAGAGCTTTCTATTAGTAAATCTCTGTGAAGATTGGATGCGGATACCGCGAAGGCCGTCCAGGGACGTTGAAGAGATGTCTCAAACGGCGTACTCTATCCGCAACTTGAAGGCGACGGCTGAATCGTAACCGGCGCACGGCACCATCCGGACCCACAACTATAAAGGAGCAATTATGGGCTTACTCGATGCTTTGACGTCTATTGCCGGCGGTGCTTCTCCCGAACATCATGGCGTGGCCGATGCCCTCAGCCAGGTGATGCAGGAGCACCCGGGAGGGATGGACGGTATCCTGAATCAGCTAAAGCAAAACGGCCTCGGCGACCAGGTGCAGTCGTGGGTTAGCCCCGGAGAAAATAAAGCCGTCAGTCCAGACCAGGTCCAGCAGGGCCTCGGCCAGGGGATGATGGAAAATATTGCTCAGCGTGCCGGTATCTCTCCAGCGGTTGCCAGTAGCGTGATCGCCGTCGTTCTTCCCCTGGTGGTCTCGCACTTGTCCGGCAACAGCGGACAGCCCACACAACAATCCGGTCTGGCCGGTTTGGCGAGCAAGATCTTCGGCGCATAATCCGAGTCCCATCCTTGAACCCATGTAGAAGGTTCAGGGATGGGCGCCCCCTCCCTCGAAAGCCCCGAATTTGTCACCGTCACCGTTACCGTTTGGCTGATGGTATGGAAGGCAGAGTTGTCTTTTGCGCGGGACCATCCGGCGGAGTGGGCATCTCGTAAAAGTCGATGTACCCGCTGGGCCTGATGGCAGTGTTGCGGAACAAGTCCCCGGGCTTCTGGGCGAAGGCCGCAATGGATACCAGCACAAGAATCACCACGGCGGTTACTGAAATACTCATGACACGAGCCCTCCTTGGGCGTTGAAGACAGGGTCTGCATCGTGTTCAGAACCATCGTTGCCTCGATGGTTCTGTCATGAGTAGTGCGCGGCTGATTCATTCCGTTACAGGCAAGACATGCGAAGGTCCTTCGAGTCAGCCGGGGACCCACGGGCAGACTACCGCTCGGGATCCCCGGTCGTTTCAGGGGCGCCGGCGCTGATAATAAACGCCTAAAACCG
Source organism: uncultured Acidobacteriaceae bacterium (assembly GCA_963745725.1). Taxonomy (GTDB): domain Bacteria; phylum Acidobacteriota; class Terriglobia; order Terriglobales; family Acidobacteriaceae; genus PALSA-350. The sequence continues at coordinate 313,402 of CAVUYJ010000004.1, forward strand.
AAGGTCATCCAGACTGCGTTACCCCGGGCTGCAACTTTTGCAGAAGCCTATTCCCCGAAGGATGTAGGCACGGTTACATTCCTATTAGCAAAGTTACAAACCCTGCTGTCTTGGAGCGTTCGCTATGCCTTGCGTTGCAATGAGAATCCTTGAAAAATCAGCCGCTGCCGGCCTGCGTGTTTTGCTGGCGAGCGCTTTGATTTCGCCCGTGGCCGCGCTGGCCGCCAACACCAACTTTCATCCTGGCTTTGCCGGGATTTATGTAACCCGCGCGCCTAAAACAGCTCCGTCGATGAGCGTGAGCCTGGGCGCGGATGGATCCGCCACGGTTACCCAGGATCCAGGTCAGGGATCCACTACCTTGTTCGGCCGTTGGCAGGATGATGGACGCCAGATCAAGGTCACCTTCGATGCGGTAGAAGGCGAGCCGTTGCCGGCTCCCATGGTGTTCGACCCTGCTCACGGTAAGCTGCAGGCCATCTCCTGGGATCACCAGGCCTGGGGTACCGCGCAGCCGCCGGCCATGGTCAAGGGATACAAGGTTAAGTATCTGTTCTGGTCGACAACCATGCGGTAAAGCTGTGTTGCAGGGAACCGATGTTCTCATTTGCCTCAACCGTAACGCCTGACCAACCCTTCACGCGGAAGGCCAAGGCAAATGAGAAACATTGGCTTACCTTTGGTTTGACCCCGGCAACATAGGTAGGACGAATCTGTTTCTCCGATTGGCGCGGAAACCCAACCGGTGGGAAGGGTCTGCAAAACCTTTTTTGGTGGTTCGATTCCATCCCGCGCCGCCACCCCTTGCAGCACTGCACGTACGCGTCCCGGCGGCTTCTTCCGCAGTGGGGTTAACTGCATTTCCGGATTTCTTTTCAAACATTCTCACCGCTCGCTAAAGCATTCCCGGTACCCGCCGATAGCCCCAATAAGAGACACATGGTGGACTATATTAGGGTACTTCTCGTCGACGATGATGAAATTGTGCGCATGGCTCTGACTGCAGCGCTGGAACAGTCTGGCTTTGCGGTCACGTGCGCGGCTGGTGTGCCGGAGGCGCTGAAGCTGATCAGCGGTCCGGAGCCATTTGACGTTTTGCTGAGCGATCTGCACATGCCGGGAGCAGGGGACGGGCTCACGGTGGTAAGCGCCATGCGGCACGCCAATCCTACGGCAGTGACGCTGCTCCTGAGCGCATTTCCGGAGATGACGGCTGCGGTCGCGGCTATCCTGCAGCAGGCGGATGAGATCCTGGTGAAGCCGATCGATCTGGCGTCGCTCATCGAGATCATCAAAGAGCGGGTGAACGGCGGTCCACAGGGAAAGAGGCAGACCGAGACGGTTGCCTCGATGCTGGAACGCGCCATCGAAAGCATCATTCTGGACTGGTTTGCGCGTATAGAAACGGACCCGTCGGTGATGTCGATTCCGATGAGCTGCGAACAGCGCTGCCGCCATCTGCCGCTGCTCTTTCAGGAATTGATAGCGCGTCTCCGCTCCGGACAGCCTATCGGGGCGAAGGAGCTGGCTTCGTCAAACGCCGCTGAGCACGGAGCCAGCCGTTTCCGGCAGGGCTACACCGCCGCGATGTTGGTGGAAGAGGCTCGGATGTTGCAGATCAGCATCTTTCACACCCTGCAGAAAAACCTGGGCATCATTGACTACAGCGTGTTGCTGGTAGGCGTGATGACCATCGCCGATGAGATCGATTCCCAACTTAGCCAGGCCATCGCGCGGTACACGCTGGAAGCTCTTCAGGCGCCGCTTATGCCCACCCAGCCGGATGGCGCTTATGTCAGCTGAAGACTGGGCCAGCTTTCAGTTCCTCGCCGAGAACAGCACAGATGTGATTTGCCGCGCCGGCGCCGACGCGGTGTTGCACTACGTTTCTCCCTCGTGCTTCCGGGTCCTGGGCTGGAAGCCGGAGGAGATGGCGGGCAGGCGGCCCGATGATTTCATTCTTTCCGAAGATGCTTCTTACATTCCGGACCGGCTCACTTCGGGCCCGGAGGATTCTCCTCTTACCATACGCATGCGCAGGAAAGATGAGACGGTAGCGTGGATTGAGGTCAAACATCGCGTGATGGGCGACTCGGCTACCGGCGGGCCCAGGGAAACGATCATCGTCATGCGGGACATCACAGAGCGCAAGACTTTGGAGGAGCAGCTCTCGCTATTGGAGCTTACGGACTCGCGCACGGGGCTCGCCACCCATCGCGCTTTTGATGAGGCGCTGGAGCGAGAATGGAACCGCACCCAGCGCGAAGGCTCGCAAATCTCTCTCTTGCTGCTGGATTTTGATCACTTTCGCCGGTTCCACGATTGGCGGCAACATCGGGAAGATGATTCGTGTCTGGCCAAAGCCGCCGCTTCGGTGATGAGCTCCTTGCGCATCACCGATTTTGCCGCGCACTACGGCGCAGAAGATATTGCGATCATTCTTCCTTCCACTGACGCGGGTGGGGCGGCCAGAGTCGCCGCAAAGGTGCAGGCTGCGACCCAGCTTCTTCGCTCTGCTCCCACTGAGAATGGGAAAGGCGAAGGCCGGCTCACGGTGAACATTGGCGTTGCCACGGTCGCGGCCCGTCCTGGCGCAACCGCGAGAATGCCTGAACTCCTGCGTCTCGGAGCCGATAACGCCCTGCAGAAGGCAAAGGCAAACAGAATCGCGATGAGAGATGCCGTCGCCGTTGCCGGAACCTGGAGCGCTACCGGTAAACCTTGATCCAGTGATTGCGCATCTTTGGCCGGATGACTTGGCCTGCCGTTTCAGAAGCGATGGCGTTGGTCGATTCAACCGGCATGTGACAGTCGATGCAGTTCTCCGCAATTTTATGCCCCATGGTTTTCGACATGCCACAGCTTTCCACCTGGTGGCAGCTGAGGCAGCGGGCCGAGTACGCTGCGGCCGCGCGCTCCGGCTGGTGGACTTCGTGACAGGTCGAGCAGCTCATGTTCGGGGAAGATACGTAACAACGGCTTTTCTCGAGCAGGCCGACCTGGTTTCCATGCACGTCTGGATGCGCGGCTAAGTCGCCTTCGTTGGGGTGCAGATAGCTATCCAACGATTTTCCCGGGACGTAGGAGAATGCCGGGACCAACTCTTCCGAGCGAATACCGTTGTGGCACAGCGCACAGAGGTCAACCTGGCGGTCTCGAGAAAGTTTTGCGGGATTGAGAATGGCCTCTGCAGTCGACGTGTCGGGAATAACGTTCTTCCGCGCCTGGTGCAGTGCAATGTGGGCTTCGCCTGGACCATGGCAGCGCTCGCAGGCAATCCCGGTCACCAGGCTCGCCGGGTCATACTGATTACTGAGCGGGTCCGGAGAGCGTGCTTGGATGAACGTCGCGTGACACTCCATGCACCGCGGGATGACGGCCCGGGAAAAAATCATCGTGCCGTCCTTGAACCCCGGGCTGTTGATCCACCGGCTCCCATCGGTCCAGTAGCTTACGGGTAGCTCATACAGCCGGTCCCCGTGCCAGTAGAGATAGCTCTGGCCGCGATCGCCTGATCCGATCACAAGATCCATCCGTTCGGTTCTCGTCTTGAGCTGGCCTGGCCAACCCGCCACCGCCGTTTGGTAGAAGCCGTTCGGTTTTGCTTCCATTTTGAAGTACAGGCCCGGGTTGTCGGTCGCGGTCGCCGGATCGGCGATCATCAGCAAGTTGGACCCCGCATGGAACGAGCCGAGGATGGAATCTTTGTTGGCCGGCTGGGAGGTCAGATGATGCGAAGTATGCTGATAAGTCGTGGCCTGGTCCTGATGACAGGACAGACAGGCAGCGTCTCCCAGAAATTTTTCATGAGGATGTGCGGGAGTTGGCTGAGTCGCGGCCTGGAGTGCCGCTAGGAGTGCCCCGAGCAATGTCATGCGCAATGCCACGCTAACTGGGCCCATGACAAGCTATCCCCTTTTTCCGCAGCCTGTTCAGTCCTGTGCGGGCACCCAGGCTCTCTTTCGTGAACTCTCGAGCACTGCGTCGAGAACCCTCATCTGGCGAATCCCATCCTCGAAGGTGGGATATTCGATGGGCGCGTTCTTGTCGGCGACTCTCTTGTAGAAACGGCGGAAGATTTGCTTGAATGTGTCATCGTAACCTTCACTGTGACCGCCCGGCAGGTCAGCCCAGCTGGTAGCGCCATTGGTCAACAGAGAAGGATCTTTGACTACTATCTGATTAGGAGAATTACGGTGGCCGATCCACAGTTCGTCGGGGCACTCGGAATTCCACGCTACCGATGCCTTGGTGCCAAAGATCTCGATGAAGAGGCGGTTCTTGCGTCCTACCGAGACCTGGCTCACCGTCAGAGATCCCTTCGTCTTCTCCCCCATGGCAAAGATCATCGCGCCGAAGTCTTCGGTTGTGATGGCCACTTCGTCGTACTCGCTGGGCTGCAGTGTCTTGCCGGTGAAGGTTTCGACTGAGCCCTTCGGCTTCTTGCGGGTGTCGAGGAAGGTGGTGAGATCGGCGCAAAGGGCACTGATTCGCTTGCCGGTGATGTGCTCAGCCAGGTCGCACCAGTGGGTCCCGATGTCGGCGAAGGTGCGGGACGGCCCGGATTCGATGCGCCAGTTCCAATCAGTGTCGTAGAGCAGCCAATCCTGCGAATAGGTGCCCTGAACGACTTGCACGTCACCCAGTTCGCCTGCTTCTCGCAGGCGACGCATGTTCTGCACCTGGGGATATGCGCGCACGTTGTAGAACGTGCAATGCGCGAGGCCTTTTTCCTTTGCCATGGCAAGCATCGCGTTTGCTTCCGCGATGGTCGAGGCCAGGGGCTTCTCGCACAGTACATGTTTACCCGCTTGCATGGCGGCTTGTGCCATGGGAAAGTGCAGCTCGTTGGGAGTGCATATATGGACGGCGTCGAGATCGGGATCTGCGAGCAAATCCTGGTAATTACCGGTAGCGCGCTCGATGCGCATGGTGTCGGCGAACTTCTGTGCCGCGGCGGCAGTTCGTCCGGCAACACCGACCACTTCTACGTTGCCGAGACGGCGCAACGCTTCCGTGTGGACCCGCCCCATGAAACCGATTCCAAAGATGGCGACTTTCAGTTTTTTCATATCTTATGAGGGGCGGGCGAGAGCCTCGCGGCGGGTTCGCACCAAAGCGTCTTTTCCCATGAATTCGTGCGGCACGTAGTGAACCACCGGCGCCGATCTTCCGCGAACGATGGGCAAGGCGAAGCTCAACAGATCTGTCCCGTACCGTTCGGCATGGAAGAAAACAGTGCCGATGCACGGACTGTCGGGATTGGCGACGACGTCCATGATCTCCATGCTACCCCCATGGCCGACGATGGCGATATCCGTACCGTTCCCTGCCTGCTTTGCAGCCTCCACCGCCCCGATCGCGCTTTCATCATTGATGCCAACTACCAGGACCTTTTTCCGTGATCGCGACTTGAAAGCACCGGCCGCCGCTGCCTGGGAGGTCGCTTTGTCGCCCCCACCGTCGAGATGGACGATGGCTTTCTCCGGCAACGGCCCAAGCCGTTCCTGGACCCCTTGGAGTGCGCCGACGAGCCTGCTCTGAATGGTTCTGCCGGCACGCGGTGACTCCAGAAGCAGAAGCGTGTCTACATGAGAATTCCAGTGCCTGGTCGCGTAGTCGGCTAGCGCGACCCCGGCAGAAAAGCCCGCGCGGTAATTGTTGACGCCAAAGTAGACGGTTCCGTGATGCGGATTCACCAGGGAGATGAGAGGGATCTCCGAACGCGAAAGGATGTCCGAGATGACGGGCGCGACATGCTCGAATAATTGAAATTCAATCGCCAGGTCCACCTTGCTGTCGGCCATCTCTTCCGCATTGCGGATGGCGGTCTCTGCGTTGCGATCGTTATCCCAAACCACCAGGTCGATCCCGGCTGCGGCCGTGGCTTTCTCCAAACTGCGCTGGATCTCCACCGCTATGCAAATGTGTTTGGAAAGGTTGGCGAAACCGAAGCGGAGTCTCCTGCGCAGCCGGTTAAGACGGTACTGCCTTCCGGACTGGGTGAGGTAATCGCGCAATACGAGCGTGTGCAGGATGCGATAGGCAGTGGTGTGCGGAATGCCGGTTCTCTTGACCACTTCTTCCAACGTCAACGACTCGGTAGCGGAGCCGAAACAATCGAGCAGTTCGATGGTTTTGGCGATGATGGGAACCCAGTATTTATCGACCTTCCGGGAAATTTCCTGTCTCTCTGGTTTGGCTTTCATAGTTCATCCCTGCTGTACTTCGGCGGCAATACTAGCATTAAATTTGGTTATATTGAAAAGAGTTCAATCGGGAACTATCGTCAATTTGCAACCTCAAAACATGGAGCCAAATCCGCTCTGTTTCAGTGCGTTCAATCGTTCCGTTGGAGGTAGAGAGGCTGGCTTTACCTGCGTGCCCAGCTCTATGCCGCGCGCGGAAGTTGTGCCATAAGCCGGCCAGCGGGGAAGCCCGGTCCCATTGGGATCGCCAGTTCTGGCAAAGTTGACCCAGTAACTCGACATGATGCCGGCCAGCTTGCGGTCGGTCTCCGTCCACGGACGTTTTACTGAGTCAAGGTTGTTGAAGACGTAGACCAGCTCAGCGGAGTGATACGCGCCATAGCGATCGCTGTCGTGCCCCGGCGGATGCCGATCGAAATAATAAACGTATGTCGGATGCTTGTTCTCGACCGTGGCCACTTCCAGGGCAGTGCCGGCCATAAAGTCCCGGACAGCTTCGATGGTCGCTTGCCAGGCTTCCTGGTCGGAGTGCACCGGGTAGATCTTGAAGTATTCTTCGGCGCTGGGTCCGTACCGGGCCTGGATGCGGCTCTTCATTTGCGCTTCTGTAACTGGAGTGGGTACGAGTGTCGTGCCTTCATTGGCGTTCGAGCCGGCGAGGAGCGAGTGGGTATTTTCCGCTCCTGCCAGAAAGACGTCGTGCGGGGCAGTGGTTAAGAAGTAGCCATCGACGTACGGGCGGAACCTGGAGACGTTCGCACTGGTACCATCGGGAGGGGGAATCGCTATCCGTTGGATCTCCGCGGCCGGCTTTGCTCTTAGCCCGGCAATCGAATCGACGCCCACACGTTGGGCAAACTTCAGACCGGCCTGCTCTTCTGTCTTGCGATCGCTGGCCTGGGTAAATCCTCCGCTCTGCACGATGGCGCGCCGAAAGTATCCCTTGGCGAGGGGTGAGGCGCACAGGCTCAGCACCGAGCTTGCGCCTGCGGATTGTCCGAAGATGGTTACATTGTCCGGATCGCCGCCAAAGTTCTGTATGTTCGCTTTCACCCATCGGAGCGCTTGCAGCTGATCGAGCATCCCGTAGTTGCCGGAAGCGTGAAAGGGGCTCTCGTTGGCCAGCTCGGGATGGGAGAGAAAGCCGAACACACCCAGGCGGTAGTTGATGGTTACAATCACCACGCCCTTCGTTGCCAGGCTCTCGCCATTGAAGGAAGGCAGCGAGCCTGAGCCCTCAACGAAGCCTCCTCCGTGAATCCACACCATCACCGGCCGCTTCTCAGCGGCAGATGCAGCCGCGGTCCACAGATTCAGGTACAGGCAGTCTTCGCTCATGGGCTCGGGACTTTCGTAGAACTCCACTTGATAGAAAGACCCGGGCTGGAGCGCGTTTTGCATGCAGATATTGCCAAACTTGTCCGCGTGGCGAATTCCAGTCCAGGAAGCTACTGCTTGCGGTCCTCGCCAGCGTAGATTGCCGATGGGCGGAGCCGCGTAGGGCACGCCGCGAAACGCGGTCACTGAGGGATCCTTGCCGGAGACGCCCTGAAGCATGCCGCTCTTGGTTTTTACCGGCTGATTCAAGGCTGCCGAAGCAGGAGCAGAACTGGCGGCCCATAGCAGGCTGAGCGTCAGTCCCGTCGATGCCAGCGAGATCATTTGCGAAATCAATCGGAACCTCCTTCGTTGCGTGGCCGGGCCGCGCTCTAAAACTTCTGCGTGCTGCTGGTGACGACGGGCAGGGTTGCGTTGTTGGTGGATAGCTTTGGATTGGTTATCGAAGATGGGCGGGCCCCCGCATAAGGGCTGTTTCCCGAAGCGAAGGCAGGCGGTAGAGTCAGGCCTTCATAAAAACGTGCCACGGCCGATACGCTCTCATCTCCCGTACAGCCGGTAAGGGGTGTATTCGGGTAGTCGCTCGTTGGGTCGACGGGAGCGTCCGCTCCTGCAGGAACGGGCCACGCCTGCCAGTATTCGACGGAGGAAGGAGTGATGGGCGAACCGTCCGGCTTGGTTCCGAAGATGGTGCGGGTTACTTGTTCCACGATATAGCCGCCTCGGGGCGAAGCGTGCGCCAACTGCCACTTGCCTCCGCCACTGGGATTGGTCGCATAGCGCAGCCACTGGCCGTCGATATCCACGCCGGCGACCACGATCGTCGAGTGGCGTGAGACTTCCGGAAGCGGAGACTCTGTCGTTGTCTGCCGCAAAAGACCCGGTGCTGCCGTCGAGCGCACCGGACGTGAAGCTCGCCCGCCAATCGCCATTCTTCGGCCAATAACCGCCTTTGCCCGGAACAATCTTGGCGGAGACTCGATTGCCGCCTGCCAGGGCGACGTACACGAACTCTTCGCTTTTGCTGGTTGCGGAAGTCTTCATGATGACTTGGGACCGCGCGGAGGATCCGAACTCCCACACCGAGCGGCCGACTTGGAGCGTAGCGCTGGTTCCCGGAGAAGCGAGCTTAGAGTTTTCTATCTCCGATTGACTGATAAGCCCGTTAGCCACTTCCGCGATCGTTTGCTTTCCTCTGTCCTCGTCAAAGGTATAGGTCAGGGCAAACGGGTCACCCGCCGGGATGAGCGTGTAGGACCGATGCTCGAAGATGGGTCCTTCGCCAACCCGGATCTCGCCGGTGGTTCCGGTAATCGTCACCGTGATGGTTGCGGCTCCCGCTGTTGCCGAAAATATTGCCGCTGTAAGGATGAAGGCTGGTATCTTCACAAACGCTCCCGCTTACCCAGCTCCGATAAAACCGGGATACAGCGTCATCCCCCCGTCGATGTAGATGGTGGTGCCGTGCACATAATCCGATTGATCCGAGGCCAACCACACGGCCGCGCGGGCTACGTCTTCGGGTTCGCCGATCCGCTTCGCGGGTATCAGCTTGAGCAGGGTGGACTCGAAAATTTCCGGTGACGTCAGCTTCTCCACATTCATGGGGGTGCGGATCGCACCCGGCGAGAGGGCATTTACCCGGATACGCAGGTGCGCCACCTCCTGTGCCAGGCTCTTCATGAACAGCATGAGCCCGCCTTTTGCGGCGGCGTAGTTGGCATGGCCTTCCCAGGGAATAATGTCATGCACCGAGCTCATGAAGATGAGCTTGCCGCAGGCGTAGGAGATGGAGCGATCGATGCCCTGGCGCTTAAAGGCTCGAATGGCTTCACGGGCACAGAGAAACATGCCGGTCAGGTTTACATCGATCACACCCTGCCACTGCTCGAGGGTCATCTCATCTACTTTTGCGTTGAGTTGGATGGCCCCGTTGGGAACGCAAATGTCGAGCCTGCCGAAGGTCTTGAACATGCATTCGAACATCGCCTTGACTTCGTTTTCGCGCGACTGGTTGGCCTTGAAAATCACCGCCTTTCTTCCCAGAGTCTCGATTGCTTTTACAGTCTCGCGCGCTCCCGCCTCATCTGAGCTGTAGTTCACCAGCACATCGGCGCCCGCTTGCGCAAAGCCGAACGCCATAGCCTGGCCTAGCCCCTTGCTCGCTCCAGTCACTAAGGCCTTTTGCCCCTTCAGCACCTGGTGTATGGGGGCCGGCGGCATTTCGTTCGGGGGAGTGTAACTGTTGTCGGGGTTCACTGATTTTCCTCTCGCGGATGTGCCTGCGAGTCGTCGAATGACTGCGCGATCAAAGAAAACTGCGCCAGCGAGTCACCGATTGAGCGGCGATCGGCTCGTTCGCTTTGAGGTAGTTCTGAAATTGTCGAAAGTGGGGCGTATTCAAGTGATAGTCGACCGCGGCCTGGTTCGCGAATTTCTCATAGAACATGAACTTCGAAGAATCCTCAGGATCAAAGTGAAGTTCGTAGATCAGGCAGCCCGGCTCTTCGTGTGTGGGAGCAACGAGCGCGTGCAACTGGGCTCCGAGTTTTTCTTCATGACCCGGTGCTGCCTGGAAATGAACGTTGAGGATAATCGGGGTTTCTGTCATGTTTTCCGTAATGAACTCAGGGCTAGTTAACTGCGCACTAAGTTCATATATTTCGGCTTCTAAAGGTGTCAAGGGCTTTTTATTGTTGCAGTTCCGTATTGAACTGTGGCGCAGGAAGCAAGACCGCAAATCTCTCCGCTACGCTGCGCATCGGTTCCACGGCGCGCCGGGACAGGCGAGATCACAATTCTGTTTTGAGGATGAATTCCGCGTTCCCACGAAAGTTCCGCTGAACTGCAGATCCCTCGGCTTCGCTCGGGATGACAAAGGAGAGGGTAACGGTTCTGTAAGGGGTGGTTGCTCGACCGACGCTTTTTTAAATCAGAATCCATGTTGAACAGGAAGGTCACCCCTTCCTTTGCCATCCGCCCTCTCCTTTGTCATCCAAGCGAAGCCGAGGGATCTGCAGTTCAGCGGCCCTTTCGTGGAAATGTTTCTTTAATTCTGGCTTGGAATGCCGAAGCGAAGCTCCTGGGATTTGATGGCATCCTCACGCTGTGTTTTTGTAAGCAGGCTGGCTTGTTTAGCCATCTCTTGCGCCTTTGACGTCTCTCCCAGCCGTTGATAAGTCCGGCTTAGCTGGTAGTAGGTTGCGGCGTTGCGTGGATCAAGCTTGAGCACCTGCTCGAATTCGTCCCGCGCTCCTTTCCATTGTTGCAACTTCATGTATAGGAGACCCAGCTGGAAATGCGGTTCGACCACCGTCGGTCCCAGCACCTCAGCACTCGTCAGCGCTTCCAGTGCCTGCTGCTGCTGACCCAATTGCAGGGAAACCAGGCCAAAAACATATTCGAGCGCAAAATCGCGCGGGACGATGGTACGTGCTTCGGTCAATATCTTGAGCGCTTCCTGATCATTTCCCTCTTTCATATACGTCTGAGCCAAAGCCACATGCCCCAAAGCGAGCGTTGGATGCTCCGCGATTGCTTTACGGTAAGCCTCGCGCGCCTTTTCCCGGTTCCCCTGCATCATCGCGATGGCTCCCAGGCGGATCGTCAATGGGTAGTCGTCGGGAACGAGTGGCATACCGCGCTCGATCGTGCTGGTCGCTTCGCTGTACCGATCCAGATCGATCAACAACCGGGTACAGTCAAGGTAACGATCAGGATTGATCGGGTCCGCTGCGATTGCTTTCTGATAAGAGTCAAGAGCCGCTTGGGTTTCACCCGCGGATTCATATGCAGAGGCGATCTGGGTCAACAGGTTGGCATCGGTTGCATGCTCTGCAGTGATTGCGTCCAGCAAAGGAACAGCCTGCTTAGGCTGCTTGGCCCTCAGCAGAGCAATGGCAAGGTTGTACTTGTTCTGCCAGGAGTTCGGTTGCATGTCCACGACACGCTGAAACCGCGCTACCGATTCGGCATACATTTGCTTTTGGGTGAGTAGCTCCGCAATTTCGTATTCCTGCTCTACGGAGGGAGCGGAATTCTGTTCGAGAAGCTGAATAAGTTTCAACGCTTCCTCAGGAGCATTGGACCGGAGGCACGCCTTGATCGCCATCAATGCGGCGATTTGATCACTGGCAAGCAGGGACTCCGCCGGCTTGATATGAAGCATTGCTTCCTGATCCCTGGAAGTATCGAGATAAAGGATCGCGGAGTAGTAGTGGACGAACGGGTCAGCGCTGTCAAGGGCAAGCGCGATTTTCAGGTGCTTTTCCGCAAGCTCGTATTGTCCTTTCCCCAGGTAATTAAATGCCAGGTTCTTATGCGGATCCAGGAGGCGGGGGTTGAGGCGGATGGCAGTTTCGTAATCTTTGTTGGCCTCGTCGATGCGGCCGAGCTTGGTCTCTGTAATACCGATAAAGTTTTCGAGCGACGCGTCCGCAGGCCGCAAGCGCCTCGCAGCCTCAAACTGTTCGAGCGCCGCTTCGTATTTCCCCTGCTGAAAGAGCGCCACGCCGCTTTGCAACGAATCGCCCTGTCCAAATGCAACCAAGGACAGAAGAAGAGGCGCCAGCGCGAGGACACGAAGATTCATTGCTCTACGGATTTCAGCGTTGTCATTTGCGTTTCGTCGTGAGCCAGGGCTTCGAGCTTGAGCTTGCGGGAGATTTCGAACTGTGCGTTGGCCGCCTCTTTCTGGCCCATCGAGCGATACACCAGTCCGAGCTGATAGTGGGCCAGGCCCTGGGGATCGTGGCGAACCGCCTGGTGAAGAGCAGTCTCGGCCTTGGCATAGTCTTTCTGCATGTAGTAGGCCTTGCCCAGTTGGCGGTATGTGCTCCAATCATCGGGGTCCAGTTTTACTGCCTTTTCCAGGTAGGGGATGGCGTTGGGCGCGTCCAGTCGATCAAGGAGAATAGTGCCCATCTCGGCATTCGCTTCTGCGTGGTCCGGGTTCAAGCGAAGCTCGGCTGCCAGTTCCTCTCGTGCCGGGTCTTGCTGACTCATCTTCAACAGCAGATGTCCGATGGAGAAATGGACTCCCGGCAAGTCCGGGACCATGCCTTCCACAACTCGGTATTCAGCCACGGCTTTTTCATCCTGCTCTGCATTCTGGTAAGTCTCGGCCAAAAGCTGATGCGCCGGATAAGAGTCCGGAGCCACAGCAAGCAGATGCTCAAGTGTGGCGAGAGATAGGTTGCGATAGGTTCTAGCCAACAAATAGTCGGTTTGCAGGTCGTTCGGATGAAGCTTAACCCAGCTACTCAGATCGGCGGCGGCGGTTTCGAAATCCTGTCGATAGTAACTGTCAACGCCGCGCCCGCGTGCATCCGTTGCACCGGGCTGAGTGGCATTGCCGGCGAAGTCTTTCCAGGCGGCGAGAGAGGCATCGTCGCTGCCAAGGCGGGCATTGGCGTATCCCAGGGCGAGATCTCGCGAAGCACTCGGCGGAGATGCTTGCAGTGCGGGAAGGCAGGTGCGAAGTTGGTCTTGGCTGTGCGGGGATAAGTCTTCGGCCCCAGCCGGATAGGGGCGAGGCAAGCCAAGAGCGTTTGCCGCCTGGTATGCGCCGACGTGAATGGCTTTGGCGAAGAAAGCCAATGCATCGTCCGGCTTGCTCTGTAGCAAGGCTATCTCGCCCAGCCTGGCGAGGGCAGCGGCAGAGCCTGGATTCACCTCTAGTTCGTGCTGATACTCCTGGATTGCAATTTCCAGTTTCTCCCGGCGCACGGCAACGTCCCCCAATCCGTAATGAGCGCCCTGCCAGTGAGGATCCTGTTCGAGCGCTCGATAGTAGTGGGCCGCCGCATTTTCCCAGGCACGATTGTCTTTGTAGATGTCTCCGTAGACCTGGTGTACCAGGGGTGTGCCCCTCGCAGCGGTGAGAACGCGCTGGATTCCCAGATCGGCTGCTTTGCGATAGGCCTCGCCCAGATCCAGCAGCAGAGCTGGATCAGAGGGGAACAGCAGACTGGTCTTGCGAGCCTGCTCGATAGCAGGCTGGATTCGTCCGTCATCCCACAACGCCCGGGCAAGCCAGGTATGCGCCTGCTTATTGCCTGGTTCCAGCCGCACTGCCTCTATGAGTTGTGGGACAGCGAGAGCCGTCTGTCTCTGCTTTTCGTAATCGATACCCAGGTAGAGGCTAACGCCGGGCAATCCGCGCTTCAGTTTCTCGGCCTTGGCCAGCGTGCGCGCGGAATCTGCGAACTTTCCCTGCGCGTTGTAGACCAGCCCCAGACTCGCGTAGGCTTCGGCAACATCCGGTCGAAGACGGATGACTGCGAGGTATTCTGTTGCCGCGAGATCGAGGTTGCCTGCGTCCTGTGCCTGGTGGGCGGCAGCGAAGTGTTGCGCCGCTTCCGCATCGGCATCCTGAGCCCGGAGTTTGGTGACCGGAAGCAGGGTAGAGAAGGCCCAAAGAGCGGTGTACCCGAGCATCAAAAACCGATGGCTGCTGCAACTCAGCATGGACCTGCCTGGCGACGACAGTCGAAAAGAATAAGGGGGGACCGCTCTGCGCGCTCCCCCTTTGGTATTGCCAACCTATATATCATACTTCGCGATGCGGAAGGCCACGGGTAACCGGCCTTCCGCATCGCGATTACATCAAAACGTTATGCGGAAGTTTGCCTGTAACGTTCGAGCCGACGAGACAATGCCCGACTGGTTGTTGTTGGTTTCCGCGTTGGGACCGGTACCGCATTGGAATTGCCCGAATGCCGGATCGCCTACGTGGTAGTCCATACAGCCAAAGCTGTGGCGGTTGAATATATTGAACGCGTCGAATCGGAAGAGGAAGTTGACCCGTTCCGTGAAGAGTGGGATTCGCTTGGAAGCTTGCAGGTCCTCTTCCTTGTGGGTGAAGTTGCGTACATTTCCCAGCGTTTTAGGAGCGTTTCCAAAGGTATAGTTTGGCGCCTGGGTGAAAGCGGCAGCGTTGAGCTTGGCGGTCGTTCCAAATTTATAATCCCCGAGTTTGCCAAAAAAGGCGCTGGGATTTACCCCTGGGACTACGTTAGGCCGTGCGTTCCCTCCCGTTGCCTGGCCCGCAAAGGTACCTGCGGTCCAATTGTTTTCCTGCACGAAGAGTGGAAAGCCGGTGGCGTAGGAATCGACACCACCTAACGTCCAGCCGCCGATCGCCGCATCGGTTAGTTTGTTGGCGTTCCCGCCCCACTTCTTTCCTTTTCCGAAGGGAAGCTCATAGGTGTAAGCGATTTTGAATTGCTGCGGTTGATCGAATTCGCTGTAAGTTTTTTCCCTCTTGGGATCATAAGGATCAAACATTCCGCCCACACCGCCGTTCCACGCTTCTTGCGGGGCATAGTCTGAATCGGCGTCGGTCAGATTCTTCGCCCAGGTGTAATTGCTCAACACCGTCAACCCGGAGCCGTAGCGCTTGGTTACCTGTATCTGCAGTGCCTGGTAAGAGAAGTTGCCCCACGGATTGGCGCTGAACGACGTGTCCAGGTCTTCGGTCTGATACTGGGGGAACGGCCTCAGAGCCTGGGCAACCGTGGCCGAGGAGCCCCAGTCGTTGAGGAAGTTGGTGTAGGGAATGGCCACCTGCGGCAGTCCCGCGCAGGCCGGGTTGGTCGCCTGTGCCGTTACCTGCACCGCCAGGCAGTTGCCGTATGCCAGGGCTGATGCAGGAGCTACGTTGGGATCCTTCAGAAGTGCCTGTAAATGGGATCCGTGGTTTCCGACGTAGGCCATATCCACCAACCACTGGCCTGGCAGTTCGCGCTGAATATCGAGCGTCCAGTTATGCACCGCGCCGGGGCGTGCTAGCCTGCTGGGCAGCATGACTGGCCCACCACTTGCCGCACCACCGCCGCCCGCCGATCCATTCAGGGCTGTTGGTGTAATTGTCGGCGGTATAGACCCAGGATAACTCATCACCGTGCTGGGTATGACCGCAGGCGTCTGTTGATTGACCGCGGTAGGCCACTTATAGCCAACGGCAAAGAAGCCCAAGCTATCGGTATTGGCGAAGTTAGAGATTTTGACAGGGGTGTAGTAGAGGCCATAAGCAGCCCGCACCACAGTCTGCGGGGAGATCTGGTAAGCCAGGCCGACGCGAGGTCCCCATGAACCCCAATACTGGTTCATCGGGGAGCATCTACCGTCTCTGCCCGGGCCCGTTCCTTGAAATTCATAGGCGCCAGGCAAGCCGTCCGCTCCGGGATTCGCCAGGGTCGGATTGACCTGAGAGGTTCTGCACTTTTCCTCGAATACCGGGCGCGGGATTTCATAGCGGAGACCCAGATTCATAGTGAGCTTCGGGCTGACCTTCCAGTCGTCCTGGGCGTAAAAGCCCCAGCCGTGCACGCGCATAGCTGCGTTTTGGCCGCCGCCAACGTTCCCGGTGGTTGCTGCCCCGAGAAAGAAGGCTGCGGCGCCCAACCCGGAGTTAGGATCGATGGGGTTGCCGTTTGCCAGGTTTCCGGCCGAGGTCAAAGCATTGTCGAAGCCGAACTGGGGAGAGGCATTGCTGTTGTAGGTCGCGTCAAAGCCCTGGCGCCTGTAAACGATGCCGAACTTCCAGTTGTGGTTGCCGTGGTTCCATGAAACGGAGTCATCATATTGAAAGCTGTTGTCTTTGAAGAAGCTGTTGTCTCCGGGAGGCGTGGGCATATTCAGGCTCCCTCCAGTTGAATTCGCGGAAAGATACTGAATACCGTTGTTCGGAATGAGAATGTCTTGGTAGTAGCCGTGAAAGTCAATCTTGTCTGCCCATGAACCAACGCCGCCTTCGCCCTGCTCGATACGGAAGCGGCGGGTATAGCCGGCATTGAAATGGTTTAAAAGCGTCGGCGTGATGCTGAAGTCCTCGCCGATACGAACATAGTGAGTCGTTGTACTGCCAAAGCTCTGGTCGTAAAGTCCCTTCGGTCCATACGAATAAGTGTCGATAATGGGCAGGTCGGCTTGCGCATAGCTGCCGAAGATCTTGTGTTTTGCCCCGATATTCTGATCGATGCGGGTCGAATAGAGATCATTGTTGATTGGCGACAGAAGGGTGTAAGTCAAGTTCTGGTAAGCCTGACCGGGATTGGTGGCTACCGGTAAATACGGGATGAAGGCCTTGGCGTACGGGTCCAGCCTCGATTGGGGGATCTGGTTGTTGGGAAAGGGCTGGCAAGTTTTGCCCAGGTTGGCTCCAGAACAGGTTGTGTAATCATAAATCTGCCTGCCTGGGTAGCTGACGCCATTGATGGTTTGAGCACTCAGGATCTGGGAAAAGTCACCATTCCACATGGCAGGTGTTGCCGTCGAAGTAAGGTTCGGGCCACCGGATTTGAAGCGAAAGCCTTCGTAGCTGAAAAACCAGAAAGACTTCCCTCGGCCGTCATAAATCTTTGGAATAAATATCGGACCGCCACCAAAACCGCCAAAGTCGTTTTGCGTGTCGTTCTGTTTGCCGAGGCCGGTGTGGTTGTTTTGCCAGCTGTTTGCGTCGAATACCTTGTTCTTCATCAGGTCATAAACGGCGCCGTGGAAATCATTGGTGCCCGACTTCGAAGCCACGTTGACGAACCCACCGCCGGTGCGCCCGAACTCCGCCGTGAACGTGCTGGTTTGTACTTTGAACTCAGAAACCGCATCGACGCTTATGCCAAAGTTCCACTGGTAGTTCGGGGAAGCCAGCTGAATTGACGAACCGTCCAGGATCACGTCCGCGCTTCCTGTTCCCGCGCCGTTGAGCTTAAAGCTAGCCTGCGATTGGGCGTTGCCCGTTGCATCCCCTTGAAAGCCCGGCGTCAACGTCATGAACTGGAGCGGGCTGCGGACCACACCGCTGAAATTCAGTGGGAGTTGCGCCACCAGGGCCCCGGAGACTGTGGTTCCTACATCGGAGCTCTCCGTCTGAATCTGTTGCGCGTTCGCGGTGACCGTCACCGACTGCGACGTCTGCCCTACTTGGAGGGCGATGTCGATCGTGCTCAAAGTTCCAATCGAAACCGTAATGCCTTCCTGAACGGATTCTTTGAAACCTGGGGCAGTTACCGAAACTTTGTAAGTGCCGACAGGCAGTTGGGGATACAGGAAGCGACCGTCGCCGTTGGTAGCCACCGGGTAGGTAGAGTTGGTGCTGGTATTGGTGATCGTGACAGCAGCATTCGGAACGACAGCGCCTGCTGGATCGTGAACCGTACCCACCATGGATCCGCCGCCGGCCTGTGCCCACATCGCTGTCGACGTTGCTAGAAATACCGCGAACACTGGCAATAAGTGCTGTAGAGCTTTTTTTAAGCTATTGTTTTCGATCACAGATCTTCTCCTCAAGTTACAACTTTGTTGGTCAGTACTTAGTACAGTGGATGGCCTGACGATGGCCTCTCTATGTCGGCTGCACATCGTTAAAATCACTAGTTCCGTATAGAACTAATTACGTACGCAGATTACTCGGCATTGGTGCGCGGTAATTTCATATAGTTGGCGTCAGACGAGTGTCAAGAACTATTTCTAAAACCAGTTCCGTATTGAACTCCTGTAACCGGGGTTGTGACGCACTGTCACTAAGGCCTTAGGCGCAGAGCGGGATCTTGGGCGTTTACTCTTAAAGATGGGGTGGTTAGCTTTTAGGGTCTAGGCGGCCCGCATCCCGGCAAAGTTGGGAAAGGTTTCTCCCGGCAGGATCCATTACGCTGCGCCCTCAAGAAAAACATTTCCACGGATCTTTCGTGGAAATGTTTTTCTTGAGAACGTAACGCAGTGGAATCGCGCCGGGGCCCGCCACACGAGCGACAGGCTCAAAAGGGATCCCGCTGTTGTCCGTCTACGATGCGGATCCATCAGGATTTGGCAACAGCAAATCCCGGACACGAACGGCCAATTCGTGCGTAGCCTCGAGGAACTGACGCAGCGTACGGACAGTGGGGCCGTAGGTGTCGAATTCCGCCAGCGAGAGCCCATCTTCGTCGTAGGCGCGCCGGAAGTCAGGGAACTTGCGCAACAACTCGTCCACGATCTCCGGGTCTACCGGGTTTTCGATACGCGAGGCGACACGGACATCGCTGCCGTTGAAGCGAACCTGCCACTTGTAGGGCGGCGAAATCACCACGTCGCCACCTACCAGTTCACTCCACTGCATGTGGTTACGGAATGCCGCCGAGAGCAGGCGGACGCGATAGCCGCGTTGCTTGAAAGATCTTGTAAGCCTTCTTGAATACCGCGACCCCAGCCCATTCCAGGTAGCCGGGCTCGAGGATAATATCCTGCTTCTCGGCCGCCACCTTCAGCCAATCGTCCAGTCTGCCGCCCATGATGGTGCAAACCGGACCCATCCGGGATATGTCCAGACCTTCCTTCTGCCGCCGATTAAAGCCACGCTCCATGGCCTCGGCTACGGCAATGCATTGGGGCAGCGCAAACGAGACGGTCGCATTGATGCTGATGCCGTGGTAGGTCGCCTCCTCGATGGCAGCGATCCCCGCCTGGGTCGCGGGAATCTTCACGATCATGTTCGGCGCCAGCGCATTGAAGCGCAGCGCCTGTTGCAGCAGGGCGTCAGCACTGCGGTAGTAGTGCGGGTCGGTCTGAATCGAGAGCCGGCCGTTTTTGCCCTGGTGCTGGGTGAAAACCGGCAGCAGCAATTCTGACCGCTTAGCCGAAATCTCTTCCACCAGCCGCCAACCGACCTCTTCTTCCGTGGCGGTGGGGAGTTCTTTGGCAATGGCCCGGATGCGATCGTTCCAGAGATGAGCTTCTTTTTTGAGGGCGTCCAGCACGATGACCGGGTTACAAGTAGCACCCACCGCGCCATGCTCGATGGAGTAGGTCAGCTCAGACAAGGCCGCCGAGTCGTTCCACAGGCAGGTGGGCGTCGTCTGCGTCATCTCGTACAAAGGGCTCTTGTAGGCGACCGGCTTTTCCAGGGTCTTACTCATGACTCTCCTCCGCTATTTTTCCGGATACATCAATACTTTAATCGCCTTCTTCTCATCGCACAGGCGAAAAGCGGTTTGCCAGTCGGATATGGGGAGCCTGGTGGAGATCAGATCGTTCAAACGAACACGGCCCTCGGCATAGATCTTCATCATGCGCTCCCAGGTACGAGCGGTATAGCAGACGGAGCCGGACATCGTCAGCTGCTTGTAAAAGATCAGATCGATAGGGAACTGGATATCTTGTCCGCAGATGGCGACCTGGGTGTAGCGTCCCATGGGACGGAGAGACTCCAGGCATCCGCGGACCGAGCTGGGATGCCCGGCACACTCGAAGGCCACATCCACGCCCACTCCGCTGGTGTACTCCTGAATCGCCTCGTTGAGGCTGACTTCACCGATGTTGATCACGGCTGCTGCGCCAATGCGGAGCGCGGCATTCAAGCGTTCCTTGTCGCCCGGAGCACCGGCGACGATGGTTTTTATTCCTTCCGCAACCAGCAGTTTGAGGCAGAGCAGGCCCATGGGCCCGGGCCCGGAAACGAACGCCGTGTCTCCAATGCGCACATTGGTGATTTCGGTGACTGCCTGCACCACGGCCGCGAAGGGCTCGCTCATGGCGGCTTCGTCCAAAGAAAAATTCTCAGGAATGCGATACAGCTGATCGGGACGCATGACCACGTACCGGGTAAATGCGCCATTGACGCCGTGCCCCATGCCCCGGCGATTGGAGCAAAAAATGAAATATCCCGAAAGGCAGTACTCGCATTGACCACACGTAACTGCCGTGGCACCCAACCCTGTGACTCTCTCTCCCAGCGCGGCGTGATGGTTGACGTTCCGGCCTACTTCCACCACAGTGCCGGAAAACTCATGCCCCAGAATGACCGGAGGATAATTGCGAAACGTATCGTGAAGAACGTGGATATCGGTTCCGCAGATTCCACAGTAGGCGATCTCCAGCTTCACCTGGTCGTCTCCGCAACGAGGTTCCTCCACTTCGCGGATATCAACATTCCCTTCGCCACTCGCGTATTTGACCAGAGCTTTCATGTTGGCGGGTCCTTGACCGCTACGAGCAAAGTGCGTGCAACTTAGTACCGCTTCCGTCTTTCACGGTGTTCGCGAAAGGTTGGCGTGACCGTCAGGTTGTGGACGCGAGCGGGGGCTACGCAGGTTTCAAAAGAGAGTAGCAGGGCCTCAAAGCTCACTAGACTCCATGTTAGGCCACCATCGACAACAACTCTTGCAAAGATCGACCATCGTCCAGAGTTCCTGTTGGAACTCCTTTATAGTTAGTATCTTGTCGCAATATAAGGCCGAGCCAGCCGAATTAGCAAGACGGGCTCTGGTAACCAAGGTGGTGTTTACCAGGGGACCCAGATAGTGGGCATGCAAAGGCTTTACCGCTTTAGCCTTGATTTTGCTGGCTGTTTTAGCGCGGAAGCGTGTAGTACTCATAGTGGTACTGCCACGTCAACTGGCTCCCGGGTTCGGCAGATACATCGATAAACGGCTCCGCGGCGATGACTGAGCGAATAGACCAGAGCGCCATCTTCGCCAGTGGCCGATCCGCGGTGATCAACATCCCAGCCTTGACCTTCGAGTTCTCGATGCGAATTTTGTAGTCGTCCGGACTGTTGCCAAAGCCCTCGATGGAGGTGTAAACGCGGTCTTCCCCCTGAAGAGTTTTGAGGTACACAACTTGGTTCTTGCGGACTTCCGCGAGATCCTTGTCGACCGGAGGATGGTCTGCGATGGCGAATGGCAGGGTGATCGTGAAGCCTGCATCGGTCGGCTGTTTGTCCAATACCAGGAAGTTATGATCGTAAACGCTGGTATGAATTGCGCGCGTGCCCACGTTCTTGAAGCTATGCTCGATTAACATCTGGGGCTTGCCGGCGACGAGGCTTAACTTTTTGTAATAAACGTAGCCATAGCCTGAAGACGCATCATGCAGTTCCTGGGTAAACTCCACCGCGTCCTTACTTTTCTTAACGCTCCACTTACCGCCGTTCACAATTTCATAAAGCCGATACGCGGTGTAATGTGCGTCGTCAGGCTTGCGCAGTATGCCCACGCCGATTTTGAGAAAGGTCCCGCCGGGCTTGGCCTCGTCGTACCCCAGCACGGTGAACTCTTCCACTGGGCCGGTGATGGCGCTGCAGGGGCCAGCTACGATCTCCGATCCCCGATAAACGAAGTCAGAGACGGTGGGATCGGTCTGCGTGAACCAAGGGCCATAGTAGCTGTGGCCCGCGTATTGCAGGTCTCCCACCACTCCTGACCAGTCGAACCTGGTGCCGCGATAGAAACCGCTGGTGGCATCCGGCAGGTAAAGTTTTACCCGCATGAGGGAATTTGCGATCTCCGCATGCGGAGGGGCCGGGTTTGCTTCCGCCAATGCGGGCAATGCTGTGAGTAGAGACATGATGGTATAGGCGATTGCTTTCATAAAATCAGTGATGGGCTGCAGGTGTGGGTATGCTGGTGGACGGAGATAACGTGGGCGCGCCCGGCGCCACATCGCCGGTTGCGGCCCATTCCACACTTCGGGCAAATGCGTCCATGAAACCGGGTTGGCTCATGGCCAGTAGATCATGGCCAATCACCATCATCACCACTCTGCCCTGGCCA
Source organism: uncultured Acidobacteriaceae bacterium (assembly GCA_963745725.1). GTDB lineage: Bacteria > Acidobacteriota > Terriglobia > Terriglobales > Acidobacteriaceae > PALSA-350. The sequence goes on from CAVUYJ010000004.1 coordinate 335,477, forward strand.
TAAGGAACGGTCCAGATCACGGGTTCCACCTTGCCCGTCCCACCCTTTACGTTGGGATCATCGAAGGCAGTGGCCAGCACATGAACGTTAGGTTTCAGATCGATCTTGTGATAGAGCTCGTCGTTGGCTACAAATGTCGGCGGTAATCCGCGGCTGATGGGGTGATCTTTATCGACCCATTCCACGGCAAATACGTGGCGCGTCGCGTGACCGATATTATCGAGTTGCCAGGTCATTCCGATCATGTCAGCAAACGCTGCCCAAGGTTGTCCTTCCAGGCGCCGAGGCTCGGTCGCGCTTCCTCCGGCTTGGCCGAAAAAGGGTCCGTAGGTGATTCCATGGACTCCGACCATTCCTTTACCCGAGTGAATAAAATCCTCGACCGCTTTCTCCGTGACTTCGGGCCACCGCGGCCCATAGTAGTAATCTACCAGCACGTCGTAGTTGGCCAGTGTAGCCGAGGTGATGCCGGCTACTTCTTCCTCGAGCTTCGCGTCGAAACGCCCGGTGTTGTTCAGGATCCCCTGCATGAACGGGGCTGTCCCTTGCCAGGGGTGGGACCAATCCGAGCTGCCGGTCAGAATCAGCACGCGGATCTTGTGAGCAGGCGCCGCTGTAGGCGCTTGCGCGAGAGATGGCCGTGCAGCCATGGTGAACAGAGCTAAGCAGCACACGATCAGTAGCTTTTTCATTTCGTACCTCTTAAGGATTGCCCGGGAAAGGGCGAGGTGTGATATCCGCATCAGTGAGGCCCAGGGCCCACTTGATGGCTCCAATGTACATTTGCTGGATGCGCGCATCATCCAGCGTTGCTTCCAGATGGCCGAAGGTTGAGTACCACACGCGGCCTTTACCGTACTTCTTGCACCACACGATGGGGTAGTCTCCATCGGTGCGCAAGTCGGCAAGCTTCTTGAGATTGGCTTGAAGCTGCTCTGACGAAGGGTGGCGAGTCGAACTCGGGTCCGGCTGCAGCGAAGCAAACACTTCGGGAAATTTCTTCGGGTTCATCCGCATGATCACGTGATCTACGTCGCGTGAGTAATTCGGACCGACGATGGTGTATTGATCGCGGAAGGTGAATTCCTTCGGGAATCCCTGCACTCCAGGAAAATTGGGATCTTCGACCACGATGTGCATGTCCGCGGAAGGGAACTCGCCCACCAGGTTTCCCCCGATCATCTCAGCGTATTCGGGCCACAGGAGAAGATGTCCTCCATTGCCCGCGTGTCCGGCGATGAAACCTTTTCCATCCTCGTGCACAAACGACAGCAAGTCGGCTTTCTGCTGATCGGTGATGTTCCAGGGTCCTTCGCCCATATAGAACACGGCATCGAAGTGATTCAGGTTTCTTACGTTGTAGCCGGCGATCGGTTGCTTGGTAAGCAGATGCATGTCGGTGCGGATCACCGTGATCCAGGCGCCGGATTCACGGCCTAACCGCTCGACGGTGGCCAAAGTATGCGAGGCCGAGTCGTGGTGGTAGCCCGGGGAGGCGTACCATTCCTGCGGATCGGCGATGGCCAGGATTCTCTTCTTCCCTGGCCAGGGATCGTCGGGCGGCCGGGACTGTGCGTTGTCTTGTGCCAGCAATTGCGGAGCAGGGCGATTGGCCTGTGCGCCGTACAGCGCCGGAGCAGAGATTGCTCCCGAGGCTGCTGCCAATCCTTTCAGAAAATCACGTCGCTCCATAGTCCTCCTGAAATTCTCTCAACCCCTTCGTCGAACGCGGTGCCATTCGTACGAAGGCTTCTGGGATAACTTGTCCCATGTTTCCTTAATGACCTTTTGCCATTTTCTTATTCTCAGACTCGGGCACCGCGAAGGCGAACCATTGATCGTTGGCGGCGACCAGGAGATATTGCCGCCCATCAAGCTCGTAAGTCATGGGGGCGTTGGTTACAAATTGCCCCAGGTTGACGTGCCAAAGAGTTTTGCCGGTGGCCGGGTCCATGGCCAGGAAGTTTCCGAACGAATCTCCTCCAAACAATAAATCGCCGGCCGTCGACAATAAACCGGAAATCAGGACTCCACTCTTATCGCCTAACTCGTGGCTCCAGACTACCTTTCCTGTTTTGTAGTCGATGGCCATGGTTACGTAATCCGGGGGAGAACGAAATCGCCCATAACCTGACGTAGTGAAGTAAGCCCAGGTGCGGGCTGCATTGACAAAAATAAGGCCCCGCTTCGGATCATACGAGGGTGACCACCAATTCGTTGCCCCAATAGGATACGGAGAGACCAGCGCTCCCGGAGGGTTGGCATCTTTCGTGTAGTCGGGGATTGGCCGGCCTTGTGGGTCGATACCTTTTGCCCAGTTGGTCTCAGGCATGTATTTCGTTGTTAGTAAGTGCTCACCCGTTCGTCCGGTCGAGAAGAAAGAAGTAGCCATTGCGGGAAACCTGCGCCAGCAACTTGCGCTGTTTGCCCTGGAACTCTCCATCGAAAATGATTGGGGTCTGGCCAGCATCGTAATCGTGGGTATCGTGCGGAGTTATCTGGTAAGCCCACACCAGCTTTCCGGTATCCGGGTTCAGGGCAACGACGGAAGCCGTGTAAAGGCTATCTCCTTCAGGCGTCGGGTGCGGCGCACGGTCCATGGGAACCCCGTTGCCGGTTCCCAGATAGTAGAGGTTTAGTTCGGGATCGTAAGTACCGGTCAACCAGGGAAAGCCGCCGCCTTTCTCCATGGTGGCGTTGATCGGGCCAGGTTTCTGAGCCCGGCGCACCTGGATCGGGATCCACCCACCATTTCCATTGCAGCTTGCCGGTCTCAGGATCGCGTGACTCCAGCCACGCGCGAATGTTGTCGTTGTTGCCCGGACCGACGATGACGTGATTGCCAATAATGAGCGGCGAGGTGGCGGAAAAGAAATCCTGCTTTACGTCAGCCACCTGGACTCGCCAGCGCTCGGTGCCGTCCTTGGCGTTCAAGGAGACGAGGTAGTTGTCCGGAGACATGAAGTACAGCCAGCTGCCGTACATGCCCACGCCGCGGTTAGCCACGTGGATGGCCCGGTTATTCGGCCACGCATAGTGCCAGAGCTCGCGGCCGGTGCGTGCATCCATGGCCCAGACATTATCGGTGATGGTGAAGTAAAGCACTCCGTCTACCAGCAGCGGGGTGGCCTTGATCCTGCGTCCTTCGCTTGCCTGTTGCGCGTACGATTCGCTGCCAAAATCCACGTGGTGCGTCCACACCAAGCCCAGTGAGGCGACGTTGGCAGCGTTGATCTGGGAGAGGGTGCTGAATCGGCGCCCGGAATAATCACCATTGTAGGTAGGCCAGGTATCCGTGGGCGGACGGTGGAAGGCTTCCGGATCCAACGTCTGCGCACAAAGACAGACGGGGAGCAACAACAGAGAAGCTAAGCATAAGATCGGCCGGTACTTCATTTCAGTGTCACCAGGTACGCCAGGAGGTCGTGAATGTCTTTGTCGGTATACACGGGCAGCAATGCTTTATGCGCGGCGAGCGGGTCGACCACCTCAACTGATTTTGTCCGGTCTCGGGGCCAGGTGTGATAGAGGCCTGTCGAATCCACGAGAGACACGGTGAACTCGTCAAGATACTCGAGCTTGCCCTTGAAGGATTGGCCTGAGGGCAGGACGACAGTTACTCCGATGGGTTTTGCCGGCGGTGTCAGAAAGGATGTCGTCAGCGCGAGGGGCTGGTCCTTCGATCCAATATGCGCGAGGTCTCCGGTAGCGGAATGGCAGGTGCTGCATTTTCCCGCACCATTGAAATAGGCGAGCCCGGCTTTGGGATCACCGACGAGCAATGCGGTTTCCGGGAGCCTCTTGCCGCGAACCTGTTGGATCCGCGAATGGAGAAATGCGGAGATGTCCTGCACCTGCTGTGGTTCGAGGGTAGGGAATGCCGGCATGCCGAGCGTAGGCCGGCCCTGCTTGAGGAAAGGCCCAAGCGTATCCCCATCGTGGTCCTGAAAGACCAGGGGACTACGCAGCAGATTAGGCGCCTGTTCTGTTCCCGTAGCTTGTGATCCGTGGCAGAAGGAACAGCTCGAAGAAAAAATGCCCTGGCCTCGGTCAGCAGCGGCCTTATCGATAGAGGGTGCCGGAGTGGCTGCGGGGGCTTGCGCGGTTGCGGATTCAACCACGACCGCGGTCATAAAAATTCCGAGACACGCGAAGACGAGCGCAGTAACGAGCTTTGATCGCTTCTTCATGGACCAACCTCGGCAACTTATCCGATTTAACTCTGACTTATCAGGGTTGCGGGCGACCGAGATAGCACTCTCCCTTTGATAGTTTGCGAACGGTAAGTAAGATAGCGTCGCGCTTACCGCCGGTTCCCATATGAACTAATTCCACAGGTAAGCTGAAACGGACACTATACCCGGCGTTTACGGGCTGTCAAGAGTTGAGCCCGTTCGCCGCAAAAGCGCTTTGACAGAAGCCCAAAACTCGGTGTACTGTCGTGTCGCTAGCAGCCTGACGCGAGGCAATAGTTCATAAGGGAACCAACGAGCGGAGTGGTTTTTCTTTCGCGCTAAGTTCCTGGAGCCTGGAGACGGAACATGAAAGTCCCTTTTTATTTTTTCACGATTTTCCTTGGAATCATCCTGGCAGTTCACCTTTCGATGAACGGCAGAGTGGGCAGCGCGTTGGCTAACCCACGCGTGGGCAATGCGCTCTTCTGGTGCATCGGTGCACTGACGGCCGTTCTCATCGGCCTTTCGGGTTGGCACACGGGCGCCTTGAGCGGTTTGAAAGACGTTCATCCACTGTTGCTGACTGCCGGTGCTCTGGGCGCCTGCCTGGTCTTCGCCATTGCCTGGCTGCTGCCCCAGGTCGGGGCTCGAGCCATGTTCATCACGCTGATTGCAGGGCAAGTGCTCGGCGGCATGATTTTGTCCCACTTCGGCTGGCTCGGTTCCCCGGTGCAGCGCATCTCGCTCACCAATCTATTGGGAGCCGCGGTCATGATATGCGGTGTGGTGCTCGCGACTTATGTCAGGGCGGATGCGTAGTCGTGAAAAAGGTAAAACTGGGGAAGTCCAACCTGGAAGTGAGTGCGCTTGCCATGGGCAGCGACTTGATCGGAAGCAAGATCGATCGCGACACAGCGTTCAAGCTGTTCGATTTTTACAGCGAGAATGGCGGCACGTTCATTGACACGGCAAACATGTATGCGTGCTGGTTGCCGGGCTGCGTGGGTGGGGAAAGCGAGAGCACCATTGGCGCCTGGATGAAAGATCGCCGCAATCGGGACCGGATGGTCATTTCGTCCAAGCTGGCCTTCGACTATCCGGGATGCGAAGGCGGTCTCAGCGCGGCCGAGATCCAGCGCGAATGCGACAAAAGCCTGAAGCGACTGGGGACCGACCGGATCGACTTGTACTATGCCCATCGCGACGATCGCGCAGTACCGCTGGAAGAAACCATGAAGGCGTTTGACGGCTTGGTGAAAGCCGGCAAAGTGCGTGCCATCGGCGCCAGCAATCTTGCCCCGTGGCGTATTGCAGAAGCGAATCTCGTCAGCCGGACAAATCATTGGACGGAGTATTCCGTCGTGGAGCAGAGATACACCTATCTGCGTCCTCGTCACGGAGCTGATTTCGGGCCCCAGATATTTATCAGTGAAGAGTTGAAGGATTACACGCGGGCCCATGGGACCGCCTTGATTGGCTATTCGATCCTGCTGCAAGGGGCGTACACCCGCTCCGATCGTGAAGTGCCGACACAATTTGCGGGTCCGGACTCCGACGAGCGATTGGCCGCGATCAGCGCGGTGGCCGGCGAGGCCGGGTGCAGCCGGTCGCAGGCCATCATTGCCTGGATGCGGCAGAGTGAACCAGCGATCCTGCCCATCATCGCGGGGAGCAAAACGGAGCAGCTGCGGGAGAATATCGCGGCCTTGGACATCACGCTCAGCAGCGACCAGATGGAGCGGCTCAACACTGCGGGCAATCCGAACGTCAAGCAGGGATGGATCCAGCCGACCTGAAAGGTCGAAAACATTTCCAGGAGAAGTCCGTAGAACCGCAGATCCCTCGGCTTCGCTCCTAATGACAAAAAGGAAAGGGTTGTGGCAGGGAAAGGGCCGTTGCTAAGAGAGAAGTTGGTCGTTAGGGCAGAGAGATGCCGTTTTCTTTAGCAACCGCCTTCTCCTTTACCAACCGTTTCTCTTTTACCAACCGCCTTCTCCTTTAGCAACTACCCTCTCTCTGCCACAACCCTCTCCTTTTTGTCATCCCGAGCGCAGCCGAGGGATCTGCGGTTCTACGGACCTCTCCTGGAAAGCCTTCTCTCCCGGTCAAGCGGCCAGATGAACAACATGACACAATAGAGGAAGCATGGTTTAGGTGCGGGAGGTGCCGCGCTATGAATACCTTAAAGACTGCTTTTCTGCTGACTGCTCTCACCCTCTTCCTCATGGTCATCGGCTTTTATTTCGGCGGCCGCAATGGCATGATCCTGGCTTTCTTTATTGCTGCCGGGATGAATTTCTTCAGCTACTTTTACTCCGACAAGCTGGCGTTGTCGGCGTATCGCGCCCAGCCGGTCACCCGCGAACAACTGCCTCGCGTCTACCAAATCGTGGAGCGCATATTGCCTCGCATGGCTCTGCCGATGCCGAAAATCTATGTCATCCCCACCGAGTCACCCAATGCGTTTGCCACCGGGCGCAACCCCAGGCACGCCGCGGTGGCGGTCACCCAGGGCATTCTCAATCTCCTCAATGACGAAGAGCTGGAAGGTGTGCTGGCGCACGAGCTTGGGCATGTGAGGAATCGTGACATCCTGACCAGTTCGATCGCGGCCACGCTCGCCGGAGCCATCACGCTGTTGGCGCACTTTGGCGGCATGTTCGGCGGCAATCGTGACGATCGCCGTGGATTCGGCGGCGGCAGCATTCTGATGATGCTCCTCGCCCCGCTTGCGGCGACACTCATCCAGCTGGCGGTTTCCCGGTCGCGGGAGTACGAAGCCGACGCCACCGGGGCACACGTCACGGGAAATCCTTATGCCTTGGCGAGCGCCTTACAAAAACTCGACTCCTATTCCAAGCGACTGCCCATGCCGGCTTCTCCCTCGACGGCACATCTGTTTATCGTTGCGCCCTTGCTGAGCGGGGCAAGTCTAGCCAATCTCTTTTCTACCCATCCGCCAATGGCGAGCCGGATTGAGCGGCTCACCGGCCGGGCCCCGGTGTAGCATCGATACGCCAATATGAGAACCCTTTTTCACTCGCTGGTATACCTTGCGCTCGGCGTCTGGCTGGGCGCGCTGATATTCTTTGGCGCTATTCTTGCTCCGCTGGCGTTTAGTCAACTTCCGCCGCTGTTTGGCGCTCAGGGTGTGCACGCGGCCGGTCTGATTGTCGGGGGATCGCTGGTCCGCCTGCATTGGATAGGGCTGTTCTGCGGAGTCGTCGTTTTGATCGTGATGTTGGTCGGGCGGGCCCATTACCGCACCATTATTCCGCAGTCGGTGCTGGTCCTGGTCATGATGCTGCTCACCGCGTATTCGCAGTTCTCCATCATTCCGCGAATGGATACGGCACGTGACTCCGTTGGCGGCAATGTGGACGCGGTGGCTGAAAATAACCCTGGACGCCAGATCTTCGACAGTCTGCACCGCACCTCAACGCACGTGGAGGGCCTGGTGCTGCTCTGCGGAATCGCTGCCCTGGTGGCCACGGCTCACTGGTCCCGGCGGGAAATATAAGGGAGATATACTGGGTCTATAGCGCCGCAAGGCCCGAATGCAGTAAAAAATCTCTGGCGCGTAAGCGCCGTTTGGCTGGACGGCGAGTCCCATGAAAACTGGCATCATTGGTCTGCCTCAAGTAGGTAAGACCTCCCTGTTCAAAATCCTCACCAAGGCGAAGGTGGAAACGCCCGCCTACTCTAACCCGCGCGAGGCTCATCTCGGCGTAGCCAAAGTTCCCGATGATCGCCTGGATAAGCTTGCGGCGTTGTACAAGCCCAAGAAAACGGTCTATGCCACGGTCGAGTACGCCGACGTCGCCGCGGTGGGGCAGGAAGCGCTCAAGGAGAGCGCTTTTCTCACTCACCTGCGCGACAATGACGCGCTGATCCATGTACTGTGCGCCTTTGAGGACGAATCCATTCCTCGTGTCGGCGGCATCGATCCCCTGCGCGATATCAAGAACGTCGACTTCGACCTGATCTTCTCTGACCTGACCCAGGTAGAAAAGCGCCTGGAGCGCCTGGAAAAAGATCTCAAGAAGATGCGTACCTCTGACCTCGAGAAAGAGCACGCTCTGCTTTTGCGCTGCAAGCAACAACTGGAGCAGGAGAAGCCTCTGCGCGAGATGGAAATGTCGGCGGAAGAGAAGAAGCTGATCCGTGGCTTCATGTTCCTCTCGCAGAAGCCGATGCTGTTCGTGCTCAACATCGCCGAGAGCTCTACGCTGGGCGCGGACCTGGAATCGGCGGTCGCTCGCTACAAGCTCGAAGAGGTATCCTCACGGCCGAACGCGGGAGCCACTGCGATTTGCGGCAAGGTCGAGGCCGAACTTGCCGAGATGAGCGATGAGGAGGCGGCCGAATTCCTTTCCTCTTACGGATTGGTGGAGAGCGGTCTGCGCCGTCTGATCCGCAAGAGCTACGAGCTGCTGGGCCTGGTGGCCTTCTTTACGGTGGGTGAAGATGAGTGCCGTGCCTGGACCATCCCGGTCAACTCACGGGCTCAGGAAGCCGCCGGTGCTATCCATTCGGATCTCGAAAAGCACTTCATTCGCGCGGAAACCATTCACTGGGATACTCTGCTCAGCGCAGGGTCTGAAGCGGCGGCACGCGCCCAGGGAACGTTAAGGCTCGAGGGTAAGGAATACCGGGTCGAGGATGGGGATGTCATGCACATCCGCCACAGCGGCTAGTCTGTAAGACACCATGTCCAACTTTTCACTCTCGCTGGTGCTGGGCCTGGTAGCCGCGCTCGCCGATGTTTTGGGAGCTTTGATCCTAGTTCGTACCAGCTGGGAGAAGCGGTACCTCCGGTACTTCGTCGCCCTGGGCGCAGGCTTTATGCTCGCGGCTGCGCTGCTGGAAATGATTCCTGAGAGCTTTCGTCTTTCTTTTCGCTGGACTCCGGTGTTGGTCTTGGCAGGATACTGCCTCATCCATTTGCTGGAGCACACCATCACGCCGCACTTTCATTTCGGCGAAGAGAAGTGTCATGAAGAGCTGCTTTCCGTCCACACCAGCAATTCCGTAGTGGCCGGCCTGGCGGCTCATTCGCTATTCGATGGCGTAGCAATTGCTTCCGGTTTCGTGCTGTCCACGTGGCTGGGGTGGATCATTTTTATCGCCATCCTGCTTCATAAACTGCCGGAGGGATTTACGGTGGCCTCGGTCATGCTAGCGAGCGGGCATAGCCGTAGCGCGGCGCTCACCTCGGCGGTGATCGTGGCCGCTGCGACCTTAGCAGGGGTGCTGGTCATCAACTTTTTTCCCGGATGGGTGCGGGCTGGGCTGCCCGTTGCGGCCGGAGTCGCCATTTACGTGACAGCTACAGACTTGGTACCCGAGGTAAATCGAGAGCCAGGAATCCGCATGGCGATTGTCTTTTTTGCCGGGGTTGCAGCGTTCCTGGCCTGTAAATTTCTGGCCGACGGAATTCTCCGATGAGCTTTCGAAGGGTACGGGCTTCAGCCCGTACATTAAACCACTAATGTAGGACAGGCTTTAGCCCCTGAGGGCATCTCTAGTACTCCCTTAACAGCCCTCAGCGGCTGAAGCCGGTCAACCTTGATTCTTGGACGTACGGCCTGAAGGCCGTACCCTTCAAAACCTTACGCTGCCAGGCGATCCCGTAGCGCCTTCACGCGATCATGAGCCATCTCGATGTGCCTCTGCTGTGTTAGCAAGATCTCCCGCAGCGGCAAGGGGAAATCCTCGCTGGCGAGTGCTTCCTCATAGGCATGCTTGGCCTCGTCCTCCCCCTTCTCAGCTGTAGCCAGCAGCGCGTGGTCACCACCGCCAAGCCGAGCCTTCAATTCACCCCAGGCGCGGTGTACCTTGCCCGCGGTCGAGCTGCCCACCTTCACATCCTTGACACCAAAGCGGTGAAGTTCATTTTCCAGTTCAGCGGCGAACCCTGCACGCACCAGGGTTTCTTCCCGGAACACCTTGCGTGCTTCCGGATCCTTCAGGTTCTTTTCCAGTTCGATAAACCCCTGGTGCCCGTCCCGCAGGGTCTCAATCAAGTCCCGCAGGTTCTTTTCTGTCTTTTCCAGATTTTCTGCCATTGTTAACGTTCCCTCTCCCTCTTCAGATGTCTGTCTTTGAGAAGGGTTGTGCCATGTATAGTGTGGTGGTTGCACCCCTTGTAGGAAGGATTCACTGGGCTCAAATGAAGATCATCGTCTTCGGCGCTACGGGAGGGACCGGCAGGCTGATTGTTACCCAGGCGCTGGCGAAGGGACATACGGTCACTGCCTTTGCCCGCAGCACCGAGGGGCTGCCGCAGGATCCGCACTTGCGGGTTATTCAGGGAGACATTTTCGATTTTGGCGCGGTCGTGGACGCGGTTCGCGGCCACCGTGCTGTTCTTTCTGCGCTGGGCGCCCGCAGCCGGAAAAAATCTGACGTGCTTGCCCGGGCCATGCCCCACATTCTTGAGGGGATGCGCCAGGAGTACGTGAACCGGCTCATCGTCCTGGGCTCCGCGGGGAACCACCCGGATTGGGGCAAGTATCAGAATGCGCTCACCGTCACGGGACTATGGATCGCGAAGAAGACGGTGCTGAAGCATCCTTTCGTCGATCAGGCTGCACAGGAACGTCAGATCGCCGCCAGCGATGTGGATTACACCATTGTCCGCGCTCCCCGGCTCATGGATGGCCCGCTTACGGGCAACTACCGGGTGCTGCCTGACGCTCTTCCACCCGGCGCGCTGCGCATCAACCGTGCCGACGTGGCCGACTTTATGCTTCTGCAACTCACCGATCCGCGCTTCCATCGCCAGGGACCCTACATTGGCTCGGGCGGTGATTGAGGTTAGTGTCCGATGGCTTCGGCAGCCTGCTTTTTGCGCTTGGGCGGCCGGCGCATGACGAAGGGCAATGGAACCAGCATGGCCGCAACCACAGCCAGAACCCAAAAGGCGTTTTGATAGCTCAGCATCGATGATTGCCGCAGCAACTGCTGGTAGGCATATCCCGTGGCTGCGGCCTTAGCCTGGGCGGCGCTTTGTCCTGCAGCGATCAGGGCGCTCCTGGTCTGAGCGAGGAAATTCTCGTAAGCAACACTGCCGGGGATAAAGTTGGCAGACAGCGCCGACTGATGGGTCTGCTGGGTCCGGATGAGGAACGTGGTCAGAAGCGCTGTGCCCATGCTGCCGCCAAAGTTGCGGGCGAAGTTCGAGAAGCTGGAGATCTGGTTGTTCTTGCCCGGAGGCACCCCCACATAGTTGAGCGTACTGATCGGGATAAAGATGAACGACAATCCCAGCACCTGGAACACGCGCCACAGCACAATGTGGCCAAAACTCACGTTCAAATCCAAGCGCGTCATATTGAAGAGGGCGAGCGATGTTGCCAGGAACCCGATCGAAACCATGAGCCGGGCGTCCATCTTCGACACCAGCTTACCCGCCACCGGCATCATTACCATCAACACCAGGGCGCCTGCGGAAAGCGCCATGCCTGCGCGCTCGGCGGTGTAGCCCATCAGTCCTTGAAGAAATTGCGGAATCAGAACCGTCGTACTGAAAAGCACCGAACCCAGGATGAACTGGAAGCCCACCGCGGTACCGAAATTGCGATTCTTGAGCAGCTTCAAATCGACAATGGGATCGGGATGTCGCCACTCCCACCACACGAAAAATGCCAGAGCGGCCATGGACAGCAAAAACGTAAGCGTGATGGTACGGTCCCCGAACCAGTCCTTTTCTTGTCCTTTATCGAGCACGAACTCCAGGCAGCCAACGCCCACCGCCACCAGGCCCAGGCCCATTTTGTCGATGGGATTGGCTTTGGCGCGCTCTTTCACCAGGTAGGGTGGGTCTTCGACCATGCGGTTGCTGAGCAGCAGAGAAATGATGCCGATCGGTAGATTGATGAAGAAGATCCAGTGCCAGTTGAAGTTATCGGTGATCCATCCGCCTAACGTCGGTCCAATCGCGGGCGCAGCTACGACGGCCATGCCATAAAGAGCGAAGGCCTGTCCTCGCTGCTCCACCGGAAACGTATCAGCCAAGATGGCTTGTTCGCTGGGGGCCAGCCCGCCGCCGCCGAGGCCTTGCAGAATGCGGGCCAGAATCAAAATCGGCAAGGTGGGCGCGAGGCCGCAAAGCAGCGAACAGATGGTAAACAGCGCCACGCACGTCATGTAGAAGCGCTTGCGGCCAAATCGGGTAGAAAGCCAACCCGATATGGGCAGAACGATGGCGCTCGATACCAGGTAGCTGGTCAGTACCCAAGTAGCTTCTTCCTGGCTGGCGCCCAGCGTCCCAGCCATGTGGGGCAGGGCAACGTTCGCGATCGAGGTATCCAGTACCTCCATAAATGTCGCCAGCGTAACCGTGAGCGCAATCAACCATGGATTGTGCTTAGGATGCCAGCCTTCCACGGAAGAGTGGTGCACCGGCTTGGCGGCAGGCTTTCGCTGCGGCTGTACTGTCGCTGTGACCAATGCTTGTCCCGGAACCCACTGAAGTTGTTTTCTCGATTGTACGAAGCTTCAAGGGATTGGGATAGGCCACGGAAGCGGCAGGCAGCGCTCCTCCTCGATACAAACAGATCGACTAGGGACAATTCCCCTTAGTCGACCTGCTGTTTGGCCTTGTACCCGTCGCGCGTGATCACGTCGTATTTCAACGGGTGGTGTTTCTCATCCTGCATCTTCAAAGGTTGGCCTTCGTTATCCACCAGTTCCACCCTGATCTTCCGATAGCTGCCGTCCTGCTTGGCGTTGGTCGGGGTGTAGGTCAGTACATATTGGTTGCGAATGGAATCGTTGATCGAGCGAAAGATGTCGGGCATCTCGCCTGCGAAGCGGGGGAAATACGACTTGCCGCCCGTCATGCGCGCAAAGGTGGACATCTGGTTGTCGGCCTGTAAGTAGTCGATTTCCTTGGGGCCGAACATGCCGGAACGGGCGTTGCCGGTAATCCTTGCTGCCTGTCCCGTCCCGACGCTGAAGATCGTGACATTGGGCGTCGCCTTGATTTTTGCCAGCACCTTGTCCAGGTTGATTTTGCTGAACGAATCGTACCCCGACCCAATCAGAATTACGTACTTGCGGCCTTCAATGCGGCTGAGCCGGTCGAGTGTCGAATAGACCGCGTCGAACATATCGGTTTCGCTAAAACCGGGTATGACTAAAGTATTCAGGGACTCATAAACCAGCCGTTTGTCCTGGGTAAAGTCAGTCAGGATCTGGGTCTTAAGGTCATAAGTCACCACCGCCACATAATCGTCCGGCTGCAATTGCTGGGCGAAGGAGTACGCGGCGTTCCGCATGTCGTAAACGAACCAATAGTTGGTGGACGCAAATTCGCATAGGAGAACCGCTGTGATGGGCGCCTTGGTGCGCTGAAAACCAATCACCTTTTGCGGTACTCCATCTTCATAGACGCGGAAGTTGGCGGGTTGCAGGTTGGGCACGAAGTCGTGCGTTTTCTGCAGGATGACCCCCACATCCAGGGTCACTTCGGGAACATCGACGCGCAGCGAAAAGTTCGCCAGACCGGGAGGGTTCTTGACCTTCGGCTCGGGCGGCGGCGGGGGAACATCCGGCTTTTCTGCCTTTTTGGGGATGGCAATTGCGCCATTGTCGGCTCCCGGCCCCCCGGAATCAGGCCCCGACTGGTCCGGCGGCTGCTGCTGTTGCTGGGGCGTAGTTGCAGCCGGTGTGCTCGTTGAAGCTTGGCCCCCGGCCGAACGGACCCAGGTTGCCGCGGCCAGCAGCAGCGCCAGGGATGCGACGGATAGGTTTTGGCAATTCCACTTCATCTAATTCCTCGTTTGCTACAAAATACAGGTTCGGCGCTAAGTAGGCCCTATGCTGCGACGATCGGAACGTCTAATCTGTAGACGTGTCTACCAGCCGTATATCAACGCATTTTTCTGTTTTAACCGCAGTTTTTGTCATTGCGGGAAGCCTGGTTGCCCAGGTTAACCCGGTTACTCCGCCTTCGTCTGCCACCGCTGGAATTTATCCCCTATCCGACGTACACCGCGGCCTCCATGGCGTGGCCTACACGGTTTTCGAAGGCACGCAGCCGGAAGCCATGGACGTGGAAATACTCGGGGTGCTCAAAAATGTCCTGGGCCCCGATCAGGATATGATCCTGGCGCGCCTCCACGGCTCCAAACCAGAGTACACCGGAGTGGTCGCGGGCATGAGCGGCAGCCCGGTCTACATCGACGGCAAGTTACTGGGCGCGCTTTCCTATCGGATCGGCCAGTTCAGTAAGGAACCAATCGCAGGCATCACTCCCATCGCGGAGATGCTGGCGGTGAACGGTACCGCTGAGCCCGAGGTTCTTCGTGCGGGGAGCGGCCCGATGTGGAAGCCCGACTCTTCCAACGCGGCAACGGCTACCGCCGACGCCACAGACATCCATCCCATCGAAACTCCGTTGGTCCTTTCCGGCTTCAGCCCGGACGCTGTCCGATTCTTCCAGGAACACGTTTCGGTCATGGGGCTTACCCCGGTCGCCGGCCTGGGCGGCAGTGCTCCTGACGATGGCAAAGCTGACTCTTCGCCTCCGCTGCTTCCCGGTTCCGCCGTGAGCGCCCTGCTCGTCCGCGGCGATCTGGAGATCGCTGCCACCTGTACCGTGACCTACGTGGACCCCCACCAGGTGTTGGCGTGCGGACACCCCATCACCCGCTACGGCAATGTTTCCATTCCCATGACCAAGGCGGATGTCGTAGCTACGCTGGCTTCGCCCCTGAACTCCTTCAAGATCGTCAACACCACCAAGACCATCGGCGCCTTTACCGAAGATCGCTCCTCAGCCATCCGCGGGGTGCCGGGCGAGGCCGCCCGTATGATCCCAGTGGCCATCCATACCCATGGCGGCCTGCGCGACCGGACCTTGCACATGGAGGTCATCGACAACCCCGATATCACTCCCGGGGCGATCATGGTTTCTCTTTACGAATCTCTCCTCGAGACCAACAGCTACAGCGCGGAGCTCACCTATGAGCTGCGGGGCACCGTCGCCATCGATGGATATCCGCTCCTGCATCTGGATTCGCTCATCGCACCGACCGAGCAGTTGCCCTCAGCATTGCGGGCGGCGCTGATGGTGGGCCAACGCTTCCAGACCGTCTACGGCAATTCGGCCCGCGTGCGCAACATCCAGCGCATCGATCTGGATATCGATTCGCTTCCTGGCCGGCGCAGCATCCAGTTGGAGCGCGCGCAGGCGACCCAGCCGGCCGCTCATCCAGGGGACATCGTCATGGTAGAGGCCACGCTGCGGCCGTATCGCGGAGAAACCAAGAATCTTCGCATTCCTATCCCGCTGCCTTTGACGTTGAATCCCGGGCCATTGCGGATCCTGCTTAGCGATGGACCCACCCTCGATCGGCTGACCGCGCCCTCTTCTTCGACCGAGGCGCCCCTGGAATTGAGCAGCATTATTCACCAGATGAACGCGGCGCACCAGGACGACCGCTTGTATGTAACCCTGCTGCTGCCCAATGCACAGGCGGTGGTCGATGGCCGAACCCTGTCGTCGATTCCCATCTCGATGGCCAATGTGCTGGAACCGCTACGCACCAACCGCGGTATCTCCCTCAACGGCGAATCGGTGGTTCCCGTGACCTCTATCCCCGTGGAAGCCATGCTAAGTGGCATGCAGGTTGTTTCCGTAGAAATCGAATAAGGTAGACTTACGCGGGCCCTGGTTCCTAATTCCACTGCCAAGGGCAAACGCCTTTATGCCTCTCTTTCAAGGATTCGCCGCACATGCGGCCGGCGCTGAACTACTGCCTTACAAGTACGATCCCGGGGAAATCAAGCCCAATGAGGTGGAGATAGCCATCTCCCATTGCGGTATTTGCCGCAGCGATGTCCACATGGTCGACAACGACTGGACCATTAGCCACTATCCCCTTATTCCCGGGCACGAGATTGTCGGCAAAGTCACGACCACCGGAAGCGCAGTGCTGGGCCTGAACTCCGGCGACCGGGTGGGGGTGGGTTGGCAGGCCAACTGTTGCGGGCACTGTGAGTGGTGCTTGCAAGGGGAAGAAAATCTCTGTGCCGACAGCCAGGGGACCTGCGTTCATCGCCACGGCGGATATGCCGACCGGGTGCGGGTCAACGCACGGTTCGTCGTGCCGATTCCCGACGGGTTGGATAGCGAGCGGGCCGCGCCTCTGCTCTGCGGCGGCATCACGGTCTACACCCCGATTCGCAGTCATGGCATCAACCCGGCATCACGGGTTGGAATTGTCGGCATTGGTGGGCTGGGGCACCTGGCGGTGCAGTTTGCTCACGCTTTTGGAGCGGAAGTTACAGCATTTTCCACTTCCCCGGCCAAGGAAACGGACGCGCGCTCGCTGGGCGCAGACAACTTCGTGAACACGCGGGAAACCAAGACCCTCAAGAATCTTGCCGGCCACTTTGACTTCATCCTCTCGACGATTGAGGCAGACCAGGACTGGAGCGCGTACGTGGCCGCTCTGCGGCCGCACGGCAAACTGTGTTTTGTCGGGGTACCGCCCGGCGTGTTGGGGCTGCCGGTCTTTCCGCTGGTTTCCGGGCAGAAGGTGATCACTGGCAGTCCGCACGGAAGTCCCCTCATGATCCGGGAAATGCTGCGGGTGGCCGAGCGCCACAAAGTCCAGGCCATTACCGAGCGGTTTGCCATGTCCAAAGCAAATGACGCTATGAACAAAGTGAAGAAGAACAAGGTGCGCTATCGAGCCGTGCTGGCCACCTAGAGGTCTTTTTTGGCTCAAATGGGACCTAAGCCACCGTGACCCAAAATTTCTAGCCCATTGCAGACCTCACTTAGGACGCATAGTTCGCTTAGTTAGCACGTTTTTCCAAAACAAGGGCGCACGGAACAGTACGGGTGCCTCTCGCCGAGCCCGTCTCGGCTTGCCCGGGCTACCCGGGCCGAAAACGACGGGCGCAGCCCCCCGCATTTGTGGTGAGAAATGCAGCCTAGTAGACTCGGTTCAGAATGATGCCTCGCGTCCTAACAGCAAGTCTATTGGCTCTGATTATTTATCCACACGTTGTTTTGGCCCAGGGAACCCGTCTCTGGGTTCAATCCCGCTACGAAGAATTTGAAAAGGGCCAACCGGAAAACACCGCGATTTCCAGCCGGGGATACCTGGAGGCGGGTCCCGAGCTGAAATCGGTCTTGTTGACGCCTTCTACTTATATCTGGGATGTAGCTTCGGATAGCCAGGGCAACGCCTATCTGGCCACTGGCTCGCCGGCAAACGTGCTCAAGGTCACGAGCGCGGGTGTTTCCACCAAATTGTTTTCAACCAAGGATCTAACCGTGCAGGCTGTCCGGGTGGGCCCGGATGGCTCGGTGTACGCGGCAACGTTGCCGGGCGGCAAGGTCTATCGCATCAAGCCTGGTCAATCCGGCCTTGATGAGAGCAGCGCTCCGGTAGTGTTCGACTCTGCAACCATGGCCCAGAACGCGACTGCGGCCAAGCCGGGCGAGCAGGCTCACTACATCTGGGATCTGGCTTTTGATGCTCAGGGTATGTTGTACATCGCGACCGGTGGACCTGCCGCCATCTATCGCGTGGATGTATCGGCAGCCACACCGCGTGCTGAGATCTTTTTTCAGAGCGACGAGCAACACATAGTCTGCCTCCTCTTCGAGCCTAATGGAGACCTCATCGCAGGCAGTGATGGTGGGGGCTTGGTTTATCGCATTGGCAAGGACCGCAAAGGACTGGTGATCTTCGACACGCCCAAGCGTGAGGTGACGGCCCTGGCCGAATCCGCAGATGGGCGGTTGTACGTTGCCGCTGTGGGGGAGAAGACCAAGAGCACTTTGCCTCCACTGCCAGTGCAGGGAATTGCCGTGGCTACCGCAACCATCACGATCGTGACCCCCGGCTCGGTTCAGGCTTCGAGCAGCAATGGCCTCATTCCGGATGGTTCCGAAGTGGACGAAATCAGCCCCCAGGGAGCTCCACGCAAGCTCTGGGCTACCCGCGATGATGTGATTTATGCCCTGCACTCAACCCCACAGGGACTTCTGGCTGCCACCGGCAATCGGGGCCGAATCTATCGCGTTCAGGAGGACGGGTCCTTTTGGGACCTGGCTCACGCCGCAACCGGGCAGGCAACCGCGTTTGCCCCTGCTCCGGATGGACTCTACGTAGCTACCAGCAACACCGGCAGGCTGTACAAACTCGCAAACCAACCTGCCGCACAGGCCACCTATCTCAGCGACGTGCTGGATTCAGGGGTATTTTCCCGGTTCGGCCGGATGGAAGTGAACGCGGATGGCAGCGCGGGAAGTTACGAGATCTTCGCCCGCTCCGGCAACGTAGAGAATCCTGAACGGAACTGGAGTGAGTGGCACAAGGTCACTCCGAACAGCGCTTCTGCCGGCGTCCCGGCAGCCCGATTTGTGCAGTGGAAAGCAGTCCTCGCCCCCAGCTCTCGTATCGACTCTGTGGGCATCAATTACCTGCCGGTGAACATTGCTCCGGTGGTGGATGAGATTGCGGTCGAGCCGGGAGCGAGGGCCAACGCACCAGCTCCCCCGAGCGGCCAGCCGCAACAGGTAACCATCAACTTGCCCTCTGCGCAAAATGCTCTCAGCTACAACCAGGATCCCTCCACCGGGCCATTATCCGGCGTCCGCGACCGCACCGCCGTGACGGTCCGCTGGTCAGCGCATGACGATAACGGAGACGAACTGGTCTTCGATGTGTACGTTCGCGGAGACGGAGAGAAGAACTGGCGCCTGCTCCGGTCCCGCGTGAGCGAACGTTTCTATTCCTTCGATTCCATACGCATTCCCGATGGCGGTTATCGCGTGCGCGTCGTGGCCAGCGATGCTCCCGCACATGTTTTGGGGGATGCGCTGTCGGGTGAACGGGAGAGCGATCGCTTCATCATCGATACCACTCCCCCGGTGTTGACCGGGCTTCAGGGAAGTCTGCAGTCCGGCGTGCTGCATGGCAGCTTTGTAGCTACCGACGCTACTTCGCCCATCACCCGCGCCGAGTATTCGCTCGATGCCGGCCGATGGCAGTTTCTCGAGCCGGTAGGAAAGCTCTCCGACTCGTTAAGTGAACACTACGACTTCAGCATCCCGCTGGCGTCGATTCCCGTGCGCCCCACTCCAGACGAGCCGGAAGGCTCCCCGCCACCGGTTACCGACCCGCAGGAGCATATTCTTACCGTTCGCGTGTATGACCGGTACGACAATGTGAGCGCGGCAAAGACCGTCCTCCACTAGGCACGATGCGCTTCGAACTTTTTGTCGCCGTGCGCTATCTCCGGGCGAAGCGCCGCCAAGCAGTCGTTGGCGTCATCACCGTGATTTCGATCGTTGGTGTAGCGGCAGGTGTTGCTTCCCTGATAATCGCCCTGGCGATCACCAACGGCATGCGCCGCGATCTTCAGGACAGGCTGCTGGGCTCCACCGCTCACGTGCAGTTGATGCGGGTGGCCAGCGATGGCATCCGCGACTGGCGTTCGCTGACTGCGCGGCTGCAGCAGTTGCCCCATGTCAAGGCGGCTGCGCCCGGGCTGTATGAGCAGGTCCTCATCTCCCGCGGCGCGCGCTCCAGCGGCGCGCTGATCGAAGGCATCATCCCGCAAGAGGAGCGCCGCGTGAGCGATCTCCTGTCCAATGTGACCCTGGGCAGCGCTGCTGCGCTCGATCCAGAACCAGTGGGGAAACCGGATCAGGCCCTGCCCCCCATCGTGATCGGACATGACTTGGCCGACACCATCGATGCCCAGGTGGGGTCAAGGATTCTGGTTACCAGCCCACAGGGAGAACTGACGCCTTTTGGGCTTCTCCCGAAATTCCAGTATTTTCGCGTCGTTGGCATCTTTCATACCGGCTTCTACCAGTACGACTCGAGCATGGCGTTCACCAGCCTCGCGGATGCCCAACGCCTTTTCGGCGAGCCCGACGTAGTGTCGATTATTTCTTTCAAGGTCGACGACCTCTATCGCGCTGATCAGATCGGACGCGCCATTGAGCAGGCCGCGGGACCAGGATTTCTGACCACCAACTGGATGGAACAGAATCGTCCCCTCTTCCGCGCGCTCCAGTTGGAACAGATCGTTACCTTCATCGTGATTGGCCTGATCGTGTGTGTCGCTGCCCTCAACATCCTCACCGCGCTGACCATGATGGTGATGGAAAAAACGCGGGACATCGCGGTCCTGATGTCATTTGGCGTCAAACCACGCCAGGTCAGGACGATATTTCTGCTGCAGGGTCTGCTCATCGGCCTCACCGGGACCTTTTTGGGCTTGATCGCCGGGTATGCTCTTTCCTGGGTCGGCGGCCATTACCACTTCATTCATCTCTCCGCCGAGGTGTACTCCATCGACTATCTTCCCTTCGCTGCGCGCTGGACGGACGGGCTGATTGTGGCTGCTGTGTCTCTTGCGGTGTCGCTTCTGGCTACTCTCTATCCCTCCAGCTCGGCCGCCAGGGTGCTGCCCGCCGAGGCTCTGCGTTACGAGTAAAACCGGCCCCAGAATCGCAGCTGACATCTCACGCATCCAAAAGCTGTGGATATCTCGTCGGTAACCACCTGAGAGGAGAATTTGAGCAAGGGTACTAATGTATTTTGAAGCAACCCGTTCACAAACCCTCTTCCGTAGAGGGGTGTATTAGTGATACATGAAGATAGGTCGCGATTGTGATGAGCGGCCGCAGAGGCAGATGAATGGAACTGGGCGCCGCCGCAGACGATGGGAACGCAGGCCGCCTGGGGACGCTCGCCAGCCACATGGGCGAGCCGGCCCCCGCGCTGCCTTCCATACTTGTGGACGTTCGTGGTCTGCGCAAAGCGTACGGGAAGTTGATTCTTTTTGAGGCAATCAACTTTCGCGTGAGAGAACGGGAAATGCTGGCCATTGTGGGCCAGTCAGGCGCAGGGAAAAGCACCTTGCTGCACATACTCGGGGCGCTTGATACGGCATCGGAGGGTGAAGTATACTTTGGGGCAACACTCTTGCGATCCTTAACCCCCGTTGAGGCAGCGGACTTTCGCAATCGCGAGATCGGCTACGTCTGGCAGTTTCATTACCTTCTGCCCGAGTTTACGGCTGCTGAAAACGTCGCGCTTCCCCTTCTGGCGCGCGGTAAGTCAAAAAAAGAGGCAATGCAGGAAGCCCTTCACTGGCTCGACGAAGTGGGACTGGCAGACCGGTCAACCCATCGCGCAGGTGAGCTTTCCGGCGGGGAACAGCAGCGAGTCTCCATTGCGCGCGCGCTGGTCACCAAGCCCAAACTTTTGCTGGCGGATGAGCCGACAGGAGATCTGGATAACCAGACAGCGGAAGCCCTGTTCAGCCTGTTAGAGAGCCTGCACGCAAGCTATGGTCTTACCTCTATCCTGGTAACCCACAATATGCCCCTGGCCAGGCGTTGCGATCGGGTATTACGGTTGGCCCATGGAAGAGTGGAGGAAGTGTCTTCGCTGGAGGTTTAGCCGGGGCATGGTACGAACGGTTTACCCCAAAAGGGTGAGTCATGACAGTGGCCGGGTCGATATAAGATTGGTATGAGCTTTATCCGCCCAGCCGAGTGGTTTTCCCGGAGCTAAAGGCCCCGGGAAGATGGAACAGGACGAAAGTTGCCGTTAGCGTCGAAAGGTGACGCTTTCGGGGACAACTTTTAAGGGGGAACATGTTCGAACGGTATACAGAAAAGGCGCGGCGCGTCATCTTCTTTGCACGGTATGAGGCCAGCCAGTTTGGTTCCCCATATATTGAGACAGAGCACTTGCTGCTTGGTCTCTTGCGTGAGGATAAGGCGCTGACAAATCGCTTTCTCCGCTCCCATGCTTCGGTTGAATCCATCCGGAAACAGATTGAAGGTCACACTACGATTCGGGAGAAGGTTTCCACTTCTGTCGATCTGCCTTTGTCCAACGAATGCAAGCGGGTGCTGGCCTACGCGGCTGAGGAAGCAGAGCGTCTCTCGCACAAGCATATTGGTACGGAACATCTCTTGTTGGGACTGCTGCGTGAAGAGAAGTGCTTCGCGGCGGAGATATTGCACGAGCGCGGACTGCGTCTGCTTGCCATCCGTGAGGAACTGGCGCGGGCCACGCAGGAGAAGGCTCCGCCTTCGCAACGTAATCGCGAGTCAAGCCTGCTGGTGGAATTCTCCCGCGACTTGACCCAGGCCGCGATGGATAATCAACTCGATCCGCTGGTCGGCCGCGATCAGGAACTCGAGCGCGTGGTGCAGATCCTGTGCCGCCGCACCAAGAACAACCCGGTGCTGATCGGCGAGCCTGGCGTAGGCAAGACCGCTATCGTCGAAGGCCTGGCGCAGCGCATCTCTGACGGTGAAGTACCCAGCTTCCTGGCGGATAAGCGCGTACTGGCTCTCGATCTTTCGCTCATCGTTGCCGGAACCAAGTACCGCGGCCAGTTTGAAGAGCGGCTCAAGACCATCATGAAAGAGTTGATGGAGAATCAGAACTCCATCATCTTCATCGACGAGCTTCACACCCTGGTGGGCGCGGGCTCAGCTGAGGGTTCGCTGGACGCGGCCAACATCCTGAAGCCGGCTCTGTCTCGCGGTGAGATTCAGTGCATCGGTGCAACCACGCCGGCGGAATATCGCAAGTCGATCGAGAAGGATCGCTCTCTGGAGCGTCGCTTCCAGGCGGTGAAGGTGCCGCCTCCGAACGAGGAAGATGCGATCAAGATCATCATGGGCATCAAGGACCGCTACGAGAAGTTTCATGCGGTCAGCTATACCGATGACTCGATTCACTTCGCGGTTTCGCACTCCAACCGTTACATTCCGGATCGGTTTCTTCCGGATAAGGCGATCGATCTTATCGACGAAGCGGGTGCCCGCGTAAAACTGCGCCAGACCTCGCTGCCGGAAGAGATTACCGAAGTACAGAAGCGCATCAAGTTCATCGTTCATCGCATGGAAAATGCGATTGCCAACCATGAGTTTGAAAAGGCGCGCTTCTACTCCGACGAGGAGCGCAAGGAGCGTGAGAATCTGCGCGCTCTGCGCGACAAGTATCACCTCGACGATTCGACCGCCGGCATTGTCGGCCGCGAGGACATTGAGGATGTCGTCAGCCGCTGGACCGGCGTTCCGATCACCTCCATCAAAGAGGAAGAAACCCAAAAACTGCTTCGCGTCGAAGAAGAGCTGCACAAGCGTGTGATTTCGCAAGACAAGGCGATCTCCGCCTTATCTCGCGCGATTCGCCGCTCCCGTGCGGGTCTCAAGTCGCCGAATCGTCCTATTGGTTCGTTCCTGTTCCTGGGCCCGACCGGTGTGGGCAAGACGGAAATGGCGCGCACGTTGGCCCAGTTCCTCTTTGGCAGTGAGAAGGCTCTGATCCGCTTCGATATGTCGGAGTTCATGGAGAAGCATTCAGTCTCGAAGCTCATCGGTTCGCCTCCGGGCTACGTGGGCTACGAGGAAGGCGGCCAGCTCACCGAGCGGGTGAAGCGCTCGCCGTACTCCGTGGTCCTGCTGGATGAAATCGAGAAGGCCCATCCGGATGTGTTCAACATCCTCTTGCAGGTCTTTGAAGACGGTCAGCTCACCGACGGTCTCGGCAACACGGTGGACTTCAAGAACTCGATCATCATCATGACCTCCAATATTGGGGCGCGGCACCTGCAGAGGAAGCAGGGGCTGGGCTTCCAGTCAGACAGGGAAGACCTGCTGATGGACAAGATGGAGGAACTGGTCAAGAACGAGGTGAAGCGGACCTTCAATCCGGAGTTCCTGAACCGGCTGGATGAAGTCATCATCTTCATGTCGCTCTCGGATTCCGATCTGATTCAGATTCTGGAGTTGCTGGTACAGCAACTGAATTCCAATCTGATTCAGAAGGCAATCACGCTCTCGGTGACAGAGGACGCCAAGAAGTGGATTCTTGAGAAGACGTTAGTAGATCGCACGTATGGTGCAAGACCCTTGCGCCGTGCCCTGCAACGCTACGTCGAGGATCCATTATCGGAAGCACTGATCGCCGGTGGCATCTCGGAGCGTCCCGCGTTCCTCGAGGTCTACCTCGAGAACAATCAACTCTTCTACCGGCCGGTAGGCGAAGTGGGAGAAGACAAGTCGACGGGCATCCTGCTCTTCAGCAACTAGCGTACGTTGAGCAAAAGGCCGGGGCGAAAGCCCCGGCCTTTTGCGTGTTGTAGATGGGCGATCCCAGTGGATCACACGCAGATCTCTCCACTACGCTGCGCTCCGGTCGAGATGACAATTCTGTTGGAGGATAGAACTCAGCTTTTCCAGGAGAAATGCGAAGTTTTCAGCTGCAACGGAATTGTCATCCCGACCGGAGTTCCCATGGGTCTATGGCCCGCCCCTGGGTGATAGAAAAATCCTCGGTGAGGCAACCCACTCTATCGAAGAGTTGCCTTTTCCTCTGTCATCCCGTCGAAGCCGAGGGATCTGCAGTTTAGCTGCCTTTTCATGGAAACTCTGAATTCCATTCTCCAAGAGAATTGTCATCTCGACCGGAGCGCAGCGTAGCGGAGAGATCTGCGGTTCTTTCCCGTATCCGTCGAACGCTTGGCCGGTTTGACGAACTCAACACCTTGCCGCCTCGAAATCGACCGACCCGGCTCTAGGAAAGCAGCAATTCAATATCCTCCCGAGTCAGGTCTCGGATCAGACTGTTCTCCGCGCCGATGATCGCGTCCGCAAGGTTTCGCTTGGTTTCCTGCAGTTGCAGTACTTTCTCTTCGACCGTGTCGCGGGCAATCAAACGATAGGCAAAGACTTGGCGCTCCTGACCGATGCGATGCGTGCGGTCTACAGCCTGCGCCTCAACAGCGGGGTTCCACCACGGATCGAGAATAAAGACATAGTCGGCAGCGGTGAGGTTCAAGCCCACCCCACCGGCCTTCAGGCTGATAAGGAACAGAGGGCAGCCGGGGTCCTGCTGGAATCGCTCGACCCGCGCTTGGCGGTCGACCGTCTTACCATCGAGATATTCGTATTCAATCCCGTCACTTGCAAGACTGGTACGAACGATCGCGAGCAAGCTGGTGAATTGCGAAAATACCAGCGCCTTGTGGCCTTCCTCGATGACGGCGTGCAGTTGCTCCATCAGAACACCCAGCTTCGCGCTCGGGTCTTTCACAAGTTTGCGGTCCACCAGCCCTGGGTGGCAGGCTGCCTGGCGCAATCGTAGTAGGGCTTCCAGCACCTGTATCTTGGACTTCGCGATACCTTGCTTGCCGATCTTGTGCAGGAGCGCATCGCGGTAGTGATCGCGCAGTTCGTTGTACAGGGCGCGCTGTCGCGTCTCCATCTCGCAGTACATCGTCTGTTCAATCTTTGGCGGGAGCTGTTTGGCAACCTGCTCTTTGGTGCGTCGCAAGAGGAATGGGCGGAGCGCCCGCGAGAGCAACTTGCGAGTCTCGCCGTCCGGATCCCGCTTGGACGCAGCCGCGAGCGGAAAGGCCCCGGATGTTCCCAGCATGCCGGGGTTGAGGAATTCGAAGAGCGACCAAAGCTCGCCCAGATGATTCTCGACCGGCGTCCCGCTCAGGGCCAGTCGATGATTGGCGCGCAGCAAGCGGGCCGCCTTTGCCGATTCGGTGTTGCTGTTCTTGATGGCTTGTGCCTCGTCGAGGATCACATAGTCAAAAACCTTGTCCTTGAAGTGCAGAGCGTCACGGCGCAGCGTTCCGTAGGTCGTGAGGATGACGTCGTAAAGGGAGAACTCATCCTTCTCGCGTGTAATGCCGCGGCCTACGCCGGTGTAATCCAGCACGCGAAGCTGCGGAGTGAATCGCTGAACCTCCTGCTTCCAGTTGAAAATCAGCGATTTGGGAACAACCACCAGCGATGGCGCTTCGACCTGCGCCTGCGTCCGCAACTCGCGGCGGCTCTCCAGCAAGGCGAGCACCTGCGCGGTCTTACCTACGCCCATATCGTCCGCAAGGCACCCTCCAAAGGAAAACTGGCGGAGGAAATGCATCCAGCCCAGGCCTTCCCGCTGATAGTCGCGCAGGGAACCGTCAAAACCGGCGGGCTGTTCGGCGGGACCGATCGATGCAAACTGTGCCAACTCGGTGCGCACTCGCCTGAAGGTTTCGTCGCAATCCACGCTAGGCTGTGTCGCCAGCAGGGCGTCGAGAACGCCGGCTTGGCTGGGTCGGAAACGGATGTGATCGCCCTCTGCTTCGCCCATGCCGGCCACATGGCCGAACCGGTGCAGCCACTCTTCCGGCAGCAAACCATAGGAACCGTCATCGAGGATCACCATCGTCTCGCCCCGTTTGAGCGCTGCCAGCAACTTTGGCAGCTTGGCGGTTGTTTCTCCATAGGTAACTGCGCCGTGAAGTTCGAACCAGTCCACGCCGCTGGCGACGGAGGCACTGCTCTTTCCAGGTTGGCGAAACAGCTTACCCGCCGCGGTGACTCTCCAGCCCAACTCCGCCAGCGCGCGCACGACCTGCGGCAGCTTGTTAGGCGTAAGGGTCCACTCTCCGCCACCGGGCCAGAATCCAGCGGCAAACCGTATGCCGGCTTCCTGCATTTGCTCTACCGCGGCTTTTTCCAGCGTTTCGTCGCGCCGTAGGAACCGGCGGGTGGATGGGTCGTAGATGCCTCGCGATTTAGTCTTTTCCGCCACAGAGCGGTCTTCATATGCAAAGGACAACTCTGCTGTCATGCGCGGGTTCATTCTTCCGTAGCTCGCAGCCGGCGCGGAGATTTGGAGGCATGGCTGCGGACGGACCACGACTTCCTGATATCCCCATTCCTCGGGCAGATCGATTGCGGGCAAAGTTGGCGAGCCCAGCAGACTACCAAGAAAGTCCTCCCGTTCCTCCTCGGGAACTACGATAGAGCCGTTTTTGCGTAGGGCCGCGATCCAGGCAATCGTCTGCATCGTCCGCCAGGCGCGCCACGCAATCCCGCATAACCAACACGCCGCCGACGTTTGCCAGCAAGGGTTCGTTCACCCCCATCCGCCGCTCCCCGCAGCGAAAGTCTCCGGTTAATTGCCATCCATTCTGTTGGCTTCCGCGGACCTCCAGAACAAATCTCCAGGGCTCCCCATCGTCCCACTCGAGGGGAAGCTTCTCGATTTCGTCCCTGGAGAACGGGAGAAAGCAGCGTCCCGTTCGTACCACCCGGGGCAGCACGGTTTGCGCCATAAGCGGGGAGAGTGAAAAGGAGTCGAGGCCACGATCGTAGCCGTCGTAATAGCTATAGGGATTCGCCCCAACCAGCAAAGTCAAAATCTCGCGGTCCTCTTGAAGAGGCAGAGTACGGATCCGGCTGTGAGACATGGTGCACGGTTTGGGAGTATTCCTCAATCCGCCTTCTTTGGTGCGCCCTCGCGATGCAATGCCGAGCGCCAGGGCGCCTGTGGCGCCGCTCCGGGGGATGTCCAGAATGTAGACAACTTCCGTGCGAGCGGGCCACGTTTGCGCGCTGGTTTGGATGGGGGCCGCTGTAGTCGCAATCCGGTTCAACTGCTCCTTCCAGGCCGGCAGACGTACAGGTGGAGAGGGCCGCGTGACCTGGTGGATTTGGCGGGGTCGCTCCAATCGGTCGAATCTATCGACTCGATCGCTTTTATTGATTTCGAGCGGTGCGGATAGCCCGCTCCCACCTCCCGTCGTGGTGGGAGCTCCGCTGGATTCCAATTCCGACGCGCCACGCGTTACCTCGTTGAGAAGTCCTTGCTCCTCTGCTTCCAGGATCGTGGCCCATATATGCTTGCAGTTATTGCCGTGCTCCTCGAAAAAGGGGCAGTCGCAACGGATCGCCAACTTGCCGTTCGACCACTTGAGCGAGACATCGTACAGATCCGATCCTTGCACCGTTGCGCCTACTTCGGTAGGCGAGCCCTCGCAAATCTCCACGCGATTTCCCATGAAGTATTTTTCGCCGCGATCTCTGGAGGAAGCACTGAACCTCTTTGCCAGAACCGCAGAGAGTTGGCCTCGCAAGCCATTGCCTAAATGATTCACTTCGTCATTCTAGTGAACATCTAGCGGCAGCAGGCAAAGGGCGTAGTGGATATCGCGGCAAAAAAAACATATAGGCACGGAGCCCTCCTTTTCCGGCGGATCGCGCGCTTACAATTTGCATAGAGGCAGCAAGAGGAGCATCTTCTGCAACGAGTCCGCGTAGTCGATTCACACACCGGTGGCGAGCCTACCCGAACGGTCATCGAAGGTGGCCCTGACCTTGGAAACGGCGACCTGCAGCAGCGTCGCCTGCTGTTTCAGAAAGATCATGAAGCTTTCCGCCGGGCTCTGGTTACCGAACCACGCGCCTCCGAAGCGGTGGTGGGCGCGTTGCTTTGCCAGCCCACCCGCCCGGACTGCATGACCGGCGTCATTTTCTTCAACAACAGCGGATGCCTGGGCATGTGCGGGCACGGAACCATCGGCGTCGTAGCCACGCTCGCATATCTTGGCAGGATCCAGCCCGGTGTTCACCGCATCGAGACGCCGGTAGGCGTCGTGGGAGTCACACTGAACGAAGACAGCACTGTGACCTTTGAAAACGTACCCAGCTACCGCTGGGCTGCCGCCGTCAATGTCGAAGTCCCCGGATTCGGTACGGTGACCGGTGACGTGGCCTGGGGCGGCAACTGGTTTTTTCTGATCAAAGATCATCCCTACACGATTGCGAAAGCGAACCTCGACCAGCTCATCCATTTCACTTGGGCTGTCCGGCAGGCGCTCACCGGCCGCCGGCATTCGCGGTGCGGAGGGCGCCGAGATCGACCACATCGAACTTCATGGCCCTGGGTCATCCCCATCGGTGAATAGCCGCAATTTCGTCCTGTGCCCGGGCAAGGAGTACGACCGGTCTCCCTGCGGCACCGGTACCAGCGCCAAGCTGGCTTGCCTGTATGCCGAAGGCCTCCTGGCTCCCGGCCAGGTCTGGCGCCAGGAAAGCGTGATCGGGAGCATCTTCGAAGGCCGCATTGTTCTGCGAGACGGCCACCTCCTGCCCACCATCACCGGCTCGGCCTTTATTACCGCGGAATCGACCCTCATCCTCGACCCCCGTGATGCTTTTTGCTGGGGCATCCCGGAATGATCAGGACATTTGACGCAGTGGTTGTCGGTGGTGGAATTGTAGGCGCTGCCTGTGCGCTGGCTTTTTCCCGGCAAGGGATGCGCGTCGCTCTGGTGGAAGCTGCGGAGATCGGCGGAGGGGCCACTGCCGCGGCCATGGGCCACATTGTCGTTCTCGACGACTCGCCTGCGCAGTTGGCATTGACTCGCTACTCCCAGCTGCTATGGCAGGAGATGGCAGGCGAGTTGCCACCGGATGTGGAATACACGCAGCGTGGCACGCTGTGGGTGGCCGTCGATGACGAGGAAATGCAGGAGATATGTCGCAAACACAGTGTCTATAGCGCAAATGGGATTCCCTCCGAGATCGTCGCTGGGGAGGCACTCGTATCCCTCGAGCCTGCCCTGCGGCACGGCCTTACCGGGGGACTCCTGGTGGGTGAGGATGTAGTGGTGTCCCCGCAACTAGCCGCGCAAGCAATGACCCAGCAGGCGCTTACCGGAGGCGCGATCCTGGTTCGAGAAATGGCCGCTTCCATGAAGTCAGGTGTCGTCGTGCTTGGTAACGGGGATCAACTGCACGCGCCCATTCTCGTCAATTCGGCGGGGGAAGGAGCTCCCTCATTGACTCCGGGATTACCAGTGGCCATGCGCAAAGGACATCTGGCGATCACGCATCCTTACCCGGGTTTTCTGCGATACCAGGTAGTCGAACTGGGGTACCTCAAGAGCGCTCACGTCACCACTACGGATACCGTTGCCTTTAATGTGCAGCCAAGACGGAACGGTCAATTGCTCGTCGGTTCATCCCGTCAGTTTGGCGTCAAGAGCAGGGAAGTGGATAACGGAATGCTAGCCCGTATGTATGCCCGAGCCACGGAATACATGCCGGCGTTACCGTCCCTCTCTATTGAACGAACCTGGACCGGCTTTCGCTCCGCAACTCCGGACAAGCTGCCGTTGATCGGCCCTTCCGCAGACGACGAGACGCTGTTTCTAGCCACTGGACATGAAGGATTGGGCATCACCACGTCGCTCGGCACCGCGCAGCTTCTGGCGGACTTGATCGGGGGAAGAACGCCGGCCATCCCGATAACCCCCTACTCGCCTTCCCGTGTCCTGCCCCGTTGGTAGACTGGAGCAGGGGGCGCACCATGGAGCTTGCATTGGAATTGAAACCCGTATCGCTCATCGGTTTTGGGGATGGCGCGGAAGGGTCATCCTTTAGCGGCGTGAACCCGGCGACGGGAGCAGCGCTCGAACCGAAGTTTTGCTCTGCAACCGCCGAGGACCTGGAGCGGGCAGCTGCGTTGGCGCAAAGCGCCTTCCCCATCTACAGCAATCTCTCCGGCAAGGAAAAGGGCGCCTTTCTACGCCGCATCGCTGCTTCCATTGAGGCCGTCGCTCCGGCGATCATCCAGAGGGCCCATCTGGAAACCGCTATCCCTGAGGCCCGTCTCACGGGCGAGTTAGGGAGAACGTGCGGCCAGCTAAGATTCTTCGCTCAATTAGTGGAAGAGGGCTCCTGGGTGGATGCGCGCATCGATACTGCCGATCCTGAGCGTAAGCCGCTGTCCAAGCCTTCCATCCGCTCCATGCACAAACCGTTGGGCCCGGTAGCCGTTTTCGGCGCCAGCAATTTTCCCCTGGCCTTTTCCGTGGCCGGCGGAGACACCGCCTCCGCTCTCGCCGCTGGCAATCCGGTCATCGTCAAGGCGCATCCGGCTCATCCCGGAACCAGCGCCCTGGTCGGCCAGGCCATCCGCGAGAGCGCAAAGGCGAGCGGCCTGCCGGAAGGTGTCTTTTCCATGCTTTTCGACTCCGGGGTTGACGTCGGCGTCCAACTCGTCAAACACCCTGCGATCAAAGCTGTCGCGTTCACTGGCTCCTTTGCCGGCGGTACGGCGCTGATGAAGCTGGCTGCGGCCCGTCCGGAGCCCATCCCTTGCTATTCGGAAATGGGCAGCGTCAACCCCGTATTCGTTCTCCCCGGCGCCTTGAAGCAACGGGGAAGCGCGGTAGCCACCGATCTGCAAATCTCGTTTACCTCAGGGGCCGGTCAATTGTGCACCAAGCCGGGCCTGGTGCTGGTACCACAGCAAGACGGCACACCCGGTTTCATGAAGGAATTGGGCGACAACGTGAGCGCTACACCCACCCAGATTCTGCTTACCAAGGCCATTGCTGATCGATACCGATCGGCCGTCAAGGGCCGGTTATCCGATGCCAACGTCCTTGCGGAAGGAGCAAAAGCCGATAGCAGCACCGATGCTGCGACCGTACAGGCCTCGCTCTTTGTCGCCGATTACAAAGACCTGATGGAGCACGAGGAGTTGGCGCAGGAGATCTTCGGCCCCACGACCGTCGTGGTCGGCTACCAGGATCGCAAGCAACTGTTGGCCGTTGCCGAGCAATTGGAAGGTCATCTCACCGCAACCCTGCAGGCCGACGAGAGTGAACTGGCAGACTACGCCGATCTGATCGATATTCTCTCCCGCAAGGTGGGCCGCCTGATCCTGAACGCTTATCCCACCGGGGTAGAGGTCTGCCACGCCACGGTGCACGGGGGCCCGTTCCCGGCCACCAGCGATGGCCGCTCCACCTCAGTGGGCAGCCAGGCCATCTATCGCTTTACCCGCCTGGTCTGCTATCAATCCTTTCCTGATGCCGCACTTCCCGATGAACTGAAGAGCAGCAACCCCCTCGGAATCATGCGCATGGTAGACGGGGAAAGAACCCGTCAGCCTTCCGCCTAGCGTCCCGCTATGCGGTCCGCGTGACGACCCCCCGGCCATCCCTGTAAACTCTCTTGCGACACTCAGAGGGAGGATTGGCCGTGGAACTCGAGGACAAGAACCGCAGGGACTTCCTAAAAATGGGTAGCGCCGTGCTCGCCAGCACCGCTGTGCCGTGGACTGCAACCAGCTACGCGGCCATCGTGGGCGCCAACGATCGCGTCCGGGTGGCGTTGATCGGTGCCGGCGATCGAGCCAAGCAGTCGCTGGTTCCCGCCTTCCAGGATCATGCCAAGGAGCTCAACTTCGAGTTCGTCGCCGTCTCCGATATCTGGAACCGTCGCCGTGACGAAGGTGCGGCCTTCATTCAGAAGCAGTGTGGTGGTGGCTCCATTGCCAGCATCCGCAACAATGACGAGCTCTACGCCCGCAAGGATGTCGATGCCGTCATTGTCGCCACTGCCGATTTTCAGCACGCCTTGCACGGCGTAGAAGCGGTGCAGGCGGGGCGCGATGCCTATGTGGAGAAGCCGACCGCTCACACCATGGAAGACGCGCGCGCGTTTCGGGCCGCAGTGAAGCAGACGGGAAAAGTCGTAGCCGTCGGCACCCAGCGCCGCAGCACGCCTAGCTATCAAAAAGCCTACGAATACATTCAGTCGGGCAAATTCGGCGACATCGTCGCCGTCGAAATGACCTGGAACGTCAATCAACCCGGCCGCTGGCGCCGCCCGGGTGTCGTGCCTCTGCTGAAGGAGCAGGATACGGACTGGAAGCGCTACCTCCTCAATCGGCCCTACGAGCCGTTCGACGCCCGCAAGTATCTCGAGTTCCGCCTCTTCTGGCCTTACTCGTCGGGGATTCCCGATCAATGGCTGGTGCACCAGATCGATACGGTTCACTGGTTTACCGGCTATCCGCATCCGCGCAGTGTGGTGGCCAACGGTGGGGTCTATCTATGGAAGGATGGCCGCAAGAACTGGGACACCATGACCGCCGTGTTTGATTACGGTCCACTGGACGATCCGAGCAAAGGCTTTCAGGTGATCTATTCTTCGCGCATGACCAACTCCGCCGGGGGAGTCAAAGAGATCTACTACTCCAATGGCGGCATGCTCGACATGGATAAGCAGTGTGTCAACTCCGAGGGTGGATTGACCGCAAAGTCGGCTGCCGAGATGGGGATGAAGCAGAACCTGCTGGGCGACTACTCTCTCAGCGATACCGTCATGAAGGCGGAGACCTCAGCCAATACCGGCAAGGACCCCATGACTTCCGCTAACATGCGCAACTGGATGGAGTGTGTTCGCTCCCGCAAGCAGCCGAACGCCAGCATTGACGCGGGGTATAGCCATTCCGTGGCGCTCTGCATGAACATCGCCGCCATTCAGACCGGCCAGCGCGTCACCTTTGACGACAAGTCAGAGCGTGTGATGGCCGGGGACAAGGTCTATGAATAGGTGGTTTGCCGGCTGCCTGCTGGCGGCCTTTACTCTGCAAGGTATGGCATTTGCGGCAAACGGAACCAAGGGCGTTCAGGTAGTTGCTGACGAAGCGCATCAGCGGGTCGATATCACCATCGACGGTACGCCCTTTACCTCCTACATCTGGCCAAGCACTCTCAAGAAACCGGTGCTCTTTCCGCTGATCACATCCGACGGCATCGATGTGGTGCGCGGATTTCCCCTGGCGCCTCGTCCAGGCGAGCGTGTCGACCATCCGCATCATGCTGGAATTTGGTTCAATTACGGTAACGTAAATGGCTTTGACTTCTGGAACAACTCGGACGCCATCAAGCCTGCGGACCGCGAAAAAATGGGGACCATTCACCAGCAAAACATTGTCTCCACTAAAAGCGGGCAAGACAGCGGGGAACTGGTCGTCGATTCGATATGGACCACAGGCAAGGGCCAGGACATTTTCGAGCAGAAGACCAGATACATCTTCTCCCGGCAAAAGGATGAGCGGATCATCGACCAGGTGACGACC
This sequence comes from uncultured Acidobacteriaceae bacterium, assembly GCA_963745725.1. GTDB lineage: Bacteria > Acidobacteriota > Terriglobia > Terriglobales > Acidobacteriaceae > PALSA-350. The sequence goes on from CAVUYJ010000004.1 coordinate 369,393, forward strand.
CTCCATGCGCTTGATCGGGTCGTCTTCCACGATGACAAAGAAGGCTTGCTGGGCATCCGGGTTGCTCGGTGGCTGGAGTCGGCGAACGAAAAAGGCGGCACCTTCACCGACGCCAACGGCCGGCCGACAGAAGTGGCTGCTTTGAACACCGCCGGCGCCACAGGCGTATATCTCACCAGCGAAGGCAAGCAAGGCGATCAGGCATGGGGCACGCGAGGCCGCTGGTGCGCATTAACCGGCAACACTGAAGGACACACCGTCACCATCGCGATCTTTGATCATCCCGGAAATCCTAACTATCCCACTTACTGGCATGCGCGCGGCTACGGCCTATTTGCCGCCAATCCGCTTGGGCAGCACATCTTCGATCCCAAGGCGCCGTCGTTGAACTACACCATCGAGAAGAATCAAAACCTAACCTTCACTTATCGCATTCTGCTCTTGCCGCGCGCGCCGCACGCCGGAGAAATGAACCAGGACGCCGACGCGTTCGCAGCCGACTATCGTTAGCGTCGCTGTTACTTACGGTTACGTTTTACGGCGGATCAACCAATACACGGGAAGGCCGGCGATCACCAGCACCAATCCAGGCCAGGTCGTTGCCGGCCGATCAATGAAAAGGCAGAGCACGACCGTGCTGGCCCCAAGAACATAAATCGCCGGTACCACCGGATACCCGGGGGTGCGATACAAACGTTCCGCGTCTGGCCGCTTATACCGCAGCACCACCACCGCCGCAATCGTGAGAATGTAGAACAGCAAGGCCGCCGAAATAATGTAGTCCAACAGATCGCTGTATAGATTGCCGTAGCCTTTAGCCGGTGAATACGTAGTCAGCAGCACCAGAAGACCGGCCCAAATCCCCTGGAACAACAGAGACCATCCAGGAACGCGAGCCGCATTCAACCGTCCGGCGGCAGGGAAGAACAGCTTGTCCCGCGCCATCGCGTAATACGCGCGCGGACCAGCCAGCACCAGGCTGTTGATGCAACCGAACGTCGACACCATAATGACAGCGGCCAACGCCTGTCCTCCCCATGAGGGAAAGATGGCCTGCAGCATCGCAGTCGCTACGCGATCATGGGGCGCATGTTGAATGGAGGGGAAGTCCAGCACCGCCAGATAGGCGAGGTTCGCGGCAAGGTACAACAGCATCACGATCACCGTACCGATGGCCAGGGAGCGGGGAAGCGTGGTCCTTGGATCCTTAACTTCTTCAGAAGCAAACGTGACATCATGCCACGAATCCGCAGCGAACAGCGATCCCGACTGAGAAACGCAGAACACCGTCACCAGGCCAAGGATAGCCGCGAGAGAACCGCCCGGATGCAGCATGGCCGGTCGCTGCCAGAAGCTGGCCAGGTTCGCGTGTACCGAAGACGCATTCCAACCGACGCTGAGACCAAGCACAATCAATGCACCAAGAGCGCCGAGTTTGGCTACCGTAAACGAATTCTGGATGATCTTGCCATACTCGATGCCCAAGGCATTGGTCGCGGTCAGCAAAGCGATCACCAGCAGGCCAACCAGCTGGGCGGTGGATAGCGTGAGCGCGTAGTGGGCTGAGAGGTGTATGGGCGGAATCAGGTATCGCGATTCGGAAATCGACGGGGCCAGTACTCCCAGGAACCGGGCAAACGCAACCGCCACTGCGGCAATCGTCCCGGTCTGGATCACGGTAAAGAGCGTCCATCCGTAGAGGAAACCCCAAAGGGGTGAGTATGCCTCGCGCAGGTAGAGGTACATTCCCCCGCCGCCAGGCATCATCGAGGCCAGCTCGCCAAAGGAAAACGCAGCCGCAATGGTGAGCACCGCGGCAAAGACCCAGGCCGCCAGAAACCATCCCGGACCTCCCAGGATGCGCGCCATATCGGCCGGAACGATAAAAATCCCAGACCCGATCATGACGCCGATCACGATCATGGTGGAGTCGAAGAGCCCCAGCGCCCGTTTGGGCCTGCGTTTCTCTTGGATCGCTTCTCGCTCTTCCCGAGTAGGTTTGGCGACAGGATTCACTGCCAAGATGCTATAACGTTCCCCACTGCGCTCTCTAGAAAAGAGGGAACTGCAGCGTGTATAGAACGTGAGCCACTCTTGCGCCTGCCGAAAAATGCGTTCCTTTTCTGACGACCGAGGACGCAGTTCCGGACCTTCGTGGAAATGTTTTTCTGAGCGCAGCGTAGTAAGGCGCAGTGCTACTTCCGGGACCGCCGAATCTCTTCCGTGAGAATAATCGCCTCAGCGATCTCGCGGATGGCCTTCCGCTTCTGCCGGCTCTGCTTTTGCAACGCCAGATACGCGCCCTCTTCATCCAGGTGCAATTCCCTCTGCAGAATCCCTTTCGCGCGATCCATCAGCTTTCTCACCTCGAGCCGATCGGCGAGCAGCACGCGTTCGCTTTCGAGACGCGCCATCTCCAACTCCGCGCCCACCAGAAAACCAATCATGGTGATCAGCCGCACCTGGCGCGGGCTGTGGTGGTGTGGCTTGCGATGTTGCACGTTGATAACCCCTACCAGCTTGCCCCGGCAAAGAATAGGCACAGAAAGGAACGCCTCAAAATGATCCTCGGGCAATTCGTTGAACATCTTGAAGCGGGGATCACTCCACGCCTGTGAGGCAATCGCCACTGGCCGTTGATGCATCGCCACCCAGCCGGTAATGCCCTGGCCCAACTGCAGGTCAAGTTCGTCCACCACGTCGGCGTGGGGAATCTTGGAAGCGCGCAACACCAACTTCTCGCCTTCGAGAACGTAAACGAAGCAGGAATCGCACATCACCACGGTAGAGACGAAATCGACTACCCGCTCGAGCACAGCATGAAACGGATCCGCCGCCGCCATGCGACTGCCAATCTCATGCAGGAACTCGATATCTCTTACTTCTTCGGCCCTGGGGCCTTCTTCGGTCATTACCACATCCCATGTAAGATTAAGGCGACGAAAAGTATTCGCCATTTTACTGTTGCTTTCGTGCGCTGGTACCGTTACCCTAAGCTGGTTTCCGTCCTAGTGCAGCGTCCTGCCGGGTTACGGGTGGTGAGCGTTCTCCCTGTCGAAACGTAACCCTTCACCACGTCTTCCTTCGTTGTATTCTGTCGTACCTGCTTCCAAGTTGAAGACTGATGGTTCTCCATTTCTCCACCCTGGTTTCCAGGGGCTGGTTCGTGCGTCGAGGTAAGGAAGTGCAGATGCAAGCTGTTTCCTCATAAAGCGCAGCCCACAAGGCGCCCGGCGCTGCCCTGACGGAGCTTCGTTCCACATCGACAGCAATCCGGAAAATTCCAATTCTACCATCCAAATTTGCCAGACAAGGGCATTTGGAGAGATCGAAGGTGGTTCAAAAATGAGTCTGAGCAGGCGTGATTTTCTAATGAGGGTGGGCCAGGCCGGCGGCTACAGCGCCGCTTTCACCATGATGCAGTCCCTGGGGCTGCTACCCGTCATGGCTTCGGCTGCAGCCACGGTCGAGCACCCCGCAGGCTCCGGCAAAGGGACCAGCGTTGTCATTCTCGGTGGTGGCATTGCCGGCCTGGTGTCCGCGTATGAACTGGGCAAACTGGGCTACACCTGCACCCTGCTCGAGGCCCGGGAGCGCGTCGGTGGCAGGAATTGGACCGTTCGCAACGGGACCAAGGTGGAGTTCACCAATGGCTTCACCCAGAACTGCATCTTTGGCGAAGGTCTTTACCAAAATTTCGGTCCTGCGCGTTTGCCGTCGGTGCATCGGACCATGCTTGGCTATTGCCGCGAGCTGGGGGTCCCGCTGGAGGTGGAAGTCAACGCCTCGCGTAGCGCCTATCTGCAGGCGAGCACCCTCGAAGGCGGGAAGACTGTGCAAAACCGGCAGGTGGAATACGATACTCGCGGCCATGTCTCAGAGTTGCTGGCCAAGTGTATCCAGCGCGGCGCCCTCGATCAGGAACTGAGCCACGACGACAAAGAGCAGATGATTGAGTTCCTGCAGCAATACGGGGCTCTCTCGCCCGATCTGTTCTACAAAGGATCGTCTCGCGCCGGATGGAAGATAAGCCCTGGAGCGGGCGATACGGTGGGTGTTCCCCACGACCCCCTGGACATGCGCGCCTTGCTGTCGGCTCATCTCTGGCGCGAGTTGATGGAAGAGGACGAGATCGACTGGCAGGCCACGATGTTTCAGCCGGTGGGTGGCATGGACCAGATTCCCATGGCGTTCAAGAAGAAGCTGGGCAGCGTAATCCGGCAACCTGCGGAGGTGGTCCAGATCCGCCAGAACGAATCGGGGGTCAAAGTCGTTTACCGTGATGGCTCGACCGGCAAGCACGAGACGGTGAGTGCGGACTACTGCGTTTGCGCCTTACCCCTGACCATCCTCAAAACCATGGATACCGATTTCTCCCCCGAGTTGAAGTCAGCCATCAATGGCTGTTCCTATGACTCTGCCTACAAGATCGCCTGGGAGTCCCGCCGTTTCTGGGAGCAGGAGTGCAACATCTACGGCGGCATTTCCTTTCTAAAGCAGCCTGTTGACACGATCTGGTATCCGAGTGCCAAAATGTTCTCCGAAACCGGCATCATTCTGGGTGGATACGGGATTGAAAACGGCTCGGAATTCGGCAGTTTGCCCACCCCGGAAGCCAAGCTGGCTGCTTCCCGCAACTCGATTGAACTCCTGCATCCCGGTTGCTCGCAAGAGCTGAAGAACCCCATCTACGTCAGCTGGGGACACATCCGCTACAACCTGGGTTCCTGGGTCAGCGGCGCCGACGCTGGAGCCCCGGCCGGCTACGAGGTATGGACCAAACCCCAGGGCCGCATCTACCTGGCCGGCGATCACACCAGCCACATCGTCGGTTGGCAGGAAGGTGCTGCCCTTTCGGCACACCGTGCCCTCGACATGATCGCATCTCGCGTGGCAAAGACCTAGGAAGGTGATCTATCAAAAGTTGAGATCAAATCTGCGGAATGCGCGAGCTCTTTCCCAGATCACGGCTCTGCTGCTTTGTATCAGGGCACGACTTCAGTCGGGCCGTAACTCGCCCAACAAGAATCCGGGCTTTAAGCCCCTGGGCTTTTAGAGTTTCTGGTCAAAGCGTTCGAGCAGGATAAGTCCTGGCAGGGGCTGAAGCCCAATCTCTTTGCATCCTTGCCGGCCCGACTTAAAGTCGTGCCCTGATACAAAGCCAAAACGCAGCCTTCAAGACACCCTTGCCGACCGGTTACGCCACGCTTTCTCGTTGCCCCCTACCGTCCAAATCTGCTTACAAAACCACTGAGTGCGGCCTTTTTACCATCGCTCACCGGCCCTGAAGTACGCCAGAGAACATGCCCCGTCTTATCGGTTAACAGCAACACCACCTCCTGTTCGGAGGAAACCTGCACAGCGCGGAGAAAACGCCCCTTGTCCACGTACAAGGGGACCGTATAGCGCCGCGGCTGGGAGGGCGGCAAGCTGGTGCGCAAGGACGCGTTCAACCACCACCGGTACAAGCCATTCGCGCGTGGGGAGATAGGCAGCAACCAGGTTTGCATCGCGGGAGCTCCGGGCGTCAGCGCCGGCAGCCAACTATCGATCACAGACTGCTGATCCCGCTGAAACGAAAGTATCAGCAGATTCAGCGGAGCAGTAAAGTCCGCTGGCAGCGTGACTTTCGCCCGATCAAGCGCGTACGCCGTAACCGGCGGTAAAGCTGCCGGCGGGGAAGACTGATTTTGCGGAGCTGCCAGCGCGCAGGGTAACGCGAAGAGGGTAAAGGCCAGGGTCCTAAGCAGTCGCATTCTGTCTAACAAATCTTAACCCAGGACACTCACCGACCCTTACCTTGATGTGTCGCGATGAAACACCTAAGCCACTAGGCCGGTCGAGTATCATAAAGAAGTGAGCAGCCCCGTTTCTTTTGCGCCGAAGCGCCACAGCTTTCAAACGGACGACGCCCGTCTGCGCCCGATCGCCGAAAAGGTTTTGGCAAGCCAGCGTCTCGATTTCAACGATGGTGTCGCGCTCTACCGGTCGGGCGATGTTCTGGCCGTAGGCTGGTTGGCAAACTTTGTCCGCGAACGCCTGCACGGCAACGTCGCTTATTTCAACGTCAACCGCCACATCAACCCAACCAACGTTTGTGTGGCCGCCTGCCGGCTGTGTGCCTTTGGCCGCAAAAAAGATGGACCCGGGGCTTACACCATGGCCCTGGAAGAAGCGTGGCAGACCGCTGCCTCCGGATACAGCGAGGCTGTGACCGAATTCCACATCGTCGGCGGCTTGCATCCCGATCTTCCGTTCCAATATTTCCTTGACCTGGTAGCTGGCCTCAAGGAGCGCTTTCCCCAGGTACACATCAAAGCGTTCACCATGGTCGAGGTAGCTTACCTGGCGAAACGCGCCAAGCTGACCATCGCCGAGACATTGACCAAAATGAAGGAGTCCGGCGTAGATTCCATGCCGGGCGGCGGCGCTGAGATCTTCTCCGATCGGGTACGGCACATCATTTGCGATCACAAAATCGACGGCGACGAATGGTTGGAGACAGCACGCACGGCGCACAAGCTAGGGCTGCGTTCCAACGCCACCATGCTCTACGGCCACGTCGAGAACGACGAGGATCGCGTCGACCACATGCTGCGCCTCCGCGCCGTTCAGGATGATACCGGGGGGTTCCAGACCTTTATTCCCCTCGCCTTCCATCCTGCCCATACGGCCCTCGATCATCTGCCCACGACCACCGGCCTCACGGATATTCGCCAGATTGCCGTGAGCCGCCTGTTGCTGGATAACTTTTCCCACATCAAGGCCTACTGGCAGATGATGACGGCCAAAATCGCGCAGATTTCCCTGCGTTTCGGAGCCGACGATATCGATGGCACGGTGGTCGAGGAAAAAATCTACCATGATGCCGGTGCGACGACGCCGCAAGGGATGCGGCGGGCTGATCTCATTCGATTGATCCGTGAGGCTGGCCGCGACCCGGTCGAGCGTGACACGCTCTATCGCAATGTCGTTCGTCACGAAGATACGTTTACGGTTGCGGTTTAAACTTCCGCCCGGCTCTCCGCAGCGGGAGGATTCATGCCCTGTCGAAACGATTCGCGATTCGCCGTGCCTGGCGGTGGAAAGAGTCGGGCCTTCTGCTTGCGCCGCACTTCCCGGATAGCTACCAGGATCAACGCGCTGAACGTGATGATTAAGAGGATAAGCGCATAACGGCCGTGCAGTTCCGTCACTTCACCGTACAGCAGCGCCAGACCGACAAAAACAAAAAACACATGGGCACAGAACACTTCGAGAGAAGCTTTACCCAGGGTCAGCAGAGGCTCGACCAGGACCAGCTTGGTCAAATATTTCCGCGACCAGTAGATCATGCATGAAAAAGCGAAAAGGTTCAGCATGCGCAGTGGACCGATCTGCCATTTGTCCAACGACAATCCCAGTACTTCCTGGGTGAGATGGGGCCCAAGCCAATCGTGGCGCACGCCCAGAAAGAACAGGCAGATCGCCCCGCTCAACGCAAACACAGAACCGGGCAGCCTGCTTAACGGGTTGTCATGCTGCGCTGACTTGGCCCCCAACCACAAAGCCAGCACCCAGATGGCTTGCCAGGCAAAAAGGTTGAAGGCTCCTGTTTCCTGCAGGGGGATATGTAAGCCCGTGGCATGCACCACCAGGTCATGCATCCAGCTGCGCAAACCGAACTGGGCCAAAACCCAGATGATGCCGCTCACCAAAAGAATGCCGTTCCAACCCTTGCGTACCGCCACCCCGAGGACGTACGGCGTGAGGAGTAGGAAGGTTACATACATGGGCAGTATGTCGAGCAGCGGCGGGCAATAGATCAGCAGCAATGATCCGATGATCGCCGTTGCTGGATGGGCAAGATAAAAATTGAGCAGGTTGTAGATGGCCGCACGATGCGTATGGGCGGCGAACGCCGCCACCACGGTGAACACCATGGCCAACATAATCAGGTGGTAGCCGTAGATTCTGAGTGCGCGCTTCCACAGTTTGTTGCGCACGTCGTCGCTGTCTTCCTCTGCCCGGTGAATGTAGAGGGTGGCCACCAGCATCCCGGATAGAAACACAAAACCTTCAGCGGATGAAACAAAGCCAAAAGGTTGATTGACCAGCTCACTGAGACGTGTCGGCAGGTGCGTCAGCGTCATCCAAACGAGAAAAAGCCCGCGCAGGGCATCCAGCTCCGGACGGCGCTGTATCTTGCCCAACTGCAATACTCTTCGCGAAGCGGACTTCACATCCATGTGCAACACACCTGTCGGGCCGATTTATCCGCTCCCTATTAGAGACGCAGTTTGCTGCCAGAGGTTGCGAAATAGGGGGAAAGGGCTGCACCGCCTGCAGCCCTCAAAAGTGATTTTACAGAAGGAACCGATGTGCAAACCGCTAGTACGCGGGGATGCCAGTAACGCTTTGTCCGATAATGAGTGTATGGATGTCGTGCGTACCCTCGTAGGTTTTCACTGATTCGAGGTTCATCATGTGCCGCATGACCGGGTAGTCGTCGGTGATGCCGTTACCGCCCAGAATGTCACGTGCCATGCGCGCACACTCGAGTGCCATCCAGACGTTGTTCCGCTTGGCCATGGAGATGTGCTCGAAGCTAACCTTGCCCGCATCTTTGAGCCGCCCCACCTGGAGCGCGAGCAGCTGGCCTTTGGTGATTTCCGAGATCATCCAGGTCAATTTTTCCTGCACCAATTGGTGGCTGGCGATGGGTTCCTCGCGAAACTGCTTCCTCACCAGGGCGTACTGGAGCGCGGTGTCGTAGCAGGACATTGCGGCCCCCAGGCCACCCCAGCTGATGCCATAGCGGGCCTGGTTGAGGCACATGAGGGGTGACTTCAGCCCGCCCGAGCCGGGCAGCACATTGCATGCCGGGATGCGCACATCCTGCAGAGAAAGGCCGGAGGTCACCGAGGCTCGCAACGACCACTTACCGTGCACATCGTAGGCCGAGAACCCGGGCCGATCGGTCTCCACCAGAAACCCTCTGACCTTGCCATCCTCGTCGTCCACCTTTGCCCAGATCACGGCTACGTCGGCAATCGAGCCCGACGTGATCCACATTTTTTCCCCGTTGAGAACGTATTCGTCGCCTTCCTTGCGGGCCCGCGTCCGCATCCCGCCGGGGTTAGAACCATAGTCGGGCTCGGTCAGCCCAAAACAACCCAGCTTCTCGCCTGTCGCAAGCAGGGGTAGCCAGGTATTCTTCTGCGCCTCGCTGCCGAACGTGTAAATGGGATACATGACCAGCGCCGACTGCACGCTGACAAAGCTGCGGAGGCCCGAGTCCCCGCGCTCCAGCTCCTGCATCACCAGCCCATACTCCACATTCGACATGCCGGCGCATCCATAGCCCTCGAGGCTGGCGCCAAAAAAGCCAAGCTGTCCCATCGGTTGGATCAACTCTCGTGGAAACCGCCCATCGCGATTGCACTGCTCGATGATGGGGATCACGTTGTCTTCTACGAACTGGCGCGTGGTATCCCGCGAAAGTAGCTCGTCGCCGGAGAGCAGCCCGTCAAACTGCACAAAATCAACACCTTTAAATTTGAACGCCATGCCGGTAGGCACCTCAGGAAGCTGGTAGCAAACCCTTAAGACTAGCAGAGATCGAACACCCCGTCAGCGAAGTCCAAAACTCAACCCCAACCAAAGCTCAAGGAGAAAGCCCCGAGACTCACCCCAACGAAACGTTCGGGAGACGGACAAGCAGTCCAGAGGAACAGGACATAGGTTTGGAGGATGTAGGACGAAAAGTCAGAAGGGCAAGAAAAAACTCAGAGGAGAAGGGACGGGTGCCCCATGTTCGCACCAGCGTACGTGGGTCGAAGAAGACGGGCGAAGCCCTTCAATCGCCTTAAGGTGAAGCGGAAAAGACACCGTAATGGTTACATTTAGTGAGATCTAAAGGAGATTCGGTCAATAACGTTCGTGGGCTTTGCCCATCATTTTCGGCCCACGTACGCTTGGGCGAACGTGGGGCACCCGTCCGATTCCCGTCCAGCTTAGTAGCTTACGACAAGTATTCCTTTAGAAACGGATCCTCGCTATGCACCAGGTCATGCGTAGAGCCATCGAAGACAATGTGTCCGTCGTGCAGCACCAGGAAATTTGTCTTCGAATCCAGCCCCCCATTGGGAATGGGAACCATGTGGTTCTGTTCGCGGTCAAACGTGTGCGTGGCCAGCATGAACGCATCCTGCAAACGATGCGTCACCAGCAGGGAACTGGTGCGATAAACGTCACGCTGCTTCATGACCAGCTCAATGATCGTAGTCGAGGTGATCGGATCCAATCCGCCCGTGGGGGAGTCGTAGAGGATCAAGTCCGGCCGATTCACAATCGCCCGGGCGATCGCCACCCGGCGGCGCATACCCCCGGAAAGCTGTGATGGAAACTTCTCCAGCGTCTGCTCAAGTTCCACGAAACGCAGCGCCTCACGCACCCTCTGTGTGACTTCCGCCTCGGGAATCTTCTGCTCCATCAAGCGATAGGCCACATTGTCCCGCACGGTGAGCGAATCGAACAGGGCTCCTTCTTGGAATACCATGCCAATGCGCCCCCTCAACTGGAAGAGCTGCTCTTCCGGCATGTTGTCGATTCGTTCGCCGAAAACCGTGATGGTTCCGGAGTCAGGCCGCATCAACCCATTTGCGAGCTTGAGCAGTACGCTCTTGCCGCTACCCGCGGGTCCCAGGAGGATTCTAGTGTCGCCCGAAGATACGGTCAGCGAGATATTCTCGAGGACCTGCTTGCCTTCAAAGCCGATCGAGACGTCATCGAAGACCACGACCGGCTGCGAGGGATCGTCCTGTGTTGCCGGGGGTGCGGTCTGGGGCGCGGTCACCATGTGTTCAGCGGCCGAAGACACCAATCATGAATTGGCTGATTACCAGGTCGACCGCAATGATGAGCACCGAGGAGACGACCACCGCCTGAGTGGTGGATCGGCCAACGCCCTGGGTGCCGCCGCGTGTGGTCATCCCGTAATAGCAGCCGACGCTGGCGATGATGAAACCGAACACCACAGGTTTGACCAGGCCCTGAAGAATATCTGGAAATTGCAGCGACTGGTAAGCCGTGTGGAAATACTGAGAACCGTTCTGTCCGAGCATAACCACCGAAATGAAGGCTCCCCCGAGTGTCCCCACGGTGTCAGAAAGGATGGTGAGAAAAAACAGCATGAAAACAGTAGCGTAAAGGCGCGGGGTTACCAGCTTCTTGAGCGGATCGGTGCCCAGCGCACGCATGGCATCGATCTGTTCGGTCACCATCATCGAGCCCAGTTCACTCGCCATTCCGGAGGCGTTGCGACCAGACACCATGAGGCTGGTGAGCACTGGCCCGAGTTCTTTGATCATCGAAAGACTCACCAACTCTCCGGTAAGGGCGGCGGCGCCGAACTGCGCCAGGGAAGACGCTGATTGCAGGGCGAGCACGCCGCCGGTGAAAAAGCCGGTGAGGAGGACGATGGGCACGGACCCGATCCCGATGGAATCGGCCTGAGTAATGAAATCGGCGAAGTACCGCGGGCGGAGAAAAATATTGCCGATCGAACGGCCGGTGAGGATGGCGTAGTCCTGCACCGAAACCACGATCTTCTTGGCCCAGCTTTCAATCGAGTCGAATGGCATACCCAAGCCGAGGGTACCACACGGCCCGGTCTAGTCTTTCATCCGCTTCTTGATCTCGATGGAGAGCCGCTTGATCTTCTGGTTCAACGTGGAAAGAGGAATGCGGAACTGCTCCGCCGCGTCCGTCTGGTTCCACTTGCAGCGTTCCAGTTTGTCGATGATGATGCGCCGCTCAATATCTTCCAGAATGTCGAATAATGAGGCGTCCGGATTGTGCTCCAGCAGGCTGGAGGAGTAGCTGCGGCCAGTGAGATGGCCGGGAAGAAGATCGAATCCAATGGTCGGCGTTGAGGAAAGAACCACGCCCCGTTCAATGACGTTTTCCAGCTCGCGCACATTGCCCGGCCAGTCGTAATCCATCAGCACCCGCATCGCTTCCGGCGCCAGCGTGCGTGGCGGCAAATCGTTTTCCTCCGCAAAGCGCTTGAGAAAGCTCGCGGACAGCAACGGGATATCTTCCCGGCGGGTACGCAGCGGCGGCAGATCGATGGTGATCACATTCAGCCGATAGTACAGATCTTCGCGAAACTTGCCTTCACGCACCGCCTGCCGCAGATCCACGTTGGTGGCAGCGAGGATGCGCACGTCCACCTGGATCTCGTGCACTCCGCCCAGGTGCATAAAGCGGCGGTCCTGCAGCACGCGCAGCACCTTGGCCTGTGTATCCATCCCCATGGTGCCGATTTCATCCAGGAAGAGGGTGCCAAAGTTAGCCATCTCAAAGAGCCCTTTTTTAGCCGAAACCGCGGACGTGAACGCCCCCTTCACGTGACCAAAAAGTGTGGACTCAAGCAGATCTGTGGGCATCGCCCCGGTATTCACAGGCACGAAGGGCTTGTCCCGTCGGGGAGAATTAGCGTGGATCGCCTTGGCGATAAGCTCCTTGCCGGTTCCGCTCTCGCCCTGAATCAGAATCGTGGAGCGGGTGGGAGCCACCTGGGCCACCAGGTCGAAAATGCGCAGCATGGGCTCGCTCTTGCCCACGATGTTTTCGAAGTTGTAGCGCTGCTTCAGCGCCCGTTTGAGCTGAACATTCTCTTCTTCCGCGCGTTGCCGGGCGGTCGCGGCACGGATATCCGCCAGAAGCTTTTCGTTGTCCCAGGGCTTTTGAACAAAGTTCTGCGCCCCGCCATTCATGGCGTCGACCACGTTGCCGACTGTTCCATAGGCGGTGATCATGATCACCGGCAGGTTGGGCTGGCGCTCCCGGATCCGCGCCAGAACCTCCAGGCCATTAAGCCCCGGCAGTGCCAGGTCCAGCAGAACGAGGTCATAGTTTCGGCTATCGATAGCCCTAAGACCAGCCTGGCCCTCAGGGGCCAGGTCGACAACATAGCCTTCCAGCATCAGCAGCGTTTCCAGCGATTCGCGAATCGCTGCTTCGTCATCGATGATCAGAATGCGGGCGGCCGGTTCGGGGTTCGAAACGTTTGCTTTTTGTGGAACGAGAATGCCGGCCTCAGACATGGGCGGGCTTCCTTGCCATGGGAAATTCAAGGTGGAAAGTAGTGCCGCTGCCAACCCGGCTCTCTACCTGGATCTTGCCCGCATGTTCCTGGATAATGCCGTAACTCACTGCCAACCCCAATCCTGTGCCTCTGCGCTGCCCCTCACCCACCGTCAGTTTGGTGGTGAAGAAGGGGTCATAGATGCGCTGCACATTTTCCAGCGCAATGCCTGAGCCGGTGTCGGAAACGTCCACCGCTACATGCCCGTTTGCTTGCGTGGCTACCCGCAGTGTACCGCCGGCCGCCATCGCGTCCTTGGCATTGAGAAACAAGTTGAGAAAGACCTGCTGAAGTTTGCCGGAGTTGCCCAGAATCGGCGGAAGGTTATCTTCGAACGAAGTTTGCAGTTCTACCTGCGAAACGCGGAACTGGTGTTCCAGCAGCTTCAGAGTCTCTTCGATCACTTGATTGAGATCCAGAGCCGTAAACTCCGCCGCGCCGGTGCGCGAAAAGTTGAGCAGGCCGTTCACAATTTCCGAGGCGCGGAACGTCTGCTGCGTGATCTTGTCCAAAAGCGGCGCCACTCTTTGATCTCCCCGCACTTGTTTGGCGAGCATCTGGGTATACGACGAAATCACGGCCAGGGGAGTGTTGACCTCGTGGGCCACACCGGCTGCCAATAATCCTATGGAGGAGAGTTTGTCGGCCTGGGTCAGCTGTGCTTCCAGCTCCATGCGCTCGGTGATGTCATCCACGATAATGATGCGCCCGACCACCTCAAAGTTGCGTGAAACCAGCGGCGCAATGGCCACGTTGGCACAACGGTTCTCGCCGCTGCGCGCCTGCAGCCGGAAGCGATACAGGTTGTGCACGCCAGGCTCATCTTTCAAGCGCAGGAACTCAGCCACAAAATTTGCCGGCAGAATGTCGCGTAGATATTGCCCTACTGCCTCCTGGCGCGACATGGCATACATCACTTCCATCTGCGCGTTCCAGCTCTCGACCCGTTCCTCGAGGTCTACCGCGAACACGCCGACATTGATCGACTCGACGATGTTTTCGTTGAACTCTTTCAACCGCTCGTATTCGGAGATCTTCTGCTCCAGGCTCGCGTACAGACGCGCGTTCTGGATCGCGATCCCGATGTAGCTCGCCATGGATTCCAGCAACTCCACATCCTCGCTGGAGAGGAAGTCTCCATGTGTGGTGCGCCCCAGCCCAATAATGGCGATGGTCTTGTCCTGCAGACGGCAGGGAAGGTAATAGTTGAGATCGAACGAGGCAGCGGACTGGCGCTCGCCGGGCGTCAGGTGAAGCGCCTGTTGCGGATTCTCAAGGAAGATGTGGGTGCCCGCATCCGGCTGATCGAAGTTAAGAAAGTCCAGGTCCGGATAGTTTACGCGCGTGAGCAGTTGCGCCGGCAGACCATGCGCCGCCATCAGCTTATAGCCGCCTGCCTGATTGGGGAAAAAGATGGCCACCCTCGCCACCAGCAGCGTCTCCGACAAGCGGTCCACGATGGAGGTGAGCAACCTGGCCAAATCCGTCTGCGAACTCAAGCCTCGCCCGAAAGTGATCAGGGTCTGGCGGTAGTCGTAACGTTTATGGTCGAAAACCCGGTCGACCCGGTCTTGTATGGCCCGCTTGAGCGGTTCGAAAAGCTGCGCGGTGATGATGATGGCAGCGATCAACCCCCATGCTCCCGCACTGGGCAGGCGGGTGTGCACCAGTTCCGCCGCGACTGCCACCGCACCGAAGTAAAGCCCGACCAGCGCCGCCGTTGCCAGGGTGTAGGTGACACCCCGCTTGAAGATCAGGTCGACATCCATCAAGCGGTAGCGGACGATCGCCCAGCTAAAGGTCAGCGGCAGAAAGACCAGGCAAATCCCGCCCAGCTTGGCTAGAGTGCCGGGAACCGGAATGCCGGTAAGAAAAGGGATGACATCCAGCACCGTGAAGGGAATCACGGTGAGCAATGTTCCTCGCGTCAGCCACTTCAACTGCTGCCGGCGAAGCGGATTCGTCTGCCGCAAGTAATTGCGCAGGAAAACCAGCGCCGCCAAAACGTAGTAGATCGCCAGGTAAGCCGTCGCCAGTTGGTCAAGGCGCGTCTTCAACAGCCCTGTCGCTTCCCACCGCAGCATCGCCACCACTTGCAGGACGATGACACCCAAGCCGGGAAGATAAATCAGGGAGTTGATCCAGTGGCGACGCGTCGCTGGCCGCTCTTCTGGAAACGCTAGGGCGAAGTGAAGAAAGAGCGCTGGCTGCAGCGCTCCTGCCAGGATTCTGCCCCAGTAGATTGTCCAGTCAAACCCGT
The DNA here is from genome assembly GCA_963745725.1 of uncultured Acidobacteriaceae bacterium. Classification (GTDB taxonomy): domain Bacteria; phylum Acidobacteriota; class Terriglobia; order Terriglobales; family Acidobacteriaceae; genus PALSA-350. Next base: position 384,785 of record CAVUYJ010000004.1, read on the forward strand.
TGAACTTGCCCGTGTAGTCGAACGAATAGAGAACAAAGGACGCCAGGCAAAAGACGTAAAAGTGAGTCGCGCGGGGTGCCGTCCATCGCCTGAAGAGGACGTAGAGACCGATGGACAGATAAACCAGCGCAATCAGCCGCAAACCTTGGTTTTCGCTCCGGTCGGACGGCCTCGATCAAGACAGACGCGTGGATAGGAACACCTGAACGAATCAGCGAATAATCAGCGTTCCGCCAAGTGCCCACGGCAAACCATTGCCGGATTAGGGAAGAAACCCGCGGCGTAGGAACGTTATTTGCCGCAACCAGCAGATCCCCAGCCTTGATGCCGGCTCGCTCGCCGGGACCATCCTTCACCACCCTTACGGCCTTTAGGCCGCCGGGTGCTTCCTGCCATGTCACCCGGTCGGTGGGCTGTGGATACGAGCCTTCTTTGGAAAAATTCAGAGCGGCAAGAACCGCAGCCGCCAAAGTAAACCCGGCGAGAAGGACCACGGCCACCCGAATTTGAAACGTCTTAAGCATCGCGTTGCTGCGAAGAAGAACAGAGACTCCCCAGGAGACAAGAGCACGCTACGGACCAACAGGAAAGTCCGTCCGCCAGACCGACCTTCGCGGGGCTGCTGATTTACGGCACCAGTATACCCTTGATTCAAGAAGAGATATACGACGATCGATCGGGCTGCCATCAGCCTGGTTATCTCCCGTAACATGAGATCTGCTGATTTCCACCACCTGGATATGACACTACATATTGATAAATCTTATTTTTGGGAATTTCGGATGGCTTCGCTGGCTTTCGCTTAGGCATCTTTTGGGTGCAGCGTTGCGTTCTTAGATAGCATGAATAGAATGTGAATTCGGCGGATTTGCACTGGAGGGCAAGAGGTCAAATGGCATTGGCTCGTTGGATGTTGGACGCGTTCGGGCGAATCCAGATCGATAAGCACTGGGTGCAGGTGCAGGGACACCAGATGCACTGCCTCCAGGCAGGCGCCGGCCCCGAGCTTATTCTGCTCCACGGCCTTCTGGGGACGGCCTCGACCTGGGAGCTGACCATCCCGCGCCTGGCCGAGCAGTCGACGATTTACGCCGTGGACGCCCTGGGTATCGGCGAATCAGAGCGCGTGCCGGGCATCGATGCACGACTAGAAGTCCCAGGCCGATCGGATGATCGAGTTCATGGATCGAGCGCACATCGGTGCGGCGGACTTCCTGGCCACCTCGCACGGTGGCGCCGTGGCCCTGGCACTGGCCGCAAAGTACCCAGACCGGGTTAGAAATCTGGTGCTCCACGCCCCAGCGAATCCCTTCTCCCATCTTGGCGACCCCCTGATCAACTTCTATCTCTCGGGTTTGGGAACCTGGTTCGCGCATCGCATCGCCACCCTGCCCGCGTCCATGCAATCGCTGGCCCTCGGCCGCATGTACGGAGATCCCACTCAGGTTCGGGACGGTTCCCTGGCAAAATACATCGGTTCGCTGCGCGTTCCGGGAACCGTTGATTACGTCCTCAGCATGCTGAAAACCTGGTTTGACGACATGGCCAGGTTAGAGCGCGCGCTGGAGCACGTGCGTCCCATCCCGGCGCTTTTGCTGTGGGGCGACCGGGACCGGGCCGTGTCTCTGGAGTCAGCCCAGAACCTGCGCCAATGCTTTGATCGGGTGGAATTTGAGCTCCTTCCCGGCACCGGTCATCTGCCCTACGAAGAATGCCCCGAAGTGCTGGCCCGGCTGGTGAACTCCTTTTTGATAAAGATGCGCCAAAGCGAGACCGGCCCCCAGCTGGTCCGAAGCAAAGCCCAAGCGGGCTGGTAGGTGCGGGCTTTAGCCCGCACATAACCCATCAAAAATCATTTCGGCCTTTAGGCCCTGGGGTACGTCTGCTTTTCCTTTCCAGTCAAATCACCCTTCTATCGCATCTCCAGCCGGAACCATCCCACGCAAACACTTTTGCTCTTTTGGCGAAATTCCGGGCCATCGGCTCGCGAAAGCGCGCATACTTGGTCTAATAGCCATAGCGGACGTGGGCCTACGGTTATATCCAGGTGCAACAAGAGGTCGTCATGAGCAATATGCTGCGTAAGAGCCTGATACCGGCAGAATTAATGGTTGCGAGCAGCTTGCTGCTGGCGCCCGGCTTCACCCTCACAGGGTATGGACAGAACAATCCGCAAGCCAGCCAGCCCCAAGCCAGTCAACCGGCGGCCACTCCGCCGCAGGCGAGCCAGCCAACTGCCACTCCGTCAGACACTCCGCCCGCCTCAGACTCGACGCCCCCGACCGACCAGAAAATGCCGGGTATTAAAGCAGGCAGCGTCGACGACGTGAACGCTGTGGGGACCCGCGATATTGGCGGGCGCGGCATGGGCAACTGGTATTCGACCGAGTCTGAGATTCGCATGGGCAAGTCCTACGCCATGCAGCTGGAAAAGAGCGTTAAGTTCGTCAACGACCCGGTTATCAACGAATATGTGAACCGGGTCGCCCAAAACCTGGTCAAGAATTCTGATGCCAAGGTGCCTTTTACCATCAAGGTGATCGACTCCGATGAAGTCAACGCCATGGCCTTGCCCGGCGGCTTTATGTACGTGAACAGCGGCCTCATTCTGACCGCCGACGACGAAGCGGAAATGGCGGGCGTGATCGCGCATGAGATATCGCACGTAGCGGCTCATCATGCTGTCCGTGAGCAGACTCGTATGAACTACGCTCAGCTGGGCACCATTCCGCTGATTTTCATCGGCGGCTGGACCGGGTATGGCATTTACGAGGCGGCGCAGATAGGCATTCCGCTGACCTTCCTGCAGTTCTCTCGTGGTTTTGAGTCGCAGGCCGACTTTCTCGGGGTGCAGTACATGTACCGCGCGGGGTACGATCCGCAGGCTTTCGTAACCATCTTTGAAAAGCTTGAGAACCTGGAGAAAACCAAGCCGCACCTGATTGCCAAGGCCTTCTCAAGCCACCCGCAGACCCCTGATCGCATCGAGGCAACGCAAAAGGAAATTGCCACGATCCTGCCTCCTCGAGCGGAGTACGTAGTGACCACCTCCGAGTTTGACGACGTCAAGGCTCGTCTGGCCCGCATCGAGAACAAGCGCAAGCTGAACGACGGAGGAAAGGGCAACGCCCCAACACTACGCCGCGCCAGCTCCACCAACAGCGATCCCAACGCGTCCGACTCCGACAAGCCCGGCAACGACCGCCCAACCCTGCAACGCCGCGACGACAACTAACCCGTGTTCATACCAGAAAAGGCCACCCATTCTGGGTGGCCTTTTCGTTGTCATCCCGACCGGAGCGAAGCGTAGCGGAGGGACCTGCGGTTTTCTTACCCGGAGCCTCCCTGGGCAAACCCAACCCTCAACAGCCCTTCTTGCACTTTGCCAAAATCGCCGCCTGCAGCCGCTCGCGCAGCCCAGCCGGCAGCTCATAAACCTCGTGATTTCGATAAATCTGTATCGTCTTCTGCGTCGTCTGCATAGTGATCAGACAGTGCTCGCATCCATCGAGGTGGGCCTGCAGTTCGGCGACCAGGCCGGTAGGCACCTGGTTGTCCAGAAAATCACCGAGTTGCGCCAAAAACTCTGAGCAGTTCATTTCGTCCCATCCCCATTCTTCCGGAAGTAGCGGCTCAACCGCTCCCGCAACTGCAGCCGCGCTCGAAGCAGCCGCGACTTGACCGCCGGCACGCTCAACCCGAGTGTTTCCGCGGTTTCTTCCGTCGATAACCCTTCCACGTCGCGCAATACGAAAACCACCCGGAAACCAGGTGGCAAGCCCTGGATCGTCTTGCGCAGAATCTCTGCCAGCTCCGACTGCCCATACATCATCTCGGGGTCGGGCCGCCATTCGGCGAGGTCGCGCGGCATGGAGCCTTCCTCCGTCTCCACGTCCTCGTCGATGGATACCATACGCCCAGTGCGCCGTTTGCGCAGCCGCATCAGCGACTCGTTCACCGCAATGCGCACCAGCCAGGTATAAAACTTCGAATTCCCCTGGAACTGATCCAGCTTCTCGTAAGCCTTTAAAAACGCATCCTGGACCACATCCTCCGCATCCTCCCGGTTCTGCGTGATGTGCTGCGCGATGCGGAACACCTGTCGATCGTACTGCTTAACCAGCTGTTCGAAGGCCTGTACATCGCCTTCCCGCGCCCGGTTAACCAGCAAAATGTCAGGGTGAACTTCTTCAGTCCCTTGTGCTTGGATGATAGGCATGTGTGACGGGTTCAGAAATTCGACCTTTCCAGACCGTTCTCCACCCTGGTGCACGTTTTCGAATGCGCTTGAGGGAGAAGGGACATCGATGCTTGCGCGCATGGGGTGGGCCGCCTGCGGGCGCTGCGCGTCTTCCTCATACTAAATGGGCATGGCGGCACACCGCAAAATGCGTAACCTGCGAAATAGGCATCATTTCCTGTGAAGAAGGGAAACGCTCAAGTTAACTCACGAAAGCCGGCTGAGAAAACCGCAGCGGCCTGGTGACGCAAAACGCTCCAATGTCTACCATGCACACTGCTCCCGATGTGGGCTGGTAGCGGTATTTGACTGGGTTCCCAATCGGGCTGGTAGTCGAACGAAAGCCTGCGCGCAACCAAATTTTCCGCTTAGAGTCTTTTATAAGGGCAGGTTTGCAGATTGCTATGGTCGCATCTACCCGGGGCAGGCAAGTGGAGAGGGAAGCAATAGATCGAGTGATGACTGGACGAACCCTATTCCCCTGGCTGTTACTGCTTGCCATGAGCTGGAGTGGAGCCACGTCGCAGACCGCGCCGGCGAAGAAGCATCCTGCGCCCCACCACCCCGCTGCATGCAGCCAAAACCCACGCCAAGGGCGACCGGGCCACCTCACACGTTCGCCATGCCAAAACCCGGCGGAAACCACGCAGTGCCAGGAGTATCGCCCGCAGCCGCAAACTCCAGCGGGCCTTTGTCGCCTCCTCCCAGCTGCGGCCGATGGCCCAGGAACTGACAACCATGCGGTCGCCCGCCGCCTACGCCGGGGTCACCGCCTATGCCCGCGCCCACACCGGAGAAGCCGCCTCCGCGGCGTACCTGGCCCTGGGCCACGCCTACTTATTGGACAAACGCTATCCGGAAGCAGCCGCCAGCTTCCAGAAAGCGAATGCCCTGGGCAAGACCATGGACGACTACGCCGATTTTCTCGCCGCCCAGGCGTTGATGGAATCGGGCAAACTCTCGGACGCCGAGACCCTGCTCACCGGTTTTGCCGCCAAATATCCCGAGAGCATTTTCGTCGGCCGTCTGCCGGTGATGATCGCGAACCTTTCGCTCGATCAAAACGATCCCCAGACCGCTCTGAAGGTGCTTCGCGAACACGCAGCCGACCCTATCGCCGGCCACGCAGACTATCAGTTGGCTCTGGCCCGGGCAAACCAGATGACGGGTGGCCTGGACGAAGCGGCCAAGCTCTACCGTCATATTTTTCTCGGCTTTCCTTTGAGCAATGAAGGGCAGCAAGCCAAGGCCCAGCTCGCCATAGTGGGGGCCAACCCGCCACTCACCATGGCGGAGCGGAGAACCCACGCAGACGCGCTGTACGCCGGCGGCAAATTCGCCGATGCGGGCGAGGAGTATCGCGCCCTGGCCAACGATCCCAAAACGGATCCCCAGGCGAAGAGCGCACTCCTGGTGGCTGCCGCATCCTGCGATCTGAGAACCAGACGGCTCAGCAAAGAAGAAGTGGATTCGCTCCCCGATAGCCAGGATGAGAGCGGCGCCCGCCGCATGTATCTCGCCGTCGAGTTGGCCCGCAATAAGGACGATGGCGGCACAGTGCAGTCTCTCATCACGCAGATGGAGCAGCGCTTCCCCGAGAGCCCGTGGTTGGCCGAAGCGCTCTACACCTCCGCCAACATGTACCTGCTGCGTAAGGACTATCCCCAGGCCATTACCTACTACGGTGACCTGGCTACGCGTTTTCCCGCTCACCGCTACGCTCCCAGCAGCCATTGGAAGGCGGCGTGGCTGAACTACCGTTTGGGAAATTACTCTGCGGCGGCGGTGCTGTTTGACCAGCAGATTGCTCTGTACCCCGGGGGCAAAGAGATTCCCGCAGCCCTCTACTGGCGTGGGCGTTTGTATGCCGATCAGGAACACCAGCCCGCCATCGCTGCGGCCTACTATCAGACCGTTTCCCGGGTCTTTGAGCATTACTACTATGCCCAGCTGTCTCGCGACCGGTTGGCCGAGCTGGGCTCCGTCACCCCGGCCGACGTCGCCATGCTGAGCAACATTCATCGCGAGGAAATTCCCCCGCTCACCGACGACGTGCCCGAAGACGACGAGCACGTGATCAAGGCACGCCTATTGGCCAATGCCGGATTGAACGAATATATTCCCGCCGAGATCCAGGCAGCCGATGGCAGCGAACAGTGGGGAGCCTTTGCCGAGGCGGAGATTTACTCCTCCGATGGCGAAACCTTCCGCGCCATGCGCGTTTTGAAGCGGGCCTTGCCCTTCTATACCTCGGCGCCCATCGACACCATTCCCATGGGCTACTGGAAGATTCTTTTTCCCCAACAATATTGGGGTGCCATTGAGCAGGGAGCCTCGAAGAACGGTTTGGATCCGTACATGGTGGCCTCGCTCATTCGCCAGGAGTCGGAGTTTAACCCTGGGGCGATCAGTTCCGCCAACGCTTGGGGGTTGATGCAGTTGTTGCCCTCGGTCGGCCGCTCCATGGCCAGGGAAGAGGGTATTCGTCATTTCAATGAGGTCGAATTGCTCAATCCGGAGACGAACATCCGTCTTGGCTCGCGCTACCTCAAACAGACGTTGGACAAGTTTGACGGCGAGCCTGCGTACGCTTTTGCCGCCTACAACGCGGGCGATAGCCGGGTAACGGATTGGCAATCGATCGGCAAATATCACGGCATGGACGAATTTGTGGAATCGATTCCTTTCACCGAGACTCGCGATTACGTGCAGGCGATTCTCCGCAATGAGTCGATTTATCGCGCGTTGCATGCAACGCCGGCTGCGCCGTCGAGCACTGTCGCCCAACCGAAGCCGTCGGGCGCCATCGCTCAGCAGAAACAATCGGGCATTGAGCAGAAGATGATGCCCGCGCCACAGTAACGGGATGTGTGCATCTTGGTGCATAAACAAAGGGAATTGATTCGTGCGAACGAATCGTGCATTGACGAAAACAGGGCTCGCGGAAAGAATGAGTTCAATTGTTCGGCTTGCAAACGAAACTTCACCTCGGCAGGTGACTCGGCCAAATGAGTAAGCATCCGCAGAACAGATTTCGCAGGCTGGTGATTGTGGGCCCGACTGACAATAAGACCCGCCCCCACTCCAGTGGGCCGCGTTGGTGGGGGCCGCAGCGTCCCAAGTTCGTACGCCCTGAGCTCGTACGTATGAATCAGGAATCGCCGACCACCCAGGCGCAATTCAGATCTCTCCGCATGGCCGTGATGCCGACCCTTTCCCGCGGCATGTGGCGTGTGGCATTGGTCTGGATTTGGAATTTTCTGCGCAGTTATTTTGCCCCTCCGGCCGAGCGAAAGCGCGGTGCGGTGGTTTTGTCTTTCCGCCGGGCGGCGGCAAGAGAAGCGTTCGTCACCAAGAAAGCCAGCGGCAGCGTCTGTTGGAATAACGATCGTGAAGCAACACCCCAGGAGGGAGGCAGAGGATAGCGAGAGTATTTCTGCAGTGGCAAGCAAGGAATGCAGGGCTGAACCCTGCACGTTACATATGTACGGTGATCACAGGTAACAGGATCGCACAGGAGGAATAGCATGTTGACGGATCTTGAATTGCTTGGAGAGTGGATTCCAGAGCAGATGGAACCTGGAACCTTGTTTGTGCTGGAGAACACGGGAGCGATGGGCGAGGCGAGCAACCCTTACGTTGCCGTGCTGGCTTGTCCTCATTGTGGTGCGCTGGGTTTGATCACGAAGATGCAATACATCGGTATGGAGTCGATGATCTGCGGTTCCGATTACTGTTCGTCCGAGTACTACCTGAACGATGAAGGAATCGAGTATCGGAAGCCGCACTAAAGACAAAAATACGCAGAAAAGGAGGCCTCTTGCGGAGAACCGCGGTGGCCTCCTTTTTTTGTGGCCGCGACCCTGCTGAAGGAAACTTGTCGCAGTGATGGAAGCGGGCAAGACAGCTCCATTCGATGGGATCAAGATCCTGTGGATGACGCGCTCTGGAAGCCAGCGTATATTTCTTGCTGACGGACCAGGCCTGCCGCGTCTGTAAGGTAGGGGCTACAGGGTGTTGAGGCTCGTGTCGCGTTCACCGGACCGTGTCCATTCGCCTCGCTGGGACCTCGAAGCGCGCAACTGCGCAAAGAGAGAGGTGACTTCCATTGACGCTCCACCTAAGCCGAAAGTCGATGTTCAGGAGACGATTGCCAACGCGAAAGCGTACTGCAAGCAGAATCCTGAGAGCTTCGTCAGTCTGCGGGATTATAGCGGTGGCATTTACAACGAAACCTGCGCAGCCTTTGCAGCAGAGCAGCACGCCACCGACCCCACATACAAGATCGGCTCAGATTAAACCGCGCAGGATAGGCTCCGTAAGCCTGGCGGCGTTTGGGCCCACGGGGCAGCGATGACGCAGGCGGCTTCCTGAAAAACGGCAAGGGGAGCCCCCTGCAAAAACGTGGCCGTCACAATTCCCGGGCTTTTCGTGGGACGCTGGCGTGCCACCATGTCAGAACAAACTCAGATGCCCTTGACCATCGACTTTGACCACGCTCCCTGCTTGGCCTGCTCTGTTTTGCGTTCCACTCCAGCGCTTCCGCAACTGAGGGAGACGGCTGGTCCGGAAACGCCTTCTCATATCGGTCGATGGCCGTCTGGATCACAAACATGTCCCACGGAGTCAGCGTCATTGAGCACCATCCTATTGTCACCGCTGCAGCGACCAACTCGCGGTGCGCAAAAAGACAACTGCAATCGCGCAGCCGTAAGTGTCATCTCCACTGATACAGATTAACGGCTGCCACACGAAAAGAATTTGTCACCGTCATGAATTTTCTCGATGTTGATCATACGAAAATCTGCCCGTGGCAAATTCCCGCACTCGCAGCGATTCAACGGCTATGCAATACTGGCTCAGCAAGGGAACGCAACGGCACCCAAAGAGGTCAAGTAAGCCTTTTATTTTGATATACTTGACCGATCACGCCCGGATGGCGAAATCGGCAGACGCAGCGGACTTAAAATCCGCAGGCCGCAAGGCCGTGGGGGTTCAAGTCCCCCTCCGGGCACCATCAAACCAATTCCCCCAGTTTATTGTGCTGTGGACCTGCAAAGCGTGTTTGCCTAGCCGAGTTCCGTAACAGGTAAGGCTCGAAAGCCGTTGTTGAGCGGAAAGCTGTTCGGTGTGCGGCATACGACTCCGCCGGCGGTTATCCGCGATTTGCCGATCACGTTCCGGACGAAATCCAGGTTCACAGTGTCGCCGTGGTCCGGGAGTTCTGTCCACTTTGCTTCAAACAGTTCGAGGCGGCCGCCGGCATCCACCACAAAGTCCACTTCGCGGGTTCGATCCCGCCAGAAGAAGAGGCTGCCCGAGCGTCCGGCCCGGCGCTCGCGGGCCCGAAGCTGGGCAAAGACGAACGTCTCCCAGACTGCGCCCGCCGCTGGCGACTGCCGAAGAGCGTCCTGGGAGCGAATATTCAGCAAAGCGCAAAGTAGGCCCGTGTCTGCGATGTAAAGTTTTGGACTCTTGACGATGGACTTCGTTCGGTTTGAGAACCAGGGTTCAAGCAACACTGCCTGTCCGGAAGCTTCCAGCATGGACAGCCACTGATTCGCGGTTGACGGAGAGATACCGACATCGCGTGCCAGGTCCGCTTTGTTCAGCAGGTTCGCAGAGCGGAGGGCGCAAGCGCGCAGAAATCGCTCAAAATCTCGCAGACTGCCAACATTCGCCATGGCGCGCACATCGCGCTCCAGATATGTCGCGAGGTAGGAATTGTAGAACGCCACTGAATCGATGTCCGGATTGGCGTACAGCTCTGGGAATCCACCTCGCACGATCGCGGCTTCGATGTCGGTATTCGGTAGCGCCTCGCGAATCTCCGCGAAGGAGAGCGTCTCCAGTTCGACGATGTCCGCCCTGCCCGCCAACGACTCGGAAACGTTCTTCATCAAGGTAAACTTCTGCGATCCCGTGAGCAGGAATTGCCCGTAGCGCGCACGGTGGACATCGACGGCAACCTTAAGATGCCGAAAGAGGCCAGGGGCATACTGCACCTCGTCAATGATGACGGGTGGCGGATGGCGCTGAAGGAAGCGCTCTGGTTCCTTTTCGGCTTGCTCAGCTTCAGTGGGAAGATCCAGAGACACGAATCCGTAGCCCGGAAAAAGGTGAAGGAAAGTGGAAGTCTTACCGGTCTGTCGAGCACCAGTCAGGACGATCACCGGCCGCGTCTTCGCCGAGCGTTTCAAACGTCCTTCCACATCGCGTGGAATCCACATATGCAAAATATACGATACAATCGCATATTTTGCATTGCCAGGATCCTCCGGCATCCATTGCGCTCTTATGCACCGCCGGCGCGCGAGCGCAGAGAATTTCCGATCCGCAGTGCCTTGCTCATTCAGATCCGATGAACCCTTCGCAAAATCTCCCCAGCACGCTCGCCAATGACAGTGCATGGAGCCATGGTGTTGCCCGTCGGCACACGCGGCAAAACCGATGCATCCGCAATCCGAAGCCTGTCGATCCCGTAAACCTTCAGCTGCGCATCGACGACCGACAGCGCATCGCGTCCCATCTTCGCCGTGCAACTCTGGTGCCAGAACGTACCGGCAGACTTCCGGATCAACCCGTCGATCTCGAGTCTTTCCATCGCACCTGGGATGACTTCACGTTTCACAAATGGCCGCATCGCGGTGGAGTTGCCGAGTTCCCGGCACAGTTCGACGCAACGTATCATCGCCTTCATATCGTCAGGATGCTGCAACGCATTGGACTGGATCGCGATGGGATCGGAAGGGTTCGGCCCGGTCAAGCGAAGGAAACCGCGGCTCCGTGGCCTGATCAGTGCGGGAAAAATTCTCCATCCATCTTTCGGCGCACCGAAGCTGGCCAACTCAGGGGCGACCGCCGCGCCCTCCCGCTGTACCAGCTGTAGATCAGGCGTATCGAGCATGGAATTGCTCTTCCAGAAGATACTGACCTGTGTGTCCGGTATACCTTCCTGAGGTTTCGGGTACTCCCACAGGCAAGCGTTGAGCAGAAGATGATCCTGAAAATTCTGCCCGACACCTGGCAGGTGCTGGACCATTGGGATGCCCCAACGCTTGAGTTCAGCTTCGTCACCGATCCCGGACTGTAGCAGGAGCTTGGGTGTCTGGATCGCGCCCAAAGACACTATGATTTCGCAGTCAGCCCATAACCGATGAAGCTTTCCCGCAAACTCCACTTCGACACCGGTAGCCTGCCTGTCTTCGAAGAGCAGCCGGGTGACGAGAGCATGGGGCAGCACGGTAAGGTTGGGGTGATCCAGGTACGGCCAGATGTAGGAGCGAAAAATGGACTGGCGCTTCCCGTCGCGGATAATCAGTTCGGCCTTGGACCCTCCACCATCGCTCTCTGTAAGCGAGCCATTCAAATTTGCAAATACGGGAATCCCCGTCGACCGCATCGCCTCAAGCAGGGCTGAGCCGACCGGCTTGAGTTCTGTTGGCCGCACGTAGACGAGGCCGCCGGCACCGCGGTATTCCGTGTCGGGCTCGCCCTGCCAATCTTCGATGCCCCGGTAGATCTCTTTGACTGAATCGTAATTCCAGGCCGGGTCGCCCGCTTCCGAAGCAAAAAAGTCCCAATCGTTCTTGTGACCGCGCGACCAGTACATCGCGTTGATGCTCGAGCCGCCACCGAGTACCTTGCCCATGGATAACGGAATCGCTCGCCCATGCAGAGCAGGATTGGGCGTGTCGTGGAAATTCCAGTCGCGCTCGCTACCCAAGTTGAGCCGCCATTCGTCCGCGTTCATCACGCTGGGTACATCGTCATGGCCTCCCGCTTCGAGTAGCAATACGCTGACATCAGGGTTTTCCGCGAGACGGCGCGCGACCACCGATCCGGAAGAACCTGATCCGCACACGATGAAGTCGTAGTGTGCTTTCAAGTCTGGCGAGGGTTTTCGCACATTCATGGTCACAAAATGAGTCCTCAGCAAAAAAAGGCGACCGCGTCAGATTTATTTCCTAAGCCATGATCGGTGTTAGACCCACTTTTGCACAGCTTGCCACAGGTTTTCCAAAGGCGGCCCACCTTATATCCGCTTTAGACTGGTTTCCATGAACAGGGATCAGGAATGGCATCCATTCAACCCGGACGATCACCGTACGCACCCCAGTGACATATCGTCTGTGCAGGTCATGTTTGCTAACGGAAGACAAGCCAACGGCGATTGGCTCTATGGACGATTCTTTAATGTCTACGTTGTTCCTGAATCCACCATCACCCGTTGGCGATACATCTAGAGTGCACCGCTCGTGTCAAGCGTGCTGTCCTGACGTCAAGTAGATCTCGGCGCGAAGAACCTCAAAAAAGTACAGACTCCAGGCTTGTAGTTCGATATAGAGCCCCGCTGTCACCATCTCATCCCCATCGCGGTCGCAACTCCAACCTGAAAAAACATCGGTTAAATGCCAGGTCGCTCCTCGTACCTCTTCCCATGGGACCCGAACCCTGCCTTGAGCAGGACGCTCGCTGAGATTCACCACAATGAGGCGTCGATCCTGGTCTTTGACCCAGCTCCACGCCACAAGATTTTGACAGCTTTGGTTGTCGGGCCAGCCGCTGCAAACGCAAAGCCTCCATGCACCGTCATGAAATATCGGAGCATGGATCGCTGTCAGAAGTTTTTCGTAAAACGCCCGCAGCTCCTGGTCAACGGGCTCTGCCGGCCGTCTGCCCAGAAAGACCGGTATCCTGATCTTTCGACCCTCCAGTTGTCCTTCGTGGAAGAGTCTGGCCCCGGGAAGGGAAGACGCGATCACTGCAGTGGCCTGCTCTTCGGCCCGCGAAAAGGCCGCCGCCGCCCGCGGCTCATCGTGATTCTCCAGGAAGCGAAGCAGCTTCTCCTGGTAGGCCAAGTCAGCAATCAGATGCAGCCGAATACCGGGAGCGTCGCCCTGTTCCAGGCGATCGTAGAGCCGCTTGTCGTAGCAGAAGTCGAATCCCTGACGTTGCAGCTCCCATTCCAGATCCCAGTAGGCTTCGGCAATAAAGCGAAAGTCCGGATACGTATTTTTAACCGCAGGGATCACGTCATACCAGTAATCGGTTGCCGGCGGATTTCCTGCGCGGCTACCCCAGGTCCGTTCGAAGATCTGGTTCAACTCCAGCATCGCCATGTCACAACGGACTCCGTCGCATTGCGCCGCAATACTGAAGACCGTTTCCCTCGCCGCCTGTCGAAGCCCTGGCGCAAACGCATTCAGTTGCAGAACATCCGGCCATGCCGGAAAATTAGGATCCCTTCCGCAAGCGTAGAACTTTCCTTGTACCTCAATGTAGGAGGACGGTTCTTTTCTGGCATCCTCCTCGTTCCCCTGAATGAAATACTCGCTGTGCTCGAGGACCCACGGGTGATCCGGCGCGACATGGTTGGGCACGAAATCCAAGCAGCAACTTCAGCCCTCGTTTTGCGAGCTCTTGCCTGGCAATGGCGAGACCTCCGTGCCTCCCAGGTGCGCGTCTACCACATAGCGTCGAATGCAGTAGGGAGATCCGACATTGTCTGCCGGTGTAAAGTCGGGTAACGCGCGACGAAAATCCGCCACCAGGTTCATGTTCTGATTGGCGATCGCGATACCGGCTGGACTTCGTTCCCAAACTCCCATGAACCATACGGCATCGAAACCGAACCCGGCGATAGCATCCCACTCGGCTGCAGGCACCGAACCCAGGTCAACCGATGCTCCACATTTCAAGCTGAGTTCAGAAAGCCAGACCCAGGTATTGATTTCGTACAGGGTTGGATTGCGAGGCCAGCCGGACATGACATTTCCTCTCTTGCGTTAGCCTCTTGTATGACTCTGGAAGCAGCAACGATAGACCGCGTGCGGACCAAATATTAGGTAGCATAGCGGATGCGCTGATCCGAACCCATAGTCAAGGAGTAAGCTTACTCTCACCTCTCATGGCCATTTCCCGAAGGCAATTTACGCTAAGCTCCCTCGCGCTCCTGGCTTTATCGCGTCGAGATGGATATTCCCAATCATCTCCGATGCGCGTCCTGATCGTGGATGGGATCAACAACCATGACTGGATGACAGCGACGCACGCGATCACTGAAATCCTCACGGCCACCGCCCTATTCTCCGTCGATGTGTCCACCACCCCGCCACGGGGAACGCCCCAGGAGGCCTGGAGTTCCTGGCATCCCGACTTTTCTCGCTATGACGTGGTCATCAATAACTTCAATGGCGGTCATCAGGAAGATGGGATCGCATGGCCGCTCAGTGTTCAACAATCTCTGGAGACTTTCGTCAGGGGCGGAGGCGGACTGGTCGTCTATCATGCCGCGAACAACGCCTTTATCCATTGGAAAGCGTACAACGACATGATCGGGTTAGGCTGGCGTTCGAAATCATTCGGCCCCGGGTTGGCCGTATCCGATGACGACAAGATCGTGGTTATTCCCACCGGAACAGGCCTGGAACCTGGCCATCCGCCGCGATTGGAGTTTCAAATCCACGTAAGGGATACCCACCATCCCATTACCGCCGGGATGCCAAAGGTGTGGTTGCATCCTTCGGAGCAGTTGACTCATGGTCAGCATGGCCCCGCAGAAGGCCTGACCATTCTCACCTATGCTCATTCACCGGTTTCCAACAAGAATGAACCGATGGATTGGGTCCGGACCTACGGAAAAGGCCGCGTCTATACCACCATGCTCGGCCACACCTGGATCGGGGAACCAACACCGAACCTTGATTGCGTCGGCTTTCAAACCCTGCTGGCAAGGGGCGTCCAGTGGGCTGCTACAGGAGCAGTTACGATTCCCATCCCTGCCAATTTTCCCGGGCCGGACGCAGTTTCACTCCACAAGCTGACCTGAGAAGCGCGGTATACCGCTGGCTCGAACCAACTACCATCGGCTGGGACCTTGCGTCATAGGCAAAAAGCCGCTTACGCAGATTTTGTCTTCTTGGCTACCGCGGCGCGAGCCGAAACCCCGCCCGTCTTCGCCTTTGCGGTGCCAGCTGGTTTCTCGCGCAACCCGTTCGTCTTTCCGCCCGCTGAACGTGCCTCTGCCGCCGGTTGCGTAGCCGGAGCCGCCTGCGCCAGGCTTCTCCGCAAGGCTTCCATCAGATCCACCACCTTGGGTGACTTCTTTTCCGTCTCGGGTTCCGGCGCAGGAAGGTTCTTGATCTTAGCCTCCACCAGCTCCTTGAGGGCTTCCTCGTAGTGGTCCTTAAACTTGCTTACTTCGAAGGGTTGGGTGTAGGCGTCAATCAACTGTTTGGCTAAGCCAAGCTGTGCAGCGTCCGCCTGCTTGGTCCCGGTATCGATGGCATAATCTCGCGCATCACGCAATTCCGTTGCGAAACGCAGGGTGTAGAGCATCATTCCCGGCTGCTGGGGGTCGTGGGGCGGCGCCAGTGTCATTAAGTGCTGTCGCCCGCTAAATACGATCTCTCCGACGCCGACCATCCCACTATCGATCATGCCTTGCCGCATAACCGCAAACGCGATTGCTTGTGGCCCTGCCTTGGGCATCACAAAGTAAGGTTTTTCGTAAAGCGTGGGATCGATCTCGCTCTCCTTGGAGAATTGAGAAATTTCAATGGTTTTCTTGCCTGCAAGCCGCAGGTTTTTTAGCTCCGCGGGTTCGACGATCGCGTATTTGCCTTTCTCATACTCGTAGCCCTTCACAATATCCGCCCGCTCCACCGTGTGCTGGACCGGTGACTCCTCGGCCTCCCGAGCCGAGCCCATGTCTCTGGCCTGCGGAGCAAGGTGTAAGGACAAACTATGTTTCGCCGCAGTTGCGTCGGCTTCCTCAGACGTTTCCGGCTCGGCGGAGTCTGCCCCCGGGGATGGCCCCGCCGATACGTTTTCTCTGCGTACGCGGCTGAGAGTATTCCTGTCGATCTCATGGAATGAGATAGGGCGAGTGGTGCTGGTAGCGGGATAGATCTCCACCGCAAACCCAACCAGTGAAATCTGAATCGTTCCTGACCACAAAGGGCGTGCCATCAGAACTCCTTCGAAAACGGAAAGCAAGGGACCCGGACGCTTTCGCAATTATCAGGCTTTGCCCCCAAGAGAGAAAGGCCGCTCCTGGTATTTAAGCGAGATGCTCGGGGCGAAGGGGCTATTTCGCCTTGCATTCGCCTGTCCGACTCCATCTTGCTCGATGAGATGCTGATCGCGATGCCTCAAAAGGCCCCTTTTCCACAGGAAGGAGGTAAGCTTCACCCCCATTTCCTCCGATAAAGGAGTGAGTGTACGGCTCCGCTTTCCGCTGATGGTTGGGATTACTAAAGAGTAAACTACGCTGGTTACGCAATCTGCATCCAACAGCGTTTAATGATCGTTCATGAGTCAGGCATGAAACCACAAAAGTGCGTAGGCGGATTAACGCCAAAAGAGATTGAGGAGCTCGAGGAGGAACCCGCCCTGCGCCTCTATACCTGTGCTGTGTGCGGTAAGCGCAACCTCTACGCCGTCAAGGACAAGCTGAACGAATGGACAACCGAACCGCACGACCAGCCGTCGCCGCGAATGAAAGAGGAAATCAGAAGCAGTTGACTGCCATGCGGGTGCGCGGCTGATAGCGGACTGGCCCTTGGGGGCTCATTCCTGAGTCGTTGCCATCTGCTCAATCTGCCACCGTCACAAATACTAAATCTTGAAAGGGCAAGTAAGACTGGATTGGAGATCACTCCAGGTTTAAGCGCTGTGGCGGTGGCATTAAGTGGCATGATATGACGCACATTAATCCTTCACCAACGAAAAATTTCATTGGTTTCAGGTACATAATAGTTTGCAAACAGCGCCCTGCAGACGGCGAGCAACTCGTGCAGGTGGATCACGGGGTCGGCACGACGAGTTCCTCCAATATCACGTGTGGTTGGCGGTCCCATCGGACTTCAGCATGGCGAATGAAAGCGTGGCTCCACGTATTGCGTAACCGGCTTTGTGGGTATCGGAGATGTTAAACAAAACATATATCGTGCGATTCAAACCACCGCAAATGAGGGCGCAGGTAGTTGTTGCTTCGAGCGCTGAGATTCACGGAGACCATATCGCTCTCCTGAACTCCAACGGCCGATTGGCTGCTCTGCTGCTGCTCGAGATTGTTGAAAGCTGGAGCGTAGTCTAAGCACAAACCGGGCTGGATCCCAAAAGAGGCGAGCAAAGCTCGCCTCTTTTTGTTGTAAGTTGCTAAGATGGAAAGCCTTGAGAGGGATGTGGCCATGCGCGCAGATCGAGTAGAAGTCACCTGGGATGACGCCAAGTCGAACTGGCTGGTTCGCATTGCAATGGGCGAAGAGGTAATCCGGCGCCACTGCAAGCTTCCGAAAGGTTCCGACGAGCAGACACTCCGCTCGGCCGTACTAAAAACCGTACAGGACGAGGGCTACGACCCGGATGCCACGAACATAACCATTCAGCGATAGCGCACCAGTGAGCGCGGGCGCCGTCTGAAAAATAGGGAGTGGAATGATGGAACTCGTGATCGAGAACCTGCCTCAGGCGATTCGCCAATCCAAGAAAGCATTACGCGAACTTCTTCCCAACCACGCGGAAGTCTTCCGCCACGTGGAGGCCGAGATGCGCCGGCGAGTCGACACTATTGTGAAGGAGCGTGAACTCGGCCAAGAGGTCATCCCCATCGTGCAATATTCCGACGTCGAGGCCGGAGCCGTGCCGCCGGAATTGATTGCGAAGATCAAGGATCGCGGCGCCTGCGTCGTTCGCAGGACGTTCACGCCCGAGCAAGCCGATGCGTGGGACAGGGAAATCGCCGCCTATGTTGACGAGAACGGCCTTGACGCAAAGCTTGCGAATGCGGCCGAGGATAAATATTTCGGAACCCTCGCTTCCGCCAAGCCACAGATTTACGGCATCTACTGGTCGCGCCCCCAGGTGCAAGCGCGCGAGGCGGAGTCGTTAACCCGCGTCCGCGTCTTTCTTAACCACCTGTGGCTGGCCCAGAGCGAAGGCCAGACACACTTCAATCCAGACGTGACGCCGGCTTACGCAGATCGCATTCGCCGCCGTCCGCCCGGATCTGCTTCACTCGGTCTCTCACCGCATGTGGATGGCGGCTCGGTCGAACGCTGGCTCGATGAAAACTTCCGTAAAGTGTATCGTCACGTGTTCTCCGGCAACTGGCGCGCCTATAACCCGTTCGACGCAGCTCACCGTCCCGATGCCCGCGAAGTGGCGTCTCCGGCCGTGTGTTCGATGTTCCGTACTTTCCAGGGTTGGACGGCCTTGACTCGCCAGGGGAAAGGCGACGGTACCCTGCAACTGATACCCATCGCCAACGCGATGATGTACATGCTGCTCCGCGCCCTGCAGGATGACGTGCCAGAGGATGAACTCTGCGGAGCTGCGCCGGGCCGTGCGCTCTCCGTCAACCCGCAATACCACAGTCTCCTTATTGAGGCTTTGTCGTCGATCCCCCTGATGGAGCCTGGAGACACAGTCTTCTGGCATTCCGATGTGGTGCATGCGGTTGAGAATGAACATCGCGGAAGTGGCTACAGCAACGTCATGTACATCGCATCGGCGCCCGGCTGTGCCAAGAACACGGCATACCTGGCTAGGCAGGCCCCGGCCTTCCTTGCCGGCAAAACTCCTCCTGACTTCGCCCCTGACGATTTCGAAGTAGACTTCAAGGGACGCGGCACCGAGGCCGATCTAACACCACTCGGCAGATCCCAACTCGGTCTCCCCACAGCGTCGGTTAAATGAGCACAACCCATAACAGCGCCGTAGGAAATCGGACGGGTGCCCCACATTCGCCACAGCGTATGTAGGCCGAAAACGATGGGCGCAGCCCAACAATCGCTTTTCCGAAATCGATGAGAAGAGCCACCAGGGCATGTGTCACTGTCTCAAGCTCATCGAGTGTATCCTGGCCAAACGGGGTAGAGCGAACCCCTAACGAGCGTAAGGAGCAATGACCAAACACCGAACAATAAGCGCATCGCTGGTCTCCCTGATGGCGTTAACGCTGGCAATGCAGTCGTTTGCCCAGAAAATCGCTCCACCGGTAACCTCTCTACGCGTTTACCTCTTCGATTGCGGCCTGATCAAAGGCGAAAACCCGACCAGCTTATGGGTTAAAAAAAGACGACGTGAAAGACCCAGACATGGTAGTGCCCTGTTATTTAATCGTTCATCCCAAAGGAACTCTTATGTGGGATGTCGGTGCGATTCCAGACAGTGCATTCAAATCAAACCAGCCGGCGACCCTGTCGTATGACACCGACACCATAACCTCCCCCAAGCCCCTGCTGCCGCAACTGGCGGCGCTTGGCTATCCACCCCAGACCATTACCTACGTTGCTTTTTCCCACTATCATTTCGATCACATCGCCAACGCAAATGCGTTTGCCGGGTCGACTTGGCTGGTCCACGCAGCCGAACGTGACGCGATGTTCGCCGCCAGTCCCAAAGAACAATCTGCTTACGATCACCTCCGCCACAGCAAGACCGTGATCCTCCCCGAGACCGACTACGACGTATTCGGTGACGGAACCGTCGTTATCAAATACGCCCCGGGCCATACTCCCGGCCATCAGGTTCTGGCCCTCAAGCTGCCCAAGACCGGGCCCGTCCTGATCGCGGGCGATCTATGGCACTATGCCGCAGAGCGGAAGGCTTCCCGGGCGCCAGAGGGTGAGGCCAATGGGCAACAGACCCTTGCCAGCCGTGCGGCCATGGAAACATACCTTAAGCAGAGCGGCGCCCAACTCTGGATCGAGCATGATCCCAGGACATTCCATCGCCTTAAAAAAGCCCCTGACTATATTCAATAGTCAGAACCTCCTGGCCGAGTGGAACCTCCTGCCTCGGTTTTCCGTACCAACAGGAGAATGCAGCCAATCTACAGCTGGTCATGGGTTGAGGCGCAGGTTACGCAAACCATCGCAGTGTGGGACAGCGCCGCCGCAAACTCCGCGCCGGATGGGACGCAATACACACGGAAGCAGCAACAGGAGCGGGAGAAAGCATACGACCAAGGCTTGCGGGCCGTCGAACGAGAGGTCAGGAGGGCCTCGCGGACGAAGGCGGACCGCATCAAGACTCAGGACCGCGTCGTGACTGCATTTGCACGGTTTTCTGCGGCTGCCTTGGGCCTCGAAGAAGAAACTGTCCATCTCCTTACCGACGACTTCTTACCCGTGGGCACCAAGCTCGCCCGCTGGGCGAGACAGTTCGACCCAAACCTGGGCATGGCCGATATTATTCAGGCATGCCGCAACGCCTGGACAGCCTGCGGACTACAGCCCCTGCTCGGCGTCCGCATGGGAATGACACCATCTGTCCTCGGATACAGCCTCCTGTATCCCTATAGCGACAACTATCTCGATCGCGAGGACGTCTCCGCTGAAGAAAAGCTTCGTTTCAGTGCGCGCTTTCGGAGTAGGTTGCGCGGCGACGGGGTTCCCGCGCAGGACTATCGTGAGGCCGCACTCTGGACACTGGTCAAGTTGATTGAAGAACAATATCCAAGGGCGGCCTATCCCCAGGTTTTTGACTGTCTGCTGGCGATTCACCAGGCCCAGGAAGAGAGTCTCGCGCAGCAGAGGGCATCTAACCATCCCGATGGCGTGTTGAGAGTGAGCTGTGCGAAGGGCGGTACTTCTGTGCTGGCTGACGCCTGCCTGGCACATGGTTGGCTCAGCAGTGAGGAAAGCCGATTCGCCTTTGAATGGGGCGTCCTGCTTCAATTGGGAGACGATTTGCAGGATGTGGGTGAGGATTTGCGGCGCGGTTCCCTCACCCTGTTTTCTCGCGCTGCCTTACAGGGTAGGCCACTGGACGCCCTCGTGATCCAGCTTCTGAACTTCAGCGAGAAAGTAGGGGCCCGCATGGACGAGTTACCCAATGGCACCCGGATGTTCAAGAATCTGCTCAGGATGAGCTGGCGATCCCTCATCATAGGCGCTGTGGCCAACTCACACGAATGTTTCTCCCCCGCGTTTGTCGAGCAGGCGGAGCGCTGGTCGCCGTTTCGCTTCGCGTTTCTGCGCGCGCGGAACGAACGATTGACGAGCCGGCAGGGCCTTTACGCAACTCTTTTCGAAGCCTTTCTCGAATCGCGGGAAACCGGCTATGGCAAACTTCCTGTGCCAGACGATCGAGAGTTTGCCACTTTGAAGATCTTGTAAGCCTAAACGCTCTCACGCCGGCATTCTAGCCAAAACACGACGTCAGCTTACCCCGTTCTAACCCAGTTGCGCTGCGGCGGCAAATCTATCAACAGTGGAGTTATACTGACGGCGCTCCGGGAGAGGGGGAGCAATCGATGCTGAAAACATTGTCCCAAGCCTGCTGCTTGGTAGGAGTTGTTTCTCTGGCTGCCTTTGCTGCAAACGCTCAAGAGGTCGTTCATGCCTTGGCAGGGACCGTTAGTTCCATCAATCCCGCGGCACAAACAATCACCATTAAAACCGACGATGGTTCCGAGGGGCTCTTCAAGGACCTTGTGAAGTCGAACGTCTCCGTCGACTTCGATAGGAATGTCAGGACTGCTTCAATTCCCGCCGGCTCTTTTACCAGGCAGGGAGCTCATGTGATCGTCTATTATTTCGGCGCCGGCGATGTGCGAACAGCGGTCGCATTACAGGAGCTCGGCGCAGGCCCGTTGCAAAAAATCAGTGGATCGGTCTATAAATTCAACAAACACCAGCATCTGCTGACCATCAAAGACGCCGCGGGCACCAGCGAGTCGATTCATATCGATCCCAAAACTGTGGCCGAGACTCCGTGGGGAGCGGTGGAAGGGGACAAAATTGATCCCGGGAAGGGCGATCGGGTACGGGTGACTGCCGTGCTCGCGAACGGAGCCGAAGATGCCCTATTTATTCGTGAAAACTAGGCTAGGCTGAACCGAACGCTCGCAGCTGCATCTTTTTGTTCAAACGACTGATTCCGAGGTCGGCAACCAGGAATCGCTGCGCGTATTCTCATCTTAATGATGAGAGTTTTGATATCGGGCGCGGGGATTGCGGGTCCTACCCTTGCATACTGGCTGGCTCATTACGGATACCAACCCACCATCATAGAAACTGCGCCCCACCTGCGCACGGGCGGTTACGTCATTGACTTCTGGGGCGCCGGCTATGATGTTGCCGACCGCATGGGTCTCTTGCCGGAGATCAACCGTAAGGGATACAAAATCACCGAGGTAAGAGTTGTCGACGAGAGCGGGCAACGCATCGCTGGATTTCCAGCGGACGCATTCTCCCGTATGACACAGGGTAGATTTGTCAGCCTTCCGCGAGGAGAACTGGCTGCTTCGATATTCGGCAAGATTGAAGGCCGAGTCGAGACTATCTTCGGCGACAACCTCGATCGCATTGAACAGACGCGGCACGGAGTTGTGGTCACCTGCGAAAGCGGAAAGACGCTCGAGTTCGATCTCGTTGTGGGCGCTGATGGGCTTCATTCACGAGTTCGCCGGCTCGTTTGCGGCGAGCAGAGCCGGTTTGAGCGGTACCTTGGCTACAAGGTCGCCGCATTTCAGATAAAAGGCTACAGGCCGCGAGATGAACTGATCTATACGATGTACACGCAAGTCGGCCGGCAGGTTGTTCGTTTTGCCATGCGTGATGATCGAACCATGTTCCTCCTCACCTTTGCCGATGAGCACGCCACAGAGATCGATAGCGTCGAAGCCCAAAGGGCACTCGTGCGCCGGCGCTTCGCCACTGCCGGATGGGAATGTCCGCAGATTCTCGAGGCGTTCGATAACTGCGACGACTTCTATTTTGATCGAGTAAGCCAGATACAAATGGATCCACACACCGGCCTGTGGACACGGGGAAGGGTTACCTTGCTGGGCGATGCGGCTTTTTGTGTCTCCCTCCTGGCCGGCCAGGGCTCGGCGCTGGCCATGGTTGCTGCATACATCCTTGCCGGTGAGTTGCACCGGGCTAAAGGTGACTATGTCGCGGCATTCAGACGATACCAGGATTTATTCGGGCCATTTGTTCTCAAGAAGCAAAGAGCGGCTCTTCGCTTTGCCGGTACCTTTGCACCCAGGTCGCGCTTCGCGTTGTTCCTACGCAATCAGATCTTCAATCTCATGGCTATCCCCTGGGTCGCGGATCTCGCTGCCGGCCGCGATCTTACCGATAGCATCGTTCTCCCGGATTACGACTAGCACCAGCGGGATCGTTGATGCACCTTTTACCGGTAACACCTCGGCCGTTCGCCGCCTGGAGCGCTAACCCGCAAACTTATCAGTCGCTGCGACTAATGCGCGGCTGTTCGCCGGTTCTGAAGCGCTATGACCCCCGTCGGGCGTAATAATCATCTCGGCCTCGGGCCATGCACGGTGCAGCGCCCACGCACTCTCCATGGGACACACAACATCGTAGCGCCCCTGAACAATAACCCCGGGGATATGCCGAATCCGCGACGCATCGCGTAACAACTGACCGTCTGTCTCCATAAAGCCCTTGTTGGTAAAGTAGTGTGCCTCGATCCGCGCGAACGCCACTGCGAACTCATCCTCTTCGTAGTGGCTGCTGAAGGTAGCATCCGGTAGCAGTTTCGAGGTAGCGCCCTCCCACCCGCTCCATATCTTGGCCGCAGCCAGGCGCACCTCGGGGTTCTCGCTGGTCAGTCGCCGGTGGTACGCCGCCAGCCAGATCGTCGCGCTCGCTCTCAGGAATATGGGAGAGGTACGGTTCCCACGCATCGGGAAAAAGAACAGAAGCACCGCGTTGATAGAACCAGTCGATTTCCTGTTTGCGCAGGAGGAAGATGCCGCGCATGACGAGCTCGGTGACGCGCTCAGGATGGGTCTCGGAATACGCCAGCGCCAGCGTGGAACCCCACGATCCTCCAAAAACCTGCCATCGCGCAATGCCCAGGTGCTCGCGGATCTTCTCGATATCCGCCACCAGGTCCCACGTCGTGTTCGCTTCGAGTGACGCGTACGGTGTGCTCTTGCCGCAGCCACGCTGGTCGAAGATCACGATGCGATACTTTTCCGGGTGAAAGAAGCGGCGCTGTTTCGGGTCGGAGCCGCCGCCAGGACCGCCGTGCAGAAACACTACCGGCTTACCCGATGGGTTGCCGCTTTCCTCAAAGTAGATCTCGTGGACAGGAGAAACCTGGAGCCGTCCCGTGTTGTAGGGTTCGATCGGAGGGTAGAGCCACGTGACAGGATCCTTCATCACGGATATGGGTAAGCTATCGTTGGTCATCGTGAGCAGTATAGAACCTTCAAATACCTATGATAGGGAAGGGAGTAGGAGCCGTGGCCACACGTCAACCCAAGGTTCACACTCAACTCGGCCGGCCCGCAGTCCAGACCTTTGCCGCCAACGATCGTATCAACCAGGTTCTTATTGAAAATCTTGACCCTGCCGCGTGGAGGGCCAATCCGCCCGGCAAGGCCCGCACCATTGCAGCGATCTTCACCCACGTGCACAATGTCCGCACGAAGTGGGTCAGGTTGACCGCACCGCACCTGAAGGTGCCAGCACAGCTCAACCGTGCGCATTGCACGCCCCAGCAGGCCCGTGCGGCACTGGCTGAAAGCGCCGCTCGTTGCATGGAGATGCTCGATGAAGCGCTCGGCGACGGTCGCGGCCGTATTGAAAATTTTCACAGCGACGGCTGGGCTCGGCCATGGCCTGTTGGCCTCGAAATGCTCTGCTACATGCTTTCTCACGAAGCTCACCATCGCGGACAAGTCTGCATGCTCGCGCATCAGCTCGGATTCCCGTTGCCGAAAGAGGTCGCGTACGGCATCTGGAATTGGCAAAAACTATGGAAAGACTGCGGATCGCCTCGCGGTCCCGGTCACGCCGCGTAAGCGCCTTGCCATGTGTCCGAATTCAGAAGAAGGCGTCCGAAAACGGGCAGCGCCCATTTCCATGAAAGCTCGATCCGTATTACATGCCTCATGAACAGCAAGGACATAGCGTTTATCACCATGTGGCGGCCAAATTGCCAGCAGGGTTCCAGTGATCGTCCCTGACGAATGAGGTGACCCTTGATAAGCGCCAGGTTTCGTAGACTCGGAACATTGTCTATCGTCCTCTCTGCAATCCTGACTGCAAATGCACAGCAAGTCCGTGATGCAAACCCGGCCGCCCAGACGCTCCAAAGCTTCGCCTTGACTGACAGCAGTGGTCTCGTCCTCTCTGGCGGCCAGGCCCAGCCGGTCGAATATCAGGGTCGCAAAGCTGTTGTTCTGACTACTAAAGCGGAGGATGGCGTTTTCGCCTTCCTCAAAGACACGCAATTTCAAGACGGCACGATCGAGGCAGATTTGGCGATGAAGGTGACCACGCCGCCCGGTGTCAGGATGCCCGGTTTTATCGGCATCGCGTTCCGTGCTCGCCCAGACGCATCTCACTACGAGATGTTCTACCTCAGGCCCGGAAACGCCCAATCGGAAGATCAGGCCATGCGCAACCACTCTGTGCAATACGTTTCCGAGCCCGCCTTCGGTTGGTACAAGCTGCGCCGGGAATGGCCGTGGCTCTACGAATCTCATGCGGACCTACGCCCGGAAGTTTGGACCAAAGTGAAGATCGAAGTACATGGGCGGTCTGCCAGGTTGTATGTCAACGGATCGGACACTCCCAGCCTGGTGGTGCACGGTCTCAAAGGCGAAGATCTGCAGGGTGGCGTTGCCTTATGGGGATACGCGGGCGAGGAAGCATACTTCTCCAATCTGAAAATTACCCACACGCAAGCACAACCCATAGAAGATGGTGGGGAAGCTGCTGGAACATGGAACGTCAACTACGCCAGTGACTATGGCCGTTTTGCCGGGTCAATGAACCTTCATCGCGAGGGTGGCGTGGTAACAGGTACGTGGTCGGGTGCGTTCGGCCCGAACCAAACGGTAACCGGCACATGGCGCAACGGCTATGTAGAACTATCGTTTGCTGGAACCTGGCCAAACGAGAAACCCGGACCCATCGATGCGACGCTGGCTGGCTGGATCGATGGAGATTCAGCAACAGGACGCATGAAAGTCGAAGGCCGCGCGGATGGACAGTGGACTGCTGTGCGGAAAAAATAGACTCGACTCTAGACGGACCCAATCCGGCGCACTATCTTGTCGGAGCAGTGGAAGGATCCTAATCCGCGGAACGCGGCGGTGAGTCACTGGGTCTGACGCCCTGTATCAGGGCGCCACTGAATTTCGGTGAGTCACGGGTCCAATGTCTTGTATCAGGGCACGACTTCAGTCGGGCCGTAAAAGCCCCATAAATACCTGGGCTTTAGAGTCTGCGTGAGAACCGAAGATTTCCGGAAAAATCAATGCGTAGTTCATATAGATCGTGATTCAAAAGCTATATGACTGTTGCCAGTTTTTCGAGTTCTCACGCAGACTCTTTAGCCCCTGGGCCTTTCGCGGCGAAAGCCCTACATCCCGGTCCCATTTGCCACCGGCGTTGAGCAGCTTCCATTGCCATGCTGGTCCGCAACCACCATGGCAACGGAATGCCTACGAAGCTTTTAAAGCGGTCGACTTTTCATCAACCGTTTGCGCATGATCACCGGAATGACCCGCAATCACCACCTTATTTTTCCCTTGGCTCGATTTGCGAATGTCGATCCCGCCCTTGAAGTAGGCGCCCTCGCCGATCGTGATGCGTCCTGTAGTCACATCTCCGGTCAACGAACCTTCGCTGCGGATGTCCACCCGGTCGCTGGCATAGACATTACCGCTCACCTTGCCTAGAACCACCACTTCACGAGCAGTGATGTTTGCCGATACCAGTGCTTCCCGGCTGACGGTCACCCGGCAGTCCGGTAAGTGGATGGTGCCCTCGACATTGCCGTCAATGTACAACGATTCGGAGCCGATCACTTCGCCCTTGATCTGCAGGCTCTTGCCAATCGTAGCTGGATCACCGCCATTTGCCGGTGCGGGGTAATGGTTGGAAGTTGTCGGTTCATGGTTTGCCGCCATGCTTACGGACGACAGCGTTGGTTCCTTGCTGGAGGACAGCGAAGGAGTTCCAGGTCGGGTTTGGTTTGTTTGATTGGTCACTGCGCTGGTCTCAATTCGACATCGGCATAAAACGTCAAGCCGATCTCGATTCATGCTACGTCCGCTTGTTTCGGATCGCAAATACTTGCAGTTGACTCAAGCGATTCCCCCACATCTCCAGCATATCCTCAGGCACCGACGCAACGCCGGAGAAAACTGGACGCGTGCAAACCAGCCGAGGTCAAGCTAATCTTGCGGTGTCGGGCACAAGAGGCCGCGCTAAGCAGGCGTCATTTTCAACTTGTAGACGCGGTGCCCATTTTCCCAGACCAGGGTACGAAAAAGTTTTGCTGTCGTATTTGCCTTCAAAACAGTGAGTGTCTCACGAGCCACGCACTTGCCCGCAAGTCTCGCCGCGCCTGGGTTGCCTCCCTGCGAGATCCCTGCCCCATGTCCATCACTGCACGAACAGTCGCTGCCAAAGAACAACTTGTCTTTGTGCCGCTTGAGAAAATCGGCAGTGAAGGATGGATCGCGGGTGAGCGCGTTGTTACCGGAGTTCGCGGACAAATCAGCGAACAGGTTCGGGTAGTCGGAGAGCCATTTGTCCGTGATCCCGCCGCGCACGATGGGCGTTCTCGGGTAGTCCTTGTCGTTGGCATAATCTGCGCTGACGTTGGCCCAGAATGCATCGCAGTGTCCTACGAAGGTTGTCTTGGGGAACTGCTTCAGGATTGCGTCGAAGCGTTTGAACCCGGTGTTGAATACGCCTTCGGTCGGTGTGTGCGGTACTTCCTGAAAGTGGATGGTCACCGGCACATTGAGCTCAGCCGCGGCCGCATAGAGCCGCCGCATCTCTGGCCCATCCGCCTCCACATGAAACTTCACTTCGCCGAATCCGTGCGCGCCGGCCTTGACTGCTTCTGTGAGCAGCTTCACCGCATCGGGTTCGGAAACATTCGTGCTCACCGAGTAGCCTGCAAAACGAGTCGGTTCCCGCGCCATAAACCGCTTGGCGTCATCCGCCGCGGTAAGCCGCGCCAGCATGTATGCCGCCTGGCAACCCGAGCCGTTCAAGTGCGCAAGATTCGCCTCCAGCGTAGGCCGGGGATGAAAGTGACAGTCGATCACCGGCGCACCCCAAAGATTCGCCGTCTCCGGTGGTAGCTGTGCCTTTACCAGGCGCCCAGCTGCAACCGCGATCATGGATGTAACAAATGCTCTTCGATTGATTCTCATGGTCGTCCTCTTACCCGCTTTCCGCACGCTGAACGCGCGATCGACTTCGTCGTGGCTACTTGTCGTTCGATACCAGGAGATTCATAAGACCATCGTCGATGGCCGTCTCTGCGCACCCCGGTTTCAGACGCGAGCTTAGCACCTGGAACGTGTAATCGCCGAAGGACGCATCGTCAGGAATTTAACCTGAATTCGCCATTCCATTCGCCAGCGTCACCATGACCGTATTGGCCATGGGCGGCTCCTTAGGCCTTTCCCGATCGCACTCGACTGCTTCGCCGCTTAAGTATCATACCGCTCGCTACAGAATTCATGTAGGTGGCGACCACTCTCGAACCGATAGTTGCTTTTAGCAACTATCTCCGTATATGGTTTAGCCATGTTCCCCGGAAGCCGCACCGACCAGATCTTAGCTGTGCGCGAATTCAACCGCTTCTATACGGCGCGATTGGGCTTGCTGCGCAAGCGGCATCTCGACGGCGAGTTCTCTCTTACAGAGGCGCGAGTCCTGTATGAAATCGGCGCCGCGCCCAATGTCACGGCATCAACACTGCACCAAACCCTGGACCTCGATCCCGGCTATCTGAGTCGTCTTCTTGCCGTGCTGATGCGGCGCAAGCTGGTGCGGCACAAGACTTCGCATGCGGACGCCCGTGAGAAGCTGCTTAGCCTTTCCTCCTTGGGAAAGAGGAAGCTCGACCAGTTGAACAGGCAGTCCGCCCTGCAGATACACGGCGTCCTCGACAATTTGAGCGAAGCGGATCGCGAGACAGTCGTGTCATCTCTCTCCCAAGTGCGAACCATTCTTAGCCACGCCCAGGCAACGCCCATCCGGATTGTCCGGTTGGCCAAAGAAACTCGAGAGGCGCAGGCCATTCTGCAGGAGTATTACGAAACCGTCAACGTCCTCGTTCGCGACGAGCCCGGAGCCCTCCAGGCGATCATGGATACTCCGGCATCGGCTGTGTGGCTCGCCTCTCTCGGCAAAGAGGTTGTAGGTTGCGTGGTCTTGCGCCGCTTGGAGTTCCTGCCGAACAGTAGCGAGTGCAAGCGCCTCTACGTGAAACCTTGGGCGCGTGGGCATGGCATTGCGAACAAACTTCTGGACACACAGGAACTATACGCTCGGAACGAAGGTCTGGAATGGATTTACCTGGACAGCTACGACGACCTGAAAGCAGCGATAGCGCTCTATGGAAAACGGGGTTATACCCGGTGCGAACGGTATAACGACAATCCGCAGGCCACCGTCTTTATGCGCAAGAGATTATGGAATGAATAAAGGGAGGTGGAGGCGCGGGATGGAATTGAACCACCAAATAAGGCTTTGCAGACCCTTCCCTTTTCTTTTTGGGTTCCGCGCCATCTATAGGTCAACCGAGGCCCCACCGTCTGGTTTGGCTCCCGAGTTCGCTTTACCGAATGTAGCTGAGCGACGCAACTAACGCCAGACCATTTTTCAGAAAAATTACTACCCGTAACCCTCCGACTGAGTACCGAAGGCGTGTTGCCCCGCAAGCGTGAGCGCCCGAAAAAAAATCTCTAGATCCAAGGGCGCAGCCAGTTCAGCCGCGCCCATCATCTTGTGCAGGCCCGCTGCACAACAATATTGTGTAGGCTTCGGGGAGCCCGCCTGTCTAGCGGACACCCCCGTACGCATCGTTACAAAGGGTCGGAGTTCGGGGCATCCAGGCAATGTTGAAACTTCTCCACGAATTGGGCCACGTGCAGGCCGTCGGCGAGAGCGTGGTGTGCGTGGATCGATACTGGCATCGTGCAGCGGCCGTCTGCCTCAGTAATTTTGCCGAACGTGATACGCGGTGCCGAGTCGGCGCGGGAAAAGTCGCGCGCATGCGAGATAGAAGTGAAGTCAAACCAGGGAAGCACGGAATAGCGGATGAGGTTAGCCTCCGGATACTGTTCGATGTCGTCCCTCTGACGCACGCGATCGAGTTCGATGGCCGCCTCTCGCACGAACTCGTCAACCCGCGCGCAGAACTGATAATGTCCCAGGCCTATGGTCCCGTTGGCGCGTCCCACAGCGCTGCCTCCATGGATCTGTTCGTAGAGCCAGGCAGTGCCATCGACAATGCGCGTCCTGAAGTTCTCAACCTGCTGTGCCGCCACGAGGGATCGATGCAGCAGTGACAAAAAGACTGAGAAGTGATGCTGCTTGGCGTAGCGGTAGGTTGCCGTGCAGTCAACGCGAAGGCAAACTCCGTGATAGGGTTCAGTAAAATCCTTGAAGAAGTGAAAGGCCGCGCGGCGTTCCCATGTCTCAAGGTTGATCTTCTGTCTGCCGCCAACCACAATCTCTGCCATGCCCGTATGCTAATCGAACAGGCCTCCTTAGTCGTCGCAGCAGTTTCAGTTACACAAACGCCCGAGTCGAGCGCGTATGGAATGGGCCTGCCCTGAGCTTGTCGAACGGGGACGGCTGAAAGAGGGTCACATCAGATCCCATGTTTCGTCACCAAATATTCATATTCAGCAAAATCCTGCAGTAAGAATCTTCAAGCCTCCTCATTACGTCTCTATCGGATGCACCATTCGCTAACGCCAAACCAATTACGATGAACAGAGGGGAGACGAATGAAACATTTAGGAATTACCGGGCTCTTTTTGGCTCTCGCCGCGACCCAGGCAGGTGCCCAGATCAATGCAGGCGAACAGAAGCCCGAGCCCAGCGTGCCTTTCAACATGGTCCAGGTAGCGACCCTCAATTTGCCTTGGCGGATTGCCTTCCTGCCTGACGGGCGCATGCTGATCACCGAGAAGGTCGGCGGTATGGAGTTGGTCACGCAGCAGGGAGCCAAGACGCCCGTTTCGAACGTACCAGCCGTTCTTCACAAAGGACAAGGCGGCATGTTGGGTGTCTTCCTCTCGCCGCACTATGCCAAAGATCACAGCGTCTACCTTACCTATTCGGAACCCGGCGAAGGCGGCTCGAGCCTGGCTCTTGCAAAAGCGCGGCTGGCGCTCGGCCAGGATTCGGCGAGCCTCGAGGGGCTCAAGGTGATATGGCGCGACGGCGAGAGGGGCAATGGCGGGCAGTTCGGTGCACAGATCGCCTTTTCCCCGGATGGCCGCTATCTATTCCTCACCGTTGGCGATCGGCAGCGCATGACGCCCGCTCAAGATCCCAACCAGCCACTCGGCAAGATCCTGCGCCTGACGTTGGACGGCAAGCCTGCTAAGGGCAATCCGATGGCCGGGAAGAAGGGCGCGGCCAGCGTCCCCGTGATTGACCCGCCGAAGGATACAGAAGCCGCGAAGACGGCTCCCGTATTGAGAACGTACACATTCCCCGGACCTAACTTGACCCCGTCGGAGACATGGAGCAGCGGGCACCGCACACCCTATGGTCTGGCCTTCGCGCCGGACGGCCGGTTGTGGGAAATTGAGCATGGCCCGAAGGGCGGCGACGAGCTGAACCTGATCGAGCCCGGAAAGAATTATGGCTGGCCGTTGGTCTCTTACGCGACCAACTACAACGGAGTGCCGATTCCCAGTCCTGATACGCGGCCTGACTTAACCAAGCCGGTCATCTACTGGAACCCGGTGATCGCGCCCGGCAATCTCATCTTCTACAACGGCGCGATGTTCCCGCAGTGGAAGGGCTCTGCCCTGGTGGGCGGTATGGCAACCAAGACGCTCAACCGCATTACCTTCGATGAGCATGGCTGCGCCCAGCCCGCCGAACGCTGGGACGTCGGTCATCGAATCCGCGATGTTGAAGTCGCTCCCGATGGCGCCCTATGGATGCTCGAAGATTCCATGGCAGGCGGCGTATTCCGTGTGACCCCGAAGGGCTAAGCCTTCAGCGGAAACACTCATTTCGGAGGAAAGGAAGGATAGGTACGGGCTTTGGCCCGTACACGAACCTGAGGTACGTTCTACGTTTTTAGTCCCGTAGGGACGGCTGAAAGAGGATTACGTCGCGGCCTATTTCCGTCCGTCCCTGCGGTTCAAATCCAATACAAGACCACTGTGCTGGGCTGAGCCCAGGATCCTCCCTCACTTAGGCATCGGAATCGACACTGCCTTGCCCGCTCCTCGTTCGGCGACCCAGATCGTGTCGCCCGCGGGCTCAACTGCGGTCGGTGTCTTGAGTCCTTCCTTGATGACCGTGACGCTGGCCTTATCGCCATTGACAGTAATTACTGAAATCTTCCCGCTGCCATTCTCAGCAACCAATAGTTTGCCGTTGGCTGCGCGCATGCCATCCGGCCCTTTCACCGGCTGGTCCATCCAGATATCGACAGGGTGTCCGGCCTTGCCGGCAGCGTCCACCGGGATGCGGTAGAGATTGTTCGAGAACACGTTGTTCACGTAAAGCGTGCCGTCCAAAAAGGTGATCCCGTCAATGCCATAGAGGGCGTGATCTTCCAGGAAGAGTTCGGCCGTCTTGGCACCTGCCGGCAACCGGTAGATTTTGCTGTTAATCGTGTCGCTGATGTAGAGTGCCTTGTCCGGTCCGATCGAGAAATCATTGCAAACGCTGTTGTCGCCAGGCAGGTTCCAACGAAGCTTTTCGGCGCCAGTGGAGAGATCAAACCCCCTCAGGGCGGTATGACGATTTGCCGGCGTTGTGCCCGGCACCGGCGTTAGCTGACATGCCCACAACGTGTTGGTAGCGGCATCGGCAAGCATGCCGAAGAAAAAGGTGCCAGGACCCTCGGCGCTGGCATCTACGAATTTCTCCGGGGTGGTTGAGCCCGCGGGCACCTTGTAGATGAACGGCGTGCTCGCGCTCCCGACGATCAGGACTCCACCCGGTGCGACCGTCAAACTCTCGGGCTGAGATTTCGCGTCAACGATAAGAATTTCAGCGGCAGACGCAGCCTGTGCAAGGCCCGTCAACAATGCGACGCAGGCGGCAAGCCGTAGCGCGCTTAAATTGGGCATAGTCAAATCTCCTCAGTTTCGGCTTTCCATGCCGAGGCAATTACGAATCGATACATTCTTGCATAACCAGGAGTCTTGAATCATGACGAGGCGTTTCGCCGCCGATCGCGACAGGGTTGACGCTCTCCATTTATCAGAAAGCGATTTGCCGATGCGCTCGCCCGATGGAGACGGTCGGCTGCGACATTGGATTCTGGAGATACATTTTGTCGATGGGGAGCAAGAAATCGGAGGATTTTACGAAGAGTTGCTAACCGTCTAACAGCGCATTTTCAAAAACTCTCCACCAGGGTCATCTTTTCCTGGGACTCACTCGGTTGGCCCCCGTTGCGTTCGTCTCCAGGAAATCCCTCACTCTCCACAGAGTCGTCCGTCAACCGGAAACAAGCCACCATCTCCTGCAGTTGTTCCGCTTGGCTGGCCAATGACTGGGCCGTCGACGTCAGCTTGGTAGCCTCCGCTGAGTTGCTGCAGGTGACCCGATCCATCTGCGTGACCGCTGCGGTAACCTGCTCGACCCCTGTACTCTGTTCCCGGGATGCAGTCGCAATGTCGCTGACAAATTGTGTGACGTGCCGTACCGATGCGACCAGACCCTGCAAGGTCTCGCCCGAGCGATTCACCAGCTCAGACCCTTTCTTCACTTTGCGAACCGAGTCTTCGATCAGACCCTTGATCTCCCGGGCAGAGGAGGCGCTACTCAACGCCAGGTTCCGGATTTCGAACGCGACCACCGCAAAGCCCCGGCCTTCCTCACCCGCCCGCGCGGCCTCGATCGCCGCATTCACTCCCAGAAGATTCGTCTGGAACGCAATCTGATCGATAGCGGAAACAATGGCCCCGATCCTCGCCGAGGACGCCATGATCTCGTTCATCGCGGTCATAGCGGTTGTAACCACCCCTCCTCCGCTCACCGCCGCTTCGCACGAATCTTGCGCTAGGTGAGCTGCCTGCGATGCGTGGTCTGCATTGTTCTTCGCCGCTGCGGTAATCTCCTCCAGGCTTGCGGAAGTCTCCTCCAGGCCGGCTGCCTGTTCCTGCGAACCGCGCTCTAGCGCTTGCGACGCGACAATCAATTCCTGCGAAACGAACGTCAGCTGCCGGGTCGTGTCGTTGACCCTCGACAACGCAGATCGCGTTGATTCCCACGACTGGTTCAGAGCGCTGGCCATTTGTCCCAGTTCATCCTTGCTCTCGATCGCCAGTTGCCCGGTGAGGTCCCCTTGGGCTGCTTTCAGCAGCAGCTCCATCATCCGGCCAAGTGGGCGAGAGATCAGCCGGGTCATGAACAGGCTAAAAAAAACTCCCATCACAGCCGCGCCAATCGCCAGCGACAGCATGGTATATCGCGCTACCTTGTAGCTAGCCTCGCTTTTCAGCCGCGATTTCCCCGCCGCATCTTCCCGCAAACGGCATATCTCCGCAATCGTCAGATTAATGCTGTTCGCCAGCGAGTTGGTCTGCTTCAGCGCTGCCTTCGCCTCCTCCTGGTCACCCTTCTCGATAGCCTGAAACACTTTCGCCGCCTCAGCCTGGAACAAGGGCAGCTTCTCCCGCACTTCCGTCACCTTCTGCTTGCTTTCCGGATCAGCAAACGCCTTGTTCGCCGCATCGAGCGAATCTTTTACTGAAGTTTCAAGCTCACCCAACGTCTCCTTGTCGTCCTCCAGGGCATCTTTGTCCCCCATCGCCAATACCGCATCGCGCAAAACCCGGGTGCATTTCACCTGAAAAATGGCAGCTTCCTTGATAGCCGAGATGCCTGAGAGGTCGTGACTGAACAGCGATTGGGCACTCGCATTCAGCAGCGACATCCGTGTCAGGCCCTGGTAGCTCACAATCCCCGTAATCGTCACCAACACCCCAAAGGCAGCCACCAGTTTCGTAGTCATCCGTAAGTCACGTAACCTTGCCATCGTCTTCACCCTCAAACCCTTTGCCGTCTTCGCGCAACAGGCTGGTGCAAGGCCCCGCTCCGGGCAACTTGTTCCTACGCTCTCCTATCGGCACCTGTCGGGCTTGCTTGATCCGCGCCCGTGGCCGGCCTTGATCGTCTCCGGCTTTGATCGTTGCTCGTTTCTTGCCGATAAGTTCTCCAGGCAATTGTCGCTGCGCAACCGCGCCCGACGCCGATTGCCCGTCCATGGAGCCCATCCGTAAGGGGACCAGGTTCGCGAAATGGATGGGATGGCCGCAAAGAAATGGAGTTTGCCCCAATGAAGACACCAACCCGCGCATTACTCCTGACGCTCGTCCTGGGCTTGATTGGGGCGGTTCCCGGGTTTCTATCTTTGGACCGCATAAAAGCCGCTGCTAATACTGTCCCGCCCCCGGGCAATCTAACCCGCGCCCACTGGAAGCAGAAATATATTCGGCCTGCGAGCACACCGTTTCCAGCCGATAACCTCTACTCGAATGACCGCGAACTTCTGGGCAAGACACTCTTCTTCGACCCTCGGCTGTCTCAGTCGGGTTCGATTTCCTGCGCAAGTTGTCACAATCCTGGTTTCTCTTGGGGCGACGGGCTTCCGAGAGGCATAGGTACAGGGATGAAACAACTCGGCCGCCGGTCGCCGACCATTCTCAACGCCGCCTGGTCGGATCTGCTGTTTTGGGATGGACGGGCCGACAGTCTTGAAATGCAAGCGCTAGGCCCAATCGCTTCGCAACGAGAGATGAACATGCCGCTCGATGCGATGGTTAAGGTACTCCAGAGGATCCCGGAGTACAGCGCCCTTTTCGCGCGCGCCTATCCCGGTGAACCCATCAACGAGAAGACTGTTGCCCGTGCGATCGCCAGCTTCGAGCGCACGGTCGTCTCCGGCCAGGCTCCTTTCGATAAGTGGATTGCGGGCGACGAAACCGCCATCGACGAGGACGCTAAACGCGGCTTCGATCTGTTCAACGGTAAGGCCGGCTGCGTGCAATGTCACTCTGAGTGGAACTTTACCGACAACGGATTTCACGACGTCGGTCTCGAAGACAGCGACCGCGGGCGCGGCGAGCGCTTGCCGCTGGAGGGCATGCAGTTCGCCTTCAAAACACCCACCCTGCGCAATGTCGATCGGCGTGCTCCTTACATGCACGAAGGGAATGAACAAACCCTGGCAGAGGTCCTTGACTTTTACGACCGGGGCGGCGACGCCCGCAGAAAGAGTCTCTCGCCGGAAATGGTTCCCTTGCACCTCACCCCACAAGAGAAAACTGACCTGCTTGCCTTCCTGAGAACGTTAACCAGCGTCGACAAGCCCGTCGAATTCCCCACCTTTCCCAGGTAAAGAGGCTCCCCAATGATCCATCGAATCATCTTCGCTACCCTCTCCATGATCGCGCTTGCCGCTCTGAGCGCGGTCCCGCTGCTGGCGTCGGACCATGAGATCAATCAACAAGACCGCCACTTCTCGCAAACTGAAATCACCATCAAGGTAGGGGACACGATCAGTTTCAAGAATAGCGATGAAGTGACCCACAATGTCTTCTCCACCACGCCCGGGATGGAATTCGATCTTCACCGCCAGGCCCCCGGCGCCTCCTCGACGATCCCCTTTAACAAGCCGGGTGACGCCGAGGTCGATTGTTCCATTCATCCCAGGATGAAGCTGTTGGTTCACGTGAAGTAATCGCAGAGCCCTCATCTCTTCATCAAGCGGAGCTCTAGTGACCATCCCGAAACTGCCCGCTGCCGTGGTCGGATTAGCCACCGTGCTCATTGCCGGATTTTTCATGAGTCCTGCCATGCGCATCGCGCAAAATCCTCCGGTGATCCCCGGTCACTCCATCGAGGCCCACTTGGCCGTGCCTGGCAACGTGGAGAAGATTCTGTCGCGTTCCTGCAAGGACTGCCATTCCTACGAGACCCGTTGGCCTTGGTACAGTCGGCTGCCGCTGGTGTCCGGTGTCGTCGCCGGCGATGTCAAACATGCTCGCTCGTACATGAACCTCTCCGATTGGAGCGCCACCATCGCCAAGGGCGAAGGGGAAGAGAGGGCCGCCCTCAACGGCATCTGCGAGGAATTGCGATCGGACGAAATGCCACTCTCCCGGTACCGGCGTGTCCATCGCCACACTCACTTGACCGGAGCAGAAGTGGAGACCGTCTGCCAATGGACCGAAAAGGCCGCGGCCGCCTCAGTTCATTAAGGCCGCCACTCCTCCAGCCGATAGGGTCTACAGGCACCGTACATATGCAGCTGGGGAGGGACCTTCATGAAGCTTTACCTTGCTCTCGCACTGCTTACCGCCTTAGCCGGAACACTAGCCCCTTCGGCTGCAGGGCAGACTCGCGTTGCCGGTCACATCGGGTTCGTCCTTCCCCTCGTCACCCACTCCGACGGTGATACCACTACCATCGCGGACGGTTTCTCCATCGGCTTTCCCACCGGAATCACCCTTAAGGGGCCTGGCCGGCTGGCCTTCGACATGGAGTTCGTCCCATCGATTCAGAAATCGCCGCGCACTGTGTCCCTCACCGTCCATCCCGGCTTCGTCGAAGCCGTGGGCCATGGGTTCGCAGTGGGGGCGCGCGCAGCCTTCGTGGTCAATTCCAGTACCTACGGATTCACTCCCTTGATCAACAAGAGCTGGCCCATTGAGAAGCCCGGCCTGCTGAAGGCCTACTTCCTCGAAGCCGACCTACCCGTCCGTTTCGATCGCCCCACCGGAGGACCCGCCACCACTCCCGTCACATTCGCCATGCACTTCGGTGTCGGCTTCTAAATCACCGTACGATCAGCCGCAGCCAGACCTGGCCAACACTTGAAGTCATCACTGATCCTAAGAGGCTGGGGAACAGATTGTAGAACGAAGGGCGCGGCTCCAGCCGTGCCGTAAAATGGCACAGGCAGAAAATAGAAATCCGCGAAGACGCTGTTTTTTGCATCTCCAACTCACCACAAAACCGTCATCCTGAGAGCCTGTGACTTTTTCGATCTTTTCGTGTTTTCTGCATATCCAAACAGCTGTATTTCAAGCCCCCACAAAGCCGTCATCCTGAGCGAAGCGCTTCGCAGATCTATCGCAAACAGAGGGTTATAAGCGCGGAGTCGAAGGACCCCGAGGGTGCCTATCTTACCCATGCCGCTCGGAGCTTTTCAACCACCGAAGCCCGCACTTGATCGCGATACAAACCTCAGAACAGAACCTTCACCGCCAACTGCGCAATCCGCGGATCCCCGGCCTGGCCTGCCCTGAATGTGCCAAACGAAGAATTATTGTTCAATTTGTCGAAAGCGCTGATCTGATCCGTACCGTTCACGGCTCCCGTGCTGACGCTCTCCGGAGCAAAGTTCGGATGGTTCAGCACATTGAAATACTCGCCGCGGAGCTGCACTCGCCACCGCTCGGTGATGAGGAAATTCTTCGAAACCTGCACGTCCCAATCCGATGTCTTCGGCAAACGATAAGTATTCTTACCAATGTTGCCGAACGTCCCAAAGATAGCTGGATTATTGACGCCGCTAGCGGTCTTGGTGGGCTGAAAGGCATTCGGGTTCATCCAGCTTACGCAGCTCGCCGTGACACCCGCGCAGGAATTCTTGCTATAAGGATTGCCGCCCGCGATCAGCGTTCCACGATCATTCCCAATGCCAGTCCCGGAGATTTCCGTACCTTGCAGAACAGTGATGGGGCGGCCGCTCGCCGCGGAAACGATCCCGGCAAACTCGTAATCGCCAAGAATATGCCGCATCCACCAGCTCTCGTTTTTAAGCGAGGGCGTTTGCCAGACATAGGACGCAGTGAACACATGCGTGTGATCGAAGCTCGACGGCCCGTAGTCGAACTGATGCCTTGCTGGATTGCCCAACGGAAGAGCCGAATAACCCGTGTCAAACCCGGTCACACCTTCCCCGAACGGTAGATCGTCAAGATTTCTGGAGTAGGTATAGTTCACCAGTGCCGTGATCCCATGAGAGATGCGTCTCTCCAGCGATGCCTGCAGCGAATTGTAATTAGCCTGAATATCGTTGATATCCGCCTGCACGGTGGAGAAGGTGTTAGTGCCGAACTTGCCGCCGCTGGCCGAGTGCACCAGAAGGTTGGTCGAGCCGGTGCTGGCCTTACCGCTATTGTTCACAGCGCCCGGGTTATAGTCCTGCGTTTCCAGAATGTTAATCGTGTGTGAGCCCACATACGTGAGCCGCCCGACCATCTGTGCAGCCAACTGTTGCTCGACCGTCAGATTCCATTCGTACTCTGTCGGCACGTGGTATTTCCCGCTCGGGTCGTACGTGACCGCGATCTCATTAAATGGCGGGGAATAGGGAAAAGTCGTCGGAGCAGGAAAAGGACTGGGGAAGGTTGGATAACTCGCTGCTTGGGCTCCATTGCACTTCAGTGCCACTTGCGTGCCTGCCTGCGTGCAGAGAGGATCACTGAACGACCCAGCCGTGGAGGAGGCGCTCGGAGCGCTGTTCCCGGCAGTCGAAAGTATGAACTGTGGACTGAACGGCCATTCATCGACAAACCGGTTGCTCAGCATGCCCATCACGCGCGAATCATAGAAAATACCTGCTCCGCCGCGCACACTCGTTCTGCCATTGCCTTGCAGGTCGTAGGCAAAACCCACACGCGGCGCAAAGCCCTTCAGGCTCGCATTCAGAGCATTCTTAGGCATCCCGGGATCGCTTGCGATGCCATTCGCACTCGAAAAAAATATCCCCGGAGGGGCATTCGGATAGACTCTCGATACGGTATTCGCTGCCATCCCGGCCAGGTTTACCTGGGCCCAGCGGTCCCCGGTGTCGCGCCACGCCAGCGCGGGCTCGTACCGCAAGCCGAGATTGAGTGTGAGCCTCCGCGTCGCATGATAGTTGTCCTGGAAATAAATCCCCATAAACGTGTCGCGGTTGTTCTTGAATTCTCCCGCTCCCTGTTGTAGGGCATAACCATTGCCCGCGCTGCTGCCGTCCGTCAGAATGCCGGCAAGAAACAGTTGATAGGTGGAAAATTTCTTCCCCGGAAAAAGGTAATCATCCTGTGTGCCGAACCCGAAGATTCCTGGTTGATTGAACTGATTGTTCAAGTCCATCTGGGCGCGTTCGATCGAGCCCCCGAAAATGAGGGTGTGGTTTCCCTTGAGCCAGCTCAGGTCATCGCTCCAGGCAAAGTTGTTGCGGGTAAACAAGCCGGTAGGGTTGTCACCCATCGTGAATCCACCCGCCACGCCGATTCCCTGGATGGCGCCGGGCTTGGGCTGAAAGGGCAGAGGCACCCCAAAGGCTGCGACGCTCACCGCAGTGGATGCAGGGCCCCGATGCGAAACTTCACGCGAATAACTGAATCGCGCGTCGTTCACCAGGTTGGGTGAGAAGATATGCGTCTCGTGGAGCAAAGCGTTCTGCGCCACGATGGAAAAAGTGGCGTCCGTATAGGCGACCAGCGACAGTGGGTTAAATACCGGAGCTTTGGTGAAGCGGTCATACTCGTAGCGTGCCGTTGCCCGGTCGTTGTGTGTGATGGAATAATCCAGCCGCCCCATCCCTGAATCGTAGTTTTCTATATCCGGCTTGGTGAACGCGGCAGTCGGATTCGATCCCGACGGTGTCGGACCATCCAGGGAATACTTTGCCGATGAGCCAAGATAGGTCCCGCTTGTCGGATTGATACCCAACATGGTTGCAATAGCCGGATCGATGATGCCTGCGCCTCCAGCTGGCCCCCCGCAGGTTGGACAGCTGCTACTGGGCGCTGCCAGAAAGTTGGTAATGTCCGACTGTCCTACCACCTTTGAGCTGCCCAACACCACGTTGCGGAATGCGGTTCGTTGATATCCGCCAAAAAAGAAGATCTTTTCGCGGATGATCGGTCCTCCCATCGTGCCCCCAAACTGGTTGCGCTTGATCTGGTCGTGCGTCGTCGGGGTGGCGAAGAAATTCTGCGCGTTGAAAGCCGGATTACGGACAAACCAGAATGCGTCTCCGTGGAAACTGTTCGTACCAGACTTGGTAATGACGTTGACGACAGCCCCGGCATTCTGCCCATATTGCGCGGAGTAGTTGCTGGTCTGCACGCTGAATTCCTCCAGCGCGTCTGGGAAGGGAAACGGCTGGTTCACGTTGGTGTATTCGTCCACGTAGTTACCGCCGTCAAGCGTGTAGCTGATCTGGGCTTGCCGCGAGCCGTTGGCCGAGTACGTCACTGCAGACGGGAAAGTTTTCGTCGCGCCTTGATCGGCTCCGCCGTTCGGGGCATTCACTGCGCCGGGCACTGTCAGGACCAGTTGGGCTACGTTGCGGCCGTTGAGCGGCAGGCCGGAGATGCGTTGCCTTTCCACCACCTGCCCAAGCGTGGACGTCGATGTGTCCACCTGGGCCGCATACCCTTCAACCACCACGGTCTGAGTTGTGGCTCCCGGCTGCAGCTTGAAATTTACCGTTAAGCTCTGATCCGCGAGCAAGGTAACCGCTTGTCGCTCACCGCGGAATCCCTGGGCCTCGATCGTCAGGCTGTAATCTGTGGGGCTGAGCGATGACAGGACGAAGTATCCGTCGGTGTTGGAGATTGCCTCGCGCGACAAGCCGGTGGCGGTTTGGGTCGCGGTCACTTTGGCTGACGCAACCGCCGCGCCGGTTGAATCCGTGAGTGTGCCGACGATGCTACCCAAGCCCTGGGCGCGAGCAAACACGGGGGACACCAAAAGAGCGATGGAGACTAACAATAACCTGGCCTTCATAATTGTCCTTCCGGGCGCCGGACACTCCGGTTCGTGCACCCCGCGGCTCCGTCCACCGCGCTTCTTGCTCCCTAGGCTCCCCTAAGCCGGCTTTGCCGGTTTTGGGGAGCAGGGCTACGGATCGAGTTTTTTGGGCAGCTATTGATCAAAAAGATAGCCGTCTAGCGATGGACATTGGACGATGGGCGATACCACTGTCAAACGATAAAAATTAAACATTTCGTTCAACAGAACTAAAGCATCAGTAAAATCCCAATCAACCCCGCGTGGGAGGGCAAGATGGACGTTCATCAGTTGGAAATGTTTCTAGCAGTGATGAATTCTTCCAGCATGACCCGCGCAGCGGAGACCATCCATCTGTCCCCGGGCGCTGTCAGTGTCCAGCTTCACAACCTTGCCAACGAGGTGCATGCCGAGCTCTTTGTCCACAAAGGCAAACGGCTGATTCCTACTCCCGCCGCGATTCGCCTGGCCGAACATGCCCGGGCGGTGGTTAAGCTGATGAACCAGATCGGCCAGGAGTTTGAGCTCGACAGCTCAAAGGACACACGCCCCTTTCAATTTGCCACGGGTGTCACGACGCTGATCTACCAGCTCGGCACCCCGCTACGCCAGTTGCGCAAGGAATATCCCAACGCCGACATAGGAGTAACTGTCGGGGTGA
Source organism: uncultured Acidobacteriaceae bacterium (assembly GCA_963745725.1). Taxonomy (GTDB): domain Bacteria; phylum Acidobacteriota; class Terriglobia; order Terriglobales; family Acidobacteriaceae; genus PALSA-350. The sequence goes on from CAVUYJ010000004.1 coordinate 427,437, forward strand.
CAGAACAGATCGTTGCTGGTCTGTTGGATCGCCGATTTGATCTCGGCCTCATCTCTCTCCCGGTTGCAGAAGAAGACCTCAAAATCATGCCACTCTTTGATGAAGAGCTTCTCGTGCTCAAGCCATCAGCCAAAAAGGTTCGTAGCAGTCGTATTCGTTCTATGCAGGTTTCCGAGCTCGCCGAGGCTTCTTTCCTGCTTTATCCCAAGCGCAGCAATATCCGCCGTGTGATCGATCGGTTCTTCTCCGAGCTCAATGTGTCGCCCCGCGTCACCATGGAAGCCGATGACACCGAAGCGATCAAACGGCTGGTCGAATCCGGTTTTGGCTGCTCAATCTTGCCGGTGCACGCCTTACGTGAGCAGTCATGTTTCTTCGAACTATTCCGTGTGGAAGGCCATCGCCTGAACAGGACCGTAGCCCTCGCCATGGCGCGGACGGACTACCCACGCAAATTGACCGAGTCGGTAGCTAACTTCCTACGGCTCCATCTGGCTCCCCCTGGAGATCCAAAAGCCCAGGACGATACGACATTATAATGTCCTCATGTCAGGCGCGCAGAAATTGCCACTCTATTCACGGGTCGAAGCGGTCCTTGCCGGCGAGATCACCGATGGCGGCCTGAAAGCTGGCGACCAACTGCCGACCGAAGACAGTCTCATTGCGCGATTCGAGGTCAGTCGCATCACCGTTCGCCGGGCCGTTCAGAATCTTGTTGCCCGGGGTATGGTCGAGATTCGCCGCGGCAAAGGCACCTTCGTCGCCGCGCCCAAGATCACCCAGGAGCTGACAGAGCTGAGCGGATTTGTGGAGGACATGCACGCACTCGGCCGTAAGCCGACGGCTCGTGTAATCGGTAAAGAGATTGTCACCGCCGACACCACCGTGGCGAGTCACCTTGCGCTGACGAAAGGGGAACGCGTCGTCAGAATCCGTCGTATCCGTCTGGCAGATGGCGTCCCCCTCTCCTTCGATGAGACGTACCTTCCCTTGAAGATAGGCAGTAAGATCATCACCAACAACTTGAAGGTCGAGCCCATCTTTTCGCTCCTTGAACGCAAATATGGTGTTCCACTGATCGAGGCCGAGTACAAGTTGGAAGCTGTGGCCGCTGAGGCCGAGGTCGCCGCCGCGCTGCGCGTGAAGCAAGGTAGCCCGATCTTCCGCATCGAACGAACCTCCTACTCAACCGGTGGTCGGCCGGTCGACTACGAAAAGCTGTACTACCGGGGTGATCTCGTCCGATTCGTGACCCGCCTTGCACGCAAGATATCGCGATAAGCGAGTTCGACGCTACCGCTTGCCAACGCAGGAGTCATGGGCCCGTGGCCACCAAGGTGATACAAAACGATCCGGTCCGGCAACTGCTCTCTACGGAACCATTGCCCCCTCCTTTGTCATCCCGAGAGCCTGTGACTTTTTCGATCTTTTGGCGTTTTCTGCGTATCCAATCAGCTGTATTTCAAGCCCCCCCAAAGCCGTCATCCTGAGCGAAGCGCTTCGCAGATCTATCGCAACAGAGGGTTTTAAGCGCGGAGTCGAAGGACCCCGGCGATGCTTGTTGGCAGATGCTCTTCGGAGTTTCCGGCCGGCAAACTACACCGGAAGACAAAAAGTTGCAAACTCCGAGCGGAATGGAGAGATCTGCGGTTTTCTTTCAGTTCTCCCGTAGCGGCTACCCCTTCCTTTTGAGATAGCCGTCGATTGCCATGGGTCCCGGGCCACCGATGATGAGCGTCGCAAGACAAGCAAGATAGAGCAGGCTACATTCGTAGCCCGGCGGCCCGAACTGCGCATGACCGGCCGTCACGCTCATCAACTTGATCGAGCTGAACCCATACGGCAGATGCACAGTAAAGATCGCGACCAGGAGAACCGCTGCCATAGGTAGGGAAGCGAGAGTGACAAAAGCCCCCAGAAAAACCGCGAGACCACCGAAGACTTCGACCAGAATGGTTAGCCACGCCATGAGATGAGGCGCAGGCACACCGATGGCATGCAGGATGACGGCAAAGGCTTCCGGGCCCTTTGAAAGCTTGGCGAAGCCGTGCTGCATGAAGCCATAGCCAACCATCAGCCGGACCGGAAGGGGAGCCCAACGAGCCAATTCCTGTTTCCATGGTTCGCGAATCTCATTCATCGTCAATTACTCCTTTCTTAAAGTCGTCCGTTGCGGGCTGGACCATGCAGGTCTGAACCGGCCCAGTTGACATCATTATGATGTTATAATGTCTAAAGAGTTACAACCTGTGGCAGATTTTTGTGTCGATGGAACAACCCGGCTCTCTGCACCCGGAAAGCCGCAGGATCAGCTTTACGCCCCGCCCCAGGCACCCACGTTCCGCGAAGCACTCCGGTTTTGGTTCAAGCTGGGATGGATCACCTTCGGCGGCACTGCAGCTCACATCGCCATCATGCAGGACGAATTGGTCCAGAAGAAGCGATGGATCAGTAATACAAGTTTCCTTCACGCGCTGAGCCACTGCATGGTCCTGCCGGGACCGGAAGCACAACAACTCGCCATCTATGTGGGCTGGAAGCTCCATGGCAAGCGAGGCGGAATTGTCGCCGGTACGCTCTTCGTGCTGCCTTCCATGTTCGTGTTGTTGGCGCTGAGCCTGGTCTATGTCAAATTCGGCAACCTCCCGTGGGTCTCAGCAATGTTCAACGGGCTGAAGCCTGCCGTGATCGCTTTGGTGGTTATGGCCCTTCATAGAGTTGCCAGAAGCGCTCTCCGCACACCGTTGCAGGTCGGTGTTGCAGCAGCCGCGTTTGCCTGCATGTTCTTTTTTGACGTTTCGCTGTTGCTGGTGATGCTTGGCGCCGTTGTCTTGGGTATCGTCCTCGGGACCTTGTGGCCGGGTCTTCTTCACCGCCCGAGCGAGGCAGCCGTCGAAGAGGACGAAGCAGACTACTTCATCAGCCTGAACTCGGAGACACGGGAACCTGCGCCTTTACTGAATCCAACCCTGAGGCTGGCTTCCATCGTTTTGCTGTTGTGGCTTCTGCCCCTTCCGCTCTTCTACTTCTTCGTTGGGGATTTCCACTTCTGGAAAACCCTGGTGCTGTTCTTTACCAGGACCGCGTTCGTGACCATTGGAGGTTCGTACACCGTCATTCCGTATGTGGCGCAAGTGACGGTATTGAAGCTGCACTGGCTGAGCAGTTCTCAAATGACAGACGGCTTTGCATTGGCCGAAACAACACCCGGGCCCTTGATCATTGTGGTAGCCTTTGTCGGATTCATGGCCGCATACAACCACTTCCACGGCTCACTATGGATGGGCACGCTGGGCTTGTTGGCAACCACGTTTTACACCTTTCTACCGTGCTTTCTCTTCGTCTTTGCCGGTGCGCCGCTCGTGGAACGAACCCAAGGAAAGCCGGCAATTCAGGGCGTTCTGGGACTAATCACTGCTGTCGTAGTCGGCGCCATTCTTAACCTGGCACTCTTCCTGGGGAAGTCTGTGATTTTTCCCTCGGGAATAGTGGCATGCAGGCGCCTCGATGCAATCTCCCTGGGTTGGGTGATTCTTTCTCTTTGGCTCCTCCATAAATTCAAATTCAATTTGATTTACCTGCTCTTGTTGAGCGTTGGGGTTGGCTTGATCCGCTGTTTGCTTGGTTTATAACTGAGTGAGAGTGCAAAGGAGATTTACCCTGTTCACCCTCGCCGGTATTCGCCAATTCCACAGCTGGACTCACGCAAGCCTCACTCTCCTGCTCGATCACCTGTCCACAATCCCCGCCGGCGACTATGCGAAAGAAGTTCCCGGCTTCGGCTTTCCCAGCATACGGGCACAGGTGCTTCATCTCCTCAACTGCGAAGGATTTTGGATCCACACACTGCAGACCGCCCCCTTCGTGGACCAGGATCCTGCCGCCTGGCCAACCGTCTCCGACGCGCGAGCCTTGCAGCGCGAGGTCAGCCTGAAGACGTTGAACTATCTGTCAGGTCTCAGCGAGCAAGGTCTGAATGCCGGGATCGAACTGCATTTCTCTGATAGAGACACCGCGGTCAGCACGCCTGCTCTCGTTCTTCATCACGTGTTGACCCACGCCTTCCATCACAAAGGCCAGATCGTTTCTATGTGCCGGATCCTGGGCTATCCCGCGCCTGATACCGATCTGAATCAGGTTGAATAGAAGCGATCTGACAGAGAGTATTACTCGTTTCGCAGTGCCACCATTGGCAGCTCCCCCGCCGCCCGCCGTGCTGGGATCAACGATGCCAGCAGCGCCGCCAGGATCTTTTCGTGTTTTCTGCATATCCAATCAGCTGTATTTCAAGCCGCCCACAAAGTCCGTCTGCCCTGAGCTTGTCAAACGGGGACAACTGAAAAAGTGATCGGATCGGAAATTCTCAATCGCCGGATATGCCAGAGAATAGGTGACTGTTCCGGTTGCTTCATTCCTACAGTGGCCCCTCATTCGGACGAGTCCAACCATGGCGATATCCGAGGGAATAACTCCGAGAATATCCCTCGTTGAGCAGAACGATCCAGGCGTGTTCATTCTTGGTCCCCCGATACCTGTCACCACGCCCGTTTTTTTGACCATCTAGCCACGCTTGGTCTTTCATCGTCTGATTCCTCCCCCTGAGGTCTTGATGGTCATGTTCCGCCAGATCCAGAGCCAACAGCAATCACCATTAGGCTTAAGAACCGGTGCTTTTCGGGGATTCGTTCACCTGTTGTGTGTATACGGATCAGAAACCGGTGCATCAGGGTGAAGGAAAAGCTTGACCAGGAACAACAAAGGCCAACCGGGTCGGTTGGCCTTTTTGCTCTGCAACTCGAGAGGCTTGACTAGGCAGAAGCTGCGGGCACAAATCCGTCGCAACCACTGATCGGCGTCACCTTCAAATGAAGACTAGCGTGCCTGGGATGCCCGCACTCGTCCACCAGCGACTCATCCGCCTTCTTGCTGGTGAGGATGCTCACGAGTACACCGCTCTTATGGTGCTCTCCAAAGTGTCCGCATACGCCGCACTGTCCTTCGTGAATCGATTGCATCATTCACCTCCTGACACTAGTAGACTACGCCAACCGGGATGGGGTTGCCTTCGCCCAGTGGATATATCACTCCGTAGCACTAAGGTTGTAGCAGCTCCTTCACTCATCGGTCGCCGGACTCGCTTGTCCAATAAAATCAACCCCACAGAGTCGACTATTCCGCTAATTTGGACTGCCCTGGCTGAATCCAACCCAGGACCTTTAGTCTTGGGTTGGATGTGAGGACGACTCAGTCCCGCAGGGACGGCTGAACTTCATTTGAAAAGCGCCTCGGTTCGGCAACCACTGTTTGTGGAACCGTTGCCCATTCCTTTGTCATCCCGAGCAGCTGACTTGCCTGCGGCAAGTCGAGGGAGAAATGACACGGCAAGATCGCTGTAGATGCAAGGCCCGGAGGGCCGACCGCCAAACGTCAGCCCAGCCCGGAAGGGCTGGGAAATCAAGATCCCGAAGTGGGTCCGAGCGCCGTAGGCGCGGCACTAAACCGATTCGTCCGCTCCCGCTGTGTCATTTGGAGCGAAGCCGACCCGTCCCGGCTTGCCGTGAAGGGATCTGCAGTTCCGCGGACCTTTTGTGGGAACGCGGGACTCTCTTCGCAAACAAAATTGTCATCTCGCCTGCCCCGGCGTGCCGTGGGACCGGAGCGTACCCGGATTTCCCTCCACGTGCACTCGAAACGACGGCGTGTGCGGCTTTCAGTAAGGAAAACCGCAGGAAGTTCGCCAACGCCACCAACACCAACAGGAAATCCGGGGTAGCGGAGTGGAGAGATCTGCGGTCTTCTTTCCTTTCTCGTGCAGATTCTAAAGCCCTCATGAGTCCGTGTTAGACAGCGGCCGGGTCAAACAGAAGCAACCTGATCTTGTTCGGCCGCACTCTCCTCAAAGCAATCAATAAGTTACTTTGTCAAAAAGCCAATCGTTTCGCTAATTTGGACACCCTTGGAGTGTGTCGGAGTGAAAGTTTTTTTGCGTGCATGGACCGCAACATGCGGGCCACGATGATCGTTCAGCTACAACATATGGTGTGCGAAATTCTATCTCCGACACACTGCTTGGCTGACCCGAGCCCAGGACTGTGCAGCCCAGGACCCGAGCCCAGGACTAGCGTCCTGGGGAAAGTTTAGCTACTTTTCGTCCCCTCTACCCAGCGGTCACTGCGGTACTCCGGTGCCTGCTGGATCTGGGGGGCCCGGCATCCATCGGGAGAGTACGGCTGAAAGGGTGGCAGGATTGATCGGCTTGGTGAGGTGGTCATTCATTCCGGCATCGAGGCTTCGTTCGCGATCGCCTCTCATCGCATGGGCCGTCATGGCAATGATGGGAAGATCCTGGAATCGGGCATCGGAGCGAATCAGCCGGGTCGCCGCCAGGCCATCCATGACCGGCATCTGGATGTCCATCAGAACCAGATCGAAAGCTTGCGCCAGAACTTGATTGACGCCCTGACGGCCATCGACCGCAACGGCAGTCTGCATGCCAAGACCGCTTAGCAACTCGCTCGCGAGGTCACGATTGATCTCGTTGTCTTCCACCACCAGGACTTTCCGTCCCGCAAACTCGAAAGGAGCAGTGGGCTGGAGTCCGAAGGCCGATTCTTTGACGTTCTCTCCGCTAATCGATGCGATGGTGCGCATGAGCACCGTTTCCGTAATGGGCTTGACAAGAAACGCGTCGAACTTGGGTTCTTTCAAGCCGCGCAACACCTCTTCGGATTCGAACGCCGAAATCATCACGATCCCGGGGATCGGCCTAAGCGTAGGGTGCTCCTTAATCCGCCGAGAGGCTTCAATCCCGTCGATCCCGGGCAAGCGCCAATCCATCAGAACCAGATCAAACGGCTGGCCAACCTGGGAGCCGTGCACGAGTGCCGACAGCGCCTCTTCGCCCGAGGAAACGGCTCGGCCAAAAAAGCCGTTCGCCTGCACCATGCCGAGCAGTAGCTTGCGAGCCATTTCGCTGTCGTCCACGATCAGAACGGATCGTTTCAAAAGCCTGTCCTGGGATTTGCGAGCAGTGAATTGCTCTTCCGTAGCGATGGCGAAGCTGACGGAAAAGATAAACGTGCTGCCCCTCCCGGCCTCGCTCTCCACCGAGATGGTTCCACCCATCAACTCACAAAGTTGCTTGCTGATGGCCAGCCCCAGGCCCGTGCCGCCGTATTTACGGGTAAAGGACGTGTCAGCCTGATTGAAGGATTGGAACAGATTTGCTACCTGTTCTGGGCTCATGCCGATTCCGCGATCACGCACAGAGAATGCGAGCTCCACTTTGTCGCGGGTCACAGCGCGCGCCGTCACCCCCACGACGACTTCGCCTTTGTCGCTGAACTTGATGGCATTGTGGACCAGGTTGATGAGGATCTGTCCCAATCTCAAGGGATCGCCGATCAAGCGGCGCGGCACGTCTCGGGGTGCGGTGCGCCCAACCGTAATACCCTTCTCCTCTGCTTTCTGCGCCACCATATCGATGGCATGGTTCAACACCTCATCGAGCGAGAAGACAATGTGCTCCGTTTCCAGCTTGCCGGCTTCAATCTTCGAGAAGTCCAGGATGTCGTTGACGATGCCCAACAGAGATTGCCCGGCGATTCCAATCTTGGTGAGATACGTTTGCTGGCGCGGACTAGGATCGGCGCGCTGCGCCAAGAACGTCATCCCCAGGATCGCGTTCAGCGGCGTTCGGATCTCGTGGCTCATGTTGGCCAGGAAATCCGACTTAGTCTGGTTAGCCGCCTCAGCCGCAAGTTTCGCCCGTCGTGACATGTCTTCGGCCCGCTTGCGCTCCGTAATGTCGCGGACCAGCCCCACGAACATCCGCTCCCCGTGAAAAGAAGCCTCGCTGATCGTCAACTCCATGGGAAAGGTCAGTCCCGCTTTGGTCAAACCCTCCAACTCCCGGCCCACGCCGATCGTCCGAGCCGTGCCTGTCGACCGATAATGCCCCAAATAGCCGTCGTGGCTGCTGCGGTTTGGCTCCGGCATCAGCATCTTGATGTTTCGTCCCACAATTTCGCCCGCCTCGTACCCGAACATATTGACCACTGCGGGATTGATCGAAATCACTGTCCCGCTCCCGTCAATCATGATGATGCCGTCCAGCACACTGTCGAGAATAGTCCGCAGACGTGTCTGCGTATCCTCGAGAGTTCCCTGGATCTTGAGCAGTTCCTCCCGCTGCACATAAAGATCGAGATACACTTTGACCTTGCTCCTCAATATCTCGGAGCTGATCGGTTTGAAAATATAGTCCACCGCCCCAATCTCGGCTGCCTGGATCGCGTACCGCTCTTCTTTGCTGATGGCCGTTACGAAGATAATCGGCACCCCCTGCATCGACTCATGCTCCTGCATCAGCACGGCGGTCTCAAAACCATCCATTTCCGGCATCTGCACGTCGAGCAGCACAACGGCGAATCTGTGCCGGAGCACCAGGGAAAGCGCCTCATTCCCTGAATTGGCGGTGAAGATTCCCGCATCCAGATAGCGGAGTATCTTCTCCGTCGCCAACAGATTCTCCCAACGGTCGTCTACGATCAGGATATTGGGCCGAGCGAGTGGTAGACTCGGTCCCGTAGCATGCTGCTCAGCTGGCTGTGCCATAGACCTCATTCTCTCTGCCGATCCGTGTGAGTAACGGCGCAATCCGGTCCAACGCGACCACATGATCCACCGTTGTTGCTTCCAGGGCGGCGCGGGGCATCGTCGGGACTGCCGCCGTCTCTGGATCCTGCACAACGGCCAGTCCGCCGCGAGCTTTGATCGCCTTGAGCCCTTGCGCCCCGTCGGCGTTGGCGCCCGTGAGTACGATGCCGATGAGCGACTCAGCAAATACATTCGCAGCGCTCTCGAACAACACATCGATCGACGGGCAAGAGTAATTCACCCGCTCATCGACGGTTAGGCTCAAGCTGCGATCGGATTCGATCAGCAGATGATAGCCCGCCGGCGCCAGGTACGCATGGGCAGCGCAGAAGGGTTCCTTGTCTTCAGCTTCACTCACCTCGATTCTGGTCATCGCATTCAGAAAACCCGCCAGGAAGCCATCCGACCGCCGATCCCGGTGTTGCACGATCGCAATAGGAAGCGGGAAAGATGCCGGCAGCGCGGGAAGAAGGACCTTCAGCGCCTCGATGCCACCGGCGGATACTCCGATCACCACGGCTGCATATCGCATCCTAGACTCCACATTTCTGGTAGATCCTCTGCAGCTTGTCCACGGTGGCAAACAACGGCTTGATGGCGGTGAAATTGAGCGACTCCCGATTGCCGAGGCACAAGAAACCGCCATGGCGAAGGCTCTCTGAGAATTTCCTCAACACCTGGTCCTGTAGTGTCTTATCGAAGTAGATAAGGACGTTGCGGCAGCAAATAATGTTCATTTCGCCGAAGACGCCGTCGGTCACCAGGTTGTGATAAGAAAATATGATGCGCTCTTTCAAAAACTCCTTGAACTTGGCCAGTTCGTACCCGTCGCTGTAGTAATCGGGAAACTGGCCCTTGCCACCCGCTAGCCGATAATTGTCGGCATAAGCCGTCATTTGCCTGGCGGAATAGACCCCGTTTGCGGCAGTATCGAGCGAATGCTTGTTGAAGTCGGTCGCATAGATCCGTGCGCGATCGAGAAAACCCTCTTCATGAAGTAGAAGGGCCATGGAGTACACTTCTTCCCCGGTTGCACAGCCCGCATGCCAGATTTTGATAAACGGATAAGTCTTCAGCAACGGAACAACCCGTGCGCGGATCGCCTGGTAAAAATCCGGGTCGCGGAACATTTCGGTCACGCTGATGGACATGATCTTGAGAAATTCGTCGAAGCATTGCTCATCGTGAAACAGCCGATCCAGCAGTTGGCTAAAGTGTGTCAGTCTCGTCTGCGCCAGCGCCCGTTCCAGGCGGCGCCTGAGCGAGGCCCGCGAGTAATGCGCGAAGTCATACCCGTAGCGGGTACGTATGCCCTGCAGCAACATGTCGATTTCCACTTCTTCACAGTCGATTTGGCTCATTAGGAGTCAACCATCGTCAAACTCAAAGCGCCTCGCCTACCTCACCGTTCTCTTCAGCGACCACGTATGTGGTTCCCGACCTGTCCCGGCAACAAAGACCGGGTGCCCCACATCTCGCTCGTTTTTCGCGAGATGTGGGATACCACAGTATTCGACGTGCGACTCTGTCGGTTGTCATTAGGAGCGAAGCCGACCTGCCCCGCCTGCCCCGGCTCGCCGTGGAGGGATCAGCAGTGCAGCGGACCTTTCGTGGAAATATTTTTCTAGCCAGCGTAGCCTCATACCGTCGCTTCCTGGTGGAACAACAGCACCCGCAACAAGGTGAGAAGTCGTTCCATATCCACCGGCTTGGGCAGATAGTCGTTGGCCCCAGCCGCCATGCATTTTCGCTGTTCGTCGGGCATAGCGCGCGCGGTCAGGGCGATGATCGGCACTTCCCGAAGCGACCTCTGAGAGCGGATAGCGCGCATCGCTTCGTAGCCATCCATCACCGGCATCATAATGTCCATGATGATCAGCTCGATGGATTTGTTCTCCCGGAGCTTTTCGAGAGCCATCTGCCCATTGTCCGCAATGACTACATGGATGTCGTGTTGTTTTAGCAGCTTCGACAGCGCGAAGGTGTTGCGCAGGTCATCGTCCACCAGGAGCAGCGTTCTCCCTTGCAGCACCTGATCCGGGTTGTGCTGCATCCGGATGATCTCCCGCTGGCCGGTGGAGAGGGTCGACTCTACGCTATGCAGAAAAAGCGTCACCTCATCGAGCAGCCGCTCGGGAGATTTCGCGCCCTTAATGATGATGCTTCCGGTGTAACGCGAAAGCCGCTGGTTTTCTTCCTCGGTGAGTTCGCGTGCGGTATAGACGATCACCGGGGGAGTCTCGCGCCCCTCAGCTGCTTTCTCCATGCCCTCCAACCACTCGAAACCGGTCATGTCGGGCAGTTGCAGGTCGAGGATCACGCAATCGAACCTGGTGTCTGCAAGCTCCTCCAGTGCCGTGGCTCCCGTGCCCGAAACGGTGATATGAATGTCTTTCTTCTGCAGCAGGCTCTGCACGGCGATTTGCGTGTTTTCGTCGTCTTCGACCAGCAGGAGATGCTTGACCTCCGACTGCAGCAGAGTTTCAATTTTGCTGAGCGCCCCGTCAATCGCCTCCATGGCAACTGGCTTCGTTAAATAGCCGATCGCCCCCTTTCTTAGCGACAGGCTGGTACCTTCTTCGCGGCCACTAATGATGTGTACCGGAATGTGGCGCGTGCGGAGATCGTGCTTCAGCTGGTCAAGCACAGTGATGCCGTCGATATCGGGCAACTTCAGGTCCAGCAGGATGGCGGTTACCGGCTCTTCCACCGCGAGCACCAACCCGGCCTTGCCATCGCCGGCGGCCAGACATTTGTAACTGCGCTTGCGTGCGATCTTCATCAATGTGGTTGCGAACGCCGGATCATCCTCGATAATCAGCAGCACTTTGTCCTTGTTCCCGATATTTTGCCGGTCGTCGGCGATGAACTGCGCCATCGCCGTCCTGGGCATCGTTTTGAGTTCTATGCGCGCGCTTTCGGACCCGGCAAAGCCCGATGCCTTCGGCATCTCCTCCGTTTCGGCGGGTGCCAGGTGAACCGGCAGCACCAGGGTGAAGCAACTGCCTTCGCCTTTCCGGCTCGCAACATGGATTTCACCACCCAGCATATGAGCGAATTTGCGCGCGATGGTGAGTCCCAGGCCGGTGCCCCCGTAATGCCGGTCGATCGAGCCATCCTCCTGCTGGAAGGCTTCAAAGATATCCTTGAACTTCGATGGCTCGATGCCGATGCCGGTATCACGGACCAAAAACGCGATGGCGTTATGGGATTCAAGAGAGCTGCGCTGCAATGCAATCTCCTTATCCGGCCGCCGTACCTCGAGCGTCACCGAACCTCGTTCGGTAAATTTGAAGGCATTTGCCAGCAGGTTCTTAAGAATCTGTTCCGCGCGCTGCGCGTCGGTACGCAACGTGGCAGGAAGATCTTCCGCCACGTTGATCGGGAACTCCACACCCTTCGCTTTGGAGACAGGCGAGAACTGCTGCCGCATTCTTCCTACCATGCTGGCCAGGGCCACTTCCTCGGCGACGACCGTGAGCTTGCCCGCCTCGACCTTGGAAAGGTCCAGGATATCGTTAATGAGGGCAAGTAACTCCAGGCCGCCATTGTAGATAATGTGCGCTTCTTCCACCTGTTCGCCGGTAAGATTGCCCTCTTCGTTCGCGGCCAACACCTTGGCCAGAATCAACAGGCTGTTAAGCGGCGTACGCAGTTCATGCGACATGTTGGCTAGAAATTCGGACTTATATTTGCTGGCGCGCTCCACCTCGTTGGCCTTTTCCTCGATCAACCGCTTGCTTTCCGTCAGTTCCTCCGACTGCTGCTGGATTTGCGCATTTTGCTCCTCCAGCGCCTTGGTCTTTTCTTCCAGCTCTTCGTTGGAAGCCTCGATTTCCTCATTGGAGGCTCTCAGTTCTTCCTGCTGCATCTTCAGTTCTTCTTCGCTCTTCTCCAACTCCTCGGTGTAGCGCAGCATCTGCGTTGTTGCCCGCTTGCGGCTGCTCTGGTACAGCCAGATGGAAAGCACCATGGCGACATAGAATATCCCGACACCGGAAAATGTCATCAATTTGTTCTGCCGTGTCGTGATCTCTTCTGTTTCTCTGCGCAGGGTCAGAAGGTGGCCCTCTTCCGATTCCATGATGCGAGCGAGCGTGCGGGCCTGATCTATCAGCTCTTTGCCGCGATGAATATCCGGGGCTTCCGTCGCTCTTGCCTCCTGATCTCTACGCGCTTGAATCGTGCTTGCCTCATACTGGAATAGCCTCCTCACCACATCGTCCATCTCATCCAGATTGCTCTGCTGCGCCGGGTTATCTGCCGTCAGGTTGCGGATGTATATCAACTCCTGAGCGACTGAGCGCCGCCGCCCCAACCCGGTGTCTCCGACGCCCGGACCCAATTCGGTCAGTTGTTTTGACGGATCATTTCCTGTTCCCGTCGCGCTCTGTGACGGCAGTCGAAGCGCCGCACTCGATCCCGGGGCATCCCGGAGTGCGTCGAGGTAGGGCTCCAGATACTCCTCATTGCCGGTGAGCAGGTAAGCTCGCTGGCTCATCTCGGCATTCTGTAACTTGCTGAGCAGCGATTCGACTTGTGCGATGACTTCATAGGTATGCACCAGCCAACCCGTGGCCTCGGCGCTTGCCTTCTCTTGTTGCCAGAAAGACAGCGCCGCAACCAACATGAGAAGCGACACGGTGCCGATGGCAATCCCCGTTGCCTGGCGGGTAAGGAAGTTTCCGGGGTTGGGACGGGTCGGGTCCATATGAAATGAAAGCACCCCTTCTTTCCTCATGTACTGATGATTATGGCCTTCGGCGGGTTGCTGCCGCGCTGTTTCTAAGCCACTCCGTGCAGAGACTGGTGCCGATTCGGGAATCTGTACTTTAGTTATGCGGTTGCTGCCGCGAAAAGGTACTGTGTCAGTTGCAATACGCCGCAAAGTTAATCTCCAGCCGTCGGTTTAACGACGCGCATCACCTCGCATGAAAGCCGAGCGTTGCCGGCGTTGCAATCGAAGACCCTCCTTTAAGCAGTGGCAAAGAGGCTCGCGTTTCTACAGGGAGAATGGCACGACACCAACGCGAGTCACTCAACGAGCATTTCAGATCGATCCGCTTCTTCGACAGCGGGGCGAAAAGACCGGCTGGTCGCCACTGGAATAGCGGTCTAGCGTCTGGTTCCGATATCTGGTAGTTATCGACGCCACTGAAATTCCGGAGCGAACGATGACAACGATGGCCATCCCCGCAAAAGTTATCAGGCAACGTTAAACAAGCGGATGTGCCTCGCTGCCGTGGGTTTGGGCCGCTGGTCTCGCCCAGCGTTGCGTATGCCGGACTCGATCCCGAGGATCGCACCGTGAAGTCCCGGGAGGAACTTTTTCAAGGCGAGCTCGCGAGTCGGGCCAGAAAAAGACCAACAATTGTCCCAAAATGGGAACATACCGTGTGATCATAGGCTCATTGGAGGGCATCGATTGGCGAAGGGGATCGGTCTAGCACTGCGAAGGGTCCGTCAGCAATGGCAACTCTCTTTGCGCGAGGTCGAAGAACGGTGCCTCCGTTTTGCGCAGGAGAAGGGCAACCAGTCCTACCAGATTTCCGCCAGTTGGTTGGATCGCCTGGAACGGGAAGAACACGAGCTTACCGTGAACAAGCTGATTGTTCTGGCCGAGATCTACAATCTGCCGCTGGAGCAACTGCTGCGCTCTGTGTCTCTGGGGAATTCGCAACCTGGGACCCTCAGGCAACTTTCCAGCCCGAATTCGACGATGTTGTTAACCGATGGCCCACTGGAAGCTCAAGCAAGATACCTACTCCCTGATATACCGGTCCCGGATCTACCGCCCGACGAGACCACCCTGCTCGCGGCGGAGAATGGCGCCTCATTAGCGCCTTACAGGAGAGGCGTCATCGGGAAACGCGATCTTACCCTGGATCCCATGATTCCGGCCGGTTCTGTTGTGCAGATCGATACCCGGCAGCGCGCGATCTCATCGAAGAAAGAGTGGACCCACGAATTTCGGCGGCCCATCTACTTCCTTATGACTCGGGAGGGTTACGTTTGCGGCTGGTGCGAGTTAGACAAGGGCGCGGACTGGCTGACCCTCATCCCGCATCCCCTGTCGCCGGCCTCCAGTCGCAGATGGAAGTACCGCACAGAGATAGAAAACCTGGGGCGCGTTATCGTCGTGGCTATCCGGTTGGGGGAATAGGTCGAACTGGGCGAATATCCTCCCTAAAAACACGAGGCTTGGCGATGAGCCTCCTGCACGAACTAAGCAGCACCCCGATTCAGAAATATGCTCAAGTAACCAACCCCATTAGCTGGCCAATGGTTACCACTGACAACTATGTTCATAACCCACGTCCTAAAAGAAACGCGAAACCCGTTCAACCCTTCCCGCGCGCTTAAGAGGAACTTCCACCCAAAAGGCGCATAGGGCGCTTAAGGCGCACACTTCCACCCCAGTCCAACGGAGCCACCGTCTCGGTGATTTCAGACCTGTCGCTGACCGTGAGAGCCTGGGAAAAGACTGTCGAACGAAGGGCACGGCTTCAGCCGTGTCCCCATGAGCTTGCGGCTCACCCAAGAAGAGGAAAACCTCGTTTTCGACTGTGCCGTAAAATGATGCGACGCCTGACGGCTTTAGAAGCCGCTGCGGTACGCTTCTCGACATATATATAAGGTATGGCCGGTCCAAAGGAAAACAACCCCTTGAATGGATACCTAAGGGTACTTCCCACAACCCTTCTTGCAGACCCTTAAGGAGCACAAATCCCCCGAGCCCGCGCCGCACGGTAGAACTCACCACGGCGGCAGCTTCATTTCCAATGACTCCGCCTCATGATCCTCTGCCGTCTATGATTGTCTTACGTCGCCTTCCCATCGCTTTGAGGATACGTTCCGTCGGGACCCCGAAATATGAGTTCTTCCATCGTTCGCGCAGACGAAAGGGGATTCAGGATGCCCAAACGAATAATCACTCTAATGGTCCTGGCGATCGCAATGCAGGCGGTCATCATCGCTCAGGAAGCCCCGATGACTCCACTCCGGCCAGACCAGGTTGCCTTCCTCGCGCTCTACAAGGAACTGGTTGAAACCAACACCACGCTTTCAGCTGGAAGCTGTACCTTGGCGGCCGAGCGGGTTGCGGCGCACCTGAAGGCGGCGGGTTATGTCGATCAGGATATAACGTTGTTTTCCGTGCCTGATCATCCCAAGGAGGGCGGGCTGGTCGCCATCCTCTCAGGAACTTCGAAGACTGCGAAGCCGATGTTGCTGCTCGGCCATCTCGACGTAGTCGAGGCTAAGCGTGAAGATTGGCCGCGTGATCCCTTCACCCTCGTCGAGGAAAACGGCTATTTCTATGGCCGCGGGACCAGCGACATGAAGGCTCTGGACGCAACCTGGGTCGATGCGATGGGGCGTTTCAAGCAGACTGGCTATCGGCCCCGGCGCACCATCAAGTTGGCGTTGACCTGCGGCGAGGAGACGACCTACGCTTTCAATGGCGCGGAGTGGCTGGCGAAGAACCGGCCCGAATTGATTTCTGCGGCGTTTGCGCTCAACGAGGGCGGCGGCGGGCGCACCGATGGTCACGGCAAACTCGTGTCGCAGGCCATGCAGGTCGGCGAGAAGGCGACCCAGAATTACAGGCTGGAGGCCGTTAATGCAGGCGGCCATAGCTCCATTCCAATCCGCGACAACGCGATCTACGAACTCAGTGACGCTCTCTTGAAAGTGCGCGACCACGAATTTCCGGTGAAGTTTTCAGATACTACGAGGGCCTTTTTCGCCAAAGCGGGCGCAACCCGCGGGGGTGAGTTGGGCCAGGCGATGGTGGCCCTATCGCACGACCCCAACGACGCAGCCGCCGAGGCGACTGTTTCGAAGGATCGTTCCTATCACAGCATGCTCCGCACCACTTGCGTCGCCACTCTGCTCGAGGGCGGCCATGCGAATAATGCCTTGCCGCAGCGCGCTGCGGCCAACGTAAATTGCCGCATCTTTCCCGGTGAAACCGTGGAGGGAACGCAGGCGGCTTTGGTGGCAGCGATCGGCGATCCCGGCATCAAGGTCACTCTCGTCCCCCCGGTGCGCCCGGTTGCCGTGCCACCGCCGCTCGATCCCAAAATAATCGGGCCGGCCGAAACGTTTGTCGGGAAATATTTCCCCGGCGTGCCGCTCGTCCCCCTGATGTCGACCGGCGCCACCGACGGTATTTTTCTCGAGGCCATCGGCATTCCGGTCTACGGCGTACCAGGTGGCTGGGGTGATCCTGACGGCAATGGCGTCCACGGGCTCAACGAACGCCGAAGCGTACGCTCCGTATTTGTCGGCCGTGATTTTGTGACAGATCTGGTGAAGCTGTACGCGGATGCAAATTAGCCCCTATTTCGTCGGTTCCATCGTTCAGCCGTGCCGGGCCATCGCAAGGTCCACGATCTCCCCGATCATTTGCGTATACGAGAGACCGGACTTCTTCGCGGCCATGAAAAACTCCTGTGCGCTCGAGAGCCATGGGTTCGGATTGGCTTCGATGACATAAACCTCGCCCTTGCTCGATATGCGCATGTCAATGCGTCCATAGTCGCGAAGCCTGACCGCGCGATACGCCTTGACCGCGATCTCAGTGAGCCTGGTTACGGTTTCTTCGTCGAGGTCTTCGGCGATCGCCGATTTGGTCAGCTTGTAGGCTTCCGAGTCTTTCTCGAACTTCACATCCGAGCTGGCGATCTTGGGCATGCCCTTGGGAAGCTTCGAAAGATCGAGCTCCACCAGCGGAAGTGGATAGGGGTTCTCGTAATTGCCTAGGATGGCGGCATAGATCTCGCGCCCTTCGATGTACTCCTCAATCAACGCGGGAGAATCGAATTCCGTCTGTATATACGAGAGACGCTCCATCAACTCCTTCACGCTGTTAACGACGGCAGCGGCATCGATGCCGATGGATCCATCTTCCGACGTCGGCTTCACGATGAGTGGGAACGAGATGTCATGTGCGTGGTCGATGGTGCCGCGATAGGCTGTCGCGAAGTAGGGAGACTGAATCCCGTGAAAAGCGAACATCTTCTTGGCAATCGACTTGTCCTGCGCAAGAACGTTCGCGTGCGGCCCCGCGCCGGTGTAAGGAATATCGAGCATATCCAGAAACGCAGTGACCTGCATCTCCTTGGTGTTATCGCCCGCATAGGATTCCGTGAGGTTGAAAATAAGATCGGCGCCGCATTTGGCGAGTCCGACCAATGATTGTGAGCGGCCGTTGAGAACGTAGTACGACGGCTCATGACCAAGCTTCTCCAGGGCGTCGAAGATCTCTTCGCGGTCGTGCTTTACCGGCTTTTTCTTGCGCGCCTTCTGCCCCTTGCGCTTTCGCGGTGCCGGAGTTTCTTCCGGCACTTCCACGGGCTCTTCTTCCCACAAGTCGTATAGCACAGTGACTTTTAGCTTCGTTCCAGTCATATGACCTCCAATCGGCGTGACCCAGGCTGAAGACACCGGATTAGGGATGAATGAACTTCCCACGGATCAGGTAATTCATGGAAAGCGCGGTTGTGTATACCGTAAACTCCGTGAGGTACTCCGACTCGCGGCGAACCTCGACCCGCAGACCCAGCTCCTCAACACGCTTGCAGATGGACTCCACCAGCCGCTTGACGATCGGACGTTGCACGCCGCTCCAATACGCCACCTTGTCGACAATCGGCTTGCGGTGCTGGCGCAACATCTCCTCCGCCGGCCGCACACCATTCCGTCGCGTGCGCGGGATATTGAAGATGTCCGCCAGGTCGGCATCCAGCGCCAGTTCCTGCACCGGAATCTCCTCCGGTAAGCTCAGGCTATAGAACTCGCCCACCGTCGAGTCCATCTCCTCGACCGTGATGTCGGTGCGGCCGCGCCGCCGGACGGGTTCAATATCTCCGACTTTGTGCGCCATGCGATCGACGTATTCGAGCTTCGCCAGCGCCCCCCAGCCTTCATAGCGCTTTCGCCATTGCGAGCGAGGCGTAAGCCAGACCGCAAACGTTTCTGCAAAGTCTTCATCCGGATGCTTCTGCGCGTACCACCCCGCCATGTGGCGAACAAACTTCCGCGAGAACGGTATGGGACGGTAGTTATCCCGGTATGCACGGCGAAACGGACCGAATAGGTTTCGCCACTCAGCCGACTTATATAGTTGGTAAGCGTAATTGAATGCGTGCCCGGCCTCGTGTCGCATGTACATCATGATCTCGCGAACGTCTTCCAGGTCGTTCATCTCACGCTCAAGCTGGGCCAGGTCCGGATTGGCCAGGTAGAACGGAATGCCGATGACGGGCTCACCGGAGGGGCATCCCCATTCATCGGTCAGATAACAAAGCGGACGGAATTTGTGGATGCCCTTGGCCTCCAGTTCGCGATAAAGCTGCTGCACGAATCGCTCCAGCGGAGAACCCTCGAGCTTGAGTCCGAGTTCCCGAATGGGCTTGGCGAGGATCTCCTGGAATTCCGTCCGGGTTTTCTCGAAATTGCGCACTGGGCTACTCAGAGTTCTACACCACGCGACCAGATTTGGCACGGCAAGGCGTATCGCTTATGCACATAGTATTGTCGGCACGCCTGGTTCTGGAACATCATCCTCGTGGGCGCTGGCGGCATGGAATCCCACCTTCGATCGGCGCCAAACATCGCCACTTACAATGTAAGGGCAAGCTGAATGCCCGCAACAACAGCATCCGGAAGGTTGCGGCCGCTGGGCTTCCAGATGTATTGGAATTGAGGGGTAATGATGAGATAGCGGGAATGCCGCCACCGGTAGTTCACTTCGACCAACTGCTCCTAGGCCGGCCCCCAGGAACGCCGTCAAAGCGTTAGGATTCTGGGAACAACTGGACGGTCAGGAACGTTTCACGTATAGCGCGTCCTGAAGTTGTGATTCACAGAACCGAGGTGAAGGAAAAATGAAACA
Organism: uncultured Acidobacteriaceae bacterium; assembly: GCA_963745725.1. Lineage (GTDB taxonomy): Bacteria > Acidobacteriota > Terriglobia > Terriglobales > Acidobacteriaceae > PALSA-350. The sequence goes on from CAVUYJ010000004.1 coordinate 446,995, forward strand.
AGACCTGCGATTTGCCATTCGGATGCTTTTGAAGCAACCCGGCTTTAGCCTGATTGCGGTCCTCACCCTGGCGCTGGGAATCGGCGTGACTTCCGCGGTGTTCAGTTTGATTCAAGGTGTGCTGTTAACGCCGCCGCCCTACGAGAAGCCGCAGCAGCTGGTGCTTGTGCCGCGAGCACGGACGGACGGGCAAAAACAGGAAAACCCGCGTGCCTGGCCCTCCCAACAATGGTTGGAATGGCAGAAAGAAGCAAAATCGTTTGCGGGAATCGCCGGGTATGAGTGGCAGTTCAATTTCCTGATCCGCAATGACGGGAGTCAATCGATCCAGGGGATGGCAGTGACCGAGGACTATCTGCCGATCATGGGATTGCGCCCCGTGATCGGCCGAGGTTTCGATGAGCACGACTTCGCTCAGGGACCCGTGAAAGTGATTCTCCTGGGCTACGAGTTCTGGCAGCGGACATTCAACGGCGACCCACAAATCATAGGCAAAACGGTTCGTATCAGCCGGTGGGACGTGCCGCCGACGATCATCGGCGTGATGCCGCCGGGAGTACGCTTTCTGCCTTCGCCGGGCGCCGCAAAGGAGCCGAACTACAACGTAAACGCCCTGGTGGATTTCTGGAGTCCGGCCGACCCCAACCCGCAATATATGAAGGATCCGGATTGGAATGTGATCGCGCGACTGAAGGATCGAGTGACCCCTCAGCAAGCCCAAGGCGAGCTGGCGGTGTTGACGGCGAGGGAGGCACAATCGGAGAAACAATTTGAAGGTTTCCGGCCGCAGCTGCAATCGCTGACGGACGAAATGAATCAAGACGGCCGGAACATTTTGTTCCCGCTCCTGGGTGCGGCCGCGCTCGTGCTCCTGATTGGTTGCGGCAACGCTGCGGCTTTGCTCTTGGTGCGAGGGCTGCAGCGCCAGCAGGAGTATGCTGTGCGCACCGCGATGGGTATGGGGCGCATCGCGCTTTTGCGCCAGGTTTCCACCGAAAGTCTGTTGCTGGCGCTCCTCGGGGGCACGGTCGGGGTGGGCCTGGCAGTTGGGATCGTAAAGCTGTTCAAGCTGATTGCGGGACATGCAGTTCCGCGCCTCGATAATGTGACCGCCGGATGGGCCGTGCTCGCATGGGGATTGGGTGCGGCGGTGCTGGCATCGATGTTGGCGGCTGTTTTTCCCGCATTGCGGGCGTTGCGGCTGGATCCAATGGAAGTGCTGAAAGATGCCGGTCCGAAAGGAACGGCGGGACTCGGGGAACGGCGCCTTCTGCGCGGCGTGACCATCGCCCAAACGGCCTTGACTCTGGCGCTGCTGGTCGGGGCCGGCTTACTGATTCGCACCATGATCAACATCGCGAGAGTTCCGTCGGGCTACAACACAAGCCACATCTTGACCATGAGTGTTACTGAGGTTCGGAGTTTTGCCGAGTGGACTAATTTTCACAAGCAGGCCTTGCAGCGGGTCCAGGCCATTCCAGGAGTGCAATACGCGGCATTCGCCTGGGGAGTGCCGCTGACCGGAAACAATTGGCCGGCCACCATGGAAATCGAAGGCCAGCCTCCAGCGGTCAAGGAGAGCGACAAAATCGCGCTGCCCCTGCGTGCTGTCACCGAGGACTATTTCAAGCTGATGGGCCTGCCCATGCTCGGGGGGCGGGTGTTTCGTCCGAGCGATGATGGCAAGGCGGCCAATGTAGCGATTGTCAACCAGGCATTTGCGGATCGCTACTTTCCTCATACCAGTGCAATTGGGCGGAAGATTTGGCTAAGAGGCCGCGACCAGCCGGCTATGGAAATCGTCGGCGAGGTCTCCAATGGTCGAACCGATGACTTGACGCAAGCGGCGTCCCCGGAGATTTATTTGCCGTTGTGGCAGGCGACTGCGTTTTCGAAACACCTGGTGATTCGCACGGCGGGCGACCCACGGACGGTGATGGTTGCCGTGGAACACGAGCTGCGCCAAGTGGATCCTACCGCCGCCATCGAAAGCCCGAAGACCCTGGCACAAATTCGCGACGATTCTCTGGCCTCGCGAACCTTCGCCATGCAGTTGCTCGTCGGCTTTGCAGTTGTGGGGAGCATGCTGACGCTGGTGGGCATCTATGGCGTCCTGGCTCTATCGGTCGCCTCCCGACGCCGTGAGCTGGGGATTCGTGTGGCGGTGGGTGCTCAACAAAAGGACATTCGGAACCTCATCTTCGGCGAAGGATTTCGTTTGATTGCCGGCGGAGTATTTGCGGGTGTTGTGTTGGCGATGGTCCTTTCTAGAGTACTGAGGACTTTTCTGTTTGGGGTGCAACCCAACGATCCGATGACGTTGATCCTTGTGGGCGCATTGTTCGCCGGGGTGGCGCTGCTCGCATGCTGGGTGCCGGTGCGGCGAGCCGCAAAAGTCGACCCGCTGGAGGCATTACGCTATGAATGAATTGCGAACTCCACGCCGGGCGGCTGACAGCGCGACATCGCCCAGCCTCGGCAGTCTTCCCACTTTGGTCCTGTCGTTCCCGTTTTGAACTGTCCGTTTCCGTTTTTTTCAAACAAGGTAACGGACCGCGAGGGTCCTATCTCCGATACTAGCTCTGTTGCCGCGACCCTCTCCGCTTTGCCGGACAGGCGCGCTCGGAGTGAGAAAGGCCGCGCCGGTTATTTTAGTTTTCCGGCGCCTGTTCGTATCCCTCTGTTGCGCGGCTGAACGGGACGAAGATTGTAGATGGCGCGGGGAAGGGCATCCCGCTCATGAACGCATCCACCCGTTCGATCCGCTCACTTTTCGGCTCCGCTTACAACCAGAGTCAATCGGCCCCCAGGCAGATCGCCGGGCTGTTTCTCCTTTTGGTTTGGTTGAGCGGCATGGGGTTTGCCCAAAGCATCACGACGATCAGTGGCACGGTATACATGCCAAATGGAACGGTGGCCCTGCCCAACGTGCTGGTTTATGTAACCAACGGTTCGGTGACACTACCGGCCTCGGGAGCTACCTGCACCTCGACATCTGTAACAGCCGCTGAGGGATGCATCACGTCGGCGACCATCACGCCGACGGTGGTCACTTCCGGCACCGGCGTCTACGCCTATACAACCACCGCCGTCGATGGCACCTTCACCCTGAGCGGCGTGCCAGAGGGCAACTCCTACACGCTGGTGATTCAGTCCGGCAAGTGGCTCAACGAGTTTACCGAGCCGAGTTCTGGCACGCTTTCCAGTCCTATCTCCGGCTTGCAGCTGAACATGCCCACCGCGCACTCGGCGACCGCCAACATCCCGCTGATCGCCATTCAGACCGGCAGCGCCGACGCGCTGGAGTGCGTGTTTCGCGATATCGGCGTGGCCACCACGGAGTTCACCGACGATTCGGTCTCGAGCGGCCCCTCCCTCGGCGGGCGCATTCATCTCTATAAGGGTAACGGCGCCGAGATGAGTTCGAACACGCCGTCCTACACCTCGTTGCAGACTCAAGCCAAACTGAACAGCTACGACATGGTGATGTTCCCCTGCGAGGGTGGTGGAACCACGGGAGCGAGCTCCACCACGATCCCTTACCTCATCAACTACACCAGCCTCGGCGGCCGGGTGTTTACCACGCACAACAGCGATGCCTGGCTCGATACCACCAACACGGGAACCAATGGCTACTACTTTTACAGTGCGGGAGGCTCGTCGCCCATGACCTGGGGGAGTGCGGCCAATTCGGTCACGCCCGACCCCGGCTACGCCCAAATCAACACCAGCTTCAGCGATGGCAACACACTCGCCTCGTGGCTCTATGAGAACGGCTATTCCTATGGAGCCAGCGGGAATAATACCGGCACCGAAAACGAAGTGGAGATCAGCACGCTGCGCTTCAACGTGGATACAGTCAACGCCCCGGCACAAGCGTGGCTCACCTTCCCCCCGCAGGCTAGCCAGACCTATAACGTGGCCTACAACGGCGGCAGCCCGATCATGCAGTTCAGCTTTAACACTCCATGGGGCGCAAGCGCAGCCAACCAGTTCGGGCGCGTGCTCTACAACGAGTATCACGTAGAGAACGTCTCCGAATCGGGCAGCCCCATTTTCCCCGCCGAGTGCCCCACGCTGAGCGGCGCCAGCCAGGTGCCGCAGGAGAAAATGCTGGAATTTGCCATCTTCGATCTGTCGGCCGCCGTGACCCCGGTGGTTCTGCCCACGGCTTCGATCGCAATCACGACCAATCCGGGCAATTCCATCTTCAACGAAGGCGATACCGACGACACCATTACGCTGGATGTGACCAACACCAGTGCCACCGTCGCGCTACCTAACAACCTCACGCTCAGCGTGACCCTTCCGGCGGGGCTCACGGCCACCGCCATGGCGGACTCGAGCAGCGGCAACTGGGTTTGCACGGTGGGCACGCTGACCTGCACCAATGCCAGCGGCATCGCGGCCAGCGCGGACGATGCGGTAACCATCACAGTGACCGTATCGGGCAGCGCTGCGGGGAGCAACGCGTCCGTTACTGGTTCTGTTTCCGCTACGGCCTCCAGCCCGAACTTCTCCTCGAACGTTACCAGTCCGCTCACCATCACATTGGACCGCCACGCCGCCGTTACCTGGGCCACGCCGGCGGCCATCACCGCGGGCACTCCGCTCAGCGGGACTCAGCTCGATGCTGTGGGCAACACCGAGGGCGCCTACGTCTACACTTTGAACTCAATCTCAGGGACCGTCGTCACCAACGGTACGGTGCTCCCGGCCGGCTCGAACACCATTTGGGTTACGTTTACCCCCGCCGACCAGGACTCCTATCCGGGGACGGCCACGGCCAGCGTTATCCTCACCGTCAACTCGACCGCCGCCACCGCCGCCAATCCGGCTCCGGTCAACATTGGGAACGAGCCGGTGGGCAGTTCCACCAGCCAGAATGTCACGTTCACCTTCACCGGAGCCGGCTCCATCGGAACGCCGCTGGTAGTTACCCAGGGAGCTACCGGACTCGACTTCACCGACGCCGGCACCGGTACCTGCGACACCAACGGGACCACCTACGCCTACAGCATTGGCAACACGTGCACGGTAGCCGTGACCTTCGCGCCCCTGCATCCGGGGCTGCGCTACGGCGCCGTTCTGCTGGAGGACGCCTCGGGCAACGTGCTGGCCACCGCTTATTTGACCGGTACCGGAACCGGGGCACAGGTTCTATTTCCTCCCGGTACACAAACCATGCTCACGCCGGACACGTTCACCTACTGGCCGGAGGGCCTGGCGGTCGACTCGCAATCCAATTTGTTCTTCGTGGATGGCAACTCCAACAACTACACCGGCGCCGTGATCGAGCTGCCCTGGCAGGGGAGTTCCTACGGGGCCGCGCTATCCCCCGCCAGCCTCTATCTTCCCGGCGCGTCCAACTTTGCATCCGGGGCAATGGCCGAGGACGGGGCGGGCAATCTCTATGTCGGCTTAACCAATTACGTATCGTCCACGGGCAGTATTCTCAAGTTTCCCTGGAACGGAACCGGCTATGGCGCGCGCATTTCGCTCGGTTCCGGCTTGATCCTCCCTACCGGCATCACCGTGGACGGAGCTGGGAACCTATTCTTTGCCGACGGGACCGCACAGCTTATCGGCGAATTGCCCTGGACCGGCTCATCGGGAAACAACGGGTACGGTTCGCAAACCACACTGGCCGACGCCGGCGCTCTCGGCGGCAGCGTACTCCCGCACGGGATCGCTGTCGACAGCGCGGAGAATGTCTTCTTTCTCGCCGCAACTTCAGGCTCCACCGCCGAGCTGATGAAGATTCCCTTTGTCAGCGGGAGTTACAGCGCATCCTTTGTCACCGTCGACAGCACGTTGTATTCCCCCTACGGGATCGCCATCGATACCAACGGCAACATCTACGTAGCGGATTCCAACAATACCGGAACCTCGACCCCCGTTTATGAATACGTGCTGAGCAGCGGAACCTACGCCGCGCGGACGCAGCTGTTTACCACCCCCTACGGCGGTGGAGCGCCCATGGCACTGGATGGGGCCGGCAATCTCTACCTGAATTGGAACAGTGGAGATGGCAGCGGCGCACTCTATAAGCAGAACCGGAATGTGCTGCCTGCCATCGTCTTCCCCACGGCAACCGCGCATGGCGCGGCGGATACGACCGACAATCCCTTATCCTTCTCCGTGCTCAACTATGGCAACTCGAATCTGAGCATTGCATCGGCGGCGTTCTCTACCGGCAGCGCCAGCTATGCCTTCGATGCGTCGACATCCTGCGCAGAGAATGGAGGTGGTAGCCTGGCCGTCAACGTGTCCTGCTCCTATGTCCTGGACTTTACGCCGGCGTCGACGGGTTCGATTCCAGGGACTCTGTTGTTAACCGACAACAACCTCAATGTTTCCGCGGCAACACAACCGATCTCCCTCAGCGGAACTGGAATCGGAACCACTACCATATCCTTCACCCTGCCCGCGAGCACCACGCTGACCGCGGCCACCGTCGGAGTTGCTTATGGCCCGGTTATCTTCCAGGCCACGGGCGGCACCGCGCCGTATCAATACACCATCAGCGCGGGAGCTCTGCCCGCGGGTATGTCACTGAGCAACGCGGGTTCACTCACCGGCACGCCCACTGCGAGCGGCGCATTCTCGATCACCGTGCTCGCCACCGATGCGGATTCGGTGACCGGCTTGCAAACCTACTCGCTCACCGTCGGCAAGGCCACGGCGACGGTCACGCTGGGCGATCTGGCCCAGACGTACACCGGATCGCCGCTCTCGGCCACAGCGGCCACTGTACCGGCCGCACTGACCGTGAGCTTCACCTATAACGGCAGCGAAACCCCGCCCACGGAACCAGGAAGCTACACTGTCGTTGCCACCATCAACGAGCCGGACTACCAGGGCTCGGCCACCGGAACATTGGTTATCTCCAAACACACAGTGACGGTGACGCTTGGCAATCTGACCCAGACGTATACCGGATCTTCGCTCTCCGCCACGGCGACCACCGTACCCAGCGGATTGAGCGTGACCTTCACCTACAACGGCAGCGCGACTCCACCCACTGCCGGCGGAAGCTATACGGTTGTGGCTACGGTCAGCAATAGCGGCTACGCCGGCTCCGCCACCGGAACCATGACGATCGAGCCGTTAACCCCGGCCGTCCGTTTGTCCTCAAGCAACAACCCGGCCGTCGCGCAGACAGCAGTAACGTTTACCGCCAGCGTGAGCTCGACGGTGGGCACGGCAACAGGCACGGTAAGTTTCCTTGACGGCACAACCCCGCTAGGCCTGGGGACGCTCTCCGCGGGCGTGGCCACGCTGGCGACCTCATCCCTGAGCGATGGCCCGCATTCGATGACTGCGGTATACAACGGAGACACGAACTTCGTTGCCGTTACCAGCGCGGCATTGTCGCAGTCGATCGTCGACTTCAGCCTGACTCCCGGTTCGGGCGGCGGCGGTGGATCGGGAAGCGGGTCTGGCAGCAGCGTCACTACCCAAACAGCAGTGCCCGGAGGGTCGGCCACTTATCCGCTGGACATCCTGCCTTCGGCCGGTGTCAGCTTCCCAACCCCGGTTCGATTGGCGGTTACCGGCATGCCGGCAGGCGCTACGGCAGTCATCACGCCCGCCTCGTGGACTCAGCTCAGCGGCAACTCGTGGACCTTTCCGGCAAACACCCCGCTGCCCACGATCACGTTGACCATCCAGTTGCCGCCCGCTTCGGTGGGCAGGAACAACGAGTATCCGGCCTCAGGGAAGCTTCCACCTATGTTCTGGGGACTGTTGTTGTTGCCTTTTGCAGTTCGGATGCGCAGTACCGGCAAGCGACTGCGCAGGATCACCTTCACGCTGTTATTGACGGCTACCGGCTTAGCAGCCCTGATCGTCCTGAACGGCTGCGCTATCGGCAACGGCTTCTTCGGTCATCAGCAATCATCCTATACGGTAACTGTGACTGCGACGTCCGGGCCTCTTACGCGCTCCACCAACCTGACGCTCAACGTCGAGTGACCAAGAGAACTGTAGATGCGTAGTACGATTCGCGGAAGGCTACTCCTTGCGGATGCTTGCCTGATATTTGGGCGCCACCTCTGGGGACAACAGTATGGTCCTGAATCCCAGACCTAAGCGGCGGCTTAACAATATCAACCTCACCCATGTCATCTTTGGTTCCCCGCATGTTCCATAGCCGGTGGTAATCGACAATCCTGAAGTTCTCCTTGGAATTGCCGATGATCCCGCCGAGGAGTTGGTGGCTGTGACACTTCTCTTGCAACTGGTCATGCTTACTCTTTCCCAAAGTTTATTGCGGTCGACCGCTGAACCTTAGAGTGAATGCAATTGCCTGTCTATAGAAGATCGACTCTTAATACTTCTTCGAAAGCATCCGCTGATCGCGGTCAAAATGTCTTTGCTCCGATTCGATTCGAGATATGTAAGACACACGGCGCAATGAATAGGCAAATGAGTTCTCGTGTCGCCTTACAAGTCGACTCGTCTACGACGGAGGTACTCTCATGATTTTTACTGGACGGTCTCGTCGGTTGAGGGCTGCTCTTGTTTTGTCGCTACTGCTCTGTATCATGCAACATGCCCACGCATTGCAAAGCTGGATGTTTGGTGGTTTGGTGCAAACACTTAACACCGGGGGCAGCATCACTCTCAATTCCCCCTCTGCCATGGTTGTGGATCCGGCGGGTGATGTTTTCGTCGCGGACACTGGTAACCACCAGATCGTGGAAGTGAACGCGTACGGCACGGCGTCGGTGCTCACCATCAGCGGTTTGAATCCGGCATTGGTGTCTCCAACGGGAATCGCAATCGACGGCTCGGGCAATCTCTATACAACGGATGCGGACCCGTCCAATAGCCGGGTCGTAAGAATAACGTCCTCCGGAGCCGGCTCCGTGATCGGTACGGGCGCTGTGATCCTGGGTTCTCCGAAGGGCGTCGCGCTCGATCAGTCCGGGGATATCTTTATTGCAGATACAGGCCACAGTCAGATCGTGGAAGTGACCTCCGGTGGGTCGGCGTCGGTCCTGGCAATCTCAGGTTTAACCGGCCCGACCACGCTCAATAACCCCATGGGCCTGGCAGTGGATACAGCAGGGAATCTCTACATTGCCGATTCGGGGAACAATCGTGTCGTAAAGGTCGCAGCGGGAGGTTCAGCCGGTGTCATAGTCAGCACCGGCGAGTTGGATCCTGCGCTGAATGTGCCGAGCGGCGTTGCCGTAGACCGCACAGGGAACATCTATATTGCGTCCACAGGCAGCAACAACATCGCCGAGGTAGACACATCGGGCACCGGTACCTGGTTGCTTTCTTCATCACTCTACATGGGGAATTTTTCACTCAGCGGGCCTCTCGGGGTTGCACTCGACGTTTTCGGAACCGTCTATGTTGCGGATAGCGGCGCCGCGGGCGGCCATGACCGGGTCTTGATTGTCGATCGAGCCACGAATTGGTCGTCAGACTCGCCGGCACAATATACATCGTCGTTGAATAGTTCGGCAGTGGGGTTTGGTCATGTCCAGTTCGGTGCGTCCACCGGGGTGACTCTGACGCTGCCCTTCGTCCCAGAGGTTAATTTCAGTGCGACCACGCCTTTCACGGTGTTCACGTCCGGCGTGCAGAATCAGGATTTCACGGTGGTGACGGGCGCCAACACGAATTGCAACAGTACAAGCGGTTACCTCGGCTGCACCATCGAAATCCAGTTTCTGCCGACGGCCCCCGGTTTGCGACACGGCGCTCTCGTGCTTTATGACGCGAGCAATCACCCGATCATCACCGTCCCGCTGTACGGGTTCGGCGATGCATCGGTAGCTGCGTTGGCGCCAAACACCGGAACCGTAGTTAGCACCGGAGGCGTGCCCCTGAATTTTCCCTTCCAAATTGCTCTCGATGGCGCTGGAAACATCTATGACGCGAATGACGGAGGCAATGTGGTGAAGATTCCCGCGGGAGGAGGCACTGCATCGGTGGTATCGCCCAGCGGTTACACCTTTGGTCAGGAGGTCGACGGCGTGGCTCTTGATGGCGCCGGCAATCTGTTCATCAGCGACCATTTAAATAATCGCATTATCGTGATCACGCCGGGCGGTGTCGCGTCCGCATTGACCATCAGTGGCCTGGTCACCGCATTGGGCCATCCTACGGGGCTTGCCTTCGACGGCGCGGGCAATCTCTATATCTCTGATTACACCAATGGCCGCGTCGTCGAAGTTTCGTGCCTCCTGGTGGCCGGATCGACTTCCAAAGGCATTGGCACGGTGATCGCGACGAAAGGTTACACCACCAGTTCGCTCGGCATTACCGGGGTGGGGGTCGACTCGATGGGCAACATCTATATCCCGGACGGATATGCCGGCGCCGATCCCAGCCGCGTGATTAAAGTGACCGCAGCCGGCGCCGCTTCGCTGCTGAGTCCGACCGGGATTACCTTCAGCAGCCCTCGAGGCGTCACCGCCGACGGCATGGGCAATCTCTACATTGCCGATGGAGGCCACAACCGTATTGTGGAAATCACCACGGCAGGCGCGATCTCGATCTTGGCATTGAGCGGCCTTCCCACTCCGGCTGCGTTGGGCTCTCCCTTTGGAATCACGGTCGATCCGCTTGGGAACCTGTATATTCCGGACTCTGGCAACAATCGCGTCTTGTTCTCCAACGTTTCCGGCAGCGCGCTGACGTTTCCCAGCACCGCGACAGGAGCAGCAAGTGCGGCAAAGACAACAACTGTAACCAACCTGGGAAATCAGCCTCTGGCCTTTTCCGCCAATCCCGCTTACACGGCGAACTTCTCCAGTTATTCCGGCGACCAGAATCCATGCACGTCCACTACTTCTCTTTTGGCAGGCACGGCTTGCGATGTAGCGGCGGTGTTTACTCCGCAATCGGTAGGCGCCCTGAGTGCCGGTATCACGCTCACTGACAATACCCTCAATGTCCCCGGCAGCACCCAGCAGATCACTGTCAGCGGTACAGCCTTTAGCGGCGCCGATGCCACCTCAACGACTGTAACCGTAACTCCAACCCCCCTGACGAACGGTCAAGCGGCTGACATTACGGCGACGGTTGCCGATCAAGCCCACAGCAGCACCCATCCGACGGGCTCAGTAACGTTCAACGATACGCTGGGCACAACCACAACAACGTTAAGCAGTGCGAGCCTGAGTTCCGGCGCAGCGACGTTGAGCGGCGTTGTGCTGCACGGCATCGGCACGCACACGCTCTCAGCAAACTACGCCGGCGTTAGCGGAGCCTACGCGGCAAGCAGCGGAACCGTTACCGTGGTCCTAAGCAAAACCGCCGCTACCGTCAGCGGTCCAACAACCCAGCCGGTAGCGGTGGCCCATGGACAATCGGGCTCGATTATCATCACTGTCGCCGGACCCTACACTACAATCGCCGCGCCTACGGGCACCATCAGCTATAGCATTCTCAATTCGTCTGCCGCGGGCGTTGCATCGGGAACGCCGGCGCTGACCGTGGGCAGCGCCAGCTCGACCGCTTCGATTGCGATCCCGAGCACGCTGGCCTCCGGCGCTTACACCATCAGCATCAGCTACAGCGGAGACAGCAACTATCTGGCTACCTCCACGGCGACCGTTCAGTTCACGATCGGGCAGGCAACGCCCACCATCGGCCTTACCAGCTCGGTGAACCCTGCCATGGTAACAAGTGCCGTTACGTTAACGGCGACCGTTGCGTCTTCATCCGGTACCCCGACCGGCACCGTCAGCTTCCTCGATGGCACAACGCCAATGGGTGCAGCGGCTCTGTCTGGCGGGGCGGCCGCGTTCACGACTTCATCCCTCGCAGCGGGCACGCACACCATTACCGCCGTCTACGCCGGGGATGCAAATTTCGCCTCGGTTACGAGCAGCCCTGTCACCCAGGTGATTCAGGACTTCAGCCTGGCTCCTCCCGGCGGCGGAGCCAGTACCCCGACGCAGACCGTGCTTCCCGGCGGAACAGCGACCTACCCACTGGTCTTTGGTCCCTTAAGCGGAGCCACTTTCCCGAGTCCGGTGACCCTGAGTCTGAGTGGCCTGCCGCCGGGGGCCACAGGCACCCTTACCCCAAGCACGATTCCCGCAGGCTCTCCTCTGACGAATGTAATTTTGACCATCCAGTTGCCACAGACGACAGCGAAACTGCTTAACCAGCGAATACCTCTTGTTGTCTGGGCTGTTCTATTGTTGCCCTTTGCGGGAAGGCTGCGCCGCGCAGGCAAACGAATGCCTCGAGGGTTGTCGGCGCTGTTGTTGGCGGCGGCAGCGCTCGTCGTTGGGGCGGGAATGAGCGGTTGCGGCTCGACCAGAAGCGGATTTTTTGGTCACCCCCAACAGACGTACTCCGTGGTCATCACTGCGACATCGGGTTCCATATCGCACTCGACCACCGTAGCCCTCATCGTTCAGTAACCGAAGGAATGACCATGTCCGGAACGTTTCGCCATATCGTGCTCCTCCTGGGAATGTTGACCAGCCTGACGGGGCTGGCCCAGCAACGCCCTGTCAAACCAACTCCAGCCGAGATAGATGTCGCCATCACCTACGTGGCAGAGCGGGCCAAGATCGCCTCGATCGATTGCGGCTGCTTCTGGTTAGAAGGTGGCAGCATGAATGCTGCGGTTACCTTCTATCGCGGGTTGGGAGTGGCTGCCAATCTGACGGGCGGTCACGCTTCCAACATCGCATCTGGAGTGGACCTGGACAAGGTCACCTTCATGATGGGGCCTCGCTATACCTATCCGTTCAAAAGCTGGTTTGGCCGAGCTGGCGGAGGCCGCGTTTTTGGAGAAGGGTTGATCGGGGGCGTTCACAGCTTCAACACACTGGTTCCAACCTCGGCTGGAGTTGCCGGCGCCGCAAGCTCCCTCGTGTTCCAGGTGGGCGGCGGCGCGGACTTGCCTCTTCGAAAAGGCATCGGCATTCGTCTTTTCGAAGCTGACTACGTCCGCTCAACCTTGCCAAACGCGGGCAACAGTACCCAACATGATCTGCGCCTCGCGGCGGGCATTTCGTTTCATTTCACGAACTAGCCAGCGGCAGGAAGCGCACGGCCGACTATAAGGTTTGCCCTATCCTCCGTCGTGCAGAGCGAATGAGACGACTTATCGCAGCGATGCGGCTATCGAGTGGGCCAATCCCACTTTGGCTTGTTGAACAGTGTGGCCCCGCCAAGGATAGTCTCTCCAAATTCCTTTTCAAGATGCAGGCGGGTACAGGCCGGCGCGACAGTTAATGCTTCGATGAGTGCCATAGCGTGTGAGACCACAACGATTTGTGTCTGTAACGCCGCAGCGAGAATGAGCCTGGCCAGTGCAGGCAGCAAATCCGGATGCAGGCTGGTCTCCGGTTCGTTCAGCACCATCAATTCTGGCGGGCGCGGTGTGAGCAGAGCCGCTGTCCAAAGCAAGTAGCGTAGCGTTCCGTCGGAAAGTTCGGCTGCGCTCAGGGGGCGCAAGAGACCATGCTGCTGTAACTGCAGCTCGAAGCGACCGTTCCGGTCCTCCACGTAGAGGCGACTCTTCGGAAAGGCATCCTCTAATGTAGTTGCCAGCGCATCATCTGACCGGATCTCCATGATGGTTTGGAGTGCGGCGGCAAGGTTGCTGCCGTCGTGATGCAGGACCGGAGTGAAGGTGCCGATTTGGGCAATTCTCGCAGGCGAATCGGAGTCGGTGCGGAAGTGATCGTAGAAGCGCCATCCCCGGACGGCTTCCCGGACGGCCAGCATCTCGGGTGCCCGCTGCGGGTCGGCAACGCTCGCAAGCATGCTGTCTGTGTCGGCGAGATGCTGTGTCAGCATCACTGGCTCCTCATCCCGCGTGGTGGAGAGCCAGACAAAGTTGTTTCTTCTGTCCACCAGTGCAGACGCTTTTCGATACACCGGGCCGTGCCAGATGCACTCCCGCTTTACCCGCGGGTCCAGCTCAAACATCGTTGCTGGAGGCGGTCCAGGAGGATAACCGAGATCGATGCTGTACCCGTAGGTGTCGCCGCCAAAGCCGAGCTTGAGGCTGGCAGTTTTGCGCCTGGTAACACCCTCGACGGCGTGGGTGCCTTGGCGCACACTACGTGCGATGGTTTCAGGACCAGCCCAAAAAGTAGAGGGCAATCCGCCTTCACGCGCGAGCGATGCGACGACGGCGTTTTGAGCTACATCCGCCAGCAAGCGCAAGGAGCGGTACACGCTGGATTTACCACTGCCATTGGCGCCCGTAATGACGCTCAGTTGCCCAAGGGGAAGAACCAACTCGCGAAGCGATCTGTAACCCTGGACAGCGACAGTGCGCATCATGAGCTATAGGATAATCCGGTCATTTGCCGAATGACTCCCTCGAGGAAGCCGCCTACCGTGGCGGTCCTTTCACCACCAGCACCCCAAAACGCTACCCTCCCGGCCCTGGCTGAGGCACGGCAAAAGACCGCATTTGACGGCAAACCGAGGAAACAGCGGTAATCCGGCCCTTTACAGCTTGGGGGAACGATCGTTTTGTTCCATTGTGTCGGTGCGGCTCAAGCCGCAAACAGGAGACCTTCCATGAAAAGCAACATATTGACTTCGGCCGCCCGCGTTCTCTCGCTCCTTTCGGTGATTGCAGGCGGCTGCGCACTCGCCCAGGACTCGACCCACCTCACTGGCCTGATCAACGACTATTCACCCTCGAGTACGAGTGTGAAAGGCAGCCCCTGGGAGATGCATGGTCAATGGTCAATGGACGTCCACCCGGAATGGGGCACCGCGGACTTCCTGGCGGATATGACGATGTCCGGCTTCGGGACCACCAGCACGGGTGCCGTAGATCCGACGCATCCCCTGGTGAACCCTCACACCCACCACATCAGGTTGACCAACGCCAAAATCACCTGGGACATGACCGGCTGCCCAGCTTACATGCCCCCCGCCACGCTAACCGGCTTTCAGTTGAACGGCACCGTCACCCTGCTGACGGGGAACGGGAGCATTGCCCCCTTTGAGACGGATCCGCCTTCGTCCACGCTGCAGGTCTGTGTCAGCGGAGGGAACGAGATCCAGTACTCCCTTCCGAACTCGAACATAACTCTGGTGTTCGGGGGACCCGCGACCACACACTTCGGGCCACAAGCTCTCCATGGCGTCGTGCGCAAACAGTTGGCTGAGTTCGGCAGGAATCGATGATTCCGTGGGATGAACGCCCAAACGGGATGAGGACTGTCACGCTGGATTATCTTTCTGCCGCGGAACTCTAACGGGCCTGTACTTCCACCTGTTGCTGTAGTTTGTCGTGGACACGGACCAGGACTGGAATACTCTTCTTAAGGTATACCGCAAGCACGTTAGGATCAGCCCAGTCCAGGTCCCAGCCCTCATCGATAGCCAGCAGCCGGTACCGTCCAGGAATGATATTGGACAATAGGAAGGTACCGTCCGAATCGCTCTGGTCGCGCCGGAAGAGACCCAGGTTGTCTTTTGCATTTTCCGGCGCGAGCAGGACCATCACTCCGCCCACCGGACGGCCATCGCGTTCCGCCGCTCCTTCGAGTTGACCGTACCCGTTGCCGGCAACGATCTCGAGCTTTGGAGAGGCGCCCGCCCTCACTTGCAGCACCCGGCCTTTCACCACCGTATCGGGAGACGTAACGCTGGCGAGGTACATCTGCGGGATCTGGCTGATGACCTGGTATTCACCGGGAGGAACCTGCAAGCTGAAGTCTCCGGCGTCGTTGAGCGGGGCGAAATAGTTGCGCTGCGGATGCGACGCGACCAGGGAAATACCGGCGAACCGAACCTTGCTATCAAGCGAAGTCACCTTTCCCGACACCGTGACTTCGCCCACGTCGCTGTCAGCAGTTAACTGTGTTGCCCCATCGGCAATGTTTGCGGTGAAGTGAGTAGACTGCGGCGGAGACGGGCCACCAGAGTGCGTCACCGTCACGTCGTATTGTCCCGGGAGCACCCCACTGATTTCAGCGTCACCTTCGTTGTTCATCTGGATGGTTGTGGGCATCTGTTCAAGCTGGCCAAAGATATTCTGTGCAATGGAAACACCAATGCCCTCGTCTCGGCTCCTGGCAAGAGGTAATTGAAGGCGCATGGCGTGCTGGGCGTTCAGTGTCATGTTGGCCTCGATCCGCTCGCCGCCTCTAATGGGGATCGGGATAGCATCGTCGGAATCGATCGCGTTGGGGTAAAAGGTCGTGGGGTAAGCGACATCCAGAGCGGAGTTTGCCGCAGCTGGCTGCGTACTATGGAACTGTTGCAGCTGATGGGCAGGCCCGGCGTACCAGGGTTGAGCCGATGCACTGAGAAAATAATTGCCTGGCGGCACGTTCGCTATCTCATACATGCCACGGTCGTCGGTGATGACCGTCTGCCGTTGCTGGGTGGAACGGATCCCATCGCGGTCTCGATCCTCATAGAGGTGAACTTGCGCTCTGCGGACAGGCTCGCCGGCCTCATCGTTTACCGTCCCATAGAAGATCGCCTGGGGCATCAGATTAAATAGCAGGCCGTCGGATATTCGTTCCGGACCTACCGCAATGGCGGTCCAGAAGTCTTCGTGTTGTTGGTAAGACTGCGTAAGATAGCCGCGCTTGGCAGCGCTCAATTCATATTTCCCTGAGGGAACGCCGCCAAAGTCAAACCGGCCATCATCTCCCGTTTCGAAGGAGAGAGCCGGGCTGCGCTGATCGGTTGGAGCGATTTCGACCACACACCGCATTAGGGCCTGGCCGCTGCGCGCATCGACCACTTTGCCGCTGATGTGCCACGACTGGGCTGCAGCAGTTGTCGATGAACCCGGCTGCTGTCCTGCTACCGTCCTGGAATGTAACCACAGCAGCACAAGCATGAGTGCGATGCACTTTATGGACTGGGACAACGCCGTGGGCTTTCTCCGGGGGCTGTGCATCTACGGTTCTCCGGCCGCGATCTTGAGTTGGACTTCCGATTTGCCACCACGAGTGAGCGTTATTTCCTGGCCGAGCGCCATATACCGTTGCAGCGCCTCAGGATCGCGGTAAGGCAAATCTTGCCGGTGTGCCACAGCCATCACCAGGTAGCGGCCGGGGGCAAGGCCTTCGAACGATCCCTCTGCGGGAGAATCCGACGACAATTTGTGATCCGCGATCATGCTGAAGCGCATCGCCGGTTGAGCAAGATTATCCAGGGGGATGGCCATGACAGATACTTCGTTGCTGCTGCTGTTGCCGTCCTCCGCAGGAGAGGCCAACCACTTCAGTGAAGCGGAATCATCGCGGTACGCCATGCGCACCGTGCAGGCGCCCACGCCAGCTCCGATCACCAGTGGGTCGCGTGTGAGGTCGACGTTGCCGCACGAAGCGGACGCCAAATACCAGGGCGGCTGTGGCTGCGTTTGCAGCATGTATCGGCCTGGTTCGACGTCCCGGAACACCATGGGATCGCCTGCCTCCAGTGCCTGACCACGGCCCGGCGGTCTAAGGGGCTGTGCGGGAAACGCCCACCCCTGCCTTCGAGGATCCTCATCCTGCAATGAGGCATTCAAATAGGGCGGCGGGGCACTGCGTGCACTTTGGCTGGCCGTCGTCACAGCCTGGTAGTCCACCTCGACAGGCAGCATGGTTGGTGGCCCGAGAGTTACCGATATCCCTTTCAGCGGAGCCTCGCTGACCGAGATCTCGCGTGTGCCCCCAAGCTGCTGGTCTCGTTCCACAGCGGAACGTACTTTGAGCCGATAGGAGCCGGTGGGCAGCCTCAACCGAAACCCACCGCCTGGATACATGTTGACGGGTGAGTCGACCGGTTCGGCCTCTTTGGTTTCTACCGTCAAGCTTGCAATCTGGCCGGCCAATCCGTTGATCGTGCCTGTGACTGGATAGAGCTTCTCCATGGGAGGGCTCGCGTTGGCTTCGACCTGTTGGCCTGGCGTCAGCGTCAGGGAGCCGCGGATTCCGTCGCCGGTCAACGGCGGGAAGGTGACGGGCATGAACGCAACCGAGGAAGGTGCCTCCGCCAGGCCTTCGATGTGAAAGCTGGTGGCCAGCGAGTATTGGCCCCCCTGGAGTTCGGCAAAGCGAAACTGCCCCTCCACGTTGGTGGTGGTTGCCTGCACCTGTCGCCAACGCCTGAGCCCATTTTCCACCCGAAGCATCGTTAGCTGGATATGTAAATCCTGGATTGGCTGTCCGTTCTGATCGGTGATGGTTCCGAAAACAATAGCCTCAGGTATCAGTCGAAGAGTGATGGACTGGCCTTGCGCGGGCACTGCCTTATCTTCTGCAAAGTATCCCGGTTTAGATGCGAAAGCATAGGCCGGCTCATCGCTGACATTGTCAAACTCGAAATGGCCATCATGATCGGAGAGCGCGGCCTGCTGGGCGCCCACCTGAACTCGCGCCCGTGCGATGGGTTCGCCCGTAATACTATTGACGACCTGCCCGCTGACCGTCTGCGATGTCGATGCTTGTTGCGGTCCTGCACTCACCTGGCTGCTGCAGATAGTTGCAACCGTCACCAGCACCACGGACGGAAGCAGCCGCATCATCCGGTTAAGGGTACTCATGCGCGCCAGCCCGATACGATAAGCAGGGTAGCACTAAAGTCCAACCACAGTCGATTAAACCCGCATAAACAGATGGTTGCATGGGCCAACCCATTGTGTTCGAGCATCCACAACGGACGAAAAACCGGCTGTCCGGATAGGTGACCTGCCGTCGCTCTTTCAATCCATGGGATGTAGACTGCCTACCTCCTATGGATGTAGACTACCTGCGTCATGGCGGAAAGAAACGCCACAACTAAATAGAGCGTGCAAGGGACGCTGGACATGCTGATCCTGGGTACATTTGCGGTCGGATCCCGCGCATGGAAATGGAATTCCCACGCCAGCTCACCCGACTGAAGGGGGTGGTGAGATGAATTGGCTTTCAAGATTTCTCGAGGAGCGCAAGGAGGATCGTGATGCCGAAATACGCGCGCATATTGAGATGGATGTTGCAGACCGAGTGAGCAGGGGTGAAGCCCCGGACCAAGCTCGCTTTGCCGCTCGGCGTGCGTTTGGAAATCCTGCGCTCATTCAGCAAGTAACACACGATGTTTGGAGGTGGACGCGGTTAGAGCGCTTTGTTAATGGCCTCAAGTTCGCCATCCGCGTCTTGAGGCGATCACCTGGTTTTACGCTCACGGTTGTCATTACGCTCTCGGTCGGTGTCGGCGCAACCTGTGCAATGTTCACGGTAGTAGATCGGGTGCTACTGCGTCCGATCCGCTTCAATGATCCCAACCGGCTCGTCGTAGTTTCTGAATCGGGCAAAAGGGGTCCTGTTGACCGAACCCCCTATCTTGACATCGCCCAGTGGCAACAACAGAGCGGCTCTTTTGAGCAGATTAGCTTTTATGACGCGGACAATCGCAGGGTGTGGTTCCTCGATGGCAGTAATGGCACCGTCCACGTGAGTGTGGCATCAATTAGTGCAAGCCTATTTCCGATGCTGGGAGTCCAACCATCGCTGGGCCGTGGTTTTCTGGAAAAGGGAACCGGCGGATCGGTAACACCTGGGGATGCCCACGCGATCATCCTCAGCGATGATGTTTGGCGGCAGGATTACGGATCGGATTCGGGAGTTATTGGCAAAGCCATACAACTGAATGGCGAACGCTTAACGATTATCGGGGTGATGCCGAGAGGCTTCATCTTTCCCTTCGGTTCGGGGGACTGGAACGAGTTACCCGTGGTCTGGCGCCCGATCGTTCTGAGCGACTCAGATGCGACGCGTAATCGCCATGCACCTCATTACAAGGTGCTGGCGCGTCTCAAGCAGAACGCTCCTCTTTCGATTGCGGAGTCGGAGTTAAAGGTGATTCAGGCCGACGTGGCCAAAGCCTACACCGATCCGTACGATCGCGAGCAAGTTGCGTCAGTGAGTCTCGAGACCTATTCCCATTCCCTTGTGAATGGGACTGTGCGCAGCGATTCCCTTGCATTGTTTGGCGCTTCTGCGCTTTTGTGGCTGATCGCATGCGTCAATGTGGTGAGCTTGATGTTGGCCCGCTCCAGCGCACGGCAGAGAGAGTTTGCCGTGCGTGGGGCGCTAGGGGCGAGTCGTTGGCAAATCCTGCGGCAGATGCTAATGGAGACGATACTGCTGAGTGGTTGCGCGTCACTGTTGGGTCTCGGGTTGGCGACGGGAATGCTGAAGCTGTTCGAGCGGGGTCTGCAAGCCCAGTTCAGCGTTCACGAGAAACTGACACCAAACCTTTCCGTATTCTGCGTATTAATCGGACTGACGATCATAGGTGCACTGGTGATCGCAGTATGGCCGGCGCCAGGAATTTTGCGCGCGTCTATCGATGCCGCACTCAGGCAAGGGACCACGCAGGCAGGAATGAGCCGGAAGCAGCATCGAATGCGCGCGGCTCTCGTAGTTACAGAGATTGCACTATCGCTCACGTTGCTCGTCGGATGCGGTCTCCTGCTGCGAACGATCTATGCCCTCAAACACGTGCCTCTCGGGTTTCGCACCGAACACATCCTCGTAGCCAACATGACGATTCCGGCATACCGGTTCGGTGGCCGTGACATGACGACTGATTTCTATCGACCTCTGATTGAACGCGTAAAGAGATTACCCGGCGTCGAGAGTGCGTCGCTCATGACGGAGGTACCGCTGGGCAATACCTTCTCCATGATCTTCACGCTCGGTCCTCAGGGACACAGCGCGATCGATCTGCAAAGGCGAGAGATGAGAGCTCAGTTCCGTGCGGTCGGTCCCGAAATGCAGCAGGTGTTCGGCTTTCGCCTGCTGCGCGGACGGTTCTTCAACGAACGTGACACCGCGTCCTCGCAAGCCGTCGTGGTTGTGAATCGAGCGTTCGTGAAGGCGTACTTTGGCGATGATCGCGATCCGTCCGCAATCTTGGGAGAAAACCTGGTCGGGTTTGGAAAGAATAGGAGTTCCGTGGTCGTAGGCGTGCTGGATGACGAGCGGCAGGTCACCGTGGCTGAGCCGTCGCAACCGGAGATGGAGGTCTGTATTCCGCAGATCACACCCGAAAGCATGTTCTACAAAGCCGCAGAAGGAATGGCGATGGATCTGGCCGTACGAACCGTTCGTGAGCCCTCTGAGGTCATACCCGAGTTGCGCAATGTCCTGCAGGCGTCCAGTTCAGATCTTGCAGCGAGCAGATTCACGACGATGGAGCAGGTGGTGGAGGACTCTTTCGGGAGCCAGAAAATGGATGCGGAACTACTGGAGATATTTGCGGCTTCAGCATTACTGTTGACCTTGACGGGAATTTACGGCGTTCTAGCATATTTTGTAGCCCAGCGGCAGCGAGAACTCGGCGTGCGTATTGCCCTTGGTGCACAACACTGGAACATTGTGAACCTGATCTTGCAGCAGGCTAGTTGGATGCTCATGTCGGGCCTTCTCCTGGGTGCGGCTGCTGCATATCTGACGAGCAGGTGGTTGAGGGTTTTTCTGTATGGCGTGAAGTCGAACGATCCATGGACCATGGTGTCGGTGGCAGTTATTCTGCTGCTCGGCGGCCTTATTTCTTCGCTCGTTCCAGCATGGAGAGCAGCTTCAATCAACCCCGCAGAAATAATTCGTGCAGAGTAGGCTCCGGAACCCGGGGCCTATTCGGATCTTAATACTTGCATCGGATCGAGACGTGATGCACGCCACGCGGGAACGATACATGCCAACACCGCCACCGCGAGCAGCGTTGCGGCAACTGCGGCAAAAACCACCGGATCGAGCGGCTTGATTTCATAGAGCAGGTCGCGCATCAGCCGGCCGGCTTCCAGGCTTGCTGTGAGTCCAACCACAAGACCAAAGACCGCGGGCCGCATTCCATCCAGCAACATGTTCCACAACACGTGTTCACGCTTGGCGCCCAGAGCGATGCGGATGCCGATTTCGGTGGTCCGCTGGGCTGCGATTCGACTCACGATTGGTTCCGCGGAGTACGTTTCAAACCAGGTTCGATTGTCTTCCGGGTCTTGTGCGCTGCCGAAACGTGTCCAGGGATACCGATAGACTTGTTGGCAAGAAGAGTTGGACGGCTTGCTACCATCAACAGATGGATCTATCCAATGGATACGAGTCGGTCGCGGAAGAATTTCTTGCGCGCCGCGGCAATCGTAGGACTCGGTCTATTGCAATCGGCGTGAAGGAAGCGCGGAAGTGGGCCAAAACACTGCGGCCCCGGAGCAGTGTACTTGATCTGGGTTGCGGGCCCGGCTTTCCCGTCACCGTGGTACTGGTCGAAGAAGGACTTCAAGTCTTCGGAGTGGATGCAGCACCATCGTTTGTTGCGGCATTCCAACGCAACCTGCCCGGCACACCCATTGTTTGCGAATCTGTTCTGGAGTCGAGGTTGTTTGATCGAACCTTCGATGCGGTCTTGTCAATTGGTCTGATGTTCCTTCTCAAGGTTGAAGAGCAGCATCGCTTGATCCGGAGATTCGCCGATATCCTGATGCCGGGCGGCCGTCTGCTATTCACCTCAACCGCCAAGCAGGCCGTTTGGAACGATGCAATGACAGGGTTGCAATCCATCTCCCCAGGGGCCGAGGAATACAGGAAGCTGCTCGGAGCCGCTGGCATATCGGTCGGAGAGGAATACGAGGATGAAGGCGAAAACCACTATTTCGACGCCTTCAAACGAAAATAACGTAAGCTGGCCGCTCTATTTTTCATGTCTGATCAATCCTTGATTCCGTTCGTTGTCTCCGTTTACTCGTAGCGTAGTGCAACCATGGGATCGACGCTAACGGCTCTCAGTGCCGGAAACAGGCTCGCCAGCAGCGAGACGGTTACCAGGAAGCTTGAGATTCCTGCGAACGTCCAGGGATCATAGAACCGCACACCGTAGAGAAAATCGCTGGTTCCGGGAAAGGCGAGGGTGCTGTGCAGCAGAGCCGACGCGGCGGCGCCGCATCCCAGCCCGATGATCATTCCGGCGGCCACGGGCTTTAGTCCCGAAAACGCCACACTTCTCAGCACATCACCCGAGCGCGCACCCAGAGCCATCTGGATGCCGATTTCCCTGGTTCTCTGGCTGACGACGTATGTCATCACGCCATAGATCCCCACGCCAGCGAGCGATACAGCCAACAACGCCAGACCGGCAGCGAACATTGCCATCACCCGCGCCAGTGTCCTCTGCGGATGAACAAGCATGGTCTCCGTGTTCCAAAGTGACAGGTCAGGCAGCAGGTTTCCGTCAAGACGGCTCACAGATTTAAAGATGGCCGCGAGTGCCGCCTGCTGGTTTGCTCCAACATTCAAAAGAATGGGATATGTCGTGGTTGGATCGGGAGCAAGATACACGTGGGCCGGATCAATGCGCGTGAGGTTCGTGAAGCGCACATCTTTCGCCACGCCGACAACTTCGAAGTCCGTCAGCTTGCCGGTGAAGTGAAGATCGAGCTGAAAACGTCTGCCAAGCGGATCTTCTCCCGGCCAGAATAGTCGCGCTGCAGCTTCACTGATGACGGCAACGTGTGCTCCAGTCGTTGACTCCTGCTTCGTGAAATCGCGTCCGCGCAGCAGCGGGATACCCAGCGTCCTCAGATAGTTTTGTGAAGCATAACTGGCGAGTGTCCGCCGGCGTTCGACTCCCTCTACCGCCGCGTTCTTTTTAATGAGGATTGGCGGCGTCCACGTGCCCATCATCGGTCCGCCGCCATAAGCGATGCTTGCCACCTCGGGTATCTCTTCCAGGCCTCTCACGATCCGCTGAAACCGCGCTACCGATGCCGCAGCGTTGTCGCCGTAGTCGCCGAGCAAGAGGAAGACCTGACGCGTATCGAATCCAGGATCTGCGGTCTGTGACTGCACAAGGCCGCGAACCAGTAGACCTGAGCAGGTGAGCAACAACATCGATACGGCAACCTGCCCGCAGATCAGCAAGCTGCGCAAATGGGAGCGCCCAAGCAGATGACCGAACGACGTGCTTTCATCCCGCAGCGATGTGGCCAGCTCTGACTTCGTGAACTGCAGTGCCGGTGACAAGCCAAACGCGGCTCCGGCAATCACGGAGATCGCGAGTGCATAGGCAAGGACGCGCACGTCGGGATTTAGATTAAGGCTGAAAGTGAAACTGCTCCCGAGTTGTGTTGTCAGCATTTGTGCCACTTCAACCCGGAGCAGCTTGCCCGCAACCACCGAGAGGGCCAAGCCGGTAAGTCCTCCGGCAAGTGAGAGCAGAATGCTTTCAGTGATCAGCTGCCGTACTACTCGCGCGCGGCTCGCTCCGAGCGCGAGGCGGAGGCTGATCTCCCGCTGCCGCACCGCGCCACGAGCGAGCAGCATGTTGGCTACGTTGGCGCATGCCGCGAAAAGAACCATGCCGACGATCAGCATCAAAGCAGCGACGCCTGCCTCGAATCGCGGATCTTCCGTATTTCCAAAAAACGCCGTGTGCTGCAGCGTAACCGTGCGTGTCGGTTCGCGCGTGTCGTAGGTCGTGGAGAATTGTCTTATCATCGCCGCTGTTTCAGCTTCGGCTCGCTTGAGTCCAATCTCAGGCCTCAGCCGGCCGAGGATCTGGAAACGATAGTCCGCCGGCTGGTGCAGCCAGTCCTGGCCGGGAATGAGCTGCGACTGCATCGATGCGGGAACCCAGAAATCCGGTACCTGAGGCAGCAGTGCTGTTCCGGTGAACTCCTCTGGAGCGACACCGATAATTGAATACGCGGTGCCGTTGATCCTCATCAGAGATCGCGCAGCTTGTGGGTCAGCATGAAATGCGTGTTGCCAGAATGAGTAGCTGAGCACGACAACGGGATTGCCTCCAGGAGCGCGGTCTTCATCCGGCCCGAAGGTGCGGCCCAGTCCAGCCTCTACACCCAAACTCTTGAAATAGTTGCCGGAAACGAGCTGTCCTTGGAGACCTTTTGGCTGTGCCCCGGCTTGATCTCCAGGTAGCTGGGCGAGTACGTGCACGGGGGAACTGGTAGCTACTATGTCCGAGAAGACGTCCTGATGCTCGCGACAATAGAGATACTCCGGCCAGGAGAACCCATATTGCATGTCGCCGAGCCACCCGTGGGTGAACCAGCGCTCGAGTCGCACCACCCGGCCTGGGTCGGCAACCGGCAGCGGCTTTAGGGCAACCGCGTCGTAGGCCGTGAAGAGTGTGGTGTTCACGCCAATGCCAGCTGCCAAGGTAGCAACAGCGACCAGCGTGAATCCCGGATTGCGGTCGAAGTGTCCGCCACGCTTGGCGTAAGTCCTGGCGCGTATGTTCCAGCCAAAGGATCCCGCGCTGATCGCGGTGTGCCTGTTTCGTCTGCTCCACTCCGCCCAGGGCTTGCCGCGCCGCCCTGTGGGCCTCCTCCGGCGACATTCCGCGTTGCTCATACTCCTCTTCCAGCATCGCGACATGCAGCGCAATCTCCCGCTCCAGGTCTCCATCTGAGCGCTGGGAGCGCCACAGGTTACGAATCTTCGCGATGGTTCGTGTGAGAAATGCTCGCGTCATGGTCCCTCCGTCAGCAGATGTAAATCGGAGTCACAATCCTCTCCACTGGATACCCAAGTGGACTCAATCATGATCCGCCCGGTCTCACTTGTATGTCAAGTGGAGACAGTCAGGGAATAGAAGCTCGTGGGTTTTCCTCACCCCACCAGTACTACGCAAAGCGGGCGGGAGTGTTAAGATGTTCGCCATTGAGGAAGCCCAAACAGAAACTCGGTTGAGACCGAGATCTGTAATGGCTTCTGGAAAACTATGTCCGCGCATGATCACGACCATCATCACGACCACCAGGTTGTTCCCTCCGACCCGGCGCTGCGAACCAAGGCGCTGGAATCTTTGCTGGTAGAAAAAGGCCTGGTGGATCGGGCCGCATTGGATGCGTTGGTTGACGCTTACGAAAACAAGATTGGACCACGCAACGGTGCTCGCGTGGTGGCGCGCGCTTGGGTGGATCCGGCATATAAAGAGCGGCTGCTCAACAATGCCTCGGCGGCAATCGCCGAACTAGGCTACGGCGGGGCACAGGGCGAACACATGGTAGTGCTCGAAAACAGCCCGAGCGTGCATAACCTGGTGGTGTGCACGCTGTGCTCCTGTTATCCCTGGCCGATCCTTGGCTTACCACCGGTCTGGTACAAATCGGCGCCTTATCGATCGCGCTCTGTGATCGATCCACGCGGTGTTTTGCGCGAGTTTGGCCTTGACCTGCCCCAGGATGTCGAGGTTCGGGTCTCCGACAGCACGTCGGAGGTCCGCTACCTCGTCTTGCCCGAAAGGCCGGCGGGCACGGAAAAGATGACTGAAGAGGAACTTGCGGATTTGGTTACACGGGATGCCATGATTGGGGTCGCCAAGGTCCCATCGCCTCGAGGAGACGGGGCATGAACGGAATCCACGACATGGGCGGCATGCAGGATATGGGTGCGATCCAGCGAGAAGAGAACGAACCCGTATTTCACCAGCCCTGGGAAGGCCGTGTGTTTGCTATGAACCGCGCGCTTGCGGCGTGGGGCAAGTGGAATATCGACGCGGGCCGCTACGGTATTGAGCTGCTTCCCCCCGCTGACTATCTGCAGCTGAGCTATTACGAGAAGTGGTTGGCCCGCAACCTGGAGTTGTTGGTGAAGTCGGGGTTGGTGACGCGGGAGGAGTTGGAAACCGGCAAGCCCGCGCCGGGGTCGCAGAAGGCGACTCCGCCTCTTACTGCCGCTGCTGTATCCGCAGTGGCCGGGCTCCGCGGCAATTTTATGCGGCCGGACGCAGGGGCTAAGGCTCGCTTCGAAGTGGGACAACAGGTCCGCGCCCGGAATATGAATCCGGTGGGCCACACTCGCCTGCCCCGATATGCGAGAGGAAAAGAGGGCTCCGTCGTCCGCTGCCACGGCATCTTCGTATTCCCCGATGCCAACGCACATTTGCTGGGCGAGCAACCGCAGCACTTGTATTCGGTTCGTTTTACCGCGCGGGAGTTGTGGGGTGAAGAGGCCTCGCCGCGCGATTCTGTTTACATCGATATGTGGGAGCCTTACCTCGATCATGCCTAAATTGCCATCCGATCGCGACCGGCTCGCTTCTTTGCCCTCACTCCCTCGCGACCAGGGTGGTCCTGTCTTTGCTGAGCCCTGGCAAGCTCAGGCTTTCGCGCTGGCCGTCCGGCTTTCCGCTCAAGGCTACTTCACCTGGAAAGAGTGGGCCGCCGTGCTTGCCGATGAAGTCAAGTCCGCGGCCGACCGTGGCGACCCGGACGACGGTTCCCACTACTATGAATATTGGCTGGCCGCGCTCGAACGTCTCGTGACTGCGAAAGGCCTCTCCAATCCAACCGAGATGCTTGCTCGCAAAGAAGCCTGGGCCGATGCCTATCGTCATACACCGCACGGAAAACCCGTCGATCTGCCAAACGGATCCAGCTAGCCGCCGCTTCGCCCCGTTTCACGCCGCTTGTCCGTACAACCGGGCGATGTCCGAATGCCGACCACTCGGCAACTTGGATGGGTCAGCGATAATGAGCGCATGACCGGCTCTCTCGTTGTTTTGACGGGTGCTTCTGGAAGTGGCAAAACTACTCTTGCGAAGACAATTCAGGACCGCTATACAAATGAATGCGTAGTGATGTTCTTCGACTCGGTTGGGGTCCCTTCCCCTGAGGAGATGAAAGAGTGGGGTGGGTCGGATCCTGGTGCTACCTGGCAGCGGGCGACAACTCTGGAATGGTTTGCCAAGTTGGCGCCAATTCTCAGATCCGGAAGATCCGTACTATTTGAGGGGCAGATGCGTTTGGCCTTTATCCAGGAAGCGCTTGATGTTTCTGAGATCACCGCAGCTCACATTGTGCTGGTCGACTGTGATGACATCACTCGCACAAAGCGGCTGACAGACGAGCGTCGTGATCCAGCCCTGGCGAACCAACGAATGATGAACTGGGCAGCGTACCTGAGAGCAGAAGCAATGCAGGCCGGCTACCAGATCCTGGATACAGGCCACTCGACCTTGGATGAATGCGTTGAGCACCTCCACTCCTACCTGCAGCGCCCTGAATAAATGCGCCCTGGGGCGTAAAGCCGGGATCGGCGAGAACTGGCTGGGCCGACGCGCCTCCTTCTCTTGACAGACTAGAGGAAGAAAATCTATTCTTCTCATCTAGACCATCAAGAGGAGAAAGATGCGGGCAGCAGATCAAGACTCAGAACAGAACTCCACGTCTTCAGGCGATCTTGTGCAGGGAACGCTGGAGATGCTCGTCCTCAAGACTTTGGCGCTCGAACCAATGCACGGGTACGGAGTTGCCTTGCGGATTGAGCAAATCAGCCGTGGCGTGTTTCGCGTGAACCCAGGATCGCTGCTACCGGCGCTGAGCCGTATGGAGCGGGCGGGCCGCATCCGGTCAGAATGGCGTGCCACGGAAAACAATCGCCGTGCGAAGTACTACACCCTAACGGCAAAAGGCCGGCGAACTCTCTCGGCGGAAACCGAACGGTGGGCCAACCAAGCCGCGGCCATCGCTCGCATTCTCGAAGCTAAAGCCGGCGCCTGATCCATTACGGAGACATCATGCAGCAGCTCAGGAACTTGTTTCAAGGTTTGCGGTTACTGTTCGACAGGCGGCGCACCGAGCGCGAAATCGACGAAGAGATCGACGGTTTCCTTGAAGCCTCAGTGGAACATAAGGTACGGTCTGGAGTTAGTCCGGAGCAGGCACGCCGGGCTGCTCTGGTTGAACTCGGCAGCCGCCATGCCGTCAAGCATCGGGTCTGGTCTTCGCGCTGGGAATCTGCCCTAGACAATCTGCTTCAGGACGGACGCGTGAGCCTGCGCGCCCTTTGCAAACGTCCGGTCTTCACCGCGGTTGCGCTGCTCTCGCTCGCATTGGGAATCGGTGCCAACACTGCCATCTTCACGCTTATCCAACAACTGCTGCTGCGCAACCTGCCGGTGCGTAGTCCCGAACAACTCGTTACCTTGGGCGATGCGACCAACTCAGGAATCGCCGGCGGAATCGACATCGGGCAGTACGGCATGTTCCCCTGGTACGTTCCCCGGCAGTTGCAGGCGAATCCCGGCCCATTTCAAGGGATTGCCGCAATCGGCAGTTTTTCACCCAAGGTCTCGGTGCGTATCGCTCCAACATCCGGATCGCCATCCGATTCTCCCGCGCAGCTGGCAACCGCCAGTCTGGTTTCCGGCAACTACTTCAGCGTACTCGGTGCTCCTGTGCTGATGGGCCGCACCATCACGCCCGCGGATGATGCCACTCCCGGAATCGGCACTGTAGCAGTGGCAAGCTTTCATTTCTGGCAACATGCTCTTTCCTCCGATCCCGGGATTCTCAATAAGACGATCACTATCAATGGCACGCCGTTTGCGGTGATCGGAGTGATGCCGCCAGGTTTCGAGGGCCTCAAGCAAGGGCTCGAGCTGGCCGATCTGTGGGTGCCCTCGACGATGCAGGCGGTCGTTCTGCAGCAGCCTTCGATGCTCGCTCCGGCGTCGGGCCTCTACTTCATGAACGTCTTTGGGCGTCTTACGCCGGAAGCGGTGGCCGATCCCCACGTTCGTGCACGGTCCCAAACCTGGATCAACCAGCAGATTCACGCTGCGATTCGCGCTCATGAAAGCACAGTGCTGACTCCCGCCCGACAGCAGGAGATCGAGCACGAGGATGTGCCGTTAATTTCTGCCATACGCGGTGTCTCATATCTACAGGATGTGTATAGAGAATCCCTATGGGTTCTCATGGCCGTAGTTGTGCTGGTGCTGTTGATCGCGTGCGCCAATCTCGCGAATTTCCTGCTGGCGCGGGCAGCCACGCGCCAGCGAGAGATTGCCACCCGGCTGGCGCTTGGATCAAGCCGGTCGCGGATCGCCCGGCAAAGCCTGATTGAAACTCTTTTGCTGTCGGTTGGCGGTGGCCTTCTGGGGCTCGCAATTGCTTTCGCGGCAACCCGCGTTCTGATTGCATTTGTGAGCCAGGGGAGCGCATGGATTGCCTTGAGCCCGGCCCCGAATCCCGAAGTTTTGCTGTTCACCCTCGGCGTTTCTGTCATCACCGGAATTCTGTTCGGATTCGCTCCCGCAATTTCCGCCGCGCGGACTGCGGCCTATGATTCGTTGAGTTCCACTCACCGCGTTTCCGGCGGCGGCCGTTCGTCGCGATGGTGGTCGAAGTCTCTCGTCGTTGGCCAGGTCATGCTGTCGCTTCTACTGCTTGTGGCAGCGGGGCTCTTCCTCAAGACGCTGCGCAACCTGCAACACCAGGACTACGGATTTGAGCGCACGTTCCTGCTGCTGGCCCAGTTCGATGCGAAGCTTGCCGGTTATACTCCGATGCAGACGGCCGGCCTCCACCAGCGTCTGCTCGACCGGCTTTCCGCAATTCCCGGGGTTCAATCGGCCGCACTGGCGGGTACTCCACCGATCAGCTCGGGCAACTGGCGCTCGAACATCTCGATTGCTGGATATACGCCTGCACCCAAAGAAAGTACGAACTCCGTGCTGAACCGCGTATCTGGTCGTTATTTTGAGACGGCAGGCATCTCGATGATCGCGGGGCGTCCCCTCTCACCATCTGACACGGCAACCAGTCTCAAGGTCGCCGTGGTGAACCAGACCCTGGCTCGCCACTTCTTCCCCAGGGGCAACGCACTTGGACGCTCCCTGACGATTGGTATCGATTCAGTGAAAGGGCCCTGGCAAATTATCGGCATCGCACGGGACACGAGAGCAGGCGATCCACGGAGTGCGGACACGGCGATGATGACGTATGTTCCCCTGGCTCAGATCGAGCCGTATGCTCCGTCTGCACCGGGCGCCGGCTCCAGTGCTCGAGAAGAGAATCAGGATCGGTTTGCTGGATTTATTCTGTTGCGCACGAGTGGCAATCCTTCTGCGAGGATTGCAGACCTCCGCGCTGCTGTGGCGTCTGTCGATCCGAACCTGCCCCTCCTGAGCGTCAGCACGATTACAGAGGAGGTCTCGCGGATGATGGGGAACGACCAACTGAGCGCTTCGCTGACCGGCATTTTCGCCCTTCTCGCGCTGGTGCTTGCGGCCATCGGATTGTACGGCGTCATGAGTTACAACGTCGCACAGCGTACTAGCGAGATCGGCGTTCGACTTGCGTTGGGCGCACAAAGAGAGAACGTGCTGTGGATCATTCTTCGTGAGGCGTTGCTCTTATTGTCAGCAGGAGTGGCGCTGGGGGTGCCGCTCAGTCTGGCGGCCGCCAGGTTGCTCCGCCAGCAGCTTTTCGGCCTGAAAGCAGACGATCCATTGACCTACGCCGGCGCCCTCATCGTGGTCAGCAGCGTGGTGGTACTTTCCACCTGGCTGCCCGCGCGGCGCGCTGCAGCGATCAACCCCGTGGACGCGCTTCGATACGAATAGCGTCGGTGCGCTTTGCCGCAATACGTACCGTTACGCATTCCCAACCATATTTCTGAAACGTTCCGGGGCGATCCTGCACCTTACTCGTAAGGTCGCAGGAACGACCACAGCAAGCGCATAGGGCTATACTGGCTACCTACACCCACGAGGCAGTATGTCTGCAAGACGACAGGAGCCGCCGGGGTTACCGTCATCGCCGTCGATGCCAGAAGCCGGGCAGGACCTTGCCTCGAGCCTCTACCAGGAGTTGCATCGGCTGGCAGTGGGCAAAATGCGCTTCGAGCGCGGGAACCACACTCTCCAGCCAACTGCGCTCGTAAATGAGGCTTACCTGCGTCTTGCGGATTGCCCCGATTCGATGTGGGGCGACCGCAGCCGGGTGTTGGGGATTGCTGCCAATGTTATGCGTCACATCCTCGTGGATCATGCCCGGGCCCATAACGCTGGAAAGCGCGGAGACGGGCAGCTTCAAGTGACGCTTGACGAAGACATGGCTGGTGGCAGAAGCAATGTAACCGCCGATGTATTAGCTGTCGATGAAGCACTTACCCGCCTGGCCGAGTTTGATCCAAGGCAGGCGAAGGTCCTTGAGATGCATTTCTTTGGAGGGCTGACCTTTGAAGAGATCGCGTTGCAACTGGACGTATCGGCACGTACCGTAAAACGCGACTGGACCGTGGCCCGTGCATGGCTGCGCCAGGAATTGTCACCGCATCGAACATGACTCCTGAACTCTGGCAGCGTCTGAACCCGTTGTTCCATGCCGCTCTGGAGGAGAGCAAAGAGAACCGCGCTGCATTCATCGAGGCTGCTTGCGGCGACGATCTTGAACTCAAGATGCACCTCCAACGGCTTCTCGACGCCGATCAGCAAAGCCCCGATTCGCTGGACGCTCCATTCGCCCACATTCACGATTTAATGGATGACAGCGGCGCTCCACTTCAGGCAGGCAAGCTTGCCGCTGGCGGGGTTGGCATGGTTCGCCCCATCATGATTCGCCAAATGATCGGCCAAACCATCTCGCACTATCGAATCCTGGAAACCCTGGGTGGCGGCGGCATGGGTATTGTCTACAAGGCCGAGGATTCCTCCCTGGGCCGGTTTGTCGCCCTTAAATTTCTTCCCGACGAACTGGCCCAGGTTCCACAGGCTCTGGAACGATTTCGGCGGGAAGCGCGTGCGGCGTCCGCGCTCAACCATCCCCACATTTGCACGATCTATGAGATTGGCGAGCAGAACGGGCAAACGTTTATTGCCATGGAATTCATGGAAGGCGCCACGCTGAAGCACCGCATTGCCGGTAAGCCGCTGCCGCTGGATGACGTGCTTGAATGGGGAACCGAGATCGCGGATGCACTCAGCGCCGCCCACAGCAAGGGAATTGTTCACCGCGACATTAAGCCTGCGAACATCTTTGTGACCGACCGCGGCCACATCAAGATTCTGGATTTTGGTCTGGCCAAGTTGATGCCCGCCGCGGCCTCGAGTCTTTCCCCGACGTCGACAGCCATCGAGTCACAACCGCTCACGCAACCGGGCTCGCCGATGGGCACCATCGTTTATATGTCGCCCGAGCAGGTGCGCTGCGAAGAGATGGATGCCCGCGCCGACCTGTTTTCCTTTGGAGTCGTCCTCTATGAGATGGTCACAGGGTTCGTACCCTTCCGCGGCGAAAGTATCGGCGTGGTTGCGGAAGCAATTTTGAATCGAACGCCGGTCGCGCCCGTGCGGCTGAATCCCGGCACTCCGCCCAAGCTGGAAGACATTATTCATAAGGCCCTGGAGAAAGATCGCGAGCTACGCTATCAAAGTGCGGTCGAAATGCGTTCTGATCTGAAGCGTCTTAGGCGCGATATGGATTCGGGGCGTGCGCCTGCCACCGGATCCGGTACGGTGCAGGCCGAAGTAGTGACTCCAAAGACAGTAGCCGGCCGCACGCGCACGTGGATTGCTGCCGGCGTAGCGGTCCTGCTCGCGGTCGGCGTCTACACTTGGCGCCGAGCGACGCACCATGCTCCGGTGAGCAAGCCGCCCATGAGCATGCGCCAGCTTACGGCGAATCCCGTAGGGCACGGCGTGACTCGCTCGGCCCTCTCGCCCGACGGCAAATACCTGGCTTATTCCGACAATGTGGGGCTGCACATCAAACTGTTGGGGACTGGAGAAACAACGACGATTCCACTTCCGGCCGAAGTAGCCTCGACCCACGCCACCTGGCTTCCGGCAGCTTGGTTTCCCGACGGAACCCGCTTGCTCACCAACCTGGAAGTCCCAGGCAAACCGTCGAGCATTTGGATTCTCTCCCTGATTGGCTACGCCCCACGCAAATTTCGTGACGATAGCTTCGCACACTCGATCTCGCCAGACGGCGGGCGGATTGTTTTTACCGCCGCGCGCACGGGATTGGGCGAGCGTCAGGGCGAGGAACCGCGTGAATTTGGCGATCAGACAATTTGGATGGCGGAGGTGAACGGACAGGCTCCGAGAAGGCTGGCTCAGGGTGATGAATCTACCGGGTTCACGCAGGTCGTCTGGTCTCCTGACGGTAGTCGAATCGCTTATCTCAAAGTCCACCAGGCCGCGGGCGTTTTCGAATGCGCTCTCGAAAATCGCGATCTGCAGGGAGGACTACCGGTGTTGGTGACCGCAGGTACCAACCTATGCCAGAACCCTCAGGGATTCTGGTGGGCGCCTGACGGCCGGCTGATTTTTTCGCTCGCCGAGCCCTCCCCCAGCGGGCACGATTCGAACCTGTGGGAGGTCAATCTGGATCCCCGAACGGGAAAGCCCGAGAAAAAGCCGGCTCGGATGACGAACTGGGTTGGTTATTCCTTTGCCTCTCCGACAGTCACTGCTGATGGGAAGCGGGTCGCTTTCCTGAATTCGAATTTTCAATCGAATGTATACGTCGCCGAATTGAAGGCGCGAGGCGCCAAGCTTACAACACCGCGGCGATTGACCCTTGAGGACGGCGATGACTGGCTGAGTGACTGGACGAGCGATAGCCGCGCCGTGCTCTTCTGGTCTGCCCGCAACGGTCTGAACCAGACCTTCAAGCAGAATATTGACCAGCAGACCGCGGAAACCGTGGTCGCCGGGCCCGGGGAGGCTTGGATGCCTCGGATGAGCCCGGATGGAGTGTCCATCCTTTATTTGACGAACAGATCGAACCTGCTGCCTCGCCAGAGCGATGAGGTGGCACACCTTATGCGCGTGCGATCGAGTGGCGGGGTTCCGGAGCCGGTGATGGATGTGCCGCGGCTCAACAACTACGCCTGCCCGCGGCCACCGTCGGACGTTTGTTTCCTGGGGCAATTGACCGAGGACGGCAAGAAGCTGATGTTCAGTGCGTTTGACCCGTTGACGGGGAAGGCGCGCCAAGTGTCCACTCTCGATATTCACCATGGAGGACTTCATAATTGGATGCCGTCGCCGGATGGCTCGCGCCTCGTTTTTATCGAGTTCAACACCCTGGAAGGCCGCATCCAATTGCTCTCTCTCAGGGGTGATCCCGAACGCGATTTTGTCGTCAAGGGATGGGCTGGATTCAATTCCGTGGACTGGGCTGCGGATGGCGCGTCGCTTCTGGTTTCGAGTCAGTCAGCCACTAGCTCGACCCTGCTCAGCGTCGACCTGGAAGGTCACGCCACGCCCCTTTGGGACCAACATGGAGCGTGGCGAACCTGGGCGATTGCCGCGCCCAATGGCCGCGAACTAGCCATCGCCGGCATGACCAGTGGCACCAACGTTTGGATGATCGAAAATTTTTGAGCGTCAAAACCCGCGTGAACAGTCGCGCGAGAAGCCGCGGTATCGCGCCGGCATCATGACTGGTACGACACGCTTGGAACGATGATGGTCGCGA
The DNA here is from genome assembly GCA_963745725.1 of uncultured Acidobacteriaceae bacterium. Lineage (GTDB taxonomy): Bacteria > Acidobacteriota > Terriglobia > Terriglobales > Acidobacteriaceae > PALSA-350. Next base: position 482,174 of record CAVUYJ010000004.1, read on the forward strand.
GCAATCGAAGGCTGAGTCTAAAGACTGCCCAGGAATGCGAGAAGGTGGTGGAAGTAGAAGGCCTGATCGTCCCATAGGTCCAGATGACTTCCATTGGGACAGATGACAGAGGTTGCGTTTGCCATCAGCGTCGCCATTTTACGCATCTCCGCGGGATCCATCTCGTCATACTTCGAACCGATCGTGAGCGCTTTCACCTTGATCTCGTGGAGGCGGTCCCAACGCTCCCAGTCTTTAAGGTTGCCGGTTACCTCGAACTCGCTCTTGCCCTGCATCTGGTTGTAGATCTTGTCATTCGCGAGGCGAAACGCGCGGGTCACGGGCTCTGGCCAGGGCTTCAGACGACAGATCATCTTAGGATACAAATCCTCCATCACGATGCGTTTATAGTCGGGGTCGTCATAGTTCTTCGCTGCCTCCAGTGCATTGAACCGCGCCAGAGACTCGGGCGAGAGCAGTTGCGTCTTCAGTGCAGCCGTTCGTTTGAGATAGGCTCGGGTGCCTGCGGTCATGTTGGAGATCACCAGGCCGCGCAGATGCTGTTGATAGTTCAGCGCATATTCCATCGCCAGGATGCCGCCCCACGAGTGGCCGTACAACACAAAATGATCCAGACCCAGTCCGCGGCGAACCTCCTCGACTTCGGTGAGATAGCGGGGAAGGGTCCAGAGTGCCGGGTCGTCCGGTATATCGGAGTTACCAACACCAAGCTGGTCATAGTAGTACATCTCGATCCCGGCCTGGGGCAGGAAGGACTCCATGGCTTCCAGGTAGTCGTGCGGAAAGCCGGGGCCCCCGTGCAGCAGCAGGACTTTGACCGGCCCCGAGCCCATTCGTTTGGTCCACACCTTGTACTTTCCCCCGGCGACGGGAATCATGCGAATGCCCGCAACCCGAATTCCGCTCGGGTTCAAAGCGTCTAACGCAGGCGACGAGTCAGGACTGGGGGCCGCTTGCGCGGATACAGATAAAGGAGACGGGTAGGCGGTTGCAGCCAAGGCAGCGGAGTACCCCAGGAACGTTCTGCGCTTCATATTCATGTTCCATAGAATACTCGTCGATTGCAGGCTTTCCATCTATCGGCCGGTGGGATTCGCGGTTACTGTAACCCGGGGTCGATCCGCCATACCACCCCAGCATCGAGTTCGGTAAGCCAGACCGACCCAAACCCTACGCGTATGCTATCCCCTCCCTTTCCCGTCCATTGCTGCACAACTTTATTGGTTGCCTCGTCAATTCTCGTGATGGGAAAGCCTAAGAGCGTCACCCATACGGAACCTTCGCCACAGGCGATCTCACCGCCGCTGCCGGAAAGGCCTGCCTCAACCACTGCTGACAGCCTGCCCGTCCTCGTATCCACGCGGGAGATGGTGCCGTCGCCCTGGTTGAGTGTCCACACCGAACCAGCCCCCACGGTTAAGAAGCGCGGGCTCTTCCCCACGGTCGTGGTCGACACGAGTTTGTTTGTTGCCGGATCGACTCTGGAAAGTAGATTGTTTCCCGTGGATGTGATCCACACCGAGCCATCCGCAAAGGCGGCCGCGTAGGAGCCCGGTGGGATTCTGATTCTCGCGACGACTCTGTTGTTGGTGGGGTCAATGCGCGCCAATACACCTCTGGGACTGATTACCATCCAGACGCTTCCCGCTCCCGTCGTAATGCCACCCTCGGCATCGGCGGGCCCAGCGGGAATCCGGGCGATCAGCTTTCCGGTCTCCAGGTCGATTCTGGCCAGGTGATGTTCGGCGCAACTCGGAACCCATAAGCTGCCGAAACCGGCCGCGAGACCAGAACAGGGTTTTGCGACCGTTACGGATTCACCGACTCTATTGGTGGCCGCATTCAGGCGAATCACGGAATTCGTGGACGAACTCGTGACCCAAACCGAGTCCGCGGTCAGAGCCATCCAGTCCGGATTGCCGCCGACGCGAAACGTTGCCAGCGGATGCAGGGTGGTCATAGCACGCTGGATCGCAGCATTGCCAACTCCAGTCGCCTTGGGCAACTGAGTTGTCTGCGTCCCAAGGGAAAGGGTACTTGCGAGCACGACAAGAAACACCGTGATCGATCGAAGCTGTCTGTGGGCGTTCACGCACCGCATCTTCGATTTCCGCTTCTTCTACCACCTCATGCTAAACCGGGCTGCTGAAGTAACGTATTGCACTCAACGGGCGATGAGTGCGCTTGCGAATCATTTCGCCAGTCTCACCTTTCGAGGGGTGACGCAAAATGTCCTAGCGAATATTGAAATCGTGAACGACCAGGCGCGTGTCCACCATGACGTGGGGCGTGATGGCGTGGAACGCCCACATATGGACCCAGGCATTTCCTGTCCGGAAGGTCAGGAATGACTTCATGACGCCTGCAGGAAAAAACGTGAGCAGAACGAAGATGACAGAAACTGCCGCGTGATAAAGCGAGTCATACCGCGTCCATGATTCGAAGACGTGCATGAGCGGGTAGCTGACGGCGCCTGCCAGAAAGGCGACTGGCGAAGAGAACAACCGGGCATAGCGCGGCAACAGAATCGCATAAATGAAGATCATGATGGGGAGATCTGTCCCGCACATATGCAACACCAGGGAGAGCGCTCCACCGACGAGCTGCTGATGCCTCGTGAGCTGAAAGATGTTGGGGCCGGCGAGTTCGTAGGCGCAGCCGATGAGCAGAACAACGGCGATGATGAGCGCATCATTCTTCCAGTTGCCGGATCGCAGATTGAGCGCCTGCCGGGAGTAGCCACGCCAACGAAAGATGAGATACGGAAGAAGCGCGAGGAAGATACCGTAGTATGCGGCCCAGGTGTAGACGGCGGCCGGTGGTTGAATGCGCGTCGCGCCGAACAGGCAGCCGTTGAGATGCATCCCGAGCCCTTCGCCGAAATAGTGCTGTCCAATGACCCGGCCTGCGAACAGGACGACGGCGCCGTAAATCCACATGGCCAGCGTTTCGCGCAACGCGATGCCCCGCTCTGGAGCGCGTTCCGCTAGGTTGGGAAACGGACGATGACCCGCCAGAAGGGAGACGATGCCGATGAGCAGAATGATCGAAAACAGTCCTACGGAGTTGTTGAGCACATCGGTGATCGGCGGTATAGCCGCGAGTTCGGGCCGGTCGAGCGGCACGCCGTTCCGGCAGAGCACGATGGCTGTCGCGCTGAGCAGGCACCAGATCACGAGAGCGAACCAGAGGCTTGGCTGACGGACAAGATACTTAAAACGTACCGCTAAGCGATTGGCCATTCGGTCTACGCTTTCTCAGAGAATGAGCAGCCTGTTTGAGGACGCGCCTGCACATTGATCTTGCAAGATCTTACAGGATCGATCCGGTCCGAAACTGGGCGAGAAGCGACGACTCGGCCAAGTGATGAGGAACGCGTTTTTCAGTACCGGCTTGGCCAAGTTGCTGAAACGGTGATTTCGCGGGAAGATGAACTGGGTCGAAAAGCGCTTAACGACTGCTGGGCCAGGCCGCTAGTCTAAAACGAGCAGTCCTCTTAGGAGATCAATCAACATGTACCGGATGGCCGTCTTGTTCCTGGCAACATTCGCTGCCACCTCTGTTGCCCAGCAGTTGTCCCCCGTCACCTCGCCCCGTCCCGCTCCTGCTCCGCTGCAAGTACCAAATCCGCATTACGTGACCTTTCAGTTGACCCAGGACGTCAACGCACCCGCCGGCATAGTCTGGGCGCGCGTGGGCAAATACTGTGACATCAGCAAATGGGCATTTCCCGACTGCAAACTACTTGCTGGCGACGGCGGCTACGCGTCCGTGCGGAACATCGTGAACGAGGTGTTGGTCGGTCAAACCGGCCACAGCTACACCTACACGCAGCCCGTGCGAAAGGAGGCCAAGTACAACCTCTATCACGGCACGCTGGAGGCGGTGCCCGTTACCGCCAAGACGTCGCGTCTCATCTACACTTTCTTCTACGACAACAGCATGCTCGCCGACGATGCTGCGCGCGACGCCGAGATCGTTGCTCGCAAGAAACGATTTATCCCATTTCTCCAGAACATGAAGACACTGGGGGAAGGCGGCAAAGTGCCGGCTTCGGCGAAGGAAACCACGCAACCCCCGACTCCCACACCTGACCAGTTGCAGACTCCAAGTCCCCACTACGTTGCTATACCTATGACCATCACCGTCAATGCACCCGTCGACACAGTCTGGGCTCGCGTGGGCAAGTACTGCGACATTGGCGAGTGGGGCATTCCTAACTGCACGATTCTCTCCGGTGATGGCAACAGCCTGGGCACCGTCCGCTCTATCGGGCATGAGGTGCTCGTGGGAAAAACCAGGTACAGCTATACCTACACCCAACCCGTTCGCGAAGGCGCAGCCTACAACATGTACCACGGCTCCCTCGAGGCAGTGGGTCTCACGGACAAAACCACTCGCCTGAACTACACCTTGGTCTTCGACAACAGCAACCTCGCCGACGATGCTGCGCGTAGCAAGGATATCGACAACCGGCGCACACGATTCACCAAGATGCTCGAGAACATGAAGACCTTGTCCGAAGGAGGAAAGCTACCACCCGGAGCCTTGGGTGGAGGCGCTACCGCCCCTCGGGCCGCCGGTCAGCGATAGGCCTTAACAAGTTCTCTTTGAGATTGGCGAGCGGCCGATCTGAGAATCCTTCAACGGCCTGTGCCTGGCTCTTCAATGACTGCGCAACGCGGTCATCGGTTGAATCCTGGATGCCCGGCGGGCTGGGAAATACCCGCTCAGCAGCGCGATGCCGAGCAGAAAAGCAGCCATCGCCGCGTAGGCAGCTGGGTCCCAGGGAGAGGTAGCGAAGAGCAGCGAGGCGATCAGGTGTGCAGCCCCAAGGGAGGCAAGGGTGCCCGCGGCAAGGCCGATGACAGCAAGGCGCAGGGTCTGACCAAACACCGCTCGCTGAATACGGCCGCTCGTCGCTCCGAGGGCCATGCGCACGCCTATCTCCTGGGTCCTCTGTGTCACGGAATAGGAGATGACGCCGTAAATGCCGAGGGCAGCAAGGAGCGCGCCAAGAGCCGCGAAGATGGTCACGAGCAGCACGAAGAAACGGCGCGGCGAAACAGAATGATCGACCAGCGACTGCAGCGTACGGAAGCCGCTCGCGGGTTGCGAGGGATTGAGGCTGCGGAGCGTAACCAGCACACTGCCGGCGAGAGCGTCAGGATCCATGCGGGAGCGGACAATGAGAGTTGCGCCCTCGACGTCTGCGTTTTGCGTCATCGGAACGTAGATCTCGGGATTGGACTTCTGCTCGAGAGTGCTTTCGCGGACGTCGGCGATCACACCGATGACACGGGCAGGCTTGCTCCCGGCGCCGTTCGCGAGTTTTCCAATCGGGTCTTCTCCGGGCCACTCGCGGCGCGCTCCCGCTTCATTAATGATGATGACCGGCTCGCTGTCTGGTGTGTCGTTCCATGAGAAGTCGCGGCCAGAGCGCAGCCGCATCCCCATGGCTCGGAGATAGCCGGGGGTTACGAGATAGACGAGTGCGCCGCTGTCGGCATCTTTAGCGTGGTAGTGGCCTACAGCCTCGAGTCCCCATTGGCGGTTCCGGTCAAGCGGAAGCATATCGGCAATGCCGACGGATTCAACGCCGGGAAGGGCGCTGACCCGATCTATTTCAGATTTGAGAATCATGGCGCGCTGGACGAGCTGGTCCTTGTTTGTCGATGCAGGTAGGTCGATCTGCATGGCCGCGGCGCGGCTCGGATTGAAGCCGAGGTCGACATTGAGGACGCGGAGGAAGCTGCGGAGCAGGAGGCCGGCCCCGACTAACAACAGGCAGGCCAGAGCGACCTCAGAGATGACAAGGATCGAGCGGAAACGCTCATGGCCGCGGCCCGCGGCCATGCCTGCAGCGTTGTCCTTGATAGCCTCCTGAATGTGGGTGCCGGAGATCCGCAGTGCGGGCGCGAGCCCAAAGAGCAGGCCGACGGCGATAGCGGTGGCCAAGGTCCAGGAAAGCGACGCCGTGTCGAGATGGATGGTTGTGAGCAGGGGCAGGGCAATGGAACTCTGGTGGGAAAGGTAGTAGATGATGGCGGAAGCGATGGCGAGTCCAACGACAGAACCAAAGAACGACAGGATGAGGCTCTCTGTGAGCAACTGGCGGATGAGCCGGCCGCGGCTTGCGCCGAGTGCGCGGCGCATCGCGAACTCTTTGCTGCGTGTGGCAGCGCGGCTAAGCTGAAGGTTCGAGAGGTTGACGCAGACAATGAGCAGGATAAGGCCGACCGCGGACCAAAGAACGACCAGCGAGCGCTGCAGCTTGCCGGAGACGTGGTCTTTGAGGGTGATGAGGTCCGAGGCGTAGTCGTAATACCAGTCCTTGTGTTGAAGCTTGAGGTGCGGGAAAAGACGATCGGCTTCGTCCTGTGCCCGGGCAGCACTAACGCCCGGCTTCAGGCGGCCAACCACGGCAAGGGTGTTGCCCCAGGTGTTCCAGAAGTCCATGACGGCAGGTACAAACAGGTCGACCTTCTTGCCGGGAGCAAAGACAGCGCCGAAATCGAAGCTGGCGGGGAGGACACCGACGATGGTGACAGGGCCGTTGACGGCAGCCGGGCTGGTGTTGATGGTGATGGTCCTTCCGATGACATTCGGATCTGACGCGAACTGAGTTTTCCAGAAGTAGTAGCTGAGCAGCGCAGCAGGCCGGCCGCCTTTTACGGTCTCGTCTTCGGTGAAGTTCCGGCCCAACACAGGGACGACGCCTAGTGTTGGAAAGAAATTGCCGGCGACTTCAACAGCGTCAAGCTGCTTGGGCTCGCCGACCCCCGTAAGCTTGTATTGCAGCGAGTTGTAGAAGGTCTGGAATGCGGTGACGGATTGGAAGGATTGATTGTTGCGTTGGAACTCGCGATAGACGTCGACCGTATAGGTATCGGCGGAGAGGCCGCCGGCCGCGCGGACTTTGGCATCGAAGCTTTTTCCGGCGGTGAACCACACCAGCTGCTGCGATTGCGGGAAAGGTAACGGACGCAGCAGCATGAGGTTCACGACGCTGAACACCGCGGCATTGAGGCCAACACCGAGCCCGAGCACCAGGATGGCAACGGCGGTAAATGCAGGATTGTTGCGCAGTGTGCGGAGCGTGTAGCGGGTATCCCACAGCCACTCGGCGTAGTAATCGCTGATGCGTCGGCGTCGTTCCATTCGTTCTCCTATGCGCTCGCCTGCATGTTGCACAGCGAGCATGTTACCGAACTGGCGCTCGGCTTCTTTGCGGGCGCCATCGGGAGACCAGCCGTTGGCGATGAGATCTTCCGTCTTGCAGTCAATGTGAAAACGCAGTTCGGCTTTTATGTCGGTCTTTGGGTCCTGACCGAGAATGCGATCGTATCTGCGCCAGATGGGGACCTTCTTCATGAGGTTTCCGGTGTGGGGGGCCGGGTTGCGCTCAGAATCTTGGCGACGGCTTCAGCGTACGCCTCCCATGTCTTGGTTTCGGCGCGAAGGTAGCGGCGGCCCTCACCGGTCAGCTTGTAGTACTTCGCTTTCCGGTTGTTGTCCGAGAGGCCCCATTCGGCTTCAATGAAGCCTTTGCTTTCGAGGCGCCACAGCGCCGGATAGAGCGTGCCTTCTTCGACAAGGAGGGCCTCGTCACTCTGGCGACGGATGAGGCTCGTGATTGCATAGCCATGCAACGGGTTCCAGACAAGCGACTTGAGGATAAGGATGTCGAGGGTCCCCCGTACAAGTTCCAGGCGAGTCTTTTCCACGGTTGGAGCTTCCCCTTGCAATACATGGGAAGCATGCCATTTTTCCCCTTGCGATGCAAGGGGAAGGAGTAATCTTTCCCGGTGCCCTCATCGACCGGGCAGCAGCCCGTAGACATCCACCTCGTGCTTTGTGCCGACATATACATGCCCGTTCACGACCATCGGGATGTTGAACCGCAGGGCAAGGCCGGGGCGGTCCCGTCCGGCATTTTGCTCACTGTTGTAGAGTTCATGCGCCACATTCGCAGCATCATAGGCGTAGAGAGCCGCCGGCTGGTCGGATGCGTTCCAGACTTTGGAGCGGAGCAGCCATACGATGCCGTCGGCGAGTCCATTGGCGGATAACGTTGGGGTTGCCGATACACCAGGAAAGCCACTCGCCGCCTTGGGTGAGAGCTTACCGTCGATCACAGCAAATTGACGCAGCGCGTCCCCATCGCTTAACACGTATACGTAGTGGTTCCAATAGGCCATCGATCCGAAGACACCATTGGGAACGGCCATCGTTTGCACCGCATGACTATTGTTGCCAGGCTGCCAATGTCCCATGTGGTCGCGGTCTACCAGGTAGAGGACGCCCCCTTTTCCCTCCACCACTGCCAGGTGTGGATAGGGGCCGGATTGATCGGGCAACAGCATCGGCCCGCCGGAACCCAGGTCGCTGTCGTTCGCGTCCAGGTCGGCCGCGTTGTACGGGGCGAAATAATCACTGACCTTCAGACTCCCGCCGTTTAGCTTGAGTAGGGAATCGCCATAGTCGCGTCCACCCTTGGCGCCGTCGAAGCGCCCATTGCCGGTGGCGAGAAAGATATTGCCGGCTTTGTCGGCCGCCGGTCCGGTATCCCCTTCCCAGATTCCGCTATCATCACCATCGGGAGATGCATTGAAGACCGCTTCCTGCTTCAAGTTCCCCGCGCCGTAAGCCATCACCCAGCCATGGTAGGGGCCGACATCGCAGGCAGAGGCCCAGGTGAGATAGATGGTGCCGCGGTTCAACAACAGTGCTGCTCGCGGGTTGTCCCGCAATGGATTGAAGCTCAGCTTTCCGCTGCTGCTTCCCGTTCCGGAACCGCTCATGCTGGCTCGAATCTCTACCGGGCCGCCGAATTTCTCCACCCCGGTGGTCACCGCGAGCGCATGCAGGCGCTGGGCGTAGACGTTCGTTAAAAAACCTGATCCGTCTCTGGTGCGTGCCAGGACGTAGAGTGTTCCGGTGTCTGGGTCGATCACGGGGGTCGACGTGATCCCAATTTCCGGTGAGATGAATGGGCAATTAGCATCCCGCGCCGGCACGGTGGTTAAACCGTTTTTGAGAAAGCTCGCCTGCCACAGCGGAGTACTCGGGTTGCCATAAGCATCGAAGGCATAGACACTATCGTGCTCGGTGGCGATAAAGAGTACATCGTGGCGGCCTTTCCCTGGAATCTCCACCCCGCCGAGGAAGAGCGGCTGCGCATAGACATCTCCGTCCACGTGCAAGGTGAAGATCTTTCCAAAGTGCTGAACATTTACATTGCGCGGCGTCAGTTTGGTCTCATTGAGATTCGCGCCGGTGCGTGCGTTGTCGTATTGGGACGTAATCACCCTCTGTGCGCCCGCCAACGCCGCAAGTACGAAGACGGCCAAAAGGACGACCACACGATGACAAATCCATTTCCTTTTGCTTTGACCCATTCTGAATGCCTCTATGAAGACGCGTTCCAATCGGCGGCGGCATGGGCAAAAAAGGAACAACGCGAGCGACACACTCGTCTGCTTTCTGTCCATCCCCTATGTAGTATACAACCTAATGCGATCAGGGAGGTCGAAAACTGCGCGCTTTCTACCGAGACAACAGGCCATAGACATCAACTTCGTGCCTTGCTCCCACATAGACCTGCCCATTCGCGACAGTCGGAATATTGAACCGAAGGGCGAGCCCGGCACGATCGCGTGACGGATTCTGCTCACTGGCGTAGAGCAACCGGGAGGTATCGAGAGCGTCGAAGGCAAACAATACCGCGTTTGTGTCGTCCGCGTTCCATGCCCTCGAGTGCAGCACCCAAAGCACACCATCCCGCAAACCATTCGCCGAAACAGTCGGGGTTGCGCAGATAGCTGGGAAACGGGAACCGCTTGCCGCTTTGAGTGAGAGTCTTCCGTTCTGCACGGTGAACTGGCGCAGGGCATCCTTTGAACTGTTGCTCAGCACGTAGAGATTATGGTTCCAGTAGCCCATGGAGCCACAGACGCCGCCACCGGGGCTAGGGATCGTCTGCACCGCGTGGCTGTCACTGCCTGGCTGGTAGCGGCCCATGTGATCGCGGTCGATCAGGTAGATGGTCCCACCTTTGCCGGCAATCACGACCAGGTGACGGTGCGGCCCCGGCTGGGCCGGCAATAACACCGGCCCTCCCGAACCTAGATCATTATCTTTTGCATCCAGTCCGGCAACGTCGAACGGCGCGAAATAGTCATCGAGCTTCAAGGTTTGTCCATCCAGTTTCAGCAAACTATCTCCATAGTCGCGCCCGCCACTGGCTGCATCGAACCGGCCATTTCCCGCCGCAAGAAACAGATGGCCTTTTTCGTCGGCGGCAGGTCCGGTGTCGCCCGCCCAGAAGCCGCTGTCATCTCCATCGGGAGATGCATTGAAAACGGCCTTCCGCTTGAGGGTGTGCGCGTCGTATGCCAGCACCCAGCCGTGGTACGGTCCAACATCGCAGGAAGACGCCCAGGTAAGATACACGGATCCATTCGCCAGCAGGAGTGCGGCGCGAGGATTCTCGCGCAACGAATCGAATTCCACTTTTCCTAACCTGCTCCCGGTTCCCCTGCCATCGATTGTGGCTTTTATATCGACTGGACCACCGAACTTTTCAAACCCGGTTGTCGCCGACAGCGCATGCAGACGCTGCCTGTAACGACCGGCAGGGGTTCGTGTCGTTTCCTTGGTCCGTGCCAACACGTACAGCGTTCCAGTATCCGCATCCATGACAGGTGTGGAGGTAATTCCAACTTCAGGCGCGATAAAGGGGCATTCGACGTCATCCTCCGGAACAGTGGTGACGCCTTTTCCGAGAAAGTTTACCCGCCAGAGCGGTAGAGCAGGGTGGCCGTAGGCGTCGAAGGCATAGACGCTGTCGTGCTCGGTCGCAATAAACAGTACATCGTGCCGGCCCTTGCCAGGTATCTCCAATCCTGCGAGGAAGAGCGGTTGCGCGTAGACGTCTCCGTCCACTTTCAGCGTGAATTTCTTTCCAAAATGGCGAACATTCACATTGCGCGGAGTCAAGATGGTTTCGAGCCGGTTGGCGCTGCTGCGCGCATCGTCATACTGCGACGTAGTTACACTCTGCGCTCCTGTGCGCAGACCCATCATCAAAATCGGCATCAGTATCGATGGCCATGCGAGGGATTTGTAAGCATTCCTCAAACTGGTTCCCCCTTGCCTGCCGGAGATTTTGCGTTCGGCTATTCCAGTCGAAGCGCAGTCATGGGGTCGACGCGCGTTGCTCTCTGCGCCGGAATCCAGACGGCGAGGAGGGCGACTGCACTAAGAAGTAGCGGCGTGACGATGAATGCGATGGGATCCCACGCTTTGATAGCAAAAAGAAAGCTGGCCAGGAAGCGTGTGAGCCAGAACGCTCCGCCGACGCCCAGCGCCACTCCGGCGCCGGCGAGGATCATGCCCTGACCGATGACCATGTTGCGAAGATTCGATGCCGGCGCCCCAAGCGCCATGCGAACGCCAAGTTCCTGGGTGCGCTGCTGCACGGAGTAAGACATGACCCCATAGACACCAATGGCGGCCATCAGTAAGCCTGCCGCACCGAAGATGCTGAGGAGCAGCATATTGAAGCGCTGACGCGCCGTGTTGCGCACCTCGACCTCGGCCATCGTACGCACATGGGCGACCGGCAAGCCTCTACTGGCCTCGCGCAGTGCTGCTTCGATGGGGGCACGCACGGTGTGCGGATTGACGCGGCTGCGCACAATCCACCACAGCGGTACAACCTGGGCGTTCAGCGCATTCTCCGCGTCCGGGATTTGTGGGATAGGAATGTACATCGTCGGAATGGGATCGCGGTTGACGCCGGCATCGCGTGTGTCCCCCACGATGCCAACGATCTGACGGGGCGGCTCGGCGAACGCTCCGCCCGCTCCGATCTGAATGCGGTCCCTGAGCGGATCGCCTTTGGACCAATACTGCCGCGCCATCGCCTGGTTGATGATGACCACCCCAGTCGCGGCGCTATCATCCCGTCTGGTAAAGGCGCGACCACGCAACACAGGAATCTCAAAGGTTGAGAAATAGCTCCACGAAATGGAAAAGAAGCCCGCCATGCCGGTGAAAGGTGTCTCGCCCCGGGGGCGTCCCAAGACGTCAAAGCCCATCCCGAAACAACCCTGCAGCGGCAGGCAGTAGCTCGCGCCCGCGTCGAGCACTCCGGGGACAGCCGTGAGCCGCTCCCGGCCTTCGCGAACTATTTCGGCAACGGGTCCCGTCTTCTGAAAGCGGCTCCCACTGATCGACATAGACGCGGTGAGCACGTTGTGGGTGGTGAAACCGGGATTGACATCCTCCAACTTCAAAAAGGTCCGAATGAGCAAAGCTGCTCCGATAACGAGAACCAAGGCAAGAGCAATCTCGCTTACTACCAGCAGGGAACGGATCTTGCCCTGACGAAGGCCCATGCCGGAACGACTGGAATTCTCGTTGAGCGAGGCGGCAAGATCGGGGCGCGACGCGGAAATGGCGGGCACAAGACCAAAGAAGACGCCGGTAAGCAGCGAGATGCCTAAGGTGAACAGCAGGACACGGTAATCGAGCCCCACGGCCGAGCCATTCTCTCCGATGCGAGGAATATCGCCAGGGCTGATGCTCAGCAGCAGACGCACGCCGCCGAACCCGACGGTCAAGCCTAACAGGCCGCCGACAAAGGACAGGGCAAGGCTCTCGGTGAGCAGTTGCCGAATGATTTGTCCGCGCCCGGCTCCCAGAGCCGCACGGGTCGCAAGTTCGCGCTTGCGGACCGAGGCTCGCGCAAGCAGGAGGTTGGCCACGTTGGCGCAGGCGATGAGAAGCACGAACCCCACAGCTCCGAGCAGAACCATGAGTGGGAAGCGGGTAGGGCCAATCAAAGACTCCTGCAGCGACACTGCTTCGAACCCGCCGTTCGGTGGCAGCGCACGCTTGCCATAAGTCCGGCGAAACTGGTCGGCGGCCAGCGCGAGTTGCGCATTGGCCTGAGCAGCGGTGACACCCGGCTTCAGCCGTGCAGCCACGTTGAAGTTGTGGAGCATTTCTCGCGAAGTCAGATCGAACTGAAAAGGTATCCACAGATCAGCGGGCGTGTCGGTGACGAAGTCGCGGCCGATGACGCCGACAACCAGCCACGGCTGTCCGTCCACCTGGATGGTAGAGCCCACGATTTTGCGGTTCCCGCCGAAGCGCCTCTTCCACAGACCGTAACTCAACACGGCAACGTGACCGCCATTTGGGCTATCTTCTGCTGTGGTGAAAGTGCGTCCGGCAACGACCGGAGCGCCGAACAGCGCGAAGTATCCGCTGGTGACATGGCTGCCGATCACCTGCTCGGGATGGTCGCCGCCGGTGAGGTTCACTCCGGCTCCGCCCCAATCGTAGGCGGCCACTTGCTGAAAGATGGCGGACTGCTGCCGCCAGATGTTGTACTCGGGGATGCCCGCCAGCGGGAGCGGTCCCCGGCTGCTAGTGGTCACCAGTTGTACCAGGGACTGCGGGTCGGGATAGGTCAGCGGCTTGAGCAGTACGGCATTCACCACGGAAAAGACCGCGGTATTCACGCCAATACCGACGGCGATAACGAGGATCGCGATCGAAGTGAACCCGGGCGTCCGGGCAAGAGAACGCATGGCGAAGCGCACGTCGCGCCATAAATCTTCCAGCCAGGGAAACGAGCGATAGCGCCACACGCGCTCCCGCGTCGCGCGAGGATTTCCGAAGCGCACACGAGCTTGGCGGTGCGCTTCCTGTGCAGGCAGACCGCGCGCAGCATTCTGGTCCTGCTCGTGAGCCAGGTGCGACTCGATTTCCTCCGCCAGATCCTGATCTTTTCGTCTGCGATGCATGAAGCGGCCTATGGTCATTGGCTTCACTCTCCTGCTGATTTGATCGAGTCACCCAAAATAAGACCAATGGCGCGGGTCATCCTGCGCCAGCGGCCGGCGGCAGCGCTCAGTTCCTTCCGGCCTTTGGCGGTGAGCCGGTAAAACTTTGCCCTGCGGTTGTTCTCGCTCACGCCCCATTCCGACGACAGCAAGCCACGGTCTTCCAGGCGATGGAGTGCGGGATAGAGCGAGCCCTGCTCCACCTCGAGCGCGTTCTCCGATGTGTGCTCGATGACCTGGGCGATGGTGTGCCCATGGGCCGGACCCATCACCAATGTGCGCAGGATCAGCATGTCCAGAGTGCCCTGCAGAATCTCACCGGCTTCCGGCGGTCTTTTCGATACCACGTCTTCCTCCACTCGAATGACTATGGAAACGTTATACACCACTCGAATGGCTATGGGAAGCATGAGGGTCTTCCACTGTGCAGTGGAAAAGGCAGAGGTTGAATGACCGGGAGCGTTCATCATCGACGCCCAGCCTGTGAGAAGTTATCTTTATTCGAGGATATGTAGCCTATGACAGACTGGTTCGCACGCCCCGTCCTACACGTAACGGATGTTGATGCCTCGCTCCTCTTTTACATTAACCGCCTTGGCTTCACGAGCCCCTGGCGCTACGACGAGGATGGCAGAGCGCGGGTCGCACAGGTCGACCGGCAGGGCTGCGCACTTATCCTGGCCGACACGTGGCCGGAGAAGATTGGCAAGGGCCTGATATTCGTTTCCCTGAACGTCGAGCCGGCTGCCCAGGTCGCCGCGTTGGATGCGCTGCGCGCGGAGTTTGAGGCCAAGGGCGTTCCGGTCAAAGACGGTTCGTGGGGCTACCGGCTCCTGGTGGTCGATGATCCTGACGGCAATCAGCTCTTCTTCAACTATCCGAACGAGAGGGCGATCTCCTAGGTCCAACAGTCTCGTTCAACCCGCGACGCCAATCGTGTAGTACCACACGGTCATACGTGTAGCACCCTCTATTTTGATTTCCGTGCAGCAGACTTATTGTCCTTCTAGTGATTGCGCTTCTGCACCTTATTCGTAGGCTTGAAGGTCGAAAGCGGCGCAAACGAACGCCCGGGGGATTGGCCCCCGCGGAGCATCGCTCACGGAGGACTTCATGATTACGAAATGGATGAAACAGACAATGTCGATGGTGGTCTGCTCGACCCTGCTGATTGCGGGCGCGCCGACCGAGCTTCTTCAGGCACAGGATGCCTCCCAACCGGCCCCCGCATCTCAGGGGTCGTCTACACCACCGGCGGTCGCGCCGCTGACCAGCAGCCAGCTTGACGCTTTGGTTGCCCCCATCGCGCTGTATCCCGACGCATTAGTCGCACAGGTGCTGGCTGCCGCCAGCTATGCGGATGAAGTGGCTTTTGCAGACCTCTGGCTCGGGCAGAATCAGAATTTGCAAGGAACGGCACTGACCCAGGCAGTGGATCAACAATCCTGGGATCCCAGCGTAAAGGCTCTGACCCAGTTCCCGTCAGTACTCCACAACCTGGCGAAGAATCTCTCCTGGACGTCGAACCTGGGCCAGGCGTTTGAAAATCAGCAATCCGACGTGATGGCCGCAGTACAGTACATGCGCGCCCAGGCGCAGGCCGCAGGAACATTACAATCTACGCCGCAGATCAAGGTGGTGCAGCAGAGCCCGCAAACCATCGTCATCGAACCGGCCAGCAGTAATGTGGTTTATGTTCCGCAATATAACCCCGCAATTGTGTACGGCACGCCCTTAGTGGTGCCGGCGTATACGCCGCCTGTCGCCGTTGCAGCCGGAGTTTCCTTTGGCGCCGGGGTAGCGATTGGGGCCGCCTTTGGCGGGGGCGGCGGGTTCGTTGCCGGTGGCTTCGGCGGCGGCTGGGGCTTCGGAGCATGGGGAATGAACTGGGGTGGTGGAGGTGGTGGGGGAAACATCAACTACAACCACAACACTTACATCACCAAGAACAACATCACCAGGAACAGCAACAACAACGACAACAATGGAAACCGCAACAACAACAACGGAAACCGGAACAACAACAACGGCAATAGGAATTTCAACAACGGGAACCGCACCAACAACACCAATGAAGCCAACAACCGCAACAACGGCAACCGGCCCGGCGCCCCGAATGGAGGCCGCAACGGCGATCACGGCCTGATTGGGGGTAACGGGGGAGTTCAGCACCAGCCCGGCGACAATGAACGAGCTGGGAGGTTCGGAAACCAACAACCCCGCTCCGCCATGAGCGGCAATGGCGACCAGGCCCGCGCCGAGTCGAATCGCGGACGCGCTAGCATGCGTCCCGCAGCCTATCAACAGCAGCGACAGGGTCAACAGCGGCAAGGCCAGATGCGGCAGCAGCACATCCAGCAGCCACGTCAGCAGCACATCCAGCAGCCGCGCCAGCAGCGCGGTGGTGGCGGCGGTGAGAGGGGTCGGCGTTAGGCCGCACCCCAACCGGATCCTTCACTATCACAGATCAATTGGAATCATGGAAAGGAAGAAACAAACGTGAATTCGCAACTAAGAAACCTGGTCGCTCAGCAGATGCTGCGGATCGCTGTGATCACAATGTTTGCGGCCGTTTTTGTTCTCGGCTGCTCGAAGAAACCAACCAACCCTGCTGCGGAAGCGCAGCAGAAAACCTTCGCCACACCCGCGGAAGCAAGCCAGGCATTGCACGCGGCAGTACAAGCCAAGGATGACAGGGCTCTTACCCAGGTATTGGGGGCGAAAGCACAGAAGTTAGTGAGTTCTGGAGATGCGGCAGAAGAGAAGTCGGCGGCCGATTCGTTCGCCAGGAAATATGACCAGATGAATCGTTTGGTGGCGATGACCGATGGCAGCCAGGTGCTCTACGTCGGGGCGGACAACTATCCCTTCCCAGTTCCTTTGGCCCAGGACGGCTCGTCGAGATGGTACTTTGACGCCGCCGCGGCGGACGAGGAATTGCGCGCACGGCGGATCGGAAGCAATGAACTCTCCGCCATGGATGCATGCCGGCTGCTGGTAAACGCCGAGGAACTGTACCACCAGAGCACGCACCAGTACACCGACACGATTGTGAGCACCCCGGGTCAAGCAGGATGGCCTTTTCTGGGAGGTTGGCGAAGGCCAGACGCCCAGCCCGTTGGGGCGACTCAACCAGTTTGCAAAAGGCATCTTCAACGCTTCCGCGCCCAGTAGGGAAGCGGTGTCTCATGGATACTCCTTCCGTATCATGACTACCCAAGGAGGATTTACGATCTTTGCCAACCCGGTCAATTATCAGAATTCCGGCATCATGACCTTCAGCCTGGGACGTGACGGTGTTGTCTACCAACAGGATCTCGGCCCGCAAGCAGCAGATGCATTAGTGGCCATGGAACAATACAACCCAACCCACGGCTGGACGCAAGCGGAGTAGCCTGCGTCCAGTTCGTTCACTCGCAGGAGGAGTCTTATGAAGAACCACAAATTACCGTTCACTTTGCTTTTCTTCTTGTTGCTGGCGTTCAGCCATATAGGTTTTGGCCAGCAACTGCCACCGGACGAGCGTTCCGCGGCAAACGTCGCCGGGACCTGGATGATCTATACCCATGGCGACGACGGGAAGACGGGGACACACACGGTCCAGATTGTGCAGAACGGCAATACCCTGACTGGGCATTTCAAAGGACCATACCAATCGGGAGGAATCGAAGGCACGATGAACTTCCGCCACATAGTGTTTCGCACCAAGACGCGGAACGTGCTCACCTTCCGTGGAATGGTCGACGGAAACACCATGGAAGGAAATTTTGGCATCCATGGGCAACACGGAACCTGGCAAGGAAGACGCGCAGACTGAAGGCCGTAGCAACAGAGATAGGAACCAGTGTCATGCCGAATCAATTAACCAGACGTTACCTGCTCAAGTGTCTGACCAGCGCTGCTGCGGCAGGAATGGTGCGCGTGCCGATGCAGGGGCTGTGGCTCCCGCAGGCGGATGCAGCGACAGGAATGGAGCGGGGCGAGATCGGGCGCCTTGCTGCCGCCTTTAAAAGGAGCTTTAGCGTACCCGCGCTGTCCGTCGCGATTTCACGCAACGGCCAATTTGTCTTCGATCAGGGATTCGGCTTCAACCAGGGATTTCGCTTCGGCAACGTGAAAGACATGGGACCGACCGACATGTCGAGCCTTTTCCGCATTGCCGACGTGACCATGCCGATCACATCCGTGGCCATCTTCACCCTGATCGAACAGGGCAAATTGAATCTTACCGACAAGGTTTTCGGTGCATCCGGCATTCTCGGGACTAAGTATGGTAAGAGCCCTTACCGGCAATACGTCACGGATATCACGGTGGACAACCTTCTAACCCACACCTGCGGTGGCTGGCCGGCCGATTCGACCGATCCCATGTACAAAGATAATTCCTGGGACCAGGCCAAGCTGATCGGCTGGACACTGGAGAATCGGCCGCTTGCCAATCCGCCCGGAGAGCACTGGGCGTTCTCGAACTTCGGCTATTGCCTGCTGGGCCGGGTCATCGAACAGGTGACGGGCCAACCTTATGCCAGTTACGTGCAGAGCGTGGTCCTGGCGCCTTGCGGCATCAGCGGTATGCGCATAGCAGGGAACAGTCTGAAAGACCGCGCACCCAACGAGGTTGTGTACTTCGGGCAATACAACGAAGACCCATACAAAATAAACGTTGCCCGCATGGACGCGAACGGCGGATGGCTGGCAACCCCCTCTGCGCTGGTTCAGTTTCTCAACCACGTGGGCGGCTCGGGTCCGATCCCGAGCATTTTGAAATCGCAAACCATCCAGGTCATGACGACGCCTTGCCCGGTCTTTCCCACCACCTCCGCGGCTAAGTATGCCCGGGGCTGGATGGTGGGTTCGGGCAACCTGTGGCATAACGGCAGCTTTCCAGGTTCCACCACCATCATGGTGCGAACCGCGACTGGAATGTGCTGGGCGGGCCTCACGAATACTCGCGCCGAACCGCACGACGAGATGGACAATGCACTCAATGGAATGATGTGGAATATGGTCCACAGTGTTCCCCAGTGGAATGCGCCATAAGAGCTAACTTGTCTGGCAGACAAAAGAGGTCCAAGAAGACGCTGTTCTTTGCATCTCCAATTCGCCACAAAACCGTCATCCTGTGACTTCTTCGATCTTTTGTGTTTTCTGCATATCCAATCAGCTGTATTTCAAGCCCTGACGAAGCCGTCATCCTGAGCGCCTGTGACTTTTTCGATCTTTTCGTATTTTCTGCATATCCAATCAGCTGTATTTCAAGACCCCCGACAAAGCCGTCATCCTGAGCGAAGCGCTTCGCACATCTATCGCAAACAGAGCGCTTTATGCGCGGAGTCGAAGGACCCCGAGGGTGCTTATCCTACCCATGCTGCTCGGAGCTTTTCAACCACCGAAGCCCGCACTTGGCGGACCCGTCACGGTCTTTCCCTGTGGACACACGGATGTCGTGCTGCCTCGATAGGCCTGCGCATTCTGTCCGTGTATCCTCTCTATGCAAGCACCCGCTTTTCGTGAAATGAACCTTACCCGCGGCCTGTTTCAGCAGCGCGCGGTAATGGGCGTTCTCAGAAAGGAGAGCAGGGTTGATATCGGATTTAGGCTGGCCGCCCGAACCGGATCCCGGCGCTCAGCGTCCATCGCGTTTTGAAAACCCCGGCCGCATCCTGCATCTTCTTGCCCAGCTGGCAATTCTCTTCTGCATCGTCGAGGCGGCGCATGCGCAGTACGGCTTCGAGGTCTGGACAGTAGACAATGGTCTGCCGGAAAACGAGGTGCGCGGCATTACTCAGACGCCTGACGGATACCTCTGGATTGCTACGTTTAATGGACTGGCGCGCTTCGACGGCGTCCATCTGACTCTCTTCAACAGAGAGACGCCTGGCCTCCTCTCGAACCAATTCGGCACCATGATACAGGGCCGTGACGGAGACCTCTGGCTCGACAGCGTTGACCGTGGCGTGGTGCGTTATCACCATGGCGTGTTCCGCGGCTATGGACGGCAGTACGGAATCCCGGCGGACATCATCAATGGAGTGGCAGGGGACGATCATGGTGACGTATGGGTACTGAGCGGGGGGCGACTCGTCCGCTGGGATGAAGCATCCAACCATTTCGTCGACATCGCGCCGCAGAGCCCGAGCCTTCGCTATCGGTCTCTCCTATGGGACTCAGCAGGATTCTGGGTCCGTGAGGAGGAGAGGGTCCACTGTTTTACCCACGGGAGCTTCGTCGACTTTACGCTGCCCAGCCAAGTCCTAAAAGACGATCTCTGGGGCGCGGCGCTCGATCAGAGTGGAACGCTCTGGCTAGAGACTGTCGACGGAAAGCGCGTCAGGATCACCGCAGACAACGTGAGCCACATGATTCCCGCCGGCTCTACCCGGGAAGTGACGGTCGGCACGACCTACAACAAGTCCCTGGAAATGCACGTTGGTCCGCGCCTTCAGCGAACCTTTCAGTTCCTCAGTTCCAACCAGCCTGTTTCCGTCACACCCTGGCACTTCTATGAAGACCGGCAGGGCAATCTCTGGATCGGCACACTGGAACAAGGGCTCTACCGGCTGCAACATCAATCGATCCGTAGCTACTCCACAGAGCAGGGGCTGGTCGATCGCGACACCTACGCAACTTATCAGGACCCATCGGGTGCTCTCTGGATCGGGGCATGGCATTCGGGGCTCAGCCGTTTCGCTGATGGAAAATTTACCAGCTATACCATGGCCGACGGACTACCGAACGAACTCGCATTGGCGATGCTCCAGGACCGTGAGGGCCGTTTCTGGGTGGGCACTCACGGCGGCCTCAGCATCTTCGACCACGGGCGTTTTCGTATCCCAAGCGGCCCGAGTCTTCCCGATGAAGCGGTGGTGCAAGCGATCTGCCAGGACCGCCAAGGCACGCTGTGGTTCGGAACCAGGCAGGGCCTGGCCCGCTATGAGAATGGCGTCACCCGGTTCTTCACCAGGAAGGACGGGCTCGCGGCAGACGACACCCATACCATCCTCGAGACGTCGAACGGAGATTTGTGGGTGGGCGGCTATGGCGGCATGACGCGGATTCACAACGGAGAGTTTACCCGCTGGACGGAGAAGGATGGTTTGCCGAGCGCCAACATCTGGTCGTTTTACGAAGACAACGATCGCGTGCTGTGGATTGGCACCTATGACGGTGGCCTCGTGCGCTACAAGGACGGGAAGCTTACCAGCTATTCGGTCAAGGACGGTCTCTTTGATGGTGGCGTATTTCGCATTCTTGAAGATGCCCATGGCTACTTCTGGATAAGCTGCAGTCGAGGTGTGTACCGGATCAACAAACGAGATTTGAACGCATTTGCCGCGGGCGATTTGAAGAAGGTTACCTCAACGGCCTACGGAAAGATCGACGGCATGTTGGATATCGAGTGCAATGGCGGTGTGGAGCCGTCCGGCATCAAGACACGCGATGGCAAACTCTGGTTTCCCACCCGCAACGGGGTAGCGGTCATCGATCCGGAATCCGTCGTCCACGATTCGGTTCCACCCTTGGTGATGATTGAGTCCTCCCGGGTGGACAACGTAACCACACCCGTGAATGTTCCGCTGCGCATTCCACCCAGCAGGCCCAACGTGGAAATCAGCTACACAGCGCCAAACTTCATGAACGCTACGCAGACCCACTTCAAGTACCGGCTCGATGGCCTGGACTCAGACTGGGTCGACGCCGGTGGACGGCGCATCGCCTATTACTCGCACCTGCCACCAGGGGATTATGTTTTTCACGTGATCGCGGGCAACAGTGATGGGGTGTGGAACAACGAGGGCAAGACACTCGACATCACAGTGCTCGCCCCCTTCTATGAGACCCGATGGTTCGAGATCCTTGCCCTGCTCACATTAGGGCTGATGGTCGCGATGTCATGGAGATATCGTGTTTCGCAGCTTCAGCGAGCACAGGCTGCCCAGCAGGCCTTTTCCCGGCAGTTAATCGCCTCGCAGGAGGCCGAACGCAAGCGTATCGCTGCGGAGATGCACGACAGCCTGGGCCAGCGGCTGGTCGTGATCAAGAATCTTGCCTATCTCTTGCTCCGCTCGAAGAAGGCCGCCCCTGTCGATGACTCTGAGGTGCAGACCATCGCGGAGATCAGCGATGAGGCTTCCTCCGCGATTGCGGAAACGCGTGAGATTTCCTACAACCTTCGCCCGTTTCAACTCGACCGGCTCGGATTGACCAAGGCGATCGAAGCCATGATCCGCACCACGGGCATCGCATCCGGTATCCGCATTACTTCGGAGCTGGATAATATCGACGACATTTTTCCAGAAGATCTGCGCATCAATTTCTACCGCATCGTTCAGGAATCCCTGGGCAACATCATGAAGCATGCACAGGCAACCGAAGTAAGCGTCCGCCTGAAACGGCTCCTGGACGAAGTAATCCTGACGATCGAAGACAACGGCCATGGATTCACGCCCGGCGAAAGAAGCCCTCAGCCCTCGCACAGCGGATTCGGGTTGACCGGCATGGGCGAGAGAGCGAGTCTGCTTGGCGGCGAGCTCAAAGTGCGGTCCGCCCCGGGCAAAGGCACAACCGTCCTGTTCCAAATTCCGTTCAAGCAGAAGCACGGCGGATGACGGCGCACAGCGTTAGCCGAGCCGCAAAATGGCCCACGCGCTTGGCGGTTTTATAGGCTGCTGATAGCCCCAGGGGCACGCTTTCCAGGTAAAAGAAAACTCTAGACGAAGGGCACGGCTTCAGCCGTGCCATAAATGTCTTACGCGCGTGACGGCCTTAGCCACTGCGGTACGCCTTCGAAAACTACAGGCCGAAGTCATTTTTTCCACACTCAGTAGCGGCATCCGCCCGCCCTATCCGTCGATCCCTCAGTGGTTCCCGCCGTCGCGCGCTGCCAGCGATGAAACAATCTCGGGCAAACCCGAAATCTCGTGCTTGAGCACATACTCGCAAGCTCCAGCCTCGAGCGCGGCAGCTTTCATATCCTCGTCCTGGTAATCCGTCACGATAACAATGCGGGCCGAAGGATCGTAGCCTCGGATCTGCCTGGTGGCCGTCAGGCCATCGACGTGAGGCATCCTGAGGTCCATCAGAACGATGTCCGGTCGATGTTCTTCATATGCCGCCAGCGCCTCTGCACCGTCGGCACATTCCCAGATTGCACTGGCCGTGCCGGCTAAAATGCGCCGCAAGACGCGCCGGATTCCGGCATTGTCTTCAACAATCAAAAACGTCATATTCTCTCTTTGCGATCGTTCTCAAGTCCGGGCGCCTCGTTAACGTAATGCCGGAAATCATTGCTAACCTGGGTCAAGCCTATATAACAGTGAGGGCAAAGGACATAGAGGATGCTACATAAGGGACCGTGTGGTTCCACATGGGTACGAGGCCGCGAATGAGTTTCCATCCCGGAGGGAGCAAATTCTATCCGCTCCGTTGCCACGCCGGGGCTGCCCGCGATCCTGACTAGGGCTCGTGCTCATGTAGCTGCGCAGGTCGTGGTACGGTGGGGTGTCGGATCGCGATGGAGGACCGGAGCTGTGGATGACGAAATTCGAATTCTGATCGCAGACGATCATCCGCTGATGCGGAAGGGTTTGCGGCTCAGCGTCGAAGAGGATCCCGGCTTAAAAGTAGTTGGCGAAGCTTCCGATGGAGAAGCGGCTTTATCCCTCATCAAGAAGCTTCATCCACACGTCGCGCTCCTCGATATAGAGATGCCGAAGCTCGACGGACTCGGTGTCGCCCGGGAAATGGTTAAGAGCGGGCTCAAGACAGAAGTCATCTTTCTCACTTTTCATTCGAATCAGGATCTCTTCCGAAGTGCAATGGATCTGGGATGCAAAGGCTATATTCTCAAGGACAGCGCGGTCCAGGAGGTGGTGGCCGGCATCCACGCCGTGGCGTCGGGACGGCCGTACATCAGTTCGGCAATTACTACAGATTTGCTGCAGAGCCGCAGTCAATCCCAAGCAAGCCATACCTTGACCAGCAATCTCACGCCTACCGAGCTCCGCATAATGCGTCTGATCTCACAAGGCAAAACCAGCAAAGAAATTGGCGCCGAGCTTTCCATCCACTACAGAACCGTCGAAAATCATCGCACCAGCATGTGCCGCAAACTTGAACTGGAAGGCGAGGGCGCCAATGCGCTCCTGCGGTTTGCCCTGCAAAACAGGAATCTTCTGTAAGGCCCTTCGAGCAAGTGGACGCAGACGGCCTTGCTGTCCTTAAATCGACGTCAGCCCATAGGACTCGACAGCTGTTCTGGAAAAGATCCATTCCTTCTCAGATGACGATAACTGAGAAAGTGCGATGCGAACCGTCTCCCACCAGCGCTTATAGGAAGAAGCAAGATTCACCACAGGCCAATCTGAGCCGAACATAATGCGTTTAGGCCCGAATGCTTCCAGCACCACATCAATATAGGGCGACAGGCATTCGGGGCTCCATGCACTCCAATCCGCCTCCGTTACCATCCCTGAAAGTTTGCAATAGACGTTCTGCCGGCGAGCCAACTCGCTGAGGTTATCCTTCCACGGCGAGAGCGACCGGTCGCGAATGCGGGGCTTAGCAATGTGATCAAGGATGAAAACCTGATCTGGATGCCTGTCGACAAACTGAATCGTTTGCGGAAGATGCTTTTCGAAAATCAGGATGTCGTATCTTAGATTGAACTCTTTTAAGGCCGCTATCCCGCGATTGAAATCTTCTCGCAACAAAAACTGATCGTCGGGCTCATCATGAATCGGATGCCGTATTCCCCGAAGCTTCGGCAGCTGAGCCACCCGTTCGAGTCCTGAGACAATCTCAGGATGGGTTAGTGGCGCCCAACCCACGACGCCGCGTATCAGATCATCGTTTGCAGCGATCTCGCTAAGCCAAAGCGTTTCCGCAATGCTTCGTTCCGCTTCCACCACGATCGTTCCAGTGATGCCCGCGCCCGTTATCGCTCCTCGTAGGTCATCCACGAGAAAATCCCGTCGCAGCTTCTCCATGCCATCGGACATCCACGGCTGGCCCGGGGGAATGTACCGCCACAGGTGGTGGTGTGCATCAATGAATTCGTTATTCATAACTGAGCCGCAGAAAAATCTCTGTCGGATCTACGCTCCCGCATTCACCTTCAGGTCGGTGGAGGCGCCAGGTTCTTGTGGCGTTATGTAAACACCACCCTGAACCTGGGCAGGATGAACGAAATGGCTCTTGAGATGGGGGATATGCTCAAGGAATGCGCTTTTGAGCCCTAGCCCAATCCGGTTAAACAAAACCAGGTGCTGATGCATCTGTCCCATATCCCCGACATGCGGGACTACCGGAAGGTCGAAGATTTTGGCCAGGAAACTTACACTCAAAAACTCACTCACCCCCGCCACCCGAGTGCAATCGACTTGTATG
Organism: uncultured Acidobacteriaceae bacterium; assembly: GCA_963745725.1. GTDB lineage: Bacteria > Acidobacteriota > Terriglobia > Terriglobales > Acidobacteriaceae > PALSA-350. The sequence continues at coordinate 507,421 of CAVUYJ010000004.1, forward strand.
AAGGAAATCGCCCCGGTCTGCATGAAGTTCTTGAACAAAACACGATTCGAGATATGCTCTCCAGCCGCAATCTTGATCGGACTTATGGCTCCAGAGAGCTCTACATGCGCTTGTATATCGTCGGGATGCGTTGGCTCTTCGATCCAATACGGATGAAATTGAGCCAACTCCCTGCAGATGCGAAGCGCATCGGGAAGGTTCCAACGTTGATTGGCATCGAACATGAGAGTGCTCGAGTCGCCAATGAGTTTGCGGAGCATGGCTGCGCGGCGCAAATCCCGGCTTTCCTCCTGGGAACCGACCTTCAGCTTAAATGCGGAGAAACCCTGGTCGAGTGCACACTTCGTCAGTTGAGTTACTTTGTCGTCGTCATAGCCCATCCAGCCAACAGAAGTGTCGTAGCCGGGGTACCCACTTCGCAGGATAGCCTCGCGCTCTCCGCGGCTGGGCATTTGCTCACGCAAGATGGATACGGCCCTGGCTTCGCTCAGAATGTCATCCAGGTAGCTGAGATCAAGAACACTCACAAGCTCTTCGGGGGAAAGGTCGAGCAGCAACTTCCACAACGGCACACCACGGCTCTTCGCCCAAAGATCGAAACAGGCATTCGTAATCGACGCTAGTGCAAGCTGAACCACGCCTTTGTGCGGTCCGAGCCACCGGAGAGCAGGATGATCTGCCACCTGCCGGGAAAAACGTCCGAAATCAGACATCAGGGTCTCGATCGACATCCCTTCAAGGGGTTTGGCCAGCAGCTCAATGGCTTTGCAGACCAGCATGTTGCCGTCCCCAAGCGTAAGGACAAATCCAGAACCCCGAGCCCCATTTGTGGTCGATAGTAGTGTTACCGCCAGGCAGTATTCAGACGTGGCATGAATAGAATCGGTACCAGCACCCGGCGGCAGCGGAAACCGGGCGTCGTATGTTGCAACAGAGTGAATCGTGTAATCAGGCATGGTCCCCATTTCCAGTTATCGTCTGTAACCTAGCTCCGCGTTGCCGTTCACAGGCTACTCTAGCCTCAAGCTTTCTTGCCATGGGCAACCCAATTGTCGTATGCGGTCTTGGCGAAACGGACCATCGCTCTCTTGACGTATTGCTCTGCAAGGTCCCCTTCGCCCTCCCGTAGCAGATCGACGATCCGCTGATGTGACTCGAGGTCCTTGTCCCAAACGGATGTACCTCGTCCGCCCGCCGTCATTCGCAACCGGACAAATGCAAAAAATGGGGTCAGCATCCGTTGTGCGTAGTCAAAGAGGTGTTTGTTCCCCGACAGCCTGCACAATTCAAGATGGAACTGCAAATCACAGTCGAGCATTCCGCCCGCGTTTTTACCCTTGGCGGCTTTACGCATGCCGTCTACCTTGGACTGCAATTGAGAAAAATCTGGCTGTGCGGACGCGGCTAGATTTGCGGCTAGCCCTTCCACCGCGTTGCGCATCTGATAGAGCTCCACGACGTCTTTCTCGGTGAGGTTGACAACCCGAGCGCTACGCCCCGACTCCTTGGTGACGAATCCCTCTCTCTCCAAAATGTTGATTGCTTCGCGTATCGTCCCTTGAGCGACCCCGAACTGTTGCGCCCACTTTCCTTCGATGATGCGGGCACCAGGAGGCAAAGCGCCTTTCATGATTTGGGCGTGGAGCCGGTCCGCAAGGGTTTTCTTGACCAGGCCTTCAGACGCTACTGAGGAGGGTGTCGGCATAAATTAAGTGCTTAAAATATGGCAGCGACATCGTAGAACAGCGAAAACGGGCATGTCAAGGCTAATTTAAGCGCTTACATCTCGTTTGCTTTGGTTGACGATCGCCCATGCATGTCCCGGAAGGGTGAGCAAACGCAAACCCTGAAACAAGGAAGCCTACAAAAGATACCATGCAGCCGGCCGGCCCGGTCTGCTGAAAATGAATCTCGGAGTGCAACATGCGAAATGAATCACTCCTTTTCCAAATAGGCCGTTCGGTTGCATGGAATCGCGTCTGCTACAGGCTTGTTGACCGGCCATTACAGAGAACACGCCTCTGCACTACACCCCGTGCTCGAGGCAGACACATGCCGATATCCGTCGTATTTTTAAGCGCTTATATTTTCATTGAAAGTCGAACCCTCGCTACTGCAAGCCTATTATTTCCAGCAATTTCAAAATATTGCTTGACAGTGGCAGCGTTCATGCCATAGCGTGCTCTTCGTTTAAGTGCTTAGATCAATGCAGTCACCATCGCGGTGAAAAGCAGATCGAGGCACTCACCTGAAGCGAAGACTGCATTTTGCGCAAAATGACTGTCCTCGCCTCACGGTGCCCCTGGTTAACAACAGGGTGCCCGGTCATGTCCTGTGTGCCGCGAGAACAGGCCTGACGGACAAAATAGGCGCGCGTGCAGCTCTGGAACTCAATTTGAGAGGGGTCAGTCCATGTTGAAGAGATTTTGCTTTCTTGCGCTTCAGGCTGGGATCATTGTGCTCTTAGTCCTGCGGCCCGCTCACGCGCAGACTACAGCCGGTTTGATCACTGGCACAGTTACCGACCAATCGGGTGCAGTTGTGCCTGAGGCTCAGATCGAGCTGACAAACCAGGCCACGGGTGTGCAACGGAAAGCCATCACTGACAGTAGTGGCCATTACACCGTCCCTGAGTTGCAGCCTGGCATCTACGACGTCACGGTAAGCAAAGAGGGGTTCGCCAGGGAAACACAGGCGAATATTCCTCTCGAAGTGAATCAGAGTGAAGCCTTGAACTTCAAGATGTCGGTTTCCTCCACTTCACAAACCGTGGAAGTGAACGCGGATGTGACGTCGATCAACACCACTTCGGCTACACAGGCAGAGGTTGTCGGCCACACGGCCATCGTCGAATTGCCGCTGAATGGGCGTCAATTCAACCAGCTCACGCTGCTGACTCCGGGGGCAGTTCCCCTGATACAAGGCGGTCAGCAGGGTGCATTTACGGTGAAGCTGGGCGCGGGTTCTGTCAGCCCATCGGTCGATGGGCAGAGACCGCAGCAGAATAACTACACCATGGATGGCGTGTTAAACAACGCCCTCTTCACCAACACATTTGCCGTCAGTCCACCGCCTGATGCAATTCAGGAGTTCAACGTTCAGTCCCACATCACCGATGCTCAATTCGCCATCAGCTCCGGCGCAAACATCAATCTCGTTACCCGGTCTGGCACGAATGATTTTCATGGAGGAGCGTACGAATTTCTCCGCAACAATGTGCTTGACGCCACCACCTATCCAGCCACTTCCGAGACTCCGTACAAACAAAATCAGTATGGCGTCTATCTGGGTGGACCCGTGATTAAGAAGCACACATTTTTCTTCGGATACTGGGAGGGCTTTCGATCGGAGCAGACGCAGTCTTACCTTGCGGCCACGCTTACCAACGCCATGCGTGGCGGGGACTTTTCCGCGGTGCTGGGCACCACACCGATCGGGACTGACAGCCTGGGGCGTTCCGAATATGCCAACGAGATCTACAATCCGTACTCCACCATACCCGACCCAGCGACCCCCGGAAAGATTATCCGTAACCCATATCCGGGCAACGTGATCCCGCTAGATCAACTCAATCCGGCTGCGCTAGCCATCCTGAACAAGTATTATCCGCAACCGAATCTTAATGTCGCGCCCAGTGTCCTTCCGAACTTTGCCTTCAATGGCAATACTTCCACCAAGGCCGACCAAGTTGGCATTCGTATCGACCACGAGTTCAATCAGAACAATACCGTGTTCTTTCGGTACAACCGCTCCGACAACAACAAAACCAGTCCGGAAGGATTTCCCGGATATCAGGGCCATCTATCCAACTACTCTCGTGCGTTTGCCGGTGGGTATACCCATATCTTCAGTCCCAACACGATCCTGAATGCGCGCTACGGATACACGCAGACATCCTTCAGCCTATTCGACCAGCCTGCCGGCGAAGACTTCCTGACCGCGCTCAATTTTACTGAGACAGCTCCGGTAAAGAATAACCTGCCCCTGGGCCCTGGCGTCGGGGTCGCCAATGGGTATACGGGCGTCGGCCAGTTTGCAGCGCCCGTCGGGCCGCAACAGAACAGTGATTACCACGCGGACCTTTCGAAGGTCGTGGGCAGCCACACCATTGGCGTTGGTGGCATGTACTACCACATCCACAGCTTTGATGATGGATGGCAGTACACGATGAACTTTACAACGAACGGGACCTCTGTCGATGCTTCGCAGAGTGGGACGGGCTATGGCCCAGCCAGTCTTCTGGTCGGTACGCCCGACAGCTATACGCCCTGGGTAGGCGATACGTCGGAGAACCAGCACATCAACTGGTATGGTGTTTACGCTCAGGATCAGTGGCGCATTCTGAAGAACCTTGTTCTCTCCTTCGGCCTTCGCTATGACTACATTTCTCCGCCGACTTTCGCCAAGATCAACTCAGGTCTGGATGTGCTTACCGGCATCTTCCATGTCACGGGACCGGTCCCCCCGCTCTTTCCCAAGGCAGTCGGCCCCAGCAGCTATTACTACGCACAGACAAACGGGTGGCAGCCCCGCTTCGGCTTCGTCTATCAGCCCCTCGCCAAGACTGTCGTGCAAGGCGCATTCGTGATCATTGACGATCACAATAACACTCTCATCGAGGAGCAGTCGGACATACGTCTCTCCTGGCCGAGCGGCATCTATACCACGATCTCCAATCAGGATGACGGCTATCCCTCTGTATTCATCAATACCTTGCCGCCGGCCTCGTCTTTCCTTGATCCCAACAAGCCTCTCGCAAGCTTCGGAGGCAGTCCGTACCCGAAGATTCCATACTCCATGGAGTACAGCTTCGGTCTCGAACAACAGCTGACGCGGACACTCGCTCTCGGCGCCCATTACGTCGGGTCGGGAAGCAGGCATCAATTCCTGCAGCCCCTGGCCAACACCGCCACTGTGCCCGGCCCGGGACCAATCTCGGCTCGACAGCCGTATCCGCAATATGGCGGTCCCATTCCATGGGACTACAACGAAGGGACCGCGAACTACAACGCCCTCCAGGTCAAGCTGAAGCAGGAACTCAACGCAGGGCTCTATTTCCTCACTTCGTACACCTGGGCTAAGTCGATGGATCTGGCATCTGACCCCCAGGCCGATACGCTTACCAACTTCTACCACCTCGGCCAGGATTACGGCCCGTCTGACTACAACCGAAAACACATGTTCTCATTCGCCTCTTCGTATGCGCTCCCGTTTGGAAGAGGTAAGGCCTATTTCTCGAGTCCCAACGCCATCGCGCAGATGTTCGCTGGAGGGTGGAATATCGGCGGCATCGTCACTGCCGACTCCGGGTTGCCTTTCAGCGCAATGGCTGGAGGTGATGTGGCCAATACGGGCGGCGGTCCGCAGAGGGCCGAAAGGATTGCGAACTCTGGAGGCTCGGCTCCCAAGACCAGAACACAATGGCTCAATACGCAGGGCTTTGCGATACCGGCACCCTATACGTTTGGCAATGAGCAGCGCAACGATCTCATCGGTCCGGGGTACCTCAACTTCGATGTCAACGCCCGAAAAGATTTCACGATAGAGCGTTTCACCCTGCAATTCAAAGCCGAGTTTTTCAACCTGTTCAACCGTACCCAGCTCGGATTGCCAAACAATAACGTTCAGTCTTCGGCATTTGGAAGCATCACCTCCACGAGCGCTGCAGCGCGAGAGATTCAGTTTGGGTTGAAAGCGCTGTTTTAACACCTGGGGTGGAAGCCATGGTTCGCTCCGCATCGCTCGCTCGTAAGGGGAAACTTCCAGTGCTATTGATTGCCGGCGTTCTGTGGCTCATCCACCCCGACGCCGGCTTCGCTGCGCAGCAGAAAGAATCATGCAACGCTGAAGCCGGCTTCGCCAAAGTTGGCAAGCTTCTCGCCAAGCAGGAGTATCAGAGCGCGAAAGAGGTCCTCAGCATTCTCCAAACGTGCCACAACCTGTCGCAACTCGAACTGTTCAACGTGGGTTGGTTGTACGGAAGGGCGCATGACTTTTCACAAGCACTCAGGATCATCGATTCCGTACGCCCCGATGTACCAGATCCACTGACGCATGGCTACGCAATCGCGTTGAGCCAGTTCGAGCTCGGCAACTATCAACCTGCCATCGATGGCCTCAACAAGCTGCGTTCACAGGGCGCCTTCGATGCCAAATGCGCTGACCTTCTTGGCGTCTCATATTCCAAGCTGGGCCGATATCAGGAGGCGTACGCCATCATGGCTGAGGTTCTGCAGCATAACCCCGCAGATCCATTTGCTTATTTCAACCTGATTACACTTTTCGTCGATGCCGGGGAAACCGCAAAAGCAGCTCAAGTAGCGGACAACGCAGTTGCGGCGATGCCGCAGAGTGCAGAGGCGCTGGTTATGCGCGGCTCCATCAAAATGTCACAGAGCAAGTTCGAAGCTGCCTATGACGATTTTTCTGCGGCGGCGAGCATCTCTCCTCATTCTGCTGATCCGCGATTCTTCATGGCCCTCTCTGACTATAAGCAGCGGAAATTTGTCGAGGGAGCCGAAGAGCTTAAGGCCGCGATCCGATCCGGTATCGTCGATTCCGATCTTCACTACTTGTTGGCGGAATGCATCATTCGCATGAGTTCCTCAAGCCCGTTGGCGGCATTGGCAGAGTTGAACCGTGCCATCGAACTCAATCCGAAATCAGTCTCGGCCCGGACTCTGCGCGGGAAGATGCTGCTTGAAGCAGGACGCCCCCAGGATGCACTCGTCGACCTTCGAATGGCGCGCGAACTGGCGCCTAATCCTGAACGGGACTCCAGAAATGCGACCTATCTTCTCGCCCGTACCTATATGGCCCTCGGGAAGCGCGATCAAGCCAACACTCTTTTTGCCCAGTTGAGCTCTCAATTCATCTCGAACAACGTGGATACCTTGAACGCACTGGGAGATAGCAGGATGAAGGCAGTGTTGCATCCGTAATCCCGTTCAAATGTTCGTCGAACGCAAGTACTAGAGGAATTTCCATGTCTAAAGATGTATCGCGCAGGACATTTATTCAAACCGGCACAGGTCTCATCACAGCCGCCTGGGGCGGATTGCGTATCTTCGCAGGACAAGGCACAGCGTCCGCTCAACCGAAAGAGGGAAGCGGGCGCCCTCCAGCCGAGCCCCAGGAATTCATCTATGGAACGGAATTCTTTCGCCCGCCCAATCCTCCCCGCGCCCTGCGCCGCGACATGCTTAAGGCCATTGCCAAGGATTACAAGTTCAATATCATCCGCATCTATTGTTCCTGGGTCTATCTGAATCCAGAACCGGGACGATTCGATTTTTCAGAAGTGGAAGAGGTACTGAACGACTGCGATCAACTTGGGCTCAAGGTGCTGATGGGGGCGGTCATTGAAGAGGCTCCCTACTGGCTGGAAGCGGCGCATCCTGAGTCACGCTTTGTCGATGCTTTGGGAGAACCGCAGCGGTTGCAGACAGCCTCGATCAATATGAGCGGCGGATGGCCGAGCCTCTGCATGGACTGGGCTCCGGTCCGCGAAGCGGCAGAGACGTTCCTTCGAGAATTCGCAAAGGTGGTCTCCAAACACACCTCGATGTACGCTTACGACGTCTGGAACGAGCCTCATCTCGAGCCTTCGGGAGGACATCGAGTTCAATACGACCACCGACCAAAGGCTGTACTGCTACTGCGACAAGACCGTTGCAGCATTTCAGGATTGGCTGAAGCAGCGTTATGGCACGCTCGAAAAGTTGAGCGAGGCGTGGGTCCGGCGCTATCCCAGTTGGGGTGTGATCGATCCGCCGCGCGGCATGGGCTCCTACATCGACTGGGTGGACTGGCGCCGTTTCATGATCGAGCGCAGCACCGAAGAGATGCGTTTCCGGGTGAAGACCCTTCGCTCGGTAGACACGCGCAGCATTTTGGAAAGCCACGTATTTACTCAGGCCGCGATTATGCCGGTCGCTTTGCCGGCCATCAACCCCTGGCGCCTGGCGGAGCTTATGGAGAATTGGGGCCTGTCGGATTTTCCCCGCTGGGCGGAGGTGTCCATATACTACAGCGCCGCGCAAATCGAACTCACCCGTGCCGCTGCCGCCGGCAAGCCATTCTGGATTACGGAATTGCAGGGAGGACATGGCAGCAACGGGATACGCCGCAGCCGGCAGATGCGTCCGCGAGACATTCGTCTGTGGAATTGGATGCTCGTCGCCATGGGTGGTAAGGGCATCATCTACTGGTGCTATTTGACCGAAGCCACCGGAACCGAATCCACCGGATTCGGCCTGGTAGAGCGTGACGGCTCTCCCAGTGAACGAATCCTGGAAGCCGCTGAAGACCATAGGCTCATTCAATCCCAGTGGGACATCATCAAAGAATACAAGCCGCAGGCAGAAGTGGCGGTACTCGTCGATCTCGACAACGCGCTTTTGACGTTTGCCATGAGTGGCAAAGAGGACGCTTCGGTGAAGTCTTTCACCGGTTATTACAAGGCGCTCTGGAACTGCGACCTGCTGGTGGACTTCATCGAACCGCAAAAACTGAATAACCATCAATATCGGCTGATCATTGCCCCCTGGCATTTGATCGGGAAAAAGGAAACCTGTGATCGTCTGCACGAATTTGTGGAAGCGGGCGGCACACTCTTGATCGAAACCGGATTCGGAACCTACGACGAACACATGGTCTTCAATCCAGTGGTTCCGCCCTTCGGACTTGCGGACGTCTTTGGCTACCGTGAACAGGAGAGCCTGTATATGCTCGAAGCAGGCGAGACCAAACTAAGAGCGGAGAATCTTCCAGCTTCGGAACGCGTCTATCTCGAAGGGCATCTCACGTTTTCAGAGCCGGTAACAGCTACCATCAAAGCGCATACCTTCCTGACGCCGCTTACCGTCACCTCGGCAAAAGTCATCGCGACCTATGATTCCACCCCGGTTGCTGCAACCAGGAAAGTTGGGAAAGGGCAAGTGTTCTACATCGGGACAAATCTCGGCGCCGCCATTGAAGATGGAGATCGGGCAGGCATCGACCTGATTCGGGCAATCGTAACTCAGATTGTTACCCCGGCTGTCACTTCGGATAAAGTTCGTCCGAGGCTGGTAGAGACATCCGTGGGGACCCTGTTGATCGTCTTCAATGAGGAGATCACTGATCAGATCGTCAGCATCCAGGTCCCGGCACGCTACAAACAGGCACTGGATCTTTACGACAATCAACCAAAACCAATCCACGGAAACTCGATCGATATGGTCGTACCGTTCGAAGGTGTATCCGTGTTCAGGGTCTCGTGAGGGGGGAGGATTCGTCTGCGCTCTGCATGGCCAACAACCCTAGTTGGCGAAACGTATCACGCAACTCCACCGGCCGGTAGACCACGATGCGTCGTCCCATGCCGAGCAGCATAGCGGCAAACATCTCCAGCCGGTCGCGTCCGCAGCGCAGACGCGTACCGCCATCCTGCGCCTCAGTGGCCACTCTCCAGGGCGCAAATGTCTGTTCGGCCTCCTCGATGGCCATGTCGATCCAGACATCGATCTCGTAGTCAGACTGGAGGAACGCCATGCGGCCCCGGAGATAGGAGCGCGGATCGAACTTCGTGGGGCGGCGGAAGGTGGCACGGCAGAGCTCAAGGTCCGTCACGCGATCGAGGCGGAAGGTGCGCAGCGCACGTCGCGACAGGCAATGGCCGATCAGGTACCAGCGCCCGTCGGTGTGCATCACCGCATAGGGTTCAATCTGGCGGCGTGAGGCGGTGCCGTCATGGGAGCGATACCCAAAGCGGATCCGTTTGCCGCCCCGGATTGCGGAGGCGGCGCGGATCAGCTGTTCCACCGAGGTCGAAACCACCCAGGGACCGGGCTCGATGGCGACCACATCTTCCACCGTCCGGATGCTCTCGCGCAAAGCTTCGGGTAGGACGCGTCCCAGCTTGGCCAGCGCGCCCTCAGTTGCCGGCGCAAACGCCGCTAAGCCGATCTGCCGTAGCGCCCGCAGCCCGAGAGAAAGCGCGAACGCCTCTTCATTGGTCAGCAGCAGTGGCGGCAGCCGAAAACCGGCGCCCAGACGATAGGCCCCGCCGACGCCCCGAGAAGAGTCAATCGGAATGCTCAGATCCTTGAGGCGAACGATGTAGCGCTGCACCGTGCGCAGATCTACCTCCAGGCGCTCCGCCAGTTCTGCTCCCGTCACATGGTCACGTGCCTGCAGAATTTCAAGCACCATGAGCACGCGCATGATGGGGTCATACATAGAAAGTGATCCTCCCTTTAATTTACGACAAGATCTGTCGGGAATTGCCGCTAGTCTCAAGTTGAGGGTCCTGAGGGGCCACACGGAGGATGGAAATGGCAACTGAGACGACACCAATGAACGTGCTGACAGCAGACGCTCTCGTGAATAACTGGCAAGGACACAGGCGGCTGACGCGCAGGACGATCGAGGCTTTCCCGGAAGACAAGCTCTTTCAATTTTCGGTGGGCGGTATGCGGCCCTTTGCCGAGATGGCTTGGGAGTTCATTCGCATGGCTGTCCCAATCGTAGACGGCGTATCGACAGGGAAGTGGGAAGAGTTCAAAGCCGAGAAGCCAACGACCAAGAGCGAACTTCTTCGCCTGTGGGATGAGCAGACCACCGAGCTGAACAAGAAGTTCCCAAAGATTCCACCGCATCGCTTCCACGAAGTCGACAAGGCGTTTGGCAAGTGGGAGGCTCCCGGGGTGGTCACGATTCAGTACGCCATCGACAATGAGATCCATCATCGCGGCCAGGGATACGTTTATCTGCGGGCGCTCGGCATCGAGCCACCACCGTTCTGGGAGCGTGACTGACGACCCTTTTGGGACAATGGCTGCTGTACGTCGCGCATCCGCTCGGGGTACGGCAGCCGCCCATACGATTGGTCAGGCGGGTGAAATCGGCTCGCCGTCGTTCACTCGATTCTCAATGCCTGGATCGGTTCTACATGCGTAGCCCGCCACGCCGGGACGTAGCAGGCCGCAAGCGCCGCCAGCATCAGCAGCAGTGCGGCTGCGGCAAAGGTGAGCGGGTCCGTAGATTTAATGCCGTAAACGTAGCCCGCCATCACCCGGCTCAGGCCCAGCGCCGCTGCCAAACCGATCACCACACCCGTCAGTGCAACCCGTAGCCCTTCGCGCAACACCAGCCGCAGCACCATCGCACGATCTGCGCCCAACGCCATGCGGATCGCCAGCTCCTGGGTGCGACGGCTCACCGTGTACGACATCACGCCGAAGATCCCAATCGCAGAAAGCACCAGTGCGAGGGCCGCAAAAATCCACACCAGCATCATGGGGAAGCGTAGCGTGCCATAAGTTTGCGCCACGGTCTCGCTTAGTAGCCTTACCTCATTCAGCGGCTGCTCCTTGTCCAGAGCCAGCACGGCATCACGAATCGACGGCACTACCGTCATTGGCGGGACAGCGGTTCGAACGTCGAGGATCGCCCAGGATACAGGGTGTTGCTCGAAGGGCACGTAAATGTCGGCGCTGGGCTCCCATAGATCGTAACCGCGGCGGTCCTTCACCACGCCTACGATTTCCAGCGATTGCGCAGTACCGGCGCCCTTCCCGGAATAGACGCGCGCGAGAATGCTGAGATGGCGGCCCAGAGGATTTGCGTGCGGCCAGTAACGGCGTGCCACCGTTTCGCTGATCAATACAACCGGTGCCGCACCGGCCACATCGCTCTCCAGAACCTCTCGCCCTGCTGCCAGGCCAATGCCCATGGCCCTGAAGGCTCCAGGCGAAACGACATTGAAACCAGCGGTCGGCTCTTGCCCTGGGGCTGCGGCCGGCTGTCCCTCGGATGTAAAGAAAACGCTGGAGCCCGGCTGCTCGATTCCAGCCGATTTCACCCCCGGCATGCTCCCCACCCGCTGCAGGAGTTGGCGGAAGAAAAGCGTCTGCTGCGTGGGTGCGGAGTACTTGTACTGCGGGAGGTCGATCTCGATCGTCACCACGTTGGTAGGGTCTATCCCCAAATCGACCTGCATCAGTTGCAGAAATGTCCGCACCAGCAGGCCCGCGCCCGCAAGCAGCACCAGGGCCAGCGCCATCTCCGAAACCACCAGTCCGTTGCGCAGCCGGCGGCGCCCCGACTCTGTGGTCGAACTCACCCCGCCTTCCTTCAGAGACTCGTTTAGGTCTGTTCTCGATCCGGTTAAAGCCGGCGCCAGGCCAAACAGGATCCCCGTGGCCAGGGTCACGCCTGCGGAGTAGATCAGGACACGCCAGTCGATGCCGATCACGCCCGCGTTAGCCACGCTGAAGCGATGGTAGCGCGTCATTTCCAGGGTTAATAGACGATCACCCACAGCAGCGAGCAGTAGTCCGAGTGCCCCTCCCACCCCAGCCAACAACACGCTTTCGGTGAGCAGTTGAGCCATCAGGCGGCGGCGATTCGCCCCCATCGCCACGCGCACGGCAATCTCCCGTCTGCGGCCTGTAGCCCGCGCCAGCAGCAGGTTGGCGACGTTCGCGCAAGCGATCAGCAGCACGAACAAGACCGCTCCCGACATGATCAGCAGCGGCGTTGCCATATGCCGGTGATAAGCCGCGTGCAGCGGTTCCACTTTAATGCCCCAGCCCTTGTCCGCGTCCGGATATTGCGCTGCAAGGTTGGAGGCCAGCATGTCCATCGCAGCTTGCGCCTGCTTTGCGCTCACGCCAGGCTGCAATCGCGCCTGAGCCTGCAGGTCGCGCGAGGTCGCGCGCGCCGCCTCGCTCAGTTCCTCAGGAGTCAACGCCAGAGGGACGAACACGTCCATCTCCTGGTCCCAGGTAAAGCGGAATCGCGCGGGCATGACACCCACGATGGTGTAGCGCCTCTCATCCAGATCGATCGTCTTGCCGAGAATTGCCGGGTCGGAGCCGTACCGCTCCTGCCACAATCGATGACCGATGATGGCCACCTGATCGTGGCCGGCCAGCATCTCCTGAGGTGTGAAGAAACGGCCCATGAGCGGCTGGATGCCGAACATCGGCAGCAGATCGATGGATGACTTAATTCCGGCAATGGTCTCCGGCCGGCTGCCTTCCGTGATGTTGAACCCGGCCCACCGGTGGTACCCCACCTTCTGAAAAATCTTTGTCTGGGTTGCAATGGCAGCCATATTGGGTGCGGACACGCCTGTCTGCACATAGCCGACGCCGGCCTGGTTTCTCCATTGCCCCAGCCCCACCAGTTGCTGCGGGTTCGGGTAGGGAAGAGGACGCAGAATGATCGCGTCCACCAAGCTGAAAATGGCCGCGTTGGCCCCGATACCCAGCGCCAGGGTGAAGATCGCGATGCAGGCAAAGGCTGGACTGCGGAGGATCTGACGAAGGGCGAAGCGAACATCCTGTTTAAGGTTATCCAGCGAAACGAAGGTGTTCATCTCCCAAATTCTCCTCGCGGGTCAGAATCGCCGTCCAAAACGCATAAGGGATGATGTCCGTTATTTCAACGAAAAGACAATATGCCGACAATTTCGTGACAATTCTACATCGACTCTCATGAAGACTGAAGTGTCGTAGAAGGCATGCCTCCCACCGCGCCACCATGGGAAATCGAACACACGAAGCAGGTATGACCAAAAACCATGAATCTCAACAAGCTTAAAAATGACTGGGAAGATCTCGCGGAGCGCGATGCACTCGGCGCGATTCTCACCGATGCATCGAGAGCGGGCGGCAAGTGGGAAATTGCGGAGTTTATGGCTACCGGGGATGCCGAGGTTGAAATTGTCATGAACCATCTCACCCGCATAAACCGAATCCCAGATTTTAATGGGGTGGCCCTGGACTTTGGATGCGGTGTTGGCCGGCTCTCGCAAGCCTTGGCACGGCGCTTTGCCCAGTGCGTAGGAGTAGATATCTCGCGACAGATGATTGAAAAGGCTGTCGCGTTCAACCAATATCCACATTGCAACTATACGGTTCATTCCGATACAAAGTTGCCATTCGCTGACGAAAGCATCTCGTTCATTTACAGCAATATCGTCCTCCAGCATGTGCCGCCGCGCTTTTCGCAGCAGTATCTGCGCGAATTCGTACGAGTGCTTGCGCCCGGTGGCGTACTCGTGTTCGGAATACAAGATTCCTTCGCGGCACCGGACATGGCTACCCGAATGATTCGAGTCCGCCATATCCTTCATATCCGTTCTAGAATTCAAGGCGCGCTGGGCGTTGGTCAGAGTCATATGCAAATGCACTGCCTGCCGGAGCGCGTCGTCCGGCGCGCACTTAGTTCCGCCGCAGTGGTGGATATCCAATTCACGAATACTGCCGCAAAAGATTTCAACGGTCGACTTGTTTATCTACAAGAATCGCCAAGGTCGGGTTACGTCGGCAAACAATACTGCGTCGTAAAAGACGCGGAAATCCGAGCATCAACCTGAAGCCTAGACCCTCCCCCCTTCCAGCTTGGTCGCGGGATTGAGTTGAAAGCGGCATTGGCTGGGCTGCCCGAATTGCCCGGAATCCAATCCAGGTATCGGCCGCCGACTCGCCCGTATAATTCATGAGCATAGGTCGCGTAGCCTCGATGGGGAACCGACGGGTAGCACAGTGGTAGCATTTGGATACGTTGGCCAAACATGATGGAAACCACCCAAGGCTTGCCGGTGCCCCCCTCTGAAAATGCAGAAGAGAGAATTTGCCACGCTTCTGGTGTGGCTGAGTTTCCACCGAAAAACCGGGCGGAACTGGAATCTGTGGTCGTCGGTCTGTTTGACCAATTTCAGGCACGGGTCGTCCACTATGTAGTGACGTATGGCTTGCCGCTCCCCGATGCCGAAGACGTCGTCCAGGAAACGTTTCTCTCTCTGTTTCGTCATCTGGAACTAGGCCGCTCTCGCTCCAACCTGACCGGCTGGATCTTTCGCGTAGCTCATAACCTGGCGCTCAAGAGACGAAAGTCGAGTCTGCTGTCAGGCGTTGACCGCGATCCACATCGCATACTGGCGCAACAGGTAGCGCCTGACTCAAATCCCGAGGCTCATTTCGCGTTCAACCAGATGCATCAACGCCTGCGCGCAGTCTTCGAAGCGCTGCCCGAACAGGAACAACGTTGCCTTCACCTTCGCGCCGAGGGACTAAAATATAGGGATATCGCCCGTGTGCTCGACATCTCCCTGGGCGCTGTTTCCACTTCATTGTCTCGATCATTGGCTCGCATGACGCGGGTCACGAGGAGTGAATGAACCATGTGGACGAAACGTTCTCACCTCTCCGATCAAGAAATTCTGCTCTTCATCGATCGCGAACTGTCTTCACGGCGTCATGCGCGCGTTCGGTTTCATCTCGCTGAATGCCAATCGTGCAACAAGCGGAGGACCGAGTTCGAGGGCACATCATCAGATTTCTCCCGTATGCATGAAGAAACAGTCAGCTCGCCGGATTCGAGCCTGTTCCGTTCTCGTGCTTTGCTAAAGTCCCGAATTGCGGAAACCGCCTTGCGCAGCAATCGCGGATGGGCTTTCCGCCTGCTTCGGGTGGGCTCGCTGTGGTGGCAGTTGGCATGTGCGGGTACCGCTCTCGTCATCGTGGGCGCGGGTTATTGGATCACCCACGAGTTCAAATCGAACGATCGAGGCTCGCAAGCCATTGATTATCAGGCATTCGCCCTGCCGCGAAAAACATTGACCCCAGGAGCTGTCCTTCCGGTTGCCGTGGATGCGCTGTGCGAGACCAGCGCCGTTGACAACGATCCGCCAGTCAACCCGGCTTTGCAACAGGCGGTCTTCAAGGAATATGGCTTGCCGGATTCCTCCCGGATTGGCTACGCGCTGGACTATCTGATCACGCCGGCGCTGGGAGGGTCCGATGACATCAAGAATCTTTGGCCCCAACCCTCGTCCTCCACTTGGAACGCTCGTGTCAAAGATCAACTCGAAGATCACCTCCACGAGTTAGTGTGCCAAGGCAAGATCCAACTCACGACTGCGCAGAACGAGATCGCCACCGACTGGATCTCGGCATACAAGAGATACTTCAACACGGACAAACCGCAGCCAGACTCGACAACGGTTGCTGCGGCCGATGAGAGGCGCGAATTCCAGGCTGCTGGTTGGCACCACCGCGGGACAAGATTGCTCATCGATGATATGGCGCAGAGGGTTTTGGCCTGGCGCTTAGCCGCAACGATCGTCGCACCACCACTGATCCAATAGTGCTCTTGGGCGTCGGCATTGATGGCCAGCTGGGTTCCTTCCGCTCAGTCGGAAGAGGGGAGCTGGACGCCACCGCCGGGAGTCCTATGGGGACAAGAAAGTTGCTCGCGAGAAGATAGGCGAATAGATGTCCGAGAGGTGGTTCCCGATGCAGCTGGCGTGCCGAAACCCACCCGTTCGTCTCACTCCACTCCCACCCGGTGGCAGAGGTGCTTTTCAGCCAAGCCCCCAGATCCGCGGCAGTCATCGGATAAACGTAGATGCGAACATTCTCGGCGAAGAGCCGTGAGAGCGCCTCCAGAAGCCGGCCTTCGAGATTGCCGTAAATGTCTTCAAACGCCCGAATCATCAGGGAGAGACCTGCGACGAAGCGGATAGGCGCCCGCGTGTGGCGGTTTACCAGCGCGGTCATGTTGTAGAGCTCCGGTTTGCGAAAAAGCAGTACGTCGCCACCGGCGGCCAGAAGCGCATCGATGCGGCGAAGTACGTCGGGAATATCCGGCGCCGGCTCTTCCGGCGTTAGGGGAGCAAGCGAGAGGCAAAAAAAGCCGACAGGCGCCGATTTTGTTTCGCCCAGGTCCCGCTGAAGCTCCTGCACTGCCGAAGCCAATAATTGCAAATGAACCTGCGAGTGAGCTGGATCGGAGTGCCCGAAGTATCCCGGCGCCAGCACCACGGCTTTCTTGTAAAGAATCTCGGTAGGGGGAACAGCGGGGCCCTTGGAGGGAAAGATTACCGCCTCCGCGAATCCCCCGCGAACCAGATGAACGAGCAGGGCACGGCGATCCCAACTCTCGAATGCCGGCCCCCGAAGGTCCACGTAGTCGATCTCGATTCGTTCCGCGACGACCTCTTGTGTCAGGCTTTCCAGAAATGATTCCTCGGTCTGCACTTCGTAGAAGGCGGCATAGATCAGGTTGACCCCCAGAATACCGATGGCTTGCTGCTGAAGGGCATTCGAAGGATCGCGCATATTGATGTGCAGCAGGACGTCGTTGGGAGCGCCACCCGGCTGCAACTGGAACCGGAGACCGATCCAGCCGTGTGCGTCGTTGGTCCCGGCGAAGTTACGGGCGGAGACGGTATCGACAAAGCAGAAGAACCGGGTCTGCTGCCCACGGGTCTTGTTTAATTGCGTGAGAAGCTGGGTCCATTCGTTGTCCAGCATCGCCTGGAGTCGCTCTTTGGATACGTAGCGCGACCCGGAGCCATAGAGATCATCGCTGACTTCCTTGTCGTAAGCGGAAATGGTTTTCGCCACGGTGCCGGAAGCTCCTCCCACGAAAAGGAACCAACGCGCGACTTCCTGTCCGGCGCCGATTTCGGCGAAAGAACCGAACGTGGATGCATCGAGGTTAACGGTGAGCGCTTTGTGGTGGGCGTCGAGCTTTTGAGCGGAAGGCATAGGCAGGGTCCTTGCTAAGGACGGATGCTGGCCATGGAAAAAGGATTCGCGGCTTTCGTCCCGCGTCTAGGGGAGCCAGTAACATAGAACCCAAAGCGAACATGGAGCGCCGATGAGAACCGATTTGCTGCGATTCAACGGTGTTGTCGAACGCGATCCCGCCATCGATGCCTGGATGAAAGAGCACGCAGGTGAATTGGGAGCCATCGCGCATGAGTGGTTTGAGGTGATGCGCACATGCGGGGACGAAGTCCGCGAGATCTTGCATGACGGCTGTCCGGTTGCATGTTTCGGCGATGTGCCCTTCGGCTATGTGAATGTATTCACGTCGCACGTAAACGTGGGCTTCTTTCAGGGAGCATCGCTGCCGGATCCTGCCCGCTTGTTGCAAGGCACGGGCAAGTTCATGCGCCACGTGAAGCTAAGGCCGGGAACGCCGATCGATGCCCCATCCCTCAGCAGGCTCATCGAGACGGCGTATTCGGATATAAAGGCGCGTGTGGAAAACGGCTAGCTCAGAGCAACACTTTGCGAGATCGACGAACTGCCCCATCAAACCGGTGGAGGATTCGTTGTTGCGGCGGCTCAGCGCCAATTGAGAGCCGGCGCGACCGTAGTGAGAATTGCCTCCATGACATGCACATTGTAGGCGACGCCCAGTTGGTTGGGGACGGTGAGCAATAGCGTGTCGGCCTCCGCGATGGCCTCGTCTTTCCGGAGCTGCTCGATGAGGATATCCGGCTCAGCAGCATAGCTGCGGCCGAAGATCGCCCGTGTGGTTTCGTCAAGGAAGCCGATTTTGTCCTCTTCCTGACCGCCTCGTCCGAAATAGGCACGATCACGGTCGTCGATCAACGCGAAGATACTGCGGCTCACGGAGACGCGCGGAGTGCGAGCGTGACCCGGCCTTCTTCCAGGCTGCGCGGAAGGATCGAATCTGTGCGGCTTGTTGGATGTGGAGCGGCTCGCCTGTCTCGTCGAATTTGAGCGTGGAGGTCTGCAGGTTCATTCCCAGCTTCCCTGCCCATTCGGCGGTCGCGTTGGAAGCAGACCCCCACCAGATCCGGTCACGCAATCCTTCGGAGTATGGCTCAAGCCGCAGAAGCCCCGGCGGATTGGGAAACATCGGACGCGGGTTAGGCCGCGCGAAACCCTTCCCGCCCAGCAGCTCAAGAAATTCCTCGGTATGCCGCCGTCCCATGCCTTCCTCGTTCTCGCCCTCAGCCGGGCGATAGCCAAAATGGCGCCATCCATCGATCACCTGCTCTGGCGAACCGCGGCTGATACCCAATTGCAGGCGCCCGCCGGCGATCAGATCCGCAGCGCCGGCGTCCTCCGCCATGTAGTGAGGATTTTCATACCGCATGTCGATCACTGCCGTGCCAAGCTCAATCCGGTGAGTCTTTGCACCGGCCGCCGCGAGCAGTGGAAACGGGGATGCGAGTTGCCGCGCGAAGTGGTGGACACGGAAGTAGGCTCCGTCCATTCCCAGGCGCTCGGCCTCCACGGCGAGGTCAATGGACTGCAGCAGCGCATCGGCTGCCGACTGCGTTTGTGACTGGGGTGAAGGTGTCCAGTGGCCGAAGGAGAGGAAGCCTATTTTCTTCATGCGGGATCATTCAAATGATGCGAGCTCAAAGATTCACCTAACGTAAGTATCCCACGGTTGGGCCTTGTACCCAGAAGGACGCGGTCGTTCGAGGAGCTATTCCGTTTCGCTCTGATTGCTCTTTGAGCACGGAGGGCGGGCAGGAATCGGCAGACAAGGAAGTTCGTTCTTCTTCTTGCGAGAAAACTCCAGAGTTCTCGATAGGAGTTTCTACATTTCTGGAGCTGCGAATTCGCCGGCGGAAGAAATTTTGCCGAACAGCTCAAGCTGTGCCAGCCCTGGACTGAAGTCCGGGGCTACACGGGGCTGGCTCGGAGCTGGCACGGATCTGGCACGGATCTGGTACGGATCAAACCTGTAGCCTGCTAAAAGATCGAGTGCGTAGGGGCGCCGGACATCCAAAAGGTAGGCGGCCTCTCCGAGGCGCGCAAGATCGCCGGCGCCCCACGTCCTAGCTCTGAGGATGTGGAAATTGACGGGGTTACGTGGTTGTGGGTTCAAGGGTATATCCGCCGGCACGCGCGACCGACAGCCGATTGTGGAATTTTTTAAAAGTGACGACAAATGTGGCATTCTCCGCAGTGGATTTCGGATCGGCACGAAACCGGGTTGTTTGTGCCGCTGGGAAGCGGCGAAAAAAAAGGCGTCAAAAGAGTCAAAAGCGTCAGAAGCCCCCCGACTCGTCTTCTACGGGGGATGCGTCCCCGGCTATGGATTCTTCTTTTAGGTATTCGGGTTCTTCGGAGGCCGTCCATAGGGTAGAGGGCCGTCCGCTGGTGGGCACGCTGTATTTGTGGAGATTGCCAAGGGTGAAGAGGGTTTCGAGGGCAGCGTCAATGCGGTCGCCCTCGACGTGACCATGAAAGAGGCGAGTGATTTGAAACTTCGACAGTCCCTTGTCCGATGCCTCGATGGCTTCGCGGATGCGGTCGGCGATCGGATCGCCGGTGGAAAAACCGAAGAGCAGAGAAGCGCTGGCGTAGCAGTAATCCCATAGGGCGAAGGCAGCCTGGAGGTGCGGCACGCCGATGACGGAGGTAGAGTCGAGGGCGGCATAGATAGCGCTGAGGCGAAGGACCTGGGCCTCGGCGCGGCTGGTGGCTGCGCCGCGGAATCCGGGCTGGAGCTGGCTCAAGGTGGGATAGCAGTGGGCCCAGAGGTCGCGGGCCGCGGCATCGCGGCGGAAGAGAATCTCTGGAGCTGCGGCGGCCCAGTCGAGGGCGCTGCGGAGTTCGCGGGCGAGGGGGGCGAGTTCCTGGTGGCTGAGGGTTCCCCCCTCGGGAAGGCAGTTGCTGCGCTGCACGCAGGCCCAGAGGCAACGATTGGCAAAGCCGTTTTGTGCTTCGGTGCGGGTGAGATTGTGGGCGAGCTCGCGCTGGGTGATGTGGGCGATGAGACTGATATGGGTTTGCGTGACGGGCGGGTGGTGCACGTCGAGAGCCGGGAGAGAGCCACTATCCCAGGCACTGCGGAGCAGCGGCGATAAGTGGCCGTTGCCGCGCTTGAGTGTATGGAAGACGGCGGCAAACTCTTCCGAGAGAGCGAGAAGGCGGCGGTCCGTGGGCGGCTGCTGATCGCGCAGAGCCTGAACAAGGCCACTGGCTGTGAGGCGCGCGCTGGTGACGCGGGTGGAGAGCCAGGGTTGATCTACCTCGGCAAAAAGCCGGGCGATTTGATTCCAGCTGGTGCCTTTGCGGGCCTTGCCAGAATCGCCCACGAGTATGACGTAGAGATTGAGACAGTGGCGAGTGGCATCGACCATGCAGTGGGGTCCGGGCCCGACGAGATTGCCAAAGACAGCGAGAAGCTGGAGGAGCAAGGAGGCCGGGTGGGCCTCGGTGTGGGGGGCGATGGTGCGAACGGCGCGTCCGGCGAGGCCGTGAAGAGCGGCATGGTTGAGGGTTGGGTGCGCAGCCGGCGTCAGGTCGGGTGTTCGGGTTGTTTCGGAAGCAGGCGGCGGGGCTGCTTCCGGGAACGAGGGGAAAGCAAGATCAGGTTCACCGGGCTGAGGTTCGGGCAGGAGGCTGAGGAGTTCAGCGCTGCGTATGTCGGCGAGAGTCGGCAGATGCGGCCGGGCGGTGCTGGTAGTGGCTGTTTTTAGCATAGTTAGACCTTCTTGTCGTTCAGGGTTTTCTTCCAAAGGCTTGCTTGTGCCGGAGATGCTTCATCGCCGTGCGAGCACGATCTTAGGGCGGCGAGTGAAGCGGGACTATCCTCCATGAGGTGGTTCAATTGCTTAGATACAGATCGGTGAACTTTTACAGCAAACAAAATTTGTCGCAGTCATTATTTTTCTGCCTGTGAGGTGGGGGGCCAGGGTCTGCTTCTTCCTCTGGTATGACGCTATCGCTTCGCATCCCTTTCGTCCATGGTGGTTGCTCAAATAGATGAGGAAGCAGGGGAGGTTAACTGGAAGTAAACATCTGGTAGTTACGTTTGGGGATTCCGAACGGCGGGATTTACGGACAGCGAAGTTCCGGACGCAGACATGGCCAGTGGGTCCGGCGATCTGGACGGAAGATAGATTTCCAATAGCTCTGACGGTGAAGGTGGTTGCGAGTCAGGGATTGGGGATGGCTGAGCAATGCGGACGCATTGCTCAGAGGATGCTGGGAGCATTTGCGAAAATGATGGGCACGTATCGGTGCAAACGCCGGAGGCGATATTTGGGCTGCAAACAGCGTTTCCGCAACGCGGTTAATGATCGGATAGGGCTGGAACCAGAGCCGCCGGGATCTACTTAGATTTTGGCCTGCTAGCCGACATGAACGAAGCCGCTGCGGCGGCGTTCGCGTGCGGCTTCGTTCATGTCGACTTTCCGGTACTGATTTCTCCAGACCGCGTGAGCCAATTCCGAGTTGTTGAACAACTAGTAACTTCCGAGTAGGCGGTGACACTCCAACAACAGTCGCCTTGGACTGATTCTTCCGGACCGGTACACTTTCGGAAAGCAATGTTCGTCAGAATTCTGCCCCTCGGATTAGTCGTCCTCGCAGTCGCGTGCGTACTGATCGCGGCGTTGACCCCTGTTTCGCGACAAAAGGGCCGCATACGACTGGCGGGTTCAATCTGTATTGGAGCGGCTTTCTTAATCGGATCAGTGTCACAGATTCTCACGAGAGGACAGTCCATTCCAGCTCTTATCGGGACACTGTGTGGCGTGTTCCTCGTATGGGTGGGCTTAAGGAAGTATCGACGAGACCCCGAAGGCCGCTCTCCGTCAGCCCAGATTCTGTGATGCACGAGTTGTCGCCAACCCGGACAGAACCGCGTTTTTGGGGGATTACTTCCGGATAGGCGGTGATTCGCCCGGAACCTTGCCGTTCCAGCTCGAAGGTCGAAATCCGTTGGCTTCCGTAGCTTTGACCTGAGGTTTCTGCTGTCTCAATCTTGCTGGGCCAAGATATCCTTTCGGCATGTTTCCCTGCAGCTTAGCCACTATTCTTGTGCTGCTGTCCGCCCTGGGGGCCATTCAACGAAGCTTCCCGGCCATCCATGCGTGATGATGAGCGGCATTGCTTTGGGATGTTTGCTGCGCACATGGACAAAATGGACGCGGAATCCATCGAGTGCGACTCGATACTGGGGGAGTTGGTTCAGCGTTGCCTCTTGGCGCCGCCACTCATAGCCGTTCCGCCAATAATCGGCCAACGATTTCATATAGCTGAGACTTGAGCCCAACTCCCAGCCAACGTTTTCAAGCTCGTCTGGCCATCGTGTGGCGTCTAGCCTGCTGCTGAGATCCGCGAGCAAAGAGTCCGATATGTTGATGGTGAATTTTTCAATGGCCATGTTGACCCGCCCTCCACCAAGAGTAGATGCGGCCCGCGTTCAAAGTTCTTCTGATTGCGCTTGGATCACGGATTATTCGGAAGGAATCCACTTGGCCGATAAACCGGTTTTCCGGACACGTGGATGCTGAGCGTGGTTAGGAAAGGTGCGGCAGCGTTCTCGCGTGTTGCAAAGTCGCCTTGCCAATCAACCCAGAATTGCGTCGCCTCACAATCCTGGAGGTTCGTCGCCCACGAAGTGCGGGTCATATCCTTCAAAAAGGAGGCACTCCAAGCGCTCAGCATCCCGAAGTATCTCGCCTGGAACCCGCTTGCGTTCCGCGCTAAGGAAATCGACGAGTCCGTTGACTGCGGCGGCAAGACTCTTGTGAAGCAGAGAATCAGACTTGGTCAATTCGGCGTAACGTGTGGCTGCCAACCAAAAGGCTCGAAACTGCTGGATAGGGTACCTGCGCTTTTCTGAGGAAAGGCTCTCCTGGAAATCCTCCCATCGATCCATAGCCTCAGCAGCCAAACGGTCCTTTTCTGAAGTCGGCATTTCTCTGTCTTTCTCCCAAGCGCCGTTCGGTCACAGCAGTTTAACTCCTCCGCCTGTTTCGAGACATCTCGGCTGGCTTGCCGGCGCGGTGCACTCTCGACAAGGTGAGGGAAACTCTTCTCTGGAAGTGCTGAACATCTGCGGCAGTGGAAGAATCATTGCGGTCAGTTCGGAGATGTTCGGTCAGGAGCGACCCTGGGATCTCTGGATGAGCGTGACCGTGCACAATTCTGGGGAACTTACCGAAAATCCCGTTTTTCAGGCAGAGCTTGCATCTGTCGAGGGCTTTTGAATGGATACATTGCCGGCCACCTTGCGCAACTATGGTGATGCCAAGCTGCCCAGAGCAGGTCCAGCCGCCGAGGTCTCCAATCGATCCGAGGGTAACCTGCGCGATTCTATAATGATGATTCGGCTCCTCATGATGGTAACTTCCACTGCATACGGCGGAGGTAAAGTCGCATACCCTCAAAGGTGCCTTATCGGTAACTTGCCGGTATTGGGAATTCCGCGACGGGCGAAAAAACTCTCAAATATCAAAATGTTCAGACTGTTTCTGATGGAAACTTCATCTTTCCGGGGATCGTCCGCGCTGTGCGACCTCGCAAAATGGCGGCGACGTTTATTTTACGGACATTGTCAATAACCGCGACGTGGCAATGAGAGCAGCTGAAAAAGATGCTTTACGAGAAGTCGACTTTGAGATAATGAGCGCGCCTTGCGCACTACGGAGGTTCTGCAAATGATCTTATATATCTTCGCCCTTATCATGACTGCTTCATTGTTGGTCGCGCCGCTTCAGGCTGGTTGCCAAGCACGCGTGGCGACGCAGGTGCCCACAGAAACGGAACAGGAACTCGATGCGCGGTTGTCCCCAGCGCAAAAGCAGCAGTTCGAGGCCGCCAAGAAGGCACAGCTAGCCAAACACTATGCAGATGCGTCCGCTAGCTTCAAGGCGCTGCTTCAGGACCTTCCGGGCGACGCGCTGCTTACGAAGTGGTCCGCCGATGCAGCGCTTGAGCTGGGCGACTCCGCCTATGCCCTTGGTGTGCTGAAGCCTGTAGTGATGTCGAACTTCGCGGACTGGCAGGCTGTCTCCATGTTGGCGCGAGCCGCGGCAGAGTCAGGCGACAAACTGACTCGTAATGCCGCGATGGTCACGATGGGAATGGAGCTGCAACATGGGATGACGCCGCCGAATATGCGGGATTATGTTTTGGAGCGCATCGAGGTAGGCGAGAACGTGTTGACGATCCGATGCTCTCTTGTGCCGTGGGGACCTTACAAGGTCTACTACCTCGGTAATGTGGCTGATGCTAAGGGAGTCACATTCCTTCATATCTCGCTGGAGAGTAATGATGGTGATCAGGCGCTTTTTGTGAAACAGCATGCGAAAGAGGCCGCAGCGGGAATTCGCGAATTTACCCTGGATGCCTATCGGGAGACAGGCTTAAATCAGGCCGGCCTGCGGACGCAGACTCACTTTACCTATAAATTCTTCATGGGCCAGCCCCCATATGACGCCGTGCGCGAAGAGTTTTTAAACATTGCCAACGGAAAAACCCCGCCTATCAGTAGCCGCACAGGTCTCATTGTTTCGCAGTGACGGAAGCTTCGAGGCGGCTTGGGCAAGTCCTCTACCGTGGCATTCTCCGGTGTGAATCCTATGAAATAGTCCGAGTTAGAAAAGCAGGGGGCGCAATCGAAGCCGAGGCGCTCGCCCCTGATAATCGCCGACTGCCCTGGTTTTGCCTGTGAAGTCTGATTATAGGTAACTTCGCCCGTCGGGTACGGCCAGCCGCGCAAGATAATCCCGTTTTTCGGCCATCTTGACGGAAGACTGGCGAAATGGTGTAGCGGAGGCTTTCTCTGAGTTTCACCGTCTAATGGAGGTGGAGAAATTGCATGAAGGCCAAGATGTTTTTTCTCATTTTGTTCGTCGTGCTCCCGGCGGGAGTAATTGCTCAAGCCACCGACTGTAATGATCCGAACGTTACTCCGCAAATTAATGCCGCCTCACAACGACAATGGGACAGTCGGAAAAGCCCCGTGTACCAAGATGCCACTGATTTGGCCGATACGCTCAACGAACGTGGAATCCACGTGCAGTGCATACGGAGGTCCGTTGGGGAGCGCGTTTTTGCGGGTGAGAAGGGCGCAGCGTGGTTCAGAACTGATCAGGGAGTTTTTGATGTCTTGTTTTTGCCCAAGCCGGGGACCTTTGCAAATTTAGAAATCGACGAACAGCGGGAGAATGGCCGATATCTGTATACATTTCGCGGAACGCCGCAAATGCCGCAAACAATGGACAGCGCCAGACAAATCTTTTTTGTACGTTCCGGGAATGTCCTTTTCCAAATATGGGGTAATGGGAAACTCGCAACGAGTCTCAAGAACACATTTCCGACGCCTTAAACGTCATTTTGCTGGTTGTTTTGTTGTTTTCCTGCAAAGTCTCGTTTCCGGTAAATTCCCCTACCGGCGGGGACAGCGCTGGCATTTACCTATAATCCCGTTTGAACTAAGCCGCTGGCGCGGCGGACGCTGCTGCAGTGGTGGTCCCTCAGCCTTTTAGGCGGTTTAAGGTTTGGGTCACAAGGAGGCTTTTGTGACCCATCTTCGGCAGAAGATGCTGGATGAGCTCCAGCGTCGCAACTACTCACAGAACACGATCTATACCTACCTGCACGCGGTAGAAGAGTTTTCCAGGTATTTTCACCGCTCGCCAGACCGGCTTGGGACTTGATCACATCCGGCAGTATCAGGCCTATCTGTTTCGGGAACGCAAGCTTTCAAGCAGGGACGATAACATGCTGCACCGCAGCTTTGCGTTTTCTCTATGTCAAGACTCTGCGACGCCCGTATCTCCCCGAGCACATCCCATTTCCCAAACGCCCCAGGCAGTTACCCGTTGTACTCAGCCCAGAAGAGGTTCAGCGGGTGATTGATTCAGCAGAGAACCTGATGCGCCGCACCATGGTGATGACACTGTACTGCAACCGGCATCCGCTGCTCAGAACTGTGCCATCTCAGGGTCTCCGATATCGACAGCGAACGCATGGTCATTCATATCCAAAAGGGCAAGGGCGGCCGCGATCGCGATGTTCTATTAAGCCCCAAGCTGTTGGAGACTCTTCGTGAGTACTGGCGCTGGATGAAGCCCAAGACCTACCTGTTCCCAGGTACGGTGAAGAACTGGCGAGCGGATAAGCCCATTACGCCGAAGGTCGTGTGGAAGGCTGTAAACGAGGCTGGTAAGCGCGCCGGCATCAGCAAGCGCGTTGCGCCGCATTTGCTTCGACACAGCTTCGCGACGCACATGCTGGAAGCCGGTGCTGACCTGCGCACCATCCAGGTTCTGCTTGGCCATGCCAAGATCGGCGATACGGCACTCTACCTGCATCTGTCCCGCCGCCATCTGCAAGCGGTTGCCAGTCCGCTGGAAGCAATCGAGGTTTCGCAGTCCCGATGAAGTGAAGCGTTCCAGGAGGCTGATGAAGCGATGAGCCGGCCCACCCTCGAGGTGGCCGACATCGTCCGCGCAGCGGGCAACAGATTCTGGGAAAAGCACAAGTCACACTTTGCATGGGTACATCGCAAGGTGCTCGATGCCATCGTCCGGTGCCGAACCGCGGCACTGGGCGGTCATCGGGATAAGTGCATCCGCTGCGGCCATCTGACCGCCTCTTATAAACTCATGCAGAAATCGGCACTGCCCGAAGTGCCAGGGGAACGTGCGCGCAAAATGGTTGGCGGCGCGTGCGACTGAGCTGTTGCCCGTTCCCTACTTCCACGTCGTCTTCACTTTGCCGCACGAACTCTGCGCTCTGACCCTCCAGAACAAGCGGTTGCTCTACGATCTGCTCTTCCGCACCAGCTCAGCTTCGCTGCTCGAACTGGCTCGCGATCCCAAGCACCTGGGAGCCGAACATCGGGTTCCTCGGCGTGCTCCATACCTGGGGACAGAACCTCCAGGTTCATCCCCACATTCACTACATCGTTCCCGCTGGCGGCCTTGCTCTCGATGGTTCCAGATGGATCGACTCGTCGCGCCGATTCTTCCTGCCCGTTGAAGCACTCAGCAAGGTCTTCCGCGGCAAGTTCTGCGAGCAACTACGCGAACTTTTCAAACAGGACAGACTTCAATTCCATAACTCACTTCAGCAACTTGCCTCACCTGGCGCATTCAACTATTTCCTCTGGCAACTCGGCCAAAAGGACTGGGTCGTCTATGCCAAGCCACCCTTCGGCGGCGCAGAACACGTTCTCAACTACCTGGCGCGCTACACCCATAGCGTCGCCATCTCGAACCATCGGCTCGTGGCCTTTGAGAACGATCGCGTGTCATTCCGCTGGCGAGACTATGCCCATGGCGGCAAGAAAAGGGTCATGACCGTCTCAGCAGATGAGTTTCTGCGCAGGTTTCTTCTCCACGTGCTGCCCAAAGGCCTGGTTCGCATCCGCCACTTCGGCTTCTTCGCCAACCGAAGAAGGGAAACTGCCCTCACACGCTGCCGCGAGTTGCTTGGCGCGGCGACCAGCGCAGAGCGCTCCGAAACTACAAATCTGCCGCGTTGCCCCGCCTGCTCCGCAACCATGCTGGTCATCGAACGGTTCACCAGTGCTCAACTTTACTTCCGGACTGACCTGATCCTCGCCATTCCACAGAAGTGCAGCAATGACAGTTCATAAAACTTCCATGGCCTACGACGTCGATACCCCCATCGCCCGGTGGCATGCTCGCGCATGCAAGGCCGTTGTGTGCCAACAAGCTGTTTACCCACTCCGTCTACACCACTGGCTCACAATCTGCAGGACACAGTTCCGATCCGCGAGCAGAACTCCCATCGCTCCAGTGGCCGGGCCTCGCACCGGCAATGTCCCTAACCAGCCAGCCGCCGACATTGAAAATGCATAGGTAGATCACCGCATCCGCCGCAAACGCCAGCGGCTCAGTTCAAACGACTCTATCGAAACTGCCCCGACCGGAATAATTTGGCTCAATCCTGCCTTGTCTTCCGGGGCAGTCCCGATAGAGACCTAACGTTTCTCAGGACTGATCCCTTCAACTCTCGTGGCTAATCTGTCGTGGCAGAGGAAAAGCCTTCACGTAGACGGCCACGTGAAACTAGGACTGTTGCTGCTACGACGACGGTGACCGTTAACCCGGCACCAAATTCTGTGCTGATGCACTTTGCGCAACCGACATTCGCCGTCAACGGATCAAATAGGCTCTGAATAAACATGTTGTGGGTGGCGTGCAGAAGAACGCAGGGCCATAGGCTGCCCGAGCGAAACCGGAGGTAGCCCATGATGTAGGCGTTCGCGGTCACCATGACCGTGAAGCAGGTGAGGAAGAAGATGGGCTTCGTGTCCGGCCTGAAGTCGGTCCAGAGGAGTTCCGGAAAGTGCCACAGGGCCCAGATCAACCCTGAAATCAGACACGCGCCGTGGAAGCCGAACCGCTGCTGCAGCCTGGGAAACAAGAACCCGCGCCATCCAAGTTCCTCGCCGAGCGACCACGCCGCTTCGAAAACAACGCCGACGGTTAACAACAGCGGCAGCGCCACGCCGAACGTCCCGAGGGCGGGCCAGCGGGCCAATCCATAAGGCTCTACCATCGAGGCTTCGAAGCTCTTGAGGGTGAAGGAGCCGCGAACTACCAGCCAGGTGAGTACGTACACCGGCGTGGCGTAGAGCAGCGGCAGAAAATACGCGAGCCGGAGAAAGCGTCGTGGCGGCCAGCTCCAGCCCAGGGTTCTGAGAGGGATGCGGAGCAGCAGGCAGGTACACAGTGCAGCGGCACCAGGACACCACACAATGAACTGCGCGAGTGTCGCCGTTAAGCGATGGCTGTGAACGTCCAGGGCGTATGTGCACCCGCTAAAGACGCCAAGAAAAAACAGGAAGATCGATAACGGTCGCTGTTGCGGGACTCTCATAAACGCTCTCCTAGCTCGACAAGTAAGGTCGTTGTAGGAGTTCTAGCTTACGACCTCTACGTCGCTATTTCGTGAAGTCAGGCCTCATAAATGGGATGAGCAGTCCTCCGCAGGGGGAGCAGACTGTTCCCATGAAGAAGCCAGCGCAGCACCCCATCGCTGAAGTTCCACGCAGACAGGCTTGTCGGAAGTGATCCGAATGCTGGAATCGGACGAGCCTGAGAAGTTTTGATTTTGAGCAAGTCCAGGGCACGGCACAGGCCGCCTCTAGCGGTATAAAGCCACGTCGGTGAAGTTTCCCATAACACCGTTTGAACTAAGCCGCTGGCGCGGCGGACGCTGCTGCAGTGGTGGTCCCTCAGCCCTTTAGGCGGTTTAAGGTTTGGTCACAAGGAGGCTTTTGTGACCCATCTTCGGCAGAAGATGCTGGATGAGCTCCAGCGTCGCAACTACTCACAGAACACGATCTATACCTACCTGCACGCGGTAGAAGAGTTTTCCAGGTATTTTCACCGCTCGCCAGACCGGTTGGGACTTGATCACATCCGGCAGTATCAGGCCTATCTGTTTCGGGAACGCAAGTTTCAAGCAGGGACGATAACATGCTGCACCGCAGCTTTGCGTTTTCTCTATGTCAAGACTCTGCGACGCCCGTATCTCCCCGAGCACATCCCATTTCCCAAACGCCCCAGGCCGTTACCCGTTGTACTCAGCCCAGAAGAGGTTCAGCGGGTGATTGATTCAGCAGAGAACCTGATGCGCCGCACCATGGTGATGACACTGTACTCAACCGGCATCCGCTGCTCAGAACTGTGCCATCTCAGGGTCTCCGATATCGACAGCGAACGCATGGTCATTCATATCCAAAAGGGCAAGGGCGGCCGCGATCGCGATGTTCTATTAAGCCCCAAGCTGTTGGAGACTCTTCGTGAGTACTGGCGCTGGATGAAGCCCAAGACCTACCTGTTCCCAGGTACGGTGAAGAACTGGCGAGCGGATAAGCCCATTACGCCGAAGGTCGTGTGGAAGGCTGTAAACGAGGCTGGTAAGCGCGCCGGCATCAGCAAGCGCGTTGCGCCCCATTTGCTTCGACACAGCTTCGCGACGCACATGCTTGAAGCCGGTGCTGACCTGCGCACCATCCAGGTTCTGCTTGGCCATGCCAAGATCGGCGATACGGCACTCTACCTGCATCTGTCCCGCCGCCATCTGCAAGCGGTTGCCAGTCCGCTGGAAGCAATCGAGGTTTCGCGTCCCGATGAAGTGAAGCGTTCCAGGAGGCTGATGAAGCGATGAGCCGGCCCACCCTCGAGGTGGCCGACATCGTCCGCGCAGCGGGCAACAGATTCTGGGAAAAGCACAAGTCACACTTTGCATGGGTACATCGCAAGGTGCTCGATGCCATCGTCCGGTGCCGAACCGCGGCACTCGGCGGTCATCGGGATAAGTGCATCCGCTGCGGCCATCTGACCGCCTCTTATAACTCATGCAGAAATCGGCACTGCCCGAAGTGCCAGGGGAACGTGCGCGCAAAATGGTTGGCGGCGCGTGCGACTGAGCTGTTGCCCGTTCCCTACTTCCACGTCGTCTTCACTTTGCCGCACGAACTCTGCGCTCTGACCCTCCAGAACAAGCGGTTGCTCTACGATCTGCTCTTCCGCACCAGCTCAGCTTCGCTGCTCGAACTGGCTCGCGATCCCAAGCACCTGGGAGCGAACATCGGGTTCCTCGGCGTGCTCCATACCTGGGGACAGAACCTCCAGGTTCATCCCCACATTCACTACATCGTTCCCGCTGGCGGCCTTGCTCTCGATGGTTCCAGATGGATCGACTCGTCGCGCCGATTCTTCCTGCCCGTTGAAGCACTCAGCAAGGTCTTCCGCGGCAAGTTCTGCGAGCAACTACGCGAACTTTTCAAACAGGACAGACTTCAATTCCATAACTCACTTCAGCAACTTGCCTCACCTGGCGCATTCAACTATTTCCTCTGGCAACTCGGCCAAAAGGACTGGGTCGTCTATGCCAAGCCACCCTTCGGCGGCGCAGAACACGTTCTCAACTACCTGGCGCGCTACACCCATAGCGTCGCCATCTCGAACCATCGGCTCGTGGCCTTTGAGAACGATCGCGTGTCATTCCGCTGGCGAGACTATGCCCATGGCGGCAAGAAAAGGGTCATGACCGTCTCAGCAGATGAGTTTCTGCGCAGGTTTCTTCTCCACGTGCTGCCCAAAGGCCTGGTTCGCATCCGCCACTTCGGCTTCTTCGCCAACCGAAGAAGGGAAACTGCCCTCACACGCTGCCGCGAGTTGCTTGGCGCGGCGACCAGCGCAGAGCGCTCCGAAACTACAAATCTGCCGCGTTGCCCCGCCTGCTCCGCAACCATGCTGGTCATCGAACGGTTCACCAGTGCTCAACTTTACTTCCGGACTGACCTGATCCTCGCCATTCCACAGAAGTGCAGCAATGACAGTTCATAAAACTTCCATGGCCTACGACGTCGATACCCCCATCGCCCGGTGGCATGCTCGCGCATGCAAGGCCGTTGTGTGCCAACAAGCTGTTTACCCACTCCGTCTACACCACTGGCTCACAATCTGCAGGACACAGTTCCATCCGCGAGCAGAACTCCCATCGCTCCAGTGGCCGGGCCTCGCACCGGCAATGTCCCTAACCAGCCAGCCGCCGACATTGAAAATGCATAGGTAGATCACCGCATCCGCCGCAAACGCCAGCGGCTCAGTTCAAACGACTCTATCGAAACTGCCCCGACCGGAATAATTTGGCTCAATCCTGCCTTGTCTTCCGGGGCAGTCCCGATAGAGACCTAACGTTTCCCGATTACTAATCGTGCAGTGCTGGCGGTAAGACAGCGTTTCATGCTCGCGCTGTGTACTGAGTAGTAATTTCCGGGTTGGCGACTGTCGTTAGCACATAATATGTCCGGTGTTTTTAGCAAATGAAGTGTCCGCATAGCGGGCGGCGAGGATGGAGCCATGCGCGAGAGCATGGAGATCTATCCGAGGACCGCGGCGGAGCGGGCGATGAAGTTGCAGGAAGTGTTGTTGCGAGCCACATCCGGCAAGATCAAGTGGTGGCAGGCTGCGGAGTTGATTGGGATCAGCGAGCGGCAGATGCGTCGATGGCGGAAGCGGCTTGAGGATCAAGGCCCGAAGGGATTACTGGACCGGCGGCGGCGGACGCCAAGCAGCAGGCGCGTGCCGAAGGAGCAGGCCGACGAGGTTCTGAGCCTTTACCGGGACAAGTACTTCGATCTGAACGTGCGGCACTTTCATGAGAAGCTCGGCGAGGAACATCAGATCGGGCTGAGCTACACATGGGTGAAGCAGGCCTTACAAGCAGCCGGCCTGGTGAAGCGCAAGGCCAGGCGGGGCGTGCATCGCAAGCGGCGTGAGCGGCGTCCACTACCGGGGATGATGCTGCACATCGACGGCAGCGATCATCAGTGGTTTCAGGATGAGCGGCGGCACGACCTGATCGTAATCCTGGACGATGCCACCAGCGAGATCTACTATGCGCAGCTGGCGCCGGAGGAATCGACCGCGACCGTGATGGCCGGACTGCGTGCAGTGATCGAACGGAAGGGGTTGTTCTGTTCGCTCTATTCCGACCGCGGAGCCCATTTCTGGTATACGCCGAAGAGCGGCGGCAAGGTGGATTATGAGCGCCCTACGCAGGTGGGCCGTGCCATGAAGGAGCTGGGAGTGAATATGATTCCGTCCTACTCTCCGCAGGCCCGAGGCCGCTCGGAGCGCAACTTCTCCACCTGGCAGGGACGGCTGCCCCAGGAGTTGCGATTGCACGGGATCCGAACCCTGGAAGGGGCCAACAAGTTTCTAAATGAGTACTACATCACCGAGTTCAACCGGCGCTTCACAGTCCCGGCAGCGCAGCGAGGAACGGCATTTATATCCTGCCGGCACAGGAATCTGGAGATGGTCTTTACGCAAAGATTCGAGCGCACCGTTGATCGGGATAACACGGTGAGCTTTTACAACCTGATCATGCAGCTCGAGCGTGCCGAGTGGCGTCCCACCCTGGCTGGATGCAAGGTGATCATCCATCAGCACCTGGACACTACACTGACCCTCATGATCGCAGGACATCGCGTAGGTCATTACAGCGCGGAAGGAAAGCTCCTGACGCCGCTGACCAAAAAACAGATTAAGGCGGTGGAAAAGACGTTGGGAGGAAAAGTCCAAAAACAGACTTTCCCTCCCAACTTGCAAATCCCGCACAATACGCGGGATTCGCACTTTCCCACCGCCTCTACGGCTACTAACTTATGAAACCGGACACTTCATTTGTTCTCAAAAGCGGACATTTTCACTTGCTAACGACACTTCCGGGTTGGCGACCATCCTACCGGAACTCGGAGCAACTCCCTACGGCTCAATGAGCGCATTAGGCTGTTCTCGTCAACCCAAGATTATGCCCAGGGAAACTCAGCAAGGATCAGGTAGAGGGATCTCTTTTCAAATGTTCTCTACCCCACGAACAGAGAACACCCAATACCGGGACCAACGTCCTTCCGTACGGCGTTAGCGAGTAGCGCACTCGCAGGGGCCAGCCTTGCTCCTGATCACGTTCCAGAATCCCAGCCCCTGTCATATCCCGCAGATGACGGAGAAGCATCCTCTCTGTAATTTCAGGAATACTCTTCCGCAATTCGTTCGCCCTCATCGGCCCGTCCAACAGTCGCCAGAGGATTGTGCCCTTCCATCGCCCGTCGATGACGCTTTTTGTTTCGGTGGCATCGAGGCATCGAGTGCGCATAGCCGCTCTCGCCACCACAGCTGTCCTGCTCACATACGTAGTAGTCCTGAGAGATGCTCGATCCAGAATTATTCGCTTATATTGAAGTCTTCTACACGTATATGTGGAGCAAGCTGGTCGTTGCCGAGTCCATTGGGGATTCTTCGCCAACCAGCTTGCCGCTGAGGAATTTACCTATACCCACTTTTTTGCAGGGCTTCGAGACAGCGTCGGTTTGAAGGGACCGGCATTATTTTCGAGTCGACGTCTCTCCAAGGCAGGATTAGTGAAAGTGATCGACGAGCATGATGTCGCTGTTTACATCGCCAATTTGTGAATAGAGGATCCAGCGGCCATTGGGAGAGACCGACAGGCCGGTTGCGAAGTCCTTGTCTACTTCGAAAATTGGCCGTATCCGTCTAGTAGCAAAATCAAAATAGCGAACAGACTTGTTCGAATCGGCGGGAACGAAATAGATGCCCGCTCGAGTCAGGGTCCAAAGATTGGACTCACTGATTCGGGGCATTCCATCCACTTCTGACTCTATACCGGGCGGTCCGCGCAAAGTCACCTTCTTCAGCACCACTTCCACGAAGTGGCTTGCGAAATAGACTGCATCGCCATCGAAGGACTCCTGCGGACTGACCCCGTCGATATCTTTGGACATTGCAATGGCGTCTCCGCCGGACGCCGGGCAACGATAGATTCCCGTCCTCCCAGCTTCGTCGGATCTAAAATAAATCCACTTTCCATCGCGGGACCAGTGGGGCCGATAGACGTTGGAGATGTTTGTAACCAGCCTTCGAGGGATGAGTGCAGATACGTCGGCCACTTCTATTTCCCACCGATCCAGAGGGTGCGCGTCAAACGCTATCTTGTTTCCGTCCGGCGACCATTGCGGACTGCCACTTCTGACATGAGGGCTTGATATCTGTATCAGGTTGCTCCCATCTTCACTGCTGGCCCATACCGCCTGCGTGCCTGCACGTTCCGACTCAAAAGTAATGCGCTTTCCGTTCGGAGAGTATTGGGCGTTTTGCTGTACCCGCGTGGAGGGGATGAGTTCTACAGCTGGAGCCTCAGGGTGAAGCAGGTCTTTGCGCCAGATATTAATGCCATTGAATGAAGAACTGAATGCAAGCTTATCGGACGAAATTGTGGGCAGCTCTGCACCCCCTGCGAAGGCAAGCGGTTTGACTGAACCGTTTGCGACGGTAACTTCGCCGAGGTCGCCTGGCCTCTCAAGTCCCAGCGAGTAAATGAGCTCCTTGTCATCAGCTGACCAGGTTAAACCATTCGGAAAATCCCGAACTAGCGAAATCATTTTTGCTGGTCCACCCCGAAGTGGTAAGGAATACAAGACCGCTTCGTTCACGCTTCGTGAACACCAGTATGCGAGATCCTCGCCGCTGTGAGAGAACGCTGGCTGGCCGTTGTCAATGCATTCGGGACTACTCGGGATCGGCTTGCTTTCCAATGTTTCCGTGGAGAGAAGATAAATCCCTGCATGCTCCCTTTCCGGCAAGAAATCGGCGAGCGCGATCCACTTGCCGTCGGGCGACCAACTTATCATTGAGAACCAATTCCAGGACATCCGGGTGGAGCGCAATTTTCTTTCAGGGCCGCCAAGCGCAGGGACAACATAGATGCCCGTGTCAGCTCCGTCTATGCGATGAAACGCAATCTGCGTGCCGTCGGGCGACCATGCCGGACTAATCCATTCTGCGGGATGCTGCGTTAGGCGAAGAAGAGTTTCGCTCCCGATGGCCTTCACATACAGGTCGTAGCCCTTCGGCCCAGGCACAGAATCACCGTTCCAGGCGAAAGCGATTCTGGAGCCATCGGGGGAGAAAGCAGGAGACGTCTCCTCTCCCGGCGATGCCGTGAACGGTGAGACATTCAAGACCTCCTGCTCCGGTGGACGCTGCTGCCGATACCTCAGGTACGCAGTCACGGCTCCAAGAGAAACGACCGCGAGGGCAAAAACTGCTGCAGCGATCTTCAACCACCCACGACGAGAGTGCCAGCCTCGACCCGGTTCGACCGCAATAACCGCCGGCACCGGCCGTTCAAGCTTACCGATGAACCGATACCCCCGCCGAGGCAGCGTCTCGACAAAGCGCGGCCTTTCGGCCGAGTCCCCCAGAACTTCCCGAATCTTGTTAATAGCAGTATTCAGGTTGTGATCGACGTCGACAAAAGTGTCGGGCCAGAGCCGCTTCTGCAACTCCTCCCGTGTCACCACCTCACCCGGACGCTCCAGCAGCAGGCTTAGAACCTGAAACGGCTGCCCCCCGAACTTCAGCTTCAGTCCAGCCTTGCGCAATTCGCCGGTACGAAGGTCAACTTCGAAATCTCCGAACCGGACGAGTCGAAGCTGGCGTTCCACCTCTGCCATCGTTGATAGCCTCGCGATCTTTATTCGGTACCGATCACATCTACCGGCTACAGTAAGACCCCGTAACCGATAGAAAAACAATTAGTTACGCATTGAGATTTTTTTGACCTTTCATCGACCAGTATTTACCCGTAATCGATTGAGGTAGCACCGCTAAAACCTCAATGTCGCCTCAGCTCGCACCCCGCGAGCGGAGGATCGACATGAAACACCTGTTCTCCCATCGTCATTGTCCATTGCTGGTCTCCGTAACCCTGGCGACGGTCACGCTTCCCGCTCTGCCGGCAGAGTCGCTCTGCCCCGCAGGCATCGCCAGTGTAACCCCGCGCTTCGTTCAACGTGCCCTCGTTCTCCAGTGGTTCGTTTCCCTGGTATTCGCCTCAACCACTCTTCCCGCGCTGGCAGCAGACACCCATTGTCCTGGAAATGTCGCCGGTGTACCCTTCCGCTTGGTCAATCGCCACTGGATAGTCCTGGCTTTATCCATCGATCACACAGGCCCCTACAACTTCTTATTGGATAGCGGCGCCCAGATCACGATGATCGATCCTTCTCTCGCCACTAGCCTTCATATAGATACTCAGGGCACGGCCGGGGTCATTGGAGTTGGATCTGCTCAGTCTGCCTCCTATGCGCAACTCGACTCGGTCAAAGTCGGCTCTCACGATGTTGCCAAGCTAAAGGTCCTCGTTTACGACCTGCAGAGTCTCCATTCCGCCGATCTGCACCTGCGGGGTATTCTCGGGGAGGATTTCCTCGAACAATTCGACCTGCTGATCGACAACGCACATCGCCTGCTCTGTCTCGACGACTCGGCGGCTATGCGCGCAGAGGTGAAAGGCCCGCATATCCCGCTGGTTGCTATGCGCGAGGTAGACGAGGCCGGCGCAATGCCCGGTTTGCTGCTCATCATCGTTCGTCTATCCGGTGGGCTGCGGCCCGTTCGCCTGCTGCTCGACTCCGGTGCGAATGAGCCCATCCTCTTCAACACCTCTGAATACATGTTGGCGCGGCCCTCCCACGACGTGCCTGTACGCGGGAGCGGAGTGGATGGAACGCGGCCGATCTTGTCCGCTTTGCCACCTCAGCTGGTGAAGATCGGCTCACTCGAATTGTCCCGCGTATCCTTCCTCAGCACTACAACCGAGAAGAGCTCGTATGTAAAGGGGATCGATGGTGTCCTGACTACGGGACTTTTCAGGCGCGTCTTCGTCGACCACGCCGATCGCTTTGCTGTCCTTGAACCGAGATAGGGTCGAAGACGACGGCATGAGGTTACGTTGCGCCTGCCCCCCGATTTCAGATTGCTCCGTCTCAAAAACTTCTCCACGTGAGGCCCACTGAACTCCAATACTTCGGCTGCGCTCCCCCAGATCTCCCTTGAGATTCACAGGGTCGATGCACTTCATTCGCCGTTCTGTACGGAAAGGCCGCGTGGCTTTTAGCGCTCGTGGCAGGAATTCGGGTCGGAATTACAAAGGGAAGGGCGGCGGGAAGGGCGGGTGTCCGTTGAGGGTGTCTGGTTTGGGCTGTTCGCAACAGTTGTGCCCGTGTCAAGCAAGAATCAAAAGCAGCGCTAGAGAAACTCTCTTGCACTCGCCACCACTTTCACTTGCATCGCGGGCTTTGGCGGCATCCGCGCGATTTCATGGCCCGACCATCGTTGAAAAGATGAAGAAGAAAGCCGCGCTCTTTGTCGGCAGTTCCTGACCAGACATAAACGGAAGCAATCGACCAGTGTATTTCTTCGGTTCCTCAAAGATCTGGCCCTTCATCGCCTTATCCGGCCCGTGCCAACTTGAACGCAAGAGCCGTTAACGGACAACATTGAGATTCTTTCGACCTTTCATCGACCAGCATTTTACCCGCTATCGATTGAGGTACCCCCGCCAAAGCCTCAATGTCGCCTCACCTCGCACCCCGCGAGCAGGAGGATCGACATGAAACACCTGTTCACCCATCGCCAACTTCCGTTGCTGGTCTCCGTAACCCTGGCGATGGTCACGCTTCACGCTCTGCCGGCAGAGTCGCACTGCCCCGCAGGTATCGCCAGTGTAACCCCGCGCCTCGTTCAACATGCCTTAATTGTGATTCCCATCAGAATCAACCAAAAGGGTTCATTTGATTTCATTGTCGATACAGGCAGCCAGCTTACAGTCGTCGATCCATCGCTTGCCGTGGAACTCGCGCTAAAGCCTCAGGGCAAGGTGGGTCTCGTCTCCGTCGCCAGCTTCGCGCAGGCGTACGCGATTGTTCTGGATACGCTGGAAGCAGACTCTAAGGTGGTTGAGAAGTCACCCGCCGTAGTCCAGGACCTTCGACAGATTCAAGCCGCCGATCCTCGCATCCGCGGTGTTCTCGGTGAGAGTTTTCTCGCTCACTTTGACATGCTTGTCGACTACCCACACAAATTGCTCTGTCTCGATGAAACCAGTGCGATGCAAGATAGCGTGCGCGGCGAGCGCATTCCCTTTGTCCGCCCGCGACATCCTGAGGATGAACTGTCATTCATGGAACAGCTGCGTTATATCCGTCCGTCTCTCCAAGACCGGAAAACGGCCGATTCTGTTACAACTCGATTCCGGCAGCGACGGTCCCATCCTGTATCCCGGAAGCACGCATCCGGAGGTCCAGGCACTGGTCCAGTCAGCTACTCTTCAAGGAGCAAACGCTACCAGTGCGCAAAGGGCCTTTGCCGTCGTGCCGCCGCAGAACATTCAGATCGGCAACCGCATCCTGAGCCGCGTCTCATTCGTGGCCCCTTTGTCCATTGCCAAGGACCTCCCCACGCGGCTTGAAGATGGTTTACTGCCGACCGTGCTCTTCCAGCGAGTCTTTATTAGCGGTGGCGATCACTTTGCGATCTTCGATGTGAAGTGAAGTACCTTTCTCCCGCATCGCGGCAGCAGGGGGAGTGTGGCAGGATCAATCACTCACTAGGCACTCATCAAGCGTTAAGTGCGAAATTCTCAGTTCCGGTCGAGTAACCGCCTATTCGGACAGAACTTGAAAACCGGGTAATGTCCGGATAGGCGACAATCTGGGAGCCTGTCTCGTTTTGCCTCAATCTAGAACTCCACGCTAAGATTTCTAATGATGGATTCTTCAGGCCAGGCGCTGCAGCCGGACGAGCGTGGACTTGGGGATGAACCTGCCAAGTCTCACGGGAAGCTAGCGCTGGCTCTGGGAGTGATCGCAATCGCGCTTAGCTTGGCTCTTGGGTTTGTTTATCTAACCTCGGTCCGTCGCCTGGAGCGCGAGGTGGCGCGGCTCAGCCAGCAAACGGAAGGTCTCAGCCGGCTGATCGAGCGCGCACAGGAGCAATCCCAGACGTTGGCCCAGCAGGCTTCGCAAGCGGCTGCGAACGCGCAGGCAGCCGCTCAACAGCGCGACTTGGCGAAGCAGTCTCAATCGAACTCGGAGGCGCAGGCGCAACTTGCGCGGCAGCAGGCCGCCGCCGAGCAGCAAAAGGCAGATGAAGCCACACAGCAGGCTGAGAAATATCGACAAGAGCGAGAAGCGGAACTTGCACAACTGCAACAGGCTCTCGGGGAGATCGCCGAAACGCATCGCACCGCCATGGGCCTGGTGATGACGCTGGATAGCAAGTCGATTCGCTTCGACTTTGATAAGGCAACCATTAAGCCGGAATATCGCGACATCCTTAATCGCATCGCCGGGATCCTGATGACGCTTAAGGGACATTCGATTGCTGTCTACGGATATACGGACGACATCGGCACGCAGACATACAACTTGCAACTCTCACAGCGTCGCGCCGAAGCTGTCCGCGACTTCCTGGTGCAGGTCGGAATTCCCGCGACGACCATCACGAGCGCCAAGGGTTTTGGCAAATCCGACCCTCGCGTTCCGGGCGACAGCGAACAGGCGCGTGCTGCCAACCGGCGGGTCGAGATCGCCATAGTGGATTCCAAACTTATCACGAACGGCGCTCTCGTCGTGCCGAAGTGAATTGGGCGGTACAGGTCCAGTGTAGACAGTCGAGAGCGTGACTCGCCAAGAATGCCCGCCGAACGTTGTCGAGTGCTTACCAAGAGAACCGCGATTACGTGAACGACTCCGATGTCCAAAGCCACCGAGGCTTAGCGGAGTGGGCGGAAGAATTCCCGGATATCCTGTGCAAGAAGGCCTGGTTGCTCCATAGCCGCGAAGTGTCCGCCCTTAGGCATCCGAGTCCAGCGTAGGATGTTGTAGCCGCGCTCCGCCAGCGCGCGCGGCGGCATAGGAATCTCCTTGGGGAAGACAGCCACTGCTACGGGAACCTCCACCCGATTTGCGGGCGAAAGCTGAAGAGGCTGCTCTCGCGATTCATAATAGAGCCGAACCGAGGAGTTCAGGGTCTCGGTTACCCAATAGATCATCACATCGGTCAAAAGTTCATCCCTGGTAAAGATGGCTTCCAGCTCACCGTTGCAGTCGCTCCAGGTTCGGAACTTTTCGACGATCCAGGCTGCGAGACCTATCGGGGAGTCGTTCAACGCATAAGCCAGCGTTTGCGGCTTCGTCCCTTGAATATGACTGTAACCGCCCTCCAGGTCGGTCCATGCACGGAGTTCGGCGAGATAGGATTTGGACGTTTCATCCTCCGGGGTTTGGTTCAATGTTCCGCCGAAGAGAAAACGACCGGCGATGTAATTGAGGTGAATGCCGATAATGCGTTGGGCATGGTTAAGGCCAATGGCTGTGGAGATGGTTGAGCCCCAGTCGCCTCCCTGGGCAGCGAAGCGCTCATAACCGAGCGCCGTCATCAATCGGGCCCAGAGTGCTGCTACCTTGAATGGGCTCATGCCGCGCTCCGTGGGCCGATCTGAGAAACCATAGCCCGGTAAAGAGGGCACGATCACATCGAAGGCATCTTCAGCGCTTCCTCCGTGCGCCACGGGATCGGTCAAGAGCGGGATAAGCTTCACCATCTCAACGAAGCTTCCGGGCCATCCATGCGTGATGATGAGCGGTAGTGGTTTGGGATGTTTGCTGCGCGCATGGACAAAATGGACGTGGAATCCATCGAGTGCAACTCGATATTGAGGGAGCTGGTTCAGCGTTGCCTCCTGGCGACGCCACTCATAGCCGTTCCGCCAATAATCGGCCAGCGATTTCATATAGCCGAGACGTGAGCCCAACTCCCAGCCAACGTTTTCAAGCTCGTCCGGCCATCGTGTGGTGTCTAGCCTGCGTCTGAGATCCGCGAGCAAAGAGTCCGATATGTTGATGGTGAATTTTTCAATGGCCATGTTGACCCGCCCCCAACCAAGAGTAGATGCGGTCCGCGTTCAAAGTTCTTCTCTTTGTGACTGGATCACGGATTATTCGGAACCAATCGATGTGGACGAATAACCGGCTTCCCGGCATTCACAGCACCGGAACACAATCGAAGACACCGTCAGCTAAAGGCCATTAACCTCATGATCCGCCGCAATGGAGGCGGCAACCATGAGGGGGCCTTCTACGAGAAATTCGAAATACAAGAAGAGCCGGCCTAAGATTAAGCGATTAAGCTCGGCATTCCAGATCTAGAACACTCGAAAGCTGCGGTTCTACGGAGCCTTGGTTCCCCGGACTCCAGGCGCGGATATCAGCATGCCATTGATGAGTTCGTCGCTTGGTACTGTTACTGTTCTGAACCACGGCTCGCCTTCAACAAAACGGTGGTTCGACGCTGTCGGTTTCACCTGGAGGAACGCGGCCTTGCTTCTGGGACGATCAATGTGCGGATGGCTGCCGTGCGGCGTCTGGCTTTTGAGGCGGCCGACTCCGGTCTGTTGAGCCCCGAACTGGCCGCTGGTATCCACCGCGTCAAAGGCGTTCGCAAGCTGGGCTCTCGGTTAGGTAATTGGCTAACAGCTGGAGAGGCGTCGGCGCTCTTGCAGGTCCCCAACAGCCAAACCCTCACGGGCCAGCGCGATCCAGCGATTTTGGCGGTGCTGCTCGGCTGTGGGTTGCGGCGCCGAGAGCTTGCGGAACTGACACTGGAGAGGTTACAACGGCGCGAGGAGCGGTGGGCCATCGTGGACCTCATCGGCAAGGGCAGACACATCCGAACCGTTCCCGTTCCAAGTTGGGTGAAAGAAACGCTGGATGCGTGGCTGGCCGCCGCCGGGATCGAGAAGGGGCCGTTGTTCCGTTGTTCCGATGTGTCTGTCGGGCGGGAAAACTCTGGGGAGACGGTATCTCGGAAAAGACGGTCTGGCATGTCGTCAAGAAGGCTGCCGCGAACATGAACATGCCTCGGCTCGCGCCGCATGATCTTCGACGATCCTGCGCGCGACTTTGCCATGATTCAGGCGGTGAACTTGAACAAATCCAGTTTCTTCTGGGGCATGTCTCAGTGCAAACAACGGAACGCTACATTGGCTGCCAGCAGCGTTTGAGGATCGCGGTGAACGATCGGATAGGGCTGGAACCAGAGCCGCCGGGATCTACTTAGATTTTGGCCTGCTAGCCGACATGAACGAAGCCGCTGCGGCGGCGTTCGCGTGCGGCTTCGTTCATGTCGACTTTCCGGTACTGATTTCTCCAGACCGCGTGAGCCAATTCCGAGTTGTTGAACAACTAGTAACTTCCGAGTGGGCGGTGATTCGGGCTTGAACAAGCGCCTCGAATGTCGATTGGCAAGGGTTCGTCCAGCACTAACAGTTTTGCCAGTAGCCGATACACCCTTAACTCTCCAAAATGAGTAATGTTGAGCTGTCGCGGTTGCGGTGACGACCCGTCCCATTTCGC
This sequence comes from uncultured Acidobacteriaceae bacterium, assembly GCA_963745725.1. GTDB lineage: Bacteria > Acidobacteriota > Terriglobia > Terriglobales > Acidobacteriaceae > PALSA-350. Next base: position 550,765 of record CAVUYJ010000004.1, read on the forward strand.
GAACTGAAATGTCGAACGATCCTCTCCGAGACATTGCCTTACATGGAGAAATCAAAATGCCTTCAAAAGTGGTTCATTCGGTTGCGCCCAGCGACCGACTCAGCACCGAGCAGGCGGTCAGCACCGCAATCGAAGCTTACGTTTACGGCTACCCGCTTGTGCTCCTAGACATGACTCGCAGGCAACTCACCAACGTTGCGACCGCAGGACCAACACGCGCACCTATGGGCCAATTTCGCCGAGTCCGGAGCTACATGGCAGTCGATGACCATTCGGTTCCCGCTCCTAACGCCGATACGCTCTATACCGATGCTTGGCTCGACGTCTCGAAGGAGCCGATGGTTTTGACTATCCCGGACATGGACGACCGCTATTTCATGATTCCGATGCTGAGCGGCTGGACGGATGTCTTCCAAGTTCCCGGAACGAGGACCACGGGCCAAAGGCCGCAGAACTACGTCATTACGGGTCCGCAATGGTCCGGCGCGGTTCCCCCTGGCCTTACCGAATACAAATCGCCAACCGGCATTGTCTGGCTTCTCGGCCGCATTTATTGCACAGGCACGCCGGAGGACTACGCGAAGGTTCATGCATTGCAGGACCAAATTTCGTTGATTCCATTGAGTCAATACGGCAAGCCCTACACGCCCCCGCTGGCTAGCGTAGACCCTGGCGTAGATATGAAGACGCTGCCGCGCGAGCAGGTGAACGCACTGAGCGTCGAAGACTATTTTAGCTACCTTGCAAAACTGATTAAGACCAACCCACCTTTGCCACAGGACGCGCCCATGCTCCCGGGAATGGCCAGCATCGGGTTAACGCATGGGTGGGACTTTGACCCGCGCAAACTCAGCGCATTCGATAGCGCAGCCGTCCAAGCCGTCCCCAAATTGGCGCTACAGAGAATGCTTGTGCGCTTTCAGAACCAAGCGACCATCAACGGGTGGATCTACTTTGGCTCAAGTGTGGCCAACTGGGGCACCGACTATCTGCTGCGCGCCTTGTGCAACATGCTCGGGCCGGGCTGGAACCTCCCGGCAGATGCGGTCTACCCGGCCTCCGAGAAAGGGGCCGACGGCAAGGAATATGAGGGGAACAACAAATACGTCATCCATTTCGAGAAAGGTCAGCTGCCGCCGGTCAACGGATTCTGGTCGTTGACCATGTATGACGGAGATCGTTTCTTCGTTCCCAATGCGCTCAACCGCTACACGCTCAGCCAGCGTGACAAACTCGTCCCCAACGCCGACGGCTCAGTGGACATCTATCTGCAGGCGGATTCGCCCGGCAAGGACAAAGAGGCGAATTGGCTGCCCGCTCCAAAAGCGAAATTCAGCGTCATGTTGCGTCTGTATTGGCCGAAGGAGAACCCACCTTCCATTATCGACGGCACGTGGAAACCCCCAGCGATTAGGCAATAAGCGAGCCGTATAGACCTTCGTGAGTGATCAGGAACCCCTCCGCTGTCAAGCCTGGAAGCGTACCGAGTTCCCCGTGGAAATGGTCTCACACGGCATTTCAATCGGCGCGAGCACACGATATTTCGCGGATGGTCGCCCATCCGGACATTACACCCGTTCTGGGGTAACTTCCGGGTGGGCGGTGACTCGCTCGGAGCCGCTAAAACGTGGTTGAATCCTCTCATTGACCCCTTCAGCAATTGACTTCCCGTGACGTCTAGGTATACCGTGACTGAATACCAAGAGGTAGAGGTATGAGATGGCTCGGTACGACCTACAGGGAAGTCTTGATCTGCTCGTGTTGAAGACGCTGGCTCAACGCGTAAAGCTGCACGGCTACGGCATTGTTCTGCATATAGAGCAGGCCAGCGATGAATTGCTGCAGGTCGAAGAAGGATCGCTCTATCCCGCACTGCACCGCATGGAGCAGAGCGGGTGGATTGCTTCCGAATGGGCACAATCCGAACGTGGGCGGAGAGCAAAGTACTACAGGCTGACAGCTGCCGGACGTAAGCGGCTGGAGCGGGCAGAACAGGATTTCGAGGGCCTCGTGAAAGGGGTCCGTGCGGTCCTCCGGTATGTGTGAGGTTTGGCATGGGAATGTTCAATCGCTTTCTGAACCTTTGGCGGCGCGGGCGCCTGCAAGCAGATATACAAGAAGAGATCCGCTCGCACCTGGAGATGCGGACCGAAGATAACCAAGCGTCCGGTATGTCGCCTGAGGATGCGCGACGGGCGGCTCGACTGAGATTTGGGAATCCGCAAAGGTTTGGGGAGAAGACACACGCGGCCGACGCGATGCTGAAGTTCGACGAACTGGGTCGCGATTTGAAGTATGCGATGCGCCAGATGCGGAAAAACCCTGTCCCTACCGCGATCATGGTCATCACCCTCGCTCTGGGCATTGGCGCAAACAATGCAATGTTCAGTTTTTCCGATGCGATTCTGCTACGCCCGCTGCCGATAACACGCCCGTCGGAAGTCGTGATCGTCGCCGACTCTACTCGAGATGATCCATCGGGAGGTTTTTCATACCCTGATTATCGGGAAATCCGGGCGACTAATCTTTCTTTCTCCGGACTGCTCGCATATCGATTGACTACTTTAACCGTATCGACCCGAACGGGCGAGCCACCGCGAGTGCGGCAGGCAATGATGGCCACCGATAATTTCTTTTCCACGCTCGGCGTGCAGCCTTTTCTGGGGCGAGCGTTTATTCAGAACGACGCCTCGGCGACGGCCACGGACCCAGTTGTGATCGTTAGCTACGATTTCTGGGCGAGCGAACTCGGCGGCGATCGCGGAGCGATCGGTCAGACACTTCGCCTGAATGGAATTCCATTCACCATTGTGGGCATAGCTCCCAAATCGTTCAGTGGCATAGTTCGGTTCTTTCCGCCGTCGATCTATGTTCCATTGTCGATGTGGGGTCGTCTGGAGAATACGAAGGATGGGCCTTTGGAAGACCGCGTGCGACATGAACTAAGCGTCCTGGGACGTCTCCGGCCCGGCGTTTCGAGACGCTCTGCGCGGCTCGAAGCGACAGCGTTAGGCCAAAACCTCGAGCGCTCCTATCCGAAAACCGATGCGGGACGGCACATCATGGTTTGGACCGAATTACAGTCCATTGTTGCCAAGGAACCGTCGAGACTGGCAATGGTCGCGATGCTGTTAGGGCTTTCGGCTATCGTCTTGGTGATTGCATGTGTGAACGTGGCGAATATCGCGCTAACGCGCGCAATGGCAAGAACACGCGAAATCGCAATCCGTCTCTCGATAGGCTCAGGCACGAAGCGTTTGGTACGGCAATTGATCACTGAGAATCTGGCGCTCGCGTTGCCAGGAAGTCTCGCTGGCCTGGCCTTTGGATACGGGGGCATTCTGCTGCTGAGAAGGATCCAGATTCCCAGCGACCCACCATTCGTTCTGGATTTGCGGATAGATGCACGCCTCCTGACGTTCAACTTAGTCGTGGCGGTGCTCAGCTGTCTGCTTTTCGGACTCGCTCCGGCATTGCAATCACGACGGGTTCGGCTGGCCTCGGCGCTCAAGAGCGGCGGTATGGACGGCGCCTCTCGCACCCGAGGTCGTAACGTTCTGGTGGTGAGTCAAATTGCCCTGGCGATGGTGTTGCTATCATCGGCGGCCGCACTTCTCAGCGGCTTTCAAAAAATGCTCACCGCTGATCCCGGTTTCAAGTCTGATCGCTTGGTCGCGGTAGCTCTCGACCCCTCCGTACTGCGCTATTCCAATGATCAAACAGCGTCGTTCTATCGCCGGTTTGTTGAGGATGTTCGATCATTACCCGGCATAAAGTCTGTCAGCCTAATGGAATCGGTGCCCCTTTCGCTGGAGCAAAGCAGTGTGACGGTAGTGCCCGACGGCGTTCAACTGCCGAAAGGGAGTGAGAGCATCAAAATCCTGGGTGGGGCCGTGGACCAAAACTACTTCAGCACGCTGAAGATCAAAATCGTGCGCGGACGCGCATTCACTGCTGACGACAGATCCGCAACGCCGGGCGTAGCGATCATCAACGAAGAGTTCGCGAAGCGATATTGGCCTGAGCAGGACCCCATCGGCAAGCGGCTTCGACTAAGCCGCCCAGACGGATCGATGGCAGAGGTCGTCGGCGTAGCAAAGACGGTGCGCTATCTGCTGCCGTGGGAACAACCCCAACCCTACGTTTACTTGCCTTACGAACAAGGCCCGAGTTCCGCTATGAGCCTGGTTGCTGAATCAGCCGACAGCTCCACAACATTGGCGGCACAGTTACGGCAGACTATTTATAAGCTGGACCCGGACATGCCTTACAACATCCGAACGGTCGTTTCATTTGCCAAGTCAACACTCAGCAATTGGTTGGTACTGATTCAGATGATCACCATCATGGGGGTTCTGGGGCTGATTCTCGCGCTGGTTGGACTCTATGGTCTTATCTCGTATGCGGTAAGCCGACGCACTGCGGAGATCGGGGTGCGGATGGCGATGGGAGCGAGCCGAGGCAACATCTTGGGGCTGGTATTGCGACGGGCCGCAATCCTCAGCTCAGCGGGAGTCGCGATTGGAAGCGCGCTGACGGCGATGGCCGCACCGGCACTTTCAGCAGGATTCGTGGGGCTGGGTGCAATGAATATGGCGGGCGAAATTGCCATCCCAGTCTTGCTGCTGATCGTGAGCATGGTTGCATGTTATGCCCCAGCAAGACGAGCCGCTAACCTTGATCCGGTGCGAGCCCTCCGGTACGAATAGAGGGCCTATCCGAAAGTCGCTTGTAGTGCTCAATGCGTGCATTGGCGATTTGGCGTAAAACGAGAACTCTCCCGGCCACCAGAAGGGCTACGGCCTTGGAAAAGTGGTGGGTCCTGGTACTCCGCGGGCACACCTTCAACGACTCCTAAGTAGATATAAGCTGTTTTTGCTTCGAGGCACTGGATCGGCCGGATCGCTTAGAAATTGCACTCTTTGGCAATCGCGGTACCGTTTGAACTCCCGCCCAAAGCGTTGCGATCGTTTGCTCGACCACGAGAGCCTGGTCAGGCAGGTCAGGCACAACCCCTTGGATAACAAAGAGTGTGGCGAGGCCAAAGATCGTAAACCACCAGGTATGGGCTATCACTATGTCGTCCCTATTTGGCAATCCTTCATCCCTGGCAACATCGAAAAAAAGCTGCACGAAACGTCCGAACAAAGGCGCGCCAATAGCGTTGATGTATTGTCCAGCGCGGACGCCGTTTCGGTTCTCAGGCCCGAAGAAGACGTTGCGGAACTGCTGTGGATGGGCAATGCAGAATTGAATCAAGCCGCGCGAGGTCGCAAAAAGGCGCTCTTTCGGTGCGAGATATTTAGCGGCAATCGCGTCGAAGTTCTGAATCATCAGCCCGATCGTCTCGCGGCTCAACTCGGCAAGGATGTGTGATTTGTCCGGAAAATGCTGGTAGATCACGGCGTGCGTATAACCGATTTCTTTAGCGATCTCACGAAGCGTCACGGCTTCGTAACCGCGATCGGCGAACATTTTACCTGCAGCCGCAAGGATTTCGCCCCGCAACCTCTCCTTGCGCTCTACCCGGCGACTTGGTGATGTGGATGTCACTTCCATAGCTTAGCCCCTTTTGGCGATTTATGCGACCGCTTGTTGATTTACATCCAGTGGTTTGTAACCACTGATTATTTTGCAACCAATGGTTGTCATGCGCCTCCAATGATCAGGTCGCTCATTTTGGGTGGGCGGCCAAATACGCGGCAAAAGGCGATTCATGCGACAGATAACTGTGGAAACTCACGGGACTAGCGGAGTGCTAGCTGCGCAACTCACAAGCTCTGGTGTTCGCAGCAGAGCACCACTTTCGTTCTAACGAGGAGAAAACGAGCATGTATTTAGTCATGGGAATTACTGGAACCGTTGGGGGCGCCACCGCGCGCCATCTGCTGACGCAAGGCAAACAGGTGCGAGCACTTGTGCGCAATCGCGAGAAAGCGGCGAAGTGGGCAGACAAGGGCGTGGAGTTGGTGGATGGAGACTGGAACGATGCGACAGCCGTAGCGGCGGCTCTCAAGGGTGTTGAGGGCGCGTTTGTTATGTTGCCGGGTGTATGGGCCCCCTCGCCTGATTACAGAGAAGCAAAGGGCGTGATTGCGAACTATGTCGACGCGCTGACCAAGGTGGTGCCCCAGCGGGTGGTAGCGCTCTCATCGATGGGCGCGAATAGAACCAGCGGGGCGGGGATCATCACGGCCTTATCACTCTTGGAGCAAGGTTTTCGCAGCCTGTCATCTCCGGTCGCATTTGTGCGCGCAGGCGGCTTCTTCGAAAACTTTCTTTTCGGCTTACAGGCCGCCCAGGGCGGAACACTACCGGTCTTCTACAATCCTACAAACCGGAAATCGACAATGGTCGCGTCAGACGACATCGGCGCAGAGGTGGCAACGCTTCTGACCGGGCCGGCGTGGTCAGGGCATCGTGTCATCGAGCTGGGTTCGATGGTAAGCGCGGATGAAGTGGCCGGACAGTTGGGTGAAGTCCTGAAGCTCGACGTAAAGGCCTTTGCAGTCCCGCGTGCAGGGTGGGCGGAAGCGTTCGAGCAGTTCGGCGTCCCGAAGGGCCACACTGGACCTGCCGAAGAAATGTTTGACAGCGTTAACGCGGGATGGATGGACCTCGGAATCGCGGGTACCGAGCACGTAACGGGTACGACGTCCGCACGCGATGTGTTTGCGGCTGCAAAGAACAGCGTCAAGGCGTAAGTCCGGGGCAAGCTGAATCAGCCCGTTTCCTTGGAAACCGCGGCACCGACGTCAAGAAAGATCGAGGTCAAACATGAAAGTTCTTGTTTTGGCTGCAACGGGCGGAGCCGGGCGGCTGATCGTCCGGTTCCGACCTGGCGAAAAGCCATTCCGTCGTGGACCTGGTTTGCTCGGAGGCGATCGCCGATCTGCCGGGAGTAGACAGAATCGAGGGCGATGCTCGTTGCGAGGGCGCCCTCACCTGTTCTCTTGTGGTGAAGGGTGCAGAAAGCCCCCGTTGAATGGAGGGCCCGGAGGCCGTCCCGCCCATGCAGCGCGTTGATTTCAGTCGCGCACAAGAGCCGGTTGTTGCGGAACGATTTAAACCATTTAAACCGCAAGAGGAGGATCTTTTAATATGAAAGCTGAACACACAATAGATAAATCCGCGCGGGCCGGTCGAGCAACTCAAATATCCACGATGGGCATAACCGGCCTTGTTGCCTTCATCTGGGTGTACTTTGGAAGGTTATATCTAATTCACGATCCCGGCGAGTGGAGGATCGCCAATCAGCAACTCGGATACCCGCTCTATATCATCCCTCTGATTGGCGTGACCCACATCCTTGGCGGCGTGGGCCTTCTGATTCCCAATGTGCCTCGATTGACTGAGTGGGTTTATGCCGGTATCGCGATCGATCTTTTACTCGCGTTCTATTCACAAATGAATGGCGGTGGCAGTACCTGGGATAAATTTGATCCGATTCTCGTCTTGGCGTTCGTTTTTGCTTCGTATGTATTAAGACGCTGCATGCGCGCAAACATGTGGTCGATATGAAGAACACGCTCGGCGGGCGGTTTTACTTTTTCCAGGCACGTCGCGGAGGCCCAACGAGGGGCCGGCCCACCACTCATCCAATCACAGGTGCGAAGTCGTCCCGATAAATCACATTGTATTTACTGACTTTTGGGCAGCGAAAGCTCAAATGGCGAGAACAGCCCAATGCGCTCATTGAGCCGTGAAGTAGGGAGTCGCTCCGAGTTCCGGTCGGGTTGTCGCCCGCCCGGACATTACACCCGTTTTGGGGTAACGTCCGGGTGGCCGGTGACTCGCCCGGAACCTTGCCGTTCCAGCTCGAAGGTCGAAATCCGTTGGCTTCCGTAGCTTTGACCTGAGGTTTCTGCTGTCTCAATCTTGCTGGGCCAAGATATCCTTTCGGCATGTTTCCCTGCAGATTAGCCACTATTCTTGTGCTGCTGTCCGCCCTTGGAGCCATGGCCGAGACCCACTCTGTTTCGGCGCAGGGAAAAGGCGGCGAGCCCCATGCGATGCAGGTCGAATCGTTCGACGGGTCTTGGCGGGTCCACGCCGGGGATGATCCGCAAGGGGCCAGTCCGACACAGGACGACAGCGCCTGGCAGCAGGTGGAACTCGGCTCCACGGAAAGCAAGAAGCTGAGCACAGCAGAGGGGGTTCTCTGGTTCAGAGCGCTCATTCCGTGGCAAAACATTCCCGCAAATTCCGCACTTCTGATCGCTCCGAAGGCGACCGGGTGCCAGATCTTTGTGAATGGGTCGAAGGTTTCCGACTGTAGCCGGCTGCCTGGCCCCAACTACTACACACAGCGCGGGATTCTTATCCACCTGACAGGGGCTTCGCCCGGCTCCCCGTCCCTGCTTGCCATTCGCCTCGATCAGGCCGGCAAGACAAGGTCTGGCGCTGTTGGGCTGGGAAAAGGCGACGTGCTGCTCGGTACATCGGCGCTGCTGTCCGACCGCCGCACGGCCTTGGATGCCGCGCGCTTTTACCGGGTTCTGCCGGAGGTTCTGCTTTGCCTGGCCGAATTGCTGGGCGGCGCGGTTCTGCTTCTGGCATTTGCCTTTGACAGGGGCAGCCGCGAATACCTGTGGTTCGCAGCCTTTTTGTGGCTGGACGGCTCGACATCGTTGATGTCGTGCTTTGACGTTGTTTACCCGATCGTCGGCCCGGCGTGGCAGCGCTGGCTCAATGAATTTGGGCAGATTGCGCGGTACGCGCCGTTGATTGGATTTCTGGCGGCCTTTACCAAGGTGCGGATGAACTGGGCGCTGCGGGCTTACCAGGTAATTCTTCTGCTCGTGCCGGAGGTGCTGGCAGCCGCGAGTTTCTACGGGCTGGGCCGATATCTCCCAAATTTCGCCTATGTGTCGTTGGCTGTGCAACTGCCGTTTGTGGCAGGTTCCCTGGTGTTCCTGGCGATGCAATGGCGACGAGGCAGCCGGGACGCAGCCCTGCTGTTGCCTTCGTTTCTGCTGGCAAATGGCTTTGAGCTTCTAGGCCTGACCAGGCTGGTGGGCCGGTTCCACCTGGGGACACGATTCAGCTACGACTGTGACGATCTCTCGATGTTCTTCTTCCTGATTTCCATTGCGCCGGTGATGATCGCGCGCCATCGGCGGATCACCATGGAGCATGCACGGACCAACGCAGATCTCGAAGCGGCGCGGGAGGTGCAGCGGCAATTGGTGGTTCCGGCCGCAGACGTTCCGGGATTCAGGGTCGAGAGCGCATATGCACCAGCCAAACAAGTGGGCGGAGATTTCTTCCGCGTAATGCCGGAAGACGGCGGCCTACTGGTCGTGGTAGGAGATGTGAGCGGAAAAGGGTTGAAGGCCGCCATGACCGTCAGCGCGATTATGGGCTCTTTGCACGACTATGCGTCAAGCCGGCCCGCTGACGTGCTGGCACATCTAAACCGGGTGCTTCATGGGCGAATGGACGGGTTTGTCACATGCTGCGCTGCGCACATTGCGGCAGATGGCACTATGACTGTTGCAAACGCCGGCAATCCAGCTCCCTATCTCAATGGCGAGGAAATGGCGGTCGAACCCGGCCTCCCGCTTGGCATATTGGGCGAAGCCAGCTATGCAGAGACGCGCTACCAGATCGCTCCCAACGACCGGCTCACGTTTGTCTCGGATGGCGTGGTTGAGGCGACCAACCCGCAAGGAGAACTCTACGGCTTTGAGCGCACCGAGGCCATCAGCAACCAACCAGCGAAGGCTATCGCGGAAGCAGCCACCCAGTTTGGCCAAGAGGACGACATTACGGTCCTTTCCGTAACCCGTACAGTCAGTCTGAATCCTGCGCTGGCATAATTCGGGGGGCTCTTTGACGCCTCAATTGCTCGTTCCGGTCGGATGGTCGCCAACCCGGACAGAACCGCGTTTTTGGGGGATTACTTCCGGATAGGCGGTGATCCAGACGGAACCCCCGAATTCGCCTTCCAGGCGCTCGATTCGCGTCTCGGCGATTTAGCGCGAAGCCAGAATTCCTCCCGGCTACATCGGCGTTTGTGAGTACCAAACTTCACCTGCGTGAACTCAAGTAGACTCGCTGCCTTCATCAGCATGGAGTTTGCTGTGCTGCCGCTCTAGCCCACAATTATTGGCTTCAAAACAGCCTCGCTCCACTGGCGGAATGTGGTCGGCGTGTAGGCCGCAACCGCCCGGGATGCGCTGTTATCCATGCCTTCGTCCTTGGCCGTCATCATGTCCGCGAGGCCCTGAGCGAAAGCATCGGACATACCGCGGCTAACCATCCTGCTCTTGTAGGCCGCTATGGGCGTCTGCTCAAAGTGAACAGGCTTGCCCAGAGCATCCGAGAGAACTTCTGCCATCTCGTTCGGAGAGATGTCCTCCGGACCGAGCACCGGCACATCCGCCTGGCCTGTCCAGGTTGCGTCCATCAAGAACGTTGCCGCCACTGCTGCGATGTCAGAAGTCGCGACCAGAGGAGCTTTTAGGTTAGCGCGGACGGGAAGCGAAAACAGGCCCTCCGCCCTGATCGTCGGCGCCTGGCGTAGCAAATTGTCCATGAAGGACGGCATCGTGAGTACGCGCAATGCGACATCAGTGCCTGCGAGCATGTCATCCGCCTTGATGTTGGCGGTTGCCAGGCCGGCGTCTTTTTTCCAGCCGCGCCCGAGAGCGGAGACAGTCACAACGCGTTTGACACCGCACTTCCTGATGGCTTCCGCTGCAGGTCTTGTGAAGTCGGCATACGCCTCATCTACGCTATTCAGGGTCATGAACGGCTCGGGAGGTATCAGCCAAAAGAGAGCAGCTGCGCCGGTGAGAGCCTTTTCGATCGTTGCAGTGTCGCCGTGTGAGCCCTGTATGACTTCGATACGCTGACGGATTTCCTGTGGAATGCGCAAGGGATCACGTGCGATTACGCGTACGGGTTCGTTGCCCTGAAGAACATGCTGTAGAACGCGATGGCCGATGTCTCCGGTAGGGGTGGTGATGACGATCATGGCGAATTTCCTTTCGTAGTGTTTATGAATATCTACCTCGGTACTCCATGTACCGTATGCACTGAACGTCCCGCGTATTCAAGCAGCTTTTCGGAGCCGATGTGACCGATGTAGCCATCCGGGCGGATCAGAATATGTGGCTGCCTGTCGGCAACAAGCATCGTTGCGTGGCAGCTCTGGAGACGCTCAAAGAGCCTGCTGCCATCTGCAAGCCTTCTGTCCGGCATGCGATCTCCGGGATGCAATGTACCCCGTGCTTCTCCCGAGGACAATGAGCTTGAGCGGTAGTGCAAGGAGAGTTGATTCGTCGCATCCCCTCGCTTGATGGATCGTTTTTCATGAAGAAGTCGGCTCAGGCCAAGAACAGCAGCAGCGATCGGCAGGCGTTCCTCCTCATACGTATCGAGCAGGGAGTCCGGTCCGCCGCGGACCACATGCGCAAGCTTCCAACCAAGGTTGTAGGCATCCTGTACGCCGGTATTGAGACCCTGCCCTCCGGCCGGCGGATGGACATGCGCCGCATCGCCTGCCAGCAGAACGCGCCCTACGCGGTATCGGTCGACCATGCGCACCGCTGGCCGGTACGTCGAAGCCCAAGTGACTTCCGCGACCAAATGTCCGGTTGCGCGGCAGACCAGCCGTTCAATCTCTGTCGTGTCGGTTGTCTCTACCTTCGTCGCACACTGAAACAGTTGCGTTCCAGGGAGCGGGCAGAGGCCTAGCAGTCCGCCCTTGGCTAACGGCCAGATGTGCCAGTCGCTTCGGTCGAGGGTAGGAATCCTGACATCCGCAACCAGAGAGGACCTCTCATCGAGGGCTTCTCCTTGCAGCTGCAACCCCACAGCCTTCCTCACGGCACTGCGCGCTCCATCGCAGCCGATGACAAATTGGGTACGCACGCATGCGCCTGTGGAAAGTACGGCATCCACCCCGCGCTCGCCTTGAGTCAATGCCTCAAGAGCGACGCCAAACTCAACCTCAACGCCAAGCGCGGCAAGACGCTGGCGCAGAATTTCTTCGGTACGGCCCTGAGGCACCATCCAGAGATTCGGATACGGTGTATCTTCGCTCCGCTGTTTGGCGGAACCGAGCGAACCCGCGCGAAACGAGAGAGCACCCAGATGAACGCGCAACCTGGGATACAGTCCACCCGATTCGAGGATCGAATCGATCACACCAAGATTCTCGAATATCTCTAACGTGCGTGGTTGAAGCCCTTTAGCCCGCGATCCTGAAAACGGAGTTGCAGCCGCGTCGATGATGCGAAACGCCACGTCGCGTCGAGCCAGCTCAATTGCGAGCGTCAAGCCGGTAGGTCCAGCGCCAATGATGAGAATTTCGTGTTCGTACATTGTACGAACACATTATTAGTACACTGTACGAATGTCAAGCAGACCCAGTCAACTCAGCCGCGAAGCCATTGCCGCAGCCGCTCTCTCCATCGCGGATAAAGAAGGCTTCTCAGCCGTATCGATGCGTCGCGTCGCACAGGAACTCAATGTTGGCACCATGACCATTTACCACTATGTGAAGACCAGAGATGACCTGATCGCGGCGATGGATGACGCGCTGATGAGCGAAAACCTACTCTCATCCATACCGAGTGAGTGGCAACACGCAATCACTGAGATAGCAACCCGAACACATGCCCTGTTCCTCCGGCACCCTTGGGCCCTTGCCTCGATGGCATCAGCGCCCCCCGGCAGAAATGCGATGCTGCATATGGAGCAATGCCTGCAGGCGCTCTCGAAGACAAAGATGACCGCGGAGCAGAAGCTTACGCTGCTTGCAATGGTCGATGATTTCGTTTTTGGCAGTGCGCTGCGCGAGTCTGCAGACAATGCCAACATGGATATGGAATTTGCGAAGGGTCAATTGGCCACCGGAGACTTTCCTCAGCTCAGTAAACTGTTTGGCCATGGCCGAGTTGATGCCAGAACAGATCGCTTTCAGATGGGTCTACGCGTTTTGCTACATGGACAACGGTTGTGGGCAAAGTAAGTTAGTACCGAAATGTCGGCCAGTGGGGTGGGATCTACGAAGATCCCGGCGGGGGTGGTTCGAGCCCGATCCGATCATTGACAGCGTTGTGGAAGCGCTGTTTGCATCCAAGGTAGCGCTCGGTTGTTTGCACAGAGACATGTCCCAGCAGGAATTGTATTTGCTCTAGCTCACCACCTGCCTGGGGACAAAGACGGGCACAGGTGCGACGGAGGTCATGCGGCGCCAGGGTTGAATCTCACAGATTTTTGCTTTCTCCTTCACCACGCCCCAGATGACTCTAGGGCTGAAGCCGCATCCCCAGACGCGGCCAGCCTTGTTGATGGACCGAAGTAGAATGCCATCCACGATTCCGGAGGCCGTCATCCACGCATCGATTCCAGCTTTAACCCAGTCTGGAACAGGAATCGTGCGTATATGGCCGCCTTTGCCAATAAGATCGGCAATGACCCAGTGCTCCTCCCTTTGCTGGATATCTTCAACCCTTAACGCGGTCAATTCGGCGCGCCGCAGACCGCAACCCAGGAGAATGGCGAGCGTGGCGTAATCTCGCTTGCCGCGAAGACTGTCAACGTCTACGGTCCGCAAAAGACGCTTACCCTGCTCCGCAGAAAGCCAATTACCAACCGGCATACCCAATAGTTTGGCACCCTTCACGGGCGAATCCCAGCCGCTAGATCGGCGCTCAGGAGCCCGCAATCCGCCGCCTCGTACGCCAGCCTTCGGACTGCCGCGAGCCGCAAATTGATGGTGGTAGATGCATAATGCTGCTGTTCGAGAGAGAGCCGGTATCGCGTGACTACGGTCCTATTGAAGGCGAGCCTCGGTTCTGAACAGTACCATTCGATGAACTCTCTGATCGCATGGTCATAGGTTCGCTGAGAACTGGGCGAAGTCAGGCTGTTCAGAACGGCGGATTTCGATTGCTCAAGATCAGGAAGCTTAAGGACGGACTTCGGCGCTCGTTTACGTTTCATCTTGCTCTTTGCCACAGGAACGGCCTCCATAGCCGTGGCAAAACAGCATGATCCAACTTTCAATCTCGTACACTAGTGCGTTTATGGGGAGTAATCCTGACAATCGCGCGCAATCTGAGGTCAATGAGCACATTGGCCTGTTATCGCAAGCTGAGTCTGAATCGGTAAACCGATGTGGAGTATGTTCCGCATTTCGTGCTATTGGCAGTGACCGACACCATCCGCTGAGCAGATGTGGTCGGCAACGCCTCAGTTGCTATGTTGGCTTCGCGTACTTGCGAATCCTGCGCCTTTCAATTCAGACAAATATCGATGGATTTCAGCAACAACGACAGAGCCCTCGCCTACGGCCGAAGCTACCCGTTTGATGGAACCCGACCGAACGTCACCAGCGGCGAAGATGCCAGGCAAGGAGGTCGCGTGCATTGTTGTTCCATTGGCGGCCGTGCCGGTTCGAATGAATCCGGCGGAATCGGTATCCACATCGGCTCCTAGCCACTCCGTGTTAGGCGTCGCACCGATCATGATGAACAGACCGCAAACTCCCACTGTCTCCTCATCACCGCGACAACTGTTTTTGATCGTGACCGATTCGAGCCAATTGGCTCCGTGAAGAGAAACGATCTGGCTGTTCGTCCGAAGTACGATGTTCGGCGCAGTGGTGATCCGTTGAATAAGGTAGTCGGACATCGTGCCACTGAGATCGCCAGCGCGCACGATCAGATGCACTCGGGGAACGCGAGAGGACAGAAACAACGCAGCTTGCCCGGCTGAGTTCCCGCCACCCACAACTGCCACAGCTTCATGACCGCAGAGTGCTGCCTCCAACTCGGTGGCCGCATAGTGAATGCCTTCGCCCTCAAAGTGGCTATAGTTCTCTGCAGAGATCCTCCGGTATTGCGCTCCTGTCGCTATCACTACGCAGCGTGAAGACAGGCGTCTTCCGTGCTCCATTATCAGAAGGTTTCGACCTGCCTCCGCCACGAGCGCTATGACTCTTCTTGAGATCATAAATTGTGCGCCGAATCGTTGTGCTTGCACGAGCGCGCGGTTCGCGAGGTCTTGCCCCGAGATCCCGGTTGGAAAGCCCAAATAGTTCTCGATTCTAGAACTAGTTCCTGCTTGCCCTCCTGGAGCGAGACCCTCTACAACGATGGTCGAGAGCCCTTCAGATGCTCCGTAGACAGCAGTCGCCAAACCTGCTGGCCCAGCTCCGATGATCGCGACGTCATAAAGGTACGTCGGGTTTGAACCTGGCGACAGACCAAGCCCGTCAGCCAACGAGCTGACAGATGGACTATGCAGAATCTTTTGATTAGGGCAAATGGCTACAGGAAGCTGCCCAGGGTCGATGGACAAGTATTTGAGAAGTTCGCTGGTGTTGTCGTCACGATGTGCATAGATGATTTGGTGCGGTAATCCATTGCGAGAGAGAAACTGTTGTAGAGTGAGGAGCTCTGTCCGTGAACGCCCGATGAGAGTTACTCCACCGGCCCCTCGACCCACTAGATTCATTCGCCTACTGATCCATGCAAGAAGGATGATTTCGGCTAACAGAGGTTCGCTGGCGAGTAATGTGCGTAGTGCTTCGCGGGGTATTCGCAGCACGCGACTCTTCACAGGACTCATCATACCGACGAGAGTCGGCTTGCCTGCAAGGAGAGTAAGCTCACCGGTGAATTGCCTCTCGTGAATGCGGGATATTTCTCTACGACCTCCATGATTGTCAACATCGAAGATGAGTAATTCACCTTTGAGAACGACCAGAAAATCCGCTGAGCTGTTGGCCTGACTCGAGACCTCTTCGCCTGCTTCCAAATCAGATTCTTTCCCATATATCGCCGCGCGGACCATCAACTCATCATTTAGCACTGGATGAGCCGTATCAGGTTTGCCGCTCTTAGGCACGCCCGAGTGTTCGTTCGAAATACTCAAATGAACGGCACTACCTTCACCCGCCGACTCAGTCATGAATTGCCTCTATTCTCGCTTTCAATTCTGGCTCGCTGAGTGGTCTGGCGGCGTAAGTCTTTTCACTATGTGTCGCTATTGATTGTTGCTGAAGAGAACACGCGAGGTGATCTCTCCAGCGGTCGTTTCATTTCGAAATGGTTAACGCTGGCTCGTTTTCCGCAACGGCAGCTGCCGCTTTGCGGATTACCTCGATAACCACATCCGGCTTAGAAAGCATCGGCACGTGGCTGCTTTCGACCTCAATCACAGTCGCTCCCATACGTTTCGATACCCACCGTTGGAGATCCGGGTGAACGGTGTGGTCTTGCAGGCACAAAATGTACCAGCTTGGCTTCGACTTCCACGGGGTGCGCTGGATAGGATGCTGCGTGAAGAGGTCGGCGTGCGGCGGGAAATGTGTCGCCCAGACGAGTTTCTGCTCCTGCTCGGAAAGGTCGCCGCAGAAGAACTCGGTCCCATTCGGAAGCATCCAGGCGTAGCCGTCAGCGACCTCGACGCGAGAAAAGATATCCGAGGGATACTTGTTGAGTTGGTCCTGAACAGTCTCGCCGACATCCGGCGCAACCGCTCCAATGTAGACGAGACCAGCCACGCGATCATCGACTCCCGAGGCGGTGATGGTGGCGCCGCCATAGGAGTGACCGACGAGGAGAACGGGGCTACCGACACGGTTGAGCGTGCGCTTCACCATGGCCACGTCCTCTTCGAACGACTCCAGGCTGTATTGAACCGCAATGACTTCATGGCCGTCCGCCTGTAATGCCGGGATGACCTTACTGAAGCACGAGCCATCGGCCCAGATGCCGTGGCAGAATACGATGGTAGGCTTGGTTTTCGTGGACATTCGCGTTCTCCTTATAGATCGGGATCAGAGTTTGGTGCGGCCCCCGCGCACCGGCGCGCCGTCTAGATGCGAGGGCCGCTCTGCGCCTACATTATCGATTTGCAGCCGTCGTTCTCGGAGTTAAACGAAGTAAAATCTGACGGTGAAGCTCAACCATCGCCGCGGGGCATGACTTTGGGTGGTGCGCGCTAGACATTTTACGGAGGCGCGGTATCCGTGCCCTGTGGTTCTCGGAGCAATCGTTGGTTCAATTCAGTTGATCTAGCAATTCGCGGGCTCTCCGCAGATCACGGGTATCAAATCCGTCGGAAAAATGGTTATATAGCGGAGCGATCAGCTCACGAGCCTTTGTCGAGTCCCCCCGTTCATGAAGAAGGGACGCGAGATCATATGCTGCACGGAATTTGAAACTGGGTGCCTCGATCTCGTCGGTGTCCCGGAGCGACGCTCTCAGTGTCGCCTCCGCCCATTCGATTTGGCCTTTGGCCCGTTCGGTCCCCGCTTTGATCCTCAAGAACTCCGGACGCACCCAGCGCTGCGCTCCCAACGTGAAGACGAAATCCGAAATTTCCAACACATCATCGATATAGGCGGCTTCAAGCATCGCCCCTGCCAAAATCGCAAAGTAGGCCTGGTGTTCGACAGTCGCCGCTTTCCCTCCAAGCCCGTCGAAGGCGAGCCGCAACCTTCCCGGGTCTCGAGAGCGTTCGGAAAACGCCTCAAAAGCTGCTCGATAGCATCTCGCTTTCGCGACCCAGGCCCCTAAGCCATGTCGAGCAATTGTCCTTTCAAGGAGGTCAATTCCATACTCTGCTTTCCGGTAGTCGCCCATTTGCAACAGGGCGTCGATCAGGCCAGTGCCTAAGCAATAAGCCAGCGTTAACCCATGTCCGGCGGCAAGTGCCATTTCCAACGTTTCATTTACAAGCTTTTGCGCCCGTCCGATTTTTCCCGCATACCATGCAGTGGCAGCGAAATTTGTTCTCATCATTAATTTGGTATTAACCTGTGACTTCGTCACCAGATGCTCGGGATAAGCGTCGATTTCGACGAATATGCTTTCTAAGCGCGCATGACCTGACGAGAAGTAGCCGGAGCAACTCTCCCAAAAGGCGTAGACGTGTTGCTGTTCCCACCGGGCAAAGGGATCGCTTGTCCGAATTGCCGCTTTGCCCATTGCTTCGAGCGCGTCGGCTGGGTCGGATTGAGTTCCTCGCAGCACCCCGTAAAGCGCGAGCGCCCCAAGCGCCCGAAATTCCGCATTTGCGTCCGAGGCTGCCCGCGCCAAGTCGATCGCACGCTGGAACGTTGCGATCGTTCTTTCGGCATCGTTGGATAGAAGTGCGTTCGCCGCCGCAAGCCCGACCGCCAGATTCAACTCCAGGGTCGGATCTTCGCAGTCAATGCGATCCAATTCCGCGAGAGCCGCCGTGCAGTTTCGGCAACTTTCCAGATCGAGAGATAGCGTCTGCCAAAGAGGTAGCCCGGCAGCGACAAGCCGTATTCCGAGTAGGAGGTCCCGGCGGCCATGGAGGGCCCAATCGATCGCTTTGCGAAGATCGTCCACCTGGCCCGCGCACAGCATTTGCCAGTCGCGCACCGACATTCCTGCTTGCTCCGAATTGGCTCGTCCCAGAATCTCAAGTTGGAGATGCGCATGCCGAGCTGAAACTCTGTCGAGTTCGTCATGTGCCACGAGCAGGTCCCGAGCAAAAGCGCACATACTATCCAGCAAGCGATAGCGTGGTTCGCCTGTCCCTTGATCGATGCTCAGCATCGACTTACCCAACAAGCCGGAGATGGCTTCAACTGCGGTCGCCGGCACTAATTTGAGTGCCGCACATACATAAATCACCGAGTCGGTGACGAAGGTTCCGGAGAAAATCGATATGGCACGAAGAGCATCGGCCTCAGTACGTGTGAGCAGCGCGTAACTCCATTCGAGGGTCAGAAGAAGAGTCTGCTGCCGCAACGGGCCACCCGGGCCGTCTCTTCGCAATCTGCGAAACCGATCATCCAATTCGCCAAGGACGAAATCCGCGCTACGCCCTTTCAGCCTCGACGAAGCAAGCTCGATTGCGAGCGGAGCGCCGTCGAGGCGCCGGCAAATCTCAGCAATTGCTGAGGCGTCTTTCTCTGCGATCCTATAGCCCGCTTTATCAAACGCCAGGGTCGTAAGAAGTTGTGGTCCCGAGTAGGCTAGGACAGCCTCAACCGCATCGTTGCCGCCTTCCGGGGGAACTGTTAGAGGGGGTAGCCACACGACGTGCTCAAACCGCGAGCCCAGTACCCGGCGGCTGGTTGCAAGAACCCGCAGGTTAGTCGTGTCGTCCAGCAGGACATCACAGATACGCGCGACTTCGCGCTGCACGTGTTCACATGTGTCGAGGACGAGCAGTGCTTTGCGCTGCGCAAGAAGCGATGCGGCGGCCGAAAGAACATCCTTGCC
Source organism: uncultured Acidobacteriaceae bacterium (assembly GCA_963745725.1). GTDB lineage: Bacteria > Acidobacteriota > Terriglobia > Terriglobales > Acidobacteriaceae > PALSA-350. The sequence goes on from CAVUYJ010000004.1 coordinate 569,991, forward strand.
TTCGACGCTAATCCCCAATGCGGCGGCGATCGTCCATGCGACGAACTCCTCGCTTACGACGCGGGCGAGATCGACGAAGGTCACAGCATAATCGGCTTCATCCTCGAATATTTGCGCTGCCGCAACTGCCACGGTCGTCTTTCCCATGCCGCCTGCAGCGACGATCGTCGATAGCCGACAATGGGCCATGGTTTCGCAAAGTGCGGTGATCTCCTCGTCGCGGCCGATTATGGTACGTAATTCCGGCAGGGGCGCGGATCGCGGTGTGTCGTCCGAAGATGACAACGGGCGGACATCCGAGCTTAGCCAGTACCCCCGACCGACAACATTTCCGATATAGTCGCAGGACGGAGAATATTCACGCAGCGTTCGGCGAAGCGATGCCACGGTAACTCTCAAATTGCTCTCATGAACAAACACGCCCGACCAAGCCGCAGCGAAAAGCTCGTCTGAATACACGAGGGCGCCCTTCTTTTTCGCGAGCACCCGCAGTACATCCATTGCCCTGCCGCCGAGCCGCACTTCGACGCCTCGGCAGAGCAACTTGCGCTGCCCTGGATAAAGGCGAAATGGGCCAAAAGATACGACGTCGCGTTGCCCTTCCATACAGCGCCTCCGTCGACTCAGCAAGGTGAAACTAGCCAAACCAGTTTAACCGACCTAGTTTCTGCAGCCCCAAGCTGTAGGCAACAGCTCCATTTTTCTGTTAGGTCCCGAGAAACCGGGTCCGCGTCATTGGCGCGCCTAGACTCACGACAAATCGCCGATGCGCTCACCGATGCCGATTACTCCTCAAAAGTCGGCCAGTGTCATCGTATAAGGATCTTCGGACGACACCCACAGGCCGAGGCAATCGTCGCGACCGGTTCAACCTTAAACTGCAGTCTCCGGATGGTCGCCAACCCGGACTACCCGGTTTTCGAGTTCTGTCCGGTTAGCCGGTGACTCGGCCGGAACAGCATCCTCCGTCCAACCGACGGCTTCTCCACATGGTCGATCACCATGACGCCCGCGTTCGCCTTGGTGCTCTCCAGCCTCAGGCCCAATTGCTTTTGTAACGCAACGTACAGGCTTGGCGGCGCATTCGGATCATCAGTAGCCGGCGGCGGAATATGAGCACCCATCGCCGGTCATCGGCTTGGGCGGTTCGGGAATCGGCCACGCCGCCTCCTCCGTTGTCGCTCAAAGCCCGGCTCTTGACAAGACGCAACCCCTTCTTATATAGCTGGCTACGGGAAGACAAATGCGGACACATACCAATGACCGTCTCAAGGGAACACTCGATCTGCTGGTGCTAAAGGTCCTGGCTTCGCACGGCCGGATGCATGGCTACGGGATTACGCTCCGGATCGAACAGATCTCCGAGAACGTTTTGCGTCTTGAGGAAGGTTCGCTCTACCCTGCTCTTCACCGCATGACACAGGCTGGGTGGCTTAAGCCTGAGTGGGGAGCCTCAGAAAGCAATCGGCGCGCCCGCTACTACTCCATCACTGCAGTCGGGCGCAGGCAGTTGGCCGAGGAGACGCAAGAGTGGTCGCAATTGACTGAAGCCGTCGCGCGTGTGCTCAGTCTGGCTTAGCAGGAGGTCCCGTGAGCTGGGTTAACCGAATCTTGAACCTGTTACGCCGCGACCAAGTCGACGAAGAGTTGGAAGAGGAGCTGCAGTTTCACCTGGACGCACGCACCCGCGACAATCTCAGCGCGGGAATGAATGCGGTAGCGGCGCAGCATGACGCCAGAAGACGATTCGGCAATGCCACCTTGGCGAAGGAGCGGACGCATGAAATGAATATCGTTATGTCAATCGAAACGATTGGCCGCGATCTGCGCTACGCTCTCCGCGGCTTGCGCAAATCGCCGGGATTTAGCGTAGTAGCGATCCTGACCCTGGCGCTGGGCGTTGGCGCCAACACCGCCGTTTTCAGCGTTGTGGACGCGGCGCTACTGCGCCCATTGCCGTACAAAAATGCCGACCGTCTCGTGATGATCGCGCAACGACTGCCGAAGGAACCAGCCCCTATCTTTGATACCTACCGCGAGTTTGAGGAGTGGGATCGTAGCAGCAACAGTTTCGAGAGGATGGCTGCTGCCACTTGGGCGGCCCGACTGCAGACCATCCTCTCGTGGCACGGAGAAAAGAAGGAGGTCTTCGCTGTTCCGGTGAGCGCGAATTTCTTCTCCATGCTCAGCGTTGGCGCCGCGCATGGGCGCACTTTTGCAGCTAAAGATCTGACCAGCGCCTGCACCGCGGTTCTTGCCTATCCGTTTTGGCAGAAACAACTAGGAAGCACGCCGGACTGGATCGGGAAGAGTCTGACTCTTGATGATCGTGCCTGCACCATCGTCGGTGTGATGCCGAAGGATTTCTCCTTTTATCCCAAACAGACCGAACTTTGGACGCTGATCACTCCCGGCAGCCCGTTTGCACAAAAGCCGTGGGATATGCCTGTGCTCGCATTTGGTCTTCTCAAGCCTGGCGTGAGCCGTTCTGCTGCTCAGGCAGAACTCGCCAGCATCCAGAGCCGCATTATTACCGAGAGTCCCAGCTGGGCGGCCATGAAGCTGGAACCGGCCCCTGAGGATCTGCAATCGGAATTCACCTGGCTCACGGGGCGGAATCTTCGCCGTGGTCTATTCATCCTTTTTGCGGTCGTTGGCTTCGTCCTGCTGATCGCCTGTGTAAACGTCGCGAATCTCCTGGTCGGACGTGCTACAGTACGCCAGAAGGAACTCGGAGTTCGCGCGGCGCTCGGTGCGGGGCGGTCGCGTCTCATTCGACAGCTACTGATCGAAAGCGCAGTGCTTTCGTTTCTTGGAGCCGGCCTCGGCGTTTTTCTCGCGATCCTCTGCGTCCGTTTTGTTGCCACAGAAGAGGCGCTGCAACTGCCCCCCGGTAACCCGATCTCCGTGAACTGGGAGGCTCTGGTTTTCACGTTCATTCTCGCAATACTAACCGGCCTTGTGTTTGGTGTTGTGCCGGCTTGGAAGGCATCGCGGCTCGATCTGAACGAAGTGTTGAAGCAGTCCAAGCAGGCCGCATCCCGCGTAGCAGCGAGCCACCGTACCAGCGGTAACCTCGTGGTCGCGGAGATGGCTCTCTCTTTGATTGTCCTGGTGGCAGCGGGTCTGCTGATCCAGAGTATGATCCGCCTGACGACGGCCCCTCTCGGGTACGAAAGCGACGGATTGTTGACCGCGGATCTTCGTCTGCCCGCGTCGTCCTATCCCAAACCCGAGGACTCGATGAGATTTTGGGATCGCCTCGGACTGAAACTGGATTCCCTCCCGGGAGTACAAGGCGTTGCCTTCGCGTCATCTTTGGCCTCTGTAAGGGGCACCGAGCGCGTCACCATTGCAGGCGCGGGCTCTCCATCGCGGGTCGTTACCGCATTACAAACTGAACCTGTAAGCGGCGGGTATTTCCGCGTGGCAGGCATCCCCCTCCTCCAGGGAAGAGAGTTTTCTGACGTGGATCGTTCCAATTCCATGCCGGTGGCCATCGTGAATGAGGCTTTCGCGAGGCAGTACTTTCCAAAGGGTGCCGCGCTTGGGCGACGGATCAAGCGCGGTGAGCCCGACTCGAAAAAGCCCTGGTTCACGATTGTTGGCATTGCAGGAGACGTTTCGCGCCCCACGCTTTTCGAGGGGTACTCCCAGGGTCCCTCCGTCTATCTGCCCCTGCGGCAGGCCCCAGAGGGCTCCTTAGCCCTTTTTCTTCGGACCACGGGGGACACCCGCGCAGTTGAACCTGAAGTTGGACGCGCTGTCGTTGCGGTCGATAACAACGTTCCTCTCCCAACGGTTCAGACTGTCAAGGAGTCGCTTTCCTTTTTCCTTTCAGAGCCGCGATTCCGAGCGAAGCTGTTCAGCCTGTTCTCGATTCTTGCCCTGCTGCTGGCGGCTGTGGGGATTTACGGAGTGCTCTCGCAACGCGTTGCACAAAGAACCCAGGAGATTGGGATCCGCGTTGCACTGGGTGCGCGGCGGGATGACGTCCTGAGGCTGATTATCGGTGAAGGGTTGCGGCTCACTCTCATCGGTATCGCAATTGGCATTGCAGGTTCCCTGGCCTTCGCGCGGTTTCTTTCGAGCATGCTTTATGGCGTCACGCCGACCGATCCTCTTACAGTCGCCGCGGTTTCTAGCCTACTCCTGCTGGTGGCGCTGCTCGCCTGTTATCTCCCTGCGCGACGCGCGATGAGGTTGGATCCCCTGACGGCTCTGCGTTGCGAATAGAACGCGCTCGACTGGTCCCTCGCCCTGCTTGATTTCCGGCTGGCTAATCGAACCCGACTGTTGCCGACAGGCCAAAGCATTTATTGACGAGTTCTGGGTGTATGGTCGCCAATCCGGAAATAACTCAAGAGGAAACACTTGAGACCGAGACAGCCGCCCTCTTCCAAGATAGATACCGATAAACGCATGAGGGTGCCGGTATCCCGACGTTGAGGCCAGATAAAAATTCCTGCACACTGGCCGACTCGGTAGTTATCGTGTCTCAGTGAGTGCATTGGCGAAATTGCACTCACCGAGATCCGCCAATTTCAGATGGGTTAAAGCCTGGGGCTTGCGGGCACCTCCGAGGCCCGCGCCAGGGCTTGGGTGTCGATATACTCCCGGATCTTCGTCACCTTGCCATTTCGAACGGTCGTGGCGAAGACCCAATGGTCCTCGAACTTCCTATTCGTGGCTTTGATTCTCCCTGTAGCGAAGCCGACGACCAGAACCCGGTCTCCCTGCGCTATGAACTCGGGGGGCTCTGGGTACGAAGTTTCCACCGTTTCGTTAGCCCTCTGAAGTAAATTCTGCAATCCCGCGTGCCCGCGGTGCGTGCCGGCCAGCGGCCAGTCCTCGCCCGGAACGATCCACTCAATATCTTCGGCAGACAACGCCAGCAGACCTTGCTTATCGCGGCGGCCGAGTGCCGCAAGAAAATTCTTCACAATCTGGACATTCTTTTCGATGCTCATCGAAACCTCTCATTTTCCCTCAGATCGGATCGTGTCCGATCTAAATCAGACGTTTTGGAATCCCTCTACTAGGGCCAAATCACGCGGCCGTAAATCGACTACTGCTGCTTCTTGAACAAATCCTGGAAGATGAGCCGACCCCAAGTTTGGCCGCGTGCGTGCACCAGCGCGCCACCCTCGTTGAACTTTCCCAGCTTGACGGGTGCGAACCCAAGTTTCTTGGCCAAATCCGCCACGGGAGCAATAGCGTCCTCGTCATCGCTCGACAGAAAGACGACCCGGTGGCCGCCCTCGACGATCGGGTCGGTAGCCAGTGTGGCTGCAACCAAGTGGTTAAAACCTTTCACCAACTTAGCGCCGGTGAACGACTTCGCAACCAATGCGGAGGACGGAAGACCGTCCAGCTCCTCAGGTGGGACTGGAAACGAGTTCATCGCGTCGATGACCGTCTTGCCTTTCCAACTCGGCAGGGCCTTCGCAATCTCGCGATGTTCCCCGAACGGAACCGCCAAGATGATTGTGTCGGCCTCGAGTGCATCCGGCAGCGACTTGGCGACGACCGTGGGTCCAATCGCGCGAGCCTGCGGTGCCGACGCCTCGGGGGGCCGGCGACTCGCAACGGTGACTTCGATGTTCTTACGGGCAAAGGCGTGGGCGAGTGCCTGGCCTATCTTGCCGAATCCTACGATCGCATAGCTCATAATGTTTCTCCGATCTCGTGTTAGAACTAAAGTTCAAGAAGCGACCGCGCCGGGGTCAGACCTGCGCCATGCCTCCATCCACGGCGAGATCCACACCGGTGATGTAAGAACTTTCATCAGAGGCGAGGAACACGACTGCTGCCGCAATTTCCTCGGGCATGCCTCGGCGACCCATCGGGATCTGCGAGGCGAACTGTGCGGCCGCTTGCTCGGCCTGTTCAGCGGTAAGGCCCGTCGTCGTCGCTAAGGCCGGGGTATCGGTTGGTCCGGGGCTCATCGAATTCACGCGGATCTTGCGGTCTTTCAGCTCCATAGTCCAGGCGCGCGCGAAGTTGCGCACAGCCGCCTTACTCGCTGCGTAAGCGCTAAACCCTGGGAGCCCCAACACGTTCGAGACCGAAGAGGTGAGGATAATCGAACCGCCGTCATTGAAGAGGGGAAGGGCCTTCTGCACCGTAAAGAACAGCCCCTTCACGTTCACGTCGAAGGTCTGGTCAAAATGGGCCTCGGTAGCCACCGCGAGCGGTGCGACTGTACCCGCGCCCGCGTTTGCGAAGAGTACGTCGATGTGACCATGTTTCTCTTTCACGACGGCATAGAGGCGGTCCAGATCTTCCAAGCGCGACACGTCGCCTACCACCGTCGTAACGTCTCTTTTGATGAAGGTTGCGGCCTCCTTCAGCTCTTTCTCTCGTCGCCCAGTGATCACGACGTGCGCACCCTCTTCCACGAAGCGCTTGGCTGTGGCCAAGCCAATCCCGCTGCTTCCGCCTGTGATAACCGCAATTTTGCCCGCCAATTTTTGTCCAAGATTGTTACTCATATGTTTTCTCCCTTTTGTTTTTCGTTGTCTTTTATGTTGAATTTACGGCCAGGCGTAGTGGGTCAGATTTGCGCCAGGCCGCCGTCGACGGCGAGCTCGCTGGCAGTCATGAAGCTGCTGTCGTCCGACGCGAGAAAGGCCGCCGCGGCCCCGATCTCCGCCGGATCGGCCATGCGCTGGAGCGGAGTCATCGAGGCGTAGACTTTCTGGCCCTCCTCGCCTAGCGCTGCTTTGGCGAGTTCGGTCGCCGTCGCCCCGGGGGACAGCACGTTTACCCGAATGCCGGTGCCCTTCAGGTCCTCCGCCCAGGTCCGCGCGAGGTTGCGCACTGCCGCCTTGCTCGCGCTGTAGACGCTCATTGTTGGGGCGCCCGTAGTGCCGGCGCTCGAGCCCGTCAGAATGATCGAACCGCCCTTGCCCATCAGTGGCAGCGCCTTCTGAACCGTGAAGATCGTGCCCTTCACATTGGTGTCGAAGGTCTTGTCAATGTGCTCGGCGGTGATCTTGCCGAGCGGAAGCGGGCTTCCCGCCCCGGCATTGGCGAAGACGATGTCGAGGGTTCCCCGCTCGGCCTTCACCGCCGCGTAGAGTCGGTCGAGGTCGGCCAGATCGGAGATCGAGCCCTTCACTGCGCGGGCGTTGAGCCCGAGGTCGGCCACAGCGGCGTCGAGCTCTGCCTGCCGGCGGCCAAAGATGAAGACGATGGCGCCCTCCTCGATGAAGCGCTTTGCCGCGGCGCGGCCGATGCCGGTAGCTCCACCCGTGATGACTGCAACCTTACCTTGAAGCTTTCCCATATTTACTCCCTTCGGAATGTGTGAAGCATTCGGTACACTGATCTAGATTCTTTGGCGGTGGACGAGAACTGCTCGGGAGTCCTAATTTTTTGTCTATTCGTCCAAAAGAGGGCTGAACCGAGCCGTGTTGCACCTTGATGGTGCTGGGACGCGCGGCTCAAGGAAAAGAAGTGTAGGAGTTGCGACGCTGGAAGGAAGGAGAATGTCCGTCAAGGCTTCTTCTACCTGATGGTGCGCTTGTCCGACAAACGAAGCTGTGCAGTTTTTGTACAGTCCTCACAGAAAACTATGGCTTTCAAGAGCAGATGGAGGCTGAGTTGGACCCAATAACAGACATCTTCAGAACGATGCACGTAACCGCTTTCGGTCTGCACAGGCTCGAAGCCACAGCCCCGTGGGGTGTGAAGCAGGAAAATCAGACCGAAGAAAAAGTCACACCTGCGGGTAGGAAGACCTCCCCGACAGATTTGGCGCACTTCGCCATGCTTTCGCGCGGCAACTGCTGGCTGAGTATTGAAGGGATTCAGGAGCCGATTCCGCTCACCGGTGGTGATTGCTTTTTGCTGGCCAAGGGGACTTCGATTGTTTTGCGCGATAGCCCGCGAACACGTCCGAGGTGGACTTTCCACGAGATCGGGGCCAGGGCCAACGGCAATGTCGCTCTTTATGGAGGTGGTGGAGCACCGACGACCATCGTCTGTGGTTCCTTGAGTTTTGATCACGCCAGCCTGAAGCCGATCACTCAGTTGTTGCCGAGCTTCATTCTGATGAAGGCCGATGAGGCACGCACGCTTGCTCTTCACAGCACAGTGTTGGCGCTTGCTTCGGAAATGGCAGAACAGGCGCCGGGATCCGAAGTCGTTGCGACTCGACTGGCCGAGGTTCTGTTTATCCAAATGCTCCGGGCGCACATCGCGTCGGGACCGAAACGTAACAAAGGATGGCTTCGTGCGGTTTTTGATCCTCAGATGGGGTCTGCCCTGAGTGCCATTCACGACAGAGTGAAGACACCCTGGACGGTGGAATCCCTGGCCGAAGCGGCGGGCATGTCTCGCTCCGCATTCGCAGTCCGTTTTAAAGAACTAGTCGGACAAACACCACTGGAATATGTAACCGAGTGGCGGATGCAGAAGGCGATGCAGCTACTCCAACAGCGTGACAAGAAGCTCATAGACGTTGCCCGGTCGGTCGGTTACGAGTCCGACGCTGCGTTCAGTAAGGCGTTCAAGCGGGTTGTCGGGGCTAACCCTGGTGAATACCTCAAACGTGGTTATGAAAACCGAGGCCATGTCTGAATGAGGGAGGTATTTGAAGTGGAGGATTCTGACGTTGGCGGCAGTAACTGGGCTTCGAATGATTGCGTCTGGCCGTGTTAGGCAGCGCGCAGGCAGAACACGAATGAGCCAATAGCCAGTGCCAGCCACGTCAGCGGAAAAGGCAGATTAGCGTACCAGTGAGCACGCAGAACCGTGACTATGGCGGCAACAAAATAGAGAACGAGCCCGGCGGCGGCGGCAACTCCGATCTTCGGGACTGCGATGCCGGCGAGCAGTCCAAGCCCGCCGAATAGTTTCAGTATGCCCAGTGTCGGAAGCCACCTCTGCTCGACTTTCAGCTTCTTCATATTATCGAGGAGCCACTTCGGACGCGTAAAGTCGCAGAGGCCGGCATAGATGTTCGCTGCGGCGGCCAAGATGATGACGATCAGATAAGCGAAATGCATGTTGGAGTTTCCTCCTTGTCACGAAAACTGGCTTTCGCGTGTCACCTCAGTGACACTTGGCGAGAGGAGAATGTGACCGATGAGCGGCAATGACGGGCTAGCCGAGAGATTTGAGGCGAGCCGACCCCATTTGAGAGCAGTGGCTTATCGCATGCTCGGCTCCACAGGAGAGGCAGACGAAGCCGTCCAGGAATGCTGGCTGCGCGTGAGCGGGGCGGACGCCGGTGCGGTCGAGAATCCAGAAGGATGGTTGACCACCGTCCTGGCGCGAATATGTCTGAACGTCCTGCGCTCCAGAAAGTCACGGCGCGAGGAGCCATTCGAAGAGGACGCCGCCCTTCCTGCCGTAGTGGACAAGGGGTACCGCGATCCTCAAGATGAGGCGCTCCTTGCGGAATCCGTCGGCTTGGCGATGCTGGTGGTTCTGGAAAGACTTGCCCCTGCCGAACGTGTCGCTTTCGTGCTGCACGACGTGTTTGGGGTGTCGTTCGACGAGCTCGCTTCTATCGTAGGACGCACGCCTGTTGCCGCTCGGCAGCTCGCCAGCCGCGCACGTCGCCGCGTACGAGGAGGCCGCGCGCCGGACGAAGCGACTCTCTCCGGACAGCGTCAAGCAGTTGAAGCGTTCCTTGGAGCCTTGCGCGCAGGCGACGTCGAGGGGCTTCTAGCCGTTTTGGATCCTGACGTGGTGCGTCGGGCCGACCGGGTTGCGTTGCCTCCCGGGGCAGCCAGGAAGTTGCACGGTGCGGCGGCAGTTGCTCAAGAAGCATTAATGTACACTCACGCCGCCCGCATCGCCCGGCCAGTGCTCGTCGATGAATCAGTGGGTTTCGTTGTAGCTCCTCGGGGGCGGCTGCGGATTGCAATCCGTTGTAAGGTCAGGAAAGGAAGAATCGCCGCAATGGATGTAATTGCCGATCCTGCTTGTCTGCGCATGCTAACACTGGCTGTTCCACCCAATTGAGGGCCAGACTTCTCTTATAGAATCTGCGGCAGTAAAGGCTGCTGCGATTTGTTGCAAACAGTCGTTATGGAGTGACCGGCGCGATGCACTCATCCAGGCCGGCTAAGGGTCAACTCGCGGATTCCGGTCGAGTTGTGGCCTAGCCGGACAGAACCGCACTTTTGGGGATTGCTACCGAATAAGCGGTGATACGGCCGCAACGCGGATCGCTGCATAGATATGCGCTTCGGGGGTGATCCGCTGGCTGAGAGACTTTACGAGCCAAATAAAGCAGGTTGAGTATATTGACGATGGTCAGAGGGTGACCGAGAGGCCGCCCCAGCTCCCCGGGTCTACGGGCTTTGGATTGAGGCTGTGCCTGGTTAGTCGCCAAACCGGAAATTACGCCGGTTTTGGGGTAACTTCCGAGTAGGCGGTAATCTGGAAGTTTCCACCGTCGCGTCTGACGGATATTGAACTCGCATAACAGCGGTTCTGAACAATCTGACTAGTGCCGACGTACAACGTGGATAAACGGATCGCGGAGGCTTCTATTCCTTGAAGTGCATCGTTCCCGGACGCCGTCCTTTCTCAAGGCTGCTCCGCACCAGCCTCTTCGTATGCATTTGCCACTTCGTCGCGGCTTCCGCGCTCGCTTCCACGCCTTCTGCTGGCATTCGCGTTCAGGGTTCGGGCGTGACACCGCAGCTGATGTTTGCGTGTTGCGATCAGGGTGTTGACCAGATGCAGTCCTTGTTCGCCGATTCCCGCGTCTTTGCGGACTTGAAGGACCTGCACGCCGGGCTCGGCGTTGCCATTGTGGACTTCACTCCGCAGCGTGCTGAACTCGTGCGTCGGCTGAATCGGGAGGGAATTCCGGTAATCGCCGGGCTCGGGATGCCGCCGGAGCAGGGTTTCTACTTTAATGCGGAGAACGCGCCAGAGGCTGCGGCACGATTTGCAGCCTTCGACGCATGGAGCCGCGAGCAGGGCCTGCGGTGGGACGGAGTGGGATTAGACATCGAGCCCAACTTTGCTGAGCTGGCATCTCTCAAGAGCCATAGGTGGCGGTTGTTTACCACGCTCTTGTGGCGCGCCGTCGACTTTCAGCGCATGCACCGCGCACAGCGAGTGTATTCCGCGCTCATCGCCAACATCCGATCCCGGGGCTACTTCGTCCAAACCTATCAGTTGCCGTACCTCCCTGTCGAACGCAAGGCCCACTCGTCTTTACTGGACCGGATGTTGGGCACAGTCGACGTTCGCGGTGATCAGGAAGTCCTGATGCTGTACACGAGCTATGCGGGCCCTGCCGGAGCGGCGATCATCTGGAAGCTTGGCCCGGATGCGCAGTCAATCGCCATTTGCTGCACCGATGGGGATCCCGCCGCAAACCCCGCCGTGCTCGACTGGAGCAGGTTTTCCCGCGATTTGATTGTCGCGAGCCATTTCTCACATGTCATTGGCGTGTACGACCTCGAAGGCTGCGTGCGCCAGGGCGTCCTACCTCGTTTGAAAACCATGAATTGGAGCCAGTCCGTCACTATCCCGGCGGTTGCAATACGGAGCGCCAATTACCACCTGCGCATGCTCAGGTGGGTCTTGTGGATCAGTTCCCACCTTCTGTATCTCGTGTTCGTTGTTCTGCTGGGCATCGCTTTGATCGGATGGCTCTGGCGCGTCCGCAAAATAAAAGGGAGTCCCTCGACCTAAACTGTTGCTCACTAGAAACCCTCGAGGTCCATCGCCGCAAAGCGCACGAGCACGGCGGACGAGCGTAGATTGAATTCTCAGCAAGGCGTCACGCAGAATCGTCCGATTGCAGCTTCTGGGTCAAAGGATTAGTCCTCGAAAACGCCGCAGCGTCTTTTGACGATTCATTCCGAGAAGACTTCTGAGGACCTCGCATTAAGCCTCGCCGGCTGGTGAAACCGCCTCTCCTCCACCGAAGCTACGGAACAGAGCCACGACGCGCTCGCAGGCATCCGGCGCATAGAACATCTCCGTGTTCGCCATTGTGTCCGCCGTCATGGATCGCATGCGGGAGAACATCTCCGCCTCGTATGCCGCGATTGCAACACCAGGCGCATCTTCGCTGAGGAGAAACTTTGACAAGACCAGAGCGTCAAGCATCGCCATGTTGACGCCTTCGCCCGCATAAGGCGGCATCACGTGTGCTGCATCCCCAATCAGCGTGGCGTTTGGCTTCGGCATCCAATGCTGATACATCGGGCAAACAAATAGCGGGCGCCAAACCATCGTGACGGCCTCCCTGAAGAGCGGTTCCCATAGGTCACTCCACCCTTTGAAGTTGGCGTGGAACCATCTCACTCGCTCGTCCGGACCGCTTGCCTCTTCGAGGCTTTGCCTGGCCGCGGCATCATCGGTCTTCAATCCCGCGTACAGCAGCACACTGCCGTCTGGCTTCGTTCCCATGCCGATCGTCCGTTCGCCTCCCAAAGCGATCAACGCCGAGCCACCGAGAAGGTCCCACAACTCAGGTATTGCATGCTTTCCCGCAGGAACCAGACTCTCAACGAGCGAAACTCCGACATACTGCGGCCGAATAGGCGTAACCAGCTCGCGCAGGCGAGAGTTGGCGCCATCGCTGCCAATGGCGATATCCGCCACTGAGGTCTGTCCGTTCGCAAACCGTAATAGGACCTGCTCGCCCTGAACCTCTGAAGATTCCAGCTTGCAGTCCCAATGCACGGTGCCGGGCTGAAGCGAGTCAACCAGAAGATCGCGCAACGGGCCACGCTCGATCTCTGGACGTTTCCCGGGACCCGACATCCGGCGGGGATGATCGTGAAGAACGGTCCCATTGGCATCGGTAAGGCGAAGGTTATCGAGATCTGGTCGATGGTTGGCCCAGAACGCTTCCCTCAAGCCAGCGGCTTCCAGCGCCGCCAGTCCAGAGTCTTCATGGAGGTCCAATGCGCTGCCCTGGACCCGCGCATTGCTGCTCTGGTCACGCTCGTATACTGCCACCTGCGCGCCGCTTTGCTGTAGCAGTCGCGCCAGCGTGAGCCCACCTGGCCCCCCGCCGACGATGGCGATCTTCTTCCCGTCAATGGCGCTCATAAGTAACTTCGGGATACTTCACTCGAATTCACGAGCCGCAGCATCGATACATTCTAAAACATGCATTAGGCATACATGACACATAGGTCTGTACGAGTATCATTTCAACCAATGATTGATCTAGAGCAGGGCTTGGGGAAAAAGCGACGTGGAACAGCGTCATTGACTACAACAATGATGAGATCGACTTCAGACCATTCGCGTTTGTGCTCAACGTAAAGGAACTGGTCAACAAAGACTCGGTCGCAATCGCCCCAGGTTACATCCTAAGAAAGGCTCACAAAACAGAGATCGACTTCATCAAGGAGTTCCTGAAGGAGAATGGAACGCGTTATTCGCGGCGATTCAGGCCGACGGGCTATCAGGGGACGCAAGCACAACCGAGGCTTCGCTGGTGAATGGGCGAAAGGTGAAGGACTCCTGCAGGTAAAGCCGGACCGCCGAGTCGGTGTGCGCGAGGTAGCCGATGGAGAGATCCTGCCCAATGCTGAGTTCGAAATCGCCGCCTCGGGTGGTCAGGACAAATGCGCCCTCGATGGCCGGAGCCCAGATGAGGTTTCCGTCGACAATGCGCTTGACGTGCTCCAGGACGGGGTAGCCGTGATCGCGGGTTTCCGCGAGCTCGGTGTAGGCTTTGGCTCCGAGTAAGACCGAGTACGGTCCGTTCACACCGACGAGACGCAGCTGGCTCAACGCATGAGCCACAGCGTCCGGATAGTCCCGGACATCGGTAGGAAGGGTCATGATCGGGTTGCTGGTGGCTTCGCGAATGCCCTGGATGTTGGCCGCTGGGTAGCCGTTGAAGATGGCGCGGTCTTCCGCGAAGGCGATTTTCCTGGCTGCATCCTTGACCGGTTGCCAATCGGAATCTTCGGAACCTCGCTCTACATCGTCGATCGCGGCACGCGTCAGCTCAAAGGGAACCCGCAACTCAACCAGGGCTTTCACTTCACGCTGGCGGGCAAGGATATCTTCCGCGGGAGAGGCGATGGGCAGCAAATGGCCGGTACCCACAGCCGGCAAACCAACCCCACTGGGAGCCGGCACATCAACGACGCGCCGCCCGGCAAGATAGCGTTTGAGCGTCCGCGTTGTTTCTTCCTCGATCTCCGCCCACGCTGCGTCAGAGATGGGCGCCAACTCACGATGGAGGTTATTCATTTCGTTCTCCTCTTAGCGATCCTATCCCAAGTGACGAGTCCGGCACAGCCGGTGCGGCGGGCGGATCGGGCGCCACCGCCGGCGCGGCAGTGGCCGCAGGCAGAGGTCCCGCGTCCGCGACATCGTCTAGAAAATCTACCGAAGGCGCAAAAAACAAGCTCCCGGTCACGGCGCTGCTAAAGTCCAGGAGCCGGTCGTAGTTACCGGGCGGACGGCCGACAACCATGTTCTCGAGCATCTGCTCGGTGATCCGTGGGGTGCGGCAGTAGCCGATGAAGTAGGTCCCAAATTCGCCACGGCCCGGTTGCCCAAACGGCATGTTGTCGCGCAGGATCTTGACCTCTTTTCCATTCTCTTCGATGACGGTCAGGGCGCTATGGGCTGAGGTTGGCTTTACTCCATCTTCCAGCTCGATATCCGTTAGCTTCCTGCGGCCGATAATTCCTTCTTGTGCTTCGGTGGAAAGGGTATTCCAGGCCTTCATGTCGTGGAAGTATTTCTGCACCAGGACGTAGCTGCCGCCGGCAAAGGGAGCGTCCTCTTCGCCCACCAGCGCGGATTCGAGGGCCAGAGCGCCTCTTGGATTCTCTGTGCCGTCGACGAAACCGATCAGGTCGCGATCCTCAAAGTAGCGGAAGCCTTGCACCTCGTCGGCAACGGAAACCGCGTCGCCGATGCGTACCATAATCTGGGTCGCCAACTCAAAGCAGATGTCCATTCGTTGGGCACGGATGTGGAACAGAATGTCGCCTGGGGTGGCGGGGGCGTGGCGGTTGCCGGCGTGGAACTCGCGGAAGGGATGCAATTCAGATGGCCTGGGGTTGCCAAAGAGCCGGTCCCAGGCATCTGATCCGAAGGCCGCGATACAACTGAGCGCGGCGTCGATGTCGCGGAACTCCACCGCGCGAATGATGCCGGAGAGGTCGGCGCAAAACGAGCGCAAGGTGGCGTAACTCTCCGCCTCCGGCTTCACGGTGACAACCAGGAAGATCGCGGCGCGCGTGAGCGGTGCGAGCACTGGTTGCGCTACAGGAACTTGATCCGAGCCGTTGAGCATCGTCATCCAACTTGCCTCGTTCTGCTGCGTTTCTCATCCATGCTATCGCTTCCTGCCAATCCGGCCCAGAGTTGCGGCGGGCGGCGCATTTTTTGATTGCGCAAATGACTCTGGCTTCTTGATAATCCCGAAACACGGTACAGCTCCAGCAAATCCCCGGCCTAAAAGCAGACACCTGGAATGGGTTTCCTGAAGAGGAAACCGAACCGTAAACGTGCGATCCCGAGCCATAGCTTAACTGCCGCAGAGAACCACTAAAGGCCATGGACCGGTGGGGTGAGCGAAGCGAACCCCGGAAAGGGGAACCTGATGCCTCTAATCCTACTGGGTAGCGATCAAGCTATGCAGTTGTGCGGGAGTGATTTAACCGGGCCGGTGAATAGCCCCCCGATCACTTCACTGGCGAAAGAACTCGACCTTCGAAAGTACGTACTGGAAGTTGCCGCGTGGGCTTCTAATTCCAGAACGGCGAAGGAAATTCTCTATGTGGTTCAAAATTGTGAACCGAATATCTATTTCGTTGGGATGAATGGAGGGGGATTTTCCTGCTTCAATAGTGACTACCCGAAATTTGGTTCAGGCACGGTCTACTACAACCTGGCGCTCAAGATGGAGATCGGCTTTAACGGACCGGGCCCGACGGAAACGGCTTCGAATTTCGCGGCCGGTCCAAAACGCAATGTTTCCCTGCACAACTACGTGGGATTTTCTGCACGAGCTCGGACACGCCAAGCAGTTTATTGAGAATCAAGGATTCTTCAGGGAGTCCATGGATAAAAAAGCAAGCGACGAACTCCGGAAGAACCAGGGCCTCGAACCGGTCGGCAAATGGGGCGGAGGGAACTGGGCTTACATGGCAGACGGGAAGTTTCGATCAGAAGTCGAAACCAAGGCTAAGGAGCTAGCGGAGAAGCAATCGCCGCTGAAGAAAGAGCTCATGCCCGGCGCTGGAGGTCAGGGGTCTGCCTGGAAAAACCTCAAGTTGCAACAAGTGAGGATGTGCAAGCCGCAGTGGGGCGTCCGCATCGAGACCGACAACCTGATGCGGCATGAATGGCCCATCTGCGAGGAATTCAAACTTCCAAAACGCAACTACACGGATCTCGTGGTTACAGCGATGTAGAAAGTATCCGTGCCCCCGGACCAGGCGCTGAAGGTTGAAATGAGGATAGGACCCGGTTGGACGACAGCCCAACCGGGTCCTCTGTTTGCAGCTGGTTTAGTAAAGAAACCCGCAGGGCAAATTGCATCAGCGCGGGTCGCCCGACAAAGCTGTGATGCTGCCAGCCGAACTGCTGGTGACATTGTTGCCCGGCTGTCCAAACTCAGGGGTGTTCGTCACGTTGAAGACGTCCCAGCGAGCCTGAATGTGGAAACGCTCAACGGGAAAGTCGCGCATCAGTGCAGCATCAAAGACATTGCGAGAGCTGATCTTGACGAGAGCGGCGCCCGGCACAATTTCACCCGGCTGACAGGGGGGCACTTTGGCCTGACTGGGACTCCTATTGACATTCTGCATGAGCGTTCTCTATGCTCCTATCGTCATTCAATAGGAGAGTGGGAGGTTGGAACGAAATCAGGCAAATCTTCTGCAGGGAACGCTGGACCTGCTCATCCTGAAGGCGATTGGTGATGGTGAATTCCATGGATTGGGCATCGCCCGGCGTGTCGAGCAGATTACTGACGGCACGTTCAAGGTCAGGCCCGGTTCTCTCTTTCCCGCGCTTCACCGGATGGAAGAGGCTGGATGGCTCAGTTCCGTCTGGGGGGAGTCGGAAAATAACCGGCGTGCCCGATACTACCGGCGGACCAAGAAAGGCGAGCGGCAGCTGGGCGTCGAAACGGAGCAATGGGCGACGATCTCGCGTGCCATCGCCAGCGCACTGAAAGCGAACTAGTGGACTGTCGCAGCTGAATCGGTAGGGCCGCAGGGGCTAAAGAGTCTGCGTGAGAACTCGAAAATCTCACAATATTCGTATTACTCTCGGCCAATTATCAACATAAAATCGCGTTGATTTTGCCAGAAATCTTAGCTCTCACGCAGACTCTAAAGCCCAATTCTTTTTCAGCCTTTTGCGGCCCGACTAAAGTCGGGCCCTGATACAAAGCATGAGAGTTGTGACGCCACAGAAGGGCCGCGCATTTTCACAGCTTTGGTTGTACTCCTGAATCAGCTGTTACAGGCCACTAGGAGGCCCTATGAGCATCGGCTCGCGTCTCACATCTGCGCTGCGGACACTGCTCCACAAGGAGCGGGTTGAGACGGAACTGGATATGGAGATTCGCAGCTATGTGGATGCCGTAGCTGACGAGAAGATGGAGAGCGGAATCTCGCCAACCGAGGCGCGCAGGCAGGCTTTGGCAGAATGCGGAGGGCTCGAACAGGTGAAGCAGGCCGTGCGCGATCAGCGTGCGAGTACGACCGTTGAATCGGTGATCCAGGATATTCGCTATGGGCTCCGCCAGATGCGGCACAATCCCGCGTTTACGTGGACAGCGGTGATCACCCTCGGATTGGGGATCGGAGCCACCACCGCGATCTTTTCGGCGGTGTACGCGCTGCTGATCCGCCCTCTTCCGTATTCGGGTTCGAGTCGCCTGATGGAGATCTCGGTGGCTTGGCCCAAAGAGAACGGTGGGCCTCTCGTTTCTCCGGACTTCGTGGCCGCGCAGTCGAGCCTCAAGTCGTTTAGCTCGGTTGCCGGATATGTATTCAACAAATACCACGGGTACAGCGGGGACCAGAATCTGACGGGTAAAAGCAATCCTGTGCGTGTGAAGGTCGTTGGGATTACCGCGAACTTGCTTCCTGTGCTGCATGTCACTCCAGCGGAAGGGCGAAATTTCCTCAGCAGTGAAGATCGCGAGGGTGGCCCGGCCGTCGCTCTCCTGAGCCACCGCCTGTGGGAAAGCGCGTTCAACAGCAACTTGAGTATTATCGGCGGTTCGATCACGCTTGGGGAAAAGGCGTGGACGGTCGTGGGCGTGCTCCCCGCTCACTTTATCTTCCCCGATCCTGCCATGGAGCCCGATGTTTACATCCCGGCCGCTTTGAGTGCCAGCACGAGCCTCGCGAGCACCGAGATCACCGTTGAGTCCGTACAGACCATTGGGCAGCTGCGCGACGGTGTGAGTACTGAACAGGCACAGGCGGAGCTAAAGCTATTCGTGGAAAACCGCGTCAAAGGCTATTCGGCGTTCTTTGCCCGGTGGGCGGAAGGGCGGCAGATGTTCGCCGAACCTCTGCATCGTTACTTGACCGGGGACGACCGCGAACCGCTGCTGATTCTGCTGGCCTGTGTCGGAGCGGTGCTGCTGATTGCCTGCGCCAACGTCGCGAATTTGCAATTGGCTCGTACCGTGGCACGGGAGCATGAGGTGGCGTTGCGCGGTGCACTCGGGGCGAGCCGGTTGCGGCTCATCCGTCAATTTCTGGTCGAAAGCCTGACGCTCGCCTCCATGTCTGCCGTTCTAGGACTGGGAGTCGCCGGGGCGATAACCTGGCTGATTCGACGGGGCGGAATGCCGGGTGAGTTTTCGTCAGGCTCGTACGCAGCGGAGCTTCTTCAGGCGCCTTTTGGCAAGTTGAGCGCGGCTGTCCAGGTCAACGGCTGGGTGCTTGCATTTACCGCAGGGCTGACTTTATTGACAACGATTCTGTTTGGTCTTGCTCCGGCGATCGGCGCATCGCGGGCCGATTTGCGAACGGCACTTCAGGGGTCGGCACGGCACATTTCCTCCGGCCGTCTGCAGGGGCGTTTGCGCAGCGTTCTGCTGGTGGCGGAGATCGGACTGGCAGTGGTGCTGCTTTCAGGCGCGGGACTGCTGATCCGGAGTTTTGTGAATGTGCTGCGAAGCGACTCCGGCTTTGACCCCCGCCAGTGTCTCACCGCTCAGATACAACGCAACCGCTCGGAGTCACCGGAAAAGCAGAGTAGCTTTGTACAACAACTGCTGCCCCGATTGCAGGCTCTCCCCGGTGTGCAGGCGGCGGCAATCGCGAACGCTCTTCCGCAGCAACCCTGCCTTAGGACACCGCGTCTGGTGTTCGGAGACGGAACTCCGCTTTCCTACCTGGTGCAACCCCGCGCCTGTGCCATCAGCGTGAGCCCGCAATACTTCCGGGCTGCGGGTACGCGCGTGCTTCAGGGGCGCCCATTCAGCGCCGATGACAGCGCAGATACGGTTCCGGTTGCTGTCGTGAACCAAGCATTCGCACATCAGTATTTCAATGGGGACGCACTTGGCCGGCAATTCCGGCAACTCAGCGCGCATAGAGAGGGCCATGATCAATACACTCGCCTGACGATCGTCGGCATCGCGCAGAACGTCCGCTACGACGGTTTGACAGGAGCCGTCCAGCCTGCGATCTATCGGCCATTTGATCAAATGCCTCAGAAAGAATTAGACATTCTGCTGCGCACCACCGTCGAACCCGATTCGCTTGTCTCCGCGATGCGCAAGGCGGTGATCGAGGTCGACCCTGACCAGCCGCTGTTTGATGTGCAGACAATGGACGAGCGTATGTCGCAGTCGGTTGCTCAACGGCGGCTCATGATGTTGTTGATTGCCGCATTCGCCGTGCTGGCCATGATTCTGGCTGGGGTGGGCATCTACGGAGTATTTGCTTATTGGGTAAACCAGCGCAGGCAGGAAATGGGGATCCGGCTGGCTCTTGGCTCGTCGCGACCTGAGCTACTGCGCCTGATCGTGATGCAGGCGATGCGTCTGATCCTGGCCGGCGGCGTTGTGGGCATGGCCGGAGCCTTGTTCCTGGACCGCCTTTTGGCGAGCATGCTTGTGGGCGTCAAGGTGCATGACCCAGTCTCCCTTTCGCTCGCTTGGGTGCTGATGACTCTGATCGCGCTGTTGGGAAGCAGCTTGCCCGCCCGGAATGCAGCGCGGACCGACCTTATTTCCGTGCTCCATTCGGAATAGGGCAAATGCGTGCGTTTCATATAGCCACCGGTTTGATGATCCAATCGGCTTTCAAGGACTGTCTCTGCTGATTGCAATTTCGTTTCCCGGATCGATAATTTGCGAGACGACTCCGAGCCGGTCAGCTGCTTCGAGGAATATTCGTTCAACATCCGGCAATTCGACGTAGACAGGCGGGCTGTGAAACGCCCCGTAGTGCATTGGACAGGCGACTCTGGCTTCGAGGATCGCAGCGGCGGATGCGGCCTGATCTGGCATCAGATCGGCCGGGATACCACTGGGTGTCATATTCGGAAACTGCGTGACGGCGCCGTTGATCGGAAGAAATGCGACGTCCGGTGGACCGCACCGAGCCCGGATCTTCCACCAGTGGCCATGCCAAAGGGTGTCGCCAAAATGCATGAGCTTGATATTTTCAAACTCGACCAGGAACGAGACCTGCGGGTCACCCAAGCCATCAACTGCGGGCAATGCAGTCACAGTGAATGGCCCGACTGAAATCGGTTCATAGAGAGTCGCCCCCATGACGGTGAACCCATCGCGGGCGATCTTGCTTGCGTTGACAGGATCACAAAACACCTTCGCATCCGGTCGAAGTTTTCGCCGCAGGGTATCGGGATCGTAGTGGTCAGGATGCAGGTGCGTGATCAGTGCAAAGTCGAGAAGTTCGGAACTGAACACGATCGGCAAGCGCGGATTGCCCATGAATGACCGGATCGGTGCCGTGTGCTCCAACAGGTCGATGACGAGAGTAGCCCCTTCGGACTCGATTTCCACGCCAGCCCAGAAAAGTCGCACAATCCGCATGCGCACATCATATCTCGTGGCGGCGATTGCCCGGATAGAATGAGGCATCCATGCTCGGTCGTATCCTGCTTGTCGCTATCGCCTTCCTTATCCCAGCGTGCGCTGCTGCCCAGGACGATACCGGGCCTGCCCCCGACGTCGAAGCGATCCATCACCTCATTGAGCGGTATACCAGAGCCGTAGACACCGTCGACCTGAACCTCCTCTCGCAAATCTGGTCTCACTCGCCCGAGGTCTCGTTTATCTATCCTCTAGGCGAAGAGCACGGCTTCGATGCCATCGAGCAGCATGTCTTTAAGAACGTCATGGGCGGCATGTTCTCGGCACGCGATCTTGAGACGCACGGTGTCGCTGTTCGCGTGAATGGAAAAGCGGCGTGGTCGGAGTTCCACTGGGTCTTTAGGGCGACAATGCGCAAAGACGGATCGGCCGTGACGACCCATGGCGTCGAAACGCAGATCTATCGTAAACAAGCTGGAAAGTGGCGCCTGATTCACGTCCACTACTCGGAAGATCGCGAGGTCACCCCATGAGCACGTGCGGCCACTTATCAAAGAGGACTTCGCGTCGAAGCTCGTCATGATGGCCCTGACTTGGCTCGCATTCAAGATAGGATGGTGTCGGGATCTCAACTTGACGAGAACAAGGCGGGTCACTCATTTGACTGAATTGGACTGATCTATGCCTTCGGCAACTTGGACGGATAACAACAATACGGTCAAGTGGCTCGTTCCATTCTCGGAAAGAAACTTGGAGATTTCCCATGCTTCACCGTTTGCCATACCTCAGTTAATCCTGGGCAGTGGCAGTGCCGGACGGAGGCAGTGAGACCACGAAGTCCAGAAATGCGCGGGTCTTTGCCGGCAGATGCTTCCGCGAAGGGTAGACGGCGTAGAGAGGAAAGCGCTCATCCGGCCAATCCGGGAACAGGTCAATCAGCTTACCCTGCTTCAACAACCGCGACACCGCATTTTCCATCACCTGCACGATTCCATACCCTGCGAGGCAGAGATTGTGCATGGTGATGATGTCGCTGACGATAATGTGACCATTGGTGGGTGTCTTTACGATTTTCCGGCCGCGATGGAATTCCCATTCGAACGGACGTCCAGTCTCCGGGTCGCGATAGTCAATCAGGATATGTCTGTCCGTCACCAGGTCCTGCGGGGTAGCCGGTTGCTTGTGTCGTTTGAAGTAGGAGGGCGCGGCGACGGTCACGATGCGTGTGGTCCAGAGCTTTCTCACCACCAGGTTCGAAACCGGCGGGTTTCCGACATGAATGGCTACGTCGAAGCCCTCGCTTACCAGATCGCCGAGTTGATCACGAGTGATCAACTCGAGTTCGAGTTCCGGGTGGCCTTCAAGAAACGCCCTGAGCCTTGCTCCCTCCAGGAAATGTGCAAACGTGCGATGCATTTGCACGCGCAGCCGGCCCCGTACCAGTGCTCGCCCTTCCATCACCGATGCCACAGCCTCTTCGATGCCAGTCAGCAGCGGGCCGATTTGCTCGTATAAGCGCCGTCCTTCATCCGTAATGGAGATGGAGCGCGTAGTTCGCTCCAACAATCTCATTCCGAGGCGAGCCTCAAGCCGGGCGATGGACCGGCTTACACCTGACTGCGACATATTCAGCGCTTTGCCTGCGCCGGCAAAACTGCCGCACCGGACAATCGCGGCAAAGGCGCTCATTCCGTTCAGGATCCGCTCATCGACATTCTGATTCATGCATTTCGTCATTTCTAATATGCCATTCATGCTCGATCCGCCGCAATCGAATACGACATCAGATCTGCAGGTAAACAAAGTTCAGGAAGGGAGTCGATCATGTTCGCAATTACTGGAGTGACAGGCAAAGTAGGGGGAGCGGTGGCCCGCAGTCTTCTGGCGCAGGGACAAAAGGTGCGAGCGGTGGTGCGCGATGCCGAGAAGGGACGCTCCTGGTCTGCCCAAGGCTGTGATATCGCAATCGCCAGCGTCGAGGACGCGACGGCGCTCACAAAAGCTTTTCAAGGCGTCGAAGGCGTCTTCTTGATGACGCCTCCAAACTACGATCCTGAACCCGGGTTTCCTGACACGCACAAGGCTGCTGCGGCCATCCGGCAGGCCATCGAAACTAGCCGGCCGGGGAAGCTTGTGTTTCTTTCCACAGTTGGAGCCCATGTTGCGGAACACAACCTTCTGAACAATTCCAAAATCACGGAAGACATGCTGCGCATCACCTCGGTTCCGATTGCTTTATTGCGTGCCGCCTGGTTCATGGAGAACGCGGCGTGGGATGTGGAGGAGGCGTGCAAGGGTGTCATCCCCAGCTTTCTGCAACCTCTCGATCACCGGATTCCGATGGTGGCCGCGGGCGACATCGCGCGAACGGCGGCAGAACTCCTTGGTGAAGTGTGGACGGGAGTTCGTACGATTGAACTCGAAGGTCCCAGGCGCTACTCCGCGAATGATATTGCGGCCGGTTTAGGGGCTGCACTGGAGCGTCCGGTGCGGGCGGAAGCGGTCCCGCACGACCAATGGGAGACGCTGTTTCGCTCCCAGGGCATGAAGCACCCCACGCCGAGGATTCGGATGATCGACGGCTTCAACGAAGGCTGGATCGACTTTGAATCTGGCGAGGCGAACTCCCGCAAAGAACGGACGACCCTGGAGTCAGTTCTGCGTTCGCTTGTCATGTCGCATTCGAACAGCTGATCCATCTGGACCAGTGGTCGACAACGAGCCTTCCACCTGATCAGGTGGAAGGAGCAGGCCGGCTCACTCATCGAGCTGCTCCATCGCTCTCTGTCTACCCTAAGTTGGGGGTAGAGACCCGGCGAGCACAAGACCCTCAAACGCCACAAACGCACTCCATTTTCCGGATCGATGCGCGCGGTGACCTCCCACGGGGACTCGTGAATGATTCGTTATGTGATACTGGTTCGAAACTGTCGAGCAGTCTGCAGCGTGAATAGTGGACGGTCATATGGCACTTGGAGTATTGGTGGGGCAACCCTTACGGCACGATTGGTCGCATTCTCATTCTGGTCCCACAGGTCTTCAAAGCGCCGGCCTCGCGAGCAAAGCGGCATCCATCACTTTGGTGGCACTGTTCTTTTGTTTGCCCTACGCCGCGGTCGCACAGGAGCCGCTTTCGGCACAGGCCAGATTGGCCCTGGTAGACCCTTTCATCGGGACCGGTCCGGACGGTCATACCTTCCCGGGTGCAACCGTACCGTTCGGCATGGTGCAACTGTCTCCGGATACGCAGATTCGTCCCTTCAAGCAAAGTTACAAGTGGGCTTCCGGATATCGCTACGAAGACACCACGATCCTTGGGTTCTCACACACACACTTTTCTGGAAGCGGGCACTCCGATCTCGGAGACGTTCTGCTCCAGCCCATCTCGGGCGATGTGCAACTGGAACCTGGTGACATCGAGAAGCCCGGATCTGGCTATCGATCGCACTTCAGCCATAAGCAGGAACGGGCGGAACCCGGTTACTACGCGGTGGATCTGCTCGACTACGGAATTCACGCCGAGTTGACGGTAAGCCCTCGCGTTGGTGTTCACCGGTACACCTACCCAATCGGCAAGCCGGCTAGTGTTCTGGTCGATCTTCGTTCTTCGATCTATAACTATCCCGGCAAGGTACTCTGGTCGCGGTTGCGCATTCGCGACGATGGCACTGTCACCGGCATGCGCGAGACACGCGGCTGGGCGCCGGGGCGTCAACTCTATTTCGCGATCCGCTTCTCACAAGCGATACAACAGCACAGCTTGTACGACCGCGAGCCTCTGCCGGTTGAGTATCACGGCTTCAAGACTCCGGGAACGACTCCAGAGAATACGCAGGCGATGGAGGGCCGAGGCATCGTCGCTGTGTTTGGGTTCCAGGCGCAAGCGCAACCTCTCGTGGTGAAGGTGGCGCTCTCGTCGGTAAGCGAAGAGGGCGCGATTGCGAATATGGATGCTGAGGTGCCCAGGTTCGACTTCGACGCAGTCCACGCCGCAGCAACGGCCGCATGGACAAAAGAACTGCAACGGATGGACGTCACGGCGCCGCCCGCCGTGCAAAAGAACCTTTACACGGCGATGTACCATGCGCTCATGTCGCCAAACTTGAGCATGGATGCCGACGGCAGCTATCGTGGCCCGGACAACCAGGTTCACCATGCCGCAGGCTTCCACTTCGTCTCGAACCTGAGCTTGTGGGACACGTATCGTGCGGAGCAGCCGTTGATGACATTGCTTGAGCCGGAGGAGCGCACCAGCGATTTGGTGAACTCGATGTTGGCCTCACAGCGTGAGAGCCAGTTCGGCATCTTGCCCATCTGGCAGGAGCAAGGGCTCGAAACCTGGTGCATGATTGGCTACCATGCTGTGCCTGAAATCACCGATGCGTACTTGAAGGGCATTCGGGGATTCGACGCTGACGAGGCGCTTCGTGCCGTCGTCGCCAGCGCCAGCTATGGTCCGTATGGCAGCCTGGACGAATACATGCGGCTCGGCTATGTGCCGGTGGACCACGATGATGAGGCCGCCTCAAAGACGGTCGAGTATGCCTTCGATGATTGGACGATTGCCCGCATGGCCGCAGCGATGAAGCACACGGAGACAGCAGGCACGTTCACCAAGCGAGCGGCCAACTGGCGCAACAACTTCAACGCCAAGGATGGCTTTGTCGAGCCGCGTCTTGCCAATGGAGAGTATCGCGTTCCCTTCGATCCTGCGCGGGCAGGGGCCGGTAGCGGCTTCACCGAGGGCAACGCCTGGCAATACTCGTGGTATCAGCCGCAGGATGTGCAGGGCCTGATGGATCTGCTGGGGGGCAAACAGCAATTGGTTGCGAAGCTTGACGCGATGTTCGACGCCAAGGTCGATCCGCATCAGTATGCCGATGTTGAGGACATCAGCGGCATGATCGGGCAGTACATCCACGGCAACGAACCGAGTCATCACCTTGCCTACCTCTACGACTATGCCGGCGAGCCCGCGCGTACGCAGGAGAGGCTTCGCCAGATTGTGGAGTCGCAGTACCGGCCTGCACCCGACGGCCTGGTGGGCAACGACGATCTGGGACAGATGTCTGCGTGGCTGATCTTTACATCGCTGGGATTCTACCCGGTCGCGCCTGGTTCGAATGAATACGTCATTGGGCGTCCGTTCGTCGAGGAGGCGACGCTGCATCTTCCGAATGGGAACACGTTCAAGGTTGCCGCGGAAAATCTGAGCTCATCGAATGCGTTCATCCAATCGGTCACATTGAATGGTAAGCCGCTCACGCGCATGTTCCTCCGCCACGAGGAGTTGATGCGCGGGGGCGAGCTGCGCTTTGTGATGAGCCCTAAAGCGGAAGCGACATGGTCCACGCAGCAACTGGAGGTTCCCTATTCGATGACTCGCGCACACTAAAGTCCGGCTGGTTGACAAGGCGATGCTGTTCGACACCGAACAGAACTAAACTCCTCGTGCGATTGACTGTACCTTACGCTCCATGCAACTGTTAGAGTCAACCTGAGACATCCTCGATGCGGATCGCTGAGCTTATCCTACCTGTGTTTGCAGTGATCGTAACAGGCTGGATCGTTGCCTATACGGGCTATTTGTCGCGGACGTTGTCTGACGGACTGATTCACTTCGCCTATAACATCGCAATGCCGGCATTGCTGATCGTCACAATTGCTCAAGAACCAAGCCATTCGCTGATCAATTGGCGCTTTCTTGTTGCCTTTGGTGGTGGGTCTCTCCTCTGCTTCCTCCTTGTGTTCGGCATCATGAGCATTCATGGTTCCCCAAGTCTCGCAAGCCGAACGATGCACGGTATGGCAGCATCGATGACCAATACCGGCTTCGTCGCTTTACCCGTCCTGCAGGCGATCTATGGCCCGCGCGCCGTGCTGCCGGCGGCGATCGCCACGGTATTCGTGGCCGTTGTGATGTTTCCAGCAGCCGTGATCTTGCTCGAACTTGGCCAGCGGGATGCGCATGGCTCACGCACGGCGCCAATGGTCACGGTTAAGCATGTCGTGCTTAACCCAATGGTCTTATCGACCCTGATCGGCATGCTTTGGTCGGTGCTCGGTCTTCGCATGCCTGGGCCGGTCACCGCCTATTTTGGCATCTTGGCCGATGCGCTCACGCCGTGTGCTCTGTTCGCCATCGGACTGGGACTGTCGATCGATGGATTGCGCGCGAATATTGGGCGAGCTTCGCTGCTCTCGGCCGTTAAGCTCGTCATCATGCCTCTGATCGTGTACGGATTGAGCGTGTGCTTGAGGCTCGACCCCCTCTACACCATTGCGGCCGTAATCTGCGGCGCGGTGCCCACGGCCAAGACAGCCTACATTCTTGCGGGAGAATATCGCTGCGAGGAAATGATGGTAGCGTCCACTGTTTCGATGACGACTCTAGCTTCCGTGATCTCGCTCGTGATCTGGCTTTATGGGCTGTCCGGGCTAGCAACGCGCATCGCTCCCGGATAGCGGCAGGAAGCGGTCAGACGTCGCGAGGTAATGTGATGAGAGCATACCTATGGCATCTTTCGCCTGTGAACCACAACGGCTAGCTGATTTCTTTCACCGTGATTTCATATTTAAAGTTATCCGGGTCGAACGGATCGATCCGTCCTTCTGAGGTTTCGGCCTGTGGATACATGAAGTACACCACAGGTTTGTTGGCGGATCCGGGTAGCTCGACGTCATGGGCGTAGTTGTAGGCCATCCAGTTCATCTCCCAGAAACCAAATAAATGTTCGCGCGCCCGCGCCACGATTGCATCGCTCAATGGACGATTCCCGGGAGGTTCTTCCAAGGCTACTTTGCGAACATCGGCTGGGTCCACAGGCACCCATCCATGCTCATGAAGGTACACTTCCACGCGACAGTGCTGTCCCTTCGTTGCGATATCGGTCGGCACTCCAAGACTCTTGTAGCCCAGCTCTGATTTCGCGATCCGCAATCCATAGACATGCCGCGCCGGCAAGCCCACGGAGCGGGCCAGGCCGACATACAAAGCGTTCAAGTCGGCACATTTGCCGCCCATATCCCCCGACTCCAACATGTGTCGAATGTCGCCACGACCACAGCCACGGACTTTCGGATCGCGGAACGTATTTTCCACCACCCACTCATAAAGAGCCCGCGCCTTCTGGATGTCGGTGGTCGCGCCGGCGGTCGCTTTCAACGCAGTCTGTTTGACAAGGCCGTCTGTAGGCACATATTGGCTGGGTTGAAGGAAGTAGTTGAGTTCCGCCCGTGAAACGGGTGGCGCTGTTTTCGGGGAGGACAAATCGACGGCGTAGTTTTTCAGCGCGACCCGGCTAGTCAGGCTCAGCACCGGCTTCGCGTTTGCAGCATAGGTTGCTGACACGATCCCGAGAGCGTTCTGGTTGTTCTTGCTTAACCTGGCCGTTCCACCCTCTGCCGTGAACCGGGCCGAAATTGTGTTTTGATAAGGCGTGTTGCGAATGAGCGGCGCCGGTAGCCAGATGTGACTGGCACCATTCGGCTTCAGCAACTCAACCCTGGTGAGGACCTCGAAGGTTCGCCATTTGCCTGCCGATGGGGTATCCGCCAGGGCCGGCACTGCCCTGGAGAGTGCCCAACCAGCACAGATTGAGGTGTTCGCTCGCAAGAAATCTCGCCGATTCATCATTCGCCTCGAAAATCGTCACTCACAACAATGGAAGGGGGACCATCGCTCGATTTAAATGAGACAGATTCAGCTCAAAATTTTGGAATCGATGGTCGACACTGTTGCTGCGGTTGCAAGGAACATTATGGGCGTATGCCTGTTGCGCATGCCTCCACCCAATGGATGAAGCCGAGGTACACCGTACGGTGGAGACTCGCGCACAGGGTCTGCACAACTTACTGACCCCGGTCACATTCTCCCGGCTACGATGGATTGCGCAACCCTCGCGATGAAGTGTTCGAGTTCAGATACGGAAGTTTGCCGGGCAACCATCATTCGATCAATGACCCACGAATGAAACACTGCCGCCTGATCCCATCCGCATCGTAGATGTTGAAGTCGGCAAGCGCGCCCGGTTCAAGAGGCTCCGGCAAACCGAGCATTCTCGCGGGGTTTGTGGAGGCTAGCCGAGCAGCGAGGTGCAACTCTGCCCGAGCAATTGTTTGCAGGTTGGCCACGGCTCGGTCGAGAGTGATCACGCTGCCCGCCAGCACTCCTGTATCCGTTCTGCAGGCGTCGCCCTCTACGTGCACGACGCTGTCACCTGCCATGTAGGTACCATTTGGCATTCCTGCGGCAGAGAGGCAGTCCGATATCAAGATTGCGCGCTCTGGCCCCTTCATCTTTAGCCAGAGACGAACCGCCTCCGGCGCAACGTGAAATCCATCGCAAACGAGATCGGCGTACAGGTCTTCCTGATCGAGAACAACACCGAGGATACCGGGCTCACGATGATCAAACGCGCGCATGGCGTTGAACGTGTGTGTCGCGGAGACGACACCGCTCCGCATGCCTGTTAAGGCTTCAGCTTGCGTTGCCATGGAATGTCCCATCGACGGGCGAATACCCCGAGAGGTTGCATGCTTGATCGTCTCTAAAGCTCCAGGCAGCTCTGGTGCAATCGTCATCAGTCGAATGTGGCCGCGTGCAGCTTCCCAAAGTCGATCCAGAAACTCCGGTGACGGCGGCCGCAGGTGTTCGGCCGGATGCATGCCGCGCTTGCCATGCGACAGGAAAGGGCCTTCAATGTGGATGCCGGCAGCTTGTGACGTTCCTTCAAGTGGGGCGCTTCGATGTAATCCGCCATCCGCTCGAGGGATGACAATGTAGTATCCATCGAAGCCGTCACTGTTGTCGGAAGGAAACGGCTCACGCCCGCGCGCGCCAAGTGTCGAGCGATTTCGTGAAAGCCATCAGGAGCAGCATGCATGACATCCTGTCCGGCGATACCGTGGAAATGGATGTCAAAGAAACCGGCTGTGATGGTTGCATTTGGGAAGTCATAGTCGAGGTGCGCAATCTCTCGTGCGCACCGGGTACTGATCTCGAGGATGTGTGCCCCCTCAAGGGTGACGATGGGATCAGCGAGAAGCCCCGATGGAGTCGCCAACATCTTTGCTGCAATTCGCTTCACCGCGATGTGGAACCTCGATTCTGCTTTCAAAGATCGGTCAACTTTTATGATAAGCACCCAATCATAAAAACGTCCTCAAGAGCCATGAAAAGCCTCGTACGGCACAGATTGGGCGCCAGTTAGCAGCGAGGCTGTTGGTTAAGGCCGGGAGCCCTGAATGAGGATGTCCACGAAACGCCGCGCCTTTGCGGGCCAGTCGTCGGTGCTGCCCGCGCTGGAGACGCCATAAAGAGCGCGCAGCATGTCCATCGGATCGACATCTGGCCGAAGATCTCTGCTGGCGACGGCACGGCTCGCCAACGCTTTGGCAGCCTCTTCCATCAGGCGGCTGGTTTGCTGATACACCCGGGAAGGGCCCCCGGCCATAGCGTTCAACGCGGGGGCGATGATCTTTTTCGCAGCCATGTAGTCGATGAAGACCAGCAGCCACGCCCGCAGCGCCTCGATCGCAGTCAACTCGGCGGAAAACTTTCTCTGGGCCTCGGCCAGCTTCTCGACTTCGCTGATATAGACAGCGGCCAGCAGGTCATCGCGACTGGGAAAGTGACGGTAGAGCGTCCCCGGGCCGATTTTGGCGCGCTTGGCGATCTCGTCCATGCTGGCCTCCGCGCCTCGGTGCTTGAATACCAGCTTCGCGACCTCGAGAATCCGCGCACGGTTGCGCTGCGCGTCTGCTCGGGGTTTGCGGGCAATCTTTTTGGCCACAGATTTTTTCATCGCATGTTTCTGAAACCGGAGAGACTCTCCGGTAATCTCATTTACAAGCGGAGACTGTCTCCGTTTTATTCCAGGCCGAGGCCGATGTCAAAGATTGGTGATGGGAGTGTGCAGCATGGCAGGTAAATTTGGAGCAAAGTCAACCACGGAAGAGGTTCTCGCAGGGGTCGATCTGAAAGGAAAGCGGATTCTGGTGACCGGGGTATCGGCGGGTCTTGGCGTGGAGACGGCTCGTGCGCTGGTGGCGCATGGCGCGGATGTGGTGGGCGCAGCACGTGATCTGGACAAGGCGAAGCGGGCTACGGCGGAAGTTAGCAAGGCCGCGGTGGAGAGCGGTGGGAGTTTGGAGCTTATCGAACTCGACCTCGCCAGTCTGAAGAGCGTGCGCGCCGCGACGGACAGGCTGGCCGCCGATGGCCGCTTGTTCGATTTGATCATCGCCAATGCGGGCGTCATGGCGACTCCATTGGGCAAGACAGAGGATGGTTTCGAGACGCAATTCGGGACCAATCACCTTGGCCACTTCGTCTTTGTGAACCGCATCGCGAAGCTCATCAAGAAGGGCGGACGTCTGGTCAACCTTTCTTCCGCAGGGCACCGTTACAGCAATGTCGACCTGAACGATCCCAACTTTGAGACGACGCCGTATGAACCCTTCGCAGCCTATGGTCGTTCGAAGACCGCGAACATTCTCTTCGCCGTCGAGTTCGATCGCCGTCATCGTGTCCGCGGCGTGCGCGCAACAGCGGTACATCCTGGCGGCATCATGACCGAACTCGCGCGGCACATGCCGCAGGGCGCCCTCGAAGCATTGGTTCAAAACATCCAGCAACAGCGGGCCGCGGCCGGCGAGCCGCCTTTCGAGTTCAAGTCGATTCCGCAGGGCGCCGCGACGTCCGTCTGGGCCGGGGTGGTTGCCTCTGCCGAGGAAGTCGGAGGCAAGTATTGTGAGGACTGCCAGGTCGGCGTACTCATCCCCGCTGATTCGCCGGTTACCGCCATCAGCATGGGGGTCCGCGGCTATGCGCTCGAACCCGAGAACGCAAAGGCTCTGTGGAAGAAGAGCGAAGAGCTGGTTGGCGAAGCCTTCGCCTAACGATGAACCAAAAGGCAGACTCCTACCCTTGGGTGAGGGGTGAGCACTTGCTGCTGGCCACGGTTTCTTCGCACGTCAAGGTCGATCAAAGGCGTTACCGGCCGGAGACATCACACTACCATTCAAAGAAAAAAGGAGGTTTCCCTCCCACGTACGCCCCGCGGCGAGCGGGGGCAGGTTTGGCGAAGGTGGGCCACCCGTCCAGAGGCCTCTGGCGCGGTTACGCTATACCACCCCACCCATCAGAGGGTCAGTGAAGCTGGGACTGCCGGTTTCCACGCGGCCTGCGAAACGCGCTTCCGTATCAGAACCTTCGAGCTTCACTGTGAAGTCATACCATCCGTGGCTTCGCTTCAGTGGCAAAAGTATGGATGCCGTCTGCGCGGGCGCGATTGTCCTGGTGGTCTTGCCGGTTCGGTAGGAATTGTCATGGATTTCAATGGTTAACGGTTCTCTGCTTGTACTACGCACATTGACTCGCATGTTTACCGTTGTGCCGACGGCTTCATACTCTGTGTGTACCTGCAGGTGGCGGGATGCAGCATTTCCGCGAAAGGAACGATAAAAGCCATTCGGCCCCTGTATATCGATTGCGTATCGCCCATCTGCGAAGAGCGTTAGGGGGAACTGTTGGCGCAACGTGTCACCCGGACGGACGGCGTAGGTAGCAGCATGCATTCCGTCGGGGTTGCGGAGGTAGACATTGAACGGAGCGCCGGCGGCTTTCGCTCCATGAACCTTGTTGCCGGCCGTCAGGCTCAATTCGAATCTGGTGCCATCTTCATCGAGCACTCCCTCCGCATATAGCTCGTAGGGCAGAGCGCAGGAGGGGCGAATCCCAGGCTCCTGATGGGAGGCAAACGGGGAGAGACCGGGGTTGCGGTTGAACTCCTTGATTTGCGCGGCATCGAGGTTTCTGAAGTTTGAGGGGATCTCCTTGTCGCGGGCCCGTTGGATGCTGAGGACAAACTTGTCTCGATCGAGGTAATTCAGTGCGTGATCTCTCTCTTGAGAAGAACGGAAGGCCGATGAGAGGTCTCCTGCGACGGCGCGGCGCCAGGAACTGATGTTTTCCTCTTTTACCGGCTTACCATATTTGTGCTGGACAAAATGCTCCAGGAACATAAGCGTGGATGTGTGGTCAAAGAGTTGCGAGTTTACCCAGCCACCGCGCGTCCAGGGAGAGGCAATGATCATAGGCACGCGAAAGCCCATGCCTATCGGACCAGAGCGTGCATCTTTCTCCGATACGCCCTGCTTGAGCTCGTCCTCCAGGTAGGTGTACTCGATGCCCGTGTCGATTCCGGTCGAAGCGCCGCCCGTCTCCAGGCGCTTGGGATCCGCGGCGACGAAGGACGGCGCGTGGTCAAAATAGCCATCGTTCTCATCGTAGGTCAGGATAAAGATCGTCTTTTTCCAGACCTCCGGATTGCTGGTCAGGATATCCATGACCTCTGAGACGTACCAGGCTCCATACCACGGTGAGGTCGGGTGGTCTGAGAATTTCTCCGGCGAGGCAAGCCACGAGATGGGAGGCAGCTTGCCTTCTTTTACATCCTTGCGGAACTGGTAAAGAACGTCTCCTTTGGGAACTTTCATTGATTGTTCCCTGCCATCTTCGTTGAAGACCAATGAATCCAGCGCGTGATGGTGAGGATCGTTTGTATTCGTCACAAACGCTGCATCATGTATCCTGCGCTGTTCCTCCGTGAGCTGGTTGTATCTTTTTTCGCCGGTGTTCGCGAGCTCAGTTTGCAATTTGGCAATATCAGCTCTGGCTTTTCTGATTTTTTCTTGAAGCTGCGTGACCGCGGCTGGATCCTTCTGGTTGGACAACTCTTCTTCCAGCTTGGCAACCTGCGCGGTTTGTCGCGCGATCTGTTTCTGACGTTCGAGGGTAAAGCCGGGATAAGCCTCGACGTTGTAGGCCTGGAAACATTCCAGCAAATTGCAGCCAAAGTTGCCCAGCCATGCGTCTTCCTCGTCGTTCAGGCCGGAGTTGGTTAATTCGTTCTGGTAGAACTTCCAACCGATTCCGGCGGCAGCCAGTCTTTCCGGATAAGTCTTCCAGGTCATTCCACCTTTTTCGATTTCCTCGTTGCGCATGAATACGCTTGAGTCCGCACGCTGCTCGTCGCGCACGGTTCCCGTCCAGAAGGTGCTTCGGTTCGGTGTGGTGCTGGTCATCACGGCGCAATAATGCTGATCGCATACCGTAAATGCATCCGCAAGCGCGTAGTAGAACGGCAGATCTTCGCGCGTGTAGTGTCCCATGGTCAAGGGAATCTCCGCGTACTCCGGAACATGAGAACGCTTAGACTCCAGCCATCCATCATGATGGCCTTCGTTCCATGCATCTACCTGGCTTTGCCGGGAGTGGGGGATCGACCCCATCCATGTGATGCGGGTGTCGCGGATATCCAGACGCCAGGGCGTATATGCGTTACCCGATGCATCGGTTTGCACGAAGACCGAGTTGCCGTTGGCCAGTTGAATGGCCCGAGGGTCGTTAAATCCACGAACACCCTGCAGCGTCCCCAGCGTGTGATCGAAGGAACGGTTCTCCTGCATCAGGATAACGATGTGCTCGGCATCCAGGTAAGTAGACCCCGCCTCCGGTTCAATGGCGTATGCCCGCTGGATGGAGTCGGGGAGAAAGCCGGAAGTGCCCGCGGCTCCGGACAACATAGCAGCCAGCTTAAGAAAGTCTCTTCGCGTCGATGTTGCCGGTTTCTTGTTCACGAGTACATTTTGACTCGATGCAGAAAACCGTGCAACGTTGGATCGCCGGCACCCGAAATTCTCAGGGCAGCTGCCACACCCATAAAACCGATAACTCTGACCCGCGCACGGCACCGTGCTCAGGCGCGGTGTACAGTGCGCCGTCGCCCTGGGGACCGGGATTCCCGACGGGCATAGCAACGAGGTCGGGAAGGAAAAATCTCAAAAAAAGACTGAACAGAATGCCTCGAAAAGGAATATTCAATCAGACCAATCGCGAGGGAAGTTGGGACCGTGGCCCGGAAGGGGCGTGAAACAGGTGCGAAGGCTTTTGACCGCAACCTCGTATTTCGACAAATTTCAGCCAGCGAAACAAATTACCAAATCCACAAGCAAACAAAGGCAGGCGCATGGTTTCTGGTACTCCATCCGAGTTGACCCGTTTTGTGCTCGCAAGCTTTCTTTTGTTCGTGGCACAGTTAGCGGGGACGCCTGCTCATGCCCAGAGTACTGGTGAGATCCGGCTTCAGGTGAAAGACCCTTCCGGCGCGGTTTTGCAAGCCCGTGGCCGTGTGACGGGGCCGGCTACAGACCATACCTTCCGGACCGATGCACATGGAGCCTTTTCCTTCGGCGGCTTGGCATTTGGACGGTATCAACTCGATGTTGCGAGACCGGGATTTGCTTCCCGTTCCATCACGATCGATATAAACTCGGCGACTCCTGTATCGGAAGAGGTAACCCTTCTCATCCAGGGCACGTCCACTAGCATTGCCGTCTTTTCTCCCACGCCAATCGGGCAGGCGGATGTGTCTCTCGATGAGATTCCGGTCCCGGTTCAAGGGCTCACCTCAAAGAATCTTGAGGACAGCAACGCGCTCGACCTCGCCGACCTCATGAACAAGCGGTTGACCAGCGTGTATGTCAACGAGAATGCAGGCAACGCGTACCAGCCGGACATCAACTACCGCGGATATACAGCTTCTCCGCTTCTGGGAACGCCGGAAGGGCTATCCGTTTACCTGGACGGTGTACGCCAGAACCAGCCCTTCGGCGATATCGTCGCCTGGGATTTGATTCCCAAAGTTGCCATCCGGGATATGGCATTGATCCCTGGTTCCGACCCGGTTTACGGACTCAACACATTGGGCGGGGCGATCTCTGTGCAGACCAAAGACGGCCTCAACGCTCCTGGTGGATCGCTTCAGCTGACTGGCGGCAAATTTGGCCGTCGCGCCGGCGAAGGAGAACTGGGTGGCGTGTTGCCCAAAGGCTTCAACTACTATTTGGCAGGGAACCTTTATCGCGAAGACGGATGGCGGCAATTCTCGCCGTCCGAAGTCCGGCAATCCTTCCTCAAGCTGGGTTGGACAGACGCAAAGACGAGCGTCTTTCTGAGTGGAGCCTATGCAAACAACTGGATGACCGGCAACGGCACCTCAGACTTTCGCTTTCTTAAGACGAACTGGGGCGACGTGAATACGATTCCCGATGTGACGTGGGATCATTCTCCTTCCTTGACGTTAAATGTGACGCACGCTCTGAGCGATAACCTGACCGTTTCCGCGAATGCATACTATCGCTATGTTCGAACCGACAGCTCCAACGGGGACCTGAACGACGATTCGTTTAGTGAGGATCTTTACGATCTGTCAGACGATGATGCCGCCGCGCTTACGGCCGCGGGCTATACAGGTTACCCAACTACAGGCGACCCGACCACCGAACCATTTCCATACTGGCTTTGCCTCGCACAGGTGCTTCAGAACGACAGTGGCGGTGTTCCGTCCGAGACTTGCAATGGTGTGATCACGCGTACCCAGGACAAGCAGAACAGCTACGGTCTGTCGGGATTAGTCACCTGGCGCACGAAGCACAATCGGCTTTCCGTAGGCGCCGGTTGGGATCGAGGCACCTCCACTTACCATCAGCTCACCCAGCTTGGCTATCTGAACACTGACAATGTTTCCTTTACACTGGTGCCGATCTTTCTCGATGGCACCACCTTCGACGATGTCGGCGACCCTGTGGACAGCCAGGTACTGCTGCACGGAACCATAAACACGCCCAGCTTCTATGCCACAGATACGATTACCTATGGCCCCTGGGCCGTTACTCTGTCAGGCCGCTACAATCACACCTCACTGGACAACCTGGACTACCTGCCCATTTCGGCAGCACGCGGCAATCTGACCAGCAACAACGTATTCCAGCGGTTCAATCCTGCAGTCGGGTTTACCTATCGGCCTTCCCACCTGTTCAACACCTTTTTCAACTACAGCGAGGCCAGCCGGTCGCCTACATCGATTGAGCTTGGCTGCGCCGACCCGACGCAACCCTGCAATCTACCGAACGCCTTGGTCAGCGATCCTCCGCTTAAGCAGGTGGTCAACAAAACTTTCGAAGTGGGTATCCGCAGCAACGATACGGGTACGCTGCACTGGAGTGCCGACTACTTCTTCGGGCAGAATTACAACGATCTGCTTTTTGTGGCCTCTGAACAGACCGGCTTTGGCTACTTCCTGAACTTCGGCAAAACGCGCCGCGATGGGATTGAACTGGAGCTCTCCAAGGACTGGAGACAATGGAGCGTGGGGAGCAACTATACCTTCCTGAATGCAACCTACCAGAGCCCGCAAACGATCGACGGCGGCAGCAACAGCACGAATGACAGCGCGCTTGCCGGCATGCCAGGGATCGATGATGACATCCACATCGCACCAGGTGACTTTATCCCCCAGGTACCGCGAAACATGTTCAAGCTTTATGGCCAATACCGGCCTTCTTCAAAGCTGACCGCGGAGCTGGACATTCGCGCGGTGGGCTCATCGTTTGCTCGCGGCAACGAGAACAACCAGGATCAGCCGGATGGCGCGTTCTATAACGGACCTGGCAAATCCGCCGGCTATGGGGTTGCGGATCTGGGAGCGCACTACCAGCTAACGAGTCGCATCGAGCTCTTCGCGCAGTTGAACAATCTTCTCGACAAGCACTATTCGACCGGATCTCAGCTTGGCACGACGCCCTTCGATGACAACAACGTTTTTGTGGCGCAGCCATTCGGTACACCCTATGGCTCAGATGATGACAGTATCCCGATCCGTTCCTCGTCCTTCCAGGCGCCTGGTACTCCATTCAACATTTACGGCGGATTGAAAATTACCCTGTGGAAGAGATGAGGACGTTCAAAGCTTCTTTCTCGGACGCTGATTCCGTCAGGTCGGCGATGCTGATGCTGGTCAATAGGTCCTTGATGGTGTCATTGAGTTTTTGTAAGGGCTCTTTGATCATGCAGCGCCCTTCCAGAGCGCAGGTTTCATGAGTTCCCATGCAGCTCGTAATGCAGAGGGGGCCATCAATTGCACAAATCACTTCAAAGGCAT
This sequence comes from uncultured Acidobacteriaceae bacterium, assembly GCA_963745725.1. Lineage (GTDB taxonomy): Bacteria > Acidobacteriota > Terriglobia > Terriglobales > Acidobacteriaceae > PALSA-350. The sequence continues at coordinate 608,001 of CAVUYJ010000004.1, forward strand.
TGATCTCTGCCGCCGGGCGCGCCAGGTGATAGCCGCCATGGGGTCCTACTTGCGACACCATGAGGTTCTCCCTAGACAAGATCTGCAGGATTTTGGCAAGAATGGGCAAGGGGATTTGATAGGCCTCCGCGATTTCTCGCGTCGTCCGCGGCCTCTGAGCGGAATGTTCCGCCAAATCTTTCAAAGCGATCAAGCCATAGTCCGACTTTTTCGAGAGCGTCAGCATTGGTCTTTGCTCCATAGGATCGGACTCGAAACGCTCGTCCGACAGCTAGATGCGACTGAGTCGCATTGCACTCGCAAAAAATAAGCACTCGGCGGAATAAGGGCCTTTACTTTATGCGGGTAAATGGGACTCTTTCGGTCGTATATAGAGTAATACAAGAACGGCCAATGTAGATTGCAGTTCAGACAATCTTTCGTACCCAGCTTCACGAAGTTCTGTTGTCAGTACATGCGGTCGCATGAACGCAACTTGTGTGCGTTCTATTGGCTGGAACACGCGCGGAAACTGGATGACGCACCACATTGCTTGTATCAAGCAGCCCATTACGATGCCGGCTGCACGGGTGTCACTGGAGTGGTATCTTGGATCGGCACGAAAACAGCTTTCCCCGTCCTAATAAAGGATGCCAGGAGACCCAGTCAGATGGCGCCTACTTTCAACCCGACCGGCCCAGAGGCGGCACCGTCACCCTGGACGGGAATCGTAAAGTTTCTCCTGGTGGCCATCTTGATCGGCCTCATCTTTCTGCTTGGCGAGGAAATGGTGCGCCACCGCTTCTTTCGAGGCGGGTGGGTCGACCAGCACGACGTACTGAAGCCTTAGCAGGCAGCATCCTGCTGACCCTAGACCACTCGTATTGCGCGCGAATCCGCCCAGGCGTATATTGGCGGCCAATCGGCTAAGCCGCGCATTGCCGCCTGCTTGCGCCAGCTTCCCATGGCATGCCCCAGCTCTTTGCCACCGTCCCAGGCGTAGCGAGGTCAGATGAGATTGACCAGGATCTTTCCCCTCGGAATAGCGGCCATCGCCTTCTTCACTTGGCTCGTGTTCTCCCTGCGCACCACCCACGCGGCGCCGCTAAAAAAGGATTTCATCAGTGGCACCGTCACCAGCTCCGCAGGACCCGAAGCCGGTGTATGGGTGATTGCGGAAACCACTGATCTGCCCACCCGCTATATAAAGGAAGTGGTGACCGACGACCACGGCCGCTACCTGATACCTGCTCTGCCCAAAGCGAAGTACACCGTGTGGGCTCGCGGTTACGGACTCCTCGACTCGCCGAAGGTGGAAGCGGATCCAGGCAAGACAGTGAATCTGCAGCCGGCCATCGCACCGGATCGAAAGGCCGCGGCGCACTATTACCCGGCCAATTACTGGTATGCCTTACTCGAGGTGCCCGCAGAAACGGAATTCGCAGCCCCTGCGGAAACTGGCATTTCCCCCAACGTCAAAAGCCAGGCGCAGTGGATCCATCTGATCAAGACCGACAGCTGTGAGTCCTGCCACCAACTCGGCAACCAATACACGCGGACCCTCCCTGCCATGTTCAGCACGCTCGCTCCGCCGCAGGCGTGGATGCGGCGCGTTCAGTCGGGGCAGGCCGGCCCAGCGATGATGGGTGGCCTCGCGCAACTCGGCCCCCAGCGTGCAACCGAGTTGTTTGGCGATTGGACCACCCGCATCAAAAATGGAGAACTGCCGGCCGAGACGCCTCCGCGGCCGCAGGGAATTGAGCGCAATGTGGTGATCACCCAATGGGACTGGGCTGATCCCACCGCCTACCTCCACGACTCAATCTCCACCGATAAGCGCGATCCCAAAGTAAACGCCAAGGGACTTATCTATGGCTCTCCTGAAGAGAGCCGTGATTATTTGCCCGTGCTCGATCCGGTGCACAACACCATTGGCAGGCTCAAGGTTCAGTACCGTGATCCCGATACGCCTGGACAGCCCAAGCCTCTGAATTCCTCGCCGGTCTGGGGCGACGAGGCCATCTGGGACAGCCACACCACCGTTCACAACCCGATGTTCGACGAGCGCGGGCGCCTGTGGTTTACCGCTCGTATCCGTAGCAGTGACAATCCCGCGTTTTGCAAAGCAGGTTCCAGCCTGATCTCGGCCCAACTCACCCCGGTCAAATCTTCCGGCCGCCAATTGGAAATGTATGATCCCGCTACAAAGCAGATCTCGATGATCGATACCTGCTTCGGCACGCATCACTTGCTCTTTGCCGAGGATGCGGACAATACTTTGTGGACCACCAGCGGCGGCGGGGGCGGGGTTGTGGGCTGGTTGAACACAAAGATGTGGGACCAGACCCACGACGCGGAGAAGTCACAGGGCTGGACCGCGTTAGTGCTCGACACCAACGGCAACGGTAAGCGCGATCCCTACGTGGAAGGTGAGCAGAAGGTCGTCACCGCGCCCAGCGGTGAGAGTCTGGGAACCTCGTCCGCTCTGAACGCAACTGCCGACCCCGACCATGACACTCGCCTCAACGCCGCCTTTTACGGGCTCGGAATTGGTACCGACGGTACGATCTGGGGCTCAGTGCTCGGTTTCCCAGGAGGAATCGTCCGCCTGAACCCGGGATCGAATCCTCCGGAGACAACTCTGGCGGAGTACTACGAGGTCCCATGGAAAGATCCCAGGGCTCCGGTGTGGGGTTTCTCACCGCGGGGAATGGACATGGACCGCAATGGCGTCGTGTGGGTTGCGCTGGCCAGCGGGCACCTCGCAAGCTTTGACCGAAGCAAATGCAAAGGTCCGCTCAATGGGCCGACGGCTACCGGGCGGCATTGTCCCGAGGGGTGGACGCTCTATCAGACGCCCGGCCCGAAGTTCAAGAACGTCACCAGTTCCGGCAGTGCTGACTCCCATTACTACGTCTGGGTCGATCAGTTCGATACCCTGGGCCTGGGGAAAAATACGCCCATCATCACTGGCAATTCGTCGGATTCGTTGGTCGCTTTGGTGAACGGCAAGTTCACCATACTGCGCGTGCCCTACCCCCTCGGCTTCTACGCCAAAGGAATGGATGGGCGTTTCGACGACCCCAAGGCAGGATGGCAAGGCAAAGGCGTGTGGACCACCTGGGGGACACGCACCCCCTTCCACAGTGAAACGGGAAAAGGGACCAACCCTAAAGTCGTCCACTTCCAGATCCGGCCGGATCCGTTAGCGAACTGAGATCAGCGGTCGAGTGATACATTGATCTTGAGCGCAAGCGCTAGCGTTGTGAGTGCTGGATCCGCGATGAAAGACGACACGACCGAGGAGCCCGAAAAAGTTCCAACCGACTGGGCCGAGCTTCGCATTCAAGCCGATAAGCTTGGCATCAGCCTGAGCCAACTCCAGCAACAGAAGCGCGAGCAAGAGTTAAGGCGTGCAAGAAAAAGACGGCCTACAGAAACCCCGCGAATAAAACAGGACTGAACCGCAGCGACAAATGGCGCCATTTGCGATTGGGCAAATGATGAGATATCCTCCGCGTCATGCAAATAACCCTGTATCCAGCACTGCTGTTCATCGGCGCTGCCTTGGCCTCGATACCGACCCAACCGTCAGCGGTACTGTACGACAATGATGAGGTAAAGGTTGCCCGAGCCCTCGAAAAAGCTCAGGTGGAGGGGAAGTTCCACCAGCACCAGATGAACCGCGTGATGGTCTACCTGCAGCCGGGAAAGCAACGGTTCGCATATCAGGATGGTAGGCCAACGGCTGTTTCTGTATTCAAGGCGGGCGAAGTCCTGTTGAGTCCACCAACGGGGATGCACGCGGGAACGGTCCTCGACCATGATTTCAACATCATCGAAGTCGAGCTGAAGACTCCAGGCACAGATAAGCCGATCACCAGCGATCACGATCCGCTCAAAGTAGATCCAGCCCAGTACAAACTCGAGCTGGAAAACCCGCAGGTGAGGGTTCTGAGAATCAAGGTTCAGCCGCACGGAACCGTTCCCTTACATACTTATGCCACGGATCACGTGACCGTCTTCCTCACCGATCAGAATTTTCACAGCAAAGACTCTGCAGGCAAAACGGAGACCGTGGAGCACAAGGCCGGGGACGTTATTTGGGAGACACCATCCACGCAGGCAGAACAAAACGTCAGCGCCCAGCCATTTGAAGCAGTGACTGTCGAAATCAAGAAGTGATGCGAATAGGTGGCCGCACTGTGCGTAGAATATCGTAATGAGCACCGCTTCTCGTTACACCGATGAGCACGCCGCAGCCGGCCTCGACTACAACTTCCCCAGCATCGAAACCTGGGAGAACCATTTTCCAGGCTACGAGATCCTGGTAGACGATCCTGAATTCACATCTGTCTGTCCGAAAACAGGCCTGCCCGATTTCGGCGCACTCACCATCCGTTACATGCCACGCCAGCGCTGCCTCGAGTTAAAGTCGCTGAAGGAATATCTGTTCACGTACCGCAATCTCGGCATCTTTCAGGAGAATGTAGTCAACCGGGTATTGGAGGACGTCGTGAGGGCCTGCGACCCGGTGTGGGCCGTGGTCAAGGGAGACTTCCGTCCCCGTGGCGGCATCTCGACTGTCATTGAGGCCCGCTGGCCGCGTCCTCGTACCTAGTTTGGGCTGAGCAACGTCAGCTTGGCTACACTGAGTAGATCATGCTGCGCCGTGGTCCTGTTTGCGGGATGATTTTGGCCTTCGTGGTCTTTTGCAATGCGGCCGTTGCAGGCGGGCAAGTGCCCGCGCACACCTCCACGGTCACCATCACGGTCGTTGACGAGGATGGACTGCCAATCTCCGGTGCTCAGATCACGCTTTTCGAACCGGGACGCGGCCCTGTTCATCTGCAAACCGATTACGCCGGCCGTTGCGCCTACCCGCTCGAAAACAAATTGCCTTACTCGCTTCGGGTGCAGAAGCCTGGCTTTTACCAGGCCTTCGAAAATCAGACAGACGCCTCTCGTCAGACCATCGAAGTGAAACTTGCTCATGAACAGGTGGTGCGTCAGGAGGTGAATGTTATTTCCTCCACAGTCGGCATCGATACAGAACAAACCTCGGACAAAAGCACCTTTAACACGCCGGAGATCGTCAACATCCCCTATCAGACGTCGCGTGATATCCGCAACCTGCTTCCTTTCACCCCTGGCGTTGTGCAGGACGGAACCGGCCAGATTCATGTTGCCGGCTCGGAGACCTACGCGACCCTCGACTTGTTGGATGGCTTCGATATCCGTTCCCCGGTGAGCGGTCTACTCGCAATGCGCGTTAGCCCGGATGCGGTTCGATCCATCGATACGGAAACAACCCGATACCCGGTTCCATACGGCAAAGCCACGGGCGGTGTCGTCGCCTTCTACACCGGGATGGGCGACAACAAGCTGCGATTCAATACCACTGATTTCTTTCCCTCATTCCGCCAGGCCAACGGGGTGCGCTTCGACAAATTTGTTCCCCGGGTCACCCTCTCCGGACCCATCATACGTAACCGTGCCTGGTTCTTCGATGGCCTCGAAGTGGAGTACGACAACATCTATATACAAGAACTGCCGTCCAATGCGGATACCAACCATTTGCTGCGCGGTAGCAACCTGCTCGAAGCCCAGGTGAACCTGACTCCCGCGAATATCCTCTCCGTTGGGCTTCTCGTGAACGATTATCACTCTCCCTATGACGGCATTTCCTCGCTGGTGCCGCAACCGAGCACGACCAAAAGGGACACCATCGCATGGCTCCCGTATATACGTAACCAATATAGTTTTGCGAACGGGGGCCTGCTGCAGGTTGGCGTGGGAGTCGTGCGTTTCCGCGACGGCTACGAGCCGCATGGAGAGAGCCCTTACCAAATCACTCCGGAACTGACACAGGGCAGCTACTTTGAAAATCTGACTGCGCACTCGCAGCGCGAGCAGGAAACAGCAAACCTATACCTGCCCCCGCGCCATTGGGAAGGCCGCCATGATCTCGAAGCGGGTGTCGACCTCGACCACATCGGCTTCGACGAAAGCGTTGCGCGTTCGCCGGTGAGTTACTTGCGCGAGGACGGGACACTGCTACGGCGCAGCTCCTTTCCCGGCCAGGCTACGTTCACGCGCCATAACTTCGAGGCCACCTCTTATTTTCAAGACCGCTGGCTTGCTCGCCCGGGCCTGCTCATCGAGCCCGGTCTGCGCTTTGACTGGGACGAGATCATCAGGCGTCGGCTCTTTTCGCCGCGGATCGCTGCCACCTGGTCGCCGCCCGGTGCAGAGGCGACGACTAAGGTGTCATCAGGCGTTGGTCTCTACTACGAGCACACACAATTGGAATACCTGGAGCGCGCTCTGGCGGGCGTACGCTATGACACCTACTATGCCCCCGATGGTGTCACTCCGGTGAGCGGTCCACTGGAGACGATGTTCACTGCTAACAACGCTTCTCTCAAACAAACCCGCGCTATCAACTGGAGTATCGGCGTCGAGCGGAAGCTGCCCGGATCGATTTACGCAGGGCTGAATTTTCTTCAGAAGCGAACCACCGACGGTTTCGTGTATGCCAATCAACAGGGACCGGATGCGTTGTCTGGAAACTTTCTCCTGACCAATACGCGGCAGGATCACTACGTTTCCGAGGAGTTTGACCTGGGTCGCACCTTTGCCAATGGATACAGGTTGTTTGCGGCTTATACCCACTCCTCTGCTCGCACCAATGCGGCTCTTGACTATGTGCCTACCGTCTCCCTGCTTGGTCCACAGCAGAGCGGTCCGCTGGCCTGGGATGTGCCCAACCGCGTGATTTCCTGGGGATGGTTGCCCTTACTGCTACCGAAACTGAAGAGGAGTTGGGACTTCGTCTATACCCTCGATTGGCATACCGGCTTCCCGTTCGATGCAGTGAATGCTAACCAGCAGGTCGTCGGCGCAGCCGGTTCGCTGCGGTTTCCTGACTACCTCTCTTTCAGCCCGGGCCTCGAATGGCGGTTCCACTTCCGCGGATCTTATTTCGGTCTGCGAGGCGTTCTTGAGAACGCCACCAATAGCAGGAACCCCGCGGTGGTGAACAACGTTGTGGATTCACCCGACTTCCGAACCTTCAGCGAGTTTCCGGGCAGGGCGTTGACAGCGCGCATACGGCTGATCAGTTCAAAATGAGGAATTTATCTGTGATCGAACCTGGCCCGTTACACTGACGCCATGTCCATCTTCAAAGTGATCATTCTTGCCATCGTGCAAGGTCTTGCCGAACTACTGCCGGTTTCAAGCTCCGCTCATGTCATCGTAGTCGAAAAGCTCATGAGGCTCGATCCGTCATCTCCGCAGATGACGTTGCTTCTGGTCATGCTGCACACAGGGACGATGTTTGCCGTCATTCTGTTCTTTCGCAACTCCTGGAAGGAAGCCTATTTTTCAAGTCGCGAAGCTTTCAAACGTTTCGCTGTGCTCGTTCTCTGGGCCACGTTGCTGACCGGGATTGTAGGCGAAATACTCAAGAAACTCATTGAGAAAACTCTGTTCCACGGAGCGCAGAAGGCTGAAATCGAAGAGCTGTTTAATCACCTTGAACTGATCGCGCCTGCTCTGGCCGCAGCGGGTGTGGTGATTCTCATCGCCGGCCTGTTGGAGAGGCGCCACGCAGCGACAGGAACCCTGAATGGAACGATGAGCCTCACGCAGGCGGGCTGGATGGGAGTTGTACAGGGCCTTGCGCTGCCCTTCCGGGGCTTTTCTAGATCCGGCTCGACCATCTCCACGGGCATGCTTGCCGGTGTCACCAAGAAGCTCGCAGAGGACTTCAGTTTTGCGATGGCGGTTGTGCTGACGCCGGCAGTGGTGGGCTTGGAAGCACTGCGGCTACAGCGGGCTTCGCATGCAGCCATCGCCGGAGGCACTGCGATCGATCTAAAGGCTGCGCTCGCGTCGAGCGCGCTCGGAGCCGTCTTCTCCTTCCTGGCGGGACTCGTGGCACTCAAGTGGCTCAGCAGTTGGCTTGAGAGTGGTCGCTGGTACTTGTTTGGCATCTACTGCCTGGTGGCGGCGGCGTTTGTCTACTATCTACATGCGCGAGGGTTCTGATCTTTCTCGAGATACATCTTTCGGGTGAGAGGAATGGATCGAAGTTCCGGGTTCCAATGAACTGCAGGAGGAAGGTCCATGAGAAGACTGATCGGCGCCTGTTTACTTGGGGCTATGTGGACCGTCGCTTCGATGAGCTACGCTCAGTCCAGCGAAGCTATCGAGTTGATGCGCGCCACCAATGAGGACCGCGCTCAACAGGGGCTTGGCCCGCTGAAATGGGACCCCGCTTTGGCACGGGCTGCACAAAGGCACGCGGAGTGGATGATCCGCCAGGGTGCGCTGTCGCACCAATATGGCGGAGAAGCAGATCTGGTTACCCGCGTTGGGCAGGAGGGTGCGCACTTTCGCGTGGTCGCGGAAAATCTTGCGGTCGCCCCAAATCCCCAGGCAGTCGAGGTGGAGTGGATGCACTCCCCACCGCACCGCAGAAATATTCTGGATGCCCGGCTGAATGAGATTGGCATCGGGCTCGTCCGCCAGGGTGGCAACCTATGGGCCGTGGAAGACTTCTCTGCCGGCGTCGCCGCAATGGGCTCTTCGCAGATTGAACGCACCATTGGCCAGTTGCTGAGCGAGCGTGGTGTTCGTCCGGGGGGCGATGTTGCCGCGGCACGGGAAACTTGCGCCATGGAGCACGGCTCTGCTGGAGCGGTCCGGCCGAAATTCGTCATGCGTTGGGAAGGTTCAGATCTGAGTCGCCTGCCCGACGTTCTTGAGCAGCAGATCAGTACCGGTCGCTTCCGCACCGCGGCGGTGGGAGCCTGCGATACAGGTAACGGCCAGCCCGGCTTCACCACCTATCGGCTGGCCGTGATGCTTTTCTAGAAACCAACCGAGTGGACTGTAACAGCTGAATCGGTAGGGCCGCAGGGGCTAAGTTCAGCCGTCCCTTCGGGACTCTTCGTGGCGGTTGTCAACCCCCGAGATTGCGTTTCCAGGATAGGTCCGCGGAACCTCAGCTCCGCTTCGCTCCGGTCGGGATGACAAAGGAAAGGGAACCGGTTCCATAAAAAGTAGTTACTGAACCGAGGCGTTTTTGAAAGCTAATTTGGACGGGTCTGAAGTTCAGCCGTCCCTTTGGGACTAAGTTTCGAAAATGTTCTCACGCAGACTCTAAAGCCCAATTCTTTTTCAGCCTTTTGCGGCCCGACTAGAGTCGGGCCCTGATACAAAGCATGAGGGCTGTGACGCCATAGAAGGGCCGCGCATTTTCACGGCTTTGGTTTTACTCCTGAATCAGCTGTTACAGGGCACTAGGCTTCTACTCGATGATTTGGAACTGCTTCATTCGTTCTTCGTTGATGGTCAATCCGAAACCGGGCACATTGTCATCGAGATCGATGAAGCCGTCCTTGGCTCGTGGCTCGCCATCGAAGATATACCAAAACAGCTCATTGCCTACCTCAACATCGACCGGCGGGAAGAATTCCGCCATGGGCGAATTGAGACTTGCCATCACTACATGGTAGTTGTGCATCTGTCCCGCGTGCGGAATCACGGGAACAGAAAAGGCTTCGGCCATCGCCGAGATTTTTCTTGCCTGGCTGATCCCACCCACACGGTTGGTATCGACCTGGAGTATGTCGACTGCACGCGCTTCGAGCATGTCGCGCACGCCATAGGAAGTGAACTCATGCTCGCCGCCGGCGATCGGCACTCTCCCATAAGACTTCAGCTCGGCATACCCACGAACATCATCGGGAATCACCGGCTCTTCCAACCAGCGCAGGTTGAAGGGTTCGAGCAAGGGGAGCATGCGTTTGGCGTAGTCCAGGGTCCATCCCATGTAGGCATCGGCCATCACGTCGATCTCGTCTCCTACCGTCTTGCGTACTGTGCGGACGAGGTCCAGGTTGCGCTGCATCCCCTCGGCTCCATCAACGGGACCCCAGCCGAAGCGCAACTTCATGGCCTTGTACCCTTCACTTTTGTATCGTTGCGCTTCGAATGCCAACTGTTCCAGCGGGCATGAGTAGAGCCGGCTGGCATAGACCGGGATGCGCGACTTGGTTCTTCCGCCGAGCAGGCGAAAGACGGGTTGCTTCGCGGACTTGCCGAGCAGGTCCCACAGCGCGATGTCTACTGCGCTGATTGCCGTCATCCCGATGCCCTTGCGCCCAAACGCCATGGTCTTGCGATACATGTGCTGCCAGAGAAATTCGATATCCCACGGGTCCGCGCCGATAAGCAGGGGCTTGAGATGGTGATCGATCACCTGCTTGGTGACGAGGGGTGTCAAGGCAGCATTGCCGATTCCCACCAGCCCGTCATCGCTCATCACCTCAACCACCAGCCAGCTATGGAAGGTGAACGTGCTCATGGAGGACGACTCAGGCAGCGAGAGCAAGTCCATCGGGTTGGTGCAAAAATGCGGTGACAACGGTGTTGTCTTACCTGACCACTGCGCAACTCTGGTGCGGACCTCGCGGATCTTCATGATGAAACAAGTTTCTCCCGTTGGTGGAATATGTTGGTTTCTGGTGGATGCAGAACGCCTGAAGTGGAAAGAAGGATGGCAAAGGCTATCGCGTGAAGACTGCCTACGACGGCAAACAGGGTTCCGTATCCCGCTCCATAAGTAAGCAGCTGTCCAGCAGCCAGGTTGAAAATCGCGCCGCCCATGGCGCCGCCAAAGCCGATCAGTCCCGCGACCGAGCCCACCGAGCTCAAGGGGAAAACATCGGTAGGCAACGTCATGATCAGTCCGGACCACGACTGCTGACCGAAAAAAGCAATGCTGAAAAGCAACAAGGCGAAGCTCACGGAAACGTGAGGCACAAGAATGACAGCGGGCATAAGCGCAGCGCTCAAACCCAAAGGCAGCTTGCGCGAGAAGTTGAGAGAGCGGCCAGAGCGCAACAGATAGCTCGAAAACCAGCCTCCGGCAAAGCTGCCGAGACCGGAGGCAGCATACGGTATCCACGCGAAGTAGCTAACCCGTTTGACATCGAAACCGCGCGCATCGTAGAGGTACTTCGGCAGCCAGAACAGGCAGAAGAACCAGGCGGAGTCGCTCAAAAATTTGGCGCTCACCATGCCGAGAACGCGGCGGGAGGATAACAAGCGCAGCCAGGGAATGCGCGCTGTTTCGATAATCGTGTGCAGCAAGGCAGCCTCTGCTGGTTGCCGGTAAACAAGCAACCACCCTGCCGCCCAGGTGAGTCCGAGTGCAGCAGCGAAGAAGAAAATGTAGCGCCAACTCCCGAACACGAGAATGAGCCCGATCAACGGCGGGGCGAGCACAGAACCGAGAGCCGTCCCGGCATTGATGATGCCCATCGCCGTGGCGCGTTGGTTCGCCGGGAGCCACTCCGCAACGACGCGCGTGGCGGCAGGGAACGCTGCGCCCTCGCCCATGCCGAGCAGCAGACGAGCCAGCACCAGCAGAGGCAGCCCACGCGCAAAGCCATGCAGAGCGCAGGCCACAGACCACCAGGCCATGCTGATGGCGAACCCCACTTTGGTGCCGATGGTGTCCAGGAATTTCCCCCCGCCGGCATAGAGCAGGGCATAGGTGGCCAGAAACGCTGCCTGCAGCAACGCAAACTGCGCGTTAGAGATAGGAATGTTCCGCTGGATGGCGGAAATCGCGACAGGCAACGCTTGCCGGTCGAAATAACTGATGCCGATGGCCACCGTAACCAGGGCAATGAAGAACCATGGCTTGGAATCTAACCGCATGTTCTTCCTTTCCCCGAGTTCTGTTCAGTTAGCCGGCCAGGTCACCCGCAAGAGCGACAGGCCCATCCGTGGCAGTTGCACATCCAGCTTGATCTCTCCATTTTCCGGGGTCATCCACCTGGGAGAATCGAACAGCTGCAATTGTCCCGCAGCTTGCAGCTGAGCATATTGTTCCGGGGTCGGATTTTGCGGCGAACCCATTTCTTTCCAAACCGTGTAGGCATTGCTGTGATGATCATCGATGCGGTACTGCTGCAGCAACACGCGATGAACCGAGGGCGGAATCGACTTTATCGACACGGTAACGGGAGCACCAGGTGCGGCCACGTCATCATCGTGATAATTCCACAGCAACACGGCGGCTTCGCCATTCGCACCGGTTGCCAGCGCGTCGATATCCGGCGCCTGCCGAACACTGTGGGCGATGATACTGTCGAGCGGGGCGGCCCCATTGCTTACCGCGGCAACGCGGTTGCCCTTCATCAATCCAGCCATGCGGAAGACGTTCAGCACTGGCTTGTCGACCCCGTTGGTCGCGAGCGTGCGATAGCCTTCGAAATAGGGCTTGCCTTCAAATTCAAACGCCCAGGTCAGCATTCCCAGTAAATTCACTTGCTCGCGATCGGCAAGCTCCAACAGGCCCTTCATGGCTGCCGCTGTATAGCTGGGATACAGCGGTCCGTTGCGGTATGCATTCGGCGGGTAGAGACGCGCGGAGCAAGCCGCGCAGCCCTCGGGATCCGCCTCGCTCAAGATGATCGGGAGCCTTTGGAACTTTGGGAATTTGCGCACGATGGTAAAGCCCTCGGCGGCATTGTTGAGCTCGTGGTCGAGGCCCATTTGCACGTGACCGTCGACTACATTCGGCCTCCCCTTTACGTGGAAAGAAATAAAGTCCAGCGGTATGGGACCGCCGGTTGCCAGACTTTTGTTGGTGGCGCAGTGAGCGAGAAACGCTCGCAGGTACTCAGAGGCTTTGTTTTGCGTGCCGGAGCCAGGACCAGTAGTCGCCGGTCCCCCAACGCGCGCATTGGGGATCGCCTGCCTTACGCCCGCGACCGCATAGTCGTACAGCTTGTTGTACTCGTCCTCGGTTCCTTTCCAGTAGTACTTGCCATCGGGTTCGTTCCACACTTCCCAATACCAGGTGGCCACCGTCTCCTTGCCGTAGCGCTCGGCCATGTGCGCGGCCACCTGGCGATTCAGCTCCTGCCAGCGCTTGTAGTCCTTCGGTGGAAACGACCAGCCTTCCTCTTCTCCTGGCTTCAGCGGCCACCCGATGTGGTACGGATCGGGATGGGTAGAGAGCGCCTTGGGCATAAAGCCCAATTCCACCATGGGACGCACGTGCGCCGCCGCGTATGCGTCAAATATCTGATCGAGAATGGTCCAACTGTAGATCGGGTTTCCGTTTTCATCCTCGGTGTAGACGTTCGACGAACTCCATTTGAGATCGGGCTTTCCGTCGCCGGAGGCGAGCAGAAAATGCGCGCGGACATAGACCGGAACCGGGCTCAGGTCGTGCAGTTGGCCAAGCAGAGCCTGGCCATTTTTTGTGGCTGTATAGCCTGATTCGTCGTAGCCAAACCAGCTATAGATCGGCGTGAACTTACCTACGGACTTCGCCAGGTCAACGTCGATACGAACCGCAGTTTGCGCCCGGCAGAACGACGCCGCCAGCAAAAGGCTAAACAAGAAGAGATATCGGCGCATTATGGTCTGCCTCAAGACTGGTTAATTGGGTCGTTCTTTGGCCTCACGGATGGTAGTACCACTGCAAAGCGCCTGTCAACAGTTAATACCGTAAAAACATCGGCCAATACCGCATACAAAAGATTCGAGTTGACTGGAGTTGATTAAAGGTACTACCATTCGCCCGTTTTAAAAAACAAAGACAAAGGCACAGCAAGAAATAGATTTCGGAGGAGCGCCATGACAACCAGACGTGCAGTCTCTCGAGCACTGAGTCAGAGCACATTCGCAGTAGCGGTGTTTCTACTCGCCCTATTCGCAAATGCCCAGGTGGAGCAGGGCCGCTTTGTCGGCCGCATTGTCGATTCGCAGGATGCGGGCGTGCCTGGCGCTTCCGTGACGGTGACCAACACGGGTACCAATATTGTGCAGACGGCTCTTACCGACGGGGTGGGGAATTTCGTCATTACGCCGGTGGAAGCGGGAGTCTACTCGCTCAGCGTCACGGCCAAAGGTTTTGAAACCACGACGAGTTCGAATATCGAAGTGCAGGTCGGGCAGGTGGTTCGCGAAGACCTGCAATTGCGTGTGGGAGCGACCAACGTCACTGTCGAGGTGAATACAGTGCAACCGCTCCTCAACACAGATTCAGCGACGGTGGGGCAGGTCATATCCAATCAGCAACTCACCGATCTGCCATTGAACGGGCGCGGTTTCTACCGCCTGGCGGAGTTGACTCCAGGCGCCGCTCTGCTGCCGGCAACGGGGAACTCCCTGGCGATTCGCCCGGAGATCGTGAACGGCAATACCATCAGCGGAATTCGCGGCAGCGCAGTCTCATTCCTGCTCGATGGCGTAGACGTGAGCGAACAGCATCAGGGGGGAACGTTTATTCAGACTTCGATCGATGCGCTGCAGGAGTTCAGCGTGCAGCAGAGCCCCTATTCCGCCGAATTCAACCGCGGCGGGGCTTTCTTCAATGCAACCACGAAGTCGGGCACGAACAAGTTCCACGGCGGGGTATTTGAATTCATCCGCAACGACAAGCTGGATGCACGCAACTACTTTTCATTGACGCGTGCGATTCTCAAGCGCAACCAGTTTGGAGGCGATATCGGGGGTCCATTCCTGATTCCGCATCTGTATAACGGCCGGGACAAAACATTCTTCCTGGTCGACTATGAAGCGCAGCGCTTGCGGCAAGGCCTGGTCGAAAGCGGTACCGTGCCCACCGTCGCGCAACGAAATGGTGACTTTAGCGCAGCCGGGTTGCACCCGATCTATGATCCCCTGACAACCACCACCGCCGGAAAGGTGACCACACGCAATCAGTTCAGCTGCAATGGGGTGCTGAACGTGATCTGCCCTGCGCGGCTTTCACCCCAGGCATTGGCCGTGCTCGCATACTATCCGCCGGCGAACACTGGTGCGAACAATTTCGAGGCGGTGCCGACGCAGGCGATCGATTGGGACCAATTCACCATACGCATCGATCATCAGATCAATCCCTCGAACCGTCTGTTTGGCCGCTGGACCTATATCAACAATCGCGAGACGGACCCCAATTTCGCTCCTTTGCTGAAAACCGCTTCTTTGACCTCCAATGGTCAGGACATCGCAGTCGGCCTGATTACGAATATTGGGCCCAACAAAGTGCAGGACTTCCGCTTTCACTATCTCCCCAGCCACGTGAGGCTGAGTGCATTCCTCGAAGGGCCGGACTTCAACACCACCAATGGCATCACCGGGTTTTCTCAACTGTTGCGGCCGAATACCGGAGGATCGTTTCCCGACTTTGCTTTTAGCGGCTACAACTCGCTGCAGGGCTCACAGTTTGACCAGCGCCCGAAATCACAAGACCGCGTAGCCTTCGAACCTACCGACAATTTCACGATTTTGAAGGGCCGCCACTCGTTGAAGTTTGGCGTCCTGGTCAGGTATTACCAATGGTTGGGCTACGACAGCGGCAATTATGCCGGGTCTTTCAGTTTCACCGGAGCGGAGAGCCAGAACCCGGCAAATACAGCGGCCCATCCATTGGGTGGCGATGCCTTCGCCGACTTCCTGTTGGGATATCCGGCGTCGGTCGCACGTGCCTATCCCGCTGAGAATTTCGGCGGACAGCGTTGGTACCACCAATACTTCGCGCAAGACGACATCCGGGTAAGCAACAGGCTTACCGTGAGCGCCGGTCTAAGGTATGAGTATTCGCCCTGGATGAACGGATATAAGGGACAGCTGGGGACATTCGATCCTACGCAAGCGAAACCGATCATCATTGAGAGCAGCACCGATCAGGTAGACCTCTCCAGTCAACTGGTCGCACCGATTGCCTACCAGTACTTCGGGAAGTACATACAGACCACCAGTCAGGCAGGGTTGCCCTATTCCGTCTCCTACACAGACAGGAAACAGTTCGCGCCGCGGGTTGGCTTTTCCTGGCGTCCTATCGGCGACTCAACCGTCATTCGAGGCGGATTCGGTATGTTCTACGAGCCTGAAGGAACCGGTGGCCGGGTGAACCACAACATGCTGCCGTATTTGCTGTCGGAGTCAATCAATCAAACGGCGGGAGTTGTTCCCAATCGCACTCTGGCCAACTTTTTCCTGGGATCGCAGCTCGGGTCGTCTACCTCGAGTCCAGTTCTCTCGCCAACGCTGGTACATATTCTGGTGGGCCGCAACGAGCACTACAGTTTTGGCGTCCAGCAGCAGCTTTCACCGAAGACCGTTTTCGAAGTCTACTATGTGGGGAATCACGGGCTTCACCTGCAGAGCACCGACGACTTCAACGATCCAACGCCCGCTGCGGGTGCGGTCCAGGGCCGCCGTCCTTATCAACCATGGGGAACGATTACCTTCCAGTCGCAGGACCTCGGAGATACCTACCAGTCGCTGCAGTCTAAGATAGAACATCGCGCGGGGAACGGATTGACTGGACTCGTCGCTTATACCTGGTCAAAGTTCCTGCAGTCTAACCAATCACCGTCGGTGGGCGGAAATTCCGGTTATGAAAGAACCTACTCGCCATACAACACGCCGCAGAACCTGGCCATGAGCGGCACCTATGAATTGCCTTTCGGTCGTGGCAGAAACTACATGAGTGGCGGCAATTCAGTGGTGGATGCAACGCTGGGCGGCTGGCAATTGCAGACCATCATCGTGCTCCGCAGCGGACTTCCTTACACGCCGATCGTCGGCTCCGATGTAGCGAACACAGGTGTCGCGAACCAGCGCCCCAATCTCAATCCCGCGGGTGGATCGGCAAGCTATCACAAGTCGCTGACGAAGTGGTTCGACCCAACAAGATATGTCGCCGCTCCTCAGTACAATTATGGCCAAGTAAGAGCGTACACCCTCAACTCGGATCTGTATCGCCAGTACGATGCATCGGTATTCAAGAACTTCTCTCTACCGGGAGAGTCCGTCCTGTCCTTCCGTGCGGAGTTCTTCAACCTGCCCAACACAAACAGTTTTAATGCGCCAGGCTCTACAATCACCTCGACATCCTGTTGTGCGGTCACCTCTACGTCGGTTCCGTCGCGCGATATTCAGTTCGCGCTCAAATACAACTTCTAACCAGGGAGGACTCGGCAGATCAAGGAAAGCAGGGATGAGCACAATGAAGGGACCCTGTTTCGGCTACCTCGGTGTTGACCCTTGGAGCCCCGCTATGGGCACATGCGCGGCAGCCAGTGGGACCGGCCGGCCAATGGCCTTCCGGGTGAGCTGACCACACAAGTATCTCTTGGCAAGTAGCGAGACCTGGCAAACAACGGAATACGTTACATTGGATTATCACCGAGCTGGTACTTCGATGGTTCGACCCAAGGACGACAATTCTTCATCCGGCACAGACAAGGGTGATCTCACCGACTGGTTGATCCTGCGCTTCAAACAGCTCATCAGCGAAGGAACACTCACGCCCGGCTATAAGCTGCCGTCCGAGCGCGAACTCTCGCTGCACTTCGGGGTTAGCCGGACTTCTCTTCGTCCAGTCATGAAGATCCTCAAAATGATGGGTGTGGTCTCGCAGCGAGTTGGCGACGGCACCTATCTCAATGGCGATGCCTCGTCGGTTCTCGCTGAACCGATGGAGTTCCTTTTCCTGCTGGACGAAACCTCGTCTCAGGAACTGGTCGAAACCCGCTTGATGGTCGAACCGACGCTTGCGGCCAAAGCGGCTGAACTGGCCTCTCGAGAGCAAATCCTGGTGTTGCGGCAAACCATCGCTGAGATCGAGGCCGCCGGGGCCGACCAGTTCCGGATCATCGAAGCCGATCTGCTCTTTCACCGCACCATTCTGCAAAGCTCCGGCAACCGGCTATGCGGACGCCTCTTCCAGGTGATCCATCGCTCGATGATGAACATGATGATGCTGACCTCGCAGCTTGTGGACCGGGATCACACGCTCGCCTTCCACCAGGCAATCTTCGAAGCGATCCAGCGGGGTGATGGGCCGGAGGCTGAGCGGCACATGCGCGATCACTTGATCGACGCGCGCGCCCTTCTGTTACAGGCCCGCCAGTCAGAGGCCGACGAACGTCTGCGCAAAAGCATCGGTAAAAATACTGCCAGGAAGCGATCTGCTTTGAAGGCTACCCGCTAGACGTGTGGACCCCCGCGCATTATGCGCCAAGCTCCCATCACCCATGACGCCCCGGGAGTATCCCACTTGAGCGGCATAGGATCTGGACCGCGATTTACGTAGGGTGGTTGCACGTGTGAATGCCGACCCAACGCTTCCACTCTCCCGCAGACCTGAGCGCGGTTCACACAAACGGAGATAACAAATGAAAATCAGATCCGCTTACGGGCTTTTGCTCACGGTCGCGCTCGTTTTGCCGGCCACAGGTCAGGTTTCCGTTTCCATCGGGATAGCGGCGCCACCGCCTATTCCTTATGAAGCCCCGCCGCCACCACCCCCTGCGCCCACGATGGTATGGGTAGGCGGTTTCTGGCTGCCTCAAGGACATCATTATCGCTGGGTTGCCGGCCGTTACGAACAACCGCCCTATCCCGGCGCCTACTGGAGTCATCCCCACTACGACCGGTACTCCGATGGCTGGCACTACGATGAAGGGCATTGGGACCACGAGGACCACGAACACGGCCACGGGCATGCGTACGGGCATGAACATGGCCACGGTCACGACGAGTGACAACATCCCTGCCGCATAGGACACATACGGCTGCGCATGTCGAATGGACATGCGCAGCCACGGTGTAAGCTACCGCTTTCTGGGTCCTACGACTGCAAACATGGCTCCCTGGGGATCCATGCCAAGGATGATCCACAGGTCACCGGGCACCTGGTGAGGTCCCATGAGCACCTGGCCGTTCTTCTCCTTGATGCGTCCGTCTGCGGCATCGATATCTTCCACGTTGAAGTAGTAGAGCCAGAAAGGTACCGGAGAATTCTTGGGATCGCGCGTCATGACGGCGCCGATCGCTGCCCCGCCGTTGTTGAAGATTCTGTACGTTCCCATGGGGCCCATGTCCATCGTGCTGTCCTGTTTCCAGCCGAAGATACCGGAGTAAAAGGGCCATACGGCTTCTCCGTCATTGGCCGAGAGCTCATTCCATCCCACGATGCCGGGAGTGCCCATCGGCGGACGCGGCGGGGCATAGTTCAAAGAGCCTTTGAACAGGAGGAAAGCGGCGCCCTGTGGATCTTCCACAAAGGCCCAGCGCCCGACCCCCGGGATGTCCTGCGGCGCGCAGTGCAACTTGCCGCCGGCCTGTTCGACGCGTTTGGCGTCGGCATCCACGTCCTTGACCCCGATGAAACCGACCCACGCAGGCCTCATGCCGGCATCCAGCATCGGCTGATTTAGCTCCAACATCCCGGCGGTGTCCAGACCGCCGACCGAGAACAGTTTGTAGGGAATGCCTGCAGGGTCGCCGGAGTCCTTGGTTTTCCAGCCGATCACGTGGGTGTAGAAGGCCTCGGCGCCCTTGGCGTCGGTCGTGCGCAACTCATGCCATACGAAGTCGCCAGTGGTGACACTGGCTGGCGTATTTACTTCCTGCTGTGCGGCGGTGCTCATTGTTTTGCTCCCTCCTTTTGGGATCACTTCTTCAACTTTCTGCGGCCCGTTCCAATTCGGCAATATCCAACTTCTTCATTTTCAACATAGCCTGCATAGCGTTCGGCTTCTTGATCAGATCCGCGATGCGCGCGGGCACGATCTGCCAGGATAAACCGAACTTGTCCTTGACCCAGCCGCACTGGCTCTCGCTTCCGCCGGCCGACAATTTCGCATAGTAGTGATCGATTTCCTCCTGCGAGTCGCAACGGACAACGAATGAGACCGCTTCGGTAAATTTGAACATCGGACCCCCGTTGAGTGCTGTGAATTTCTGGCCGTCGAGTTCAAAGGCAATGGTGAGAATAGTTGCCGGCGCCGGGCGATTACCGTTGTGGTTCAGCGTTTCGAGCCGCCGGGAGTTCTTGAATATAGAGAGATAGAAGTTCACCGCATCTTCTGCCTGGTTGTCAAACCAGAGAAACGGTGTGATGCGTGGAAAACTTTCGAGAACACCCATAACGTCTCCTTTTGACCATTGGATGATCGAACGGGAAGATGTGTACGCTGTCCACAAGAAAAATACTAGAAGAAATGTACACTGTCCACAACGCACCATGAAGGCAGCAAAAAAGCCATCGGTAAAGACGACCTTTCGTCACGGAGGTCTTCGGAGAGGCCTGTTGTAGGCAGGCATCGAATTGGCGTGCGATGGCGGTCCGCAGGCAGTAGTTCTGTGGGCGGCATCGGGTTCACACACATCTCAGGGAAGGTTTTTGTCCAGCAAAAGCAGGGTTTCCGCAAGGACGCGGGTGCCCTTCGCGCAATCGGCAGGGTCCGCCCACTCTTCGGGAGCATGGCTTCGACCGTCTTTGCAGGGCACAAAGATCATCCCCATCGGGGCAATGCGCGCGACGAACACGCCGTCGTGTCCTGCGCCGCTTGGCAGGTGGGTGCTGCGAATTCCGGCAGCTGCAGACGCTTTCTCGATCGTGTCCTGAACCAGTGGAGAACAGCCAGTAGGCAATGTTTGGCTCAGAGGAGTGACGGTTAGCCGCAACTGTCTCTGTTTCAACTCGCTTTCAGTCCGCTTCCACAATTCCTGCTCGAACTGAAGCAGCGTGGCCTCATCGGTGCTGCGCGCCTCAAGAATCATGGAAACCGAACCAGGCACAGCATTGATGGCATTGGGTTGGACCGAGATCTTTCCCACCGTTGCCACCAGGTAGGGACTGCCCGCAGGCCCTGATCGTGCCAGTTGATCGACCGCACGGATAAAATCTGCAGCTCCGACCAAGGCGTCGCGGCGAAGAGACATGGGCGTCGTTCCGGCGTGATCGGCGCGCCCTTCCACCGTAACCTCATGACGCCGGATGCCGACGATCGCAGTCACAATGCCAATCTCGGCGTTTCGTTCCGCGATGACCAACCCCTGTTCGATGTGCAGCTCGACGTAAGCCGCCACCGAGTCATGGCCGCGAATCGGCTGAGCCAGCTTCGTTGCACGGCCGCCCACGCTGTTGATCGCGGTGGCAAGACTCAGATTGGAAGGCAGGCAACGCGCCAGGTCCGATTCCGTTAATACTCCCGCCCAGGTGCGACTGCCGATGCACGACAGCCCAAACTCGCTGGGCTCTTCGGCGAGAAAATCGACCACCTCGAGGGGGTGTGAAAGCGGAATCTGCTGCTCCCGGATGGACTGAGCAGCCTCCAGGGCCGCGAGCAAGCCGAGCGCGCCGTCGAAGCGGCCGCCCGCCGGCACTGTGTCCGAATGGGAGCCTGCGACCAGGGCGCCGAGACTGGGGACAGTTCCGGGGAGCCGGCCCAGCAGATTTCCGCCCGCGTCGATGGTTACGGAAAGACCGGCGGATTTAAACTCTCCCTCCAGCCATGCGCGTCCTTCCGAAAATCGAGTATCAAAGGCGCGTCGCGTCCAGGGCTTCGCCGGATCGGTGATGCGGCTGAGAGCCTCAATGCGGCTCCACAGCCGATCCGAATTGATTTGAATCATGTTCTGGAGCCGCTACGCAAGCGCCAGATTGAGGTTCTCGATGGCTTCGTCGATTTCCCCGGTGTTTTTGTAACCAACGGTGACCGCAGTTACGCCTGCATTCTTGAAAGCGAACTTCATCGCCGCCTTCCGGTCTTCCCGGTTGGTGAATGCGCCCTCGCCTACCAGCTTCATGCTGATGACGCCCGTTCCGTGATTGCGAATCTTTTTCACATGTGTAACAACTTCGCTTACATTCCCCAGGCCGTCGGTGTTGTAATCCTCGGCGTCCATGCGAACGCCCTTGTGATTCATACGAATCATCGCCACATCGAGCCACTTCATGTCGGGCACCTGGCGCAACGCCGGTAGTCCGTGCACCGACGCACCGTGCGACAACACTGCCTGCTTCACCTGGGCTTCGGAAATTCCATCCTGCCAACGGAGACTGTCGGTGGGCCAAGTCGAAGTGTGCTGCCAGTGCAGCAGCACGATGTCGAAATACTCGGTCTTCGCCGCCCGGCGCAACTGGTCGATTTTAGCTTGCGGATCGACCCCGTCATGGGTCGTAACCTTGGTCATCAACCGGTAGCTATCGCGGGGAACACCCTGCAGGGCTATGCCGAGCATCTCGTGCATGCCACCGTAGGATTCGGCAGTCTCAAAGAAGCGGACACCGCGCTCATGGGCATGGCGCACCAGACGGGTGAACTGATCCTGGCCCAGGTCGCGCTGCACCTGGCCGGAAAAGCTTCCTGTGCCGAACGCGAGCCGCGTGACCTTAACGTTTGTCTTTCCCAGGTTTACCCAATCCGTAGCAGTTTGCGGCTCAGCTTTCAGCGAAAGGGTTCCGGTGGTGGCGAGGGCGCCCGCGGCGAGGCCGGTCTTCAGGAAATCACGTCTGGAGTAATGAGCCATGAACTTCCTCCATTTGGCCGAATCTTACCATATATGGTAGACCCGGTTCTCCGGTCGCCGCTTAGCCCTACCAGGACGTGTCATCTAAACAGAAACGATTATTTCTTCGGAAGAGACCGATTGAATGCGAGCGCGCCTTTCACCAGTCTGTCGCGAAGCGCGTCGTTGGCGTATACGGCCGGAGCCGCTCTTAGCCAGCCGCGCATCGGACGCCCCCGCATTACCATGAGAACAACGCCTGGAATCTCCAGAGCCCAGGCTTCATTTTCCTTGCCCAGCCGAACGAGCATACCGTCACTGCGAGCGGCGCATAGCAGGTTGCCATTCACCAGCCAGGCCCAACCGCCAAACATGGCTTTTTGTGTCAGCCCAGGCACGGGTGCCAGACTGTCGCTTAGCAATGCCTCCAAGCCTTTGTCGCGTGCCAAGTTGACTATCCCGGAATCACGTTTGAGGCGTGTTTCCGCTCCGTTGCCGCAATTATCGCACTCACCGTTCGGCGCGGTACATTGGCTGCATCATGAAGAAGCTTATCAATCGCCCGGAAGACGTGGTCGAAGAGATGGTGCTGGGCCTGGCAGTGTTACAACCGGGCTGCGCTCGCGTACCTGGACACAAGGCGCTTATCCGCGCGGATGCGGCGCACATGCGGGAGAAGCAGGTTGCCATACTCTCCGGCGGGGGCAGCGGCCACGAGCCGGCGCATGCAGGGTACATCGGCGCGGGCATGTTAAGCGCTGCTGTCGCGGGAGAAGTGTTTACCTCACCCAGCAGCGACACCGTTTTTGCTGCCATCAAAGCGATTGCTGGAAAGCCCGGGGCCTTGCTGGTGGTGAAGAACTACACCGGCGACCGCCTGAACTTCGGATTGGCGGCGGAGATGGCGCGCGCGGAAGGCATTCCCGTCGAGATGGTCATTGTGGACGATGATGTCGCCTTGAGAGGCACGGCTCAGGCCACGGGTGCGCGCGGTCTTGCCGGCACTGTATTCATTCACAAGCTGCTGGGGGCCGCGGCCGCTGAGGGCAGAACATTAACTGAGCTGGTGTCCATCGGCAAAGCTGCGGTTGCGTCCCTGGGGACGATGGGTGTTTCGTTTTCGGCGGGAACCTCGCCCGCCGTGGGAAAACCAAGCTTTGAGCTGGACGAGCAGGAGATGGAACTTGGCCTTGGCATCCATGGGGAACCCGGCGTAACGAGGATGCCGATGCAGCACGCGGACCAACTGACCGAGAAGTTGCTGAGCACGATCCTGCAACACGGAAAATTCTCCAAGCAGGTCGCGGTCATGGTCAACAATCTGGGAGCCACCACCACCATGGAACTCGCCATTGTGGCCCGTCATGCAGTGAGCTTTCTCGAGGACAAGGGCTTCATAGTGGAGAGACTATTTGCGGGAACATTTCTTTCCTCACTCGATATGGCGGGAATTTCAATTTCCGTTCTCGGACTGAACGACGAGCGGTTGCGCTGGCTCGACGCATCTACGACTGCTCCTGCCTGGCCCAATGCGCCGAAACAGCGCCCCGGCAAGCCGGCAGCGGGCATAGAGACAGAGGTCAACACCAGCGCCAAAGTGCCCGCGGGCAGCGGCGCCCAGACCGGAGCAACGACCGGAGCAGGGAAGAGAACAAAAGACGCGATCGAGGCCGCCTGCAAGGCCTTGATCGCAGCGGAAGGCGAGCTGACCGAGTTGGACCGGATTACTGGCGACGGCGACCTGGGTGTAAGCATGGAGCGTGCAGCCAAAGCAGTCGAGAACGCCCTCAAGTCCTATCCGTTGGACAACATTCCTGCCACGCTCAAAGCACTCGGTCATACCCTACGGAACGAGTTAGGAGGATCCTCCGGGCCACTCTACGGAGTGCTTTTTCTGCGATGTGGCAGCGTTCTTGAAAGCCACGGCGCACTCGGACTGGCGCAGTGGGCCGATGCGCTGGCCCAAGGCTGCCAGGCGATCAGCGAATTGGGTGGCGCCAAGCCCGGCGACCGCACCATGCTGGATGCTCTCGACCCATTCGTCAAAACAGTGCAGCAAGCGAACGCAGTAAAAACAACGAGTGAAGCAGTTCTCGCTGGTGTTGAGGCAGCAGAGCGCGGGGTCGACGCTACCGCCCAAATGAAACCCAGGCTAGGCCGCTCCAGCTATCTTGGCGAACGGGTGCTGGGTCATCCTGATCCAGGGGCGAAGGCAATCGCCCTCTGGCTGCGTGCGGTCTGCGAGGCACTATTCAGGCCGGCATAGCTCCTG
Source organism: uncultured Acidobacteriaceae bacterium (assembly GCA_963745725.1). Taxonomy (GTDB): domain Bacteria; phylum Acidobacteriota; class Terriglobia; order Terriglobales; family Acidobacteriaceae; genus PALSA-350. The sequence goes on from CAVUYJ010000004.1 coordinate 632,599, forward strand.
TCGGAGCCAAGCAAGACAATGTCGCAATCTGTAACAGGCCGTGTTGAAGTAGCTTCAGCCATGTCGACGTCACAATTCGTTGCGTGGCCGACATTTATAATCGAACACATGGATCATTTCAGGCTGCATCCAGTGGTGCACAGGATATTGGATTGGGTGCCCGCTGTGTTGAGCGTGGTGATGATCGCCCTCGAGTCGACCGCCACGATGTCGGCGGCGAACACCAGCAGATGGCTGTATCCTCTCTGGGTACATCTCTTTGGTACGCCAACCCCAGCACATTGGGAGCAGATACATCATCTGATCCGTAAGACCGGACACTTCGTCGGTTACGGATTGGTTAGCCTCGCTTTTTTCTACAGCTGGCGACAGACGCTTCACCGCATGGCCGTCAAACACTGGACTCTCTGGCGGCGCGCCTCGGTTCTTGCGGTCTTTTGCACCCTGGTGGTTGCCAGTCTGGATGAATACCATCAGAGCTTTCTGCCTAGCCGGACGAGTTCGCCCATCGATGTGGGCATTGATGTTTGCGGGGCGATTGCCTTTCAGCTGGTTTTGCTTCTCATTATTCAGTGGTTCGTTCGCCGTCGCCCAAGGTACCGCCCTGCCTGACTCCAGCCGCGATTCGCGGTTTTCAAGTTCAGCGTGGCAGGAAATCCGGGTCGACCATCGTTTTCGGCCCACGTACCCAGACTACGCTGTAGCGAACGTGGGTTACCTGTCCGATTCCTTGCAAAACTAGTGTGAATCTGGGATTTACACGAGACATGCACCGCATGTTTAATGGTGCCCCGGTAGTCACTCATGAGTCCGCTCCGTTCGTCGAAGTATTAGAACGGGTGCGGTTTTCGGGGCAACTGTTTGGCCTCCGAAATGCTAAGTAATGCTGAGATTTGTTTAACGTTGGGGACGTCGAGAATTTACAAAAGAGGCGAACAATTCTTGGATCCGGTTCGTCCAGTGGTTAGTGATATTTAGGGGATGGATCTTTCGGCCCATCCAGCGACTTAGGCTTTTAACAAAGGATTTTTTGATGTCGGGTAATCCAAAGCAGACGTTTCATGGAATCACCCGCGCAATTTTTGCGCGGTTGCGTCGTAAAGCTTCCAAGTTTGGCATCCGTGTCGCTAGCCCGAAAGGGGAAGCACTGAAGGATGGAGTTGTCATTCAATGGAATTATGACCCGGGTGCGGAACTGTTGGAGGTAGAATGCCGGACGCCGTTCTGGCTGAATTCGACTCGGGTCAATCAGGATCTCCGTCACGAAATTGAAGTGGTTCTACGGTCTGCCCGCGCCGCCTGAGCGAGGGGGTAGCCGATAATCTTTCCGGCAAACAAAATTGTTTCCTCCGAGGGGAATGCTAGGCGTTCCGCGTGCATACCTTTGTAGGGGGAGACTATCGGACCGTATGATTGAGCTCGTGATCGCGACCGGACGAAGGTCCGGGGGAGGCAGACGATGAGCTCGCGGATGGCGCGGCTTGTCTTCGGTTTGCTGCCAGCCAGGACGGCGGATTTCGGGACGGTTTGCGTGGCCCAAGTGCCTGCAGCCACACCGCCTTTGCTGAGCCATCTCCGGCAAAAGCTGCTATCCGACGAAACCCTGGTTGAGCATTTGCAAAGTGGCAGAGCCGATGCTTTGACCGTGCTGTTTGAGAGGCACAGTCCGCTGCTCTTCGCTATCGCAAGACGCATCTTGCGCAATCGAGCAGAGGCCGAAGATGCAGTGCAACAGGTCTTTCTCGACGTCTTTCGGTCGATCCAGCAATTTGATCCGAGCAAGGGAGAATTCAAGACCTGGCTCCTGATGTTTGGGTATCAGCGGATCCTGAACAGCCGTCGACGGCTCGTGTCGCATCGATTCTTCGATACCAACTCATTCGACGAGCTTCTGCCGGAGCTGCCGTCTTGTACAGATCGCCCCATAGGATATTCGCCGGCTGAGGCGAGTGTGCTGGTCGAGCAGGTACTGAGTCATCTCCAACCCCGGCAGCGGCGGACGATTGAGCTTATCTATTACGAAGGTCTTACCGCAGAGGAGGTCTCGCTCCGCACCGGAGAAACTGTCCGGGTCGTTCGCCACAATCTATATCGCGGGCTTGAAAAGCTGAGGAAGGCCCTTGGTGGTGAAGAGCCGGGGTCCGCCGGGGGAGCAAAATGATCGCCGGCCACGATGATTTCGAAGTCCTATGCGCCCTTGCCGCGACCGGGGATCTTACAAAGGCGGAGCACGCCGCGTTGCGTGAGCACCTCAAGAAGTGTTTCGCCTGCCAAAGCCGTTTGATTGAGATGCGCCGGATAGCGATCCCCTTGCTGCTTGCGCAACAGCTCAAAACCCCCGGCAAACAGTCGCGCAAGGGCATGCAGGAACGCTTTGCAGAGCGAGCCATAGGAGAGGGGATTCCGTTGCGTTCGCGACCCCAGGGGGTCGGCTTTAGCGCACTCGGAATCGTGACCGTAGTTCTCGCGGTCTTGTTGTTGATCACAGCTACGCTGCAACATAGTCCGACCCGGAGGCCGGTTGTCGACAAAGGCGTGGCCGAGTCTGCGCAAGTATCAGCGCCCTTCCGTAACCAGAATCGCATCGCGAGCTTTCCGGCGCCCGCCAGGGTACGCCGGAGAAGTCGCAGGTCGTCATCAACAGTCTCTCCCGTAACCAAACCCGACCTGCCGGCAATCGAGCTCGCGGCTTTGTCAGGCCACCAGTTCACTTTCACGCTTGCATCGAGGAACCTCGGTATGCGTGCTTATCCGTCATCGACAGCCATAAGGCTTCCTGAGGTGGTTCCGTCGTTGAACTTTGCCCAACGCGCTCCGGGACTTTCGCTGGACACAACCTCCGAAGTTTTCAGACACAACGCACCTCACCTGCTGGCGGAATTTGAGTACGGCGCGTCGTCTCCCCTTCACTTTCAATCGAACCTCGCTTCGCAAAGCCTCGATCTGGACACGTACAGGAGCGCCTTCAAGGCAAACTTTAAAACCGATGGACTCGAACTCATTCACAACATTGTGCCGGGAGCGACCAGCCAGGAAAGGTCGCAATGAAACCATCGATCGCGATGCGAGGATTGTTATCGGCCACAATGTTAGCGGCTGTTTCTCAGGCCCAGGTTGCGTCGAACCAAGCGGCGACACAACACATCGTAACCCTCAGCTTCAATGCCGCGGTCCTTCAAACGGCTGAAGCGCAGAGGGAGTTGGGTGCACTGCAAGCGAAGCTCGCACCGCGCCAGGCGCAACTTCAATCACTGAACAATGAGGTTGAGGCGTTGCGCAAAGAGCTGGCCGGCGACAAGCTGAACGATACGGAAAGAGAAGCGCGCGAGCGCTCTCTGGAGACAAAAGAGAAAGAGCTGCAGCGCGAGGCGGAAGACTTCAGGAACGATTCACAGAGCGAGTCGCAGCAAGTGTTTCAAAAAGTGGCACAGAAGGTTTACGCCTTTTTGCAGACGTATTCCCAGCAGCATGGATACTCCGCAGTCATCGAACGCGGTTCCGATGCTGCCCCGGTGGTCTGGTACGCTGCCGGCAACCTGGATATCACAGACGAACTTATCAAGGCCTACAACACGCAGTCGTCTGCCGGCCCGCCAGGACTTCTGAATGCCCCAGGCAGCAGCACCCCTGCACCACCGACTCATCGGTAGTAAACTGTGCTCGATTCCGGACAGGAAAGCTAAGCTCCGAACATCCCTGGCTCGGTTTCAAACGAAGCGCGCCCGCGCCTATGCCGCCGGCCGGCCCGTCTGCTTTGGCCATCGAAATGCATCACGGGTTGTTGCGAGGGTGACGGAAGATGCAGGCAATTCTCCACGAGCTACGCTACGCGCTAAAGCAGTTGGGCAAGAACCCCGGTTATTCCCTTGTGGTTATCCTCACGCTGGCACTGTGCATCGGCGCCAACACTGCGATTTTCAGTGTGGTCGACGCCCTCCTCCTGCGGCCCCTTCCTTATCCCGAGCCGCAACGGCTGGGATCGCTGATGCAGAGAATCTCCGGGCCCTCCAACTTCGCATATCCCGTAAACATTGATCGTGATACCTGGCATTTCGTCCGGGACAACGTTCCCGCCGTAACGGCTGCCGTTTCCAGCAAAACGGGCGGCGTGAATCTGGAGGCGGCGGGACGGGCTCAGTTTGTTCATGGTCAGCGAGTCTCGGCCAGCTATTTCGATGTTCTCGGCCTGCGCCCGATGGTCGGACGCAGTTTTAGCGCCAGCGAAGACACGCCGGGAGGGCCGAGGGCTGTTGTTCTGAGCTACGGTTTGTGGAAGAACACCTTTGGCGGCGATACCAACATCGTCGGCCAGTCCATACGGTTGAAGAGTGTCCCCTACACAGTCATTGGTGTTCTCCCGGCGCGAGCGCAGACGCCATCGACCGTAGATCTGTGGACTTCGCTTCGTCCCGATACGTCCGAAGAGGGAGGGGGAGACAACTTCGAACCGATTCTACGGCTCAAGGCCGGCGCCACCTGGGAGAAGGCAAATGCTCAGTTGAGCCGGCTCGAGTCACTGACGAGCCGCTTTGTACAGAAGAAGTACCCAGGCGCACAGGTCTCGTACTACGCAGTACCGTTGCAGCAGACGCTGGCGGTCGAAACACGAGCCCCGGCCATGATCCTGATGGCAGCGGTGGGATTTGTCTTGTTGGTGGCCTGTGCCAACCTGGCTGGCCTGGCTTTGGTGAGGGTTGGCCGCAGAGAAGCAGAGATTGCGACTCGCCTCGCGCTCGGGGCCACGAAATGGGCGATCCTCCGCCAGTTCTGGATGGAGAGCCTGCTGCTCACGACTGCGGGCGGCATAGCCGCCCTGATGGTTGGGGAGCTGACTCTGGAGGTCATGAGCCGGCGAATCCCAGAGAACTTTCTACCTCTCGGTGGGGTCTCGGTGGATGCTCGCGTCCTGTTGTTCACCGCTGTTGCGGGGATCGGAGCCAGCTTGTTCTTCGGCCTGTTGCCCGCTCTGAGTGCCGGCCGGATCGATGTAGGATCTGCGCTGGTCAATTTCGGCAGCCGCTCGGTCGCCCAGTCGAGCGGTACACGCACGCGGTATGCGCTGATCATCGGCGAAGTAGCGTTGACGGTTGTTCTCCTCACGGTGGCCGGTTTGCTCATCAGGACGCTTGTCTACCTCAGGACGCTGCCGCCAGGGTTCAACCCGGAAAACGTCGTGGTTGCCAAAGCGTCGCTGGACGACGCGCGCTACAACGATCGGGCATCGTTTCTGAAGCTGCTCGATGAGAGTACCGCGGCCATGCAAAACATTTCCGGAGTACAGTCTGCTGCCGTTGGCTTAACCGTTCCGTACGAGCGCGCCCTTAATTACGCAGTGAAAGTTGCCGATGGCCCGCAGTCGGGCGATCAGGACATGACCAACCTGGTTTATGTGACGCCGTCCTATTTCGACGCGCTGCAGATACCTCTCCGCACGGGACGGCTTCTGGCCGCGAGCGACACTTCGAGCAGCCAGTATGTTGCGGTCGTGAATACGGCTTTTGCCAAGCGGTACCTCGGCCGGGAAAATAGTGTGGGACGCCACCTGCTCAGCGATGGAAACACGATCGAGATCGTTGGCATCAGCGCGAACGTGGTCACTCCGCCAGGGTTTACCCAGGTTGCTCCCATCGTTGCGGAACCCACTGTCTATGTCCCTGCGACCCAGATGCCGACGCAACTGGTGAACCTCGCGCATGTTTGGTTTCAACCCAGCTGGATCGTTCGTACCCGAGGCAACTTTGCGGGTATAGACCAGCGGATACAGCAGGCTCTCGCCCAGGTGGATCCTGATTTGCCTATCTCCGGTTTTTACGCAATGCGCGATGTACTTTCCGAAGCATTGCTGTTGCAGCATGTGGAGGTCAGCCTGCTGGCAACACTTGCTGGGTTGGCCCTGCTGCTCTCTTCGGTTGGCATTTACGGATTGGTCTCGAACCTGGTGAATCAGCGCACTCGAGAACTCGGCATCCGCATGGCTCTCGGGTGCACGTTGCGGGGAGCCATGTTTGAAGTATCGCGCTCGGGCCTGGCAGCTACCGGCGCCGGACTGGCCTGTGGACTATTCTTGTCATCGGCCGCAGTGAAGGTACTGCGAAGCCAGCTGTTCGGTGTCGCTTTGTACGATCCGCTTACCCTATGCGCAGTGTCGGCATTGCTTGCCCTGGTGGCGGTGCTGGCCGCTGTTATGCCCACCTTCAGAATCGCAAAGATCGATCCGGCGGAAACGCTTCGCGCTCAGTGATTAGCTAGTCGGTCACTCGGTGCGCAACGCTTCCACGGGATTGATCGAAGCGGCCCGCTGCGCAGGGATCACGCTGGCGACGAGCGCGCAGAATCCCAGTGCTGCGATGGACGCGGCGAGTACCAGCGGGTCCCAAGTCTTGACCTGGTACAGCTGCGCGGCAATGAGATGTCCGCAGGCGATCGAAATCGGTATCCCGATGGCCAGGCCGAGCATCACTTGCCGAAACGCTCCGCGCAGAACCAGGCGAACTACGTTGCCTCGATTGGCGCCTAGCGCCATGCGCACGCCTATCTCGCTGGTGCGCCGCTCCACTGTGTATGCGGTGACGCCGTAGAGGCCCACAGCGGCCAGAACTAACGCGAGCAGGCCAAAGAGTCCCGTCATCTGCGCCACTGCGCGCCTCTGATCGAAGGTGCTGTCCACCTGCTGCTGCATGGGTTGGACATTGATGAGGGTCAGATTGGGATCGACTTCGCTGAACACTTTCCGGACGAGCGCTTCCATGCCCATGGCGCTTCCGCGCAATTGCAGCACGGCGCCGCCGATATAGTGGGTGCGATGATCGATCAACGCCAAGACCGGTTGATCATAGACGACGTGCTGAGCCAGCGGGGCGTAGAACATGGGTTTGGGAACCCCGCCGGGGTCTCGATACTTGGCGTCCCGCACAACGCCTACGATTTCGAAGCTGGTGTTGTACTTCGGAAGGTCCAGGCCGAAGTGCTTTCCGATGGGATCCTGGTTGGGGAAGAATCGCTTGGCGAAGGCTTCGCTGACCACGGCGATGCTGCGGGTGGTAGCTGTGTCCTGCTCGGTGATGCTGCGGCCGCGCACGATTGGCTGGCCCATGGTTTCCAGATAGCCGGTGCTGACGCGATCCCATGAGGATCCGCTCTTCTCATCAAACTGGGGAACGCCCTGACCCTCGGGGATAATCAGTTCCCCCCAGTTATCGATGTAGGGGGTGTAGAGGGCGAGCGCAGCGCTGGCTACTCCGGGAATGGCGGCGAGGCGGCCCTGCAACTCGTGGTAGAGAGCATCGAGTTGGGGCTCGCTATAAGTGGCCGGCGGACCGTTCATGATGATGCTGAGGCGGTGGTCGGTTTCGAAGCCGAAACTTTGATGCTCCAGATTGCGCAGGCTGCGGGTGAGCAGGCCTGCTCCGGCAAGCAACACGATGGAAAGCGTAGCCTGCACGACGACCAGGATTTTCTGTGGCAGGGTGGCGCTGTCGCGCGTGCTGCGATTGGCCCCGCGCAACGCCTCGACCGGGTTGCCGTGCGAAGTGAACCAGGCGGGTGCAGTGCCGAAGAGTATTCCGGTAAGCAGGGACAAGCCAAAGGCAAACGCCAACACAGGCAGGGAGGGCGAGGCGCTGATGGGCACGAAGTGCGCGCTGCGAAATGCAAGGGCGACGATGAGTTTGACGCCCAGGAAAGCGACAGCAACGCCGGCTACCCCACCAATGATCGAAAGCACGACGCTCTCAGTGAACGATTGGCGGATGAGACGCGTGCGCGACGCCCCCAGTGCCAACCGCACGGAGGTTTGCGCGCGCCGCGCCGCTCCGCGAGCCAGCAGCAGGTTGGCAATGTTGGCGCAGGCAATCAACAGCACCAGGCAGCAGACGGTGAGCAGAATGCGCAGGCTATCGCCGTAGTCTGCCTTCATGGCGCCGACGCCGGCGCCGCCGGGAACGATCCGGATTTGCTGCTTGGGGATGGACTTCTGGATCAGCGGCATGAACTCCGCCGGCCATCCGCTGTCATGCAGCATCCACTGACGCATAATTCCGGTGAGCCGTGGGGCTACCCCTTCGACGCTGGCACCCGGCTTGGCCCTTCCAATCACCCGCAGCCACGCGGAGATCGATTGCTTCAGAAGAGAATTCTCTGCGTTGACGAGGGGTTCCTGTTGCAGGGGCAGCCAGAGCTCGGGCGGGTTGCTGCGTAGCGTTTCGCCGAAAAAACCGGGAGGGGCAATACCGGCGATGGTGAAGGGATGCCCTCCAACGATGAAGGTCGATCCTACGACCGAAGGATCGGAGTCGTATTGTTGCTGCCAGGCACGATAACTCAGCATGGCTACGGGCGGCGCGGAGGCTTGATCGTCACTGGGAGTGATGGTGCGGCCGGCGAAGGCGCGAATGCCGAAGGTTGAGAAGTAGTTGCCGGTAACGAATTCGCCGCGGAGCGGTTTGGCCATGGTGTCCTGTTGTCCGCGGCGTACGCTGAATTGCACTCCGGCGGCCTGAAACGCGGCCATCTGATCGAATTCCGGGGCCGCTGCCTGGAGACGCAGGAAGAGGGGATATGAGTACATGCCCCAGTCGTCTTGCGGTCCGCCCTGCACGCAGCAGTCGGTGCCGGCGCCGATCCGGTAGAGGGTCGACGGATCCACCACCGGCAGCGACTTGAGCATGACTGAGTAAATGAGGGAGAAGATGGCAGTGGTGGCGCCAATGCCCAGGGCCAGCGTGAGCATGGCTGTCAGGGTGAAGACAGGGGATAGCCGCATCTGCCGTAGCGCGTAGGAGATATCTTGCCGCAGCGTTTCCATGAAAGGTGTGTACGAGGGGAAGGATGGTTAGGTTCCCGAAGAGATTCGGATTTTCCGAAAGATAAAGGGCATTCGGGTTTCCATGCGTGATTGGTTGCACGGATCCCAGGTCTCAAACGCGAGACCTGGGGCACCCCTCAGTTTCTTACCGGGGCTGTCCGGGATGAGGAAAGGACCGCAGATCCCTCGGCTTCGCTCGGGATGACAAGGAAAGAGTGGACAAAGGGGAGAGTGGATTTCCGATCGACGGTGCCTCTACCGAGGTGGAAGCCGAGGATTCTGACCTTTATTGTCCCCCTGGACGGGTGCCCCATGGCCCCGAATTTCCTGTTGGGTTCAATGGGTTCCACCAACCTTATGCGCCTTTCCGTTAAAGAAAGGCGCACACGCGGCCTTGTCCAGGGCAGCTTGCAGGAAATTCGGGGTGTTTGCGCCGGCGTAGCCGGGGCACTACATGGGTTGAACAAGATGGGGCGAAGCCCCTTCCGATGTTCTCTTTCCCGTGCAGCGAAGCCAAACAACGAGAAGAACCCATCATCCGGGGAGAAGGTTCTGCGGTCCTTTCTCCTTAACAGCCGCTGGTCTGGTCCTACTCCGTTCGCAAAGCTCGCATGGGATCAACCGACGCTGCTCGTCGCGCCGGAATCAGTCCGGCAAGCGCGGCGACGAAAACCATAGTCGTGATAGCAACGGCGTAAACCATCGCATCGGTCGAAGACACAAGAAAGAGCTGGCTGCTGAATGCCCGCGTGGCCGCGATCGAAATGGGAATCGTCACCGCGATGGCAATGCTCGCAAGAACCAGAATCTCCCGCAGAATAAGCCGGACCACCGTCCACCGCTGCGCTCCCAGCGCCATGCGTATGCCGATTTCACGAGTGCGTTGAGCTGTCGAATAGGCAAGAATTCCATACAATCCAAGTCCCGCAAGCAACGTAGCCAGGATGCCAAACGCCGAGGCAAGCAAGGCGACGGTACGTTCATTGGACAGGGTGTCGTCGATCTGGATGCTCAGGGTGGTGAGATCATGCACGATGAGCTTGCTGTCGACGTTGGCGACGGCGGAGCGGATGCTCGCTGCAGCCGAGTCCTGTGGTTGCCAGCTACGGACATAGAAAGTAAGAGCCGTTGGCTTCTCCACCTGAACAAAGGGACGATAGGCCGTGGCTATCGAAGGGTCGCGCACCGATGCGTGCTTCGCGTCACGCACCACCCCGACAATCATGGAGTCAGTTTCCGGCCGCCGCGGGCGGACCACATGGTGGCCTAAGGCACTCTGCGGATTACCGAAGTAGTGGCGGGCAAAGGTTTCGTTGACGATCGTCACTTTGGTGGCTGTGGCGCTATCGGCTGGGGAGAAATAGCGTCCGGCGACGAGAGGAATACCGAGCGTTTGCAGGTAGTGATCGCTGACCCAGGGAAGCTCGACGTCGTAGTCTTCGTTCGTGCTCGCCTGGTATCCAGACACCGTGACATCGCCGCCAATGTCGTCGTTGGCGAGATCGGGATCGTTGGTGGCTCCCACACTGCGCACTCCAGGCAATGCCGCAAGCGCTTCGAGGACACGCTGTTCCACGGGTGCGACCTGGTTAGCCGGGTAGCCTGCGTACTCCGGTGCAATGCGGAAGGTGAGCAGATGATCCGTGGCAAAGCCGGGATCGACGTTGCGCAAGTTATGGATGGTGCGTACGAAGAGACCCGCGCCGACAATCAGCAACAGGCTAAAACCGATCTGCAGCGCGACGCAGGTGCGGCGGAACTGCACGGCGCCTCCGGAACCCGTCCCTGTTTGCTGTTTGAGGGACTCGGCGAGGCGCGGATTCCAGAATTGCACCGCGGGGGCGAGGCTGAAGAACAGGCTGGCGATGAGAGCCGCGGCCGCAGTGTAGAGCAGAACCCGCCAGTCGAGCGTGGCGGAAAAGGCTGAGTTCTGATTGCGCCCGGCCATCCAGATGATGAGCGCTCCCAGGGCACGCGGCGCGAGGAAGAGACCAAGGACCGCACTCGATATACCGAGCAGAAGGCCCTCTGCAAGCAGCTGGCGAAAGATCTGCCCGTTGGTCGCACCCAATGCAAAGCGCATGGAGAACTCGCGCACCCGGCTTGCGGCTCGTACCAGGAGCAGGCTGGCGACATTGACGATGGCCATAGCCATGACCAGCACCACCATACCCATCATGATGAACAATGGAGTGCGAAGATTGTCGCGGTAGGGAGAGAAACCTCTTGCTCCCGAGTCCAGGTTCAAACGTGTTTGGGAGATAAAGGCAGTTCGTGACTTGGCCGATTGATCGTGCTGCAGAGGGAATTCGTGGGTGCGCAGCGAGACCCAGAGTGGGTTTACGCCGGCCATCGCCTGCTGCGGCGTTTCGCCAGGATGCAAACGGCCCACGATGGTGAGCCAATAGGAACGGTGATCGTTGAGATAGGTCCAGTCTGGCTCGATCACGGTCTGCATGGTGATGGGGACGTAGAGATCCGGATGCCGGCCCCAAACCATGGAGTGAAAACCTGGCGCTGCCACGCCTACGATATTGAACAGGTAGCCATTGACGAGGAGCGTCTTGCCGACGACTGCCGCCTGCGCGAGACGGCTCGTCCAGTAATCGAAGGAGAGCACGACCACGGGGTTGGCCTTATCGGCGGTTTCGTCACTGGGCAGTAAGAGCCGGCCGGCCGCCGGTTGCACACCCAGCGTCTGAAAGTAATTGCCGCTGACCATTTCCACCGGCACCTGTTCGGCGCGGTTGTTCCAGGAGACGCCGACATTCGCCGGCGCGGCAGCAGCAAGTCCGCTGAAAACCTTGTTGTTATCGCGCAAATCCTGGTACATGGGGTAAGAAAAATAATGGTCGTGGCCGAGGCTGTCTCCGCCCTGGGATTCCTTGTGCCCCTCTCTGCTGCCCGCAAAACTCAGCACCACGAGCTGGTTTGGATCCTTCACCGGGAGGGCGCGCAGCAACGCCTGGTTCAGCAGGGTAAAGATGGCCGTGTTCGCGCCAATGGCGAGGGCGAGGGTGACCACAGCCGTGATGGCAAAACCAGGCGAGCGCAGGATTTGGCGGAGGGCAAAGCGAAGATCACTCGTGAGACGTGCCATGGAATTCCTTTCCCAGGTGAAGTCTAAAGCACGCGCGAGTCCAATCGTGTGATGAGTAAACCGCTGACCTCGCAGGGAGGCGCACGCATATCGTGTCCGGATTCATCCATCTCCGTTCGGAAATGGACACTCAGGGAAAGATAGCCGGCATCGGAGCGGGGCGGGCAACCAGTCCGTCGTGTTGACTATCTACAAAAGAAGTGTGTAGATAGTCATAGTATGGGAAAACCAAGCGATCTTGTCCAAGGCACCCTCGACCTGCTCATCCTTAAAACGATTTCGCTCGAGCCGCAACATGGCTGGGCAATTGCAAAGCGCATACAGCAGATCTCGAACGAGGTGTTGCAGGTGCAGCAGGGCTCGCTCTATCCCGCGCTCCATCGGCTGGAGCAGCAAGGATGGATACGCGCCAAGTGGGCCGAGAGCGACAGCGGCCGCCAAGCCAAGTTCTACTCGCTGACTGCCGCAGGCCGGGCTCAGCTGGAACGGGAAAAGGAGAGCTGGAGCAGGCTTTCCTCCGCAATCAACCTGGTGGTTGAGGGCGCGTAATAACACAGGAGGCAAGGATGCGCTGGATAGTGACGCGCTGGATCGAACAATTCCGCATGGCGACGTTGATGTTGTTCCATCGCAAGGCCGAAACCGCGCGGCTCAACGACGAACTCGCGTTCCACTTAGACCAGCAGGTCAAAGAGAACATCGCTCGCGGCGCCGCTCCAGAAGAAGCACGGTATGCGGCTTTGCGTACGTTCGGCAACCCTACGCAACTACGTGAGGAAGCCCGCTCCAGTTGGAGCTGGAATTGGCTGGAGAAATTTCTGCGCGACCTGCGCTACGGCGTACGCACCTTGGTGCGTTCTCCGGGATTTTCTGTGACGGCCATTGTCGTCATGGCGTTGGGCATCGGCGCCACTACTTCGCTTTTCACCATCGTCCGGTCGGTGCTGCTTAAGCCACTTCCTTTCCGCGACCCCGACAACCTGGTGATGGTGTACGAGCACTTTCGGGAGGAAACTGGCGGAGAAGGCTTCAACGTGGTCTCGCCCGGTGATTTCAACGATTGGCACAAGCTGACCCACGGCTTTCAGGACATGGCGGCATGGCATGAGTATGGGTTCGATCTCACCGGAGAACACCAGGAGTTACCGGAGGTGGTTCAGGCCGCTGCAGGATCCTGGAACCTCTTTCCGCTTCTGGGGACGCCAATGGCTTTGGGGCGCACGTTTCGGCCGGAGGAAGACCAGGTTGGGGCGAATCGTGTGGTTATCCTTTCCTGGAGTCTTTTCCAACGGCGCTTTGCTGGGGATCCTTCGATCATCGGCAAGCAAATAAGGCTCGACAGCGCCCCGTACGAGGTCATCGGTGTCTTGCCCCGCTGGTTTACTTATCCCGACGCGCGGACACAGCTGTGGGTGCCGTATGCTTCGACTTTTGACGCGAAGTCGATTGCCCAGCATGATATGCATCAGAGCCATGTGGTGGCGCGACTGAAGCCAGGGGTAAGCGCATCGGCCGCATTGCATGAAGTAGGCGCGCTGCAGTATCAGATCCATCTTGCGCATGCAGCAGAACCGGTCGCGGAAGAAGTGCGTCTTCGTCCGATCCTGAATGACGTGACGCGTGATGTGAAGACACCCCTGGTCGTCTTATTGTGTGCTGTCGCTTGTATGCTGCTGATCGCCTGCCTCAATGTTTCCAATCTGCTGGTGGCACGCAGCGCGGCGCGGCGTAAAGAACTTGCCGTGCGGGGAGCGTTGGGCGGCAGCCGGCTCATGCTGATTGGCGAACAGATGGCGGAGAGCCTCCTCATCTGCGCGGTGGGCGGGACCCTCGGTCTCCTGCTCTCTTTCGTTGCGACGCGTTGGCTTGCGGCCCACTGGAGCGCCTTGCCTCGTGCCGACGCGATTCATCTGGATGGAACTGTGTTGGCTTTTGCCATCGGCCTGGTGTTCCTTACCGCCATCCTCGCCGGCCTCCTGCCAGCGATTTCTTCGACCGGCGCGGGCATTTTCGCAGGGTTGCAAGAGTCATCCCGGTCGATCGGCGGCAGCCTGTCACGCGCCGCCTTGCGCAAAACGCTGCTTACGTTGGAGATTGCGCTCACTGTGATTCTGCTCATCGCCGCGGGCTTGTTGTTCAAAAGCTTTCTCCGTTTGCGTACCGCCAATTTGGGGTGTGCCACCGATCACGTGCTCACCATGAAGTATGGCTTGCCGGAAAAACAATACGACACCCGGGAGAAAGTCATTGCCTTTCACGAATCTCTGCTGGAACGCGTGCGCCGGCTGCCGGGAGTGAGCGCAGCCGGACTTGTCTCCACAGCGCCGGGAGCAGGCTACGACGGTGATTACGTCATTAACATTCCCGAGCGTCCTTCGAGCAGCCCTCAAATTCAAAACGACGCCATCACTCGCACTGCCGATCCCGGCTATTTCTCCGCGATGCAGATACCTTTGATTGCCGGCCGGTTCTTCACCGATCAAGAGCGCCTGGATCGCGATCACTACATGGTGATCAGCAAGAAATTCGCCGATCAGTTTTTTGGCGGCGAAAGCCCAATCGGCAAGCACGTCACCGTCGGGTTTCTCCAACGAACGTATGAGGTTGTCGGGGGTCGCCGGCGATACCGTCTATGACGTCGCTCAGCCCATCAAGGCCATGATGTACTTTCCCATTTTGTCCGGCATTCCCTCTGAGACCAGCGGAGCGACGCTCGTGGTGCGTACTGCTGCGGACCCACTCTCGCTTTCTATTCCCATTCAGCAACAGTTTGCCTCGCTGGACCCTGCGCTGCCGGTTTACGACATCCTGACAATGCAGGAGATTTTGGGTAAGTCCACTGCGACGCAGAGCTTTAGCGCCACGCTGGTGTTGGCTTTTGCCGCCTTGTCTCTCTTGCTTGCCGCGATCGGCCTGTACGGAGTGCTCTCGTACCTGGTCGCGCAGCGCAACACAGAAATCGGCATTCGCATGGCACTGGGTGCGCAAAGGTCCGAGGTATTGCGCTTGGTGTTGTTCGACGGTTTGCGCCCGGTGTTTTTTGGGTTGGTGATTGGTTTGGCGGGCGGGGCTACGGCTGCTTCCTTCATTCGTTCAATTTTGTATGGAACCAGCCCGCTTGACCCGGTTGTTCTTTCGGTCATGGTGATTTGTCTTTTGGTGACGGCGGTGATCGCCTGTGTCTTACCGGCGATTCGTGCTTCGAAGATTGAACCGATGCAGGCGTTGAGGATTCAGTAATCCCGGACTGTGACACGGTCGCAATCGAATAATCCTTCGGTGTACCAAACGCTCGGATGCCGACTCTATGCTCGATCCGGACTAAACCTTCGGCGTAACGAACATCGGGTGCCGAAGAAGATGCCGGGCTTTGTGAAACCTTCATTTCCAAACTTAGTCCCGCAGGGACGGCTGGAAATGCGCCGCGACGCAACCCTGATCAACCTTCAGCCGTCCCCGCGGGACTTAATCATGTTTCATGATGTACCCAGGACTAGCGTCCTGGGCGTAGAGTCTGTACATTTTCAGAGCCAGGGGCTGCGCGTGGTAGACCGCGAGGGTCATATTTTGTAGCCGACTGCAGTTTGAGCTGTGCCAGCCCCGGACTTGAGTCCGGGGAAGCGGGTTTTCAAACCCGCGAGAATGCGTTATCTTCCAACGACCGGGCTTTAGAGTCTGCGTGAGAACCAAGATTTCCGGAAAAATCAATGCGAGTTCATATAGATCGTGATTCAAAAGCTATATGACTGTTGCCAGTTTTTCGAGTTCTCACGCAGACTCTTTAGCCCTGGTGAGAATGCCGCAAGCTGCTCAATCAACGCGAACATTTTTCGTATCTTCGACAACAGCCGGACGCCGTGCGCTTCTGCAATCCGATCGCATGGCGCAGCTCCTGGTGGATGTTCTGGCGGAGAATCGTCAAAAGAGGCGCTTCCTCCTGCATGACTTTGTCATCATGCCCAATCACTTCCACCTTCTGCTGACGCCTGCTGCGGACATCCCGCTGGAAAAAGCATTGCAATTCATCAAGGGCGGTTTCTCCTACCGCGCGAAACGGGAAGTTCATTTTGCTTTTGAATATGGCAACCGGGTTTCGTAAATCACCGCGTTCGCGACGCACACGATTACAACAACCACCACATCTACATTTGGGAGAATCCCGTCAGAGCGGGCCTGAGCGAGAGGCCGGAGCTGTTTGCGTGGTCGTCGGCTTCTCTCGGGATAGAAGTGGACCCCCCGCCACCAGGGCTAAAGCCCTGAATTGATGTAGCGGAGCGTTTACGCGGGTTTGAAAACCCGCTCCCCCGGACTCAAGTCCGGGGCTGGCACAGCTTATTAAGGCCAATTCGCAGCTCCGACAGATGTAGGAACTCCAGACCCAGGACTGCGTCCTGGGCTAAGTTCAGCCGTCCCCGTTCGACAAGCTCAGGGCAGGCTCTGCGGGACGGAGTTTGGAGGTGGAGTTCTCACACACCCTCTAAGGCGCCTGAGGTGCGTCTTTCTGCCCGTTCCCGAATTTTCCGCAGGCCTGTAAGGCCCTACGGCTTTTTCGGTTCCTCGGGCTTTGCTCCGGGAAAGATGTCTTTGAGAGGTTGGCGCTGCTGGTCATACAACTCTGGAATTGGCAGCGGTACTCGAGGCAGCATCTGATCCCGCATGGCGGTGTTGTAGACAAATATCGCTTCCACGACCGCCGCCTGCTTCAAGTCGGACGGCGATAGGCGCTCGTAAACGTCCTGGTTGCTATGCAGGCTTCGCGTCTCGTAATCACGCGGGTCCTGGATGAATTGAAATCCCGGGATCCCGACTTCATTGAAGGATTCGTGATCGGTCGAGCCGGTGTTCCGCATGCTGACCGTCGTCACGCCCAGGTCTTTCAGAGGCTCCATCCATTGATCAAAAATTGGAACCATGGCGGCATTGTTTTCGGCATAAATACCCAGCAGCTTTCCGCCGCCATTGTCGAGATTGAAATAGCCGGAAATCAGCGCATGCTCGGGTTTGACCTTAAGCGGTCCCACTCGTTCCCGCATGTCAGGAGGCAAAGCCAGCTCTTCGGGCTTAGTGGATAATCCAATCGTTCCGAAATGCTCGTGTACATAACCGAGCGACCCGAACTCGCCTTGTTCCTCACCCGACCATAACCCGATGCGGATGGTCCGCCGCGGTTGCACATGCAACGCGGTGAGTATGCGCATTGCTTCCATCGCGATAATCGCGCCCGCGCCGTCATCGGTAGCGCCGGTACCGGCGATCCAGCTATCCAGATGTCCCCCGACCATCACCACCTGGTCTTTCAGGTTAGGGTCGCCACCGGGGATCTCTGCGATGGTGTTATAGCCCTGCTCGTGATCGCCCGTGAATTCCGTGTGGATCGTAACGGAGACGGTGACCGGTACTCTGTGTTCCAGCAACCGGCTCACCCGGCCGAAGTTTTCGCTGGAGAGCACCGCGGAGGGTATCGGCTGCTTATGATCGGGCAAATACACTTCGCCACCCATCTGCTCTGCGTTGTCGTCGCGGACGATCCCACCATCCCCGCCCCAGCCGGCGACCAGCAGCGCGACCGCATGTTGGTCGGCAAAGAATTTTGCGACCTGCGCTTTGAAGTTGACCTTTTTGAAGAGGTCTTCCCAGAACTTCGGCCCGCCAGAAAGCACATGCTGCTCGTCCATGTTGCCGTCCAGCGGATACTGATAAATCTGCCTCAGCTTGTTTTCGTCGTATTGCTGCAGCAGGGGAGCTGGATCAGGGTGAATTTCAGGAGTCTTGCCGTAGAGAATGATCTTCCCCGCCAGCTTCCCCTTCCAGGCGTCGAAATCCTTCTCTTCCTTGAGTGGCGGTACGGCGATCACTTCGGCATTGAGCGATCCCGGGGTCGGGGGTGACCATGGAGTGGCTTGAGCGATGAAGACCGCATTGTCCGGTGTGACCATGTCGACCGCGGTGCTGATCTGACGCCAGCCCATGCCGAAGTCACCCCAGCTCTCCAGGTGCGCATGGCTGCAGCCCATGGCGGTGAGCTGGTCACGTGTCCATGCATTCGCCTTGGCTAAATTTGGTGAGCCGGTCAGCCGCGGGCCAATGTCATCAAACAAAGCGCTCGCATATTCCATAACGTGCGAACGATTGAAACCCTCTTCGCGGATGCGCGCATACATGGCGAGGTCGAGCGATTCGGTCGAAGGCTGCGTTTCAACGTGACTGTAGTCGTAGCCGCGGGTCTCGGCTGGTTTGGTTGGTTTTCGGGCTTGATCGGCGCTCGCCGAGGTTTGTAGAAAAGCAGTACTCAATAGCGTTCCGGCCGTAACCAGGGCCCATCGATAACTCATCCGTGATTCCTTTTGTGTCTATTTATTTATGGCTACTCGCACCGCAAAGCCGTCATGGGATCGACCGACGACGCTCTCCAGGAAGGAAGCAAGCAGGCCAAGCCAGCGACGGCAAGAAGCACACAGGATACCCCAAGGATCAGCCACGGATCATGGGCGCCATTCTCCACCCAGCGGGAGATCAATCGGTTCAAGCCAAAGCTGATGGCCAACCCTAACAGTAATCCGGAACCGACGCTTGCCCCGGCCGATGCCAGCACATTCCATAAAACATCCTTCTTCTGCGCGCCCAGTGCCATGCGGATGCCGAATTCATTGGTGCGTTGGGCCACCGAGTAGGAAACCACACTGTACAGGCCAACCGCCGCCAATACCAGAGCCAGCACAGAAAAGGCTCCAAAGAGAATCGAAACCAACCGTCCCCTGGCCATTTCCGGTTCCCGCTTGATCCATGTTTCCAGATCATCCACCCGGCCGTAGGCCTGCTGATCGGGATCGACGGAAACGATCTGCCGCCGAACGCTGTGCAGGATGGCCTGTGGCTCGCCGCGGCTTTCGACCAATATCTGTGTATGCATCCACATGTAAAGCGAATAGGGCAGAAAGATCGCCGGCTTTATCGGTTTGTCGAGGCCGTCGTCCAGCGCATCGCCGACCACGCCGATAATTTGTAGCGGACCGTCGCTGCCCGGCGCAGCCAGAGTATAGGGAGGCTCATCCTTCAACGTGGGAATCTTCAGGGATCGCCCCAGGACATCGCTGCCCGAGTAGTAGTGTTTCACAAAAGACTCATTGACGAGTACCAATGGCGCACCGTGCACCAGCTCCGTGTGGTCCCAAACTCGTCCCCGCCGGAGCGGCATATGCAACGTAGTGAAGTACCCCGGATCGATGAGGTTGAGCCTCGCCTGTTGTTCTTCGGGGGAAGGCTTGCCCAGCAACTCAAATGGCTGGTCCCAGCCATTGTTGGGAGGGGTCGCATTGGTGGAGATGCCTGTGGCTACGACGTCGGGTAACGCGCCGATGGCGCTGCGAAGCTGCTCATAGTAGTTGGTTCGTTCGCCGATCGTCTTATAGGTGTTGTCATGAATGGGAATGCCTACCGACATAACGTGATGCGGGTCATAGCCAAGCGGAATCCGCATCATGTGCAGAAAGCCCTGGATAGCCGCGCCCGCGGCGGTCATTAACAGCAGAGTGAGGGCAATTTGGCCGGCAATGAGAACCGCGTGAAAATGCTTTCCACGAACCGTTCCAGCTACTTTGCGCGTATTCGACTGCATGACCTGGCTGATCTCGGGCCGAGCCATCTGCAAGGCAGGGAACAGGCCAAAGAAAACGCCGGTCAGCACCGCAAGGCCGACACTAAAGAGCAGGACAGGCACATTGACATGGAAGACCGCCTCGTGAGGAAAGGAGTATTCCGGCAAGCCGGCAACGATCCATCCCAAGCTCAAGTAGGCAAGCAGCACCCCGAGTCCCGCGCCGGAAATTGCGAGGATGAGAGATTCGGTCAAGAGCTGGCGGATGAGCCGCAACCCGCTGGCCCCCACGGCAGTGCGGACCGCGAACTCGTGTTGCCGTGCTGTGCCCCGCGCCAGCAGCAAAATCGAAACATTGCCGCATCCGATTGCCAGCAGCAGCCCTACAGCGCCGAACAACAAGGCGAGCGTCCCGCCCAGTTCGTGCATGTAGTAGTAACTGAGGCCGCGCACCACCAGCACATACTGTTTAGGAAAGTGAGTGGGAGTCTCCTTGGCGAATTGCTGGAAGAGGGGAGTTAATTCAGCGGCCGCTGCCGCCTGGGTCACGCCTGGCTTGAGTTTGAGAAAAGCGCCGTAGGTTTTCGTCGGTTCAGACGGCAGATTGAGCGGCAGGTACACGTCGCCATCATTCCAGGTGAAGCGCGGCGGCATGACGCCGAGGATGGTGTAAGTCTTGTGAACCAGTTGAATGGGCTTACCTATCACGGATGGATCCCCATTGAAGTGCCGCTGCCAAAATTTATGGCTCAAAACCACAACTTGCTGTGGCTCTTGCCCATCAGGCGCATCCGAGGGAAGAAAGTATCGCCCTAACATGGCCGGTAAACCAAGAAACTGAAAGCCGCTCGGGGTCATGTAGATTCCCTGAACGTCTTCAGGAACATCGCCGCCGGTGACCGTCAGGCTCCATTCGTTCACGCCCATCACATCTTCCAGGGAATGGGCTTGACGTAATTGGCGTATCTGCGGGCCAGTCAGCCCGGCCCAATTATCTTGATTTCCTGTCTTATCGAGAAAAGACAGAGTGCAGATTCGATCCGCCCCGGTATAGGGCCAAGGGTTCATGAGTACGGCGTAGACAATGCTGAAGACCGATACCGTGGCGCCGATCCCGAGCGCGAGCGAAAGAATGGCTGTCAACGCGAAGCCGGGATGGCTGGCGAACTGGCGAAAGGCGAAGCGAACGTCCTGCAGGAATGTCAGCATAACGCCTCCAATAGAAGCGAGTGCGGAGAAGCGGCCTGACCCGGAATCAGCAACCGTCGTGCCAAAGACTAAATGGTCAAAACCACGTTCGGCGAGTCTCCCACTGAATGCACCCAGGCTGCAAATGTCCAAAAGTGGACAGTTCAGATCAAAATTGAACAAACTGAAGGTGTCTTGCGTAGATATGCATGATGGCAAAGTGCCTAAATTCGTGGAGAAACGCGGGTGGCTGGCTTTGGTCACCAGCATGCATTAGCACATGACGATGGATATCTCACGCCCAGACCTGAAGGCCAAAAAGCGGAAACGGCAAGTAGTCATAGGCGCCGTTGGCGTCGTCGTTCTTGCTGCCGTAACTTTTCTCGTAATGCGGTTGAAGCCCGCCGCCCCCTCGCAGGACCGCTCCGCTGTGTGGACGGACACTGTGAAGCGCGGACCGATGATACGCCAGGTCCGCGGACTGGGGACCCTGGTTCCTCGCGAAGATGCGATCCGCCAGATTCCGGCGCAAACCGAAGCCACCGTCGTGCGCATTCTTACTCTGCCAGGCACGATGGTCAAGCCTGACACCATCCTGTTGGAATTGGCCGATCCCCAAGCCACCCAACAGGCACTCGATGCGGAGCTCTCGCTCAAAGAAGCTCGCGCGGATTTGAGCAACGTTCAAGTGAAGGTGCAGAGCGACCTGATGGCGCAAAAATCTGCCGCGGCCACGGTAAACGCAGATTACAACCAGGCGCAGCGGCAGGCGAAGACGGACAAGTCGCTCTTCAGCCTGGGGGTCATCTCCGGCTTGGCCTACAACAGTTCGCAGGGCAAGGCGGATGAATTAACTACCCGGAACAAACTTGAAGAGCAAACCGTAGATATCAACGAGAAGGCTATCGAGTCGCAGCTTGCGGTACAGCAAGCCAAGGTGGCCCAGGCTCAGGCAATCTATGATTTGAAGCGGCAACAACTGGATGCACTCAAGGTGCGCGCTGGCATTTCCGGGCAACTCACCAGCATGCCGCTGGCGGTTGGCCAGCATGTCACCATGGGCACGATGCTCGCGGAGGTGGTGCAACCCAATCAGCTGAAAGCCCAGCTGAAGATTGCTGAGACCCAGGCACGCGATATTCAGATCGGGCAACCGGCGTCCGTCGACACGCATAACGGCCTGGCCGACGGCATAGTAACGAGGATTGATCCGGCAGTGGTGAATGGAACCGTCACTGTCGACGTAAAGCTGGTTGGCAATATACCCGATGGGGCGCGGAAGGACTTGAGCGTAGACGGCGTGATCGACCTGGAAAGATTGAAAGATGTGCTTTACGTGGGCCGGCCGGCGTTTGGCAACGAGGAGAGCACCATTACTCTCTTCAAATTGGATCCTGATGGTAAAGGCGCGGTGCGCGTTCCGGTGAAGGTAGGCCGCGCATCGGTAAATGCAATCCAGGTTCTGCAAGGGCTCCATGAGGGCGACACGGTGATTTTGAGCGACATGTCACGGTATGACACAACGGACCGTATTAGGCTGGACTAACGAAAGCAAGACCACAATCCACTACGAGCAATGAGGAGCGAAAGCATGCAGCCACTGATACAGATTGAAGCGATGACCAAGGTTTTCTATACCGAGGAGATCGAAACTCACGCGCTCTCCGGCGTTCACCTCTCCATCGCCCGGGGAGAATATGTGGCCATGTCCGGCCCTTCGGGTTGCGGCAAATCCACCCTGCTGTCGATTATCGGCCTGCTCGATACGCCGACGGCGGGCAAGTATGAGCTGAACGGCCGCCCGGTAGAGAATCTTAAATTCGCCGAGCGGTCGCGTATTCGTAACCAGGAAATCGGTTTTATCTTTCAGAGCTTCAATCTGATCGGCGATCTTACGGTGGCTGAGAATGTGGAACTGCCGCTGACCTACCGGTCGGGAATGGCCTCAAGCGACCGCAAGAGCCGGGTGCAGGAATCGCTCGAGCGCGTGGGCATGGCTCACCGCATGCGTCACTATCCCTCGCAGCTCTCCGGCGGTCAGCAGCAACGCGTCGCGGTGGCGCGTGCCTTGGCCGGTTCGCCCTCCATCCTGCTGGCTGACGAACCCACGGGAAACCTGGACTCGAAGAATGGCGAAGCGGTGATGGAACTGCTGAAAAACCTGCATCGCGAAGGCGCGACCATTTGCATGGTGACCCACGACCCACGCTTTGCCCGCCATGCGGACCGCAACATCCATCTGTTTGATGGAAAGATTGTTGCCGAGGGCGAGGCGCTGGATCAGATTCTAGAATTTCAATAGGGAAGAACGCACAGAACCCAACCAAGGGTGGGGCCGTCAGGATTCGATACTGATGGGGAGCTACCTCTTTTTGTCTCAAATTCACGCCTATCAGTAAGCCAAGAGGGCTGCAATGATCTCGCTAGAAAATGTCGAAAGAAGTTACAAGACCGGCGCCGGTCAGACCTGGGTCCTCAGGCGTATCCATCTAAAAATCGATGCGGGTGAATTTATCACCATCATGGGGCCTTCCGGCGCAGGGAAGTCGTCGCTGTTGAATGTATTGGCGCTGCTCGACGATCAATGGGCGGGCGCCTATTGGTTGAATGGTGAGGCAGTGCACTCCATGAACCGGAAGCAGAGATCAGACCTGGCCCGGCGCAACATCGGCATGGTTTTCCAGAGCTACCATCTGCTCGACGATCTCACCGTTGCGGAGAACATCGATCTGCCGCTCTCTTACAAAAATATCTCGCGCTCCGAACGCCAGGCGATGGTGGCCGACACTCTTGACCGCTTCAACATCGTGGGCAAGAAAGACCTGTATCCCAACCAATTGTCCGGTGGTCAGCAACAACTCGTAGGCATCGCGCGCGCCGTCATTCATCGCCCGGCTCTGCTGCTGGCGGATGAGCCTACGGGAAATCTTCACTCCACCCAGGCAAAGGAGATCATGGAACTTTTCCAAAGCCTCAACCGCGAGGGGACCACCATCGTTCAGGTCACCCATTCCGAGGTCAATGCCGGGTATGGCAGTCGCATCCTCGAGGTTCGCGATGGTTGGATGGTGCGGGATACGGCCAACCCGGGACTAGGACAGAGTGCCGAGGTGAAGGCATGAGGCATCGCTCCGGTGGGGGCAGCACGGTGCAGAAAATGTTGTCTGTGTTGTGTGCAGCCGGCCTTCTGGTCTCGACTAGCTTTGCCCAAACAAACCCCGCGGGGCCCTTGCCTTCCGCGCCTGGCGGTCCGCAGCAACCTCCGCCGCCGACCATCGCACAGCAGGCGCAAGCGGCGGCGCAGCCGCAGCCGCAGCCGGCTGTCTACCAGGGACCCTTCCACATTGAACCGCCGCATTCACACAACCCCCTTGCGCCGTATATGCCCAGCACTGTGCCGGAACTCAACCTGCAAAACTCACGGCGCCTCTACGACCTCATTCAAGACGGCAAGCTCCGCATCTCCCTGCGGGATGCGATCGCTTTGGCGCTCGAAAATAATCTCACGCTCGCCTCCTTCCGCTACAACTTCCCCATCGCGCGAGCCGATCTTCAGCGCACCAAGGCTGGAGGCAACGCCCTCGGCGTCAACACCAGCGTCGTCTCGACCACGGCGAGCGGCTTTGGCGCCTCGGGGGGCGGTGGTGGCTCCGCGCGAGCGCGACCGCAGGCAACGGCGGCCTCGTCACCTCCACCCTCGGCGCCGGCGCGGCCGTTCCCCCGTTCGACCCCTTGCTCATCTTCAGCGGCTATGTGCAACACACCGTCACCCCGGAGCCGAACCTTTCCCAGGTCGGAGTCGAGCTCTATAAGGTAAACAACATCGAGGTCCAATCGCAGTACCAGCAGTACTTTCCTCTCGGCACCTACCTGCAGGTCAACTACACCGGCTTCCGCGCCGCCAACAACAGCCCTTATTTCGCAGTCAATCCCGAACTGAATTCCAATTTCACGCTCTACCTTCAACAGCCGCTGCTGTACGGATTCGGCCTTGCCAGCAACGAGCGGTTCATCCACATCGCCAAAAGAAACCTGCAGACCACCGATCTTGCCTTTCAGCAGCAGGTCATCGCCACCGTCACCGACATTGAGAAGCTCTATTGGGATCTGGTCAACGCTTATCAGGATGTGCAGGTGAAGACCCGCTCATTGGACTACGCCAATCAGACCCTGACCGACGACCAGAAACAGTTGGAGCTGCAGAACATTCCTGCGATGCAGGTCACGAAGGACCAGTCTGCGGTTGCCACCAGCGAGGGTGACCTTACCATCGCCAAGGCAACGCTCAGGCACAACGAGCTGCTCATTAAAGACGATCTCACCCGAACCGACGACCCGTCCATCGACGAAGTCCCCGTCATCCCGCTCGACCTTCAGGGCGGTCCCGATCCCAACGAATCGCAAACCATCACCCAGCTGATCGACGAGGCCATGAAGAACCGGCCTGAAGTCGCGATTTTCCGTAATGCGGCGGAGGTCCAGCGCCAGAGCCTCAAGGATATTAACAGCGAGCTGCTGCCTCAACTTAATTTGTACGGCTACTACGGAGGCACGGGCGCCGCCGGCCCCAAAAACCCGAATTGCAGTCTCAGCCCGGAGAATTGCGCCACCAGCCTGCCCACCGACTTCTCCAGCATGTTCGTGAACACCTTCAACTACTCGGCGCCCCAGTACGAGGTCGGCGTCAATCTCACCATCAACCTCCGCAACCGTATCGTTAAAGCCGACCAGTTCCGCGCCGTGCTCGCGTACCGCCAGAGCCAGATCGCCCAGGAGCAGCAGCAGAAGAGCCTGCGCTTCGACATTCGCGACTCGCAGTTCGCTCTCGTTCAGGCGCAAGCTCGCGTGGCGGCCGCGCAAAAGGCGCGCGATCTTGCCCAGAACACCTTTGATATCGCCAAGAAGGAGCAAGACATAGGAGCGATGTCCAGATATGACACCCTGATTGCGGAAGAAGGTCTCGCTGTCGCGGAATCCGCGTTTTATACCGCGCAGACTGCTTACGAAAAGGCGAAGGCGGACATTGACCGCGCTACCGGGACAACGTTGGACCGCACGGGCGTCTCGATAGACGACGCAAGAAGTGGCGTCGTCGCTCAGAGCAGGCCTTAGGGGATTTGTCTTGTGAACTGGAAAAACAGCTTCCGACGAAGGGCACGGCTTTAGCCGTGCCATAACAGACGGGTCCAATGAGGGCTTTAGCCCCTGAGGTACGCTTTTCGGTCGTTTGAGTGTTGAAACGAGTTCAAGGCACCAACACTATACTTGGCAGTGACGAATCAACATGATGGCAACCTACCCGCAAGCCGCGAAAGAGCCGGCCGCCCGTACGGCCAGGGACGCGCCCAGGATCCTGGCCGCGGATGATCAACCGCATATTCTGGATGCGATCGAGCTGCTACTGCAGCCGCAAGGCTACCGGGTCACGCGCGCGCAATCACCCCGGGAAGTCAGAGACCGCGTGGCCAGCGAAACCTTCGACGCGCTCCTGATCGACCTCAATTACACCCGCGATACCACCTCCGGCGCCGAGGGTCTGGAGTTGCTGGCTCAACTGAGCGCTCACGACAGCCGCTTGCGCATCATCGTCATGACGGCCTGGGCCAATGTCGATCTGGCGGTCGAATCCATGCGCCGCGGTGCCTGCGACTTCATTCAGAAACCCTGGGAAAACGCGCGGCTCATTTCCATCGTGCGCACCCAGATCGAACTGCGGCGGGCTGTGCGGCAAGCGGAAATCCTGGAAGCGGAAAACCGCCTGCTGCGCGCCGAAGGCCGGCCGGAACTGATCGCCAAAGCTTCTTCCATGCAACCGGTCCTGGAACTGCTGGCCCGCATCGGACCCTCGGACGCCAACGTGCTCATCACCGGCGAACACGGGACGGGCAAAGAAATCGTGGCGCAAACTCTGCATGCGCTCTCCTCCCGCGCGGCGCGTTCCCTGGTCGCCGTGAATACCGGGGCGTTGGCGGAAGGTACTTTTGAGAGCGAGCTCTTCGGCCACGTAAAAGGAGCGTTTACCGATGCGCGCACAGATCGCATTGGCCGCTTCGAACTCGCCGATCGCGGCACTCTCTTCCTCGATGAGATTGCCAACGTCCCCATGCGCCAGCAGGCCAAGCTGCTGCGCGTGCTCGAGACGGGCGACCTGGAACGGGTCGGCTCTTCGCAGACCCGGCGAGTGAATGTACGTCTGCTGTCGGCTACCAATGCTGACCTGCAGGAGGAGTGCGCCCAGGGCCGCTTCCGCGAAGATCTCCTGTTCCGGCTCAACACGGTCGAAATTCACATTCCGCCGCTGCGTGACCGCCGCGAAGATATCCCGGTGCTTGCCGGGCACTTTCTCGCCCGCTACACCTCGCGCTATCGCAAGGCAACGACCGGCTTTGAGCCGAGCGCCCTGGAGGCGATGTTCCAACACAGCTGGCCAGGCAACGTGAGGGAACTCGACCACGCCATTGAACGCGCCGTGCTCATGGCTCGCGGTCCGCGTGTACAAACCGCCGACCTTGGCTTGAGCCAGGTCCGCTCCTCCACCCAGAGTCTCGACGATTTGAGTCTCGAAGCCGTAGAAAGTATCCTCATTCGGAAGGCCCTCGCGCGTGCGGCCGGCAACGTCAGTCACGCGGCCGAGGCCCTGGGATTGAGCCGTGGAGCGCTCTATCGCCGGATGGAGAAGTATGGAATCTGATCCCGCTTCGCATAGCGGAAGTGATTCAGCCCCCCACCCACACCTGCGCCCCCCAAAACACATTGGCCGTAGCGCCCCATTCGAGCGCCGCATCCGCCTCTTCTGCTTATTGATTGCAGCGCCTGCCTTTGTGCTGGCCGCGATTCTGCTTTGGCAGGCCAAGGTGTCGGGCTCCATGGCGGCTACGCTTCTCGGAGGCGTCGCTTTTTTTTCGCTCATTGCGGGAAGCTTGCTCATGGACGAGATCATTCGCCCACTCCAGACCCTGGCGAACGTTGTTTCCGCGCTACGCGAGTCTGACTATTCTTTTCGTGCCCGAGGCAGCCGCCATCTCGATGCTCTGGGGGAACTGGCGTTAGAGATCAACGAATTCGCCGACATGCTGCAGAGCCAGCGTCTGGATGAACTCGAGGCCAGCGCCTTGTTGCGTTGTGTCATCTCTTCCATGGACGCGCCGGTACTTGCCTTTGATCCTGAGCATCGTCTGCGGCTGATCAACGCTGCCGCGGAGCGTATCTTTCATCTCAGTGAAGAGCAGGCCCTGGGCACCAGCGCGGATGACGTGCGCCTTGCCGGCCTGCTCGATCAGCCCGATCGGGGAATCATGATTCTGGCGGGCAAGGGCTATCCCGTGCATTGGATGGTAAGACGATCGACCTTTCGCCAGCACGGGATCCCGCATACGCTGCTGGTGCTTTCCGATGTAAGTATCGCCCTGCGGGAGCAGGAGCGGGATGCCTGGCAGCGCCTGATCCGCGTGATTGGCCATGAAATCAACAATTCGCTGACGCCCATCAAGTCCATCGCCGGGAGCCTTCGTTCGTGGGTCCACATCAGTCCGCCGAAGGCCCAGGCCGAGGATGCGTATGCCGGGGACGACCATTTGTATAACCTGGATCGCGGTCTGAGAATCATCGAGAATCGGGCAGAGTCGTTGAATCGTTTTATCCAGGCTTACCGGCAGCTTGCCCAGCTGCCGCCTCCGGCATTGCAGCCGGTTTCGTTGCACCCGCTGGTAGAGCGCGCGGTCCTCATGGAAACCAGGGTCTCGGTCCAACTCAAGCCCGGACCCGATGTCGTGCTGCAACTCGATTCCGACCAGATAGAGCAGTTGATCATCAACCTGTTGCGCAACGCAGCGGAGGCAGCTTTGGCGCGTTTTCCCGACGCGCCGGCAAACAGCGAGGTGATGATCACCTGGAAAATGGCTCCCCCCGGCGTGGTTATTGTGATTGAGGATAACGGGATCGGTCTTACCAATCCGTCGAACATATTTGTCCCCTTCTACACCACTAAACCGGGAGGCAGCGGCATCGGCCTCGCGCTCGCCCGCCAAATATGCGAAGCCCACGGCGGCGTTCTTCAGGTTGCCAATCGGCTGGATGGCCAGGGTTGCGGAGCAGAGATCCGGCTGCCGGTAAGCTCATCC
Source organism: uncultured Acidobacteriaceae bacterium (assembly GCA_963745725.1). Lineage (GTDB taxonomy): Bacteria > Acidobacteriota > Terriglobia > Terriglobales > Acidobacteriaceae > PALSA-350. The sequence goes on from CAVUYJ010000004.1 coordinate 661,404, forward strand.
TCGCGAGGGTTGCTCGAACCGGAACCCGAAGCCGCGGAGAATAAAGTTCCGGTCAGTTAGATTCGCAGAGGTAAGGAAACCTATCATGCCGACACGAAACATTAACCTTACGGATGAACTTGATACTTTCGTTTCGGAGAAGATTGAAAGTGGCCGTTACGAGAACGCGAGTGAGGTCGTGCGCGCAGCGCTGCGAACACTTGAGCGCGAGGAAAAGCAATTTGAGGCGAAACTCGTGGCCCTGCGAGCAGCGATTGATGAGGGCGATGCCAGTGGGGTTGCCGATGGAGACTCGTTTGGGCGTGTTCGGTACAAGCTGCAGCTTCCGAAGAAGCGGCGTTAGACCTTCTGCGACAAATTCGTATCCCAACTCGGTCCAAGAGGTCTGTTTCGTAGCAAAGCTGGAGGAAATCGGACGGGTGCCCCATGTTCGCCTCACCTGCCCCGGCGTGCCGTGGGGCGTACATGGGCCGAAAACGATGGCGCAGCCCTACAATTGCCTTTTTCACTCGAGGACAGGATCAAACTGTCAGGTGTCTAATCCTTAGCGCCGTTTGAGCGTCTCCAACTCATCCAAAGTTCGCGGCCAATCGGATCGCAAGAGGCGCGAGAGGCTGCGATCCGCCAGCAGCTTACCACCGGTCTGACAACGCACGCAGTAGTTGGTTTCGTTGTCTGCGAAGCGAATTCGTTGGATGGGTTCGCCACACCTCGGGCAGGGCTGCCCATAGCGTCCATGCACTGCCATATCCTTGCGAAACGCTGTTACCTTTTCCGGAAAGGCGATCTTCGCCTCCTCAACCAAACGCTTGATCCACAACTCAAGGTTGCTGCGGGTTGCGGCGTAGAGTCTCTCCCATTCTTCTGGCTTCAGCTTATGGGTGAGCGCAACCGGGGATAGTTGTGCCGCGTGCAGAATTTCATCCGAATACGCGTTGCCAATGCCGCTGAGAATGCGTGGATCGGTAAGGGCCCGCTTGAGCGTCCGATTTTCGACCGTGAGCGCTTCACGAAAGGTTTTGAGATCGCTCGCAAGCACGTCGATCCCACCGGGATCGATGCTGCGCAACGCCTCCTCCCCCTCGAAAACATGCAAAGACGCACGGCGTTTGGTACCCGCTTCCGTAAGAACCAGCGAGCCATGAGGAAAGTCGAAGGCGGCCAGGTTGTTCCGTCCCGCCAGCTTCGCACCGGCTGGCCGCCAGTGCAGGCGCCCGGCGATCATTAAATGAAGCACCAGCCACAGATCACCTTCGACGCCAATAGCGATACGCTTGCCGATCCGGCGCAATTGCCGCACGACGCGGCCTTCCACGCTCGTAACCGGCGGTCGCGCCGTTCGCAGCAAAAAGGCGCTTGCGATGCGCACGTGTTCCAGCGGCTGGCCGAGAATGCGCGGCTCCAGAGCGCTGATATAGGCGGTGATGTCCGGTAGTTCCGGCATGCCTACCAGCTTGCAGCTTGCGCTGCAGTTTCGCAACATCGGACCATCGGGAGACGTGATACACTCCGCCCGATGAATCGACGTATGTTTCTTGGTCAGGCCGCGATGGCGTATGGTGCGTTCCTGCTCCACGCGCGGGCCCAGGGAACGTCTCATGCGCCCGCTCTCACCATCCGCGAGATCCGCGCAGTTCGTTTGCGTGACGGATTCAATAGCCGCTTTATCCGCGTTTATACCGACCAGGGTCTGACCGGCACGGGTGAGATGCTCGATACCGTGGGGGCGGAATACATCGTCAACCACAACATCGGTCCTTCGCTTGCGGGCCGCGACCCGCTGGAGATTGAAGGCATTCTCTTCGATCTATGGGGCTGGAAGCACCTTTCCGTCGGCGGTTCGCCCTCGCCGCTGTTTATGCGCGGCGTGGGCGGACCCTATCTGACCGCCATCAGCGGAGTGGAAATGGCGCTGTGGGACCTGGCGGGCAAAGCCTTGAATGTGCCGGTCTACCAGCTGTTGGGCGGCCGCGTGCGCAATCGGTTGCCCGTCTATCTGCACGCAGCCAACCCGGCGGAGGCCACCAGCCTGATCGCAAAGACCAAGGTAAAAGCGCTCAAGATCGGCATCGATTACAGTCCCGATGCCTGGACGCTCAAAAAGGGTTGGGATCCGGACAAGCTTTGGGGACTACATCTGAACACCGTGCAATTAGACGATGTGGTGAATTTTGTCGCCTCGATTCGCGAGGCAGTGGGTCCCCGCTACGATCTGGCCCTCGAATGCCACGCGCGTTACGACGTGGAAACCGCCATACAACTGTGCCGGCTGCTGGAGCCCTTCCGCCTGATCTGGGTTGAGGAGCCAATCCCCAGCGACGATGTGGATGCCATGGTAAGGGTGCGTAATGGCACGCGTGTTCCCATCGCGGCAGGCGAGAATATCTACAGCCGCTATGGGTTTCGCCCATTTCTCGAAAAAGAGGCCCTCAGTGTGATTCAGCCCGACGTGTCGAAGACCGGCGGCCTGCTGGAAACCCGTAAGATCGCCGCGATGGCAGAGGTTTACTCCATCCCCATCGCACCCCATGGTGTAGCTTCTCCGCTGGGCACCATGGCGGCAGCCCATGTCGCCGCCACAACGCCTAACCTGATGCTGCTCGAGTTCACCCATTACGTTGATCAGTCATACACTTCGCTGACGGAACCAGTCTCGCTCGATGAGGAGGGCTTTCTCCAGGTGCGGACTACGCCCGGAATCGGCGTGGCTCTCAACGAGGATGTGGTGAAGGAACGGACAGACCCTGAATTTCATCCTTTGTGAAGCATATGTCTGAAAGCAAGGCCCCTCAAATTGTCGCAGTCGGTGAGCTGTTATGGGATCTACTGCCCAGCGGCGCTCGCCTCGGTGGAGCGCCGGCCAACTTTGCCGTGTTCTGCGCCCGGCTGGGTAACCGCAGTGTACTGGTCTCAAGCCTGGGTAGTGATGACTACGGCAATGCCGCCCGCACCCAGCTCGTGCAGCCGAACCTCGACCTTACACAGTTACAGATGTAGCGAGACCTATCCAACAGGAACGGTCGAAGTTACGTTCTCAGCCGGTAACCAGCCCAGATACCTGATCTCTCCCGGAGTGGCGTGGGATTTCATTCAGCTCACCCCAGGCCTGCTGGCAACAGTCCGCGCCGCGGATGCCATTTGTTTTGAAACGCTTCCCCAACGGCATGAAGTATCTCGGTCGACCATACGGAGCCTGGTGGAGGCCGCCCCTCCAGAGTGTGTGCGGGTGTGCGACATAAACATACGAATGCCCGATTGCAGCGCGGAAGTGCTTTGCTGGTCGGTGGCCCACGCCGATATCATCAAGGTGAGCGACGAGGAGTTGCCGCAGACCTTTTCGTTTCTGGGTGGACTTGGTGTATCCGCGCAGCAGCTAACCCCAGAAACTGCGTCCCGTGCGCTGCTCGAGAATTTCCCAGACTGTAAATTGGTGGCCACCACCCTGGGAGCCGAGGGAAGCATGATCACCACGCGTGAGGGCACATTCAGGCATCCGGGTTTTCCCGTCAAGCTGGTCGACACAGTCGGCGCGGGCGATGCCTTTACTGCTGGTCTCCTGCACGCCTACCTGCGCGGCGCCTCGCCGCAAGTGATGGCAACGATCGGCAACCTTTGTGGCAGTTACGTTGCCGGGCAGCAAGGAGCCACGCCGGCACTGTCAGCGGAACTGATCGCGAGCATTCGTGCCTTGCTGGGCACGCAAAAGCAACCGCCGTCTGGGGGGGAGTGAATGAATCGGCGAACATTCCTGGTTTCATCGTTGGTCTCCTCCGCGATGTGCGCGCTGCGGAGCCGGCTCGCGCACGCATTGGACGAGCAAGCGTCGCTCAGGCAAAAACTCATGAGCGATCCTTTGCGGCCACAGTTTCATTTGCTGCCATCGGCGAACTGGATGAACGATCCGTGCGCACCGCGGTTTTTTCGCGGCCAGTATCACATGTTTTTCCAATACAACCCTGGTGCAGCGGTCTGGGGAGATATGCATTGGGCGCACGCTGTCAGCCCTGATCTCATTCACTGGAAGCACCTACCCGTGGCGCTCTCGCCGACTCCGGGTTCGTACGACGCCTACGGATGTTTCACTGGGAGCGTACTCCCCGGCGTCGATGTTCCCAGCATTCTTTACACCGGTGTCACCAAATGTTCACCGCAAGACGAGACCATCCGCGGTGAAGGAGTACGCGAGGTACAGTGTCTCGCGACCTCGACCGATCCTGAGCTGGGGCGTTGGACAAAGCTGCAGAAGCCCGTACTGGACACCCCTCCGCCTGGTTTGAAGGTTACCGGCTTTCGCGATCCGTGCCCGTGGAAGGATGGAGATACCTGGTACATGGGGGTGGGTTCGGGCTTTAACAAAGTTGGGGGCGCCGTGCTGCTCTATACCTCTCGCGACGGCCGCAACTGGACGTATCTCCATCCCCTCGCGCAAGGCAAGTGGAACGAAGGCACGAAGGTCAACCCCGTAGACACGGGTGAAATGTGGGAGTGCCCCGACTTCTTCCCGCTTGCAGATAAGCATGTGCTGCTTTACTCCACCGAGCGGAAGGTCTATTGGGAGGTAGGCACCTTCGACAAACGCGACCTTCGTTTCCACACCGAGACCAGGGGGCTGCTTGACCATGGATCGTACTACGCGATGAAGAGCATGGTGGATGAGCAGGGCCGGCGCATTCTGTGGGGATGGGTGCAGGAAACGCGCACCCCTGCGGAGTGCAAGGTTGCAGGGTGGGCCGGTGCGATGGCCTTGCCGCGTGTGCTGTCGCTGGGACCGGATAACACATTGCGCATGGATATCCCGCCTGAGTTTGCCTCGCTCCGAACCGCCACGCAAAAATCGATTAAGGATCGCGCCGGCGAGGTCATGTGCAAATTCAAAGCAGGCCAGAATGCCTGTGGGCTCGAATTGCGTTCCGGCACGACGTTATTGTTTGCCATTCAGTATGGCGGTGCATCTTCGGTGACGATAGGCGGAAAGACCATTCCACTTTCACCCGGCCGGGATGGACTGGCGTCACTTCGTCTCTTTATCGACGGCTCGATCATCGAGACGTTTGTTAACAGCAAAGAAGTCATGACGGCCCGCTGTTACGCAGCGGCGCCGGCCGGCATCCAGGTCGCATGGACCGGAGCCGTGGATGCGCTCAACACCCTTGAACTCTTCGGCATCAAGCCCATCTCAAATGACCGTCTAACAGTCTAAGTCGAACGAGCGTAAAGTGGTTGTTCCGCTAATGTGGACAGGGACGGCTGAACTTACTACAGGCTTGATCCGTGCCAGCCCCGGACTTCAGTCCGGGGAAGCGGGTTTTCAAACCCGCGAGAACGCTTTATCTTGCAGTGACCGGGCTTTAGCCCTGGTGAGAATGCTCCGAGCTCCCCACTCAACCCATACGTTTTTCATGACCTCGACGACAGACGGACGTCGCGCGCTTCTTCCATCCGACTGCATGGCTCAGCTTCTGGTGGATGTTCTTGCAGGGATAAATCGGGGTTAACTACTTGGTTATTTGTGAACCGCAGGGAGTAATCACGAGTTTACTACCCGCTCTTCCACATCATTTTTCTCCCGGACTATGGACGGCGGCTCCCCAGCGTATTACTGTCATCCAAAGGACCAAACCTCCGGAGGGCTATTCCCCTTCGGGGCAACGAGGCAAGATGGTCAAATTAATTACTTGAGCACCTTGACCATCTTCGTGAAACAAACGACTTATTTGGCAACGTTGCCAAATAACTTCACGCCCGAAGCCGCTTCATGTACTCCGCGTCGACCTTGAGAGCTTCCATGATTGGTCCCTGGAACTCCTCCTGCTCCACGAAGGCATGGCGTATGTGTCCGGTCGCCGCGGCTGCGGCGAAGATAGGTTTGTAGTCGACCGACCCGGTCCCAAGTTCGACCGACGGCGGCTTGTTGTCCTTAAAGTCCTTAATATGGAGCATCACGATACGTGCCGGATACTGTTTCAAAATATGCACAGGATCCTGGCCGCCCACGATCGCCCATCCACAATCAAGCTCGAAGCTGACCTTAGCCGGATCGGTGTTCTTTAGCAGCTCTTCATACGGCAACACGCCCCCAATCGCGCCGAACTCCGCGATGTGGTTGTGATAAGCGAAACGCATCCCGGCGGCCTGCACTTTCGTAGCAATCTGGTTGAACTGGTCAGCGCTCCAGCGCCAGTCATCGATGTTGAGCGGACCCTTCGCCCCCTCCTGTTGATGCATCGGAGAGGAGCAGACCACAAATCCTACGCCGAGCGATTTGCAGAAGGGCAGAATCTCATCGAGATGCTGCCTGAGCAGCGCCAGCGGGTAATGCGCGCTCACGCAGCGCAACCCGGCGGCTTGCATAGCGGCCTTCACCTGCTCGACCGGCAGGTTGAAGAACCCGGCAGCCTCGACTTCTTTATAACCCAGCGCCCCGAGCTGTTTGAGGGTGCCGGCAAAATCCGTGGGTAGCAAAGTGCGCACGGAGTAGAGCTGCAGGCCGATGGGGAGCCCGAGCGAGGCAGCCCGGCCCACACCGGTCATCATGAGGGCTGCGGCCGCGGAGCTGGTGCTTAAAAAGGTGCGTCTGGTAATCGACAATTCGTTCCTCCTGCAAACAGGGCTAATAGTACTACTCCATAAACCAGCCATGGCTCACCATGATCGACTGTCCAGTCAACGCCAGTGTCGTTTGTTCCGCCAGGAACACCGCGGTTGCTCCGATCTCTTCCATCGAGGTGAACTGTTGATCGAGCGTGTCCTTCAGCATCACTTTCTCCACCACTTCCTGGGGATCGAGCTTGAGTATCTTCGCCTGCTCCGGGATTTGCTTCTCGACCAGTGGAGTACGGACAAAGCCCGGGCAAATCACATGAGCGCGCACACCATAGGGGGCTCCCTCCTTAGCCACGGCACGGCACAGTCCGAGCATTCCGTGCTTCGCAGTCACGTACGGCGCCTTGAGCACAGAGGCGAGCTTCGAATGCACGGAACCGGTATAAAGAATGCAGCCGCCTCGGCCGGACCGGTACATATACCGCAGACAGGCTCGCGTGGTCAGAAAAGCTCCATCAAGGTGCACCGCGAGTACTTTCTTCCAATCGCTGAACGCCAGGTCGTGAATGCCGCCGATAATCTGTATCCCTGCGTTGCTGCAGAGGATATCGACGCCGCCAAACTCCTGAACGGTTCGTTCCACGGTAGAGTCGACAGCATGTTCGTCGGTCACGTCCAAGCCAATTCCAAGTACCTGACCGCCTGTTGTTCTAGCCACTTCCGCCGCGGCCGCCTCCGGACCCGCCCGGTCCAGATCAGCGATCACCACGTTTGCACCCTCTGCAGCAAAACGTTGTGCGATGCCGAGGCCGATACCGGAAGCCGCGCCGGTGACGATCGCTGTTTTTCCCTGTAAGCGCACTCGCCTCACCTGCACACAAAACTGGATGCGTCGTTGGTGCTACCGGAGCCCTGATACTGGGCCACCCGAGGATAGGGACAAAGCGGCCGCCGCACGTTGGTCGCAGCCCCCATCTCCGCAATCGGCAATTTGCTGGCGAGGATTCTTTCCGGCGCGACGCCGTGCTCGACCCAATCGACCACCGCCCCGAGTGCATCGAAGTGCGTCTCACCGGGACCGCCTCCGCAATGCGCCATGCCTGGCACCATGAACAAACGGAACGACTGATTTAAGGCTCCCGACTCCGGCGGCGCCTCTCGTCGAGCGTTCTGCTTGCTGGAATGGGTGGAGCTGTCTCGCGCGACCACAGCGTCGTAGTAGTTGATTGATTCTCCAGGCGCGACGAGCCAGTCGCTCCAGCCGTGGTACATGAGCAGCTTGTGGCCATGCGCGCGAAAGGTATCAATGTCGGGGTTGGTTGCATTCACCATCGCCGCGAGCTTTTGCGCATAGGCAGATTCGTCATGATCGAAATCGAATTGCCGCCAATCCCATTGCGGACCAAAAACCCATTGAAAAATCGGAGCATACGGGGGCATCCCACCATGGGTCGGATCCAGACCGTCCCAGCCAAACTCGCTCCCCTTGGGCAGCCCGGGATAGAGGCTTTGGCCCGTTCGCGGATTGACCGGTCCCCCATAGATTTGTCTCGCGGTCTCCACCTGCGCCGCGGTCAGACAATTCTCCTGGCCGGTGCTCTTGCATTGCAGGGCTGCGGGGTCAAACTGGCACTTGCCGGGATCGTTGATCACTCCGTCCTTCACCCCATCAAGAGCATCGCATTTGTCCACAACTGCCTGGGCAAGCAGCGAGCGTGCGGCTGCGGGGAGATATGAAGCCGGGGTTCTCTCGTTGACCGCAAAATTCCATAAGATGCTGAGATGAACCCCGGTGCGGTTATTTGCCGCGGCCCCGCCGACGATGCCGTCGTAGTCATCGGGGTATCGCTGAGACTCCATCAGGGCCTGCTCGCCCCCGGTGGAACAACCCACGAAGTAGGCCCGCCTGGCATCCTGCGAGTAGTAGGCGTGCACCACCTGTTTGGCCACCAAGGTCATTTCATGCGTGGCCCGGTATCCCCAGTCGATCCACCGTTCGGGACGATTGACAAAAATGGCGGCGGTCGCGCCGGCGGGAGTTGCCATGCCCATATCTGTGTTTGCCACGGCGTAGCCACGCTTCAAACCTTCGGCCAGGGCCCCATAGCTGATCTTGCCTGCAAAACCGCCGTTGCCCGTACCCTCCATGCGTTGGTTCCAGTCCGCCTGTGGCATCCAGATTTCGACCAGGATGTCGGAGTCGGCACTTGGCTTTACGGTGGCCGTGGCGCGGCAAAACGCAGGAAGATCGGCAATTGGTTTTCCGGTAGGGGGCGTAAAAGTTCCCGTTGGGACGACTTCTGCCTTGGTGATGACAGTGTGCGGTAGCTGCAGCGTCGCCAGGTTCTCGCATTTGTCCGCGAGACAAGGCACGGCGAAGAACGCCAGCCGGGCGGCGGTGAGAACCAGGAGACTCCGCATTGTGCGGCCGAGGAACAAACGCAAAGTGTACTAAGAAGGAGCCACGCTCGCAATCCGAGTGCCCGCAGCCCCTCGCGTGTATTGTTTATGAGTACGCTTAAGGGGTTTTTTCCGCGATGAATATGTCCAATCACTTTCCCAAAATGCTGGAGATGGAGCAAAGCTTTCCGCCCTCGCAAAAGCTGGATTTTTCTACTCTTCTCGAAGAGCAGTTCGCGCAAACCGGGCTGCGGGAAAAGATCCAGCCGGGCATGAAAATCGCTCTAGGCGTCGGTAGCCGCGGTATCACCAACCTCAAGGAGATCGTAAAGGCAACCCTGGGTGTCCTCATCCAAGCAGGCGCGCGCCCCTTCATCGTGCCTGCCATGGGGAGCCACGGCGGCGCCACCCCGGCGGGCCAGATCGAGATGCTGGCTAGCTACGGGGTCACCACTGAGAGCATGGGCGTTCCCGTTGAAGCCAGCATGGAAGTGAAAAAGATCGGCACAGCTTTTGACGGTCTCGACGTAGTCTTCAGTGTTCCCGCGTTTGCCGCCGATGGGGTCGTAGTTTTGAACCGGGTCAAGCCGCACACCGACTTTCGTGGCACGTTAGGCAGCGGCATCCAAAAAATGCTGGTCATTGGCTTCGGCAAGCAAGTAGGCGCGAACCATGCGCACTGTGCGGCCGCCCATTTGGGCTACGAGGTCGTCCTGCGCGAGTTTGCCAAGACCATCCTCAGCGCCGCGCCGATTTTCTGTGGCATTGCCCTGTTGGAGGATCAGCATCATCAGACCGCGGTGATCGAAGTGATTCCGCCGGAGAACATCGTTCGCGAAGAGAACAAGCTTTTTCAGAAGTCGCAGTCGCTGTTGGCGCGGCTGCCCTTTGAGGAGATCGATCTGCTGATCGTTGATCGCATGGGCAAAGACATCAGCGGCTCGGGCATGGACACCAACGTGATCGGCCGCGACATCACCGGATATACGTCTACGCTTCGCTCCGAGAGCCCGGTCACCCCGCGCGTATCGCGTATCTTCGTACGCGATCTGACCCCGGCCAGCAGTGGCAACGGTACCGGAATCGGCATGGCGGACTTTACCACCGCACGTTTCGTGAAGGCTCTCAATCTGCAATACACCTACATGAATGCGCTCACCTCGCTCGGTGTGCTCGCGGCAAAAATTCCGATTTACTTCGATAACGACCGCGAGGCAATTCAGGCAGCATTAGCTTCTTTAGCTGAGCCAGGTACAGAGAAGTTACGCGTGGTGCGCATTGCCGACACCCTCAACCTCGAACGCTTCCTGGTTTCTGAATCCTGCGTAAAAGCAATCAACGGGAAAGCGGGAGTGACGACAAATGGCGCCGCACGCGACATGCAATTCGACGCATCCGGCAATCTGATGCCGCTCTAGCAGCGTTTCAAGTTTGTGCGTGAGATCCGATAGGGACGATTGGCGGTTCAGCAACCACTGTCTATGGAACCGTTGCCCTTTCCTTTGTCATCCCGTACCCGGATTTCCTACTTCACCGCTCTCACCGGTGCCGCTTATGTGGTTCTCCTTAAAGAGAACCACATGCAGTCGACCGAAGCCGCAACTCTCGACAGGAAATCTGGGGAAGCCGAGGGATCTGCGGTTCCGCGGACCCCTCCTGGAAGCGCGGATAACTATACTCAAACAAGATTGTCATCTGGAGCGTAGCGTAGTGGAGAGATCTGCGGTCTTCTTTTATTTCTCGCGCCGATTCTAAAGCCCTCCTGTGTCCGTGTTAGAGAGCAGCCGGTCAAACAGAAGCAACCTGACATGTGTAGGCAGGTATACTTAGCATCGCGCAAGCTCTCCAACTTACAACGCTGACCTGCTAGTCTGAAAAGTTTTTAATGGCCACTTGGGTAAAACGAGGCTCTCGACAGACAAGAACACGTCGTGGCGCGGTGTCGTTTAACCCTTTGAATGGCTGGCTTTCTGATAAAACAATCGCTTTCTGAGTAAGCCAGCGAAACCGTCTGCGCACTCCCTTGCTTGGCATTGGTTGGAAAATATCTTTTGATAGTGCGAGACTGAACCACCAGTCGGCAAGCACCTATCTTCGCGCGTTCTAGGTTGCCTCCCCCCGCGACGCGACGCTTTCTACTGCGCGCAGATCTCTGCCCGTTCGTTGAGTAACAAAAAGCACATATCTGAAAAATGGCCGACTGCGATAACTGGTGGTGCTGAGATGAGTCCGACGTTACTAACCGGGGAGGACGTGAATCTCACCCTCCGCGACCTGACGGTGCCATTATTCCGCCGCAGACGAGTATGGGGGCTTACTTTTCTTTGCGTCTTTGCGGTTGCGTCGCTGATTGGTCTGCTGTGCCGGCAAACATACGAGTCGCATATGTCCATCCGGATCAGCCGCGCAGGACTGAGCCCTACCACTCCGCCCCTGACAGATCAGGAAGTGACCCAGGAGGCTGAATCGCTCAAAAGGCCCGAGTTTCTCGAACGGGTGGTCCTGACCAATGGCCTCCAGAACGCCCAGGATAACCGGCTTCTCGACCTCCTTCTTCCCCGGCAAACAGAAGCGGTCCGAGTCGCGCGTGCCGTGCGCCAACTCGATAGGCAGATACGGGTGCACACCCGGCTGAGTGCACACCTTATCGAGATGGCCTATCGCGCAACGGATCGGGCTCGGGCCTATGGAGTCCTGAACAGCCTCGGCAACCTTTACCTCGCCCAGCAAATCGTTCGTGCCGCGCCCGTCTCATCCTCGACGTCAAATCCGCAATCACAGGTATACGAAGCGGCTATCGAGGATGCGGAATCGGGCCTGCGGGAATTCCAACGGACGCAGGGCCGATCTGAATCGGGTCGAGATTTTGCCCGGCGACTGACCGCGGCTGCCGCTCAGTCGCGCATCATCGAGCACGCGATCGCCTCCGATGAACAAAAGATCCGGGTCGACCAGGAGCAGATGAAGATGAATTCGCCGCAGCCGGCTCCAGAACAGAACACCGAAGCGGCTCACCTGCTGCTGCAGAATCTTGGTGCCCGCCTTCAGGCAGCCGAAACCAAGCGCGCGCAGTTCCTGCAAAAATATCCGTCGAACTATGCGCTGGTGCAGGACGCTGACAAGGAGGTATCCGATGCAAAGGCGGCCATCGTCGCAGCGCAGAGAAGTCCTGATGGGAAACAAACGCCGGCTCGCCTGCCCACCGCGGCCTTCCTGCGAGAGAAATTAGCGCAAGACCAGGCAGACCTGGCAACGCAACGCGCCAGTCTAAGCGCCATTCGGCACGTCCTCGAGGGTATGAAGGCGCAAATGATCAAGCCGGGCGGCGAATCTTTCAATAACGCAGAGCTCGAACGCGAGGTCAATGGGGACGAACAGAACTATTTGCAGTATCTCTCCAGGCGAGAGCAGGAACGCGCTCTTGACCAGGCCCCCACCGTGAGTGCCGCGCTGGCTACGCCGCCTACCGCACCTACCTCGCCGGTACATGGTCGAGGGATGATTTTCCTTGTCGCTCTGGGATTAGCCACGGCGGTCAGCTTTCCGGCGGCGTTGATCCTCGATTGCTTTGATCCGTGTTTCCACACCCCAACCCAGGTGATTGAAACGCTTGGGATAGCCGTGGTATTGGCCGTGCCCAAGATGACTGCTTAGGCAAATTATGGTTCTGGATTTTTTCAAGCTGCGGGAACAACCTTTCGGTGTCACGCCGGATGCGCGGTATCTCTTTTTGAGTGCCACGCACAAAGAAGCGCTTGGGTCTCTTCTCTATGGCATCGGCGAGGGATGCGGATTTCTGGCCTTGATTGCAAGCCCGGGGTTAGGAAAAACCACGCTGCTGTTCCATGCGTTGCATCAGCTCAGAGAGAAGGCGCTGACCGTATTTCTTTTCCAGACCGTGTGTACTTCTATTGATCTTCTGCGCGCGCTTCTGGCCGACCTCGGCGTCCAGGAAACCCAAGGGAGCCAAATCCAGCTGCAATTGAGATTGAAGGAAGTTCTGCTCGCGCAGGCCCGATTGGGAAAGCGCGTGGTCGTGGTCATTGACGAAGCGCAAAATCTGGATGATTCGGTGCTCGAGCTGATTCGCATGCTGTCAAATTTCGAGACGCCCCAGGAAAAACTGATCCAGATTATTCTCTCCGGTCAGCCGGAACTGGCGGAAAAGATAGCGTCGCCTGATCTCGAACAACTGCGACAGAGAGTTTCGATCTTCAGCGAACTGAGACCATTCTCCCGCGAAGACACGCAGCTTTACATCGACCACCGCCTCCGCATAGCCGGATATACATTCGCCCGGCCACTGTTTACCCGGGATGCGCTGGCGCTCATCGCTGAGGCGAGCCTCGGCATTCCGCGTAACATCAACAACCTTTGCTTCAACGCACTGTCGCTGGGATGCGCGTTGCAGCGAAAGCCCATCGATAGCGAAATCATTCGCGCGGTCATGGCTGATCGTGATCTTGGGCGGTTTTGCAAGAGAACCGGTCATGCATCGCATTCAGGGGCGAGTGTGCGGCTCGCGGTGCCTGCATATCGTGCAGCGAAGCGCGCATTTCCGCGATCATCTCCTCGACCAAGAGGACGGATGCAGAAACTCGCGTTTGTACTTGCGGCTATTGCCACTCTGGGCGGGGTCCTGGTCGCCGGCCGTTGGCGGCAGGACAACAAGGCCGCAATCCACGCGCAGAATGAGCCGTTGCTCGTCGCGCCAGCTCCTTCAGTTTCGCGGTTGCCGGCGCCTCCTCCTCTTGTGGATCCCCGCGTACCCGTTGCTGAGGCAGCGCCCCGGGCGGCGCCGCATGCGAGCACCGTCAGCGTTAAACCAGGAGAGACGTTGCTCGAGATATGTGTCGCAAGTTTCGGAAGGTGCAATCCGGAACTTCTGCAGGAGATTCGCCGCCTCAATCCCCAAATGAACAATCTCGATCACATCGAGCCTGGTCAGACGATTCAACTACCGCTGGCTGTCGCCAATTTAGGGCAGCCTCGTGAGCTTTCCATCCCGGAGAGCAACCATGAGTAGAAATTACGAGTTGATGCGTGAGATTGAACAGAAGCAGGCTCTCCTATCGAACCACTCGATAGTACCGGCGTTGACTGAGGGGAAGAGAAGCCCATTGGCAAGCGACCTGATGGCGGGCTTAGTGCAGCGCGTTTTCCTGCAACCCGAGCAGAAGCCGCCGCGGCTGGTGGTGTTCGCCGCCGTCGATCATGGCAACGGATGCAGCCAAATCGCTGCTTCGGTCGCCCGCGCTCTGACCGGGAGCGCGCCCGGGGCGGTATGCCTGGTGGAAGCGAACGTTCGCTCTCCTGCGCTACCCAGGATGTTAGGGACAACAAATTACCAGGGCTTTACGGACGCTCTGCTGCGGCAGGGCAGTATCCGGTCTTTCATGAAGCCACTGGGCAACGGATGCTTGTGGTTGCTATCGTCTGGTCCGGTAGCTGCCGATTCCCCGAATCTGTTGGTTGGGGAACGCATGCGCGCCCGGTTTGCTGAACTGCGGGCGGAGTTCCACTTTGTCATCGTTGATGCGCCGCCCCTCTCGCGGTACGCGGATGCAATTGCACTGGGGCAGCTATCTGACGGAATGATATTAGTTCTCGAAGCAGGGGCAACCCGCCAGGACAGTGCTCTTACTGCGGTGCGAAACGTGCGCTCCTCTCGCATTCAGGTCCTGGGCGCTGTACTCAATAAGGGAACCAAGCAAAGTGTGAGCGCCCGCACTGCTTTACGGACTAGATACATATCGCAAATTGTCGCGACATTCATGCATCACACGTGGCAGATGTGCAAAACACCTGAAGTCCGCATCAATCGCGTTGCTGACAAGTTAAAATTCTATTGAGTTGCCGAACTTGAGACTACAAAAAGGGTTTATCGGTTGACAGTGTCTATCGGCTCAAGCTATCTTCGCATTAGCAACAAGTTCTAATAACTAACAACGTACTAAGGTCGAGTTCGGCCCCTCTCCACCCAATATGTGATGTGTTGACGTGGAAATATTACCTAGTTTCAGGCGGCTCGAATTGGTCAGACGATTGAACAGGCTCTCGGCTTTCTTCGCCCTTCGAAGACCTGTAGCTGCCATAAAGCCTTCCGGCTTAGAGCAGCAACAGAAAATAATCCTTACGGCCGCGACTCCATAATCTCTTATTTACCCGGGTGTACGCGAACCCACAGCACGGTTCATTCCCGCGACCGTTGATTCACTCAATTGCCAGAAAGTCGTTCAGCAAGCAAAGCACGGGACACGATCTCGGGCTGAGAATACCCCCCATTTTGGAAATAATCTCGGGCCACGCCATAGCAGTAGTTCGAGCAGATGGAAGAGCGGAGATAACCATTGAAGTATTGTGAACACGCTGCCATGCCGATCCTCGCTCCAGACGGATTTCTCCAGTCGGCATCGAAAAGATGCAACTCGGCGCGGGAGACCGATTGATGAGGCAGCGAAACTCCACGACACTCGCGGCTGCAATCGACAGCCTGGTCGCGCTTGCAATCGTAGTTGCCGCCGTCGCATGGGCAAATCAGCGTCGAATGCCCGAGGGTGGACTGCGAGAGTTTTTGGAGATGCGCGTTACGCTTCTGAACTCATCCTTTTCCATTGTCTTTGCCGTTCTGTGGAAAGAATGCCTGGAAAAGTTGGGCTTGTACCGTGACAATTTTACCGAGCTCCTCCGCCCAACTCTCCGCTCCGCCACCGGATGTGGCATCATGGCCGGTTTATTGGCTTTGTATCTTGAGGCCCGTCACGCAAAGGGACCTGTGGTGCCCGTGGTCGTGGCTTTCTTTGTCACCGCCCTCGCTTACGAAATGATGCGTGTCTTCATTTCCAGCCCTGGCCTGCGCTGGAAAATCGGCGACATGGAACAGGTGATCATCGTGGGCAGCGGTCGCCGAGCTGCCAAAGCGTGGCGCGAGTTGCGCATTCAGCATTTCGGCCGCAAGCATCTCCTCGGGTTCGTCGATGACCGCGATCCCTCTTTGATGGCGCCCGATATCGCGAGCCGCTACCTGGGCCGGATCGATCAGCTTCCCCATCTTTTTCTCAATAATGTGGTAGACGAGCTTTTGGTCGCGGTTCCGAGTCGTTCGTGCTATGACCTGGCGCAACAGGCAATCTCTCTTGCTGAAAGCGCAGGCGCTCGCATTGTCTGCCTGAACGATAGCTACCAGCTCATACACAGCAAAGCTCTTCGTCTGCGCTCGGCGCTCTTCCTCGAACTTGTGCCCAAAGACGATAAACACGCTGCCGCCGAAAGCCTTAAGCGTGCGCTGGACATCTTCGTGGCTGCCACCGGACTCGTCCTGCTCTCTCCGGCGTTTCTTCTGATCGCCTTGGCAGTGAAGGCCACGAGCCCGGGACCGGTCTTCTTTGTGCAAGAGCGATATGGCTACCGGCGCCGCCGCTTCCAGATGTGGAAATTTCGCAGCATGGTTGCCAACGCCCCAGATTTGATGCCCAACCTGGAGGCACAGAACGAGGCCAGCGGCCCCATTTTCAAAATCAAGAATGATCCTCGCATCACGCCGCTCGGCCGCTTTCTTCGCCGGACTTCTCTGGACGAGTTGCCGCAACTGTGGAACGTCTTGCTGGGAGATATGTCTCTGGTTGGTCCACGACCCATGAGCACACGGGATGTCTCTCGTTTCGAGCACGCACAACTGATGCGGCGTTTTAGCGTTCGTCCCGGTATCACGGGTATGTGGCAGGTGGTTGGGCGTGGGTCACTTAGCTTCGACCAGTGGATATCTCTCGACTTCACCTACATCGATCAATGGTCATTCGCTCTTGACCTCAAGATCCTTGTTCGCACCGTGCCGGCCGTTTTAAAACGGTCGGGCGCAGCCTGAACCTTCCCCGGGGGAACAATGCGTATTGCTGTTGTGCACGACTATTTCACCCAGATGGGCGGTGCCGAGAAGGTCGCCGAGGAATTGATGCGGATGCTTCCGCAAGCGACTTTACACTCAACCGTGGCCCTGGCCGACTGTATGCCGCCCGGGCTTGGCGGGGTGCCCGTCGTCACTTCCTGGATGCAGCAACTGCCCTTCATGCGCCAGTGCTACCGCCTCTTCTTTCTTCTTTATCCTTTCGCGGTGCACTCGCTGGATCTTTCTCCCTATGACCTGGTGATCTCCAGTTCCTCTGGGTACGTGAAAGGTGTACGCACCAACCGCGACGCCATGCACGTTTGTTACTGCCATACGCCCATGCGCTGGGTGTGGAGCTTCGACAGCTATTCAGCGCGCGAATCGATGGGGCTGGTCAAGCGTCTGCTGCTGCCCGCGCTCATCCGCGGCTTGCGCCGCTGGGATGAGGGAGCTTCGCGACAGCCGGACCACTTTATTGCCAACTCGCGCACCGTGGCCGATCGAATCCTGCGTGCCTACGGGCGCCACGCGGAAGTTATTCATCCTCCCATTGATTTGCATCGGTTCCGGGTCTCAGAAGAACAGGAAGACTACTATCTTGTTTTGGCGAGGCTGGTTTCTTATAAGCACATCGATCTTGCGGTGCAGGCGTGCAATTTACTGGGTAGAAGGTTGCTCGTCATCGGTGACGGGCCTGATCGGGATCGGCTGCAGGCCGGCGCCGGCCCAACCATCAGTTTTCTCGGCCGCCTTCCCGATGCCAAAGTAGAACATTATGCCAGCCGCTGTCGCGCCCTGTTGTTCCCTGGCGAAGAAGATTTCGGCATGGCTCCTCTTGAACTCGCAGCCGCGGGGCGCCCGACCATTGCGTACCGTGAAGGTGGCGCCATCGAGACGATCGTCGACGGTGTTACTGGCATTTTCTTTGATCGGCAGGAGCCCGAAGATTTAGCAGATGCTATCCAACGTTTTGAGCGTATGGAATGGTCTCCGGCCGTTCTCCGCCGGCACGCAGAAAAGTTCAGCATCGAGGTGTTCCAGTCCCGCATGCACGCCTTCCTCGCACATATCGGTGCTCCTGTCCGTGACGTGGTGCCGATGCCCTGGGGAGCGCACACCAGTGCGGCAACTTTCCCCATCTCCGCCGGGGAGGGCATCCCCGCTTGATTGGCAACAAAGGCCGCAAAAAATCGGACGGGTGTCCCAAAAGCTGTGACTGAGCAGCCACAAACCATAGGCGTATTAATTGCGACATACAAGCGCGCGAGCGATCTATTGCGATGCCTGGCAGCCCTGGAAAAGCAAACGCTTCCCGCGGATGACATTCTCCTGGTGGTGCGAGAAAGCGACACCGAGACCAGATCGACCTTATCCGGTTTAGCCCAAAGTTCACTTCCCATCCGGGTCATCACAGTCTCGGTCCCGGGAGTAGTGGCGGCTCGCAACGCGGGACTTGGTGCCTTGAAGACGGATATCCTTGCAATCATCGATGACGACACATCTCCACACCCCACCTGGCTAAGCCGGGTGATGCAGAATTTCACAAGCGATCCGGTCTTGGGTGGGCTAGGGGGTCGGGATCGCTGCTTCGACGGAAAAGAATTCGACGAGCACCGGGAGCCGGTTGTCGGTAAGATCCAGTGGTTCGGCAGGACGATTGGTAATCATCATCGGGGTTTCGGTGAGTTGCGCGAAGTGGATGTGTTGAAGGGCGCTAATATGAGTTATCGATCGAAGGCCATTGCGGATATACGCTTCGATACTCGACTGAAGGGCAACGGCGCGCAGCCTAGCGAGGATTTCTGTTTCTCAGTTGCGGTCAAATGCAAGGGTTGGAAGTTAGCGTATGATCCATCCGTTCTGGTCGATCATTACGCCAGTCAACGCGCGGAGGTTCGCCACTATGTTGGCGTTTCGGCGGTAAACGATGCTTTAGTGTTTCGCGACTTTGCCTATAATCAAGTGATCAGTATCTGGCATGCTCTCAGTCCATTGCGCCGGGCCGCATTCTTTGTATGGTCAGTGCTGGTTGGCACCGGAGTCTTTCCCGGGTTCGTTCAAGCCCTCCGGTTTACACCCAAACTCGGAATCCACTCGTGGCGCCGATTTCTGATCGCGCAACAAGGCAAGATGGACGCTTTCCGGGATCTCATCTTCTGATCAAAGAGGCAGTCATGGCCGTTACAAATGAGCTGGACGGAAGAGTCATCCTCGATGAAGCAGTCGGGCCGAAGCCGTCATTAAGAAGGGTGGCCGTCTTCACAAGCTGCGACTCGTTTGAAGGATTCTACGGAGGAACCTTTGGACTCGATCGTGAAACATTTCTTGGATCGTATCGCAATGATTTTGTTTGGGAGTACTCTGAGGGCCTGCGCCAATGCGGCCATGAAGTATTTATCTATATCCTGTCTTATGGTCCCTCCGAGCTGCGCAAGATCAGTCAAGGGTTAAGCGTTCGCTTTATTCCTCTTCCGCGATGGCTGCGCGCTGCCGATTCGTTTTTGTGGCGTCTTCGCAACCTGAAGCATGGCCCTTCGCTACGCGATCGCACGGCGTACATGGCATACTCCGATGCTCTCCGGGCCGCCATTGCGGAAGATCGCATCGAGATGTTGTATCACCAGGAAATATGGACTTCGCGGTTCGACATTGTCGCCGAGAAGAGCAGTATCCCGGTCGTCGGCGCGGACCACGGCGCCGTTTTCCTGGACTGGATGGAGCCCGCTAAACGAAAGTCATTCAAGCAGGCCGCCAGGGTCATTTGCCAATCCCATACAGGATTGGAACGCGCGCGCAGCTTTGGCGCTGACGCTGTCCTCATGTCTAACGGGGTGAATACTACTTTTTTCTTTCCGCCCGTATCAAGCGGCTTACGGCAGAAGACGGTTTTGGCGGTTGGCCGGCTGGTTGAGGAACAGAAGAGATTTTCGGATCTGTTGCAGGCAATGCAATCGCTTCCAGATTTCAATCTCATCCTGGTTGGCAGCGGTCCCGATGAAACCAGGCTAATAAAAATGATTGCGGATCTGGGACTGTCAGAGCGCGTTCGCCTTACCGGCTTTGTCTCCGACCGAGAGGAATTGCGGCGTCTTTACCAGGAGTGTGGCGTTTTCGTTTCAACATCAAATTGGGAGGCGGTTGCGCTTGTCATGTTAGAGGCCATGAGCTGCGCTGCCCCGGTAGTCGCCACGCGCATTCCTTCATTTGAGGATCTCCTCACCGATGGTGAGGATGGACTACTCGTGTCTGTGGGAGCACCAGGCGAGGTCGCCCAAGCCATCCTTGCGGCGTATGCTCGCCAGGAGCAGCTAGGCGCCAACGCTCGACATACGGTTGAGATGCGATATTCCTCGGGGATTTTGTATCGCCGGCTCTCGAACCTGATCGAGGCCGTCTAAAGAGCGACTCGGCGAAGAATTGCAAAGTGATCTGCGCAGTAGTCCGGGACTTCCATTTCAAAAAGCCCTCTACGGGAGTCGACAAACTCGTCGACTGCTGTCTGCGCTCCTTTAGAAAAGAAGCCGTAATCGTCGACCATGATAATCCCCCCGGGAGTTAGCCGGGCAGAGAGCTTTTCCAACGCAGCCTTGATAGGGGCGTAAAAATCGAAATCCACGTACGCGAAACAGACTTGCTCCGGCAGACGCTCGTCGGTAATCGTTGCATCGAACAGGCCTCGAATTACGCGAAATGCGCTAGGGGGAATGTCAAGTCGCTTCATCCGGGCGCGCATTTCCGACTCTGGATGGCTCATGTGGCCCACATAGGCCGACATCGAACCGAGTTGGTCTATGTCGTCAATCAACTCGTCTTCTGCCGTTGGTGCAGGCAGGCCGGTGAATGTGTCGAAGAGCCACAAAACTTTGCCGGAATCACGCAGCTCATTGGCGAGTAGAGCGGAGGTCGCGCCGCTGCCCACGCCGCATTCGCACACGTCGCCGGGCAGATCCATCACCGCCGCCAAACTTACTACAAGATGTGATCCTTCGCCTGTGCCCGTGCCTACCAAGTGAGTAAGAAGCTCCGTGCGGTTAGGATTATCCGGCAGCCGGACTCCACGGGTCCTGGCGAGTAGCTGCAGATACTCGTCTACGACCGTCCGGTGTCCACGGACCAGGTCCTGTCGTCCTCGTGGGGTCATAACCTCAAGCCCGAAAGAAGACGCCGCTCGCTTTAGTTGTTGGCGCAGGGGAGTAGTCACACAGTAATTATAGGTAGGCTGCTATTAGGCATGCAAGCATATTTACTCTCTATTGCTTACTAAGAAGAACTTGAGAAGCGAGAAGAGACCGCAGATCTCTACTACTTCATCCTGATGTGCATCGCTTCTGCGCCTTCGGATTGCCTGATATCTGTGTACGAGAGAGCGCCGATCAAGAACAACATGAGTGCAGAGGTCGAATACTGGCCACCAATCAACCAGGAGCCGAGCGTCGAGGTAAGGATGGCGAGCACGGGCAAGCTAATACCCCGCCTCACCGTCCGAAGATATCTGAGCGCTTTTGCCATAGCGGTGGCTACGATGTACAGATAAAGCAGTCCGCCGATCAGTCCCAGGCTGATAAACATGTCACTGATATCTATCTCCGAGCTCCCCTCGTTTGGGTCTCCTCCGAACTTGCTTGCGGCCGCCGTGGTTGAACCGAGTCCGTGCCCGATTGGGTAAGTGAAACCCTCAACCACACCGGACAAGAACATACCTCCGTGCAATCCTGCGGTAGAGTACCGCGGGTCAAATGGGTGGGCTAACCCACCGACCTGGTGTGCCAATGCATTATCGACGGCTGAATTCTTTCCAGGCGAGGCTGCTTCAGGCTTCATAAAGTGAGAGGCGACAAGGACTACTGCGACCAGCCCCGCTACTGCGAAGACTACCAAACGAACCGCATCTTTAACCCCCACTTTGTGGCCCTTACGCAACGTCCACACAAGAGCAAGCGTGACCACGACTTTGATGACAGTACCCCGTGCCGACGCCAGCACGATTCCGGCGATGAGTATGGGAAAAATCACAGCCCATCTGGATCCGGATCCAAGATATGCAGCGGCGACACCGACTGCCCCAATCATCAGCAAGGCCGCGTATTCCGCTCCTGAAACGGAGAAGCCAAACGCACGTATCGAGGCTCCGAGATGCAACGCTGTATAAGTCTTCGAAGCCACGTCGATCCACGCTTGCTCATAAGGGAGAAAGCCGATAAAAGTCTGCGCGAATCCCAACAACGCCGCCAGAAGAGCCAATGGGAAAATGACACGATACAGCAGCTTTTCGACTACCTCCGGTGAGCCAAAGCGACGGCCTATCCAAAACCAGAGCACGGGAGCCACGTAAAAGACAGCTCCGGACAGTCCGATGGTGAGGCCGCCCTGCTTAGGGTTAAAAATCTCCAGCACCATCACCAGAAGCAGGAAAAACATTGCCTTGGATAAACCGTCTCGGAGGCGAAGGCTCCAAAGGATCGGCAAAGCGAGCACAACCGCGATGGCCGGCCCGATGAGTAGGAGGAGATCCTGCTCAGGTGGACCCACCAGTGCCGCGAGGATCCTCCGAATATCTCCCATCAGGATGAGATAGGAGAGCGTCAGAAGGATTGCGGTAGCTCGATCATGCAAGGAGACAAGTAGCAGACTGCCAAGAATGATGAGCGTGCATAGAAGGTTGAACTGTCCCTTGAGCATGAGAATCCAAAGGACAGCTGAGCCGAACAACCCGAGCGTCCACATGGCCAACTCGGAGGGGTTGTTTCGTCGCTGCTCAAGGGTAAGGGAGTTTCTCATGATGTTTCAGCGATCTATTTTCGACAGCGCAATAAAGGCGGTTGGACCAAGGTACGAGGCGAGACGTTGCCGAAATCCTTAATGCAAAATGAGGGCGGCAGCGACCGAGCCGGCAACCGCACCAGTGACTCCGGGCAAAGCGAGACTAAAGAATGCCTTTGCACCGCTGCGCGGAATCACCAGCACATCTGCTGGGCGCAGAATCAGATTTTCCCCATTCACCTTGGCAATCCGATTCAGGTTAACGGGAATTGTTTCAGCCCCAGTGGCAGTCTTGCGCACGATGGACGCCTTGCTGGCCCGTGCTGTCGGATTTATGCCTTGTGCCAGTGCGATTGCATTGAGGACGCTTAGCTTCTGGCCATTCTGAATGAAATATTCTCCGGGGTGGGCAACATCACCTACCACATAAATGGCTTCCGCTCGTGCCACCACCACCACGTCTCCAGCCTTGACTTCAGTAAGCCGCTGCAGGTCCGAGTAATTCGGTGAATTGATCGGTATTGTTTCCGGCCGAGTGGGGTCGCTCTGATGCGTGATCTGAATGCTGGAGCCCAACTGCTGAGTAACCCCGCCTGCCGCGGAGAGAGCATCGTAAAGAGAATGCCGGCCCAGCAAAAGATAGGTACCGGGCTTCCTTACTTCGCCAAGAACACTTATTCCTTGGGTCGAATATTCCATAACCAGCACAGTCACGTGCGGATCAAGCATGACCTGCGAATCGCGCAGACTCTTCTCGATCTTCGCTCCCGCCTCGCGCGCGGTAAGTCCCGCCACCTTAATGTCGCCGGTATCGGGGAGCATGATGAGACCATCCTGGCTCACCCGCAGTTTCGTCGACAGTTCCGGCGTGTTAAAGACTTGCACGTCGATAAGATCACCGGCTGCAATCCGGATGAGGCTTTGGGCGCTGTTTCCCGGCACGGACGCGGGGACATCGGAGGCCGCCGCACCGGGGCCGTTTGCGTGGAGAACAGCTTGCCCCAGAGTAAAAGCTACCAGCCACACCGCAACGTCTCTGCGGCGGCGGATAGACTTGGCGAAGAGCCGATTACGCATAGGAGGCCTCTTCATACGGTTCTTCCATGTCGTACTGCTCGGCGGTGCGCGGAGCGTCGTTTACCAGCACACCGATGACGCGCGCGTCAGTTCGACTCAGCATGTTATGCACCTTGCTGAGCGCCCGAAGATGAGTGCTGTTGTAGCACACAACCAAAAGGACCGCATCCACCCAAATTGCCAGTGGAAGACTATCGCTTACAGAGAGCAGCGGAGCTGATTTCAAGACCACGAAATCAAAGTCAGACTCCCATCGTTTGAGCGCAAACCGAAACCTGCCTGAAGCGAGACTCTCGGAGGGCGGCACAGCCTTGTTCCCGGCCGCGAGGAGGTAAAGCGTTTTGATTGTTTCGACGGGTTGACTGTAAACCTCAGTGAGCGTTGCGCCGAGCAGATGGTCGCTCAATCCCTTGTGATTCTCTACGTCGAATTGCCGGTGAAGACTTGGCTGCCCCAAATCTGCGTCGATCAACAGGACCCGGAAGCCCGTCTGCGCCAGAGTGATGGCATAGTTGGCGGCAGTCTCATCAACACCTTCACCCGGCAGGGCACTGGTGATGAGCAAAGTTCTGACCGCATGCTTATGGGACGACAGAAGAATCGAGTTTCTCAACGATCGATAAGCTTCCGCCGCTCTTGACCTCGGCTCGCGGAGGGTCACCAGAGACTGCACCAAACTTCTCCCGATGCTGCTTTTCGCGTACCCGTTGTTCAATCGCCATGCCCGGTCACGCGGAATGGTGGCCAGAATGTCATAACCGGCTTGCTCTTCAATCTGATCGATGGTGCGTGGCTTGCCCGACGATCGTTCCACAAAGAACGCGGAAGCTATGCCGGCAAATAGTCCGATGATGACGCCACTCACCATCACCAGCATCTTCTTCGGTTCGATGGGCTTCGAGGGAACGCGTGCGCTTTCTACCGACATGGTGTTCACGCCGTTGACTTCTGCATCGATGCTCGCCTGCTGCAGCTTGCGGCGCAACGTGTCGTAGAGTTCTCGGCTGGAAGTGACTTCCGACTGCAATGCCGCATACTCGGCCTCGCTCCGGTTAAGCGCGTAGGCCGCTTGCGTCTGTTGGTCATACTCCGCCTGCAGCATGTTCTGGGTGCTGTTGGCGGCGTCGTATTCCTGCGTCAGCTGCTTTCTCACCGACTGCACATCGTCCGCGATCTCCGCATCCACGGCGGCCATTTGCTTTTTCAACTCAGCCAATGGGCCATATCTCGGTCCAAATTTCGCAGACAATTGGGCGTAGTGCGTAAACAAGGCGCCCTGTTGTCCCTGCAGCGACTGCAGCCTGGGATTGGGAAAGAGGGAAGCGAGCGCGCCAGGATCTCCCTGCCTTGCGGCACGCAGTTGCGCCTCCTTCATAATTCGTTCGGCTTGGGCTGCAGCCAGTCGGTCATTCAGGAACCGCAATCTATCCGTGATCGTGTTGCTGGTGCCATTGGTGCCGATGATGTTGTGCGACTCCTGGAACTGAGCCAGCTTCTTTTGCGAGTCATCTACCTGGCTTTGCAGGGTTGCCATCTGAGCGGTGAGCCAAGTCCGCAATTGTGAAACAGATTCGTCGCGGCTGGCGAAATTCTGGACTGAATATTCCCTGACCAGGTGGTTGACCATCTGCGCGGCCACCTTCGGATCCTTATCGCGGAAGGTAATTCCTACCAATTCCGTTCCGTCGATCTGCTTCGCTTCAGTTTGTAGCTCAAGCTGGTCGATGGCTTTCTGTTGCTTTGGCGATATCGCGTCTGAGTCTTGCGGAATCGGCCGCGACCCATTCCCCAGCCCCGTGTAGGAAGTGAATTGCTCGTCTGAGAGGGAATTGAGGGTCCGGATAGCGACGGCATCGCTTTTGATGATCGCAATTTCGGTTTTAATCATGTCGCTGTTTTCGAGCGGCGCGGCCGCCAAATCTCCGAGGCCAAGTGACCCTGCCCGAGCAGGATCGATGCGCAGCGTAGCCGAAGCCTGGTAGACAGGCGTCTTGAAAGTTATATACAGGGCCGAGCAAATTGTGCACAGCAGAACACAGGCGGCAATGAACCACTTATGCAGCCACAGCATGCCAAAGATATCGCCGATCGAGAGACCCGAATCGGAAACAGCCTCATGGATCGAATGTCGAGCCGTGGTGCTAATTTCATCAAATCGTCGCAAATGATTCCTCAAAACCGGATGTTAGGAAGCCTGATATTCGCCTCCCGTCGACTTACCAGCAGTTTCTTCGATCAAGCTGGCGGAGCGTCTTGGGGGCAGATCAAAGGGCAGAAATCGAGGTTAGCACCGTGCCCGGGCCGTATAAAAATCTATGGCGAATGACTTCATTCGTCCCCATGGATATTCGGTATTTCACCCCCGGCGGTTCGTCACGGATGGACGGGGTCTGCCGGCGAATGAGTACTGCACGATAAGATTTCCATTCAGATTGTCTCACGAGTAAGCGACGGGTTGAATAGCAACTTCCGGTATTGGTACAAACTTTTACAACTTCCGCCGCGCGCTCTCGCGAGGCCACGAGGGGGCCATCAAAGGTCTCGATGAAGGCATTGCGATCTAGGTGTCCGAAAGAAACGCTTCATCATCGAGGCTTTGGGGGTAAATTTTGCAGCACCTGTCTCACTCGATCTGCCATGATCTCCATCGAGAATGCTGACTCAGCGTGAAGGCGGCCCGCGGCCGCGAGCTCGGCGGATAATTCCTGGTTGCTGCAAAGCAGTTCGATCGCGGTCGACAATTCAGTAACCGACCCCGGGGTTACTAAAAGCCCATTCTTCCTATCGGTGACTATCTCGGCTGCGCCGCCGGCCCGCGTAGCGATCACAGGTTTGCGAGCCAGCATGCCTTCGAGGATGACACGTCCCAGTGGCTCGGCGACGGTCGAAGTGTGGGCGATGATATCCATGCACTTCATGAGCGCTGGGATATCCCGGCGAAAGCCAAGAAAAGTAACCCGCTTTGAAAGATCTGCCCGGGAAGCGCGTTCCTGCAGGGTTTTCGCGTAGAGCTGCTCGCCGAACAGAGCATCGCCAACCACGCAAATGTGCACATCCGGCGAGGCCACTGCGGCCTCGAGCAAAATGTGTTGACCCTTCCACTCGGCGAGCCGACCGAACACACCCACCATAATTTTCCCAGGTGGGCAGAGCTCCTGCCGCAGACGTGTAACTGTATCCGGTTGCACGTCGTCGAAGGGGCGGGCACTCACTCCGTCCGGCACTTCCCTTAATTTTTCCGCGCATCCGCCAGCAGCCACAAAGGCATCTGCGGTGGCCTTTGAGTTCACGATGATCGCAGTAGCAAAACGATTTCCTGCGGTGACGGCGAGCCTGCGCAAAATGGGGCTGAAATGGTCGCCGGTCAATATGTCCCGCAGATGCCAAACAAGAGGCTGGCCGGCGCGCTTGGCAAACGCAGCCAGGAAGAAGGCTTTCTGAGAGTTGGCATAGAGCACATCAGCCTGGAGAGCTCTCTCCGCCAGGCGTTTGCGCAGATTTAACAAAGCAGGCAAGGTGGAAACCAGTTTCAGCGAACCCGATTCCCTGCGAACTTCTTTTAGGCCGGCTAATGGCAGTACCTCGACCGGAATGCCCAACTCCTCAAGCAAAGGGCGGAACGGTCCATCCTCGAAGAGGACCACGCTGGCGTCCTTCGGAGACACGCGTAGCCAATCGAGAAGCGACAACTCCCCGCCGCCAAGTTGTCCGGTCTGATCGATGTATGAAATGTTCATGAAAGTGCTTGGTCGTAAACTGTGCGCACGCGCTGCACAATCTGTGGCCAGGAGAAGTTCTGTAAAGCGAAGGCGCGGCAAGCCTCATCGGAGGGCGTGGGCCGCTCCCCACGCAGAGCCTCCTTCAAGACCTTCGCGATTTCTTCAGCGCTGGTATTGGCAAAGATACACTGTGGTGCAAACGGTTCTACAATTTCCGGCAGCCCGCCGATGGGGGTCACGAATACCGGCGTTCCCGACGCTAGGGATTCAAGAGTGATGAGGCCGAAACCCTCGAGCAACTGAGAGGGAACAACCGTCATATCCGCTGCGCGATAGGCTAGCGGTAAATCCGCGTCCTCGATACGCCCTAAACGCCTCACATTGTCTGCCAATCCATGCTCCACAATGCGCGTCTGCAATTCTTCTGCGATGGGCCCGGTTCCACCCAGCAGGACGAGGACTTCCGGACATTGCTCGACGATGACTTTGACGGCATCTATCAAGGTTTCGAGACCCATCCTTCGTACCTGCCGCCGCACCGTGAGGATGATTGGCCGGTTTGTCGGCCAGCCAAGCCGGCGCCTTGCTTCGGTTCGCGAAAGAGCAGTGTTGAAACGGTCCACATCAATGCCCCCGGGCACAACCTCAACCCGATCTGCAGCGATTCCGTAGTTGGCGGTCAGCACCTGCTTGAACGCCGCCGAAAGAACGATCAGGCGCTTTGCCCGCGCATACACCCTTCGTTCCATGGCGGCCTTCAGCTGTGACCGGTAGCTGCTCGCGCCGTTGACGTCACTCTCGGCAGCCCACGGACCATGGAAATGCACCACCGCAGGGATTTTCTTTAAACGGTCAAGGATCGGCATCGCATACAGCGCGAAATGCGATGCGATGAGATCGATCCTGTTCCCAGTGATCTGTTGCAATGCCAGGCGGCGAAGCGAAAGCATACGCGTCGGAAGGGTGGCGTCGGATCGCGCAAACGCGACTACCTGTCCTTCGCTCGCAACGCGCACGTTATCGGAACCGGCTACCAGACCATGAGCGACCGTCCCCGTTGGCCCAAGATGGCGAAGCAATTCAAAATAGTAAGAATTGAGACCACCGGCACGTTCTGTGTGCCACTCATCTCCTATTTGGAGTGTTTGCATCGGGTCCTTGTCCAGGTCCTGCCTGGGCCGCTTGGTTCGTTGATGGAGGTGATGATGTTGCAGTCAGATGACAGATAAAGCCGGAGAGAGAACTTGCTTTGCTACCTGGGAGCCGAGTTTCTCGTGCTACAGTACGATGCCATAGGCAAGCGAACAAGATCGACCACTTCGGTTCGCCCTTGTATCATGAAGGTAATGGTCACTCTTTTATATTACCAAGCGGTCCGAATCCGGCTCTTTCCGCGACGAAAGAGACGCCTGGTCTTTCTGGGTGAACAACGGACCTGCGGTACGCATGTCAGTGCTCACGGCCGATAAACCTGCCGCATCGCCAAAAGAGTAAGCGCAGCTCGAGAAGTTTCATAGCGCACGCAATCGCTGAGTGGAGAACCCATTTGAAGACGCTGATGCGCCGATTTGTTGGCGCGAAGACCGGGGCATCCGCCATTGTGCAGACCGGCGTCGCCAATGTTGTCGTACAGGCCGGCAACATTCTGTCTGGCATCATTACGGCGCGAGCCCTGGGCCCAGGCGGACGCGGATCGTTGGCTGCCATCATCATGTGGCCGCAGTTTCTTGCCTATGGAATGACTGTGGGCGTTCCCGTGGCCACCGTTTATTGGCTCAAGCGCCGGCCGGAACTCTCGAGCGATCTAAGCGCGGCGGCTCTGGTGCTCAGCATGGTTTTCGGGGTGATGGCAGCACTGGTCGGCATCGCGATCATTCCGTACTCTCTCCACACTTATCCCCCCGATATCATTCACTTTGCAAAGGTTTGGGTCGTCGTTACTCCACTGGCGCTCTGTGCCGTTACCATCATGTCGCAAGTACAGGCTGCGAGCGCATTTACCAACCTCAACGTGTTTCGTGTTCTTTCTCCTTTGTCGGTTCTCGCCGTCCTGTTAGTCGAAAAACTTACCGGCCGGCTCACTGCCAACAGTGCAGCACTTGCATATCTTCTTGCGGGAACACCCGCCACCATATGGATAGCTGTCTGGGCCTGGAAACATTTTCGCCCGCGTTTCCGCTCCATCGTGCCGGCTTCAAAGCTCCTGCTCGGATACGGAGTACGCGCCTGGGGAGTTGACTTGCTTGGGACCATCGCGAATCAAGTCGATCGCATCCTGGTTGTCGGTATGCTGAATCCCGAATCCATGGGGCTCTATGTAGTCGCGCAGAGCGCTGCGGGGGTGTTGGCCGTGCTTCCCAATGCAGTGGTCCCCGTCAGCCTTCCCCGATCCTCTGGCCGCAGCAAGGAGGAGATCACGGCACTCACTGGGAGAGCCGCGCGCATGACACTGCTGGTCATGATTCTGGCCTCGCTGCCTCTGTTTTTCTTCGGAGGTTTTCTGCTTAAGCTGGTGTATGGATCGAAATTCGTCGCTGCCTCGCTGGTGCTGCCATTTCTGATTGTCGAATCCATCTTCGATGGTCTTACTTCAGTGTTGGCGCAAGCGTTTCTCGCCTCAGGCTTTCCCGGGACGGTAACGCTGTTGCAGGGAAGCGGATTGATCGCGTCGATCCCGCTGCTCTACTGGCTTATTCCGATCTTTGGTGTGCGCGGCGCCGGTTGTGCGCTCATGCTCGCGACGATGCTGCGTTTTATCTTTATTTTTTCCAATTTCCCCCTTAAGTTGGGCGTAAAACCGCCAAACATCATCATTCAACCGCAAGAGGTGTTTACCCTGTTGCGCAGAATCCGGACAGCGGCACCGGCATCCAGGTAGTCAACTGAATCCATGCATGACACAGGTGATGAAAATCTCGGGAAATAATCTCATGGCCGAAGGTTCCCTTGCCACCATCGAACGCGAGGCGCCGCGCGCCCTGGAGCCACAAGCGATCGGCATCGTCATGCCCCTCGGTTCTCAGCAAGGGGGAGCGGAGGCGCTTCTCCAACATTTTCTGCGTCACGGCGATCACCCTTATCGGTACGTGTGCGCCTTCCTCGAAGATGGTCCTTTAGTCGACGAGGTGCGCGAGTTGGGCTATGACACGACCGTTTTTCCCACAACGCACCTGTCCCACCTGAGCAATTACTTAAAGACGCTGCGATCGCTGCGCAAATGGATCAAGGCGAAGAAGCTTCACTTGGTCGTCTCCTGGATGCCCAAGGCCCATATGTATGTAAGCCCGGTAGCTGTGTTGCTGCCCGTCCGGGCGGTTTGGTTTCAGCATGGCGTTCCCCATAAGGATCGGATGGATCGCCTTATTACTTTGCTTCCTGCCGACGGAGTACTCTGTTGCTCAAAAGCCTCCAAGCGTGGTCAGGACCAGATGTTCCCCGTGCGGCAAAGCCATGTCTGCTATCCCGGAGTAGCCTTATCTGCCGGGAAGGCGCAATCCAAAGATGAGGCGCGAGAAAGCCTCGGCTTGCCCAAGACAACCCCAATCATCGGTATGGTCGCGCGTTTGGAGCACTGGAAGGGTGCTCACATCTTTGTGGACGCTGCCGCGCAAATTCTCAAACATTACCCTGAAGCCACCTTGTTTATTGTGGGCGGCAAACATGCGCTCGATGTTGCTTACTCAGAAAACCTATATGCCATGGTTCAGAAAATGAACTACGGAGAGCGGCTCATCCTGGCAGGCCAAAGGCCGATGACCGAGGTTCCGCTCTGGCAAGCGGCCGCCGATGTGATCGTTCATCCTGTGGTTGGTGTGGAGCCCTTTGGCATGTCGGTGGTGGAAGCGATGGGGCAGGGAAAAGTCGTGGTTGCGAGTGATCTCGGCGGTCCAGCGGAAGTCATTGAGCATGGTGTAAGCGGCATGCTCATTCGTGGCGGAGATCCAAACCTCCTCGCGTCCACCGTCATGCAACTGCTGGAGGATCCGTCGCGACGCGTTGCGATGGAGAAAGAGGCGTTGCTCCGCGCGCAGCGCTTCTCGGTGGATAACTTCGCCGAACGGTTCAATGAAGTGATGTCAACGCTGTTGGTTGCTTGAACCAAAGGGCCCCTTAAATTTTGGCTTCAAAAGGAAGGACACCGCGCGTGGGAATTCAGCCGCAGCAGGCCCGGCTCGCTTTCGTCTCTCATCGGTTTCAGCGCAACGATGGGCAAGGACGAGTAAATTACGAGATTGCACGAGCCGCTCTCGATTATGGGTACGAGCTGACGATCCTGGCTGCCCATTGTGCCGAAGAAATCGCGAATCATCCTCGTGCCCGCTTTATTCCCATGGGACGAGAATCCCTGCCCACAGAGCTGCTACGGAATCTTGCATTCGCGCGCAGCAGTGCTCGTTGGTTGCGACGTCATCGCCAGGAAATTGATCTCATTCAGGGAAACGGCTTTGTCACCTGGGAAGACTGCGACATTGTGGCCGCACACTTCATCCACGCCGGCTGGCGGAAGAGCCCCTATTATCCCTTTACATCGCTGTCGCCTTATTCCCTCTATCAGCGGCTTTACACCTTCCTGAACACCCGCTGGGAGAAACGGGCCTTTCTCCGGGCTTCGCGCGTGATCGCCGTGTCTCACGGTATCGCTCGGGAACTTGAATCTTTGGGTGTGCCCGCCAACCGGATTGAAGTCATCTATAACGGCGTGGACACAGAGCAGTTCTCCCCAGGCCCGTCGGATCGCGAATCGTTTGGTTTGCCTGGGAATGTTCCGCTCGCCCTTTTTGTCGGGGACATTCGAACTCCGCGCAAGAACCTCGACACTGTCTTACGAGCGCTCCAGCAAAGTCCTGAAACTCGTCTGGCTGTGGCGGGGAGTATAAAAGACAGCCCCTATCCGGCTCTGGCGCGCGAGCTTGGGGTAAGCGAGCGAGTCTTTTTTCTCGATAAGGTTTCGCGCATACCCTCTCTCATGCGCTCAGTCGATCTCTTTGTTTTTCCGTCCCGATACGAGGCACATCCGCTGGTTGTACTCGAGGCCATGGCTTCGGGACTGCCTGCCATCGTCTCCGGAAATTTCGGTGCTGAAGGATTTTTAGGCGCTGGGGGTCATATATTGAAGGATCCAAACGATGTGACCGCTCTGGCTGCAATCATGAACGAATTGATGCGGGCTCCCGAGAAACGAAGGCTGATGTCCCTCGCCGGGCGTGAGCGTGCGCTGCAGATGCAATGGTCGACGATGGCGCGTGACTATCTCCAGGTTTACGAGAAGCTCTTGCAATCCAGGAATGGCTTGCCGATTCACCCGATGGAGATTTCGCGGGTAAGTTGATCATCTCAGCCGTTCGGCTCTAACAGCACTTCGATGGGATCATCAGAGACCTGCAAGCTAATTTGCTGGCCCGACGTCGTGTACGGAACAGCGGCCCTCGTATCCAGATTGATTACGGCAACGACGCCGAGCCCACTCGGAATTTGCAGGGTAACCACACCCGGCGCCGGCGAAGCCAGCGTTGCCCATTTTCCCGTGGTGTTACTGCGCTGCCACAGGGTGAACAAGATCGAATTGGCCTTGTCGCCCGCACGAGCTCCGGCTATAGCCACCGTATCGAGCGGATAGGTTCCGCGGTAGCTCACGATCGCCGGAAGATTCCCCGCCGTGTACGAGGTCACCGGCGACAGCTTGATTTTGGCCAAGTCTGACATAAGGCCTGCAATCGCTGTGTACGCCGGCAGCGGGCTGTGAGTGCCATCTGCGTTTGCTTTCGAGTTGACGAAGCTGAAGTTGTCGGCGCTGGTGTCATATAGCCGGTAAAACTGAATCGGTGTAACACCAGCAGCTTGATAGCCGAGAAACTGACGCATCACGAACCGCGCCTTGTGCAGGTCGTCACCCGTCGCGCCCGGGAAGCCAGTCTCGGTGATATTGTGCCCAATCCCCCATGTCGCATTGCGGCTCTGCTGCAACAAGCTATATTGCACCGCTTGTGCAGCATTGCCCCCCGCATTTCCAAGCAAATTACACGGCTGAAAAGCAGAAGCAGTGATGGGAAACAGGTGGATCGTTGCTGCGAGACAGGGTGCGCTCCAAAGTTGGTCCTCCGGAGTGTTTCCGTACGGATGAAACGACTCCGTCGTTACCAGGCTGTTCGGCTGCTGGAAAGCTACGCCGGTGTTGGCAAGCATCTGCGCGTTCAGCATCGAATTGCCGCCCGACTTTTCCGTTCCACCCCAGTTGTAGGTGACTCCACCCACAGGCGAGCTCTGGTTGTACAAAGCAACGGCGAAGCCCCAGTTGGGCAGGTAAGGAGTCTGTGGTCCGGGGGAGATTGGCAAGGGTTGGTTGTCGTAAAAATCGTAACGATCGTCCCAGGGATCATCCGGCCACGGCGGCTCGTTCCAGATCTCGACCTCTCCGATAAGGCCGGAAGCCGAAATCTTGCCGGCAAGAAACTCGGCATACTTCGCATAAGCGAGCACAGACGGATCGGTTGGGCTGAACGATGCGGGAGGGGGATAAAGGTATTGATTGATCACATATTCCGTGGTTGTGTTTCCGGGTAGTGATTGAGAAATCCCGGAAGCGAGCGTCACCGTGGCATGGGTGGAATCTGTGATTCTAATGTTAGTGATGAGCCCACCCGCATAGGAGTGCTTATTGGTGATGGGCGTCTTGGATGAGCTGATGATCGTGTCGTAAAAAGCGGCCATCGAAGAGAGCGTATCTCCGCCGCTGCCGGCGGCGAACTGCACGTCGAGACTAGTCGAACCAGCAGCAGCCCCATTGGGCACGGTCACCCGCAGAATCTCGTGAAACGGTGCTCCGTACGCAGCCAGAAGTGTGGGATGAATCCCATACGCAACCGATGAAGCGAGACCCGCCAGGCAATCTGCTTCCAGGGTGAATTGAACTGCAGCGGGAGCATTCTGTGGAGGCGCTGTCTGGTTTTCATTGTCTGACCAGCCACACTGAAACCGGGCATGGGTTGCGCCGGCTGCAGCAGCCATCTTGAGTTCCCAGTCATCGCCGGGGGCAACATTAAATCCCAAGCCGTTCACTGCTTGCGCGGCAGTAATGGCACCAAGCACTTCAACTGTCGTGACTGACCCCGTGCCGGTAACCGGCGCACCCGCGGCCACTGTTACCGCTGCGCTGGCGGAAGGGTAGCCGGCAGCGGTGGCGCTAATCGTAGAAGATCCGGCAACGAGACCCTTCACCGTAAACGAGCCCGTGCTTTGGCCGGCAACGATGACCACCGTCGAAGGAGTGACGCTTGCAACGTTTGCTGAGGAGCTGGCAAGACTCACGGATGCTCCACCAGATCCCGCCGGCTTGCTCAAAGTAATCTCACCAGTAACGCTGCCGCCAACACCGATGGAGGAACTGGGTAGGGTCAGCGCGAGGGAGGCAGTCAACGGCGTTGGGGCCGGCGTTGGGGCCGGCGTAGGCGCCGGGGTTGGCGGCCGGGGCTGGGGTTGGCGCTGGGGAGCTCGTGATGCTGTAGGTGGCGGAAGAAGTCGCGCTGCTAATGCCCTCCGCAATCGCGATCGCGCGAACTGTTTCACTGGCGGAGAGCGCGAAAGACGCGCTGTAGACGGCGGAGCCTGCCGACGGCGCACTACCGTCTGTGGAGTAGTGAATCGCAGCTCCCGGAATGTTATCCGTCAGGCTAACCAGTTGCCCGGCAGAATAAGACCCCGAAGGCGGATCAATCACCGGCGCGGCAGGGATGGGCAAAAGCGGCAGGCTCCAATCCGCAGGAGAGTCGCTGATCGTCGGCTGAAAAGCTTCCGCCTGAGGAACAAGATGAAAAATGTTGCTCACATTGTTTTGCGGAGCATGGGCGATCACCAGAGCCGCACTCAGGGTGTCGGTGGGGGCGACGCCCCCTCGGGCAGCGCCCAGAGAGAACAGCAGCCCGCACGCGCTGCCGTCCCCAGCCGAACCGCCATCCGAATTGACGCAAGCATCAAGGATGTCAGCCAAACTGTAAAGCTTGGACGTTTGCACCACCCAGCCTTCGGGCACACCCGTACCGGGAGATGCGCCGTGGCTGCGGTCAACGAGTTGCTCTACCGTTGACATCGCGGCCGAAAACGAAGTGTCTCCCGCGGTAGAGCCCAGATCCGACATGGACGACATATACGGAGCGAGAGGCCAGACCGAACCAACCGTCGTTACCTCGTTCACGATGATGGGTGTGGACGACGCAAGTTCACCGCAAGGTCCGAGTGCGGTCATGAGCGAGATAGAAGGATTGACCACACCTGGTGTTGAGCCGGGGTTGCCTTCTCTTGCTGTCAGATAGAGCTGTGAGGTGGCGGAAGGGCACATGGCTTTGAAGGAAAAGCCGCCACTGCTATCGGATCGAGCCGGTTGACTAAGTAAGGGCAGAGCGGCCGAGCTAATGCCTTTCGAACCGGCAGCATAGAGTTGAAGGCTCGAGCCGCTGATGGGGTGCTGACCTCCTTGCACGCTGCCGTGCAGTGATATGAACAGCGGATTCGATGCCATCGAACCCGGCTTTTCGCAACCAGTCGTCAGCAACAAAACGGACATCAACAGTAGCAACGCGCAAGGTACCCCGAGTCCCATTTGAGCAGGCGCAGCTTGTATTTGAAAATCCGTCACACTGCGACGCGAACACGAAGCCGTCGGGGGCGCGGTCGGGATCTGGGTCATGGAACCTCGTGTATCTCTGCTTTGGCCGGGGTTCTAAGAAATGGTTAGCGGTACATTCTTATCCAGGATTCACGTACGGGTACCCGGGGCATGCACGGGTGACACTGGACCCAGCGCTGCATCGACCGATGATTGCGGCTGATTATTGTTGGCTCTGTGTTCTTTATAGACGGTCGATCACTGCGAAGAAACAAAACTTTGCCGCAAAACGGCACAGAAGTAATAAATCCCCTTCGCTCGATCAGTCCTGTCAGGGCAGTAACCGCCCACTTTTCAACAAATCCACAGCGATGAGCCCCGTGCTATCCTAAAGCTCAGTTCGGTTGCGGCAAGAAAGTGTTGCAACCGCGATTCCGGGGTAGTCTCGTAATTGCCGTCTCCCTCTGCTATCGGGCCCGCGCCCATGGAGCACACCGAAAGCAGAACGGCGTCTCAACCGGTCGTATTCTAAATAGGTTGCGTCGTGCAAGATCCGACAGCGCCCTGGGCCCAATCAGCACGCAGGGTTTCCGAAGAGAAATCAAATTCTCGATTTTGAGGTCGAGCTTCTGCCGATATTGGCATGAACGCTCGGCAGAGAGATTCAAAGTGCCCCAGTTCCCCCTAATGCAACTTCCAGTAGCCGGCCCAAAGGATTCTCAACCAATGATGGTTTTGGACTATTACAGGCTCGAAGAGCAACCGTTTGGAGTCACCCCCGACCCTCGCTACTTGTTTCTCACCCCCACCCACAAAGAAGCTCTGAATTCTCTCATCTATGGCATCGAGGCCGGTTGCGGGTTTGTCGCTTTAATTGCAACCCCAGGATCGGGAAAGACGACGCTGATCTTTGAAATGTTGCATATTCTCCGCGACAAAGCGCGCATCGTATTTCTGTTTCAAACCATCTCCACTCCGACGGATCTCTTGCGGTCCCTGCTCTCCGGCCTCGGCGTGCGTGACTTACAGGGAAACCTGGTTGAAATGCAAATCAGGTTACGAGATCTGCTCACCGAACAATACCGTCTGGGCAAGCGCGTGGTGGTAGTCATCGATGAGGCGCAGAATCTTGACGATTCCGTGCTCGAGCTTGTGCGCATGCTGTCAAACTTCGAAACCGCGCGCGATAAACTCATCCAGATCATTCTCGCCGGCCAGCCGCAACTCGCCGACAACATAGGCTCGCCGGAACTCTTGCAGCTGCGCCAGCGGATCTCCATCTTCGCTCGTCTCCAACCTTTCACGCCGGAAGAGACAACTCTCTACATACTGCACCGGCTCCGGGTCGCCGGATACGGCTCCGATATGCCCTTGTTTACCAAGGACGCGCTGGCACTCATCGCCCTCTGCAGCGAAGGCCTTCCCCGCAATATCAACAATCTTTGTTTTAATGCATTATCGCTGGGATCGGCTTTGCAGCTGAAACCGATCGACCGCGATGTAATTCGCCAGGTGATCGGTGATCTTGATATTGGACCGCGGCGCAAGAGAGCCTCCGTCCCGTCGAAGCAGCAGGACAAAAGCACAGAAGAGGTCCTCGAATTTATTCCCGCCGACCACAAATCATCCGCGGGATGGGTCCCCAAGATCGCGGTCGCTGCCGTGGTCCTGCTCGCCGTCGCCTTGGGACTGATCGAGAGCCAGAGATGGCTCGGCCACTCCGCTGAATCGCAACCCCCACTCACGGTGGCCGCTAAACCAGAGCCGGTGGTCCCGGATCCGGTAGTCTCTGTGCCCCCGCCTCCCGAGCTACACGATGCGCCTACGCCCGCGGCCGTGCCCTCCACCGCACCAACGGCTCCGGCTGTCGCACCGGCGGAGCGCCCGGCTCCCGTCGCTGCCGCGCCGCCTTCACTGGTTGCAGCGCATACTCTGCAGTCCACGGATTCTGTAGGCACCGTTCGTGTAGCGGCAGGGCAGACCCTGCTCGGTATTTGTATTCAGAAATATGGCACTTGCACGTCGCAGCTTTTGCAACAGATCCATGATCTGAACCCTTCGCTGAACAATCCTGACCACATCGAGTCCGGTCAGAATATTCGCATCCCGGTGCTGGCGGCCCAATCAAGCGGCGGAGAACAACCTCGAAACACTGCATCCACTGCGGAGAGCACGCATGAGTAGGTCTTTGAGTTCGTCCAGCTAAGAGTCGACAAAACTCTCGGCATCTGTACCCGCCTTGACATGTTCGTAGAGGCTTTCCGGTTTCATCAACGGAACGACCATGTGAAAGAGGGTTGCGCGCAGGCAAGGACGCCAGAAGAAACCATCGGTGCATGGCTCGATCGGTTGGCAATACCTTCTCAACAACAACGAGGTTCCTCCAACGAAGTGGATCAGTTCTTGCTGCCTTGTGATCTCATGCTCCAACATGAAGGCTCGCATCACGGCGGAAAGAGACTCCTTCTTGAAGTACAAGTCGTTCATCTGCAAGTCGACATAAGTGACTCGATTCCGGCGCCATCCACTTAAAACGCTCAACCATGTGCCATCGGGCAGGCGCAAACCCATATAAAAGAAATCAGGAATCTCACGAAGCAGGTTGTATCGGGCGTGATAGAACCCGTCCATCCGATACGGCATGGACCTCGGCTGAAGGCTCAACATCGCTTCGAGAGCATGTGCAGGCTCGAGCGAAGGCAGGAAGACGACATGCGCCTGGGCCTCCAGTTGCTTGCGCTTGCCGGCCAGGCTCCGTCGCGTGCGGGGGCCGAAGCCGGCTAACATCGCGTGGAAAGTTTTTGCCAGTGGAAGCCTACGCTGAATGTGACCGCCGGAGAACATACGGTATTTACTCCTGGGCCCCATGACCTCGACACAGTGTTCTAACGAAGTTCTGATTGCGAAGCTCACCCCGTACACTCGCCAAAGTTTTAGAACGGCCTGCGCAGCCAAATGGACATACTGTACGCGGAATGCTTCCTGACCGGCTACAAGGCCATCGCCGACGGTGTCTCCTCCGCGCCATAAGCCAAGACCAATGCCGTACCTGCAATGTTCAATAAACAGAACGCAGGCTTCGATGTCATGATTTCGGCGAATCAGAACCGCCGCAACTCTTCGATTTTTTTGTTTGTTTGCAGCTATGAAATATTCGAGATCCGTAGTGTAGTCATCTTGCTGGCCACAGCGCAGGCGGAGTTCACGAATCGCGGGGATATACGCCTGAAGCTTCCGTTCACCGATAAGGACTTCGGTGGTTCTCTCGCAGCCATCGAGCCGCGGGCCAGCTCTTGGTATCTCGAGCACCGGATCATCAGCCAAGGCGTTATGGATTCTGAACAAACTAGCTACGCTCAGTCTTTCCGCTCCGGCACGTCTACAAAGCTGTACCAGCATAAATCAGAGCAATCCGGGAGTAAATCATTACCAGCGAAAACCGACGGTCGTCGCCTGTTAAACTAAACCCTGATTAGAATCGGTTGAGATCGCCTTTGAGGCGGGATATTCAACAAGAATTGAAAGTAGGAAACGCAGCATGTCTCTCAGGATTAACGACACGGCGCCCGACTTCACGGCCGAAACGACCCACGGCACCATCCACTTTCATGAGTGGATTGGCGATGGTTGGGCTATTCTCTTTT
Organism: uncultured Acidobacteriaceae bacterium; assembly: GCA_963745725.1. Taxonomy (GTDB): domain Bacteria; phylum Acidobacteriota; class Terriglobia; order Terriglobales; family Acidobacteriaceae; genus PALSA-350. The sequence goes on from CAVUYJ010000004.1 coordinate 701,031, forward strand.
CCCACCCCAAGGACTTCACTCCGGTCTGCACCACCGAGCTGGGCAGTGTGGCCGGGCTTCATGACGAATTCAAAAAACGCAACGTCAAGGTCATCGGTCTGAGCGTGGATCCGGTGAGCAGCCACGGAAAATGGGCCATCGATATCGAAGAGACCGGCGGCCACAAAGTCGAATACCCGATGATCGGAGACACCGAGCTCAAGGTTGCCAAGCTATATGACATGCTGCCCGCCGATTCGGGCGAGACTTCCGAGGGCCGGACGGCCGCGACCAACGCCACCGTCCGCACCGTCTTCATCGTCGGCCCGGACAAGAAGATCAAGCTGCACCTGAGTTACCCCATGACCACCGGCCGCAATTTTCCAGAATTGCTGAGGGTCATCGATTCCATGCAGCTGACCGCTAAACACAAGGTGGCCACCCCTGCCGATTGGAAGCAGGGTGATGATGTCATCATTCTGCCCTCTGTTTCCGACGAAGAAGCCAAGTTGAAGTATGCCGAGGGCTGGAAATCGCCCAAGCCTTATCTTCGCCTTGTTCGTCAGCCCAAGTAGTCCGTCGCAACGTAAGTATGCAAAGAGTCGCGTTCCTTTTGCGGTTGCGCCCCGGCATGGAAGAGGCGTACGACCAGGCCCACAAAGAAGTATGGCCGGAGATGCTGGCGCTCCTCAAGCGCGCCGGCGTCTCCGAGTACTCTATCTTCCGGCGCGATCAGCTGCTGTTCCTATCGATGCGAGTCGAGAATTTCGAGGAGACCTGGGCGAAGATCGAGGCCGATCCGATCAACGCTCGCTGGCAGCAGGCCATGGCGCCCTACTTTGCTCCGCTCGACCCGCTACGCCCCGGCGAACGCTTTCCTATGGTGCACGAAGTCTTCTATATGCCCTAGCTAGTTCGCGAACTGGTCCAGCAGCAGGTGGAGAGACTGCCGCAACAGTTTCTTGCCCTCTTGCTCCGCCGCCACGACTTCAAGTTCGCGTTCCAGTGTCAGTGTCGCGAAGCCATGAACCAGGCTCCACGCGCTGGCAACGAGTGCGTGTTGCCGCGCAGGATGAGCTGCCGGGAGCAGGTCCCTAGCCGCCCCTTCCAGTAGTAAGTAAGCTTCATGGGCAGTCTTGGCGACCTCAGGATATTTGTCCTTGGAAATCCCGCCTTCCCACATCACTTTGAAGTGAGAGCGGTGTTCCAGGGCGAAATCGACGTAGGCAACGCCCATCTCCACCAGCCGCTTGACCTTGTCTTTCGGATGGCTCCGGGTAGCCCGCGCCAGTGCATCCCGAAACAAGCCAAAGCCTTCCGCTGCAATCTCGACCAGCAATGCTTCCTTGTCTTTGAAATGACGGTAAGGCGCGGCTACGCTTACCCCGGTCAGGCGGGCGGCGTCGCTCAAGGCAAGGCCCTTCACGCCGTGTTCCTCAACCAGCAAAAGCGCGGCCCGTATCAGGGCTGAGCGCAGGTCTCCGTGATGGTAGGGACGTTTCCTGGTCACGCTGAAATTAATTCTACATGGATGTGAATCCAATTAACATTCATGTTAATCTCTTTCACATGCAGAATCATTCTTCGTCCTGGACAAGGTTGTTGACAAGGTTGGTCGCTGCAGGCCTTGCGGCCTCGCCTGCGTTGACGGTGTTGGGGTTCATCATGGCAGCCGACCTCGTGTTTTGCATCGCAGGTCTGGTGGTTGACCATCGCGTGATTACCGGGGCCCCAGCCTGGCTTAAGCCGGCAAAGTTCGCGCTTTCCACCATGATCGCTGCCTGGAGCTTTGCCTTTTGCATTGCATCGGCCAACATCTGGCCGCATATCAGACGTGGGCTCGACTGGGTGCTCGCTGCAGGCCTGTTCATTGAGATCGCGCTGATTGACATGCAGGCAGCCCGGGGAACGAGCAGCCATTTCAACGTTGCCACGCATTTTGATGGCGCGGTGTTCGCCGTCATGGGGATCAGCATTGCGTGCATCTGGCTGTCGATGCTGCTGCTCACAGTGCTCCTTTTCCGCCAATCCTTTGCTCGTGTTGCCTGGGGATGGTCGCTGCGGCTGGGCATGGTCCTGGCGTTGATTGGCACCGGCTCAGGAGGTCTCATGGCCGTGCCTAACTCCCAGCAACTGGCGGACGCCCATGCTACCGGCCGGCTTCCTATTGCGGGCGCTCATACCGTAGGCGCGCCGGATGGTGGCCGTGGATTGCCTGTCACTGGTTGGAGCGCCGACCATGGCGATCTTCGTGTTGCTCACTTTCTGGGCATGCATGGTTTGCAGGTGTTGCCGTTGCTGGCATGGTGGATCGGCCGTCGCAGAGCACCGGGAAGCGAGCGAACCCAGCGGAACCTGATCTTTGCCGCGGCCACCAGCTACCTGGCGCTCTTCGGGCTCATTCTCTGGCAAGCCTTCCGAGGGCAGTCGGTTGCCCAGCCTGATGGGTTAACGTTAGAAAGCTTTGCGGTGTGGTTGATGGCAACGGCGATTGCCGTCGTCGTGATCAGCAGCAGGCAAGCGACTCATACTTTCAATACCAAGGAAGGCATTTCATGACTGCGGATGCGCTCTTTCGACTTTGCAATAGCGTAGCGTTGGCCGGTTGGCTTCTGTTAGTGGTCACGGGCTGGTCCGCTCGTGCTTCGCGGGTGGTGTCTTCGCTGATAACCGGTCTGCTGGTGCCGGCTCTGTTATCCGGCTTCTACCTGGTGCTCATCCTCACCCATTGGAGCGGCCACAAGGGCGGATTCAATTCTCTCAGCGCAGTCATGTTGCTTTTCACCGACCACTGGCTCGTCCTCGCCGGATGGGTCCACTACCTGGCCTTCGATCTTTTCATTGGTAGCTGGCAGGTACGCGACGCAAAGCGCAACCGCGTTCCCTTCCTGGTCGTGCTCCCGTGCTTGCTGCTGACTTTCCTGTTTGGACCCATCGGGCTTTTGCTTTATCTGTTTTTAGCGGGCATGGTAACGCGCGGCAAAGCCTGGCCCGGGCACCCGGCAGTGGTGACGTAGAGATCTGCGGTTTCTCTCAACCGGTCGCGATCTTCAGCTCGTTTACCGCCCGATACGCCTGGTTAATGGCACAGTCAGTGTACGCGTAAGCGTCGGCATCCGCATTGGCAATGGCGATCCGCCCAAAAGGCTTTCGTGCCTCCACGCAAGGCAGAGGCCCACCATTCAACCAGAATGGATCCCACAGGGAGTTGTATTGATAAGCGTAGCCATGCGGCCAGCGATTCACCGTAATCGCTGCAATATCGCGCGCCGGATCAAATCCACCGGCTCCTATACTCCGGGCAAGCAACTCCCTGATCTTTCTTTCAAAAGTCTCGAATGAAGTGCCATATAGATCGTACCGTCCGGCGACATGCTGTTGCCGCGCCGGGTGCCCGGGCGAGCAGGGATAACGTTCCATAGTGAGTACGATCGGCTCATCCGGCCGATTGGTGCAATGGTAACCGCCAATGCTCACGCGACGGTCGAGGCCGAAATCAGTGAAATAAGATCCAGGCGCAGTGATGCTTCGCGTCTGTAAACGGACAAAGCTCTCCCAATTTCTGAGCGCCACATTGGTGTAAACGAGCGGCACCTTCTCTGCTGATCGCAAATACGCGACTTGCGTTGCCGGCAACTCACTTGTGAGGAGAGGAATGACCTGGTGCCAGCAAGCCAGAATGCAGTGCGCCGCCTTCACCGTATATAACCGGCCATCCTGCACATAAGTCACCTCCACCTCCTTTGCGGTGGACGAGTCTCCCTCGTGCTTAACGCGCACGACAGTACTGTTCAAGCGGATACGTGTCGGGTGGGCCGGTTGATCAAGTTGTTCGTACCGAACCTGAGAAGTGACAACGTCGTCTGCTGACTTGCCAGGCACGGCCTCAGGAATAAGAGAACGCACGATAAGCCGCGCGATAGACGCATTTCCGTCAGGGAAATGAAAGAAATATTTTTCTGCTTCCTCGTTAGGGATGGCGTCACGGCCCATCCCCGGGCCCGGGCCAGGCTTGAGTTTGAGTCCGTCGAATCCGGGCATTTCCAAACCCCAGGCATCCTGCGCTGAAATGGCGTCAATGCCGACACCGTAGAGCGATTTCTGTTCCGGGTCCAGCAGGGTCACCACCTGACGGTCTACCTTGACCAGGTTGGTCAGGTAGTCGGCGTAGCTCATACGCGCGAGCTTCGCCTTCTTCTGGTCTGAAGAGAGTCCCGGCATCAAATCTTCGTCAAGCGCATAAAGGTGCTTGAGATCTGCTTTGGCCTTGTCCGAGAGCGGAGCCTGCGCCGCGAACTCGTGCCACGTCTTCTCATCAGCTTCATTAGAAGGACGAACCACAAGGCGGTCGGCGCCGAAGGTTTCCTAGTCAAAAAAGTACTTTTTCTTTAGTGCCGCGTATGGCTTTTCGTCCAAATGCATCGCGTAGGAGGGCACATCGATGCCTAGGCCCTGGATCACGCTCTTGGCCACAGGACTATACGGAGCCGGGCTCTCGATCGAAAACGTGCCTCCGAAGCCCAGCATGAAATTCTTGTCTACCTGGAACTCATTGCGTTTCGCGTGTCCACCGAAGTCGTCATGATTTTCCAGGATGAGCACCCGCGCCGCCTTTCCGGCAGCCTGATGGAAGAAGCGCGCGGAGGAGAGGCCGCTGATACCGCCACCCACGACAATCAGGTCGTAGGTTTCGCCTGTGCTTTCAGACCGTTCGGCAGTGTTCCAGAACGTACCGTCACGCAGCCGATGGGCCACTTCAAACGCACCCACATGACTGCCGCGCAATCCATGCGCCGCGGGCGGGTCATAGCCGGGACGATCTTGTGCCTCCGTGGTGCCTTGAGCAAACGAAGGCGGGGCGGCCGCCGCGGCAATGGCCATGGCCGCACCATTCATGAAATCGCGGCGAGTAATCCGGCGATCCATCCCAAGTTCTTTGTCAGTCCAACTCATCGATTGATTGTCTCCGTCTTCTCTCGGCCCATCAACCACTGTGACAGAAAGATGGTGATCACCGAAAACACAAAGATCAGCGTCGCAATGGCATTCATCTCCGGGGTCGCGCCGCGCCGCAGGCGTGACCAGATTTCCAACGGCAGTGTGTTCTCCCTGCCAATCAGGAAAAACGTAACAGCAATTTCATCCATCGACAGGGTAAAGATGAGCAGCGCCGTGCCCAGAAGCGAGGTGCGCAAACCGGGCAGCACAATTCGTACCAGGGTCTGGATCCTCGTGGCTCCCAGGTCGGCGGAAGCCTCCTCCAGCGAGCGATCCAGCTTCGCCAGCCCGGCAAAGATCTCCGTCGTGGCAACTGCCGTCAAAGCCGTGGAATGGCCGAGAATCACCGTCACCAGGCTTAGACGGAATCCACTGCTCACTGTCACTAAAAGAAGCGAGATGCCGGTGATCACGCCGGGAACGATCAGGGGCAGCAGGACCAACCGCTGAAACGCCGCTTTGCCTGGGAACGAATAACGATCGAGAGCGTAGGCCGCGGGAAAGCCAATCAACATCGATAAGACAACGGTCGAGAGAGCGACGATGGCGCTGTTGCCAACGGAATTCCACATCGCGGAGTCGTCGAACAGCGTGCGGTACCAATCGAGCGTCCAATGTTGTGGTGGAAACCCGCCCACGCCATCCCGGTTGAAGGAGTAAACCACCAGGACGACGATCGGCAAATAAAGAAAAGCATAAGCCGCGGCAGCGTAAACAGTCGACAACGCCGGAAGGGTGCGACTCCCGGCCTTCATGCCACCCTCCAGCGCCGTTCCAGCCGTTGCGTCACCGTGAGGATAACCAGCACCATCACCAGGATAAGGACAGCTACCGCCGCCCCCAGCGGCCAGTTGTAGTCCGCCCCAAAGAGATTGGCGACGATATTGGCGATCATCACGCTGCTCGGACCGCCTAACAACAGCGGTGACAGAAAATCACCGAAACTAAGCAAAAATGCAAACGTAACCCCAGAGAGAACACCGGGCAGCGAAAGGGGAAGAATCACCCGGGTGAAGGTCTGCCAGGTCGTTGCTCCCAGATCGCTCGAAGACTCAAGCAGTTCACGCGGGATCTTTTCGAGCGACGCGACCACCGGCAGAACCACGAACGGAACATAAATATGGGTAAGCGTCACAATCACAGCAAAGGGGCTGTACAAGAGGAAGCCAAGAGGATGCCGGGTCGCGTGACACCAGAGCAGCAGGGTGTTCATGACACCCTCATTGCCGAAGATCACCTTCCAGGCGTAGGCGCGAACCAGGTAGCTGATCCACAGCGGAATAATCACTGCCTGGTAAAGTATCTGCCGGTACTTGCCGGCCTGAAAGACAAGAAAGCACGCCAGCGGATAACCGATCAGCAAAGAAAGCAGCACCACCGAAAGAGCGATGCGCATGGAACGGAGAATCACGGTGAGGTAGAGCGGCGTATGGAGCAGGTGCAGATAATTCGCGACGGTGAGATGGCGAACCACCTGCTGCCCGGCGTCCAGGCTCCAGAAGCTGTAACAAAAGAGAAGACAGTAGGGCGCGAAAAGGAACAGAGCAATCCAGGCAAAGGGAGGCAGCGTTACCAGCCACGCAGACAGCCGGGAGCGCGCCATGCTATTCCTGCTCCAGCGGAACCAAGTCTTGTGCCCGGAAGGCAAACCAGCCGCCGTCCCCCCGGGGCCCGGCAACGCGCGCCGATAGCTCTGTCCCGGATGTGCAACGCAATGTGAGCAGCGAATCAGCGCCGTGAAACTGTTCTGCAATCACTTCTGCGACAAACGGAACCAACTGCTCATCCGTTTGGGCAGTCACTGTTACAGGAGCGATACACTCCGGGCGCAACGAAAATGTGACCGCGACCGTCCGCCACCGTGACCGGTACAGAAAAATCGGCGCAGTCAGCCACGCCCTCCCGAACCGTCCCCTGGACGAGATTGCTCTTGCCCAGAAACGAGGCCGCATACGCCGTTCGCGGCGTCGCGTAGATAGCGCGGGGCGTGCCGCACTGTTCTACCTTGCCGTGGCGAAGCAACACCACCCGATCCGAGATAGCCAGCGCCTCACTCTGGTCATGAGTAACAAAAATAAAAGTGATACCGACCTCGCGCTGCAGCACCTTCAGCTCGCGCTGCATTTCGAGGCGAAGGTTAGCGTCGAGGGCCGAGAGCGGCTCATCGAGCAACAACAGCCGGGGCCGGTTGACCAAGGCTCGAGCCAGTGCCACGCGCTGTTTCTGCCCTCCGCTGATCTGCCGGGGAAAGTGTTTGGCAAATTGCCCCATGTGGACTTTCTGGAGCGCCTCCTCCACGCGGGCCGTCATTTCGTCGCGCGCACACCCGCGCACCCGCAAGCCGTAGGCTACGTTCTCGAACACGCTCATGTGGGGAAAGAGGGCGTAGCTCTGGAATACGGTGTGAATGGGGCGGCGATGGGGAGGCAGCGCATCCAGCCGCGCATCCTCGAGCAAAACGCGTCCGCTCGTAGCCTCCTCAAATCCTGCCAGAATGCGCAGAAGCGTGGTCTTGCCGGAGCCGCTCTCACCCAGCAGGGTCAGAAACTCGCCCTGTTCCACCTCTAGCGATACAGACGCAAGCACCACGTGCTCGCCGAAGCGCTTGCCCACGTTCTCCAGCCGCAGAAAGCTACTCATCCCAAGACCATCACTGGCTGGCCTTCACTTCGTTCCATATCTCGGTATATTTCGCGCGCCGCGGCACATCCTGCCAGAAGACAATCTGGTGTTGGTAGGCGTCGATGTCGTCCAGGTGCAGGCTATGGCGCTGTTCTGCCGTCATCAACGCGGCGGCCTGTGGGTTGGCTGGGATATATCCCGTCACATCGCTAAGCTGTTTCTGCGCCTGCGCAGAGATGAGGTAATCCAAAAACTGATACGCGAGTTCCTTGTTATCGGAGGAAGAAGTAATCATCAGGTGATCGATCCACCCCGTAGTGCCTTCGGCGGGAATCTCTTCCTGAATGGGTAATCCGCTCTTATGCAACTGGTTGGTCACCAGCGGCCAGCCCATGCCCGCAATGACCTCGTGGTTCTGAAACAGGTTGGTCAGCTCTCCGCCGGTGGTCCAAAGCTTGCGGATATTCGGTTTCAACGCGATCAGCTTTTGCTTCACCTGCTGCAATTGTGCATCGTCGAGGTTGTACACAGCCGTTGGATCGGTCTTACCAAAGCCGAGCACCTCCGCCGCCATGTACATGGTGGAGAGGTCGTCCCAGAACGACAGCTTGTTGGCAAACTTCGGATCCCAAAGTTCAGCCCAGGTCGTGGGAGCTCTGGCAAAAGCCCTGGTGTCGTAGAGCAGGGGATTGGGGCCCCAGGTGAGGGGCACACCGTAAACCTTGCCGTCTTGTTTAACCAGGGTTCGCGAGGTGAGGTTTGGCGAAAGCTGCGCGTAGTTCGGGATCTTGCCCAGATCGAGCGGAGCCACCAGGCCGGAGCGGCTGAGTGAGGTTGCCACGTCGCTCGAGGGCGAGATCACGTCGTAGTTAGACGAAGCACCCCCACGCAACTTGGCCACCAGCTCATCGCTGGATCCCATATAAGCCGCGCTGACTTTGCACTGGCATTTGGCTTCAAAGCCCTGGATGAAAGAAGGATCGGCGTAACCTTCCCAAACCAATAGGCTAAGGGTGGGGGGAGCCTTCTTGCACCCCGAAAGAACGGACAGCGCAGCCACGCTACACAGCAAAACGATCCTGAATGTCTTCGCGCTCGCGCTCAACAAATTTCGCTCCAATGCTTTTCGGCCGAAAGGATGACAAATGTAGGCAGGACGAGGTCAGGTGCAGACTGGCTATTTTTCCGAAATTACTACAAGGGTTTAAACGTGGCAACGACTTTCCTGAGACACTCCCAGGTCATATAATGCAAACCAGGGTTTCCCAAGCGAATGTCTTCTCTCTCTGATATCGCAACACCCCGCGTATCCGGCACCTTTTGCCGGATGCGGTGGTTTCTCCGCTATGCCCGTGGCGAAGCCCGGCTGTGCCGGCGGCCCGATCCCGGTCCCTTCGCACGCTAGAGCAGTCCCCTGGCTGCACCCGGCCTCCGCATTATTGACAGCCCCCTTGGGCAAAGGATGAATCCCCATGCACCACCTTCTGGAGAAGGAACTCGCCTCGTTTGAAGCACGTACCCCGGGCTCAAAAGCCGCCCTCAAGCGTGCCCAACCCCGCATGCCGCTTGGCGTTGCCAGCAACTTCCGCAGTTACGAGCCCTGGCCTTTGTTTGTAAAGGACGCCAAGGGAACCCACATCCACGATCTCGACGGTAACGAATATATCGACTTCAACCTCTGTTTCGGTGCCCTCATGGCCGGCCACTGCCACCCTGCCGTGGTAGCTGCCGTGCAAGAGCGGCTGGTCACCGGCACCATGTACGGCATGCCGCACACCCTGGAGTACGACCTGGCCGACGAAATTTGCCAGCGCTTTCCCGTGGAGCAGGTGCGCTTTGGCAGCAGCGGAACCGAAGTGACCATGCACGCCATCCGCATCGCGCGCGGCTTCACCGGGCGCGACAAAATCATCAAGATGGAAGGCGGCTATCACGGCGTGCACGACTCCGTGCTCGTGAGCATGAAGCCAAATCTGAATCTCGTCGGCGATCCCGACCGGCCTAACCAGGTACCGGCCTCTGGCGGTGTCCCCGCCGATACCGTCAAGAACACGCTCGTCGCTCAATTCAACGATCTCAAGGCAGTCAACGGCCTCTTCAAGGAAAACCCAGGCCAGATCGCTGCCGTCATCGTGGAACCCATCATGATGAACATCGGCATCTGCATGCCGGAGCCAGGCTACCTCGAAGGTTTACGCGAGATCTGCACCCGTGAAGGCGCGCTGCTCATTTTCGACGAGGTGAAGACCGGCGCCAAGCTTGGCCGTGGCGGAGCCTGTGAGTACTTCAACATCAAGGCCGACATCGTCACCCTGGCCAAGTCCATCGGCGGCGGTTTCCCCCTGGCTGCGTTCGCAGCCAGCAAGAAAGTGCTGGACGTGATCGCGGAGCACAAGGTCTTCCACGCCGGCACCTACGCCACCAACCCGCTGGTCATGGCTGCCGGTCTTGCTACCTTGCGTGAAGTCCTCACCCCTGCGGGTTATGCCCACATCGGCAAGGTAAGCGACGCGCTGGTCTCCGGCTACAAGCAGATTGTGCAGAAGACCGGTCTGGAAGCGTACGTCGAGAGTGCGGGAGCGAACGGCGCCATGCTGCTCTATCGCCACAAGATCCATAACTACCGCGAGTGGCATGCCGTCGATACGAATCTGTGGAAGCTCTACTGGTTTGGCATGTTGAACCGTGGCGTGATGGCGCAGCCCTACTGGTGGGACGAGCAGTGGACCATCTCCGTCGCCCACTCCATGGCGGATATCGACAAGCACCTCTCCGCCTTTGAAGAAGTGGCGCCGGCACTGGCCCAGGCTCAACAGGAAACCAAAGCGCCGCAGGAGACGCTCGCTTAGCGCTGGGTGCGCCCTCTGGCGCACCCAGCAATATTCCCCGGGCCTGGCTCTCGAAAGGAGCAACGATGGCTGTCTCGCAGACCAGTTGTGAACCGATGTTTATCAACGGGGAATGGACGGAAGGCTCTTCCGGCAAACGCATTCCTGTCTACGACCCTTCGACCGAAGAGGTCATCGCTGAAATTCCCGACGCCGGCCCAGCCGATATCAACGCCGCCGTAGCCGCAGCGCGCCACGCCTTTGACGAAGGTGGCTGGCCCCAAACCACAGCTCAGGATCGAGGCCGCATCCTCTTTCGCATCGCGGCCAAACTCCGCGAAGAAGCCCCGCAACTCGCCGAATTGGAATCGCGCAACTGCGGCAAGCCTATCGTCGAATCGGAATATGACATCGCCGACGCCGCCACCTGCTTTGAGTACTACGGCGGCCTGGCGAACAAGGTTTCCGGCCTGGTCAATCCCGTTCCCGACAATGCTCTTAGCCTTTCGCTGAAAGAGCCGGTTGGAGTCGCGGGGCAGATCATTCCCTGGAACTACCCCATCGGCATGGCCGCCTGGAAGCTGGCGCCCGCGCTGGCCGCAGGCTGCACCTGCGTATTGAAGCCGGCAGAACAGACGCCGTTAACCATGTTGAAGCTGGCCGGCTGGCTGGCGGAGTGCGGAGTACCCGCCGGGGTCGTCAACGTGGTGACCGGATTAGGTGAAACGGCCGGCGCCGCGATTGTCGCCCATCCCGGACGTGGACAAGGTAGCCTTCACCGGATCGGCCGCAGTGGGCAAGCTGATCATGAAATCGGCTGCGGACACCCTCAAGCGTGTGACCCTCGAACTCGGGGGCAAGTCGCCCAACATCTTCTTTGCCGATGCCGATTTCGAAGCCGCCATCGATGGCGCCCTCTTCGGAATTTTCATCAACCAGGGCGAGGTGTGCTCGGCCGGCAGCCGGGTGTTGGTGCAGCGGTCTATCTACCCGAAATTTCTCGAGGCGATGACCGAGAAAGCACGCACCATCAAGCTGGGCCCACCGCTCGATCGCTCCACCAAGATGGGCCCCCTGGTAAGCCGCGAACAATACGACCGCGTTTCTGCCTATCAGCAACTGGGCAAGTCCGAAGCCAAGCTGGCGCTGGGCGGAGGGCGGCCTGCTTCCATGAGCCGCGGCTACTACGTTGAGCCAACTATCTTCTACGACGTGGATAACTCCTCACGGATAGCGCGGGAGGAAATATTCGGACCGGTCGCTGCCGTGATCCCCTTCGACGACGAGCGTGACGCGCTCAAGATTGCCAACGACACTTCCTTCGGATTAGCCGCTGCCGTCTGGACGCGAGACATCTATCGCGCCCTGCGCATGGTCAAGGCCATCCGCGCTGGAATCGTTTGGGTGAATCACATGCAGCCCACCTACGTGGAAGCGCCTTGGGGCGGTTTCAAGCAGTCGGGCTTCGGCAGGGAACTGGGGATCCACGGAATCGACGAATACCTCGAGACCAAGCAGGTGCACATTAATCTGAATGAATCGCCGATTGGATGGTACTGACGCCATGTCCAACATTCGCTTGAAGACAGAAATTCCCGGGCCCAATGCGCGCGCGTTGATGGCCCGCCGGTTGCAGGCTCTTCCGCGCGGAGTCTATGCCTCCACCCCTCTGTTTGTGCGCCATGCTGAGGGCGCCATCCTCGAAGACGTAGACGGCAACCGCTTCATCGATCTGGGTGGCGGCATTGGCTGCGCCAACGTTGGCCATCGCAATCCGCGCGTGCTCAGCGCACTGCGCTCCCAGCTGGATGCCTTTCTCCATCTCTGCTTTCAGGTAACCGGTTACGAAAGCTATGTCTCCCTGGCAGAGAAGCTCAACCAGCTAACGCCGGGGAGCTTTGCCAAGAAGACCTTCTTTGTAAACAGCGGAGCGGAAGCGGTAGAGAACGCGGTGAAGATCGCGCGAGCCTTCACTGGGCGTTCGGCTGTTCTCTGCGTAGAAGATGGCTTTCACGGCCGCACCATGACGGGCCTGTCGCTCACCAGCAAGACTCATCCCTACAAGGAGGGATTCGGCCCTTTCCTGCCCGATGTCTATCGCATCCCTTATGGAGTGCCCGCTAGTGCCCGCCTTTCCAACCGGGGGCCGATGACGAAAGGCCAGGTCAACGAGCTGCTGGATCAAACCTTTCGCCGCGTGGTGGCGGCCGAGTCCGTCGCGGCTATCGTGATTGAGCCGGTGCTCGGGGAAGGCGGCTTTGTGGTTCCACCCGCGGGCTTCCTGCCCGCGCTGGTGGAAATCTGCCGCGAGCGCCGCATCGTCTTCGTCGCCGACGAGGTGCAGACAGGCTTTGGCCGCACTGGCGAGCTCTTTGCCAGCAAACACTTCGGCATCGAGCCGGACCTCATCCTCACCGCGAAATCCCTCGGTGGCGGCCTCCCGTTGGGGGCGATCACCGGCCGCGCGGAGATCATGGATGCGCCCGGGCCCGGCGGCTTGGGCGGCACCTTCGGTGGCAACCCCGCAAGCTGCGCAGCCGCGTTAGCCGTGTTGGAAGAATTTGCCGATGGAACGTTACTGGCGCGCGCCCGCTCGCTAGGGCGAACAATTTCAAACCCAAGCGGCCGCATGGCAGCGGCAGCATGCTTTCATTGCCGACGTCCGCGGTGTCGGCGCCATGCAGGCGATGGAATTTGTCGACTCCACCGGAGCGCCCACTGCGAAAGCGGTGAAGAAACTTGTGCACCACTGCCTCCACCACGGCGTCCTGGTACTGAACGCAGGGACCTACGACAACATCGTCCGCCTGCTGATGCCCCTGACCATAACCGACGAAGAGTTCAGCCAGGCGCTGGAGGTAGTGGAAGGCGGCTTAAGCGCCGTAGCAGTGGAGCTAGGGGAATTAACCGCTGTAAAGTAGACATCTAAGGTGAAACCACAATGAGCGAGAGCGTATCCGAAGCAACGATGACGACCCAGGAAGTTTCCGACTGGACCAAGAAGCTGAACTACGGCACCTGGCGCTACCAGAAGAGCTGGAATCCCCTGCACGTAGTCGATGCCGAGGGTTGCTACTTTACCGACGGCAATGGCAAGCGCTACCTGGATTTTTCCGCCCAATTAATGTGCTGCAACCTGGGGCACAAGAATAAAGCCGTGATTCAAGCGATCGAAGAGCAGGCGCGGAAGCTGGCTTACATTATGCCCTCCTACGCGACCGACGCCCGCGTGGAGCTGAGCCGTTTGCTGCTTGATGTATTGCCTGAGGGGATCAATAAGTTCTTCTTCACCACTTCCGGCACGGAAGCCAATGAGGCCGCCTTCAAAATTGCCCGCATGTACACCGGCAAGACCAAGATCATCGCGCGTTACCGGTCTTATCACGGCTCGACGATGGCCTCCATTGCCGCCACTGGTGATCCACGCCGCTGGGCCATGGAACCGGGCGGCAAGGGACAGGGCTTTCTGTTCGCGCCGGAAGTTAACTGTTACAAATGTCCCATCAAGCACACGTATCCTGGCTGCGGCATCGCCTGCGCAGATTACCTGGAGCACATGATCTCGAACGAAAGCGATGTGGCCGCGGTCATCGTAGAGCCAGTGGTCGGTACCAACGGCGTGCTTGTCCCTCCGCCGGAATACATGCCGAAGCTGCGCGAGATTTGTGACCGTCACGGAGTCCTATTAATCGCGGACGAGGTCATGTCGGGTTGGGGCCGTACCGGCGAATGGTTTGCCATGGATCATTGGGGAGTGAAGCCGGACATACTAGTGACCGCGAAGGGCATCACCTCAGCCTATGTCCCATTAGGGCTCTGTGCGACCACGGGCAAGATCGCCGAATACTTCGAAGATCACTTCTTCGCCCACGGGCATACGTATGAGGCGCACCCCATCACCCTGGCGCCCGCCGTGGCGGCCATCAGTGAGATGAAGCGGCTGGACCTGGTGAACCGAGCTCGTGAGATGGGCAAATACATGAGCGAGAAGCTGAACGCGCTCAAGCCCAAGCATCCCTCGATCGGCGAAGTCCGCGGCCTAGGTCTCTTCTGGGCGTTGGAGATGGTGAAAGATCAGGAACAGAAAACCCCCTTCAACACCAATCAGGATAAGGTCGACGGAAAGCCGACCGTCGTAGATCGCGTTGCCGCCGAGATGATGAAGCGGGGTGTCTCCATCCAAGCCTGGATCAGCCACTTCGTAATCGCGCCGCCCTTGATCATCGAGAAGTCCGAAATTGACTTCGCTGTAGACCAACTCGATCAATCACTGGCAATAGCCGACGCAGCGATTACGCAGTAGAGGAAAACTGCAGATCCCTCGGCTACGCTCGGGATGACAAAAAGGAAGGGGCAACGGTTCTATAGAGAGTGGTTTCTGGACCGGAGTTGTCTTGGGCCCATCCGACGTGATGAAAAATGCCTCGGTCCAGCAACCACTCTCTATAGAACCGTTGCCCCTTCCTTTTTGTCATCCCGAGCGTAGCCGAGGGATCTGCAGTTCGCTTCAGTGGCAGCAAAGGCGCATCCTAAACCCGCTTGAGGTCACGAGCGAGCAAACGGTGAAACAAATGCTCCCCGCCCTCCCTGCGCACAGACAACCTCCCGGCACCATACGCCCGAGAATGCAGACCGCGCTGTACCGACTCGCAAATCCCCACATCCTCATCCTGCACCCGGTCACTCACAGCCACACTCTCCGCCTTGTATTCCTCACTGCTATCCCCAAAGAAAAAATCAAACACCACCAAGCACTTCTCCTGCCCTAAAGGAAGCACCAGGTTCGTATCCATGACCCCGTCATACAGGTTGATCATGAAGTTAGGGTAGAGCCAGTAATAATCCGCGCGGCTACCAGTACGCGTTTCCGCCACCGACGCATCCTCTGACGCCACCATAGGGCTCGACTGAAGCACATAGTTCGGACCATTCTTAATGCTGTACTCGCTATAGTCCAGCACGCTATTGAGCGCTTTGTGCAGGTGTGGCACGTGGTAACCGCCATCCAGGTAATTGTCGACGTACACCTTCCAATTGCACCCCAGCGTATAACTTTTTCGGGAATAAAACCGGAGCCCGCCGACAGAAATCCGCTCCCAAAGTTCGCTTAGATAACTTCCGAGCCCCGGCCCCTCCTGGTTCAAATTGACAAAGACAAAGCTTTCCCAACTCGCCACGCGAACCGGAATCAAGCCATTCGCGCTGCGTTCAAAATTGCAAACCCCACCAAAGTCAGGCGTGCCCTTGAGCGAACCATCTAACCCATAAGTCCATCCGTGATAAGGGCACCGAAGATGCTGCGCAACCCCGCACGGCGCGGTCATGACCGCCGCAGCATGATGGCGGCAAACATTGTAAAACGCGCGCAGCTCCTGATCAGCCCCGCGAACAACAACGAGGGGCTCGCCAGCCAGATCAAAAGTAAAAAACTGCCCTGCATCGGCGACCTGGTCCGCACGTCCGACCGCGATCCAATTGCTGCCGAACACCTGTTCACGCTCCAGGCGCCCGATCCGCTCATCAATGTACCAGGCAGCCGGGATCGTAGAAGCGTATTCCAGCGGCGCCTCCTCATCGTAAAGCGCGAGCACGTCAGCGAGAGACTCGTTCATAACGCAATCTCCTCGCTCAGGGCCGTAGCCCGGATAATCGATCGATGCCCACGCCAGTACACCGCGACACCAGACGCCAGCAACACCAAAGTCATGGCCAAAATCTTGAACAGCGCCCTGGCCGGATTCGGTTCATCCTCCGCCGGAAACATGGAAAGAATAATCGCGGCGAAGGTCGAGAAAAACCCCACGCACGCGAGCGGGATGGCGACCCGCTTGCCTCCGGGTAGCCGCAGCGCGCCAGCCGGCGAAGGACGCGACTGCAGACGAATCATTGAGGCAAACACAAACAAATAAGGAATAAAGTAAGCAATCAAGCTCATGGCGACCAGGAAATCATAAGCGCCCTTCACGCTGGTGCCAGCCTGGCTCAACAACCCAAACACAATCCCCGCGAGCCCATAGGAAATGACGGCGACATAAGGAGTCTTCCATCGCGGGTGGATCCGCCCAAAAACCGCGGGCAGATAGTGGTTAATCCCCACCACGAAAGGCAGCCGAGCGGTGGACGATAGATAAGCCGCTGCGGCGCCGACATTGCTGATGCCCACCAGGACCGCGACCGGGACAATCAACGCAGCCAATCCCAATCTCCGGCAAAGAAAATCAATCGCCGTCATAAAGCCACCGAGCCCGCTGATCCTGCTCGAGGGTAGCGCAACCAACATGGAAACGGTTCCGGCGATGTAGCTCAGAGTGATGATGACACCCGCGATCACCAGGGATCGGGGAACCACACGGCGTGCATCCTTGATCTCGTCGCCCATGAACGAAGCGCATTCACTGCCGGTGAACGCAAAAAAGATCGTCGACCAAAAGATGAGGTCTCTTACCTGAACATGGGGAATGAAGCCCGCCCAAGTGAAATTGGTTGCGGAACCAAAGCGCGAGAAAGACAACAGTCCCAGCAGGAGCAGAATCACTACCGGTATTGCCATGCCCACCGCGCCAAGATTATTGAGCCACTTGCCCAAGCCCAGGCCGAATACGTTGAGCACCGTAATGAACGTCAGCATGCCGATGGTGAAGAGCAGGAAATAGACGTTTGCATCGGCCAGGTGCGCAGCACGAGGAGTGGTAAAGAGCAGGCTGCTGGCGGCGAAGTACAGTACTGCAGCGAAGTAAGGAAGATTGCTCATCCAGTAACACCACGCAGCTATGAAGCCGGCAAATTCGCCATAGGCCTCGCGGGTCCAGATGTATAGGCCGCCCTCCTGGGGATAGCGGGACGAGAGCTCAAGTACGCAGCCGGCAAGGGGCAGGAAGAACCCACAAAAGCCCAACACCCACACCGTGATCGCGGATTGTCCTGTCGCCGACGCAGTGGCAATCCAGCGCAAGCTCAGGCCGCTGACGATATAGAAGAGAATGACATCGCGAAAACCAAGTTCCCGTTTCAGCTTCTCTTCTGCCATCGCTTACCTCATGTCTTTCAGCACAGCCATGGCGGCATTACGCCCGTTCATCCCGATAACGCTTCCGCCGGGATGGGTACAAGCCCCGCAGAGATAAACGCCGGGCATCGACGTGCGAGCAGCGAACCGCCGGCTCCACATATTTTCCGGCAGGCACTCGCCTTGAAAAATATGTCCGCCGGTAAGGCCGACCTTTTCCTCAATATCCGGAGGCCCCATCACCTGCGCTTCCAGCACCGCATCGGGCAAGTTGGAGCAGAAGCGGCCAATCGAATCGAAAGCCAGCTTGCGCACCTGCTCGCGACGGTCATCCCATGAGCCGGCTGCAAAGGTGTGAGGTACGTATTGCGCAAACACGCTCATGGTGTGCTGGCCTACGGGAACCACACTCGCATCGTGCACGCTCTGAAAATAAATCTCACACCAAAGATGCTCCGGCAGTTCACCCTTGCTGCTGGCGGCGAAACTGGCCTTCCATTCCGCGTGGGTCAGGGGGGCGTTGATCTGCCCGAAGTGGTGCGGCTGCAACTGGCCCGGCCGAGAAGTAAAGTCCGGCAGCTCGCGCAACAACACATTCAGCTTGACGGTACAGCCCTCAATCTCCAGGTCCTCGGTCTTCTCGCGAAAGTCACTGCTTGCAGACTTACCCAGCAAGCGCAACGTAACCACGGGGTCAGCATTCGACACCACCACCGGAGCAGAGATGCGTTCCCCACCCTCCAGCAGCACGCCTTCGCCAGGCAATATCTCCGCCACGGCCACTCCTGCAGCCACCACCGCTCCGGCTTCTCGCGCAGCGTCGCAGAAGTAGAACGAGACCATGCCCATGCCACCCTTCACATAGCCCCACATGCCGGGGAGGCCGCCCAGCCGCCCGGAGGAGTGATGATACCGGATAGAAGCTGTACCGGCATCGAACGGGCTGGCCTTGGTGCCGATGACTCCTTGGCCGAGATAGGCAGATTGCAGCCGCGGGTCGTCGAGATAGCGCTCCACAAACTCCGCCATCGACCAGTGGAAGAGCACCTGGCGTGCTTCTTCATCGCTGCCCAGGCGAGCGTCCAGCACTTCGGGCGAAGGAGCGTCGCCAATCCACAAATCGCAATCGCCCGGGGGCCGCAACGCATCGCGCAGGCGCCGGATCACAGCGCTCATCGCCTTCCAGCCCTTCACGTCGCGCGGAGCAAACCGCCGGATCTCCTCCTCGCAGGCATCATCGTCATCCCACAATTGAACACTCGTCCCATCGAGAAAGGGCACAAACAGTCCGTTGGAGGCTGGAGTCCAGTGGAAACCACGATCTTTTAGCCCCAGTTCATCGACCACCAGAGGATGCAGAAGTCCAGCAAGGTACGCGCAAGGAGACATGCGTACACCGGGAAACGGCTCTTCGATGGTGCAGGCGCCACCCACGCGCTGGCGGCTCTCGAGCACCAGGACGCGCTTGCCGGCACGTGCAAGATAGGCGGCGCAGGCCAGGCCATTGTGCCCGGCACCGACCACGATAACGTCCCACGATCGAGAGGCCAGTTCTGAAACAGGAGCAGGGAGGCCGATCTCGCCGAGTACGGCGGCGGTGGGCGAAAGCGGTGCCGAAGCCCCCACGCTACGCTCGACCCCGAAGCCGGTTGAGCACCCGGCGATTTCGTTTCGAGGGCTTGCCCGCACTCAGTGGTTCAAAGCGCGGCATCGCCTTGCGCTCTTCGGCCAACTGCAGGCGCAAAGCGCGGCTTGCCTCTGTTTCCCGGTACAGGGTTTGTGCCACCGCCGCTGGACCCCGCACGTCGCTCAGAAGCAGCACCTCCACCTGAAAATCGCCGCCTTCGTTCTTCACTTGTAACAGATCGCCCACCCGAACTGGGCGGGCGCTTTTGGCCGGCTGGCTATTGGAGGTAATTCTACCCAGTTCACAGGCTCGTGCGGCCAGGGCGCGCGTCTTGAAGAATCGCGCAGCCCAGAGCCATTTGTCCATCCGTACATCGTTGGTCAAACCGCCGTCCTCCCTAGCCTAAGCAGGGCGTTAGGCAATTCTCGCACGGCTTACTTGGCGGCGGACTTGAGGGGCGGCAGATACTTCTTGTTGATCTTGGCAACCACGGTGTAGTTCGGGTCAACCATCTGGTCCAGGTGGATCTCCGCGACCTTGGACAGCAGTTCATAGGCGTCCATTTCGGACAGGCCATAGTCGCTATGCATCCACTGCACCAACTGGGTAAAAGCGATGCGCAGGGAGTCATCGAGAGGCCGGTAAATCCCCACGGCCATGATCGAGTCGGCGTTCTCAAACCGCGGCCACGCAATCTCCTTGTGCTTGATCAACTCTACCCGCAGCTTCACTTTCATCGATATCTCCACTGCGGTACCATCCACTTCGCCATCGCCCATGGCGGCGTGCCCGTCGCCCAGGTACAGCAAAGCGCCCGCCACGTTGACTGGCAAATATAAGGTATTACCCGTAGTCGCTTCCGGAGCGTCCATATTGCCCCCGTATTCCGCCGGGGTAAGGGAACTGCGTGCCTCCCCATTAGCCGGCGCTACACCGACACAGCCGAGGAATGGATGGAGCGGTATAGGCACGGTGAAGCTCGAATCGTTCGCCTTGAAGAGAGCGGTATTCGCCTTCTTGTCGATGGAGTAGATCCACGTCTCCTTGGGGATCGGCCCGCCCAACATCGGCGTATACGTGGTGCTGTTGATGGCGCCGAACCCCGGTCCAGCGCTGCCGAAACCCTTCTCCGCATTGACCTCTACCGCAAGAAAATGGATCGCGAGCGTGTCGCCCGGCTCCGCACCCTCGATGTAGAAAGGCCCCGTCAGCGGATTGGGTCCTGGGGGTTTTATCCCGGCATCCTCAAGCGCGTGGCCATCCGCGTCTACCGTGTTTGTTTCGAGCACGTCGCCAGGCTGCAGGCGCAGCACGGGGGTCGCGATCCCATAGTCGTACTTGAGTTCATTCAATTTAAGTTCGTATTGAGCGACATGGGGCTGCTGTGCGACTGCCGGAAGTATCGCCGAGGCAAAACTGAAAGCCACCAGAACCAGTGGGCGTACGACGTGATCCATGATTTCTCCTGAGCTTGCCGATCCCACGTCTCAAAACAAAATCTTCAGCGCCAGCTGAACATTGAAGGGCTCTCCCGGCCCAATACCCGGCGACCCGCTGTAATCCCCGATGGTGTCACTACTCTGGCCGAATCCGCCTCCAATGTATCCCGCAGGAGGAGCCAGGTTGGTGCGATTGAACAGGTTGAAAATTTCCGCCCGGAACTGCGTGCGAATCGATTCGTGAATCGTAGTGTTTTTGAAGAGAGAAACATCCACGTCCCCATAACCAGGACCCACCACGGAGTTGCGCGCAACCGTGCCAAAGCTCCCATTTGGAGCATCGGTATAGGCAGCGGGATTGATCCATTGCACCGGCTGATGATTGGTCAGAGCGTGCGACACGCCGCTGAACGGAGCACCCACCTGAACTCCACGATCGGTATTCTCGCCCGTGCCGCTGGTATCAGAAGAAGCATGAACACTGAAGGGTTCGCCGGTGCGGAAAGAGAGATTTCCGTTGGCCTCCCAACCGTGGGTAAGCCAGTGCGGGCCGCGCGACAAACCCGGAACGTCATAAATCAGGTAGGCATTGAAGTGGTGCCGGATGTCGTAGTCCGAATTGCCATAGTCCCCGTAGAAGTTCGTGCTGTCCTGTGGCAGCGCACCGACGTATTGCGTTACCTCGTCCAGGCTGTGCGCGTAGGTGTAGTTGAATTGAGATACCAAACCGTGCCAGCTCGTAGTGCGTAGGGTTGTTTGCAGGCCGTTATAGCTGGAGGTTCCGATACTCTGAATCTCATCAATGACCCCGAAGTTGGGAAACTGGGAGAAGTAAGGGCGGCTCGCCTGTTGGAAAGAGAAAACATTTCCGCCGGGAGTCACCACCTGTGAGTCGTTAAAGCCGCTGCCCAGCGCAGCCTGGTTGATGTCACGCAGGCTCAACAAACGGCGTCCCAGCGTTCCCACGTAACCAACCTGCACCACCGCATTCTTTCCCAGCCCCTTTTGGACATTCACGTTGAAGCTCATGTCGTAGGCCGTGCGGAAATTCTGGCTAACGGAAAAGAGGTTGAACACATTGCTGCCCCCGATGGACAAGTTTCCGTTGGGAAAGAGAGGAGCATCCTTCTGAATGGTGTACCCATTTTCCTGAATGGTATAAACCGGGTTGATGCCGGCCGGATTTCCCTCCACTCCGATAGGCCCATTGTTGGCGGTCGAAGCAGCTGCCAGGCTCGAAGAATTATCCAGGAAAGGCACAATCGCCGGCGTGTCAAAGAACAAGCCGAACCCCGCCCGGATTACCAGGTCGCCATCTTCATTCGGCTGAAAAGCGAGGCCGACGCGAGGACTCACATTGCTCCAGATCTTGGGGTAGAGCGAAGGAATGCCGCTGCCCGCGACCACCAGGCCACCCTTCTTCGGGTCGAACACAGAGACATCGGCATAGTTGGTATGCAGCGGGCCCTCGTAGTCGTAACGGAGTCCGTAGTTCAGGTTGAGCCTGCGAGAGGCCTGCCACGCGTCCTGCGCAAACAGGGTAAAGCTATTCAGAAACACCTGCCGTTCCTGGTTTCCGCGAACGATCGTCGACTGGTAAACATTCCCACTCATAAAATCGGCGAGGGTCAGTACGTTGTAATCAAACGATCCGTTTTGGCAAGCCTGCTGTACTGCAGGACTGGAGGCGAAATATCCGGAGCAATTCGGTGAACCGTCGGCGTTGGTGTAATCCGCTGCCCACGGTCCCGCAGTTCCGTTGAAATAGAAAGCTCCGCGGGCCCCAGTGTTGTAGAAGGAGTCCACCTGCGCTTGGCGAATCTCGCCGCCGAAGCGCATTTGGTGCTTGCCGATCGAGTACGACAGTGCGTCTTCCAGGTGACCGGTGATGTCGTTGCGTCCGGAGTTCGGCGTGAGTCCCGTGCTATCGAACCCGGTGATGGCGATTAAGGGAGCTCCGATAAGATTGCTGTTTGTGACCCCGGTATTCAACCCTAGGGAAACCGGATCGAAGGTGTGGTTGGCATCCGAAAAAACCTGGTTAAAATAGCTGACGCCGATCAGCGCCTGGTTGGTTAAGCGAGGCGAAAAAGTCCTGTTGTAGACCAGCGAATAGTTCTGCACATGAATGGGCGCGACCTGGTAGTAGTACGAAAGATGTGACCCGATCGGCGCCGTTTGTGTGCCCTGGCCTACAAACCAGCGAAACGAGAGTCGATTGTTCTCGTTGAAGTTGTGATCCAGTTTGACCAGGCCGTTATGGCTGTAACCGCTTTCTGCATTGGGGTTGAAGTAGTTATTCGCGCCTGCGGGACCATTGAGGGCGTCAGCCGGCCAGATAGTGCCCAGTAGCGAGGCCGATACGGGGTTCTCCGGCAGACCGTAATACTGCAACACCTGGTTCGCCGACTGCTGGTAGCTCACCGAGGGCTCAGTCGATTGAGCCTGGTTGCCGATCAAAAACTTCTGCTCCTCGTAGGTTACAAAGAAGAACGTGCGATCCCGAAGGATAGGTCCGCCGGTCGAGAACCCGTACTGCTGGTTGCGCAACTTGTTCTTAGGCGAGCCCGCGGGCGCGAACGGCGTGCTCGCGGCCAGCGCCTCATTGCGGTTGTAGTAGTAGGCGCTGCCGTGCAACTGGTTGGTCCCGGACTTAATCACCATGTTGACCGTTCCACCCGGATTGCGCCCAGTCTCGGGGCCTGCCTGCGTCTGCAATGAAAACTCTTCTACGGAATCCAGCGGCAGAACGACACCGGCAATGCTTTGCACGCCGCCCTGGTTCACCGCCATAATGTTCCACCACTGATCGTTATTATCCGAGCCCTCAATCTGCCAATTGACCTGGTTGGCGCGAGCGCCATTCACCGATCCATTGGCGCCTCCGGCGTACCCGGCGAATCCAGGAGTCAGCGCAATCAGCTGGGTGTAGTCACGCCCGTTGAGCGGAATATTCTGGACTGTCCGGTCGGGGACAACCGTGGTCTGCGTGGTCGACGTGGTGTCCAGGGCAACTCCAGCCGCGTCTACTTCGACCGTGGTCGCTTGCTGAGCGACCGACAACTTCAGCGGAAGACTATAGAGAGAACCCGCGGTCACTGGAATTCGATCGACTTTCAGCGTCTGGAATCCGGTTGCCGTCGCCGTTACCGTATACGCGCCAAGCGGCAAATCCACGAAGCTGTATTCACCGGCGCTGGAGGAGACTGTTGAGTGCGTAACGCCGGTAGCATCGTCGACAGCCTGCAGTGCCGCATTGGGGATCGCTGCTCCGGATGCATCAGTCACGGAACCGTTGATTCCACCGCGAAACGTTTGCGCGTACCCAAGATTGGTGAACAGCAAGAAGAAGAAAAAGAGCACACGAGGGCGCATCATCGAGGGAAGCCTCCGAGACTAAGTGATAAAGCGACGAGCTGGGCCTATGAACCTAGGTCGCGTACACAACTGCCTGGGGTCTTTATCTCTTCGACGTGGAAGGAAATGTAACCATTACAACTACGTGTCGTGCGGAAACGGCAGGCGAAGCACCAGCCATCTATAACCTATGCGAGCACCTATGAAAAATCAAGTAAAAATCTCAAGCTTCAAGCTGCTGACCACGGGTTTCTGGAAGAAACAGTACGCCGAGGATCATGACCAGGTAAGCGCCCGATCCAAAGATGGAGATCGCCGTGCCAAGAGAAGTATGTCCGCTAACGTAGCCAACGAGCGTAGGAAACAAAGCACCCACTCCGCGGCCGAAATTGTAAGCAAAGCCTGCGCCTGAGGCGCGTAAGGATGTAGGAAAAAGCTCGCTGAAGTACGCGCCCATCGGACTGAACGATCCGGAAGGGAAGAAGCCTAAGGGAAAGCCGAGCACGAGCATCAAGTGATTTGAGATGGGGAAACCCGAATAGAAGATCACCGCGACAACGGAGCAACCGGCAAACAGGATGAGCGTCCGCTTCCGCCCAATCACATCCGTCAAATACGCAGCGGTCAGGTAGCCAGAGAAGGCTCCTACGATGACCACGAAGAGATAACCTCCGGTATTGAGCGTATTCAGCCCTCGGGAACTTCGTAAGTAGAGCGGCAACCACGTTGTGACAGCGTGGTATCCACCCTGCGCACCCAGAGCCAGCAGGGAAGCAAGCAGGGTCGTTCGCAGATATCCAGATGAAAATATGCCAACCAGCGAAGTGCCCTGCTTGCGGTGGAGGTAGATTTCCGGTTCCTCGACTTTGCTGCGAATGTAAACGATGAGCAGGGCGGGCAGAATGCCAATCCAGAACATAACCCGCCAGGCGATGGCATGCGGAAGGCGCGAGAAGAGAATGGTAAACAGAATGACGCTGAGGCCCCAGCCAATCGACCACCCCGCTTGAACAGTACCCACGGCCCGGCCGCGAAAGCGAGTGCGAATACTTTCGCCCATCAATGCGGCGCCGACTGCCCACTCCCCACCGAAACCCAGGCCCTGCAAGCCTCGAACCACAAGTAGCTGTTCAAAATTTTGGGTAAAACCGCTGAGAAAGGTAAAGAGAGCAAACCAGAAAATGGTCAGCTTCAGCACCCGAACACGCCCTACCCGATCCGCCAGAATCCCAGCCAGCCACCCACCCAGCGAGGAGAGCAGCAGAGTAGACGTACTCAGCAGCCCAGCCTGTCCCTTGGAGATGTGCCACTCCGCAAGCAGCGTAGGAAGCACAAGGCTATAGACCATCACGTCCATACCATCGAGCATCCAGCCGCCAAAGGTAGCGACAAACGCGGACCGCTCATGGCGCGAAAGCTGACGGATCCACAACCCGCTAGCCGGCGATCCTTGCTCAACCTCGGGAATCTGCGGCGAAACCATCCAATTCCTCTTTAGAGACCAAACTCGTTCAGCCAGTCGTCAATCAACTAGTTGGCGCCGAAGTCACAGGAAACAGACTACTGTCAATGTCTACCAGGGCCCAGTCCCGTAGGAACGGCTGTACTTAGCCCAGCACGTAGTGCTGGGTATGGTTCCAAGCAAGATCAGTCCCGTAGGGACGGCTGAAAAACTACTCACTGATACCACGAACCTTCACCATAACCAGCCTAACCTACTGCACCTTCGCCCCCTCCGCAGGATTCCCCGGCTCCGCACTGGAATCAGACATATTCGGAGGCAACACCGGCCGGTCGCGATCAACCGACCACTGCACCCCATCAAAAAAATC
Source organism: uncultured Acidobacteriaceae bacterium (assembly GCA_963745725.1). Classification (GTDB taxonomy): domain Bacteria; phylum Acidobacteriota; class Terriglobia; order Terriglobales; family Acidobacteriaceae; genus PALSA-350. The sequence continues at coordinate 726,719 of CAVUYJ010000004.1, forward strand.
CTTCTGCGTCCGCGTGATCTTGTACTTCCCTTTATTGAAGTACTCGAGATGCGCATGGTCGAAAGCAAGCCCCGCCGAAGCGACGAGATGCAGGAACGACCCATAAGCCGTCTCATCCGGAGCCTCTGTGTACCCGTCGTCGTATGTGATATCCGGATACCGCAGCATGAAGCTGTTGAGCGCATCGGACTCGCCGGCCGGATGTTCTCCCTTAAGAGCCATGTAGATCCGCGTCCCTTTATAGATAGGCTGCTGGTACCCATAGACATCAAACCTCTGGAACCGCGCATACCGGTCATTCATACTCTTATTCAGAGCCAACACTCCAGGTGTCTTAGCCATGTTATCGACAATCAGGTCGCGCAGGGCATAACTAACCGTCTTGGTATCCTTGTGCTCTTCATCACCGAGATAAAAGAGGCTGGTAAACCAACCACGCGGCACCCAATTATTCCGCCCATACTCTGCTTCGGTACGCGTGATCACCCAGGCAGCATATTCGGAAAAAGGCTGTACCCACTCATGCGTTGGATAACCATGAGGGTTAAGAAACGCGTCCGGCAGCCAGGCCTGCCACAATAACCGCCGTGTCGCGGACTCGGGATAGACGGGATTCGGATCCCACTGTCCATCGGTAAGATCGGCGGTCAACGAAGCATGGTAGCCCGGATGCAGCATGAAGTTCGGGGTGATGTGAGCGAGGTCAATCGAAAGCTGCGCCCCGTCGACGTTGGTAATCGGGTGAATCACAACATTCACCTTCTTCAACGAATCGCGCGTCGAGGGGTCGGTCACCAGTTGCTCGGCAAGGCGGAAGAGGTGGCTGGTACTCGAGACTTCATTGGCATGCTGGCGGCCGGAGTAGATAATGACCGCCTTCAGCGTAGTCTCCTTAGCCAGGGAACGCAGTTCAGAGGGCGAAGGCAGCATCACATCCGCAGCCCACATGTCGCGGCCCAGGTAAGTCTTACCCATCCAATAGACGTTGACCCCCGGATACGTAGCCAGGCGGCTGAGCAAATGCTCGCTATGCGCAGGGTCAATGGGGTTGTCCCAGGAGACAAAGTGGCCCGTCGCATCAACAGGCTCAGGAGTGAAATCAGTGATCTGGGGACGCGCCTTGGCCGGCGCTGCCACCGCATACTGCGCAGGCACGATCTCGTTCTTGGTATGTACACCTGTACCCGGTTCAAGAGGGAGTTCGAACTCGAAAGCGAGGTTCTTCAAGTGAGGATAAGCGAAAGTATCGGAGTAAATCCCAGCCGCGTGCATGCGTCCCAGCCAATCGATCTGGGCATTGGCTTGCTGTACTGACAAGATCGAGTGTTCGACCGTCTCCCTCTCCTGCTCCGTGATCCATTGGTCATAATTATCTTTGTTGAAGTCCGCCGCGATCCGCCAGGTCAGAGCGTGTACGGCCTCATCCCCTGTGCCGAGCCGGGCAGCCACCAGCCGGGCATCTCCGGCTTTGAGTGCGGGCAACTCCCGCGTCTTCTCATGCGCAGTCGGATCGCCATCGATTTTCCAGGAAAGGTTCACCTGCGGAAAACCGGCGTCCTTGGCGTAGTACTCAATGCGAACATGGCCATCCTGGCCTTCGACGGAAGGATACGAAACCGGAATGACTCTCCCCTGGTAATCCATCTTCCCCGTGGACATCATGTCGCCCATCATGAAGAAAAAATTCTGCGTAGAAAAGAAAGTGTCCTCTTGCAAAGCCTCGAGGGAAGAGATGCGTTCCTGGTCGATGCCGATTTCATAGTCTGGCTCGCTCATCTTGAAGCTGATCTTGAGCGTGTCGAACAGGGGCTGAAACTCAATCTTCGGCTTGCCGTCGTTCTGCTGCACAATCAACTTGAAAATACGCGGCAGCGTCTCTGTCTGGTAATGTTCCCAGAAATACTCAGGGTCCGTTTCGATTCGCGCATCCGCCAGCGTGTTGCTGCCCGAAGTCACAGTGAGCCACCCGGTGGTGACATTCACCGTTTCATAATGAGGAAACTGGTTGCTGTAAGGCCGGGTCACGGTTTTGACCGAGAAGTCTTTCTTCAACACCTCCGCCCCGCCCGCATTCCAGGCATGCACGGTGTACGTAGCCCCGCTTGCATCGCTCTTCTGCGCCAGCTCGATGTTTGCCAGAGGCATCTTCAGGTCGCGTGCCAGCACCTCGTCCACCGGGAAAAGCTCTTCTCCCCAGCGGGAAATCGCCCCCATGCTGGAAAGCTTCTCCGCATCCTGGTAGGGCGCAAACTCGATTTTCATTTTGGCAACGTGCTTATCCTTCAGTTCAGGCTCGATCTCATCCACAAGCCAGCTATAGCCCTGCTTATACGCACTCAGCACGTGCACATCCATTTGCTTTGGATCGGCGCCTGCGTTCTTGAGTTCGGTGACGATCTGGTCACGCAGCTTGTTGCGCATCTCCGGGCTCTCGCTCACCCGCGCCTGCACCACTACGGGCGATTGCTTCTCGACTTTCGCGCATGCCGCCTGCACCGCATCGAGCAGATGTTTGCCTTCCCATGGGATGGTGAGGTCTTCGGCAAAGGTAGGCTCATGCTGCTGAAACGGAATCAGGCTGGAATTGTTGTGCAGCGGAGGATCGATGTCGCAGCACTTGGTCCCCGCGTGGAGAGTCCCTGTGACCACCTCAATATTCGGAGTGTGAAGCTTCTCCGCGAGCCGGTCATGGATGAATTGCTTCAGCTTGGGATCGGCCTCGTCCACATCCACCTCAGCGCGCACCGAGGTGATGGTCTTTCCCTGCGTGGATCCCGCGAGCTCAGCAGCCCAAGTGTCGAGGTGGTAGAGTGCCGCAGAGGCCTGTCCCGCGCTCGAACGAAGCGAGAAAAACCGTTGCACATCCAGCCGCATTTCGTTGGTAGATTCGTATTTCTTCGACGGCTCCCAAAGATAAGGTAGATGTTCCGAGCCATAGACCAGCGCTGCGGCTTGTCCCTGCGTATCCCCACGCACCAGCAAAGCCGGGCTCTTACCGAAAGCGCGATCGATCACGCGCAGCTCGCCTTCGCCTACCTGAAGCGGACCAAGCTCAGGAGCGTTTGCATGGCTATATTGCCCGGGCAGAATTTTTTCCAGGTCCGCTCCGCCCGGCGCCCCCAGCAGGTTCCGCTCATGCTCTGCGAGCAGGGAACCGTCGCCCACCACAGGAATACCGGCGGCCTGCGCAGCAGTAACGCCGGAAGCAGGGAAGGCAAGCGGCAGCGTGACCCCGACGCTTTCGAAGGCGAGCCGCGCGGCCAGATTTGCCATGGCCACGCCAGGTTCTCCGGCACCCACATAGAGTCGCGCCGCAACCGAAGAAGGAACCATCTTCTTCGGTGAGCCGGAGAGAAGACCTTTGAACGTATAGATCTGCCCCAGATCCAGCAACCGCACATCATCGGCAGGTGTTTCCGGCATTGCGGGGAGCACCCGCGGTGCCGATCCTCCCGTCGGAATAACCAGAGGTGCCCCATTGGGCAACACAATCTGCCACACGTTGGCTGCCGTCGCCACGCTCACCGTCGCATCGGGCGAAGGCGAAAGGGCCTTGCGGATCGCCGCTGCGTCCGCCGTGCCGGTGACCCGGATGATCGCGCGCTGAATGCCCGGTTTGCCGCTGAAATAAGTGAGGCCAGCCAGATCGGCATGAGCGTTCAGGTTGGCCGCCAACAACTTGGCATTGATCGCCTCCGCAAGTTCCTGCAGCTTGGGACCTGGCAGTGACCATTGGTAGGGAGCGCGAGCAGCATACGCATTGGTCGCAGTGAGCAAGCCAAGCGAGTCCGCACCGACAAACGCCAGGCCATTCCTCAGAGAAAAAACTCCACCCTCGCCGAGTTGCAGTTGCGCCAGCATCGCCTCTAATTCACCCGCATGTGCCGCGGGCACCGCACCCCGTCCAACCCACAGGCTAATAGCCTCCGGGGAGCATTGGGCATGGAATTTTGCACCGCCGGCAACGGTGGTCACAATAGGCAGCGTGATGCCGCTGGTTTCGTAGCCAAGCCGTGCAGCAAGATTCGCAGCAGCCGTATTCTCCCCCTCATTCGGACTATCGGGCACGACGATATGTGCGCACACAGCATCGGCAATGGAATCGCCATTGGTATCGCGCAGCAGAAGCCCAGTGTGGAAAGCATCTTCCAATAGAGAAGATGTAGGCGCGGGCGGCTGCGCTGGCTTAGCCTGGGGCTGGTCGGCTGCAAACACCATAAGGCTTGAAGCGAGTGTAACTGTGCAGATAAGAGGCCGGACGAAATACATGAAGAACCTCCATAACCCTGGAAATGGGAAACAGTACCCCTCCGCGCAAACCAACGGAGAGAATCGCGCAAGTGCAACCGTAATGGTGTCCTATCGTGTCGGACCCGGCTTGTCTACTAACTAAGACTACGAAGAGGTCGATACCTTACAACAAAGAGGTGTCAGCTATACATCAGACTTGGAGTTTTCCCGTTCACCCCAACCACCGCCGCCCGGCGTCTCGATACGAATCCGGTCGCCCTTGTGCACCTGAACACTGCACTTCGACGGAAGAACCTGTGCCGTTCCATTGCCGTCAATCAGAGAAGCACTTCCGCTAGCGCCCGGCATACCGCCGGCAAGACCATAGGGCTGAAACTTCCTTCGTTCCGAAAGCAGTGTGACTTGTGAGTCGGCCAACAGCTCGATCTCGCGGATGAGCCCATCACCGCCGCGAAAACAACCACTGCCACCGGACGCCTTCCGGTACCCGTACAAACGCACTCGAAACGGATAGGCATACTCCAGCGCCTCAATCGGCGTGTTCAGTGAGTTCGTCATGTGACAGTGGACGCCAGAGATTCCATCGAGCCCGGGACGAGCGCCCATGCCTCCAGCGGTTGTTTCGTAATACGTGAAAGGCCGGCCAGTCCGATGATCGAAACCACCGATAGTCAGATTGCTCATGGTCCCATAGCTTGCCGCCGGCACCCTTTCCGGAACGGCCTGCCCCAGGGCGCGAAGCAGCACATCGACGATCCGTTGCGATGCCTCCACATTGCCGCCGGCGACCGCGGCAGGCATGCGCGCGTTCACGATCGTTCCTTCCGGAGCAAGCACCGTCGCCGCATACATCAGGCCCGCAGTGGCTGGCGCATCCTCCGCCAGCAGGCAGCGCAAGACATAAAAGCACGCCGAGTACGTGATCGCGTATACCGCATTGACGCTGCCCCCCACCTGCGGGTCGGACCCGGCAAAGTCGATGACCATCGTGCCTAGGCTGGGTTCAATGCGCATCGAAACGGCGATACGGATAGGGCCGTCGCCCACACCGTCATCGTCGAGAAAGTCTTCAGCAACGAACGTGCCTGCCGGCAACTTGCGCAATTCCGAGCGCATCAGCCGATCGGAATAATCGAGCAGCTCTTCAGTGAGCGCCGAGATCACATCGAGGCCATACTTCTGCAGCACCTCGAGCAATCTTCGTTCCCCTACCTTGCACGCCCCGATCTGCGCCACCAGGTCTCCCTCGCGCTCCACGGGCGTGCGAACGTTGTGCAGAATAAGTGAAAGAACTTCCTGATCGATCTTGCCCCCACGCACGATGCGGATGGGAGGAATGCGAATGCCCTCTTGAAATATCTCGCGGCCTGGACCCATCGACCCGGCGAAGGTCCCCCCGACATCGGCATGATGAGCACGTGCCGCAACATAAAACACCGGCTCCGGTAGGTGATCGACAAACACCGGGAGCACCAGCGTGATGTCGGGGAGATGCGTTCCCCCGGCATAAGGATCGTTCAGGATCACCACATCGCCGCGTTCCAGCGTGAGCGCGTCCACCGCCGCCTTGACCGACATGGGCATGGAACCGAGATGCACCGGCATATGATCGCCCATGGCAATCACCCTTCGCTGCGCATCGAACACCGCGCAGGAGTAATCGCGCCGCTCGATGATATTCGGCGAAATAGAAGTACGGCGAAGCGCCGCCCCCATCTCTTCGGCAATCGAATGCATCGAGCTCTGAAAAATCGCCAGAGCGATCGGGTCCGAAATTTTGCTCGCCACCGGCATCAGTGCACCTCAATCAACAGGTTGTCCAGCGCATCCACGCGGAGCCTGTCACCCGGCGGCAGAATCGTCGCCGAACTATATTCCGTAATGATGGCGGGGCCGGAAAAACAATCTCCCGGGACCAGTGCCACGCGACTGTATACCGGCGTGTAGTGGGGTTCACCGTGGAAGAACACCGGTCGATGACCCGTGAGCGCCTGCTGTCCATCGCCACGAACGATCGGCCTCCTGACCGGATCGAACGGTTGGCTGCTGGCAACCATCCGCACGCGAACATTCACTACCTCCACCTCGTGCTCATCTTTGGCAAACCCGTAGCGCACGCGGTGCAAGTCGTGAAAAGCATCGAGAACATTCGCGCCGAAGGGAACATTTAACTCGTAGCCTTGTCCCTGGTACCGAAGGTCGAGAGACCGTAAACAGAATCCCGAGAGTTGTTCGGCTTTGAATTCAGACCGGCCCCGCTCTTCAAGTTCAGCAAAAACCTCCTCAAGGTCGGCATGGGCGGGAAGCATAACCGTGCGCGAATAGTCCCGTACCGCGTCCGCGAGCAGGATGCCCACCGCGGAGAGTGCTCCAGGAAGAGCCGGGACCAGCACCCGGGGAATACGTAGCGCATGCGCCAGCGAACATGCATGGAGCGGACCCCCTCCCCCGAACGCGACCAGCGTGAAATCGCGGGGGTCGTACCCGCGTTCCACAGAGATCACGCGAATGGCCTTCTCCATCGAGGTCTCAACCAGTCGCAGGATACCGGCGGCGAACTCTTCCACGCTGGCAATGGATCCGCGAGCCTTTTCCATGTAGGCCACGGCGCGGTCCCGGTCGAGGCTGACCGCTCCGCCCAGAAAGCTCGCCGAGTCAAGCCGGCCGAGCACCAGATTCGCATCCGTCACCGTTACCTGTTCTCCCCGGCCAAAACAGATAGGTCCAGGAGACGCCCCTGCAGACTCCGGTCCCACACGCAACATGCCCCCTGTGTCGAAGCGCGCCAGTGACCCACCGCCCGCTCCGGCGGTATGGATGTCGAGCATCGGCACCCCGATGGGCACATCGGAGATAACTGCCTCTGACGTAAGTTGAGGACCACCCCGCTCCGCGTCGACTAGGCAAACATCGGTCGAGGTTCCCCCCATATCGAAACCAATGATGCGATCGAATCCCGCCAGGCGCGCCATCCGATAGGCGCCCATAACCCCGCCTGCTGGTCCCGAAAGCATCGTGCGCACTGGCTCTTCCGCAGCCAGGCGCGCAGGGATCGTGCCGCCGGAAGACTGCATAACATCCAGGCGGCCCTGAAACTCGCGGTCAACATCCTCCGCCAGCTTCCTCATGTAATCTCCGACGACGCGGGAAAGATACGCGTTCGCGACCACCGTCGATGCCCGCTCATATTCCCGGAACTCTGGCAGAACCCGATGCGAGATGGAGACGGGGATCCCGATCTCTGCAAGAGCCGCACCCACCGCCTGCTCATTGACGGGATTGGCAAAAGAAAAAAGCAGGGAAATGGCAACCGCGCCCGCGTCGGAAGCGCGGATTCGCTCCGCTAGTTGCTGGACGCTTTTATCCTCAGGAGCCAGCAGTACCTCACCCTCCGCACTGACTCGCTCCCCGATCCCGAACCGGAGATGTGCCGGCGAAAGGCAATCGGGCGCCGGCTGAAACCAGTCGTAGAGCCTGGCGCGCGCCTGCCGGCCAATCGCAATCGTGTCTTCAAACCCAGCCGTGGTGACAAACGCAACCCGCGCGCCCTTGCGCTCGATCATGGCGTTCGTGCCGACGGTAGTCCCGTGGCGAACCAGTACTTCGCCCTTGGCCTCAATCCGTCTCAGCGCGTCGAGCACCGCCTGACCGGGATCGGAGGGCGTGGAGAAAATTTTCAGAACCTGAAGCCTGCCATCCTGGAAGTAGACGCAGTCGGTGAACGTGCCCCCGGTGTCGATTGCTATGCGCATACCGATCCAATCGCAGGGTTAGCCCAAGGCACAGTCAAGGCAAAACCACTTCCCTGAAAAACTGCAAGGTCCGCATGGGCCCTATTTTCGAGTGAGCCGCTTTCGTGTCCGTAGCGACGGCCTAGTACGCGTTCGCCCCGACTCAAACAGCCACTCCATATTGTTACCCGTGGGGAGCACTCCGGGCTGGATACTGACGGATCGTACATCGACATTACTACTCCGGCCTACTGTTTTGGTCACATGCTCTGCGGCACGCTCACGCGCAGCCTGCGCGTTGCCGGAGCGTATCGCTCGAACGATTTCGTGATGTTCCGTTACCAACTGCTGGCCATAGCTATCCATAATGATGACCAGGTAGAAATACCGCACCAGCCGCGCTTGCATATTGCTGACCATCTCTACCAGCGCGCTGTTGCCCGTGGCCTCGGCTATGGCGATATGGAAATGCTTGTTCCACTCCAGAAACGTGTAATAACTGTTCTTCTGTCCAGCGTGGTACTCATAGCTCGCCCAGTATTCCATTTCCTTGATCTGGTCCGGGTTTGCTCGCTCCGCCGCCAGGCCCGCAATCATGGGATCGAGAATCGACTGAACCTCGTACAGATTGCGGTATTCCTCGATAGTGAGTGGCGTGATGGTGTACCCGCGAAACGGAACGATCTGGACCAGGCCCTCGTTGCACAAGCGCCGGCACGCTTCTCTTACCGGTGTCCGGCTGCTTTGATACCGTTTGCAGAGTTCGGCCTCGGAAACAGAAGATCCCGGAGCCAGGACGCACATCACCACGTCCTCTTTCATCTCCGCGTACACGCGATTGGCTTCGGTCATCCAGGCCTCGATATACAGAGTGTATACAAACCGCACTAGTCTCTGTCATATTCACGGCCGCTGTCAACGCATAGACCTGGGTTAAGAATCTCATCAAAAAGAGTGGCCTCCAACGCAGGCAAACCGATCTAAAAACGGAAAATGGCGGCCAGTTCGCCCTCCTGGGCATTACTGGCGTTGGTAATCTCACCGAACGTCGGAGCCGTCGCATTGGTAACCTGGTTGGCCCCCAAAAGGTTCAAGTGGCCAAACAGATTGAACGCCTGTCCGATCACCTCGATGTTCATGCTCTCGCGGAGCTTGACGGTTTTGGAAACCCGCAGGTCAAAATCGTTGTACTTGCTGGATTGGATCTGACTTGCGGGAACGCCAATGAGGCTCAGGTTCAAGCCCCGATTGCCCTGGTTGCGCGTGGTGCCGGGGACATACTGCGCCGTTCCGTCCGCGTCATAGGTTCCGCTGTAGGCATTGAAGGGGAGAGACGAGCGCACCGTCCAGATGCCGCCGAGCGTGATCTTCCACGGCAGCAGGGTCGATCCACTGGCCACCAGGGCGTTCCGCCGGTCGACGTTGCTAGGACCGAAATCCTGGTTGTAGTCCGCATAGTTGGCGACGTTGGTCTGGGGATTGTTATCCTTCGCCGATGCCAGCGTGTAGGAAACCGTAGCCATGTACCGATTGCTGAAGCGCTTGTCGAGTCGCAGGTAGAGTGCCTTGTACTTGGCCTTCCCGATCGATGCGTGCTGCAGGATCTGGGAGAACGCTGGGATCGGCCGATCCCCATCTACAGGGAAGTTGAGATCCTGGATCCGCCAATCCCGTAGGATGTGCTGATAAACACCATCCGCGATGATCGAGAGATTCGGTCCGAATTGATGCGAGTAGCCTGCAGAAAACTGCTGCGAGTATGCGTTCCTGAAACTGGGCGAAAGAATGGTCACCGTAGGCGGTGCGGTGGAGCAGAAGTCTGTGGGGCTCAGGCCGCCGTACGGATCCGGATAGCCGGGATTGGTGATGGTGATGTTGCAGACCTGGTAGTTCTGCTTTTCACCTTCGTTCAGCTCTGTCTGGATGTTGTTGTAGTAGATCCCGTATCCGGCACGCACGACGTCATTGCCGTGCCCTAGCGGATCCCAGGTCAGGCCGAATCGAGGACCGAAATTCGTCTTCGCCCCACGTTTGCTCGGATCGCCCTGGAAAGGAATCGCCGGCTTATAGTCGGCCGGGTTCAGCGTAGCCATGAACGAGGATCCATACTCGCGATCGTAGCGAAGGCCAAGGCTCAGGCTAAGCCGCGGACGAATCTTCCAGTCGTCCTGTCCAAATAGCCCCAGCTGTGCCGAGGGCAGGTTGGTTACGATCGGTGGAATCGACGCCGTGTAAAGAACTGGATTTTTGAGCGCGGCAATCGATGCTGGATCGTTGGGATTGAAGTTCTGGTCGGTATCAAAAGTAAAGGTACCCTTCGAGTTTTCCGCTGAGCTGTCGACGTAGGGAACATAGATGAGATCCCCGCCCATCTTGAATGTATGTTGCTTGTGCTCGAGACTCACCGCATCGTTCAACTCGATGTGCTTTTCGATGCCCACCTGCGCATAAACCTTGCCGTAGCTGAAGCTGGGGAAGACATAGCCGGTCGAGATTTCAGAGAAATTTGCAGCCGTTAGCTGACTGGGCTCAGTGGGGATGGCTCCGTTGTAGGGACCCAGCTGATAGGAAGAGTACGCATACTGGAAATGAGCGTCGTTGACCGTAGCCGGATTGATCTGCCACGTATGCCCCACGACGATGGAGTGCCTGGGGATGAGACCGTCATAGCAGTACTGGGTGTTGGAGCCGCCGCATCCCTGGCGGGTTAACTCGTTCCACTCCTGGGCGTAGCGCACGAATACCTGCTGGTTGTTGCTGATCTGGTGGTCGCCGCGAACGGTTAGCATCTGATCGTGGCTGGGTTGGTCGAAGCTTCCGTTCAGAGAGCTGTAGAATTCAACCGGCGCGGACAGAGTGTAAGACTGGTCGGTCTGGGTGCGCTCGTAAGCAGCATAGAAGTGGGTCCGGTCCTGGATGATCGGACCGCCGATATCGCCACCGAACTGGTTACGTAAGAACGGCGGGCGCCCCGTGCCATTCGCGGCCTCGGCTGCCTGCTGGAATTTGTTGTCTGCGCTCAAGCCCTCATTGCGGAAATACTCGAATACCTCACCATGAAACTGGTTGGTGCCGCTCTTGGTCTGGACCGTCGTCATGCCGCCCATGGCCAGGCCAAATTCAGCAGGAAACTGAGAAACATAAACTTTGAATTCCTGTACCGCGCCTTCAGGAACGTTCTGTCGCGGTTCCCCCTGCTCTGCCCAGGTATTCGTAACCCCATCGAGCATGAAACCGTTGGCATAAAAGTATCCGCCGCCACCGGACTGCACGTTGTTGTAGAACGTGCGCGTCGCATCCTGTGTGGTGCCGGGCAGCAACAGCGACAGATTCAGATACTGCCGGTTGGGGATAGGCAGAGTTGTGATCTGCTTCTCATCGATCAGGCCTCCGACGGACGTGTCGTGGTAGTCGATCAATGGCACTTCCCCGGAAACCAGCACCGTCTGCGACTCGCTGCCGGTCTTGAGCTGAATGTTTTCCTGCAGATGCACGCCAAGATTGATGGTGAGGCCGGTGATGGATTCAGGCGTGAAGCCTTGCGCTTTAGCCCCGACCGAATAGTGTCCCGGAGCCACAGCAGTAAAGCGATAATCGCCTGTGCTCTGTGCCGAAACCGTGCGGATAACACCCGTGTCGGTGTTGGTCAGTGTGACCTGCACCCCCGGCATCGCGGCGCCCGATTGATCGGTAACTATCCCTGCTACATCTGCCTCACCCCCCTGTGCATAAGCGCTGCGGGGGAGTGAACATGCCGAAAACATCAGCAGAATGACACCGAGAGTAGAGAGCTTGTGGCTTCGCATCCAACCTCCGAGTGCAGCGCGTAGGCAGGGATCGACCTACGCTTCCATAAGATTTTGAGGTAAAAAAGAGGACTTCCGGGGCCGTGTAAAGCGTTTATAACAGCGAAGTTAAAATTCGTCAATCAAATTAGAAAACTTAAATTGGTGTCCAAATAAGTACCATTATTTCAATTGGTTACAGTTATACTGAACAGGGAAATAGATATTCCATATATCTCCAGAGAAGGATTGTTCCCAAACGGTATACAACTCGTGGATCAATTGCGCCAGTCGATCCAGTAGCCAAAAACAAACCCTCTTACTTCTGGCTTGCTGCCGCTTGGGCCTGCATGTAGAGAACCGCGTAGGTAGAAAGCCAATGCTGGCCGAGATAACCCGCATCGCCGATCTTTTGAAACCCTTGCTGGGCATTGAAATCGGCAAGGTGTTGGAAGACCGGAACGCGAGGATCGTTGGGTGGGAGTGCGGACGCAATGCCGAGCAGATCCGCGGCCCTCTGAAAAGCAAGTCCGATCAAATGCGACTTCGCTCCCAGAAGTCCATTCTTATCTTCAGCATCCGCATTGCTTCCAGACGCCTTGATACGCGCTGTGTCGATCTCCGATTGATAAACTCTGAACGCTGGAGAATAGACCGGCGGCAGAAACTGGTCCAGCCACGCAACGAAGCTCTTCTGGTCCAGAACTCGACCCATGAGCATGGCTTCCGCCAGGCACGGAGACGCGAAATCCCCATTGCTGGGCTCATAGGCCGTTGGGCAGTCCTTGTCATTTCCGAAGAACCGAATCGCCGCATCGTGGATTGCAGTCTTTACTACGGTGTCGCCAGTCGCGTCGGTATAGTCCAGAGCGAAGCTCATCGTCAGCGCCGTGTTAGGGTGCACCCCGACCCGCATGGGATAGGGAAGGCTCTGCAGATAGTCGATATACTTCGCCGCCAGCAGCTTGACCAAAGGCTGCACATTCGCCGCAAGCTTTTGCGCGTCGGGGTCATTCCACGACTTCAACTCACCGTAAAGCTTCAGCAGCCATGTATAACCGTAAGGCCGCTCGAACTCCTTCGATTCCGCATCCCCTGGCTGGTCATAGCTGAAAAACTTTATCTCCCCTTCAATGTTGTCTTTGCCCAGGTGTTCTGTGAGCCGTTGGCGAATGACCGGCGCAAGGAACATCGTCGGGTTTTGTCGCAGCAGAGCCAGTAGTGTCCACGTGGAATTGACGGCAGAATGCCAATCGTAGCAACCGTAGAACGCACGGTTGAGATCGTACCTCTCGGCGGGATGGGCCTTATCGTCATACACCCAAAGATACGTCTGCGGATGGTCCGAGAGCGGTTGTGGATGATCGATGCACGAGAGCGGCAGCGACGCCAGGGCCACAATCTGCGTTGCATCGAACACCGGCCGCTGCGCGGGTGGCAGAGACTTCAGGTACTGAGAAGTTCGATTTACATCAGGAGAAGGTGAAGCGGCAAACGCATGCACCGCCGCTGATAAAGCAAGGAATGTCACACAAGTTCGCACGATGCACCATGAAGATCAGGATTGCGGGCAATCAGCCCTGGGTAGCCGAAACTATGCTCGTGGGGCACGGGGGAGCATAGGGATTGTGAAGGGCGTTGCAATGGCGGCCTTCAATAGATGGCTTATAGTCGATGTCCAGCAAACCGTCAAGTTCTTTCAGGGCACGACAGGACCAGCCGCCGTAGCAATGGCCGGAGGAATTCGGACGATTTCCTTTGGAGTTGTTTAGCCTGCGGACGGCGCTCGTCAACAGAATCCAGACCACAACTTAGTGCAACGGCATCCCCTCACGAATCTCGTCCGTCGCGCGCCTCACCACCAGTTGCCCTTCCGCAATCGGTCCCCGAATCGCGACCTGTTCCCCGGCCACGGGTCCCTTGCGCACATCAATCCAATGAGCATGCCCATTGACCGCGGCGATGACGAACGTCCGTTCCGTCGTGGTCACCACGCTCGTGCTGGGAACAAGGAGTTCCGTGTCATTCGAACCAACAGGCCAATCCACCGTAGGATACATACCCGGCGCGAGTGCTTTGTCGGAGACATCCAACTCCACCATCATCGTGCGGCTCTGCGGGTCGAGTGCGTTCGCAATCCGCGCGATCTTGCCCGTATAGCCTCTGCCCGGATGCGCCGGCACGTAGAAAGTCACAGAACCGCCCTTTACCACCGATCCGACGTAGCCTTCGGGGACGGGCACCACCAGACGCAGGCGCGTCGTCTGCTGAAGTCTCAACAGCGGTGTATGTCCGTTGGAGTCCACCATCATACCGGGATGGACAAAGCGATCCGTGATTGTGCCGTCAAACGGAGCCCGCACCCGCAAATACGACTCCATCGCCCCACTCGCCACCATCCTCGCCTTCGCCGCACGGACCGCAGCCGTTCGGCTTAGCAGCAGCGAGTCCGCCGCATCCTTTTGCTTTTCCGACTGCACCAATTCGTTTCCGGCAACCGCGCCTGGCGTTTTGGCCGCCTCCTCAAGCCGGGCAAACGTGCTTGCGGCGGCAGCCGCCTGCGCCCTTGCCTCTGCTTCCTCCGCCTCCGCCTGCCGCAACATCGATTCTGATGCATTCGTCTCCGACCGCATTTCCGGCGCAGACAACTGCACCAGCACGTCTCCCCGGTGAACTACGCTGCCCCGGTCCACCAGAACTTGTTCTACATAGCCAGGCACGCGTGCCTCAATGTCGGTTTGCAGATACGGCAATAATTCCGCACTGAGCGGAATCGTCCGCAAAGCAGAATGACTCTCCACCTTGACTAAGGCAACATGCCCGGTGTTCTGTGCTGCTGCGCAGAACGCAAAGGGGAGAACGAAGTACACCAGGTTATGACGGAACATAGTAGCGGCTCGTAGGGTCTTCAGGATTGAGAGAACGGGATGTCATGCTCGCCCCCTTCTGCAGGAACGCATAGAACACCGGGAGCACAAGCAGAGTAGTTAGCGTCGAGAAGATGAGACCACCGATGACCGCGCGTCCCAGGGGCGCAGACTGAGCGCCGCCCTGTCCGAAGCCAATGGCGAGTGGGACCATACCGCAAATCATCGCCGTTGCCGTCATCAGAATCGCACGTACGCGTCCCGTCGCTCCGGTGCGGGTGGCCGCCTCTACATCCTGGTCTTCATGCCGGGCTTGCTCGGCAAAGCTCACCAAAAGAATTGAGTTTGCAACCGAGATTCCAACTGCCATGATCGCGCCCATGAAGCTTTGAATGTTGAGCGTAGTCCCGGTCAAAAGGAGCATGATACCAACTCCACTCAGTACCCCTGGAATCGTCGCCAGGATCGCTAGCGGGAGGCGCACAGATTGAAAGTTTGCCATCAACAGCAGAAAGATGGCTGCGATCGCGAGCAACAGCCCTCTCCGTAGTCCAGAACTGGTTTCCTTGAGGGCAGGAATCTGTCCCCGCACCACGACCGTCGAACCTTTGCCTGGGGGAGCAATATCTTTGAGCACCGCGTCAATCCGCTTTTGCGCCTCGCCCAATGACGTCCCATGCAGGTTCGCGGTAACGCTCACGATCCGTTGACCACTGAGACGTTCGATGGTCTCCGGCATCGTTCCGTACTGCAGCTTAGCCACCTGCCCTAGCAGCGGTTGCGATTGGCCGTCGCGCATGACCGGCAGCGCAGAAAGCGCCTCCAGTCCCTGCATCCGGTTCGGGGGAAGTTGCACCTGGATCTGAAATGCATTGCCGGTCCTCGGATCGCGCCAGTAGTTGGGAGCGATGAAGCGCGAGGAACCGGTCGCGGGTACGAGCGAAGTGCTTACATCCGCCATCGTCAGTCCGAATTGGCCGGCATAGTCCCGATCCACTTTTACATCCACAATCGGGTAAGACTGAGACTGAACGATCGAGATATCTCTCAAGAAATCCAGCTTACGCAGCGCGCCTTCTACTTTTGCCAGGTAAGCGTAATCTTGATCGAGGTCGACACCCTGCACGTCTATCTGTACCGGCGTCGGCGAACCAAAACTCATCACCTGCGAAACGATGTCGCCCGCCTCGAAGGACATCTTCAAAGTGGGCATCTGCTGCGCAAAGGCCGAACGAAGCGCTTCCCGCAGGCGTTCGTCCTCCGGATGTCCGCGCCGCAACTGCACCTGAACCAAGGCCTCTTCCGGTCCACTGGTAAAAAGATGAATCAGGTTGACGGGGTAGCTCGAGGGCTGAACTCCCATATAGTCTGACGTGATCTCAACGTTATCCGCGCCCACCGTCTTGCGGATAAGGTCAAGCGCCGCGAGCACCATCGGCTCCGTCTCTTCAATCCGGGTGCCCACCGGCGCCTTAAGTCGCAAGCGTAGCACCGGCCCATTCGGGTCCGGAAATATCTCCGAGCCGATGAGCGGCGCGACGGCCAGCAGGATGATGGCAGTCAACGCCAGGTAGCCGGCAATGACCGGCCATCCCAGTTGCAGCACCCGCTCAAGATAGCGATCATACCGGTCACGCAATTTGCCAAATCTGCCCTCCTCGACCTCGCCACGGTGCGACTCTTTCATCATCCAGATCGCAAACACCGGTACCAGGCTGCTGGAGAGAAGGTACGACGCGATCATTGCGAAACCGACTGCCAGCGAAAGCGGCACGAAAAGCTGGCGTCCAACACCACTCATGAAAAAAGAGGGAACAAAGACTGCAAGCACGCACAGCATGGAAAGCAGGCGTGCGGCCACCGTGCGGCGGCACGCCTCAAGCACTGCTTGGCCGCGAGAAACTCCGGGTAGCATCCGGCTATGGATATTTTCAATCTCCACCGTCGCTTCATCCACCAGGATGCCGACTGCCAGGGCCAGGCCGCCCAAAGTCATGACGTTGATCGTCTGTCCGGTTGCCCAGAGCAAAAGTACCGCGCAAAACAGAGAAAAAGGAATATTGGCTACTACGATGAGCGCGCTGCGCCAGTCGCGCAGAAAAAGCAATACCACCAGGCCTGTCAAGACAGCTCCCAGCAAAGCCTCACGTATCAGGCTGTTGATCGCATTGGAAACATAACCGGACTGATCAAACGCCAGTTGCACATCCACGTCGTCGGGGATTGCCTTCTTGAAGCTGGGAATCGCCGCCCGCACTGCTTTGATCACGGCCAGCGTGGAAGCATCCGACCGCTTGGTCACTGGAATATAGACTGTACGTCGCCCATTTACGTGCGCGTAAGCAGTAACAATATCGGTGCCATTCTCGATTGTGGCAATATCACGCAAATAGATATTGGTGCCCGAATGCGGATGGATGGGCGTCGCCATCAATTCGTTTAATTCAGGCCCCAGGGTCGCATTTGTCCGCACAATCCGGTTCAGCTTGCCGTCGTACAAATTGCCCGAAGGGACAACGACCGTGCCCGAGCTCACGGCCGATATGGCCTGCTCCGGGGATACTCCGTACTGCCTCAGCTTTTCCGGGTCCAGTGTGACCACAATGGTCCTCTGGTTCCCACCGAAAGGCGGCGGAGCCGAGACTCCTGGCAAAGTCGCAAACAGCGGTCGCACTTGATTCAGAGCAAAGTTCTGCAACTCCCCCTGCGTATGGGTGGTGCTGCTAAAGAGCAGCAGCCCAACAGCGACGCTCCCTGGATCGAAGCGGGTGATGAAAGGTGGTACAGTACCGGGCGGCATGAATGCGCGTGCCCGATTCACATAGCCCACCGTCTCCGCCATTGCTTGTTCCATGTTCGTGCCTTCGCGGAAGGTAAGCTTCATCAGCGCGGCGCCCTGAACGCTCTTGCTATCCACCGACTCGATCCCGGTGACGTAGAGGAAGTGATACTCGTAGTAGTAGGTAAGAAACCCTTCCATCTGGGCCGGGTTCATTCCGGCATAGGGCTGCGCCACATAGATGACCGGGTTACCGACCTGGGGAAAGATGTCCATGTGCATACGCCCAATCGCCATGAAAAAGCCGACGAGAACCGCGATCAGGGCAACCATCAGGGTGAGGGGTCGACTCAGAGCCAGTAGCACTAAACGCATCTCAGTCGATCTCCCGGCTCATCATTGGCTGGCCGCTTGCAGAAAGGGCTGAAGGTCACCGCGAATCGCCTGCAACTGCAGAAAGGCGCGCCACACGTTAAGTCGCGCAATCGAATCGTCGATTTGCGCCTGCACCAGGAGTCTCTGTGCTTGCGCCAAATCGTCGATCGGGGAAAGGCCGGCCTTATACCGCGCATTCGCTTGCGCAAAACTTGTTTGCGCGGACGACAAGGCGATCGGGGTATTCCCGGCTACGGCACGGGTAGCGCGCAAAGCCGCTTCGGCTTGCGCAAATCGTTCCTGTAACTCGCGGTTCACGAGCTGTTCATGCGCCTGGGCTGCGGTCACGGTAGAAGCCTGCGAAGCCTCGCGCGCATGGATCCTGGCGAAGTCCATGAAGGCAAACGTGATGTTGAAACCTACCACATAGTCGCCCACGTTGGGCGCCAGGCCGTTTGCGCCGGAAAGTCTTTGACCATTGAGTTCCGCGCCTGTGCCCCGCCCGTAGCCGGCCGCCTCCAGGTTGAACTGCGGCACCCAACTTCGCTCAATCGCGTGCAGTTGGGCTGCCGATTGCGCGACAGCTGCCTCCTGCTCCGCCATGATCGGGTTTGCCGCCGGCTGAAAAGGAGCAGTCTCATCCACGATTGAGGGCAAGCGTGAGAGAACTGCTGACGACTCCAGTGCCAGGCTGCTGTCATGAGCCTTCGTGACAAATTTGGCTAAAGTTGCCCGGCTCATCTCAAGAGCCTCCTGGGCCAGCGCAAGCTGTGTCATGGCTACCGCTTGTTCAGCGTCGATGCGCGATTCATCCGCTCCCGGACGCAATTCAGCCGCAGCGAGTGCGTGAACGCTTTGACGAAGAGTCTCCCAGTTGTCTACGGCTGCTTGCGCCGCTTGATTCGTCTGCCCTGCGACCAGCACAGTCAGATAGGCATCCGCCGCAGCTGTGGACACTTCTAGCTCAGTTCTCCTGACCGCCGCATCCGCTTTGTCTCTGGCGCCCACTGCGGACTGTACATTCGCCCGGCGCATGCCGAAATCGAATGGCTGCCAGTTAACCAGCACTCCGGTGGCGCTCCCCCAAACAGATCCGCTATTGTTGCTATTAATCACCGGGCCCGACATCGAAGGTACGATGCTCTGGGGTAGAAGCGCTCCAAAGACGTTATTGCGGGTGCCCCGGTTGAACTGCGCGATCCCATCCACGCGCGGAAGATACGCAGTGCGCGAAAGCCGGATGTTAGCGATGGATGCATTCAGCTCAGCTTCCGTTACGTGAATCAGTGGATAGTCGCGTTCGGCATCCTGCACTACACTGACGATCGATAGCGTCTGCGGCCACACGACCGTTGCTGCAAACAGCACCACGCCGATCACCGCGTGGGCGGCCCTGCGGATTTGCCTATTTGCCTTCAATCAACTCCCCAAAAAGCTCTCGCACACGCTGCCTGGCCTTTTTGAGAGCTCGGCGCCCAGATTTCGTAATCCTGTAGACGCGGCGGATGCTCTTGCCCACGTGCTTCTGGTTGGAACGCAGATAGCCGCGCTTTTCCAGCCCGTGAAGAATGGGATACATTGTCCCCGGACTGATTTTGTATCCATGACGGGCCAGCTCCTCAGCCATCCCCGCGCCAAAGATCAACTCTTCTTCTGCGTGATGCAGGATGTGGAGGCGAATCATACCGGAGTAGAGGTCGCGGTCTTCACTCATAATCGACGCTCGTTATCGAACTACGATACCATCAGTCTTAAGTATTTAAGAATAATTCTTGCGAAAGCAGCTTCGGTCAGAATGCACGTCATGTCTTAGCTTGCGACGACCTCGAACGGTCGCATCATCTCATTGTCCTCGTGCTCCAGGATGTGGCAATGCCACACGTACCGTCCCGCGAAGCCTTCAAAGGGAATAACAATGCGTGTGATCATGCCCGGATCCGCGCGGACGGTATCTTTCCACCCGCTCTCAATCAGCGCGGGGGGAATCGCCGGCCCGGTAAAGCGAACCGTCCCCTTGTCCTGAAACTCAAATTTATCGAAAGGCCGGCGGTCGAGTATTTGAAACCTGACCAGGTGAAGATGGATCGGGTGCGCGTCATCGGTCAAGTTCACCAGTTCCCAAATCTCTGTGGTGTTCAGCACCGGCTTCTCGGTCACGGGCATGTGCCATGGAGTATTGTTCAACAGCATACCCATCGATTGCTGTATCGGATCCATTTGCTCGTCCAGGGTCAGACGCCGCGTCTTGACTGCGTGGCTCTCCGGGATTTTTGTATAAGTCCGCAGCGTCGGGGGAAGAGAGGATGTATCGGGCGCCCCTTTGGCCGCAACCCGAAATTGCATGATGTCGAACGCATCGCTGCGCAGGAGAATATTTTCCCCCGCATAAGCCGCGAAATCGAAAACCAAATCGACTCGCTCCGCGGGAGCCATCACCACGCGTTGCGCCGTAACAGGTGCAGGCAAAAAACCCTGTTCGGTGCCGATCAGCTGGAAAGGGAATAACTTTCCCAGCGAAAACCGGTAGAACCGGCCATTCGAGCCGTTCATCAGCCGCAAACGATACTTGCGCGGCTCGACCTCCAGGTAAGGAGAGAGCTTCCCATTTACCAGGATGGCGTTGCCGAACACCTCCGGAACCCACGGCGCATTGGCCTTATCGGAGACTGGATATTCCAGCTGCCCATCCGGCAAAAGAAAACGATCATAAACCAGCAGCGGTATCTCATACTTTCCCCGAGGAAGATTAAGAGCTTCCTCCGCTTCGTCTCGTATGAAATACATGCCTTGCAATCCGGCATAGATGTTCAAGCGATTGATGCCCATGGTGTGGTCGTGATAGAAGAGCATCGCCGCGTCTTGCCGGTTGGGATAGTGAGACCGAAGAGACTTGCCCGGCACACACCAATGCTCCGGATATCCGTCGCTGCTCGCCGGCGTTTTGCCGCCATGCAGGTGAATCACACTGCGCACTTGAGGCAGGTTGGCCTCAGCTCCATGCAGCGTATGGTCAATGGGGAGAAAGTGGCGCGTCGGCAACTCGTTTACCCACTCCACGATCAACCCCTGGTTACTGCGGGTTTCAAACGTCGGTCCGGGCGAAGACGGTCCGAAGCCCCACATACGCGTGGCGGGCAAATCTCTGTGGACCTTGCTTTCTATCTGCCGCATGGCCATGCGGTAGTAGGGAAGTTTGAGCGATGCATCTTCCGGGCTGGGGCGCGTTCCGATCGGCTGGGCAATCAGCGGAATGGGAAGCGGATCGACGTACGGGCTCAGCTTGTCAGGATCGAGCGTTGTCTGCTGCGGAGAAGGCAATTTTTTTACGGACATCCCGGCAGCCAAAATTCCGGTCTGCCCCAGGAACCGGCGGCGAGTAATCAAATCAAAGCCTCACGTAGATGCAACATAAATCAAGCGGGCAAAGGGACGAAGCCCTTTGCCCGGCTTTAAAACGAACATCAAAGGCAATTGCTGTTGGCCGGTCTCCCTTACTTCTTAACTAATCCAGTGGAAGGGTCAAGGACGTAAGGCGTGGTGTCTGCGTTCTTGAAATCAAACATCGTGTTCAGGCGGCCGGCAAGATTGTCAAAGGAGCCGGTGATGCGTTGACCACCCAACCAGTTATCCTCGACAAACCGCAGAATCGAGCTCTGGTCAGTAACCGTGTGATCGACGTAGTTTTGCTTGGCGAAGGGTGAGATCACCAGCAGGGGAAGACGTGGACCATACCCGCAGCGTCCCTGGGCTTTTTGGACAGCGACACCTTCAAGAGCGCCTTCTCCGGTCCCGCATTGGCCGGGAGCGGTAAGGGCATCCATCGCGGTGGCGGATTGATTCACGATCGGACCCATCTGATGGTCGTACCAACCGTCAGAGTCGTCGTAGGCGATGATCACAGCGGTATTCGCCCAGTCCTTCTGCTGCTGCAGGAAATTGATTACGTTGACGACGAACGTCTGCTCGTCGAGCGGATCGGAGTAGCCGGCGTGGCCATCCTGGTAGCCCGGCGCCTTGAGGAAGCTGACCGCCGGGAAGTTGCCGGCATTGATGGCGTCGTAGAAGTCGTGCGTGTCGTACTGATGGTTTGCGGGGTCACCATTGATGCCGACCGTGCTGGGTGAAGTCGGCCGCACGTGCTTCGGGTTCGCGGTGGAGGTGTAGTACTGAAAGGGCTGATGATGAGGAATATAGTCCGCTTTCGGGCTCATCGTCACCGTGGAGGTGGTGCTCCGCTTGCAGCCGGTGGTTCCGTTCGCATTCTTCACCGACAGGTCGAAACCGCCTTCGAAGAAGCCCCAGCTGATGCCGGCGGCGTTGAGCAGATCACCCACGTTTTGTCCGCTGAGCGCGACTAGCGCACCGGTGGTGGTGGAGCAAACGTCCCCGACCGGGTCCGCGTCGCTCACCAGGGTGAACCCGCTGCCGCCGTCCGACACGATGTCGGCGCTGGCGCTTACCTGGTCAACCACGCCGTTGGTCTGGCCTGAAATCAGGTTGATGGCGCCCGGAGTAGAGGGACCAAAGTTGCTGCCGTAGGAGTTGTCACTCATGGCAAACCGCTGCGCATAATTCCAAAATGCCGTCACGGTGTTGCCGTCGTAGTAGCCCATCACCAGCCCACTCGTCGGCTGCCCGTTGGGCGGGGGACCGGGTGTGCCGGTGTATTTGGGGAACGAATCCATCAACCCGCCGTGAAATGCCTGCTGTTCCGGCGTGTAGTCGTGATCCTGATCATTCGTTGCCGCCTGCGTGCGATCGAGCCGGAATGGGTTGGTCGCTCCGTTTCCGTTGAGGCTATTCAAGGCATTCGGATTGTTGTAGAGCAACCCGTCCGTGTAGCCATTCACCGCCGGCGTGTCGTGCTTGGCTATGAATCGCGGCTGTCCCGCTGGGTTCAGAGCCTTTGGATAGGTGCCGAAATAGTGGTCGAACGAGACATTTTCCTGATAGATAACGATGAGATGTTTGATCGGTGTGCTGGTCCCGGATTGAGCTCCCGCCGCCACCGGATTGACGAGTGTCCCGGCGAACATCAACGAGGCTAACGACGTTGCTACGAGCTTTTGCATTACTGCTCCCTTCGAGGCCGGCTTTACGACCGCCTTTCAGCATGAATGGCAATACGTTAAAGACCGGTGATCAGGGAGTAACAAGACGTTAAATTCGGCTCGTTTGCCCTGCGTCGAGCAAGTCGTCGACCAAGCATGGCATTCGAAACGCGCAGAATCGACGGATGAAGGCTTTATGGAGTGTTTGCGAACTGAAGCAAAACCCTGGAACGGCGGAAACAGAGCGGGACGAAAAACGAACCCCTCAATTCAACCGAAAACCTCTGAGGCCGGTAAGTTGCAGCAACGTGAGCCAGGTAAACTTCGGATTGTTAATTAGGTACCGGCGCCACAAGCGCCTCGGTTCCTTGATGAGCCGGTATAGCCACTGCAACCCGGCCTTTTTCATCCAATCCGGCGCTTCGCTTAGATTTCCACTCAGCAGATCGAACGCGGCGCCCACCCCGACCATCAGTTTGACCGGCATGCGCTGCGAATACGCGACCATAAACCGCTCCTGCTTCGGCGTACTCAGGCCGCACCACAACACATCCGCCTGCGACCTTTCAAGTTGTGAGCGAAGATCTTCCTCTTCCTGCGCGTTGAGCGGCCGGAACGGCGGAGTATAAGTCCCGACAATCTGGATTCCGGGAAACCGCCGCGTCAATTCTGCTCTCAGTTCCTCGGCCACACCGGGCTTGCCTCCGTACAGAAAGTGCCGATAACCCTTGGTGACAGAGCGCTCACACAGGCCGAGCATGTAATCGGGGCCGTAAACGCGGCTCATATGCTTGAACCCATGAATGCGGCCAAGCCAAACCGTGGGCATGCCATCAGGTGTAGTCAGAAATGAGCGATTCAGAATATCGCGAAAGGCACTGTCCGATTGCGCTTCAATGATGCCGTGCACACCCGTCACGCAAACGTAGCCTTGCTTTCTCTGGTCCAGCAGTGATTCGGTCTGGCGAAGAGCCATCTCCATATTCAGAGCGCTGACACCGACACCGAGAATATTCACCCGCTCCTTCTGGGAACTCGGTGGGACGAGACCTTCACTCAGATACTGATTCGTTGCTGAACGCAAAAGAGAGCCTCCAACCGGGTTACCAATTCTAAGGTCGAACCAAAGTATACTTCGTGGCGCCGCCATCGGTCACATTTTATGCCGCGAACAACTGTTTCCGGTAACGCCACCTGAGGTTACTTTTCGCAACTCAAGCTCGTTGGAGCCGTCCTTGGCGTTGGAACGCGCTGGCGGCTGAGAAGCGGCCGCGCATGGATCTAAAGAGCTTAGTACCAGATCCCCATGGAAAAACACTCAGGACATGGCCACTTGCTCTCGATGTTTGTGATGCCAACGCAGCTTGTAAAGCCGCCCGTTGCGACTTGAAATCAGACCATCTCTGCGACATGATCAGGCATTGTCGGCTCGTCCATGTAAACCTGATCGGTCCGCAGGAAAAACGGGCCCATCGCCATACCGCACAAAAGATATAACGGGATAGCCGCTTGCGGCGTTTCAATCGAGTTGCCGAAAAATGCTCCGATGAGTGTGAAAAGCCAATAAATCAGGCCGAACGTCTCTCCGGTCACCTTGTAGATGCGCCACAGCAGAAGCATCATACATACCTGCAGCCAGCAGAATATGCCAAACCCGACGATCCCCGAATAAGCAAGAGTGAAGTAAAAAATACTGTGCGGGGATCGGGTGCCCTCGTTTTCGACATCACGGCTGGCTAGCTTCGCCAGCGGATAGCCATAGCCCAATCCAAAAATCTTCGTCTTGTAATCTCTGGAGACCTCGCCGCGAATGTTCGCCCACCAATGCTTTCTCCAATACACGGTTCCATAATCAAAGCGAGCGGTGGCAGCGTCCACGCCGAATTGGGAAGCAAATTGTGGGCTGATCGATCCCGCCATGCGCGCGAGCGTTCCGCGAGCGGAAAGTTCCCCGCCGCGTCCGGGGAGAGGGGGAAGCTTCAGATCTATCAAACTGGCAATCAGGAGTACACCGACAACGCACCCTGCGATCGCCAGAAAACGGCCCATCCTGTTCCGCAGCTTCGATAGCCGCGGAATCCAGCGATGGCGATCCCCTGATTCGAGCGAAGCTAAGAGGCATCGAGCACAGGAAACGGATCATTGAGAAGCTCGGAGGAAGTCTGTCCGTCGAGCAAGTGTCCGAACTCATCGGCATCAGCCGCCAAGCGGTGGATAAGCGGCGAAGCCAGAACCAGCTGATCGGCCTGACTCAGGGGAAAAGAGGCTATGCGTATCCAGCTTTTCGGTTCGAGGACGGAAAGACGCTCGATGGCCTGAAAGAAGTTCTGGATGCGCTCAGTGGGCACGATCCGTGGATGCAGTCGATTTTCTTTGCTAACGGCAACGACAGGCTGAACCACAGAACCCCACTCGATGCGCTCCGTCAGGGAGAGACTGAAGCAGTGGTTCGGTCGGCCGAAGCATATGGCGAACAAGGGGCGGCGTGACCGATTTTCCCAGCGAACATCCGGAGCCGCCGGGGGACTTCGAAACCAGCGAACCCCTCCTTGCCGAACTACCAATGGGTGCTATCCTCTCCCGGCTGCATGCTCGCATCAACACGTCGCTTTGCTCGGAGCAATCCTTGACTGTTACGGCTTCGCTAGCACTCCATAGCGGGACGTTTCGAAGAGGAAACCAACCCGTCAACGGAGAGCAGCCCCCATTTTTCCGACTATCATCGGTGTTGCGGATTTCTGATCATGGGGTACTTTGCGTCTATCCCCTCCAAGGGCCGAAAACTCCTGTTTTTCCAAAGTACCAGTTGTCTGACGACTAAATTTAGAACCGCGCATTCTCGACTTAGATCTTGCTGATTACGAAAGGCTTAGGTGAACTGACTTCGCCTTGACGTAGGTTGCGTTCCGTTTCTTGAAGTGTCCCCTAATAAGAAAATTGCGTGGTGCCTACCTACGAACCAAGGTGGGGCGCCGCTTGGAAGCGGTACAGAAGGCCGATATTACCCTTAGATACACCCGGTACTCCTCGCCCCACCTTGCTGACATCGGACGCTGAGGAGTAAAACAATCAAGTCTGAACCTCCTTAAGTGGCCGGTTTTCCACTGATCACAAGTGGCCGGTTTTAAGGTGATCACCGAGGATATTACAAGCTGCGGAAAGCAGCGATTTCGAGAAGGGTAGCAGTCCTCAGCGGCTTCTAAAGCCGGATTCATTACACAGCAGTTACGTACGGCCTGAAGGCCGTACCCTGGAGTTTCTAAATTTGTCCCGGCTTTGCCGGGTTGCTGATCCAAGGCAGGATCAAGGTCACACAGTTCTGTACGAGGTGCATTCCTTTCCGGCCCCGGAGTTGTGACAGCTGTTTCGAGCGCAAAGTCCCGCAGGGACGACCTGAGAATAGCCCAGTACGGTTCGGCGCATGCAAGCTGTACAGGATGAGAACGAAGGTACAGCGCCGAACCAGTGCTGGGTACAATGGACCAGGAAGACCAGTCCCGTAAGGGACGGCTGATTCTCATGCCTCATAGTCACGTATCTTGCCTGGTTCACCTGGTGTTCAGCACCAGCGGACGACAACCGACAATCCGCGATCGCCACCATCGCGTTCTCGCGCGCGATCCCGCCCAGGTAAGCATGCATCACGAACGGCGTAGTTAGCTCGGCAGAGGAATTCAGAAAATTTCTGATGGCACACACGATGCTGGATGATGCAGCCGTCCCTTACGGGACTGGTCGACGCACTCTTCGCTAACCCAGCACTGCGTGCTGGGCTATATCAGGCCGTCCCTGCGGGACTTTGCGCTACAAACATCTATCGCAGATCATGTCCCGTTATCTCACGATTCCGTCCTGGTGTCCGGCCGCCTCATCAGCACCTTCATCGCCATGTTTCTTACGCGATCTGTATTGCGTTCGAACATCAAATAGAAGAGATAGCAAATGAGGTACGTCAGGGACGCGATCCCAAAGTACGCCAAGCCGTATTGTTGTCTCATAATACTCGGATAATGCAGGGCGAAAAACACCACGATTAGGAACACTAAGGGAAAGTGGAACAAATAAACACTAAAAGACATCTGCGCTATCCGCTCGGTCACGAGCACGTACGTGGTCCTGGAATGAACCTCACGTCTATGCAAAATCACATAGACCAGGATCGACACAGAGAGCCCGAGAAGATAATCATCCAACCACTTGTTCGAAAATGGATGTTTCAAAAGGAATAGAGCAGTGCAACCAAACAGGGCAAAAGCGGCTGCTACCGCAGGCCGTTGCGCTCTTTCCGGAATAGCCAGCGGAAGAAGAGTGACGAGAGCACCCATACTCCAAAGTAGAAGGCCGTCGTCCACAGCCTTCCAGCAAAACGTCGCCGTAATGAGGAAAAGGAGCAGGAACAGAATCCGCAGCCTGAGCTGCTTGGTAAAGATGACAGCAATCAGCAACGGGAAAAGAACATAGAACCAGAATTCAAATGATAGACTCCACAGCGGGCTGTTGGTGCCGAAGGTGGGAACGCCGGTCCTGTCCAGCTTTTGGAGGAACAAAAGATTTCCGAGAAACGTTTTCAGCCCCAGGTTACACTCCATCACGCTAAGCCGGCCAAACTGAGCGACCGACCCGCTAGCGAGGATATGCCTGCTAACAACATCAAAAAAACCACCGATTACCAGAGCTGGAATGAGGACTGTAAGCAGTCGGCTTAATCGCTTGGTGCAGTAACTTACCCAGGAAAATCTCCCTCGCTTTTGGTCACGCAGGACGCTGCCTCCAACCAATGTACCGCTGAGAACGAAAAACAAGAGCACCGCCTGGTGCGGAGGATTCATGTAATGAAAATGCTGCGCGGTTGCCGCCAACTCCGCTTGTTTCTCCAAGAGAGTATTTCCCGGCGGCTTTCCCCCTATATCCTCGAATTGGTAACGGAGATGTCCGAACATGACGATAAGGGCGGCCGTTCCCCGAAGTAGATCAAGGTGAGACGAGTAAATAGGCGGTTTCAGCGCTGCGTGCCGGACCGAAGCGGGTAAAGGACTGACGCTAACCGTACTCATCTCGTGGTCATCTCCTCATAGCATCTCTCGCGAGCAAGTCCCCGACGTTCCCAAGGGTTGATGCACCGCGGTCTTTCTCGGACGGGAACCGGCCTCACTTCTCCGCATCCCAGGCTTCCAGTCCCGCCATCTGAGGCGAGGTGAGCCAAGTGGACTACACCATCTCCGCGACATGATCAGGCAACGCCGGTTCGTCCACGTAAACTCGAGCGGTCCGCAGGAAAAACGGACCCATCGCCATACCGCACAGAAGATATAACGGGATAGCAGCTTGAGGCGTTTCAATTAAATTGCCGAAAAACGCTCCGATCAGTGTGAAAAGCCAATAAATCAGGCCAAATGTCTCTCCGCTTACCTTGTAAATGCGCCACAGCAGAAGCATCATGGAAACCTGCAGCCAGCAGAATATGCCAAAGCCCACGATCCCCGAATAGGCAAGTGTGAAGTAAAAAATACTGTGCGGGGATCGCGTGCCTTCCTTTTCGACATCTCTGTCAGCAAGCTTGGCCAGCGGATAGCCATAGCCCATTCCAAAAATCTCCGTCTTGTAGTCTCTGGAGACTTCGTTGCGAATGTTCGCCCACCAATGCTTTCTCCAATACACCGTTCCATAATCAAAGCGAGCGGTGGCAGCATCGACGCCGAATTGTGTAGCCAATTCTGGACTGACCGATCCCGCCATGCGCGCAAGCGACCCGCGAGCGGAAAGTTCGCCGCCGCGTCCCGGAAGCGGTGGAAGCTTCAGATCGATCAAACTGGCAATCAGGAGTACACCGACTACGCACCCGGCAATTGCCAGAACACGGCCCATCCTGTTGGTTAGCTTTCCCCAGGTGAACAGGCATACCCCAAACCCTAGCCAGTCCGCCCTCCCCTGGGTGCCGATCGTCAAACACACAAGCACCACGATGGGAAGCCAGAATTGAGCAA
Source organism: uncultured Acidobacteriaceae bacterium (assembly GCA_963745725.1). GTDB lineage: Bacteria > Acidobacteriota > Terriglobia > Terriglobales > Acidobacteriaceae > PALSA-350. The sequence continues at coordinate 755,542 of CAVUYJ010000004.1, forward strand.
GAGACCGCTCGAGACAGAGCAGGTTCAGCAGAGTCAGTGATCCGGAGCCTGGGCTACCCAATAGCTCCAACCCAGTCCCGGGAACGATCCCGGACAGTGAGATGTTCAGGTTCTTAAAAAAGATGAAGTAGAGAGGGGTGTAGACCACGGTCAGCCATGCTAGAAACCTGACGTACTTTCGAATGATGCCCGCATGGCGAAAACCGACCCAGAGGCCCAGAAAGATATAAACCGGACACAAATTGAAGACCAGAATCTCCAGCGTAGTCATAGGCGCATAGCCTATTAAGAGCCCGCGGATTACCTGCGTGATGCCATAAAGCAAGGACACCAGAAGCGCCCATGCGAATCGATTCAACGGATCGGTGCCTCGGGTCAGAGCAAGGTACCAACGATCCCAGAGCACCCGCGTACTAAAGAGGAGCAGGCCTCCCAGGGCCAGCCCGACATAAACAGACGCCTTCCCGAGAAACTCAGAGCTCCACAGGTAAAGGACAACCAACCTGGACCAGTTATCAAGTTGCAGAAACTTCTTCAGCATGGGCTCTTCCCGTGTAAGGACTTCAAACGAGTCTGCCGGCTCAACGTGCGAGAGCGGCCGATGCGCTCGAATCGCAAGGTCGCCTTGAAAACTCTCCCTGTATTCCGCAACATATTATTTATCGGCAAACCTCTTCTTCGAGCAGGCACCTTATTTTTACCGTACGCGCTCGACTTCACAATGGGAAGCGCGTTCGCCCTAATTCGTTCGCTCTAATGCCAGATAAAGCCGAAAGATCAACGTCGAGGCACGTGCCCCTGGCAGCGATCCCTATCCTGTTACCCTTGTACCCACGATAGACGAGATTTTCCGGGTAGGATGTAACCCAAAGGTGGGGCGCCTCACATCCACGTTGGACAGATACGGCCTCATCATTTAACTCTCCGACAATCAGTCGGTTGCAGCACTGTACGTGCCCACCAAGGGGATCCCGGACCGGACCGCGTAGTAACCATCTTGGCAGCCTCCGGAACAACCGTCAAATACCCGAGCGCAGGCGTTTTTTCCTCGGCCGCGGGTTCGAGGTTCCCGCAAGATCGCACCCCGATCAGGGGAAGGATCCGATGCACAAGAAAAAGCGGCGCCATCTCAGGTTTGAGATAGCGCCGCTGAAACCACTTGGTTGGGCGGCACCGGCATACCCGGTGCCGCTCTGTGGACTGTGGCTAGAAGGCGGGACCCACCGAAACGGCTGCGGCTGACACCTTGTTTAGCCACACCCGGTACTCGCTGTCTTCCATGTTGAACGTGATCGAGCGAGTCGATATTACGGAGTTGGCGGAATAGTCCACGGGCGAAGCAGGGAAGAACTGATCCTTACGGTAGCCCTCCTGAGCGCACGAGGACTTCCAGCAATTCCAGCCAACGGTATTATCCCGCATCGAATTGTTGTACAGACTTGGGCCTTGACCCACGGCTCCGCCGTTGATCAAACCGGTGTCTTCTGCAGCAATTTTTGTCCCGTCCGCCAACAGTCCGCTGGAGATGACGCGATTGTTGGTTGCTATGTTGTCGTGACCAGCCGCGAACTTGATGCCATAGTTCACCGTTCCGATCACCTGGTTATCGTGAATGCTGTTGAAGGCAGGCGCCTCCTGGTCGGTGTCGCTAGGAGTGCCTTTGGTCTCGATGCCGCCGCCGGCGTAGGCATCCTGTGCCCTGTATGGGTAAGCGCCCTGGATATAGGTGTCGTGGATCTCCAGGGGCCCGTTCGCAGTCCCGCTGGAACGATAGAGGTCGATATTATCGGCGACCAGGCTTTCGCCGGGATAATTCACCACCTCATTCCAACCCACCTCGATCCGGGGCACAGACTGCACGCTATCGAACTGGATAAGGTGGGCCGGGCTCACACTCGAGCCTTCCCCGGGGAGATAACCGCCATTTCCGTCGCTCAGCAAGCCGGTCAGGTTGCGGGCCCGGTTAGCACGGATCACGATCGTCTGTTCTCCGTTCCGGGTGCCGGCGTACCCATGCACAATGACGCCGCCGCGCGCGTTCTCAACGTAGTTGTTTTCCACATCGAGTCGCGCCGGTGAGGACACTTCGACGAAATTGCCGTTCGGCTGGCCCTTTACGGCAGCGTTCAAGGCCAGACCAAGACTGTTACGAACTGTCAGGTTGCTTCCTTGCACATTGGTCGTAATCAGGTTGCCGGTGCCGCGGATATGCGAGTTCTCAATAATGACCGGGTCTGTTGTCGCCACCATGACGGCTGGAGTCTTCGCATCGGTACTCTGCCAATTCCCGGAATAGGTTCCTCCCGCGGTGATGACAAGAGGACCCTGCCAATCCACTTCGCCCACGGCGCTGCTTGCCGCGGTTTTCGCCGCCAGTCCCTGATAGCTTCCCGCGATGGTTGCCGGGCCACTCGCAACCCCAGTCAAAACGCCGGACGCGTTGACCGTGATCGTGCGTGTGTCAGAGGATTGCCAGCCAAAGTCCGCGGTGACGTCTTTCGTCGAACCATCGTTAAAGGTAGCGACGGCTTTGAGCTGGGTTGAGCTCCCAATCGCCACCACAGCTTGCGATGGAGTGATCACAACCGATTCCAACGTTGCGCTGGCGGCTCCCGGCAATTCAGCTGCCGCACTGGTGGCGGCGGCTATTTTTCCGGTTGGGCTATCGGAAGAGTTAGCTAACCCTGCAGGCCGCTTGATCGATCCGGTTGCAGAGTAGGTGGTGGTTACTACGTTGCTGGCCACGAAACCATAACCCGAGGGATAGCTGGTTGGCTGGTTCGCAGCTCCCCACATGCCGACTGCCTTGACCGTAGCAGCGGACTGCAGCGAGATCGTTCCCCCGCTGGCGACGTATTGCGCCGTGCCCGATCCCGGAACTGGCGTAGAGCCATCCGTGGTGTACCAGATGCCTGTATTGCCCAGAGGCAACGATCCCGAAGTAAATCCAGGGTCATTCAAAGTCACGGTCAATGGGTAGGACTGCGCACCAGAAGCTGGAGAGATGGTGGGTGCAGCACTCGGAAAGGTTTGTACCGTAGATCCCGTTACGTTTCCGGTTAGGGCTGTGGGGGTGGTTACTGTTCCGCAGGGGAAAGTGCCTTCACTGACGATGTACCCGCCGAAGTTTCCCTGCACTGTGTTGTTACTCATGCTGGAGACGTTCCCGCAACCCCACGCCATACCGGGGGCGTTGCTCGAAGAAGCGGTTGCCTGTATCAGCTCATTGTTATAGGTGGCGTTTTTACCCATGGCTTCCATTCCGTAGCCATAGCGCCCGTTAGCCCCGGGGCTCACGTTGAACAGCACTACATTGTTCGAGCCATTCAAGTTCGGCGCGGTTGTGCTGTTATAGCAGCAAGCCATCGACAGCCCATACGATCCAAAATACGGGTTATACCAGTCATGCTCGCTGTTGTACTCAAAGACGATACCGCCGACTTGCTGTGGCTGTTCCTCCCACGTAATCCGGTGAATGTTGCTGAAATCGTTGTATTCAGCGGTAATGTTATCGGTGAGCGCTCCTCCTGGAGGCTCGCAGGAATACTGCTGGTTTGCGTAGTTCGGGCAATTGATGTGCACCCCTTCCGCGAGGTGGTAGAAGTTGTTGTAGGTCACAGCCAAGCCATTGATGGACGTAAACATCACGATTCCATTGCAGGCTCCCTCATAGTCCTCCGGCGAGTCTGTGTCCGCCATCACGTTGGTGGGCGAGATGCAGGAATTGCTATCCCCCATCTGGTTGTAGCTGACGGTGGTCTTCGTCAACATCGATGCGGTATTGCTGCCTGTGTTTCCGCTCGCAAAAACGATCGCGGCGGTTTGCGACTGGCTCCCGGGGATTTTCGTGAATTGGTTGTGGGCAATGGTCAAGTTCGTAAATGACGTCTGAACGTAAATACCAGTGGTCGCGGATGAAAAGTTGAGGTACTCGATCGCTGTCGGTTGGGTGCAAGGATTCGACAAGTCGGGGTTGCTCCAGAGGGTAAACAGCCCATTGCCTTGTGTGACCCCGGATCCAGAGCCGTTCAGGATCGCCGTCGCAGGAGTTGCTACCGGTCCCGCATAGGTAATTCCGCATTTCAGTGTGAGCGGCGCGGTAAGGTTATAGGTACCGGCTCCAAAGTTAATGAGTGCACAGCTTGGAGCACTGGCGATCGTGCTCTGTATGGTACTTGTGCTCATGCCGCTGTTCAGGTTAATGGTCGGCCCTCCGCATCCTACCGGGGCTGGGCCCGGTGTTGGCGTCGGCGTCGGAGTTGGGGTCGGCGTCGGCGTCGGCGTCGGCGTCGGACCTGAGGATGGCGCACCAACTACCACCGAGGTGTGAGCCGTGGCAGAGGAATAGTCGGTGCTGTCGGTGGGCGAGAAAACCGCGGTCAGCTGCTGCGTCCCCGCAGACAGAACCGTACCCACTACCGGGTTGTACATGAAGCTGCCGGGAACATTTGCTGTCGCATCCAGTTGCGTTGCGCTCAGCGCGGTGCCGGTCGCAATGGCGGCGGGCGCAGTCCAGGTAATCACTGGCGCCGCTTGGTTAACCGTGATCTGCGCAGAGGCTGTGGCCGCGGAGTACGTCTTCGTATCGCTCGGCGTGAAGATGACCGAAACTGTCTGTTTTCCCGCTTTGAGTACCGTCCCGGCCGCCGGCGTGTAGCCGAAGGTTCCAGCAACGTTTGCCGTGGCGTTCAATTGCGTGCTGCTCAGTGCCGTGCCGTAAGTGATGGTTGCGGGCGCATTCCAGGTAATGACTGGAACGTTGGTTGTGCCCGCCGCTGTAATGGTAACTTGCGCAGATGCACTCAGATTCTGGGGCGTCACTGTTGCTGAGGCCGGTGACGTGCCGGCCGGTGCGGCTTCCACATATGCCGCTTGCACGGTTACAGTACCAGCTGCTTTTGCCGTGAGAGCACCGTTGCTCACAGTTCCCATCGCCGCATTGGACAATGTCCACTGGGTTCCGGCGGTTACATCCTGGGTCGTGCCATCGCTCAGATGGGCCACTGCTTTGAGCACCGACGCGCCGCCTACGCTTAACGTCGACGGTGTTGCCGTGACCGACAGAGAATCGAGATTCTGGGACGAGGGGCTGCTGCATCCTGTCATCAAAGCCAAAACTGAAAAACCGCACAGGAGCCCGGAACAGACCCGTGCCATGGGGGAAATACGCATGAATTGCCTCGTCAGTTGGAAAATTCAAAGCATCGCGGCCTGGGGAAAATGGCCATTTCAAAGGCGCGAACGGGCTATCGCATCTTTGAGATACGGGGTGCCGCCGGCGAATATTTCGTGTCTTGTTGTTGTTACTATCGCGGGTGTCCCAACTTGGGGCAATCACACCGATTAGGTATTACGTAAGTTTGTAAACCGCTGATTGTAAAAGGGTTGAAAGGGAATTTTTTGCTCGATAACCGGGCATTTCGGGCCTCTGCCGTGTGGAATTTTCGCGGTTTTTGAGCGATCTGCTGCGCCATCGCCGCTAAGCTCCGAAGATGATCTTTGCAATCGCGCCGGGAAACGTTAAAAGCGCGGATTGATTGCCCTTTGCAGGCACGGACAGTTGCAAAAGGTGGGGTGGCCGCGAAGCCTTGGCAGTCCGATGCGCTCCGCTCGATCAAGAAACCTGCGAGAGCCCATGTCGTTTGCGACGTTCCATTGCTGGTTGTAGACTTTTAGCTCATGACAAAGGGACTGGCTTTACTCCTGCTAGCATGCTGCCAGCTGGCGGGTGCAACCACGTACACCGTCAACCCTGCGCAGAATACTTCAAAGATCCAAGCAATAATTGCCCGCGCCGCAGCGGGAGATACCGTTTCGTTCACCGCCGGCACCTATACGATTCGTGACACCCTTATCCTCAAATGCGGTGTAACTTATACGGGGCCCGTGGCGACTCCGGCGACAGCCATCTTGTCCTCTGCCATGGGTGAGCGCGGTTCGATCTTCGCCTTGAATAGCAAACCGGACCTCACCAACCCATGCACCCAAACAACCACGATCGAGTATCTCGGCTTTCTGAACTCCGCCGGCATTTTCGTCCGGACGTCGTTTACAAACCTGAACATCCTCTACAATCAGTTCGGAAATCTCCCTTGCTGCAGCAGCAGTATTGTCGATCAGGCCATCTATTTCGAGAGCGGCACAACAAACAGCAATACCGCCTCAATGCTGACCAACACAACCATCAGCCATAACACTTTTGGAGATAGTACTTCCTGTACCTCTCCAGCGAATGCCATGACGAGAACCGTCTCTCCGGAGGACTATCAGGGCGCCTGTAATGGGATTGTCTTCTTTACGTCCATCGACGGCTTGACGGTTACTTACAACAACTTCTACCACCTCGCGGAGGGAGTGCATATCAACTGTCCGGACTATGGACACCAGCAGTATCCCTGCGAGCCCCCAGGGGGAGCGATCACCAATAACATCACCGTTCGATACAACGATTTCAGTAATATCCACCGCATCCCGTGGGAGGAGCAGCCGCAGCAAAGCAGCGGTATCGATTTCGAATACAACACCGAGCACGACTGGTTTATGCCGTATTTCGGATCGTTTGGCCTCTCCATGGCTTGTTGCTACAACGGTACCAGTCCACCGAATTTGAACGGCTCGAACAATGTAATTATCTTCAACGTGAACGCCGGTTCTTCCGGGCGCTATGGCTATGGAGTGGAAGCTATGGGTAGGGGAGCAACTTACAATAATATCCTGTTGCAAGCAGTCAAATCTCCTTATGCCGCCGGCGGTCTTGCCTATGGTTGTGGCCCGGTTGCAAGTATGAGCAACAATACTGTCCAGGGTGGCTTTGTTAGTAACGATAGCAGTTACATAGAGAATGAAAATGCCTCCTTCCCCTGTGGGACATCCAGGACCCCGGCATCTTTTACTGGAAACGTGACTGGCCCGGCGGTCTCCAGCATCCCGAGCGTTGCCCCGGCAATCTACCCGCCTTCCGGACCGGCTTCCTTTCCACTGACTGTCAGGTTGACGGATCCCGGCTATACTTCGGGACCTCAGCCCCTGCGTAACACAGGCATCTGGTACACCACGGATGGCTCTACCCCGGTTCCGGGATCGGGCACAGCACGTTATCTTTCAACTGGTGGCACTTTCGTGTTGCCCTATCCAGGCACGGTCAAGGCAGTCGGCATGTGGGGTGCCGCGAACCAGCCAACCAGCTACCCGCCGCGCTATGGTTTCGTTCCCAGCGAGGTCAAGACCGCGCACTATACCAGTGGGGCGGCGGCTCAACAAAAGCCCCGGTAATTCCCGACCCATTCCCGGAAATGTCTGAAAACGTGACAGGGGAGGCATTCGGCGTCGACCCTTCGTCCCCGAGGGAGGATCTGAGCCGGTTTCTGGTCAATTTACTTGCGTCCCGCCTGCCTGCCTTGCAAATGTTTCGTTCACAGATGCAATCGGAGCATGGCCGCGTTATACTTTAGTACCGCGATGACCCCGATCCAGGACTTTGAAGGGAGAAGTAGAGTGCCAGATGTCACAGCGATCGTTACATGTATGACGGATGCTGAGCGGCCATTTCTGAATGAGACGTTACAGTCGGTTCGCGATCAAACGGTACCGTGCGACACCATTGTGGTCGTTCTGGAGTCGAATTCCTGGATCGATGAAGTAGCGGAAGCGTGGCCCGGACTACGCATTGTCCGGCGCCCGCCTGGTTGGGCTGGAGCCGCGCGCAACAGCGGCGTTGAAGCCGCCACCACGGAATTCATCGCCTTCCTGGACGGTGACGATGTCTGGTTGCCCACAAAGACCGAGAAGCAACTGGCCTTTCTGAAGTCCGGCCATCGCAACTTCGTTGGCGTGGACCACTTGCTGATGACAGAAGAAGGACAAGTATATGCTTACGCCTTGGCGCGCCACATCCCCATGCCAAGCACTTGGATGGTCCGCCGCGATACCATGGCCCGCCACCCATTCGATCCGGATCTGGGGGAAGCCGAGGATGGCGCCTGGTGGATAAGCACTTGGAACTCAGTGAGCAAATACCGCATCCCTGAGCCCCTGATCAGGTATCGGGTTCGTGGCATCTCGTTATCGACGGCTCACCCCAGCAAACGGCGAAAGCTTGCATTCGCCAGGTTCGGCACACTGCCCATAACCCGTTGGCCGCTGCTAGCTGGGACGTATTTGTTGCATGAGCTGGTCCGGCGTCCGTATTACGTTCCAGTGAAGGGCTGGAATTTGCCCGCCCCTCCCCGCACAGGCCTGGCGCACTGAGATCCGCTTCTTCCTCCATTCGCGCGGCCTCTCGAGTAACCTCGGCTATCCCGGATCCAGCGCCCTGCCTCGCTCTTTCGCCGATGAAGTCGCTCCCTCTGCGGTCCACGTGCCAATCCAAGCTCGGGCATCGCATGAGATGCACCCTAGCCTCTGGTGTAAGCTTTCTCCCAGGTACCTGCCATATCCTGCGTTATCCTGAAGCTTTCGCAGAGTCATTCCCCTTATGAGTATCAAGAAAACCAAGGTGGGCCTGGTCGCCACCGTGAAACGCGTCCGGAACAAGCAGTCGCAAATTCGCCGCATCACGACTGACCTGACAAACTGAAAAGAAACAAGCCAGGCTTTGCCGGATTCGTTTTAGTGGAAGACCAGGGAGCGAATAATCGCCTTATGAAGATCCTCATCGTTGGCCATGCGTGCGCTCCAGGTTTAGGGTCAGAGCCCGGATTTACCTGGAACTGGGCTTGGCAAATGTCTCGGTTACATCAAGTCTGGGTCATTGCTCACCCTGAATACAAAGATCGTGTCGACGCTTTTCTTGCAGCAAATCCAAGCGACCGCATCCAATTCATTTGGGTAGTCCCTAAAACCCGCTTCGATTATTGGAAACCCGGGTCCAATCAGGAGCGAGGGATTCGCCTCCATTACTGGCACTGGATGAAAGAGGCTTACAACCAGGCTGCTACCCTGCATAACCAGGTGCACCTCGATATCGTGCATCATGTAAGCTGGTCCACCATTGCCATCCCGCCGCCATTTTGGAAACTCCCCGTGTCGGCTGTTTGGGGACCGATTGGCGGAGGGCAATCCTTCCCGCCGTCTTTTATCTCCTATCTCCGCTACAACCGGATCAAGGAGCTTCTACGGAGTCTGAACTTGCTTCTGTTGCCGTACTCGCCGAGTCTGCGACGAAGTCTGGCCCACACCAGCGTCGTATTGGCCACAAATATTGAAACCAAGGATTTGCTCGAGCGGGCGGGTGCCAGTCGTGTCGGCCTGTTTTTGGACTGCGGCGTTGATGCGCACTCTGCTCCGCCTGGTCCCAGAGTTGCTGGAGAACGGCTCAAGCTCCTTTGGGCCGGACGGTTGGAGCCTCAAAAAGGATTGGCCCTTGCCTTGCGCGCAATGGCGGCATGTAAATACCGCGATAGTTGCTTGTTAGTGGCAGGTTCTGGAACTGGACAGGCTGAGATGGAAGGCCTCGCGCAGTCGCTTGAGTTGGGCGACCGCGTCGAATTCCTTGGCCGTGTTCCTCATGAAACCATGGAGGCGCTTTTTCAGAGTTGCGATGCGCTTGTATTCACTTCCTTGCGCGACAGTTTCGGATCCGTCGTCTTGGAAGCCATGTCGTACGGCCTTCCGGTCATCGCTCTTAATCACCAGGGAATGCGAGCGTTTGTTCCCGATGACGCCGCTCTCAAAGTCTCCGTGAATTCCCCCCAACAGGTGATCGGCGACTTGGCAGATGCCTTTGATGTTCTGGGATCAAACCCTCACCTGAAGCAGTCGATGTCCAGCGCCGCGCTTGCCTTTGCCGAAAGCCAGACCTGGCAACGTCGGGCCGAGAAGATGAACGACCTCTATGCTGAATCAGTGAAGGGTCAGGCAGGCTGATGTCGTTTCTTCTCACCGGTCAGAAGGTTGTAAGCTGGACCCGGTCTTCGGAAACCGTGACTGCTACGTTTTCGCCGATTCTGATCGTCGCTCGCAGCAAGCCCTTCGCTTAACCCAAAATCGCACCTGACCGTCCTGAAACTAGGGGACAGGTCAGGTGCAACCTCGAGTTGTCGCAAACATTGCGAGGCATCGCCGCCTGCCTAGCTAAGCACAGGCACTGTGATTTGCTGGCCAACCTGGATTTTGTTCGGGTCTGCGATGTTGCTCGCTGCAGCAATATTGGAATAGTGGTTGGGAGACCCGTAGAACCGGGCGCTGATTTTAGACAGATTGTCCCCGCTCTTCACACTGTAGCTTTGATTGGGGCCGCCAGTGGTGGCGATTTCGTGGTGCAGGTCCGAGTATTGCGGGTCGACCTGCTTGATTACGTCCCATACCCGGTTCGCGATCACCTGTGAAGGAACGGAGCCTTTCAGGTACAGCTTGTCGCCATCCAGGCTCACCGAGTCAAGCGTCGCGCCCAGATCGCTAAAGCCCTGAATCGTCTGGATAACGGGCGAATATTTCTGCTTCAATTGATCAAGATCTGCCATAACGTTTCTCCTCTGTTTAAAGCATTGGTTTATTTCTGCAAGACCAGCTGATGAAAAACTCTAAACCGCATGCGAATCCGCGATCTTCTTCATGGCAATCGTCAACGCAGCAGCGCCCAGGCTTTTAATCAACACTGGGTGCTGAGCATACACCGCGCTTACGCGATCGATGATCGAAGGGTCTTGAGTTTGTGCGTGATTGGTCAGCGCTTCCACATCCGCGGGGCTCACGCTCGCGGCTTGCGCAGGAGTTACCGAACCGGATCGTAGCAGGGACGCCAGCGGCGAATTGGGAGCGCTGCCCGCAAATTGAGAGATCACTGCCGGTCCGAGAGCCGCTACCAGGCTGTTCAATACGCCTGCTTGCTGCTGGCTGTTCCCATTGGCGAATAGCTGCGCAGCCATTTGCGGAAATGGCGCAGTTTGATTGGAGCGAAAAGCTTCGGCCAATCCGCCCGCGAGCGTAGAAGGGGGTACCGCCTGCGCGACTTGGTCGAAGTGCTGTTCCACGGCTGGACTGTTGGCTGCAGCGCCGCCTCCTGCCGAATACTGTTTGAGCAAATCGCCGATTCCTGCGAGAAAACTCATAGGGTCTCCTTGGTTCGACGTAAGGTGTTTGATGGCAAAAACTGGGCCCGGGTAACTTTTTGGGTTGGCCCCAGCAGGCTAAAGATGTGCAGGGCCCGAAGAATGAACGCGTCGATACTTGTGAACCGGCGGTGCGATGAATCTCTCACGAAGCCATCGTCGCTGTCTACGCCGGGAACAATAAAAAGGCCTGTCCTCGTTCGACAATCCCGGAGCTCCCCCGAGCGGTCGAGTCCCGCGGAGCCGCCCTGAGCTTGTCGAGGGGGACGACGGAGAAAATGTCGGATCGCAAAATCTCAATCGCGGGATATTTTCTTCCTTTTTCCAGCTGTACGAATCTCCCTTTTTTCAACAGTCGGTCTAGCAAAGTTGATCCGACCGCTGACGCACAATCGCTTGCCGTGCAATCCAGTCAGGCCTTCAAGACCAGCGCCTGGAGGCATCGAAGGTACCCATCGCGGGTAACCACCAGAAGAGCCTAATAGGGCCATTCGTCCTGACCAAATAGTTGACACGGGGAGGCTGAGCCGCTAGCCTACGTGTGGTAGGCAGTGAAATATGTGACGGATGAGGCGTCGACCGCCCAGACCGTCGAGTAGCCCTGTACCCCCCCTTGCAGCGGCTTTCCTACACTCGATTTGGCTTCTGTTTTGCAGTCTATGTGACTGAGATGGCGAAGCTGGGTCCACCTGCAGTATTCATTCCCCGATCAGCATACCGTTCGAGTCACCTGGGTTGCTTCGTCGCAGAGCAACTCAGTATGCACCTTAATCGGTGCGATTCCAGGAAATCTAACGGTAGGCAGATGCGTGGCGCGGAGTAACCGTCGGTAACACCCAACGGCGTTATCCTCGAGCGCAAGAATCATTGACACTGCTTCCGGCTGCCACTAGATTACGGGTTGTAGGTGCTGCAAGACCACGACCGGTTAAGCATTGAACAAAACCTGTCGAACAGCCGTTAATCCCCCCGTGGCGGTCGTAAAATTGAATAGGAATACGGGACTTATATACCCGGTACGGTCACTGTGACTGACATGGCGAAGCCATGCGAAGTGAAAAATCACGAATTTGGTTACCTTGGGTACCAATGTAATTTCAAAATGGGTACTAGTCACACCATGTCGTAACGTGTCGCTGTTTGGGTTGCGGATTTTATTGACACTTGGTCAGGTCTATAGGACCATTTGAGAATTAAGTGAGCGGTAAGGTCAGGGCAGAGGAAATTTTTGCTCTGATGGGTTTGAGAGTTTTGCTGTACCAGGCGAAAGCTTGAAATTCGGGCCTGTAACCCAGATGGCGGAAGCTCGTCCACCCGGGAAATAGAGCCGCTCTCGATTCATAATGTAAGGTTCGCATCGTCCCCCCCTCGAAGCGAAGTGAGAATTCCATCGGGAATCGCAGTCACTCACTCTTGTAACGGAGATACTCATGTATCGCGATCCAGGGTCCATCGAACCGAACGAAAATGAATGGTTTGCTTTTCGCGTTCGGCCACGACACGAGAAGCAGGTTTCCCTCGCCTTACGCGAAAAAGGGTTCGTCGAGTTCCTGCCCCTTTATAAATCCAAAAGGCAGTGGGCTGATCGAACCAAAGTTGTAGAAATGCCGCTCTTTCCTGGTTACATTTTTTGCTCCACTGTTCGTTCGTCGATCGTGCCTGTCCTCATGACGAGTGGTGTCATCGACGTAGTGCGAGCGGGCACCAACCCGCTGCCCGCCGACAAAGCGGAAATTGAGGCGCTGCAACAGACCGTCAGTGTCGATGTTCCGCTCGAAGCATGGCCCTACACCGAAGTCGGTGAAGCCGGTTCGTTTTCCATCTTGCGCGGCCCCCTGGCTGGCTTGACCGGGATCTTGGTCGAGGTTCGGCGCTCACAGCGTCTCATCCTCTCGGTAAACCTTTTGCGCCGGTCGGTCTTGGTTGAAGTTCATCCTGATTGGGTCTCACCGTACGCTCCCGCAGTTGCCGAGCGGTTGATGGCCTAAATGCACGACTGTTGAAACTTTGAATATCTTCTGTCTATCCCGTTTTTTGGTTCTCCCGAAGTAACGTACGCGAGTGCCCTCGTACGTCCCCCTTGCCGGCTCTGGTTGGCACCCTATGCTTTTTGACTCGATATTTGTCTCTAAGCGCTCTTTTCCGAGCATGTCCCCGCCGGAGGTATTTCTTGGCGGATCCCAGCTTCAACCATGGTGAGTAATTATGCATAAGTCTCCAGCCAAACTGATTCTGTTTTCCCTTTGCTTCCAGGGCTTGATGCTGGTTCCGGCGTTGGCCCAAAGCGTAGTCGCAGCGGATGGTCGCGTGGGTACTCCAATGAACGCTCCTCTGCCGATGACCACCGGTGCAAATGCCGCGGCTGTCCCCGCGGCTCCGGCCCCAACCAACGTCACCAGCTACGTCCTCGGACCAGAAGATCAGATCACGGTCCGGGTCTTTGCCGCCGATGACATTCCGGACAAACCGGTGCAGATCGACAATGATGGTTCGGTGACCCTGCCCATGATCGGCCAGGTGCACGCCGCTGGGTTGACAGTCGAGCAGTTGCAAGCCAACCTGGTGACCGCTTACAAGAAGTACTTCAAGGATCCGCAAGTCACCGTGCAGGTGAACGATTTCCGCAGCCAACCGGTCTCAGTTGCCGGTAATGTCACCACGCCGGGCGTGGTCCAGTTGCGCGGAAATCGCAACCTGATGGAAGTGCTTGGCCAGGCTGGCGGTCTGCGGGCTGATGCCGGCGACTCGGTTCTGATCACCCGCAGCCTCAACGAAGGTCCTATACCTGTGGCCGGCGCCTTCACCGATCCAACCGGCAAGTACTCCGTGGCCCACATCGATATACGTGCGGTCATGAGTGGCAAAAATCCGGAAGGCAACATCCTGATCAAACCGCATGACGTCATTACCGTTCCCCGCGCACGCTTGGTCTACGTCTTAGGTAATGTCACCAGGCCCGGCGGCTACGTCATGACAGAAAATGAAACCATGTCGCTCACCCAGGCAATCGCCTTGGCCGGCGGGTGGGACCATTCCGCAGCCCTCAGCGGGGCTAGGATTCTCCGCGCCGATGGCGGCCCAACGCGGGAACAGATTCCCGCAGATGTAAAGAAGATCATGCAGAACAAAGCGCCTGACTTGCAGATGCGGCCGGATGACATCCTCTATATCCCCAACAGCCTGACCAAGACGGTCACCGCCCGCGGAGTGGAAGCAGCCATTGGTATCGGTACCGGCCTTCTTATCTGGAAATAGAGCGCCTCTGATTACACTCACGTTCTTGAGAATGGCCCCATGCGAGAACCCCCGGCTTGACGGGGGGCCGTACTTTGTCCAAAGCGAATTGCACCGTGTAAGCGATCGGTTTGTGGAACGGTTCAGAATCGGTGTCCGAACCTTTATCGGGCCACAGTGATTCTGAACTCGATCTAGAAAACTGGATCAATCCGAAAGGACTTCAAAAAGATGACTCCGACCCAGCAGATCATTCCTGGACCTCGCATGCCCGAAGGCCGGAACTCCGGACGTTCCACCGCTATTGAGTTGTCACGGCCTATGGGAAGCAATCGGCCCCAACCGGAAGCAACCGTGAACTACTCTGCCTTGCTTCGCCGCCATCGTGGCGCCATCGCCATGATCATGGGCGGCGCGCTTCTGCTGAGCGTGCTCTATACCCTGGTCGCCCACAAGGTCTACAAGTCCCAGGTGATTCTGGAAGTGAACCAGATGAACCAGGACTTTATGAATAGCAAAGAGATCGATCCCACCTCTAACGCCTCCACCAGCGACCAATTCGTCGAGACCCAGACCAAGCTCTTGAAGAGCCCGCCGGTCGTCCAACGGACCGCCGTGGTCATGGGGCCCAAGGTTCCCGGCGCCATCGCGTCCAAGCAGGGAATTATCGCCACCGTTCGCGGATGGATCGGTGACGCTCCGGCGGCTACTTCTGCTGAAGGTGAAAGCATCGTATTCAATATGCTGGACGACGCCACGGTCAAGGTCGATGGAACTTCCGATCTGATCACCGTGACGGTGCTCGGTCCCGAACCGCAGCTGACCGCGGACACCGCGAACACCTTGATAGACCAGTTTATTCAACAATCCCAGGAAGCCCGTGGCTATGCCTCCGGGAACACCAACAAGTTCCTGGTTGCGCAGCTCGGGGATGCCCGTAAGAAGCTCCAGGATTCGGAAAACGCTCTGCAGGAGTACGCCCGGGAGACCGGTATCGTCATCCCCAGCGAAACCCAGGAGAGCGTAGCCGCCGACAAATTGCGGCAAATTCAAACCGATCTGGCCAAAGCCGAATCGGATGAGGCGGAGACCAAGGCGCAGGTCGAGACGTCGCAGAACGCTCCTTCCGAGGCGATGCCCCAGGTTCTGGACGATCCGACCCTGCGTGACAATCGGGCCAGGTTGGCTGACCTTCGCCGCCAGCTTTCCGATTTGAGCGTCACCCTCACCCCGCAAAACTACAAAATCCAACAGTTGAACGCCCAGATCGCTGATCTTGAACAGCAGTCTGCCCAACACCGCAAGAACGTCATCAGCCGCCTTGGCGTGCAAGACTCCGAAACAGCGCGCCGCAAGGCGTTGTTGGCCAAGGCTTATCAGCAGCAGTTAGGCGTGGTCTCCGATCAATCGGTGAAGGAAGTTCGTTACAACATACTGAAGAAGGAAGTGGATGCAAACCGCGACCTTTACCAATCCATGTTGCAGCGCGTGAAGCAGGCCAGCATCGTCGCCGCTCTGAAGGCGAGCGACGTCCGCGTGGTCAGTCCCGCCACCGCTGCCAAAACGACCTACCGCCCGAGTCTGCCACTTAACCTCGGGCTGGGACTTCTCATCGGCCTCGTCTTCGCCGGCTGCTACACCCTGCTGCGCGAGCGCAACGATGCCAGCCTCCGGAGCCCCGGCCAAAGCGTCAAGCACCTCAACGTGCCTGAATTGGCTGTGATTCCCTCGGCGCGCATCGGCAACAGCGAACGCATCCCGCTTACCCTGCGTAATCTGAATGGAGCCAACGGCTCCGCACTCGAGGCCAAGAACGGCTTGTTAGCCGCCAGTTCCGCGGCCGTCGACAAGGAGATGGTGCAGTGGTGTCAAGATGAAACGATGATGGCGGATGCCTATCGGTCCGCGATCACTTCGATCCTCCTGAGCCGCGTCAACGGAGTCAGTCCCCGGGTCATACTGGTGACCAGCCCCCGCCCCAAGGCAGGAAAAACTACCACGGTTGCGAATCTCGGCATCAGCCTGGCGGAAATTGGACGCCGCGTCCTGTTGATCGATGGTGACCTCCGGCGCCCGCGGCTGGGCAAGCTCTTCGGCTTGCAGTTTGCCACTGGCTTGAGCGACGCTCTGCTGGCTGAGGGCGACGGAACGATTACCCTCGACTCCGTGGTCCGTCCCTGCACCGTGCCCGGGCTGTATGTGCTGCCTGGTGGCTCGGAGCCGGCCAACATTTCTAAACTGCTGCATTCCCAGCATCTCGATAGCTTGATCGAGCGCGCCCGGTCAGAGTATGACTTCGTGCTCATCGACTCGCCTCCGATGATGGGTATGGCCGATGCGCGCCTCCTGAGCCGCAACGCCGATGGCGTGATCCTGATCAGCCGTGCCGGCGAGACCAGCCCGGAGCAATTGGGAGAAGCCAAAGAACGTTTGGCCGATGATGGCACCCCGGTCATTGGAACCATCCTGAACGGTTGCGATCTTCGCATTGAAGATCCGTCCTACGTCAACCACTACAACAGCTACGCCGGCGTCGTGCGCGGCTAGTAATCAAAAAGTTACTACAACAACAACGAACTGTAACTAAAGTTGGCTTACAATCACTATTGTACGGAACCCGAAAGCGGAGATCCCCCCACCGCGCATCGGCTGTCTAGACCAACTGTACGCAACCAGGAACAATGACGCCGGCGAAAGCACAGCGCAACATCAGGCTTTCCTGACTTAAAAGAGCGTCTTTGCAACGTTCCTTTTTTATTGCATTTCTCCTGTGACGGTGGCCGCGTGGCCCCTGTCGACCTTCCTATACGACCAGGAGAAAGGCCTTCGCTGCTTTCGTATTACGAACGTTTCCCTGGCCACTGCCGGGGCGGCGTATGGGGAGAACCGCTCTCATGCATGTCCGCAATTTACGCTTCTACCAGACGATGCAATTCGTTCTGGACCTTCTGGCAGTCTCGGTTGCCTGGAGTTGCACCATCCAGATGCGCGTGCTGCTGAATCCTCTGGCTACCCAACGAGTCAGTTGGAACTATGCCTCCATTTGGGCGCCCTCCTTGTTGATGGTCCTGGGGTTGTGGATCGTCATGGCCTGGCGCCTCAGGTTCTATCGTGTTGAAGGTCGTATCCGGCTATGGAATAGCATCATCAGCGCAGCCGAAGGCGCACTGCTGGCCAGCTGCATCATTGTTATTGTTACGTTCTTCTCCCGCGAACTCGGAACCGATGTCTCCCGTTCGTTCTTCATGATTTTCGCGCCGCTCAGCTTCTTCAGCTTGGGTTTGACGCGCGTCGTCAGCGTAGTCGCAGCTATGGTTGCCGAACGGCACTGGCCTTCACCCATCCGGGCCGCTCTGCTGGGAGATGGTTCCCACGCCGGCCGCCTGGTCACCCTTATGAACACAGCCAATGTGGCGAATGTCATCAAAGGCTTGATTGTTCCCGAAGGCCACACTGCGGAAGGCCTGTCCCTGCCGATGCCCATTCTGGGATCGACAGCGCAGCTCGCCGAAGTGATCAATCGCGAACACCTCAACCGCATCATTCTGCTGAACGGCTCCATTTCACGGGGCGAGTTGGACGAATGCAACAAGGTGTTCAAGCGCATGGGTGTCATCGTCAATTGCACCGTGGACTTTGCCCCGGAGCCGGGACGAATCAATGTGGTGAACCAATACGGTTTGCCGCTGGTCGAGCTGCGGCCGCTGTCCTTCACCAGGGGGCAGGAGTTCGTCAAGCGGGCCTTTGACATCGTTGCCTCCGTGATCGCTCTTCTTCTTCTCGCTCCCACCATGCTGGCCATTGCCGCAGTGGTGAAGTTCACCTCGGAGGGTCCAGTTCTTTATAAGGCGCCGCGCGTAGGCCGGGGTGGCCGTCACTTCATGTTCCTGAAGTTTCGCTCCATGTACACCAATATGAATCGCAGCCACGTGGCCCACGCGAACGAAAAGAAGGGTCACATCTTCAAGATGAAACAAGATCCACGCGTCACCCCGATTGGGCGATTCATTCGCCGCTACAGCTTGGATGAGTTGCCACAGCTCATCAATGTGCTGCGCGGCGAGATGAGCCTCGTCGGTCCCAGGCCACTGCCGGCAGGGGACATGGGGCCGGACGGAATGAGCCGCGAATATGCGGATTGGTCCGAGGGCCGGGCTGCCGTTTATCCCGGTATCACCGGACTATGGCAGGTGAATGGTCGCAGCGAGCTCCCGTTTGAAGAAATGGTGCGGCTCGACCTCCAATACATCCGTGAGTGGTCCCTGCTGCTCGACATCAAAATCATTCTGGCGACGCCCGGCTTAGTGGTGAAGGGTGTAGGAGCTTACTAAGGTACGGGCTTCAGCCCGTACCTCAATTCAGCGAATCATCAGACCTTCATGCCCTGAGGGGCGCTTTCCCTGACCCTAAAATCCTGGGGAAAGACTGTCGTACGAGGGGCGCGGCGTCAGCCGTGTCGTCGACGGTTTGCGCTTGACGATTACTGAACAGATAACAATCTATAGCCGATAGGTGAAGCAACTTTCCGTTCCTGCTCAGTCGTAGGCGCGGCTGAACGAATCATTGCATTTGTGAATCTCTTACTGCGAGCCCCTTTTACCCGAGTTTCCTATGCCTACTCTCCAATCTGAAACTGTAACTGAACTGCAGCCCATCGAGCTGCGCCCTTTGCCGGCACGGCCATTAGTTTCAATTATTGTTTCCAATTATAATTACGGTCACTTCATCGGGGACACCATCAAGAGTGCCCTGGACCAGACGTATTCCAACCTTGAACTCATCATCTGCGATGACGGATCAACCGATAATTCGGTCCAAATCATCGAGGAATATGCGCGCCAGGATTCGCGTCTGCACTTGATTCGTAAAGAGAATGGGGGCCAGGCATCGGGCTTCAATGCAGCCTTCGCTGCCAGCCGGGGCGAGATTATCGCTCTGCTTGATTCGGACGACCTCTTTCTCCCCCGCAAGGTGGAGCGGGTTGTGGCCGATTTTCAAGCCCACCCCGACTGTGGTCTTGGCTTGCAACGCGTCATCCGCATGAGTGCGGACCTCCGCCGTCAGGGAGTGTGGCCGATGTCGGACTCCTTGCCTTACGGTTGGTGGGGCGGACGCCTTGTGCGCGATGGCGGCGGTTTGCCCTACTCACCACCGACCTCGGGATTGACCCTCCGTCGCGACGTGGCCGAGTGCCTCTTCCCCTTGCCGCTCGAACATCCGCTGGTCAGCTGCCCCGATCAACTCATCGTTCGCCTGGCTCCGTTTCTCACCAACGTGACCAGAGACCTTGAAGCCCTTTCGGCGTATCGCTTGCACGGTAGCAACAACTACGGGCCGGACCGGGTGACGGCCGAGTCGTTCGAACGGGAACTGACGTACGCAGCGGCTTTGTGGGCCGCGCAGAAACGCTTTCTTGCGACCATCGATCCCAGGCTGGCGGAAGAGTTTCAGCCGATAACCCGCCACGGGTACATCGCTTACATTACTTATCTTCACGCTCGTCTTTCCGGGGCCCCGGATGTTCGTCGGCATTACGAGCGATTCATGAAGGCTCTTACTCCGGACGCCAGGTTTGTTTGGTTTTGGAAACTCTCGATCTACCTGCCGCGACCGGTTTTCGACTTTTGCGTCAACCTGCTGATTCGGCAAAGCTGGCTCAAACAGTTGATCTCTCGTTTAAAGGGAATGTCGTGATTGTAATCTCTGCCACGTTACCCCATCTGTCATTTTCGCGGCGTTCCCCTGCGCTGCCACAGCATCCAGAACGGAGCAAATACGCATGAGCACTAACCCTCTCGTCAGCATCGGGCTCTTTCTTTACAACGGAGATCGTTTCCTTGCTGCTGCCATCGAGTCCATCCTGAACCAGACATTTCACGATTTCGAGCTCATCATCTCCGACAACTGCTCCACTGATCGTAGCGAGGAGATTTGCCGGAAGTTCGCCGCGCAGGATGATCGTATTCGCTACTACCGTGCTGACCGCAACATGGGCGCGGGGTGGAACCTGAGGAATGTTTATTTCAAGGCCACTGGCAAATATTTCAAATGGGCCGCCCACGACGACATGATTCAGCCCGACTTCCTGCGTTTGTGTGTGGATGCTCTGGAAGCTGACGACTCGCTCGTGGTTGCCCACACGCTCACCCGGGTCATCGATGAGCATGGACAGTTTGTCGAGAACTACGAGTGGCCGCTTAGGACGGAGTCTCCGGACCCCGTCGTCCGTTTCAAAGATCTGCTGCTCAACGATCACATGTGCTACCAGATATTTGGTGTGATGCGCCTCAGCGCTCTGCAGACGCTTCCTCCGCAAGGCAGCTATGTCAATAGCGACGGAGTTCTGCTGGCACAGATGGGATTGATCGGGCGCTTCCACGAAACGCCGGAGTTCCTGTTTATCAGCACCCGCCACAGCAGGCAATCGTCGCAGGTGAAACCGGTTCGTCTCAAAGCTCCACGCTTTCGCCTGACCAACCGTCACGGCACCTTGCCCGGCCCGGAGTGGTGGGACCCGAACAAGACCACCAGCATCACTTTTCCGGAATGGCGCATGTTCCGCGAATATTTCCAAAGCATCAGCCGCGCTCCGGTGACTACCGGACAGCGCCTGCACTGCTACTTGTTGCTGCTGCCCTGGCTGGGCAGGCATTTCCGCCGCATGGGTAAGGACCTCTTGATCGCAGCTGATCAGGTTCTCTTCCGGCTGCAGGTGCCGCGCGCGAAAGTTTCTATGGAGAGCGCAACATCGCTCGATGCTGCCTCGTAACGAAATGTCCCCCCAAATCACAAATAACGGAGGTGAGGTTCTATGAAGGTTGCAATTCTCGCAGGGGGGCTAGGCTCGCGTCTCGCAGAAGAGACAGAACTTAAGCCGAAACCGATGGTCGAAATTGGCGGCAAGCCAATTCTTTGGCACATCATGATGCACTACGCCCATTATGGCTTGGATCAATTCGCGATCGCGCTCGGCTACAAGGGCGAAGTCATCAAGAAGTACATGCTCGACTATTGCTCCCTGAACCGGGATCTCAGTGTCTCGCTCAAGACCGGCAAGGTCAAAATGAACGGCGGCGTCGTTCCCGACTGGAACGTCGACCTGATCGACACCGGCATGAAGACTCAGACCGGCGGACGCATCAAGCGGCTCGCGCCTTACCTGGGCAATGAAACCTTTATGCTCACTTGGGGTGACGGCGTATCCGACATCAACCTGAACGACCTGCTGGCGTTTCACCGCTCGCACGGCAAGCTGGCCACGCTGACTGCGGTCCGTCCGACGGCGCGCTTTGGCCACCTCGAGATGGATGGCAATCAGATCACCGAATTCTCTGAGAAGCCACAAACCAAGGAAGGTTGGATCAACGGCGCCTTCTTTGTGCTTGAGCCGGAGATCTTTGACTTCATCGACGGCGACGATACCCATTTCGAGAAAGAGCCACTCGAGCGCCTGGCGGGCGAAGGCCAACTAATGGCGTATCGACACACCGGCTTTTGGCAGTGTATGGATACTATTCGCGAGAAGAAGATCCTGGAAACGTATTGGGAAAGCGGTAAAGCACCTTGGCAAACTTGGGAGGAATCGAATGCGAGTATTAGTAACGGGGCACGCGGGGTACATCGGAACGGTTTTAGTGCCAATGCTGTTGCAGGCAGGGCATGAAGTAGTTGGGCTCGATACTGATCTTTTCGAGCGCAGCACCTTCAGTGACGGGATCGCACAGATCCCCGAGATCCGCAAAGACGTTCGCGATGCGACCCTGCAGGATGTGAAGGGCTTCGATGCCATTCTCCATCTTGCCGGGCTTTCGAACGATCCCCTGGGCGACCTGAATCCGGGTCTGACCTTCGAGATCAACCATGAGGCATCGGTCAAGCTGGCCAAGTTGGCCAAGCAGGCCGGCGTGCAGAGATTCATCTTCTCTTCTTCCTGCAGCAACTACGGCGCCGGTGGCGACGACCTGCTGGATGAGCACTCTGCCTTTAACCCCGTGACCCCTTACGGTACTTCCAAGGTCATGGTGGAGCAGGACGTTGCCAAGCTGGCGGATAACAACTTCAGCCCCACGTTCCTCCGCAACGCTACAGCCTTCGGTGTTTCGCCCCGGTTGCGCTTTGACCTGGTGCTGAACAATCTCGTGGCCTGGGCTTATGCCACTGGCCGGGTGTACATCAAGAGCGACGGAACTCCCTGGAGACCCATCGTTCACATCGCCGACATCTCGCGGGCCTTTATCGCCGCGATGCATGCCCCGATCGACCTGGTGCACAACGAAGCCTTCAACGTCGGCCGCAACGAAGACAACTACCGTATTTATGAGCTGGCCGACATCGTCAAGGAGACGGTGCCGAACACAGTGATTGAGTACGCGGCCGACGCCGGACCCGATAAGCGCTGCTACCGCGTGGATTGCAGCAAGATCCGCAAGGTGCTGCCTGAGTTCCAGCCCGTCTGGGATGCTCGCAAGGGCGCCGTCGAACTGCACGAAACCTATAAGAAGATCGGTCTCGTTCTCGAGGACTTCGAGGGACCTCGCTTCAAACGCATCGCCCACATTCGGAAGTTGATCGAGGAAGGTATTCTCGATTCATCTCTCCGTTGGACCAACCAGCAAGCGACGGCCCCCGTAGTCGCAGGAGCCGCTACTGTATGACCGAAGCAACGTTTCATTGCCGCGCATGCAACTCCACGAAGTGCATTCCGATTCTTTCCTTCGGAACCACTCCCCTCGCCGATGCATTGCTCTCAGCCGATCAGCTAGGGTCGCCGGAAGTTACGGCGCCCCTCGACCTGGTCTTCTGCCCCGACTGCTCACTGGTGCAGATCACCGAAACCGTTCCGCCGGAAATTCTCTTTTGCCGCAATTATCCTTACTTCTCTTCCGTGTCAAAGAGCCTGCTGGAACATTTCGCCAAGAGTGCTGAAGCGGTCATCGCCGCCCGCAACCTTGATTCCCATAGCCTGGTCATCGAAGCTGCGTCCAACGACGGTTACATGTTGCGCAATTTCGTCAACCACGGAATCCCGGTTCTTGGGCATCGATCCCGCCGAAGAGCAGGTGCGCACCGCCAATGAGCGCGGCGTTAACAGCATCAATACTTTCTTCACCAAGGAGCTGGCGCAAAAGCTGGCTGCCGAGGGCAAGAAAGCCGATGTTTTCCTGGCCAACAATGTGCTCGCCCACGTGGCCGACCTGAACGGCTTCGTCGACGGCATCGCCGCCTTGCTGAAGCCCAACGGGGTCGCCGTCATCGAGGCGCCGTACATTGTCGACCTGATCCAGAAGTGTGAGTTCGACACCATCTATCACCAGCACCTCTGCTACTTTTCGGTGACAGCGCTGGCGCGGCTTTTCCGCGATCATGGTCTGTACCTCAACGACGTGGAGCGCACCAAGATCCACGGTGGATCCCTCCGGCTGTTTGTTGAGCCGGTGGAGACTCCGACCGCGCGCTTGAAAGCGTTGCTCGCCGATGAGAAGAACGCGGGCGTCTCGACCATCGAGTACTACCGCGGTTTTGCCGACCGGGTGCACGCAGTGCGTGATGATCTCACGGCGTTGTTGAAGGATCTGAAGGGCAAAGGCAAATCGATCGCCGGCTATGCCGCGGCGGCGAAGGCCACCACCCTGCTCGCCTTCTGCAACATCGATCGGGAACTGCTCGACTATGTCGTCGACCTGAACGAATTCAAGCAGGGCCGGTTCATGCCCGGAAATCACCTGCCGATTCTTTCCCCGAACAAGTTGCTGGAGAGCAAACCGGATTATGTCCTGGTGCTGGCGTGGAACTTCGCTGGCGAAATCATGGAGCAACAACACGCCTACAAGGCTCGCGGCGGAAAGTTCATTATTCCGATCCCGACCCCTGCAGTCGTCTAAAGGAGACTGACTGAATGAACAGCATCTACATAGATTCCAAATTCAATGACGAGAAGCGCCGTCAGTATTTGTATGATGGCCAGCTTTTCGTCTACTCCCCACGGCCCAGCTCGCTCGCCTTTACCAATTGGGCCGCACAAATGATCAAGGACGCCTTCG
Organism: uncultured Acidobacteriaceae bacterium; assembly: GCA_963745725.1. Classification (GTDB taxonomy): domain Bacteria; phylum Acidobacteriota; class Terriglobia; order Terriglobales; family Acidobacteriaceae; genus PALSA-350. The sequence goes on from CAVUYJ010000004.1 coordinate 779,864, forward strand.
GCAAAGAAGATCCAACCACGGCACAGTTCGACATGCCGGTGGAAGAGTTTGTCCGCATTTTCGCCCCACTCAAGCCGGCCTTCATTCACCACCCGGAGACCAAGCGCCTGATCCAGGCCATGCTGGCGGACTTCGGCTGCGATATGGAGACCACCTATCTCGATGTGCCGCGCTTGCGCGCCGTCACCTCGGATGCCTACCTCACGTCGGGTGTGGGCTATGCCCATCACCTTCACCGGGACACCTGGTACTCGGCGCCGATGTGCCAGCTGAATTGGTGGCTGCCCATCTTCGAGATGTCTTCCGAGAGTTCCATGGCCTTTCATCCTAAGTATTGGAATGAGGCGGTCAAGAACGGCTCCAGCAAGTTCAACTACTATGCCTGGAACAGCACCGGCCGCGCCGATGCCGCCAAGCACATCAAGTCCGACACCCGCGAACAGCCCAAGCCAGAGCAGCCCATGGAACTGGATCCTCAGGTTCGGCTGATCACGGAACCCGGTGGAGCTCAGGTCTTTTCCGCCGCCAACATGCACTCGACTGTCCCCAACACGTCTGGCAGGACCCGGTTCAGCATCGATTTCCGGACCGTCAGCCTGATCGACGTGAAGGCGAAGAACGGCGCTCCCAACCTGGATTCGCACCCCATCGGCACCTCGCTCCGCGACTTCATGAAGGGAACCGATCTGAGCCCCATGCCCGAGGAGATTGCTGCGGCGTACGACAGCCCCGAAGCTGCCGACGGCGTCAAGGTCTTCCGGCCCGAGGTAGTCGGCGCCCGATAACCAGCTCTGTCCAAATGCGCGTCAACTTTCCACTGGTCACCGGTCTGACGTTTCGTATCAGGGCCCGGCTTCGGTCTGCTTTGTATCAGGGCACGACTTTAGTCGGGCCGTTAAAGTCAGCAATATCTGGGCTTTAGCCCCTGTTTCCTTCCCGGAGGGCCACGCTCCAGAGGGTCTATGAGAACCTCATTTTCCAGGCGTGGGTAGCCCTTCTGACTCTTTTGACGCTTTTTGCGCACTTCTTTTTTCGGCTTAAAGGATGTTGGGGACCACCCATACGTGAACGGCCATCAGAGCCCAAGCGAGCACCATCTGTTGTTGCACATTTGAGAGAGAGATCTGCCGCGTCCGCGCTCCACCGATATCTCGACAGTCGGTACATCTTTGCACAGCCCACTTTACGGAGTGAGAGCGCTGGGACATGCCTTTAAACCTTAGCCAGTGACGAAATTCTTCTGAACGGGGACCAAGAAATGCCTGAGATCAAGACCTGCCCAAATTGCCTCAAGGGTGACATGTCCGTTTTTTACCAGGTTCCGCGGGTGCCGGTGCACAGCGTATTGCAGATGCCCACGCGCGACATTGCGGTGAACTTTCCCAAGGGCGACATCGCTCTCGGCCATTGCTCCCATTGCGGCTTTATTGCCAACACCGTCTTCGATCCGACGGTGCACAACTACTCCGGGGACTATGAGGAGACGCAGGGCTTTTCCGGCACCTTTCAGGCCTTCCATCACCGCCTGGCCCAGGAGTTGATCGACAAGTACGACCTCCACGGCAAGAAAATGATCGAGATCGGCTGCGGCAAAGGGGAATTTCTCTCTCTCCTGTGCGAAATGGGCAACAACAGCGGCGTAGGCTTCGATCCCGCCTTCGTCAGCGAGCGCAATCCGTCCGCCGGCGACGCCAAGGTCGAATTTGTCGCCGATTTCTACGGCGAGAAATATGCCCACGTGCAAGGCGACTTTGTGTGCTGCAAGATGACCCTCGAGCACATCCCCGATACGGCCAACTTTGTCCGCACCGTGCGGCGCTCGGTCGGTGACCGTTACGACACCGTTATCTTCTTCCAGGTCCCCGACATGACCCGCGTGTTGAAAGACTTGGCATTCTGGGATGTTTACTACGAACACTGTTCCTACTTCAGCGCTGACTCGCTTTCGCTGCTCTTCAAAGAGCAAGGCTTCGATGTGATGGATGTTTGGACCGACTACGACGGCCAATACCTGATGATTTCGGCCAAGCCGTCGCGCACGCCGGCTTCTTCGGTAGCCAAGCCGGATCCCACGGAGATGAATAAGGATATTCAGTACTTCACCGAGCACCAGGCGATCAGAATGGCGTCGTGGAGAAGCAAGCTCGCGGAAACCAGGAACAGCGGCAAGAAGGCCGTGATATGGGGTTCCGGGTCCAAGGGCGTGGCCTTTCTGACCGCGCTTAACATGCACACACCCGGCTGCGAAATTGAATACGCGGTCGACATCAATCCATTTCGCGAAGGCAAGTACATGGCCGGCACCGGGCAGGAGATTGTCTCGCCGGCCTTTCTCAAGCGGTACAAACCAGATTTGGCCATTGCCATGAACCCGATCTATCAAACCGAAATCAAAGCAGATCTCGAGAAAATGGGCCTGTCGACTGAGGTTGTCTCCGTTTGATTACAAAATCCAGCCTTGCCAATACGCAGAGGCTTCTAAAGGCAATCTATGTATGATTTCGCAATAATTGGTGGAGGAATCGTTGGCCTCGCAACGGGCGCTGCCCTGGGCCGTCGATATCCTTTTGCACGTATTCTGCTGGTTGAAAAAGAAGTTGGTTTTGCGCAACACCAGACTGGCCGCAATAGCGGCGTCATCCATTCCGGCATTTACTACAAGCCGGGCAGCCTCAAAGCAGAGCTGGCACAAACCGGTAACCAATCCATGCGTGCTTTCTGCTATGAGTATGGCGTGCCGTTCGATATTTGCGGCAAGCTGATCGTCGCCACCACTCCGGAAGAGATTCCTCAGCTCGATAAAATCTTCGATCGTGCTGCGGAGAACGGAGTACCGGCGACCCGGCTCCGTCCGGAAGAAGTAAAGGAAATAGAACCGCATGTCTCCTGCATCGCGGCGATTCGCGTGCCCACCACGGGCATCGTCGATTATCGCCAGGTCTGCCATGCCCTGGTGCACGAAATACAGCAGCAGGGAGGAGAGCTCAAGGTCGGCACGGAAGTGCTCCACATCGTGCCCACCCCGCTCGGCCATCTGCTCGAGACCTCATGGGGCTCGGTCGAAACACGCTTCCTCATCAACTGCGCCGGCTTGCACAGCGATCGCGTAGCCAAGCTGGGGGGCATGGAGCCGAAGGCCATGATCGTCCCCTTCCGCGGTGAGTACTTCGAGCTTAAGCCGGAACGCCGCCACCTGGTGCACCACCTCATTTACCCCGTTCCCAACCCAGCTTTCCCTTTCCTGGGCGTGCACTTCACACGCATGATGGATGGCAGTATTCACGCCGGCCCGAACGCGGTGCTGAGCATGAAGCGCGAAGGCTATAGCAAAACCGACTTCAGTTGGCGCGATCTTTCTGAAGTGTTGACTTATCCCGGTTTCTGGAAGCTTGCGTCAAAGTACTACCAAGAGGGTGGCCAGGAGATGTACCGTTCCTTGAGCAAGGCTGCCTTCACCCGCAGTCTCCAGCGCCTGGTGCCGGAAATCCAGGCGGACGACCTCATCCCCAGCAAGAGTGGCGTGCGGGCGCAGGCTCTTCTCCGCGATGGAAGCCTGGTCGACGACTTCCTGCTGCTTGAGGGCAAGAATTCTCTCCACGTCTGCAATGCTCCTTCCCCGGCAGCCACAGCCTCGCTTGAGATCGCCAAGAGGATCGTGAGCAAGGTGCCCCGTCCCGGCCGCCTTTCGCTGGTGAAGATGGCATAGCAAGCTTGCTCAAAAACTCGCTTCTCCGAAGGGTACGGCCTTTAGGCCGTACCTAGCTGCTTTTGCAAAAGAACCGGCCTTAGCCGTTAAGGGCTGCTTTCTTCCTAAGACTCATGCGGCCCTTTGGAGAAACAACATAAACAATCTTTTATGGAACTGCGGGCCAGAAATTTCCGGATCCTGCATCTTTTGCCGGATCCCTGATCTCCACAGCACTCAACTCTCCAGTTTCAGCTCCGACGGGCGATAGAAAGGGTATGCCCGGTTCCTGCATGCTTATCGAAGAAACAATATGTGAGACATCGGCCACCCCAGGCGGCAGCCAGGTGCAGGGTCTCGCTCGAGGAACTTCTCCCTTGCACATCGCCATTTACGATTACAAAATAACCCGCAATAATCCCGCGGGCAGCTGCCATTTGGCCATGCTTCGCGCCCTTGCGGGGGAGCACAACTTTACCGTCTTCGCCGTGGAGTTCGAAAATCCCTGCCCGGAGAAAATTCAGTTTGTCCGCGTGCCTTCGCCCACACGCCCCCTGGCACTGCTCTTTCTCGTTTATCAACTCATGGCGCCGCTCTGCTATTTGCTCTACCGCCTGCGCGGCGGCGTAAAGCCCGATCTGGTTCAATCGCTCGAGAGCAACCTCGCCTTCAGCAACATTCTCTACGCTCACTTTTGCCACGGTGGGTACCTCAAACATCATTGGAGTAAGTCGGGCGCCAAAGGCCTGCGGGGCTGCTTGCGCTGGATCGATCATCAACTCCACGCCTGGATGGAAAAATTCACCTATCCCCGAGCTCAGCAGGTCGTCGTGCCGTCCCAGGGCCTCGCAAGAGAGCTGCGGGCTGAGTACCCCTATATCCAGGACAAGCTGACAGTCCTGCCAAACCCTGTTAATCTGGCACGGTTACAAAAGCCGGCCGAGTTCGATCGCCACGCTTTTCGTCACAGCCTTGGTTTGGACGACCAGGACATGGTCGGCCTGTTTGTCGCTCTGGGACAGTTCGAGCGCAAGGGATTGCCCCTGGTCATGCAAGCCCTCGCCACCGCCGGTATGGAGCCGGTCAAACTGATCGTGGTGGGCGGCGAAGCCGATCTGATCGCCCGCTACCGGGAGCAGGCTCAGAAACTTAACCTTGGCGACCGGGTTAATTTTGTTGGCATGCAGTCCGATGTCCGGCCTTACTTCTGGAGCTCTGACGTTTTTGTGTTTCCGTCGCTGTACGAAACGTTTTCTTTGGTTACCTACGAGGCGGCTGCGGCCGGGCTTCCGATTGTCGTGTCCCAACTCTATGGTGTAGAGGATTTGCTGGTGGACGGAGACAATGGGTTCCTGATTGAGACCACTGTTGCCGGGGTCAGAGACGGGTTGCAACGCATTCTTAGCCAGAGCGTGGCCGATCGGTATCTCATGGGTCAACGAGCCCGGCAGGCGGCTTCCGCCTGCTCTGAAGACCATTTCGTAGACGCCTGGCGCGCCTTTTATCTGCGACTGACCCATCAGAGGAATTGAATGCAACAGAAATAGTGGTAGACGATGTACCAGGTGTCACTTAGGGCGTGGCCGTGGAGCCCGCCGCGAGGGGCTTAGTCATTCCCGCTCTATCAGGGCTGCGGTCGATTTGCCAGTATCCCTGAGGGTTCGAGACATGGTCCAGCGCACCGTCTGTCGAAAGCAAACGGGTTGATCCGAATGAAGATTTTCTGCCTGCACAACTCGTACGACGCCCCCGCGGTCGAGGACCAGGTCTCTACCCACGTGATCGATCCGCTACGCTGCCATCGACACCAGGTACTTTTGTACCCGGGCATTCCGGCCGCACAAACACTGCCACTGGGTGCAAGGGAATGATCGGCATAGCGGTAGAACCTGCGGTAGAGAGTGGAACCACCCCTGGCGATGGGCTGAATAGGCTCGTTCCGATCGCACTGGATGTTCTTCCAGGCAAGCCCTCCGTCTCCGTATTGATCACCTGCTTCAACTATGCAGCCTACGTTGGCAGGGCAATCGACAGCGCGCTGCAGCAGACGTATGCACCAGCGGAGATCATCGTCAGCGACGATGGCTCTGAAGACAACTCCTGTGAGGTCGTAGAGTCTTACATCAAGCGCGGACTTGCCGTCCGCCTGCTGCGCAATCCCCACGGTGGCATGGCGGCTAACCTGAATGCCGCCTATCGCAGCTGTTCCGGAGATGTGATCTGCCTGCTCGATGCTGACGACACCTTCCTGCCCGGCAAAATCGAAGCCGTCGTGAACGCACTTCTGGCCCATCCGCAGGCTGGCTTTGCCATCCATCGCGCCAGCATGGTGGACAACCAGGGGCGGCCGCGTGGCATCTACCCCTTATTGAGTGACCTTCCTTCTGGAGATTGCACGGAGGCTACTTATAACAACTGCGGTATCTTGATGGGCTTGCCGCCCACAACCAATCTGGCGCTCCGCCGCGAAGTCGCAAATCGTATCTTTCCCATTCCAGTGGAATACACTGGCTATGCAGAGCAGATGATTCACAGGCTGGCTCCGTTGATGACTGAACTGTGTGCTGTCGGCTTGCCATTAGCGCATTGGCGATTCCACGGCCGGAACGACCAGAATTCGACCCACATCACACCGCGTCGCCTGGAGCGGGAGCTGAAGATCATGGACTCGCTCTGGCTGGAACAGAAGCGCTACCTTGAAACCGTGGATGCATCGCTTGCGCGGTCCTTTCCACCTATCGACCGCAATCCGCTTTACCTCAAAATGAGCTACATCCGGCACCGCATGAATGACGATCCAGCCATGCGGCAAGCCTACAAGGATCTGTGCCGCTACGGGCTTCGGGAAAATTCCAAGCTCGATCGGTTCTGGCAGTATTCCAATCGCCTTCCTCGGCCGCTCTTCCAGCGAGCCGTCGATCTGCTTCTTACCCAAAGTGTCTGGAAGCAGATGGTCACCCGCGCTGTCAGCGGCAAACAAACGGATCGGTCCCGATGAATATTCTCTCAGTGCACAATTCGTATTCAACGCCCGGCGGGGAAGACCAGGTCTTTGCCCAGGAAGCCGATCTGCTGCGCGCGCATGGACACAACGTGCTTCTGTACCACACCAGCAATGAGCAATTGAAGGGTAAAAACCCGCTGGTTATGCTTGGCAATACTATCTGGAACAAGCAAGCTCATGGCGAGCTAACTAACTTGATGCAGCGGGAAAAGCCGGATGTCGTCCATGTCCATAATACGTTTCCCGTCATCTCCCCGGCCGTATACTATGCTGCGAATGAAGCCGGAATTCCGGTTGTTCAAACTCTGCACAACTTCCGCATGCTGTGCCCCGCAGGTACCTTGTTCCGTGACGGACATGTCTGTGAAGACTGTGTCGGCAAACGCGTTCCCTGGCCCGGGGCAGTCCATGGTTGCTACCGTGGCAGCAGGATGGCGACCGCGGCCGGCGCCGCGATGATCGCCACCCATAACTATAAGCAGACTTGGAGCAAGGCCGTCTCGGCCTATATCGCACTCACCAAGTTTGCTCGTGACAAATTTGTCCAGGCCGGCTTTCCGGCTGAAAAAATTCTCATAAAACCGAACTACCTGCCCACCGATCCAGGCATTGGCGAAGGCAAGGGAAACTATGCGCTTTTCGTCGGACGATTAGCCCCGGAAAAAGGCATCGGTACCCTGCTGGAAGCGTGGCGCGAAATCGGCAATGAACTCCCTCTGCACATTGCCGGCGATGGTCCGCTTGCACCCGACGTCGAGAAGGCCGCCGGCGCAATGCAGGGTGTGACTTGGTTGAAGTGGCTGCCGCGCACGGAAATCCTCCAAAGAATGAAAGATGCGTCGGTGCTTATCTTGCCGTCGACGTGGTATGAAGGCTTTCCCGTGATCATCGCCGAAGCCTTCGCCGTCGGCCTGCCCGTGATCGCAAGTGACCTGGGGAGCATGTCGACGATCGTCGATCACCAGCGTACCGGGATCCACTTTGAGGCTGGGAACACGACCAGCCTGCTGGAAGCCGTTCGGTGGTTCCGCGCGAACCCCAATGAAAGTGCTCGAATGCGGAGACAGGTTCGTTTAGAGTATGAGATGAAATACACAGCAGAGAGGAACTACGCCCAGATGATGAACATCTATGACCGGGTCCTCAACTTGACTGCCGAAAAAGAAGTTGTCATCCCGCCTGTCCCGATCTACCGCGGAACCGCAGTCTCTTGATCGAGTTCTCCTCCGCAGTATTGCTCACGTCCTTTTTCGCCGGACTGCTTGGCGCTCTCACCGGATTGGGCGGCGGCGTAGTGATCGTGCCCGTTCTCGCTCTCCTCTTCCATGTTGACCTTCGTTACGCTATTGGCGCCTCACTCGTCTCCGTGATCGCCACTTCTTCCGGCGCCGCTGTCGCTTACGTGCGCGAAGGTTTCTCCAATGTGCGCATCGGCATGTTTCTCGAGGTGGCCACCACTCTGGGCGCGGTCGGTGGCGCCTATCTCGCTGCCCGCGTTTCCACCCCGGCCATCGGGATTATCTTTGGTGTCACCCTCCTTTACTCCGCCTGGAGTTCCTTCCGCGAGCCGCACAACGAGACCCCTCATCCGCCCAATGCGCTCGCCGAAAAACTTGAGCTGACGGGCGACTACCCGGCAAACAACGGCCGCGTATCCTACATCGCGCAAAACGTTCCCGCCGGTTTCGGCATCATGTTCATTGCCGGAATTCTCTCTGGTCTTCTTGGCATCGGCTCCGGGGCGGTCAAGGTCCTGGCCATGGACCACGCCATGAAGCTTCCCTTCAAAGTGTCCACCACAACCAGCAACTTCATGATCGGCGTAACCGCTGCCGCCAGCGCCGGCATTTATCTTGGCCGAGGCTATGTCGCACCCGGGTTAGCGGCGCCGGTGATGTTGGGAGTGTTGGCGGGTTCGCTGCTCGGCGCGCGCCTGCTGGCCAGGATTCGTGTGCCCGTCCTCAGGGTGGTCTTCGCGTTGGTCATTGTCGTCCTGGGCGTCGAAATGATCTACAGCGGAGCCACGGGAAGGTTGTGATCGGATGGCCTCCGAAGCTGATCTGAAGATGGAAATGGCCATCAGCCGGATGCTGCGGGCAGGCGTCAGCATAGCTGCATTCGTCGTGCTCGCCGGCTGGATGATCTACCTCTGGCAGGCGCACGGAGTGGCGCCCGATTACCATCATTTCCACGGAGTTCCCAGTCCCGCCGACCGGTTGACGCCGGTCTTCGAAGGCATTCGCCACTCCGACAGTCGCAGCATCATCCGGCTGGGTATTTTGCTACTGATCGCGACCCCAATCATGCGGGTCGCCTTTTGCGTCTACAGTTTTGCCGCCCAGAAAGACAAGATCTATGTCCTGATCAGCACCGTCGTCCTCACCGTACTGCTCTACAGCTTCTTTCGTCGCTAAGCTCGTAACCGCCTAAGATACGTTTGCCTGTGATCGCGAACCATCCAAATGAGCCGATCGAAGCGGACCAGGATTACGAATTGAGTCCCGCAGGGACGGCTGAACCTGCTGAACCTAGCGCCAGGACGCCAGTCCTGGGTTGGATTTGAAAGGACGACCAGTCCCGTTAGGGACGGCTGAAAATATGCCGCGACGCCATCCTGAGCAACCTTCAGCCGTCCCTGCGGGAACTGCATTTCGAAATGGGGTTCTCACTTAGCCCAGCGGAGACGACCTATGTCTGAGCTGCCCACATGATCGTCCTGGTTCATCAGCACCGTGACAGTGCGATGCGCATGGATAAGCTCTTGATGTTGAGCCCATGAGTATAGGTCTTGACCAGTGACCTGCGCACAAACGGCAGGCGCATGGCGCGAAATCCGCGCGCAGGGTTCGCGTAGAACGCCATCGCCGCCCGCGATGAAAAGCGCAGCGTCTGGCGATAACCGCTAAGACAGCCGGCAAACGCCTCCACCGCAGTGCCTTCGCCCCGCGCTTCGCAGAGGATCGCGCGAGCGGCCGCCTGGCCGCTGAGCAACGCGCCGTATATTCCTTCGCCCGTCAGCGGATCCACAAACCCACCCGCGTCTCCCACCAGCAGAACACGATCCCGCATCTCCGGCCGAACATATTCGGTCTCGCAGCCGCCTGCCCCAATCCCCAAATACTGCCCGATTACCTGGTCCAGCGTTTCCGTTTTCACGCGTTGGGAGACGTAGTTCAGAAGCAGGTTCCGCGTCAGTCCGGCGGCAGACGATGGAGCATAAATGCCCACATTGAGATGGTTTCCCTTGGGGAAAATCCATGCGTACCCATCAGGGACTGCTTCAAAATCAAACGTTAGATCGACTTCTCCTCGTGGCATCGCAGTCTTGACTTCAAGCGCAAAGCCCTGAGAAAACCAGGAGCCCACCGAGCACAGTCGCCGTACCTGGCCACTGGCGCCATCAGCGCCAATCACAAATCGAGCGCGATAGGTTTCGCCCTTCGTGGCCAACTGCACTTCATCCTTCGAGCGCGCAATCTGTTGCAGGGCGCCAATCCTGTGAAAGTGGGCCCCCGCCTCGATCGTCTTGCCCAGGCAGTATGCATCGAGGTCGGACCGCACCGTCATCACGCAGATCGGATCACGGCTTTTCAGTGAGGATGACAAACGTCCACCCTCCAGCTGGACACGTCGAACGACCTGTCTCACCACTGGCTCAATGGAGTACCTCAGTGCCTTGACGGCTTTGATGGTCAGACCGCCGGCACAGGCTTTTTCTCGGGGAAAGTCCCTCTTGTCGACGAGAAGTACAGATTGACCAGCGAGGGCCAGGTCATAAGCTGCCGCGCAGCCTGCCGGCCCCGCTCCCACCACAATTGTGTCCCAAAGCCGACCACCGGTGTCCATGGCTAAGTAGGGTTCGTCAGCCACTCATCGGAGTGCTTTTCCAAAGCAATACGCACCAGTTGGCTGCGGGTCCGCACCCCGGTCTTTTCGAAAAGCTGCTGCAGCACCGCCTTCACAGAGCTTTCGGAGATAGCCAACAGGGCGCCGATTTCCTTGTTGGTAAGCCCTTCAAAGACCCCCTTGAGCACGGCCTGCTCACGTTGTGTCAACCCTTGCGTACGGCGGGGCGCCGTCGTGTTGCCGGTGGCGGCGGCGATGATGGAGCGGGTCACCGCGGGATCAAGCCACACCTCTCCGGCAACCACCTTTCGAATGGCCTCTACCAGGCGGCTCGGAGGACTGTGTTTCAGAAACACTCCGTGTGAACCATTCTCGAGCGAGCGCAGCATCACCGCATCGCTCATCCCGGCAGTTACCATCAAGACGCGACCGGCGAAACCATGAGCGTGCGCCCGGTCCAGAAATTGCGTGCCCTGCTCGTGGCCGAGATCGTAATCCAGCAGAACGACGTCAATATCTTTGAGCTCCGGCAACGAAAGTGCCTCGCTCGCCGAAGCACAGGTACCCACGATTTCGAAGTCAGACTCTGTCTGTAGAAGCCGGCTGAGGCTCTCCCGGAAGAGGCTGTGATCGTCGATCAGCAGTACCTGGATTTTGCTGCTCATAGTTATCATTCTTGCTCTCTCTCATAGCGGCCGACAAATGTACCACGAAAGTCGAGCCACCGGTCTCTTGTTGATAATGCAAATCACCCTTGAAACTGCGCATGAACGCCCGCGAAAGGTAGAGCCCCAGGCCCGTCGAATGGGCTTCCGTTTGGAAGGGGTGGAACAGCCGCTCCGGGTGAGCCACCCCGCCTCCGGTGTCTCGAAAGCGAATCGCTACCCCTAACCCTTCACCGCGCGCGACCACGGTCAGTTCCTTCCGCTCCTTGTCTTCCATAGCCCGCTCGCTATTCTTGGCCAGGTTGAGAAACACCTGCATCAGACTCTGTCGATCGGCCCAGACTGGCGGTAAGTCGTCCTCGATCTCCCAGCGGCTGGTGATGCCTTGATCTCGCAAGGAAGACTCGATGACGATCCGCAGCTCATCGAGCAAAGACGGAACCTCCACGCGCGCAGCCTGGCTCGCGCTTTGCCGCAAGTCCATAGCGGCAATTCGTTCGAGCGCCAGAATCAGCGTACCCAGGGTCTCAAAGTCTTTGTTTTCTGTGAGTTTTCTGCTGCGTAGCAGGTTTTCGTGAACTAGCGCAATGGCCCCGCACACGTTACGAATCTCATGCGAGACAGCAGCTACCATGATGCGTGAACTGGCCAGCATCTGATGAAAGCTCGATTCCTCATGGATCCGCAGGTCTTCCGATGTATCCAACACCATCGCCGCCAATCGGGGTCCGGCACTGGTCCTATAAGTGGAAAACCAAACGTCGGCTTGGAACACCTCGCCGTCCGCCTTGCGTCCGCGGCATTGCATGGCCGTGCGAAACGCCTGACGGCTGCTATCCAGGGCGGGCACATTGATCAGCGACGGCAGGAACTCACGAATTGGACGGCCGGGAAGCTTGCCGGGTTCCAGCCCGAAAAGGCGGTCTGCCGCGTCGTTGGCGAGCAGCACACACCCGTCAGAACTGGTGGTCACAATCGCTGCCGGGCTGCTGTCCACCAACACTTTCAATTGCTCTTCCGCGTCCCTCCGGGCGGTCATCTCGGTTTCAAGCTCTCGCATGTGCCGTGCGGAAAGCTTCCTGCTGCGCGTCACCTCGTGCATGAAAAGGCCCATGGAGAAAAAGGCGGCGAAGTAGAGCAAATCACGCGGCAGACCGGTATTAGGGCCCCAGCGAAACGCGTCGAACGCCTCTGCCAACCAGGCGCAGATGCTGGCTACGGCGGCGATCTCCCAACGGGTCAAGGAGGCGCCGACCACGACCATGGGGACGAGGTATAAAAAGCCGAGTGGGATCTCCGCAGTGGTATGCGAATCGATCACCGCAATCAAGCCGATCATCAGGGCGGCTATTAGCAGCGATGTCCTGCGCTTGCCCCACATGAACATGGAAAAAAATGGCATCTCTGGGCTTTCTCGTGATCGTCTTAGTCTTATCCCATTCTACGGCCGAGCGTTGCCGTGAACGGGAAATTCGACTCGGTGCTCCGGCGTGGACCGCAGACTTTATGCAAAAACGAGCCCACACGGCAAGTTACGCGAGGGGCAATCCGGCCGCGGGAAATCTATCTCGGTTACGATCGGGATAGAAGGAGGGTTTGCAACTTAACAGGTAGCTCTTTAATCGAAAGATAACCCATGACCAATCGATTGTGGCCCCGGACCTCAAGTAACATCGAGACTGGTGGTGGTGTTGCCGAACGCGTTTCCGGCGCGAATCAGTCGGCCGGCTTCCAGCCGGATACTCTATCTTGTAGAGTGTGACACCGAATTTCCGCCCAAAGGATGGTTCCGACGATCAGGAACGCGAGGCTTCGCTGAATGGTGGGTGCCCCGATTCTGTCTTATGCGCCGTCCAACTATCAAAAACATTATGCAAACAGCTCCCGCCGGCTAATCAGGTTTTCCCAGGTGCAGTCCACGGCGACAGACAGTATGGTTTCTTAGTTACAAGAAACCACACTTCGCAACGCTCTATGATGAGCAGCAACTGGAAACCGGTTTGCTAAAGCTTTGCCCCGGGAAAGATCGGAATCCTGCATTGGTTGGTGAGGTCTATTCATGAAGCACACCGTTGTCCTCGCAGCGGTTCTCAGTTTTGGGATGCTGAGCGGTTGTGGCGGGCAAAAGCCTGACCCTGCAGCGCAGGCCCCTCCTCCCGTGCAAGTCGAAAGTGAAGGAGGTGTCAGCCTCATCACCGTGGAGCGCCCCGCCCGCTTTCCTCTGGCGACCGCGACGGAATATAGGTCCACTTCTACCCTCAATGTAACGGGAACGGTCAATCCTGACATTTCGCGGCAGATTCCGGTCATTTCCATCGCGTCCGGCAGAGTGGTTGAGATCCACACCCAAATCGGTGCCTTCGTCAAGAAGGGTCAGTTGCTCATGGAGGTACAGAGCACCGATATTTCCAACGCTTTCAATGCATATCTAAAAGCGGTCAACGACGAGAGATTGGCAAGGACGCAGGACGAACGAGCCAAAATTCTCTACGACAAGGGAGCAATCGCCAAGAGCCAGGTAGAAATCGCCGATGATGGCGAGCAGGATGCAAAGGCCGATTTGCTGGCATCGGAGCAGCAGTTAGCCGTTCTCGGCGTCGACAAAGACCACCCCTCCCTCACGGCCAAAGTTTATTCGCCGGCAACGGGTGTGGTGATCGCGCAAAATGTGACCGCCGCCGCAGCCACCGGCGTCACGTACGCCGGCACTTCCACCGCCTTCACCATCGCCGATCTCTCCCAGGTCTGGGTCATTTGCGACGTCTATGAAAACGACCTGCCCATGGTCCACGTCGGCCAGACGGCTGATATTCGCCTCAATGCGTATCCCGACCGCGTGATCACCGGCACCATCGGGGAAATCGACGCTGTGCTGGACCCTTCCATTCGTACGGCGAAAGTCCGCATTCAGGTACCCAATCCTGATCGCCTGATGCGTATCGGCATGTTCGCCACGGCTACTTTTCATGGCCGCAGGCCGGAGCAGCACGCGGCGGTGCCCGCATCTGCCATCCTTCACCTGCACGATCGTGACTGGGTCTATGTTCCGGCCGGAGAGGGAAAATTCAGGCGCATCGGCGTAGTCGCGGGCGCCATGATCGGTGATGGAAAGCAGGAAATCATATCCGGCCTTGCTTCTGGCCAGCAGGTGGTGACGAACGCGCTAGAGCTGCAGAACTCGGTGGAGCAGTAAATGATTCGGGGTTTGGTCGATTTTGCACTGAATAACCGTTTCATGGTCCTGGCGGCCGCCATTCTGCTTTTCATCTGGGGCGCCATCTCCTTTCACAACCTCCCCGTCGAAGCCTATCCGGACGTTGCCAATAATTACGTCACCATCATCACCCAGTGGCCCGGCCGCGCGGCCGAAGAGGTTGAGCAGCAGGTGACGGTCCCGCTCGAAATTGTCATGGCGGGTATTCCCCACATGCAGCATCTCCGTTCCACTTCGCTTGCAGGCCTGTCGAGCCTTACGCTCATTTTCGACGACGATTCGGTCAACGACTGGAATCGCGAAAAGGTTCTGGAACGCCTGTCCATGGTGACGTTGCCCGCTGGGTTAACTCCGCAGATGGGCACGGATTGGAGCCCTGTCGGCCAGATCTACTGGTACACCTTGCACAGTACCAATCCGGCCTACGACAACATGGAGCTGAAATCGATCGAGGACTGGACCCTGGAGAAGCAGTTCAAGTCCGTCCCAGGCGTGGTGGATGTTTCCAGTTTCGGCGGCATCACCCGCGAGTACCAGGTCCGCATCGATCCCAACAAACTCATCGCCTATGGATTGAGCATTGGCCAGGTCGAACAACAGCTGACCAACAACAACCTCAACGCCGGCGGCAGCTTTATCGAGGAGGGGCAGCAGCAGATCAATGTGCGCGAGGTTGGCCTCTATCGCAATGTCCACGATATTGAAGAGACGCAGCTTAAAACCTCCAATGGAACCGCGCTGCACGTCAGGGATATCGCCACGGTCGTGCAGGGTCCGAAAATTCGCCTGGGCCAGATAGGCAAGGCCATCCATCGTGTGGATGGAAAGGTGATTGATGACGACGACGTGGTCGAAGGCATCGTGCTGCTACAGAAGGGGGATGACTCCGACTCAACCCTGGCGGGAATCCACGCCAAGGTAAAAGAACTCAACGATCAGATTCTTCCCCCCGGAGTGAAGATCGTACCTTTCCTCGACCGAAGCGATCTGCTGCATTACACCACACACACGGTTCTGCACAATCTGACCGAGGGCATCATCCTGGTGGTGATCATTCTCTTTCTTTTCCTGGGGAATGTTCGCGGCGCTCTCATTGTTTCGCTCACCATCCCGTTCGCTCTGCTCTTTGCCTCCATTTGTCTCGACCTCCGTCATATTCCCGCCAACCTGCTATCGCTCGGCGCGCTCGACTTCGGCATGGTCGTGGATGGCGCAGTGGTGATGGTGGAGAACATCGTCCGCCATCTCGGCCGCCGGCGCTCCGACAGTACCACTCCGATGGAGCAGATTCGTGAGGCCGCTCACGAAGTGCAGCGACCCGTTTTTTACGCCATCGGGATCATCGTCACCGCCTACCTGCCTATCTTTACACTGCAGGCGGTGGAAGGCCGATTGTTTAAGCCTATGGCGTGGACGGTGGCCTTTGCGTTGCTCGGCGCGTTGGTCTTCTCCATGTTGATTGCTCCGGTGCTGGCCAGCTTTCTCTTTTGGAAGGGTGCGCGGGAATGGCACAACCCGGTGATGGCGTGGATCACGGATCGCTATCGTCACGCTGCAACGTGGGCCATCGAACATAGAGTGGTGACCGTTAGTATTGCGGTGTGCGCGCTGATTCTCGCAGGTTTTCTCGGACTGAGCGGAGTGATTGGTTCAGAGTTTCTTCCCCACCTGGATGAAGGAGCCATCTGGGTGCGAGGTACGCTCGCGCCGAGCACAGGGCCTACGGCGGGCGTTGCCACCATGAACCAGGCGCGCGTTATTCTCGCCGCCTTTCCAGAGGTAACCAAGGTGGTGTCTCAGGTGGGACGCCCGGACGATGGCACCGATACTACGGGCTTTTTCAACACGGAATATTTCGTAGACCTGTTGCCCAAGGAGAAGTGGCGTCCCGCCTTCCACGAGAATAAGGATCAACTGATCGGAGCCATGGATCGCGAACTGGAAAAGATGCCAGGCGTGGTGTGGAACTTCTCTCAGCCCATCTCCGACAACGTCGAGGAAGCAGTCAGCGGCGTCAAAGGCGAGTTGGCGGTCAAGCTCTACGGCGACGACCTGAGAGAACTGGAGACCCGGGCCGACCAGATTGTGGGCATCATGAGTAGGATTCGCGGTGTTCAGGACTTGGGAGTCTTCCGGGTGATTGGCCAGCCCAATCTCAATTACGTGGTCGACCGCGGGGCGGCGTCTCGTTACGGTATCAATGTCAGTGACGTACAGGACGCCATCCAAACCGCGGTCGGCGGCGGCGCCGTCAGCCAGGTACTGCAAGGGGAAGCTCGCTATGACCTCGTGGCCCGCTATCAAAAGCCCTATCGTGATACCAAGGAAGCCATCGAAGACATTCGTCTGCTCGCTCCTTCCGGAGAAAGAGTCTCTCTCGCGCAACTGACCCAGGTAAAGGTAGAGGATGGCGCTGAGGAGATTTACCGGGAACAGAACCAACGCTATGTCGCGATCAAATACAGTGTCCGCGGGCGTGATCTCGGGAGTACCGTGGAAGAGGCTATCGCTAAGGTTAACCGGGGAGTCAAGCTTCCCACCGGCTACCGTATCGATTGGGCCGGAGAATACCAGAGCCAGAAGCGGGCCAACAAGCGGCTGATGCTGGTGTTGCCCATCACCATCACGCTGATTTACATCATTCTGTACACCATGTTCCGTTCCGGCAAATGGGCGTTGCTCATCATGTGCAACGTCATCATGGCGCCGGTGGGCGGATTGCTGGCTCTATTGGTTACTCACACCAACTTCAGCGTCTCTTCCGGTGTCGGTTTCCTGGCCCTCTTCGGCGTCTCGGTGCAGACCGGCGTCATCATGCTCGAGTACATCAACCAACTGCGCGTCCGCGGTCACTCGATCGAAGAGTCAGCTGTAGAAGGAGCGGTTTTGAGGCTCCGTCCCATCATGATGACCATGCTGGTCGCCACTCTGGGTCTTTTGCCGGCGGCCACATCGCATGGCATCGGTTCAGATTCACAGCGTCCGTTCGCCATCGTGATTGTGGGCGGCCTGATCGCTGCCCTGGTGATGAGCGTCTTTCTGTTACCGACCCTGTACGTTTGGATCGCAGGCGAACACGACGTGCTCCCCACGCCGGAAACGGAGTTTGAGAATTGAACTCCATCCCACGCATCGCGCTCTCGATATACCTGGCGCTTTCTGTCGCGCAGGTCGGCTATGCGCAGGCCCCGGCCGCGCCGATCACCATGCAGCAGGCTGTGGAGCAGGCGCTGGCGCACAATCCAGCGCTGCTGTCCGCGCAGCAGAACCTGCTCTCCATGAAAGGGCAGGAAGTAGAGGCGGGACTTCGTGCCAATCCCTACTTCGGCGTCACCGGAAGCGACATCACTCTGCCATCAAATAATCCAGGAAACCCCTATTCTTACAGCGCCGGAGTGTCCCGTTTGTTTGAGCGAGGGCAGAAGCGGCGGTGGCGTCTGGATGCTGCCCGAGCGACGACAGCCCAGACCGAGGCACAGTATCACGATCAGATCAGGCAGACCACCCTGATGGTGAGGCAGAACTTCACCAACCTGGTGCTTGCCAAAGCGGCCTTGAAACTGGCGCAAGACAATCTGAGCAGCTTCAGGCATGAGCTGCAGATCAACCATGACCGCTACGACGCCGGAGACATTGGAAAGCTTGATTACGAGCGGCTTGATCTGCAACTGGCACAGTTTGAATCAGACGAATCGAATGCGGAAAACAACCTGGTACAAGCCAGTGATCAGCTGCAAACTCTGTTAGGCATAGGCCAGCCTAGCCGTAGCTTTGACGTCTCCGGAGACCTTGTACCGCCGCCGCTCTCGACCAGCTTGATAGAACTGGAGCAGAACGCACTGGCAGCGAGACCCGATTACCAGGCCGCCCAGGCAGCGGTTCATGTAGCCGACGCTAACGCTAAATTAGCCTATGCGAATGGAACGACGGATCCCACACTTGAGGGTGAATACGATCGGAGTGGTGTCGATAACTCGGCCGGCTTCAGCATCAACATTCCGTTGCGCATTTTCGATCGCAATCAAGGCAACAAAGACACCACAAAATACCTGGCACAGGCTAGCCGGTTTGGCCAGGTTGCCGCGCAGAACCAGGTTTACTCTGACGTGGACCAGGCCTGGATTCAATACACGACTTCAAAGGTGCTTTCCGACCGCTACAACGGGCATTATCTGACAGAAGCTAAAGATGTCCTATCCATCGCGCAATTCGCCTACGAGCACGGCGGGATCGCTCTGCTTGACTATCTGAGCGCTCTGCAGGATGACCGGGCAACCAGCTTGAACGCACTGAACTCCTACGCCCAGACCTGGATGGCGATCCACCAGTTGAGCTTCGCCAGCGCAACGGAAGTTGTCCCCTAGCTACACGCTCTTGGCTTCGAGTTCGGCCCACCGTGTGTACAGCTCATCGAGCGTGTGCTGCGCTCGTTCCATGGCCAGCAGGGCCTCCTGCAGCCGCGCGGCGTCTGTGGCCACGGCGGGATCTTCCACCACACTTCGCTCCCGCGCGACCAGTTCTTCTGCTGCGGTCACACGATCTTCGATGCCGGCATACTCGCGCGCTTCCAGATAGGAAAGCTTCTTCTTCGAAGCCGTGGTCCGCTTCTCCTGTGCGGTGGCCTGCTTGACCTCCGGTTCTGGCTGGCTCTGCCAGGCGTCCCACTGCGAGTAGTCGGCGAAGCGTTCCGCACCGCCGCGTCCGTCCAGTCCCAGCACTGTGGTGCTGACACGATCCAACATGTATCGATCGTGGGTCACCAGCACCAGCACTCCACGAAATTCCAGCAGGCTTTCTTCCAGGATCTCGAGGGTTGGAATATCAAGATCATTGGTAGGTTCGTCCAGCAGCAGCAGGTCGGCAGGTTCGAGCATCAGTTTCGCGATCAGTACGCGTGCGCGCTCTCCGCCCGATAGGCGGCCCACCGGTTGATTGAGCTGGTCGCCGGTAAATAGAAATCTCGAAGCCCAGGAGGCGACATGAATCACTCGATCCTGATAGATGACGGAATCGCTATCAGGAGCGAGAGCCCGGCGCAGGGTCACGTCTGGTTCCAGGATGCGGTTCTGGTCGAAGTAGACAGTGCGCAGCGCGTTCGCGCGTTTGATTGCGCCGCCGAGCGGCTCGATTTCTCCGCGCAGCAGCCGGAGCAGCGTAGTCTTGCCACTACCATTGGGGCCCACCAGCCCGATGCGTGTCCCCGCCGTGAGCACAAAGTTGAGGTTGGCGAAAAGCGTGCGCCCGTCGAAGCCGTAGGTCACATCTTCCAGTTCCACGAGTCGCTTGGTCTGCCGATCGGTCGCAGAAAATTCGATGGCTGCTGTGGCCGTGCGGTTTCGGCTGGAGACGTCGGCCAGTTCACCGATCAACTCGTGCGCCCGATCGATTCTGGCCTTGGACTTGGTGGTGCGTGCTTTCGGTCCGCGGCGCAGCCACTCGATTTCCGTGCGCACCCGGTTGGCAAGGGCATCCTGCCGTTTGGCTTGGGCCTCGAGGAAGGCTTCTTTCTTCTCTAGAAACGCGCTGTAGTTACCATTGATGCGTAACAGCCCCTCAGGGTAGGCGCGGTTCAGTTCCACCGTTTCCGTGCAGACGTTCTCCAGAAAGTACCGGTCGTGGCTGACCACGATGCAAGCGAACGATGCGGTATTGAGCAAACTTTCCAGCCATTGAATACCGCCCAGATCCAAATGATTGGTTGGCTCATCCAGGAGCAGAACATCGGGTTGCTGTACCAAAGCTTCGGCAATCGCCAGGCGCTTGCGCCAGCCACCGGAAAGGCTGGATGCGTCGACGGAAAAATCTTCAAAGCCAGTTCGTCCCAGTGTTTCGCCGATACGGCCTTCCCACTCAGCCGGCGACGCGGCGATGCGCTTAAGAGAAGCTTCAAGAACCGCGCGCACCGTGGTGCCCGGAGCAAACTCGGATTGCTGGGCAACGTAGCTCAGCCGCGTGCGCTTGCGGGTTGCAACCTCACCACTGTCCGGTTCGATCTCGCCGGCGAGAATGCCCAATAGGGTGGACTTGCCTGACCCATTGGGTCCGATCAGTCCGATGCGTGCACGCTCTTCCACCGTGAAGGCGACGTCGCCCAAAAGGGGATCCGCCCCAAATGATTTACAAATTCCCTGGGCATTGAGGATCGGCGGCAAGACTGATTTGTCCTTTTGAAATTCTGATCTGAAGAGAACCCCGGGTACCCAGATCTCGCTCGTTTTTTCCCGAGATGTGGGCACCCAAGATCGGAGGCAAGGACAGAGTTTAGAACTTATCGCCGCGCAGCAGCCGTTGCGTTCATGTATTCCTCATACGGACCCTTGAAGTCATCGATCGAGCCGTGCTCGAAGTGCCAGATGCGGGTCGCTACTTCATCGATCAGATCGTGGTCGTGCGTCACCAGCAGCACCGTGCCTTCGTAGCGTTGGATAGCAACGTTCAAGGCATTGATGGCTTCCAGGTCCAAGTGGTTTGTCGGCTCATCGAGGATGAGGATGTTCGGTTTCTGCAACATAAGACGGCAGAAGATAAGCCGTGCCGCCTCCCCTCCGGAGAGTGCCTCGGTTTTCTTCAATCCCTCTTCGCCGCTGAACAACATCTGTCCAAGCAAGCCGCGGATATCTTCCTTGGTCACCCGGGGGTCGAATTGATGCAGCCAATCGGATACTGTCATGCCCTTTTCAATCGAACCCGTATGGTCCTGAGGGAAGTAGCCAATTTGCGCTTCGTGGCCCCACTTGACCGTACCCCCGTCCAGAGTGAACTCCGGATCGGCCTGCTCCATCTTTACCAGCAACGATTTCAGCAGCGTAGTCTTGCCCAGGCCGTTGCGCCCCATCAGACAAACCTTCTCGCCGCGCATCACCGCCGCACCGAAGTCCTGGATAACCTGCTGCTCGCCGTAGGATTTGCTCAGGTGCTCGAACTCCAGGATGTGCTTGCCCGAAGGCCGCAACAGATCGAAGCGGATGTAAGGCCGTTGAATATTGGATCGCGCCAGCTCGGTCGTTTGCAGCCGCTCCACTTCCTTCTTGCGTGACGTAACCTGGCTCGAACGGGTGCCGGCCGAGAAACGCGCAATGAACTCGTTGAGCTGGGCGATCTTCTTCTCGCGCTGGGCGTTCTGCGATTCCAAACGAGAGCGAATCTGAGTCTTAGCCAAAACCATCTCGTCATAACCGCCGCTGTAGGTGATGATCGTCTCGTAGTCGATATCGGCGATATGGGTACAAACACTATTCAGAAAGTGCCGGTCGTGCGAGATGGTGATGAGTGTGCCTTCGAACTCCATCAGGAAGTTCTGCAGCCAGTGCACCGAATCAAGATCGAGTGAGTTCGTAGGTTCGTCCAGCAGCAGTGCCTGCGGTTTGCCGAACAGAGCCTGAGCCAGAAGCACGCGGACCTTTTGGCCGCCCTGCAACTCGCTCATTTTGCGGTCGTGGAATTCATCCGGTATATCCAGCCCCTGCAGCAGAATGGCGGCGTCGCTCTCGGCCGTATACCCATCCTCTTCGCCCACGATGCCTTCCAATTCGCCCAACCGCATGCCGTCTTCGTCGGTCAGCTCGGACTTTTCGTAAATTGCATCGCGTTCCGCAAGCGCCTTCCACAATCCTTTGTTGCCCATGATGACGGTATCGATCACCCGGAAGGCGTCGAACGCGTACTGATCCTGGCGCAGAACGCCCACCTTCCTGGGCCGCACGACCGTCCCCTTTTGGGGGTCCAGTTCACCGGACAGGATCTTCATAAAGGTCGATTTGCCTGCGCCATTCGGGCCGGTCAAGCCATAGCGGCGACCAGCAATAAACTGGACCGAGACCTCCTCGAACAGGAGCTTCGACCCGTAACGCATAGTGACGTCGCTGACAGAAATCATGATTCAGTCTCTTGTTTTCTTAGATTCACTTCTATTTTCGCAGATTTGGTGCGAGCGAAGGACCGATGGGCTAGAAGATGCGCGACAAAATCTGGTTTGCCGCGAGTGCCGCCACGTAGGCCAGTCCCGTCATGTAGATAAACTGCACAGCCGGCCACTTCCAGCTATTGGTTTCGCGCCGGACTACGGCCAAAGTCGACGTGCATTGCATCGCGAAGGCGAAGAAGACCACCAGCGCGATCGCGCCCCCAATCGTCATGTCGTGCCGCAACGCTGCCTGCAGGCCGACGGACTGGGTGGCAGGGTCAGCCCCATAAAGCGTTCCCAGAGTGCCCACGATCACCTCGCGGGCGATCACCGAGCTCAGAAGCCCTATGCCGATTTTCCAATTGAAGCCCAGGGGGTGTAGCACCGGCTCGATAAAATGCCCCAACCTGCCGATGAAACTCTCGGTCAAGGGCGCGATGGAGCCGCCGTGGAAGGGCACGATGCTTAGCAACCAGAGGACAAACGTAACCGCCAGGATTACTGTCCCAGTCTGCTGCACAAAAACGCGGCCGCGATCGAGCAAGCGCAGCCCGATCGAGCGTAGCGTCGGCCACCTGTATTGTGGCAATTCCAGAATGAAAGGGGCCGAACTCGCTTTGAGGATAGAAGACTTGAGCACCCGCGCCGTCATCAGTGCCGCCAAAAAGCCCAGCACGTAAAGGCTCAGCATGACCGCGGCGCGCAGGCCAAAGAAGCCGCCCAAAATGGGCCGATTGGGAATAAACGCCGCAATGATCAACGTATAGATCGGCAGCCGGGCCGCGCAGGTCATGAACGGCGCTACCAGGATGGTCGCCAGGCGGTCGCGCTTGTTTTCGATCGTCCGCGTGGCCATGATCGCCGGCACGGCACAGGCATACGCGGATAGCAGGGGAATAAAGGCCTTGCCATTCAATCCGATAGACCGCATTACGCGATCGGCGATCAGGGCTGCCCGCGCCAGGTAGCCCGAGTCTTCGAGCACGCCGATCACCAGAAAGAGCAGCAGGATCTGTGGCAGGAATACCAGGACCGCCTGCACCCCATTCCATAGTCCATCACGCAGCAGAATCTGCAGCCAGGGCCAGGGTATGAAGTTAACTGCTGCCGCTCCCGCTTTGGTAAAGACCTCGGTTAGCCAGTCGCTTAGCGGGAGGCCTGCGGCGAAAACCACCTGAAACACGCCGATCACGATGGCCAGAAAAATAACCGGTCCCCAGAACTTGTGCAAAAGTACGGCATCGAGCCTACGCGTCCAGCCCGGCGAGTTCGGCGCCTTGTATTTGGTCCGCGTACTTACCTGCGTGGCCCACTGATGGCAGGAGGCGGCCGTCTGTAGCACCGGAAGCTGCATAGGCCGCAGCCGCGCCTCCGCGGGCTCAGAGAGCCGGGTCAGGAAGCGGTCAATGGCATCGAACCCAACGCCCTTGGTCGCGCTGATCAAGGCCACGGGCGCACCCAGTTCGCGGGCCAGGGCCAGGGGGTCGATCTCACCCCCGCGTGCCGTCATCAAATCCGACATATTCAGCAGCACCAGGGTCGGCAAACCCATGGCCAGGATCGGAGCGGCCAGCATGAGTTGCCGGTTCAACTGCAGCGCATCGAGGACCAGGAGCACAGCGTCCGGAGCGGGAGTGCCCGGCATGTTGCCCTGCAGAACATCGATCGCGACCCGGGCATCTTCTGAGGAGGACTGCAGGCTGTAAATGCCGGGCAGATCAATCAGGGTCAATTCCCGGTGGCCGATCCCGCTCATCCGGGCGGAATGCTGCTCTACCGTCACGCCGGGATAGTTGGCCACCTTCTGGCGCAGGCCGGTGAGGCGATTGAACAGGGTCGATTTGCCCGAATTCGGGGGTCCAACGAGCGCAATCGTACCGGTCTTGCCCGAGACCCTCGGGGGGCCGGACTCGACGGCAACGCCGCCTCCAGGGCTGCAATGGCTCATCGCGCAGCCTTTCGTGCGGCCGCAAAAATGCTATGGATGGAGATGTATTGGGCTGTCTCTTTGCGCAGCGCCACTTCGGCCCCGTCTACGCAATAAACGGTCGGGTCGCCGGCGGGAGCGCGGCGCAACGCCAATACACGGCTCTCCGGGACAAACCCCAGGTGCATGAGCTGACTCTGAATCTCATCCGGCAGGTCCAGAGAGGCCAGGGTCGCGCAGGATCCAATGGCGAGCTCGCTCAGAGCAGTAGGTGTAAGCGGGCGTGGCATGGCGGTGAGAGGTCGTCCTCGCGATCCGGGGGAATACCAAATGCGACCGATGAGGTCGCATATCTAACTATACGACCCCAGCCCCCAGAATGACAATGCTTAAACGCCGTATACGGGGGAGTTTAGTCCGCCGGGGGGCCGGGGTGCTCCCTCGGCGGGTTCAGCGGAATTGACATGACCTCGAGCGGGGGCGCAGGCATCCTCAGCTTCTCTTTTGGGCTAAGCCGAAAATAAGGCGGCGACTTCGTAGTCCGTAACAGCCGGGATGGTGAACTCGATCTGCCTTTGAGAAACCTTGAAAGGAATGTCGTGGCCGGATCGTAGCAGCTGAACACGGCTCACCTTGCGTCCTTCTGGTATCTGGACGCGAACCTTTTGCGGACCCATTGGATAATTGGTCCGCATCCATCCGCGATGAGTATTGGGGTTGGTGTAGTTGAGCACGTGAACTGCGAATCCGGCTTCGGTCTCCCACGCGATGCACTCCATGAGCCCATCGCCGCTCACGCTCACCGGCGTCTCTCCCCGGGACACCCATCGGATCGTATTCTGCAGCAAGTGACTCAGGTCCGTGTGTCCGGATGCCCACATGGTTCGTTCGATATCGCCGGGGAAGTATGCCAGCCGGCTCTTGCCCTGTTCGCGAAGGACAACAGCCGGCTCGTTGGTTTGTGACTGTGGCGGATACGCGAGTTCCGGAGGATAGGCGACAAACCCGGGAACTACCGTGAGCACAGGATTTTCCACGGGGGCGACGGGCAACCGATACTCGGCGCCGGGGAGCCAATTGGTGTCATGGAAGCCTTCGAGAATCGGATGCTGCCGTTCAATACGTCCGTAATACGCATTGCCCCTGGTTCCGACCACCGGGCCCGCGGCACGGATACCAAATACATCAGCGAGCCCGAAGTCTGCACGGCGTACATTGTGTTCGTCGTACATGCTGGTCTCAAAGGTCGCCAGTAGTGAGCCGCCGCTCTTTACGTAGGTCCGCAGTTGCTCACATTGCTGGTCGCTGAGCAGCGCCGTGTTGGGCAGGATGATCGCGGTGTACTTGCTCAGACGCTCTGGCTGCAGCCGATCTTCGTGGATGAAGTCAAAGAAGAACCGGCCTTCCAAAAGGGCATAGTAGATGCCGTCCATGTACTGGCGCATCGGCACATCGCTGGCATGTTGATAGAACAGCTGTGTACGTTGACCGAAGACGACACCGATGTTGGCGATCGTTTTCTTATTCTCGAAATGCTGATCGTGCTGAGCGGACCAATCGAAATAGGTGCGCCCGATCGTCTGCCACCGCCGATCTTCGCCCAGCCCCTTTTCGCCCCCTACAAAGTGCCAATAGGGCACCATACCGCTGGCCTGGGTTTCGCACAGCCACATGGTTGCTTCTGCTGCCGATTTCGAGGCGTTCCGCCAGCGGATGGGACCAGTGGAGTACGAGCCGGTTACATTCGCGGCAATTTTGCCATCAAGGACCGCATTGCAGACGCGGCCTTGCATGGTGCAGCCCCAGATCGGGGCGTCCTCTCCGCCTCGCCCCTGATTATCGGCCTGGAACCATGAGCAGAAGGCACCCAGCTCTGCCAGGTTCGGACCGCCATGTACACCTCCGCCAAGGTTGGCGAAGAAGAAACTGGTGGGCTTCTTTTCTTTCGCAATGTTGTCGTAAAGCTTCCACAGATAAAAGACCCGCTCGTTGAACTTCTCCCAATACGCTGGGGTGCCCGGCGGCGGCAGGTTCTTGCACACCGAGCAATAACAAACCGGCAGGTTGCCGAGTGGTGGCCATCCGTTGGTGTAAAGGCAGTCGACCTCGTATTTTGCATTTACTTCGCGCATGACCGCAGGCATGTAGTCGGTCATGTAAGTCGAGAACATGCAGGTGCGGAACAGGCGGGGGTCTTCCGCACTGTGTAATGCATTTCCCTCCTTGTCGCGCATGGACCACTCCGGATGGGCCTCCAACGCATCTTCAAAGTTCAGGTCGGGGCTCATGCGTCCCACGACGTGGATGTGCCGCTTTCTGGCAGCGGCGACGCACTCACCAAACAAATCGCGATCCCCGAGAAACTTGCTGCGATGGTGGAACGGCACATTGGTCGGATAGTAGGCGATGATCCCGGTGATGCTGATGAAGACCGCATCGGCATGGATACTTTTGTAGTAGTCGGCCCACTCTTCTACGTTGAGCGCGACCGCATCATGCTCGGTGAAGTTCAGTTGGCCAACGCGGCGAACTTTTTGTTGCCAGGGCTTTTCTGCGACCGGAGGCTCTGCGGCTAAAGCCAGGGACGGTATTTCCAACATCGAAGCCAGGGGAAGTGCCGTCATGCCAGTCTTCAAAAATGTGCGTCGATTGAACATGGAAGCTCCCCGATAGGTTGGAAACTACGGCATGCTATGGTGGCCGTCCCTAACGAGCTCAAACTGTAAACGCTGAGATGTACGTCTCGCAACCAGGAAAATGACTGATGGTCATGCCAATGAGTGAGGCCCTGCGGATCTCGCTTCAGGGATAAGTGCGGTGGAGATACAATGACCCTAGCTTTCTCAACGGCGCTTCGCCGATCTTTCCAATGCCCCGATGTGCTCCAGGTAGGAGCAAAGGAGAAATACTCTCAGGTGGCCAGTCCCCGAGTATCCCGTGTGCAACCAATCGAGTCCCAATTCCGCCGCGTCAACAAGGTTTCCATCAGTGAGGATATTGCTCAGCAGATTCTGGACTTGATCTCCAGTGGAAAGCTGGCGCCGGGTCAACGGCTCCCCTCCGAGCGGGAATTGTGCAAGGACTTCGGAGCGGCCCGCTCTTCTCTGCGCGAGGCTCTCCGCGGGCTCTCGATGATCGGTGTCCTGACCGCCAGGGTCGGCGAGGGAACTTCCGTTGCCGCGGATGGCGGCAAGTTCCTGGGCAAGATCATGGAGTGGCGGCTCATTACCGAGAAGCACGACATCGAAAACCTATTAGAAGTTCGTGTTGCGCTGGAGGGGATCGCGGCTGCCAATGTGGCTCGCGAGGGAAACGAGGCCGACATAGCCAAGCTCGCCTCTGTGCTGGCGAAGATGAAGACTTCGGTCAAGGATAAGAAGCAGTTCGCTGCGCTGGATTTGGAGTTCCACGTCACCCTCGCCAAGGCATCGGGCAACTCACTTCTTTTCGATCTGATCAGTATGATCCGCAACCAGCTGGTCACGGCTCTGGACAAGCTTCTGCTTCCCCACGTACGGCCGCTCACCTACAAAGAACACGCAGCCATCGTTGAGGCGATTGTGCAGCGCGATGCCGACCGGGCTCGCGACGCCATGCACACACACTTGCAGTCTTCTTTGGCGCGGCACAGGGCAACGATGGGAGAAGAGATTGCAACCAAAACCGTGGTTCCGGTTGCGGTCAAGAAGCGTCCCGGCCGGCGAACCGGAAATGTTGCACCAGCGGTGCTGGCGGAAAAGGGAATTGCTTCGTCTCCCGGTGGCATGCAGCCGACAGCAGAAAAGTAGGGCGTCTCGAAGTTGCTATCGGCGTAGAATCCGTCTATGACCATCGATGAATTGCGAGCATCTCTATACGAGGAGGTGCCTCCGCCAAGCCTGCCACCGCTATTGAAGGCCCTTTGGTGGGATGCCAAGGGGAATTTCGATCGCGCTCACGAAATTGCGCAGGACGAGGAACAGGGGCAGGAATCGGCGTGGGTCCATGCCTACCTGCATCGCAAGGAGCGAGATCACGAGAATGCCGGATACTGGTACAAGCGTGCCCACCAGCCCCCACCCGATGGATCCAGTGATGACGAATGGCGTCAGATCGCGACCGTTTTGCTGCACCGCCACAAAGGCTGACCTTGTCGCTTTCTAGAGCATTTTTCGCAATGCTGTGAACCGTTAAACAACTGTTAGGTGCAGCTTTCTTTGACGGAAAGCTGCGTGGACTTCTGCGGCTTCGGTCTACACCTTTGCGAAAAACGCGTTAGGCCCCCAGCAGCGCGGTTACATATGCCGGGGTCAGCGGGATCCTGCGAGGTGCGACACCCGTGGCATCGAAAACGGCGGCCGCTACCGCCGGCGGGGCCACCGCATTCGGAGCTTCGCCACCGCCGCCAAATCCTTTATCGTCGCGCGATAGCTGAACCACTTTGATCTCCGGCATCTCTTGCATGGTCAGAATCTTGTAGCGGCTCCAATCAGTGCTGGTTACTTTTTCCTTATCGAAGGTGACTTCTTCCTTGAGTGCCTCGCCCAGGCCCATGACCACTCCGCCATGCATGCATCGGTCGAGCTGGCGCGGGTTAATGATCTTGCCGCATTCGACACCGATGGTGAACTTTGTCACCTGCACCACCCCGGTCGCTGGAGTGACCGCAACCTCGGCGATACCCACCCAGTAAGCGTTAGCCCGCACGACAATGCATACGCCGCGGCCCGTCACCGGATCTTTTCCGGTTTTGCGCGCGCCTGGATGCGGCGAGGGCCGGAACTCCCATCCCGCTGCTTCGGCCGTAGCCTTGAGGATGTTGATCAGCCGTGGGTCCGAAGTATGCTGAAGCCGGAACTGGATAGGGTCGGCATTTGCGGCTGCCGCCGCCTCATTGATCAGCGACTCCAGGGCGAAGTTCTGTTGCCGCTGTCCGGGTGTGCGCATGATCAGACCGCGCAGGCCTCCGAACGGGGACTCGGCGCCCACATTGGGCATGGCATAGACCTGCTCCAGCCTGTTCTCAATTTTGTCGTAAGGCCATTCCGTGGCCAGGAAGCCGCCCGGCGTGCTGGCGCCGGCGGGCATCCCTGCAAGCATTGCGCCCACGGGACGCGCGTCCATCATGTGCGGCGAATGAAATGCGCTGTGTACCGCCACCAGGCGGCCATCCGCATCGAGTCCGCCCTTGATATCGGAGAACCATGCCGGCGAAGCCCCCGACCAGGCCAGATCCTCCTGCAAGGTCCACTGCACCCGCACCGGTTTGCCCGTCAACTGCGAAAGGATGACGGCATCTGCTTCGGCGCCGTCGCCACCAAATGTCTTTCGGCCAAACTGGGCCGCATGGCTCAGCCAATGCACCACCACTTTCTCCGCCGGCGTGCCCAAAACATTTGCGATGCGTTGGCGCGACGCTTGCAGATGCCCCGCCTGGGCCCAAACGGCGGCGCTGCCGTCGCTTCGTACATCGGCCACAGCGAGAAACGGTCCGATGGGAGCGTGCTTGATATAAGGCTGTTCATAGGTAGCCGAGATGGTTTTCGCGGCTTTTCCCAGGGCAGCCTGGACTTTCGCGGCGTCCCCTCTGCTTCCATCGGGCGCGCCCCACGGGTACGCGCGCATTGCCTGGGTCAGATTCTCGCTGCCTGGAAGTCCGGACCAGCTGCTCCACTTGGTGCTTGTGGAGACTGACCGCAACGCGCTTACGGCTTCCCATTCATTGGGAGAGACCACGGCCACGAGGTTGCCCTTCCTCACCACCTCCGCGGTCGGGAACCGTTTCTTATCGACTTCGCCGACGGAGATCAGAGTCGAGCCCATCGTCGGCGGCCGCACCATGCGAGCGTGCAGCATTCCGGGCAGCGTCACGTCGCAGCTCCACTGCGTCTGGCCAGTGACTTTGTCGCGAATGCCCGGCATGGGATAAGACGTGCCAACGACCTTGTATTCGCTGACCGGTTTCATGGGCGGATTTCCTGCGACGACCAGTCCATCCATACCTGCCCAATCCAACCCGGCCACACTGTTGCTGCCCTTCGGAGCAAATCCAAGCGGTGAGCCGGTGACCGGGATCTTCAGATCGAGTTGATGGCCCTCCAGAAGCTGTCCGTAACGGATGCTTTTTCCTCCGCCCGACACCAGCCCGTCGGTGACCGTGAGAGCAGAAGCGGGAACACCGAGTTGGGTCGAGGACAGCTCCAACAGCGCCTGGTAAGTGTATGCGGCAACTTTGCGAACGTTCGCTGCCCCGCTAAGAAAACCTGCGGAGTAACCTCCGTCGGGCGTCTTGTCCGTATCGCCCATCACCAACGTGATGCAATCCGGATGCGACCCTCAATTCCTCAGCAATCATCTGCGGATAGAAGGCGCTCATGCCGGTGCCGATTTCTGCACGGCCGGTGCGCGCCAGAATCGTACCGTCGCTTCTGATCTCAAGCCACGAAGCGAGTTTGCCGGGATCCAGCTGGTTCTGCTCAGAAGGGAAGTGGCCGTTATCGGTCTTGGCGGAGAGCCCCCGCGGCATAGCGATGGAAACAAAAAGCGCACCACCCGCCTTCACAAAACTGCGGCGCGTGATACTGGTTGCAATGTTCACCGTACCGCCGAACGTCTCGAACGTTGGAGGCATACCTTCCCCTCAGGCTGCCATCACCTTGGCAGCGCGCTGCACAGCAGCAATGATTGCGGTGTAAGTGCCACAGCGGCAAAGGTGCGGAGATGGCGGCGTGTTGGTGAACGCGTCCTTAATTTCTGCCACGGTTGGATGTGGGTTCTTCGCCAGCAATTGCACCGCCGCAATCATCATCCCGTTTTGGCAGTAGCCGCACTGCGGAACCTGCTCGTCAATCCAGGCCTGCTGGACCGGATGCAGAGTTCTGCCAGCATCTTCAGCGCTCAAGGATTTTTCCGTGGCCCAGGCAGCTGCCAACCCCTCGATGGTGACGACCGCTTTGCCTGCGACGGAAGAGACGGGCGTGATGCAGGAACGAACTTCCTTGCCATCAACCAGGACTGCGCAAGCACCGCACTGCGCCAGCCCGCATCCAAAATGCGGACCTCTCAATTTCAGATCGTTGCGCAGCACATACAGCAGCGGCGTCTCCGGCGCAGCCGATACAACGTGCTGTGCGCCGTTTGCGGTCAGAGTAAGTTCGTTTGCCATGTGTTCCTTCTTCGCCCGGTCTCTTAGGTTCTCCGCGCCGTCGCTACCAGGAACCATGCCGGCCAACTGAGCGCCCAATTGGGAATCCACGCGCCGCCGCTACTCCATGTCGGGATCGTCAACGCTGTTACCGCAATCGCAAGGGCAATGGCTGAGCTCCGTTTGATCCTTGCGACTTGCAAACCTCTGCGAGCTCCCCAAAGCGCAACCGGCAAAAAGAGAAGCAGGCAAAGTCGAGAAAGCGATTCCACCCGGAACCGTTCCAGACAGAACACGCAAGGCGCGAACGACAGGGCGGCACTCACCCAAACCGTTCGCCGCGAGACCGATCCCACCACAAAACCGCCTGTCCAGGACCAGGCAGCCAGAAGAAGTACGTTGCACAAAAACAGCGCTAACCCGGGGCCTATGGTCACTCCGGTGGCATGGAGAATGGGGCCCCCGACCAACTGTTGGTAGGCGTGGCTTACCGAGAGAGAAAAGCCCATCAGAAGAAAACTGCTGGGCACGGCGAGGCCAAACGCCGCCAGCCAAGGCCGCCAGTTTCTCCACAGAGCCGCTTCGCGACGGATAACCAGGCCCACAACAGCAAGCAGGGATTGCCAGGCGCTTTCGCCGCCTTCGAGCAAATCGCCCTGCACCACCTCGCGCTCCTCAGGAGGCAGCAGCCGCGAAACCAGATCAACGAACTGGGAGCTGGACCCGGTGAAAAAATGCTCGGCATTCATGACGGCACCCTGGTTCGGTTGGCAGCCCACGAGACACCCCGGCTGACGCGGGTGATCGCATCGTAGAAGTCTTTCGCGGCTTGTACTCCCTTTGGAGTGACACGAACCATGCGTTTGGCGCGACCACCCCGTTGCGGTGTGGCTTCGCCCATCCAGGTCTTCAGCAGACCCTTGGTTTCCAGGCGATCGATGGTGGTGTAGAGAGCGCCAATGGAGCACTTGCGGCCCGTCACTTCTCCGAGCTCTTCGCGAATCACCGCGCCGTAAGCTTCGTTGCCGAGCCGCGCAGCAGTCGTAATCAGGAGGTACTCGAATTCGCCTAGCATGGTTATAGCTACATTGTGATACTAATCGCGCGTCGAGTCAAGATCCGTGTGGCAGGTGGTTCGCAGCTTGTTCTGGAAGCAAGCTTCCAGGCTTGGCTTTTGGACTGTTATTGCGGTAATCCGATCTTCCGCAACATCGCGGAGAATCGCGGATCGCCACGCAGATTCTTGTAGGCAGGAAAAATCTTCAACAAAGTCAGATCTTGTCCCTCACGAGCCTCGTAGCCTTTCTCCAGCCATTCAAACGCTTTATCCGTCTGGCCGGCCATAGCGTAAGCGCCGGCTAAGACGCTGGGCGAAGCCTCCGCCCCAAGTTGTTTTCTGACCTCCAGTTGAAGCTCCAGGTGCTTCTGCCAAAATCCCTTTTCTCCCCCGCTTTTGAATGCTCTCTCCATGACAGTCGCCTCAGCCGCCGCTTCATCGAGAGTGGACCCGCTGAGCACCTCGCTCTTTTCATGCTCCTTGATCGCGTCTTCGTATCTTCCCATTGTCATCAGCAACCAGGAAAAGTACTCGTGCGCGAGGGGGAAGCTGGGATCCATAGCGATGCTGTGTTGGAATTGCCGGTACGCGTTTCCTTCGTCTCCAGCCATCATGTATGTCATGCCCATAAAGTTATTTATCGGTAACGACAGAGGATCGATTTCCACTGCTCTCTTATTCTCTGCAATGGCTTGCGCCATTCGGCCCATGGGCAGGAGGAAGCAATTGGAATAAAACAAATGGGCATAGGGCGAGTTCGGATTGAGTTCAAGTGCCTTGAGAAATTCTCTTTCCGCTCCTGGGAAGTCAAACTCGTAATGTGATTTCTCCATTCCGAGGGCAGCGTGCGCCTCGGCGAGGGAGGGATCCAACTGGATTGCCCTCATCGCTGCCGCCCTTGCTTGCGGAAGGCTCTCACCCGCCGAATATAGATCGACAATATTGCTGATGTTGTAGGCGTCGGCCAAGCCTGCGTATGCTAAAGCGAAATTGGCATCTTTGGCGATGGCCTCCTGAAAGAACGCGATGCTTTCTTTAGTGGCTTCGGGGGTTCTCTGGTTCCAATAAAATCGGCCTTTCAAGTAGAGATCGTAGGCTTCTGGATTGACGCTGTGCTTCTTCGATAACTCGATCTGTCGTTGCGGGGTGAGATTCGCGCTCACCTGTTCTGCGATCGACCGGCCCAGATCGTTCTGCACATCAAGTAGGTCCTGCAGATCACGGTCGTAATTCTGAGCCCAAAGATGGGTCTGGTCGCTGACCCGAATCAACTGGGCGCTAACGCGAGCCTTCCCGCCCTCCCGTCGCACGCTACCCTCCACGATGTAGTCGACGCCAAGTTCATGGCCAATCTGACTGATCGTCTTGTCCGTGTGCTTATACGCCATGGCGGAAGTTCGGGCGATGACTCCAAGATGTTCGGGGCTGACTTGGCCCAGGTCGGTAATCGTCTCCTCGGTGACGCCGTCGCTGAAATACTCTTGCCCCGGGTCATTGCTCAGATTCTGAAAGGGTAAGATCGCGAGCATCGCGCGACGAGCAGGAGCAGAACCTGGAGAAGAACGCATATGCGCGATATATGCAACGACGGTGAAAGCCAAAACCACTAAGGCGGTGACCAAAAGAGTCTTCTTCCATGGACGCTGGTTAGCCGGAGTTGCGGGCGGCTCAACCTGCTGAGGGTGATCAGGCTCGACGAACGCCCCATGCTCCTCAATCCCCGCATGGTCCTGAACCGCCGCGCTCTCTGGTGCACCCTCTGCCACCGTCGCTTCGGTCACTGGAGCGATGAATCGGTAGCCTCGTTTAGGCAAAGTCTCGATGAACCTGGGGTTGCCGGCTGAGTCGCCGAAGGCCGTCCGCAGTTTGCGGATGGCGGTGTTCAGGCCCTCGTCGAATCCGACATAGGTGTCGGCCGGCCAGAGCCTTGTCTGCAATTCCTGGCGGGTGACGACTTCCCCGGGGCGCTCCAGCAACATGGCCAGAACGCGAAAGGGCTGCTCCTGCAGCGGCAATCTCCGCCCGTTCTTGTGCAATCGACCGGAAGCCAGGTCGATCTCGAAGAGGCCGGTCCGAAGTGGGCGGCTGGAACTGGCTGGCGAGTTCATAGGTCACCCTGACCCGCTGCCATGTTATCCCAGTTACTCAGTTCAGGAAATCACACAACTCCTTTGTCAGCAATTTCTTAGCAAATCAGAAGCGAGTTAGGCGCAGTCCATTGACTGGGTTGTGGGAGCTCACTAGAAGAAGGATCACGGCCAACCACAAAGGAGGGATCATGAACAAGCTATACAACCATGCTGCAGTACTGATGCTACTCACACTTGGTTCTGTGAGTTCGGGATACGCGCTCAGTGACACCGAGGGGTGCAACAACAAACTTCTTTCCGGTCATTATGGATTCACACTGCAAGGCACCAAATTCGTGGTCTCGGGCGTACCGGGCCCAACCGGCCTGCAGGTTGGTGTAGCCATGGCCGACTTTGACGGCGAGGGTACCTTTGAACAGATTGACAGCGTCACCATCGCCGGGACAGCTGCCTCCGACTTCACTCACACCCCGGCCAAGGGTACGTACACGGTAAACCCGGATTGCACCGGAACCTTCACCATAGACTTTACCGATGGCAGGCCGCCGGTAGTCACGAGCTTCGTAGTGGTGGAAAACGGCTCCGAGATTGACACCGTGGTCACCAGCGTCGGCGGCAAGGAAGGGATTCTCTCCTTAGGTAGCGTCGGGAAGAAAGTGCGCGTTTGGAAGCCCTTCTGATAGCCAGACCGTCAGCCCAGGTCTCATTTTTGAGACTTGGGCTCCTCCGCGGCATGAAACGATAGGAGCCCTATGCGAAAGACGTGCTTCCTGATTTGCATTCTGGGAACGACATGCACTCTGCGGGCTCAAAGCGGCCCAGCGTCCTGGCAGAACCTGAACACGCTTCAAGCCGGGCAGAGGATTCAGGTGCTTGAACGGGGTACGAGGAGAGTCTCTGGGACATTTCTGAATGTTTCCGAGGCGGCGATCTCAGTGCAAGGTGAAGCGGGCTCGCGGGCGATCCAGAGGCAAGACGTTCTTGGCGTGAAACTTATGAAGAACAAACATCGTTTGCGAAACGCGTTCATTGGGGCCGGAGTCGGCGCCGGTGTGGGAGCCCTGGTCGGTGGGACGGCGAACAACGATTTTTTTAGTAGGGGCCTGGCCGCTGCGGTTGTGGCAGGCGTCTTCGCAGTGCCTGGCGCGGTCGTCGGAGCGTTGGTGCCGGACCACAGCATGATCTACAAGAAGGGTTCGCCCTGACTGCTTCGGCCACGCCCGCATCCGGCTTCGGTTGCCGTGAGATCTCGGGCTATGTTTCAATGCTTCACGACTGAGATATCCCCATGCGACCAACTCTGCGACCGATCAAAGCAACGCCCACCCTCGCGCGGCAGCCGCGCCGCCTCCTTTGCCTTTTCACAGCGCTCCTGCTGACTTTCCCTGCCGTCCTGGCCCATGCCCAGGACTACACCTCGATCGTGGTCTTTGGAGACTCCCTCTCAGATACCGGCAATGTCGCGCATCTGACGCAAGACAAGTACGGAGTGCGGATTCCAGGGCCCTTCGCCGACTACACCGATGGCCGCTTCACTGACGGCGACGACACCCTACCCGCTGCGCAAAAACACTTCGGAGTATGGATTGAGCAGCTAGCCGCGACGCTGCCATCGAAGCCAATCATCACGAACTCCCTCGACGGCGGAACTAACTACGCATACGGTTTTGCCCTCACCGGCAGTGGCACCGCGTTGCTGACCCTGACCCCCACGCTCTCCGTCACTGTTAACAACATGGGCCAGCAGATTACCGACTATCTCGCCACCTCGCCGGTCATTAGCAACAGGACGCTCTTTGTCGTTTGGGGCGGCGCCAATGACATCCTCAATGCCACCTCGCTCGACGACGTGATCAAGGCATCCATTGAGGAGACGAAAGACATCCAGCGGCTCGTCGACGCAGGAGCCACGCAGTTCATCGTCCCTAACCTGCCTCCTCTGGGACTGGTTCCCCGGCTCAACGGCAGCCCCACGACGTCGATTCCTGCGACTACGGCTAGCATCGTTTATAACGAGTTCCAGGAAGCTGGCCTCACTCTCCTGACGGACTTCAGCTTTGGCAAACGCCTTCGTTTCCATCAACTGGATGTGTTTTCGCTGTTCAGCAAAATAGTTGCGTCGCCCTCCAGTTATTCGCTGGCAAATGTGACTGCCAGCTCCCAGGGCGCTTACACCATAGACCCCGACACTTATCTCTTTTGGGATGACCTCCACCCCACCACGAAGGGCCACGAGATCCTCGCCCTGACTGCGGCTGGCCTCCTCACGCGCACCCATGGCGATTCGGTCCCAGCGGTAACCGAGGCCATGGATATAGTGATTTCAAGAGAGCACTGAAGAGGCGGGAATCCGGGAGCCCAGGTTTCGATCCCCAAGTCTCAATCCATAGACCTGGGCTCTCGTTCTAGATGGACAAGTTCAAGATTCGGTTGAGCCGTTGCACAAAGATAGCTGGGTCCTGCAGCGGCACACCTTCCATGAGCAGAGCCTGATCGAAAAGCAGCCACGCCGCATCCTCAGCGACAGCGTCGTCGGAACGTGCCAGCAGCTTCTTGACGATCTCGTGATCGGGATTGATCTCGAGTGTGGGCTTGAGCGCGGGCAGATCTTTTTGCCCCATGGCACGCAGCATCTGCGCCATTTTCATCGAGGGCTCATCCTCATCGGAGACGATGCACGACGGGCTGTCCGCCAGACGCACCGAGGCGCGCACATCTTTCACCCGGTCGCCCAGCGTGGCTTTCAACTTTTCGATCAACGGCTTCAGCTGGTCCGCCTTGTCCGGTTCGGCTTCGTTCTTCAAGTCGTCGCTGGTGGAGGCTTTGTTCACCGCCTTGAGGTCGATATCGCCATACTTCTCCACGCCGGAGAAGACAATCTCGTCGATCTCGTCATCCAGGATGAGCACCTCGAGATCTTTCTTCTTATAGATTTCGAGCAGAGGCGATGTGCGGAGCAGGGAATCGGTGCCGCCGGTTAGGTAATAGATACTCTTCTGGCCTTCCTTCATGCGCGACTTCACGTCGGCGAGGCTGGTGAGGCCCTCCACTTTGGTGGACTTAAACCGAACCAGGTCGAGCAGCGCCTCGCGGTTGGCGTAGTCGCTGTAAAGGCCTTCCTTCAGTGGCCGGTTGTACTGAGAGATGAACTTGAGATACAGCTCCGGCTGATTGGCCGCGATGTTCTTCAACTCGGAGAGGATTTTCTTGACGCTTGCCGTTCGGATACTGGTAAGCACGCGATTCTGCTGCAGGATCTCGCGGCTCACATTCAGCGGAAGGTCTTCGCTGTCGATGATTCCACGCACGAAGCGCAGGTATTGCGGCAGAAGGTCTTTGGAGTCGTCCATGATGAAGACGCGCTTCACGTAGAGCTTCACTCCGGTTTTGTACTCAGCCTGGTAGAGATCGAGAGGCGCCTTCGACGGCACATAAAAGAGCGTGGTGTAATCCAGACTTCCTTCCGCTTTGGTATGGATCCAGAAAAGTGGGTCTTCCCAATCGCCGGTGAGCGACTTGTAGAGTTCCTTGTAGTCCTCGTCCTTCAGCTCACTCTTGGAGCGGCGCCAGAGAGCACTGGCGGCGTTGACCTGCTCCGTGGTTCGCGTCTTGACCGATTTCTTCTCCGCCTCATCCCAGTCGCTCTTGTCATAGGTAAGAAAGATGGGGAACGCGATGTGGTTGGAGTACTTCTTCACGATCTCTTTGAGGCGCCAGCTGTTGGCGTATTGCGCGCCTTCCTCGTTGAAGTGAAGCAGCACGGTGGTGCCGGCGACGGCACGCTCCGCTGGTTCGATATCGTAGCCGCTCTTGCCGTCGCTGATCCAGCGCCAGGCCTGGTCTTCCCCCGCCTTGCGGGACACCACCTCGACTTTATCTGCAACCATGAAGGCGCTATAGAAGCCCACGCCAAACTGACCGATGAGGTTGGAGTCTTTCCGGGCATCGCCGGAAAGCTGGGAGAGAAAGTTTTTAGTGCCCGAACGGGCAATCGTGCCCAGGTTCGCGGCTAGTTCCTCTTCGTTCATGCCGATGCCGGTGTCGGCGATCGTCAATGTCTTCTTTTCCTCATCGAGCTCCAGGTCGATGCGCGGGTCAAAGGGAAGGCTCTTGTACGCGTCATCCACAAGGGTCAGGTGCCGGAGCTTATCCAACGCGTCCGAGGAGTTGGAAATAAGCTCGCGGAGAAAGATCTCGGGGTGGGAATAGAGGGAGTGGACAATCAGTTGCAGCAGCTGGTTGACTTCTGTTTGAAATTCGCGTTTCGACATAGACCTTCATTATCGCCAAAAACCCGCGAGATCGAAAACCGGCGCACGAGGACCGTGTCCAAAGCGTTGGACAATTCGTCGTGCGCGGTTCGCCGATGAAGATCACCCGGCCGGTTGCCACAACTCGATCGGATTTCCCTCCGGGTCATGGAGCCGGGCAAAACGCCCGTACGGAGACACCGTCGGATCTACATCCACAGGAATTCCTGCCGCTCTCAATTGAGTAGCCATTTTGTCCAGATCGCGCACCCGGAAGTTGACCATCCACATCTGCTTGGGATCGCCGAAATAGTGGCTTGTCTCCGGGAAAGGGCTGAATAGCGTGACGCCAGCCTCTGTCCTCCACGGACGATCCTCCTTGCCGGCAGGGGTGAGAGCAATGCCGAGGTGTTCTTTGTACCACCGACCGAGGGAAGCCGGATCTTTGGCTCGAAAGAATAATCCCCCAATCCCGACAACCCTCTCCATCGTTGTGCTCGGTTCTGGAGGCGTGGCGGCCTGTGCCGCTTGAGCGAGCGGGCCATCCAATCCGGCAATGCCAGACCCGGCGGCAAAAGTTAACAGGTGGATGACCTCTCGTCGGTCGAAAGACACGCGTAGTACCCTCCTCTGCAGTATCGATTACCTGGTGACGAAAGCATAATCGCCACCGCGCTTCCGTAGCGCAAAATTAACCCGCCAGAAATCAAGTGCTTCAGGTAACACCCCTAAGTACTGTGTACGGTTCTTTTTTCCGCCACCAAACCAAGGTGGGATTGTGTCACCTTCTGCCTCACGATACCGTTCGCGTATCAGTGACCACAGGTTGAGGGGGCTTAGCTATGCGGGACGTCGCGCGCTTCTCAGGTTGCACAATAAAAGTTGCTCTCGTCACCTTCTCAGTACTCGGGACCGGTGCCGCTTACGCTACCCCATTGGCAACCTCTCAACCGACCATGGATTGCAAGGTTTACGCACAACAGGAGCAAGCGAATCTGGAAGCCTTGAAGCGGAGCGATCCCTCCATCCATGCCGAAAGGTTCGACACGGTTTTCTATAGCGCAAAGCGGAATTCATGCCTGGCGTCCGTTTTCTTCACCAAGGGCGATGTCACCTACGGCGGAATCCTGGACATCGTGGAAGGTCGAATGCTCTGGGCGAAGAGCTACAAGGGAACGAGCTTCAGCCCTGCGAACATCGTCGAAATGGACGAAGAAATGGATGACGCGATCAAAGCGCTCGAGACTACCGAGATAAGCAGCGCTAATCTTCGCCCCCGCGATTTTCTGCCCCTGCTCCTCGACCGGACAATGAACACCTTTCCCGCAATCAGAAACGCATTCACTGAAACGCGCTAAGGCAACAGGTCTTGTTCTTTGTAGTACTCAAAATCCTCAAACCGGCCAGTCGGCTTCATCATCTCTTTCACATCCTTCGCATCCAGATGGGGGGCGAAGGATGTGGCTGCGTCAGCGATGGCATACGTAGTAGCAATCACTGTAGCGTCGCCCTGCAGCAAGGATGCTTTGTCCACTGAGTCGAAAGTATCCGATGCCTTGTGGTGCAGAGTCATGTACTTGAGCATGTCTGTCCAAAGCACCAGGGTGGGAACCCCGAGAACATCGAAGCCAATGTGATCGGTCTCCAGAAGTTCCCTGGTTTCCGTGGAACTGCCTCCGGAGCCCAAGCCTGACAGCAAGGGCTCGACCTGCGCCAGCGCTTCCTGTTCGTCGGTCCGGCCCATCACCAGCCAGCCCTTGGAAAGATCGGCGCCGGTATCCGTGATGAGCACGGCATCGATCTTGGCCATTTCCGAGCGATGCTGCTTTGCATAGGCGACGGACCCGACCTTGCCTTCTTCTTCCCCGCCGAACAAGACGAATCGCACGGTTCGGCGTGGCGCGTGGCCTAGAGACTGGATCTCACGCGCGGCATCGATCACCGTGGCTACGCCCGTTCCGTTATCCTGGGCGCCGGTACCCGGGTTCCAGCTATCCAAATGGGCTCCCAGGATTACTACGTCTTCCGGTGCCTCGCTGCCGCGGATTTCACCCACCACCTGCGGTACCTCCACCCCTTTGCTGCAACGATTGGTGAACTGCAAGCCGATCCGTACAGGACCACGGTCCAGCAACCGCTTGAGCAGGAGGCCATCCTCTGCTCCGATCTGGGCCACGGGAAAGCTCATCAGCGTGCCTCCTGGAAGGACGTAGCCCATGTTTTCGGTCCCGTTCGGTCCGCCCCGAACGAGCAGGGCGGCCGGTTCCATGGAAGCGAGCGCGCGCGCTGCCCGAAAGTATTTTGCCAGCACCATGGGCTGGGGCAGGGAATTGATATCGAAGAACACAATCTTGGCGCGCACCTGGTCCCGCATCTTCTGGAGGCCTTCCTCGGTGAAACTGGGCAGGTACACCAGTTCGCCTTCCACTCCTTTGGCGGGTGTCGAAGGGCTCCAGCCGTAACTCCACACATGCAGAGTGTGATTCACCGGTGAGAGCACCTGGCCCGTTGCGCCCGGCTCCGGCTCCCAGGTATCTATCTTGAAAAGCTCTGTGTGCACGTTGGTGAGGCCGAGCTGCTTGAACTTCTGTTCTCCCCATGCAACGGCCTTGAGGTAGTTTGCCGAACCAGTCAGCCGGGGGCCGATCTCATCC
Source organism: uncultured Acidobacteriaceae bacterium (assembly GCA_963745725.1). Classification (GTDB taxonomy): domain Bacteria; phylum Acidobacteriota; class Terriglobia; order Terriglobales; family Acidobacteriaceae; genus PALSA-350. Next base: position 821,282 of record CAVUYJ010000004.1, read on the forward strand.
GCAAGCTGACGGTCGTATTCGTAGGCCTGGCCGTTGACGAGCGTATCTCCGATGATCCTCTGCACCACCGCCCGCGTCTCCGTCGCTACAGGCATCGGTGGCGCTTTCTGAGCCTCGAGAGGAAGGCAGAGAAGAATTGCGACGTAGATCACGTTCCTTTGCATATTGGCACTATAACCGCAACGGTAAAGCCGTTCCTTTGCTTCGCTCGCAGATCATGGTCGGTGGTTCTGGACGGGTGCCCCATGTTCGCGCCAGCGTACATGGGCCGAAAACGATGTTCTTCCAATGCCTTCACTCCATGGTGCAACCATGGTGGAAACATTGGAGCGGGCGGTCACTGCGTGAGAACGCCATACTCAGTCCCGTAGAGCTATTCGGTCCCTTCTCGCTCCGCTCTTCGTCGCAACTACGATAGGTTGATAAAACGACGTGGCGTCCGGTTCCAGCCAACGAATATCGGTGAAGCCTGCCGCCTGCAATGCCTGGTTTAAGTCTGATCGCCGAAGGGCACGATACATCGAAGCGAAATGCTTCACTCTCCACCCGTTCTCGGTCTCCAGCGTTATATAGACGTGAAGCGCGTATTGCTCCCCATGCCACTGCCAGACCTGATGAACAAATCGGGTTTTTCCATCTTGCTCATAGAATGCCGGCTGCTGCATCGTAGGCTGGATCGAAAGTAAGTGATCATAATCTCTGAGCGTTGCCACTAGAATGCCCGAATCCTTCAATTTGGAGCCGATCTCCACGATGGCTTGTTCAAGATCGGGTTGTAACAGAAGATGTGGCAGTGCATTGTCAGCAACCAGGACCACATCGAAGCTGCTTTCCGGAATGACGCTCAAATTTCGCATGTCCGCGACGTGGAACGTGATGTCCAGACTTCGCATCCTGGCTTCGTTCGTCGCTCGCGCGATGGCCGATTTGCTCAAATCAGAACCAACCAGGATATGACCTCGTTGTGCTAAGCCAAGAGCCTGGGTTCCGATTCCGCAGGCGCAATCCAAAACATGGGCAGAGACCTTCCCTGTGTACCGCTCCAGAATTGGACCAAGAATTGAGGCTTGCCTGGCAATGGTATGGTCCCAATTCTCAAACATGAGGTGATAGGACTCAGCCAGGTCGTCATAAAAGGCTTCTACGGATTCGTCCATTTCGGCTCCTGCAAACTCAACTAGGCGTTGCTTTTGGCGATGGCCGTCACCAGGGCAGAGCGGCCACCCGATTGGATTGCGCCGTGACCGCTGGCAAAAAGTTCGATCGGGTACGCGAGTAACTTCTTCGCGCTGGCGAGAGCTGTAAGTTTGTCCCATGTGCCGAAGTTTGGGAGGGGAAAGAACCACGGAGCAAAGCCGCTGATAGAAAGACCCCCTTTGCAGATGAGAGCGTCTCCCGCAAAGAGCGTACCGTGCCTTTCATCAAGGAACGAGAGATGTCCGGGGATATGTCCTGGAGTCTCAATTGCGCGGAGAGAGCCGATGAGGTCGCCTTCGGCGAGCAGCTTCGTGGGCCGGGATTTGATTCCGGGGACGCCTCCCTTGATTTTGCCTTGACTCTCATCGGACTCGAGCGCAGTATTCGGCGGCTTCTGTAGCAGAGGCACGCTCCGTGCATTCGTGACCAGCTCAATGTTCGCAGAGCCGAGCCGTTCGACTAACGCATCGACGGAGCCCACGTGGTCCATGTGTGCGTGGGTGAGCACGATGCGACGGATAGGCGCCCCCAGTTCGCGCGTAGCTGCAAGAATGTCATCGGAGGAACCGGGCAGGCCGGTGTCGATAAGGCTGAGGCCATCAGCCTCGCGCACCAGGTAACAATTGACAAAGCCGAGGCGTGTGAGCTGATATGCGTTGGCAGTGACGGTAGTGGTCTTCATTCAGATGATTCGATGCGCACGCTCTCTCCAGGGAGCACAATTCGCGTGTTCCTTGACCTCACGTTGAAGCTGCCGAGAGTTTGATCTCGAGCGCATCTGCGCCTCTTAGGATGTTGAACGACTTCAGGGCCGGGCCGGGCTTGTTCAGCATCTTGCGCAAGGTGGATTGAGAATCAATCGCGACATTGGCGATGGCGACAATCAGATCCCCCTTGCGAATGCCGGCATCCTCCGCAACGCTTCCAGGCTCGACCGCGTGCACCAGAACCCCGGGTACATCGGGAAGGCCCACGGCCCGCCGGCGTTCCAGTGATACTCGGGGCGGCAAAACCACCATGCCGTAGTGGACATATCGCTGGTCGTTGCTATTCGCCTCAAGGGCGAGGTTCCATTTGCGCAGCAGCCGAATCAAATCGGCCCGGTCGCGCGCCGTGAGACCGGAAAGCAGGCGCTCCTCGTTGAGCAGATGCTCGGGTACTATCTTTTCCAGCAGCGCGATGCCATTGTCCGTGATGGCCACCAGGGTGGCGCGCCTGTCGTCAAAATCGGCTTCCCGCGTCACCAGGCCATCCCGCTCCATCGCATCGATGCGCACACTCATGCTGCCGGATGTGCGCAACAGATTCTTCATCAACTCCCGCTGTGAGAGCCGATAGGGGGGACCGCTCCGCTTGAGGGTTGCCAACACATCGAACGAGGCGCGAGAAACGTCAAACTCGGCAAACTTTGCCTCCAGGGCGCGGTCTACATATTCAAAAATTCGCCCGATCCGGCCAATAATCTGCACCGGCGCCAAATCATAGTCCGGACGCTCCTTGCCCCACTTCAATACCAGCCGGTCGATGTGGTCACGCTCAGTCATGCTTTCTTTGAAGATATAGAGTACGTTAACGGCAATTTGCTTGAAATCAAGCTACTTGATATCGTGTGTAACGACGAGAAGAAAGCTGCTCGAGGAGGAGTCTATGCGCATCATTGCTTTCGACCGGTTCAAGCCGGGCGTGACCATGGAGCAGATCACGCCGTATCTGCCAGAAGAAGTTTCGAATGTCTGGCGGTTGTGGAAGGCAGGCATAGTCCGGGAAAACTATGCTCGCGCAGACGAGCCGGGCGTCGTCATCGTCTTCGAACTTCCCAGCGTGGAAGCCGCCAAGACGTATACCGACGACTTTCCTTTGAGCAAAGCCGGTCTGCTTGAGTGGGAGTTCATCGCCCTGCAGGTCCCTCTTCCGATCGAGGCCCTCTTCCGCAATGAGATCGACATCAACCCACCCTTCGACCGCAGCCCAAAAGAAAAGCAGGGTCCGGTTCATGCCTGACGTCCGCGGCCTGTCCATACCCGTGCAACTGGCGGAGCTCTGCCGGCCGTCGCGAACGGCGCTGATTGTCTATGACATGCAGGTTGGCGTGGTTTCCCAGATAGACGAGGGGCAAGCGATTACCGGGCGCTGCGTAGATCTTTTGCAAACCGCGCGTAAAGCGGGCTACCCCGTATACTTCACCCGTCACCGCTGGCTGCCCAACCGCCTGGCCGGAGTCGGCCAGCTTCGCCGCGCCATGATCTGGCATCATACGGACGATCCGATGAGCGTCGCTCCGCCCTTTTCGCCGGGATCGCCCGGCTTTGAGATCGTCCCCGAACTGATTCCCCAGGAAGACGAGTGCGTGATCGACAAGATCACCATGTCGGCGTTTGAAGGGACGTTTCTCGACATAGCTCTGCGCGATGCGAAGCTCGAGTCCTTCATCATCGCCGGCATTGCACTCGAGGTAGGTATCGGACCAACTGTCCGCCAGGCGCTCGACCTGAACTATATCCCAGTCGTCGTCTCCGATGCCTGCGGAGCCAAAACAGCACAAAATAAAGATCGCGTCCTGACCGAATTTGCAGATACCGGCGAGGTGATCGTTGTGGATAGCAAAACGCTCCTTCCTGTCCTTAACGCCGCCTGAAGAGAGAGAACGTTGGCATGAACAAGGCGAGAGTGGAATCCTTCAGCGACGGAGTGTTCGCCTTCGCGATCACGCTCCTGGTGCTCGGGTTTCAGGTCCCGAGTCTGGATTCTGCCTCTGACCCGTTGCTTAGGAAGGCCCTTTTTGCTCAGCTCCCGCAACTCGTCCCGTATGTAACCAGTTTTGCGACGATTGGGATTATCTGGCTCAACCATCACACCATGTTTCATGAAGTCGTGCATGTGGAGCGCGGGACGCTCATCCTAAACCTGTTACTTCTGCTGGTCGTTTCCTTCATTCCCTATCCCACCGCCGTGCTGGGCCGCTACGGACCGTTGCGGAGCAGCGCCGTGCTTTATGGCGTAGCGCTCAGTATGCTGGGAGCGTGCTACACACTCTTGTGGCGCCACATCGCACGCCGCAAGTTGAGTCGTGATCGGGAAGACCCGCAAAGGCTACGCGCGAAAACCTACCGCAATCTCATCGGAACCTTCGCCTATCCAGCGGGGACAATCATTGCGTTCTTCAGTCCGAGAACTGCGGTCGTCATCTTCCTTGCCTTGGCACTGTTTTATTTCCTTCCGGAGAGCACAGGGCGATCGGAGGTAACGCAATAGCCGCATTCTACTTCTGAACTGGCGTTGCATTCTCTTTCTGGTATGCAGCGGAGAGCGTGTTCTTGCTGGTGGCGACTGGCAACAGTGTTGGATAGAACTGCACGAATGTGGTGTCCACCGCTGCATGGGCTGCATGGCAGCTGTAGCAATCCGTCGACGTTGGAATCATTTTGGAGTTCTTGCCGCCGTCGCCGAAACCAAAGAAAGCCCATTTACCCGGAAAACGAGATTCGTCTTTGACATGTACCTCGAGCCCCATCACCGTGCCCTGATAATTGCCCTTTTGGTTGATGGAACCTTTACCCTGCGCTCCCCGTACCTCAAGCACGAGCATGGTTTTATCCGGCCAGGTGCCGGTTTTTCTAAATGCCTGGTAAGCGGCAGGATTGACAAACACATTGTCGAACATGTGATGGTCAGCCATCTGCATAGATGGGTTGTAACTCATATCGAAGCCGGAGGTTAAGTAAACCCATTCCCGGTAGTGTTCCGGGAGCTGGAGTTGGGCATCGCTGGTATATTGGGGAGCCTGGCTTTGGCTCGGCCCCGCCGCCTCCTGCGTGGGCGCGGCCAGGGAAAACGCAAGCGTTGCAAGCGCGAGTGCGGTCTTGGTGATCGTAAGCATGTCGGCAGTATCGCTCGCCGGCAGTGGTTAGGGCCAGACCGGCGGCTGCATAGTTCCGGCGATTCACTGCATCATAACTTCGCCGTGAGAGCACTGGAATACGATATCTCATATGGATACAAGCCCCACCCGTTCGCAAGTCCGCCCCTGGATATGGATCGCATCGATCTGGTTCGGCTTCGGGCTGATTGGCGCGACCCAGACCGTCTTTGTCATGCGGGCGGAAGGCATGCATCACGCCTGGGTGCGACTGTTTGTGACTGGTGTCCTTTCGTTCCTCCCGTGGGCCCTGGCAACAGGGATGGTGATGCGCCTGGGACGGCAGTTTCCTCCGGTAAAGTTGAAATCCGTGGCCACCTGGGCTGTGCATCTTTCGGCCTGTGCTGTGGTTGGTCTGCTCGCAGCCGCTTGGATAACGTGGCTGGATGCGGTGCTCAATCCTTTTGCACTCTCTTCGCCGGCTGGACCCTTCATACACCAATGGCTCGATCACTTCTACAATGGGGTGATCTCCTCTCTGGTTCTGTACGGGGCCATACTGGCAGTCAGTTATGTACTGGACTCGCGATCGAGGCTGGCTTATCAACAGACAGAAACCGCACGCCTGAACGAGCAGCTCTCGAAAGCTCAGCTTGACGCACTGCGGAGGCAGATCGAACCACACTTTTTGTTCAACACTCTCAACGCGATCTCCGGTCTTGTGCGGGAGAGAAGGAACGATGCCGCGGTAAGCATGATCGCCGGGCTGAGCGACTTCCTCCGCCGGCTGCTGGAGGATTCGCCGCGGCAGCAGGTGTCCCTGGGAGAGGAAGTGGAGTTCGCGCAGAAGTATCTTGACATCCAGAAGGTCCGCTTTGTAGAGCGCCTCCAGTTCAGTGTGGATGTCCCCGGGGATTTGCTCCTTGCCCAGGTTCCCACTCTAATTCTGCAACTCATGGTAGAAAACGCTATCAAGCATGGCATCGCAAAACGGGCGCAGGGAGGATTGATTCGCATCGCGGCCTCGCGTTCCGACGATTGGCTCAGGGTGAGTGTGTACAACGACGGCCCGGCTGTGAAATGGGAAAAGATAGGCTCCGGAATAGGCATTTCCAACATGCGAACCCGCCTGCAGGGCCTCTATGGAGATGCCTTCGAGCTGAGCATGCACAACCAGGACCCGGGCGGCGTGGAAGTAACCGTGTCCGTTCCATTCAAGGAGTGATCTGTGACCGCGGAGACAAGTGCCGGCAAAATTCGAACCGTCATCGTGGACGACGAACCACTCGCGCGCAGCAATCTGTCGCTGCTCTTAAGGCTTGATCCGGAGATTGCCGTGGTAAGCGAGTGCGGCTCCGGAGTAGACGCCCCGAATGAGATCCGCAGGACCAAACCGGACCTGCTGTTCCTCGACGTGCAGATGCCCGAATGCGACGGCTTTGACGTGCTCGAGTTGCTGGGCAACGATGTGCCCCCTGCGGTAGTCTTTGTTACCGCCTACGACCAGTACGCGTTGCGTGCATTCGAGGCAGGCGCGCTCGACTACCTTTTGAAGCCGTTCGATGATGCCCGCTTCTTTCTGGCGCTCAATCGTGCCAAACAAAAGATCGCGCGCGGCAAGGATCGGCCGAGACAGCTTGAGTATCTGACCGTCAAGAGCACCGGGCAGGTGGCGTTTGTGAGCCTGTCGTCCATCGATTGGATCGAGGCTGCTGATTACTATGTTGCATTGCACGTCGGCCCGAAAACTCATCTCCTGCGGCGCAGCATCACCGAACTTGGAGCAGGATCTGGATGCGAACGTGTTTTTCCGCATTCATCGCTCGACCATCGTGAACCTTAACCGCATCCGAGGGCTGAAACTCAACGAAGAGGGGGAGTACACTGTATTCCTCGAAAGCGGAATCAGCCTTCGGCTGAGCCGGCGTTATCGCAAGCCACTCCAGACCCGCCTGGGGCTCCGTCTTTCACACAGTTCCGCATGACAAACAACTGGAGGCCGGTTTGAGCCAGTCGCCTTCCCCCTCATTTCGGGGGATCGAGGTTGGCTCCAATGAGGCTATCGAAACCTTCAAGCGGGGTGGCAACATTGATAGCGCACATTTCAGATCGAGTGCCCCGGGAAAGAGCAACAGGATGACAAGCCAGCTCAATAACGAGTCGCAACCACAGCGCCGCCGTAATGGAAAGCGAAGGGCAGCTGGGGATTACTGCGCCGGCACACCCAACGCCAATACCCGAATTAGTAGCAGCATTGCGAGGTGTTGAACTTCTGCAAGGCCTTAGGGAAGAAGATTATCGTTGGCTCGCCGAGCATGGCACGGAACGGAAGGCTCCTCCCCGTGCGGTCGTGGTGCGCGAAAACGAACCTGCGCACCACATGAACATTCTCCTTGAAGGGGAGGTCAACGTTTCTCGAACAAATTCCGGCTCGGTATCGTTGTTCATCGGCCGTACTGCGCGGGTCACCGGAAAGCTCCCCTACTCCAGGATGAAGTTCTGGGGCGCGACGGGCTATAGCGCCAGCCATTTGTGGGTGCTTGATATTCATGAAGACTTGTTTCCGGCGATGCTTGCCGCGATCCCTTCCATAGGGCAGCTCTGCGTGACACTCATGCTTGATCGCGTGAGGGACTTCTCCCGCGCCGATCTGCAGGCGGAGAAACTTGTCGCATTGGGGCAGCTTGCGGCCAATCTATCTCACGAGCTCAACAACCCAGCATCTTCTGCCCAGCGTGCCGCGCTGAGTCTTTCGTCGAAAATCGACAAAGATGTGGAATTGTGCAGACTGGGCCGCTTGTTCCAATCCGATGAAGAACTGGCGGCCTATGCGGGATGGACCGAGCGATCGCTCGAGTCAGTCAAGAATCAGTCAGCGCCCGCAGACGGCGCTTCCAATGCCTTGTCGGTGAGCGACCGGGAGCAGCAATTCATCGACTGGCTCGAAGCGCATCAGGTGGCTAATGCGTGGGCTGTCGCACCAGCATTGGCGCAAGCAAATCTGCCCGTAAGTTCGTTCGACGAACTGGCCTCGATCGTAAATCCAGGCGCCCTTCCTGCCGCAGTGACCAGCTTCGCCAATTCTCTCAATGCGCGCAGCATGGTGGCTGCGGTTTCTGAGTCATCGAGCCGCATCTTTCACATCATCAACTCGATTAAGGATTACTCCTACATGGACCAAGCTCCCATCCAGGACATCGACCTGGTCCAATCGTTGGAGAACACGTTGGCGGTGCTTCGTCCACGGCTGCAGCGGATGGTAATCGTGCGCGACTACGAGGCGGATATGCCTACTATCACAGCGTACGGTGGAGAACTGAGCCAGGTATGGACCGCACTCATCGAGAACGCCATTGACGCCACCAAAGGGCAGGGCACCCTCAAGCTCGTCACTCGATTGCAGGTTGAGATGGCGTTTATCGATATTTGGGATGACGGCGTGGGCATCGAGCCTGCTCTCTCGTCACGCATCTTCGAGCCGTTTTTCACCACCAAGCCGCTCGGGCAAGGGCTAGGACTTGGCCTCGACCTGGTACGACGGATCCTCACCAAGCATTTTGGCTCGGTCTCCGTGCAATCGAAGCCGCATTCCACTTGTTTTCAGGTGCGGCTCCCGTTGGCTCGGCCGCAAATCTACTAAAGCAAGCAGAGGGATTCCGGCAAAGGCTTATCGAGTCTACTTGACGCCCTTATCCGGATCCCAGACCCCTTGCAGCTTTCGCACATAAACCATCTGCCCGATGTGATAGGCATTGTGCGTGCCCACGTGCGCGATGGTCGAAGCCCACAGGGCGATCTTCGCATCATCCGCGCCTTCCACCGCTTGCTCCCAATCGGTCATCACCTGGTCTAACTGCTTGACCGTCTCATTCCAGCTCTTCGCGTCGAAGTTGTTGAAGGTCTCGTCATTGTTCCCGTCAAACTTTGCCGGCTTCTCGCCCTTGAACTTTGCCAGCGACTCGCGGTCCCAGAACACCAGGTGATTCGCCAGTTGGCCGACTGAATGGTTCCCGCTCTTGTCGGTCCAACTCGCCTGCGCCGGCGTCAGTCCGGCGACCGCGGTATTCGCGGGCACAAACCACTCTGCCTTGTTATGCGTCGTACGCAGCTGCTCCAGCAGAACAGCCTTCAGCGTCATTGGCTTCTGCTCCTGGGCAAAAGCAAGGGTGGATAGCGATAGCACCACACTCATCACAACAAATTTCATATTGGCCTCTCCTTGCGCTCCCTTGGACGTGTAACCACCCATTGTGTCATCTGCGACGCAACATTATTCCAACACCCCAGCGGCAGCCTTCGAGACCCTGGATTGTCGAAACCTCGTTCGCGCTTTTTCAATCGCCTCACGATGCTGCTCGGCCCAGATCCAAACACCACAGAACGCCTCTCCCAGGCTATGTCCGAGAGCCGTCAGCTGGTATTCCACCCGGGGAGGAATCACAGGATAAACAGTGCGCGATACCAGCCCGTCTGCTTCCATCTGGCGGAGAGTTTTGGTCAACATCTTCTGGCTCACGCCTCCGATGCACGCACCCAGCCGCGTGAAGCGCATGCGGCCGTGCTCCTCCAACGCCTCCAGGACCAGCATGGTCCACTTATCGGCGACCCTTCCGATGATCTCCCGAACCAAGGCATCCAACTCAGGATCAATCTGCCCGGGCGGGGACGGCTTGGCCCGACCATTGAGCGATAAATCGGTTCTGTTGTTGCTTTCCATGGTCTCACTCTCCTTTTGGTAAGTATGGAGCTCTGAGGTGCCTACTTCCCAACAGTTCGTGACCATCATACGATCGGAAGCAGGGAGAACAACAATGCAGATCAGCGGGAACACGATTTTGATCACGGGTGGCGGTTCAGGCATCGGGAGGGCGCTTGCAGAGGCTTTTCATGCTCTCGGCAACCAGGTGATCATTGCCGGCCGCCGGCAGCAGGTACTGGAAGAAACCATCGCCGCCAATCCGGGTATGAAGTCGGCGATATTCGATATTGAGAACGCAGATGCAATCCGCAACTTTGCGGCCCAGGCTTAACAGAGGACTGATCCGAGCCTGAATGCGGTCATTCACAACGCAGGCATCATGCGCCCGGAGGATCTGAAGACTGGCGAACTCGCTGATGCGGAATCAGTCATCACGACCAACTTGCTCGGTCCTATGAGGCTGACAGCGGCGCTGCTTCCGCATCTGCTGGCCAAACCGCGGGCGACGATCATGACCGTCTCCTCCGGCCTGGCGTTTGTGCCCATGGCGCTGACCCCCTCTTATTGCGCGACCAAGGCCGCGATTCACTCTTACACCCAATCGCTGCGCTATCAGCTCAAGGGCAGTGGTGTGGAGGTTCTGGAGCTCATTCCTCCCTATGTGCAAACTCACTTGATGGGAGCAAGGCAGGCGAACGATCCCCAATGCCATGCCTTTGGACGAGTTCATTGCCGAGACCATGAGTATCCTGAAGAACTCGCCCGATGCTACTGAGATATGCGTGGAGCGGGTTAAGCCGTTGCGCTTCGCCGAGTGCAATGGAAACTACGACGGTTTCTTCGCTCGGTTCAATGACAGCGTGGCAGCAGCCGCGCACTGAAGAGAGAATCGCGAATCTCTCCGCTTCGTTCAATGTCTGGGCACAGAAAAAGGGCCCGCTCTGTAGAGCGGGCCCCTGCTGCCCAGATCTCGACGTTCTCTAACGATGTCCGCCGCCTCCTCCGGGGTGACCGCCGCCACCGGGATGGCCACCACCCGAGAAGCCGGGGGCGTGTTCGCTGCCTCCGTCGTGGCCGGGATTGCCGGCATGGCCATGCTCGTCAATCGCTGTGTTAGCGTGGAAATGGTTGAACGCCGACTCGCCCCTTACCGGTAGTGGTCCATGGTAGCCGTGATGAGGATCGTAACGGTTGTCGACATGTCCATAAAATCCGTGAGGGCCGTGGAACCAGGGGCCGGCTCCGATGAACAGTCCACCAACAAACCAATCAGGCCCATAGTAACCATAGGGCGCACAGTCGTAGGGGGCATAGTCGAAATAGCCATAGGGACAAACCGGTGGCGCGCCAATGCTGATGGCTACCTGCGCGGGTGCACCAGAAGAACCGCTCAGCATAACCACAGCGAGAGCGGAACAACCAAGTGATTTCAGGATACGCATCCATTCCTCCTCTAACCAATCGCTTAGATCATAGTTTGCGTGGGAAAGTTGTGTGTCGTGCACAAAAGTCATGTCGTGCCAGGGCATTTCGAGAATTGGGGCAGCCATTGCCCGTATCCTGCTGCACCATCGGCCACCTTGTTATCCTAGGCATTGACGTGCAGTTGTATCCGCACCAGCCCGTCTTTTTGAGGAGCCAATGGCCGCATTAATCGACGCGATCGACGTAAAACGCAAAATGTTCGTTGAGTTTGAGAACGTCCCGTTTCATTGCCTGGACGCTGAGATCTCGACCCCTACCGCCAGGGGCGGCCAAACGCTGGTCCGCCTCAAGATGCGCAACATGCTCACTCGCGCCGTGTTCGACAAGACCTTCAAGGCCAGCGACAAGTTCAAAGAGCCGGACCTTCAGACCGTCGAGGCCTCGTATCTCTACAGCGACGCGGATGGCTCTTATTTCCTGGATCAGGACACCTTCGAGACCCTCACGCTCGGCGAGCAGATGGTAGGGGATGCACTGGAGCTACTGGTGGAAGGGGTCATCATCCATATCGACAAGTACAACGGCAATCCCATCGGGTTACAACTGCCTGCCCAGGTGGAATTGGCGGTCACTTATACCGAGCCCGGTGTCCGCGGCGATACGGCGAGCGGAAGCGTGACCAAGCCCGCAAAACTAGAGACGGGCATTGAAATTCGGGTCCCCGTGTTTATCAAAGAAGGAGAGAAGATCAGGGTGGATACAGAAACACGCCAATTTGCCGGGCGAGCCTGATAACTCCAGTCCCTATGTCCAACCGGCAAACCTTCACCCAAGCCGTAGAGTGCTTTGCTGACCCGCAAAGACGGCATGAGTATTTCCATCTCTATTCGGACGACATAGTTCTCCACGGGTATCAGGGTGTTGAACCGGGACTGGAGGGCGTGAAGCGGTTCTACTACGCTTTCTGGGCGGTATTTCCAGACGCAAAGGTGACGCTCGAGGAAGTGCTCGAGGACGCCGGCACGCTGGTTGCACGTTACGTCATTACGGGAACCCAGCATGAAGAGTTTATGGGAGTTGCCCCGGCCGGGCAGCAGATCTCACTGCCAGGGATTAGCATTTTGCACTTCAGAAATGGCCGCTGCTTTGAGCGATGGGCCTGCTCAGATTCCCTCTTGCTGATGAGTCAGATCGGGCCGCCCATCGAGGGTGTGTGAGAAACCATTGAGTCACGGTTCCTTATGCCCTGATAGTCATCACGACGGCCGGCCAACTTCTTTTGAACGAGAAAAAACCTTATCCGCGTAGAGTGTGGGGTTTCTGCGCTCGTTCACGCAACTCCCGGCGCGACTGCCTCTCGTTTTGCCGGCAGAAGCGCTAACAGGACAACTCCGATCACAAGGAATACGATCACATCCGTAAAGTTCCTGTGGACGCCGTGATTCCACGCTTCCACGGTTTGAATAGCCATCACAGCGCCATGGGAGATGTTCCACCAAGCTGCCAGAGCAATCATCGAGCGATGCTCAGACGGTCTCCTCGCAGCTATGAGTAGAAAGACCCCGACCGGAATAAAAAAGCTCAGAAACATCGGTTCGGTCTCGTTCTTCTGTTCCAAAAGCCAGCTGGAATGCCGCAGATCCGTATATAGAAAATAAATCAGGGCCAGATTCAACAGCCCTACGATCACCAGGACGATCTGTGTCAGGCGTTCTCTTTTCACATTGGCCTCACTATTTGAGCGACCAGTTACGACATCCGGACAGTCTCAACCTCTGACCAGGTCCACGCCTGCCAGATGATCACCGAGGTGCACACAGTCTCGATCGTCGCGAAGAACACGTACGCTGGAAAAACGGGGTCCCGAAAGTCACCGTTGGTCAGAGGCAGAACGAAGGTCAGGAGACCGTTTACCAGGGTCAAAATGCAACCCGCGATGATATTCGCCAGCCGGTTCGTTCTAAACGGAAGCAGTCGACACGCCGGAATCATGGCGATGGGTATTTCCATCAAGACCGCTGAACCCAGCAGAGCCCATTGGGGAAGGTGTGGGGCTGAATTCGGCGAGCCAAGGAAAGCGAACAGGGCAAGCACGTCCGCATACAGGTAGTTTAATAACGCGAAGATCCAGAATAGAGACAACCGCTCCCTTGTGTCATGCATGTCAACCTCCTGTGGAATAGTTATGCGTTTAGATGGGGGCTCTCACACACTCTCGATAGCCCCTACCTTCCTTCACTCAGACAGTGGTCATCGAATCGAACCCCGAAGACTTCGGTCCCGGGGCGTTGCCCGAACCCGGCACGGGCTGGGGACTCCCGCACCAGGAGCAGAATGGCTGGTCGAGCGCCATAGTTCGCGCGCAGTGCGCGCAAGTCGACGCGATCGGTTGGCGCAAAACAAAATAAAGCAGAAATCCCAGCAGGTGAGGAAACAGGGCTGCGACCAGGACCCAAAGGAATGGCCGCATGGCCCGCCGGCGCGCGTCCCCGAAGACAAACCCGAGACATAGAACCCAGGCGGCGGCCACGACACCACTGAGTAAGCCAGCGCCGGCAAATATGGACATTGTCCGCAACGCGTTACCTGGGTGAGCTTCATGGAAGCCCATTCCTATCGCGATCAGCACTGTACAGCCGCCCATGACCAAAGACCACATTTGAGCAGCCTTAGGCACAACACCCAGAAATCGACGAATGCTCATAAGACCCTTTCTTTCCGATGCGACAACAGTGGCAATATCGGAAACAACAGCAAAAAACAGAACGAGGGCAGGATCCAGAAAGTGAGCAGCCCGTGGCGCAGTTGCGTCTGATGCATATCAAGGACTGCAGCGATCAGGCCGCCAAATCGCAAGTCGATGAACGAGCCGGCGACACTGAGTAAAACCGCGGTAATGCAGATCCAAGCCATTCGCCTCCAGGTGAAGGGCTGCCCTCTCTCGATCTGCTGCGCTCGCGAATTGATCGCGGCACAAACTTTCTCCTGCAGGGCAGGGTCCACATCGAACGAAAACCCGCCGAGGCCGGCGATGACTCTGGTGCCGGCAGCGAGATACTCCTGGCATTGCGGGCAAGACGCGAGATGCTCGCGGAGCGATTCTTCCTCCCCACCCGCGATCTCGCCCGCCAGAGTTTCGTCGATCCTGCGCTGGAAACTCTCGTGATCGTCAGATCTCATGGCTACCTTCCTCTAATCGCGACCGCAGCGTTCGAAGACCGCGATAAATCCTTGAAGCGACCGTAGCGACGGGCGCTCCCACAATTCCGGATATTTCCTGTAGCGATAGCTCCTCCTGAAAGCGAAGGACGAGCGCTTCGCGGTAGATGGGTTCCAGTAACTGCAGCGAGCCGGCAAGGCGCTCGGCATCCTCAGTGCGCGCTGCGAGCGTGAACGGGGAAGGGGCATTGGAAGCATGCGCCTGCAGAGCAGTGTCCGGCTCCCCCTCGGTGTTCGAGTCCAGGCTGAAGGTTCGCCCTTTGCGCAAGTGATCAATTGCCAGGTTGCGGGCAATGGTGAACAGCCAGGGCTCAAAACGAGAGTGCCCGTCATAGGAAGAGCCCCGCTCCAGAACGCGCAGCCACGTTTCCTGCACCAGATCGTCGACCCCATCGCGTCGGCCCAGCAGGTAAACGAGATAGCGAACCAGGCGATACTGATATTGCCCAACCAATTCCTGCAGGAAAATGACATTGCCTTGACGCAGACTGAGGGCAATTTGCTGCGTGTCGCTGTTCACTGACGCCGCCAATGTCGTTCCGTATTCGAACATACGTGGGGTATACGGACGAGAGGTCCAAAATTATGCAGAATCACCCGTCAGACCGGCACATATGGTCCAGGATCGACGGCCGGGACCCTCTGACCTATGCCCTGCGAATCGCTTTCAAGACGGCCCGTGCGCGGCATTTCCGGCGGGCATCTCTGGGTTTGAGGTCTCCGGCGGAGGCTGAATTCCCTGGGCCTTGAGTGCCCGATCAATCGCCGGCCACAACTGGTCTACCGGTTGTGCGCCACTAGGAAGCCGTTCCCCGTCGACAAATACCTGGGGCGTTGCTTCCACTTTCAGCGAAGCGCCAAGCTTGAGGGACGAATTCACAACCGACTCATCCTGTTTCTTCAAGCAAAGCGCAAGCTGTGTTTCGTCGACCTTGCTCTGCTTGCCGATAGTGCCGGCGATGTTGTCAAGATCGGTAAATGACCGTGCTGGATTAGGGTTTGCCCCGCTGATGTCTTGGCCGTGGCTGTGCACGTAATCGACATAGGACCAATAGGCCGCCTCGCTTTGAGATGCCAGGCAGTTTGCGTCGATGGCGGCGCGCATGGCCCAGGGGTGACCTGGGAGTGGGTAATCTTTGTAGACAATCTTGACCAGTCCCTTATAGCGGTTCATGGTCTGGGGCAGGATTTCATTATTCAGCATGCCGCAATACGGGCACTGCAGATCGTCGAAGTTGATAATTTCCACTTTCGCCGTGGCGGCTCCGCGGACGGGCCGCTTGTCTACATCAATCGCCATGGCCGCGTTGCTGGTGCTGAATTTTTCCACGCGTGCCAGCGTGTTGCCGTCTTTGGAGATAAGAAAGTCAACGGTTGTTTGTTTGCCCTTGTGGCTGAACGTGACCGGCAGGTTGTCGTAGCCGGCAGTGTCGCTCGTGGTCCTGGCGCCGAGCGTCATATCGTAGTCGGGCCGCACTGAGAACTGCGAACGAATGAGCAGTTCAATACGCCGGTCGAGAGACGGGCTCAACGGATCCCCAGCCGCATGGGTGATGGTTGGGACCTGGGCGGTGCCGGCCATGGCGCTGATAAATACTAGCCATGACAAAAGACGTCGCACGAGCATTCAGCCCTCTCCACTTGATTGTCTCACCGCACCCCGCATCGAGACGTTAGCCGCTGACGTACTTCGTTTTCACTGTTCAATTTCGAACAGGCAACCTCGATTTTGGACAGGAGTCCCCTGGCTAGTGCAATTAACCCGTGCCTTTTCAATCGTCTCGCAATTCTCGATGCGGCGCACAGAATGCTTATAACTGAATGGACAGCTCCGACTCGTGAACCACAGAAGGTGTAACCCATATGCCTGTTGAATGGAAATATGCATGGAGGCGCTTGCTGAAATCACCCAGCTTCGCCGTTACCGCGATTCTCACCCTGGCGCTCGCAATCGGTGCGAACGCCGTGGTCTTCAGCGTATTAAACGCCTTGGTTCTCCACACTCTCAATGTGCCCAACGCAAAAAACTTCTACTCCATCGAAGCTCGGGGGCAGTCGCTGAACTCCTATCTGGACTATAGGGATGTGCGGGACCGGAACCGGAGCTTTGATGGCGTCCTCGCGTTTAACTTCTCTGCAGCAGGATTGGACACAGGGGGCGACCCGTCGCAGATATGGGTCTATGAAGCCAGCGGAAATTACTTCGACACGCTGGGCCTCAAGCCTTACCTGGGCCGCTTTTTTCACGCCTCCGATGAGCACGGCCCCAACAGCAGTCCGTACATCGTGCTCAGCTATGCATATTGGCGCAGTCATTTCCGTGGCGATCCGGCAGTGGTAGGGCGCACGGTTCAATTGAACAAGCATCCCTTCACCGTACTCGGCGTTGCCGCACCAGATTTCCGTGGTACAGAATTGTTTTTTTCCCCGGCTCTGTGGGTGCCGTTGGTGGACCAGGAGCAGATTGAAGGTTTTAGCGGTCTGAACCAACGAACTGGGCGGAACCTCTGGGTCATCGGGCGCGCAAAGCCAGGGGTCACGGAAGCGCAGGCAGCCGCCGACCTGCATTCCATCGCCACATACCTGATCGGAACCTATCCGAAAGACGACGACGGGATGACCTTCTCCCTGGCGCGTCCAGGGCTGCTGGGCAACTTATTGGGACGTCCGGTCCGAGCGTTCGTAGGCGGCCTGATGCTCTTGGCCGCACTGATTTTGTTGGCTGCGTGTGCCAACCTGGGCAGCCTGTTTGCGGCGCGCGCCGCCGACCGTTCCCGTGAAATTGCCTTGCGCCTCGCGCTGGGGTCGAGCCGCCGCCACATTCTGCGCCAGCTTCTCACGGAGGCTATTCTCGTCGCACTTTTTGGCGGAGTTGTCGGCATTGCGGCCAGCGTGGTTCTGTTGCGGGGCCTAAGCGCGTGGCAGCCGTTGTCGGCCTTCCCGATCAACCTGCCTGTGAGTCCGGATGCTCTGACCTATGTGGTCGCGTTGCTGCTTGCGCTGGCCAGCGGCTTTCTCTTCGGCCTCGTGCCGGTGCGGCAGGTACTCAAGGCCGATGCCTGGCAGGTGGTAAAGACGGGCTCGACGACCGCGGCTGGCAGCCGATGGTTTAGCACTCGCGATCTGCTGCTCGTAGTACAGATTGCATTGTGTGCAGTGCTGGTCACCTCCTCGCTGGTAGCCGTGCGTGGCCTCGTGCGGTCGTTGCATAGCAACCTGGGCTTCGAACCCCAGAACGCAGTTGTGGTGAGCACCGATCTCAACATGGCTGGCTACCATGGTGATCAAGTAGCGGTGATGCAGCGGCGCATGCTCGATGCGGCCGCGACTATTCCCGGAGTCGCTTCGGTAGGGCTGGTCGACTACCTGCCTCTGGGCCTGGGCTGGAACGAGAACGCGATCTATGCCGGCAAAACCACTGACCTGCGGCAGTCCAACTCAATTGCGGAGGCGACAGCGTACAGCGTTTCGCCTGGCTACTTCCAGGCGTCGGCGACGACACTCCTGGCGGGAAGGACATTCAACTGGCGTGATGACAAGAACGCTCCTAAGGTGGCAGTGGTCAATCGAGAGTTTGCGCGTGAAGTCTTTGGTTCGGTGGCCCAGGCGATCGGAGGATATTTCAAGACGGACGAAGGAGGCAGGATTCAGGTCGCCGGAGTGGTCGAGGACGGAAAGTACAAGACGCTGACCGAAGACCAGCGGCCCGCCTACTTCGTTCCCCTCCTTCAAGCGCCCGCTACCGCTACCTGGTTGGTGGTGCGAGGCAACCGCGATGACGCAGAGTCTGGCCGTCCCTCTGCACGACGCCTTACGTGGCCTGGACGCGGGGTTACCCCTTACCCTGATGACCTGGCAAAAAGAGCTGGATAGCGCGCTCTTTGCCGCGCGTACAGCGACTGTGTCCTTAGGCGTTCTGGGCCTGCTCGGCGCGATGCTGGCGGTTACGGGCATCTTTGGGATGGCCTCCTATTCGGTAAGCAAACGCCTGCGCGAACTCGGCATTCGCGTGGCTCTGGGCGCGCGGCGCAAAGAGGTATTGCAGGCAGCCCTGGGCAGAACTTTCCGGCTGTTGGCAGCAGGCGCAACGGCAGGTCTACTCTTGGGGATGGCGGCCACACGGGTGCTGGGTCTCATTGTCTATCAGGCTTCGCCTCGAGATCCTGCGGTCCTCGGCGGAGTCATCCTGACTATGCTCCTGCTGGGCTTGCTCGCCGGCTGCGTTCCGGCCCGTCGTGCTTTGGCGATCGATCCCGCGATCCTGCTGCGCGACCAATGACAATGAAGCCTGGAGGGCTTCGTTGATCACCATCTACCTCCGCTTTGAGACTAAGTAGCCGCTTGAGTGCTCACCACAGCAGCCCGCTTCGTAGTGGCAGGGGGCCATCGGCAAGGTGGCGCGAACTCACAACGAAGCGATATGCTTCGGGCTGACAAGCTGTATCAACGTGTGAGGCGATATGACGTCCCGGACCCCATCCATCCTGCTGCTCCTATCCTGTGCCTCACTCTCACTGGCCGCGCAAACCCAAACCCCAGCCGCGCCGCCGTCTGCATCCGACCGTGCAGTGATTGCCGCTGCCTCTCGTGCGGAGCGCGATCGGGAGCTCAAGCTGCTTGGCATCAGCGAAATGCAGCCTGGCGCGACCGCCTATGACATCGGCAAACCGGGCAACGCGAATTACGATGAGTCCAAAGCCAATCCTTATCCCAAGCTGCCCGATGTCCTGATCATGAACGACGGAACCCGGGTGAAGACTCCGGAGCAATGGAAGAAGCGCCGCGCTGAACTCAAGGCGATGTTCGATGAAGATGTCTACGGCAAGTATCCTGCGCACCTTCCCAAAGTGACGTGGACCGTGGACAGCGTTGACGCCATGACGGTGCAGGGCGTCACCGCCATCGTCAAACACGTGACCGGCCATGTTGATAACTCATCGTATCCAGCGATCACGGTCGACATTCATGCAGATGTAGTCACACCGGCCACCACGAAAGGCAAGAAGGTACCGGTCATCATCGGCGGCGGTTCGATTCGGCCTCGCCCGAATTTTCCGCGTCCGCCTGCTACGCCCGGCCAGGTCGTTCACATGCTCTCCTCACCGTCCAACGCGCCCGATTCCGCCAAGCTCCTCCTGGAGCATGGCTGGGGCTTTGTCGGGCGCAACTCCGCCGACGTGCAAGCTGACAATGGAGCCGGTCTCAACCATGGCATTATCGGCCTGGTGAACAAAGGTCAGCCGCGCTCGCTCGACGACTGGGGTGTACTGCGCGCCTGGGCCTGGGGCGATAGCAAGATCCTCGACTATCTCGAGACCGATCCCGATGTCGATGCAAAGAAAGTCGGCGTCATGGGGCATTCGCGCGGTGGAAAGGCGGCGCTGGTGGCCCAGGTCGATGACCCGCGCTTCGCCATCGGCTTCATTTCCTCTTCCGGTGCGGGCGGCGCCGATCTCTATCGCCGCAACTACGGCGAAACCATGGGCAACATTGCCGGGGCAACGGAGTTCCATTGGTTTGCGGGCAACTTCATGAAATACGCCGCAGTCGGCCATTCCGCCAACGAGATGCCGGTGGATAGTCACGAATTCATTGCAATGGTGGCGCCGCGTCCCATCTTCATCGGCGGCGGAGCGTTGCTCACCGATCCGGTCTATGTTCCCGGCGACGCCTGGCAGGATGCGCAAGGTATGTTCATGGCTGCGGTCGCCGCCAGTCCGGTCTGGGATCTGCTGGGCGCCAAAGGCCTGGGCACAACCACCTTCCCGCCCATGGGTACTCTCATCGACTCGGGTGACGTCGCTTTCCGCCAGCATCAGTATGGCCATACACCCGCGCCCAACTGGCCCTATTTCATCGAATTTGCAGATAAGGAATTCAAGAAGCGTTAAAGCCGAATTAGTTTCAATCTGTCCTGAGTAACTGTATAAAATCAATCCAATGACCAGGGCAACAAAACAGGGTTGGATCGGACCATTCGCGTGGGCGATGGTGGCGATCGTTGCTATCGTTCTGTTCTGATTCTATCCACTGCCACCACCCTGGGCGCAGCGCACAGTCTCGACCAAACGACGCTCGCGTTGCCGATCTTCTTCTTGTTCCTGTTCCTGCCAACCTCGGTGGGCGACTGGCTGGACATTGAAGATTCCACCTTCGCGTCAAAGCCTCGCTTTTCCCCCTCTCTTTCCCGCGGACCACCAGCATAGCTTCCTTACCAGACATCCCTTAAGGCGGCGCTGTTACAGATGGCGCCCTTATTTGCGTTGTGCTGACAACTGGTAAATCCAGGAAGGAAGAGTGTCTCTTGTCCGAAGAAAACGTTGAGAACCCGTATCCCATTCCAGCAAAGAAGGAGCTGGGCATCACCCAGTCATTCAAACAAGCCCCAGAATTCGTAGCAAGTGTGCGGCAGGAAGTAAGGCTCCTTCAACGTCCGACATGGTATGAAGTTAGCTCCACCACAGTAGTGGTCGTTGTCTTCTTCTGCTTGTTCTTACTTTATTTCTACCTGCTGGGCCGTGTCTTGGCTCTCCTAGGCCGTTGGCTACCTCTGGGTTAACTGCGAAATGCAAAGGGGAGGGCAGGGAACCGTCCCACTCTCCCCGGCCCTCCGCTGAACTGTCATCTGACCGGAGTAGTGATGGGCTTGCGGTGTCTTCGTGAGATCTGACCATCACGAAATTGAGTCCGGGAGGGACAGCTGAACTTAGCCCAGGACTGCGTCCTCGGCTAAGTTTCAGTCGTTCTGTCCAAATTAGATTGGAAAAGCGCCTCGGTTCAGCAACCACCGCTTATGGAACCGTTGCCCTTTCCTTTGTCATCCCGAGCGCACCCGGATTTCCTGTCACGGTGCACCGGACAAGGCTGCGTGTGCGCCTTTCTTTCAAGGAAAGGCGCATGATGATTGCCAACGCGACCAACCTCCACAGGAAATCCGGGGTAGCGGAGTGGAGAGATCTGCGGTCTTCTTTTACTTCTCACGCAGATTCCAAAGCCCTCATGAGTCCGTGTCAGACCGCAGCCGTCAAACAGAAACAACCTGATTTCGTTCGGCCGCACTCTCCTCAAAGCAATCAACGAGTTAAATCGTCAAAGCCAATTGTTCCGCTAATTTGGACATCCTTGAAGTTTAGCCGTCACACGGGACTCATCTTGCCGTTAGTTCTTACACACACTGCTGCCAGCCCGGCAACCACTTTCCATAGATATGTCGCCCCGTCACAGTTATTCACCTAGATTAAAAACCACGTTAATCGTAGTTTCTACTTCGATCGGCTCTCCGTTGAGTAGATACGGCTTGTAACGCCAGGACCGGACCGCGTCGAGGGCCGCCTGCTGCAACATAGGAGGACCACTGATGACTCTAAGATTCTCGATCGAACCGCCTTTGGATATCGTGGCTTGCAGGACTACGACGCCCTGAACGCGGGCCGCCCTGGCAATCGACGGGTACTGGGGAAAAGAGTTGGTGAGCAAATGACCGGCCATCACTCCTGAGGAAAGCTTCAGGCTGGTTGGCGCTCTTGGCTTAACCGCGCTGGGCTGTCCAATAGCGACGGCGCCGATAATCGTGCTCATGCCGCCAGGGATATCACTACCGGGACCGTCTATTACCTGTACTATCGAGGGCGGCATCGCTACTTCATCCACCTGTGTGATTGCTTTTGGTATCCTGCTCGGCGCCTGCAACTGCGTGCTCAGCATTTCAGATCTGGTTTGGACCCTTCGCGCCGGTATTGCGGGCGGAGGCGCTGGAGGGGGCGACGGAGCCACCATCAATGTAGCTATCATCTGCGTGGGCAATGCTTCAGGATGTAACAACGGCCAGATCACGACCGCGACCAACGCCGCGAAATTGACCAGAAAGGCAAGCAGCGACCACTTACTTTTGCGCCTTCTCTTGTTACCGGATTCCATGAGTGCATCTTCAAACATCGCGTCACCTCAAGTAATTCCAAGTTATGTCTTACTTAGACACCAGCCCATATGTTTTCACTCTTAGTGAGATCGAGCAGAAATGGAGCCGGTGACGCGCCGGCACAACCCGAAATTCCCAACCCCAATCGAAGCCCCTATTTTGATTTTTTGACCGGAAGAGTAATATTCCGGGTACGAAGTACGCGAGGCACATTCACGGAGGATTCATGTCCGATACCGTCGCGAACGCTGAAGTGTTGACACCGCTCAGTCAAGTGGAACGGGTGGTCGATACATTCGTAGCGCCGTCCAAAACCTTCACCGACATTCTTCGAGACGCAAGCTGGTGGCTACCCTGGCTGCTCAGTGTTCTGGTCACACTGGGATTTGGCATGGCCATACAGCAGAAAGTCGGATGGGACAAAACATACGCCAACATTCTGCTGCACAGCCCGCAGGCGCAGCAGGATAGGCTGGCACAGCTCCCACCGGACCAGCAAGCGAAGCAAAAAGCGATTGGAGCATCGTTCGTAAAATACATTTTTTGGGGCACACCCGTTCTTAGCCTGGTGTTTGCGGCGATTGCATCGGTCGTGCTCCTGGCTACTTTGAATTTCGGGCTGGGCGGCCAGGCGAAATTCAGTCACATCTTCGCGCTGTGGATGTACGGCACGCTGCCGTTCCTGATTCAAGGCATCCTCGGTATCATCACCCTCTTCGCCGGGCTTGACGCCGATTCATTCAATCTGAAGAACCCCGTCGGCACCAATGTCGGATATTTCCTGCCCCTGGATGCGCCGCAGTGGCTGGTTGCGTTCGCCAGCTCGCTCGACATCCTGACCATCTGGGTGCTGATCCTGCTCACCATCGGCTGCGCCATCGTGGGTCGAACGAAGAGGAGCACCGCAGCCGTGGCCGTGTGGGGCTGGTGGTTTGTGATCACCCTGGTGAAGGTAGTGTCGGCAGCGATCTTTTAGCGTTGCCCATCTACTCGCCGCGCAACGCTTGTACTGGGTCGATGGAAGCAGCATTGAATGCGGGGAGTGCGGATGCCGCCACTGCCAACAGCAACACGCCGACGGCGGCCAGGGCGAGCACCAGTGGGTCAAACGGGCTCACGCCAAACAGCAGCGACCGCAGCAGGCCCGAGGCCGCCACGGCTCCCGCCAACCCAACCACGCAGCCGATGATGGCGAGCTTTGCTCCCGATTCCAGGATCAGGCGAACGATGCCCGCCCGCTGCGATCCCAGCGCCATCCGGATAGCTACTTCCTGGACGCGCGAGGCTACCGAGAAGGCGATGATGCTATAGATGCCGAGCACTGCCAGCAATATGGCTGCGAAAGCAAAGCTGGTGATCAGCACCGTGTTGAACCGGCGAGGTGCTTCAGTTTCAGACACTGCCTGCTCCATGGTCTGTACCTGGGTGAGCGGCAGTTGGGGATCGATGGACCGCACCGTGGTGCGAAGAGCATTCTTCATCTGCTCCGGCGGCAGGGCTGAACGCAGCGCAATATATCCACCATTGCCATTCAGATCGCCGGGCTGCCCCAGCGAACCGATGGCCTCTTCCACCTGGTCCACAGGCTGATAAAACTGTTCTTTGGTCGGGTCGTCCGGGGAACTCAGCTTTACGTCCGCCACTTCGCCCACAATCGTCATCCATGGGGTCTGCATCTCCGGTGTGCCGATGCGCATCCGTTTGCCGATTGGGCTCTGGTTAGGCCAGAAGTGCTCAGCCAGCTTGCGGTTCACCATCACCACCAATTGCGCTCCCGCTCGGTCAGCATCGGTAAAAGAGCGCCCCCGCAAGAGCGGAATCCCCAGGGCGTGGAAATAGTCGCCGATCACCTGCGACGACGTGCCCAGATTGATATTCTCGCCCTTTTGGGGAACGTGACCTTCCGCCACGATGGCCTGGTTGTTGTTGTTTCCAGATGCGGGCAGAAAGCTGGTAAGCCCCACCGACTCAACTCCAGGCAGCTGCTGCAGACGACGCACCAATTCATTGTTAAAGGCGGTCACTGCCGGTTGTGTCGGGTATTGCTTTTGGGGCAGGGAATAGGAGGCGGTGGTTACATGCTCGGGCTGGAATCCGAGATCGACCGAACGCATCTTCTCAAAGCTGCGCAGCAGCAACCCCGAGGCGGTCAGCAGCACCAGGGCGATCGCAATCTCCGCCACCACCAGCGCGGAGCGCAAACGCGCGTGGCCTCCCCCTGCGGTACCGCTGCGCCCGCCCTCCTTCAAGGTGCCATTCACATTGGTGCGCAGGGCGGCAAAGGCCGGAGCTGATCCGCAAAGCAAACCGGTAAGGATCCCCAGCAGTAGAGCAAACCCCACCACGTTCCAGTTCAGCGCTATTTCGCTGATGCGCGGCAGGCTCTCCGGCAGCAACGTTCTCCCCACGCGCAGTACGACCCCGGCAAGCGCAAGTCCCAACATTCCGCCGGCCGCGCTGAGAACCAGGCTTTCGAGAATTGCCTGACGCAGCAGCGCCGTCTCGCGCGCGCCCAAGGCCAGGCGTACGGCAAATTCCCTTTGCCTGCGAATAGCCCGCACCAGCATCAGTCCTGCCAGGTTTACGCAAGCGATCAACAACACGACGGCGACGGCCATGAATAGCGTCCGCAACAACGGACGAGACTGCTCTACCGTTTCCTCTTGCAATGGCCGCACCACAGCGCTGATATGCAGGCTGGCCATATTTGCCGGATAGTTGCGCATGATCTCCTGCGCCACTCGCTGCGCATCGTCCTGCGCTTGCTTAGGAGAAACGCCGGGCTTCAGGCGGCCCACCATCTGGTAGCTCCAGTTCGCGGCCGCCGGAGCGGAAAGCTCTTGTGGAATAAAGCTCATCGGAACCCACAACTCGGCGCGGTTCAGTTGTCCCGGCACCAGCGGAAATTCGAAGTTGCGCGGCATCACGCCGATGACGAGATACGGCTTGCGATCCAGCAGTACCTTGGTTCCCAGAATCTGCCGGTCTCCGTGAAAGCGGTTTTGCCAGGTCGCATAACTCAAAACCGCAACCTGCTGGCTGTGTTCGTCCTCCTCGGTGGTGAACACGCGGCCCAGCAGCGGTTGCACGCCCAGAGCGGGAAACACGCCCGCCGTCAGACGTGACGCGTTTACATAAGCAGGATCGCCGGTGCCCGCAAGCTCAAAGGCGGCAAATCGATATCCCCCCAGGGCTGCAAAGGATTTGTTGTCGCGTGTGTAAGCGCGTATATCGGGCACCGTCACGCCCGCCTCCCCGTTGCCGCCTACGTCCGCCTCTTGGATGCGATCCGCCAACACCATCAGCCGGTCAGAATCCGGAAACGGAAGAGGCCGCAACAGAACACCCTCGACGATGGAGAAAATCGCCGTGGTCGCTCCAATGCCGAAAGCCAGCATGAGCACAGCGGTGGCTGTGAAGCCGGGTGACTGCCTCAACTGCCGGAAGACTAACTTCAAATCGAGCAAAAACGAGCGCATGAGGGCTCCTCACTAGCTCCTTCATAGCACTTTGCCGGCCATAAAGGCTGCGGAAAAGTAAATCCCGAGGGCATTGAAAGTAGGTACCGGCTTTCAGCCCCTGCTGGCGCATTCTGCACGAACGGCTGGTTTGGGAGCGACAGCTAAAAAGTTGAAGGGAAAAGCGTCTCTCTACGAGGGGCACGGGTTTAGCCGTGCCGTAACAAAAGTCAAGGACGACGGCTTTAGCCGTTGAGGTACGCTTTTATGCTGCACGCAAGGCCGAACACGTTCCTCAGCGGGCCAAAGAAATCTGCTGTCTTCTTTTAGCTGTCGGGCAGCGATTCGCCCGTTCCGGGCGTTCGAATTTGCAATCTCGTGTCCGCAAACGAACACTCAGATTACTGTTCGCGAAGCCAGTATTGTGTGCGGCCCAGCAGGGACAAGCCGATAAATCCACGAACCTTAAGCTTGTCCCCCCCATCCTCTAGGGAGAGGAGACATTTGTACATCTTGCCGCTCTCAGGGTCGAGGATCGTTCCTCCCGACCACGCGTCGCCGTCCTTTTGTAAATCCCAGAGGATCCGGAGTCCGACGACCGGCCGTCCCTTTTGCTCGCCCGTGCACGGGGTGCATCGAGGATTTGGATCCTTAGGATCAGGGTCCACCAGCTTCTGGATTCGACCGTACAGCTTGCCCGCTTCCTCCCAGATCGTCACGACCGACTTCACCTTGCCTGTGACATCGTCGACGGTCTTCCACCGGCCGATGGGCGAACTCGTGGACGCGCCCTGAGCCTGCGCCGGATCTGGCGTGGAGACAGATCCCAACAGCATCGAGATGGCGAGACACATGGCTAACGGTAGTCCCATAAGTTCCCCATACTATTCGATTGCTTGGATCGAAGGAATGGCTAATTCGTTGCTTTCCTGTGATCTATTTCAGGAAGATTGCTCACACGCCGAGTACACGGGATGCCAGTGCCGTCCCCTCAACTCTCGCCTGTATCTTGCGGAAGGCAGTATCGCGGCCAGTGGAGACGTCATCGGCGAACGGCGCGAATCCGCACTGTGGGCGGAGTCATGGTCACCTCCTGGGCAAACCGGGAAGTCTATCGTGAGGCAACCATTGCGGGCATCCATCGAAAGGTTGACCCTTGCTTCCCTTGACAATCGACAAGAGCGGGCGTAAATCTACTGTCGAGTATCGAGGGGAATATGCCGCCGTCGACAGATCTTCTGCAGGGAACGCTGGACGTACTAATTCTGAAAACGCTGGCCCTGGAACCGATGCATGGCTGGGGCATCGCGCTGCGCATTCAGCAAGTCTCAAAGGACGTGTTGCAGGTGGGCCAGGGCTCGTTATACCCGGCCCTGCATCGCCTGGAATACAAGGGGTGGATCAAGTCAGAGTGGGGAACGTCAGAAAACAACCGGCGCGCAAAATTCTATTTGTTGACGACCGCCGGCCGAAAGCAATTGAAAGCTGAACTCGAAACCTGGGACAGGCTTTCCACCGCCATCGCCCTGGTCTTGAAGCAGATTCCGGAGGTGTCGTCTTGATGGGTGAGAAGATGCGTGAGTTCTTTACCCGGGCCCGCTTTTTTTTCTCCCGCCGCAGCCCAGCCGAACTCGATGAAGAGCTGCAGTTTCACCTGGAGAAAGCGGCGGAGTTCCATCGCGCCGCAGGTATGGGGCCTGAAGAAGCGCGACGCCAGGCACGGGTTCAGTTCGGGGCCGTCGAGGCCGCCCGAGAGCAAAGCCATGAACAGAAACCCGGGTGGTGGCTGGGCACCTTAGCGCAGGATGTTCGTTATGCTCTGCGAGGCTTTCGCCGCAGCCCTGTCTTTGCCCTTACTGTGATTGCCACGCTGGCGTTGGGCATCGGCGCCACCACTGCCGTGTTCAGCGTAGTGGATCGGATTCTCTTCCGCAGCCTGCCCTACGCGCACGATGATCGGCTGGTATCGGTTGGACTGGTGCAATCGCTTGCGAGGCAGGAGTTCACGCTTGGCGGATTCTTTTACGAGTGGCGAGACAATCAGAAGCCATTTGCTTCCCTCACCTTTGAGAGAGGCGTCAATGAGTGTGACCTGACTGAGGCCAATCCTGTTCACTTGCAATGTGCCGCAGTAGCGCAGAACTTCCTGCCCACACTCGGTATCGTTCCGGTCCTGGGCAGGAATTTCTCCGCCGACGAAGACCTGCCCAACGTAGCTAAGGTCGCCCTCATCTCCAGTGGCGTGTGGCTAAGCCGTTTCAACCGCGAGCCAGCCGTCTTGAACAAGACCATCATGCTCGACGAGCATCCGGTGCGCATCATCGGCGTTCTCCCCCAGGACTTCGAGATGCCCAGGCTGCAGCCTGCCGATATTGTTATCCCCGCTCAAATGGACATAGCGGCGCAACACACGGTGAATAGCGGCATCGGCGATCCCATGTGGGCCTTTGCGCGGCTTAAGCCGGGCGTAAGCGTGCCGCAAGCAAGCGCCGCGTTGCAACCCCTGTTCCAACACACCCAGCAATGGATCCCCAAAGAAATCCGTCAGGACTTCCATCTGCAGGTTCGTTCGATTCGCGACCGCCAGATGCAGGAGGCATACCAGGTCGCGTGGGTGCTTCTTGGCGCTGTGTTCGCAGTGTTGCTGATCGCCTGTGCCAACGTCGCCAGCCTGTTTTCCGCGCGCGGGCTTGCCCGGGAAAGAGAGTTGGCAGTGCGCTCCGCACTCGGCGCTACTCGCACTCGGCTCATACGGCAGACGCTGACCGAGGCGTTACTCCTCGCGATTGCTGGAGCCGCAGCCGGCTGTCTGCTGGCAGAGCTTCTATTGCGAATATTCATCGCCATTGCTCCCTCCGGCCTGCCGTTCCTAGCGCAGGCGCAACTCGATATGCGCATCATTTTGTTTACTTTGCTTCTCGCGCTTGTCTGTGCGGCGATCTTTGGCATCGTACCCGCACTGCAGAAGCCAAATGTAACCAGACTGGTGGCTAAGCACACCGGCTCCAAGGTCCATGCTCGGCTGAGGCGATTCCTGGTAGCCGCACAGATCGCCATCAGCGTGATTCTGCTCTCCGGCGCCAGTTTGCTGCTTCAGAGCTTCCGCAACCTTCAACACCAAAACCTTGGGATGCAGACACGCAATGTGCTCACCGTGCGTATTCCTCTGAACGGAGAGCGCTATCCAACTGGCCAGGCCTACATGGACTTTTATCTCCGTGCCGAAAATGCACTGCGGCGCCTACCTGGCGTCACGGCGCTGGGTACGTCCAATTCCCTCCCGCCCGACGCCAACAATTGGCACGAGGGCATGCGCTACTCCGATATAGTTGTTTCGGGCAAACTGCACACTCCACCGGCGACTGGCGGATCGGTGGTCTATCGTTCCGTCACCCCGGGATATTTCCGCGTCCTTCAGATTCCGATCCTCGAAGGACCGGGCTTTACCGAAGAGGATCGGCAATCGACCGGCCACTCGGTCATCTTGAGCCAGCTTCTCGCGAGCCGCCTCTTTCCTGGAGGCAACGCCATCGGGCAGCATATACAACGAGCCATTTTCAACCCGTACCTCACCTTGGATGGGCCTGTCTACACCATCGTTGGCATAGCAGGAAATGTGAAGAATGCTGGCCTCGCGGGCCAGGACGATCCCGAATTCTACATCCTGAAGACCAGCCACCCCGAAGTGTGGGATGGGCACCACTTCTTCCTGCTCGACACCGCCTTTCCTGCCTCCGTAGTTGCCCCGTGGATCCGGACGGAAATCGCTCACCTAGATCCCAACGCTCCGGTCGAGATCGAGACCCTTAGTCGAGAAGTTGACAAACTGGCTGATCGTCCTCGCTTCGAGACCGCCCTACTGGGCTTTTTCGCTGCTTGTGGATTGCTCATGGCCATCATCGGCCTTTACGGTGTCATCTCCTACGTGGCCACGCAGCGTACGCAGGAGATTGGCGTTCGCATGGCGGTTGGCGCCACCAGGGCGGATATCCTGCGACTCATAGCTATGGAAGGCGTCCGCTTGATTGCGCTTGGCGTCATCGTCGGCTTGGGAGCCGCGTTAGCCGCAGCACAGGTACTCAAGAGTCTTACCTTTCATGTAGGACCGCGCGATCCCGCAACCTATATTGCGGTGGCGTCGCTTCTCGGCCTGGTCGCTCTGGCCGCGACTCTGATTCCGGCCCGTGCTGCGATGCAGACTGAGCCTGGAGAGGCCCTCCGCCACGAATAAATGCTTGGGCAAATAAACGAAGCCTTTTCCCTGGACGGGTGCCCCATGTTCGCCCCAGCGTACATGGGCCGAAAAAGACGGGGCGCAGCCCTTCGAACGCTTCTACTCTGCCGGCAAAACGCTGTTGGCGAAAGCAAGAGTTCTTGCGCCTCAAGTGAAGGCATTGGAAAAAATCGTTTTAGGCCCATGTACGCCAAGGCGAACATGGGGCACCCGTCCAGAACCGTAGACCGCGCTGCCAGATTGATGACCGGTCTCCGCCGAGGTGTCGATTCACAAAAGTGAGATTTCTCTGGGGATAGCGGTCCTTTCGCACCTGCTATCGTAGGGATCGATGAAGAAGTTATTGCAGGAAACCGCGGAGCGAGCGTCCAGATATCTCGCGGAAATCAACAGCCGTCGTGTAGCACCTGCTTCCGAGGACGTCGCTCGCTTGCAGGCGCTTGGAGGCCCGCTACCCGAGGGGCCGTCCGATCCCTCGCAGGTTTTGGCTTTGCTCGATGACATCGGTTCGCCGGCAACCGTCGCAACCGCTGGTGGCCGCTATTTCGGATTCGTCATCGGGGGTTCGCTCCCCGCCGCATTAGCAGCCAATTGGCTAGCCGGAGCCTGGGATCAGAACTCTGCCATGCAGGTGATGTCCCCAGTGGCGGCGAAGTTGGAGGAGATCGTCCTCTCCTGGATGGTGGACTTGTTCGGTCTCCCCTCCACATCTGGCGCGGGGTTTGTTACCGGCACAACCATGGCCAACTTCACCGGCTTGGCTGCCGCGCGTACCGCGCTCCTGAAGCAAGCGGGTTGGAATGTTGAAGAGGACGGATTATTTGGCGCGCCCCCAATCCACGTGGTGGTGGGCGATGAGGTACACGTTTCTCTCTTGAAGGCGTTGTCCATGCTCGGGCTCGGACGTTCGCGCGTCACCCGGGTTCCAGCGGACGCTCAAGGGCGCATGAGAGTCGACGGTCTGCCAGCGCTCGACGATCGCACCCTGGTCTGCGTGCAGGCCGGCAACGTCAATACGGGCGCCTTTGATCCTGCAGGAGAAATCTGCGCTCGAGCGCACGACGCAGGTTCCTGGGTGCACGTGGATGGTGCCTTCGGATACTGGGCAGCCGTGTCGCCAAAGTATGCGCCTTTGTTGTCCGGCGCCGGCGCTGCCGATTCCTGGGCAATTGATTGCCATAAGTGGTTGAATGTGCCCTACGACTCCGCAGTCGCCATCGTGCGCGCCCCGGAGCATCTACTGGCTGCCATGGCGATGACGGCTGCCTATCTGACGCCGGGTGCCGGGCGCGAGCCTTGGCACTTCGCACCTGAGGCGTCCCGGCGTGCCCGTGGGGTCGAGTTGTGGGCGGCAATGCGCTCGTTGGGACGCAGTGGACTGGCGGAACTGATCGAGCGAAATTGTCTTCAGGCGAAGTTGTTTGCCGATCGTCTCAGCGCGGCCGGCTTCACCATTCTGAACGACGTTGTCCTGAACCAGGTGCTGGTTTCGTTTGGCAGCGATGAGGACACGCGACGTGTGATCGCAAATATTCAGAGCGACGGAACTTGCTGGTGCGGAGGCACGCAGTGGCACGGGCAAGCCGCGATGCGCATCAGTGTATCCAGTTGGGCCACGACCAACGAAGATGTAGAGCGCAGCGCCGCGGCCATGATCAGAATTGGCAAGCAGGGAAGTCCTACGTACCGCTAATGTGAGATCCGAATACGGTTTAGTTTGGCCGCATCATTACTTCTTGCCGGCAGCACTTTCCGCGTGTTTACGAACTCTTTCCATTAAATAATTCCAGCCTGTGTTTGCGCTTCGGGTGCCGTCGATATGTTCTTGCGGGATCAGCCCCATCGCGCGATGAACAAACTTCAATCGCGTCACGCCGTTCTCTTCCGTCAAGCGGTATTGCAAATTCGACATGGCGGGATACGACATGAACAGCGGCCCGCAAATTTCCAATAATGCTGGCGGCTTAATTGCCTGTATGTGTCCCCAGAAGTGTCCGGCGTCATTTCCCAAATCCCGATACCACCGTCCGCCCGGCCACGCCTCGATCTTCATCGCTAACGGGGCCCCGTCGGGCGTTTCGTTCAACGGTCCCAGTTGTTCCAGGAGCGTTTCAAAGACAATCTCGATCGAGGCTGCGATCGACTCTTCCTTCATAATCTCGATGGTGCGTATTTCCTGTTCTGTGCTTACCGCCATCATTCTCCCTCCTCGGGTTTCATTCGTTGCCTGGCCATCTTCATCTCAGCCCGTTGCTTGATCTGGTCCAGCTGATGCGTCCAGAACCGTTCGTACGTCTTCACCCAGTCGTACACCGGCTTCAGTTCCTTCGCGTTCAGCCGATACAAACGTAACTGTCCTCGTTTGCTCACGGAGACCACTCCGACCTTGCGAAGCACGCCCAGGTGTTTCGATACCGCCGGTTGCGGTATCCGCAGCCGAAGAACCATATCTCCCACCGCATGCTCTTTCCCGTTCACCAGCAGGGCGATAATCTCGCGCCTCCGGGGCTCGGCAATCGCGTTGAACACGTCTGAGGTAGTCGCTGCTCGGGCCATGAATCGAATTATATTCCCATGTGGGAATATGTCAAGACGGCGACGATGGTCGGGGGTGGAGCCCGGAGGGGTTAGAAAAGGGAATTGCTTGCGATGCTGTGCTTTGGCTTTGTATCCAATCAGCTGTATTTCAAGCCCCCCACAAAGCCGTCATCCTGAGCGAAGCGCGTCGCAGATTTCTCGCAAACCGAGGGCTTTAAGCGCGGAGTCGAAGGACCCCGGCGATGCTTGTTGGCAGATGCTCTTCGGAGCTTTCCGGCCGCAAACTACACCAGAAGATAAAAAAGTCAGAAACTCCGAGCGCACTCGGATTTCCTGCCACGCAGCACTCGAAACGACGGCGTGTGGGCTTTCAGTAAGGAAAGCCGCAGGAAGGTCGCTAACGCCACCAACACGAACAGGAAATCCGGGGCAGCGTAGTGGAGACCCCGGCCCCGGCGTGCCGTGGGATCTGCGGTCTTCCTTTATTTCTCACGCGGGGGCCTTAAAGGCGCTGCCATGGCGTATGGTGGACGCAACGCTCCCCGAAAAGCAGGCGTTGAAATGATCGCTGACTAATTCTCAATCACCCAGTCAGGCGCACCAACTGCTCAGCCTCGATCCTCGTCCCCAAAATCGAAACCTTGGGAATCTGTCCCCGCGCCATTGCCACTTCATCGCAACGATACAGCCGCGGACAATTCTGGCAATCTTTGTAAATCTTATCGGGCAGAGCCGTCCGATCCTCCACCACGCGAAAGCCATGCTTGAAGAAGAAGTCGGGGATGCGGGTAAACAGACAGACGCAACCGACGCCATGATCCTCGGCTTCATCCAGCAGCGACTGCAGCAGCAGGCCGCCCGTACCTTTGCTCTTGGCCTCGGGTCTCACCACAATCGAGCGCACCTCCGCCAGGTGAGGACCGTAGAGGTGCAACGCGCCGCACCCCTGAAAGATTCCCTGGGCCGACTCCGCGATCGTAAAGTCGCGTACGTTCTCGCAAATTTCCGCAAAGGCGCGCCGCAGCAGGGTGCCGTCCGAGGACAGGCTATTCACCAGCTCATATATGTTCGACGCGTCCTGTAATCTGGCCTTACGTATTTCCATCCATCTGTCCCATTGCAGCCGAAAGTCTTGCTTCCTGCGCTGCTAAAGCCTCACTCACCCGCGCCACGGCGGTACCACCAATTACGTCGTGGCAGTTCACGGTTGCGTCGAGGGTGATGCTCGAAAAGAAATCTGCTTCAAATTCCGGCCCGAACTGCTGCAACTCTTCCAGCGTGAGGCCTTCCAGTTCGCAACCCTTTTCCAAACCATAACGCACCGCCAGCCCAATTTTTTCGTGCGCTTTGCGAAAGGGAACTCCCTTGTGCACGAGGTAGGTCGCGGCGGCCATGGCATTGAGATAACCACTCTCGCAGGCGCTGCGCATGCGATCGGTACGGAAGCGAAGAGCAGCGGTAAACCTCGCCAGCAAGGCAATCATCCGCTCTGTGCTCTCAGCTGCGGAAAAGAGCGGTTCCTGGCTCTCCTGCAGGTCTTTGTTATAAGCCAGAGGAAGACCCTTCAGCAACATCGTGATCGTCTGCGCCGCGCCATTGATGCGCGCCACCTTGCCGCGCACCAACTCGGTGAGATCAGGGTTCTTCTTCTGCGGCATCGCGCTCGATCCCGTCGAAAATGCTTCGGGCAACTCGACAAATCCAAACTCCGCCGTGGCATAGAGCGTGATCTCTTCCGCGAACCGGCTGGCATGCACAGCGATCAGAGTCAGTGCCTGCAAAAACTCAAGCGCGAAATCGCGGTCGCTGGTCGCGTCCATGCTATTGGCGGTTGGCCCATGAAAGCCCAGTTCCCGCGCGGCAATCGTCCGGTCGAGCTTCAAGGTCGCGCCTGCCACTGCACCAGAACCCAGTGGACAATAATTCAACCGGCGGCTCAAATCCCCCAGCCGGGTCATATCTCGCAGCAACATCTCCCCGTACGCCTGCAGCCAGTGGGCCACCAGCACTGGTTCTGCACGCTGCAGATGCGTGTACGCCGGCATAACCGCATCGCCCGCAGCGTGGGCCTGCGCCGTGAGCGCCCGCACCCAGTCCGCCAGGCGCCCGGCGATCGATGCACAGTTTTCCCGCACAAAGAGCCGCAGGTCGGTAGCAATCTGCTCGTTGCGGCTTCGGCCGGTGTGCAGCTTGAAGCCGAGATCGCCGATCCGCGCCACCAGTTCGAGCTCGACGAAGTGGTGAATGTCCTCCGCCTCTGTGCGGCCATAAATGTCGCTGGGCGGACGCTGCGCGTATTCGTCGCGAATCGCGTCCAGCGCTCCCACAATCTTTCCCAGCTCCACTTCCGTAAGGATGCCCGCCGCGGCAATCGTCCGCGCATGGGCCTTGCTGGCAGCTACTTCTTGCGGAAGCAGCTGCCAATCAAACGCCAGTGATCGTTGCCATTGTTCGAAATTGTGGTCCAGTGGCTCGCGAAAGCGGCCAGACCACATCTTCACTGGTGCGCCTCTTTCTTCTGCAGCAAGCGCGCACGGGTGCGGGCGGGCAGTCCCAGAATCTGGATGAAGCCCTTGGCATCTTTCTGGTCGTAGCTGTCACCCATGGTGAAGGAAGACAAATCATCGGAGTACAGCGAATACGGCGACTGCCGTCCAGCCACTCCAATATTGCCCTTGTACAGAGAAAGCTTCACCGTCCCGGTTACCAGCTTCTGCGTGTTGTCCACAAACGCGTCCAGGGCTTCGCGCAAAGGCGTAAACCACAGGCCGAAATACACCAGCTCAGCGTACTTGAGAGCCACCTGCTGCTTGTAGTGCATCACTTCGCGGTCCAGCGTCAGTGCCTCGAGCTCGCGATGAGCAGACGTAATCAGCGTGCCTCCCGGAGTCTCATACAGTCCGCGGCTCTTGATGCCGACGAAGCGATTCTCCACCAGGTCAATGCGGCCGATGGCATTGCGCGCGCCGATTTCATTCAGCAACTCCACAATCTGCACCGGCTCCAGCGCCATGCCGTCCACCGACACAGGCCGGCCTTCGACAAATCCAATCTCGACTACCTCTTCGCGATCGGGCGCTTCCTGGGGCGAGCGGGTCATCACCCAGGTCGTGGGCAGAGGAGCATTGCCGGCATTCTCCAATTCGCCACCCTCGTGGCTGATGTGCCACAGGTTGCGGTCGCGGGAGTGGATCTTCTCCCGGCTTGCCGCCACCGGAATGCCATGCGCCTCGGCGTAGTCCAGGCAGTCTTCGCGCGACTTCAGATTCCACTCACGCCACGGAGCAATCACCTTCAAATCCGGGGCCAGTGCCTGGTAGGCATGCTCGAAACGTACCTGGTCGTTGCCCTTGCCGGTGCAGCCATGGGCGACCGCTTCGGCGCCTTCCTTAAGCGCCACTTCCACCTGGTGCTTGGCAATCACCGGCCGGGCAATCGAAGTGCCCAGCAGATACTTGTGCTCGTAGATGGCGCCGGCACGGACCGTCGGATAGACGTAGTCGCGCACGAACTCATCGCGGAGGTCGAGCACCACCGCCTTCTTCGCGCCGGTAGCATAGGCCTTCGCCACCACTGCGTCCAAATCTTCGCTCTGCCCAACATCGGCAATCATGGCGATTACATCCATACCGTAGTTCTCGTTAAGCCAGGGAATAATGATCGAGGTGTCGAGACCACCTGAATAGGCAAGAACAACTTTTTTTGACATGCGAAACTCCTTACAAATATCAGAGACCAGGTGCGCTGGCTTGAATATTGGCTGTTGATTAATTTGTCGCGCGCGATCCGCTAAGACCGCCGCCCAGCAGCAGAACCATCAGTGCCTTCTGCGCGTGCAGTCGATTCTCCGCCTGGTCAAAGACCACGGACTGTGGCCCATCCAGCACCGCGTCCGTTACTTCAGCATTCCGATGCGCCGGCAAGCAGTGCATGAACACGGCGTGCGGTGCGGCGTGGGCCATCAAGGCCTCGTTGACCTGGTAGGGCTTGAAGATCGGCGCCCGCTTGGTCACCTCATGCTCAAATCCCATGCTGGTGCAAACGTCGGTATAGACCGCGTCCGCTCCGCGTACCGCCGCCACCGCATCGTGGGTCAGGGTGAGCGTCGCCCCAGTCTCCGCCCCGATTTCCTGCGCCTTGGCGATCATCTCCGGCTTGGGGTAGTATCCCTTAGGCGACCCCACTGTGCAATGCGCGCCCAGCAGGGCAGCGGTCAGCATCAATGAGTGACAGACATTGTTACCGTCCCCTACATACGTGAACTTGAGCCCCCGCGCCGTGCCGAAGCGCTCTTCAATCGTCATGAAGTCGGCCAAAGCCTGGCATGGATGCTCCAGGTCGCTCAGCGCATTGATCACTGGGCACCGGGCGTATTCTGCCATCTCCGTGATGGTCTCGTGCGCGTAGGTGCGCAGCACAATTAAACTCACCCAGCGCTCCACGTTGCGCGCCATATCGGCCAGCGATTCGCGCTCGCCCAGCGGAGATTGGGTTTGATCCACAAACATGGCCGAGCCGCCCAGCGTATTCATGCCGGCTTCGAAGGTCAGCCGCGTGCGCAGCGACGCCTTCTCGAAAAACATCACCATCTGGCGAGCGTCGAGAGAATAGCGGTAGTCCGCGGGTGAAGCCTTGATCGCGTGCGCGAGTTCCATGATGGCTGAGATCTCTAACTGGGAGAGATCGGCAATGGAGCAGAGATCGCGGCCGGCAAGGCTCGCGGTGGCTAGAGCAATCGTATTGCCCTCCTGTTGTACTGCTTTCTCGTCAATCGATAGAGTCTTGCTAGCCATTACGTGATCCCCCTGTGTTCTGATGCGCGGCGGCGAGACTGGGCGCGCCGGAGGCCTCTTCCGTCAAAATTTCGTTCAATGCAGAGACTGCCAAATCCACGTGCTCCTTGCCCATGATGTAGGGCGGGAGAAAACGCAGGACGGTCTCGCTGGTGCGGTTGATAAGAATCCGCCGCTCGAGCATTTTGGCGACGATCTTCTTGGCCAGGTCGGCGGAGTTCATCTCCATAGCCAACATCAGCCCCATTCCCCGCACATCGACCACGCTCTCGTGCTTCGCCGCCAGGTTATGGAGTTGGCCCTTGAAGTACGCCCCCGTCTCCTGGATGTTTTTGAGCAAGCCTTCCTGCTCGATGGCATCGATGACCGCAATGGCCACCGCGCAGGCCAAAGGCCCGCCGCCGAACGTGGTTCCATGCAGCCCCGGATGGATGGCGCGCGACGCCTCTTCCGTGCACAGCATCGCGCCCAGTGGCAACCCGCCCGCCAGGGGCTTGGCCAGCGTAGTGATATCCGGCCGGATCCCAAACTGCTGGTAGGCAAACCATTTGCCGGTACGCCCCAGGCCGGATTGAATTTCATCGGCGATGAGCAGCGCGCCCGTTGATTGCGTAAGCTCACGTGCCGCTGCAAAAAACTCCTGCGACACCGGCCGGATACCGCCCTCGCCCTGCACCGGCTCAATCAAAATCGCGCAAACCTCGTTTGAAAAGCTTGCCCGCAGATGATCCACGTCATTGAATCGAACGAACTCCACCCCAGGGACCAGCGGCTGGAACGGCTCGCGGTACTTATCCTTATGCGTGGTCGAGACCGAACCCATGGTGCGTCCGTGGAAGCTGTTTTCCAGCGCCAGAAACTTCGTCCCCAATTCGTGGCCTTCGCTCCGCTTCATCGCCGAATAAGCCCGCGCCAGCTTCATCGCCGCTTCCCAGGCCTCGGTTCCGCTGTTGCAGAAAAAAGCGCGATCCATGCCGGCGCGCTCGGTCAGCCGCAGTGCCAACTCCGCCTGGCCTTCGTGAAAGTACAGATTCGAGATGTGCACCAGCTTGCGGCTCTGGCGGTTGATCGTCTCCACCACCGCAGGATGTCCATAGCCCAACGCGTTTACGCCAATCCCGCTCAGCAGGTCGAGATATCGCGCTCCGCTGTCGTCGATCAGGTACATGCCTGCTCCGTCGACAAACAAGATCGGATTGCGCTCATAAGTAGGGAGCAGCAGTTTTGCCTCTGCCGCCTGGA
Source organism: uncultured Acidobacteriaceae bacterium (assembly GCA_963745725.1). Classification (GTDB taxonomy): domain Bacteria; phylum Acidobacteriota; class Terriglobia; order Terriglobales; family Acidobacteriaceae; genus PALSA-350. The sequence goes on from CAVUYJ010000004.1 coordinate 859,861, forward strand.
TTGCTTCGAGCTTCATGCCACCATCACCTCAGTCCCTTGAAGTACCCGCGTCGAACACAAGTCGGGTAGTACTGCAGCCGCATCCGCCGGTAGAATGCGCACTCGCTTGACCCCGGCCAGCAATGCTTCACGGCAAGCGCTCAGTTTGGGCAGCATGCCTCCGCTGATCACTGCATTCTGCGTCAGCCCGGCAATCTGATCCACACTGAGCCAGCGCATCACCTCACCGTTCGATCCCCGCACGCCCGGAACGTCGGTAAGAAACACCAGGGCATCGGCCTTGCAGGCAACCGCGCACGCCGCCGCCATTTCATCGGCGTTAATGTTGTAGTATTCGCCATCAAAGCCCAGCGCCAGGCTGGAAATCACCGGTACCGCCCCCATCTTCCAGATGGCATCGAGCCAGCGGGTATCCGAAGCAACAATCTCGCCCACAAACCCCAGGTCCGGCGTAGTGCGCTTCTTGCGGGCGCGGAAAATCAACCCGTCTCCACCCGAAAGTCCTACGCCCGCTTGGCCGTGGCCGCCCAGCGCAGCCACGAGTTCCTTGTTCACACGCCCGCCCAAAACCATGAGCGCAGCATCGCGGGTCTCTGCATCGGTGATCCGCAAACCGGCAATGAATTCGCTCTGCTTGCCCATCTGCTTGAGGGTTCGGGTCAGCGCGGCCCCGCCGCCGTGCACTACGGCGACCTGGTTGCCGTCCTGTGCGAGCATGGCAATCGCCCGTGCACAACCGTGAAGCAAGGCTGGATTTTCCAGCGAGGCACCACCCAGTTTGACTACGAATCTCATGCCAGCCCCTCCGCTTCGTCCCATCCGCACATCAGGTTCATATTCTCGACTGCCTGCCCAGCCGCGCCCTTCAGCAGGTTGTCCAAACAGGAAACGACGATACAGCGCCGTCCATCCTTCGCCAGCTTGAAGCCGATGTCGCAGTAATTGGTGCGCACCGAGTGCTGTATCTGCGGCAATTGGCCGAATATGCGCACCATCGGACTCGACCCGTAAAATTCACGAAAAAGTTCGTCCACCTCGGCCGTTTCCTTCTTTTCCCGAAAGGTCACGTACGTCGTGGAGAGAATGCCCCGCGGAATCGGCAGCAGGTGCGGAGTAAACGTCAGCTGCGACTCCTTCAAATTCAGCTGTTCCAACATCTCCCCCATGTGCCGGTGGCTAAACACCGCATAGGCGGACAAGTTATCCGCGGCATTCATAAAGTGCGTGGTGGCGGTCGGCGCCTTGCCCGCGCCCGAGACGCCCGACTTCGAATCGCAGATGATGCCCCGTTCCAGATCCACCCAGCCGGCTGCCACCAGCGGCTTTAATGCCAGAATGATCGAGGTGGCGTAGCATCCCGGGTTGGCCACCAGTTGTGCAGTACGAATGCACTGGCGATGCAGTTCCGGCAATCCATAGACGCTCCCGGTTTGAACTCGTTCAGCCAGCGAGGCATCGTCATCATGAAAGCCGTAGATCGCCCGATGTTCGTGCACCCGCAACCGCCACGCCCCGCTCAGGTCCACCACTCTTAGTCCGTGGGCCAGCGCCTCCGGCGCCCAACTCCGCGATTGCTCATGCGGGGTCGCCAGGAAAAGCAGTTCCACACCACGCTTCTTCAGCAATTCCCAGGAGAAAGGCTCCACCATCAACCCTGAGCTGCCGTTGTTGTCGGCGAGCTGAGGATGCATGTCCGTCAGCCGGACCGGTTCCGCGTCCCGGCCCACGAAAACCGGCGGCTTGCCCTGCAGGGCAGGGTGATGCAGCAACAGCCGTGCCAACTCCATGCCGGCGTAGCCGCTGACTCCGGCCACTGCGGTTTGTATTCCTTCTTTACCCATCAGCCAATCATCGCTTCCAGGCGGTCCCGCAATAAGGTCGCCCGCTTCAGGTCCGGACAAATAATCAGGACAGTGTCGTCGCCGGCAATGGTTCCCACCACTTCGGGCCAATCTTCGCCATCGATCGCCAGTGCAACCGGCTGGGCGCTTCCGCTGGTAGTGATCAACACCAGCTGGTTGATCGCCTGCTTCACACGCAGCCCGAAGCTGTTCAACAACTCGGCGGTCTGGGGCAGGTCGTCGTCCTCTTCAAACGCTAACCCGTTGGGCGCGGCGTAGCCGTTCGGGCCCTTATAGAGGTGAAGCTCATGAATATCTCGCGAAAGCGTAGCCTGGGTCACTTCGAAACCGCGTTTGACCAGCCGGCGGCGCAACTCATCCTGGCTGCCAATCGGCGCGCCCGCGACGAGTTCTCTGATGGCCGTGTGCCGATCTTGCTTCATAATGTCCTCACGACTCTTTCTCAGCTTTTTGCACCAAAGCCAGAGCGCGGCTCAGGGCCGCGCTCTGGGTGTGCATAAAAATACATTAGCATGTATAAATATACAGAGGGTGTTTGTCAACGAATGGATGCCTTTTTTTAATTAAAAAGTCACGATCCTGCCGTTGCCCATTTTGGTGCAAAAGAAATTTTCATCTCCAGCTGCTTGTCATGGAAACGGGGATTATAGTTACGTATGGGTTCCTTTGCCTCAAATTCGCCGGAGCGCAGCCTTACCCGCAATCTGCTCGATTCTCGTTTTGACCAAGACTCCTGTGGAGTCGGTTTCGTTGCCACTTTGCGCAACCAGCCCACCCATGAAATTCTGACCCAGGCCCTTACCGCCTTGGCTCGCCTGGCGCACCGTGGAGCCATTGCCGCCGACGGCAAAAGCAGCGATGGCGTCGGTATCATGACCGCGATCCCGCGGGAGTTTCTACTCGCGTCCGCCGGGCTTTCGCTCGAAGCGGATAAGCGCCTGGGCGTGGGCGTGTTGTTTTTCCCCGGCGAATCTGGTCCCGGGCAGCAGGCCCTGGAGTTGGCGCTGGCCGCACAGAATCTCGACGTGCTCGGCTGGCGAGTCGTGCCCACCCGCGAAGACATTCTGGGTGAGATCGCGTTGTCCAGCATCCCTGTAATCCGTCAGGTGCTAGTTACGGCTACAAATCCTGAGCATTTTGAGCGCCGCCTCTATCTGGCACGCAAGCAGTTCGAGCGCGAAGCCGCTAGCTCCGGCTACGTCTGCTCGCTATCTTCCTGTTCGGTGGTCTACAAGGCCATGTGCGCCGGACGGCTCTTGTCCGAGTTTTATCCTGACTTGGCAGATCTGGCCTACACCACCGCCTTCGCCATCTTCCACCAGCGCTACGCCACCAATGTGCTGCCCTCGTGGGACCGCGCCCAACCTCTGCGCACCCTGGCTCACAACGGAGAGATCAACACTGTCTGGGGCAATCGCGGCCGCATGGACGCCCGTGCCGCAACCATCCCGGCGGAATGCCACCCCATCTTGTCTAAGGACGGTTCAGATTCCACCAGCCTCGACGAAGTCGTCGAGTTGTTAGCGCGCAACGGGCGCAGCGTCGCAGAAGCAGTCAGAATGTTACTGCCTCCCGCCGGGCGCCAGCGCGAATCCGCTTTCCTCCGCTATCACGCGGATTGCGTCGAGCCCTGGGACGGCCCTGCCGCCCTGGCCTTTGCTGACGGGCACCTGGTCGGAGTGGCCCTGGATCGCAACGGACTGCGTCCCTGCCGCTTCTTCCTCACAGAAGACGCGCTCGTGGTCGCCGGATCCGAAGCAGGCTTGGTCGACCTTGATCCCGAAAGAATCATCCACAGCGGCCGTCTCGGTCCCGGAGAGATGCTCGTCGCCGATCTCGACGCGCACCAGTTGCTCGAAGACGATCAGTTGTTGAAGGAATTCGACCGCTTCACTACCTACGGCAACCTCGTGGCGGATACCCCACTGGAGCCGGTCGCTTTCGCTCCTCCTGTGGAGGAGCTGACCCAATTGCAACAGTTGTTCGGTTACACCCGCGAAGATGTCCGCATGGTCCTGGCCCCCATGGCCAGCGACGGCAAAGACGCTGTCTGGTCCATGGGGGACGATACCCCGCTGGCCCCCTTGGCCCATGCGCCCCGGCCCGTCTACGCCTTCTTCCGCCAGCGCTTTGCCCAGGTGACGAATCCCGCCATCGATCCCGTGCGCGAGTCGATCGTCATTGAGTTGCACACTCGTCTCGGCCCCTGGCCGCCCTTGCTCAATACCAAGGCGCGCATCCCCGGGCTTTCTCTGAAATCGCCATTCCTTTCCCTCGGCCAGATGCACGCGCTGCGCAATCGGGAGCATCCGCTAGCCGACGAAATGCCGCTGGCGGTTCTGGACTGCGTATTTGCGCCTAGCTGCAATCTCAAGCGCGCGATTGACGATCTGTGCGCGCGCGCCATTGAACTCGTGCGCGGCGGAGCAGCCATTTTGCTGCTCAGCGACCGCGCCGTCGCTCAACCGGGAGCTCGCGCCGAGTTGCTCCCCATCCCCATGGCTCTGGCCACCGGCGCAGTGCACCACGCCCTGGTGAATGCCGGGGTGCGCACGTGCTGCGGCCTCGCCGTCGAAGCCGGCGAATGTCGCGATCTGCACCACGCAGCCGTCCTCTTCGGCTACGGAGCGGGCGCTGTTTGCCCCTGGCTCGCGCTCGAGACCGCCCGCACTATCGACCCGGAAAAGGGCGAAGACAACATGCTTCACGCCTTCGACCTCGGCTTGGCGAAAATCATGTCCAAGATGGGTATCTCTGTGCTCGATAGCTATCGCAGCGCCCATCTCTTCGACATCCTTGGCCTCGATCAGGAAGTGGTGGAGCAATGTTTCTTCGGCACGCCTTCGCCCATCTCCGGTATCGGCTTCGCCGAGCTTGAGACCGCCTTGCGCGACGTCTGGTCCGCAGCTCAGGACGAGGACCCTGGCCAGCCGGCCTTGGTCAATGCCACCCACCAGGAGCCGCAACCGCCCACAGCCACCGCGCAACAGCCGGTCGCCAAAACCCTTCCTGACTACGGCTGGGTTCGCTTCCGCAAAGACGAACATGCCGAGCCGCACCTTTGGCAACCGCAAACTGTCAAGGCTCTGCAAATCGTGACCGGGACCGCCCGCGGCGCGGCTGCCGCAGGCCTCACCACCATTCAAGCCTGGAATGCCTTCGGCACTCTGGCCGTCGAAAGCAAGCCCACCGTGCTGCGCGATCTGTTGGAGATCCGTCCCGCCGCAGCCCCCCTGGCCCTGGACCAGGTAGAAACGGCTCCTACGATCGTGAGCCGCTTCATCGCTTCCGCCATGTCGCTCGGCTCCCTCAGCCCGGAAGCTCACCAGACCATCACCGAAGCCATGAACCGGCTCGGCGGTCGCTCCAATACCGGAGAGGGCGGGGAAGATCCAGTGGCCTACCCGGATTATCCCGGAGCTCCCGCCATCCTGAACAACAAGGTGAAACAAGTGGCCTCCGCCCGCTTCGGAGTCACCACCGAATACCTCACCCATGCCGAGGAGATCGAAATCAAAATCGCCCAGGGCTCCAAGCCCGGCGAAGGTGGCCAACTCCCCAGCCACAAAGTCACCGAGCTGATCGCTCGCCTGCGCCATGCGCAGCCCGGCATCGCGCTCATCAGTCCGCCGCCGCACCACGACATTTACTCCATTGAAGATCTGGCGCAATTGATCTTCGACCTCAAGCGGGTAAATCCTCGCGCTGCCATTGGCGTCAAGCTGGTTTCTGAATGCGGCGTCGGCACGGTTGCCGCCGGTGTAGCCAAAGCCTACGCGGACTACATCGTCATCGCCGGTCACTCCGGAGGCACCGGAGCCTCCCCGCTTTCGAGCATTAAGTACGCCGGCAACCCATGGGAGATCGGCCTCGCGGAAGCGCAACAAGTGCTGATGCAGAACGGCCTGCGCGGCCGTGTGCGCCTGCGTTGCGACGGTGGCTTGCGCACCGGCCGCGACGTCTTGATCGCCGCCTTGCTGGGTGCGGACGAATATGCCTTTGGCACCGCGGTCCTGGTCGCGTTGGGCTGCGACATGGCGCGCCAATGTCACCTCAATACCTGTCCTACAGGCATCGCGACCCAACGGCCCGATCTGCGCGCGAAATTTCGCGGCAAGCCGGCGAATGTCATCCGCTTTTTCGAGGAGCTCACGCGTGACATCCAAACCCTGCTCGCCTCGCTCGGCCTGCCCTCCCTGGAAGCTGCCATCGGGCGCACCGATCTACTCGAGCAAGTAAGCAACGCTGGAGGACTCGACCTGAGCGCCTTGTTAGCTCCGGCTCAGGACGGGTATGTACGTTGGCAGGGCCAGCGCAACCGCCGTCCCAGCGATCATGCCAATATTGACAACGCCTGGGTGCAGCCGGCGCTGGCTGCTCGTGCGGCCGGTCAGCCCTTTGCCGTCGAAGAAACCATTGCCAACAAGCACCGCACGCTCGGCGCCCGCCTGGCTGGCGAACTGGTCTGGCACGGGCTCCATGAAAAAGACACTCCCCTGGACTTCAAACTGAAGGGCGTTGCCGGTCAGTCCTTTGGAGCCTTCGCCGTGCCCGGCATGCGGCTCGCGCTTGAGGGCATGGCCAACGATTTCGTCGGCAAGGGGCTTTGCGGTGGAGAACTGATTCTCCGCGGTCAGGGTCGTGCTGCCAGGGAAAGCGAATTGCACGTCATCCTCGGCAACGTTGCTCTCTACGGTGCGACCAGTGGATCGCTATTTGCCGCGGGCCGTGCCGGGGAGCGCTTCGCCGTACGCAACTCCGGAGCGCTCGCGGTGGTCGAAGGAATTGGCGATCACGGTTGCGAGTACATGACCGGTGGACTGGTGGCGGTGCTCGGCTCGACCGGCCAGAACTTCGGCGCGGGCATGACGGGTGGTTTGGCCTGGGTCTTCGATGAGGACGGCACTTTTCTCTCCCAGACCCGTTACCACCCCGCATTTCTAGCGCCGGAGCCCCTGTCTCAGCTCGACGAGACAGCCGCGGAGGAACTGCGCCAGCTCATCGAGCTACACGCCGAAAAAACCGCCAGCACCCGAGCCCACTGGATTCTCACCGACTGGGCCAACCTGTCCCAGCGCTTCGTGCGCCTAACCCCCCTACCCCAAGCTTAAGGGGTGCCAGCCCCGGACTTTAGTCCGGGGGAGCGGGTTTTCAAACCCGCGAGAATGGCTGTCTTGTTCGTTTTCGCGAGATGTGGGATCCCACAGCGGTAAGCCCCTGACTCTCAACCCCAAACTGAGGTTCAGGGAACTGGACGGGTGCCCCACGTTCGCCCCAGCGTACGTGGGCCGAAAACGACGGGCGAAGCCCTTCGATCGCTCTTCCTAAATCACCTAACCTCCCCAAACCACCACTTCATTCCCCATCCCTACACCGCAAGTTACAATCTCCATTCATGTTCAAACTCGATACCTTAATCGACGTGATCGCCCTGGTAGCCGCCAGCAAGCGCCAGCGCGCTGTACTCCGGCAGGACGCCTCCGGTAACTGGCTCCCCATCTCAAGCGACGACCTCGTCGCCCGCGTCTACACCCTGGCCAACGCCTTCCGCACCTGGGGCATCATCAAAGGCGACCGCATCGCAATCCTGTCGGAGAATCGCTGGGAATGGCCAGTCGTCGACTTCGCCACCCTGGTGCTCGGTGCCGCCGACGTACCCATCTATCCCACCCTGACCCCCGACCAAATCGCCGCTCTGCTCAACGACTCCGGTGCGCGCATAGCGGTGGTCTCCACCGAAGCCCAATACCGCAGAGTCGCCTCCATCAGCAGCCAGACGAAGCTCGAGCACATCGTCGTGATGGACGAAATCGCAAACCTGGAAAGCCCCGCCACCACCCTCTCCTCACTACTCCAGGGCGCCCCACCTCCTGCAATCGATATGCAACAGTGGCTGAGCAATTCCCAAGTCAAACCGGAGGATCTGGCCACTCTGATCTACACCTCCGGCACCACCGGTGAGCCCAAGGGAGTCATGCTCACCCACGGCAACATCGCCTCCAACCTCAATCACTCCACCCGGACCTTCGACTGGAACCCTGACTCCACCTGCATCTCCTTCTTGCCCCTCTCCCACATCACCGCACGTCATCTCGACTACGCGCTCTTCTGTTACGGTGCAACCCTGGCCTATTGCGGCAGCTTCGATCGCGTACCCGCCGCCATCAGTGCCGTCAAGCCCACGGTATTCGTGGCAGTACCCCGCGTCTACGAGAAGATCCGCGAGGTGGTCGAGCGGCGTTCGGCCAGCAAATCCATGGTCAAGAAGCTATTGACCTGGGCGCTCGCCAACGGCCACCGCCAGAGGGAAGAAATACTCCAGGGAAAAACCCCCACGTCGCTGACCTGGCGGCTAGCCGATCGTCTGGTTCTCAAAAAAGTCATCCAGCAGGCATTTGGAGGCCAGGTGCGCGACTTTATCTCTGGCGGCGCCCCGTTAGGTATCGACACCGCTGGCTGGTTTGCCGACCTCGGCATTCGCATCTTCGAAGGCTACGGTCTCACCGAAACCTCGCCCGTCCTGGCCTTGAACAACGCACAAAACCATCGCATCGGCTCCGTAGGCAAGCCGATCGAATCCGTGGAGTATAAATTCGCTCCCGATGGAGAACTGCTGGTCAGGGGCCCATTCGTCTTCGTCGGTTATTGGCATAAACCCGATGCCACCCGTGAAGCCATCGAGCCCGATGGCTGGTTCCACACTGGTGACATAGGGCGGGTCGACGACGATGGTTTCCTGTACATCACGGACCGCAAGAAGGAACTGCTCAAGACCTCAGGCGGAAAGATGATTGCGCCGCAGCCGATTGAGGGCAAGTTCAACAACAGCCTCCTGGTCAGCACAGCTGTGGTAGTCGGCGACCGGCATAAATTTCTAAGCGTGCTGATCGCCCCCAACTTTCCTGCCCTCGAAGACCTGGCGCGGAAGCAGGGAATCGCCTTCTCCTCGCGCACCGACCTGCTCGGCAATCCAGCCGTGAAGGCGGAATATGACACCCTCATCCACCGGGTCAACGAAGGCCTGGCCAACTTCGAGACCATCAAGCGCTTCTACCTGGTTCCCGATGAATGGTCCATGGACTCCGGGGAGTTCACGCCGACCATGAAACTGAGGCGCCGCGTCGTGGTCGCGCGCTATGCCGACCAGATTGCCGCCCTCTACCATGACGAAGCCACCGCCCCAACGGTGGACAAAAGCATCTAATCAACCGGGCCAGGTGGCTGTATGAAGCAGCATCCGCTGATAAGCATTCTTGTCGCTGTCGTCGTTCTATTCTTGGTGGCGGTTCTTCTCATACCCGTATTGGTGAACCCCAATACCTTTCGTCCGACCCTGGAAACGCAGCTCTCCACCGCCCTGGGGCGTAAGGTCACGCTTGGCAACCTGAGCTTCTCCGTGTTCTCAGAGAGCCTGGTGGCCGACAATATTTCCGTCGCCGACGACCCCACCTTCAGCACCAAGCCATTTTTCCTGGCTCAATCTCTGCGCATCGGAGTGGAAGTAACACCTTTACTTTTTCATCGTAAGTTGTTGGTAACCAGCTTTGTTGCGGACTCGCCTTCGATCAATCTGGTCCACAACGCTCAAGGGGCTTGGAACTTCTCCACCCTTGGCAGCACCGCGGCCAGCCGAACGCAAAACACCCTCAAAGAGACCGCCCTGCCCAACTTCACCGTGGGCCGGATGAAAATCGAAAACGGAACCGCCATGGTCTCAGACGTTCCCTCTACCGGCCCTCCGTTCACCTACAGAAAGCTGAATCTATCCATGCAGGAGTTCTCGTTTGCCAAAGCTTTTCCCTTCTTGCTTTCCGCCAATCTTCCCGGCGGCGCCCAGCTTGAAGCGAAGGGCAACGCCGGCCCGGTCAACGAGAAAGATGCCGCCGCCACGCCCCTGGGCGCCAATATAACCGTGAAGCACTTTGACCCGGTCGCAGCCGGAGTGGTGCAGAAGAGTCAGGGAATCTCCATGCTGGCGGATATCACGGCCCAGGTAACTTCTAACGGACAGATCCTCACCAGCAACGGCACCGTCCATGCCGCACGGCTGCAGTGGGTTGCCAATGGTTCTCCGGCGCCTTCCCCGGTTGATATCACCTACACCTTGAACCACAACCTCGACACCCGAACCGGCCAGATAGATGATCTGGCCATCCGCACCGGGGCCGTCATCGTACATGTGAACGGGACCTACGCCACCAAGAGCCCACAGACCACGTTAGCGCTCCATCTGGCCGCGCCCAATCTGCCGATCGATCAGGTAGAAGGATTGCTGCCTGCGTTCGGTGTTCGTCTTCCCAGCGGCTCACGTCTGCAGGGCGGTACGCTCACAGCCAACCTCTCGATCAACGGACCGGCCACTGCGCCGGTCATCAGCGGTCCGGTTCAGGTGGACAACACCCGGCTCTCCGGCTTTGATCTCTCTTCGAAGATTGGAGGACTGAAGCCCGTCTCCGGCTCTCAAGGAGGCACACAGATCCAGACCCTTCGTGCCGATTTGAACTCATCCTCCCAGATCACCCGGATCGACAATCTCTACGCCTCGGTGCCTCTTCTCGGTACCGCAACTGGAGCCGGTACCATCGCACCCGGCGGAGAACTCAATTTTCAGGTGCTGGCCAAGCTCAACCCCACCATCGGCGGCTTTCTGGGTCAGGCAGTGAGCACCGCCGTCGATGATGGAATTCCCATCCACATCACCGGCACCACCTCCAATCCGGTGATACAGGCAGATCTAAGCAAGCTGCTGCAACAGAACGTGGGCAACCTACTCAAGCAGCAACTCCTGGGCAACGGCAACAACAAACCCAACGCCGGAAACCTACTGAACAAGCTCTTCCATCACTAGAGGTCTGGAGGTTAAAGCTCCTCTAAAGAAGAGCATTATGGCCGAATCAGGATTCTCTTTTCTGGTCGACAAAGGGAAACCGCAGATCTCTCCACTACGCTACGCTCCGATCGAGATGACAAATTTGCTTCTACGATGAATTGTCATCTCGATCGGAGGAGTCTCCGGCCTGTGCCCACGGAAAGTAATCAAAAACGCCTCGGTCCGACGTCTGCTCTCTATGGAACCGTTACCCTTTCCTTGTCATCCCGACCGAAGCGAAGCGGAGCGGAGGGACCTGCGGTTTCTTCGGATTCTCACGCGGAGTTGCCGCTCAGCCCATTTCCAACTCAAGCAAAAATCAACCCCATTTCCCTCCCACGACAACCGCATTTATGATGCACAAGGCACGATTCAACTCTCTCCGCGACAAATCCGCGAAGACGTAGCACTGCACGCTTTTAGGAGAAGACAAAATGCGAGTTGGCATACTAACCGGCGGCGGTGACTGCCCCGGACTCAACGCGGTCATCCGCGCCGCCGTGCGCAAAGGCATTTTCCACCACAACGATGAATTCGTTGGCTTCATTGAAGGCTGGCGGGGCGTAGTGGAAAACAAAACCAAGCCGCTGACCATCGACACCGTATCCGGCATCCTGCATCTGGGTGGGACCATCCTCCGCACCTCGCGCACCAACCCCCGGAAGATGGAAGGCGGCATCGACAAGTGCCTGGCCACCATCAAGGCCAACCAACTCGACGCGCTCATCACCATCGGCGGAGATGACACCCAGGGTGTGGCCAATGCCCTCGTCCAAAAGGGCATCAAGGTAGTCGGTGTTCCCAAGACCATCGACAACGATCTGAGCGGAACCGACGCCTGCTTCGGTTTTGACACCGCCGTCTCCATCGCCACAGAAGCCATCGACCGTTTACATTCGACCGCCGAAGCTCACAATCGAGTGATCGTCTGTGAGGTCATGGGGCGCGATGCCGGCTGGATCGCCATCACCTCGGGCATTGCCGGAGGCGCCGACGCTATTTTCGTTCCCGAAAAACCCATCGACCTCGATCTGGCAATCAAGATCCTGAAAGAGCGTCACGACCGGGGCAAGCTCTTCTCCATCGTCGTCGTTGCCGAAGGCGCCAAGTTGCCCGGCACCGACAAGCAGGCGACGAAGGGAGCCAAGGTCGATGCCTTCGGGCACGCTCGCCTCAGTGGCATCGCCGAATCCATTGCGGAATTGATCGAAGAAAAAACCGGCTATGAAACCCGTTGGGTAAATCTAGGCCACACGCAACGCGGAGGAACACCGACAGCCTACGACCGGATGCTCGCTACTCGTTATGGCTCAGCTGCCATCGATTTGGTCCACGAGGGAAAGTTCGGTCGGCTTGTTGTGCTTCGCGGCACAGAAATTACCCACATTCCTCTTGAGGATGCCATAGCAAAAACCCGCACAATAGGTGACGACTTGATTGCCCTCGCCGCCGGATTGCAGCCCGAATTTTAACCCCAAAACGCCTGGTAACGCCAAACCGCGTGGATGGTTAACTTCGAAGAATGAATGGGATAATGGAGATATCGAAACTTGAGGATTAACCATCCTGTCGCGGGGATCAGAACGGATACGATGTCCTTGGTAACCGGATTTACTCCGCAGGTAATGCATCGCGCGGGAGCGAATTCTGATACGCTCCTACCGGAACTCAAGAAAACCCAAAGAGCGGTATCACAGTCGGTATAAACCGAAAAGAACAGCCTTGCTGTCGGTTTTCCCGGAAAGAAAACCACACCTCGCGAATCTATTCGGGTAGGGAACTGTGAGATCGCTTAAAACCCGAGAGACTCGAACGATACGCGATAATTTCTTGTGTTACAGGGTGAAAACGCGGTATAAGCACAACGGCGGGTTTGTACTCTCGCCCGGTCCCGCAGTTCCCAGAGGAGAGCACTTCGATGAGAACCCCACCGGCGAGGGATGAAGTTCGCGAAGTCATGGACATCCGCATTGCTTCCGACTATCTCGGCATCAGCCCTGACACGCTCTACAAATATGCTTCGGAAGGTTTCGTCCCGGCGTTCAAGCTAGGCAATCGCTGGCGCTTTAAACGCTCGCGCCTGGATGAATGGATGGACCAGCAATCCTCTCAGGGTGCGCAGCCGCGTAGGCCGGAACCGCAAACCGATGTGGCGCAGCCCAAAAAGCCGCAATCCGTCGCTCCCCGCCAGAAAAGGGCAGTGGGCGTTCGATAGCGTTTCCTTCTAGCGGAGATGGTTCCGGAGAATAACCAGCAGAACACCGGCCGCGATGAACAGCAGCAGCGTTAGCGTGCTATAGGCCACTTTCAGTCGAAGCTTTTCTTTGACCGTGGGGCGGCCGAATGCCAGCCGGATTTTTTCCCGGCGAAACGACATCGCCGTCTGCTGTGTTCCCAGAACCAGCATCACCAGCGCGGCGAGAAAACTAACCGGCAGATGCTCGCGACTCGAGTTGTTGTAGGCCCGATAAAAGAACTGGCCGGTCAATACCGAGAGCCCCAGTATGGTCGATAGTTCGAAAATGAGAGCGAGCTTCAAAAAGCGCAACAACGAACGCCTCCAGGGCCTCAAGCGCTTTCACGATCTGCGGAGCAGGTAACAGCGGCCCCGGGCGAGCTTTCCGCCAGGAAAGACCTCACTCGATGGAGCCCAGCCACAGGCAGCATGAAATTGCTTTTTCCAAGCTAAGTTTAGTAAGGATCGTCCAGATGGGGCAAGGCGGATTCCAAAAAAAGAAAACCTTCGGGACTGTTACCACGCGCCCATGCTTAGACAAGAGACAATGAAGCCATGACGGCATCTCCGACAACCGAACAGATGGTGGAAGGCGGCCTCCGCTCCTCCCTGCTCGGGATCGGCATCAACCTGGCGCTGGCGCTGGTCAAGTGTCTCACTGGGCTGGTGGGCCATTCCTTTGCCCTGTTAGCGGACGGCATCGAGTCCTTTCTCGATGTGATTAGTTCATCGGTCGTCTACTGGGGCCTGCGCCTTGCCATCAAGCCGCCGGATAAAGATCATCCCTACGGGCACGGAAAAGCGGACCCGATCGCCGCCGCGGTGGTCGGCGTAGCCATGATCGCCGCCGCCATTGGCATCGCCGCCGAAAGCATCGAGCTCATTCGCACCCCGCATAAGCTGCCGACCCCCTACACCCTCTGGGTCCTCGTGTGTGTGGTACCCATCAAAGCCTTCCTCTCCAGGTATGTCTCGGGCGTCAGCCGGAAGATAGAGAGCTCGGCCCTCAGGGGCGATGCCTGGCATCATCTCACCGACGCCATCATCTCCGCCTTTGCCTTTGTCGGTATCTCCGCCGCGCTCTGGACGGGCGACCCAACGGCGGACGACTGGGCTGCCCTGTGCGCCGCCCCGATAATCCTGTTCGGCGGTTGGCAACAGCTGCGCAGGCCCGTGCTTGAACTGCTCGACACCGCCCCGGCGCCCGAGATCGAACAGCAGGTGAGGCGTGTCGCGGCGGCAGTGCCTCAAGTGTTCGGAGTCGAAAAGTGCTTCGTGCGCAAAGTCGGCTTTCGCTACTACGTGGATCTGCACGTCGTCGTGCGCGGCGATCTCACCGTGCGCCAGGGGCATCTGATCGCGCACGCGGTGGCCGATCAGGTCCGCGAGCAGGTAGACAAAATCGCTGAAGTCCTGGTCCACATTGAACCCGAAGAAGAACTCCTGGGAGGCGCTCACCCAGGAGAACTAATGGGTGAGGAAGTGAGAGAGGCTCCGCCAGCCTCACGCCTGCTTTGAACCGTAAAGAACCGAAGGCGCTGTGTCGGAAACACGCGAAGGGTGCCCCGGGTCTCGCTTTTGAGACCTGGGATCCCCGCAACCTATGCGCCATGGGACCCGTGACATAACCACAGGGTAGCAATGTCAATTATTTTGTCACGGAAGGATAAGGCGGAAACTCGCGTTCCAGCTTCCGCATAGACCTGTACTTCAAGCCGATCCAGCCGGCATAACCAATTTGCACCACGATGGTGATGACGTAAGCGAGAACCAGATGACGATGCGCCATGACTTCCTTCCCCTAACGATGGGATCCAAACCTTAAAGCGTCACTTCAAGGCTGGCTTCCAGTGCATGCAGTGCTGCATGTTGCTCCGCGACCTGCCGGCGCCGCTCAATGCTGTATCGCCAGCCGGCGAGAAGCAGCCCCCACGCCAGCCATGCTCCCAAATTCCAAAACACCGCCGGCCACATTGCTGGATCAAGTCCCGAGTTGGCATCCCCCCCGATCACCGGAGCAGGATGTTGCGTCCGCCACCACCGGGTCGAAAAGTAAACAATCGGGACATCGACATACCCAAAAATCGCCAGCACCGCGGCCAGCGTCCGCATCTGCGGACCTTCCGCAAACTTCCGCAGCAGCAGGTAGCTGGCATAGATGAGCCAAAGCACCAGGGTAGAGGTCAGCCGCGCATCCCAGGTCCACCAGATACCCCACACGGGCCTGGCCCAAAGCGGCCCCTGGATAAGCACCAGGGTACAGAACACCATGCCCATCTCCGCTGAGGCCAGGGCTGCCGCATCGGCGCCCAAAGCACGCTGAGGATGATTGCGCCGGGAAGCGAGATACACGATGGATGCCACAAAACTGATAAAGAAGAAGAGGAACGTCATCATCGCCGAGGGAAAATGGTAGTAGAAGATGCGCTGGATGTCGCCCATGGTAGCCTCAGTGGGCGCGACATACATGCCTTGGTAAAAAGCGTAGCCAAGCAGGCCAAGGGTGATTGCAAGCCAGACCCAGCGGAACATCTTCATCACGCAACTCCTCATGCGAACAAAACCAGTTTAGATCATTCGGAAGGGGTCGCGCAGAGGCGAAAATGAAGCTTTTGATGGAGGAACAGTCATGACCTGGTTAATGTTTGCGGTAGGTTTTTTCCTGCTGCTGTCCGGCATCCTGAGCCAGGCATACAGTCTTAAGACCAAGCGGGGCGTCCTACCCCCCAAGACCCGCATCTGGCGGGTGCTCACCCGGATGCTGTTCTTTCTCGCCGGCCTGCTCTTGATGGCCATGGCCGTCGGCCAGCTGGTTTTCCACCATGGGCCTGCCCGGCACTGAGCACCCTCCAGCGCAAACGGGGAACCAGAAGGACGGTATCAGCGTACCTCCAGCCAAGGACGTGAAATGACAATCCATTGGCCGAATCTAGCGATCGGGTTCGTATTAGGGGCACTTCTGGGCGTAATAGCCGATTGGCAACTTGGCATGAGGTTGCGCAAATGGGCCGAACGCCGTGCACTCACGAAAGAATATGGTTCTCTGGCAGGCCAGTACGTCAACTACCGAATCAGGGATGACGGGACGCATGAGCCCACCGGCGGAACCGTCGATATCGCCTGGCAGCCCAGGGATGGTCTACTCGACGCCTCAGGCTTTTGTGCAAACGGGGACCCGGAATGGCATAGCTACATCCGCATGAGCCGGGAATACCGCGGAACCGGCATTGGTCACTACAACAATTCGAATTCCATTCACGGCGGAATGCACCACGTCATCTACTCCAAACAGGCTCGCGCCTTTAATGTGATGGGAGTCAGCCATAGCCGGACAGATTTCGTCCATTGCTGGAAACTCAAGCAATAGCAGCAATCAATTTCAAAGGGAACCGGACGGGTACCCCTTTGGCTATTCCCCCCGTAACGCCACCATAGGATCCGTCCGGGACGCCCGTCTCGCCGGCAGTGCTGACGCTGTCAGAGCCAGCAACAGCATCGCAACCGCGGAAAGCGTAAGCACGACGGGATCGAATGGACTCACCCCAAACAAGAAAGAACGCAACAAACTGGATGCCGCCATGGCTCCGAGCAACCCTAAGACACAACCAACCGCCGCCAGCTTCACTCCGGAAGTAAGGATGAGGGCAAGCACCCCCGACCGCTGGCACCCAAGCGCCATCCGCAACGCCATCTCCTGTTCCCGCAAGGCCGCAGCGAACGCGATGATGCTATAAATCCCCAGCACACTCAGCAGCACGGCAACCCCGGCAAACGATGAAATCAGCACCGTATTAAACCGCCGCGGAGCCTCACTCCCCGATATCGCGCGTTCCATCGTCTGCATCTGGTGCAGCGGCAACTGCGGATCGATCTTCCGTACCGTGGCGCGCATCAGATTTTCCATCTGCTCCGGCGGCAAAACACTGCGCAACACAATGTAGCCGTAATTGGCGCTCAACTCCCCGCCGTACGAAAAAACCCCCTCGCTGGCCACCATCTGCCCCACCGGTTGGTATACCTGTTGCGCCGTCTCCCCATCCGGAGACCCCAACTTGACGTTATCGACCTCGCCCACCACGGTCATCCATGGAGTCGCCGTTTCCGGCATCCCCCGCCGCAGCCGTTTCCCGATCGGGTCCTGGTTTGGCCAGTAGTGTTGTGCCAGCTTCCGGTTCACGATAGCCACTAACGGCGAGCCTGCCTTATCTGCCTCAGTGAACAAACGGCCGCGCATCAGACGAATTCCCAGCGCCTGAAACGGATCGCCCTGCACCATCGACATAGCCGCCATGTTCAAGCCCGCTCCTTTAGGAGGAACATAACCTTCCAGCGTAAAAGCAAGCCCGAAGTCATTGCCGGAAGCGGGCAGCAGCGAAGTGATGCCGGCGGCATCGACTCCCGGCAACTGCCGCAGATCGCGCAGCAACTCGTCGCTGAATCCATCAATCACCGTTTGGCTGGCATACTGCTTCTCCGGCAGAACGTAAAACGCGGCCAGCGCATGGTCCGGGCGGAACCCTACATCCACGGATCGCATCCGTTCAAAGCTGCGCAACAACAGCCCGGACGCCGTCAGCAGTACGAGCGCCACAGCGATTTCCGCAATCACCAACGCCGACCGCAGTCGTGCGTGGCTGCCCGAGGTGCCGGTGCGTCCGCTGTCCTTGAGAGTGTCGTTCATGCTTGTCCGGATCGCGGCAAACGCTGGAGCCAATCCGCACACCAAGCCGGTAAGCAGCGCCAACCCCAGAGCAAAGCCCACGACCGGCCAGTCCAGGCCAATCTCCCGGATGCGGGGCAGCGTTTCCGGCAACAAGCTGACGCCCAGGCGCAGAGCGGCCGCCGCCAGCGCCAGCCCTACCGCGCCTCCCCCCACGCTCAACACCAGGCTTTCCACGATGGCCTGTCGCAGCAATGTCGCTGCGCGTGCTCCCAGGGCCAGGCGCACTGCGATCTCCTTTCGCCTGCGGATCGACCGCACCAGTAACAGACCCGCCAGGTTCACGCAGGCGATCAGCAAAATGACCACCACCGCGAGAAACAACGTACGCACCAGCGGACGGGCCTGTTCCACCGTGTCCTCATGCAGGGGCGTCACCACCGCGTGAATCCGAAGACTGCGCATAAACGCCGGATAGCTGCGCATGGTCGCCTCCGCCACTCGCTCCGCGTCGCTCTGCGCCTGTTCTTTGCTGACCCCGGGTTTTAACCGCCCGATCATGCGCAAATTCCACGACGCCGCGCTCCCCGCCTGGAAGTCCTCCGGTGCAAGGCTGAGCGGAACCCAAAGCTCACTGTGGTTTAAGTGCCCCGGCATCAGGGGAAACTCAAAATTCCGCGGCATCACGCCGATCACGGTATAAGGCTTGCGGTCGAGAAGAATTTTGCGTCCCAGAATCGTCGCATCCCCCTGAAAGCGGTTCCGCCACATGCCATAACTGAGGACTGCTACTGGTTGGTGTTGTTCGTCTTCCTCTTGCGTGAACGCGCGCCCTAGCAGAGGAGAGACGCGCAGTGCGGCAAAGATATCACCGCTCATCCGCGTTGCCTGCACAGCGCTTGGATCGCCTGTACCAGATAACTCGAGGCCCGCTCCATGGTAACCGCCAAGGTTGCTGAAACTCCGCGTATCCCGCATATAGTTGCGAACGTCCGGAGCGGTTACCCGCGATTGAGCGCCGAAAGAGCTATCCGAGCCCTCGAGGATGTCTCCAACAGCAACCAGCCGGTCCGGATCCGGAAACGGCAGTGGGCGCAGCAACACGCCCACCACGATAGAAAAAATCGCCGTGGTCGCGCCGATTCCCAAAGCCAGCATGAGGATGGCGGTAACGGTAAATCCTGGAGACTTCCGCAGTTGCCGGAGTGTATGACGGATATCTTGTATCGTCTGCGTCATCCCCTGATAGGATCGCTCGTTGCGATGCAGTTGTTTGGCTTGCTCCACTCCTCCGTACGCGCGTCTGGCAGCGAGCCGCGCCTCCTCGGGAGGCATACCTTGCCCCAGATATTCGTCTTCCAGCAACCTGAGATGAGCCGCAATCTCTCTTGCCAGATCAGCTTCCGCCCGTGAGTTCGTAAAAACCCTCGCAAACCTCATCAAAAAGCGTCTCAGGTGCTTCATGGCTAAGACTCCTCAATCAGGACTCGCTCCACCAGGGCCGCCATCTTTCGCCACTTCTGCGTCTCCTCGCCCAGGGCCTTGTGTCCCGCTTTGGTGATTTCGTAGAATTTGGCTTCCCGGTTGTTCTCGGTCTTTCCCCAGACCCCCTTGATCCACCCATACTGTTCAAGCCGGACGAGCGCTGGATACAGAGTGCCCTGGTTCAGATTGAGCAGGCGGTCTGAAATCTGCTGCAGGCGCGTAGCAATCTGGTAAGCGTGTTGCGGACCCATGCTCATCAATGTGCGCAGCACAATGAGATCAAGCGTTCCCTGGAGTAATTGGATGGGTTCCTGTTCTTTACTAGGCATTCAAGTAGTCTCTCTAAGAGAGGATCGCTCTGTTTCACTAGCGTGTCAAGTGGAGTCCCCGAAGACGAGTGCGCGATGGAATGTGTTTTTGACAGTCACGGGACTCTAATGTTTTGTATCAGGGCACGACTTTAGTCGGGCCGTAAAGGGCCCAAAAACTTACGGGCTTTAGCCCCTGTGCTTTTTACCTAAGCCCACACACCCCTTTTAATGCACCTGCACATGAGGCAGACTCCAATGCCGCCACAAGCTCACCATCCGCAGCCCGAAACAGACCGTTGCTCCGCACACCGCGGCCAGAGTTTTGGGGAACTTCAGGTACACCATAAGAACCATCACCGCCGCCCCTGCCAGAGCCGCGGTAGCGTATACATCCGCGCGAAGAACAGTAGGAACCTGGGCCAGCAGCATGTCCCTGATGGTTCCGCCGCCCACACCGGTAATGCCGCCCATAAGAACAGCAATAAACGGGTGGATATCGTAGGCCAATGCCTTGCCCGCCCCCGAAACCGCGAACAAGGCCAACCCCGCAGCGTCCAGGCTAAGAATCAACGGATCCGGAATTTGCCGGACGAAATGATGGAAAAGGAAGACGATGCCGCCTCCGAGGAAGGCAACCGAGCCCAAACGCCAGTCGCGGATGGAGCCTGGAGGGATCGCGCCGATCAGCAGATCGCGAATAATTCCGCCGCCCAGCGCAGTGCAGAAAGACAACACCATGAGACCGAGCAGATCGAGATCGCCGTCGACCGCCGCCAATGCGCCCTCGAGCGCGAAGATAAAGGTCCCCATCAGGTCCAGCGTCAAGAGCAGCCTGCTGGGGTGCGGCTTCTCAGCGTGATTCGTCTTCTGGACCATGGTTCCCTCAGGCGTCTGCTTGGTGAGCCACTAGCCTACTTCATTTCTCGATCTCCATCGCTTTGATCAATCCATCTTCGAACGCATAGACGTGGACGACTTCACCCTCGGCCAGCAGGTTGTCCGATAAATCTCTGACCGTCTGGTGAACGCGAACGCTGATTCTGCCATCGCCTAAGTGTTGAAACGCAACAGGAATAACGGTGGGATTGACGGCGGCCCACTGGCGGGTCCAGTATGCGCGCACCTCGTCGCGCCCACTGACCCGGCCTCCCTCCCAACCATTCGGCCAATCGACCGCAGGATGCATCGCGGCCAATACGTAATCGATCTCCCGCCGGTTGAACGCTTCATAGATGCGCCCAAGCAGCCTTTCTTGATCATTCATTCCCTTAGGCTCGCCCAACAGAACGAAAGCCGTCAATGGTCGAAGCACCCATCCGCCTCCGGTAGAGGGTTTACACTGCCATCTGGCCCTTGCAGGAAAGGAACTCGTTGAGTGAAGAAACTGCGCATTACGTCCATTCTGGTTCTGCCCATCGTATTCTTCATGGCGACCTGCGTCTGGGCGCAGCCTGTCCCGAAACGCGTGATCATCGACACAGACCCGGGCGTGGACGACGCGATGGCCATCCTGCTGGCCTTGAACTCACCAGAACTCAAAGTCGAAGCCCTAACCGTCGTGCCGGGTAACGTTGAGGCCGCACAAGGTCTGGAGAACGCCCTGAAGCTCGTCTCCCTGGCAGGGCGATGTGATGTGCTGGTGGCGGGCGGAGCCCAGCACCCCTTGAATCAAAAGCTGATCACGGCTGAGTTCTGGCACGGCAAGAAGGGTCTTGCCGGAGTCGATTTGCCCGCTCCGAAATGCAAGCCCGATCCACGCTTCGGTCCCGACTTGATCATCGAAATGGTGCATAAGTACCCGCATCAAATCACGTTGATTCCTGTCGGGCCGCTGACCAACATTGCGCTCGCCGTTTCCAAAGATCCCGGTATCGTGTCTTTGGTCAAGGACATTGTCATCATGGGCGGCTCCATCACCGGTGGAAACGTGGACGGAGCGGCAGAAGCGAACATCTACAACGATCCGGAGGCTGCTCAGATCGTTTTCAATGCCGGCTGGACCGTCACCATGATCGGCTCCGATGTAGGTGAACGTACCTTGATTACCCGTAAGGATGTGACCCGGCTGGAGGCGAACCACGCTCCGGAAAGCGATTTTGTCGCCAAGCTGGCCGATTTCTACGTTGCCCGTTCGGAGAAAAGCGGCTATCCGGGGGCTGCCATGTATGACCCCCTGGCAGTTGCCACAGTGATTGATCCGTCGCTGGTCACGCTCCAGAACATGCATGTAGACGTAGAGACCAGGGGTGAATTTACGCGCGGCGAAACCGTCGCCAATCGCCGAGGCTCAGACGAGAACAACGTTCTGCATGGTGATCACTACGAGATCGAGGGGGTCATTCCTCTAAAATCGAATGCCCGGGTTTGCGTGGCCTCAGACGCCGACCGCTTTGTGCGCCTGTTTGTCGACCGCATCACAGCGGCTAAGTAAGGCGACGGCGAGGCCCATCTGCCCGGATCTCTAAGCAGGCTGCGGAAAAATGCAAACTCTTTAGTCGTAGATTCGCAAGTACCGGCCCTTTAGTCCGTTCGCAAGGCTTGCATTGGGTCTACGGTGGCCGCTCGTCGCGCGGGTAAGAGCGCAGCCAACGTGCCGCAAAACAGCAGCACCGCAGGTCCCAGCGCTAATATCCATGGATCTTGTTTGCTGACCCCATACAGAAAGCTTTGCAAGAGCCGGCTAGTCCAGAGAGACAACGTGAGGCCGATAGCAATGCCGGCGGTCATCAAAACAATCGCCTGCCACAAAACCCCGCGAATCACCCGCCCGCGATCAGCACCCAGAGCCATGCGAATGCCGATCTCGCGTGTCCTCTGGGTCACGGTATAGGTGAGGAGGCCGTAAAGCCCAACCACCGTAATCAGCAAAGCGAGAGCGCCAAAGGCACCGATCAAACCAGCGGCGAGCCGTTGGGTTCCCATCGAGTCTTCCACCGATTGGTCCATCGTGGTCAGATTGCCGATGACCAAATGTGGATTCTGTTCGCGGATCACGCGACTCAATTCCGGGATGATTGCGCCAGGGCTGGTCTGCGTGCGAACCGCAAGTTGCATGGAGTGCCCCGTCAACGGGAGGTACAAGGCGTCGCCTGGTTTGAGTTGTGCCATGCTGAGGTAAAGTTCCGCTTTGCTGGGCTGGCTGACCGCATCCTGCCGGACGTCTTCGACAACGCCGACGATCGTAGCCTCGCTTGGAACACGACCGAACCGAATCTGTTTTCCGACTGCATCTCGCCCGCCAAGGTACTGGTTGACGAACGTCTGGTTCACGACAGCGACGGGCAGAGAACCCGCAACATCTTGTGCCGCAACGAAGCGGCCTTCCAACAGCCGAACGCCCAGGACCTGCATGAGATCGGGGGACGTAGCTCGTACCTCGGCCGCTACATTGCCCTTTGTCCACTTGGTTGCGTAGACCAACGTGAGCCACTCAATAGAATGTCCAATTGGGAGTACGGTGGAAAGTGCAGCCGCACGTACACCAGGTAGATGTTGTACCCGGTCCAGTATGGGTTGCCAGGCAGTCGCGGACACATTGCTGTCCTTGTACAGGTATCCGGGAAGCGTTAGATCCGCGAGCACGATGTGGTCCGTGCGAAACCCGAGCGGCGCGTGCTCCAGCGAGCGGAGAGTCCGCAACATGAGGCCGGCGGCGATCAGCAAAGTGAGGGACACCGCCACCTCACAAATCAACAGCAGACCGCGCAAACGGCTCTGCGCGCGATGGGAGCCACTGCTGTGACCCCCACTCTTCAGCCCTTCCGCAAAACCCAGGTGCGTCGCCAGAGCGGCCGGGAACACTCCGAACGCAAGCCCTGTCAGCAGACCAAAGCCAACGAGTGCCCCCACGACGAGCCAGTTCAGGCTGAAACTCACAGACAAGGGCAATGACCGTTGGATGACGTGTTCAGCGGTGCGTAGCACGAACAGTGCTAACGCCAGCCCCAGGAGGGCGCCCGCGGAACTAAGCATGAGACTCTCGGTCAGGAATTGCAGAGCGATACGCGACCTGCCGGCTCCCAGTGCGCCCCGTACAGCAATCTCTGTACGTCGCGCCGCAATGCGAGCCAGGAGCAGGCCAGCCACATTCGAACACGCAATCAGCCACACCAGCGCCACTGCGATCTCCAACGCTCGCAGTGCCGGCCGGATATCGCTGACCAATGTATCACGCAAGGCGGCAAGGCGGATGTGGGTTGCCGGTTGTTCGCCCGCACCGGCTTCGTTGGCAATCTGGCTTTGCACGCTGGACAACGCAGTTTCTACGGTAAGCGGATCGACGCCATCCAGAACACGCAGGACCGGGTTGAACCTGTCATAAGGATTGCTTGCCCTCGCGGCCAGCAGCCTGTCGTCTTCTAAAGGTGTCCAGATCTGAGCTCGATCTTTGAATAGAGGGAACCGAAAGCGCGGAGGCATCACACCAATCACCACAAAGGGCGCTCCGTCAATGAACACCCTACGCTCTAAAATCCGCGGGTCTGCTGAGAAAGCCTCATGCCAAAGCGGATAGCTGAGGAGGACCACGTGGGACTTACCTGCTTTCGCTTCTTCAGCAACGAATCCTCGGCCGAGTATCGGCTGAACTCCGAGAGTGGACAAGAGGTTTACGCTGCTCATGACGTTATTGATCAGTTGAGCTCCCGCGGGCGTATCAACGACGCCCACCGGATTTGCGGTCAAAGCTATCTCCGCAGACTTGCTGGTCACCTCTCGCCAGCGCTCGATCGCGTTGTACGGCGCCTCCTCGTTCTCATTGCCGTGGGCATCGACTCCCATAGGTTGATAAAGTCGCTGCGCATCTGGAAACGGCAATGACTTCAAAAGCACACCGTAGACAACGACAAACATGGCGGTCGCAGCTCCGATTCCCAGAGCCAGCGTCAGAACGGCGGTAATCGTGAAACCAGGCGCCTTGCGCAATTGCCTCAGCGCGAAACGAGCATCGGAGAGGGTATCCTCAAAAAGACGAAAGCTGCTCATCATCGATCCTGTAAAACGAACGGTTGACCGGGATCACGTTTGTACGATCTCCTGCACGCATGAGTCTATATCGCCAGGCCGTTGCCACTCGCACCGTTCAACTCTATTCGACCTGACTACACTGAGAATGTGAGACTGAGAATTCCGAGTTCGCTGGCAGCTAACTGCCTCACAGCCCCAGAGCGTGCCGCGTGGCTTGACCGCCTGCCTGACGTGCTACGACGGCTCGAGCACCTGTGGGCATTGACGCCGGACGCGCCGCTCGATGGTGAAGAGCCAACTTGCTCCTACGTGACAGCCGTGCGGGCAGCGAATGGAATGCGTGCGGCACTCAAAATTGCCATGCCCCACATGGAGGGAGAGCAAGAAATCCAAGGTCTGCGTTTCTGGGACGGAGACCCAACCGCGCGACTGCTGGAGTTCGACGATGAGCTGAATGCCATGCTTTTGGAGCGTTGCGAGCCGGGGACTCCGCTCCGCGCTCTCGCAGAGGACGAGCAGGACGTGGTGATCTCTGGTTTGCTGCGTCGTCTGTGGCGGGAGCCGCTGAAACCGCACCCCTTTCGTCCGTTATCAACTCTGACAAAATATTGGGCGAACGAGACACTCAGCCAGATCGACCAGCTGCCAGGCATTGATATGGGGTTGGTTCGCGAAGGTCTACGACTGTTTGAGGAGCTGCCGCGCAGCGCGACTAGAACAGTGCTGCTCGCGACCGACTTACACGCGGGCAATGTAGTTCGGGCAGAACGCGAGCCATGGTTGGTAGTCGACCCTAAGCCCTTCGTCGGAGATCCCGCCTACGATTTGACCCAGCACCTTCTCAACTGTCGTGCGAGATTACGATCGCATCCGGATAGAACGATTCGAAGTTTTGCCGACCTCGCTGGAATTGAACACGAACGTGTCCGCCTCTGGACCTTTGCACGCGCAGCCGCGGAACCGCGCGACGATTGGAGCCAAGACAATCTAATGTCGCTGGCGCGAGCCATCGCCTCATGAGAGTCGGTTACTCAGACGATGGGCATGTTCTATGGCAACAAACCTCTGGGCTTTTAGCCCCTGCCAATGGCTCATTCTGTACAAACTGCCGGTTCAGGGGGCGACAGCTAAAAAGCTGAAGGGAAAAGCGTCTCTACACGAAGGGCACGGCTTCAGCCGTGCCATAACAACTGTCAAGGACGACGGCTTTAGCCGCTGAGGTACGCTTTTATGCTGTACCTAAGGAAGAACTCATGAGATCGGCGCCCACTCCACCAGCAGAAAACTAGTCGAGGCCTCCGACGGAATGAAGCTCGATTGCATAAGTTGGCTGCCGCTATAGCGATTCACGCTGATTGGGCAAGACATCGACTCGGTAGAAGAAGCCACGAACCCGCACCCCGCATCAGCGTGCATTGAGTTCGGCATCGGCCTTAAAGCGGGACCGCTTGCAACTGATTTGATACGGGTTTTCGGAATTCCCGGGCGAAATTACCGGTACCGGGCGCCTTCGAACTCAATGAAAACGCGACTTTTCATGGGGACGATAGGCTGCTTCGCCCTGACGTCGGAATAGAAGTAGCCCTATCGCTCCGGGAATAGCGGCCACGATGAGTGCCTCTGCCATGCCACGCACGACTGCCGAGTAGTCTCCCGCTGGGGTCCTTGAATGAAGTACTTGATAAACGAGGCCGAATGCTGTTATTGGGAAGAGGATCATGAGCCACAGAGCCGCATATCTCATAAACCAAATTGCGAAAATGCAAGACGGGAGAATCGTGAGTCCGTACAGGAGAATAGCCAAGACTTCAGGCGCAGAGTCATTGGTTCCGATTGTGAACGAACTGAACAGCATGCCACCAAAGGCAAAAAGACCCCAGATCGAGCCCAACCCGATGATCACTTTAGTACTATCCCGCATGTACGTACGATTCTATCTTTACCGGCAACCCCGGCTTTTCAGGATTGATGATCACCCCGCAGAACAGTCACTCGTACGTTCGTGGTTGTATTCGCCGTCAAAGGAGCGGTCGGGCACATGTCAGCCCGAGTCGAAAGCGTCCAGGAAAACGTCTCGTCGGTTCCGCGGCCTCACGCTGACCGATGAGAGCAGATGGAGCCAATTCAGGATCAGGTGATATACGTATTCCCGGCACCGAATTCGAAGAAATTGGGCCCGCAAAACCGAGAAAAGATTCCGGTCTTCGAAACGCCCAGGAGAATTCTTCACCGCAGACAGGATAAGAATGAAAACGAGAATCGATTTCGCGCTCATGCTCTCGCTTGTGGTTACGCTGGTTGGTGCCACCTCGGCGATGGCGCAGCAGGCTCCCACGGGAGCTCCACAAAGACCTCAAGGTCCTTGCGACATCTACGCTTCTGCCGGTGACCCCTGTGTCGCCGCACATAGCACGACACGCGCGTTATATGCGGCCTACAACGGTCCCCTTTACCAGGTTTTGCGCCAATCGGACGGCAAGACTCTGGACATTCATGTTGTCCAGCCTGCTGCCTCGTCAGTGTCGGATCCAGGCGGATACGCCGACGCAGCCGCGCAGGATAAGTTCTGCGCCGGCACCTATTGCTGGATCAGCATCATCTACGATCAATCTCCCAAACACAACGATCTCACGCAGGCTCCCCGAGGTGGGTTTGGCGGCCCAGCCTTGGGAGGCTTCAACACCCTTCCGATTGCCGACATGGCGCCGATTACCATCATGGGGCACAAGGTCTACGGTGTGTTCATCGAACCGGGCATGGGACTCCGCCAGAACGATGTGAAAGGCACCGCCGTCGACGATCAGGCGGAGGGGCAATACTGGGTCGTCGATGGTAAGCATTTCAACGCCGGTTGCTGTTTCGATTACGGCAATGCCGAGATCGACAGCCGCGATGATGACAACGGCACCATGGAAACCCTCTACTTCGGCAACGCCTCGCCGTGGTATAGCGGGAACGGTAACGGTCCGTGGATTATGACCGACCAGGAAAACAATCTCGTTGGTTGCGTCAACCAGGATGGTTCCAAAGGCTGTCCAAATCTACCCAGCATCCCCTGGCGTTTCGTGACCGCAATCGGCAAGGGAGAACCGCACCACTGGGCATCCCTGGGCGGTGACGCGCAAAAAGGCGCTTTGTCGCTCATGTTCGATGGAATGCGCGTGAATCCTACCTACGACCCGATGCGTAAGCAGGGGGCAATTCTGTTGGGCAACGGCGGCGACAACAGTGACGGTTCGCAAGGAACGTTCTATGAGGGAGCGATGACAGCCGCCGGCACATTTCCATCGAACGCCACCGACCAGCTTGTGCAAGCCAACATTGTGGCTGCTGCGTACGGTGTGGCCCCGCTCACGGTGTCGTCGGTGGCGGCGACATCATCTACGGAAGGGGCGCAGACGTTCATTCCCGAGTCCTCGCGCGACCTCACAGTAACGTTTACGAATGTGACAGCAGAGCCAGCCGCCGGCGTTTCGTTGAGCGTTGCCGTACCCAGCCAGTGGACCGCTTTCGTTTCAGGCACTACCGACACCTCCAAGACGTTCGCTCAGCAGGTCTCACCGGGTGCGAGCGTGAGGGCGACCTTCAAAGTCACTTCTGGGCCACAAGCCTTCAACGGCGATCTCGTCGGCCATGCATCGTGGACGAACCCCGCCGGTGGTAAGCAAATTGAGACAGCCGTGGAAAAGGTGCGCAATGCCACGCCAGTCAAGATCAACGAATTTCGCGTCACATCTGGCGCTCCTGCTAACCTGACGAACTCATTTATTGAGCTCTACAATGCAGGTTCCCAGGACGTCGATATTTCCAACTGGACGTTGACCGAACACCCAGCCCATCAGGCCATCTTCTCGACAGTAAAGATCCCGGCTGGAACGAAGCTTGCGGCCGGCGGCTTCTATCTGCTCGGTCTCTCCAACTCCGGGCTTGCGGCCCCTGCACGCGCGGGCGACAGCATCGTCCATGTCAGGAACACAGATGGAATGTCAGTTGGCAATACCATCACCATCGGTACTGGCTCCAGCATGGAAACGCGCAAGATCGCAACCCTGGGGACGGCTGCCGCCAACCACACAACCCTCTGGCAACCTCTTCCGGAAGGACCGGTGATCACCATTCCTGCCGGCTCGACCAATGTGCCGGTAGAGAATGCATCCGGCTTCGTTGTCGGCCAGAAGATAGCGCTCGGTTACGGTTCTACCTACCCGGTCGCCACCAATCCTGTGGAGCAATACGAAATAGCCACGGTGACCGCAGTCGGCAAGCCGGGCACACAAGCCTGGCTCGCGATGGATGCGCCTGCCGGAGCCACCAACATCAAGGTGACCTCTCTCTCCGATATCTCCGTCGGTGACAAGATCCGGTTGGATATCGACAGCGTCGGCCATGGAATCGAAACCGTTACGGTGGCTCATGTCGGCACAGCAGCAGGCCGGACCAATCTCGCAGCGCCTGCGAGCGCCGGCGCAACCCGGATCAGCATACGCCGGGCTGAGGGTTTTGCCGTAGGCGACAGGATCACAGTCGGCACGCCTGCCAGCCAGGAACCCGTTACCGTCACAGCCGTGGGCAGCCAGGGGCCGGACGGTGCCGCTGTCGACATTACACCCGCCCTCGCCAAACCTCATGTGGCCAGCGAATGGGTGGTGTCTCCGGGCACAGGCCTGGATCTCGCAGCGCCCCTGCAGTTCCATCATTCCGCCAATCTCCCCTTCAGCGATCGCGGGACAGGAATCACCTTCCAGCCGGCGACTGCCTTTGCCCATTCCAGCAACGAGCCAGTCCAGGCGCTTGGCGCCGGTATTGCACTCGACAGGCCACTGGCGAACGGCCACGGGACACAGGACGTGGTACGGGATGCCGCTGTCAAGACTGCCGGATACCAAGGCTCGCCGCTGCCCAACCAGTGGTTTGGAGGACCGGAATTGACCACCACGTCTCCTCAATTTGGTCATAATCTCATCGTCGAAGAGGGGAGCATGGTGCTGCGGGACGCTTCGGGAGTGGTTGCCGACAGCCTCAACTACGGCGGCCTTGTCGACCCCTGGGCCGCCGAAGGCGATCAAGCCGCTTCAGGAGCGGTGCTCAGCGGCTGTTACGTTGCGGCGCCCGGCTCAGTGTTCGATCCATGGTCAACCGTGGTGACGCCGGTTGTCACCAATACCAGCGCGGGACGCTTTCCCGACGGCGCCGATACCGACAGCAACTGTACCGACTTCCGTACGCAGGCCGTTGCGACTTTGTCGGCCGCTTCGCCCGAGGGTGCAACAAACATCAAGGTCACGAGTATGGAAGGTTTCCGCCCTGGCCAGACGATCCTTCTTGATTCTGGTGCGAACCTTGAGACCGCGGCGATCTCTACCGTTGGCACGGCAGGCGCCGCTACGTTGACCAGTTCCGCTGGCGTCGGAGCAACTGTTCTCCACACTGCGAACGCGACCGGCTTTAGTAAAGGTCAAACCATCTCCATCGGCGACGGAGACAATTCCGAAACCGCCGTCATCTTGTCGGTCAGAGCCCGCGGCGGCGCCACCATCACGCTCGCCGCACCACTTGCGCGTGCGCACGCCTCCGGCGGACAGATTTCGGGCAGCGGTATCAGCCTCACCACTCCATTAACCCGACCACATAACAGTGGAGCGCAGGTCTCCGACAACCTTCCAACTCCTGGCGCGCCGAACCAATATCACGCTACAAGTCATTAAGCGACTAGAAGTCTGGGTGGTTTTCAGCAAAAGTTGACCAGTTGTCTCTCGGCTTCTGGGCGCAATTTGCCTCGCGCACTCAGAAGCGGAGTTCCTGGACTCCGCCATTCGGATGGCAGACGTGTTCTACGCGAGTGGTCTCGCGATCAATGTGATGTACACCATTCATGAACCCAAGAAACGGGCTGTAGGTTCAAGTTCCCTGGGGAATGGACGTTCCAGCCGAATCAGTCCCGCAGGGACGGTGAACTTAGCCCAGGACGCTAGTCCTGGGTTGGATGGGGGAAAGGACGACCAGTCCCGTTAGGGACGGCTGAAAATACGCCGCGACGCCATCCTGAGCAACCTTCAGCCGTCCCTGCGGAACTTACCTTCCCAACCTAAACCAGCACCCGGTCTAACAATTGGCTGACCGCCCGGTTGCTTTCGATGAACGCGTTGCGATGATCCATCGCACCGGAAAGATCCGAGTGCGAGAACGCGATTCTTCCAAACGGCCCATCGCGGAGCGCCTGACGAGGAGCAGGATTTCCGTTCAAGCCGAAGAAGAACCCCGGCTGGGGATTAATAAACGCATGTCCCCACCGGTTGAGAACGATTCCCGCAATATCCCGCTTGGCGTCGAAACCCGAAGCCCCGAACATGTCCGTCAGCTGCTCGCGTATTTGCTTTTCGTATTCCGTGAAGGGGGTCGAGAGCAATTCCGCGCGGCCCAGGCTACCCTGGTCGGCCAACGGAAGCCCAGGTTTTGCAAAGCCCACCTCGAGGTTAAGCACTGCGGGAAGATCGGGGCCAACGACGGGCGTATCCACACCAAACTTCGCGCCCTTAGCTACATTGACATAGCTGCCGAACCCCTCGAACCAGCGCCCGCCGGCGAGCCCAAGATCGTAGAGGAACCGCCAGTTGCGAACCGCCACGTTGGCAAGCAGGTAGGGCGAATAATGAAACTGCGCATACGCGTTACGCCGCGTTTCGTCCAGATCGCGCACCACGTGTTTCGTCATCCATCCCCCGCCGGCCATCACCACCGTCCGGGCCTTGATGCGTTGCGGGCGGCCATCCTTCACGTAAACGATCGAAACAAACTCCGACTGATTGGGCTCTCCCATATGCTCCACCCGTACCACCGTGGAGTTGAGCCGCAACCGGACAGGCTGCCCTGCTCCATCCAGCGCGCCGAAGTTAATCGGGTTCTTCCAAACCGCCTCCATGCTCCGTGGGCCGTCGAAGGCTGCCGGGATGAGCGTTTTCACCATCAGCCGCATCATGCCCGAGTTTCCCCCGGGAAACATCTGGATGCCCGTCTCCATACTGTTATCGACGGTCGGAACGGTCTTTTCCCATTCGTAAATCAGAAAAGCCGACAACACGTCCGGGCCGAGACCGAATCCATCGGAGACTTCAGCCCTGTCCAACCGTATGGTCTCCCGGCTCACGCCAAAGGTGCGGACCAGGTAGTCTTCGATCGTCATGCTGTCTAACTGACGGGAAACCGCGTCGCCGGGATAGTCGTAGACCAGGGGCGGTACGATCGACCGATTGTGGTGCAAGGCGAGCAATTCCTGGCGGGTTTTCTCCGGGAATGGAGTGCCCTCCAGATTTTTTCCCCAGGGATCCTTTACCCAAATACCCGGGCGATGACCGAACTTTGCGCCAAAGAAGAAGCCAGACGCTGGTTTGCCGTCGATCGTGGCTTCGCCGTAGATGCTCCTGGATAAAGACATCTTCGGAGAAGGCCCTTGCCACTCCTGGTAGGACTTGAAGGCGTTCCAATCCAACCCCATAGATTCATAGACTGTGCTTAGGAAACTGTTCGGGTAAGGGGGCTGGAAGTGCACGGATCCCTGGGCAGCATAGAGACGATGCCCGTCGACTTCGAACTCGTTGCGTTTGGCCACACCACCGAAGATGGCCGCGTTGTCGAGCACGATACAGTTGCGCTTTGCTCCTGTTCGCTGATGGAAAAACAGGGCCGCGGACACACCGGAAAGACCTCCTCCGACCACGGCACAATCGTAGATCTCATCGGTATCCGTGATTTGCGAAGGAATCCGATCATACGCGCCGTCGCGAACCGCGTGAGCACTGTGCACGACCTGGTCGCTATTGCCCGCGGAGAGTTTGTAGTCGCCCTCGCCCGTGTACCCGGTCCAGGCTCCGGTAGCAGGCGCATTTGCTTGCGCAAGGAGATCGAGCGGAGACGAGGTCACCGCCAAGCCGGTTGAGGCGACGAGTGCCCCTTCCAGAAAGTCACGGCGGGATATCGACTGATCGAGACCGAGAATTTTGTCCAGGTGGGGGCAGCGTTTTGACACTCTAGTTTCCTTTTGTAGGAGGCTCGACACAACTGTATAGGAGCGCCGCGCCTCCGGAGCTACCAATCTCTCGTGCTTTTCGTTATGTCGTCTCCTATATATAGTAGTAAGCTACATAGATACACCATGCCCTCATTCGGGTTCAAGCTTGCGGTCTGCATCCTCTCCGTCTCCTCTGCCTTAGCCCAGGGTGCACCCACGCCCGCCTCGCTCGCCTTCGATGTCGCCTCCGTCCGGCCCAGCAAGCCGGGCTCCCCCCAGCACACCAACGTTCCCCTCGATTCCGGCAACGTCTACGGCAGCATCAGCCCCGATGACGCCCGCAGCCCTGCCGGCGGCTATTTCATCGCGACCCATCAGTCGCTTTGGCGCTACATCACCTTCGCCTATAAGCTTTCCGGGACGCAGGAACTTTCCCTGCGCTTCAACATGTTCTCCGGCGCGCCCAAGTCCGGCGCACCTTTCTGGGTTACCGGCTCGTTCGACGCCCCGCCGGAGTTCTTCGACATCTCAGCCCGCGCTCCGGGCGACACTTCGATCGACCAGATGCGCCGGATGATGCAGGCTCTGCTCGCCGACCGCTTCCATCTGGTTACCCACTACATCTCGGCGAACGCTCCCGTCTTTGCCCTTGTCCTCGCCAAGCCCGGCGTCACCGGCCCCGGTCTTCAGCCGCATCCTCCATCTGATTCCTGCGCCGCTCCTGTGTCCGGCCAGTCGTCTGCCATGGGCGATCTTCCGCCCGTCTGCGGCGTCATCGCGCACGTTCCATCCTCCGCCCCGGGCCAGCACTACGGTGGCCGCGCCATTCCCCTCTCCCTCTTTGCTACCTCAGTCCCGACCATGACCGGACTCGCCGCGATGCCGCGCCCCGTCGTCGATCAGACCGGCCTCTCCGGACTCTACGACTTCACCCTGACCTGGATGCATGACCCGAGCGGGGATGAAGCCATCGCCGACAACACCGCCAACTTCCGCGACGCCCTCAAGATCCAGCTAGGCCTGGAACTCAAACCTTCCCACGCTCCCATAAGCTTCCTCATCATCGACCACGTCGAGCGGCCTTCGGAGAATTAGTTATCGTACTTGGCGTCAGACCTTTCCAAACTAGATTTGAAAAGCGCCTCGGTTCAACAACCACTGTCCATGGAACCGCTGCCCTTTCCTTTGTCATCCCGAGGAGCCGCCTTGCCTGTGGCAAGTTAAGGGAGGAGCGAACATGGGAAAGCGGTGTTTGCAATCCAGGCCCAGAGGGCCGGCGCCAAAATCAGCCCAGCCCGGAAGGGCTGGGTCCATAGGCCAGGCGGTCGAGCGCCGGAGGTGCGGCACCACACTCTTTGTTTGTTCATTAGCAGAGCGTGTGACTCTTTCGATCTTTTCGTATTTTCTGCATATCACTCAGCTCTATTTCAAGCCCCCCACAAAGCCGTCATCCTGAGCGAAGCGCTTCGCAGATCTATCGCAAACCGAGGGCTTTAAGCGCGGAGTCGAAGGACCCCGGCGATGCTTGTTGGCAGATGCTCTTGGGAGTTTCCGGCCACAAACTACACCGGAAAAAAAGTCACGAACTCCGAGCGCACCCCGATTTCCTACTTCACCGCTCTCACCGCTGCCGCTTATGGTGGTTCTCCTTAAAGAGAAGCACATGCCGTTGACCGAAGCCGCAACCCTTGACAGGAAATCTGGGGAAGCCGAGGGATCTGCAGTTCCACGGTCCTTTCGTGGAAACGCAGAGTCCTATGCTCAAAGAGAATTGTCATCTCGCCTGCCCCGGCGTGCCGTGGGAACGGAGCGTACCCGGATTTCCTGCCACCGAGTTACTTCCATGGTTTGAGCGTTGGCCACAGCACCTGGAGCGAAGGAGTCAACCCGCGGCAATGATAGATGGGAAACTCCTCATCAGGACGGGAATACGGGTCCGTGGGGTGGGCAACTTCGCGCAAGGATTGACAGTGCCCGGAGTATTTCTGCGGTGAATCCTCGTCCAGCAGAAGGATGCTCTCGCCGGTGTAAGTGCGCGGACCCCATATCCAATAATTATTGCTGCCGCTGATCGATTTGGGTAACCCGTACTTCGGGCCGAACAGATCAATCGCTCCCGCCTCGCCGTAATTCGGCGCTCCGATCGCGGTCACGCGTTGCTCCTCGGGGGACAGAGAATGATAATAAGCCGCGACCGTTCTTACGCGTTCTTCCCATCCGAACATGTCGGCATAGATTTGTGGCAGCTGGCTCTGCGGCTCATTCTCGAACCGCTGTTGCTGAATCCCTAAGGTGCGCGTGTAAGCGATATAGCTCTTGACGGGCAAAATCGGAAGCGCGGTAGGAGCAACCAGCGCACCCACAACCAGCATAGCCAGCGCATAAACCGGACGGATCCATCGCAGCAGCCGTCCTTCCGTCAATTGTTCCAGAAACACTGCGCCTGCGGCGTACATGGCCGGATACGCTGGGGCGACATAGTAGAACTTCCCCTTGAGGAACAGCATCAGACCCAGTACGATCAGAAAGCCCCAGCCAAGTATCGAGTAGCGTTTTCCCGCCGGAGAGAACAGAAAGCCCACACCAAGAACAACAAGCAGAGCTGGGATGAATGAGAGCATCTGGGCTTGCTGTGCGAGATAAGGGAGCGGCGCTAACATCACGTCGCGTCCGCCGTGGCGAACGGCGCTAACCAACTGAACAAAGGGAAAGTTCCAGTGCCATTGCCAGAGGAAATTCGGCAGCGCGATGAGTGTCGCCAGCGCAATTCCCGCCCAGAACCAGGGAGGCGAAAGACTCCGGCGCAACGGTGAGACGATGATGCCCCCGAGGAGCCCCACAATCAGGAACAAGACGCCGTACTTGTTCAACAGAGTGATTCCGATAAGAGCTCCGATCCAGAGCCAGAGCCTTTGATTGCCAGTCTGAATCAGGTCCACAAGAAGCCAGGCCAGCAGTGTCCACAAGAATGGATCGAAGGCGTTCATGGTGAAGAGGTGCGAGAACGCAAGGAAGATTGGTGTAATGAACACCGCCAGTGCAGCAAGAAACATTGCCCACGGCCGCCCTCCGAGCTTCTTAGCCAGAACTGCAGTAATGGTGATTGCGCCGACGTCGGCCAGCATCGGTAAAAAACGAATCGCATAGAGAGACGTGCCAACTGTATGCTGCAGCAGCCATGCCACCCACGCGATCATCGGTGGCTGGTCCATGTATCCCCACGCCGGATGTTCGCCACACGCAAGGTAATACAGTTCATCGCGAAAGTAGCCGTAGTGGGTAGCGGTGAGCAGATAAAGCGCCACGCGCAGAACGGCGATCCATGCAACCGCAGCGTAACCGCTGGTGAGGCCGTCGCGGGACGGGTTGGAAGGCAAAGTGACGCTGGCGCTCGTCAGAGCCATTCTCCTTTTGGGTTCACGTCGCGGTGACTCGTTCTATTTACGTCGGGGTTCAAGTTGCGCCCGGGTCCGTGGAACCTCATGCCTAAGATCAAAATGTAATGCAGTCCGTCCTGATAAGCATACGTATTCCTCATATGCAGAGTTCCGCTCGGTGATTAAGAAAAGTCTTCGCGGTTCAACACCGATTGCGCCCGCCAGGTCAGTGGTTGCCAAATCGCCGATGCACTCGCCGGCAAAGGGCCAGGCGCCATCTGACCGGAAAAGTCGACATTTCGTACCGTGACGGGATGCGGAATCGGCACACCTTCGAAAAGCCGGTTCTTTTACGGACAGATGGTGCCGAGCCTCCGGTAACGGAGGTTGCAATAGGGTTCTTGACATCACTACAACACGTGTTATAGAAAATACAACACATGTTGGAGGATGAATGTCCGGCCCGAAATTGTCAAAGCTCGAACTACAGATCATGGAAACTCTTTGGACTCGCGGCGAGGTGTCCATCCGCGAGATTCAGGAGAGCTTTCCCGAAAAGTCCAGGCCGTCCTATGGAACCATCCAGATCACGATCTACCGGATGGAAGAGAAGAAGATCGTGCGCCGCACAAGGAAGGTTGGCAACTTCCACCTCTTCGAGTCGCTCATCTCCCGGGATGCAGCTCAACTGAGATTGATCGATGAACTCGTCGCGATGTTCGGCGGACGCTCCCAGTTGGTCATGATGCATCTCGTCAGGTCCGGGAAGCTGAAGCTGGAGGACGTCAAAGAGGCCGAGCGGGAACTCAAGAGACTCGAGCGAAAGGACAAAAAGTTATGACTCCCGAATTTCTCTCTCCGATATGGGCGGATGGGGTACGTGAGTTGTGCAATCACCTCTGGCAGTCCACCCTCTTCCTTGGCATCGTCGCGTTGCTCGCACTCCTGCTGCGGAAGAACCAGGCGCGGATACGGTACTGGCTGTGGATGGCAGCATCGGCCAAATTCCTGATTCCGTTCTCGCTATTGATCACCCTGGGAAGCCATCTGCCCTGGCCCATCCATCCGGTGGCGCCGAAAGCCACTGCCTACATCGCAATCGAAAAGATGAGCCAGCCATTCGTGGAGGTGACCGCCCTCAACACACCGGTTGCCATTGCCGTTGCGCAGCCGAAAGCTTCCCGCGTTCCAATTCCTATGCTCCCGCTAATGCTCACGGCGGTCTGGCTGATTGGCTTCCTCGCGATGATGAGCTTTTGGTGTGTGCAGTGGCGGCGAATCTCCCGATTAGTGCGCTCGGCAAGGCCGTCAATCGAGGGACGCGAGGTTGACCTCCTGCGCAAAGCGGAGCGGGCAGCAAGATTGCCGAGGTCAATCCCGCTGTTGCCTTCAGGCAACTCAATGGAGCCGGGAGTCTTTGGCATCATCCGCCCCGTCTTGCTGTGGCCGGAGGGAATCGCGCGTCATATGGACGACGCGCATCTGGAGTCCGTTCTCGCGCACGAAGTATGCCACGTACAGCGCCGGGACAATCTAACGTCAGCGATCCACATGCTGGTGGAGGCGATCTTCTGGTTCCATCCGTTGGTGTGGTGGATGGAGAGGCAACTGGTAAAGGAGCGCGAGTCTGCCTGCGACGAAGCCGTTTTGCAACTCGGCAATGAGGCGGCGGTCTATGCGGAAAGCATTCTCAACGTCTGCAAGCTCTATACCGAGCCTTCCATCGCATGCATGTCGGGTGTAACGGGATCGGAGCTGAAGCAGCGGATCGCGCGAATCATGTCCGGACAGGGCGTGCGGAAACTGGACCTGCGGCGGAAGGCAATGCTGGCGCTGGCCTGTGTGCTGGCGGTGGGCGTACCCCTGGCGGCGGGTTTTTTACGCGCGGCGAACGGACAGACGCCGCCCGCGCAAGAGAATGGGAACGAGAAGAGCGGCATCGCCGGGACGTGGCAGGGCACGGAGCACACGCCGGACGGCCACGATCTGCGCATGCTGCTGAAAATCGCGAAGAACGAAAAGGGCGCGCTGAGTGCGACTCTGTACAGCCTCGACCAAAGGGAGCTGCCGCCGTCCAGCGGCTCGGTAAGTTTTCAAGAAGGAAAGCTGCGTTTCGTGTTTGATTTTCCGGGGCTGACGTATGAGGGGACGATGTCGGCAGACGGGAATTCCATCAGCGGGACGATGACCTACGCCAAACGCTCTTTGCCTCTGGCGCTGCAACGCACGAAGCCAGAAGCCGAATGGGCGATTCCTGCTGCGCCTGCGAAGCTTGCTCCGATGGCCCCGGACGCAAAGCCAGATGTGGAGGTGGCCACGGTCAAACCGCACCAGCCAGGGAAACGAGCAAATAGATGTTTTCAACGCACGGAGGGACCCTGCTCATCAAAAACCTCACGCTCGGCTTCATGATGAGCTTCGCGTATGACCTGCCAGTGCGGCAGATCATGGGCAAGCCGAGTTGGATGGATACGGACAAATGGGACATTGAGGCGAAGGCAGATACACCGGGGGAGCTCAACACTTCGCAAACGAAACTGATGATGCAGAAGCTGTTCGCCGAGCGATTTGGGCTCCAGGTTCATGAAGAGAAGCGGAAGATGCCGGCCTTCGTTCTGAGCGTGAGCAAGGACGGGCCGAAGATGACGAAGGTGACAGACGCGTCGTTAGTGCCAGGCCAGTTGTTGTACCCGTCGGGCGTGATCATCGGGAAAAGCCTCGCCATAGCGGGTCTCGCGTGGAATCTGCAGAACTACGTTCTTGGCCAGCCGGTGGTGGACAAGACGGGACTCGACGGGCGGTGGGACTTCACGTTGAAGTGGACGCCGGATGAGACGCAATTTCCGGATGCGCCGGAGTCGATGCGTCACCCAGCGGATGACGCGAACGCGTGGCCGCCGCTGTTCACCGCTATCCAGGAGCAACTAGGACTGAAGCTCGAATCACAGAAGGCGGACGTGCCGGTGCTGGTGGTCGATCACGTGGATCATCCGTCGCCGAATTAAACAGCGCCGACGGCGTTCTGGCGGCCGGATTTCCGAGAGGACTGCACGAGGCTACGAGCGAACCGGGAAAGCTATCCTTGGCCTACATCCGCATCAGGAAGCGTGGCTTTACAGCATGTGCCGCGCCCACGCCTCCAGCCACGAGCGCGTGATCAATTTCCATGTCTCGTTGAAGTAGAGGCCCGTGGCCGTCAGGCCCGTAGCGATAACCAGGAAGGCTCCCCATAGGAACTGTTTCATGATCCGGTTACGTTTCCAATCCCAGAAAAACATCAGAAGGACGATCAGCAGATTACCGCCCTCGTAAAACAGGTAGGTGCCGAGAAAGGTAGTTGGCGGAGGCAGAAAGAGGCCCACAAATCGGGAAAAACCCGCATCGCTGATGCAGATCGTGGCCAGAATGAGCACGCGCCGATGGGCGGCGGAATTGCGGCGCATGAGAATTCCCCACGGTAGCAGGATTGCCATGCAAATGACTCCGCTGAAGGCGATGGAAAGAAATTGAGGAGGCAGAGCGCCGGGAGTGGGAAGGTTCAAGGCTTGCCAGCTGAGTTCGGACCACGGGGCGATCACAAGGACGAGAGCGGCGTAACCGGCCGCGAACCAACCGAATCTGCGATGGAGGCGGACATTGCCGGTTTCGACCATAAGCACAAGCGCGGTTGCGGTGAGTAGCCAGAGCGTCGTGCCGACAGCGTGTACGTGGACGATTATGGGTACGGCCGGCTGCTCATGAAGGTAGTTGTGCAGATCGAAGCCGAAGCCGATGCCGACGAAGATCCAAAAGATGGCCAGCCAGACGAGGGCAGCTCGGCGATCTTCACGCGCGGGCCAGGATGCGGTCGTATGGACGTGCAATAGTTTTCCTCTTGGCGGTGAGAAAAACATACAGCAGAGGGACCGATGCGATGAAACTATTTTTGCAGAGTGGGTGCGGGATCGTTTCGAAACGGCCGGAAGACATGAAAAAATCAGTGAGGGCCGCAGATGAACTGCCATGAACCTGGATGACCTACCGCGTTTTCCATCGACGTTCATCCGCATTCATTGGGCCCACTGGATTCGCGCTGCGAGGACTACGAGATGCGGAAAGGGTTTACCAGAGAACCACAACGGGACGAGCCCGCGGCGCGAGGCAAGAACTACATAACGCGGAGCGGGCTGCAGCGCCTCAAAGATGAGCACCGCTTTCTGCTCACCAGGGACCGCCCGGCCGTGGCGGAGGTGGTGGCGTGGGCTGCCGGCAACGGCGACCGTAGTGAAAACGCCGACTATCAGTACAACAAGCGGCGGCTGCGCCAGATCGATGGGCGGATTCGCTTTCTCACGCAGCGAATCGAAGCCGCGGAAGTGGTGGACCCGGAAGCTCCGAGAGCAGGGTCGGTGACGAGGGCATTCTTCGGGGCGACCGTGCGCTATGCCAATGCCGCAGGAGCGGAGCGAGTGGTGAGCATCGTAGGCACCGACGAGGTCGATCTCAACCGCAACCACATCAGTTGGGTGTCACCTCTGGGGCGCGCGTTGATGAAGTCGGCAGCGGGTGACAGCGTAGTCCTCCAAGCGCCGGGCGGAACAGAATACCTGACGGTGCTGGAAGTGCGTTACGAGCCCATTTCTGTGGAACCGTTCCGTGAACCACCTGGATCCGAGCCCTCGGCAAAGGGACTCCCTCGCTGACGCTCACCTGACGAAGAAGAGACGATACGGCACACTTCCGAGTCATTCCCATACGCAGCAACCCCGGCTGCCGATCTTAGTGCACCCCGCTCAGTAACACGCGCCTTTACAAAACTTCATGTGGCTTAACCAATCTTTATCGCATGCCCTGGAGGCCAGTGCTCGAATGGAAGTGCGAGCAGAAATGGAGATGTTGCTTTGAAACGAATCGTAATCTGGTCGGGCCTGGCGGTATTGCTGGTAGTGGCTGGCGTAACTATTGCCGTGGCTAATGTGCGCGGATGGCACGGGTGCTCTGGTCACCGATGGGGCCACTTTGGCGCAATGGGCTATGTGGTCCACGAACTGAATCTGAGCGATGCGCAGCAGCAGCAGATTCGTTCGCTGTGGCAAGCGGAACGCCCCGCCGTGTCCGGGCTGATTCAGGAATTTGCTGCGGAGCGCAGGGAAATGGATCAGGCCACTGCGAATGGCAATTCCGATGAAAGCAGAGTACAGGACATCGCCGCCCGGCAAGGCACAACTCTATCGAAGCTTCTGGTAGAGAAAGAGCATTTCACAACCAAGGTTTACACGTCGGTCTTAACTCCGGAGCAGCGGACCAAAGCCGACAAGCTGCAATCCCGGTGGCACGAACGTTTAGATCATATCGGCGGAGGGATGGAATGGCGATGAAAACGAAACTCCCACTGTTTACCTGGCTGACTGTCGCCGGCCTTGTCGCTGTTGCGATCGCGCTTTGGGCGCAATGGCTCTCCGGTGATCCTGCCTATCCAAAGTTTCCTCCAGGGCCGGTCATCTTCATTGCGGTAGCAGGGGTCGTCGCTATGGGAGCGCGTTGGTGGTGGACGCCTCTGATTGGCTCGCTGATCGCATTGCTGGTAACCTCCGGGTGGTTCGTCCGGCTCCCCGCGGAAATTCTTCGCCTCAAGCACCCCGGTTCCGTCGGCAAGTTCGCCGCTGGGATTTTCATCGGCACATTGCTGCAAATCGTCGCGCTTGTCGTGACAGATATCGTCGGCCTCGTTGCCACTGTCCAAAACTACCGGCGCAGTGGAACCACAAATGACAGTGCAAAGATGGCATGCCGGCTTTTCGGCGGATTATTTGTTTTGATGGGAATATTGGTGATCGTCGGCGGCGCCCACGTGGATCAATATCACAACCTCATGCACCTTATATGGGGTGCTCTTGCGCTCGGCGCAAGCTTCCTGGGACCGGCTGTAGCGAAGCGTTTCTGCATCGGATCGGGTTTGTTCTATCAGGCGCTGGCCATCCTCGGTCTGCTGATCGGGAATCCATCGATGAACCGAGCATGGTATCTCGGGCCGATGCTGTTGCACACCGGAGACCACATCTTTCACTTGGTGCTCGGATCTCTTTTCCTCGGCGTGGGACTTGTTTCCGGTCGGGACTGGAAATCTCGCCCTCTCCAGACCGCCGGAAGTTGAGTCCTGCTGCCATGGTGACTTATCAGGAATTGACCTCTTTAGTTACCCGGGCTGGAACCGAGTTGGCCTCGTGTGATCACAATCGTCAGCACCGCAACGCCAATCATGCTGATGAGGACCATCTCGTCCACATCACGATTGCGGTAGAGTGGCTGGCCCGCCAAAGCGGTGCCGAGCATGATGGAGCAGGTATTGAAAAAGTAGTGCACCGTGACAGATCCCAGGATGCTTCGGCCTGTCGCAAAATACGCGAGCGAAGCGAAGATGGCCGCTGATACTACCATCGGGAGGAAATACCAGAAGCGGACGCCCCAGACGTGAGCCAGCATGAGCGGCAGGTGCCAGGCCGCCCAGACGACTCCGACTAAGATCGCCGCCACGGCATTCCCGGTGCGTGCGGCAACGCGCGGCAACAGGTAGCCCCTCCAACCAAACTCCTCTTCCAGTGGACCGCCGAGGATGTTGGGCCACACCGCCAATAGCGGAGCGAGAAAGCGAAGGGGGATGAGCTTATGTCCGGACGCAACGCAAATCATGTAGGGGAGGACAACGAAAGAGACAGTGATCAACGCTGGGCCTGTGAAAAGGTTCAGCAAATTCCTCGCTCGTGGGGGAGGTAGAAAACGACTCGGCATGGCCCATCGCCCCTCTTCAACTCGTGTGGCGATGAAGCTGGCTAGCATAGGACCGATGGTCCCGAGGGAGACAAAGAACGGAATGGAAGCGTCGAAATGGGTGAGATGAAGCCCCTTGGGACCGAGCAAAAGCGGCAACCACAATACCCAAGCGATACTGTACGTAAGAAGCACGAAAAGGGAGATGGATTTTCGCGTCGCCAACCCGGAAGCGCTCGTCAGCATTGCGTTAGTTTAGCGGATGACTTTGCCGGGCATCTGTTGCTATACCTTGTCTGCTCTCAAGCGGCGCTCGCAGCTTTACAAGACTTTACTTTGCTTCACCAACCTTTACTGCACGCGTGTCCCTCCAATGCTCAAATAAGTGGATCCCGTCGCTGCTGGAAAAGCAGGCGCGTCACGTTGTGAGCTCTGCAAGCCGATCGAGTCCGCTTTGCCGGAAGCTGCAAAGATTTGTAAATGCCATGAGCCGGGTCAAGGAGGTAGAACAATGCCTGACTGGAAACAGGAGATCAGCAGTACCGGGCGCCGATACAACCAGAGCGCCCCGGCAACATCGGGCTGGGGCAATCTGCTCCCCGACCTTCTGCGCGACGTGAAATATGGATTGCGCAGCATGGCGAGAGCGCCGGCCTTTTCCTTCTTTGCCATTCTGGCGCTGGCCTTGGGCATCGGCGCAAGTACCACCGTATTCACCGTCGTGAACACTCTGCTGCTTCATCCGCTTCCGGCACACGATCCCTCCCGTCTCGTCTCTCTCTATACGACCGACCTAAAGAATCAGAAGCAGTCCGCCAACCTCCTGCCGCTCTCCTATCTGAATCTCAAGGACTACCAGGCCAGGAACGCCGTGTTCAGTAGTCTCGGCGGCTTCGCGCCCCCCATGCCGATGACGCTGGTCGAAGGCACAGCGCAGGAGCGCTTCTTCGGCCAGCTTGTCACCCAGGGCTATTTTGAAGCGCTCGGCCTCGTCCCTGCGAAGGGCCGATTCTTTCTTCCCGGAGAGGTCAGCGCGCCAGGATCTGCTCCCGTAGCCGTGTTGAGCTACGGTGCCTGGAAAAACCGCTTCAACGGCGTTCAAAACGTGATCGGAAAGACCCTGGAGATCAACGGCGTTCCCTTCACCGTGGTTGGAGTCGCACCCCAGGGATTCCTCGGGATCAGCGCGGTCTTCGGGCCGGATGTATGGCTTCCGGCGACCATGGCTCCGCAGGTCCTCCCTCCTGAGCTCCAGGATGTGTTGCAACAGCGCGGAAAGCCCTTCTTCCAGGGGATCGCGCGCCTCAAGTCCGGAATCAGTCGCAGCCAGGCGGATGCAAGTATCGAGACGCTGTCCGCTGCGTTGCGGCGCGAATATCCGGATGCGAATGCAGGGCACGCGACTTCTGTGCAGCCCGTGACGACCGCACTGTTTTCGACCACCGGCGGCGAGAGCGGCCTGGCGCTGGTAAGCACTGTGCTGCTGCTGATCGTGGGCCTGGTGTTGGTCATCGCCTGCTCGAACGTTGCCAACCTGCTTATGGCGCGTGCTGTCAGCCGGCGGCAGGAGATCGCAGTTCGTCTCGCCATCGGTGCCGGCCGCGGACGCCTCGTCCGCCAGCTTCTCACCGAAAGCGTGCTCCTCGGCCTCTTTGGCGGCATTGCCGGGCTCGCCGTCGGCTATGAGGGTTGCCGTTTCCTCTGGTCTTTCCGCCCGCAGGAGGTTGCCCGCAATCTTGCCGATCCCAAACTTGACGGCACCGTCTTTCTCTTTGCCTTCCTCCTGTCGCTCGCCACAGGTTTTATCTTCGGCGTTGTGCCCGCCCTGCGAGCCGCCAAGACAGGCCTGGTCGAGAGCCTCAAGGAGGAAACTCATGTCGCGGGACCATCCGGCCGCAGCGCACGTTTCCAGAAGACGCTACTTGCCGGGCAGGTCGCCTTTTCCCTGGTGTCGCTGATCGCCGCCTCGCTCTTTCTTCGCGCAGTCCAGCGCGCCTACGACATCGATCCCGGGTTTGATCACCAGCACCTCGCCGTTCTCATGATGAATAAGGGGCAGCAGGACCACGACGCGGTGCGGCTCAAGGCGTTTCAGCAACAGGTCGAAGACCGCGTCTCCAGAATCCCCGGTGTCCAAGCCGTC
This sequence comes from uncultured Acidobacteriaceae bacterium, assembly GCA_963745725.1. Classification (GTDB taxonomy): domain Bacteria; phylum Acidobacteriota; class Terriglobia; order Terriglobales; family Acidobacteriaceae; genus PALSA-350. Next base: position 904,521 of record CAVUYJ010000004.1, read on the forward strand.
ACCTGGGCGTCCAATTTGCCGTTCTGGTCGAGCGCGTCGCGCGGCATCTCCATTGAAGGCCAGGAGCAGCAGCGCAAGTCCGAAACCATCACCACCGTGACCGACACGATTGATGTGGACTACTTCAAGACCATGCAGATCCCTCTTCTGCAGGGGCGAGCCTTCACCGCAGCCGATCAGAATGGATCGCTGCCCGTCGTGATCATCAACGAAGATCTGGCGCGTCGATACTGGCCGCATGGCAATGCCATCGGAAGTCATCTCCGTCTTTCCGGCGACACCGTCAGGCTCCAAATCGTCGGCGTGGTGAAAACCAGCAACTACACGACGTTGGGCGAAGCGCCCCAACCGTGCCTCTATCTTCCACTCCGACAGAGTGCCGGAGGCGGTGCAAACCTCTACGTCCGAAGCGCGGGTGATCCTTCGCTCTTGCTGCCGGCGGTGCAGCGTAGCATTAAGGAAGTGGACCCTGGCGTACAGGTCACCGATGTGCGCACCGGCGCAAAGCTTGTGAATCAGGTGTTGTGGAATGCCCGCATCGTGCTCGGCATGCTGGCGATCTTCGGCTTATTAGCCCTTGCCCTGGCCAGCGTGGGCCTCTACGGCATCCTTGCCTATTCGGTAAGCAGCCGTCAGCGTGAAATTGGAGTGCGCATGGCTCTCGGCGCCTCTCGCTTCGATGTTCTGCGACTCGTGCTGCGCCAGGGCATGGCGCTGGTCGCCGTCGGTGTCAGCCTCGGTCTGGCGATCTCGCTTCTTGTCGGCCGCGCGTTCTCCAGGATGCTCTTCGGTCTCAGCCCTGCCGACCCGCTGAGTTTGCTCGGCGCTTCCGCGGTCCTGCTTCTCGTGGCGGCATTGGCATGCTATCTCCCCGCACTCGCCGCAAGCCGGATGGATCCCATGCAGGCCTTGCGAGAAGGTTAGCTCCACAATACCCTCGGCAGTTCTCTTTGGTATGATCCCTCCCACACGAGAAACGGGGGGATTGATGCTCTATCTGAGCGAACGCGAAATCGGGTTCGACGCAGCCGAAATTGGCTTTCCATCCATCGACAATTGCCGCGCCATTGTTCTTGTCACCGCTGGAGGGCTGTTCGGTTACCACCTCTTTGGCGTCCTGAGCCAGACCAAGATCAACAAGTTTGTCAACTTCGTGAACACCCACGGGCAGGGAAATTCAAAAAGAAGGCTCTACGCCGCATCCTACGGGCCCGGGCCTGACGAACAGCGTGCCGAAATCCGGAGTATCGCGCAGACGCCCGCGCTTAATTTCGCTGGCCCGGTGTATTGGGCCAATGTTGCCCTTGTCGCCGTTCGCTCGGCATATGTCAACTATGTTGGGATTAACCACGATACCTGCGCCCTCACCGCTCGCACCTGGAGTGATGCCGCCGATAGCATCCAGGCGAACAAGGGGCCCTATGCAGGCGGTGCAAATCGTACCCGGGACGCCGGCGATGCGCCTGCACTCATGTATACCAACATCAGCACGGCAGGCTTACGCGCGGTCTATCCCACTGCGATCTAGCCGTGCCGCGCATTCCATATGATCCCGGCCCGAATTCGATCTGAAGTTCGCTTCCCGACGCCTTTCCGCGATTTCGGGGTTCCGGTTGGATCACCGCCAACCCGGACCTGTCCAAATTAGATTTGGAAAGCATCTCGGTTCAGCAACCACTGTCTATCGAACCGTTGCCTTTTCCTTTGTCATCCCGAGATCTCTGGGTGTGTTTTCTGCATCTCCAATCAGCTGTGTTTCAAGCCCCGACAAAGCCGTCATCCTGAGAGCCTGTGACTTTTTTGCTTTCGCACAAAAACGGTCGCTGTCGTTGGAAAAGGCGGTTGTCGATGGAGAAGGCGTCCCTGCCGGCCCAACAACTGCCTTCTCCCTAGACAACGGTCCTCTCCCTTTCAACATCCCTCTCCCTTTCAACATCCCTCTCCTTTTCAACATCCCTCTCCTTTTGTCATCCCGAGCGTAGCGAGGGATCTGCAGTGCGCTATTCGGGTGCCCCAAATTTACCGGCCCAAAACCCTTTTCCTCCGTCATCCTGAGCGAAGCGCTTCGCAGATCTATCGCAAACCGAGGGTTTCAAGCGCGGAGTCGAAGGACCCCGGTGATGCTTGTTGGCAGATGCTCTTCGGAGTTTCCGGCCGCAAACCACACCGGAAGACAAAAACGGAAATACGGGGAAATACGGCGGGGGAACTACGGCGACACGAAACCTATTCACACCGCTCGGTCCATTTTGCAGCACAGGCATGCGGTTCACCGAATTACTCCGCCGATTTAACGCGCGCGCCACCACCCAGCGCTAAAGGGCCGGAAACCATCCCGCAAACTAACCTCAAGCAAGTAGCTTGCGTAAGCCTCAGCGTCTTCAAGCCCGCGACCCCGTCTCGGCATCGAAGGGGCATCGAAGGGACCGGCATTGAAGGGACAGCAAACGAAATAACCCCAATCGAGAAAGCTCACCGGAATCCGTCACCGACAAAGTTCCGGACGTAGAGCTGCTTGAATCGGGAGGTGAGGCATCCTAGGGCTGCCTGTGTCACGCAAATTCCATTCGACCCTGCACCTCAAAACAATTGGCGTTATTTCGTCCGAAACTTCGAGGAGTATCACGTGCCAGGTACTCACTTCTGTTCCAGAGTGAGGGCATAAATATCACTGGTTCCTATATCGCGAAGCAACAGTGGTGCGTCGGTGGGGTCCAGCCCAAACCACACATCGTAGTATCCCGTGTAGCGAAGTCCCTTCAGATCAGTGATGCGCTCTGCATCTCCACCAGTGACCGGAATTCGAAACACACCTGGATTGCCAGGAAGCCCCAAAAAGTAAATCGAGCGGTTATCCCTCGACCACCTTGGAAAACCCGCGGGTCCTTTATATGGCATCGACCACTGCCCCGTCCTGACGCCGAAAATATTTACACCAATGGATTTCGGGTTCAGCGTAGAACGATCCCCTGTTCGTGGGCCGCAGCCAGTCCATGAGCGATCTGGACCGCGTAGTCGATCGATTTGCGAATCGCCAGTGGCCCGCGCTGCAACACCTGCCGCAGCGTGCCGCCTTCCAGCAGCTCCGAAACCAGATACGGAACGCCTTCAAAGACACCAAACCTGTGCACCGCAAGAATGTTGGGATGGTTGAGAGCCGCGGCCGCCTGTGCCTCGAGCTCAAAACGTCTCAACCTGTCGGGGTCCTGCGCGACGAAGCTTGGCAGGACCTTGATCGCTACCTCGCGCTTCAGAGCTGGATCGAGCGCACGATAGACCTCGCCCATTCCGCCAGCACCCAGCAGACCGAGAATTTCATAGCCATCCAGCATCGTGCCTGCGGCTAACGGCATCGTGGGCGGATTATACCTCCAACGCAAGCTCCGCGACGCTTCGTCGACAAAAGGTACTGTCACCTGTCGGGAACGTGGTCCGAAAGGGCGACTATCTGGCCGGGGCGACGAGAAGCCCGTTGTAACGAAGCCTCCGCCGCCGGCCTTCGGTGTATCTCGCGCATGACAATCATGAAAACTTCAACTTCTATTTCGCCCGCGCTAACTCCGCAATAACCGCTGCAACTTTATCGAGTATCTGGATCCAGCCTTCCATTTGGCCGCTATTTTTGGCGCTCTCCATGGGTTCATTTCCAATGTGGGTGAGTTTCGTCCGGCCGTTTCCGAGATCCTCAAAGAGGGTCACGTCGTACGCACCGTCTATGGCCTCATGTTCTATTCCTAATTCCTCAGGCTCAACCTTGTTTCCCTCCGAGTCCGCAAAGTACATGGAGGAAACGATCTTCTCGTGCAGAACAATTTCGTGGTATTCAATCGCATTCCAGCACTCCTGCCCATCCGGCGCTTTCATGCAGAAGAGAGATTTTCCCCCAACGCGAAAATCCATCTTGCAAACGGGCGCAGTAAAGCCCTTCGGCCCCCACCACTGCATCACGTACTTCGGGTCTGTCCACGCCTTCCAAACCAACTCGCGTGGGGCATCAAAAACTCTTGTAACGACCATCCGCTCAACTTCGCTAACCGTGTTTTCTGTCATCTCTGACCTCCGTCTTTTTTCATTTGCTTTACAACCACATCCAGTTTGTCGAAACTCTCTTCCCAGAATCGGCGATAGCTGATCGCCCAGTCGCTGACTGTCTTGATCGCCTCTGGCCTAAGCGTGCATACGCTCTCCCGTCCACGCTTTGTCTTGATCACGATCCGTGCCCGCACCAGGTAGGCAATATGTTTCGAAATCATCTGCTGCGACAGAACAAAGGGTTCCGTCAATCCATGCACAGAGGCAGGTCCGTGGGAGAGTCGTTCGATCATCGCCCGCCGGGTTGGATCAGACAGAGCCGCAAATGTTGTATCCAGTTTATCCACAACCAAATGGTAGTGGATTGTCGGTCAATGTCAACTGCTAATTTTGCGATTCTTGATTACTGTTTGCTGATCTCTCTGAACCTGCCACTCGCGCTGATTTCTACTTCCCCATGCGTCGCGTCATCGGAGCTGGGGTGCTAGTGCGCCTCAGACGACTTGAAGGCCAACGCCGCGAACTGATGCAGGTAGTCTCTCCAATTGGGCCATGCGTGAAACCCGCCGCTCTCGTGCTCCTCCACATTGATTCCGGCATCTTTCAGTATGGCAACGGTGGCATGGCTGTTCTGAAGCGCGATGTCGTACTTGCCCGCATCCACCCAGAACAGGCGAAACGGCTTGCCCGATGCGCGGTACTGCGCCACGTCCGTGTCCTGCTCCTCCTTAATCGAATTGGGGAACCATCCGGAGCTGAACACGCCTACGTAGGCGAAATCCGCTGAGCTATCGAGCGCGATATTCAGTGTCTGAAGACCGCCCATCGAGAGCCCGGCAATAGCACGGTGGTCGCGGTCCGCGGCGGTACGATAGTGCGCGTCGATGTAGGGCAGCACCACCTTTACCAGGTCATCATTAAAGGCGTCGTGGCCCATGCGCACGCCCGGCGTCAGACGGAACTCCGTGGAGACGTGGCCGGCAGGCATCACGATCAGCATCGGAACAGCCTTCCCACTGGCGATCAGGTTGTCGAGAATCGCACCTGCGCGGCCGACCGTAGGCCACGAGTCATCAGAATCCCCTCCCCCGTGAAGCAGGTAAAGTACAGGAAATCTCCCTCTGCCGTTCTCGTAGCCCGGCGGTGTGTAGACGTGCATGCGACGTTCGCCGCCTGTGGCAGACGAGTCATAGTAGACCGTTGAGATTGCGCCGTGCGGCACGCCCGCCTTGTACTCCATGAAGTCCGCACCGGGAACTTCGTACATGCTGAACGCGTGGGTCAGCGATTGCGAGGTGAGTGGGTTCCGTGGGTCTGTCGTGCTCACGTCATCCACCGTGAAGGTGTAGCGATAGAGTCCAGGCTCGATCGGACCGATCGTCGTTTCCCAGACGCCCTGATCCCCCTTGGTCAGGGGCACACCAGCCATGTACCTGTTGGTCTCTTGCGGAGTTATTCCCGGTGTGGCCTCCGGGCCCTCGGCATGCAGCTTCACGTCGGTGGCGTTCGGCGCCCAGATGCGAAACCGAACATGCCGGTCGGGCTCCACCTCAACCGACTTCAGCGTGTCGTTGGGTCTGGGAGCAGGCATTTGCATCGCGGCCCTCGGCGGCTGTGCTGCGGGTTGCTGAGGTGCCTGCTGCGCATGAACGCACAGCCCAACGCATAGCGCACCAAATGCACAAACCGGGCGTAGGACTCCAATGCTTGACCGCATCATTCGTCTCTCCTGTGAACTTCCAATCTTGTTCTCAACAACCTCTTCCGGCGTCGTCAATACGGCCGCGCATTATTTGTTTTGCCGGCAAGCCCGCACCCTGGAACACCGCGGGAACAACGCAGCGTCGGGGATGGATCGTCAAGCGTAGCCAAACCTGCGTCGGATGCAAGTCATACGCGAACCTATCGCGGGAGCTGTGGGTCTTCACCGGCACTGGAAGTTTCGGGCGGCTTGGGTGTCTCCGCTTCCGGTGTACTGCGCGTGTTTGGGAAAGGCGCATAGAGGGCGGCTGCGTCCGGGAAACGCCGCGCCGGTAGCAACGACGGACTCGGGCGCTGTGCCCTTCTCAACCCACCCAACGAGTGCACTGAGCATGTCGAAGTGGTCCAGAGATGGGCCCCCTCCGCAGTGAGCCATTCCTGGCACAAGGAACATCCGGCTCCACTCGGCCACCTTGTCCGCTCCGCCGTTTGTCGCCGCCAGCGACTTGTAGTATCCGAGCGTGTCAAGCGGTGAGAACCACGGATCACTGTCGCCGTGGAAGAAGATCAGCTTCCCGCCGTTTTGCGAGAACGTAGAAAGGTTCGTCGACGCCGGCTCAACGAGCGGATCAGACGCGTGCAGCGCTGCGGCATCCACGTCGAGTTCAGTGGCGGCGGTGTACGGACCAAATAGACCATTCTTGCTCAACGCCAGCAAACCGGGTATGCCAGTCTTTGAAGCAATACCCGCATCGTAGAGGAAGCCAGGATAGACCTGCGTTCCGTACGCATTCCTTGGCCCTGCAAACGCTTTCTTGATAGCCGCGATTTTTTCAGGTGCGATGCACGAGGCGGCCTGCCCAGGTTTGCACGCGAGCACCGCAGGATCGAAGTCGCACCCGATTGGATCTAAGATCATGCCGTCCGCCACACCATCGCGCGCGTCGCACTGCTTCATCAGGCCGTCGATAAACACCTTGCGATCCGTATCAGTCAGAAACTTGTCGATCTCCGGCTTCCCGGACGAGTCCTTGGGCGACGCCTGGTTGTAGGCCACTGGAATCCACTGTGCAATCGCGAGGTTTGACAGACCTGTACGCATTGCTGGATCGCCTGACACGATCCCGTTGAACACCGTCGGAAAGCGCTGCGACAGGATCATGCCCTCTCGCCCGCCTGTGGAGCACCCGACGAAATAGGAATAGGCCGCACCCTTCCCGTAATAGCGGTCGATGACTTGCTTGGCCACTCCCGCGACCTCGGCGTTTGCCATGTATGCGAAATCCAGATAAGCCTGCTGGTCGCGCATGAAGGTGAAATCGAAGCCCCCGGTCTTCGCCTTGTGTCCGGAGTCCGTGCTTGCAACAGCGAAGCCGCGAGAGAGCGCCGGCTTGTCTCCTGTGTAGCTTGCACCGGTCGGGTAGGCTACGACACCATTGCCGCCTCCGCCGCCCTGCATCATGAAGTCACCGTTCCAGGCGCTCGGCTCCGGAAGAGCTACAGAAAAACCGATGCCGAACTCCATCGCATCAGCTCCCTTGCGGCGGTTGATCATGCCGTCAACGCGGCAATGCGCGGGGAGGGGTCCGACTGCCGATGCCCCCGGATAGGCAGGCGCAATCGTTTTCCCTGCCGGAACCGGCTCGGCATTCGTGATCTCGACTCCCGGGAGCGTTACGCTCTTCAGGGTGGAGCAGCGGTCAGATAATTTAGATTGTGCCTGTGCTGCAATCGAACATGCCACGAGCACGAGGATCCCGATCTCTGAGTACCTCATTGGAAGTGCCTTTCAGGAGGTCTGCACGCCGCTGATTGTTAAGGTCCGCGGAACTCCCGACTATACCCACTCACCAGCTGCTCAAGCAATGGTAATAAATCGCTTTATTTATAGAGCTGCACCGCTCCGAAGTTGTTAACGCGAATGAAGCGGAAATTTTTCGGCCATGGCCAAAGCACTCATTGCCGAGGGTTAGGCGACGTTCCGCAGTTGGTCCCGCAAAACGCCGTAGGGACATGTCAACGACACAGTCCAACTCGGTTCTGAGAAACCTGGACACATGCCGGCTTTCCGGTATTAATCTGGCTCGATGAGCGAATTGGTGAATCGCCACCAATCAACGTCCAATTCGCTCTTTCGGGTTCAGGGATAATGATCGCGCAACACCGGGGATAAGCTATGCGTAGGGTTCGATGCTGGCGAAGAATTTGTACCCAGCGATGGAGGTACGGCCGCGGTGACGACTGAGACGAGAATTGCCGAGTCGCAGGAATTTACCGCGGCCTCGGTAAAGGGCGCATTGTGGCTGGCGGTTGCGTTTGGCCTGCTGAAGTATGTTCTGTCAACGCTCGGCCAGATAACCATCCAACATGCAGGGTACGGCATTTTTCGTGACGAGTTGTATTTCATCGTGTGCGGCCGGCATCTGGCCTGGGGGTATGTGGATCAGCCGCCCGTCATTCCTTTGGTCGCGCGCATTTCGCAGTTGCTGTTTGGCTTGCAATCGCTGGCCTTGTTCCGCACCTTTGCCTCGCTGGCGGGTGCCGCGGAAGTTGCGATCACGGGGCTGCTGGCATGGCGGATGGGCGCTTCGCGCTGGGCGCAAGCCCTGGCAATGACGGGGATTTTGCTGGCGCCCATGGTGATGGGCATCGATGCGACCTTTTCGACGAGCACCTTTGAGCCGGTCTTCTGGATGACGGTGGCGCTGGCCACAATTGAGCTGGCACGGCTGGCCGGTCGCGGCATTCGCAGTGGCCGTACAGTGGCGTTGTGGTGGGTGCTGCTGGGCGTGACGGCTGGCCTGGGCCTCGAAAACAAGTGGAACGAGGTTTTCTTCCTCACCTGTCTGCTGGCCGCTCTGTTGATGACCAGCCAGAGAAAGTTACTGGCTTCGAAATGGTTCCCGATCGGCCTTGCGCTGCTGGTCGTGCTGATTCTCCCCAATCTGCTGTGGGAGATGCACCACCACTGGGCAACGCTCGAGCTGCTGCACAACGATCAGATGAACGGCAAGAACGTTCATGTGGGCCCCCTCGCGTTTGTGCTGGAGCAGATGCTCGACTTCGGTCCTCTCATGGCGCCCTTGTGGGTGGGAGGCATTCTGTGGCTGCTCTTCAGCCGGCCGGCTCAGGCGTTCCGCTTCCTGGGCGTGACCTATCTGCTGTATCTGCCCCTGATGATGATTCTGCACGCCAAGGCCTATTACCTTGCGGCCATTTATCCGCTCTATTTTGCCGCGGGGGCCGCCGCCTGGGATCGTCTCTTCCGCAACGCCTGGTTGCGGCGCGGGCTCACGCCCGTTTACGTGGCGATGAACGTGCTCGTCATCGCGATTCTGTTGCCAATCATTCTCCCGGTACTGCCACCGGCAAAAATTCTTGCCTATCAGCAGCGCCTGCATCTGCAGCCACCGAAAATGGAGAATGGCGCCACCGCCCCGCTGCCGCAGTACTTCGCCGACATGCTGGATTGGCGTCAGAAGGCGGACTTGCTGGCCGCTGCCTGGCACTCGCTGCCGCAGGCGGAGCGCGCACAGGCCGTGATCTACACGGAAAACTATGGCGATGCGAGCGCGGTGAACGTGTACCGGCCGGATGTGCCGCAGGCCATCAGCGGTCACCAGAACTACTTCTTCTGGGGACCGCGCACTTATACGGGTAGCGTGATGATCGTGTTCGGCGAAAGCCGCGGGACGCTCGAAACCAAATTCGACTCGGTAGTGGAATTTACCCAGGATGCAAATCCGTATTTGGAGCCGTATGAGCGTGGGCCGGTGTTCATCTGCAGAGGCCTCCATGAAAATCTCCAGGCAGTGTGGCCAAAGGTGAAGAACTGGGAGTGAGAAGCGCCGTGTGGCTCAGAGGCGTCTACCGGTTCTTTTCCCTGTGCCAATGAACATAGGTGGTTACGAACTCCAACCCGCTCACGCTTCCATCCTTCTTCACGTCGAAGATGACACGCGTTGGTTCATCGCGAAGGAAATATTGGGTGTCGGACTCTGGAAATAACTCCTGCGCTTTTGATCCCAGCGGGATCTCCGCCATCAGATGGCTCCCATCCTGGGTGACTTTGATGAAATCGTAAGTCCCAACATAGCGCCCGAATTTCGCTGGATCCACCGGTACCACGGTATGCTCAACCGGCTGAAAATCCGGCCACCCGTACGCTTGCGCAACGCTGCGGACAATCTGGTCGGAGAGCGAGCCGCCCCCACCACCGTTGGTGAGCACGACCACTCCGTCTCCCGAGGGATACCCCACCATGTCGCATTGAAAGACTGCAGACCCGCCATGCTCGAAGTAAATATGCGGCGGTGCTCCTCCTACGCGCACGCCCAAACCCCACCGGATGCTCTCCGATGGCCCCATGCCTGCCGTCACCATCATCTGTGCCATCTTCTGATCGAGCACACGGTCGGATTCTCCCGCGTACTCCTTCTGCAGCTCGATCACAAACTTTGCATAGTCGGTCGCTGTGGTCCACAATCCACCGGCCGCTGCGTTTGGCTCGACAAAATGTGCAGCCGCGGTACCCCTCGTCCCACTCTCGTCGTAAGCCGTTGCCGCGGCCGCTGCTTTCACGGGAGAAAGCGACGCTTCATAGGTGCTGTCGCTCATTCCAATAGGCGCCAACACCAACTCTCTCATGGCTTCTGCGAAAGACTTACCCGTAACCTCGCTAACCAGGAGTTCCAGGATCATGTACCCGCCATTGGCGTACGCATACTTTTTCCCCGGCTCCCATTCCACGCGAACGGGAGCTGTCGTTGCCGGGGGCTTTCCGTCCAAAATTTCAAGTATCGACGGCACGCGCTTGTTCGGATCATAGATAGCGCCGCTATGCGTTCCAATTCCCGAAGTATGGCTTAACAACTCTCGAACCGTGACGCTATGGTTCTTCGTGTACTCATTGGCCGGAATCTTCCAACTCTTCAAATAGGTGTTCACATCCACGTCCAGATCGATCTTGCCCTCCTGCGCAAGCCGAAGAACGGCCATGGCGGTCACCGGCTTGCTCATGGACGCAGCGCCGAATACGGTCGACGCAGAAACAGGCGGTCCACCGAGGCGCGCCACCCCGTAACCCTTGCTCCAATCAATTCGTCGATCGTGAATCACCGCGATACTCACGCCCGCCACATGCAGACGCACCATCTGATCCGCCAACGACATCCCTGGATCAGGGCGACCTTTGATCACGGCCAAGTAGCGGAGATTTTCTTCCACAGCCTTCTCGTGACGCGCCGCTGCGCCGTTAGTAGTCTGACCCATCGCACCCTGGACAAATAAGCTGACTATCAACGAAAACCAAAAATGTTTGCGCATCACTTCATCTCGTCACCGACCCTGTACCTCAGGATGGTTGGCACCGGACAACCGCAGACCTCATGTCGCTGAGCAGTATACTACATATATAATGTCCCGCAGAACCAAATACCTGCCTTAGTCCGCATGGCGCGCTACCGTGCTGCCTCAGTAGCGCAAGCCCAGCTTCATGGGGAACTCGTCTTCGCCGTCTTCAAGCTCAACCATATTGCAGTGTTCCTGGATGATTCCCCGATGCCTGCGCCGCAGCGCGAGGTGCGCTGCGCCGATCACAGCGACAGCCAGAAAAAAATGAATCACGCCCGTTTCGATCCATGATTCAGCAATGACCGGAAGCGAGGCCACGACGGGAACGAACGCCAAGTATTTCAGCAGGCTGATGGCGAGATTCGATTGCTCTCGCGGCGGTTCGCCGGTTAAGGGAACGATCTTGACATTCAAGAAGAATATGTCGGTCAGCAGCAGGCACATGCCGGCGGCCACAAGCAGTTGGCTTGTCGTTGCCGCCCAGCGATGGAGCTCTGGTGGAGCGAAGCCGCGGAGTGCGAAATAAGCCCCAAAGGTGAAGATCGCTGACCAGAGGAATACCCAGACTTTGGCTGCCAATAGTTGTTCGATCCCAGATCGGAAGTGCGGGGGCCTGCCATGGATAACGCGAAACACCCAGCTTCCCCATTGATTGCCGGAAGACACGAAGGCCAGGCGTAGTCCAGCAACTACCCAGAAAGCCACAATACCAATCGCTGTCCGCATCCCGTCTGAGGAAATTTGCATGCTGACCTGGCGATTCGTAATGCTGATGCGAAGGATGGTGGCCGTGACGACCGAGAGACCCACTCCCCCGTACAGAACCAGATAGATGCGATACCGCGGCACACGCAGCAGGGTTTGACTAATGAAATGAAACACGGCGCGGCGCAGCGGATTTCTTAACAGCGTATCGTTCATGAGCCTTTGTGCCGGCTGGGTAACCCAGTTACGCGTATCGCGGGTTCCCAGGCCTTCCACCAGTTGACGCACCCTGCGCACATAAGCAAGTGGATAGGCGAGGAACGCGACTCCGAGCACCAGCAGGGTAGCCTCGCAACCAATTTGCGCGAGCCTGGAGTAGATAGGTAACGCCGAGGGCCCCTCCAGCAGGCGCTGGTAGATACCAAGGAACCAGAACGGAGGAAAACAGAGCGCATAGACATTCGCGTTTTCCAGGAAGACGGGCACTGCCTCAGAAAGCATAGGAAAGAGCAACAGCAGCATCAAGAGAAGGGTGATGGACAGACACTGCAAGAACAAGGAGACTCTGCGAAACAATCGTTCGCCTAGAATTGAGAGCAGCACGCCCTGCAGAGCCAGGATGAAGGCCGCTGAGAACAATCCGCTGGCCCCCACGGCCAGCAGGTGAGCGGCAAAGAAATGTGACAAGCTTCGCGGCTCCAGGGATATGGGAAGTATGAGGGAAGCGAAAAGATTCGCGTTGAACAGAAAACCTGCCACCAGGAGGCCGATGGCCGCAGCGCGTGCCAGGAAGAGCTTGCGGTCACGGACCGGCAAGGTGGTCAGAACAAAGATATCAAGTAAGTCGGGAAAAAATAGATCCCACTCAAACACTGTGACGATCCCCATCACGACAAAGGAATAAATAACGAAGAAGAAATGATGATTAACCTGTAACCAATAAGGTACTGGCGGAAGAACAAGGGGGTGGCTACTGGTCCTGATGAACGGGTGATAGACCGGCCACAAATACAACCCAACGATGAATGCGGGAAGCGCCGTGGCGAAGGCGACCAGAACCATTCGTGCTTTCGCGTCCCCATCGGGCGAGGCTGTCTCGTGGTTGAAGAAGCGCTCCAGAAAGTGGCGAAGAAGCAGCGTAAACTGGCCTCGGTTAGGTGGCAGCGCCAGGCCGAGCGCTGCCTGGGCGTTGAATGACCGGGGCTCAGAGACAGGGAACAGACGTTGCATCAATTCAGGCATGGTCGAGTTGCATCACCGAGACGATCTTCTCCGCGATGCTCCTTGTGTCCTGCTGTTGCACTAATTGCGCAAACACGGTCTCCAGCGTGGGCAGGCTCATCAACGTCGTGAGCTCTGCGGGCGGAGCGTCGGCCAGAACCTTTCCCTTGGCGATCACGATGACCCGGTTGCAGACCTGCTCCACCACTTCCAGCACGTGCGAAATGTAGAGAACGGCTTTGCCTTGCGCAGCGAGCAGCTCGAGCAGATCTTTGAAGAGTCGCGCGGAGACTACATCCAGGCCGGAGAGCGGTTCATCGAAGATCAATATCTTCGGATCGTGCAGCAGGGCGGCGGCGATCAGCACCCGCTGGCGCATGCCTTTGGAGTACGAAGAGATGGGCGAGTACTGCCACGACTCCAATTGCAATAGTTTGAGCAGCCCCCGCGCCTTGGCTTCAATCAGCGGCTCTCCGAGGCCACGGAGCCGGCCCACCAGTTGCAGGTATTCGAGCCCAGAGAGGTAGTTGTAAAGATAGGCCTCTTCCGGCACGTAGCCGAATGCGCTGCGAAAGGCAACCATGTCCTTGCGAACATCCTGGCCTTCGAACAGCACCCGCCCCTCGTTTGGCCGCAGCGTTCCGGTAATTATTTTGACCGTGGTTGTCTTGCCTGCGCCGTTCGGGCCCAGGAACCCCACGATCTCGCCCCGAGCCACCTTGAAGCTGATACTCTCGATTGCCGGAATGCCTCGGAAATTTCTGCAAAGGTTCTGCAATTCAAGCATGATTGCGCCCCTCCAATTCCTACCGTATGTAGCATACTACTACATGTGGGGTTACCGGCGAAAGGAGAGACGCGCAGTCTTCCGTGCTCAGACGGGATTACAGACTTGTCCAAACTAGATTTCTCAATTGGCCGGGCCGTAAACACGAAACGGGCTGGGGGAAAAAGCGCCTCTGCACGAAGGGCACGGGTTTATTGATGCCTGCAAAAACGAATGTCCCCGTCAGGTTCTTTCGCCGCAGATCCAACCGACGCTTTGTATCAGGGCACGACTTCAGTCGGGCCGTACAAGCCGCTCATGACGAGGGCTTTATAGCCCCTGAGGTCCTTTTCCCAGGAAGCGTATGGGCTTTCAGTGGTTAGAAAAGAACCGCAGGTCACCCAACGCAATCAGTCCCGAAGGGACGGGACAATCTATAGCCTGGCACGGGAGTGCCGGGTAGGATTTTCAAGCAAAACGAGTCCCGAAGGGACGACACAATCGGGAGTTCTCACGCAGTCTCTTTAGCCCGTACCTAAACCCAGCAAAATTATTCGGCCTTTAGGCCCTGAGGTATTCATTTCCAAACTCAGTCCCGCAGAGCCTGCCCTGAGCCTGTCGAACGGGGACGGCTGAACTTCAGGTCTGTCGTCGCAGACCCATATGTCGGGCCTTTAAAGCCCGAATGAGAACTGTTCTCGAAGCTATAGACAAACAATCCGCGGAAATGCGCGCGTTTCAGATAGCCACCGGTCTGATGCTCTGTATCAGGGCACGACTTTAGTCGGGCCGTACGGAGCGGAGCCAATGAGGGCTTTAGCCCCTGACGTCTTTTTCCCAGGAAGCGTATGGGCTTTCAGTGGTTAGAAAAAGAACCGCAGGTCACCCAACACAATCAGTCCCGAAGGGACGGGACAATCTATAGCCCGGCACGGGAGTGCCGGGTAGGATTTTCACGCAAAACGAGTCCCGAAGGGACGACACAATCGGGAGTTCCCACGCAGTCTCTTTAGCCCCTGCGGCCCTCTTTCCATCCAATTGGAAAGTTCGTGGTCGGGAAAGTTCGTGATCGGGACGGGACTGGAACTTTTAGAATGCTACCTTCTCAAAGTACCAGTTCCGTCTGGTCATTCAATTCCCCGATCCGAGTGGTTTCGTGCCTGCAGGGCAGAACGATGGGGCTACCATTCCTCCCCGAATGGTCCCCAGTTGTTATGCCGGTCATACGTCCTGCTGGTCCTTTCTTCCCGGGGCTTCAGCGAATTGGCGTTGATAGAGGTCGGTATAAACTCCCGGCTCTACCAATAGAGTAGAGTGTGTGCCGCGCTGGACAATACACCCGTCCTGTACGACAAGAATCTCGTCTGCCTTGAGGATGGTGGAAAGGCGATGGGCGATGACAATCGAGGTCCGCCCTGCAAGGGCCGTTTCGAGCGCCCGCTGGATGGCGGCTTCGGATTCGGAATCGAGATGGGCCGTGGCCTCGTCGAGGATGACAATGTCAGGCGCCTTCAGGAGCAGGCGGGCGATGGCAATGCGCTGTTTCTCACCTCCGGAGAAGCGGTAGCCCCGCTCGCCGACCATGGTGTCGAGTTTGTCCGGCAGGCTTTCGACGAGGTCGAGGATCTGTGCGTCCCGAAGTGCGGAGCGGATCTGCCCGTCGGTCGCGTCGGGTCTGGCATAAAGCAGGTTGGTGCGGATGGTGTCGTGGAAGAGATGGGCATCCTGCGTGACGACGCCGATACGCCGGTTCAGAGAGTCGAGTTGAAGGTCGCGGACATCAATGCCGCTGATGCGGACGGCGCCGCTTTGCGCGTCGTAGAGGCGCGGGACAAGATGCGTGATGGTGGTTTTGCCAGCCCCGGAGGGTCCGACCAGCGCTACAAGTTGGCCAGGAGCAATGCGGAAACTGATGTCGTGCAGGACGGTTTTCTGCGGGCGCTTGTCGGGAACGGAGACGGATTCCAGCGATGCAAGGGATACTTCGGCCGCAGAGGGATAGCGGAAGACGACGTGATCGAACTCGATGGAGGCGGGACCGGGTGCGATGGGCACGGCCTGGGCGCTCTGCCGGATCATGGGCGGAAGATCAAGGACTTCGAACACCCTCTCGAACGAGACTAGCGCCGTCATGATGCTGACTTGGACGTTGGAGAGGCCGACGAGCGGTGTGTAGAGGCGAGCGAGATAAGCGGTGAGCGCGACGACAGTGCCCACGTCGAGAACATGACGGACGGCAAGGACACCTCCCCAGCCATAAGCAAGCGCAGAGGCAACGGTGGCGACGACGACGAGCGCGGTGAAAAACAGACGGCTATAGATCGCCAGCTTAACGCTGATGTCGGAGACGCGCGCGGCTTTCTCTCGGAAGGTGCGAGCGTCTTCTTCCGGCCGCCCAAACAGTTTGGCCAACATAGCGCCGGCCACGTTGAACCGCTCGACCATGAGGTTGTTCATATTGCCGGCAAGGTCATAGGTTTCGCGCGTGATGGCTTGGAGTTTGCGCCCCCAGAAGCGCGCCGGCAGAACAAAGATGGGCAGGAGGACGACCGCGCCGACAGTGATGCGCCAGGAGAGTACGAACATCGCACCCAAAATCAGAAGGACCGTGATGAGATTGCCAATGACGTTGGAGAGGATGTCGGTGAACGCTGTACGCGCGCCCTGAACGTCGGTATTGAGACGGCTGACAAGAGCTCCGGTTTGAGTGCGCGTGAAGAATGCCAGTGGCATTCGCTGGATATGCTGGAACAGGCGATTGCGGAGAGAGAGCACGATCTCCGCACTGATCTTTGAGGAGAGGAAGGTCTGTGCGATTCCGAGTGCGCCGTCGAAGACGCCAAGGCAGCCCACGATGATGGCGAGATGGATGATGAGAGGCGCATTGCCCTTCAGGATGCCGTTGTTGATGATCTGGCGATAGAGCAGCGGATTGACGATGGTGATGGATGCGTCAACGATCACAACGAGAAGAAATACGGTAAGCAGGCCGGTATAGGGCAGGGCGAAGGCGATAGTGCGCTTCGCGGTGCCTGGCTTGACCTTTTGCTTCAATACCGAAGGATCCTGGCTCATGGAACGCCAGGCGCTGATCATGCCTCCCATCGAGATGGCCTCCGATGCATAGCAAAGTGCGATGCGGCATGGTCAGTGTAGCTCCTGGGCCAGGAGAATCAAGGCTGCGCAAAATTAGCGCGAGTCATGAGGATGTGGCTATCCGGACAGAACCACATTTTTTTTGGGGGATTACTTCCGGATAGCCGGTGGGCGGGTCAGTTTTGGAATTAGGGCACAAAGTGGCTCTCATGAATAATCGGCCCGGCTATAAGGGATCGAAGCAGTCGTAGTTTCGCTGGATGGCAATCTTACCTTCACGAAATAGAAAGAACATCGCGAACGATGCTCCCATCTGTGCTCCGGGTTCCATTTTGCCAAGAGGTACAGCGAGTGTTCCAGTCCAACGCGCCTCAACGGCTACGCGGTCTCCCCGAGCGACTGCGGAGACAATTTCATATTCCTGATGTTGGAGGATCCGTAAGCCCTGAAGGCTGCGTTGAAGGATGTGCTCAAGATCGCTCTCCTGTCCGCGGCTGTTGAGCTGATTCGGCATCTCGACCTGTCGAACGTCCTCGGTAAAGAACTCACGCAGTTTTTCTCCGGCTTCCCCGCGCTGAAGGGCAGCGAGATATTTGCGGACTGTAGCTACGTTCCTTCCTGCTTCGTCTGTCATATCGTCATTATGATCCGTGCGCTCTCTGCTTGCATCGTCGCTAGTGGATCGTCGCCAATCCGGACATTTCCTGGACTGGTGGTTTTAACTTACCGGAATCCGGACTTTGCAAGCACTCTCTAATGGAACAAGGCAAAGAACGATAGTCTACGTCAAACGATCCGGCCATCTCGCATGTGAATCGTTCGTCCAGCATAAGCTGCGGCCTCTTGATCATGAGTGATCATAAGAATAGTCTGGCCAAGTTGCTGATTGAGCCTACTCAAGAGTCCCAGGACCGCCGTTGTATTCTGGCTGTCAAGATTGCCGGTCGGTTCGTCAGCCAACAAGATTGCAGGGTTGTTGACAAGGGCCCTCGCTATGGCGACACGTTGTTGTTGACCCCCCGAGAGCGCTCGAGGCTTGTGCTTCATTCGATCGGCGATCCCCAATACCTCAAGAATTTCAGAAAACTCGGGGCTGAAACGAGTGCCTCGATTTCCGATGTATTGAACAATTCGAATGTTGTCTTCTGCAGTGAGCGTCGGCAGCAGGTTGTACTTCTGGAATACAAAACCCACGGTAGTTTTTCGGAGCGCGGCACGATCAGAGCCAGACAGGTGCTCCAGGTTCTTTCCTGCGATATTGACCCTTCCTGAAGTTGGAGAAGTCAAGGCGCCAAGGACGTTGAACAGCGTCGACTTGCCAGATCCTGAAGCGCCGATAACAGAAACAAACTCTCCTCTTTTTACCTCTAAGTTTGCCCCTTGAAGAGCGTGAACGTCGACATCGCCCGCACGGTATGTCTTATACAGATTTTGCACCTCGATCATGAGCGGTTCACTCATAAGAGAGCGCCTCGGTCGCATCCTGTTTGACCGCTCTTATGGCCGGAACAATGACTCCCAGCAGTGAACCGCCCATCGCGATCGCACCGGCGATTGGCCACCACGCGTAAACGGTCTCCTGCGTGAGACTCGCTGGCACCGCGTGTTGCATCAGCCATTGAGTCAGGTACGTGAGCAAGATCCCTGCTACCGTTCCAAGGACAGAGAGCAACAGCGTCTCGCGGAGCAAAAGGTCCAAAATGAACCGGGACGAGGCTCCGACTGCCTTGAGGATACCGATCTCACGAGTACGCTCAAGGACCGCGCTATACATGGCCATGAAGACGACGATGAAACCTACAACCACTGCGACACCAATCACAACACCAATAAAGTTTCGCAGGAGCCCGACGCTGTTCACTGTAAGCAGGGAGGTGAATTCCTCGACGGTGTATATGGGGTAGCCAGGCAATTTGGCCCGAAACTCTGCAAGCACTTGCGGAACGTGCTCTTGGCTATCGGCCTTGACGTAAATCTGGCTCAGATGGTGCGGGTTGACCATATATTCCTGGAGGACCGGAAGCCGAACGCAGATCCGGGCTAGTTTGCCTGATTCGAATATTCCGGCAACGTTCCATTCATGACTGATAAGCTGCACCTTATCCCCCACATGGAGCCCTTTCTCCTTCGCGTAGTACTCATCCACGATCATGTCCTGGTCAGTCTTGAAGGGTCCGCCCCGCAGGTAGTGGAACCCGCCGCTCATCTTCGAGAACGTGTCCAGGTCTAATCCTGTGATCGAGTCAAAACCGGATAACGGCTGGATTGCGGTTCCGGTAGCCAACGCGACGTGAGGCTGATCAGCCACCAGACCGACCAGAAGATCACTCATCGGGGCTGTACTGAGCCCAAGGATAGAAGATCCTGGAGGACGGATCATGATATCAGCACCCACTCCACGCGCACGCCGCGCTGTTCCGTCCAGTGTCCCGTAGCTGACGCCGACCAGCGTAAGGATCATCGTGACTTCCACAGCGATTGCAAGGACGCTTAAGGTTGTACGGACCGGGCGATGGGCGAGGTTGGAGAGAACCAGTTTATTTATCAAGGCTTCCGTGTGATGTTGCTACTACCGTCAGTCTAGACTGTTTCTCCGGCCTCTGGCATGGTGCTCCACTTTAGCGGCTCGATGCGATCGCTTGGCTGTCCGGCGGCGGGTAATTCGTGCTCGGCAATTCGTGCTCAGACGGGACTGACACGTTTGCAAATGAGAGAGTCGTGGGTAAGTCATTTTCTGGGAAATTCGTGGTCGGGACGGGACTGGAACTTTTAGAATGCTACCTTCTCAAAGTACCAGTTTCGCGGTGACAGTGCGCCATGAGCACGCGAAGCTCGCAAGAGCGGAGCGTGCGTAACTACTTAACCGATGAGGGTCGGCCCCTCGAAGTCGGCTTACAGGAGCGGACTTCAAACCGCCTTTCGGCGGCTATGGACAAAAGCCATGGTCGTGAGCGCGAAAGGAAAAGGCCCGGCAGCGACCGGGTCAGGTGTCAGGCAAGAAGAGGACTGCAAGGAAACCACTATTGAAGTGTCGAAACCTATAAGACGATGTCAAAACCGCGGCGTTGTCACTACTGCGGGACAGAGCTACGACGGAACCTGTTTACGGGCGGAGCGGCATCCGGCACGAGAGGTGGCCTGAGCTTGCCATGAGGCGGATAAGTGGAACATGGGAACCTGCGATCACGATGCTAACGGAGAAGCCACAAGTGGAAACCCCACGAGGGCGAGAGTACGGAAGCGTGATGGCAGGGACGGGACAGCGCGTATTAGCGATGAAGCCCCCATAAAGGGATGGAGCCAAGGCGCTGTGTCAGGGAGCCTGATTTCGACGAGCCAACCAGCGATGGGAGGAGCCCGATGAAGAGGCAAAGCCGTTCTTGATTTCGAAGAAGGAGGTCTGGGAAGCGTATCAGCGAGTGAAGTCGAACAAGGGATTGGCAGGCATCGATGGACAGACGATCGAGGATTTTGAAAAGAGGATGAAGAAGAATCTTTACAGGATCTGGAATCGGATGTCGTCGGGCAGCTACTTTCCACCGCCAGTCAGGACAGTGAAGATACCGAAGAAGAGTGGCGGAGAACGAAGTCTGGGCATTCCGACTGTGGCGGATCGAATCGCACAACAGGTTGTGAAGGCGCGGCCGGAACCGGAGGTTGATCCACATTTCCATCCTGACTCCTATGGCTATCGGCCGGCGAAGTCAGCGCTGGATGCGGTGGGTCAGGCCCGGCAGCGGTGTTGGCGAAATGACTGGGTTTTGGACCTTGACATCAAAGCCTTCTTTGACAACCTGGATCAAAATCTACTCATGCGAGCGGTGAAGAAACACGCATCGCAGCGGTGGATGGTTCTCTATATCGAACGCTGGCTGAAAGCGCCAGTGGAACAAGAGAACGGCGAACTCGTTCCGCGTCAGAAGGGCACGCCGCAGGGCGGCGTGGCCAGCCCACTGCTGGCCAACCTGTTTCTACACTATGCATTTGATCGATGGATGACGGCGAACTTTCCTCAGGTTCCATTCGAGAGGTACGCCGATGATGCCATCGTGCATTGCAGAACAGAGAAGCAAGCCCAGATGATACGGAAGGCAATCGCGAAGCGGTTGTTGGACTGTGGACTGGAACTCCATCCGGAGAAGACGCGGATCGTCTATTGCAAGGATGAGCTGCGGAAGGGAAGATGCACCGATGAGAAGGTCGATTTTCTTGGCTACGAATTCCGCCCAAGGAAGTCGATCAATCGCCACGGAAAAGTCTTCGCCAATTTCAGTCCTGCGGTCTCGACCAAAGCGGCCACGTCGATGCCGGAAACCATCCGGAACCTGGGGGCTACGGCAATGCAGCCACCAGTCTCTGGAAGAACTGTCCCGTCTCTACAATCCGATCATCCGAGGCTGGTTCCAATACTACGGAAGGTACTACCGTACGGCGCTTTACTCAGTGATCCGCCAACTGGATCAGGAGCTGGTCAAATGGGCCAGACAGAAATACAAGAAGCTGCGCAATCGTGTCCAACGTGCAAGGCTCTGGGTCGCGACAGTCTCCCGTCGTTCTCCGCACCTGTTCGCACACTGGACCAGAATGCGCGGCGGCTCCTTGATGGGAGCCGTATGACGCGAGAGTGTCACGTACGGTTGTGTGTCCAGCGAAGGCTGGCGTGTTCAGCAGGAGATAAACCTGCCGGGGCAAGAGTCAGAGGCCCCGTAGCTTGGATAGCAGGGAGGAGGGAAACTGAATTTCTGAAGCCTATCGACGACCGTCTCTTTGGGAGACGCGCGAGTTGTCGGGCCGTAATGAAGATGAACGTGAAGGTGGCCTCGAAAGTGAGAAGCTCCGAAGGCCGAGCCCGCAACCGTGAGGGCGAAGGCAGCATGGGTAGCCGAAATCTGACCGATGCGGTTATCTCACTTCGGCGGGGTGGAAGCGACGGCACGATGACAAGGACATGCTGAGCAACTGGAGAAGCCCTCCTCGTCCCAGCGCGAAATCGCTGGAGCAGGGTAGGTCCTATAACCGGCGAACCCGGGAAGTGGGCCGAAGGCGAGAGGGTGGCGGATGGGTCCGCAGTAGCGAGGAAGCCGGGTAATGCCGGTGGAGCGAAGGGGCCCTGCTGTTTGTAACGGTTCCAACAAAACGGGAGGCAAGGGTGGATGATAAACACACCCATTAGTTTGCAGGACCTGAGGCGGAACATATACGTCAAGGCGAAGGCTGAACCGTCGTGGCGTTTCTGGGGTTTGTACGTCCATGTCTGCAAGATGGAGACACTGCGCGAGGCGTATACGTTGGCCAGGAAGAACAACGGTGCTCCGGGAGTGGACGGGGTGACGTTCGAGGTCATCGAGGCGCAAGGCGTGGAGAACTTCCTCGAGCAGTTACAGGGCGAACTGAAGGAGCGTACTTATGTGCCGCTCAGGGCACGGCGGCGGGCGATACCGAAGGACGGAGGAAAAGTCCGTGTCCTGTCGATTCCCGCTATCCGCGACAGAGTGGTGCAAGGCGCGCTCAAGCTTATACTGGAGCCGATCTTCGAGGCGGACTTTCAACCGGGGTCGTATGGCTATCGGCCCAAACGCACCGCGCATGAAGCGGTGAATCGCGTAGCAACGGCAATCGTTCAGTGGAAGACCCGGATCATAGATCTGGATCTACGCGCATACTTTGACACAGTGAGACATCATCTGCTGCTTGACAAAGTTGCGCGCCGGATCAACGACGACGAGGTGATGCGTCTGCTGAATCTCACGCTGACGGCATCGGGCAAACAAGGCGTTCCGCAAGGCGGAGTGATTTCGCCGCTGCTCAGTAATATCTATCTCACCGAGGTAGATCGGATGCTGGAGCGAGCGAAAGAAGCTACGCGCAACGGGAAGTACACCTACGTCGAGTATGCCCGCTTCGCCGACGATCTTGTCGTGCTAATCGACGCTCATCCGCGCAATGCGTGGCTGCTGAGGGCAGTGAACCAGCGACTTCGGGAAGAGCTTGCCAAACTACAAGTCGAGATCAATGAAGAGAAGAGTCGCAATGTGGAGTTGGACCGTGGGGAAAGCTTCGGCTTTCTGGGGTTCGACTTTCGACGCCTGCGCAGCATAGGAAGGCAGGTGTGGCGAGCGCATTACACGCCGAAGATGAAGAAGCGCACGGCGTTGTTGCGTAAGCTCAAGGAGGTGTTCCGGCGATACCAATCCCGGCCGGTGGACCGGTTGGTCGAACTGATCAATCCGGTGTTGCGGGGTTGGGTGACTTACTTCGCCATCGGAAACTCCAGCGAGTGCTTCAGCTTCATTAAGGACTGGGTAGAAAAGAAGATTCGGCGTCACATGGGGCGGTCCCGGAATCGACGCGGCTTCGGCTGGACGAGGTGGAGTAGGCAATGGATATACGAGGAACTGAAGCTGTTTAACGGCTATCGGGTTCGTCGTGCAACTGCGCCGAAAGCACTTCCGGCACGATAGGTCCCATAACCCCTGGCACGAAACAAACAGGAAAGCGCAGTGCGGGAAAACCGCACGCTGCGTTTGACGTGGCGGGAGCTGGAAACGTGACCATGGTTCCCGGACTGCGGGCCATCGCGAAAGCGATGGGATTACCACCGGCACCTACCGTGCGCGCGCCTGCTCTCGACCCTACCTGCGAGCGCCTCGGGGTGAAACTCCCCGGGGCGACTCTCCTGATCGCGCGGGTCGCTGCATAGATAAGCGCTTCGGTGGTGATCCGTTGGCTGAGAGACTTTACGAGCCAAATAAAGCAGGTTGAGTATATTGACGATGGTCAGAGGTTGACCGAGATGCCGCCCCAGCTCCCCGGGTCTACGTCTCCTAGCGTCTCAGTGAAGTCCCATCTGTGGCCATAGAAGTCTTCTGCGTTGTACTGACGCTCGCCATAGATGTGATCCTTCGGCTCCGTCAGGATTCTGGCGCCTGCCTGTCGGGCAAGCTCGCAATGCCTGAGCACGTCCTCGACACGAACCTGCACAAGGATGGAATGGTTGGGAACGATGGTGCCCTCGGCGATCGTAAAGCAGCCCTCACCGGCGCGCATTTGAATTCTGTGATTGGCGATACGTAACCGTACAGTAAAACCGAATGCCTTGCCGAGCCATTCCGCCGCCACGCTGGGATCCGGGTAGAAGAGGACAGGAATAACTGGGCAGGGCGGAACCGAACGGTTGTAACGCATGGCGACCTCGGATAGAACGCGCGCTCAGATTAGCACGCCGAGGGCTCACAGATGCCAATACCTCTCTAGGCCGAAGCCGTGACCGCTTCTCTGGAACTCCGCGTTGCCTTGGATTGAGGCTGTGCCTCGTCGGTCGCCAACCTGGACATTAACCCGTTTTGGGGTAACTCCCGGGTGGGCGGTCATCCACCCGAAGCCCTGTCTCACGCGCCGTCTGTCGAACGATAACTTCGTGGGCCTTCAGTAGGAACCGTCCTTTACAAAACTTTATCCTGCTTAACCAATCTTTACCGCGTCCCGAGTTTTCAATGGTCCAATGAACTTGTGGGCAAAATGGCGCTCAAGTATGAAACGGGATGCAGCGATCATGGTTGAATCAAAGACGAAGCGGAAGACTCTTAGCGAACGATACATTGGACCAAACCTGCTACTACTGCTCACAGTGATTTATTTAGGTTTGCTGATCGCCGGAGGCTCGAGGTTGAGCGCGGCCGTCGCCATTCCTCATGACTCCGTCGAAAAGACCGTCGCCTACATGGCGAAGTACGGCTGGACCATCCAATTGGGTTCATTCTTCGAACTGGTTTCGGCAATCCCACTGGGCATCTTCATCGCTACCACGATCAGTCGTCTGCGCTTCCTTGGTATTCGCGCTGCAGGAGAGCCCATCGCCTTCCTTGGCGGCGTCGGGGCAATCACGATGTTGGTTCTTTCCGCTCTGACCAACTGGTCCCTCACCAGACCCGGAATTGCGGACGCAGACGGCGCGGCGGCCGCTCTGCGGGCGATCAGTTTCGCCGCTGCCGGTCCCGGTTTCGCCGTGCTGCTAGGCTTTTTCATTGCAGGTGTTTCACTTGCAGCCGGCCTTCACAGAAGCCTGCCACGCTGGCTTATGTGGTTCGGCATTGTCATCGGCATAGCATGCGAGCTTGCCGCGTTCACTGTGTTGAATTTCAAAGCCGGCTACTTTATTCCCGTGGGCCGCTTCGTCAGCATCGTTTGGATGGTAGGGGTATCTCTAACGCTTCCCATTAGCATCACCGATTCAACAGGAGGCTCGGTGCCTCATTCGGCAGCATAGTTTCGACAGATTCACCATACATCTAGCACTGCCACAGGCTCGGGCATGAAGGCAACAACATGGCGCAGCGATTCCATGTCATTGGAACAAAGGCAAGCCTGGCACGAAGCGATATGAATCCTCAGCGTGGTTCCTTGCACAGGTGAGTTTTGAGTAATCGGTCCAATCATTGCATTCAAGAGCGCAGCCAAGAACCTTTTGACACGCTCGCGGTTAGATTGTGGGCTATCCGTACTCTACCGAACGGTCGATGACGATTTATCCATCCGGGGTTTGATTCGCACTAGCTTAAGCCCGAGCTGATCGTTGAGAGCATCAAAGATCGGAGGCTCGGCGTCATTAGCTGGCCGCATACTCACTCCCGGCGGCAACGGCTCGTCAGAAGCCCGCGAAAACTCGAGCTGGAAGTCATATTTTCCTGTGAGCCCTGTTTTGTACAGAACTGGTACATTTTCAAGACCGCGTACAAAATATCCTGGCATATCAATTGGCGCTGCTTCGAAGGGGACATGATGCAAGTCGGTGAGACTGGGCGTAAACTGCTCATTCATCGGATTCATGCTCCGGACAAGCGTTACTGTAGCAGTGCGTACTCGGCCCTGGCTTGTTTCAGCATGGGGATATCGGGATCGGCGTCTTTCCAGAGGGTCAGGAAATCCTGGTAAACCGTCTTCGCTTTGGGTGTATCTCCTGATAAAGCGTACGCTCGGCCGAGTTGGAGGCGGGCTAAGGCGCCGATGGGGTCGCTGACCACGATGCCCCGGTGAGCGAGAATTTTCTGGAATTCCGCGGCTGCTTCAGGACCTTCTTTCGCGGCCAGATAGGCCTCGCCACGTACGTAGATTGGATAGAGAGCTCCGAAGTTACCATGCATCGAGCTGCGCGGTGCGCCGAGTTCATACGGGATGGCGACTTGTAGCTGCTGATGGGCCTTTGCAGGCTCGCTATGGTCGAGCGCCAGGAGCGCGCGAAGCGTTGGCGCGTAACTGAATCGGACAGAGGTATCTTCTGGAAACCGCCGTTCCAGGTCGTTGGTAAGTGTTTGAGCCTGGGATGAGCTCCCCACGAGAGCGAGCGCGATGGCAGCGCCATACTCCACTTCCCGGTCCTTGGAAAGCGCAAGTGCTGCCAGCGCTTTATGTCGTGCCCCCGGCGTATACCCGAACAAGGCTTCTGAGACGGCTGCCCCGGCCTGGAACAGGGCCGACCTTTCCCGCCCGCCTGATTGCTGGGCCAAATCCGAGGCACGCTGTGACATCGTCGCTGCCTGTTGCAAGCGACCGGAATAGGCCAGGACGAAGGCCTGGTGGTAGGAGATCAGGTCCTCCGCTTTTCCCCGGCCTCGAGTTGCTTCGTGCTCCATTCCCGCCTCGTCCCCCTTCAAGAAGGCGATGTCATAGCGCAGGACTGAGGCGTCTGCGGAATCCAATTGGCGATCAGAGGCTGTCCGGAGAGTGTTCTCCGCTTCCACCAGCCGATCAAGATAGAGGTAGTCGGCGGCAAGACCGACATACGCCACGGCCACGTCCGGATTGAGCTCGATAGCTCTCTTACCTTGCTCGACTCCCTCTTCGTATCTGCCGAGGCCCCCGTAAATGCCTCCCGACAAGAGTCCGTGGGGAGGCATCTCACGCGGATAAGTTTGCGCCCATGCCAGGCAGGTCTGCTCCGCCTTTTCGAGGTTTCCTGTCACCCGGATATAGTAGGAAGTGTTGATGAAGAACTTCTCTGCATCGCTGGCGCGATCCTGCAACTGGTAGGCCTTGCTGATGTTCTCCGCAGACAGGTCAGATTCCCCTAACTGGCCGTACATGTCTCCCAACCATGCGTATGCCATTGCGAATTGCGGGTCGATCTCTATAGCTCGATTGTAAAGAGGAATAGCAGCGGCCGCGCCCGTTGAGGCGTGAGCCCTCCAGGCAGCGCTGTAGGCTTTCAGCGCTTCGAGTGAAGGGGTCGTAGCTTCGGCGAGCGGAACGTCGAATTTTTGCACCGAAGCCAGCGATTCGCCGAGCTCACTGCGTAACCTTGAGGCCGCTGCGCCCAATTCGCCCAACACCTTCTCCTTGGTGGCCGCCGTGACCTGCTGCTGCGCCAGGATGTTTCCGTTCTGGCAATTCACTGCCTTCAACCCCAGCACATATTCGCTCCCCAGACTGCCAATCGCTCCCGCAATATAAGCCTTGCTCTTCGCTCTCAGGCAAATCTCGCGAGTCACGCCGGGTGTGAGTTCGGTCGTGGCTGGACGGGTCATCCGTTGCAATGTCTCTGCGACCTGCTGATCTGGCAGGACACTCAGGAAGGGCGATTGCCGCAGGGAGACGCTGAGTGCTGTTTTCAACGTGTCATCAAAGACTGCGTCCCCGGTGCTATTGGCAAAATCCGTGAGCACTACGGTGTCTTTCTCGGTGAGGCGATTACTCGTGAGACGCGCGCGATGGAAGAGGAAGCCCAAGACCAGCACGAAGACCAGCACGGCGAGCAGCAGGAAAGGCAATGCAATCCGAAGTTTTGCCAGGCGAGGCGACGTCACTGTCTCGCTCGCAATCACAACTCGACCCGTTTCCGTATCCCGCTGCAGCCGGCGCATGTCCCCTTGTATCTCGGCTGCGTGCTGGTAGCGAAGATCCGGGTCTTTTTCCAGTGCCTTGTGGACGATGTCTTCCAGCTTGGGTGGAATGGCGGGGTTCAGGCGAATCGCAGACTGGGGTGCGCGATTCAGAATCGCTTCGAAGATCACGCCGCTTGTGTCGCCGCGAAACGGCAATGTCCCGGTACACATCTCGTACAGGACCGCACCGAATGAAAACAAGTCACTTCGGGAGTCCAGTTGCTGGCCGCGAACCTGTTCCGGCGACATATAGGCGATTGTTCCCGCCGCAACTCCTGAGCCGGTCAGATGCTCGGTCGCTGCGTCTGCTGCGGCATTGCCAGGCGAACTCACCTTCGCTAAACCGAAGTCGAGAATCTTCGCGTGTCCGCGTTTGGTGATGAACAGGTTGGCGGGTTTGATGTCGCGATGAATAATGCCTGCGGCGTGAGCGGCCTCAAGACCATCGGCGATCTCGATAGCGAGGGGAAGGAGTGTGTCGACCGGCATAGGTCGTGCGGCTATGCGGTTCTTCAAAGTGATGCCGTCAAGAAACTCCATCGCGATGAAGGAGTGCCCATCCTGATTGCCGACTTCGTAGATAGTGCAAATATTCGGATGATTGAGAGCGGAAGCCGCACGAGCCTCGCGGCGAAAGCGTTCCAGGGCTTGCGGATCTTGTGCGAGTGCACGGGTGAGAAACTTGAGAGCGACAAAGCGGCCAAGCTCGATGTCCTCGGCCTTGTAAACCACCCCCATGCCCCCGCTACCCAGCTTTTCAATGATGCGATAACGAGAGATGGTTTGGCCGGCTAAGAAATCGGTGCTTTCCTGCGCGTCTCCGCTTTGCCGGCGAGCTAACGCACGCGCGGCCGCCTCGATGGCTGGGCTCTCCAGAAAGTTCCCTGCCCGCTGCCGCGCCGCCAGTAGAGAGCGAACTTCCCGTTCCAGGGTTGCGTCGGCCCCGCATGAGCGGCGAAGATACCCGTCCAGCTCTTCAGGGGGACGATCCAGCGCCGACTGCAGCAGGCTATCGACTTGTTTCCACCGATCCGAGTCCATCGTCAGCCTCGCCTGCAAGTTCCCGGTAGAGCCACGCCTTGGCTGTGCTCCAGTCGCGCATTACCGTGACGGAAGAAATCTTGAGCACCGCAGCCGTCTCTTCCACGCTGAGTCCGCCAAAGAAGCGCATTTCCACGACTTGCGCTTTGCGGGCATCAAACTGAGCAAGGGTGTTCAGGGCGTCGTCGAGTGACACCAGGTCCTCATCCCATTCTTCTCCGATGATGGCCGTTTCTTCCAGAGGAACGTGGGGCACGTGGCCTCCCCGCTTAAGGTTGCGACGGCGGGCATGTTCCACCAATATTCGCCTCATCAGCTGGGCCGAAACCGCGAAGAAGTGGGCACGATTCTGCCAGTGCATGCCCTTGTAGTCCACTAGGCGCATATAGGCTTCATTCACCAGGGCCGTCGCCTGCAGGCTGTGGCCCGGCCGCTCGCCTTTCATATAGCGCCTGGCGAGGCGGTGGAGTTCGTCGTAAACGATCGGCGTCAGGCGATCGAGTGCGTCGCGGTTGCCGTCGCTCCAGGCTCGCAGCAACCCGCTAACCTCCTCGAGAGGCGCTTTCTTAAGCTCATCGTCGCTCGGAGCATTGGATTCCACCTTGGCTCCCGTCCGTCCAAATTCTAGGCCGATCAGATCGCATCTTCAAAGAAAAGTGATCGGCCGATGATAGTTCCAGCCCGCCGTCTGCGCCTATCCAGGTGGAGCGCTGAAAGTCGCTCAATAAACACATTCCGAATGGCCAAACGAAGGGGGGAGAACATGAAATCCAGAGAATTTTCGTGGATCGCACTATTGATCCTATTTGCTCTGCTGGCGGTCCCAGTTCGGGTTACCGCGCAGGAGGAGCAGCAATCGCAAACAGAACACAACGCGCATTACACGGTAAAAGACCTGGGCACGCTCGGGGGGGCTTACAGCTTCGGGTATGGAGTGAATAAGTTCGGCGTAGTCTCTGGTGGAGCTGCGACTGCGAGCCAAACCGACTTCCTGTCCCAAACCGCCTTCCTCTGGGATAAGAACCTCCATATGGTCAACCTGGGCACGTTAGGAGGGGACGCGTGCCCCGGTTGCAGCAGCGAGGCGGGCGGGCCGAATGCATGGGGCGAATCCGCGATTCTTTCCGAAACTGCCAATCCAGCCTACTTAGGCGAGGATTTCTGCGGCTTCGGCACCCACCGCCAATGCCTTGCAGGCATTTGGAGAAGTGGTGAGATGAGTGCTCTTGCGCCTCTCAGCGGCGGCCACAATGGACAGGCTTATTGGATAAACGATGAAGGGCAGGTGGTGGGTTTTGCGGAAAATGGCACCACCGATTCAACCTGCGCCACTGCGACGCCGTCTCAACAGCTCCGATTCGAAGCCGTGATATGGGGGCTAGACGGCAAGGCTCGTGAACTGAGCCCGCTCAATGGAGACACCGTCGGCTACGCCCTCGGGATGAACGACCTTGGGCAAGCCATCGGCGTATCGGGGTTGTGCGCGAACACGCATGTGCCGCCTATCACTCCGGGTAGCAATGCGCCGCACGCCATTCTCTGGGAGAAGGACGGGTCCCCCACGAACCTGGGCAGCCTGGGAGGAGGCGGGTTCAACGTTCCTGCCGGTATCAACAATCGAGGCGAAGTCGCCGGAGCTTCGTTAGCGAAGGACGGTACGGTGCATCCTTTTCTTTGGACTAAGGAAACAGGGATGCAGGATCTGGGCGCATTTCCTGGCGCCGTCGTGACTGGAATTCCTTGCTGCAATACCCTGAACGACAGAGGGGAAGCAGTCGGGTTGACAGCCGACAGTAACTTCAACCTGCGCGCCTGGTTGTGGCGAGACCACAGCAAGACGGATCTCAATCTCCTCATACCGCAAGACTCACCCTTATATCTGATGGCAGCTTTTTCGATCAATGGTTTCGGGCAGATCGTGGGCCAGGCAATCGTGAAGAGCTCCTGCCCTGTGCAGACTCCGCCGGCATGGCAGGTCAAGCAGGTAGCCTGCACGGAGATTCACGCGTTCCTGGCAACCCCAACAAAATAACCCGGAGGTCGTCGGTTGAGAGGACAGGAAAATCCCCTGCCCTCTCTTTTCTATGAGTCGGCGCCCGCCCTCTCGTGAACTTCGGTTGTTACAGTTTGAGGCAATTCGTGCTCAGACGGGACTGACAACTTTGCAAATGAGAGAGTCGTGGATAGGCCATTTTCCGGCGAAAGGGTCAGTCCCGTCTGGACGGCATAATCACCATTGCGTCAGCAAGCAATAAAATTGCCAAACCCCGAGTGATGATCGCTAAACGATCCCTCTTGAGCCGCACGCATCAAAATAAGGCTGTTAACTACTAGTTTAATACCCCCTTATCCTCATCTTTCTTCGCAAACGCGATGGAGCCACAACCACGCAGTAATGCCTTCCTAATTAAGATCCCGCACTGGTAGATCCCCCGGCGCGCCCACTTACGGGCGCATGGAGACGTAACGACCAAAATGAGAAAGCACCCTTCATCAAGCGAATCGGCACGCCGCTCCACCGCTGATAGAACGCGGCCCCTGCACCCGGCAAACTCATGTACGCCCGCGTTATCCGCCTTCGGCAACAATGCCCGACCAATGATTTTCGATCCCAATTCAGAATCGCACAAGCTCGCCGGTTAAGGGAACGATCCTGCCAATTCGCGAACTAATTCGAACGCAGTGAAAACGCCGTTGGAGACTCGACATTGGCGTTCTAGAAGACTAACTTCGCCGCGAACTGGAGCTGGCGTTCGCCGTAGAGGGTGCCTCCACTTGTAGAGTTCTCCGACCCAAATGGCGCGCTTGTACTCACAAATGGGGCTACGCAGCCGTTGAAGGTCGGAGTTTGCGATGCTACCGTCGGGCAGGCAACACCGCTCGGTAACTTGGCTCCTGGGGCTATGAAGGAGAAGGATGTCGTGTTTACACCAAAAATGTTTGCGTGATTCAGGACGTTGAAAGCGTCTGCCCAGATTTGGAAATGAATCTGCTCGTGGATGGGAAAATCGCGCGTTACCCGGAGGTCAATATTGCGCAAACCGGGTCCAGGGGCATAATCCCGTTGTAGCTGGGGCGGCCTTCCAGCTGTAGCCGCGCCGGAACTCGAACTCATCACGCCGCCCGTCAGACCCCCTTCGACGGCAGTGCTCCCCTTGATCTGCTGTGGGTAGCCGGACATGACAGCCTGAATGGGAAAG
Organism: uncultured Acidobacteriaceae bacterium; assembly: GCA_963745725.1. GTDB lineage: Bacteria > Acidobacteriota > Terriglobia > Terriglobales > Acidobacteriaceae > PALSA-350. Next base: position 936,512 of record CAVUYJ010000004.1, read on the forward strand.
CCAGTTGTTTCCGTTGCCGTGCCGGAGAACATAAAATTGTCCAGGAGCTGTTTCGTCCAGAAATTGCCTGTGAGTATCCGGGGCTGATAGACCACGCTACCCGTAAAGCGTGAACGCTGGTCCAGATCCGAGCGGCCATACTCGCCCTTGATGTTATAAGGGTCCTCAGGGTAGTTGCCGCCGTAGAAAGTTCCGAAAGCGCCTTGCACCTGGCCCATATCCAAGGCCTTCGCCCAAGTGTAGTTCGCGAGCAATTGCAGGCCGTTTTCGAAAGGCCGTTTGATTGTAACTGCCATAGAGTTGTACCAGGAATTCAAGACGCTGAACCCCGTGTTGATCGACCCATTGGCAGTAGTAATCCGTTGCGTATAGTAAGGCTCATTCAGTGATCTGGTCTGGACGCCGCTTCCGCTATAGATTGCATAGTTGCGCGTCTGGGTCGCGGGTGCCAGGTTGCCATCGATGAAGACCGGCAGCCGGAGTCCTCTTGTCCCCACGTAGCCGACGGAGAGCGTCAGACGACCCGGGAACTCTTGCTCCACCGCCAATGAGGCCTCATGTGCCAGCGGCGGAACGAAATTGGGGTCCAACCCATGGAAGCTGGTAATGAGGGCGGAACTTCCAGTTCCGGTAACGACTGGCACAGCCGCTCCGGAGAAAGGCGCCGCGAGCGCTGGACCCGGCGGAGTAAAGAGCACGTTTGGGAAGATGGGTGCGCCGGCGGAAGATGGAGAGTTGAAGTTGTAGTTTGTCTGGTATACACCGTTTTCCACGCGCATCGCGTAGTAGGTACTGCCTTGTGTCAAGGCGGCGAACATACCATACCCGCCACGCACCATGGTTGTTGGATATGGATGGTAAGCAAAGCCGATCCGGGGAGCGACACGGTCCTTGACTGTTTTGAGCTGCTGCGTGTAATAGGTGGCGAGTGTGGACGAGGTATTCGGGTGTGTTGGTTGGGGAGTCACTTGCAAGTCGTAGCGTGCACCCAGGTTGAAAGTTAAATTGGGCCGGATTGCCCAGGTGTCTTCTGCGAAACCGTCGTATTCCTTTATCCAGAAGTCGTCTTTGCCGACATGGGTAATCGGGTCGTATACCTGGGTGAACGTCGAGTAGTGAGTGCCTGCGGCAGGATCGATCGACGATGCCGGGAACACATCCTGCACCCATGATTGGAAATTGGCCAGCGCGGTCGTCCCGCTGTAACTGTAGATTCCTCCCCCTTGGAAAAGATTGATCATTACCTCATGGACAAGGTTGATGTCGCCGCCAATTTTCAGAGTGTGGCGTCCGCGAGTGGTCGAAAAGATGTCCGTGATCTGGATCCGGTGCTCATCAGGCTCGGCCGTGCGTGGCAAAGCATTGGGTTCGCCGTAGGTCGTCACATTAGTAACGGACACACTGGGACCCGGTGCGTTTACGCCGGCCGTTTCCAGATCCCGCCCCCATTGTAGATGGACTTCATTCAGCGACCTGCTGGAGATAGCCGTGGTCAGTCCACCTACCAGGAACCGCTCGTGGTAATAGGCATTTCCGTTGGTAGTAATCGAGCTGTTTGTGTACGAGGGGTTAGGTGCATAGCCACTGGGCAACTTGTAGTCGCCCCAGTTGAAGTCCGCAAATGCATGGTTGGCAGAGTTGATCTGATAATCCAGTCGAGGAAAGAAGATGTCCTGCTTGCCGATGCGCGAATAGCTCCCATTCAGGCTAAGCAGGTATCCAATGGCGGCGGTGCACTGGGTGGATGTGATTGTGGCGGGACACTGTGCGGGCGTGATTGTGCTGGTCGAGGTCGTTGTTTTCGGGGTCAGGGAAATCGTCGCGGTCGAGCTGTAGGCGATCGGTGCGACCTTGCGGAATCCGTCGTAGGTGAAGAAAAAGAACAGTTTGTCTTTGCGTATCGGCCCGCCCGCGCTGCCGCCGAACTGTTGCTGCTGACGCACGGCCTGGGTAATGATCCCTCTTGATTTGTTGTACGAATCGAGGGCGTTGAGGGCTGGGTAGCGGAGAAAGTAAAAGAGGTCACCGTGCATGGAGTTCGTGCCCGAGCGGGTGATCGCGTTCACCTGACCGCCGGCCGCCTGGCCAAACTCAGCACTGTAGACTGCCGAATCTACCTGGAATTCCTGAATTGAGTCAAGGCTGTAAACGTACGGAGCGCCCGATGCTCGTCCGCGCGCCTCGGAGAAGAGCGCCTGATTGTTATTCGCACCGTCCACGTAGTTGCTGTTGTAAAGTCCGGAGATGCCGTGGTAGCTCACCAGACCGCTGGTGCCATCGGCCACCACGTTGGGTGTTGCGAGAGCAAAGGTGCTCCAGTTGCGGCCATTCACGGGTAAATTTGAAATGAGGTTACTGTCTACGGTTTGCGAAACCTCGGTCTTCTCTGTGTCCAGCAGCGGGGCGGTGCCTGTAACCATCACCGCCTGCTGTACGGTTTGCAAACGAAGGGCAAAGTCCAACGTCACCGTTCGACCGACCGTCAGCACTAGGTTCTCCTGCTGAACGGAACCGAAGCCGGTCCCGCTAGCGGTCACCTCGTAATGTCCGGGCTGTAAAAAAGGTGCGACAAACAGTCCGTCTCCGTTGGTTGTACTCGTACGGTCGATGCCTGTATCGGTGTTCCTGATCAGAACGGTCGCCCCGGGAATGGCGGCCTTGTTGATATCAACGACTGTTCCCGTGATTGTGCTGGTGCCGGAGGTTTGGGCGATTGTGAACTGAGGCTGAAGACATAAAACGAGGAAAGCGGCGACGCCAAGAAAAAAAATACTTCGGCTAGGACAGAGGGTAGAGAAATTCTCCTTCATGGTGACCGCCTCCAAAAACCATTATGGCTATTTGGGCCCGCTGATTCGGTAGACAAGAGACCTGATGGTTAAGTCGAAATTTCTGCTTTGGAAATACCTAGGCCATTTATCCACGTTGTACCAACCACCGTCTTGTGTCAAGAGATAAAAAAAGGCAAATTTTCGCGCCCGTTGCAAACTCACCGACTAGTGTCGCGTCAGCCGAAGGCAACGCCCCGTCCCATGCTTTCTTCGGTACTACAAATTAGCGCCGCAATACGGAGCGGCAACGTACGTTTTCCCGAAGTGCGGCAGGAAAGAATTTTCCGGGGTGAGGCGGTTTCTGAGCCATCAGGCTTTTCAATAGACCGATTCATCCCCTGCGCAACAGTCTCAGAGGATGATGCGTGAGCGGTCTGGGCCTGTTCAAAATCACGCAGAATTGTGACGATGCCAGCCTACCGACTCAAATTTTCTAGACAGGCTTTCTGCTGCCTCAGTTGCTTCGTTTTCTCCGCCGTACAATCTGCTATGCCTATTCATTTCAACATGCTCGTGAGGGTGACTTTCGCTCACCTCCCCTTCCGAAATGCGTAGCCGATATTTCTTACCATCAGTCTCCACGACAACCTTGCGATATAGGCTGGCAGGAATCTGGTCGTACATCAGATAACTTTTTACGATCAATCCCACGTCTCCTTGTCGGTATTCGATAGCAGATTAGAAGCATTATTCTAAGACCCCCTAAAGGGAATCAACCGGCAATTCGGAATCAATCCGCTAGGGCGGAATCGGCTTGCAGACGCGTTTGACGTCCACCGACCACTGTCTTCGTAAGCTCGAGACCGCCTGTTTCGCACTTGTCAGGAACTTGTAAGGTTTTACCGCCAAGGCCACTCCTATACTCCTTGCAGGTCTGGTCTCATTCAGTTTTCAGGAAAGATGGATGCCTGATATCGGTGGCTGCACACAGGGGGATGACTCAGTTAAACAAGGAACCCAGCTCCAGCCGTGAGCTTTTCAGTCCTGACATTTTGGCCTTTTCCTACGAGAGTAGGTGGCTCGATCCGCGTCTTCCGACCTGAGACCGTGGTGCCGCTCCTGCACCCTGCATCGAGCACAGCTGAGATGGTTTGTGTCCGAACTCCTCCTCAAGGAGGGGACGGGGTGTGTTGTGAAGGAAACCACCGGCTCGCAAATCTTTCCTTCAATCAGAAAAGGTGGACGAAGCTCCAGATCATTTTGTTTCTGGGAGCCATCGGACTGCTTGGCAGAGCTCCTTCATTAGCTGCACAAGCTGCACAAGCTCAAGACCTACCCGCTTCGTCGTCACCTGCCATCGCGCAGCCAACGAAGGCTGACGAGCAACCACCGGTTCATGCGCTCACTCTTTCCCTCAGCGACGCCGAAGCGCGAGCCCTCCACAACCAGCCCCGTCTGGCCGCAGAAACCCTGCGCGCCGAAGCCATGCGCAAAAGAGTTCAGGAAAGTCGATCGGCGTACTTTCCACAACTCACGGGCAACCTGACCGCTGTGAAGGCAAATGGTGACACCGCGGTCGCCGCCGGAGCAGTCACGACCTCCAGCACCTCGACAAGGGTGGCGGGCGGATTCACGCTCACGCAGCTGGTGACGGATTTCGGGCGCACCAGCGAGTTGGTGCGCTCCTCACGCCTTACAGCCCAGGCGGCATCGCAACATACCGAAGACGTAAAGCTGCAGATATTGCGCGACGTCGATCAAGCCTATTTCGCTACGGAAGCGGCGGAGAGCGTACGCGGAACCGCGGAGGCCGTGCTCGCATTCCGGAAGACCTCTCTGCGACAGCTGGCCGCCTTGGCACAAAGCCAGCTCCGTTCGACACTCGACGTTCAATTTGCCCAAGTGCTCGTTTCGGAAGCGCAAATGGCCGTGGTGCACGCTGACAGCGCGGTGCAAGAGACCCGCGCCCAGCTCGCCGCCGCGATGGGCGAGGACACGGTTCCGGACTACACACTGGTCGAACAACCGGAGCCGCCCGTGCTGGAAGACGATGTCCAGGTGTACATCCGCGAAGCTATCAGCACACGGCCCGACCTAAAAGCCCTGCAGCTGCAGGCCCAGGCCGCGCAGCAGTTTGCGAAGTCGGAAAGCAAGCTGAACTATCCCGACATAAATCTGCTGGGCACAGCCGGCGAAGTGCCGGAGCGGGATCACACCCTCGAACAAAACTACGGAGCCGCCGGCATCAACATCCACGTGCCGGTCTTCAATGGCGGACTTTACTCCGGAAGGGCGGCCGAAGCCAGGCTGCGTGCCCAGGCGGCCAATCGCGACGTGAGCGATCTAACGTTGCTGATTGCGCGGGATGTGCGCACGAATTGGGCTCAGGCCAGGGATGCGTATCTCCAGATCCAGGTGGCGCGTGACCTCGTGGACCAGACAGCAGTCGCGCTGCGGCTGGCGCAGGCACGCTACGACGCAGGCCTGGGCAGCATTGTCGAACTCAACCAGGCCGAGCTCAGTCAGACTTCCGCACTGATCTCCGCAGCCAGCGCGCGGTTCAACTATCTCAGTTCCAGGGCTGCGCTCAACTACACCTTAGGCATTCTGCGATGACCACAAAGATGAGCTCATCAAACACCCGCCTGTTCATCCTCCTTTTGCCTGCACTTCTCTGGCCACTGTCGGCTTGCTCGCATAACGCAGGCTCCGAAGGGTTGCAGGCCGTGCAAGTAGTTCCTGCGGCCAAAGTTGTCCGCGTCGATCTACACAACACCATCACCCTTACCGCCGAGTTCGAGCCCTTTTATGAGGTAGATGTAATGGCAAAAGAGGCGGGCTACATTCGCCACATGCTGGTCGATATTGGGGACCGCGTGCAACAGGGGCAGCTGCTGGCGACGCTGGAGATTCCCGAACTCCAGGCCGACCTGGTGAAAGCCAGGTCGGATGTAGAGACCGCCAGTGCGGAGCGCGCGGTCGCTCGTGGCGATCTGCAGCGGGCCCAGGCCGGAGCGCAAATCGCTCAGCTGTCTTACAACCGCATCCAGGACGTTTCAAAAAAAGAGCCAGGTCTGGTTCCGCTGCAGGAAGTGGATGTGGCCCACTCCCACAACCTTGAGGCAGACGCCCAGGTAAGCGCAGCGCTGCAGCGCGTCCAGGCCGCCGAAAGCCGCTACCAGAGCGCCGTCGCCAGCCTCGCCCACGAAACCGCTCTGGTTGAATACACCAGGATCGTCGCTCCCTTTCGCGGCGTGGTTACCCAGCGTTATGCGAGCGAGGGTTCCATGATTCAGGCCGGCATCGCCTCGCAAACCCAGGCGATGCCCGTGGTCAAGGTCTCGCAAAACGATTTGCTGCGGTTGATGCTCCCGGTGCCGGAAGAGAACGTAGCCTCCATCCACAACGGCCAACACGTAAGTGTGGTTGTACCCACCTTGAACCGCACCTTTGATGGCACGGTAACCCGCTTTGCCGATCGTCTGCAGATGTCGACCAGAACCATGACCGCGGAGGTCGACGTCAAAAACCCGCAACTAACACTGATTCCAGGAATGTATGCCCAAGTAACGTTGGGAACGGCGGAGGCCAGGAACGCAAATGTTGTTCCCCCCGGCGCAGTGGACGGCACGGGAGATAACCAGAAGCTTTTCCTGGTCGACCGCGACGGCGTCGTGCGTGTACGCAGGGTAGTCACCGGCATTCAGTCGCCGCAGTACATCCAGATTCTCTCCGGAGCAAGTGCCGGCGATGTCGTCATCACCGGCAGCCACTCCGGTCTCCATGATGGGCAGAAGGTTCAGCCCCGTCTGCAGCCCTCCTGAATGGAAAGGAGCTAGATGTCCGGCTTTGCCATCCGTACTCCGTATCTGATCATCGTCGCCTGCCTCATGGTCTTTGTGCTCGGCGTCAGCAGCGTTGCCCGCATGCCGGTCGATATGTTTCCTTCGATGAACGTGCCGGTCGTGATTGTGGCGACCTTCTATTCCGGAATGCCGCCGGAGCAGGTCGAAGGCAACATCACGTATCACCTCGAGCGCTTCTTTACTCTGGCCAGCGGTATTGACCACATGGAATCGCGTTCACTCGATGGTGTCAGCATTATCCGGGTCTACTTCCAACCGGATACAAATGCCGATACCGATGCAGCGACCATCGCCAATCTTGCTGTCTCAGACATGAAAGATCTGCCTCCAGGGACGTTCCCGCCGGTAGTGCTCAAATCTGATGCCTCCAGCCTGCCCGTCTGCCTGGTTACGATGAATGGCCCGGGCATGACCGATGGGGCGCTCAAGGATATCGCGCAGAACTTTGTCCGCAATCAGCTGGCGAGCGTCCCCGGCGCGTCAATCCCGCAGCCCTTTGGTGGTCCGTGGCGGCAGATCCAGTTGTACGTCGATCCCTATAAGCTGGAAGCACGACAGATGAGCGCTATGGACGTGGTGAGGGCTATGAACCAGGCCAACCTCATCATGCCTGCCGGCGACGTCCAGATCGGCAATCTCGATTACGACATCTATTCCAACGCACAATTCAACCTCAAAGATGCCAGCCAGTATCCGGTAAAAATGAACGGCGAAAACCCGGTGCTGATGTCAGATATCGGCGAACTGAAAGATGCCCACGCGCTACAGTACAACGTGGTGCATGTGAACGGGCAGCGCTCAGTGTATCTGCCCGTACTCAAGCAGGGAGGCAATTCCAACACCATCACGGTCGTCTCGGGAATTCGAAGCGCCCTGCACCACCTGGTCGACGTGCCCTCGGAAATGCGGACGACAGTAGTGTTTGATCAGTCCCGATTTGTGCGCACCGCGATCGAGACGCTGCTTCATGAGGGCGGCATCGGACTTTTTCTCACCTGCCTGATGATTCTTGTTTTTCTCGGCAGCTTGCGCGCCACGCTGGCGGTTTTCTTCTCCATTCCCCTGTCCGTGCTGGCCACCTTCATGGTGTTGCAATGGAATGGGTCTTCCGTCAACAGCATGGTCCTTGGAGGACTCGCGCTGGCGCTTTCGCGGCTGATTGACAACTCGGTGGTGGTGTTGGAGAACATCTATCGTCACCTGGAGATGGGACAGCCTCCCGTGGCTGCTGCGGAGAAGGGCGGCAAGGAGGTGGCGCTCCCCGTGCTTGCCTCCACGTTGACCACCGCGATCGTCTTTTTTCCCGTGACCCTGCTGTCAGGGGTTAGCAAGTTTCTATTTTCGGCCATGGCGTTGGCGGTTGTGGTGGCGCTCTTCGCCTCTTACGTCATTGCCATGACCGTGGTGCCGTTGTACTGCTCCAAATACCTCAAGCTTGACAACCCTGAAGGCTTCAGCGAAACCCATGCGGGCGAGGCACGCACCCTTCAAGGCGGCAAGACCGGTTTCGCGGCGCGCTTCAACGCCGCCTTCAATGAGCACTTCGAAAAGATGCTGGCGGCCTACGAAGTATGGGTGCACAAGGCGCTCCGCCGGCCGGCGATGGTGCTGATCGGCTTTGCCGTGGTCTTTGTTCTCAGCCTGGGTTTGTATGGCCTGCTGGGCTTCTCGTACTTTCCCCAAACCGACGCTGGGCAGTTCGTGATCAACCTCAAGGCTCCGTCCGGAACCAAACTGTTGGTGACGGAGCAGAAGGTGGCGAAGGCGGAGGCCATCATCAAACAGGTGGTCCGTCCTGCCGACTTGAACATCATCGTCGACAACATCGGTGTCGATAATGGCTTCTCCGCCATCTATACGCCCAATGCCGCCATGCATACGGGCTTTATCCAGGTCGGGCTGACGCCCGGGCACGAGGTCGGCAGCTATGCGTATATCGCGCGCATCAAGCGCCGCCTGGCAGAGGAGATGCCGGAGCTGACGACCTATTTCTCGACCGGAAGCCTGGTGGATGCGGTGGTCAACATGGGCGCGCCTGCGCCCATGGATATCCAGATCAGCGGTGCCGATTTGCCAGCCGCGAACCAGGTGGCCCAGAACATTGCGTCAACCCTCCGCTCCTCGTCCGCGGCAGCCGACGTCTTCATCCCCCAGGATCTGGACTATCCTTCGCTCCGCATCAATGTAGACCGCCTGCATGCGGCAAAGCTCGGGCTCACCGAGAAGGAAGTCCTGTCGAACGTGATTACTTCGTTGACTTCCAACCAGATGATCGCGCCCAACGTTTGGATTGATCCCCGAAACGGAAATAACTACTTCCTCACCGTCCAATACCCTGAGGCCCAGATCCGCACGGTGCAGGATTTGCAGGCGATTCCCCTTCACGCCCAGGGCGCCGCCCAACCGACCCGGCTGGACATGGTGGCAAATATTCAACAGATCGAGGCTCCCACGGAGGTCGATCACTACCAGATCCGGCGCAAGTTGGATATCTATGTACGCCCGGCTACGGAAGATCTGGGCAAAACCGCGGATGTAGTGCGGAGAGTGATCGCGCAGCAGCAAATCCCCGCGGGCATTTCCGTCGCCGTCCGGGGGAGCGCATCGGCAATGAGCGAATCGTTCAGGAGCTTCACCATCGGGTTGATGCTGTCAGTCATCCTGTTGTACCTGGTGCTGGTGGCTCAATTCCGCTCTTTTGTTGACCCGTTCATTATCCTGCTTGCCCTGCCACCCGGAATCACGGGCGTGCTGATGGTGCTGGTCCTAACCGGGACAACCATGAATGTGATGTCTTTGATGGGAGTGGTCATGCTCGCCGGCATTGCGATGTCAAACAGCATCCTGATTGTGGAGTTTGCTCACCATCTCATGAAGGAAGGCCATCAGGTAGGCCAGGCAATTATCGAATCGTGCCGTGTGCGGTTGCGCCCGATTCTGATGACATCGCTGGCGACCGTGATCGGCCTGCTTCCCATGGCGATGAAATTGGGTGAGGGAAGCGAGTCGTATGCTCCGCTAGCGCGGGTCCTGGTAGGCGGCCTTCTTGTTTCCACGACGTTGACGGTCCTCCTGGTGCCGGCCGGCTTCTTCCTTGTTTATGGCCGTAAGGCAGCCCGGGCTTAAGAGTCTGCGTGAGAACTCCATTTCGAAACTTAGTCCCGAAGGGCGGCTGAACTTAGCCCAGGACGCTAGTCCTGGGTTGGATTTGCGGACGACGCAGTCCCGCAGGGACGGCTGAAAATAGGCCGCAAGCCAATCCTGGACAACCTTCAGCCGTCCCTGCGGGACTCAATCATGTTGCGTGACGTACCCAGGACTGAGCGTCATGGGCTAAGTTCAGCCGCCCTTCGGGACTAGGTTTCGAAAATGGAGTTCTCACGCAGGCTCTTAAGGGCACACTCCGGCAAAAAGTCACTTTCCGGGAGTGGTGGATGCCGCGGTGAAAATGTTTGCGGAAGTGCGGATCCGAGGTCTCAAGAACGAGACCTCGGGAATCGTTCGGATCGTTGTCGGCGGCCGAATGTGGGCCTACTGCACCTGAAGCAGCGCGGCGCTTCCTGAACGTAGAATGACGCTGAAGTGAGCTGATGTGAGACGGAAGGAGTTGTCCTTGGCCGTCAAGTGGTAGTCAACAAAGCCGTACAGACCGCAGGCATCGGGAGAAAAAATAGCTACCGATTGCTCAGTCGGGGTTCCCTCGCAACCTCCACCGCCGGGAAGGAGACGCGCAAAGACTCCCTGCTTTTTGTTGTAGCCGACTATGTCGTCGAATAGTCCGTCGGTGACACGCTTGCCGATGGGCGAATAGTGAGCTCCGCCGACCAACACCATGGTGCCGAGTGAGTCGGTTTCGTCTATCCGCTGCGGTGTGAGGGCTTCGCCTACCGCTTGGGCACTCGCTAACGTGCGCACCGAGATGGCGACCGGACTATCGGCCACGCGGTCGATCTGGATGGACAGATACGAGGGTTGCTGGACGGTATAGGGCGTTTCGTCAAACTTGAAGGGGCGGGCTTCGACCACATGCCCGGTAACCAGGGTTCCTTTGGGGAGTTGCTCCCCGGTGGCTAGCAGGACCACTTGCATGGTCTTGGCCGTCACGACATCGCCGGCGTGTGCTTTACGGGAATCTAACGTATGGGTAAACATAACGGGGATGGCCGTCTCGCTAGGCAGTGTAATCGCCCTTGCGGCCGGGCCAAATGCTGTGCAGCCGAGCATGGCGAGGGAGAGCGCGGAACGGAAATTGGTCATGGTTGTGTACCTCCTGGAGCCCTTCACAAACCGAATTTGAGCACTCATCCGCCTTACACGAGCCTGACGTTTTCCTGACATTTTCGGGTGGCCGGCGTCGAGGGGCCGCGGAGCTTGTACATTTTTATGCAGGGCGGGAGCAGGCTTGAATATCCTGTTGGTTGAGGACGAACGTAAGCTGGCCGATGCAGTTGCCGAGGGGTTGCAGGGGGAGGGTTACGAAGTTACCCTTTCGCCTAATGGCGAAGACGCGCTATCGTTCATACGTCGTCTTCACTTCGACCTTGTTCTGCTCGACGTGATGCTTCCCACCCGCAGCGGTCTGGACGTTCTGGGCGATATGCGGAGAACCGGTCTCAACGTTCCGGTCCTGATCCTCACTTCGCGGGATTCCATCGAAGATCGAGTCCTCGGCCTGGACGCGGGAGCCGACGACTATCTGGTAAAGCCCTTCGCTTTTGCTGAGTTGCTGGCTCGTATTCGCGCGCTCATGCGGCGCAACCTGCCTGCAGCCCCCTCTTCTTTGCGGATCGGCGATCTGACTCTTGAACTGGACGGACGTACAGCCACGCGAGGCGGCAGGAAACTTGAGTTGACTGCGCGGGAGTTCGACCTGCTCGAATATCTTCTATTAAACCGTGGCTCTGTCGTTTCGCGCGAGATGCTCGCGCGTGAAGTCTGGAAGCAGGTGATGCGTTATACCCCGCTGGATAACGTAATCGATGTGCAGATCACGCGGCTCCGGCGCAAACTGGACGGCGATTTCCAGAAAAAATTGTTGCATACCGTGCGCGGGGTGGGATTCGTGCTCCGGGAAGACGAACCGTAAATGTTGCGATATACGAACGTCCGCCATCGGCTCACACTGTGGTATGTCGGCGTATTCGGACTGATTTTGCTGCTTTTCATCCTTGGCGCAACGGTTCTGGAGTATTGGCAGCTGACACGCCAGCTTTATCATGCCGAGATCCAGGACGTTGAAACCGCCGAGGGCCTGCTTGCCTTTGCGCCGGATGGACACCTGGTACTCCACGAGGAATACCATAACCATCCTCAATCGATACTCTTGCTCGACCGCTACATGGAGGTGCTCACTCCTGCGGGGCGTGTGCTCCTGCGCAATAACAAACTGCAGGGTAGGGACTTGGGAGGCCCGCCCTTCGCCGGTGAAGGTCTTTTCAGCTATCACCAACGCAGAGTGCGGTTAGCGGATGGAACACGCCTGCTGCTCATCAGCCACATTCACTCGATCGGAGACCGGCCTCTGCTGATTCGGCTGGCCTACAGCCCCGAACCGATCGAGCATGGTGTACTGCAATTCGTTGCGCTGTTGCTCTTGGCAGTGCCGCCCGCACTTGTGGTGGCCGGCGTGGCCGGCTACCGCATGGCTCATAAGGCCCTCCAGCCTCTGGATAAGATGGCGCAACGCGCTGAAACCATCACCGCAAGTGATCTCGACCAGAGGTTGCCCGTCGAGAACCCTAACGACGAATTGGGACGCATGGCTCGGGTTCTTAACGAACTTTTGCAGCGGCTTCAGAACTCTTTCGAAATGCTCAAGCGTTTTACTGCCGACGCTTCGCACGAATTAAGAACGCCACTCAGCTCCATCCGAAGCGTGGGTGAGGTTGCCCTGCAGCGGCTACATACGCCCAAGGAATACCGCGATACGATCGGAAGCATGTTGGAGGAGGTGACTCGACTGACAGAGATGGTCGAGGGGCTGCTCTCTATATCCAGGGCGGATGCGGGTCAGGTCGTACTCCACAGAACGACGTTCAGCGCGTTAGGGCTAGCTAAGGAGGTGGTCGCTCTTCTCGGCCTGCTGGCCGAGGAGAAGGGACAGCAGATCCAGGTGGAGGGTGATGCCGACTTATCTGTAAATGCAGACCGTGGAGTGCTGCATCGCGGGCTGGCAAATATCGTGGCGAACGCAATCAAATATGGGCCAAGCGCAAGTCAGATTTCCATTCTGGTCGCGAGGACTGGAGCCTATGTGGACATCTCAGTTGAAGACCGTGGGGAGACGATTCAGGAAGATCTAAGAGAGAAGATCTTCGAGAGATTCTTCAGGATAGACGCCTCTCGCTCGCGCCAGGCCGGAGGCAGTGGTCTCGGTCTGGCCATTGCCAAGTGGGCGATTGAGGTGAATGGGGGCAGCGTTAACCTACAGCCGGGGCAACATGGAGGAAACCTTTTTCTGGTGCGGATTCCATCTGCCTCGTCAGACGCGAAGGCTGTAGTTTGATTTTGTCCCACCAGACTCCCTCACCAAACGTGGCACGGTGCCCGAGTGGCAAAACTCATCCCCCAAAAACCGTATGACAACCGCGGACGATAGGGCCTCGTCAGGGAACTCGTTACACTACTCTAGCGGACTAGCTGCAACGACGGATCAACATGGCCGTTTTCGGTAAAGAAATGGCTACATACGAAAGCCACGGCAAGGACCAGATAGGCGGCGAGACACATCAACCAAAACTCTATCCAGCTTCGCGTCCGAGCCCGCTCGCGCCGCATAATTCGCGCTCGCACACATTGAAGGGAGACGGGATTTTCACCTTCGTCTGTTGCACATTGAAGGGACAGACGGGATTTTCACCTTAGTCTGTTGAGTACAGAGGCGGTATCATCCCGTCCCGTCGCGGGGTTTAAAACACCTCTACGTCCGAAACCTCCTCGCTGATGGATTCCGGTGAGCTTTCTCGATGGGGGTTATTTCGTCTGCCCCTTCAATGTGAGGGCACGGTAGACTTCGCGCACAAAAGCGTCGGCTTGGATGCGCCCGTGCCCCCAAATGGCATCGAAGTCAGCAGTCGGATGTTCGGCGAGAATTTGATCCTCATTTTTCCCTGCATTGATCATCCTCTGCACACGATCGCGGACCGTCGCGACCATGCCCGCGAATGCTTTGACACTCGCGCCGGTCGTCACCTTGCCGTGCGCGGGCACGACCCAGAACTTGCTGTCTGTCCAGCCGTTGAGTGTTTTGAGTAGTCCATCCAGGGTGCCGCCTTGCCCTGTGTCGATTGCCGGGTAGCCATCGCCTGGAAATACCTCACCAAGATAGACGAGGTTCGCCACGTGAAAATGGACGATTGTATCGGCGTTGCTGTAACCCGGGGCTTGATGAACGACGTGAATAGATTCCCCGTTCAGGTCGAACGCAAGAACCTCAGAGAAGGCTATGCGGGGTCGGTTGACGCCGAGCTGAATAAAGCGCTCTGGCAATGGTAGCGGTGCGCCCATAACGTTGCCGCCGATACGTCGAAGTGCATTCTCCTGCATGGCGACGAAAGCTCCGTGCCGCCCCCATCCCGCATCGCCATCGGAATGCTCCAAGTCTTCGGGCGAAATGACAACGTAGCGAACCGGAGAGCTTGTACGACTCGCTAGGATGCCACTGATCCGCGGAGTACTTGCCACCGAAGGCGTTCCGACCAGCAGAGCTCCGTCAGATCCGACAGAGGCCACAACGTTACCCGCGGCAGTGCTGAACACGAGGAGTTGCCGCGTAATTTCGCTGACGCTCGCCTTGTCCTGAGCAACACCGGCCGACGAGACTACTACTGATCCGAACAGCGATAGTGCAAGAAGCGCGAGAAGCGATCTCCAATTCGCGAAAACAATCATTCAGAATCCCTCCGACCAAAGTGAACTCTTTTCCGCCCCGAATGAGCAGAGCAGACTACGGGCGAATATTACCGCTGCGGCGGCTACGAGCAATAAGGAAGGCGTTCCCGCAAATCTTACACTGATGGGCGGCTACGAATCAGTCGCGGCGCTCGCTGACTCTTCCGGCACGGAGATTCGTGGTAGGACGGGACTGGTACTTTTAGAATGCTACCTTCTCAAAGTACCAGCTCCGTCTGGTCATTGAATTACCCGATCCTAGTGGTTTCGTGCCTGCAGGGCAGAATGATGGGGGTTAGTTCGACCCCGAAAGGTCGCCGTCCCCGGTATCAACTTCCGGGGCGGTGACCCAGACCGGAACAATGGGAGACGAAGATTTCTCGGCCCGCCACGCTCGATGAGCGAGTTGGCGATAATGCAACAGTTCACCCTGTGCTGTTCGCACGAGAAGACTGAAGCCGGAAGTTGGCTTTTGGTTGAAGGAAAGATACTCCGCTGGATCTGCGCGTTGTCGAGAGAGCCGTCCGGCTTCGACGGACGAAGCGGAAGAGATTCATGTGTCTCCTATTCGGAGCGCAGGGCTTGGGCTGGATCGAGGCGGGTGGCTCGCCATGCGGGAAGGATGCAGGCTCCGGCGGCGGTGAGAACGAGAACGATGACTACCATGATGAAGACGCTCCAGTCGAACGGGCTCATGCCGTAGAGCATGGAGCGAACGAGCTGGACAACGGCTGCGCCGCCGGCAAGCCCAGCGACGAGACCGATTAGGACGGGCAGGAGTCCCTCGGTGAGGGTGAGACGCGCGAGTTCGGCGCGTTGCGCGCCGAGTGCCATGCGAATGCCGAGTTCGGTGGTGCGCTGGGTGACGAGATAGGAGAGCACACCATAGAGGCCCACGACTGCGAGTATGAGCGCGATGATGGCGAACCCAAGAACGAGGAAGGAATTGAACTGGTCCTGCTGGGTGGCGACGCCGATCTGCTGCCGCATGGTGAGAACGTCTGATACGGGGAGATCGGGATCGAGCTGACCGAAGATCTTCTGGATGGGCAGGGCGAGCGATTCGACATCGATATTGCTGCTACCGCGCGCGGCGAGCACGCCGGAGCTTTCGCCATTGAGAAATGGAAGGTAGAAAGTCGGCATTGGCGGCTCGGAGGCCATCCAGCGAGTTTTCCCAACGACCCCAACGATTTCGTAGAGTTTTGAGTCATTGTCCTCGATGGCTTTGAGATGACGCCCGATGGGATCTTCACCGGGAAAGTATTGTGCGGCAGCAGACTGATCGATGATGGCAACGTGAGTGCGATCGAGGCGCTCATCTTCACGGAAATAGCGACCGCGCAAAAGTGGTATCCGCATCGCGGCGAAGTAGCCGGGATCGACGGAACGCCGCAATGTATCGAGGCCGCGTCCCTTAGGAAGCGGCGGATGCTCCGCGATTGAGACGTTATCGTCGCTATCCCAGCCCGATCCGGGCAACGCGGTGGTGAGTCCTGCGGCTGCAGCACCCGGCAGCGCGCGAACACGCGAGAGGAGCTTATCGAAGAATGCTATCCGCTGGACGGGCTCTTTGTAACGCGCATCGGGCAGGCTGAAACTCATCGTAAGGACGTTGTTGACGGCGCAGCCGAGGTCGCGGGTGCGGAGCTGCTGGTAGCCCTTCAGCAGAAGGCCGGCACCGAGAAGCAGTACAACGGTGAGCGAGACTTCCGCGGTGAGCAGAGCTTTGCGCAGCCGGGAGCGGCTGCGGTTTCCGGAATGAGAACGCGAAGAGCTTTGCAGTGTTTCGAGAAGCTGGCCGGTCTGCAAACTGAGTGAGGGGATGAGGCCGGAGGTGAGACCGGTCAAAGTGGAGATCGCGATGACCAAGGGGAGTGCCCACAAGTCGAGGTGAATCTCCTGCATGCGGGCGATTTCGATCTGCGAGTGCTGAAGCCAGGCGAGCGAGAGCCAGGCGAGAAGCAGTCCAAGTGCTCCGCCGGCGGTGGAAAGAACTAGCGATTCGCTAAGGTGCTCACGGATCAGTCGCCAGCGGCTACCGCCAAGCGCGGCACGGATAGCCAAGTCGCGCTGGCGGGCGGCGGAACGGGCAACGAGGAGATTGGCGACGTTGAGGCAGGCGATGAGCAACACGCAGAGAGCCGCCGCAAGGAGAGCGTAGAGAGGTGTTTTGAAGTCTTCGACGGTGGAATCGAGCAATGTGTGGCCAACCACGATACTTCCAACAGAGGGAGCGGGGTAGCTCAGCTTGATCTGCTTCTGCACAACCTCGAGCTGACTGAGCAGGCTCGCAAGCGTAGCGCCTGGCTGGAGGCGCGCGATGGCCCTCCACGGATGGTTCTCAAACGTGGTCATCAATGCGTGGGAAGCTTCGTGGCTCGCGGCAGTCCAGAGCTGGACCTTGGGATTAGGAAATGCAAACGAAGGCGGCATGATGCCGATAACGGTGTAGGGTTTTGCATCGAGCAGGATTGCCTTGCCGACGATGGCTGGATCGGAGCCGAAGCGGCGCTTCCAGAAGGCATTGGCAAGAATCACCGTTGCCTGCGAAGAAGGTCGATCGTCCGAAGCCAGGAAATCGCGACCGAGAGCAGGAGTGATGCCCAAGACGCGGAAGAAGTTCCAGGAGACCCACCCGGCGGGAACGGACTCCGGTAGCTGAGTGCCGCGGCCCGAAACATCGTAGGACCTCCACGGACCGATCAGCGCCATATCCGCCGTGTTGTGCACCGCCCGCTGCCATTTCGTAAAGCTGCCCGCGCTTACTGGTATGTAGTGGTATTGGCCTTCCTTCCCTTGATCTTCATAGAGCTCGGCCAGACGTGAGGAGTCAGGGTATGGAAGCGGGTTGAGCAGAATAAACCGAACGACGGTAAAAAGCGCAGCCGTAGCGCCGATCCCAAGAGCAATAACGAGAATGGCAACGAGCGCGAAACCAGGTGTGCGGGTGAGCGTGCGCAGCGCATATTTGAAATCGCGGAGGACGCTTTCCAGGAAGCTGAATGAGTTCTGGTGCCAAACATCTTCATGCACGCGCCGCTCGGACCCGAACTTGACCCGTGCGAGACGCGCGGCTTCGTCAGGGCTAAGGCCGCGTGCAAGGTTCTCCGCGCGCTCGGCCTCCATGTGTGCGGAAATTTCGCGGGCAAGGTCAGTATCTTGACGACGGCGGCGGAAGAATCGGAGCAGGCTCATTCTGCGCTTCCCTCATTAGCGTTTTCCCCCATGACAAGCGCGATGGCGCGCGCCGTTCTGCGCCAGCCGCCGGCTTCTAGCGTGAGGCGGAGACTGCCGGCGGGGGTGAGGCGGTAGTACTTGGCCTTGCGGTTGTATTTCACTCGCGCCCCAGTAGGACGCGAGCCACCCGCGATTTTCCAGGCGGTGCAGCCCGCGATAAAGCGAGCCTTGCCCGACTTCGAGTAATCTTCGGAGTTGCGCTCGATGACCTTCACGATGGTATGGCCGTGAGCGTCGCCGGTGGTAAGCGTGCGTAGGATCATCATGCGAGCGTGCCCTTGAGCATATCGCTGGAGAGCTGCTGGTTGCGAATCACTCGAGGTGTACAGACTCCACTCGAAGTTCTATGGGAAGTAACTCTACACCACTCGGAGTTCTAAGACAAGTATCCCTGACCGATCCGAGAATGAGACGCGAGCCGGGAAACTTTCAAGAAATCCGACGTTTCTAACGTAACCGATGCAACTTTGTATCCGGTAGACTGGTTGGAGTTGCTCCGGATGCGGTTAACGTCCCGTCTCCCCTTTTTACCCCCGACTAGCTTTCTGAGGGCCACCTGGGATATGCGCATGTATTTACGATGGCTCGAACCAGCGTGTGTTGCGCTTCTCCTCGTCGCAGCGGTGTATGCAATCGCCCAGACATTCCACTCCGGCACCACGCTGGTGACAGTGCCGACCACAGTAGTCGATGCGAAAGGCCAACAAGTCTGGGGTCTCACAGCGTCCGATTTTGCTGTGTACGATGACCGGCAGTTACAAATCATCCGGTTGGACGATGGTTGGATTCCGCCCTCTCGAGCACTGATCATCCTGGTAGAGCAGGATGACGATACACTCCTGCTAAAGGAGTCTTTGAACACGGGTCTCGTCGCGTTTGTGGAAGGGCTGCCGGCAGCGCCTACAACCATCGCCATCATGACCGTTGCCTCCGAACCCAGGCTTCTCCTCCCATTTACTTCGGACAAGGATCAAGTAATTCAACAGCTCAAAAACATGCACCCGGCCGTCTCTCCCTTGCCTTCCTTGATCAGGAGAGGCCCTGCTTTGGTCGATGGTTTGTTCAAGGCCGCACGTCTTCTTTCAGAAGAGGCGTCTTCCAGCAACAAAAATATCCTGCTCGTCTCAACCGCGAGCGATTTCGGCAGCACACACAGCAGCGAAGAGGCACTCAGCCTGATCGAAGCCAACGACGTCACCGTGCACGCGCTGGAGTATTCCCCCGTGGAGGTAGGCTTATCGGATGCTTGGTCTGATGTTGATCTGGCGCGAATTGGTCTGAACGTGAATGCTTTGCTCGTGCATGCTGCCAGTGGGTTAAAGCAGGATGTTCCTAGGCACTTTGCCATTGCTTCGGGAGGAGTAGTACAGGTAATTGGCAGGAAACGTCAGGTCAGCACCGCAGCATTCGCCGTCGACGCCCAGCTGCCAGTACAGTATCCAATCAGCTTTATACCGAGCAGTCGCACTGCCGGGCTCCACTCCTTACAGGTTACTGTTCCGCGGCGTCCAGGCTTGACTGTGCGTAGCAGAACCTTCTACTGGATGCAGGCTGACGCGCCTCCACGCCAGTAAGAGGCCTTGGGGTGGGGATTACTCAGGCTGGAGGGAACAGCGGCGACACGATATCTATTTGCCCAACGCGATGAGTGGGTCTTCGCAGATACGAGACGTTTGCAGGCACCACCGAGGGTCCGCGCCGCGTCCGCCAATTGGACGGAGCCTTCCTCCTTGGTCATGAAGGATCGTCGCCAACCCGGACAGAACAGCCGTTCTGGGGTAACTTCCGGGTGGGCGGTGATACAACCGGAACGCGGAAGTCGAGCACCGATCGCTCGATGCATTGGCGATTTCGCGCTCATCTGGGTCTCGAAAATGATCGCAAGACTGAAGCGCATTTTTTTTGAGGACTGACGGCAGCACTCGCAGACTGTAGTCCGGCCTATGACTGGATCACTTGTCAGGGTTAAGGCAGCTTGCCGAGGAAGTCGTTCATGGTGCGCAGCACTTCTGCTTCGTTGGAACGGAAGACGTAGTGACTCGCGTTAGGCAGACGGACGACCTTAGCTGAGGGAATACCTGCTTCGAAGGCATTCGCCAGTCTGGTTTGCCTCTCGAGGTCGGCTGCTACGACGGCGGCGTGGAGAGCGGCGTCGCCCGGGAAGACGGCTGCTCAGGTCATGCGGCACAGCGAAGAATGCAAGGCAGGGTACCTTGATCTCGGTGTATTTATGCTCGCCGCTGACGATAGCCGCGAAAGCGCTTGCGGTGGTGGGGTGCGGGTCTTGTGGCAGCGAGGGATTCGCGGTGGGTGGCGAGACTGCTTGTTGCAGCTTCACTTGATCTTGAAGCTCCTTTTCGAGCTGGGGGAGGCTGGCCAGCAGGGCTTCTGTTGGTTGCATCGGGCCAGACGGGTCGCCGCCGCCCGGGAGAAGCTGCTCTATCTTGTTGCGGACATCGATCATGTCCAGCTGCAGGTCGCCGTGGGCGCGATCGTAAAAAGCGTAGGGACCGCTGCACTCGAGGTAAATGAGTCCGCTGACTTTCTCGGGATGACGGCTGCCGATAGAACTCAACTCTTCGCCAGCAATGGAGTGCCCGACTAGGACTGGCTTATCCAGATGCAAGGGCGGCGATGACGGCAAGGACATCGTCGCCGAGGCGGTCGGACGAATAATTATCGTTGTTGGGAGTGGGATTGCTGGACTCGCCAAAGCCGCGGCGGGTAATGCCGTACACGTGATATTTGCCGGTAAATTTAGGCGCGAACTGGTCGAACGCGTGCGCGGTGTCGCCCAGAGAGGCCAGGAAGACGAGAGGCCGACCGGTGCCACCCCAGTCGAGGACTTCGAGCTTGACTCCTGGCTCGACGGTGACGAGTTGAGCGGTGTGCGGTGAGGGGTCGTTGGGCAGGGGCCACACGGTCGCCTGGGTGGCCTTTCGGAAGGTAAATGGGGTTCCAAAGCCTTGTGTCCACGTGCCAGTGATGGTTTTGCTGTCAGAGTTGAGCTTGCCTTCGTAGGAAAGCTGGAGCATGCCGACCACAAATTGCACGGTGGAGTCGTGCACGGTAATTGAGTCGGCCCAATCGCCAGTGAAGTCCTGATCGATGCTGTAGATCTTTGCCTTGAACGCTCCGCTGTCGTCGTGTATGACCCGCAGAACCATGCGATGCGGTGTGCCCTGGGGCGGCGTAATTGTTCCCTGCCAAGTGCCAGTGATGTCCTGTGCGTGAAGACAACCTCCAATCACGATTACGAGTACGAACACCCATAGTGTCCTCAGGTTCCACCTCGGTCCTCTGTTCATGAAGAACTCCCTGGAGAACCCGTAAACGGTCAATTTGGTTCTCGATCGAATATAGTACACTACATAGGGTCACTGTTCTTCAAAACTAGAATGGTGCGAGAGTTTTCGATGTGATCGCCAACCAGGTTGGAGGAAAGAGTCGCCGCGCGCGTCACGCGTTTTCATCATGCGCGATGACGGAAAAGGTAGGGCTAGGAGGCCGCTCATGCGATAAGTTTGGGTGGCTCAAATGCGGCCCCGCGAGGCATTACTGAAATCCCCAGGTGTTCCCAGCGTCGGGGGGTTGACAAACCCTAGGTATCTAGGTCTACGCTCAATCTACCGAGTTTGGTCTAGAGGTAAAAGCCAGGTTGCGAAGAATTGTCTGCAAGGGACTCTCGAACTGTTATGCATGAGGTGGCACCATGTCGCTGTTTCGTCGAATATCTAATCTTTTTTCGCGGTCAAGTCTAAACCGCGAGATCGATGCGGAACTTCGGTCGCATATCGAGATGCGGGTCGAAGACAATCTGGCCATCGGCATGCCTCCCGGAGAGGCGCGCCGCGATGCGATGTTGCGTTTCGGAAACCTGAATAAGACCAGAGAGCATTTGAACGCAGTAAACACGGTACTGGTCGTCGAAAGCATTTCCATGGACGCGCGCTATGCATTTCGCCAGTTGGCCAGGTCACCCCGTTTTGCGGCCGCTACGATTCTGACGATCTCGCTCGGCGTCGGCGCCAGCACCGCCATCTTTGGAGTGGTCAACTCTGTCCTGGTACGGCCGCTCTCGTACCCTCACGCGGAACGGATTGTTCAGACGGAGAAAGTGACGACTACCGGGGTAAGTTACACCGCGTCCATACCCCTGTTCCTGTACTGGAGGGACCACAGCCGGACCTTGCAGCATCTGGCCGCGTACTCAGTTCTTCCTGTTGGATTCAACCTCGCGGAGCGATCAATGCCGGAACGCATACCAGGACTTCGCGTGAGCGCGGATTTTTTCCGCGTCCTCGGAGTCGCGCCTCAATTGGGGCGCAACTTCGCCAAAGAGGACGATGAACCTGGGTCGCAGCGCGTCGCCATTCTTGGAGAAAGCCTCTGGCATCGCCGATTTAATAATGATCGCGAGATTGTCGGCAAATCGATTCGGATCGACGGAGAGCCGTACACGGTCATTGGAGTTTTGCCGCGGGGATTTCAGTTTCTTGCCACCACGCCGACGCTGAGCGCAGTTGAAATCTGGACCCCACTCCAACTGCCGGCCACAAGCCACGATCCACGCAGCGTTCTCGAATGCATCGGGAGGCTGAATGCTGGAGTGACACGGGAAGAAGCGGCGTCGGAAATTACATCTCTGAGCCGACAGCTGGCAGCTGACCTACCAACAGCCTTTCCGTATGCAGGAGCGGTCGTCCTACCCGCACTTCAGCAACGGATCACCGAGGACGCGCGGCCAATTCTTATGCTGCTCTTCGGCGCAGTCGGATTCGTCCTGCTCATCGTCTGTGCAAACGTCGCCAACCTGCTGCTCGCCCGTATGGGCGATCGCGCGAGGGAGATTGGGGTGCGCAACGCTCTGGGTGCGAGCAAGCTGCGCATCATCCGCCAGCTTCTTACCGAGAACCTCGTACTCGCGCTTTCGGGAGGGTTGCTCGGGATGCTCGTGGCGTGGCTGGCAAACAAGAGTCTCATTACAGTGGCCCCGGTTGCCATCTCTCGATTCGGCGCGACCTCACTTGATTGGCGAGTGCTGTCCTTTGCAGTCGGCGTTTCGCTCTCCACTGGAGTTCTGTTCGGCTTGTTACCCGCCGTGCGAAGTTCAAGCATGGGCCCCGGCGATGCGCTGCATAGCAGTTCATCGCGCACTTCAACCGCAGCCAGGAGTCATCGAAGGGTTTCGGGAGCGCTGATCGTTGCGGAAACTGCGTTGTCCCTTATCCTGCTCTTCGCAGCCGGATTGCTGATCGCGAGTTTCCTAAAACTACAGCAGTTGAATCCAGGCTTCAACTACAGCCAAATTGCGACCTTCGAGACCACTCTTTCGCTTGATAGATATGGAAGCCCCGCTTCCTTGCAGCGCTTCCTGCACAATGCCTTGCAGCGCATCCAGAAACTGCCAGGCGTAGAGAGCGTGGCGAGTGTGAGCAGCCTCCCCACTGAACCGACTCTCGATTTTCCCTTTACGATTGCAGGCGGCGCGATTCCTCCACCGGGACAGTCTTCCGGGGACAGCGCCTACCTGATCGTGAGCTCCGGCTATTTCCAGACCATGGAGATTCCCGTCCTCAAGGGACGGCAAATCGAGCAGTCAGACTCCGAACACTCGCCCGGCGTGGTCGTCATCAACCAGACGATGGCGCATCAATATTTCCCGAACGAAAATCCGATCGGCAAGCGAATCGTTATCGCGCAAAACCTGGGTCCGGATTTTGCCGATGAGCCGCGAGAGATTATTGGAGTGGTCGGGGACGCAAAGGCAGACGAACTCAACGCCTCGGCGCCACCGTCGATGTACACGCCTTTCGCCCAGCTTTCTCCGCATCTTGGCTCTCTGTTGGTCCGGACGATTCCGATCCGCTGGGCTGTTCGCACCAAACCAGATTTCGGGAGGCCCGACAAGGAGCTCGCCAATGCCATCCTACAAGTTGACCCAGAGCAGCCAATAGCCGAGGTAAGAATGATGCGGGAGCTGCTTTCGGACGCTCTCGAGCGTTGGCGCTTCAATATGCTGCTTCTCATCGCCTTCGCCAGTATCGCGCTTTTCCTGGCCGCTGTTGGCATCTACGGAGTCATCTCCTACACTGTGGCCCAACGGACACACGAAATCGGCCTCAGGATGGCGCTTGGAGCGGACCGCACATCGATCCTCCAGATGGTGCTCAAAGAAGCTGGATTGCTACTGGCCGGCGGCACGATTTTCGGTCTGTGCGGCATAGCTCTCATGGGCCGTATTATGAACGGATTTCTTTACGGGGTAACGGTTGGTAATCCAGTGATACTGGGCGGGGTGGTGAGCCTGATCTGCTCGGTAGGGCTGATAGCCGCGTGGAGACCAGCACGCAGAGCGGCATCCATCGATCCGGCACGGGCGCTACGCAGTGAATAAGTATTTTGGGTAATTCGGGTAATTCGTGTCAGTAATTCGTGCTCAGACGGGACTGACCCTCTGCCAATGCGAGAGTCACGGATAGGCTATTTTCCGGCGAAATTGTCAGTCCCGTCTGGACGGCATAATCACCATTGCGTCACGAAGCAATAATTTGCCAAACCCCGAGTGATGATTGCCATACGACCCCCCTTGAGCCGCATGCGTCCAAAATCAAGCTGTTAACTACTAGTTTAATACCCCTTTATCCTCATCTTTCTTTGCCAACGCGATGGACGCCACAACCAAGCAGTAATACCTTCCTAATTAAGAGCCCGCACTGGTAGATCCCCCGGCGCGCCCCACTTACGGACGCATGGAGACGTAACGACAAAAATGAGAAATCACCCTTCATCAAGCGAATCGGTACGCCGAACCACTGCCGATAGGACGCGGCCCCTGGACCCGGCACACTCATGTACACCCGCGTTATCCGCCTTCGACAACAATCCCCGACCAATGATTTTCGATCCCAATTCAGAATCGCGCGAGCAGGCCAATCATGAAATCTAATCCTTTCGAGGGGCAATCCCGTCCATCCGTACCGACTCTATCCGACATAGAACGTCGCATGGCCGAACTCACCGGCGTTCACCAGAAGCTTATGCCACAGCCACAGCAACAGACCCGCCCGGCGCCTCCCACGCCACGGCCCGGCGCGCACCCGAATCCAATCCTCGGCGATGCAGCACTCTACGGCGTCGCCGGGTTAGCCGTATGCGGCTTGGCCCCGCACAGTGAAGCCCATCCCGCCGCCATCCTCCTCCAGTTGCTGGCCGCGTTCGGCAACGCCGTGGGTCCCGCGCCCCACTGCATGGTCGATGCTACCCGCCATGCTCTCAACCTTTTTGTCGTGCTGGTCGGCGAATCCAGCAAGGCTCGCAAGGGAACAAGCTGGAATCAGATTCGCCGCCTCTTCGCGGAAGTCGATCGCCCGTGGGTCACCGAGCGCGTCACCACCGCTCGCTTGACGCCCGCGGCCCTTATCTATGCTCTGCGCGATCAGCAGCCGGCCACGGACCGCCGCTTGCTTGTGCTCTCCGAGGAGTTCGCCGCCGTGCTCCATTCCCTGCGGCGGGCCAAGGGGCACCTCTCACCTCTGCTCCGTTGCGCCTGGGATAGTGGCGATCTCAGCTCGCTCGCTGGTCTCCATCCCCTCCAGGCCACCGGCACGCATATCAGCCTGATCGGCCACATCACGCAGCGCGAACTCGAAGACAATCTCCGCCCTACCGAAGCGCACAACGGCTTCGCCAACCGCTGTCTCTGGACAGGAGTGCAGCGTAGCCAATGCCTGCCGGAAGGCGGCAACCTGGACGCTCATGAACTATCTGCCGTTGCCGCAGAACTACGCCGCGCTCTCGATTGGGCCGCCGATGCGGGCGCCATCCGCCTCGTCCGCGACGACCAGGCGCGAGCTCTCTGGCACGAGCGCTACCCGGCCCTGAGCCAGGTCCGTCCTGGCCTTTACGGCGCCGCTACCAGTCGCGCCGAGGCCCAGGTTCTGCGCCTTGGCGCCATCTACGCCGTCCTCGACTGCAGTCCCGTCATCGGGCTGCCTCACCTGCAAGCTGCCCTCGCAGTGTGGGACTACTGCGCCGCAAGCGCCTCTCTCTTCTTCGGCACATCCACCGGTGACCACACCGCCGATCGCATCATGGAAGCCATCAACGCATCCGGCGGCAGGTTGTCCAGACAGCAAATCAGTGCTCACTTCCACGGCCACCTCAGCAGCAGCCGCATAGAAGCCGCCCTCGAACAACTCATATCGTTGGGTGCAATCTACCAAAGCAGTCAGCCCACCGCGGGCCGCCCCTCCACCCTCTGGTCTGCGATACCGGCGTCGGAGTGCCTGGAAGGGGAAGAGTTACACGATGAATCGACCTTTGAGGAAACAGCCAACGAGGAGTCCATGCAGGAGCAGGCTTAATTCGCTTACTTCGCTTTCTCCGCACATTTCTACAGGGAAACTGGAAGTAGCCGGCAAAAACTTACTGCTCCCGCAGTGATTCCATGGGATCAAGTCGCGCAGCGCGGTATGCAGGCACGAGGCTTGCGCTCAGGCTTACTAGGAGTAGAAGCACCGTCACTGTTGCGAAGGTGACCAGATCGAAGGGGCGGATGCCGTACAACATTTCCGAGAGCAGGCGCGTGATCATGGCTGAGATCGCCAGGCCCACAACCGATCCGGTCAGTGCGAGCGCCAGACCACGCCCGACGATCATATGCAACACATCTGTCCGTTGTGCGCCCAGCGCCATGCGCAGTCCGATCTCGAGTGTGCGCTGTGCCACCATGTACGAGAGCAGGCCATACAGCCCAAGCGCCGAGAGTATCAGCGCGATCCCCCCGAAGCAAAACAGCAACACGGTCTGGAAGCGCGGCTGCGCCTCCGACTTCTCGACATAGGTCTCCAGCGGCGAAACCTCATAGACGGGCACGCTCTTGTCCATCTCGCGGAGCACCGCACGGAGCTCGTTTTCCACGCTGGATGGATCGCCGGTCGTGCGGATCGTAAGAAACGGATTGGTGATGACAGCCTGTGTGTAGGGCAGATAATACTGCGGATCCGCTTCGGCGGTGAGGCTCCTGCGCTTGATGTCTCCGACGACGCCGACGACCTCGCGCATGGGATGCTCGATGACACCATCACCCAGATCGACCTGGATGTGTTTGCCAACGGGATTCTGGCCGGAGAAGTATTTGCGCGCGAAGGCCTGGTTGATGATGATCACCGGCGCTGCTTTCACGCCGTCCTGTCGGCCAAACAGCCGTCCCGAAAGAAGCGGGATGCGCATGCTTTCAAAGTAGCCGGGCAACACCACACCGGCTGCTTCGCTTGGATGATCGGCTTCGCTGACCGGGCTTCCCTGAATGCTGAAGGAGAGGCTGGCGCTGCTCCTGCTCATGGGCAGCGGCCATCCAGCTGACGCGGCCTGCACGCCGGGCAGCGCGGATAGCCGCGCCACCAACTGATCGTAGAACTGAAAGTGCTGATCGTGGCTCAAACGGTCAAAGGATACGCCGATTCTCGCGGTCAGCACATGCTTCGGATCGAAGCCGGGATCAAGACTCAAGATGCGGATGAAGCTGCGAATCAGCAGGCCGGAACCAACCAGCAGAACGAGTCCGATCGCTGTCTGCGCCACTACCAGCCCGGTGTGCAGGCGATGTTGTCCTCGTCCCCCCGACATGCCTCGCGCTCCCTCGCGCAACGCCTGCACCGGCTCCAAATGCGACAAACGCCACGCGGGAAGCATTCCGAACAACAGACCGGTAACGACGGAAACCGCGATGGCAAAGGCCAGCACACTGCCGTCGATGGTCGCCGCCTCGATGCGGGGGATGTCGCGGGGTATCAGGCTCACCATCCCTCGCAGCAGTCCATTGGCCAGCGCGGTGCCGGCAGCTCCGCCGCAGAGTGACAATACCAGAGACTCCAGTAGCAACTGCCGGATGATCTTCGCGCGGCTTGCGCCGATCGCGGCGCGCAGAGCGAACTCCGCCGTGCGCCGGGAACCGCGTGCCATCAGCAGGCCGGCAACGTTGGCGCACGCGATCAATAACACCAGGGTAACTGCACCAAACAGCACTCGAAGACCCTGCCGGGTGTCGCCGATCAGTTGCTGCAACTCTGGCTCAACTAAGGCGGAGCTGTACCACTTGTAGGCCGGATATTGTTTCGCAAGGTTGGCTGCGACCAGGTTCATGTCGGAACGCGCCTGTCCGAGCGTGACCCCGGGCTTCAGCCGTCCTATGGCATTCAAGGAATCATTGCCACGTTGCCCGGTCCTGGGTTGGGGTCCATCCGCATCGTCTGCGAGCGACAACCATAGAGCGGATGCCAGGCCATCCAGAGGAAACCGGAAACCCTTCGGCATGACTCCGGCGACAAGATAGTCGTGATCTCCCAACCGGATGGTCGTGCCGGCGATGTCCTTTGCCGCGCCGAAGGCCGATTGCCAGAGCGAGTAGCTCAGCATCACGACGCGATTACCAGGCTTTTCGTCGTCCCAACGAAAGTCTCTTCCCAGCATGGGGACGATGCCGAGTACCTGAAAGAAGTTGGCCGAGACGGTCTGTCCCTCGAGGTGCTGCGCCTCGCCGGCCATCTCGAGGGTGACCGCGTCGGAGCGATAGGAGGCGATCCTGCTGAAGGTATGATTTTGCGCTCGCCAGTCAAAATACGTTGGATAACTCAGCGCTTCCGGCACCACGCCCGGCAGCGAATGATCCTGTTGATGCAACCACATAAGCCGGTCCTGCTCGGGAAACGGCAGGGGCCTTAGCAGCACCGCATTCACTAGGCTGAAGATGGCGGTAGTCGCACCGATGCCGAGGGCGAGCGTGAGGATGGTGGTCACCGCAAAGCCCGGGTTCTTGCGCAGTTGGCGGATCGCGAAGCGGAGGTCTTGCACGGCAGATGGTCTCCTGAAAGGCTTCTAGCTCCGCGGCTCGGCGTGGTCTCGGATCACCCAGACACGCTTTGCTTGTCACCTTAGAACATAGACTTGGCAATTCACTTACCGTTCTGCCGCATTCGCCAACTCATTCTATGACCGAGGGATAGCCCACGAACCACTTCGCCGGCAGGCACTCATCTGTCCAAAATCCGAAATCCGCTGTCCCCAAATGGGCGCTGCCTTTCCTAAGGTGAGGGAGGTCAATGAGAGACGACAGTACTATACTTGCGATCAACCGCCGGAGAACGTCTATGCCGCCACCGCTATTTCTTTCGGTCGTCTCCCGGGTGTTGCGTCTGGGTTTTGCTGTCGTAACTCCTGTCGCCTTCGCTGCTATGGACCGCGCAATCTACATCAGTCCGATTCCCAACTCCCCGCTCACCGCCGTCGTTGAGGTCGATCAAACCCGAATTGAGCGGGACGGCACCCGGGTTACCTTCAAGGCCATTGAGACGATTGCCAGGGATAGCCACGGACGCATGTACCGCGATGCCTGGAGGCGTGACGCCGCTGGCAAACCGATGCTGGTGACCGTCGATCTCTACGATCCCGCGACCGCAACGTACACCATCGTCGATCCCCTCTTCAAGACCTATTGGGTAGGGACACTTGACCGGCAGCCCGCGATCATGGGCGACGGCTTCTTCTACGATCCAAGGGACAATGGCAAGCCCAAGAGTCAATTCGAAAATGGGGAAGACCTCGGAGTTCAAGACCTGGAAGGTTTACCAGTGCATCACGTGCGGGAAATCGACCCTGTCAAGAACAGCGTAGAAAAGAAAGTGGTGACGAGGGAGTACTGGTACTCTGACGATCTTCGCATGAATCTTGCATCCAGGTTGGATGACCCGCAGGCAGTAATCCAAACCATGACGGTTACGCAACTAACACGCAAAGAGCCGGATGCCGCCATCTATAAAACCCCTCCGGGGTACCGCCGAGTAGATACGTTGCTTCACCTTCACGCGCCACCGCAGTAGAAAAATCGAACATCGAAAGTCCGTACCTGCGGAACCCGGCATTTAATCCCGGTTGCTCGTGATCCGGGCTCAATTCGAAGACGGTGACAATCCGTGCGGGTTGACCTGTGGACTCGGCTTCGACAGATGGGTGGTAAGCGAAAACCGTATACTCGATCTTGCCATCTGGAGGCGAAAAAGACGGTGCGCAGATTCCACCGATTAACTCTGTCCGGATTCGGTTTTCTGGTAATCCTCGCTGCTGCTCTCGGACAACGTTCAGTCGCGTCTACGGACAAGCCGACTTCTATTGGCACGGGAAATCTGGAGCCTGGACAGCGACGAGAGCTTCCGAGTGAAGCGGTCAGCGCCGAAGGGCTCATCCGTCTCGACGCAACAGTAACTGATCGAGCGGGCAAATCAGTCGCCGGACTTCAGCGTACTGATTTCAGATTGCTCGACAATAGCCAGCCGCAGAGGATCATTGCGTTTCATGCGTCGAAAGGCCCCTCTGGCAGCGCCGAGGATTCGCTTACCGTCATTATTCTCCTTGATACCTTGGATCTATCCCCGGACCTTGCTGCCTTCGAGCGGCAACAGGTGGCGCAATTCCTGCATTACCGATCCGGGCCACTGGCGCAGCCGGTGACCATCTACTCGCTGGAAGATTCGGGATTTTTTCTTACGGCGAAGTCGTCGACTGAGGGAGAAGCACTTGCCACGGATGTTACTTCCGATAATAAAGTCGAAGCATACTATCTTGCTCCCAAAGTGCACTCGCCGTTGCAGGCACCCGTCGAGCGTTCGTTTGACACCGTCACCGCTTTAACGGGACTAAGGGCGCTGTGGACCATCGCTCGTGCGGAGGCCAGCCGCCCTGGTAGAAAATTGCTGTTCTGGATCGGACCCGGGCTGGGTAATCGCGGAACGGGAGCATTTGCTTCCGATGGCAATGGCCTATTAACACAGTTCATTCCAGACGCGCCGTTGGCTTATACCACTTCTGGTAAGAAGGGTGAAGAAGTGAAGCGCGATCTCTTTCAAAGGATTTGCCGGTTCTCCATACTCCTGCGCCAGGCCCGTGTCACGCTCGACTGTTTTTCCATCGGTGAAGACGAGCCCGCGGCGGACGCCTGGAGCAGGTTTCTCACAGCTGTTCCTTCGGCTCAGCAAGCAAACTGGATGAACCTGTTCAAGAACGTTTTGGCAGTGCAAAGCGGCGGTCGACTCCTGCCTTCATCCCACGGGTTAGTGGGACCGATGAACGACAGCATCGAGAACGCCCGGACCTTTTACTCCTTCACCTTCGACCCTCCTCTCGCAGCGCACGCGGACGACTATCACTCCCTGAAAGTGGAGCTGAGTCAGCCGACTCTGACTGCTGACACATCCAAGGGTTACTACAATCAACCGTTTTATGACGACCCACCCGATCCCAGGATCCAGCGCGTCACGGTATCACAGCTTGAGCAGATTCTACAGGCGATCCACGGCGGCGCCTCCGCTGCGCGGCAGCTCTCAGGTATCGCCCTGACTGAGCGGCTCAGCCAAGTAAAGCTACAATCACTGCTCGCAGAGGTGCATGACAAGAAGCTCCGCGAGTCACTTGAGCTGATCGCCGATGAATCCACATTTCTTGATCCTCCGTCTGCAGAGCTCCCCGCTGATCCGGCGCCGGACAAGGCTGAGCAACAGCGAATATTGAAGGCTGCCGCCGATTATTTGGATCGCCTCATTCCAAGGCTGCCCGATTTCTTCGCGACCCGTACGGCGATTTACTATCGAGAGGTCGCTTCTTATCCAGGACTTGGCACAATAGATGTGTCGCAGCCCCTTCATGCCGAGCAGCAATTGCAAGACACCGTACTCTACCGCAAAGGCGAAGAGATCGTAAGTAGTGCCTCACCGCACGCCGGCACCGATGTGCAGCCGTTGCGAACATATGGCACCTTTGGCCCGATTCTCAGTTTGCTGCAATTCGTATCGAAGTCGCCGGGAGATGTCACTTGGAAATCGTGGGAGCCCAGCATCAACGGGCGCCGCGCTGTATTTCGCTACCGGCTGGCAGATGCTCCAACGTTGACTCTTAGTGGATGCTGCTACCCGAATGGTAGTAAGGGCGCTCGGGTCAAATTAGCAACGGATTCGCATGGAGAGTTTGTCGTCGATCCTGGAACTGGCGCGATACTCCGTGTTCAGACGGAATATGATTTGCCCGGGTTCGTTCCGACGAAACGATCGGACATCATGGTCAGCTACGGTCCTACGGAGATCGGCGGCAAGATGTACGTAGTGCCGCTTCGCAGCGTCACTATCTGGAGAAGTCGCTCCGCAGCGGCGCTTCTTCAGTGGAATGTCGGTTTCTTCACTTGGGGACCCTACGAAACGCAAATGAATGTTTTCACCTTTGACCAATACCACTTGTTCCACGGCACAGCCCGAGTCTTGCCCGGTTTCGAACAGGCACCCGATAAGGGGCAGACCGCTCCGCACTAACCTTAATCAATCCGTCGTTACCTGATCTAGAGATCCGATGTTCCTTGGCGTCGGTGAGTCGAAAGGCCTGGGGTTTCTTCCGCAATTTGCCGGCCTCATCTCTGGGCGAATATGCTGGAGGCCATGCGCGCGCTGTCCATCCTCATTCCTCTCGCGCTTTCGAGTTCCGTCGCGGTCGGCCAAGCCTCCACAACGGCGCCGGCCTTTGACGTTGCTTCCGTGAGACCGAGCCAACACCTGGTCGGGCCGGACTATAACAATCAACTTTCCTACTCGCCTACTGGGATCACGGGCACAAATGTCACGCTGCAGCGCCTGGTTGCTGAGGCTTACCACCTTCAACTCAATCAGGTATTGGGGCCAAGCTGGCTTGACAAGAACGAATACGACGTCGAGGCAAAAGCAACAGGGGTCGTCACGAGGGAGCAAATGGCCCTGATGCTACGAAGCCTCGTGGCCGACCGATTCAAACTGACACAGCACAGCGAGATGCGAGAGATGCGCGTGTACGAACTGGTCGTTGCCAAATCGGGCCCCAAAATTCGCCCGGCCGGCGACGGAGAAAACCCCACCGCACGGGCCGGATTACATTTTCACGGGGATTTGCGACAGTTCGCGGACCTGCTTGCCGTCCAGTTATCGATACCGGCTTCCGATAATCCAGCCGAACCGGCAAGAGCCAGTGCGTCCCCGATTTCGGTGCTGGATAAGACAGGACTTCCGGGCATTTTTGACTTTACCGTGGACATCCACCCTGAGCTGGGTACGGATATGTTCACGTCATGGCAAAGGGTACTTGAAGATCAGTTGGGACTGAGAATCGAAGGCCGCAAAGGAAACGTAGCTGTATTGGTTGTGGACCAGGCGGCAAGAATCCCGACTGAAAACTAACTCCATCTGTCCACAAAGTATTTTGCTATCCCGGTAACTACATTCGGGCAAGGTCGATAAACGCTCGCGCTGGGTCTGTGCGGATCAGCTTCACCCGTACCACGTCGCCCACATCGAGCCCATGCTCTCCTTCGACCACGCGCCCTTCAAACGGAGGCTCGATCACTCGCGCATAAACGCCCTTATCGCTCGAGCCTGTAATTACGGCCTTGAAGTCTTCGCCCACGCGGCCGCTCATCGCCACAGCAGCTACGCGCTTCTGCATCCTGCGCTCAATCTTCCGCAATGCTTGATCCGCCTCGTTGCAGTGCTGCGCGATCGCCGCCAACTCCCCATCCGTATAGGGTGGAGGCGCATCGTCCATCATCGCGTGCAGGATACGCTGAGTTACCAGGTCCGGAAACCTGCGGTTCGGCGCTGTCGAGTGAGTGTAGTCGCGCGCCGCCAAACCAAAGTGCCCCGTCGGATCATCGTCGGCGCGCATCAGCATGTACTCACCGGGCCCCATCAGCTTGATCACCGCCACGGCCAGGTCCGGATAATGATCCGGATCACTCTCCCGCTGCGCCTGCAGGAACTTATTCAACTCCACTGAATCCGGCTGCTCCGGCAGAGTCCCCCCCTTTAGCTGCGCCAGCGCGACGATGCGATTCCAACGCTCCGGCGTCTTCACCACACGCTGCAATCCACTGCGTCCGCCCTTGCGCAGCGCGCGGGCCATCACGCCATTCGCCGCTACCATCAGATCTTCGATCAGGTGCATCGCGCGATTCTGTGTCACCTCGTGCACGCTCGCAATGTGACCATCCATCAACACCGGCTCCGCTTCCGCCTTATGGAAGTCCAAGGCTCCTGCAGCGATCCTCGTGCGATGCAGCGCCTCAGTGGCTTCATCCTGCAACTTAAGCTGCTCCGCCAGCCAATTTGCAGGCAGGCTGCGATTGCCATCCATCCTGGTCAACGCAGCTTCATCGCTGTCGTGCTCGCGCGCGCTGTCGGAGCGTAGATGTACGACGTTCTTCGTGTCGCTGCCGCCCGCGTCAAGCCACGGTCCCACGCGTGAGTACGCCAATTGCGCGTGATTCCTCACCCACGAGCGCGAAACCGTTTCGTCCAGCATTTCGCCATTCGAAGCCACAGTAAAGCTCATCATGATCGCCAGGCGATCCTCGTTTTCGTTCAAGGATGTCAGCCCTGCCGAAAGCTCTAATGGCAGCATCGGAAAGTTCCTCACCGCCGTATAGATTGTCTGTGTCTGATTCTGCGCCTGCTCGTCGATCGGCGACCCCTTCTCGACCGCTGCGGCCACGTCACCAATCGCTACGTGCACGCGAATCCCCGTCGGTACACGCTCCGCCACCTCAATCTGATCGAGATCCTTCGACGTGTCGTTGTCAATCGACGACCAGCCCAGCCCCCGCAGATCGGCCGCGTTCTTAGCATCTCGCCATTGTGCGATGCCTCGCTCGATCTCTGACACCTGCTCCTGCACGTCCCGGCCAAATCCCGGCTTGAACCCGGCCTCGCGCAACTCCTCTACGGCCGCTTGTGCCAGATCGAACCCACGCGAGCCAGGCTCGGCATGGTGCAAGTCCCCGTAGGGGCGCCAATGGCGGTTTTCGGATGGATGGTCTGCTTTGCCGAGCCCATGCCGCTCACGATCGAGCGCCTCACCCTGCCCCTGCGGTTCATGCTTCCCATGCTCCATGCGGTGACGATCCCAACCCTTCTCTGGCATACCCGGCAGACTACCATGCGCCTTTCCAACCGCTGGATTTGGAGGCCCAATGAATACCTTTAAGCGACGCTCAGCGCGGCCGGACTAGTCGCGCGCAAAGCCTTGATGTCGCGCATCGGGGGCTGCCCGAACATACGGCTATACTCACGGTTGAACTGGCTAACGCTCTCGTATCCAACTTCAAACGCTGCACCTGTTGCATCTAATCCGTCGATGAGCATTCGCTGCCTCGCAGTATGCAGTCGAATCTGTTTCTGGTACTGCAGGGGGCTCATTGCCGTCAACGCACGGAACTGGTGGTGGAGTGTCGATACGCCCATTCGCGCCACCTCCGCAAGTTCCTCCATATGCAACGGTTTGGCGTAGTTGGTCTTCAGCCACACGATGGCTTTTGCCGTTCGATTGCTTAAGTCGCCGGTGGTGGCGATCGCGCGCAGCCGTTCCCCTTGCGGGGTGCGCAGAACGCGGTACATGATTTCACGTTGGATCATGTGGCTCAGGAACGGAATATCCTCCGGAGCTTCGAGAAGCCCGATCAACCGCGAGCATGCACCCAGCAGCCCGCTGGTCGTTTCACCTACCGCAAGTCCGCGAGACTCAACAGAAGCCTTAATTTCCGGCAACTCCTCGCAGCTAATGACCTCCCGGACCGTCGGCATATCGAGCCGGAGGAACATCGAGAGCATCGGCGTGTGTTTCGACGCTTCGATAATCTGACTTTCCGCGGGAACATCAATCGAGGAAAGTAGAAAAGACGATTCGTCGCAGAGGTAAGCGATCCCGCCAAGGTTGACGCGCTTTCTGCCCTGCACAAAAACAGTAATGCTCGGTTCGTACTTGGCAAGCAAGCAAGCCGTAGGCGTGGTTCGACGGTAAAGCGACAGTCCAGCAACCGCTGTACGATTCTCTCCCAGCGACGGAGTATGTGCTGCGATCTGCCGGGCCAGCTCCTTCCGCATTCGTATTGCTTCCGCGTTCGGATCTTTGCGCTTATCGCTTTGCACTGCCACTTTGTTCGGCATCCTATCCCCTCCTTCCAGCGTACTGCTGATCCGCCAGGGTGTGCACAAAATCTCACATCCGGACAGGATCAGGCAAAAAAACGACAGGATCGGGAAAGCGCTGAATCCAGGTCTCCTTCTATCGTTGGAGTTGGGCGGATACGCGCGGCAATGCCGCGAAATCCCCTCCAACGAGGAGAAAAGTCATGCGAAAGCGCAAACTGGGAAACAGCGGCCTGGAAGTATCGGCCATCGGATTTGGATGCATGGGGATGAGTCATTCTTACGGACCGCCGAAAGATAAACAGGAAATGACATCCCTTCTTCACGCTGCGGTCGAGCGGGGTGTCACCTTCTTCGACACCGCCGAAGTGTACGGGCCGCTCCTGAACGAAGAGCTCGTCGGTCAGGCTCTCGCTCCGTTTCGCGGCGATGTCGTCATCGCCACCAAGTTCGGATGGCAAGCCAATCCCAATGACGGAGGTAAGTGGAGCGCCCTCAACAGCCGCCCGGAGCATATCAAGCGGGTTGCGGAAGAGTCGCTCAAGCGGCTGAAGGTGGATGCGATTGATCTGTACTACCAGCATCGCGTGGATCTTGATGTACCGATCGAAGACGTAGCGGGCGCAGTGAAGGAGTTGATCCAGGAAGGCAAAGTGAAGCACTTCGGTCTATCGGAAGCGAGCGCACGAACGATCCGTCGCGCTCATGCCGTGCAGCCTGTTGCTGCGCTCCAAAGCGAGTACTCGTTGTTCTGGCGGGAGCCCGAAGATACAGTCATGTCTACACTCGAAGAACTTGGGATTGGTTTTGTCCCGTTCAGCCCGCTGGGCAAAGGCTTCCTGACAGGAACGATCGACGCGGACACGAAGTTCGACGGCACAGACTTCCGCAGCACCGTTCCCAGGTTTACTGCGGAGAACCGCAGAACGAACCAGGCTCTGGTTGAGGTGATCAGCTCTTTCGCAAAACAAAAGAAGGCAACCCCGGCACAGATTGCACTCGCCTGGCTGCTCGCCAAGAAGCCGTGGATTGTTTCCATCCCAGGAACCACAAAGCTGGCTCGCCTGGAAGAAAATCTCGGAGCTGCCAACCTGGAGTTGACACCAGACGACGTGCGCGCTCTCGAAGACGCCTCTTCCCGCGTCAAGATCGAAGGCGCTCGCTATTCGCCATTCCACGCACAACTCGTGGGCCGATAACGGCGCCTGTCGAAAGGAATACAAATGAGAACTTTGCGCGATTGGGCTTTGGCAACGGTCTTGGCATCCGTTGCCCTTGCTCAAGCTCAAACAGGGAAGAGCGACACATCACGTGAAAGGCTCATCGGAGCGTGGCATCTGGTGCGCATCGACAATCCGGGCCCGGACGGCAAGTCGACCCCCATGCCTCAGCCAAAAGGCATGCTGATCTATACCCGCGATGGACACATGTCGGTGCAGCTCATGTATCCAAAATCCGCGCAGCCCCTCTCCAATAAATACGTCCGCGATGACTATGAGGCGTCCTTTGGCAGTTACGACGTGGATGAAGCGACGCACACGCTGACCCATCACGTGCAGGGATCGATTACGCGCGACCTCCTCGTCGGCAAAGATCTACCCCGCATTTACCAATTCACTCAGGATGGGCATCTAATCATCAAGCCGGCTCGCCCAGACGAACACTGGTCCGTCACCTGGGAGCATGACTGAGTGACCCAGCCGTTTGTGGGCAAAGGTCAACATGAACTGCAGGCAAACACAAACGCAAACCAGGAAGGTGAATATGGAAATCAAACGAGTCGGCTCGCAACCTTCGGCCAAGGGGCCGGCAGAGTATTTCACCGGTACAGTTCGCGTCGATCCTCTATTTCAAGCACCCGATCCGGCGCTTGTTTCTGGCGCAAGCGTCACCTTTGAACCCGGCGCGAGGACCGCATGGCACACTCATCCTCTGGGTCAGACCCTCATTATTACGGCAGGAGCGGGCTGGGTTCAGCGCGAAGCCGGTCCGATCGAAGAGGTGCATCCGGGTGACGTAGTCTGGTTCCCACCGAACGAAAAGCACTGGCACGGTGCCACCCCAACAACAGCCATGACCCACATCGCCATTCAGGAAAAGCTGGACGGGAAAGTTGTCGATTGGCTCGAAAAAGTAACCGATGAGCAATACCGGAAATGATGAGAGCCTCAACAACCCATTCAAACGACAAAGGATTCCCAATGAACATTTCTTTTGAAAATAAAGTCGCGCTCGTCACTGGCGCGGCGTCTGGATTAGGTCTTGCGACCGTGAAAGCTTTCGCTGAATCCGGTGCCTCCGTAGTGCTGGCGGACTGGAACGAAAAAGCAGTCCGCTCCGCGGCCGAGGAGCTGACTGCTCAGGGTCACAAAGCACTCGCAATTCATTGCGATGTAGCGGACGACGCTCAGGTAGAGACAATGGTCAAGGAGACCGTGGCCACCTTTGGGCGTCTCGATGCAGCCTACAACAATGCCGGCGTACAAAATATTTTGGCCGAGACTGCCGATTCCCCCCGAGACGATTACGACCGCGTAATGGCGATCAATCTCCGTGGAGTGTGGAGCTGCATGAAGTTCGAGCTGCAACAGATGCGCAAGCAGGGAAGTGGGTCCATCGTAAATTGCTCCTCCCTTGGTGGGCTTGTGGGAGGCGCCGAGCGTGGAACCTACCACGCAGCCAAGCACGGAGTCCTCGGGCTGACCAAGAGTGCCGCTCTCGAATATGCGGCCCGGGGCATTCGTATCAACGCCGTGTGCCCGGGCCTCATTCAGACACCGATGTCTGACCAGATGATCGCCACCGGTCAGGCGGAAGCCCTCAGTGCAATGGTGAAAAGCGTACCCATGGGGCGGGTTGGCCGGGCTGAAGAAATCGCTGATGCCGTTCTGTGGCTCGCGAGCCCAGCCGCAAGCTATGTGACCGGACAATCCCTCTCGGTGGACGGCGGTTATATCATGCGTTAGGACCGTGGTCACCGACTACCGATGTCCTTATCCAGATAACACAATCAGCTCATCTTCGATTGGAAAACGTAACTGTGATCATTTCTTCGATCACTTTGTAGCTGACTGGTTTGGAAATAAAATCATCCATGCCGGCGGCCAAACACCGATCCCGTTCCTCGGTCATCGCAGAGGCGGTCATCGCAACAATGGGTACGTGGGCACCCGCACTCTCTTCCCGGCGGATTTGCATAGTGGCCTGTAGGCCGGTCATCTCAGGCATCTGCACATCCATGAGAATCAGATCGAAATCACCTCGTCTCCATTGCTCGAGAGCTTCCAGACCATTCGTTGCCAGCGTGATCCGATGCCCCATCCTGTCCAGCATAGTCATGGCCACTCGTTGATTCACCAGGTTGTCTTCGGCCAGGAGGATCTTGAGTGAGAGTGACGGGCTTCGCCTCGGAGAGTTGTGATCCGCACCGTTGTCATGGACGATTAGGCTAGCCCGCAAATCTTCCTCGTTAGGGATGGGCGGCACTGACTGCGACACAGGCGCAAGATCAAAATAAGCAAGAAAGGTTATCGTGGTGCCCTCACCAGGCATGCTCTTCAAGGCGATCGTGCCACCCATCAAAGCCACAATACTCTTGGAGACAGCCAGTCCCAGTCCGGTACCTCCGTATAGCCGGCGGCCGGACGTGTGCGCTTGCTGAAACTCCTGAAAGAGTCCGTCCTGTTGGTCCAGTGCGATGCCGATCCCGGTGTCGCGGATGGAGAACTGCAGATAAGCGCGGCCGTTCGTGACGGATTCCGCAGATACATCGACGCGGACTTCTCCGTGCTCCGTAAATTTAATCGCGTTCCCCACCAGATTGATCAGCACCTGGCCAAGACGGACCGGATCACCTATCACGTGAGCGGGCACATCGGGTGCGATGTGTACTCCAAAATCGAGGCCCTTCTGCTGGGCGAGGAGGGCGAGGCTCCTCATCACGTCCTTGACCACGCTCGGCAAGTGGAACGCAACCAAATCCAGAACCGTTTTACCTGCTTCCATCTTCGAGAAATCGAGAATTTCATTGATGATGGTCAACAGGCGATCTGCTGAGGACTTCACCGTCAGCAGAAAATCACGCTGCTCGTCACTCAAAGTTGTGCTGAGAGCCAGCTCTGTCATACCGAGAATGCCGTTCATCGGCGTCCGTATTTCATGGCTCATGTTGGCCAGGAATTGACTCTTGGCACGGCTTGCCTGCTCGGCCGCAATCATCGCCTTGGTCAACTCCTCTTGCGACCTGGCATATCTCACCTGCAGTATTGCGGCTCGTACTCCATAGATCGCGATCGCTGCGGAAATGCAGGCAAACCCCAACCATGGGTGTTCCGCCGCAATTTCAACTCCCATCAGTGAGATAGCCAGCGTGAACAATACCGGGCTGAGGTTGTCGATCAACAGTCCAGCGGTCCGCTGGCCGCTGCTCCGTTCACTCTTGTCCATAGGGGTCTTGTGTTGCAAGGCAATAGAGCCCATGAGAGCGAGGTAAGGGATCCCCCACCCGGCGTCTTGCACTCCGCTCTGCCAGCCGTGCTTCAGTCCGATGTACCCCACGATAAGAGCTACGGTCCCATTGACCCACAGATAGCGGGAGAGGTTCAGGTAAAAGCGTCTTCTTGCCGGGCTTGGGTTGGAAAAGAAGCGCAAGGTCACAGCTCCGACCAGAATCAAATTCTCAGCATTGTTCAAATACATGAGATTCGTCGTGGAGATCGCCTCGGGACGGGCGTGCGTGGGCAATACGGAGAAGAGCTGCAGGTACGCGAGCATCGCCGCGATGAGCGCTTGAGCTGTGTCGAGCCATGCGAAGCTCTTCAGGCCGGCGTCCGTACTTCGGGAGCAGATCGCCAGCATGACGGGGATTGCGTACGCAAAAAAGAAGAAGTCGGAGTTGAGAGCCTGGGTCTGAGTGTGTACATGCGTCCCGAAGTCGTTGTAAGTCAAACCAGCCTCTCCAACCGCTGCGACCAGCAAGCCGCACCCGAATAAGAGCCACAATGGCCTGGCCTCTGGAGATTCGCTGTAAGCGCCGAGCAGGCATGCCGTAATCCCGAGAAAGGGATACATAAGGAGGAACAGGTTAGACGCGAACAACGCACTCGGATCAAAGACGAGTACCGTCGCGTGAGCGGCCACCAGGATCATGCCCGCCACGAAGAGATTGCGGGCTGCACCCGGCCTCGCGCCGATCACTGCCCACCCCGCACAAATGCGTCCATGTGGATCCCTCTGCCACTGTTGTGCGGCGCAGAGATGTGGCAAAACGAGACATACAGCTTCAGCTGCGTGGATCGCCAACCGTGCGGACGACTGCGCCCATGCACCATAGGCATGCCGTTCGGCCCTTTCCAGTGATTGCCGATAAGCCTTGGGCCCGAGACTCTATGGCCTCATGTCGGACTTATCGGCGCATCCGGCGGAGCACGCCAGTCCGCTGTCCCTTGGAGGGACCCGCACCTGGCATCGCAGCCAATCGGCTGGTCAGAATCAGACTTGTCTGAATTGGGTTTCGAAGGGCGAGATTCCACTCCGATCGCAAGGGATGCCTCGAATGAGTCCCTCGTTCATGAATTACGGAGTTTTGTTCAGCGCCTTCTCCGACTTCGAAATCAAGTCGCGAAACACCGCGACCGCCGGAACATCCGGAGATGCGAGCGCGTCTGTCGCGCTATATCGCCACACCGCGGGAGTGTCGAGCGGGGACCCGGACGGATTTTCCTTGTTGTTGCGATACACCACAAAAATGTCCTGTGACCCCCCGGCCTCCACTTGGGGGCGAGGGCCTGGAGACGTAGATTGAGGATTCAATGGGCCGCCGGCAATTGCCGGATTTCCCTGCCGGACGCCAACCCGGCCTCCGGAATCGGTGGGCTGAATCACCCCAATGTCGTTATTCTGGGGGACGCCGCCAATCGTGGGTTGGGCTATTTTGCCGCTGCCCTTCCTGACGGTAATGATAAGATCTGCGGTCTGTGGTTCCAGCACCAGCGAATAGCGGCCCCACTTCATCAAGGCTTGTTCCACGTCCTCCCGGGCCATCCGGTTTGCGTTTGGATGTTCCACGGCTATTCCAGCGTCGGGATCGATAATCACTAATACCGTACGCGCCTCAACAACGTCCGCCGGCAAGAGGGCCTTCTTCTTGTCCTTAGCAACTCCCGTCAAACACCACAGCAGTAACACGGAAACTGTCAAGCCTTTGCGTCCCACCATAATCGCCTCCACCGGACGCCAACCACTCTAGTCCCAATGAATATCGGTAGGGAAGCGCAATGGCGCCATAGGGCGGTTAAGGCGCACCGGGGCATCGGACATTCGGTTCTTCACTCTGCATGGAGGACGGTCGAGAACAGCAACAGGCCCACCGTGGTGAAGATGATGTCGTATCCACCCAGAAGCTTGATCCAAAGCCCAGGTTCGGATTCGCCCGTCAAAATGGACGTCGTGGCCTCGACCATGCCCAGCAGTGCCGGAATAAAAATAGGAAAAAGCAGCAGAGGAAGCAGCAATTCGCGATTCCGCGTGCGTACCGACAGCGCCGCAAAGAAGGTTCCGTTCACCACCAGTGCCCA
This sequence comes from uncultured Acidobacteriaceae bacterium, assembly GCA_963745725.1. Classification (GTDB taxonomy): domain Bacteria; phylum Acidobacteriota; class Terriglobia; order Terriglobales; family Acidobacteriaceae; genus PALSA-350. Next base: position 978,841 of record CAVUYJ010000004.1, read on the forward strand.
GGTGCCCAAGGGCAGAACCAGGACCAGCAGCCACGTCTCTCCCACGGGATGGAGGTTGTAAAAGATGGCAAACAGCGGAGCCAGAACAATCTGCACCAGGGTCACGAAGATAAAGTTGGCAATCACCTTAGCCAGAAACAGCGAGGATGCCGGCGCCGGCGCCATGCGTTGCGCATCGAGCACCTGGTGGCGTAGTTCGCGCGTCCACGCTTGATTCAGCGCCGTCACCGCGGCGAACAAAGTAGCGACACAAAGAATGCCCCCGGCAATCTGCCGCGAGATCGCTGCGGTGGGATCAAACGCCAGACTAAAAAGCACCACCACCATCAAGGCAAAGAACAGCATGCCATTGATGGCGTCTTTCGATCGCCATTCCAGGCGCAAGTCTTTCGCCAGGTGAATCCATAGATAGCTCAAGAGCGCCCCTGGTCCTTGGTTAGGGCCGCGACCGTAGCGTGGGCAGCCTGCAGATAATCCGCGGGAGCAAGCAGCACCTGAACACCCCGTTGTCCCGCCGAGACGGAGACCAGATCGAAGAGCTCGATGGTCTCATCCGCAAACACCGGAAACTCCTTCTTTGCGCCGAACACGGTGACCCCGCCACGGATGTAGCCGGTGAGCGGCTGCACGTCTTTCAGCGAGGCCATTTCCGCCTTGCGTGCACCCGCGGCGCGGGCCAGCTTTTTGAAGTCCAGCTCCGCGTCGCCGGGAATCACCGCGAATGCGTACTGGTCCGGGCCCATCACCGTGAGCAGGGTCTTGAACACCTGTTCCACCGGCAGCCAAATCTTCCGCGCCACGTTGACGGCGGAGAGATCTTCCGGATCGACCTCGTACTCCTGCAGGGTGTACGCGATGCCCAACCCTTCGAGAATCCGCGCCGCATTGGTCTTCATCGCGCAGGCACCTCAGTCGTGGAGATCAGCTGCCCTGCCTCCATGGTCAGAAAGTAGTCAGCCAGAGGTTCGGCAAGCGATCTCTGGTGGGTCGTGAGTACCACTGTGCGGTTTGCCGCGCGAAGCTGCCCCAGCAGAGCTACCATCTTGCCTGCGCTGGCAGCATCCATGTTGGAGAACGGCTCGTCGAGCAGCAGCAGTTCGGGCCGGGGCAGCAGCACCCGTGCCAGAGACGTACGCTGCCGCATGCCTTGGGAAAACTGGCCAACCGGCCGGCTTAGCGTCGGATCGAGGCCTACGGCGAGCAGCGCCTCAGACGGAGTAAGACAGGAGCAAGTACGGTAGAGGCCGGCAAAGTAACGCAGGTTTTCCTCGGCGGAAAGTTCGTCATAGAGCATCGGGGCGTGGCTCATGTAGCCGATGCGCGCTCGTTGATTCGCAATCTTTTCCGGCTTGCCGTCGCTCAACATGCGAGCGGTGCCGAGGGTCGGTTCAAGCAGTCCGGCGAGGATGCGCAGCAAAGTAGATTTGCCGGCGCCATTCGCTCCCAGCAGAACGTAGCAGCGGCCCGCGATGAATTCGAAAGACACCTTGCGCAGGGCAGGGAAGCGGCCGAACATGCGCGATACGTTGTCGAGCTGAACGAGAACCATCCCCTTGGAGTATAGAGCGCAGAGACTCTTACTCTACCTGGGCGCCGCTGTCGCTACCGGAGTCTTGAGGGAAGCTGTGTTGGGCGTGGGCTTGGCAGCCGCGTATTTTGAGGCGCATTTGGCTTGCAATTCGGTGGCATGGAACACACCATCCCGGCCATAGGTGCCCATGGCAAGCGCCTGGGAGCCATCCTTGAATGTGTCGGGTGGAGGCTCAATCCCCTGATAGCTCACCCGCAGCGTGTGACCCTGTTCGGTCAGGACAAACTGGGCATTGGTGCCGCTGCGCGCGATGGAATTTGCCGCCACATCCCCAGCCACGCGCAGATGACGGGTATAGGCCTTGTTGCCCATAGCCTGCAACTCGCCAATGGTGACGTAGTAGCTCTTATCCGCTTGGACGCCGCTAATCGCAAGGTAGATGATAGTGCCCAGAATGATGACAGCTGCGGCGCCGATGCGAAATGTCTGCCCAGGGATTTTCATGGCCAATCTAAGGGTAGGAGCCTGCGGTCCCTTCCGTCAAGCGCTGCATCTGAACGTATAATTCTCCTCTGAGGCGATTCGACAATGAGCAGCAACGGAAACGGCACCGATGAGATCTTGAAGCCGCGGGCTGAGTGGATCGTAAAGCGCAAACTCGAAGCGGCACGCACGGGCGATACCAACATGTCCCAGATGCACTTTGCGCGTAAAGGGCAGATAACCGAAGAGATGGCCTTTGTCGCCGAACGGGAAAAGATCCCCGTCGGCCTGATCCGCGACGAAATCGCCGCCGGCCGGCTCATCATTCCTGCCAACATCAACCACCCCGAGCTGGAGCCCATGGGGATTGGGGTCGCCACCCGGTGCAAGATCAACGCCAACATCGGCAACTCCGCGGTCTCCTCCAATATTCGCGAAGAGCTGGATAAGCTGCACATGGCCGTCAACTTCGGCGCCGACACCGTCATGGACCTCTCCACCGGCGGCAGCATCCCCGAGATCCGCGAGGCCATTCTGCGCCACAGCCCCGTGCCCATCGGCACGGTGCCGATCTACGAAGCGCTGAATCGGGTAAAGAAGCTCGAGGATCTGAACATCGACGTCTACCTCGAAGTGATCGAAGAGCAGGCCGAGCAGGGTGTGGACTACTTCACCGTCCACGCCGGCGTGCTCATCCAATACGTACCCATGGTGGCCAAGCGAATCACCGGCATCGTCAGCCGCGGCGGCGCAATTCTCGCCCAATGGATGACTCATCATCACCGCCAGAACTTCCTCTACGAACACTTTGACCGCATCGTAAAGGTGATGGCGAAGTATGACGTGAGCTTCTCCCTGGGAGACGGCTTGCGCCCCGGCTGCATAGCTGACGCCAGCGACGAAGCACAGTTTGCCGAGTTGAAGACCTTAGGCGAGCTGACCAGAAACGCCTGGAAGAGCGACGTGCAGGTGATGATTGAAGGCCCTGGCCACGTTCCACTGGACAAGATCCAGGAGCAGGTAGAGAAAGAGGTAGCGCTCTGCGACGGAGCCCCGTTCTACACCCTGGGACCCCTGGTGACTGATTTCGCCCCGGGGTACGACCACATCACCAGCGCGATCGGCGCCGCGATGATCGGCTGGCATGGCGCATCCATGCTCTGCTACGTTACCCCCAAGGAGCACCTTGGCCTGCCCAACGAAAAAGACGTGAAGGACGGCATGATCGCCTACCGGATCGCGGCGCACGCGGCGGACATCGCCAGGCACAGGCCGGGAGCGCAGGACCGCGACGACGCGATCAGCTACGCCCGCTACACCTTTGATTGGAACAAGCAGTTCGCGCTCGCCCTCGATCCGGAAACAGCGCGGTCGATGCACGACGAAACCCTGCCCGACGACTACTACAAGGAAGCTGCCTTCTGCTCCATGTGCGGTCCCAAGTTCTGCTCCATGAACTGGTCGAGCAAGGTTGATGCTTTCAACAAGGAAGTCCACGGCCTGGAAAAGAAAGACCTGACCGAACTAGTGACCCTGCAAGCGGAGACCCTGGCCAGCCGAGGGTAGCCGGCTTACTGTATCGATTCCAGGGTTTCGGTGGCCCGCACCAGCGCGGCGGTCACATTCGCCATCTGTGCTTGCGCACGAACCGGATCGCGCGCATCGATAGCCTCGTTCACCCCGGGAACAACCACCGCGGCATAACCCGTGTACTCACCCGGCGCAAATATGGTGTGCCGGAACCAGGGCCGCCCGGGAAGGCCCTCCGGCGCAAGCAAATCACTTTCCACTGCCCGTAACGAGGTATTCAGCGCAGTGGTGTCCCCCTTCGCCGCGAGCTGTTTCCCCATAACCGACATGGCCTCGCCAGCAAACCGGCCTGCCGCCCCCAAGGCAGCATCGAAGTCCAAGCTCGCCATGCCCGTATCCCTGGCGCGCGCTTGTGCGCCGAACAGGTAAGCCTGTATCTGCCGGGCATAGGTGACGTAATCGTAGGGCAGCACATCGGTATCCGCCATGTGCAGCACCTCCAGGCCAAACACCCGCGCCATCTGCTGCTCATAAACGAAGGTCGGATCCGCATTCATGACGAACCAGGAGTAGTTGTCGAAGACCGAGTGATAGACCCCATAAGGGCCGGTGGAACCGATATCCGTCGAAGGCACACCCAGGTGCTGAATAAACGGCGTGTAATCCGAACCACTGCCCAGATCTCCGACGCGGACCTCGCCACCACCCACGAGAGGAACCACCGGCGCATCATTGAACTCCTTGCTCGGGTGCCGCCGGGCAGCAGCATCATTCAGATCCTTTTTCCATTCGTCGTACACCGATCCACCTTTCGGGCTGGCCACCTCCATGGTGACCTCACGAATGAACTGCTTCAGTGACGGCACGGCTGAGGCCTCAAAGTGAACCCCGGAAACGCTGGCGTCGGTGTTGATGTAGGCCACAGCATGGGCCAGTTGCTTGGCATGTTCCTCCGCCCACTCCGTGGATCCAATCAGGCCCTCTTCTTCCGCGTCCCAGCTGCAAATGTAGAGGGTGCGGCGCGGCTTCCATCCCTGCGCCAGCAGCCCACCGATGCCGTGGACCGCTTCCAGCATGGCCGTAGTCCCACTGCTGGGATCGACGGCGCCATAGACCCACGCGTCCCGATGATTCCCGGCGACCACCCACTCATCGGGAAGTTCGCTGCCGGGGATTTTGCCGATGACGTCCCACACCGTCCGTTCCGCGTAATCCATCTTGAGCCGCATGTGCACTTTGGTTAGGCCCCCGCCGCCCACGTGATAGCTGAACGGCAAGGCGCCCTGCCATTCCCGGGGTGCCACTGGGCCGCCCAGATTTTCCAGGATCGGCGCCGCATCGTGGTACGAGAGCGGCATCGACGGGATGGTCGGCAGGCTGCTTATTTTGGACAGAGGCAGGCGCTGCGACGCGGGCAACCCTGGCGTGGACGCGACGTCCGGCGTGGTGGCGTCGCCCGGATACTTGAACATGTACTGCACCGAGCCGCGCTGTACCCCGGTATCCGGACGCCACGGACCGTGGGGATACTTGTCGCCCTGGAAGTACCCGTCGTCCGCAGGATCGGAATAGATGATGACTCCGGCTGCTCCCCGCTGCTGCGCCAGGTAGACCTTGACCCCACGAAAGTTCATTCCATAGCGAACCAGGACAATCTTGCCCGCGACGCTGATGTGCAGGTCCTCCAGCCGCCTGAAATCCTCCGGCCTGCCGTAATTCGCATACACGGCGTCGGCGGTCACATCACAGGATGGGGAAGAGCCGTTGAAGGCAGGCAGTACCCGCGGATCATCCTGATACGGATCGTTGTCGACATGCTCGCGACTGGGCCCGGTCATCAGAACCTTCCCTTCACCGTTGGTGGCCTCGAGGAAAACCTCCTGGGGAAGATTCAGCCAAGCTTTATAAGGGACAATCTGGGTGTCGAGGCCCGCAGCCTTGAACTTACCGGCAACATAGAGGGCCGTGTCGTAGTCCTCTTTGCTGGCGGCTACGTGAGGGACTGCGGTCAGGGTTTTGAGCTCTTCCTGGGCTAGTTTGGGATCGGGAATTGCCAGGAATTTCTGATCAAGCTTGGCCTGACCGCTGAAGTCGCGATAGCCCAAAGCGTGATCGGGAAAGGGGGAAACCTGGGCCCCGGCAGGAAAGGGAGCGAGGACCAGCAAACAGCAGAAAAGGCGTCTTGGAAATGAACAGTTGATATCAAAGTTTATACGAAGGGACTGCCGCCCTTGGGAAGCAGTCCCTCCGTAGGCTCACTACGCCACCAACTGAGCGCAATGCGAGCAACGCTTGGCGCCGATCGGGATGTCGCTCAGGCACTCCGGGCAAGGTTTGGTGGAGGGCGCCGCAACCACCTTGGGCCGAAACTTATTCAGCAAGGTGTTGACCGGCACGACAACCAGGAAATAAATGGTCGCGGCGATGATCAGAAAAGAGATCAGTGCATTAAGAAAGTCGCCGTACTTGATGATGCCGCCGTTGACGTTGAGCAGAAGCGCAGAGAAGTCCGGCTTGTGCACAATGGCTGCTATCAACGGGTTGATAATATCGGCCACAAGCGCATTCACAATAGCCGAGAATGCGGCGCCGATGACGACGGCTACGGCTAGATCGACCACGTTGCCGCGCAGGATAAAATCGCGAAATCCTTTTAGCATTGGTTCTCCTGATAGAGGATTTTTACTTGGCCGGGTCTGCCCGAAGATTCTACTTCAGCGCGAGGCACTCCTCACACTGTTTATGCTTTTTGCACTTGCGCGCGATGAAATGCTCTATAAGAGCCAGCGGCCATAAGGATACAGGAGAAGAAACAGGATCATGCACAGGGCCATGATGTCCATGTAAATCAGCACTACCACTGCGCCGTGATAGAAGCTCCAGCGTTGGCGAAGGCAGCGTATCGTGTCAAAGGTTCCCAGCGCGGCGGCGAACGTTGGAATGAGCAGCTTGAGCGAAGGGCGATCATCCGGGAAACCAGCCAGCATGAAGGCGAGAAGCAGGCTGCCGAGGACCAGCGCGATTCCTCGGGGTAGCGAACGATGGCGGATGTTCAGAGCGCTGAAGACCATGGGGCGACCAACCTGCGCCTTACTTTGACGGAGCCGGGTGGTTTACCGTGCCGAGGCGGTTGCCGGTTCCAGCCCCCGCAGTGCTTCTCCGTAAGGCGCTCGGAGAATGCCGCGCTCGGTAATGATGGCGGTGACATACTTGGCGGGGGTTACATCGAAAGCCGGGTTTTCGATCCCCACGCCATGCGGAGTCATTTGCTTGCCGCCATGATGCGTCACTTCGCTCGCAGCCCGCTGTTCGATGGGGATGGCGTCGCCGCTGGCGGTCGCCATATCAATGGTTGACCACGGGCAAGCGACATAAAACGGGATACCGTGCTCTTTGGCCAGGATGGCGACACCGTAAGTGCCGATCTTGTTGGCCACGTCACCATTGGCGGCGACCCGGTCAGAGCCAACGATCACCGCCTGGATCTTACCCTGGCGCATGAGGCTGGCGGCCATGTTGTCGCACAACACCGTGGTCGGTATGCCGTCGTGCATCATCTCCCAGGCGGTGAGGCGAGCGCCCTGCAGGAAAGGCCGCGTCTCATCGGCATATACGTGGATCTGGTGGCCGCGTTCGACGGCAGCACGAATCACACCCAAAGCCATGCCGTAGCCACAGGAAGCAAGTGCCCCCGCATTGCAGTGGGTCAGCACTCCGCCTGAGGCCGGCATCAGCGGGGCGCCGTACGCGCCCATGGTCCGGCAGGCGGCGATGTCCTCGTCGTACATGGTGCGGGCTTCAGCGACCAGGCCGTCTTGAATGGCGGCAATGGTGATGCCCGGCTGGGCCGCAAGCGCGAAGAAACGGCGGCGCATGCGTTCGATGGCCCAGAACAGATTGACTGCGGTGGGTCGTGTTGCGGCCAGCGTCTTGGAAATGGATTCCAACTCGCTGGTTAATGCTGGGATCATTGTCGCTGAGCTGTTCTTGACTCCCAGAGCAACGCCCATAGCTGCAGCAACGCCGATGGCCGGTGCTCCGCGCACAACCATGGTCGTGATGATGGTGGCCACCTGGTCGCTGGTGGTGGCAAGCACATAGGTTTCTTCCAGCGGTAAGCGTGTCTGGTCGAGAAAGCGGACGCCGTCGGCTGTCCATTCAAGGGTAGGTATCATGCCGTCCCTAGTCTAATGCAACCGCCGAAAAACACTTTCATGAAGGGTCCGCGGACCTTTCCTGGAAACACGGAATCTCAGCCCGCCACAAACTTACTTCGAGCCTTCCAGCGCCTCAGCCATAGCCAGCAACTTGTTCACGGTGTTCCAGTTCCGTCCGGTGGATGCGCATTGCAGCGTCTTCTCAATCTTGACCAGCGGAATTTTCGGGTGAGCCATTCCCTGGGGATAGTAGATGTACGCCTCGCGCCCGTTGATACGCAGTTCCTCTGGCTCGCAAGGCAGGGCCAGTAGCTGGTCACGGGCTTGTTTCGTCGGGGCAGAGTCCATGAAAACGACGAGTAGGCGATTGGGTTCAATGCCCGCCCGTCCCGCGAAGGGGTTCTTCGCAATCACCTTGCGCAACTCAGGAGCTGTGCGAACGATCACTGCGGGGCGAAAGCCGAAGCCGGCTTCGATCGCTTTCTCTAGCCTATGTGCCTGCTTTACGAGATCCTCGCCATCCTCGCGGAAGACCAGGTTGCCACTCTGAATGTAGGTTTGTACGTCACGCAGGCCTAGCGAAGTGCAGAGAGTTCTCAGCGCCGCCATACTGATCTTCTGGTGGCCCCCAACGTTGACCCCACGGAGCATTGCAACGGCCATGATCCCTCCAGTATGCACATCAAAGCGATGTATGGTGAAGGCATGAAGGATCCCGTCGGAACCTGGGCGGCCTCGAACGTCTAATGTCCTCAACTGTCGTCTTTCGCCCCGCGTCACCCGCCGACGCCTATGCGCTTGCCGAGCTATCGATCATGGCCGGCGACGGCCTATACGAATTTCTGCTGGAAGAGATGGCGCCCAAAGAGATGCTGGCCGGGCTGATGGCGCGCACCATGAAGCAGGAAGCCGGCGGATTCAGCTGGCGCCACTGCTTTGTTGCCGACGACAAGGGTGTGGTTGGGATGGTGAACGCCTATCCGGCCGCGTGGTTGAGGGAAGAGGAACAAGACGTCCTACCCCAGGATAAGGTGCAAATTCTCGACCCCATCGACCAGGCGCAGGATTGGGCGAGCTTCCTGATAAACGGCATCGCGGTTCGCCCACCATACCGGCGGCAGGGGATAGGGAAGCGGCTCATGGAGTGGGCCATCGAGCAGGCCAAGGCAGGAGGTTTTGCCCGCATTAGCGCCAACGTATGGGAAGATAATGTTGCCGGTCGTGGGCTTTTCGAGGATCAGGGTTTTGCCCTACAAACCCGGATCCAAGTAGCGGAGCACATTGGGCTTAGTCACGTGGGCGGCAGCTTGCTGATGGTACGGCCGCCGCTTACGTTTGTGTGATTCAAGGCGTCATTCACCGCCACGGAAGGGGCATTTGCGGGTTTTCTTCTGGCCGGTAAGCTCAATCGTATGACTCCCCTGCTCAGTCCTTTCCGGAGGGCGCGGCCTTTACAGGTCGCCCTGCTGACGCTTGGCGTCCTTTCCTCAAGTGGTATCTGTCTGTCTCAGGCGCAGGCTCCGGCATCCGGAGTCGCCTCCAGTCCTGCGCTGCCCAGTGGGCTTTCGCCCGTGGTCCACCTGGTGGTGGGAGGATCCCACCTGTCGCTGGATGGCAATGGAACCCTTTTCCGCTCCGACGATCAGGGCAAGCACTGGCAAAAGATCAAGCAGCAATGGGATGGGAAAGCCGTTGAGTTGTTAGGCATACCAGGGCTGACCACTGCTCCGGGTAGCGGCCAGGCTCCGAGATCGGCGGCAGACCCGCAAACGTATGCCGCCGTGCTTCTGAAGAGTACGACCGCCTTACATTGGGTCAGCGTGGACCGGGGCAAGACCTGGAAGCCCTCCACTCTCGATGACGTGCGGCGGAACGACGTTCGTTGGTCAGGTCCAGTAACAGCTTCCTCACTGGGTTGCACTGTCCTGCCGGACCATTCGTGCCCGTAGCGGCGTCCAAATGAGCCGGTAAGGCGTGCTCTTGCGCACATTTCCTACAATACTGGGGCGAAAACAGGCAAGGCAGGTGCCTCCTTCGCGCCGCACGCTGGGATAGACAATGCCCAGCGACCCAAGCTCCATCAACTCCACCGCCAACTCCTGCGAACGCACATAGCTGGTGGGGCTGAGGGCGTCGTCCTCGATCCCACGCAGGTCGTGAAACGCGGTGGTAAAGTCCGCCAGGTAGTCGTCGTACAGAATCTCTTCGCGCTCCTTCCAGTCAATCTCCGCGAATTCGACGCTCTTGTGAAAGAGCACTTCGGCTTTGGCGGTCGCCAGCTCAAACCCGGCATACCAGGCGCCGCGGTGAGGGGTGGAGAAGCGTGCCCCCAGCGGATTGGCGTGGGTGAAGGCGGCATTGATCACGTGATAGTGAGGCACATCGAAGACCAGATCACGGACGCTGATATCAGGGCTTAGACCCTCTTCGGCGCGAAGTCGGGCATTGGTCGCGTTGTCGAGCTCGAAGATAAGCGGCAAGTCCTCGTCATCGGCGATGCGCGTAAGAACGGAATCGAATTTAGGAGAGTATTTGGCCGGCAGTAAACGATGCGTATCGAAGCAGCGGATGTTCGAAACGGGAATAGCGGCCATCGCTAACCGCCGCGGCGGGCATCCAGCAGACGGCGCAGCATTTCCATAGCCGGCGGCCCTCCACGCAGGATGTAATCGAGCGGCGTGCGGCCGGCGAAGATCGGGTTGCTGTTGGGCAGCTGCATCCATTGGTCGGCGAGCCGCTGGCTGTAAAGGATATTGAGCGACTTGAAGATCCCGATCAGATAAGAAATCCGCAACAGCTGATCATGGTCCAGGCTTTTGCCGGGAGTGCGAGGTTTTTTCTTGAGCTGATAGTAGGCTCCATTGGACATCCCCCCCAGCAACTCGCGCGCATCTTCGTCACGGACTTTCCAGTGATCAACGATATTGAACAAAGCTTTCAAGGCGGCCGCGGATAAGCGGCGACGCTCCTCGAGACGGGAAAGATCGGGCAGTACAGCAGCGGAGTAACGGGTTTCGGGGTAAGCGAGAGTGCCGGGGTGCGGTTTTGGCATGGAATCCTAACTCTCCAATTATGGAGAATTATAACTCCATTATTCTTTTGCCAGCAAATAGACCAGGCCGGTAATCGCGGCGGTCAGGAACACCCACGCAAACTGGTACCAGTAAAAGAAAGGGAAGCCAAAGAGTGCAGGAGTCGCCCGGGCGTAGATTGCGGGAAAAAGAAGCCCGACGGCAGGAAGGATGAGAAGCCAGTTCCAGCGGGCGCTGCGCTTCTTGCTGCCGGTGTCGGCCATGCGAAGGATTATAGACTGAAAGCATGAAGCGCCGACTCATCGAGCACTATGAGGTGGTTCGCAAGCTGGGCGCCGGTGGCAGCGGAGTCGTGTACCTGGCCAACGACACGCTGCTTATGCGGCCGGTAGTGCTGAAGATATTGAAGCGCGGCGCACTGTCGATCGAACAGATGCGGAGCACTGTGCTGCGCGAGGCGCGGCTGGCTTCCGCCATTGAACACCCCAACGTTTGCGCTATCTATGAAGTGGGCGATTTAGAAGACGAAGCCTACATCGTCATGCAATACGTGCCGGGTGAATCGCTGGACAAGATCATTGCCAACGGTCCGGCGAGTGTTCAGCTAGGGCTCTCCGTGGGCATTCAGATTGCGGACGGTTTGAGTGCTGCGCATCGCCTGGGGATTTTCCATCGCGATCTGAAGCCAGGCAACGTGATGCTGACCGATGGCGGGAGTAGTCAAGATTCTGGATTTTGGCTTGGCCAGGAGAATCTCTGTCGCCGAGGCCGAGTTCGATCCGGCCAAACCGGGCCGGGCCAAGGATGTATCCAAGCGCAAATCGCGCATGACCTACACCGCGCACGGAGGCACCATCGCCTACATGGCGCCGGAGCAGTTCGTGACCGGCCAAACCAGCGTGCAAAGCGATATCTTCGCGGTGGGCGTCACCCTCTATGAGTTGTTGAGCGGCCGACATCCGTTCGTACGGCCGGAGGCGGAAGAGTTTCAAAGCGTACGCGCGATCCAGTTTGCCGAACCGCAGCCTTTAACCGAGTGCTGTCCCCAGGTACCTCCCGAACTGGCCAGCGTGGTCGCTACCTGCCTGCAGAAGACTCCGAGCGGGCGCTACTCTTCTGCCGCCGATTTGCGGGAAGCCTTGAGAACCATCATGAAGACCATGCAGCTCGAGACCGGCATCCTGCCTGGCGATACGGCCAATAATATGCAGGTACCGGCCGCCGAGCGCGCCCAGCGGGCTACCGGATTTCTTTCCATGCTGGCGGAGCGCTTTCGCGAGTCGGCCGATGTGCAGAAGCAGAATACGATTCTCGTCTTGCCGTTCCAGAACTTCGGACAGTCGGGCGAATCTCCGCTGTACGGCTATGCGCTGGCGGATGCGATTGCCGCGCGGCTGGCCCGCATGTCTTCGCTGGTGGTGCGGCCTTCCAGTTCGTTGATGCAGTTGCCCGTGCCCATGCAGCAGATGGATCCGTTGTCGGTGGGCAAGAAGCTGCTGGTGCAGTGGGTGTTGGCGGGCAATTTCATGCGCTCGGAGAAGGGCTTCGATTTGAACTGGCAACTGCTCGATGTGGCAGGGCAGAGCGTGCGCGCCGGTGGCACCATCAGCGTGCCTTCCTTCGACCTGATCGCCGTCCAGACGGAAATTTGCAACGAGGTGTTCGCTACTTTGCAGGGGCTGGGCAAGCTGCAGCAGAACGGTGAGTCGGCTCGCAGCGCACCCATGGCGGAGGAGTTATCGGAGGAGTATTTGCAGGCGCGGGCGCTGCTGTCGTCGTTTATGTCGCGGTCCGGCGCCCGGAGTGACCTTGACAAGGCGAGGGAGATGTTCGAAAGCGTGGTCGCGCGCGATGCGCAATTTGCTCCAGGATGGAGCGGCCTGGGGATTACCCAACTGCAGTATGTGCGCCACGGATTAGGCGGGCAGTTGTATTTGCTGGCGGCGCGGCGTAGCTTCGACCGCGCACTCGAAATTGATCCCGGGTCGATCGAGGCCAATCTTTATCGCGTGTACATGCTGCTATCGCGAGGCGAGAAGGAAAGCGCCCGGCATGGCATCGAGCATCTGCTGGGGACGGCGGATAACAACTGGAACGTGCACCTGGTGGCCGGCCAGACTCTGCGCCTGGATGGGATGTATGAAGAAGCTCTGCAACAGTTCAACCGGTCCCTGCAGCTGAATCCATCGAACGCGCCGATCATTTATAACCACCGCGCGCGTGTGTACCAGTATCAGAATCAGTTGGAACTGGCGGAGGAAGAGCTGCAGAAGGGATTGACCCTGGAGCCCAAGCATCCTTTGCTGCGCACCTCGGTCGCGTACCAGAGAATGCGCCAGGGAGATATGCAGCAGGCCATCAGCATTCTGGAAGCGGTGATCCACGATGATGAGAGTATGCGCATTGCTTTTCCCACGCTGGCTTTGTGCTATGTGCAGGTAGGGGAGCGCGAGCGTGCTGCGTCGCTGATCGAAGAAGATTCGCTGTCTGCTGCGGAGGCGGACAGCGAGATGGCCTATCGCCTGGCTACGTACTTTGCTGTTGAGGGAGATGAGAGCGAGGCGCTGCATTGGCTCCGGCGTGCTATCTATCTGGGCAACGAAAATTACCCTTGGTTTTCAAAAAACCCGGCCTGGAGCAGGCTGCACGGGCATGCGGACTTTGAGCGCATTCTGGAAGATTTGAAGAAGAGCCACAGGGTTAACCAGAAAACCTGGCGGCGCTTGTTGGAACGGGTGCCTACCGAGAAGCTTGCTTAAGTTTTTCGCGGAGACAGCGCAAGCAAGCGGTGGAATACGGAAACGAAGGGCACGGCTTCGACTGTGCCGAAAATGCCTCCGAGGCCCACGGCTTTAGCCACTGAGGTACGCTTTTCACGAGGCAATTTGTGTGGGGACTGAAACATGGAAAAGCCGTACCTCAGGGGCTGAAGCCCTCAGTCCCTGAGGCTTATATGGCACGGCTAAAGCCGTGCCCTTCGTTTGCGCATTCCTCAGAACGTCTGAGGTAGCAAGCTCTGTCTTCTGATCCTGCGCCGGGTTCAGAAACATCGGATCGGTCAGGCTGAAAACCACCGTGGATTGCGCCGGCAGATTGGCGGACCAGTTGGTCCGAAGCCAATGCGCGGTGACAATCCCGGCACCCACAGCCGTGCCCACTACGGCGCCGACTCCAGCGCCGACGGCCGCACCCACGACCGCTCCGCCACCTGCACCCATGCCCAGCTCAGCGAGCGTGCGCTTGCCGTGTTCGTTGGCCACGATGTTGCCCTTCGCCCTTGGCCTTGGTATCGGAGCCAAAGGTATCGATGACCTGGGCGTGCAGATGGTAGCGGGTACCATCCGGCAGAACAAATTCATCGGGCCGGAGGTGGATGACCGAGCCTCCGTTCATGCGATTTCCGGCGGATGGCATAGACCACCCTGCCATGCAATTCGGAACCGACCGGGACAATGACTTTGCCGTTGCGCAACACGTCCTCGGTGACCGTTCCCTTGAAAGGAGTGTTCGGCTTGGTGGAGGCGGCATCGATATCCTCCAGCATGCGGACCTTGAACACCGTTCCCGCAGGCAGCGCGTTCGCGGGCCCGGGAACGTAGGTGACGATGCCGTCATCGCGATTGTCCGTCGGAGCCTCGAAACTGCGGCCCTTCAGGGCCGCTGCGCGATGAGGCGCGTAATCATCGCTGGAAGCAGGCAGCGGCGTTTCGATAATCCCCGCATCGGGATTGCTCTGCGCGGCGGGGGCGGGCGCCGGCGCGGGCCGGGTTGCAGCCGGAGCCGGCGCCGGCGTAGTGACCGCCGGCGGAGTCGCGGGTGCTTGCTCAGTGGTGTTGATCGCATCGCTCGAAGGCGGCGTGGAGACACCTTCATAAGGACTGGGCTTGGCTTGCGCCAAAAGAAACGGGGAACTGAGAACGAGCGTGGCCGCGGCGGCCAAAGAAAAACGTGTCTTTTTCATAGCTGTCCCTAACCTGAAACCTAAGCGCAGTAACACTGCACTTACAGATTAGTCCAAGCTTACATCCGAAGCCTCAACAACAAAAGGAAAGAACCACGGGGGTAACATGCGATGCATGCAAACCCGCTTTCACGGAAGTGGTTTCTGCCTTTGTTAGAATTTGATCTGACGCGAAGATGGGAAGTTTCATTCACACCATTGCCGGGGCAGACGGAAAAGCGATTGCCGTCGATCGCCGGGCCCCTCTCAAAGATCGTTTACGCCACCACATTACGAGGAGTGATATGACCGAGATTGTTGCCATTCACGCGCGCGAGATCCTGGATTCCCGAGGGAATCCCACGGTAGAAGCCGATGTGCTTCTCGCGGGCGGAGCCATGGGCCGCGCGGCTGTACCCAGCGGCGCCTCCACCGGAGAGCACGAGGCCGTGGAGCTGCGCGACGGCGACAAGGCGCACTACCTGGGCAAGGGAGTGCTGCAGGCGGTAGAAAATGTGGAGAGCGTGATCGCCCCCGAATTGGCCGGCATGGATGCCGCCAACCAGCGGCTGATCGATGCCACCATGATCGCGCTGGACGGCACGGAAAACAAAGGCAAGTTGGGCGCCAATGCCATCCTCGCCGTATCGATGGCCTGCTCGCGCGCCGCGGCCAACGCGCTGCAGATCCCGCTCTACCGCTACCTGGGCGGGGTGAATGCGTCGGTGCTGCCGGTGCCGATGATGAACATCATCAACGGGGGAGCGCACGCCGATAACAACGTGGACTTTCAGGAGTTCATGGTGATGCCGGTCGGCGCGGAGCGCTTCGGCGACGCGCTGCGCTGGGGGGTCGAGGTCTTCCACCACTTGAAGGGGGTTTTGAAGAAGAAGGGCTACAGCACCGCGGTGGGCGACGAGGGCGGCTTTGCTCCGTCATTGAAATCCAATGTGGAAGCCATTGAAGTGATCCTCGAAGCCATTCAGCTGGCCGGCTACAAGGCGGGGGAAGAGATCGCGATTGCGTTGGATCCGGCGGCGAGCGAGTTCTTCGACAAGCAGAAGGGCAAGTACGTCTTCAAGAAGAGCGACAAGAGCGAGAAGACCAGCGAAGAGATGACTCGTTTCTGGGAGAGTTGGGTACGGCAGTACCCCATCATTTCGCTCGAAGATGGCTTGGCCGAAGACGACTGGGCGGGTTGGCAATTCCTGACCAAAGAGCTGGGCGAGAAGATCCAGTTGGTAGGCGACGACCTGTTCGTGACCAACACAGAACGGCTGCAGAAGGGAATTGAAGAGGGTGTGGGCAACTCCATCCTGATCAAGGTGAACCAGATCGGCACCATCAGCGAGACCTTTGAGGCCATCGCGCTGGGACGCCGCTACGGGTACACCTCGGTCATTTCCCATCGCAGCGGCGAAACCGAGGACAGCTTCATCGCCGATCTGGCAGTGGCCACGGGTGCGGGGCAAATCAAGACCGGCTCTGCGTCGCGCACCGACCGCATTGCGAAGTACAACCAGTTGCTGCGCATCGAGGAGGAACTCGGCCAAGGGGCAGAGTTTCTCGGCCGCGCAGCAGTCAACGCTGGGGAGTAAGAGTGGCGCTGAAAAAACCGGTTGTACTCACCATTCTGGATGGCTGGGGTTATCGTGCGGAGAGCTTCGCCAACGCCGTAGCGCTGGCGCGCAAGCCCACGTATGACAAGCTTTTGGCGGAATATCCCCATAGTTTGCTTCATGCTTCCGACCACTTCGTCGGTTTGCCCGATGGCCAGATGGGCAACAGCGAAGTGGGCCACCTGAACATTGGCTCAGGCCGCGTGGTGCACATGGACATCACGCGCATCGACGATCTGATTCGCTCGGGGGAATTTTTTCGTCATCCTGTCATCGTGCAGGCGCTGCAGCACGCGGGCGAGAAGGGACGCGC
The DNA here is from genome assembly GCA_963745725.1 of uncultured Acidobacteriaceae bacterium. Taxonomy (GTDB): domain Bacteria; phylum Acidobacteriota; class Terriglobia; order Terriglobales; family Acidobacteriaceae; genus PALSA-350. Next base: position 995,446 of record CAVUYJ010000004.1, read on the forward strand.
CCTGCATCTGCTGGGCTTGGTCTCCGATGGAGGAGTGCACTCCCAGCAGGAGCATCTGCACGCCCTCTTGCTGGCGGCAAAACAACACGGGGTGGAGCGGGTCTTTGTCCACGCCTTTCTCGATGGCCGCGACACCTTGCCCACCAGCGGCGTGGGATATCTCGAAAAGCTGCAACGCAAGATCAACGAAATTGGAGTGGGCAAGATCGCCAGCGTAGGCGGCCGCTACTTTGCCATGGATCGCGATCGGCGATGGGAGCGGGCAAAGAAAGCCTTCGACGCCATGACCGGCCGGATCGAAGGCGGAGCGTATGGCGATCCCGTCTGCCCGAGTGAAAGAGTGTTATCACAATGGCGTGACGGACGAGTTTGTGGAGCCATTCGTGGTGGTCGATGCCGCGGGTCAGCCGGTGGGCACGGTGAGCGATGGTGACGCCTGCATCTGCTTTAATTACCGCGCCGACCGCGTGCGGCAGATCACGCGGGTATTGGCACGGAACAGCGGGCTGACAAAGAATGACGGCAAGGAACTTCCCGGTGCGGAGGATCTGGATCAGGTCATTCCCCGGACCGAGGTGCCCAAACAACTGCATTACGTCTGCATGACCCAGTACGACAAGCAGTTCTCCCTGCCCATGGTGATCCTGCCCGAGTCCATGGAGAACTTACTGGCCGATATGCTGGCCCAGGCGAATCTGCGCAATTTGCGGATAGCCGAAACCGAGAAGTACGCCCACGTGACCTACTTCTTCAACGGCGGCATTGAGAAACCATTTGCCGGTGAAGATCGGGTGCTGGTGCCTTCGCAGAAGGTGGCGACCTACGATCTGGCGCCGGAGATGAGCGCGGCCGGCATTGCGGACGCAGTGATCAAGGCGATTGGCGATCCGGCGTTCGACCTGGTGGTGGTGAACTTTGCCAATGCCGATATGGTGGGGCACTCGGGCAAACTGGAACCAACGATTCAAGGAGTAGAGACCATCGATGCGTGCCTGGGCCGCATTTATCAGACCCTGAAACAGCGGGGCGGTTCTATGTTGATTACCGCCGACCACGGCAATGCCGAGTTGATGATCGACCCCGGAACCGGAGGGCCGCACACCTCGCATACCACCAACCCGGTGCCGGTGATCCTGGTGAGCGAGGATGCCGGGAAATACCAGCTACGTGAGGGCGGCTCGCTGCGCGATATTTCTCCCACCCTGTTGGGCATGCTTGGGTTGGAAAAGCCGGGACGGATGTCGGGCGGCGATCTGCGCTTGACCACCAAGCTGCAATAGAGAGTCGTTATAATTCGAGACCGGGCTTTCACCAGCCAGGAGGAACGATGGCAGGTATTTTCGAAATAACCAAAGCGAAGGACGGCGATTACCACTTCCATCTCAAGGCCGGCAATGGACAGATCATTTTGACCAGCCAGATGTATAAGGAGAAATCCTCGGCGGAGGCCGGTATCGAGTCGGTCAAAAAGAACGCACCCAACGACCACAGTTATGAGCGCAAGGAATCCCATAACGGCGCTCCGATGTTCAATCTTAAGGCGGCCAATCACCAGGTGATCGGTACGAGCCAGCTTTATGAGAGCGTCGAGGGTCGGGAACACGGCATCGCTGCTGTGAAAGAAGACGCCCCAACGGCCGCCGTTCACGACAAAACAACTTAGAGAAGGTCAGGGGCACTCGGCTCGGACGTAGACCTCCGTCTGCGTGGGTACCTTGGTGTGTGCCCCATCAAAATATCGAAAGATAATGGCAACCTTTGGCCCCTCCCCTCCGTCACTCAGGCAAATCAGTCTCTGAAAGCTAGCAAGACCTGTAGAAGGCTGAGTCAAAAAAAACGCTTCAGCTTTTGAGGAGGACTTCGTCTTGCGCGCACACCATCTGTCTTGGCTTCCGGGTCGGGATGCCGGATTCTCGTCTGCCGTACTCTCTGCGCTCTCGCAAGATGAGGGGCCTTCTCTTTCCTCTTCGTGAGCCGGAAGCTCATCGTACTTCTGTGTCTGCTGTGGCCGGCTGCCAACTTGGCGCAAACTGGCTCCGCAAGTCCGGAGGGGTGTGCCCGTTGTCATGTAGAGGCGCTCACCCAGCCGAGCACGTACATGGCGCAGGCCCTGGAGACAGTCGAGAAGTCCAAGGTTCTCAAAGAGCATCCGATGTTGGCTGTCACAGTCGGCAAATACTCGTACCGGATTGAACGACGCGGCAATGAGAGTGAGTACACGGTTACCGATGGAGTGAACACGGTCGCGCTGCCGATTCGATGGACGATGGGCGCCAGTTCGGCACTGGGGCAGACCTACATCCTGGAAAAAGATGGCCAGTTGTATGAGAGCCGCGTGAGTTGGTTCCGGGAATTAAGCGGTCTCGATCAGACGATGGGGTATGAGGGTTCGCCTCCTGCGGACATTAACGATGCAGCGGGCCGTTTGCTGCATCAGGATGAGAAGCTGCGCTGCTTCGGCTGCCACGCGACGAATGCTGTGCAGGGAAGGCATCTCACGTTCGACAAAATGATGCCTGGAGTCCAGTGCGAGCACTGTCACCAATCGACGGAGGAGCATCTGGCGGCCCTACAGTTGGGGCAACCTGTGCCGAAAGAATTGTCGGCGTTGATGAAGATGTCTGCCGAGCAGGCGTCAGAGTTTTGTGGGCAGTGCCACCGCACCTGGGCGGAAATTGCTGCGCAACCTAACCCGGGGATTGGCAATATTCGGTTCCAGCCGTACCGGCTGACCGGCAGCAAGTGCTATGACCCTGAAGACGCGCGCATCAGTTGTTTGGCGTGCCACAACCCGCATCACGACTTCAACCCCGAAAAAGTGAATTTCGACGGGAAATGTCTGACTTGTCATGCGGGGGCCAAACCCGGCGCCAAAGCGTGTCCGGTGTCAAAAGACAAATGCGTGTCGTGCCACATGCCAAAGCTTGAGCTACCGGGGGCGCATTACAAATTTACTGATCACCGAATTCGGATTGTGAAACCGAACGAGCCGTACCCTGGGTGATCACGTCTCCGCTCCGGTTGAAAAAAACATTTCCATGAAGGATCTGCAGTTCCGCGGACCCTTCATGGAAATGTTTTTCAACCGGACCGGAGAGATTGCCTGCGCTCACTTAGCCGCGGGAGCTGGTGTCGCGGCTGGTTTCTTTTCCCTGAAGTCCTCGACCTTTTTTTCGAGCGCTTGTCCTACAGTGGAATCCACTTTGTAGGTTCCCTCAACCGCGCTCGATCTTAGCAAAGTAATCGTCTTTGTTTTTCCGCACGTCCAGCGTCTGCACGCCATTGTCGCCGGTCAGCTTGGCTGTTGCCACCGGAGTTGCCCGGGCAAATGCGGCTGCCGCATCGGTGGTCGTGCTGAGGTCCATTCTGGCATTCGTCAACGTGCTGACCAGCGCGTTGACGGCGGAACTATCGGCGGGAGATGACGAGGGCTTCAGTATCTGCCAGCCGTCTTTGATCCGTCCGAACTCCATATCCTCACCCTTCTTGATCAGTTCAACCCGGCTCACCTTGTCGGCGCTCAACGTCGACAGGCTCTTATCCCTCAGGTCGTTCAGGGTTTTTGCCAGGCTGCTTTTGTTATAGCTTGCCATGGTGTAAACCCTGGGATCACTCACCAGCGCGGCATAAACATCTCCACCTGCAACCGTGTCCTCGCCCAACAGCAGCCGCTGGGTGGCGCCCCCTTTGCCGCTAATATCCAATTCGACTTGAGCCGGTTCCAAGCCGTATTGCTTGCGATCCGTGGCCTTCTCGTCAACGATACGATCGGCATTCAGGCCCGATAAGGTCGAGAGCACGCCGGCGACCGCCTGCTGATCGGCTGGGTATGGCTTAGGCTCGGTAATCCGCCACGTGCCATCGGTCTTTATCAACGTGACCGGCTCCTTCTGCTTGATAACGAGCTCAGTCACGTCTGCCGGATTCACCTTGAGGATCACCGGCGCCGTACTGGTAGAAGCGGCAGCACTCTCATCTACCGGCTTCCGGTGCTGGGACCAGAAAAGAACGCCGCCCAGCGTGGCGAGAACAACAACTGCGACAATCAGACCGCGGAAATTCATAGGGCAACGAAGCTCTTACCTTCTCTTCCACCAGACGAGCGTTCCCGCGATGACCACCATCAACGGAAGCATGAATTGAGTCGTTGCCCGAACCAGGTTGAGTTGCGCCCTGGTCATGGTGATGCGGCGATCTTCCTGCGGCTTGGGCCGGATGGAGATCAAATCCTCGTCGGACGCGAGCCAGTTCACGGCGTTTGAGGCCAAATCGCCGTTGCCGTTGAAACCAAGGAAGCGATTCGCAGCCCAGGAGGAGCTGCCGGTCACCACGAAGCGGCCTTCTGAATTTGGCTTGCCCGTGCTGTACGTCCCGGCGGCCGCAATGGTCAGCGGCCCTTTACGGTTACTGGGATCAGCAACGCTGACCTCGGGAGAACTCAGGTTGGCTGTGGCCAGGCTGCTGCTTGAGGAATCGAAAAGCTTCTCGATGTTCGTCTTGTCCGTGTTCTTGATTTCGAGCGAGCGGGAGAGAGGAAAGCCGACGGCGCTCCCGCGCATCTGGGCCACGATCGGCTGAGAAGTGTACGTGGTCACCAGCGCTACCTGAGGCCCAAGTCCGGCAAGCTGGCCCACGGGGTTCAGATCCAGGATCATATCCTTGTCCAGGGTCACCCCCCAGCTCTGCAGCAGGCTGGTCAGCGCATCGTTGGCGGCAATGGTCGATCGCCCGAATTGAACAGGTGGATCGAGCATAAAGAACGCCCGGCCGCCATTCTCGACATACTTCTTGATTGCATCCACCTGCGGCTGTTGATAGTCGTGCGTGGGGCCGGCGACTACCAGCGCGGTGCAGTCTGCCGGGACTTCTGCCTTTTGCAGCAGGTCGATCGGCTTGGACTCATATTCGTCCTTGGCCAGAAGATCCTTGAACTGTGACAACCCGTCGCGTTCAGTGTCGTCAATGGCGTGCTCCCCACTGCCGGTGACGAAACAAATCGTGCGTGTCGTGTCCTTGAGATCGCGGATGAAGGCCCCGGTGATCCCCTCTTCCGTCAAACTCTTCGCCGTATCTTTTTTCGCGCCAATCTGGACGACTGCGGTGCCAAACTCACGGATGCCGGCCGCGCGCGCCAGCTGCGGGTTCTTGTCCGGATCCACATACTCGATGTGTACCTTGGGGGAAAGGTTCGCATACTGATCGAGCACGTCTTTACCCTGCTGGAAACGTGTGCTTTGGTTGAAGTAGGTGATGGTGGCGTTCTGTTTGAGCCCGCCTATGATCTTTTTCGTCTGATCCGACAGGCTATACCGTTTGTTCGAGGTCGTGTCGTACGACTTGTTGTAGCGGTTGGCGAGCATATTTGCCACTACTACGATGGCAAGCACCACCAGGATATAGATTGCTGCGTATGCGCCATACCTGGTCTGCCGCGCCTTTAGCCATTGACTCGCCATCTAAGACCTCCAGCGCAGAGATTCCATGGAGCGTGCTGTGAAAAACAGCCCCAGGAAAATCCCGGTGAGATAAAAGAGGACATCTTTCGCTTCGATCACTCCCTTGGCGAAGGATTCGAAGTGAGTAATGACCGAGAGATAGGAGAGCACCTGGGCCCAGGTTGCCGATTCGTAACCGCTGGTCCACTCCAGCACCCAAAGCAAAAGGCAAACGCCAAATGTGGCAGCTCCGGCAATAATCTGATTCTTGGTCAAGGTCGAGATAAAGGTTCCCAGTGCCAGCAGGGTACCCGCCTGCAAGAGCAGGCCCAGGTAGCCTACTGCGAGCGGCTTCCAGTCCGGCTTTCCGTAATGGAAGAGGAAGGCAAAATTGAGGGCGGTAAAAAGCAGCAGGCAGGCGTACAGCATCAGGGCCGCCAGCCATTTTCCCAGGATGACTTCAATGTCGCGTACCGGAGATGTAGCCAACAGCTCAATCGTTCCCGAACGCTTTTCCTCGGCAAACAGGCGCATGGTGATCATAGGGATAAAGAAAAGCCCCACCACGCTGACGTTCGAGAGCAGCGGCCGGATGATCTGCTCATTGATATTCATCGGGAACGCCTGGCCGCGCATTTGCATCTCCATGCCCTCAATCACGAAATAACCGAGGGCATTCCAGAAGAAGAAGCCGAAGATCAGGGCAAACATGGTCAACAAGAGATAAGCGATGGGGGAGACGAAATAACTTCTCAGCTCTTTGGCGCAGATGGTCCAGATATTTCTCATGGCTGCAGCTCGTTCACGGGAATTTTCTCAGCCTCCACCGGAGCCGGGCTGCCGGTGAGCTGGAGGAAGACCTCTTCCAGGCTCTTCGCCGCCGAACGAAGTTCATAGAGATCCCAACCAGAGGCGACGACGGCCCGTGCCAGATCTCCTCGAACCACCTGTCCCCTCTGGCTCTGCACTTCGAAGAGCAGGCTCGCGTCTTTATGCTCGGTGCGCAGCACGCGGCTGACTCCGGGGACGGCTTCGAGCCTTTGTTGCAACACCAAGGCGTCGAGTTGGCTATCGCCGGAAGCCACTTCCAGCAGAAGAGATTCATCGCCGCGCGTGCGGGCCTGCAGGTTGCGCACCGAATCCGTCGCAACCAGCTTGCCCTTATTGATGATGATGACCTGCTCGCAGGTCTGTTCGACCTCAGGAAGAATGTGGGTGCTTAGAATGATGGTATGGTCACCGGCGAGGCTCTTGATCAGGTCACGGGTCTCATTGATCTGTTTGGGGTCGAGGCCGGCCGTAGGCTCGTCAAGAATCAGCACCTCGGGGTTGTGAATGATGGCTTGTGCCAGGCCCACCCTTTGCCTGTAGCCTTTCGACAGCTTCCCCAGAAGCTTGTTCTTCACATCGCCGACAAAGCAGCGGTCACAAACATAATCGATGCGCTTTTCCAGCTCAGTCCCGGAAAGACCCTTGAGTTTGCCCACAAACCTGAGATATTCGGCGGTTTCCATTTCAGGGTAGAGAGGAGGAGTTTCCGGCAAATACCCGATTCGCTTTTTAACCTCAAACGGCTGTTCCAGAACATCGAAGCCGGCAACTGAGGCGGTGCCCGACGTGGGCGAGAGGAAGCAAGTGAGGATGCGCATCGTCGTTGTCTTCCCCGCGCCATTGGGGCCGAGAAATCCAACAATCTGACCCTTTTCTACAGAGAAGGAAACGTGATCAACAGCAGTTGCGCGAGCGTACCTTTTTGTTACGTCTTTGACTATGATCATCGCTGACAAGGAATTCTACGGTATCCATCAAGAATGGTGATCAACCTGGCGTTACCACTCCTCAGACGAGTCCACGCATGTGCGTGTCTACCCCACTAACATCGTAAGAAGGACACTCTGCCAATGTCAATTCCGCTGCGTGCTTTTCCAAGCACGCAGCACGCAGAAACCGCATCAATTTGGTTGCCCTGCGCATCCCCTATCTTTCGGCTAATTTGATGAGAGCCAAAATCGCAATCGCCATGGCAATGCGAAGTAAGGATGGGAATGAGCGCCGCCTCCGCCACACTCACTCAGGCTGACCACGACTGGAAGCCGAAGACAAACCCGTGGCTGATTGCCTTTGTGGTTTCGCTGGCGGCATTCATGGAAGTACTCGACACCAGTATTGCCAACGTGGCTCTGCCCCATATCGCCGGAAACCTCGGCGCCAGCCAGGATCAGAGCACCTGGGTGCTCACCTCCTACCTGGTTTCGAACGCCATCGTTTTGCCGATCAGCGGCTGGCTGGTAAGCGTGTTCGGGCGCAAACGGTTCTTCATGACCTGCATCGTCATCTTCACCATCAGCTCTCTCCTCTGCGGCCTCGCGCCGAGCCTGGGAATTTTGTTGATAGCGCGTGTGATTCAGGGTGGAGGTGGGGGCGGGCTGCAGCCCATGGCACAGGCCATTCTAGCGGATACGTTTCCGCCCCGCCTGCGTGGTCTCGCTTTCTCCTTGTATGGGGTGACAGCGATCTTCGCTCCGTCGATTGGGCCCACATTGGGTGGCTGGATCACGGACAACTACTCCTGGCGTTGGATTTTCCTGATGAACCTGCCGGTGGGCATTATGGCAGTCTTTCTCGTCTACACGCTGGTGGAAGATCCACCCTATCTGACCCGGGCGCGCGCGCTGGGCAAGCGGGTTCAACTCGACTTTGTGGGGTTCTCGCTACTGACTCTGGGGGTCGGCGCGTTGCAGATCCTGCTCGACAAGGGTCAGGAGGACGACTGGTTCGGCTCGAACTTTATTGTCACCCTGATGGTGATTGCCGGAGTTTGCCTGACCGCGCTCGTGATATGGGAGCTTTATCAGAAGAGTCCCATTGTCGACGTCAGGCTTTTCAAGAATTTCAATTTCGCAACTTCCAGCACGATGATGTTCGTGGTGGGCGGCATGTCGTTTGCCACCACAGTGCTGGTGCCACAGTTTCTGCAAGCCAACATGGGGTACACCGCAGAGTCGGCGGGCATGGTACTTTCTGCCGCAGGCTTTGTGTTGCTAGGGGCGTTGCCGTTCATCGGCATGCTGGCCGGGCGGTTCCAGGGCCGTTACCTGATCGCGGCTGGATGGCTTTTGCTGACGGGCAGCATGTACTTGTCGACCCGGCGCATCGATCTGCTGATTAGTTTCAACTCGGCGACGTGGCTGCGTATTGCGCAGTACGCTCCGTTGGGCCTGGTCTTCATTCCCACCACCGCTGCAGCTTATTACGGCATGCCCAAGGACAAGAACAACGCCGTTGCCGGGCTGGTGAATTTCATGCGCAATATCGGCGCCAGTGTGGGCACCTCCGTGGTGACCACTGTGCTTGCGCGGCGCAACCAATTTCACCAGGAGAGACTGGGCAGCAACATCACAGCTGGAAGCCCGGCGCTGAGCGGCACGGTCGACGGCCTGACGCAACAACTGCAGCATGGCGGCCTGAGCGCGCACGACGCGCTCAATGGCGCCTACGGACGTGTCTATCAAAACCTACAACTACAGGCCTCGACGTTGTCGTACATCGACACATTCTGGCTGCTGACGGTGGCCGCCGCCGCCATGTTCTTCATGACGTTTGTGTTAAAGAAAAATGATCCCCGCGGGGGCGAGAAGGTCGTCGCCCACTAGCTAGCACTGGTAAGTGTTACGCTGCCAGCATGGAACCCGTGGTTGGATCGACTCTGGATGCACATGGCATGTTGGCTGTCGCATTGGAACAAGCTCGCATCGGCTTTGCTGAGGGCGGAGTTCCCGTGGGGGGAGCGATCTTCCACGTCAACGGCACGCTTGCTGGGAGCAGGGCACAACCGCCTGGTGCAGGAGGGCAACGGTTCGCTGCATGGAGAGACCGACGCCTTTCGCGCTGCCGGGCGCCGTCCGACCTGGCACGACACGATCCTGGTCACCACGCTCGCCCCGTGCTGGTACTGCAGCGGTTTGATCTATCAATTCCGCTTCCGCCAGGTGATCGTCGGCGATAGCGTGAACGCGCAGGGCGGCATGCACTGGCTCAAGGATCAGGGCATCGACATTGTCGATTTGCATTCTCAGGAATGTATCGACCTGATCGCTAAATTCCAGCGGATGCGGCCGGATCTCTGGAAAGAGTGCATTGGCGAGGCGTGAGTTGGAATCTCTGAAGGAAAAAATGCGCGCCACCTGGATGGCCGGCGACTTCGGAAAGATCGCTGAACATTCCGCGAAAGAGGCAGAGCGATTTGTTGACGACCTCAGCATAACGCCGGCGATGCAGGTACTCGACGTCGCCTGCGGCACCGGCAACCTGGCCATCCCTGCCGCACGCAAAGGGGCGCAGGTCACGGGTGTCGACATCGCGACTAACCTTTTGCAACAGGCACGCGCGAGGGCCTCAGCAGAAGGTTTGCAGATAACCTTTAAGGAGGGCGACGCGGAACATCTGCCGTTCCCGGATGCCCAGTTCGATCTGGTGATGACCATGTTTGGAGCGATGTTCGCTCCCGATCCAGAAAAGGTTGCGTCTGAGTTGGCTCGAGTCTGTCGCCCGGGCGGGAAGATCGCCATGGCCAACTGGACTCCGGATGGTTTTACGGGAAGGATGTTCCGTCTCACCAACCGGTATCTCCCGCCGCCGGTCGAACTGCCCGCTCCGACACTGTGGGGAGATGAAGCCGTAGCCCGGTTAAGACTCACCTCGAACGGCGTGCGGGTAGATACCACTCAGCGACGCATCATTCTGTTTGACTATCCTTTTCCTCCCCGGGACGTGGTCCAGTTTTTCCGTGATCATTTCGGACCTACGAAGGTCGCTTTTTCGCGACTGAATGAAGCCGATCAGATAGCCTACCGCGACGATCTGGAAAAGCTGTGGTCAGAACATAACCAGGCTCGTAGCGGAAGAACCCTCATTCAAAATGAATACCTGGAAGTGATCGGCACCCGAGCGAAGCCGAGGGATCTGCAGTTCCGCGGACCTTTACTGGGAAAACGGAACGACCCCTCACCTTGAATTGTCATCTCGACCAGAGCGCAGCGGAGTGGAGAGATCTGCGGTTTCCTTCTTGAGGTTCTAACGACGCACACCCTACTGGCCGCACTCCGCGAGCGGTGCAAGATTGCGGCCATAGTGACGGAGCGCCGTCTGCAGCGTGGACGTAGTGTGTGCCCAGGTCTCATCGGCGGCATCTACCTGTCCGTGTAAGCCGGTGAACAGCAGTGTCTTGCTGCTTCCGCAAACCTCGAGTTTCTCAGAAGGTCGCGAGGGTCCAGTCTTTTCGATCAGATCAGGATCGCCATAGAGGGGCTCGCCCCCCACCATCACCAGCATCACCTGGGCAGCGGTGGAGTGGGTCAGCGTCCAATAAGCGTCGTGCTTTCCAGCGCCAGTTTCCGCTCGAAGGACCAGCACATCTGCGTCATGGCCGGGCTCGAGCGCGCCCAGACGGTCGCTGGCCCCAATCAGATCGGCGGGAGTGGCCGTAGCCATCGCCACCAGCTCGCGATCCGTAAACGGATGTGGGGTCTGGGTATCGTTCCACGCGGCCGCATAGTTCAATTCGGCCAGGAGACCGTCGCTGCCGGTAGGGCTCCAGTCGGGCGCGAGCGCTATCTTGACGTGTGCGGCTTTCGCGGCGGCGACATCGGCAGTGCTGCCGTAAAGTTCAAGATTGCTGCGTGGCGACCAAACGAGGTTGACATTATGCGCGGCCATCTCCACGAAGTTGTCTGGTTGCAGTGCGCCGCCGTGAATGAGACTGACCCCCGGGATCAGCAATCCGCGGCCCTTCAGCATCGTGAACTCTCGTGCCGCGGATGCGTCCTCGTGTCCGCCCTCGTCGAGATGAATCAGAAACGCATGCAGCTGGTGGTTTGCCAGCTTCTGCCGAATGGGGGTGAGGTCGGTTTCCGTCATCTCCAAAGGAAAAACGTTGTAGGCAACATGCCACTCGTCCTCAGTGTCGAGATTGTGGGCGAGGCCCATACTGCAGGCATTGGCCAGGCTGCCGACCGTGGTGGTCTCGCCTTCTGAGATTGCCTTCACTTCCGCGTAGCGCTCCATCTCGCATTCAAGCCCGTCCGCCACCATCCCCGCATGCGGGGACTCGATCAAGGTCTGGTAGATCGGCCTTTGCTGCCAGTCGTAGCGGTTGCCAAACACCTCACTCGGATGCCAGCGGGGGAACACATTGTAGGTGAGGTGGTTGTGCAGGTCGATCAGCCCGGGCGCGATGACTCCGCCAGTCTCGATGACCGTAGAATTCGGCGGCATCTTTACCTTGGCCCCGACCGCGACGATCTTATTCTGCTGAATGACAACGGTCCCGTTTTCGACGATGCCGCCGGGAGTGACCAGGGTGCCGCGTAGCGCGAAGGTGGCGGACGGGGTCTGCGCTAGTAAAGGGCAGGTGCACAACCCCAGCATGAGCAGCCGATGGAGATTTGGCATCCATCCATTATGGGGCCTGTTGCGGCGCTTGGATTGCCGTCAATGCCGCTTGCCGGGGAAGAATAAATTTGCGGAAGGGAATGCCGCAAAGGACGATCACCACCCCAATCAACGCCGGCAGCGGATCGTGCATGAGAATCAGCAAAGCGACCAGCGTCGACAAGACAATGAAGCTGATAGGGGCGATAGGAAACCACCATCCCTTGACCGGTTCCTTCAGCCGGAAAAGGGTCGAGGCGGCCAGCGCCAGAAAGATGACAGCCGAAAAGATGATGTAGGACAGTACCCGGTCGAACGCTCCGAGAAGAAGCACGGCCAGCGCGAGGCCGGTTTGCAGAAGTACGGCGTTTGCCGGTGTGCCGAAGCGGGGGTGCAGGCTTCCGAAGAGAGGAAAAAAAGCGCCGGTTTGCGCCATGGCATAACACACCCTAGGTGCGGCCATGGTGATGGCGGCGATGCCTCCGCAAACGCAAACCAGTACGCAGGCCGATAGGACGCGGGCGCCGGCTGTGCCAAAGAGTACCCCGCCAAACTGCGCGACAAACGCGGTGTTCGAGGTCACTTGATCAAGGGGCAGAACGGCGAGGAACGCAGCGCTGATCAGCAAATAGATAACCGTGACGAGGGCGACTCCGCCTACAAACGCGAGCGGCAGGGTGCGCTTCGGATTCCTGATCTCTCCGGCAATCTTGCTTGCCTCCCACCAACCGCCGAAGCTGAAGAACGCACTCATCACTCCACCGGCGATCGCCGGAAACAGTGCGTCCGACCCGGGCCGCCGGACCGTGAAAGGCTCCAGGTTGGCCATATGGGCGTGGCCCGAAACAACCGCCCAGCCAACCAGGGCAAACAGAATAAGAAGTTTGAAGCCGTTCACGAACGACAGGATGGCAGCGCTGAAGCGCGTACCGATGAAATTAATGGCGCCGAATAAGCAAAGCAGCAACGCGGGAATGGCGGATAGTCCGACCTGCCCCAGCGGCAGCAACTGGGCTACATACGGAGCGGCGCCCACCGCTAGCGCAGCGGCCACTCCGGGGTACATGACGATAGAGCTCATCCAACCGTAAAGAAAGGCTACTTGCGCGCCATAGCCGGCCCGCAGATAAACATATTCGCCTCCAGATTCGGGAAAGCGAATGGCGAGCGCGGAATACGAGAGCGCGCCGCACATAGCCATCAAAGCGACCCCAAGCCATACCAAGCCGAGCAGCAGCGGCGAGCCCAGCGACTTCGCCATCGCCGCAGGGGTAAGAAAAATCCCCAGGGCAATGGCTTCTCCCGTAACCACAGCGATGGCCGCCGCCAGACCTAGCTGACGTTGCTGCTGCTTACTCTGCTGTTGCATGTGGCGACCATCCTACGTTCCCGGTTCCCATCGCGCCTCCACCAAGAGGATGGCTTTCCTACCCACCGACAGGCTGAAGACAGTATCGGCGGGTTTATTTAGATTTGCCCCCGCACCTCATTAGAAAGACGGAGTACTTTTGATGCTGAAGCGCGGAGCCGCTCAAATTTGCCGCAGGCATTGAGCGAACCGAGCGTCCATGGCCGAGAAAGGTTACCTTTGCAATTGAGAAGCCACAAGGTTTGCCACTCCGTTGCAGCGGCCTGTCTGCTGTTGGCATTTGCTTCTGCTGCGTCTGCCCAGACAACCGGCCAAACCGCCGCACACGAGTTCTTTCGTGTGTCGCTTGACCATAGTTTCACCAGCCCCGTTTCCGGGAGGCTTTTGCTGTTCATCGCTGCCAAAGGCGCTGACGCAAAGGATGCGGCCTCCGTTGACATGAACGAGATGTCTCCCGCGAGCGTCTATGTCGTCGCGAAGGAAGTCCCTCACCTGGCTCCTGGGGACTCCGTTGATATCGATGCGGACGACATTGTTTTTCCCGGACCACTCTCGCGAGCGCCTGCGGGCAGTTATCGCCTGCAGGCCGTGCTGGATGTCTTTCACAACTACAACTATCAAGGTCGCGTCCCCGGGGACATCATCAGCGCTCCGGTGACCGTGAAGGTGCCCCTGGGCGTGGCTCCAGCGGTAACCTTGTCGCAGACGGTGCCGGAGCCGCCTGATCCGTTGGCACAAAGGCCAGATGTGAATGCGGCCCTGAAGCCGCTGGACATGGTCAGCCCTGTGCTTACCCGCTATTGGGGACGCGACATTCACCTGCGCGGATGGGTGCTCTTGCCCCCGGGATATGCGGCTCATCCAGGAAACCGCTACCCTACGGTCTATTTCACCCACGGCTTCGGTGGCACTCTGCCCGGGTTGCGGGAGCGCTACGCACCCATTCTCTACGACCGCATGAAGCAGGGACACATGCCGGAGATGATCTGGGTGTTGCTCGATGAGAGCGGCCCGACAGGTACACATGAATTTGCTGACTCTGTGAACAACGGGCCGTGGGGCAGTGCCCTCACGACAGAACTCATCCCGGGCATTGAGCGTCAGTACCGTATGGATGCGCGTCCGTCAGGCCGCTTTCTGCAAGGGCATTCTTCCGGAGGCTGGGCCACCTTGTGGTTGCAGACTCGCTATCCGAAACTTTTTGGCGGCACGTGGTCGACATCCCCCGATCCCAGCGACTTCCATTTCTTCAGCACCGTTGACCTCTATGCCAGACACGCAAATATGTACCGCAACCCTGACGGTACTCCAAGCCCGATCATTCGCATGCACGGCCAGCCTCTTGCGACCATGCAGCAGCTGGCCCAGTTGGAGGCCGTCGTCGGACCATATGGCGGCCAGCTTGCATCGTTCGAATGGGTCTTCTCACCGCGAGGCCCGGATGGCAGACCGGAGCCTCTCTTCGACCGAGCCACTGGCGACATTAACCCAGCCGTCGCGGCCTATTGGCGTGCTCATTACGACATCGTCCAAAGACTGAACACCGACTGGAAAACCATCGGCCCCGATCTCCAGGGAAAGATTCACCTCATCGTGGGCACAGACGACACCTTCTACCTGGATGGGGCCGCCCACAGCCTGCAGGCCACGCTCGACCACCTCGGCGGTAAGGCGCAGTTCAGCTTCTTGCCTGGCCGCTCCCACTTCGACGTATATCTGGTCGGAGCCGATCGCTTCGCTCTGTTCGACCGCATTGCGGCCGAGATGTATGCTGTGGCGCGGCCCAATGATCACGCCCACTGACTTTGCAGGTGTTCCCGCCGGGCCGCTAACATAGGCAGCGGGATGGCAAAGCGCAGTGCAGGTCTGCTGATGTATCGCCGGCACAATCGGGAGCTGCAGGTTTTCCTGGTGCACCCCGGTGGCCCATTCTGGGCCAAGAAAGATTTGGGCGCGTGGTCCATTTCCAAGGGAGAGTACCTGGAGGGCGAAGTTCCCCTCGAAGCTGCGAAGCGTGAATTCCACGAGGAGACGGGCTTCACTGCGCAGGGAAACTTTCTGGAGCTCGGCACTGTACAGCAATCAGGAGGCAAGGTTGTCTACGCTTGGGCCTTTGAGGGCGATTGCGATCCAGCCGCGATGGTCAGCAACCGCTGCCAGGTGGAATGGCCGCCTCGCTCCGGCCGCAAGATCGAGATTCCCGAGGTGGATCGTGGCGAATGGTTCGCTATCGCAGAGGCGCGGGAACGTATTTTGAAAACCCAGGCGCCGTTTCTCGATCGACTCTGCGAGATGTTGCAGTGCGTGGATTAGCATGCGGCTCTTTGTTGGGATTCCACTTGCTCCTGCGGTCATCGAGGAGCTGTCAGCGATCTCAATGCGGCTTCAATCGCATGCAGATGGCCTGCGCTGGTCCGCTCCGGAGTCCTGGCACATCACCTTGCAATTCCTGGGCAATACCCCGCAGTTCGAATGCATCGTCAGCCGCCTTCGCGATCTGCGTTCGCCGGCCCTTGCTATTCAGTTGGAGGGCCTGGGATTCTTCGAGCGCGCCGGTATCTTCTTTGCGGGTGTCAACCTCACCCCCGAACTCGAGGCGCTACAGCAACAAGTCACCGTGGCGACCGGACTTTGCGGCTTCATCCCCGAGACTCGTCCGTACCATCCGCACATCACTTTGGCGCGCAGCAAAGGAAAAGGCAGCTCCGGACTCCGCGAACTGAAGAGTAAAATCCATCGCGAACCGAAATTTAGTGGGTTCGTTGCGGACGTATTCGTTCTCTACGAAAGCTTTCCTGGACGCGGAGGTTCTCGGTATGAAATTCGCGACCGGTTCACCCTCGGTAGCTAGGCTCTTGTCGTTAATCCGCAGCAAAGTCGCTGTTCTGCTGCCCCTTTTTTCGAAATGGATTCCAGTGCCGAGACCCCTTCGGGTCATGAGCGCGGTAAGCGATACCCGCCGGTACCTGCAGATCGATCTGTGTCCCACCGTCCTTGGTTCGTCCCACCCGTAGCTCGCCGCGCATCTTGCTGGCACGCTCCCGCATACCCGGCAGGCCCCAGTGACCGGTGCGATAACCAGCCTGCAATACACCTTCATCAATGCCCCGGCCGTCATCGCTTACGCACACATGCAAAGCGGCGGTTTGGTAGGACAAATCCGCCACGATATTCTGCGCACCCGAGTGGCTGAAGGCGTTGGTCAGCGCCTCCCGTCCGATCAGCAAAATTTCCTCCTGAACAATGGCATCCAGCGGCCGCGGCTGGCCCTTCACGGAAATCTGGAAATTCGCGGGGTGAATCGCCCGCAGCTGACGGCCGATCTCTGCCAGCGCGTCTGCCAGGCTGGCGCTCTCTGTTTGCCGGACGCGGAGATTCATCACCCGCTCGCGCCCTTCCTGCATCACTTTGTCAGATTGCTGCAATGCCTCGTCGAGCGCCTCGCGCGCAGGGTCGCCCAGCGGCAACCGGTTGGCCGCGGTGTGAAAGCGGAGCGTGAGCCCGAAGAGACTCTGCAGCAGCGTATCGTGCAGCTCGCGTGCAATGCGCTCGCGTTCCGCCATTCGTTCTGCTAGACGGTCCTGGAGTTGACGCGCGATGCTGCCTATGCGGAGCCGGACCATCCACCACAAAAGACCTGCCGCCCCGATCAACACCAGCGCCGTGAACCACCACGTCTGGTAGAAAGCAGGCTTCATGACTACACCCAAAGTGGCCCCGGTCTCGTTCCATACGCCATCGTTGTTGCAGGCGATCACGCGAAAGCGATAGTTTCCCGGTGGCAGATGGGTATAGAAGGCTTGCCGCCGCGTGCCGGCCTCCTGCCAGTCTGCATCGACCCCCTCGAGTTTGTAGCGAAACATCACTCGTTCGGGCATGGCCAGGCTAAGGGCGGTGTAGTTAATCTCGAGTCTGTCGGCGTGCGCGGGAAGGGTGAGGTCGCTCGAACCCGGATAAGTCTTTCCATTCGAAATAACGGAAGAGATCATCACCGGAGGCGGCAGGCGGTTGCGGTTCCTGTTTACCGTCGCCGGATCGAGCCAGGCAATGCCCCGGGTGGTGGCGAAATATAGCCGTCCGTCAGGCGATTCAGCCAGCGATGGCTCGGGGATTCTCTCTGCCGAAAGTCCCGGAAGTCCGTCCAGCGCATCAAGGTGCTCGGCGGAAACGGCGTAGTCCGGATCGCGCAGCCAATGCGCCAATTCGCTCGCGGTGACATGGGTGACGCCGGAAGAGCCGTTCATCCACAGGTCGCCCGTCTCCGTTTCTAACACGCCAGAAACTCTGCCCGGCAGATTTTGGTTTTTCCAACGCATCACATAAAAGTGTCGCCTTGGTAAACAGCTCTACACCACCGGAGCCACCGAGCCAGACGCGGTCACCCCGGTCAGACATGGTCGATTCCGAAACACCGCGCATGCCGTTGGGGAAAGAGAATCTCTGATAGCCCTTTCCATCCCATTCGACCAGGTCGTTGGAAAAGCCAAACCAGACGTTTCCTGCGTCGTCCCCCGTCATCGTTCCCAGGATGCCCGGTTTTTTCCCCAGTATCTCGTTCTGCCGGTTCCACGTGCCTTTTGCGAAATGGTAGGCGCCGCCGGTGGCCGTAGAGATCCATAGATCGTGGTTGCGATCGATGGCCAGAGAGATCACCGGGCCCAGCTCTTTCTCCGGATACGGCACGGGCGACCACCCTGAGCCTGAAGAACGATAGAGGCGGGCGTCCGCACCGCCGGCTGACCAGATGTTTCCATCGCGATCGCGCCGAATACAAATCGTTCCGAGCGTCATGGGAAAGCTGGTGATCCGGCCATCAGCTGTCACATGGGTCAGGGGCAGGCTTCGGTTCCCGGTCCATATCGAGCCTTGATCTCCGGCCAGGATGCTGAAGTCGTGCTCCTGAGCCGGGGGTAGCGGCAGGGTGGAGAGGGCGGTGTGTCGAAGCCGGTCGAGGCCGGAGTTGGTCCCGATCCATATGGTGCCCTCGCGGTCGATGAACACCTTCCATACGGCATCGGAGCTGAGTCCCTGGCGAGTGGTGAAGCTCTCACCGGGAGAGCTTTCCGTCGCTTGCGTCGAGGTCCACTGGTCGACATGGTCGAATCGCCGCAAGCCCTTGTCGCTGACTGCCCACATAGAACCGTCAGCGGCAAAGGTGAAAGTCTCCAAACTGAATATTTTCTTTTTTCCCCTGGGCAGGAGGCGCGGGCACGGTATGCGCCGCTCCGCTGTTGGTCACCCGGCGGAGGCCATGATCGTCGGATAGCCAAATGGAGCCATCCGGGGCCTCATGGAGAAAGGTATTATGCGTAGCCGTAGCGAGAACGAAGGCGGCAGAGGCCGGCGCCGGCGTCGTATGCAATTGCGTTGAAATTCGGACTGACCTGGGGCGAGAAAGAGAATCGTGCCGCCCAGCGTTCTGACCCAGACGTATCCTTCACGATCCACCAGGATAGCCGCCGGAAAGCCACCTGGATAACCGTGCTCCGGACCAATCTGCTCACACACCGAACCGCGCATGCGGAATAGGCCGCCCGACGCCTGAAGCCAGAGAGAACCATCGCGGTCTTCGGCGATGCCCTCCATTTGCAGAACCGGTGTGCAACGCCGGTCGGTGAACGTGGTCAGTCGTCCGTCTTTCCAGAAAAGCAGGCCCGCAGCGCGCGTCTTGAGCCAGACACCTCCTGAGGCGGAAAGAAAGACAGCATGGATTTCGCTGTTGGGTACGGCTCCGTTGGTGGCTTCTTCTACCGACTGAAAACGCACTCCATCAAAGCGGAAGACGCCGGTCGACGTCGTGAGCCAGAGATATCCATCGGCCGCCTGCTGGATATCGAAGACAGCCCCCAGACCGTCTTGTGAGGTCCACATGGTGTGATGGAAGTTCGTCAGTTCCGGAGCCGCAGCCCAAGCGGCTGATCCGCTCGTCGCGCCCATCAAGGCGAGGATCGCGGGGAGTAACCATCCGGTCTTCTGTAATAGGCTCCTCATAGAGCGATCGGGACGATTCCACTGAACGGTGAACGCAACAGGTGGGCCTGGGCTTGATCGTGCTCCCCGATTGTCAATTGTATCTCCGGATGATGACAGCGCCGCTTCGGCACATTTCCTGTGACATGCCCACATAGGCTGTGAGATTCTGATGTGGTATTCACACAGGAGCGGTTGATGACAGAATCCAAGCTCGATCTACTGCAAGGCACGCTGGACGTGATGGTGCTGCAGACCTTGTTGACCATGGGCGCGATGCACGGTTACGGGATTGCGCGGCGCATCGAGCAGGTAAGCGGCGACGAAATACTGCTCAACCAGGGCACAATCTACGCCTCGCTAGTGCGGCTGCAGCAACGGGGATGGATCGCAGCAGAGTGGGGCACATCGGAAAACAACCGCAAGGCGAAGTTCTATTCGATCACCAGGAGCGGCCGTAAGCAGTTAGCCGAAGATGCTGCTTACTGGCACCGCTTGACCCGGGTGATGGGACGCGTGTTGGCCGTACCCGCTGAAGGGGAGTTGTAATGGGAAATCTACGCGAAGGCCTGCAACGGGTGCTGTCGTTTTTTCATAAGCAGCACCGGGACACCGAACTGGATGCTGAGGTTGCAGCGCATCTCGAACTCGCAGTGGAAGAGAACATGCGGCGCGGTATGCCGGCGGAAGAGGCCCGGCGTCAGGCGGTGGTTCGCTTTGGCGGAGTGGCTCAGGCTAAAGAACAGCAGCGCGAAGCGCGGGGCTTGCCGTGGTTGGATGTGCTTGGGCAGGACCTGCGCTTCACCTTGCGCACCCTGGGCCGTGACAGTGGATTTACGGTAATCGCGGTGCTCATCCTGGGGCTAGGAATTGGCGCCAACATAGCCGTGTTCAGCGTCGTCAATACGCTCCTGCTGCGGCCGCTCCCGTTGCGCAATCCGCAGCAACTGGTCCGCATACTTTCAAAACACCCCGAAGGCGGCGAATCGAGCATGACCTATTCCGCGGACGCCACGGAGGAGTTTCAGCGGCGAACCACCACGTTTCAATCCGTGTCCGGTTATTTCGCCTTCTCTGGACCAGAGAACCTCAAGCTGATGGGCAGCGGTCAGCCCATCCCGGTCACTGGATTAATGGTGGGAGGAAATTTCTTCCAAACTCTGGGAGTAGAGCCATCGCTCGGGCGGCTCTTCACCGCCGAGGAGTGTCTGCACAACAGTCGCCCCGTGGTGCTGCTCAGTCACGCGTTCTGGAAGCGCCAATATGCCGGCGACCGCAGCGATTGTGGGCCAGGCTATCGATGTGAATGGAACACCCGTTACCGTGATTGGTGTCATGCCGGATGGCTTCGACTTCGGCTCGATCTTCTCTCCCGGCTACAAGGTCGATATGTACGGACCGGTTATCTACGACGATATCCGGGATGAGGGAAATACCATGGCCCTGGTGGGGCGACTCAAACCGGGAGTCACCCTGGCGCAGGCTCAGGCTGAGGCGGACCTCCTCTTTCCCACCCTTCATTTCAGTGTGAAGCACCCCGAGTATGGAGGCGACTATACCGGCAACCTGCTCGGGTTGAAGGATTACGTGAGCGGGAAATTGCGCCGGTCGCTGATCGTGCTGTGGTGTGCCGTGGGCTTGATTCTGCTGATCGTTTGCGTCAACCTGTCCAACCTGCTCTTAGCGCGAGCAGCCGCACGTAGCAAGGAATTTGCCATGCGGACGGCGTTAGGGGCCAGCCGCGGCAGGCTGGTGCGGCAGTTGCTCACGGAAAGTCTGATGCTCTCGTTTGCCGGCGCGGTGCTTGGCCTCGCCATCGCGTTCAGTATCACCCTCTATCTTGCCCACCAGGGCTCGATCGCTCTGCCATTGTTGAGCAGCGTGGGCATTGATGGGGCAGCCCTGGCCTGGACACTGTTCGTTGCCATCAGTGCGGCGGTTCTCTTCGGTCTTGTTCCGGCCCTGAAGATCGCCGGCGGCAATTTGCAGGAGTCACTCAAAGACTCGGGCCATGGGGCGAGCGACGGTAAGAAGCACGATGGGCTGCGCTCGGCGTTGATCGTTTCAGAGATTGCTTTGGCCTGCGTACTATTGGTGGGGGCGGGGTTATTGTTGCGGAGTTTTCTCCGCATCCTGGACGTCGATCTTGGCTTTAAGCCGAGTCGGGCGGCGTCGATCAGCCTGGACTATAACGATGGTGGCAATCCCGCCAAGAGAAGCGTTTTCTGGCAGGAGGTGCTGCGCCGGGTGGAATCCATTCCAGGCGTGGAGACAGCCGGCATCAGCGATAACTTGCCCATGAGCCGAAACCGAAGCTGGGGCATTTCGGCTAAGGGCAAAAGCTATCGCAAAGGGGAATTGGAACCTCCTTTTGTCTATATCGTTTCTCCGGGCTATCTAAATGCCATCGGTATGCGCCTATTGAAGGGGCGGGACATTCACTGGGATGACAACGACAAGAAAATAGGAGTCGTCATCATCAACGAAACCATCGCGCGCAAGCTCTGGCCTGGGCAAGACCCGATTGGCCAGATTGCAAACGTGATTGGCATGGATGCCCGTGTCATCGGGGTGGTGGCCGATGTCCATGAGAGTAGCGTCGAAGGCAAACCGGGTTGGCAGATGTACCTGTCCGGTGTCTCGCCGCAATTTGGGCCAGAGGGGGCGCAGTTAGTCGTACGCACCAAGTTGCCTCCGGAAACCCTTGCTTCCAGCGTGATGAGTACTATTCGGCAAATCAATCCAGGACAACCGGCGACGGAATTCCGGCCGATCCAGCTGTTGGTGGATCATGCAGTTTCGCCGCGCCGGTTCTTCGTCTTGCTCGTGTCAATTTTTGCCGGGCTGGGATTGATATTGGCTTCGTTGGGAATCTATGGCGTGATCTCGTACTCGGTGACCCAACGAACGCAGGAGATCGGAATACGCATGGCGTTGGGGGCAACCCAGGGGCGGGTGCAGATGGCAGTCATCGGAAAGACTCTGTTGCTGGCGCTCATCGGAATCGCAACCGGGACGGTGGCGTCCTTCGCGATCTCCAGTTTGATTGCGTCGCTTCTGTTCGGAACGCGGGCCACCGATCAGGCCACCTTTTTGAGCATGATCCTGTTGCTGCTGTTGGTGGCGCTACTGGCCGGATATATACCCGCTCGCCGTGCATCGAGAATTAACCCGATGGTGGCTCTGCGCAATAACTGAAAAGGGAATCCCAGACCGCTAGCTAGAAACGCCGATCGATGCGCGGATACCAGGTGAGCTGGAAGGTAGTGCTGGTGTCGGATTGCTGTCCCGGTTTATACAGCGGAATTAGCCACCGTTCGTATTGCACATTGGCCTTCAACTCCACGTCAGGCGTGAGGCGCTTAACTACATCGAAGCTGAAGTCAGTCTGGGTAGTGCCGCCGGGGATAAAATCCTTCGATGCCTTGGCATTCCGGAAGGAAACCTGTAGCCATTCCCGTGGAGAGAGATGGTATGTGAGCCACGCCTGTCCTCCCTTGCCTTCCCGCCCGACCCAATCGCCCATCAGAGGCCATTATTGGTGTAGCCATTCCTTTGGACCACCTCGATGTACATGTCCTGGCCGCCGTGGCTTAGGCCGGTGTCGGGATCGGTCGACGCTGCTTCGACGCGCAGGTCGAGCTTCGGTGCGCCGGGAAAATGAGAGAGGTAAAGGCCGGGACGGACGGCGGCATGCCGCGGTGCCGTGATGGGGAAGACGTCATCGTGTACTTCAGAGTCATTATAGAAAGTCAGCCACTTTCGCAGATAAGGCAGCCGGTAGGAGAAGTCAACCGAGCTGAAACGAGCTCCGGGATCGTTGCGGCTGAATTTCTCCGATCCATTGGTATCGCTGATGCTGTAGAAGCTGTGCCAGAAAGTACCCAGCGTGATAGGCGCGTGGTCGACGCCGCCCCAGATCACGGTGCGCTCAAAGCCGAATTCGAAGTTCGGCGTCGGCTTGAAAGAAATCTTTTCCGCATGTGTCCACGGGCTGACCGGAACGTTGTGGCCCTTGAGCGGTCCCACGAAAAAGTCGTAGCGAATGAGCCCCGCGATGCGGGAGATGTAGGGAATATAGAGCGGCTCAACCCGGTTGATGCGAAAACTCCAGACGTTTTCCGCATTGTTGCTCCACGCCATGCCGCCGCCCACGCCCGGTCCATACCAGTTGTCCATTTTTCCGAAGGAGACTTCGTGACCGATCACGTGGGCTGAAACGTAACCTTCAAGGACCGTGAGGTTGTTGACCGCCGAAACCGGGCCCAGGGGGATGGTTGTGTTGCCGGGCAAGGGAAGAGAGCTGAAGGTATCGAAGTCGTCGATGGTAGACAGGGTCTCGGCAAGAGGAAGCGAGTATCCCTCCCAGGATGGGGCGTGTTGGTATTCTCCGCGAAAGTACGCAGAGAACATGCCGTAGTGGGCGCGCGCGCTGAACCCGCTGTAGTTGTTGAAACCGCTGGCGTAGGGACGCCCAAAATCATTGATGTCCGTCTGGCCAAGATGGAAGCTGTCGCGCAACGGCGTGCCCCCGATACCCATGATCCGCTCGTACACCGAGTCCAAACCGATGCGGCCAAACTTCTGGTCCAGAGGAATCCGCATGTCCGGCTGCAGATCCTTTTCGAGGGCGGTGTAAATGTCAATCGCTTCGTCGTTGGTACTGCCGGTGATCCGGTCCGAGCTCGCGTCCAGCATATGGGCGACGCTGAGACGCGTCCACGGGCGCATACCAAGAAACACGGTGTCGACGAAGCCCATGCCATACAGCCGCGTCACGGCAGGGTATATCCAACTATCCAGTGGGATATAGGTCGAGCTCATGCCCTCGATCGATTTAAGCGGCTCGTAGGGCGCAAAGTGAATGGTGTCGCGCGGAGCGGGAAGCTGATCTGGCGCAGGGGCCGCGGCCGGCGCTTGCGTCGTCGGTGTCTGATCTGTAGCAGAGATGGTCGAGGCAGCTGAGATTCCGGTGGTCCATAAGACCAGCAAACACAAAACAGCGGGGAATTCCACTTACACCTCAAATACCGAAGCGGTTGATGCCAGACCTGACCAGCGGAGCCACGAATCATTCATCTGTGTTCAAGCTAACGAAACCCAGACGGGCGGTCAATCGTTTGCAACCGGCTGTGAAGCGCGAAGATAACGGGTAGCTCAGTCCTCAAGCTTTTTCATCACCGCGTCCAGTTCGCGCGAGAACTGTTGAACGATCCCATTTTTCCAGCGCGTGGAGAAGAGTTTCTTGGCCGTGAGGTATTGTTCCATGTGGGTCAGAGGGTCGCGCTCGATGTTCAGTAATGCTTGACCATGCTGGCGGTAGGGCTTAGCTTCGATCAGCAC
This sequence comes from uncultured Acidobacteriaceae bacterium, assembly GCA_963745725.1. Taxonomy (GTDB): domain Bacteria; phylum Acidobacteriota; class Terriglobia; order Terriglobales; family Acidobacteriaceae; genus PALSA-350. Next base: position 1,019,992 of record CAVUYJ010000004.1, read on the forward strand.
CGCACCGCCGCCCCTGCGCACTCGCTCGAGGCTTTCATAAGCTACCCGATACACGGCCACGACATCGTTGCCGTCTACCGTGATGCTGGTGACGCCGTCCCGCTGAGTCTTCAGGGGGAGTTTCCTCACTCCGTTTCTGGCGTTCGCAGCCGGCTCAGCCCACGGATTGTTTTCGACGACAAAGATGACCGGCAAGCTGCGCCTGGCGGCCAATCTGAGCGCCTGATGCCACTGGTCCAAAGCGGTTGCCCCCACACCGGTGAAGACAACCACTACGTTGCCGTTGTTCTCCCGCTTGTTGGCCAAGGCCACATTGCCGGCTGCCTCAAATAGCTTGCCCCAGTCGGAAGGCGCACAATTGAGAATGTTGTCAATCAGTCCACCGGCGGCGCTGTTCCGGCGGGCATAGACCTGAGCGACCACCTCGCTTAGCGCAACTCCCTTCACCAGGCTCACGATCGAGCCGTGAGATGCAACAGCGACGGTGTCCTGGGGTCGCAGATCGATGGCACAACCAGTCGCAATTGCCTCCTGGCCCAGGGACGCATCCAAGAGCGGCTTAGACCGGCGCAAGGGTCGTGCCCGCTCCGTGAGCAGCCGGCATCGCAGCATGGTGGCGTAAAGCTGCTTGAGTTTATCGTCGTCGATCAGCGAGCCGCCGGTTGAGGTACCAGCCATGCCTATGGAGTTCTCCTAACGGTGAATCGGTTGTGGAAAGCGGCCCGAAGTTTTTCACAGAAGTGTGAAAAACCCTGTGTATTTCCCGTGTCGGATACCGCGCAATTCCTGAATTGATGAGGGTTTTAGCAGTCTGCACTGCTTTCGATGCTGAGGCTCCCAAAGCGGAATCATGTCGAATAATCCGAGTTGATGCGGATGTATTCCGTGGTAAGATCCGTTGTCCAAAATCGGCACGTGCCAGATCCGAGACCGAGGTCGATACGAATGGTCAGATTACGTTGCTTCAGGTATTCATGGGTCGCAGCTTCGTCAAAGCGCGGTGAGAGACAACCCGCTTCGCAAATCGCAAGCTCGCCGAAGGAGATGTTGATGCGCGCAGGATCGATGGCCACACCGGCATAGCCGATCGCCGCGAGGATGCGCCCCCAATTAGGATCGCATCCGGCCCATGCCGTCTTGACCAGCGGCGAGTGGGCAATGGAACGCGCAATGCGCAGAGCATCCGCATCGGTGAGCGTCGCGGCGATGTCCAATTGAACCACGTGCTGAATGCCTTCTCCGTCCTCCACGATCTGCTTAGCGAGCGATAAGCAAACGCTCTCGAGAGCGGAAGAGAATGCGGCGGTACGCTGGTCTGCGACCGTGCGTGCTGTGTCATGATTGTGACCGCGGATGGCGATTCCGCTGGCTCCGCTGGCGAGCAGGAGAACCGTATCGTTGGTCGAAGTATCGCCATCGATGGAGATGCGATTGAAACTGCTTTCGATCGGCGTGGTGGAGCAGGTCGGCAGCAACCCCAGGTTCGAGCTCAGCGTCGGTGAAGAGGTAAACCAGCATGGTGGCATGCAATGCGCCGGTACCTCGAAGCTGCGGATGGATCATGCCCGCACCTTTGGCTACTCCGGCTACCCGAACCGTCACCCCCTCTACCACGAAGTCTGCCGCTGCCATCTTGGGCCTCGTGTCGGTGGTCATGATGGCGCCCGCCATCTGTCCCAGGTGAGCCGCGGAAGCGCCGAGCCCAGCATGCAATGCTGGGAGCGCCGCAGTCACCTTTCCCACCGGCAGAGGCACGCCGATGATGCCCGTCGACGAGGGGAAGACGGCATGCGGGTCGCAGCCAAATAGCGCGCCTGCACTCGTGCAGCACTGCTGGGCAGCCAGAACGCCGGCTTCCCCGGTGGCGCAGTTCGCATTGCCGGCGTTGACCAGCACCACGCTCACACGATGCTGGCAGCGTTCGAGATGGCGTTGTCCGACGATGAGCGGCGCGGCGATTACCTTGTTGCTGGTGAACATGGCGGCAGCGGCCGCAGGTTGGTCGGCCACTGCGCAAGCCAGATCGGGATTACCGCTGGCTTTTAAGCCCGAGCGTACGGCCGCGAAGGAGAAGCCGCGAGGTACTTGATCATCACGAATCAGGGGAGCGGGGGACGTATCAACCATGTGGCCTTTACTCTATCAAGAGAAAGCCAATCATGATGACGACGACGCAACACAGCAGAGAATTTCACGCGCCGGCAGAGTTCCTCAGCATGCGCAACGTGGATATTGCGCGCGGCCAGAAGGTCGTGCTGCAGGACGTAAACCTCACCATCGCCACCGGAGAACACATCGCCATCCTGGGGCCGAACGGGTGCGGAAAATCTACCCTGATTAAAGCCATGACCTGCGAGTGCTATCCCATCGTTCGCAGCGACATGGAAATGAAAGTGTATGGGCGGGACCGGTGGGAAGTGCAGGAGCTGCGTAAGCATCTCGGGGTAGTGGCCACCGAGCTGCCCGGCGAACGTACCTCGGTGACCCGAGGGCTCGATGCCGTGGTGAGTGGTTTCTTTTCCAGCTCGACGCTATGGCCAAACCTTGAGGTGACCGAGCCCATGCGTGCCAGCGCCATGGATGCGCTAGGCCTGCTCGGGGCGGCCTACCTGCGCGACCGCTTTGTCGGCGAGATGTCAGCCGGCGAGAAGCGCCGGGTGATGATCGCTCGCGCGCTGGTCCATCGGCCGGAGATGCTGCTGCTGGACGAACCCAGCAATGCCCTCGACCTGGCGGCGCAGCGTGAGCTGCGCGAGATCCTGCGCGCCGTCGCCGTCGGTTCAAAAAATCGTCGCGGAACCGGCATCGTGATGGTGACCCATCACCTGGCGGATATTCTGCCCGAGATCGATCGCGTGGTCATGATGCGGGGCGGCCGTATTTTTGCCGATGGACCCAAAATGGAATTGCTACAGGCGGAAAAGCTGGAAGAGCTCTTCGGTGTGGAACTTGAACTCACCGAGCGCCATGGCTATTGGCATTCCTGGTGAGGGATTTGCGATCACATTAAAGATTCCGGCTTGACCTGAACCCCGGCGTAGTTTTAGTTTATGGCTACACGGGAAAGGAGGATGATCCAGCGAATGAAAATTTCTGATGGTAGTTGTAGATCTATACGTGAGGTGACTGAGGCTTAGAGCGTTCGCTCTAGACCTGGCGGTAATGCAATTCGTCCGCCGAGGCCCACTTCTTAGGAAGAGCGGACGCCTCAGCCAAACTCAACAGCTTCACCGGTGATCAAGGCCCGCGGCCAATATGGCGCGGGCCTTTCACGTTGCTGGCTTGACGTGCCAACAAACCCAGGGTTCAGGGCGGAGAGAGATTTTGAATGATCTGGCGCAGGCATACAATTAACCCATGGAACCACTGGTAATTGCGGGTAAGGCGTTTCAATCCCGGCTGATCGTCGGCACGGGCAAATACAAAGACGGCCCCGAGACCCAGGCAGCCATTGAAGCCTCTGGGGCGGAGATGGTGACCGTCGCGGTACGGCGGATCAACCTCGATCGCACCCGCGAGTCGTTGCTCGACTACATCGATCCCGAACGCTACTTCCTGCTCCCGAATACGGCCGGATGCTACACCGCGGATGAGGCCATCCGCGCTGCCAGGCTGGCTCGCGAGGTCGGCATCTCAGACTGGGTAAAAATCGAAGTCATTGGAGACCAGGCAACCCTCTATCCGGATGTCCAGGCCACCCTCGAAGCAACCCGGGTCCTGGTCAAAGAAGGCTTTACGGTTCTCCCCTATACCTCAGACGACATCGTGTTCGCGCGCCGGCTGATCGAAGCCGGAGCAGCCGCCGTCATGCCCCTGGGCGCGCCCATCGGCAGCGGCATGGGATTGCAGAACCTGGCGACGCTGCGCATCCTCCGCGAGATGATTACCGAGGTTCCGCTGATCGTCGACGCCGGGGTCGGCATGGCTTCCGATGTATGCCTGGCCATGGACATGGGAGCGGATGCCGTATTGATCAACTCCGCCATCGCCCATGCAGCCAAGCCTGTGTTGATGGCCGAGGCGATGCAGCATGCGGTGCTGGCCGGCCGGCAGTCGTACCTCTCCGGGCGAATGCCCAGGAAGCTCTACGCCACCGCCAGCTCGCCCCTCGAGGGCCTTTCCAAGTAGCACCCACATGACTATTACAAGCGCTGCCTGCTCTGGGATAGACTCGATTTCATGCGCGTGTTCGGCATCGATTGCGGCAGTAACTGTACCGGGTATGGCGTCGTCGATGTGGAATCCGGCAAGCACGAAACACGTTTGGTGGCAGTGGCCGCCGGCGGTCTCAAATTGCTCAAGGATCAGCCCCTGCCGGTGCGGCTTGCCTATATCTACGCCGAGCTCTCAACCTTGTTGGAGTCGCACCGCCCCGACGTGGTGGCGGTGGAAGAGGTGTTCTACTCCGTGAATGCAAAGTCCGCGCTGAGATTGGGACATGTGCGGGGAGTGGCTTTGCTGGCCGCCGCGATGCAGGGCCTGCCGGTGGCGGAATACGCTCCACTCACCATCAAGTCCGCGGTCGTGGGTTACGGGCTGGCGAAAAAAGAGCAAGTGCAGTTCATGGTCGCCCGCCTGCTGCGCCTCGACTGTGCGCCGGAACCTGCTGACGCCGCCGACGCTCTTGCCATTGCGATATGCCACGCCCATACCGCGCAGACGCTGTTATTGCAGGCGGAATCCCGCGCTTGAGGTGGAGTTGATTCCGCTGCGAAGCTTGGCATGGGCAATATTGCCCTTTCTCTCAATATCGGGTGGGACGCCCGTGGGCGCGCAGAGCGCAACCCAGGGACAGATCCGCTTTACCTACGAGAACCCCAAGCTGCAACCACCAAAGTATGTGCTCACCGTTGCCGAAGACGGCAGTGGGCATTTCCAGTCTGAAGGGGGCGGACCAACGGACGGCCAAACGATGTCGTCAGAGCCCCAGGACCGCCCCATTCATGTCTCCAAAACGCTCCGCGAAGGCATGTTCACCACCGCGCGAAAGTACAAGCTTTTCGCCATCTCGTGCGACGACGGGGGAAAGAACATTGCTTTTCAGGGAAACAAGACTTTGGAGTACGAGGGCCCTGAAGGCAAGGGAAGTTGTATGTTCAACTGGAGCAAAAACGCGCAGATTGATAAGCTGACGGATCAATTCGAGGCAATTGCCGCAACCCTGGACGAGGGAGGCAAGCTGCAGCGTCAGTATGAGCATGGGCGCCTCAGCCTGGATCCGGAAATCCAGGTTTTGGAGCAGATGGTGCACGATGGGCGGGCGATTGAACTGGAAAATATCGCCCCCATTCTGCAGACTCTCGCTGGGGATGAGGCGGTGTTGCAGCGGGTCCAGAGGCGTTCGCGGGCTCTCCTGCAAGAAGCCAAAAGCGACTAAGAATCAATGCGCGTCTAATGGCTAGCGAGACTAATTGCCTGAAATGTTGTTTAACTCATTAGGGCAGGGTTCCGCCAGGAAATGGAGGTGCTCCATGAGGAAGCACCTGAGAACAACGAACATCGCCGTAGTGTCTCTGCTTGGCCTGTTGTGGATGGCGCTGGCTGTTCGCCCAGCCTCCGCTCAGGACGCCGCTTTGAATGTTGCCCGGGTGAGCTTTGTGCAGGGCTCAGTCCAGCTGCTTGCCGGGCAGGGAAACGATTTTCAGCAGGCGGTGATGAACATGCCGGTCGTGGATGGCTCCCGCTTGCAGACCGGCGGGGATGGTCAGGCAGAAGTTGAGTTTGGCGACGGCAGTGTTGCCCGTTTAACCCCCAACAGCGCGATCCAATTCGATCACCTGGCGCAAGACCAAGTGCAGCTCCAGCAGTTGGGTGGCCTGGGCTATTACGAGTTCAACGTGGGTCAGGGGCATCCAGCCTTTAGCGTGCAATTTGCCGATTTAAGTATGCAGCCGGCAACGAATTCCATCGTGCGCGTCGGCCTCGATGCCGGGTGGGATGTGGCGGTGATCAACGGCGCCATCAATGTGCAGGGGCAGGGAATTCCCGGCGTGAACGTCTCAGAGAACCAGAGCATCCGCTCCGGCGCCGACAATAGTGGCGCTCCCTATACCGTGGCCCAGGGAATCAATGGCGACTCCTGGGACAACTGGAACCAGGATCGAGACCAGGCGATCGCCCAGGAGGCATCCGCACAGACGCCGGTACGCGACGACGCCGCGAATCCGCAAAGCGAAAACTGGAATGATCTGGATGCGGACGGAAATTGGTATCCCGTTGAGGGTCAAGGTAACGTGTGGGTTCCTGCCGGTGTTGGACCCGGCTGGGATCCCTATGGAGCCGGTTATTGGGCCTACTACCCAACCTTCGGCTACACCTGGATTTCGAGCTATCCCTGGGGCTGGCTCCCGTATCACTGCGGTTCGTGGAACTACTACTCTTTCGGTTGGGGATGGTCTCCAGGTCCTCGCCCCGGGCGCACGTGGGTTCCAGTGACTGTGGTACGCATCCATCCGCCAGGTTGGTCGATGCCGCTTTATCCTCCGGGCGGTGGGCGGCCCCAGCCAGGACGGTTGGTGGTGGTCGATCGTGGACCCGTTGCCAAAGGCCCGTGGGCATTCAACCACGGAACAGTGCCGAGGCCCGATCACCAGCAAGCGCTGAATTTCAATGGACGCACGATCACGCCCGTTGGCCGGGTGGACGTTCGCCCACAGGCCTTCACCGCTGCCCGGGGCACAGCGCCGGGATCGCGCGCAGTCCTGAGCGGCACCTTCCCTGGATCTGGCCAGCGGCCGTCTCCCAGCAGCACCTATCTATCGGGCTACAATTCGTCGCGCCCGGTGGGGACCCAGACGGTAAGACCGCCTGTGGGCCCCCCGTTGAGCCCGCCCCAAGGCGCCATCCAACGACCGCCGCAGCAGATGAATCCTCGGCCGAACGTGGCCTATCCTCCAGCGCAGTCGTATAACCAGCGCTCGGTCTACGAGGCACGTCCGACGCCTACCACCCACTATTCGGCGCCGCCGCCACCTCATTACTCGGCGCCGCCTCAACAGCAGCACTACTCAGCTCCGCCGCAAGCCCAGCACCAGTCGTCTCCCGGGCAGCATCGCTGAGGGCAAATTAACTCTCCACGGGGCACGGCTTCGGCCGTGCCGTGATCTCCCCTGGAAACCGAGAAGGAAATCGCAGGTCCCTCGGCTGCGCTCGGGATGACAAAGGATAGGGCAACGGTTCGATAGAGACTGGTTGCCTCCGGTCCAGCCACCACTTTTCATGTAATCGCCACCCTTCCCTTTGTCATCCCGACCGGAGCGAAGCGGAGCGGAGGGACCTGCGGTTTCCTTCTCGTTCCTCACGCAGCTTAACAACTGCTCTCATGACCCGTCCGTGAGGGCGCGAAAAATACAAGCCATCGCTTCTAAAGAAACGGCCTCTGCCCGAACCCGAGCGTCCACAGCACAACGTCGAAAGGCCATCTCCACCGCAATAGGGTCGTATCCGGATGCGCGCAAATTGTTGGCCAGCGTCTTGCGCTTCAAAGCGAAGATCTGACGCAAAAAACGAAGGAAGCCCCCCGCTTCCACCCCCAGCTCCTCGAACCGGGGATGCATGGTAAGGCGAAAGACCGTGGAGTACACCTCGGGAGGCGGCGCAAACGCCTCCGGCGGCAAAGTGAAAAGCTGTTCGACCGCGGCGTACATCTGCGTAGTCGCTGAGAGCAAGCCGTAGTCGCGAGAGCCAGGAGGGGCCACGATGCGTTCCGCGACCTCGCGTTGAGCCATGAGCACCGCGCGGTCGATCACGGCACTATGCGCGAACAGGTGCATCATGATGGGGGAGGAGATGTAATACGGCAGGTTCCCGATCACCTGCAGGCGAACCCCACGTTGCGCAGCCAGTTGAGTCAGATCAACCTCGAGAATGTCCTCGCAGATCACTTCCACGGAAGTTCCTTGCAGCGACGCCGCCAGCGCACGATCGAGTTCGACCGCGATCACCTGTTTGGCCCGCGGTGCGAGCAAGTCGGTGAGGGCTCCCTTGCCCGGCCCAATCTCCAGCACCGTAGCCTCACTCAGATCCCCCAGACCGTCGACGATCGCGCGTGGCGCCGTGGGGCTGACGAGAAAATTCTGACCCAGCTTGGGCTTACGCTGCATGGGATAGACTACGCATTTGCGGTCGTTCCTCCTCTGCATCATACGGAAGCGGATCGACGTCTAACGGTACACGATTGCTGTGAACGGAGAAGATGTTCGGTACGGGGCTTTTTGACAGGAAAGCCCCACCTCGCTGAAGCCGGATGGGGCACAGGAATCGGGGAACGTTACAAAGAATAGGGGTCTAGCAATGCATATCGTTTTTGCCGCGTCGGAGTGCGTTCCGTACGCCAAGACGGGCGGAGTTGCAGAAGTAGTCGGCGCTTTACCAAAAGAACTGGTTCGGCAAGGCCACCAGGTCACGGTCTACGTGCCGCTCTATCGGCAAGTGCAAAAGCATTTGAAGGATCGCAAAATTGCTATCCGTAGTCTCACAATTCCTTTCTCCTACTACAACCGGTTTGTGACCGTGGTGAACGGAGGCATTCAGGACGGAGTGCAGTTCTACTTCATCGACTGTCCAGAACTCTTCGACCGTGAGTTTCTTTATGAGACCCCGTCCGGCGACTACGCCGACAACGCGGAGCGCTTTGGGTTGTTCTCTCGTGCCGTGCTGGACAGCGCCAAACTGTTAGGGGTTCCCGATGTCTTTCATATTCACGGCTGGCCGGCTGGTGTCCTGGCGATTCTTCTGCGCACGGTCTACTACTTCGATCCTGTACTCAAGAACGTCGCCTGCTTGTTGACCATCCATAACTCCGACCGCCAGGGTTGGTTTCCACGGGAAACCGTGGAGAAGCTGCTTCTGCCATGGGATGTGTACACGCCCGAGCGGGCAGAGTATTACGGTACATTCGATTTTCTCAAAGGCGGTATTGTCTACTCCGACGCCATCAACACGGTGAGCCGCAAATACGCGCAGGAGATTCAGACCCCGGAGTACGGCAATGGCCTGGATGGCGTGTTGCGTGCGCGGGCGCAGGATCTTCGCGGCATCCTGAATGGAGTCGACTACCAGGTATGGGATCCGGCGAAGGACAGCAAGATTGCCGCCCACTACACTCCGGAACGGCTGGAAGGAAAATTGGCCTGCCGCAAGGACCTGCTGCACGCGTTTGGCGTTTCCAGCGTGGCCGAGGACACGCCCGTGCTGGGCATGGTTTCGCGCCTGGCGACGCAGAAGGGGCTTGACCTGCTGGCCGAGATCTTCGAACAGCTGGTGCGGCAAAACATGTTCCTGGTGATTTTAGGTACGGGTGAACCGTACTACGAAAATTTGCTGCGCAGCTGGCAGGAACGTCTTCCTCAAAAGGTCGCAGTGGCGATTACCTATGATGAAACCCTCGCCCACAAAGTGGAAGCCGGTTCAGACATGATCCTGATGCCCTCGCGCTCTGAGCCCTGCGGATTAAACCAGATCTACGGCATGAAGTACGGAACCGTCCCCGTGGTGCGCGCCACGGGGGGCCTGGATGACACGGTGCAGGAGTGGTCCCCAGAGGCAGAGACGGGAACAGGTTTTCGCTTTAACGATTACCGCCCCGAGGAATTCCTGGGCGCGCTAGGCCGTGCCTTTGCGTCGTTCCCCGATAAGAAACAGTGGCAGAAGCTGATGCGTAACGGCATGGCGCGCGATTACTCGTGGACCAACCCAGCCAAGGAATACATTCAGCTCTACGAAGAGATTGTGCGCCGAAGGTCTTAAGACAGGCTTGCGTCCAGGTTGCGATTGCAGTAATATTGCAGTATTAATGCAGTAAGGAGCAATCAGATGCCGCGGTACACAATCGACACAGACGCCCAATTTGATAAGGTTTTGACCGAGCTTGCCAACGGTGGCAGCAAAGCCGATGTGATTCGCAAAGCGGTCCAGACCTATAGCTACTTGAAATCTGAAGTACCCAACCAGCAATCTGACAAGCGGGTCTCGATTACAGATGCTGAGGGCAACGTTAAGAAGGATGTCATCCTGCCCTAAGAGATCTCTATGCCAACCGCGCAAGGTCCCGAGAACATTGACATCTCGGCGACACAAATAGGGGAAATTACGATCGCCCCACCGACCTTCTTAGAGCGGTGGGGCGTAGTGTTTTTGGACTGCGCCGGTGCATGGATCCTAGCGGTCGGAACCGCTCTGTTGATCTATTTCTTCTGGAAACAACCAGCGTTTCCCAGCGTGACCGGGCAAACTCCAGACCAGATCACGCAGGCTCTGAATATTCACAAACAAGTGTCGGATCAATGGAGCGAATCGCTGACCAGCATATTCGATTTACTAGTCACGAAGACGGTGTTGCCCATCGTAACTCTGCTTCTGGGGTATCTTTTTGGAAAAGCTAAGTCGGGCGGTTAGCCGAACGGAAGACCAGGTACAGCGGTACACCACCCAGGATGATAAGCGTTCCCAACAATGAACTGCGCAGGTTGCTGACGAACGAGTAATAGAGCAAAACCCCAGCAGCCGCGATGAAAAGCACCGGCAAAACCGGATACCCCCAACTACGGAACGGTCGCTCCGTAGCTGGAATTCGCCGCCGATAAAAAAAGATCGTCGTGGTAGTAAGCAGATAAAACAACCACTCGGCAAAGATCGCCAGCTCAAACAACTGCTGAAAGCGTCCCACCAGCAGCAGCAAAACCGTGCTCAACAAACCCTGTGCCACCAGTGCAGTGGACGGACTTTGAAAACGCGGGTGGATATGCGCCATCCATGCCGGAAAGAGCCGGTCACGAGCCGCGGCAAACGGAACCCGGGCGCCGGACATGGTGGTGCCGTTGAGCCCCACAAGAATGCTGAGCGCCATAGCCACGGAGACCAGAGATGCTCCCCAATGCCCGGAGACAACCGACATGGCAACCGCCGCCGGCCGTGCCGAACCGGCGATGCTCGCCGCAGGCAGGATGTACTGAATAGCCGCGTTGGTGGCCATGTACAGCACCCCGACGACGCCCACTCCCGCGATCAAGGCAATAGGAAGGCTCCGTTCCGGGCGCTTCACTTCACCGGCCACCATGGTGAGATCATTCCAGCCGTCATAGGCCCACAAGGACGCGATGAGGGCGACCATGAATCCAGCGAACCCGCCTTGAGCGCCGGGAAAAGCGGTAAAGAAATTGCTCACGTTGCCGTGAGGACTGGCAAAGCAAAAGCCGGTGATGACCACAACCAACGCCACTTTAAGCCAGGTGAAAAACAGCTGGAAGTCACCCGCCTTCTTGATGCCCAGGTAATTGAGCCCGGTGATCAGCCAGCAAGCAAAGATGGCGAAAATCTGGGACCACGTGATCACCAGGGGAACTCGCAATGCCACCCCGTCGAGCCAAGCGAACGCTGGGAAGACACCCATCACGCGCGCCAGGCCGGTCGTGACGCTGGCAATGGACGCCGGCTTCGCGACCGCGAACCAGGTCCACATGTAGAGAAATGCTGGCAGGTCGCCATATGCGTTACGGAGAAAGACATATTCACCGCCGGCGCGCGGCATCATCGCGCCCAGCTCCGCATAGGTCATGGCGCCGGAGAGAGTGAGCAGGCCACCCACGATCCAGGCCAGGTAAACCATCCGCCCTGAACCGACGGCACTCATCATTTCCTGGGGTACCAGGAAAATGCCGCTACCGATGATGGTTCCCACCACAATGGCGGTGGCATGCCAGACCCCGAGCACGCGGGGAAGGTCCGGCGCCGAGGTTGAACTCGGTATGGTGTGGATTTGTTCGTGCACGGGCTGACAAATTGTAATGCCTGCTGCTAAACCGGAGGCGAAGCAACCTTGTCTGCAGGATGGAAGTACTCATAGATGGCCGCAGCCAGGTGAGGGGCCACAACGGAGGCCAGTGCCTGCAAACTGGCACCCTGTACTCCACGCAGGCTGCCAAAGTGGGCCACCAGCCGATTTCTCGTTTGCGGTCCGACGCCGGGAATGGTCAACAGGTTCGACTCGCGATCCCGGATCTCTCTTCGTTTGCGATGGTAAGAAACAGCGAAGCGGTGGGACTCATCGCGAATCCTTTGGACCAGGTGCAATACCGGGGATCGCCGGTCAAGCACGATCGGCTCATCCTCCTGCCCGTACACGTAGATAATTTCCTCCCGCTTGGCGATCGACGCCAGCGGTTGCGTGGTGATCCCCAGCAGTTCTAGAGCTTCCGCTGCGGCATGCAACTGTCCCAATCCTCCATCGATCAGGATCAGGCTGGGCATCGCTTTCTGCTCTGCCTGCACACGGGTATAACGGCGTCCCACAACCTCGCGCATGGAGGCAAAATCATCGACCCCTTCGACTGTCTTGATCTGAAATTTACGGTAATCGGACTTCTTCATCGCGCCATCTTCCCAAACCACCATCGAAGCGACCGTTTCCGCCCCCTGGATGTGAGAGATGTCAAAGCACTCGATGCGCTTGGGAAGTTCGGGCAAGGTGAGCAAGTCCTGCAGTGATTCCTCGATGACCTTGCGGGAAGGCTGCAAAACCCGGAAGCGTTGATCAAAACTCTGCTTGGCATTTTGTCCGGCGAGGTCAACCAGGGAGCGCTTTTCTCCCCGGCGGGGTACGGACAACTCCACCTTGTGCTGGGCCCGTTCACTCAGCAACTCCTCCAGGGAATCGCGGTCGGTGAAATCGACCGGTATATAAACCGTGCGCGGCACATACTGCTGGTCGATATAAACCTGCTTCAACAGGGCAGAGAAGAAGAAGGAGGCATCAAACGCCTCTCCAAAAGACTGCGATCCCGTGTCAGAGTTGGCTTCAGGAGAGTCGGGCTCTGGCGGAAGCTCAGGCAACTCCTCCCAGAAAAATTCCCGCCGGTCGACAATCTTGCCCCCACGCATATGGAAAAGATTGACCGCCAGCATGCCGTTCTCGTGATGGTAACCGTAGACGTCCGCATCATCGTTGTCCACGGTCGCCATGCGCTGTCTTTCCTGCACCTGGCTCATGGTGATGAGCAGATCGCGATACTTGGCAGCGAGCTCGAACTGTTCTGAGGCGGCGGCCACTTCCATGCGCTGTTCCAGAGAGTTGCTCAGCTCTGTCTGGCGGCCTTCCAGAAACATCTGCGTGTCGCGCACCGCTTCCTTGTACGCCTCGGGCGTAGTGAGGTTTTCGACGCAAGGGCCGAGGCAGCGCTTGATGTAGTACTGCAGGCACGGCCGGGGATGGTAGCGCGACAGATCGACCTTGCAGCTGGGCAGTAGAAAGCTGCGGTGAATCAGGTCGACCACCCGATGGGCAAGATTCCCGGGGAAGAACGGGCCGTAGTAGGCGCTGCCGTCCTTGCGCAGCCTTCGGGTCACAAACACTTTGGGATAGCGATCGGCCAGGGTCAGCTTCACGTAGGGGTAGGTCTTGTCGTCACGCAGCAGGATGTTGAACCGAGGCTTACGCTGCTTGATGAGGTTATTTTCGAGCGCCAGGGCTTCGTGTTCGTTCTCCACCAGGATGTAGTCCACGTCCACGGCCTCGCGCATGAGCGAACCGGTCTTGGCGTTGGCTTGGGCGCCGTCGAGGATGTAGGAGCGTACCCGGGAGCGAAGATTTTTGGCTTTGCCGACGTAGATCACCTCGCCATCAGCATTGCGATAGAGATACACCCCTGGCCGGGCGGGCAGAGTGCGTATCTTTTCGTGCAGATCCATGAAAAGCCCCTAAACTAAAGTTTAGTCGGTACCGTGATTGGGCGGAAGTTTGCCCACCGGCAGGTAAAAGTTTCCTTTTCTTGCACTTTTGCATCGCACCTGCATGCGCACGTTGCATCCTAAGTGATTGCAGGGAAACTGGTAACGGGAATGAGGCATTTTGGCAATCTTCGTGCTACATACGTACGGATGGGCAAAAAAGCAGCAAAGGACGGGGGCACAGTCTACATATGAACCGATTCAGTAAGACGTCGCAACACACAGCTATCCTCTTGGGGGTTGTATCACTGCTGTTCACAGCCGGCTGCTCCAGCAAGAACTACGTACGCTCGCAGACCGCTCCCCTCATCACCAAGACCAACGAATTGGACGATGCCACTGCAGCGAACAACCGGGCGATCCAAAGCACCAACGACCGCGCCCAGCAGGGAATCCAGCAAGCGCAGCAATCGGCGAACACGGCTACCCAAAACGCAACTGCTGCCACCCAGGCAGCTAATCAGGCACAGGGCAGCGCTAAAGAAGCGGTCAACCGCGCGGATTCGTTGGCGAGCGTCGTCGCCAATCTGGACAACTACAAACAGGTCGGGACTGTTTCTGTGACCTTCGCCTTTGACAAGAGCGACCTTCGCAAGAACGACAAGGCTCAGCTGGACACTCTTGGCACTCAGCTCTCAGCGACCAGGAGCTACATCCTCGAAGTAACCGGTGGGACCGATTCGGTCGGCAATGCCGACTACAACTACCAGTTGAGCCAACGCAGGGCGGAAGCAGTGGTGCAATATCTGGCCGCGAAGTTCAACATCCCAGCCCATAAGTTTTACCTGATCGGCATTGGCAAGGACCAGGAAGTGGCTACCAACAAGACAGCTGCTGGAAGGGCTCAGAACCGGCGGGTAGAGGTACAGGTTCTCTCCAACGCGGCGCAAACCGGCGCTCCTGCTGTTTCAGAAGTCCGCTAAACAACCAGTGCCCCATCTCTCACCCGAGAGGTGGGGCACTTCTTCGTTACCGAATGACTTGGCTAAGCGAGGGATCTGCAGTTCTCCCTTCGGCCTAGCCAAGTCATTCGTTACCGAACAGGCCATAGAAATGCGCCGTCCCTGCGGGACTGAGTTGGGAAACACGCCCGTTCACGGATACAAATCCTTGTGCGCTTCGGATGCCCTACAGCGCCAAGTGGCTCACGTGCTCCGCGCGCACATCATTGGCGCTGAACAACCGATAAAACGGAGCCCCCTGCGCCGCAGCTTCCACGGCAGGCCGGCCCTTGGCTTCCTCCCGCTCCACCAAACAAACAACTGCGACCACGCGCATCCCCGCCTCTCGTGCGGCCTCAATGGCGGTCACCGTAGAAGCGCCGGTGGTACAAACGTCATCCACAATGACCACGGGTGCATCCCGCTGCTGAAACCCCTCAATGCGCCGCCCTGTGCCGTGAGCTTTCTCTACCTTCCGCACCAGAAAACCATCTAGAACCGGTGACCCCGGAGCCTCCAAGGCATGCCACGCACTCGCCGCGGCCACATTGCACACCACAGGATCAGCACCGAGCGTGAGGCCGCCTACTGCTCGTGGCCGCAGCTCATGCTGGCGAATCAGGTCAAGTACCGCCAGTCCAGTCAGGCGACCGCCCTCGCCCGTGAGGGTGGTCGTACGGCAATCGATGTAGTAATCGCTCGACGCGCCGGAAGAGAGTTTGAAATCGCCCAGGCGGAACGAGATGCGGGCCAGCATCTTCAGCAAAGCTTCACGATGAGCAAGAGTCATTAGGTGATTTTATCCAGATGGCGAAAACCGCCGGTGGCAAAAAACAGGATGGTGAAGATGGTTCCGTTATACGTCGCATGAATAAACGTGCTGGCCGCCAGGGACTGGGTCCACAAGCGCACCCCGCAGAGTACGAGGCTTACCGCGAACAACACCGCCAGGGGCGCCCATGCGTGCGCCAGCTGGTCGGCGTGGACCAACGCAAACGCAATGCTAGTGACCGTGCAGGACGCCACTAATGCCGAAATGCTCCAGCGCGGATCACTAGCTCCAGTCGCGCCAAGGTCGGGCTCGCCCGGCTGGCGGCGCAGCCAATCCCAGGTAGACGCGATCGAAGGCAGCAGGAAGCCACGAAAGGCCAATTCCTCAAACACGGGAGCCATAAAGGTTCCGAACAGCGCGACCATCCAAACATCGGCGGGCGTACGAAAGAAGTCGTCGATGGGCAGTGTCTTGGGAATGGGAAGGAAATTCGAGAGCAACTGCACCACCAGGCTCAAAGCAACGCCGCCCGCCAGCAGGCGGCCCCAGCGCCGGCGCACGGCGGCGAAGTTCCAATGCAAGGCCTCGGTGAAGGGCCGCTGCCACAAGTAGGTAAAGACCGCCCAGACAATGGCTCCAGCGATCAGGTACCCGACGGCCATGGTCGGGATCAGCAGCCGCGGCTCGCGGAGTAGCTGCTCCGGCGTCTCCTTGCCCAGCAGATGCAAGCTCATGGCGAGCGCAAACACAGAAAAACTGGTCAGCAGCAGTACGATAATGGCCACAGTGAAGAACAGAACCGTGTGACCAAAGTTAGGGATCCGGCCCGGCGGCGCTGGAGGTGGCAGCCCATCGGGTACATCGGGTGTGGACAGGATCTCCAAATCGTTCGACAAGGGCAGACTTCCTATTTTGCCGCACGCCTGCGCGGAACGTGATTGCCATTGGCTCCAGCGGCGGAAGCCACAAAAGGCTTCAGCTCATGCTGAGGAAAATAGCGCCGGAGGAATTCTCCCGTATACGAGCCGAGTGTAGCAGCTACCTCGGCAGGGGTGCCCTTCGCAACCAGGCTACCGCCCCCCTCGCCACCTTCCATGCCCAAGTCGAGGATCCAGTCCGCGCTCCGGATCACATCAAGGTTGTGTTCGATGATGATCACGGTGTTGCCCAGATCCGTCAGGCGGTGCAGCACTTCCAGCAGCCGGCGCACGTCGTCGAAATGCAGCCCGGTAGTGGGTTCATCGAGCAGGTACAGCGTCTTTCCGGTCTGCCGCTTGGAAAGCTCCCTCGCCAGCTTCATGCGCTGCGCCTCGCCTCCGGAAAGCGTGGTAGCAGCCTGGCCGAGATGGATATATCCCAATCCCACATCCACCAGCGTCTCCAGCTTCTGCCGCACCTGGGGAATATCGATCAGCACCGGCAGCGCATCTTCGATGGCCAGATCGAGCAGGTCAGCAATGGAGTAGCCGTTGAATTTAACCGCCAGGGTTTCCTGATTGTAACGGCGGCCATTACACACCTCGCACAGCACGTACACATCAGGAAGGAAGTTCATCTCGATGCGCCGCTGCCCCTCGCCCTGGCACGCCTCGCACCGGCCCCCGGAGACGTTAAACGAAAACCGTCCTGGTTTGTAGCCGCGTTCCCGTGACTCCGGCAGGCGGGCAAACAGATCGCGGATCGCGGTGAACACGCCGGTGTAGGTAGCCGGGTTGGAACGCGGAGTTCGGCCGATAGGGGACTGGTCGATGCGCACCGCCTTATCGATATTCTCGAAACCCTTGATCGCCTTGTGAGGCTCAGGCAATTCGCGCGAACCGTAAAGCTCCCGGGCCAGGGCGCGATAGAGCGTGTCGTTGACCAGGGTGCTCTTACCCGAACCGGAGACACCCGTTACTACGGTCATTACATTTAAAGGAAATTGAACCGTCAGATTTTTCAGATTGTGGCCGGTGGCTCCTTCGACCGTAATCCAGTTGCCCTTGAGCTCCCGGGGCGCATCGCGGCTGATGGTCTGCAGCTCGCCCGAGAGATACCTCCCGGTCAGAGAGATATCCGTCTCCATAATCTGCTGCGGAGTTCCGGCAGCCACCACATGTCCACCCAGTTTGCCCGCCCCAGGTCCGAGATCGACGACGTAATCGGCATGACGAATGGTGTCTTCATCGTGTTCCACCACCAACACAGTATTACCGAGGTCACGCAGTGATTTGAGCGCTTCGATCAGGCGCTGGTTGTCACGTTGGTGTAAACCGATGGAAGGTTCATCGAGCACATAGAGGACTCCACGCAGACGGGAACCGATTTGCGTGGCCAGGCGAATGCGTTGTCCTTCACCGCCGGACAAACTCGCAGCATTGCGGTCCAGCGACAGATAGCTGAGCCCCACAGAGTCGAGAAATTCCAGCCGCTCCACCACCTCGCGCCGCAGCCGCTCGGCGATCAATCCCTCGCGCTGGGAAAACTCGATCGCCCGCGCCGCGTGCAGCGCCTTACGCAGCGGCAAGGCGGTGAAATCGGCAATGGACAACGCGCCCACCTTGACCGCAAGTGATTCACGCCGCAGCCGTTTACCCTCGCATGCGGGGCAGACGGTGGCAGACATATAGTTCAGCAGCCAATCGCGATAACTCTCTGACTTCGACTCTTCCAGCGAGTCCCGCAAGTACGCCAGGATGCCATGAAATCCCGTGCGTGGAGCTTCCTCACGGCCAGGCCCATACAGCAACAACTTCTGTTGCTTCTCCGTGAGGTCCTCGAACGGCTTGGTCAGGTCGATCTTGTATCGCTTCGCCGCCAACTGCAGCAGCCGGTTGAGGTACTGCGACCCCCCTCCCGGCCCCAGTGCGCCGTCGGTCAGCGGCTTCGACCAGTCAGTAATTACCTTCGCTGCGTCGAAGTCATAGATGCTCCCCAGGCCATGGCACTCGGGGCATGCGCCATAAGTGCTATTGAACGAAAAGCTTCGAGGCTCCAACTTGGGGATGTCGAGTCCGCAATCCGGGCAAGCCATAGAGGACGAATAGAGCTGCTCTTCCTGACCCACAACAGCGGTCAGAACGAGTCCGTTGGCCATCTGCAAAGCTTTGGCCACCGAGGTTTCCAGGCGCTTCTCTATCCCCGGTTTGAGGACGACGCGATCGATAACGGCTTCAATGGTGTGCTTTTTGTGACGTTCGAGTTGAATGGAGTCGGCGAGATCACGCATCTCACCGTCGATGCGGGCGCGAAAGCCCTGCTGGTCCAGTTCGTCGAGTAGGTCCTTGAACTCACCTTTGCGGCCGCGCACGATCGGCGCATAGATGATGACGCGTTCTCCGGGAGCGAGCGAAAGAATACGCTCCACGATTTGCTCCGCGGATTGGCGCGAAATCGGTTTGCCGCACTTAGGGCAGTGGGGCACTCCAATCGATGCGTACAGAAGACGAAGGTAGTCGTAGATTTCGGTAATCGTGCCGACTGTGGATCGGGGACTGCGGCTCGTGGTTTTTTGCTCGATGGATATAGCAGGACTGAGTCCTTCGATGGAATCCACATCGGGGCGCTCAATCTGGTCGAGAAACTGGCGAGCGTAGGCAGAGAGAGTTTCCACGTAGCGTCGTTGGCCTTCGGCATAAATGGTGTCGAACGCCAGCGAAGACTTGCCTGATCCCGAGAGGCCGGTGACCACGGTAAGCGTGTTACGGGGAATTCGAATATTGATATCGCGGAGATTGTGCTGACGCGCTCCCCGCACGGTGATATGAGTAATGGGCATGAAGGCTTAGGGCTACAGAGCGAATGGCGCGAGTAACACTACATGTATCTTATTCGTCAATAGAAACGAGGGTCAACGCAACACTGCGGTCTGCACAAATGACACACTGATCATTCGAGCAACAAAAAGTGCGCGAACGACGCACGATGGGTGAGCGAAAAACTTTCATTTGAAGGGCCAATATGGGAATCGACGTAAGTATGTTGATGGTGTTTTGTGCGGCGATCGCCGCTCTCGCGCTTGGTGTGATGCTGGGCTACATGTGCTGCAAGACCCTGTTCGATGTTTTGCGTTTTCATGCGCGACTGTCCCCGGCAGATGGCGCAAAAGCCAAGGCGCAAGTCGTACAGGTTTGACCCGGAGGTCGCACCCGCCGGCCTTTGTGTCGTAATTTCCCTCCCCCGTTTCCTCCCCCGTATTGAGTGCGATCGTTTGTCCCGATGCCGCCGCCCTTAGGCTGGTAGGTACGGGCTTCAGCCCGTACCTAAAAACCTAACGCTCGGTTCTCTCGAAATCATCACTGCATCGGCGAGTCTTGCTGCACGGGTTGTTGTTGTTGCTGCTGCCCCCGCCCCTGGGCCGCGCGCATCTGCTGAAGTTGCTCGAACAATTGTTGCGGCGTTCTCACCCCGGGAGGAGGCTGCTGTGGGATCCGGCCGGCTGCTCCTGTGGTGGTGGAGGAGGAGCCTCTACGGCTTCCGGTTCGTTGTCCTCGGCATTGGCATTGGTACTTGCTTGAGGCGCAGGCGAGGGAACGGTAGCTCCGCTCCGTGTGGGGCTAAGAATCAGTTCTCGTGGCGCGCCGTTGCTCAGGTCTCCTAGAAGAACCTGATTGTAGGAGGTTCCAACCAACAGATCGGCGAGCACATCGCGCGGTGCTCCAGGCCCGAAGTTGCCAAAGACTCGCTCGTCACTGCCCAGGCCTTCGATCTTCATGCCGCTGTTGCTGGCAACCTGGTTCAGAATCGCGGCCAGGCTGGAATTATCGGCGTGTATCGAGAGACTGCCGTTGGCGAACACGATTTGAGCATCCTTCGCCGGCTGCTGCAGCATGGAGGGTGCAACCGAGGCAGGCTGGGACGAGGCAGGCTGCGATGGGGCCGGTTTCGCCGGGGTAGCTTGCGGAGATACTGCCGGCTGGGCCGCAGGCGCTGGAGTCGTAGCCTGAGATTCACTCACACCGCGCACGCGAACTCTCTGGGCCCAAAGGGTCGACCCACACATCGTCGACAGGAGCAGGATTGTCCATCCGCCGGTCCTGATCGCTCGAGTCATCCTCTACCACCCTCTGTGTACTAGACTAGCAGTGGTCGCATCAGAGAGCGAGTCTTCGCTCTCTCTGTAAACTTCGACCAAACGGTCTAACTTCCATGCTTCGGTCCCGCAGATTTTTTGAACTTGTGATTACTGTAGTTACGCTGTTGGCGCCTGCCCGGATCTTTGCCGTCTCGTGCACCACCCAGGCCCAGATGAGCGAAAGTGATCGCTCTTCCCTGGTGCAGGCCGCCAAAACCGTCGCCTCGGCCGTGCAGAGCGGAAACATCCCCGCTGTGCAGGCGCTGACCATCCCCAAAGTAAAAGCCCAGTTTGATCCCATCGCAAACACCATCGAGCAGACCGCCCCCCTGCTGGCCGGCGCCACCGTAACCATAGACGCGCTCTATGGTCTGGACGCTTCCGATTTGAAGGCGCCGGTGGAAGACACGGTCTTCTTCTGCGGAGTCGCGAATTCGACAGTGCATGTGGACGTCACCATCCCCCAGCTTCCACAAGGCAAATATGCCCTAACTCTGGTGCATGCCACGGGAGTCAAGCAGCCCCAGCAGATGGCGTTCCTTTTGCAAAAAAACAGCGACTGGCAGCTCGCCGGCTTGTTCGTAAAACCACTCCTGGTGGATGGACACGACAGCGTCTGGTATTGGACCAAGGCGCGCGCCTATAACCAGAAAAACCAGAAATGGAACGCCTACTTCTATTACACCACTGCTGCCTACCTGGCCACACCAGCGGATTTCATGACCAGCGCGAACCTGGATAAATTGAACCAGGAAGCAGCCAGCGCCAGGCCCGACGGGCTACCCGGAGCCCAGCCCATGGAAATCAAGGCCGGCAACCAGGCCTACTCCGTAAACGACGTGCACACCGATGGATCCCTGGGCGGCCTGGATCTGGTCCTTCGCTACACCACCACGGATACAGCCGACCCGGTTGCCGCCCGCGCGCGGAACCTGGAACTGATGAAGGCTACTCTGGCAGCCCATCCGGAGCTTCGAGACGGCTTCCATGGCCTGTGGGTCTTCGCCGAAGCTCCTGCCCAACGTCCCTACGGCAATGAGCTGGCGATGAGCGAGATTCACTGATGTCCTACGAGAACGAGAAGTCGCTGTCCCGGGCAATTGCCGAGAGAAGGGCATCGCCCAGTTTCGACGAAAGCCCCGATCCCGGAGGCAGACCTACAGAAGATTCTGCAAGCTGGCTTGCACGCGCCCAGTGGCTACAATCTGCAGCCCTGGCGCTTCATTGTCGTGCGCAATCCGGAACAGAAGAAAAAGCTCCGCGCAGCCTGCTTTAACCAGGCCAAAGTGGAAGAGGCCTCGGTGATGATCGTGGCCTGCGGCGACGCTGATGGATGGCGCAGCGGGGATCTGGACGAAATGCTGCGTCTGGGCCGCTCGGGCGGCATGCCGGAAAACTACGCCGAGCAGGCGAAAACCACCATCCCCAACTACCTGTCCAACCATCCCAATATGCCCCTGTGGCTCAACCGCCAGGTCATGTTGGCCTTTACCCACATGCTGCTGATGGCCGAGGTCCTGGGCTACGACACCGCGCCCATGGAGGGCTTCGCAGAGGAGAAGGTACGCGAGGTGCTCAAGCTTCCTCTCAGCTACTCCGTCGTGGCTTTGTTGGGTATCGGGCACCTGAAAGGCCCGGATAAGTTTTACGGTGAACGTTTTAATATGGCGCGCACCGTTTTTGCCGAAGAATATGGCAAACCGATCAAGTTTTCGGAGTAATATTAATCGGGCTGTAACAAATATCCCTCTGCCAGCTTAAGGAAGAGTTTTCAGGGCGTGAGCCCTTAGCAGGAGCGCTTCCGTGCGTCGAGAGTTTCCCGAGGCGCCCATCATTGGCGTAGGCGCCGTGGTGATCGACGGTACGAAAGTACTGCTGGTGCGTCGCGGCCAGGAACCGCTCAAAGGGGAGTGGTCCCTCCCCGGAGGCGCCCTCGAGCTGGGGGAAACGTTGCAGCAGGGCGTAGTGCGCGAAGTGCTGGAGGAGACCGGCTTGATCGTCGTCCCCGGCGGCATTATCGAGATCCTGGACCGGATTATCCAGGACGAGGCTTCCGGGCGGGTCCGCTACCACTACGTGCTGATTGATTTTGTCTGCCAGCGTCACCGGGGGCGCCCTGTGCAGTGCCACTGATGCGGAAGAAGTGCGATGGGTCGAGCGCGGCCAATTGCGGACCGGCTATCAATTGGCGCCGGTGACCCTGGCCGTGATTGACAAAGCATTTCGAGTGAGCGTGAGCGGGCCGTCCGCCACTTGATGAGTGAGGAAGTACATGAGGGTTGGAGAGAAGACAAACAGGGCAGTGGGCTCGACCCGCAGAGTCGGCCTGGTTTTTGGCTTTGTTCTGCTGCTGGTGGGCCTGGGCTTTGGCATTCTGGCCTGGCGCAATCCGCTCTGGCTGGTTGACCAGCAGGTCGACGCCAAGCTGCGGCTGCATGGCGTGCACAGCGAATTCGTCACCGTGAATGGTTACAAAATGCACTACCTGGTTGGTGGCGCCGGACGGCCGTTGGTGCTGGTGCACGGGCTCGGCAGCCGCGCCGTCGACTGGGCCAACCTGATACCACGGCTCATCGCCGGGGGCCATCGGGTATATGCCGTGGATCTGTTGGGATACGGCCGTTCCGCACAGCCCAGGGATGCCGACTACTCCATCTCCCAGCAGGCTGCGATGGTCGAGGGCTTTCTCGACAGCCAGCATTTGCAGCAGGTCGACCTGGCAGGTTGGTCCATGGGCGGATGGATCTCCATGAAGGTCGCCTTGCAGCAACCCCAGCGAGTCCGGCGCTTGGTCCTGCTGGATAGTGCGGGCCTGCGCTTTACCCTGGGCTTCGATCCCGCTCTGTTTCAGCCTGAGTCGCCCAACGACTTGGCTCAGTTGCAGGAGTTGCTCGTGCCTCATCCGCGCCCTTTGCCAGGATTTCTCGCCGTGGCCATGCTGCGCCGGGGCGACGATATTGGTTGGGTTGTCCGGCGCAGTGTTGATTCCATGATGACCGGAAAAGACTTGGTGGACGGCAAATTAGGGGCGCTCACCATGCCGGTGCTCATTGGTTGGGGCGATCAGGACCGGTTGATTCCGCTTTCCGTCGGCTACCGGTTGCACGCTGAAATACTTCAATCGGAGCTTGATGTGTACGCGAATTGCGGCCATTTGGCGCCGGGGCAGTGTGCCGCCCAGGTTGCGCCGAGTGTCGTGGATTTTTTGAATGCCCAGCCGGCCCGCATGGCCCTGGTGCGGCAGATCCCGGCGACCGAAGCCAACGATAGTGTGTTCCCCGGTCAGTGATCCGTCGTTGGGTTGGGTAGGCTCTCACCCTTCCACACATACGCGTCGGCTTGGGGAAGCCCGATGTGCGCCAGCACCCGGCAGACGAACTGCTCCGCCATCTCCGCCGCATCCATTGGCCGGTTGTAAAAGGCGGGGATGACGGGAAAGATCACCGCCCCCGCATCGGCGGCCAGGGTCATGTTCCGCAAGTGGATCTTGTTGAAGGGCGTTTCCCGGACACAGAGAATGAGCGGGCGCCGCTCTTTCAGGCTCACGTCGGCAGCCCGCTCAATCAGATTTGAGGCCAATCCATTCGCAATGCCTGCAAGCGTACCCATACTGCAAGGCAGGACGATCATTCCGGCCGACGGATAGCTTCCGCTCGCGGGCCCGGCGCCGATATCGCTCTCGGTGTGCTGCTGAACCTTCGCTGAGGGCTTGCCCAGGAGCTTCGTTATCAATTCGCTGCGGCCGCTCAAATGCAGTTCCTCAGCGATGACCCGCAGCGAATTTTCCGACGCGATGAAGTTGACGTGAGTGACCCGGGGGTCGCGCTCCAGAGCCCGCAGCAGGCGCTGACCGAAGATGGATCCACTGGCGCCAGTGACGGCTACTGTCAGGTTCACGCCAGAACCCGGTCAAAGATAGCGTCCACGTTGGCCAACTGGCGCTCGAACTCGAACGTCCGTTTCAACCGGTCCTCCGGGAGCCGGCTTCTGATCGCCGGATCCTGCTCCACCAGGTCGCGGAACACCAGGTCTTCCTTCCAGGCATTCATGGCATGGCTTTGTACCACGCGATACGCCTCTTCGCGAGACATGCCGGCTTCCGCCAAATCGAGCAGTAGCTGGCCGGAGAAGATGAGGCCGCCCGTGCTCTCCAGGTTCTTGAGCATGCGCCGCGGATAAACCAGAAGCTTCTCGATCAGGGAAGTCGTCTTGGCCAACAGGTAATCGGTAAGGATGGTGGAGTCGGGAAAGATGATGCGCTCCACCGACGAGTGGGAGATGTCCCGCTCGTGCCATAAGGGCACGTTCTCTAAGGCGGCCTGGGTGTTGCCCCGGATGACGCGCGCCAGCCCGCTGATCTGTTCCGAGGTGATAGGGTTCCGCTTGTGCGGCATCGATGAGGAACCCTTCTGCTTCTCGGAGAAAAACTCCTCCGCCTCACGTACTTCGGTGCGCTGCAGGTGGCGGATCTCGACGGCAATCTTATCCAGCGTGGATGCCAGCACCGCGAGGGTGGCTATATAAGCCGCGTGGCGGTCGCGCTGGATCACCTGAGTCGCGATCAGGTCGGGGCGCAGTCCCAGCCGGGAGCAGATCGCTGCTTCATGCTCCGGCTTGAGGTGCCCGAACGTCCCCACTGCTCCCGAGAGCTTGCCCACACGCATATCTTCCGCGCTCGCATCGAAGCGCACCAGATCGCGCATGATCTCGGCGTACCAATTCAGCAGTTTGAGCCCGAACGTGGTGGGTTCGGCATGGACGCCGTGGGTGCGGCCAATCGTAGGCGTGTATTTGAACTCCAGGGCCCGCCGCCGGAGAATGGCAGCCAGCGCGAGAATACCCTCGCGGATAATCGCCGACGCCGCTTTGATCTGCAGTGCCTGGGCAGTGTCCACCACGTCATTCGACGTGAGCCCATAATGCAGCCAACGCGATTCCGGGCCGATTTTCTCCGCCATGGCCGTGGTGAAGGCGATCACGTCGTGTTTCACCTCCGCTTCGATTTCCTGAATGCGGGCGACGTCCACCTCTCCGTAAGCGCGAATAGCCCGTGCGGCCGACTGCGGCACGATCCCGGCATCGGCCAGGACATCGGATGCGGTGGCTTCGACCTCCAGCCACATGCGGTACTTGTTTTCCTCACTCCAGATCCGGCCCATGGCCGGGCGGGTATAACGAGCGATCAACCAAACCTCCAAGCAACGTCTTATTCTATCGTTGGTGCATCTCAGCATCTTGGAGGGCTTAGATGGAAGAACAACCGGAACTGGTCACAATTGAGAGCTATCGCGACGCTTTGGAGGCCGACATGGCCAGGACTCGCCTGGACTCAGCAGGAATCACAAGCTTCCTGGTGGGAGAAAACGCCGCCATGCTCTACGGTACCGGTCTTGGAGGGTTACAGCTGCAAGTAAGCCCGAAAGACGAAGTCGACGCCCGCAGTATCCTCAACGACCCTGGGCCGCCGGATGGAGACGTAGATCCAGTGTCGTAAAAACTATCGGGAAAAGAGCTGGCTGGTCCCGGCCACGCCGAAGAGATCGGCCATCTCCCGATGAAGAAAGCCATGGCCTGCGCGGTAAGGCTGGACCCATTTGCCGTCGATGACGAACTGGGGAATGGCCCGTTTGCCCACATGCCGGATGACTTCCTCTGCCGCTCCGGGGTTGGTCTCGATATCAATTTCGGTATACGCAATCTGGTGCTTTTCCAGGAACCGCTTAGCTTCGCGGCAATCGCGGCACCACGTAGCGGAATAGACCAACACATGCATCCTCCTATCATATCAACCGCGAGAACCTTCGCCTAATCACACTTCCGAGGGTGGGCGCCCCCGAAGCAGGTAGGTGCGGGCTTTGGAGGGTGTGTGAAAACCATGGTTTCAGTCCCGGAGGGACGACTGAACTTAGCCCATGACGTTAGTCCTGGGTTGGGTTTGCAAGGACGACTAGCTAGTCCCGTAGGGACGACTGGAACGGCACCACAACGGCATCCGGGACAGCCTTCAGCCGTCCCTGCGGGACTGAATCATGTTGCACGATATACCCAGGACTAGCGTCCTGGGCTAAATACAGCCGTCCCTGCGGGACTAAAAAAAACCTGATTCTCACACAGGCTCTTTAGTCCACACATGAATAGATCCAGCGTTGCGATCGTCGCGACGGGTCAGGGTGACTTTCCGAATACTACGCATCGAACCCGGCACCGCGAAGCCCGAACCAACGATTAAGCTGAACTCCATGGAAACCCAAGCAAGGCTGGTTGTTGGCATCGCTACGCACCGTCGCCCCACGATCCTCGCCGAAACCATCGCCTTTTTGGCCAAACAGACAAGGCAACCGGACCAAATCTTTGTAGCCTATGCAGAGCCGGCCGACGTAGCCGATGCCCCCATCCTTTTCCCGCACGTGACCTTTACCCAGACCGAACGAGGGCTTACCCGGCAACGAAATGCAATCCTCACCCTGGCCCGCGACCACGATATCTTGCTCTTTCTCGACGATGACTTCTATCCCGACCCGCAATACCTGAAAATCACCGAGAGCTTTTTCCTGGAGCATCCAGAAGTAGTGGCTTCCACGGGCACAGTGCTGGCGGACGATGTCAAAGGACCCGGTCTTACCGTGGCCCAAGCGAAGTCGATTGTGGCCGCCAGCAACCTCGCCCAAACCGAGCAGCAGATCGTCCCTACCTTCTTCGTCTATGGCTGCAATATGTGTCTCCGTCTAGCCACCATCCGCGAGCATCATCTTTGCTTTGACGAGACGTTGCCGCTGTACGGATGGTACGAGGACTGGGATTTTTCAAGGCAGATCAAGTCCTATGGGTCGCTTGTCCACATCTCGAACGCCTGCGGAGTGCACCTTAGCACCAAGGTCGGACGCTGCACAGGCGTGCGCATGGGATACATGCAAGTAGCCAATCCGATCTATCTCGCGCGAAAGGGAACCTTCCCCTGGTCCTGCGTTTTCAAGTTCATCATCGGCCCGTGCCTGAAAAACCTGGCGCGCAGTCTCGCCCCGGAAGCACATATAGACCGGTTGGGAAGATTTTGCGGAAATCTCGCCGCATTCCGCGATCTCCTCACCGGCACTCTCAGCCCGCAACAGATCGTCGATCTTTAATCCATTCCGCGTACTGCAGCAGGATGTAGTTATCCGTCATGCCCGCGATATAGTCGGCAACCACCCGGGGAGCGCCATGCTCGGCAATTTGCGACTGGTTAGCAACCGGCAACAGCGACGGATCGTTTACCCAGCACGCAAAAAGATTTCGGACGACCATTGCCGCCTCCTGCAGATCCCGTTGCAGTTCCTCCCGGCTGTAAAGCGTGGCGTATAGATGTTGCTTGGCTTCGCGGCGCAGTTCCTCCATTTGCGGAGAGAACGCCACCAGGCGGTGCGGTGACCTGCGCACATCTTCCAGCGTGACCACTCTATCGGCGTGGACCCGGCGCACGGTCTCCCGGATAAGATCGCCCACCAGGCTGTTCAGCATTCTCTTCAAGGCTTCGTTGGAGAGCAGGTTTTTCGCAGCGGTAGGGAATTCGCGTTCCGCAGCGCGCAGGGATTCATCGAAAATCCGCACATGCGCGCGAAGCACCTCTGGCCGGAGCATGCCGGCTTCTATCCCGTCATCCATGTCGGCGGTGAGATAGGCGATCTCATCGGCCAGGTCGATGAGCTGCGCCTCCAGCGGAGGTTGCTGATCAAGAAAGTAAGCACCGAGCTCCGGGTGATCTGCAGCAGAATAATTGCGCGAGTGCTTGATGATGCCTTCACGCACACCCAGCGTAAGATTCAGCCCGCGAAAGGCCGCATAACGGACCTCAAAATATTCAACGATGCGCAGCGCGTGCAGATTGTGATCGAAGCGCAAGCCATATTCCTGCATGGCCTCATCCAGGGCTCGCTCGCCGGCATGGCCAAAAGGCGGATGACCAATGTCGTGCACCAGCGCCAGCGCTTCGGTCATGTCTTCGTTCAGCTTCAGCGCGGTGGCGATGGCACGCGCAATCTGCGCCACCTCCATGGTGTGGGTGAGCCGGCTGCGAAAGTGGTCGGAATAACGGTGAGTGAAGACCTGCGTCTTACCCGCCAGGCGGCGAAACGCTCGCGCGTGGATCACCCGCGCCCGGTCACGCTGAAATGGGGTGCGGTAGGGATGGGCCGGCTCAGGGTACTCCCGCTGAGCAAGCAGGCTTCCCTCGTCGTCACCAACCGCGCATCCTGGCGGCAGCGCCAAAATTTCGCCGGTCGCTCCCCCGGCGGCTACCACCTTAGTGCTTCGGGCTGGCGCCCGATTCTTCCTTGGCCAGCTTGACCCGCGCGCTATCCAGCTTCTTCTGTACCTTATTTACGTCGCTTGGTTCGGCGTCCGCCGACACAGTCTTGGCGTACTCCTGCAGGCTCTGCTCCCATTGCCCAGCGGCCAACTTCAGGCGGCCGGTCTTCTCGAACAACTCGCCCAGATGGTCATGGACCTGGGGGTCCTGTCCAATGCGCTCGCTGGCTTTGCGCAGGTTGGCCTCCGCCAGCGCATACTGGCCCATCTTGAAGTACACCCACCCCAGCGAATCCAGGTAGGCGCCATTCTGGGGATCCTGTTGTACCGCCTTCTGCACCATGGAAAGGGCATCGTCCAGCTTCACACCGCGATCCGCCAGCATGTAGCCGAGGTAGTTGAGCGTCATGCTGTTGTTGCTGTCAATCGCCAGGATCTTGCGGAATTGCTCTTCGGCGGAATCGTAGTGCTTCTGCCTCTCATCCAGCGCCCCGCGGAGAAAGTAGATGTAAATCTTGTCGTCGTTATTTGCCGGAACGGATTCACCCAGCGCATTCGTCTTCGTAGCAGAGAGTGCGTCGGCCGCATCGATCTCGTCCGCGGCGTCCTTCCAGCGGCGCATCCGCGTGTACATCTGGGCCAAAGCCAGGTGAACCTCGCGGTCTCCCGCGTTGCCCTTAAGCTGCGTCTTGGCCAGCTTGATGCCTTCCTCAGCTTTGCTCGTATCCGCCAGTTGCCCAGCCAGCATCAACTGGATCGTCTTGTCCTTCGGCATGGCCGCCGCGGCCTGTTGAGCTACCTGCGTCGCCTTGTCGTATTGCTTAGCGTCCCGGTAGGCGTCCACCTGCCCCTGATACCCGCGCTCCGCATAATCCCCACCCATCGCGATCATCAGCTGGTAGGTTTGAACCGCCATGTCCGTCTTGTTCTGCTCGCGGTAAATGTTCGCCAGCCGGTCGAGGAATATAGAGCGATTGTTTTTCTCCGCGTCGGCGTATTGGCCGTCCGGATGGTTAGTCTGCTTCACCAGCAGCTGCAGCGCCTGCGCGGCCTCGTCATAGTGGCCGAGTGAGTCGTCGATCAAGGCCTCGTTGAAGCCAATTTCCAGCGAATCCGACGCTAGGGCCTTGGCCTTCTTCAGGGTGGTAAGCGCCTGTTCATAATGACCTTGCCGGCGTTGAATCTCGGCAAGCCGTAGATACGTCTGCGCGTCCTGCGGGTCGGCAGCCGAAATAGCCTCAAAGTGCTTGAGCGCCGCGCTGAGCTGGTTGTCGTTCAACAAGGCCTGCGCCAGGCCTCGCTCGGCATCGAGGTTATCCGGTTCCATATCGAACGCCTTGCTATAGGCATCGATAGCCTTCTTGTTTTCCTTGAGCTGGTCGTAACTCATGCCCAGCGCGTAGTCCATTTTGGCCGTACGGTCGTCCTCAGGCACGGCGCTCAGCACGGCGATCGCATGCGTCATATCGCCCGAGTCGCTGTACAGCCGCGCCAGGTTCAGCACCACATCTTCGGAGTTGGGATCGATGTGCTGCGCCGCTTTGAATTGCTCCTCCGCTTTCGGCGTATCGTGCGCCAGCGTGTAGAGCTGCCCCAGAAGCAGCCGGCTCTCGATATCGTTGCTCTTCAACTCCACGATCTTGGTGTATTCGCCGATGGCAAGCTGCAATACCTTCTCGGAAGGACCGCCATTCTGAACATTGCCCAGGGACTGCAGGTAAACCCGGCCCAGCAGTTTGTGAGCCTCCAGGTTGTTGGGCTCGGTCTTGAGAATTTCCTGCGCCGCCAGCACTGCCTCGCGTACTCGCCCGGTCCGCAGGTAGAGTTCGGCCAGCCCGCTGTTCAGGTATTTCGAGTTGGGATCCGCGTCGAGGGCCAGCTTGTATTCCTCGATAGCGCGCGTGGCGTATTCGGGACGGCCGTAGTTGGTGGCCATATCCTCGTACATGTGCGCCAGGCCGAAATGGTAGTAGGCCGCGGAACGGTCAGCCTTTTGCGCTGCCGCTCCCGTCCCGGTCTTCAAGGACCGGTCAGTGACACCGAGGTTCTCCAGTCCGCCGTTGAAGCGGTCCGTTGGCGAGCTTGCGCAGGCGATGCAGGGGCACTTTGGGGTGCAGCTGATGGCTGGGACGCGCCGCTTGGAGAGGCGCCGCCAAGCCTGAGCCCGGGATCACGATCGCTGCACATGCGAAGAAAGCCGTTTGGCGGATTCTGCGGGAGATTTGCGGCTTAACCTTGATGGTCATTTATAGGAGTTCCTATGCCCGGGATCTGTCATTGAACTGACGCCGGCGGTCCAAACGCGGTGCAGAGGAACCCGCATTTTTTTGTCGTATGCGCTTGCATCCCACTTCAGCGCACCATCTGGTCATCTGGCGAATTGTAACGCCATCCAAAAAGGTCCCTGCACTCCCCAATTTGTTTCAAGGGTAAAAGATCTCGCCGTTACTTTCGTCCTCCGCCTAAAGTTCCGCTGCGAGGAGTTTCGATAATTCGCCATTCTCAAGTTTAGACTATTTCCCACCCGGAAGGACGTGCCACATCAGGCACCAAATCGCCTTTTTCCTATCCGGCTAAAACACCGTTTAGTGCAGGAAGTGTCGCATCCCGGTAAATACCATCGCCAAGCCAAGCCGGTTGGCCGCGTCAATCACTTCCTGATCGCGTACGGAGCCGCCTGGCTGAATCACCGCCGTGGCCCCCGCTGCTGCCACTGCTTCGAGGCCATCAGGAAAAGGGAAAAAGGCGTCGGAGGCAGCCACGCTGTTCGCCAATGGCAGCACCGCTTTCATGGCGCCGAATTTCGCCGCATCCACGCGGCTCATCTGGCCGGCGCCCACTCCAATCGTCTGGCCATTGCGGGCGTACACGATGGCATTGGATTTGACATGCTTGGCCACGCGCCAAGCAAAGCGAAGTGACTCCGTCTCCTCCGGCGTCGGCTGGCGTACGGTCATCACCTTAAGCTCTGCCGTTACCACATCCTCTTCATCCTCATCCTGCAACAACAGCCCGCCGGAAATCTGTTTGACCACCTTTCCCGGAGCCGCCTGTTTGACCACCAGCAGGCGCAGATTCTTCTTGGCACTCAGCTTTGCCTTCGCCACCTCGTTAAAGGATGGGGCCGCAATCGCTTCAACAAACAGCTTGGCCATCTCCTCCGCCAACGCCTCGTCCACCTCCCGGTTGACCCCAATCACGCTCCCGAATGCCGACACCGGATCCGTCGCCAGCGCTTTCTGATAGGCCTCAACCACCGAAGGGGCGATCGCTACACCGGCAGGATTGCTGTGTTTGATGATCGCCACTGCCGGCTGTTCAAACTCCTGCACCAACTCCCACGCGGCATCCAAGTCGACCAGGTTGTTGTAGCTAAGTTCTTTGCCTTGTAGTTGTTGCGCGCCGGCGACCCCGCTTCCGCTGCCATCCCCATAGAGCGCTGCGGCTTGGTGCGGGTTCTCGCCATAGCGGAGATCCGCCGTCTTGGAATAGGCAATCAACAGCGTCGGTGGAAATGCAGTGCCCCCGCCGGGTACAGGTCCGGCATCCGTCTTGGTTTCCGCCGCGATCTTATTGAAGGTCTTGGAGATAGCCGAGTCGTAGCCAGCGGTGATGGTGAACGCCTGCCGGGCCAGTCTCCACCGGGTCTCAAACGAAAGGGCTCCATGGCTGGCCAGCATTTCCGTCGCAATTGCCTGGTAGTCCGCCGGCGCAGTGACCACGGCTACGTCCTGGAAGTTCTTGGCCGCCGAACGCACCATGGAGGGCCCGCCGATATCGATGTTCTCCACCAGTTCGCCAAACGAGACGCCGGGCTTCCGCGCTGTTTCCTCAAAAGCGTAGAGGTTCACCACCACCAAGTCGATGGGTTCGATGTCATGTTCGGCTACGGCCGCCAGGTGCTCGATGCTATCGCGCAGATGCAGAATGCCCCCGTGCACCTTCGGGTGGAGCGTTTTGACCCGGCCATCCAGCATTTCCGGAAAGCCGGTAAGGTCGGATACATCGCGCACGGTGAGACCCGCCTCGCGCAGGATACGCGCCGTCCCACCAGTCGAAATCAGTTCCACGCTCATGCCCACCAGCTGGCGGGCGAAATCTACCAGGCCAGTCTTGTCCGTCACGCTCAAAAGAGCCCGTTTTACTTGCTTATTGTCCACTCAAGACCTGCCCCTCATCGCGATTTGTAAGTGCCCCATTCTGCTCCATTGATAATCAGATGAAGCTGATCACCCTTGCGACCCAGAGGATCGATCGGTTTGTCAGAGACTCTAGCTCAGGATAGCTTAGCCTTATGGCTTCCAACTGGTCCGGCATCAGACCGTCGCAAAGCTCTGCGGAGATTCTGCCGCCGGAAAGCCGCGCCAACCCCGGCTCCTACTCAGAGGGGAGAATGGCCGGCTATGACGGGGATCCCAGACCCCTTCCGCCGAGACGCCCTCCAGGAAATCGCTGGGCTACCGCTCCGGCTACGTACACCCTGGTGGGCATCAACTGCGCGGTGTATCTCGCGATGGTGTTGCGCGGCGTTTCCGCTTCCAATCCCAGTGTCCAGGACCTGGTGCATTGGGGCGCAAATTTCGGTGGCTATGTTCTTGCCGGTCAGTGGTGGCGTCTGCTCACTGCTGCGTTTGTCCACGTCGGCATCCTGCACCTGGCAACGAATATGTGGTGTTTGTGGAATTTGGGACTGCTGGGCGAGCCGTTGTTGGGGCCCGCCGGTTTGGTCGCCGTATACGTGCTCACGGGAGTCGCGGGAAATTTACTCAGTGTTGCCGTTCACCCGCAGGTGGTCGGGGCCGGAGCCTCAGGCGCCGTCTTCGGACTGGCGGGCGTCCTCATCCTGCTGTTACGAACGAAATTGCTCCCCGTCCCGCCGCAAGAAGTTCGCCGGCTGCGCAAGAGCGTGATTTACTTTGCGCTCCTGAATTTTGTGATCGGCGGTACCTCAATGTTCTTGCGTACCGCGATTCAGATTGACAATATGGCCCATTTGGGAGGGTTTCTTTGCGGTCTGGCGTTAGGCGCACCGCTGGTCCCCCGGATCGGTGCGGCGCGAAGCCAATACGCCTTTCGATCCTGGGCAGCGTACGGCAGCATGACCGTCCTGCTGATGGTCTTCGCCTTCGGCATCGCTTCGTTCTGGCGCTGAAGCGATCTCTAGCGTACGGCGGTGGCGGCGAACTTTTTAACCATCGCCAACAGCAGCTTGCGATCGCTGTCGTTCAGATTCGTCGCATAACGGCGGATCTGCGTTAAAAACCGCAATTCGTCATCGGTCAGCTTCTGGGTATTCATCTCCCGGCCCAGGGAGTCTTCCGCGAAGAACTGAGCCAGAGGAATATCCAAGGCCTGCGCGATCTTAGCCAGAGTGTCCAGCGAGGGAACGGTATGCCCGTTTTCGACGCGCGACAGGTAGCAGCGCAGCAGGCCGGTGCGCTTTTCTATGTCTCCCTGCGACAGCCCCTTCTGCAACCGGTAGCCCCGGATGGTAATTCCTATCTTCATAAGCTCCGACCTTCGTTCACACGTTCACCCTGATGAAGCATCTGCTGCTGCACTAAGAGATACTGCTTAATTAGGTGTTGGCAGCATAGTTAACACGCCGAAGTGACGACTAGCAAGAATTTTCTTCGGGTGTTGCGTCCTATTTTTCCGTTATTGGAATTAGGTATCCGCAATGGTTCAACTACGGTCCTAATTCATGAACAAGCCGCCGTTGATGTCCAGCACGTGGCCCGTGATGTAGCCGGCTTGTGGGGAAGCCAGAAAAGCAACGGCGTTGGCTACTTCCTCTTCGGTGCCCGGACGTCCGAGTGGAATGTGGTTCAGCATCGCCTCACGTTGCTTGTCGTCCAGTACTGCTGTCATAGCCGTCTCAATATATCCAGGCGCCACCGCGTTCACTGTGACTGAACGTGAGGCCAATTCACGAGCCATCGAACGGGTAAATCCGATCAGTCCTGCTTTACTGGCGGCGTAGTTTGCCTGTCCTGCTTGTCCAACCCGTCCCACCACGCTGCTGACGTTGATGATCCTGCCCCACCGGCCTCGCAACATGGGATTCAACAGTGCCTGAGTCAACAGAAAGGCACCGGTCAGGTTGGTGGTCATCACCGCATCCCAATCCGCGCGCTTCATGCGTAAAAGCAACGTATCCCTGGTAATCCCTGCATTATTGACCAGGATTTCCACACTGCCGAAGTGCGCAATGGCTGCTTTGGCCGTGGATTGAATGGACGCCTCGTCGGACACGTCCATGAGGAACGGCTTGGCCTGCCCACCGGCTGCGGCAATTTCTCCAGCCACTGCTTCCAGCTTGGCCTCATTGCGAGCGGCCAATGCAACCCGGGCCCCCATTTTTGCCAGCGCAATGGCGCAAGCCCGGCCAATCCCCTGGGATGCCCCGGAAACAAGCGCTGTCTTTCCTTCAAGATTTTCCATGCTCTCACTCTCTCCCGCAAAAGAGTGAGGTTACCAGCTTCTACCGGCCAACAAAATCCCGGAGGGGGGTCCGCAGCACTTCCCAGCATCTTTTCGAGGTCTTTGAAAACTCCAAGGAAATCGGACGGGTGCCCCACGTTTCGCTAAAGCGTAGTGGGCCGAAAAAGACGGGCGCAGCCCACAATCGCTTTTACTAACCCACAAGCAAATCCCATCGGATAGCAGAAGAAGGGAATTAAACAATCTCGGCTGTACGCGCCCCGGCCGCCTCAAGCACCGGAAGCTTGCCCCACACCTTATCCAACGACCAAAGATAAACCACCAACTCCCTCGAATAATGCAACAACGGAGCCGTATGCGGGATCTCGATCCCATACGTGGCCGGCAAGTCATTCAATTCAATCTCTGCTTCCGCCGCTTCCAGCGGCCAGGGCATATGGTGGATATCCCCACGCAGCAACTGCCCCCTGCGATTGGTAGTAAACAGGCAATAGCGCTCGGTAAGAAAATGCTCTATCGTCCCGGGCCGGCTCTGGTCGATCGCGCGTATCTGCCCCAAACCTCGATAATGCGCGCGGAACCTCACCGGCTTAGCACTCAGAAGCCGTTCGCTCTGATACGTAAACTCTCGTTCGCTACGTACTTTGATCGACATGCGGGCCCAATGATAGGGCAGGTGGAAAACCGCCTTGGCCACCATCACAGCCAGCGGATTCGAAGCCTCCAGGCAAAAGAAATAAACCCCCGCACGGTTGGTATTTCTTTCCCGCACATAGGTCCGCAGATTCAGCTCAGGGAACCGGCTAGCCCCGGGAATCCGGGGTACTCCGCGCAATTGAACCCGATCCATCCAGAAAGGAACAATCCCCAACCAAGCCGATTGGTCAAACGTATCCACCTGCAACCCGGAGGGGAGCAATGCTTCCAACTTTGCTGCAGGGATCGGCCAATGTGCAAACAACAGGTCGTTCCAGCGCTGCATCATGGTCCAGGGACGTTTCGGCAACGCGAACGGCCTGTGGTTCACCGCCGAAAGGGTTTCCTCGGGCGGGGAATTCCGGCTCAATTTGCGGTTTACGGCCATAGGAGCGAGTCACTTGAAAAAGCTCAATCCGCACCGCGGTTGCAGCTCAATCTTACCGTAGTTCGACCTGCGCGAACATCGAGCATTACTCCCTTCGCTAGCGGAAGTACTACCAGCCCCCGGCGTGCCCGGCAGGAATGCTCTATCCTGAATTTCAATCATGGCTCAAAGCGAAATCGCAACTGCTCCGTTACCAGCGCCACCCGAGGAACCCCGAAACCTGACCGAAGTCTACGCCGTCCATGGGGCCGACCCCGAAGTGCTGGCCTATGCCATGGCCAAGTATTCCCGCTCTGCGCTTTCTATGAAGGAATCGCTGCGAGAAATCTCCACGCAGCGCGCCGAACATTTCTTAAACACCTTTTACTTTCAATATGGCCACCGCTCCATTGCCGACCTCGCGCACGTGGCCTTTGCCATCGAACGATTGTCGTTGTTGGCAGCCATCATCCTGGTGGATGAACAACGCTGGGATGGCCAGGAACGTTCGACCCGCTATCAGAACTTTCGCAAAAGCGGCTGGTATTTGCCCGACTTTTCCACAAGCCCGGCTAGCCGCGCCATTTTTACCGAAGCCATCGAGGCTCTCTTCGCCGAGTATCACTCCAGCACCGAGACCATGTTGGCCTATCTCAAGCGGCAAACGCCGCGCCCACCGGAGATGAAGGAGGAAGCCTACAACCGCACCCTGAAGGCGCGTGCTTTCGATGTTTCCCGCTACCTGCTGCCGCTGGCCACAAACACCTCTCTCGGCCAGATCGTGAATGCGCGTACACTCGAGACGCAAATTTCCCGCCTGCTCTCTGATCCTCACGCGGAAGTTCGTCAGCTGGGCGAACGCCTGCGTGAAGCCGCCGCGGGTTCTGCCTGGAATGTGCAGGGTGACGCGATGAGCAAACTCCAGCGCGAGGTTGCAGCTCTGGATCCCGTCCTCGGCGCAGATGCAGAAGCACTGCTGACCCGTGAAGTAAGAATCGCGCCCACGCTGGTAAAGTACGCGGCGCCCAATGACTACGTGCTCACCACGCGCAGCGAGTTGGCCCAGGCCGCCACCGAGCTGATGAAGCATGCTCCCATCGAGGCCCCAGCGGGCCCCGTCGACTTGGTGGACGACCAGCCGCTCGAGATCGATCTCGCCACTACCCTCCTCTACGGTGCGAGCCATTATTCGTATCGCCAAATTGCGCTCCGGGTCGCTTCCCTCGAAGAAGCGCGCCGCAACGAGATCATCGCCCTCGGCGCAAAGCACCGCGGCCGCCACGACGAATTGTTGCGCGAGTTCTCCGCCGGTCAGGGTTTACGCTTCGACATTCTCATGGACATCGGTGGCTTCCGCGACATGCACCGTCACCGCCGTTGCGTACAAATCCTGCAGCCGTTCACCCATCTTCACGGCTACGAGGTACCGGAAGGTCTGGCCGAAGCCGGCCTCTTGCCGCAGTACGACTCTGCCATGACCCAGGCACATGAAGCGTTCGTTCATGTTGAGCAAGCCGGCTTGGCGGAGCAAGCGGAGTACGTTCTCCCTCTCGGCACACGCACACGTGCTCTCTTCAAGATGGACTTCGCCGAAGCCCTCTACATCGCGGAACTCCGCTCTACGCCTGCGGGACACTTCTCTTATCGCCGTGTTGCTTGGGAGATGTACCAGGCAGTGGCGCGCAAGCACCCGGCGCTGGCTTCTTACTTCCGTGTCGCGGATATCCACCAACCGATCAACCTGTTGCAGCGATAGCCTCGCGTGCGGTGATATGATCCACTAGATTCCGACTGGAGAACTCCCCATGGCAGACGACCGTTCCCGCGCCATTGACCTGGCATTAGCTCAAATTGAAAAGCAATTTGGTAAGGGCTCCATCATGCGCCTCGGCAACAAAGAGGCGATCGTGCCCATCTCCGTTATTTCCACAGGCTCTATTTCCTTCGACGCGGCTCTCGGCGTGGGCGGTGTTCCCCGCGGTCGCGTGATCGAGATCTTTGGCCCTGAATCCTCGGGCAAAACGACCATCACGCTGCAGATCATCGCCGAAGCGCAGAAGCTGGGCGGCATGGCGGCCTTCGTCGATGCTGAACACGCGCTCGATCCGCAATACGCCAAGAAGCTGGGTGTCGATGTCGACAATCTCCTCGTCTCTCAGCCTGATTACGGTGAACAGGCGCTGGAGATCACCGAGGCCCTGGTGCGCTCTGGAGCCATCGATGTTCTGGTGGTCGACTCGGTGGCTGCGCTGGTCCCGAAGGCCGAACTCGACGGTGAGATGGGCGACTCGCACATGGGACTGCAGGCGCGACTCATGTCGCAGGCGCTGCGCAAGCTGACGGGTACGGTCTCGAAATCGCGCACGTCGCTGATTTTCATTAACCAGATCCGCGAGAAGATCGGCGTCATGTTCGGCAACCCGGAAACCACGACCGGTGGCCGCGCCCTCAAGTTCTATTCCTCGGTGCGCATCGACATTCGCCGCATCGCGGCAGTCAAGGAAGGCGATGTAGTCGTCGGCTCACGCACCAAGGTCAAGGTGGTCAAGAACAAAGTAGCCGCGCCTTTCCGCGAAGCCGAGTTCGACATCCTCTACGGAGAAGGCATCTCTCGCGAAGGCGATGTGCTCGATCTCGCCGTGGTGCACAACATCGTGGAGAAGTCAGGAGCCTGGTACAGCTATGCGGGCGAGCGCATTGGCCAAGGTAGGGAAAACGTTCGTACCTTCCTTAAGGAACATCCAGAAATTTTCGCCCGGGTTGATCAACAACTACGGCAGAAGCTTGGCCTCACCGGGGTAAAGCCCGCTGAGATCCCAGCAGTTCCGCTCAACGGATCGGCTCAGGCTGCGGAAGCAGTGAAGGCGCCGGTGCGCCGGCAGTAACACTTGAAGACTGTCAAAGCCATCTACCCGGGCACCTTCGATCCGTTGACCAACGGTCATCTGGATCTTGTTGCCCGGGGGGCGAAGATCTTCGACCACCTGGTCGTCGCGATCCTCAATAACTCGGAGAAAGCGCCGCTCTTTTCTGTTTCCGAACGGATCGAGATGCTCACCGAAGCGGTGCAGTCCTTCGGCAACGTCTCCGTCGCCACCTTCGATGGTCTGCTGGTGGAATTTGTTCTCGCCCAACGTGCGCAGGCCATCCTGCGTGGCGTTCGCGCCATCAGCGATTACGAGTACGAATTGCAGATGGCTTTGATGAACCGCCGTCTCGCGCCACAGGTGGAAACCGTCTTCCTGATGGCCGACGAAAAATACTCCTACGTAAGCTCGCGTCTCATCAAGAACGTCTTCGAGTTAGGCGGTTCCGTCGAAGGCCTTGTCCCGCAGGCAGTCATCAACCGCCTGCAAGCTCGCGTCACGCCCACCAAGCCACAGCTTCGGTAACCCTCGAACCTTTTCCTTTGTCATCCCGACCGGAGCGAACCCGGATTTCCTGCTACGCAGCGCTAGCTAGACAAGGCCGCGTGTGCGCCTTTCTCTTAAGGAAAGGCGCATGAGGTCCGTCAACGCCGTCAAGGTCTACAGGAAATCCGGGGAAGCGCAGTGGAGGGACCTGCGGTGCGCCTCTACTCCTCCCCGATCCCAATGGGCACCTTACTTCCCCTCCACCTCAATGTAATCCACCGGAGCCTGCTCTCCCCGGTCAGGTATCCCCCGAAGAGTCAGCGTATCGTTCGGCTTCAACCGAACATCAGGAACCGTGAACAACGTACTCGTGCTCCCATCAAGATGCGTATCCACCGCTGCCGGCGGAAGAATATCATTTGCCGTCCAACGCGCCAGGGACTTGCCATTCATCAGCAACTCATACTGAGCGTTACCCGTGCGCAGATCGAAATACCGCACGCTCACGGAATAAGTACCAGCCTCCCAGTCACGTTTGGCGCTCAGCGTGCACCCACCAGGCCGATTGCAAACCACCGCCTTACCGCCGGAAGCCGTCT
Source organism: uncultured Acidobacteriaceae bacterium (assembly GCA_963745725.1). GTDB lineage: Bacteria > Acidobacteriota > Terriglobia > Terriglobales > Acidobacteriaceae > PALSA-350. The sequence goes on from CAVUYJ010000004.1 coordinate 1,060,222, forward strand.
CCCAGGGCGACACGTTAACAACTGTGTATCCATCCGCTTGCATCGTCTCCGCTTCAATCCGGTCAGGGTAGTGTCCCACCCGCCCCAGCTTGTCGGGAATGCCGGAAATGTTCTGGAACCACGCTGTCACCGCATCCCGCCACACCACCGCATGGCCGCCCTCGTACTCAAACAGCGCCAGGGTTTCGTTATATCGCTGTTCATCAATCAAGCCACGAAGCATCTTCCATCGCGTCACGTACGAACCGGCGATAGCAGCGCCCTCATAGTGCGAGTCGTAGACGTACTGCACCACCGTCTTTCCGTTATGCAGCACATGATCGTAAGGCACGTGATGCATGAACAGCAGCAGACTATCGGGGCAGTTTTCCAAAGACTCGTATGTCTTTGCCAGCTCTGGTGGATACTGGCCAATATATCCGGTGCCCGTGGCCACCGTGCGGTCCATCCCAATACCTTTCTTATCGGCGCGGAACCATTGCCCCCACCCGTTCCGCTCGGCTGACTCAATGCCCGGACCATAGTGAATCCCGAGGATATTCGTGAGCGTCCCAATGCCCAGCGGACCCGTGTATTGCTCGTACACCCGCCACGAGTTTTCCAGCAGTCCGTTGACGATAAACGTGACCTTGGGATCATTGCCGAAAGTAAGCCGAGTCCAGCAATCAGTGATTTCAGCCGTGGTTAGCTCAGGATTCCACGCCAGCTTGCCAAAGCCATAAAGGTTGGCCATAGCCATCGGATGATGCAGCCAATTCGCATCGAGCCCAACATTGGCCACCCCGACAAAGCCACCCAGCGGCTGATGAAAGCTCTTACCCTCGACAATCTCGCTCACTGGGGTGTACCGGTTTTCCACCCGCATATCGGTATCGAGCGCAACCTTCCACATAGGCACCAGAAACACCATGTGACGCTGCTGGCCGGTGTATTCCTGTGTGATTTGCAACTCGATCGCCTGGCTGGTGTGACGCAGCGCAGCAAACAGCGGTGACACCGGCTCCCGCACCTGAAAGTCAATCGGTCCGTGCTTAACCTGGATCACCACGTTGCGATCAAACTTCCCATCGAGCGCGCGGAAGTTGTCATAACCGGCCCGCGCACGATCCGCCTTAAGGTCGTTCCAGTCGAGGTGATTGTTGTAGACAAACCCGCGATAAAGCACCACCCCACCATGCGGCCGCAAAGCACGGGCCACGGTATTCGCCGCCTCCGCCGGAGTGCGGCCATATTTCGAAGGGCCCACACGGCCCTCCGAATCCGCCTTGATCACGAAGCCCGCAAAATCAGGAATGGACTTGTAGATCTCGTCCACTTTCTTCCGCCACCAGGCCACGACCGCAGGATTCACCGGATCAAAGGTATTCAACTGCCCCACTACCTGCGGACTCGAAAGATCGACCGACAACGACATGCGCACGCCCCAGGGACGAAAGGCGTCCGCGATGCGGGCCAGCTCGTGGATCATCTCCGGATCGAGCGTATGCAGATTGGCATTCACATTGTTCACCGTAGCGCCATTGATGCCGACTGAAGCCAGCAGCCGTCCATACTCCGAAACCCGAGTAAGGTCAGCTCGCACGTGTCCGTTGTCGAAAAAGATGCTGCGCCCGCCATAACCGCGCTCAATGCTGCCGTCGAAGTTGTCCCACTGGTTCACCCAACGAATTGGGGAAGAAGGTGCTTCGCTGTCGGCGGTGATGAACCTTTGTTGTGCGACCTGTTCCAGGATGCGGAAAACACCATAAAGCACTCCGCGATCGGACCCGCCGGCCAACACCCAGTAGTTATGACCCTGCTCGGCATACTGCGAGAGGGAGAATCCCTCAGGCGCAATCGGCGACAGCGGTTTCCACGCCGGAAGCAGATGCCTTATCTCGACCGGCGTCCCGAGGAGGAACGCGTCGTTCCCAGCCAACGTCGACGAGACGGTAAGGTTGGAGCCTAGCATCGAATGCAGCCCCCGGGCGAGCTCACTCCCAGCACTGTGGGCAACTGCAGACTGGCCGGGAACGACGATGCGGTGAGGAATCTTGTATTGCTGAGCCAGCTGCGGAGGCAGGGCGGCATAACGAAGCCAACCTTCTTGACCGGTCTCCCCATAACCAGGTGCCAGGGAGAGGAAACCCGAAGCCAGAAGAATGACGGCAAGACCAATGCGCATGGCTCCTATCTTAAAATCAATCCATGGCCCAACATATCGGTATCGTTGCCTGTTCTGCGGAAGGAGCCGCACTCTGTTATCGATCTATATGCGCGGGGGGCGCGGACCTTCTTGGGCCCCACGATCACCCCGAGATTTCGATGCACACCCACTCGCTGGCCGAGTACATGAGATGCATTTACCGCGATGATTGGCAGGGTGTGGGCGAGCTGATGCTTTCCTCCGCCAACAAGCTCGCCAAGATAGGCGCCGATTTTCTCATCTGTCCTGACAACACTATCCACCACGCGCTACCCTATATCGAAGCGCAACTGCCACTGAAGTGGTTGCATATTGCCGAGGCCGTGGCCGCGCAGGCGGTTGGGCGCCGGTTTCGCCGCGTCGGACTCACCGGAACCCGGTACCTGGTCGAAAGCGAGGTATATCCGGAGAAGCTCAAAGCCCGCGGTCTGGAATACCTGCGCCCCGAACCGGACGAACGAGAAGAAATGAACCGCATCATCATGGATGAGCTGGTCTACGGTGTCTTCAAACCGGAAGCCATCGCGACCTTTCAGCGAATTATGGCAAGAATGAAAGACGAAGGCTGCGACGCCGTGGTCCTCGGCTGCACTGAGATTCCTCTGCTCATGAATGACGCCAATTCGCCGCTGCCAACCCTCGATTCGACGCGCTTGCTTGCCCGGGTCGCACTGCGCCGCGCGGTGCAAGCCAGGGCCATGCCCGCTTACTGAGACGGGGAGGGCGTGTCCATGGGACTTCGGGCAGGCGTGGTGGTCACCTCAATGCGCGTATTCCTCGTGAAAACTACGTTGTGACCGTGCGCCAGGCAAAGGTCGTAGAAAGCCAGCGCCGCCCCGTAAAATCCAATCCCGGCGGCAACGTTCCGGGAAGTTGCGACGATGCCGACAATCCGGCCCACGATTCCGAGCCCATTCGACGCAACAGCGCCATTCGCAACTCGGTTCCCGTCGTCATCCAGACCGCGCCCAGCCAGGAAGGTCAGCACCAGCGGAAGCAGCACCCGGTTTTGCGGCTTTGGCGCTATCCCGCCCTCGGGGTCGATCTGCAGGTTTGCCGATTTATTGGCATCCACTCCGGCGAGCGTTCCTTCCACTGGCTGCGTGAAGCCGGTCGGAAGTTTCAACTGCCGAAACCGGAAACGAAGCTTCCCCTGGCGCCCGAAGGAGCGAGCACGTTTGGCTTGTGTGATCTCGCCAACGATGACTGAACCCTGGGGAACCACCACTGCGTGCTCGGCGTTGAGCACCGGCTCCGAAACCACCGCCTGGAACCTATCCCCGGCTTTCCTGTCGGCCGAGCTGATCGTCTCTTGCAGATACGCGCGCAGCCGCCATTCCGTTGCCGCCGATGGTGCCGGCGGATCTGCCTTTGCGCCGCCATCGGGCCGAGGGTCCATGGGCCTCATGTTCAGCGGCTGGACCAGGTCAACCGTCCAGGCCGTCCCGGTCTCGATCCGTTCCGGGTGGTAGGGCAACTGGGTATAGATAAATTGAACCAGGCGGTCCCCCCGGCCGGGTGCGGTAATTTGCGCCGCGGCATCCTTGATCCGCTGTTTTTCTGCCGCGATTTGCCGGGAAACAATCGACCCCTTTTTCGCCCCAGGCGCAGGAGACAAGCGCAGGATGGGCGCGCCATCCTTGGCGCTATCGCTCACGAGCGACTCAATGGCTCCGTCGGGAAGAACCAATTCATCGAAGCGCACGATCGGGATGTGGAATGGAGTGAAATCTCCCCTCAGGCGCGCATGGATCCGGCGGCTTCGATCAGCGCCAAGCTGGATGACGGTGCCGCGAAACCTGGCGCCTGCCGGAATAGCGATGTGGTTATCGACGTAAACGGGATAAAGCAGACGGCCTTCCAATGGCTCCCCAGCCTTCATCGGAACATGATCGACCAGCTGGATCGACAGCGGAGTCTTGGCCGGGATCTGGATGGATGTCGTCTGGCCCACCGAGGAACCGCAAAGCAAGCCGAGCAAAAAGGCTGCCGGCACGAGCCGTTGCCTGCGATTGTTTTGCATCCTCATCTCGCTCTTATCATGACAAAATGGATCCGCAAGTCGTATTAACCACGATGGCAAACGTGGTCTTCCTCTCTTATCCATGTAAAATCGGTTTCTTCACGTTTCAAGATCGCAAGCCAACTTTGATCTTAAACGGTTAAGATGTCTTTGCGAGGCACCTATGCGAAACAAACCCTCGGGCCCCTTGAGCGGAAAACAAAAGCTCACCGTACCCACTACAGGCGAGATGAGGCTTTTACACATCCTGTGGGACCTTCAAGAAGGCACTGTCGACGAGGTAGTCAATGCCCATCCCGAAAGGGAACGGCCGCATTACAAAACCACGCAGACACTGCTCCGAATCATGGAAAATAAGGGGTTTATCGCCCACGAGGCTCGCGGCCGGGTATTTGTTTTTCGCCCCCTCGTGTCGCGAAAAATCATTGATCAGATCTCCGTGCAAGCACTGGTATCCCGAAACTTCCACGGATCCGCAGCCGGGCTATTGGTGAATTTGCTGGAATCAAGTTCCATTAAAAAGAAAGAGTTGGATGAACTCGAATTGTTGATGCGAGAGTATCGTAAAAGGCATGAGCTGGGCGATCGCGAATAATCCAGGAATGCCATGAATCCGGACCTCTTGCTTGGTGTGGTCACCGCTCTTTCGGGTTTTGTCCTGAAGACGGCACTTGCTTTTGGGATATGTCTGGTCCTGAGCTGGTTGGCCGATTCTCCAGCCCGGAGATTCCTGGTTTGGTTGAGTTTTCTTTTCGGGTCTGCCGCTTATTGGGTCTTTCTGGCAAAGAGCATCTTTGCCTCTGGTCCGGCGGCCGTCGTTCCATCCCTCATGCCCGCTCAATCCGTAAGGCACTCTGTCAGCGCCTGGCAGATTCCCAGTTCCTGGGTCTTCCCTACGGGCATCGCTCTGCGTGGACTCGGCGTCGTTTACCTTCTGATCTTGATCTGCCTGCTGGTCGCGCATGCCCGAAAGCACCTTCAGCTGAAATGGGTGCTGCGCTTTACCAGCCCGCCGCCCGATGAGGTCGCGGCCGCATTTCAGCCGATTGCCCAGAGCCTAGGTGTCGGCCGTTCAAGACTCCTGGTGTTGGCCGGCGTTGCGTCGCCGGCAACCTTCGGATGGATCCGGCCAACCATCCTGCTGCCCGACACTTGCCTCCAGCAGGATCAATCTGGCCTGGAAGATATTTTGCGCCACGAGTTGCATCACGTTCGTCGTTTGGATTTTGTCTGGAACGGATTAGCCATCGCTTGCCGAGCACTCCTTTTCTTCCATCCAGCCGCCTGGTATGCCGTGAGCCGGATGCAGTTCGATCGGGAGCTCGCGTGTGATCTTGCAGTGGTTTCCGACTCACCGAGACGGAGAGCCAGGTACGCCGAGAGTCTGATTCACTTTGCCCGGTTGAGTTCCACACCAAACCCCACCCACTGGGGAATCGATTTTGCATCACCCTCGGAACACTTGAAGGCACGCGTTCACTCCATCCTGGCTGAAACCAAAAAGTCGTCGCCGTGGTTGATTGGGACTCGCATCGTGTGTGGAATGGCTCTGCTCGCCGGTTTCGTCGCCGTCGAACCCTCCCTGGGGGTCCTGCTTACCTACGCCCAGCGCCAAATCGTGCAGCCTCTCGCTGCGGAAGTTCTCAACCCCGCCCCTAAAGCTGATACGAAAGCGAAGGTAAGCAGGAAAGGCAAGTCGTTGCGGGGTGTAAGTCTGGCCAGTGCTGGCGTATCGGCGGCGAACGCCAGCCAGACGCCTGAATCTACTGTCGTCTCCGCGGCCCAAAACGCAAATAGTTCTGCTTCCACGCCGAGTGATGGAGGCCCCCAGCTACTTCATCGTGGCTCGGCCGCTCCCGCGAAAGCCCCCAGCCGGCAAACCGTGATTCCCATTGACGACCCCTCCGCGCAGACTCCTAAGGCCGGCGATCATGATCACCAGCAAGCGCTGCAGCAGACTGCGACTGCGGCCGCGGTCTTAAAACGGCTCTCCACCCTCGATCATCGCTAGCGCAACCAGCCTTCTTAGCGGATCAGGAAGAAAAAAGTGCTGATCACCGCAATCGCAATCGCAACCATAACTGCGACGATATAGAACACGTACGAAGCCGGAAGGTCTTCATCGTCTGATTCCATTGCAATGACCCACGCCGGTATTCTCCGGCCGCTTGCAACAAAGTCTTATCTAATTAAGACTAGAAGTCAAGGAAGTCCATACACCGGGTCATTGGATGCATCAGGCTGAGGCCTTCTCAATCCGTGCTGTTGCCAGGCTGCGAAAATGCGCGGTTCTTTTTTCCTTGCTGTTGGCGTTCTCTTCCGTGAGCCCAAACGCTCAGGTAAGGCCACCCCTTTCACCACCGCAGATCGTGAATCAAATGGTGGAGGCTGAAACCGCTGCGAGGGAAAGGCGTCAACATTTCCTCTACCGAAGGGAAGAAAGATCAGTTCGGACGAAAGGTCACCTTTGGGACGAGTTGGTCGTCGAGACCCCGGAGGGCCGTATGCATCGTCTTGTCGCTGTCGACGGTACGCCTTTATCCAGCGGGGAGCAGGCGGTGGAAGATAGACGCATCACCTATATGGTCAACCACGCAGCAGATTTTCGCCGTGAAGCGCAGGGCCGCAAGGATGACGAAGCGCGCATGGCGGCTTTGTTGAGAGAGCTCCCAAAACTCTTTCTTCTCCAATTCGCCGGCTCAGACGGCGATTGTACTCGTATCACCTTCGCGCCCAATCCGCAGTTTCAGGAAGCGACCTTTCAGGACCGGGTCGTGCACGCCATGTCCGGAGTGCTTCTGGTTCATGCAACGGACAAGCGGCTCTGCGGGATCATCGCACATCTGGATCACGTCGTGGAATTCGGCTTTGGCCTTCTGGGCAAGGTGAGTAGTCAGAGCCACTTCTCGATCGTCCGCCAGGAAGTATCGCCCGGCGAATGGAAAACAACCAAAATCCGGGTACATGTGGATGGCAGCATCCTGCTCATGAAGAGCGTCTCGCGAGACGAAGACTCATCACATTTCGGTTTTAAACCGATTCCTCACGACCTGACCCTACCCCAGGCAGCAGCCTTGGTCCGCTCAACAACCTTTTGAATTTTCGATGTACGGGCCGGTAGGTACGGGCTTTAGCCCGTACACAACCCGACAAAGCCACTTGGCCTTTAGGCCCTGAGGTACGCTTTCTTTCCTCTTCGATGGAGAGGACCCTCTCCAAAACTATCTCTTCAACGGCGTGAACTCGAGTTCCAGACCCTCACCCTCAGGCAGAACGGTGATCTTCACCCGCGCCAACGACTCGACGATCCAATCGGCTGCTGCAAGTTGTTTGATGCTGTGAGAAAACGTCGTCGCCAGGACCTTGCATCCCGCAGCATGGCCCGCCTTCGCGCCTGAAGTCGAATCCTCGATGACGATACAATCCGCCGGCGCGATTCCCAGGATTTTCGCCCCTTTGAGATAAGGTTCAGGATGAGGTTTCCCATTTGCCACCATATCTGCGGTGACAATATGCTTGGGCACCGGAATCCCGGCAAACGCCAACCGGCTCCGCGCCAAGCGCTCCGTGGCGGAGGTGACAATAGTCCAGAACTTCTGCGGTACTGATTGCAGAATCGACAACACACCTTCCAGCACCTCCAGGCCGTCGTTGTCGCCGACCTCGAGATCTTCAATCACTTTAAGTTCCGCAGCGTGGTCGGCATCCGGCTTGAGTGCGCGCACCGTTTCAATCGCCCTCATTCCGTGCGCGGTCTTGATCGTCTCCCGCACGTCGAGGCCATGACGCTCCGCCCATGTCTGCCAGCTTCGCTCGACCGATCCCAGTGAGCTGATCAGCACTCCATCCATGTCAAAGAGCAGGCCCTTCGTCCTCACCTTCATGCCGCATCTCCCATAGCAAATTTTCGCCCCGCCTCAAGCAGGGCATGAAGCGATTCCTTGGAACCGCTTTCGGCGTATATCCGCAGCAACGGCTCCGTGCCGGAAGCACGCAACAGCAGCCAACTCTCCGCAGCCGGCGGCTTGGTCCCACGGCTCGTTCTCCCCGCCGGATTGTCGAGATAAAACTTCATTCCATCGAGCGTTTCACGGCGCAAAACGCGCATACCGGCAAACTCACTTACCCCGGCTGCCGCGCGGCGTATCGCCGCCTGCTTCACCTCTTCCGGGATGTGCAGGTCGAGCCGTCCATAGTGATGCTCGCCATATTCTTCCTGCAGCCCGCTTACCAGCGAGCCTAGTGTGCGGCCTTCTTCCGCCATCACATTCGCCAGTAATAGTGCATTCAGAAGTCCGTCGCGTTCCGGCAGATGTCGGCCAATGCCGATGCTGCCCGACTCCTCGCCGCCGATGAGGATGTCTTTGGTGAGCATCAGCTCGCATACATGCTTGAAGCCGATGCCATGCTCATAAATCTTTCGCCCATACCGGGCCGCGATCCGATCCAGCATTTTGGTGGTGTTGAACGCTCGAGCCACGTCTCCCGGCCACTGCTTCCGTTTGAGCAGCCACTCGAGCAGGATGCAGTAGATCTTGTTGGCATCGACAAAGCGGCCTTCCTCATCGACCGCGCCAATGCGATCCGCATCGCCGTCAGTCGCAAAACCGGCTTGGCAGTGGTGCTCCAGCACCGCAACCTCAAGGGCGCGGATATGCGGCGGGATAGGCTCCGGCTGAATGCCGGGAAAAAGCGGGTTCCATTCCGCCCGAATCTCCACATGGTCAATGCCTAGCCCCGAGAAGATCCCCGCCAGTACACCTCGACCTGCGCCATACATGCAGTCGATGGCGTATTTCTGCCCAGCGGTGGCGATCCGCTTGAGATCCGCAAAGACAGAGATGGCCTCGACATAGGGGCTGAGAAAATCGGTCTCCGTAATGGCGGCGCTCGCGCCGGCCGCCGGCGCTTCCTGGCCAAGGTAGCTTTCGATCGCTGCCATGATGGCCGGGCTCCCCGAGCCTCCGTAGCTCGCTTTGTACTTCACCCCATTCCAGTTGTAGGGATTGTGGCTGGACGTAATCATCACCCCGCCGGCCGCTCCGGTATGTTTCACCGCGTGCGAGAGTGCCGGGGTAGGAGTGATGCGGTCGGCCAGCCGCACCGGGATCCCCGCCGCGGCCGCGACTTCGGCGACGATTTGCGCGAAGCGCTGGGATAAGAAACGCGTATCATATCCGACGCAGATTCCGCGAGCCGAGTCTTCCTGCCGGCAGACATAGCTGGCGATAGCTCCGGCTGCGATACGGACATTCCGCTCGGTGAAGTCGTCGGCGAGAATCCCCCGCCAGCCATCCGTCCCGAATTTGATGGGTTTTTCCAGAATCAAATCAATTCGTCGTGTTTACCCGCCGCGAGCTCGCTGACCACGCGGCGTACATCCTGCGACCGTTCCCGCGTGGTGATCAGAATGGCGTCTTCGGTTTCCACCACCACCAGGTCATCGACCCCGACCAGCGCGACAAATTTCTCCGGACTGTACACGTAATTGTTGCGCGCGTCGATGCTCACCATGCCCCTCGCCTCGGTGACGTTGCCATCCTTCGCGTGCCCCTGCGCCAGTTGGTGTTCGTAGAGGGCATCCCAGGAACCCAGGTCGTTCCACCCAAACTCCGTCGGCAGGCAGTAGATATTGGAATGGTGCTCGCCCTTGGCGGAACGGGGCTCGAGCACAGCGTAATCAATGCTGATGTTTTCGCACGAAGGATAGAGCTCGCGAAACACCTGCTCGAAGCGCGGTGTTCCGTAGGCGTCGGCAATCTGCTGCAGATAGGGCGCGGTCTCCGACAGATGCTCGCGGATGGCGTTCGCCAGCGTGCGCGCCGACCACAGGAAAATACCGCTGTTCCAGTAGTATCTGCCGGTCTGCATGAACTCCTCGGCGCGATCCCGGTTGGGCTTCTCAGTAAAACGGCGAACCCGCTTCACACCGTCGGCCAGCGTCTCCCCTGTCTCGATGTAGCCATATCCCGTCTCTGGCCGGATAGGCTTCACTCCCAGCACCACGATGTTTTCCCCGGCCGCGGCTACCGCGATGCCTTTCTCGATGTTCGCCCGATATTTTTCCTCATCTGTGATCACGTGGTCGGCAGGGAAGATGCCCAGCACTGCGTCAGGAGCCGTACGCTCGATGAGAAACGCCGCCAGCCCCGCTGCAGGCGCTGTATTGCGTGCTGCCGGCTCGCAGATGATCTGCTCCCCCAGCATGGTTTGCAGCTGCTCCGAGATCGCTTTGGAAAGCAGATCGTTGGTGATCACCCAGATCTCGTTCGAGGAGGCTAACGAACCCAGGCGATCCACCGTGCTTTGGATCATGGTGCGCGCACCATCCAGCACCAGCAGCTGCTTCGCCCGCCAGCGGCGGCTGCGCGGCCAGAAGCGCGTTCCGCTGCCGCCGGCCAGGATAATGGGGCGAAATTCGACTTTAGATTTCATGGATTCCTAAGCAAGCTTGCCGAAAAACTTCTTCATCCTGTCCAGGCCTTCTTCAATGTCGTTTTGCGCGACGGCGTAGGACAAGCGTATGTGCTCCTGGGTGCCAAATGCTTCCCCGGGAACGGCGACCACATGGGCCTCGTGCAGCAAACGTGAGGCCAGTTCCGTGGTGCTGTTCGCGCCCGGCTTGCCTAGGAACGAAGACACATTCGGGTACACATAAAACGCACCCTCCGGCTTGGTGCAGGTAATGCCGGGGATTGCCTCCAGCCCTTGCAGAATGCAGTCGCGCAATTTCAGGTAATCGGCCCGCATCTCGGTGACGCAAGCCTGCGAGCCGTTCAGCGCGGCGATGGCTGCTTTTTGCACGATGGCTGCGGTCGACGACGTGGACTGGCTTTGCAGTTTACTCATAGCGGCAATCACCGGCTTGGGACCAAGAGCGAACCCGGCACGCCAGCCCGTCATCGCATAGGTTTTGGAAAGGGAACCGAGCACGATCACATGCTCCTTTGCCTCCACGAAGGAACCGCCGGAGACGGGAGTACCGGCATAATTCAGGTACACATAGCACTCATCCAGCAGTAGGAAGATCCCGCGCGCGTGGGCCAGCTTCACAATGCGTTCCAGGTCGCCGGGAGAGACGACGGAGCCGGCCGGATTCGACGGTGTATTCAGAATGATGACCTTGGTCCGCGGGGTAATCGCCCGTTCAATGGCATCCGCTGTGATGCGAAAATTCGCCGCCTCTTCGGTAGGCAGATAGACAACTTTTCCCCCGGCATAGCGAATGATGTCTTTGAAAGAAACCCAGTACGGAACCGGCAGGATCACCTCATCGCCATGGTCCACCAGCACCTGGATGGCGTTAAAGAGCGCCAGCTTCCCGCCGGTAGTGAAGACTGTCTCGTCCGCGGTGTAGTCGGAACCGAAGTCGCAGGCATGCCGTTGGACAATCGCTTTTCTGACTTCGGGAATGCCCGCCACCACCGTGTAGCGGGTGAAATTGCTTTCGATGGCCGCGATGGCGGCGTCTTTAATATGGCGCGGGGTCGCGAAATGAGGTTCCCCGGCGCCAAAATCGACGAGTTGGGCGCCTTGGGCGCGCAGCCTGGCAGCCTCTGCGGTGACCGCCATGGTGGCGGAAACCTCAATACGGCCGATACGGTCGGCGAAGATCTTGGTAGCAACTGGTGCGGTCATTCCTACTATCTTGTCAGACTCCAGCCCATTCGCGAAAGCGGCAAAGCGACAACTCAGTCCCGAAGGGACGGCTGAACTTAGCCCAGGACGCTAGTCCTGGGTGGGATTTGAGAACGACCCAGTCCCGCAGGGACGGCTGAAAATAGGCCGCGAGCCAATCCTGGACGACCTTCAGCCGTCTCTGCGGGGCTGAGTTTGAAAATGGAGTTCTCAGCAGACTCTCTAGCCTGATTGCGTTGGGAAATCAACGAACTCCCCACCTACCCAGACCGCTCCCGCAAAATCCGTTCCACGGCCAACAAATCCTCCTCGGTATCCACCCCAATGGTGCCGAAACGAGTAGGCGCCACATGGATACTCATCCCTTCCTCCAGCAGCCGTAACTGTTCTAACCGTTCCGTCGACTCGAGCGGACTCGGCGGCAGCTGCGCAAAGCGCCGCAGGGCAGCCTTTCGGTATGCGTAGATGCCGATATGTTTGCGCGGCGTCAGCGGCGTGCCCCGCTGATACGGAATCGTGGCCCTAGAAAAGTAGAGCGCCCGGCCATCATTCGCCGTGACTACCTTCACCGCATTGGGATCGTCGATCTCCTGAGGCGTACAAGCTATTGAAAGCGTAGTCACCTCAGCATTCGTGCGAGCGAACGGCCGGAGCAGGGAATCGATATGTTCCGGGCGCAACAACGGTTCGTCGCCCTGAATGTTGACGTATATATCAGCGTCCACAAGGTCCGCCACGGCGTTCACCCGATCCGTGCCGCTGGCCAACGTAGTCGAAGTCATGACGCTGGGCCACCCTTGCGAATCGGCAAACGCAACCACCTCGGCGGAATCCGTGGCAATCAGCACCTGATCCAGTTGGGGGCAGGCGAGGGCTGCTCGATAAACCCAGCCAAGCATAGGCACCCCGGCGATCGGGCGCAGCACCTTGCCCGGCAACCGGGTAGAAGCGAGACGCGCCGGGATGACGGCCACAATACGTTCGCGCGCAGCTTCACTCATCGTGTGTTCGAGTGGAAAGGATCCGATCCCGTCGCATCCGTCTCGTCCTCAGGGCTCGGAATATCCAGGTTCACAACGACAGGTTCCTGGCCGCTGCGCACGATCACCGCTTCCACCGGTTGATCCTTCCGCGCGTTCAGCTCCTGGTGCGGAGCAAACGGAGGCACATAGACAAAGTCCCCCGGCCCCGCCTCATCCACAAACTCCAGTTGCTCCCCCCAACGAAACCGCGCCCGTCCCCGCACGATATAGATCACGGTTTCCAACTCCCCATGGTGATGAGGGCCTGTCTTCGCGTTGGGGTGGACGACGACCGTCCCAGCCCAAAGCTTTTGCGCCCCCACGCGAGCGTAAGAAATCGCTTCCGCCCGAGTCATCCCGGGAGTCTGCGGAGTATTGCTATCAAGTTCGCCGCTGCGCACGATGCGTAGCCCGGACGTCTTAGCTGGGTGTTCGGAATCAGACATAAATGGAACCATAAAAGCTTCCTACTAGTGTAGACGTCTGAGGACGCGGGCATTAGAAGCCATACCAACAGCTTCTTCCCACCCGGTAGAATGGTAAAAAAGCAGCCTATTTTCGGAAAGGGCGGCGATGACATCGCTCAATATTAAGAATCCAGAAGCACGCCGTCTCGCCGCGGCGATAGCCCAGGAAACCGGAGAAACCATTACCCATGTGGTAATGGAAGCTTTGCGCGAACGCTTGGAGCGTTTGCCAGGCCACCAAGGAAAGGCGAGTGTGGAGGAACTGCGCGCGATCGCGAAACGCGCTGCTGCTTATATGAAACATCCCTATCTTGATCACGCGGAATTTCTGTACGACAAAGACGGTCTTCCTGCAAGGGCCGTCACCCTGCCGGATTGAATTTCGGCGATTGTTTCGCGTATGCCCTTGCCAAGGCGTCGGATGAGCCTCTGCTGTACAAGGGACAGGATTTCAGTAAGACAGATATCAAATCGGCAAGATGAACTGGTTGACTGCTTGTCTGCGGTAGACGGAGACTCCATGGCGATCCGCAACACCAGCAAGCCCGATTATGGTATAGACGCGCCGAATGTTCTCCGCAATCTCCTGGTCATCGGCGTATTGTGCCTTTTGATCGGCAACTTCGGTCCGCGCCATATTCACCTGGGACCGGTCGACTTCGTTCCTCGACCCATGTTTTTCTGGACCGGCATCTTGTTGGTTCTCGAAGGGTTGCTCTTCCTCTTCTACGTCAAGTTCGGCAAATTCCATCATCGCGACCGGATGCTTTCGCTCTATCCGTGGCGTGGCGATGAAGAAGTACTGGATGTGGGCTGCGGGCGTGGGCTCCTGTTGGCCGGCGCAGCCAAGCGGATGGCCGCCCTCAACGGCGCGGGAAAAGTCACCGGGATCGATATCTGGTCGAACCAGGACATGGGTGGCAACGCAGAGGCCGCAACCCGGCATAACCTGGAACTTGAAGGCGTCAGCGATCGCTGCACTTTGCTGGGTACTCCCGCCCAGGAGATGCCGTTTCCCGACGGATCCTTCGACGTCATCCTCTCCAACCTGTGCCTGCACAACATCTACGACCGCAAACTGCGCCGCCACGCTGTGCAGCAAATCGCTCGCGTGCTTAAGCCGGGAGGCGTCGCCATCCTGTCGGACTACAAGCACACTGCGGAGTACGCCGGGCTGCTTCGCGACGCAGGGCTGTTGGTCGAAAGGCGGTGGGGTAATCCCCTCTACACCTTTCCGCCCTTACGCATCGTTATCGCCCGCAAGCCTCAGCTATCCTTGCGATAGAGGAGTTCGCGCATCGCTTTCCGCCGGGCCTCGTGCATTTCGGGGTCCAGATGTTCCTTGGCGGAGCTATCTTCCGCTTCAGGTTCACTGCAGCTTGGGCAACGGTTGGCGAAACCGGGCTTGTCCGGCTTCAGCTCGAATTCTTCTGAGCAGATAACACAGGTTTTGACCGGGAAAGGCATAACCCCTCGATTGTAACGGAAACCCTGCAACTGTTGTAGAATCAACGTAAGGCGGCGTAGCTCAGATGGTTAGAGCGACGGACTCATAACCCGTAGGTCGATGGTTCGATTCCATTCGCCGCCACCAACCCAAGACTCAGTCTCCCTTCTGGTTCTGCCGTGCGTCTAACCCGGTAGTATTATTTGTTTAAACCATCCTTATGGTCCAAAGTGGTGCTATGTCCCGAACCTTCAAGCGTGCTGTCTTTGCTGTCTCAATCCTGTTGGTAGCGTTGGTCTTCCTTGGCGGAATGGGCCCCAGCCGCGTGCGCGCGGATTCGCAGCAGGATGGCGCCTACCCCGAAATGGAAGTCTACAGCGAGGTCCTGAAGAAGGTTCAGACAGACTACGTGGTCGATCCCAACATGACCAAGGTCACCGTCGGCGCCTTGCACGGACTGCTCGAGTCCCTGGATCCTAATTCCAGCTACCTGACCCCGGAAGAGTACAACGCCTACAAAGCACACACCAACGAGGGCGTCGCACAGGTAGGGCTGAATATCTCCAAGCGTTACGGATATGCGACCGTGGTCTCGGTCGAGCCGGGAAGTCCGGCAGAAAAAGAACAAATCGAAGACGGCGATATCCTCGAAGCCATCGAGGGACATTCCACCCGCGAGATGTCCCTGGTCATGATCCGCTTGTTGCTTGAGGGCAAGCCGGGAACCAACGTGACCTTTTCCCTGGTCCGTCCGCGCAAGGCCGAACCGGACAAGATCACTCTGACCCGTACCATATCGCCCGCTCCTCCGCTAGGACAGACGGAGTATGAGAGCAACAGCATCCTCTACCTCAAACCGGTCATTCTCAACAAAGAGCGCGTAAACGAGATTGCCACCCGTTTGAAGGAAATGAAGAAGAACGGCAACAAGAAGATCCTGCTCGATCTGCGGGACGTCGCCGAAGGGGATGAGGAGCAGGGCGTACGCCTGGCCAACTTCTTCCTCGAAGCGGGTACGATCGCAACCCTCTCCGGACAGAAATATCCCTACGAGGCCTTCAACGCCGACACCTCCAAATTCATTACCGGGGCCCCTCTGGTGGTCCTGGTAAACCACGGCACTTCTGGACCGGGTGAGATTGTCGCCGCGGCGGTGCTCGATAACAAGCGGGCCGACGTGGTGGGTGACCGTACTTTCGGCGAAGGCTCGGTGCAAAAAACCATGGAGCTTCCAAATGGCGCGGCTCTGATTCTCTCCGTCGCCAAATATGCTTCTCCGTTGGGTAAGAAGATTCAGGACGAAGCCGTGACCCCGAACATCGTGGTCGCAGCCAGTCAGGATACGGAAGACCAGAAGACGCCAAAGCCGGATGATCAACTAACCAAGGCGCTCGATGTTCTGAAACAAAAAAGCGCCTGATACGCGGATCCCTCATTGATTGGGCAAGCTCCATCTTCGGGCGCCGTTAGATTTCGTCCGCCCGGCCATTCCGGGCTGGGACCCATGAAGCTAGCGGGCAGCATTACCTTTTTCGCCCTGCTGGTGCTCAGTATCATCGCCGGGTCATTGACCGGCCTCATGCTGGTCTACTCCGTCGACCTGCCCCAGATCGCTGATCTGGAACGCTACCGGCCCATCACCTCGACAGATCTGCTCGACATCCATGGACGCGTCTTCGGCTCTTTTGCCCTGGAGCGGCGCATCGTCGTTCCCTATGATGCCATTCCGCCCATCCTACGCCAGGCGGTCATTTCCATTGAGGATAAGAACTTCGAGAGCCATTGGGGAGTCAATATCTTTCGCGTGCTCGGCGCGGCCTATCACGATCTGACCTCGAATGGCCGCGCCCAGGGTGCATCCACCCTGACCATGCAACTGGCACGCAATCTTTTCCTCTCCAGCCAGCAAACCTTCGGCCGCAAATTGCAGGAAGTCTTTCTCTCCATTCAAATCGAGCGAGCGTTTACCAAGGAGCAGATATTCACTCTGTATGCCAACCAGATTTATCTCGGCCAGGGCGTCTACGGATTTGAGGCCGGATCGGAATACTACTTCAGCAAGCACGCACGCGATCTGACACTGCCGGAAGCCGCCCTGCTCGCCGCCTTGCCCAAGGGCCCGGTAGCCTATTCGCCCCTGGCGAATCCCGATCGCGCTTTCCGGCGTCGCAACATGGTGATCAACTCCATGCTGGAAGACGGGGTAATCACCAACGCACAAGCCAACGCTGCCAAAGCCGCGCCGCTTGGTTTGCGTATCGAGCCGCCCTCCAACAGCGTCGCTCCGTGGTTCGTCGAAGATGTGCGCCGCGAACTGGAACGTCAATTCGGCAGCGAGCAGGTGCATGAGGAAGGGCTGCGCGTCTACACCACTCTGGACCTGGATTTGCAGCAAACGGCCAATCGCGCCGTACTCGATGGACTGGCGGGTCTTGAACGCCGCGATGGATGGAAGGGAAAGCTGCTGAATGTCGTTTCCGCCGGTAGTTCCCTGGACGACTTTCGTCATCCCGATTGGCGTCAGCCGGTAGGGCCAGGATCGTACGTGCATGCCCTGGTGACCAGTGTTTTGCCCTACCAGGTGACCGCGCGCATTAATCAGCAGCAACTGATTCTCGGCCCTGATGACTTTGCCTGGACAGGCTATCGCGATGCCGAAAAATTCCTGAAGGTTGGCGATATCATCTACGTTCACATCGTTCCCTCAGCCGACTCAAATCTGGTCCTGCACGCAGTACTTGAACAGGATTCCGGCATTCAGGGATCGCTGATGGCGGTGGACAATACCTCCGGCGAGGTTCTCGCCATGGTCGGCGGTCGTGACTTCAACCTGTCCCAGTTCAACCGAGCCACTCAGGCCGAGCGCCAGACAGGATCCTCCTTTAAGCCCTATGTCTACACGGCTGCCGTGGAGAATGGAGCCCGGCCGGACGAAATAATTGTCGACGCGCCGGTTACATTTTCGACCGCCGTCGGGCCCTATACGCCGCACAATTACGACGACACCTTCGAGGGCCCAGTCACGCTGGTGCACGCCTTTGCTGACTCGCGTAACATCCCTGCGGTCAAGCTTGCGGAGCGTGTCGGCATCCGCAAGGTCATCGCCACCGCCCATCAATTTGGCCTGAACAGCACCATTCCGCCCTTCCTCCCTGTAGCGCTGGGTTCCGTCGAGGCGACCCTTGAGGAGCAGGTAGCGGCCTACAGCAGCTTCCCCAACGACGGTGTGCGCATAGGACCGCATCTGATCCGCAAGGTGACCAATGCCGATGGGCTTACGTTGTCGGAGAGCCCCGCGAATGTGGTTGAGTCCACCACCCAGAAGACAGCACGCCTCATGATGGTGATGCTCAAGTCAGTGATAGCGCCGGGTGGCACAGCCGCGGACGCCATGGCGCTTCACCATCCCCTTGGAGGAAAAACCGGCACCACCACCGACTTCAACGACGCCTGGTTCATCGGCTTCTCGCCCTCCGTCACCTGCGGAGTGTGGGTCGGCTACGACAGCCGTGGGTCGATCGGCGACAAGGAAAGCGGCGGTCACGCTGCCCTTCCGCTGTGGATGAGCTTCATGAAAGTAGCCATCGCCGACCATCCCAACGAGCACTTCCCGGGAGACACTCGTCCACTGCCGGCAACCAACGTAGCAACCAAAACCGCTCCTGCTCATCCAACCAGCCCCCCGCCCCCCACCCCGCAGTAGCCCTTCGTCTCGACGACCATTCCCCGAAGACGGGACGGTGTCCAATACTTATGCATCCAGTCCCGAAGGGACGGCTGAAGATTTCCCAGGGAACGGTGCGGCCTCCCTTTATGCGGCTAGAAAAGAACCGCAGGTCACCCGACGCAATCAGTCCCGCAGGGACGGGACAATCTGTAACCCGGCACGGGAGTGCCGGGTAGGATTTCACGCAAATCGAGTCCCGAAGGGACGACACAATGACGGGTTCTCACGCAAACTCTTTAGCCCTTCCTCTTATCCGCGCCCCAACACCCGCATCAATCGCAAATACCGCTTCGCCTGCCCAACATCACGCATGATCTGCTCTTTCAAAGCCTCAGGAGAAGGCCAACGCCGTTCCTCGCGAAGCCGGCGATGAAACAAAAGCCTCAAACCCGTCCCCTCGTCCAGCGCAATCGGCCGAAAATCCAGCAAATGCGACTCCACCGCAAAAGAATCCGCGCCAAACGTAGGCCGGTTGCCGATATTCGTCACAGCATCGAACCACTCTCCGGCCACGCGCAACTGTGTCACATACACACCATGAGGCGGCAGCAATTCCCGGTAAGGAGCCAGGTTGATGGTGGGAACCGTGAGCGTGGACCCGATCCCGCGTCCATGGGCCGGCGTCGAGTCGATAAAAAACCCATGCCCCAATAGCGCCCGGGCGGTGCGAATCTCCCCCTTGGAAAGCAACTCCCTGATCTTGCTGCTCGAACAAGTCAGTCCCCGCACCTGGCAAGCATCGTGAATCACCACCTCAAAACCAAGCTCACCGCCCAGCTGCTTCAATTCCGCCATCCCACCCTCAGCGCGGTGGCCAAAACGAAAATTGGTGCCCTCATGAACCTCAACCGCCTTCAACGCATCGTGAACAATCGCAGTGACGAACTCCGCCGCGCGCATACGGGAAAGTTCCGCGGTGAAGGGAAGCACCAAAACCGCATCGATGCCGGTGTCCCCCAGCAACTGGACTTTCGTTTCCAGGGGAGTAATCAGCTTAGGGCAAGTCTCAGGACGCAAAAAACGCAGTGGATGCGGGTCAAACGTAACCGCGACAGACCGCAACGATCGCACCGCAGCGCTTTGCCTAAGTTTGTCCAAAATGAACCGGTGGCCAACATGGACGCCATCGAAGTTGCCAATGCTCACCACCGAGGGGCCCAGGCTTAGGGGTATCTCGCCGATATTGCGAAAGACTTGCATGCCTAGATCTCGAACGGGATGCGCAACCCGTCGTAAGCGAGTTGGATGTTCTCGGGAAGTTCGTTGTTTGTTTCCGCGTGCGATACATCGTGGGACATATGGGTAAAAAACGCCCGCCTTGGCTGCATGCGCCCTACGAACGCGACAGCCTGTTCGAGCGTGGCATGGCTGGGGTGAGGAGTCCTGCGCAAGGCATCGAGAATGACCACGTCAAGGTCCTTAAGCAGAGCCAAACTGCTCTCTGGGATATCGTTCATATCCGTCAGGTACGCAGCATTGCCAAAGCGAAAACCCGCCACTTCAATCTTGCCGTGGGTGAGCGGGATCCGCTGAAACACCGCACCCTCAACCTCAACCGATGCTCCCATGCGGTGCATCTCCACCCGCGCCCGCGTCGGATACCAGGCAGCCGTATCGAAGGTGTAGTCAAAAATGCGTTCAATCACATTGGCTGCGTCATCATCCGCGTACAACGGAATTTTTCTGGTGTGTCTAAAGCTGAGTGGCCGCAAATCATCCAGGCCGAGAATGTGGTCTGCGTGAGAATGGGTATAGAGCACCGCATCCACCTGATCAATGCCCTCGCGCAGCGCCTGCATGCGAAAGTCCGGCCCGGTATCGATCACGACCCGGTGTCCCTCCCAGGCCACCGCGATGGACGGCCGTGTCCGGCGATCCCGCGGATCCGTGGAAGTGCACACCCGGCAGGTGCAGCCGAGCGTCGGCACACCCATGGAGGTGCCACTACCCAGAATGGTGATCTCTGCCTTGTGGATGAAACACGCTCCCTGGGGATGCTCTAGTGGGGTTTCTTCGACTGGGGCGGCCGCTGGGCAGAGTTGGCAATCGCATTCGTGATCTCGAGAAACGACATGCGCAAATCGAACAGGGCATTCTGCAACAGCCGCTTCTCCTCCCCGGTGAGATTGCTCTTGGTCTTTTCTTCCAGCACGGTGAGCATGTCAATGCTTTGCCTGGCTCCCAGGATGTCGATGCGGGGCTGCTCGTTGGGAGCGGTGCCTGCGCCCATCTGTACCGCGGCGGTCATATACAGTGACTGCACCAGGCGGTCAAAATTCATCACTGCTGGGGCGGGTTGGCCGGGATTTGCCTTCAGCAACATATCGTCCAGACGGCTCGCCGAGGCTTGGTATTCCTTGCTCTGTTGCGCGGATTCTGCCGCCGTCGGTTCAGGGATGGTGTCGTCTCCATCCATCACCTCCGGCTCCTCCAGGCCTACTTGCACTGTCTGTGCAGGTGCAGGAACATTGGGTTCCGGGCGTGCGGCTTGCGGGGCAGGGGAAAGAGTACTTTCGCTGCCTTCGCGCAGTTCGCCTTCGGAAGTGAACTTACGGCGATCGGTCACTGTAAATTGCGGTTCTTTTTCACGCATGGTGGTTTCCAGTCTTTCTGTAACGCTGCCTGAAACTGATGGACGGTTCAGCCCGCGGGTTGAGCCAGCGGCCGGGCGGTAACAGGGGGAGCGGTCAGCGCCGTCGCCACTCCTCCGTGGTAGGTGATTTCCTGATTGCGTTCCAATGCTTCCACTCGGACAAAGCCAAGTCCCAGGACTTCCGCCAGGCTGGCGCTCGACAGAAACGCAGTACTGGTAATCCGCCCCACCGGTTGGTCATTACTGTGCAGTTCGAGAGGTAGCATTTCAGGCGGCTCGCCTTTCAGCGCGAATTGGCGCAACTGCCGGTTGACCTTCCCCCGAGAGCGGATCCGCTCCACGATCTCCTGGCCCAGATAACATCCCTTGCTGAAGTTGAGCGCGCGGGTCTGCCCGGTTTCCTGCGGCAGGTCTCGATCGTTAAGGTCGACGCCGTACAGAGGTGTGCCCTCGAGCACACGCAGAGCTTCCATCGCTTCCCATCCAACCGGATTCGCCCCAGCTGCTTGCAGTGTTTCCCAAACGGCAAGCACATGCTCGGGGGCAAACCACAATTCATAGCGCGGCACTGCAACCTGGTAGGCCTCGATGATCGTGCACGCGACTTCACCAATTTTGGCGTTGCTCATCCGGGCGTTTTCCACGCTGGGCGTTGATGGCGAGAAGCCCAGCGTGGCCAGCACTTGGCCGGCACGCGGACCCGCCAGCGATAACGCTGTCCATCGCTCGCTAACATCCGCTAACTCGACATCGTCCATTATGATGAAGTGATCCAGATGGCGCATCAAGGCAGGGATTTGCTCGATACTTGTATCCAGCAGCACATCCTCGGCGCGGCGATATACGTTGCAGTCGCCCTGAATGCGTCCCTGGACGCTGAGTAGAAAACTGTAATTTCCCTGTCCTTCCGGGAGCGATTGGACTGCGTTCGATACCATGCCGTTTAACCACCGCAGGCGGTCGCTACCCGTAACCAGAATCGTCCCCCGCCAACCCAGATCGCTGACCCCGGCGGAATGCAGAACGGAATCAATCTCTCCCGACAAATCGTCAAACACTCTGACCATGCGCGCACCGCCGTACGGCTCCAAAGAGGGTGCAGGCGAAAGTGCGGCGCTGAGCGGGGTGGAACTGGGAGCCCGTTCTACCTCGGGAGAACCTGCCGAAGCAGCGGTCGAATCGGGTTGGTTCGTAGCGGAAAGCACAAGAAAATTATAGCCTTGCAGCAGAACGAGTGCTCACTGCCCCAGGGCGGAGCTCGGAAAAGGGTTGAACCATGAAGCTTATGTGCAGGAACTCATGCGGTTTAGTCGCGTCGGCGCTCCTGCTGGCCTTTGCCGTATCTACCTTTGCCCAGGATGCCGCTCCGCAGAAAGAAACAAAAATCACGCCGGAACAGACCAAGGAACTCTTCCGCTCTTTGAACCAGATTCTTGCCTTTGCCAGCGATGACACAAAACTACCCATACAGCATGAGGTAAAGCGCCGGCTCATCACCCGCGAGCAGGTGGAAAAATACATTCTCGACAAGTTCAAGGAAGACAAGGACGCCAAGCGCATGCAGAGCGAAGAAATAGTGCTCAAGAAGTTTGGCCTTCTCGATCGGGATTTCCAGTTGCAGCCCTTCCTGGTGAGCCTGTTGAAGGAACAGATTGCCGGCTACTACGACAACAAGACCAAGACAGTGAATTTATTGGACTGGGTTTCGCCGGAAGAGCAGAAGCCGGTCGTCGCCCATGAACTGACCCATGCCTTGCAGGACCAGCATACGGACCTGGACAAATGGGAGCCCGACGCCCCGGACGCGGTGTCCAAGAACGTCACCGAAGATAATGAGCGCCTGGCCATCGATGAGCGCGACACCGCGAGGGACGCAGTGCTCGAAGGGCAGGCGATGGCTGTTTACCTTGACTACACGCTCAAGCCTGCGGGCAAAAGCCTGCTCACCTCGCCCGACGTGATGCGCACGCCCAAAGAAGATCTCGACACCTCCGGCAGTTCGCCGATCATGGACCGCGCACCCTTGTTGCTACAGCAATCGCTACTGTTTCCCTATCGCGACGGGTTGGGATTCGAGCAGCGCCTGCTGAAGGACAAGGGAGCCCAATACGCCTTTGCCGGCGTTCTGGACCGCCCTCCTTCAACCAGTTACGAGATCATGAACCCGACAGCCTATGAGCGGCGAGTGACTGCCCCATTGCTCCAGATGCCGGATGTCCACGGCCTGCTTGACCCTGACTATCAGCCCTACGACATTGGTGTCATGGGTGAGCTCGACGTACGCATCCTGACCGAGCTCTTCGGCGGTCCGGACGTGGCTGCGATCCTCACCCCCCAATGGAAGGGCGGTCTTTACTACGCTGTGCAGAGCCGCAAGGCTGTGACTCCGGCGCAGCAGGCCTCCACCGCCTCAGTTGCGCTGCTCTATCTCTCTGCCTGGCGGAGTGAAGGGGCGGCAAGGGAATTCGCCAAGCTCTACGCCAGCGAGTTAAGCAAGAAGTATTCCGGCGTGGTCCGCGATCCAACCGCCGAAACTTCGTCGGACGAGCAGGTCTACAACGGGAGTGAGGGACCGGTCCTCATCGTGCGCCAGGGCAAGCAAGTGTTCGTAAGCGAGAGCTTCGACCCAACGACCGCCCGAAAACTCCAATTCCTCTTCTTCGGAGCCCAACAATCCGGAGAAACCCAGCAAGCCGCCCACGCCCAGCCACCACCCGACGAGCTCAACGCCCACCTGACCAGGCTAATGGCCAGCTGCGGCATGATAAAAGCCTCCCTGCGCCACTAAACCCCTAGGGTGAAGGTCCTAACCCAGTAGCAACTCGAAGGGTGGGCCCACATCTCGCTCGTTTTTCGCGAGATGTGGGATACCGCAGCGCCAAACCCCTGACTCTCAACTCCAAACCAAGGTCAAAGGAAACAGGACGGGTGCCCCACGTTCGCCCCAGCGTACGTGGGCCGAAAACGATGGGCGAAGCCCATCCATCGCTTCCAATCGAACCACCCAACAAACCCATGACTGAAGGGTTTCCAGGCACCCCGAGCCTCTCATCCAGGCAGGTATACTTAGATCGACATTGATCCCCACTCTTCGGAGCCGGTTTGCATCAGGCGGAAATAGGCATCATCGGCGGAAGCGGGCTGTACGCCATGCCCGGTCTAAGCAATCCTCAACAACTCGAGGTAACCACCCCATTTGGTGATCCCTCCGACGTCTTTATGGCCGGCGAACTCGAAGGCCGCCGAGTAGTCTTCCTGGCCCGCCACGGCCGAGGCCATCGAATCCTCCCCAGCGACCTGAACTTCCGCGCCAACATCTTCGCCATGAAAAAACTCGGCGTCGAACGGATCATCTCCGTCTCCGCCGTAGGCTCCCTCAAGCTCGAGCACAAGCCAACCGAATTCGTAGTCCCCGATCAATTCATCGACCGCACCACTCTGCGCCGCTCCACCTTTTTCGGCGAAGGAATCGTAGGCCACGTAGCCTTTGGCGATCCAATCTGCGCCACCGTCGCCAAGGCCATTCACCACGGAGCAGAGACCGCGGGAGTCGTAGTGAAATCGGGCGGCACGTACGTCTGCATGGAAGGCCCCCAATTCTCCACCCGCGCCGAGTCCAATCTCTATCGCAGCTGGGGCGCCGATATCATCGGCATGACCAACCTGCAGGAAGCCAAGCTCGCGCGGGAAGCAGAAATCTGCTACGCCACCATGGCCATGGTCACGGACTATGATTGCTGGCACGACGGCCACGACGCCGTAACCGTCGACCAGGTAGTAGCCGTCCTCCATCAGAATTCCGCCAACGCAGCCATGGCCGTGAAGGCCGCCGTCGCCGCTATGCCCAAGGAGCGCACCTGTCCCTGCGCGACGGCCCTGAAATTTGCCATCCTCACCAGCCCCGAAGCCATTCCACCAGCAACCCGAACCAAGCTGGATTTGCTCCTGGGCAAGTACACCTCCTGAATCGGAAAGAAAACCATGTCCATTCTTGTAGTAGGCAGTGTTGCATTTGACACCATCGAGACCCCCAAGGGAAAGCGCGACCGCTGCCTCGGCGGCGCGGCGACTTATTTCGCACTCGCGGCGAGCTACTTCACCGATGTGCGCGTCATCGCTGTGGTCGGAGAAGACTTCACCGCGGAACACGAAGCCGTCCTCACCCGTCGCGGAGTCGATACCCAGGGCCTGGAGCACACCGCAGGCAAGAGCTTCCACTGGACCGGGTCCTACGTGAAGAGCTTTAACGAAGCCCAGACCCTCAACACCGAGCTGAACGTCTTCGAGACCTTTGCTCCCAAAGTGCCGGCGGCTTACAAAGACAGCGAATTCCTCTTTCTCGCCAACATCGATCCCGTGCTGCAAAGCAACGTTCGCGCGCAAATGCCGAAGGTGCGCATGGTATGCGGCGACACCATGAACTACTGGATCACCGGCCACCGCGAAAATCTGGCTAAGGTGCTCACTGGCCTCGATGCCCTCCTCATCAACGACGGAGAAGCAAAACTCTTGGCCGACAACAACAATCTCGTTCTGGCCGCGCGCAAAATTCTGGCCATGGGTCCAAAAGCGCTGATCGTCAAGCACGGGGAATATGGCGCCACCGCCTTCTTCGGCGAGCACGCCTTCAACGGAGCAGCCCCCAAAAGCATAGCCTTGCCCTTCCGCGCACCCGCTCTACCCCTGGAAGAAGTGGTCGACCCCACCGGTGCGGGCGATTCGTTCGCCGGCGGCTTCTTCGGCTATCTCGCCTCGCAGTCCGAGATCAACCTGCAAACCTTCAAGCAAGCCATGTTCTATGGCGGTGTCATGGGCTCCTTTGCGGTGCAGCGCTTCGGCACGGAACAGATGCAATCGCTCACGCGAGAGGAGATCGATCAGCGCTTCGCTCTCTTCCGTGAGCTTTCTCACCTTGACTGAAATTAAAACGGACGCGATCCGGCGGGAAACCCTCCTGGTAGCCTGGGCGGCCCTGGGGATCGCCCTGGCATCCCTGGCCTATTGCGTCCGCCATGGCACGCTTCTGCTTTACGGCGATGCCGTTGCGCATCTCCATATTGCCCGCCGCGTCTTCGATTCCCTGACCCCCGGTTTCCGCCAGCTGGGATCGGTCTGGCTACCTCTCCCTCACATTCTTCTTTTGCCTTTCGTAGCAAATATGGCGTGGTGGCGAAACGGCTTGGCCGGAGCCGCAGTTTCCATACCCAGCTATGTGCTGGGCTGTGCCGGCATGTACCGTCTGGCTCGCATGTGGCTCTCTGTCACCGCGGCCATTGTCGTCGCTGCCTTTTTTGGCTTGAATCCCGGCCTGCTATACATGTCCACCACGGCCATGAACGAGCCTCTCTTCTTGGCCGAGATGATCTGGGCAGTCTTACTGATCGTCGAGTTTCAACGGTCCCCGAATCACAAGCTTCTGCTCGGAGCCGGGCTGGTGTTGGTCTGCGCCATTTTCACCCGCTACGACGGATGGGTGTACGCGGCAATCGCGTGGTTCTTTGCCTCCGGGCCAGTGCTCATTCACTACCGGCGCCGCTGGAGAGACCCCGTGGTAGGCGCGTGGGTCTTGTTCACTGCCATGTTGATCGCCGCTCCCTCATTGTGGCTGGCCTACAACGCCAAGCAATTTGGGGATCCACTGGACTTTATCCGTGGCCCCTACTCCGCCCGCGCGATCGAAGCCAGAACCACTCCGCCCGGCTCGACCCCCCGTCCTGGCATTCACAACATGCACGACGCCGCGCTCTATTTTCTTAAGGCCGCGGAGCTCGGCGCAGCTCCCCTGTCGCTGGGTAAACTGCTGTGCTGGTTCAGCGCCGGGGGCACGCTGGCCGCCTTGTGGGCTTTCCGCCGCCGGCAAATCTGGCCCGCCCTTCCGCTTTGGCTACCCCTGCCTTTCTATGCCTACTCAGTCGCCTACGGCTCGGTGCCCATCTTCATTCCTGTGTGGCGTCCCTTCTCCTGGTACAACACCCGCTACGGCATGGAGCTGCTGCCTGCCTTCGCCTTATTCGCGGGTTGCCTCATCCCTGTGCTGACCGCGCGCGCGCCGAAGCTGGGGCGCTACGCGGTGCCCGCCACTCTTTTGCTCGTGATGGCCAACAGCGTCGTTCTCTTGCGCGCGCGGCCACTGGTTTTTCAGGAGGCGGTAGTGAACGCCCGCACCCGGGTCGCTTTTGAAACCGCCTTGGCCAAGACACTGGCTGGCCTCCCTGAGCAGGGATTGATCCTGATGCGCGTCTCCAGCGACGTAGGCGCACTGCAGCAGGCGGGTATCCCACTGCGGCGTACGGTGAACGAGGGCGACTATCTGATCTGGCAGCATGCCCTGGAGAATCCGGCGCAATCCGTCTCCCTGGTCGTCGCGCTCGATGGAGATGCCGTTTCCGAAGCCGTCCAGCGTCATCCGCAAGGTTTGCAGCTGCTCAACGTAGTCTGCTCCACCGGCCAGCCCTGCGCCCACATCTACCGCTCCCAGTCCTCGACTCGCCCGTAGCGAAAAATTTGACCAGCGTGCGCGACAAAGCAGGATCAATTCGTGTCTAAGTGCCGGTAAATAGTGAAAAGACGGTTTGTCTTTGCCCTTTGCATCTGGCTCAGCCTGACTTAGTGCGCATAGTTCGCTTAGTTCGCACGTTTTTCCAAAGTGCATTCAGGGCAGGGAGGGGGTAGGCCAGCTGTTTTTGCCCGTTTCCCGAACAAAACTGGTTACACCGGGTTGCCGTCGCGCGATGGTAGCATCACGCTCAGGCCATGATTCCATTCGTGAAAGCGCACGCCTGCGGAAACGACTTCCTGGTGGTTCAGGAAGATTTAGCCGGGGTCGAGGCCAGGGACGCTCTCACCCGGAGACTCTGTCATCGCAACCAGGGCATCGGAGCGGATGGAATTGAGTTCCTCACCTGGGAAGACAAGCGTCAGGCCAGGATACGTCTGCATAACGCCGACGGCTCCATTGCCGAGATATCGGGCAACGGGACCAGGTGTGCCGCTGCCTGGATTGCCTACGAAACCCAGGCTGGCCCGGGCGACGAGATCGTCCTCGAGACCGACGCCGGGCGCCGTGTCTGCCGCATCGATGATCGCGCCGGGCAGGTCTTCCGCATCACCAGTTCCATGGGCGTGCCCGAGGTAGGTAACCGCGTCTTGCACATGGCGGGCGGAGTGCCGGTCGAAGGCGCCGTGGTCTCCACCGGTAACCCGCACTTCGTCATCTTCGTCGATGAGCCTGACTTCAGCATCCACGGCCATCCCTGGGAAACCATCGGAGCAGAGATCTGCACCCACCCCAGGTTTCCCCAGCAAACGAATGTGGAATTCGTACGCATGCTGGGCCATGATGAAATCGAAATACGCATCTATGAACGCGGCGTTGGCCCCACCTCATCGTCGGGTACCGGCACCTGCGCCACCGGGAGCGCGGCCATCGCACTGCGTGGCGCCGCCCCGCTGCTGCGCGTGATCGCCCCAGGAGGACCACAAACCGTGGAATGGCAGTCGCCTGGAACGGAAATCCTGTTGACCGGCCCCGCTGAACTCATCTGCTTCGGAGAGGCCTGGTGAAGCAACGCAACCTGAGCATTCCGGCCGTGCGCCGGGGAGCAAAAGTGGCAGTCCTTTCCCCGGCCAGCTACCCGCAGCCTGAAAGACTTGCGCAGGGAGTCGAAGCCCTCAGCCGTCTGGGTTTTTTACCCTGGGTCGGACGCCATGCGCTCAGCAAGGCGCACCATTACTTTGCCGGTACCGCACACGCCAGGCTGGAAGATCTGCACGCCGCCTTCCTCGATCCGGCCGTCAGCGCGATCTTTTGTAGCCGTGGAGGTTACGGTTGCAACTACCTGCTTGCGGGCCTTGACTTGGGGCTGCTGCGCGAGCATCCCAAGCCGTTCCTCGCCCATTCCGACATGACCTGTTTGCAGACCTGGCTATTGGACCAGCTCGGGCTGATCTCCTTCCACGCGCCCATGGTGGCCGGTGATTTCTCCCAGCCCGAAGGAGTCGACGAAGCCAGTCTGCACGCTGCGCTCGGCGGTGAGCGCTGGTTCGTCGGAGAAACCTCAGGCCTGCGCGTGTTGCAACCGGGCAAGGCTACCGGGGTCCTCTACGGTGGCTGCATCACGCTGCTGGTCGCATCGCTCGGCACTCCCTACGCACCGCGCACCGAGGGCAAGCTGCTCTTCCTAGAAGACCGTGACGTGAAGCCGTATCAGCTCGATCGACTCCTGCGGCAAATGATGCTTGCCGGAAAATTCGAAGGTGTCACCGGTATCATTTTTGGGGAGATGCTGGATTGCGTCGCTCCCGGGCAAAAGCCCGGTCTGCTGGACGAGGTCATCCTGCGCGTCTTGGACTGGTTCCCAGGTCCCATCGCCATTGGTCTCCGTTCCGGCCACGTTTCAAGAAGAAACGTGACGCTTGCGTTTGGCATTGATGCAGAGTTGCATCTGGAGCGTGCGCCGGTGCTGAGCTTTCTCGAGCGGGCGACGGAGAAATAATCTATGGCCAAACACGTTCACCTGATCGGCATCTGTGGCTCGGCAATGGCATCTCTTGCCGGCATGCTGCAAACCAAGGGCTATCGCGTAACCGGTTCCGATGCTGCCGCCTATCCGCCCATGTCCGACCTGCTTAAGGCCCTGGGCATCCCCATCATGGAGCCCTATGCGGAAAAGAACTTATCGCCTCTCCCCGACCTGGTGATCGTGGGCAACGCGATCTCCCGCGGAAATCTGGAACTGGAGGCCGTCCTCGATCAACGTATACCTTTTCGTTCCCTTGCCGAGACCATCCAGCACGAGTTTCTGCCTGGGAAGGATTCGCTGGTAGTGGCCGGAACCCACGGCAAAACCACCACCACCAGCATGCTGGCCTGGATTTATGAAGTCGCCTCCAAGACCCAACCTGAGGTTGTGCCATCCTTCCTGATCGGCGGCATAGCGGAAAATTTCGGCACCAGCTTTCACGTCCGCGAAGGGAAGCCCTTTATCCTCGAGGGCGATGAGTACGATACCGCCTTCTTCGACAAAGCGCCCAAATTCATGCACTACTTTCCCGATGGCCTGATCCTCACCCATGTGGAGTTCGATCACGCCGACATCTACGAGAATCTCAATGCGGTGAAGACCGCGTTTCGCCGCTGGTCAACCTCGTTCCACGCCGCGGGCGTCTCGTTGCCTACGATGGCAGCACCAATGTGGACGAATGCGTTGCGCGTGCCTTTTGCGCGGTCGAACGCTACGGTTTCAAACCCGGGTCTACATGGCAACTGCGCGATTTGACCCACAACAACCAAGGCTCGAGTTGGAAGATCGATCGTGCAGGAAAAGAATGGCTCGCGGTAAGCCTACCGTTGGCTGGCGAGCACAACGCGCTTAACGCTACCGCGGCTGCTGCATTGGCAGCGGGGGAGGGAATTGATCCGGTTTCGATCGTGAAAGCACTTTCTACCTTCCGCAGTGTGAAGCGCCGGCTCGAAGTGCGGGCCGTGGTCGCGGGGGTGACGATCATCGACGACTTTGCCCATCACCCGACAGCCATTCGAGAAACGTTAAAAGCCCTGCGTGCTGCCTACGTGGGGCAGAGACTCTGGGCCGTGCTTGAACCACGCTCCAACACGCTGCGCAGAAACGTCTTCGAGCGCGAACTGGTGGAGAGCCTCTCGCTGGCGGATGGAATCGTCGTGGCGGGAGTCTTCAAACAAGAGAGCATTCCTGAAGCGGAGCGAATGCATCCCGACAAGGTCGTCGCGGCCCTGGTGCGCGGCGGGTCACGATGCCACCCTCTTTGCCACCGCGGACGACATCGTGCAAGGGCTTACGCCTCGATTGAAGCCGGGCGACGTCGTTGCCATCCTTTCCAATGGCGGCTTTGACGGGATCTACGAGAAACTGCCCAAACAGTTAGAGCGCCGGACCTAGGCCCAGGCGCGCATGCTCAGTTCTCTCACCTTGCTTGTGACATATGTGGTTCTTGGCCTGCCGGCGGGTGCCGTCGGCATTCCGTGGGCCTTACTCAGCGGCGATATCGGCCCGCTCTATCGCTGGAGTATGTGGATTGTCCGCACTGGAGTGAAGCTGGCGCGCATCCGCGTCCAGATCGCCGGTCGCGAAAATATTCTCGCCCAGCCGAGTATCTTCATGGCCAATCACGTTTCCAATCTCGATCCACCGATCATTCTGCCGTTGCTTCCGTTCCGCACTGCCTTCTTCATCAAGCGGTCCTTGCTCAAGATTCCCGTGGTGGGTTTCGGCATGCGCCTGGCTGGATTTATCCCAGTGGACCGAGATGGCCGTTTGGAGTCTGCCAGGGAGAGCGTGCAAGCCGCGAACAAAGTGTTGGCTTCCGGCGTCAACATATCCACCTTTCCCGAGGGCACGCGCTCGCGCACCGGCAGATTGCTGCCTTTCAAGAAGGGTCCGTTTTACCTCGCGATGGAATCCGGCGCCCCAATCATCCCCATCTCCATCTGGGGCTCGGAGCACATGATGACCAAAGGCAGCCTGCGCATCAAGCCCGGAACCGCCCACCTGACCTTCCATCCCGCCGTCTACCCGCAGCAATTCGCCACCCGCGAGCAACTCGCAACAGCAGTTCGAGCAGCCATTACCTCAGCCCTGCCGCAATCGATGTGGGGAGAAACAGAACAACCAAGCCAGCCTTAGTAATTGGCGCCTGTTGGGGATCTACAGCAAAGATCTGGGCACAAGAGCACGTGTGAGAACGACTTTCAAGCTCGAGTGCAGGTCGCGACTCACACCGATGTTTAGCCTGAGAAAAACTTCTCTGAAAGGGCACGGCTTCAGCCGTGCCATAGACAGGTCCGAACAATTAGGGCTTTAGCCCCTGAGGTACGTCTTTCATCGTTACCGAGTGAAGTTCAGCCGAAGGCTTACTGCTTGATGATCGCGTTGTACCCATCGGAGAGCAGCTTCTGCTTGATCTCCGCAGCCTGCATGCGGTTGGCAAACGGTCCCACCTGAACATGAAGCAAGTGGTCCTGAGGCTCGCTGCGCACCACCACCCCATACCCCCGCTGGCGCAATGCAGCGACCAGCACATCCGCATCCTGCGGACGGGACACCGCCGCGATCTGCACCATCGGCTGTCCGGAACCGGGAGCCGGACTCACGTTTAGCGCGCCGGTCGCGGCTACCAACACCGTCGCTTTCTGAGGGCTCGGCTTGCTGATTGTTGCTCGCATCGGATCCACCGGCTTGACCGGAGCACCCGTTATGTCACTGCGCGTCGACGCCGGTGGTTCGGCTGCATTCTCACCGCCGGTCGGCTCTTCCCTGGGCTTCTCGTCAGCTCGGGACTGGGTACCTACAGGCGCTGGCGCGTCCTTGGCAGTCGTCCCGCTCACGTCCTGCTGCTTCGCCGGCTGCTGGGCCGGCGCTGGAGGATTCACCACAGCGGCCTCATCTGCGTCGCCGCTGTTCCCGGTGGACGAACGTGGCACCAGGGTTGCCTGGGCCGCTCCCGTGCCTCGGCCCATGGAGTAGCCAAAGCCAAAGAACACGCCGCAGACCAACACCAGTCCAAAGAAAATACCGAGCAGGGACGCAGTGCTGAGTGTGATCTCAGACGCTTTGCCTTCTATCTCTTCTTCATCCGTGTCGAACAGGGTTCTCATGGCTGTTTCTCCCGTACCTCTCCCATTTTATTAAAGAGCGTCATCATTTCTAACGGTAAAGGGAAGACAATAGTTGTGTTTTTTTCCACGCCAATTTCCGTCAGGGTCTGTAAGTAACGTAATTGCAGCGTCATAGGCTGGGTGGCCAGCAGGGCCGCGGCATCCACCAGGCGCTGCGCGGCGCTGAATTCGCCCTCGGCATGGATCACTTTGGCGCGCTTCTCCCGTTCCGCCTCGGCCTGCTTGGCCATGGCGCGCAGCATCGATTCCGGCAAGTCCACCTGTTTCACCTCGACGCTGACCACCTTCACCCCCCACGGGGCCGTGTGCTGGTCGATGATGCTCTGGATCCTTTGGTTGAGCGCTTCCCGGTGCGAGAGCAATTCGTCCAACTCCACCTCGCCCAGCACCGAGCGCAGCGTGGTCTGGGCGAACTGTGAGGTCTGATAAACGTAGTTCATCACCTCGATCACGGCTCGCGACGGGTCGATCACCTTCAAGGTGATGACAGCATTCACTTTAAGGGTCACGTTGTCGCGTGTGATGATGTCCTGGGGCGGAACCTCGAGCACTTCCTGGCGCAGCGAGACCCGGACGATCTGATCGAACGGGCGAAAAATGAGGATAACTCCGGGTCCCTTGGGTGCGGGCAAGACCCGGCCCAGGCGGAAGACCACCCCGCGCTCATATTCTCTGAGAATCTTGACCGAGTTGATCAAGTAGATGGCAACAACAAAAATCAGAATCAGGCCGGGGATGCCAATGCCCATCATGGTGGGGGCCTCGCTCTTCCTAAATTGTACAGGAGCGCCTCGTTACAACAACTTAAGGAACCCGCTCGACTAATAACGTCAGGTCGCGCAGCCCATGCACCCGAACCTTGTCACCCAACGCTGCGGGCGTAGGTGATTCGGCTTGCCATAGTTCTCCATTCACGATGACCTGCCCCGTGGGAGCGAGCGGTTGGGTCACCACCGCGATCAGACCGATCATCGCGTCCCCACCCATGCGTACCTTGCTTCGGCGCGCTCTCAGGGCCAGCCGTAACAGGAAGACCGTAATCAACCCGAACGCCAGTCCAGCGCTCAGGGCGGTGGCCAAATGCACTCTCAGTTCGGGAATAGGGCCGTCCACCAATGTCAGCGCCCCGATCACCAGCGAGAGGATGCCGGCAGCAGCCAGAATCCCGTGGCTGGCAAAGTGAGCCTCCAGGATCAGCAACGCAAACGCAGCCAGCAGCAGCATCACCGAGGTATAGCGCACCGGCAACAGGTTCAAGCCAAACAGCGCGAGCAACACCAGAATCGTTCCAAGAGTTCCAGGAATAATGGTGCCCGGAGTATTGAACTCCACGTAGATCAGCAGGCCGCCCACCATCAGCACCAGCACCGCCAGGTTGGGATCCGTGAGCCGGTCCAGGATCTCTTCCCGCAACGTCGGGTCGACGGCTACCAGCTCGGCTCCGTGGGTGTGCAAAACAGTCTTGGAGCCGTCGAAGCGGGTGATGGTACGGCCGTCTATGTCATTCAGCAAGGCCGCATCATCGGGTGCCACCAAATCGATCAGCTTCAGTTGCAGAGCTTCCTGGTCGCTGTAGGACTTGGAAGAACGGACGGCATCCTCAGCCGCCTGCACGTTGCGCCCCCGGCGCTCGACATAGGAGCGCAGAAACGCAGCCGTGTCGTTCTCCAGCTTCTGCTTCATGGTGTCGTCGAGCTTGGTTCCCATGACCACGGGATGCGCCGCGCCCGCATTGCTGCCGGGCGCCATCGCTGCCACATCCGCCGCTTCGAGAAGGAAGAAGCCCGCCGATCCGGCCCTGCTGCCCGAGGGAGCGACATAGACGATGACCGGGACCGGCGAGGCGAGCACCTTGCTGACCATCTGCCGCATGGAATCGAGCAATCCGCCGGGGGTGTTTATCTCGATGAGGACGGCGTTCGCATGCTGGGCCGCGGCGGCGTTGAGCCCACGTTCCATGTAATCGGCGCTGATCGGTTGAATCGTGTCGTCGAGGTGGATGACGATGACACGCGGCTGTTGCGCTTGACCGGCGAGCGTCCAGCAGCAGGCCAGAATCAGCACACTCAGCAGCCGGTTCATGGAACCGATTGGCCCTTGCTCTCTATCTGTTGTTTCACGCTGCGGGCGGCTGCATTTTGTGGCTCCAGTTTGAGCGCGCTGCTCACGTCCTCGGCCGCGGCCGGCTTCTGGTTTGCCTGCAGGTCGAGCCGGGCCAGCACCAGGTAGGCGGTGACGTTAGGTTTGGTTTTGAGCGACTCGGTGGCTTGCGTGCGGGCTTCCTTGGTATCGCCCTCGTGCTCCCTCACCAACGCCAACCCGGCACGAGCCTCCGCGTTGTCACTCTCGGCCGCGAGTGCTGATTGGAACTCGCGCTCCGCTTCCAGGATCAGTCCCTGATTGAAAAAGCGCATGCCTGCTTCGGTGAGCGCGGCTGCGTGCTTTTGCGGCGGCAGCGTGGCCATGTGCTCCTCTTCCATCTGCTCCATTTCGGAAGCGGCCTGACGGAAAGAGGCTTCGTTGAACGTCCGCTTGATCCGTTCCAGCGGCCCAGTCTCGGCCGCGACGGTGGGATCATACGCCGGACTTCCCTTGTAACTGGCCGGCGCGGAGACCGCCGCCGTGTGCGGCGGTTCGGCGTGAAGTGTCGCCTGGAATGCCTGCGCTTCCGTGTCCTGAGGGCGTAGCTTCAGCGTTTGCCCAATGGCGCGCAAAGCTCCGGCGACATCCTTCTTGCGATTCAAGGCCAGCGCAAGGTTGAACTGATAATCAGGATCATTTGGATCGGCGGCGACAGCCTGCAGGAAGAAGGAGCTGGCGTCCAGGCCCCGCCGGCTTGCAGCCACACCCTGGTTGTTGACCACCTCCGGGAGCGGCAACTGCCGGTTGACAAACGCGAATGCGTCCTCCGCTTTGACATAGCTGCCCACGTAGAAATAAGCCAATCCCCGATCGAAGTCGGCTTCGCGGGCATTGGGGTCGTTGCGCGGCAGGCGTCCCAGTGTGGCGGCTGCTAGTTCAAATTGCTGGTTGGCAAAGTATGCCTTGCCCAAAGCCAGCAGCGCCGGCGGGAAGTTGGGATCCAGCCGCACCGACTCTTTCAGGTGGCGGATCTGCTCTCCCGGATCGGTCTCCACCAATCCGCGAATGTAGTTCTCAAAAGCGTCAATCCGCAGCCCTTGCCCGGCGGCAACGAACGTATTCCTGGCCACGGAGAGTTTGGGATCGATCTGCTTGGCCACCCCCCAGGCGAGGCTGTTCAGCACATCCAGCAAGTGGGTCATGTCCGCCTCTTCCTGCAGGGGAGCGGACAGGTGGAGAGCATCCATTTTCAGTATCTGGGCTTGGGCCCGAAAGCGCGTGCCGCTGGTTGAGAACGAACCCACGATGATGTAGTCCGCGTCCAGGTTCTGTGCCAGGCGAATGGCACTCGCGCGAGACGGTTGAAATGTGGAAGGCAGCCCAAGATGGTCGAGTGCGTACAACCGATCATCGCGGCTGATGGGCAGAAACCCTGCCGAGGCGAGACGCTGGTTCAGGATCTCGGGGACTGCTTCGCTGATCCAATCCAGGTTTGGTTGGTCGCTCCCGTTGGCGAAGGGCAGCACCAGCAGCAAACGTCCCGGCATGACGGCCGGGGTTTGCGCCATCAGCCAGCTGGGCAGGAAGAAAGCGAATGCCAACACCAAAACGCGCGTTGAGGGCCGGGGGAGCACCCCCTCAGTATAGTTCTGGGGCGCACGCTTCTGGGATTATCGTTGCAGGCTCGCCACTTGAGGACGATTGAAGTGAACGACGGCAGCCCACTCGCCCTGTCGTTCCTCCCACCAAACGATTTTGCCCTGTAAGAGGTGAGCGATGGCATTCGGCTCCAGATCCCGATGAAAATCGAAGAAACGTGTATCGAAGGCTTCATTACGTGCCCCGAGATTGAGCCACTGGTGGGGAGGGTCGTATTTGGTTGAAAAGGCGAAGCCTACGCTGAAGTCCTGGGCGGACCCAGCAGCTTTCTGGATCTCGGGCAGGGAGAAATTCGCCACGGCTACGACCGGCACCGGGTTTTTTACGTAGCCCAGCTCGGGTTTGGTGAGCTCATCGGTACCGGGCCACGCAGTTAATACCGTACTGCCGGGAAAACGGGTCACGATTTGCCGGATTCCCTGTTGGTGCAGACGGATGACGTCGGCATAGTTCAGGTTGTCTTCGGGGGCGAACTTATAGGGCGGGTTCACGAAAAGTCCGATGACGAACGCGGCCCCGCTCAGCACAACCAGGCCCCACCAGTGCGGCACCCGGCGGTAAAAAGTGGAGACGCACAGCAGCAGAATCAGCGGATAGAGAGGCAGCAGATATCGTGTGAGCAGCGCTCCTCCGAGCACCGAAAAGAACAGAATGTTGGCCGCCATGACGACATAGAGGATTGCCTGATTTGCCGGGGAGATGCGCGGCCGTGGGTTCCCATCCGGCTCCGGCACAGGCAGCAGGAGCATGGCTCCCAGCATGCACAACACAGGCACGAACATGTTCATGTGCGCGGTGAGCTGCAGAACGCGATGCACCAGCGCCAGAAGGATGCGCAGCGGCGTGAGCGTGGAAGTCGCGTTGTAGTGCAGGAATTCAGGATTGCCGAAGATATATCCCGTGCGGTGCCGAAAATAGGCGTACCAGGACAGCAGGGTGGCGGGTGGTATGAGCAGGAGCAGCGCGGTGCGAAGATGCCCGCGGCGATCCTGATCATGGCCTCGCACGCCGAGATACATCTCCCATAGAGAAATGGCCAGGGGTGTAACAATGGCTGTTTCTTTTGACCAGGCGGCCACGGCAAAGCAGGCCACCGCCGCCCACAAGGCGGGGGGACTGCGCCGGCCAGGGAACACGAAGACCAGCCCCCACAGGGTGGCTGCGGCGGCGAACATGTCTGCGTGTGCCAGCGTGCTCTGCGCAAACCAGATGGGATAGATCGCGGTCAGCAGAGTGGTGGCAGCTGCCACGCGGATGCGGCCATTGAGCACAATGCCGAGACGGTATACCGCTAGCAGTCCAATGGCCGTCACCAGGCACATGGCGGTACGGGTGACGGCTGGGGTATAACCCGACTTCCACCACAGCGCCAGGTAGAGAGAAGGAAGAGGGGGGTGAGCATTGGCCAGGGTGGTCGACGGAATGACGTCGCCGGTGCGAAAGAAATCGTAGGCCGCCGGGATGTAGTATCCGGCCTCGTCCCAGTAATAGGGCAGGCGCAGTAAAGTGAGGTGCGAGAGGTAAACCCCTACAAAGAGCAGGGGGAAAATGAGCCTGAGCGGCAGCAGGCGGTCGATCGGTCTCTGCTGTTCGGGAAGTACGGCCACGAGCCTCCGAATCGTCTAGTGGACTGGACCTTGAGGCATGGCTGCGGGCCGGGGTTCGAGCGCGATGGTGCCAAAGGTGTGCTCATATTGCAGCAGGTTCTGCTCCAGCAGACCACACAATGCTTTGGCCTGTTGCGGGCTTAGGTAAACGGTCTGAAACGTATTGATGGTGATCTGTTCGGCTACTTCCTGATAGGCGGTGCCGAAAGTGAGACGGAAGTCCCACACACTCTTTTGCACCTGAACACTGTTGGCATAACCCTCGCGATATTCGGGGGTACGCTCCAGAATCACCTTCGGTTGAGAAGCGTCTTGGCTCATGGGCTATAGACTAGACCATTTCACCTTCGGGAAAAAAAGAAACCGCAGATGTTGGTGGACGCAGCAATGATTTCGCGGGAGGCGAGAGCGCAGGCTGATCCCGCTCGCGATCAACCCGCGTGATGGCGGCGGAAGATGAGCGAGGCGTTTGTGCCCCCGAAGCCGAAGGAGTTGGTCATGGCGTACTCCATCGTGGTAGGCACTCCTTTGTCTCTCACCAGACAAAAGCCGCAAGCCTCATCCACATCGTGCAGATTGGTCATGGGTGGGGCCACTTGATCGCGTAGCGCCAGTACCGTGATCCCGGCCTCCAGGCTGCCGGCGCCGCCGAGAAGATGGCCGGTCATCGACTTGGTCGAACTGACCAGCAAGCTCTTAGCCGCATCAGCAAAGGTCTCGCAGATGGCACGTGCCTCGGCCCGGTCGCCCAGCGGCGTGGAAGTCGCATGCGCGTTCAAATACTTGACGTCGCCTGGGGCAACGCCGGCATCGGCCAGAGCGAGCTGCATCACCCGGCGCACGCCCCGGCCATCCTCGGGAGGAGCGTTGGTGTGGTAGGCATCACTGTTGGCGGCGTAGCCCACAAGCTCGGAAAGAATGGTCGCCCCGCGCTTGACCGCGTGCTCGTACTCCTCCAGGATCAGCACCCCGGCGCCTTCCCCCACCACGAAGCCATCGCGGCCGGCGTCCCAAGGCCGCGAGGCGGTCCCGGGATCGTCATTGCGTGTGGAAAGAGCGCGCATGGCGGCGAACCCTGCAACGGACAGCGGCGTGACCGCGGCTTCGCTTCCACCGGCGAT
This sequence comes from uncultured Acidobacteriaceae bacterium, assembly GCA_963745725.1. GTDB lineage: Bacteria > Acidobacteriota > Terriglobia > Terriglobales > Acidobacteriaceae > PALSA-350. Next base: position 1,099,446 of record CAVUYJ010000004.1, read on the forward strand.
CATCACGTCCGCATCGCCGCGCTGTATCACGCGGAATGACTCACCCACCGCATGCGCACCCGTGGTGCACGCCGTGGCGGTGGTGAGATTCGGTCCGGTCGCTCCGTAGCGAATGGAGATTTGACCGGCGGCCAGATTGGCAATCGTAGCTGTGATGAAGAAGGGCGACACGCGGCCCGGGCCGGCGGACAACAACTTGCTGTGTTCGCGTTCAATCACTTCAAACGCGCCGATGCCGCTGCCTACGTAGACTCCGACCCTGCCTGCATCTTCAGTCTCCATGACCAAGCCGGCCTGCGCGACAGCGAACTCTGAGGCCGCCAGGGCAAACTGGATGAAGCGGCCCATCTTCTTGATCTCTTTGCGCTCGATGTAGTCTTCCGGCCTAAAGTCTTTGACTTCGCCGGCGATCCGGCAACTGAAACCGGTCGGGTCAAAAAGGGTGATCGGGCCGATGCCGGATTCTCCCTGGAGCAGAGCCTTCCACGTGACTTCTGTCCCTACACCCACTGGGCTTACCAAGCCCACCCCGGTCACTACCACGCGCCGCTGCTGATTGTTCATCGTAATAAGGGTGCGATGAATCTTGTTCCCTCGGGACGGGTTAGCCCATCTCTCCGTTCTCTAATGTTCATCTCTTTAGTCTATTACAGTTGGCAACAGAGACTCCCCGGAGGTCGACCGATATGGGTTGACACGCCCCGGCCCAGATGCGAGATTACCTCTCATCCAAGAGCTATTCAGGCCGGTTCCCGGCCGCTGTAGTTGCAACGCCTCACTCAAGCGATTGTCAGTCCCCGTGGGGACCGACCCTCGCTATTTTCGCGGTCGACTGTCTGGTCATCGCTTCAGGGAAAAGGAATTCGCCGTATGCGCAACGTGAATGCGTTTCTGTTTCTCATGCTTCTTTCCGTCAACGTGACCATTGCCGGCGCACAGCAGGCGCCGTGGCCCATCCGGGCTGTGATTGTGACCACCTTTGAGGTCGGCAATGATACTGGCGACGTTCCGGGTGAGTTTCAATTGTGGGTGGAGCGCGAGCACCTGAACGAGACACTCGATTTTCCCGGTGGTGTTCATGCTATCCGCACCAACGCCGACCACACGGTTCTGGGCATCGTCAGCGGCACGACCCTGGTCAACGCTACGGCGTCCCTGATGGCGCTGGGGCTCGATCGTCGTTTCGACCTTACCCACGCCTATTGGCTGATCAACGGCATCGCCGGGGTTGACCCTAACGATGCCTCGATAGGGTCTGCCGCATGGGCGACCTATGTTGTCTCCGACGTCGCGCGCGAAATCGATGCCCGTGAAATTCCGCCCTCCTGGCCCTACGGTCTTTTTCCTGTAGGGGCCAAAGCCCCCAATCCTCACGCCAATACGGACAACAACTGGTCCCGCTCGAATCTTTATCCGCTCAACGGCAGCCTCACGGATTGGGCGTTCACGCAGACGCGCAATCTCAAACTCACCGACGATCCGAAGGTGGCTGCGTATCGCGCCAAGTGGGTCGGCTACCCCCAGGCGCAGCGGCCCCCTTTCGTGCTCAAAGGAGACTCTTTTGCCTCTGACTATTACTGGCACGGGAAGATCATGACCCAGTATGCGAACGACTGGGTGCAGCTCTACACCAAGGGGCGAGGCAATTTCGTGATGACGAATATGGAAGATTCGGGCTTCACGGAAGCCTTGACGCGCCTGGACAAGATGCATCGCGTCGACTTTGCCCGGGTGATGGTGTTGCGGACCGGAAGCAATGAATGCATGCCGCAACCAGGGGAAACGCCGGTTCAGAGCATCAGCAAACCGTATATCGGATCATTGCCCGCCCTGGAGTCGGCATGGCTCGTCGGGAGCACGGTTCTGCATCAGATTCTCGCCAACTGGCCGCAATACGCCGAACACATTCCCGGCAGTTGAGGAGAGTTTTCGCGGGGTCAGCTTCTTCTTTAGTTGGTGCGAAAGGGGGGACTCGAACCCCCATGGGTTGCCCCGCCAGATCCTAAGTCTGGTGCGTCTGCCAATTTCGCCACTTTCGCATTTCGCAGGTCACGAGATTGATGATAATCGACGGCCCCGCCTTACACGAGCACTGCCTGGGCTTCGTCCGGAACGCGGGCAAATACGTACGGTCCTTCCGGCACCAGCGCCACGCGGGCACCCGGCTGGAGTCCATCGAGAACAGCGGTGACCGCCGCCTTCGGGCTCAGATAAGCACGGGAGGCGAGATTCCCAAGTTTTTCGTTGGGAACGCCCGGCATGTAAAAGAAGAGCTCATGCTTCTGCCCCGCCAGTGCCAGCTTCTCCAGTTGCCACTGGTCGATCTCGACATCCGCGCTTCCAATTTCCTCCAGGAAGCTGTCGTAGCTGGAGAATCGCTCTACCTTTCCGGCAAACTCCGGGGAGCCCACACCCTCGGCGCATTCGCCCAGGATCAGGATCCTTCCTCCAGGCTTCACGATGTGCTGGGCGGCGGTAAGCCCCTTGATGGTCTGGTAGAAGGTCAGGTCCAGGGGATGGCCGGCGGCGCTGGTAATGACAGCGTCCGCCAGCCCCGTGAGGCGCTCGAGCGAAGTTGTGCGCAGAAACTGCACCCCGGCAGCATGCGCCTCCACCGGATCGCCGGCGAACACGCCGGAGATTTCGCGGCTTTGCGTCAGCGTTACATCGAGAATGAAATCGTGCCCCGCCATGCGGGCGATTTCCAGGAGCTGCGCATGGAGAGGGTTGTTGGCAATCGATCCTTCAATGGCGAGCGGCTCGCGCATGAACTTGGGGGAGTGGATGACCTTGATCGTTTCCTGCGCTGCCAGGCCTGGAGCAACGAGCTTGCGGCCCTCCGGAAAATCCAAGCATCAGATGCTGCTCGATAAAACCGAGGGTGATGTGCAGTTCGGCCGCCATGAAGCGTTCGTCAATGTAGACCGGGATCCCGCGCTTGGTTTCTCCCAGCCAGCGATGTTGGGAAAGCGCCCGGGCGTCATGATTGACGATGCGATACCTGGCCGCGATCTCTTCTCCCAGGATGGCTTTGATCTCGGCCGGGGTGGCTTCCCGGTGAAGTCCGGTGGCGATGAGGATCGTGACCCCCTCGACCGGAATGCCGGCGTCGTGCAGGCGCCGGAGCAGGGGAGGGAGGGTCAGCCAGTTGGGGGCAGGCCGGGTGATGTCGCACACCGAGATGGCTGCCGTTTTCTTGCCGGCCGCGAGGGCTGACAACGGCTTGCTTCCGATGGGATGGTCAAGGGCCTGGTCGAGCGCCGCACTTACATCGGGTAGAGCGGATGCGGAGCGGCTCTCAATCAATTCGTAGTTGGGGCCGGCGGGCAATGTGACGTCCAAACCGTTCTGACCGAAGGCAAAGTGTACCTGCATGATTTATTACTCTACCGGGTCGTAGGCCCGGTTGAAAAATCCCGATAAGGAGGGGAAGACGGCCAAAAAGGGGGCAAAAGCGCGGGGAAACTGTGCGCCATAAGCGCCCTATGCGCCCTAAATCCCCCTTAGACGTCTCTCAGCCCCTTTTTTGGAATTTGATATATCAGTAACCTGCCGCTTTCCCGAAAGTATGGCGCTTGTCCTGACCGCCCTCGATCACTCCGGTTTTGGGGTCGACGGCGATGCATTCCCCGTCGCTCCAGTAACGATCCCCGGGATTGCCACCCTCGATGGTATAACCCATACCCCGCAGTGCGTTCAGGGTCGCGGGGGGAAAGCCCGGCTCCACGTACAGAACATCAGGAAGGTATTGATGGTGAAAACGGGGAGCGTCCACCGCCCTTTGAATGTTCAAGCCTCCGTCGGAAGCGCTCAGGAAAATATTGGCAACCGTGGTCATGATGCGGGGTCCGCCAGGAGAGCCGATGAGAAAACGAACCTTGTGATTCTCCAGCACAATGATCGGCGTCATGCTGGATAAGGGACGCTTCCTGGGAGCGATGGCGTTGGCTGGTCCCTGAATCAGCCCAAACATATTCGGCGCGCCGATCTTCGAGGTGAAGTCGTCCATCTCGTCGTTGAGCAGGAACCCCAAGCCTTCCGCGGTGACTCCCGAGCCGAAGGAATTGTTCAGGGTATAGGTAACCGACACTGCATCCCCCGCCTGGTCGAGGACGGAATAGTGGGTGGTCTGATTCGATTCCGCGGGAACGAAACCCGGCGGCCGGGTGAGAGCACTGGACGGGGTCGCGGTGGTCATGCTGATGCTCTTGCGCCATGCCGCGGCGTAGGCCTTGTCCATGAGCTGCGCGGTGGGCATGGACTGAAAATCCGGATCGCCCAGGAATGAGGTGCGGTCGTTAAAAGCGCGGCGGAAGGCCTCAATAATCAGGTGCATGGATTGCGGCGTGCGATCGCCCAACGAAGCCAGGTCGAACCCTTCCAGTATGTTCAGCATTTCGATCAAGGCAATGCCGCCGGAGGAGGGCGGGGGCGGGGCCAGGATTTCGAACTGGCGATAAGTACCGGTGAGCGGCGTCCGCTCTTTTACCTGGTAAGTCTCCAGATCTTTCCTGGTAACCAGACCGCCGTATTTCTGGATGGCCTTTGCGAGTTCACTGGCCAGGGCGCCGTGGTAAAAGCTGCGCGGATCCTTTTCGATCCTGGTCAGCGTGCGCGCCAACTCCGGCTGGCGGAAGGTTTCTCCCGCTTGATAGAAGTTTCCGTTCCGTTGAAAGATGCGTCGCGATTCGGGAAACCGGGTCAGCACGGGATTGCGAAGGATGTCCGCTTCCTCCGCACTGAGCACGTAGCCTTGCTGAGCAAAGTGAATGGCCGGCGCCATGACCTGTGGCAACGAGAGCTTACCGAATTTTCTCTGCGCCTCGATCAAGCCAGCGACGGTGCCCGGCACTCCGACAGCCCGGTAGCCAATCGTCGACGCTTCGGGAATGATCTTGCCGTTGCTGTCGAGATACATGTTAGCGGTGGCACGTAACGGCGCCTCTTCGCGGAAGTCGAGGAAGTGAGACTCACCGTTGGCCAGGCGCAGCATCATGAAGCCGCCACCGCCGAGGTTGCCGGCGTAGGGATAGACGACCGCCAAGGCAAAGCCCACGGCCACTGCCGCGTCTACGGCGTTGCCTCCTGCCTGAAGGATTTTCAGGCCGGCATCACTGGCGTCATGATGAATACTGACCACCATCGCGTGTTGCGCCTGGACGGGTGGGACATCGGGTAACGCCCCCGTTTGGCCAAATATCAGTGTCGGAAAGAGAAGGAAGAGAAAGGGAAGCGTGGGCTTGGCCAAATTTCTTCTCCGGTCGGGAATGGTTATTTCTGACGGGTTTGCAGACTTCCGAAGATAAGGTCGCGCGCGGATTTGATTTCCTGGGGAAAGACGGTGTGCGGACGACCCGGATAGCGCTGCGTTTTTACGGCCGCGCCCATGGCGGTGAATTGCTGCGCAGACTCCAGCACGCGGCTCCAGGGCACGTGCGGGTCGGGATCTCCCGAACTAAACAGCGCCGGCATTCCTTCCAGATCACCCTCATGGTGAAGGTCTGCACCCTGCGGTCCGATTAGGCCGCCGGTGAAGGCAATCAGCCCACCATAGCGCGCGGGGTTTCTGGCCACGAACTCGCTCGACAGGCAGGCGCCCTGGGAGAAGCCGCACAAAAATATGTGATCGCGCGATAAGCCGGCATCCACCGCTTGTTGTACGAGCGTCCCCACCTTGGCCAGCGCGGAGGAAAGCCAGGGCTCGTTCCGCTCAATCGGCGCCATGAAGGAAGAGGGATACCACTCGTTTCCCGCCGCCTGCGGGGCGAGATAGGCAATGCGCTTGTCGTACATTTCGTCTGCCAAACCCATGATGTCTTCTGCGGAGGCTCCGCGGCCGTGGAGAAGAATCACGGCCGCGGTGGCCTTGGTCAGGTCCGCACCCTTGGTCCGGACCGGCTGATCGCGATGGGGATCACTCACCAAGAAGGGTCTCCAGTCTATCTGTGAGTATGCAGTGTAATCGGTGGCAACGCGCGTTCCACCCGTGAACGCTGTCGCTCCAGCCACGGAGGCAGCTTGAGCGCCTCTCCCAGCGATTCCATCGGCTCGTCGAGGGCGAAGCCTGGCGGGTCGGTGGCCAACTCGAACAACACACCGCCGGGCTCACGAAAGTAAATCGAGTGAAAGTAGGTACGGTCGAGCACCGGGGTCACATCCAACGAACTCGCCACCAGTACTTCACGCCAGGCAAGCTGCGCAGCATCGTCGGCTGCGCGAAAGGCAATGTGGTGCACGCTGCCGGCGCCCATGCGGCCATACGTGAGCTGGGGTTGGACCAGGATGTCGATGTGATTGCCCAGCGCGCTGCCGTCGGCGGCAAAGCGAAAGCGGGTACCGTGCTCTCCGATCTTGTGGAAGCCCATGGTGCTGAGCACGGCCACTGTCTTTTCGTAGCCGCCTTCACAAAGGGTCACTCCGAAGAAACCGCGAATTGCGTGTTGGGGCGGAACGTCGCTGGTGCGCGGGGCTTTTGCCTCGCCTGCGTCTGCGTGGCCAACGATCTCCAGCCGCATGCCATCGGGATCGGCAAAGCTGAGCACTTCTTCCTGAAATCGCTCATCGGTGCGCTCCACGGGAACACCAGCGCCGAGCAAACGCTTCTCCCAGAACTCGAGCGAGGAGTGGGGAACACTGAAGGCGGTGGCGCGAGGTTTCTCCTACACCCAGGCTGCCCCGGGTGGCATGGGGCCAGGGGAAGAAGGTGAGGATGGTTCCGGGCGAGCCGGCGTCGTCACCAAAGTAGAAGTGGTAGGTTCCGGGATCGTCAAAGTTGATAGTGCGTTTGACGAAACGAAGTCCGAGCACCTCGGTGTAGAAGTCAAGATTGCGTTGCGGGTCGGAAGCAATGGCTGTTACGTGATGCAGGCCAACGATGGGTTTTGGCATACTCAAGTGTAAGTCAGCCTGAGGGCAGCGAAAAGGGCACCCGCAGTGGGTGCCCTTTTCGCTGCTGTTGGTTGGCGCCTTACGGCAAGTAGTAGCGGAAGGAGGTCCAGAACATGTTGTCGGTGGCCTTGGGCGTAGTCCCTATGCCCGACCAGATGTTGCGCTGGAAGTAGGCATACTGGAGTCCCTGGCGGAGACGTCCCGCTGGTCCACTGTAGATGTTGTACCAGTAGCCCGCCGTGAATTCCTGCACATCCTTGGTATCGGCGGTGCAATTGCCCGGCTGGGCGGGACGTGAAGCCGCCAATCGTGGTTCCTGGGACCGGTTCGGTGTTGCAACCGGTTTCTACGTTGAGGTAGGAGCCGTATCCGACCGACTTGGTTGGACTGGTCAGGAAGTAACGCCGGCCCACGTAGTCACCACCGTAGTTAGCGTAGACGTCAAGGCGCGGGGTCACATGGAAATCGAGGGTTCCGAGGGCGCTGAAATTGTGGATCAGAGCCAGCTGACCGTCCGGCCGAATTGTCAGGTCAGCGATGGTGCTGCTGCCGTAGCGCCCGGTGCCGTCACCCCACAACCCTTTCAGACCGACGTCCAGGTGTTTATGCAAGGTTGGCACGCGAAGCGCTGGCACCGATGCCTCCGCCCACCGTGCTGTCGTTGTACGCACCCACGGATGAGGGCACAGTGGCCGTGGCATTGGGAAAGACGCGGTCACGGAAAAAGCTGGCAACACCAAAGAGTTCGTAGTGGCCCCAACTTGGCGATTCGTATACCGCCTTGGCTATGAGGTCAGGAGCGAGGTTGGCGGAATACTGCGCCACGTTGGTGGCTCCACTGGTACCGGCGGAGTTGTACAGCCCGCCGGCGTTGCCAGCCGAACCAAGGATGTAATTGGTGGGAAGATTGTGGCCAACCGAGTTCAGGGTCTGCGGGTTTTCGGCGGATATCGCAATCGACCATGTTCTGGCCAAAATCCTTGCTCACGCGGAATCCATACTGACGCTCCCAGACGAAGCCGGCAGTGTACTGGGAGTCGATGGTTTGAGGTAGGATTTCTGACCTATTTTGCGTCAACTTGGTGGTTTCTGTCGCCAACGACCACATCTGGCCGCCGGTAAAGGTCAGACTGCCCCAGTGGGCCTGCGCCCAGAGCTGCCGTTGCCGCATGGTGTAGCTGTTGCTTTCGTTATTGTTTGAAGTGACGCCGGCGCTCAACCAGTCCGCCTCGTAGTAGCCGCCGATCGTTAGGTCGGGATTGACTTTGCCGGTGGCTAACAAGGCAATGCGGGATTGGCGGCCTGACCCATAGAATTCTGAGTACTGGGCCGCGTTCGCGTAGTTGAGCGGAATTCCGGTGAACTGGGTGTTGATGTCACCGCCCGTCGCGCGTTGCCGCCACACCGTTTCTGCCGCCAGGAAGCTGCCGGTTGGGGAGAGCGTAATCCCCTTAAAATGAAGTACATCTGGGTTGTTGATCTGCTTCTGCACCTTTGTCTGTTCTTCCTGGACGGTAGACGCCAACGAGGTGTTGTTCGTCTTCAGGTCGTTCACGGCACCTTGCAGATTGCCTACCGCGGCCGTGTTCTCGGTCAGGGCCGATTGCTGCTGCGCCGCCTGCTGTTGGGCCTGCGTCGCTGCTGCCTGGGCGGCCGCCGCCGCCTGCCTGCGCCTGCTGCAACTGCGCGTCGCGATCGCTCAGTTGTTGCTTCAACTGTTGGATCTGCGTCTGCATGTCTTCCCGCAGCGATTGGATTTGGCTCTCGACCGAAGGCTTCTTGGGCACTGGAGCCTTGCGGGCGGTCGTTCGCTTATGGGTTGTCGAACTGGTTGTGCCAGACGCGGTCGTCTGTGCCAGCCCGGCGGACATTGCCGAGACAAGCGCCAGCGTTGCCAGCGTCGTCAGATGGTTCTTCATTTGGCCTCTCTTTGCTATTTGGTCGCAGTGCAAACCACGATGAGTGCAGGGAAGTCTTGGACAAAAGACACGCGGAGGTGTCCCCCTCTACCGGGACGCGGATTGCCGCGCGGAACCCGTTTTGCTGCTGTGAGATTCGCAGTTGCCTATGAACATCTGAAGAATTTGCCGTGAAAAACCGAAGAAAGACGTCGCTTTTCGCTGCTGGAATCCGATAACAAGACCTTTATTATGAGTAGCTCGCGCTTTGAGCGAGGAGGGTTAGGGGCGGCCTGCCCAAAAAGAGGCACAGCCAGGATTGGGTTGCCCATGGCAGACTGGATGGCCGCGCCTGCGCGGAAGCACCGGTACGGTTTTACAGGTTGGGCAAAAGTCTTGGTGCGAAGTGCATGGGTTTCGGGTTTGTCTTAGTCGTCTCTTTCCGCGTCTGGGAATTCGCCCACAAACGATCGGATGGTCGCTTTCAGTCGAAACGGACCGTGACTTCTCCGAAGCGGAGAAAGCGTGCCAGGGCGACGGAACCGCTGTCGGCCATGATCTTTCCCGTCCAGCTGCCTGTGGTGATCCATTGCCCGGCCAGCAAGCCTCCGGTGCGGCTCTGGGCCTCATTCGCCAGCCAGAGGACCAGGCGCAGCAAATCGCCTCCAGCAGCATTTTTGCCGTTGGCCACGCGCACAAAGCCATCCACATTCATTTGCGCGCTCTCTGTCGCGAAGTCGAAGTCTTGCCAGCCCTCCATCACGGGAGACCCGGAAATGAACCCGCCGTTTGATTGCAGATCGGCAATCGCGGTGAACCGGTCGACTCTATCCGGGTCAAGCAGACCCGACTCCAACAGCTCGATTGCGGGATGACAGCTGGCAATAGCATCGACCAGTTCGATCCGCGAGTACGGAGCCGCGCGTGGGGGCAGATCCTTGCCCATCAGGAAGGCAATCTCCGCTTCGACGCCCCGGAGCCTGCGGTATTGCTTCGCAATTCGCTCCCCGCTTGTAGCGAAACCATCCAGGGGCATGGGGGCATAAAAGGGTGTGCCATCCGGGCTGGTCGCACCTACCTTCCACCCGCCGGTCTTCCCGATGGCCTGGAGCATCAGATCCTGCACGTAGTAGGCCTCCTCCATGGTCCTGGGGGCCAGGCCGGGCGGCAAATCGTCGATGGGTTGGACGGTGCGCCTTGCTTCCAGGAATATTTCCGCTGCCCGTTGTAACCGGTCTCTGTCGACTCCACTCAAAGTTGTGTCCTGCGTGCGATCCATGGGGCTCCTTGGGGCGTTCTCATGATGGGTGTAGTATTCGCGTGGGTTCCCAACGCCTTTCATTGTATTAAGAGGATTGCTCGCGCCCGCGTAACCTGTGGCCAGGCATCAGCGTCCTACTGCCGGGGGATTTATGTTGATCAAAAAAACAAAAGAGATTCCATACTCAGAGGTCACTCCCAAAAGTGCATACCTCAATCGCCGGACCTTCATGACCGGGGCCGCCGCCCTTGGGGTGACGGGGTTGCTCGACCCGCGCCAAAGCATGGCGGATGCGACCAAACTGCAGACGGTGAAGAGTCCCCTCTCCACTACAGGATTGACCCCCACGTCCTACAAAGACATCACCTCCTATAACAACTTCTATGAGTTTGGGGTGGAGAAGGACAATCCAGCGCAGAATGCAGGCAAGATGAGGACTCGCCCGTGGAAGGTCACCATCGATGGGCTGGTGAAGCAGAAGAAGACGGTCAGCATCGAAGAGCTGCTGAGCTTCAAGCCGATCGAGGAACGGGTTTACCGCCATCGGTGTGTGGAGGCCTGGAGCATGGTGATTCCCTGGGCCGGATACTCGCTTTCAGAGTTGATCAATTGGGCCGAGCCTCTGCCCAAGGCCAGGTATGTACAGTTTCTTACGCTCGAGGATTCGAGCGTGATGCCTGGGCTGCGGGAGATCAATTTGAACTGGCCCTACTCAGAGGGGCTGCGCATGGATGAGGCCATGCACCCACTGACGCTCCTCACCTTTGGCTTGTATGGGGAAGTATTGCCCAACCAGGATGGCGCTCCGGTGCGCGTCGTCATCCCGTGGAAGTACGGTTTCAAGTCCGCGAAATCAATCGTAAAGATACATTTCACGGCCGACCAGCCGTCCACTGCGTGGAATGATATGGCGCCCCGGGAATATGGGTTCTATTCCAATGTGAATCCGAACGTCGACCATCCCCGTTGGAGCCAGAAGACCGAACGGCGCATCGGCGCGCCTATCTTCAGTCAGCGCCAACCTACACTTATGTTCAACGGTTACGGAGACCAGGTTGCCAGCCTCTACAACGGCATGGATCTGAAGAAGAATTTTTAACGTTCCATGGGCAGCCAAGGTTCTTCGCATGAATAAGCGCGCTATCGTTGCCCTCAAAGTCGCGGTCTGGCTTGTCTGCCTGGCGCCGCTTGCACTCCTGGTTTATCGCGGGTTCACTAACAATCTCGGACCGGATCCCACCGCAACGGTTACCCACGCCACCGGCTTCGCCACGCTTCGCCTGCTGGTTACTTCGCTGGCCATCACACCGCTGCGCAGACTCTCAGCGAAACTCGCCTGGCTGGTGCGGTTTCGCCGGCTGCTGGGGCTGTTTGCGTTCTTTTACGGATGCCTGCACCTGCTCACGTATCTGTGGCTTTATTCCGGGTTCAATGTTGCCGCGATGATCGATGACATCGGCAAGCGGCGCTACATCATGGCAGGCATGGCTGCTTGGGTGTTGCTGGTTCCTCTTGCTGCCACGTCTACAAATTGGTCAATCAGGAAATTGGGGGGCAAACGCTGGCAGGCACTGCATCGCCTTGCGTACGTCTCCGCCATTTGTGGGGTGATCCATTATTGGTGGATCGTCAAGAGCGGGGTGCGTACGCCCATTACCATCACGCTGGTATTGGCTGTACTTCTGCTGGCTCGTGTCGCTTGGTCGGTCCGTCAGAGAGTCAGCAGGCAAGCGGACGTCGTTACGGCAAGTTAGATCATTCTTCGATGCCGGCGAACATGTCTGTTTCCATGGGATACGTGGGAAGGCCGCGCGTTGCAGCCAGTAGGTATTTTTCCTCGTCACCGGTGCCGTCGAAGGCGAGCTTGACCTTGGCGAACATCCCTGCCTGGGTGTGGTGTTGCATGAAGGCCTCTAGTTTTTTCGCTTTCATATCATCCGACCTGAGGACAAGCGAGGCGGGCATGAGGGTGATTTTTGGTGCCTCTTCCGGGTTTGGGTTCGCCAGGAAAGGAGCGGCCGCGTAGTAGAGTTTTTGGGCGCGGAAGGGAATTAGCCCTGCTGCCAGTTGTTCTGGAGCGAAGTTGGTGCGGCCTGCCCAGTGAAAGGCCGCGGTCGAGAAGAACGAGACCATGGTGTGGTCAGGGTGCAGGTTCACGTTGCCGTCTCCTCCGAAAGTCAGCACTACGTGAGGGCGAAAACGGCGGATGCGTTCGACGAGAACGGTTGTGACCGCAGCAAAGTCCTGACGCAGCAGACCTCCGTCGGGGTATGCCAGAACTTCTCCGTGCGTGACGCCCAATACGCGGAGGGCGGCGGCGAATTCTTGACGCCGCAGTTGGGCTAGTTCGTCGTCTGTGCTCGCATTGCCACGGTGCGATGCGGCCCGCCCTTCGGTCAGGCAGATCACGCTGGTTTCCACGCCGCGCTGGTGGGCCATCATCAACGCGCCGCCAAAGGCTCCGCATTCGTCGTCGGGGTGGGCGGTGAAACACATCAGCCTTAAGGCCAAGTTGGTCCTCCTGCGTGGACAGTGTAGCTGGGATCGGGGAAAGGGGCCGGGCCGTTACACCGGGGTTTGTTAGAGGTTGGTTTTGAAAGACGGAATCAGTCCCAGGGGAGGCAATTTTCGGCGACGGGGCGAAAGCTGCGACGATGCAGAGGTGTTGGCCCGTGCGCCAGGAGCGCCTGCTTGTGCTCGGGCGTGCTGTAGCCCTTGTGGGAGGCGAGTCCATAGACCGGGTAGTCGCGGTCCAGTTGACGCATGCGGTTATCTCGATAAACCTTGGCGACCACCGAAGCGGCGGCGATTGAGATGCTCAATGAGTCGCCGTAGATGATGCTTGTCTGGACACAAGGATGATCCAGCCGCAGAGCATCCACCAGCAAATGATCGGGAGCCGGGGCCAAGCGGCAGACGGCGGCGGTCATGGCCATACGCGTGGCCTGATAGATGTTGATGCGATCGATGGTTTCGGAGTCGACTTCCTCAATCGCAATCGCTAAGGCCCTGCGCTCGATGATGCCCGCCAGGCGTTCGCGCTCTTCACGGATGAGTTGCTTGGAATCACGCAGCCCCGGAATGCGGCACCCCTCGGGCAGGATGACCGCCGCGGCTACCACGGGCCCGAATAGAGCGCCGCGGCCGACCTCATCGACGCCGGCTACCACCTTGGCTCCGGTCGCGCGAGCAGCGCGCTCGTAGCGGTTTCCGCAGACCAGCGATTTGAGCATGCGCATCTTGCGCGCTGCCGGGGAAAGCTCTGGCTCGAGCGCTTCCGGATCTACGAGTACTTTTTCCGTTGTGTCTGGGGGACGGTTCTTCCTGAGGGAAGTCTTTGCCGGGATGCGTTGTGCTGTAGCCACTCTTGGATCTCTAAAAGTCGAGTGTAGATCATCCCGATAAACGGGCGGAGGGTTAGGTCCGCGTTTCCCACAGTTCCCGGCAAGAAAGGAATCGACAAAGCAACGCCCCGGCAGCGTGGCCACCGGGGCGTGTTGTTGATGGTGATCGAAGTCTACTTGCGTTCCACTTCTTTCAAGCGAGCTGCCTTGCCTCGCAGGCCGCGGAGGTAAAACAGCTTGGAGCGGCGGACCCGTGCGGACCGGACCTTCTCCACTTTGTCAACCACCTTGGAGTTGAAGGGGAAGATGCGTTCGACGCCCTGGCCGAAGCTCATCTTACGCACCGTAAAGCTGCCCTGGGCTCCATTCTTGAGCGCAATCACAATGCCTTCGAATGCCTGCAGGCGTTCTTTATCGCCTTCTTTGATCTTGACTTGCACCCGTACCGTATCGCCGGGCACGAACTCGGGCAGGTCGGTGCGCCGAAGCTTGTCGGCGAGACGCTGCATAACTGGATGAATAGACATAGTTGCTTCCTGATCGCGATGAAAAAGCGCGGTTACGTCGAAGTTCTTAGTTTACACGGAATCTTTGCTTTGCGCGCCCTCGGGATGCAGCTCGAGGGTGCGCAGATAGCTGCGATCTTCGGCGCTCAAGGCCGCGGTTTGCAGCAAATCGGGCCGGTTGCGCAGAGTTTTTCTGAGTGCCTGTTCGCGCCGCCAACGGCGAATCTGTTCATGGTTACCGCTGCTCAATACCTCGGGAACCGAGAGCCCGCGAAACTCCGCCGGACGAGTGTAGTGGGGGTAGTCCAGCAGGCCACCGGCGCCATGGGTTGAGCTCACACCGTCCCCCGGCCTGCTTTCGAGCAACCCGTCGGCCAGCCCGAAGCTTTCGTATTCCGAAGAAGCCTGGTTGCCCAGCACTCCCGGGAGGAGGCGCATGGTGGTGTCCAGGACGACTGCGGCAGCCAGTTCTCCGCCCGAGAGCACATAGTCCCCGATCGAAAGCTCCTGGTCGGCAATCAGTTCGCTGACCCGCTCGTCGACCCCTTCATATCGCCCACAGAGAAGCACCACCCGGTCATGCTGGGCCAGCTCTCGCGCCATGGCTTGGGTATATCGCTTTCCTTGTGCGGAAAGCAGGATGACGGTTTGTCCTTGGGCCGTTCTATCCGGTTTGAGGGCAAGCCCCAAATGCTCCACTGCTTCGGCGAGGGGCTCGGCTTTCAGCACCATGCCCTCGCCGCCGCCAAAGGGGCGGTCATCAACGGTGCGATGCCGGTCATGGGTGAATTCACGCAGGTCGTGTACTGCGACCTGGAGCAATCCGCCGTGGATCGCTCGCTTGACCACGCCATGTTCGAAGAAGCCGTCGAAGAGGGCGGGAAAGATGGTGATGATGTCGAAGCGCATAGCGGTTATTCTGCTTTGTCCTGGGAAGGATCTTGCACAGCCAATAGACCTTCCGGTAGGTCCATCTCCAGCCGTTTGCCTTCGATGTCCATCTTCCGCAGGTAGGCGCGGACAAAAGGGATCAGGAGTTCATCGCCGGCCTGACTGCGTACCACCAGCATGGCCGGGCCGGGTCCTTCGGGTTCCACATCGGTGATCTCACCTGCGTCGGTGGAGCCGCCGCGGCTTACATCGATCACTCTCACCCCCAACAGGTCGCTTACATAGACAGCATCGCCGCTCAGCGGCATGCGCTCCTCGCGGGGGATGACTAGATCAAAACCGCGCAGGTTCTCCGCATCGGACATGGAATCCACCTGGGCAAATTTCAGCACCACGCGTCCCTTGTGGAGCCAGTGGGACACTACCTTCACTTCTCGCATAGCATCGATGTGGCTCTTCGCCGGGGAACGAAGAAACAGGCGCTTGCGCTGGGCGAAGTGATCAGGAAAGTCGGTAAAGATGTCGGCCAGCACTTCACCGTGGCGGCCTTGCGGACGCACGATGCGGGCCAGCAACACCCAGGTTTCAGGGGAGACCGTCATGGGTTGGCGAGGACCAACCGAAGACCACGGAACAAGCTAGGAAGTCGCCGGCTTTGCTGCGTCATCTTCTTCGAGGATGTCCAGCGTGTACCGGTGGTGCAACTTCATGCTGACCGCGCTCAAGATAGTACGCATGGAGCGCGCAGTGCGGCCCTGCTTGCCGATCACCTTGCCTACGTCGGCGGACGCGACACGCAGGCGGAGCACGGTGTTTTCATCCCTGGCCACAGCCTGCACTTCCACTGCTTGTGGGTCGTCAACCAGGGCTTTGGCGATTTCTGTCACTAGTTGCTGCATGCTGTCGTGATTCGTGTCTTGCATCATCGGAACGGCCTCAAAAGAAACACCCGGTGCAGGATTGACTCAGCAATCTGCTGCCAGCCTGAAGTACTTCGGAAACAGGCTATGGCCGGGTCCCTTCATGACCGAGCATTAAACCGCTTTTCCTGTGGTTGTGTCCAGAGCCGTTTTACGCGGCGGTAGGCGCAGGGTTGTAAGCAGCCAACAGCTTGGCCACGCGCTCGGAGAGCTGCGCGCCGTTGCTGGTCCAGTGAGCTATGCGTTCACGCTTCAAATCGACAGTGGCGGGGCTGGTGCGCGGGTTGTAGGTACCCACGACTTCGATCGACCGGCCGTTGCGGGCGCGGTCTTTTTCAATCACAACGACGCGGTAATAGGGCTGCTTCCTTGCACCGAAGCGAGCCAGACGAATCATCAACACAGGCGTAAATCCTTTCAGATATCTTCCCTGATGGAATTAAATCCAGATGGGTTTGGGATAGCGAGAAACGGGCGAAACTGCCGCTAAGGGCGCATACTTCCCAACAACTAAGTATCGCTGGATCGAGCGTATTGCGCAAGTTTACCAGCAGCGTAGAGGGGGATGATATTTAAGCGACAGCGTCGAGATAGCTGGGGAAGAGGGGCGTCGAATACTCCTGGATAAACGCCGTGAGGCGGACGAGCATGGCGCTGTAGGTTGCCACGGCGCGATGGGCATTCACCGCCGCCCCAACAGAGGACGCGGAGAACACATATTGGCCGAGAGCCAATAACACACAAAGCCGGATCTGAAAAGCGTCGCTGCGCAGCCCTTCGAGCATCTCTACATCAACGTTTTGGCCATGCTCAGCAGCGTAGTCTGCCAACTGAACCAGGACCGGGGAATTTTTATACATGGCCCAAAGGCCTTTGCAGCCCTGGATCCTCTCCCACACATCTTTCGGAGTCACCTGCACTTCGCTCTTGTAGAGAAAACGCTCGGAGATCTCTTCAATACCCCAATCATTGCCGCGCAACTGGCTAATGATGCTGTTCCAGCTTTTATCCCGACGCTTCATCTGTTGCCGGCGCCAGAACGCAGCGTAGGCAATCAACAGGGCAGTAAGTATTACCTGGAGCAGTGGCAATATCATGTGCTTATTTCACCTGCATTCGTACCAACGCTGTACGTGCGAGCTTTGCCCGCCCAGCAAGTGTAACCAAAAACTGTTCCATTTGTGGACTGAATTCGCGCCGGCGTACATCTTTAGTTGTAAACGCAAAGATCAAAAAACCGAGTTCGAGGGCAAAAGCCACAGCCCGAATTTCATCCAGGTTTCGTGACCCCCCGGTATAGCGCTGCACCAGGCTCACGAGTAAATCCACTGCGCTATAGAAAGAGAGGGCCGTAGCGAGCTGCAAGACCTTATTTTTCCAGCCGATACCGAGTAATTGGGCAAACCCGGCCGTCGCCGCAAAAATCAGCATGCGCATCAAGCCAACCGTGAGATCAAGAGGCCCGCGGAAGTCCTCGACCCTCTTACCCGTCTGGTCCAGGTGCCAAGCGAGCAAAGTACCAAGGAGCAAAGCGATGGCGATCGCGCCGATGAACACGCGAATGGTTCCCTGGGGCAAGGACATGTGCACCGGGCGCAAGACATTCCAGGCGATTTCCAGAAGAACGCCCAATTCGATCAGGTATTGCAGCGGCAATAGGCCAAAGGCAAGCGATCGCACGAGATGAGGTGACGCGACCATCAGCACAGCCATGCCGATGTCGTTAAACACATTGAAGCCTATGTAGAAAGTAAAGACAGGGAAAACCTTGTATTGACGGCGCACAACGAGCACGACAAAAAGGCAGATCTCAGCTGCCAACCCCAAGAGGCTGAAAATTGCCCACAACGCCTTGAGACTCATATTGCACCTTGCCAGATGCAGAATATCTCCAAGGCGCCGAGCTCGCCAAGGCTGTCTCTATGATTATGCAGAGAAATGTTCCCGTTTGCGCATCATAGCCGCACTCTTGCAAGAAGAGTGCCAAACTGCCGGGTTGACTGATCTGGCTCTACCAGACCCAGAAAAACATGATAGGGGATGCGTGTGCAGCGGCGGTCGTGGCAAGCAATCCAGCTACGGTCAGAGCGCGAATCAGAGTGAGTTTCATGGGAGGTCTCCTAGCGCGCGTGGGGGGCGCGTATGCCGATATTACTGTTGGGGATGCCTGGCCGCTACAACTTTCGTGTAATTACTACTTAGTATATACGCCAGGGCACAAGTAACGGCACAGAGCACCATCGGTAGGTCTCTTCCGTGAACCCGGGTTGTCCGATTGTGAGAATTCCCTAGGAAGGGGTGAAACCAAAGGAACTACCGAGCGTAACTTTAGTACTATGAGACCAGAAAGGTGGCCTTTTTAGGGGATTCCCGTCCTACCAGGAACTGATTATTATCAGGGACATGGATATCTCCACCGCAGTGGCAAGCGAACGTCCTGTCGAACTCCGCGCTGCGGTTCGATTTCCACTATCCGTTCCGATTACTATTTGCACAGAAGCAGGGGACCTTCCGGCGGTTACGGAAAATATTTCCGCCAATGGTGTTCTGTTTGAGCTTGCCACTTCTTTAGTGGTAGGCAGTATAGTGAGCTTCACTATTAAGATGCCGGCCGAGGCAATGGGCACACCCACCGATGTTGTATTGCATTGCACCGGCCGCGTGGTACGCTGCACACCAGATGTAAAAAAAGATGTAAAGACGACACACGTCGCAGCAGTTATTGATAAGTATCACTTTAGTCACTGAAGCTATTTTGGTCTCTGAACCTATGGTATCTGCCAAGCCTGAATTTTCCGATGCCGGTCCTGCCGACGGTGCATTCGAACCCGATGAGGGTGCAGACAACGCTGCGATCCGGATTGTTCTTGCCGACTCGCAAGCGATCTACCGGGTAGGTATCCGGAAGATCTTTGCCCTCGAAGACGATATCCGCGTGATTGCCCAGGTGGACACACTGGCCGGCCTTCATAGCGCTATCCAACGCTTTCCAACCGATATGGTTTTGCTCGAGGGGAATTTGATCTCGGGCACTGTCGATGCGATTCCTGAGCTGGTGCGCCGAGCGCCGCAGCTCAAAATCATCGTGCAGTCGGCCCAGAATGACGAATCCAACACCGTGGAACTCTATCGCCGTGGTGTACGAGGAATTATTCCCCGGTCCATATCGCCCGATCTGCTGGTGAAGTGCGTGCGCAAGATAGCCGCCGGGGAGACCTGGATCGATAACCAGTCGATCAATTGGGTCATCGAGGCGTATCGTTCGCAGGCAACTGCGTTGACCAGCCCTCGGACCCAGCCGCGCCTTTCACCCAAGGAACTGGCGATCATCACCTGCATCACGCAGGGCAAGCGCAATAAGGAGATTGCTTATCAGCTCGGAACGACCGAGCAGGTAATCAAGAACTATCTGCGCAAGGTGTATGACAAGCTAGGGGTTTCGGACAGGCTCGAGCTTGCGCTGTATTGCCTGCATCATCAGTTGCACAAAAAGGCAGCAGGCACCGTGCCCGCGACCACCGCCCAAGGTACCGAGGCGCTCGCGGTCAATACCAGCAAGTAGGTTTTAAGCCCAGGGTTCCTCGATCGCGCTGTTGCTTGCGAGATGTGGGGAACCCGTCCGGTTTTTGAACAGTCTTTAACCTTCAGAATTCCTTGCGCGCTCTAGCGTCGGACGCCGAACAGCATCCATAGGATCAGAGAGGCCAGCGCAACGAAGAAGAGCAGCAGGAATCCGCCCAGCGCCAAGGCGACCATGCGCTGCTGTTCCGGCTTCGGCTTGGTAATGCCAAAGGCTCCGACAAAGCTCTCGACCAGGAAGTTTAACAATCCCATAACGAACTCGCTGTTTAGAGTATCGCGCGCCGGCTGTGGTAGGCTCAACAATCGCCGACATGGCCAGGGGCAACCGTGGTGCGTGATAAAGAAATGCCGGACCCAGCCCGCGAAGCTCTCGATGAGCCGCATCTTGACGCTGAAGAGTTGGAGCGGGAAATAGGCGATTCTGAAGAGTGGGATGAGGCTTCTCAGGATGAGGGCGGCGATGAGCGTTGAGGGTAGTGAAGGCGTTCCCGGCCGAAGAAAAGCCCAGGGGCTAAAGAGCTTGTGGGAAAATCGGGATTTTGTGAGCTTAGTCCCGCAGGGACGGCTGAACTTAGCCCAGGACGCAGTCCTGGGTACAGCATGAAACATGATTAAGTCCCGAAGGGACGGCTGAAGGTTGTCCAAGGATGGCGTCGCGGTCTATTTTCAGCCGTCCCTTCGGGACTGGTCGCCCTTTCGAATCCAACCCAGGACTAGCGTCCTGGGCTAAGTTCAGCCGTCCCTGCGGGACTAAACGCGCAAATTCTGCTTCTCACACACGCTTTTTAGCCCGGCGCCGACGGTCTGCGCGCGTTCTTTTGTTGGGCGCTTTCTGGCCCGACTAAAGTCGCGCCTGATACAGCACAAACACAGTTACATATAGATCAGGGCTGCGGCGTTTCCCATGCGCCCGATTTTGCGGCGCGGAAAATGGCTTCGATCACTGCCATGTTTTTGATCGCGTCGGTCAACGGAACGGGGACTGGGGTGCCTTCGCGCACGGCTTTGGAAAAGACGTCGCCTTGAATCGTGTATTGGTCGCAGGTGGGGAAAGTTTCTATCGTGATACCGCCGCCGACCAGGTCTCGCCCGTCGTCGATAAAGATTCTGCAAGGACGGTCATTGGGGGCATTGAAGGGGATTTCAATTTCGATGCGGCCTTTGGTCCCTAACAATTGCATCCGCTGATAAGGGACGAGCTGCGTACTGCAGGTAAACGTGGCGTGCCCGGATGGGAACTCGAGGAGAGCTGAGGTCAGGCAATCGGTTTGGAACGTGGGGTCATTCTGCAGCAGGCTCGATACTCGCAACGGCTCTTCGCCGAAAAGAAAACGCGAGGTGTTGATGGGGTAGCAGCCGATGTCCATGAGGCCGCCGCCACCGCATTCAGGAATGTTGCGGATGTTCTTGGGATCGGTATTGAAATAGCTGAAGAAACCCTGGATAGAGCGCAAAGAGCCGATGCGGCCGGAGGTGACCAGCTCGCGTGCCCGCAGCCACTGGGGATGAGTGCGCACCATGAAGGCTTCGCCGATGATGACGCCGGTGCGCTGCTGCACCGCCAACAGGCTCCTGGCTTCGGCTACGGTCATGCTGATTGGCTTCTCGCACAGGACGTGCTTTCCCGCCTCGGCAGCCTTGATGGACCAGGGGACGTGAAGCTGGTTGGGCAGAGGATTGTAGATGGCCTCGATCTGCGGATCGGCAAGCAGCTCTTCATACGAGCCGTAGGCCTTGGCGATGCCCAGCGCGCGGGCCGCATCCTCGGCCTTGTGGAGGTCGCGCGAGGCAATCGCACTCAACTCAACCCAATCCCCCTTTTGCATGGCCGGCAATACTTTCTTCATGCCGATCCCAGCAGTGCTCAGTACTCCCCAACGGACTTTGTTTGGCATACCCGAGAGTCTACCTGAGTTTGCGGCCCGGCCAGATGGGGTCGCGCTTTTCCAGAAAGGCGTTGAGGCCCTCGCCGAAGTCGGGGCTGTTGCGGATCTTTTCATTCCATCGCATGGCGCGCGCGAGGTCGCGGTCGAGGCGCTCCTTGGCAAAGGAGCACAACAGTTTCTTGACCGCGCTCATGGACTCCGGGCTGTTCTTGAGCAAGAGCGCCGCCAGTTCGTGCACGCGTAGCATCAGTTGACCCTCGGCCACCAACTCGGTCACCAGGCCTTGCGTCAAGGCCTCTTCGGCGTCCAGGATCCTGCCCGAAAGAAGCAGGCTCTTGGCCTTCTTTTCCCCAACCATCTCCAGCAAAAATACGGAGACGATGGCGGGAATGAAACCGATTCTTACTTCGGTGTAGCCGAACCTGGCCTGGGGCGCGGCGAGGGTGAAGTCGCAGAGGGTCGCTAACCCCGTCCCACCAGCAATAGCTGGGCCGTTGACTGCGGCAATGGTCGGTTTGGTCAACTCGTACAGTCGGCGCATCATCCACATCGTGGCTTCAGCGTCCGCCCGCTGATCCTCGGGACGTTGATGAGTGAGCGACTTGAGATTTTCCAGGTCCATGCCCGAACAGAAAGCAGTTCCGGCGCCGGTAAGGACGACCACACCGCAGGCGCAGGCTGATGCTTCGCCAAAGGCGTGCGTGAGTTCGGCAATCATTTGCGGATTGAGAGCATTCCTTCGTTCGGGGCGGTTCAGGGTGATGGTGTGGATGCTGTCAGCTTCCTTGATTTCCAGGGTTGCGTAATGGATGGCCACGGTTCGCGCATGCTCCTCAGTGCTTTTATATCTGCTGGCCCTTCGTGCAGGGTGAAAATGCTCTAACCCATTTGGGCCATGCCGAATCGTTCGGCGATGGAACGGGCCATGACCAGCAACTCATCCAGCGGTTGCAAGCGGGGCAGGTTCGCACCGAGCTGGTTGAGCTCTGCGATGGCTGCCTCAGTGGCTAGATTGCCCACCAGCGCGTCCTGGGCGAAGGGACAGCCGCCGTGCCCACCTAATGCCATGTCGAGGCGGCGGCAGCCTGCCTGGTACGCTGCTGCGACCTTTTCCGAGGCCTGGCTTGGATTGGCGTGCAAGTGAGCGCCTAACTCGAT
This sequence comes from uncultured Acidobacteriaceae bacterium, assembly GCA_963745725.1. Classification (GTDB taxonomy): domain Bacteria; phylum Acidobacteriota; class Terriglobia; order Terriglobales; family Acidobacteriaceae; genus PALSA-350. The sequence continues at coordinate 1,121,780 of CAVUYJ010000004.1, forward strand.
TCCGGGAACGGCGGCGAGCACAGCGCCCAGAAGCGATCGGATCTGCTCTGGGGTGGCCATGCCGACGGTATCTGCCAACGAGATCTCGGTTAGCCCGTGCTCTTTTAACGAATGACAGGCAGCGATCACTTCGTTTTGTCCCCAGGGGTCACCGTAAGGATTGCCGAATGCCATGGAGAGATAAGCCACTACCCCCAGGCCGGCTCGGACTGCCAGCGTGCAGATTTTCTCCAGCGTTTGGAGGGCTTGGAGCGGTGTCTGTTTCTGGTTGCGCGCGAGGAAGGTGGCGGAGAGGGAATACGGAAATCCCAAGGTGCGGACTGCTCCGGTGGCGATGGCCCGTTCAGCGCCTTGCTGGTTGACCACGATGCCGATAATTTCCACGTTGCTTGCCGGACCAAGCAGAGTCAATACACGTTCCGAATCGGCCATTTGTGGCACTGCCGTTGGTGAGACGAAAGAGACTGCGTCTATGTGCCGGAAACCCGCGCCGGCAAGAGCACGCAGGTAATCGGCTTTCACTTCAGCAGGAATGTGCTGCGGCATAGCCTGCCAGGCGTCCCGCGGGCACTCGATGATCTTGACCTGTCCGGTGGTCACTGCAGCCTTCCCCCTCGCGCTTAGGTGCGCGCCAATAGCCACAGTACGCCGAAGCCCAGCAGATGGATGGCAGCGACCTGTGCGAGGGCCACCCAGAGCGGCTTCCACTTCATGGCCACCGTTATGTACAAGGCATAGAGTGCCCATTGGGAATACAACATGATTTGCGACCAGCTGTTGCTGGTCTGCTCGGTGAGGCCAAGCAGGGGCTGCTTGAGCAGCAACGCATAGGGGTAGAGAAGCTCCAATCGGAGCAGGCCTTCTGACCCCATCAGAGGCAGGATCTCCGCCATTTTTACGGCGGCAAAGGTGACTGCGATGCCGAGGACTAGCGGCCACCAGGCCACCCAGCCGGTTCTGGCCGCTTTCTTTCTTTTGTTGGTTCTGGATCTTCTAGGACGCACCAGGGTCTGCGAGCTCATGATCCGAGCATACTGCCGGGTGCAAGGAAAGGTGTTGCAATCCTGGCGAGTGGAGGCATGGTGCACCTTTGTGATCACATTGAGATGGTTGGGTAAAGGCCCACGGGCTCAAAGAGTCTGCGTGCAGATCGACCATCACACAATTGAGTCCCGTAGGGACGGCTGAACTTAGCCCAGGACGCAGTCCTGGGTTAGCATGCGCCCTTGAAAAGTCCCGTTAGGGACGACTGGCACTTACCGCAAGTCCACTTCTAATGATCCATGGGTTGAGAATCCCGATTCGCTGGCCGATAGAGGACCACGTCTCGATGAACCTCTTCAGTCGTCCCTTCGGGACTTTTCAACTCCGCACGGTAACCCAGGACTGCGTCCTGGGCTAAGTTCAGCCGTCCCTACGGGACTCATTTTTGCAATCGGTTCTTAGCGGCTGAAAGCCGAACGATGCTACCGAGGGACGAGAAAGCTGTCGGGGATGGGGGCTTCGTCGGATTCCTGACGCTTGTTTAAGCCACCGTACCGGCGCTCACGGCGCTGATAGTCTGCGATGGCTTCAAGCAGATGGATACCGCGAAAGTCAGGCCAGAAGCGGTCGGTAACGTAAATCTCGGAGTAAGCCATTTGCCACAGCAGGAAATTGGAGACGCGAAATTCGCCACTGGTGCGCACGACCAAATCGGGGTCAGGCATATGGGCGGTGTAGAGATGGCGGCTGATGTCTTCTTCGCTGATGTGCTCGAGCGAAAGATTTTTGGCGGCGGCTTCGCGTGCGAGCGCTTTCATCGCATCCACCATCTCTGAGCGCGCGCCATAGTTCAGCGCGAGCGTGAGCACGGTGCCGTTGTTGCGCGCAGTGGCCTCGGCGGCCCACTGCATCTTCTCCTGCACTTCGGAGGGGAGCTCATGGGTGCGCCCGATATACGCGATGCGCACATTGTTGTCGTTCATGCGTTCGACGTTATCGACCAGGTAGGAACGCAGCAGGCGCATGAGGAAGTTGACCTCGGTCTTGGGCCGGCGCAGATTGTTCTCGAGCGAGAAGGCGTAGAGCGTGAGCCAGGGCAGGTTGATGCGCGAGGCGGTCTCGACCACATACTGAACCGACTCGGCGCCCTGCTGGTGGCCGAGAAAGCGCCTGAGGCTGCGCTTGCCTGCCCAGCGTCCGTTTCCATCCATGATGATGGCAACGTGCTGTGGCAGGCGAGCCGGATCCAGTTGGCGGTAGACAGCCTGCTCTTCGGGGGATAGTTCGGCTATGCGGCTCGGTGGCAGGAATCGCAAAAGGATTGCCTTTCCTTACGACCGTAGCACATGGTCCCCTCCCCCCGCAAAAACGCTCAGCGACAACCGTGGCGGGGGGTTCGTACCAATGACCGCGGGCGCGGAAGGCCGCAGCTCAGGCGCTTCTGCGGCGGCCCATGGCCAAATCGCGCACCTGGTTCAGGAACATGGAGCGCTGCAGCGAATCCATTTGTGAGATATACGGAGCGAGTTCGGCGAGAAACGGATCGCCGAGAATCGACGCAGTCTCTTCGTGGCGGCGGCTGCGCGCGTCACGAAGGAGGTTGCAAATGTCGATCTCGAGCGCCGCTGCCAACCGTGCCAATGAAGACAGCGTTGGCATGGCCTTGCCGTTCTCGATTTTAGAAATATAGGTACGTGGCACTTGCATGCGGCCGGCAAGCTGACGTTGACTCAGATTGCGGCCTTTGCGAAGATCACGCACCGCACGCGCCACCTGAAGGCCGTTATCTTCAGCCACGGCTTCTTCCGGCTCTCCGGCGAATTGCGGAACGAGCCGTTCCGGTTCTTCGACTTCGAGCGGTTTGTGGCAGCGCCTACATAGAGAATTCGCGGTGCGAAACTGAACCAGAGTGCAGCGTTCACACCGTAGAACCTCACGCGCCTCGACGGTTGCTAGGGTAGTAGCCATAATTTTTATGACGGAGCGCCAGAGCAGGGCGGTCCTAGTAAGAAGCGCCGCTTTTAGATCACTTGCACACCTTCGTGCCAAGTATTCGTTTAGCGACGGTCCCTACCTGATTCATGATTACAGTGATGCAGGGTATCCTCAATGTCAAGTTAAAAAGTAGGGGCAAAGCGGAAAACGTGGTACGAATTTCGGAAGAAAGCCTAAGAAACACGGAGCACGACGGCCTGTCTGTGCAAAAAGATACGAAATGACCGGAACAAAATACACGCGAACCGAAGCCTGGACTCTCCTTAACCAGTACACACAATCGCCTGGTCTGATCAAGCACGCACTCGCTGTTGAGGCTTGCATGAGCGCTCACGGCGAGCAGCAAGCGACCACGCACGGACTGAGTGGAGACGCCGCCGACAGCGTGCGCGAGACGTATCGCATCACGGGTTTGCTGCACGATTTTGACTACGAAAAATATCCCAGCGCAGAGGAACATCCCTTCGTCGGAAACAAAATTCTCGCGGAGCAGGGATGGCCGGAGGAGATTCGCGAGGCCATCATGGGTCATGCACAGTACTCCGGTGTAGCGAGAAAAACGCACCTCGCTAAAGCTCTCTTTGCGTGCGACGAGTTGGCAGGTTTTCTGACCGCGGTATCGCTCGTAAAACCGACCAAGTCGATCTTCGATGTAGACGTCGCGAGTGTGCGTAAGAAGATGAAAGATAAGGCATTTGCGCGCGGTGTCCATCGCGAAGACATCACCCAGGGGGCGGACGAAATGGGGCTTGAACTCGACGCCCATATTGCCTTCTGTATCGCCGCGATGCAGAGCTCCGCCGGAGTGTTGGGCCTCGATGGCGTAGCCGCTTCTTCCCCCCGGCTGTAAGCCGGATTCTGTTCTCTTCCGCATGCGCGAGGCTGCTCGATGCGGCGGCCTCGACACAGCACGGACCGCAGCCGAAAAGGTAACTATAGGTGTTTCTTTATGGGGGTTGCGCAGTTTTCTTTCCGCCGCGGTGCTGAAGATTTTTTCCGACGGTCTGGATCCCATAAGCGAAGCCGTGAACTGCACGCATTCGGTTTTCTGGGAAGAAAATTTTTCTTTCGGTGGGCGCAGCCGGAGCCTTTTGAAAGCGCGACCCTCGAGTTCGCAGGCGCCTCACTCTGGGTTCTTTTTTACCTGTGTTGTTGCGCCGATGGCAAAGATACGCGTTAACACGTTCGTGTTATTGGCGTGTGTGATTCACTGGGCGCCGCGATACTGTTCCGAACGAAGAGGATCGGCGTTTTCCGGCGCCGCGGGGTCGATGGCAAAGTCGAAGACCTCACCGTCGGCAAAGCCGGGACTGGCGGGCAAGGGAACAAGCGCATATTCGCCGGCGGCGAGCGCTTGCGCGAGAGACAGCCGATACCAGTCCGTCGTTCCCACGCGTTGCTGCTTGATGCTGATGATGTCGGGATACTGCCCGTCCGCATGCTTCGCTTGTTGCTTGAGCTGCGCCATGGCGTCTTTCGTTACCTCGCGCCGCTGCCCCTCCACGTTCAGGCGCACGATGACCAGATCAGAGCGGCCGTTGTCGCTGCCGGAGACGCCGCGCAAAAAGAACTGCGGAGCGGGATCATGCACCCGGACCGCAGCCGCCTCGCCTTTGAATTCAATCGAGCGCTTCAGTTTGAGTGAGAACCCGGAATCATCCGCGGTCGTGTCCGGGGGTCTCAGCCGCACAAGTTCGCGCACGCCCTTCCAGGTATCGAGCGCCCAGACATGTCCGAACGTGGGAAGCTGGAGACCTTCCGCCACGCTGATGTCATCGGAAGAGACGCTCTCCCGCGGTGTTACCTGCGCGGGGCACAGGAGCGGTGCGATGCAGGCGAGGACCAGAGCCAGGGGCAGGGTGCGATGAGATTGCATGCTTCGTGTTTTCTCGGCCGATGACCGCGAAACCATCCTAGTGCGCAATCGCGGAGAACCCAAGGAAAACCGCTTCTGCAAAGGGGCGGGCCAGGATCCGCAGTCGAAGCCATGCGTGGAAAGACGCAAAGAGAGCGGCGCACGCGGGGACGGGGTGTGGGGGGAGATCTAGAAGGTGTAAAGCACGTAGCCGGCAAGAAGAGCGAAAACCGTCATCACCAGGATGGCTTCCAGCTTTTCGTAGTTCGAGCCAGCACCACTAAAGTGGTAGCGTGACGGCTTTTTGGGATCGTACTGGATGGCCAACCGCTCGCCGACCGTATAAGGAGCAATGTGCGGCGTGCCGTGATGACAGAATTCCCCGTGATGGATCTGCCGATCGCCCGTTTGATAGGCGAACTTTATCTGGTAGTGGCCCGCAATGCCCCCTAGATGGTCGTGGAGCCTCACCCATTCACAAGAATCAACTGTGCCATCAGTGGTGGGCCAGGTACGAGAAGGCGTTAATTTCCATAGAAAGTTCGACATAACGTTCTCTTTCGATAGGAACATCTTTCAGCCATAGGGGTTGGCCAGAAGATAATCTGGCTGCAGTATGTCACGTTCGGGGGATGTTGAAAAGGGGCAAATTGTGTCATAGGTCACCAAATCGCCCCCTGTTGGGACTATGCGATTTTGCTGATTGTCCAACCAGCGCGATGGCTGAGATGCTATGCTGGCGAGTTTCTTATGGCCGGCGCAAACCCAGACCAATCCCTGATCCCCTCCGCGGCTGAGCCGCAGTTCTCCAACGTGCTTGTTTCCAGCCTGGACCCGGTTACCAGGAAGAGCCGCGCCAACACAACCGGCATGGAAGCGCTGCTGCTGGTTTTAAGGCAGCAGGAGGACGATATCCGCCAGGGGGGAGGCGCAAGGGCAATCGAGGCTCAGCACGGTAAGAAGCGGTTGACGGCCAGAGAACGCCTGGCATTGCTGCTGGACCCCGGTGAGGAGTTCCTGGAACTGGGCCTGTTTACGGCCTTCGGTATGTATGAGGAGTGGGGTGGGGCGCCCGCTGCCGGCGTCGTGACCGGGCTGGGGTCGGTCGCGGGGCGATTGGTCATGGTGATTGCCAACGATGCCACGGTCAAAGCCGGGGCCTTTTTCCCGATGACGGCGAAGAAGGTTCTGCGGGCCCAGGCGATCGCTCTGGAGAATCGGATTCCGACCATCTATCTGGTTGACTCCGCAGGGGTTTTCTTGCCCTTGCAAGAGGACGTGTTTCCCGACCAGGACGATTTTGGGCGGATTTTCCGCAACAACGCGGTCATGAGCGCCAAAGGGATCCCGCAGATTACGGCGATCATGGGCATGTGCGTGGCCGGTGGAGCGTATCTGCCGGTGATGACCGACCACGTGCTGATGACCGAGGGTAGCGGGCTCTTTCTGGCCGGACCGGCACTGGTGCAGGCGGCCATCGGGCAGAAGTACTCGGCGGAGGAGCTGGGTGGGGCTACGATGCATGCCGAAATCTCGGGCACGGTGGACTTCAAGGAGCCGAACGACCATCTCTGCCTGGCCCGGCTTCGGTCGCTGGTGTCGAGACTTGGCCATGGGCCGGTGGCGCCGTTTGATCGCGCGGCTTACGACGCAGGCCGGGACGCGCCAAAGTTTGCTGCCCAGGAACTCTATGCCTTGCTCGATCCGGATCCGGCGAAAGGTGCGGGCAACAGCTACGACATGCACGAGGTGATTGCGCGGTTGGTGGACCGGTCGGAATTTGACGAGTACAAACCGGATTACGGCAAGACGGTGCTCTGCGGATATGGGCGGATTGGTGGTTTTGCGGTGGGAATCGTCGCCAACCAGAAAACCCATCAGACGCATACCAGCCAGACCGGCGAAAAGAGGGTGGAGTTTGGCGGCGTGATCTATGCGGAGAGCGCGGAGAAGGCTGCGCGCTTCATCATGGACTGCAATCAGAACCTGATTCCGCTCATCTTCCTGCACGACGTCAATGGGTTTATGGTCGGCCGCGATGCGGAGTGGAGCGGGATTATCCGCGCTGGGGCGCAGATGGTCTCGGCGGTCGCCAATTCCACAGTGCCCAAGATCACCATCATTCTTGGCGGTTCGTTTGGCGCTGGCCACTACGCCATGTGCGGCAAAGCCTACGATCCGAGGTTCCTGTTTGCGTGGCCCACGGCCCGCTATGCAGTGATGAGCGGAGCGTCGGCGGCGAGCACCCTGGTGGAGATCAAAATCCGCCAGTTGGAGCGTGGCGGCAAGCAGTTAAGCGAAGAGGAAAAGAGCCAGGTCTTCGCATCGATCAAGGCGAGTTATGACGAGCAGACGGATTGCCGGTATGCTGCTGCGCGCCTGTGGGTGGACGCGATCATCGATCCGGCTAAAACGCGCGAGGTGTTGATCACTGCGCTGAGGGCGGTGGCGCTTAATCCTGTGGTGGAGAAGTTCAATCCGGGTGTGATTCAGACCTAGTGGGTTGAGGATAGAATCGAGCATTTCCACGAAAGGCCCCGCGGACCCTTCGTGGATATGTTTTTCGCCAGTGCGAAGGATACTCTCGATCTCGGGCCGCCGTGTATCCTGCTTTAAATCATGAAAAGGGTCATTACCGCGGCCGTACTCATCCCCCTGGTTCTGCTGCTTTTACTCAAGGGATCCTTTCTGGTCCTCGTGGCCGCAACGGCATTGGTCGCTGAACTAGCTACCTGGGAATACCTGTTCATCGCGGATTGTCGGGGATATCGGCGGATTCTGGTGCTGATCGCCGTCGCGGTTCTCTTCGCGGCAACCTTCAGCAGTCCGGCCCTCATGTTGCCGGCGATTGGTTTTTGCAGCCTTGTCCTGTTGCTGGTTTGCAGCTTTGGATCGCCGCTCGAACGCGTACTGTCCGATTCCGCCTTTTCAATTTTTCCGCTTCTGTATATCGGATTGACCCTGGCTACGTTGCCGCTGCTTTGGGTTCAACAGAACGGTCCTTCGCTGCTGATTTTTCTGTTCTGTGTGGTGTGGACGGGCGATATTGCGGCACTCTACACCGGGCGAAACTTTGGACGACACAAGCTCGCGCCGCAGATCAGCCCGAACAAGAGCTGGGAGGGAAGTGCCGGGTCGCTCGCGGGAAGCCTGCTCATCACCGTATTCCTGGTTTTTCTGGCGCGCTCGATTCATGGCCTGCACTTTGCTGGTCCGCTGATCCGGTGGCTGGGCCTGGCGGTGGTCTTGAATCTGTTTGCCCAGGTGGGCGATCTGGTCGAGTCCGCGATCAAGCGTGGAGCCGGAGTGAAGGATTCGGGCGCCATGCTCCCTGGGCATGGGGGTATCCTCGACCGCATCGATGCCCTGCTGCTGGCCGCGCCGGCGCTGTGGTACGCTCAATGGATTCAACTGTATTTAGAGCGGGCTAGCTTGCGTTGAAGCACATTTGCATCCTCGGTTCTACCGGTTCCATCGGGACCAGCACCCTTTCCATCGTTGAGCGGTACCCGGAGCGATTCGCGGTTGCCTCGTTGGCAGCCGGCAGAAATGTCGATCTGGCTTTCGCCCAATGCCTGCGCTGGAGGCCCTCGTTGGTCTCCATGGCCACCGAAGAGTTGGCGGACGAATTGGCGGCGCGGCTTAAGGCTGGGGGCCTCACCACCATTGAAGTGGTTTACGGCAGAGCGGGGACAGTGCGCGCCGCCACCCTTTCCCAGGTGAATTTTGTCGTCTCAGCGATCGTTGGCCTGGCCGGCCTGGAAGCCACCCATGCCGCGGTGGCGGCCGGCAAGCCTGTAGGCCTGGCTAATAAAGAGGCTATGGTCGCCGCCGGCGAAATCCTCACCCAGCTGGCCCGCCGCGACAACGTGCCCTTGCTCCCCATCGACTCAGAGCACAACGCCATTCACCAGTGCATGCGGGGAGGCGCGGCCCACGAAGTTCGCCGCATCTGGCTGACCGCTTCAGGCGGTCCCTTCCGCCAACTCCCAGCGGATCAGTTTCAGCAGGTCACGGTGGAGCAGGCGTTGCGCCACCCAACGTGGGTCATGGGCCGGCGGATCACCATTGATTCGGCGACCCTCCTCAATAAGGGTCTGGAAATCATCGAGGCCTGCCGGTTGTTTGATTTGCCGCCTTCGGCTGTCCGGGTCACCGTACATCCTCAATCCGCCATTCATTCGTTGGTGGAGTTTGTGGATGGGAGCATTCTGGCCCAGCTTTCGGTGACCGATATGCGGTTGCCCATTTTGTACGCGCTGAGCTACCCCGAACGGGTTCCCAGCGAACTGACCTTCGACATGGCGGCCCTGGGGCAGTTGAGCTTCGAACCTCCTGATTTTGGACGATTTCCGTGTCTCCGCCTGGCCTACGAGGCGGCGGAAGCCGGGGGTGCCGCGTGCATCGCTCTGAATGCGGCGGATGAAATAGCGGTTGGGGCATTCCTCGAAGGCACCATTCCCTTTACGGGCATCCCGCGTACAATTGAGGCAGTTCTCGAGGTTACTCCGCCGACCCATCCTGAGACGATCCAGGAAGTGCTGCATGTGGACGAAGAAGCACGGCGGGTGGCTCAGAACGTGGTGTCAGGTTTTTCGCCGGTTCTCCGTTGAACCATTTCGCTGCGGACGCTTTTGGACGGTTAGATGCCCTGCTCACCGCAGACGGTTGTTTCCAGTCAATACTCCGGATAGTTCGGTGCTCAGCAGACTGGATCCGGCAGAGAGGCAAATGAGCGAATTTCTATGTCCTTTTTCTTAACCAGCACAGTTTCCATGCTTGTTGTGCTCGGCATCATGGTTCTGGTGCATGAGTTCGGTCATTTTGCCGTAGCGAAGTTGTGCGGCGTGCGCGTCGAGGTCTTCTCCATCGGCTTCGGCAAACGACTTTTCGGCTTTCGCCGGGGTGACACCGATTACCGGCTGAGCCTGCTGCCATTGGGCGGCTACGTCAAGATGTCGGGGGAACAGCCAGGCGAAACCTCGACCGGCGATCCGGCGGAGTTCAGCGCCCATCCCCGCTGGCAGCGTGTTCTCATCGGCCTGGCTGGTCCAGTGTCGAACTTCCTGCTCGCTCTGCTGCTGATGACCGGCTTTTACATGATGCACAACGAGGTAGAAGCTTTCCGCTCGCAGGCGGCCAATATCGATTTTGTTTCTGACCACACGGCGGCCTCTGCTGCCGGGCTCAAGCCAGGCGACGTGATTACCCGCTTCGATAGCGTTACCAATCCCACTTGGGAGCAGGTGTCGATCCGCTCCGCCATGAACGTGGGCCAAATCATTCCCGTGGACGTGAAGCGGAACGGGCAAACCGTCAGCACGCAGTTGATGATTCCGCAACCTCACGGAGGCGACGATTTTGACTTTGACACCGTCGGCTTTATACCCCGGATGCAGGATGATCCGATCCGCGTTCGCCAGATCGAGGCGGGGATGCCGGCTGCCAAGGCTGGCCTGAAACCGGGCGACCAGATTCTTTCCGTCGATGGGCTGACACTGCACTCGGTCGATGCCATGCTCTCCTTTCTGCAGCAGGGGAACGGGAAGCCGATTCAGTTGACCGCGCTGCGCGACGGCAAGACCTTTCAGATTGAACTGCAGCCCATCATGGCGGATGCCGGTAATGGGCACAAACTCTACCGCATTGGTTTTGCTCCCAATTTGCCGCCTTTCAAGATCCAGCAGCTTCCGCTGCCTGCGGCCTTGAAGCAGTCGGTTCATTTCAACGTGCGCTATTCCGGTTTGATTCTTGAAGTGCTCCACCGCATGGTGACCCGGCGCTTCGCTGTGCAGGATCTGAGCGGGCCGATTGGGATTGCGCGGGAAACGGGCCTGGCTGTGGAGCAGCCCGGATGGCAGCCGATTATCGGCCTCATGTCCATCATCAGTCTCAACCTGGGGATCTTCAATCTTCTGCCCATTCCGATTTTGGATGGCGGGGTGATTGTCCTGCTGCTGATTGAAGGTGTGATGCGCCGTGATTTGAACCAGGAGTTCAAGGAGCGGATTTATCAAGCGGCGTTTGTGGTCCTGCTGATTTTCGCAGCGTTCGTGATGTTCAACGATATTTCCAAGCTGCAGGTGTTCAGCAAGCTCAAGCCGTAGGGGAGAATTTCTCGGCGACCGAGAGGTGCTTGTTTGCGCAAGTCCCGAAGGGACGGCTGAAACTTACTCGGAGGCAATCTCCGGGTGCACTCGCATCTCGATTCCAGGATCAAGTATCGATGACTCTTTCAGTCGTCCCTCCGGGACTTTTCGATATCGCTTGCTGACCCAGGACTGCGTCATGGGCTAAGTTCAGCCGTCTCTTTCGGGACTTGTATGGAGTCTTTCGAATCCGAAAACGGCGTCCGTTACACTGTGCTTTATCCATGTCAGTGTCCCAGACCCGAATTCGCGTTCGCTATGCTGAAACCGACCAGATGGGTGTGGTCTACCACGCCAATTTCTTCATCTGGTTTGAGCTTGGACGGGTCGAGCTGCTTCGCCAGCTTGGCTTCCAATACAAACAGATGGAAATCGACGACGACTGCCACATCCCGGTCGTCGAAGCCAATTGCCGCTACAAAGCGCCCGCGCGCTACGATGATGAACTGCTGCTCGAAACCAGCGTGCTGTCTTTGCGGCGGTCGGTGATCAAGTTCGGTTATCGGCTGCTGCGCCCGGAAAACAATACCTCCACCCTGCTGGCGGAAGGTGAGACAACCCACGTCACCGTCAACCGCACCATGCGCAAGGTACCCCTGCCTAAAAAATACGTGGCCGTTCTAGAGCAATTCCTTGTCTAGCCGCGCCCGCTGGCTGTCGTTGCTTCTTCCCGCCGTTTCCTTGTGCTTTGCCGTGGTGCTGGGGTTACCCGGCGCAGCATATGTGCCCGACGCCGGATACTACCGGCTGCTGGCTCTCGGCCAGCGGGCTGCGGTGCCTGCACCTTTTTCGGCGCGCATCCTCGGTCCGGCGATTGCCGGGTGGTTTGGCCACGTCACAGGCTTGGGCGTGGATAGCGGGTTCCTGTGGTTAGGTATCGTCTGCCTGATCGGGTTTCTGGCCCTGATCGCTGGGCTGCTGCGGTCATGGCAGGCGCCGGCGGCGATCTTCGCGGCCATCTTTCTCATGCCGTTTTGGGTCGACGTATTCCACGATTACTATCTTCCCGATCTGCTGCACGGGGCCATCCTCGCGGGCATTCTGTTATGCCTCTGGTACGGGTACACGGCAGCGGCGTTCGTCCTGCTCTTTCCCGCATACCTGGCGCGCGAATCTACCCTCCTGGTGGGCCTTTGCCTGATATTTGCCTGTTGGCGAAGAGTTAGACTCCATCACGCCGTGATTGGGGTGCTGGCGGTCTTCTGCGCCGGCCTGGTCAGCCGGCACTACGGGCAGGGAGGCCCCGCCAGCGTTCACGGCTTGGGTGGGGGCGCCTATATATTGGGCAAGCTCGTCTGGAGTTTCTTCAAGAACGTTCTCGGGCTTCCCCTGTGGAGCAATACGCTCCCGGAATGCAGCCCTTTCTGGAGAAAAGCGCTTCCGGGGGGACATCATCTCGGCGCGATTCGGGAAGTTGGGTTATGCCAGCCATCGCTGTGGGGACCGGCTCGGCTGCTGATCGCCTGGTTCGGCATTTTTGGGATTGGGCCGTCGCTTGCGTTGACCCTGTGGCGGAAGATGATTTCGCCCGCCGCGGCGATAGATCAGCCGCTTCCGGGGCAGCTTATCGTTTTCCGCTTCTGCCTGCTGTATGGAGTGATCTCCATCTTGATGACTCCTCTTCTGGGCGCCAGTGCCGACCGCCTGGTCGAGTATGGATGGCCGTTTTACTTTGTCATTCTGCCCTGGTTTGTAGCCACTCGCTACGACCTTAGTGGAGTCCGCACTTCCGCCATGGTGTTACTGCACCTGCTTACATGCTGGTTGGCCTGGTTTGGCTTTCAGCGGCAGACCCCCAGCTACTTGTTCGCCGGTTTGGTTGTGCTGGGTTTCAATACCGTGAATTATGTATTTTTAAGGCGTTTTGGGACTAGTCGGACCAGGGCGGAGCTGGGGTAAGTTACTTTTTTATCCACATTGTGGATAACCTGTGGATTAGGACCCGTCTCGGATCTGCCATTGTAATGTTTTGACAGTTCTCCGGCATATATGTAATTGTCATGGATCCTTATGGGGAGGGCTGGTTCATCTGTGATTGTTCCATCGATAAATATGTCACATGTGCGGTGACAATTTGAATAGCTATAGATAGAAGCCTGATTGGTGGCTGATTCCAGAGATGCTTCTCCAGCTCTCAGCCGCAGGCACCGCCGAAAATAATTAGCCATCCGTATGCGTGGACTCCTGCATATGTAATAGTGATCGTTCGATCATCGGCCTGTTCCATAACGAATGACGGGTGCCCCATATCTGCCCGGTTTTGGCAGATGTGGGATTCCACGAACGTCGACCCCTGAGTCTGCAAGGTGTAGATGGCCATCACCAAGACCGGTTGCCAGTAGAGGAGTGACGGGTGGACAGCCGGGGAATCCCACATCTGCAAAACCGGGCAGATATGGGGCCACCCATCGTCCGTTAGAAATAGAGATTTCGCTACGGGCAACCCTCGCCGTGAGAAATGCGGGTTAGGCTAAGCCCCGGGGACTCAGTAAGTGGGAAGGCCGCGCGGCTTCACACGTTCGCGGATGAAGGCGACGGTAGTTGCGAGACTGGTGCCGGGACCGAAGACCTCGGCCACTCCTTGCGCCTTCAAAGCAGCCACATCATGTGCGGGAATAGTTCCGCCCAAAACCACCAGAATGTCGCCGGCGCTTCGCTCTTTGAGCAGGGCCAGGACGCGGGGAACGATCACGTTATGCGCACCGGAGAGGATGCTCAGGCCGATGCAATCGACATCCTCCTGCAGGGCGGCATTGACGATCATTTCCGGGGTTTGCCGGAGACCGGTGTAGATCACTTCCATGCCCGCATCGCGCAGGGCACGGGCGATGACCTTGGCTCCGCGGTCATGGCCATCGAGCCCTGGCTTGGCAACCAGCACGCGGATGGGGGCGGTGGCTGGAGTATCCGGCATGGCTACTTGTCGCGGGCGACGACGAAGTCCGGCATCCAGAGGAGGGCTCGTTTGTAGTCGGATTCAGGCAGTCCGGCAAGAGCGGCCCGAGCGACTTCGGCGTATTGAAAGGCGGAGTCGAGGGCGTATTGCACTGACCCGTGCCGATCGAGGATCTTGAGGACTTCCTCGTGGCTGGTGCGCTTGAAACTGAGATCTTCAAGCACCCTGCGGATTGCCTGGTGCTCGTGGGCGGTGGCGCGCTCGAGCGCATGGACGATGGCCAGGGTAGCCTTGCCCTCGCGCAAATCGCTGGCGACGGGCTTACCCAACACCTGCTCGGTAGCGGTCAGGTCGAGCACGTCGTCCACAATCTGGAAGGCGATTCCCAGGTTGCGGCCGTATTCCCCCAGCTGCTCCTCCGTTTCTTCGGAGGCACCGGCCAGGACCGCACCCAGGCGCATGGAAACATCGAACAGGCAGGCGGTTTTGCGGTAGATCAGGTCGTAGTATTCGGATTCGCCCACGGTATGGCCCAGCTTTTCCATCTGGACGAATTCGCCCTCGACCATTTGCTGGGTCAGCCCGATGAGCAGGTCAAGCACCTTGAAGTTGCGTTCCTCCAGGGCGATGTGGAAGGCCTGCATGTAAAGCCAATCGCCGGCCAGCACACATTTTGAGTTGCCCCAGGTGGTGTTGGCGGAGGGCCTGCCGCGCCGAGTGTCGGCGCCGTCGATGATGTCGTCATGGACCAGGGTCGCGGTATGCACCATTTCCACTACGGCGCCCAGGCGCACCATGCCGTGGCCCTGGTAGCCGAGCGATTTAGCCGCCAGCAGGAGCAGGGAAGGGCGGATCCGCTTGCCCCCGCCTTCGCGCAGATGATCGGCAATGTCGGTGATCGCCCCAACATTGGAGACGGCGTCACGCACCAGCTCTTTTTCGATGGCGCTCAAGTCGTCGCGTAACAGGTCGAAGACTTCTTTTGCCGTCGCTATCGCTTGTGTGCTCACTCACTCTCCAGGTGCTGGTGGAAACGCTTAGTTCGACCGGTAATTGGTGAACTGCATATCGATGCCGAAGTCGTGGCCCTTAAGTAGTGCAATTGTCTCCTGTAGAGTATCGCGATCCTTGCCTGTTATACGGACCGTATCACCCTGAATGGATGCCTGCACCTTTTTCTTGGACTCCTTTATCAGCTTAACGATCTCTTTTGCCTTTTCGCCGGGTATCCCTTGCTGCAGGGTAATCTTCTGCCGGACGCTGGAGCCCGAGGCGGGTTCGATTTTGCCGTATTCGAGGGCCTTTAAAGAGATCCCGCGCTTGACAAACTTTTGCTGCAGGATCTCGGTGACCGCCTTCAGCTTGTACTGGTCCGAGGACGCCAGCTCGATGACCTCGTCCCCTTCCAGAAGCTTGATTTCGGAGTGGGAGTCCTTGAGATCGAAACGCGTCCGCACTTCCTTGGTGGCCTGATCCATTGCATTGCGTACTTCCTGAACATCAACCTTGCTGATGACATCGAACGAATTGTCTGCCGCCATGCTGCCTCCTCGATTATGAGCGCAAACCTTGTTGCCTGGCCTGAAGTTAAGAGTCTGCGTCCGGCGCTACACCAAAAAAACGGAAGAAGTTGTTGGCCGTGCTGGAAGCGACCAGCTCTGCCGGGACGCCGCGCACCTCTCCCAGCTTGTCCGCCACCCGGCCCACCCATGCCGGCTCGTTGCGCTTGCCGCGGTGGGGCAGTGGCGCAAGAAAGGGGGCATCGGTCTCGATCAGCATCCGGTCCAGAGGCACTTTTGCTGCCACCTGGCGGATGTTTTCCGCCTTTGGGAATGTGACGTTACCGGCAAAGGAGATCAGAAATCCCCCGTCCAAAGCTCGCCGGGCATGCTCCCATTCGCCGGTAAAACAGTGCAGGATGCCGCCCAGATTGGTCCCCATCCAATTGTTTTCGATCATCGTCAGAGTGTCATCCCACGCATTGGTGCTGCCGTGGGAAGGCCGGCAATGAATGATGATTGGCCGCCGCCGTGCCGCCGCTATCTCCATTTGCTGCGCGAAAGCCTGTTTCTGTTGCTCCCGCGGCGAGTGGTCATAATAATAATCGAGACCGATCTCGCCCACCGCAAGCACATCCGGGCTGTCGAGCAGTCCGTCCAGTTTTTCGAGCGCTGCCTGGCTGGCGAACTGAGCTTCGTGGGGATGGATGCCGGCCGTGGCCAGAATGCGGGGGATCCCCGGCTTGCCGGCGTAGCTTTTGCTCAACTCCAGCGCCTGCTGCATGGTATCCGGCCCCTCTCCGATACCGATGGACAGAACCGTACGTACCCCCTGTTGCCAAGCCCGCTGCAGCAGCTCATCACGGTCGGCGTCGTACCGAGGGCTGTCGAGATGTGCGTGTGAGTCGACCAGTACCAAGTCCCTGAACCGTTTATTTGAACCGTTATTTGAGCCGGGCGCCGATTTCGATATCTTCCAGAAAGCCGGCCAGGACGGGCTTGCCTTTTTCCCCTACCGAAGCGGCGACGATCATTCCATTGGATTCCAAGCCACGCAACTTTCTAGGTTGCAGATTGGCGACGATGACTACTTTGCGCCCGATAAGCTTTTCCGGCTCGTAGGCACCGGCGATGCCGGCGACAATTTGCCGGACCTCATCTCCCAGGCTGACTTCCAGGCGAAGAAGCCGATCGGCGCCCTTGACGGGTTCGGCGACCAGCACCTGCGCCACGCGCAACTCAACTTTGGCGAAATCATCGATGGTGATGGTCGGCTTGGCCGGCGGGTTGGGATCGGGAGCAGTGGTTCCGAGGGACGCTGCTGTGGTCAATGCCGCCGGCGCTTTGGCGGCAATGGCCTCGGTTGCCCTCGAGGCCGAAACGGCCGCGGATTGGTCCGCAAGGGTGGGTTGCGGCGCTGGGGTTGGGGTCGCCGGCGTGCTGGTCATCACTGCGGCTGCTGAAACTGGCGCCGTTTCTGCTTCCACGCTCTTGCCGGTGTTGCTGTTCTCCAAATCGTGCATGCGCTTGACTGTGTCCTTTTCTGCCCGGGGAAAGATGGGGCCGGTTGGCCCGAGTTTGATTCCTGGAGCCAATTGCCCCCAGTGCACGTTTTTCAGATCTGCGTGGCCGATGTTGCCGAGACCCAGCTGTGCCCAGATCTTGGCTGTGGCATCGGGGAGGACGGGATAGGCGAGCGCGGTGATGATGCGCAGTGCTTCAGCGCAGGTATAGAGAATGGATGCCCTGCGGACCGCTCCGTCTTCCGCCGCCGCCAGCTTCCAAGGAGCTTTTTCCGTAATGTAGCCGTCGACGACTGCGACCAAACCCCACAAGGACTCGAGCGCGAGCGAAAAATTCAGTGCTTCGAAGTGCCTGGCAAAGTCGTGGGCGGCTGTTTCTGCGGCGGCTACGACTCTGGGTTCGGACTCTCCGGCTGGGACCACTCCCTCGAAATACTGGTTGATCATGGCCAGAATCCGGCTGGTCAGGTTGCCGTAGCCGTTGGCCAGATCCGCGTTGTAGCGCTGCACCAGGGCGTCAAAGGAAAAACTGCCGTCCTGGCCGAACACCACCTCGCGCATCAGAAAATAGCGCAGCGCGTCGGCTCCCAGGATTCCGATAATGGTTTCCGCGCGCACTACGTTGCCCCGCGACTTCGACATCTTGCTTTGCTCGAAGAGCAGCCATCCGTTAGCCGCGACGCTCTTGGGCAGCGGCAGCCCGGCGGCCATCAGGAAAGCGGGCCAGTAGACGCAGTGAAAGCGGACGATCTCTTTGCCTACCAGTTGCAGGTTGGCGGGCCAGTAGCGGGCAAAACGTTGCTGGTCCTCAGGGGCGTCGCTGCCGTAACCCAAAGCCGTAATGTAGTTGGCTAGCGCGTCCATCCACACATAAATCACATGTTTGGGGTCGCCGGGCACGGGGATGCCCCATTCGAAACTGGTGCGGCTTACAGACAGGTCCTTCAATCCTCCGCGTACGAAGGAAGTCACTTCGTTGCGGCTGGCTTCCGGACGAATGAACTCGGGATGTTGCTCGTACAGTTCCAGCAGTTTGCGTTCGAATGCCGATAGCTTGAAGAAGTAGTTCTCTTCGCTCACTGTTTCCGTGATCCGGCCGCAATCCGGGCACGGCGAGCCGGGGGGCGCATCGACATAAAGCTCGTCAGAGACGCAGTACTGGCCGGTGTAGCTTCCCTTATAGATGTATCCGCGCTCCTGCAGCACGCTAAACAGCTTTTGCACCCCTTTGCGGTGGCGCTCCTCGGTGGTTCGTATGTAATCGTCGTAGCTAAGCCCCATGCGATCCCACAGGCTGCGGAACTGCGCGGAAACCACGGTGGCAAACTCTTGCGGGGACTGTTCCGCCTGGCGGGCGGAACGCTCGATCTTTTGACCGTGTTCGTCGGTTCCGGTCAGAAGCCAGGTATCAAAGCCGAGGGCTCGTTTGCGCCGCGCGATGGCGTCGGCCACCACTGTGGTGTAGGCGTGACCGATGTGGGGCCGCGCATTCACGTAGTAGATCGGAGTGGTGATGTAAAAGCTGGAAGTATCGGACATGAGTAAGGCAGTGATGTTGTGCACCAGGACTGTGCACCTCTCTCAATCTTAACAGGGTGACCGTTCTGCTAGAATCGGCAAGAAAATCAGGGGTTTTAGGTGTACCGCAAACAGCAGAGACTTCTTCGCGAGCGGCTCCGCTCGGTTCTTCAGGCCAAATACCAGGTAGAACTTCCACAGATCGCCATCGAGCAGCCGCCCGATCTGGAGATGGGGGAGTATGCGCTGCCGGTGGCCTTCGAACTGGCGCGTCGACTCAAGCGCTCGCCGCGCGCGATCGCCGGGGAACTGGTCGCGGACCTGTTGCCGTTGGAGGGCTTCACTTCGTTTACAGTCGCCGGTGCCGGTTATATCAACGGCAAACTTGATCGCCAGGCCGCCGCGCTCGAGATCGCGCGCGATGATACCCCGGAAGAGCAGAGCCATCTCCATTCGCTGGTCGAGCACACCAGCATCAATCCCAACAAGGCTGCGCATATCGGTCATCTGCGCAACGCCATCCTCGGGGATACCTTTGTCCGCCTCTTGCGTGCCGCGGGGCAGCGTGTGGATGTACAGAACTACATTGACAACACCGGGGTGCAGGTAGCGGACGTGGTTGTCGGATTGACTCACCTCGAAGGCTACGATCTAGCCGGCGTGACGCAGTTGATGGCCGGCCTCAAGGCAAAAGAGGAGCGCATCGATTACTACTGCTGGGACCTTTATGCGCGGGTTTCGCAGTGGTACTCCGCTTCGGAAGCGGAGGCTAAGGAGCGCAAGCAAATTCGTCTCGATACGTTGCATGCCATCGAGGCTGGGGGCAACGAAATTGCCCAGATTGCCGACTTGGTTTCGACCGCTGTGTTGCGGCGGCATCTGGAGACCATGCTGCGGCTGGGCATTGAGTATGACTTTCTTCCTCGGGAAAGTGAGATCCTCCATCTCAAGTTTTGGGATCTCGCCTTCGAACAGTTGAAGGCGAAGGGCGTGCTGTATCTGGAGACCGAGGGCAAGAACAAGGGTTGTTGGGTTATGCGGCGTGCTTCGACTGCCGCTGCACCCGCGGAGGGTGCGGTCGATGAAGATGCCAAGGTGATCGTGCGTTCCAATGGGACGGTCACGTATGTAGGCAAGGACATCGCCTATCACTTGTGGAAGTTTGGCTTGCTTGGCCGGGACTTTGGCTACGCGCGTTTTTTTGCCTATAGCGACCATATGTGCTGGATCTCAACCGAGGTGGGTGAGCCTGATCATCCCAATTTTGGAGGCGCGCAGGCCATCTACAACGTCATTGACAGCCGCCAGGCGGACCCGCAGGCAAACGTGATTGAAGCTCTACGTGGTCTTGGAGATACCGAAGCCGCGGAGCACTATGTCCACTTTTCCTATGAGATGGTTGCGTTGACGCCTCGATGCGCGATCGATCTGGGCTACCAGATTTCGCAAGAGGACCGGGCGCGCCCTTACATTGAGGTCTCCGGACGCAAAGGGTTTGGGGTGAAGGCTGACGACCTGCTCGACAAGCTTACGGATGCGGCGAAAGAAGAGGTCGACACCAGGCACCCGCAGCGCAGTCAGGAGGAGAGGCAGGGCATTGCTCACCAGATTGCGGTTGGGGCCTTGCGCTACTTCATGCTCAAGTTCACGCGCAATACAGTGATTGCCTTTGATTTCAAGGAGGCGCTCAGCTTCGAAGGCGAGACGGGACCTTACGTGCAGTATGCAATTGTGCGCGCACGCAATATTTTTCGTAAGGCAGGTACGACTCCGGAGGCGTCGCTTGCGGATGTGAACGTCGGGGACTATCTCGAGGGTGAGGACGCAGCAGGTCTTTGGGAGTTGTGGATCGTGGCTTCCAAGCTCAGCTTGCTCTTGGAGCAATCCATTGCGGCCGCGGAGCCTGCGTATCTGGCTCGCCATGCTTTCCAGTTGGCGCAATTGTTCAATAATTTTTATCACCGCCACCACATCCTTACCGAAGAGGATCCGAAGCGTCAGCAGTTCTTGCTGGCAACCGCAGCGGTTGCCGAACGCGCTTTGGTGCGGTCGTTGGAGTGGCTGGGGATTGATGTTCCGGAAGTGATGTAACGCGGTAGCTAAAGACTCCGTTGAAAAATCATTTCCATGGGGTGAGTCCACGGAGACAGTGAGTGTTTCTGGGGAGCAACATGAGGGACCAAACAGAGCGGACGCCTCTGGAGCGTTAGGTTCGCCCTATGGGTGATGAGTCCGTCGCTTTGAACAGCAGTTTCTACGAAATGGCTCCCCAAAAAACAGAACTAAGCCGCCTACAAAAAGAGAATTAAAGGACGGAAGCAAAGCAACTCCGGCGGGGGCGGTCATCAGGCGGTCGAGTGCTGGCCGGATGAATCCGTGGCGGCGCGTCGGGGGACGCCGATAATGCCATTACTGCGCTGAACGGGGGCAGGAAAGCGCATTATTCACGGGGCATTTCGACTTCGGTAAAACTGCCGGGTGTCGCCGCATCAACAACGACGGCTATCTGCGTCACGTATCGCTTTATAACGCTCCACCGCCCCTGTCCTAGCACGACGACGGCTATCTTGCGACCCGCAAGGCTCTGCTGATAGCTAAGGTTTTTGTCGGTCGTCACCAAGACTTCAAACCCTGCGGCCTCAGCTACAGTGAGCAGTTCGCCGTTTTCCAACTCATCCCACCCACGGGCGCGAGCTTCCGTTACCGCGTGATGTTCGATGAGATAACGAGCAAGAGTGCGGGGTGTACCGTTGTCGAACAAAACAAGCATTTAGGGACGCGGGGCCGGAGCATCAGCGCTGTGCGCGGCAAATTCCAGAACGGCCTGAACCTGTTCTCGCGTCACGCCGAATTCTTCCACGAGTTCGTCAACATTCATGTCCTGAAGGTTCTCGAACACCGTCGAAATTGGGGTCCGCGTTCCCCGAAACACCCATGCGCCGCTACGCTTGCCGGGAATGCTTTCAACGGCTGGGCATTGTGACCAATCAAGAGCTGCCATGTTCGTACCCCCCTTTCATCATAGCCTTTTAGCACTGTTTAGAGCTTTGTCTAAGGGTTATGTCTGCTCATAACCCTCTGCCCGGCGAAGGGTGGGGTAGCAAGATCAACGGTTGCGGAAGCTGCTTGCAGCTTTTTGGGGGATCGCGAGCGGGGGAACCAAAACCCGAAGGGCTGCGCCCTTGATCGCGTGAGTTGCGAAGTCCCTTAGTGAAGTTTTTCCCTGCCCTTGTAGCTGCCAGAAAGGGCACGGCTGAAGCCGTGCCCTCCGTCAGGAGTTTCTGCAATCCTGGATGGCTTGAACCTATTGAATCGGACCACCGTTGACGGTTAGTTGGCCAAGCGCCTTCACGTCCAGTTGCTTCACGGCGTCGGGGAGCGGGGCGTAGTTCAATCCGCTCGCGCCCTGCTGGCCATCGGTCACCACGTAGGTGAGGAATTGCTTCAACGCGGTCCGCTTCTGCGCGTCCTTGCCGTCTTTGGGAACAATCAGGAAGGTCAGCGTCGAAATGGGATAAGCATCCGGCGCGGTTGCAGGTGGATTCGCGATTGGAACGCGGGGGTCCTGCGCCAACTGATCCTTGAACGCCTCGATGGCCGCGGTTGTTCCCGAAGTGCTGGGTAAGACATACTTGCCGGCCTGATTCTTGATCGCAGCGACCGGCAGCTTGTTTTGGGTTGCATAAGTCAACTCGACGTAGCTGATGGCGCCGGACGATTGCTTCACCTGGCCGGTAACTCCCTCGCTGCCCTTGGCGCCAAGCCCGGTCGGCCACTTAACCGCCGTGCCCTTGCTTACGGTCTGCGCCCACTCCGGGCTGACCGCGGCAAGATAGGTCGTGAACGCAGCTGTGGTGCCGCTGCTTTCCGCCCGATGAACCACAACGATCTTCGTGTTCGGCAGCTTCTGGCCGGGGTTGTCCTTCTTCACCGCCGGATCCTGCCAGCTCGTGATCTTGCCTAGGAAAATTCCAACAAGCGTGTCTGAAGAGAGCTGCAGCGGATTCTGCAGGCCGTCGAGGTTGTAGGTAACACATACCGGCCCGGCCGATTCCGGAAATTGGACCACCGCCGCCATTTGCGCCATATCGCTGTCCGACAACGGAGCATCCGAAGCGCCGAAATCAATCGTGCCGGACTTCACCTGCCGAATGCCACCGCCACTCCCGATGGATTGATAGTTAATCCGCACGTTCGGGTGAGACTGCTGGAAGTCCTGAATCCAACGGCCCATCACCGGATAGACAAACGTGCTTCCAGCTCCATTGAGATCTACCGTGCTCGGTGAAGATTTGCAGGACGTTAACAAGCTGAATGAGGACAAAATCGCAATGGCGCAAACAACGGTTCTACAGGTCTTTTCGCAAGGCATAGTGCCGTCCTCTCACACAGGTTATGTCGAGTAGGATGCCGCGAGATGCCATGGCCGGAGCATTGTTCATCTACATTTCACAATGCGAGGTGGGGCAACGAGGGAGAAGGAGCGGGCCTCTTAATTAGTAAGGGGTTTAATCATGATTACAAAATTGCAGGGGAAGAAGATCGCAATCGTAGCCACCGATGGCTTTGAACAAGTGGAGTTGACCGAACCCAAGGAGGCTCTGCAAGCAGCGGGAGCGACTGTCCATGTGATCTCTCCCAAACCGGGTCAGATCAAAGGCTGGAACCATACCGACTGGGGCGAAAATACCAAGGTGGATAAGACACTGGACGAGGCAAAACCGGCAGATTATGACGGGCTTGTCTTGCCGGGCGGTCAAATCAATCCAGACAAACTGCGCATAGAACCGAAGGCGGTTGCTTTTGTTACCGAATTCTTCAATTCAGGCAAACCTATCGGCGCCATCTGCCACGGGCCCTGGCTATTGGTTGAGGCCGGCGTGGTCAAACGGAGGACGCTTACTTCCTGGCCTTCAGTCCGCACTGACATTCGAAACGCAGGCGGGCACTGGGTGGATGAAGCAGTGGTCACCGATCATAACCTCACCACCAGCCGCAAGCCCGACGATCTACCCGCCTTCAACGAGAGACTGATTCGCGAGTTTAGCCATGCGAAGCCGGCTCCGTCGACACGTGATGCGGAAAAACAAACGGCCAGAGCCGCATCCTAACGAAAGTATTAAAGCGCGTCAGGAAGGAGTTCCATCGGATGCCTTTATGGTGTCTGATGGAGCTTACTTTGCGTAGCTTCGGACCCACTCCGTGATGGTGCGCACGGCGATACCGGAAGGACCTTTGGCAATCCAGGGCTTCTGGTCCTCGATCCAGGCCACGCCTGCGATGTCCAGATGGATCCAGGGTGTGTCTTCCGCAAATTCCTTGAGGAACATGGCCGCGGTGATGGCTCCGCCCCAGCGGCTGCCACCCGTGTTCATGATGTCGGCAATGCTGGATTTGATCATCTCCTTGTAATCATCCTCGACCGGCAACCGCCAGAAGCGCTCACCCGATGTTTCGACCGCCGCAGTGAAATGCCGGTAGGTTTCTTCGTCGTTGGAGAAAACGCCCGCATTCACCATGCCCAGCGCAACGACACAGGCTCCGGTCAGCGTGGCCGCGTCGATCAGATGAGTGGCGCCGAGCTGCCGGGCATAAGCGAGACCATCCGCCAGGACCAATCGCCCTTCCGCATCAGTGTTGATGATCTCAATGCTCTTGCCGGACATCGCGATCTGGACGTCGCCGGGCTTCATGGCAGATCCCGAGGGCATGTTCTCCGCAGCACAAACCACGCCGATCACCCGCACCGCCGGCTTCAACTGCGCGATGGCCTGCATGGCGCCGATCATCGCCGCGCCGCCGGCCATATCGTATTTCATCTTTTCCATGCCATCGGCCGGTTTGATGGAGATGCCGCCGGTGTCGAAGGTAATGCCTTTTCCTACCAGGCCCAGCACCGGAGTAGCTGGGGCATTCTTGGGCTCGTAGGTCATCACAATCAGGGCGGGCGGTTCTTCCGACCCCTTGGTGACTCCCCAGAACGCTCCCATCTTCAATTCTTTGAGCTTGTCTGCGCCGTAAACCTCACATTGCAGCCCGAATTGCTGGCACATCTCCGAGGCTCTTTGCCCGAGTGCGGTGGGGGTCAACACATTGCTGGGTTCATTGACCAGCGAGCGGGTAAAGTTCTGCGCCTCGCCCAGGATGATCCCTTCTTGCAGGCCAGTTTCGATGGCCGCCGGTTTCGCTCCACTGGGCGCAAGGACACTGAGTTGCTCGATGCTCTGGTCTTTGCGGTCGGAACGATAAGTATCCGGATCGAAGTCTCCGATATAAGCGCCTTCGACCAGGGCACGGGTAGCCGCGACGGGGTCAAGGCCTTCCGGGACCGCGATGCACAGTTCTCGCAGCTTACGCGGTTTGGCGAACCGGACAGCCGCACCCGCTGCCTTGCGCACTTCCGCCGTGGTGAGCTTGGCCACGCCTACGAGCAGGATTCGTTCCGCTTTGAACCCGTCGGGGCCATGAAGCAGGACCGTCTCGCAGCTCCCGGCAGCAAATTCGCCACTCTTGAGGATGGAAGCTGTGGCCTTGGTTAAGGCGCTGCCTCCGGTCAACAGCTTGACGACCGGCTGGTTCTGCTTCTTCTCCTTAGTATCAAGGGCAAAGATGACCAGCAGCCCACTGTTGACCCGCTCGAGCTTAGCCGATATAAACCTTGTCTGCATGGGGTAGCGTGCTTTCCTGAAATCCGGTAAGTCGTTTCTATCGTACCGTTTATGGTTACTTGCGTTGGCCACGGACCATGGCCGCCCGGGCTTCGCGGTCGTCTTCACGGCGCCGCTCGGTTTCGCGCTTGTCCCAGTCCTGTTTGCCCTTGGCCACGGCCAGTTCGCATTTCACGCGTCCATGGCGGAAATAAAGCCGGGTGGGAATGAGCGTTAAACCCTTTAGCTGCGTCTTCCCCATTAGTTTTTGTAGTTCCTGGCGGTGTAGCAGCAGTTTGCGGGTGCGTAACGAGTCGTGGTTGGAAGAGTTACCGTGAGAGTAGGGACCGATATGCGCATTCAGCAAATAGGCTTCGCCGTCTTTCACGATGCCATAAGCATCCTTGAGATTGGCCTTGCCCTCACGGATAGACTTCACTTCGGTGCCCCTGAGTGCAATACCGGCTTCGAATTTGTCGAGCAGAAAGTAGTTGTGCCCGGCCGCGCGATTGACGGCAGCATCCCGTTCGCCGGCAGCAACAGGTTCTCTGGGCTTGGCTTTCTGGGGGGATGGATTCGTGGTTTGGGTGTGTTGCCGGGGCATACGTTTGGTTACGAATCTTCATGCTAGCACGCGACTTGGGAGCAAAGGACCGGGTGCGCCGGATGGTATACTCAGGCGACATTAGCAGAGAGAAAAGCTGTTCTGGGCGTTGGTTAACACGTCGATTTCTCCCCAGCGGTTTGGCAATGGAAGTAAGCCGGAACGAGAGCCTTTCTGTGGTCCCGGCCGGCCGGGACCGCTCCTCGCGGTTCTTAGGCCCATCGGATTGCGAAACTGCTGTGAACACACGTCTTGGCTATCTGGAGTGCGATGAAACGCCATCAAAATAATTGGGCTCTGTCCGCTGGGTTTACCCTGTTCCTCCTCCTGAGCATTTGCTGTCTGGCAGCGTCCGGTCCCAAGGCAAAAAAGCTGTACGAGCGTGGCCAGGCGGCGGAAGCCAAGGACGATCCCATCACCGCGTACGAAGACTACTACCAGGCCTTCCAGAAGGAACCCAAGAACCTTCGCTATAAGACGGCCTATGAGCGTTTGCGGTTCCAGGCTGGGTCGGCCCATGTACAAAAAGGGGAGAAGCTCCTCGCCCAGGACGATACAACCGGTGCGCTGACCGAGTTCCTCCGCGCGCTCGAAATCGATCCCAGTAATGAGTTGGCCCACCAGGATATCGAGAAAACCAGGGACAAGCAGGCTGCTTCGCCTAAGGCGAATCAGGAAACGTCGATCCCGGAGAACAAGGCCCAAGAACTTACTCAGGTCGGCAGCCCGATCCAGCTTAAGCCTATCTCCAACGAACCGCTCACGCTGCACATGAGCGAAGACAGCAAGGTGGTGTACACGACCATTGGCAAGGCGGCGGGAGTCAATGTTTTATTCGATCCCGAGTACACCTCCAAGCGCGTCCAGGTGGACATCGCGAACGTGTCTCTGTTGGACGCGCTGCGCATTGTGGCTACAGTTTCGGGCACCTTTTGGCACCCGGTTACCGGCAACACCATCTTCGTTGCGCAGAACACGCGCGCCAAGCGCCAGGAGCTCGAAGAGGAAGCGGTGCAGACGTTCTACCTGGCGAACACCGCGCAGCAAAATGATCTAAACGATATTCAGACGGCTTTGCGCAACCTGCTGGTGAACGCCAAGCTCTATGGTGTTCCGAGCCAGAGCGCCATTGTTATGCGCGCCACCCCCGACGAACTACTGCTGGCGCAAAAGCTCATCAACGATCTGGATAAGTCGCGTCCGGAGGTGGTGGTCGATGTGGCGTTGCTCGAAGTGAATAGGGATAGGACGCGCACCATCGGTGTTCAGCTCCCGGGAAGCTTCGGGCTGCAATTGCAGCCGCCCAACGCCACCAGTACCACGAGCACGACGAGCACGACGAGTACGACTAGCACCACGAGCACCACAAGCACGACCAGCACTAGCTCGACCAATCTGACCCTCAACAACCTTGCCCACCTGAACGCTACGAATTTTGCCGTGACCGTCGGCCAGGCGACCGCCAACTTTTTGCTTTCGGATTCCGATACCAAGGTTTTGCAGAATCCCAGCATTCGGGCGACGGACGGGCAGAAGGCCGACCTTAAGATTGGCGAACGTATCCCGGTGGCTACCGGGTCCTACCAGACGGGTGCAGCGACCGCGGTGGTCAGCTCGTTGGTGAACACGCAATTCACCTACCTGGATGTTGGTGTGGAGATCGAGATTACGCCGATCGTTCATTACGACCGGGACGTAACCCTCAAGATCAAGATCGTCTCGTCGCAGGAGAACGGCTCGACCAATATCGGCGGCATTACCGAGCCGATTATCAGCCAACGTACAGCCGATCAGGTGGTCCGGCTGAAGGAAGGCGAAGTCAATATCCTGGGCGGGTTCCTGCAAAAGCAGGATCTCGTCTCGATCGGCGGAACGCCCTATTTGGGCGAGTTACCGATCTTGAAATACCTCTTCAGTTCCACCCAACATCAGGTCTCCGATGACGAAATCATCTTTATGCTGACCCCGCATGTGGTGCGGGCCACGGACATCAGCCCATTGAATCTGCAGGAGATTGACACCGGCACGGGCACAAATGTCGAGTTGCGGCGCATTTCGGCGGCGGCAGGCGCGCAACCAGGAGGAGCACAGCCGGGAGGCGTGGGTGGTCTGCCGCCAGGCTTGCAACCCCATGGGGCCCCACCCGCCGCAGGGGCGCCTGGCTCTGCGAATGCCGGACCAGGGAATCCGAGCTCCGGTATGGCGCGGCCCAACATCAGTGCGGTTCCAACGTCCAACAGTATGGGGCTGCAAATCGCTCCCCCGCAGACTGTGCCCAAGGTTGGTGGGACGTTCCAGGTAGCCGTGAACCTAAGCGGCGGCCAGGACGTATTCTCCGTGCCCATGCAGTTGCATTACGACAACAGCAAGCTGGCGCTGATCAACGTCGACACGGGCGATTATCTTGGCCACGACGGCCAGGCGATCGCACTGGTTCATCGTGACGATGGGGTGGGCAATGTGGTGATCTCGGCTTCGCGTCCACCCGGAGTCGCTGGTGTGAGTGGATCTGGAACGGTGTGCATTTTGACTTTCCAGGCCAATGCATCGGGAGACGCGGCCATGCAAATCATCCGCGCGTCGGCAAAGAACAGCGCGCAGCAATCGGTAAACATTGCCGGCTCACAAACCGCGATTCACATTCCATAGGGCTCTTTGTATGCAGTACACCTTACGTCCACGCAATGCAGCGGCTTCCCGGCAATCGGGGCTGACTCTGGTCGAGTTGATCGTGACGGTCGCGATCCTCGCCATCCTCGCATCGGCCGTCGTTCCGCTGGCGCGCTTTCGCGTGAAGCGAGAGAAAGAAAGGGAACTGCGCTACGACTTGTGGCAGATGCGCGATGCAATTGATCGGTACAGAGACGCCGCCGACCGTCACGCATTCCAGGTCAAGGTCGACAGTGGAAACTATCCTCCTGATCTCGATACGCTGGTAAAGGGTGTCGACGCCCAGGGCAAAAAGCTCAAGTTTCTGCGCCGCATCCCGGTGGATCCTATGACCGGCAAAGCTGAGTGGACTTTGCGCTCCATGCAGGATGAACCGAACAGCGATTCGTGGGGCGGGCAGAATGTCTTTGATGTTGCGTCCAAGTCGCAAGCCACCGCGATGGATGGCACCAAATATTCCGATTGGTAGGCTCGTGAGAAGATCCGTGCGGACTCATCAATTCGAGCGTGGCTTCACCCTGGTGGAGTTGATGGTGGTGATGCTGATCATCGCCATCCTGGCGGCGATCGCGATCCCCGCGTATACCGCATCGATTCGCGCCGCCAAGGAAGCCGTCCTCAGGGAGGACCTGCACGTCATGCGCGACGGCATCGATTCGTATACCAACGACAAGAACAAGGCGCCGCAAAGTCTCGATGATCTGGTCACTGCCGGTTATCTGAAAGTCATTCCCAAAGATCCAATGACCGCAAGCAACAGCACCTGGGTGCCGACGATGGATGACACGTTGCAGAACGTCGACCAGACTGATCCTGGCATGACGGATGTGCACAGCGGGTCAGACCAGGCCGGGAGCGACGGCCAGCCTTATTCGACCTGGTAAGCGGTCAAAACGAAACCGCAGGTCCCTCCGCTCCGGTCGGGATGACAAGGAAGGGGGTAACGGTTCCATGAAGGATGGCTACCGGATCGAGGGGAAAACCTGAGGTAGCAAGCACATATCCTTGTCATCCCGACCGGAGCGGAGGGACCTGCGGTTCAGCGGACCCTTCGTGGAGATGTTTCTCCCCACCCTAAGCTGTGGCTTCGGCCCGCGCCAGAATCTGCGTCCACAGGTCTTTGATTCCGTAGCCGGTCTTGGAGGAACAGAGCAATATCTCACCCAACTCCAGACCTTCCTTTAGCCGGTTCAGAGCCTTGGTTCGCTCATTACCGGAAAGCCGGTCTGCCTTCGTCCCTACCACCAGAAAGCTGCGGCCCATACCTTTCAACGACGCGATCAGTTGCTGATCGCTGGCCTGGACCGGAATGTTGCTGTCCACGAGGCAGATGCAAAGGACCAGGTTAGGCCGCTCTTCAAGATAGGGGTTGATGAATTTGGGCCACTCGGCCGAGATGGATTTGGAGATCTTGGCGTACCCGTAGCCGGGTAGATCAGCGAACAGCAGGCGGGGCAGCCGGGCCGTTGGTGAATCCGATAAAGCGAAAAAGTTGATCGACCGGGTGCGGCCGGGCGAGGCGGAAACCTTCGCAGCCTTCTCGCCCAGCAGGCCGTTGATCAGGCTGGATTTGCCTACATTGGAGCGGCCCAGGAATGCAAATTCCGGGGCCGCCGAGGTAGGGAATTGATCCGGCGACATCGCCGAAAGCAGGAACTTCGTGACCAGGTGCACGGACTACTGTGCGCGCGGCTGATCGGCGGCCACCGGTGGCTTCACCGCAGCCAGCGCTTCGGGAGTTTCCTCGCGCAATTCGGGCAAAGGACCTTCCAGCGCAATCTTCAGCACCTCGTCCATTTGATCGACAAAGTGCAGCTTCATCACGCTGCGCAGGTTTTCCGGGAGATCTGCGAGATCCTTTTCATTGGCACGGGGCAGAATGGCCTCAAAGATACCGGCACGATGAGCGGCCAGCAGCTTCTCCTTCAATCCCCCAATGGGAAGGACCTTACCCCGCAGAGTGATTTCACCGGTCATCGCAATATCGCGTCGCACGCGTACCTTGGCCAAGGCGCTGGCCAGGGCTGTGGCGATGGTGATGCCGGCAGACGGACCGTCCTTTGGGATCGCCCCCTCCGGCACGTGTACGTGAATGTCGAGATTGCGGTAAAAGTCTTTCGGCAATCCCAGGTGCTGCGCCCGGCTGCGGATGTAGGAAAGAGCGGCCTGCGCTGACTCCTGCATCACGTCGCCAAGTTGACCGGTCAGGGTCAACTTGCCCTTGCCGTCCAATACCTGTACTTCGGTCGAGAGGATGCTGCCACCCACCTCGGTCCAGGCAAGGCCGGTCACCAAGCCAATTTCGCTGGTCTCGTGCAACTGGGAATCGCGGAATTTGGCCACTCCCAGAAACTCGTTCACGTTCGTATCGGCGATTTCTTCCTTGTGCTTGGCTCCGTTGCGGACGACACGGCGAGCCACCTTGCGGCAGACGTTGCCAATCTCGCGCTCCAGGTTGCGGACGCCCGCTTCGCGGGTATAGCCGCGAATGATGTCCACCAGCGCGGCATCGCTGAAAACCGCGTTCTTATCGCTCAGCCCGGTGGCCTCACGCTGCTTCTTGACCAGGTACTGCTTGGCGATTTCGAGTTTTTCCGCCTCGGTGTAGCCGTGCAGGCGCAGGATCTCCATGCGATCCTGGAGCGGCGCTGGGATGGTGTGCAGCACATTGGCCGTCGCCACGAAGAGCACCTGCGACAGGTCATATTCCACGTCGAGGTAGTGGTCCTGGAAGCTCGTATTCTGCTCCGGATCGAGCACCTCGAGCAACGCCGATGCGGGATCTCCCCGCAGGTCGGAAGCCATCTTGTCCACTTCGTCCAGCATGAAAACCGGGTTTTTGGTTCCCGCCTTCTTCATGGACTGAATAATTTGTCCAGGCAGAGCGCCAATATAGGTCCGCCGATGACCACGGATTTCCGCTTCGTCCCGTACGCCCCCCAGCGACATGCGCACGAATTTGCGGCCGGTGGCCTTGGCGATCGACATGCCGAGCGAGGTCTTACCCACACCTGGAGGCCCGACAAAGCATAGGATCGATCCTTTAGGATTTTTTACTAACTGGCGGACAGCCAGAAACTCGAGAATGCGCTCTTTGATCTTTTCCAGGCCATAGTGGTCCGCGTTGAGCACCTTTTCGGCATGATCGATGCTGCGTGTTTCCTTGCTTCTCTTCTTCCACGGCACCGCCAGAAGCCAGTCCAGGTAGTTTCTGGATACCGTCGACTCAGCCGACATGGGCGGCATGGCTTCCAGCTTCTTTAGTTCCTGGATTGCCTTGTCGAAGACGTCCTTGGGCATCCCAGCGCCCTCGATCTTCTTGCGCAGCTCATCAAACTCACTCTTCTCACCGCGGCCCAGTTCCTTCTGGATAGCCTTGATTTTCTCGTTGAGGTAGTACTCTTTCTGGGCTCGCTCCATCTGCCGTTTGACCCGGCTCTGCACGCTGCGATCCATGTTGAGCTTCTCGATTTCGATGTCCAGAACGTCGGCGACGCGGGACAGGCGCTCGCTGGGATCGAAGATGTCGAGCAGCTCCTGCTTCTCTTCAATAGAGAGCTGCAGGTTGGCGGCGATGGTGTCGGAAAGCTTGGCCGGCTCGTCCATGCGGACGGCGGCGATCATGGTTTCGTAATTCAGCGATTGCTGCAGCTTGACGTACTGCTCAAAGAGGGAAGTGACGCGCTGCATCACTGTCTCAATTTGCGGATTCACTTCGAGCTGGCGGTTGGCGACCCGCACGGTGGCTACGAAAAAGCCATCGGAGTCGTTCATTTCCACAGCCTTGGCGCGCTCGAGTCCTTCCACCAGCACTTTGATGTTGCCGTCCGGCATCTTGACGCTCTGGACGATGTTGCCGATGGTTCCTACCGAATAAATGTCTTCCGGGCGGGGCTCATCGATGCCCGCATCGTGCTGCGTCGCCAGGAAGATCTTGCGGTCCCCGGTGAGCGCCTCTTCCAGCGCTCGCACGCTGGATTCACGCCCCACAACAAAGGGCGTCATCATGTAAGGAAAGATCACCATGTCCCGAATGGGCATCATGGGGAGCTTGCGAAGATCGCCTTTGTCCCGGGTTTCTTTTGCTTGTGTCACGCGATTTCCTTTCACTTATCTCCCTTATACAGAGGAAATGGAAGTTGCGCCAATGCCCCACACGTGAGGGGCTTCAACCGATCAACACGGTGCTTGACCCCTCAATAAACGTCGATCGGTCAGTGGGCTGAAGCAAAATGTCTCGAGTGAAGGGTACGGGCTTTAGCCCGTACAGACCGGCAGCAAAGGGGAAGGGCTTTAGAGTCTGCGTGAGAACCAAGATTTCCGGAAAAATCAATGCGAGTTCATATAGATCGTGATTCAAAAGCTATATGACTGTTGCCAGTTTTCGAGTTCTCACTCAGACTCTTAGCCCTGCGGGCTGTTTTTCCGTTAGATAAACGCTAAAAACAGCCCTCAGGGGCTAAAGCCCAACTGAGTCTTGCCGGGTTATGTACGGGCTAAAGCCCGTCCCCTTCAGCCTCGAGTGGTCCTATCCGGCCTTTTCCAGCAAGGTCACAGAAAGGTCCCGCTTCTGTACCATTTCGGCCGTGATATCGAGTTCCTTGATCTTTTTGTTGCTGGGGAGGTGGTACATCAGATCGAGCATCAACTCTTCCAGGATCATACGCAGGCCGCGCGCTCCGACCTTGCGAGCCAGGGCTTCGCGAGCCACGGCACGGGAGGCGTCCTCGGAAAACACGAGGCGTACGCCCTCATATTCGAAGAGTCGTTGGTATTGCTTGAGGATCGCGTTTCTGGGCTTGGTGAGAATCTCCACCAGGGCCGCTTCGTCCAGCTCGTCGAGAATACCGATCACCGGCAGGCGCCCGACAAATTCAGGGATGAGGCCGAATTTGATCAGGTCCTGTGGCTGGGCCTGGCGCAGTAGCTCGGTATCGCGCTGGGCGGGCAAAACACCCACTTCCTGCGCTTCTTTCTCGGAAAGTGCCTTGAAACCAAGCGCCTTTTTACCCACTCGCCGGCCGACAATGCGTTCCAGACCGACAAACGCGCCGCCGCAGATGAAAAGGATGTTGGTCGTATCGACCGGGGTGAACTCCTGGTGGGGGTGCTTGCGTCCACCCTGGGGCGGAACGTTAGCGACCGTACCCTCGAGGATCTTCAGCAGGGCCTGCTGCACACCCTCGCCGGAGACATCCCGGGTAATGGATGGGTTTTCGTCCTTGCGGCCGATCTTATCGATTTCATCAATATAGATAATGCCGGTCTGCGCCCTGGCGACATCGCCATCGGCTGCCTGCAGGAGCTTGAGGATGATGTTCTCGACGTCCTCGCCGACATACCCGGCTTCCGTCAACGTGGTGGCGTCAACGATCGCAAAGGGTACGTCCAGCATCTTGGCCAGGGTGTGGGCGAGCAGGGTTTTTCCGCTACCAGTCGGGCCTACGAGAAGGATGTTGGACTTGGAAAGCTCCACATCATTGCCCCGCGTCCGGTTCATCTGGATGCGTTTGTAGTGGTTGTAGACAGCGACCGCTAACTTCTTCTTGGTTTGCTCCTGACCGATGACGTACTCGTCGAGGAAGCCCTTGACCTCTTGCGGTTTGGGCAAGTGGGCTGGGGCTGCCCCAGGTTGCGTCTCGCCACGGTCGTCTTCGAGGATGGAGTTGCAAACCGCAACACATTCATCACAGATGTATGCCCGCGGGTAATCGCTCGGTGAGGAGATCAATTTAGCAACGGCGTCCTGTGACTTATGACAGAACGAACAACGGAGCGTATCGTCTGTTCCCCTCGGCGTTTTCATCCTGCAACTCCTTTGGCCTGACGGCCCTTCACGTACGGGGCCGGTCTATGATTTCGTCAATAATGCCGTACTCTTTGGCTTGTTGCGCGTTCATGATGAAGTCTCTCTCCACATCCCGTTCAATGCGTTCCAACGGTTGCGCGGTGTGTTTCGACATCAACTTGTTGGTGATCTCGCGAATACGCAAAATTTCGCGAGCGTGAATATCAATATCGGTCGCCTGACCCGAAAGACCACCCATCGACGGCTGGTGAATCAGGATGCGCGAGTTGGGCAGGGCAAACCGCTTACCTTTGTTACCGCTCATCAGCAGGAAGGCCGCCATGCTCGCCGCCTGGCCGATGCAATAGGTGACCACGTCATTGCGGATGAACTGCATGGTGTCGTAAATGGCAAGACCCGCGGTGATCGAGCCGCCCGGTGAATTGATATAGAGCTGAAGATCTTTCTCCGGGTCTTCGCCGGAGAGGAACAACATTTGGGCGATTACCAGGTTTGCGATCTGATCGTCGATCGGTGTACCCAGAAAGATAATATTGTCGCGAAGCAGACGCGAATAAATGTCGTAGGCGCGCTCGCCTCGACTCGTCTGCTCGACCACCATAGGTACAAGTGCCATGCTCTCCCTTGCTTCGACTTCCTGTGGGCTGCGTGCGCCCCACCCTTTAAGTTGGCCGTTTGCGTTTCATCAGGACGCTAGCCTTTCGTACAGCAGCGCGCCCATCTTCTCTCTACGTAAGCGTTCCCGGATTCTAGCGAGGCTACCGTCCTCAGTCAAACGCGTGCGCAGTGCATCCACCGGCTCGCGCATTTGCAAAGCGATAGCTTGCAGTTCGTTTTCGACTTCTTCTTCCGGCACGGTGATGTTCTCTGCATCGGCGATGCGGTCGAGCAGCATCGAGCCCTTCACCTCTGCAGTGGCGGAGGGCCGTTGCGCCGCGCGCAAGCGATCGAAATCAAGATTACGCATGTCTTCGGTGCGCATGCCCTGCGAAGCCAGCGCCCGCAGACCGCGATCCAAACGAGCGTCGACTTGTTGCTGCACCAACGACTCGGGAACCGGGAATTCGTAGCGCGCCACCATGGCGTCCAGCAACCGGTTTGTGGTCTCCGCCTGCACACGCCGCTGCTTGTCCCGGGCCAGATGATCACGCAGTTGCTGCTTGAAATCGTCCAGGGTCTCGTACTGTCCGAGCTCCTTGGCGAAGTCGTCGTTCATTTCCGGCTCGATCTTTTTCTTGATGCCCTTGATTTCAAGATCGTAGGCTACGCGTTTGCCAGCTAGTTGCCGCTCACCGAAATCCGGCGGATAGCTCACCTCAAACTTTAACTGTTGGCCGGCGCTGGAACCGCGCAGCGCGGCGTTAAAGGTGTCCAGTGTGTTGGGGCCGCCTACTTCGACCATCACATCCTGCCCCGAAATTGGCTGCTGGGGCGCCGTCTCGGCTTCGCCTTCCGCCGGCTGCACATCGCCCGTAAAACTGATCTGGGCAAAGTCACCATCGGCAAGGGGCCGCTCTTCGGTTACAGGTTCCATGGTCGACCGGGAGTCACGGATGCGCGCGAGTTCCGCATCGAACTCAGCATCGGTCAGCTCGGTGGAAGGCTTTTCCACCTTCACGTCCTGGTAGCCATCGATCGAGAATTCGGGAAGCACTTCGAAGGCTGCTTTGAAGCGCAGCGGCTTGCCTTCTTCGAGATCGATTTTGGTTACCTGGGGCTGAGAGATGGGCTTGAGTTGGCGCTCGGCAATGGCGGTGCGGAAGTGCTCGGGCAGAACCGCTTCCATCACATCCTGGCGAATTTGCTCGGCGAAGCGGCCGCGGATAAGCGACTCCGGAACCTTGCCCGCGCGGAAGCCGGGGATACGTGCCATCTTCTTGTATCGTTTGGTAACTGCTTGATAATTGCGGGAAATTTCGTCTGCGGGTACTTCGATTTCGACTTCGCGGGTGCATTCCGGATTTAGAGTTGCAGCACCATGAGAGTGGCCCTCATGTTCATGTCCGGCGGATTCTTCAGTGGCGGTAGCCGCCCCGTCAGATTGCGGTGTAGTTTCGATCATTTCAGTTGAACTCAACGTATGCCTTCCAGGTTCGCTCGCTTCCTACGCGGCTGCAATGGCTAAATCGATGCAAGCGTGGGGAGCCTGTAAACAGCCTGCTTTCATCGTATGAGGCTTTGCCGGGAGGGTCAAACCCGCAGCGCAAGGAATGCGAAGCCGCTATTAACTACAATACACCCTTTACGGTTACCTCAGGCGACCCCGGCGTTGCCGGTACAGCCTAAAGTTCCTCCTGCCGCGGCGTGCGTACGTGCGCAACAAACCGCGGATCGGCAGCCTGATAGTGCTTGTAGTTGCGTCGTCCGTCGCTGAGGGAGAGGTTGCCGTTCACGGTTCGGCGGATGACGTCGGCGTCGCGGTCATCCTGACCATCGTCCTGCCACCAGCAGACCTGGCAGAGCTCGAGAGCTTCAGGCACAGTCAAAGTTCTGTACCCGCAACAGAGGCAGCGGGCAGCATGCGCTGTTCTCATCCTTACAGTATGCGCCGGGTCGGCGGGAAACAGGTGGTTACTCCGTTTTCGCGCCCCTTACTACGGTAACCCTCGACTGCTTTTATTGGCCCGGAACAAACAGTCCCAGGCGAACCTTCCAGGTAACCGATTGTCCGGGGCGCAGCGTCACCATGCCCGTATCCATACCCTTCCACTGCTTTCCAAATGGGTCCACGTAGTTGAACTGATCTTCGATGGCGACAAACGAAGCTGGCTTTGGCGAATAGACCTGGATGGTCCTGATTTCGGGAGAGAGCGCCGAGACCGTCAACCCGTAATGAGCATCGGGGTCGATCAGCTTTACTTCGGCTGCGCCGTTGGTGCGCTGCAGATGAGAAAAATTGTCGTCGAGGAAATGATCGTCGAGCGCCACGCCGTCGGGGGCGTTGTAGTCGTAATCCGTGCCTTTGACCGGCTTGAGTTCCCCGGTCGGGAATGCGTCACCGTAGTTGTTCACCAGGGCCATCATGGCGGCGGGGATGTGCAGTCGCGTCTGCGCGCGATGGCCGCTCGGTATCTGGAAGTAGGGATGCCAGCCGATCGACATCGGCTCGGGTTCTTTGCCCACGTTTTTGGCGGTGATGGTGGCATCGACTGCATCGCCGGTTAAGGCGATGTTCATTGTCAGGTCAGTATCGGACAGCCAGTGACCGCCGAAGTCTCCGGCGTGGATGACGCCGGTCACCGTTTGCCCATCCGCGGTGGTTTGCGTCTGCAGGTCTTCCACCTTGGATTTGGTAATCAATCCGTGGATCGCCACCACAGGTCCGCCAGGGTTCTTGCTGGGAAAGTTTGCCGGGAGGGTCAGGGTGTGGCCGCGCCATTGCGTGATGACCGACTTGCCATCCGAGGAGCGCTCGCCAATGATGCGATTGGGGTAGGGAATGAGAAAGGCGCCCCCGAAGCCGAAGGATCCGTTGCCCAACTCATCTTTGCCCGTGCCGGTGAGTTGACTCGCGGCTTCCTGGACGGAGGGTGAGTGGAGCAGCGGTATCTCCCCTTTACCAGGGATCGCGGCCGTGACCTGCAGCATATTCATGCCGCGTCCCGGAAGCAGGGTCACGGAGAGGAACTCCGGTTTGTTGCCGCCGGCGCTGGATTTGCGTGTGAGGGTTAAGACGTCTTCGCCCCCTATCTGGACGGCTGCCGG
Source organism: uncultured Acidobacteriaceae bacterium (assembly GCA_963745725.1). GTDB lineage: Bacteria > Acidobacteriota > Terriglobia > Terriglobales > Acidobacteriaceae > PALSA-350. The sequence goes on from CAVUYJ010000004.1 coordinate 1,159,634, forward strand.
TGCCGCGGTCGCCGGTTGCGGGGCCTTTTCCGGCGTGGCGGTCTGTTGCTGACAGCCGGCTGCGAGCAGAGCGATCGTTGCCAGAGTTCCGGTTAACCCCTTGGTCCTGTTGCGCATAGACACCCTCGAGAGTCTTTCTTTTGCGCTTTTTCACCGGGACGGTCCGGCCGTGAAAAAGCAAAAATCATCTTACGCCGTCTTTCCCGCGAGCCTTACAATCGGGTATGAGTTCCATCCCCCGATCGACCCCGGGCTCGCCTGTTAATTCGCCCATTGGTTCGCCTGCTGGAAGCCCTGGTGTGGCTCCGGCGAACCCTGGGTCTCTTCCGGCTAGTCCCAGCCCACTGATCCTTTTCAACCAGAATCTTATCCGTTGTAACCGGTGTACCCGGCTGCGGAAGTACTGCGAAGAGATTGCCACTAGCAAGCGCCGAGCGTACCGCGACTGGGTTTACTGGGCCAAGCCGGTTCCGTCTTTTGGCGATGAGAAGGCCCGCCTGCTCGTTTTGGGGCTGGCTCCGGGCGCGCACGGTTCCAACCGCACCGGCCGTCCGTTTACCGGCGACGGGTCCGGCGACTTCCTCTACCCCGTTCTGCACGAGGCTGGATTTGCCTCACAACCTACTTCCGTTTCTCGCGGCGACGGGCTAAAGCTGCTCGATTGCTGGATAAGCGCTGTCGTCCGCTGCGCTCCGCCGGATAACACGCCTAAACGCTCAGAGCTGGCGAATTGCTCCACCCATCTGGACGAGGAGATCCGGCTGCTGAGCAATTTGCGGGTGGTGGTCTGCCTCGGGCGCATCGCGTTCGATGGATTTTTGGAGCATTTGGCGCGCACGGGGCAGAGTGAGCGTAAACCGCGCTTCAAGTTTTCTCACGGGGCGGAATATGCGCTTCCGGGAGGACGGATCTTGATTTCCAGCTTCCATCCTTCGCTGCAAAACACAAATACCGGAAAACTCACTCGCAGGATGTTTTCGGATGTATTTGATAGGGCGAAGGTTCTGATAGGTACACCGGACACACCACACACGCTTCGCCGATGACGGGGTGTGATCGCGTGTTTCCCAGGCGAGGGCCGTTTGTTTTCAAGCCTGGATGGAAAAGATTCTCTGGACGAAGGGCACGGCTGAAGGAGCCGTGCCATATTCAGGGATCAAGCGAGGGTTAAAAATCCGCGTGAAAACCTATCGATCGCAAAATGACTCCGTAGAGCCTGCCCTGGGCTAAGTTCAGCCGTCCCTGCGGGACTCATTTTGCGACGGTTGTTGATTTTAAAAATTTGTGGAGCGGGAGACGGGGATCGAACCCGCAACCAACGGCTTGGGAAGCCGCTACTCTACCATTGAGCTACTCCCGCCCGCTGCCACCCGATTATTCTAACCCCAAGCCTGTATGATTTCGGGGGATGCCCTCCCTCAGCCGCCGCACAATGCTTTCCATCCTCTGTGCGCTCGCGGCGGGAACTGCCCTCCGGGTCTGGTTCATCCACGCCTTCCCGCAGATCCAGGGGGACTCGCTTCTTTACGCGGACATCGCCAGGAATTGGCTAACCCACGGCATTTACGGCCGGACATTCATTCATCCAGGCGGCCCGCCAACCATTGCCCCCACCCTCGTTCGCTTGCCCGGATACCCTGGCTTCCTCGCCTTGTGCTTTGCGGCTTTTGGAAAACAAAATTATCTCGCGGTTCTCTACCTGCAAGTGGTGATTGATCTGGCGACATGTCTGCTCGATCGCGGACTTCGTTCGCCGCATCTGCGGGCACAGAGCCGCCATGGCAGCGCTCTGGCTGGCGGCGCTCTGCCCCTTCACGGCCAACTACGTGGCCATGCCCCTCACCGAAACGCCTTCCATTTTCTGCGTTGCGCTCGGCCTCTGTGCCTTTGCCGCCGTGCTCGAGCGTCGGCACTTGGGCTGGATGCTGGCTCTCGCCTTTGCCTGGAGCTATGCCGCGCTGTTGCGTCCCGATGGCGCCCTGCTGGCGGTTGTTTTCTTTCCCGCACTGATCTTCTATGGCCGAAGCTCGCTCGGCTTTGCACAGGCGCTCCGTGTCGCGTTGTTTTGCGGGCTAGTCGCCGTACTGCCATTCGGGATATGGACCCTGCGGAACTGGCACACATTCCATGTCTTTCAACCGCTAGCCCCTCGATCCGCCACCGATCCCGGTGAACCCAAAGCCCTCGGTTTCCAACGTTGGACGAAAACGTGGGTGGCCGACTTCGCCTCCACCTACGAAATCTATTGGAATGTGCCCGGCGACGACATCGATATCCGCGCCCTCCCGGCGCGAGCTCTGGATGGGGATAAGAGCGAGACAATGAGTCTGATCGCGCAGTACAACGCAGCCGATGTGCTTACGCCGCAGATGGACGCCAGGTTTGGCGCGATTGCCGCGGACCGGATCAGGGCTCATCCCGTGCGCTATTACGTGTCCCTGCCCCTGATGCGTTTGGCTGATATGTGGCTGCGGCCACGGGTGGAGATGCTCAATATAGAACTGCGCTGGTGGCAATATGACCAGCACCGAGCGGAGACCCGCATAGCCTATGCCTACGGTGCACTGAACCTGCTTTACCTGTTGGCCGCGCTGGTTGGAGCGTTCTACTGGCCCAGGTTTGTCACCGTGATGGTGGCCTATATCGTAGTCCGCAGCTTGCTGCTTTCCACGCTGGAGGCGCCTGAGCCCCGCTATACGCTGGAATGCTTCCCCATGATCATCGCGTTCGCGGCGGCCGCGCTCGCAAGCTTAACGGGCCGCCAGCGCCTTTCCCGTCCCTTCCGTCAGGGTGACAAAATGGTCGACTGACGGTCGCGGCTAAACGACTCTTTGAGCCCGCTGGGCCATTCGATCTCAAGCCGATCGACTTTGGCAGCCGCTCCCAGGCCAAAATGTAAACGCAAGTCGCTGCTGGAAAGATAGCTCGACCCGCTGCGAACCTCCTGCACGAAGTCTCTACCGCCCGCGGACACATGCACGGTGGCGCCGATGCCATCGTGGTTGGATCGTGTGCCTACAGTGGAGATACCGATCCAGTGATTCTGATTGGCCGCTTCATTCACCAGCAGCATGGGCTTTGCGCCGGAGTTGTTGATGACCGCCGACAAGCGGCCTTCGTTCCAGAAATCGGCAATCGCGAGGCCTCGGCTGGATTGCGGCTCGGTACATCCCGGACCCGCAGCGTGGCTGATGTCTTTGAATTTGCCATTCCCCTGATTCCAATAAACCAGCCGCGGTTCCTTGTAGGTCGCTCCCAGGTGTGCCGTATCCACCTCGGGATAGACGTGACCATTGGCGATGAGAACATCGGGCCAGCCATCGTTATCCATATCGAAGAACATGACGCCCCAGCCGAGATATTGGGTGTTCAGTCCAAGCCCTGCGTCGAAGACTTTCGAGCTGAAGGTTCCATCTCCATTGTTCTGGTAGAGGGACGAGGTGTCATCGGAGAAGTTGGTCTTGAAAATGTCGGGTAGACCATCGCCGTTGTAGTCGGCGATCGCCGCGCCCATGCCCGCCTGTTCGCGGCCGTCCTCATCGAAGGCCACGGTGGCGTCGACGGCAACATCGGTGAAGGTTCCGTCTTTATTGTTGCGATACAGAATGCTGGGGGTGCTGTCGCAGGCGACGTAAATGTCGGGCCATCCGTCGCGGTTGTAATCCAGGGTGGAGACGCCGAGGCAGTAGTGCCCGTTGGTCTTTTCGATCCCGCTGCTCTTGCTTACGTCGGCGAAGCGGCCTCCGCCAAGGTTGTGGTAGAGCACGTTGGGTGCGGAGTCGAGACCGCGCGGCCCACACATGACAGGCACGCCTTTCCAGATACACATCTGGCCTTCACCCGGCCGGGGCGCGGTCTTGATATCGAAGTGAACATAGTTGGCGACCACCAGGTCGAGCTTGCCATCGCGGTCGTAGTCGACGAAGGCACAGCCGGAACCCCATTCGCCGCCGCTTCCTGCAACGCCCGCGGGCGCAGCTACTTCTTTAAACGTCCCGTTGCGTTCATTGTGGTAGAGGCGATTCTTGCCGTAGTAGGTCACGTACAAGTCATCGAAGCCGTCGTTGTCGTAATCGCCCACACAGGCGCCTTGTCCCCAGCCGCTGGCGACGAGCCCGGCGCTTCGCGTCGTGTCGGTGAAGGTTCCATCGTGATTGTTGTGATAAAGGTGACCGGTCGGCGGTGATTTTTCATGGGCTGAATCCAGCGCATCGCCGTTCACCAGGTAGATGTCGGGCCAGCCATCGCGATCGTAGTCGAGCACAGCAACACCACTGCCCGTGGTCTCGATGATGTATTTCTTGGTGTTCGACTCGCCGTTGACATTGTTCATCTGCACGCCCGCTTGCGCGGCGACATCGACAAACCATGCCGGGGGAGGATGAAGCGTATTCGCGGGATAAGGAGCCTGTGCAACTGCCAGCACTGCCGCCAGCAATTTATAGCCAAACAGCCATTTTGCAAATGCTAGCACCCGGGGGTGAGCCATCCGCGCGCAACCAGGGGCGTATTCTTTTATTTGGGCTATGCAGAAACTCCGCTTCCTCATCTTTGCTCTGATGCCTGGCTTGTTGTGCCTGGCGCAAAGCGCGGCTCCTTCTACCGGCCAAGAGCCAGCCATCGATCGCCACCTTGCAGCAACAAGCGGCACAACAGCCGCCAGTGAAGGGCGCAAGCCGGAACTGGGGATCGCTTATTACCGCAGCGGAAAATTGATCGATGCGGAGCGTGCTTCGCGGCCGCGATGGCCCAGGATCCGGCCGATCTGGAGTCCGTCCAGATGCGCGGCTTGACGCTCTATCGTCTGGGCCAGCCGGCGGCGGCCATTCCTTATCTGGAACGCGTGCGGCAATGGATGCCCAATGCGAACGCCGATGCGAATCACGTGCTGGGACTCGCCTACATGAACGCACGCCGCTATGACGACGCACGCGGCGCGTTTGCCGCGCAATACGGAGTTAAGCGCTGACTCGGCCGCGGCCTACCTGTTACCGGGGAGCATGCTGCTGGACGCTGACCTGCCGGAACTCGCCGCTCAGGACGCGCAGAAGGCACTCGAAATCTCACCCAGGCTTCCCCTGGCGCATTTCATGTTGGGAGAGGTCTACTCTACAAGTCCGACGTCGCCCACGCACTCGAACAGTTTGAACAGGAGCGGGCCATCAATCCTGCCTATCCGGCGGTCTATGACCGCTCGGCGATGTTTACACCCGGATGGGCCAGTATCAGCAGGCGCAGGAATCGTTACCCGAGCCATCTCGCTCGACGTTTCCAGCACCGGACCGTTCATTCAAATGGGCAAAGTCTTTTTGCGCCGGGGCGACCCGGAAAGCGCAGCCATGTATCTGCAGCATGCGGTAAAGATGGACCCGGGCAACTACATCAGCCACACGCTGCTGGGGCAGGCCTACCGGGGCATGGGAAAGGAAGACGATGCAAAGAGGGAACTCGACGCCGCTTCGCAGATCCATGCATCCAGCCAACTAAAATTACAACCCGTTCAGTGAGGGCCTCCACTGCTTTCGAATGAAAACGCAGGTATGCCCGTAAAACGACCAGACTTTGCTCTGCAAGGGCACTCCAACCTTCGAGCGTGACCGCGAGCAGGGCCTCGAAGGGCCTAATCTCGCCTGTCGGCGACGAGACCAGCTTTAATAAGTTCCGCCAGCGTCTCTTTGCGCGAGGCATATTCGACCGCGGCCTGGGTCCCAAGCGTAGTCAAGCCGCTAAACATCAGCGTTCGTTTTCCGGACTGGACCCCAGGGACTGAGCGCGATCACTGCATAGTCCATGGTCAGCGGATGCTCCGGGCGGGAGTAAAGCGCCGGCTCGCCCGGGCGCGGATGATTGTTCAAAATCCCGCAGATTCCGGATTGGCCACCATCGTAAAGTCTCATAAAGCGAAGGCAGGGCGTTCAACGATGGATTTTCCGCCGGCGACCCGATGAAAATCAGGTTTCGCATGCTTCGCCTCATCCCAGGTAACGAGCAGACTGCGTTTCAACACAAAGGTGGCGTGGTGAGCGTCGAAAAGCCTCGTCAGCTCGTAGACCGACGCCAGTTCGCCAATCCCGGTGTAATGGTCGACCACTGGCTCGGTATTCGAAGCGCCCCGGCGGGCGCATATCGCAAGCCGGTCTTTGAATCCCCAGAAAGCGAGCGTTGCTGTAAATCACCACCGGCGGATCCCCGGACAAAAACGGCGCCCAGAAAACTTCGATCGGTGATTTTTCCGCGAGCGCTTTTGGCCGGGCCCGGGCAATCAGCAACGCGAACCCAGCCACAACGAGCACCAGAAGAACCCCTAAAGCGAACCCAGCGGCGTCGACTTCCAGTAGTCCCGGCTCCGACTGACCGGCGCTGCGGCAGTCTCGCTTGCCGTGGACGACCGCCGTTTCCGTCGGCAAGGGAAACGGAGCAGGGAGCGGGTTCGGATTGGCGAAGCCGGAAGATAGGAAGGTAGTGGCCCTTGGGAACCTCGATAATCGTGGGCTCCGCCGCGCCTTCGGTCGAAAAGTACTCCGTCAGCTTTTGCCGCAGCAGGCGGGCATGCGTCCGGACGATGCTGTCTTCGCTGCTGTTATATCCAGGCGGGCGATGAAAGACGTGCACGCCGATTTGTTGTTCCGTTGCGGCTTCGGGGGTTTCTTTCAGGGCGCATTCAGCGATATAGAGAAGAAATTCACGCAGCCGCAGCGAGCTGCGGAAGTGACTGCTGGAAATGACCCGTTCAATCAAAGCCGACCGAGGGTCGAATTTGACGTGTGAAACGGATCCGTCAATTCACCGGTTTGCTGTAAAGCAGAACTGCTCTGGCTACTTTTCACTGTCAATTCACCGTAAACAACGTTGGCAACTCTGTGGTTCAGGAAGAGTCTTGTGACGCGCTGGAAAGCAATCTTCCAGGCGCCTCTGTTTTCGTCGGGGTGAAGCACAACATGTCTCGCCCATAGCAAACTTTACAGTTTTGATGCATTTCTCGAACAACGGGATCGCGAATGTCGTATCGCGCTGCGAAATCGACCCCGAAACAGCTTGCCGACAAGACGAGAGCAAGCGCAAGAAACGTTGCAGAACCATTTGGAGAGGCATTCCTATGCACAGCAAAGCGTACCGTAAGCTCAGCAAATTCTTGTATTTAACGTTTTCATGTGGCTCGCTTCCCTGGCCCCGTCTGCTCTGGCACAGGCAGTTTACGGATCAATCTTCGGAACCATCACCGATAACACCGGGGCTGTGGTTCCGAAGCGCACGATTACAGTCACCGACGTTTCCAAAGGCACATCGGTCCAGGCGTCCAGAGCGACGCGAGTGGTGGATACCTGGTCCAGCACCTGATCGCAGACACCTATCAGGTGTCATGCGGAAGCCAAGGGATTCAGCAAGACTTCGGTCGACAACGTCGTGGTCTACGTCGACACCCAGCCCAAGGTCGACATCAAGCTCACCGTGGGCGAGGTGACGAATACCGTTACGGTGACCGGCGGAGCCCCCCTGCTGGAGACAGACCGCGCCGATGTGAGCACCATTTTGAACGACCGCGCATCGAGGATCTTGCCTAATCTAAATCGCAATTTCACTTCCTTTGAATTGCTGACGCCTGGCACCACCTACATCGGGTGGGACCGTCGGAGGGAAGCGGCAATCCGCAGCGCAGCGAATCAAATCGAAGTCCAGGGCAACTGCCGTTTGCCACCGGCTATGAGCTCGACGGCACGGACAACCAGGATCCGATCAACGGCGTCGCCGTAATCAACCCGAACATTGACGCGGTCTCGGAGATGAAGGTGACCGCGCAAAACTACGACGCGGAGTTCGGCAAGGCGGTCGCCGGCCTGGTCACCGCGCAGACCAAATCCGGAAGCAACAACTTTCATGGCACGGCCTTCGAATATCGCCGCTCCGATGCCCAGCAGGCGCGCGATCCCATTTGCCAACAATGCGCTTAACTCGCTAACGGGCAAATACCTGAGCCCCACTCTGCACAATCAATTCGGCGGTTCGGTGGGCGGGCCGGTGCTGCAAAGACAAGTATTCTTCTTCGGCGACTACCAGGGACTGCGGGAGAAGATCGGGGAGCTCCGTGCTGACCACCGTGCCTACCGCCCTGGCCAGAGTCGTCGCTGCACCTCCGGGGGAACTGCGATCTCAGCGACTACCTAGGGCGGCCAGAGGGCAGGCTTTTAACCCCAACACCCAACCGACACCAGCAATAGTGGGCGCACTCCGTTTGCCGGCAACATCATTCCCGCGGCCAGCCTTTCCGCGCCCGCAGTCAATTTCTTCAAATTGCTGCCCGCCCCCAACGCGCTGGCGCCGGCACCGTCAATAACTATGCCACTTCAGGATCTGGAATCTTCAACACCAACCAGTTCGATGTTCGCGGCGACTACCAGCTGACAGAAAAGCTGCACATCTTCGGCCGCTATACCTATTTCGGGTCCAACCTTTCGGGCGCACCCTTCTTCGGCACCGCCGGTGGAGGGGGTTACGGCACAGGAGGTTTTGCCGGCACTGCTACGGGACGCAACCAGAGCGTCGCGGCGGGCGGAGACTATGTGGTAATCGCCTAGCTGGCTGACCGACTTCCGCTTCGGCTACCTCAGACTCCACGTCGACGAGAATGGCCCCGACTCCAACCAGCCGCTGGGCAACACACTCGGCATCCCCAACGCCAACGGAGCCGATCTCGCTCTAACGGCGGTATGCCCCAGTTCAAAATCGAAACCCCAGCAACGGACAAAATGGAGGCAACGTCTGGAGTACGGAACCTCCGCCGCCCAGTTCCTCCAGGATGAAAGCCAGTATCAGATCGTAAATAACTGGTCGCACCAGCTCGGCAATCACAACATCCGGTTCGGCGGCGATACCCGATACGGACTCAACCACTTGGTCGGCTCGCCAACAATAATGTCCGTTCCGGCAATTTCCACTTTTACCAAACCCGAACAGCTGGGGTGCTCGACCGGTTGCCGGAACAACCTCTCCGGTGTCGGCTTTGCCACCTTCCTGCTGGGCGATACCACTGCCTATCAGCGCACCCAGACGCAGACAGTGATGCCCAGGAGCGGCAGAAGCGCTTCTTCTTCTACGGCCAGGACCAATGGCGCGTCACCAGAAGCTGACCGTCAACTATGGTCTCCGCTGGGAGATTTATTTTCCGGAATCTGTCACCGGCAAGGGCAGAGGCGGTCTGCTTGACCTGAACAACGGCGACATCCGCATCGCCGGCTACGGACCATGGGGAACGAACCTGAACGTGCAAAAGAGCTAGAACAATTTGGCGCCACGGATTGGATTCGCCTACCAGGTGCACCCCAACACCGTCGTCCGCGCCGGCTATGGCACGGTCTACGGCCAAGGCTGGTCGGGCAACACCTTCGGCGAGATACTCACCTTCTCTTACCCGACCCAGGTCTCACAGAACCTGAATGCCGCAACCAATTCGGCAGCCGTTTTCAATCTGACCCAAGGACCTCCGGGCTATACCTTTCGCGCCGATCCCAGCCAACGGCAATTATCCATTGCCCGATGGCGTGGGTGTCCCGACACGCCACTATACGTTCTCCTGCCGACGCTGAGGCCTGGAACCTGACCGTCCAGCAGCAATTCAATTCGTCCATGTCGCTACAGGTGGCCTACGTGGGCAGCCACGGCCTACACAACATGTTTGACTCGTCGAACCAGGCGAGCCCCAACCAGCAAACCATTGGCGGCTTCAACCAGATCAATCCCGAGACCGGACTAACCTACACGCAAAGCGAACGACGTCCCTGCTTCGACGGCACCGCCCAGAGAGAGCTGGGCGTCAACTACGGCCACCCTTTGGATGGGAACAGAATCTACGCTACAACGCAACGAGGCGACCACCAGCTACCACGCGTTGCAGGTGGTCGTGGAAAAGCGCTTCAGCCAGGGTCTGCAGTTCCTCTCCAATTACATGTGGTCCCGTGCCATGGCCCACGAGTCCTATTACTTCTTCATCGATCCGAGGGTCGGCAACGGATCCAGTTACTACAACCGCCGCAATGCGTTTGTATTTGCCGGCAACTATGATCTGCCGTTCGGCAAAGGAAAAATGTTCGGCTGCGACGTAAAGGGCTGGGTGAACGAGATCATCGGTGGTTTCACACTGAATCGCAACGTGGCCATCCAGGGCGGCCTGCCCTACACGCCGGGCTATCGTTCAGCTCATCTGACAACGACGTGCATCGGTTTCCTCAACAAAACCAACCAAACGGCTTTGGTCTGCACAGCGGCTCGCTCAACGCGGCGACGCACAAGGTGCAGTACTTCACTCCTTCGCCCTATGTGCTGCACTTCTTCCGGGCCACAGAATTCCTTTGGCCCTTTCGCTCGTCCGGCGGCGGCAACCTTCGGCAACCTTGGCCGAGATACCCTTTCGGGCCCGGCTTCTGGAATGCGGATCTCTCGCTGGCGAAGAACTTCAACCTGACGGAAAGACGTGCACTTCCAGTTGCGCGCTGAGGCCTTCAACGCCTTCAACCAGTAAACTCGGCACCGGATTCGTGCGTCGATTGCCAGGATGGCAGTGCGGGCACCATCTCGAGCACTCTTCCAACCAGGACGGAACCATCGATGCGTCGTTTGCAATTTGCCGGGCGCTTCTCCTTCTAGCAACGGGAGGGCAGCTACCAGGCTGCCCTCCCGCACTCTTGGATCATCCCACGTCCGATTGACAATCAAGGCTCTGTTCGTTCATCCTGCGGGGCCGGCTCGATGTCGCTAACGGCACTCTGAGAAAGGGTCGAATTGCCCCTGCCATGGTGACGCCACGATGAAGTTCTGGGCCTTTGCGCTTCTATTCAGCATTGCTGGTCCGTTGACTGCGCAGCTATCGGATGGCCGCGGTTCCGCTGGCCTTCGTCCGCTTCAGGCATTCACCACCGGACAACCCGGTCAACTCAGCATCCGCCAGGACGCTATGGCTGCCAAGCCCTTTACCGTAACCGGTCCGCGAGGAGCGCTGCTCGGCCAGCAGGATGGATCCTTTGAAGCCTGGATTTTTCCCTGGAAAATTCTCAGCCATATGCGCATTACGGCGGAGATGAAAGACTACGCCGTGCCCATCGACGTGAATGAGCAGGCCGCCTCCATCGACGTTCAGCCGGGCCACACCACCATCACTTTTTCCCACGCCAATTTCACCATGCGCGAGATCCTCTTTGCGCCCCAGAACGCGCCCGATGGCGCCGGCGCCCTGGCCTATCTACCAGATCGAGGCGGTTCGTCCCATGACGCTTACCTTCAGCTTTACGCCGGAGATGCAGCGCATGTGGCCGGCACTCTCCGACGACCGTCCATCGCCGGAGTGGGTGAAGACGGGGCAATCGGGTTTTTATATCCTGCATTTGAATTTTCCCGATCATGCTGCGGCCTGGCGATGCCAACCGCCCAGTACGGGATTCTGGCGCCTTACCAGGAGCGCCCCAAAAACTATCCGCTGCAGTTCGTGATCCATTTCGATCCAGCCACTGATCGCGATAAGGTTTATCCCCTGCTGATGACGACTGCGGAAACCGCGGCGACTGCCACCACGTCCGCATTGGCTGGACGGCTCCAGGCGCTCGATAGCGATTTTCAGAAGCTCTACAGCGATACGCAAAATCACTTTCGAACATTCTCGCGCAAACACCTGAGCATTGAGACACCGGACGAAAAACTCAATCAGGCGTTTGCCTGGGCCGAAGTGGCCATCGACCAGCTTCGCGTGGAGACGACTCCTTCGCATGACGAGACCGCATTGGTCGCAGGCTTTTATACCTCAGGGGATTCGGCCAGGCCAGGCTTCGGCTGGTATTTTGGCCGCGACGCGTTGTGGACGCTCTACGCCGTGAACAGCTATGGCGATTACCAGCTGACGCGGGATGAGCTGAATTTCCTGATCAAGCGGCAAAGCCCGGAAGGCAAAATGATTCACGAGTGGGCGCAGACGGCTGACTTGGTGGACTGGAAGAGTCTGCCCTACGCCTATGCGTCGGCCGATGCCAATCCGTTGTTCCTGATGGCCAGCGAAGACTACCTCAAGATCAGTGGAGACACGCAGTTTATCCAGGCGAACTGGGAAGCGATCGAAAAGACATGGACGTTCGAGACCTCCCATGATTCCGACGGCGATGGAATCTACGAAAACACCGAAGGTTCCGGATGGGTGGAATCCTGGCCGCCTGGCATGCCTCACCAGGAAATCTATCTGGCTGCGCTCGATCAGCAGGCGAGCACGGCGATGGCGGGCTTGGCGCGGGCGACGGGGCATACCGAGATCGCGCAGCAGGCGAGAGCCAGGGCCGCAAGGATCGGCGCGGCCATCGAGAAGGAATATCTGCTGCCCGGCGGAGGGTTTTATGCTTTCAGCCGCAATGCCGACGGCAGCACGGATCCGAGCCCGACCATCTTTCCCGCGGTTGCTTCCTGGGATGGCAACTACAAGCTGCAGCATGCCCAGCCAATGTTGGACCGGTGGGCTGCACAGGAATTCTCGACCGATTGGGGTACGCGCGACCTGAGCCCGACGGTATCCTTTTTCGACCCCATCAGTTATCACCAGGGCACGGTATGGCCGCTCTACACCGGTTGGGTCTCGGTCTCGGAGTATCGTAACGGCCGTAGTCTCTCCGCTTACGCCCACCTGATGCAGAATGCCGATTTGACCTGGGCACAGGATCCAGGCGCCGTGACAGAATTGCTTTCCGGCCAATTCTTCGCGCCCCTGGGCCGCAGCACGTCTCATCAGCTCTGGTCATCGGCCATGGTGATCTCGCCGGTGATGCGCGGGCTGTTCGGCCTGGAGTGGGATGCGGCCGGGAAGAAGCTCACGGTGACACCCAGTCTTCCGGCGGACTGGGATAAGGCCAAGCTGCATCACGTTCCTTTCGCCGGCGGCGATATTGATCTGGACATGACCCGCGACGGAGCGACGCTGGTGGTGCGCGCCAGCCGGTCGTCTGCCCAGCCGGTGGTTCTTGCCTCGTTGGTCCCCGGGCGCAAAATGGGCGTGCAACGTGTTGCGCATTCCCTTGCCGGCCGTGGAGGCTGGGCATCTCCCACGGGCTCCCTGAAGCCGGCTCGACGACGCAGCAGATGAAAGTGCTCGACCAGCAGTATTCCGCCAACTCGTTGACTCTGAGGTTGGCGGCCTTGGGCGGCAGTCAGCAGACCATCATGCTGCGTGTCAACGACACGCACGCAAAACCACATGTAGAGGGAGCGCAAATACAGCCGACGGGCAGTCCATCTTTGCGTCCGCGTGCAGGTTGATTTCGGTGCCGGCGAGGGCTACGTAGAGAAGACGGTAAAGTTCACCTGGTGATGCCTGTCACGACTATCCACCAAATGCCGTGAAGGTGCCCCACTATCTCGCTCGTTTTTCGCGCAGATGTGGGATACCACTGCACTACACTCGCACAGTTCTTCGGACCGAGATGAGGTTCGCGGCGCACCCAAGTTCCGTGGCAGGGATGAGGCTCATTGAAGGAATGAAGCTTCAGATAAGTTGCGATAGCACTGCTGCTCATTTCCCCGCTGGCATCCGCACAGCTATCCTTCGACACCGATTCCGTTGCCCCGGAACGATTCATTGCGGTTCACGGACGCAAAGCCGTCATCATGGGTTATGCCGCGAGCGGCCTGGAAGCTATGGGCCTACCCGCTGCAACTCATCAGCGGGTACGAATTGGGTTTTCGCTCCACCGGCGACACAACCGAAATCAACGCCTCCACCTTGCTTCGCCGGGTCACCTATGAACCCGAAGCGATCACCCGCACCTATATAGGTCCCGACTTCATCATTCGCGAAAGGCTCTTTGTCCCGCTCAACGAGCCGGCCATTCTCTTAACCTACACCGTGGAATGCCGTCACAGCATCGACATCGTTATCCACTTCACACCCGTACTCGATCTCATGTGGCCCGCGTCCGTGGGCGGCCAGGAACACCCATTGGGATCCGGCCGCATCGGCGTACATCCTCGCAGAAGCTACCCACAAATACTCCGCCATGATCGGCTCTCCTGCACGTGGTAGCGCATGACCAGGTTCTGAACAGCGCCCAACCGGGAACACTGGGGAAACGGCTCGCTTTTGCTGTCCGCGCCGGCGGAGCCAGCTCGTTCAGCAACCGTGGTTGTTGCGCGTAATGACCCCGGCTCAGACCCTGCGCGCGCACATGAAGAGCCTGCTGAGCGCAGAACCCAACTTCGAGACGGAAGCCCGCACTCACTATGAGCAGCTGCTCGCGAGCACTCTGCGCATCGAAACCCCCGACCATGCCGTGAACCAGCAACTCGCCTGGGCCCAGATCGCGCTCGATCAGGCCTGGGTATGCAATGACGTGTTGGGCTGCGGTCTGGTTGCCGGATATGGCCCTTCACGGGATGCCCGCCGTCCGCAGTACGCCTGGTTCTTTGCCGGCGACGCCCTCATTGCCGTAGACGCCCTGGTCAACAGCGGCGACTACGAACGGGCGCAGCAGGCGCTGGCCTTCATTGCCAAATATCAGGATGCCCGCACCGGAATGATTTGGCACGAGCTTTCGCAGAGCGCCGATCCTGCCGACTGGGCACCAGATATCCCTACATGTTTGTCCATGTCGACATAACCTTCGACTATCTGATCACCGTGGAGCGCTACGTCTCGGCCAGCGGCGACACCCAATTTCTACAACAACAATTGGCGCGGACTCGAAGCCGCCTATCATTATTGCGCATCTTTGCTCAACGCAGACGATGGCCTTCCGCGCATCCCCGCCAGCAAAGAAGGAGGCAACGAACAGGACAGGATGACCGACGACCTGGGCCTCTCCACCAGCTGGGTTCGAGCCTCCTCCGCCTTTGCCTCTCTGGCCAGGCTAAGCGGGCATGCGCACTGGCGGAAGAAGCGATGCGGCTGAGTGAAAAAGCGAGGACCTCCGTAGCCACGTCGTTATTGGGATGATCAGCGCAATTCCTGGATCGATGGTTATGACCAAGCAGGCCGCCCCGTTTTCCGGCGAAGCGATGCTGGAGTAGATCTGGTACCGAACCACATTCTCGATCAGCGGCGATCACAATTCATCCTCGATCAGCTCGCTTCTTCCGACTTTCAGACCGACTGGGGAACCAGGGGAGTCGCCGCAAGCTCCAGCCGCTTCAATCCGGCCTCGTACGCCAGCGGCAGTGTTTCGCCGGTCGGCACAGCAGGGGTGGCATCGGCATTCTGGTCAGAGCACCGGCCGCTCACCGCCTTCTCCATTTGGAGTGGGCTTATCCCGTGGGGCACGCTCGATTCCATGGGGCATATGCATGAGCTTCTGACAGGTGACTTTTATCATCAGCAAATCGAGTCTGTTCCTGAGCAAACCTGGTCTTCGGCGGCTTTACTCTCCTCGGCCGTGCATGGTCTCCTGGGCCTGGAAAGAGAAGCGCAAGCCAATCGTCTCTGTATTCTCGCCTCATCTTGCCGTCCGCCTGGGACCGGATCTACAGTCGAGAACATCAAGGTGCGCGGCGGCCGATTAAACCATGACCGTGACGCCGGGTACCGAATGGATTGGAACTGGAGACAGAGAACTCCGGTGGTCCCATTGAGCTGCTCTTCTCCCCCGAAGTTCCGTTGGGTGCTCATACTCAGCGCGCGGACTCAATGGCAAGCACGTGGACGCGCAAGTGGAGGAGCATGCGCAAGACAAACACGCGAACCTAAAGTTGACGCGTGCCTGCAGGCAAGAGCCATTGCCTGCTTCGGTATGAAGGAGGAGTTTCACTGAGTGTAAGCAGCCCCGCGCCCTTGTTGGGAGAACCGAGCAAAGCGAATCAAGATAATCTCTGCCATTTACAAACCAGAAAGCCTGGTGGTGAACGCAGATGTTTCGCAAGCATGGCTCCACCATTGAATTGCGCACAGACGAAAAACCGTTGCAGGCTCACGGAGCAAAGCTCAAGTCCGATCTCCGCTGAGCAGGTACGAGCTGATCGTCGAACCTTCACCGAACACCACGCATCGCTTCAAGTCACCGTGAATACCGCCACATCGAGATAGTTGTGGATTTCGCTGACAGAGATGGGAAGAATCAAGACATGCGAATTACTACATCTTCGCGCTGTCTTAGGCTGGCCTGCATCACGGCTTTACAGGTCGTAGTGAGGACAGGAGAAGTAAAGCCGCAGACTCTACGTCCACCAACTGTCCACTCAAGGTGATGAAGAACGCTTCAGCGTCGCAAGCAACGCAGCTTATTCTGGTGAGACTGCCACCACTCTCACTTTGTCATCCTGAGCAGCTGACTTGCCTGCGGCAAGTCGAGGCTGAGCGAAATGACACGGCAACTGATCGCTGTAGATGCAAGGCTCCGTTGAGGGCCGACCGCCAAACGTCTGCCCAGCCCGGAAGGGCTGGGAAATCTGAAGAGGATCCGAGCGCCGAGATGCGCGCGGCATCTAAACTGATCGTCCGCTCCCGCTGTGTCATTAGGAGCGTACCCGGATTTCCTGCTTCACCGCTCTCACCGGTGCCGCTTATGTGGTTCTCCTTCAAGAGAGCCACATGCAGTTGACCGAAGCCACAACTCTCGACAGGAAATCCGGGGAAGCCGAGGGATCTGCAGTCCTTCTGCGGACCCTTCGTGGAAGTGTTTTTCGACCGAGCGGAATAAAGTGATCTACGGAAATCCTTGAGTTCTCTCCCACCGCCCGGACGGGGTCATTTTTAAAGGCGTTTCAGCCATAGCCCTAACGCATCTCTCCTGTTGCTATATGCTTTCGAGGGGCGGCACATGACACCGCACCTCAGGGGAGCATCGTTCGTCTATGCGCAGGGTGGTCAAGGCAATCACCTCTTATATCGTGCTGCTGGCATCTCTGGGCGCTCATGCACAGGGCCGGGTCATCGATCAGCTATGGCAGTTTAGTCCCGATCCCCAGGCACAGTTCACCGCGAACACGGTGGATGCGCCGAGCCAACTGGCGACCGGCGCGGGCCAGCCTCTCCTGGAACTCCCAATACGACGACCTTCGCGACTACGCCGGTGTCGGCTGGTATCGCGTCAAGGTTGTCTTGGCACAACCCCAGCCATCCACCCGGGAACTGATTCATTTTGGCGCTGTCGACTATCTTGCCGAGGTCTGGGTCAACGGCAAACGGCTGGGCGAGCATGAAGGCGGCTACACGCCCTTCACCTTCGATCTCACTGGAAAAGTGCATGCGGGGACCAACGAAATCCTGGTCAGGGTTTTTGATCCCCCGATGCCGCCTCCCGTCCCAACCCCCCTAAAGAACTCCGGGCCGCCCAAGGAGGTCTTGAGGCCCCCTCCGCCAGAAAGTAAGGCGCTGCCACCACTGGAGCAGAGCCTGAACTACAACGAGATTCCACACGGAAAACAGAACTGGTATGTCCAGACCAGCGGATTATGGCAGCCGGTTACGCTTGAAACGGTGCCCATGCGATACGTGGAATGGGTACACGTCACTCCGCACAACAGCGGCGACGTAATCGTCGAAGCCAAGCTCGCGGGCAGCACCAGCTCGGAGCCGCTTCAGGCAACCCTCTTCGATCCCTATGGTGGAACCGCCGCGCAGTTGGATCTGACCGTGGACGGAACCACCGCGCGAGGCCAGGCGCACGTAGCCCATCCCTTGCTTTGGGATGGTGACCACCCCAACCTGTATTCGCTGCAGCTGAAGAACCAGTCAAAGTCGACTGGACAAACAGTGCACGCGCGCTTTGGATTTCGCGAACTCACCACCACCGATGGACGCCTATACCTGAACGGTAAGCCTTTTTATATGCGAGCCGCTCTCGACCAGGACTTCTACCCCGAGGGAATCTATACTCCGCCCTCCGCCGAATTCATCCGCCAAGAGATGCTCCTGTCGAAAGCGATGGGATTGAACATGCTCCGCTGCCACATCAAGGTGCCCGATCCGCGCTACCTCGAAGCCGCTGACGAGACCGGCATGCTGGTCTGGTACGAGATCCCGGTGTGGAATGACGCCTACCATTGGACACCGGAAGCAGCCCAACGTGGCGTGGATACGTTCCACGCAGAAGTGGAGCGAGACTGGAACCACCCCTCCATCGTGATACAGAGCATCATGAACGAGCAGTGGGGGATGGACGTAACCCAGGCAAACCAACGTGCCTGGCTGCTCAAAAGCTTTCGCGATTTCAAGCAGCTGACCGCGCCACTGGGGCGCTTGATCACCGACGACAGCGCCTGCTGCAAAGGCTTCCATCTGCAATCGGATTTTGCCGACTGGCACACCTACTATTCCATTCCCGATCACGCAGATCATTGGGCGGAGTGGGTGCAGGAGTACGCCGGCCGCCCCAAATGGCTCTTCAGCCCTTATGGCGACGCAGCCCCCACCGGCCACGAGCCGCTGCTGGTGTCGGAGTTCGGCAACTGGGGACTACCCCAACTACCGCCTCCCGATCAACTGCCCTGGTGGTTCCCGCGAGACTTCAACGGGCGCGAACTTACCCGTGCCGCCGGAGTCTTCGACCGCCTGCATGGGTATGGCTTCGACCGCATCTATCCCAGTTACAGTTCTCTCGCTGACGCTACCGAGAAGCACGAATACCTGGCGTTGAAGTACGAGATCGAACAGATGCGCCAGCAGGAAACGATCCAGGGCTACGTGATCACGGAGCTTACCGATGCCAATTGGGAGGCGAACGGGTTGATGAGCATGTGGCGCCAGCCCAAAAATTTCGCAGAAGCCCTGGGCAGGCTGCAGCAAGATGATCTCGTCATGGCCAACTTCGCCACCCACAACTTCACCGCCGGATTCCCAGTGGAACTTCCCCTGGTGGTGTCGCACTACTCCACCGCGTCATTGGCAGGAGCGACTGTTCTGTGGCAGACTTCGGATGGACAATCGGGTGTCTTGCCTCTGCCCAAAACACCGGAGCCGAGCGCGGTAGCCACAGAGGGCACTCTGCAGTTCAAAGCACCGCAGGTAGACGTCCCAACACCGGAGTATCTCCGCTTGCAACTGGTAACCCCGACGGGCATGACGCTGGCACAGAATAGTTACCGTTACGCGGTTTATCCTCAAAAGCCGGTGCCCCCGGCGGTGACAGTGGTCGTCCACGATCCCCTCAACCAGTTGCAGGCTTTGCCCGCGGCGCTGGTGGCCAATGGACTCAAGGTGATAGACCCGGGCGCAGGCAGCGAGAAGGCGGTATGGCTCTCCTCCACCCTGGACAACGAGACCAGCGCGAGGCTCAGCCAGGGTGGGACCGTCCTGCTTCTCGCCGCCAGCGGAGGAGCCCTGCCAATCGGAAAGCCCCTGCGCATTGTGCCCCGCGCAGGATCTGACCTGTCGGGAGATTGGGTCAGCAACTTCAACTGGGTGCTATCCTCAAGTCCTCTATGGAAGCCGCTCGCCCCGGTGATTGAGGATTCGATCCTGGGTTGGGAGGCGGCCTCGGTCATGCCCGACTTCGTCATCGACGGATTACGGGCAGAGGATTCGCCACGCGTGCAGGCCGGCGTCTTCTATGGCTGGCTCAACTCCAACCGTGCTTATCTGGCGGAACTTCCAGAGGGTTCGGGCCGTATCCTGGTAACAACCTTCCGCTTCGGAGGTTACGGCCGGGATCCCTTTGCCACCCTGTTGTTGGATCAAATGCTCAGCGCAGCAGCGGCGAAACCGTAGACTGGTAAGGTAAAGCGTCAGCAGAAACTGAATTGCATCAGATGAAATGGGGCCTGGCGGCTGAGGGCCTGCTATTGAGAGTGTGGCGGCAAAGCAAGCGATCACAGAAAACCAACAATGGCCTCCTCAGACGATGTAGCCGTACATTATTCCGTTGCGGGTGAACCGGCTGTGCGATGCGCGGCGCCGGGCCGCGTGAACCTGATCGGCGAGCACACCGACTACAGTGGCGGCTTCGTCATGCCGGCTGCTATCGACTTCCGTACGATCGCCGAGATTAGCCCGCGGAACGACGGACGAATTTCGCTCTACTCGCAAAATATAGGCGAAGAGATTTCCTATCCAGCGGAGCCGTTGCCCTCCACCGCGCGTAAGCACTGGAGCGACTACCCCATGGGCGTTGCCTGGAGCCTGGCGCAAGAAGGGGTGCGCGCCGGCGCATTTACGCTGACTCTCGATGGCGATGTTCCGCTGGGTGCCGGACTCAGTTCTTCCGCATCGATTGAAGTGGCGACGGCATTGGCATTGCTTGAGCTAACCGGAACCTCGCTGCCGCTCCCCACCATCGCCCTCGCCTGCCAGCGCGCGGAGAACGTCTTCGTCGGCGCCCGCAGCGGCATCATGGACCAGTTCATCGCTTGCGCCGGCAAGCAAGACCACGCCTTGATGCTGGATTGCCGCTCGCTCGAATATCGCCACTTGCCCATTCCCGCGCACGTGCGGCTCATCATCTGCAATTCAATGGTCAAGCACGAGCACGCGGGTGGCCAGTACAACGTGCGCCGCGAAGAAGTAGAAGAGGGCACGCGTATCCTGCACGCCCGCTGGCCCTCCATCAAGGCCCTGCGCGACGCCACCGAAGCGCAATTGAACGAATGCAGAGTCGAAATGCCGCCAAACGTCTTTCGCCGCTGTCGCCACATCATCACGGAAAACAAGAGGGTCGAACTCGCCGCCTCAGCTCTTGAGCGCGCTGACCTGCCGGCATTCGGTACCCTGATGGCGGAAGCACACCGCAGCTTCCGCGACGACTTCGAGGCCAGTTGCAGCGAGTTGGATACGCTGGTCGAAATTGCTGCCGAACTCCCAGGTTGTTATGGAGCGCGCATGACCGGCGGCGGCTTCGGGGGCTGCACCGTGAATCTGGTCGAGGAAAATAAAGCGGATCAATTTCGCGAGCAGATCCACGCCCGTTATCGGGCCATCACCGGGATCGATTCCGACATTTATCTTTGCCGTGCTTCGGCCGGCGCAAGACGGCTCTCCTGAGCCTGGCATAAAAAAACGTTAAAAAAAGAGATACATCCGTTATCAGACGAGCCAGTATTTCGGTGGCCGCGCTCGAAACCTCATTTCCCTCCAAAGCATCTAACTGAAGAGATCACAAGACTTTGCCGAAATGGAAAAGAGTGGGAGTTACCCAACTCGGTTCCCCCTGTGGAAAATACGCACTCCCGCCGTACAACTTTGGAGCAATGGTACCCCGTGGAAGTAACCTAACGAGAGTATGCTTACCGCAGTAACCCGAGAGGCCCGACATGATTTCCCAATGCATGAATCCGGATTGCCGCAAGGAGCTACATTATTTGCGTAGTGGGCGAGTCATCCGCACTACGCGTCGCACGGGGGCTCAAGTACACGTTGAACATTTCTGGCTTTGTGGCGAATGCCATGAGAATTATGACTTCCTTTTTGCCAACGACGGCCGCGTTTCTCTGACTCGACGTCACAAGTTTGTCGCCAGTACCAAGCCTGACTTTGATCTTCTTCTGGTTTCGTAGCACCTTTCACGCAGACCCGCCTGCGTGTCAGTGTGCAATGTGCAGTTAGCACCAATTCCACTCCCGCTTCTCCTCAATCTGCACCAGTTCTCGAACCCCACCGGTATGGATTTCCAGGTCTCACAAAAAGGCTGCTGTTGAAGTCCCCACCACCGCCAGCAACAGCCCTCCCCCTTCAACAACCCTCTCCTATTTGTCATCCCGACCGGAGCGACCTGTCCCGGCTTGCCGTGGAAGCGGAGGGGAGCGATCTGCGGTGCGCCATTCGGATGCCCCACCTTTTCCGTTCTGCGACCACGTTCTCCATTGTCATCTCGGGGAAGCCGACACCCGTGATTTCCCAACCCGAGGAATAGCAACTTCCAAGAACCCCAGACAACAATTCCACTCCCCCTTTTCCTCAATCTGCACCAGTTCTGCACATCACCCCAACCATAGCGATCCGCTCAGCGGACTAAACTAAAACTACCCCATGGCTGAATTCACCCACCTGCATCTGCATACCGATTACTCTCTCCTCGATGGCGCCTGCGACGTAGAAAAACTCGTAGCCCACGTCGACAGCATCGGCCAAAAAGCCGTGGCCATCACCGACCACGGCAACATCTACGGCGCTGTGCACTTTTTTGAAGCTGCCAAGGCGAAGGGCATCAAGCCCATCCTGGGCTGCGAGCTCTACATCTGTCCCCAGGAGGACCATCGCGCCCCCCCGGAAAAAGATAAGTATCACCATCTGCTGGTCTTAGCGGAAAACGAAGAGGGCTATCGCAACCTGGTCCGCATCACCTCCGAAGCCTCCCTGCATGGCTTCTACCGAAAACCCCGCGTCAGCAAAAACTACCTCGCCAAGCACGCTTCGGGGCTGATCGGATTCTCCGGCTGCCTGGCCGGCGAAGTCTGCGCCAACCTGATGGCCGGCAAGTACGAAGAGGCCAAGGCCACCGCCGGCCAGTATCAGGAAATCTTCGGCCGCGGCAACTTCTTCCTCGAAATTCAGGACCAGGGCCTGGAACTGGAAAAGAAGATCCACGCCGACCTCTTCCGCATGGAAAAAGAGCTCGACATCCCGCTCGTCGCCACCAACGACAGCCACTACCTCTGCGAAGACGACCACCACGCCCACGAAGTCCTCCTCTGCGTGCAGACCGCGGACTCCATCCACAACCCCAAGCGCTTCAAGTTCGACACCGACCAGTTCTACGTAAAGAGCGCAGCGGAGATGGAAAAGCTCTTCGCCCACGCCCCCGAAGTCGTCAGCCGCACCATGCAGTTCGCCGAGCGCTGCTCCTTCAAGCTCAACAAGGTAACCAACCCCTTTCCGGAATTCGCCGTTCCCCACGGCCACACCATCGACAGCTATTTCGCCGAAGTCTGCCGCCAGGGCTTTCGCAAGCGCCTCGACACCACCATCCGCGTCTTCGGCGAGCGCGGCCTGCGCCGCCAGCCCATCGGAGACTACGAAGCCCGCCTCGAGCGCGAAATCGACTGCATCAAGCAGATGAAGTTCTCCGGCTACTTCCTCATCGTCTGGGACTTCATCAAGTACGCCCGCGAAGTCAACATCCCCGTCGGCCCCGGCCGCGGATCCGCCGCCGGCTCCCTCGTCTCCTACGCCATGGAGATCACCGACATCGATCCCCTGCAGAACGCGCTCCTCTTCGAGCGCTTCCTGAATCCCGAACGCGTCTCCATGCCCGACATCGACATCGACTTCTGCATGAACCGCCGCGGCGAAGTCATCGAATACGTCACCCGCAAGTACGGCCGCGAACAAGTCGCCCAGATCATCACCTTCAACACCATGGCCGCCAAGGCCGCCATCAAAGACGTAGGCCGCTCCCTCGACATGCCCTACGGCGAAGTCGACCGCGTCGCCAAGATGGTCCCCGCCACCATCGGCGTCACCATCGACCAGGCCCTGAAGGACTCCCCGCAAATGCAGGAGGCCTACGACAAAGAACCCCAGATAAAGGAACTGGTCGACACCGCCCGAAAACTCGAAGGATTAGTCCGCGGAGCCGGCCTGCACGCCGCCGGCGTCGTGATCGCCCCCCAGCCTCTCACCGAACTGGTCCCGGTCTGCCGCAGCAAAAACGACGAAATCGTCACCGCCTACGACATGAAAGCGGTGGAGAAGCTGGGCCTGCTCAAGATGGACTTTCTTGGGCTCACCACGCTCACCGTCATCGACGACGCCTGAAGCTGATCGAGCGCAAGCTAGGCAGCAAATCTAGATCTGTCGCTGATCCCGCTCGATGATGCCGAGACCTACGAAAAAGTCTTCCACCGCGCCCTCACCTCCGGAGTCTTCCAGTTCGAGTCCGGCGGCATGCGCGATGTGCTGCGCCGCTACAAGCCCGTCTCGGTAGAAGATCTAACCGCCCTCAACGCCCTCTACCGTCCCGGCCCGATCCAGGGCGGCATGATCGACGACTTCATCGAGCGCAAGTGGGGCCGCCGCGTCGTCAGCTACGAACTGCCCGAACTCGAAGCCCTGCTCAAGGAGACGCTGGGAGTCATCGTCTACCAGGAGCAGGTCATGCAGATCGCCAACGTGCTCGCCGGCTACTCCCTGGGCGAAGCCGATTTGCTTCGCCGCGCCATGGGCAAAAAAAATCCCGAGGAGATGGCCAAGCAGCGCACCCGCTTTGTCGAGGGAGCCCTCCAGCGCAAGCACCCCAAAGACAAAGTAGTCCGCATCTTCGATCTGATGGAGCAGTTCGCCGGCTACGGCTTCAACAAGTCGCACTCCGCGGCCTACGCCCTGCTGGCCTACCACACCGCCTATCTCAAGACCCACTACCCGGTAGAGTTCATGGCGGCGTTGTTGAGCTCGGAAATTTCCAAGCCCGAAAACGTGGTCAAGTACATCAAGGAGTGCCGCGAAATGGGCATCGCCGTCGAGCCGCCCGACGTGCAAATTTCCGGCGCCGACTTCACCCCCAGCCCCACAGGAATTCGTTTCGGCCTCACCGCCATCAAGAACGTAGGCCGCAACGCCATCGATTCCATCCTCGCCGCCCGCGACCAAGCACGGAGCCTTCCCCACCTTCTGGGAATTCTGCGAAAAAGTAGATCTCCGCCTCATGAACAAGCGCGTCCTCGAATCGCTCATCAAGGCCGGAGCCCTCGACTGCTTCGGCCGCCGCTCCCAGCTCATGGCCGTCGCCGACCGCGCCATGGAGCGAGCCCAGCAAGCCCAGCGCGACCTGCTCGCCGGCCAGCACGGCCTCTTCGCCGGCCTGGCCGGCGTCTTCGAAAACGGCAACGGCCACAAAAGCCACGACGACCTGCCCAACACTCCGGACTGGGATGAGAACGAGCGCCTGCAGGCCGAGAAAGAAGTCCTGGGCTTCTTCGTCTCCGGCCACCCGCTGGACAAGTACGCGGAGAAGCTGCGCAATTTAAATGTCGTCGACACCGCGACCGCGCTGGAGATGAAGGCGCCCGCGCAGCAGCCCCGCCGCCGCGGAGAAGCGCCCGACCCTCAAAGCATGATCGCGATCGCCGGCGTGATCGTCGGCCTGAAAGTAGGGAAGTCGAAGCGCTCGGGAGAGCTCTATGCCCAGGCCGCCTTGGAGGACACCGTAGGCAAGATCGACCTCATCTGTTTCCCCAAAGACTACAGCCGTCTCTGCGAAAGCCTGAAGATCGAAGTCCCGGTCCTGATCAAAGGAGTCCTACGAGCCGACGACGATGAATCCGCGCCAAAGCTATCCGTCTCCAGCGTGCAGCCCCTGGAAGACATCAAGATCAAGCTCCCGCAAAACGTAAGGATCAAGGTAAGGCTGGAAAGCGCAAGCGAAGCGATGCTGGGCTCGTTGAGGGCCATGATCACCGCCGCCCCCGGCCCCGGAAGATTGATGATCAACCTGGAAAGCCGAGGCGAATACTGCGTCATGCTGGAGCCCGAAAACCTAACCGTAGGCGCCGACCGAGGCTTCATCGAACGCGCCGAGCAACTGCTCGGCCAGGGTGCCGTGCAGGCATTTGAGTAGGGGCTTGGTGGCTACTCGAATAAAGTCTGCCTTTGCCGATGCATATCGGCGGTTCGGTTACGCCCATCTTCTCCTTCCAGTTGCTCGTGGGTTCTTTCAGGCTTAGAGGGCCGTGCGTCAAATGGATGACGAGTCGAGCATACAGAATATTATCGATACCTTGCGGTCAAGGGTTCCGGGCCTTTCGTCCTCCCTCTTGTCCGGCTTGGCGGTATTCAAGGGACCAACACAGACTGCAGTCTTCGTGTTTCAAGAACCCGACATCTCAGTTCTGATCTTTAGATCGAATCCACACCATCTGGACAAGAAGGTCGATTTTCGCTTCGATTCTCCCCTTCGCGAGGCTCCGGCGAAGCTTCCCAGCAGTTGGATTCCCGACGAGCAAGAGCTTATCGAAGACATCCCGGCCTCCAATGGAGCAGTTCCTCTTGCCCGATTGTACGAAGGTGTTTTTCTAAGATTTTTCAAGGAACTTGGCCGCCGGATTATTGAACAGAGGACCGAGTTTCTGCCCAGCATCTCGGCGAGTTACGTCGTGCTCATTTCCTTTAGTCGACCGAGCGCAATTTCAATTCGAGCGTTGCTGGCCGATGTACTGGCAACGGAGGAGAGGAGATTTCCGGATCGCTATTACTTTGCGCATACGGGAAAGGATCGCATGGCGCATTTTGGACGACTCCCCACGGGAGTGGTCATTGGCGAGGTGCCCCAGAAGAGTTTCTGGGAGAACATTGAGGAGTCCTGGGCCACCCCTGATGTAGCTCGTATCGGAGGTAAGGTTTGGAAGACCACGCTAGCCGAGGTAGAAGTCCTCGCATTTTCGTCAGGAGCTGTCGCGGCTGACACCTCCGACCCGGCAGAGGCTCTGAATGCGATCAACCTATTGCTCGCCGCTCTCAATGTACACGGTATTAGATGTACCCAGATTACAAGCAGTGAGTTGGGGAAGATCCATGTCAACGGCTGCGGCTTGGCCTACGCCTGGTCAATTCAAGCACACTCCAACCGACAAGCCCACTACGGCGACTCACCTATACCAGAAGAAATCCTGCAGTCGGCCTTCCGCTTCGCGGATGATGTAAACAGGGACCGGAAACTGGCTGAGGTCTTAAAGCTGCATCACTCCGCTTGGGATCATTTTGTTGGTGGAGAACTCCTCCAAGCGTTCATAGTCCAATGGACAGTTGTCGAGCGCTTGTTGACGCGAATGTGGAACCGTTATCTCGCGGAGCATGTTGACAACAAGAAGCGCCGCGAGGGACTTGCTGAAAACCGTGATTTGACGATAAGTCTGATAGTCGAGCTCCTATGCCTCGTTGGCGAGATCGACGAAGAAACGCATTCGGAGTCACATGCGATGAGGAGAATACGTAACAAGGTAATTCATGACGGACTAATACCAGATGCCGAGCATGCAAGGAGATGCGCAGGGTTGTCCACGAAATTCCTCAGCGTTGAGCTGGATCTGTTGCGATGACATGCAAACTGATCGGCGAGCCAATCCCTCCGATTTACGTTCCTCCTCCAAATCTCAGCCCTCAGAGCGGATCAAGATCAGGTTCTCGCAAAACGCGCGCATACTCATCGGTACCTAACGGAGATAATCCAAAATGCGAGAAAAGATAAGCGCCTTTTACTACCCAGAATTTCTGATGAACAAAGCTACGCTCAAGCGCTCCATCCTCCTGTTCGACGAGCTTCATGTTATGGACCGCCCGTCATTCAGCTTCGGCGGCAGGAGCAAGTCAAATTTCGGCATGGTGGGGTCGGATTCTCCGCTTAGGCAGATCGAGCAGGCGTTTCGCGATGAAGGCATGCCGCTATATGTGCATGGCGCGCCCGGGGGACGCATTGCTGAAGAAGACTACGCCGAGGTATCAGCCGATATTAATGACATGGAATATCTTCGTCGCTACCAGAAAGGGCTTGAAACCTCCGCTGCATTCCGCAGAATTGAAGTGCCCCCGGCAAACTACGGCCAGGTCGGTGATCAAGATGGTGTCGTGAACTCAGCGCTTGGGCTCGATCTCTCTGGGGCGTTCGCTCATTACCAGAGCCCCATCCAATTGCTGGAAGATCGCGCCATTCCGCTTTTCCGCTACTCCACTCCGGACGAACGGGCGAAGAGCTTCCTCAATCAGGTGCTGTGCTGTTCGGTCAAGTTGAATATGGCCCTGCACATCGGTGCTAAGCATGGACATCAGCCACTCGCAGATGCAAAACCCTTCGGAGACCTGCTTGGTGCAAAGTACGCCCGTGCCATTGTCGCTGCGGATAAAGTGACGCCGAAGATCCAGTTCACCGACCTGACGTTTGCCATATTCGATGAGCTGATGCCGACGGAACGTCTCGAGAAACTCACAATGCGGGGGGTCGTTTCCTACCGAAAATCCTCGGCGGAAGCAAGAGAGGCATTTCTTGAGCACATGGCGTCGCTGCACGCTAAGGCTTCCGAAATCAAAGAGGATGGCGACTATCAGGCCGCAATTGAAAAGATTGTCACGACCGAAGTCCGACCAGCCGCGCGGGACTTCAGCAACGCGCTTGCAAAGATAGATGATGGCTTCGTCTCATCGCTCGTAGATCGGTGACAGACGGACATGACCCGCCACCGTTCTCCAGGGGGCTGGTGAGCGGTGAAACCTTAAGCGAGCTTAATGCTGCCATCGCGGCTAAATAGAGTCTGCGGCATGGTCACGGTCAAATGGACCGGATTCTGTTATCGTCGCGTGCATGACAAGGCTGCGTCGAGTCGTTGCTGTCAATGTGCCCCACCACCTCACCCAGCGGGGCAATGCGCGACAATATATTTTGAACCGCGACGAAGATCGAGCTGTCTACCTTAAGCTGCTACGAGAGAATATCGAAGCCTACAACGTGTCCTTGCTGGGCTATTGCCTGATGTCAAATCACGTCCACCTAATCGCCATTCCGGCGCTGCCCGATGGACTTGCGCTGGCATGCAGGAATGCTCACGGCAGATACGCTGCATATTGGAACGCAATTCACGGTGCAAGTGGGCACGCCTGGCAAGGGCGGTTCTATTCCTGTCCTCTAGACGAAGTACATCTATGGGCGGCGTTGCGCTACACGGAACTGAATCCTGTCAGGGCTGGGCTTGTCTCCGAACCGGAGTGCTGGCCTTGGTCCAGCGCAGTGGTGCATTGTGGGAAGACACAAGCCGTCCCGTGGCTGGCTGACAGCCTTTGGCGAAATCGCTGGACGGTTGCGGCTTGGCGCGATTATCTAGCCGCATCAGAAGCCGAATCGGACTTGGCCGCCATCCGCCGCTGCACTCACACCGGTCGCCCGCTAGGGGACGCTGCGTTCATCTCAGAGCGCGAACAGACTACTGGCCGGCGATTGAGGCCGCAGAGTAAGGGTCGACGAAAAGAAAGCACCCAAGATCCACGTCAAGTAAGTCTCTCGTTCGATGCACCGCCAGTATAAGCTGAACCGCCAAGGGGCCCAGACCGATCCATGATGATCGCACTGCCCTTGTCCGCATGGAGGGTCATGGCAGTCTGTCACCACTCGTCACCGTCACCACTCGTCACCACTCGTCATGTGTCACCACTCACTATGCCGGCGACGCTTCTGGGGCGACCGCCGCCCGGGGCGCAGCCTTGCAGGATGTCCGGGCCGAAGGCATTGCACTACGGTAGCGCCCCAACTGCAGCAGGAGTTCCTCGAGAAATCCGGAAAGCCTTTAGAAACGAAACAGTAAAGGTGACTAAGTGCGACGGCAACCAAATAGGAAATCCTGTCCTTCAACCTTCGGGCGGGCTCCTGCTCCCGCCCGCCCGCACCGTATCCGCTCAGTGGAAGTTGTACCACTCGAACCCAATCTCAGTGGCCGAATCCGCATACGCTCCCGACAGGAAGTCTCCGGAGTTGTACATCATGAACTGATCGTTGACGGCGCCGGCGTCGTTGTAACCCATCCAGGCGCCGTTGCTTTGCTCCGCGACCGCATCGGACATTTGCGCGAATTGGTAGTTCGCCAGGTCAGGCAGCTTACCGTTGACCTTAGGCCGTTCCAGAATCCAGTCCGCGCTAAGACCGAGGATCTTCGTCTGGTCGATGTCCGTGCATTCGCCATTGCGCACCGACCCGCGGCACTGATAGACCAGGGTGGTCTCGCTGCGGGTAAGATCTTCGAGTAACGCGATGGCGAACAAGCCCGAAAGCGACGGGCTCGATCCAGCGTCGGCAACCCAGACTTCACTGAATATCTCGTCGCCTGCTCCACCGTGAAGTTGCTCAACACTCCCCCCACCCCGGGCTGCAGAAAGAACGTCCAGGCATCGTAGGTGGTGAATCTAAAGCCGAAAATCTCCTGAACATCCGAGTCGGTTCCAGCCTGCCACAGGTCCCAGTACCCGGTCGAATCAGCTCCCCACCCGTCCAGGCCAATCCAAAGGTTGGAATAAACATGCGCATTGGCTTCGGGGCTGACCGCCGGCACATACCACTCGCCGGCAACCAGATCGTAGGTGACTCCTGGGTTCTCCAGCACAAACCCGCTCCAGTTCGAGGACGTGATCAAGCTGGTGGTCGAACCGGTGCCGTTCCCACCGTTGCCAACCGGCGCGTTCATAAGCCCGCCGGTAGGGATCGCCGCCCCGGCCTGGACTTCTGGACGCTGTACCTGCCGCGAATTTACGAGACGCGAAGGTTTGGTCACGGCCTTCAGCCACGTGGCAAACGCAGCGGGTGCTCGCCCGGCATCGGGCCGCACAGGATATCCGCGCTTCAGCAGCTCCTCTCCGGAGAGACTGATCGCGTCCGCGTTCTGCAGGGCTGGGCGAATGACATCGGTCGCTTGCGGCGCGCGCACCTCGGCCACCGGGGCCGGCATGTCATCTGTGGGAACGGAGTTAGAACGAAGTTCCAGGTCATAGGTGACGAACTGGTGAGCAGCCGTGCAATCGACCGCAAAGTGTGCGACCTGCTCCGATTCCGCTGACGGAGTTACATGAAAGTGAATCATCCCGTCATCGTCGGCAAACGCCTTGATCGAATGTTCAGCGGCGCTGTCGCTTGTGGCATGCAGCAGGCATGTTGCCTTGGGCAATGTCTTCATCGCAATGTGCGACGACGTGTTGGGAGCGACCGTAAAACGAACCGGCCCACGGGAGGTGGAATCTCCTGATTGTGGGAAGCCCTGCGGTGCACCGATCAACAGCGACATGCTCAGACCGACAAACACACTAGAACTCATGCTTTTCAATTAGAGCTTATCCGTAAATAATGTTCTTCTTGGTTCCCTGGTCTGATTTTTCTGTGAGCGCAGGCTGAATCTGGGTGAAGCTAGTCCACAAGATGGCTCAGATCAAGTCGTGGACGGTGTCGGAGGCGTTGTGGAGCAAGCTTGAACTGCTGGTTCCCAAGCGCAAGAGGCCGAAGGACCGCAACTATCGGCGCAAAGCCGGAGCAGGGCGCAAGCCGATGCCGTCGCGGCAGATTTTTTCGGCCATTGTCTATGTACTTCGCACCGGCTGTCAGTGGAAGGCGCTGCCCAAAGAGTACGGCTCGGCCAGCGCGGTGCATGCGCACTTCCAGCGCTGGCAGCGGGAAGGTTTTTTCCTGAAAATATGGAAGGCCGGCTTGGCCGAGTACGACGAGATGGAGGGTATCGCCTGGCGCTGGCAGAGCATCGACGGCGCCATGGGTAAGGCTCCTCTGGCTCAAGAGTGCGTGGGCCCCAACCCCACGGATCGGGGGAAAAAATGGGCGCAAGCGCAGCCTGCTGGTGGACGCGCGTGGCATCCCGCTGTCACTCGTCGTCAGCGGAGCCAACAACCATGACATGAAATTGCTTGTCTCCACCTTGGACGGCATGGTGTGCAAGCGTCCCAAGCCCCGCAAATATAAGCCGCAGCATCTGTGTGCCGACGCCGGGTACAAGGGCGAACCGGCCAGCAAAATGGCTTTGGCGCGGAACTACCGGCCCCATATCAAGCAACGCAAAGAAGAGCGTGAAGCCAAGAAACGAAAGCCGGGATACAAGGCTCGCCGCTGGGTGGTGGAGCGCACCCACTCGTGGCTCAATCGCTATCGCAAACTGCTGGTCAGCTTTGAGAAGACGGAAGCCAGCTACCGCGCTTTACTCTTCCTGGCCGCCGCTTTGATCTGTTGGAGACAGACCTTGGCTATTTGCGGATAAGTTCTTAGTACGCCCTTAGTTTCTCTCTCGGGCTTTTGAGTTTGCCCCGACGGGCTACCCAATGCACGCAGCGGACCAAATGGAAAAGCCGTGTTGTCGCGACGCGCTCTCTTGTATTTGCAACAACATATGTTTCGGCTTACGCGGGGAGAAACGGGGGAAGGGTAGCCGATCGGCTACCGGCGCGAAGCCGATTGGTTCCAGCGCCGGTGAAGTGGATTTGGCAGGTGCTTTTCGGCTACACGATCGAGGCGGCATCGACTCAAGCTACAACCCTGCCCTCATCGGAGAAGCCGAAACAGTGGCCACCAGAGTAGGACGGGCCCGGTGTCCTTAGGACGAGCATTTGCGGGACGGACGCGGAATAACCCCCATGAAAATCTGAAAATCCGAGGTAGAAACTCGTTGAGAGGAAGCTGTGAAAAATTCGATGATTTCTTCACATCTTCCCGTCCCAAAACTCCCAAAACTCCGAGGACCAGCGTCGAACCTACGAGGAGAACGCTTTATGTTCTACATAAAGGCGGTCGGCGCAATTTCCCTTGCCATGATGCTGACAGCAGTGGCTGCCGAAACGGTCGAGACGCTATCACCGTGCACGTTCGCTGGTAGTTCCGAAGTCACGGGTGAAATTCGGCGACAGGATACCTATTTCCCGCTACGCAATCCATGTGCAGGCTGTTGGACGTTTTGAGGACTCTGTGAAGACCCAACATTTTGAATGCGGCGATTCGACAGGGGAGATAAGGGGACAGCATACCTATCCCCACCCTGAAAACACCGCCTGCCACCATCGAAATCTCCGTTCGCTGCAATTGTCCCTCGTTCTCGCTGTCTCAACAGAGGGGTCCACAGCACGATATCGATTCCCTGAACCGGTCCTAGATCGCGCTCGACCCGCCCTTCGATTGAAGCAGCATGCCAGCAAGCGAATCATGTGGATTGGCTGGGACCGGTTATCCATTTGTCGCCTGGGAGAGTCTCGTCTCGAGTTCGGCAGCCCACGCTGGCATCGGATGACACCACCACTGAGGCAGCCCGCGACCGACTAGGGGGATAAGGGGACAGCATACCTATCCCCACCCTGATAACACGTGTTGCCCACACCCGAACCCTCGGAAGCAGGAAACGCATTTAGCCGCCGCTGCCTACGGCATCATCGCAGAGCCATTCGTAACGCCTTTCATAAACATCCGTGACGAGCACTCGCGCTAAGCCACCGAGCGGTGGATGGTCTTCCGGATGCTGCTCGCGGATGAGAAATGTGGGGGGATAAAGGCACAGCATACGTATCACCGGGAACTTTTCGGGGACGGAACTTTTCGGGGACGGGACGGGAAGTACCCCCGAAACAAACGGCTGTGATACTTCCGTCCGTCGCTTTGACTTCCCCTTGACCTCTCTCGTTGGTGGGTATCTTAAACGAAGTCTCTCTTTCGCTGCCCTAAATGGACTGATACCGGGAAACGTTAGGTCTCTATCGGGACTGCCCCGGAAGACAAGGCAGGATTGAGCCAAATTATTCCGGTCGGGGCAGTTTCGATAGAGTCGTTTGAACTGAGCCGCTGGCGTTTGCGGCGGATGCGGTGATCTACCTATGCATTTTCAATGTCGGCGGCTGGCTGGTTAGGGACATTGCCGGTGCGAGGCCCGGCCACTGGAGCGATGGGAGTTCTGCTCGCGGATGGAACTGTGTCCTGCAGATTGTGAGCCAGTGGTGTAGACGGAGTGGGTAAACAGCTTGTTGGCACACAACGGCCTTGCATGCGCGAGCATGCCACCGGGCGATGGGGGTATCGACGTCGTAGGCCATGGAAGTTTTATGAACTGTCATTGCTGCACTTCTGTGGAATGGCGAGGATCAGGTCAGTCCGGAAGTAAAGTTGAGCACTGGTGAACCGTTCGATGACCAGCATGGTTGCGGAGCAGGCGGGGCAACGCGGCAGATTTGTAGTTTCGGAGCGCTCTGCGCTGGTCGCCGCGCCAAGCAACTCGCGGCAGCGTGTGAGGGCAGTTTCCCTTCTTCGGTTGGCGAAGAAGCCGAAGTGGCGGATGCGAACCAGGCCTTTGGGCAGCACGTGGAGAAGAAACCTGCGCAGAAACTCATCTGCTGAGACGGTCATGACCCTTTTCTTGCCGCCATGGGCATAGTCTCGCCAGCGGAATGACACGCGATCGTTCTCAAAGGCCACGAGCCGATGGTTCGAGATGGCGACGCTATGGGTGTAGCGCGCCAGGTAGTTGAGAACGTGTTCTGCGCCGCCGAAGGGTGGCTTGGCATAGACGACCCAGTCCTTTTGGCCGAGTTGCCAGAGGAAATAGTTGAATGCGCCAGGTGAGGCAAGTTGCTGAAGTGAGTTATGGAATTGAAGTCTGTCCTGTTTGAAAAGTTCGCGTAGTTGCTCGCAGAACTTGCCGCGGAAGACCTTGCTGAGTGCTTCAACGGGCAGGAAGAATCGGCGCGACGAGTCGATCCATCTGGAACCATCGAGAGCAAGGCCGCCAGCGGGAACGATGTAGTGAATGTGGGGATGAACCTGGAGGTTCTGTCCCCAGGTATGGAGCACGCCGAGGAACCCGATGTTCGCTCCCAGGTGCTTGGGATCGCGAGCCAGTTCGAGCAGCGAAGCTGAGCTGGTGCGGAAGAGCAGATCGTAGAGCAACCGCTTGTTCTGGAGGGTCAGAGCGCAGAGTTCGTGCGGCAAAGTGAAGACGACGTGGAAGTAGGGAACGGGCAACAGCTCAGTCGCACGCGCCGCCAACCATTTTGCGCGCACGTTCCCCTGGCACTTCGGGCAGTGCCGATTTCTGCATGAGTTATAAGAGGCGGTCAGATGGCCGCAGCGGATGCACTTATCCCGATGACCGCCGAGTGCCGCGGTTCGGCACCGGACGATGGCATCGAGCACCTTGCGATGTACCCATGCAAAGTGTGACTTGTGCTTTTCCCAGAATCTGTTGCCCGCTGCGCGGACGATGTCGGCCACCTCGAGGGTGGGCCGGCTCATCGCTTCATCAGCCTCCTGGAACGCTTCACTTCATCGGGACGCGAAACCTCGATTGCTTCCAGCGGACTGGCAACCGCTTGCAGATGGCGGCGGGACAGATGCAGGTAGAGTGCCGTATCGCCGATCTTGGCATGGCCAAGCAGAACCTGGATGGTGCGCAGGTCAGCACC
Source organism: uncultured Acidobacteriaceae bacterium (assembly GCA_963745725.1). Lineage (GTDB taxonomy): Bacteria > Acidobacteriota > Terriglobia > Terriglobales > Acidobacteriaceae > PALSA-350. The sequence continues at coordinate 1,194,414 of CAVUYJ010000004.1, forward strand.
GGCTTCAAGCATGTGCGTCGCGAAGCTGTGTCGAAGCAAATGGGGCGCAACGCGCTTGCTGATGCCGGCGCGCTTACCAGCCTCGTTTACAGCCTTCCACACGACCTTCGGCGTAATGGGCTTATCCGCTCGCCAGTTCTTCACCGTACCTGGGAACAGGTAGGTCTTGGGCTTCATCCAGCGCCAGTACTCACGAAGAGTCTCCAACAGCTTGGGGCTTAATAGAACATCGCGATCGCGGCCGCCCTTGCCCTTTTGGATATGAATGACCATGCGTTCGCTGTCGATATCGGAGACCCTGAGATGGCACAGTTCTGAGCAGCGGATGCCGGTTGAGTACAGTGTCATCACCATGGTGCGGCGCATCAGGTTCTCTGCTGAATCAATCACCCGCTGAACCTCTTCTGGGCTGAGTACAACGGGTAACGGCCTGGGGCGTTTGGGAAATGGGATGTGCTCGGGGAGATACGGGCGTCGCAGAGTCTTGACATAGAGAAAACGCAAAGCTGCGGTGCAGCATGTTATCGTCCCTGCTTGAAACTTGCGTTCCCGAAACAGATAGGCCTGATACTGCCGGATGTGATCAAGTCCCAACCGGTCTGGCGAGCGGTGAAAATACCTGGAAAACTCTTCTACCGCGTGCAGGTAGGTATAGATCGTGTTCTGTGAGTAGTTGCGACGCTGGAGCTCATCCAGCATCTTCTGCCGAAGATGGGTCACAAAAGCCTCCTTGTGACCAAACCTTAAACCGCCTAAAGGGCTGAGGGACCACCACTGCAGCAGCGTCCGCCGCGCCAGCGGCTTAGTTCAAACGATCATGTAGTGAGCGACGGATCGATCGCCGCGTGCCTACTTGGTGGTACTTATTGCCTTTAGCCGTACACACCGGTGCGGCGCAACAGGGCAACCACACTATGCAGAGTAATCAGAAGACCTATTACGGCTGGCTACGGAATGAGTCAGATAGGGGCGTAATCCGGGGACGGGCGTAATCCGGGGACGGGAAGGTGTGAAAGATTTCAGTCCGCCCATGGTCGTCCCGGTGCCCCGCTCGTTATTCGATGGCAGGTACTCGGTTCTCCAGCCCTCCGATCGGATCGTGAGTCTGAAACTGGGGTTGCACAGTGCACGCAGGAGGAGTGGCTTTGGTCTTTTATCGTGTTGAGAAACAGACCACCCTGCCCTTTCTTAGGCGGCAGCGACAGTCGAGGTAGCGGTCTTGCGGCGTCGGCGTACGCTAAATAACCGGATAAGGTTGTAACTGATGCAGGTCCACGTAGCTTCCATGCCTGCTTTTTGTTGCCCACGGCAGCGAAATTGCCGGAGCCCACATCGCTCTTTTATCCAGGCGTGCGGGAACTCGGCGATCTGCGAGCGCTGGTGGTATATTTTCTGTGGTAATTCAGGGTAATTCAGGACATCCATGATAGGTAACAGTCAAGGGGAAACGGAGATTCCCCTTGACTTGGCGGAAGGTGTTCTCCCGACGGGTAAAGCATGGGCGTAGCGATCTGTCCTGGATCCTTCAACAAGACCAACGCATAAGCAGCGGGGCCAGACATCCATTTGCGGGAACAACGCTGTGGCAGCGTTGGCCGCGAAGATTGAGTGAGTGCGAACCGGCCGACCTCGAAACAGACGATAGGGTGTATGGGGAGTTGTGGCTCCCGTGCACAGTCCCGAATAACGCGAGGACCGGCCGGTGGATCGCTGACAGATCGAAGCGATTGTATTTTTGCTGCTAAGCGGCTTTGGTCATCGAGGCTCGCTTTCTTGTTTTTGTCTTCGTGGCGCTTTCTTCTGTTGGTGGTGGGGTCAGAACCTGGAAGGGTTGACCGCTTTTGTCCACAGCCAGCAGATAGGCCACCAGCTTGCGGGCCACTTGCAAAGTGGCCCGATTGGGATGGCCCAGCGCTAATTCTTTCCCATGCAGTGTGGCCAATTGCGGATTCCAGCGCGGCGCCAGCTTGGCCGCTTCGATCAGCACTGTTTGCAGCCAGGCATTTCTTTGTTTGGAGATTGGGCCACGTTGCTCTTTGCCTGCTGAGGATCGAAATGCCGAGGTTAAGCCACAGTAGCTGACCGCATGCCCAATCGAGGAAAAGCGTTGCGGATCGGCTACCTCCAACGCCCAGGTCAGAGCCGTGATGGCACCGACACCGCGAATACTCTTCAGCCGCTCGACGCGCTGTTGTAACGCCGGCTCGCACAGCAGCCTCTTGACGATCTGCTTCTGCGTCGACTCGAACATCTCCATCGTGCTGCGGCTCATCCGTAAAAGATCTTTCACCGACTCCGGCACTTCTTCCAGGCTGCCCATCAGCTCTGTAAAGTATTTCTTCCCGTGCAGCTTGGTCTTGTGGAAAGAGGATCCGCTCTCCATCAGCAAACCAGCCATCCTGTTCTGCATGCGTACCGATTGGTGCACCACCAGGTTGCGATAGCGCAGCAGCCGTCGCAGATCGCGCATCTCCGGCGCCAGCACATAGCAGGTGGCCAACAGGTCGCAGCGAAGCAGGTCCGCGATGGTCCGGGCATCGATGGTGTCGCTCTTCTTCTTGCCGGCCGTGATGGCCTTCATGCTGGCGGGGTGGCCCATCACCAGTTTCTCTGCGTAGGGCTTCAGGGTGTCGTAGATCCAGGCACTGAACAGGGTCGCTTCCATCGCCCCACACCACGGCTCCCGCAAGCCTTCCGCCCAGCTGCGAAGCGTTAACCGCGTCGCCTGCAGCTTGCCCTCCCGAACGATTCGGCCGTCTGCTGTCTTTATGCAATAGCTGATGCTTTTCTTGTGTACGTCCAATCCGATATAGTGGATAACATTCATGGGGTTCTCCTAGTTGAGATTTCTGAGCCAGATGCTCTAAACAGCCGGTCTCAGCATCGTAATCTCGAGGAGAACCCTTCTTCATTTCCACACCGACTCCGGCGGCACCTATACATCCAAACAGACGAAATTACCCCAGAGTTTTACGGTATTTGCCGGAGGGACGGGATAACCCCTATTGACGTAAGTTTTTTGCGCAAAATCCAACACCCCATCCGTCGAAGTCGTTCGTTGCGTGTTCTGTGCTTCTGCATGTTGGTTGTCGGGTAGTGGTGGTTGTTGCGTCCCGCAAACTTCCAGGGAAATCTCCTTGTTCCTTTGACGGTTACCTATCGTGGATGTCCCGCCTTTTTCCTGTCCCGCATTTTCCCGATCGAGATCGAGAAGTTAGTCAGACTTGGTCCCTTACTGCCCTTTTCCAGCCTTAAACAAATTCACGAGTGCTCCGAGAGGCCCAACGGCCGAGTAGTATTCGGTAGTTTCGGTGAAAGAGCCGTCAGCTTTTCGCTGTGTTGATTTCTTTGAAACTCCGCCGGTAGTGGTTAGGTACATTGCATACATAGCCACCATCGCGACAATGGCCAGCTCAATCACCGGCAGTTTCGTATTGGCTTCGGCGAATGCATTGCGTATGAGTTGCTGATCTTCCGGATGTTTCCAAGCATCCGAAAGGACCAGCAGGCAGGCGTTTTCCAGCTCGAGCGGATGAGCCTCGAGTTGCGTCTGCGCGCTGTCGAGGTCCGATTTGGAGGCGCCAGCTAGCATCATCTCCGCCTGCATCCTCGATGGTGGAAGGGTGGGATATTTTTCAGCCATGAAAAAGCGAGTCGCCTGCTGAATCACGTTGCTGCTCGCGTGTTGCGCTTCCAAGTATTCCAAAAAGGCCTCGCTCATCGCCAGTCTCCTTCCACCGCGATCGACCATCGCAGCCAATCCGGCAGATGTTTGGCAGCCGCGCCAGCATCTGCAACGGATTTCGCCAATCTACCATATTTCCAAAATCTCTCCAGCGCATCGTCCAGCACCGGCAAGACATCCTCGGCTACCACGTCCCAACGCGGGGCCACGAATGAGCGCGTGCCTCCGGAGCGCAGGCCGGTCATCAGTCCTAGCCGCTCCCCGACACCCGCCAGATGGCTAAACCCACTCGAACAAGCCGCCGAGAATACCACGTCAGGCGTCCGTTTCAGGATCGAAGCGTCACGCCAACTGAAGCGGTGCGCCGCAGCAAGATGGCTTTCGGTTGCCACCGCGATCGCTACAGGCAGGCCGCGTCCATCACCCAGTAGCCAGGCAACATCGCGGGTGCTGGATTGCACGTACCCATGGCAGAGCACTTTCACGAGGCGCGCCTCGCCCATGAGCTGCGAGAAGCGCTCTCGATTGCATGCAAGGCCGGACGCTTCCAGGTAATCTATTCCGGCAGCACGAGCGAACGTTTTCGTCCGATCCGCCGAAGCCCGCATCGCGGACTCGATCTCAGACGAGTCACGAGCTTCGGGAACCATCGCGACGCCGATTGGCCCGAGTCCGCCATTGGCATTTGGTGCAAGAGACAGTAGAGACAACCAACCTGACGCATATGAACAGGTCCAGCGTCCTGCGACAGCCACATGCCACGGGATGCCAGCTACCGCCTCGTTCTCAATCACGATCAGGTGATCTCCCTCTTTCAGGTGGTGCTCGACAGCCTCCCGGAGCCACGATTTGAGAATGGTCCACTCGTCAATGTCGAACGGTTCGTCCCTTCGACGTCGGGTCCACGTGCTGAGATTCCAAGTGAGCCTTTCCACGGCCTCGTGAAAGGGGATGCCGATCGCCGGCAGGTACTCTGTTCTAACGGTGCCGCTGGAATCAATCACGGTGAGCAATGCGATAAAGTATTCCCTCGCGTGTACCCATTCGAGAACGCCAAGGCTCCCTGTATCGGGCGCGAGGCGAGCGACAAGTTGCTCTGATATTCCTGCACGAAATTCACTGATAATCTCGGAAGGTGCGGTTTGCAATCGCAGGCTGCGTGCGCGCGCTAAGGTATCGCGCTGCATCTCTCCGAGGAGACGAATGTCGCTGAAATCCCTGTTACCTTCTAGGACCGCGGCTCCCACGTCAAAAAGTCGGCGCTCTAGACGCTCCGACCCGGCGAGCGCCCGAGAGATGTCGGCCAGCCCTCCAAAAGACGCTTCCGTTGCGACCGCTGTTTCGGCCAGCAGTTCACGCCCGTGTAAGACGTCGCCGACCTGATAGGCGCGTTCTGCAAGCGCGAGACTCACGATTGGATCGGGTGGTAGACCTGAGTCGCGTGCCATATTGCGGGCCATCTCCCAAAAGCCGGACGCTCTCTCGGGATCTACCACATCAAGAATCGAAGCCAATACGCGGACCGCATTAAACGCCATCGAGTGCGCTCCACGTTCTACAGCACGCTTCAGGACTTCTTCGAGTTGTTCGGAGATCCAAATGACATCTTTGAGCCTGTCGTCCGGCAACTCATTTCCATTTAGAAGCGCAGTGGCCCATCCGCTACCGGCGGCCACTATCGCGGCAGGACCCTGGATCTCGGAATGTTCCATTTTGAGCAGTTGGTCCAAAGACCCCCTTGCCGCCAGCAAGAACGCAAGAGTGGCTTGCAGCGCGGGTTTTTCACCCGCGTACGGTCCCTTGGCGCAAGCCAATGCGACTCGTAGCGCTTCTTCGGCGCCTTCATAATCTCCTAAGAAAGCTTTTGAAGTTCCCAGCGAATTAAAAACCTGGATCTTCTCGCCGCCCTCTGCGCCTTCAGCGAGTTCCGTGAGAATACGGACAGACTCATCCGGCGCCCCCGTTTCGCGGAGCAGAACGGCGCGGTTACGCTCGAGGGTACGCACGCTGTTGGCTTCGATCGCGTCGCCGCCGGTCCTGATCGCCTCCTCCAGTACGCGCAGCGCTTCTATACCCCGACCGATTAAGCGCAGGTGATTTGACCGCTCGAGCCAGAGCCGTGTTCTGGCTCGCCGTGGCAGTGCTTGTTCCCAGTCGCGGGGCTCATATCCAATGCGATCAAGAAATCGCTTGGGCTCTAAAATGAGCTTAAGGCGAGCGCCTAACCAGGCATCCGCCGCGGCTTCGGACGTCCGGTCACCCAGACGCTGCCCTGCAATGGCTGCCGCGATGCGCTCTAGCCCGTCTGCGTCACGAGCGTCGATAAGTGGCTGAATAACCGCGTCAGGGACTTCGACTATCTGATCACCGCCGAGCCGCTCAGAAGCAAGCTTTATAAAGTCGAGAGCAAATGCCACAGGATCTTCGCCGTTAAACTGGATGCGCATGCCGGCCAGCAGGTTGTCGAGCAGTTCTGGGTGCCCAGCCTTGGCGCACGCCTCCTCCATCCTGATTTGACCCAGAACATCGAGCCGGCCCGACGTTAACATGACTATTGCATCCCAAAGCGCCTCGTAAGGCAAAGTCTCCCGAGCGCGGGCCTCACTTACTAGCAGTTGCCGAATTTCAGCCGGAGACGCTTCGTCCTCGCCTGACGGCCTTCCTTCGCATAACAGAAACTGTTTTGCCCACTCTGTCGCATGGGGATTTGGTTGCTGCGAGGCGGCGCAAATACTGGCCCGAACGGCTTCCAGGCAATATAGAGCACGGCCAGAAAGCTCAGGATGGGCGCCGATCTTCCCTAACATTTCTAGGCCGAGTGCCGCAGCGCCATCCACCAAGGCGTCGCGGTCGATATGACTGCTGAGGTCGTGCTCCAGAAAACGCTCCGGCGTCGGGCCGTTCCAGGCGATCCACATCATAATCCAAGTCTGCGCTTGCAGATTTGCGAGCGAGCGGGTGGCATCCTCGATGGTTGCCGTCGCGGCATGCTCTCCGATAGCAGCAACTTTTACGCCGGGCACCGGCACGGTAAGGCTGACGCGTCCCGCCGCAAACACTTCGTTGGTGAGCGAAGGCCATTCCCGGACCAAGTAGTCCTGCAAACCGTTAGCGAGTTCCGCCCGCTGTGCCCCTACAAGGGCCCGGAGTCCGCGTTTAACGATTTTGACAGCCGCCTGCTTTAGCTCCTCAGTATTTGCCACGGCCAAGACCTCACGTCCGGGCATCTCACTTCGGATTTTTTGGATCGTTTGTTCAGCAGCGGACCACGCGAGGGTCCCAAATAGTATGATCACCTCATCGTTATCCTGCGAAATCACAATGATGGTGTTCTTTACGTCCAACCTGACTTTGCAGACCTCGCATTTCGCCTCATCAAGCTCGCCGGATATCAGCGCGCTCAGCGCAACAGGGTCGCTCGATGACAAATGGAAAATCATTCCGCCGCCATTGAGTTGAGCACTGGCATATCCGCATTTGGGGCAGGTACGTGAAGCGTTCTCTGACATGCATGGATGATATTTCAGATTTCCAGTTCGACTGTTGTCAATTTCTTTCACACCTTCCGGACGGACAGGACGAAGTTTCGGGAAGCTGGAGTGGACGATGAGGAGTGGACGATGAGGGACAGACGAACTAACCCCCATCTCTTGTCCGCATGATCGAATGGAGTTTGGGTAGCAGCGGCCGGCGCAAGCAGCCTCACCACGCGATGCAACCACAACCATACATTAAGTTTCCTTAATCTTTACTGGAGTCTCAGTACTGGAGTCTCAGGACAGACGAAATTACCCCCCAGCGACTAAGGCCAATCGACGGAAAACCGGTGAAAACCGGTGACGGTAATTCAGGACAGGTAATTCAGGACAGAGAGCGCCGGGATAAACCGGCACATTGTAGGGGATGAGAGAGCCCTAGTGCGCCGGTTAAACCGGCGAGGTGTAGTGAATGAAAGAGTCATACAGTGAAGGATTAGCGATCTACACTGGCCCCGAGTCATGCGGAGTTGTTCGTGAGGACAACGTCGAAGCGTTGACAGGGGCAAGTGCGGGCCGGGTATTCAGCCGCGAAACTTTCGCACTCCGGAACGCCGACGCTTTTAGGGTAGGCGGAAGGCAAAATCGGACGCGCCGCTATCGCGAGGCGTTGCCGAGTTCCGCGCGGTCGCAGACCCCGGGCACGCACCGAAGCACCTTGCACGGGAACCGGGAGATCCCACGTTCTCCTAAAGCGGAAGATGGTTTGGGACGCATCGGGAAGTCTAAGGACGTACGCCGATGATGGACGAGCGTGGGAAGTCGGACAAACCTGTACTACCTGTGAAGTCCTCGAACAAAGCCGGGCCACCGGTGGCGGAGAGGATGGAGGGAAGAGGTTTGACCAAGGGGAAGCCGCAACAGCAAAACGCGTTCCGGACACCGAGCCGGAGCGACGCGCCCAGTGCGCTGGAGCGGATACGACAAGCAGCAAAGAATGATAAGGAGATGCGGTTCACTGCGCTCTTTCACCACATCTACGCGCTGGAAACACTGCGCATGGCCTATCTCAGTTTAAGGAGAGAAGCTGCACCTGGTGTGGACGGTGAGACGTGGCGGCACTACGGAGCGGATCTTGAGGATAACCTCCATGAACTCTCCCATAGGCTGAAGCGAGGTGCGTACCGGGCCAAGCCTGTGCGTAGGGTGTACATCCCCAAGACTGACGGGCGGTTGAGGCCGCTCGGCGTCACAGCGCTGGAGGATAAGATCGTCCAGCGCGCAGCGGTTGAGGTGTTGAACGCCATCTACGAAACAGACTTTCTCGGTTTCTCGTACGGGTTTCGTCCAGGACGCAGCCAGCACAACGCGCTGGATGCGCTCTACACGGGGCTAGTAACGACGAAAGTGAACTGGGTGCTCGATCTGGACATCCGCAGCTTCTTCGATGCGATTTCGCACGAATGGCTCGTCAAGTTCATCGGTCACCGCATCGCGGACCGGCGCGTCGTACGGCTCATCCAGAAGTGGTTGAACGCGGGCGTGCTGGAGGATGGGAAACGAATCCGAACGGAGGAGGGTACGCCTCAGGGCGGGAGTGCTTCGCCACTGATGGCTAACATCTATCTCCATTACGTTTTCGATCTGTGGGTTCAGACATGGCGTCGAAAGCAGGCGCTCGGCGATGTAATCGTTGTGCGGTACGCGGACGACATCGTGGTTGGATTCCAGAGCGAAATGGATGCCAAACAGTTTCTTGCGGAACTCACTGAGCGGTTTCGGAAGTTCAGCTTGGAACTGCACCCTGACAAAACGCGACTTCTGGAGTTCGGGCGGTTCGCGGCCCGAAACCGGAAGCAGCGTGGAGAAGGAAAGCCGGAAACGTTTGCCTTCCTGGGCTTCACGCATATCTGCGGGAAGACACGAAGCAACGGATACTACACGGTGCTGCGGCAGACGATTCGTAAACGGATGCAAGCGAAGCTGAGCGAAGTAAAAGACGAACTCAGACGGCGAATGCACGACCCCATCCCGGAAGTAGGTCAATGGTTGCGTGCGGTCGTTGGTGGACACATCCGCTATTACGGCGTGCCCATGAACGGCTCCGCGTTGAGCGCATTCCGGCTGCGGGCCGGCTTGCTCTGGCACCAAGCGCTCTCGCGCCGCAGCCAGAAAGGCCACGTCCGTTGGGACAGAATGCAGCGCTTGATAGACCGTTGGCTGCCTCCCGCTCGCGTATATCATCCTTACCCACTGCGCCGCATGGGCGTCATTACCTGAGGTAAGAGCCGGATGCGGGAAATCCGCTCGTCCGGATCCGTGGAGGGGGTCATGAGCAATCATGATCCCTACTCCGACCGGAAAAGGAGAAGCGACTCCATTCTGGCCTCGAGTCTTGCCTGTGATTCCGCAAGGGGTCATAGCGAAGCGTAGACAGAGGGCTGGCGGGCGGGATGATTGAGCTCCGAAAACATGCAACCGAGTGCCGACCCCTTTCTGTCGGTGGGAAGGCAACATCAGCGAGCCGCGCTAGATCGCGAGTGGCCGCTGGGCTCGGCGTAGTCGAAGAGTCCAGGCACGTCAGCACACAGTGTGCACGAGAACCGGGAGACCTCCAGAGCGTTTGCGCGAGCAGACCGGTCCGGGAAGGTGAAAGACCCGTCATCCGGACATGTACGTTTTGGAGGAGTCGGACTGCGCCATAGTACCTATGAAGCTGACGAACAACGAGGGTAAAACTTCCGCGGAGCCAGCGGAGGGAAGGGCGCAGACCAAGGAGAACGACGCCCAGCCACACATGCGTCCGACACAGAGCGGAGCGCGCGTGTCCCAGGGGTTAGGCGGCGTGCGCCAAGCGGCGCGGGCCAGGAAGCAGGAGCGGTTCACCGCTTTGCTGCACCACCTCACGATCGACTTACTACGGGAGAGCTACTACGCCTTACAGCGGAGCGCAGCGCCTGGAGTAGACGGAGTGAGTTGGCAACAGTATGAGCAAGACCTGGAGGCTCGGCTTGCCGAACTCCATGGCCGAGTGCACCGTGGAGCGTATCGGGCGCAAGCCTCGCGAAGAGTGTACATACCGAAGGCCGACGGCCGGCAACGACCGTTGGGCATCGCTTCGCTGGAAGACAAGATCGTCCAGCAGGCAGTGGTCACCATCCTCAACCAGATATACGAGGTGGACTTTCGGGGCTTTTCGTACGGATTTCGTCCGGGACGGAGTCCGCATCAGGCGCTGGACGCGCTAAATGTGGGCATCCAACGGAAGCGAGTGAACTGGATACTTGATGCGGACATTCGTGGATTCTTTGATCACCTGAGCCACGAGTGGATGATGAAGTTTGTCGAGCATCGAGTGGCCGACACGCGCATTCTTCGGCTAATTGGTAAGTGGCTGAAGGCTGGTGTGTCGGAGGAGGGTAAGTGGTCAGAGACGACAGCAGGCACGCCGCAGGGGGCTGTGATTTCACCGCTTTTGGCGAACGTGTATCTGCACTATGTGTTCGACCTTTGGGTTGAAGCATGGCGCCGGAAGGTGGCGAGGGGAGAGATGGTATTCGTCCGCTACGCTGACGATCTGGTGGTCGGCTTTGAGCAGCGCGAAGACGCCGAGCGGTTTCTAAAAGAGTTTCGGAAACGGCTGGCGACCTTTGCGTTGGAACTCCATCCGGAGAAGACGCGACTGATCGAGTTCGGTCGGTTCGCGCAGGTCAATCGGCAACAGCGTGGCGAGGGAAAACCAGAGAGCTTCACGTTTCTTGGGTTCACGCACTATTGCGCGACGACATCCAAAGGCCATTTCGTTGTGCATCGCAGGACTGTACCTCAGCGGATGCAGGCGACGCTTCACGCCATAAAGGCGAAGCTGCGTCAGCGGATGCATGAGCCGGTCAACGCGGTGGGCGCATGGTTGAAGCGTGTGGTCAGTGGCTATTACCGTTACCATGCGGTTCCTGAAAACCAGCGGGCGTTAGAGCGATTTCGCAGTCGGTTGTGCGATCTGTGGCGGTCGATGCTAGGCCGTCGCAGCCAGCGCAGCCGTCCAAGTTGGAAGCGCATTCGCCCGACCTTCGATCGATGGATACCGCGCCCTCGTGCCCTGCATCCTTATCCTGACGTGCGTTTTGACGCCACTCATCCGAGGTAGGAGCCGTGTGCGGTAATTCCGCTCGCACGGATCTGTGCGGGGGGCGGTCAGCGATGACCGTCCCTACCGCGACCGAAATTACCCCCAGCCGACGGTCAATCAGCGAGAGGACTCCTGGAGCCCTTTGTCGTCCGAACCATGCAGATGGTAGTTCCCCTCCGCACCGCCGCAACAGCGTTAAAAAGGGTCGACGAAAAGAGCAGGCTGCTGGGGAGCGGGTCCGGGCTGCTTCTTAGGCCCGCGCTTTTGCGGAGTCAGCACTCGGTGGGCCTCCTTCTCTAGCGCACGAGTGAAATCTTGCGAACCGAGCGGGCGGCCGCTGTAAGTGCGTAAGTGCAGTCGCGAATGCCAATCAGATCAGACTCATCTTGAGCGACCTCTAGATAAGCGTGCCAGCTTTCAGTGTTCCATCGGAGACCCCAGGCTTCCATATCAAGCCAAGCGGGAACCACCGCGGCACCACAATGGTGAGCGCTACGTAAACCGCATCTTGTCTCGCGACGGGGGATGAGCGATTTTGTAGGGATGAAACAGCCGAGTGTTGAAGCGTGGGCGAAGTGGCGTGGATTGCTTTCTGAGCAGCTGAAGAGCGGTCAGAGTGCGGCGACTGAGGAGGGACAGACGAAACGTACCCCAGTGGGTGAACTTCACGGGGGCTGAGGAGGGCTGGGGCTGAGGAGGAGATCGATCGCGTCATAACTCTCATAATGCGATCCAGGGTGGAAATCGCTTCAGCCCGATAACCCGTCGTCGTCAGCCCCTTCTCGCTCACGGTCTTCGATTTCCCTGATTCGCTTCGACCATCGTTGGCCCAAAGCTGTCGGTTCAATGAAGTCCTTTAAGTCGAAAACCATGCCGTCTTTCATCATTGATACATGCTTGTCGCTCCGCATCCTGATTAGATCAAAGGACCGAAGCCGCCGCAGCTCCGCGCGAAGGGGATGAGAGCCTTGATAACCGTTGGTGACGCCGAAGGCAAGATTAACCAGGTGTTTTCGCTCTTTAGTCGGCAGCAGCAGAGGCAGCATAAGGGACATGTCCTGCAATTGAATGGCTTGTTCCGCCTGTCGCTCACGAACCCGCTCCAGCATCTCAATTTTGAAGCCCGACATCTCAAAACCCTTGAACCGCTCAACCAGGTCAGGCCGCAGAGCAATCAGGATCGCTATCAGCAACACCGCGATTACTGCCAAGCTGGCGGCATCCAATCTCCGTGTCTGAGGAATGTAGCCGCCCACAATGGCGCTGATGTAAGCGATGGCCAGCAATGCCAGAAGTATGGCAATGCCAAGCCGAACACCTGACAATGGGTGCCTAACAGCTGAACCTGCGAGGGAACTCGGGTCAGGCGAGGAGTCCATGGGATGCCAGCTTCTTTCTCTGAGAGATAGGTCTGTTTTCCACTCCATCGAAACTTGAGCGAACAAGAGATCGCAACGAAGACTGTACGCCGTTTAGTTCATTCTCCTGGACAAGCGGCGTGGCGCATGGAAGAAGTCTAATCCGGCCAACAACTATGTCAACCGAAATTGAGAGAAGAAGTTCGACGCAAGTTTCGTACGGCCAGCAGAAGTCTCACATCGCGTTCTTCGGGGTGAAATTCGGCGACAGGATACCTATTTCCCGCTACGCAATCCATGTGCAGGCTGTTGGACGTTTTGAGGACTCTGTGAAGACCCAACATTTTGAATGCGGCGATTCGACAGGCTCGCTGCGGCGGACGAGGGCCAACGTTCGAAGCGAGAGAAGATGACAAATACTAAAGGAGTTACTTAAGCCTACCCCCTTAAGGGTATTGATCCTCTCGCGTCTCCCAGTCATTCTACTGTTCGCTCGAAATCTAGCTGCGGAGCAACACAATGAGGAAGCCACGGAACCTGGCCCTATCTGTATTTTTCTGTCTTGTAACCACTGCTATGTTGACGAGCAGAGGTTTTGCCCAAATGGCATTCAATCCTGCACTCGACCAACCTATGACACCGTATGCGCAGCAGATATTTGTAACAGCCTTCAACGTTGAATGCGCCGTGTACCAGCAGTACAATCCGGGCAACTGTGGTGTCGATAATCTGATTAGGAACCCCTCGCTTCAGGCTTGGGGATTGACGACGCCGATAGCAGCAGGATTAACAGTTACTCGCTATAACCCTACATCTATCCAACCGCTAGATACACAGTTCGGAGCCGGGTCAACGTTCTTTATCTTTGCCCATGAGCTCGGTCATCATTTCGATTTGCAAGCGCCTAGTGCAAACGTTCCATGGGTGAAACCGCCGGATCCTCCTTCTGCAAATCCTATGATTTCAATGAGTTGGGGACGGGAACTGCGCGCAGACGCTTGGGCTGGATGCGCCATGAAGCGAGGCTCCGTTCCACTATTTGCAGCTGGGCAGTTGACGGCTCTAACTTCCGCGTGGATCGGCCCCGACGTGCCTCCAGTTCCTTTGGTCGTGGCAGCAATTAGCGCAGGATACAATGCCTGTTGAACCTTTTGGGGACGAACCTTTTGGGACGGGTTGCTCAACCCCATCCAGAATTTCTTTACAGGTCGCGATCCGGCAACACAAATCTAAAAATAAATTCATAATTCGTTCGCCCGAAGCTCGGATCAGACCGAGAATCGGTTTGGTGGGAGTTGTAACCTGTCGCGGTATTGGCGGGACGGACGGAATAACCCCCATCAAGACTCAAACCGATGACAGACAGAACGTAACCGTTACAAGTACTCGTCGGAGTATTGCTCCTTCGCATACGGTGATCGTTCCGTCTGTCATCAGGATGTCGGCCTTTAGTTCCGCTGAACGGAGTCTGTACCACGTACCTTCATGACAAGCGTTTTGTAGTGGGCGGGAGATGTATCCCTATTGGTGATTCGGTGCCTGCAACGACTCCGATAAACTGTAACTGAACGGGAAAGGAGTGGGTGATGCGCTCACAGTTGATATGGTGTATCGCTGCAAACATTTTAGCGGCACTGCTTTCGATCGCGGTGTTGTACCTTTATCCGGCAGGGAGGGGCTTTTCTGTCGGTTACCGGCCAGCACATTATATCCAGGGTGGGACTTTCCTTGCCGCTTTGCTGATGATTTGCGTCAGCACTGTGCTCGCTGTTTACCTCGCCTCTCGGCTTTACGCGGTACTGCACTGCTGAGATCCTTTGATCGACCCGCCCAAAAGGGCGGGACGGGGCGGGGCGGGACGGGAAGGTGTGAAGAAATTGACAAATGTACACAGACAGTTATTGTTACGTATGTGTTGGTCCTGTACAGTGCAGGCATGAGCGATACGCCTGCTCGGCCGCTACCTCGTGTGGCTTCGATTGACCGTTCTCAACTGCTTTTGCATACCCTTGACGTCGAGCGACTGATCGACGAGGACCACAGTGCTCGCTCGATCTGGCACCTGGTAGGGCGCATGAATCTGAGTTTGTATCATGCCAAAATCGCAGCCCTGGAAGGACGCGCTGGCCGCGACCACACAGCACCGCAGTTGTTGATCAGCTTATGGCTATACGCCTACAGCCAAGGGATTAGCTCCGCACGTTAAATTGCACGCCAATGTGCGTTTGAGCCTGGATTCGCGTGGCTTTGCGGATTGCAGCCAATCAGTCATCGAACTCTATCGGGGTTCCGGTCTGATTACAAGGAGGCGTTAGAGAATCTGTTTGTACAAGTGGTGGGCATGCTGAGCGCCGAGGGGCTGATTACCATGCAAAGGGTCACTTTGGATGGCACCAAGATCAAGGCCAATGCCAGCGGCAACACGTTTCGACGTAAGGAAAAGATCGAAGCTCATTTGGCTCTGGCGCGGGAGCAAGTGCAGAAGATGAACGAACAGGCGGATGAGGAAGAGAAAGTAGCCAAACGTCAATCCGCTGCCAAGCGCCGCGCGGCGCGGCAACGGGTCAGCCGCCTGGAGGCGGCGTTTCGTGAAGTGGAGCGCTTGCAGGAGAGCAAGAAACACGATCGCGGTGACTACGTAGCCAGAGCCTCTACCACCGACCCCGAGGCTCATGTTGTGAGAAACGGTGAGGGTGGCACCGTTCCCAGCTACAACGTACAGTTGGTCACCGACACCACCCACGGTTTGATTGTGAATGTAGAAGCGACCACCGACGCCATCGATTATCGCCAATTGGAACCGGCTCTGAATCGCTGCCAGGAGACTGTGACGCGTTTGCCGAAGCAGATAGTGGCCGACGGGGACTATACCAATCATGCCTCGGTGCAGGCCGCTGAGTCCTCCAAGGTCGATTTCTATGGTTCCTGGCAAGATAGCTGGAAACCGACCGAATATGACGCCCACGGCCGCAGTGGAGCGTTTATCAGTAGCGCGTTTCCTTACGATGCTGAGCACGATGTCTACCGCTGTCCCGCTGGCAAACGACTCACTCTCCATGTTGTGAAGAACAGCGAGCACGGTGTGCGCACGCATGTATACAGAGCACCCAAGGCTGCATGCCGTTGCTGTCCTCTGCGTGATCAGTGTGGTCCCAAGAAGAAGGGACCCACATGGGTGCGCTCCATCACTCGCAGCGTGGATCCTGCCGCGACGACTGCTTTCAAAGCCAAGATGGAGACCGAAGAGGCAAAAACAATCTACCGCCAAAGGTCGCAGATCGCTGAGTTCCCGCACGCCTGGATAAAAGAACGATGTGGACTCCGGCAATTTCGATGCCGGGGACAAGAGAAGACATCGATGGAAGCTACCTGGGCTTGCCTTAGTTACAAGATCATTCGGTGGCTCAGCATACGACGCAAGCTCAACTCCGCAGCCGCCGCTGCTGCTTAAGAAGACACAACCGAGCCCGCTCGGGCCGCCTGAAACCGAGAACAGGCAGGGAGAAGCTCTGTATCGCGTCCGCATCGTCGATACGCGCAGCTACCCGCGCCTTCATGCTGATGATGATCGCGCCAAAACTAGACCCAATGTTCTTATGATCGGGGCTGTATCGAATTTTTCACAGCTTCCGGACGGAATAACCCCCATCAAAAATTCGAGGTAGGCGCACAAGCCGCTGGCAGCGCGTAGCAGCAAATCCGCGTACGTCCCGGTCGGGGTGACAATTTCTGTGGCCTATCCCACCTCCGCTGGCCGGCCGAGGCCAGCCTGGGCGGGGGTTGCGGGAAAAGCTGTGATCAGCTTGCCTTGAAAATCAGCCACAATGATCAGACAGGTTTGCTCCCGTTGCTCGCCAACATTCTCTCTGAACTCACGAACGATGAGCAGGCAAGGCCTGCCAGTAGGCTGCCCCAGTTCGTCGGTCAGCTTCGACATCCGCAACAGGCTTGGCGCGGACGCAGCGCGCTTGATGTAGTCCTTGAGGGTATCCGGGTGGCGCAGCTTGCGGCCAAAGATGGAATGCTTCGGCTTGCCGGGCAGAGGGCCAAGGGCTAATCAGGTGACAGCATACCTATAGCAGCAATTTCAAGCGATCAGCGTCCTGCCCCCAAGTGGGCTCGGGTGAATAGGTATCATGTCGCCGCATTACGCCTGCTATAATCGCGGCCATGAAACACCGCAATGCGGCCCTCGTCGCATTCGTTGTAATAAGCGTCATCGCTTTATGCACTCCCGTTGCACGAAGCGACGGTCAGCCAGCACCACCCAAACCTGCCGGATCAACGCTGAAAATCGTCAATGACAACCTAGTAAAAGTAGACGACGGCGATTGTATCGGCTGCTTATACGCTGTGAAAGGGAGCATCTACAACCCGAACAGCGATGGGGCGAAAAATGTGGTCGTCCGCTATTACATATGGAAGAAGTGGATGGGGAAGGATGGACATGGCTCTGCCATCAAAGAAACTGGCGGCCTGGTATCGGCAACGATCAAATACCTTCCGCCAAAGCAGACCGTAGATTTTATAGCGACAAGTCATGACGCCCCGGTAATGACCCAGAAAAGCGGTGTGGTGCCCGACCCGATCGATGCTGAAGTCACCGCCGAGTGGGATGAGTAGAGGAATCCCGAACTCTCTTTTGCTCATGCTGACATAGATCGGTGACGACATAGATCGGTGACAGACGGACATGACCCGCCACCGTTCTCTAGGGGGCTGGTGAGCGGCGAAACCTTAAGCGAGCTTAATGCTGCCAACCCGGCTAAATAGAGTCTGCGGCATGGTCACGGTCAAATGGACCGGATTCTGTTATCGTCGCGTGCATGACAAGGCTGCGTCGAGTCGTTGCTGTCAATGCGTCGGGGAAATGCGTCGTCGGGGAAATGCGTCGACATGATACCTATTGCAGGGAAATTCGTCGACAGAGGTTTCGGGGACATCCATGATAGGTAAAAGTCAAGGGGAAACGGAGATTCCCCTTGACTCGGCGGGATAGGTTCTCCGAGCGGGCGGATAGTTAGTGTTGCGAACTGTCCTCGATCCCTTAGCAAGACCAACGCAATGGCAGCGTGGCCAGACATCCATTTGCGGGAACAGCGCTGTTCAGGCGTCGTCCACGAAGATTGAGTTATGGTAAACCGGCCGACCTCGAAACAGATAGTGGGGTGTATTGGGAACCGAAATTCCCGTACACAGTCCCCGAAAACGCAAGGACCGGCCGGTGGACCGCTGACAGATCGAACATAGAAACTCTGGTAGGCTGAGTGGGTCGAGGAAGCGGAAGCAGGCTCTGCTGGAGAGCAACCTGCCAGGAATACTCGATCCGACTCATCCCACCGATGTGTCCTGAGGGGAATCTGCGACGCCAGATTCCCCTTTGTGTTGCGCCAAACAGGGTGACCATCGGGGGAAAGATCGGCATGCCTCAGAAAACTCGCAAGGACATGTTCGGTCTTCACGAACCTGACGGTAAGAGCGTAAGCCGGCGGTGTGTTTCGCTTTAAGCGGCCGGTGCTAAAGCAACAGCCTTTTTGCTCTTTCTCGCCGGCTTCTTCTCTGCCGTGGTGCCTGCCGGCGGAGGCGGGGTGTGTACCTGAAAGGGTTGACCACTCTTGTCCACAGCCAGCAGGTACGCCACGAGTTTTCGTGCAACTTGCAAGGTCGCTCGATTGGCATGTCCGCGCTCCAATGCGCGGGCATGCACTGCCGCCAGTTGCGGGTTCCAGAGCGGCGCCAGTTTGGCGGCCTCGATCAACACCGGCTGCAGCCAGGCATTGCGCTGCTTGGAAATCGGACCACGTTGCTGTTTGCCCGCAGAAGAGCGGAAGGCTGCGGATAATCCGCAGTAGCTGACTGCATCTGCGATGGAGGCGAAGCGCTGTGGGTCGGCGATCTCCAGCGCCCAGGTCAGAGCCGTGATCGGGCCAACCGCGCGGATACTCATCAGTCGCTCGACCCTTTGTTCCAAAGCAGGTTCTGATAGCAGCCTTTTGACGAGCTGCTTCTGGGTGGACTGAAACATCTCCATGGAGCCGCGACTCATGCGGAGTAAGTCTTTGACCGATTCTGGTACCTCCTCGAGGCTCTTCATCAGGTCGGCAAAATATTTCTTCTGGTGCAGCTTCCCTTTGTTGAATGCGGTGCCGCTCTCCATCAGCAGACCGGCCATCTTGTTCTGCATGCGCACCGATTGTTGTACCACCAGGTTGCGATAGCGGAGCAGCCGTCGCAGATCTCGTAACTGGGGTGGTAATACATAGGAGGCAGGAAGCAGGTTGCAACGCAGCAAATCGGCAATCGTACGCGCATCGATCTGATCGCTCTTGTTCTTGCCCGCGGTAATGGCCTTCATCTTGGCCGGATGGCCCATAGAAAGTTGCTGCGCATAAGGCTTGAGCGTGTCGTAAATCCAGGCGCTGAAGAGCGTGGCTTCCATGGCGCCATGCCAGACTTGTTTTCGACCCGCTGCCCAACGCCGCAACACCGTGCGCTCCGCTTGCAGGCTGCCTTCTTCCACAATCTGGCCGTCTGCCGTCTTTACGCAAAAACTGATAGTTTTCTTGTGTACGTCGAATCCGATATAGTGAATAGCATTCATGGGGTTCTCCTAATCGAGATTTCTGAGTCGGCTGCTTCGAACAGCCGGTCTCAGCAGTGTAATCTTGAGGAGAACCCTTTCTCATTGCACAACAATCCCTTCCAACACCTATACATTCAAACAGGTAACTTAACCCCATCCAGAGTTGATCACGATGCTGCCATCCGGTCACCCGCAAAAAAGAAAATCACCCGTCAGCCTATATCGCGCGAATCTCCAGCGTCTTGCCGAGCGCCTTCATCGCACCGGCGATTCCATCGATTCTCGAAGTGTGATGAATGTTCGTCAGCCGGTTCACTTCTTGCGGCGTCGTCTGCATCCTGCGTGCCAGCTCAGCAGGACGAACCCGCTGCCGGATCATTTCATTGAGCAGAAGCACCTTCGCTGAAACGCTGGCTGGGAGCTCGACGAAATCCTGACCGCGCTTTATACGGGACGGCTTTGGCACAACGCGGGAGTTCTCGAAATAGAAATCCAGTGCAGTTTCGAGGGCGCTGCCTGCCACCTTCTTGGCCTCCTGCAGGCTCTTCCCCTGAGTAATCGCCTCGGGGATATCCGGAAAGGTTACGAGGAAGAATTTTCCATCCGGCTTTACGTCAATTGGGTATCGCATCTCACCCTCCTATTTGAGCCCAAGTTGTTTTTTGATAGCCGCCACCAACCCAGTACCGAGTTCCTTGTTGTGCATCGGCAGAACGGAATTCTTGCCGTTCAGCGTCACCTTGAGGTGGGACCCTTTGCCAGACTTGAATGTTGCTCCCTGATCTGCCAGCCAACGCTTGAACTCGTTGCTCTTCACAAACATCATTATAAACAATATTGTTTATAATGACAAAAGCTGTTATCGAGTCAATCCAGGACAGACGGAAATGCAGTGGACCCCTCGGTTGAGACAGTGAGAAACAGGGACGGAGGCATAAGGGGACAGCTGGGCATTTCCGGGACGGGCATTTGCGGGAGATGCGCGGGAGATGCGGGACAAGGAATTTCGTGGACAAAATTTCGTGGACAGGCGGGCCTGACACTTTTAACTTTCGGGGACGGACGCAAACCGGTGACAGGCAGGATGTTCACGATGCGTTGGCCAACTGATCATCCGTCGATTCCGTTCCCAAAACGCCCGATCGCGTTTAGGCGATTGGGAATCCGGGGGAAACTCGGGAAACTCGGGGACGTGAAGGTGTGAAGAAATTGACAACAGCAAAGGGCTATTGTTGCAACAATAACACCACTAGACTAAAAGCGTGAGCGCACCTTCAGATTCCCCTCGTCCTCGTCCGCGCCTTTCATCGATAGACCGTTCCCAGCTTGTGTTTCGTACTGTGGATGTAGAGAGAATGATCGACGACGACCACAGTGCACGGTCGATTTGGGAGATGATCGGCGGGTTGAATCTAAGTTTGTATAACGCCAAGATTGCAGCTGTGGAGGGACGTGCTGGCCGAGACCATACAGCTCCGCAGTTGCTCATAAGTTTATGGTTGTATGCCTACAGCCGAGGGATCAGTTCGGCACGTGAGATTGCGCGGCGATGTGAGTATGAACCTGCGTTCCAGTGGCTGTGCGGTTTGCAACCTATTAGTTATCGCACCCTGTCCGGATTCCGTTCTGATAACAAGGACGCGCTCGGTAGTGTGTTCGTGCAGGTGGTGGGAGTGCTGAGTGCCGAAGGGCTGATCACCATGGAACGGGTGACGCTGGATGGCACCAAGATCAAAGCCAACGCCAGCGGAAACACGTTTCGACGCAAAGAGAAGATCGAAGCCCATCTTGCCGCAGCACAAACGCAACTAGAGAAGATGAACGAACAAGCCGCCGAGGAAGAGAAGGTGGCCACGCGCCAAGCGGCTGCGAAAGAGCGGGCGGCTCGTGAACGCGTAACCCGCCTGGAAAGCGCGCTTCGTGAAGTGGAGCGTCTGCAAGAAAAAAAGAAAGAGGATAAGAAGACATTTGTAGCGCGGGCATCCACCACCGATGTCGAAGCTCATGTGATGCGTAACGGCGAAGGTGGCACAGTGCCCAGTTACAACGTGCAATTAGTGACCGACACCACCCACGGATTCGTAGTGAACGTAGAGGCTACCACTGACGCCATCGACTATCGTCAACTGGAACCAGCCCTTGACCGCTGTAAAGCGACGCTGGGATTGCTGCCGAAGCAGTTGATTGCAGATGGAGACTACACCAACCATGCAGCCGTGCAGGCTGCTGCAAAGTCTGGTGTCGACTTTTACGGTTCGTGGCAAGACAGCTGGAAACCGACAGAATCGGATGCTCAGGGACGCTCCGGGGCCTTTATAAGCAGTGCTTTTCCATATGATGCGAAGAATGACGTTTACCTCTGCCCTGCCGGACAGCAACTAGTCCACAAGACGGTCCTCGATCGTGGACACGGGGTGCGCACGCATGTGTACAAGGCGCCAAAGGCAGCTTGCGCTTCCTGCGTTTATCGCGCTCAGTGTGCCTCGAAGAAACCGAAACCACAGTGGAGACGCTCAATCACACGTCTTGAGGAGTCTACGGAAACAAGCGCATTCAAAGCCAAGATGCAGACTGAGGCGGCACAGAAAATATACCACCAGCGCTCGCAGATCGCCGAGTTCCCGCACGCCTGGATAAAAGAGCGATGTGGGCTCCGGCAATTTCGCTGCCGTGGGCAACAAAAAGCAGGCATGGAAGCTACGTGGACCTGCATCAGTTACAACCTTATCCGGTTATTTAGCGTACGCCGACGCCGCAAGACCGCTACCTCGACTGTCGCTGCCGCCTAAGAAAGGGCAGGGTGGTCTGTTTCTCAACACGATAAAAGACCAAAGCCACTCCTCCTGCGTGCACTGTGCAACCCCAGTTTCAGACTCACGATCCGATCGGAGGGCTGGAGAACCGAGTACCTGCCATCGAATAACGAGCGGGGCACCGGGACGACCATGGGCGGACTGAAATCTTTCACACCTTCCGTTCACCACGTTTACCCGAGCCAGTGCACACCTTGACGATTTGACCGTGGGGCAGTGTTGCAACGACCAGCCAGCGCAGTGAGTTTTCTTTGGCTCCCTGCACATGGCCGAACAACGTCATCTCGTACAAGTGTCCGCCCGGCATCCGTTCCTAACGTAGCCGTCCGATTTTTGGGGGGGATATTTGCGAGGATACTTCTGGAATACCTCATCAAAATCCCGGTAGGCCCACAAAGCGCATCCCTCTTGCTCCCGAATCACGCAGGCGTTCACCAAGCCCCGAAGGAAAACGTTCCCCAAGTATCTGCCGGTGCGGGGAGCGCCGGGGAACAGATACCACGCGTTTTGACAGCGTTTGAGCCCGGTCGCGGATCCCCAAGGCATCAATTCCTGGCGAAATACCCGCAAGCCGCTTACCGCCCGCCCCCCTCACAATCTTTTTCACCGGGTTCAACACTTCCCCTGCCAATCGGAATCTATAAGTGTGTCCGCTCGCGCTTGAAGAAATCCTCAAGAGCAGAGCGCTGTCGTGCACTCAGACCCGATCGGCCCAGACCGCTCAGAGATCGACTCTCGTGGAGCGCACCCTCGGCGCGAGGTCGCGGTGCATGGATGCAAAGCACTCTTGGCGGCTTCGTTCCGCCTTGGAACCGCTCCGTCTCGATGGAAACCTACGCCGGGGATGAGCAACCATAAGTGTGGCGAATCATGATAGAAACCCTGGAGACAGGCATAACCTCGCCCGGACTCCCTACGCTTGCAGAGATAGAACAGCGAACCGAAGAACTGCTCGCCCAACCACTACCTTCTTCCCCGCGCGGAACCAGCGTCGCTAACCCGGCCTCGCCGCCAACCGCTGCGTTGCCCACTCCGGAACCACTCCGCCGGCCAAACGAACCCCAGCACACCCTACGGTCCACATTCGACGAGTACGCGCTCTATGGACTTGCCGGAGAAGCCGTGCGCACCCTGGCTCCGCACACCGAGGCCCAGCCCGAGGCTATTCTCCTGCAGTTGCTCGCCGCCTTTGGCAACGTGATCGGTCCCGGCCCTCACTGCATGGTCGGCCCCACCCGTCACGCTCTCAACCTCTTCGTCGTGCTCGTCGGAGAATCCAGCAAGGCCCGCAAGGGAACCAGTTGGAACCAGATAGCCCGCCTCTTCGAAGAAGTGGATCCCGCCTGGACAGAAAATCGTGTGACCAGCGCCCGTCTCACCGCCCACGGTCTCATGGCCCTCATGGGCCACCAGTCAGGCGACCGGCGTCTGCTGGTACTCGCCGAGGAACTCGCCGCCGTGCTCCACACTATGGGCCGCAGCCGCTCCCCCCTATCACCCCTGCTGCGCAGCGCTTGGGATGGCGCGACCCTGCGCCTGCTCGACCGTGACCGCCTCCTCCATGCCGGCGGAGGACATCTCAGCCTCATCGGTCACATCACCCAGAGCGAGCTCGCCGAGTCCCTGCGCCGCACCGAAACCCACAACGGCTTCGCCAACCGCTGCCTGTGGGCCTGCGTGCAGCGCAGCCAGTGCCTTCCCGATGGCGGCAACGTCAACGCCGAGCAACTCGCCGCCCTCGCGCGCTGTCTCCGCCTCGCCGTCGAGTGGGTGCAAGCCCAGGGCGAACTCCGCTTTAGCCGCGACCCCGCCGCCGCCGAACTTTGGAACGACCACTACCCCATCTTGAGTCAGGCCCGTACCGGCCTCAGCGCCGCCGCCACCGGTCGCGCTGAAGCTCAAGTGCTGCGCTTGAGCGCCCTCTACGCCGCTCTCGACCGCAGCCCCATCATCCAGTTGTCTCACCTTCAGGCAGCCCTCGCCCTGTGGGACTACTGTTCCTATTCGGCCGGCTCCCTCTTCGGTTCCTGTACCGCAGACTCCGTCGCCGACCGCATCCTCGAGGCTCTTCAGGCAGCAGACCACGGCCTCACCCGAAAACAGATCCGTGATCTCTTCCACGGCCACCTCGGCAGCAGCTCCATCGACCAGGCCCTCGAAAAACTCCGCTCTCTCGGGCTAGCCACGTTCCGCTACGTTCCCGGCCGCGGTCCCTACACCACACTCTGGTCCTCCACCGATTACCAGGAACCCGAACCCGCCGAAGAAGCGACCACCCGACTCGAAGAATTCCTCTGGGAGGAATCCTAGTGCGCATAGTGCGCACTTTTGAGCCATTTCCCGAACCAATTCGCCCTTGCGCTCAGGATTGACATTTGCGGCGGGGTAGAGATGGAGTTCTCACCCAACCCCTAAAGCCCTCGTTGCTCAACGCGGTCTGAGGGCGTCGGTGGCGGCTAGCAGGAACACAAGCGGCGCGTTCCAGTTGATGGCTACTTCGTTGAGAGAGCGATCAATCCAGGATCAATCCAGGACAGACGGAAATGACCCTGGATCAATCCAGGATCAATCCAGGACAGAGAGCGCCGGGATAAACCGGCACATTGTAGGGGATGAGAGAGCCCTACGGAAAAGGAGAAGCGACTCCATTCTGGCCTCGAGTCTTGCCTGTGATTCCGCAAGGGGTCATAGCGAAGCGTAGACAGAGGGCTGGCGGGCGGGATGATTGAGCTCCGAAAACATGCAACCGAGTGCCGACCCCTTTCTGTCGGTGGGAAGGCAACATCAGCGAGCCGCGCTAGATCGCGAGTGGCCGCTGGGCTCGGCGTAGTCGAAGAGTCCAGGCACGTCAGCACACAGTGTGCACGAGAACCGGGAGACCTCCAGAGCGTCTGCGCGAGCAGACCGGTCCGGGAAGGTGAAAGACCCGTCATCCGGACATGTACGTTTTGGAGGAGTCGGACTGCGCCATAGTACCTATGAAGCTGACGAACAACGAGGGTAAAACTTCCGCGGAGCCAGCGGAGGGAAGGGCGCAGACCAAGGAGAACGACGCCCAGCCACACATGCGTCCGACACAGAGCGGAGCGCGCGTGTCCCAGGGGTTAGGCGGCGTGCGCCAAGCGGCGCGGGCCAGGAAGCAGGAGCGGTTCACCGCTTTGCTGC
Source organism: uncultured Acidobacteriaceae bacterium (assembly GCA_963745725.1). Classification (GTDB taxonomy): domain Bacteria; phylum Acidobacteriota; class Terriglobia; order Terriglobales; family Acidobacteriaceae; genus PALSA-350. The sequence continues at coordinate 1,219,623 of CAVUYJ010000004.1, forward strand.
ACCACCTCACGATCGACTTACTACGGGAGAGCTACTACGCCTTACAGCGGAGCGCAGCGCCTGGAGTAGACGGAGTGAGTTGGCAACAGTATGAGCAAGACCTGGAGGCTCGGCTTGCCGAACTCCATGGCCGAGTGCACCGTGGAGCGTATCGGGCGCAAGCCTCGCGAAGAGTGTACATACCGAAGGCCGACGGCCGGCAACGACCGTTGGGCATCGCTTCGCTGGAAGACAAGATCGTCCAGCAGGCAGTGGTCACCATCCTCAACCAGATATACGAGGTGGACTTTCGGGGCTTTTCGTACGGATTTCGTCCGGGACGGAGTCCGCATCAGGCGCTGGACGCGCTAAATGTGGGCATCCAACGGAAGCGAGTGAACTGGATACTTGATGCGGACATTCGTGGATTCTTTGATCACCTGAGCCACGAGTGGATGATGAAGTTTGTCGAGCATCGAGTGGCCGACACGCGCATTCTTCGGCTAATTGGTAAGTGGCTGAAGGCTGGTGTGTCGGAGGAGGGTAAGTGGTCAGAGACGACAGCAGGCACGCCGCAGGGGGCTGTGATTTCACCGCTTTTGGCGAACGTGTATCTGCACTATGTGTTCGACCTTTGGGTTGAAGCATGGCGCCGGAAGGTGGCGAGCGGAGAGATGGTATTCGTCCGCTACGCTGACGATCTGGTGGTCGGCTTTGAGCAGCGCGAAGACGCCGAGCGGTTTCGAAAAGAGTTTCGGAAACGGCTGGCGAACTTTGCGTTGGAACTCCATCCGGAGAAGACGCGACTGATCGAGTTCGGTCGGTTCGCGCAGGTCAATCGGAAACAGCGTGGCGAGGGAAAACCAGAGAGCTTCACGTTTCTTGGGTTCACGCACTATTGCGCGACGACATCCAAGGGCCATTTCGTTGTACATCGCAGGACTGTACCTAAGCGGATGCAGGCGACGCTTCACGCCATAAAGGCGAAGCTGCGTCAGCGGATGCATGAGCCGGTCAACGCGGTGGGCGCATGGTTGAAGCGTGTGGTCAGTGGCTATTACCGTTACCATGCGGTTCCTGAAAACCAGCGGGCGTTAGAGCGATTTCGTAGTCGGTTGTGCGATCTGTGGCGGTCGATGCTAGGCCGTCGCAGCCAGCGCAGCCGTCCAAGTTGGAAGCGCATTCGCCCGACCTTCGAACGATGGATACCGCGCCCTCGCGCCCTGCATCCTTATCCTGACGTGCGTTTTGACGCCACTCATCCGAGGTAGGAGCCGTGTGCGGTAATTCCGCTCGCACGGATCTGTGCGGGTTGTGCCTTGAAGCTCATGGAATCCAGTCTCCTGAAATGGAGACCGCGGCAAAGCCTAGCTCGCAGCCGCGAACCAAGTCTTGCGTGATGTCCGGCGACGGCCATTGCGAAGCGTAGACAGGGAGGTTGCAGGCCGAAACGACAGTGCACGGCAACATAGCCCCGAAATCGATCGTGGTCGAAGCAGCCGACCCTATCCCGTTACGGGGAAGGCAGAAACTCAGCATGCGGTATGGCGAGTGTGCTGCGTTGCTTCCGGGGTTCTTACCGTCAGCATGCAACTGAGGGATTACATGGGAACAAGGGAGATCCGTCAGGCTCAAGCCTGGCTTGTAGGGTCCGACAAGCTGACTCAGCGAGGAAGATCCGAAGGCCTGACGGAAGTCAGACTGCCTGATAGTACTTCGAGGCCGGGAGAGCCGGCTACATGGGGAAGCGGGCAGCGGAAGTTGAATTGTTCGTGGGAAACATGAGCTCCATTCAAGGGGAGGATTCGGCCTTCTATGCAAAGAGAAGAACCGCCAGTCATGGAAACAGGACTCGAACGAATAGCAGTCAAAGCTCGGTGTGAGCCAAAACTCCGGTTTACGTCGCTGGCCCATCACATCACAAAGGAACGGGTTTGGGGGAATCTTAGTCAGATTCCGGCCAGGTCCGCGGCCGGAGTGGATGGACAGACCGTAACGGAGACGAAAGATAGTTTTGGGGAATGGATTGCGGGCATGTTGCAATCCGTCCATCGCGAAGGATATCGAGCGCCGGATATACGGCGTGTCTATATTCCGAAGCCGGGAAAGCAGGAGATGCGCCCACTGGGCGTGCCGACTGTTGCAGACCGTGCACTTCAACGAAGCGCCTCTCAAGTGCTGTCGGCTATCTACGAGCAGGATTTTCTATCGTGCTCGTTCGGCGGACGGCCCGGCAAAGGCGCCCACCAAGCGCTGGCAACCCTGCACGAAAGGATTGCGGGGGAAAGATCGAGTGGGTGTTGGAGGCGGACCTCAAGAACTTCTTCGGGAGCTTAAGTCACGAATGGATGCTCCGTTTTGTGGAGCACCGAGTGGGAGATCAGCGTCTGATTGGTTTGATCCGGCGCTGGCTGAAGGCAGGTGTTTTAGAGAATGGAGAGGTTCATCCGAGCGAAGAGGGAACTCCGCAAGGAGGGTCGATCAGCGTACTGCTGAGTAACGTATATCTGCACTATTTGCTCGATCTGTGGTTCGAGCGAGTGGTCAAGCCGCGACTACGGGACGAGGCCTGCATGGTGCGATATATCGACGACTTCGTGCTGTGTTTCCAATATCGTGCGGACGCTCTTCGCGCTCAGGAGGCGCTGGCCAAGAGGCTGAGTAAATTCAGTCTGACCTTGGAACCGTCGAAGACCAAACTCGTTGAATTTGGTCGCTTCGCAGATCGGCACGCGAGCAAACGTGGCCGTAAACGCCCGGAGACGATTTACTTCTTGGGGTTTACTCTGTACTGCACGCGCAATCAGAAGGGCAACTTTCGCATTGCCATGTTTACGGAAAAGTCACGTGTACGGCGTGCGCTCATGCGATTGCAAGACCAGATGAGGCGTATGCGGCACTCGTCGCTCCAGGAGCAGGCGAATCATCTCAATCAGATGCTCCGTGGTCACTATGCATACTATGGCATTGCCGGTAATCTTCGGGCATTGCTGCGGGTGTATCGGGCCGCACGCGCAAGTGAGCCGGAGTGGCGGGCGACCGTGGAGCACCACGGACAAGACGCCACTGCCGACCAAGCTGTACTCCCCTACAGGGAGATGCAGCTATCGCCAACTGTGACACGTCCCCCGGGGGCGGTCAGCGATGACCGTCCCTACCGCGACCGGAAATGACCCTAACGAAATCGCTCAGTAACCAAGAGCGGCGTAACGTGCTTCCATTCGGGTCATTTCCGTCCGTCCCGCTTTCTTCGCTTTCCGCTTTCTTCCAAACCCTGCTATAAGCACCGTCATCATTAGATCAATCCAGGACAGACGGAAATGACCCTAACGAAATCGCTCAGTAACCAAGAGCGGCGTAACGTGCTTCCATTCGGGTCATTCCGTCCGTCCCGCTTTCTTCCCTTCCCGCTTTCCGCTCTCTTCCAAACCCTGCTATAAGCACCGTCATCATTCACGTCGCCGAGACGCGGACGAGCGGAAAGTAATTTTTCGTTTTTGCTTGAAACTATATTGTTAATGCAAAAGATCAAAAGATCCACACGTGCAAAGCTAAAACCCTGGAAATCCCGCCTCACCCGCTCGGCCCTTTTCATCCCTGGCGGCCAGCGAGGAAGTCAGCCGCGCGCACGAGCTTCGCGCCGGCGTGCTCTTTTACCCGCAGCAACGCGCGGTCTTCGGTGATGATGAACTCCGAACCCGCTTCCTCAGAGCATTCGAGAATGCGGTTATCGGGGTCATCGGCGACCGCAACGGAGGTGTGCTTCGGCTCGACGAGCTTGCAGATCGTGATCAGCCTGTCGTACAGGGCGCGCTGTTCGTAGGGGTTCCAATCGAACTTGTCCCGCAGGACGCGCATCGTCTCTACAAGAATCGGCTCGGAGATGGCAATTTCGATCTCGCCATTGATGGCGCGACGAATTCGGCTCGAGTGCCCCACCCCGAAAGTTGAAGGCACTGATCAGCTCGTTTGTGTCGAGGGTGACGCGTGTCACCGGTTGCGCTGTTGATTGCGGTCCTCGCGGACCAGGCGCACGGAGTCGGATGGCTTGAGGCCAAGGCGGCGCGCGTGGCGCTTACCGATCGCTGCAAGTTCGTCCACTTCCCGATGGGCCAGCAACTGCTTGGCGGCTTCATCGAACAAGCCGTTCACGTCCACGCCCCTGCGCTGCGCCTCGCGATTCATCGCTTCAAGGATCGGATCGGAAACGCGTACGTTGTTCTCCATAAGCACCTTCGTCCTATTATCGCGCTCAAGGCCATCGCCCGGCAATGGCCTGTCAACGACATCTTGGATAACCCGGGGACGGGGGGAAAATAACCTTTGCGTCTGCTTGAGCTATTTGAAGTAACATCCCGTCCGTCACGCTTTTCCCGCAGCGACTCATCCCTACAAACACGCGGTTGGTCACGAACTGCTTGACTCCTTCCCAGCCTCTACCCTAGCCTCGAGGCGATTTCCAAAACTTCGTTCCAGCGGGGACAGCAATGAAAACGCCGATTCTCTCTTTGGTTTGTCTCGCATCCATCCTGAATGCCAGTGCTGTCGCAATGAACGCACGAACTGCCGCCAACTCCACTGACCGCACTGCACCCAGCTATGACATGAAAGCCCAAGCCCTTCTCGACCTGCAGGCCGTAAATAAGAAATGTGTCGATCTCGCCGAGGCACTCCCGAGCGACAAGCTCACCTGGCGCCCTTCAGCCGGCACCCGGTCCTTTGCTGAAGTATTTCTGCATGTTGCTGGAGAGCGTTACGGGATCCTCAGCATGATGGGTGCGAAGCCTCCGGCAGGGTTTAAAGCGCGCGAGTTCGAAAAATCCACAACCGAGAAGGATCGTATCGTCCACGATCTGAATCAGTCCTGGGATTTCGCGAACAAAACGATCAATAGCATGAGCAACGCGGATTTCGCAAAGCTCCTGCCAAAGCTTGGCCCACAGGCTAACGAGGGCGACGTTGTTTACATTCTCGTTGCCGACGCGCACGAACACCTGGGCCAACTCATAGCCTACGCGCGGCAGAATGGCATCGTCCCCCCTTGGACGGTGCAAGTGGAGAAAAAGAAGGGAAAAGGCTGACGGGGTATTTCAGTGATTCCAAACAGACGGGAACCTTTCGGACCTTGCGGGGATATGACCTTTCGAGGACAGACCTTTCGAGGACAGACGAACTAACCCCCACTCTTCCGACCTGGGGGATCGGGATGGAATTTCCTCGGTGACGTCGCCCCAAAAGGTTCGTGACAGGTAGCTTAATCCCGATCCGAAATACAGTTCAATTGAAAAGCTAAGCTGAGGTTGTATACGACCCGCACCAGCCGCGCTTCGACTCTAATGCAGAAGTCGCGCGGTTTCTGGCTTTCGGGCTGTGCGGCAGTGTGTCGGCTCATCTTGTAGGATGGCCCGCGCAAGCACGTTGGTATCGACAGAAACCTTCACTTCTCACCCAACTCGCCAGCCCAGCCAGCAGAAGCAATATTGTTCATAGCCTCGATTGTCAGTGGTTTCTTCAGCTTTACCTTACCGTCCAGGACGTGAAAGAACCTATCAATTTTGCCCGTCGGACGCGCCGCCCGTAACCGAAGCTCACCTCCGGGTAGCTTTTCAAGGTCCACCCGCTCCCGAGGTTTGATTCCGAGATGTTGTAGCAGTTCACGCCTCAGCGTAACCTGCCCTTTCGTCGTAACCGCCAGAGATGATCCCATGATTATCGCCTCAGATTCTGCAAGTGACAGGGTAATGTAGAAATACATTCACGCAAGGGCGAGTGTGTTACTTGTCAGTTCCGGGGTGACCGATACTCAAACCTGACATGAACCTTTCGGCGACTGTGCTGCACCCCTAAGCTGAGCTGCGCCGGTAGGAGAAAATGGTGACTACTACTACTAGAGATTCGGCGCCTAAAGATCGCGGTGGCTTCTGATCACTTAGTGTTCTGATTCTCCGGGTTTCTCGGGAATTCCAGGGTCGTCGAGGACTTGAACGGCGGATGCAGGGCCAAAGTGCGTCCAGTCCTGAAGCACCCAAACCACCTTCTTATCGCGCGTAACCTCGACCAACTGCGGACCGTGACGACTGCCGCCTCGCGAGCAGAGGATGGTGTTACCGTTGGCCAGACGTGTCGCAGACTGTGAGTTTTGATAGTCGTATTGCGGCGGAAGATCCTTAGGGGTGATCTGCCATACGATCTTCTTGTCAGGGGTCACTTCCAGAGTCTTCACATCATGCTCGTCGGTGATCAACGTATTGCCGTTCTTGAGGCGAATGGCGGCCCATGGACTTTGAACGTCGTAGCTCCAAACTTCTTTGAAATTCTTGTCGTATTCGACCACTTTGCCCATGGTCAGAAACGGAACCAGGTAAGTTCCTTGTGACGTATATCGCACATGCCGGAATTGCGGATGTACGCTGTGGATATCCGTGGAACTAGGAGCAGGCAGTACGTGATCCACTTCAATCGCATTCGTCCTGATATTGACTACCATCAGGTGAGGTGGCAGGCCATTCTCGATGAAGAGCACCTTATCCCGGCCTATGGGCTGACACGCGTGAATTTCTGTGCCGGCCGCAGCATCGTATCTCCAGACCACCTTTTTGTCCGGAGTGACTTCTGCGATGTATTGCATGCGGGTGAAGAGCACATTGCCGTTCGACAGCATCCATACGTCGTCGTACTCGTTGCCCGGTCCGGTTGAATACGTCCAGACGATCTTGCCCTTGTCGACCAGAAACATCTTGTTGTAACCTTCGCCGATATAGAGCATGGAGTGCTGGGCCATTCCTTTGCCGGGCAGCCCGGGGGGAACAGGCAAAACTACCTTGGGGGCAGGAGCCTCTGTCTCGGACGGACCCATATTCGGCACATTCGGTGCGGTGAAAAGCGGCAGGACCTTGTGGAACCACCTGGCCCCATTGTGTCCAGCAAAACTACCCGCTTGTCCCGATGTAGCGAGAAAACCCACGATGATTAAGCAAAGCATAGAGATACGAACGTTCGTGAGACGGATTGCCTTGAACTTCATACCTGTTTCCTCGCTTACCAAGAGCTGCGGGACGGACCTTTCGGGGACCGACGAACTAACCCCCACTCTTCTGACCTGACCTTTTCCCGGACATCCATGATAGGTAAGAGTCAAGGGAAGCTCCCGGATAGCTCCGTGGGCAGTAGACGCGAAGTTTACAAATTTCCTGTCTTACAAGACTTCCAATATCTAGGCGGTCGCCTCGTCGTCTCAATTGGACTTTTCTTCTGGGACGTCAACCCCATGAGCAGCAGCGCCATCCCCAATCTCAAAATCCAGCTCATCCAAGGCGCTCTTTAGTTTGTCGCTGTAAGCCATGTCGAAATAATCGCTCAGGTCCTTGACCCCGATTACATTCACTCCTGGCCCCGAAGGGGCAGCTTTCACGAGCGCGATTATCTCGTTCCGCTTGGCCTCAAGACGAGGGTCCATACTCAAGTCTAGCCTCGTCAACACTATCCAACAAGGCTGCTTCTCGTCCCCGAGATCCTCCATCGCCATCAATCGCGCCGAGCCGTACGATTGCGATCTGGTTGGCGGCCTGCCGTCGATGCGTAATGTTGGTCAAGCCCCTGACGCAGGAGTGTTTTGATCACCGCCTGCCGGCTGATATTCAGCTCTTGAGCCTGACGGTCCAACTCCTCTAGCATCGGCGCCGTGAAGTCCACATTCACGCGTTGTATTGGCGGCACCATTCGTCCGCTGTTTGTGAAAAAACGCGACACATCCATGCCTTCGTCAGCCCTGCGCGCAATGCTCTCCGCTGCCGGCGGTTTTCTCTTCGTGCTACGAGTTTTCTTCATAGGGTGTTCGCTCCTCAAGAGTTGCCTTCCACAGAGTCACTAGGTGATAGAACTCGCCCTCTTCGTCCTCGCGTACTTCAAAGATGACGATGTAAAGCCGCTCACCCACCCAGCCGATCGCGCGATGCTGTTCCGGCAAATCGGAGCGATTGTCCTGGTAGTAGGGATGGGAGAAGAGCTCCAGAACCTCCTCGAACCCAATCCCACGCTTCAGATTGCCCCGCAACCGCTCACTTTTGCGCCGATCAAAGTGAAACCGCACGCAGAAAGTATAACAGTTATACCCGGCGGCTGCGCCGAGCTAAACCACCAAGTTGGAGGGGATGCGAGAGCTTGGAGGGATAGATGAAAGGTTCACCGCAATCGGATCTTCTTTCGCGTGCGGCGCGCTCTCCCCATAAGGTCACTTTTTGCCCGTCCCCGAAACCTTCCCAATGGGGCCGGACAGTAGAGATCCTGGGTACAGAGCTGACGGGGCGCGGCCAACGTAGCTATCGCTGCATCGGTGAGAAGAGGTTGGACCTACGGATTAACTGTGCCGGTCGCAACAACGATGAGAAGCGTCCCAAGGTCTCCGCCCGGGCTCTTTATTAACGAGATCGCCGTCCCGTCCGGTATACAACCCACCGCGCTTGTGCCGTGGAATTCACGGATCTCGGTTCCCGCAGGATCGCTGGCCGCGACCGATATCACCGGCTGGAAAATACCTCGCGCGAAAAGAGCAAGGCTCTCCGTGCCCTCTAATGTAAACGGCGCCAATGGCGAGCGCAGTTTAACCGTAGCGACGGTAGTCCCGTAATCATGGCATGTCTGGTTGAATACAGCCACGATCTCCCCATTTGCGTTAGTGAGATCTGTCTTGCGTTTCAACATGGTGTCCTCCTATCGAGTTCAATCTTTAGCAACGTCAATGGAACGACGAGTAACCTGAGAGTTTATTCACATGAACCAAGCCCCTGCGTGATTGCGGCGACACCAGACTTGGAAATGCAAACGGCAGTGCTCGTTGCGATCCGGAGTTCGACATCGATTGTCGCCGGCAATGTATAGTGACGCGCATAACAAAGGCGTTTCGACTTTTTCGAAAAAATGTCCTCTTCCCTGGGGTAGCGACCATGTGAATGGTTGGAGCAAGGCAGCTTACCGAAATCCCGTTTCACGGGAGATGCGCGACAGAGATGCGCGACAGACGAAATAACCACCCAATCAGGTCCAGGTGAACGCGTATTCTGTCTCCCCATTGCCAGTGGTCCCCTTCGCACCCGTCCGAGTTGACCCCAATTCTTCTTGCTCCCGTGGTGGGAGCATGGTACGCTCGAAGGGGTGAGGGTGACCGCGCGGAGCACGCTGTACGGATTTGTGCGGAACCACGTGCAGGCTAAGGCACAAAAGCTGGTGAAGCAGCATCTCGACTCCTGGTTTGCAGACGCGATCAAAGCGAAGTGGAGGAATTCAGCGGAACTAAAAGCGCAGTACACCTCTGCCAGCATCATTTCGGCGGAACGGGTGGTCTTCAACCTAAAGGGCAACGAGTACATGCTAGTTGTGGCCATCAATTATCACTATCAGGTTCTTATGATCAAGTGGCTTGGTACCCATAAGGAGTACGACAAAATCAACGTAGCGGAGGTGGAATATGACGAACGCCGTTATGCAGATCCATCCAGTAAGAACCAGAGCTGACCATCTGGCTGCGGTGAAGCGAATCGAAGCATTGATAGACGCGGGTGTTAAGCCGGGTACCCTGGAAGGCGACGAGCTGGATGTATTGGCTACTCTCGTGGATGCCTATGAAGCAAAGACTTTCCAGATCGACGCACCCGATCCGATTACTGCAATTAAGTTTCGCATGGAGCAGCAGGGTCTGAGCCGCCGAGATATAGAGCCATATATCGGCAGCAGGGCCCGCGTTTCCGAAGTGATGACCGGCAAACGACCCCTCACTCTTGATATGGTGCGCCGCGTCAGGGACGGGCTGGGAATTTCTGCAGACCTGCTGATCGGGCATGCCCCCAGAGGTGCGGCAGCCAAAATTACCGCAACCCCCAAGGGGGATTCGCGCGCATCTCGGTCACATCGCATGGCTAAAATGAGGCGAGCGAAACAGGGAGTTTCAGGCCAGGGAGTTTCAGGACAGAAAGCTGTGAACAAATAGACATTGGGGCTGAGGTGCGACAGACGAAACGTACCCCAACGAGTGACATCAATGAAATGGCAAACGGCCACCACGATGGGTACTTTATGTCCCCCTCAGGCCCAATTGAAAAGCTCGAATTTCAAAATGCAGCGTGGGATCATTCTGCCGGGCATTTGCAACGTTTAGCCACACCTCGTCACTATCCCGTCATAGCCAAGCGAATAGCTGGCAGCGATGGAACAACAAACACAGGACCCTTTAGAGACGGGAACACCAAGACCATTCTTCGGTGTGATCGCCAACCTTTTGGCATTGGTGCTGCTCATCGCCAGTGCCACGTTGATCGCGGACTTTACGCATCGCCTCCTCGCCGCGGATGTGGACAAGGTAGGCCTGCTGTCGGTTGCCTTGCAAATTGCCACCGCGGTGGTCGCATCCAGCGCCTTCACCAAACGCGGTACGGCACTGATTGACGGGCTCTTCACCACAAAAAAAGGCAGGCGTACCAGGACTTTCATTCGGCTGGCACTCGCAGTCGGAACCTTTGCCTTCACGTTGGCATGCTGGATCTACCTGCCACCCAGGCTGGCACAGCACTACTATAACGAGGGTCTAGGGGCATACGTGCAGAGTCAAACGACAGGCACCGATACGATTCAGGCCATCTTATTCAACGAGCGAGCAATCGCACTGGATCCCACCCAACAAGGATTCTACGTACTTCAGGGGACCTTGATGGAGGGGCTTTACCGATACGATGCAGCCGAGGATCAATACCGCAAGGCAGTCGCCGCCAATCCGCGTGATCCCGTAGGTTATAACGACCTGGCACGGTTGCTGATTTTGGATGGGAAGCCGGCGGCAGCCTTAAAGGCTGTGGAGACGGGGCTTGCCCGGAATCAACCGATTCCGGTCGCAACGGCCGGACTACTGAAGAACAAGGCCTGGGCAGAGTGGCTTCTCGGATTCCCGCAAGCGGCAATCGCGGACGCCAAACAGAGCCAGCTTGAACAAAAGAAAGCCCGCAATCCTAACGCGGCGGCGGCTACTTGCCTGTTAGGCGAAATCTACAGCAAATTACGCGATAACGAGCAAGCACGAGCAGAATGGCAGCTATTTCTCCTGGAATCAAAGCAATCACTCAAAGGGCAACCGGCGATAGAGCCGGATTGCCAGCTGAACGCGGAGGTAGACAATGCGAAAAACTAAAAACGCGCTTCTTGTGCTCTCATGCTTGATCCTCTTGGATGGTTGTTCCCCCGAAGGCTCTGTCAACCTGCAGCCAAGAGCCGGTACCGCACCCGGAACTGGCCCGTCGGCTTCGGGCAACGGCCCTGTGAAGCTGGCCCCCGGAGAAGCGGATGAGGTGTATTCATTGACAACGAAGCTGCCGCCGGGAGGACATATCGACGTCGGCGCAACCAATGGCAAGTTGACGTTCAAGCCAGACACCAGTCCAGTTCATACAGTGATCGGACAGTCCATCACCACAAAAAGCGTTATCGGATCAGCAGAAAGGACGCCGGCTTTTGTAACGCCGGAGGCCCAGGAAATTCTCAAGCGGCGTCTTCCCGCACGTTAGGGGGGCGGAAATACGCGGGGACCGCGAATTTCTCGGGAAATTGGCTATTGGCGTTCCTCGATGTGCCCACTCGTACAGGTATTTTGCTCGATGTGCTACCCTCCTGTCCTGGCACACCAGGCCTGAGGAGGGCGCATGATCAGGAAACGACTGTCTGGCGAACGCCTATTCCCATTGGCGCTTTGCTCCCTTTCCCTTATTGCTGCAACCGGCAGAAGCGTCGCCCAGTCTGCTCCACGGAGTGACGCCGACGTTCAACATTTCGTGGATTCTCTTTTGCAAAAGATGACGACGGAAGAAAAAATCGGACAGCTAAGCCAGCTATTTGTCTTCGATTCTTCCGATCCAGTCGAAAAACCGGTGGCCCAGGGTGAGGTGGGGTCCCTTTTGTTCATCACCGATCCCGCAGTGATCAACCGCCTGCAGCATCTCGCCGTCGAGAAATCTCGTTTGCATATTCCCCTGCTCTTTGGCTACGACGTCATTCACGGCTTTCGTACTATCTTCCCCGTCCCCATCGCCCTGGCTGCTTCCTGGGATCCGTCGCTGGAAACTGAGGTACAGGCGACTGCGGCCAAAGAAGCTCGCTCCGTCGGCATTAACTGGGCGTTTGCACCCATGTTGGACATCGCACGCGATCCTCGCTGGGGTCGGATGGTTGAGGGTGCCGGAGAGGATCCCTACCTCGGATCCGCCATGGCCGCCGCCCAGGTCCGCGGGTTTCAGGGTGAATACATCGGTGCCCCCGATCATGTGCTGGCCTGCATGAAACACTTTGCCGGCTACGGAGCCGCTGAGGGCGGCCGTGACTACGACGGCTCTTATATATCAGACGCGCAGTTGCGAAACGTCTATCTCCCACCCTTTCAGGCTGCCGTGAAGGCTGGGGTTGGCTCCGCGATGAGCGCCTACATGGATCTCAATGATGTACCGGCCACCGGCAATCGCTGGCTGCTCAACGACGTCCTGCGCGAGCAATGGGGCTTCAAAGGAATCGTGGTAAGTGATGCCGACGCGGTAAAAAGCCTGGTGAACCACGGATATGCCCGAGACCTGCGCGATGCTGCTGTGCGCGCTTTGAATGCCGGCGTAGATATGGAGATGGCGCAGGATGCAACTGCGTATGGGCAAAGCCTGGCCACTGCGCTTGAGGCAGGCGCAATCAGTCTGCAGCAGATAGAAACAGCCGACCGGCGCATTCTTGGCGCCAAAGTGCGCCTGGGCTTGTTCGAGCATCCCTACGTCGATCAAGCCCGAATCGCCGGCGTATTGAACGCTCCCGAGCACCGGACCCAGGAACGGATTGCTGCGGAACGCGCGGCCGTATTGCTGCGCAACGAAAATGGCTTGTTGCCCCTGAAGAAGAATGCGTACAAAACGATTGCGGTTGTCGGTCCGTTGGCGGATTCGAAGTTCGACACCCTTGGACCCTGGGCTTTCCAGCAAGATCTATCCGAAACCGTTACGGTGCTGGATGGACTCAGATCGGAACTAGGCGCCAGCGCGCAGCTTTCTTTCGCTCCTGGGGTGCAAATCGTGCGTAAGTATTTTTCCTTCTTCGACAAGATAGACCACTCAACGCACCCGGCCGCTTGGTCCGCCGAACAACAAGACCAGGAGATGAAAAAGGCAGTAGACCTCGCCGGCTCATCCGACTTGACCGTTCTTGTGTTGGGGGAGTTGCATGATATGAGCGGCGAGGCTGCCTCCAGGCAGTCGCTCGATCTGCCCGGACGGGAACAGGAGTTGTTGGAAAAAGTGGTAGCGACCGGCAAGCCGGTGGTATTGGTTCTAGTCAACGGTCGTCCGCTGAATATTACTTGGGCATCCCAACATGTCCCGGCAATCCTTGAGTCCTGGTACCCCGGAACTCAGGGTGGGAGCGCAGTTGCGCGACTTCTGTTCGGCGACGTTGTGCCGGGCGGCAAGCTACCGTTCTCGTGGCCGCGAGATGTGGGTCAAATCCCAATGAACTATGCCCACAACACCACACAGGCGCCGCAAGATCAGGGTAAACGGTATTGGGACGTGGAGAGTACTCCGCTTTACCCCTTTGGCTTTGGCCTCAGTTACTCTCAATTCACCTTCTCTGACCTGCGTCTGAGTAAGGCAAAGATCAAGACAGAAGAGAGCCTTGATGTAACAGTGGTGGTTGAGAACACAGGGTCCGTCAGCGCTGATGAGGTCGCTCAGCTGTATCTTCATCAGCAGTACGGCAGTGCATCTCGTCCGGTCCGCGAGCTCAAAGGCTTCCAGCGAACTGCGCTTAAACCGGCTGAGCGAAAGACGCTGCGGTTCAAAATCTCCAAGGACGAACGGACCTACTGGAGTGCAGCGAACCGCAGTTGGGTGGTCGATCCGTCGATCTTTGATGTCTGGGTGGGTCCAGACTCGTCGGCGTCACTGCACGCATCGTTCGAGGTGATCGGCCGAGGAGAGACGGCCGAGGAGCGACAGACGAAGTAACCACCATCAGTCGCACTACACTGGGGCATTCCGACGGTGGTTATTTCGTCCCGGATAGCTCCCGGCTCTTTCTACTTGACGGCAATCACGCCCGGCAAACAAGCCTGCGCGATCAACACGCTCTCGTCTTCAGCGGTCTCGCGCATTTCCGCAAGCAAACTTTTCAGTTCCTCTTCTGTCGCCACTCCCTCACGCACCGCGACTGGCACAGCTTCGGCGAATGTGTGTTCCCATAGCCGCTTCTCCGGTCCTTGCAAATAGGCTGGCTGCTCCAGGTGTATCTTGACCGATCGAAATCCCGCCCCCGCTGCCGCCGCCGGCAACCGCACCCCGAAATCGTAGTCCACTCCGAGTTTGGTTCCCAAAGCCCGCCCCACTTCCACCCACCGTGTGTAGGCTGGAGATTTCGGATAGCAAAATAAGCTTGTGAGCTTCAGGTCCTGGCAAACCAGGGCTCCTCCGGGCTTAAGCACCCGATAAGCTTCCGCCAGCACTTTCAACGGATCGGTCAGATGGCAAAGCAGCAGCCGAATGTGGACAATGTCCAAGCTCCCGGAAGCAAGTCCGATGTCGTACGCATTGGCTTCCACGTACTCAATGGGAGCGGGATGCTCGCATTTCGCACAATGCCATTTCGCCACCACAAGCTGGTCCGGATTCACGTCCCCGGCGATCACCTTACCCCTCGTCCCCACCTGGCCTGCCAGCCAGCACGAAACGGCCCCAATGCCGCAGGCAAGATCGAGCACTTGGCTGCCTTGGCCGAGACCCGCATCGAGCAGCATTCTCCGTGTCGATTCGCCATAGACCTGGTCGAGTAGTCGCAGCCGCGCCGCGCCTGCCTCTCCCACGTCGAGCAAGTAAACGTCGCTGGCAGTCCCCTTCGCCCCTTCCGCCATGTCCTAACTCCTTCTTACTCGCAGAGACAACTCGGCGGTCGATTGGGCCAGAGAAGCAACAGCCCCGCAGGTTGCGAAGGATCATAGCAGGTGGGTATCGGTTGTGCCACCGCGCCAGAAAATCCCGTTTGTGAGACTTGCTCGCGGCCGCCGGCTGTGGCTAGGCCTGGGAACTTTTCGGGGACGGGAACTGTGCCGCACCCCTAAGCTGAGACACGCCGGTAGGGAAAATCGTGACACTCAGCGGGCCGCGACTGATACCTATTCAGCTACCGCCTCGGTTTCTTTAGCCGCCGAACGCCAAAGACATCAAGCTTTGGATCTGTGCTGAGAACCGGCAAGTTGTTTTGGATAGCCTGTGCTGCAATCATGCGATCAAATGGATCGGCATGAGAATCGTCGAAACGGGCGGCGCGCATCATCGACTCCGGCTCCAGGGGAAGAAGCGTATACCCAAAACGGCTCTCTATGTTTGTGATCAGGTCGCTCTCGAACACAACCGCCTCGGGGAGCTTGCCGTGCCTTACTTTCAGACTGATCTCGCAAACGGACGCGGCGGATACCAGGATCTCGTTGTCGAGGTTGGCGATCAGTTTCCGGGCCCAGGCTTCCATACGTTTCGAGTTGATCGCTGCCCAAAGGACGTAATGCGTGTCGATGAGAACTCTCACTCGCTCCACGCTCTCAGTTCGGCTTCCGGGAGTTCGTCGAACTCGGCAGGTATATCGAAATCGGGGTGATGAAACAAATCGAAAACCCGCTCCTTCACCGGTTTCAGCGCGACAATCATAGCGACTGGCGTCTTCTTCCGCCCATTGGTCAGGACGACTTTTTCTCCCCGTTGCGCCCGCTTAACCAAGTCGGAAAGCTGGGTTTTCGCCTCGAACATAGTTGCCTCGGCCATCGCATTTTCTCCAACCTGCTAAGAATAGCTTAGCTAATATGTTGCGCGATGAAAAATGCCTGTAAAAACGCGGAGCTGTGGCGAGAAGACGGGTCGTTTAGCAGATTTTTGTAGCTTCAATTCTTCGAAACAGGGGAACATCCCGACACCGGGCCCCGTCACTGAGCCCCAAGGAGAGCAGGGGACAGCATACCTATTTCGCGACAAAGCGCCGCAATCGGTAAGCTGTCCCACATTCCCCATTTTGATAAAGCGCGGGCCCGGTTAAGAGAAGGAATTAACGGCACCACTTGCAAGTGGCTTCGATAATCTCCTGGCTCCCATCGCTGAAGGTCGCCAGGAAGGCAATCACGCCAAAGTCGTTCAGGGCAGGTTGTCCCAACGCACTGATCGTTTTGCCATCAATGGAATCGCCCACCGCAACGATCACGGCATCCCGCGTAAAGATAGCGAGATCGTTAGGAAAAGTGCCGGCCCCCGTCAACGCCGTGAAGACCACCTCACCGCGATTGTTCACCGCCGGCAATCCCAAGAAAGGCCCGCCCGCGGTGCTGATCACCTTTCCGCCAATCGTCTGCCCTGACTTCGCCACAAGATGGTCCTTGGTAAACAGGCCAAAATCTTGCGCGCTGGACGGTCCAATCAATCCCTCGAAAGCCAACTTCGAGTCCCTGCTCGCCACCGCCAGGACGAAATCAGTAACGTCCGCACCGTCAATGGTCTTGGGTATTGTCACCAGCTTGTGGTCCTTGGCAAAAATGGCCGAGAAGGAAGGAGATGTGCTCCCAATGAAAAGACGCTCGCGCGAATTTCCATCCACCAGCTGGAGCCGGGTGAGCGGCTGGCCATCGAGCTCAGTGATTGAGATGTTCTTCAGCCCCTTTGCCGGCGTGTATTGAAAAAAGCCCCCGGTGTTCAAAAATGTGATTCTCCCAGGATCGTTAAAGGCAAAAATTCCGCCATTCGAATTCGCCGTGTTGCTGCAGATGTTCGCTGTCTGCTGCACTCCATCGATGGTGGACCCCGGAGCCAGGATCGTCTTCACCGCCCCGCCCGTAAAGCTCGACTCATACACCCCCGAAACCGACGGTTCCGAAGGGCTCAGTTTGCTGTTTTCTACAAAAGCGATCTGACCCGCATCGTTGATCTGGTAGGGTCCCAGGCAAGCCGGCAGGAAGCCGTTTGTCGGAACCACAAGCGCCGTGGGCGAAAACAAACCGGCGAAATAGGTCGAGCTTCCAATGGGAGCTTTCACATACCCGTTGAACACAATATCGTTTGCGTTGTTGAGAGCAGGATCTCCGAATCCAGTCAATTGATAGCCGCCGATGGTTTGACCGGTAGCGGCGACCGTCTTGAATGCATAGTCCTGGTTCTCGTGACCGAAGGCAGAAGCAGACGCGATAGCCAAAGCAATGGCTACCAGGCAGGATTTCATAGGGTAGTCTCCGTGATTTGTTCGGCGTGATGCCGTAGTAGTAAAGCCGCGCCATCGTATCCCATCGAATACACCCCTGCCAATGGTCTCGTGATACCCACCGGCATCCAGGGCAAACGGTTACTTGCGCGTAGTTACTCCGGGTGTTTTCACGCGTTCCAGTAGGGAGTTCAGCGGTCTCAGGACGAACGAAACCATATCGCTCTGCCCTGCAAGATCAGATGGAATTGCGTAACTCAGAATAACCCGCGGACGGAGGCCGTTGGATGCTGACCACAAAATCGTTCCTTCTCAGGGTTAATTCGTTCGAGCGCTCTCTCATTACCAGTAGGGCGATCCCTGGGGAGATGTCATGACAAAGGTTTGCGCACAGAGTGTGCAGCAACGATTTCGCCGTTCTTTTCTCATAATCAATTCCGCTGCCTGCGATTGCCGCCTCGGGGTGATGCTGATCCGAGAAGTTGCGAGGGCCCGGTGGAAAGCAGTACTAGCCTGCTTGATCTGCTCCTTGGCGTCTCTACCGGCAATGGCGCAACAGGCTGTAGATCCGGCCGCTTTGCCGTCCAGGTTCGATTTGTTCGCGGGCTATTCGGCGTGGGTGCCAAATGCCACCATACAAGGTCAGCCCCTCTCAAACTCCAGACAGGGCATCATACTCACCGGAGCCTACTACCTGAACCCGATGTTTGGGCTCGAACTTTCGAGCGACTACCACATCGCGTCCGGAAACAACTCCATGCGCTCTCTCGCTCTTGGACCCATACTCCGGCGTCCGATTGGGCATGGTTTTACTGCCTTCGCGCACGCTCTGGGCGGTGCTGCCGAACTCGTTGGCCCACCCGATCCTGTGATCGCGGGTTCCTACTATTTGCCTCGTCGATTGGGACCAGTATGGGGGCCTCAACTCACTCTGGGCGCTGGCCTCGACTGGACGTTGCCCATTTTCCATCACAGCGTATCGCTCCGATTGCTGCAGGCTGACTACACCTACCAACATTTCGAGCTTGATTCGAGTGGCCGCGCCAATCTTGATTCCCTGCGCCTGAGCAGCGGCATCGTTTTCAAAATCGGCGCAGTGGCTCCTCGACCACCCGTTACCTTCGCCTGCACCGCGACACCGCAAAATGTTCTTCCCGGGGAACTGCTCACCGTGACCGGAGAAACAAAAAACGTAGACCGGCGTAAAAATGTGACGTTTCACTGGACGGGGCCCGGCCTCAGTCAGAATGAGGTGAACCCAGCAGTCACCGTCGATACGGCTGGCCTGGAACCGGGTACCTACCGGATTGGCGGCCAAGTGAGCGAAGGTCCACGCGCGGGTCAGTCCGCGCGTTGCACTGTGCAGTTCCGAATTATGCCGATGCGGCCTCAGCCGCTATCGGGGCCTTGAACCTGACGTTGAACAACTAGTGACAAACAACCTGGTGATAGATGGACAGTAACCGTTACAATTACTCACCTCAGTTTTGATGTTTCGCATGCGGTGATCGTTCCGTCTGTCAACAGGGTTTTGTCAACAGGGTTTGTCTTGACATCAAGCGCCACTTAGTTTGCTTTGTGCCGGCACGACGACTTTCGATCGCACCAACATGCGAAACGCCAGGCCATGGGTTATCAGAAGAAGAGGCACGTAGGCGGTCAGGATAAAATAGCCGGCGCCTAACAAACCTGGCGTATCCGGGAGTGATATGCGGCTTCCCAGGTAAAAAGCGAAGATCAGGTCCGCCGTTCCGAAGGCATTGAAAACCCAGGTCAGCACGGTCCCGGTACGGGTTCCTAGGGTAGTGAGAGCGAGCAAAGCCAGCATGGCGGTCATGAGATCGCCGTAAGCTACTGGTTGAGCAAATGCAGCAGGCAGCTCTGGAGACACAACGCCCGGCACCACAAATGCCAATCCGAGGAACCTGAACCCATGCAGCAGCAGGATGGGCTTCAGGTTCTCGGGGCTGGGGTGTTCCTTGAGCGCTGGCCAAATAGAGTGCCATGCCACTGCTCCCCAGGCAGCCAAGCCAAACGCTACACTGATTCCGAACAAAGCTGGAGATACGTTCATCGATTGGGCTCCTTTCTGAACCTATGAATTTCAGCTAGTGCTGCGCCGGTCCACCGCTAATCAAGCCAGCTAGCGGCATGAGGGGGCCGACGGGAATGTACTCGTGGTCCATCAGGTTCTCTTTCGCCAAAGGCAGCGTTTCCATGACCGCGTGGGCTTCGTCAACCGTCTTCACGTCGAGAAAAACAACCACCCCTCGCCCATCGCCCCTTGAGTACCACTGGCGGATCTTGCCGTCTAGATATAACTTCACGGTGGCCCGGATCTCGGCCGGCATGACGTCCATGATCTGCTGACGGGTCACCCCCTGTTTGGCAGTCAATATGACCATCACTTCAGTGGTTTTCGGTGACGGCACGCCGGAAGGCGGCTCCGGGAAAGCCTGGGTTGGCGTCAGCACAGAGGCCACCGGAAGTAGAGTCATCAGTAAAGGGAACAGTAGTTTCATCGTTTTCCTCGATTCAGTTTGGTTTGGTGGTTGGTTCGGTCGCCCTCTCGGAAGGCGACCCAATGTCATCGGGCTCGTACACTGGATGTATTCTGAACAATAGCGGCTGAATGGAACGTGAACGCGCCGTTCAGGTGACGTTCAGCTTCGAGTGCTCTACTAAATCGGTTGAACAGGATGCGAATTCTTGTCGTTGAGGACGAGGTGTCGCTCGCGAAACAGCTCACATCGTCCTTCGCAGAGGCCGGGTATGCTGTGGATTACGCCGCCGATGGCGAGCACGCGGATTTTCTGGCGCAAACAGAGATGTACGATGCGATGGTCCTGGATCTGGGACTGCCAAAGATCGACGGCCTCACACTGTTGCGGAACTGGCGCGAGGCAGGCCTCGCCACGCCGGTGCTCGTGCTGACGGCTCGCAGTAGTTGGCACGACAAAGTGCGGGGGATCGACGGCGGCGCGGACGATTACGTGTCAAAACCCTTTCGCATCGAAGAAGTGCTCGCGCGCTTGCGTGCGCTGATACGACGGGCAAGCGGCCACCTTACTCCGGAGCTTCGCGCGGGCAGCGTGGCACTGGATCCGCGGCAATCGCGTGTCACGCTGGACGGTGCGCCGGTGAAGCTCACAGGCCACGAGTTCCGCGTCCTCTCTTACCTCATGCACCATCGCGGACGCGTCGTCTCTCAAACCGAGCTCACTGAGCACATTTACGCCCAGGATTTCGATCGTGACTCGAACACGGTTGAGGTATTCATCGCGCGTCTGCGCCGCAAGCTTGGCATGGGGTTCATTGAAACGGTGCGCGGTCTCGGCTATCGAATCGAATGAGACTCGTTTCGCTCAAAGCACGCATCCTTTTCGGTGCCACCCTCTGGACCATCGGCCACTTCGTGATCACCGTTGTCTTCCTCGCGAAGAGCAGTTTCGTCGCGCGCCTGCTTCACGCGAAGGCCCCGGGATCGGCGGCAACGGCCGTACTCGCGGGGCTGTGCATGTACGTCGGATATCTGCAAGTCAGGCGAGGCATGTCGCCCATCGATCAGTTGCGCAACCGCCTCGCGGCCGTGCACAAAGGCGTTGACGCGCGCGTCGGCGGCGCTTATCCGGCGGAGGTGCAACCGGTGGTCGATGAACTGAATGCGCTGCTTGACGAGCGTGAACGGCGCGTGGCGCGCGCAATGGCAAAGGCCGGCGATCTTGCGCATGGCCTGAAGACGCCGCTGGCGGTGCTGGCGCACGAGGCGCAACAGGTGCGGGCGGTAGGACATGGGCGGCTTGCCGCGGAGATCGATCAGCAAATCGATCGGATGCGGCGGCAGATCGACTATCACCTGGCGCGCGCGCGATCCGCGGCCTCCTCGGCGTCACCTGGGGCGCGCGTGTCGATTGCCGCGTCTGCCGAAGGAATTGCCCGCGTGCTCGAGCGCCTCCACTCCGGGCGCGGCATGCTCATCGTCATGGATACGCCCGCTTCGTACGCCTTCTCGGGGCAGCGGGAAGACCTCGACGAGATGCTCGGGAACCTGCTCGACAATGCCTGCAAGTGGGCTCGCTCCAGCGTAAAACTGACCTGCTCGAAAGAAGGCGAACAGGTCGTGATCGTAGTGGATGACGATGGCCCTGGAATAGAGTCCTCGATGCGAGAGGCGATCATGCAGCGTGGCGTTCGGACAGATGAAGCCGCACCAGGCTCTGGTCTCGGTCTTGCGATTGTTCGTGATATCGCCGAAATTTACAGAGGATCGATTTCACTTGAGGCGTCCCCGATGGGAGGGGCGCGAGCGCGACTGAGCCTACCGGGCCAGGACCTCGTCTGAGGGTGAAGACGATACCTCTCCCGGCGTCCGGGACAAGACGGAATCAGACCTGTCCAAATCAGATTTGAAAAGCGCCTCGGTTCAGTGGCAAGTTAAGGGAGGAATGAACCTGAGAAAGCGGTGTTTGCAACCCAGGCCCGTAGGGCCGACGCTAAACTCAGCCCAGCCCGGAAGGGCTGGGAAATCAGGCAGGCGGTCGAGCGCCGGAGGTGCGGCACCTTGTGACTCCCATTGGTACTACGGAGTTTCTTCGTAAACTCGGTCGCGGATCAGAGAGTCGAACACCCTTTTATGTTCGAGGCACAGCACCTGTACATCCAAGGGCGGCTCCGGCCAATCCTCGGCTCGGTGGGCTACCCACGCCTTCGACCACTCAAACTTGAGCCCGTGTTCCATGCAATAGACGAGTCGCGACAGATCGGCAAAGGTCTGGTGGCTGGTCTGATACTTCCTCAGGAACGGCCAGTACGACTTGAAGTCAGTCAATGTCCACGGGCTCTGTGGCGATAACACGCCACCGTCGTCCTGAGTAAGATTGATGAGACTTTGTAGGCTTATCGGTTCCATGGGGTTTCCTCCCGCTCAGTTTCTACCGCCCTCGGAATCGCCCAACTCATTGTATCCGGGCATCGCTGTCAGCTCGCGATTGCCATGAATCTCTCCTTCCGCCCCCAACGGTATTAGAGAAGGAACGGAATCAGCATACGGGTGCGCTTCTTATATTGGGGATACTGGAGAGGGAACTGCTCGGCCATCTGTCTCTCTTCCCGGAGAGCGCTGTACACGAAGTAGGGGCCGGCTACGAAGAGCGGTATCGCCCACAAGACACTCTGTCCGATTGCCGAACCGAAGATTGCCAGAAGGATACCCGTATAAATCGGATGGCGAACGTATGAATAGGGTCCGGCGGTCACGAGTTCCGGATCGGCCTTTTCCGCCATGGGCATGCCCCAGTTTCTGCCGAGGGCGACTCGTGCCCATACTGCAAAAATCACGCCGCATGCGCACAGGGCTGCCCCCACAAAACTCGCGATCAGGTTCGTGTTGACTGCGTAGTGCCGGATACGTTGCACGCCCAGCACATGCACCGCGAACACAACCAGGATAAAAATAGCGAGACGCACGCCGATCTCCCAAGGCCATCGCCATTTGCCCCTGATGCTTCGCTTTGCGCGGACGCCCAGAAGCATCCAAGAGGCGATGAGCATCAGCCACGATGCGACAATGAGCAGGTTACAAATGACCATACGTCAATGGAAACGGCCGCAGCGCGAATTTGGCAAGAGGGGATTGCGGAGGATAGGCGGCCCGTCAACCTCGACAAAAAGTAGGCCGTGCAATCAAACTGCCAGTACACGGCCCTTGGGAGGGTGTAGCTGCTCTCAGTTACGCTTCCGGCTACGATCTGGTTCCAGCTATTTTGGGCGGTCAAGGACTGAGCTGGTGTCCAGATTTGGACATCACCGACGCACCCATCCGGCCGGCCTCTTGGCACTGATTCCTTTGGACCGAATTTTGCGGTGTCCTCGACTGCGACGACATAGCAAAGCTGACGCATAAGTGACCGGGACCGGATGGATGACCGCGAGGTCCAACCAATACTTTGGTATGGATCGATACGTTCGTCCAATGGATTCGTCGTCGCGCTTCTGCCAACCTTGCCCTGAACAGTCACCCGCTCTGACCTTGAAAGGAGTACCAAATGGACGGCAAAAATCGACAAGAGACCACGCGCGTGGCCGCGCCTGTCGCGTCGAACACCCTCGGTGTGAACGTTTTTACCGCCCCGGGAAAGGTGATGGTCGGCGAGCGGCCAAAGCCTTTCGGCGAACCGCTCGGCTTTGACCCGATGACGTCGACTTTAATCTTCGGCGAGTACGACGCGGTGTTGGTAGACGCCATGACGACGGTGGCGGAGGCCGAGGCTCTCGCGGATTGGGTTGCGCTGCACAACCGTAATCTCGAGACCATCTATATAACGCACTCTCATTTCGACCACTTGTACGGGCTGAGCATTCTGCTCGACCGTTTCCCCAGCGCTCGGGCGATCGCAACCCCCAACACGCTGAAAGCCATGCAGATGTCTTTCACTCCCCCGGTAGAGCGGTTAGCCCGCCGGTTGTTTCCTGGGCAACTCGCCACTCAATTCGTTGCACCGCAGCCCTATGCGCACAACACGTTCACTCTCGAGGGCCAGGAATTGCGCATCATCGAGCAGGGCCACACCGATAGTCCCGATACCACGTCTCTCTACGTTCCATCGATCGGCCTGATCGTCGCTGGCGACGTTGTGTACAACCAATGCCGCATGTACGTCGGCGACACCACCCCGGAGAGCCGAAAGAATTGGATCGCAGCGCTGGACCGGTTAGCAGCGCTGAACCCGCTGATGGTCGTCGCCGGTCACAAGAAGCCTGGCGCCCCCGACTCTCCCTCGGCAATCCAGGACACCAAGCGTTACCTGCAGGACTTCGATCGGTTGCAGAAAACCGCGGTGTCCGACCAGGAGCTGTTCGATCAGATGACGGAGCTATACCCGCATTGGGTAGCCAATCAGTCGTGGTTGATGTTCGGATTCCCGCAGGGATAAGCCACATCAACCGCTGATACGAATGGGTCGTCCCTGGTCCGGTCGAATTCGGATACGGAAATGCATTGGGCGGGGACCGGACGGGACGTTGTCTTTTGCAGTGTCGTGGTAACAACGTCGGTGATCACTTCCTTGCGCGATATTGAGCTAACAGAGCGCGCCATGGTTACCAAAATTATTTATTCTCGCTCAGTCTGGACACGGCCCAAAAACCGTACTATTTTGAAATCAGGAATCCACACGTCAGGGCGGTCTTCACGACAGCACTGCTTGGCCTCGCATCGTGCGCTCCACCCGTGCAAGTGCCGCCAGCCACCGGAACTCATCAGCGCTTGTCGGCGTGATGAGTTGGGTGTAGCCACTGTAATGTGACATCAGAAGTGACAGATTAAGCCTGTCCGCAGCATTCCTGGCGTCCCGCGAGGGTGCCAGCGGAGAGCAGGGTGCGCTCAGTGCGTCCTCTTGATTGAGCAGTTTTGACAACTTGGGAAACAACACACCACAGCGGAGCGAAAGCCTGTACATAAGCACTCCGACGCTGGGTAGGCCCGGGCTGGCCGCAGCGAGCTTGGACATCCATCCCCTGGAGCCCCCGGCCCTGCGCCTGAGCCACCACCCGGGCAAGGTGATCAATTAATTAATTTGACCATCTTGACCATCTTCGTAAAACAAAGGACTTATTGGCACGACCCACGCTCGCTGAGCCGCCAAACCTCAAAAAAGATCCAAAAATATCAAATTTTATAAATAATTGAATAGACTGCACCCAGACGACATACGGCAACCTAATCCCTGCGTCTCTCCAAAAAAGAAACCCAACCCATCCCCTGCGCCCTTTGCGGAGGACGACTCCACCGCCTCCTGGGCACTTACTTCTCATAGTTCGCATACTTCGCACATTTCTACAGCGAAATTAGACGTTCCAACCGCCTCGGGAGAGGCTTCGTGTGTGAGGGCGAATCGAGATCAGGGGTGCAGATCGGCCAGCTTCGTGTGCAGCGTCGCAATCCAGTCAGCTTTGGCGCTGGGTTCCATACGCTGTGCAATGGAGAGAGCTTTGTTGTATGCGGCTGCGCTTTCATCGTTGCGGTGGAGCGCAGCGAGAGTGTCTCCCAGGACGATCTGCCCTTGCATGAGATCGGGATTGATCGCAGTTGCCTGCTCGGCTGCGGAAAGAGCCGCGTCGAGCTGTTTGTCGCGGAGTGCCTTGGTAGCACGCGTGAAGTACCCAAACGCAGAGGACAGCGACGTATCGAAGGCGCCTTGATACACAAAGACGCCGTCGTCAATCGTGTCCACGGGTCGCACGTTCATGAAGGGCTGAAACGGACTAAGGATGGCGGAGCCGAACTCGTACCCTGACAGCGTACCGGCGCTCACCAGGACCGTTCCGGAGATCTTGGCTGGAACATCGACCTGCTGTTCGCTCCACATGCTGTTTGCCGTCGGCAGTTGACGGCAAGGGATTCCATACGAGTGATAGTCGATGGAGGGTTGAACAAAGTAGCCAAACCAGCACTCGTGAATGTTGTGCCGGTCGAGGTACTTCTTGACCGAGACGAGCTGCTGTCCCCAGTCCGTGTTGGAGTCGGTGAGGTATCGGTGCGTGTTCGCCGGGCCGCCAAACAATTCGTTGGAGTACGCCAGATAATTCGGCGCACTCCGCGTTGCTGACAAAATATGCCAGCCGAGCAGCAGGAGTGTGGCGTAAATCCAGAGCCGCTTCTCCCGCCAGAGGGAAACGGCCGCGCCACCTATAAGTACGGCAAGAAACGGATACATCGGGAGGATATGGCGCGCACCGATGTTGAGACCCGTATCGATCGCAACCAGGAGATAGACCAGGGGCGGCACGGCGAGAAAGCTCAGCCGCTGCCATCCTGCGAGGTGCTTGGAAAAAACCGCGTAGATGGCAAGCACCAGGAGCAGCATGAAGCCAAGCGTGGATTTGATAACGAAAGCCGCAGGGAAGTAGTACGGGACACCATGTGCGTGAACCTGTCCGAAAATATAGGTTGAGAACGACTGCCCGGCTACAGACTGCATGCGGATGTCGACCATGCCGTACAGGTACGACTCGGGAAGGATATGCCATCGGGCAAGCAGTCCGTACACCTTGGGCTCGACCCCGTGCAGCGAGTTCAGGTAAGCACTGAGGCTGGGTTGCATGCCTCCATCCGGGTGCGCGAGAAAGCGGAAATGGTAGGTAGCCCAAAGGATCGGGAATCCGACGGCAATGGCCGCGGCAAACGCCGCCGCATACAGGCGGAGGACCTGAGCCCGTTTCTCCTCCGCAGGCGGACGCACCAGCTCGAAAGCCAACAGGACGAGTGCGATCGGGAGCAGCAGAACCGCCGAGTGCTTAAGCGCCAGGGCTACGCCGGTGGCTGCCCCCACCACCGCAAGCCTGCCGATGGAGGGCCGCACGCGAAAACGGTAGAGTGCGTAAACCGTGGCGAATATTCCGAAGGTCACGCCCATGTCCGTGGTTACATAGGCGCCGTGGGCAATGAGGTTGGGCTCGAAGACGACAAGTGCAAGACCGAAGAGGGCCGCAACGGGGCCGAAGATCTCAAGACCCGCAAAGTAGACCACCGTGGCCAGCGCAAGCGAAAAGATCGCTGCCATCATTCGCGAGCGGAAGATAATCTTGCTTGCGGTTTCGAGACCACCATTGTCATAGATCAGGCTGCGGCCATTGAGGTATGCTTCGGTTTTTGAAAACCTGGGGCTCTTCCGTGGAGGAGCGCTGAGATGCATGGTGAGCAACGGGAGGGTGGCAATCTCTTTGAGTAAGGGTGGATGCTCTGGATTGATGCCAAAATCCCCGGTAGTCCAGCTCTCGTAACCGGCGTAGATGTGATCGCCCTCGTCCCAGCTCAGGGACTGGCGGTGCACGGAAAATACCAGCTCGCCAAGAAATATCAAGACGAGCAGGAAAGCGACGGCGTTCGCTCTGCGTCGCGGCATGAGGCTCGCGAAATTTGAGAGCGCGGTCACTCGATGCGAAGCGCCTGCTGGGGGTCGAGGCGCGAAGCGCGGGTGGCAGGCATCCAGACGGCGAGCAGCGCGACCAGGCTTAATACAATCGGGACGGTTACAAATACCAGGGGATCCCAGGTTTTGACGCCGAAAAGGAAGCTGGCGATGAAGCGGGTAAGCCCGAAGGCCGCGCCGATGCCGACGGCGACGCCAACGAGGGCGAGGCGCATGCCATGCCAGACGACCAGCGAACGGATGCGAGAGCGGTCCGCGCCGAGAGCCATGCGGATGCCCATCTCCTGAGTGCGTTGCTCGACGGAGTAAGCCATGAGGCCGTAGATGCCGATGGCGGC
The DNA here is from genome assembly GCA_963745725.1 of uncultured Acidobacteriaceae bacterium. GTDB lineage: Bacteria > Acidobacteriota > Terriglobia > Terriglobales > Acidobacteriaceae > PALSA-350. The sequence goes on from CAVUYJ010000004.1 coordinate 1,247,101, forward strand.
GAGGATGAGTGCGCAGGCTCCAAAGACGGTGAGGAGCAGCATGTTGAAGTCCTGCCGCGCGGTGGACTGGCCGACGACTTCACTCATGGGGCGCACGCGGGCGACCGGGAATCCGCCGCTGACCTGGCGGAGCTGATCGGTAATGGCGGAGATGTACTGGTGGGGATCGCCGTGGGTGCGGACCAGCCAGACCATGGGACCAATGTTGGAGTTGAGGGCGGTCATGCCGTCAGGGACCTGCGCGCTGGGGACGATCATGAGCGGGCGGGGATCGTTATTGAGGCCGGCGTCGCGGATGTCCCCGACGACGCCGATGATCTGCCGCGCGGGCTCTGCGAACTGGGGACCGACGCCTTTGCCGATAAGCAGCTGCTGGCCAACGGGATCGCCCTTGGGCCAGTACTTTTTCTCCATGGTCTCGTTGATGAGAACCACGCCAGGAGCGGAACCGGTATCCAGATCGGTGAAGACCCGGCCGCGCAGGAGCGGAATGTGGAAGACGGCGAAGTAGCCCGGGGAAGTGCTCATCCAACCGGCGCCGCCGTTCCATGGAGATTTGCCCTCGGGGGCGCGGCCGATGATGTTGAAGGGTAGGCCGTAGCCGCCTTGGAGCGGAAGGCAGCAGGTGAAGGCGGAGACTTCGACGCCAGGGATGGCATTCAGGCGCTCGCGTCCGTTCTGGGCGACCTGGGCGACGCCGGCGGTCTTCTTGAACTGGTCGCCGGTGAGGGACATTTCGAGGGTGAGGACGTTGCGGGGATCGAAGCCCGGGTTGACCTCGCGGAGGGCAATGAAGGTGCGGATGAGGAGCGCGGCTCCGATCAGCAGGACGAGAGCGAGCGAGACCTCGCTGATCACAAGCAGCGAGCGGGCCATGTTTTGCCGGAAGCCGCTGCCCGAGCGGCCGCTGCTTTCCTTAAGGGTGGTGTTGAGATTGGGGCGTGAGGCGCCGATGGCGGGGAAGAGTCCGAAGAGAATGCCGGTCAGGAGGGCGATCCCGAGGGTGAAAGCGAGGACCCGCCAGTCGACACCGACCGCCGCTCCATGTTCGCCGATGCGGGGAAGGCCGGCGGGGCTGACCGCGAGCAGGGCGCGAACCCCGGCGTAGCCGAGGATGAGGCCGAGGATGCCGCCGGCAAGGGAGAGCACGATGCTTTCCGTCAACAGCTGACGGATGATGCGTACGCGGCCCGCGCCCATCGCGGCCCGAATGGCGAATTCACGCTTGCGGCCCGTGGCGCGGACTAGCAGAAGGTTGGCGACGTTGGCGCAGGCGATGAGCAGAACGAAGCCGACCGCGCCGAGCAGGATCAGGAGCGACTTACGAGCGCCGGCGACGATGGAGTCGCGCAGAGGCTGGACGCCGAAGCTGTTTTTGGTGTCCATATCTTGAGGGTGAAGGCGGCGATACTGGTCGGCGACGAGTTTGAGCTGGGCGTTGGCCTGGGCGAGGGTAACGCCCGGCTTGAGCCGGCCGGCGACAAGGAAATAGTGACCGAGGTTGGTGCTGTTGGGTTCGATCTGGAAGGGAACCCATATGTCGGCTTCGGGATCGGTGACGAAGGATTTTCCCAGGACACCGATGATGGTATAGGACTCGTTGCTGAGCGAGACGCTGGTACCGACGATGTTGGGGTTGCCGCCGAACTTGCGCTGCCAGAAGCCGTAGCTGATGACCACGACGTTGCCGCCGTTGGGAGAATCTTCCTGGGGAGTGAAGCTGCGGCCGAGAATGACGGGCGCGCCGAAGAGGCGGAAGTACCCTTCGGAAACGTGGATGCCGTGGACCTGCTCGGGTACCGCGCCGGTGAGGTTGAAGCCGGGACCACCGAAATCGTAGGCCGTGACATCCTGAAAGACGCTGGTCTGAGCTTTCCAGGTGTTGAAGTTAACCGGCGACCCGACGGGGCTGTTGCCCTGCGGAAACGTGTTCATGAATTGCACCATACGGTCGGGCTCGGGATAAGTGAGCGGCTTAAGAATGACGGCATTGACGACGGTGAAGATAGCCGTGTTAGCTCCGATACCTAGGGCGATGGCGGCGATGGCGGTGATGGTGAAGGCAGGGCTCGTGACGAGCGTGCGAAGGGAGTAGCGGAGGTCTTGCCAGAGATCACCCATGATGGCACCGCCTTTAGTCATTCGGTTCGGGAAATAAGTGCCGTACCGCGTGAGTATACGTCGCCGCCCTCTCCTCAGAAACTTCACTCAAGTTTCTCCCACAATCGAAGACTCGAAAGAGGCGTCAGGCGGACAGTGTGTCGCAGATAGTTTCGGCCAGATCAAATGACCGGCTTCCTGTACCGGCAACATTCGGGGCATCTCGCTCGTTTTTCGCGAGGTGTGGGATACCACGGTCCTCGACGCGCAGCTCTGTTGGTTGTCATTAGGACCGGGCCACCCCTTGACACTCGACAAGAGAAGGCGTATTCCTGTTGTCGAAGATCGAGGGGAAGCATCATGATCAGGGAATTCGTTACCCGCCTTCGCTTCCTGGTTTTCCGCAAAAGCCGCGGTGAACTTGACGAGGAGCTTCGCTTTCATCTGGAGCAATCGATCGCGGCCAAGGTGGCGGCCGGCCTGAGTGCCGCTGAGGCACGCCGCCAGGCAGGGGTCGAGTTTGGCGGAATCGAGGCCGCACGGGAGCAGTGCGAGCGGCAGCGTCCATCATGGTGGATGGGAACCGTGCTTCAGGATGTGCGGTACGCCCTGCGTGGTTTTCGCGGCAATCCTCTGTTTGCCATCAGCGTGCTTCTAACTCTTGCCCTGGGCATCGGAGCGACGACCGCAGTGTTCAGCGTGATCGATCGTATTTTGTTCCGGCCTCTGCCCTATCAGGATCCCGATCGCATCGTTTCTGTAGGGTTCGTGCACACCCTGGAGCGGCAAGAGTTCCTGATGGGCCGCTTCTATCTTGAATGGCAAGACCATCAAAAGGCCTTCTCCGCGCTTGCCGGCCAATCCGTGATGCCGCGCAATTGCGACTTGGTCGAGAACAATCCGGAACAGCTGAGCTGCATTTCATTCCAGGCCGGTTTTCTTCCCGTGTTTGGGATCTCGCCGGCGCTGGGACGAAACTTCCTGCCAGAGGAAGATCGCCCCAATGGGCCCAATGTCGCGATGATCTCCTATGGACTGTGGAGCGGTCATTACAACAGCGATCCGCACATCCTCGATCGGATGATCAACGTCGATGGCAGCCCTGCTCGCGTGATAGGAGTACTCCCCAAGGCATTCCAATTCCCGGCACTGGATGCGGCGGAGATTGTCTTTCCCATGGCGCTGGACCGCGCTGTCCAGACCACGGCGAATGGCGGCTTCGGCCACCCGATGCGGGTCTTTGCCCGTCTCAAACCGGGCGTTACCGTGCAGCAGGCGTATGCGGAGATGCAGCCGCTCTTCGACTCCGAGAGAAATCTGTTTCCGGCGTCGGCCCTCCACGAGGTACGTCTCAGCATCCGATCCTTGCGCGACCGGCAGACGCAGGACATACGTCCGGTGGCGTGGATTCTCTTCGGGTTCGTGCTTGCGGTTCTGTTGATTGCGTGCTCCAACGTGGCCAGCCTGATGATGGCGCGCGGGGCGGCGCGCCAACGGGAACTCGCGGTGCGGTCAGCGATCGGCGCGAGCCGGGCGCGCCTCGTCCGGCAGGCGCTTACGGAAGCGCTCCTTCTCTCGCTCGCCGGAGGCGCAGCTGGACTTGCCATGGCACAGGGGCTCGTGGCGCTGTTTGTGGGACTCGCACCGGCAGAGATTCCCTTCATTGGTAAAGCCCATCTCGACCTGCGAATCTGCGTGTTCACGATCGTGCTCTCGTGCGGCTGTGGAGTTGTCTTCGGGCTGGCCTCCGCCATGCAAAAACCGGGATTGGCCGCACTGAACGCGAAAACATCGATCTCTCGCAGTCACACTTTTTTGCGGCGCGCCCTGGTGACAGGGCAGATTGCGGCGAGCATCATCCTGCTCACCGGCGCGGCGCTGTTAATGCGCAGCTTCCAGAAAATCGAGGCGCAGAACCTCGGGATGCAAACCGGTGGAGTGCTCACGGTGAGGGCGGCGCTTCCCTGGTCCCGTTATGACACCGATCAGAAGGAAATGGACTTCTACCTTGCCCTCGAGTCGGCTCTCCGCCAGTTACCCGGGATCCGCGCAGTGGCAGTGGCAGATTCAATTCCGCCGGGAGGATGGGAGGGTGGATTCCGTTACGCCGATCTTGGTGTGCGAGGCAGGCCGCGTCCAGTTCCTGGAACCGGCGGGACGGTTGTCCACCGTTCCGTTACGCCGGAATATCTTCCGCGCCCTCAACATCCCGATCATCCGCGGCCGCAGTTTCACCGAGCAGGATCGTACCGGGAAGGAACAGGAGGCAATTCTCAGCCGGCTCCTGGCTGCGCGCGTTTTTCCCCATGAAGATCCCATCGGAAAGCAGGTTCAGACCATAGGACTTTACAACGACGCGTGGTTCACCGTTGTTGGTGTGACCGATAACGTCAAGAACAGCGGCCTCACGGAGCAAAGCGAACCAGAGCTTTACCTGCTGCGCCGGAGCGTCAGCGACGATTGGATCGGCAGCCGGGCGATAGTGCTCATCGACTCCGTAATGCCTCCCCAAGCGATCGAACCGTGGGTGCATGCAAAGATTGCTGCGATCGATCGCACCGTTCCGGTCGACATGGAGCCTCTCGATCAAACTGTCAGCCAACTGGCGGGCCGGCCGCGTTTTGAAACCACCCTGCTCGCATTCTTTGCGGTCACGGGGCTCGCGCTGGCCGTGGTCGGTCTTTACGGCCTGATGGCTTTCATGACTACGCAGCGCAGTCATGAGATCGGGGTACGCATGGCGCTGGGCGCGACCAGGAGCAACATCCTCCGCCTCATCGTCAATGACGGTCTCCGCTTAGTCATACTGGGCGGAGTGGCTGGAACCGCTTTGGCCTTGGCGACATCGCGAATGTTGAAAGCCATGCTGTTCCAGGTCAGCACACATGACCCATGGACGTTCGTACTTGTCCCCCTGCTTCTTTCGCTCGTGGCCCTGTTGGCAATTCTCATCCCAGCGCGCGAGGGAATGCGTGTCGATCCAGCGGTCACCCTACGCGCTGAATGAAGAATCAATCCGAACCTTTTCCCGCGAATTTCCGAGCTCCGTCTGGATCCTATGAAAGGATCGCGTTTTCCGGGTCGCGGAGGGAGTCTAAGGGAGGGTGTTCACGGCCTTTGCGAACTGCGTGTTCCCACCCTGGACCGCCATTTCCGCTTTGAATACCTGGCTCCCCAAGGCTTTCTCGACGTTCTTCTTGGAAGCCTCAAACATTCCCCAAGCTCCGCGGAATCCTGGAACTGGCTCCTTGGGCAAATACACGATGCAGGTTTTCTTGTCCGCGGTCAGCAGCATCCTTCCGGCGGCTTGTCCGCTTCCATAGGCCGTGTTTTGGTACTGGCCGTTGAATTCTTCCTTGATGGACTGATTCTTCACGCTGTAGGTGGTGGAGAGGCAGGGATCGTAATACTTCCCGTTGCATTTGAGATAGTAGTGCTCGTTGAAGATACATCCGTTGCCGTAGTTGCCGGGGGTGTCGAGTCGGCGGAGGTTACCCCGCACCTTGGGGTCGTAGCAGAGGTAGTTTGGACCGGTCCACAGGTACCCGGTGACGCGGATATACTCCACGTCCGCATCGGGGATATGCAGTCCATTCACAAAGACTCTGCGCAGGGCAGTGGCGATACCGCCGCAGGGGGAAGCAATTGCCCGCCCGGCAAGCAGATCATCGCCACCGGTGTTCCCGCTCGCGGTGTAGCTCCAATGGTGCTTGGCGTAGTACAGGAGGTTAGTGAATGCGCCATCGCACAAGGCCTCGCGGGTTTTGTCGGCGGCCTGCAATGCCGCGATATCCACTGGAGTACTGAGGATGGTCTCTAAGATGGCCATATTTTGGTTCCTCCCGCGCTCTGGGAAGGAAACTCCTTTTTGTTGAGAGCTGATCGGGCCGAATTATACCCCCTTGGGCCTGGTCTCCCTGCTATCAAAATTGAGGTGAACGGCAGCCCGAGAAGTAGAACCTCAATGAGCCACCGCGGCTTCCTGCTGATTCAACGCCTTCCTGAAAGTCTCTTGAGCATCATCGACGAACTCCTTATAGCCAGCCGGGTCGATAAAAACACGGGAACCAGCCTGCGGATAGTGCTTAAGCTTGGTGAGCATGTCGAAGTACCCGCCATGGGCTCCCAGAAATACGTCGCAGGGCATAGCGCGCAGCTCCGAAAACGTATGCTGAAAATCCTGAGCGATGTTGGGGTAGCTCACGGGATGGCCGGGTGTGGCGACGAAGTGGTACTCCGACCAAAAACTCACGCCTCCGATGATGACGATATTCCGCATCGTTCCCGCTGGCTCCCCGGGAACGTGAGAGCGCATCGTCCAAGTGGTACATCCGCGCGTATGCCCGGCGGTTTTGTGGGCGGTCAGAGTCACATCCCCCAGGGTCACCGTGTCCCCGTCATGGAGAACGCGATCCACATGGACAGGAGCGTATGGGTGGATGTTAGGCGAAGGCGATAAGAAGTCCGTGCGCGCGCCGGTTTCCATCACGCTCACGTCGCCGTCCATCACCATGTTCTTTGCATGGGTCTCGCGCACCACCTCGGCTGCCCCAGCCGTATGATCGTAGTGCGCTTGGCTGTTGAGCAGAATCCTGGTGTCGCCCCAGTGAAAGCCCAGCTTCTCCACACTCGCCCGGATTTGCGGCGGTGAGCTATCGAGGTTTGCATTGATGAGAATATTTCCTTTTGGCGTGACGACGAGGTAGCTGGCAAGGTCCTCGCTTCCCACGTAGTACAGGTTGTCAGCAATTCGGAACGGAGCAATCGTAGTAGTCCATGAAGGGTTTAGCTGAGCAAGGATAGACTGGGGGCTGCAGAACAAAAGCAGGAATAAGGAGCAGAGCATAGTGTGCATTCTGCTTTTGTAGCAGAGTTGTCATGGGTCTGGCCCACCGAAGGTGATGAAAAACGCCTCGGTCCAGCAACCACTTTCTAAGAAACCGTCGCCCTTTCCTTTGTCATTCCGAAGCGGAGCCGAGGAATCTGCGGTTCCGCGGACCTTTCATGGAAATGTTTTTCGACCGAGCGGAATAACATAAATCGGGCCCGCTATGCTGAAGGAGGCGAAACCCCGTTGATTCTATAGATACTCCAAGGTTAAGTCCCTGCGTCGCACTGGTCCAAGGCTCTTCCATTCAGCCGGCGCAGAGCATGAGCAGATCCAGTTCTGCTCGGGCATCGTGCGACGACAACTCCGGCCATAGGTAGAGCAAGCAAGGTGCTGCATCTATTGTAGAAATGAACCTATAAAACCGACAGGACCGATTTACCACCATGAGAGAAAAGCAAATCGACATTGCGGCCAGTGCGGCAGATTCATCCCCAACCACCGAAGCCATGGCCACTCTCTTCACCCGGCGCGAAATGCTGGAGATAACTGGTATGGCCGGTTTGGCCGCTTTGGCCGGTATCGCACCCAATGCTGTTGCGCAGACAGCCCAGACTCCGCAAAAACGGCCCCGTATCGCTTGTCTCGTCAGCTATTGGGGTCTCCCGACGTCCCATGCGGACTGGATCATAAACAAGCTGCTGGACGGTTATTGGTGGCACGGCGCCCACACTCCTTCGCGCGTCGATGTGGTGTCCGTTTACATCCATCAATTCGACACCAGCCTACTAGGTCAGAAAGTATGCAAAGCTAAAAATATCCCCATCTATAAGACGGTCGAGGAGGCCGTGACACTTGGGGGAAGTGAACTCGCTGTGGATGGTGTCGTCGTAGTCTGTGAGCATGGGAATTATCCCACCGATCTCAAGGGGCACTGGCTCCTGCCGCGCTGGTGGATTTACCAGCAGGTTATCCAGGTCTTTGAGCGGAGCAAACGCTCGGTGCCCGTGTTTAACGATAAGCACCTCTCCTACAATTGGGACGACGCCAAGTGGATGTTTGACAAATCCCGTGAGCTAAGCTTTCCCCTCAGCGGGGGTTCCTCCATACCGGTCTACTTCCGCAAGCCCGAGATAGAACTCGCCATCGATACGCCGATCAAGAACTCGATCGTGGTGGGAGACGCCGCGGATGAAGGAGCCATCTTCCATTGTGTGGACGTGCTGCAGGCCTTTGTCGATCGCCGCAAGGGCGGTGAGACAGGCGTCAAGTCGGTGCAGTCCATTCGCGGACCGGAAACATGGAAGTGGGTCGAGCGCACTCCCTGGGCCGACAACCTGCTCGAAGCAGTGCGGAAGAATTTCGACCTGAAGCCGGGATACTTTCAGCAGGGCAGCCAATCAAACGTCTGCATCGTGGAGTATAACGATGGGACCCATGCAGCCGTAATTTCAGGCAAGGGTGTGGGCTGGACCTACGCCGGCGAAATCGAAGGGCAGAAGGATCCGACAATCGTCTCTATGCTTGGCTGGCCCGGCCCCATCTCGCAATACCACGCTGCAAACGCACACGAGCACTGGATCACCGAGATGATGCTGACCCGAAAGGAACCCTTCAATGCGGAGCGGCTGCTTCTGTCCACCGGGATTGTGAACCACTACATGGACTCAAACTGGGAGAATGGCCGTTACTCCGCCGTCGGACGCCGCATCGAGACCCCGTACATGAACATGATCTATCACTCAACCCACGGACCGCTCTTTGAAACCGGGCCGCGCCCGCCGAACACCCCCTACATTCGGGGATTCGCATCCTAGGCTCCGCGCGGCTAAAGACTCCACTTGGCTCTCCCAGGCGAATGGCCGCACGCGGGTTGCAGGAATGGCGCCGGTCCTTGATCATAAGATCAATGTTCTTCATGCATAATCGCACGCTAGTTCGCCTTCTACTCGGAGCATGGATGCTGTTGGAAGTGGGTGCGCTCAGCGCCACGCCGACCGCTCATGCCAAGTTTGCCGGTACGTATGCATCGCGTGCCAAAGACGACACCAAGCCGGGACCCACCATGGACCTCAGCCTCGGTCTGGATGGAACTGCCACGGTTACGGAAGACCCGGGGAACGGCGCCATTACCCATTTTGGACATTGGGTAGAAGTAGACGGCCAGGTCAAGGTGACCTTTGACCCGGTGCAGGGGAACCCTCCGGAACCTCCGATGACCCTCCAGGCCGAGCACGACGGCTTGCGGGCGATCGAGTGGAATCACACCACCTGGGGCAAGACCACGCCGCCTGTCTTGAAGAGCCGGAACCGCGTGAAGCAACGATTGACGGACAAAAGCGCCGCGGAATAAGTGGAGGAATGGCCTGCGGAAACAGGGGTAATCCTGACTGTAGGAGGGACATCCACGATAGGTAAGAGTCAAGATCAATCCAGGACGGAAATGACCCTAAGCAACGTAACATCTCTCCCGGGTCTTGCGAGGTTGACACGGCCCCGCCTTTGAGGAGAATATAAATCTCGTAGCAGGCGTCATGCTTGCTGCCGTAAGCGTTACCGTCAGCCAACGCACATTTCATCTGCGGACCGGTTTCAGCCGGTTTGCGAGAAGGTGCGCACATGGCAACGAATACCCTCAATTCTCCTCACATCGTCGGACTATTGGACCGCCTCTTCACCGTGGCCGAGGCAAGCGAACCAGCCTTAGAAGCTGTCGCACAGTCCGATGCTTCCCATCTCATCACCAGCAAGACGGATTACCGGCAGTTCTACGGCCTCCTGAAGGACGTACCGCTTCCCGTCTCGCGTGAAACGGGATATCTGCTTTACGTACTTGCGCGTTCTGCTCGTGCAGAATCCATCTTGGAGTTCGGTACCTCTTTTGGTGTTTCGACAATCCATCTGGCTGCGGCTCTCCGCGACAATGGAGGTGGTCGAATCATCACGACAGAGTTTGAATCTTCCAAGGCGGCGCGAGCTCGCGAAAACCTGATAGAAGCGGGCCTCATGGATCTTGTTGAGATCCGCGAGGGAGACGCACTGGAGACGCTGGCCCGTGATCTTCCCGAGATATGCGACCTCGTGCTGCTGGACGGGGCGAAGGGTCTGTATGCAGACATTCTTCACCAGGTGGAACCATGTCTGCGGCCGGGCTCGCTTGTGCTCGCCGATGACGCCCGTCACTGCCCGGATTTTGTCTCGCACATGCGTTCCAATGCGAACCGATATGTTTCAGTTCCGCTAGCGGGCGACTTGGAAATGTCGATGCGGCTGTTCTAAGTTTCGTGGCCAGAAGGAACTGCCAGACGGAAACTGACACTTTTGGCCGCACCCAAACCGCAAGAGTGCCGTTTCCGCCTGTTCACTAAACCTGGGCAGGAGCATCACGCCCCTTTAAATCGATCCCATGTCGATCTCCTACCGGCAGGACGGTTGTCCTGCCGTCCGTTTTCGTTAGAATTGCCTCGGCTTCCGCCACTGAGGAATTTCGTGTCCGGAAAAAGTCTTTGCATCTTCCTGCTCGCGGTCGCAGTTCTTGTTGCTCCTGCGTTGGCACAGCCCGATGCCGATATCGTGATCGAGCACAACGTCGCCATGAAGACGCGCGACGGCGTCACCCTCAAATCTGACGTCTATCGACCCGCGGGTGACCGCAGCTTTCCCGTACTTCTGCAGCGCACGCCCTACAACAAAGACAGCAGCGCCGACTTCTCGCGCAAAGCAGTCGCTCGCGGCTTCATGGTCGTGATCCAGGATGTGCGTGGGCGGTACACATCCGAGGGCGAGTGGTACACCTTCAAGCACGAGATAGACGACGGCTACGACACGGTGGAGTGGGCCGCGGCGCTGCCGCATGCGAACGGCAAAGTGGGCTTGTTTGGCGGATCGTATGTCGGCGCTACGGTGATGCTCGCTGCCATCAGCCATCCGCCACACCTGGCCGGTATCTGCCCGGTCGTCACAGCGTCGAATTACCACGAAAACTGGACCTATCAGGGCGGTGCCTTTGAACAGTGGTTTGACGAGTCGTGGACCGCAGGCCTGGCGCAGGACACGGCAAATCGCCTGATCCGCCAGGACACCAATGCGCTGGTGGGCGACCGCCTGTTGCCGTTGAATGACTTTCCGGTGTTCAATCTCAAGCCAATTACCGGCGGATCGCAGCTGACGCACGAACTGGCGCCTTATTTCCTCGACTGGCTGGCGCATCCGACGTACGACAGCTATTGGAAACAGTGGTCGATCGAGGAGAACTATGCAAACGTCCAGGTTCCGGGGCTTACGATTGCGGCCTGGTACGACCTGTTCCAGGGTGGTTCGCTGCGCAATTACCTTGGGCTCAAGGCGCATGCCGGAAACCAGGCGGCGCGCGACGGGCAACATCTGATCATCGCCATCGGCGGCCACTCCGGCTGGAGCCGCAAAGTGGGCGATGTCGATTTCGGCCCCGACGCGGCCTTTGACGAGACCGGCACCACGCTCGACTGGTTCGATTATTTGTTCATGGGCAAGCAGAACCAGTTTGCGAGCGGCAACCCGGTGAGGATTTTTGTGATGGGCAGGAACGAGTGGCGTGACGAGCCTGCGTGGCCCCTCGCGCGCGCGATCGAGACCCGATACTATCTCCAGTCAGGCGGGAAGGCCAACAGCGCTTCGGGCGACGGTTCGCTTTCCAATGCAACGCCCGGCAAGGAGAGCACAAACACATTCGTCTACGACCCGGCCAATCCTGTTCCTACCGTGGGCGGTCCGCTATGCTGCGATTCCGAACATCTGGCGCCGGGACCACGCGATCAGAAAGATGTGGAAGCCCGCTCCGACGTGCTTGTCTACACCACACCACCGCTCGATCAGGATTTAGAAGTCACCGGCCCCGTTACGCTGGATCTCTATGCGAAGTCCTCTGCCGTCGACACCGACTTTACGGGTAAGCTGGTGGACGTTTGGCCGAACGGGTTTGCGCAAAATCTGACCGAAGGAATCCTGCGCGCAAGTTTCCGCGCGTCCACCAACGGAGAGCCGGCACCCATCGCACCAGAGAAAGTTTACGAGTACAAGATCGACCTGTGGTCCACGAGCAACGTCTTTTTGAAGGGGCACCGGATCCGGCTGGAAGTGTCGTCAAGCAATTTTCCGCGCTTCGACCGCAATTTGAATACCGGCAAAAGCGGCGCCCAGGACGCGCACTTCGTCAAGGCGACAAACACGATTCTGCTCGGCGGTGCGCATGCGAGCGCGTTGATTTTGCCGGTGGCGCCAGCCAGGCAATGACCGGCATCACGCATGCGGGGATTGCCTATAACTCTGCCCGGGCTAGTGCTGAGGTGTTGTGGGCTGCAACTCGATCGCAACTTCTTCCGTCGTTCCTGGAAGGAGATTCAGCGGTTTCCCCTTTTTGTCGTCACTTGGCCACCACTGATAACCCGAGCACTGACGGCGAAATCGATATCCTCGTTGGGAGGAACCAGTAGCGCCGCCGTTGAGGCGCAGCTTCCGTGCATGCGGCCGTACTCGACTGTGCCCGCGGCTTCATGCGCGGCAGATCTTCCTATCAGGTTACTTTTAGTCTGTCCCCCAAGACCGCCCGGTCAAAGCCGCTTTAACCTTTATGTGTCGATGAGACTCTCATCGCTTCCCTGTGGTTACTTACAGGTCACAGCGCCGCAGCGCGATATGTTGTAGGTTGCTATAGTTCCTTCAGCATCTGCTGCGCAGAATCCATCCAGATACCCGGTTTTGTATCCCAAGTGATGGCCAAGTGCAAGACCGAGTAGAAGAACAAGGACGAGTGTGACAATTGTTTTCACTTGGTCAGGTTCTCCTCAATAGCAAGATTACGGTCGGCCATGCCGCTACGGCTATGACACATTCGTGGTTTGCGAAGGCCCCCGGGGGGGGAGTGAGGCAGGCTATTACATATACGCTCGGACCATCGCTACAAGCGATACTGAAGCGCTCGTCGGGCCAGAGGGGAAAATTCGGGAGAGATAGGGGAGTCTGTCCCTTCAATGCCCGAAACTCTGAGTTCGTTCTTCTGTACGTTCGCCTGGCATCCGTAGAGGATCACGCCACATGGGTGAACGCATAGAAGAGCCAAATTCCGACAACCAATGCAACGGTGGATAGTACTGCTTTCGTAGCAAGGGCATGGAAGGCCATCAACGGAGTGCGGCGCTGGGAGCTCTTCGATAGCAAGTAAATCCGCCTTGCCAATCGAAGCACTGTCACGGCGCCTAAGACGCCCAATGCCCAATAGAGCGCGTACAGCGAGCGCTCAATAGGGCTGTGGCTCGAGGGAATACTCGAGAGAAGCGCCAGTGCACATAGAGCAACCCACCATGCCAATATCAACAAACCAGCACCCACAGAACACCAGAGCGTACTCAAAATTCCGCCTCCAGTGTAGGAGAACGGATTCAGAAACCACTTATGTGTCAAGATCACGACCAGAGCCGGAGAGGACTCTGTCTCATCGCACGCTTCCAACAAATCGCACGCTTTCCAACATGCAGTGCAGAACAAAAGAACCATCACATCGAAGATCGCCAGCACGATGCCATATGCGTCTGCTGTCTTTAGCTGAATGCCAAAAATCTCAAATTCCTTGGGTATGGCTGCCGCCGCCAGAATCACAACCAAAGACGGGATCACAAAGCAGTCGCCATAGTTTCCATCTGGTCTATCTGCTTCTCGACTGCCGAGCTGGAACCAAGTGAGGTCTCGGACATTTTTTCTCCATTGTACGAATGCGTGAATCGCGGGTTCGATGCTAACTTGTCGTTCGTCTCTGGGAGCCCTTCGAATCAAGAGCAACGGAACGAAACGTTCACCATCACGAACTCTCGTCCCCCGGGTTTCCGCCCAGGCTACTTCCGTTCCAGACTGAGCGCGTAGATATCCTGGGTTCCCGCATCGCGAAGCAACAGTGGTGTGTCCTTGGAGTCAAGCCCAAACCACACCCCAAAGGATCCCGTCGGGATCACACCCTTCGTATCGGCAATCAGCTCCGCATTCCCACCCGTGATGGGAACTCTGAAAACGCCCGCTCCGCTCAATGGTAGGAAGAAGATGTAGCGGCTATCGCTTGACCATGTTGGAAATATCGCAGCACGCCCCTTGTACACGACTGACCATTGTTGGGTTTGGACGTCGAAGACTTTCATGGTCAGGTAATCGAAGGAGGAAGCCTCGATCCTGCGGCCGTCCGGTGACCAGCGCGGCGAGAACATGCCCACCGAGCCAGGCAGCGGTGCGACCTTATTGCTGGCAAGGTCGAGGATGCTTACGGTGCTTTTCGGACTCCCACGCACCTCCGGGCTCGTAGCAAAAACGATCTTCTGTCCGTCCGGCGACCATGCCGGGTCCGTCTCTGGTTCACGATCATTGGGAAGAAGACGACGAGGGACACCTCCTTGCGAGGAGACAATCCACATTGCGGGGATGCCTTGGCTCGAAGATGAGTCCACGAAGAGGATTTGCGTGCCGTCAGGCGACCAACGGAGCAATCTTGGACTCATGGTTGCACTGGTCAATTGCAGGCGTTGGCTTCCGTCAGTGTTGGCCTTCCAGACAATGCCGTCAGGAAACGAAACGTAGGCCACGGACTGGCCGTCTTTGGAGAAGGAGACAAATTCGGCGGAGATGCCCCCGAGGAAAGGCTGAAACAGATTCGACTTCGAGTCGAAACGGACCAGCTCGCCGCGGCTGGTAGCCCCGCTCGCAAAGATTTTCTTTCCATCCTTGCTGAAAATAGGAATACCCCATTCGATTGGCCCCGATGCCAATGGAACTGGTTCCGGGGAATGCCGCCGGAATAACTCGGGTCGCTCATCAATCGCCCATAACTGGGATATGGGTCCAGGAGGTCCCGCAGCAAAGACAAAGTATTCTCCATCGGGAGACCAGTTCCCGCAGCATTTGTAGTCCGAGGGACGCCAAGCTGGGAGCAACTGGCGAAGGTTCGATCCGCTCGACGACATCTCCCACAGTGAGCCGTCTCTGAAAAACCGTATGATTCTGCCGTCTGGCGACCAGCTGAAGTGCCAGTCTGAAGCGGCTCCCGCTGACGCCAACTTGTGTGCGCCAGTCCCATCGCTCTGCATGAGGTTGATGTCGCCGTTCGCCGTCGCGTACACAATGGACTTCCCATCCGGAGACCAGCTTCCGCTACTGAAGTCTCCGAGATAAGTCTGCGAGCCCCCCAGAATTGGGACACTATAAGTCGGAGGCGCAGACAAAGTGCCTGCCCTCCCATACGCCGTAATAAGAAGAGAGGAGCCATCCGGCGAAACGTCATCCAGCGCGGGATTTGGCAAGGTAACGGAGCTTACCGGCTGCATCTCTCCGCCTGAAATCGCAACTTGGCGGATTTGCCCATTGCGACCCATCAGATAAAGCCGGCTCCCATCCGTTCCGCGAACTTCTCCTGAGTGGCCGTCGTGAGTGATCTGGGTATACTCTGTGACTCTCAGAACGGGAACCGAACGCATGGTGTAGGCATAGATGGCGGCCAGCAGAATGAGCAGAGCCGCGGCCCCCAACCACAGTTTCCGCTTGGGGACGACCGAAGGTGCGGGAGCTCCAAGCGCTGAGATGCGCTGTGATTCCGTATCCCTCTTAAGCCGCTGCAGGTCCGTTCGCATGTCGGCGGCGCTTTGGTAGCGCAGATTACGATCCTTCTCCAGAGACTTGTCGATGATCCGTTGCAATTCCACTGGCACGTCAGGGTTCAGGCGCACCACCGGCGTCGGCTTCCCATCCAGAATGGCCTTGAAGATTACCGCAGAACTCTCGCCACGGAAGGGCAAGGTGCCGGTGGCCATCTCATACAGCACGGCTCCGAAAGAGAAGAGATCGGTTCGTGCATCCAGTTCCTTCCCCATGGCCTGTTCAGGCGACATGTAAGCGACCGTTCCCAGGGCTGCGCCTGGGCTGGTCAAGTGCTGCTCATCCATGGTCTCCGTGGCGGTGGCTGTCGCAATCTGGCTTGGCGATGTGCGCGTGGGGTCGATTTTCGCTAAACCGAAATCCAGAATCTTGGCATGCCCGCGTTCCGTTACGAAGATGTTGGCTGGCTTGATATCGCGGTGGACGATGCCTTTCCCGTGAGCGGCATCCAGCGCATCGGCAATCTCGATGGCCAACCCCAGTTGGACATCGGTTTCGACAGGTTTTCCCGCGATGCGATGCTTAAGGGTTACGCCTTCAAGAAACTCCATGACGATGAAGGCGCGAGCATTCTCCTCACCGATGTCATAGATGGTGCAGATGTTGGGGTGATTGAGCGCGGATGCGGCGCGGGCTTCGCGGCGAAAGCGTTCGAGTACCTGACGGTCCCGGGCCAGGTCCTCGGGAAGAAACTTGAGCGCAACAAAGCGGCCCAGGCGCGTGTCCTCCGCCCGGTAAACCACACCCATTCCGCCGCCGCCAAGCTTCTCCATAATGCGGTAGTGCGAGAAAGTCGTGTCAATCATGTCGCGACCGCATGGAGGGAATAAGGGGAAAGCATACCTATCCCCGGAAATTGGCGCAACCAGTATGCCCGCTTGCTATGGCTGCGCTGGATGAAAACTGGTGGCCTGGTTAGGATCGCCCGATGTGTACCTGGCGAACTTCGGATATGGATACATGGGACGGGTGAAACTGAGTGGAATTTTCGGGTCAAGGGGAAACTGCAGCGTGCGTGTTGCCGCGGCAATGCGCCGCTCTCTCGATGCATCTGCAGGGAGACCCTCAGGCAGCGGTAACGAGAGCAGATAGGCATCGCTGACGCGCGCCCCGATCATCTCATCCGGCGCCTGATCGCGCTCTACCCAGTTCTCCAAATACGTCAAGTAGTCGATCGAATAGGCTCCCACGCCATTGCTGCAATGATTCATGCCTGGGATGACAAAGAGCCGGAAGAAGTCCTGTGTTGGTTTCGAACCACCCATGACCTTCTCGACCGTTTCATAGTAGTCGACGATTGCCGTGGGCATTTCTGTTGTGTCTGTCCCGCCCTGGTACACAAGCAATTTGCCTCGGGCGGCTTTGAAGGGTCGAAGGTCGGGGTTCGTGTCGGTGTAGAGAGCAGCCAGGCCGAGTCGCTTGTAATCGCGATCAAAGTCATAGTTGGAAGAGGTCCAGCCCGCACTCGCTCCGTAAATCATTTCTTTAAACAGGCTGTCGGCATACCCCGTGTCTGTGCCGAAATCCCAATTCAGCTCCGAACCAGCCAGTGCGCCGCGAACGGCTTTTTCCTCGGCATGCGGTGGGCCGGCATAGATCCGCTTTGCCGCCTCAACCTGTGCCGCAGTCAGGCATTGTTGCGATTGGCCCGCATGGCAGAGAAGCTTCGCAGGGTCCGAAGAACACCCGACAGGATTGCTGACAATTCCGTCTTTCACTCCATCATCCATGTCGCACTTTTCCAGGGCAGCGCGATGCAGAAGCTCTCTGGCGGGGGCGTCGAGAATCGGCTTGCCGGCTGCATCCAGATTTGCTCTCTGCGCCCAAATCTGTCGCATGGTCAGATCGGCCTCGTCCATGTCTGGTGCGCCTGCGATAATCCCATCGAAGTCCCAGGGAAACCGCTGCGCTGCCACCAGCCCCTGGTAGCCACCCGTGGAACAGCCCATGAAGTAAGCGCGCTGCGCGGCTTTGCTGTAGTAGCGGCTCACGACCGCTTTGGCCGCTAGCGTTGAAACATGGATGGCTCGGTAACCGAAGTCCACCTGTGGCGGAAGATTATTCATTGCCCACATCCCGTCGCCGCCCCGATGCCCGGTATCGGTTGTCACGCATGCATAGCCGCGCTTCAGATGCGGATCGCAAGCCGTCGGGTAGATGGAGCCCGCCCAGCCACCGTTGCCGGTAGTAATGAGCTTTCCATTCCAGTCTTTCGCCAGCGGAAGATGAATCTCGATCCCGACCTGGGGATAGACATAGGCTTCGACCTTGCAGAACGAGCGTGCGGTACCTGACGCCTCCACCATCTTCGCGCTGGTGACCTGGAGCGGAGCATCCTGAGTTTCGGACAAGTCACTGTTCTTAAGCGCCGAGCAGGCAGCGGTTTCTGACGCGGCAGGCGTTGAGGCGGTAGACCAGGCGAACGCCGAGTGGGGCTGCGACGCAGCGCATGCAAGGATCGCCAGCAAAAAACCGATGGGGATAGGACGCGGACCGGCCTGCCGGCGCGCTGAAACACGGGTTTCTATCATAAGGCTGTTTGACTCACTGGTATGCCCACAGGTTCAATCGTTCCGACAGTGCTCCTCCCGACCAGCTCGTCCCCAAAAACGCAACTTTATCGCACTGCGCCATGGAACCGGATCGACACCAGCGGCACTGTTGGCATCCAATAATTGGGCACGCGACCACGCGGTCGCCCACGGAAAAGTCCTGCACTCCTTCGCCCACAGCGATCACCCGTCCGGACATCTCATGCCCGATGATGACGGGTGATTTTACGGCGGTCAGTGGGTGCGGCGCACTCTGCGGAATATAGACCGGACCGCCCATGTATTCGTGTAGATCCGTGCCACATATGCCGCACCAGGCTACCTCAACCTGCAGTTGTCCGGGGGGTGGATCCGGTGGATCGTCCACACGCCCAACACGAACGTCCTGCCTGCCGTACCACACCGCAGCCTTCATAGCCACTCCCTCTCGTCGAACGGAATCTTAGACCCTCAAACCTGCGAGGTCTCTCAGAACCCGATCAAATTTTTCTTGGAAAGCTATTCCCGCACAGTCTGGAGCATCGTGACCGATGAGCTGCCAAACGTCCCACCGGGATGTTACGGAAAATCAGACAGTGCAGGACGTAGCGCGCCCTTATCTCCCCCCAAGGGTCCCTTTATCTCCCCCGAGGGTTTCCTTATCTCCCCCAAGGGTTCACTTATCTCCCCCCAACGGTTCACAGGAAGAGGCGGCGGGTGTTCTACCTTCAGGGTTTCTTCTGTACTTCCTTAAGCCCAGCCAGATCAGTGTTTGTGGCCGCCGGATCTAGATCAACTTTCGGGTCGCGTAGCGAGCATTCCGCTACTATTTGGCCAGGAGAAACGTGTTTCCGGCCAAGAACAAAACAGAAGAACGGGAGAGCAATTTCCCCAGCAAGAACGGCGGAGTAGTGACTGCGTTACCATTTGACCGTTCAGGAGGAATACCCAATGCGGAGATTTGGCTCGGACGAATTGAATCGTCGGGGGTTTTTAGGCGGCCTGGGCTTCTTGGCCGCTTCCATATTTGGCGGACAGAGACTTTGGGGAGCAAGGGGCGCAACCTCGAGTAAGCACGACGCCTGGACGGGAAAGATCACAGGGCTGGGTGAAACTGGGAATGTTTATGAAGAGCTCGGCTTAACGAGGGTTATCAATGGCCAGGGAACAGAGACAGTCCTTGGCGGTTCGCTCATCCGTCCGGAAGTAAAAGCAGTCATGGATCTGGCCGCTCAGCATTTCGTCGTCATCATGGACCTGGAAGCAGCCGCAGGAAGGCGGATTGCAGAGATGCTGAAGTTGCCCCAAGGGTATGGAGCGATTGTCACTTCGGGCGCGGCGTCGGCCATCCAGAACGGATACGCAGGAATTCTTACCCGCGGCGATGCAACGAATATCAAACAGATTCCGGATTTAACCGGAATGAAATCCGAGGTGATTATCCAGCGGGCACACCGCAGCGGCTGGGATCATCAGATCCGAACCACTGGGGCAAAGCTGGTTGAAGTTGAGACCGTGGAAGACGTTCACAAGGCTGTGAGCGAGCGCACCGCTGCCATGCACTTTTTGAATTTAAGCGACCCGGATGGACAGATCAAGCGAGCCGACTGGGTGAAGCTGGCGCATGCGGCAAACGTGCCGGCGTTTCTTGATGCTGCAGCAGACATACCGCCGAAGTCCCGTTTGTCGGACTACGCCAATATGGGGTTTGACTTGATTGCCTTCAGTGGTGGAAAGGCAATCAAGGGTCCACAGTGTACGGGTCTGCTGCTTGGACGCCAGGAACTGGTGCGCAACGCGTTGCTGAACATGAGTCCGAACGAGGACACCATCGGGCGGCCTACCAAGGTAGGTAAGGAAGAGATCGTGGGAGTGTTGAAGGCGCTGGAGCTTTATCTGGCGGAAGATCAGGAGGCTCTCGACAAAGATCAGTGGCGGCAACTGGATACCATCGCGACGAAGGTATCGAAGATAGCTGGAATAACGGTCACACGAGACGTGCCCGAAATCGCAAATCATTTTCCCGCGCTGCAGGTACATCTCGACCCGGCCCGGTTCTCCGCTACTCCTCATGAGATTACAGAGCAGCTTGCCAAAATGAAACCTTCCATCGTTCTCACGGAGGGTTCAAGCACGATTGAAATGACCGCGATCGACCTGCAACCCGGCGAAGACAAGATGATCGCGGATGCATTAGCAAGCGCTCTCATGGCACATTCCGTCAACCGATAGCCGCCTACGACTAGTTCGGCACAGACTGTAGTGCACCTAACTGAGATACGCTGAGTTCCGATAATTGGGACACTTCAACGGCTTATCTTCCTTATTTGTAAACGGACCGGCAACCCACCCGATCCGGCGCGCCCAATGCGATTGCATGAAGCGCGCCTCTCGCGGGTTATGTTCATCTAGGAGTGAGCACGTAAAGATGACCGTTGAGGCCCTTGGCGACAATCTTGCCGTTGTCGCTTATGCCGTTGGCGACGGTAAGGAATGTAAGCGACGGGTCGACCAGATCGTTTAGGTCGATCAGCCTCCCATCCTTGTACAAGGAAGCATGACTACTCCCATTGGCCGCCGGGTAGCTGCCCGCAATGTGTCCTTCGTTGTTGAGCCCGGCGGGCGTCAATGGAATCTTTTCAAAGGAATGCCCACGGAAAATAAAATTGCTGGCCGTGGCCGAGCCGACAATCTCGCCGCGATTGTTAATGAGCGCATTGACAATCGACTGCCCTGCGACCGTACCCAAATCGCTCATGTGGCCCTTGGCATAAAGAAAGAGGTGATTGAGACTGCTGCCCGTCACCGAACTGACGCCGGCAATCTCGTTTTGATCGTTGATACCCGTGCCCTCACTGTAGGTTCCGCCGAGTGTACCGATATCCACCAGGCCGGACCCCTGGTAAATGAAGGCGTGAAACGGTGCCAGGCAGGTGGGGATAAACTCTCCGCTGCAGTACCCAGTGGAGAGGAACCCCGTGATGTCTCCCGCGCTGTTGATGGCTAATCCGACGCTTTCCCTCCCTGACATGCCAAGATCGAGGTCAACCTCTGTACTGTCGCTGTAGCTATATAGGAACGCGTGCCCCGGCCCGAATCCGTTAGAAATAAACTCATTCGTGGTGCCGGTAATCTGGCCGTTATTGTTGATGGCATTACCGGCGCTCCCTTGGTCGAACGAGATGCCCGTAGACACTCCTCCGGCATAAATGAAAGCCTGTTGGAAGTGATCTCCACCACCGGGGTAAAACGTAATCGTGCCGCTGACTTCTCCCTTGTTATTGATGCCCGATCCGATGATGTTGGAGACCGTGCCGAAGTTCCCCGCTCCGGCTTCTGGAATCTCCGTTGCCGAATAGATCGGGTGAGTGCGTGGACGAACCAGCGCGATCGAGACCGGGTCAGCCACCGCGGTAAACGGTGAACCCGGAATGGGTGTCAGTGTCGAGGAGCCGATCTTATAGGCCGAAATATCGTTGGAAGACTTATTTGCCGCGTACAGAAACGTGCCGGTGTAGTCCACCGCCACAAAATTTGGCGCTCCACCGCCGAACGGCGAGCCCGAGACCGGCGTCAACTGCCCGCCGACGCTGAAATAGGGTGCGCTCTGATTGATGGTGTATGCGAAAACACCACCATACCCCGCCAGGAAAACCATCCCGCCGGTTGGGTCCACGGTTACTGAGTACACTCCGCCACCACCCGCGGCAAAGGGAGACGTACCAAGCGGACTGAGCGCGCCCGTGGTTGGATCGGGGAAATATCCGGTGATATCGTCCGAACCTTGATTGGCCACGTAGACATAACTGTCGTTCGGATCCACTGCCACTGACAGCGGCGAGTTCCCCGTGGCGAACGGCGAGCCGGAGATCGGTGTGAGCGCGCCGGTAGTGCTGTTAATCGTGTAGCCGGAGACGTTGTTGGAGGATTCGTTGGTTACGTAAACAAACTTCCCCAGCGCGTCTACGGCTATCGCGGATGGGAAAGTTCCTGCCGGAAAGGGAGAACCAGCCACTGGTACTAACCGGCCGCTCTTCTCATCGATGGTGTATGCCGAAACGTTGTTCGATCCAAGGTTTGCCACGTAGGCGAACCTGCCCGACGGGTCAATCGCGACTGCGGTTGGTCCCGAACCCGCTTTAAAGGGTGATCCCGGGATAGGCGTCAACTTGCCGCTACCGCAATCAATCTGAAAGCCGGATATATCGTTGTCCCCTGCGAATTGGTTCGTCGCGTAGAGGAACCTGCCCGCCGGATCTACGGCGACCGAAGTAGATCCCGACTTACCGGTGTTGAACGGCGAACCCGCAATCGGAGTCAACTTGCCGTTCGCGCTATTGACGATATATCCCAGCACTTTTCCGGAACCTTGATCAGCGACATAGGCAAACTGGTTGCCAGGGAGATGTTCATCTTCAGCGGCCGCCCGCGGGGGCGCAGTCGCGATCATGAACGTGAGTGGAAGAGCGAGAACTAGGCAGATAAAGGACCTTAAGTTACTTCCCGAGGTCCTAAGTGCTTGAAAGGCATACATGAAGGGATCCTCCTATTGGCTCCACGCAGTTAGAGCGGGCGCGATCGGGGGAGGAGCGAAAGCGTACCTTGCGTAGGCGGACGAATTATATCCGCCGCAGCCGACTAAGGGAAGGAATGCGTCCGATGCCTGTGACCATTTGCGGACAGACGAACTAACCCTGAACTAACCCGCATTTCTTACGGCCTGTTTCAAAGCCGGGCAGATATGGGACACCCGTCATCCGATAGAAATAGAGATCTCGCTACCGGCAACCCTCGCCTACCCAGGGGGTCCCTGGGAAATGCGAGCTAACCCCGATCGTTCTGCTGCATCATCGGATGGAATTTGCGTAACCAGGGCCAGCCTAAGAAGCCTCGCCTCCCGATTGCAACCCCTCGTACATTAAGCTTTCTTAATCTCTCCCATGACTCATCCGAACGGGGTTTGTTCAAGAAGACAGATGAGGTGCTGCGAGACTGATGAACTCACGTGACGTGATGATTTTGGTCTTCTTCCAGAACTGCGGAAAATGCTTCTGATTGCCGGTAATGAGGTAGTCCGCACCGGCTTTGTCAGCGCATTCCAGAAATACGTTGTCTTCCGGGTCGCTCGTCACTTCCAAGCGGTGTGACGGCACGACGATATGGCTGCTGTTCTTGATGAGCTGTAGCAGTTGCAGGCGCACCCCCTTGCGAATTTTCAGGTGCGGACGGGCAAGCACACCCGCATACTCCTCCAAAATAGGAGGCGAGACGTAGAGTCGGGCGGGCTTGGTAATCGCGATTAGGATCGTGGTGCGCTGGAGTCCGTCCGGATTGAGCGCGGCGGATACCAGCACGTTCGTATCAATGACAAGGCGAAGCGAAAGCATCAGCGCTTTTTCTTTTGCGCCCGGTATGCCTTGATTTCCTGATCGATCTGGCGTTGGGTCATCTTATTAGTCCCGTTGCGCTTCGATTCCTCGCCGAGGATGCGCAGCACTTCCGGCTCCGGGGCCGCCAGCTTAACGTAATCACGGATGCTGAGGAGCACGGCTTTAGGTATGCCGCGTTTCTCGATGACAAGGGACCCGCGCTCATCGGCAACGCGGTCCAGGAGCTCATCGAAACTCGCGCGCGCCCTCAGCGCCGAAACTACAATGCTGCCGGTCTTATCCGCCAGGATACCCATAAACTCTCCACTTCAATACTCTGAACTGTACCGTTCGTCGGGGGGACGGTCAATGAAGTTCATGCGACAGACCGCCGGGTGGACCTCCACCCCCTGACCCTCGTTGTAGCAGAAAGGATCATCGGCCGCTCCCCTCTGATAAGCCCCAATTTTCGACCCTGGGGCTTGAATTGGCGTGCCAACCTCCCGGAACCCTTTTGGGACGAGTCGGTTTCGCTGAAGGTTCCCGTCCGGGACGGATTGGGTATGGGTTGGCCTGTTTTCGCCATCAATTCCTGAGTACCGGTGGGGATTTTAAGCCAGCTTCCCGTCCTGATTCGGCGTATTATTAGGCCGAGGGACGAAATATGGCAACACATCGGTTGCCTTCGCTTACGCTCGCCCTACTGCTCGCGATTGTTTCGCTGAGCCCTGCTTCAGCAGGCGTTCGCCTCGGAACGATTTCGGTAGGCGCGGGGTACGGCTATTATTCTGGTCCGGTTTGGCTCGGATACTACCCCCCGTTCTTTTACGATCCCTATATCGGCTATCCGTTCTTCGCTTCTCCAATCTATCTGGTTCCCCAACCTGACAAGGGGCAAGTCAGCCTGCAAGGCTCCTATAAAGATGCAGAAGTCTACCTTGACAACGCATACGCAGGAACGGCTGCCACGTTGAAGAAGTTCTGGCTGGCGCCGGGCGTTTATGATCTTGAAGTTCGTCCGAAGGATCAAATCCCCAAGAAGAAGCGCATTTATGTTCTGACCGGTAAGACTCTGAAGGTCAGCCTGGAGTAGGACGCCATGACTCATTTCGGCAAGAGTGTACTCATCGTCGGGTTGCTAAATTGTTGCTTGGCCGTCGGGCAAAATACCCCGGCCCCACGGGCCTCGGCCGCTGCGTACCCAGCGTCTAAGGTTCAGCCGGTATATTCCATTGGCGCGAAGCGGCTCTCCAAGACAGAGGTTCAGAACTCCTTCGCCACGCCTTTAGCAGGCCGGTACATCGTGGTAGAGATTGGCTTCTACCCCGCAGACAGCAAAACCATCAGCCTGAAGCAGTCTGATTTTGCGCTGCGAACCTCCGATGGCACGGACCTGGTCAGTCCGGCGAGCCCTCAAACCATTGCCTCCATCTACCAGAAGCGGCCGGATAGTAGCCGTGATGTAACTCTGTATCCGACCGCAAACGTCGGCTATGTGAGCTATCCCAGCTATGACGGAAGCGGTCGCCGCGTAAGTGGTCCGGTTTACGGGGTGGGCTTGGGGGTTGGAGTCGACAAGAATACATCAGCCGCAACCACCGGCTCTGATCGACAGACCATGGAGACGGAACTGCTCGATAAGGAATTGAAAGACGCAGAAGTCTCCAAGCCGGTCGGTGGTTATCTCTACTTTCCCATCCCAACCAAGCAGAAAGTCGACTATCAGTTGGAATACCAGGGAACGGACGTGGTGACCAGTTTGCCGCTGAAGGCCCACTGACCAAGCAGAGCGGTTAATCCCGATCCCCGCAACTCTCGCACGACGGCAAACTCGTGCGCCTACGCTGAATGAAAAATATCTTCCAGGCCTATCGACGTGCCTGGAAAACCGTACTACTCTCCAAGTAAGAGCTCATCTACCAGCGCCGTTACATAGCGACGGCCCTGTCCGGCTCAGCACCGAACCCCCATTCCGTGCCGCCGCAACCAGCCTCCAGAAACCGCGAATGCTCTGCATCTCTTCGCTCACCAGCGGAGCCACAGAGGGAGCACGTGACTGCGCAACGAACAGCGGTGCGCCCAGTGCGCCCTCTGAAGATCTGCAGATCTTTGACAATTTGACGTCACCACATGACTGGACACGGGCCGCTGCCGGAGAAACCATCGCAAATCAATGCCGCGAAGCGACCCGTTTCCTCCCCTTCCTACTCGAACCCAGGGATTTATGGCGCATAGGGCGCTTATGGCGCACACTTTCCCCGGCCCGAGCCTGAGCAAAAGGGTACTTCCTTCGCTTACTTCGCTTAGTTCGCACTTTTCTACAAAATCCGCATCATTCGGCCCGGGACCACCGGCCGCCGGGTTTCAGGTCGGCTTTCCGACCACGGTGAGAATTTCTGCGGTTTTGCTGTCCTCGAAAGGCCACTTAGCGCACGATGCGGATGAGATAGCTGGTTGCCGGCTTATCGCCAATAGCGATTTCCCACCCGATTTCCAATCGCCGCCCGCGGGTCTCACCCAGGGGCTTGGTGGATCCATCGAGCGGGGTAACCAGCACGCCGACCGCGCCATCGAGCTGCTTCAGCGTCAGCCAACCCTTGATCACTTCAATGCGTGTCGGAGCCGTGCCCCATACATCCAGCATCGTGCGCCGGGCATTCCACACCGCGCCGGTGTTCTCAACCTGGCCGGTAGCCGTCAGAAGCAATAACGAAGACTGAGAAATCGGGTGCGTATCTAATGACGAAAGAGTAAGAGCACAAAACTTATTCTGAATATCCGCTCCCAGATGCGATGTGGAGCCGCCATTGTCCCGTACAAAACCAACCAGGGCTGTGCTTCTATCGGTGTCGATCGTCACCAATCCTCCTTTTCCTTCCGATCTCCACCACGCAAGTTGGCCCGTATCCGATTGGATAGGGTTCTGCGGTTCATCATGAAATGTTTCGGTGGGCTGGCAGTCCAGGCATCGTATGCGCGAGCCATGTTCCAACGGCAGCGACAAAGGGAAACCCGGAGTGTAGTAAGGCGACTCAGACTCGGGGAGGCGCATGCTCTCGTTGATCTGCTCAGTGGAGTAAGTGCGTTCGATGGTTTTGCGGGCGGCTTCCACGTCATGGCGCAGAAACAACAGAGCACCCACCGGCAGCTGCGCCATCTTGACCGGATCTTCCGCCAGATCGAAGTGGTCGCCGACCGCAGCTTCCCACGATCCGCTGACTTTGGGTTCAAACGTGTAGATGAAGATGCCATCCCAATCCTGAAAAGCGCCATAGGCCGCGAGGATCGGAATCATCTCCGCCTGGTAATCGCTGGGGAAGGGCTCATTCACCTCGCTGACCGTGAAGGGCTTGTTTGAAAATGTAGAGCGGGTGAGCTTGACCGCGATCGAATGCAAAGGGTCGTCGACCATGGGTGTATTCCGCCTACCCGTGATGGCGGGATGTTGCCAATAGACGTGCGCGTCGACGATATCCATCAGCGATGTTGAACGCACCAGCGGCATCCCGGGGATGAAGTAAGTATGGTCGTTGCCGCCAATGATCAGCGATTTCACGCCCAAGGTTTGCTTAAGGTACGAACGCATGTCCTCAAGGAAGCTGGTCTCCACGTGAGTGTAGAAGCGCGCCTCCGCATAGAAAACTTCCTTGGACGTTTTACTGAAGTCCTGTCTCTGCGTCAAAGAGAAGGGCTCGCCGGCGTGGAGTCCCGCGAGGCCTCTGAGATGCTCTAACTCCGCGGCCGAATACGTTCTTTTCAACCAGTCGTTGTAGAGCTGGGTGAGAAGTGCCTTGTGATAGGGAGTCAGGTCAAGCTGGAAGGCGGGTGCGCCATGCACGAGCTTGCCGCGAAACCAGTTTCTCTGCCAAAACTCGAGCACGGAGTTTTCGTTTACGATCTCCACGATCGCGATCGCCGGCTCATTGCGGTACTCAGTCCTGGTATATGGGTTCAAGTGCGTGAGCAATTGCCGGGCGTAGTCCTTCTGCAGTGCGATCAGGCGTGGATCAAATTGAGTGATGGCCTTGGCTACGCCGATCAAATCGTAATCATGGACGTCGTCGCCCTTTTTGTATCTCCGTCCAACATTCAGATTGAGATCGACATAAATGCCGTTTGTTTTGAGCTGGCTGACCAGGTAATCGAAGCGGTCGAATTGATCGCGATCCATCACCTGGCTGTTGTCGGCATTGCTATCCAACAAACCGCTGGGAGTGTACGTTGTGGGAGCATTTCCGGCGGACCGGTTCTGCTGCTTCGTGAGGTCGAGAAACTGAAACCGGACGCAATTCACGCCCACTTGCGCCAGAGATCTCGCCGTCACTTCCGCGGCGTGTTTCGAGGGCAGGAGTGCCGAGCCGACCGTCCATCCCGTCATGTTGACGCCCCACATACGGAAGCGCTTGCCATCGGGGGTGACCAGGTGTCCATCAGCCACGGTGACGAACCCCTCCTTGCCCGCGGGGGCAGAGAGCAAGAAACGTACATCGGCGTCCGAGTCGGTTCGCAGCTCGTGATTGACTACGAACGTTTGCAGTTCCGGCTGTGCCTGCACCGCTTGTTGCTGTTGGGCGCCCAGGGCAATCGGGAGCGCGAGAAAAAGGAATCGAAATATTTTCATGCTTATGAGTCAGATCCGCAGCTCAGAAATTCAAGCGGAAAGCGCCCTCCATGATGCGCGGATCCCCCGCACTGATCGCCTGGCCGAAATTCGCCGCTCCAAACTGCGTCGAGATGCTGGTGATGTTGGGGTGATTGAAAACGTTGAACGCTTCCACGCGCAGCTGTGCGCCCACCCGTTCAGTGATGGGAAAGGTTTTTGTGGTCGATACGTTGAAGGCAATCTCGCGCGGGCCGACGATCGTTCCATTGGCCGCGTTGCCAAAGAAGCCATAAGCAGGTTTGCCGAAAACTCCGGTCGGGTTCGTAAAGTAATTGTGCTGTCCCAGCCCTACCTTCCCGTTTCCTGTAGTGCTGATCTTTTGCAACTGGTTCGGCCTGGTTGCCAGGCCGGCATCTCCGTAGGTATCGCTGGCGGTAAGGGCATATCCGCTTTCCAGGATCGCCAGGCCGGAAAAGCTCCAGCCCGAGAGCAGCTCACGTTCCACCAGATTATTGGAGTTACGGAAGAATGGCAGGTCGTAAACCGGCGCTCCCGTCAGCACGTGCGCGCGATCGAAGTCGGGGCGGCCGTACTCCGCGCGAATATCATGTGCGTTCTGGAAGGTACCTACCGAGTCGTATCCCACGCCGCTGCCGCCGTTGCTGCCCGGGTTTGCCGGTACTACATCGGTGAGAGCGCGGCTCCAGGTATAGGCCAGGTTCAAGGTGAGGTTGTGAGCGCGGTAGACGAAGCCGCTTTGCAGTCCGTTGTAGTTGCCGATGCCGCCGCTCATGGTAGAGAGAATCTGGTCATATCCCTGGTAGGGCCGGTAGTAAGCCTTGGCCGTAGCGCCCGTGTTCAGGCAAGGGTCGTACTGATAATTTGTGGATGTCTCGGGCGTTGGGCTCGCGGCCGCGCATTTGGGCGTACCGGAAGTCGTGGCGGAGAGAGGGAAGTTTCCGTCAAGCTGGGTGGAGAGGATGTGTTGCTGCACATTGCCCGCATAGCCAACGGACAAGATTCCGTGAGGCACGATCTCTCGTTGCAGGATCAGGCTGAAGCTCTGAATCAAGCCGGCGCGGAAGTCATAGCCAACCGCCTGCAGAGATTGCACGCTGGCGGCCCCTGTCGTCCCGGCCCCAGGGTTGCTCATAAGGCTGTTGGTAATCGAGATGTTTTGTGTAAAGGGAGGGTTCGGCAGAAGAATGACGGTGTTTTGCAGAGCGACCTGGGTGTAGCCGATTCCGTAACCGCCGTGGATCGCTGTTTTTCCATCCGAGGTGAGCTGGTACGCAAAACCGAAACGTGGGCCAAAATAATCATGACGAGGGTTGAGAATACCCGCTGGAGTTCCGTTCTGGCCGGCTATGACCAGTCCGTTGGTAAGATTTGCCGTGGCACCGGTGCTGGTAATCGGCTGACCTTGCGCATTGGTCGCGAGCGACCCGTTGGTCTTCACCAGCGGCGCCTGCGAAGGGTCAAAGCCGCTCGGCTGAAAGTTCGCGAGCTCGTTCCCATCACGCGTGGTTGGACCGTAGTAAGACCAGCGCAGGCCGGCATTCAAGGTGAGCCGGGGAGTAGCCCGGTAGTCGTCCTGAACGTAGCCTTCAAACCATCGATAGTGGAAATTGCCGTTCCGCTGCGAGTTGATTTGGACAAACGATGCATCCACCCCGAGCAGGAAATCGGCGGCAGGGTCACCGGTATGAACGCCGCTAAATACGTAGTTGCCTTGCGGCACATTGCCGGTGGCTACATTCGCGCGGCGAATCCCGATCATATAGACGCCGCCGAACTGGAGTGAATGATTCCCCTTCAACCAGCTCAGGTCATCGCCGATCATGAACTGGCCGTCGTGGCTATAGGTCGGATAGGCCCCTACGCCCAGCCAGGACCAGCCACCATTGATTTGCATGCTGGGAACGCGGTTCAGCGGATCGGTTCCCAAGGGCCGGGGAATCGTGATACCCGCCGGCAGGGTATATTGACCGCGCAGCGTGTTCGTGCCCTTTTGAAAGTTTTCTGCGATCGAGGCGGAGTTGGTGATGTGGGGCGTAAAGTTTGAAGTCCAGCGGATCACTGCATTCAGGCCCGTGGTGTAAGAAGCCGCTCCAGGATTCGGGGCTGGATCGTTGTAGTTGCGTGCAGCCAGCTGAATATTGGTTTCTTCATACATCACCCGTCCCATGAGCTGGTTCTTGTCGTTGATGTTGTGGTCGATACGGTAAAGAACATCGCTATCAAAAAGCTTTTGCGGGTTGGTATTGACGTAGTTGTTGAACTGCCCCGGCACGACGGAATTGGGCTGGGGGAAGTAAGCATTCATCAGCGCGACCGAGACGGGATCCATGCAGACCGGATTGATCTGATTTACTTTTCCATTCGGACCCGCCGTAAGACAGGTTGCCGGGTTCAAGCCTCTTCCCGCCAGAAGAGCGGTGCTGCTGGCATCCAGGGTAAGGGCTTTGGAAGACGGGAGTGTCGCGCTTGCGCTGAAATCGCCTGTGCGCATCGGCTCGGGGAAGAAAGCGCGCGTCAACGCCTGGGACGAATTCGCCAGACGCCATTCGCCAGACGCAAAGAAGAAAGTTCTCTTGGTGGCGGGATGGTAGAGTTTCGGAATGATGACCGGGCCGCCCAGTGAATAGCCAAAGATGTTTTGATGCAGTCCGTACGGAGTACCCGCGCGGTAGAAAAAGTTCTTTGCTGTGCCCAACTCGTTGTTGCGCAGGTAGTCGTATGCTGTGCCGTGATAGGTGGTTCCTCCGCTCTTGGTCTGCACCAGGATCTGACCCGATCCAGCGAAGCCATAATTGGCGCCGTAGTTGTTTTCGAGCACCCGGAATTCCTGGATGGAGTCGATGGTCGGCAATATGCTGAGCGTTAGATTGCCGCTGGGCACGGAATCGTAAACGCCGTCGATCAAATAGGCCGTCTGTTCGACAGATGTTCCACCGATGCTCAGTTGCACTTGCCCGTTGGCGCCGCCCTGGCCTAGCTGGTTCGCGCCGCTCACGGCGGTCACGCCCGGCACGATGGTGGCGAGGGTCTGGAAATTGCGGCCATTCAACATCAACTGCGAAACCTGTTTGGCGGCGATCGTTCCGCCGTTCTCCCCGGACTCAGTCTGCACCGCGACCGTATTGGCTTCGACCGTCACTTCTGTTGTCGTGGTCCCAACCAACAGCTTGATGTCGATCCCGCGACGCGCGCCCGGATCAAGATGAATATCGCGTATGGTGTCTTTGCGGAAGCCCTCTTTGGTGGCCACTACCTGGTAGTCGCCTCCGGGCAGCGAGGCGGCAGAATAGAAGCCGTTGCCCGAGCTGGACACGGTTTGTGACACGCCGGTCGCCTGGTTCGTGACTACCACCTCAACCCCGGGCACCACTGCTCCGGTTGAATCGGTCACCGTGCCCTCGAGAGAGCCGCTGGCTGCATTCTGCGCTCGGAGTGTGGCTGGGCCGAGTATCACAACCACGGCGACGATCATGGGAAAAAGCGCCAGCCGTTGTACTTTGATCCTCATATTGCCTCCTGAAGTCCTGCAGTGTGAATGCGAAGGTTCCTGTGAGAATTGCTTCTCATTCGATTTACGACGCAGACCTTAGAAGGAGGGGGAAAAAGTTGTCAATGGAAACTTACGCTGCAGCAAGCGAAGTGGGCCAGCGGCCTTGTTCTATCAGGCGGCAACGCTAGTCTGTGCAATTGACCGCTTTCCACGCCAGATCCAATCGTTCCGCAATGCGGACCCGCAATGTCGACCTTTGCGAGCTTGGATAAGACCCTGTGTGCAAGCCTGGGGCGTCGCGATGTTGGGAGGCGTTCCGTAATTCGGAACCCGGACGGATGCCGTGAACTCCCCCCCACCATACTCTGTCAGGTAAACCGGCGGATTTGTCGAACACGAGAAATGCTCTTGACGAAACAGCGCCCTGTAGAGTGAATTGACTCATACACGTCTCGTTCCATCGGCGCTCACTTCCCGGAAAGGCGAACCTGGCTTTGGCATCCACACTCGCATTGCTGCACACGAGCCCAACGCTCACACCGTTGTTCACTTCACTGTGCCGTAAACACCTGCCGCAGACCGAAATCTTTCACATGGTTGACGAGAGTTTAATCCAGCAGACGATAGCGGCGGGCAAGCTGCAGAAGGTGACCGTGCGGCGCCTGATCGGCATGATTGAGTCGGCTTCAGCGATCGGCGTGGATGGAGTGCTGGTCACGTGCTCGTCGATTGGGCCGGCAACTACGATCGCGGCCAGGCTCTTTCCTTTTCCTGTCATTCGTGTGGACGACGCCATGGCGGAAAAGGCAGTCAGCCAGGGCCGTCGCATCGGGGTATTGGCGACATTACGGACCACCCTTGAGCCGACCACGGCGCTGCTGCGAGAGAAGAGTGCAGCTGCGGGCATTCCCGCGCAGATCGAAGAATCGCTCTGTGATGGTGCCTTTGAAGCCGTCCTGGCCGGCGATACAGAGACGCATGATCGCATGGTGAGCCAGGCTCTTGCCGAATTAGTTGCGAAGGTAGACCTGGTGGTGCTCGCCCAGGCATCCATGGCGCGCGTGCTCCAACAAATGCCGGAGCCGGCGGTTCCCGTACTCTCGAGCCCCGAGTTGGCGGTATTGCGAACCCGCGAGTTGATGAACGGTCATTCCCAGGCGCTGCCATCCTCCGCCCACGTCCTGGAGTTCTAACCAGGTGAAGAAACGTCACGGCGTATTGGCGCTGTTGGGCGCGGTGTCGGTTATCACGTTCATCGATCGGCTAGCCATTGCTGTGGCTGGTCCAGGCATGCAACGCGACGTCCACCTCACGCCCGTCGAGTGGGGATGGGTGTTGAGTTCCTACGTAATCGCCAACACGGTATTCGAAATTCCTTCAGGCGCGCTTGGCGATCGCTATGGGCAGCGTGCCGAGCTTAGCCGCATCGCCGCTTGGTGGTCTATCTTCACCGCGCTAACGGGCTGGTGCCGCACTTTCTGGCAGCTGTTCGTCACTCGCTTTCTCTTTGGGGTCGGCGCGGCGGGCGCGTACCCCAATGCGGCCGGTGTCATTCCGCATTGGTTCCCCAAACAAGAGCGAGCCCGCAGCCAGGGCGTGGTCTGGGCTGCAAGCCGGCTAGGCGCCGCGATGGCGCCGTTGACCCTGGTTCCTTTGCAGATGCGGTTTGGCTGGCGAGCCGTCTTTTGGATCCTGGGCGGAGTGGGACTGGTGTGGACGGTGATTTGGTGGACCTGGTTTCATGACCGTCCGGCCGACCAGCCAGGCATCACGCGTGCGGAGTTGGAAGAGATTGGCGAGAGCAGCGTATCGCTCCGTAACAGCGTGCCGTGGCGCAGGCTTCTGGCCTTACCGCAGCTTTGGCTCATCACCGCGGCCTATGGCTTTTATGGTTGGGCCAGCTGGTTTTATTTTTCCTGGTTCCCCACCTGGATGGTGAACGGCGCGCACATCTCAATGCAGAAAATGGGTGTGGTTGCGTCGTTCCCGTTCTTGCTCGGGATCGGCAGCAATCTTGCCGGTGGTTTTTTGAGCGACCGCTTGGTAGAGCGGCATGGGATGGTGATCGCGTATCGATGGGTGACCAGCACCTGCCTTACGGTTGCGGCTGCGCTGTTGGTTGTATTGGGTCTGGTGCATGGCTTGACGGCCGTGGTGGCCGTATCCACCCTGTGCTTCGGCGTGATGGACCTGATGCTGCCTGCCGCGTGGGCCATGTGCCTCAATCTTGGCGGTAGCTGCGGTGGCACAGCGACAGCGGTCATGAACACAGCAGGCAACCTGGGCGGCCTGCTCTGTACCGTAGTGTTCGGCTACGTGATACGTGCGAGTGGCAATTACAATCTCCCGCTGTTTGGGATTGCCGCGGTTGTGCTGGTGAGCGCGGTTTTGTTTTCGCGTGTGGATTGCAGCCGAGGTTTGCGGAGCTGATCGTGCAAACCACAGTCGACCCCACCACAGTCAATCGCAACCACAGTCGTTGGTCCCTGGACGGGTGCCCCATGTTCGCCCCAGCGTACATGGGCCGAAAACGGATCTTTTCAAATGCTTTCACTCCATGTGCAACGGCACTTGCTCTTGGCCGCAGGCTCGTTTGCCATACGTAGCAAAAGCGTTCGAAGGGGCTGCGCCCTGTCTTTTTCCGCCCATGTACGCTGGGGCGAACATGGGGCACCCGTCCAGGGATGAGGGCCTTGTCTGGCCGTCAGCCTCAGTTCCCGTCGCGCGCAATCCCGAAAAAGTCTTCCGGACCGATCTGTCCGCCCTTCAATACCAACTCCAGGCCGTCGAGACCAGTTGCTTCCTCAGCGTGCGCGCGGCACAACGGGGCCCCAGGGGAGAGCGTGCCCGCAAAAGTAAGAGCGGTGAGACCCAGTTGCTGGACGGCATGGGAGGATGTGTCACCGCCGCACAAAACAACGCGGCGAACGCCGGTCTGCTGCACCAGCGCCAGGAGCAAGCGGCCGAGAGCGCGTCCGAGCTCCTTGTCATGGGTTGATCCCGTGGGCGTACCCAGCGCGGTGTAGAGCACTGTATCTTGCCCCGATCGCAAGGGCTGCAGCGCAAGTTCTACTGCCGTCTTCACCGCCTCGGTGCGGCCGCGGGCCAGTGCTGCTGCATCCAGTCCGAGGCAGGCAAAACCGTGCTGTTTGGCCCACTGGATCTGCCCTGCGGTCACTGCCGAACAGCTTCCACTGATGACCAGGACTTGATCCGTTTTCGTAGCAGTGACAGAGGCAGGATCGGAACCGATAATACCTGCGCTACGCCAATGCGCAATGAGGCTCGCCGTGACACCGGAGCTGCCAATGGTGAAAAGCGGCTGCGACGCTTTGGTTAGTCCCCAAATAAGCTTGCCGGCCTGCTGCAGCATGGCGGCATCGATGCCGTCGAGAAATAAAGCCCCAATGCCACCCTCCATGCGTTGACGAAACTGTTCTTCGGCATTGCCGGATTGAAAGGCACGAAGATCGACCAGACCTATGGCAAGGTTCGTCTGTCTCGTGAGGTGGAAGCGGAGGTCCGCTTCATGCATGGGGGTGGCCGGGTGATGCGCCATCGTAGGATGCCGGTCGATGCGAAAGACCTGCTTTCCCCCAGCCGCGAAGAGACTGCCGAACACCATAAACCTGCCCAGGTGCGGCGCAGCTACCCCGATGGGAACCGTCTTGGTTGCGAATATCTCACGGCCGATCTCCAGTGCGCGACCGATGCTACCCAGGTGAGGCGCCGAGTCGAAGGTGGAACAGACTTTGTATTGAACGACCGCGGGTTTGAGGTCGCGCATGCGGGTAAAGATCGAGGGCAGATGGGCGGACATCCACTCAGGCGAGCGCGATCGTGCATCGCCGGCGAATCCTATCGCTTGGCAAGCAGAGAAGCGAGCCAGTTGAGCCGATGTGGGCGTACCGAGAAAAAGCACGCTGGACACGCCGTTGCCCGCGAGCTGCTCGAGCACGTCGGTAGATCCCGTGAAGTCGTCGCCGTAGTAACAGTAGAGCAATGCCATGAGAGGTCAGCCGGAGAATGCGTCCAGTGCTGCGCGCAGCTCCGGATGAGTCGCTGCAAATTCGTTTACCGGAATACCCTGGATCGCTGCTTCCCAGGCCTGCTGCAGGCTGCGTACGCCGGCGGCCGGCCCCTGAGGGTGGCCCAATATGCCGCCGCCCGCGGCGAAAATCAGATCGGTAGAACCGAGCGCCTGATACGTTCCTGCAGCCTGGCGGGCCGATTGGCCGGAAGAAAAGACAGGCACGATCTCACAGCCGGCATGCGGTGCTGGGAACATCGGCGTGAGACAGGCGCGCGCCGAGGCGATGACGCTATCATCCGGCTCGCAGAATTTGTTGCTCAAGCCATTCACGTGCGTATGGTCAATCCCGGCCAGGCGCCAGAACTTCTGGTAGGCGACGAAGCTCATGCCGATGGCTGGAGAGCGGCCATAGATACCCCACCCGTTGCGATGACCATGGATACAAAGCTGCGAGTGCGCGCGCAGAACCTTCATCGCCGGGAGACCGATGGAATTCATGCTGGCCATGACGCAGATGCCTTCGTTTGCCAACACATGGTCGTGGCGGCGCAGCATTTCGTCGATATCGCCGGTAAGATTCACCGCGTACATGACCTGCTTGCCAGTCTTGTCGGAATGATCGCGCAGCACGCGCAGTACGGCGCTCGCGCGTTGCTCGAAAGGGCAGTGGGGCCCGTCGGATTGGAGTTCGTCGTCCTTGATGAAGTCGATCCCCGCATCGGCTAATGTACGCACCTGGGCCGCCGTCTCCTCCGGGTTCATCCCGATGCTCGGTTTGATAATGGTGCCGATGAGCGGCCGTTTGTACACGTCCGTCAGGCGGCGAGTGCCCGCAACGCCAAACTGCGGGCCTTGATAGCGATCGAGGAAGGCCGGCGGCAAATGGAGGTCGAGCAGTTTTAACCCCGAAAAAGGTTTGAGCTCAAAGAGGTTGCCGGCGACCGTGGCCAATAGGTTGGGGAGCGACGGACCTGGATTCTCGAGCGGCCAGGAAAGCGTAACCTCCGCAGTCCGCCGTACGTTGGCAGGCGACTTCTTCGGCATCCCGGAGCCAGGCAAGGAGGGCCGCTCGACGGTTTCCAACTCAGTGATTTGTTCTACCCTGGCAGCGAACCGGGCGCGCAGTTCGCTGGTCTCGCCGGGCACGCGGATGAACGTTCCGGTTGACTGCTCCCCAGCCATGATCTCCGCGGCATCTTCGAGAGGGAACGCGGTCTCGATCCAGTAGCGTGCCTGTATGCGCGCCTCTTCATCCTTTGCGGCGGGTTGGCGTTTGGTCGCCCGCGCTGTACCGCTGATGCCATCCATGGTTGTCAGGCTCCATCTCGTTGCGGCCACGGATCAGCCGCGGTTGAAGTAGGTAGTGTATCGCTCGTTCTGTACCTGGTGGAAAGGTAGAAACACCACCTGTTGACCACCAACGTCGCGTACCCAGCTGCCGGAGCTTTGCGCGACCGCTGTGAAACCCTCATCGAACGAGATACTTTTCTTTTCCAGCCCATCCGGTGGATCGATCGCCACCAGCATCACCGGCCCACGCATCACTGCGACCACGTTTGGATGCTGATCGTCGATCGGTTCAGTCCGGAAAGACTGCGGCAGACGCAGTTGAACCACATCGCCACTCTTCCAGCGCCGGCGCAGAGCGGCGAAACTGCCAGGTGCGGCTGTCACGGAGGAAGGGGCTCCATTCACGGTGATCTGCGCGGGTTGTTCCAGCCAGCCGGGAATGCGCAGGCGCAGTGTCCACGGCTGTGGGGTGCTGGCGGTCGACCCGAATGGAGATCGTCTCCTCAGCGGGATACGCAGTGGTTTGCACCAGCTTCACGTTTTCCGGCGTGCGCAATTCGCTGGGCGCATACATGTTAACGGTAATGCCGTCATCGGCGCGCAGGTACAAACCGAGCACGTAGTCGGCCACGCCGAGCACCAGCGTGCCCGAACAGCACGGCCACTTTTTCTTGTACCAGACCTTGGTAGCATTCGGGCCATAGGTCGAGTAGTACGGGTAGTCGCCATCAGAGTCGGGCTGCTTGACCCCGAGCAAGGTGTTGTAGACAACGCGCTCGAGATGGTCGCCATAGCGCGCGTCCCCGGTCATGCGCAGCAAATGCCGATCCAGCTTGCACTGGGCGTAAGCGCCGCAAGGTGTTTCAAAGTGGTCGTCGGTGGTGCTGAGGCTCTCATAAAGCTTGCCCTGGTGCGGGGTTACGAACTGCTCGTTGGGGCCCCAGCCGCCGGAGGCGAATTGTTGCTGCGTGGTGAGGTAAGTCCACGCATTGGCCATCGCGCGGCGGTATTTTTCATCGCCCATCACCAGGTAAGCTTTGCCGGCGGATGAGAGCGCAATGGCGTGGGAGTAGGCGTGACGGCCGGGCAGCACATTTTCATTGCCGGCAAGCGGATCGAAAAAGTCCCGATCGAGCATGTAATTCAACGCCAGGTCTTGAAATTCGTGCCTGCCAGTGAGCTCATAGGCAGTGAACAGGTTTTCCGGCATGACGTACGTCTCGTCATAGGGCGGATCCTTTTTGCCGATTCGGTCGTGGCCGTGTTCCGGCATCAGCGATCGCGAGCCATCCAACACCCGTGGCAACAGATCGCGCGCTTCGCCCACCTGGGCGAGCCGATAGGCGTCGATCAAGCCTCCGAAATGCTTG
Organism: uncultured Acidobacteriaceae bacterium; assembly: GCA_963745725.1. Classification (GTDB taxonomy): domain Bacteria; phylum Acidobacteriota; class Terriglobia; order Terriglobales; family Acidobacteriaceae; genus PALSA-350. Next base: position 1,285,403 of record CAVUYJ010000004.1, read on the forward strand.
TCGAGGGTGTAGCAGATCCATAGATTGGTTTGCGGGCGGATGATGGATTGATTGTCCGTGCCGAGCGTGGCGGCGAAGCCTTGAACCAACTCCTGCACCTTAGTCGCGCATGCCGGATCGCCGGTAGTCGCTGAGATACGCGCTAGGCCTGAAATATATTGACCAAGCGAGTGGCCGGGGACGAAGCCGTCTGTGTCGTACCAGCCGCCCATATCGCGCCCAGGGGAGGGAAGCCCGGCACGCTGCCGGTAAACCTTGAGCAGACGGTCGTTGTCGAGCGCCAGGTAGCCGGCATGGATGCGATCATACTGCTGCTGCAGCGGGCCCCCGGTGAGTGTGACGGCACCATAGGTATACTCGCGCAATACTTCGCGCGAAGGAGACAAGGCATCCGCGGAACCGCCTAGCAGACTGCTGCTCATGACAGCTGCGGATGCTTGCAGGAACTCGCGCCGCGTGGGGCGTAAAGCCATCTTGCCCAGACTCCTCCATCGACATGCCATTGAACGGGACAACCGGATAAGCCGTCAACCCTGTCGACCCACGTTCAGGCCGGAGCGGGGCAGGGAAGCGGCAATTCCGGATTGCGGAACCTCCTAGAAGCCAACTTTGACGTCGCACCGCTTATCCAGGGGATAGATCAGTTCGACATTGCGCGAGGTGATGAGTTGGTGTTTGACGAATACCGCCGCCGGCACCGGTTTCTTCTGCAGAATGCTGACCGCGAGTGGAATGAGTTCATCGCCGTACCGTTCCGGAAAATAGGCAACCGTGCCGATCAGCCGCGTACCAGGTTTGCGCAGCTCCAACCGGGCATCGCGAATCGCGTTTTGGCCCATGACGGCGCAAAGATGGCTAAGTCCCGCCTCCTCGAAAGCCCGTAGCGCTGCCAGCGCGCAGATGTCATTCACCGTGCCGATGAGTGTGCGCCGGGGCGGAGAGCGGCGAATATACTGGCGCAGAACTTCGAGCACCTGTTCCAGGCTGCCTCGGCCGTTGAGGTGGGCCTTGGGCACGGCGGCCATCTGCGGCAGCTCTGCGCGCAAACCATCGACCAGGCCGGTGAGGCGCAACTCCAACAGAGAGCCTGCGATCGGTAACTCCAGTAGCAACAGTTGATCCACTTTGCCGTCCCAGTTCTCCCGTGCCCAGCGGCCCAGTGCCTTGCCGCCGATCAGCCCGGCCTTGTAGTTGTTGGCGCCGAAATAGCTTGCCCCAGGGTGCGGTACTTCAATGGCAATCACGGGCGTATTCGATTCAAGAAATTTTGACGCGAGCACGGGGGCGACGCGCTCATAGGTTTGAAACTCAAGCACCAGGTCGACCCGTTCCTTGATCAGCAGATCGGCGTTGCGCACTGCCTCGCGAGCACTGTAACGGTTGTTGACCGTGATCAGATGGACATGCTCGCGAGCGGCTGCCTTCTCCATGCTCTTGACCACTTCGCGCGAGAATTCAGAGTCGCCCTGGGCAGCAAAGCCAATGCGAAAGGGCCGCGCGGTTACCGGGCCGAACTGATTCCGGTAGACCCCGGCGCGAGGGCGTTCCAGCAGACCACCATGGATGAGCGTGCGCAGCAGGCGGAAGACCGTCGTCTTAGGGAGCTGGGTGCGATGAACGATATCGGCCAGCACCAGCTCTTCGCCGGGATTGCGAAATGCCTTGAGCACCTCGCAGGCGCGCAGCACTGTCTGCGATTCATTGCGATCACCCTTGCGCTCTTCAGCAGTCCTGCGCCGAGGAGTGGCAGCCATGGACGTTCCTCTCCACCCGACACGCCATCCTAAATTCCGCCATACGGAACTGACAAGGCAAAGAACCCGAACCTCAGGTCAAAATATGGGGAAGGAGAGAAAATCCGCATTGCGGAACGCTTCTTTCAAACGGGAAGGGAATCCTTGGGTGCCCCACATCTCGCGAAAAACGAGCGAGATACCCCGAATTTCCTGCACGAAGCCCTGGAGAGGATCGCGTGTACGCCTTTCGTTAAGGAAAGGCGCATCAAGTTCATCGAAGCCACTGCGCGTCACAGGAAATCGGGGATATGGGGCACCCAACGATTCGATGCCGGGACAGATATCAACCGACGCCGTCCCTACTCCGTAATCGCCTCCAACTCCTGGCCAGGAGGAATCTTCCGCAGCATCAGCGTCGTCCACATACCAAGCGACACTCCGGTCGCAATCACAAGCCAGGTGAGCACTGGCTTCCCAAATCCTGCCAGTATGGTCCAGAGAATACTTCCGATCACGAAGCCGATCACCTGGATGGCACTGAGGAAACCAACCGCCGTACCACGGATGCGGGTAGGGAAGCTCTCACCCTGGTAGGCATATCCGGCGCCCGACCATGTGCCATTCGTTGCCTGGAACAGAAAGAAGTAGACAACCACGACCAGCCATCTCTGTTCCACCAACAAAAAAGCCAGGCTGAGCGGGGCGACCAGCACACCGGAGACGATAATCACCTCGCGCCGGCCCCAGCGCTCCCCCAACCAACCTCCGAGAATATAGAAAAAGAAACCGATTCCTCCGCAAGCGAGAAGGAGCGCACTGGCAGCCGAGTCGCTGAAGTGCTTGTATTTTGTCAGCCAATAAGCGATGTAAAAGTTGGTTGCGACAAAACTCGCTCCATAGAAAATCCAGACGATCGAGAGCCAGAAGAGCTGCCGCCGAATCGGTCCCGGCTTTGCAAATAGCTCGCGAATCGAAGTGCTTCCCTCCAGCTCCACCGCGACCTGCTGTTTTTGCAGCAACGCTTCGACCGCCTCCTGGTCTCCCTCGCGCACCGCCTTGCGTACATTCTGTACATGCTCAAAGCGCTCCGACTCGCGCACAAAGAAGCGGCCAAGAATCACGGCCACAATAGGAAGCACGCCCAACAGGAAAACGAAACGCCATCCAAATCTGCCAAAGGCAAGATAAGCGCCCGATGCTAGAAAAACTCCCAGCGGCCACCCTCCCTGGACGATCGAATAGAGCAGCCCGCGATGTTTCGCCGGCGCCTGCTCATTGACGATGGTGATGGAAACGGCCAGTTCCGCATAAGCAAGGCCCGAGGCAATCGCTCGCACCAATACCAGTTGCCAGAAGTTCTCGACGAAATAAGTAAAACCGGTGAACAGCGCGGTTCCGGTCAAACAGAACATCCATATGCGCCGGCGCCCGAATCGATCCATGGCGTAGCCGGCCCAGATGGTGATGCAGAACTGCGCGGCGTACACAGAGAAGCCGAGGACTCCGAGCCCTGCTTCAGAAATATGCAGGCTCCGGGCAATGTCGGGGAGCGCGAGCACCAGCAGGTTGACGTCATACGACGCGAGCGCCCAACCCGCCAGTGCCACGAGGATGAGATATCGCAGGTAGTTGCGCCGAGGCGCTACGCTGGTCGACGGAGCGTACAGTCGCGGGTCGCTCATGAACTAGGTAATACGCTGGATGCTGGCCGCAATCTCATCCGCCTCAAACACGCGCTTCCAGTCCGGCCGCATCAACGCCGGCATGCCAAACTCGATTGCCTTATTGCAAGCGTCGGAAAAGAGGCCTTCGCGCTCTTTGAAGATGACAGATGCGAGCACGTTGATGTGCCCGAGCAGGAAATCCCGAGCCGCTTCGGGAGGGACACCGCGCTTCACCACCTCATCCATCGCTTCGCGCATCACCACCAGCAGAGTTGCGCAAACAGTCTCCGAAAGGCCGGGCTCCAGCAGAGCCATCTGCTCCAGCGTCACCCGGTGAGAGCGCATGACCGGCGCCCAAATCACGCGCGCGATCCGCTCACCCAGGGCATAAGCGCTGTCTGGCCCTTGCATCAACGAGCAAACGATATGTTGTTTGGCGGCGATCCCGCCAAAGTAATCACGTTTGGCTTCGAGATCGGTCTCATCGTTGAACACCGGTGGATGGCACGGGTGAGTGACGAAATACACCAGGTCGTCGCGTTTCGGCAGGTGCCCGGCGAAGGGAGCGGCAGCGTCGAGCATCATCACCATCGTTCCCGGCTTGAGTGAGCCCTCGATGGAAGCAGCAACTTTGCCGATTGCCGTATCCGGAACAGCGAGGATGACGACGTCAGCTCCTTCAAGAGCTTCATCGGCGGGAACACAAGCGAGGCCGAGGCCCGTCTTCACATGCTCCTGGCCCGCAGGGCTGCGCTCCACGTGGCGAATCTCAAATTCAGAACCCTTGAGATTACTCGCCAAGCGATAGCCCATTTTCCCGCCAGCCCCAAAAAGCGCAATCCTTTTTCCCATCGTCAACACTCCAGAAGCTCTTCAGCAAAGTAACTATACTATCGCCGCCTGGCTGGGCATCTTTGCCGCTGAGCGCATCCACGAATCCGCATGCCGGAACAATCACCCCGTTCCGCAGAGTGGAACGGATGCAGTTGCGCTTGCGGCTCGAGCGAACGTCGATGAGTAACCGGCAATCATCGCTGCTCAGAACGATGCAGGCCCATCATTTACAGGATTTTCGCGGTTAACGAACAAGGATGCGGACGCTCGTCCCGCCCTTTGCCGAGGAAATTGCATGCGCACGTTGTTGACAACCAGAAACCCCATTACTAGCCTTCCCGTGATCTCACATCAGCTAGCCCTCCAAGAATGGGCGAGATCGACGATTCGCTGGCTACGACGGAGGTTCTTCATGAAGTCAAAGATCCTTTTGCTCTTGATCTGCGCATGTTTGCTTCTGGATGCGCGCGCCGTGCTTGGTCAAAATACAACCGGCACCATCACCGGCCGCCTCACCGATCCAACAGGGGCTGTGATTGCGGGAGCGAAGGTCACCGTGAGAAACCTGGGCACCGGAGAAGTCAGGATGCTGACCACCGATGCTTCCGGAGACTTCACGGCCACGCTTCTGTTGCCCGGGCGTTACTCGGTCACAGCGGAGCGCACTGGATTCAAGACCTCGATACAAAACGACATCACGCTTGAGGTGGATCAGACCGTCCGCGCCGATCTGCACCTCGATGTCGGCAGCGCGACCCAGAAGGTGGAGGTTGCGGCGAACGCGCTTACCCTCGATACCGATACTCCGGCGGTGGCACAAACGATCAATGAAAAACAGGTGAGCGAACTACCTTTGAACGGTCGTAGCTTTGTAAACCTGCTCTTTCTCGAGCCCGGCGCCGTGCAAACGGGAGGCGAGCAATCGACGTATCGCTACTCTGCGGGCGATGCGATTAGTATTGGCGGCGGCATCAGCGCTTCGAATGCATACACTCTCGATGGCACCATGATTACCGATACCGGCTACGCTACTCCGGCGTTCGATATCTCCATCGACGCGATACAGGAATTCAAGGAACAGACCAAAAACTACAGCGCAGAATATGGCTTCGGAGCCAACCAGGTCAACCTAAGCACCAAGTCCGGCACCAACACCCTCCACGGAAGCGCCTTTGAGTTCATTCGCAACACCGCTGTGGATGCTCGGTCCTACTTCAATCGCGTTCCTCAGCCGGTGGCGCCGCTGAAGCAGAATCAATTCGGATATTCTCTTGGCGGTCCGGTCATCCTGCCTAAGATCTACAACGGAAGCAACAAGACGTTTTTCTTCGCCAACTACGAAGGACAGCGCATTCGTTCGGCAGTTACCGAGACGGGTAATGTGCCATCCGCGGACGAACTAAGCGGCGTCTTTCAAGTCTCCGCCTTGAATTCTGCACATGCTGCTACGGCAACCATCATCGATCCCTACACCGGCTTGCCCTTTCCAAAAAATTCGTCGGGGGCTTACGTCATACCGCAAAGCCGCTTTTCCCGCCTGGCGCAGCAGGCGATCGCTCGAGGGTTTTTTCCGGCTGCCAACGTATCCGGCAACAGCGCCTACAACTACGCAACAAACCTGCAAAGCAATGTGAACGAGGACCAGCAAACATACCGAATTGACCAGATCCTGGGACGAAAGGATTCAGCCTTCTTCCGCGCCACTATCTCAGATGTCAATGTCACCGTCCCTTCAGCGCCAACTATCTACAGCGACACAGACATCCTCCAGGTGGTCAGGAACTACCAACTCACCGAAACCCATGTGTTCACACCGAACCTCCTGAACCAGCTGCGTTTCGGTTATCTGGAATCGCAGGTATATCGGCAGGGCCCAGTCATGCCGGCCGCGGACATCACACAGTTGGGTTTTCAGAATGTCTTCGGGATGAAGAACGCGAACTACCCGGTCATTTCGCTTGCTTCCGGCGTGAGCAGTAGCAATCCGGTGGGTGCAACCCAGGCCCTCTCTTCTACCGGCGGCGCAGCTAACCTGCCCACCGGAAGCCTGCAGCCGACGTGGGACTTCTCGGACTCCGCGTCCTGGTCTCATGGCAAACATTCCATCGGTTTTGGATTTGTCTACCACTCTCTCCAACTGGATCGCCAGAGCACAGTCAATCCGCAAGGCAACTTCACCTTCGATGGCGAACTCACGCACAACCAGATCGCCGATTTTCTCCTGGGCACTCCGATTAAAGCCCAGGTTGCGCAGCCCGGGCCGGTCTCAGATGTCGCGGTGGGTAACGTAACGCATCTGCACTTCAGGGCCTGGGCGCCGTATTTTCAGGACGACTGGAAGTTGACCGCGCGGCTAACCCTGAACCTGGGTTTGCGGTACGAATTCTCCGCCGTCCCCTATGAAGAACAAAATCACCTGGCATGGTTCAATCCAGCTTCCGGGGGAGGCCTGTTTGTTGCCAACAAATTCATCGTGCAGAACTATGGCGGTAGCCTTTATACGTACAACGGCCAGCGGGGACCTGGGCCGGCACAGAAGGGCGAATTTGCGCCGCGCTTAGGATTTGCATTTCGTCCTACTGGCAGCGAGAACATGGTGATCCGGGGAGGCTACGGGATCTTCTACGACTCATTCCAGACCAACGAGTTTGTTTCATCAACCGCCGTGTATCCGTTTGCTCCCACGCAGAGCTACACTTCTTCCACCAGCACCACGGGAACCATCAACAACACCAATTCTCTGTTTCCTGCACTCACCGTTGGGCCTGTGTCCCAGGCAACATTTCTGAATAGCGTGTTGCAGATTGCCGCGACCCGCAAGCTCAATCCTTATGAGCAGGATTGGTCCTTTGGAGTCGAGCGGCAACTCGGGCCAAAGACGATTCTCAACCTCGACTACGTCGGCAACAAAGCCACCCATCTCAACATTCGCACTGAGTTGAATCAACCGACGCCGTGCAACGCCACCACTGGCTGCGATCCGGACAGTTCTGCGAACCAGAGCGCGGCCGGCAAGCAATCGCGGCGCCCGTATCCAAACCTCGGCCTCATGGTGTACGAGGGCTGGAACGGTTATTCGAACTACAACGCGCTCAACATCAAGGTGCAGCGGCGCGCAAAAGATGTGACCCTGCTTGCCGCGTATGCATGGTCGAAGATGATGGACGTTAAGTCGGCCGCGGCGGCGGTGAGTGGAGACGCTTTCGGCGCCTACGGTCCTCAGAACAGCCACTGCATTCCCTGCGACTATGCGCGCTCCAGCTACGATGTGGGCCAGCGGTTTGTTTCCAGCTTTCTGTATAACCTTCCGTTCGGCCAGGGGCAGCGGTTTGGAGGCAGCGTAACCGGCCCAATGAACGCCTTGATTGGCGGTTGGCAATTCAACGGGATCGCCACTGTTCAGGGCGGCTTTCCTTTCACCGTTACGGCCAGCGATCATGCTTTTGTGAACGAGGCGTATGCCCTGCGCGCCAATGTTGTCTCCGGCGGGTCCTCTGCGGGGTTTCACCAGAGTATTCACCAATGGTTCAATACAGCGGCTTTCGCCCAGCCGCCGGATGGCTACTTCGGCGATTCCCCGCGCAACGCGCTGCGCTCGCCGGGAGTCGCCAATCTTGATCTCTCGTTTTTCAAGAACATTCAGTTCGAGCGTTTGGGTGTCCAATTCCGCTTTGAATCCTTCAATGCGCTCAATCATCCGGAATTTGGCTTTCCCAATCCGAGCGTGAATGCCGGCCCAGGAACGTACGGGGCCATTACCTCCATCAACACCCATTACCCCCAACGGCAAAACCAAGCTGCTCTGCGGATCACGTTCTAGCGGGGGGGCGCCGGCTCCCCCAAAGAAACGCAGACCTTTCTTGGAAACGCTTAATTCCAACCTCAAACAGACTTGTCATCTCGACCGGAGCGTAGCGGAGTGGAGAGATCTGCGGTTTTCTTTGTTCCTCGCCCTAACCCGGCCCTAAAATGTCTCGAAAAGCGCCAGCGGCTGAAGCCGTGCCCCTCGACCGGATAATTTTTCGCACCTGCGACCCCGATACCCGTCGAAATTCCCGGAAACGCTATAATCCAAAGAACCGATAGATTCAATGGCCAAGCGGCAGACTTTCGCGCTGGCATAGGCGATCAAAAGTCTCATGAGCGAACAGGCAGCAAATCTTGAGCAGACACAGGTAGTCGCCGAACCGACGAATCCAGCGTGGATTAAGACTGAACTCGCGCGTCACCCCCAGCGGCCCTACCCCATGGACTTCATCCAACGCATCTTTACCGACTTTTCGGAGATCCACGGTGACCGCGCCTTTGGCGACGATCTTGCCATGGCTTGCGGTATGGCGCGCTTCCACGGTGAGGAAGTCATGGCCATGGGCAACCTTAAAGGGCGGGGAACCAAGGAAAAGGTACGCCGCAATTTCGGCATGCCCAATCCGGAGGGTTATCGTAAAGCTCTGCGCGCCATGAAGATTGCCGAGAAGTTTAATCGGCCCATATTCACATTCATCGATCTCACCGGCGCCAATCCTGGGATCGCAGCTGAGGAACGCGGCCAGGCGGAAGCCATCGCTCGCAATCTCCGCGAGATGGCCCGGTTGCGCGTGCCCACCATCGCCACCATCACAGGGGAAGGCGGTTCGGGCGGCGCGTTAGCGCTGGCCGTTGCCGACCGCGTCCTCATGATGGAAAATGCTGTTTATTCCGTCATTGCTCCGGAAGCTTGCGGTTCGATCATGTGGCGCGATGCCGGAAAACGAGCCCAGGCTGCTGCCGCCTTAAAAATCACTTCCGAAGATGTAAGCCGTTTAGGTTGCGTAGACGACGTGGTGCCGGAACCCCCCGGAGGTGCTCAGAACGATCCGGTGGCGGCGGCCACCATGCTCGACCAAAAGCTTTCGTGGCATCTGAATGAATTGAAGGCCATGACGGTCGAGGATCGCGTCGCCCGCCGCCTGGCTAAGTTCCGGGAAATTGCCCGGTTCTATACCAACGCCTGAAACATCTATGCCGGCAGGGGCATGCGCTTGACCCAATTCACATCGGCCGATCGAGTGCGTGCCTTCGGCCACGTCATCATCGCCGGAATTTACTTCTATATCGCCCAGAGCATTTCCGTTCACGCGGCCAATGGCCTGGCGAGCGGCGCGTGGGCTCCCTTAGTCGAGCGCAGCATTTTGCTCTTTCTGCTGGTGTTGGGCTTCGCCGCAATGGGCCGAATTTTCAACCGGCAGCGTGAGCCCATCCGCGACATGGGACTGGTCTTCCGTCCTGGCTGGCGTCGCGAGTTTGGCTTGGGCGCGGCGCTGGGGTGGGGGATGTTGCTGGTCTGCATTCTGCCCTTGGTTCTTAGCGGCGGACTGATCATCACCTTCTGGACGATTCCCCGCCAGTTCGGGATTCTTCTCATCGATGTGCTCGTGCTCGCCGTGGCTGCGTTAGCGGAGGAAGTCGCGTTCCGCGGATATCCCTTTCAACGCTTGATCGACGCCATGGGGCCGACCATGGCAACCATCGTTTTCTCCTTTGTGTTCGCCGGCTTGCACATGTTCAATCCGAGTGCCAGCCGCGCCAGCTTTATGGTCACGGTCTTCGGCAGCTGGTTGTTGTCGATCGGGTATCTGCGCACCCGGGCGCTTTGGGTCCCGTGGGGTTGGCACTTCGCGTGGAACGCGAGCATGTGCCTTCTCTTCGGATTGCCGGTGAGTGGGATTACCCAGTTTTCCCCAGTCATTCAGAGCAATACCGTTGGCCCCACTTGGATGACCGGCGGCGACTACGGGCCCGAGGCCAGCACAGTAACTGCAATCGTGCTTCTGATAGGAATGTTCATCGTCTACCGTGTCACCCGGAACCTCGCCTATCTTCACACCCAACCGGTCATTGTGGCTGCCGGTATTCCGGTTAACCTGGACGCGATGAGCAGCACGCTCGCTCCTCATCATCCAGTCGCTCCGCAACCGGCGCCCGCAGGGAGCACACTGGTCCAAATCGAAGCTGCTCCCGGGTCACCCCAGCCTCGGATAAACCCTCCGGAGCCGCCCGAATAAAGGCCCTTCCCGGGCAAGTTTGCTACCCTGAAACTTCCTTCTCACCGGAATCGAAACGTTACTTGCAAATCACCTATGATTGGGCCCATTATTGGCGTCATGAGGGAATTGCCATGGTCGGGCTCGCCACCAAAGAAATCTTCCCCGCCGCTGCTTTCCTGGCAGTCACTGCGTTCTGCAGTTGCACTCTAGGCCATGCACAAGTGTTCACCGTGCAACGGGAACACCTCGGTCCAAAAGAAGCTAATCTTACTACTGTCCAACCCACGAAGGTCGCGCTGGATACCAAGCCGCTGACCGAGCGGACAAAACAGCAGCTGATTCGTACGTTTCAAGCAGACGAAGCCTTCGCCGTCCGGCCTCTTCCGCTGGGTACGAAAGGGATCGTGCTCCATGCCAACGGGCAACTGACTCCCTCCGGAAATGGCTATGCCGAGGAATTGGAGAAGTACGGTGTTTCGGCGAAACCCGGTGACCGCGTGGTCATTACCAAATTCGAGGTAAGGCCGGACCGGATCGTGTTCGAATTCAATGATGGCCCGGAGAAGCATCATCACATCCTGCAACACATCGAGATCGGCGGGATGGGCGGCATGGCGCCGATAGCTCAAGATGACGGCCACGTTCCCGTGGGCGCCCGGATGCAGCTGGTCTTCGACAAGTTTGTCCCTGAGATGACAGCTTCCGATGTGCGCAAGCTGATCATTCCCATGATCGACTTTTCGCTCAAGACGCCGGTCGAAGCCTTCGCCGACACCTTGCCTCCGAAACTTAAGGGAGCGGTGCTGAACCACGAAGTGCTGGTGGGCATGAACCGCGAGATGGTGCTGAAGGCCGTGGGCCAGCCCGACCAGAAGGTGCGTGAAATGGATGGGCAGACGCCTTTTGAAGAATGGATCTATGGCCAGCCCCCGCACGAGGTTCAGTTTGTACGCTTCAATGGCAATCGCGTGATCCGATTGGAGATTGCTGATGTTGGACAGCCACCCGTGATTCGTGACAAAGATGAAACCGATGGCTATTTCGCTGGGCAATTTGTGCATCAGGTTCGCCTTGGCGATGCGCCTCCGACCGCGCCCAATCAGGAGCATGCCCCGACCGCCGCACCTTCTCTTCGTAAACCTGGGGAGGAACTACCGGAAGCAGTCGACAAAGATCGTCAGATGAAACCGGTGCAGTTCCCGGATGATGAGAAGCCGAAGCCGATTCCGCCGCCTCCCGGCACTGCTCCGTCGCAATTGCTAAACGTGTCTGCTGCCCGCGGAGTGAACTAGATCGACAAATCGTATAAAATGAAGGTCAGCAGCGCCTTCTGTTTCGCCCCAGACGAAACCCCGTGTTGGCCAGTGGTTTAGGCGGAAGTGCGGCACGAAGCCTGTTAGAGGAGAGTTAGACCATGGCAAAAGTAGCCAAGACCGCCGACCGTTCAAAAATGATGGATACCACCAAGGGCGTTGAATGTCCCAAATGCAATAAGGCAACGCGCATTGTGAAACGGGTAAAAGATCGGGAGCGTGGCGTTCCCGGTGGAGTTTACATCTCCTGCTCGGCTTGCGATTTCTACGAGAAGCTCTAAGCCGACCCGATTCCGATTCCCGATTGCATTTCCGAAAGAATGGCTTTCGCCGCAGCTTCCGGGTCAACGGCCCTTGTGATGGGCCGGCCAACCACCAGGTAACTTGCTCCCGATGCGATCGCGGCTGCTGGAGTAGCCACGCGCCGCTGATCGCCGACCTCCGTACCCTCGGGACGGATCCCCGGGATCACCAGCAAGGGTTCATTGCCAAACCGGTTCCGCAGCCTCGCCACCTCGTTCGGGGAACAGACCAGTCCGCTCACACCACAGGCCAGGGCCATGGTGGCCAGTCGTTCGACTTGCGCGGCCGGAGTGCCCGGCACCCCAGTAACCTCCAGCTGAGCGGCATCCATGCTGGTCAGGACAGTCACCGCCAGCAGGGCGAGCCGTGATTCCGCGGCTTGGACCGCCGCGGTCAGCATCTCCGATCCCCCGCCGGCGTGGACGGTGAGCATGTCGATATCCAACTGCGTCGCCGCTCGCACGGCCGAGGCGACGGTGTTGGGAATATCGTGGAGCTTCAGATCAAGGAATATCGAGTATCCGCGCCGCTTCAGCTCGGCGACGAGGGAGTTTCCCGCAGCGATGTAAAGCTCGAGGCCTACTTTGAGCCAGCGCGTGACGCCGTGTAACCGATCCACCAGGGCGAGCGCGGCCCTGGCGTCCGGGAAATCCAACGCAACAATCAAGCGATCCGATGGCAGGCGATCCGGTGAAAGGCGATCAGCCGACTCTGGAATCATCTCTGAAATTGCGCGGGCCAGCTGAGTTCGGAGATTTGCGTCGGGCTGAGTGCGGCTGGATCAACCAAGTCGAGGCGGACAGGAGCGATACCGCGGAACCCCAAAATCTTCGCCGCTGCGTAGGAAAGGTCGATCACCCGGTTTTCCGGCACGGGGCCTCGGTCATTTACGCGAACCAGGACCGACCGATGGTTGCGCAAATTGGTGACCAGCACGGTAGCGCCCAGCGGCAGGCTACGGTGAGCGCAGGTCATTGAGTTCATATCGAAAGGCTCGCCGCTCGCCGTTGCTTGTCCCTGAAATTGGCCACCATACCAGGATGCTCTTCCCAGTTGATGCCAGTGACGGTGAGGAGTGCTCGCAGTGGCGGTTTGGGTATTGGTCTGCGCCAGGTCGGGTTGGGCTTGGGTGGAACCGGGACTGATACAGATCGCGGATAAAACGGCGCCGGCTAGGATGGCGGGCCCTAAAGGCCAATGAGATTGGGTTGCGATAGTGGACATTGTTCTCCTGTCTATATTGTATGGAGCGCTTCGGGCCTAAGTCAAAGTTTGTCAATTACTTATTGGCTTTTTCCTCCGATGGAAAAGGGCTTTTTACCTTGGTCTATTAGACGACATTCCGGGTGTTCCTGCTGCCGCAAAGGAGGATATTTCCTCACCAAAGTCATCCGAGGCCGGAAAATCCCTATCGGCGGAGCATACACTGGCAAAACGGTTTCTGCCCGGAAATGAGTCGAAAACTGTGGAAAATAGAAGAAGAAATCGATTAAATCCCGAAAACTGCACCAGACCTGTTGCACTTACCATCGCCGGCTTCGATCCTGGGTCGGGAGCCGGGATCACGGCTGACCTGAAAACGTTCGCCGCGCACGGCGTTTATGGCGTCGCCTGCATCTCGGCCATGACGGTGCAATCGACTTTGGGCGTCCGGGCGGTCGAGCCGTTGTCAGCCGGCTTGGTGCGGGCGACGCTGGAATGCCTGGTCGCGGACGTTGCCTTATCCGGGGTCAAGATCGGAATGCTGGGCAGCTCCTCTGTGGCGGCCGAAGTCGCCTACTTTTTGAGGGCGCAATCCAGCAAAATATCGCGGGAACGGATTGTGCTCGATCCTGTGCTTGGTTCGACTTCGGGTACTCCTCTCATCGATGCAAATGGCGTTCGCATTCTCCGAGATGAACTCCTTCATTGCGTTGGATGGGTCACGCCGAACATCCACGAATTGGCAATTCTCATAGGCGATGACTTGGAGACCTTGAGCCGTGATCAAGTCCCGGCGGCAGCGGCTCGACTCAGAGAGGGAAATCCGGAGTTGAACGTGGTCGTCACTGGTGGACATTTAGGTAAGCCGGATGACTTCCTGCTCAGCGCGTCTGGGGAAGAGCATTGGCTAACCGGGGAACGGATTGTCACCAACTCGACCCACGGTACCGGCTGCGCTTTCTCAACAGCAATCCTTTGCGGGCTAGTGACGGGAATGAATCCGAAAGAGGCGGTTGCATCGGCGAAGGCATACGTGACCGAAGCACTCCGTTCAGCGTATCCGGTTGGCAAAGGCAAAGGACCCATGAACCACCTGTTTCGTCTCGATGACTGAGGGAGCCTAAAGACCATCATCGAATTGAAATGGCTGGTTTCAAAGCTCATTTGCCCAATCCGAAAGCTAACCCCAAAAAGAAACCGCAGATCTCTCCACTACGCTGCGCTCCGGTCGAGATGAACAAACAAAGAGTGTGGTGCCGCACCTCCGGCGCTCGACCGCCTGCCTATGGACCCAGCCCTTCCGGGCTGGGCTGATTTTTGGCGCCGGCCCTCTGGGCCTGGATTGCAAACACCGCTTTCCCATGTTCATTCCTCCCTTAACTTGCCGTCATGCAAGTCGTTTGATCGAGATGACAATTCTGTTTGAGAACAGAATTCCGCTTTTCCAGTCGAAACACGAAAATCTTAGTTGCAACAGAATTGTCGTCTCGACCGGAGCGCAGCGTAGTGGAGAGATCTGCGGTTTCTTTTTGGGGTTAGCTTTCGGGCGAGGCAAATGAGCTTTGCGACATGCCATTTGGATAGAGTCAAGCAGACGCGGCAACCCTTCGATCAGCTTTTCTATTTTTGGGTGGGATTTTTCTCTTATGTCTGGCCCGGCCCCAAGCTTGTCTTGAGGCCGGAATGTTGTGCGGGGGAGGGATCCTGCGGTTTACTTCCTTAAGCTACCAACGAGGCGGGAGCCTTACCGTTGAGCCAATTCAATTTCCAGCCGAGTGTTCTTGGCGAAGACAACTTCATGTCCCCGAGCAATCCAGGTGTCGAAAACCACCTTGCCGACTTCATAGTAGGCGAATCCGGAAATCAGACCACCATTCCCGGCCGCGGTTCCGATCACGCGGGTCAGAAGATCCAGTCCGTTGCTGGTCATCGCTTCCTTGACCAGGCCGGCGCCGGTGCTGTCCGACACGGCGGCCAGCGAGCCCAGGGTGATAGGAGCCAGGAAGCGGTTAGAGCCGTTGGCCTTGATCTGGCCTTCGTTGTCGATCTGCACGCGGTCGCTGCGAACGGTCTCGGCGGCGATCACGCGGCCGTGCACCACCCGCTCGTCACCGGCGGGCAATTCTGCCTTGCGGAAGGTGAACCGAAGGCTGCCGTTGTGTCCGAACATTCCCGCAGGCTTGGCTTCGACCACACTGCCAATCAGGTGCGTTCCGGCGGGTAGTAACAGTTTTCCGTGGGCCTCGGTCGCAGCGGGGACGGTCGCGTCCGCCACTTGCTCTGTCGTCGCCGGCTGGGTCTCGAAGAGCGGTTGGGTCAGGACTGCCTCAACTGGCATCCCCGGCCGGGCGGTGTTGGAATCCACGGGATCCACCAGGCGAGCTTCGATGTTGCCGGTTAACTTCAGCTCGCTGAGATCGGCTGCGGGTGCCGGCGCGGGTACGGACTGCCCGGTCAACTCCAAAGGCTGCTTCAGTTCCGCGTCATACTGCGTACCTGCCCAAAGTTCCTGGGGATGAACGGGAACCTGGGCATAAAGGGCCTGCTTTGCCGTGTCCAACTTGTTGGGGGCCGCGAAGGCGGCTGCCGTTTCCTTCTTGGTCCAGCGGAAGGCTGCGGCAATGCGTTGCCCCAGGGAGCGGCGGGGGGCCTGCTCAGGGGAAGCCATGCGGATTACCTTAGAAGTGCGCTCGGTGGTATCGGTATCAATATTGAAATGGCGTCCATCCGGGGTCTCGAGGTCGCTGAAGGTGACATCCGCATTCTTAAGCGGTGTCAGGTCACCGTTGAACATGGCTGCCGTTCGCACCTGGCGGCTGACGGAGTGCTTGCTGGTGATGGTCCCATATACCTTCGAATTTGCCGGTATCGCTACGTGATCGATCAGATAAACAGATTCGGTCAGATGACCCTGGATCCGGGTGCCCACATGAAGGGGATAGCTCTTGTCCAGTTCCACCCGCAGCGGAACGCCTGCCGGAACGAGTTCCGCAGGTTGCGGCGCAAGATCCTGGGCAAATGCTGATCCCGTGGTGGAGGCCACAGTTGCGGCGAACAATGCTGCGAGAGCTATTTTCATGGATGGACCCCTCCCGGCGCAGTTGTGGATACACTACGCGTCGCATTTCGCTTGACGACACCGAAAGCCATGTCTTCTGATACCGTGACTTGGGGGAGGAAGGAAATGCGGTTGTGTCGGAACAGGCGGGCGGAAACTGGGGTTGCGGGTGGATTACCGCGACTTGGCTTGCCGGACGACCATTCCTCTACCGATTTCTATGTCCGAGAGTAGGCTGTCCGGAAGCGGGAGTATATCACCCTTAGGTTGCAAAAGTGTCGCAGAAAAAATCACCGGAAGGTAACTAAGAAGCGACACTTTTCGATTGCTGTACGTCTCCCTCAATGACGAGAAAACGTCGGATGTAGCGGAGCGGTTCGTCATGGGCCGCCATTTCACGCAGGTGATATTTCCAGACATCGGCCTTCAGGGTTCGACGAGTGAAGGGTTTACGGGTCACGGTTACGATGCGCCCCTCCTTATCTCGTCGCGTATAACTGGCAGCGGGCACGACAAAGCTGATCTGAGCACCTTGCTTCCAGAAAGTCCGGGCAAATTCGTGAGCGAAAAGGAGAGAGTAATAACGACGCCCTTGGGCGAGGAGTTCGACTGCATCCTCAAAACTACTCCAAGAGGGGTCGACGGCGACCTGAAACCATCTGCGAAACGGGAAACCGTTAGTGCGTGCCTGGCGGATGACGATGCGAAGAAGTTCCTGCCTGGTCATAGCGTCTTCTCGTAGCCCCAGTTACCTTAAAGGAGTCACGTATGCCTGGTGCTACACGTCCCCCAAAATTCTTCACCCTTTAGTTACCTATTTATGCGCCAAGAGTCACCTGATTGCTACTAGTTAATGAAATTTAACGGAAAAATCGGAGGGCTGGCCACCCAGGACGCCCGCCCGGCTTTGGCCCGATCGCCCCAGGTTAAGCGGTGGGCCCAGACCCCCTTTTGCCGGATTTCGCGCAAACGACCTTCTGTCATCCACTTAGCCATCCTCTGGTTGCTGCTTCCGGCATGGGGGCGTGGCGCAGTGACCACACCGTCCGGGGTGGATACCAACCCTCTCAATCTCGACCCCCTGGTGCGCCAGGCGTTTGATCGCTTCTATATCCTCGACTACGACGGCGCGCTCTCGCGTTTCGAAAAGGTGCAGGAGAAGAACCCAAACAACCCGCTCGCGGTTGATTATGTGTTGGACGCCGTCATCTTCCGCGAGCTCTACCGGCTCGATCTGCTCGACACCACCTTCTACGCCCATGACGGATTTTTGAATGGCAAGCACGTAGTAGCCACCGCCCCCGGTGTCGCGGAACGAGTTAACTCTTTATTTACTAACGCTATAACACTTTCTGAACAGCAGCTCAACGACCGCCCGGAGGACGTGGACGCGCTCTTCGCGCGAGGCTGGGCACGCAGTCTGCGCGCCGTTTACATCGGTCTTTTGCAACGCAGCTTCATTTCCGCCCTTCACATTGCGTTGCAAGCGCGCGGCGATGACGAAAAGGTTTTGAAGCTCGATCCTCGCTACATCGATGCCAAGTTGGTGGTCGGGGTTCACCAGTACGTAACCGGCAGTTTGCCCTTTGGGATCAAGATACTCGCCGGCGTAGCCGGGATTACGGGATCTAAATCAAAAGGAATAAGTGACTTACGTGAAGCTGGCGACCACGGCGTGATCTCCTCCGTCGAGGCTCGAACGGCGTTGGGGCTGTTCCTGCGCCGGGAGGCGAGGTATGAGGAGGCGATCGCGGTTACCCGATCGCTGACGGAGCAGTATCCCCGAGACTTTCTGTTTCGGCTTGAACTGGCCAACCTGACCAAGGACTCCGGCGAGGGCAAAACTGCCATAGCGCAGTATCGGCAGCTTATCGAGCAAGCGAAGAAACCAGGTTATTTTCCCTCGGCCCATCTGGAACTTGCCTGGTTTGGTCTTGCCGACACGCTGCAAGGGCAGAAGAACTACGCGGAAGCGGCCGAGGCCTACAACCAGGCGACCGCTCAGCCGACCATCAGCGTGGACCTCAAAAGCCGCTGCGACCTCAATTCAGGCAAGATGTATGACCTTTTAAATGAGAGAGATATGGCGCTCAAACAGTATGAGGCGGTGCTCCGCCAGGATGCGACTCGGCGCAGGCAGAGTCAGCGCGGAAATATCTGAAATCTCCCTTTACTGTGCACTAGAATATTCCCGAGAGGTGTCAAATGGCTTCGTATTGTTCCGCCTGTGGCGTCTCGCTCCCCGGGGGAGCACGCTTTTGCTCAGCCTGTGGCAAGCCGGTTACCGCGCCGGGAGTTGCCAGTTCAACCCCATCTGACTGGTCGCGGCTGTCATTCCGGCCGCGTGCTGGGAGGAAGTTGGCCGGGGTTTGCCAGGGTCTTGCCAACCAATATGGTTGGGATGTGACGTTGACCCGGGTCATCGCCGTGGTGCTGGCGATCATGGTGTTTCCGGTTGGCCTTATTGCCTATGGGTTGCTGTGGCTCATGATGCCCGAAGAGCAGCTGGTGTTGCCGGGCGCCACGCACCTGGATACGGCCACCTAGGACAGGCCGAAGGGGAGTCCAAGTTTCGCTATTGGGGCTAGGGCTCCCCGCAACCGATCCTGTATTCGCATATTTGGAAAATCCAGCGAACCCGGATAGGCTGAAGGTCAATCAGCAACTCCCTTTGCAAGAGGCCTCTGGCTTTTGAAATACAAGACCGGATTCACCAGCCGTCCCTTCCACTATCCCAAAAGCAAATCGGCATTGCATTGTGAGAAGGTCTCCCTGCCATCGTTAGCGGAGAAATATGGGACCCCGCTGTATGTCTATTCAGCCGGACAAGATACTCGACCGCTATCAGCTGTTCTCCAATGCGTTTGCTCATCGAGATCACCTCATTTGCTATTCAGTAAAGGCAAATTCCAATCTCTCTATCCTCAAGCTGCTGGCGCGTCGCGGTTCAGGATTCGATATCGTCTCCGGGGGAGAGCTTCAGCGGATCCTCGAGGTGGATAAGAAGGCCGCTCGCCGGGTGGTCTTCTCGGGTGTGGGCAAGACAGCCGCGGAGATCGATCTTGCCCTGGCTGCCGGGATTTTGATTTTCAATGTGGAGAGCGAATCCGAGGTGGCCCTGCTTGGCCGAGCGGGCGAGCCAAGCGGCGCGTCCGGGCCCGGGTCGCCCTCCGGGTCAACCCGGATGTTTTTGCGGAGACGCATCCTTATATATCTACCGGTCTGCGCGAGCACAAGTTCGGAATCGACATCAAAGCCGCGCGGCCGGTCTACCAGGAAATCAAACGATCGCGATACCTCGATCCGGTCGGGATCAGCGTGCACATCGGATCCCAGATCCAGAGTGCCGAGCCTTTTGGGGCCGCGCTCGCCGGGGTGGCCCAGCTTATCCGCGAACTTGAAGGGGACGGGATCCAGATCAAGTTCGTGGATGCCGGCGGCGGGTTGGGTATCGACTACCGGAGCTCGGCCTCCACTTTGATCCCGCTGCGGAAATGGCAAAGTACGCGGCCGCGGTCGAAAGGTCTCTCGAGGGGCTTCCGGTTCGGCTCCTGCTCGAACCGGGCCGGTTCCTGATCGCCCAGGCCGGGGCCTTGCTGGCCAGGGTTCTGGTGGTCAAGCGCAATGGGAGTAAGACTTTCGTAATCACTGACGCGGGGATGAACGACCTCATCCGGCCCGCGCTCTACCAGGCCCACCACGAGATCTTGCCGGTCGCGCAGAACCTGACGGCGCCACCAGCTGTGGTGGACATCGTCGGTCCGGTGTGCGAGACAGGAGACTTTTTTGCCCGGGATCGGGAAATACCCGCAGGTAAAAGAAGGGGACCTGGTGGCGATTCTGGATGCGGGCGCGTACGGCATGTCACTGAGCTCCAACTACAATTCCCGGCCTCGCCCCGCGGAAGTCCTGGTCGAAGGGAAGCGAGCCCGGTTGATCCGCCGCCGGGAAACGATACGCGACCTGATCCAGCCGGAGAAGCGGCTGGTCTGATTGAAATGAGTTCTGCAGGACGGCTGAAGAATAGGCCGTGATGCGACCCTGGACAAGCTTCAGCCGTCCCTGCGGGACTGAGCTCGGAAATCAGCTGTTCAAACAGCGGCGTAAAGCCCACGTTTTATTAGGCATCGACGGTCCGACTAAAGTCGTGCCCTGAACAACGTACCGGACTCGATCACTCCTAGAAATCGACACGGATTCCGGCGGACTGGATCCATGCTAAGTGGCTCGCCCAAAAAGCAAACGGCCCGGGCTTTTGCCCGGGCCGTGCTTTATCTGCAGCGAAACGATCTACTGCGAAAGGGAGTGAACCGAGGCCAGTGTATTTTCCGCCGGGCTCAGACGACTGAGCCTGGGTGGTGAGTTCCTCTTGTTGAGCGGAAGAGCCGCTCCCTGATACGGTGTGGCCGATCGCTGGATCCTGCGTGTGGTTGGGCCCAAGTCCCAAACTAATCAGGGCTCGACTGTCGGGAGTTAGCTTAGTCTGCCAGCCGTGGTCGGACTGATATTGCCGCATCGCCACCTGTGTTTGTGAGTCCCATTGTCCCGTGGGGGCGCCCGTCAGGTATTTCTGGCGGATCAATGCGGTCTGAATCTCAGTCGCGCGGCCGGAGTCAATGGCACGCTGACCGTGGATACGATTTACCCTCTTGCCCTTTTTAGAGGATGTCACCCTGGAATGACCGGAAGTGGGTGCGCGGTGAGTGCGGCTGCCAAATGCTGGAGTAATAGCCAGTGTGCATAGCAACAGAAAAGCCTGGCTTGCTCGAAAAGAGGGCATGCTTACCTCGACTAGGGGAGTTTCTTGCTTCTCGTCACATTATAAGGAGAACGGCAAGATTGCAATGGCTACCAGAGCCGGCGGCGCGATATTTCTCGCCGCCGGTAATGGTTACCGTGTAAATTGTCCAACTTTACAGCGTCCGGTGTCCCGCTACGTTACTTTCTGGGGAGTTAGGTTGACCCGTGCAGGCATAATCTCTACGGCAGAGTCCCTCCAAGGTAAGTCCCGCCACCCGATGGATTGCGTGAATCAACCACGCGGAAGCCCACATCCTGGCCTGCCTTCAATCCGGAAACCAGGGACTGGAATTGCTCCAGGCTGGTGACCGGCTGCCGGTTGATTTCGGTGATGACCATGCCCGCAGCCAGTCCGGACTCATCGGCAAAAGACCCGGGCTTTACCTGGGTTACCAGGACGCCATGGATCCCCTTGCTGGCCAGAGGCCCAGGGACCGCTTCGACGGTGACCCCAAGTTTGCCCTCGGACGCATTCGGCGCACTTTCCGGCCCGTTGTCTCCGTTTTGAGAGGTGGGCTGTGCCGCATAAAGCTTTGCCCGGTCGGCAATGGTAAGGCTGGCGGTGGAAGTCTGCCCGGCGCGAACATAGCCCAGATGGACCGAACTCCCCGGTTTACGAGCGGCAATGTCCGTCACCAGTGCATCGCCATCCTTAATAGGCTTGCCATCCACACTCGTAATGATGTCGCCGGCCTTCAGCCCTGCCTGGTCAGCCGGCCCGTGCGGAGTCACCTGATTGACCAGTACTCCGGTCTTGAACCCATAAACGCGTTGTACCGCAGGGTTTAGGCTCGCCTGGAACTGAACGCCGATAGATCCCCGGATGACCTTGTGTTCCGGTCCAATCAGGTCGTTATAAACACCGATCACGGTGTTGGAGGGCATGGCAAAGCCGATCCCCTCATAACCGGCAGATTGGGTCAGGATCGCCGTATTGACCCCGATGACCTGGTCGGCCATGTTGACCAGCGGTCCACCCGAATTGCCCGGGTTGATGGCCGCGTCTGTCTGGATGAAATGTTGGAATTGGCCAGCGGCTCCTTTTTCAATGGTACGATTCCTGGCCGAGACAATCCCCGCTGTGACCGTTTGGGTTAGAGCGAACGGGCTGCCGATGGCAATGACCCAGTCACCGACCTGGCTGGAGTCGGAATTGCCCATATTTGACCGTGGGCAGGGGTTCGGTGGTCGTAATCTTCACCACTGCCAGATCCGTATCCTTATCTACACCCACTACCTTGCCCGGGCGACCCTGAAAGCCTTCGGGGTCGGTGGAGAGCTTGACGAAAATCTTGTCTGCCTTCTCGACTACGTGGTTGTTGGTGATGATGTAACCCCGTGGGTCCACGATGAAACCGGAGCCGAGGGACTCCCGCATCTGGTCACCCTGTTCGGGCATGCCACCGCCACCACCCTGGCCGCCGAAGAAGCGATTGAAGAAATCCTGAAAGTTCTGGTCAGGGCCCTGGCCGCCCTGGTCACCGTCGTCATCACCGCCGCCCGGAGGAACCGCGGGCGCGGCGTGAGGGGTTCGACGCTTCGAATGCGTATCTTCCTGGGGGAGGGTCTCAGTATTGATGTTCACCACCGCCGGACCGACATTTTTGGCGATCTGGGTGAATGTGGTGGACAGGCTAACCGGATCGGGAATCTTCAGCGGGGTAGCGTCGGAGCTATCGGTCTGCGTTTCGTTTCCGCGAACACCATGGACCGCAACAGACCCAATCAAAATGCCGGCTGAAAGTGTGCCGAGAATCGTAAATGTTGAAGCGAGACGGCTAGCGCGAAGCCGTTCGAGCAGGGGTTTCATCTGGGTCTAACCTCGTCGGTTGGGAAGCATACAAGGGCTGGCGGCTCTATGGAGGATGGCACCACTGTGTGCTATCCCCAGTATAGCCAAAACCCGGCAGTTGAGACGGCGGCGTGTTGCGGCCAATAGTGCCACAGCAACATTATTAGTATTAGACGCTGATCTTCCGCTATCGGTCACAGAATGGGCCGGAATCCCAAAACGGGCGTTTCGTATTGGTTTCGAGTCAAACCTCATTACCTTGGTAAGGTTACTTCTGGTGGTTACTCGTCGTCTCCGCCGGTGATTGATAGACCATCCGCCCGTCGACCACGGTCCGCAACACGCGTGTTTTGAGAATCTCGGGTGCAGGAACGGTGGTGAGGTTGCGATCGAGGACGATGAAATCGGCCACGTATCCCGGAGCCAGCCTACCTTTATATGTATCGGAAAATTCCGCGTAGGCCGACCCCTGGGTGTAAGCGAAGAGGACTTGACCAATTGTCAGCTTGTCTTGCGGGAAGTAGCTGTGGGTGCCGGCCTCGTTGGTGCGGGTGACGCCGGCATAAATGCCGCGGAAGGGATCAATGGGTTCCACCGGGTAGTCCGTGCCGAAGGCCAGCGGCACACCGGCATCTAAAAATGCCTTCCAGGCATAAGCGGTGCGAGCCCGTTGAGGACCGAGTCGCGCCTCTGCCCAGTTCATATCGGTAAGCAAGTGGCTCGGTTGCATGGATGCTACGACGCCCAAGGCTTTGTAGCGGGCGATGTCCCGCGGCTCGACCACCTGGGAATGCTCGATTCGTTCGCGCTTGGCGGGAAAATCCGGGGTACCCTTGGCCGCAGCGGCGAAGGCGTTGAGAGCCATCTCCACGGCCCGGTCACCGATGGCATGAAAGCCGATCTGAAATCCGGCGGCGACCCGCTCTTTGGTCATGGCATCGAGCTCGCCCTGCTGGTAACGGGGCAGGCCGCTGTTGCCGGGATCGTCGGCGTACGGCGCCAGCAGAGCGGCGGTTCGAGAACCCAGGGATCCATCCATGAAACCCTTCAACATTCCAGTGTGCAGCATGCGGTCGGTGGCCGGCTGCGCTGCGCGGTGTGACAGGAGGACCGTGACCGGATCTTCGAACCGCAGCCACTCCGTAACCCGCACCTTCAACCTGCCTTCCCGCTCCAGTTGTTGATAGACCAGAAAATCATCCCAGTCGGAATTGTCCTGGACTGAGGTCACGCCATGCGCTGCTGCATCGTCCAGCGCCAACTGGATTGCTTGCCTCCGCATTGCGGGTGTGGGTGGAGGCACATGCTGCTGAATAAGGTCCAGAGCTCGGCCCTCCCGGACAATCCCGGTCAGCTCACCCTTGGCATCATGGTCGAACTGGCTACCCGGCGGATTCGGTGTCTGGTTTGTCAACCCCGACAATGCGAGCGCCGCTGAGTTGGCCACTGCAATATGCCCATCCACCCGGACAAAGAATGCCGGGTGACCGTGGGAGACGGTGTCGAGATCCTGCCGTGTGGGCAACGTTTGCCGGGTCCATAAGGTGTGGTCCCACCCTCCACCCAGAAGCCATTGTCCCGGTAAGGCGTGCTCTGCTGCAGCCCGCACCCGGTTGAGCATGTCCGCCAGGGAAGTGGAGCCGGTCAGATCGACCGCTAGTTTGTTTTGCCCCGCATAGGCCATGTGGACGTGGGCGTCGTTGATACCTGGCATGACAAAGGCGCCCTTCAAGTCAAAGAGCCTGGTCCCAGGCTGCTTTTGCCGAAGTATCGTTGCATCGTCTCCTACGGCGACAATTTCATGCGTCCCGACCGCGATCGCGGTGGCCCGCTGCCCACGCGCGTTGGGCAAACCGGTGCCGGTAAGCACGTTACCATGGTAATAGATCGCTATGATCGGTTGAGGCGGGGCTCCGAGGAGAGGAGTTGCCACGAACAGGCAGAGGAATGATAGGCTTCGCCGCCCATGGGTAAAGAAGCGGATCATGCTTTGCCGGCGTCCGCGACGGATGGAGCTACCTGGTCCAAAGCCAGCAGGAGGAGAAGAAGGATACGCTTGAGCGCCAGCTCACGTCCGCTGGCGTCATACCACTCGCCGCGCGTGTGGATACCTCCGCCATCCCCGCCGGCTCCGATGCTGAGTGCCGGGATCCCGAGAGACAAAGGAATATTTGCGTCGGTGGAGGCGACCCGCTGCTCAGTCCGGATTCCCAGATGGCGGTCCACGGCATGGACGGCCTCCAGCAGCGGAGAATTTTTAGCGAGGCAACCTGCGGGGCGATCTCCGATGCGGTCGATCAGAAACTGCACCGGTCCAATACTCGATCCGGCACTCGATCCGGAGTGCCGGCTCGAGCCACGAGCGGAAGCGGGACCCGTTCCCTTATTGTGGGTGGTTCGCCCCGACGCATTGGCGAGCAGCACTGCATCTTCCACCGCGCGATGCAGTTCCACTTCCAGGCGAACCAACTGATCGGCTTCCAAACTGCGCAAGTCAAAGCGGGCGGTGGCAAATTCAGGAATGGAGTTGACGGAGCTGCCACCCTCAATCGTGCCGATGTTCAAAGTGGTGCGTGGCGAGGCGGGCAAAACAACTTCACTCATGGCCGCAATCGCCCGGCTCAGCACCACGATCGGATTGGGGGTGCCGGCATCTGTCCATGAATGGCCACCCGGACCCTTCATCGTGACCAGGTAGCGCCGGCTGCCGAGAGCCTGGGTGACCACGACCTCGCTCCCCGCACCATCCAGCACTACATTGGCGCCAATGCGTTCTCGCCAGGGAGAAGCACCGTAGAGGTAGCGCATGCCGCGAAGATCGCCTTCGCCTTCTTCGCCTACATTGCCGGCAAAGAGCAAGTCACAGGGAAGCTCGATCCCGCAGCTTTCCATTGCGGCGGCCAAAGCGAGTAAACCAGCTACCCCAGCGCCGTTATCGCAGGCCCCGGGTGCTTCCAGGCGATTATGCTCCAGCAACGGAGCAATGGGAGTGTGAAGGGGAAAGACTGTATCGATGTGCGCCGATAGCATGACGCACTGTCCGGCTCCCGATCGATTGCCCGGATAACAACCCAGCACGTTACCAACCGAGTCGATCTCAACCTGTTCTAGCCTGAGCTCGCGGAAACGCTCAGCTAACCACTCCGCGCGCTTGCTCTCGCCGAACGGGGGCGCCGCGATCGATACCAGCTCCTGCTGCCACTGCATCAGCTTGCGGTCATGCAAGTGGAACCATTGGAAGGCCGCATGAACGCGGGGCAGCGAAGCGAGTTGGCCGATGCGGGAAAAGGCTGAATGAGTAATGGCGCCGGGCATACCAGACCCTCAGAGTAGCATTCTCTCTCGCGGTCAATGATGCAGGTAATCCACGTTGACCAGGAACAGTCCTCGTGCGGGAGCCGTGGGCCCGGCCTTATCGCGCGAGCGAGCGGCGAGGATCTGAGAAAATTCCGTGTCCGCAAGGTTTCCTCGACCCACTTCGAGAAACGTTCCCACCAGGTTCCGGACCATGTGATGGAGGAAACCATTTCCGCGCACCCGATAGAGAAGGAGATCGGGCTCTTCCCTCCAGTCGGAAGCATAGAGGCGGCGCACGCTGGTGCGCGCATCGGAATCGCTGGCCGCAAAGGAGGTGAAGTCGTGCTCGCCCAAAATCATTCGGGCGCAGCGTTGCATCGCATCGACATCCAGCCGTTTATTCAACGCATAGACGTAACGTGCCTGCCAGGGAGGACAAATCTTTCCCTGAAAGATTCTATATTCGTAGGTTTTTGCCTGTGCGCTGTGTCGGGCGTGGAAATCGTCGGCTACGCGGGCAGCGCTGAGCACGCGGACGGAAGGAGGTAGAATGCGGTTCAGCGCGCGGACCAGATTGGTCTCGGGGATAGGCGCCGCCAGCGCAAACGATGCCACCTGGCCCAGGGCATGGACGCCCGCGTCGGTTCGGCCTGAGCCCTGGGGTAGAACTTCTTCGCCGGTGATGCGGGCGAGAGCATCTTGCAGCAGGCCTTGCACGGTAAAGCGGCCCGGTTGCACTTGCCAGCCATGGAAGTCGGTGCCGTCATAAGCCAACACCAGCTTCCACATAAGGGGATCAGTCTGCATGGAGGGATTCCCGCCTGCCGTTGCTCGCGTGCAGGGCATTTCGCAACTGGGGCTGCGATATACTCCCCAAGAGCCCGGAAACGCCCGCAACTCCATGGAACGAATCACCGCCCAGCAGCGTAATTGCTTTCATGCCAGGTAATCGTGGCTCATCCGGCCCCCAACGAACGAAAACTAGAGTCATCGGGCGATCATGCCGCATCTGCCATGCTAGCTCCTAATTATTAGACAGAACGGCGAGGGCCAGAGGCCCGACCCCCGAGATTTTGACCCCACGATGAAAAATTCAGAATCCCGTCGCAATTACTACGGCCTTACCAAGCTGCTCTCGCGGTGGTCTCGCGAGCATGGAAGGCGGTTGTTCAGCAAACTGCAAGCGTCCGTAGCCATCGCGTCTATCTTGAGCGCGTATGTGCCTCTGCCGGCCATGGGGCAACAAGCACCGCCGGCTGCCACCGCAGCTGCTCCGCCCGCTCCAGGTCTTCCCCCAGCGCCGGTGCCGAATTTCACCCAGCCGCTGTTCATGCGCCCGAGCGACCGGGACTTCAGCAAGCCGCACCAGATTTTCCCCAACTTCCTCAAGACCTGGGAGCCCACCACGGTCGAGGCGCCGGTGACCAGTAATTCCCATCGTCTGGATGCGCTGGTGCACAATGGCAAAATTTATCTGAGCCTGGCGGACGCCATCGTTCTTGGCCTCGAGAATAACTACGATATCGCCATCCAGCGCTACAACCTGGATATTGCCGACACCGATTTGCTGCGGACCCGAGCCGGTTCCAATTTTCTCGGCGTCCCCGCGGGCCTGGTCCAGGGCACACTGGGCGGGTCAGGGAATACTTCGAGCTCACTCACTTCCGGCGGTGGTCCAGGCGGCACGTCGACGGCGTCTGGCGGAGCTGCGACCGGCGCGGGAGGCATCACGATTTCGACCAACGGCACTGGCCCGGCGCCGGAGGTGTTGGATCCAGTGCTCACGGGAACCATGCAATTGGAACGAAACACCTCGCCTCAGGCGACACCCTTCGGCAGTGGTGGCGGCACCCTGAATCAGAACACCGATACTTACAATTTCAGCTACAACCAGGGGTTCATCACCGGTACCCAGCTGCAGGTCGGCTTCAACAATACTCGGATCACGAATAACAGCACATTTAACTTCTATAGTCCTGAGTTGCAGTCGACCTTCCGGGCAACCGTGACCCAACACCTGCTGAATGGCTTTGGTCCGGGGATCAACGGCCGCTTCATTCTCGAGGCCAAGAACGACCGCCGGATTACCGACGCTGCGTTTCGCCAGCAGATTCTTTACACCATTAACCAGATCGAGAATATTTATTGGGTCCTGGTGAGTGACTACGAAGATGTGCAGGCGAGGGAGCGCGCTCTGGAGCAGTCCACGCGGCTGGCTTCGGACAATCGCAAGCAGTTGCAGATCGGGACGCTGGCTCCGTTGGATGTTCTGAATGCCGATAACCAGGTGTCCACCGATACTCAGGCGTTGATCACGTCCCAAACCGGGCTTGAATACCAGCAACTGATCATGAAACAAGCCATCAGCCGCGATTTGAGTGATCCGGTGTTGTCGAGCGCTCCGGTCATTCCCACCGATCGCGTGTCGTTGGTCGAAATGCGGGAAGAACGAACGCCGGTCGAGGAACTGGTGCAGAAAGCGTACGCCAATCGCCCGGAAATAGAGCAGAGCATTCTGGCTCTGCGTAACAACGAAATTACTCTTCGAGCAACGAAGAATAACCTGTTGCCGACGGTAGATGTGTATGGATTCTACGGGGCTTCCGGTCTTGGTGGATCCAAGAGCCCCTATTGCTCGGCTGAATTCTTTGGTCCCGCAGCCTGCGATGTTCCCACTGTAGGCTACGGCACGGTCTTCACCAATTTGTTCAATAGCAGCGGCCCCGATAAGGGAGCCGGTATCAGTGTGAATATTCCCCTGCGCAACCGCACCGCACAATCGCTGCAGGCGCGCGCGCTCCTCGAATATCGCCAAGCGGAGATGCGGCTGCAACAGCTCTATATCCAGGTGAGGATCCAGGTTATCAATGGTCAGTATGCATTGACCAATGACCGGGCCGCCGTACAAGCGTCGCTGGCTGCACGCGAGTACAACTACCAGTCTTACCAGTCGGAAGTGAAGAAGCTGAGGTTGGGCGCATCGACCACAGCGAATGTATTGCAGCAGGAA
Source organism: uncultured Acidobacteriaceae bacterium (assembly GCA_963745725.1). Lineage (GTDB taxonomy): Bacteria > Acidobacteriota > Terriglobia > Terriglobales > Acidobacteriaceae > PALSA-350. The sequence goes on from CAVUYJ010000004.1 coordinate 1,314,439, forward strand.
CGCAATCTCGCCACGGCCGAAAACAACGTGATTTCCACCGAGGCGACCTATGCGAAAGATCGCGCCTCATTGGAACAGCTACTGGCTCAGACACTGGACCAGTACGGGATTCAGCTCTCCGACGCGGTCAGCGGTACGGTGACCAAGGACCCGATCATTCCGGGTCTGGAGCCGGCAAAAGCGGCGCCGGAAGCAAATGTCCCCGGCCAGCAACAGCAACTGCAGCATACCGAGCAGATGCCCCCGTTGCCGGTGATGCCGCAGCAGCCAAAGCTGACCCCGCAAGAGGAGCAGAGCCTGCCGCCGGCAACACCGCCACAGTAGCGGTTGCCTATGGTTCGATCTGGCACCTTCGCGGTGTCAGATCGAATCCGGCAGATTTTGATCTCCCACCATGGCCCGTGGTTCTGGACGGGTGCCCCATGTTCGCCCCAGCGTACACCCGGATTTCCTGTCGAGTTCCCTGGCGTTGACGAACGTCATGCGGCTTTCCTTGATGAAAGCCGCACACGCATCCGTTGGTGGCGCCTCGTGCAGGAAATCCGGGAACATGGCCCCGAAAAAGACGGGGCGCAGCCCCCTTCCAACGCTCTGATACGCGGGTAAGCTGTGACCAGGAGCAAGAGTTCTTGCGCATGGAGTGAAAGCATTCGAAGAATCCGTTTTCGGCCCATGTACGCTGGGGCGAACATGGGGCACCCGTCCAGGGAAGAAGGCTCCGTTCGTTCCTCCACCTCAGGTACCAAACGAAAGACCCAGCTCCTGGGCGACACCCTGGATATATTCGCGGCCTCGGGTGTACTCCTCCTCGGTGTGCAGATGCTCCAGCATTAGCGGCGCATCCGTTCCGAGTTGCGATAGCTCCTGCAGATAGGTTTTGTAGTCGATCAGCCCGGTCCCGGGAACGACTTCCTGGATGTACATCTGGACCCCAGGGCCCCACTTGAGATCCTTGGCGTGGCAGGATTTTATCCAGGGACCCAGCTTGCGAAAGCATTCCCGGATCACTGCGGTGTTGTTGTAAAAGCGAACCGGGCTGTTCATGGTGTTGCAGACATCCAGGTGGACGCCAAACGCCTTCCGGTCCACCGCCTTGACCAGTTTCACGTATTCATCCGGATCGGTGGGGAAGTTCCAGGGCATCATCTCAATACTGAAAAAGGTGCGTTGGGGCTTTACGGCATCAATTAATTTGCGGCAGTTTTCGACCGTGGCGTCGATGAAATCCTGGCTCAGATTTCGCGGGTTTTGCCCGTACCAGACGTTTGGATCATACGAGCCGGCAATATCGACACAATTGCGCGCACCGAGCAGCTCGGCCAGAGCAAGTTTCCCGGTGACGTAAGTCACGTTATCTTTGCGCTTGACGGGGTCCGGATCGAGCATGTTCTTCCACGCCCCCACCTCGGCAATCACCACGTCCTGGCGGGCGAACTCTTTAACGAGCCCTGCGATTCGATCCGTATCGTTCACCGAAAGATCGCTCGGCGCATAGGCTGCTCGATAGCCAAGATCGCGATGCGCTTTGGCCAACACGGCGGGATCATCTGATTTCACAAAAATCGGGCCGCCCAAGCGCATCGGTTTTGCGGTCGACGCAAAACCGCGGCTCGCCATCACCCCGGCGGCCATTCCGGCTGTTCCAGCCAGAAATGCGCGTCTGGATATACCCGCCATCGGTAACATGACTAACGTTCCGTGACCTGGTCCAGCAGAGCAAAGAACTCCGGAAAGGAAATAGCCGCAGCATCCGCACCCTGAATCAACGTGTCCCCATCTGCCCGCAGTGCGGCGACGGCAAAGGCCATGGCAATGCGATGATCACCATCCGAATCAACTATCCCGCCGTGCAGCCGCTGGCCACCCGGCACGTCAAGGCCGTCGTCAAATTCCTCGACTTCAGCGCCCATCGCACGCAGATTTCGAGCCACCAGGGCGATGCGGTCACTTTCCTTCACCCGCAATTCGCGTGCATCGCGGATACGAATACCTCCACGGGTGTACGGCGCAATGGCCGCCAGCACCGGCAGCTCATCAATCAGTTGCGCCGCCAGAGACCCACCGATCTCCGTACTGCCCAAACCCTGCGCAGGAGCCGTCAACTGCACGCTGCCGATTAACTCGCCCTGGTTCTCCTCCAGGTTCAGGACGTGAATCTTTGCCCCCAGAGCAGTCAACACATCGAGCAGAGTGGCCCGGGTAGGATTCATGCCCAGCTGATCGAAGACCAGGCTCGATTCCGGAAACAGCGCAGCCGCACACAGAAAGAACGCCGCCGAGGATAGGTCGCCGGGCACGGTAGCCTCGATCGCGTGAAGCTTTTGCCCGCCCGCAATGGTAACGGTATCTGTGGTGCGCTGAATTTCCGCGCCAAACGCGCGCAACGCCAGCTCACCATGGTCGCGGGTGCGCACCGCCTCGCTGACCGTGGTTGTCCCCTCGGCCTGCAGTCCAGCAAAAAGCAAGGCAGTCTTCACCTGGGCGCTGGGTACTGGCGTGCGATAGTCGATCCCGCGCAGCTTCGCGCCCGCGATCTCCACTGGCGCATGACCATCTTTCAGATGGATCGATGCTCCCATTTCGAGCAACGGCTTCCTCACCCGCTCCATGGGTCTGCGATTGAGGGAAGCGTCGCCTTCCAGGGTGAAGGCGCCCGCCTGTGGGGCCAGCAATCCCGTCAACATGCGCATGGTGGAACCGGAATTTCCGCAGTCCAGCACCTTGCCCGGCGGAGTGAAGGTGCCCGCGCAGCCCTGGACGTCGACCGTATCTCCCGAACGAGTGACTTTGGCTCCCAGCTGCGCCATGCAGTGCAGACTGCTGGCGCAATCCGCGCCGGTAGAAAAATTATGGAAGCGGCTGGAGCCTTCGGCCATCGCCGACAGCATGGCGTATCGGTGGGAGATGCTCTTGTCACCGGGCAGGCGCAGGGTACCGAGGAGGTTGCGCACCGGATGAATGGTTCGTTCCGTGGTTTTTTCGATTTTCAGGGTATCGGTCAATGGAAACTCCAAAGTTTATCCTAACCCGGGCCGGGCAGGACCTTGAGCACAATGACCGTTTCGTCGTCGAAGCGCTCGACCCCACCCTGGAAGGTGGAGAGCTCCTGGTAGATCGCATCCACCATCTCCTGAGCCGTGCACTTGATGTGACTGGTAACTAGTGCAGTCAGCCGCGCGTCGCCGAACATCTCCTCTTTGTCATTGACCGCGTCCACGATCCCATCGCTGAAAAAGATGACTGCGTCGCCGGGGCGTGTCGAAAGGGTGAATTCCTCGTAGCTGACGTCCTTGAACATACCCAGCGGAAATCCTTCCGCCTGCACGGTCTCTACTTGTCCTCCGCGGCAAAACAGTGGCTGCACTGCGCCCGCATTGGCGATCTGCAGCGTCTGCTTCTCGTCGTTCCAGACGGCGAAGACCATGGTTACGTATTGCGCATCCATCTTTCGTTCCTGCAGAGAGTCGTTGAGCTGTTTCAACATCGCGGCAGGAGAAAGCGCCTGGCTGGTGGCGGCGCGCATGATCCCGCTGATCAACGCTGCATACAGCGCGGCGGGCGCGGCCTTGCCGCTGACATCTCCCATGGCGATGCCGATGCATTGGTCATCGTAGGGCAGGAAGTCGTAGAGGTCTCCACCGATGGTCCGCGCGGGCAGAAACCGGGTAGCAAACTCGGCGTGCGGCTTACGGGCAGGAGTCGGCGGCAAGAGGCGCAACTGCACGTCGCGCGCCATGTCCAGATCGTGCTCCAGGCGCTGTTCCTGATGTGCCACCCGGCTATATAGCCGCGCGTTTTCGATAGCCACGGCAATCTGCGAGGCAAGGGTTACGAGAGTGCGCTGGTGATCCTCGTTGAAGTAATTGACCTTGACATGTTCCAAGTCGAGTACGCCGATCACCTTGCCCTTGTAGAGAAGAGGAACCGCCATTTCCGAGCGAGTCTCCGGATTCACCATGTAGTAGCGCGCATCCTTGCGCACGTCTCCGGAGTAGATCAGGCGCCGCTCGCGCACTGCGGTTCCCACCAGTCCCCGATCCAGCGGGACGGTCTCGGAGGGCGGCACCTGGTGTCCAAAGCGCACCGCATACTGAATCTCCAGCACCTGCTCCCGCTCGTTCACCAGCAGGATGCTGAACATCTGGTAGTCGATGATCCTCCGCAGGAGTTCTCCAATGCGCTCAAGCAGGGGATCGAGATCGAGGATCGAAGTGACTTCCCGCGAGATCTCATTCAGCACGGCAAGGGTTTGCGCCTGCCGGGCCACACGGGTGTACAACCGGGCATTCTCGATGGCCTGGGCCACGCGGGAGGCGGTTAGTTCCAACAAACGGCGGTGTTCCGGTTGAAAATAGCCGACCTGTTCGGATTGGAGGTCGATCACGCCGATCACGCGGTTTTTGACGATCAGCGGGACCGCCAATTCCGAGCGAACGTCGGGGTTCGCGCTGATGTAGTTGTCGTCCTGGGTTACATCCTGCAGCAGAACGGATTCGCGGTGTTCGGCGGCCCGGCCGACGACGCCCTTACCCACGCGGATCCGCAAGCGCTCGACCTCAGGTGTATGACCGATTTGAAACCGCATGCGGAGATCGTTGGTCCGCTCATTGAGGAGCAGGATGGCGAAGATCTTGTAGTCAATGACCGCGCGCACCAGGTCGGCGGTACGGTGCAGCAGGGTTTGGAGATCCAGGGTGGTGTTGAGGGCGTTCGCCAGCCGCATGAGGAATTCCGTTTGCAGCGGATCCACTTTGATCGAGCCGGGCAAGGGCAGCGCTTCTGAACTGGGCCGGTAATCGCCCTCAAACGATTGCGTCGCAAGAGTTTGCGCCGGTTTTTTGCCGGTTTCTGGATCGTCTTGGCCGCGAGGAGGAGTCATACAAATATCGAGTCATGATAGAGCATTTGGTCGCGAAACCGGTTTTATGGTGAATGCTGCGGAGAGTCCGGTAGGGACGTCTGAAGCTTGTCCAGGGATTGCACAGCGGCATATTCCAGCCGTCCCTGCGGGACTTGTCTTCGTTTCAAACCCAACCCAGGACTAGCGTCCTGGACTAAGTTCAGCCGTCCCTCGGGGACTTTTGGTCCCTCGAATTTCCCACACTCCACTGCATCCTCGGCCTGCGGGACTCAAGGTTTAAGCTTCGTCCTGATATTGGCGAAGAATCGCTACGCTGGCACTGGCCCCGATGCGGGTGGCGCCTGCCTCCAGCATGGCGCGCGCATCGCTGAGGGTGCGGATGCCACCGGAGGCTTTGACCCCACAGCGACTGCCGGCTACGCCGCGCAGGATGGCGACATCGGCCGGCGTAGCGCCTCCAGTGGAAAACCCCGTGCTGGTTTTGAGGAAGTCAGCCCCGGCGGCCAAGGCAAGTTCGGAGGCGCGCAGCTTCTCTTCTACGCTGAGCAACGACGTCTCCAGAATCACTTTCACCAGCGCACCGGCGTCGTGGGCAACCTGCACCACTCCGCGAATATCCTGTTCCACCAGCGATCTCATGCCGGACTTGAGCAGGCCGAGATTCATGACCATATCCACCTCGCGCGCTCCCAGTTTGATCAGCGCCAGGGCTTCTTCGCGCTTGCTGGTCGCCAGACTGGCGCCCAGCGGGAAGCCGACGACCACGCCGACCGGAACACCGCTGCCCACCATCACGGAATAGGCAAGCGAAACCCACGCGGGATTCACCATGGCACAGGCAAAGCGATAGGTCGCCGCCTCCTCGCACAGCTTCACCACTTGATCGTGCGTGGCCTCCGGCTTAAGCAAAGTATGATCGAAAACCGCAGCCAGGGCAGAGGCATTCGCCAAGGCAGCGGATGCAAATCCAGCAACGTCGAAATACCCGGAGTCGTGCTCGATCTCCGGCTGTAGCAGTTTAGTGGTCATGAAACAGGCTCCCTTCGCCTGGTTAGGCTCCGGTGGGACTCTATGCTCTTATGCTGGCAAAGATCAATGTGAATTTGGCGCCTCATCCGGATTAAAAATTCGGATATCGGGGAGGTTACGAAAGCGTTCCTGGTAATCCATCCCATATCCGACTACGAAATGGTTGGGTATGGTAAAGGCCACATAATCGGCATCGATCGGTTCCAGCCGCCGGGCAGGCTTGTCCAGGCAGGTGGCAATTCGTAAGGTCTTGGGTTTGTGTTGCTGCAACAACTTGCGCAGGAAAACGAGTGTCAGGCCAGTATCCAGAATGTCTTCGACCAGGATCACGTTCCGACCCCCGATCGGGGTGTCCAGATCCTTGATCAATCTTACCGCACCGCTGGTCTTGACCCCCTTGTAGCTGGAGATGGCCACGAAATCGAACGTGGTCTCGACCGAGATACTTCGGGCCAGGTCGGCGAGAAAAACGGCGGCGCCTTTCAGCACACCTACCAGCAAGATGGCTTCTCCCGCAAAGTCGTGGCTAATCTGCGCGCCGATTTCGGCCACCCGGACGGCAATCTCTTCGCGCCGGAACAACATGTCGTGCTCGTGCTCTCTCATGGATTCAGCCATTCTTCCACGGATTCCTGTCAAGAGAAAGCACCCGGCTATACTGTAAAGAGTAGACGCCAGCATGTACCCCTTCATTCACATCGGACACTTTTCCATTGGCACTTTTGGCCTTTGCCTGTGGTTGGCGTCGGTCTGTGCCTGCTGGACGCTTTACAAAAATTTTCAACGCAACGGGATCGACGCGGATGCAGTCGGGGTGGCGGCGTACACCACGGTCGGCGGCGTGGTGGGAGCCAAACTATGGCATGTACTGGAAGACCCCACGTTGCTCATGCATCAGCCGTTGCAGGTTCTTTTTGACCGGGCAGGATTCGCCTGGTTTGGCGGATTGCTGGTTGGGATCGCAGTGCTCTTGTGGCAGGGGCGGCAAGCCAAAATCGGCGGCCTCGCGATGCTCGACCTGGCGTCGCCGGCGGTTGCGGTCGGCTATGGTGTCGGGCGCCTGGGGTGTCTGATCTCCGGGGATGGCGATTACGGCATTCCCACCCACCTGCCTTGGGGCATGAGCTTTCCCAATGGGCTTGTCCCGACCGCCCAGAGGGTTCACCCGACGCCCATCTACGAGTTATTGGTCGCCTTGCTGATTGCTGCCTGGTTGTGGCGAAGGGGAACGAAGTCCGCTACGTTGTCCGCAGGCCAGATCACGGGCGAATACCTGGTGCTGAGCGGAGTGGCACGCTTCCTGGTCGAGTTCATCCGCATCAATCCCCGCATCTATTGGGGCATGAGTAATGCGCAGGTCGCCAGCCTGGGCTCGATTGTGGCCGGTATTCTGCTCATGCTGTGGGCCAGGCGCCACAGCGCAACCGCCGCGGCCAGGGCAGCCGAGGTGATGCCGATCGAAGCTACATCCCGGCACTAGATCGCTCTCCCGTAACCGCCCCGATATCGCCCGCAACAGAAGAAGAGGTGAACCATGGCCCAATCCGATCAACTCCGCGTTCCCGAACCTGCCCGAACCGACGCTAAATCCTTCGAATTGCTGCGCGTTTGGATCGCGCACCAGGATCAGCACATCAGTATGCGTGTGGGCGTGTGGAAGGAACCGGAAGCCTGGGGAATGATGCTGGCAGACCTCGCCCGCCACATCGCCGCAGCCTTCGAGCAAGCGGAGAAGCGCGATCCTATCGAGATGCTGACCCGCATCAAAGCAGGCTTTGAGGCAGAGATTGAATCTCCTACGGAGGAGGTCCACGGCGAAGTTGCCGGTTGAGACATTGAACGACCAGATCACCATTCGTGGCGCACGAACCCACAACCTGAAAAACATCGACTGCGATCTGACCCACGGTCTCCTCACCGTGGTCTCCGGCGTTTCAGGTTCGGGCAAATCCTCGCTCGCTTTCGATACCATTTATGCGGAAGGGCAGCGCCGCTATGTTGAATCTCTATCCGCGTATGCCCGGCAATTTCTCGAACGGATCGAGAAGCCGGACGTAGACCTGATCGACGGGCTGGCGCCCGCCATCGCAATCAAGCAGAAGAATTCGACGCGCAATCCGCGGTCCACAGTGGCGACGGCGACCGAGATTTACGACTACCTCCGTCTGCTCTTCGCGCGCTGCGGCACCGCACACTGCATTGTTTGCGGCGGAGTGGTTCGGCGCGACACGGTGGATGAGCTTGCCGCATCCATCCTGGGGCTGGGCGAGGACACGCGTCTCTACGCCCTGTTTCCCGTCAAGCCGGCGGCCGCAACCGAGGCTGAGCCTAAAAAGCGAAAGAAGGCAAAAGCCCCAGCCAACCCCGCGCTACCCAATGATGCGTTCAAGGAACGGCTCAATGAATTGCGCACCCGCGGATTCAACCGCCTGTACCAGAACGGCAAAATTGTAGAGTTCTCCACCCCCGAGTCGCTGCTCGACCTGGACTTCGGCCAAGCGGTCTATGCGCTGGTCGATCGCCTGGTAGTTTCCGCAGAGAACCGAGCCCGGATTGTCGACGCCGCGGAGATCGGGTTCCGCGAGTCGGGAGAGATTGTTTACGAGACGGTTCCGCGGGACGAACAAACCGAGCCTCGGCGCCTGCGCTTTTCCCAGGCCTTTGAATGCAAACTTTGCCACCGCACCTACCGCGAACCGGAACCCAGGCTGTTCTCGTTCAACAATCCTTACGGCGCCTGCGAGCGTTGCCAGGGCTTCGGCAACACCATTGATTTCGATATCAACCTGATCATTCCCGACAAGCAGAAGACGCTGAACGACGGGGCCATTGATCCCTGGACTCGGCCCAAGTACCGCCCTTACCAGTCGGAACTGAGAAAAGCCGCGATGCAGCACGGCATTCCGCTGGACACGCCGTGGAGGGAGTTAACGCCCGCCGAGCAAGCCTTCGTACTGGATGGGCATGGGTCTTTCCTCGGCGTGCACGGCTTCTTCGCTTTTCTGGAGCGCAAGAAATACAAGTTGCATGTGCGCGTGATGCTGAGCAAGTATCGCGGCTACGCGGAGTGTCCGGAGTGCAAGGGAACGCGCCTGCGCGCGGAAGCGCGTGCAGTGCGCATTAACGGGCTCAACATCTGCGAGGTATCCGCGCTCACCATCCGCGAGGCACACCGGCTTTTTGAGAATCTCACCTTGACCCCGCAGCAGCAGGAGATCGCCGGCGGCATTCTGGTCGAGATACAACAGCGGTTACATTTCCTCGACGCGGTGGGGTTGGAGTACATCACCCTCGACCGGCTTGCGTCCACCCTTTCCGGTGGGGAAGCACAGCGCATCCAACTCGCGACTTCGCTCGGCTCGCGGTTGGTGGGAGCGCTCTACGTGCTGGACGAACCGTCCATCGGATTGCACAGCCGGGATACGGCTAAGCTGATTCGCATCCTCGAAGAACTGAGAGATCTGGGCAACACCATCCTGGTTGTCGAACACGATCCGGATGTGATTCGCGCAGCCGACTGGCTGGTCGATCTGGGCCCCGGCGCCGGGGAATTGGGTGGCCGGATTTTGGCCTCGGGCACGGTGGACGAGGTGGAGAGAAATCCGGACTCCTTGACTGGCCGCTATCTGAGCGGGCAGCTCACGATTCCCATTCCTACCCGTCGGCGGGAGCCGATGCGGGAGAAGCTGGTATTGCGGGGGGCCCGGATTCACAACCTGAACGGGCTTGATGTAGAGATTCCCATGGGCATGCTGGTCTGCATCACGGGTGTTTCAGGCTCGGGCAAATCCACCCTGGTGCATGACGTGCTTTACCCCGCGGTGTCGCACGCCTTAGGCAAGAACGAGGGCGGAGACCCGTCGCACCTTTACCGCGAACTCAAGGGAGCGGAGCGGCTGAACGACATCGTTCTGGTTGACCAGGCACCCATCGGGCGGACACCGCGTTCCAATCCGGTCACCTACATCAAGGCCTTCGACGCCATCCGGGAGCTCTTCGCGGCCCAGCCTGAGGCCCAGCGCAGGGGATACGCGGCCGGCCACTTCTCCTTCAATGTGCCAGGCGGCCGGTGCGACGTGTGCGAGGGCGACGGTACCGTTACGGTGGAGATGCAGTTCCTGGCTGACGTTGAGCTGCCCTGCGAGGAATGCAATGGAACCCGCTACAAAGCCAGCGTGCTCGAGATCAAGTACCGGGGGAAAAACATACACGAGGTGCTGAACCTGACGGTGAAGGAGGCACTGCGCTTCTTTACCGGCCAGACCCGGATCCTGGAAAAACTTGCCGTTCTGGATGAAGTGGGGCTGGGATACGTTCGCCTGGGCCAATCGGCAACCACGCTTTCTGGCGGGGAAGCGCAAAGGGTCAAGCTGGCGGCGCATCTTTCTCAGGGACGGAGCGCGATGGGGCGAGCCGCCAACAACGGAGCGGCGAAGGCGGGCAGCCGGGTGCTCTACATCCTCGACGAGCCGACCACCGGCCTGCATTTTGACGATGTGAGCAAGCTCCTGACCGCGTTCAAGCGGCTGATTGACGCCGGAGGCTCGCTCATCGTGATCGAGCACAATTTGGACGTAATCAAGTCGGCGGACTGGGTGATCGACTTGGGACCGGAGGCAGGTGCAGGGGGTGGCAAAGTGATAGCGGCGGGCACACCTGAGCAAGTGGCGCAGACCCCCGGCTCGCATACGGGACATTGGCTTGCTCTTGCCTTGGCGGCACAAGAGGCGCGGGCTGCGCAATGAGGTCGCTATGGTACGTTTTGGCCGCGGCGTTGTTGCCGGGGATAGGGGTCGCGCAGAATCAGCTTCCGCCGGGAACCCAGGCGCCGGATAGCGTCAGCCAACCCCAGCATCCGAAAGAGGAGGCGGAAAACAAGATCGACCAGAAGGACTTCGAGGGTGCGCGCCCGCTGCTGGTGAAATACCTCAGCCAGAACCCCGGCGACGCCCGCGCACTCTTCGACCTTGGCTATGTCGAGGATGCCGGCAACCACCAGGATGCCGCCGCCGCTGACTACCGCAAAGCCATTGCCGCCAACCCAAAGCAGTTTGAAGTTCGCTTGGCGCTGGGGCTCCTATTGGCCCACCAAGGCAAATACGACGAGGCCCGGGAACAGATTCAGCAGGCAACCTTGCTCACGCCTGAGCCGCCCAGTCCCATCGCCCAGGCGGAAGCCTTCCGGACCCTGGCCAAGCTGGATCGCGCCAGCGATCCGACGGCTGCCCGGGATGCTTTGGTGGAGGCACTCAAGCTTAGTCCGGAAACTCCGGCTGACCTGCTGCTGACGGCTCAGATTGCCGAAGCCAATGACGATACGGAATTGGCGCAGACGGCGTACCAGCGACTGCTTTCAGGCCATCCGGCCCCCTCAGCCAGCGACGCAGCGGCGGCGACCGGCGGCCTGGCCCAGCTGATGATCAAGCAAAAGAAGTACTCCGACGCCGAGCCTCTGCTCAAAAGCGCATTAGGGCGCGACCCTCGTGACCCTGGGCTGAATGCGCAGTTGGCGACGGCCCTGCTGGCCCAGGGAAAAAATGACGAGGCGCTGCCGGTGCTCGAGACCTTGAGGCAGTTGGAGCCGAATAATGGCGCTGTCGACCACATGCTGGCCGACGCTTATTCTCAATCCGGGCATTCGGACAAGGCAGACCCGATTTACGCCAAATTGGTCTTGGCCAACCCTGGCGATGAGGAAATCCTGGCCGCTCAAGGTGAGAATCTGGTCCGGGAGAGGCTTTATCCCCAGGCGCAGGGCGTGTTTGAGCGGGCCGTCAAGCTGAAGCCGGACGACGGCGACGCCTGGAGCGGGCTGGCTTTTGTCGCATCCGAGAACAAACAGTATCAAGCCGCATTAAACGCTCTTTCCATGCGATCAAAATATCTTTCAGAGACTCCAGCTACTTACTTCCTTTGGGCAACCTCATACGATAGCCTGCATCTGTCGAAACAAGCGCAGGAGTATTACCGCAAGTTCCTCACTGCTTCCGACGGAAAATTCCCCGACCAGGAATGGCAAGCCAAGCATCGACTCGTTGCTCTTGGTGGTAGTCATTAACGCAAGACGTTCCGTTAGCCCTCCGAGAGGTGCCCTATGCGGTTCGTGGCCACGACGATCGCCGTCTCTGCTCTAACACTCAGCCTTTCTTGTGTCCGCGCCTTTGCCGTCGATGACCGCATCGTCGATGCCCAAACTATGGCGGCGCTCATGGCGAAAGCTGATCAGGCCCAGCCCAAAGAACAATGCTTCCTCTATGCCGAGCTGGTGCATGACATGACCGAGTTGGCCGGTCAGCAATTCAAATCCGGGGACGAAGATCATGCATCGGCCACGCTGCACTTGGTGCAAAAGTATGCGGAGAAGATCCACATGGGCGTCGCCGCAGATGGCAAAAAGATGAAGAACGCTGAAGAATTGATGCGGCATACATCGTTTCGCCTGGCCGGCATCCTCAACGCCGCGTCTTACGATGATCGGCAGGTCTTGCAGGCTACCTTGAAACAACTGGAGCAGGTGCAGACTGAACTGATGATGCAGGTCTTCAAGAAATAAGTTTTGAAGAGAGCCGTAGCCATCACGGGCGTTTGGATGGTGCTGGCGCTGGCGCCAGTGTTCGCCCAGTCCAGGAAAGATCCCCTCACAGAGCAGCAACAGGAAGCCGTCCGCGAAGCCGGAGACCAGCCGTTGGAACGGGTGAAGCTGTTCGTGGGCTACGTCGACGACCGCGCCAAGGACATCCATACCATCAACGCAGATCCCATCGCGCAGAATAAGACCGCGCGCATCCACAACCTGTTGGATGAGTTCACGCGCCTCTGCGACGATCTTCAGGACAACATGGACCAGTACGACGAGCAACACGCCGATCTACGCAAGGTGCTCAAAGAGATCATCACCAAGACGGACGAATGGGCAAAGGTCCTGGACGAGCCAAAGCCCAGCATTCAATACGATTTTGTGCGCAAGACGGCGATCGATTCCAACCAGAGCGCGCATGAGTCGGCCGTGAAGATGCTGGCCGACGAGGAAAAATATATCGCCGAGAAGAAAAAAGAGGAAAAGGAACGAGAGAAGGAAGAACAAAAAAGGTGAATGGCCAGGGCGCCAAGTCCTGCTAGGCTTGAAGGCGGTGATTCCCGAATTGCACTTGCTGTTTGCGGAAGAGTACCGGGCCCTTCGTCCGCGCGCTCCGATTCCTAGCCTTGAAGTTCGTTTTCGCCGGTTTACCAGCCTGAATACCACGATCCGACTACGCGAGGGGCGGGTGCATGTGCACCTGTCGGACTTGCTGGAGGGTGCGCCGGAAAGTGTTCTCCGCGCCATCGCGCATATTCTGCTGGCCAAGTTGTACCGCAAGCCGCTCAACTCTGTACAAACCAATCGATATCGCAGGTTTGCCTCGAGCGAAGCCGTGATCCGGCAGACGGAATTAATTCGTCAGTCGCGCGGCCGCAAGAAGATGCTTGGGCCCCAGGGCCAGTACTACAACCTGGACGAGGTCTTCGAGAGCCTGAACCTCCGGTTTTTCCACGGGCTGATGGGACGGCCGCTCCTGACCTGGAGTGGGCATGTAGCCAAACGCAGCCTGGGTCACTACGATCCGGCGCACAACACGATCGTGGTCAGCAAGGTTTTCGACCGCAAGAACACTCCGCGTTACGCCGTGGAGTACTTGCTTTATCACGAGATGCTGCACTTGAAGCATCCAGTGAAGGTCCGAGGTGGGCGGCGCTGCGTACACCCGCGCGAGTTTCAAATAGAAGAGCGGCTTTTTCCGGAATGGGATAAGGCTAAGGAATACCTGAAGACGCTCTGACCTGAATATACGAGGCCCCCGAAGGGCGCACCGCAGATCCCTCACTTCCCCGGATTTCCTGTCGAGAGTTGCAGCTTCGGTCAACTGCGTGTGGTTCTCTTTACGGAGAACCACATAAGTGGTCGCCGGTGAGAGCGGTGAATAGGAAATCCCTGTAAGTGAGGGATCTGCGGTGCGCCCTTCGGGGGCCTCGCCGGCATCGGGTTGCCAACTAACCGTGGTGGTTACGAATTGCCGGTTCACTCACCGGCGCCTCTTCTTTTCCCATAAACAAGGCATCAAAGAAGAGCAAAATCCCGCCAATGACAATCGCCGAATCGGCAACATTAAAATCCGGCCAGTGATAGTGAATGATGTGTACTTCGAGAAAGTCGATCACATACCCAAACCGCATGCGGTCCCATGCATTCCCAAGCGCACCCCCGAGGATCAGCGCCAGCGCCACCGAGGTTGGCGTAACCCGACGGCCAAGCTTCAGCAGCGCCACCAGAACGGCAACCGCCGCCAACAGGGAAAACAGCAGCAACATCCAGCGCACACGATCCGGAGAACTCGAATCGTTAAACAAACTGAACGCCGCCCCGGGGTTTTCCACGTGACTGATGGCGAACACATGAGGGATCACCACCACGTGATCGCCCAGCCCGATCCGCGTCGCCGCCAACCATTTCGTTAGCCGGTCGGCAACCACTACGGTCAGTGAAAGTAACAGAAGCCAGACTCTGGAAGCTCTCATGAGTTTTCTTCCGGAGGCTCACCCATCTCATCGAGCGCCGCCGAACACCGCTCACAAACCGTTGGCCACCGCCAATCCTCACCCACGTGCACGGAGTAATTCCAGCAACGCTCGCATTTCTTGCCCTCGGCGGGCAGGGTAGTCGCGATGACCCCGGCTCCCGGTCCGGAAACTACTTCCACCTGCGAGACATTCAACAGCTCCTTCAAGCTCCCATGGTAGCGTGCAAGCAGAGCGCCGATTGGTTCCGGTACCTCCAACACCAGCCGGGCATCGAGCGCCTTGCCAATCAACTTTGCCTTGCGCGCTTCTTCCAGACTCTTGAGCGCCTCGTCGCGGATCGAAAGCAAAGTTGCCCAGTCGCTCATGAACCTCGCATCGACGGTAGCCGCGAGACTCTCAGGCTTGGGGAACAGCTCCAGATGCACGCTGGGCAGCCGGTTGCTGACCTGGGGCATGTAGTGCCAGATTTCGTCCGCGGTAAAACTGAGCAGCGGCGCGACCAGGCGGACCAACGCTTCGGCAATCATCCACAACACGGTTTGCGCAGACCGGCGCGCCGGATTGTTGGGAGCGAAGGTATAGATTCTGTCCTTGACCGCATCGATATAAAGCGCGCTCAGCTCGGCGACCGCGAATTCATTCAGCGCGTGATAGATGCGGTGAAATTCAAAGTCTTCATACCAGCCCAGGATTTTCTCTGTGAGTTCGCGGGTCCGCGTGAGCATGTACCGGTCAAGCGGGAGCATTTGCTCCCACGGCACCGCATGCACCTCGGGCTCAAACCCGTTGAGGTTGCTCAGCAGAAAGCGAAACGTGTTCCGCAGCTTGCGGTACGTCTCGGAAACCCGCTGCATCAGGTTTTCGCTGGCCGCTACATCTTCACGGAAGTCGACCGAGGCCACCCAGAGACGAACAATCTCTGCCCCGAGCCGCTGCGCGATGTCGACCGGATCAACCCCATTGCCCAGGCTCTTGGACATGGCGCGCCCCTGTTCGTCCAGCGTCCACCCGCAGGTGGCAGCCATGCGGTAAGGCGCGGCATCACGAGTGCCAACTGCGCAGAGCAGGGAAGACTGAAACCACCCACGATGCTGATCCCCGCCCTCGATATACAGATCTGCGGGCCAGGGAAGGTCTTTCTCTCGACCGAGAACAGCCGCCTGGCTGGCGCCGCTCTCAAACCAGACGTCAAGAATGTCCATCTCCTTCTTGAACTCAGTGCTCCGGCACGAGGTGCAGGCGGTGCCCGCAAGCAGGATCTCCGCCGCATCGCGCACGTACCAGGCGTCAGCCCCCTCTTTGGCAAACAGATCGACGATGCGTTGATTCACCGCGGGATCTTTCAGCGGCCGGCCGCATTTGACGCAAAGGAGTACCGCGATGGGCACACCCCAGATCCGTTGGCGCGAGATGCACCAGTCAGGACGGGTAGACACCATGTTGGCGATCCGCTCCTTGCCCCAGGACGGATCCCATTTCACGCGGTCGATCTCTTCGAGCGCACGCTGGCGGAACGTGGTCACCGACCCGTTCGTTTGTGGCTTTGAGGCCGGCATCGGCGTTTCCATATTGATAAACCACTGCTCCGTGGCCCGGAAGATCACCGGCCGGTGGCAGCGCCAGCAATGGGGATAGGAATGATGGATTTCCTGCCGTCCCATCAAGGCGCCACGCTCTGCAAGCAGGGTGATGATCGGGGCGTTGGCCTTGAAAACGAACATCCCATCGTATTCGGGCAGTCCGTTGCGTAGGTGCCCACCATCGTCCACGTTGTTCAACTCGCTCAGTCCATAGCGCACGCCCGTGGCAAAATCGTCGACGCCATGCGCGGGCGCGGTGTGGACGGCGCCGGTTCCCTGGTCGGTGGTGACATAAGTAGCCGTCACGCCCAGAATGCTCCGGTCGAGAAACGGGTGAGCGAAGGTAACGCGCTCCATTCGCGAACCGGGAAAACGAGCGATCTCCTGCGCACGCTCCAGCCCGCACGCAGCCTTGGTGGCGGCCGCAAGGGCCTCGGCAACGATGTACACGTCTCCATCCTGCTCCAGGGCGACGTATTGGAAATCAGGATGAAACGCCACCGCCAACGAAGCGGGCAAGGTCCAGGGTGTGGTCGTCCAGATGATGGTCGAAACCTGCTTGCCAGCCAACCGGGCGTGGATCGCTTCAGGAGGGCTGGTAAGCCGATAGCGCACGTAAACACTGGGACTGGTGTGCATGTCGTACTCGACTTCCGCCTCGGCCAGTGCCGTACGGTCATGCATGCACCACAGAACAGGCTTCAAGCCCTTGTAGACAAAGCCCTTTTCGAGGAACTGGAAAAAGGTCTCGATGATCTTGGACTCGTACTCCGGAGTCATAGTGGAGTAGGGAAGCTCCCAGCGGCCGAAAATGCCCAGGCGCTGAAACTGCGTTCGCTGCAGGTCAAGATACTTCTGGGCGTACTCCCGGCAGGCGCGGCGCACGGCGATCGCCGGCATTTCCAGCTTCTTGCGGCCCAGTTGCTCGTCGACCTTGATCTCGATAGGCAGGCCGTGGCAATCCCACCCCGGCACGTAGGGGGCGTTGAAGCCGGCCATGGTCTTTGACTTGACCACGAAATCTTTGAGGCACTTGTTGAGGGCGTGGCCCAGGTGGATGGGCCCGTTGGCGTAGGGCGGGCCATCGTGCAGCACATAACTAGGAGCATCCTGGCGTACGGCGCGGATCTGCTCGTAGATCCTCTCCTGCTCCCAGGCAGTCAGCCGTTTCGGCTCGCTTTGGGGCAGATTTGCCTTCATGGGGAAGTCGGAGTGGGGTAGGTTGAGTGTCGCCTTGAGTTCGGGCGGGGGTGGCATTATCTCTCCAGTTGTAAAGGGCAAAACTCTATTGTATCTTTGCCGCAAAAGTTGACACGCTGCTTACCTCCAGGCCAAAAAAGGTGTCTAATACTTTTTAATGGATCCTCAACCGATCCACGCTACGTATTCTTGGAGAGCGACAAGCCCGACGCGAGTCGTTCATAATGGGGAGATAGGCGGAGAGAGGCTTACCAGCCCTCTTTTCTCATAGGTTCTATGGCCAATCAGGTTTTGTTACCTCCGGAGCTGGATCAACGCGAGCCCTTAGAGCCCAAGTTGCTCGCCGAAATCATTGATGAGCCGGCGTGGAAGACGATTGCCGGCAATATTTATGACCTCCTGTATCCCAGGAAACTCCCCCCGCTCGTCCTAACGTCAACGCCGATTCCCGTAATAGACCCGATGAAGGAGGACCGCGGTAAGGCCTCCTCCATTATTTCCATCAGTCTGCACGTCCTCATCATTGGGCTGATCCTGTGGGGCTTTCTCGCAGTCAAGAATGTGGTCACCAAGAAAAACCAGCAGGTGACCAACATCGACGTGCCGCAATTCATGCCCATTGCCCCCAAGGGACCGCAGATGGGTGGCGGCGGTGGCGGCGGCTCCCACGATATTTTGCAGACGCCGAAAGGCAAGCTGCCCAAGTTCGAGGAACAGCCGATCGTTCCACCGATGGTGATCAAGAACGATAAGCCCAAGTTGGCGATGGACCCTTCCATCATGATGCCTAAGGATATTCAGCTGCCTAATAACAATCTGCCCAACCTAGGGGACCCGCGCACCAGCGTGGTGGGTCCGGCCTCAAACGGCAGTGGTAGCGGCGCGGGTATGGGTACGGGCTCTGGTGGCGGCATCGGGTCTGGCAAGGGGAATGGATACGGCCCCGGTGAAGGCGGTGGTTACGGTGGAGGCCTCTACCATGTGGGTGGCGGCGTTTCCGCTCCGCAGTTGGTGTTTGCCCCGGATCCTGAGTTTTCTGACGAGGCCCGCCGGGCAAAGTACCAGGGTGTCTGCGTCGTTTCGTTGATCGTAGATGCTCAGGGAAACCCGCAACGGGTGCAGGTAGTTCGCCATCTGGGCATGGGGCTGGATGAGAAGGCCGTCGAGGCAGTGAGGCAGTACAAGTTCAAACCCGCGACGCTACAGGGAAAACCGGTGCCGGTGGAAGTGAACATCGAAGTGAACTTCCGCATTTACTAGCAGCGAGGGCGCTCGTTTTCGCGAGATGTGGGATACCCGACTTTAGTTGCTGATAGAGATCCCTCACTCGGCAGCAAAAAGCGACGCCGGAATCTCCTGTTCAATCGTAAGCATCGCCTTCCACGGATCCTTACGTACCCGCTCCTTCCACTCATCAAACTGGGCAATCAGGTATTTAGGTGCCTTTGGACCCTTAAGTTCAGTCCACTCCAGCGGCAGCGCAGCAGCCATTCCCAACCGAGCCCGGCTGGAGTAAGGAGCTACCGCAGTCGCCTCCCGTTCGTTCCGCAAATAGTCGACAAAGATCTTGTTTGTCCGTGCAGCCTTGGTCATTTTGCTGATGTAGAGCTTGGGATTGTCTCTCTCCATCTGCAACGTGAACTCATGCGTCAGCGCTTTGACCTGCTCCCACTCGAGCGTGGGCTTGACCGGTGCCACGACATGCAGTCCTTTCCCGCCGGTGGTCTTTACAAAGCTCTGCAGCCCAAGTTGCTTCAACCGGTCCCGAACCTCCTGTGCTGCGCCACAAAGCGTCGGCCAGGATACTGCTTCGTCCGGATCAAGATCGAAAATAATGCGGTCAGGATGCTCCAGGTCGGCGTTGGTCGACTGCCAGGGATGTATCTCCAGCACGTTCATCTGGGCTAAGCCAGCCAACGATTGCTCACCTTCGACGGTGACATAGGTCTCAGTGCCCTTTCCCTTTCTATCGGGAATCTCAACTCCGCCAATGCCGGGCGGCATACCCGGTCCCAGATGCTTTTGATAAAAGCATTTCTGGCCCGCACCGTTGGGGCAGCGGACCAGGGAAAGGGGCCTGCCGGTGACGTGGGGTAGCATGAGCGGTGCGACCGCCAGGTAGTAGTCGACCAAGGCCTGCTTGGTGACCCCGGTCTGCGGATCGACCACCTTCTCCGGATGAGTCACCTTGAAACCAAGCCGCGTAGGAGCGGGCGCCTTCTCGGGTGCTGCCGCCTTTTGGCGTGGCACGGGTTTTTGCGAAAGGCTCGGATCCGGGATCTCACGATGCACCTCGGTCGGCTTCTTGTCTTCCCGCAGACCTTTGAAGGCCGCTTGGCGCACCAGTTTGTCGGCCGTCCAGGTACTGAAGTGAACCTCTCCCACCAGCTCGGGCTTCACCCAAATAGCGCCGTTGGCGGCCGAGACCGGCACGTCTTCGAAGGGCATCCTGGTTTGCCGCATAGCTTCCAGTTGCTCCCGCAACTTGCGCGAGCTGACCTGGGTGAAACCGGTGCCCGTCCGGCCGGCATAGATCAGTTTTTTGCCGTCGTAATACCCCAACAGCAGTGCACCAATGCCAGCGGTTCCATTGTTGGGTTTGGTAAAGCCCCCGATGAC
Source organism: uncultured Acidobacteriaceae bacterium (assembly GCA_963745725.1). Taxonomy (GTDB): domain Bacteria; phylum Acidobacteriota; class Terriglobia; order Terriglobales; family Acidobacteriaceae; genus PALSA-350. The sequence continues at coordinate 1,334,284 of CAVUYJ010000004.1, forward strand.
AAACTCCTGCCGTCGAACGCACTTGATTTTGATCCATGACTTACTACGGCCAGACATATACGCGCTGTCAGCGCGTTTGGAAACGATGCCTTCGGCGCCTAATCGGCAGGCTTCCTTAAAGATCGGCATGCCCTCGGTCTCGATATGCTGGCCGTAGCGGACCGTCTCATGCTCCGCCAGGGTGTCGAGCATCTGAGCCAATATTTTCTTGCGCTCGGCTAACGGCTCCTGGCGAAGATTATGCCCATTGAGGTGCAGCAGATCGAAGACGAAGTAGGTCAGCGGATGTTTGGCGCCCTCCTCAAACGCTGCCTGCAGGGCGGCAAAGCTGCTCTGTCCATTTGCTTCGAGTACAACCACTTCTCCATCCAGGATGGCGCTCTCCACGGAAAGCCGGCCGAGCTCGCGCGCCACCGCAGCCATGCGATGCGTCCAATCGAGCCCGCTGCGGGTGTACAGGCGAACCTTACCGGTTTTGTCGATATGCGCCTGGATGCGGTAGCCGTCCAGCTTCAGCTCATGAACCCAATGCTCGCCGACCGGGGGCTCTGGCGCTTCAGAAGCTAACTGCGGAGGGATAAAAGCCGGCAGAGCCTCTTTCTTGCCCGGCAGACCGGACGGAGCGAACGGCGCAGAACGCGCCGGCTTTGCCCCGGAGCTTTTGTTCCCGCTGGAGGTTTCTGGCCGGTTCGATTGCCACACATGGTCTTCGTCCCGGGCAATGGCCTCGATACCCCGTTGGGTTAGGACGCTGTTGGGTTCCTTCTCGGTGATCGGCTCGTCATCGGCAGTTTGTTCGTATTCGTCATGTTCTTTGATCAACAACCAATTTGGCTTGGCCTCGTTCGCAGCCTTGCCGCCCATGCGCACCAACACCCATTTGCCGTGCAGCTTCTTGCCATGCAGAATGAATTTGAGATTGCCCTTAGCCAGACTCTGGTCCGGGTCGCCCACCGGCTCCCAAGTACCTTCATCCCAAAGCATCACCGTGCCGCCACCGTACTGACCCTTGGGGATGGTCCCTTCGAAGCCCCCGTACTCCATGGGGTGATCCTCGACCTGCACCGCCAGGCGCTTATCTCCGGGCACATAGCTCGGCCCTTTGGTGACCGCCCAACTCTTGAGAACTCCGTGCAAGCCAAGGCGGAAGTCGTAGTGCAGGCGGGTGGCAGCATGCTTTTGGATTACGAAGGGGAGAGCCCCAGTCGTGGCCGCCGACTCCGCGTCGCCGCTTGGTTCGGCGGTCTTGCTAAAGTCACGCATCGAGCGATAACGATCGAGTTGCTCGTCGACCAGTCCAGAAGACGTTGGAGCCTTGGAACCACCGCGCCCAGCGGATTTTGCCCCTTTAAGTGGCGCTGCTTTCTTTGTCTTGCCAGCCATCCCAAACCTTTCCTGGGAAGAATTTTTACCCCGTCTTACTGCGCTTTGGAGAGTGTTCGCGTCTCTTTCGTTGCCTGCGCAACTGTCTCGTTCAGGTAGTCTGTACTCTCTCGATAGGAACCTTAACAGACCGAGGAACGAGTTGCTCATGACCACCGACGACCTCACCGTTGCAACCCGGAACGAACTGGAATTGGACTGGGTCCGCTCCCAATTTCCTTCTCTCATGCAAACCGTCAACGGCCATCCCGTTGTTTTTCTCGATGGACCCGGGGGAACTCAGGTTCCACAAACCGTGATCGACGCCATCTCCGATTATTTGCGCCGCAGCAATGCCAACACCGACGGCGCCTTTGCTACCAGCCAGCGTACGGACGCGATGCTTGCTGGTGCTCGTAGCGCGATGGCGGACTTTCTTGCCTGCGATGCGGGGGAGATCGTCTTCGGCGCGAACATGACCTCACTCACCTTTGCCATGAGCCGGTCGATTGGCCGTGAACTCAACGCCGGAGATGAGATCGTAGTGACTCGTCTCGATCACGATGCCAATTACTCACCCTGGTTGGCTCTGGAGGAACGCGGGGTTACGGTCCGGGTGGCCGAGATTCATGATCGGGATTGCACCCTGGACATGAACGACCTGGCGCGGAAAATCAACAGCCGGACGAGGCTGGTAGCGGTTGGCTACGCCTCGAACGCAGTGGGAACCATCAACGATGTAAGGGAAGTCGTCCGCATGGCGCACCGGGTGGGAGCCATGGCTTACATCGATGCTGTTCATTACGCGCCGCACGGCCCGATCGATGTGCGCGCGCTCGACTGCGACTTTCTCGTCTGCTCCTCTTACAAATTTTTCGGACCGCACATGGGCGTGCTCTTTGCCAAGCACGAGCACCTGACGCGGCTGCAACCGTACAAAATCGCGGCCAATAACCACGCGGTTCCCCTTTCCTGGGAATGGGGCACATTGAATCACGAGTGCATTGCCGGGATCACTGCCTGCGTTGACTACCTTGCCGAGCTGGGGCATCGCATCGCTCCCGAAGCGTCCACCCGGCGCGCGCGCCTGCTTACCGCGTGGAAGATGATTCAGAGGCACGAGCGTAGTTTGGTCGAACACCTGATTGCCGGGCTCTTGCAGATGCCCGGCCTTACGTTTTATGGCATCCGCGATGCTGAGCGGTTCGACGCCCGCTGTCCCACCGTTGCCATCCGTATCGCAGGCCATACGCCACGGCAACTGGCAATCGAGCTGGGGCGGCGAGGTTTTTTTACCTGGGATGGCAACTACTACGCTCTCAACCTGACCGAGCACTTCGATGTAGAGAAAGACGGTGGCTTTCTGCGTATCGGGCTAGCGCACTACAACACTGCGAGAAGAAGTGGATCGCTTTCTCCAGGCCGTAAGCGAGATAACTACGTTGTAGCCAAGGCAAAAGGAACCGGACGGTTGCCCATGTTCGCCTAAGCCGTCTTACTCCGCTTGCCGGCCACAACCTTCAACTTGCGTTGACCCGGCGCCGTCTTAGCCGCCGGCTTAACAGCCTTAGGCACATCCTTTGCCGCCAGGCTCTGACGCAGTGCAGACATCAAATCGACCACCTTGCCGCGCGCCTTTGCTGGCTTTTCCTTGGGCAACGGTTTATTGGCGAGTTTAGCTTCCACCAGCTCGCGCACCGCTGTCTCATAGTTATCGGTGAACTTATCGAGTTCCAGCGGACGGGTATAAGTCTTGATCAACTGTTTGGCCAGGTTGAGTTGGGCGGAATCCGTCTTCGTGGCCGGGATCTTGCCGAAGTACTCATCGGGATCGCGTAACTCGTCCTCAAAGCGAAGTACGTACAGCATCATGCCTGGTTGATTGCGGTCGGGTGGCGGAGCCAATGCAACCACATGCTCCCGGCCGGCGAAGGCGATTTCTCCCATGCCCACCATGTCCGTATCCACCATTGCCCGGCGCACAATCGCAAAGGCCGTCGCTTGAGGACCCTTCTTGGGGACGACGAAGTAAGGCTTGACATAGAGCGAGGGAGTCAGCTCACTGGCCGGCGTAAACTGGACGATTTCCAGGGTGTCTTTGCCGGGGATCCGAAGCCGCTTCAGGTCATCCGGTTCGATGATGGCGTATTTGCCCTTTTCGTATTCGTAACCTTTGACGATGTCTGATTTCTCCACCAAGTGCTTGTCTTCATGGGCTGCGCCGGATCCTTTGGCGATGTGCAGCCCCTTCCCCTTCCGGTCCGGGCCAGAGTCGTCTGCCTCGTCACCGTCGGCGGCAACGTTCTGATAGTGAATGCGCTCCCCGGTTGCCCGGTCAATCTGGTGAAATTGGAAGGGCCGGGCAGAAGTGACCGCGGGATAGATTTCAACCGCGAAACTGACCAGCGAGAGAGAGATCTGTCCAGTCCAATAAGGACGTGCCATGAATCCTTGGATGCGGGAAGAGCCAGTGGCAAAAGGGTAATTTGGCGTTTTTGAACCCGTTTGGTAGTCTATCGTGGTACGCATGCGCGCGTAGCTCAGTTGGATAGAGCGTCTGGCTACGAACCAGAAGGTCGGGAGTTCGAATCTCTCCGCGCGCACCATCCGGATCCAATACGCTAACATCCCATTTTTCCCTCCCCCATCTACGACCCGAAGGGTGCAACGGAAAGGTTTTCCAGGTCTCGCGTTTGAGATTTGGAGAACCCGCGACCAAATCCTAAATGGAAACCCCCACCATGCCCGTACGCTGGTTTGCCTGGACACAGCGAATAGCTGCGTTGGCTATCGTGTTTTTCTGGATCTCCTTCTGGAGCGATCATCATGACCTACCCGCGAATGTGGTCGATTTCGAGTGGTGCTTCCTTCTCCCCGATCTCCTCTGGATCGTGGGGACATTTTGGCTGGCGAGCCATTGGTGGATGAGGAATGATCCGGCGCGCGGCTATCTGCGACTGCGGTAGCCGGTAGTTCCATGGTCTACCTGGGCATGCTCGATGCGATTTGCAATTTCCGGCATGGCCAATATGCAGGTTCGAGAGGCGCTCTGAATGTGGTGGTCAATGTCGCCTGCCTGTTGTTCGGGAGCGCAAACATCTGGTATGCGAACGCGCGGAGCAAACGAATTACCTGATTTCGTTGAATACGAAATCGGATAAGACGGTTCGATTGCGCCCGATCCTCTTAGCCCGGTAAAGCGCGCTATCCGCGGCTGCCAGCATTTCCGTGTCCGAGACCAAGCCGTGTCTTTCCACCGTGGTGACAGCCGCGCCGATACTGACGGTGACGGAGACCGTTGACGCATTCGCGGCGATCGGACGGTCATCCACGGCGGAGCGAATCCTCTCCGCGCCGTGCTCAATCTGTTCGCGCGTGCAACCTGGGAGTACGATCACGAACTCCTCTCCGCCGTAGCGCCCGACTGAGTCATATCCCCGCACCGCCTTGATGATGCGTTGTGTCACTTCTTTCAGCACTACATCCCCGGTCAGATGCCCATAGGTGTCGTTGATTTTTTTGAAGTGATCGATATCCAGCATCAAAAGTCCCGTGGCGCTTTTGGCGCGCGCTGCACGCTCCAACTCACGGCGTAACGTCTCCAGAATCTCGCTCCTGTTCCAGACCCCCGTAAGCGCATCATGGGTCGCTTGAAAACGGAGTTGCAGGTGGGCCCGGATCTGATCGTCCTGCAGGGTGAGGATTCGATTACAGGCTCGCAAACGCGCTTGCAATTCGCTTTTATCGAAGGGCTTGGTGAGATAGTCATCCGCTCCCGCCTCCAGACCCCTGACCAGATCCTGCTTCGCGTCCTTAGCGGTTGCGAGAAGTATGTATTGGTAAGGAGTCTGGTTACATTCTCGAACCCTGCGACATAGCTCCAGACCATTGATCGCGGGCATCATCCAATCGAGAATAAGCAGTTGAGGCGGGGGTTCCTGTTGAAGAATGTCCCAGGCTCTTGCGCCGTCTTCCGCAATCGTTACCAGGTAGCCCCAGTTTTCCAGCCAACTCTGCAGGATCCGGCGGAACATGGCGTCGTCTTCCGCAACCAGGACCCGGTTACAGGAACTACCCGGGCGAAGAAACTCCGTGAGCTTTCCATTTATTCCGGCCGCCGTCATTCGCTTGGCCCTCGCCCGGCTACCATTTCGATACCAGGATTGGCGCCCATCATGCCGCGCATCGACGTCAACAACTCGGAAAGCTCCGATGCCAAGGTCGCGTAGAGGTCCGCGGCGAATCGGAGATCTGAGTTCCTCCCGAACTCCTCCAGTGCACGCGCCTTTTGCGACACCTCGGATATTCCCAGGTATCCCAATTCTCCTTTCAAAGTGTGGGCCGCCCCTTCTACCGCCTCTCCATCGCCCGCTGCAATGGCGCGCCGTAAGCTGGCCATGTGTTTGGGAACATCATCCAGGAATATTTCGATGACCTCGTGAAAAAGTTTCTCATCGCCACCAAGTCGCTCCAGGGTCTCGCCCATGTTCCAGACGATGCTGCTGGGCGCGGCAGGTGCTGTGGCGTGCTCCTGATCAACCTCGAACGGCTTAGCTTCCAGGCCGTTGACAGGCGTGGGTTCACCTCGCAGGCCGACGACGCCGGCAATGGCTTCTTCTACCTCCTGGCTGCTGATTGGCTTGGACACATATCCGTCCATCCCAGCTTCGATACAACGCTCCCGATCGCCCTTCATCGCATGAGCCGTCATGGCAATAATGGGCAGGTGCCGTCGGGTCGCTCTCTCGCTCTCTCGGATTGCCCTGGTAGCGGATAGCCCATCCATCTCCGGCATCTGAATATCCATCAGGATCAAATCAAAACCATGCGTCGTAAGCAGAGAGAGGGCTTCCTTACCGTTGGCGGCGACGGTCACCGTGTGGCCCATCTTCAGCAGCATTCGCGTTGCCACGGTCTGGTTGGTGCGGTTATCTTCCGCCAAGAGGATGTGCATGCTCGTGGATCGCGCCGGCCGCGTAACCGGCATCGTGGCCGCGGGTAACGATGTCTGCGGATGCCCGAGCGCCCGCAAAATCGTAGCCAGTAGTTCTTGCTTTCTGACGGGCTTATAAAGATACGAGTGAATACCTAATTCGCGACAGTGCTCCGCGTCTCCGGAATGACCAGCTGAAGTGAGCATGACGACGGTCACGGGATATACTTCCGGTCTCCGGCGGATCTCTTGCACCAATCCAAATCCGTCTGTGCGCGGCATGTGCATATCGGTCAAAATCAGTTGATAGTGCTGCTCGCCTTTGCTCCTCGACTCCAATTCCGACAACGCCTCCCTTGCGCTTTCGGCGCAGGTTATCTGCGCTCCCCAACGGGTCAGCATCCCGTGCAGAATGCGCCGGTTGGTCTGGTTATCGTCGACCACCAGGATCCTGAGGCCGTTCAGTGTTTCGAGCGGGACCATGACGTCCGCTTCGGCTGTCCTGCCGCTTACTTTTAATCGCACGGTGAAATGGAATTGCGTGCCCCGTCCTAGCTCGCTTTCCAGCCAGATCCTTCCTCCCATCATCGCTACCAGGCGTGCGGAAATAGTTAACCCCAGCCCGGTGCCCCCATACTGGCGTGTCGTCGATGAATCGGCCTGCGTAAAGGGAGAGAAAATAAATACCTGCTTCTCTTCAGGGATGCCAATGCCGGTGTCGGCTACAGTAAACCGGACCACTCGACTGTCATGGTCCTCGGCATCGATTTGCGCTTTCAAGGCTATTTCGCCGTGAGCCGTGAACTTGATCGCATTACTGACCAGATTGAGAAGGATCTGGCGCAGCCGGCCCGGATCTCCCGCAACCAGTTCCGGCAGATCTGGTGCAATGTCGCAAAGAAGTTCCAGACCTTTTTCATCGGCGGCCGAGGCGAATGTTTTCAAAGCCTCTTCCGCACAGTTGCGCAGGTTGAAGTCGATCTCTTCCAGTTCAACCTTGCCTGCCTCAATCTTGGAGAAATCAAGAATGTCATTGATGACCACGAGAAGAGAATCGGCGGAGAGCTTGACAGTTTCCAGGCAGTCTCGTTGTTCTCCGGTAAGTTCCGTATCCAGCGCCAGATCGGTCATGCCAATGACGCCATTGAGCGGCGTCCGGATTTCATGGCTCATGTTGGCAAGGAATTCGCTCTTGGCCCGGTTGGCCACCTCCGCAGCATCTTTGGCCAGCCGCATTTCATACTCCGCCCGGATGCGCTCCATCACCTCTATTTGCAAGTCGGCGGTGCGCTGTGCCACTCGTTCTTCCAACTCGTCCTTCGCGTTCTGTAAAGCCAGGTCCCTCTGCTCAATTCTTTCCAGCATCTGGTTGAAGGAGCTTACGAGAATTCCGCTTTCGTCATTACTTTGGGCGATGGCCCGCAGCGAGTAGTTCTCCTCCGCCGTAATCCGCCCGGCAATCCTGGCAAGCTCCACAATCGGGTCGCTCACGATGCGTAGCAGGCGCGCAGAAATCAGATAGGTGGCCAGGATCGAAATGAAAAGGACCAGAATGGCGATCTTGGTGTATTCCCAAAATCTGGCTCGGATGCCACTCAGATCGGAAACAATTGCGATCGAGCCTGTCTTGTCGCTCTCCAAATACACGCTTTGGAACCGGGTGATGGTCTGTGGTCCAAAGTAGGCGCCATCGGGCTTCGATGATGGCATCTCGAATTTAGGCCGCAGGCCGGGGCGCCGATACTCGGCAAAAATCTGCCCGTGAATGTCGTACAAGCATGCACCTAAGACATGAGGTTCGGTCCGAAGGGCCGCCAGCATTTCCCGCGCTGTCTTGGCATCGTTAAAGGCCAGAGAAGCAGCCGTGTTTGCCCCCAGAGTGTCGGCCAACGTCGCCAGTTCGTCGGCAATATCGGTACGAAATCTTTGCCGCTCGTAGATAGCAAATCCCACACAAACCAGAACCACCGCAAAGACGCTGGCCGTAAGGATCAACAAAGCAAGTTTCCGCCGAATTGTAAGATCCCTGAAAATCATGCTCTTACTTCCCATGGCTCTCACCGACCACCCGCTGAGCCAGGACCAGTAACCGCGATCCGATTTTGAGATCCGCCGACTCGGCTGCATCGAGATTGACTTCGAAACGAACTTTGTTGTCTTCGAGGAGAAAGTCGATCATTCCGCCCGCGTCGAGAAAGCCGGCAGTCTCGCCCACCGTGAGAACGGGAGCATTGTGCAAAGTCGCTACCAACATAGGAATGCGCCTGCTTTGCGCCCGGCCGAGAAAGACTATCTGGCAAGCTTGCATGCCTTCCGGCTCCCCAAGGTGCCGAATGCGCAGGATCCGATTCCCGATTGCTTTGCCGCCTACCGTGCCCTCCAGCATTCCCTGAAAGGGGTCTTCTCCGAGAGTGCACAGAACCAGCGAATGGTCCCTTTCTTTCGGCTTCTCCGGAGGCCAATCCACGAGTTGAGCAAAATGGAAAATAAAAGCTGCCTTGACCCGATACTCTTCGGCATCTGTCTGCGCCCTGGTTCTTTTCCCAGCTCCTGTGAGCAGCAAAAAGAAAACAGCAAGCAGCGATAAGTAGCGGATTGGCCACCAGCTCGCGATCGGTGCGCTCAAGGTTACGCGCGCATGTCCCGATGACGTCGTGTGCATTCAGAACCACCAGGTGCGCCCGGCGTAAGCACTACGACGGACCAGACCCGGAAGCACTGGTAAAGTCACCGCCGCCGCTACCACTGACTTTGCTTGTCCGAGAGCCGCCACGTGAGATTCACAGATCTTCAATTAGCTTTATCGGCACGTGTTCGCAGTCGCATGACGCTGGTGACGGACGCGAGGAGGGAGGTGAAGTGGCGGATGCAAAATGCGCGGCACAACACGCGCTTCACGCCGTCGCAGAGGGCCGCGACTTCAGTACTCAAGTTGTCGTGAAATGCGCCGGCCGTGCCGGACTTCCTGCGAGCCGACTTACTTCGGCGGCAAGGGCACGGCAGGCTCTGCTGCGGGTGCCGGCGGGGCTGCCAGCGGAACTTCTTCGACGACGTCAATGCCGGCAGTGCGGAGCAGCTCCATCACGACGCTGCGGTTCAGCCGGGTAAAATCAAATTCCACGCGCATCGTTTTCTGCTTTTCGTCGAGCACAATCTTGCGAATCCCATAGACTCCGCGAGCTTTGCCCAACGCGATCATGGCAGCTTCTGTTGGGTGCAGTTCGTAGCGGTAGAGAACGTCTAGATTGGTCGTCATGACGCCATCATAACAAGACGCGCACGCCCTACAGGTGGGAAAGGTAGTTCACAATTTCGGGCGAGGTCCAGTCTTGGGGTCCGATGAACTTCCGTCGAATGCGGCCGTTGCGATCGATGACGTAGGTCTCGGGAGGGCGAGAGGTTCCGTAAAGTGCATTGCTGCGCTGCTGTGCATCGCGGATGGTAAGGAAGGCGACCCGATTGTCGGCAAGAAACTGCCGATAGGAGGCGTCGTCTTCGCCCATGTCCACGCCCAGCACGACAATCTGCGGCACTTGTTGCTGTAGCTTGTTGAGGTAAGGAATCTCCTCGATACAAGGTGCGCACCAGGTCGCCCAGAAGTTGAGCACCACGACTTTACCGCGGTAACGGCTCAGCTGCACCGAGCGGCTGCCGTCAACGACGGTAAAATCCGGGGCCGCCTTTCCGATCTGCCGTGGATGGTCTCCACGGTCGCACCCCGCCGCCAACGAAAGCGAGAGCAAGAACGCCAATCCGCCAATGCACCGGGTCACGCTTCCTATAATAAAGACAATCACGTGCCATGGGGAAACGTTGGAGGGGTGCGGGCTTTCGGACTTTGTCCAACCTCTGTTGCTACGGAAAGGAATATTCATGCGTCTCTCGGTCATCGTGCCCGCCCGCAATGAGGCCGATGTCCTGCGGCCATGCCTTGAGTCGTTGTTGGCCCAGTCAGAACCCGGTTTTGCCATTGCCGAGGATTGGGAACTACTGCTGGTAGACGACGGCTCGACCGACGCCACACGCTCCATTGCCCTCGACCTGGAACACGTAAGCGTCCTCGACCCTGAGCCGCTCAAGCCCGGTTGGACAGGCAAGGCCAACGCCGTCTGGACCGCAGCGGGAAAGTCGCAGGGAGAATGGCTCCTGTTTACGGACGCGGACACCATTCACACCGCCGGCAACCTGGAGCGTGCCATGCACGAAGCGCAGCACGCAGGTGTAGCGATGCTTTCGTACTCGCCGCGGCAGCTGGTGACGGGTTTCTGGCAGCGTGCGCTCATGCCGCTGATTTTTTCCGAGCTGGCGCTCGCCTATCCTCCAGAAAAAGTCTCGGATCCCTCGTCCCGAGTGGCTGCTGCCAACGGGCAGTTCCTGATGGTTCAGCGGGACGCATACTTTCAGGTGGGCGGGCACTCCGCGGTGGCGGGGTCCCTGCTCGAAGACGTGGACTTGGCGTACCTCCTGAAGCGCAGAAAGTTTCCCATCCGCTTTCGCTATGCACCCGACGCTCTGAGTACCCGCATGTACAGAAGCTTTGGCGCCATGATGGAGGGTTGGACGAAAAATCTGGCCAGGTTATTCGCCTTTCCCCTGATGATGGCCGGATGGAGAGCCCTCGATCTCCTGTTGCTCTTTGGTCTACCGTTGTTGCTCTGGCATTTGTTCGCCCAGCCAATAGCCCGTTACGCCTTGGCCCTGGTCTGGCTAAGAGTGCTGTGGAGGTACTATTCCCGGGTAGCCAAATCCAATTTCTCCGCCCTCGATTGTGCCTTGTCGGTTTGTGCTCTGCCCCTGTTCTGCTTCTTGCTGGCGCGTAGCTGGTGGCAGCACACCGTGCGGGCCGAAGTGGCGTGGAAGGGTCGAGCCTACCCCACTACGAAACCGTGAACCGGATCTCGGTAGATTTTCAAGTGCCAAATAATGAATAAGATAGCCCTGCAGCCGCATCTCATAGTCAGCTTTGAGTCGATATAATCGTGGTTAGGTTTACGGATGATTCTGCTCACGAGAAAAGCCGAGTTTTCTTCTTCCCACTACTATTGGTCGGACCAGTTGTCGGCGGAGGAAAACCTGCGTCTTTTCGGCAAGTGTGCGAATCGAAATGGCCATGGTCACAACTACACCCTGGAAGTGACCGTGGAGGGCGATGTAGACCCCGTTTCCGGCTTTGTTGTCGACCTTAAGGAGCTGAAAGACGTGATCCATCGCCAGGTGGTGGACGTTTACGATCACCGCCACCTGAATCTCGAAGTTCCAGAATTCAAACAAGTCATTCCGACGACCGAAAACTTGGCCATAGCAATCTGGAAGCGCCTGGAGAACCAAATCGAGGGAGCCAGGCTGCACCGCGTAAGGGTGTACGAGATGCCCGATTTGTTCTCGGACTACTACGGGGAAGCATGAGAGCTTACTTATCGCGTCGATATGTCATGAGTGCCTCGCATCGCCTCCATTCCGAGGCTTACAACGAGCAAAAGAACCGCGAGGTTTACGGCAAGTGCAACAATCCCCACGGCCACGGTCATAACTATGTGGTAGAAGTGACAGTCGGCGGGCAGGTAGACCCGATCACCGGGATGGTCTGCAACCTGGCCGACCTGGATGATTGCGTCCAAAGCAACGTGATCGACCGTTTTGACCACACCAACCTAAATTTTGATGAGCGCTTCTCTAATGAGGTGCCCACCACCGAGAATCTTTGTATCGCCATTCACGACCTGCTCGCGGAGCACTTTGTTCACGCGGACCTTGAACGAGTGAGGGTGGAAGAGACGCGGAACAATTTTTTCGAATATGCAGGAAAGGGAACGCATGGCACATCCAGCAGTCGTTCGTAAGCCTCCCGCCGGTAGGGGATTGAGCGGATATTCCACCGAGGATCTCTATGCCGAGTTGATCACGCGGTTAGGCGAAGACCCCACGCGGGATGGTTTGGTGAAAACCCCCGAGCGGACCGCGAAGGCGATGAGCTTTTTGACCAAGGGTTACCAGGAGGACGCGGAGGAAATTCTGCGCGGCGCGCTCTTCGAGGTGGATTACGACGAAATGGTGATCGTGCGCGACATCGAGGTCTTTTCCCTGTGCGAGCACCACATGCTGCCCTTCTTCGGCAAGGTCCATGTCGCCTACATTCCCAAGGGGAAAGTGATTGGCCTGAGCAAGATAGCGCGCCTGGTAGAGGTTTTTGCCCGTCGTCTGCAGGTGCAGGAGCGGCTTACTCGGCAGATTGCCGACGCCATTCAGGAAGCGATCGATCCTCAGGGTGTAGGCGTGGTGATCGAGGCCCGGCATCTTTGCATGATGATGCGCGGGGTAGAGAAGCAGCACTCCTCGACCGTGACCTCTGCCATGCAGGGAGTCTTCCAGCAGCAGAACACCCGCGCGGAATTTCTATCCCTTGTCCAGTCCCGCCCACAGAACGGCTACTAGCTTTGCGGCCAGGGCAGAGTCCAGCCCAAAACTCTATAGTAGAGAGTGTGAATGGGCTCTTGGTGGTCGACAAACCGGGCGGGATGACGTCGCACGACGTCGTGTCCTACCTGCGTCGCGCAACCGGCGAATCAGCAATCGGCCATCTGGGTACTCTGGATCCGATGGCGACCGGGGTATTACCGGTTTTGCTGGGGAAGTACACCCGTCTCGCCCAATTCTTCGGTCCGCTGCCCAAGACCTACTCTGGATCGATCCGGTTTGGATTTGCCACCGATACCTACGACGCTGAGGGTACTCCGGCCACCCCGCCGGTGATGGGCCTTCCTTTGCCTTCCAACCAGGCGATTCAGGCTGCCTCCGCGCACTTTCGCGGCCAGGTGGAACAGACTCCGCCACCCTTCTCGGCCAAGAAAGTGGATGGCAAGCCCGCTTACAAGTCTGCGCGCCGCGGGGAGGCCGTCGTGTTAAAGCCGGTGTCGCTCCTGATTGAGGAGTTCACCGTGGGCGAGTTGCGGGGCGAATGTGCCGAGTTTACGATCCGCATTTCTTCCGGAGGCTATGTGCGCTCGGTGGCCCACGACCTGGGCAAAGCGCTGGGTTGCGGTGCTCATCTGGCGCAGTTGCGCCGGGTAGCCGCCGGACCTTTCACGCTTAGCCAAGCACTCTCGCTCGATGAGCTAGCTGCCCAGGTAGCTGCCGGTACGCTGGAGCAGAGTTTGCCGCACCCCCGAACCCTGTTGCCGGAACTGCCCGCCACCACCGCCGACCTTTGGATTGCCGGCCGGCTGCGCAACGGAAATGCGGTGAATCTGCCCGAGTTCTCCACCGCTCCGCTGGCCAAGGTTTTCGCCGGCCAGCGCGATCTGGTAGCCATTGTGCGTCGTGTGGCCGGCACCCTCTTTCAACCCATTGTGGTCCTGGGTTGATGGCTTCATTTCTTGAGTGCGGGCACGACCAGCGGCAGCAGATTCTTGGCCACCTGGGCATTTCCCTGGTCTGTGGCGTGGATTCCATCCGCCTGCATTCCGCCCGGAACTCCGTACACGTTTTTGAGCAGAAACGGCAGCATGGGCACGTGATACTTGGCTGCCAGCAGCGCATAGGTCTGGTTAAATTGCCGGATGTAATCGGGGCCGTAGTTTGGCGGCAGCGTGATACCGCCCAGCACCACCTTCGCTCCGGAACCGAGCAAGGTAGACACGATGCGATCGAGATTCTCTCGCGTGCTCGCGATGGGCAATCCGCGCAGCCCATCATTTCCGCCGAAGGCCACGATCACCACCACGGGCTTGAGGCGCAACGCATCCGGGAGCCGGTCAACGCCGTCTTTGGTGGTGTTTCCGCTGATCCCTTGATTGATGACCTGGTAGTGAAAGCCCATCGCATTCAAGTCTTTCTCCAAGTAATCGGGATAGCTATCGCCCGTGTCCGCGCCGTAGCCCGCGGTAAGGCTATCGCCGAAAGCAACGATGACCGGCCGCCCGTCGGGCACCGCAGCTGTTGTATCCGCGGCGGGGGTAGCAGCATCCGATGCAGCAGGCTGAGGAATCGGCGCCTCTGCGGTCTTCGAACGGCAAGCGGTAACCGTCAAACAAGCGAACAGAAGGCCAGCGATGTGTCGGGATCTCACAAGCCCACTTTAAAGCATCCAGCAGAAAGCCGAAGGGAACTGGACGGGTGCCCCTCGTTCCCAAAGCGTACGTGGGCCGAAAACGACGGGCGCAGCCCAACGATAGTTTTTTGGGGGGCGCTGTACGTAGTGGAGAAATCTGCGGTTTTCTCCCGGTTCTCACGCAGACACGTTGTCCCCTGAGGTACGTTTTCCTTAACAATTGAGTCATAAATAGGGCACCGAAATGATTGAAGTCCGCGCACTGAAAAAATCAATCCGAAACGGCAACAGGACCATCGAGATCCTCAAGCGGATTGATCTCCTAATCCCCGCCGGTCAATTCGTGGCCATCATGGGTGCCTCGGGAAGCGGCAAAAGCACCTTGCTGGGACTTTTAGCGGGCCTGGATTCGCCCACCGAAGGTGAGGTCCTGATCGATGGGATCGAAATAAGCCGACTGCCTGAGGACAAGCTGGCGGAAGTGCGCGGCCGAAAGCTCGGCTTTGTCTTTCAATCCTTCCAACTTATCCCCACCCTCACTGCCTTGGAAAACGTCCTGCTGCCGCATGAACTGAACGGCGGAGGAAACGGCCGCGCCACGGCGGCCGACTTGCTGCGCAGTGTCGGACTCGCCGATCGCATCCATCATTACCCCATCCAGCTCTCCGGCGGTGAACAGCAGCGCGTTGCATTGGCCCGCGCCTTCGTATTGCAACCGCCCATCATCTTTGCGGACGAGCCCACCGGCAATCTCGATTCCGAAAACGGCGCCCACGTACTCGATCTCTTGCTCGAAAGAAATCGCACCAGCGGGGCGACCCTGGTGCTGGTAACCCACGACGCGCAAGTCTCGTCCCACGCCGATCGCCGCGTCGTTCTACGCGATGGCATGATCGTCGAAGACACCATGCAAAGGGTGGATTGATATGGACATCGATCGAAAACCCTCGCTGACCTGGACCTCCGCGGCGAAGATCGCCTGGCGTGAACTAAAAGCCTCGCGGGCTAAATTCTTGTTCGTGATCATCTCCGTCGCCATCGGAGTTGCGGCACTCACGGGAGTACGCGGCTTCAGCGATTCCTTTCAGAAGACCCTGCTGGGTGAGGCGCGGACTATCATGGCTGCGGATCTTTCCGCGCGCATGTTTCGCCAACCGACCCCGGAAGAAGAACAGCAGCTGAACGTAATGGCCTCGCGTGGCGTCCAACGGACCCAGGTAACGGATACCGTTTCCATGGTTTCTTCGCCTGGCGATCCCGTGCCGTTGTTGGTTTCACTCAAAGCAGTCGATCCGAATCAATATCCGTTTTACGGCACAGTCGATCTGCAGCCGGCAGGGGATCTCCGCCAGGTGCTTACAGACTCGACCGTAGTGGTTGCCGAAGACCTGCTCATTCGCCTGCACACACAGGTCGGAGCAAGCCTGAAGATCGGCGAGAATACCTTCCGCATCGCAGCCATCCTGGTCGCACGAACCGGACCGCATGAGCTCGGGCATGGGACTCGGTCCGCGGGTGATGATGACCCAGAGCGCGCTCGAAAAGAGCGGCCTGATACAGCAGGGCAGCCGTTCCGGCGAACGCTTTCTGTTCAAGCTGCCTGCCAACAGCAACGTCACCACCGTGCGCGCCCGCCTGGAACAAGTTTTACCCGACGCGCAGGTGACCGACTTCCGGGAGAGCAACCCTGCGTTAACCGACGGCCTGAAGCGTTCGACTGGCCTGCTCAGCCTGATTTGCCTGGTAGCGATGGTGCTGGGTGCGATCGGTGTGGCCATGGCCATGCGCGCTCATCTGCAGCAACGCGTCGAAGTGCTGGCCATCATGAAGTCGATAGGCGCCCGGTCCTCGGATATCTTGCGCATCTATCTCTTCCAAACGATCCTGCTCGGCTTAGTGGGCGGACTGATCGGGGTCTGCATGGGGCTCGGTGTGGAGTGGGTGTTCCCCACCTTGTTGGGAAAATTCCTGCCCCTGCGCCTGGACCTTCAACTCCCCTGGCATTCTGCGCTGGCGGGACTAGGCACCGGCATTCTGACCACGGTTCTCTTCTGCTTACCTCCGCTGTTACAGATTCGCTCCGTCCGGCCAAATCTAGTGTTGCGCAGGATGGTGGAGGAGCCCGGCACCAAGCAGAGCTGGTGGATCCGCCTGCGCGACAGCAAGGCGGAATGGATCATCGCCGTCTTCATCCTGTTAGGCTTAGGCGCCATCGCCGCCGCGCTCTCCGATTCGGTCGTTGTCGGGCGCTGGTTCGCGGGGGCTCTGTGCGCGCTGCTCCTTGTCATCCTTGCCATGTCGGCGCTGACCCTGCGGGTACTGCGCTCATTTTTGTCGCGCACCCGGATACATCTGCAGTCCGCCGTTCGCCATGGGCTCGCGAACCTGTACCGGCCAGGCAATCAATCGGCTGCTGTGCTGGCGGCATTAGGCACCGGCGTGATGCTGATCCTCACGGTCTTTCTTATGCAGCATGGCGTGATCGGGGAGATGAAGCTGACTTCGGGCGAAAACCTGCCGAATGTTTTTCTGGTCGATATCAGCAGCAAGGAACTGAACGGCGTGAAGCATCTGTTGTCGCAGCAGCCGGCGGTTGAGGGCGATGTGGAGACGCTTCCCTCGGTCGCGGGAAGGATCGTTTCCATAGATGGCACCGCAGCCGACGGGCTCAAACTGAAGAATTATCCCCAGCGCCTGCTCCAGACCGTCTCGCTCACCTGGTCGAGGGAGCTGCCGGTCGGATCCAACATGGCGCAGGGCGCCTGGTGGGACAGGGACGATGGGCAATCGCTCGCAGTGACGGAGCATATTGCGCAGCGGCTTCAGTTGCATCTCGGCTCCCAAATTGTGTTCACTTCCAACGGAAGAACCATTCCGGCCAAGGTTACTGCGGTCCTCCGTCACAATGGCCAGCACGTATATGCGCGCAGCGAATTTATCCTCACGCCGCGGGCTCTTTCTGGTCTGCCAGTAGTCTGGTATGGTGCTGCGCATGTCGACCCCCGCCAGGTGGGCGCAGTGCAGAGGGCACTTTTTAACGCCTATCCCACGGTGACGGTCATCAACATAGCCGATGTGATTGAAACCATCCAGGGAGTGGTGCAGCAGATCACCATCGTCGTTCGCTTCCTGGCGGCCTTTTCGATCCTTGCGGGTGCAGTCATTCTCGCCTCGAGCATTGCCAGCACCCAATTTCGTCGGGTGCGCGAGGTGGTGGTGCTGAAGACCCTGGGCGCGAAGCGGAACCACATCGCCGCCGTCTTCAGCGTGGAGTTCATTGTGCTCGGCCTGCTCGCAGGGTTTGTCGGTGTGATCTTCGCCAACCTGCTCTCACGTGTGCTGTTGCATCGATTGGACGTGGCCTTTCACATAGAGTGGCTAGCGACGGCGATCGCACTGGTAGGAACAGCAGTACTGGCAACCGCGACCGGCTGGGTAGCCAGCTTCCGCATGCTGGGCCAAAAGCCACTGCAGGTCCTCAGGGAAGAGTAGCCTTCATCTGTCTCAGGAGCCAGATCCTCGCCAACGCCCAGTCTCGCTTAACGGATCGTGGAGACAGCTTCAGGATGTCCGCGATCTCTTCAATCGAAAATCCGCCGAAATAGCGTAACTCCACGACTTTCGCTCTCCGCGGATCCACTGCTTCAAGCTGCGTGAGCGCCTCATGCAAAGCCAATACTTCCTCGGATCGCTCGGGGGAAACCACGAAGTGGTCTTCCAACTCAACCCGCTGAAGGCCTCCCGCTCTCATCTCGGCGTTGCGCGCTCGTGCGTGATCGACCAACAGACGACGCATGACATTCGCGGCCACTCCAATAAAATGCTGGCGGCTTTGCCAATCGACGGTATCCCGCGCGAGACGCAAATACGCTTCGTTGATGAGAGCAGTCGGCTGCAAGGTGTGGTCCGATCGCTCCCGCTGCATGTACGACCTGGCCAAGCGGTGAAGTTCGTTGTAGACGAGAGGCAATAGCTTTTCCGCCGCAGATTTGTCCCCACTTTTCATCGCCTTCAACAGCAGCGTGACTTCTCCATGCTCTGCGGACATGATCAACCCATATTCAGCTATCAAGAAGGGTCTGCCGGACTGCTTGATTCTCTAGCAGCAGGCCTGCCTTGCCGTCCTCTTGCTATCCCTGCCCTTTGTGCCGGCGCCGTCCCCGTGAAATAACTTCGCCAGCTTGTCCCCTTTCATCAATGGACTTCGCTTAACCAATTGAAGGCGATCAAAATTCGACGCCTCAAGGAAAGGAGACACTGTCATGAAACGGATCAATGCAATCGCACTCCTCGCCATCGCAAATTTTGCCATGGCCGGCACGTCATTCGCGCAGTCCAACGGGGTACGGGCGAACGTCCCCTTTGACTTCACCGTGGGCAACAAGCTTCTTCCCGCGGGCACCTATACGATCAAAGAACAATCAGACCACGTCATCGTGATCCAAAACCACGATAAACCTATCTCGATGGTCAGTCTTGTGTACGAGGACTCCAATAAGGCCCCAAACGGCGGAGCCCTGAAGTTTCACCGCTACGGCAGCCAGTACTTTCTGACCGAGATTCTCTGCGACCAGGCGGATATGAACCTGCAGGTTCCTCAGTCCAAAACAGAGAAGAGTACGGCCCTTCGCGAAGCGAGACTTAGCGCCCGCAGCGACACTTTCGTTGCAGCCCGCTAACCGAGTCATTTGGGTAAGGCCCGGGGCCAAAATCTCCGGGCCTTCTCGTTGACGCGGGGCTGTTTGAGGGGCACGCATGCGAAATTTACTCAAAATAAGATATAAGTTGCCATTTCGATGCACTAAGTAGTCAGATTGCAGAAGCGAGGACTTAGCACGCACTTGCCCGCCCGTGTGCTGTCTTCCTCAGGTTCCATTATTCCCTGGGTTAACCTGCTCTAGTTCAATGCTTTACGGGATTGGTCGCCATGGCTACTCAACCCGAGATCGTAGAACAACTGTTCGAGGCTGCCCTGGCCGTCAAGCCGGAGGAGCGGGAGGCCTTTCTCGAACAGGAGTGTGGCCGGGACGGAGAGCTAAGGCACACCGTCGAAGCTCTGTTGATCGAGGACGCAAACGCCGGCAGCCTTTTTGAACACCCACCCTTTGACCTTCTTAGCCAAGCCGTGGTGGGTTCCGGCACGACCGGTTCTCTCCATGGAAATGAAGCTCTTCCGCCGCTACCCCCGGGGCGGCTCAAACCCGGCGAAATATTGCTCGATCGTTTCGTGATTATCCGCTTCATCGCCAAAGGAGGGATGGGCGAAGTCTATGAGGCAGAAGACCGTTTCCTCCAGGGCGTCCACGTTGCCCTGAAAGCAATCCTTCCTCAGATTGCCGATGATCCGGCTTTTCAACAGCGATTCGAGCGCGAAGTACTACTTGCCAGGGAAGTGAGCCACCAAAATCTTTGCCCCATCTACGACATTTTTCATGCCGAGCAACCGCCGGCTAACTTCTTGTTCTTAACCATGAAGCTCCTGCCCGGTGAAACCCTCGCCGCCTGTCTGCGCAGAAACAAGTCCATCTCCATCGCCGAAGGGGTGGCCATCCTTCAGCAGATGGCCGCCGGGCTGGCCGCCCTTCACGCCGCTGGCATCATCCACCGGGATATCAAGCCGAACAACATCATGCTCGATGGTGCTGGCTCCCAGGTTCGGCTTTGGATCACCGATTTCGGCTTAGCTCGTGCCCATGAGGCAGATCCTTCCCTTTCTGACAAACGTCTGGTCGCTGGAACACCGGACTACATGGCTCCCGAACTCTACCAGGGGCGGTCGCCCTCGCAAGCCAGCGATCTTTTTGCCTTGGGGGTGGTTCTGCACCAGATCTTTACCGGGCAGAAGCCGCTTGTGGCGTCGGACAGCTCCTCGGTGATCGTCAGTCCGCGATTGAATACCTCGAGTGTGCCTGCGTTTTGCGCTCAGTTCATCGCGGGATGTCTCGATCGGGATCCCGCGCGCAGATGCCAGGCCTTTGAGCGAATACTGGACGCGCTCCATATCAACTATCGGCCCAAAGAATTTTGGACGCGGCGTCGTTTTGCCGGTGCAGCATTTGCGGGCATTGCCTCCGCGGCGAGCGCAGCCTGGTGGAAATGGGATGAGGTGGAAGATCTGCTGCGTCCACTACCGAGCAAACGGTTCGTCGCGTTGTTGAACTGGCCCAAAACTGCCGACATCCACGTCACACCGATGCTGACCAGCGTCCTAAGTGCCATTAAGACGGAACTTACGCATTTCGAGACCTTTGACCGGGATCTGTTTGTCATCTCCCCGGAGGACGTGGATCCGAGCATCGCCAATGCAGCCCATTTGAAAGAGGTTTGTGATCCTTTGGGCGCGAACCTGGTGCTTGCCGCTTCCGGCTCCCCAGGAGCCAAACACTTTCAGCTCTTTCTCCGTTTGTTGGATCCCACATCCGGGCAACCACTACGTGAGAAAACGCTGACCTGTGCGCTCAACCAGATAACATCCCTGCCGGAAAAGGCAGTTCTGGCCGCAGCGTCTCTGCTGGATCTGGACAGCTATCTCGACCACGGCGAAGAGGCGGAACCGGAAACTCATTCGGCCGCCGCCTTTACTGCCTTCCACTCGGCCGAGACTCTCATGAAGCAGCCAAACGATAGCGGACTCGATGCCGCGATCGAGCAATACAAGCAGGCGACGGAACTGGATCCTCACTATGCCAGTGCTCATGCCGGGCTAGCCCTCGCATACATCCGGCTCCACGCAGTTCGACGAGCGCCGGAAGCCCTCGACCTGGCGTACGGCAACTGCCGCCTTGCGCTCTCGCTGAATCCTGGCCTCGCGGACGGACACCTCGCCTTGGCGTCCGTCTTCCAGCAGACCGGGAACGAGCAGGGCGCCCTGGATGAGATTGCCAAAGCACTTTCGCTCGATCCATCCAATCCACGAATCCTGGTCTGGCAGGCGCAGATTTACAACCGTTTGGGTCGGTGGGAAGAAGCTGAGAAGACATTTCGTCGAGCGCTGAAGGAACATCCCAACTACTGGTTGGCTTACAACGAGCTGGGCTTTGGCTTACATGGGCAGGCGAGGTATCAAGAGGCGATCCACGCTTTTCGTGCGGCAAGCCTGGCTGCTCCAAAAAACGCCCTGGCTTTGATCAATTTGGGCGGAGAATATCTGCAAATCGGCGAATTTGCCGAAGGTTTGGAGAGTCTGAAGCGCAGCCTCGCCCTCGATCCAGACTCAGGATTCGCTTTAGCGGACACCTCGCTCGCTTTGCGCTACCAGGAAAAGCACGAACAAGCGCTGCCCTTCGCGCGCAAAGCCGTGCAAGTCAATCCGGAGCAGGATACGAATTGGTTAGAACTAGGCGATTGCCTTTCTTCCTCCCGGACTCACCAGGGCGAAGCGAAAGACGCCTATTTGCGGGCCGCAAAGGAGGCCGAGCGGCACCTATTAACAGATCCGTCCGATGGCCCGAGTTGGATGCTGCTCGCCCTATACAAGGTCAAGTCGGGGAGTCCACAAAACGGCCCCCTGCTGATTGAGAGAGCCCAATCCTTGGGAGCACGTGACATGGACTCGCAGATTTACAAAGCGAGAATACTCGAGCTTCTGGGAAAACGTGAAGAGGCGTTAACTACGCTCGCTGCTTGTTCTCGTAAAGGCGCCACCGACTTCCAGGTCGCGCCTTTTCCTGATATGCAATCGCTGCGAAAAGACTCTCGCTATCGGCAGATGATGTCTAACAAAACTGTCACCCCGATCGCCGACGAGCGATCGCCTGCGAAGAGCCTTTAGATATTTCGCTTCGAGTCTGTAGGTCGCCACTGTAGGCGCGCGGCGCGCAGCGCCCATCAAGTTGTTGTGAAGGGAAACAGGCCATGTTACATTTCGGGCCGGGCATCTTGCCGGGTCCATTCCATCCACTAACTTCTTCCCAGAGAGCGAGGCATGATATGGGTACCCTGATCCCCGTACTTTCCGCAACCGCACCAAGGACGATAGTAGCCGATCCGAATGAAACTCCGGAAACCTTCGGCGTCGAGCCAGGCGGCATCCTGGTATGGTCAAACCGTTCGCACAAATACCCGACGTTTGAAATCCAATTCATTGGTCCCAGTCCTGCCAGTCCAGGGGACATACTGACTGGGACCGGTTCAGTAGTCGTCCATGTGCCCACGACCACAACGGGCATCTTCGAGTACCAGATCCTGCACTTCCCGGCCACGGGGACGATCCCCAAAACGACAGGAGCGTTTGCCGTTCACTCTTGTATCGGCTGTTAACCTCGGGCCCGCAAAGCGGGAGGGCTCGTAAGCGAAGACTCGGCTGCGCGGTATCGTCCAATAGTGACGTGCCTGCAACCGATAAGCCGTGGGATTAGTGTGTGAGCACACTGATCCCATCTCCTCCCCGAAGTGTCGACCAGCCTTCGCGCCCAAAAGCCGTAGC
Source organism: uncultured Acidobacteriaceae bacterium (assembly GCA_963745725.1). Lineage (GTDB taxonomy): Bacteria > Acidobacteriota > Terriglobia > Terriglobales > Acidobacteriaceae > PALSA-350. Next base: position 1,357,051 of record CAVUYJ010000004.1, read on the forward strand.
AGGTGACCCGGAGTGACTGAGCGGGGGTGCTTGGATTGACCTGTGCGACCCCTGCTCTTAGAATAGGAGAGGTCAGGCGGATCCGCCGGTCTTGTTTATCGCATTGCCCCCTCGTTCAATGGTAGGACAGCTGCCTCTGGAGCAGCATATCGGGGTTCGAATCCCTGGGGGGCAACCAGGGCAACTCTCTCATTTTAAACTATATGCGGAGAAATTCGCATGTTCCGTGGTCATTCAAAACGTCCGGGGTCATCCTCTCGAAGTGCGGTCTTGAGCAAAGCGTCAACACACAGCCGATTGCGCTAGATTGAGTCGAACCCCGGTCGTAGGATGTCTAGACGCTCCATCAACTATTCGGCGCGCAATGCTTGTACTGGGTCGATTTTGGTGGCGCGTTTTGCCGGGAGCCACGCAGCGGCGAGGGTCATAACAGAGACGGCGGCAATGGCCATGAAAATTGCCGTCGGATCGAGCGGGCTTAACTCGAAGAACTGGCTCTTGAGAACGCGTGTAGAACTCAACGCGAGGGGCAAACCGATCACGAGTCCGAGAGCCAACAGCACGATGGATTCTCGAAGAATCATCCAAAGCAGCGTATACGATCGGGCCCCGAGAGCGAGGCGGACCCCAAATTCACTCGTACGGCGGGCGACCGAATACGAAAGCATGCCGTATATACCGATGCAGGCCAGAAAAACAGCCACAATTCCAAAGAAGGTTGAAAGCCGGGCAATCAGTGATTGCGTTGCAATGGAACCGTTCACCTGCTCTTCAAGACTGGTGATGTGGTTGACCAAAATGTTCGAGTTTACCTCCCTTATCGCATGGCGCGCTTGCGAGATGATCTCCTGCCGGTTTGCCCCGGGCGCATAGCGAATCAAGAAATTCCCGAAGAAACCTGGATTTTGTGTACAGGGGAAATAAGCTGCCATCTGTGTTCCTTCGTCGAGGGAGGCGTACTTGGCATCCTTGACCACCCCTATAACTTCCTTCTCGCCAGGATGATCGGGAATCTCTCCAATGCCAAAGCGGTGTCCGATGGCCGAGCCATTGGGAAAGAAACGACGCGCCATGGTCTCGTTGATGACCGCGACTTTATTGGACGACTGCGTATCCTGGGCGTTGAAGAGACGGCCCTCGACAAGCTGTATGCCCATAGTGGAGAAGAATCCCTTACCGGTGATGTTGAAGAAGACATCATGGGCGTTTGCCTGTGTGCGCGGAATGCCTTGAAAAAGGACCATGTCGGTCCACCCGCCTTGATTGAACGCGAAGAAGGCAAAGCTATCTGCCTGCACGCCCGGGATGGTTTGCACACGGTCTTCTATCTGCTCCTGGAGATAGACAGAACGAATCTCATCGGCGGATCCATGCGACAGGTTAGCGGTGCTGGAGTCGAGAGAAAAGTCAAGAACGTTGTGCTCGTCGAAACCCCTGTCAACATGAGAAAGATGAATGAGACTGCGCACGAAGAGTCCAGCAACCACGAGAAGCACGACCGAAAGAGCAACTTGTCCCACGATGAGCGAACGGACCAGGGCGCCACGCGTGGTGGCCGAAGAACTGCCACGCCCATCCTTAAGTGCAGGGGTGAACTCAACCCCGGCTGCACGGATTGCCGGCAGCATGCCGAACAGAAGAGCGGTTGCCACCGCGATACCAAGCGTGAAACCGAACACAGTCAGGTCGGGGGTGAGATTCAGTGGAACCGGATCGGGGCCTGGCGTGGCCATCTTCAGCAGCACGACACTCGCCTTCCATGCCACCGCAGTTCCGGCAGCGGCGCCGAGAATCGCAAGCAGCACAGACTCAATGAACAGTTGAAAAACGATCCGATACCGCGTCGCACCCAGAGCCATGCGCACGGCGAACTCGCGCGATCGCGCTACCCCGCGAGCCAGCAGCATGTTGGCGATATTCGCACAGGCAATCAAAAGCACCAGCACGACAATGGCCATGAGGATTTGGAGCGCCACGGAGAACGCGTAGCGCAGGTAAGAAACGCCGGCGCCGCCGGGAGTAAGTTCCACGCTGGCGTGGGCAAGGTCATCGAGGTGCTTTTGCGAAGGCTGAGGCCCCAGGTAGCTGCGAATGATCTGGTTGAATAGCAGGTTGGTTTCGATACTGGCCTGGGTTGCGGTGACGCCAGGTTTCAGGCGGCCAATGAGATAAAGCGACTGAAAGAAGTTTGCCCCGAGTCCGCTCCAGCCAGGACGAGAGAACGCCTTCTCCATCGAGAGCGGAATCCACAGGTCGGTCGATTGGCCAACCGTGTATCCGTAGAAACCCGGTCGGGCAACCCCGACAAGCGTGTAGTCGTGTGACTGGATGTGGATGGTTTTGCCAAGCGCAGATGGATCGCCATTGAATTGCCGCTGGAACCAGGAGTAACTCGCTACCGCGACTGGGCCTGCCTCTTCGGTACTATCGTCAGACTCGCCAATCGTACGGCCCAGCACCGCTGGTACGCCAAGAACAGAAAAGTAACTGCCGGAGACAAGATCGACGTGAGTGGTCTGGTAAGCGCCGCCGCCGATGGAAGCCTTGGTCGCAACTTGATTGCTGTCTACCGCGGCGATCCCTGAGAACGAAGCACTTTTCTGGCGAAAGTCGCGAAAGAATGTATAGGAGAATAGCTTCGTGTTTCCGTCGGGGACTGACATGGTGCTGCCTTGCCCGTGGCCATTCCCGAAGAGAACCAACTCACTGGGTTTCTGGACCTCAAGCGGACGCAGCAAGACTGCGTTAAGCAGCGTAAAAATGGCGGTGTTGGCGCCGATGCCCAGGGTAAGGGAGAGGATGGCGACGAAGGTGAAGCCGGGTGATTTTCGAAGTTGACGTAGCCCGTAGCGGACGTCTTGCAGGAGCGATTCGAGCCAAATTGTGCCGCGGCTTTCCCGGCAGTCTTCTTTGATCTGGTCGATGCCGCCGAATTCCAGGCGCGTCAGCCGGCGGGCTTCGACTTCGGATATGCCTGATCGAATTTTGTCAGCGACCTGGGTTTCGAAGTGAAACCGCAATTCCTTTTCCAAATCAATTTCCAGACGCCTGCGGGCGAAAACTCTCGCGAGCCAACTCATGAAATTCCCTCCAGCATTCCTTTGGAAATCAGGGCGACTACGTCGGTGAGGCGGCTCCGATTCTCGGTCTCGGCCTTGAGATGGGCCTGCCCCTGGGCAGGGAGTTCGTAGAACTTGGCTTCACGCCTGCGGTGCTCATACCTATGACTTCTACATATACACACTCCACCTGTAGAAGGTCAAGGTGTCTAAGATTGGTTCGTGACCGGTGGAATCCGGTCACCCTTCTTGCCCACCAGGTGGAGCGCCACGCATACCCCGAATCCATCCAATTCGCGCGTCGTCCGAGCTGCGGCTTACAGTTCGCGAATCGCGGTCACAGGGTTTCGGCGCATCGCTCGATGTGCCGGAAAGTAGCAGGCTAACAAAGACATTGCTCCCAGGAGCATGACGACGGAAACGACGGTGACGGGATCGTTGGCGCCGATGCCGTACAACAGCCGGGCGATGAAACGTGTCAGTCCCACCGCAACGGCGAGTCCCAGCGCCAGCCCAATGCCCGTGAGCCACAATCCCTGCGACAGCACGAGTCTCAGCACATCGACGCGCGAGGCGCCCAGAGCCATTCGTACTCCGATCTCGTGGGTCCGCATTTGAGTCCGATAGGCGACAACTCCATAGATTCCGGTTATGGCAAGAACCAGCCCAATCAGCGCGAACATCCCCGCCAGTGTGCTCTCGATGACGGCGAAAGTGCTCGCCATCTGGGTGCTCTCCCGCATGGAACGCACATCGAAAACCGGCAACCGTGGATCGATTTCATGGATGGCGTTTTCCACCATCGGCTCCAGGTCGACGGGATTCCCCTCGGTTTTCACCTGCACCATCGTCTCGTACCCCGGGTGCTGGAAATAACTCATATAGACCATAGGCTCGGGTGACTCATTCACGAAAGTATGGGTTGAATTCCTCGCCACGCCGACAACCGTGAAAAGGCTGCCCCAAATCCTGAGCCTCTTTCCCAGCGGATCCTGCCCTGGCCAGTAGTGCCTCGCCGCCGTCTGATCCACGATGAGTACGTTCGGGGCCCTTTCATCGTCCTCCGGCGTAAACTCGCGTCCTTCCAAGATGGGTATATGAAGGGATTCGAAATACCGCGGTCCCACCTCGGCATTCTGCACCAGCAAAGATTCATGAGGATGCGGCACATACCCTTCCGGGTACGCATCGTTTCTCTTTTGAATCAGGGTCATCGGAATCCAGTCGGTAAGAGACGCAACCTCCACGCCGGGCAGTGCCGACACGCGATCAAGAATCTTGTGACGGATCAGCTTCGCCTCGTCGTTGCTGTAGCCGGCAATATTCAGCCCAACGGACGCAGTGAGAACGTGGTCTTGCTCAAAGCCGGGGTTCGCCGCGGCGAGATTCCGCAGCGTTCGCAGGAATAGCCCGGAGCACAACAGCAACGGAAGGGTAAGCGCGATTTGCGCCACCACCAGCCCGCTGAGCAATTTCCGGTTGCGTGAGCCGCCGGAGATACTTGCAGACTCTGCCTTGAGTACCTCAGCGGCCGGCGCGTGGGACGAACGCCAGGCGGGGAGCGCGCCGCAGAGCATGCCGGCCAACAGGCACGACACTGCAATCCCGATCACCACCTTATGGTCCATGTTCCCGTTCAGTACGAGGGGAATTGCATTCGCTGGAAAGAACCATGCGAACGTTTTCGATGTCCACCATGTCAATCCAAGGGCCACGACTCCTGCGACGATGGAAAGCACAGCGCCCTCCAGCATCATCTGCCGCACCAGTTGCATGCGATTGGCCCCGAGCGACTGCCGGATGGCAAGCTCGCGCCGCCGGGATACAAACCGCACCAGCGTGAGCGTCGCCACGTTCGCGCTGGTGAGCAACAGCACCACAGCGGCGAAGGCCAGCAGAATGGGCAGCGTCGCCGCCATGTATCCGTTGGCGCCGAATGGCGAACGCCACATGGGATCGAGCGTGATCCGGTTATCGCCGAGGTGCTGGTCCGGATACGCCACCACAAGATGGTGCATGATGGTGTCGAGATCCTGGGCTGCCTGGTCACGGCTCACGCCGGGCCGCAATCTTCCGATCACGATTAGCCAGACCGAATCGCGATGGGTCATCCGCCACACATCGTTCCCGAGGGGATCGAGCGTTACCCACAGATCGTCACGCAGTCCGGGAGCTGCTCCGACAAACCCCTCCGGCGCCACACCGATCACCGTCACCGGATGCCGGGCGACCTCGATCGACTTGCCCACAATTGCCGGGTCTTTGCCATAACGCGTCTTCCAGAGCGCGTAACCCAGGACCACGTTGGGTACCGCACCGGCCTCCTCGTCCGGCAGAAAGAATCGCCCCAGCGTCGGCTTGATGCCGAGCACATCGAAATAATTAGCCGACACATTCGCTATATAGGCACGCTCCGGCTGTGCGCCGCCAGTCAGCGCAATCCAATCGTTATGATAGGCAAGTATTCCCGCGAAGGTGCGGTTCTGCTCGCGCAGATCGCGATAGTCGAGATACGAGAAGGGCGGAGTCGGAGAGAAGTTCCGTTCCCCCCGCTGCAGGCTAACAAGATCGCCCGTCTCCCGCGCGCCAGGAATCGGACGCAACATGGTGCCGTCGATCCAACTGAATACAGTGCTGTTGGCGCAGATAGCGACTGCCAGCATCGCCGTCGCGGTGATCGTAAAGCCGGGGCTCTTGCGCAGTTGCCGTAACGCATAACGGCCATCCCGGCCTAGTTGTTCAAGCCACGCTTGGCCCCACATGTCGCGCGTCACATCTTGCACCAAAGGAATATTTCCGAACTCCCGCGCTGCTGCTTGTCGCGCCGTCTCCGCCGTCTCGCCTCGCGCCACTCGATCTGCAATTGCCATCTGCAGGTGAGCATCGATCTCTTCCTGCAATTCGCGCTTGCGCCGCTGAAAACCGAAGCTCGGGAACCACTTCATGACTCACTCTCCTTCGGCTGGACGTACATCACCGACCCAATCGCTTCGACAATCCGCTCCCATCGGCCCAGATCCGAGGCCAACTGCTTTTTCCCCTTGGCCGTGATTCGGTAATATCGGGCTTTTTGCTTGCTCTCTGACTGCTTCCACTCAGACTGCACCCAGCTCTGACGCTCCAATCGATGGAGAGCCGGATACAGTGATCCGGTCTCCACCTGAAGCACATCTCCGGATCGCAAACGTAACGCCTGGACGATGCCATATCCGTGCTGCGGTCCCCATTGCAAGGTCTGAAGTATAAGCATGTCGAGTGTTCCCTGCAGCAGCTCGATCCGGTTCTTATACTGGTCTTTCTCACTCATAGATGTAGACACTCTACTCCCAATGGGGGTAGATCGTCTACTTTGTTTTGAATAGCGCAGCGAGCAGCCTTGCCCACTCGCAGATTTATGCCCACTCAGCAGATTTAAAAGTACGTCAGTTCTGAGGACGAAAATTGGTCATTCTGCATTGGCGCTAAATCGCCAATGCACGCATTGATGTTTGCCAACCACATAGCCGTGTAGTCGTTAGCTTGTCGGACACTTGGCCGCTCGCGTAACCGCGGGATGCCAGATTTCCGCAAGCCGGTTATTCGTCAATTTGAAGTCGAGCACATTCATAAACACAAGCCGACTTCTCGTTACCTATCGCATGTCCCGATCTGGATTACTTCCGATTTGCCGACAACTCAGTGCTCTTTGTTGGCGCTACTAATTTGGGAATTCCGGCTTTTTCGTGGGAAGGGAACGGGGGCGTTTGCCCCGCACGCCCAGGATTTAACGCTTTGATGTTTTCCCGATGAGGGCTCTTCAGTCCCAGTGCTTTAGCTGCGGCCACAATTCCTTCAACGGCTGCTTGAGCCCTCGGCAATAGAACACGTCGCAATGCTCGTACGGCATCGAGTATGGGTGGTACACGCTCGCGACCTTCTGCACGCTTACAAACAGTTGCTCGAGGCGCTCTTGGCTATCATCCATGACGATCATACTTTCGCCGGTGTAGTCGCGCGGTCCCCACAGGAAATAGCTTTGGTGACCGCTGATCGCCCACGGCAATCCATATTTCGGCCCGAAGAGATCGATCGCGCCGGCTTGGCCAAAGTTCTGGACAAAGATCGCCGTCTTCGCTCGAACATCCGGCGGCAAACTGTTGTAAACACGCGCCACCGTCGCGACCATTTCCGGCCAGCCAAACTGGCTGGCATAATTCTGCGGCAACGGGCCCAGCTTGTGCGTTTCACTTGCAGGCGGCGAGAGGTGCAACGCGCGCGTGTAGCGAATGTACGTTTCGACCGGCAGCACCGGCGTGACGACCGGCGCAGCGATCGCGCCCGCCGCGATCATCAGTGCCGGGTAGGCCACTCGCATCCACCTTCGCTGCCGCGCCTCGAGCCACATTTCCCACAGGACGCTGCCGGCGGCGAACACCAGCGGAAAGGCGGGAAAGAGGTAATACACGCGCGGACTCATCGTAACGATCACGCCCGCTGTGAACACCCAGGCCCAGCCCAGCGCGCGAAATCTCTTCCCTTGCTCCGCGAACAAGAAAAACCACAGGCCTGCCAGCCATACGGGGGCTGCCAGCACGTTCATGGCCCCGATTTCCTGACCGAAGAAGCTGAAGAAGCCCAACGGCACGTTCCGCCCGCTGCGTCGAATGTTGGCCTGCAATTCGAGAAATGGAAAGTGGTGCCGAACATTCCACCAGAGATTCGGCGCAAAAATCACAAACGCGACCACCCCGCCAATCCATAACCACCGATTCGCGAGCAGCTTCCGTTGGTTCGTAAGCAGTAGTCCGAAGACAATCCCAGCGCCGAAGATCATCATCGAGTGCTTGTTCTCGAGACCGATGCCCGCGACCACGCCAAACCAAATCCACAGCCTCTCATTTCCGGTTTTGATGATGCGAATCACGAGATACGCGCAGGTCATCCAGAACAGTGGCTCGAACGCATTCATCGTGAAGATGCTGTCCAACCCGAGAATGCCGGGCGCAGTGAGCGTGGTAATCGCCGCAAGTACCTGCGCGAAGCGCCTCCCACCGAGTTCGCGCGCAATCAGCGCGGTTAGCACAACCTCCACCGCCCCCGCGAGCGCCGGCAAGAATCGAATCGCGAGCAGCGACTGACCCAGCGTATTCCGCACCGCCCAGGCAATCATCGCGATCAGCGGCGGCTGATCGACATAGCCCCAAGCGAGATGACGGCTGCAGGCCAGGTAGTACAACTCGTCACCCAAGTACCCATACCTGTGTCCCGCGTACAAATGCACCACCAGCTTGCACGCGGCAATCAGGAGTACAACCGTGGTCGCGCCTAGCATCGGAAACAGGTGCCTTTCGTCACGGCTCTCTACCGTGCCACCCGCCATTTGCGACTGCGACTCCGCCATCATCCTCGCTTCCTCCAAATTGTCAGCGTCGCAATTATAGGCCGAGCGCGATCGGGCCGCGACCCACGGCATCCTGTAGCGCGCGGTCCAGCGCGGACTAGAACGAAGGAAGCAGGAGCCCATCGCACATCTAGGGAGGATGAGAAAGCCTTTCGCAAAGGCCACAACTATCTCACATTGGTCAATGATTTACGCGGGAAGGCGAAGAGCGGTTGGCGGATGCCGATTCCTGGCGGATCACGGGCAACCCGCAAGTTATCGTTCGTCGGTCGGATTAGTATCGATAAACGCCGTAGGATCCTGCATCTTGCATCGGGATCTCGGTTCCGGATTACCGGAGCCATGCCGACTTTTAGGTGCTAATCCTGCTTTTGCCATCCAATCTATTGACCAACTGGTAATTGCCGAGTTGCCGGTGACTCGCCCAGAATCAGGACTCATCGCGTGAAGAGACCTGTCACTCTAGAAAAAGTCCTTTGTCCGGTTAACGGAAGTCAAAGACGATGATCTCGACGTTTCTCCTTGCTGGAGCAATGATCAAGCCTAATTGGTAGCGGAGACGTTCGAGAAAGTCGTTCGCCGACCCCTCTCCGCGCTTCACCCGAAATTCAAAGTCGCGTTCCAGATTCGTCTCGTTGACGACGGGGCGGTCGAGAATTTCTTCTAGGGTGCTGCAGAATTTATCGCAGTGCCGTCGAGAGAAACGCCGCGCAGGGCACTGGGTGGATCCCTCTTCCTAGGGTTTAAAACTGACTCACCGAAATCGAAGCCTGCGTAACATTGACCATATTGTTAGTCCCAAAGACCCGCAGACCGCCATCAGGCTGGGCCTGAATTTGAAGACCCGCCTGAAAGGCAGCTTGCTGCACAATCTCCATGCATTGCTGTGATGTAGAGTTGGCCGGCAACGGCTTGGTGACCGTGCTGTTCGTCGCTCCGTTGGTCACAGTGACCGTGCCCTCAATGGCGGCAGTGCCGCTCATAAATGAAATCAGAATCCCATGCGGCCGAGCCGGCCCTGCGGCAACCTCTGCTGACCCTCCTTGCCCTTCCTGACCCGCCTGAGAGGGCGCGGAAACGACGTTGTACAAAGCATCGAAAGGAGGGCCCTCGACATTATCGACGCCATAAGGAATGTGGCATTTACCGTTGACGAGAAATCCTGGCTGATACCCCTTATTGCCGAAGTAGCTGATCTGCTTGCGGCAGATGTAAAGATGGGTGCCGTCGACCAAGTAACCGCCAGGCACCAGCGCTCCTATGTTGCCATCGAAATTGCGCCACTCCGCCGGGCCAGTGGCTACCTCATAGGTCTTCGATGTGTCTTCCTTTCCAGCGTCGTTGACATAATTGCACTCCCCCTCGACCCACTTGCCGGGCAAGAGAGCATTGTTGTCGTAGACACGGCAGACGTAAAGCGGCGCATTCGGCTTGCCACCGCTACCAGGGCCTCCCTTAACCGCGTTGTCTCCCGGAACAAAGGGCGTTTGTGCCGGTTGCCAGGTCACTGAGCTTGGTCCTGGCTCGTACGGAGGAGGGGGTGCGTCATCTCCAGGTTGAGGATACTTGGGCTGGACGTTGCCAAAAGCATCGATCGAAGAGCAGCGCGGCCCAACATACCAGCTTGTACCTCCCTGTATCTCCCGCTTCACCAACGGATCGCTTTCCCGGCACGGTGGATATGGTTGCGCCGGCTGCACTGGCGGCATCGGGTAAGGATTAGGGTAGGGATACGGAGGATAGGGATTGGGTGGATAAGGATACGGCGGCCGTCCGCCACCGGTAGCATAGAGCACATCAAACGGCGGACCCTGCACGACTTCGCCTCCACCCATCGGGATATGACACGTCCCGTCGGAGACCAACTTGCCGGGCTGGTAGCCGTAATCGGTTCCGGGGTTGGGAGAGTAGCGAACGCGGCATGAATAGAGTGGGCTTCCGTCAGCGTTGCTGCCTGTCTGCGCAAGACCATAGACGCCGCCCTGATATGGCCGCCAGCGCGCGCTCCCGTAAGCGACTTCATAGGAGCGCATGATCTGCTCCGACCCGCCATACGGCACATTGCAATTACCCTGGACCCACTTGCCGGGAACAACACTCCCCTGGATCTGCGCGCGGCAGATAAACATCGGAGTTCCTGGATTCGGGTCGGAGCCCGGCCCGCCTGCGATTGCCCCGTTCGACTGGTCCGGCGTAAACGGTGACTGAACGGGCCTCCAGGTAATGCTTTGGCCCAGCATGGAGCCATTCTGTGCGATCGCAGAAATGCTGCAGCAACCTAAGATAGCTGAGAGCAGAAGCCGATGGAAGCGAGCGAAGGATTTCATCTCACGATACCTATACATTCAAACAGAGGAGGGACGGGTGGAACGTTATCCTGATTCGAAGACCATATTAGGTTAGTAAACAATCCCTCTGTCCTTTCTATGCCCGAGAACAATTCTTCTTCCTGGAGCGATCGAGTTGATGCGAAGTGCTTACAGACGGGATGATACCGCTGTTTACAACGTACTCATTGGTTGACGTCCCGTCGGTCGCCTGCGCTCTGCTCATCCTGCGCAGTCATTTATTGCATGAGAACCAAGGTTGTTGCCCGGAACCCGTGTGCTGCGAGCGGTCTTCATCGCTCGCAGCACATCGCGATCCGGATTCTACTGCTCTAGACTACCGAGATAGCCGTTGCCCTCGCCCGAGAGCAAAACCGCCTCAGTCGGAGATACGATATAGAAGATCCTCGTTGTCCCATCGGCTGCTTTGACAACGGTCCTCCCATTGGAGCCCACAGAGTATGTGCCGCTGGTGCTTTGGTTCGTGGCTAATCCTTTAGGCCCGCTGTTGTTGTAGGTGATGGCTATGTTGCCGTTTCCATCAGGAACGGCCAAGTCCACTTCATTCATCGCCGCTGGGCTGTCCAACGGGAGACTGCCGCCGAGGTAATTTCCTTTGAAGGAGCTGTTGCTGAACGAAGTGCCTGATTGCGGCTCCAAAAGTCCCGTGCTGGCCGAAGCATCCCCGCCAAGAACAAAAGCTTCGTTGGTGTCTAACAGGTAGAGGACGGCCGGAGTACCCGATGAGCTAAGCGCCACCCGGCCGCTGGCTGCTGTCACGGCGTAAGTACCGGTGAAGCTCTGCGGCGATAAGAGCTGGCCCTTGTACTCGTCATAAGCAACAGTTATATTTCCCGCCCCGTCACCGGTGGCCGCGCCGAGAGTGACATCCGGAGCCAATGCTCCACTCAGGGACGCAAGCCCATTCAATCCAAGCACGCCAGCCCCCTTGAGAGAGGCCGCGCTAAAGGTGCCGGTTTGCTGCTCGACCACGCCGCTTAGCAGCGGGATATTGGCGGCAACGGTATCGAGCGAGATCAAAAACAGCTCGGTGTTGGATACGGGATAAAAACTGTAATGGTAAGTGTTTCCATTCCACGTGAATTGCATGGTTCCGCGGACTGAAGTCAATGCGTAAGTGCCCGTGAATGCCGCCATGTTCGTCATTACGCCGTTGTCGTTTTCGTCCGCGCCGTAACCGGTAATATTCCCCTTGCTGTCGGCATTGAAGGAGCCAACGACAGCTACCGGATTCTGCGAAGAATCGACCCCACTTAGGGAGAATGCATAGTTATTTACGATGGCCGAGGTGGTCAGGGCGACATTTGCAACCTTCAGGACACCGGATCCCCGGGTGCCCGATCCCGTCGTGTCATCAAACTCAATCATGCGGACCTCGGTGTCGTTGCCAGACGTCGCGATGGAAGCCGGTGCAGCCAATGCAAAGGTCACCGAGCCGCCCGTGGCGAGCTGAAGCTTGAGTTGCGACAAGCCGTTGGCTGCGGGCACCAGAGTGATCCCCGTAATACTCTGATTGGTTACTGATCCGGTCGAACCGATGTTTTCGTCGTAGAATCCAAGCGCCGATGTGGGTTGAAGCAAGAAGCCGCCGTTGAGGGCTATCGCGCCATGCGGGCCGGTGCCGGAAAATTCGAAAGAGTACGTGCCATCGGGAAGCGATGCGCTAGAGGCGGCTATGGCCAGCGGAGCAGTTTGCGAGGCTATGTTGTTTGCGGAGTCTGTGACCGACAGGCCGACGGTGTAATTTCCTGCCGTTGTCGGGGTACCTGAAATCGTTCCATTGGACAGCGTCAAACCCGCGGGAAGGGGATTGCTCGAGTCGATAGCCCAGGTGTAGGGAGGCACCCCGCCCTTCGCCGTCAACGGCAAAGTATACAACTGACCCACCTGGCCATCCAGGAGGGGCAGTGAGGTAATGGACAAAGTTCCACCACTGATGGCCAATTTCAAAGCTTGCGTTCCCGATTGCGGAGTTTTCTCTGAATCTTCGGCCTGAACCGTAAAGCTGCTGAGCCCAGCTGCAGTAGGCGTGCCTGCAATTACGCCGGCGCTGCTCAATGTCAGTCCCGTCGGCAGGTTTCCGCTCGAGACCGACCAGGTGTATGTACCGGACCCTCCGGTCGCAGCCAGGGTCGCATTAAAGGTGCTATTGACCGTCCCCGGGGTAAGTGTTGTCGTGGTGATGGTAACCGGAGTAGGGGGGGTGCCGCCGCCACCACCGCTGCAACCCGCTACGAATACCAATGCCAAGGCCGCCAATACGAACGTGAGGCCGAGTGAGCGCAATCTCATGTCTACTCCTGTTTCCTCTGGTTGATTTTCTTTCTCTGGATCGTTCTGTCTGGTAAAGCGCAGGCGGGGCAGCTTTGGGATCATCGAAAACAAAAAAGTTTGCCAGGAGTTTCGGGAGGAGTTTGTTCGGCGAACCTAAGCTGGGATCAGCGCTTTAGCGGCGGCGGCAATTGAGGACGAAGGGCGGACCCTTCTCAGCGACGCTCAATGAGCCACGCATTTGTGGCAACGATGGTATTCAAGAATGCCACCCGGCGCCCATCCGGGGATGGCACGGCCCAGCCGTGGATGTCTCCCAGCGAATGGAATCGGCCATCCAGGTATACGTAGAGCAATTGGTTGCCCACGGTGGTATCCACTGACACGAACCAGCCCTTGCCGTCGGCGGCCCATACCAGGCCGCGCAAAGCGGTCACCCCTGGCAGTACCAATTCACGCTCACGTGGTTGATTCGGCTTCGGCTCCAGCGACACCACGCGGATGCGGGCCTCGCGTGCGTCGTGGTTGGGAATGGCTACCTGCAGACCATCAGGAGAAATATCCCAATCTCCTAAGACTTCGACAGACCACCTCGTGCGAGCCAGTTCAGGACCCTTGCCTCGTACGGCATCCAGATCGTAGTAGGTGCGCCATTCTCCCGGTACCGTGGCCCGCAGCACGCATCGTTTACCGGGACCCAACGCGCAACGAAACTCATCCAGTGGTCCGCCGATGGGAACCTCCTGTGGGGTGCCTCCTTCGACCGGCACACGCATCAATTTGGACATTCCCGGTTTGTAATACCACGGCTGGTCGCCTACGCGCGGGCGCGCGTCGTAGAGCACAAAGTGACCATCCGGCGCGAGCTGCGGCAGCATCTCTGTCATGGGAGTGGCGACAATGACGTCAGGTGTTCGCTGATGGATGCCCTGTTTGAAAAGGTCGTAGCTGCCCCTGCGATTTGACTCGAAGATTACGGCACTACTGTCCGCGGTCCATGCATGAGGATAGTTTGTTTGCTCGTCCAAGGTTAGCCGGCGAACATTGCTGATGGCTGGCGGCGGTTGACTAAAGTCCCCCACGAAAACGCTGTGTTGCGTAGACTGCAGCAGGGCCATCGCTTGCTTTCCGTTGTCGGTGACGCTCAGGCCCTGTAACGTGGTTGTATCGTCGCCGGTCAAGGCCGCGATCTTCCGCGGTTCTCCCCGTAAAGCACCGGTCGCCGCGTCGGTCTGCATCTCATACAACTCATGAGAAGAAGTGAAGTCCTCGCTGTCCCAGCGCAGGAACATGACTCGGCCGTCGGGCAGCGCAGAAGCTGAATTCATTAACAAATTGGGTGCTTCAACGACAACCGTGCCCGTGGCTATCTCCGCCGATTCGTACTGATACACGTAACGATGTTGATAGAAGTGTCGCCGTTGAAATGCTAACCGGCGTCCATCCGGCGACCAGAACACGATGGGAAATGTATCGTCGGCAGCGCCGGTGACGACCTTTTGCGGCTTTTCGCCGTGCATCCCAGTCACCCAAATTTGCGACCAATCCTGGCTCACGAACGCAACACGAGTTCCGTCCGGCGAGGGGGTTGCTAAACGAGCTTGCGATCGAATCAGCCTGGCGTCAGCCCCGGCGGCTGAGATCAGCCAAATGCTCGGCAGGTTTGTTGTTGTCGAGAACCCGCTCGCGGCCAACTTTGTGCCGTCAGCGAACCAGGCCAAACGATCTATCAGATAATCACCGGGCGCGGACAGCGTCTTGGTGTCGCCATTCTGAATGGTTCGAAGAAAGATTCCATCCACGTTGGCGTAGGCGGCCAGTTTTCCATCGGGGGAGATTGCCGCGGCGGTGGCCCGGTTTTCCGGAATCAGCGTTGTAATCTGGCGAAAGGTAGCCGTGTTGCCTGCGGCTCGAGCTTGTTTCCATCGCCAGCCGGCGAAGCACGCCACCAATATTAGTATTGCAGCTGCTGCCCACTTCCAGGCTGCCGCAACGGAGTCCAGTAAGCCCTTTCGGGCTTTCTGCAATTCTGTCAGTGTGGGCACGGCTTGGGCCGCTGTGGGGCGAGCAGAAGGCTCTTTCGCCAGCATGGCTCGAACCAGCAAATCCAACCGGGCCGGCACATGAGGATTCAAAGAAGAAACTGCAACTGCTTCTTTCTCGAGGATGCCTTGCACGGTATCGAGAGCAGAGGTCGCCGGGAAAGCATGCCTTCCGGCTAACAGTTCGTAGAGGACCAGGCCAAGAGAGAAAACATCGCTCGCCGGAGTCAAAGGCTCCGCACGAGCCTGTTCGGGGGACATGTAACGCAGCGTGCCGAGAACCGGGCTGAAGCCCAGTGCGAGGGTTGCCGTCGTTACTTTGCGAGCCAAACCGAAGTCGAGCAATTTCACGTATCCGTCGGGGCGCAGGAATATGTTCTCGGGTTTGATGTCTCCGTGAATTACGCCACCAGCATGGGCCGCAGCCAAAGCTTCAGCAATCTGAAGACCGATGTCCAACACATCAGCAATCGGCAGTGGTTTCCCGCACAGCTCACGGAGGGGTTTGCCTTCCACCAGTTCCATTACGATGGCCGGAGTAGGCTCGGAGGGAACCACTTCGTGAATGGTTACGATGCCGTGGTGGTTCAAGGCTGACGCAGCCTTTGCCTCCCGCGTGATCAGCTGTGGATCCAACCCAATGAGCGTTTCAGAAGTGAGAAATTTGAGCGCGACCAATCTGTCCAGGTCGGTGTCCTGAGCCGACCAGACTTCCCCCATACCACCGCGCCCAAGCAGTGCAACGGTGACATAGCGTCCGAGCCGCTGGCCGGCAACGATAGGGTTGGCACGGAGTTCGCCCGGGATCGAAATAAACAGGGGGTCGCTCAAGAAGCCGTTTGCGGCTTCGTCTTCTCGCAGGAGCTCTTCGACGGCCTTGCGGAGCAGTGTGTTCTCTCCGCAAGCCGAATCGAGCACTGTCACCCGCTCTCCGCCGGACTTCTCGCGGGCGGCATGAAAAACGTCGAAGAGCCGATTCCATTCCTCGGGTGTCATGCAAAATTGGAAAGACCCTCGGGACGCAATTGCCCCTTTAGCCAAGCCCTGGCGACAACCCAATCCCGCTTTACGGTGATCGGAGAAACTTTCAGGACCTCCGCCGTTTCTTCCGTTGACAGGCCTCCGAAATAACGCAACTCGACCACCTGCCGCTGGCGCGAACTCATTTTTTCCAGGCGGTCGAGGGCGACATTCAGGGCGAGGAGTTCTTCTGCTTGCTCCAGCGAAAAGCCGGCATAATCTTCCACCCCTGCAAGGGACTGGATCTCGGAACCGCGTTTCAGTGCTTGCTTGCGGCGCGCATGATCGATCAGTATCCGCTTCATGACAGAGACGCTCACGCCTATGAAATGAGCGCGATTCTGCCAGTCTCTCGACTGACCGCCCACCAGGCGCAAGTACGCTTCGTTGACGAGGGCTGTAGGCTGAAGGGTATGCCCGGGCCGTTCGTCTCGCAGTTGAAGCCGGGCGAGACGGCGGAGCTCGTCGACGACCAGAGGAATAAGTTTATCGGCTGCCTCTGAATCGCCCGACCTCATTTGCTGCAAGAGTACAGTGACTTCACCAGTGGGTCGCTCTTGCATTACCTGCCCTCATCCCATGGCCCCGAAGTATATCACCAAAAATGAATGGATACTTGATCCGTTTCGGTTCCCGTTTGCGCTTTATCTTAGGGGAGTTTCTTTCTCTTCACACGTTAAATTCTTTCGGCCTGGATGATCCCAAAGCTCGCCTTCCTGCGCTTTACAGGCAACGGGATAATGGGCGCACAAAGGACCTTGGAGGCTCCTCCTCCGGCCTGCGCAATCAGCCCTTGACGTGGGGGTCAAAAATCAATGTTGCGTTCGGGTCTCTGCGGGAAAGCCCACAGTGTCGTCTTGGGGGTGCTTGCTACTTTCGCTGTGTTCAGTCTGCCTCCTCTTTCGCTTGCCGTCGTTCCATTGGCTCCGCCAGTGATTCACAGCATCACCGTGGTAAAGAAACCGGGCCAGACGGACGGCCGCGCCATGGCCACAGTGAACGGTAAGACGGGAAGCATTGCCGCGCATGTCGTCCAGGCGTGGACAGTCCAGCAGGGTCACGGGGCATTGCTGCTGCTTTCGCCCTTGAAGAAAAACCAAGCCCACCGGGTTCGGTACTACGAGCTTGACGCAAGGGAAGGCCGGTTGCTTGGCGAGGTTCCCTTCGCCCAAGCCAACATGCTTGAATCCACCACGGGCGCTTGGGCCTTTACGGTCAGCGGCATCGATCCAGCCAGCAAAAACCCGCTCATTTTTGCCGGAGACACCGAAGCGATTCACGCGCGTATCGACCATGCGGCCGAACCGGTTTTCTCTTCCGGGTCACTCTCCTTCCAGACTCCCAAGGGCGTCCAAACCATGGATCTGCGCACGCTTCTGGGGTGGGATATCGGGGGCACAATCCTTGCTCCCTCGTCTGCGGACGCGAACGCCTCCTATTTGGAGTTTCTCCCCGACGGAAGTTCGCTGATAATCGATCGAGCTGGGCGAGCTGAGCGGGGGCATTGGATCACGGATGGTAAAACTTTCCAAGTCACCGCAGCCAAGGGAAAGGCCACAGCTTGGCAGCGAGCTGCTCTGCATCCCGTTCCCGGAATCTCCGCCAGCAGTAGGTTAGAAGTGCGCCTGCTTGAACCTTTGTCCTCCAGAAGTGCCAAAGCCGGTATGGAGGTCCACACCATTTCCATCGCGCCGGCAATCTCCGCGGGTTCCATTCTGATTCCCGAGGGCAGCCGCTTCGACGGCAAGATCATCGACGCCCATGCCGTGGGCTGGGGCATCCGGCACGAGACAGCGGCGCTGACCGTCCACTTCGATTCAGCCACGCTGCCTGATGGGCGCGTGTTGCCAATCGATGCGGGCGTCTTCCGCGTCGATAACGCGCGTGAGATGGTAACCGAAGATGGCACAATCCAAGGAATTCGCTCCACCGGAACGTTGGGAAATTCGGCCGAGAACAAGATCTCTTCGCTGGCCCAGATCGACCCGACCGCTTACCTGTTCTTGTCTCTCACCACGCCGGCTACTCTGGGATTTGCCGAGCCGGAAATTCTTTACAACGCTGGTACGGAGCTCGTCATTGAATTCCGCACTCCCGTGATCACTGCCCAGGCATACCAGCCCCGTGTGAAACCTGTGGATCTGACGGGCGAAGAACTCTCTCAATTCGATTCCCTGGTGGGAGAGCTTCCTTACCGCACCAGCACCGAAGGCACGAACAAGCCTTCCGATATTACGAATCTTATTTTCATCGGCAGCGCATCTTCGTTGCACCGCGCCTTTGATGCGGCCGGGTGGACCACCTCCGACCAGCTCACCGCGGCCTCTACCTTCGAGACCATGAAGACGCTGACCGGCAACCAGACCTACACCCAGGCCCCGATGTCCACGCTGCTGCTAGGAGACGAAGAACCGTTGTTTACTTTGCAGAAGACGACCAACACCTTTTCTTCCCGCCACCACGTCCGCGTCTTTCCGACCGGCGAGACCTTCGATGGCAAAACCGTTCTTACTGCATCCTCAACGCAAGACATCGCCATTGCCTTCTCTTACAGGCAAAAGACCTTCATTCACGTCATCGATCAGTACCTTGACAACGAACGGTCCAAAGTCGTCGATGATTTGGACTTCACCGGTTGCGTGGATCATGTCGGGCTGATTCCCCGGCCGTGGGTGCCGCAGGACGCTTATAACTCGACGGGCGATCGTCTGCGTACAGATGGCGAAGCGGCAGTTTTGTTTCTCAACGATTGCGCCGCCCCCCGTACCAGCCCGGGCACTCCGGCTATCCGTGCCGGACTCCTGGAGCGCAGCGAACGCAACACTGTCCTCAGCATCAAAAACCAGCTATACCGCGGGAACGTTGTGTATCAGGGCATTTCAGGAGGCATGCAGGTACACCACTTCCTGGCCACGCAAGGGGAGCTCCCGGAGGCCGCCGGTCATTGGCAATTGAGCGATGCGTCCGGGACCACGTATCGAGTGGCTGGGACGTCGCCGAAGCTTTTGCGGCGCCAGCTTCCCTGGGCTGCTGCCAGTGAGGGCGGGAATCAACTGGATTCCGATGCGCAAGAGCGTATCGAATCTCACCGCTGGGATCCTCCGCACTATGAGATCGGGATTCAGGGAGGATATTCGCGGTTCCTTAACCCCAACCTGGAGAATGTATTGATCCGATTAGTGCCTGTGATTTCCGGCAAACCTGAGTACTTCACAGGGCTGGCGGACAACTCCACTGACGGTTGGGCCGCAGGCGTCTCGCTGACGCTCAATTCGTGGAGGTGGATCTCAAGCGAACTCGCCTACACGCAACAACAGACCAAATACCAGCTTTACACCACCATCGAGACGGTCGGGCAGAACCCGCAGCCGCCTGGCCCTTCGATCGTTGGCCTGTCAACCCGTCAGACTGAATACAACTTGCTGTTCAACGCACGTCCTCGGGGTTCCCGGTTTCGTCCTTATCTCGCCGTTGGCCCGGATCTGCAACTGATCAAACTTGCGGCGGCGCCGCTAAAGGGCCCCAGCGGCTACTACAGGCTCGGCCTTTCCAACGCGGGAATTCTTCAAGCGGCCTTCAATTTAGGCGGCATACCTCCTCTTGATGGCGGGGGTATTTTCCAGGTCGGACTGCAGTATGGCGGTGGCATCAAGTATCGTGTGCTCCCACGGCTCACGCTGCGCGCGGATGTCCGCGAGAATTGGAGCAGGAACCCGACAATGATCAGAAGTAGTTACAAAAGCTATGTCGCCGAGACCCCGGCCGAAGACGGTCCGTACAAGGTCCAGGTTACGAACGGTGCCTCGCCTGCTACCTATCTGCAACAGCGGTTGACTGTTGGCTTTGCCTTGACTTTCTGAGACGGCCCGCTTTGCCATCATAGTGCAAGCGTTGCCCGCCGTTTCCTCAGGTGAAAAGCTTCCCGTGTACCAACCGATTTCTGCGGTCCACAAGATCCTTGAACAAAATGGCATTTAAGGGACAGGCATTGAACAGACGAAATAACCCCCATCGAGAAGGCTCACTGGAATCCGTCACCGAGGAAGTTTCTGACGTAGAGGGGACGACCACCGAATTCAAGGCTGTCACGCTCTCAACAGTCGGCCAGAGCGCCGGCTAACGTGGAGGATTGGACCTGAACCTGCGGGCGCGCCACCACCAAGGGACAGCAGGACAGACGGAAATGACCCTAAAGGAACAGCGGCCGCGAGGGAAGCATTCCTTTTAGGACAGGCCGCGGGGAAGGGGGCTGGCACAGATGAAATAACCACCGCCGGAAATGCCGCACGCCGACAAAGGCAGCACGGAGCGGGCTCGGCCAAGGGCGGATGGTCGACGAAGCACCCAAGGAAAAGTTCTCCTGGTTCTCACTCATCTCTCGACTGGGAGCATCCTGGACCTACCTCCAGTCTGCCGCTGATCCGGACGGAACCCTGCCACCGAACGTTGCGCAAATAGCCCAGCCGGCCTTCGCGATCGAACTCTGGGAAAGGAGAACGATCTTTGTGCCAGATGATGACAAGCCACGCAGGAACAGCTCTTAACGGCCGCACAGCGTATCACGGACCTATATTGTCAGTGCTAACGCTCCCCAGCGAATCAGCATCGAAGAATGCGTTCGTAGCATAGGGACCGACGCCGTCGATCGCCTTAACTTGATTGTTGATAACGCTCGAGTTGGTCAACGTACCAGTTGCGCCCTGGAGATAGAGTCCGCCAGCAAAAGCGGTTGCATTCCCATCAAAAGACGATTGATCGATCGCAGCTGTTCCCGCGAGAGCGTCATCGACGAAAAAGAGACCTCCTCCGTATGCGTTGCCCTGGTTGTTGTCGATATGAGTGCCACACATCTTGATCACGATGTGTGCTCCGTCCATGTAGACGCCGCCTCCGTTGCCTCCATCGCCGGGATTGCCACCGGTGCCTGTGGCCTGGTTTCCTTGAATCGTGTCGTTGACAAGATCGACAGAAGCCCCTAGATTCCCGAGCGCTCCGCCATCGCTCGCCTGATTTCCCTGGAAGGTACTTCCGACAACGGTCGTCGTGCCGACACCCACCGAGTAAATGGCTCCGCCTGCAGAATCCTGCCCACTTGCCGGACCTATATTGTTAATGAATTGACTATGGATGACATTGAGCGTTCCTCCATAGCGATAGACGGCTCCGCCTCCGGTCGGCGCGCCAGTGCCTGCATTATCGGTCCCATGACCGTTGGCTAAAGTAATATTCTGAAGCGTCAGAGTTGGGGTAGTGGCATCAAAGTTGTTGTTGTTCAGAAGCAGTTGCCTGACCTGGCCGCCGCCGTCCAGTGTCACTAGATTACCTCCGTCGATCACTGTGTCCTGGGTGATCAACTTGGTGGAACTGAGAACGAGCTTGTATGGCGAGAGGCCGCAGCTAAAGGTGACTACCCCGCCGGCAGCAATGGCCGCTTCGAAGGCGTTCTCCGTACAACTGGCCGGAGTTCCATCACCCACGACATTCGTGTTGCCTGCTGTGTTGACCGCGCTGATAGGCGTAGCACACGAAGAGTTCCCAGGGTTTGTCGGGGGAGCGGGCGGGGTCGCACTCGGCGTCGCCGCTGTCTGATTGGAATTTGCACTTTCTCCGCTGGCGCTGACTGCCGTGACCACGTAGTAATAGGTGGTTCCGTTGGTTACGGTCGTATCGGTATAACTTGTGCCCGCAGGCGACGCCACGGTTGTGTAGGGTCCGCCGTTGGTGGTTGCCCGTTTGACCTGGTAGCTGGTTGCGCCGCTGCTGGCCGTCCACGCCAGCGAGACCTCTTGGTTGCCCCCCGTGGCCGTGAGGTTAAGGGGGGCAGCCGGGGGAGTGGGCGCAGCCGTCGCTGTCGCGGCCGCCTGGTTGGAATTGGCGCTTTCTCCCGTCACATTCACGGCTGTCACGACGTAGTAATAGGCCGTTCCGTTGGTTACGGTCGTATCGGTATAACTTGTGCCCGCAGGCGACGCCACGGTTGTGTAGGGTCCGCCGTTGGTGGCTGCTCGTTTGACATGGTAGCTGTTTGCGCCGGTGCTGGCTGTCCACGCCAGTGATATCTGTTGGTGGCCTCCCGCGGCCGTGAGGTTAAGGGGAGGAACCGGCGCGGTGGACGCATCCGTCGGAGCGCTATTTCCGTCACCGTTACTGCTGCTATTGCCGCCGGGGTTGCTACAGGCGTTGCACGCAAGCAGCATGGCGAACAACGAAATTCTCAAGCAGGAAGACGGGCGCAGCGCACGAAGCCTCATAGCTTGATGGGAGCCTCGAACGAAGTCTACTTGTAGTGAGTCGTTACCGAATGGGCACCAAAGTTGTAGAGAATTGAAAGAACCAGACACACGGCCGCCGAAATCCTGTGGTCCTTGGTTGCGTTGTTATCCCGCAAACTATCCGGCCTGATAACCATCCCTAAAAGAGAAGTGTTTCCTTCCAGCTAACCGCCTCTGCTTCCTCATCTTTTTGCGTAACCACCATGGACGCGAAGGGCACGGCGGGATACCGTCATATCAGATCGGCAGCGGGTTTCATTCCTGGAGATAAGGGGACGGGGAGGGAAGTACCCCCGAGGCAAATGCTCCGCATCGTGAGCTTGTCCACCAATTCCCGCCAGGCACCTAACAACGCGCAGACGTGGTTATAAAATAATTATTCTCCAGCTCTCGACGCCATCCCAAAACCGTACTACTGTGGGACTAACAACACACGTCAGCGCCGCCTTTACCACGACGGCCTTGTTTGGCCTTGCACCCATGCGCTCTACCTGTGCATCCGCCGCCCGCCACCGTGAAAGCATCAGAGCTTGCCAGCCTGATGGCCGGTGTAGCGAGCCGTAATTTGATTGTGAAGTGACGGATTACGCCTGTCCGCAGCATCTGCCCCGCGAGGGCGCGCCTGCGGAGAGCAAGAATCGCCGTGTTCAAACAGGGTGCGCCCAGTGCGTCCTCTTGACGAAGCAGTTTTGACAATTCGGGAAACACCACCCAACGGACACCAGCCCGAGGCTATCCCCAGCCAGAGGACACAGGACGACATACGGGACGTCCACTAACACCTACCTGGTAGGCAGAAGACCATCCCGTGCGTCACCGCACCGGCGGACCAGAACCGCCCCGATCGGCAAAGGACCGGCAATCCAGCACATGGGAAGGGGACTTATAGCGCTTACGGCGCATTTCGCGCGAGACCAGCTTCGCTTCCGCAGCCTGAAACCAGCCACCCACCGAGAGGCAAGATGGTCAAATTAATTAATTGAACATCTTGACCATCTTCGTGAAACAAAGGACTTATTTGACCATCTTGCCTTATTTGACCATCTTGCCCAAGCGCTCCCCACACTAGAGAAATTCGAAAAAGACAAAATGTAACCGCGCCTGCGCGGTGCCGCTTCGTTCAAGAAGACTTACTTCGCTTAGTTCGCTTTCTCCGCACATTTCTACAGGCAACACAACCCAGGCAACCCGGTGAATTACTCAACCCTATTCCATCGCCACGTAAGCAAAGAGCGAATCGACCTGGCTCTCGGACAACTGTTCACCCTCGGCCCCATCTACAGGGAAACCAACGCCGGCCTCTCGGCTGTCACAGCGCAAGTCGCGGGATGTTCGCGGATAGGGAATGATCGGACTCGGCAGAGTTCAAAACGCTCGCCGAAATAACCGACAGGGCGAAGCGGTTCCAGGAGGTTCGCCTTCATCCGCCAAAATCTTGGAGTACATAAAGGGGTATTTTCGCCACGGCAGTATACAAATCGTTTAAATGCAATGGCTGCCTGGGGGGCAACCAATAAGGGGATTTTAGGCGGTGCACGGTAGTTCAGGGACGTCCGAAGAAGCGACCTGGTTTGCCCGCCTCTATCACGTTCCGCTTAGCTTTTTGGAAGCGATTTGACCACTCGCCGCGCCTCCTCGTCGAAGTCAATGGCCCTCCTTGACTGATGCCCATCAGGCGAGGACGCGAATTGAGATTCAGTGCGACTGATCTTCTCGGCTACCGCGATGGCAATGAAATGATTCAGTGAGACCCCTTGTTCCTTGGCGACCGAATTTGCAGCCTCTCTGAGAGACTTGGCCAGACGCAACGGGAACTGAGCCGGATGACGCGTCTGATTTGGGCTCAAGAGTCCCTCCCCTAATCGCACAGTGATAGTGATGAAAATATTGCGAACGTGACAGGTCGAAGGATGGTCGAGCAAAAAACCGTCTTGACCGCCGGCTAAACTAAATCTCCTTTTCTTTGGATTTGTGAACCCTCGTGGCTGGAGACCGTAGGCGCGATGTTAAACCGCCTGGTTCCCCTTGAATCCTCCCATTTGTCCTGAATCTAGCATCGAGGCAACTCCCCGCTCAAGACGCGGAGAATCCCCACTTGAATGAAGCGCACATCAGTTGCCCATGTCTTTTATGTTGTGAAAAGCGCAGTTTGGTTCTGCCGATCCCATCGTGCCTGAACGCTATCAAGCGAACCTAAACTCTAAGTGGGTAGAAACATTAAAAAAAGTTAATGATGGCTTGAATGGCAAAACGCGTGCGAGGGCCTTCAATCTTCAGACCTGATGGGCGGCGCCTGGTTCAAAGTTGATGTAGGACCGATAGCTCTGGCGCAGCGGCTGTTAGCAGATGCGTTAATCGAGATAGCTTCGAAGGTATCACTCAACTCGTTAGCGCTGCGAAGATTTTGGTGGAGCCTTGCGGCGGGCGTATCTTGTCGAAGGCGGTGCGCTAACTAGCAGATACAAAAATGGTTACCGCCACCGGCACCAGAGTCCGGCATGACCATGACAAACATAATTCCGTAAGCGCTCGCCCCAGGAACAGTGGTTACCACAGGCGTGCCTTGCATGACGTAGTGGATCTCTGGCTCGCTGTGGTCCGAAAGGCCTAAGCACCGGCTGGGAGAGGGTAGCAGAGCCACCGCTGCTTGAGCATCCTGCGTAGCCTTAGCCGATCGAACGCGATAGCCAAAGCCAAACAAACTAAAGTAAGCAATTCGTTAACGGTCGCGGCATCAATTTGTTAGATATCCCAAATCCATTCCTTGATAATGTGCATAGCTGGAATCACTGCCGCATCTTCCGCTAAGGATGGATCGATGGATAACCGAACGATCGGTGATAGCAACTTGAACGACTTCCCCGTGCCTGATCGTTCCCCGGAAAAGAACATACCGGTGTTCGCGCCCGTTGCAGATCGCAATGCTGCAACCAAAACCCACGCCTCCACCTTCCTCGACATTGAGCCGGGTAGCATGCTCATTGACCAGTGGAAGAAGTGTGACCATGTTTATCTCATCCGCGGCGGAGTCGTGAAGCTAATGTATACCAGCGACAATGGCTCCCAAGTCAGTCTGGGGCTTCGCTCAACGGGTTGGTACGCCGGCGCGGCCGCGGTTCTACTCGGCATCCCAAGTTTCTATTCCGTGTTGGCCGTGAGCGATTGCACCGTCACACAGATACCGGCAGAGCAGCTCTTCGCGTATGCAACAAGAAGCGTCAAGAAACTGCAGCATTTTATGAAATCTCTCTGCCTGGACTCGATCTTACAGGCAAAACTCCATGCGGAAGTCAATTCAAGCAGTGCCGCAGAGAGGCTTGAACTCTTGATGCAGGAACGAATAGCTACTGATCCACAGTGGAAAACAATGGATCCGCTTCCGCTGTTAAAGCAAAGGGAGTTGGCACAGCTACTATCTTGTTCCCCAGAGCATCTGAGCCGCCTGCGCACTCAGCGCATGCATGAGGGCAAGTAAAACCCAGGCCGGCCCGATAGGTCTTCAAATCGCCCATCTGAAAGATGGCTGAAATAGGTAGGCGCCCCGAACCATCTGTTGCACTTGCGGGCTCAGTCGTCCGCGCCAGCCAGTTTCCAGACCCGCACATAGTCAATCGTGAATGCTGAAGGAAGATCACTATCCAGGGGCATGCCCCACCAATCAACTTGCGTCTCGGCATCGAGAATCATGGTTGCCGGCGTGTGCCAGCTCGTATTCCTGAGGTGGTGGTACAGACGCCCATCGATATAGAAGTCGACCGCGGTAGGGCTCCAATGCAAGCCGTAAACGTGGAAATTATCCACCACACTTGCCCTCACCGTCACCCCCCTCGTCTCGTTCTGCGTCTCTTTGACGCCGTCTTGTTCAAAGACATGGACTGACATAAAGACTCGTCTCGGGTCCGCTGGAGGTCTGCCGCCCATCTCAGCGACATCAATCTCATTCCAATTGTCTTGATCCTTGGCGGAAAGCCAGAACCCGCTGGATCCCGCTGAATTCATGGCCTTGGCTCTTACTTCGAAGTACCCATAAAGTACGCTCTCTGTGCTCTGCACCGCCCCAGTCGTGTAGTCGTGGTAGCCCAACGTCGCATATCGCGCGTCGACAGTCTCCTTCTGCATCGTGATCTGCAGAAGCCCCGAGGTCACCGTGACGTTGTGGTCGACAAATAAGGCGGGGGGCCGGCCTGGCCATCCAACGATGTTCGTTCTCCACTTTGAGGAATCAAGCCGGGTTCCATTGAACTCGTCGCTCATCGATGCATCCACCGTCCAGTTGCCCTTGTTCAAGGGATCGGAGACGGGGAGAATGGTCTTGGGTTGAACACTGTCATTGGGAGAAGTTGCGGAGGGGTTCGATTGCCCGCCTGCTGGGAGACTCCATATAAGGACTGCCGAGACCCACAAGTTAAGCAGAGTCTTTCCCGCACTCATATCAATTCCATGACTTCAGAAGGCTTCCTGCGTCCCGCAGGACAAACGCGAACGGCGGATCCCCTACAGATTTGGATAGGCCCTGGCACCTCATGCAACACCTGGAAACTGGAATCCATTGGGCTGTTCGCCACGAGATGTCTTAGCCTCGGGAAGGTGCAACGAGTGCTGGTATGCATAGATAATCAGGCCGACGCGATCGGTCACCCCCAGCTTGGCGTAAACAGAGGTCAAATGATGCGCGACCGTGGGTTCAGAGATTCGCAGGGCGAGAGCGATTCCACGGCTTTTCAAACCCCTGCAGGCTGCCTCAATCACTTCCTTCTCGCGGTTCGTCAGCTGACTCGGGCCATCTATCCTGGCGCTCTGCTCTCGGCCGCCAGACAGCTGATAACCGAGAATCGTCTCAGCGCTCGTCTTTCCAACCCAGATCTGCCCATCAGCAACAGACAAGACGGCCCGCCGTATATCGGCGGCTGACTGATCCTTACCGATGAACCCTCGTACACCGATCTGCAATGCGTTGCGCCACGCTTCGATACTCTCGGGCATCGCATAAATAATCAGTTTGCTGTTTTTGGCGATGCGAGCCGCGGTTTCAAGTGAGATCAGGTGCCAGTCGACGATGGCCAGGCATCCTCGGTTTGCCGTGAGAGCCTCTTCGAGAAGGCCTAGGGTCGCGACTTCCCGTATCACCTGAATCCGGCGATGCTTCTCCACAAAACTGCGTAAGCCGAATAGGACCACCGGCGAGGAATCAGCCAAAATAACCTTAACTTGTTCCATCGTATTCCCTCACTCCACGTTGTACGGTGAAAAGCGCGGGGCCCTGCCCATGCGCAGATCATCCGTTTGAGGCTGCAAGCCTGGAGAAATGCCGCAAACCAGGCACGTTTCCATAGCAGTATGGCTAAGAATTCGGCTGTCCAGGTAACCTTAGCTGCCGTGCCTGGAAAACCCGAGGGAGGGAATTCTTGACGAGATAACGTTAAACCTGCCGTTAGACGACTATGGTCCGAACCTGCCATCAGATCAGTCCCCAACGGAGTGGATGCAGTCAGAGAAACAGTACCACTTGCTCCAGCCTTCAGCGTTGATCTGTGTCACAACTTTTTGTACTCCTGCCAATCGGTCATCGGGTGGATGCTCTACGTCCAATGCCTGTTGTCAAACTACTGGGAATGGATTGCTCTTGGATTGATATATATCAAGAACGAATCTCGCATGTACCGTTCCGACCGCTTTTCAAAGGTGGATCAGGCCACCGACGTCTATTCCGCTGTCCTCCGATAAATCCTAAAACGCCTAAATGTTCGGCAGGCAGAATGATCTGCAATGCTGCTGTGCGCGCCTCCTTGCCATGGGTTATCGAGCGACATAACCAGGTATCGTGACGCCTGAAATATGTGTCCCGGTAAGGAAGAGATCCGTCACGAGCAGATAGCAAAAATTAGCTATAAGAAATAGTGACAATTGCTATTGCGGATTCAGACAGAAGGCTTCAGAGTAGCAAGACAAACAAAGCGGCAAGCGTTCTTCCCGCGTTACTCGATTACATTACGCCCGCTTCACGGGGGGCAACTGGGGAAAACCTATGAAGTCGATTCGCAAGATCGTTACTCTGCCACTGCTTCTAAGTATCGGGACCGCAGGGATGGTTGTTACCTCGGGATCTGGTCGTTGTCTCGGGCAAGTCACCTCTGTTCCGGAAACTGCAATCTCCCCATTACCCGAAACGCAAAGCGTCCATCGAATCGCACCAGGTGCGCAACTAGTCCGCCGCGGCGCGCCCTATCGGCTCCGTCAGGGCGATGTCCTGGGACTTAGCTTTCAACTATGCCCCGAATTCAATCAGGATGTCACCGTGCAGCCAGATGGCGAGATAAGTCTGCGCGGCGTGGCTCCCATCAATGTAGAGGGGCAGTCGCTCGATGAAGTCACAAACGGCTTGACCCGCGCCTATACCTCTATTATGCGGGAGCCCGTCATCGCGGTCGCACTCAAAGACTTTGAAAAGCCGTACTTCATTGCAGCGGGCGAGGTCGCGAAACCAGGTAAATATGATCTTCGCTCCTCTATGACCATCACCGAAGCCGTAGCCATTGCCGGCGGTTTCAGTAAAGATGCCAAGCATTCCGAGGTCGTACTATTCCGGCCGATGGGTGATGAGACCTTTCAATCCAGGGTCATCGACGTGAAAAAACTCCTGGCCGAGCGCGATCTGAATCTGGACGCACATCTCTTGCCGGGAGACGTGCTCTACGTACCCAAAAGCAAGATGTCGATGGTCCGCCCGTATCTCCCCTCAACGAACGTTTTCCTGAATCCGTTCACGTACTGAGGAGAACTAACATGGCGATTGTAACCAGCAATGACTTTCAGATCGAGCCTTTCAGACCCGTTCCTTTGCCGACCCCGCGGGAAGTCGGTGCTGTCCTTATCCGCCAGCGCTGGGTTCTCCTGGCGACGGTCGTCCTCGTGGTTGTGACGATGTGGTTGACGGGACAGTGGCAGCCAACTTATCTCGCGCAGATGAAAATTCTCGTGACACATCAACGCGTGGACCCGGTCATTTCGCCGGAAGCAACTTCACCCGTCATTTGGGGCGGTGATCAGGTCAGCGAAGAAGATCTGAACTCCGAAGTAGAGCTTCTCAAGAGTACCGATCTCTTGCGGCAAGTGGTGGGCGCGACGGGCCTGGATCACGACCGCTCCCTCGCGCCCCAGAACACGCCAGAGAGAGCGGTGGAAGCCGCGGTCCTCCACCTGGAGAATCACTTGAAGATCGAAGCCATCCGTAAGACCAACATCATTTCCGTAAAATATGAGTCCGCAAACGCGCAGTTGGCGAGCAAAGTGCTCGTCGCCCTTTCTCAGGCGTATGCGGAGAAACATATGGAAGTTCATCGGCCTTCCGGTGAAGCCAAGTTCTTCGGTGAGCAAGTGGCGCTCTATAAGAAGAACCTCGCAGATGCACAGCAAAGACTACTGAAGTTTGATCTCGAGAATGGAGTGGTTTCCCCACAAATGGAAAGGGACCTCGCGCTGCAGCGCGTCAACGACTTCAGCGCCAGTGCTCGCCAGGCCCGGCAGACGGTGGAAGAAGGGAACGAGAGACTCGAAGTCCTTCGTCACGAGTTGGCTCACATGCAGCCACAGACGGTAGCTGCCGTGCGCACCTCCAACAACGAGGTTCTTCTCGGTCAACTGAAACAAGCTCTCAGCACTCTTCAACTGAAACGTACCGAGATGCTGGGACGGTATGCGCCGACCTATCGGCCCATTCAGGACCTTGATGCGCAAATCGCCGAACTGCAGGACTCGATTGCAGGGGAGATGAACAGCCCAATGCATGACGAAACGAAACAGGCAAACCCGGTCTATCAATGGGCGCAACAGGAGCTCGCGAAAACAGAGGCCGAAGTTGGCATGATGAAGACGCGAGCGGCGGCGGCGACATCCATCTCTGCCCAGTACCAGGGAAAAGCGCAGGGGCTGAACCAGCAGAGCGTGATTCAAGAGGACCTGCTAAGGGATGAAAAAACACAGGAAGAGAACTACTTGCTTTATTTGCACAAGCTTGAGCAGGCGAAAAGTAGCGAGGCATTGGATCGTAGGGGAATCGTGAACGTTGTCATCGCACAACATCCCGTAATTCCTACATTTCCTGTGCGGACTCGGCAATATGTTGCGCTGATGGCATTGCTGATATGCATTACCTGCGGCGTTTCCAGCGCCTTTGTTGCGGATCTGATGGTTCCATCGTTTCGTACCGCGGACGAGGTCGTGCGTTACTTGAATGCCCCCGTTCTGGCTTGCCTGCCGAAAGGCGGAGCCTACCAATTAGAGTCGTAGACCGAAGCGGCAACTCCCCCGTTCCCCTAATTGTGTTATCAGCCCGCAAGGGCGCAACAAAAAAGGATAAGTGACAAAGGGACCTTCCGGAGGAATTGGGATGAGCGCTAGGGAAGACATTTTCGAGCCAATGGATTCAGTTTTGCGGAGCTTCACCCCAGCAGCCGGCGGCTGGAGACAAAAATGGCGATCGAGGCGAGACTCTTCCGATGCCAGCGAGATTCTCGATTCCCGTGCGCCAAAGGGAAAAGAGCACGACGAAATGCTTCAGCTGGTACAACGCCTGTTTCTTGCTCCCGCGCCGATGTGCACCAAAAAGGTGATGTTCTGCGGTATCGATACGGACCACAGCAGCCACGTCTGTGCGAATGCTGGGCGCATCCTGGCCAGACAGACGGGTGCTACGGTGTGTCTCGTGGACGCCAATATTCAGTATGGACTGCTATCGAGAGAGTTCGATTTGGAACAGAAGTACGCCATTTATGCGAAACGGGCCCCCTGGCGCGAACAATGTGCCTTCGTGGGTAAAGACCTCTTTGTTGGAGGCACCGGCCTGCTCGGGGGCACGGAGGGAAGGCTTGCTTCAGCAAACGAAATTAGGGACCGGATCTCGGTTCTCGCTCGTAGCTTCGACTATCTTCTCTTCGACGCGCCGGCGGCAAACACATCCTCAGACACGGCACTGTTAGGCCAGGTGGTCGGCTCCGCCGTTCTCGTGTTTGAGGCAACGTCGACCAGGAGAACAGTGGCCAGAAGGGCCAAGGAAAAACTTGAAACGGTGAATGTGCGGATTCTGGGTTCGGTTTTGAATAACTACTAGTGGTAAGTGTCTCCCCCCGGAGCTAACACCTTTTCCCCCAGGTAGCGGCTTCCGTCGCAGGACGTGTTCTAAGTCAGATATCTTTCCGGCTGGGACCATCCTAGGTCAACGTTCAAACATTGGGGGAGCAACGCGATGGATGTCCTTTTGCTGGCGCCGGTGAGTCCTTTCGAAATCCGAGACGGGCATACGATGGCTGTTGCGAGCGATCTGAGGGCCGTTCTGGACAACGGTCTCACCGTCGGCGTTATTTCCTTCTTGTACGGCAATCAGCAGCGGCCAGCGCCCATAGGGAATCCTCAACGGTGCGATGCGCGATTCTTCCAGGCGCGAGCGGGATCGTTTCCGCGTAGATTCATGCGCGGCTTATTTGCCCCGGTCCCGCCCTCATCCGAGAGGCTGTATTCGGCTGAGTCCATCGCAGGTGTGCGTACGGCGTTGAAGGCATGGAGGCCTGGCTACGTCATTGTCGATGACGTTTCCATGGCTGGCTATATTCCCCTGGTGCGCGAGATAGTTCCGAGCGCGCGAGTCATCCTAAGAACCCATAACGTGATGCAGGATGTTCGCTGGGAGCATTTCGCCCAAACGAAGGGTCCGCTCAAATTAGCAGTAGGGCTCGACTCTTCTCGCTACGGGGCGTTTGAAGCCCAGGCGATGGACAGTTGTGACGCGCATTGGGCTATCTCCCCCGCAGACGCGGTTCGGATGACTAAATTATATGGCCGCCCATCCGACAGCCTGTCGGTCTCGGTCGGATGCGAGCGCTATGCACCAGTCGGCATCGACGAAGGAGCTCAACATTTCTTTGTTCATATTGGGTCGCTCGACTTTCGGCGCAGGAATGATCTCGCGTTTTTTCTCCGCAACAGCTGGCCGAAGATTCGGGCGGCTGTGCCCCAAGCGGCAGCCGACTTTGCGGGCCTTCTCGTTGGCCGGAAAATCCATGCGCCGGGAGTGACGTATTCCGGGCCGGTTAAGGACGACGTCGGCGCATACCGCAAAGGGCGCTTTGCATTGAATTTCCAAAATACTACTGGGGGAATCAAGCTCAAGACCCTGACTTCGCTGGCCGCCGGCAGAACGCTCGTGAGTACCACGCGAGGCGTGGAGGGCCTCAAGTTGGTTGCAGGTGAGCACTATTGGGATATGGAGTCGTTCCTGTCTTTACATCGTCTAGCTGACCTGATTGACGATGTGGAAAGCAACCGGCGGATCGGCAAGGCAGGGCGGGAGTGGGTGCTCCAGAACCATTCACACGCCGCTATCGCAGGACAGTTTGGCCGTTTGCTGGGGGCTGCATGACCATCAGCTCAAAGGCGATCCTCCTTCTTCTGCTATTACTCTTTGTCCTCGGATGGAGCACGGAGTCTCTTACCCTGTTCAACATCGGGCGGTACTCGTTTCCTCTCATCCTCTTCGTTGGTCTGCCCTTTAGTTTGCTCCTGACGTATCGGTCTCTTAGTTTCCTCGCGCTTCCCATCGCATCGAGCATCTTCGCGATCGCTGTGGGCTTTCTCCAGGGCATAGAGGTTAGCCACATTCTTTCCCAGGCGCTGTTACAAACACTGGCCATCATCTTTGCCGCGGGCATCGCCGCGATCAACTGGCACCAACATCGAAATAGCCTTGAGCGGGTGATCGTTGGGATGGGTATCCCGATTGTGGGCTACGGCTGCTACCAGATGCTTGCCAGGGTCGCGCATCTGCCCGGGGCATTCCTCCCGGTTACCAATCAACAGTATTACATCGAAGGGGGTTTGCAGCGCGATTGGGACAAGGCGGAAGTGACCCGTGCCTCGTCAGTCTTTTCCGAGCCCTCCGAGTTGGGGTATTACTGCCTGTGGATCCTGGTCATAGGGCTCTCAACAGAAAACAAAAAGATCCGAGTCCTTTCCATCTCGCTCGCTGCTATCGGGATCCTTTTATCGCAATCGCTCTCAGCCGTCCTCGGCGCAGTCGCGATATGCCTGGCATACTTCATCGGTCAGGGGATCAGCCGGCAGATTGTCCGTCAGATCTTCCTTCTGGCCATCGTGTCCGTTGGGGTTGCCGTGGCCTTCAAGTCACTCGCACCTACGGCCTTCGACCGTTTTTCCGAGCGCATTGTAGAAGCCGCTTCCTTCGACGGACGCGCTGACTCGGGCAGAGTGGATCACCTGCCGGCTTGTATCGAGTTGATCAAAGCTTCGCCGATATGGGGCTACGGTCTTTCCGGCATGGCCGCCGCTGGACGTGATGGCGCCGACGTGACAACCGTGAACTACGTCATGGTATGGCTGGAGCGGGGTTCCATAGGGGCATTGTTGTTCTTTGTCCCGTGGTTCACGCTGGCGATCCGTGCCTGGTTGTTGCCGCGCAATGCCAGCGGAAGAATACTGTCTTTTCTTCTGCTGACCATGACGCTCTATTCCTTCACGTCTTTCTCAATCACTTATTTTTTGCCCTTCTGGCTCGCTTTTGGTGTGTCAGCTTCGCTTGTACTGCACACCCATGTTCGTACGACCGCAAAGAGAGTTATGAACGGGCCGCTTAATCCCTGGTCTCAGAACGTGCCGGCGGTGAGAGCGACCTAGTAGCTGAATATAACTGGATTCAAAACCCCTAAAAGGATAAGGCCATGAACAAACCATTGTCGAGGATACGTAACCTGCAGGCCCTGCGGATCTATGCAGCCATCCCGGTGATCTTGTATCACACCAATTTCAGGCTACCGGGGGTTCGCCAGATAGGAGTATTCGGCGTCCACATGTTTTTCCTGCTGAGCGGCTACATCATGGCCTCAATCTGTGAGACTGATTCGACAGCGTTCGTAAGGCGCCGCCTGATCCGCATCATCCCCCTCTATTGGACCCTGACATTTGCTCTCTATTCGGTTGCGTGGAAGTTCCCGCACCTGATGAATGCAACGCAAGCTCTCCCCGCCGAGTTGCTGAAGAGCCTCTTCTTCATTCCATTTCAGAAGAGCAACGGTCTGTATCAGCCGATTCTCTTTGTCGGATGGACAGTCAACTACGAGATGTTTTTCTACATGATGTTATCGATTGGCGTACTCATCAATAGGCGCAGAGCCGCTTTGCTGGGTGGCTCCATCATGCTCGGGGTCATGGCCGTATCCTCGTTCTTTACCGGAACAAGTGCCATCGCCAGGTTCTATGCGGACACGGTGTTGCTCGAGTGCATCCTGGGTTTGGCCTCGTACTATTGTGTCCGCGCCCTGTCGAGCCGGCTAACCCCGGCTATGAAACCCGCGCTCATGGTGCTGGCAATAGGCTCATTATTGCTCCTCCCATCCATTGAAGAGTTTGGCTTCATGGCTCATCTGCCAGCCACGTTGCGCTATGGCCCGGCATCCTTTGTTTTGATCTGCAGCGCCTGCCTTCTCGCATTGCTGGGCACGGATTTCAAGCCAGGTGTGATCGTCCTACTGGGAGACGCCAGCTATGTGATGTATCTCACGCATCCGTATATCGAGGAGTTCCTCGATCGTGTGGTTGGTAGATTCTTTCCGATCTTTCACATCGATAAGCCGATCGGTTGTTTGATCGCGATGGCGTTTGTGTTGCCGATGAGCGCCTTTCTCTACCTCAAGGTGGACAAACCGATTGTTCGCTATTTGACCCGGGTTCTTTCTCCGCGTAAGCGGCCGGAGACCAACGTTCTGGTCATGCCTGCGCCGCCGTCGTTGACAATGCCGCCCGCGGCGTTCGTAGCGCATGCAGCCCCAATCGTCCGGCAAGGAACCTTAGCGTAGGGACTCGTAAAGCAAAGTGTAGTCCAACGGAACCAAGTGAGCCAGCCATGAAAAGGTTTGTCCAGTTCTTCTCGTTCGCCGCCATGACCCAGGTCATCCTCCTGCTAAACCAGGTGGTCCTGCTGCCGATGCAGATCAGGTTGTGGGGTGACTCGGAGACAGCACTGTGGTACGGCGCAATTGCTCTTGCGACTGTGACTACGGTGGCTGACTGCGGATTGCGGACCGCCGGCCACGTCGAGCTGCTACGGCTCGTTCGCACCAATTCCCTCGACGCAAGGGCAGAGTTCTTGCAAGTCTGGGCCTGGATTCGATTGTTGGTCGTGCTTGTGACCGCAACCCTTCTCGTTGCAGTCCTGGCTTATGGCGCCTTGCACGGAATGGGCACGTGGCAACTTGGCCGGGCTCTTTTGACATTGGCCTATGCATTTGAAGCGTTGTTGATCATTCGCATCGTCTATCTGGACTCATTGGGGGAATATAGCACCGCCGAGTCTAGCTACTTTATTTTTGCCGCCATCCGGCTGGTGCTGGCCGTTCCAGCTCTGCTGTTCTTCCGGGTGCAGCCTGTTGGGCTTTGCTGGCTTTTCCTGGGAACCTCAATGTTAGGGCTGGCGCTTCAGGGATGGTTGTGCAAGATACCACGTGAACTGCGTCTTTTCGCCGGCTTTCCCCATCGGCTGTCTTTCGGCACGTGCTCCCTGGTGCGGTACACCATGGCCGAACCCATTGCCAATTGGGCTCGCCTAAGCCTCCCGGTATTGGTGATCGCGTCGATCGCGCCCGATACAGCTGTTACCACCTATGTAGCGCTGCGCGCCATATATGGCGCGGCTCGAACCACCATACAGCAGGTAGCGCGCGTTGGGTCGGTCGAGGTACTTAAACTTTTGGGACAGCGGAGAAGGGCTCCCGCCGGGTCTCTGCTGTCCCTCTTTTTATTGTGTGCCGGAATGATTGGCACGGCGCTCGCAGGCGCCGTGGTGTTAGACAACATGCGCCTGCTGAGTTTGTGGCTGAAGCACTTTGATCAGCCGCTGTTTCAGAACATCAATTTGTCGTTCGCACTCGCCAGTCCCTTCTACTGCTATCAGATCATTGTGGCGCTCTCTTTCAGAATTGGCCAATTGGCTCTGACAGCACGCCGCCAATATGCCTACCTTCTGTATTCGGCTCTTTTTGCGGCCAGTGCAGTGATGATCAAGTCACTGGATGTCTATCTCGCACTGTTAGTTGTTGCCGAGATCCTTCTTTCCGTATCTTTCCTGACTCGGCAGAACATTTTCGGGGATGGGTGGCGCAAAACCAATGCGGGTAGGCGCGGATTGGTCGATTCCTTCGCCGGTGCCGCCCTGGTCTTTGCTCTATGGAGCACCGTGCGCCATGCGGGCAGTTCGGTGTTCATGGTCAAGTCTGTTGAAAGTGCGTTGCAGGGAGGCTGTCTCTTGGTGCTGTCTCTCGGCGCGCTCATGCTCGTTGGCCTGGCGCTCAATGTCCGTGCGTTTCGCAATCTCAGAATCGCAGCGGAGCGACCGGTGAACGTCGTTCGCGTGGATGTATCCCCAGTGAAGTTGAGGCTGGGTTAAAGATCTTTGATTAACCGGTGAGGAGAGCATCTGATGCGAATTCTGGTGAATGACTATGCAGGCCATCCATTTGAGCTGCAACTGAGCCGCGAATTGGCTCGCCGAGGCCACACGGTTCTGCACACATATTTCGCGGCGTTCCAAACCCCAAAGGGTAGCGTCGACGATCATTCCGGCGATCAAGGACGCC
The DNA here is from genome assembly GCA_963745725.1 of uncultured Acidobacteriaceae bacterium. Classification (GTDB taxonomy): domain Bacteria; phylum Acidobacteriota; class Terriglobia; order Terriglobales; family Acidobacteriaceae; genus PALSA-350. Next base: position 1,394,079 of record CAVUYJ010000004.1, read on the forward strand.
TGGCAATCAGGGGAATCGTTATCGACAAAGAGTTCTCCCCGCATTCCGCCCTCTCTCGGCGATCCGCCGATCGTGCATACGGCCACAAGCTCTGTCAGGAGGTCGTCGGCTTTCAGCCCGACGTCGTAATCTCGGCCAACACTCCCCTCGACGCGCAGCGGCTTCTCATGGCCGAAGCCCGGAAGCAAGGAGCAAAGTTCATCTTCTGGGTGCAGGACCTCCTGAGCATGGCAATCAAGTTCGTACTGCAAAAGAAGGGTGTTCCCTTCGCCGCAGTGGCGGGCAAATTGTATTCGTGGCTGGAGCAACGGCTCCTGCGCAAGAGCGATGCGGTTGTTTGCATCGCGCCAGAGTTTCGTCGAGCGCTGAGAAACTGGGGAATCGTAGAAGAGCGCATGTTCGTAATCGAGAACTGGGCTCCCCTGGAGGAAATCTCTCCCCTCCCGCGGCAGACTGCGTTTTCCCGGGAACATAACCTCGAAAACCGGTTCTGCTTCATGTATTCGGGGACGTTGGGGATGAAGCATAGGCCTGAACTCCTATTGGAACTGGCGCAACACTTCGGCAACCGCAGTGACGTCGTGGTAGTGGTGATCGCACAGGGGGCCGGCGCAGATTGGCTGCGAGAGAACAGAAGCAAAGCGCCCGTCAATTCTCTGCTGATTCTCCCATTCCAGTCTTATGATCGGCACGCCGAAATCCTCGCGAGTTCCGACGTGCTCATCACGTTGCTTGATTCGGAGTGTGGAGCTTTCTCCGTTCCCTCGAAGTTACTCGCGTATATGTGTGCCGAACGTCCCGTGCTGCTAGCTGCGCCTCCCGAGAATTTGGCGAGCAGAATCGTCCGCCGCGCAGGTGCGGGAATTGCGACCCTGGCAAACGCAGCTGACTTCCTTGAAGGAGCGAATCAGTTGCTCGCCGATAGACTCCGGCGCGCGCAGTACAGCGCAAACGCACGTGCCTATGCGGAGAAACACTTTTCGATCGACACCATCTGCGATGAGTTTGTGGAGGTGATTGCCTATGCCTTTGATGGAGAACGAAAGGCGCAAACCGATGTTCTTACCCTTCCAGTGTCTCGTACGACCGCCTCCCTGCAGCTACTTCAGAAGAACAGCGGCGGACATAGATAACGCTTCATAAACCAGACCTCATCGGTCTCAAACGAACTGCTATTAGGAGAGAGCCAAATGAAATCAAGAGGAACGGTAGTAGTGACAGGCGCAGCTGGCTTTATTGGCCATCACCTCGTTACCCATCTCAAACAGCAGGGATACAAGGTTCGCGGCGCCGATATTAAGTATCCGGAGTACGCCGAAGAGAACGCCGACGAATTCGAGGTCGTGGATTTGCGGCGGTGGGACAATTGTCTGCAAATAACGCGTGGAGCGACTGAAGTGTACGCGCTTGCGGCTGACATGGGCGGCATGGGCTTCATTCAGAATCACCACGCGGAGATTCTTTACAACAACGCGCTGATGAACTTCCATACTCTGGAGGCGGCACGTTGCAACGGCGTTAAGCGTTACCTCTATACTTCTTCGGCATGTATCTACCCGGAATATCGGCAGACAGAGACGCAAGTAACCCCTCTCAAGGAAAGCGACGCCTATCCGGCTGAGCCTCAGGATGCTTACGGCTGGGAAAAGTTGATCACGGAACGCCTTTGCAAACACTATCGCGAGGACTACAAGATCGACACCAGGATCGTGCGCTTTCACAATATTTTCGGCGAGCGCGGAACCTGGAAGGGCGGACGGGAAAAGGCTCCCGCCGCGATCTGCAGAAAGATCGCTATCGCGAAACTTACCGGGCACCGGGAGATCGACATCTGGGGCGATGGGGAGCAAACCAGATCGTTCTGCCACGTGGACGACTGCGTGAAGGGTATCTACAAGCTCATGCGGTCTGACTTTCCAGACCCACTCAATTTGGGCCAGGACCGCATGGTGAGTATCAACCAATTGGCCGACATGGTTGCCCGGATCGCTGGTATTTCCATCGCCAAGAGACATATTGCGGGCCCGCAAGGTGTCCGTGGCCGCAATTCCGATAACACGCTGCTTCGCCAAGTCCTCGGATGGGAGCCGGAGATTTCGCTCGAGGAAGGCCTGGCGCGCACCTATGCGTGGATCGAGGACCAGCTTGTCGAAGAAGGCGTACATGAAGACATGGACGCGTTACAGACCACGTAGAGGGTCAGGCTTTTAGGGGATTCGGTCAGCCACGCATGCCGTTTATCGAACATTCAGGCAGGTAAAGAACAAACGGAACACTACACAGGGTCAAGACAGACAGGAGCAAGCAATGAGTTTCGTCAAACGGCTCAAGAAGCCAAGAGTGTTAATTACTGGGGGCACAGGCTTCATCGGCTCACATGTGGCGGATCATTTCGTGGCCAATGGTTGGGATGTCTTTGTTTTAGGCCATGGAACCCAACCGCCGGACTCGCCGCGCGGTGATCTGAGGTTCATTCGGGGACGCGTGGGCGATCGCACACTATTGGAACAGATATTTTGCCTCGGCCTCGATGGCGTCATCCACTCGGCGTGCAGCACTTTTCCTACTTCCTCCAACGAAGACAAAGTGGCTGACGCCCGTACCAACCTTTTGGAATCCCTCCAGCTGTTCGAATGCTGTGTGAGGCACAAGGTCCCAAAGCTGATCTTTGCCTCTTCCGGGGGCGCGATCTATGGGATTCCCCAACAGCTTCCCATTCCGGAGGAGAGCCCGACCAACCCTATCTGTTCTTACGGAATCGTCAAGTTGGCACTGGAGAAGTACCTCGAGTTATATCGCGGCCTCCATGGGCTCAATTACGTTTCGCTACGCATCTCCAATCCCTACGGTCCACGGCAGAACCCGAACGGAAAACAGGGTGTCATCTCCGTGTTCGCTGCAAGGATGCTCCAGCACAAGCCCCTCACGTTGTGGGGAAAGGGAGATGCGGTGAGAGACTTTGTTCATGTTCGGGATATCGCACGGCTCTTCTATCTGGCCATGCTTTCGAAGGAACAAGGTGTATTCAACGCGGGGAGTGGTGTTGGGATTAGCATCAACGATTTGATCTACATGATGAGCGCCGAACTCGGCGTCATCCCCAATATCATCCGCATGGAAGCTCGCAAGTCTGACGTGCCGGCCACGGTTCTCAACTGCAGAAAAGCCAGGCACAGTTTCGGTTGGGTCCCCGAAATCCCGATAGAACAGGGAATTCGCGAGGTTGGGGCCTGGCTGTCAAGCGAAATAAGTAAAGAGAACAAGTCGAACATCGTCATCCCGCGGGCCGTCATCGATCCAGCAATCATCATGCCTAGAAGAGCTTAGAAAGAGGATTGTCATGAATCACGAAAAACACCAAGCGGTCAAAGAGCTTGGAAGCACCTACAGACTGGTAAAAAGGTCTATCGATCTCGTATTGGGAAGCACCCTTTTACTGCTTTCCTCGCCCGTCTTTCTCGTTGCTGCATTGGCCATTCGGCTGGAGACGAAAGGGAACCCTTTCTTTCTGCAGAAGCGCGTCGGACTCGGCGGTAGGCCGTTCACCATCGTGAAGCTGCGTGGAATGTACATCGATTCCAAAGTGCGCTTTGCTCATCTCTACGACTACAAACGCCACGAGAGTCTCGATTTTCACTTTCATGCAAAGGAAGATCCTCGTATCACCCGCGTCGGTGCGTTCGTGCGCCGAACGAGTATCGATGAGCTACCTAATTTTCTGAATGTCGTCTTAGGGCAGATGACCTTGGTGGGGCCGCGGCCAGAGGTGCCAGAGATGCTTGAGCTCTACGGAGAATACGAAGCGTCTTATCTCTCGATCAAGCCTGGGGTGACTTGTATCTCCAAAATATCGGGACGAGACAAACTGTCCAAGCAGGACTCGATCGAGATGGATCTCAGCTATTTGGATAACATGACGACCCAGTCCGATTTATCCATTTTATGGAGAACCTTGCGCTGTGTTCTCCTGCGGCAGGATGTGTATGACGGAAAGCGCGCCGTAGACGCGTTCACAGAGCAAAATCGTGGCACGCAGCTTGGTAACATGCCTTCCTTTGCGCCTGAACAGACTCAAGGTGGATCACTATGACGACACAAAAACTTGTATCAATCAGTGGCTCTTCATCAGTCGGCCGGCGACCCGCCAGAGGAAAATTCATCAGCTTCGAAGGCATGGACGGTTCAGGCAAAAGTACGCAGATTTCACACCTGGCGTCTGCCCTGAGACGGCTCGGGATCGAGGTGGTGCTTACCAGGGAGCCGGGCGGCACACCCCTCGGAGAGACCATTCGCGCGCTTCTGCTTGATGTTGATAACCGAGGCATGCACCCCACGACGGAGCTCGCACTGATGTTTGCGTCGCGTGCCCAACTCGTCGCCATGGTGATAGAGCCGGCACTAGAAAGAGGCGAATGGGTCTTGTGCGATCGTTTTGTCGATTCCAGCGAGGCATATCAGGGTGGTGGGCGAAAGCTTGGGAGTGGGATAGTCCTGGCTATGCAACGAGCGCTTCTAGGCGGCCGGACACCGGATCTCACCATCATGCTCGACCATGATATTGCTGAGAGCGTGTCCCGTGCCCGCGCCAGAAGCCTGGAGACCGAGGGCAAAGAGAGCCGTTTCGAAAATGAAGGGCATTATTTTTTCCAACGCGTGCAGGAGACATTTCGGAAAATCGCCGCCCGGGACAAGCAGCGCGTTTTCCTAACCGACGCCAGGCGGCCGATTCAAGTGATCCACGAGGAGATCGTAGCGGAGGTTTCTCGCCGGTTTTCCCATGCGTGCGACGGGGAATGGACAGGCGACAATCCTACAGCCAAAAGGCATCCACGGTAGGTAGCGGAGATTTCCCACCGGGGTTGCTCAGGATGTGGTGTGCCTGGACAGCGCCAACCTTGGCCAACGCAGAGTCGACCCCAACAACGTGGGGGTGCAGTGGTTCAAGGCGAAAGCATTGTGCTCAGCGTGCGAGCGCTAGGATTCACCATGGCAGCGGCACACCTTACAGCTTTGCCGGTGTATCCGCATGGAGTATGCCAGACGTGCCCTGCCGGCGCGATGCCATTTAGAAAACTCACCGCGTCCTGAGGACAACAACGAGATCGTGGTCTGGCTAAGTTCGTTATATCTTTTGTCGCAAGCTTCGAGTTCCTGCATTTCCATACAAGGCATAGGGGACCTTTCGAGGACTACAACTATTCATTAACCGTTACCATATCCCACACCTGCTGTGGTTGGCAGCATTTGCTGAGAAAATGAAACTCCGGCGTAACTCCAACCATGTGACCGTCCTGGGACTACAACTGGCTTACCCGGTGAGTTGTATTTGCAACAAAGTAGGTAACCGATAATCGTGGTACCTTCGCCACGTAACCTGACCACGATGCGCCATTTACCAGCCGCCGCCACCAGCTATCATGAATTGAATCCTGAAAGATGCTCAACCTGTCCTTGGGCACCTGCGTACAGGCAACCGCTGTTAGGCAAACTGAGTAGGTTTCTTCGGTTCGTAGACCCCGTTTCCTATGGTCTCGAAAGATAGAGCCTGGAGGTAACTTGTGGGGTTTGAGGTTGGTCAACGGGTCGCCGACTACGAGATTGTAGGCCTCCTTGGGGTTGGTGGCATGGGCCGCGTGTATCGCGTGCGCAACGTCATTTCCCACCGCACCGAGGCCATGAAGGTTTTGCTCGCGGACTTGACGGCCGAGCCCGATCTGGCCGCCCGTTTCGTCAGTGAAATTCGTACCCTGGCCGGCCTGGATCATCCTAATATCGCCCAGCTGCACACCGCGCTGCAGGTCGGCAACGAGCTTGTCATGATGATGGAGTTTGTCGATGGGCTCACGCTGCAACAGTTGGCTCAGGAAGGCAGCCTAACCCCGGAAAAAGTCATCGACTATGCCCACCAGGTGCTGGCCGCGCTCAGCTTCGCCCATAGCCGCGGCGTCGTCCATCGTGATATCAAACCCGCCAACATCATGGTCACCCCTCAGGGGACGGTCAAATTGACGGATTTTGGCATTGCGAAGTCAAAGGCTAAAGATGAACTCACGCGTCCCGGCACCACTGTCGGGTCACTCTATTACATGTCACCCGAGCAGGCGCGCGGCGGCAGCGCAGTCGACGGTCGAGCCGACATCTATTCCGTCGGTATCAACATGTACGAACTGCTGGCTGGGCGCAGGCCATTCGAGGATGAGTCAGCCTACGTAATCTTGCACGATCAGCTCAATGTGGTGCCTCGCCCGCCCATCGAGTTCAATCCACTTCTATCAAAGCCACTGAACGACTTGATCCTGAAGACTCTGGAGAAAGATCCCGCAAAGCGTTTCCAGACCGCAGGCGCGGTCAGCGATGCGCTGTATGAGGCCACTGGGATCGCAGCTTCGACGCCAATCAAGAGGGGTCCGTTTGTTGCTCCCACCGGTACTTTTTCGGTTGGGCGCGCCCTCCCGATCACTCCGATCGCCGCTACCTCGCGGTTCTCCATCGATACCCATCGCAGATCGTGGCTCGCGGCGGAGGTGCTTGCGACCCTGAGCATTCCTGTCCTCATTGCTGTGGGGGTTCCGCATTTTATGAAAAACAGCGCGATCGCGAAGATGCCTGTTCATCCCATCGCCCAATCGTCTCCGTTATTTGCGGCGCCGCATACAGACTTCGACGCCACCAACGGCACTAGGCAGACTGAAGCAACAACGTCGGACGAGCCACACGCCTTAACCACCGCCCCGGCCCCCGTACCTGCCATTGCTGCTGCCCAACGGAAGGCACTCACCACAGCAGTATCATCAAGCCGGCACAAGCGGCCTGCAGCCCCGGAGCCGTCCAAGGTGAAGTATCAACCTGCCACACGGCCGGCGATGGCGCCTAAAGCCGAGGGAGATGAGCCCACGCAACCAGCCACGCCCATGACCCCTTCTACAGCTGCCGAAATACAAAAGTTGCGCGACCAGAAGCTCAAGCTTGACACGCGGGCGGCTGCAGTCAGAGTCAACGTGCAACGTTTGAAAAGTCAGCGAGAGGCCGCAGGAGAGGGTTTGAGCCAGGATGTGGCTTCCGCGTACGTGCGCATGAATGCCTACCTTGGCGCGGAGAAGTCGGATCTTGACGACGGAGACGTTGCAACTGCCCGTGATCACATGGAAAAAGCGGAAAATGAAGTGAACACTCTGGAAACTCTGTTCAGTAGCGGCATCCCCGCCGTCAAACAGATCGCAGAAAAACGATAATGCTTTTCTAAATCCACGAGTAAACTGGCCGGCGCCCAGCAGCCAGATGCAACCAGCCGGGATCCCGGCGGAACCCCCACATCTCTCGACGCCTTTCGCTGGGAGATGTGGGAAGGTCCTTCTGGAACCACCTGCTCACGGCTTCATCGTGTACGACACCCGCCGATTCTCCTGCCAGCATTTCTGGTCCTTGGTCGTGCAAACCTGGCTCGACTTGCCGTTGCTGATCACTTCGAGCTGGTTCGGTGGTACTCCGGCGTCCATCAGGGCATCGCGCACGGCATTGGCGCGCTTGATGCCAAGCATCAGGTTGTAGTCTACAGACCCCCGAGGGTCTGCCCACCCGCTGATGATGACCTGGATCTTCGGATGGGCTACCAGGTATTGAGCAGCGTGGATGATCGTGGCCAGCGTATCTGGCTTGATCTTGGCGCTGTTCACATCAAAGTACGCGTCCTTCACGTTGTCGTGGAACTCTCTTTCATTCTTTTCGATGGTGACGTACGTATTGCTCGGAGCCGGGGGTGGCTCGACCGGAATCACCCTGAAAACTGCGACGCACTCCCCGCTGATGGATGGAGTGGAGATCAGACTCGCTCGGCCTTTCACGCGATAGTCGCCGATAGCCAGTCCCATTGTGTTGATAGACACAACCTTCCCGGACCCCTCAATGTTGCCGCCGTCGGTAGACCACGAATAATCCACATCCAGCTGCCCTGGATCAGTTTTCGCGTCTCCGGTTATCACCACCATCTGCCCCAGAGGAACATTGGCCACATTGGTCCCGCAGGTGAAAGCAACCACTGGCGGTGGGGGAGGAGGCGGAGGAGGAATCGCGGCTTCCACGGGCATGGGCGCAGCCGTTTCTCTGCTACGCTCCTGAAATTTGATGACCAGGCCCGCACCAATCATAAGTTGATTTTGCTCATTGCTGGTGCCGTTTGGAAGCGAAGTTCTAAGATATTGCATATCGAGCCCGCGAATTGAGAAACGCGGCGTGAGCCTGAAATCGACCCCACCTCCAGTAGAAAAAGCAAAGCTCGAAGCACTCGGGCTGCTCGAAGTCTTGGAAGGGAAGTATGAATCGCTTCCGTGAGCTCCCCCCACCAGCACTTCTCCATAGGGTGTAAATCGGTGGAATCGGTGCGACACTCTCGGCCCTGCGGTAAAAGTGGTCAAGGTGAGTCCCTGGCCCAGCGGACTGATATTGCTGCTGTGGCCGCCGGTAAACTGCCCTTCGATGCCGAACCAGTCCGTCAGGTGCACCGAGCCGAAAACAAATCCGCCATTCATATTGAAGCATTGGCATACGCTTGGTGGCGCGTTCGCCCGGGTGTTGTTGTACCCGACTGAAAAATCCCAGCGTGTGGCATCGATGATCTTGAACTGCGGCTTGCTTTGCGCTAACGCAGCGGAGACACACAACGCTCCGGCACCCAAGGCTAAGAGGATGAGACCCGTTCCGCGCATAGTTCCTAACTCCTTCCGGGCTTGGTGCCCTGCGTCGAAAATCTATCCGCCTGTTGCAGGCCGCCGGAGATAAGCGGCCTGGCAGAGGCAGTGAAGCGAAGCCAGCACCTTAGTACAGCAACGAAATAGTTGGTGATGTAGTCAGCACATTGGTATCGACCAAAACAAATCTGCCCGGAGCGATCTCATAGACAACGATCGTTGTGCCGAGCACAAAGCGCCCCGCTGTGGCATCCGTCAGGTGATACGTGGAGGTGCTGGTCACGTCTGTTTGCAGCACGTTGATGGTCCCAACGCCGATGTTTAGATCGGCGGTAGTGGTCGCATTTCCAGCTCCGTCGGCCACTAAGACTCCAGATGTGTTGATACTGGCCAGCGATGCCGCAGGCAGGCTTGCGTACACATACGTTCCATCCAGCGAGCCCAGGGTGTACGGGTTCCCGCTCTGCGGCTCGAACCTTCCCAGCCCGGCGTATCCCGTCTCCAGGAAGTACCCGCTATTGGGACTGATGAGGTAAAACTCGCGCGGAGCCGGCGGAGCAGTCGAGAGTCCAAGCAGCGCCAGCAGGTTGGAGAGCAGGGTGTCGGGATTGGGATAATCGAGCACGCCACGGCCGTTGGCGGCAACCGTGCAAGTGCTGGTCCCGGTGGATTGGTATTTGCCCAGCAGCGCGTTGTCAATAATTGCGCCCAATCCCAATCCGGTCAATCCATTCACCAGACCGGTAAGGCCGGCGACATCTACATTTGTGAAGTTGCACTTTCCCGCCGCATTGCCCGTTGCACGGAAAATCGTCGATGTGCTTAGGTTGAGCACATCGCCCAGGGTCACGCCCAACAGTCCTGGATCTGACTGGGCATTCTCGTAGCCGATGACGGCTCCGCTCATCGACGCGTTGCTGAAGCTGGCTTGCGTCTGCAGTTGGGTCGTCCCGGCCAACAGCAGGTAGCTTGAGTGCTTGTCGATCGACATGATGAACGCCTGGTTCGCATTCACCAAATAAACCGCGTAGTCGCTGGGATAGACTCCGTTCGGTGTCCCGGCGGTATCCATGGTTAAGGCTAGACGTCCATTTCCGTCCGCGGCTCCGTAACTTCCGCTAAGGAGTTCATTTGCGAAGTTGGTGGTGGCGATATTGGCGTCGCTTCTTCCGCTCGTAATGAGGCTGGTGCCATCGGTGGTGAACTCCCCTACGGCTGCGGCAGGGCCTGCGATGATCCCCAATGTGCAGGTTGGCAGGCACGGCGTATCGCCCGAGAGGCCAAAGGCATAGCTGCCCGCCAGGCCGCCGCTGAAAGCAATTGGCTGTTGCGCGAGCATGGTGCCTGAACCGCGTGTGCCTTGCAGGGCGTCATCATCGAACTCGATCATGTCTGCCTGGGTCGCGACCGTAGCCGGCGTCACTGGAGCCTTCGCCGTAATGGCGTAGGTGGAACTGCCGCCCGTCGTACCGTCGGCGTTGAGTCTGGTGATCGTCATGTACCCGCGGTTGTCTGTGTCTAGGGTGTAGGTGCCGAGGAATTGTTGACTGCTGATGGTATTTCCTGACGGATTTGAAGACTGATGGTTTGCATCCAGTTCTCCGTCGCTGACCACGCCGGTGCCATCTGCGGTGAAGCTGCCAATAGTCGCAGTCTGGTAGGCCAGCACGCCTGCCAGTACGTCGTCATAGCCCTGGAAGAGGAACGCATAGGGCCCGATCAATTCCGAATCGGTGGCCGTGGTGGGATACACCACCAGCAGAACCAGGGGCAGGCTGGCCGTTTGGGGTGTCGTCTCAGTGTCGGTAACCGTCACTGTAAAGCTGGATGCACCCACAGCGGTGGGCGTACCGCTAATCGTGCCTCCGGAGGAGAGACTCAATCCCGGCGGCAGGCTGCCCGCCGTGAGGCTATAGGTGTAAGGTTTGATCCCACCAGTAGCCACCAGGGTTTGCGAATAGGGCACTCCCAGCGTCGCATTCGGCAGAGATCCCGCAAGGGTGAGGGGAGGGATGGGAGAAACCGTAATAGTGACCGGTCCCGTGACCGTGTCGGCAGTCGGCGTGGCAGAGTCCGTTGCGTGGATCGTCACCGTCGACGTCCCGGCAGTTGTAGGTGTGCCGCTCACAACGCAGGCCGCGCCCAGAGAGAGCCCTGCGGGCAAAGTGCCCGAGACCAGGGAGCAGCTGTAGGGCGCTGTTCCGCCGGCCACCCCAATCGTGCCCGTGTAAGGCACACTCACCGTGGCGTTCGGCGGATTACTAAGGGTCAAGACGGCGGTGGCCGGCAATACCGTGACCGTCACCGGTCCGGTAGTGCTTGCCACTGGTGTGCTGGAGTCGGTCGCTTTCACCGTTACGGTTACCGTTCCGGCTGTCGTGGGTGTTCCCGTGATCACGCAGTTCGCGGATAAGGTGAGTCCCGCTGGCAGTGTGCCGCTGATCAGGCTGCAGGTATACGGCGCTTGGCCGCCCGTAACCCCAATCGTGCCCGAGTAGGGTACGTTTACCGTGGCGTTCGGCGGTGACGTGAGGGTCAGGGTGGGAGGAGCCGCGAGGACTGTCAGTCCAACCGGTCCAGTGGTGGTTTCTACGGGGCTGCTGGTGTCCGTTGCCTTGACGCCGAGCGTAATCGTCTCTGCAACCGTCGGCGTGCCGCTAACTACGCAGCCGGCTCCCAGTGTCAGACCGGCGGGGAGCGTGCCGGCAACGATGGAGCAGCTGTAAGGAGGTGTTCCTCCGCTCACCCCAATGGTCGCCGTGTAGGGTGTGCCCACCGTCGCGTTGGGAAGATTAGATAAGGTCAAAATAAGTGGAGCGGGTGAGACCGTAATGCTTTCTGGCCCGGTGACCGTTTCGACAGGAGAGCTCGTATCGGTAGCCTTGACCTGCACGGTAGAGGTACCAGCAGTTGTGGGCGTGCCGCTAACCACGCAGCCTGCAGACAGGCTAAGTCCTGCGGGCAGCGCGCCACCGACTTGGCTGCAGGCATAGGGCGCTGTTCCGCCAGATACCCCAACGGTGGCGCTATAAGGCACGCCGACCGTCGCACCGGGTAGAGTTGCCAAGGTCAAGGTAAGCGGAGCGGGAGAGACCGTAATGCTTTCTGGTCCAGTAACCGTTTCGACAGGAGAGCTCGTATCGGTAGCCTTGACCTGCACGGTAGAGGTACCGGCAGTCGTGGGCGTGCCGCTCACCACGCAATTGGCTGCCAAGCTAAGTCCTGCGGGTAGCGTGCCACCGACCTGGCTGCAGGCATAGGGCGCTGTTCCGCCAGATACCCCAATGGTGGCGCTATAAGGCACGCCGACCGTCGCGCCGGGTAGAGTTGCCAAGGTCAGAGTAAGCGGAGCAGGCGAGACCGTAATGCTTTCTGGCCCAGTAACTGTCTCGACAGGAGAACTCGTGTCAGTAGCCTTGACCTGCACGGTAGAGGTACCGGCAGTGGTGGGCGTGCCGCTGACCACGCAGCCTGCAGACAAACTAAGTCCTGCGGGCAGCGTGCCCCCGACCTGGCTGCAGGCATAGGGCGCTGTTCCGCCAGACACTCCAATGGTGGCGCTATAAGGCACGCCGACTGTGGCGCCGGGTAAAGTCGCCACGGTCAGAGTAAGGGCAGCCGGTGAGACCGTAATGCTTTCTGGCCCGGTGACCGTTTCGACAGGTGAACTCGTATCCGTAGCTTTTACCTGCGCGGTAGAAGTGCCCGCAGTCGTGGGTGTGCCACTCACCACGCAGCCTGCAGACAGGCTAAGTCCAGCCGGTAGCGTGCCACCCACCTGGCTGCAAGCGTAGGGCGCTGTTCCGCCAGATACCCCAATGGTGGCGCTATAAGGAACGCCGACCGTCGCCCCGGGTAGAGTCGCCAAGGTCAAAGTAAGGGCAGCAGGTGAGACCGTAATGCTTTCTGGTCCTGTAACCGTTTCAACAGGAGAGCTTGTATCGGTAGCCTTGACCTGCACAGTAGACGTGCCGGCAGTGGTGGGTGTGCCACTGACCACGCAGCCTGCAGACAAGCTAAGTCCTGCGGGCAGCGTGCCTCCGACCTGGCTGCAAGCGTAAGGTGCTGTTCCACCAGACACTCCGATAGTCGCGCTATAAGGAACCCCGACAGTGGCGCCGGGCAGGGTGGCTAAGGTCAAAGTAAGCGGAGCCGGTGAGATGGTAATGCTTTCTGGTCCGGTAACCGTTTCGACAGGAGAGCTCGTATCGGTAGCCTTCACCTGCGCGGTAGACAAGCCGGCAGTGGTAGGTGTGCCGCTCACCACGCAGCTTGCAGACAAGCTGAGTCCTGCGGGCAGCGTGCCACCCACCTTGCTGCAAGCGTAGGGCGCTGTTCCTCCAGATACTCCAACGGTCGCGCTATAGGGTACGCCGACTGTCCCGCCGGGCAGAGTTGCCAGGGTCAAGGTAAGCGCGCTGGGGTTGACGATCAGGGTGACCGGCCCGGTAGTGGTCCGGATAGGACTGCTGGTATCGGTAGCCTTGACGGTTACGGTTGATGTTCCTGCCACAGTCGGGGTTCCCGTCACCAGGCAACTCGCTCCAAGGGTGAGCCCGGCAGGTAACGAGCCGGCGGTGATCACGCACGTATAAGGTGTGGTCCCTCCAGCAACGCCGATAGTTCCGCTATACGGTGTGCCGACCGTTCCGCTTGGGGGCGAGGAGAGGGTAAGCGTACCCGCCGGTGCTACGGTGATGCTTTCGGGGCCAGTGACCGTTTCGGCGGGACTACTGGAGTCCGTCGCCTTCACTTGCAGAGTCGAAGTTCCGGCCGTTGTGGGCGTTCCACTTACCACGCAACTCGCCGATAAGCTAAGGCCGGCAGGCAGCGTGCCCCCGGTCTGCAGGCAGGTGTACGGCGCAGTTCCACCGGATACACCGATAGTGGCCGTATACGGCACGCCGACCGTCGCCCCCGGCAGTGTCGATAACGTGAGCGTCAACCCGCTGGGCGAAATCGTAAGACTGACTGGCCCGGTGACGGTTTTGGTGGGGCTGCTCGAGTCTGTCGCCGTGACGGTAAGGTTTGCCGTCCCAGCTGCTGTCGGTGTTCCCGTGATGAGGCAAGCCGAGCCCAGGGTCAGACCGGCAGGCAACGAGCCGCTGATGATCGCACAGCTGTACGGCGCAGTGCCCGCGCCCACTCCGATGGCGCCGCTATAAGGAGTGCCCACAGTTCCATTTGGTGGAGAGCTCAGGGTAAGGGAACCAGCCGCGGAGACAGTAATACTCTCCGGTCCCGTGATGGTTAAGGCGGGGCTGCCGGAGTCCGTGGCCATGACGATCATGGTCGATGTGCCGGCAGTCGTGGGTGTGCCGCTTACGACGCAACTGGACGACAAGGTCAATCCGGCAGGCAGACTACCACCCGTCTGCACGCACGCGTAGGGCGCGGTCCCTCCCGATACGCCAATAGTAGCGTTGTAGGGTACCCCGACCGTGGCGCCAGGCAGAAGCGACAGGCCTAAACCCTCACCGCCGCTGACGGGATTGATAGTGATGCTGAAACTTGCGGATGCCATGGTCCCGGAAGCGTCCGTAACCTCGCCCGTGAAGACGGACGTTCCTGCTGCCGTAGGCGTACCGGTAATCGCGCCCGTGGCCGCTGAAAGTGTAAGCCCGGCCGGCAACGAACCCGAAGTCACGCTAAAGGAATAGGGTGCAGTTCCTCCCGACGCACTCAGAGAGGTCGAATAGGCAACACCCACTGTTCCGTTAGGAGGGTTCCCTGAAATAAATTCCAGCGGGGCGATCGGCGTCGAGATAGCAATTGTTTCCGCGGCCTTCACTGTGTAGGGCACATCACTCGAGTCGAGAATCTGCGCCGAAAAACTGACAGGACCCGCCGTCGTTGGGGTTCCGGAAATCACACCCGTTTTCGTATCGAAGGTCAGACCATCGGGAAGAGAACCGGCAATACTCCATGTCAACGGCGTGGTTCCACCCGTTGCGGTCAGTGTGGTGCTATAAGCAGCACCTACGGTGCCCGGAGGCGGAGTCCCTGAGATGACGGGATCCGGATTCACCGTGACGCTCACAACGCGGGAACTCGAAGTCCCCGAGATCGCTGCCGTAAGCGTTAACTTCATCTGCGCGGTGATTCCTGCAGGCGCGGTATACGTGACCGCAGTCCCCGCCGTGCTGGAAAGTGCACCGCATGCCGACGCGGTGCAGGAGCTGCCCCCCATGGTCCACGACACCGGCTCCTCTCCTGAGAGCGAGGCGGTAATCTGGATGGACTGGCCGGCATCGATCGTGATGGCAGAGGAAGATAGACTGGTGATGCCCCCGCCTGCATATCCGCCCGAACCGCAACCAGTCAAGGCTACACATGCGATCACCACCATCAACAGGGCAGCGTGGTGAATGCCGAGCCTGGGTGTGTCGGCGCGCGGCGTGGCCAATTTGCCGTCTAAGCACCGTGCTGAGCTTATGCATCGGTGAGAGATCGGCTTGCGTAATGTATGCGAAGATAACGAGAGAGTCCTGGCTATTTGATCGGCGAACGGCTTAGGTATGTCACGCGGCATATCGGCTTCGACCTCCAGGCAGGCCGGCGACCATGCCTCTTCGCGAGAGAGCACAATTCGAGCCGGTTCAGTCCTGATGAACTCAGCCATCTAAACATCAAAGCGGCATAACTTTAGCGTCATGCCAGACTTATTGCCACAATTTGATGTCACCACTGATATCAAGTGTTCGCCCGGTTACGCGAAAACCAATCTATCTAATAGAGAACATTTGATGTTGCATATAGGTGCATCATTTACAGCACCATGGAGATCAGGGAATCCCCTATCCCCGGGGAGTCCTGTATGCGTGGGTGGGTTCGTACGGCCATCGCCATACAACTTTCAGGTGATCCTAAATGCTACAACGGGGGCTACAATCCGCAACATGTAGGTGACTAAGGTGTATCCAGTGAACAGAGAAGGCACGCTCATGAACACGGACGATAAACGTCGTATGACCTCTTACCCGCTGCGCCTGGCCTCATCGTTGAGAGACATGGCAAGTAACTTGGCGCAAAGGGATGGAGTATCTCTCAATCACTTTATTAGTCTCGCCGTGGCGGAAAAGATCAGCCGCCTTGAGTCCGAGACATTGAATCAACATAAAATTATGATCAGGCAGCAAAAGCTGGCTCTGGCTTCCGGGGTCATCAGCAGCACTTTGTATCGTCGGTAGTTACCAATCCCCAGGGCGTGGCTGATCTAATCCGCAGCGACAGCCGGCCTGCCTGCCTAAGGTTCCTCACCCGCGTGCCCATGCGCCGCCCAAGCGAATCAACCCCTCGATCACTTCTCACCGCTCCTCAAACTCAAGATCGATCGAGACAGCTCACTGCCGCTCCTCTGCATTCTCGGAGCCGGGGAAGATGTCTCCACTTTTCTCGACATATCCGCTTACCTTGATCACGGGTCAATTTAACGCACGCAACCGCGGGAACTAGACACCGGTTCTCAATGCAAATTCCCTCTTCGCTACGGTTCAATTTTCCTAGCCGGGTTCACGAGGCATTAGGTAGACTTTTGACATAAAGGCAACGGCCTTGATTATCTTGCTTGGAATGGGGGCTTCCGGTATGGCACAACAGCTCATTCATAATCCGGATCTCGAAAAGCAGCGCATAGCAATGAAGGAGCTCACCTTCCTGACTGGGACGTGGTCCGGAGAAGCTCATGTGCAGCGCGGCGCTGGCGAGCCGGTGACTTTGACGCAAACCGAAGAGGTTCAATATAAGCTTGACGGGCTCGTATTGGTGATCGAGGGAACGGGACGATCGCTAACGGACCAAAGACCGGTCTTGCAGGCGCTCGGGATCATATCCTACGACGACGCGACCGGAAGCTATCACATACGTGCGTGGAATGATGGCCGCTTTTTAGAGAGCGAGGTCCAACTGCTCGATGACGGCAAAGGCTTGCGGTGGGGATTTGGCGTTGGAGAGATACGAAGCCGTTCTGTACTAAAGATCGAAAGGGACGGTCAGTGGACAGAAGTAGCAGAACTCACAATTGGCTCTCAGCCTGCCAGGAAGCTGATGGACTTGGCAGTCCGGCGTAAGTAATGCAAATGCGCTTATCCCGTCACTGTACTTGCAGTACGCGCCACATAGTCTCCGAGAAGATCTTTGCCTGTACATTTTGGGGCACCTGGCAGGCATCCAACATCTTGTGATAGCGCTCGAGCGCGCCATCAAATTCCTGAAGGTCTCCGTCAAAAACGTCTGAGCCGAATACTATTTTCTCGAAAGCACTCGTATTTCCAGCCGGCGTATGGGGACTCACAACTCCGCTCCACCAGAAGATGGAGCGAAAGAAACGGTAATCGTCACTTTTCTTAATGAGGGTAGTGCCCGAAAGGTCGAAATAGAGATTCGGATTCCATCTCCCAATTTCACCCGCCTCCGCATAATCCGGATTTCCAAGATGGGCGCCGATGATGGTGAGCCGTGGCCAGCGTCGCGCGATGAGATCGAGACGCGTAATCCGGCTCCGGTCAAAACTTACATTCTCAGGCTCTTCAGGGTGCAATCGATTCACGATGCCCGTGTGAAAGAGAAGAATCATGTGATATTTTTCGGCGCGGTCGTAGATGGGCCAATACGCTCGATCGTCGTAGTTCTTTCGAGTCTTGGTAATCTCACCCAATCCCCGAAATCCAGCCTGGTGGAAACGGTCGATCTCACTAAGCACGTTCGGGTCATCCAGCTTGATATCTGCAAAACCTACAAAGCGGTCTGGGTGGGCATGAATAAGCTCGCTTGCGTGTGGAAAGCCTTTGGAAGTTGTCAGTAGAAACGCTAATCCGTCATTTGCATTTAGCTTATCGAGGAGTTGTTCGAGAACCCCGGGTTCACCGTTGTAGTGCACATGCACGTCGATCAGCTTTGGAGAATGCGACTGCGCTAATGCTGAGAATGATATTGAGATCAACCCTAAAACCAGAGCCCATCCAAAACGGCGGCGCATCGGTCCCTCATTCATGGTCTCTGCATTCTAAAGGTTCACGGGCCCTCCGCCAACCTGGTTCATGACCTCGACGAGAATGACCGAAAGCCGCTGCTCCTTGAGCCTTTCCACCAGCAAGGCTTGAATAGCGGGCTCTCCTGGTGCAATCGGCGGTCGACCCCACGACCGCCGTGCGTGCTGCGGTCCAGAATCTCGATGAGGACCTGCATCTCCGCGACGTGTCCATGCTGGCCGGGGCCGCCCGCTACAGTCTGTCCTGGCTGTTGTCTATTGCTCGCGAAGGACACCAGCCGGGTCGATATGCAGGGCGCGGCGAACAGGGTTCACAATGGAGACCAGTCCAGTCAGCAGCATAGTGAATGCAACGGCACATAGGACGATGGGATCCAGAGCTGAAGCCTGATAAACAACAGCGGATAGGAGGCGGCTAGCTGCGGCGCCCAGTACTAATCCGATCATTGATCCTATGGTGAGCAACATGAGCATGCGTCCGAGGGCCGCGGCGAGAATCTGTTTTGCCTGAGCACCCAACGCTACACGGATGCTTAGTTCGCGAAGACGTTTGCTGACAGAGTAGGAGGCAAGGCCGAACGTGCCGGTGATGGAGAGCAGAAGTCCGAATGCACCGAAAAGGCTGAGAGCCACGGTTGCTACCTGGGCGGGAAAAAGCTGAAGGCCGAGCTGGCTGCTCCAGACGCTCGATTCCTGGATAGGGATGGCGGGGTCGAGATCGAGGATTCTTTTGCGAATGGCAGCCGCCATTTCGCGGCCGGTTACGCCGGTAGGATCGGGATGGGTACGAACTACGAGCGTGGTTGTGGTGTTTCCTTCCTGCGCAATAGGAAAGAATATGGCTGGCTTCGGGTCTTCGTTGAGGGTATCGTATTTGCCGTTCGCCACGACGCCGACAATCTGGATGGGGTGGCCGGGTAGAGTTTTGAAGTAGCGGCCAATGACATGGTCAGCATGGAAAAGACGCCGTGCGAATTCCTGGTTGACGATGGCGACGGGGGGACTCTTTGCGGTGTCGGCGAAGCTGATGTCCCGGCCAGAAACCAGCGGCGTACCGGCGGCTGCGAGATAGCCCGGGGAGACGCTGTAATCAGATGCTCCAAAGGCAGCATTGATTAGGCGCATGTCCGTTGTCTGGGGGGAAAAGACGGCTGTTCCGGACTGATCGATGGCAAGAGGAGTAGAGTTCGCGTAGCCAATGGCCTCCACGCCCGGAAGCTGAGAGGCGGCAGCGAGGAGCCGGTGCTGAAAGGATGCGGCACTCTCTTTCGAGTAGCCGGCTTGAGCGAGGTCGAATTGGGCTCGCACCGCATTCGCAGGTTGGAAACCAAGCGCCATGTTGAGCGATCTCCCCAGACCTCGCAGAGCGACGAAGGCGGCGGTGACGGTGATGCAGCAGAGAGCGATCTGGGCGGCGAGGAGGATATCGCGGAGCGCCCAGCGGCGGCCGGCGCTGGATTGACCAACCCCACTTTTGATAGCGTCGTTTGGATCCGCTTTCAAGATTTGACGCAATGGCATCATGCCGAATAGCACGGCGGCAACAAAGGAGAAGAGGCCGGCAGCCATGATCAATGAGGGCTGCGGCAGAACAGCGAACTGAATGGGGAGACTGGTCGCCGGGCGCCAGGCGCCGAGGCCGGAGAGCGCAGCCCAGCCAAGCGCGGAGGCGGCGAGGCCGCCGAGCAGGGCAAGTAGAAATGCTTCGGTCAGAACCTGGCGAAGGATGCGGGAGCGGCTGGACCCGATCGCCATGCGGATCGCTAGTTCACGGGTGCGATCGGCAGTACGGGCGGCGAAGAGACCGCCGAGATTCGCGCACGCTGCCAGGAGAACGATCCCGGCGAGGGCCATGATTCCGGTAAGGAAAGCGCGCGCGGGAGCTCCAAATGTATCGCCCAGCAGACCGGCCCGCAGTACCCTGATGGATAGACCCGCTTCCTCCTTGGGAAACTGCTTTGTGATCCGGGAGGCAACGGTATTGAGATCAGCCTGCACTTGGGGAAGGCTGATACCCTCCTTGATGCGGGCAATGGCCCAGACATTGTGGGTCTGACGCGCGTCGAGCCAGTTGAATTTTTCTATCTCCGCCTCGTCGGACATGGGGACGAAGACCTGCGGCTGGAGGAACTTCTCCGTGCCGTAAAAGCCTTGCGGGGTAACGCCGATGACCGTGTATGGAAGCTTGTTGAGGCGGACAATCTTGCCGATGATGGCAGGGTCACCGTTGAAGTAGTTCTTCCACGCGGTCCATGAGAGAACGGCGACTTCAGCCGCGCCGGGATGATCATCATCGGCGCGCGCGAGAAGACGGCCAAGCAACGGCTTGATGCTGACAACTTCAAAGTACTGACCACTGACCTCATAACCCCAGATGGGGTGGGAGCCGCCATTGGCATCGAGCCCGAAATCCATGACGCGGTCAGCGGCGACGGCGGAGAAGACGGATTGGCCGTCACGAATATCACGGACCTGCGGGTAAGAGAAGTTTGTCTCATTCCTGCCCGGCTGAAGGGACACGACTTTGCCGGCGTGGGGAATGTCAAGAGGCCGCAGAACGAGGGCCTGGAGGACGCCGAAAACGATAACGTTGGCGGCAATGCCAAGTGCGAGGGTGGTTACGGCGGTGACGGCAAAGCCTGGGGAGCGGAGCATCTGGCGGATTGCAAATCGAAGGTCTTGCACCACCGTCTCCATTCGAAACGCCACCGCCTGATGGCTTTGCTCCCTCAACTTCGTCGCATTGCCGAATTGCCGCATAGCTGCAATCCGCGCTGCCTGGGGAGTCATCCCGCCGGCGATAAACTCCTGGGCCGCCTGGGCGCGATGGAACGCCATTTCTTCGTCCAATTCAGTGAGAAACTTCCTGCGCCATATGAGAATCCAGAGTTTCTTCATAAACTGGATGAACGTACTCATTTAAGCCTCCTTCGGGTCGCTCAAGCCGCGCCCTATGGCCGCGATCATTTGCTCAAACTGCACAATTCGATCTGGCTTGTTGGCCATGCCTGGTAACCATAGTCATTCTATGGATAGAGTGTCAATGGTCAAATGTCACTGCTCTTGTCGGCCCCTATGTGAATGTGGAGCCACGTGAGCAGCCTCATGGGGTAATATTGCTGCCTAGGATTGCCATGACGTAGTCGACAGGAGGGGCATTGCGCGATTCAGCCGAGGACCGCAGGATCCATCATTTACACGACCACTCGCATGCGCATCCTCACGAGCATTCGCTAGAGCGCGCCCACCCGCGCAACCATGTCGTCACAGGCGCCGGGCATACCTCGCGCCGCGACTTCCTTCGTGTACTGATGGGGGGCGCTTTGACCGGCGCCTCAATTCTGGAACTGGCTTACCATCGTGCAGCGTGGGCCCGCGCAATGGCTCCCGCTTCCGATGCAAAGCTCTTCGATCTGCAAAAGGTCGCAAACGGCATTTACTTCGCTCACGCCCGCCCCCAGGCTTTGTTGAATTGCAATGCCGCTATCTTCATTCGCTCAAAAGATGTGGTCGTGGTCGATGCGCACTCCAAACCATCGGCGGCCTCTTCTCTCATTCATCAGATCAAGGCGGAAATCACCCAAAAGCCAGTTCGTTACGTCGTCAACACCCACTTTCATTGGGACCATACTCAGGGTGATCATGCCTATCGTCTGACCGGCGAAAAAGTCGACTTCATCGCCAGTTCGGCCACCAAGCAGCTTATGTCGGACCTGGCGGTTGCGAGGATGAAAGCTTCGGTGGAAGCAGTACCACAACAGATCGATGCGCTGCGCGATCGGGCCGCTCGCTCCACCTCAGGCCTTGAAAAGGCTTTTTGCGCTGACCAGATCGCGCAGATGAAGGCATACGAGACCGAACTCAAGGACTACACCCTTGAGTTGCCGACCATCACCTTCGATACGTCGTACTTGCTGCGGGATCCGGCGTTTGATCTGCACATCGATTTTCACGGGCATTCCCATACTGCTGGAGACGTCTTCGTCTTTTGCCCGCAGCAGCGTGCGATCGCAACTGGCGACGCGATCCACGGCTTCCTGCCCAATATTGCGGACGGGTTTCCGCGGGCCTGGCCGGGTACCATCGACACCGTCGGCCGCGCCGACTTCCAGTACATGATGGGCGGCCACGGTCCGTTGCAGACGGATCGCACGGTGATGATCAACCAGCGAAACTATATCGAGGAATTAACGGGGAAGGTCGCGGAGGGCAAGAAAGCGGGCCTAAGCCTGGCCGAGATGCAACAGCGTTTCACCGTGGCCTCGCTCAAATCTCTCCAGTCCAACGGGTACAAGGAATTTTTGGTGCGAACCAGCGAACAGAGCAACGCGCATTTCGGCAAGATGCCTCCGCTGCAGGAGGGTGTCAACGCGAATATCCGGGACGTCTACTCCAACCTCGACCGTGTTTAATCAATGATCGGAAACCTCTCGTCCAGGACAGGTCTTTACCTCCGGCGGAGTATCTTCCTTTGGAGTGTCCTTAGTTCCCAGGTGAACAATCCGCGGCTCATGTCAGTTTGAGGCTCCGTGGGCACCTTCCTTTTCTTTGATCGAAACGGTAAAAGGTAAGGGGACGGAAACTCATATCCATGCATGGTCTTGAAAAAGCTGCGAGAACTTTCATAGTCTCGGCCCTGCTGTTGCGGCGCGGTTGCCTGGGGAGGTCCGCAGGATCACAACCAGCCCTACACTACTTGGAGCACCTATCTTGGGACTCCGGACTCAGCCCACTATTCCGCGTTGACGCAGATCAATAAATCGAATGTGAATCAGCTCGAAGTAGCTTGGTCTTACGAAACAGAATCCAATCGATCCTACGAATTCAATCCGATCGTAGTCGGCAGGACAATGTATGTGTTGGCCAAGCACACTTCCGTGGTTGCGCTCGATGCCGCCACCGGAAAAGAGCTGTGGACTTATCACTCGAAGTACGCCCCGGCGATCGAGATGCATCGCGGAATTAATTTTTGGCAGAGCAAGGATGGTTCGGAGCAGCGGCTCCTCATTCCCATTGCCAACCATCTTGAAGCCATTGACGCTCGCACCGGTCAACTGATTACATCCTTTGGTGACCACGGCCGGGTAGATCTTCGCGAGGGCCTTGGACGCGATCCGGCGACCATCCATCAGATCCAGCCCGGGACCCCGGGCCGGGTTTTTGCAGACTTGCTGATTCTGGGTTCAACCACGGGCGAGGAGTACGAGTCTCCTCCAGGGGACATTCGCGCCTACGATGTGCGAACGGGAAAAATGGCGTGGATCTTTCACACTGTGCCCCATCCGGGTGAATTCGGTTACGACACGTGGCCGAAAGATGCATGGAAGTACGAAGGTGGCACTAATTGTTGGGGCGAGATGAGCCTCGACGAAAAACGCGGCATTGTCTACATACCGACGGGCGCTCCCACCTATGACTTTTATGGCGCCGATCGGCCCGGCAACAATCTCTTTGGCGACTCACTCCTGGCTCTGGATGCGCGCACTGGCAAACTCGTCTGGTACTACCAGCTCATCCATCACGATTTGTGGGATTACGACTCGACCGCAGCTCCGCAATTGCTCACCGTGGAGCACAACGGCGAGCAGGTTCCCGTAGTCGCGGAGGCCACCAAGAACGGCTTTGTCTATGTCTTCAACCGCGTCACCGGCAAGCCAATCTGGCCGATTGAGGAGCGCCCGGTACCCAAATCCAATATGCCCGGTGAGGTCAGTTCTCCCACCCAGCCGTTTCCCACCAGGCCACTCCCGTTTGCGCGTCAATCCTTCACCCTGGCTGACTTGAATTCCGATTTGTTGACGCCGGAAGAGCACGCAAGGTGGGAAAAAACACTCAAGAATGCTGTCAACCAGGGCCTCTTCACCCCGCCCGAGCAAACCGATACCGTTGAGATGCCTGGCAACCACGGCGGCGCCAACTGGGGAATGACCGCGGTGAATCCCACCGACGGCACCCTGTTTGTCCTGTCGATGGACATCCCCGCCATTCTCAAGAACGAGCATCGGCTGCCCCCAAACCTATGGGAAATTCCCATGAATGTGTCTCCGCCGCAACAGGGGAAAGCCATCTACCACCTCTATTGCGAACGATGCCATGGCCCAGACCGGGCCGGCTCTCCACCCTCCATTCCTTCCTTGGTCAATGCCCCAGCCGTGTATGGCGAGGACACGATCAAAACCGTAGTCAGGAATGGGATACAGGAAATGCCCGCATTCGACGACCTCAGCGACTTGCACATCAAAAACCTCCTCCTCTACCTCGCGAATCCGGCATCCGCGCCGGCGCCCATCGCAGAGCATGCTCCACCACCATCTACGGCCGGGAATCCCGCCACTCCCATTCGCTACTGGTCCGGTTACAATTTGCAAACCGCGATCGTCAAACCTCCGTTTTCAACCATTACCGCTTATGATTTGAACCAGGGCAACATCAAATGGCAAATCCCCGTGGGGGATGCTCCTCCTGCTCTCCAGGTCGGCCTGAAGGGAACTGGCGTCATGATGCCGAGGAACGGACCGGTTGTGACCGCAGGCGGCCTGATTTTCGTCGCCACTAAATTTGAGGGCAAATTGCACGCCTATGACCAGCAGACCGGCAAAGAGGTCTGGTCGGTGGATCTGCCTGCCGCCGCCGAGGGCGTTCCCGCTGTCTACCAAGTGGATGGACGCGAATTCGTCGTCATTTGCGCCACCACAGCCAAGCAGACAGCTATCCCGCATGATGGACCTTCGCAGCCAACCGAAGGGCCGGTCCACCGTTCCTACCTTGCATTCGCGCTGCCAAAACCAACGGCCGCACCATGACCGCGAAGCGTCTAGCGGCGAACAATTTCGGCGGATCCAACCTTGCGGTTCCTATTCGCTACGCCGATGAACTCGTGAAGTAACCATCCATTGATTGCCGCTCAGGTTATCACTTGGAAATGTGGCAGCCGCGCAGCTCTTCGGTCGAATGTCAATGTTCTCGAACAACCTGCCCAGGTATTGAGTGCTCCAATCAAGGCATCCTCGAACTCGCCGATTCCGCGCTTTAAGGCAAAAGCCGCTTCGAAGACCTGTTGTTCGTTCTGCACTTCAAGAGAGTCTGCCGCGAGGAGGTGTTCGATATAAGAGGCGATTTGGAAACGGTCCCTCTTCAACAAGCTGCGCAATACCCAAACCAGTTCGAGAACGGTAACCACGCTAATGAATCCGCGATTCTGTTCGTTCAACTGTCGATCGATGATTTGGTTAGCTTGACCTGTTTGTCTTGGGTCGTCCTGAAGCAGATAGCGCAAAATGATATTGGTATCGAGACCGATCATCGGCGGAAACGTTCCGTCGCGCCGTCTGCGATTGCGGCGCTCATCTCCTCAACGGAGATCACCCGATCGAGCTTGGGCACGCTGCCTTTAAGCTTCGCTGTCGGAATCTTCGGAAGAATGACCACAGCCCCATCGGGCTGAAAAAAGAATTTGAACCGGTCGCCCGGCTTGAGGTTCAGGTACTCTCGCACCGATTTAGGAAGGGTGACTTGGTTTTTGCTGCTGAGCGTAGCTTCCACGGGGGCAAATGCCTCTGCTTTACATTTTATCAAATGTAAAGCGATGAACCCGCGGCAGAAGTTCGCTAGGGGCTT
Source organism: uncultured Acidobacteriaceae bacterium (assembly GCA_963745725.1). GTDB lineage: Bacteria > Acidobacteriota > Terriglobia > Terriglobales > Acidobacteriaceae > PALSA-350. The sequence continues at coordinate 1,419,369 of CAVUYJ010000004.1, forward strand.
TTATAGCGCTTTTTAGCGCATTTTTTGGCGTTCAGAAAAGCACCGATAAATGACGTCTGGTCCTATTGGACCAGCAGGGACGACGGGTCAGCCTGCTCATGCTTGGCCAGGAAGTGCCTACCGGCAAGCGCCAGGGCGAAGATCAGATAGGCAGCAATGAGCATCGACCAAAACCCTGCTTTGCCTTTCGTCCCGGGGCTCCCGCCCGAGGCTCTTGCTACCCGCCGGCCGATCAACCAACAAAGCGCCGTCAGGATCGGTGGGGCCGTGAAACCGACGATGAGTTGCAGCCGAAAAGGAAAGTCATCGGAAGGCATAGGTCTCAAGTATCCATAAAAAGCGTCCCTCGAAGGGGCGCGGCGTTTGCCATTGTTTCATTGGGGTGGGTATGCCGAGGCCAGATCCAAAGAACGTCGCTGTGGGCCTGAACGGAGGTCGCCCCCGGTCAACCTTGCCTAAATCGAGTTTCCGGCCGAAAATGATCCCGTCAAATCTTCTAAGGGCGCTCTGTGTTCCGCACGGAAGGGAAGCCGTTCTCGTCATGGGAACTACTCGTCGTTCGGACCGAAAATCGTCCGCCATTTCCGAAATAGATGTCCTATGGATAACCGCGGGCCTGGGTTGTGACGGGGACACCATCGCCATGACGGCAGCCACACAACCCAGTATCGAGGACATCGTCCTGGGTGCCCTTCCGTGGATTCCCAAGGTGAATTTCCACAATCCTTTTCTCTCCTCCGACGTCGGAGAAGACTTCATGGAACATTTTCATCGTGCGGCGGAAGGAAAGTCGAACCCTTTCATCCTCGTGATGGAGGGTTCGATTCCGGATGAAACCAATAAGGAAGAGGGCTATTGGGCGTCTTTCGGCACCGACCCGATGACTGGTCAACCCATCACGACCTGTGAATGGATCGACCGGCTGGCCCCAAAAGCGTGGGCAGTCATTGCTGCGGGAACCTGCGCGACCTACGGCGGAATTCACGCCATGGAAGGCAATCCGACCGGCTGCATGGGGCTGCCCGATTATCTGGGTTGGCGCTGGCGCTCGAAAGGGGGCATACCCATCGTGTGCGTTCCCGGATGCCCCGTGCAGCCCGACAACTTCATGGAGACGCTCCTTTATCTGCTTCACATGGCCGCCCAGCGCGCCCCCATGATCCCCCTGGATGACGCCCTTCGGCCCACCTGGCTCTTTGGAGCTACTGTCCACGAAGGCTGTGATCGGGGCGGCTACTATGAGCAGGCCCAGTTTGCGGAAGAGTATGGGTCGCCGCTGTGCATCGTAAAGCTCGGGTGCTGGGGACCGGTGGTGCAGTGCAACGTGGGCAAGCGTGGTTGGATGGCGGGCCTTGGTGGTTGCCCCAATGTCGGAGGTATCTGCATCGGATGCACCATGCCGGGGTTCCCGGACAAATTCATGCCGTTCATGAATCAACCCCCAGGCTCATTGCTATCTTCCGCCGCCGTCCAAACCTATGGGCGAGCTATCCACGCCTTGCGCCGGTTTACCCAGGCATCGCTCAATAAGGAGCCAACCTGGCGGCACAGGCCCCGCGTTTCGGCCCATCACTAAAAGGCGAGACTAAAAATGGCTTCGTCTCCGCGAACCGTTCGGAAGCAGAAGAACAGCAAGAGTCAGTTCGCTGCCGCTCACGCCGACCTGCCGGATATTGCCGAGGCGGAAGCTGTCCTTCTTGATCTCGCCAAAGTCTACGCCGACTCATCCGTGAGTTCTGTCCTCGATCAGTTCACGGATCATTTTCGAGGGAATGGGCAAGAACCGGCCGCCGATCCGCCCGTGCCCAACCTTGAGGATAAATACCGCGCTTTGTTAGAGCAGATACCCGCGGTTGTCTTCATGGCTCATCTCGACCGGGGTATCAGCGAGGCCTATGTGAGCCCCCAGATCGAAGCCGCCCTGGGATATTCGCGAGAAGAGTGGCTGGAAGATCCCGTCCGCTGGTATCAACACATTCACCCTGATGACAAGCAACGCTGGAGCCTCGAAGCAGCTGAGATGTTCCTCTCCGGAAAGCCGTTGCGCTCCGCATATCGGGTGATTGCAAGGGATGGTCGCGTCATCTGGTTTCATTGCGACGCCAGGATGATGCGCCGCCCTGACGGCCGTCCCTGGTGTATTCATGGCGTCGCCTTCGACATCTCCGATATCAAACGCATCGAAGAGGAGCTCCAGGAGGAACGTAACTTTGTCTCCGCGATTCTGGACACTGTCGGAGCACTGGTCGTGGTCCTCGACGACGAGGGACGTATTCTACGCTTCAACCCGGCTTGTGAACTGACCACGGGATATGCCAAGGAGGATGTTCAGGGCAAATGCGTTTGGGATCTGTTTCTTCTTCCTGAGGAGACAGACCGCTTCAAGACGAATTTTGAGCTGCTGCGTACAGATCTCCTTCCTCAGGACTATCAGAACTGTTGGGTCACACGGCATGGAGATCAGCGTCTGATTGCCTGGTCGAGTACGTTGCTTCCCGGCAATGGAGAGACCACCCGTTACATCATCGCCACCGGCATCGACATCACGGAAAGAAAGAACCTCGAAAAGGCAATCCTGGATATCAGTGCCAGAGAACAGCGTCGCATTGGGCAAGACCTGCATGACGGTCTCGGCCAACATCTGACCGGGATTGCATTTATGGCAAAGGTGCATGAAGCGAAGTTGGCAGAGCAAAAGAGGGCGGAAACCCAGGATGCCGCCAAAATTGTGAAGCTGGTGAATGAAGCGATTCATAAGACTCGCGAACTGGCCAGGGGTCTCCTTCCCGTAGTTTCTGACTCCCATGGCCTAATGTCTGCCTTGCAGCTATGGGCCGCTGAAGTCGAAGACCTCTTTGGAGTATCATGTCGCTTTCAGTGCGAAGCTCCAGTACTGATTCACGATGACGCGATGGCCACACATCTTTATCACATCGCGCAGGAAGCAGTGAATAACGCGATCAAGCATGGAGCTCCGCGGAAGGTCTTGATTCAGCTGTCGGCCGGCCAGGGCCGGGGCACATTGCTGATTAAGGATGACGGGAAGGGAATCGCCGAAAATCTCGCGAACACTCAGGGTATGGGCTTGCACATCATGAATTACCGGGCAGGAGTGATCGGTGGGACCCTTGAAGCGCGGCGAGACACTCCGAGTGGCACGATCGTCACTTGCACTTTCCCGGTGAGAGAAAGCGGGGGGCATGCGCATGGCTGAGCAAGGGATCAAACGTCCTAAAAAGAAAACCGTCTTCATCGTCGATGATCATCCTCTGTTGCGGCAGGGGCTGGCGCTACTAGTGAACCGGGAGAGGGACCTTGCTGTTTGCGGTGAAGCGGAAGAGACGCAAACCGCCATGAGGGAAATCCCGCTAAAAAAGCCGGACATCCTGATTGCGGACATCTCGTTGAATGGTCCGGACGGACTGGATCTGTTGAAGAGTCTCCGCATGCTATACCCGAACCTTCCCGTCTTAATCCTCTCTATGCATGACGAGTCGATCTATGCAGAGCGCGCTCTCCGGGCCCGTGCCAACGGCTACATCATGAAGCAGGAGGCCACGGAGAAAGTCCTGGTCGCAGTGCGGCGCATTCTTAGCGGAGACATTTACTTAAGCGATCGAATGGCAAACAAGCTGCTTCATCAATACATCAGCGGCGCCACTGCAGACATGCATTCCCGTCTCTCCGCCCTTTCCGATCGCGAGCTCGAAGTGTTCCGCCTGATCGGCGAAGGCCGCACCACGCGCCAGATTGCTGAAAAATTGCATCTCAGCGTAAAAACAGTGGAAACCTACCAGGCACACATCAAAGACAAGTTATCTCTGCAAAGCGGCCGCGAGCTTGTTCAACACGCCATTCAATCAAGCAATCAGTAACGGATACGATTTGCCAAAAACGACAACTCTGGACGAAGGGCGCGCCTTCAGCCGTGTCCCCATGAGCTTGCGGCTCACCCAAGGAGAGAAAAACCTAGTTTTCGACTGTGCCGTAAATCGTCTGCGCGCTTAGCGGCATTGCAGAATTTAGTTTGCATCTCCATCTCGCCACAAAACCGTCATCCTGAGCGAAGCGCTTCGCAGATCTATCGCAAACAGAGGGCTTTAAGCGCGGAGCCGAAGGACCCCGGGGGCTTTTTCTCTTACCCATGCCGCCCGGAGTTTTCAACCACCAAAGCCTGCGCTTGACGCCCCCCACGGTCCTTTTATGGGGAAGAACTGCCAACGGACGAATTTCGTGATGGTCGTTCTCAGGGAATCCCCGATACGCTCTCAAGTATTTGCTATGAGAAAAGAATAGGGCCAGTCCCGCTTGTGACTCCAGTCCGCCTTCTGTTTCTATGGTTCGTCCCCTGAGACACATTCGAGAGGAGCGTCCAGCATATGGCAAAGGAAACAGCACCTTACGGCCGAGTCACCCAGAAGAAACCCGCGGTGGCGGAAATACACATACTCTGGATTACGGCCGGCCTCGGTTGTGATGGAGATTCGGTATCGATTACCGCGGCGACGCAGCCCAGCGTCGAGGATGTTCTGTTAGGCGCAATCCCTGGCTTACCAGTCGTGCATCTGCACAATCCTGTCCTCGCGTATGAGAACGGCGACGATTTTCTCAAGTACTGGTACATGGCGGAACAAGGCAAACTCGATCCGTTCGTCCTCGTCGTCGAGGGATCCATCCCCAACGAAAAGATCAAGAAAGAGGGCTACTGGGCCGGCCTGGGAACCAATCCCAACACCGGGCAACCGATCACCACCAACGAATGGATCGATCGGTTGACTCCCAAAGCACTCGCAGTGGTCGCCTGCGGCACGTGTGCCACCTATGGCGGCATCCACGCCATGGAAGGCAATCCCACCGGATGCATGGGCCTTGCCGACTATCTGGGCTGGGACTGGAAATCCAAGGCAGGGCTTCCCATCGTAAATGTCCCCGGTTGCCCGGTGCAGCCCGACAATTTCATGGAAACGGTCCTATACCTTCTCTACCAGGTCGCCGGCCTCGCTCCCATGATCCCGCTCGACGATCAACTGCGGCCCAAATGGCTGTTCGAGAGGACCGTGCACGACGGTTGCGACCGCGCCGGATACTACGAACAGGGCGATTTCGCCACGGCCTACGGCTCGCCCAAGTGCATCGTGAAGCTTGGCTGCTGGGGACCAGTGGTGAACTGCAACGTGCCCAAGCGGGGCTGGATGGCCGGCATCGGCGGCTGCCCCAACGTGGGCGGCATCTGCATCGGTTGCACCATGCCCGGCTTCCCGGATAAATTCATGCCCTTTATGGACGAGCCCCCCGGCGCGAAGGTCTCGAGCGCGGCAATCGGCATTTACGGCCAGGCCATTCGCGCGCTCAGGTCAATGACCAATGACACCGTGAATCAAGAGCCTAAGTGGCGGCACCCGCGTGCTGAACTAACAACCGGCTATCACCCAAGTTCCTACTAACCTCGACTGGAAAAGGAGCCACACAGATGGGCACGATTACCGCTGAACACCAGCAAGAAGCCATTAAAAAAGGTCAGTTAGTAGAGATGAATTGGGATCCGATCACCCGGATCGTCGGCAGCCTCGGCATCTTTACCAAAATCGACTTCGGCAAACGGAAGGTTGCCGAATGTCACAGCACCTCCTCGATCTTTCGTGGCTACAGCATTTTCATGAAGGGAAAGGATCCGCGCGACGCCCACTTCATCACCAGCCGCATCTGCGGCATCTGCGGTGACAACCACGCCACCTGCGCCACCTATGCGCAGAACATGGCCTTTGGTGTGAAGCCGCCCCCCATCGCCGAATGGATCGTCAACCTCGGTGAAGCGGCCGAGTACATGTTCGACCACAACATCTTCCAGGACAATCTGGTTGGCGTGGACTTTTGCGAGCAGATGGTGAAAGAGACGAACCCCGGCGTCTGGGAAAAAGCGCTGAAGACCGCTGCCCCGCACGCCGAACAGCACGGTTACAAGACCATTGCCGACATCATGACGGCGCTCAATCCCTTCAAAGGTTCGTTCTATCTTGAAGCCTTGCAGATGAGTCGCATGACGCGCGAGATGTTCTGCCTGATGGAAGGACGCCATGTGCATCCTTCTACGCTCTATCCGGGCGGAGTGGGCACTGTGCCTACCGTTCAGCTGTTTACCGATTACATCGTGCGGCTCATGAAGTACGTGGAGTTCATGAAGAAGGTCGTGCCCTTCCATGACGACCTATTCGACTTCTTCTACGAAGCCCTACCCGGTTATGAAGAAGTCGGGCGGCGGCGCATTCTTCTTGGCTGCTGGGGTTCCTTCAACAACCCTGACGTCTGCGACTATACCTACGCAAAAATGACCGATTGGGGCCGCGGCATGTACGTGACGCCGGGCGTGGTGGTCGACGGCCAGCTGGTGACCACAGACCTGGTGGACATCAACCTGAACATTCGCATCCTGCTCGGCAGCTCGTACTATGACGATTGGCAAAATTCCGAAACCTTCGTGAAAAAGGATCCGCTGGGCAATCCCGTGGACCAACGTCACCCTTGGAATCAGAGCACTTTCCCCAGACCACAGAAACGTGAGTTTGGCGGCAAGTACACCTGGGTGATGTCCCCCCGTTGGTACGACAAACGCACCGGAGACTACCTGGCGCTGGACACGGGCGGTGGCCCGATCGCACGTTTCTGGGCCACCGCCCTGGCCGGAATCGTGGACATTGGCTACCTCAAGGCGACTGGCCACAGCGTAAAGATTTACCTTCCCAAGACGATGTCGAAACCTGAAGTGGAATTCGAGTGGAAGATTCCCAAATGGAGCAATGCGATTGAACGCGATCGCGCGCGCACCTACTTCCAGGCCTATGCTGCTGCGGCCGCTCTCTACTTCGCCGAACAGGCGTTGGCCGAGTTGCATGCCGGCAGAACCAAGACATGGAATGATTTCAAGGTTCCGGAAGAGGGACTAGGTTGTGGTTTCCACGAGGCGGTTCGCGGCGTCTTATCGCATCACGTGGTGATTCGCAATCACAAGATCGCCAACTATCACCCGTATCCGCCGACTCCATGGAACGCAAATCCGCGCGACAGCTTTGGCACGCCCGGCCCGTACGAAGACGCTGTCCAGAACACGCCCATCTTCGAGGAAAACGGTCCGGAGAACTTCAAAGGCATCGATATCATGCGGGCCGTCAGAAGCTTTGATCCATGCTTGCCCTGCGGTGTGCACATGTATCTGGGAGACGGCAAAGTGCTGGAGACGCATCACTCTCCGATGTTTGGGCAGCAACTCCCCCTTGAGTGAAATTGTGGGCAGGTGATCGGGAAACACTGAGGGAGAGGCGTGGAGAGCGAAAAAGAATTTCAGGAAAAAATGCGGCGGCTCGGCACGCTGGTCGGGGAAATTGACCAGGTGCCGGGTGCCGGTTCAAAGGTAGCAGCCCGCGAGGTGGTTCAGCTTCTTATGGAGGTCCATCGCTCAGGGCTGGAACGAATCTTGGAGCTGGTCCATCAAACGGGAAGCGAATCGGGAACGTCGGGCGAGGCGATCATCGATAAACTCGGCCAGGATCCGATCGTCCGAAACCTCCTCCTTCTCTACTCGCTGCATCCCGATGACCTCGAGACCCGCGTTTCGCGGGCAATCGATGTCCTGAGGCCGCGTCTGCGCAAGTTCGACAGTCGAGTGGAGTTGCTCAGCCTTCAGGATGGCGTGGTTCAACTCCGTCTTCATACTTCGGGTCACGCACTCCGTTCCATGCTGACAGATGTGCGGGCCATCGTGGAAGGCGGCATCTACGATCTGGCGCCCGACCTAACATCGTTAACGATCCTCATGCCGGAAGAGTCTTCTTCCGGCTTTGTTTCACTGGAGAGCTTGCTTCAGCACTCATCGGCGGTTCACAGCGCGCGCCAGGATGGTGCCGATTGAGACGGCATCGCGGTTCGCCTGAGAGAGCCTGAGCATGTCTGCGACCGGAACCCCGCCCACCTTCGATCAGGCCTTCGCGACCCTTCGCCAGTTCGCCCGCTCGAGGCCGCCGGCCGAGCGTTGTGAATTGTGCAGCGCCGGTTTGGCGCATGAACATCCGCACCTGGTTGAGATTTCCTTGCGACAGATTGTTTGTGCCTGTGAAGCGTGTGCCACCCTGTTTGATGGGATGGCCAACGGGAAATACCGGCGCGTGTCGAGACGAGCCCAATTTCTGGCCAACTTCCAGATGACGGATGCGCAATGGGATACCCTGTTCATCCCCATCAATATGGCCTTCTTCTTCCGATCGAGCATCGAGGACAAAGTGGTTGCACTCTACCCCAGCCCAGCTGGGGCTGTTGAATCCCAGCTCTCCCTCGATGCCTGGAACGAGATCGTGCAGGAGAACCCAATCCTTAGTCAGCTGCAGCCCGATATCGAGGCTCTGCTCGTAAACCGGGTGGGGCACGCCCACGAACTGTCGCGCGCCGAGTACTACATCGCTCCCATCGATGAGTGTTACCGGCTCGTCGGCCTCATTCGCGCCAATTGGAAGGGGCTCTCCGGAGGCTCTGAGGTTTGGGCGGAGATCGGGAATTTCTTTTCCGGGCTGCGGTCTATGGCGGACACGGTCGATGGGGACCGAATGCCGGCCCCGAGCAGATAACCAACTGAAGTGCGCAAGCGAAAGGAGATGTACCGTGGCTCTTGAACTGTTAGAACCTACCGCGAATGGAAACGACAAGGACACCCTTTATATGCTTGGGGGTATTTCCCTCATGGTCTTTGGGGCGGGATTGATTCTTTCCAATCCTTTCGTTCGCCGCTATATGTCGCAAATCGGAGTCGGTAATCTAGCCGGTGCTGCCATGCCCGATATCCAACGTTATTTCAAACTCCGGGCAATGTCTGATCCGAAGCAGAAATAATTGCATGGCTGAGATTTCTCCTGGCACTGTGCAAGCAACGGAGACCCCAGCGGACCGCTATGTAATCGATAGCCGGGCAAGCCGGTTCACGGTGCAAGCGTTTGCCACTGGACTCCTGTCGAGGATGGGACATAATCCAATCATCGGCATTCGTGATTTCAGCGGCGGGATGCTGTTCGATCCTGAAAGATTGGAAGCCGGCTCTTTCCGCCTGGTGATCAAGTCAGCGTCATTGAGCGTACAGAATGATATAAGCGACAAAGATCTCCGCGAAATCGAACGTCTCATGAATCAGGAGGTTTTGGAGACGGCAAAGTTTCCGGAGATCGTCTATGAAGCTGACAGCATTTCGGTATCGAGGATGACGGATATGCTTTGTTCGGCCACCCTGATTGGAAAGCTGGACATGCATGGCGTCACCCGCAATCAGACGATTGTGGTGCGAGTTAACTTATTAGGAAGCATGCTACGGGCTTCCGGTGATTTCACCTTGGATCAAACCGACTACAACATCAAGCTGGTTTCTGTCGCTGGGGGCGCACTTAAGTTGAAGGACGAGCTCAAGTTTTCCTTCGAGATGGTGGCGCGTAAACAAGACTCAAGCGGCGCCTGAACTTCAATCCCGTTCCCAGGGTTTGTACAGCTACGAGTGACCGATCTCGACACGGCGATGAGATATCGAGCTGGCATAGGCCGCCTCGACCACGGCGAACGTTTTCTCCAGGTATTCGCGGGCTTCGGTTTCGAACGGCTGTCCGCTCTTCAGGCGATCGATGAAGTGGGCCTGGCAAGCGTAAACACTATCCCCGCGATATCCCTTCAAATTGCTGTTTGTCCAAATTCTCTGCTGCCCGGACCAGATCTCGCCCAAGCTGCTCACTCGGATCGTCCCTGAATCTCCCTCGAATATCGCCTCGTCCTGGGTGGGACCGCTGTTGTGTTTCAGAAATGCGTGGCCTTCCACCGACCCCATCGCACCATTGACATGTCGCAGGGCCAGGATCGCGTGGTCTTCGCCCACCATGCGAGGATTTCTATGTGCACCCTCCGCATAGATAGAAGAGACATCGCCGAACAGGAAACGTGCAGTGTCGATGTGATGCACTAATACTTCGTCGATCAGGAATCGCTCGAGCTGGCGAAAATACGCCTGTTTCGGATACGGCTCATCACCCGTGCCATGGCTGACCCGGCAGCGGAATTCATAATTAAGCGGAACTCCAATATCGCCGCGGGCGATCATCGCCCCGGCGGCGCGATACCAGGACTGCCATCGCCAGTTGTCGTGAATCATGAACCGGACGCCATGCCCCTCGGAAATTTCAACCATGCGACATGCAGTTGTCCAATCAGGTGCCATCGGCTTTTGGCAGATGATCGCCAGCCCTCGCTCCGCTACCAGCGAGATGAGCTCCAGATGCGTAGTGGACCGTGTGGCAATATCGACAAAGTCCAGGGCTTCGACTTTCAACATTTCCGCTACCGAGGTATAAGCCCGCGGGGCGGCGCTCCGGGCTCTTTCGAGCGATAGATCGCAAGCCGCGACGATTTCCGCATCCTGCACGCGGCGCCAAGCCTCCTGGTGATGCTGGGAGAAGAACCCGCATCCGATCAAGGCGCCCTTGAAGGTCTTCACACTTCGCCTACCCCGTCCAGAGAGAGCAGATGGGCCGGGTTGGTGCACATCATCTGCCGGATATGCTCGAAAGAAAAACCTGAACTCTTCAGACGCTCCGCGTAGTCGCGAAAGCCTTCCGCCGGCGGAGGGGTTTGTGGTTGGCCCAGGTCGGTGGACAGCACCGTTGTATCCACGCCGACTTCGACAATCGCTTGCTCAATCACTTGGAATGGCACGCATCCGCAGAGATGCGTGGTAGAAACAAAACACCGCTCGAACCACACGTTGCCGAGCAGCGCGAGTTCCTTCTGCAGTGACAACGGATAGAACGTCGGTGCCCATTCCGGATGGGTCACGAGCACCTTACGGACCCCGCATTGATGCGCCTGCCGGATCAGGACGGCCGCCTCGCGCGGACTCAGGTGTCCTGTGCTGACCATGCCATCACTCTCCGCGACTGCTTCCAGGATGGCTCGCGCCGCGGGAACCAGGGCGCCGCTCCCATCCAGCACGGTTATACCGCCTGCCTCTCCGTGATACAAACGATGATTGTGCGCGGACCGAGTGGGCATCCAGATCTCCTTTGCGCCCATCGCCAGTGCGAGCTTCACCGCGGCAACGTTTAACCCGCCGACAGTCTCGTTGAGAACCAACCCGCCAAACACCTGGATACCGGTGACCACCTTCGACACCAGCCACGCGCGTTCCACGGTCGAATTTTGATGAGACTTGATGAGGATGGCGGCCATGCCCACGCGCTCAGCCTCGCGCGCGAGTTCCAGATCGTTGAAGCGCCGGGCATCCACATCGGGAGCACTGTGGACGTGAAGATCGATGGCGTCTTCCAGAAAATTAGGTAAGATGGCCATCAGCGTCTCAACCCTCCACGGCAAATATCTCTTCCACTCGTCCATCGCGCATGCCGATTATCTGGCGATGGAGTTTGACCGTAGCATCAGTGTAGTGCGCCCAAAGCTCCAACTGGTCACCTAGCTGTGCAGGAAAGTCGGGATCCATAATTTTGACGATCTCAGCAAAGGACTGCTCGCTTTCTAACTTGCATGGCCTGCGGTATCCACCAAGTAGAGCACCGCGTCTCCATCGAAGGGCGGCGTGAACCGTTGTGACGATCCCGAGTGGACTGAATCTTTAACCATCACCGCTCCAGAGGATGGATTAAACCACTCCACTGACAATTTCCTTTCGCTGGGCATAGCCGTAAGATCCACCGTGAACGAGCCGCCCGAGGGAGCGTACACGAGATACTCGGCTCCGGCGACTGGCGTCTGGGCCAGACAATTGCTCGTTGAGCTGAGTGAGCTATGCGGGGTGACGCGAGCAAGATTCAGCTTGCGCGAATACCTCAAAATGTAACCGAGGTTATTCCTGAAGTTTTCCCAGCGCTCGTCCGGGCTGGTGCAGATTCCGTTGGTGGGTGAACCGCAAAGGTTGCGGTTTTGGCGGGGATAATAAACGACGTAGGGGTCCATAAAGAGGACCTGGTTGCCGGACATGAAGTTTTGCCATGCATAGTTTCGGTTCTGCTGCGGTGTCTCCTTCCACATCTCCCAATATGAGTGATCACTGTCGTTGACGTCCACTTTGCATGCGGGGCGCCCATCTCCGCAGGATCTGGCCGGCGAAATCCTGACACCCGGCGCCACCCAGTCCGCATCGGAGTTGTAAATGGTACGGTTTGTAGCGTTCGTATTGGGTATAAGCCCAGCGTATCCGATGGGGTGTTGGAATCGCTTCCGCGACTCGTACATTCTCACGTGCGCAATCTGGTGGCTATTCCACCAAGTTGAGTTATCGGGAGCTTCCTCGGACACGATCCAGAGCACGTTAGGCAAGTCGTTTAGCGTGTCAATCACTTTTTCCACGTAAGCGTCCTGGAAGCGCGTGATGGCGTTCGGCGCAGTCATAGTGATAGAGATCGTCCCCTTCGGGCCCCCCGTATAACCGTCGTCGATCCCATTGATGTTATTGGCTCCGGTGAAAGGGTAGCCATCGCTTGAGCAGCGGAAAAGGTTGAGAAATTCGCCTGTAAATAAATAGATCCCCGCGTATATTCCCGCCTTGTTGAGAGCTTGCGCCCTCGCCCGCAAGCGGTCGAAATAGCTCTGATCGAATTTCGTAAGGTCGAACTTCAGGCCGTCGTCCGTGGCCTTTCCGGGGCCTGTCCTCAGCCATGGTTGCGGACTAACCGTGAAATCGGGCGGAGAGCTTTGTGTCACTGGAAGAGAGCAGAATTTTGGCATTTCCACGCGCCACAACAAAGTGAAATTATGTCCGTGCCCGGCCAGGAAACGGACGAACGCGGGAAAATCCAGGGCCTGAGGAGATCCATTACTGCCCCAGTCCTGAAGTGTGTTCCATGTCTGCGACCCGGTCAGTATAAGAACGTTACCCTTCGCGTCCCTGAAATAGTTAGGATTTCTCGAAGCCATGAGTGGCCCATCGATTCGGGGCATGGACTGAGGCAGGGCACAAGGAGCGAGCAACAGAAGCAGCAAAGGCGCCAACAAAGAATAAAAACGCGACATACGTCCCTCGCCCGGCGATCGGTTGCACACGGATTCTATAGCTTGAGGCTGGAAGTCGTCTGAAACCTCCTCAGACCGCGGTCAGCCCTCCATCGCAGGTATAAAGACCCCCGGTACAATAGGACCCTTCGTCCGATGCCAGAAAAAGAGCCAGCCCTTCCACATCGCAGGGCTTCCCCAGACGCTCCATCGGTACTGCCTTCCGGTACTGCTCACGGGTTTCCTCGTTGCTCAACAGATACTCGTTCATCGGAGTATCCATGGTGCCGGGGATTAGCGAGTTCACACGAATTCCGTCGCGAGCGTAGGCGGCCGCCATGACGCGGGTAAGCCCGAAAATCCCCGCCTTGCTGGTGCTGTACGCGGTGAGATCGGGCGCACAGCCAGACAAACCGGTGGGCGAGCCGACGTTGATGATCGATCCGCCGCCTTGTCGGAGCATGAACGGAATCGCGTGCTTGGAGCACAGAAAGGCTCCCCCCAGGTTGACCCGCATCACCTGCTCCCATACTTCCATGCTCAGTTCGTGGGCTCTGACATCGCGGCCGTACAGGAGGACAGCCGCATTGTTGTAGAGCACATCGATCCGGCCGAACTCAGCCCCTGCGGCTTGAAAAAGAGCGCTCACGTCGCACTCCTTCCCCACGTCCGCAGCGACGAAGGTCCCGCGTCCCCCCTGTTTGCGGATTTCCTCGACCACTGCCTCCCCGCCGGAAACGTTCGTATCTGCCACGACCACTGCCGCGCCTTCTCGCGCGTAGCGGCCCGCGACGGCCCGCCCCAAGCCGACGGCAGCTCCGGTAACGACCGCTACTTTTCCTGAAAGTCTCATGGTCCTGTCTCGAAGCCCAGTCCTGCACCCCACTATTGCAGACAGCAGATTATGCGAGATGGATTCTCCGCGTCTCTGATATTCGAGCAAACTTTTTGTTGCAGCAGCATGATCGGGCGAATCTCCGGGCCCAACCATCGTTTTACAAGATTCATTCGTAGTTTTCTTATAGCCACGCCCTTAACTTCAGAGGACTATGAATGCACTCGCGTCCACGAGATTGAGCCCTGGGTGGCAGCCGGAGGTTTTCCTACGAAGCTTAAGGGTCGAGTAGCGCTCGTGACCGGCGCCGCATCGGGCATCGCGCGTGCTACGGCGCAACGATTTGCCCGCGAAGGCGCCTACGTGGTTGCAGCGGATAGCAGCGTGCCGGGTGGGCTTGAGACGGTACAACTTATCCAGGCCCAGGGCGGGTCAGCTAACTTTGTCCAGGTAGACGTTTCCCAGGCGGAACAAGTGAACCGGATGGTCGAAACCATCCTCAGCCGGCATGGCCGCCTCGATGTTTTATTCAACGGTGCGGCTATCCTCTTCTACGGTACGGTCGCAGAAACAACAGAAGAGGCGTGGAATCGCATGCTGGCGATCAACCTGACGGGGACGTTTCTATGCTGCCGGGCGGTTCTTCCGCACATGATTGCGCGTGGCGGTGGAGCGATCATCAACATCGCGTCGACCACCGGTGCTCACGATGCCTGCGCGCGTGCCGTCGCTTACGTGACTTCGAAGGGCGGTGTCCACATGCTGAGCCGCGCGATGGCAATCGACCACGCGAAGCAGGGAATCCGCGTCAATGTGATTTGTCCCGGCCCGACGGACACGCCGATGTTGCGCAATGCCATGACGCCGGAACAGTTGGATGCCTTTACTCGGACCTTTCCCATGGGACGTCTCGGGTTGCCCGAAGAAATCGCCGGCGCCGCTTTGTTCCTGGCCTCTGAAGATTCGTCGTTCATGACCGGCTCCGTGTTGTATGTCGATGGTGGACAAACGGCAGAGGTATAGTCGCTTGGAGGAATCCTATGATCTTTGCCGCTGATCTCGGTGCCCCGGAGGGACCTGTGGCCTTGCCCGACGGCACATGGCTGGTGGTAGAAGCCGCCGCCCACCGGGGTTGCGTGACCCATATAAGCGCAGATGGCCGAACAAGATCCGCAATCAAGCAAACGGGGCGGCCGAACGGTCTGGCGGTCGATGCCGGCGGAGTGATCTGGGTAGCCGAATCCAAGGTCCCATCCCTGCTACGGCTAACCATGGATGGAAAATGCGAGGCAGTGGCCAACGCATGCGACGGAGAGCCGTTTCTATTTCCCAACGACTTATGCTTCGGTCCCGATGGCGCCCTCTATCTCACGGATTCCGGCGTCCAGATTGACAATTTCGCCCCCAATAACCAGATTCGGGCCGACTACATGGACGTCCACTACGACGGCCGTCTTTATCGTGTCGACCCGCAGAGTGGAGCGGTCACCAAGCTGGATCAGGGAATTCTATTCACCAACGGAATCGCCTTTGGCCAGGACGGAATGTTGTATTTGAATGAAACGGTCACCGGCAACATTTACCGCTATGCATGGCGGGAGGGTGGGGTGGTTGGGCCGCGCACGCTGTTTGGAAACGTGATCAGGGCGGACGCTCCGCCGGGGTGGAAAGGGCCAGACGGTATGGCCTTTGACGACGCCGGCTTGTTGTATGTCGCCGTTTTTGGGCAGGGAGACGTGACCGTCCTGGGCTTAAACGGCGAGGTGGTCGATCGGATCCCGACCCACGGCCTGCTGCCAACCAACGTAGCCTTCGCGCTGCCGGGAGAGCACCGGATTCACGTGACCGAGTTTCAACACGGGCAAGTGGAGGTGTTTCCTGTAAGCCGCGACGGCCTCCGCCTATGGAACGGTAACAAGCAAAAGTATGACAGGCAGAAGCAAGAGAGGTCGGCCCAGTGAGCGCGCCCACAGCCGAGATTCCCCGCCTGCGCAGGGTTTTGACACTCTGGGATTTGATCTTCTATGGAATCGTAGCTGTAACCCCGAGTGCCCCAGCGACGGTCTATGGGCTGGCCGAAGTCAAGTCGGGCGGATACGTGGTGGTTACAATTCTTGCCGCCATGGCAGCCATGGTATTGACTGCCATCAGCTATGGCCGCATGGCAGCCCTTTACCCTTCGGCGGGCTCGGCCTACACCTACGTGAGCCGCGGCATACATCCCTATCTCGGTTTCGTGGCCGGATGGGCCATGCTGCTGGACTACATGTTGATTCCACTCTTCTGCACCCTCTACGGAACGCTTTCCCTGCAGCGCGCCCTGCCCGGGTTGCCCTTCGTGATCGGCGCGGTCTTTTTCTCCGGGGGCATCACGATATTGAACCTGCGGGGAATTCGATCGACCGCTCTGGCGAACCAGGCGCTACTTGTTTTCATGGGTATCGTGCTCTTGAGCTTTATCGTGCTTGCGATCCGCTATATCGCCATCCGTAACGGAGTGCTGGGATTGTTCTCCATCCAGCCGTTCTATCGTCCGGGTACATTTCACGTGCGCGCGATTGCCTCAGCGACATCGTTTGCGGCGTTGACGTATCTGGGCTTCGATGCGGTCACAACCATGGCGGAGGACGTAAAGAATCCGCGCAAAAATGTCCTGCTTGCGGCTGTTTCCACGTGCCTGTTTACCGGCTTGTTCGGCGGCCTCCTGGTCTATCTTGCCCATCTCGCATGGCCCAACTACAGCACCTTCACCAACGTCGATACTGCGTTTATTGACGTTACCGGCCGGGTCGGGGGAGTGACGCTGCTGAAAGCGACTGCGATCTTGTTGGTCGTAGCGAACATCGGGGCGGGCCTCACCTCGCAGGTAGGGGCCGCACGCTTGCTCTTCGGCATGGGCAGGGAGAATGTGATTCCGGCGCGCTTCTTTGCGCGACTCCATCCTGTCCGCAATACACCTCACATCAACATCATTTTGCTTGGCGTTTTAGGTTTTGTCGGGGCCCAGCTGATCAGCTATGAGCTGGCCGCGGAACTTCTCAACTTTGGCGCATTTCTGGGTTTCATGGGAGTCAACCTCGCCGTTATCTGGAAGTTCTGGTTCCAGAGGGCGGATGCGAGAGGCAGAAACCTCTTGCTTGATTTCGGAGTGCCGGCGCTCGGCTTCCTTTTCTGCTCTGTAATCTGGCTCGGACTAGGTAACCCCGCAAAGATTGCGGGCTGCTTGTGGTTGGTGGTCGGCTTCTTTGTCCTGGCCACGCAAACCGGTTGGTTCAAACGCCCGATCGTGATGACGGACCCCTCTACTTATGAATAGTGATTCTATGCGAATGAAAAAATTCATGAACGATCCGAAAAATCTGGTCGGAGAACTGCTCGAGGGCATGGTCCTGGCCTTTCCCGGCAAAGTCCAACTGAGTAGCCGCAACATTGTGGTGCGAACCGTGCCAAAGGAGGCGGGCAAGGTGCGGCTGGTGACGTTGGGTGGTAGCGGACACGAGCCCGGCTTGAGCGGCTTTGTGGGCAAGGGAATGCTCGACTACAGCGTTGCCGGCGACATCTTCGCCGCGCCCGGAGCACCGCGTTGCCTGGAGGCGATTCGCAGCGCTTGCGCAAATGGTGAAAGCGCCCTGTTGATTGTGTTGAATCACGCGGGCGATGTGCTCTCGGGCAACATCGCCATGGAGATGGCGCTGCGCGAAGGTTGCAAGGTCAAAATGGTTCTGACCCACGAGGATATTGCCGGCGGCCCAAACCCGGATGATCGCCGCGGCCTGGTGGGGTTCTTTCCGGTGTACAAAGTCGCGGGCGCCGCTGCCGAGCGAGGCGCCTCCCTCGATGCGTGCCTGGAGATCGCCACCCGCATGGAAAGGAACATGCGCTCCCTAGCCGTAGCTGTAAACACCGCAACCCATCCCTCTACCGGGCAGCCCATCTTTCACCTGGGCGACGACGAGATGGAAATCGGCATGGGGCAGCATGGCGAGGCTGGAACCGGCCGCATGCCACTTAAATCTGCGGATGAGACCGCCGAGATCATGCTGAACATGCTGCTCGAAGATCTCGCGGTAAAGAGCGGTGAAGAAATTCTGGTGCTGGTGAATGGAGCGGGAGCAACCACCCTGATGGAGTTGCTGATCGTATTCCGCCGCGTGGCCCAGATTCTAACGGAAAAGAAAATCAAGCTGGTGCGCAGCGCGGTGGGAGAATTCATCACCACCCAGGAGCAGGCTGGCTTTCAATTGCTGATTGCGCGCATGGATCCGGAACTGGTCGATCTGTGGGATGCACCGGCGGATGCTCCTTTTTTTGTAAAGCAATGAGCGCGGCAATTGGAAAGGTGGAGTGGGCAAATATGTTCGCCTGGGCGGCAGCTTACCTTCGCAGCGAGCATGTGCGGCTGACCGAGTTAGACTCCATCGGCGGCGATGGGGATCATGGAACGACCATGCTCCGCGCTGCCGAGCAAATGGAGCTTGGGATGGAGCCATCGGGCACGGAAAGCTTGTCCGAGATGCTGAAAGCTGCCGGTTGGAGGGTGCTGAGTGTGGATGGAGGCGCCTCAAGCAGTCTGCTGGGAACGTTCTTTGCCGGCTTGGGACACGTGGAGCTTGCGACCGATTCCATGGATTGCAATGCTCTCGCCCATTCGCTCGAGGCAGGCTTGCGCGCGGTGTCCCGGCAGACCAAGGCTCGCCCGGGAGATAAAACCATGATGGATGCTTTGACCCCCGCGGTCGCCGCTGTCACTGCGGCTGCAGAGGCTGGCAAAACCATACCGGAGGCGTTGGAAGAGGCAGCCCTGGCGGCGCAAATGGGCGCAGAGTCGACCAGGGATTTAGTGGCCCGTTTCGGACGGGCCAGATCTTTGGGAGAGCGGGCGCGAGGTTATCCGGATGCAGGGGCGACTTCGATCAGCCTCATCTTTAAGGGATTCAGGGAAGGAGTCAGCGGTGGCAGACCTTGATAATTTTGAGGACGGCAAAAACTACTATCTCGACATAGGCCAGCGGAGTACCCCCAGCAGGATCAAGGGAAGCAACGCGCTCGATTGGGGAATGAAAAACCGCCTGGCGCGCATCTTCGATCCTGACGATGCAAGAACCGTCATGTTGGCGATCGATCACGGTTACTTTCAGGGTCCAACCACCGGTCTGGAGCGGATCGATATCACGATCGTGCCCTTGATCGCCTACGCCGACGCGCTGATGGTGACGCGGGGCGCTTTGCGCAGTACCATCCCAGCGGAGATCGGGCGGCCGGTTGTGTTGCGCTCAAGTGGTGGTCAGAGCATTTTGAAAGAGCTCTCGAACGAGTTGGTCGCGGTCGATATCGATGATGCCCTTCGCCTGAACGCCTCAGCCATGGCCGTTCAGGTCTACATTGGCGGCGTGCATGAGCATGAGTCCATCGGCAACCTGTGCAAGGTTGTCGATGCCGGGAATCGTTACGGCGTTCCCACCATGGCAGTCACGGGTGTGGGTAAAGAGCTGGTCCGCGATGCCAAGTACCTTGGCCTAGCCACCCGGATTTGTGCCGAAATGGGTGCGCATTTTGTGAAGACCTACTATTGCGAGAAAGGGTTCTCGCGCGTCGCAGCCGGCTGTCCCGTTCCCCTGGTGATCGCCGGCGGGAAGAAGCTGCCCGAACTCGACGCCTTGAAGATGGCCTACCAGGCAGTCAATGAAGGAGCGGCCGGCGTCGACATGGGCCGTAATATTTTCCAGTGCGACGCTCCCCACGCCATGATTCAAGCCGTACGCGCCGTCGTCCATGGAGACGAGACTCCTGACAAGGCTTTCGATATGTATCTCAGCCATAAATCCGTAGCAGCAGGCAGGTAATATATGACCACAAAAAACACCGTGCAAGTCGTCTGCGTCGCCGAGTTTCGCGCTCTGGAAGGCAAGACCGATGCTCTCGTCGCAGCGCTCCATTCATTGATCAAAGCCACCACCGCCGAACCAGGTTGCATCCGCTACGAGTTGAACCAGCGCGTCGACGACGATCGCTGGATCACCTTCGTAGAGAAATGGAAAGACCAAAAGACGTTCGACGAACACTGCGCCATGCCCTACATCAAGCATTTCTTCGATGACGTAAGGCCAAAACTAGTGGAGGATTTTGCGGTCAAGCTATATCGGGAGTTTTTGCCTTAGTGTTACAGCGGTGGCCGCGTTCTCTGAGTATCCGGATCCTCAGTATTTCTACGGGAAAACGGGATCGTATGGTATATCAGGTGTACATCCCGGCATTACTGAAAGTCAGGCAGGCTCGTATCTTTTGAAAGACTGGAGTACGCCATGGCGAAGTCGAAGAGATCTTCCGCGTCGAACACAAAGATCGAAAAGTACGAACCAGGTTCGCGCGGGCAACTGAGAACCGGCCGCGTCCATGTTCCCAAACGTTCCTGCAAAGATCATTTCAGTGTCATCGAGCCGCAAATCAATGCGGAAGGCGTACACGTCTGGCCATTCGATGTGTCTTGTCCGGTAGATGTCTTATTCCTCACCGAAGATGGCCGGCACAGTGTGAGGATGAACCGGCACGGATACTTTGAGATTTTGTTTCTGTGTTCTGGCTCAGCCAACTGTCATATTCAGGACCGGCTCCTTCCGTTCAGCGAAGGCGATCTCGCAATCGTAGGCAGCACACTCTACCATCGCGTGGAGTGTCAGTCGTCCACTCCGCTAACCATTGCCGCGCTCTTCTTTGAGCCCGACCTTATTCGGTGTGAGGGTGGAAGTGACAGTGCAGAGTACCTCACGCCATTCCTCCTGCAGGACTCCGAGTTTCCTCACATTGTCCCGGCGGAGACAGGAATTCCCAGCCAGGTATTGGAACTGATGCTGCGCATCCGTTCCGAGCTGCCGCCGTTGTCGCCCCGCGGCAGGCTGGCGGTCAAGACCTACCTGAAGATGATCCTGATGTTATTGGTAAACCGCTATGCCTCGTACGCCGGGACGGTCGAAACCTTCCAACGGCAACAGCGTGACCTCGATCGTTTGCTCCCTCTGTTTAGATTTCTGGGGGAGAACTGTGGGAGCGCGATCCAGGTGAGGGAAGCCTCACGAATTTGCGGCATGAGCGAATCGCACTTCATGAGCTTTTTCAAGCGTGTGACCGGTTTGTCGTTCATGAAGTATCTCAATCACTACCGCGTCGAGCGTTCTCAGGTAATGCTGGTCAACACGGATGAACCCATGGCCACCATCAGTCAGGAAATGGGCTTCTGCGATCAGAGCTATTTCGGTACAGTCTTCCGCAGGTTGGTCGGTATGACGCCGGCCGCCTATCGCCGTCGCTTCCGCACCAGGAACGGCTCCGGCAACGGACGACCGCAAATCAGCTCCACGCCGCCCGTCTGGCCGGCAAAGCCCACGTTGGCGGGAGCACCGCGGCGACGTACCGCGGACATCAACCGCCAACTGGCCGCCCTCCACGACAAACAGGTAATCAGCCAGACCCACTTTTGCTAGCCCATCCCCATGCCCAGCGCCGGCTCAGGAAAGCCACATCTCTTGGGACCCAGCAATCACTTTCCATCGACCCAGAGTCTCTTCCTGTGTCATCCCGTCGATTTGCCTGCGGCAAGTTGAGGGAGAAATGACAGGGCAAACATCGCCATAGATGCCAGGCCCGGAGGGCCGACCGCCAAACGTCAGCCCAGCCCGGAAGGGCTGGGAAATCGGATGCCCGAAGAGGATCCGAGCGCCGTAGGCGCGGCACTAAGCCGATCTTCCGCTCCCGCTGTGTCATTCACCCGCCGCGTCTCGTCGCAATGACTGGGCGTTACCTGTTGCGAACCACGCAATAGGCTTGCAAGAAAGAATCGTGGAAATCCACTATACCCACTTCGCACTCCGGCTCAACATTAACAACAACTCAGCAGTCTGGCCGAGCCCGAGAATCTAAACTTGTTCCGCAATTTCTGTGCTCGAACAGTCCTGTGCGCGGCGAGGTTGCCGTAACAGAAAGACCAGGCAAGAGGATTAAGGACTTTTCGCTTTGTCTATCCAAAGCTGAAAGTGCTTAACACGACCGAGTTTGATCGGGTACCGCGACACTGCGGCGCTGATGGGACCGTGCGGCCAAATTCAGGAGGTGACACCGTGACCCCAAAATCTGACTGTTTTAGGATGCGCTGCCTAGGTCTGCCTTCCGGCATGTTTCTAACCATATTGATTGTTTCTTTTGTCGTGCTCTTACTCGGGGCACCGCTAAGAGCCCAGGTACAGACCGGGATCAACGGCACAGTCACGGATCCGAGCGGTGCGGTCATCACGGGCGCACACGTAACAGCTACGAATACCTCTACCGGCGTTCCAGCGTCGGCCGTGACGTCTTCTGCAGGCACGTTTTCTATCATCGGACTGAACCCAGGGGACTATTCCGTCTTGGTGGAAGCAGCCGGATTCAAGACCGTCAAGACGAGCCTGACAGTCGAAGTTGCGAAGATGTCGTCGACCGGCCTTCAACTTTCCCCCGGATCGACCACCGAAACGGTGGAAGTGAAAGAAGCCGACGTTTCGCTAAACACAACATCGCCGGGCATAGGTACAACCATCGAGCCCGAGTTGGTCAACAACGCTCCCATTGAAATCAGTGGCCTGGCAAGGCAGATCGACTCTTTCATGTACCTCGCTCCCGGTGTACAGGGAAACGCCAACTCGCATGTGATCGACGGTGGCGTCAGTTTTGAAAATGATGTTCAATTCAATGGTGTGCCCGTCGCATTTGTCCAGTTCGAGGGGAATCAAACGTATATCAATCCACCCTACGAGGCAGTGAGCGAGTTCCGCGTCGACAGCTCGACGTTCGACCCGCAATTTGGGCTGGGGCAGGGTGCGGTCACTTTCAACATGGCGTCCGGCACCAACAATCTGCATGGTGATGTATTCGAGATCCTGCGCAATCAATTGTTCGATTCCGCCGGCTTCTTTCCCGTGCGCTTCGGCAACAACGGAAAACCGGAGGCGCCGGTCAATCAGCAGAACAACTATGGATTCACACTTGGTGGTCCCGTAATCCTCCCCAAAATCTACAACGGCAAGAATCGTACTTTTTTCCACTTCAGTTGGGATCACTTCAAGCAGAATCAGGCCCAGACCAACATTGGAACTGTACCCACACAGGCGATGAAGGGCGGCGACTTCAGTAATTTCGTGGATGCCTCAGGCAATCTGATACCGGTTTACGATCCCCAAACGGGCCAGCCATTTCCCGGCAACATCATTCCCCAATCGCGTTTCAGCCCGCTCGCCGTTTCAGTGTTACCGAGCATTCCAAATCCGGACCGCAACGGTCTGGTGTCTGGTCTGCAGAGCAATAAGTCCCCAGCCATTTCCTCCATTCCTATCAGGCAAACCTTGTGGGCGTACACCATTGACGAAAATCTGAGCTCGTCTCAAAGTATCCATTGGAGCCAATGGCGCGATACTTTTAGTTCGCCTACCTTTACATCGTCTCCGATCGTGCCGGCCAGCAATCCCCTGCAAAGTCAGATCAACAACACACAACTTGGCTCAGGTTTCCTGCTGAACTATGTTAAGACCGTCAATCCGAATCTCGTGGTCACGGTTGGAGCGGATGGGATCGGCAATGTCATCGGTCAACACAACGCGAATTCGAAGGTCAGTTTTGGGGCCGTGGCCGGCGGCGACACGTTCCCACTGGTTAATTTCGATGGTCAAAATGCGCCTACTGCCTGGGGAGTGAACGGAGGCGCCTATCTTGAATGCTGTTCGGGCGGACTCACCGTGATCAACAACCGCCTGCTGGGGGTCGTGGTAGCCAACAACTGGCTGTGGAATAAAGGGCGCCATACCTTCAATTTTGGTTCACAGTTCCGGCGCACGTACGAAGACACTGTCGATTGCGATTTTTGTTCCGGTACCTTCAACTTTAGCCAGCGAACCACTTCCACTCCAGACACCAACGATCCCAATTTTGGGTCTTACGGCAGTTCCTTCGCCAGTTTCCTTCTCGGGCAGGTCGATGCCAGCGAACGCATCTCCTCCTCTGAGCTGAATCTGCGCAACAAAGCGGTTGCTTTTTATGCTCAGGACAATTTCAAGCTGAATGCGCGCTGGACCTTCAATGCTGGGCTCCGTTATGACATCCTGGTTCCATTTACAGAGAGTCATAACGATATTATTTTTGCGGATCGTACAGAGCCCAATCCGGGTGCCGGCGGCTTGCCGGGCGCCGCCACCAAATTCGGCAATTGTACCGGATGCTCAGGAATCACTCGTGCCGACATTCACTGGAAGAACTTCCAGCCCAGAGTCGGCTTGTCCTACCAGCTCAACAGCAAAACTGTCGTCCAGGCTGGTTTCTACATGACGGCCCTGAATGGGGGCGCCTATGAATACGGGACCGCTTTCTCTGCTTCCTTCATGGGATCTTTACTGAACGGCTCGTATCTACGTTCCTCAACAGGGAGCGCCACTCCGGGTTATGGAAATTGGGACGGCCAAACACTGCCGCTGCCGCAGCAAACTCCTTTCAGTTCGACCATCGCGAATGCAGGTGTCATTTTTGATTTCAACTATAGAAAGCGAAACATACACCCCGACCTCCCAAGCTCAGGGTCGGTGGGCACCTCTCCCTATGATTCAGCTTGGAGCGCGAGGGTACAAAGGGAGCTGCCATGGGATATGTTCTTGACGCTTGCGTATGTTGGCAACCGCGCGATTCATCTGCCGACCACGCTGGAACTTTCCAACCAGCCGAACCCGTCGGTCCTGCAATACGGCAGCCTCCTGGGAGAAAATATCCTTTCTCCGGACGTCGTTGCCGCCGGCTTCTCCCCTCCCTATCCGGAATTCGTGGACCAGTTCGGCGGTTCAGCCATCCTGGAACAGGCCTTGACTCCATACCCGCAATTCGGCGGCTACTTTCCCGTGAATGAGATGGATGGGACGGCGTTTTACAATGCGTTCCAGGCGCAGGCAGAAAAGCGCTTCGCAGGTGGCTTAGCCTATCTTGCCAGCCTCACGATAGCGAGAAACGATTCCAATCAGCAGGTTGGATCCGGGCCCTATGCATGGAACGGGATGAATGCCTATGCGCCGCAGTTGGAATGGGGACCTTCCTGGCGGCTCGACCAGCTATATATGCTTAAGCTGGTGGGCACGTATGAGCTGCCGTTCGGTCCCGGGAAGACATTTCTGCATTCCAGTGGAACTCTGGTGTCGGAGCTGGTGGGTGGATGGCATATCGGCGCCATCTTGAATTATCAGGGTGGCACACCATTGCAAGTTGTCAATAATTACAACCCCTTGCTCGTGAATAGCTTTGATCGTCCGAATCTAGTGAAAGGAGTGCCGCTGAAGACGTTCAGTTATGGCATGTCAAAGGCATACTTCACCGGCAAAACGGCGAACCCGCCCATACAATTCACAACCAATGCCTACCAAAACACCGGACCCTGGCAGGTTGGCGACTCACAGCGCTCCTATGCAGGCGTGCGAGCACCGCCTTTGAGAATAGAGAGCTTCGACGCAATCAAAACGTTCCGGATCGGGGAGTACGTGCGAGCCAGTGTGCGAGTTGACTATTTCAATGCATTTAATCGCACGCAATTTCAGGAACCCGATACTAACTCCCTCGACTCCACATTTGGGCAGATCACGAATCTAAGTTCTCAAATCAGTAACCGGCAAGGACAAGCAACGTTCCGTGTGGAATTCTAGGAGCCCGTTTTACAACTGAAGCCGATGACGTAGCGGCGAAGAATCACGAAAGCAGAATGAAAACCAATATTTTTCGCAAACCGACCCTCTTCCTATCCGCCATGCTCGTAGCGCTTCCCTCGCTGGTCTCATGCGAGCGGCCAAAACCTGTAGTGCCGGCAGAAACGCCCAAAGTTTCTAAAGCCCAGCCTCCCGCATATCCGGTGAAGGTCAGCAGCAACGGACGCTACCTGGTCGACCAGAACAACGTCCCGTTCCTGATCGTTGGCGATACGCCGCAGGCTCTGATTTCAAGATTGAGTGAGAAAGAAGCCGACGATTACTTCGCCGACCGCCAGGCTCACGGCTTTAACACCATGGGGTGGATCGACGTTGCCTGTGCCGGGCGCGACTATCCGAGTAATGTCCACGCTGAGACTCCCGACGGCATTCGACCGTTTACCAAACTGTTCCCCGGGGGCACAGACTACACCCATTACGATCTCTCCGCCCCCAACGAAGCCTACTTCGCCAGGCTTGACCATATCGTGGAGTCCGCAGCAAAACACGGCATCCTCGTTTTCATCGATCCCGTCGAGACAGCCGGTTGGTTGCCCGTGCTCCGCAGAAACGGCTTGGCGGCCGCTTCCGCCTATGGTCAATACCTCGGGAACCGCTACAAGAAATTCGCCAATGTCGCCTGGCTGAACGGCAATGATTTTTCCGGCTGGCAAAACGAGAAGGATGATGCCTTGGTCAGAGCAGTCGCGAAAGGCATTAAGTCGGTCGACCCGGAGCAGATTCAAACCATCGAATTCAACCCGCCCACTGGCTCCTCTCTCGACGATCCGTCCTGGTCGGCGATCGTATCGATCAGTGGCGCTTACGTATACGGACCAACCTATATTCAGATGTTGCACAACTATAACCAGAAGCCTGTTATGCCGGTCTTCATGATCGAAGCGCACTACGAATTGGAGAATGTCGGGACCCCGCCGGATTTCGGGACCCCAGCCGTGTTGCGGCGTGAAGAATACTGGGCCATGCTGACAGGAGGTAAGGGGCAGTTCTACGGCAACATGTATACCTGGTCGTTCAAGAACGGATGGCAAAACAATATCGATACGCCCGGGGTAAAACAGGTGGCGATCTGGAAGGACTTTTTTACTTCTCTACCGTGGCAGGATCTGGTTCCGGACCAGGATCATTCCGTAGTCACTGCCGGGTACGGGACTTACGGCGACATCGCGCATACCCAGGTCAGCAAGAGCGACTACGCCACCACCTCGAAGACTCCTGATGGTGCATTCGTGATCGCGTACATGCCGACTGCCCGAACGATCACGGTGAACATGGCAAGTCTGAAGGCGAACGCAAGTGCCAAGTGGTTTGACCCCACAAATGGGTCCTCCACAACGATCTCAGGGCAGCCATTTGCCAATACCGGAACACGGCAGTTCACGCCGCCCGGCAACAATCACGACGGCGATGGCGACTGGGTGCTGGTGCTGGATGCTTCGAAGTAATGAGAACTGCCGCTCTCGTCCTGATGTTTCTGTTGGTGCGGGCACATGCCCAAACCATTTCCATCGACCCCGCAAATCCTCACTATTATTTCTTTCACGGGAAGCCGACGATCCTGGTGACCTCGGCAGAACACTACGGCGCCGTCGTCAACGGGGAGTTCGACTACGTCAAGTATCTGGACGCCCTCCAGGCTTACGGGCTTAACTACACGCGGATTTATCCTGGATATCTGTTCGAACCCATGGGTAAGTACATGACCGGCAACACGCTGGGAGTGAAACCGGCAAAGCTCATCCTCCCCTGGGCGCGGAGCGATCAACCGGGTTATCTGCTTTCCGGAAACAAGTTCGATCTGGATCGATGGAACCCTGCGTATTTTGACCGCCTGAAGGACTTCCTTACCCAGGCAGGCAAGCGCGGCATTGTGGTCGAGATCTGCTTTTTTAACGGGCAATACGACGACACCTGGCCACTGAGCCCGCTCTACCACGAAAACAACATCCAGGGTGTCGGCCGCGACGGCTACAAGGATGCACAAACCCTGAAAGAGCCGGCGCTGGTCGAGAGGGAGTCCGCTTACGTTCGCAAGATCGTGAATGAGGTCAACGGGTTCGATAACGTCATCCTCGAAGTTTGCGACGAGCCTTCGCTCTTCACCCCCATCGAGGAGGCAGGACCATGGGTAGGCCACATGCTCGAAGTCACTCACGAAGCGGAAGCGAATCTCCCTAAGAAGTACCTGATCGGCCAGGAAGTCCAGGGGCCCGTGGATGGCCCCATCGACTTCTCCGGCAATCCATTCAATTCCATCGTAGTTACGCAATATTTGTGGCATACCCGCGACTGGGAGATGGGGGGCATGCAAGGGCTCGACCGTGAATATCGGCATAACAAACCGATTGAGCAAAACGAGACCAACTATTACCCCCTGTATTCGGGAGATATCATCGGTGCGTCAAGAGTAGAGGCATGGGAGTTCATGGTCGGAGGAGGCGCCAGCTTTAATCAGTTGAACGGCCTCTTCACGGCAGAGGATCCTGCTGGAAACACGCCTGAGAATGCGAAGCTTTTGGGCGCGCTGCGAAGTCTCAAGTCTTTCATGGAGAGTTTCAGCTTCGTCGACATGGTGCCGGACAAAGGCTTTGTGGTGAGCGGATTCGACCGCGAGACGCACTATCGCGGGCTTAGCCAATACGGCAAGCAATACGCGCTATACATTCATCACAGCGAAGGCGGTGGCGGTGGATCGTACACGGTCACGCCCGGGCAATACCAGGAAAAGCTGGTTCTGAATCTGCCGCCGGGAGACTACAAAGCAGAGTGGATCGACCCAGCCACTTATTCCACGCTCGCTACCGACAAGTTCAAGCAGGCAGGAGCCCTTCACGTAATAGATACTCCGTCCTACACGGTCGACATCGCCCTCCGCATTAGGCGAGAGTGAAGGTGCGGCTGCAGTGGCTATCGCGGCAGCTACAGTTCGTGATTCGACTCGTCCTGGATCAAGGGTATCAGCCGACCCCTCTTAAGTGCGGGAGAGCGCGTCGGCTGATACTCGGAGGACCCTGAAGCTACTGCTCGTCGTCCTCTTGCAACTCGGCGGTAACCGGCGTCAGGGTTCCAAATAAGCCGTTCGTCTCGTTGTCAGGGCCCGCGGTGAAGAACAAAGTGCTACCCGGGCCGGAAGCGCCACCATTGCCGAACGCGAGTGCCCACAGCCCGTCAATATTTACCGTGGAGCCGTCGGCGTTGAAGACGTTTCCCATAAATCGGCCGGTTCGTGGATTGAATGCCGCAATGGTGCCGCCACGGAAATTGCCGACCAATAGAGCATGGCTGAATTCGCCGAAGTCTGCCGGAGCCTCCACCACTCCCCAGGGTGCATTCAACCAGTCTCCGTGCTCGAGGTGGGCAATATGTTTGCCATGGCCGTCGAAGACCACAACAAATCCTAAGCCCGCGCCGCCGACCGGGTCGTGTTTCGCCGAGTCTTGTTGGGCGAAGGTTACGTAAATGTTGGGTCCGATCCCCTGCACATTGAAGGGCGCAAAGCCGCGTGGGATCTCATCTTCGCGAAAAAGCTCTCCGGGAATATTTACGGGTTTAAAGGTGGAATCGAAAACGTCAATTCTGCCGGTACGGAAGTTCGCCGCCAAAATGTATTCGCTGCCGTCAATCTCGGCGATGGTCGCTCCCTTGTAGACGGCTCCATAGTTTTTGTTGGGGATTTGGGAGTTGTCCACTTTGATGATCGCCGTGGTTGCATTCACGCCCGAGTTCCAGCCCTGGATTGTGCCGTCTTCGGTGGCAAATATGAAAACCGACGGCTTGCCCGGGGCGAGAAGGAAATTGGTGGTGCTGCCGTTGTACATGACCGCGGTGGGAGATCCGGGAGCCGGCTGGCCAGGGGCGTTGGGAATCGTAACCCCATTTCCCGGTGTACCCCCAGGGGCGTTGAGCGCAACGATCGTTACCGGCGGCAGCACCGGGGGCGGAGTTTGTGTGGGGTTAGCCGGGTTCAAACCGGAATCGTTGTAGAGCGTGGAAGTGCCGCCTGCATTATTTGAAATCCACCATGGGGTGGTCGGGCCATGGACCAGTCCCCAGGGATTCAGAAGGTTGGGATCAGTGACGGAGGCTGCTGGAGTCACGGGCACGTTAGATACTAAATTTGTCTGCTGATAATGTTGCGCCGATGCAAGGGTGGGAAACAGCGATACTACGAGGGCACTCACCAGTAATGGCCTCAAGGATTGGACCGCGCATGTCATATACTTTCTCCTTTAGCTAGCCGCGATTTTCGTTTTGAGCCTCCCTCCCCGCGAAAGCTGCGCTTCTGTCCCCGTCGAGGCAGCCGCAAGTCGCGATGCCCTTTCGAGTAGGGCTTGTCTTTCTTGTTCGGCACGGTGGCCTTCACTGGGGTTGCTGTCCACACCCAATGGCTGGGGAGAACCTCGCCAGTTCGAAATCCTATTCCGCCGCGCTGCCGGAGTTGTCACAGTTTCGTCGCCATCTTGTCAAAGTTCCGCGCCCAGGGAAGGTGGAATAGGGTGACGGCAAACCCGCGACCGGCGTTGCCCCGCGAGTGAATGGAACTTGCAGGCTATTTCCCGTAGCCTGAACCATTGAAATTCACCTGGCCTCGAATGGCTGGGGCAGAATGTCGAGGCCCAAATCGAGGGATCGGACGCTATGTGTAAGAGCGCCCACGGAAATGATGTCTACGCCGGTTTCCGCCACCTCGCGAATGCCCGCCAATGTGATCCCGCCGCTGGCTTCGACCAGCGCGCGGCCAGCTATCTGGGCTACAGCTGAAGACAGTTGCGCGGTGGTGAAATTGTCGAGCAGGATGGTGTCGGCGCCCGCGGCCAAGACTGCTTCGATCTGCTCCGGGTGATCCACTTCCACCTCCACATGCGTGGTGTGGGGAAGACGGGCGCGCATGGATTGCAGGGCTTCCGTGACATTGCTGACGCCATGAGCGGCGAGGATCGCGAGATGATTGTCCTTGACCATCACTGCGTCGGAAAGTGAGAAGCGGTGATTGTGACCCCCGCCGCAGCGCACCGCATAGCGTTCCACAAGCCGCAAGCCAGGCGTGGTCTTGCGTGTGTCCGCAACCCGTGCTCCAGTCCCTGCAACGGCTGATACGTATTGTGCAGTAACCGTGGCGATGCCCGACATGCGCTGGACAAAGTTGAGCGCGACGCGCTCTGCCTGCAAGACACTTTGCGCGGGCCCTTCGATGGTGGCGAGGACCGTAGATCGCGGAGAAGCCCTCCCCATCGTGCACATGAAAGCGCGTGCTGATGCCGGGATCGGTCAGCGGACATCGCGGCGTTGAAGACGTCTTCGCCGCTCAGTGTGCCGGGTTCGCGCGCTACGAGTTGTGCGGCAACGCGCATGGAGGCCGCGATCAGCGTCTGTGAGGTGAGGTCGCCCCAGGGTGCATCTTCGTCGAGAGCCATGCGCACCAGGCGATGGATAGCGTCGCGGCCAGGCCTGATCAGCATGCGCTGGTGACGGCCTTTGCCGTAGCCTGGCAGTAAACCAGGGAGTGCTGAAAGCCGGCGGAGGTTTCCGGAAAATCCTCCCGGAAGTGAGCGCCGCGCGATTCCTGGCGAGCGATTGCAGCAGCAACCAATACCCGCGCCAGGGCGAGCAGGTTGGCCGTTTCGAGATCCTGCATCGTGGCGCTGCCCGCCTGCCATTGATCCAGTTGCATGGCAGCAGCATCGAGGCCGGCCGCACTCCGTTCAATCCCTGCAGCATTCCACATCAGGCTTTGCAGTGCCGTTCGGTCAACGGGCTTGGCATTGTGCGTGGGCCGGTGTTGCGGCACGGGCAGTGTCCAGAGAACTGCACCCTGCTCGCGGCCGGTTACATCGAGAGAAGACGGAGCTGCCGTTCCTTTGGCAACATCTTCATCGATCAGGAACGCCGCGCAGCGCCATGCGAATACCAGGCTTTCGAGCAGTGAATTGGAAGCGAGCCGGTTGGCTCCATGAACGCCGGTGCAGGCGGCTTCGCCGACAGCGAAGAGGCCCGGAACGGAAGTGCGGCCCCAGATGTCGGTGCGCACGCCACCCATCCAGTAATGTGCCGCTGGTGTGACCGGGATTGGCGTTGTGGACCAGTCAAGACCGCGGGCGCGGCATGCGGCATCGATGGTAGGGAAGCGTTGAGCGAGGAAGGATGCACCGAGCCCGGTGGCGTCGAGCATGACCGGCTGGCCATCTTGCGCGGCCATCTGGCGGGCGATGCCGCGAGCGACCACGTCGCGTGGGGCCAGCTCGGCGCCCGCATGAATGTGTTGCATGAAGCGGCGTCCATTGGCGTCAAGGAGCACCGCGCCATCGCCGCGGACCGCCTCGGAGATGAGGAAGGTGCCGGGTAGCGCGAGGGCTGTAGGGTGAAACTGATAGAACTCAAGGTCGGCAAGCTGCGCCCCTGCACGCCACGCCATCGCCACCCCATCGCCCGTGGCCACGGCCGGGTTGGTGGTGTGCAGATAGAGCTGGCCCGCTCCGCCGCTGGCCAGGATCACCGCGTCGGCCTGGATGTCGTGATGCCCGGTGTCTGCAGACAGGACTTGCAAACCTGCAACCCGCTCATCACGAACAATGACATCGCAGGCGAAGGTATGGTCCATCACCAGGATGCCGGCGGCGCGAACGGCGCGAGCCAATGCCAGCTCGATGGTCAGGCCGGTGGAGTCGCCTCCGGCGTGAAGAACCCGCGCCCGGGTATGCGCCGCTTCGAGTCCGCGCGCGAACTCGCCATTTTGCTGATCGAAGTCAACGCCGAGGCGCACCAGGTCGCGAATGCGGGCTGGCCCTTCGGAGCAGAGCACTTCGACGGCGGCCAGATCACACAGCCCGGCGCCCGCCCGCAGGGTGTCGGCGATGTGCTCGGCGACGCTGTCGTCAGAGAACATGGCTGCGGCAATGCCGCCTTGGGCGAAGCGGGTATTGCTGTCTTCCAGCCGCGCTTTGGTGACCAGCGTGACCTTGTGTTTGCGGCTCAGTTCGAGTGCGGCGATGAGCCCGGCGATACCGCTGCCAACGACGACGATGTGCTTCATGCGGACCTCACCGCGCTTTCATCATGCGACGCCGGCCTGAGGCTCAACATGCGTTCCAGGGCGATGCGTGCGGGGATAGCAACCTCCTCAGTTACAGTAATGCGGTTGAGCACCGGCCCGCGGTTGAGCGCTTCCAGCACCCACGCCATGTAGCTGGGATGGATCCGGTACATGGTCGAGCAGGGGCAAACCACGGAGTCAAGACAGAAAATCTTGTGCTGCGGGTTTTGGTTCGCCAGCCGCTGCACCAGGTTGATCTCCGTTCCAATGGCAAAGGTGCTCCCGGCGGGAGCGGCGGCGATGGCCTTGGTGATATAGTCCGTCGAGCCCGACGCGTCGGCCGCGTCGACCACCGGCATGGGGCACTCCGGGTGCACGATGACGCGGACGTCAGGAAAGCGCAGGCGGGCGGCCTCGATCTGCCCGACGGTGAAGCGTTTGTGCACGGAACAAAAGCCGTGCCAGAGAATGACGCGGGAGTCTTTGAGCGTTTGCGCGTCGCTGCCCCCGAACCGCCGGCTGGGATCCCAGAGCGGCATCTGTTCGAGCGGGATGCCGATCGCTTTGCCGGTGTTGCGGCCAAGGTGCTGGTCGGGGAAGAAGAGAGCACGCTGGCCGCGCGAGAGCGCCCACTTGAGGACCTCGGTCGCGTTCGACGAGGTGCAAACAATGCCGCCATGTTGGCCGCAAAAACCTTTGAGGGCAGCCGAGGAGTTCATGTAGGTGACGGGGACAATCGGCTGGAGGCCCGACGCGTCGGGCGCGGTGCCAAAGACTTCTTCAAGCTCGTTCCAGCAATCGGTGACCAAGTCCAGGTCAGCCATATCGGCCATGGAGCAGCCGGCCGCGAGATTCGGCAACACGACGGCCTGGTCAGCGCGCGAGAGCATGTCTGCCGTCTCGGCCATGAAGTGCACGCCGCAGAAGACGATGAATTCGGCCTTGGGGCGAGTCATGGCGGCCTTCGCAAGCTGGAAGGAGTCACCGACGAAGTCCGCGTATTGGATGACCTCATCGCGCTGGTAGAAATGGCCTAGAATCACCAGACGATCGCCCAACGCCGCCTTCGCCTCACGGATGCGGCGGTCGAGTTCGCTCTTTGAGGCTTGCCGATATTCCTGGGGAAGGAATCCCTGCTGCGGCGACCCGGCCGGAAGTGTGTCGTGCATCGACGCACCAGGGCCATAACCGGGCTCTTGGGTGTCAAAGACCCATGGTGCGTCCGCCAGAGCCGTGGAGCAGACACTGGTTGCACCAGGTAGCGAAGAATTCTGGCTCACGGGCGGTTCGCCTATGCGAATCAGCTGGATGGTTTCGTCGATAGATAGCAAGTTGTCTCCTCAGCCCCGCGTGTTCCGCGGCAGTTGGCTAGCCTTCCCGTCATGGGGTAAGCCTCCGAAACCGCAAATACCCTTTCCTATATATAGGTTAAAGCCCAAGGACCGATCGTGACTCAAGTAACACCGGCCCCCGATTCCGAGACACCAAAACTCCGCAATTGTTGCGTTTTCAACCTCCTAACCATTGGAGTCGCAGAATCGCTCCGGGATGCACCCGTTGGGGGCGCCACATCGATGTTTGGGCAATTCAGAAAGCACATGAAGCCGTAACTGGGCCTGCCGTAGATAGCCTGCGCGCTTGACAGCATCAGCCGGCTCCAGTACCGAGCTTTTATGTAGGCCTTGTGTCTGTGCCTGAGGCCCGCTGGCAAGAGTCCCGTAGGGACGACTGAAAAATTTTCCATCGCAGAACATTTTTAGATGGAAAGTTCTCCGGGGTACCTGGGCCAATTTCTCCGCAACATGTTCAGCCGCTGAGCCCGAGACGCGCACGGAAACTCTTCCACCCAGATCGTTGCGAAACCATCCCGCGATGAATGTTTGAAACCGATCGCCGATACACTCGACAGCGCTGTGCTGGATGAGGCGCGCTTCGACGAAGGCCGTTGTCTGGTCACCCAGGCAACCGGATCTCGGAAACAATGTCGTTTCGGTGTGGATGCGGAGAATGACATTGAAGAGAAAACCCATGGCAAAAACTTCCCCGATCGCACCTGTAACAGAAACAGTCATACTTGTTACTCGTGAGGGAGAATGGTTGCCCCCGCAGGAGTTACGGGCGATCGCGCTCTCTGCCGTCGACACCGACGGCGACCTGACCGTCAATCTCGAGGGCGTCGAGCATCTGGATGCGAGCGCACTCCAGATGCTTTTAGCGTTGGCTGCGGAACGCAAGAAGCGCGGCAAAGGGTTGCGCCTGACGAATGCCTCCTCGGCCTTATCCCGTTGGTTTGAATATGCGGGCGGAGGGCGCACATCTCTCCTGCATGTAAGCGTGAATGGCCATGGCTGAAAGTCTCCATGGAAGCTTGAGCGAAACCGTAAGGGAGTACCCGTCGAACGGAAGCGGGCCGGCTGGCTCCCGCGAGGTGGATGCGGCACTCGCCCGGTACCTGACCCAATTGGCCCGCATGGGTGAGCAACTGAAGCAGACCTCGAAGCAGATCGAGGACTCGGTCGTCGGAGTCTGCGACAGCTTTCAGGGGATCGCATCGAGGGCGCAGGCTACCGTCTCGCGGGCGACGGGCTTTCTCGGAAACGGTGGGCAATCGACTTCTGATAGGCAGTCGTTCGAAGGTCTGATCGAGGCCTGCAGCGGCACACTGGTCAAGATCTTGAATACCACCATCGAGGCCGGTGATGTTTCCCGCCGTGCCATCGAGCGCATCGAAGAGATGGACAAGGCTTCGCAACAGATCAGCGAAGCCTTGCGACAACTGGACCAGATTACCAACAGCAATCGGATGCTGGCCTTCAATGCGCGCATCGAGGCGGCGCATGCGGGAACCGCAGGCACGGGCTTTGCCGTGGTCGCCGTGGAGTTGGCCGCTGCGACGTTGAAGTCGCGGTCGGTGACGGCCCATGTAGGCGAACTCGCCCTCAATCTGCGCTCGCTCGCCCATTCCACCCTGCAGGACCTGCGCAACATGAATGAAAAAGACGCTGAACGGGTAGGCCAATGCCGGCTGGAAGTGGACGAATCTCTGCGCGATCTTCAGCTCGCACATAGCGAGATGGCAGCCATGCTGAACGGCATGACCGCGGATGGGGCATTGCTCGCGAGCGATATTGGTGGGGCGGTGCGCGGTCTCCAATTCCAGGATCGTATCAGTCAGCGCATCGCCCATGTTGTCTCGGATCTGGACACCTCTATGTACACGGCTCAAAATGCACGCTGGTCACTGTGGCCCCCGGTGCAGCTGCAGCCGATGAAGGATTCAGCGCCTACACCATGCAGGAAGAGCGAGAAGTCGCCGGCCTCGGCGAAGCGGAAGCGTCTGCAGGAGATGTGGAACTGTTTTGATCGCGGGCATGATCCAACGCGCAAGCTGTTTGCAGGAGTTGACGTTTTGAAAAAAGTCTTGATTGTCGATGACTCGGTCTCCATGAGGCAGATGGTCAGTTTCACTTTGCGCGAAGGCGGCTTTGAAGTGATCGAAGCCGAGCATGGGCAGGACGCACTCGATAAGCTGCAGGCTGCCGTGGTCGATCTGGTGATTACCGACCTGAATATGCCGGTCATGGACGGCATTACCCTGATACAAAACCTTCGCAAGCAACCAGCTATGAAAACCAAGCCCATCCTGATGCTGACTACGGAAGGCCTGGCGGGAAAGAAAGAACAGGGCAAGGCTGCCGGGGCCACAGGCTGGATTGTCAAGCCGTTCGATCCGGAAAAACTGCTCCAGACCGTCGCCAAGGTGCTCCCTTGAAGTGCTTTCAAAAAATGCTTTTCACCGGGCAGCCGTACTCGACACAGCCGTTGTGTCATTGAAACGCCTGCACATAGCTCCCTTTAAACCAGCACGGTGGTCCTGAAAGCGCTAAAACCATGAAGATCGACCTCAGCCAATTCCGCCAGACCTTCATGCAGGAGAGTGCCGAGCATGTGGAGGCGATGGAAGCAGGACTGCTCGCTCTCCGCACGGCCCCGGACGACGCCGAAACATTGAACGCGATCTTTCGCTCGGCCCACTCGATCAAAGGAGGCGCCGGTTCCTTTGGGTTGACCAATCTGGTTCGCTTCACGCACGCTCTGGAAAATCTCCTGGATCGGCTGCGGTCGTTGGAGATTCCGGCCACGGCGGAGGTCATCAGCGTGCTGTTGCAATCCGTCGACGTGCTGCGCGCCATGCTCGATGCCGGCGCCGATGGCGGTATGCCGGATGGCGCCCGGCAACTGGCGGAGCAGATCGAGAGCCTGAGCGCAGCCGAGTCCGCTTCCGAAGAAAGGCCCATCGGCCCACAGGCACACGCTCCGGAAGTGGCTGTGAACGACAGGGTTGTTGCCGGAGAACTGAACTTTTATCGGGTGGAGTTCCGCCCCCACCGGGAAATGTTTTCGAGCGGAACAAACCCTATTATGCTGCTGCGCAACCTGGCTGCCCTGGGAACGGTGAGCGTTTGCCAGTTGCACGCTGAGGAGTTGCCACCGCTCGAGGAACTGGATCCCGGGCAGTGCTATCTCAGCTGGACCATCGAGCTGGCCAGCTCGTGCGATGAACAGGAGTTGCATGAGGTCTTCGAATTCGTCGAGCATCTGGCCGAGGTGACCGTCCAACGCGTCGATCAGCCATCGCAGACAGAGAAAGGGTTGGCGCTCCACCGGCCTGCTGCGCAGCCGCGCACGCTCGATGTGGTCTCTGCCGCGCCTGCGGAAAAGGTGGAGAAGGTTGACCGCAGAAAAGAGGAGGAGCGGAGAAAAGCAGAGGAACGCAGAGCGGCAAAGAAACCCAGCGCTGCGGCAGAGTCGAGCTCCATTCGGGTCGCCACGGACAAAGTTGACCGCCTGATCGACCTGGTGGGAGAGCTGGTGATTGCCCAGGTGATGACCGCCCAAATGGTCGAGGACTTCGAGCCCTCCTGCTTGCCGAAACTACGCGAAGCGGTTACCGCCATGGAGCGTAGTACTCGCGAGCTGCATGAGCGCGTGATGGCGGTGCGCATGATGCCGGTGGGCACACTGTTTCAGAGATATGCACGCGTGGTCTACGACATCGCGCAGTCTACCGGCAAACAAATCCGCCTGGAGACCGACGGCGAAGAAACCGAGATCGACAAGAGCATGCTGGAGCTGCTGGGCGATCCGCTAACGCACCTGATCCGCAATGCGGCTGATCACGGTATCGAAGCAAGCGCAGCGCGCCTCGCGGCCAACAAGCCGGCAGAGGGCTTGATTCAGATGCGCGCCTTTCATCGTTCGGGAAGAATTGTCATCGAGATATCCGACGATGGTGCTGGCATCGACACCACCCGGGTGCGGGCGAAAGCCGTAGAGCGAGGACTGATCGCAGAGGGAGCTGACCTTAGCGACGATCAAATCAGAATGTTGATCTTCGCCCCTGGATTTTCTACCCGCGAAGAAGTGAGCGATCTCTCCGGGCGCGGCGTGGGCATGGACGTAGTCAGGCGCAATGTGCAGCAACTCAGCGGCTCGGTGGCGCTGGCGAGCGAATTGGGCAGCGGGTCCACCGTTTCGATCGAACTACCGCTGACGCTCGCGATTCTCGAAGGTCTGCTGGTTCGGGTTGCCGACCGCACGCTCGTGCTTCCCCTGCTGACTGTGGTGGAAGCGGTGCCAAGCAAAGGTAAGATCGTGCGCGTCGCGGAACAAGGTGAGGTCATCGTCATCCGCGAGGAATCGATTCCCGTGCTCCGCCTGTGCCGCTTCCTTGGGATGCAACTGGACGCGCCCGACCCGGGTACCCTCCAAAACGCCGACCCGTGCGCGGAACCGGCAGAGGATCAGCGCCTGGTGGTGGTGGTCGAAGCCGGCCGCAAGAAGATCGGCCTGGTGGTCGACGAATTGCTCGGCCAACAGCAGGTGGTGGTCAAGAGCCTGGAGAAAAATCTGCACAAGGTCGAAGGGTTGATGGGGGCTACTATCCTGGGCGACGGCCGCGTCGCGCCCATCATCGACGTGACCGTGCTGGCCGAATTGAATTTGTTTTCCGTAGCGCGTCCAGCCAACAAAACCAAACGCGGCGGATCCTCTGCCATGCCTGTCCAGCGAGTCTTAGCCGTACCAGTGGAAAGAGGAGCATCCACCCATGGACTGGTTTAAGAATCTCAACGCAGCTCCCAGGCTGTTGCTCAGCTTCGGCCTTCTCATCGTGCTCATCGCAGCCATCAGCTGCCTCGCCGTCATCAACCTCAGCCAGGCAAACGATCGGATGGAGATACTGTACACGCAGGACATGACGGGCCTTAGTGTATCCGACGACCTAACCATTGCCCGGCTCATGCTCGGGGAACAGGGCCGCTTTACCATACTCAACCTGAGCGACACCTCGAGAGCTGAGGTGCATGAGAAGCTCATCCAGGAGAAACTCTCCGCCATTCACGCCGACCTCGATCGTGCGGATAAACTCTTCTACCTCAAAGAGAGTACAGCTCTCATCGCTACCATGCGCGAAGCGCTACCCGCTTATGAGAAGTCGTACCTGACGTTAATTGAACGCGCGAAGGCTCAGGATGCGGCCGGCGCCGAGGCTGCTGCGGTCGATGCCAACGGAACGGGTCGTCCTCTGTTCGAGGCGGCCGATAAGCTCCTCCTGTTGAAGCAGTCGTTGGGGGAGAAGAAGTTTCAGGTCAACCAGGAGCAGTTCCACACCGCGCGCTTGCTCCTGCTCTCCGCGGCCGCCATTGGGTTGTTGCTCGGGGTCGTCCTCAGTCTCTCCATCGCTAGAGGACTTTCCGTTCCCTTGGGCCTGACCGCGGCCGCTCTCGAGCAGATGGCCGACGGCAATCTGACCGCAGCTGTCGAGGTAACCACTACAGAGGAAGTAGGGCGGATGTCC
This sequence comes from uncultured Acidobacteriaceae bacterium, assembly GCA_963745725.1. Classification (GTDB taxonomy): domain Bacteria; phylum Acidobacteriota; class Terriglobia; order Terriglobales; family Acidobacteriaceae; genus PALSA-350. The sequence continues at coordinate 1,458,866 of CAVUYJ010000004.1, forward strand.
GGTGCCTTAAACACGGCCCTGGAGAAACTACGGTCCACGTTACAGGAGGTAGCCGAGAGTGCCGCACACTCGGACGCTTCCTCGCGTGAGCTGGCAGCAGCCGCAGAGGAAATCTCCAGGGGTGCGCAGGAACAAGCCGCAAGCCTGGAAGAGACCACAGCCAGTCTGGAGCAAATCACCGCAGCGGTGCGGCAATGCGCCGACAACGCGAGGCAGGCTAGCCAACTGGCCACCGGTTCGCGCGAGTCCGCGGAAAAAGGTCAGGAAGTCGTTTCCAGCGCAATCGCCGCCATGGCTGAGATTAGTGCCGCTTCGGAAAAGATCTCCGACATCATCTCCACCATCAACGAAATCGCCTTTCAAACCAACCTGCTGGCGGTAAACGCCGCGGTCGAGGCCGCTCGCGCCGGCGAGGAGGGCCGTGGCTTTGCCGTGGTTGCCACCGAAGTGCGCAGCCTCGCGCAACGCAGCGCTGAGGCCGCCAAAGAAATCAAGGGCCTGATCCAGAACTCGCTCGAGAAAGTCGAGAAGGGCTCGGAACTGGTCATTCGCTCAGGCTCGACGTTGCAAGGCATTGTCGCCTCCGTGAAGAGGGTGACCGAAATCGTGGGTGAGATCGCGACCGCTTCCGCGGAACAGCGTACCGGGATAGAACAGGTAAACACCGCGGTCACGCAGATGGACCATGTCACCCAATCCAACTCGGCGCAGACGCAAGAGCTTTCTGCTACTGCCCGAACACTTTCCGGGCAGGCGGCGCAGCTGGCTCAATTGGTCGGTCGCTTCAAGCTGAAAAATTACGGCCGACCCCACGGAGATTGCAACAGCCAGCCGCCGCTTCAGGGGGCAGTGCAATCGGGTGCTGCGCAACGCCGGTCCGCCACGGTGGCACACTCTGCCTACGGGCGAAAACAACTCATCCGTCCAGCCGCCCTGATCAGCAACCCTCCCGCCTGATCCGGGCGCGCGAGCCTCTCAAGAATTGCAGTCACAAAACGCTCCGATACCCGGCCTTCTTGCCAAGGTGCTCCTTGCTTCTCGCAGGGATGGACCCATCCTGGGCATGCCAGGGGCTAATTGTTCCCAATCGGGAGCCGATAAGCGTCAACAGAGAGATTCTGTGAAAACTGGCGAAGCGAGTCGCCGCCTCCCCTTGCGATTCGATTCGGGCCCCCAATGAGGACGCCCTCTTGCATCTGTCCACCCGCGGACTCCTTAGCGGGGAAAAAGGAGAACTGAATGAAGAAGATTCTTGTTGGAGCAATCGCGTTGGCGCTGGGGGCCTGGGCGCAAGGGTTTGCCCAAAGCCTCGAGGATCTGAATATTCAAATCCACGGCTACGCAACCCAGGGTTTCCTTTACACCACCAACAACAACATCCTCACCACTCATTCCAGTGACGGCAGCCCGGCATGGACGGAAGCTGTGCTCAACATCGGATCGCAGCCGATCGCCAAATTGCGCATCGCTGTCCAGGGCCGCTATTTCCTGCTCGGAAACTTCGGAAACGAAATTACCCTCGACTGGGCGGCTGCGGACTATAAGGCAGACGAGCGCTTTGGTGTGCGCTTCGGCAAGGTCAAGACCCCCTCTGGCCTCTTCAATGACATCCAGGACATCGATCCCTCCTACATATGGTCGCTGCTGCCGCAGAGCATCTATCCCATCAGCAGCCGCAATAGCATTCTCGCGCACTATGGCGGAGTCGCCTACGGCACCCTCGGTGAGGGCGGAAAACTGGGAAAGCTGGAATACCGTGGTTGGGGTGGCGAACGGCAAATCGCCGCGAACGATGGCTATACCCTGGCGCAAACAGAAGCGGGGATTTCGGAGCCGAACGGCATTGGCGGCGCGACCTATGGTGCCGCCCTTCATTGGAGAACCCCGCTGCGCGGATTGATGGTCGGCGCATCAGACAGCAAACAACCTATGTGGTTCGCCAAGATCACCACCGGGAATGGCGCCCTCCCGGGAACCGAGTTCATCGCCCCTTTTAATGAACCGAACTACTTCGCCATCTACGAGAAGAATAAAATCATGGCGGCCGCCGAATATGGAAGGCTCCCGGTGAGCGTTACCTTGCAGTTCACCGGGCTTCCCCCCACCTACGAACGCATCGACTTCCAAAACTGGTACGCGATGGCCAGTTACAAACTGACGGCCAAAATAACCGCCGGTGTTTACGACAGCCAGCAGTTCAACCGTCAGGCCCCGCTCGGGCCGGCGCGCTACTCCAAAGACTGGACGGTCTCCGGACGCTACGACTTTAGCCAGTACCTGTATGCCAAGGCGGAAGAGCACATCATCGACGGCACCGCAATCGGCTATGACACTGACCTCAATCCCAATGGCCTCAAACCCAATACCAAGCTCACCATCCTCAAGGTCGGCGTCAGCTTCTAGCTCAGGAGAGCCATCCATGAAAAAGCTAATCCTCTTTTCCATCTTCTCCTTCGCCGTGTCCACACTGGCGGCCGGAGCCGGCGCCCAGGTGATCGTCATTGCCAATCCCAGTGTGAAAGCCAGCGGGGTCAGCAAAGACGACCTGAAAGACGTCTTTACCGGCAACGCGAGCTCCCTCAAAGACGGCAGCAAGGTGGTGCCCGTACTGCTCAAAGACGGGCCGGCGAATGAGGAGTTTCTCAAAGCCTACGTCGGCAAGGGCGACACCGCGTATCGCGCGGGATGGCGCAGCCTGGTCTTTTCCGGCCAGGCCAGCATGCCCAAGAGTCTGGACGACGACGCCGCAGCCGTGGCGTTTGTCGCCCATAACCCCGGCACCATCGGCTACATCGACAAGGCAACCCCCCACGAGGGGGTCAAGGTGCTTGATGTCCACTGATGCTTTCAGCGCCGCTGTAAATGATGGAGGCGCTGGTAGCCCTGCGCTCCCCGAAGGGTCCATAGGACACGCAGTCGGAAGGTAGAGCATGAGAAACCTTGGCATCGGCACGAAATTGCTGTTCAGCACTGGCATCCTGGCATTCGGCTACCTTCTTTTCCTGGGGCTTGTTCAATGGAGCGGGGGCACGATCCGCCATCACTTGCGGATCGCTTCGGACTCGCTTTTTCCCGCCGCACTTGCGGGCCAGGAAGCACAGGCCGGATTCCAGAAGTTGACCAAGGACTACAAGGACGCTGTCCTGCTACAGGATACAAAAGCCCTGGCGACCGCCGACCAGGACGCGCAGAAGGTCACGGCGAGTTTGCAAATTGTGCTGGCCAAGATTACATATAATCCGGAACTGCGGCAACAGGTCACAACCTTGCAAGACCAGTTCGACGGCGTCTACTCCCGTTCGAAAACGACCTACGCCACGATGGTTGAGAAGCCGGACGCGGTCGACCCCCAGGCCCAGGCCACGATCAAAACTCTGGCGGACGAAAGCGCCAGGCTGGCCCAGTCGCTGCAGGATCTCAACCAGGCCCTCAGCAACAAAGCTTTGCCCGCCGAGCTGGATGCGGTTGGGAACGCGACCGATCGGCAGCGCCTCCTGACCATGGTCCTCTTTGCCGTGGCGCTGGCGTTTGCTACCTTGACCACGCGGCAGCTGAGGCGCCAGATCGCCGTCCCGCTGGAGCGTGCCGCTGCCGCGCTGCTCCAGGTAGCGAAAGGAGACTTGACCGCTTCGCTGCAGGTGGAGTCCACCGACGAGGTGGGGCAAATGGCCAAGGCGCTCAACGAAGCTCTGGAGAAGTTGCGCGCTACGCTGCAAGAGGTGGCCGAGACCGCCGCCACAGCTACCTCTTCTTCGCAACAACTGGCCGCATCGGCGGTCGAAATTGCCGGCGGCGCGCAAAAACAAGCTGCCAGCCTGGAGGAGACTTCGGCTAGCCTGCAACAGATCACCGCGACGGTTCGGCAAAGCGCGGACAATGCCCGCCAGGCCAGCCAACTGGCGACGGGCTCGCGGGAGTCCGCGGAACAGGGTCAGGAAGTCGTCACCAGCGCCATAGCGGCCATGACGGAGATCAACACAGCTTCGGCGAAGATCTCCGACATCATCTCAACCATCAATGAGATCGCCTTCCAAACCAACTTGCTCGCAGTGAATGCCGCGGTCGAGGCCGCACGCGCCGGTGAGGAGGGCCGAGGCTTCGCCGTGGTTGCCACCGAAGTGCGCAGCCTGGCCCAACGCAGCGCCGAAGCGGCCAAAGAAATCAAGGGCCTCATCCAGGACTCGCTCGAGAAAGTGGAAAAAGGTTCGGAGCTGGTTAATCGCTCGGGCGCGACCTTGCAAGGCATCGTAGGCTCGGTGAAACGCGTGACCGACATCGTAGGCGAGATCGCTGCGGCTGCCGGAGAGCAGAGTACCGGCATCGACCAGGTGAACGCCGCCATGACCCAGATGGACCAGGTGACCCAAGCCAACTCCGCTCAGAACGAAGAACTATCCTCAACGGCACAGGTGCTTTCTGAGCAGTCAGTGCGGCTGTTGCAGCTCGTCGGCACGTTCAATCTGGGGAACCACAACGAATCCTCGCGCGGCAGCCGCGATCAGCCTGCAATCCAGAACTATCGGCACGCAACCGATTGGGGACGGCGGTCTGTTTCCCCTGCGATCAACGGAGGCACAGGTAAGTCTGCCGTTCCTTCCCCTCATGAACGCAAGAAGCTGGCCGCCACACCTGTGCTGATAGGCGGCCCTGCAGCCAGGTCGGAAGACGCGAGCTTCGAAGAATTCTAGCTATCCCTCGGTGCCGGCGCCTGTTTGGACTGGGAAAGGAAACATCTATGAAAGCGATTGTGCAGCATCAGGCTCCGGCGGCGTCCAGCCAGTTCCTTACTTTTCTCCTCGATGAGCAGGAGTATGGGCTTGAGCTTTTTAAGATTCAGGAGATTCGAGGATATGCGCCGGTCACGCCTATTCCCAATGTTCCCTCCCATGTCAGAGGCGTGATGAACCTGCGCGGAACCGTGTTGCCGGTGGTGGATCTGCGCATGAAGTTTCGTCTGCCGCCGATCGAGTACAACAAGTTCACCGTGATTGTCATCGCCATGGTCGGAGCGAAAATGGTTGGATTGCTGGTGGACGCGGTCTCCGATGTCCTGCAAGTCACGCAAGACGCGATGCGCGCAGCTCCGGACTTCGGATCCGCGGTCGACACACGTTTCATCGACGGCGTATTTCAGACTCGCGAGCACCTTGCCGTAGCACTCAATCTGGAGAAACTGCTCAGCGATATAGAGCTGACCGTGCCCCAGGTCGATTAGCGCGGAAATAGAGGACGCTGGCGGGATTGCCTGTGCGCCTCCTAACAAAAATGTTCGGAGGCTGCAAAACATACATGGCAATCTGATTCCGCGGCACCTCGACAATTGCCACCAGCGAAACCAGCATGACTCGAGTACATCGTGAGTGGAGGAAAGCACTGACTATGCCAACGAGCGAAACCTCAGTCGTTGCGATGGGCGTGCACGAGTTCAAAACCTTTCGCGAATTGATCCACCAGAAGACCGGTATCTGGCTGCGCGACGGTAAGCAGGCGATGTTAGCCGGCCGTCTCTCCAAACGCCTTCGTCACCACGGTATGATCGACTTCGCCAGCTACGCCGCGTACCTCAAGAGGGTTCACGATGGTGGAAAGGAATTGGCCGAGATCATCAACTGCGTTACCACCAACAAGACTTCATTTTTCCGTGAAATGCACCACTTCGATTTTCTGATGCAAACATTGGTGCCTGAACTGGTGGCCGGCGCGGAACTGGGGCGGCCGCGCAAAATTCGCATTTGGAGTGCCGCGTGTTCCACCGGGGAGGAGCCCTACTCCATCGCCATCTCCTTGCTGGAGGCGTTGAAAACCGGACATGCGCCGGGTTCAGTTGCTGCCACCCTGGGGCAGCCTCTCTCTCCCCCCGGCGGCTGGCAGATCGAGGTAGTTGCTTCGGACATCGATACCGTCGTACTGGCAACTGCGGCCCAGGGCATATACGACCGGGAATCCCTCGAAGATGTCCCATCCGTCATGCAAACCAAGTACTTCCTTCGCGGCAAGGGGAACATGAGCGGACAGGTGCGGGTGAAAAAAGAGGTCGCGCAATTGGTGAAATTTCAACGCATCAATTTGATGGATAGCCAGTGGCCGCTCGAGGGCAAGTTCGATGCCATCTTCTTCCGCAACGCTCTGATCTACTTCAATCGCGAGACCCAGGAGGTGTTCCTGCGCAAGATGTTGGGCTATCTAAAGTCGCGCGGATACCTCATTCTGGGCCACTCCGAGCATGTGCCCTGGCTCAATGACTCGGTGGAGGCACGGAGCAACACCGTCCACCAATTACGCGCGCAGAAGCGGCCGCCCTACACCGGGCCTGAGCGCCGCCGCCGCCCACGGCCATGAGGGAGCGCACTGAAAAGCGTCTACCGGCTCCCACCATCGCAGCCCACCCGCATCGTCTCCCCATTCAACAGAGAAGGCGCATTTATGTTGGGGAAGTCGTGGCCAGCGCCACACCATTGCTGTTACAAACCCTCCTGGGTTCCTGCGTGGCGGTGTGTCTTTGGGATCCGGTGGCGTGCATCGGTGGAATGAACCACATCCTGCTTCCCGGGCGAGGCGGCGGCGATGATCGCCCCTCGAGCTACGGAGTGCATGCCATGGAGTTGCTGATCAACGCCATCATGAACCAGGGCGGTGATCGACGAAAACTCGTGGCCAAGGCCTTCGGGGCGGGGAATGTGATCGCCAGTATTCAATCACCAACTGTCGGGGAATTGAACGCTGCTTTTGTCCGCGGGTTTCTCGCCACCGAGCGGATTCCGCTGGTTGCCCAACGTCTGGGCGGCATCCGTCCTGTACAGGTCAATTTCAGGACGGATACCGGCCGGATAACGGTTCACACCGTCGACGGTTCCAGCCTGCCTTTGATCCTGACCGCCGAGCAGGACTATCGCAGCAGAATAGCCAGGACAGGTTCCGTGGGAGAGGTAGATCTATTTTGAAGACGACCGGCGATGGTACAGAGGCGTCACCGTATATCAATGCTTTGCCCCTACGATTCTTCACCCAAGTCCGACGGTTGCATACAAATCCTCAATTAGGAGCCACAGCGGTAATCGGTGTCCTTTGATAGCCGATAACCTAACGGAGGTCGTCGGACCGCGTCCTCCCGACGACCCTGAGGTCTTCATGGATAACACAGGTGCGGTTGTACCCCCTCACATTTCGATGGCAAATCATTTCTTTACGGCCGTGCTCGGCGGCTTGCTCTTGTTTTCGATCTGCCTTGCGCCTTGGCATGGAACCTGGACTCCGGTGATGCTGCTGGGTGTGCTCACCGCGCTGCTGCCGATGCTGGCCATTTTGAAGGCGCCCGGTGCCCTGTTCACCCGAATGATGGTTGCCGCCGCCACCATGATCTTCTGCGGCCTCAACATCCATCAGGCCCACGGCTTGGATGAACTGCACTTTGGGATATTCGTGCTACTGGCGCTCCTGGTTATTTACCAGGACTGGCGAGTCATCTGCGGAGCGGCCGCAGTCATCGCTGTGCATCACCTGCTCTTCAATTATCTGCAGGCGGCTCACTATCAGGTGTGGGTTTTTACCTCGCCTGATCTCACCATGGTCTTCGTCCATGCGGCCTATGTGGTCGTGGAAACGGTCGCCATATGCTATCTCGCCGCCGTATTGAGCAAGAAGACCATAGAGGCTGCAACCAGCCGAGCTGAGCTCCAGGAACATCTCAACACCATGCGATCGGTGATCGAGCAAACCGAGTTAGGCATCGAGGGGATGACAGACGCGTCAGGCGAATTGGCCACCTCGTCCCGGGCGATCGCTGACGGTGCGATAAACCAGGCTTCGAGTCTGGAGCGGACAGCAGCCAGCCTGCAGCAGATCACGGCGACGGTACGACAGAGCGCAGAAATGGCCGATTCCGCCCGCCGACTGGCATCTTCCAGCGAGCAGGCAGCCGAACAGGCGGGCCTGGTTGTCTCCGAAGCCATCACCGCCATGGGCGGGATCAACGCCGCTTCGGCGAAGATATCCGACATCATCTCGACCATCAACGAGATCGCCTTCCAAACCAACCTGCTGGCCGTCAATGCCGCGGTCGAAGCTGCGCGTGCAGGAGAAGAGGGCCGCGGCTTTGCCGTGGTCGCCGGCGAAGTCCGTAGTCTTGCGCAACGGACCAGCGAAGCCTCCAAGGAAATCAAGCATCTCATTCAGGACTCGATGAGCAAACTGGAGAATGGGACGCAACTGGTGGATCGTTCCGGCCACGCACTTGCCGAGATTGTTAAATCGGTCAAAAACATGGGCCAGATGGTCGCCCAGATCGCGATCGCATCCGCGGAGCAGAGCTCCGGCGTGGAGCAGGTGAACACTGCGATGACGCAAATCGATCGCGTCACGCAGACTAACTCCGCGCAGACCGAAAAGCTTGCTGAAACCTCTCAGTCGCTCTCGCGCCAGTCGGCCGGACTGATGGTTCTGGTGAAAAAGTTCAGCAGCAGTGGCGATTCCATACAGATGCCCGGTCCGCGAAGGCTGAGTGCCTGACGATTCTGACATGATTCTATGCTGAAGGCCGCTTGGGACCGTACAAATGCGCTCACCCTATAAAGTACTTATCATCGATGATTCATCGCTCATGCGCCAGCTGCTGACGCAGATTCTCGGCTCGGATCCGGAACTGGAAGTGATCGGTACAGCCGGGGATCCTTTTGTGGCCCGCGAGAAAATCAAGTCTCTCCACCCCGATGTACTCACTCTGGATATCGAGATGCCGCGGATGGATGGTCTGACATTCCTTGAGAAGCTGATGCGCGGCCATCCCATGCCTGTGGTCATGATCTCCTCACTCACCGATCGTGGTGCGGAAACCACACTGCGCGCGCTCAGCCTGGGTGCGGTGGACTATATTGCCAAGCCAAAACTGGATGTTTCGAGTGGCACCATCGAGCAGGCCGGCGACATCATTGCCAAGGTGAAGGCCGCCGCCAAGGTGAGAGTGCGCGGACTCGACGCAGGCGAGACCGTTCCGGCCGCTTTGCCTGTTGGTTTTCACATCACAGCGACCCACAAGGTTGTTGCCATCGGGGCCTCCACGGGTGGCACGGAGGCGCTGAAGGATTTGCTGAGTGCGCTGCCACCCGACTTTCCCGGACTCGTGATGGTGCAGCATATGCCGGAGGCGTTCACCCGGCCATTCTCTGAGCGTTTAAATTCGCTATGCCGGATTCATGTTCAGGAGGCGAAGGACGGTGACCGCATCCTTCCCGGCCATGCTTTACTGGCGCCCGGAGGCCACCAGATGCAGGTCGTCCGTCGCGGCATGGAATATGCAGTGAGAGTCTACCGGGGCGAGCGCGTCAATCGTCATCTGCCTTCGGTGGATGTGCTGTTTTCTTCTTGTGCGCGGCAACTGGGCAAGAACGCGATCGGCGTGCTGCTTACCGGCATGGGAGCGGATGGCGCGAAAGGGATGCTGGAAATGAAAGTCGCGGAGGCCTACACGATTGCCCAGGATGAAGCGACTTGTGTTGTTTTCGGTATGCCCCGCGAAGCGATCCAGCTCGGCGCCGTCGATCAAGTACTTCCCCTGGGCCGAATTCCCACCGCATTACTACAGCGGCTCGGCAGCGCCTGACGCCGCACTGCCGGTCGTCCTGTCGGACTACTGATTCATTTTGATACAACAACGTCAACCCTCCTGCCATTCACCGCTTACAGGATGAGCCGGTTGTAACCACCCTCCGTAACCTGATAGGGCATTCACATACACTCCGGGCATCTCTACATGGAATCTCGCCCATTCTTCTGCTTATCGGTACTATCGGCAAAGAGTAAAAAACTTTAATACGCAACCCCCCAAAAGCAGAAAAGAACCAAACTTTGATCCACGATCCCGAACCCTACGAAATCAGCCCACGCTTCTATCGCGCCCTTCAGGCAAAAGCTCTCATCCTGGAAAATAATGCTCGCCAAGATGAGGCTTTTGCCACCACACTCAAACACCCGGACCATCTCCAGCGACAGAATCGTCTCATCGAGACGCAGCGAGATCAGGCCAGGCGCCTGCGCGATTTCCTCGCCGCAACTCGCACCCGCGTCGGTTAAGTTTCGTCCGTCGTAGCAAACTCCGGAGGAAATCGGACGGGTGCCCCATGTTCGCCAAGGCGTACATGGGCCGAAAAAGATGGGCGCAGCCCTACGATCGCTTTTACACTTCGCGTAGCGTAGCGATCTGCGGTATCTCTTTGCCCTTATCACGCGGACTCCTTAGCCCAAGACGTAGTCCTTCAAGACACCCAGGCCTAAACAGGCTTCCAAACCCCGGGGAATCCGGGCTGCAGGTAAGATAGCCAGGAGGGCTCCCGGCCGCCTCGTACATCCTTACATTGAAAGGCACGTTCGCATTCCATGGAAGCCCTTGACCGCCCCGTGCCGCAGCCAGGCCTATGGTCATCGATTCGCGAGGCGCTCCGCGGTTCGCACCAGGATTACACCACCGGGAACCTCAACCGCGCCATCCTTCTGCTGGCCATTCCCATGGTCCTGGAGATGGTCCTCGAATCTCTTTTTGCTGTCGTTGACGTTCTCTGGGTAGGCCGCCTCGGGGCCAATGCTGTGGCCACCGTTGGACTCACCGAGTCACTGTTGATGCTGGTCTTTGCCATCGGCATCGGCCTTTCCATGTCCACCACCGCGATGGTCGCCCGCCGGATCGGCGAAAAGGATCCGGTTGATGCAGCCATTGCCGGCGCGCAAGCCATCTTCCTCGGATTGCTCATCTCTCTGGCCGTTGGAATTCCAGCGTTTATCTTCGCCCCTGAGTTGCTCCGTCTGATGGGAGCGTCTCCCGAAATCATCGCCACCGGCTCCGGCTACGCCCGCATCGCACTGGGCGGGTGCGGCGCCATCGTCATGCTCTTTCTCAACAATGCCATCTTCCGCGGTGCGGGCGACGCGGCCATCGCCATGCGCCTGCTTTGGGTATCGAATATCCTCAACCTGATCCTCGACCCCTGTCTCATTTTCGGTCTTGGACCGTTTCCCCGTCTTGGCGTCACCGGAGCCGCACTCGCCACGTTCAGCGGCCGCAGCATCGGGGTTCTCTACCAGTTCTACCGCCTTATGAAAGGCTCCGAGCGGATCCGCATCCCGCCCAGCCTCTTACGGCTCAACCCGCGCGTCATGTGGCGTCTGATTCGCGTGTCTCTCACCGGTATTCTACAGTTTACGATTGCCAATACCTCGTGGATCGCGCTCGTCCGCATCGTCAGCATTTTTGGAGCGGCAGCTTTGGCCGGCTACACCATTGCCATCCGCATCGTCGTCTTTGCCATCCTTCCTTCCTGGGGACTCAGCAATGCGGCCGCCACGCTTGTCGGGCAGAACCTGGGCGCCGGGCATCCGCAGCGCGCCGAGCAAGCCGTTTGGCGCACCGGACTATACAACATGCTCTTCCTTGGGATCATCGGCGTCGTCTTCATCTTTAGTGCCACGCCGCTCGTCCGCCTCTTTACTCAGGATCCCGCAGTCGTGCCCCTGGCTGCCTCAGCCCTGCGCATTCTGAGTTATGGCAACATCGCCTATGCTTACGGGATGGTCATGCTGCAGTCTTTCAACGGCGCCGGCGATACTGTCACGCCTACAATTGTTAATTTCTTTGGCTTCTGGGTACTGGAGATTCCGTTGGCCTGGTGGCTCGCTCTCCACCAGGGTCTTCGTTCCACCGGAGTCTTCTTTTCCATCGTCATCGCCCAGGCTGCCGTCGCTCTCGCCGGTATCCTTCTGTTTCGGCGAGGCAAGTGGAAGAAGCAGAAGATCTGAAGCTCGCAAGCTCTCGAAAGGCACATCGTCCGTGCATCCGGCAAGTAACTTCGACCTCAGTCGACTATCAGAGCTCATCGTTCCGGATGGAAACCTCATGCTGGAACCTGGCGAACTCACGCCCCATCCGATTCTTGTCTGGCAGACAATAGACGTCCGAGAAGGCGCTTTTTTTTTGCGTTTCCAAACTCACCACAAAAACGTCATCAAGTGCTGTTTCACGCGATATATCTGTGACGCGCTCCGCTCAGGATGACGATTTTGTGGGAGTTTGAGAGCGGAGGACTGAGGACGCCCTTAACCCTTCGAACCCCCGGGCAGGACGTGGCACGCCAGGACGTCAACATTGCTTGGGGAACCGGCCATGGTGTTAAGCCGCAGCAATAGCTGAAAATGCCTCACTGGTTGCGCAGAGGAAATTCCGCAACCGCGCAAAGCGGCTGCCAACCGTGGCCCATTCGTGACCAACTCACCCGTCGCTTCCGTGCCTTCTCCATTCGCGCCCGCCAAAATGAGGACCTGTCCCTCTTTGCCGGGGTTTTGAACAAAGCTGACCGTCGCGAAAGATTGTCCCGTAGCCCAGCCCTTCGCTGTAGGCACATAAGTGGAGGACTCGCCCGGATGTGGATGCACATTGCGAATGATTTCCTGATGGGAGGCATCATCGAAGACAAATCTGAAGTCCAATTGATCCTCGAAGAGGGTAGTCCAAAGATTCGAGCGTGGGCTACCCATGAAAATAAAGTTCTCGTCGGCGTATAGATCGGAAAGCCGGACGTCTCGAGCCACCTGCACACTGATCTTTCTTGAGGCACTCTGAGCCAATGCCGCAATGTTTGCGATAACCCTCGCGTCCACGGCTGCAGCCTTATCTCCACGAAGGATGTCCTTGCAGAAAGAAATCACCTGGGGCGAGAGCGAGCTAACATTTGGAATGAACCGCTGGTTGGCGTAGTCCGAGAGGGAAACGGACAAGCCCGTGACTTCCTGGATTTCTACAATGTTCGGATCGCTCGTGATCAACTTTGTGGAACGCGGAGACTGGAAAAATGCCGGCCATGGAAGGATGGAAACAGGCGCGGAACTCGTTCGGGAAAAGTGGTTCCAGAATATTCCCCACACTACTGCGTTAAATCCCAAAACCAGAACAACGAAATACAGCCATCCGACTCCATGGCTTCTACGGGGCGCTGGGGTTTCGACAGGGCCAACGATGTGCGGAACAGAGACCGGTTCCGGACTCGCAACCGGAACCTCGGGGATGGCAATTGGATTGCCATGCCGCGCAGTCTCCCGAGGCTCTCGAGTGATCTCTGGTATGTACGATCCCAGGGGAAGCTTTATCCGAAACTCAGAAGTGATTCCGTATTTCCCGTAGTGCTGCAGCAACCGTTTCCTTACGTCGCTGGCAGTCACACGAACAATCGCGTCTTCTCCCGTGTCGTACGACGGAGCCCTTCCAAACAGCTTTACTCCGATAAGCCGCTCTTTCAAGCCTGCAAAACGGCCGGCAATCGACTCTTCCACGATGTAAGTGAGGAACTGACCGCTGCGATGGCTTCCCTTGAACGCTTCTCCCTCAACCACTTCTTTGAGGTGTTGCTGAAGCCGGGCAACATCTTGTTCTGTCTCTAGGATTTTTGCTACCCGAGTGCCGGTTTGGGCGGTTGATTGCATAAGGGGATTCGGCGACCGCGATTATAGCAGGCGCCCAAGCAGACCCTCTTCCGATAGCCGGATGTGGCTACCGGATCCACCCCGCAGGTAGCCACCGTTAGACCGCCGCGCGAGTTAAACAGTCGTTTGTTTACATAGAGATATGCAGACGTTAGGAGGCGGCTCTAACGTTGCCAGCGCCTTCTTTTGAAGCCTATGGTTGTGGCCGCTTGGAAAATCAAAAAAATAAGCGCGCGTACGGAAAGCGCATTTTCTATCGCCACTAACAATGACTGCACTTGATGAGAGGCTAGGAGGCAAAGGTATGCAAAAAAAACATTGGGTCAAGTTCATCCAGTTGTGCATGATCTTCATGTTGCTGAGTTGCGGCAGCGAGTTATGCTTGGCACAACTCGACCGCGGCACGATATCCGGAGTTGTGACCGATCCATCCGGCTCCGCGATCGCGGGGGCCAGGGTAACCGTCACCAATACCGCGATGGGCACGCAGAACTCTACCGTTACGACGGGTTCAGGCGCCTATACGGTCCCGGAGTTGGCTGCGGGCGAGTACAACGTTACGGTCGTTGCAACGGGCTTTAGCACGCTGATCCGCAATGGGGTCACCGTTTCGGTGGGGCAGACGGCAACGATCAACCTCCAGCCGGCGGTAGGGCAAGCCACAACGTCGGTTACGGTAACGGCAAATGCTCCCCTGCTCCAAACCGATAGCCCACAGAACAATGTTCAGGTCACTACGAGAGATCTGAATGAGCTTCCGATCAACATTACCGGAATCGGAGCCGTGCGTGACCCCATGGGTTTTGCCGCCCTGGTGCCGGGCACCATCGCAGGCGGGTGGAATGATATCCACATAAGCGGCTCGCCGGGAACGACCTACCGTGTCTTTATGGACGGCCTGGACGACACCTCGGCGGTCAAGGGCGCCATCTCCGATGAGCAACAACCCTCGGTCGAATCGCTCGGCTCAGAATCGGTGATGATTAACAACTATTCCGCTAAATTCGGCGAGTCCGGTGGCGGAGTCTTCAACTACACCTCGAAATCCGGCACCAACAGGGTGCACGGGACGGCCTTCGGCTACATTGAGAATGAGGATCTCGACGCTGGACAGCCGTTCAACTATACCTCAAGCGGCCAGAAGTATAACCCGGTGCAGCGGCAGCTTGATTTTGGCGGCTCCTTCGGTGGACCGGTGTGGATTCCTCACGTCTACAACGGCCACAACAAAACCTTCTTCTTCTTTGCGTTCGAGGAGTACCACAACACGCAAACTCTCAACCAGGGAACCATCACCGTTCCCACGGCAGCCTATCGCAATGGCGATTTAAGCTCTAACTTGCTGGGTCCCATTGTGGATTCCGGCGGGAATCCGGTCGTCGACTGCCTGGGCCGGCCGATGATCAATGGCGCAGTTTACAACCCGGCGACGACCCGAGTAGCAACCTGCACGGATGGCTCAATCAAAACGGTTCGGGATCCGTTCCCGAATAACAACATTGGGCCGCCCAGCACATGGGATCCGGTGGCGCAGAAGGTTCTTGCTTACATGCCTGCTCCATCCGGGTCTACCGCCAACGAGCTGACCAGCAACTACCCCAATTTACAGCCCAACAACAAGTACCAGTACCTGACGAGCCTCAAGATGGATCACTCGATCGGTGAGAAATGGCACTTGTCGGGTTATGGCATCCTCGAGTATTCCAACAAGGACAATGCGGCGGACGGAATTAATGGCGTGGGAGCCTCGACCCGCTGGAACACGACCCCCGCCCCGCAGCTGTATCTCAATGCGGACTATACAGCCACGCCGAATCTGGTACTTCACGCCGGATTCGACTTCACGCGCCATGCCGCTGCGCAGGATTCGGCGGTGCAGAACTTCAAGGCGACGACGATTGGGTTGAACACGGCGGCCAATATGCCGGGCGGAGCAGCGGATACCTTCCCGATCTTCAACGGGCTCACGACCAACCGTCAGAACGTTCCTCAATTGGGGGTCAACAACGCTCCATTCATTGACGACAATTACTACAACACTGAATCCGCGATCTGGGTTAAGGGCCGCCACACTTTCGAATTCGGCGGCGATTTTCGTCATCAACTGTTTGGCACTCACAACGACCCGTCGGCCGGGTCATACAATTTCAGCCCCAATGAAACGTCTGAGCCGTCCGCGGCAGGACAAAACCTCTATGGAGCCAGTCTCGGCGATGGTTTCGCCAGCTTCGCTCTGGGCCTGGTGGACGGCGCAACTATCGGGAACGACAACATTCAATGGTTTCATCGCATAGAGGGCTCGTTTTACGCACTGGACACCTGGAAGGCGACAAATAAACTCACGGTGAACTACGGACTGCGTTGGGATCTCGAACAGATGCAGCGCGAACAGTATCTGCGGGAAACGCAATTTAGTCCCACGGTCGTGAATCCGTCAGCTGGAGGTCTGTTGGGTGGAACCGAATACGAGGGGAATGGGACGGGCCGCTGCAACTGCACCTTCGAGAAGTTCTATCCCTGGATGATTCAGCCCCGACTGGGACTCAGTTATCAACTGAATTCAAAGACCGTGCTCCATGGGGGGTATGGCTTCTATTCTGGCCCGCAGCTCTTCATGAATGAAGAAGGCTACAGCAACCAAGGATTTGGCTTCAACCAGGTGTTTTTGACCAGTCCTTCTTATGGCATTGCCGCTGGCCAGCTTTCCAATGGCATACCCTACTCCCCGGCCGCTATCACAGCCACCCATTTCGACCCTGGCGCCTATCCGAATATCGGTCAACTCAACTCCCCCCCGCCGTTCATTGTTCCCAACAATGGCCGTCCGCCACGTTTCCAACAGACAACTTTTGGCGTTGAGCGCGAAGTTATCAACAATCTGTCGGTCAAAATCTCGTACATCGACAACCGTGGTGTTTGGCTCAACTCCGACGGGCTGACGAATACAACGAACGAACTCACGCCATCGATGCTCTTAAAGAAAGGTTTAGATGTTACCAACGCCACCGACTTCAACCTGCTGACGCAGCCGATCTCTTCTCCCGCCGTGGCGGCAAGAGGCTTCACGGCGCCGTACTCTACATTCCCGTCCGGAGCCACCCTGGCTCAGGCATTACGGCCATTCCCGCAATTCGGAGGAGTTTCCGACTACTACGAGCACAATGGCAATTGGTGGTACGACGCGCTTCAAATCATGGTTGTCAAGCGGCTCAGCAACGGATTGTCGGGCGGCGTCGGTTACTCGTGGTCGAAGAATCTTGGGACAGTGGGGTCATCCACGGGCGTGGGGGCAACCTCGGCTCAAGCGACCTTTCTTACGACGGTACCGATTCAGGATCCCTCCCTCCCGCCCAAGAGCCAGAAATCCTATGAGACGATTGACCAGCCGCAGGCTCTCAACTTCTACTTCCAGTACGAGGTGCCGCGATTCAGCTTTGCGCAGAGCGGGTGGAGGCGCCTCCTGCTTTCGGGCTGGACAACCGATGGCATCTTCCATTACCAGAGCGGTTTTCCGCTACAAACACCCAATTCCACGAGCCCCTTGGATTCGGTGACTTTTGCGAATGGCGCCAACAGCGGTCTCATTTCTGTTCGTGCAAATCGCGTTCCGGGGCAGCCGCTCTTCTTGCATAGTCTCAACAGCCACAATGTTAACCCCCGCACCACGTTCTATCTCAACCCCGCTGCGTGGGCTAACCCGGCGCCAGGGACCTACGCCACTTCCAAGCCGTTCTACGGCGATTATCGTGCTCCGCGATATCCCAACGAGCAGTTGGGCTTCGGCAAGGTCGTCCCGATCAAGGAGGGCGTGACGTTCTCGCTCCGCGCGGATTTGTTCAATGTCTTTAACCGCTGGGCATATCCCAACCTGAACAATACATCGAATCCTTTCCAGACTCCTCAGTATGGGAGCGACGGAAGCATTTCCAACGGGTTCGGCTTCTTCGGCAACAGCATCTCCAATGCAGGAGGAAACTTTGCTCCGAGAAGTGGCGAGTTTGTTGCGAGAATCCAGTTCTAAGGGCCCATTCCGTGGGTGCCTCGGGGGCAAGCTTCTATGATCTGGCTTCTCGCATTCCAAATCGCAGTCGGTCCAGCGCAACACTATGAGAAGGCGAAACAGGAGTTTGCCCAACGAGAATTTTCCGCGGCGGTGAGCGAAGTCGATGCGGCTCTCCATGAGAGCCCAAACATGGTTCCGGCCTTGGTTCTCAAGGCCCGGATGGCCGTCTTTGCTCATCGTCCGGATGTTGCCAAGAGCTGTCTTATCACGGCCATTACTGCCGATCCAACCTCCGAAGAGGCGCAATTCTTTCTCGGCGCGTTCTACTATCAGCAAAACGACTTCAAGTTGGCGGTCTCACCTCTTCAGACCGCCCAAACGCTCTCTCCCAAGAGTTCTTTGCCCGTGTTCTATCTTGCCATGACCCAGGAAGCGCTGGGTAACGCAGCCAAAGCGTTGGAACTCTACCAGCAGGCGGAGGATCTCACGCCGGAAAAATCGCCGGAACACGCATCGATTCTTGTTGCCTATGGCAGACTCTTGTCGTTGATGGGAAGGTTCAAAGAGAGCATCGAAAAAGAACGACGGGCCATTGCGGAAGACCCTCAGTCCCGCGATGCCCACTATGAGTTGGCGAGGGCCTTGGGCCACGAGGGAGACTTCAAAGAGGCCGCGGTGGAAGGAGAACGAGCCCTGACTCTGCCGGAACTCGGCACCAGCGATGCCCAGGTTCATTTTCTACTGGCGCGTCTCTATGCCAAGTTGAAGCAACCTGATTTGGCCAACGCGCATTTGGAGAAGTTCCAGGCCGCTCCCCAGACGACACGCAGGTGAGGTTGTACCTCTTTCCCGCCCGGAGAGCCGAGCGAAACACCCGGTAACTGGCGAGCCCATGCCATCCTTGATTTTGTTCTGCCGCACTCTCCTCAAAGCAATCGGCAGGCGGATATGGCACTTGAGAAAGCGCCTCGGTTCAGTAACCACTGTTTATTGAACCGTTGCCCTGTCCTTTGTCATCCCGAGCAACTGACTTGCCTGCGGCAAGTCGAGGGAGAAATGACACGGCAAGATCGCTGTAGATGCAAGGCCCGGAGGGCCGACCGCCAAACGTCAGCCCAGCCCGGAAGGGCTGGGAAATCTGAAGAGGATCCGAGCGCCGTAGGCGCGGCACTAAACCGATCGTCCGCTCCCGCTGTGTCATTAGGAGCGCACCGGATTTCCTACTTCACCACCGACAAACACGAAAAGGGCCTATCCCTTATAATAAAAGCAATCGGCAGGCGACGGCTTCTCACGCAACCGCCTCCTGGCCGGCAGTTGCCGGTAGTTTCGGCCTTCCGCGTGAGCGAAGGATAGTTTCACTACTATCCGGTGCCTCACCTGATCCCTGTCCCAAAATAACCAACACTTGCCACCAGTGCCCGAGCCGCGCTCTCAACCCCTCGTGCCACCAAAAGACGCGCGCAAACAAATCCGTCCTCAATCTCCAAACAAACCGAGGAACGAGACTGATCGAGCACCGCGCCGCCGTCAGGGTAAAACTGGTGGATCAGGAAGCCATCGGGCTACGCAAATTGAACATTAGTCGCGACCAGATCCAGACCCGGCTCTGGCTGCCGCTCTCCCCAAATAGACGCTTCTCTCCACGGCGCCGTTGAAGTCGACAAAAAAGCCAAATTTTATCCATTTTTACAAAATATCCCGCTCTACTTCGCGCCGGATTGCACGACCATGCCAAAGTGGCAATTCGCCTGAGAGATGGGAGATACGGAATTGCTGTCGCGCGGTTGCTGTCGGTCGCGGTCAAGCCTCAACCCTGTCCAAATTAATTGATTCCTCGTCCGCATTCGCCATCGAAAATGACCGCGATCGCTATGAGCGTGAGCGCATGATGTGCGTCAGTGGGTAATCTGAGACGCGTATTGGGCTACGCGCAACAAATTTTTGCCCCTGAAGTACGCCTTTTCCAGGCATGTAGCTACCGTTAGACCGCTACACGAATTTCAAGTCATTTGTTTGCATGCAGATATGCCGACGTTAGAAGGTGCCTCTAACGTTGCCAAAGCTTTCTTTTGAAGCCTATGGTTCTCTCCGCTTGAGAAATTCAAAAAAAAATTAGGTTCTGCTCTCGGACTTTTCAACCAAGTCTCTGGGCCAATTTCAGTTTTGGAGGTCAGTCATGTTCCAGAATCGTCGAGCCGCCGCCGCGCTCCTCTGTCTTGCTCTGCTCACTGCCACCGGAGATGCCCAGATCCGTTCGGGCACCATCACGGGGTCTGCACTCGATGCAAGCGGAGCCGTCGTGACCGATGCAGACGTCACAGTGACCAACACCGCCACCAACGTTTCCTACACCGCCAAGACCAATCAAGCCGGTCTCTTCACGGTGCCTTACCTGGAAGATGGAACCTATTCCGTCGCTGTCACCAAAGCCGGCTTTGAGACTTTTACCGAGACCAACGTGCACCTGGATCCATCGGCGACGGCGAGGGTGGCGGCCACTCTAAGAGTCGGCTCGGCCTCAGCACGGGTGGAAGTGACCGCATCAGCGGTTCAACTGCAAACCGACAGTAGCAGCGTTTCCGCCGGAGTCAGTGCGCAGGTCATCGACGTCATCCCCAACATCACCGAGAATCCGTTCTACTACACCACCCTGCAAAACGGCGTTCAGCCTCGAAACGAAACCTCGAACAGTCAAACTCTCAACTCGTTTGGCATCGGCGTCGCGGGCCGCTCGGAGTTTTCTGCCATCGGCGTGAACGGCGGCCGCGCCTTTGAAAATGACATTCAGCTGGACGGACTCGCCGTGATGGGCGACGGCTTCAACGAAGCATCGATCATCCCCAACGAAGAGGGAATTCAGGAAGTCCGCGTGATCAACAACAACTTCACCGCGGACTACGGTCATGGCCAAGCGGTCATGGCCATCACCTCAAAGTCAGGTACCAACCAGTTCCACGGCCAGGCCTCCTACCTGATACGCAACGAAGCCCTGAACGCAAATACCTGGGGAAACAACCAGCAGGGGATTCGCCGGCCCGCCTTCAAGGTGAATGACTTCGGCGGCGCCCTGGCAGGTCCAATATTCAAGGACAAGCTCTTCTTCGCCTCCAGCTATCACTATTTGAGGTTCAATCAGGGCCAGACCTACCTGGAAACCGTACCCACGGCGTTGGAGCGGGTGGGGAACTTCAGCCAGACCTTCCAGCAAAACTCCAATGGAACTCCGGCTCCCGCTCAACTCTTCAACCCCTTCAGCGTCACGCAGTTGGGCAGCAACCTCTATCAACGAGCGCCGTTTCCCAACGCCATTATTCCCAATCCAAATCCGGCAGCGCTCGCCATCTACAGCTTCTATCCCATGCCCAACCGCACACCGGACGACGTCTATAACACCAACAACTTCACCTCGACCGTCGTGAACACCGTCCGCCGGCAGACCCTCAACAACCGCATTGACTACAAGTGGGGCCGCCACTCCATCTACGGCAATGGGGGATTCGACTTTGGCACCATTTTGCAGCCTTATTACTGGGGCAAATATGCGACCAAGGGATTCAACGATGCGCCAACCACCACCAAAGACACCAACCCGTATGCCCAGATTGGAGACACGATCGTCATCAATCCAACCTTGTTTGTGGATGTTCGCTATGGGGCAACACGAACTCATGCCATCGCCATCGCGGGAAACCATTCGGGCTTCAGCCAGTACGACCAGTTCGGCATTCCATCAGCCACCCAGGCAATTTTTGCTCTTCCCGGCGCCTCGCCTGTCGTGAACCCCAAGATCGGCTCAAATACCGGAGGGGGCAGCAACTGGTCAGCTCTCTCCGGCGGTCAATTTGCAAACAAAACGGAGAGCCAGATCAGCCAGGCGGTCAACGGCAGCGTCACCAAGGTGCGCGGGAACTGGACCTTTAAGGCAGGATCGGAATACCGGGTCATCACCGCGAACTACACCGACTTCGAAGAGGCATCCACCAATATTGGAGGCTGCTGCGCCAATGATCCAGGGGGAAACTACACCTTCGAGTTCAACACTGCGACCGGCGGCTCAGCACCGGGCAATACTTCTCCTCTGTTGAGCGGCATCAATGGCGCCACCATGCTGGTGGGAGAGGGTGTCTGGTTCGTAAGGCCAGGTGCGAACCTCAAGCCGGCGTATGCGGCCAGGTACTTCGCCGTTTACTCACAGAACGATTGGCGCGCGACACCGAAGCTGACGGTCAATCTCGGCCTGCGTTGGGATCTGCAACCCGGTCCGACCGAGCGCTACAATCGGATCGCGGGCTACGACTTCACCAAGGTGAATTCCTTTGGCCAACAGGGCCGCATCGACTTTCCGGGAACACAGGGGTACAGCCGCAATTTGTGGGATACGGAATATCACGACTTCCAACCACGCGTGGGCGCCGCGTACCAATTCAATTCCGGCCTGGTTGTGCACGGTGGTTTCGGCATCACCTATCTACCCAGCAATACCGGATACTTCTCCAGCCCGAACGACTACGGTGAGTCAACATTTGCTCCCGGCAATCTGGCATTGCCTTATGGCACTTCTCCCAACGGTGTTCCTACGTCGCGCTTTACCGACGCGGCTCCTCTGGTCGCGGCAACCGGCAACAACCCGGCTGCGCCGCAGACCTACGGAGTCGGCGAAGCATACTTCGACCGGCACCTCAAGAATCAAATCGCCAAACAGGGAAATGTATTCCTGGAGCAATCGTTTGGGCCCAAGGGACAGTGGCTGTTTGCTTTGGGGTGGAGCGGTTCCTTCTCTAACCATTTGACCACCAGGAACCTTCCCTTTGAAGATCTTCAGAATGTGCCCGCGAGCACACTTGGCGCCTGGAAAACGCAATACATCAACAGCAACGGTGCGACCAATCCAGCCAATGTCCTGATAACCAATCCATACCAACCAGCTACCGGCGCGCTTCTGCCGTTCCAGGGGAGTCTGGCAGGCAGGACGATACAGCAGGAAATCCCGTTGTTTCCTTATCCCTTGCTCTACGGGGGCGGCTTGAATGGATCAACCGGCTTCGCCAGCTATAACTCTTTCCAAACGCGTTTGCGCCACGCCTTTTCTTCCGGGCTTTATCTCGATGCCAACTACACCTGGGGCAAAGAACTCGACTTCACCACCACCGGCATCGAAGATGGGCAAGGGGTCAACTACGGAGGAACCCAGGGCACTCCGGACTTGCTCAACAATAGCTTGAACAGGAACTATGGAGCGGCCGACATGCCGCACCGGTTCGTTGCCACCTTGACCTATGCTTCCCCCTTTGGCGCCAATGGGCCCTTCGCCCTGGGTAACAAGTTGGAGCGCGCCGTCCTTGCTGACTGGACGGTAGGCTCAGTGATCGCTGTACAGAGTGGGATACCGTTTGTCGTTTCCATGGCCAACAGTGGATCCATCACTTCCCGCGTGGATAGAGTTCCAGGACAGTCGATGCAGGTTCCCCAAGCCCTCCAGCATTGGTACAACGGAAGCACGACCGTGACCCTGCCCTGTGGAAAGACCGTTACGCCGCAAAAGAATACTTTCCTCAAATACAACGCTTGCGCCTTCACCGGAGAGACGTTGACGACTCCAAACGGAAGCATTGTTCCGAATCAGTACTGGAATGGAAACGGTGCTCAGACCAGCGGATATCTTCGTGGACCCGGACGCACCAACGTTGACTTCACTCTGAGGAGAACCTTCCCCGTCACCGAGCGATTCAAGATCGAAATTGCCGGAGAGGCGTCGAATCTGCTGAACCATACCGAGTTCAACGGCGCTAACAACACTGCGTTTGTGGGTGCTCTGGGTAGTCCTAACCTGGTCAACAATCCCGGTGCCGGATTGATTCCCGGGCTTGGAACCAGCAGCACCTTTGGCACCATGGGAGTAGGCACATTTGATCCGCGCCAGATCACCATGCACGCCAGAGTTGTCTTTTGACACTCAGGAGGGAAGTTCAGTTTGAGCAGCTTTGGGACAATGGATGAGGTATAAAAACGGGCTCCCGGCGGTCGTCTTCTGTTGCTTATTTGTTCTGGCTCGGGCAGACGCTCAAACGGACTGGCCGATGTTTGGCCACGATCCGGGAGCCATGCGGTATTCTCCGTTGAAGCAAATCAACACCACCAACGTCGACCATCTGCGGCTCGCATGGCAATTCGACACAACGGAAGAGAGTGCGCCACCTGCAACCGCGCCTGTTACCGCTCACGGCAATTCTGCGAGTGAGCCTGCCCCCGAAGCATCCTCATCGAAGGGGCCGGCGCAACCTGTTGCATCGGCTCCACGTGCGCAACCACGAATGTCCGAATCGATTCCCCTGGTGGTCGGCGGTATCCTCTACACCTCAACGGGATATAACCGGGTTATCGCTCTCGATGCAGAGACGGGGCATAAGATCTGGGAATACGAGAGCAAGCACACGCCGGCATTGCGCGGTGTCTCCTATTGGCCGGGCACAAAGGGGTTCGCGCCGGCGATTGTTTTTGGAACACTCGATGGCTGGCTGATTTCCCTGGATGCAAAAACGGGCAAGCCTAATTCAGGTTTTGGCGTCGAGGGCTTGGTCAATCTTCGCATCGGGGTAACTGAAAAGTTTCCCAAAGCACGCTATGCGATTACCTCTCCGCCGAGTTTCTATAAAAATCTGGTCATCACCGGCTCGAGCCCGGGAGAACAACCCGCATTTGGAGCCACCGGCGATATCCGCGCGTGGGATATGCGTAACGGCAAACTCGTTTGGACCTTTCACACCCTTCCGCGACCCGGCGAACCCAACCACGACGTGTGGCAGGACGGGCAGTGGGAGAGCCGCGCCGGCGTAAATTCGTGGAGCTTTATTACTGTCGACGTAAAGCGAGGCATGGCGTTCGTTCCCATCGGAACCCCGAACACCGACTTTTATGGAGGTGATCGCAAAGGTTCCAATCTCTACGGATCCACCCTCGTGGCTCTGGACGCTGCGACCGGTAAGTTGAAATGGTATTTTCAAACCACGCATCACGACAACTGGGATTACGATCTCGCGTCCGCACCGATCCTGATCACCACCAGGCAGAACGGCAAGGATATTCCAGCCGTGGCGCAGGTCACCAAGCAGGGATACCTTTTCATCTTCGATCGTCTGACCGGCAAGCCGATCTTTGACGTCAAAGAGGTTCCGGTCGCGAATGACAACGCGAACCCGGGCGATGAGAACTGGCCGACGCAACCGGTTCCCGTAAAGCCACCGCCGTTGGCACGTAATACGTTCACGCCGGATGAGATCGCGACCGTTACTCCCGAGCACGAGAAATACTGCCGCGATCTTCTCGCCCTGGAAGGCGGAGCGCTGACCGGTGGCCCGTTCGCGCAATATGGCCCCAAGCTTCGCGTCATCTTTCCCAGTTGGACAGGTGGAACGAACTGGGGTGGCGGTTCCTTCGATCCCAAGCTTGGCTATGTGTTTGTCGACACAAAGAGCCTGGCCAATTTCAACAAATTGGTTTTGCGCGCCGACGGAAAAGGCTATCAACGGGTGGGCCCAGACAATGCACCTCCGAAAATGGGGGATTACTTTTGGGACGGAGCCAAACACTGGCCGTGCCAGAAACCACCGTGGGCCGAACTCATCGCCGTGAATGTAAATTCGGGAGAGATTGCCTGGCGGGTACCTCTTGGCTCATTTGAAGAGTTGGACAAGCTCGGCGTGCCGAAAACAGGAACGCCCACAACCAACGGGGGCTCGATAGTAACCGCCGGTGGCTTGGTCTTCATAGGCGCCACGATCGACGGCAAATTTCGCGCCTTCGACTCGCGCACGGGAAGGGAACTGTGGGTGACCGACTTAGGTGTAGACGTGAATTCGATACCTATCACATGGAAAGGAAAGAAAGGCAAGCAGTACGTCGGCGTATTCGCCTCCGGTGGCGCTCACGGTGACGCCCATTCGGGCCGGCTTCTGGTATATTCGTTGCCCTAATGGACGACAAAGTGAGTCCCGAAGGGACGGCTGAACTTCAGACCTGTCCAAATTAGCTTTCAAAAACGCCTCGGTTCAGTAACTACTTTTTATGGAACCGGTTCCCTTTCCTTTGTCATCCCGACCGGAGCGAAGCGGAGCGGAGGGATCTGCGGTTCCGCGGACCTATCCTGGAAACGCAGTCTCGGGGGTTGACGACCGCCACGAAGAGTCCCGAAGGGACGGCTGGAAATACGCCGCGAGGCTATCCTGGACAACCTTCAGCCGTCCCTGCGGGACTTATCTCGCAACTCCTGGTTCTCACACACGCTCTTTGGCCCCTGAGGTACGTTTTTCGAGACAAGTAGGTTGAGGTTTATGTCAAAGAATTACGGATTGTTACTACTAACACTAACTTTGATCGGAACGCCCGTCTTCGCGTCTGGTCCCTCCTTTCAGCCTGATACCAGAATGGACGGCACAAGCCTGAAGGGGTGGCACCCGCATGGACAGGCCGATTGGCGGACAGAGAAGGGCGAAATAGTTGGCACGCCCAAGGAAGCCGGTGGCTGGCTAGTGCTTGACCATTCATACCAGGACAGCGCGCTATATGCTGAATACCGCTGCTCCGGAGGTTGCGTCACCGGTGTACTTTTTCGTGCAGAGAAAACAACAAGCGGAGGTCTGAGGGGAACCTATGTCGAGCTCAGCGACCCGGAGCTCGCAGCCTATGAAGTAACCATCGACGCCCAAGGGAAAATTCTCGAGCGCAACAAGCTTCGCCGTGGCGGCGGTCTGGTGCGCGTTGCCCCTCCGCCCTCCCCAAATGCGGCGCACGGCGGCGGGGGGCCCCGCGCCGCCAGACCTGACGTACCGTTGCCCTTACATCCCGACGACACCAAGTTGCGCCCCGATGACTGGAATCAAGTAGAGATCTTCTTCGACGCGAACATCATCCGCACCTTTCTCAACAACGGTCACGAATTCGGAGCAGTAGGCGACGAAGGTTACGGTCCGATTGCCCTCTACGCCGGAGGAAGCGGCGAGGTACGTTTCAAATCCATCGCTCTGGCCGACATAGGGTTAAAGGTTCGCCAACCGGAAGAAGTTTCAAAAGACTTTCGCAAGCAGCGTCTCAGCGACTTCTACTATTCCTGGGGTTCGGCAGCAGCAGACTTTAATCACGACGGCATCTTAGACGTGGTCTCCGGCCCATACATCTACTACGGGCCCGAGTATCTCAAATCGAGAGAGATTTACCTTGCCCAGAGTTCAAACCCAACCACGGAGTTTGCCACCGACGCCACCATGGAGTTTGCTGCCGACTTCACAGGAGACGGCTGGCCCGACGTAATCACGGTGATGTTCGGAGGTGGCCCGGGCGTTCAACTCTATGTCAATCCCAAAGGGGAGGGAAGGCGCTGGGACAAATACACCGTAGTGCAAACCGTCCAGAGTGAAATCGCCGTCCTCCGGGATATCGATGGTGACGGAAAACCTGAGCTTGTCTACTCAGGTGAAGGATACGTGCGCTACGCCAAGCCCGACCCTGCGAATCCCACCGGTCCCTGGATCATTCACAACGTGTCCGAAAAAGGTTACGGAGCCGGCCACGGGATCGGTGTGGGCGACATCAACGGCGATGGGCGAATGGACATTGTTGATCCCTACGGATGGTGGGAACAACCTCCCGCAGGTAGTAGCCAGGAGGCCTGGACTTATCACCCGGAAGCTTTTGCACGCTACGGCCGCGGCATGATGGGGGGCAGCGTCATGGCCGTGTATGACGTGAACGGCGACGGCTTGAATGATGTCGTCACCTCCCTCAACGCTCATGGATGGGGACTAGCATGGTTCGAGCAGAAGAAAGACGCACAGGGAAGGATTTTCTTTGTCGAGCACATGGTCATGGATGACTTCTCCACCAAAAACGCGGGCGGAGTTACATTTTCTGAGTTACACGGCTCTACCTCTGCCGATGTCGACGGAGACGGCATTCCGGATTTTATTGTGGGCAAGAGGTACTTCTCGCATCTGGATACCAACATCGACCCCGACCCCCGTGATTCACCGGTGCTCTATTGGTACAAGACGGTCCGCGATCCAAAAGCTCCAGGAGGAGCGCGGTTGGTTCCGCACCTCATCGACAATCACAGCGGCGCTGGTTCCGACGTACTCGCGGTCGATCTGAATAAGGATGGCGCGATGGATATCGTAACCGCGACCCGGTTCGGCAGCTTCATCTATTGGGGGGAGGGGACTAAGAAACACCCGCGCGGGCAGCAATAATCAGGGTTTCGCTGTTCCCAGGTGCGCGTCAAAGAAACCAGCAATCATCTCATCAGCCTCTTTTGACTCCGGTAGATTGGCTTCATACCAGAAGCCGTGGTTGAGGGCCTCGAACACGGCGAGTCGCGCATCGACACCTGCGCGCAGGAAAGCGCGGTGCAAGATAGCAGTTCCGCTCAGCATCATATCGCGCGTGCTGGTGAGAAAGAGGGTAGGAGGCATACCGTGCAAATCGGCATAAAGAGGGGAAAGGACAGGATCCTTGGGATCGGCGGACCCGACATAGTCAGCCAGCCACTGCACTCCTTCTGTGGGCGGAGTCAAATGTCCCGCGAGGCCGGTGACTGAGTAAATCGCTTGCGTGTCGCCCAACGTACTGAAATCACCGGTCCCGGTGAAAATGCCTAAAGCGGCAGGCAGTGGAAGGCCAAGCTGTTTGATCTTAACCGCAACCTCCGCCGTCAGGATGCCGCCGGCGGAAGCACCATAGATGGCGATATGTTGTGGCTTATAAGTTTTGAGTAACTCTTTATAAACCGCAACGGAGTCGTCGACCGCGGCAGGAAAGGGATGTTCCGGTGCGAGCCGATAGAGAACTGCGACGACTTTGGTGTGCGTCAGGTGGGCAATGGGGATCGACTCGGTGAGCGAACCGGAATCCGTTGTGAAGCCCCCGCCATGAAGGTTGATGAGGACGCGATCAGCCTTATTGGCGGGGATGGGATCCATCGGCGTCACTAAGCGGACGGGTATTCCGGCGATTGTGGACGAAGCGATATTCACCGGATAGAGGGCGCGGTTCTGCTCGGAGTCGTGGAGTTGCATTGCGTCCGTCTGCGCTCGTTTTTCGGCCAGGGTTTGCTTAGGTGCAGAGTCTGATCGAGGCCGGGCGAGATACTCCCCTGCCTGCGGGCTGATGGTCTTTGGCAGCGGGATGACTCGAGTAATATGCGCTGTGCCTTGCGCGTCGATATAGCTCGAATCCCCCTGCGCTATCGAGGGGCCAGGTTGCTGGGGCACGCGGCCGTTCGAACACGCGGCGAGAGTACCCAGGCTGAGAGTGAGGACAGAAAGCAAAAGTCTCATCAATGCCTACTTTGTTCTTGCGCGGTATGCAATGGCTAGTGCACAGTAGCGGAGTCCGTCCAACTCTGTCAACAATAGAAACTCAGCGGCCTTGTAACTTGCCGCGCAAAAGGAAAACCCGTGCGACCGTTCGTTAAGCGTGACCCTTTGACAAATTTTTCCAAAACTCGCCGTAACCTTATCGGTGGTATTGCAGCCATTGGGGCGGGGCTAGCCAGTACGGGCTTGGCATCCAAAGACGTGCTGGCGCTGTCCTCGAACCAGGAATCTCCAGAAGTACCGTGCGGGCGAGCCACAGTCACTGCATCCGATGCCGCGACGGTTGCAGATACGGCCGCAGGGAAGATCCGTGGGTTTAAGCGGTCCGGCATCTACGTCTTTAAAGGAGTACCCTACGGTGCCTCGACCGCCGGTGAGAATCGTTTTCTGCCCCCGGCCCGTCCCGAACCGTGGAAGGGTATTCGCAACGCGCTGCAATATGGCCGCGTGTGTCCAACCCGTGACTCGGCCCACTTTGATACCGACGGGAAAAACCTGGCAAACGCCGACGAGGACGCCTTTGTCCTTCACCGCGGTTCTGCCGCCACGGTCCCTGGCGAAGACTGTCTGCGCGTGAACCTCTGGACGCCGCAGATCAACGCGGCCCACAAACGCCCAGTCATGGTCTACATGCACGGAGGAGGATATTCCGGCGGTAGCGGCCATGATCTTCTCTCTTATGACGGCGAAAGCCTCGCCCGCAATCACGATGTGGTCGTGATCACTCACAATCACCGGCTGAATGTCTATGGATACCTGAACCTTGCCGGCATTGGAGGAGACGAATTTGCCTCCTCTGCCAATGTTGGGATGCTCGATATCGTTGCCGTTCTTGAGTGGGTGCGCGACAACATCGCAAACTTCGGAGGCGATCCCGGCAATGTAACGATCTTCGGTCAATCCGGCGGCGGCGGCAAAGTGATCGCACTCATGGCGATGCCGTCGGCCAAGGGTCTGTTCCATCGTGCGATCGTGCAGAGCGGCCCGTTCCTCAAGGCTCTCTCTCCCGACTACTCAGGACGTGTAGCTGAACTCGTGATGCAGGAATTAGGCCTATCCAAATCGCAGGTAAAGGAACTACAACGAATACCGGTGGACCGTCTCTCCGGTGCTGCGGTGGAGGCCATGAAGAAAATGCCAAGGCCGCAACCCTCGCTTCGCGAGACATTTGGAGAACGGGATTGGGGACCGACCGTCGACGGCCGCGTTCTTCCTCATCATCCATTCGACCCCGGGGCACCCACACTCTCTGCGGATGTTCCCCTGCTCACCGGCACCAATCTGCACGAGTTTGTGAGTGGACTCGACCATCCCGATGCCAACGCGATGGGAACCGAGGAGCTGAACCGGCAGGTTCGCGACGCATTCGGCGCCGACAGTGAAGCGATCATCGCTGCTTACCGTCGTGAATATCCCAAAGCAACTCCGTTCGGTCTCTACGCCACCATCGCAGCCTCTCGCCTGCGCATTCCCGCATACGCACAGGCCGCGCGGAAGGCTGATCTGGGCGCCGCGCCCGCCTATGCTTACGTCTATGCCTGGCGCACACCCGTCTTAGACAATCGCCCCGGCCCCTTCCATGCAGCTGAAATCGCCTTTGCCTTCGACAATGCCGAAATCTGCGACCACTACAGCGCCGGTTCTCCGGAGGCCTTTGCCCTGTCCAGGCAGATGAGCACCGCCTGGGTTAATTTCGCGCGGACGGGAAACCCGAATCACAGCGGCCTGCCGCATTGGCCCGCATACACCACGAACACCCGCGCCACCATGTATCTCGACACACCCTGCGAAGTGCGCAACGATCCTGAAGGAAATGGATTGCGCTTGATTGGGAGAACCTCATGATAGAAAGAATCGAAAGAATGATCACCGAATTGGAGTCGGGCAAACTAACCCGCCGCCAATTCGCTGTTTCCCTCGCCACGCTAGCCGCCGGTGCATTTGCGGCGCCGGGTGCGCTCGCATCTCCGCCGCCACCAACGGGTTTTCACGCAGTCAGCCTGAACCACGTCACCGTGCGGGTCCCCAATCTCCAACGCACGTCGCAGTTCTACCAGCAGTTCTTCGGCATGCCCATCCGTCAGCAGTCGGCAACGGTACATATCCTGAGTGTAGGGAACTCCTTCTTCGGCATCGAGCAAGGCACAAGTCAGACCCCAACAGTGGATCACTACGATTTTGGACTAGAAAACTTCGACGCAGATGCGGTGCGCGCCCGCCTATCGGCGATGAACCTCAAATTTTCCGACACCAAGTCGAAGGAATCCTTCAAGTTCTATGACCCCGACGGATTTCAGGTCCAGGTGAACGGACCAGATTATGTTGGCCACGTGAGTTGATGCCGGCTAAATCAATCCACGTAAGCTTTTGAACTCTGTCCTATCAATAAACCGCTGGGGGGGCCCATATCTCGCTCATTTTTCGCGAGATGTGGGATACCGCGAACTCCCGATGAGACTCCCCTTTTAAGGCACCGTCGCGGATGGCTGTTGCTCATCAAGCCCGCCGACCCGCACCGGGCGGTGCGTGTCGTGCGCCGCACACTGGAACCGCTTACGCATCATTCCCCCACGAAGCAGTTCATAAACCTCTCCACGCCAAATCACGTTGTTCCCAACATAGCTGGCATTCCAAAGCAGGAACCCCAACAAGTCGCGAATCGGATACAGCATGGCACTTAACCAGGGCCGAGGCTCGCGCACAACCAAGCCACCCACCAGCGCCGCCAGACCTACACGCGTTGCCCAACTCCATCCAAAGAAAAATACCGCCAGCAGCGGCCGATGCAACACCAGAGCGACGACAGCCGTCACCAACCCGTAGGGCATGCTGAAAGTAAGCACACTTCCAAGATGTCCCATTGGGCGGTAAAACCGCGTGCCCCGCAACCAGCGAATTTGATGGCGCACTGACGAGCCAAAAGACGTGTTTAAGACATGGTGCTCCACGGCGTGTGTCGACAACACCACCTTGTGCCCATGGGCCGCCACGAGGTTGCCCAACATGAAATCGTCTCCGTGGTGTCCTCCGATGGCGGTGAACCCCCCTGCTCGATCCAGACAGTCGCGGCGCACAACCATGGTGGGCCCAAGCGCAAAGGCCAAGCCCTGCAGCATCTCTGCCACCAACACGCCAGAAGACATCTCCACCGACATACCGACCGCTTCGAGGTTCGCCCAAAAGCTACGGTCTTTCCATGTCGTAGCCGGCATGGCCACCCCACGGTAAAGACAAGTCACCAAGCCGATCCCCTGGTCGGCGAGCGGTGCCACCACGGCACGTAGATAGCCGGGTGTCACCAGCACATCGCTGTCACTCAACACAAAAATCTGGTGCTCGGCGGCGCCCTCCATCCGTTCCAGTGACCAAACCTTCGCGTTGGCATAGGGCGGCTCACCACAGGTCAGGAATTTGACTGGAATATGCGGATACCTTGCCGCAACCCTCATCGCGATCGAGAGGCCCGGGTCGTGATCGTTGCGCGCGCAAAAAAGTATCTCGAATCGTGGATAGTCCTGTTGGAAGAAGCTTTCAAGACGACGCTCAAGCTCTGGTTCCGATCCGTGCAGGGGCTTGAGAAGGCTAACGGGAGGTGCAAATTCGCTGGCAGGCGTCGATCGCCGCCGGTTGGCAAATTGCAGCGCCCCCCACACCACGAGGATCGCATAGATAGTCGATGTACTAAGTCCCAACAGTCCGAAAACCAGCAGAACATGCATCATGCTTCAACCTGATCCTTCAGAGCACAGCCGCGAGTTCGACGCAGTGCAGATTCCCGCTTTGCGGGACAAGAACCGCTCTTATTAATACCTCACGCAGCGACAATTGGTCCTCGCCCCGCGAAGCCAGCCATAGCTTTCTTTTGGCAGTTTAACCGCGACGAAATGCTTTGTGGCCATCCGAAAGAGTCCCTGGTTATGCTTGTCGACAGAATATCGACGGGAACCGGCCAGCTTCGTCCGCTTCGGACGAACCGGGATCTACCGGCCATAAACCCCTGGATCCGGAATTCCAAAACAACCGTTTGTCTTAATCGAAATTGCAAAATTTGTGCTTGACAATGCCTTGAAGCACAGACTACCGTTTCGCCTGCCAACCACAATTGGATGGAACCTGGCCCAATTTACCGAGCAGCCGGGTACAGCAAGGGCCCGCTAACCGTTTGAGGCTAATGGCGCGCGTTGAGCGCTGCCGTCGGCTGATGTTGTTCTGTGCGCGTAAGGTTCGTTCAGTGCTTCGGAGACGGTCATGAGTAAGTCAATTTGCGTCGTTCTCGCATTGTTTCTTCCGTTTTGTGTGACTGGTGTAAGTCACGCTCAAAATACTAACTCCGTTGACATCCGCGGAACCGTAACCGACGCTTCGAAAGCGGTTATTCCGGATGTGACCGTAACCGTCAAAAACGACGATACCGGGGTTAGCAAGGATTTCGTCACCAACGGCGAAGGTATCTACGACACCGTTTCGACTCTCCCCGGCAATTACACCATCTCATTCAGCAAGGCGGGGTTTGAGAAGGTCGTGCACGGACCCGTGCCCCTGCAGGTCGGGACGGCGACCGTCGATGCCACAATGAACGTGGGCTCGACCACCCAGGAGGTTGTGGTCTCCTCCGATGTGCAGGCGATGCATACGGAAAACCCGGAGGTGGCCAACACCTTCAACACCCAGGCCCTGGCTTCTCTACCCAACGTCACACCGAGCTGGCAGAATTTCGTAAAGATGCTCCCCGGTGCATCAGGCACTCCCAGATCCAATGCTGGTTCATCGAATCCCGGCGTGGCCATGTCTATCAACGGAACCCTCCCCTACTACTCCAGCTACCTGGTCGATGGAGGCACAGTCAGGCTGCCGCATAGCGCGAATATTGACAACCAGATCACTGAATCCATCGCGGAAGTCAGCATCGTTGCCACGTCCTTCTCCGCCCAATATGGCGCCGGAGGCAATGTTTTCAATATCATCAGCAAAACCGGTTCCAGCCAATGGCACGGCGTGGCCTATGAGTATCTGCAGAATGATGCCCTGAACGCGAGAGACTACTTTAATTCCGGGGCCCAGGCAAAGCTCAGGTTCAACAACTTTGGCGGATCCTTCAGCGGACCGATGCCATTGATGAAGAACAAGATGTTCTTCTACTTCGATTACGACCAAATCACCAAGCCAAATCAATCAACGCAAATCACCACTGTACCCACCGATGCGATGAAGCAGGGGTACTTCGATCCGGCAGTCTTCGGCATCATCAACGATCCGGCAACTGGCCTGCCATTTCCTGGCAACCAGATCCCGGCCGACCGCTTTGATCCCGTCGCTGTTGCCATTCAGAAGTATTACAAGGAACCGAACATCTCGGGCCTCGTGTCCAATGACTACCGCTACCTGCAAACCAGCAGTAGTCCTTCGCGCATCACGCTCGGCCGCCTGGACTACGACATTACCAGTAGGAACCGGCTCAACTTCACCATCCTGGTGCATGCGAGCCCGGCGAACAGCACCCTGAATACGGTTGACCCTATCGACACTCAGGTCAGTTCAGGGGAAGGAATTTCCGCCCAGGTCACCGACCTGCACACGTTTAACCCGAAACTCGTAAACGAA
The DNA here is from genome assembly GCA_963745725.1 of uncultured Acidobacteriaceae bacterium. Taxonomy (GTDB): domain Bacteria; phylum Acidobacteriota; class Terriglobia; order Terriglobales; family Acidobacteriaceae; genus PALSA-350. The sequence continues at coordinate 1,493,294 of CAVUYJ010000004.1, forward strand.
GCGCACTATTCGTTCGTGAGGGGAGGCAACTGGTTTCTCCCCGGTAGTCTGAAAAAGGGTTATCCCGCCCAACTCGGCCTGCAATTTTCCAAGGTCGATATGTTTCCCAACATCACCATCAACGGAATCGGAGGAAGCAACAACACCCTCAACCCGCAAACCAACGCGATCTATATTCAGAACGCCTTCGATCTCTCAGATGTAGTGACCATGATTCGCGGCAAACACATACTGCACTTTGGAGCGGACCTGTTGATGGAGCAGGATAACTCCACGCCATGGGGAAATCTGAACGGAGCAAGCCTGACGTTCACGGGTCAATACTCCTCCGCCAACTCCAATATTGGCTATTCCGACTTCTTGCTGGGAGATGTGCAGCAGTGGTCCGCCCTGAACCAGGGCTCGGAGGGAATGCGATCCAAACTTCCCGCGGTGTTTGCCCAGGACGATATCAAACTCCTGCCCAACCTCACAGTGAACCTTGGCCTGCGGTGGGAAATCCACGGTGGGTTTAGCGAACAGAACAACAAAGCGGGCAGCTTCGATCCGACCATCACAAACCCCATCACCAATACTCCCGGAGCCATCTGGTTTGCCGGTGCGAATGGACGAACCCAGGCAATCAAGACGGTCTTCGGCAACGTTCTGCCCCGGTTTGGGTTTGCCTGGACACTCAGACCTACTTGGGTCGTGCGCGGCGGCGTGGGCGAATACGCAACCTTGTGGAGCATGGATGTGGACGGTTCCCCCATCGGCTTCGGCAGCGCCAGCACGGGGAGTATCTCCGCCAATCCCGGCCAGGCTCCCGTAGTGCAACTTTCCGGTTCTGGTGCCGCTCTGCCCTATCTCGCGCCCAGCAGGGACGCCGGCGCCTACAACGGCCAGGGAGGCGGGAACATTCCCTACATGCCTTACCACACCCCGGTCAGCAAGATCTGGCAGTGGTCCCTGGCTGTCGAGCACCAGTTCCCGGGGAATATGACTGCAGAAGCGGCCTACGTCGGCAGCCGTGGTTCCGGGCTACAGTTTCAGGCGGATATCAACCAGGTCCCGGCGAGTAAGCTCGGCGGCGGCCAGGCTGCCCGGCCCTATCCGCAATATCTCGGCATTGGCCCTTCCGTCCCAGGTGCATTGACTGGTTTGTACAACAACATTTCCAACTACGACGCTCTGCAGCTGTCACTGCAGAAACAGATGGGATTTGGGCTGCTGGCCAGCGTCAATTTCACCTGGAGCAAAATGCTGGATGATCAGGACACGTCCGGTTGGGGCAGCCACTACGGGGATGCTTATTATCAGGATGCCTATAATCCCTCGGCCAATTACGGGCCTTCGAATTTCAATTCGCCCAGGATGTTCAAAGGCTACCTGGTGTATACGCTTCCCTTTGGAAACGGCCATCAGATGGTGAACCATGGCATAGGCGCTGCTGTTCTGGGTGGGTGGAAAGCTTCGTCTATCTTCCTTGCCAACGCGGGTAATCCCTTCACCCCGATCATGTCGTCTGCTACCAACGCCGGCGCCCTGGATGGGTTCTGGTTTCCCAATCGTGTGGGCAATCCCAAAGCCTCAAATCAATCGATTAATCAGTGGTTCAATCAGCTCGCCTATGCGACACCAGCGAACAATACCTTCGGCAATGTCAGGCGGAACTCTCTCAATGGACCGGACCTGACAGACATCGACTTATCGTTAGGCAAGACCTTCAATCTCCCGAAGTGGGAGTCGGCTCGCCTTGAGATTCGTATGGATGCCACAAACTTCATAAACCACCCCAGCTTTGGGCTGCCGAACAACCAACTCAGCGCAGCAGCTCTGGCCTCGGGGGTCGCGAATCCAAGCGTCGGCCAGATTACGCAGACTACGCAGACCGGCCGCACCATGCAGGCCTATGCCAGATTCTCTTTCTAGCCCGGCCCTCCCCCGAGGGATTACGGCATAGGCTCTTTCTCTCGCTCGGCGGCTAGTGCCATCAGCCGCCGATCTCTCCACGCCCGGCGGCTCGCCAGGTGATCCTGGCTCAGTACGGATCTACGTTCCGCTTCTACTTTATTGATCAACTCTGGCGACCAGGGTTCCTCGTGACTACGTGACTGTGCAATTTCCTGGCAAAGCGTACCCAGTCGGTTCGCATAATCGGCCACTCCACCTTGCGCATTGAGATCGATCGTCTCGAAAGGTCCCATGAAAGACCAGCGCCAACCCAGGCCATCGCGCATGGTCCGATCGATGTCCTCGCAGCTGGCCACACCATCTTCCACCAGCGCCCACGCCTCGCGCAGCAGTGCGGACTGAAGCCGATTCAGCACAAAACCCTGAACCTCTTTGCGCACATGGACCACGCTACGTTTCAACCCCCGCATCAGAGCGTCAGTGAACTCGACCGTTTCGCGAGAGGTGTCTGGCGAGGGAACCAGTTCGACCACGGGAACCAGGTAAGGTGGGTTGACTGGATGAACAACCAATACCCGCGAGGCTATTTTCAACCCCTGCGTGAAGGCCGATGCCGGAATGCCCGAGCTTGAACTTCCGACGACAAGATCGAAAGGCGCAACTGCCTCGAGCTCCCGCATGAGGCTGCGCTTCAACTCCACCCGTTCCAACACCGATTCCTGCGCGTAAGCGGCCCCCTCCACCGCATCAACCAACTGGTAAGCAGGCTTAACCAGCGCGGCAATGGCCACCGGATCGTCGACCAATCCAAACCCTTCCAACTCTTTCAACTGCTCGGCAATCAAAGCGAGGGCCCACTTGGTAGCTTCAGCATTCACATCGTAGATGCGAACCTGCAGGCCAGCCCGTGCGAAAACGATCGCCCATCCGGCGCCCACCAGTCCTGCGCCGATTACGGCCACCGGACGACCCTGGAGCAACTCATGCGGACTCATGCCCGCAAAATTTTCATGCCCGCCCATTCCCAACCTCGAAAGAACCTCGCACGATATTATCAATCGTCGAATATAAGCGGTTTGGCCGCTTCCCGGCTTGCCGCGGGGCGGGCCCAAATGAAACGAATGGTTTGCTCAAGTAATCTAACCCTGGAGGTCGATCGAGGTTCTCCGTGAGCATCAAGACACAAGACTCTGGTTCGGGAGCTTCACACGCCGACTGCTTGCGCCCCTCTGTCTGGCGATTGCATCTCCTGCTGCTCGCCGTAGCATTGCTAAGCGGTTGTCACGCCCAGACTCCGGCGAACGACCCCGTCGTCGAATTCACCAAAATCCCGCCGGCAGCCCAAGGCGGCAGGGAACGAGTGGATGAAGTTGCTGGGCGCGTCTCGGGTGCGCGCCCCGGGCAGCAGATCGTTGTCTATGCCAGGAGCGGACCCTGGTGGGTTCAGCCGTGGCCCGACAAGCCCTTTATCCCGATCAAACCTGACGGAACCTGGAGCACCCCAACCCACCTCGGATTCGAGTATGCAGCCTTGTTGGTCGATCCCGGATTTCACCCGCCGCCCACCATCGATACCGCTCCTATGAAAGGCGGTTCTGTGGCTGCCGTAGAAATGGTGAAGGGGACCGGTGCGGCCCAGGTAGCACCGACAAAGCCCCTCAAGTTCAGTGGATATGATTGGAATATACGAACCATCGCCGGCGACCGCGGCGGCCTCAACAACCTTTACGACGCGGACAACGCCTGGACCGACAACACGGGAGCCCTTCATCTCCGCATGAAGAAACGCGATGGCCGCTGGGCCTGTGCGGAGGCGGAGCTGTCGCGAAGTCTGGGATACGGAACCTACATTATTACCGTCCGCGACGTCACCCATCTGGAACCCGCCGCAGTCCTGAGCCTCAATACCTTTGATGACTGGGGAGGAGATCAGCATTTCCGCGAACTCGATGTGGAAATGAGCCGTTGGGGCGATGCCGACAACAAAAACAACGCTCAATACGGCGTTCAGCCCTTCTACATTCCTGGCAACCTGGCGCCGTTTACCGTGCCCGCCGGCACCCTCACCCACGTGATGCATTGGGAAGCAGGGCGAGCCAGTTTCAAAACCGTCCGCGGGGCATCTGTTCAGCCTGGGGCACCGGTGGTTTCCGAACACGTCTTTACGTCACAGGTTCCGACCCCGGGTCAGGAGAAATTCCAACTTCTGTTTTACGTAGTTGAGTCTCATAAGAATCCCCTGCAAAGCGAAAACGAAGTCGTAATTGAAAAGTTCCAGTATCTCCCGTGATCCACGCATGAAGGGGCCCATCACAAGGTTGGTGCTCCTGCTCGCCGTTATATGCCTCGCGTGCCCGGCTCACGCCAGTGATCCAAATCGAACCATCGCGCAATATCTTCGCGAGCGCTGGTTTAGCGATCGTGGCTTTAGCGGAAGCGCAGTGACCGCCCTTACGCAGACCCCGGACGGCTATCTGTGGATTGGTACCGACAAAGGCCTGCTTCGTTTCGACGGTTCGAGCTTCCGTGCGTTTCCCGCGAGCGACTCCCACCAGCTTTCCCATTGGCCCGGTAAAGGCTCTCATCGTGGGCCCGAAAGGAGGGCTTTGGATTGTTCTCGAGAGCACGCAGGTCTTGCATTACTTCAAGGGAAACTTTGAGCTCGGCCATGACGAAGCCGAATTCGGCATCACCTCGATCGCCGGTCTAAGAGACGGTACGATCCTCTTGTCGTCGCTCGCGCTGGGCCCACTGCAATATCGGGCTAACCGATACCGGGTTCTCACCTCATCAGAATCCTCAGCCGCTACTCTGAACGGGAACCAAATTACTGCTGACAATATGTCGAGCCGCCTCAGTTCGGCGACAGGTGTGGCCACCCATCGTTTTGCCGAGCCAAACTCGCCCGTCGATTCGATCGCGCAAACCACGGACGGGAAAGTATGGCTGGGGACGCGGGATAAAGGGCTTTTCTACATCAGCCAGGGCCAGGTCTTGCCTAGCCAGAAGAAACTGCCAAACAAGATCAACTGCTTACTTGCTCTGCAGAACGGGGAGCTATGGATCGGCACGGATAACGGCCTGATGCAGCTGGCCGAGAGCCCTGCAGCACCAATTCCGCCCCCGCTCCGCAGCGTCTCAATCCTCGCGATGGTCCAGGATCGCGACGGAAATGTGTGGGTGGGTACGGCCGGCGGACTCTTTCGCCTCAACGACCATGGGATCTCCGTAGACAAAGAAAACACTGGGGTGACGGCGCTGTTTGAGGATAGCGAGGGGAACGTCTGGGTGGGAGCGCCGCGTGGCATCGAATGCTTGCGCGATAGCGCGTTCGTGACCTACTCTCCCCCCGGCCTTAATTCGGAAAGCAGTGGGGCCATCTACGTGGACCCGTACGATCGGGTATGGTACGCGCCCATCGAGGGCGGCCTGCGCTGGATGAGGGGCGAAGCGAGTGGAACCGTAACCAATGACCTGCTCAGCCAGGATGTTATTTATTCCATCGCGGGTAGCAAAGACGAATTGTGGCTCGGAAGGCAACAGGGCGGGCTCACCAACCTGCGTTTCACCGGCGGATCGTTTGCAGCCAAAACCTACACCGAGCGCGATGGCCTCGCGCAAAACAGCGTCTACACCGTTCACCAAAATCCCGATGGCACAGTATGGGCCGGAACCGTGAATGGCGGCGTCAGCAGGTTAAAGGATGGCAAATTTGCTACCTACACAGTTGCCGATGGCCTGGCTGCCAACACCGTGAATTCTATCCAGGACGGCCCCAACGGCGCCATGTGGTTTGGCACCTCCGGGGGGCTGTCAGAACTGGTTGACGGCAAATGGCGGACCTACTCGACCCGTGATGGCTTGCCCGCCGATAACGTGAGTTCCATCCTCCGCGATGCGTCCGGAACACTATGGATTGGCACTACCGGCGGTCTGGCCTTCCTGCACTCGGGCCAGCTCCGGGTGGCAGGGCCAGGAATAGACTTTTTGCGCGAACCAATTCTCGGCCTCGCCGACGATCAGAGCGGATCATTATGGATAGCGACTGCGAACCACGTCCTGCGAATCAATAGCAACGCGTTGGTGCAAGGCCACCCGCACGATACAAATATCCGCACTTACGGTCCTGTGGATGGCTTGCGCGGAACAGGAGGCGTGAAGCGCGACCGGTCGGTGGTGAAAGATCCGGATGGAGACATTTGGTTTTCTCTGAACGCAGGTCTCTCCGTCGTGCATCCGAACCGGGCCAATCATCAGCTGCCGCCTGCCGCAGCCCGCATAGAGAATGTCCTGGTCGATGGCAACCCGATCGCCCTGCAGGGGAAGGTCCGTATCCCTTCGACCCAACGCCGTCTCGTGATCGATTATTCAGCGCTGTGCCTGATAGGTTCCGACCGGCTTCATTTCCGCTATCGTCTGGACGGCTTTGATCACGCTTGGAGTGAGCCAGTGGTTTCCCGCCAGGCCATCTACACCAATCTTGGTCCAGGGTCCTACCAGTTCCGTGTTGCTGCTTCCAATAGCGATGGCCTGTGGAACGGCAGCGAAGCCACCATCCCCTTTAAAATCGAGCCCGCATTCTGGCAGGCTTGGTGGTTCCAGTTGTCGTGCGTCTTTTGCCTGGCTGGCTTTACCTGGCTGCTCTATCGTTTGCGGCTGCACCATCTTGCCAGGCAGTTTGACATGCGCGTGGAAGAGCGCACCGCCGAGCGTACGCGTATCGCTCGCGAGCTCCACGACTCTTTGCTGCAAGGCTTTCAGGGGATGCTTCTCCATCTACAGGCGGCGCAACACATGCTGCCTGCGCGCCCCGACGATGCGAGGCAGGCACTGGAGAAGGTTCTCGATCAGGGGGATCAGGCGCTGGCCGAGGCCCGGAGTGCGGTGCAGAACTTGCGCGCCTCCGCGGTCGTACCCGACGATCTGCCACAAGCCCTGGCTGCCATAGGCAAGGAACTAACCGCCCCCGGGCAAACTTCAGAATTCCGCGTGTTGGTAGAAGGTAAGGCGCAAAACCTGGATCCCATTCTCCGCGACGAAGTCTACCGCTTCGCCCGTGAGGCCTTGCGCAACGCGTTCAGTCACGCGCAGGCGCAGAATATAGAAGCAGAAGTTGCCTATGGGGAGCTGCAATTTTCGCTGCGCGTTCGCGACGATGGCATCGGCATCGATCCTAAAGTCCTTGATCGAGGCAGCCTGCCCGGACACTGGGGTCTCCCTGGTATGCGGGAAAGAGCCGAAACCCTGGGCGGCAAAATGGAAGTGTGGAGTGAAAGCGGAGCCGGGACTGAGGTAGAGTTGACCATCCCCGCCGCTGTCGCTTATGAAGAACCTGTAAAGCGAGATAGATTCCGTTTTTTTCGTGCAAAAAGGACGCAGGCGTCATGACGAATCCCGAAGTAATCCGAATACTTTCCGTCGATGATCATCCGCTGCTCCGTGCCGGGGTCGCAGCGCTCATCGGAACCCAACCCGACATGACCGTCGTAGGGGAGGCAACCTCTGGCCGGGAGGCGATAGAAAGCTTTCGCAGCACTCGGCCCGATATCACACTGATGGATCTGCAAATGCCGGACATGGATGGTATCGATGCGATCCTTGCCATCCGCAGCGAGTTTCCCAATGCGAGGATCCTCGTGCTGACGACCTACGAGGGGGACGCCTTAGCGTATCGGGCCCTCAAGGCTGGCGCGCGCGCCTACATATTGAAGAGCATGGTGCGCAAAGATCTTTTGAGTGCGATTCGAACCGTGCACGCCGGGCATAAGCATATCCAATCCGAGGTCGCGGTTGGCCTGGCGGATCACGCCGCGGATGATCCTTTGACTGAGCGGGAGATTGAGGTATTGACCATGATTGGGGATGGGAACTCCAACAAAATCATCGCCGACAAGCTCTCGATCACGGAGCATACGGTGAAGGGCCACGTCAAAAGCATTCTTTCCAAACTAGGCGCAAGCGATCGCACGCATGCGGTCAAGCTTGGGCTTAAGCGCGGAATCACCCGTCTCTAGCATCGTTCCTCCCTCGAAAGGGCTGTGGTTTCGTTACCCCTTCTGGTCATTCGCATATTGCGAGCGGCTAGGTACGGTAGTTTAGAGGGGTCCGCGTGTGCAGCGTTTATACTCCACTTTTCCCACCGGCAAGCCAGGAGTTGGTCTCCTGTTGTTGCGCCTTGCCGCGGGTAGTTCTCTGATTGTGGAGAGAATTCAGATGATGCTGCCCATTCCGCCGTCCCCGTTGTGGGAAATCAACGTCGTTTTGATTCTTGTAGGAATCTGCATTTGTCTCGGGCTCTGGACCCCCATCATGGCCGGCCTTGAGGGGATCGGCGAGTTGCTGATGACGGTCACAGATCCAGGCCGCTACGAGAGTCACCTCCTGCTCGCCATTCTGGGCATAAGCCTGGCAATGCTAGGCCCGGGCGCCTGGTCCATCGATGCCCTTATCTTCGGAAGAAAACGCATCACAGTCTAGGACTTCACAACCCAGCCACGGAACCATCTTCATGAAAAACAAACTCCATCGGTTTCGTGCCCCCAAAAGGATATTTGCTCAGAGCGGATTCGCTCAATTCAAAACCCAAGCCCGGCTTAGTTGGCAAAGGAACCCGGCCATCCACCATGCGCATAGCCGGAAATCCAAACCACTCCGCCCAGATCTTCTCCTTCTCCCCGGGCTTAACGAAGCTGCAAATTTCCTGCACCAGAAAATTCGGCATCGCAGAATCCGCGTGCAGCGTGGCGAGACCACCAATCGGCCCTTCACACGGATGCGGCGCCATAGAAATATTTGATATGTTCGCCATCGCCGCGACCTTCCAAAGCGCGGAGATGCCTCCCACGTGATTAATATCCGTTTGTAAAATATCGCATCGCTTTTAGCCGGCGCGTCGTGCACAAAAACGCTACCCTGATTGCGAGCAGCCGGGGGAACGATGGGAATCAGAAACGCCCGGTACCCGCGGCGAGTTGCTTCTGCAGATCGCTCTGCAATTCCGCATCGGTCGTCCCGGAAAGCCGCGTAATGGCGCGCGCCTTGTTGCGCGTCGGGCCGCCCAGCACACGATAAATCGGGGCGTGGGTAACCTTCCCGAGAATGTCGAGTAACGCAATATTCAACCCTCCGCGCACCGTTGCCGGCACCAACCCATCCAAAGCCTGGTAGGCCGACGCCGCTTGCCCGGTGAGGGCTTGGTTGGTCGCTTTGAGGTCAGATCCGGAGAGCCCATTGCACTCGCCATAGCCGATCAGGCCCGACCGGGTGCGCACCTGAAGAATGACGTAGGAAGGCATCTGAAACCGACGCACTTCTGAAATCAAATGTGGGTCACTGGCATTGGGAGTTGGAGATGGAGCCTGCGCAAAGCGCAACAAACGTTCTCTTCTCGCCGAAAGGCCGGTTATGGATGGTGTCATGTGGTCTGCATCGCTTGTAAGTACACGTTATTTCGGCGCCCACTGCTCATCAGCAGAGGGTCCGTAGAGCCCGGGAACAGGAATGTCGTTGAGCCGGAGATAGACGCCCAGTTGCGCCGTGTGATGCACCAGGTGGGCAAAGCACATGGTACGAAACACCATGGAACGGGGGTTATGCGAGATCACGTGCTCGCCAAAACTGAACTTCCAGAGCGCGGTCAGATGGTCGTCGCTGGCCTTCGCGATCGCGGCTCTACACTTGGCGGAAGATTCATCGAGTCCTTGCAGACAGGCTTCCCGCGAGGTGAACGTAAGATCCGGCATCGGGCGTTTTCTATTGGCCAGATCCATACCGTCGTCTTCCAGGATCCAATAGCCGAAGTTAGGCAACAACGCGCAGTGCATGGCGAGCCTGCCCATCTTCATCGACTTCGGGTGTGGCACCCAATCCGGCTTGTCCTCCGGGACCCGCTCGAGCGTGCGGCGGGTGTTCGATATTTCGACGTCATAGTCCTGCAGGAGGATTTCGGCGATGGTCATGAAATGGCATCCTTTTCCGGCCGTGATTGAATTCCAGTAGAATTTCCGTAGCGCATCGCGGCCGAAAGGCCGGCGTGGGCCATTCTAAGGGCACGCAACTGAATTTGCGAGGGAGGGTCCAGGATGGAACGGCGTAATTTTCTCAAACAATCAGCGGCAGCGCTTGCCGGATGGAAGAGTCTTGCGGGCCGCAACCTGTCCGCACAAGCAAAACTGGAAGGCGCGGCAGCGCACGGTCCTTTGCCTGCGGTGACGACGGTCAATGGAATTGGGCGCCGCAAACTAGGTCGAGCGGATGTGGAGGTCTCGATCATCGGCATCGGCGGCTATCATATCGGCCTCTCCAACGTTTCTGAAGCAGAGTCCATCCGCATCGTGAGAAAGGCCCTCGACGAAGGCATCAACTTCCTCGACAACTGCTGGGATTACAACGACGGCGCTAGCGAAGAACGGATGGGCAAGGCGCTCCAGGATGGTTATCGCCAGAAAGCCTTTTTGATGACGAAAATCGACGGGCGAACGGGTGCTTCGGCGCGTCACCAATTGGAAGAGTCCCTGGTGCGGCTCAAGACAGACCACATCGACCTGCTGCAGATCCATGAGGTCATTCGCATGGGTGATCCCGAGCAGGCATTCCAACCCGGAAATGTAATGGAAGTGCTGAAGCAGGCGCGTCAGGAAGGGAAGATCCGCTTCATCGGCTTTACCGGCCACAAAAGCCCTGAAATTCATCTCCACATGATCGAAACCGCAGACAAGTATGGCTTCACCTTCGATTCAGTGCAGATGCCGGTGAATGCGCTCGACGAGCACTTCGACAGCTTCCAGCAGAAGATCATACCCGCGGCACAAAAGCGTGGCATGGCGGTCCTGGGCATGAAGCCCCTGGCGAACGGCGCAATTCTGAAGACCAATACTGTGACCGCACCGGAGGGCCTGCATTATGCGATGAGTGTGCCGGTTACGGTGACGATTACCGGCTGCGATTCCGTGGCTATCCTGGACCAGGCCCTCGGTGTGGCACGAAACTTCAAGCCCATGGACTTGCAGCAGAAGATGGCCGTGCTGCAGAAGACTGCGCCGGTTGCCATGGCAGGGAAGTTTGAGGCCTACAAGTCATCGCAAATCTACGATGGCACGGCCAACAACCCGCAGTGGCTAGGCTGAAAAGCGTCTGGGCGAGTCTCATTTTCGAATCTTTGAGGTGCTTATTGCAGCGGTCGCTTGCGAGGTTGTGAAAAAACCTCAATGAAGAGTTCCAATTGTCAGGAGACTCCGGGTACCCCACATCTCGCTCGTTTTTCGCGAGATGTGGGATTCCACGACCCTATCCTCGTAACTTCGGAGTTTGCTGCGTCATGGAAGGTGTTGTGACGTGCCTTGAGCCCGTTCATCTACCCTAAGCCGCCGGAGCCGGACGCTCCGCATCGTCCGGAGGCGTCTCGGACGCCACGGGCTTCGGCTGGACCGGAAAGAGAAACTGCAACGGCGACGACATCATTTGCCTGAGCACATAGCTCAGAATCGACGCCCGTTCCTTGTGCCCAACATCGTACGCGCGGAGCGCTACAAAAGAAGCGATGGCAAAGCTAACTCCCAGATTGAGCACAAACATCATCGCAATGCCAACCATGGCAGAGTAGAGCCACACCTGGCTGAAGACAGAGGATCCGAAGCGGGCCGCGGCGAAAGCAAACATACCGGTATTGAGGGTCACGTGACGCACGTCCAGCGGCAGCCCAAAGAACTCAAAGAACACCGGCATGAATCCCAGCAAATAACCGAGTGAGATGCTCGTACTCCAGGCGCCGATGTTGTGGTCGACCCAATCGGCAAGTTTCTGCATTCTGCCCGCCCCTATAGTCAAGCCGAGGGGATGCTGCGCGATCGACGCGGGAATGCGATGGTAAACAGCGAAGTTTTCACACCATCCCCCGATCAGCCCGGCAAGCCACAGCAGGACACCGGTGAGTGCGGCATCAATCGCGGTTGCAGAAGCTAGAGGACGCAGCGATAAATACACTTTCTCCGCCTGGCCAGCGGGTAAATAAGGGGCATGGAACGCCCTGAGCCAAAGCAGATTGAAGATGACCGCCCCGGTGCTTACCGCCAGAATATTCCCCAGAGCCGCAGCCAGCTGGGTGCGGCTGATGGATGCGCCGAATTCCGTGATCTGGTCGCGCCGGGAATCACCCCGATTGCGGCGGATGATATCGGCCAGCGTTGCTCCCGTCATGGCCGGCTGCTTGGTAGCCAGCGCTAAGCCGAAGATCTGCAGCAACAGAAAACTGATGGCGTAGTTCGTGCCGATCAAAATCGTTTCCATAAACGGTGGCCGGTGCTTGCTGACCACATAAAGTTTGATGGCCGCGGTAAAGACGGTAAGAAATCCGCCCCCGATCGCCGCACCCCACATGCGCCAATATTCCTTGCGGCTGTGCGCTATATAGTGTTCGCCACCATGGCCGGTACGTTCCACCGTCTTGCGCGCCAGCAAGTTGAAATTCTGCCGGACGAGCGAAGAAATACGCATATCCTCGCGCAGACCGTGCACCAGGGTATTCAATAACGAGCGCACGGCGGCCAGAACTTTGCCGCTGCTCGCGACCAGGGTGGCGGCGAGCATTTCCATCCGGTCGAGCGCCGTGTCCATCGCGCTCAGGTCAAAGACCAGCGGCGCGTTGACTCCCGCATCTTCCATATGAATGCGAACAATGCCGAGCTCTCCTCGGCAGGCATAGACAGCGTTGAGCCAGCGCTCCATGCAATCCGCGGGGCAGTCACCCGGGCGCGCGGCCTGTTCGCACTCGATAAACCTTTCGGTAGCTGGGACTAACGCATAGGAAGGTGATTCCGCCACCGTCCTGGTTTCGCTTCGTTGCCGGACAGCCCGGCTGGTGCCACGCGCAGAGACGCGCGCTGCCAGCAAGCGCAGCCCCTCATGCAGGTCCTGGTGCAGACGGGGATAGGAGGCGAGTCCTTCGCTACTCCAAAGGTTGGCTGCCAGGCGTGCGAACACCGCCGCATCCATTTCCAGAAAACGCTGGACAGCGCGTGTCGAACAAAAGACCGCTGCGAACAGACGAGCGCTATCGTCCTCCGCGCGGGGAGGAGGCAGCCAACGCTGAAAGAGCCGGCTGGTAATCTCCCGAAACAGCGCATGCTGGGCGGGAATCCCCGCTTCGGCGAATAGGGAAACGGAGTCGAGCTCACCAAGGGTCGACTGCCATCCCTGCTGAATCCGCAATCGCAGGTCAGCGTCTTGCTCAACCAGGTCCACCCAGCCGATCAGACGCGACTGGAAGACTCGCTCCGAGCGCTGCTGGAAAATTCCGGAAAAAAGATCGATAAAGCGATCGGTTCGGCTGGCCAGAGTCGTCGCGGCGCAGAACGCCTCCGTCTGTTTGCGCAACTCCGCCTTCGTCCGCAAGGAAGCTTCCGCCGCCCCAGGGCCAGGCTGCCAGAGACTCCGAAGATCGGACATAAAAGCCATCCAGGTTCTAAATCATAACCCGAACCGTTTACAGAACGTGAGCGATGGCCTGATGATGGGGGCAATGACCGGGCAGTACATGGAGGGAGTCATGCGGAGTCTATGGCAAGATCTTCGCTACGCCCTGCGGCACTTACGCAGGTCCCCCGGATTCACCTCGACCGCGGTGCTCACGCTGGCTGTCGGCATCGGCGCCACCACCGCGGTCTTCTCCATGGTCGAGGGCGTTCTGCTGCGGCCCTTACCGTTTCCCGGCCCATCCCATCTGGTGGCGCTCGCCGATATCGTCGAAGGAGTGGATTACGGCGATGACCCACCCGGCGTAACCGCGCCTGGGACCCGCGTCTACATGCGCGACACCCGCGCCTTTTCGAGCCTCGGTAGTTATCAGCCATCCACCTACGAGCTTTCCGGCTTGGGCGATCCGATGCAGATGACCGGGGCACGCCTCTCTGCCAGCATGTTTACCGTCCTTTCCGTGCCGCCGTTGCTGGGCAGAGTCTTCACCCAACAAGAAGACGATTTAACTGTGCCGGTCACTGTGCTCAGCTACCAGATGTGGCGAAGCCGCTTTCATGGCGACCCAAACGTTGTTGGAAAAAAGATCCTCCTCGATCGAAAACCTTACCAGATCATCGGAGTCATGCCTCGAGACTTTGAGTTCCCCCTGGTTCCCGGCAAGTTGAACCGCAGTGAACTGTGGGTACCCATGAGCCTGACGCACGATGAGCTACAGGGGCAGGCAGGCTGGGCCTTCTACATGGTGGGGCGATTGAAGCCCGGCGTAACCCCGGCGCAGGCTCAGCAGGACGCTGCCGGAGCGGCACGCGAGATCATGCGCAACTTTCCACCAGCGCTATCCAGGCGCCGCATCCATCCTGTGGTCCAATCTCTCGATGAGTCCACGGTGAGGCAAGCTCGTCCGCTCATACGCACGCTCTTTTTCTCCGTAACGGTGGTTCTGTTTATCGCCTGCGCGAATCTGGCGGGGCTACTGCTGTTGCGGGTAATCCGGCGCCGGCGTGAAGTTTCCCTCCGCCTCGCGCTGGGAGCAAGCGGTGCATCGGTCCTACGTCAATCGCTGGTGGAGGTCTTCCTGCTTAGCTTGGGTGGTGGTCTCCTGGGGCTAGCCCTGGCCTGGGTTGCACTGCGCGCTGGTATTAGCGTTCTTCCGGAAACGCTGCCCCGCGTAAGCTCCATTGGTCTTGACTGGCAGGTCGCGGCCTTCGCCTTTGGACTGGTGCTGGTGACCGCGTTTCTGTGCGGCCTCATCCCAGCGCTGGCTGCCGCCCGCACCAATGTCAACGAAGCCCTCAAGGAAGGTGGCCGCACCGGCACTCCTGGCAGTGGCTACGCGCGCCTGCGTTCTCTCCTGGTGATCGCGGAACTCGCCGTGGCTCTGGTTCTGCTGACGTGCTCTGGCCTCCTGCTGCGCAGCTTTGAGAAGGTGCGTGCCGTGGACCTCGGCTTGCGCACCGATCATATGCTGACCGCCCGCTACAACTTGCCACGGCAGCAATATGGGACCCAGGCCGCCATTGACTCATTCAATGTTTTGCTCCTGAACAAGCTTGAGTCATTGCCTGGAGTGCGAGCAGTGGGAGTTACATCCTTGCTCCCCGTTGCCGGTCAGGACGTTCGCGCCACCTTCACGCCCGAAGGCTACATCGCGCCCCAAGGCTCCGGCTTGAACCTGAGTTGGGCATCCGAGTTGATGGGCGACTACTTCCGTGCTGCCGGCATTCCCCTCATACGAGGCCGCGCCTTTACCCTCGACGACGACGCACACGCCCCGCTTGTGGCCATCGTGAACCGTACCCTGGCGGAACACTACTGGCCGGGGCAGGACCCCATCGGCAAACGCCTTCACCGTGGACCCACGGAGGCGACGACCATACCCTGGGTGACTGTCGTCGGTGAGATCGGCGACGTGAAAGAGCTGGCGGCCGATGTGCCGACCACGAACCAGGTGTATTTTCCCTTCAGCCAAGCCAAAGCGGATGTGGGCTCGTTTGCCACGCCCGATATGCTGGTCGGTAACGGAGGCTCGATCGTATTGCGCAGCCGGCAGCCGCCGGATCAAATGGTGGGTGCGTTGCGCAACGTTGTCCGCTCCATCGATCCTCAACTTCCGCTCACCCAGGTTGAATCGATGGAGGCGATCGTGGAGGAAGGTCAGGCTCCACGCCGTTTCAATGCCGCGCTCATCTCCAGCTTTGCCGCGGCCGCTGTGTTGCTGGCGCTGTTGGGCATTTACAGCGTCATCGCCTACTCCGCCGTGCAACGCACGCAGGAGATGGCAATCCGCCTGGCGCTTGGCTCGCAGCGCTCCGGGGTTGTGCGGTTGATTTTGAGTTCGAGCGCCAGGCTGGGGCTGCTCGGGTGCGTCATCGGTGGGATTCTTGCGGGATTTGCAACCCGCTATCTCCGCTCGCTGCTATTTGAAGTCGATCCGCTCGATCCGGTTGTGATCGTGCTGGCAGCAATTTCTATTTTTCTGCTGGCTCTCGCCGCATCCACAATTCCCGCTTATCGAGCCGCTCGCATTGAGCCAGTCGATGCCTTGCGCGCGGAGTAACAGGATCAGATTTTTGGGGGCGCCTGACTTAGGCGCCCCACGTGGCAAGGTTGTCAAACTGCGGAAGCAGCCCCTCGCATAAAGTGAAAGATGATGGAAACGACGGCTAGTAACAGCAGGATGTGAATAAAGAACGCTGTGACGTGAAACACGAAAAAGCCTCCCAGCCACAACAGAAGCAAAACGAATCCAATTGCTAAAAACATACTCTCCCTCTTTTCTACCTCGTAGGTATCGGACGCATGTCCGGTCAGAGATCCGATCGACTTACTGCATCCAACGCGGACGTGACCACAGCATCGGGTGTTCCTGCGGGTGGGGGAAGTGACTTTCGTTAGCCCAGCAGGCCCGTCTTCTAAAACATTAGGTGTTTGCAAGCTGACAAGTGTTGCCTTCAACCTTAAATAAAGCTCCTGTGACGCTGTCCTGGCAGCAAAGTGGTGAAGGGTGTGCCTGGCGACAATGGTCACTCGAACCCAGGTCTCGAGACTGTGTAAGGTACAGTTACTGTTTCAATACTCCTCCACCGAGATGTGTCCGCCATATTTTCTCGTCGCCACCCTACCCCATGGATGGGAGAACCGATATCATCTGTTTCTGGTGATAGTCAGATGAGCAAAAACACGTCGACCGGTATGGACCGTCGGGAATTCCTAAAGAGCGGCATTGCGCTCGGGACCCTCTCCGCAATCCCTGCAAGTTCGGAAGCCTCGCCGGTTGGAGAGACCAACGATCGTGAATACTGGGTTCAAGTCCTGACCCGGGTCGCGCACCCCGTTCTGCAGGCTCTCAGTGAGAGAAACCTCAAGGCGGAGATGCCGGTGGAAGCGCCCCACGGGAACGTGGCGGATCGTCGCCAGTTTACCTATCTGGAGGCCATGGGCCGCTTGCTCACGGGCATTGCACCGTGGCTCGAATCCGGCCCACAGAGCGGTCCCGAAGGCGCCCTGCGGAAGCAATATGCCGAGTGGTCACGTATGGCCATCCAGGCGGGTACAGACCCCGCCTCGCCGGACTTTATGAATTTCAATCAAGGCAGGCAGCCCGTGGTCGATGCCGCGTTCCTTGCTTTGGCCATTCTGCGCGCGCCCACAGAACTGTGGCAGAAGCTCGACAGCAAAACACAACAGCACGTTATTGCGGCACTTCAGTCTTCGCGCGTCATTCAGCCCAGCTTCAGCAACTGGCTCCTGTTTTCTGCGATGGTGGAAGCGGCGTTGTCGTCGATGGGTGCGTGGTGGGACCCCATGCGCGTGGACTATGCGATACGCACCCTGGATACCTGGTACAAAGGCGACGGAGTTTACGGTGATGGGCCAGTCTTTCATTGGGACTACTACAACAGCTTTGTGATCCATCCCATGCTGTTGCATATCCTCGACACGATCGCGAAATCCTCATCGTCCTGGGACTCCTATCGGCCGGTGATGCTGGTCCGTGCTCGCCGCTATGCGGCGATTCAGGAAAGGATGATCAGCCCCGAAGCAACCTTCCCAGCCATCGGCCGTTCGCTCTGCTACCGCTTCGGCGCCTTTCATCTTCTCGCCGAGATGGCCCTGCGGCAGCAGCTGCCCGAAGGCGTCTCTCCCCAGCAAGTGCGATCTGGACTCACCGCCGTGATGCGCCGCATGGTGGAAGCTCCCGGCACGTTCGACGACCAGGGATGGCTACGCGTGGGGTTTTACGGGCACCAGCCTTCGATAGCCGAATCGTATATCTCTACCGGCAGTTGCTACCTCTGCTCCGCCGCCTGGCTCCCCCTGGGACTACCCGCGACCGATCCATTCTGGGCCGCACCCCCCGCACCCTGGACAGCCAAAAGGGTCTGGGCTGGCGACGATGCTGCACCCGACCACGGCCTCGAAGAAAGTCCCGGAAGTAGGCCTTGATCTCCAAACCACCGTCTGTGGTTCTGTGCGGCAAGTCTCTGTCCTGACCACCTATCCTGGGTGCCCCATATCTCGCTCGTTTTTCGCGAGATATGGGATTCCACTGCTCTATCTTTGCGACTTCGGAGTTTGTATCAACTGAGTGCGCCCGTTTAAGCTACTTGCTGAAGATAGCCTTCGGGCACATCGCATGAACGCCCACGCTGCCGTCCACCAACTGCGTAATATCGACGTCGACCGCCACGCTGGTCAGCATATACGCGTCATCCCGGCTCAAGTGCTTCTGTTCCACCAGGAAATTAATCATGTCGCGCACCGCAAGCGTAGTAGCTTCCTTCAAATCCGGACTAAACCCCATGCTGATATAGCTGGTAGGTGTCTCCGCTCTCGGCCACAGCAGATGCTGGTCTTTGTGCACAACGAACCGAAACGTTCCCGACAGGAACGTCTCCATAGCCGTGATATCGACTTCACCGTTGCCCTGTCCAGCGTGCCCATCGCCCACCTCAAACAGCGCGCCCTTTGCATGCACCGGAATATAGAGAGTTGTCCCCGCGACCAGTTCCTTGTTATCCATATTGCCCGCATGCATCCACGGTGGCGCGCTGTCCACGCGGCCTGCGGACGGAGGAGGCGCATCGCCCATGCTGCCAAAGAACGGATGCAGCGGAATCTCAATACCTGGCCCGAAGTGGGCCATCATTTTCTCGCGGTCCAGAGGAATGATCTTGGTGCGCCCATAAGGATAATCATTGGGCAGGAACCCGCGCCCCGCGCCAAAGCCGTTGCAGGCCCAGGACGCATCGATATCAATCTTCAGGATTTGAACCTCGAGCACATCCCCCGGTTCGGCCTCCGCAATGTCCACCGGCCCGGTAAGAATATGTCCGCCGGGTCCTTTGTCCTTTACCTCGCGATAAATGGGAGCGTTATAAGCAGGTATGTCAGCAGCCGCAACCCCCTCTTTGATCACCCGGTCATCGGGGCCGCACGTTGAAAGCGTCTGAATCCGTACCGTATCTCCGGAGTGAACCGTAAGCACCGGTTTGGCCTCGGCCCAGTAGTAGCCCCAGGCGACCGTGGAAGGAGAAGCAGGCAGCGTAGCGGACGGTGTCTGTCCGGCGGCAACTGCTGCGAAAGCAAAGGTTGTTGCCGCAGCGAGAAAATACTTCATCGTTGGCTCCCTATGGACGAATACCCCACGCAGGGCACGCCACTATTAGCAGTCAGGTCAAAACTGAATCTTTGCAGCAATCTGAATAATACGCGGCGCCACCGACGTGCTTTGGATAGAGCCAAAGCTCGCCGTGCCATACGCCACTGCTGGATCGGCGTACTGCACGTGGTTGAATGCGTTGAAAAACTCACCCCGGAAGTCCAGGGTCCGTTTCTCAGAGCTGCCAAGTTTGAAGATGCGCGAGAGAGTCAGATCCGTGTTGTTCTGCTCCGGACCGCGCACTACGCCGGCGCTGCTGTTGCCGTAGCCGGTTCCGCCATCCAGCGCAGGAGCGGGACAAAACGCCGAGCTGTTGAAGTAACTCGTGAGCCGGCTGCGCAGGCTGCCACGGGTTTCGATTTGGCTGTTGAGGACGCCGGGGCATAGCTGCGCCCGCGATGTGCTGACCGAACCGTAGATAGAGCCGCCGAGTGAGTCAGTAATCGTGAGCCGGTCTCCACTTTGGATGGTGGTCACGCCGGAAACCGCCCAGCCGTTGACCGCCTGCCGCAACATGAAATTGCCATCCTGAAGCAGAGGCAGTTCCCACCGATAAGCCAGAGCGACGCGATTGGTGCGATCAAACCCGGCAGGTCCCCAGCGCTGGTGGCGATCGTTGGAATCGTTGCTGTCCCCGCTGCCGCCTTCAAACACCGCGTTGTAGCCCAGCCCTTGCACATCGGTCATGGCCTTGCTCCAGGTATAGGCCGCCTGCAGCAGAAAGCCGTGGCTTATCTGCCGCCGCAGGTTCACCTGCATGCTGTGATACATCGAAAAACCGTAAGACTCGATACGGGTCAGACCGCCGGGTGAGAAGCCTGTGTAGGGAACGCGCTCCGACGCATTGTCCACCGTGTTCGTCGTGATGCCATTAATGGGGGCGGCTGCACTGGCGAGCAGAGCCTCGTTGATGTTGCGGCCTTCGAGCAATCGGGTGCCACGCGTCCCGACATACGCAAGATCGAAGACAGTGGAAGGTGACAACTGCTGCTGAACATCGAGGTTGTATTGCTGCGTCATCGGTGAGTCGTAGTTGCTGGCGATAATGTCCGAAGCCAATTCCGATGTGGGCGTGCGCAGAGGGAAGGAGCCGGGAGTTGGAGCCGGATTATAGGGATTCTGGAAGGTAGCGGCGCTGTTGCCGGCCCCGAGCAGTTGGCGGATACTCACGAACGGCGGCCCTGTCAGCACCTGCAACGTAGCGTTGCCGTTGGGGCGGGTGTAATAGATACCGTAGCCTCCACGCACGGCGGTCTTTCCCGAAGAAGTAGGCGTCCAGGCAAAACCAAATCGGGGCCCGAAGTTATGCAGCGGCAGGTCCTGGCTGGTGACGGAATGCCCGGAAAGCCGCGTAACCCCATTGGGCACTGAGCCCGGGAAATTCGAGGGCACGACCCAGCCCGCATAGGTGCCGGCATCCGTGGCAGGCGTCGCCGCCAGAAGTTGAGGGAAGGCGCTGCTCAAACGGCCATCGGCTGAGCCAATGTTGCTGTTGAGCTCCCAGCGCAGACCGAAGTTGAGGGTGAGGTTCGGCCGCACCTTGAAGTCATCCTGAACGAAGGAGGCCATGTCATACGCGCGGAAATATTTTGTCAGGTTCCCCGCAATGCCATAGCTCAGGAAGATATTGCTGTTCCCGCTGCCGTTTTGCGTGCCGCTTTGCCCGAGCAGGAAGTCGGAGAAGCTAAGAAATAGAATTTCGCCGCGGCGCGGGCCATCATCGGCGAAATCGAACTGTTGGCGCTCAAACTCGTAGCCTGCGCGAATGTTGTGACGTCACGTGAGACCAGGAAATTTGATCGGCAGCCTGGTAAGTGTTCACCACCGAATCGGAAAAGTCGTTGAAGCCCCCACCCAGGCTGAACAAACCTGAGATGACGGTGACCGGCAGATAAGAAAAGCCAGGATCGCCGGGGGTGATACCGAGCGAGCTATCCGTGATCTTGGTTTGGCTCTGCAGCACGCCGGTATTCCGTATGAATGCAATCAGGCCTTCGTTAAGAAAACTAGGGGTCAGCGTGGAGGTTAACTTCAGCAAGCCTACATCGTTGGTGAACTGCGTGTTCAGCGCAAAACCTGGAGGACAGCCAGGACTGCAACTGCTGAAGGGAACTTCCTGCGGGTCGCGGGAATAGAAGAAACGCTGGCTCAAGCGGTGCTTGTCGGAGATCTGGTAATCGGTATTCACCAGCGCGTGATCCTCGGTGAATCGCCCGGGAATGCTGTAGGATGAAAATCCAAACGCGGAACCGGGCGTGACCGTGTTTGGCGTGGGAATAAGATAGCCGCCGCTGCTGTTCTTAAGAGTGAGCAGGGCGAGCGACACAGGGTTGATATTCGAACCATTGCAGGCGACCTGGGTGCCACCGTTGGCTGTGGGCTGGTTGCAAAAGATGCTGCCGATTGCTGCGGCCGAGCGATCGCTGGTAATTGCCGGCAGGGTGTTGCTGGAGAACGAACTGGAGCTAAGACCATTGATCTGCCTGGTTCCCTGGTAAGACCCAAAAAAGAAAATCCGATCGCGCAGAATGGGTCCGCCGATGGCCCCGCCAAACTGGTTCTGTTTCATGTCCGGGCGTGGCAAACCCTGGGCGATGAGAAATGCATCGTTAGCGTTCAGCTTATTATTGCGGAAGAACTCCCAGGCCGATCCGTGGAACTGGTTGCTTCCTGATTTGGTGATGACTTCCACGTTGGCCCCGGCATCTCGTCCGAAGCCCGCGTCGTACATCGTCGTCTGGATCTTGAACTCCTCGATGGCATCGGGGTTGGGAATGGGAATGCCTCCCTGTTGAACGAAGTCACCGCCCCGGCCGCTCCCGAAGTTGTTGATATCCGCGCCGTCCATGGCGAAGTTGTTGCTGATATTACTGGCGCCGTTCACGTAGACGTCGATCGTCCCGCGGCCCAGCTGAGATGCGTCATTCACGTTCCCGGCAACGCCCGGCGAAAGAGTAAGGATCTGGGTATAGTTGCGCTCGGTGAGTGGCAGGGTCTGGATCGTAGATCCTTCCACCGTGGTGCCGAGCGTCGCATTCTCAGTTTGCAGAGCCTCGGCCGTGGCGAGCACCTGAATCGTTTCCTGCTGCTGGCCCGGCGACAGTGCCAGATTGACCGTGCTCGTTTCTGTAACCGTGACCGTGATGTCTCCCGGCACACCGGTTTTGAAACCATTGGCAGAGAAGCGCAGCGCGTAAGCGCCGGGAGGCAGCAGATTGAAACGGTAATTACCGGTCTGGTCGGTAGTGGCGGTGGTCTGCGCTCCCGTCGCCCGGGAAGTTAAGGCTACATTCGCCCCGGCAATCACCGCTCCGCCGATATCGGTGAGCCGACCGGTGATCGAGCCAGTCGTCTGGGTTTGGGTCAAAGCCACTTCTGGTAACAGAAACGAACAAGCCAGTAGAAAGGAAATCAGGAGGCTCGAAACACGCCCTTCATTGCGCCGCATACACTCTCCAGAAGAAACTTTCGATAGGAGCCCGGGGTGGCGCCGGCGAATTCTGAGGGAGCGACGAAGCTGTGGCTCAGCGTGAGAGGGAGCTCGCAGCTTGGAATATTTCAGAACCGTTAAGGCGTAGTGCGATATTGGACTGCAGGCGAATTGGAAACAATCAGGCGATACCCTGATTTCGGCAAAATGATCCCCTAGTAACCCTTAGGGGTATCTTGCAAAAACCATCGCAGCGAAGGGTACGGGCCTTTACTGGCTGCAAAAAACTTGCACGAAGGGCGCGGCTTCAGCCGGACTGTAAATAGCCTGGGATTGAACACGGAATGGGCGTGCATCCCGGCGAAATCGTGCTCCTTCTCGGTGAAACCTTGACCATTTTATGCAAGCGGCCTATATTTTCCCGCCGCGACAACGACGTAGTAATCGGACGAGAGGATCTCTTCTTGAATAAACTGCCATCCTGGATACCGACGCTCGTCCGCTCTGATCATTCACATATTAGGTCTTCGATTTTGCCAGAACGCCACGAGTTTCGTGGACAGGGAAACCTGGTGACCTGTCACTGGACCTTCCTGCGCGGGGCCATCCTGATAGGGTCCTACCATTTATGGGGTACAAAAATTGGGCAGGGCGTTCGCCCTGCCTAACATGACGAATGTACCTTCAAGCCATCTAAGTCAAGAGAGAGATCGGGACCACAATTGGATCGGCGGGGATCAGAGTGGCCACCGATACATGAGGCCATGTAAGCGTATTGAAATTCAGGAAAACTGTCTGGCTGTACTGGATCTGAATGAACGGCACAACAATCTGCTTCGGTGCGGTGACGTCCTTGGGTGGCGTGAGCGTGAAAGTAGGCCGAAGGGAACTTCCTGGACGCGGCGCGGCTTGAACGGTGATCGGCAGTCCGTTCGCCTGGCAAACCGGAATCACAATCGTCTCCAGCACCGTTTCGATCCAGAAAATCGCCTTCATCTTGAACGCGTGGGCGTTCGGAGTTTGAGGGGGCGTGTGATTGTCTCCGGTGAGAAACGCGATCTCAGCAGGCCCTCCCGCGAAGCCGGGAGCCGTCGGCACGGGCGGGGCGGGTGGGGTCGTTGGGTTGGGTGGCGGTGTCGGCTGCGTACCGGCCGAATCTGTAGTCACGATCAGCGTCACGAAGCTTTGCATATTCTGCGACGCGATCTCATTTTGAAGGACGACGTTGGGATTGTCGAGCATCGCCTGCGTGATCGTGCCTGCCGCGATAAAGGAAGTGAGATCCTGCGGAATCCGGGCGGTCCCCGGAGTC
This sequence comes from uncultured Acidobacteriaceae bacterium, assembly GCA_963745725.1. Classification (GTDB taxonomy): domain Bacteria; phylum Acidobacteriota; class Terriglobia; order Terriglobales; family Acidobacteriaceae; genus PALSA-350. The sequence goes on from CAVUYJ010000004.1 coordinate 1,517,063, forward strand.
GTCGCCGTCTGGCTTGGAAAGAAGCGCGTGCCGGGCGCCGAGGGTTGCTGAGTTCCGCCGATGGGGAACGGATTGATGTTGACCTGCAGCGCTGGGTTATTGAAATCGGGCTTGCCGGCCGTCCTGCCCAGGGAAATGCCCTGTGCATTGATCGTTACGCCATGCGGAATAGACGCCATGCGCGTGTAAATCGTCGCTGCTTCCGTGGGCACGGTCGTAGGCGGTACTGCGAGCCACATGCCGGGCTCGAAATGGATGCCCGTCGCGGGTAACGAGGTAACGTCGGTGATCGATTGCACGTACGGTACAGCATTGAGAAAGATGTCGCCCTGATTGCCGGACCCCCGATTGGGCACGACACCCAGCGGCGCGGCAAAGCTCAGCGTCTCGTTCGTTAGGTTAAGTTCGAGAATGTTATCGCTGTTTGGGACCTTGATGGGAAGGTTTGTCGGTGTCTTGGGACTTTGCGGGCGGAAGATCGTATTGAAACCCGTGCCGGCAAAAACAAGACCCTGGGTGGGATTCATCGGATCCACAAACCCCATCAGGTCGCCCAGCGGTTCGGACACGACATTTGTCTGCTCATTTAACGTGGTCTGCGTGGATAGCATAGGCGCAAGGCCAGGATTCAAAGCCAGCATTCTTTGGGTTGCCACATCGATGGTGTTCGAAGTGGTTGGATCAACTTCGTCGAAATGAAAACCGGGGTCGAGCGAAATATTGGAATTGATCATGATGTACCTTTCTCTAAGTTGGGTTGAACACGAAGGCGCTTCTTTTTTATCTTTCGATAAGCAAGTAATTCGCGGCACTCATTCGCGCAAACGGATAAGCCTTTACAGATGCTTGAACTCAAACGCGGTAAAGGTGTGCGCTCGCGCTTAATGTTCAGAGGGAGCACCGGTCCCTCCTTGAGAGACTCTTACCGATGGAGGTGACCCTCCAATAGGAAGCCATTACAAAGTAGTGATTTTCAACCGGAAAACGTTTCAAGTCCGAGAAGGGCACACAGACGGAAGTGACCCGAATAGAGAAGCGCTGATTTGCATTAACCCACGAGCGCTCGAGGTTACGCTTCGCCAATTCGGCGACATCATGCCGATTGCGCCGAATGAGCACTCGCTGCGCTGAATCGTCATCCTGTCGCCGAATTCTCCCTAACAGAATCTGGCCCTCATTCGTGACCGGCTTTGGCCACGTTTGGCTGTTGACGCCTCTATTTCCAGGTCCATACAGTCTCCGCATGGCAAACGACGAATACCTCACCGACTACGACCAAATCGTCAATACGATGCGGATATATATTGACGGATGCAAGCAGGGCAAAAGCGACCTTATGCGTCCTGCCTTCCACCCAGACGCTTCATTCTTCGGATACGCGGGAGATCAACTCGCTGTCGGAACACCCTTCCTCTTCGACTGGATCGACAAGAATGGTCCCGCTGACAAGATTGAGCCCCGCGTGGTGAGTGTGGACATTCTGCAATCCATCGCTGCAGTTCGGTTAGACGTCGCCGGCTGGTCAGGCAATTTGGCCGGCTCCGGCGTCTACATGTCCGATCTCTTCACGCTTCTCAAGACGCCCAATGGGTGGAAGATCATCCAGAAGGCGTTTCATTGGCATTCATGAGCCCCGGACTTAGCAGCGCGCTCTCTGTTATAGTTTTCCGCGGGAGTCTTAGGATGCCTGCGCTGAACACCCCACAGAAGATGCTGGAATCGTGGAAGCAGATTGCAGCTTATCTGGAGCGCAGTGAACGCACTGTGCGGCGCTGGGAAGCAACGGAGGGACTCCCGGTCCACCGCCACGAGCACGAAAAGCAGGACACTGTCTTCGCGTTCCGGCACGAATTAGAGGCTTGGAGCCGGTTACGCACAAAGTGCTCAGCCGAATCTCCTATCGATGAAGCCGAAGACCTCGTCCCGGTCAAACCAACAAACGCTTACCTTGCCGAGCACGACGCGATCGCCGGCACCATGCTCCGCTATATCGCCGCGGCCCGGGCAGGGGACGGAGACTTGATGCGCCCGGCTTTCCATCCTTCCGCAACCATCTCGGGCTACTGTCAAGGAGTCGAATATACCGGCTCTGTCGAACATGTCTTCAAGTGGATCACTGAGAACGGTCCGGCACCGAATATTAGCCCCCGCTTTGCCCGCATTGAAATCATCGAGACCATCGCGATCGTTCATCTGGAGGTCGAACGGTGGTCTGGGAAGTTGGCGGGTGCCAATGCCCGAGCTTCCGACGTATTCACTTTGCTCAAGTGGAACGGCGAGTGGAAGATCACGCATAAGCTATTTCACTGGCACAACCAGAAGTAAAGTGTCATGGTCAGGGGCAACTGGCACTTTGCAGTGCAAGCCAGGGCCCAGCCTGTGATGCAAGTCACCGCGAAGCGCGACTATCTGGCGTATGCTTTGTGACATGCAGTGAATAGGAGACGATACCCATGGCAAACGAACCTGAACCGACAAACCCACCGCAGCAGGACCAGACCAACACGGTGGAGACTCCAGAGCAAAATAGGATAGAGCGCATCGCTAACCAGGCGGCAGCGAAAGCCCGAAACAGGCAAAACCGCAACGACCAGGAACACGGCTCTTTCCCAAGGGGCGGACCTTCGGGAATGGCATGAGGAAAAAAGCGTGGACGAAAGGCGTTGACAGGTGGGACGTTACTTTGTCTCAAGGATGATCTTGGCCTAGTAAACGTCCCACCTGTCCCTTTTCGGTTGCGGCGGGGCTCATGCAGAGCGGGCAAGTTCCGGGGTGTTACGCTGCACCTTCAATGCACCCTGGGCAATGGCCGACGACAAAAGGAGTTTCGGGGACACGCCCATCCGAAATGCAGTTCAGTTCCCAGTCTAACGATGAAGTGCGATTTTGAGTGATTCATCCGCAACCCGGAAGGCCGGCCGATTCTTTCTCTTCAGTTTTACGCGAGTGGGAGCTTCGGTGAGTCCCCGAGACATAAAGCTGTTCTTGGAAGAAGTATGTTCCTCGCTTTCATCTGTAGACTGATCAATATTGCTCTTAGTCGCGCAAATCACGTATTTTCTCTTGGTCCTGTGCGACTGATTTGGAAATCACTAAGCCGGCTTTGTGCTAAACGAAAACTTCTGGCGCTATATGACGTGCACGCTCCTGTCCGCTCAATCCTGAATCGCGCATACTATCGTGCATGGCCGCCGCTGATCCTTGCTCGGAGCTGCAGGAGTTAAAGCGGCAATATCAATCTGCGCTTCGGGTCTGGGCACAGTATGAGTTCCCACTACCCAACGAGCCGGTAGGAACGCGAGCGCAGCGATCGGAGCATCTTCTGCTCAAGCAAAGGGCACTCGACGACAGGAATGCGGCCAATGATCATGTTCTTAACCACAAACGGAGCTGTCCACTCTGTATTGGAAAAGCTGGCTGAGAATCGGTCGGAAGCCGGGTGCAGCCCTTAGAGCATAGGATTCGGGAGGTTTAGAAAGGAGAATGAGTCATGGCCGGGAGATAAGGACCTTTCGGGAACAGACGAACTAACCCCCATCCTTCTGAGCAGATGGATCAAATGGGATTTGCGTAACCAAGGCCGCCCCAAGAAGCCCCACATCCCGATAGCAATATCTCATACATTAAGCTTTCTTAATCTTTCCCACAATTAAAGACGGAAAACCAACACGCAGGGCACTGAGCGCTTACCCTCGTCGAGGTGAAAGGAGGACGGCAGAGTTACCTCAGGCCTACACAATCGTAACAATTACCTTTTTCCGCCACGCCGCCCAACTCCGCCTGTTCCGCCATCCCAAAGCCTCAATAGTCAGGCCGCATGTTCATCCCAACTTAACAAGAGGTGCTTGGCTGACGCGTTTCCGCACCTTAGCAATCTTGTAACTTGACTCCCTCTTATTGCCGTATTAGATTGTTGCGCAACTAAGGTTGGCTTCTTATTTGCGGCCCAAAGGAAGAGTCTGTGTTGGGCAGGCAAGGCCAACACTATAAAACCGTTCGTAGCGAGCGCGCCCCAGAAGCGCGAACCCTATCGCAGCAATCGCTGTAACCATTTGTGCACTCATCGCACTATTCATGAAGACGCACGCAATAGCCGCTGCCCTAAGCAGCTCCTGGGAGTGAATCATGCGTAAGCAATTTCTTCTCGTTGTGTGGTTGACCTGCGTTCTGATGTTCGCCCCCCGGGCCACATTCGCACAGGTCTCGACCGATGGCCTGTATTGCACGTCCGGCCTGGTACCCGATGGCTATATAGACTTCAGCGCAATGCCGGCGGCGCCGGTCTTACCGGCCTTCAGTACGTCTTCACCCATAACTGCTACACTGCCGGTGCGTGGCGTGCCCGGACTCACCGTCACAGTCACGATCCCGTCGCTAACCACAAGCTCGAATCCGGGGAGCCACCCTCTCTACTCGGTAAACGGCGGGACTCTGTTCCTGAATGTTGGTGCAAGTGTCAACACCACCACCCCCCCGACCATACTCCTGCTGAGCTTCAACCAGGACGTCAACGGTGTCGGCCTGGACATGGAGTCGACCGGAAGGTTCACCTACAACTACACCCTGCAGGTGGGCGCCACGCCATCCCAGGGGCCGGTGACCTTTGCCAACACCGCGAGCGGCTACACCCTTGCACTTTATGAGCCGCAGGCGCAACACCTGCAGGTTGTCGGCCTCAAAACATCCTTCCCCACAGCAGCGGTTCTGTTTGCCGGAGACGAATACTACAACGGCATCAGCCTCTCCAACCTTCGGGTTCGTTCCACCTCTGCCCCCGATCCGTCGAAGGCGGTGCCGACCAACGGGCTCCAGCAGTGGCTTCGCGCGGATACCAGCAACATCTACAGCACCACTTGGGCCGATCAGTCGGGGAATGGCCATGATGCCCAGGTGGGAACTGGGTCTCCGCAATTGACCGTCGCCGGCCGCAATTGCCAGCAAGCCTATGCCTTTGCCGGCAATTCCGCCTTCACTTTCAATCTGCCAATCGCCGGATGGAGCCAGATGACGGTATTTCTGGTGGGAAGAGCAGACACCGATCCACCGGCCGGCAGCTATTATTCGGATAACAGCGCCATCCTTTGGACGGAAAATGCGTTCTGGGGAAATACCTTCCTAAGCCCATACCAGTCGCACGTCACCGCACGCTTCGGCACCACGCAGGTGGGGAACAACTTGTCCTACACCCGTCCTGGCGCTGGAATCGGCCAGGATTTCACCTCCACGCGCGCCGTGCATGACGGTGGCGTCGATTCCCTGTATGTCAACGGCCAGCGCGTGTTGCGCCAGAGCGGCAAGTTATCCGCGCTGGGTGGAGTGACCGGTGCGGGCACCATTGGAGAAGGGATCAACCACACTTTCTTCAATGGTGAGATCAGCGAAATCCTGGTCTACAACCGTGTTCTCTCTCAGGATGAGTCGGCCGCCGTGGAGCATTACCTGGCACAAAAATACGGCCTGCACTAGCACCCCATGCGCTAGCATCGCCTTGGCATTAGCATGTTGGCATGGCGAACCACGCGAAGAGATTCAAGGCGATGCTGGAGCGAGGGACCGAGGGCCTGGGTTGGACCATCGCGCGCTTGCCCTTCGATCCGCATAAAGCCTGGACGAAGATGCAAAGGCTGCGCGTGCGCGGCAAGGTCTTGTGTCCCAAGGGACCAGGTATCGAGTTTCGAACCGCGCTGTTTCCCGTGCCGGGCGAGAATGGACGCTATCTACTGCTGGTAAATAACAGGTTGCAGCGTGAAGCGAGAATCGCTGTTGGCAGCCTGGCGGAGTTCCTGTTGGAAGCCGACCTGGAACCTCGGCCGGCGGAGCTGCCGCCTGAGTTGGCCTCGTTGTTGGACGAGGAGCCCGGGCTGCGCGACTACTATGACAGCCTGAGCGAGTCCATGCGGCGCGAGATCGGTAAGTGGGTGATGAACGTTAAGAGCGATGCTTCGCGCATGAATCGCGCCGGGCAGATGGCGGAACGCCTGCTCGGGGCAATGGAGGGCGAGAACCATCTGCCCCCAATCATCTCTGTGGCCTTTCAGAAGAGGCCGAAAGCAAGAATGGGGTGGGCGAAGATGACGCAGACGCAGCGGCGGCAGGAGCTGCTCGCGGTCTTCCATTATCAGGGAATCGAGGCCCAGCAGCGTCGCGTGGAGAAGCTCTGCGAGAACGCGGAGAAGCGTGCTTGAAGCGATAACGACTTTTTCGATCCTTTCGTGTTTTCTGCATATCCAACCAGCTGTATTTCAAACCCCTCGACAAAGCCGTCATCCTGAGAGCCTGTGACTTTTTTGCTTTCGCACAAAAACGGTCGCTGTCGTTGGAAAAGGCGGTTGTCGATGGAGAAGGCGTCCCTGCCGGCCCTACAACTGCCTTCTCCCTAGACAACGGTCCTCTCCCTTTCAACATCCCTCTCCTTTTGTCATCCCGTCGTACCCAGATTTCCTACTTCACCGCTCTCACCGGTGCCGCTTATGTGGTTCTCCTCAAAGAGAACCACATGCAGTCGACCGAAGCCGCGACTCTCGACAGGAAATCTGGGGAAGCCGAGGGATCTGCGGTGCGCCATTCGGGTGCCTTAAATTTACCGTTCTACAACCACTTTCCCTTCGTCGTCCTGAGCGAAGCGCATCGCAGATCTAGCCCGCCACAGACGGCTTCTGCTCAAAGGGCGCGGCGAACCGTGCCGCAGCCTCGCGCATCCGGCTTCCAGCCCGTGACCCAGGATTTATGATTGGTCGGAATCGACAGAGGAGCACCGAGCATGTTGAGGCTGCTGATCTTCTTTATAATCGGCGCCTCCGCCGTTCATGGCATCGGACAACCTGATCAGAGTCAGGGAAGGTCCTCCGGCATCGAAGTCACCCCAGTCATCGGGAACTACCCCAACGCGGCGGTGACATTCGAGTCTGATCATGCCACTCCCCTTCAGCTTATTCAAGCTACCGGCCGGCAGACACGTGTCCCAATCGGCATTGTGCTCGGTGGGGATCCAACCCTTTTGTCCAAAGCACCGCGCACTTACAACCTGGAGAACGTGGATCCGAAATCTGCGCTTTTGGAGGCGATTGCGGGTACCGGGTATTCGCTGGAAGAGTCGAACAATGTTTTGGTGTTGATCGCGGGTGATCTGAACCCTCGCCAGAGAATGGTGCTTGACCACGTATGGGAGGATTTCAAGCCGGGACCTGATCAAACCATGGTCATGTTAGGGGTCCAGTTGACCATGTGGATGCAGGCGGAATTAGACCATGTACCTGGCTTCGGAGGCAGCATCTTCGAATCGCCTGATGACGAGCGATTTACACTCGGCGACGTCCGGCTGGCAACAACTGAGGAACTCGCCAGTAGGATCGTGTCTCTGGGCTCAAAAGGCATGTGGACTTTGACGACGGATGCATTCCAACGGGATGGCGAGTGGACCGACAGCGTGAAGATAGAACCTTATCAACATTACTCGAATAGGCCTAATGCCGATCATTGAGGTCAACTGAGAAGCGTGTCCTTACCCAAGACGAGCGACATCCAATAGTCTACGGGGTCTTTGGCGCGGTCTAATAGAATGATCCTGGAAGCCAGTGCGCTACGTTACCGCGCCAATCCGGCCCAAGTAGTCAAAGCATCGCCGAGGCCCTGCTGGGTCTGGTCTCCCACCCAAGCTACGTACCCGTCGGGCCGAATCAAGACGGCCGTCGGAAGAGTAACCTCCCTGAATGCCGGAAGCTCAAAGGCACCATCTTCGTACTTGGCGTCTACTAACTTGACGCGGCTTGCCCACGGCGTGATGTCGATGCCGCCTGGCTCACTAAGGTTGAGCAGTACCGGGCGGGCATCGTGCAGCAAAGTGAAGACCCGAAGCGGACCTTCGCTGGTGACCAGGTCGAGGTCGGGCATGCGGCGGCCGAGCAGCGGGTGTCCCTTACCGAAGTCGTAGTGGATGTCCAGACCAGACGCCATCGCGACGTATTGCTTGCGAGTCTCGTCCTTTCGCAGCAGCTCGGATATCATCTCGCGCAAGGCCTCGATACGATCGTCGCTGCCATCGAGCGCGGTGAGCGCCATGGTGTTGCGCAATACGCGGGCGCCGACTGGATGCCGCTCGGCATGGTAGGTATCCAGGAGGCTTTCTGGCGATGTCCCAAGCACCACTTGGGCTAACTTCCAGCCCAGATTGACCGCGTCCTGGACACCGATGTTGAGTCCCTGTCCACCTTTTGGGGAATGCACGTGCGCCGCGTCGCCAGCCAGGAGCACGCGTCCCGCTCGATAGTCAGCTGCTTGCCGGGCCATATCTGTGAACCGGGAGATATAGGTGGCGGTGCGAAGACCATAATCCGTCCCATAGACGGCGATGAGCGACTCACGGACGTCGTGTAAGGTCGGCTCACCGCCCTGGCCGACGTGTTGCTCCGTCAACACCACGCGCGCGTGCGTGCCGTCGTCGAGTTTGGCGACAGCGTTGATGCCCTTTTCACTACGGAGCATGCCCCACTTCGGCTCTTGGGCCGTCTCGATCTCGGCGATCAGGTAGCTGGTGGAAGGATCCCACCCTGGGAAGTCGATACCTGCTTTCTTGCGGACCAGGCTGCGACCACCGTCGCACCCCACGAGAAACTCTGCTCGCATCGATCGGTTGCCGGAAAGCTCGATGTCGAAGCTGTTGTCGTTCTGTGTGAAACCCGTCACCTCACGTCCGCGATAGATCGGCACACCCAGCTCGCCGACCCAGTCGGACAGGATGCGTTCGGTACTCGTCTGCCAGAGCGCGAGAAAGTAGTTGTGGCGAGTCGGAAGGTCGCTGATGTCGAGAGTGGTACCCGCGAACGGCGCAGAGCGAATCATCTGTCCTTGCGCAACGAAGCGATCCGCGATTCCCCGCTGATCGAGTACCTCGATGGTACGTATGTGCAGCCCGCCTGCGCGCAAGCCGTCGAGATCCTGACGTTCGCGCCGCTCGACGACGGCGACGTCGACGCCCGCCAAGGCCAACTCGCCCGCTAACATCAGACCTGTCGGGCCTCCTCCTGCAATCACAACTGCATGTTCTGTCATCGCACCTCCCATTTCCCCAGGTTCTTTGCTTCAGGTGACGATGATGCGGCACGACCCGGGGCTTCCCACAAGCTCCCCAGCGCGTTGTATCCTAAAGTGGGAGGGAGAGAAATTCTCCTCTGAATTGTTCGGGTTAGATGAACTCCAAAAAGGGTGCGCGGCCCGCTGGTGAGTCATCGCGAGTCAAACAACAGACGTTGCTCAAAGCATCACGCGAACCGTCTCATGGATGCGAATCCTGCCGGCTTAGTGGACCCAGGCAATTTGTAAGGATGAGAAGCACGTCTATCCGGACCTGGATCATTCACACATGTTCTTAGCGGATGGTAAGAGTCCTGCTCTCATTTGCCGTAGGTCGATGTGGTCGATGACCATTTACGAAATGTTTTAGTGGGGACGCGGGCGCCGCTGGGCAATCAAAACCAGCCCCCGGACGGCACGAGGCCATTGAGGCGTAGATACGTGACGAGATTGCCGTAGTGCAAGGCGTCATGATTTCCGGCTTGCGTCAAGATGAACATCTTGTTCGTCTTGACGCCCCAGAAATCCGCCGGGTCATTGAGGTGAGCATCGGTGAACCCGGAGGACACGCGATCGCAGTAATCGAACGAGCCTTTGAGGTAGGCTACGATCTCGGTCTTCGAACCCTTCGCGGTAGCCGTGGCGGGGGGCCTTTCACCCTTGGCGTTTGCACACAAATAGTAGGATATATCCGCCACATGAGTCACGATCTCGCCAAACGAGCGAACGTCTTTTGTCGGCCGGTAGCTGTACTTGGACTCCGGCATCGCGTCTGCCGCCTTCATGATCTTGTCCTGCATGTTGCTGCGAAAAATGGTTAGCGTCGTCGTCAGCGGATTCGGCGCCCCGGTCGGATTGGGCAGGTCTGGCGAGATCTGGGCGTTGGCCGAGGACGCCAGGACGGAAACAAATACCATCCCAACAGGAACTACGACGCGAGCAATGGACCGGAACATGAGAGTCCTCCTTTGACCGGTCTCTGTACGAGGTGCGATCTGCTTGGAACTCTGCACGTAGCCAGCCAAAATGCTCAAACTTCAAGTGACTGATTCATAAGTAAGTTCGATGCCAGAGCGTCGATCGGCAACGCGATCTTTGTCCGCGATCGAAACTCGCTGACCAGGAACGAACAGTCGCAACCTAACTCAGAGCAGGTCGATTCGCCGCAGGAGCTCTTGAAAACGATGGTCGGAGCGATAGCGATCAAAGATCGGATCGACGGCGAGGTAGTCCATCCAGACAGCGCGATCGCGATACGCGGCCTGCAGCCATTTGAATGTGTCTTCATCGCTTTTCAACGCTGCGTAGATCTGAGCCAACCCGTAGGGTGAAACGTAACGCTTGCTCGAGATTGTCTCCAGTTCGTGTGCGATTCGGAGTGCTTCACCCCTCCGCCCTGCCGCTGCAAGGGCAACCGCGACCTGGGCCGTGTAAAGTGGGCTACCCCCTGACAGGCTGGCCGCCTGCTTCAGTTCACTCACGCCCTCGTCGCGCAAGCCTGCCTGAACGTAGCCCTCGCCCAGCAGAAGGTGTGCAGCTGCGAAGTTCGAGTCCAGCTCAACAGAGTTTCGACCTTGTTCGATGGCGCGGGAATAGTCACCAGCCTGATAGTATCGCAGCGCCACCCAGGTGCCGATCATGAGATTCAGTGGGTCGAGTTGCAGTGCACGGCTGGCTTCGGCAAGCGCCTCGTCATGGCGGCCCTTAATGGAAAGATAGTCTCCGTACCAGTGGTGCGCATTTGCATATTGAGGATCCAACTCGAGAGCGCGCCTGAACTCGGCCTCGGCTGCGGCCCAATTCCAACTATGGCTGAACACAAGGCCCAGGGAGGCGTGGGCCTCAGCCGATTGTGGGTCGATCTCCACCGCCTTGCGAGCGGCCGCGTAAGCTTTGGGAAGCGCGTCGGCCGGGGATTTGAACCCGTGCCACGCAAGTCCGCTGTTGCAGTCGGCCAGCCCGGAATATGCCGCGGCGTAGGTTGGATCGCTGTCAATCGCCTGCTGAAAATAATGCTCAGCCTTTTGCATGCCGTCGGCTGTTCGTTTGTTCCAGTAGTAGCGACCCTTCAAATATGCCTCGTAGGCTTCAGGCTTTGTTTGGCGCGGATTTGCTAAACGTGTTTTCTGTTCTTCCGTGAGAGCGATGTGTATTTGGCTCGCAATGCTTTGCACGACCGAGTCCTGCACAGCCAGCACATCTTTGAGTTCGCGGTCGTAACTCTCGGTCCAGAGGTCTGTCTGATTTTTAGCCTCGACCAGTTGGACGGTGATGCGTACGCGGTCCGACGAGCGGCGAACGGCGCCCTGAAGAAGATAATCCGCGTTCAGTTCTTTACCGATCTCTTTCGCGGCCAGTTTGGTGCCTTTGTACTTTGCAACGGAACTGCGGGCTACCACGGTGAGTCGATCCCGATTCAGCTTTCCGGTCTGGGCGATCATTTCTTCCGTCAGACCGTCACTGAAGAAATCCTGGTCGGGATCGCGACTCAAATTTTCGAATGGCAGAACAGCAAGGACTATCTTGCCCTGGGAATGCGTGGGCGGATTCGATGCTCGCCGCCAGCCCCGAACTGCCAGGAATGACAGCAGGCACGCGACTGAGAGCAAGGCTGCTGCAACGAAGAGCCAGCTGTAGGACTTGCGATTCGCCTGTCCGGTTCCGGCATCCGTCGTCTTTTCCGGTGTGTGATCCTGATCCGGTTCGACGATACGCAGTCTTCGGGCTTGTAACCAGCTATCGAGTTCCGACACGAAATCCCTGTCGCTGGCGGGAACACCCGCTGGCTTCGGTTCGGAAGCTGAGCCTGGTTCTGGGGGAGTAACAACCGGCGCGACGAATCGATACCCCTGCCCGGTCACGGTCTGTATGAACCGTGGGGTCTCGGCGTCATCCTTCAGGACCTGCCGAAGCTTGCGGATCGCGCCCCGGATACTGTTGTCGGTATCCAGGAAGACGCCCTGGCCCCAAACCCTGGAAACGATTTGATCCCGGGTAACAATCTCGTCCCGGTGTTCCAGCAGCAGGAGAAGGATCTCGAACGGGATACGCTCAAGCTTCAGCACATGACTGCCGCGGCGAAGCCTCCGAGGACGCAGGTCAACCTCGTAGCCGTCGCCGAACCGAATCGGTTGCTCCACTCCAGCTAGCTCGGAAGCCATGACACACCCCGTGGAAGCAGAGCGATTCTACACCACATCGGTAGAGTCTGACGCAAGTGCAATCCTCGCTTGTCTTTACAGCGACACAAAGCATAACGCCGCGACACACTCTGCGATATGGACAACAGCCTCCGTTGCCGCAAGTATGCCGATCACCACTGAGCGAAAGCCAGTGAAGAATCAGGAGGAAGCACAATGAAAAAGATCCATGGCGCCACAAAGAACCGGGCTCTCGCCCTCTGCACGTTGATCGCGGCTCTATTCGCGGCTCCCGTCGCGAAAGCCGATGTCGTATTGGACTGGAACGTGATCGCGGTGAACACAGCGGTCACGAACGGCCAGAACCCATACGCCCAGGCACGATACGCGGCAATCGTACAACTCGCTGTATTCGAATCCGTGAACGCCATCACGGGCGAGTATCATCCCTATCTCGGAACGATCGTGGCGCCCCCAGGTGCAAGCCCCGAGGCTGCAGCCATCCAGGCTGCCTATCACGTGCTTAACAATTATTTTCCAATGAGCGCCTCGACCCTCGCCGCCGATCGCGCCAAGTCCCTCGCGTCTATACCGGACGGTCAAGCCAAGACCGAAGGCATTGCCGCGGGGGATGCCGCAGCTTCGGCCTTGATCGCTCTGCGCGCAAACGACGGATCGTCGCCTGCGCAATTCAAGATACCCGGGCCGCCGGTTCCGGGAGCATGGCAGGCCACAGCGAGCTGTCCAATTGTGAATGGAATTGCGTCCGGAACCGGGCTTCATTGGCAGAACGTAACCCCATTCGGCATCGCCCGTGCCAGTGAATTTCTCCTCGATCCGCCGCCCGCACTCACCAGCCGCGCATACGCGAAAGCCTACAACGAGGTGATGACGGTGGGAAGCGTCGCCAGTGCGGAGCGACCACAAGACCGCGCGAATGTAGCGCTCTTCTATGCGGCGTCCTCGCCAACTCAGGTCTTCAATCAGGCCGTTCAGCAGGTTGCACAGGAACGGTGGCATTCTCTCACCGAAAATGCTCGGGCGCTGGCCTTAATGAACATGGCGACGAATGACAGCCTGGTCGCGTCATTCTTCAACAAGTATCACTACAATTTCTGGCGGCCCGAAACAGCGATCCATGCTGGCGACACAGACGGCAATCCGAAGACCGATCCTGATACCAGCTATGCCCCCTTTATCACGACTCCATGTTTCCCGAGTTATCCCTCCAACCACGGCAGCGCAGCGAATGGCGCCGCCGAAGTTCTGAAACGCATATACGGTGAAGGCGCGCATTTCATGACGTTGTCGAATCCCGCCGTGCCCGACATTGTTTTGCAATACACCACCTTCGACCAGATTACCGACGACATCTCCGACGCGCGGGTTTACGGTGGGATACACTTTCGAACGGATCAGATAGCGGGCGAGCGCCTGGGAAAGGCGATCGGCAACACCGTGTACAAGAACAACTTACGTCGCATGCACGATGACCACTGACGGCTCAGCTCGAGAGCGATTCGCCATTCGTGTCCTGCGGTCCGCTGATTGTGCGCTGCGGTCCACGAATGGCGGCCTCGTGAGGGGTCTCTCGACCGATTTCTGAAACACTACGCCAAATAGCAATCAGGGGTACATGTATGGCTGACGCAATCAATGCGAAATCTAACGCGAACCGGCAAGGCAACCAGGCGGCCGCCCAAGCGCGCCACCATGGAAGAGGTTTGCTTCTCGTTTGCCTTATCTCGTGTCTCCCAAGCGCAATTTTTGGACAGATGAACACGGCCGATATTACCGGCCATATCACAGACCCGAGTGGGGCGTTGGTTGCTCGGGTGACGGTAACGGCATTGCAAGTAGCCACACAGCAAACGCGTACTGCGACTTCGAACGGTGCCGGGCAATATCTGTTGCCGCAGCTTCCCCTGGGTGAATACAAGTTGACCGCCGATGCACGGGGTTTCAAGCAGGCCGCTCAGGATGGAGTAGTTCTGCATGCCGGGGACCACATCCGGCAGGATTTCTCTCTTGAGCTGGGAGTGTCGAATCAATCGGTGACGGTTGAGGCAAATGCCGGCCGGATGCAAGTTGAATCCGCCGAAATCAAGTATGTGTTCTTGAATCAACAGATAGTCGACCTACCGTTGAAAGACCGCCAATTCCTGGAGCTGGCGATTCTCAGCCCCGGCGTCGTGAACCCGCCCGGAGGCACACGCGGAGATTCCCTGCAGCAGACCGGACAACTGATTAACGTGCTGGGAAACCGAACCGGCCACAATCTGTTTCTCGTCGACGGCGCCAGCGTCACCGATGAATACTACAACAACGTCGCCTTGAGCCCATCTCCCGATGCCATGCGGGAATTCAACATGGAGCTGGCCGACTACACCGCAGAATTTGGCGGCAAATCCGGTGCCGTGATCAATGTCGTCACCATATCCGGCACGAATGCCTTTCATGGCAGCGCGTACGAGTTCGTGAGGAACGACATATTTGACGCGCAGAATTATTTCGCTCCGCCGCGGGTTCCGGCGCCGTTTCGCGAGAATCAGTTTGGGGCCGCGGTCGGCGGGCCGTTCATCAGGAATAAGGCCTTTTTCTTCGTCAACTACGATGGTCAGAGGGTGCGGAACTCTTTGTCCCAACTGTTCAGCGTTCCAACAGCCGCCGAACGAGCGGGCAACCTTGCAGGCCTGAGCGCGGTGCACGACCCGATTAGCAAAGCCGCCATCGCCAACAACAACTTGAACGGCGATCCGAACTACAATCCGGGCAATCCATCGACCAAAGCGGCCCTGGCCTTGCTAAATCTCCTGCCCCTTCCGGCTTCCTCCGGGAATAGCAATAATCTGAGGAGCGTCGGACAACAGAGGATCGACACAAACCAATACAACGCTCGATTGGATCAACAGATATCCGCGGTCGACACTACCTTCGGGCGCGCCTCTGTACTGGATGCGAACCAGCTCGACCCTTTCGGCTCGAGCGTTCTGAATGAAGCCCTGCTGCCGGGCTTTGGCAGAATTCTCAAGACCCACACGGTTAACCTTGCGCTGGGTGAAACTCACGTTTTCTCCCCGGCCGTGGTGAACGAGTTTCGCTTTGGATGGCTACGCGTGTCAGGTGGTCAAAAGGATCCCAACGCCGGCAATCCGTTCGCCGCAGCGTATGGGTTGAACGGCACCACGACGAACCCGGCGGATATGGGTTACCCGCAGGCCAATCTGAGCGGTCTGTTCTCCACCATCGGAACCGCCACGGGTTTCAACACCAGGATCGATCGTAATTTTGAGTTTTTCGACAATGTCTCCTATCAGCATCGAAGGCATACCCTTACCT
Source organism: uncultured Acidobacteriaceae bacterium (assembly GCA_963745725.1). Lineage (GTDB taxonomy): Bacteria > Acidobacteriota > Terriglobia > Terriglobales > Acidobacteriaceae > PALSA-350. The sequence goes on from CAVUYJ010000004.1 coordinate 1,532,611, forward strand.
TCGGCGGCTATTTTTTCCATCTCTCGTTCAACCCGGCTTTTCCCAACAACGCCCGCGGCACCTATACCTTCAACGGTTCCTACAGCGGAAACGCGTTGGCTGATTTCCTGTTCGGATATCCATCGCAAGGGCAGGTGGGCATCGGCGAGGGAGCGGAAAATGCCCATACGAACTGGGCCCATTTTTACTTCCAGGACGGCTGGCAGCTTACCCCTAGACTCAAGGTGGACTTGGGTATCCGATACGAATACAACTCGAACCTTGCCGCACAAACCAACCAAACCTCCAACATAGACTTGAGCACTGGAACCGCGAGGTTCGTAGTTGCGGGTAATCCCGCAAGCCTCGCCGGGAACGCGGCCACGCTGGCTGCCTTTGCGGCCGCGCAGAAGCCGCCGATTCCGGTTGTCTCGAATACGACCGCCAACTGGAATGACAGCCTGCTCGTTACCCGGCCCGTGCGTCTGTCGCCGCGCATCGGGCTGGCATGGCAGGTGCCGCCACTGAACAAGACGGTTGTGCGCGCGGGGTTCGGCGTATTCACAAACCAGGCGGCTTACAGTGTCCTGCAGAATCTTGCCGAAAATGTACCGTTCTTTTTGAACAAGACTGTCAACAACGCGGCTGGAATTCCGACGTTGACCACGACCGGCATTCTGCCCGCAAATCCGAACGGAGCCATCGGCGCCAACGGAGCCAATCACGATTTCAAAATTGAATACAACGAAGTATGGAATCTAACCGTTCAGACAATGCTATCCACGAACACCACATTTTCGGTTCAGTACGCGGGGTCGCGGACGGTCCATGCGGACAGTTCCACCGCCGTCAACCTGCCCACCCCCGGCGCCGGTGCTGTACAGATTCGCCGTCCTTTCTCAAACCTGAACGCATACACCACGATTCGCTGGGACGGCTGGGCCGCTTTCAACGGCCTGACATTTGAGGCGAACCACCGGATTTCGCACGGCCTCTCGTTGGACGCGAGTTACACCTGGTCGCACTCCATCGACGACGCCTCAGATGCCGGTACCACGAATGCTGAATTCAATCTCCCGCAGAACATCTACGCCCACAATCAGGCGGCCGAAAAGGCGGATTCAAGCTTTGACCACCGGAACCGATTCGTTGGCAACGTTCTCTACGAGCTGCCTTTTGCGCAGGCGACTCGTGGCTGGGTTCGTGCGCTTGCCGGCGGCTGGCGGGTGGGCGGAATTCTTATCGCCCAGAGCGGTGCTCCCTTTACCGTAAACCTGGGAACTGCCAATGACGTGGCAAACATCGGGCTCGTGAACGGCAACAATATCGAGCGGCCCAACCTGACCGGGCACCCAAATGCGGGGCCCAAAACTGCCAACCATTGGTTTAATACCGCGGCCTTTTCGCTTCCGGCAGCCTTCACGTTCGGGAGCAATCCGCGCAACTCTGTGATCGGGCCACGCTTCGTCAATTTGGACACATCCCTGCAGAAAGATTGGGCTTTACGGGAATCGCTCAACCTGCAATGTCGGGTGGACGCGTATGACACGGTCAATCATCCAAACTTCACCCTGCCCGGCCGGATTTTCGGAGCGTCGAATTTCGCTGCAATCTCCAGTGCCCTCGACCCGAGAGAAATGCAGCTCGCGCTAAAGTTGATCTTCTGACTGCGGCAAGAGATTGCCGCAAAACTTGCCTGGATGTTTGCTTTCCGTATCTCTGGTTTACTCTGTTATTTCAATTGCGAGGTTCGAGGATGGAAGCCGAAACGGAAGCTCGCGATCTTGAAGGGAAGAACCTGTGCTAAGTCTAAAACCTCGGACCGTCCTCCTTTGGCTTGTCGCCTCGATCTTCCTTGCTTGCTCGGCCACCGCCCAAACCAAACTTCTTCGCTTTCCCGACATCCATGGCGACAAAGTCGTCTTTACCTATGCGGGGGACCTCTGGACTGCCTCCACATCCGGCGGATTGGCCACCCGCCTCACCTCTCATCCAGGGGTGGAACTCTTCGCGAAATTCTCTCCCGACGGGAAATGGATCGCCTTCACGGGTCAATACGATGGCGACGAGCAAGTGTATGTGATTCCCGTTACCGGTGGGGTCCCGAAGCAGCTCACGTTTTATCCTTCTCACGGCCCGCTTCCGGCCCGCTGGGGCTATGACAACCAGGTTTACGGCTGGACTCCCGACGGCAAATCGGTGCTCTTTCGGTCGATGCGGGACTATTTCTCCAATGCGGACTCGCGGCTCTATACCGTTTCCATCGATGGCGGTATGCCTCAGGTTCTGCCTATGCCCAAATCCGGCGCAGGGGACTTTTCGCCGGACAGCAAGCAGGTTGTCTACTCGCCGCTTTTCCGCGACTTCCGAACGTGGAAGCGTTACTCCGGAGGGTGGGCGCAGCAGTTGTACATCTTTGACCTGAAGTCGCACGCGCAGGTGAAGATCACCAGCGACGTAAGGTGTCATCGCGATCCGATGTGGATCGGCGGCAAGATCTACTATTCGTCGGACAAAGACGACACGCTGAATCTCTATTCCTACGATCCCAATACCAAGACGACCGAGCAGTTGACGAAGAGCACGAAATGGGATGTCCGCTGGCCGAGCAGCGATCATAAGGGACGGATTGTTTACGAGCAGGACGGGGAGCTGAACATATTTGATATCGCCACCGGCGCCCCAACGCATCTGTCCATCCAGGTGCCCACGGATGCGCTGGCCATGCGCCCCTCACGAGTCTCGGCAAGCGACCAGATCGAATGGAGGGAGTTGAGCCCCAAGGGAGAACGAGCGCTGATGGTGGCGCGAGGGGACGTGTTCACCGTGCCGATCGAGAAGGGCGCGACCCGGAATCTGACGAACTCCTCGAACGCCCACGACAAGTTCGCCGTGTGGTCGCCGGACGGGGCGACGATCGCCTTCATCTCCGACCTGGATGGCGAAGACGAGGTCTACCGGATCGATCAGGACGGGCTGGGCAAGCCTGAGGAGCTGACGCACGGCTTCCACGCCATGCTTTACCAGCCGAGCTGGGCGCCGGATGGCAAGAGGATCGCGTTCAGCGACAAGGATGGCAAGCTATACGTATTGAACATGGAAGACAAGAAGGTTACCCAGATCGCGCAGAACCCCCGTGGGCAGATTGATTCGTATCCGTGGTCGGCGAACGGGGGGCATCTGGCCTTCACCATGGATGAACCGAGCGGCTTCAGCTGCATTTATGTGTGGAGCGTTGCCGACGGGCAGGTTCATCGCGTCACCGACCCGATGTACGACTCCGGGGCGCCGGCGTGGGATACGGAGGGCAATTATCTCTACTACATCAGCACGCGCGAATACCAGCCGCAATTGAGCGGCATCGAGTTCAACTTCGCAACCAACCGCGGCCGTTCTCTGCTGGCTCTTGCACTGCGCAAGGATGTGAAGAATCCGTTTCCCCCACAAAGCGACGAGGTGACGATCACCAAGCCGGGCGAGGACGCGGCGGATAAGAGCAAGCCGGAAGACAAGGCCGGAGACAAAGAGAAAGCCGATGACAAGGGAAAGGCGGACGAGAAGAAACAAGAGAAGAAGAAGGAGTACATTCGCATCGATTTCGACGGGCTTCCAGACCGAGTCAGCCGGGTTCCGGTGGAGGCCGACAACTATAGCCGTCTCACGGTGACCAAGGAGTATCTCGTGTATGCGCGAGAGGGCGCGCAGTTCTACGGGCGCGACGCCGATCCGCCAACTGCATTGATTATCTACTCGCTGAAAGACCGCAAGGAGACCACGCTGGCGGAGAAGGTCGAGGACTTCGAAGTCTCGCGTGACGGCAGCAAAGCGCTGGTGCGGAAAGCCAAGAGTTATGAACTCTACGACGTGAAGCCGGATGGCAAGCCAAAGACTGTGTCCACGGATAACCTGATCGTGGACCGGGTTCCCCAGCAAGAGTGGGTGGAGATCTTCAACGAGGTGTTCCGCCGCTACCGCGACTTCTTCTATGCAGCGAATATGAATGGCTACGACTGGAACGCGTTGCGCGACCAGTATCGGCCGCTGGTCGATTATGTGGCTCACCGCTCCGATCTGAACTATGTGATGGGAGAGATGGTGGCGGAGCTCAGCAACTCGCACAGCTACATTTCCGGTGGCGATATCGAGCTTCCCAAACGTACGCCGGTGGCGTTGTTGGGCGCGAGGATCGAGCTGGACGCAGATGCCGGGCGGTATCGCATTGCGAAGATCTACCACGGCCAGAACGAAGAGGAACTCTATCGCTCTCCGCTCACCGAAGTGGGAGTGGACGCCAAGGAGGGCGACTACATCCTTCAGATCGACGGCCGTGAGTTAACGGCAAAGGACAATCCCTACGAGTTTCTACGCGGCAAGGCGGACCACCCCGTGCAACTGAGGGTGAACGCGAAGCCTGTCCTCGACGCCTCCCGGACGATTTCGTATCGCCCTATCACCAGCGAGGCCGATCTGATCTATCTCGACTGGGTTACCCACAATCGCGAGGTTGTGGATAAGGCGACCAGCGGCAAGGTTGGCTATCTTCACCTTCCGGACATGGGCAAAGACGGGATTCGCGAGTTCATCAAGTATTACTACCCCCAAATTCGCAAACAAGCCTTGATTGTGGACGACCGCGGCAACGGTGGCGGCAACGTCTCGCAAATGCTGATCGCACGACTAAGCCTGCCGTTGCTTGGGACCTCGTTCGAGCGCTTAGACCGGCAGACAAACACATATCCATACACCGTGTTCTACGGCCCCAAGGTCTGCCTGATCGATGAGACTTCGGCCTCCGACGGCGATATCTTCCCTTACATGTTTCGCCAGGCGGGTCTCGGGCCTCTGATCGGGAAACGAACCTGGGGCGGGGTGGTGGGAATTTCGGGCCACGGGCCGCTTCTGGATGGCGGCGAAGTGTTCGTGCCTGAATTCGCCACGGCCAGCGTTGAAGGTAAGTATGTGATCGAAGGGCATGGGGTCGACCCCGACATCGAGGTTGAAAACGATTCGGCCGATGTGATCGAGGGCCGCGACCCCCAACTGAAACGGGCGATTGAGGAGATCGAGAAAGCCCTTCAGGCGAACCCAAAGACGCTGCCGCAGCGGCCCCCGGAGCCGGATAAGGCTCCAAAACGCTGACGCATTTTGCAGAAGCCCATTCACCCCAAGGAATTGGAGAGGGGGATCAAGAAGTTTAGGCTGTGTGGGGGATCAGATTCTTCGAAGGCCGTCGGGCTATCCGATTTCTCGATCGAACTACTGACGCGCATGCGCTAGGCCCGTATCAACCTGGTCGCCACCAGATCGAATCTATCGATTTAGGTGTGCGGCGCTAGTTCTGCCCACCGTGGATCAGCTGCAGCAGAGAGAATCCTTTCTCCTAATCGGTCACGAATCTCCAGGAGCACGTAATCCACGCCGCGCAGTTCCAACTACAACGCGGCGTACAAGCTACTGAGCTCACCCCCAATGATGACGATCTTAGCTATGGCAGGAGGTCCGTCAGTTCCTGCCTGCTGTCACGCCACCATCGACAGATAGCACTGTTCCCGTGATCCACGACGCCTCATCCGATGCAAGAAAGAGAATGGCATCGGCAACGTCCTTCGGCTGACCATTGCGCCCAAGAGGATGGAAAGCGTTGAACGTTGGAAGAGTTTTGGCCACCTGCTCGTCGGTCATGAATGTGTTGTAAACAGGAGTTTCAACAACGGCGGGTGCCACAGCGTTGATCCGAATTTTGTAGGCGGCCAATTCAATCGCCAGATTCCGCACCATCGCATGTACGCCGGCATTCGCTGCCGAATATGCGGCGGAGGGAGTCGCTCCGATCGCCTGAATAGCCCACATGGAGCCCGTCTGAACAATCGCTCCGCCCGTCTCTTTCATTGCTTTGGCGGCGGCCTGCGCCGTGAAAAATTTCCCCTTGAGAATAGTGTCCAGATACCAGTCATAGTCCGCTTCTGTGAGCTCGATAAATGGTTTGGGGTTGAAGACACCAGCGTTGTTGACCAAAATGTCGAGACGGCCAAAACGCTCGACCGCAAGATCGACCAGGGCCTGACCAGTTGCTGGTGAGCCGATGTCTCCCGCTGAAATGACTACGTTCTTGCCGCTGGGGTCGATCTCCTTGGCCGCTGCCTCCAGCTTCTCTTTGTTGCGGCCATTGATGGCAACCTTCGCGCCCTCCGCTACGAACTGGCGAGCCGTCTCTTTTCCGATGCCTGAACCTGCACCGGTTAGAATCGCAACTTTGCCGCTGAATCTCATGTGTTCTCCTTTAAAGCCTTCTGAATTCATCAACGAGATGGCCAGAGTGAAGCGACTAAAGTTCGTCCAATCTAGGCACCTATCTATCGATAGGTAGATATTACACTAGATCGAAACGTTTAGGATGATCACGCAAGGCCCGAATCGGACATGAGCGATAAGCGCGAGGAACTGATGGATGCTGCGGAAAGCCGGATCCGGTCAAACGGGTACGATGGCTTCAGCTTCCGGGAGCTTGCCGACGTCGTCGGTATCAAGAGTTCCAGTGTTCACTACTATTTCCCCACAAAGGCTGATCTGGGAGCTGCGGTCGCTCGTCGATACACTGACCGCTTCTTCGCAGCGCTTCCTTCAGCGCCGAAAGACCCAATGAAGGCACTGCATGATGCTTTCACGCGTGCGATGCAGCGCGACAAGCAAGCTTGTCTGTGTGGCGTCCTAGGCAGTGTCTCAAGGTCTTTGCCATCACCTGTCGGCTCAGAGGCGAAGCGATTCTTTGAGCTAGCCATGGAGTATTTGCTGGAAGGCAGGAAGCGGCATGCGGTGAGTCGTCAAGAGCGGGAGTGGGCCTTTCAGGTTGTTGCACAGCTCGAGGGCGGAATGATGCTTGCATTAACTCTAGGAGATGTCGCTGCGTTTAGCTCTCTCGCCCAGTCTTTGGCTTCCAGACCGGCGCCTCTACACTGACCCATAGCCGAAGTCCCCTAAACGAGCAGACAATGCAAAACATGCTTGGTGTTAGGGTCCAACGCTTTGATGGCGCTCGGCGCCCTCACCAACTACAGCGAGCCCACCGGCGGCCGGCCCTCAACCCTCTGGTCGGCCATCGAACAGATTCAATACGAACAACATGAGGAATCGGGAGTCGGGGACGAACCAACAGCAGAAGATCGGTAAGGGGGCTTTTGACTCTTTTGACTCTTTTGACGCACTCTTTTTTGACGCAACGTAGGCAGGGTAGGTACGGGCTTTAGCCCGTACATAAATCCAGCAGAATCATGAGGCCTTTAGGCCCCGAGGTAGGATTTCATTTCCCCCCAGCGATCCTTTATTCCGCAGCCCAGAGAAGCCTGCACCCCTCAGTTCAAACGCTGCGAGCGCCTCTCCTAAAGATCGACAATGCCGTTGCGCACCGCGTACCGCACCAGATCAGAGGTGGAGCGGATAGAAAGTTTGCGATTGATGTTGCTGCGGTGCGCTTCCACCGTCTTTACACTCAGCTGCATCGCGACCGCCACGTCCTTGTTGCCCTTGCCTTCGGCCAGAAGCTGAACCACTTGCCGCTCCCGCGTGGTGAGCTGGGGAAGGTCCTGTTTCACTTCCGCTTTCGCATTGCGGCTGAGGTACCCCTTGAGCACAACCTCGGCGACATTTGGCGTAAAGAAGGGCTTACCCGCGGATACTGCCTTTACGGCGCTAACCAAGTCCTGCTCTGCGTCGCTCTTAAGAACGTAGCCGCGCGCGCCGCTTTCCAATACCTCGCGAATGGCTTGATCGGTGTTATGGATGGTCAGAAGCACGACTTCGACCCCGGGGAAGGAGCGGAGAATCTCCCGGGTGGCGGTAAGGCCGTTCAGTTCAGGCATCGAAAGATCAATGACCAGGACATCCGGTTCGGTCTCCGCCACTGCATCGACGGCCTCCCGCCCGTTGCTGGCTTCCGCAACCACTTCCCAGCCGGCCTCTGACCGCAGCAGGTTGGAAATGCCGCGCCGCATCAATGGATGATCATCGGCCACTACGATTCGTAACTTACGCACTTGCCCGCACCTCCGCCGGAAGGCATGCGACCACGGCCATTCCGCCACTTACCGGGCGCACATCGAGATAGCCGCCGAGTTCCTGCAGGCGCTCTCTCATGCCCGCGATGCCGACGCCGCCCTCATGTTGCTGGTTGAAGGTCCGATGCGGCAAGCCGCGCGCCCCGCGGTCGACCACGCTGAGTTCGATGGTCGTGGGCCGCCGCGAAAGCCGGATATCGACAACCTTATTGGCGGAATGACAAATCACGTTGCTCAGGCTCTCCTGCACTACGCGGAAGATGACCAACTCCGCCATCTCCGGCAAGCGTCCTACTTGGGGCGAAATTCTGAGGTTGACGCGGATACCGGTGCGCTTGGCAAAGCCTTCCGTCAGCCATGAGATAGCAGGCACCAGCCCCGCCTCCTGGAGCAGCGGAGGGTGCAGCAGATACGAGGCGCCCCGGATTTTCTGCGTGCATTGCCGCGTCAGATCCTTGATGTCGTTGAGCATTTCCTGCAATTCCAAATCCTGAGCAGGCAGCTTTCTCTGCAGCCGGCCAAGGCTCATACTCAGCAGAGCAAGATCCTGCGACGTGGCGTCATGCAACTCGCGCGCAATCCGCCGCTTCTCCTTTTCCTCCAGATGCATCAACTCCAGGGAGAGCCGGCGCAGGGAAGACTCGGCGCGGGTTCGCTCGCTGATGTCGACATAGAGCCCGTAGACGCCGCGCAGCCTTCCCTCGACGATCAAGGGAATACCGTGGATATCCACGTCGATCCAGACGCCGTCCTTGCGCCGGCGCCTCGACACCATCTGTATCTTTTCTCCGTGCAGGACGGACAGGGTACATCTTCTTGCCTCGGCGAGTGTGTCCTCAACGGCGATCAACTCATCGAAGTTCCGGCTTACAATTTCCGCGCGTGTGTAACCGAACATGCGCTCGAATATCGGGTTGCAGTCTAACGCCCGGTGGCACGAATCGAGGACGACAATGGCCACCGGACTATGCTCGATCAGGAGCCGCAGATAGTCTTTGTCAGAATCTGCGTGGCCGCTGGGCGAATCCCCTGGAAGCAATTTCCACTGAGTCTTCATTTGATCTCCACCCCAAAAATCCTGCGAAATCAAACAGCGTTGATGTACCTCGGCGGATAGAGCGCTGCGTGGACCCGGTAGATCCTGCCAAGTCTCCTGACGAGCAAATTTTCGTTGATGAAAAAATCGTGAAAAGATACTAGATATCAAATTACAGGCAGCGGAGCAGCGCCGCAAGGATTTTTATGCGTCCGGCCAGGACCCACCGGAGGGCTCGAACCACGGTCTTTCGTGTAGGCTGTCCTTTCGCCCCTCCATGGGAGAGTGAAGCAATGAAGGGAACAATCTTAGGAGCGTACATGGGCCGAAAATGGATTTTCCCCAATGCTTTCACTTCATGCGCAACGAATTTGACACCAAGAGGGTGACTTCAATATGCCGCCAGGGGATACGCAGATTCAGTTCTCAAAAAAGCCGACAGTGGCACTTACCCTCGGCGATCCGGCCGGAATCGGCCCGGAGTTGGTGGCCAAACTACTAGCCCGTAGTGACGTCATCGAGCATGCCAGGGTGGTCTTAGTCGGAGACACATGGCTGTGGGAAGAAGGGCAGGCAATTGCCGCAGTGACCGTTCCCACCCGCACCATTCACAGCTTTGACCAGGTCGGCACGTCACCGGAGGGCTCTCCCTTTCTTCTTCCAGTGGAGACAGCACACCAGAGCGAAATCCCGCGCTCCACCAGTTCCGCTGCCGCCGGCGCCTCAGTACTCAAGGTCTTATCGATGTGCCTGGATGCCGCAGCGGCAGACCAGATCGACGCCATCTGTTTTGCTCCACTGAACAAATACTCCATGAAACTGGCCGGCATGCAGTTTCCGGACGAGCTTCACTTTTTTGCCGACTATCTCAAGGTAAGTTCCCATCTCGGCGAGTTCAATTCACTCGGCAACCTCTGGACAGCGCGTATCTCCTCCCATGTTCCCCTCAAAGACGTCGCTCTTTACGTGACCAAAGCCCGCATATTGGACGTGGTCAAGTTGCTCTACGACGCCCTCCGCATGGCTGGGTTTGAGCATCCAAGGGTGGCGGTAGCGGGGCTGAATCCCCATGCCGGCGAAGGCGGTTCCTGCGGCCGTGAGGAGGTCGACATCATCGCTCCCGCGGTGAGCGAAGCCAATGCCCAGGGATATCCCGTGGCCGGGCCCTTTCCAGCCGACACCATTTTCCTGAAAGCCCGCGACGGTCACTACGATGGCGTCGTTACCATGTACCACGACCAGGGGCAGATTGCCGTCAAGCTCCTGGGATTTGAAAGGGGAGTCACCATCCAGGGAGGCTTGCCGATTCCCATTACAACCTCGGCGCATGGCAGCGCCTTTGACATCGCGGGACAAAACAAGGCCAACGTCGAAGCCACCGTACAAGCTTTCCTGATCGCTTGCCGCATGGGGGCGGCCCATCGCTCTAATCGAGCAAGTCGGGTTGCTCCCTGACAATCAGGTCGTAGAGGGGCTGATATTGGAACCAGGAAACGCGCGGGTTACCGACTTGCTTGCGTGCCACAAGAGCCGCTTCATGACCAATAGGAATCGGCTTGCCCGCTGCTTCTGCCATCAACTGCGACTGGCAACTCCGATCCATGGTGATGTAGTACCAGGCCGCCTCATCCACCGTGCTGCCTACCGTCAGGTTTCCGTGGTTCTGCATAATGACAGCCTTGCCGGATCCTAACGTCTGGGCAATGCGGTCGCCCTCCGACATGTCGTAAACGACGCCCGTGTAATCGGCGAACAGGCTGTGGTCTTCATAGAACGCGCAGGCATCCTGGGTGAGCGGATCCAGCAGACGCCCGAGTGAGGACCAGGTTTTCCCATAGAGAGAGTGCGCATGGGCCGCTGCCACAACATCGGGCCTCGCCGCATGCACGCGCGAGTGAATGGCAAACGCGGACTCGTTCACCGGCCGATTGCCTTCCACCACAGCACCCTTTTCGTCCACCATCACGAGGTCAGACACGCGGATGTGCGCGAAGTGCATGCCAAAAGGGTTGACCCAGAAGTGATCCGTCAGCTCCGGATCGCGGACCGTGATGTGGCCGGCGACCCCTTCCACAAAGCCAAATTTCGCGAACAGGCGGAAAGCGGATGCCAGCCGCTGTTTGCGATGCAGCCGCTCTTCACCAGCCGTCTTGAACGTGGGCATGGGGGGCGTCTGGGCAATCTTCACTTCCGCGGGAGCTGTCGTAGCTGCCATAGTCTCAGGTCCTTTCGTAATCGACCCTATTTTACTCCGGGCTGTGTGCTCGCGGGAGGCGTCAGCGGATGGCGCAACATGTCATCCAGGTCGCCAAGCTTGTCGGTCACCAGGTTCAGCTTGCGGGAGAGGTTCTGGATTTCCGCTTCGGCACGGCGGTTCACGTCGAAGTCCAACTCGCTGCGCAGACGGTCCTTCTTGTCCTGGCGATTCTGGCTCATCATGATGACCGGCGCTTGGATGGCAGCCAGCATCGACAAGAAAAGATTGAGCAGGATAAAGGGGTAAGGATCCCACGCTCTGCCGCGTAACAAAACGTTAGCGGCAGTCCACAAGACCAAAACGATGCCGAAGACAATGATAAAAGTCCACGAGCCGCCGAAGCTGGCGACCATGTCGGCGATGCGCTCGCCGAAAGTGTACTTCTCTTCGATCACCTCGTTCGGGTTGCGGCTGGCCCGAATGCGTACCAATTGCTGTGACGCATGGAACTGGTGGCCAAGCACGGTCAGCATATCCATACCGGCCATCGGTTTGCGCTGCAGCAGAATAGCGATGTCTTCGCGGCTGACCTCGACGCACGTAGTCTTTTCCATAGCGACCGCGTTTGTCTGGTGGGGTGTCTGGTCCAGCATGGAGGCGAATCCGAAAAACTCGCCGTGGCCGGGTGTGTCGACCACCACCTCCTGGTGGTCTTGGTCGACCGTAGTCACCTGGACGTTGCCGGACAACATGATGTAAGCGTGCATCCCGGGATCGCCGATCTTCCAGACCCGCTGGCGGGCGGCGAACGTCCTCAGGTCGACCTGGGCGGCAAGGACCGCTAGTTCTTCATCGTCAAGTAGGGCAAAGAGCGGGACATGTTTGAGCTCGATTGGGTCGCACGGCATAGTTCACCTCAAAGGCGCTGAATGGGGTTCTGAACGGAGCTGCGAGAGACGATACCATAGTCCGATGAGCCTCGTTCGCTGCTTGTCCCTATTGGTTTTGGCTTCCGTTGCCCTTGCCACCAGGGCACAAACTGTCGAACCCAGAACACCCCTTGCGACCCCGGAAAGCACCGCCGAGCTGATCAAGGTCACCGCAGAGGTCAGGCAACTGCAAAAGCTTTCCACCAGTACCGCGCCGGCGGACCGATGGCAGATTCTTTGGCTCCATCAGCACATTTCCGAGCAGGTCATGGCAGCCTCCCTGCAGGTCGACGCCACCTTGGCGCAGATCGATAACGAAATCGCGCGCGCCAATGAAGTGCGCGGATATCTCGCCGACCGCCGCGACCGCGCTGTGAGCCGGGCCAACCTGCTGAGCGTCCTCGTCGGCGGAGCCGTAGGCGCGACCAGCTCCGGGCTACAGCTTTCCTCCAACCTCACCAAGCCAGCCGCCGGCGTGGGGATCGGCGCCGGAACGCTCTCCGCCGGGCTTGCCCTGACTGGAATTCATTTGGAGAAAGGAAAGACCAGTCCATTCAATTTCGAGTCCAATATGCTCGCTGAATTCTTCGACCGGCCCACTCTGCCCAACAGCCAATATCCAGCGACAATATGGATCTTCCTCAATGAAACCAGCCCCGTGGGACCGGCCGGGGTCACCCGCAAGGAGCAGCTGCTGCAGAGCTGGGTTCAGGTCAGGCGGATCGACTCGCTGTCGAGCACCGACAAAATCAATCGGCTGACCAGCCAGCCGTCGGAAAACCTGCACCTCACCATCGATGACTTTGAAGACCGCGGGGCCATGCTGCAGGACGTGCGGGCGAGAATCTCCTACCTCAAGCGCGACCTGGGCGCGCTGCTCACGTCGTTGCCCGCAGTCAACGACCAACCTTAAGCCTGGGGAGCGAATGCGCGCAGAACGACCAGCGTCATGTCGTCATGTTGCGGCGCGGCGCCGGCGAATTGCGTAGCCTCGGCGAAGACGCACTCCAGCAACTCCTGCGCCGTTTTCGCCTGGCACCCGCGAATCGAGTCGAGCAGGCGATCCTCCCCCCACTCCTCGTCCTCCAGGTTCATGGCTTCGCTGATGCCGTCGGTAAAGGCCACCAGCAGGTCGCCGGGGCTGATGCGCACAGAACCCTGCTGGTAGTCGGCGTTCTCAATGAGACCGATGACCGTGCCTCCAGGTTCCAGGCGAGTGACCGCCCCGCCGTCAGCCCGGTGTAAAAGTATCGGAGGATTGTGGCCCGCATTCACAAAGTCGAACTTGCCTTGCGCGGGGTCATATTGGCCGTAGAAGAAGGTCGCGTAGCGATTCGACGCAGAGGCCTCGTAGACCAGGCGATTGACGTTGGCCACGGCGGCCGCGAGGTTTTCCGGCGCGCGCGTGGCCTCGCTGCGCAGCGAGGCCTGCAGGCTGGCCATCATCAGGGCAGCGGCGATCCCTTTGCCGGAGACGTCGCCGATGGCGATCCCGAGTTGTCCTTGCGGCAGAGCAAGAAAGTCATAGTAGTCGCCGCCGACCCCAAGCGCAGGACGGCAATGACCCGCATAGTCGAGGCCCGCGATCACCGGTAGCTTCTGGGGGAAGAGCCGCTCCTGCACTTCTCGGGCGATCTCGACTTCGCGGTTGAGCCGCTCGCGTTTGGCCACTTCATCCGCGACCGTTTGCAGCAGGTTGGCATTTTCGAGCGCCAGGCCGGTTTGTGCCGCGACCGATTTCAGCAGGCGCACGTCGGAGCCGGTGTAGGGTTCCTCCGACCGCTTGGGTCCAAGAGAAATAAAGCCCAGCAGCTTGTCCCGGACGGCAAGCGGCAGCAGCAGTTCCGATTGCAAAGTGGCCAGTTTACGACGCTCCTCATCGCCGATGGTTTGCTCGCGATACACCCAGGAGTCGCGATCGTTCAGGAAGACCCGGGCGGGTTCCTTCTGGCTCTTCAAGAGCATGGCGGTCCCCGTCTTGCTGGGGAATTCGACCGTGGGAAGACTGGCGTATCCCATGGCAAAGGCCGGCTGGTAGAAGCCGCCCCCGCCCAGGAGAACCGCCACTTGCGGTACGTGCAAAGTCTCAGAGATGCGGCCAGCCACGGTTTCGAGAAGCGAACGGGGCTCGACGATCGACCGCACCTCCTCGCTCAGCTCCGTCAATACATGTTCGGCGTTGTAGTTCTCGCGGAAAAAGCGGCGATCGACCCAGGTGCGCAGGCCATCGCCGAGCCTTCGGATGGTGAAGAAGGCCGTGATGCCGGCCAGGATGACGATAATCTTTTGCGTGCGGTCATGGTTGGCGTTGCCTGCCATCGTCGTTCCGGCAACGATGACAGTCCCCATTGCAATGATCTGCACGATGCGGATACCGCCCTTGGCAAGTGTGTATTGCAGACCCTGGCGCAAGGCCACGCCGACGCCCATCGCTTTCTGCACCACGATGACGTAACTCAGCGTGAGCGGAAAGAGGACGAGGGGAATGAGCACAATCGCAATCAACCAGGCAGGAAACATCTCGTTCGGAGACTTGCCCTGGAACCGCGCGTACAAGCTGATCAACGATCGAAGGTGTGAATGCAGCGATGGCGCCCCAATAAAGAAAGCGGAGTCTTCGCCTGGCGTCGGGCGACTGGCTCAAGCCGAGCTTGATGCCCATGGCCGCGAAAAAGCTACCGATCAGCGCGAACACTAGAACCTGCGCAACCGGAGTGAGCGGCGCGAGCATGTGGTGAAGCCCCGCAACCGATCGATAGTCGCTTAACCCGCCCACGTCCACGATGACCCCGAGCCCTCCCAAGATGGCGAAGGGAAGAGCGCACAGCCACTGCATGGCCCGCCATATCTTGTCGTGTGCACCTCCCGGGGGGAAAGGCTCGGGAAAGAAGCGGCCAAACAAGTAAATAAAGATGGGGAAAGCCGCCGAGAGGCTGCTCTCGTAGAGCACGCCCGCCTCCCGCCATCCCGGGGGCCACCCATACGTCACGAAGGCTTTCAGGATGTGGGGAAAGCTCAACATCAACGCCAGCAAGAGCCACGCGAGCGGATCCCGCGGACGTCGAAAGGCGACCCAGAAGCCGAGCAGCAGAGACACAAAAGGCAGCAGGAACCCGACCACGAAGTCACTCCCCACATCCCAGGACTCGAAGTGCGACCGAGTTACCGGTAAAGAGATGGTCCGCTTGCCGCCAGGGGCGTGCCCTGGGATAGTGGTCACCACCAACGGAGTACCGGCTTCGAGTTTTTTAAAAGCGCCGCCCAGGACCCCGGTCCCGGTGTACGCCGTTCCATTCACAGCGACCAACTGGTCAGCATTGTGGATACCGAAGGCAACGGCCTTCGGAGTAGCAAAGTCAATCTCGTCGCTCCCCGATTCCACAAAGAAGAAAGGAAAGTTCAGTCCCTCGATATGGATAAAGCCGGGGAGATAAAAGACCCGGTAGAGTAGATTGACCGCAAAAAGAACGGCCAAGAGGCTATAGAGGAAGACGGGGCGCTTGGTGGGCATGGGCTGAAGCGTCTCCTGCCGGCCAGTCCTAGCCGGGAACCATGATTCTATCTCGTAACCAAATCCAAACAAGAAGGTAAGAACGTGGGACTGACACGAAGGGACCTATTGCGCGGTGCGGGGGCCTCTGTACTGGTGTTAGGGACACCGGTAGCGGAGGACGCAATGGCGGAAGCTCGAAAATTAAAGGTGATTGTAGCCGGCGGCCATCCTGGCGATCCGGAATACGGCTGCGGGGGTACGGTGGCCCGGCTAACCAGCCTCGGCCACCAGGTGGTGCTCCTGTACCTGAACGACGGAGCCTGGCCTCCCACCGATGCAGCCACGAGGATTGCGGAGGCCAAAAAGGCTTGCGAACTATTGAAAGCGACGCCGTCGTATGCCGGTCAAACGAACGGCCACGCGGTTGTGGACAACCTGCACTACGAGCAGTACGCGAAACTGATCGACGCCGAGAAGCCCGACGCAGTGTTTACCCAATGGCCCATCGATAACCATCGCGACCATCGAGCGATTACGATGCTGACCTACGATGCGTGGCGGCAATCCAAAGATAAATTCGCTCTGTACTATTACGAGGTTTCTGATGGGGAGGATACGTTGCAATTCTCCCCCACGCACTACGTTGATATCACCGGGACCGAACCGGTAAAACGTGCAGCCTGCTACGCCCACGCCAGCCAGACGCCCGACCGGTATTACGCGTTGCAAGACCAGGTAGCCCTGTTTCGCGGAGTAGAAGGTGGTTACAAACGAGCCGAGGCATTTGTGCTCCAGCGGCAAAGTCCCGGCGATCCCTTGCAGGTGATTATGCGATAACCTGTTGCCCGGGGAAATCTGATGGACTTTTCTGAAGCGCACGCACCGGTCGGCCATTTTCTTGAACAGCCGGAAAACCTTGAGGAATGGCGTAAGTTTCGCCTGAGCGATGAGCAGCTCTCGAGATTTAACGAGCAGGGTTACGTGGCCGGTATTCAGGTTCTCGATGATCGGCAAGTAGAGATATTGTGCTCTGAGCTAGCCGGCTTGATGAAGAAGTCGCATCCCGCCCAACATCTATTCCACGAGTATCACTCCAACGAGTCAAAGGATCCGAACTCGGTTCTATTCCATGCGTTGGGAGCCTGGCGTACGGCGCCCGGATTTCACGATGTGCTGTGGAGCCCGGGCTTCCTGGTACCCGCATCGCAGTTGCTGGGCGGCCCGGTGCGCTTCTGGCATGATCAGCTTTTCTGTAAGCCGGCGCACCACGGGGGCGTGGTCGCGTGGCACCAGGACTACTCCTACTGGACTCGTACTGAGCCGATGTCGCACCTCACCTGCTGGATTGCGCTCGACGACAGTGACCGCGACAATGGCTGTCTCTACTATGTTCCGGGAAGCCACCGTTGGAAGCTGCTGCCGGTCACTGGCCTTACCGGAAATATGGACGAGATCATGACGGTGTTGTCGCCGGAGCAAAAGCAGGCATTTCGTCCCGTCCCAATTGAACTCAAACGCGGACAATGCACCTTCCATCACCCTCTCATGGTGCATGGTTCCTATGAAAACCGCTCCCAGAGGCCGCGTCGGGCAACGCTGATCAACGCGTTCAGAGACGGAGTGCGGTCCGCGTCCGACCAGGAATTGCTGGCGGGCGTTCCTCCCATTCCCCCAGGAGACAAAATGACCGGTCAATTCTTCCCCTTGTTGTTTGACCCAGGCTCGGTCCACTAGGTGCGAAGTGCCCTTGACTACTGCGATCTGACTTGATATAGGATGCAACTGGTATTGCACGCTATGCAATCCCTGTCGCCAAAGCTCGCTAGCCAAGGTAGGAAACCATGTGCGGGAAACGCCTGTTGCTGTTGGCCACGCTCTTTAGTTTTGTACCGGTGTTCGCCGCCGGTCCCTCCTTCCATCCGGACACCACCTTCTCGGGTTCGAGCCTCCGTGGCTGGCATACATTTGGCCCAGCCGAATGGCGTGCCGAGAACGGGGAGTTAGTTGCTACGCCAAAGCAGGGCGGTGGTTGGTTGGTGCTCGACCACTCCTACCAGGACATTGGTGTCTATACCCAATTCCGCTGCACAGGTGCGTGCGAGACCGGGGTTCTGTTGCGCGCCGAAAAGACGCCCACCGGCATGAAGGGTATTTATGTAGCGCTGAGCGATCCGGATCTTCCAACCTTCAGCGTTACCATCGATGCGCAGGGGCAAATCGTCGAGCGGAATAAGTTGCGGCGTGGAGGGGGACTGGAGCGAATCGCGCCTCCACCCACCGATCAACCCGCGCGCGAATTCCACCCGCCGGTCTCCACCGTAACCCTGCCTTTTACCCCGCCCGATAGCAAGTTGCGCGCCGACGATTGGAATCAAGCCGAGATTCTGTTCGATGCCAATATTGTTCGGACCTTCCTCAATAACGGTCGCGAGCACGGTGCCGTGGGCGACGAGGGATACGGGCCTATCGCGCTCTATGCCGGGGGCAGTGGGGAAGTGCGTTTCAAGGACCTGGCTTATAAGGATCTGGGCTTGAAAGTGCGCCTGCCGGATAAAACTTCGAGTAACTTCCGCAAGCAGCAACTGAGCGACTTCTACTATTCGTGGAGCTCCGGCGCGGCGGACTTCAATCACGATGGAGTTCTGGATATCGTATCCGGTCCCTACATCTATTACGGCCCCGACTATACAAAATCAAGGGAGATGTACCTGGCCGAGACAGTGAATCCCTCGACCAAGTTTGCCAGCGATGCGTGGATGGATTTTCCGGCAGATTTTACCGGAGACGGCTGGGCGGACGTGGTGACGGTGAGCTATGGCGGGGGCAACGGCGGCGTTTTTCTGTATGTCAATCCGAAGGGTGAAGAGCGTCGGTGGGAGAAATATAAAGTTGTTTCCGAAGTGCAGAGCGAAATCGCGGTGATGCGTGATGTGGATGGCGACGGCAAGCCTGAGATTGTCTACATGGGCGGGGGGCAAGTCCGTTACGCCAAGCCCGACCCCGCCAATCCCACCGGACAGTGGATCGTGCACAATGTCTCCGAGAAAGGCTATGGAACTGCCCATGGCATCGGTGTTGGCGATATCAACGGCGATGGCCGCATGGACATTGTGAATCCCTATGGATGGTGGGAGCAACCGGCAGCGGGCAGCAACCAGGAGACGTGGACGTACCATCCGGAAACCTTTGGCCGCTTTGGCCGCGGCATTATGGGCGGCAGCGTCATGGCCATCTACGACGTGAATGGGGACGGTCTAAATGATGTCGTGACGGTGCTCAATCCGCATGGCTGGGGAATGGCGTGGTTCGAGCAGAAGCGTGACGCCCAGGGAAAAATCTCCTTCGTAGAACACATGATCATGGATGACTTCTCTACCAAGAATGCAGGGAATGTTGCGTTTTCAGAACCCCACGGCACTACTTTCGCGGATGTCGATGGCGATGGAGTGCCTGACTTTATTGTCGGTAAGCGTTACTGGTCGCACCTTGACACCTATCTCGACCCGGACCCTTATGGCCAACCGGTTCTCTATGTGTACAAGACAGTGCGTAATCCCAAGGCGCCGGGCGGAGCAGAGTTTGTGCCGGAGCTGATTGACAGTCACACCGGCGTAGGTTCCGACGTGCTCGCCGTGGATCTGAATAAAGACGGCGCGATGGATATCGTCACAGCGACGAGGTTCGGCACATTCATCTATTGGGGTAAGCCGCGGAAGTAGATTCGACTCCGCGTAGATATTGCGCGATTGTCTCTCGCTCCCTGGTTGAAATGGGCCGAAGGGGAGGTGTCATCGCGGTGCCACAGATTCCCATGATAGAGAGTGCGGCTTTGAGTCCCCGTAGCGGGTTGTTCGGATCCTCCGCAGAACGATAGACGGCATTGTCGAATTGAATTGCTTGCTGGTGGAGCGCCGCGACACGCTTCACGTCCTGCGCGGCCGCGGCTTCGTACAACTCGACAAAGAGCCGCGGATTCACATTGGAGCCGCCGGCCATGCCCCCGTGGGCCCCCAGGAGCACTGCCTCAGCCAGCAGATCATCGGGTCCAACCAGCAGGCTAAAGTCAGGGAACGACCGGACGCTCTCACGCACTGCATGAAAATAGCCCATGTTCAAGCCGCTGTCCTTCAGGCCAACGATGTTACGCACCGCGGCAGCCTCGACCACTGTTGGTACCTCGATCCAGAGGCGGGTGTTCAAAGGGGCGTTGTAAAGAAACAAGGGAAGAGGCGAATCCGCTGCCATCTGTTTGAAATACTGCAACAGATCCGGCTGGCCCACCTGAAAGTAATAGGGCGGGGCAGCGACTACTGCTACCGCGCCGCATTCATACGACTTGGCCGCCATGCGGAGCGCGTCCTGGTATGAGGTGTCGGTGATTCCGACAATAATCGGGACGCGGGAGCCGGCCAATTTACAGCTGCGCTCGATCAGCTCCGAGCGAACACTGTAGGGCAGATTGGGCGCCTCCCCCGTGGTTCCCAATATAAAAATGCCGTGTACCCCACCCGCGATCAAGTGTTCGATCAGGCGCTCCAGACCCTTCTGGTCCAGGCTGAGGTCCTGGTTAAGCGGGGTGACCATGGCTGTGATGACTCCGCGTAGTGGACGAGGCAATTTGTGACTCAAGCGCTTCTCCTGGCGTGGCCCGAAGAATGATAGCATCACCCCTCGTAGCGTAAAATCCGAGCGAGACAGGAGTGCGACGGTAGGCATGAGTACTGAGTACACGGTTTTGGTCGTCACGCATGACGACGATCCGCAATTGAGCATGCTGCGGGGGCTGCGACACATCGTGGGCCGCAAGCCGCAGGATTTCGCCAGCGCGGTCAACGAGCCGGTGGTCATCCTTGCCTGGTCGGCCCCACGGGCGGTGTTGCGTGACGTCTTTCACATGTGCAAAGACGTTCGCTGGGTTCACTCGCGCTCCGCAGGACTGGATAGCGTGCTGTTTCCCGAGCTGGTTGAGAGCACAGTGCCCCTGACCAACGGCAGCGGTGTGTTCAGCCAGTCGCTAGGCGAGTTTGCTCTTGCCGCGATTCTCTTTTTCGCCAAGGATTTTCGGCGCATGATTCGCAACCAGATCGCCGGAGTCTGGGAGCAATTTGATGTAGAAGAGATCGACACCCAGACAGTGGGGATCGTGGGCTACGGAGACATCGGCCGTGCTGTGGCCAAACGAGTGCGGCCCATGGGCATGACCGTGCTGGCAGTGAAGAGGCACCCGCCGCAAACGCCCGATCCTTTGATCGATGAGTACTACAAGCCTGAAGATTTGTTGGCCATGCTGGCGCGCTGCGATTACGTGGTGGTCGCGCTACCCCTCACGCCGGAGACTCACCACATGCTGAGCGATAAGGAATTCGCGGCCATGAAACCAACGGCAGTGGTGGTGAATGTAGGCCGCGGTCCGGTCATTGACGAGGCGGCGATGGTGCGCGCGTTGACGGCGAAGCAAATCAAGGGTGCGGGGCTCGACGTGTTTGAACATGAACCGCTGCCGCCGGGCAGTCCCATGTATCTCCTCGAGAACGTTCTGTTATCACCTCACTGCGCAGATCACACCAAGGATTGGCTCAACCAGGCGATGCGTTTTTTCCTGGAGCAATATCGCCGGTTTATCCATGGAGAGCCGTTGGAGAATGTAGTCGATAAAGGCCTGGGTTATTAGATGGAAGATCGAAAAAAACTGCGCAGCAGTATCTGGTTCTTTGACCGGGACGAGCCTGGTGAAGCAGCTGTCTACCTGGAACGTTACAGCAATTACGGCATCACCCGAGGAGAGCTGCAGTCTGGCAGGCCGATTATTGGAATCGCGCAAAGTGGCAGCGATCTCGTTCCGTGCAACCGGATCCACATAGCGCTGGCCGAGCGCGTGAAGGCGGGCATACGCGACGCGGGCGGATTGCCTTTTGAGTTTCCCACGCACCCCATCCAGGAGACCGGCAAGCGGCCCACCGCGGCGCTCGATCGCAACCTTGCCTACCTAGGGCTGGTTGAGCTCTTGGCCGGATACTTCTTCGATGGCGTGGTGCTGACCACGGGATGCGACAAGACCACTCCCGCGGCTCTCATGGCTGCAGCCACCGTGAATCTTCCGGCCATCGTTTTGTCCGGCGGCCCGATGCTCGATGGTTATGTAAACGGCAAGCTGGCCGGCACCGGCCTGGTGCTTTGGGAAGCACGCCGCCGATTGGCCGAGGGCGAGATTACCGGCGAGCAATTGGTAGACCAGGTGCTTACCGGCATACCGAGCGCGGGCCACTGTAACTCCATGGGAACGGCGCTGTCGATGAATTCGATGGCCGAGGCTCTGGGGATGTCGTTGCCCGGGTGTGCGTCCATTCCCGCGCCCTATGCGGAACGGGGCAGGATGGCCTACCTAACCGGGCACAGAATTGTAGAGATGGTGAGCGAAGATCTCACCCCCAGCAAGATCCTTACCCGGGAAGCCTTCGAGAATGCGATCGTGGTGAATTCTGCGATTGGTGGCTCGACCAATTGTCCACCACACGTCATCGCCATAGCACGCCACATGGGTGTGGATTTGAACATTCGCGACTGGGAGCATGTTGGGCACCAGATTCATCTGCTGGCCAACGTACAGCCGGCGGGTGAATTTCTCGCTGAGGCTTACCATCGTGCCGGGGGGGTAGGCGCGATCTTCGGCGAGCTGTTGCAAGCGGGCAAGATTCGTATCGGCGCGCTCACCGTGACCGGCCGCACCGCGGGCGAGAACTACAAGGATGCGCGAAGCCTGGACACTAATGTCATTCGGACCTATGACCATCCTTTGAAGGAGAATGCTGGAATCGTGGTCGTTTCCGGGAACCTGTTCAGCTCCGCCCTGGTCAAGACATCGGTCATCAGCGATGAATTTCGGCGGCGTTACTTGTCGGATCCTGGGAACGAGGACTGCTTTGTCGCGCGCGCAGTTGTTTTTGATGGACCGGAAGATTACCGGAAGCGCATTGAAGACCCGTCGCTGGAGATCGATGAGCATTCCATCCTGGTGGTTCGCGGGGCGGGGCCGGTAGGGTATCCCGGCTCGGCCGAGGTGGTGAACATGACGCCACCGGGCCGGCTGATCCGGCAGGGAATTCGGATGCTGCCGTGCATGGGAGACGGCCGGCAAAGCGGCACGTCTGACAGCCCGTCGATCCTGAATATCTCGCCGGAATCGGCGATAGGCGGGAACCTCGCGATTCTTAGAACAGGCGATGAGATCAAAGTCGATTTGAAGCAGCGTCGGGTCGATGTGTTGCTGACTGAGGAGGAGATCGCGGCTCGGCGAGCCTCCCTTAAGCCTGCGGAGATCACCAATCAGTCGCCGTGGCAGGAGTTTTACCGGTCGAACGTTGGCCAACTGGAGACCGGCGCCTGCCTGGAATTTGCCGTGAAGTATCAGGATCTGCGCAAGGTGGTTCCCCGGCATTCGCACTAGTGTAGTGCGTCACTCATTGAGGCGAGTATTTCTTGCCCTGCCAGATATGGGGCCACCCGATCATTTGTGGGCGGATAAACATCCATTAAGAACGCCGTTTGCTGACCGAAGCACTACGGGGCCTGGGCCCGCTGAGATTTTCCATCGTGCCCGGCGGATACCCGGTGGATTCCCGGACAACCAGATGGGTGTCGATTTTGTATTCGCGATGCGGCAGGCCGCTTTCCACATGGGAGCGCAGAGCAGTGACGGCGGCCTTCGCCAACTCCAGGCGAGACATCTGGATTGAGGTAAGGGGCGGAATCGTGACCCTGGCCATGTGAATGTCGTCAAAGCCGATCACCGACAGGTTGTCGGGTACGCGCAACTGAGCGCGGTACACCTTGTGAAGCACTCCAATCGCCGTCATATCGTTCGAGCACATGACAGCCGTGGGCAGTCGTTTGCCGGCCAGCAGTTTTTCCATGGCCTGGATGCCGCCTTCCAGGGTGTGATCGCCCTCGATCAACCACTCCGGGTCGAGAGGAATACCGCACTCACCGAGAGACTTGGTAAAGGCATCCAAGCGCGATTGCGCCGAGTGCAAGCGCTGGGGTCCGGAGATGAACGAGATATTTCTGTGCCCCAGGGCGGCGAGGTGTTGTACCCCTTGGCGAATCCCGTGGTGATAATCGACCTTCAGCAGGCTGATGGTGGGCCGCTCCGGCCCCACATCGACAAACACCAGGGGGATGTTGCGTTCCGCGAGTTGTTCCAGCAGAGGCTGTTCGATGCCGAAGGTCATGACCGCGACCCCCTCGACTTTGCGCTCCAGCATGCGGCGAATGCAAAGCGCCATGCGTTTGGGATCATAGTTGGTCGAGCTCACGAGGATTTCGTAACCACTGGCAACGGCTATATCCTCAAAACCCTGGATCAGCTCGGGGAAGAATGGGTTGGTGATTTCAGAAACGATGAGGCCAAACAGCCCACTTCGGCCCGAGACCAGGGCCCGCGCCTGGGTATTTGGAAAATAGTCGAGTTCGCGGATGGCATCCCATACCCGCTTGGCCATCTTGGCATTGACGCTAGGGTTATGATTGATGGTTCGGGAGACGGTGGCGATGGAAACTTTTGCCCTCTGGGCTACCGTCCTAATATCCATGAGCGCTGGCTTCTTCTTGGAGCCTCGCTTTTTGGGCATAGTCTTGGGCATGGTGTGGTCTGAGAAATTGTTTTCAACATACGCCGTCTGCGAAAAATAGTAAATGGACACTTGACAGCCAGGGAAGCGAGATTCTACTTTCGTCCTTCTGAGTAAAGGTTTACCGAAAAGCCCAGTTTCCGTGGTCCAAGCCAGAGGCTTTTTGAGGACGAGCATGCAACGACGCAGCTTTTTAAAGACCAGCGCCATGGCCGGGTCGGCCTTTCTCTTCTCCCGCAAGCTTCCTTCCGCAACCACTGCGCCGGACGATGCGCTCATCGAGATCATGCTTGACGAGCCGTTGGGAACCATCTCTCCACTCGTCTATAGCCACTTCACGGAAGAACTCGGGGCGGTGATCTACGACGGTGTCTGGGTGGGCGAGAACTCCAAAATCGCGAATACCGGCGGTATCCGTACGGCCCTGATCGAGAAGATGCGACAGATCAAAGCACCCGCGGTGCGCTGGCCCGGGGGCTGCTTTGCCGACAGCTACGACTGGCGCGACGGCGTCGGGCCCAAGGACAAGCGTCCGCGGCGTACCGATTTCTGGGTCGACGATCCCGACTCGAAGGGCCTTCCCAGGAAAGGATTACCCAGCTACGACCCCAACCAGTTCGGTACCGACGAGTTTGTGCGTTTCTGCAAGCTATCCGGCGCCGAGCCCTATCTCGCAGCCAATGTTCGCAGTCTGAATGCCTATGCCTTCGATCAATGGATTGAATATTGCAACTCACCGGCCGGCAGCACCACCTGGGCGGACGTGCGAGCGGCTGGAGGGTCACCCGAGCCGTACAACGTGCAGTATTGGGGCGTGGGCAACGAGAGCTGGGGTTGCGGCGGTAACTTCACGCCCGAGGAATACGCCAGCGAATATCGCAGATACCAGTCATGGCTGCCAAAGTATGGTGTTGACCTGAAGCTCGTTGCTTCGGGGCCCAATCAGGACGATGTGGACTGGACCACACGCTTCTTCGAAAACATCTTCACCGCGGACCGCCGCATTAAACCTCCGTTCGGCTGGTCCATGCACTACTACACAGATCTTCCCGAGGCGCTCAAGTTCACTGCCGATGATGTTTATCCGGGGTACGCACTGGCGGACCGGATGGAGAAGATCATGCTCGACCATTGGACGGCGATGGGGGTCTACGACCGGAATCATCGAGTCAAGCTCGTGGTCGACGAATATGGGCCGTGGTACCGCTTCAGCGATACCAGGCTCGATCCCACCCATGTGTTGGGCCAGCAATTGACGGTGCGGGATGCGGTGATGACCGCGCTCACCCTCGATACCTTCAATCGCCATCCGGAGAAGGTGGGCATAGCAGCCTGCGCGCAGCTGATCAACTGTATCGATTCGCTCTTCCTCTCCCATGAGGATCACTTTATTACCACGCCCGTCTTCCACGTCTTCGATATGTACAAGAGCCACCAGGGGGCGCAGGCAGTGCGCGTTCAGTTCTCGGTGCCGGATATTACTTTTCCTCGCAAGGCCATCCGGAAGCAGCTCAGCTCCACGGGCGATGAGGCAGTCGTCGGTGGCCCTGATGCGCGCTTGTGGGGGCTCAACGGATCCGCATCCGTTAACGGGAAAGTGTTGACGCTGACGGTGGTCAACCCCCACCTGACGGAAGCTCGCCCTACGCGGATCATGCTGCGCGGGGACGCGAGCGCGGTTTCTGCCGAGACCGAAGTGCTGGGCGGCGGAGACGTGCACGAGCACAACACTTTTGACCAACCAAACGCGGTGGCAACGAAGACGTCGACAGCTTCGGTTTCGGGCAAGGTGGTGCAGTTCACGTTGCCACCCTCTTCGGTGACTCGGCTCACGATCACGTTGTCGTAGACGAAGGATTCGTCAGGTTGCTTTCCATACTGGGGTAGCTTCCGTGATAATCCGGTAGAGATGATTTGGTTGGTAGAGACCCGTGGTTTGCGATGGATGCTGCTGTTCCTGCTTTGGGCAGCGATCCCTCTGCACGGGCAGGATGATCTGGCGAACCAGGCGCTGGATCTCATGCGCGCGA
Organism: uncultured Acidobacteriaceae bacterium; assembly: GCA_963745725.1. Classification (GTDB taxonomy): domain Bacteria; phylum Acidobacteriota; class Terriglobia; order Terriglobales; family Acidobacteriaceae; genus PALSA-350. Next base: position 1,558,953 of record CAVUYJ010000004.1, read on the forward strand.
ACAGGTTTCATGATGCCGAAGTGCTGTGGCGCCAGTTGGAAAAGACGCCATCCGAACAACGCCGCTGTCCACAGCAACCTCGCAGTCTGTCTCGCACAGCAAGGCCAGCTCGAGCCGGCCACCACGGAATACCGGAAATCGTTGGCGCTGAATCCCAGGCAGCCGGAGGTTGCCTACAACCTTGGGGTTGCCGAGTTTAAGCAAGGGCACTTCCAGCAAGCGATCCCCATACTTACAACTGCGGCCAAGCTAAAGCCGGACGACACCCGCAGCACCCTGCTCCTGGGGATGAGCTACTACGGCTTGCGGCAGTATGCGTTGGCTGTTCCCTACTTGCAGAAGGGAAGTCAGAATGATCCGTCGAACCTGGAACTGCACAATGTGCTTGCGCAAAGCTGCTTATGGAGTCACAAGTATGACTGTGCTCTGACGGAGTTTAAGAGCATCCTGGCGGTGAATCCTGATGCGGTACAGGCACATATGTTGCTGGCCGAAGCACAGGATGGCATGGGCAAGACAGAGGATGCGATCAAGGAACTCGAGAGTGCAGCAGCGATTTCTCCCAACGAGCCTATTCTCCACTTCGAGCTGGGCTATCTCTACTTCAAAAAAGGGGACTACGAAAAGGCATTGCCGGAATTGCAGCTGGAGGTAAAGAACAACCCCGGCTATGCCCAGGCGTACCTGTACCTGGGTGACATTGCGCTCCGTACAAATGACGCGGTTACAGCCGAACCACTCATCACCAAAGCGATGGAGTTGCAAAAGGATTTGCGGCTGGCCTATTTCGATCTGGGCCGCATCTACGCGGATCAAAATAAACATCAGGAAGCCATCGCAGCGTTTGAACGGGCGGTTAAGCTTGATCCCACGCAGCCGGACGCTCACTATCGGCTGGCGAGGCTCTACTCGCAGGTTGGACAAAAGCAAAAGGCGGCGGTAGAGTTTGCGAAGACCAGGGAACTGCACAGCAAAACCGAAGACTCGCTGATACAGAAGGTATCGGGTGACGCTGCTCCGGCGCCGCCGCAATAAACCCGTTATCACGCAACTATGACCCGAGCCAGGACCCCACTCACGCGACGTGATTTTCTGTGGATGACAGCCGCATCGACGCTGGCTTTGGGACAGGGCATCACTACCCGCAATGTAAAACCGACGCCTCGAGGCAAGCCCTCCGGGATCCCGTTTCTTGCGCATTTCACCGATGTTGCGGCGCAGGCTGGGCTCACGGCTCCTGTCATCTACGGCGGCCTCACGCATAAGAACTACATCGTCGAGACTGTGGGCTGCGGTGTCGCCTTCCTGGATTACGACAACGATGGCTGGCTGGATATTTTCGTGCTTTGCGGTAAGCGTATGGACGAGGTGATTCCCGAAGCCAGCAACCGCTTGTACAAAAATAACCGTGACGGCACATTTAGCGATGTCACGGAGAAGGCTGGTCTTTTACGCACAGGATGGGCCAGCGGGGTGACCGTTGGTGACTATAACAACGATGGTTTCGAAGACATCTTTGTCACCTATTATGGCCAGAATGTGCTTTACCGAAACAACGGAAACGGTACGTTTACCGATGTCACTAAGGAGGCGGGGCTGCTCTACGAAGGGAATCTTCGCTGGGGGTCCGGATGCACTTTTCTCGACTATGATCGCGATGGCCACCTGGATCTTTTCGTTAGCAACTATGTCGATTTGCACCTTGAACGGGTGCCTAAGCCGGGAGCCAACCCTTATTGCAACTTCAAGGGGGTGGCGGTTAACTGTGGTCCACGCGGGCTGCCGATGCCGCGCGGCTACCTCTATCGCAATCAAGGCGACGGCACCTTTCGTGATGTGTCTCCGGAAAGCGGTATTGCCAAAGCCCAACGCACCTACGGGATGACCGCGGTTGCTGCGGATTTCAGTAACGATGGCTGGACGGATATCTATGTGGCCTCCGATTCCACGCCAAGCCTCTTCTTTCGCAACAAGCACAACGGAACCTTTGCAGAAAACGGCGCGGAGCAGGGCGTAGCCTTCAGCGCGGACGGCGCGGAGCAGGCGGGGATGGGCGTAGCGGTCGGCGACTACAATCTCGACGGCAACCTCGACATATTTAAGACCCACTTTGCGGATGACACGAACGTGCTTTACCGCAATGACGGCAGCGCGAGTTTTACCGATGTGACCATTGCGGCCGGATTCGGCGTGGAAACTCGATATATCTGCTGGGGAACCGGATTCGCCGATTTCGACAATGATGGCTGGCCGGATCTTGCGGTCGTGACTGGCTCGGTGTATCCCGAAGTAGAAGCCGAGTTCCCGGACTACCCTTTGAAGACGCCGCGATTCATATTCCGTAACCTCGGCAATGGAAAGTTTGAAGAGTTGATTGATGAAGCGGGCCCTGGCATCGCGGCGCTGCATTGCAGCCGCGGCTGCGCGTTTGGAGATTTTGACAACGACGGCGACGTCGATATGGTGGTGATCAATTTGAATGAACCGCCATCGCTGCTGCGGAACGATCTTTCCGGGAGCCGCAATTGGCTGAAGGTATTTCTGGTAGGGACCAAGTCCAACCGCAGTGCGATTGGGTCGAGGGTGCTCGTCAGGTATGGTGGCAAGGTACAGGCTCAGAGCGTCATGGCACAATCCAGCTTTTACTCAGTAAACGATCGCCGCCTTCACTTCGGGCTGGGAGCCAACAACCATGCCGATCTGGAGATTCACTGGACCAACGGTTTGATTGAGCGATTTGCGAGTGTTCAGGCCAATCAGCTCGTCACTATCAAGGAAGGAAGTGGCATATCTAAGTCGGTGCTTCCTCGGACTTAACCTCCCCATCAAGCCTTTCGGTTCTGGACGGTGCCGATGTTCGCACCAGCGTACATGGGCCGAAAATGGATTCTTCAAATGCTTTCACTTCATGTGCAAGGATGCTTGCCCCTGGGCGCAGTCCCGTGCTCAACTTGCAAAAGCGTTCGAAGGGGGCTGCGCCCCCGTCTTGTTCCGCCCATGTACGCTGGTGCGAACATGGGCACCCGTCCAGGGAACACGGCTTTGTTCTTCGATCCAGCTACACTTAGAAATGAAATTTCGCGCCAAGCTGCAAAGTGCGGGGATCGTAGGCGCTGGTAACCTGTCCGAAGTTCGCGTCCGCGGAGTTCTTATCGAGGCCGTCATTGCTTGTACCGCCGAATTGCGTGTGGTTGAAAACGTTGAAGAACTCGAACCGCAGTTCCAGACTTGGCAGTCCTCCCTCTCTGAGAGCAATGGTTTTGTAGAGGGACCAGTTGAAATTGACGAACCCTGGTCCTACAACCACGTCTTTTCCGGCATTGCCAAAGCCTTGATTTGCCCCGCCATCCCAAGGACCGGTTGGATTCGCAAAAGAGCTGGTGCTGAACCACGCGAGCCGTTTCTTCGGGTAGGTGACCGGCGCTACCAGGTTCGGTCGATTGGTTATATTACCCCCGCCCAAACCGAGAGTATCCGTGCCGGTGTATTGAATGGGTACGGGGTATCCCGAACGCCAAACCGTCACGCCGGCGAACTGCCAGCCTCCCAGAGCGGTTCGCGCCAGCAGGTTGGAACTGTTGGCAAAAAACGGCAGGTTGTAAATGTAGTTCAGGTTGAGAATATGACGCTGGTCGAAATTTCCCGACCCGCGGTCATACTTTGGGTCAAACGGATTTGAGAGCGACCCAAGGTCATTGCTGACTTCATCGATCTCATGAGAATAGGTATAGGCCACTTGGGTGGTGAGCCCATGCCGGTTATCCATGCGCAGACCGATCTGGAGCGCAGTTGTAGTTGAAGTTGGTCTCGTTCTCCTCTTGCTGAATGGAGCTGAACCCGGGGAAGATGCGATACAGATTCGCGTTTAGCTTACCGTTGGCAACGCCCTGTCGAAGGTCGTAGGGATTGGCCGAGTTGTTTGGATCGGTGAGAGGCAAGGTGTTGACGGCCCGGTCATCGCTCTGGTCCCAACCTAGGGAGCCGGCGTACTGGAACACCGCAACGATCGACGGGGCCAGCTGCCGCTGGACTCCGAGGCTGTAATTGGCGGTTCCAGGAGGCGAATACTTGTACGCCAGGTTAATCAAGCTGGAGGGAAAGGTCTGAGACGTCGTGGCTCCAGTCAAGGCGCTGGTATTTGGGTTGGAGAAGAGGACGTTGGTGGCGGTAGGTTGGTAGGCAAAGGGTGGATTCAAGGCAGCGTTATAAACATCGTTGCCCTGAACACGCTCAAAGAACATTCCAAAGCCACCGCGGATCACCGTTTTTCCGTTTCCGCCCAGATCGTAGGCAAAGCCGATTCTTGGTTGCCAGGTGTCATATTTGTCCTGAACATTTCCCCGGGGGAACCCATTGACGCCGGCCAGCTTGATGCCATTGAGATAAAACGGCGTGCCCTGGTAGTTGGTGAGCGAGGCTGGATCGAGCGTACCAGCCGCAGTTACAGGATTCCCCAGCGACCGGTCATAGTCCGCTTCGACGAAATTGGCAAACTTGTTATACCGCTCAAAGGCATGCGGCAAGCCGTCGTAACGGATGCCGAGGTTGAGAGTCAACCGCGGAAGGAGGTGCCAGTTGTCGAGGAGATAGAACGAATAGTTATTGTTGACCCAGTGTTTGCCAAACAGATAGTTGAGTTGTGAGAAGCTGCTGGCATCGCCGAGCAGGAAATTAATATATGAGTCGCCGGAAAATTGGCTCGAGTTGAAAATTGCGGTTCCTTGCGTGTTGGCTTGCAATTGCTGGTTCTTGTAGTCGTGCAGCCAGCTGAATCCAAACTTGAACTGGTGCAGGCCCCTGGTCCAGGATAGATCGTCCCGCCACTGGAAACCCTCGTACCCATTCTTCCAGGGAAAGTAACTCGAACTCCAGGTTGTATTCAGCGGCTTCCCCTGCAGCTGGATCTCCGGCAGGCGGCTGCCTTGATTGTTGGCTAAGGGGAAGAAGGTGGTAGCCGACCAACCGCTAGGCTGGACAAATGTGCCGCCGGGACCATTGATGGGGGTGAGGTTGATCTTGTTGCCGCTGTAAAGAAAGGCTGTTTCGTTGAGCAACGTAGGTGAAATCGTCTGCGTGAGTTTGATGACCGACGACCAGGCGGGGTTCTGCATGGCCGTGCCTACCGTAGGGTAGGTGCTGTCACCCCATAGCGGTGGGAAGAAGGTTACGTCGACCCCTTCATGGAGTAAGTGGCCCATGAGCTGAAGCTTGCTGTTGATGGCGTGATCGATGCGCACCACGTCTTCACGGACATTCGTCGTCTGAGGGATGGACGAAATGTATTGACTGGTGCCGAAGTTCGGCTTTGGAAACGTCCCAGCATTCAGCAGAAGGACTGCGTTCTGGTCGATCCGGTTGGCGGGGATAATGTTGCCCGGGAACGGTAGTCCGGTGGCTGGGTCCTGACGCGGTACCGCGCCGCCGGTGGGAATGGAATAGGCCAGCGGTTGTCCGGCGGTGGGGAAGTTGTTAGCGGCGATGGTGTTTTGCACCGAAGGCGAACTTCCTTGAATCAGCCTGCGCCACTCTTCATTCACGAAGAAGAATGTTCTCTTGCGCGAGTTGTTATAGATGTGGGGAATAAATAGCGGTCCGCCGATGTTGCCTCCGGGCTCGTTTAACCGGAACTCGGGCCTCGGCTTGCCTGCCAGGTTAGTGAAATAATTGTTGGCGGTGTAGTCTTCATTCCGGTTGAAATAATACAGTTCCCCGTGGAAGTCCTGGGTGCCGGAGTTGATCACCAGGAGGACGGTTCCGCCTGAGCCGATGCCGTAGTCGGGCGAGTAGTTGCTATTCAATGTCTGGAATTCGTGCAGCGCATCGATTGCGGGCAGGGAACTGAAGCATCCGCCACAGCCGCGATCGTTCAGTTCGCCTCCGTCCAACAGGTAGATGTTGTGGGTAGGGCGGGCGCCATTGAAGCTGATGGCGTTCGCCGATGTGAGCCCGGCCACTCCGCTGAAGGCCGGCAAATTGGCGGATACTCCCAGACCCAGGGACGCAAGGGCGGTCACATTTCTGCCGTTGGTCGCCAATTGGGTGACCTGCTGGCCGGTGATCAGGGTGCTGAGCTCGCTGGTTTCCGATTGAACCTGCAGGGCATCCGCCTGCACCGTGACCGTCTGTGCCGCATTGCCGACAGTGAGGCTGACGTCTTCCTTCAGCGTTTGATCGGTGTTCACATCGATGTTCGTTCTGGAGAACTTTTGGAATCCCGGGGCGGTGACGTCTAGATTGAAGTGACCGACGCCCACATTCGAGAATACATAGATGCCGGAGTTGTTCGATGCCGTTTCCCTGGCCTGCCCTGTGGCGACGTTGGTGAGAGTGATGGCGGCATTTGGAATGACTGCGCCGGTGGGATCGGTTACCGCACCAGTAATGGTTGCGTTTTCCTGCGCCCACGCGCTCGGCATGAGCAGAACAGACGCACTGAATAGGGCAACAAGCAACGAGCGGACACGACGCATCACACCCCTCCTGAAGGCCGGCAATTCCGGCACGAGACAACGCTTGCAGCTATCACCTGGATATCTGTTAATAGCTGTTTATTTGATGAAAACGTTTTCTGATGCTATAGATTTAAGGCCCCATCTGCCCTCTCTAAGCAATCTCTGTTGGTGTTAGCCGATAGAAGACGATTCCACAGGAGTTCCTCAAAAAGGCCCTGGCCCTGCTGCCGAGATGGTATATCTCATCAAATTAGTGTCTGTCAACAGCATTCAATTCTTTGTTTGTAATTGAATAGTTTGGGAGTCAAAAAAAGATCCGCGACTGGCCCGCCGTTACGCGGAGAGGGTGGTTAAGGGGTCATTAAAATGGCTTTAGAATCCGCGATGGACCGCGGACCCGTCCTCAGATCGTGTGACCGGGCGATTCGTTCATTCCCAGAGTTCGTTCGGGATGCACAAAATACCAGCACACTGCGCCCCCAAGGTATAAGGCCGCCGTCACGAAGAGGGGCGCTGCCCAGGAAGCACTGGTTCGCGTTAGGAATGCAAATGCAATCGGGCTCAGTACGCCGCCGATCTGTCCTGAAGTATTCATCGCAGCGCTGATGGTGGCCGCGTGATTGCCTGCTATATCGGCACAGGCACCCCAACTTGCTCCGAGCAGAAAATTTGAAGATGCAGCGGCCACCGCGATCAGCACAGCGGAAACCACTCCTTGACTCAATGCTCCGGCGAAAAGGAAAAGCCCAGCAGCGGCCAGCGAGCCGAAGCCGACTAGGCAGCGGCCGAATCTTAGTCCGAACCTCTGGCTGAGTCGATCCGTGAGGATGCCGCCGAACAAGTCGGCTGGAACACTCAGCAGCAGCGGCAAACCGGCAAGAACCGACAGTACGGTTCCATGCAAGTGTTTTTCATGCTGTAAATAAGTAGGCATCCAGGTTACATATAGATTAAAGCCGTAGGTCTGCGTGAAGTACATCAGGCACAGGAACCAAATCCCGGGTGTTTTCAGAGCTGCCCGGAATATGTTTTCCCGGCCGCTCTCCGGCGTGAGACGCCTGCCGCCTTGGATCCAGGCGAGCTCCTCCGCCGCGATGGAAGGATGATCGCGTGGTTCATCCCGGTACCACCGAAACCAGGACACCGCCCAAATGAATCCGAAGACAGAGAGCAAGGGGAAGGTACCGCGCCATCCGATGCGCGCAGCGATCGCGGCGACGAGGATCGGGGTAAGCCCACCCCCCAGGTGAGCACCCATAAAGAAGATGCCTTGCGCCGTGCCTCGCTCCTGTTCAGGAAACCAACGTGATAGGGCCCGGGCCACTGTCGGCCACGCACCTGCCTCGCCCGCCCCAAACAGGGCTCTTAGTGTCAGCAGTGAGGGAAAGTTCCAGGCCACACCGGTGAGTCCGGTGAAAACAGACCACCAGGTGACGATCCTGGTGAGAACGCGGCGGCTTCCGATCCGGTCAGCCCACCAGCCGGTTGGAATCTCAAACAGCGCATAGGCCGCTGTAAAGGCGCTGAACACAAAGCCCATCTGGATGTTCGAGAGTCGAAGATCGCGGAGAATTGCCGGAGCCGTCACCGAAATGCAGACCCGGTCCATATAGGTGAGAAAGGCCAGGACGACCGTCATGGCCAGCACGCGGGACCGCAGACCCGAATAGAAGTTCATCAAGCTGCCGCCACCAGCATTTCGCTCCACCTATCGTCGCATGATTAGCATTCGAGATGTGTTACAAGGAATTATGGAAAAGCCGGTTCGGATAGGATTTGTCGGCGCACGGTTTGCCGCGAGGTTTCATTGGGAGGGGATCCGACGCGTTCATGGGGTGCCCGTGGAAATCGTGGGGGTGACGTCAAAGACGCCGGAAGCGCGCGATGCCTTTGCCCGCGACACCGGTACTCGCGCGTTCGAGACGTTTGCCGAGCTTTGCGATGCGGTGGACGTGGTGGATCTCTGCACGCCGCCCTCCTCCCATGAAGAACTTGCGATCCAGGCGCTTGGCCTGGGTAAGCACGTCATCATTGAAAAGCCGCTCACCGGGTTTTATGGCGCCGGCTCTTCCCCGAAGACCCTGATGCTGGCGGAGGCTACGGCAAGTTGCGCGCGCATTCTGGCTGCGGCCAAAGCCAGCGGCAAGTTGGTCTGCTACGCCGAGAACTGGGTCTATGCTCCGGTGATCCAGAAGGAACGGGAGATCGTGCAAAAAAGCGGCGCGCAGATACTTCGCATCCTGGGAGAACAGTCTCATGGGGGATCACACTCTCCCTACTATGGGCGGTGGAAGTTCTCCGGCGGCGGTTCGATGGTGGGGAAGGGATGCCATCCGGTAAGCGCAGCCCTCTATTTGAAGCGGGTGGAGGGAGAGGCGCGGGAGGGTGTTCCCATTCGACCCGCCACGGTAAGCGCCCGCACGCACGAGATCACGCGGTTACCGAATTATCGCGATGAAGGCTTTTTGCGCACCGGGTATGACGATATTGAGGATTATGCGCAGATTCACATTACCTTTTCCGACGGGACAATCGCGGATATCTTTTCCTCGGAGCTGGTGATGGGCGGGGTCAACAACTGGATGGAGGTGTTTTGTAACAATCACCGCACCCGGTGCAATATGAATCCGATCAATGCCCTGGAGACTTTTAATCCCAGGGAGGACATATTGCAGGATGTTTATATTGTGGAGAAGACCAACACCAAGCAGGGATGGAGCTTCCCCGCTCCGGATGAGGGTTGGCAGCATGGGTATCCGCAAGAATTTCAGGACTTTATGGAGAGCATTTATCACGGCCGCGAGCCACTATCCGGCATAGAACTGGCGCGGGATGCGATCGCGACGCTTTATACCGGGTATTTGTCGGTGGAACGCGGCGGTCTTGAGGTTGCGGTGCCGAGTTAGGGGTTGCGTTCGTTGCTCTCCGAAAGATCGGGTGCACTCTCCAGAAAAACATTTCCAAGAAGGGTCCGTAGAACCGCAGATCCCTCGGCTTCGCTCGGGATGACAAAAAGGGGAGGGTTGTCTAAGGAAGGGGCGGTTGCGTAAGGAAAAGGCGGTTGTTGATGAAAAAGGCGTCCCGCCTCACATCAGGCCTTCTTTGACACACCCTATCCTTTGACAAAGCGCACTTTCATCCAGCAACCGCACTTTCATCCAGCAACGGCTCTTTCATCCAGCAACGGCTCTTTCATCCAGCAACGGCTCTTTCATCCAGCAACGGCTCTTTCATCCAGCAACGGCTCTTTCCTTAGACAACCCTCCCCTTTTTGTCATCCCGAGCGAAGCCGAGGGATCTGCGGTTCTGCGGACCCTTCTTGGAAATGTTTTTCTAGAGAATCGTAACTCTAGTCCGCTGAGATGTGTTCGACGGCCACGGTTGCCGGTGCTCGCCATTGAAACGCAAATAGCGTCAGCAAATAAGCGGACCCGGACGCAAGGAAAATGAGCAGCGCATAGTTGGTCCACAGGAGCCCCACCAGAAACGTAAAGATCACGCTTCCGACGGCTCCCACAGCTCCTCCTATCCCAACCACAGTCCCGACTGAACTGGAAGGAAACATGTCGGACGGAGTCGAGAGTAGATTTGAGGACCATCCCTGGTGTGCCGCGGTTGCCAGGCACAACAACGCGATCGCCTGCCAAAGCGGATGAACAAAGGGAACCAACACCACCGGCGCAGCGCAAAGCGCACAGACAAGCATGGCAAACCTTCTGCCCATCCGGATCGAGTGCCCGCGGCGAATATAAAAGCCCGCAAGCCAGCCGCCCGCAATGCTGCCGATGGTGGCCCCGATATACACAATGATGAGTGGCGGGCCGAGGTGGCGCATGTCTACATGAAAGCGCTCATTGAAATACTTGGGTAGCCAGAAGAGATAAAACCACCAGATCGCATCCGTGGTCCCTTTGGACAAGGCAAATCGCCAGGTACCCGGGTTAAAGAGAAGGTCCTTATAGGTTGCCGTCTTTACCGTCAGCGAAACGACCGGCGCAGGATTGCCGTACTTCGGTTGGAGCCGGTCGTAAGGGAACAACAGCCAACCAACGAGCCAGATCAGTCCAAGGCTGCCCGTAGTGTAGAACGCGGCTTGCCAGCCATAGCGAACGGCGATAAGTGGAATCAGCAAAGGAGCGATCAGCGCCCCGGCGCTGGTTCCTGAATTGAAGATGCCGGTGGCCAGCGCCCGCTCCTCGGCGGGAAACCAATCGGCGGTTGCTTTGAGGGCCGAAGGGAAGTTGCCCGACTCTCCAATTCCCAAAGCAAAACGAGCCATGCCAAAGCCAAACGGGCTTCGCGCTAACACATGACTGAGCGAAGCAAGCGCCCATGTCCCGATCGATAGGGCATATCCCCGCTTGACGCCGACGCGATCGACCACCCGTCCCGCAAGCAGGAACCCGACGCCATAGGCAAAGATGAAACAGTTCACGATGTCGCTGTAGCGCCGGTTGTAGAGCGCGATGTCCTGATCGCCACCCAGGATGTGTTTCAACATGGGCTCAACCAGGCCCAGTGCGGTCCGATCCATGTAGTTGATGGTCGTGGCCAGAAAGAGCAGGCCGCATACCACCCAGCGCAAATTCGATCGATTGGCGGTTGAACTCATGAAATGGGCTTACACGTCCATCATGTAAGGAGCACGTTGAGGACGCGATAGCCTGCAATTGGCATCGTCGTCGTTTTTGAAGTGCTCTTTCACCGGATCCCAAAAGAGCTTGCGTTTGGTTTTCATGGCGATGTGATGGATCAAACAAGTAGAACACGCCCGGTGGCCTATTTCGGCGGGCGCGATGGGAGCTTTTCTGCTTTTGATACAGTCCAGCCAGTTGCCGTGCTGGTCGGCACTTTGGTAGAGATGGACTTCGTCGGGACCGATGACGCTCTCGAGGATCTTGGGGTTACTGGCAACCAACGGTTGCGGCGGCGCGGCTGCCTTCCCGCCTGGATCGGTGGGCGTCACCATCTCGTCGCGGGTGACAAAGATCCAGCCCTCGCTTCCATAGAACTTGATGCCATTGGGAAAATCGCCGCTGATGTCCATGGTTACGCCGTTGGCATAGACCGCATGGGTCAGGAACTTACCATGCACGTCCCAGAGCCCGTGGGTAGGGAACTCAGCTGTACCCCATACCTCGACCGGCCCGGTGTACTCGGTGTTCATGCCCCAGTGTGCTGTGTCCACATGGTGGGCTCCCCAGCCGGTGATCATGCCCGCGCCGAACTGTTCGCAGCGAAGCCAGCCGGGGCGGCTGAACCCATCCTGGGGGTGGACGCGGATCTCGGTGTAGTACACCTCGGGCGTTGAGCCCAGCCATGCGTCGTAATTCAGGTTCGGGGGGATGGGCATTGCCGGGGCATCGGGTCCGCTGGGGTCGCCGGGTAGCCCGATTTCCACATGCTTGATCTCGCCGATACGGCCGTTGCGCACCAGCTCACAGGCCCGGTGGAACTGCTTCCACGATCTCTGTTGCGAGCCCACCTGGAGAATCTGCCCTGAGGCCATGACCGCGTTGCTCATGGCTCGTCCTTCGGCAATGGTCAACGAGGCCGGCTTTTGCAGGTAGACGTCCTTCCTGGCGTGCACGGCGTCCACGGCCAGGATCGCATGCTGATGGTCCGGGGTGCTGATCACCACGGCATCGATGTCTTTATTGGCCAGCAATTCGTGATAGTTGTGGTATCCGGTAACGCCGTCGTACGGTTTGCCCGTCTTCTTGGAGTAGTAGCCGTTGACCAGCGTCTTGCCCTCTTCGACCCGCTTGGCATCCAGGTCGCAGACCGCCATGATGCGCGCCTGGTCGAACTGCCAGATGCCGGGCAGGTCGTGGCCCCGGGAAATACGCCCGACGCCGATCGCACCCACGTTGATGCGGTTGCTCGGCGCTGTTTGTCCAAAGACGCTCGACGGCACAATGGTAGGAAAGCCGATTGCGGCGGCCGCTCCGGCTGAGAGCTTCAGGAAGTTCCTTCGCGTTTGCAACGTTCCTCCTCGCCCGGCGGGTTCTAGGTGGTGAAGGTTAATACCTTGGCATCTCTTTGTGCCTTGAGCACCAGCTCTGCGGCCAGCAGGGCCTGTTCCTGGTTTTGGCCGGTATGTGTCCGATTCACGATGTCGGAGACAAATTGCGGACCAAAGGGTAGTTCGACCTTGCTGCAATCCATAAAGGTCACCTGCTTCTGGTCAACCATAAACAGATGGTTCCCGCCGGGCTTTCCGGCAATATCGATGTACTTCCGTAGCTCGATGTAACCGTCGGTCCCCAGGATAAAGAGGCGCCCGTCGCCCCAGACACTGAGCCCGTTGGGAGTAAACCAGTCCACGCGAACATAACCGGCTCCGCCGTTGCCATGGACCATCATGTCCCCAAAATCCTGGAATTTTGGGTGGGTCGGGTGATTCACATTGGCGATCTGCGATCCGGTCACTTCAGCAGTGGTTGATCCTGTGTAGTAGACGAACTGATCCGCCTGGTGGGACCCGATATCGCAGAGAATTCCGCCATACTCAGCCGGATCCCAAAACCAATCGGGGCGACTGATGTCATTCACTTTGTGAGGCGCAATGTTCACCGTCTGCACTACTTTGCCGATGGCGCCGGCCTTGATCAGATATCCGGCCTGTACGGCGGCGCGTACTTCCAACCGCTCGGAGTACATAATGGCGAACATCTTGCCGGTTTCCGCTGAGACTTTGCGGACTTCGGCCAATTGCTCGAGCGTGGTGACGGCCGGCTTGTCGCTCAGGAAGTCTTTGCCCCGTTTCATGGCGCGGATGCCCAGGGGCGCGCGCAAGCGGGGAATTGGCGCGCCCGCGATCAGCTTCAGCGACGGGTCGTCGAGGATTTCATCCTCGCTCTTTGCCAGCTTTGCATTGGGATGCAGCTTCTGGAAATCGGCAACAGCCTTGGGCAGGTTGGAGTAAAAGGAGACCAACTCGCCCCCGCCGCGGATGACCGCCGCGGTCATCCCCATGATGTGGTAGTGGTTCAGGCCGATCACACCAAACTTGATGGAGTATTTCGGCTTTTCGGGAGCGTCCGGACCCGGTCCGGCGGTCTGCTCCACGATCGACGCGCTCGCCGGATGCAAGCCGAACGCAGCCTCAGGAAGGAGCGTGGATGACATGCCCACGGCACCCATAACTTTAAGAAAAGAACGCCGATCTACACCTTCTTCCAGCACTTGTTCCGCTCCCCGGTACGACTCCTCGTGATAAGCTGCGGGATCATCCTACTTTGTTCGCATCCTGGAGTAAACATTGGGTTCCGGCCGGTTTGATCTCAGCGGTAAGTGCGCGGTTGTCATAGGTGGTACAACGGGTCTGGGGAAGGCAATCGCCCTGGGAATTGCGGAGGCAGGAGCGGACGTGGTGGCTGTCTCCCGCCGCCAGGCAGAAACGGACCTGATCGCTGCCGAAATTGAGGGTTTGGGGCGCCGTTCCCTGCGCGCGACGGTGGATGTGCGCGACCGGTCTTCGATCGAATTGCTGCAGCAGAAGGTTCTGGACAGCTTTCGCAAGGTCGACATTCTGGTGAACGCCGCCGGGATCACCCATAAGACCCCTACCCTCGAGTGTTCTGAAGAGGAGTGGACCAGCATTCTGGATGTAAATCTGAACGGTACCTGGCGCTCGTGCCAGATTTTCGGCAAGACGATGGTGGGCCAGGGCTTTGGCAAGATCCTGAATATCGCCTCGCTCTCCACTTTTGTCGCCTTTAACCAGGTCGCCGCATACGGGGTCAGCAAGGCGGGCGTGAGCGCTCTGACCAAGTCGCTGGCGATCGAACTCGCTCCCTACAATATCTGCGTGAATGCGATCGCGCCCGGCGTCTTTCCCACCGCGCTGAATGCCGAACTGATTCTGCATACCGAACGCGGACGCGAGTTGAAGATGCGCACGCCCATGAAGCGCTTTGGCGAGATGGATGAGCTTGCCGGGCGGTGCGATCTACCTGGTTTCCGATGCAGCTTCGTTCGTCACCGGGGAAATCCTGGTGATCGACGGTGGCTTCCTGGCCAGCGGAGTGAACCAATGAAGATACTGGGCGCTAAGGTAATCGTTTGTAGTCCGGGTCGTAACTTCGTGACGTTAAAGGTAGAAACCGACCAGGGTCTTTATGGTCTCGGAGATGCAACCCTCAACGGCCGCGAGCTGGCGGTGGCGAGTTATCTTGCAGGATCACCTTGTGCCCAGCCTGATCGGGCGCGATCCTTTTCAGACCGAAGATATCTGGCACTATTTTTATCGCGGCGCGTACTGGCGAAGGGGACCAGTCACCATGACCGCCATTGCGGCCATCGATATGGCGCTGTGGGATATCAAAGGCAAGGCACTCGGCGTGCCGGTTTACAACCTGCTGGGAGGCAAGAGCCGTACTGGAGCCATGGTCTATGCGCATGCCACCGGCCGCGACATTCCCGAAACGATCGACGAGGTGGAGAAGTACCGGGCGCTGGGGTATCTCGCAATACGTGCCCAGAGTGGAGTTCCCGGCCTGAAATCGACCTACGGCGTTTCGAAAGACCAGCAGTACTATGAGCCGGCGGAACGCGGTCTGCCTTCCGAGAGCTTATGGTCCACGGAGAAATACCTGAGGCACGTCCCCAAGCTTTTTGAGGCGCTGCGGAACACGCTAGGGGATGATCTGCATCTGCTGCACGATGTTCATCACCGGCTGACGCCGATCGAAGCAGCACGTCTGGGCAAGGAACTGGAACCGTATCACCTGTTCTGGCTGGAGGATCCCGTTGCTGCGGAACTGCAGGACGGTTTCCGGCTCATTCGCAAACATACGACTACCCCGCTGGCGGTGGGCGAGGTTTTCAACACCATTTGGGATGCGGAGCAACTGATCCGCGAGCAGTTGATCGACTACCTGCGCATGAGCGTGGTGCACGGCGGCGGGCTTACCGCGATGAAGAAGGCGGCGGACTTTGCCGCGCTTTACCACGTGCAGACGGGCTGCCACGGAGCGAGTGACATGTCGCCGGTGTGCATGGCTGCGGCTCTGCATCTGGGTATCGCCATCAACAATTTCGGGGTTCAGGAGCACATGCTGCATAACGCCCAGACGGAGGAGACATTTCCGCATGCTTATTCCTTCAAGGATGGCTTTATGTATCCCGGGGATGTGGCTGGTCTTGGGGTGGATATCAAAGAGGATGTCGCCGCGGGCTTTCCCTATCAACGCGCCTACCTGCCGGTCAACCGCAAGGAAGACGGAACGCTGTTTCATTGGTGATCCGCTAAACTCTTAATCGGGCTTGAAAAAGGGGGAAACGCTGAGATGTCGAAGGAATTTTCGCAGGTGCCAACGCGGCGCAGGTTTTTAGAGGTGAGTGGAGCTGCCTTGGCTGCGGCTGCGATCGTTCCTCTGGCGAACGCGCAGCAGGAAAAACCCACGCGATCCGCAGATCATAATCAACCGAACGAAGAGCAGCCGGGAGAAAACAATGCGGCTCTCGATGCGGAGAACCCGAGCTCCGTGTGGTCGCCAGAGACGGACAACGGGACCGTCGAACCGTTCAAGTATTCCTTTGGCTTTAGCGCACAAACGTATAGAAAACGGAGGATGGACCCGGCAGGTGACCGCGAGAGAATTGCCCATCTCAAAATCGCTCGCCGGCGTGGAGATGCGGCTGGTCACGGGCGGGGTTCGCGAGCTGCATTGGCACACTAGCGCTGAGTGGGCGTTCATGATTTACGGCAACGCGCGCATCACCGCGGTGGACGCCCAGGGGCGTAGTTTCGTGAACGACGTGACCGCCGGCGATCTGTGGTTGTTTCCCGGCGGCATACCCCACTCGATCCAGGGGCTCGGTCCGGATGGAGCCAAGTTTCTTCTGGTTTTCAACGATGGGGATTTCAACGAGTTCGAAACCTTTTTGTTGACGGATTGGTTTAAGCACACGCCGAAAGAGGTTCTTGCCAAAAACTTTAATGCTCCGGCATCGACCTTCGACAACATACCTAAGAGGGAACTGTTCATTTTCGCAGCGGATAATCCTCGACCGCTCGCCGAGGAGCAGAAGGCAGCTGCGGAGGGTACGGGCTCCATCGACGGCGACTATATTTTCAAAGCGAGCACCATGCCGCCGACCAAGGTGCGGGCAGGCGGGGAAGTGCGCATCGTGGATAAGAAGAGTTTTCCGGCCACCGATATTGCTGCGGCCATTGTCCGAGTCAAGCCGGGAGGGATGCGGGAGATGCACTGGCATCCGCTCTCCGACGAATGGCAATACTACGTGAGCGGCAAGGCGCGCATGACGGTCTTCGTGGCAGGTGGAAAAGCGCGTACCTTCGACTTCCAGGCGGGCGACGTGGGCTACATCAGGATGTCGCGTCCACACTATGTCGAAAACACGGGGACAGAGGATTTGGTGTTTCTTGAAGTGTTCCCCATCGGCACCTACCAGGACATCTCAGCCGCGGAGTGGCTGGCGCATACCCCGGCGCGGCTGGTCGACCAGCACATAAAGACAGGTGAGGACTTTCTCAATAAGATTCCGAAACAAGAAGCGGTGGTCACGCCGATCTAAGAGAAAAAACATTTCCAGGAAGGGACCTGCGGTTCCGCGGACCTTTCTTGGAAATGTTTTTCGACGGAGCTAATCGCCGGCGAGCGCCACTTCGCCGCGCAGGGTTTGCTCCAGGGCGGCTAACTGCGCTTCTATGTCACCCTCAATAGCCCGCCGCTTGATGATGTCTTCCCGGTAACGACGCAGGAAATAGTCGATCGTCTCCACCCGGATGCGAATGGAACCGGAGGGCTTGTTTTCATCCAGATCCTTGAAGGAGAAGTACGGCGTCCCCGATTGCTCGATGATGCCCTCGATCACTCCGTAGATAGGAGCATCGTGGCCGCACTTGAAGCTCGATACCTCAAGCGCCACAAGATTAGGATGGCGAGCCGTAAACTTCGCTGCCCAGACCTTGTGATTGGTGCTGGTAGAGTAGCGGTTCTTCCACACATCCTGGATATCCAGCGGATGGGTGATGAGGCCGGCGCGCACCTCGTCGCCGAACAAGCGATCGAGTATATCCTCATCCAACGGCAGCGTGCTCTGCGAAAACACCGGATAACCGAGCTTCTGGAACTCCTCCATAATCTCGTGGTTCAAGCCGGGATCATGGTGATACACGCGGCCCAGCATCACAATGCCGATGCGGTCCTCGCGCTCTAACTGGTCGAGCGTTTCCCGCGCCTGGCGGCGGATTTCGTCTTCGCACTCGAGCAAGGCCTTGAATCCAGCCTCAAGCGCGCGGTCATTTTCTTCGCGCGAGAGTCCCAGGACAGGGCCCCAGGCCTTCATCATCTGATCGGCGCAGATTCTCCTATCCTGCAGATTCAGAATCGGGTCGATGTACACGATCCCGTTCTCGCCAAAGATGTCGCTCTCTTTCAGGAAGGCGGCTTTCACTACCTCGGGCGTAGCTGTCACCGTCGGGCACGCGTTCGATCCTGTCAGGTTCACCAAGGGCGTATGCAGCACGTCGTACATCGGGAACCAGATAGCGTTCAGCGGCTTCTTGTTGTGCTTGGTCGCGAGCAGATTGTAGACATGCGCGATGCCGATCTTTGACGGATAGCAGGGATCGATCGCTCCCCGGCTTGCGCCGGCGCGGTAAAGCTCCGGGGTGGTGTAGTCGGAGTAGAGGATATTCTCCGCCTTCAGTCCCAGGCTCGCGAAGTAGGCGTTAAACAGCGGGGCATAGGTGTAGGTGTTGAGCAGCCGGGGAATGCCCACGCGGAAGTCCTGGCGTTTCTGCATGAGGGCCGCGCGTTCCTTCACCGACTTGGAGACGAAAAGTCCCTTAGTGCTGGGAACAGCATCGGCAACTACATCTACCTGGCGGTGACGGAAGACCTCGCGCGCCGCAATATCGACGTAGTTGGGATTGGCCTCTTTGATCTTGTCGATATCGGCCTTGATGTCTTTCATGTCGGCGAGATCTTCGACCGTCCCTTTTTCGCAGGTGGCGATGATCAGCCGTTGTTCCCCTACCCGCAGAGGCACTTTGGTTTTGCGCGGCTGGAAGTCAACCGGTTTTGGAAGCTCAACCACCTTGCTCGATCCAGGCGCAATCTGGATTTGGATCAGAGGTTCGACCTTGGCCTTGAACGATCCTTTGCTGCTGCCCGTGCTGCAGGAAGAACCATGATCTTCCGCGGGGGGAAGGTTTGCCTGGATGTGTTCCAGGCTCGGCAGTTGGGTGACGACCTCGGCCGTGAGCGCGGGCGCCGAGGAATGATCGTGGTCATGCGTATGCCCGGCGGTCACATCCACATCGATAAAGGTACGCAGGCAATTGTTCTTGCAGAAATAGCAGCGCGTATCTTCATTGCGCGTGGTGCGATAACGGATGTTGGCCACCGCTTCCAGCCCGATGAATGTCGTCTCCTTGCCATTCGTCCACAGGCGCAAGGCCTCTTGTGCGGCGCCAATGGCGCCCGATTCGCCGCAGTGCTCGTGCACGATAATCTCGGGCACTTTACCTTTGGCACGGAAGCTTGACTTGATGAAGTCCACTTCCGCCTTTACCACCGCCAGGTTGTTCTGGGTGCCGCCCTGGAGAACAAAGCGCGACCCCAGGGAAGCCAGGTTGGGAATACTGGCTACGTAAAGAAACACATTCTTTGGCAGCACATCCGCCAGTCCCGCGAGGATCTCCTCAGACCGCCAGCCCTGGCGTTGGAAATTCACAATGTCCGACTGCATGAAGACGGCGCAGCCATAGCCAAAGGAGGGCATCGATTTAGCAGAGAAGGCGATATCCGCGAATTCTTCCACCTTCTTGCCGAATCCTTCTGCGGTCGACTGCAGGAAGTACCCATTGCCTGCGGAGCACTGCGTATTCAGCTTGAAGTCTTTAACCCGGCCGTCTTTCAGGACGATGAGCTTGATGTCCTGGCCACCCACATCAATGATGACGTGAGGATCCTCATAGAACTTCAGCGCCGATTCGGTGTGTGCGACGGTCTCCACCAGGGCCACGTCCGCGTTCAACACATCCTTGAGGATGTCCTTCGCATATCCGGTTGTTCCTACCCCGAGAACCTCGAGCGAGGCGCCTTTGGTCTCGACTTGCTCCCGCAGCTTTTCAAACATCTCGATGGCATCCTGAATCGGGTTGCCATTGGAAAGCTGGTAAGTCTTGCAAAGGATTTCGCCTGCCTTGCCAAGCAGGACTGCCTTGGTGGAGGTAGATCCGCCATCGATACCGATAAAACCAGAAACCGTCTGGCCCGGCTGAAAGTCCGCTGGGATGAACTTCTTCCGGCGATACTCCTGGCGAAACTGCTCAAGCTCGGAATTGTCGGTGACCAGCCCCTTGCCACCGGCCTGCGCCTTTTCCTCGGCGCGGCCATAATCGATGTAATAAAGAAGTTTCTCTATTCCCTGGTATTGGCCCACTTCCGCTTCTTCGTCTTTGCCAAATTCCACCGCGCCGAGAGCGGCGAAATACTGCGCATTTTCCGGAACCTTGATCAAGTCCTCAGGCTTGGAACCCTCGGGAATTTCGACCTTCCGCTCTTTCCACATGCGAGGGATATTGGCCTGCCACGCCTCGCGCATGCCCTGGATAAACCCGTTCGGACCGCCCAGGAGGAGTACATGCGGACGCAAGGTATGCCCGCGCGTGAGTACGCTCAGGTTCTGCAGGACGATGGCTTCAAAGAGGGAAGCCATCAACTCGTGCGAAGGCGTACCCGTCTTCTGCAGACCATTGATATCCGTCTCGGCAAACACCCCACACTTGCCGGCCACTTTGTGCAGCTTCACGCCGTGATACGCCTGGTTGGACAATTCAGCAGCAGGGATCTTCAGCTTGGCGTTGATCTTGTCGATGACGGCGCCCGTACCGCCGGCACACTTGTCATTCATCGAGGGAATCTTTTTCTTCCGGCCAGTCTCTGCATCGTCTTTGAAGATGATGATCTTCGCGTCCTGCCCTCCCAGCTCGATCACCGAATACACCTCGGGATGGAGCTTCTCGACAGCGAGCGAGACCGCGTGCACTTCCTGAACGAATTTGGCGCCCACCATCTCGGCGATGGTGCCGCCGCCGGAACCGGTGATAAAGATGCGGGTGTTACCGGCGGCTATGCCGGTTTCGGCTTCCATGCGGCGTAGAAACTCGAGCACCTTTTCCGGCTGCCGGGTTTCGTGGCGCTGGTAGTCCTGCCAAATAGTTTTATCGGTTGCGGCATCCACCACGATCGCTTTGACCGTGGTGGAGCCGACATCCAAACCAACGAAAAATTGCTGCATCACAGTCTCCCCGAAAGGCTGTCTCTGACAACAGTGGGATTACAGGCGGCAGACTTACGCCGGTCAGGCTACCTGCGCTTTTGCGAGCGCCGGTCGAGGGCGGCGATTGTAGGCCCGGTCCTTGTTCATCAGATCGTTCACGTGCCAAGCGAACTGAGCGGCCGTTCCGGCAAGACCGTGACGGTGAGGGAATTTATACAGCGCATGTTTCATCTCCGGGTGCTCATCAACATAGGCGCGCAGCTCCTCCAGCGACTTTCCGGTCTCGGTAAGGACGCCGTCAAACTCCGCGCGCGCCTTTGCTTTGGCTTCCGCCAACGCCATCTGTACCCGGCTGTGAGCGTTGACTTCACCTTCGCCGGAAGTCTCGACCGGCAGGAAGATCATGTCTTTGTATTTGTTCACCACCCGGGATTGCACACCATCCGACTGGGTTGAAGGCATGCAGCCGAAAGGCTTGAGCGCCAGCACCATGTGGCAGAGGTGATTCACTGTGTAGTACACATTCTTCCCGACTTCCATAAAGCCCTCGCCGCCGCGCGCGAGCTGATGGTAGAAGGGGTGCGCCAGTCGCGAAAGTTCCTTTTGCGGAATCAGGCGATGGGCCGTGTCGCCCATGTGCCGGATGGTGCGATGGTAGAAGTGGTTCCACATCACACTGCCCGCGCTCAACCCACCGGTCTTCTTAAATACCTTCATGCGGTTGGCGAACTGCTTCTTTACTTCGTACCACTTGGGATCGAGATACGGAGCTTCGGCGCTGGCACGGGCCTTGGCGCCTTCTTTCGCCACGTACATCATGTAGGCGATCCAGGTGGCGATCGGTTCTACGAGGACTTGTGCGCCTTCCTTCTCGAGGAAAGCGAACATATTGAAGTTACCGTCCCCCTCGGTCGTCTGCGCCCAGAACTCGCCCGTGATTTTGATGACAGGCTTTACGCGCAGGCGATCCACCTCGATCGAGTTAATGCTGTCTCGGCAGGCGTGCAGTGCGTCCACATATTCTTTGCCATAAAGGTTGTGCGCAATCTTTCCCAGAGTGCAGCCGAGCCCTTCCACCTTTTTGTTTTTTGCAATATACGGGCGGGCCCATGCAGGGGCGGCCTCCATGATGTGCCAGCGTTTGCGGTCACGCAGGGTATCGGTCAGCGTCTTCACGGATTCGCGAATCACCCGGTCCGTCTCCCCTTTGTTCACCTCATAAGGACGGACCTGGTACACGAGTTCATTGATCACGTCACCGAGGTTGAGAGCATTGAGCATGCCCATACCAAAGTCGACGGAAAATTTTAAGCCTGGCTCGCCGCTGGCGGCCTTGATGCCGTCGGTCTGCTGAAAGAGCAGCACCCGAAAGCCTTCAAAACCGGAATTCTGCAGCGCAAAGCGGTACTCGGCTTCGTACATGCCAAAACGGCACGGGCCGCAGGAGCCGGCAGTGAAGAAGACGTAATTGTCGATGATCTGCTGGCGCGTTTGCCCCTGTTTTTCCAGCTCTTGCAGATAGCGGACCAGGTTGCCAACGGTAAAGTAAGTGGGATTACATTGGCCGTTGTTGCCAAATTCCTTGCCTGCCTGAAAGTCCGCTACCACCGGTGTGGGAATGTTCTCACACTTGTAGCCACTGCCGTGGAAAACGGCCTTGATCATTTCCTCGTGTTTCCAGGTAAGTCCGCCAAACAGGATGGTTACGTAATCACGCTCGGGACCAGTGAACGTCCGCTCCACCGGCTTCTTGAACTCGCGCATGCGCGCGAGTCCGGCTTGTGCACGAAGACGTGCACGTTCAGCATCGATGCGGGCTTGGATTTCTACCTCGAAGTCTGTCTGCACGATCTCGTTCACGACGACCGCCATGGGGGATCTCCTGTTCTCCGATTGGGTATCGCTGTTGTAAACGCCTATGTCTGATTGAGATGTGAGTGTAAGGAATGATCTCTGTTACATCTGGCCCGACATTCCCTGGAATCCGTGTGCGAGCTGCTTGAAAAAATATTTGATGACCCGCTGATCGTTGTAGCACCATCCCAAAATATGGTTGAGAGTGGAGAAGCAGTGTGTCTGGCAGCTCTCCTTCTGATGGTCGAGTTGTTTAGTTTCGAATTTGTGGCTGCCAACCACACCCCAGTCATAACTCGCGGTGTACATCGGGAAGCACGGGGCGAGCGTTCCATCGACGCGAATGATCATGGAATTCTGCCCGGCACGGCAGTTCCACGGGAAGTGGTTACCCTTCATGAAGTCGACCATCTGCCAGAGGCGGGTGTTCGAATTGACCATTTTATAACCGCTATCCTGCTTCTCAGTCAACCACTGAATTGTCTCTTCCACAGCCGGCCAGTCGTCTTTAGTGATGTAGGTGACGTTGTTGTCGGCATGCTTGAAGTGCTCATCTTGCTCGAGAAGCGGCGATTCATTGATGTGGTAGTCGGTGGCGATGCCACAGTCATGGGCGATTTCCGTCAGCTGACGAACATCGTCCAGATTGTTACGACAGATGTTGATATTGAGAAAGACCGAATAACCGTATCCATATTGTTTACGGACCAGGTAGTCAAATTGTTTCCGGATCGGCGCCAGGGCCTTGGGAAGTCCCTGCTTTAGATCTACCGCATCGACTGCGATATTGAAAGTGGAAATGCCCGCATCCGCGAGTTTATCGATTACGTCTAAGCGTAGAAGGCGGGCGTTGGTGGGGAGGTAAATCCAAAAGTCTTTCTTGGCGGCATAGTAAGTGATGCGCTGAATCAGGTCGGGGCGTAGCAGCGGTTCCCCGCCCATGTAGGCGAGCACGCGGCAGCCGGTTCCGTGGAGCCAGTCGATGGACCGCTTCGCCGTGTCTTCGGTCATCCCTTTGACTTTATTGTCGAAAGCCCAACAGTAGTGGCAATCCAGATTGCATTTGAATTCGGTGAACAGGTACGCGATCAAAGGATGGAAGTCGCCTGCGGTCACGCGGGAACGAATGTATGGAAATAGCCATCCGCGCATTGCATGGTAAATCTGACCGGACGTCCAGTGACGCTTTACGGGCGGTTCCCATGCATCGTCGTCGACGATGGGTTCCAGGAGTTCAGGGCGTTGTGGAAAAACCGGATCAGGAAATTTTTGCGGCTCTCCCACCGGCTGCAGCCCAGGAATCGGCGGCGCAGCCTTCGTGAGAAGACTATGGAGCGGAACGTCGAGTCGAAAACTCGGAGTCTGAACGTCATCTTGTTCTACTTGCATCTACATCCCCCGGCAAGGAATCAGAAAGAAATGTTGCGGACCGTACACACCCACTGGTGCAAGTGGCATGCCACAAAATGACGACTTCTGGCGCACAGGTAAACCATTGAAAAAACGAGCGTACTCCGCAGAACGCAGAACGCGCTCCGGGGCGCTGCCGTGCTTTCTATGCCAATCCACTGGCTGCGTGTCAACTATTTGGCAGTCGCCGAAGAGCAACGGCCAGATCCATCAACTGTCACAGGCGGCAAATGGCGTGAGATGAACCTTGCTACCTCTTGCCGCGATCTTCATCTATCAATCATCTGCACAGGGAGGTCTCCGGCGGACTATGCAGAGGTCCCATAACACGAATAGCAGTCCCTTACCGGAAGCAGGAAGGCATGTCGAAGAGGTTCTGCGCTTTGCGCGCAAACTGGGAATGCACAGTGACCCGGAGCAGTTACTGCGGGCTCTTCCTTTAGAGCTGTGCGCTCTGCTCGATTGCACGACAACGGCTGTCATTCACCTCCGGGAAGGCTCACCCTCCTTCCATGTCGTGGACGGTGACGGTTGCGAACTGTGTACCGACCCTTCCCGAACGAAGTGGCAGGAGGAGATCTGGTCGGCGGTGTCCGAGCAGGAGAAGCCCCTCGTCATTCCGTCACTCGACCAGGACTCGCGATTCCCGGAAACGGCCAGGTTCTTCCACGAATCGGGTAGCCGATGTCTGTGTGTCCTTCCTATGGCGACGAGTCTCCATCGCCTGGGGGCTCTCTGCATCGGCCGCGATCGCCCGAATGCCTTTTCGGATGAAGAGTCTTCTCTGCTTGCTCTCGTGAGCCACTACGCCGCCCTGGCGATTGATGACCGGTTCAATTTCGCTCAGTCCGAACTGGTACGTGCTCAGCTGGATGAGGAAAGAACAAAGCTGAAACTCATCCTCGATCTGAATAACCGAGTCGTTTCGAACCTCGAATTGCGCGATGTTCTGCAGGCGGTTTCCCCGAGCATTCGAAAAGCAATGCGTCTCGACGGAGTAGCTTTGATTTTGCCCGACGGAGAGGGCCGGGAACTGCAGCTGTACGCATTGGATTTTCCCGCCAGCAGTTTGTCTGCTGGCCAGGATCTGCCCCCGTCATTGAATGGTTCTGTCTCCGGCCAAGTCTTTCGAACTGGCAAGCCGTGGGTAGGGGACATAGAACAGTTGCAGAGGTCGGGCCTGGACCACAGAATTGCGTCGGCTGCGCGCGTTGAAACCTTATGCATGTTGCCCTTACTCCGGGGAAGCCGCGTCCTGGGTGTTCTCTGCCTGGTGCGGACAGAAAGGAACGCTTTTACCGGGTCCGATCTCGAGTTCTTGTCGCAAATTGCCGGCCAGGTGGCGATTGCTATCGATAACGCCTTTGCGTATCGCCAGATTACAGAACTCAAAGACAAGCTCAACCAGGAAAAGCTTTATTTCGAAGATGAGCTCCGCAGCGAGATGAATTTTCAGGAGATTATCGGCAACAGTACCGTGCTTCACCGCGTTCTAAAGCAGGTCGAAGCAGTTGCGCCGACTGGGTCTACTGTATTGATCTACGGAGAGACGGGTACCGGGAAGGAATTGATCGCGCGGGCGGTACACAATCTGAGCCAGCGTCAGTCAAATCCCTTTGTCAAGCTGAACTGCGCAGCCATCCCGACGGGTCTCCTGGAAAGCGAGCTTTTCGGTCACGAGCGGGGAGCCTTTACCGGGGCGGTATCCCAACGCATCGGGAGATTCGAATTAGCCTCACAGGGGACCATATTCCTGGATGAGGTTGCGGAAATTCCGCTCGAATTGCAACCAAAACTGTTGCGTGTCCTGCAAGAGCGGGAATTTGAGCGTCTGGGCGGCTCGCGTACCATTCGCACCAATGCCCGTCTGATTGCGGCAACCAATCGCGATCTGCAAACCATGGTGGAGGAGCAGAAATTCCGCACCGATCTGTTCTATCGCCTCAATGTTTTTCCCGTTCATGTCCCTCCCTTGCGTGAGCGCATGGAAGACATACCGTTCCTGGTTCGGCACTTTGCGCAATACTTCGGCTTTAACATGGGCAAGCAGATCGACACCATCTCTTCGGAAACCATGAATGCATTGGTCCGCTACCCCTGGCCCGGCAACATCCGTGAGTTGCAGAATGTGATAGAACGCGCGGTCATTCTTTCCAAGGGACCGGTGCTCAAGGTGGCGCTCTCCGATCTGAAGGCGCGATCGGTGGAGTTGGGTCAGCTGAATGGATCCTCGACCCTCGAGGAAGTGGAGCGACGGCATATCCTCGCCGTTTTGGAGCAAACCAACTGGGTATTCGCCGGTCCAAATGGAGCGGCCGCGCGATTAGGCCTCAAGCGCCCTACGCTTCAATTTCGAATGCAGAAGCTCGGCATCTCCCGTCCGCAGAAACCCAGTTCCATCTGACCCTCTGCCTCTCGCCCCTGCCAATTTTCTGGCAGACTGCCAGCGTATTGGCGGGCCCAGCTTACCCAGTCCGAACCCTAACCTGCTCCGGTGAGAATCCTGTCGGACGGTCTTGCATGTTCAAGACTGCCAATCCCTTGATTTTCAAAAAGGCATGAAGATTGCATAACAGCGTTAGATGGAAGATTGCGCGAACTGGGCTCACTCCCTGGGGAGAAGGCGGGAGGATCTCGCCGCGGGGAAAGTCACGGCGCAGCCATGGAATAGAGACATGCTTAGAATCACAGTCACTGAGACCGCCGTGGAGGAAAGATGGATCCTTCAGGGCCAGTTGACGAAGCGTTCTGTCGCCGAGCTGGTGTCCAGTTGGAGAGCCTCCCTCGCCCAACCGCCGTCCCGGTGTCGCATGGTCGACCTGAATGAGGTTACTTCCATCGACAAAAGTGGCGAGGAGGCGCTCCTGATGATGGTCCGCGATGGAGCCACATTCGTCGCATCAGGTGTCTATACGAAGCATTTATTGGATCAGCTGCAGGCGCGGCAAACGAATCAACAACATTTGGATTGACGTTAAACCCGGAACTTGCTCCGATCCCGGCTGGCGAATCGTGCCCTGGCTAGGAATTTCCGCAGCCGGGTCCTACCCCGTGTGCACGCTCCTTCTGAGTCGCTAATTTCCCAAATCCGTCCCGTTGGACGCTCCCTCGCCCAGGGGCAGTTTAAAAATGCTTGAAATTACAGCCACGGTGTGTCCATAATAGCGAACCTTCTGGTAGTCAGCAGATTAGGCCCCGGTAGTAAGGTCGCACTTGGTTAGACACGCTTCCTTGAGTTGCTCCTTCCGCGTTGAAGGCGACTAGTTACCCCGGGTTGGCTTCCCAGTCGAAGACCCCGAAAACTTGAAGACGCGCTGCCCCTCGAAATTGCGAGTGTGGAGGCAGTGTCCTATTCCCCGCCCAGGCGACCAACGCCGAGGCGGCTACGTACCCTTTTGGAGGTCGTTATGCAGTCACGTACCTACACGAGTCCTCGTGTGTCTAAAGCCCTGATCTGCCTCCTGGTCCTGCTGAGCGCAGTGGCCCTCCACGCGCAAACGTTTCGCGGTGGCGTCAATGGGACGATCAGTGACCAATCTGGTGCCGTTGTCGCCGGAGCCGTCGTTACCCTGGTAAACACCGCAACCTCAGTCTCCTACAACGGAGTCAGCTCGAGTGGCGGCGAATTTCTGTTCCAGGACTTGCCTCTCGGCAAATACACAATCACCGTGACCGCTTCAGGGTTCAAGCCCGAAAAAGTGGACGGGATTCCTGTAACCGCGGGCGTGATTTACACCCTGCCGATCAAATTGAATGTCGCGTCCACAGGAGAAGTCGTGGAGGTCATGGCCAACGCTCTGGCCCTCGATACCACGTCGACGACGCAGACGGCGGGGGTTGGCGGCAAGGTGTTGCAGGATACGCCTTTGAATGGCCGCGATTTTACCCAGCTGATCATTCTCGCTCCGGGCTTTTCAAACTCCGGCGCCGGCGGTTATGGCTCGCTGAACGGTACTCGCGCCAACCAGATGAATTGGCAGATCGACGGCATCGATAACAACGATCTTTGGCACAATATTCCCGCTGTCAACCAGGGCGGTGTTTCAGGAATTGCGGGTATCATCCTGCCCATCGACGCGGTCGACCAATTTTCTGCTCAGACCCAGGCAGCCCCGGAGTCAGGGCGTAATCCTGGCGGCAGCGTCAATTTGTCGCTCAAGTCCGGAACCAATGCGATTCACGGTAGCGCCTACTACTACAACCGCAACGAGTTCTTTGGCGCCACCAACCCATTTACTGCGCCGATTAAGCAGGAGGTCCGCAACTACAATTACGGATTCTCCGCCGGTGGACCGGTCATCAAAGACAAGCTTTTCTGGTTCGTTACTTATGAACATCAGCGGTTTACGATCGGCGTTCCAGATCAATCCACCCAGCCGTCGCAGGCATGGCAAGCGGCTGCCAAGGCGCAGTTGGCGAAATTCAATGTGCCGGTAAACCCGGTGTCGGTGAATCTTCTGGCAAAGCTTTGGCCGTCGACAGCAACCGGCAATCTACCCGGTGACGCTGGTGGAACGCCCACCGTAGACAACTATACGAGCACATTCCCGGAATACGGATACAGCTACAACGGACTGGCAAAGGTCGATTATGCGTTCAATGAACGCAACACGTTATCGGCGCATTGGTTCGCTGGCCAAGGCAACCAGGTGGCTCCGGTCGGCTCATCGCTGTACTACTACTACGAGGTTGCGCCGATCCATGTGCAGAACTACGCGATTGTTTATAACCACGTCATCTCGAACTCCATTGCCAACCAACTGCTGCTTGGGGTGAACTATTTCAACCAGGTCTTCAATGACTACGAGACCGACTTTGACGCGGCTTCTCTGGGCTTAGTGACCGGATCCAACCTTCCCGGCGCTCCGAATATCAAGATCACCGGCTTCGACCCAATCGGCGAAACTCCTCCCGAGGGTCGCAACGACATTACCGGGCATCTGACAGACGATCTCTCCTGGACAGTAGGAAAGCACCAATTCAAATTTGGCGGGGAATTTCGCCAGGCACAACTGGATGAGTTTTACCATCGCCATGCGCTGGGAAGCTTTACCTTTGATGGTTCCCAGGGACCTGCAGGTGGTTGGACCTCTGGAGACTCGCGGATCGATGCGCTCTCTGATTTTCTTGCCGGCAATGTTTCCACCTCATCGATTGCTTTGGGCAATCCCGAACGGCAAGTATTCGTAAACACGTTCTCGTTCTTCGGGCAGGACTCCTTCCAGCTCAGCCCCAAGCTAAACGTCAATTACGGCTTGCGCTGGGACTATGAGGGCCCACTTCACAATTCCTATAAGAACCTTTCCGTATTCCGCCCCACCCTGGGTGGCGTCGCTTTCCAGGGAAACCAAATCTCCAACCTGTATGACCCCGTTTACACCAACTTCAGCCCTCGCTTGGGATTTGCCTACCAAGCGTCGCCGCAGACGGTCGTTCGCGCCGGCGTCGGGCTTTACTATGACACCCCGAATCTCAATCCATTCCTCGACAATCGGCCCGGCAACGGCGCACCGAATGGAGTGGAAGGCAATCCCGGAGGCCCGCCGTCCGATACGGTGACGACCTCGACTGCAGGCGGTTACACGATCCAGCAAGACGTCAACGTCTTCCCTCCGGGCGCGGGTTCTGACAGCATCTTCTCCATCGCTAAGAACTTTGTCCCGTCCCACAACCTCAACTACAACCTGCAGATCGAACGAAGCTTGTCCAACAAGGTAGTGGCGCAATTTGGATACGTGGGATCGGCAGGGCGCCATCTGCTTTCGATCGTTGATATCAATCAGGCGTTGCCCGGTATCTACAATACGTCGGCAGAGCAAAACGCGACTCGCCCCTTTTACAGCGCCTTCCCGAGTTTTACCTTCATTAACGAAATCCAAAGCATCGGCAATTCAAACTACAATTCGCTGCAAGCTACCTTGCGTGTTTCCGATCTACACGGGTTTAGCTCGCAGGTCGCTTACACCTGGTCGCATGCCTTTGACGAGGTCACCGCTTATCGTGGCGCCCTGCCGCAAGACAGTACAGACTTCCGGGGCGACTATGCGTCGAGCGACTTCGACTCGCGCCACATTTTCGTCGGGCTGCTCACCTACACGGTGCCAGGAACCGAAAAATGGCACCTGCTGAGCAAGGGATGGCAGGTGAACAGCCTGCTCACCTTCCATAGCGGTAATCCTTTCTCGGTCTTCAGCTCAGCCGATACTTCAGGCACGGATGAGGGTGTGCAAAGGGCCGACAGTGTGCCCGGCGTCAGTCCTTATGCGGGTTTTAAACAGTCGAAGGTTGGAGCTAATTGGCTGAATCCCGCGGCATTTGCCGATGCTGCGGCTGGAACGTTTGGTAATACCGGGAGGAATGCGTATATCGGTCCCGGTTACGGGGATGTCGACTTGTCTATATTCAAAAACACGCCCCTTATCGGCGAACGAGTTACGACTCAGTTCCGGGTAGAAATGTTTAACGTGTTAAACCGTACGAATTTTGCTTCGCCTATCGCCAATGGCAGCGGAGGCTTCAACCCCAACTACACCTACGACAACGCACTGAATCTCTCGACCACCATTGGCAGCTTCAACGGTGCGCCGGGAATCGGAGCGGGCGAACCGTTTAATACTCAGCTGGCTCTCAAGATCATCTTTTAGGTGCGCCACTCGACGAGGTTCCGCTGTGTTACGGCGGGGAAACCCCTCCTTCGCAGGAATGCGAAGGAGGGGATTTCGCAAGGGGTAGCCGTCGGAGGTCATCTTCTCCGCTGGTTTTCATAAAATTCGATAAAATTCGATCCTTTTTGCGCTTTTGGGCGCTAAGTTGAAGGGCGCTGGGCAAAAGGGCTCTTCTTTGTAGAGAAGGTAACTCTGAGGGGAAGATCTGCAGAGGTGGTCTTCAGAGGTCTTCGGGTCTTCGTCTTCGCCGATTTGTTTATAAATTTGGATAAAATTAGATCTTTTTTGTGCTTTTGTGCTTTTGTGCTTTTGTGCTTTTGTGCTTTTGGGCGCCAAGCGCCAAATTCCACGGCGCCGGTTGCTGATTGCGAGATTGCTTTCGTGCGCAGGGAACCACGATGGGGACCGATAGGAGATCCCGACGTGGCGCGATGCTTGTGGTTAGATTCGTGACAGGGATCGGGTGTGACACCGGACAGCGGTAGGACTGCCCTTGGCTCGCGTGTAGGCCGAAACTACCGGCAACTGCAGGCCAGGAAGCGGAGACGCGAGAATCCGCTTCCTTCCTAAGTCTGATGTCAGGGTATACCGGTGCGGGATCGGGTACAAGCGCCGGGGACACTTTTTCTAAGCGGAGGCCACTCTTTCGGGAGTTACTTTTTAAGGAACTAAGAGAAGAAGACACCGCGACTACTGGAGGACATTCCCGAAAACCGACTAGAGACGCGCCATAGGTGAACTCACCTTCGATGCCTAACGGCAGCCACTTGAAGATTGCAACCCGCCGCTCCTGGGCTACTTTTCGTCTCTCCCCTCAAGCCCAATCAGATGGTACCCATCCGGAGATTTGAAGAGATCGGGATCCGGCTCTACAAGCCTAATATTCTTTAGCTCAACCTTCGTCGTCTCCCCCGGCCGTGGTGTTCGTGCGTCGATCAGCACGAGTTGAAGTTTCGGTGAGTACCAGTTTTCGCCCGCCGAGATGGCGTCCGGCCCGGAACCAACGGGCGTGGCCATCGTCGTGTGCAGACCTTCGACCTTCAACCCCTCCACAACTCGCTCCCCCAGAAGCTCGGAATGGATGTCCGTATACATGGGAATCCGGGTGCGCTGCGCCAGCAGCCATGCTTTGTCGTACGCGACAATGGCACCAGGGCCTGTGCCGATAAGGGTTTCGTGAGCTTCCTCTGGCAGACGCGGAGCACAACTCGGATGGAAGTCGATCACCGTGATCGATGTCTCACCCACAACCCCCTCAACCCACCTGGCGAAAGTGTGTGCTGAGGGATCGTTGATGGTCACAGTCGTGTCGTTAGACTCAGCCACCCCGTTTACGACCCTGTGTTCTATTCGTTCGCGACGCACGGTTCGTCCTTGTGAATCGCGCGCCACGAAGACACGACGCCTTACTTCCCACCAATTGCCCGTACGAAGTTCCGATGTTGTCTCCTCTGCTGTGTAAGGGACGTCTACGACGGGGAAACATCCGAAGCGCAGACCGTTGAATGTGAGCATAACCGATGGTTCTTCCGCGCGAACGAGGTGGAAGAAGCTACTGAATCCAAGACAGAAAAGGATAGCAATGCGGTGCGATTTCATAGGCCCCTGCCTCTACGGCCGCCTCTCTCCCGTGAGGCGGGCCGAAAACTGAGTGCCCATGATCCTATCACCACGGAAGTTAAACCCACCATGGACTATTCGGGCCGGGTGTGCCACGTTACTTTGGGAGAAGCATTTCAGAAGAACTACGAAGAAGTAAGGACTCTCCGTTGCAAAAGCGGCCTGTAATGCACCCCCCTCAAGCCGTCCCCGAGTTACCAAGCCTCGTCCGTCACGCCTTTTTCTAGGAGAAGTCGGGATATATTTATATGGGGATTACCTATGTGGACGCGCCGTGCTTTCGTTGTTACCGCTGCCACCTCTCTGATTCTGAAATCGTTGCGTAGTTATAGCCAGCTGCAACAAGCTCCAGTTCCACAAACAAGGATTCCTCCCGAACGCGCTGCAGACTCGTATGCCATTTATTCGCTGCTGCTTTCGGGATTGGAGAATTCTATGAACAAGTACCTGGTCGCGGCAACAACTCGTGTCCCCCGGGATGTGCCGACTCTAGCCAGGACAAATCACGCGCCACTGAAGTTTGGGCAGAGGCTGCAGGGATGGTCAGTTTCCCCGCGCATCGTGGTACCGGAAGATCGAGCGCCACAGCATGAGCAGGTATCGCAAGCCTTGGATGACTATCGCCGCAGGAGAGCCGATCGTGTTTCGCTCGAGCCTAAGCTGGAATTGCCGCGTCCGTACAGGCTGCTGAACGAAGTCGACGTACGCGAGTGGCTCAGCCTTCAGGGCGGAATGGTTGATCCTGCAACCATCGTGCAGACATCTAAAAAATGGGCAGGCTGGGGACCATTGCTGGCTTTCAGTGAGATCTACTTTTCAGAATCGCAGACCATTGCTCTGGTTTGGGGAGGTGTAATGACAGCCTGCGGGGAAGAAGGCTGGTATGCCCTGGAGAAGAGTCATGGCCGGTGGAGTCGACTTCTCTGGACCACACCAACTGGCGCGTGCGCTAGTTCAGAGATGAGAATTACGGGAGCTGCTGTTTTCCCAATGATGCCTCAGTCTCGAGCGAATCGCCGGCACTCCCAACGGGTTTAATGGATGCTGCGAGTCGGATTATCAGTGTGTTTGGTCCGCCGCGTCGTCGCAAGCAAAAAGAACGTTAGCCTCGGAGATGAACTGCATTTCGGACAGGGTTGAGCTATCTGTTTGATGTCCCCGAAATGCCCGCCCACCCTCATCTTCTACGCAGCTTTACAACACAGTTTTCATTCCGCCTTCTACTCCTTCCGTGCTTCTACAGCACACATCATGCCCGCTTATCTCCTCTCAACGACCCCCAACAGGAAATCCAGGAGAACCAACCGGTTCCGCGCAGGTAGCCTTTCGGCTACCGTTCCCCGCCGCTGGTCAGGGCCGCCGACGCGCATGTTATTCAAAATACGAGAGCTTCCATAAGCACCACCGAACCTTCGCGTTTGGTCCTCTGCATGCCATTGGTAGTGCGTCTGAACAAACTTAAATCCAAAGCGTTGAAAGTTTGAGAGACAAATTCAGTTGGATTCCGCTGTAAGGCTTTGTAAGGCTGCTTACGCCTATTTGAACAGTCGTGACAAAAGCCGAAAGAGAAATGAAAGGGAGGACTAAATGAAAACCATCCGTTTTGGCACGTTCGCCGCTCTGAGCGTATCGCTGTTGATCGGTACCCCGCAGGGCTTCCCGCAACAACCAGCAGATTTCACCTCCCGTGGACCGGTTCGTTTTACGGTCGCTCCCAACAAGTCGTCGCACATTGCGATGAAGACATTGCCCCAGGCAACCTGCATGGTGCATGCCACAAGCGACAGCGACGCCGAACATTCGATCAAGGCGTTTGCCGACGATGACGGGATGATTCACTTTCATGTAACTCCATTAGCGGAATCGGAGCAGGTCGCACACTTTTCGGTGGATTGCACCGCCGCTCACCAGTCCGTCACCTTTGACCTGGAACTTCGTCCTAACTCCGTTCCAACGGATGATATGCCGGCCCCGGTGGCCGAGGTGCGCGCACCGCAAGCGACCGATGTCATTCGCCCAGCCCTGGCCAAGGCTGACGCGATCGGTCTTACCGGAGACGAGCTGCTGAAGCGTGGATATCCTGTGCGGCCCGATGCCGGCCAAGCGCCCACTGCGTATGCCACGTGGCTGAGGGCCGTGACCAAGCCTTCGCGAAGGGTCAATCCGCGGCAAGTGCAGCATCCAGAAGTTCAGGCCGGGCCGGCGACCCTTACCGGCCTTGTGAACGGGCCGGTTAATCAGGGTGGGCCCGGCACCGGTTCGATCAGCACCCTGATGAGCTCCCCAAACTGGAGCGGGTTCGTCCTGGCGAACCCATACGTCACGTACGATCTGGTTGCCGGCAGATGGTACGTGCCGGTGGTCAGCCCCGAAACCAATACGCACGTTTATTCCAACATGTGGATTGGCTTGGACGGGTGGGGGACGGGTCCGGGTGGATACTGGGACCTGTGGCAAGCAGGAACCGACTCGGATATCCAAGTTGTCCCCGGCTATCGATTGACTACCTACGATGCCTGGACGCTCTTCCTGCAGCCGGGAGTTGGGGGAGTGTTGAGCAACTTCACGGTGGAGCCGGGCGACGAGATATTCAGTGAAGTCTGGGTTGCCGATGCTGAGTCAAGCCCGTCGCTGTCGGGCATGTATGCCATCGCGTACCTCGAAGATCTTACCCGCAGCGAGACCACCTTTGTCTATCAGTGCCGCGGGTTGGTACGCGACGGTAAATGCACGAACGTCGACCAGACGCAGATCCTCGGTCTTAGCGCGGACTGGATTCTGGAACGGCCTAAGGTCAACGGTAAGCTGCCCGACCTGGCGAACTACCAGTTCGCGCACATGTACGACGCCGAGGCGCTGCAAAGCAACGGCTCCTGGGTGTACTACAACGGCCCCGGCATCTTCAACAATCAGGTCATGATGTACAACTCCGGAGACTTCCTGTCGGGAGCGTATGGGGATTCGGCCACCGAGATTGGGTTCGAGTGGTTCAACTTCCACT
Organism: uncultured Acidobacteriaceae bacterium; assembly: GCA_963745725.1. Lineage (GTDB taxonomy): Bacteria > Acidobacteriota > Terriglobia > Terriglobales > Acidobacteriaceae > PALSA-350. The sequence goes on from CAVUYJ010000004.1 coordinate 1,594,217, forward strand.
AGGGAAACTCGGGGACAAGGGAAACTCAAGGGTAGCTCGGGGAACGGGACGGAAAGTCTGCAAATCGAGGGTGAGCGCGACGTGAGTTCATGTCGCGCTCGATTGGTTTTGAACCCTTGAGCAATCGGTAAACTTCCCGTCCAGTCCCCGAGTTACCCGTCAGTTGTAATAGATTACGAAATTGATTACGGCAGCTTAGTTACGGAGACTGCGCAGTCACTTCGAATCCCCTGCGGACCGGCACCATCTCATGCATTGGCCACTGTGTGGGAATGGTCTCAAGTCGATAGCGGGGCCATCGCTGGTTTTCTCGCCGAAGCCGGGGGACGAAACGTACCCTGTCGAGACGGGCGATTCTACGAGCGGAGTTCCCGTGAAACGGTTTTCGGTAATTTGCTGCTGCCTGGGCCCCCGGCTAGGGACTTACCGAAAAGACTTTCCAGGCGGTATCTTGGAATGCATCCTCACTACCGGTTTGAAGAGGTCCGTTGCAGCTATATTGAATAAGTGCGTCGCCGAACTCCTCTGGATGTTTGTTTCGTTGCGGTAACGGTCGGGTTGACGCTCTCGCTCGGGGCCTGTTCCCAGAATTCCGTCACTGTTTCCGATAATGACTACAACCTTTCGCCGTCATCGCGCACCGTTGCGCCCATTGCCGTGCAACGGGTCAGCGGCGGTGTCAGTTCGTCTGACCGGATCCTCACCGGCGGCACAGCGACGATCAAAGGGATGGGGAGCTATATCGTCCTCGATTTTGGCAAGGAGGTCGGTGGCATTACCTCACTGCAGTTCGGTGCTGCGAGTGATGGTGCGCAAAGCGTGTTTCTCGCTTTTAGTGAATCCGTACTCTACACGGGGCCGCAGAGCGATCTCTCCGTCGGACTACACCCAGAAGGCAGTCTCAGTGCGAACGTCACTGCGAATGGAACGTACAGTGTCCCCGCGGAGCAGCTGCGAGGTGGCTTCCGATATCTCACCGTTGGCCTGGAAACGAGCGGGTCGGTGGAGTTGACCGGCGTGACGATTCATTTCACCCCTGCTCCCACTCTTTCCGATTTGCGCGTCTATCGCGGCTCGTTCCGATCGAATGACGATCTCATGAATCGTGTTTGGTACGCAGGCGCCTACACGGTGCAGATGGATACCATCGATCCACTTCAGGGAAAGGCGTGGCCGCCGGCCCCTTCAAACTGGCTTAACAATGCGGTGAGCGGCTCGGGCACGACGATTCTGGTGGATGGTGCGAAGCGAGACCGATGGGTCTGGCCTGGCGATCTTGGCATCTCCGGGCTGACGGCCTATGTTTCCACGGGCGATACCCTCTCAGTGAAGAACGATCTCAACACCCTCTTCGCGCACCAGAACAGTGCGGGCGGCCTTCCCTACGCCGGCCCACCGGGCGACATCGGCGATATTTTCTCCGACTCGTATCACTTATGGACTTTGCTTTCGGTGATCGACTATTTCCTCTATTCCGGCGATCGATCCTGGGTCTCCTCTCACTGGCCGCAGGTGAAAAATGCGGTTTCCTTTTCCACTGGAAAGATCGGAGCGGACGGGCTGCTTTCGGTCAATCTGCCCCTTGACTGGGGTCGGGACACTTATGGTGGAGAAGAGCTATCTGCAAATGCTCTGCTCTTCCAGGTGCTGCAAGGCGCGAGTTTCCTTGCTTCTACTGTGGGAGATTCCACGGCACAGTCTCTCTATACTGTGACCGCAGCCTCCGTCCGCTCGGCAATCAATTCTTACCTGTGGGATGCAGGCGCGGGAATGTATATGGATGTTCCCGGCAGTTCGCTTCACCCGCAGGATGGAAATTCTCTGGCGGTCTGGTTCGCTATTCCGGATACGACGGCAAAGAGCGCCTCCATCTCCACCGCGTTAAAAGGGCGCTGGAATCAGTTTGGCGCGGCGACACCAGAACGCACAAACGCTATCGCGAACTTCCCAGGCTCTATGGAGGTGATGGCCCACTTTGTCGCAGACGATGATGCAACCGCCCTCAACTTCATTCGTCTCCAGTGGGGCTATATGTTGTCGAGCCCGAACGGCACAGGAAGCACATTCTGGGAAGGGTACCGCCAAGATGGCTCGTTCGACTATGATCCACCGTTCATGAGTCTCGCGCACGGGTGGGCGACTGGGCCTACCTCGGCTCTCACCAATTATGTTGCCGGCATTGGTCCGGAATTGTCTTCCACCGTGCCGTTTCACGTCATCCCCCATCCAGGCGATTTGACGCAGGTAACGGCAACTGTTTCTCTTCCCTCAGGCACTATCTCCAATTCTTGGAAGTATTCCCAAAATGGCAACTCCTTTCTCGAGACCATCACAGCGCCGGAGAGCGTGCCGGGGAGGTACGGTATCCCCACGGGAGGTAAGCCGATCACGGTTACGATCGATGGGCAGCAGGTGTGGAACACCTGTCATGGGGGAGCGGAAGGTTCTTCCGGCATGACCATTGGGGATGTGTTTCTCGAGGGAAGCTACGTCTACATAAGCAGCGTAACCGGAAGTCACACGGTGACAGCGAATGTCTGTCATAACTGACCGCTCAACCGGGGACAGAGCTTTCTTGCCCATTTTCTCGAAGCACAAGCAATCATTCATCGAAACTGAGATGACCAAACGAGTGAAACGCTCCGTCTTTGGACTTGTAACCGCCGAAGAGAATGCTTACCGATAACATAACCTGCAGGCATTTCGGGAACGTTCCGCGAGTCCTTCCCGCCCAGCCTGCGAGTGGTCTCTGATATTTCTGAATTGCGATGCGCTTGGTATGTGGTCTATTGTTTAAATAGTATACTACATAGATATCAGCGTATGCCCTCATTCGGATTCAAGCTTCCTTTCTTCATCTTCGCCGCCGTCTCGACTCTCGCCCAGACTGCTCAGGGGCAGCCCGCGACGCCGAAACCCATACCCGCCAACACCGCCCCCGATGTGGCCACCATCGAACACGGCGATCCCGGGAGCAAACAGTGGAAGTTCAGCCCGTCCAAATTAGCGGAACAATTGGCTTTTGGGCGATGTAACTTGTTGATTGCTTTGAGGAGCGTGCTGCCGAACAAAATCAGGTTGCATCTGTTTGACCGGCTGCTGTCGAACGCAGACTCATGAGCGGTTTAGAATCAGCGCGAGAAATAAAAGAAGACCGCAGATCTCTCCACTGCGCTACCCCGGATTTCCTGTTGGTGTTGGTGACGTTGGCGAACTTCCTGCGGCTTTCCTTACTGAAAGCCGCATACGCCGTCGTTTCGAGTGCTGCGTGGCAGGAAATCCGGGCACGCTCCGGTCGAGATGACAATTCTCCTTGAGCATAGGACTCTGCGTTTCCACGAAAGATCCGTGGAACTGCAGATCCCTCGCAGACTCTCAAGCCCCCCTCTGTCCCCCCTCAAGCTTGTCCGTCTTTGCAGGCATTTCGGCAGAAAAGGCGCAGCACTTGCCTTGAATCTGCAGACAACCCCTGCTGCGCTGAGCGATCATCCGGCTCGAGATCTACCTCACACCTGAGGAGACATGCCCAATGCGTTGTGACGCGACCTTCGCCCTCATGCTGTTCATGGTCGCGGCGAAGGCGCCACCTGCATCCGCTGTGTTGTTCCTGACTCCTTTCGGGAGATGGACCGCCAGCAACTGCGCAACACGGTGCGACTTCAGGTAAGTTGCGCCGTTTACTCGACCGTCATCGAGGGGAAGCGGGACATCCCGCATCCACCATGCCCGCATCTCCCGGCATCGATGAAAAGACGGTACACTGCTCGGCGTAAGGTTTGCCCCTAAAACTGCGTTGGTCGGAGGACATTCCATGAAAAGGCCGCTGCTGTGGGCCGTTGTGCTGGTCGCTATGTTTGGAACGGGCGCACTGGCGCAGGATCTTTCCGGTAACTGGCAGGGGACGTTGAAGGCCGGCCAGGACCTGCGCGTGATCTTCACCATCTCCAAAGGTGACAAAGATACCTGGACCGCGAAGATGTACAGCATCGATCAAGGCGCGCAGCCGATCCCGGTCAGTTCGGTCACCCAACACGAATCAAACATCAAGATGTCGGTCGAGATGATCGGTGGAACGTTTGAGGGAAAGCTGAGCGACGACAGCAAAACGATGACCGGTGCCTGGACGCAGGGACTGCAGCCGCTTCCCTTGATCCTGGTGCACGCCACGCCGGAGACGGCATGGGAAATTCCTCCCCCACCTCCTCCTCCGAAGCGGATACCAGAGGATGCCAATCCGACATTTGAAGTAGCCACGATCAAGCCGACCCAGGAGGGAACGCACTTTACCATCCATCCCACCGGCAGCGGCGAGCTCATCGCCAACGATGTGTCTCTCGCCTACCTCATCAAGTTCGCGTATGAAGTCTCTCCCCGGCAGATCACGAAAGGACCAGCCTGGCTGGACACCGATAAGTATGATGTGAAGGCCAAGCCCGACATCGAGGGTCAGCCGAGCCTGAAGCAAATGAGGGTGATGGTGCAGAAGCTGTTGGCCGATCGTTTTCAGCTTAAGTTCCATCACGAGAAACTCGAGCTCCCTGTGTACGCGGTCACCGTGGCCAAAGGCGGCCCGAAGCTTACTGTGAACGACACCAATCCGAATGGCAACCCTGGCTATGGTGGTGGACCCAGGGGAGGGATGCGCGTCATCAACTCCACCATCGCGGAATTCATTAGCTTTGTCCTGAACGATGCCGTCGCGTTGCCGGTTGTCGATCAGACTGGGCTCGGCTCCACGCGGTACAACTTTGTCCTGAAGTGGACGCCCGATGCATCCCAGTCCGGAGCTATGCCTCCGGGTCCTCCGCCCGCGGACGGCGCGGACGCACCCCCGGACATTTTCGCCGCGATGCAGCAACAGTTGGGACTGAAGCTGGAATCGAAGAAAGCTCCTGTGGATGTGATGGTGATCGATCACGTCGAGAAGCCGTCACCGAATTAAGCCTAACTGCAAAATCTCGTCGGTACATTTTCCATTTGTATGTGATCAAGCGAGGCATGGCCAAGCAGTACCTGAATGGTGCGCAGGTCCGCGCCAGCAGGTGTGGGCATAGCTATGGCGCAGGGTATGCGGCGTGACGCGCTTATCGATGCCGGCAGCACGCGCCGCGCGCTGGCAAGCAAACCAGGCCATCTTGTCGATGATCGGCACGTCGGCCCGCCCGCCATCGACCAGGGCGGGAAACAGATACGTCTTCGGCTTCATCCATCGCCAGTAGGCGCGCAACGCTTCCAGCAGGACAGGACTCAAAGGCACATCACGGTCGCGCCTGGCCTTGCCCTGGCGGATGTGGACGTCCGTAGGCGCAGGAAAGACTCTGCATCGTTCCCTTTGAGCCATGCCGGAACGCGTCGCCGACTTATGGGTCTGTGCACTATGCCCCAGTAAGAGTATGCTTTAAGCCGAAGAAAACCCAGCCGTCGCACTCACGGCAGAGGTGGATTCCATGAGGCGCTGCCTACCTTGCCTATTGCTTCTTCTCCTGCTCTTCCCGGGTCCCGCGCAGAGTAAGAAAAAAGATCCCGACATCTCCGCCCTGTTTCGCCAGGCCCGCTATGTGTACGTGGAGGCGGTCGATGGAGATGAGTTTAACCCTCGACTCTATCCTGAAGATCGGCAGGCCATTGCGGATGTGAGACAGGCCCTTCAGACGTGGAATCGATACGCACTCACCATCCGGCGTCACGACGCAGACCTGGTCTTCGTGGTGCGCAAGGGCCGCCTCGCCGCCGCAGGCGTGCATATTGGCTCTCGGACTTCTGTCACCCAGCCACCCGATCAAGACCCGAACCGGAATGATCCAGCTCGATACCCAAACTCTGGAACAGAGGTCGGAGCATCCGGTGAAGTTGCATCTCCGGATGACGTCCTCTTTGTGTACGCTGTGAGGCCCGATGGCAGCCTCGGTGCGCGAATCTGGATGCAATTAAGAATGGACGGACTCAATACCCCGGAGATGCCGCTCTTCAAACAAGTTAAGGACGCTGTCGACAAAGCTTACCCATGATCGAACGAGACATGCGCTGTTCCCAGGGAAGCGACGAAATGTCTCCGTTTTCTACAACCGGATGGATCGACCGGTCACGCGTGGTTTACTTCTTTGTGCCTTTGATTAGGGTCCCGCCTTTTATGACTACGTCGGGATGTTCGAGAACCTCGACATGCTGCAGGGGATCCGCAGTCAGGGCGATCAGGTCGGCATAGTGGCCGGGGGTGAGGGAACCTACATCGCTGGATCGTCCGATGAGATCGGCGGCCGAAGTGGTGGCGGCCTCGATGGCTTCAGCAGGAGTCATACCGTAGAGGACCATGTAGTGGAACTGGCGCGCGTTGTCGCCGTGAGGGTAGACGCCGGCATCGGTACCGAAGGCCATCTTGACGCCAGCGGCATGGGCCTTGCGAAAGTTGTCCCGCTGGGTTTGTCCTACTCCCCGCTCTTTGATGAGGAGCTCCTGGGGCATGCCGATCTTGGGGCCTTCCTGGAGGATGTAGTCGTCGTCGTAGATATCCATGACGAAGTAGGTGCCGTGGGCTTTGGCTAAGGCGATGCCTTCGTCATCGACCAGGGAGGCGTGTTCGATGGAGTCAATCCCTGCTTGGATGGCCCACTTGATGGACTGGGCGCCGTGGGCATGGGCTGCAATCTTACGGCCGGCCTGGTGGGCGGTGTCGGCAGCCACCTTGAGCTCTTCGAGGGTGTACTGGGGCGCGCCGGGCTGGTCTCCCTTGGAGAGGACGCCGCCCGAGGCGAGGATCTTGATGACGTCGACACCGTATTTGACCTGCTCGCGGACCGTCCTTCGGACCTCATCGGAGCCGTCGGCGATTTTAAAGTCGTTCTTTTCGGGGAACAGGGTTTTGGTGACTTCGGGAGCGTAGTTGTTGAGGTCGCCGTGGCCGCCGGTGATGGAGATGCCGGGCCCGGATGCAACTATGCGGGGACCGGGGATGAAGCCGGCGTTGATGTTGTTGCGAAGGTCGACGGCCAGGAACGGGAGAGAGCCTACGTCGCGCACGGTGGTGAAGCCAGCCTCGAGCGTCTTTCTGGCATTGACGACGCCAGCAATGGCGGAGTCGAAAGGAGTGTCTTTAAACTTGTCGATCTCCTCATAACGATCGGCGCGAATGCCCAGATGGGTGTGGCAATCGATGAGGCCGGGGAGAACGTATTCAGAGGAGAGATCGAGGACCTGTGCACCGGCAGGGGGTTGAAATCCGGCAGCTTCGACGGACTGGACGCGCTGGTTTGCAACCACGAGAGTGACATGGTCGGCATAGCGGCCGGTTGCGGGGTCGAAAAGGTGACCGGCGCGGATGTACGAAGCAGGTGGGGAAGGCGGCGTTTGTGCGGCCGCGGTGAACCCCAAAATTGAGAGGACAAGAGTCGAGACAAAGAGACGCGTTCGCACCGGCAGATTCCCTTCTTGCGAGCAGATGAGGTGAAGCCTATTGTACTGGGCGAAGCTCAGTCCCCCCGCTTTTCAGGCAGTTGATCGAATGCGTTCTCGCAGACGACCTGGCGATGGTCAGGGTCGCCAAATTGATTCGAGTGGCCCTCAACTTCATATATGGGGTTATTCCGCGCGGAGAGCCTCTGGCGGTTCTCTTGAGGCGGCGCGGCGCGCTGGCATGCGATTCTGCAGTCCAGTGAACTTCACCTGCTGGGGTACGTTTCGTCTTTCCCTGCTCAGCCGTCCTGCTCAGCTCTTGGATTGTAGGTCACTCTTGGCAGTAACGGATTCAGTACATCGCCCACAATCCGCAGTCCGGAATCAACAGAATAGCGACCTCAATGGGATTGAGCGTATGCTTTTTTGATTGCCGGTTTCGTCCAGGCACGCGCGGCGCAGCGGGGACATGGGGTTGTGGTATGCGGTGGATCCTGATTACGGCTTTGCTGCCCATAATGGCGATCCCATCCTGGGCAGAAAAGCGAATGACGGTTGCGCAGCTCGAGCAAATGCTGAGCACGGAGAAGGCCGCACACAAGTCCGATATTGAGATCGCGCGAAAAATCAGTGACGTCGAACTCTCAGAGCGCCTTACCGATTTAACGCTGGGCGAATTGAGCAAACAATTCGCTGGTGGCTCCCAACCAGCAATGGCATTGTTTCTGCTGGCAGACAGGTCGTCTTTTCTTGATCCGCCTGCGAAGGAATTGCCGGCCACCCCCACACTCGACGCTGCCGCGCAACGGCATGTGCTGGAGGCTGCCAAAAGGTTTGCGGTCGAGACACTCCCGAATCTGCCCAACCTACTCGCCACGCGAACCACCTTCAGCTTCGACGACAGTCCCCAGGAAGTGACGAAAGGAGGGTATCCCCAGCGCATCGGGCTGCACTCCGTGGGTTCTTCGAAAGCAGAGGTTTCCGTTTGGAACGAGAAGAAGAGCCCATTGTCACGCGCCGGGTTTGCTTCCTCGCCAGCGCAGGTTGGACTTAGGAGCTGGGGTGAGTTTGGATCTCTACTCCTGATCATTCTGAATGATGCCGGTGAAGGAAGGATCGTATGGAGTCACTGGGAAAACACTGCTGCGGGTGTCGTAGCCGTATTTCAATATGAGGTTCCCAAGGCAGCATCTCACTATGAAATCAATACTCCGGTTGAACAAATTCAGCACAGTACCGCTTCCAGCCGGTGGGCTTCCGACGGGGGGACGTCTGCAAGGTTCTCGACCGCGATCATTCACGACAAACCCGGCTATAAAGGATCTTTGTGGGTCGATCCAGCTACGGGGACAATCGTTCGTGTGACGCTAGTGGCCGATTTAAAAGGGGATTCGGCCATTCAACGCATTGCGATTCTCGTGGACTATGGCCCGGTTCCACTCAAAAACAAAACGGTGATATGCCCGGTGCGGAGTCTGGCACTCGCGTCTGCGCCGGCCACCGTCGATGCAAGTCTTAAAGGCGCTGCGACCGAGTGGCTCAACGAGAACCTTTTCACCGACTACCACATGTTCGCTGCAACGTCGCGAATTCTCACCGAGCAGTCTGCGGCAGCAGTCCTGCCGCCGACATCGAATAAGGAAAACGCACCTAATGTCCAGGCTTCACCTGCCGCCGGTGAGAAGTCGCCTCTAGAAACCGCTTCAACCCGATCTCTGGCGCAGCAGGCGGCAATCCCATCCGTCAAGGTGCCCTCAGGCGTCCTCGCGACAGCTCCGGCTGCGAAGGCAGAGAACGCGGAACAAATTGCGGCAGGTGACGAAGCCGGCTCCATGTCCCAACGGCCACAAGCGGCAACCCCACCTCTCGCTGCATCAGTCCCGGCACCTGTAACCCCCAGCCAACCAGGATCAATTTCGCCCTCGCCCGTGACTTCGTTGTCGAAGACCGAACCGCAGTACAGTGCTCCTCCGATCGACGTCAATGTTAACCGGGTATTGTTGCCCGTGGTGGTGCGCGACAAGCAGGGCCGCACGGTTGCAGGTCTGAAGAAAGAAGACTTTCGCGTGCTGGACGAAGGCAAGATCCGATCGATCTCTGCATTCAACCTGGAGGAACGTGGTTCGAGCGGAAGCCAGTCCGCAACCGGCTCCGAAGTTGGCGGCAAGCCGCAAGTAGCGGCTAACGAAGCAACACAATCGTCCATGCTGCCAGAGCGCGTCACTGTGATGCTATTCGACGACTTGCACCTGACCTACGAAGACACGCCGTATGTGCGGCAGGCGGCTTCGAAAGCTTTGGACGGGGTATTGAGCGGCTCGGATGTTGCAGCAGTGGTCTCGACGTCGGGAAAGATCAACAGCGGCCTGACGCGCGACCGCGCTAAGTTGCAGGATGCGATCGTAAGCGTACGGCCGCAAGGTATTAACCGAACCGGTGCAGCCGACTGTCCTAAGGTTGGCTATTACCAGGCGGATCTGATCGAAAACAAGCATAACCAGGAAGCACTGGCGGATCTGGTGAGCCAAGTCATGCATGTTTGCGACCCTCAAATCCCTCAGGATGTAGCCGAGGGGCTCGCTCATTCTGCAGCGAGACATGCATTGACTCTTGGCAGGCAGGATATTTTGGAAACCTATGCAATCCTCAGCGAGATAGTGCGGAGGATGGCCAAGCTGCCGGGACAGCACTCACTTCTCCTGGTTTCGGATGGATTCCTTCCGATCGAGGAAGAGGCGCGATACGCGGAGTCGCAGTTGCTGGATCTCGCAGCGCGAGCGAATGTGACTATCAACGCAATTGATGCGCGCGGGCTATACACCACCTCCCTTACCGCCAGCGAGGACCTGCGAGGAAGAAATCCAGCAAAGGTCCAGGAGTACCGTCAAAATTCCTCGAGCATCGAGGAGCAGGCAATGGGAGAACTCGCCGACGGAACAGGCGGAACTTTCTTTCACAATAACAACAACCTTGATGCAGGGTTCAAGGCCATCACGCAAGCACCAGAAGTCGTCTACATGCTCGAACTTCCTGTCGAGGGCGTGAAGGCAAACGGTAGCTTTCATCGCCTTAAAGTAGAGGTTGATCGAGAAGGGACGACCGTTCAGACGCGACGCGGATACTTCATACCGAAGCCGGAGAAGCGCAAGAATTAGAAGACCTGCTCAACACTTCGAATGTGCGAAGCTGGAATTCGTGACCAGACGGGACTGGCACTTTGGGAAAACGGAGATCGCGAGGCATCAATCCACGCCTTTCGAGGGCGACCGGCCTACCCGAGGAAGTTCCTGATAAACCCAGCTTTTCAGGCGGCTAATTAGCTAATTCATCGTTTCACAAACGACCCTTATGAAATGAATGAAGGCAGGGGCACAAGGGAGCGATTTTTCACCCCGGGGCGAAGGCACAGCAGAAATATACTGTCTGAGCGTGAGCGATCACATCCAAGAAAATCAGCTGTTGTAGGCGTGCACTTCCTGCACAATCTGCTTCTCTTCTTCGATTCGAGTCTTACTGAGGTCATAACTCTGCTGCAGGTTGAGCCAGAACTCAGGGCTGGTCCCGAAATAGCGAGCCAGGCGCAGAGATGTATCAGGCGTGACGGCGCGGCGACCGTGCACTATATCTCCGATACGGGTTGCCGGGACGTGAATGTCCATCGCAAGCTTATTCTGGCTGATGTTCAGCGGCTTCAGAAACTCTTCAAGCAGCACAATGCCGGGATGTGTAGTGACGGCGTTAAACTTCCAACCGGTTGCGGGCTTGTTAATGATAGGCATAGTTGGCCACTCCATTGGCCTTCAGTCGTGGTAATCAACAATTTCTACTTCATGAGCCCCATCGTCTTTCCACACAAAACAAATGCGGTACTGATCGTTAATCCGGATACTGTGCTGCCCCTGGCGATCATCTGATAGCGCCTCGAGCTGATTCCCTGGGGGTATTCGCAGGTCCTTCAAAATGGACGCAGCGTTGACCATATCCAGTTTTCGAAGCGCGACAGCTTTAATGTTTTGCCAACGTCGATTCTTTCGCGCCTGGAACAGCTGGGCAGTGTCCTCGTCTTTGAAGCTCTGGATCATGCCTTGAGAAGCAAGCGTATACCGTTTTGCGTTATACGTAAAGCATTATACCCGCCCAGGGCCGTGCTGCTTTTTGGTCACTCCAGGGTTTTTGGGAGGGTTTTTGGGGACGGAGGGTTTTTGGGGACGGGTCCCGCAAATCCCCGCAAATCCCCTTGAGGGGGGCTGTAGGTTGGCCATTGAGGACAAACAGTGAGGACAACGATGGCGATCACGACAGGTAATATCGTGCGTGTCCATCGCAATGAGCTTAGCGCTATCCTGTTTCGTTATGTAACCAGGATCAGCAGCAGTGTGGCAACAGTCATAACGGTCAGAGCACAGAGTAGTGCGAATACCGACCCGGCGAAATTTCGCATCAGAGCAATGATCTCCGCCGTGAATGTGATGAAGATGGCAAAGAGAACTGCCTGTTGTGATCGGACGATGTAAAGGTATCGCAAAGGGGACGATGAATGGTCACCGCTGAACATCCGCAATATAGACCCGGATACGACTACGTGCGCGCCAAAGTTTTTGGGTAATCCGGTTCACCTGAACCCGCTGGCATCGATCGTACAACGGGTGCACTGCCGCCGCTCCAAGTCTGCCAGTGCGTTGCCGGCCTCTTTGGCCATGCGAGACCCTTCCTGCTTCGCTCCCGATGCACGAAGGATCCCCGCATACGCTACCTCGGCCTTTAAAAAGTCAATCGTCTCCCTGCCGATCCCTACCTCGACAAGCGCCAGTGCGTGTTGCGCGTCTCGAATCGCCGGCACATAGTTTCCGGAATGCACAAGCGCCTGCGCACGCAAGAGATATCCATTGGACAGCATTATGTACCCAGGCCCATGAGCCTGTGTCCACAAATCGATCGCGTGTTGCGCCATTGCGACAGCCTCCTCGCCATTGCCAACATGCAACGCCAATTTACTCTTCACCAGGTCCATAGCGGCAAGGTCGTCAACTTTCATTGCCCTTTCAGGTTGCGCCTGGATTGCCGTCTGCAGAAATCGTCGCGCCGCTTTGAAGTCGTTCCGGCCCAGAGCAATCACCGCGAGATTGATGGATGTGCTTGCCACCCCGGCGGAATCTCCGAGCTCCGCATAGATCTGTCTCGCTTTCTCGCACATCGTCTTCGCCTCGTCCCGTTGCCCCAAAGACACTTCGAGCATGCCCATGCTGTCGAGCGCCGTGCCATACTGAGCTCGGGCCGATGCAATGGGTCGCAGTATGTCGATCGCGTGTTGGTAGCCCTGCTTCGCCTCCGCATAACGGTCCAGGTCGAGGTAGGAAAGCCCCAAAATATTCCAGGCCACACCCGCGTTTCGTGCGTCATCGAACCGGGAGCCCGCCCGCAACAACGGCTCAAGAATCGCGATGGCTGCCTTTGGCTGTCCCCGGCTCCACAGCTGATAGGCCCGCACAACGGACGATGCGAGCTGAGCCGTGGAAAGCGACGCGCTGGACTGAACCTCCAGTTGGGGCGCAAGCAGTGCGAGGGCAGCAGCCGCTCCAAGCTGGCCGTGTGGTTCGCCACAGGCTTGTGCGTGATGCGTGAATGCGAGTCCTGCGCTTGCGAGAACGAGGACGGCTGCGGTCTTTGCGGAGTAGATGCTGAATCGCCTTGGCATCTTTTCTCTCCCTTCCGTTCAACGGCTGATACGGAACCTTTGGCCGATCGGAGTGGACTCGACCGGCGACTTACACCCAGGAGAGTAGGGCGACTAGCGAGCCGGGGAAAGCCCAAAATATGAACCTGGTACGGTGTACGCGTACAACGGGGAACTGGAGGCCTGGCGGCAATCACGCAACGGCGTGGCAAGTGAGGGGAGATGCAGGACAGAGAGGGGCTGCACCCAATCCGACATGTCCAAGCAGTAGTAGCGTCCCGGGAGGTGTGAATAAATTGGCAAACGAACACATACAGGTAGTGTTACGTATGCGTTTATCCTATACAGTGCAGGCATGAGCAATCTGCCAGCTCCGCACCTACCTCGCTTGGAAGTTGCACGCTTTACCGTTCGGTAAAGTACGGATCGGCCACGATCCGCTCGGAATCCGGCGAGCGTCGGTGCCGAGGCCAACTTCAACAAACTTACAGTAAGGTCGCGATTGGCCGGCACATCCACGCACAGGCATTAGAATCCATGTGCCCTTGGTGATGGACGCCATCGATTGTTTTGGTCTGTCACGTTCCTTCAGGTACGCTACGACTCCTTAATCAGGTTCGTGGTTCACATTTAGGCCTTTACCCGGTTAGCTACTCACTCTACTGTCTCCCACGTGGAAGTCGCCGCTCGAGACCACTCCGTCCGGACGAGTTCTCAAATTGTTGACGAGGAGGAAAACGATGAGAAAGTTGATGATCGGCTCCGTCTGTCTTTGGTTCGTTTTGACAGCCACCATGGCCTTGGCGCAGAGGGACGGTGCAGCAGAGTGCGACAGGGGCCACGAATGGGAGCACACGGCGTTAGGTACAAATGCTGTTGTCTTCTGGAACGCCGTGGCTGACAACAGCATCGCTGTCATCGGCGGCAAATCACCACAGCAGGGCTCGGTTGAGAGTGCAATTGTTCAGATCGCCGTGTTTGACGCAGTGAATGCTATTTGCGGTTATCCGTTCACCGGCTATGCAGTCAAGCCGAAGCTGCAGGTTCCAGCGTTGCCGGAAGCGGCCGTGGCCGCGGCAGCTCATGACGTGTTGGTCGCGCTATACCCGGCTCAAGCAGCCGCGCTGGATCGGCAATATACCGATTATCTGGGTGCTATAGCGGGGCACCACGAAGGAAAAACCAACGGCATCGCCGTAGGCCAACAGACCGCAGCCGGTGTCCTTGCATTGAGAGCCAATGATGGCCGGAACGCCGGCCCCGGCTGGACTCCGCCTCCGGCTGGACCCGGCGTTTGGCAACCTACGCCACCAGGCTTCCTCCCTGCGGCCACGCCATGGATTCGTTCTGTCACTCCCTGGACGATGAGCAGTCCATCGCAGTTCCGGATCCCGCCGCCGCCGGCGCTCGATAGCGACATCTGGTTGCACGACTACGATGAGACGAAAGCGTACGGAGGCGCGGTCAGTAGCGTCCGCACGGCGGAACAGACCGACCTTGCAGAGTTCATTGGCGGCCCCGGCGTGAGCCCGTTGCTGCAGTGGCACGGCACCTGGCGCGGCATTGCAACCGATCAGGAGCTTTCGGTTCTCGATGCGGCGCGTCTGTTCGCAATGCTTTCAGCTGCCTCGTCGGACGCCTTCATTGGCTGTTGGGATTCGAAGTTCCAGTACGCGTTCTGGCGGCCTGTGACCGCGATCCGCGCGGGCGGCGGGAATCCAAATCTGATGGCCGACCCACTTGGATCGGAGTCGTGACTACCCCGAACCACCCCGAGTATCCGGCCGCGCACGGCTGTTTCAGCGGCGCGGTTGTCGAGGTGCTCACAGCCTATTTCCGTTCCGACCAGCTCCATTTCACCATGAGCAGCCCGGCGCCCGGGTTACTCCAACCCGTCCGGTCCTACAACCGTTTCAGCCAGGTGCTCACAGATATTCTTAACGCCCGAATCTACGGCGGGATGCATTATCGCAACTCGACCGCCTTCGGCTCGGAATTGGGGAGGCGGGTTGCGCGCCAGACCATAGAACATTTCTTCCTGCCTCGCAGCGATGAATGAACAGTCAGTTCAAAAATTGAACTTGCGGGGGCACAACAATGCGATCATGCTGTACCACATGAAAGGGTATGGCCAATTTTGTCCCGTAGCACTTGCCGCGGAGGTTTTCGCCGAGCGCTGGACACCCTTGATTCTGAGGGAGCTGCTTTCCGGCGCCCTGCGCTTCGCCGACATCCAGAGAGGCGTGCCGCGCATGTCCCGTAATCTGCTTTGCCAGCGGCTCGACGCCTTGGCCCATATCGGCATCATCGAGCGGAAACCGCTCGCACACGGACGAGGTTCCGAGTATCACCTCACCGACGCCGGCCGCGCGTTCGGTCCTGTAGTTGAGGCGCTGGGAGCTTGGGGTTACAAGTGGTCAACTCGTGATCTCCGCGACGAACACCTTGATCCCGACTTCCTCATGTGGGTCCTGCACCGGCTGATACGGACAGAAAATCTCCCGGATCACCGCGTCGTCGTCTACATCCAATTCCGGCAGACACCGAAGCGGCATTACTGGCTCATTCTGAACCGCCCTGAAGTTGACGTGTGCCTCTTCGACCCGGGATTCGAGGTCGACCTCGAAGTAGCGGCCGATGTCAGGACTCTTGCGGATATTTGCCTCGGCCACGTTAGAGTTTGCGATGCCATCAGCCGGGGCTGGTTAACGCTTCTCGGCGGCAGGCAGATCTGTAAGGACTTCTCGAGTTGGCTCGGTACGGCTCACTATGCTTCCGCCGCAGCGTCTTAGAGATACCGGCTCCCGGGCACGCCTACTGTACCGTCGGATCCAAGCCCATAGCCAGGCGGCCGGTAAAACGATGCTGCTTCTTGGCGGGCATGGGGTGAAACTGTGCAGCCTGAGCGTCGCGTAGGATTCTTTCGAGGCCCAAACGGCGAAAATAGCCCGCGCCGCCTGTTGCTTCGAGTGCTTTCTCCGTCTCGCGTTTGACAGCCTCGGCCACGATCGTCTTGCGGATCAGAGCGCGGTTCGCGTGCTCGATGCCAGGCTCACCATCCAGCTCGTTTGCATTCGCAACCATACTCTCGAACGCGATCTGCGCAGTTGTCAGCTCGGTTTGCATCTCGCCAATGGCCAGTGCGTTCACCCCGTCGTCACCTTTGGCCGTTGCAACTCTCAGAGCCTTTTCTGCGGCGGCTTCTGCCATGCCGACGTAGACTGCGCAAATCATTGGGAGTGCGACTGTAAGGATGACATTCCAAACAGGGTGATACTCACCGCAAGGGCGCCGTAGCGTAACCGACTGCTCCGGGACGAAGACGTTGTTGAGGACAACGGTATGCGATCCCGAGCCCCGCATGCCCATAACTTCCCAAACGCGATCGATGCTAACCCCATCGGCCGCCATCGAAAGTGAAAAATGCAAGACTTGCCGGCCTGCGACAGGATCGTCGTACTGGCCGCTCGTGACGAGGAGGTCACCGGCAACGCAGCCGCTGGCGAACGGCTTCCTTGCGGCAAATCGGTATCCGCCTTCGCATCGCTCCAGGACGCCACTGGAACTGAGCCAGTCGGTCGCCCCCGTGCTCACGAGAATTTTTTCCCCTTGGGCAACGGCTCGTAAGAGTGTCTCACCGGGTTTACCGTGGCGGTAGTTCCACAACGCTGTGCCGGCCACGTGCTGGTGCATCGAAAACGCCAATGCTGTGGAGCCGCAGTAGTGGGCGAGGCCGCGAATTAAGGCGCATACCTCACTGTAGGGAAGGCCGCTACCCCCGAGTTCTCGCGGCACAAGCGCCGAAAACAGCTTCGCCGCCCTTAAGTCGGCGTAGTTCTCGGCAACAAAAGCATCGGTGTCGTCATAGGCTGCGGCACGCTCTGCAAATGCAGGTGCGAAGCTGGCAAGGTTCTCCTTCCAATCTACGGCAGGGCCAGTGGTCATATGTGCCTTCCCACGCGTCTCGCGCTGACGGATAGTCTACGCAATTTCGAGAACTCTTCAAGCAGCACAATGCCGGGATGTGTGGTGACGGCGCTAAACTTCCAGCCGGTTGCGGGCTTTATGATGAGTGGCATATCTCCCTTCCTTATAGTGGTCGTGATCCTGCGAGTGGTAATCAACAATCTCTACTTCATGAGCCCCATCGTCTTTCTATACAAAACAAATGCGGTACTGATCGTTAATCCGGATACTGTGCTGCCCCTGGCGATCATCTGATAGCGCCTCGAGCTGATTCCCTGGGGGTTACTTGCCCACGTCCATCCCGCTGCCAACGCGCAAAATCGAACCAAAAGTAACCTTCAACTCTGCACTCCTGTGCCGAAAAAACAAAAAAACTCATCGAGCCACTTACACATAACTCAAAAAAGCGGTATCTCTTAAAGCAGACGATATCGGCAGGCGACGGCTCCTCACGCAACCGCGCCCTTGCCGGCAGTTGCCGGTAGTTTCGGCCTTCCGCGTGAGCGAAGGGTAGTTTCACCACTATCCGGTGCCACACTTGATCCCTGTCACAAAATAACCAACAACAGCCACGGCGGCCCTCTCGCGGCTCTCAACCCCTTCTGTCACCAACACAGCAGCAAACAAACTCATCTCTCGTTGCAAACTCCACCAAACCGAGGAACCGACGACCTATGCCCAAAAACACTGTTACCGATCCCATCACCGATCAGGAAATGGCCTATGCTCACCTGATCATGTCCGGAACCATGAATAACCGCCAAGCCGCAGAAGCCGTCGGTCTCAATCCCGAAACCGCCGCCTGCACCAAAGCCAAGCCCCGCGTCCGCGCCTACATGAATGAGCACCGCGCCGTCAAAGAAAAACTTGTGGACCAGGAAGCAGACGGGCTGCGCAGGCTAAACATTGGTCGCGACCAGATCCTGGACCGCCTCTGGGAACTGGCCAAGCTCAGCCACGAAGCGACCAGAGGCAGCATCGCCGGCCCGATCAAGGCTCTTGCGATGATCCTGGCCATCGAAGGCCTGAATACCGGACCGCCGCTCCTCCCCACCCGGGACGCAACCCGCGGCACCGCCCCTCACTGCAGACATTTACCCCGCTGCGTGGCTCCACAAACAGCAGCATCAAGCCGTCGGGGAAGAGCCGGCCGATCCCGTTGCCGCCACGGAAGCCCATCCCGCCGCGGCCCGGATCCCCGATCCAGAACCTGCTCCTAAGCCGGCCACGGCCACGCCACCTCCGCCCCCCGACCCTAACTTTGATCGCAACCAGTCGAACCTCCCCGGCCCCCTCATCCCGCACGGGTCGAACTGGGTTCCCCTCGCGACAAACAGCGGCTTCGATGCCGTTCCGCACACCGCCAGCTCGCCTAGGCAGCCCTTTTCCATAAAAAAGGCCCCTTTCGCCGGCGCCGTTGAAGATGCTGCGGAAAAACCAGATTTTTGAAGGGTACGGGCTTTAGCCCGTACTTAACAACCGTTGAATCAGCGCGGCTTTAGCCGCTGAGGGCCGGGATCTCGCTGTGAAGTGACTTTCTCCGTAGCCGCCGAAGTCAAAAAAGGCCAAATTTTATCGAATTTTAGAAGTGAGAAAGAGACCGCATACTCAGAGATAACCCATCGCTAAAACTAAAAGAAGAGCCGGAGCGATCACCACTCCAAGTCTGGTGCCCGGAGGGGGACTTGAACCCCCACGGCCTTGCGGCCTGCGGATTTTAAGTTCCGCTCGAACAGAAAACACGGGACTTACACCATTTGCTAGCTGGCCACCTGCCGTTGCGACCAATTGCGATAAGCTGTGACGCTACTGGGACTTGCCTGAAATGGAGTCGCAAATGGTAGCAACGTGTGGGGATTGCGGGTAGGCACAGAATTGGGCACAGGCAAACATCAATTCAAAGTACCAGGTCTAGGGACTCGACCACGCTTTAACCCCTTCAACGAATAGCTTGATCCCCGCATCGAGAAGAGCTTTCTTGTCAGGAATATGATCCCTGAGCTTCGGCTTTATAGCGATTCTGAATGCACTGATGACTTGGGATGTCACATCCGTGCAGTGTTCGCGCAGCAAAGCCTCAATGAATGCGTGGTACTGCTTCGCATACATTTCCCTGCGTTTCACGTCTCCGGTCCTCAGATGCCAGTTGAGCATCGCGAAGGCCGGTTGGAGAATTCGTGACCAGACGGGACTGGCACTTTGGGAAAACGGAGATCGCGAGGCAGCATGAGGGGGCAACTTACCGATAACGACTTTTCAGGCATTTCGGAATTGGCGGCAATCCTACCGGAGCGCAGTCACTAGATTCCGGGAAACGCATAGGCCCTGGATTGTAGGTCACTCTTGGCAGTAACGGATTCAGTACATCGCCCACAATCCGCAGTCCGGAATCAACAGAATAGCGACCTCAATGGGATTGAGCGTATGCTTTTTTGATTGCCGGTTTCGTCCAGGCACGCGCGGCGCAGCGGGGACATGGGGTTGTGGTATGCGGTGGATCCTGATTACGGCTTTGCTGCCCATAATGGCGATCCCATCCTGGGCAGAAAAGCGAATGACGGTTGCGCAGCTCGAGCAAATGCTGAGCACGGAGAAGGCCGCACACAAGTCCGATATTGAGATCGCGCGAAAAATCAGTGACGTCGAACTCTCAGAGCGCCTTACCGATTTAACGCTGGGCGAATTGAGCAAACAATTCGCTGGTGGCTCCCAACCAGCAATGGCATTGTTTCTGCTGGCAGACAGGTCGTCTTTTCTTGATCCGCCTGCGAAGGAATTGCCGGCCACCCCCACACTCGACGCTGCCACGCAACGGCATTTGCTGGAGGCGGCGAAAAGGTTTGCGGTCGAGACACTCCCGAATCTGCCCAACCTACTCGCCACGCGAACCACCTTCAGCTTCGACGACAGTCCCCAGGAAGTCACGAAAGGAGGGTATCCCCAGCGCATCGGGCTGCACTCCGTGGGTTCTTCGAAAGCAGAGGTTTCCGTTTGGAACGAGAAGAAGAGCCCATTGTCACGCACCGGGTTTGCTTCCTCGCCAGCGCAGGTTGGACTTACGAGCTGGGGTGAGTTTGGATCTCTACTCCTGATCATTCTGAATGATGCCGGTGAAGGAAGGATCGTATGGAGTCACTGGGAAAACACTGCCGCGGGTGTCGTGGCCGTATTTCAATATGAGGTTCCCAAGACGGCATCTCACTATGAAATCAATACTCCGGTTGAACAAATTCAGCACAGTACCGCTTCCAGCCGGTGGGCTTCCGACGGGGGGACGTCTGCAAGGTTCTCGACCGCGATCATTCACGACAAACCCGGCTATAAAGGATCTTTGTGGGTCGATCCAGCTACGGGGACAATCGTTCGTGTGACGCTAGTGGCCGATTTAAAAGGGGATTCGGCCATTCAACGCATTGCGATTCTCGTGGACTATGGCCCGGTTCCACTCAAAAACAAAACGGTGATATGCCCGGTGCGGAGTCTGGCACTCGCGTCTGCGCCGGCCACCGTCGATGCAAGTCTTAAAGGCGCTGCGACCGAGTGGCTCAACGAGAACCTTTTCACCGACTACCACATGTTCGCTGCAACGTCGCGAATTCTCACCGAGCAGTCTGCGGCAGCAGTCCTGCCGCCGACATCGAATAAGGAAAACGCACCTAATGTCCAGGCTTCACCTGCCGCCGGTGAGAAGTCGCCTCTAGAAACCGCTTCAACCCGATCTCTGGCGCAGCAGGCGGCAATCCCATCCGTCAAGGTGCCCTCAGGCGTCCTCGCGACAGCTCCTCCACCGCCCAGTACGGAGGCAGAACCTGCGAGAACGGAATCCAAACAGGAGAGCGCGTTGCAGTCTGAGACACCAGGGGCGCCGGAAATACCGGCACAGGGTCCGGCGGAAGGCCAGCCGCTTCCGCCGGCTGGAGAGTCCGCCTCCTTGCCTGCTGCGAACATGCAGGCGCCCCAGGCCGGTGCTTCCTTGCCGGAAAGTGGAAGGAGCGGCAAACCACCCGTTCAAGCCGAGCCGGTGACGGAACAGGCCACTAAGACTGTTGCAGTCAACAATTCGCTGCCCTTTGACGTTGCGCCTCCGGGGAAGGTTCCGGCGGGCGGAGTCACGCTGCATGTCGAGGTGCCGGAACTGCTGATCCCAGCGGTGGTTCGTGATAAGCATGGACGCGCGGTCGGCAAACTGAGCCAGAGCGACTTCACGGTGTACGACCAGGGCAAGATAAAAGCTATTACGGGGTTCACCGTGATCAAGTCGGCCGGAGCTGAGACAGGCGCGGCCGCCAGTCCGGGTGTTGCCGTTTCCGGACCTTCGGCCACTCCGGGGTTTTCGCAACACAGATTCATTCTTTTCCTGTTTGACGATCGGCACCTCAACTCTACCGACCTTGCGATTACCCAAACGGCAGCAATCAAAATGCTTGACGAGCCCCTCGCCGCAACCGATTACGCGGCTGTCGTATCGTTCTCTGGCGTCAATTCCGGGATAACGCGCGACCGGGCCGTGCTGCAGGCGGCAGTCAAGAATCTGAAGGTTCACCGGACTTTTCAGCACGATACACGGGAGTGTCCGGATGTCGACTATTACGCGGCCGACAAGATTCTCAACAAACACGACACCACGGAATTCGCAGTAGCGGTCGCAAAGGCAAGAGCCTGTGGTGGGGGTGGCCGGGTTTTACACGCTCGGCCCCCCTGGTGGGATTGACGATCCGACGACTTTGCCCGAAAAAATTGGCGCATTCTGCGGCAACGCGGGCTCTTGCCATAGGCGAAGAAGATGCCCGCATATCACTGCTCTTGATCGAAGCCGTGGTAAGCGCCATGGCGAAACTACCAGGGCAGCGAACGCTCATCCTGGTGTCTCCCGGTTTCCTGACGCCTTCCCAGGAAGCGATGTCTTTCAAATCGGAGCTACTCGACCGGGCTGCTGGGTCGAATGTCGTCATCAGCGCGTTGGACGCGCGCGGACTTTACTCGGGAAGTGCAGACGCGAGCCTGGGTACCAATGCCACCATGGGTGATACGTTTGGACAAACGTCCGGGGATCGCCTGGCAGCTATGGAGTCGAGCGAGAATGTGATGGCAGAACTGGCCAACGGAACCGGCGGAACTTTCTTTCACAACAACAACGATCTTGAGAACGGGCTGAAGGGCCTGGCGGCCGCGCCGGAGTACCTGTATCTGCTCCAAGTCTCGCTTAGAGATGTGAAGTCCACAGGGTCCTATCATCGCTTGCAAGTGAAGGTCGACCAACATGACGTGGATGTGCAGGCCCGCCGGGGGTATTTTGCGCCCAAGGCGACGAACGGCAGACAGCCGAGAGCTACGGCAGAAGATCAGGAAAGGCGTTGACAGACGGAGAGGGTGTCGGTGAGAAACTGCTTTATTGTTGGGTCAGGAGGCAGCAACGGCTATCTCGACGCGAGATTTTCTGGACCGCTAGCAACATCTGATGGGGAAGGCGTGCGCTGTTGAAGTGATGGAATAACCCCTAATATAAGCTACGGGGGTTACTCCGTCTGTCCCGCTTTCCCTCCCCGCTTTCCCTCCCGCTTTCCCTCCCGCTTTCCCTCTGTTCTGTCCCGCTTTCCCTCTGTCCCGCTTTCCCTCTGTCCCGCTTTCCCTCCAGCCGCAAGCTCCCGCGATGCTCCATCATCCGTCCTACGGAGACCAAGGGGATTGCCATGGGTGTGGTCAATTTCCTGACGGCCATGGGACTCTTCATCGGCCAATCACCTACGTTCTTTGCCATGATGAAGCAGTTGGCAGAGGAGGCGGATCAGGCCCAGCGAGGGAGATAAACCAGGGTATTCACAATTGGAGTTCTACTTGAACCACGGGGTCAGCGCGGCGTTCGCCGAGCTGGCCCAATTTTCTACGCCTTCGTGCTGCCGGGGACGAAAACGTAACCCTAAGAAAGCGCGTTGTACTGCGGCGTGCGATCATTCGTCGGGGTACTTTTTCGTCCCCCGGTTTCCAGAGTCCTCTTGTGAAGCTCAAGTGACTTCTCCAGCCCCAAGACTACCCGAACGGCTCGAATCCCCAATAAATGCGGTTCTGTCCGGATAGGCGACAATCCGCTGGATGAGTTGCGTCGCTGGCTTCAACCACCACTGACGCTGACATGTGCCCCTTCTGAGTCGACGAACTGCGCCAGCATCCCACCAAAATCCTGTTTTGCGGGAGCCATGGGGAACTGGACTCCCTTGCCCGCCATTTCTGTATGAAATTGCTGAAGGTCGGGCACACTGAAGCCCAGCTCCAGCCTGCCAGCGGGGTTTTTCTCCGATGCGGGATGCAGAGCGAGGGTAATTTCTCCCGTAGCAAACTCGCTCCAGCCTGGCGACTGGAACTTGAGTGGCAAGCCGACGACGTCTCTGTAAAACAAAATCGCGCGATCCATATCTGCAACGAACTCGATGATGTGACTGAGCTTGGCTGTCATGAAACACCTCATGTCCTTTTGGCACGGCGGATTCTACCACGTTGTCAACCATCTTGGCGCGTCCGAACTTTGATTCGCCTTCTCGCGACAGGACCGGCATCCTGGATTTCGGGCGAGTCACCGCCTATCCGTCAACCGTCAATTACTACTTGATCAAGAGGTGCACTCGCCCCAGTTGAAGAACGCAAATCTAAGTGTCGGATAAACGGCTTCTCGGACATGTGCCTGCAAAGTCTTAGGGCTGTATCTGAAGTGCCCACAAGAGCAGCCCAGGGGCCCACCTTTGCTCGCGGGCGCTCCAGATACAGCCCTAAGACTTCGAGGCGACTCCGACGGGCCCGTTGTTCCGAAGTATGATGGGAGCTTCTACTAGAGGTCCAGTATGAATCGGCGTCGCGCCTTAGGTCTTCTCGCCGCAGCAATCGGTGTCTCCAGTTCCTCCCAAGCGCACGCATTTGCCGATCCGGAGAGCTGTCCCGAGCATGTTGGATGGGTCGCAAAGGTGATGGAGAAGATGCACCCTGTCGAGACGGGCGATTCTGGAGTCCAGTGAAACACTCGGCCTCATCGACAAAATACGAAATCTTTTGTAGCGCCCATCTGTTCCCACAAAGTGAGCGTCCCGTCTGTCCACGAAACTCTTCCGTCTGTCCACGAAACTCTTGTCCACGAAACTCTCACGAAACTCTGTCCACGAAACTCAGGGTTGCCAAATTGATTCGAGTGGCCCTCAACTTCATATATGGGGTTATTCCGCGCGGAGAGCCTCTGTCGGTTCTATTGAGGCGGCGCGGCGCGCTGGCATGTAACTGCCAACGATCGACGATACGGCCAGCACGCATACGACGGCAAGCAGCGTCGCTGTATCGTATGGACCCACCTCATAGAGCATCCTGCGGAGCAGACCCGCCGTTGCGAAGGAACAGAGAATGCCGCCGGTTATCCCCAGCGCGGTGAGCCAGCAGGCTTCCCCCAGGATGAGCCGGTAGACTCCGGAACGCTGTGCGCCTAGGGCCATGCGCACTCCAATTTCGCGCGTGCGCTGGCCGACCGAGTAGGAGACAACACCGTAGAGCCCTACCGTACCCAACAACAGCGCCAGTGTGGCAAAGGCAGCTACGATCCACGCTGCGGAACGATGCAGATAGGCGGCTTCGGATGTATTGATCCGGTTGGCCATGGTGTCTTCTCCGTCCGCAATGAGGCCGGAATCTATCTTATGGACGACTCGCACCATTGCGGGGAGCATCGTTGTCTCTGGCTCATTTGTACGCAGCGTCACGTAGAGGTTCGTGGAAGGGTCCTGGCTCAATGGCGTGTAGACGGCCGCCATCTGCTGTCGGTCGAGTGGGCCATCTTTTATGTCATCGACCACGCCGATGATTTTGAGCGGATGATCTTTGTCGAATTCACCGACAACACTCTTCCCAATTGGGTCTTCGCCGGCAAACGCTTGTTTTTCCATAGTCCGATTGATTAGAGCGACGCGAGGCTTGGTCAGGTCATCGCCTTCGGCAAAATATTCCCCATGCAGCAATCGTGCCCCGAGCGTTTCAAAGTACCCAACACTCGCACGCCGCCGGATGGATTCGTCACCCTGTCCAAGGTACGACCTGCCGACCACTCGAAAATGCTCGAACGACGTTGGGTATGTCTCTCCATTGTCGACGGCCTGTTCTTGCGAGGTACCTACGGAAATCACGCCGGGCAGCGAAGCCATCCCTTCTCTCACTTGCTTTTCGATCGCTGCTGCATGGGCGTCCGTTGCATCTTCGGGGACTACCACATGCAACATCGCAAGATGATCGGCCACGATGCCGATATCTTCGTGCAGCAGGCGATAGAAGCTCTTTGCCAGGAGGCCTGCACTTACCAGCAGCACCACGCTGATGGCCAACTCGACGGCTACCAGAGTAGAACCGATTCGGCGCCAGCTCCGGCTTGCGGCCGTGCGACCCCCCTCCATGAGCCCTGCCTGCATATCCGATCGAAATAGTTGGAGTGCAGGAGCCGCCGAAAAGAGTGTTCCTCCAGCCACGGCAATCATGAGCGCGAAGACGACGATCGACAGATTGAAGCGGAGACCCTGGAGATAGGGCATGTGGTCCAGCAAAGCCGGCGGGATGAGCCGTGACAATGAGCCCACGGCGCCCCAGGTAAGAAGAAGACCAAGGACGCATCCCACGCCGGCAAGCAGAAAGCCCTCCACGGCGAACTGCGCAACAAGCCGGCCGCGCGTCGCGCCCAAAGCTGTGCGCACCGCCGTCTCGCGCCTTCGGCCCTCCGCCCTTACCAACAGCAGACTGGAGATGTTCACAAAGCCGACAAGCGAAAGAAGTCCCGCACCCATCAGAAGCGCTACCAGCGTTGGCCGGATGTCTGCGACGATGGCATCGACCAGTGGAATAACGGTCGCGCTCCGGTCGCGGTTCGTGAGGGGATAGGCGATGGCGATCTGATGTGCGATCTGGGTGAGATCGGCGTAGGCTTGCGCGACCGAGACTCCGTTCTTGAGGCGCGCGACGCCATAGAAGGGGGCTCCATCGCGGGCTTCGAGACTCCAGTGAAGGGTCGTCCAATAGTCCGCAGAAGCAACCGGCGCGAAGTGATAATCAGGCGGTAGGACTCCAATCACTTGAGAGGGGACGCCATCGAGTGTGATGATTCTGCCCAACGCGTTTCTGCTTGCTGCATAGCGAAGCTGCCATATTTTGTAGCTCAGAATGACTGTTTGCTGGGCGCTTGGCAGGTCTTCTCCCGGTCTGAAGTCGCGACCGAGAGACGGCTCGACACCGAGTGTGCGAAAGAAACCATCGCTTACTCTGGCTCCGGCCACTTCTTCCGCGCCTGAAGCGTTTTTCAAGGTGAAAAGGTCAGGTCTGTAGACATCGAGCGAACTTAACGTCCGATTGAGGCGCTTCCAGTCGAGGTAATCGCCATACGAAAGGTGGAATCGGTCCCCCACGGGAATTCGTTCGAAGAGGGCCACCAGGCGAGAGGGCTCAAAATAAGGCAATGGTTTCACCAATGCGGCATCGACAAATGCAAATATCGCCGCACTAGCCGCGACAGCTAATGCGAACACAACAATTGCAGTCAGGGCAAAACCGGGGCTCTTGACCAACTGGCGGACGGCGAAACGAAGATCCTTACCCGTATCATTTAGAAACGAAGTGCTTCTGTAGCCTTTTCCGGCGCGACTCCTCAGTTGATCCGTCGCCACGATAAGCAAACCCTAAATCTCTCCACTCTGGAAAGCCATATCTGTCCGTGGGGTGGACCTTGATTTGACAATAGGCACGGCGCCTGAGCCTGGGTTGGGGCATCCCCCAACCCAGGCGAGCACAGAATTTCCACCAAAAGCGTGGACGCTAACCTTGAGATTTAGCGCCCTGACCGGCGTGTCTCTGTTACGAACCGCCTCAGCGCTGCGCCAATTTCGGCGGGCGTAAAACAGGTGACATACGATTACTTACAAATTCATTGCTCATAGGTGATCGTCCTGCAGTGTGTCGGAGATAGAATTTCTACGCAATATATCGGCATCGTGTAACGGTGAAGCGCAGCATATTGCGGCGAACGGGCGCAAAAAGTGATTTTTCCGACACACTGCCTGTCTGTCACCTGTTTTCTGTCACCTGTTTTCAAGTACCAGTTCTGTCTGACGCATAAATTGTGACGCATAAATTGACGCATGAATTGACGCATAAATTCCCCGTCCCTGAAACTCCTAATTTCTTCACAGCTTCCTGACGACTAACTTTGAAGATTTCATTTGCACGGTGCTATCGGGTTGGAATAATATCCGGCTTCACGAATAGTCGGTGATAGATCAGCGTCTACGACACCCTCGGCTGCTTCACCCCAGTAAGGATGAACGGAATTTTTGTTACCGCGGACCAGGTTCGCTAAGGAGAGTCAATTTGGAAATCAAGAGAAGAGATCTTCTCACGGCGGGCGTGTCCATCGGTGTCGGGATGGCAGCCACGGGTGTGATGGCGCAGGAGGGTCCGGCGACCGGTGGTGGTCGCGGCGGACGGGGGAGAAGCACGGCCGTCAATAGCAACGTTCAACCTTCATCGGTCGACCTGAACTATAAGCCGCGCCGCATCAATAAAGCCATTGAGCTGTGGGAAGATGGTCAACCAATCTATTACAGCGGGTCCGGCATGGGTCCGGGCGTGGACAGTTACGCCCAGGGCGTCAAGATGGCCAGGACCTATATGGACGCGATCAACTGTGAGATGGAGCATGGGGCGCTCGACTTTGCCGGTCTGCGCGAGTTTATGCGGGGCCTGGTGGACGGCGGCCCTACACGCAGCGGCCATCGGACGCCGGCGGTATTTGTGGAGACCGGCATCATCGGTCTCGACCCGGCGTACATGCGGGCCAACACGTGGGTCCTGGAGCAGCTGCTTGATTGCGGCGTACACGGCATTCACATGTGCCACGCCCGCGATGCCGGGGCGGTCCAGGTCGCGACCCAGATGGCGATGCGGTATCCGTTTGATCGTCCCGGTGTTCCCAAGCTGGAGATGCGCGGTCTGCGCGGCTCCAGTGCCAGCTTTGCCGCCGAGGTCTGGGGAGTCAATCACAATAAATACCTGCATGTGGCCGATCTATGGCCGCTCAATCCGAAGGGCGAGATGATCTTCGGTGTCAAGATTGAAGACACTTATTGTGATGTGGATGTGGATAAGACAATTGCGCTGCCCGGCATCTCGATGGCCGAATGGGGGCCTGGCGATCATAGCTTCTGGCTCTACGGTCTTTCCATCTTTCCGGAAGACGGCTCACAGGTCGATATAGGAACCCGGCCGGAAATGGTCAAGGTAAGGCAGGCCGTTCTCGACGCTTGCAAGAAAAACAAAGTTATGTTCCTCAACGCCGGCACTGCCAAACAGGACAGCCCGGATTACGTGGTCAAACAGATCCAGGACGGTGCGATGGTGCTCGAGGCGCCAGAGTCGGCGGCGATTGTCGGACGCGAATACAGCAAACGGAAAATGCCCGTTTGAAGCAGTTGCGTCCACCTCCGGCGGGAGATTCTTAGGAGGTGGCTGATCGCGTTACTGTTTACGGGTAAATGTGAGGACGGTAAATTTGGGGTCCAACACCCAGTCTGTCCCTGCCGGCCCTGCTATCGTCCCGTGGATAGGGTCATGCCCATCTGTCACCCATCAAGACCGAATGTCGGTTAGAACAGAAACCGCGATTGCAAGTCCGTCCTAAGCTTCGGGATGCGTGTAAGGCGCTCGATATTCCCGGCGTAACAGTGCGTTTGCCTCGGAATCTCCGACCACGAGCTGCTTGTCTGGATCCCACGCCAGGCTTCGGCCTAGCTTCATCGAGTTGTTCGCCAAAATGCATGACGCGGTTGAAATGTAGCCTTGCTCGATGTCGGAGACCGGATGGCTACGCGCGTCGATCGAGGCAAGAAAGTTCTGCATATGATGCCGGATGGCGGGCGCGACGTGTTTCTCGAGGTCCTTTTCCGTCTTGTCCTCGGGGTATTGTTCCAACTCGTAGGTAACGTCTTTATGAACAGGCTGTCCGCCGCCGACGGGGATAAAGTCATATCCCATCACGCTCGCCTTTAGCGTTCCTTTGTCGCCGTAGAATGTCGCGCCCCATGGATACTTTGGATCCGCGGCCTCGCCCCAAGTGCGGTGCTGCCAGACGACGCGAAGATCCTGGAAATCGAAGGTGGCTGTCTGGGTATCGGAAATGTTGGCCTTGCTCTTCTTATCGACAAAGATTCCACCGGTGGAATCAATCTTGGTTGGCCAGCCCAATCCGAGCATCCAGCGTGTCATATCAAACATGTGGACGCACATGTCACCCACAATGCCGTTCCCATACTCCATAAACGCGCGCCAGCCGCGGGGGTGAACCAGGTTGTTATAAGGCCGCATGGGAGCGGGACCAGTCCAGGCATCGTAATCCAGATTTGCAGGCGGCGCGGTATCAGGGGGATTTGCCGTCGCGCGCATGTGGTAGTAGCAGTAGATCTCGACAAGCGCGATCTTCCCGAGCTTACCCTCGTCAATGAAGCGCTCTTTTGCCTCGACCAGGTGAGGCGTGCTACGGCGTTGCAGACCAACCTGGACAACGCGATTGTTGTGGCGGGCAGCGGCCAGCATGGCCTTGCCTTCCAGAACGTCGCGGCTAATCGGTTTCTGCACCCAGATGTCCACGCCAGACTTTGCGGCTTCAATCATGATCAGGGCATGCCAGTGGTCGGGCGGTGCAATCAGCACCAAGTCCAGATCTTTCTCGGCAAGCATCTTTCGATAGTCCGAGTAGGTGCGAGGCCGCTTCTTGGAACGCTGGCGGGCGGCGGACATGTCGGCGGCGTTCGAGAGCATCTGCGAATCGACGTCGCATAAAGAGACGATCTCGACCGGCGATACCTGCACCAGCCGGAACAGATCCGATTTTCCATACCATCCACAGCCGATCAAACCAACTCGGCGACGTTTGTCGCGATCATATTCTTGCGCGGGCGCTACGGCGGCCGCAGCCAACCCGAGGGCAGTGGTGTATAGGAATTCACGTCGATTCATAGGTATACCGGCAAAGCGAAATCAGTTTCCTAGTATATTCTTTCGTATCAGTCATGATTGACAAGACCGTTTCCCACGCGATTGAGCGGGGAATCGATTTCTTGTTCGCCAATTCTTATTGAATAGTCACAACTACTCGCTGATAGCGTGTCAGAGAGGGTGTACCGTTGTCGGCCCCTTCCAGAATCACATGGATCGTCTGTCCCGGCTTGGCGTCGGCAGGCACGCGGAAAGTCGTTCTGAGCGCCGACGCATCTGAGAATGCAATGTCGCCCGGGTAGGTGCCTGCATCGTTATACTGCCACCACGTCACCCGAACTGCGTTCCGATCCGGGTCCGAAACATCTCCCTCTAGCTGAATCGTGGTGCCAGCGCGCGCGGCAATCGCCTGGGGCCCTTTTATTCTCACCGCAGGCGGGTGGTTCGCATTACTGAACTTGGGCGTCACAGACCATTGCAACCGTGCGGCTAAGTCGTTCTCTGCTGCTCGAAAGAATCGGGAAGCAATTTCCGCGGTGCGTGGCGGTACCGCAGGGAGATGAAAATTCGTCAAGTCTATCTTCGATTCTTGTCCTGGTGTGCTCGCTTTGATCAAGCCGCTTCCCGCCGGCGCCAGTCCCCGAGCATTGCCGGGGGTGTCCGCGGGGGAAATCGGCGGAGGGGCTCCGAAACTCGGCATTCCGGTTCGACCGGGATGCATCCACCCACCCCATCCACCCCAGAGCGGATTCTCATAGGCGCGCAGCCCATTGTCGATCAGATTGAGAAATGTAGGCGTGTCGCCCTCGCCGAGGAAGGATCCCTTGATCAGCGGAGACAGCCAGACCATGTAGCCCTTCTTCTTCAGTTCCTCGGCCGAATAGCCCGACAAACCGAAATAGTCCGTCGGATCGTTCTTCACCATCTGTTTACCGTCGCCCCAGACACGATAAAGAGCGCCTAACGGGCCACGGCTGGAGATGTTATCTTTTGTCCAGGCCGGGCTGAAGTAGATCGTATCGTTTGCAGGGGCCCGGTTCTGAGCGCCGTACCCGAAGTCGATCCCAGCAAACTGGTATACCCGTACTTCTGGCCAATTCGGACGAATGTAACCGGCATCGGTGCCGTCCTGGTCCCCGGATGGAATGATCACGAGTTTGCGTGACACTTTCTCTCGAATCGTTTGCCACTCAGGCGCCTTCGCGTATTGTTCGTAAATGGATTTTAGTGCGCGTGCGATCGTGCTCTCTCCTCCTTGAGCGGTTACGTAAAGTGGACCAGCTTTGTTGTCAAGCAGAAGCGATTTGATGAGATTCGATCCGTCGGTGTCTTTTGAGAAATCGCCGTCGAAATCGACGTTGCCCCACTTGATCTTGGATTTGAGCTCTCCGGGCGGAGGGTAATCCGGGTTGTGAATCTTCAGATTCGGATAGGCCTTCGCGTATGCATCGACAATGTCGTCAATAAAGCGCTCATCCGGCGAAAAACGCCAGGACGTGCACGGGCACAAGCCGATCCGCGTGTACTCGCGACCCGCGATGTACTGCGTCGTGCCCTTCCCGTCGCCTCTCCAATGAAACTGGCTGCTGACGTAGACCAGGCCTTCAAAGTTCACGTCTGCGCTGTAGAGAATCGCACGGATGATGGTGTTGTTGTCATCGAGTTCAGGGTCAGCTGTGATGACGACCCTCGGCTTCGCTGTTTCCCGGCCCTCTCGAGGAACAGGAGCTGCGAGGGCTGCGAGTGGCATCAATGCCAACGACACAGCCCAACCGCAAGCGCGTTTCAACGTATTGGCTTTCATCCTCATCTCACCATGCAGCAACAGGGCGAGCCGGGGCCTAGCAGGCCGGCGGGACAGATGGAACGTTACCGTTGCTTCAGTGATGATACTAAGTTCGTAAACGTCCGGCCTGTCCGCCCGTCGTCCCGTCCCTCTCAAGCCGGCAGGTATATCCGCAGTTAGGGACTGCCCCGACTGTGCCCTCTCTAGTCGGGGAAATGAAAACCGGACTTGCCATATAATGAGGTCGGAGTTCCATAATGCCGACCGAGACCATCTCCATTCCTCTCGACCCGCAGACGGCGCGGGCCTATGGTGCCGCACGCGCCGAAGAGAAGCTGAAGATGCAGGCGCTGGTGGGACTTTGGCTGCGCGAGTTGACATCCAACGAGCTTCCGTCGTTGGAACAGGTGCTGGACGAAGCAGGGCGCAAGGCACAGGCGCGCGGGCTTACTCCTGAGGTTCTGGATTCGCTTCTGAAGGGCGCGTAATTGCGCTGTGTCCTCGACACCAACGTGCTTGTCAGCGCATTGCTGTCTCCGGGATCGAAGTCGCGGATGGCGGTTTGACCGAGCGCATCGGGAGGGAGCCATTCTGCTCTCCCTTGGGAGCCTCACGGAGCTATTCGAGGTTCTGAGCCGGAAGCAGTTTCGTGGTTACATCGATGAAGAAGACATGCGGCGTTTTCTCGCTGTCCTGACCCGCGAGGCGCAATGGATCGATGTCGATGTGCAGATAACCGCCTGCCGCGATCCGAAAGATGACAAGTTTCTTTCTCTCGCTGTATGCGGACAGGCGACTCATATTGTGACCGGCGATGCGGACCTGCTTGCACTGCATCCCTTTCAGGGGGTTCGGATCGTTACGCCTGGCACGTTTCTGGAGGCGGAATAGCTGACACGGCGCCATCCGCAGTGTTCGGACGAGACTAGGCGACGACAATCGTCGAGCAAGAGCCCAGCGTTGAATCACTACCAGCATTTCGTACGGGGATTGAGCTATCTGTGCCCTCAAGCCCCCCGCCCACCAGTCTGTCCCCCCTCAAGCCAGTCCTCCTCAACCCACAAGCCAAGCCTGGGAGAACTTGAGCCAAACCAAATCAGGTTGGTCTTGTTGATTGGTTGCTGTCTAAATGTCAAGAAGTTTTCGAGTTGAATGGAAAACGAACTCAGACGTGAAGGAGATGGCTTTGCCCTGTAGGTCTCGAACAGCGTACCTCAGCGGCTGAAGCCGTCGAGCGAGGACTATTTACGGCACAGTGGAAAACGAGGTTTTCCTCTCCTTGGGTGAGCCGCAAGCTCATGGGGACACGGCTGAAGCCGTGCCCTTCGTTGGGCGGTCTATTCCTCTTGGGGTCAGCGAAAGCTTCCTGTGCTAGCCAAATTGGCAGCTTGAAAAAGCTAATTTGGACAAGTCTGGTCTCTTATGCTCCAACCGCTGTCCCAGTTTGGCGTGGAACGGAAGCGTCGCGCCTGCGGGTCAAGTGGTAGTAAACGACCGGGGTCACCACCAGGCTTAGCACGATCGAGATGGTGAGCCCGCCAATAACCGCTATGGCGAGGGGTTGCAGCATCTGCGAGCCCGCGCCCAGAGCGAGCGCAAGAGGAAACATGCCGCAGACGGTGGCAATGGCGGTCATCAGGATGGGCCGCCTGCGGCGTTCCGCAGCTTGGAGCATAGCTTCGCGTGCGTCCATGCCACTGGCCCTTAGTTGCTCATCCGCGTCGAGCAACAGAATGCCATTCTTGGCCACAATCCCAATCACCATGATGAGCCCCATAAAGCTGGCTACATTGAAGTTCGTGCCCGTGATCAGCAAAGCAAAGACGACACCTGCGAGCGAGAGCACGGAGCTGGTCAGAATGGAGATCGGAGCAGCGAAATTGCGGAACTCGGCGAGCAACACACCGAAGACGAGGGCGAGCGCCAGCACCAGCACGCGGGCTAGATCGGAAAACGATCGTTGCTGCTCCTGGTAGGTGCCGCCATATTCAACGCGCACCGAGGAGGGAAGCTGAAGGCGGCTTACCGCGGCCTGGACCTGCGTCATGGCTCCGCCAAGGTCGGAGCCCTCCAGGCGTCCGCTTACCAGCACGACCTGCTGCAGGTTTTCACGGCGGATCTCGTTCTGTGGCGGCAGCTGCGTCACCGTGGCCATGGCGCTCAGAGTAGAGGTGTGTCCGGTGCTGCTGTTGAAGACTGTATTTTCGATCGCTTCCAGAGAAGCACGATTGGCATCGGGCAGGCGCACGCGGATGGTGTAGGGCCTGCCTCCGGAAATCAACGGATTGTTGGTGGGAAGACCATCGAGGATGGAAGTAGCATCCTCCGCCACCTCGGTCGGGGTAAAGCCAAGCCGCCCGGCCACTACAGGATCGATCTGAAAATTGGTCGCTGGACCACTGATCGTATTGTCGACACCATTTTGCGTATCCACGACGCCGGGTATCTTGGCGATCGCTTGCTGAACCCGCGGACCCAGCGTCAACAGAAGATTCTGGTCGTTCGAAAACAGCTTGATCTGGATGGGTTCCGGGGAGTTGGAAAGGTCGCCAATCATATCCTGCAGTATTTGGGTGAACTCCATATCGAGCGAGGGCTCGGCCGCATGGATCTGTTCCCGAGCGTCGGCGATGACCTCATCGATGTCGCGGGAGCGATCCGTTTTCAGGCGTACGGTGAAATCACCGGTGTTCGCTTCCGTTACCGCAGCGAGACCCATCTGCAGTCCGGTGCGGCGCGAGGTAATCGAGACCTCCGGTATGCGATGCAGGATCTGATCGACGTGTTCGAGGATGCGGTTGGTTTCGGTTAAAGAGGTTCCTGCAGGGGTGAAGTAGTCCAGGATGAAAGCTCCCTCATCCATCTCCGGCAGCAGATCGGAGCCAAGTCCGCGATAGCTGAAATAGCCGGCAGTGATGAGGACCAAGCAGACCGCCACCAGGGCGAGTGGACGTTGAAAGGACCACTCGAGTGCACGCTCGTGATAGCGCAGCAGGCGGCGAAACATGTTTCCGCTTCTTTCCCGGAATCCCGCCAGAAATCCGCCCGCTCTCTCGTTTTCGGACGGCGCAGGTACCGGGTGAACTTTCTTCTCTAACCTAAGCGAAAGCGCGGGGGTGAACGTAAGCGCGAGCAGCAGGGAAGTCAGCAATGCAACCGTCATGGTTACAGCGAGGGCGCGGAAGAAGCTCCCCGTCACCTGGGTTACAGAAACCAGGGGAAGAAAAACAATGACCGGGGTAATGGTGGAAAAGACCAGCGGCCGGCTGATCTCGTGGATGGCCTTACGAACAGACCCGACCCGCGACTCTCCCGTTTCCCGATGAACGGCAATGTTCTCGACCACCACGATGGCATCATCGATCACCAGCCCGATGGCGGCAGCCAGACCGCCCAGGGTCATGAGGTTGAAGCTTTGGCCGGTGATGCGTAGAAACAGAATGGTCACCGCGACGGTGACAGGGATGACCAGGCCGGCGACAAGCGAAGAAGTCCAGTCATGGAGAAACAGGAACAGGATGATGCACGCCAACACTAAACCGATGAGGATGGCGTCGCGGACGCTGAGAATGCTCTCCCGCACCAGTTCGGATTGGTCGTAAAAGGGTTCAATGTGAACCCCAGCCGGCAATTTCGGCCCCAGTTGAGCCATCTCCGCCGAAACCCCGTTGACGACGGAAACCGTGTTGCTCGAAGGTTGACGCGTGATATTGAGCAGCACCGCAGGTTTGCCGTTTGACCGGACCGCCGTATAAACCGGCAGGGTCGATGGTTCCACCGTTGCGACATCCCCGACCCTTATGGCCACGCCGCCGGCTGACGTCTTGACAATCAGGTTGCTCAATTCACCCGCACTGTGCGCCTGGGCTCCAATCAGTCCGAGGATGAGTTGGTGGTTGGCCTCATAGAGGCCGGGAGAATCGATGATGTTCGATTCCTGGACCGCGTTGACCAGTTCGAGCAGAGTCACGCCGGCGGCCTGCAGCCGGGAGAGGTTGGGCACAATGTGGAATTCGGGCACCTGGCCGCCCTGCACCAGGACCGTACTGACGCCGTTGACGCGATTGAGCGGCGGCTTCAGGTCGTATGTGGCTATCTCCCAGAGCCGCGTCTGCGGAACCGTGTCTTTACCGCGGTCATCGGCGGTGAGCGCGTAAGCAAGGATCGGGAAAGTGGCAAAGGTCAGACGGTTGGTGGTGATGTGCGCAGTGGCCGGCAGCGACTGTGACACCCTGGCGAGTGCCGCATCCGTCAACTGCAGGGTGCGAAACATATCCACATTCCAATCGAAGAAAAGGCTGACCTCTGCCGATCCCCGGCTGGTGGTGCTGCGCACCGTAACCAGGCCGGGTACGCTGTTCACCGCGTCCTCGATCGGCTTGGTGATGGTGACTTGCATCTGTTCAACGGGCATCACCCCGTTGTCCACGCCAATGACCACCCGGGGAAAATTGGTTTCGGGGAAGACGGAGATCGGCACCTGAAACGCCATGTAGATACCGGCGGCTGTCAGCAGGGCAAGAAAAAAGAAGATGGGTTTGGCTGCGCCTGCGAGCCAGAAAGAGCCTTCGTCATCGGGCCGGCCGCCGGGCATCACTCCTTTTCTCCTGCGGCTTCTGTGGGAGCGGCGCCCACCTTGACCTTGGTGCCTTCGTCGAGTCCATAACCACCGGTGGTGATGACCGTGTCGCGCGGGGTCAGCCCACTGAGAATCTGGGCGGACTCACTGGTACGGATGCCGAGCGTCACGGATTGTTTCGCTGCTGTTCCGTTGGGTTTGATGACCAGGACAAATTTGCTTTCGCCATCCGGCCCGGTTTGTACCGCTGCTAACGGGAGAAGCAGTGCATTCTTAGCCGTGCGGCCAGTGATGGTGGTGCGGACCGGGGTGCCGGCCTTCAGTGTTCCCTTTGCATTTTCGACCCGCAGCCACACTTCGACGGTGGTGCTTCCGGGGTCCAGTGCGGGGCTGATGAGCGGCGACCTTGGCCGGCAGGGGATCGTCCAGCCCGCGAACAGTGATCGTGGCTGGTGCGCCCATGGAAAGCTGCTGCGCCTGGATCTGGGAAATGTGCAGCTTGGCCAGCAATGCCGAGGTATCCATGACCGTGATCACGGGATTGCCGGCTGCTGCCGTTTCCCCGGCAAACAGTGGCCTATCCGTCACTACGCCAGCGATAGGACTGCGAATCTCGGTGTAGCTCAATTGGGCTTCGGCGCCCAGATACTTTCCTTTGGCGGAGGTGAGTTGTCCTTGTGCGCTCTCGAGAGCGGCCTTGTGGCTCACCTTCTGTAATGCTTCCAGGTGCTGTTTGGCAATCTCATGCGCCGCCTGTGCCTGAACCAGGGCCGCTTTGGCGGTATCCAGATCGC
This sequence comes from uncultured Acidobacteriaceae bacterium, assembly GCA_963745725.1. Lineage (GTDB taxonomy): Bacteria > Acidobacteriota > Terriglobia > Terriglobales > Acidobacteriaceae > PALSA-350. Next base: position 1,631,401 of record CAVUYJ010000004.1, read on the forward strand.
GGCCGGGGATTGCTCCTTCGGCAAAAAGTTGCGCCCGGCTGGTCGCAATGCTTTGCGCCAGGTTGAGGTTCGCCGTGGCTTGGGTCAGGTCGGTCTCTGCCTTCATGGTGTCTTCGGGTACGGTGGCCCCGGTGGCAATATCAAACGAGCCCTGGGCCGCGGTGTAGGCGCCCTTGTTATCGAGCGCAGCTGCCTCCAGGTCGCTGTTCTCCAGGGTTGCCAGGAGCTGACCCGCCCGGACGTGCGAACCGCGTTGTACATAAAACTTCCTGACCGGAGCGGTCACCTTCGGAGAGATGGCGGCCTGGGCAAGCGGGGCCAGTGTGGCGTCGGCGGTGATTTGCTCAGAAATGTCTCCGCGCTCAGGATGGGCAGCCTGCACGTAGACCTCGGTGGGGGCAGCTTCCTCGGTTTTGCTGCACGCGGTGACTAATAGTGAGACGGAGCAGAGGATGCTCAAGGCTAGAACTTTGAACTGCCAACGGACTTGGGATACCACGAACTCTAACCCCTCGCTGCCGGATGCGAACATTGGCCCAAAACCCGTGAAGGGCACGGCAGTGGCATCCCACATCTCGCGAAAAACGAGCGAGATGTGGGGCACCCGTGGATTTGTTTGTGAGACAGAGTCACGGAACGGTCTCATGTTTAGATCGCTCCTGTCAGCAGTTGCAGATTGGTCATGGCAAGTTGGTAGCGAACGGTCCCGTCCTCACGCGCGAGTTCTGCCGTCGTCAACGAATTCTGCGCGTCGACCACCTCGAGTACTGTTGCCTCTCCCGCGGTGTAGCGGAGACGCGTGAGGCGCAGGCTTTCGGTTGCGGTTTGCACGCTTTGGTCGAGCGACTGGAGTTGGTCCCGCGCAGTGCCGGCTTCGGCATAAAACTCGTCCAGCTGCGCTATCAGGCGGCGCTGGGTTGCACTGAGCGCCGTGTGTGCGGCGTCGCGCAGGATCTCGGCCTGGCGAACCCGATGCTGGGTGGAGAGCCAGTCCCATACCGGGATGTCAAGCGTAGCGCTGGCGGAGTAGCCGAGATTCTTCACTCCATCCCTGCCATTGACGGCGAACTGCACGGCGTCGATGCCGTAGGTGAAGTTGAGGCCGAGATCGGGAAGATACGCGGCCCGAGCTGCCGTGACATCCAGGTTGCTCACGCGGAGCGAGGCGAGAGCCTGGCGCAACTCCGGATTGAGCCGCATCGCAGCCGCATCCACGTCGGCGCGTGCAGGCATCGGCACGACCTGCCCGGGCACAAGGGTGTAAGCCGTCCGCGGGTCGGGATAAAGCAACACACCCAGATCGAGGTGAGATTTCTGTTGTTCCAGCAGGGCATCAGCAAGATCACGATCGCGCTGCTGTTGCTGCAACTGCGCCTTCACCACGTCGGCATGGGCTGATTCCCGGGCGGTTTCCCGCTGTTGCGTCAGGGTAGTGAAACCTACAGCCTCGCCGGCGGCACGCCGGGCCACGTCGACTCTGTGGTCGGAGGCCAACGCCTGGTAGTAGAGGCTGGTGACGGTATCCACCAGCCCTCGCCGGGCGATCTCGAGCTCCGCCGCAGCAACGGCCGCGGCAGCGGAAGCTCGTGAAACCGCGGTCACTCGTTGCAGTCCCAGGGTCTCGTTGACGAATCCCTGGCTGGCGTATTCGCGCACCGCATTGTTGGCGATGAAGCGAGGGGCCGCCTGGCTCCCCACCGGGCCGGCGCCGTTCAGAGAACCATTGGGCTGCGTATAAAGCACCTGGTTGTGATACGCCACATTCGGCAGCAACGCCGCGCGTGCGATCGAGTGGTCAATGGACGCGACACGCGCGTTCGCCGCGGCCGCGGCAAAGCCGGGTTCATTCGCGCGGGCGAGTGCTATGGCCTGTTCCAGCGTAATCGTCGTTGGCGGTGGTCCACTCACCTGCTGTGCGAGACCGGCCGCAAGGATCATGGCAAACCCGAGCGTGACAACAGAAAGTCTTAGCATGACAAGTGGAAGACGAAAAACCGAAGAGGACCAGACTCACTTTTGGCCGACCACCAAAATAGTGAAGCTGCCAGGCACGATCGCCGGCCGCGGGCGTGGATTCGCCGGCGTCGGGGCGGGCCGCTCCCCAAATACCGCCGTAGCCAGGTAAATGCGGCCTGTCACCCAGTCGAGGGTCATGGTGCGCGCTCCCTTTTGCGTGTCCAGGTTTTGCAGCACGGGGTACGCGGGTTTGCTGGCGTCGATGATGGTCAACGTGCCGCTGCCTCCATTGGAGGAGAAAGCCAGCTTGCGCTTGGCATCGTAACGCGCCGCATCCGGACCTTCGCCGATCGCCGGATTGGCCACAGTCTTGCCGGTTTTTGCATCGACCACCGCCATCTTGCCGCCGTCACACACAGCAAACAGGCGCCGGCCCGCGGTATCGATGGCCAGCCCGGAGGGCGAATCGCAGTCAGCCACAGGCCAGGTCGCGGTGATGGTTTTGGCCGCTGCATCGAAACGGACAATCTCATTCTTGGTCTCGATATTGGCGAATATGGTGCCGCTACCGTCGGCGACAGGGAACTCAGGCTTACCTGAGAGCGCAATGGTCGCCACCACTTTACCCTCGGCGGTATCAATCACAGTTGCATTACTGCTGCGTCCGTTGAAAGCCCAGACGGTCTTGGTTTTAGGCTCGAACACGATGCCATCCGGATTGGTTCCGGCGGGAATGGAAGCGACGGTCGCCAGGGACTTCCGGTCAAACACCACCACTGCGTTCGCGCCACCGTCGCTCACATAGCCATATTTGCCCGAGTCATCGAGCGCCACGCCGTGGGTACCCTTGAGCCCGGTGATGCTGCCCACTACCTTTCCGGTGTCGCTGTCCAGCACTTCGACTCGCGGTCCGTGCGTTACATAGAGACGGTGTGCCGCGGGGTCGGAGGTAAGGTAGTCCCATCCGCCTTCACCGCCAATCTTCCATTGGGTCAGGACGCTGTACGGTTTCTGCGCCAATGCGGCCACGGATGCAAAAAGGACCAGCGCTGGTACGAGGGTACGGATGCACTTCGAAGTCATGGGATCTCCAATCAGATTCGGCTTCACTTTCGCACAGCAACCTTAATCGAAGCTGAAGGCAGTGTGGAAAGAGGGAGGCGCACCATCACCCGGGTTCCAACCCTCAGGTCGCTCGCAATATCGATCGATCCCTGCCATCGCGAGGCAATGGCTTTGCAGATCGCCAGTCCCAGGCCGGTACCGCCTGTATTTCGGCTACGCGAAGGATCGCCGCGGTAGAACCGTTCGAAAACGTGGGGTAGATCCTGGGCTGCAATGCCCTCGCCATCATCCTCGATGGTAAGCTCTGCCTGCGTTCCGTCCTGCTGCACCGCGCCACGTATGGCGGAACCGGCAGGACTGTGCTGCAGAGCGTTCAGCAGGAGGTTCCCGCATAGCAATTGCAGCTGTTCCGGCTCGATGTCGACCATCACCGGGCCCTCCGCCAGGACAAGGATTTGCAGGCGTTTGAGTTCTGCCATGGATTCGAATTGCTGCGCCACCTGGCGGAGAACCGCGGTCAGGTCAGTGGCAACCGACCGCCGGAACGCTATTCGCCTCCACGCGCGCCAGGGTCAGCATCTTGGCTACGGTTTCTTCCATGCGCTGGCAGTCCAGTTGGCTGCGCTCGATACCGCGCTCATACTCGATGGCCGTTCTTTGCTTCAGGGTGAGTAGCTGCAGGGATGACTTCAGCACCGCGACCGCGGTCTTGAGCTCGTGAGCCGCATCGCTGACAAATCGACGTTGCTGCAGGAACGAACGCTCGAGGCCGGCGAGAACCGTTTCGAGTGCGACCGTCAATGGCGCAAGCTCCTTGATCATGCGCGCGTGAGGCGGCGGAACGAAGTTCCAGGAGTCCACCGAGACGCCAGAAGCCTCTGCCGCCAGTTCGCGCAAGGGAGCCAGGCCCCGATTCAAAACCCAGAAGATCAACAATCCTGAAATCGCCAGCAACGATAAGCTGGTGACCGCGTAAAACCCGACCGCCTGCCAAATTTCACCCCAAACATGGTCGACGGGGGAGCCATAAAAGATAGTCACGCGGCGCGGAATACCGCCCCCCTTATCCCCCGGGTCGACGATTCTGAGCCCTTCAATTCTCAGCGCCCGGTAATGCTTGCCGCGGACGGAAACTCTCTGCATTCTTCCTGTCTTTGAGGTCAAAAGGTCCGCACCGGGTCCGGTCCAATTGGGCGAATGGCCCAGAATGCGGCCACCCGCGTCCTGAACCTGGTAGATATCCTCTCCCGGAAGATTTACTTCGGTCCCGTCCAGCATCACATTGTCCTGTGTGTCCTCCGCATCCTGAACTGCGCCCAGCAATGAATCGGCGCGCCCGCGAAGCATCACGTCAAAGGACCGAAAGCGCACGTGGCGCTCATAGACCAGCGCCGCTCCCGATATGGAGAGGGCGGCCAGCAATTCCACCAGCAGAATGGTTGCAATCAGGCGATGGGTAATCGAATAGGACTTCATCGGCTATCCTCAGACCCCACGAGCAGGCGGTACCCTCGCCCGCGCAGAGTTTCGATGCTCGGCTGCTGTGTAGCCGCCTCGAGCTTTCGCCGCAGATTCGAGATGTGTGCTTCGATCACGTTGGAGTGGTGTTCCCAGTTGTAGTCGTAGAGATGCTCAAGCAACTCGCGCTTGGAGACGACGGCGCGCGGCCTATGAATCAGGTACTCGAGAATGCGGTACTCGGTCGGTGAGAGATCCACCAGTTTGCCCGCACGCCGGACGGTCTGCTCCACCGTGTTGACATGCAAATCAGACAAACGAAGGATGGGATCGGCAACTCCCTTGCCGCGGCGGATGAGCGCCTTGGCCCGGGCGATCAATTCGCCCAGGTCGAAGGGCTTGGTGAGGTAATCGTCCGCGCCTGCATTGAGCAGCGCAATGATGGAACTGGCTTCGCTCTTAGCGGTGAGGATGAGCACCGGGGTTCGATCGCCGTGTGAACGGACGTTCTTCAGCAGCGCGGGGCCATCCAATCCTGGCAGCATCAGATCCAGGATGATCAAGTCATAGCAGCGATTCTCAGCAAGATGGAGGCCGCTGAGGCCATCTTCGGCACAATCGACGGCGAAGTTGGGGCCTTCGCGCAGGGCGGCGGCCACATTTTCCGCCAGCCGCACCTCGTCCTCCACCACCAATACCCGCATAACTGCAGTATCGCCCAGCTAAGGTTAAGCCAAGCTGAAGTCCCTGGATCCTTCTCCGGTCAACGCTTGCCTACCTCTCTCCTGGAGGCGGCGCACTTTGGTTCCCACTACTCTTAGGAGGCTGCCAGCCATCATTCGACGGGCCATTCTGGAAGAAAAAGGCATCCTTGCTGTAAGGCCCCGTCGCATAGGTCGCGTTAGCCTGGCCGAAAATCTTTCCGGCCCTCAAGGTATCCGCGCGAACCTTGTCGACCAACTGGTGATACCGTTCGTCGGTTTGAGCGAACCCGGAGAACCAGCTCAAATCGTTGTTCCCGATAATCACGACATCGATTCCCGGAACGGAAGCGATGTCGTACGCATTGGCCACCCCGGTGGGAGTCTCGATCATGACCACGACCAGCATGTTGTCGTTGAAGGTCTGGTGGTAATTGGCTACCCCAAATACCGGGAGCCTGGCTCATCCCCGTACTCCGTCGGGCGACCGGTGGGTAGCGGGACCACTTAGCCGCCTCACGCGCCCTATCCACGTCGTCCACCGTCGGGATAACCACGCCGAGCGCGCCAATATCGGTCGCATGTTGGATATGCCACTCCTGCGCATCCGGCAGCCGAATCATCGGAGTCGCCTTCACATGGGGGCAGGCGGCAATCATCTTCTCAATATCCGCGAACTCCAGCGTGCTGTGTTGCATTTCGAACCACGTGAAGTCGTAGTGTTTCGCCCGCTCGCAATAGTCGGCGATATCCATCTTCGATTGTGTAAAGCTGAAGACCTGCTTACCGTCAAGCAGCTTCTGCTTCACCGTGTTGTAGAGCGGAGCCTTGGCAGTGCTGGAATCCGGGCTCTGCGCTTCCAGCGGGAGGACCGCACCCGCCAAAAATAAGCTAAAAACTATCGGCATTACCGACAGAACCTTCATACGTGTTCGCCCTCCGAACAGCAGACACAGCCATCCTTTTATAGACCTAAATTCAGCCCCATGACTATGGGGTATAACTATCACCGTGCTTCTATCAGGGAGATGCCCGTGTATCGATCGTGTTTTGGGAAAACGTTTATCCTGGCGGCGACGGTGCTGCTGGCCTCCGCTGCCGTAGGCCAGGAGGCTGCCACATTGACCATCGACGTCGCCCAGGTCAAAGCCAACGTGAGCCCCCAGCTATACGGGTTGATGACCGAAGAGATTAACTACTCCTACGATGGCGGTCTTTATGCCGAACTGGTGAGGAACCGCACCTTTCAGGATCGGGGCAAGATCCCGCCGAGCTGGTTTCTCTACGAGTGGGGCAATGCCGATGCATCCATGGAGATCGATCGCACCACGGGTCCCAGCGCAGCACTGCCGCTCAGCCTGCAGTTGACCGTCAAGAATGCGAGTGCTCACGATCAGGCCGGCATCAGCAACGCGGGATACTGGGGCTTTCCGGTCAGACCCCAAACCACCTACCATGGTTCGTTCTATGCCAAGGCCAGCGATCCGTCGATCGGGCCCGTAACCGTCAGCCTGGTTGAGGACGAAACGGGCCAGGCAATCAGTACCACCGTACCGTCACTCACCTCCGCCTGGCAGCAGCACGAGTTCACGCTCAAATCCAACGCTGCGACTAAGTCTTCGCAGTACCACCTCGTCCTATCGGTCGCAAAGCCGGGAACGGTGTGGTTCAGCCTGGTCTCGCTTTTCCCCCCTACCTACCATGACCGGAATAACGGAAATCGCATTGACCTGATGGAGAAGCTGGCCGCCATGAAGCCGGCGTTCCTGCGGTTTCCAGGAGGCAATTATCTAGAGGGCGACCACATCAACGAGCGTTACGAGTGGAAGAAGACGATCGGTCCGTTGGTGGACCGCCCAACCCATCCCAGCCCCTGGCACTATCGCTCCAGCGATGGCATGGGCCTGCTCGAGTTCCTGGAGTGGTGTGAAGACCTGAAGATGCAGCCCTTGCTGGCCGTGTATGCCGGCTACTCCATGCAGCAGGAGTTTGTAAAACCCGGGCCTGATCTGGATCCTTACGTCCAGGATGCTCTGGACGAGATCGAATACGTGACCGGCGACGCAAACACAAAATGGGGCGCGGAGCGGATCAAGGATGGGCACCCGGCGCCGTTCAAGCTCAGCTATGTTGAGATCGGCAACGAGGACTGGTTCGACAAGTCCGGATCCTATGGCGGCCGCTATGAACAGTTCTATAAGGCGATCAAGGCCAAATACCCGGACCTGCAACTGATTGCCACCACACCAGTCACGACCATCAAGCCCGATGTGGTCGACGATCACTACTACCGTCGCGCCCAGGAGTTCTACAACGACGTTCACCACTACGATCAGACCGACCGCAATGGCCCCAAGATCTTCGTGGGCGAGTGGGCCACCCGCGAGGGTACGCCAACGCCCAACTTCGGCGCCGCGCTGGGAGATGCGGCCTGGATGACCGGCATGGAGAGGAATAGCGATATCGTCATCATGGCCAGCTACGCTCCGTTGCTGGTCAACGTGAACCCGGGCGGCATGCAGTGGGAGTCAGACCTGATCGGTTACGACGCGATGAACAGCTACGGTTCGCCCAGCTACTACGCGCAGGTGATGTTCAGTAACCATATCGGCGACCAGATCTTGAATGCAAAACTTGAAGGTGTGGTGCCTAAGTTGTTCTATTCCGTGACTCGCAGGTCGAGCGACGGAACGGTTTATCTGAAGTTGGTAAACGCCAGTTCGACGCCCCAGCCCGTGCATATCCAGCTCAACGGTGCTAAAACCGTAGCCAGTGGCAAGGTCATTTCCCTATCCGCGAAAACCACGGCCGCGACCAACAGCATCACCCAGCCAGCCGCGATTGTCCCCATCGAAAGCGGGTTGCCCAACACCGCCTCCGACTTTACCCACACCGTTCCCGGCTTCGCCATTCAAGTACTGGAGTTTAAAGCACGATGAACCTGCGCTGGTGTCTAGCCCTCTTCCTGTTAGTCAGCTATTTCCCCAAGGCTCATGCCGCCGTTCAGTATGACCCGGAACGAAAGGTCTGGGTGCTGCAGGCCGGCGAAGCGACGTACGCTATGGGCGTAAACGAACGCGGCGAGCTGCAGTCGATCTATTGGGGACCGCGGGTGATGCGCGATGCGGACTTCCCGCCCGCGCACAGCCGCGGGGAAGTAGCCTCGTTCGATCTCTCCACGACCACTACCCCGCAGGAGTATCCGGGCTGGGGCGCGGAACTCTACAACGAGCCGGCGCTGAAAGCCACCTACGCCAACGGAAATCGCGATGTGGTCTTGCATTTCGTGCAGCAGCACATCGATGGCGAGACTCTGCAGATCGATCTGAAAGACATTGCCTCCGACCTGCAGGTCCACCTCTATTACAAGGTTTATCCGGAAACCGGCATTCTCGAGCGCTGGTCGCGTATAGAGAACCACACCGATCAGGCGATTACGCTGGAGAGCGCTCAATCAGCCGCCTGGAGCTTGCCTCACGGAGAGGGTTACGGCTGGCACTATCTCACCGGGCATTGGGGAGCGGAGTGGCAGCTCCATTCCGAAGTACTGCAAACCGGAGCGCACGTCATCGAGAGCCGCCGTGGCAGCACATCGCACCAGGCGAACCCGTGGTTTGCCATTGACCGGCCTGACCAGACAACGGAAGAGAGTGGACCGGTCTGGTTCGGAGCGCTGGGCTGGAGCGGTAGTTGGCGCATCACGGTGGAGCAGACGGCCATGCAGCAGGTGCGTGTCACCGGAGGCTTCAATCCGTTTGACTTCGGCTATCGCCTGAAACCCGGCGAACAGCTGGAAACGCCGCCCTTCTATGGCGGGTTCACCAACGGGGGTATGGGTGGGGCCTCGCGTATACTCCACCGCTTCGAGCGGCAATCGATTCTCCCTGGCGGGGAGAGCGCCCGTCTGCGTCCCGTCCTCTATAACTCATGGGAAGCCACGGAATTCGATGTCAGCGAGGCAGGCCAGTTGGCTTTGGCGGAGAAGGCCAGCAAGCTGGGCGTGGAGCGCTTCGTCATCGATGACGGATGGTTCGGCCAACGCAAAAATGACCACGCCGGCCTCGGCGATTGGTACGTGAACAAGGAGAAATTTCCTCACGGCCTCAAGCCGGTGATCGACGGTGTGCATGCGCTGGGCATGGATTTCGGAATCTGGGTGGAGCCCGAGATGGTCAATCCGGATAGCGATCTGTACCGCAAGCATCCGGACTGGGCTATGAATTTTCCCGGGCGCCCGCGCACCGAAGCGCGCAACCAACTGTTGCTCAATCTGGCGCGAGAGGACGTGAAGGAGTATGTCTTTCACTGGCTCGATCAGCTGGTGACCGACAACGACATCGCTTTTCTGAAGTGGGACTACAACCGCAACTGGTCAGAACCTGGTTGGGACGCAGTGCCTCCGGAAGATCAGAAGAAAATCTATGTGGCCTACGTCCACAACCTCTATGACATTCTCGAGCGGCTGCGCGCCAAGCATCCCAAGCTGGAAATCGAATCCTGCTCCGGTGGCGGCGGCCGCGTGGATCTTGGCATCCTGCGCTACACAGACGAGGTGTGGCCTTCGGATAACACCGACGCCCTGGACCGGCTCACGCTGCAGGATGGTTTCAGCCAGGCGTATACCCCGGGCATCATGATGGCTTGGGTCACCGATGTGCCCAGCGGCATCGACCATCGCGTCGTCCCGCTCAAATTCCGGTTTATGGTGGCCATGAGCGGCTCGCTGGCACTCGGAGGAAACCTCAACAAGTATTCGTCAGAGGATCTGCAGGCGTCGACTCGCTATGTCGCGTTCTACAAGCGTATTCGGGCCACGGTGCAACGCGGAGCGCTGTATCGACTCATCGCTCCTGAGGGCGCCGAATCCTCGGCCACCGAGTATGTCTCCACCGATGGACGCCAGGCGGTGCTCTTTGGCTTTCTCCACTCACAGCAATTCGGTACGCCGTTTCCAACGGTGTTTCTGCGTGGCCTTGCCGAGGATGCCGTTTATAAAGTAGAAGCCATTGATCCCGGGCAAGTGCAGGAGGTAGGAACCGTCAGCGGCGCCTACCTGATGCATCACGGTCTGGACCTTAATCTGCACGGGGACTACGACAGTACTTCCGTCATCCTGGAAAAGCAGTAGCAAAGGATGTTCCACAGCTTCACCCCGAAGAACCTTGGAATCATCGATATAGCTAATTCCTTTGGGTTCGCGAGCCACTCTTGCTACTTCGATCTCATCTCAGAGCGAAGCAGGTCAGGAACTTAGCTGTTCCTGAAGGGTTAGGATCGATAGGACCAGGGGAACGGATCGATGGCAAAAAAGCAGAGTTTGGGACTTGTATCAGTGGTTGTATTGGCAATTTTTACGGCGATGGCCGGTTGCCACAAAAATGATGATACGCAAGAGGTGGACGCGGCTGCAGCGAACGGAAATCTTGCGCCGGTGGGGGACACCGGCGGAGTTGCACCGGCAAATGAGAGCGTGGCCCCGCCTCCGGCAAGTGCCCCTGCCTACCCCGCTCCAGCCCGTCAGGCGCCATCGGTAGAGCAATATCCCCAGCAAACGCAACAGCCACAGTATCCTGCTCCCGAGCAGCAATATCAGGATCAAACCCAGGACCAGGAGGATTATCAGGCAGCCGAATATGCTCCTGAACCTCCGCCTCCCTTGCCGGAATACCAACAACCGCCGTGCCCGGAACCAAATTATCTATGGACACCTGGCTATTGGTCGTATGAGCAGGCCGGATATTACTGGGTTCCTGGAGTTTGGGTGGCGGCTCCCTATACCGGCGCGCTGTGGACACCCGGATACTGGGGGTACGATGCGGGGCGCTATGGATGGCATCGCGGTTTTTGGGGTCGTTACATTGGCTACTATGGCGGTGTGAATTACGGCAACGGCTATGTGGGTCGCGGCTACTATGGCGGATATTGGAACCACAACCAATTCAACTACAACCGTCGGGTCACCAGCATAAACAACACCGTCATTCACAATACTTACATCACCAATGTGACCAACATCACGACCTACAACCGCGTGAGCTACAGCGGCGGTCGCGGGGGAGTGAATCTCCCGCCGACCCCTGCGGAATTGGCTGCATTGCGGCAGCCACGTCTGCCCGAGCTGCGAGTCCAGCAGCAAAACAGGGTAAGTGCGGGTACTAACCGTTCCCAGTTTGCCAGCGTCAACCGGGGTCAGCCGCAGACGGTGGTCATGAACCGGCCTCTTCCGGTCGAGCGGCGTGAACCAATCCAGGCGCCGGCTGTACAGCAGCGTCCATTGCCGACTCCCATACCTTTGCATCCCCCTCAAGGAGCTAGGCCGGTAGCCGGGGCACGCGTCGCCCAACAGGCTCCAGAGCCCAAGCCAGCCCCACAGGGACCGCCTCCTCAACAGTTACGGCAACCTCAGCCGGAGCGGCCAGCGCAGCAAATACACCCAACGCCGCAAGGACACCCGGTACCCCAGGAGCAGCGACCAGTACAACAGCAGCCGCTCCCGCAACACCAGCCGGCACCAGCGCAGCACCTGCTGGTTCCGCAGCACCTGCCGGCACCACCGCAGCATCAGCAGGCCCCGCAGCAGGAACGACCGGCACCCCAGCAACAGCGACCGGCTGGTGTGCAACATCCGGCGCCGCAAGCCAGGCCAGAACAAGTGCGACCGCCCGAGACACAGCCCAGGCAGGAAAACCCTCATCCCGACCAACGCGAAGCGCCCCACTAGTGGGCTGTAACAGCTGAATCGGTAGGGCCGCTAGTCGGACGCTAAAGCCCAATTCTTTTTCAGCCTTTTGCGGCCCGACTAAAGTCGGGCCCTGATACAAAGCATGAGAGCTGTGACGCCATAGAAGGGCCGCGCATTTTTCACAGCTTTGGTTTTACTCCCGAATCAGCTGCTACAGGCCACTAGGGGGCGCTGTTCCTTAGTAACTGAGCTTCAAGGAAATGGGACGGGTACCCCGACAATGGTTTTCTCTCTATCTCTCAGCTTTCCCTACAATCGTTTCCGCGCATCGATCAGCCTCTGATACAAATCAATCGTTTGATCCGCGATGCTTGTCCAACTAAACTTCTCTTCCGCACGCTTTCTGCCGGCTTTTCCGAACCGCCGGCACTTATCCGGGTCGGCAAGCAACTCGTTCAGCTTAGCCGCCAGATCCCTGGAAAATTTTTCCGGATCCCGCGGGAAACTGGTGACCGGGTCCTGATCAAAAGGCACCAAATAGCCGGTCTCACCGTCAACCACAACCTCCTTGATTCCGCCAGTAGCACTGGCCACCACCGGAGCCTCGCAGGCCATAGCTTCGAGATTGATGATACCGAAGGGCTCATACACCGACGGGCAGCAAAACACAGTCGCATGGCTGTAGAACTCAATGGCCTCGCGCTTGGCCAGCATCTTTTCAATCCAGATCACGCGCGGGTTGATCGCCCGAGCTTCCTCCACCTTGCGTTGCAACTCAACAGCAATCTCCGGTGTATCCGGAGCCCCCGCGCAGAGAACAACCTGGATCCCGGCCGGTAGATAACGAATCGCATCCACCAGGTGGGTCACGCCCTTCTGCCGGGTAATGCGCCCGACAAAAAGCACATAGGGAACCGCAGGATCGACGCCATGGGCAGTGAGCGCAGAAATCTCCGGGGTCCACCGGTATTGCTGCAGGTCAATCCCGTTGTAGATCACGTGAATCCGTTCAGGGTCGACGGGGTAGGCGCGGAGGATGTCCTCCTTCGTACCGCTGGAAACCGCGATCACTGCATCCGCGTCGAGAATGGCTGTCCTCTCGATCCATGAGCTTAGCGCGTAGCCGGTACCTAACTGTTCCGCCTTCCATGCGCGTAGCGGCTCGAGGCTGTGCGTCGTGAGCACGAACGGAACGCCGTACAGCTTCTTGGCCAGAAAACCGGCCATGGACACGTACCACGTGTGCGTGTGCACGATATCGATCCCGCTGAGGGCCTTGACCTGGGTCAGGTTCAGTGACAACGCTTCCAGGGCGCCCTTGAACTTCTCTTCGGTTCCCTTGGAGATTTCCTCCCATGGCTCCTGACCGACCACATGCAGGTTCTCTTGATGGCCATGCTGGCGGCCCCAGCAGTAGACTTCCACCGGGATCTTGCGTGCCAACTCGCGGCTGAGATACTCGACGTGCACTCCGGCGCCCCCGTACACGTTCGGCGGATATTCCCGTGTGAAGAGTCCTACTCGCAATCTGTTCTCCTCTGCTGAACTTGCGCTATTGCAGTCGACCTACAGTAGTATGACGGGGATGGAACATTCAAGCCGCCGTTCCTTCCTGGCGAAACTCTCTGCAATGGCCCTGGCGGCACGCAGCCGGTCATGGGCCAGCGAACCAACCGGACTCGTCTTTGTCGGCTCCGACACCAACGACAAGGGCGGCACCAACCGTGGGATCCATGCCTTCCGGTGGGATGCAGATGCGGGCACGTTAGCGCCGCTTGGGCTCGCCGCCCGTACCGTCAATCCCAGCTTCCTGGCTTTCTCTCCAACTCATCGGCATCTTTACGCCGTCAACGAGGTGGACGCCTACCACGGGGAAAAGAGCGGTTCAGTCACCTCTTTTGCGGTTAAAGGGGACACCCTGAAAGCCATCCATACGGTTTCCTCCGGCGGCGGCGGCCCGTGCAAAATTAGTGTCGATTTCACCGGGAAAGCGGCCTTTGTCGCCAACTGCGACGGCGGCAGCGCGGCGTCCTTCCGCGTGTTGCCCACCGGGGCCCTCAGCAAGGTAGTTTCCCGCTTTCAATACAGTGGTCACGGGGCCGACCCGCAACGCCAGGCCGCTCCCCAGGCTCATTGCACTACGGTTTCCCCTGACAATCGTTACGTTCTCGTGAATGACCTGGGCCTGGATCGCATCTCCGTTTACCGCCTCAACCCGCGAACCGCCGTTCTCACACCCAACGATCCTCCTTTTTACGAAGCGTTACCGGGCTCAGGCCCAAGGAGCTTCACCTTTCATCCTGGGGGGAAGTGGGCTTATTCGCTCAACGAGATTACTAATACCGTGGATGCTCTTGCCTGGGACGCTGAGCAAGGAGTGCTCACCAGATTGCAGAATATTTCCACCCTGCCTGAAGGCTTTCACGGATCGAACAGCGCGGCGACAGTGGCGGTCGATTCTGTCGGCCGCTTCCTGTATGCCTCCAATCGCGGCGATAACAGCATCGCGGTTTTCTCCATCGACGATCGCGACGGAAAGCTCAAACCGGTGCAGCATGTGGACTGTGGAGGCAAGACACCCCGACACTTTGCTCTTGATCCCGGCAATCAATGGCTACTGGTTGCCAACCAGGACTCTTCCAATATCGTGGTCTTCGCCCGCAACACCCGATCCGGACTGCTGACTCCAACCGGCAGAGAATATCCCTTGAGCCATCCACTCTGCATCGTCTTCCGCTAATGAAATGATCGCGGTTGCAGTTTAAGTCCCGCAGGGACGGCTGAAGTTAGCTTATAGCGGCTTTGTCGGGATCGTATTGCATCAGAAATCTACCCACGGAAAAACCCCGGGTGAGCGCCATGTGATGGGAATCTGCTATCTCATCCCGTTCGAAACCGTTGCGTGGCCAGTTTTCTATGAGCGAGGACATGCGTTTCAGGTCCAGCATGCGGCTTGCCAGAGGTGAGCTCCGCAGCCGTTCTACTTCCATCGCCATCCTCCCACGCACGGCTGCGAGATTCAGGAACCAATCCGCGGATTGCCGGCCTCGCTTCGTCCGCTGCAGCGTGCTGGGCGGCAGCCGTCCTACCATGGCACGCCGGGCCAGGGACCGCAGTTGGCCGCCGCGAAGAAACTCTTCCAGCGGCACGGTGAGACAGAACTCGACCACCCGGCGATCATACGTAGGGTCGCGGCAATCCATCTGCCAACCTCCCTGGGGAGCAATACTGGTATCGCTCACGTCGCCATATTCAAGCAGACCGCGCAGCATTTCGCGCCCATCTGGAATCGTCCGGTACATATCGTCAAAGGTGGCACGTTGCAAACCGAGGCGCTGCACAATTTCAGGGTGCAGTGGAGTGTAGTCGAGCGAGAAGCCGCGCATGTGAGGATCGGTCAAGCGGCGCAGCCAGAACGGCAGCGATGGCCAGACAGCATGGCGTACCATCAAGCGCACAGAAGCGCTTCGCGCGGCGCGAATTTGCCATGCGATCCGAGCCAACGTTCCCCAGGATCCAGAACGAAACCAGTTCGACAACGCTGGGATGCCCTCATAGCTCAGCGTCGAATTGCCGCAGTGTCCATTGAGCAGCACAGTCATTCCATTCTGACGAGCCTGTGTCATGATGGCGTTCGACCAAACCTCGTTGCTCGGACCGAAGCAGGGATGGTCATAGAGATTGCTGTTGTGGTCCAGGATGTCGAGAAACGAAGTTGCGCTTGATTCGACCAACACGTGGCGAATGTTTGGGTAGAGCGCGGCCACCTCGGCCGCGGCCGGTCCTTCGTTGTCGAAGTGGGTGGTGCTGGCAAGGCTTTGAAAGTCGGGCCGCGGCACTGCCGTGAAGCAGGTGAGCTCACGGCCCTCCGCGCCAAGCAGCTGCGCTGCCGTGGCGGCGACCGCTCCACTATCCAGACCACCACTTAGTTGCGCGCCGACGCTGCCCCGCGTGCGCAGGCGCACGCGCACTGCGTGATCAAACCTTTCCCTGAAGCAATCGATGTACTCTTCCGGCGATCCGAGACGCAGATCCGGCAGCCGATCGGTTTGCCAATAACGCCAGAGCTTTTTCTTTTCGCGGTGTACGCTGAGCGCGCAGCCGGGCGCTAGCCTTTGCATATTGCGAAAGATGACACGTTCGATTGGGATGTTGGCGACCATGAGATAGCGGGCAACGTAGTCTTCGTCTATCTCGGCTCCAACAAAGCTCAAGGGATGCAGCCCCTTCGGCATGGACGCGAAGGCGAAGTAGTTCGTCCCGGCAGCATAGACGAGCGGACGCTCTCCCATATGATCGCGAGCCAGGAAGAGATGTTGTTCCTGCTCATTCCAAACAGCGAAGCTGAATGCTCCGGACAGGTGCTCGACGCATGCTTCGCGCCAACGTTGCCACGCGGCCAACAGCAAGGCACTGTCAGCCATGGCCGCGCACCGATCGCTGGAGAATCCCAGCATCACCCCAAGCTCTTTTCGATTATCGAGACGTATATCTGCAATCAGAGCGGTGACACCGGCTGCCGAGAGTGGCTGCTGATCGAAATCATCTTCCGGGAGGAGGCGAAGAAGACAACGCCCCATGGCCACCGACGGGCCAGTGTATTGCGCAGTATCATCCGGTCCATATAGGTTGAGCGCCTGAAGCATGGCACCGCAGGCAGTGGAGACCTCAACTTCGCTGTGGAAAGACCAGACTCCAGCGATCGCACTCATTGCACGACATTACAGGATTCCGGATGGGGTGGGCGGGGCGATCGAAGGCCGCAGAATGGCCGGGACATTACCAGCCCTGAGACTTCAACTTGAGAGTAAACATTTTCGACGCGATGGCAGTTAAAGAGATACACCTTTCCGCAATTACCGAGCGGATGCCTAGGACCGGATTATGCGGGATTTTGCGCCGAACCCGTCTATTTTGTGGAGCTGCTTGCCGCTCTCCGCGCTCCTGAGGTCAATTATCTGCAGCGATGGAGTGATCCACGGCTTTCTTGCCTGTCCGTTGAGCCGGTCAGTCGCGCCGTGATCTTTAATGGTGTCGCTGTTCATCGAGAGCTCCCTGGAACCCGTTGATTTGGAAATCGCACCCTGCCACTCGCCACAGCTAGAGCCTAACGCAGGAGGGGGGCACCGTCAATGCGTTTGGGCGCGCAGTCGTTACTGAAGTAGATACTAAACCTTGCATTTGGGGTTTTCTACGCTTTAAAGGTTAACTTGGTATAGTCGCGCCTTACACTTTTTGGGGATAGTGAATGAAACCAGTTGCTGGGGTGTATCTGATCGGGGGGATTACTCTTTTCTCTGAAATACCACTTCCCGAACTGCCGCTCATACAACAGCAGAGCGCTACACGGCATCCCGTGGACGTCCGGTTGGGCGCCGTGCCTAGTCAGCTCCCGGGCGCCGTCGAACTGGACCCGTATTGCTTTGCGACCCACACCGCAATATCTTTTAAATATTCCGGGAATTGCGCGCTACCTGGTCAATGACGGGCGGGAGATTGTCGTTGACTCCGACAATTCAGCTCCTGCTCTCGATGTGCGAGGTTACCTGCTGGGTTCCATCTTCGTGGTGCTTTGTCAGCAACGCGGACTGCTTCCACTCCATGCGAGTGCCATCGCCGGTAAATCAGGAGTGGTGGCCTTTCTCGCCAACTCCGGCCAGGGCAAATCGACGCTCGCTGCGCATTTCGCCCAGCGGGGCTTTCGCGTGTTGGCCGATGACGTATGTCTCGTCGACGCCACGCAACCCGGCTCAGCCATGGTGATCCCTACCGCGCCATGGCTGAAGCTATGGCGTAACTCTCTGGAAAATCTGGGAAGAGGAGCGGAGGGATTGGATCGCGTATTCAGTGAAGACGACAAATATCGCTTGCCTCTCGCGCCTACGTTAACGCCGGAACCAATTTCCAAACTGGTCTTTCTCGAAGGCAATGACCTTTCTGCGGTCACCACGGAGCTTGAAGAAGTGTCTCGTGTGCAGGCGGTTCCATTGCTGATGAATCTCACCCATCACTCTTATCTACTGGAGGCCACGGGCCAGCAAGAAGAAAATTTCCTGCGCTGTGGGCGGGTCTTATCTCAGGCCAGAGCCTACCGCCTGGTTAGGCCGTGGGGCCTCATGCATCTGGAGTCCACCGTAGATGCGCTCGAGAGTCTCTTGCTCGAGGAATAGATAGGCCGCGGCAAACTTGCTATGGGAAAGTGTGAAGGACTGTGAATTGCGACTCCGCGTCGCCGCCCACGACAGTGCGATCACCGACCTTTACCCAGGTGTGCGCTGTGAGCTGATCCGCTTCGCGCGCGACCCCGTAGAAGAGCTTGCTCACAATATTGCGGCGCCGAAGCATAAAGTACGCCGTGAGCGAACGAGGAAAGCACACAAAGGTAAGAGGTGCGTGCCGCGCGACCGCGTCAATCGACCATTGAACGCGGCCAATCGTCTCGCCGGCCATCACTGGCGAGATGGATGGTCGTTTGCGATCGTATCGGTCCATCCACATCGTCAGCCGCTGCGTGGGCAGAAAATTGAGTGCAGCGCGGAAGAAGGTAAGCATGCAAGCTGCTTCTGCTGCCAGAGCAATATCAGCAGGCGCCAACCGTTTGAGGCGGCGGAAGCTCAACCGCATTTGCGGGGTGCGTGGGGCAACGGGGGATGAGCGCCGAGCGAGCCTGAGTGTTTGCCAGCGATTGCGTACATGGAAACTCAAAAATTCAAATGGACTAATGAGCGCGTAAAGCGGGAACAGTTTGTCCGGTAGATTGCACCAGCGCCAAACACGAGGCCGGAACAGAGACCGCAGAATTAGATCCAGGCGATAGCGCGGTGAGTTGTAGAGGCGGAACTCATTTAGAAACCAATCGGTAGAGGGTATTTCTTCGCGTATCGGACGATATTGATTAGAGGTGATGAGTCGTTTGCTGAAACGCAGTATGTGTGCGACTGCCTTGTCGTCGCGGTGGAGATTCTCCAACAGTGCCGTAGGAGCACTCAGCAATTCCTGGCCGAGTAGCTCCTGGCAAAGAAAAATCGCCGCGCCGAGCTGCGGTAGTGCCTGTTGCTCCCTCGCCATGTTCACAGCAGACTCAAGCTGCTCTGGCGTCATCGCGTGCATAAGAGCGCCGATATCGGTAAGCCATTTAAGGCGCAGCCAGCCGTCCAAAGCGCCGTGTACGCAGAGGTAAAGCAACAATCGGGGTGCGGGAAGAGTCGCGATGCGTTCGGACCCAATATCGACCCAGTCCTCGCCAACATCGTTCAGGCCGGCATTGGCGGGCAGATATGCATTTCGGAAAAGCCGCCAATGAAGGTCGATGATCACGTCCGATAACGGGTGGCCGTACGAAAAATCTTTTTGATGCGCCAGATAGGAGCGCAGCCTGCGCCGGGTAAGCCGCGCCTGCGGGTCGAGACGCACGTAGCCTTGAGCGCGCAAAATCTCTCCCGCACTGAATAGGTCTTTCTCCGCGACCAGCAAATCGATGTCACCGGCATCGCGCAAGGCGGGATTCTGAAAAGCGGTGATGGCCAGAGGGATGCCTTTGAAGATCCTGTGGTCGATCAGTTGCTCGCGAAAGAAGCGATTGAGCTGCAGGACTTGCGACGTGCGGCGGGCGCAGGTCTCATCGTTGGCTGCCCCGGCGGCACGCAGCAGCTGCCGCTGCATCGTCCGGCATGTATCCGGGCGCGAAGTCTTCAAGGTTGCGCAAAAATAGCGGAACCACCTTATGGTGGTGGAGGATTTCCAGCAGATAAGGCCAACGGATTGGCTGCCGGGCAAGCGACCGGATACGATTCACGTCGACCGTTTCCTGCGGCCATCGCAGGCAAGCCAGTACAAGGTCAAATTCAGGTGAAAAGACTTGTTTTCCCGCCGTCATTGGCTATCCCAATAAGAGTATCTTCCAGCCGCACCAGACCGCCAAGTCCGGCAAGCAATTCTGTATAAAGGGGAACCAGGGTCACCGACTACTTCCGGGCGGGCGGGGCACACTCGGCCGCAGGGGGGAGGCACTCTTGCCCAACCGCTCCAGGCACACCACCACGGCAGACGGGGGCGACTGCGCTCCATAGTAAGTCGCTGCCTTTTGCTGACACTGCTGAGCCCCCCCGGTAAAGGAGGCGAAGATATTCCGGTAAGCACCGAGAGGGCCTAGGGTCGACCCGGTTACCTGCAGGCTAAAAACCCCGCCCGGCGCGCATTCCTGCGTCTGTGCGCCGAGAACCGTGTTTCCGGAGTAGAAGGTGACAGTGCCCCCCAGGACCGGAACATTGTTCTGATCGGTCACGGTCGCTACCAGGTTGACGCTCTCGACCGAGGTAATACTAGTGGTTTGCGGTGAAAGGCTGACCTCGGTCGTCAATCCACCAGACCACTGCGGCGCGTTCACCAGGCTATAGACATTCGGGCTGCCCAGACCGGTGGCGAGATCGTAGCCCGGGGTTGCCGGCCAAGCTGGGGAAGTGGCGTTTTGGGCCGAGGAAAGCTCCCCATAATAATCAGGCGTAGTGGTTAGCGAACTCCCGTTTGCTGTCACCGTGATTTGGTATCCATAACAGTTTTCATTATTCGAGGTAGGGTCCGTACTTGTATCCGTGAAGGTGCCGGTACTGGTCGCGGTGCCGGTGCAGGGAACAGACGTATTGGCGGTCAGGAATGGCGTCGATGGTGAAGGCCCCAGATTTGGTGTGGCGCTGACGTCATGGAAGTAGCAACTGCTCAGCACCTGGGGGCCCAGGTAGGCGGCACAATTTGCCAGGCTCGGCTGGGTTGAGCTGCCATAAGTGACGTACTGCTCCGCGGCCAACTTGTAAAGAACGTAGTTCGCCTGTCCCTGGCGGTCGCCGCTTTTCTGGTCGATGAGTGCCATGATTCCGGCGAAAGCAGGCGCGACCAGAGACGTGCCTCCTTCATCATTGACCAGGACATCGTTAGGGTTGGAAAAATCGCAGGCGGTGCCTGGGGGCATGCCCGCCAGAGCTGAGTCGCAAATGATCAGGTCCTCCCCCCAGGTGTAGCCACCGGCGAACATGGAGATATCCGGCACCGCGCGTCCGCCTTGCTGTGGAATTCCAGGGACGCCCGTCTGCCACGCCGGGCGAGCTGACACCGTGCTGAGCCCCCCGCTTCCGGCATAGGGAAGGAAATACGGTGGATACAGCGTGTTCGGATCGATTGGCTGTTGCGCTGCATAGGTACAAAATCCGTTCGGCCCGAAGCTCTCTGTGAAGCCCTGTCCAAACCGGGCAAGGACCAGGGGGCTGGCGCAACTGTCATTCCAGGCTCGTCTCTGGAATATAAGATTGGGCGCTCTGATAGTTGGCGCCGTTGGTCGCCGACCAATAGGTCGCGGACGTGCCACTGAAAACATCGCTGAAGTTGGTCCCTCCGGCGGCTATGTTGTAGGGAGTCGACGCTTCATTGTCGACCGTGAGCCCGTCGGTCGCGTCGGTAGTGACGTACTGGCATCCGTCACCGCCTGAATCTCCAGCCGCGACTACCACCGTTATCCCTTCGACCGCTGCCTGTTGCCACAGGGAGACATAGAACTGGTTTGCTTCGCTCTGGGGTAGAGTTTCGCAATCACCCCAGCTGGTGCTGAGTACCGAGACCCGCTGCACGTGCGCTGGGTCCCCGATAATGTAGGCCGCCGCGAGGTCGGCGCCGAAAGTGAGCCCTTGCTGGCCACAGGCGACATAGTCCACGGTAGCATCTGGCGCCGTGGCGCCGGCCCACTCGACATCGAGGTAGCTCTCCGGCGAACTATCGGAGGGATCTGGTGCGGCGCAAACCGTGGACGGAGGATTTTCCATCTGCACCGAGCCGTGCGGCCCAAGCGGGGTTATGCCGAATTCATCGCGAAACGTCTGGACGTCGGCGCTTTCGACGTTGGTCGTTCCTACCACGGCGATGGTCTCGCCGGTACCAACCACGCCTTCCTTCCAGACTTGGTTGATCGAGTAGATCGTGGCGAAATCCTGAGGTCCAGCCATATAAAAGGGGTATGCACTCGAGGTCAGGTGCGCACCCGCCGTGCCTTCGCGCGACCATTGCCCTGTTTTCCGATCAAGATGAGCGGTGCCAGGCTGGTGGAGTCGGGGCCGGGGGTGGAAGTCGTTGAGGGAACGAAAGCCGGAGACAATCGGGGCCAGGGCGCTGGGAATATAAGGATCGCTGGCATTGGCATAGTGGTCCTCTCCGTTGATGCGATAACGATGAATTTCCGTATGGAACGCCTGCGCCACCCGGCCGGCGGTTCCGCTGAAGTCCACAAAAAGGCCGCCGGCGGGGACATTGTTAAGTCGGAACCCGTGCTGGGTGAGCCACTTGGTGACCTTCCCGACGTCCTGGGCCGATGGCCCGAAGCGCTCGCCGAATTGCTGCGGGGTCAGCCACCGGTGAAAGTCGGGGGAGTGCGGATCGTATTGCCGCTCGATGAACTGCTGCAGCTCCTGTTCTCTAGGCCCGCTGCGCCGCAGCATCATAAGGATATGTTCCTGGGGAAGGCTATCGGGTGCCCGGCCGCGGTCAAACTCGGGTCGCGCGGCTCGACTGACATGGCCTTGAAGCCTGATCAGGCTATCCTCTTCCACCTTGGGAGCAATCAAACGTTGTTCGGCCTGGGCTGAAGAGCACACCCAGCAAAGCGCCACGAGCACCGCCCAGCCACAGTGCCTCATGTTTCCGATCAGTCCCATGCTCTATGGAGTCTAGTTTTTACGATTGGCGAGCGCACTGATCTTTGGTCACGGGTCACGGGGAAGATAACACTTGACCAGGGCGGCAACCTCCCCCTGCTATCCTGCCGGTATGTTCGATCCGGCGGCAGGCAACACCTCGGCGCTTCTTATTACCGAACAGGTGCTGGTATTTGCCGTGTTTGTCGGGTCGGTAGCCGCTTTGCCGGCGTTTATCGAATTTATTACCGAGATGCGCAAGCGCAAGGAGCGCATCGATTTAAGTCTGGAAGACGAGGTGGCGAGCTCCCTGCGGCCGAGGGTCGCGGGCATGGACGCGCTGCTCAGCAGCATCGCAGACCTGATTGACCGAGCGCGCAATCCAGCCGCGTATCAGGATCTGAAGATTGGCAACGAGGTGCTGATTATTGGGCCCAACCAGACCGGTAAAAAGAGCTTGGCGCAGAAGATTGCGCAGCTGGCCGGGATGGACCGGGTGGTTACCGTCTTCAATCCGCGCGATAGTGACGCTCTGGCCAAGGCCAAGAGTCTGGTACGAGGCTACAAATGGCAGAAGGTGATGCTGCTGTTGCCTCGGATCGATCTTGCCTACCAGCAGGGTGACCCGGAGGTGCTTACCGAGCTCGACGCGCTCATCGAAACCACCTCCGAGCGGCAAAATGTTCTGGTTGCCGCTACAACCGTCGCTTTTGAGGCCAACAGCGACCTGGACAACATCTTCGGCATCAAGCTGGTGCTTCCAGGGGCAAAAGTCGGCAAAGCCCATCGTGAGGAGATTCCTGAAGACGCCCAGCAAATGCTCGCCCAGGTGACCACGTTCTACCTGGGTGAAGCAAAGCGACGGGGCTTCATGCTGCAGGGACTCGATGCGCAGTTGTTTTGCGAGCGCATCCTCGAAAACGTGATCAACCCGGCCGAAGTGGAAGACATTGTGGCCCTGTGCGAGACCACTGCGCTGTATCGCAAACGCAGTAAGCAAACGACAGAGTTGGTCATTACCCCGGAAATACTCGATCTGGCGATGGCGCGCGTCGTGGTGGGCTAGCAGAGTTCCGCCCCCAACTGCCCCTGTGGTAACTTGAGTTTGCTGATCCGCCCCGGTTCGAGACGGACCACATAAACCGGGGGAGCTCATTCTTCATGGTGCAAGCGGCGGTAACCAAGACTTCAGTCAGCAGCGACCACCCTAGCAATTACCGCGCCATGGCGATGGTGACCACCCTGTTTTTTGTGTGGGGGTTTCTTACCGCGCTCAACGACATCCTGGTTCCCCACCTGAGGTCGATCTTCGACCTGAACTATACCCGCGTGATGTTGATCAACTCCGCGTTCTTCGGGGCCTACTTTGTCTTCGCCATCCCCTCCGCCATGGTGATCGAGAAAATCGGATACAAGAAGACGATGGTTGTCGGGTTGCTGGTCATGTCCCTCGGGGCCTTGCTCTTTGTGCCCGCCGCCAACGTGCCCTCGTTTGAGCTGTTTTTGGCCGCGCTGATCGTTCTGGCGACAGGCGTAACGGCCCTGCAGGTGGCAGCCAACCCCTACGTCACCGTGCTGGGCCCGTCGCGTACAGCCTCCAGCCGGCTGAATCTTACCCAGGCGTTCAATTCCTTGGGAACCACGATTGCTCCGTACGTCGGGGGGATGCTCATCCTGGCTGCGGCTCCCTTGTCTTCGAGCCAGCTACAGAAGCTTTCCGCCCCCGCGCTGCTGGCTTACCGGCAGCAGGAAGCCTCTTCGGTGAAGATTCCCTATATCGGCATCGCCGTTGCCCTGATTGCCTTGGCGCTGGCGATTGCCATGTTCAACTTACCCAAGATCGAGCAGACCCGCGAATTCCGGCCCATGGGAGACGTAGACACAGCAGCGAGAGACTTGTGGAAACAGCGGCAGCTGGTGCTGGGTACGCTGGGGATTTTCCTCTATGTCGGTGCTGAGGTCTCCATAGGCAGTTTCCTGATCAATTACTTTACCCAGCCTGAAATCGGCAACATGACGGTGAAAGCCGCTGCTGGGCTTGTCTCCCTCTACTGGTTAGGCGCCATGATTGGCCGCTTCATCGGCTCAGCAGGCCTGCAGAAGCTACCAACGCGAGCGGTACTCGGTACCGTTGCCGTGGTTGCGTGTGTGCTGGTGGTGATTTCCATGCTGAGCACCGGGTGGCTGGCCATGGTGACCATCATCCTGGTGGGTCTCTTTAATTCCGTCATGTTCCCCAGCATTTTTGCTTTGGGAGTGGAGGGGCTGGGACCGCTCACAGCGAAGGGCTCTGGTTTGCTCGTGCAGGCCATCGTGGGAGGGGCAATCATCCCGGTAGCGGAGGGTGCACTGGCCGACCGCATCGGGATTCACCACGCCTTTATTCTTCCCGCGCTCTGCTACATCTACATCGCCTTTTACGGCTACAAAGGTTCAGTGCCTAAAACGGCATTGCCGCCTCTGACCGCAAGCTGATTCGAATCGGCTTTACAGGCCGTGGAAAAACTCGGTTTCAGGGTAGGCCGGGGATTTATCCCCGGCAGAGACTTTGTCACCCTTGTGGCCTGGAGGCCACACGATCTCGCTGCGTTGATGTACGGGCTGAAGCCCGTACCTACCTTCCTCCATACCCGATCAAAGCAACCCAGCCTCGAGATACGGCAGCATAGCCGCCCCCAGTAGTCCGGCATCGGGTCCGGTGGCGGCGGGAACCACGTATGTTTTACCGGCAGTGAAAGGCTCATCAACGCTAGGCTGGGTGAGTCCATAAATGTAACTCAGGCGGCGCAACTCCTCGAACATGCGCGGCGCAAACAGATCCCAACCGCTGACCACGCCGCCGCCGACGACATAAAGCGGCAGATTCAAAACATTCACCAACATGGCCAGCGCCATGCCCAGATATTTCCCAGCATCGGCGAAAATTTGCCGGGCAACCTCATCTCCATCCCGCGCCAGGACGGCGAGATCGCGGGCGGTGAATTCTCCCTGTTGCTGCATACGGTGCGCGATCATTTTCGCGATACGGGGAGCACCCCCGCGAGCCGCCGCCAGCGTCGCCGCCCGGCCGATGGCAGTGGCGGAGGCATATTGTTCCAGGCACCCTCGGCCGCCGCACCCGCACGCGAAGCCATCCTCGACCAGAGGAATATGGCCGCCTTCTCCGCCCATGCCGATCATCCCGTGCCAGATTTTCCGCTCCAGGATGATGCCCGCGCCTACCCCAGTACCCAGGGTCAGCATGCACATAGAATCACCAGGCATCTCCTTGCCCACTCCGCTCTTCCACTCGGCCAGAGCCGCCGCGTTGGCGTCTTTGTCCACGATGACCGGTGAGTGCAGCCTCGCCTCCATCTCTTCTTTAAGGATGAAGCCGTCAAAGCCCGGGAGATTTGGCGGGCGATGAAATCGCCCCGAAGGCAACTCGAGCGGCCCGGGAGCCCCGACGCCCACCCCGAACAACTCGTAATTGGGGCCACACTGCTCAAGTACTCGGCCAATCGCATCGCACATGTCGTTGACCACGGCCGTTGGGCCGTCACTGACGCGCGTGGCCACGTTCACGGAAGCCAGCCGCTTCCACTCCGAGTCGAAGGCGGCGATGCGCAGATTGGTTCCGCCCAGGTCGATGCCAATGGTGAGACGGCTTTTGTGAGTGCTTGGTACTGGTGCTGAATTCTCCGGCCTGATCAACCCGAACCGCCCTCTTGAACTACTTCTTGGATAACGTTAACAAGCCGGAAGAACGGCGGCTACTGCCTGTGCGAAGAGTCCCTTCATTGGCTGAGTTTTACGATACGTCATCTTTCTTCGCTCATAGGCTTGAGGTGCTGGCGGATCCCGACAAGAACTTGCGCAAAGCGGAATTCATCACGGGCTATCGATTCGTCGATAAAAGCGTGTCCATCCGTCCCGTCCACTTGGGAGAACGAAACCGTTGCGCCGTAGGAACACATCAGCAGCAGTGACGGCGATATGCGCGTTGCCGTCGTTGAAGCCATCGTTGAAGCCATCGTTGAAGCCATCGTTGTTGCCGAGCGACTCCATCAAAGTTGCCGCTTCCTCCTCAATGCATTTGTAATAGCCCGTCTTGAGGACGAAAAACGCCAGCCATCATATTAAAATAAAAAGGTTTAGGTCTCCGAGCAGGCCGATTCAATGCCGGCTCTTCCGCAACCTGCGTGGCAGCGTGTAAGCTGGAGAAGCGAGAACGGTTTCGCCGTGGGCGGCTAGCTCAGTTGGTTAGAGCGCCTGCCTTACAAGCAGGATGTCGGGGGTTCGAGTCCCTCGCTGCCCACCAAAATTAACCCAGGGACAATCCAGCATGGCGCCGCCTCCCTTTTAGGGAAAGTACTTGGCTGCCACACCACAACCGACGCGTCGCGGAAACTCTGCGCGCAACGGATGGCTACCGGGAGTCACTACTACCCAGATGCCGTGACAGGGCAGAAAAAAAGCAACAGAACGATATCGACAACCCATAGAAATCCCAGAGCAACCAACTTCGAGTGATATAAGGGCCGCCGTTAAGGCAAATCAAACCGCACGCGATATTGGAGACGAATAATGTGGAAAGAAACCGCTGTTACTGAACCACCCAAGACCTTTTCCCCCGGCGCTGCCGCACAACCGATGAACGAAGACGAATTGCGCTCGATATTGGACCGTTTGGAATCAGCCCGGGACGTTTTCCGCCTGAACCGGGAATTGCGGGAGGTTTTGTCCCGCCGCGAAAGCGAGACTCGGGAATTGCGGAGCCGCAACGCCGAGTTGGAAGAGATCGTGCGGAAATTCGCTCCGATGCTGTTGGACGCGGCAACCACCATGGGATTGGCGGCAAAGAACGATAAGGCTGATGGTTCGGGTCGTCCCTAAAAAATGTAGGTAAGGAAGCCCTTGGCCCCGCTCAAAAAAAACGCGGGGCTAATTCCATACCAGCGTTGCAATCGAGTTCTGCTTCATGGGAACGGTTGCCGACTTCAATCCCTGGTAGATTCCAACGGTTCTCGCGCTCCCAGTATTGGTCAGCACGAGCACCTTTTGGCCTCCGGGATTCACGACGGCAATGTGACCGAGGGTGGTCGCGTCACTTTGACTCTCAACCCGGCGGGCCCCACGTTTCATGAACCGGGAGAAGTGTGCGAGGGCCCAGTACTGGCCGCTACGAATGACTTCCTGCGTGTGGGCGTTGATGATCACAATGCCGCCACAGGGATACGGGCCGATGTTGGGCTTACCGTGCTCATCCGTGGCAACATTCCAGGCTACGGCTGACCGGCAGCCGTTGTTCAGCACGTCTGTGTACGTGCTGCTCCATTTTGTCCAGTCATCCTGGTAATGCGGATCGTTGTAGTCGGTGCTGCCTTCGGTGAAATACATTTCGACCTCAGGATGCGCTGCCTGTACCTTGCTCATCATGCTAGGCACGCCCACATAACCGTGCCAGGCCACAGAATTCACATATCTCCTGAAGTCGGGATTATCCAGTTCGGAGATCACCCTGCCCCAGTAAACATAGTTGTGATCGAGGATCCATATCTTCGTGGTGGTCCCGGTCTTCTCGAACATCGGCCCAATATGATCTGTGATGAACTCCGTCTCGCACTCCTGTGACCACGTGCACGCGGGCATCTGGCCATGCTGATCGGTGTCTATCTCGTTTTGCGTGGTAATCGCCTGGATAGGAACACCCTCCGCCGCGTAAGCCTGTATGAACTTCAACATGTATTGAGCGTAGGACGATAAATACTGACGGCTCATCGAGCCGCCCAGCATCGACTTATTCCACTTCATCCATCCTGGCGGACTCCAGGGCGAGGAAAAATAAAACACATCGGGATTCAGCTCTTGTACCCGCCGCAGGATGGGCAGAATATAAGCCCGGTCATGCTCGATGGAGAAGCGCTTCAACTCTGGATCGGGTTCTCCCTCGTCATAGCTATAGACCTCGGCAGCAGAGTCGGCCGCGCCAATACAGGTGCGGTTGACATTAAGGTTCATCTGAGACGGATGAAACAGATCATGCAGGAATTCTTCCCGCCGCCCTGGGCCAAGCTGGCTGATCTGGAAACAGGCAGCGTCAGAAAAGCAGCCGCCAAAGCCGAGAATATCCTGAAACTGATTGCCCACTACCAGGCGAACTGAGTCCGGGCCCGGGGTTTCCGAGGCAGGATGCCAGGCAATCTTCTGCCCGGCCACGAAGCGTTCCTGATCGTTGGTCGACCACACTGAAATATCCGACTGCGGGGGAAGGGAATTAGCTTCGACTGCGCTGGCAGTACCGAACGAGGAAACGGCAGTACTGAGCCCGCCGACCGCCAAGGCCGCCTGTTTCATAAAGTCACGCCGTGAACCTGAACTGCTCATTCTCAAAACGACTCCTTTACGGAAATAATTCTGTTACACCAGGCTCTCGATCCATGACAGTGTCCGATCCCGGACACCTGGACACTTGAGCCGCAAACCGCTATGACCATCATGCTGATCATCGTCAGCAAAACAGGATAAGCCAAGCCGGTTCATCATAAGCGCTTTGACGAGGGATGAACAGTGTGTCAATTTCCGTGGACCGCTTGCGCAGCGGGCGTATTCCGCACGATTCACCGCCCCTCCTTCTTAAAGCTTTGATCGGGTGAAACATAATATCTTGACTTGGTTCCGTCGACTCCACTATAAAGCAGAAGTAAATAAGCGGTTAGATACATCGCACGGATACGGAATCAAACAGCTCAGCCAGTGAGCAGGAGGACAAAATGAAACAGCACGCGAAAGAGTTCCGTCGGGCCCTCATGACATGGGTTTCCCGGGTCCCCGTTTTGATGCTGGTCTTCCTAATGTCCATCGGAGCTGGGACTGCGCATGCCAGCGTAACCGCAACCATTTCCGGGGTCGTCCGCGACCCGAGTGGCGCCGTGATTCCCGGTGCCCAGGTAATCGCGCGGAACCACGAAACCGGCGTCGCGATCACCGTCCTCAGCGACGCGCAGGGTTTCTATTCCTTGCAGGGATTGCCCGTCGACACGTACGACGTGGAAATCAACAAGGCCGGCTTTAAGCGATCGATCCAGTCCGGTCTGCTGCTCTCGGTGAACGATGTCCTAAAACTCGATGTGGTTCTCCAGCTTGGCAGCGCCGAGGAAAAGGTTACGGTTTCTGCGGACGCCCTGCATGTGGAAACTACCAGCAGCCAGATGGGCGAGGTCATCAGTGGGCAAACCATGACCGCCGTGCCCCTCGTCTCCCGCAGCTACACCGACCTTTTAGCTCTTCAACCTGGCGTAGCCCCGAGCACTTCGGGCCTGGCGGGCGCACAGGGAGGTAACTTCAGCGCCACGGGGTTTACCCTCACTCCGATTTCCGGCAGTCTCAATGCGGGTAATCAGTCGGTCAACGGCCAGCGAGAGGCGTCCAACGGCTTCCTGCTCAATGGTACGACCGTCCAGGAGTTCGCGTTCTCCGGCACAGGCATCATCCCCAACCTCGATTCCATCGAGGAGTTCCGCATTCTTACCAACAACTTCGATGCCGAATATGGCAACTATGCCGGTGGCCAGATCAATGTCATCACCAAGTCTGGTACCAACAGATTTCATGGCAGCGTCTTTGAATTCTTGAGAAACACAGACTTCGACGCCAAGAACTACTTTGCCACCACTCGCGACGATCACAAAGAAAACCAGTTCGGAGGCACGATTGGCGGTCCGATCAAACACGACAAGCTGTTTTTCTTTGGCGACTATCAAGGTGACCGCATCATCATCGGGCAGAGCGCGCTGGGTAGAATCCCGGTGCCCTCGGACGCAGAACGCGCCGGAGATTTCTCCGACCCGTCGCTGGGGCTGGCCGGCAGCGTGAATGGTCCCTATTGGGCGCAGCAGCTGTCAAGCAATCTCGGCTACACCGTGACCCAGGGAGAACCCTACTATTTTGCCGGCTGCAATTCCGGCAACTGTGTCTTCCCGGGAGCAAAGATTCCCGCCAGCGTCATCACCGTGCCGTCGAAGAATCTGCTGGCTTACGTTCCGCCCGCGAACACCACCGATGGCGACAACACTTACTTCACCCCGAACAGCCTGCCTCAGCGGCTAACGGACGATAAGGCCAGCGGACGTATCGACCTCAATTCACGGCTGGGACTTCTTACCGCCTACTACTTTTTCGACCAGTACGACCAGAACATTCCCAACGCGCTGCTGCCAGGGTTTGGCAGTGAAAATACCGGCCGCTCCCAGGTTGTGGATCTTGCCGATACGAAGTCGTTGAGCACCGGCGCGATCAATGAGGTGCGCTTCGGTTTCACCCGGCTCAAGTTTGAACTGCACGCGCCTTCGGGCGGCGCCGGTGTCACTCCGGGAACGCTGGGCTTCGCCTATGGTCCCGATACTTTGGGGATCTCCCCTTCGGTGCCTCAATACGCTCACGTTCCGAACATGAATTTCAACACCTTCTCGTTCGGTGCTGCTGGGGCTCCTCTTGGCATCACGGAAAACACCGCCCAGATCATCGACAATTTCAGCAAGATCATCCACACCCACACGCTCACGTTTGGCGGACAGTTCCGCTACAACCAATTGGTCGAATACAACCTGGGCTCCAACGGCAACTTTGGCTTTGATGGCAGCGAAACAGGCGTGGATTTTGCCGACTTCCTGATCGGCGCGCCCACGTCTTACTCCCAGGGACAGGGCTATCCTTCCTATGGACGGTCCCGGTACATCGGCCTCTTCGCCCAAGACAGCTGGCGGGCCAGGCAAAATCTGACGTTCAACTTTGGTCTGCGCTGGGATGTGAGCAGACCCTGGTCAGAGTTGCACAACGAAATTGAAACCCTGGTGCCTGGGCTCCAGTCGCAGGTGTTTCCAGGATCCCCTGTGGGATGGGTCTTCCCCGGAGACCCGGGTGTACCGACCACGCTTGCGCCTACCCGTTACAACAATTTCGCGCCCCGCATAGGACTCGCCTATTCGCCCTCGGTCGAAAGCGGCCTGCTGCGGAAGTTGACCGGCGAACCAGGCCGGAGCAGTGTGCGCGCGGCGTGGGGCAGGTTCTACAGTACCTTCGAAGGTGCGACCAACTTCAACGAAATCGGGGACGCGCCTTTCGGCAACTATTACGGTAGCCCCGTCCCGCCGGAGTTTGTCACTCCATTCGTGGATCGTGGCACCGGAAATATCGAAGGCCAGCGTTTCCCGGTTCCTCCTCCACCGGCTAATTCTTCGCCCAGTCATCCCGACACTTCGATCAACTGGGCAAACTTTTTGCCCATCGGTACCTCGCCGGCTTTCTATTACAAGAACGTGTTGCCGTACGCCGAGGAATACGAGCTTTCTCTGCAGAGACAACTTGGTTCGTCCGTGCTGGTTTCACTCAGCTATGTGGGCTCGCAGGGGCATCACCTTCTCTCCTCGCTTCAAGCCAACCCCGGCAATGCCGCGCTTTGCTTGAGCGTGAGTCAATTGACAGAGGTCGCGCCGGGTACTTCTACGTGCGGGCCCAACGGAGAGAACGGGGTGTACACCACGGCTTCGGGAGCCACCATCAACGGCACACGCGCACCCTTCGGAGAGAACTTCACCAGCGAAGGCTACTTCATCACCGCCGGCAACTCCAATTACAACTCCTTCCAGGCAAGTGTGCGCCAGCGCATATCGCACCTCACCTATCTGGCCGGTTACACCTACTCAAAGTCGCTGGATAATGCTTCCGGCTATGGCGAGCAGATCAATCTCCTCAACCCCGGCCAGTATTCGCTTTCCTCGTTCAACGTCGCTCATAACTTTGTCGTCAGTTACGACTATGAGCTTCCGGTTTACCTCATTCCCGGACCGTCGAGATTAGTGAAGGGGTGGAAGTTGAGCGGCATCACCCGGTTTTCGACCGGTAACCCGGTAACCCTGTACGAGGTGGACGATCGCTCCCTGCTGGGAACGGCCGGCGCCGGTGCGATCTCCCTTCCCATCGACAGGCCGAACTTCACAGCGGGTCCGCTAAGCATCACCAATCCCCGCAAGGGCCAGCCCTACTTCAATACAGGGCTCTTTGCTCCAGAAGATCTGGGTCAGATTGGAACCGCGAACCGGCGATTCTTCGCCGCCCCTGGCCTCAACAATTGGGATGCAGCATTGCTGAAAGATACGGCCATCAAGGAGGGAATGAACCTGGAGTTCCGGGCTGAGGCTTTCAATGCCTTCAACCACGCTCAGTTTGGGCAGCCGGACGGAAACGTAAACAGCGGCACGTTCGGCATTATCAGCACGGCGAACTCGCCCCGGATCATGCAGCTTTCGCTCAAACTACTGTTTTAGACTTAACGGATTTTGGGAGTATTTCTGATACAGAAACCGTTCGCCGCCTCCATGGCCTTTGTCCTGTGCTTCAGCACGGCAATCGCAGCCGTACACAAGCAGCGAACGGTTGTGGTCATTAGCCTGGATGGCTTTCCAGCCTACGCCCTCGACGACCCTCGGCTGCCCATTCCAACGCTACGCAAACTAGCCCGGGAAGGCGCAGCCGCGACTGCGATGCAGCCTATCAATCCCACCGTTACCTGGCCTAATCACACAACCATGGTTACAGGCGTCGACGCCCTGCACCACCAGGTTCTGTTCAATGGCTTGCTGACCCGCCACCCGGCCGATGGATCGATGACCATCGAGCCCTGGCGCAACAAGGACCTGATGGTCCATGCCGAGACAGTCTATGACGTAGCGTATCGGGCAGGGCTTACCACCGCGCAGGTGGATTGGGTAGCGATCTATGGAGCCAGAACCATCAATTGGTCCTTCGCCGAGCAACCCGACCCCAATGGGTTGATCGAGACCGAGCTCATCCAGGCGGGCCTGGTCACGAAGGAGCAACTAGCCAATTTTGATGACAGCAGCCCGGCGTGGCAGGACGAAATCCGGACGGACGCCGCAGTCCAGATACTGAAACGCTACAAGCCCAACCTCATGTTGGTCCATCTTCTGTGTCTCGACGACATCAACCATCAATACGGCCCCATGAGCGACGCCAGCCTGGAAGCCATGGCCTTTCTGGACGATCGAGTCAAACAGATCAGCGACACGCTAGCTAGCTCCCACCAGCCGTTCACCCTGTTGATTGTTGCCGATCATGGATTTCGCAAGACGAACCATGCCATTTATCCAAATGCCCTCCTACGCCAGGAAGGCTTGGCGAGGGATGCGTGGGTGGTTCCCGACGGAGGTGTATCCATGGTCTACGTGACCGATCCCAATCGTCGAGCAGAGCTGCTTCCCAAACTCACCACCCTCTTCCGCGGGGTGGAAGGTGTGGAGCACATCTATACGCCAGACGATTTCGGGAAGCTAGGGCTGCCGTCACCGAAGCAAAGCGATCAGGCGCCGGACCTGCTCATTGCAGCCAAGCCAGGGAACGTCTTTGCCACTGGAGTGCCTGAGGGAAAGGGAGAAGCCAATGGAGGCACGCACGGATATCTAAATAGCGATCCGCAGATGCAGGCGATCTTCATGGCCTGGGGAAGCGGCATAAAACCTGGGGTTCGGCTGGGCACGATCTCTAACCTGGATGTAGCGCCGACGATCGCGGCGCTACTGGGAATCGAGTTGACGAATGCAATGGGCCGCCCGTTAACTGGAATCCTGAACGATGCACAAACTCCGACTCATTGAGGAGCTGTCTTCGACCGCGAAGAATCGAAGTCGTCTCGCCAGACGGGACACAGAGAGCAGACGACAACCTAACGGTGTTAAGATCGGCGAGTTCAAAACCGCCGAGGTCGATCAACCCAGAAATGAAGCGGCTCAGTAGCCTATTCCTGATCCTAGTCGTCGCCCTGAACACAACCGTGTTCGCGCAGGAAAATACCTATTTCAGCAACTGGCCTGCGGGCCTGTCTCCGCAAGAGGTGGGCAAAAAGGTGGCGGAACACTTTGTCACCAGCCCCCACCAATACGGTCCGACCATCCACTACTCTGAGGTGGCCACCTGGTATGGCGCGCTCACGTTCGCCTCGCTCACCCATGACGACACTCTGCGCACGGAACTGATCCACAAGTTCGAACCGCTTACTCCCGGCGGAGCCGAGGCGGCGCGCATCCCGGTGCGGCACCATGTGGACGACTCCATCTTTGGCGTGGTCCCGCTCGAGATTGCGATTCAAACCAAGGATCCCAAATACCTTGCCATGGGCAAGGCTTGGGCCGACCGTCAATGGGAAAATCCCCAGCCGGATGGCTTGTCGGCCGAAACACGCTACTGGATCGACGACATGTACATGCTCACCATCCTGCAGTTGGAGGCCTACCGCGCCACGGGAGACAAGAAGTATCTGGATCGCGATGCGGTGGAGATGGTGGCCTATCTCGACAAACTGCAGCAACCGAACGGCCTCTTCTATCACGCTCCCGATGTGCCCTTCTACTGGGGCCGCGGGGACGGCTGGGTGGCCGTCGGTATGGCGGAGATGCTGCGCGATTTGCCCCAG
The DNA here is from genome assembly GCA_963745725.1 of uncultured Acidobacteriaceae bacterium. Classification (GTDB taxonomy): domain Bacteria; phylum Acidobacteriota; class Terriglobia; order Terriglobales; family Acidobacteriaceae; genus PALSA-350. The sequence goes on from CAVUYJ010000004.1 coordinate 1,666,402, forward strand.
GATCACCCTCAACGGAAGCGCATCCTGGACAGCTATCGCCTGATGATGAGTGCGCTGCTCAAGTACCAGGGCAAGGACGGAATGTGGAGGCAATTGATCGACCACGATGAAGCCTGGCCGGAAAGTTCCGGTTCGGCCATGTTCACCTTCGCACTGATCACCGGGGTGAAAAACGGCTGGCTCGATGCAGCCACGTACGGCCCCGCTGCCCGGAAAGCCTGGATCGCTGTCGCCGGTTATATCGATCAGAACGAAAACATAACCAGCGTCTGCCAGGGCACCGGCAAACAAAACAGTTACGATTACTACCTGGCCAGGAAGCGCATTACGGGAGATTTTCACGGGCAGGCTCCGGTCTTATGGTCGGCCTCCGCGCTTCTTCGATAGCTAAGGGTATGAGACTGGCAGTATGCGTGAGAAGCAAGAAAAGAAACCGCGGATCTCTCCACTCCGCTGCGCTCCGGTCGAGATGACAATTCTGTTGATGATCGAATTCCGCGTTTCCAGAAGAAATCGGAGATTCTAGCGGCACAGAATTGTCATTTCGACCGGAGCGCGGCGGAGTGGAGAGATCTGCGGTTTTCTCCTACTCTCGCGAGGCGTTTTCTTGCTTCCCGGCACTCTCGCGCTCCGTCCGCACCGCCTGCAGCGTCTCAAAGAACCGCACCACCGCTTCCAGATCACTCTGTGGGAGCGTCGCCAGCAACCGGCGCGTTTCTTGCTCTACTTCTTCATACATCGCGGCCACTTTGCGCAGTCGCGCCGGCAGAAGCGTGATCAACAGGCTGCGCCTGTCTGCCGGATTGGGCTCGCGGCGAACATAACCGCCCTTTTCCAATCGGTCGAGTGCAACCGTGATCCCGCCGCTGCTCAGGCCTGTCCACGAGCCCAGCCGGCTCGGCGTAGAGGGCCCGTAAAGCTGCAGCATATGGAGCATCTGCATATCAGTCAGACCGAGCCCTACCTTTTCCGCAACCTGGGCGTTGAAAAGGATGCCGGCGGCGAGGAACTTCCGGATATCGAGTACAACGCGGTCGGCGATCGTGACCGGCGCCGGCACCCGGGTAACGTCTGCTTCCGCAAGCGCGGGGCGTCGAGATTTTGCTTTCACGGGCATAGACAACCGTTTCCCTTATGTCTTATTATCCATGTATCTTATTTTATAAGATACATGGAGGATGAACAAATGACAGCAACCGTCAAAGCTTACAAGGGAATGGGCATGGAAGGCAGCACCGCACGCTGGTATGACCGCACCACGCGCAAAGACATGCCCGAAATCAAGCAGTTGGCGCAGCGGATCGCCTCAGCACTTTCACCCGCGGCCCAGGTGCTCGAGGTAGCGCCGGGACCGGGTTTTCTCTCCATCGAACTAGCCAAACGCGGATTGCAGGTGCGCGCAGTCGACATCAGCAAAACCTTTATCGAGATTGCAAAACGCAACGCTGCTGCCGAAGGCGTGCAAGCGCGTTTCGACCTGGGGAATGCCGCGGCGTTGCCCATCGAGGATGCCAGCATGGATTTCGTGGTCTGTCGCGCCGCCTTCAAAAACTTTACCGAGCCGGTAAAGGCGCTGGCCGAATTTCGTCGTGTCCTGCGCCCCGGAGGTAAGGCTCTCCTGATTGATATGCGCCGCGATGCTTCCATGGCGTCGATCAGGCAATATGTCGAAGGCCTGGGCGTAAGCCGCCTGAACCGCTGGTTCATGATGCTCGTCTTCCGCAATATGTTGATCAAGCGGGCTTACCCCCTGGAGGAAATCCACCGCATGGCCAACGAAGCAGGTTGGGCCGACCCGAAGATCGATTCCACACCACTGGGATTCGAAGCCTGTATGACCAAATGACGACGAGATAGGGAACACACCGTAGGCCGTCCAGCCGATCAAAACAGAATGGAAGGTAGCCATGCACCGGCGGGTTCGTTGTAGAGCCCTATGCTCATGAGCGTCATCGGCTGGACGATCCGCAGACCATTCTCCAAACACCAGCGCAGTAGAGCGCTATTCCGTGATGGCACCAGGATTCCCGGACCCCCGAACGACTCCGCCGAGGCGATCATCGCTTGCATGTCGAGGTTGGTCTCCGCCGTGGCATGCCCCGAGAAAGCCAGGGCAGAAGCGTATCCGGTAATGCGGCCCCCGCGCTCCACCACCAGTGCGGTGGTCCGCTGGCTGGCTTGTGCCAACTCGGCGGCGCGATCGTATCCATGCACTCGCCGGGATAGTGCGTTGCATGCATCCAGGTCGCCGGATTGTGCCGGCCGCACAACACATCCCGAAACAGCCCGTTCACGCGTCCTGCCCTGCAAGCAGGAGAGCGGCTCCCGCACATCGAAGCCCAGGCTGGTGTAGAGCGCGAATGAGCGATTATGAAAAGCGGCCTGCACCAGCCGCAATCCTGCGTTTCGTCCGTTCGCCCGATCCATCACCACTTGCATCAGCTTGCGTCCGATCCCAACGTGTTGGGTGCTGGGGTCGACGGTAATCGGGCCGACACCGCCGATCAGGGCACTCTCGTACAGGCAATTGCTGCCCACGATGCGCCCTCCCACCTCGGCCACCACGCAGTAGCAGCCGGGACTGGAAAACATCATCGAAAGCACCTTCGTAGGCGCTTCCGGCCCAGGAAAATCGCAGGGAAACCCATGTGCCGTATTGATATTCAAGAAAGCGTCGTAGCAGATCTGACCGCAGACCGAACTGTCATCCGGTGTGGCGGTGCGAATCGTCACGTCCAGTTGCGACTTAGACGACATAAGGCGAACCTCTTTTTCCCCGACAAAGCATATCAGGGCCGCACCATTACGAACTCAGCCGCAGCGGCTTTAGAGCGTGTGTGTGAACCCGGATCTGTGAATTTAGTCCCGAAGGGACGGCTGAAAATACGCCGCGACGCCATCCTGAGCAACCTTCAGCCGTCCCTGCGGGACTTTAATGTGTTGCATGATGGACCCAGGACTAGCGTCCTGGGCTAAGTTCAGCCGTCCCTACGGGATTCTTCGTGGCGGTTGTCAACCCCCGAGACTGCGTTTCCAGGATAGGTCCGCGGAACCGCAGATCCCTCCGCTCCGCTTCGCTCCGGTCGGGATGACAAAGGAAAGGGAACCGGTTCCATAAAAAGTAGTTACTGAACCGAGGCGTTTTTGAAAGCTAATTTGGAGAGGTCTGAAGTTCAGTCGTCCCTGCGGGACTACACCCGCCATGGTTGCCGCCCCCAACCACTCCCAGGTTGACGCTAGAATTGTTCGACCCAACAGGAGCCCGCCTCATGCCCATCACACTTCGCCAAACCGCTCTCCTTCCTTTGGCGATCTCCACAGCGCTCATGGCCCAATCCGTCCCACCGCCGACCACCGCCTCCACAGCGGCCACCGGCAACACCAGCTACATCGACGAACAAGGCACCGCCTATGTCACACGAGTCGTCCCCGTCCCTCGTGACCTCAGCCCGGAAGCCCGCAACTTCCTTATCCGAAGAACTCCTGATCAAAGTCCACCAGAACCACTCGAACACCGCAGAGCCCAAACCGACGCTTCGGCCGAACGCGCAAGAATCGCCTGGACGAAGCTATGCCCCAACACCATCACCGAGTCCACCGTGGCCGGGGTCCCGGTGCGCATCGTAACTCCCGTCAACCTGTCTACGAAGAGCCACGACAAAGTTCTCCTCAACCTGCACGGCGGTGGGTTTAACGCCGACTCCGGCTCGTATTCCGAAACCATCCCCATTGCCGGCTACACTGGAATCAAAGTCATCGCGGTGCTCTACCGCCTCGCTCCTGAGCATCCATTCCCCGCAGCCGTGGACGACGCCGTAGCTGTCTATCGGGAACTGCTCAAGACTTACAAACCGAGCCACATCGTTCTCTATGGAACGTCCGCGGGCGCCGTGCTCACCGCCGAAGTCGCGGTGAAACTTAAATCACTAGGCCTCCCCCTGCCCGCTGGCCTTGGCATCTTCAGCACCCTCGACAGCTTTGCCCATGAGGCAGATTCCCAGGCGCTCTACACGCTCCAGGGATTCGCCGGTCATCTCGATCCGCCCGACGGCGGCGTCCACGACCCTTATTACGTTGGCTCAGCCGACCCGAAAGACCCCGTGCTCTCCCCCATCTACGCGGACCTGCACGGTCTGCCACCCACTCTCTTCGTCACCAGCGGCCGGGACGCACTGCTCAGCGGAACGGCAAACCTGCACCGCGCCTATCTGCGCGCCGGGGTCGACGCGCGTCTCGTCGTCTTCGATGCGCTCCCTCACGCCTTCTGGTACAACTCGTCTCTCCCCGAGTCCATCGAGGCCAATCACATCATGGCCAACTTTATGCTCAAACAACTCCCCAACTAGCAGCCGGGAACACAATGCATCGAACGGTCATTGCATCGCGAAACAGGCTAACCATTGTCTGCCTCCACGTCATCTTCCTATCCCTGCTGAGCCTGCACGCCCAGACGGACTGGCCAGACGTCGGTCACGACCCGCAGGCTCTGCGCTACTCCCCACTCAAGCAGGTCGACGTACACAACGTTGCCCGGCTCGCACCCGCCTGGATCTTTCAACTCAAGGACGAAGACAACGCGACTGGCAGCCGGACCATCGAGTCAGTACCTCTGGTCGTGAACGGCCGCATGTATGTATCGTGGCCGTTTTGTCATGTGGCCGCGCTTGACCCTGAGACCGGGCGCCCGTTTTGGCAGTACACAGCATCGAACTGTCCTTATCGCGGTCCCGGCCTGTCATCGATGCGCAGCGTCGCCTTCTGGCCGGGTGACAAGCAACGCCCCGCGCGCATCCTGTTTGGCACAGAAGAAGGCGAACTCTACGCGCTGGACGCAAAAACCGGCACCCCGGTGGACGAATTCGGAGCCAAAGGAATCGTCAACCTGAAAACGCCGGACGTGATGCGCGGATACAGCCGCATGCACTACGGGCTCACCTCGGCCCCCTTGGTTTATCAAGACCTGGTAATCACCGGCAGCCATATCGATGACGAAACCGGCCGGAAGGGGCCAGCCGGCGATGTGCGCGCCTGGGATATCCGCACCGGCAAACTCGTATGGACCTTTCACACCGTTCCGCGGCCCGGCGAATCAGGACACGAGACCTGGGCCGGTGACTCGTGGAAAGACGTCACGGGAGGGAACGTGTGGTCCTTCTTTACCCTCGACCCCCAGCGCGGAATTCTCTACATGCCGGTGGGCTCGGTAAACAACGACCACTATGGCGTGGATCGCCCCGGCGCCAACCTCTTCGGAAACTCACTCGTCGCCGTCGATGCAAGAACCGGAAAGTTGAAGTGGTATTTCCAGGCCATCCATCATGATCTTTGGGATTACGACATGCCCGCCGCGCCGATGTTGTTTGACGTTGTCCGGAACGGTAAGAAAATCCCTGCGGTCGCGGTCATCACTAAAAACCCTCTTCTGTTCATTCTCAATCGCGAAACCGGAAAACCGATCTACGGTGTTGAAGAGCGTCCTGTTCCCAAAGGAGATGCGCCGGGAGAGTGGTACTCGCCGACCCAGCCGTTTCCCCTCAAGCCTCCACCTCTGTCGCGGCTAAGCTTCACAGAAAACGACTTCGCCCACATCACTCCAGCCCACGAGGCCGCCTGTCGCGAGTGGTACGCAAAGTTCCTCCAGCGCGGTGGAGTCCCGAACAAAGGTCCTTACACCCCTTCCTCTGCCAAGGGAACTCTCCAATTTCCCGACCATTGGGGCGGAGCCTGGATGTGGGGCGGAGCGTTCGATCCCACGTTGGGCTACTACATTATCAACACCACAGATTCCGGAGCTTTGCACTTCATCCAGGATGAACCTCAACCAAAGCCCGCACCGTCTTATGCAGACCCGGATCACCAGTCGCCGATCCTGTACAGCACCCAACCGGGCTCAGCACAGTCCGCGATCTCCTTCGCGGCCTATTCGTTTTCCGCGGATGGCTGGCCCTGCTGGGCTCCCCCGTGGGGCCGTCTCACCGCGGTCGACGTAAATACCGGCGACATTGCCTGGCAAATCCCCTACGGCACCGTGAGCGGCATTCCGGCTGGAATCAAAACCGGAGCACCCAGCTCGCGAGGAGGTCCAACCGCCACTGCGGGTGGTCTTGTCTTCATGACTGGCTCCCTCGATCAATATGTCCGCGCCCTGGAAACCAAAACCGGCAAGGAGCTGTGGTCTTTCAAACTCGACCAGGCGGCTCTCGCGGTGCCCATCGTCTACGCAGGAAAAAGCGGAAAGGAATACGTCGCGGTCTCCGCCGGTGAGCATTTAGTGGCCTTCGCCTTGGGTGGAAAGGCGGCGTTCCCCAGCATGCTGCAGGCGCAGACATCACTGCCGGACGGCAAGGGCAGGGAACTGGTGCAGAGGGTCTGTAACAGCTGCCACTCCGTCGGTCTCATTGCCACCCATCGTCAGACCAGGGATGAGTGGACCGGCACTGTGCAAAGAATGGCGCAGCGCGGCGCCTCCGCCACCGATGATCAATTCCAGCAGATCGTGGATTACCTAAGCAATCACTTCGGTCGTAATCCGGACCCCAAAGAATAATTGAGACGCCAAAAAATATTCTCCGTCACGACTTGTCAACTAATGTCACTATTATTTGCGCAGAAATTTCAATAGTGGGGAAAGGTTTAGAGATGGCGCGGTTAAGACCATTCGACGTATTCGAGATTCAAACGGCGATTGACAAGTACGAACGGAGGCACCCGCGGCGCGCCACTCCGTCGGCGGAAGTAGCTCTGGCTTGGACCCTAGGCTGGCGAGGCCGGGCGCGTGTATCGACCGGCGCGCGCGTCAAGCAGACGCAGGAAAACCAGTCGTACCGAATACAGAAGCGTCGGCCAATAAGGTTGGAAGGCGAAGTAGGACCCCTGCGCTGGGCCTACGAATCTCTTCTGGTATGGTGGCTGGTACATTGAGGCTGCTGGCCCGTCACCTCGCAAGCGTCCCGCCCGCGCAAACCCTAGGAACAACGAATACGTAAGCAATATTGTCTGCCAGACCGGCAGGCGCTCCGCTGGGCAACGTGAGGTGAAGCCCATCGGTCCGTTGCTCGAAGGCAATGGACTGTCCGGTGCCAAGCAACGTAACTCCGCAGACTGGCCCCGAAAGGTAAGGATTTCCCAAGTACAACGTGTGCAGGGTAAGGCTGCCGCCAGTCGGCCAGCCAAGTGCCGTGGCATAGAGGGTGGAGCCGGATTTCGAAGTCGTATAGCGGATATCCTGGGCAGTATAGATCTGGATATCTTTGTTCTTCTGAGTCGAGTCGCCAGGACCCTTGGTTGGTCCCTCGCCAAACACCGTAAAGGGCCGCGTTTCGTAGATAGCCTGGCCATTGACGCGTAGCCACGCTCCCATCTGCAGCAAAACCTCCCGCGCTTCTTCCGGAATCGTCCCGTCCGCCTTGGGGCCGACGTTCAGAAGCAGGTTGCCATTCTTAGCCACCGTGTCGACCAGTTGGTGGATAAGCGACTTGGCGCTGCGGTACTCGTCATGATCAGCGTAACCCCAGGAATGAATAGAGACGGAAGTATCTGTTTCCCAGGGAAGCAGGCGCAGGGTATCGAGTTTTCCGCGTTCGATATCAAGCGTCGCCACATCGGCTGGCATGGACTCGCCCTTGTAGGTTAAGACCGGCTGTTGGTGCCGTTCTGCGGAACGATCATAGTAGTAAGCCGCAAACTGCTGGAGTGCCGGCTTAAAAGCGGGCTGGCCGATCCACCAGTCGAAGTACATGAAGTCAGGATGGTACTTGTCGACGATCTCACTCGAGAGCGCGAGCCAGTTGTCGACGAAGGCCTGGTCAGGGGCCAGCCACTGCTCCAGGTGGCTCGGGTCCGGCTCCTTTTCGTCGTGGGTCACACCGTCAGCACCAGGAAGGTTCATGGGCGCGGCTGGCCCGTAAAGCTTAGCCGTCTCCGGCGTCATGTCGCGCACGTCAGAGGGGAAGGAGCGGCCGCGCCCATACCACCACCAATGCTCCGCGGTATGGGAAGAAACACCGAAGCGGAGCCCACGCGCGCGCGTAGCCGCTGCAAGTTCGCCCACAACGTCACGATGCGGCCCCATACGAGCGGCATTCCACGGCGTGATGTCGGAGTCGTACATGGCGAAGCCGTCGCAGTGTTCACCGACGGGAACGACGTAGCGCGCGCCGGCCTGAACAAAAAGATCGACCCACGCGTTGGGATCGAAACGCTCCGCTTTGAAGAGGGGGATGAAGTCCTTATAACCGAATTTGGCCTGACTCCCATAAGTGGCGATGTGATGCTCGAAGGCCGTGTTGCCGGGAACATACATGTTGCGCGAGTACCACTCGTTTCCGAATGCCGGAACGGAATACACACCCCAGTGCAGAAAGATGCCGAACTTGGCATCACGAAACCACTCCGGAGTTCGGTACGCCGCGAGCGAATCCCAGTTCGCGTCAAAAGGGACATGTGTATTCGCCGAACTTGTTTCCGCGCGAACACTAGCAATCTGATGGGCCGCGTTCGCCACCGATTCCTGAGGTGGCATGGTCTGCGCGAGGACGACTGGAGCAAAAACAAGGAATGACAAGCCGATGAGCAAAGATTTCATTTGCGAGACACCATACCAGAGGTCGACCCTTTTTGAGAGCTGAGTGTGATCTGGTCAAGCGAAACCCGCACGGGCTCATGTCACAACATGCTCCAAAGGGAATCGGACGGGTGCCCCATGTTCGCCCCAGCGTACGTGGGCCGAAAACGCTGGGCGCAGCCCAACAAACGCTTTCTCTGCATCGCCAACAAATTTCGGCCCTGCCTATCGCTCAAACATCGTTATTGACAAAATCAGTAGGAGCACGGGACACTGGCATAGTCTAACTATGCCAGCGATTTCGCGAATCATTCAGACGGCTTGAGGAGAACCCATGAGCCTAGCGGGCGAATTAAGACGACGCCTCTCCATGCTGCTGCACCGCGGCCGGTTTCAGCGGGAACTCGATGAAGAGATGCGTCTGCACCTCGAATTGCGCCGCCAGCAGCAGCTGGCCGCCGGCCTCAGTCCGGAAGCAGCTCAGCGGTCGGCGCAGCGACGATTCGGCAATCTCACTCGCTTGAAGGAGAAGAGCCTTATGACCTGGGGCTGGGAGTGGCTGGAGACATGCATGCAAGATGCCGGTTATGGACTGCGCTCCATGTTGCGCACCCCCGCCATCACCGTGGTTGCGCTGATCTCACTGGCACTCGGCATTGGCGCCAATACGGCCATCTTCAGTTTCCTCGATGCCATGATGCTGCGCTCACTTCCGGTGAAGAATCCGCAGCAACTGGTGAAACTAGGCGCAAAGGATTGGGGTGGCATCACCGACGATTTCGCGTCCACAGAGCTCTACTCCTATCCCTTTTACCGCGAGTTCCAGCGTAAGAACGCGGTCTTCTCGAGCACTGCGGCCATCCTCAGCCTTCTCAACGAGGTTCACGGCTTCGTCGACCACCGGCAGGAGCCGGAGATGATCCGTGTCCAGACCGTCTCCGGCACGTACTTCACCACACTCGGTGTGAGCGCTCAGCAGGGCCGTATGCTCGATGACGCCGACGACTCGAGCGAAGGCGACCATCCCGTTGTCGTGATCAGTGACGGTTTCTGGAAACGTAGTCTGGGCGGCGATCCGTCGGTTCTGCACCACACCCTGAAACTGGGCAATCAAGTCTTCGAAATTGTGGGCGTGGCGCCGGCGGAGTTCTTCGGCACCAAGGTGGGCGAAGCTCCTGATGCCTGGGCGCCGTTGGCCATGGGGCAGATCATTCCTCCTGGGTGGGGCAAGTATCACGAGAACTTTTCTGAATCGCTCTACATCCTCGGCCGGCTAAAACCCGGCGTAACGATGGAACAGGCGACCGCCGACGTCAATGTACTTTTTGCGCAGATCCTGCGCAGCTTTCCCGATGCCAAACTCAACCAGGAGAATCTCGCGCGGCTGGCCCACGCGCATGTGCAACTGGAGACCATGGCTCGCGGGGTCTCCGATTTGCGTCACACCTATTCCGAGCCGTTGAAGGTCCTCATGGCCATCGTCGTGCTGGTGCTGCTGATTGCCTGTGCCAACATCGCGAATCTGCTGCTGGCACGCTCCACAGCGCGGGCGCGCGAACTGGCGTTGCGACAGGCGCTCGGTGCCCGCAGAGCGCGTCTTATCCGCCAGTTGCTGACGGAGAGCCTGTTGCTGGCTCTGGCCGGAGGAGCGCTGGGCGTTGGTTTAGCGGCTGCCGCCAACCGCGTTCTGCTGGGCATGATTGCGAACGGGTCGGACAGCGTTCCGCTCAACGTCTCTCTCAACCTTCGGCTGCTTGCGTTTACCTTCGCCGTGACAGTAGGCACGGCGTTGCTGTTCGGAACGCTGCCGGCTCTGCGCGCCACCCGCCTGCAACTGGCGGATAGCCTCAAGAGCGGCCGCGGAGGCTTCTCCGGCGCCGGCCGCACGCCGCTGGCGAAGATACTGGTTGTCTCCCAGGTGGCGCTTTCACTCGTGCTGATGGTGGCTGCCTGTCTCTTCCTGCGCACGTTGGTCAACCTGAACCGCGTGGACACGGGCTTCAACAAGGAAAACGTGCTGCGGCTAAACATCGACTCCACTATCACCGGTTACAAAGACGACGATCCCCGCCTCACGATGTTGTTCAAGCAAATCGAGGAGCGGGTCAACGCCCTGCCGGGAGTGAGGGCTGCGAGCTTCTCTGCGTTTACCTTCCATGAGGGTAGTTGGAACTCCTCGATCCGTGTTCCCGGCATACCCGTGGATCCCCACGTGGACGTAGCACCACAACGCTATCGGGGATGCATATTTCCAGGTGATGCAGATTCCGTATGCTTGCGGGGCGTACCTTCGGGCCGCAGGATACAGCCAAATCGCAGCACGTGGCCATCATCAGCGAGCAAATGGCGCGTCATCTCTTTCCGGCCGGTTCACCGATTGGGCGCACTTACTATATTGGCTCCGACGATGGCATGGAGCCTCCGCAGCAGGAGCAGGTAATCGGCGTGGCCAGGGATGTCAAGTTCAGAAATCTGGTCGAGCCGGTCGCGTATCTCGATTACCTTCCCTACACGCAAAGCCCATGGGGCTTTGGCGATTTCGAGGTGCGGTATTCGGGAGACTTCGGCGCTATCGCTCGCGACGTGCAGCAGGCCATTCACTCCGTCGATCGCAGATTGCCGATCACGCACATCACGACTCTCGACGAACAGGTAGCTCGCTCCTTCACCAATGAGACCGTCATTGCCGAGCTCTCCACTTTCTTCGCAGCGGTTGCGGTGTTCCTCTCATGTATCGGTCTGTATGGGCTGATGTCTTACCTGGTGAGCCGTCGGACAGGGGAGATTGGCATTCGCATGGCTCTCGGCGCCAACCGGTCGGGAGTGGCCTGGCAGGTGATGCGCGAAATTGGGCTCCTTGTGCTGGCCGGAATCGTGGTCGGGCTGCCGGTCACCCTTTCCGGAATTCGGCTGGTGCGCAATATGCTCTACGGGCTAAGCGGCACCGATCCGCTCAGCCTGGCGGCGGCCATCGGACTCTTGCTGTTCGCTGGGATTGCGTCGGGGTACTTGCCGGCGCGCCGCGCCTCCCGCGTCGATCCGGTCGTAGCCCTCCGTGATGAGTAGTTGCGGCGGGTTTCATCTTCAGCGTCTCAGCCACTGAGTCCACACCAGCCTGTCCCCGCGAGATTCCCCCGACCAAGCCCACAGAAGGGAAGCGTGACTTCCCAAAGATCGAGAGGCATAATACGAAAGCGGTTCCTGCCTCGCTCAGATGAACCCCGAATGACGGTCTATCATGGCGCTTAATCTGGCGTCGGACGCTTTGCCCAGGGTGCGCCCCAGCAGCGGCCGATGGCAAAGCCTTTGTCGGCTCTTGATCTGCTGCCTGGCGGTCGCCATCCCTGCGACGCCGGCTTTCGCCAAACAGCGAGTCGATCTGATCGTGGTTCACGGCACCGTGGTCACGATGGACGGAAAACGCCGCATCCTGGAAAATGGCGCGATCGCGGTCCAGGGAGATGCCATCGCCGCCATCGACACGACCGGGAATATCGATGCCATGTATGAATCGGGTAAGGTCATCGATGCCCGCGGCGGGCTCATCTTACCGGGACTGATCAATGCCCATACACACATGAGCATGAGCTTGTTCCGCGGCCTGGCGGATGATCTCTCCCTGGATGATTGGCTGAACAAGTATATTTTTCCTGCTGAGCATCGCTACGTCACCAAGGATTTTGTTACCTGGTCGACGCGGCTCAGCCTGCTCGAGATGTTACGCGGCGGCACCACCACCGTCGCCGACATGTATTACTTCGAAGACGACGTAGCAGAAGCTACGAAAGCTGCCGGCATGCGGGGTGTGCTGGGAGAAACCCTGATCGGATTTCCTTCTCCCGACAGCGAAACCCCTGCCGCCGCGCTCACCTATACCGAGTTATTTCTCAAGCATTGGAAGGGTGACCCACTGATCACCCCTGCGGTTGCGCCGCACTCCATCTATACCTGCCCGGAGACATTGCTCAAGGATGCTGCGGCGCTCGCCCAGCGCGCCCAGGCGCCGCTTCTGATTCACGTGGCCGAAGCCCCTTTTGAGATCGAGAGAAGCCGGCACGATCACGGTCTCACCACCGTCCAATATCTCTCGCGGATCGGCCTGCTGGGACCGCATGTCCTCGGCGCGCATTGCATTTGGTTAGATCAGGCGGACGTGCAAACGCTGGCTCACTTCGGCGTAGGCTGCTCCTACAACCCTTCCAGCAACATGAAGACTGCCGCCGGTCTGATGCCGGCCGTTGAGTTGCTCTCGGCGGGAGTCGACGTCGGTATCGGAACGGACGGGGCTGCCAGCAACAACAACCAGGACATGTTCGAGGAGATGGACCTGGCCGGCAAAGAACAAAAGTTCGCGCGCATGGACCCCAAGGCGCTATCGGCGGCACAGATCGTCGAGATGGCTACCATCACCGGCGCGCGCGCACTGCATCTTGAGCAGCAGGTCGGTTCCCTGGAAGTGGGCAAGAAGGCGGATCTTATTGTCGTGGACACCAGCGCTGCGCACGCCACTCCAATGTATGACGTCTATTCGGCTATCGTGTATGCACTCAAGTCCTCCGATGTGAGGACGACCGTCGTTGGCGGCAAAGTTCTGATGGAAGATCGACGCATGCTCACGCTCGACGAGCCCGCGATCCTGGCCAAGGCGGCGGAATATGCCAAACGGATCAATGCCTCGTTTGGCCCAGGAAAGGGCACGGCTGGGAGATGATGGATGTGGGATTGGGTCGGGTGCCTAAGTTTGAGGGACCGCGAGTCCGTCCCGCACTCGACTTTGGCGCGACGAATTCGCCACCTATGCTGTTGCATAACTGGGTCGCCGCCCGTTGCATCACCTTTTCGGCGGCCGCGTGACGGGTGTGACTGCCTTCTGCTCTTCCTTGGAATACGGTTCCCCAAAATAGGGAAATTCGCTGCGGATTCGATCTCGGTCAGGAACAGCACCGTCCTGGAGCGGTTGGTTCGCGGCAAGCGTGAGCATCACGTCCATCACGTCGTCGCCGAGAGGCCGTCCATTGAAGCCGGTAACATCGAAGGCAGCCTGGGTTCCCAACTCATAGGGCAATGTCACAGGACACAAGCGGGCCACGATCTGCCTTCCATATTCGTCCGGGTTCTTCACCGACCCCGCGTACGCCGTCATCTTCTGCGCAAAATCGCCAATATATCCCGAGAAGGACGCCAGGTCATCGGACGGCGTCGATTGATTAAAGCGTTCCTTCACATCCTGATGGTTGGGATCGTTGAGAAAGATATGTGTCATCAGCGGCAGGCCCCAGCGGGAAACCTGCATTTCCGGGGCATGGCCGTACAGTGAGGCGGTAGCCCAGGCACGGACGGTATCTCTTCCGATCAGATCGTTGGCAACCTCGAGGACAATAGCCGTTACGTTGCGATGGGCAAAAAAGTCTTGTCCACTATGAAATACATCCCCGTCATATCGCTGTTCTTTGTAAAAAGCAGTCAGAAAGCCGTGGAGAGCAGACGCGTCGCCGGCAAACAGCTCGGGAGCGATTCCAACATAAACATGGACCCCCGGCTCGCTATGGACTTTACCCGTCTCTCCCTCGATCACAAGTTCGCCCTTGTCTCCGCCGATGGCATCACCGGTCGCTCGACGCACCTGAAACTTCTGCACATGGACATCCTCATTTCCATCTACATGCCTCGGCGCGTCGAATCTGAACTTAAAGACAACTTCTTCGCGTGCATCGCCATTCAGGTCGAAGCGGAAAGCATATAGGCCCTCTGGATGGAGAATATCTGGCGCCGAGAGGCCCACATCAGGATTGACCGTCATCGCCATCACGGTTGTATTAGACGCACCCTGAAAGAGATAAAAATCACTCACATTTAGGCTGGGATCTTCCTTGGCAAGTTTCGTGTCGAAGTGATGAGACATACGCTTCCTCGCAGGTGATGTATGATGATCGCCGGAATATCCCCTCATCACAACAGTGCTTCGAGGGGGATTCTGCTGTAGTTTTCTACAGGCTGCGAGCGTCCCCCAGAAAACTACAGGGTATATCCTGCAGGCGCCACGTTGTTTCATCCCCGTTATTCAGTCATCATAGATAGGGCACCAGGCCTGCCGCAGTAGCTTTCTGAATATGTCGTTACACCAATACCGCATCACCGCCTTGTGTCCGTCGGCCTCTTTGCTTGACGCTGTTCGAACACATTGGCGGGAATACCTCATGGAAGCAGCCGAGATGGCGATGCTCATGCTGTGTATTTGCGCAGCAGGCAGTCTGCTCTATGGACGCACCTCATCAGTGGCAAACCTGGGATTATCCTGGCTCGCGAGATCTGCAATCATGGGAGCCATTGTCGCCGGCGGGACTTTTATCATCATCCATTCCCCCTTTGGCCGCCGGTCGGGAGCCCACTTCAACCCGGCCCTCACCGTGGCCTACTTTTCGTTGGGACGCATCCACCACTGGGATGCCTTCAGCTACGTGATGGCCCATTTCTTTGGGGGAATCGCTGGTGTATTTTTCGCCCACCAGCTGTTTGGGGCAAACCTTTCCGACCTTCCGGTCCGGTATGTCGTCACCCTCCCTGGCAGAAACGGTACCATGATCGCTTTGCTCGCCGAATTTATAACATCATTTGCGCTGATGGAAGTCGTTCTGCTCGCCACCAACCATCGAAGACTGGCACGATACACCCCGCTTTTTGTGGCGCTCGTTACTGTCTTCTATTACATGTTGGCGATGTCCCTCTCTGGCTACAGCGTCAATCCCGCGCGGTCATTTTCTTCGGCCCTGTTCGCACGTATCTGGCAGGGCATCTGGATATATTTCGTTGCTCCAGGCTTCGGTATGTTCGCTGCGGCAACACTGTACAAAAAAGTCGCAGGAGCAGAGCGCATCTATTGCGCCAAGCTCTTCCATGATTTTCAATCGAACTGCCCCTTTTACTGCCGCATTGCTGAACTTTACGATCGTCCTCAACCAGTGAATGGATGGTGTGCGGAGGCTGCTTCGGCATCGGCGCAACATTCGGCACAAGAGAAAGGATGATGTAAATGACAAGAGGAGGCGCCTGGCGTTTGTCTCATGCGGACGATCACGATCAGCGGCTGGAGGTTTGTTAGATATGCAGCAGCCCTCTCCGAATTGCAATAATGACGGCATGGGTTCTGTCTTTGGCCTGGAGCTTGTCGACCAAATTCCTGATGTGGAAATTGACCGTGGTTTCTGCGATCGCAAGGTGGCGAGCGATTTGCTTATTGCGGTTACCGTCCCGAATCAGCACCAAAATATCGAGTTCACGCGGCGTAAGATCCTCCGTTCCAAGGTGCTCAGCGAGCCGGACTGCAACCTCCGGTGGGATACTCCTGCGTCCGTCGCAAACGGAACGAATCGTCTTCAGCAGCTCGCTCTTGGCCGTACTCTTCAGGACGTAGGAGGCCGCGCCGGCACGGAGGGCGCGTTGAATCGCAGCATCTCCACCACAGTTCGCAAGCATGATGACGCGAGCGGACGGAAATTCTGCGCGTAAGTTGAGGAGACCTTCCATACCCGTGGCTCCACGAAGCCCCATGAGCGTGATATCGGGCTGGTGGAGACGAAATTTATCGACTGCGCCTGCAGCCGTTGTTGCGCTTGCGATCTCCTCCGTGTCCGGCTGGGAGGAAAGAATAAAGCTCAGACCCTCCTGGAAAACAGGATGGTCCTCGACAATCAAAAGCCGGATGGGCGAAGCTCGCGAGCTCTCCGGGAGCGTTGGGTGACGAATATGTTCTCCTTCGGATCGGTTTCTATAATCAGCGTTGGGGCACTTGGCATTACAAAAAATCCGTCTGCCACCGGCAGTCGGCCTTCTGAACGTATGGGATTCAAAACCGGCAAAAATGTGACAACGCAATCTTTCATTTCTTGGAGAAAACACAATGAATGAGATTTACGCTATCAACGCGGCGAAGACCGAGCTGCGAGAGGGGTACAACACGGCCGATGTAGATCGCATTCTCTCTGTATTTGCCGACGCGTTTACTGATATGAGTGACAACCAGCCAACCTTCCGCAGCTCGAGTGGTCCGAACGCAAAGACCATATTGAGAGCCCGGTTGGAAAAGCTTTTTCACGAGTACAAGGTGGAGTTAACCCCCACCGTGATCGAGATCAAAGTCGCTGGAGAATTGGCGGTCGAACATGGATGGCATCAGATGAAGCTTTCTCCGAAGCATGGTGGAGAGGCAGAGCTAAGGCGCACCCGGTACGTGGAGGTCTGGAGTCGCGACCCACAGCTTGGCTGGCGCATCGTCCTGTTTATTGACAACGGAGATCAGGAGCCGGCGCTGATGCAGGAGGTACTCCTCGAATTCGCCGCAGCGGCCACGCCGGGGAAGCGCACAACGGTTGGCTAGATCTTTATTCTTTGGAGTCTGCGGAAGAAATCCGCTGGAAAAGCCGTTTGCCAAATCCTGGGGGGAGCGGATACCATTCGCCGTCGGTTAAGAGGCGTACGGTATTCCGCGTACCTTCGAGCACGGCTGCGCAATGTTTGCAGTTCTGGAAGTGGTGCTCCATACGAGTCTTGATTTCTGGCTCAACTTCGCCGTCAACGAAGTTGGAAATCTCTCGCCACACTTCCCTGCAACTAATTTCTACAATAGCGGTTTTCATAGGTCCGTTCCGCCTGCGCCATTCACCATGGCCTTACGCTCTTATACACCTTTGATTCACAAGTCCAGCTGCCGTCGTATCCCGGGGCGAGAGCCTCGCGCATCTGCAATCTTGCGCGCCGCAACCGTGTTCTCACCAGATCTTCCGAGATGCCTAGGGCCTGAGATGTTTCTGCGACGCTTAGATGTTGCATATCGCGCAGAACCAGAACCTCCCGATAGATTGGCCGAAGGCTTTCGAGCGTCTCCTCGATTCTTTGTCTCAATTCCTTTCGCTCCAACGCCTCGCTCGGAATTTCTCGCCAATCTGCGAGATCCATTGGCATGTACTCGCTATCCGGTGCCCCGGAGCTCTCGTCCAGCGATTGGTGTAGATGCGACCGATTCCGGCGAAGACATGCACGTGCTTCATTCAATGCTATCTGCACCAACCAGGTGCTGAATTTGGCATCTCCGCGGAAGCTCCGCAGACCTTTTAAGGCTTTCAGGAAGGCTTCTTGTGCGACCTCTTCCGCGTCCGCGGCATTGTTCAAGACCGAGTACGCGATTGCGAAAACGGTGCGTTCGTAGGGCTCGATAAGGGAATAGAACAGCTCAGACCGCCCCTGGCAAACCTGATGGATCAGTTCGCCTTCGCCACTTGTCGATTCGAGATCTTTCGCCATGGCCTAACGTGTTTCCTAAGCTGCCTACTGATTCTCTCAATGTCGGGTTTTAAGGGGAAGATTTCCGCTCGGACGTGATGCGGGTCATGGTGCGAGGCTATCCACACCAGAATAGCAGGCTCAGACGAAACAGGTGACTTGATACCTCTTCAGCTGGGGGTGCCAAAAAATATCTCGAATGCGGTGCTGCGCTTCCTGCATGATTCCCACTTTCCGTTTTCCACAGCACCCCCGGCCGTGCCTTCTTGCCAAAGTATCAAATTAGACATAGTCTAATCTTTCGTGGACACCGAGACGATCAAACGGTCATTGGAAAGCAGCGGGTTGCGGTGCACGCCGCAGCGCTACGCCGTGATGGCTTTCCTGATGGAACAGAACCGGCATCCCACGGCGGTCGAAATCTTCGAAGCCGTCAATCGCATGGATCCCCGCTCTTCCCGGGCAACCACCTATAACAATCTGCGCGACCTGGTGCAGGCGGGCCTGGTGCGGGAAGTAGCGGTCGAGGGCCGAGCCGCGCGGTTTGATGCAAAAGGCCTGCTGCATCATCACTTCATTTGCGACCGCTGCGGCAACGTGGAAGACATTGAGTGGTACGACGTGCCCCCGCCCACCACGCATGCTCTGGGCAAGCGGATCGTTCGCGAGTGCGAACTCATTTTCCGGGGGCTTTGCATGAAGTGTGCTCCGAAGCACGGGACGGTCAAGTCTCGTAGGCGTGTTAACAGCGGATGATGGACGCGCGCCGGTCAGCGCGGCCGGCGCCACATTGCCAATTCACCATCAATTCATATTTCGTCGCAGTTCTTAACTCATTCGAAGGAAGAGGGACTATATGGAAGAACAATTCGCCACAGCAGTAGGTGAGCCTGTCCACGACAGTAAGGAGCAAGACTCCAACGGAGCCAAGTGCCCCTTCGCGGGCGGCGCTCGCAAACAGGCAGTCACTGGAACCCGGGCCAACGCGGACTGGTGGCCGAATCAACTGAACGTCGGGATCCTGCATCAACACTCCGAGCTCTCCGACCCGATGGGTGAGGCATTCAACTACGCCGAGGAGTTCAAGACCCTCGACCTGAACACCGTGATCAAGGACCTGCATGCTTTGATGACCACCTCGCAGAGCTGGTGGCCGGCGGACTACGGGCACTACGGGCCGTTGTTCATCCGCATGGCGTGGCATAGCGCAGGCACCTACCGTATCGCCGATGGCCGCGGCGGCGCGGGCTCCGGATCACAGCGATTTGCTCCGCTCAACAGCTGGCCCGACAACGTAAGCCTCGACAAAGCGCGCCGGTTGCTCTGGCCTATCAAGCAAAAGTACGGCAAGAAAATTTCCTGGGCCGACCTGATGATTCTTACCGGCAACGTGGCCCTGGAGTCCATGGGATTCAAGACCTTCGGTTTCGCCGGTGGACGCCCGGATATCTGGGAGCCGGAAGAAGACGTCTACTGGGGACCGGAGACCACCTGGCTGGGAGACGAGCGCTATCGCGGTGATCGCCAGCTCGACAATCCTCTCGGCGCGGTGCAGATGGGCCTTATCTACGTGAACCCCGAAGGGCCCAACAGCAACCCGGATCCCGTCGCTGCCGCCCGGGACATCCGCGAGACCTTCGGTCGCATGGCGATGAATGACGAGGAAACCGTTGCCCTCATCGCCGGTGGACACACCTTCGGCAAAGCCCACGGCGCTGCCGAACCCAGCACCTATATGGGTCCCGAACCAGAAGGCGCCGCTCTCGAAGCGCAGGGCCTCGGCTGGATCAATACCTTCGGCACCGGCGCTGGACCGCATGCCATCACCAGTGGCCTGGAGGGCGCATGGACCAGCAACCCGACTAAGTGGGACAACAACTTCTTCGACAACCTGTTCCGCTATGACTGGGAGCTCACCAAGAGCCCCGCGGGTGCTCAGCAATGGACTCCGAAGGACAAATCGGCAGCCGGTACTGTGCCCGATGCGCACGATCCTTCGAAGAAGCACGCGCCCATGATGTTCACCACCGACCTTGCCCTGAAGGTGGACCCGATCTACGCGAAAATTTCCAAACGCTTCCACGAGAATCCGGAGCAGTTCGCAGACGAGTTTGCCCGCGCCTGGTATAAGCTCACGCACCGCGACATGGGACCGATCGCCCGCTACCTTGGCCCGCTCGTCCCTAAGGAGACGTTGCTTTGGCAGGACCCTGTCCCTGCTGTGGATCATGAACTCATCGGCGAGCAGGATATCGCCGCCCTGAAAGGCAAGATCCTCGCGTCCGGACTTTCCATTCCCCAACTGGTCTCGACAGCCTGGGCGTCGGCCTCCACCTTCCGCGGCAGCGACAAGCGTGGCGGGGCAAACGGCGCTCGCATTCGCCTCACGCCGCAGAAATATTGGGAAGTCAACCAACCTGAGGAACTGGCGAAGGTCCTTACCAAGCTGGAGGCAATCCAAAAGGATTTCAACTCCGGTGGAAAGAAGGTCTCGCTCGCTGACCTGATTGTTCTGGGCGGCTGCGCAGCGGTGGAGGCAGCTGCGAAGAAGGCTGGTCATGACGTGAAGGTGCCCTTCTCGCCAGGGCGCACCGACGCGTCGCAGGAGCAGACCGATGTGAATTCATTCGCCGTACTGGAGCCGGTTGCAGACGGGTTCCGCAACTATCTCCGCAAGGGACACCATCAGGCGTCGGCTGAGCTGCTGTTGGATCGGGCCAACCTGTTGAAGCTGACTGCTCCCGAGATGACGGTTCTCATCGGTGGCCTGCGCGTGCTGAATGCCAACTTCGGGCAGTCCGAATATGGCGTTTTCACCAAGCAGCCTGGAGTCTTGACCAATGACTTCTTCTTGAATCTTCTCGACATGAACACCAAGTGGAAGAAGTCCGCGGAAGGCGTGTTGGAGGGGACGGATCGAGCAACCGGCACTCTCAAGTGGAAAGGCACCGTAGTCGATCTCGTCTTCGGTTCCAACTCCCTGCTTCGAGCCGTCGCTGAAGTTTACGCAACGGACGACTCGAAGGAGAAGTTCGTGAAGGACTTCGTGGCTGCCTGGAGCAAGGTAATGAACCTCGACCGCTACGACCTCGCCTAGTCGATAACAAACCGGGGGATCCCAGGTCTCACTTGTGAAACCTGGGATCCCTGCAGCCAATCCAGACTTCCCTTGTTGGGCGCAAGGAACGATTTGAGCAAAGACGAAAACTTCGACGTCTGCGTCATCGGCTCCGGTGCCGCCGGCGGCGTCATGGCCAAGGAGTTGTGTGAAGGCGGCGCCAAAGTCGTCATGTTGGAAGCAGGAAAGCAAATTCAACCTTGGGAGTTGCTCTCCCACAAGTGGCCGTACGAGTTGCCCTTTCGCGGGTTCAGAGGTGAGAAACAAGCTCCCTTCTATCAAGGCGACGTAGCAAAGTCCATCGCCTACCATGACTGCGACAAAATCACGATCGATCGAGTACGTGTTCTCGGCGGCAGAACCATGCATTGGAACGCGGTCACCCTGCGCTATGCCCCCAGAGATTTCAAAGAGTGGTCCTTGCAGGGCATCGAAGAAGACTGGCCGCTGACCTATGAGGAACTCGCACCCTATTACGATCGCATCGAGCAAACCATAGGGGTTTGCGGCAACGACGATCATCTGGAAATCCTGCCGGCGGGAAAGAATTATTTGCCCCCCATTCCCTGGCGCTGTAGCGAACACATCATGAGCAGGGCCACAACCGCGATGGGCATCCCGCTCATAGCGGTGCGCAAGGCGGTCCTCACCCGCCCGTACGATAAGCGGCTGCCTTGCCACTATTGTGGCCACTGTATGGATGGTTGCGACGTCGCCTCCATCTTCAGCTCGCCCGACTGCATGTTGCCCAAAGCCCGGGCTACCGGCAATTTCACCCTCCGCCAGAATGCCCTCGCACGCGAGGTCCTGGTCAACCGCGAGGGCTTGGCGAACGCGGTCTCGTTCATTGACACGGAGACGCGCGCGGAACAACAGGTAAAAGCGAAGGTCGTGGTGGTTTGTTGCTCCACGGTAGAGTCGGCGAGACTCCTGCTCAATTCACGATCGCCAAAATTCCCTGGCGGCCTTGCCAACACCAGCGGCAGGGTGGGGCATCATTTGAACGGTCACCTGAGTGAGTCGTTGACCATTTATCTGGAGGAGCTCGAAGGGCAGAAACCCTCCAACCAGGATGGCGCCACCGATCACGTCTACGTGCCTCGTTACAACCAGCTCTTTGGCAAGACCAGCTACATCGGGGGGTGGGGATTTCAAGTGAACTATTCCAGTTACATGTTTCCCCACCAGGCTACCCGGCTCCCAGGCTATGGAGCTGCCTTCAAGGAGCGGGTGCGGAGAATGCAGCCTGGATATTTGTCCTTTGGCAGCTGGGGCAAAGTTACCTCCGATGACCGGAACTATGTGACGGTCGATCCGGCGCGGGTGGATGCCCATGGCATTCCGACGCCCGTCGTGCACTTTCGCTTCAGCGAGAATGATCATGCATTGTGGCAAGCGGCCCAACAGAGCATGCTGGAAGTTTCGTCGCACATGAAAGGCACGGTATTCACGAGTTTCGGCGAGGGCCCCACTGGGTTTGCGAGCCATGAAGTAGGCACCGTGCGCATGGGAAAAGATCCGCGTACGTCAGTGCTCAACAGCTATTGCCAGGCACGGGACGTGAAGAACCTTTTCGTCACCGACGGCAGCTGCTTCACCACGTCCAGCGAAAAGAACCCAACGCTAACCATCATGGCCCTGTCGCTGCGCGCCGCCGACTATATAAAGGACCAACGAAAAAAAGGCGAGCTCTAGGAGGCTGCGCCCGGTACAGGCAGGTAGGTACAGGCAGGTAGGTGCGGGCAGGTAGGTGCGGGCTTTAGCCCGTACATAAACCAAGCCAATCATGCGGCCTTTAGGCCCTGAGGTATGCTCCTTCTATTTGTTTCTGCGAAAAGCCGCACCTCAGGGCCTAAAGGCCTCAATGATGACTACGTTTATGCCGGGGATAAATCCCCGGCCTACGCCGACGCCAAAGGAGAATATGGAAAGAAGAGCGGTCCTCAAAATCGTGGCGCTCACCGCGTTGTCGCAAAGACTAAACGCACTGCCGGGCGCCGCGATGAGCCACATGCAGGCATCCCCAACGGCGCCCACGGCGACTGCGTACACGTTGCAGTTCTTCAATGAGGAGGAAAGTCAACTTCTCGACCAGCTCATGGAAATGATTATTCCTGCCGACGGCCACTCTCCGGGAGCGCATGAGGCCGGGACCAACCTATTCGCCGACCTGATGGTGGCCACCAGCAACGACGGCGTCAAGAAGCAATGGCGAGACGGGATCCGGCTGATCCACGAGCGGGCTACAGGTACTCCCCTGGCGGAGGTCCTGCTCAATGCCGCCGCCAAGGAAGAGAATCCCGAGACCGACCTAGAACGGTTCTTTGTGCTGCTGAAACAGATGACGGTCAACGGCTACTATACGTCCGCGACGGGTATACACAAGGACATGGAATACGTTGGCAACACCTACCTCGCGGCCTTTCCGGAATGCACTCATCCTGAGCATCAGGGATGAACCTCGTCTGCATCCCGCCTCTTTTAAACCCCTCGCAGAGAGAGTTCGGGGGATAGAGTCTGGTGGCGAGCCGACTCTCCTCCGCCAGGCGTTTCGCTCAGGCGGTGTCCTAATCGGGTCATGGGGACTTCGATCAGGTAGCGGCTCAGGCATGCGCACACCACGATGGCAACCACGTTAAACGGCGGTTGCTGGAGGTAGTGAAAAATTCCCAGCGATTTCTGACTGGCGAACTGCGGCAGGAATATCTCCTGCCAAAGGTAAATGCTGTAGGAGATGGTACCCACCCAACGCATTGGCCGGCACGCCAAAAATCGCGCCAGCCAGCTGCCCGGTTGGGTAACTGTGCTAAGCACCAGTGCGGGGACAAGGATCGCTTGCAACATGACCCAGCCAGGCACATGGAATTTCTCGATAGCCAGCAGTGCCACCAAAATGGGTAGCCACAGCTGATTAAAACGGACACCTTCCACATAGCGCTTGATGGTGGGATAGTAGATGGCGGCGAGGCACCCCCACAACAGCGCGTCGACCTTCGCATCTGTGCGTGTTAGCAGATTCGAGGGGAGAAGAATTGTCGAAAACCACTGAAAATGAGCCTCACACGTACGCCAGGCGGCGATGGCCATCGCCAGCAGAAACGCCGCTTTGCCCACACGCTTCGGTTTTACGGCCATCAGCAGCGCGGGCCAGATCAGGTAAAAATGTTCTTCAATGGCGAGCGACCAGAAGTGTGCGGTGAAAAATCCGCCGGCCTCGTCCGGGCCGAGCAGCCGGTAGTTTCGATAAAAAAATAAGCAACTCGGCAGATTGGCGCAATTCACGTGGATCACACCAAAGATTGATAATGCCGTGATTCCAGCGATAGCCGCGTAATACGCGGGCAAGATGCGAAAGCATCGGCGAATGTAGAACCGGCGCAAACTGATGGTGCCTTCACGCTCATATTCGTTCAGCAACAGTCCGCAAATGAGAAAGCCGCTGATGGCAAAGAAAACATCGACCCCGATGTTGCCGTGGGAGGACAACCGAATGGGCAGCGAATGGTCGTCGAAAAAAGCGTTTCTCCCGTGATAGAGAACAACGCTGATGACAGACAATCCACGCCAACCATCAAGAGACGGAATGTACCGATTCCGCTGACCCATAGACATTCCCACGCCAACGTGCGAACCGTCTTGGTAACGG
Source organism: uncultured Acidobacteriaceae bacterium (assembly GCA_963745725.1). Taxonomy (GTDB): domain Bacteria; phylum Acidobacteriota; class Terriglobia; order Terriglobales; family Acidobacteriaceae; genus PALSA-350. The sequence continues at coordinate 1,691,005 of CAVUYJ010000004.1, forward strand.
GGCCCTGTAGTACGCACACACCTACAGAAGGCCAGTAACAGACGTGGAATACGGAGAGAAGGAGAGTAGGAGAGTAGCGGCTCGCTCACCCGTCTGGTTACCAAGGCAAAAACCGTCGGGGGGCCGGCGCTTCGAAAATACGGGCTTCGACAGAGCCCTTAGTGACACGCTAGATCGCGGTGTTGGGGGTGTCAAGCATTACCCCATGGCGAACATTACCAGCGTACAACGGGAGAGCGCACGCAGGTCACGTGTATCCCGCTGGCTCAGTTCACATCCGGAGAATCAGCGCTCCAGAACCGCTGCGGTATGAATGCGGCTTTCGGTCAGGTCCAATTCGTATTGTAGAGAGCGCAGGATTTCCTCGTCGATATTCCCATCATTACGCATCCGGATAAGAGAATCCCGCTCCACTTGCAGTACTTCCATCATGGCCGCTTTCCGATCCGAATAATCCACATTCAGTCGAGGTTCCGCCTCAGATTCAGCCGGGAGAGAGTCCAGTCTCTTTTGATACATGCTAATCAGCTCACTGAACATGGCTGATTTGTCCTTATGCTTCGCGCGCCGGCGGCTCAGATGAGCGATGGCATCCCGAAGAAGCATCCGCCGCGCTTCCTGTTCTTCTCTGCGCGACGGTTGTATCCCGGAAAGTCCCAACAGCCGGATGACTGTAGGCATGGTCAATCCTTGAACCACAAGCGTGGCGAAGATCAGGCAGAACGCCAGATAGATAATCATGCTTCGTTGAGCAAGGGTATACGGCAGTGAGATTGCAGCGGCGAGTGACAGCACTCCACGCATACCTCCCCACCCGATGATGAAGACTTCTGCAGCACGCGGCGCTTCGATGTGCCTTTCCTGCGTTCGCCGCCGAAATAGATAGGAAAGGTACGTCTCGCCAAAGACCCACAGCATACGAACCGCGATCATAGCCAGGCTGAAGCCGACGCCATATCGCATCAGTACAGACCGGCTCAACCCATGAATCTGCCCCATCACGTAGGGCAACTGAAGACCGATGAGCACAAACACGATTCCGTTTAGGATGAAGGTCAAGGCATCCCACACCGCCGAAGCCTGCAGCCGCACCCCGGGAGTCATATAGGTAACACTCTTCCGGCTCATATACATGCTGCATGCAATCACGGCGATCACACCCGATACCTTCATCCGCGCACCGAGCAGGTAGGTTGCATACGGAACCAGAATACTGATCACGATCTCGATGCCGCCGTCATCCACCCATTTCTCAAACCAGGCCACCACCGCGCCCACCATGAGGCCGATCAGAACTCCCCCACCGATCAGAAATATCAGCCGCCCCGCCGACTCCATCGGGGATGGAGTTCTCCCGGTCAACAGAACGAGAAGTCCAAATTGCAACGCCACCAGCCCGGTGCCGTCATTGACCAGGCTCTCCGCCTCCAGGATCTCCACGATGTGTTGTGGGAGTCCGAGGCGGCGAGCGATGGACGTAGCCGCGATCGCATCGGTTGCGGCGACAACTGCTCCGAGCAAAATGGCAGATCGCCAATCGAACCCGGGTAGCAGCCTGCCTGCCGTCAAGGCAAGCCCGAGGATCGTAAAAAATACCAGGCCAACGGCTAGCTTGGCGATACTGGAAAAGTTCCGCTGAAACTCGCGCCAGGAAAGAGACCATGCTGCCGCGTGAAGCAGCGGGGGAAGAAACACGAGGAACACGATATCGGGGTCGAGATTGATCCTTGGCATGCCCGGTACGAACCCAAGGAGCAATCCCGCAACCACCAGCAAAATCGGATAGGGAACCTTGAGCTTTCGCGCCAAAGCAGCAAAGAGAGCCACAAAAACAAGGAGCAGGAGAACGACTGCCTCGATCGACTGCACTCCGCCCACACCGGGAATCACGACCGCCCTTCCACGAAGGCCGCAAAAGAGAGTAGATCCAGGTAACTACGCGTACGGGGCATTTCCCATTATCTCGTGTCAACGAAAACCCGTTCTGATCGCCTTAAGACTTGATTCCGGAGCGGGTTTCCGATCCATCTGTAACAGCCGCGACGAGACCATCTTTCGAAGGCCGGCTTTTAAGCCCAGCGTTGCCGGTGGATGGAGATACGGAGTAAGGTGGTGACCGCACGCCTATCGCCCTCAAGAACACTTCTTGACCGGGATGGGTAACCTGTCATCGCATATCTCCCCCCGGGGGTGCATTCCATGCTATCGCCGCCCTTGCAGTTCTTCGGTTCCCCCTTGAAACGGTTGGACCTCCGCCTACACTACCTTCCCAGTTGCCCCGCGTTTCCGAATAGCGCCCGGCTTTGTGGGAATCGTCTCCCAGAATCCGAGACTGCTCCCTCAGTCGCGTGAATGCCTGGCCCCAGCAGTTCGCCAGGGTGGTGAACTGCTCTCACGTTATGCGCGGCTCTCGCCGACCGTGTGTAGCCCGATCACCCGCATTTCGTCTTGCTGGCGAATGCCGTCATTGAACGCAGTTCAGGATTGCACTCGCAATCCATCTCACACCAGGAGCTAGACCGATGAACCAGAACCCCCAACAGCCGCCCCCACCCCCGCCTTCGTCCCGCTACCCCGAGAGCATGCGCGCTATCTTCGCCGCGTATGCGCATGGCGGCAAACCGCTTCGCGGCCTTATGTCCACGGCGAAGTCACCCTCTTTCCAGGGGCGCTTCGGGCGCATGTTCCGCTCCCTGCCTGCCGCCACCTACGGCGCCACGGACGCTCAGAGTCGTGCGAACCTGATGACGCTGGGCGACAATATGACCTCGTCCTTCGACGCTCCCAAAGACGGCTTTGACGGCGAAGAGAGCGGCATCCCCGCGCTCTATACCTACTTCGGCCAGTTCATCGACCACGACATCACTTTTGATCCCATGACGACGCTGATCCAGCACAGCGACCCCGACGCCCTCACCGACTTCCGCACCCCGGCGCTCGATCTCGACAACGTCTACGGCCGCGGTCCCGGTGATCAGCCCTACATGTATGACAGCGACGGGCTCAAATTCCTGCTAGGCACCCCGCTCGCCAACGGCGCTCCCGACCTTGCACGCACCAACGGAGATCCCAAGCGCGCGGTGATTGGTGACCCGCGCAACGACGAAAACAGCATCGTCTCCCAGTTCCAGGCCCTGATGCTGCGCTTTCACAATCGTGTGGTCAAAGACAATGCCGCCCTCGATTTTCCATCCCTGCAGAAGATTGTTCGCTGGCACTATCAGTGGGTCATCGTCCACGACTTCCTACCCAGGATTGTCTCCGCTCCGGTCCTCGCCGCTCTAAAAACCAACGGGCAATACGAAAAGAAAAACCTTGAGTTCTTCCACTGGAAGAATGACCCCTTCATGCCTGTCGAGTTTTCCGTCGCCGCCTACCGCCTTGGCCACTCGATGATCCGCCCCGGCTACCGCCTGAACGACGACGACGCCACGCTGCTGCCCATCTTCCCCATCCCGCCCAACACCATCGCCGAGATACCAGCCGGTCTTCCGGATGGTCTCACCGGCTTCCAGGCCATGGCCCAAAATCGCGGCATCGATTGGGGTCGCTTCATCGATCTGCCCGGCGACGTGCGGGCTTACGGTGACGATCCAGATAACGTCAAGCCACCCAATGCAGCCATGAAGAAGCGCTTGCAGTTTGCCTATCGCCTTGACACCTCGGTGGTCACTCCGCTCAAGGTGCTGCCCAAAATCGTGGCGTCCGATCCGCCGCCTTCTCTTCCGCAGCGCAACCTCCTCCGCGGATTCGAGTTGGGCCTTCCCACCGGCCAAGCCGTTGCGAAGGCAATGGGCGTCAAACCGCTGACGGACGACGAAATTATCATTGGCAAAGCCGTGGATGCGCCCGAGGGAGACGACGTCGTCGGCAAACTCTCCGCGCTTCCGGCACTCGCCGCATTCCGCGGAAATTGCCCGCTCTGGACTTACATCCTCGCTGAGGCTGCCAACACCAGAACCCCAGTTCCTATCCCCGTCACACCGGCGATGAAGATCAGCACGCCGCAACTCGGCCCCGTCGGCGGACGCATCGTCGCGGAGGTCTTCCTGGGCATGTTATTTGGCGACAATGACTCGTTCCTCACCGCCGACCCCGCGTGGGTGCCGACCATCGGAACGGCCGGAAAGAACTTTGCCCTGCGGGACATCGTGGCTTATGCCTTAGGCGGCTAATCTGCAACAGCCGGCGCGACTTTGCTTTATCTCGCTTAAGTCGCGCCGGTCCTAGCTCTTAAATGATGATCTACATTTGTTATACTACATCGATGGCAGACGTTAAGATCGCATACGCTAAAGCCCACTTCGCGGAGCTGCTGGCGCGAGTAGCCCGAGGAGAACGGATCGTCATTTCGCGCTATAACACGCCGATGGCTGAACTCGTGCCCCCGCCCACCGCGGAAAAGGCTCAACGCAAGTTCGGCACCGGCAAAGGCAAAGCCATGCTCATCGACCCCGTGGCGCTGGACGCAATGACCGATGAAGAAGCGGACGCCTTCTTCGAAGGGCGGTAATGAGGTTTGCGCGTTCTTCTGGACACTCAGGTCATGGTCCACGCTTACATCGGTGATATCCCCCTCTCGCGCAAGGTCTACGCCCTACTCGCCGGTCCCGAGGCTCAGCCGCTCATCAGCGCTATTTCCGTGATGGAAATTGCGATGAAACACGACGCCGGCAAGCTAAAGATGGGGGCCGCCGAGACCCGGCAAGCGATTCGTGATCTTGGTTTGCAGGTGATTCCGTTTGACTCGGATCATGCCCTGCGCCTTTATGGCTTGCCACGTCATCACCGTGATCCCTTCGATCGAATGCTGATCGCAACTGCGCTGGCCGAGGACATTCCCCTTATCGGATCGGATCGTCTATTTAAGAAGTACAAGGGTCTGAAAGTGATTTGGTAATGACCTGACGCGGAGTGTCTTGCTGAAGGTAGGGAGGGTAGGTGCGGGCTTTAGCCCGTACAAAATCCAACAGAATCGTTAGGCCTTCAGGCCCTGAGGTATGCGTTCTGTTCCGCTCCCCCGAATCTGTCCTTTTTCACCAGCTTGGCGTGCGCCTCTGAGGTACCCTTTTCGAGACACATCATAGCGACGTGGGCCGCAACCGAGAACGAAAGCGAGCGCAATGAATAGAAGACAATTTACCGGCGGCCTCGCCGCTGCTGCGCTGTCTGCCTCGATGAGAAAGGCTTCGGCCCGATCGCTTCCCCAAAATGCCGCGGAGATGACGGAGCTGCAGCAGCAGTTCCTCGATCTGCGCTTCGGCATGTATATCCATCTCAACATGGCCACCTATGAGCAGCGCGAGTGGGGAGATCCGAAAGCTTCGCCGGCGCTGTTCAATCCCAAGGATCTCGACACCGATCAGTGGGCGCGTGCGGCCCACTCTGCCGGGATGGCCTATGGCTGTCTGACGACGAAACATCATGACGGTTTTTGCTTGTGGCCTACCGCGTCCGGCAGCGCGAACGTGCAGGATGCAACCAATAAGCGGGATATTGTGCGCGCTTATGTGGACTCCTTCCGGGCGCAAGGGCTCAAGACCTGTCTCTACTTTTCGATTCTCGATCTACGCGCGGACATCCGGCCCTATTGTGTGACGCGGGAAAAAATCGACAAGGTGAAGACGCAGCTCACCGAGCTCCTGACAAACTATGGAGAAATCACCGCGCTGGTGATCGACGGATGGAACGCGGCCTGGAGTCGATTGAACTATGAAGAAATGCCGTTTCCGGAGATCTACAGGCATGCGAAGCAGCTGCAGCCGAACTGCCTGATGAGTGATTACAACCAGGGCAGGTATCCCGCGCCCGCGCTCTACTACACCGATGTGAAGCAGTATGAGCAGCATGCAGGGCAGACAATTCCGGCCGGGAGCGAAGTGCCGTCGCAGTCGGCAACGACGCTGCAGAGCGACTGGTTCTGGAAGCTGGATTATCCAACCCAGGAACTGCGCCCGGCCAAACAAATCGTGGAGGAGTGGCTGATTCCGTTCAATGCGCACCACTGCAATCTGATCTTGAACGTGGCGCCGAACCGGGAGGGGCGATTCGACCAGAATGCGGTCGACCGCCTTGCGGAAGTCGGACAGCTTTGGCGTGAGCGCGCGCCTGCGCCACGGCTTGCAACCGTTCAGCAGATCACCACCAGGAACCTCGCTTCGGCGAGGCCCTCGTATGCCAGCAGCATAGCCGATACGTCGGGGCCGGACCTGGCCAACGACGATAACCCGGGAACCTACTGGCAGTGCGATGTCGCGCAAACCTCGGGGTGGGTTGAGATTGATCTGCAGAAGCCGGCCGTATTCAACACCGTTACCATCGTTGAGCCAACCTATCTCAGCGAATACGGGACGGACACCCGCATTGCCTCGTATCGTGTCGAAGCGTGGAGCGGAGGGCAATGGCGAGAGGTGTTTACCGGCGAGTCACCGAGGGAGATGGTGTACCGGACGAAGCCGGCCTCTGCCCAGCGTGTGCGCCTGACCCTGCGTGGGACGGGCAAGCCACCGGGGATTGCAGAGTTCGGGCTCTATGCGGAGCCGGAGCGCCGCGTCTCCCAAAAGTAAACAAGCCACGACTGAATCGGTAGAATTCTCTCTGGGACTGAAAAGGAGATCTGCCATGCGCATCACACGAGCAAGTATGGGTTTGATCCTGACGCTGTGTTGCGTCTTGTTGCACGCGGACGAGAGGGATCCGCAAAAGATAACCCTGGTAGGAACGCTCCACCGCGCGATGGCGATCGGGGCAGAATCCACCGGTTGGATGGTCCAGGTCGATTCCGAAACCATTATTGACGGAAAACCCATCAGCTCGGTGGAAGTGAGTGATACCCACAAGCCCAAGCAGCTCGAGGATTTCGAGAACAAGCGCGTGAAGATCGCGGGTAAAGTCGTCTACCGTAACGGGGTGGAGACCGGAGTCCAGCCCTATGTCGAGATCACGACCATCAAAGCGGCCCCGGCCCCAGACCGAAACAAGCCTTAAACGCGCGAATGGAAACGGCTCTGAAATAAAATCCTATCGAGGACGGCCTGGAGGTTTTCGTGGACATACAAAACAAACTGACCCAATCTGCCGCAGTAACCGCGGGAATCGCCGCTGCAGGTCTGGCAGTGGGCGCTGCGGTGATGGGCGTGTGTGCTATCGGCGCGTTGGCTATCAGCGCTCTGGCCCTGCGGAAGGTCGCAACGCGGGCCGGCCACGTTGAGAAACTAAGCGTTGGCGAATTGACCGTCGATCGGCTCCTGGTGAAGGATTCCGAAAAGCAAGGCTCTCTTCCTTAGCCGCTCTCCTTGACAGCTTAGGAGAAAATTTATTAGTCTCCTAATCATCTTAGGGGGCTTCTTGGCCGATCAGGCGCAGCTTTGTCCTGGCACTCTCGACCTGCCTGTTTTGAAAGCCATCGCCTCCTCAAAACCGGAGGAGATATGAGCCTCTTCACCTCTCTTCGCTCGTTTGCTTCCACGCTTTCCCGGCGGTCCCGCATCGATGTCGAGATGCAGGAGGAGCTGCGTTCCCACATCGAGCATCGCGCCGACGACCTTGAACGCTCCGGCCTTCCCCGATCAGAGGCCGAACGCCGCGCACGCGTGGAGTTCGGCGGTTATGAGCGGTACAGGGAAGAGAGCCACGAAGCGCGCGGGGGACTATTTCTCGAATCTCTTCTGCGGGACGTACACTTCGGCCTCCGCATGCTGCGCAAATCCCCCGGTTTCACGGCAACAGCCGTCATTACGCTGGCACTTGGAATCAGCGCGAATGCAGTCGTCTTCAGTGTGCTCAACGGATTGATACTGCGGCCGCTGAATCTTCCCGAGTCACAGAGATTATTTACCGTCCAGCGCGGCCACGACGATCCATCTCCAATGCATTCGTATCCCGATTATCTCGATCTCCGCGATCGCAACCACAGCCTGGATGCGGTCATCGCCTACGCTTTCTCGCGGGTGGGTATCAACACTGGTGGCAAGGCCTCCACGGCATGGCTGTATGAAACGAGCGGAAACTACTTCGACGTATTGGGGATTCGGCCTTATATAGGCCGGTTCTTCCATCCATCGGACGAGCACGGCGCCAACAGCAGCCCCTACCTTGTTCTCAGCTATGCGTATTGGATCAGCCATTTCCAGGGAGATCGTGGCGTGGTAGGGCGAAGGGTCGAAGTCAATAAGCATCCCTTTACTATTCTGGGCGTGGCGCCACCAAAGTTCCGCGGCGTTGAACTGTTCTGGACGCCGGACTTCTGGGTGCCGCTGGTGAACCAGGAGCAGGTGGGCGGCGGAAACGATCTCGATGGACGCGGGGTAAGGGGTCTATCCGTGGTGGGGCGTCTGAAGCCTGGAGTCACCAAAATGCAGGCCGAAGCAGATCTTGGTTTGGTCGCCGCATACCTGGCAAAGAACTACCCAAAAGACGACGACCGGATATCGTTTTCTCTGGCGCGCCCAGGGCTGATCGGGGATTTCCTGGGTCGCCCGGTGCGGGCTTTCCTCTCCGGGATGACGCTGCTGGCTGCGCTGATCTTGTTGGCGGCATGCGCAAACCTGGGCAACCTCTCGGCTGCACGGGCCGCGGACCGTTCCCGGGAAATCGCTCTTCGGCTTGCCTTGGGATCGAGCCGCAAGCGCATTCTGCGGCAGCTGCTGACCGAGGCGATGCTGGTGTCCCTGATGGGAGGCGCCGCCGGGTTGTTGGGGGCGGTTGTGTTGTTACGCTGGCTCAGCGTGTGGCAGCCCATATCCAGCTTCCCGGCAAACGTACCCGTCAATCCTGACGTGAGGGTGTATGGAGTTGCCCTGCTGCTGTCGCTGGTAAGCGGATTACTCTTTGGAATTGTACCTTTCCGGCAGGTGCTGCGGACGGATCCCTGGCAGGCTGTCAAGGCCGGATCTGTCGACGCGGTCGGACGGCGGCTCAACCTCCGCGACCTGTTGGTTGTTTTGCAGGTAGCCGTATGTGCCGTGCTGGTGACGTCGTCGCTGGTAGCGGTACGGGGTTTGCTGCGTTCGCTGCACAGCAACCTCGGCTTTGCCACCCAAAACGCCATGCTGGTAGAGACTGATGTAGAGATGGCCGGGTACAACGGTGACCAAGTCCCTGTCATGCAGAAGAAGCTGATCGACGCCATGGACGGGATTCCAGGCGTAACAGCCGCCGCGGCTTCAGACACGCTCCCGCTCGGCGGGGAGAATTTCAGCAATGTACCCATCTTCGAAGACAGCACGACGGATTTTCGCCCATCGAATGCAGTTGCGAATACCTATACGCAAAACGTATCCGCGGGATATTTTCACGCCGCCGGTACCGCCCTGCTGGCGGGGAGAACCTTCACCCTGCATGATGATAAGCAGGCGCCGCGGGTGGCCGTCGTCAACCGCGAGTTCGCACGCAGAGTCTTTGGCTCGGAGGCGCGAGCAGTAAACGGATTCTATAAGGCGATCGATGGAACGCGCATACAAGTGTTGGGCGTGGTGGAGAACGGACGATACAGAATGCTGACCGAAGAGCAACAGTCGGCTGCGTTCCTGCCGATTCTGCAATCACCCTCGAGTTCAACCTGGCTGGTCGTGCGCTCCAACCGCGACCCACAGGAACTCACCGCCGCTATCCAGACGAGCCTGCGAAATGTCGACCCCGGGCTGCCATTTTCGATCAGGACTTGGGATAAGGAAATGGACAGCGCTTTGTTCGCCTCGCGCGTCGCCACCATATCCCTGGGCGTGCTGGGAGGCTTGGGTGCAATGCTGGCGATCACCGGAATCTTCGGCATGGCCTCCTACTCGATAAGCAAACGAATGCGGGAATTGGGAATTCGCATCGCACTGGGTGCCCAGCGTGAAGAAGTTTTGCGCTCCGCACTGGGAAGAGCCTGGCGTTTGCTGGCTTCCGGTTCTGCCGTGGGCCTGCTTCTGGGCCTTGCGGCGACCAAGGTCTTGTCTGCGATCGTCTATCAGGCAACCCCGCGAGATCCGCTGGTACTGGCCGGTGTTGTCCTGGCCATGTTGCTTCTGGGCCTGCTCGCCACCTGGATCCCTGCCCAACGTGCATTAGGAGCCGATCTGCTGGCATTGCTACGACAGGAGTAAGCGCGTGCAAATATCTCCCAAGCAGTAGAATCGGAAACGTTGTGGTCCACTCTGAAAGTTCTGCAACGGGCGATTCCGTGGCAAGGGGAGAAAAGCATGCGAGTTTCGAATTGGTCGGCGATCGGTTTGCTCACCATAGCAATAGCCAGCGCATCAGGACAGGCGAGAGACTACAAAGACACCTACACCGCTTCCGACGCGGGCAAGCCGATGGCGCCGGCCAAGGCGCTGGATGTGATGCTGACCCAGCTTGAGACCGAAGTGATGGGGGTGGCGCAAGCGATGCCGGCGGAAAAGTACAACTTCGCGCCCACTGCGGAGACCTTTGCTCCCGGCAGCCCCGCCAAGTTTGGAACCGTGCGCACCTTTGCCGGGCAGCTGACGCACATTGCCGGCGCGAATTACCACTTCTACAGCCTGGTGAGCGGAGCCGCTCCACCGGCGGCATCGAAGGGGGTCCGCGATCTGAAAACAAAAGATGAAATTCTGGCGGCTCTCAAAGAGAGCTTTGCCTATAGTCACGCTCAGATCATGACGATCACCCAGCAGAATGCCTTTAACGGCATACAGGGACTCGACGGATTCCACACACCGGCCACCCTGGCCGCCTTTGCCGTCGCACACGGCTATGACCACTACGGGCAATTGGTGGAGTATCTAAGGATGAATGGTGTGGTCCCGCCCGGCAGCAATTAGGCCATAGAAGATCCATATTGGTCTAAAACCCGATCCTGCAATGGCGATGCTGTCGTCAAAAACCCTCCCGCAGTTTCACGGACTTTTCCGTGGCGCCATTCTTGCACGCGATGGCCGACGCGGCTTTCGATAAGTCGCCGCCGTCGATGGTGATGGCTTCATTGTCTGCGCCCTCGAGCTGCAGGAATACAGCAGCTTGCCCCAGGACGCGCACCGCGCTAAACAGCGTCTGCCTGGAGTCAATGAAACGAACGACTGACTCCGCCTGGAGATTGCCTTGGACGCTGAAACCGTTGATGCTCGCGTCTTCTACATGGTCGAAGATCAAGGCTGGACGCAGGTCTGGGCTACTCACCTGGAAGCGTATGTTCTGTAGCGTTATCCCGTGCACGTTGCGGGCATACAACCCATACGCGGGCATGGGACCCATCATGAAATATTCACCTGCTATTTGCGGCAGGTTGCGGCGAGCGGCTTCTTCTTGAGTGCCTCCGCCACCAAAGGTGAGGTGGACGTTGGCAAGCGAGATATTTTCCATAACCGCGCCGTCTACGCAGTTGAAGGTGATGCACGAGTGACCTTCACCCGGCCGGTAGCCACCGCTGACGGAAGCTTCGGTTAGCGGCGCCGGGTCGGTGGTGACGTTGCCCTGGATGTTGCTGAAGGAGATGTTGCGTACCACGGCGGGCGCTTCTGGCGCGGTTGCCGGGGGTGGATTGTCTCGCGGCGGCCTGGGACCGGCGGCGACATGGATGGGGCCGGTGACGTTGTCCAGGATCAGGTTCGAAAAGGAGATGTTCTCGTGACGAGAGCCGGAATTGACCTGGAACTTGATGGGGCAGCCGTACACCTCGTGAAGCACGCAGTTGGAGACGGTGATGTTGTTTGCCGAGCCGCCGCCGAAGCGGAAGACGGACCACCGCGTGCTGAAGTAGCTGTTGGTGATGGTGATGAACTTACAACTGCCGAACATGGCGCAGGCGTCGTCTTGCGACTTTACAATGCAATTCGAGACAGTGGCGTATTCGGCGCTGATGAAATGGAAACCGTCGTTGTTCCCATTGACGCGGTTGTGGATGTAGATCTTCTCCAAGTGGATGCGCGAGCTTTCGATCACCCGAATGCTATGGTAGGCGCAGTCGAGCAGGGAGATGTCGCGGACCGTCAAGTCCTGGCAGCGATAGCAAAGGATGTGATAGGGGCGCCGGTTGCCCCCAAGTCCGCTGGGAGGCGGTGTGCCGCGAACGGCCGAATGAAATTGTGCCCCCTGGCCGTCGATGGTGCCTGGACCTTCGATGGTCACTTTCTCCGCATTGACGGCGAACAGCAGAGCCCAGTTGCCGTCTTCCAGCGTGGTGTCTCCGCGCAGCGGGATCGCGTCGACGGCGTGATACTGTTTGCCGTCTGCGCTGCCCAGCAGTTTGCCCGCAGCAGCTAAGTGCAGGGTGACGTTGCTCTTCAGCTCGACCGTGCCGATAGGGAAGGTGCCGGCGGGAACCAGGACCATGCCCCCTCCGTCGCGATTGCAGGCGTCGATTGCTGATTGCAGGGCGGCGGTGTCCAGCGTGACTCCATCGCCTTTGGCGCCGTAGTTGCGAATGTTGTAGACGCGAGCGCCTAAAGTACTGGCCTCCTCGTTGCTGGTTTTGGCCGCTGGGGCCTCTTCGCCGATCAGGCTGGCGGCGATCAGCGTCAGAGGCGCTTTGCCTAGCCACTGGCGGCGGGTCAATTGGTCGTGGTCCATCGGGTCCTCAGAAGTCGATGCGCAGCGCCAGTTGCATGTAGCGGGGCGAGAGCGTGCTGGTTAGTTGTCCGAAGGTGGCGGCGGTTTGCGGGGTTGCGGATGAGTTTGCGTTGGCAAACGTAGCGACACTGTTCAGGCCGTTGAATTCGGCATGGTTGAAGGTGTTGTAGGTCTCGACGCGGAGCTGCAAAACAACTTTCTCTCCGATGGGCATGTTCTTGAACAGCGCAGTATCGAAGTTGGTGATGCCGGGCAGGAAGAAACTCACTTTAGGGGCGTTTCCGGTCTGGCCCAAAACCGCCGGACTAGTGGCGGTGGCGGGTTTGCCGGCCGCAGGGACACTGACACAACTGGTGTTAAACCATTGTTTGAATGTGTGCGGCGCCTGGCGCATGGGGTCACAGGTCAGGACGACGCGGGCGCCATCGCCCCCGCCGGTAATGTTCGCAGCATTGCTCACAGAAAGACCAATTCCGCCCGGCGCGCCGCTGACGTACGACGCAATGCCCGATATCTGCCAATTATCGAGTACTCCGCGGGTCACCAGGTTGTCCCAAAGGCCGCTCGCTTTGGGTAGGCTCCAGAGATAGTTCACTACCAGATTGTTCTTGATGTCGTAGCTGGCCGGGCCATAGTTCCAGGCGCGCCGGTTCTGGTACTGGGCCACGGTCACGTTGTAAGCATCGGAGAGGGCGCCCCCTGATGTACATCCCGTGTTCGAACAAGCGCCGTAGTCCATGGATCGGGACCAGGTGTAGGCGCCTCCAAATTCAAGTCCCTTGGAAAATCGGCGTGTGACCCGGGCCTGCAGCGAGTTGTAATTGGCGGTGAGGTTGAAGATCTGCATGTTGATGGTGCCGAACCCTGGGTAGGGACGGAAGAAATTGTCAGGCAGGATCCCTCCCGCCGGGCTCTGGTTTTGCAGTTGAAATTCGGCGCCGTAGGGGACTTCATTAATCGGGTAGTAGGCACTGGCGTGCTTGGTGAATGCTCCTACATACGCCAGGTCGAATACCGCGCCTGCCGGCAGTTGCTGCTGCACGCCTATGCTGGTTTCTTCTACGTACAACTGCGGCGAATGCAAGGGCAGAGCATGGGAGACGCTGAAGGGTCCGTTAAGGCTCCCAGCGTTCACGTAGTAGTTGGAGGCGGTGGGATTGACGCTGGTGTAGTACTGGGTGGGGCCGTTGGTTGTGGGGGCATTGTTGGTCAGGTCGCCCTCCTGGCCGGAGCGCGCACGAACGTTGTAGAACATTCCGAAACCACCGCGGATGACCGTATCCGGACGCACGGAATACGCAAAACCTACACGCGGGGCAAAGAGGATTCCGTTGCCGTAAGTTGTTCCCTGCGGATAACCCGGGGTGTTGACATAGAGGACGCCGTTGTTCAGATTTCCCGTGTTAGGGACAAAAAGACCGGCATAGGCCTTGGGATACGTTCCCCCGGTGATGGGGTTTACCGCTGTTCCGCTCTTATCGTACTGATAGAGAGACGGAGCGCTCCCCGGACTATATAGGCTGGGAACGAAGTTATTGCCTCGTGCCAGCCGCTGCGCCATAGCCCAGGAGTTGCGAATACCGAAATCGAGGGTCAGGTTTTTCTTTGCGCTCCACGTGTCCTGGTAGTACCACTCGAGCGCATTGGTCCGCGGGTCGTAGTTGAGTAACGCAGTAATCTGGGTGTAGGTATCGAGGTTGCCCAGGATGGAGTTGGAGTAGGCGAAGTTGCTGTCGCTGGGATTGCTCGTGTCGTGGTCGAAGCCGAATGTCCCAACCCGGTTGTGGTTCGCCTGCAGATAGCTGTCTGTCTCCGCGTCGACGCCAAATTTCAAGACGTGAGACCCGATAATCTTGGTTACGTTGTCAGTGGCGTTGTATTGTCTCACCTGATCCGCCATGGGAAAACGCGAATCCCAACCGTACTTTGCGGCATTGGTAACCCCGGCAAAGGTGGTTTGCGGGAACAGGTTCAGAGGATTGACGCCCGGGTACAAGGAAGGGAGATTGAAGCCGCTCGAGTTGAGCGTAACTTTCGCCAGATCCGACGCGGCGTAGAGCTGGTGCTCGCTCCATCCCGCGGTTCCGATATTGAATTCGTTGACCAGGGTTGGGTTGAAGGTATAGACGATGTTGTAGACAAAATTAGGTTCGGTATTCCTGTAATTGACCGGCATGAGCCAGGGAAGGTTATTGGCCGGGGAACTGTAGTCATTGTCGTTCACGGTGGTTAGATCTCCGCGGCCGAACATATGGAGCTTTTCCGTCGGGGCATAGTCGATGCGGAAGATTTCCTGGTTTACCGGCTTGTGGGCGGAGTAGTTGGTTACGTAATTGTAATTGTTATCGCTGACCGCGAGGTTGGTGAAGGCGAAACTGGGATTCAGGGCCAGCGTGTTGTCATACATGATCTTCAGCAGTTGTTGGGCCTGGCCGTTGATCTGGCCGGCGGGAATGACGTTCCCCGCGAAGCAGCCAGGGCCGGCGGCGACTGAATTCACGGCGCAGCTGCCGGTCGACTGCGGGTTCTTGATGTGAATCAACGTGGCCGCGGATTGGGTAGCGGTTCCCTGGTTATAGGTCTGCGAAAAGTCGCCGTTCACCTGCGCCAGCGTGGGTACCGTGTAGTACTTAAGTCCATCGGGCGTTGTGATGGGCGAGTATTCGACGGAGACGAAGAAGAATAACTTGTCTTTGTTTCTGTCGAAGTGACCGGGCCAGTAGATGGGACCTCCCAGCGTGCCTCCAAACGTGTTGTAGCGATAACGAGGGCGGGCGATGTCGGTGCCGTACTTATTGAAGTAACTGTTGGCATTGAGGTCTTCATTGCGGAAGTACTCGTAGAGGCCACCATGGAATTGATTGGTTCCGTTCTTGGTCACGAAATTCAAGTTGGCGCCGGCCGTCTTGCCGAATGCCGCCTGGTAGTTGGAGCCGAGAACCGTCACTTCCTTGATGGCGTCGAGATTCATCGGCGTGTCCAGAGTATTCAGGCCGCGCGTATTTCCGGTAACTCCATCCAGTGTGGCCAGGTTGTATTCGCTGTTTACCCCGTTCACCGTGGGCGTTGGGGTGGTGCTTAAGCTGCTGGCCCCCTCACTGCCGCCCGCCGGCATCACGACTCCGGGCATGGTGCGTACCATGGACATGGCATCGCGGCCGATAGCCAGCAGGTTATCTAACTGCTGCGTGTCCAGCACTCCGGAGCGCTCGGAACTGGTCGTCTGGAGCGGCGTGATGGCTCCGGAGACACTGATGGTTTGAGAGACGGTTCCCACCTCGAGAACGAAGGTGCCGGCGGAGAGATTCTGCGAGGCGCTCATGGTGAGATTTGTTTTTCGCAGCGCCTTAAAACCGGGCGCCTGGACCTCTATGGTGAAGGTGCCGGGTTGCACATCGGGGAAGATGAAGTCTCCGTTGCCCAGGACCTGGGTGGTGACGACGACTCCCGTTTGCTCGTTGATCAGCTTGACCTGGGCGTTGGTTACGATGCCCTGGGTTTGATCGACGACATGCCCGCTGATCGTGGCGCTGGAGGTTTGCGCGATGCTCCGCGGGCTGCCGAGGCTAAGGGTAACTGCGATTGCGACGAGCGCTCCAGAAAAGTGTTTCATGGTTTCGACCCCGTAGTATCCGATGCTATGGCTACGATCCGAAATCATGTTCGGCCTGCGTTAGCACTGTCAATGAAAAACGGCCTGGATTTGCCGGATAGAGGGCGATCGTCTCGCATAGAGGGAAGTGTGTTTTTGTGTCCTCCGCGTCATTCAACGCGGGGCTGGAAGGTCTCTTCATTGTGTATCAGTCACTTGCCGAATGGGAGCGACATTTTTTTGTCTGAAACGGCAGAATTGCTTCCAGTTTCGGAAAGGAGCGAACTGCCCTGGGACAACGGCGAATTTCACTCGTCCCTGAGCAATCGCGCGGGATCAACCGTGAGAGCATGGCGCGCCGGAATCCATGTAGCCAGCAGACCAAGCAACGGCATTGCTAGAATCACACCCCCAAGCACGAGTGGGTCGCGTGGCGTGGCTTCATAGACGATCAGTGCCAGCAGACGGCTAGCCAGCACCCCCAACACCAGGCCTGCGATCGAACCCGAAAGTAGCAGCAGCAAGGGACGGCCGAGCGCTGAAAGCATCACCTCCATACGCTGTGCACCCAACGCTACCCGGATGCCGAATTCCTTCATCCGCTTCGAAACGCTGTAGCTGGCCATGCCAAACATACCGGTGATCGCTAGCATGGCTGCCAGAAATCCCATGATGCCGAGCGCCGCTGTCGCGGCTCGTGCTGGAAACAGGGCCAGGGCGAGTGCGTCGGGCCAGCTGTGGAGCGTGAGCGGCAGGTTGGGGTCAATCCTGGTCAGCGTGCGATCGAGCGCGGCAGCTATTTCCAGGGACGGCCGCGCTGAACGGACAACCAGCACCGTGTAGGTATCATTGATTTCCTGCGTTAAAGGAAAAAACATCGCAGGTTGCGCCTCTTCCGTCAGGGATTCATATTTCCCATCCTCCACTACCCCGACAACTTCTTTCGGGCTAGTTCCCCGATCGAGCAGAAACCGTTGTCCGACTGGGGGTCTACTGCCAAACATCATGCGAGCAAAGGTTGGGTTGACCAACACCACCGGCGGCGAGTCGGCATCGTCGTGCCAGGTGAACTTCCGGCCAGAAAGCAACCGCATGCCTGAGGCCTCGAGATAGCCAGGAGAGATCGAAAAATTATGGGCGCCGAATGCCTCTTTCCGAAAATCTGTGGTGCCGTCGCGAAAAACCCCTTCGCTCCCACAGCAGCCTTCACCCAGCAGCGTCCGGTCAATTATTCCTACTGCCGATACGCCTGGTATGCGGGCGGTTTCTTCGAGCATCCGTTTTTGCACCGGCAGAAATTGGTCTTCCCGGTACCCCGCCATCGTCAAGTCCGTTCCCGCCAACATGACCCCGTTCGGTTGAAAGCCCAAGGGGGCATGCAGGGAGTGCTGCAGGCCGCGTAGAGCTACGAGCGAGGCTGTCACCAGAAGTGTACAGAGCGCAATCTGGATGCACAGAAGAAGGTCCCGGACTGAGAAGCGCCCGAAGATTGTTTCTGAACCTATGCCGCTCTTCATCGCCTGCGCTGCATCAGACCTATGGATTTCCCGCGCCGGCAACATGCCAAACAAAATCCCACTGCCCAGAGATAACAGCAGCGCGACCACGTAGACGTTTGCATCCGGCAAAACGATTGCCCGGAAGGGAAATCCTGCAACGGGTCGCCACTTGCTTAACGCTCGCAGCAAGGCTGTGGCAAAGACCGTTCCGGCCACACCACCTGCAAGGGAAACGAGCACAGCTTCGGTGAGTAAACCTCGCAGGATGTTCCATCGGCTGGAGCCGATGGCCAATCGAATCGCCAGCTCGCGGCTGCGGTCGGCGGCTCGCGCGGCAAAAATCCCGCCGAGGTTCGCGCAGGCCGCCAGCAATACCAGGGCTGCCAGCACCATCATTCCCACAAGAAAGCCGCGGATCGGATCCCCAAACCTGTCTCCCATCAACCCAGGCTTGACCAGGCGGGCCTCCAGTTCGTAGTCCGCGGTCGGGTACTGCTTGGCTAGTTGGCGGGAGATGGCATTCAGGTCATCACTCGCCTGCTGGGGTGTAACCCCGGCCTTCAGTCGTCCCAGAATCCATGGATTATCGGTAGTACGGTTTTCAAGATAGTGGGCGCTGTATCCGATCCGCGGCCCGTTGGTGATAGGAATCCAGAAGTCAGGCCAGAAGAAGGTCTCGGTTCCGTGAAACTCCCTGGACGCAACTCCGATGATAGTAAAGGGCTGCTTGTTCAGGTCGATGGTTGTGCCGAGGATGTTTGGGTTACTGTTGAACTCCGCACGCCAGAAATCGTAACTCAGAACAATATAGGGAGCCGAGCCCGTGCCGTGTTCGTCGTTAGCGTGAAAGAACCGGCCCAGCGCAGGCTGAACACCCAGCGTATCGAAGTAATTGCCTGACGCCAGATAGCCGAAATTCTTGGTGGCAACTTTGTCTATTCGGATCGCCACGCTGGCCATATCGTAGGCCGCCATTCCGCTGAAAGTGCGGTTGCGGTCGCGGTAGTCCAGGTAATTCGGATACGACTGGCCGTAGTAGCCATGCTCCTTGTGTTCGATGTTATAGAGCCTCTGTGGGTCTGGCACGTTCAGAGGACGCAGGATGAGCGCATTCAGCACGCTGAAGGCAACGACATTTGCTCCGATGCCCAGAGCTAGAGTAACGATGGCTGTCGCCGCAAAGCCGGGATGATTGAATAACTGCCGCAGCGCGTATCTCAGGTCGCCACGAACGGCTTCCAGCTTCGGAAAAAGCCATTCTTCGCGGCTGCGCTCTTCGATAAGCGCGACGTTGCCGAACTCGCGCCGGGCGGACGCAACAGCTTCTTCTCTGGACATGCCATCTTCCATGAGTTCCTCGACCTTTTCTTCAAGGTGCTCCTGGATGGATACCGATAAATCGTCATAGCGACGTTGAAGAAAGAAAAGCCGTCTGAGCCATTTCATGGCAGTCTCCTACGCTTTAGCCACCGTAAGTACGCGGGTAATTCCCGCAAACATCTTCTCGAAACTCGATCTTTCCTTTTCCAGATGCTGGATGCCCGTTTTCGTCAGCCGGTAGATGCGGGTCGGGCGGCCCTTGGCCGAAATACCTTCTTTGGAATCCAACCAGCCTTCTCTCAGCATGCGTTGCAGGGCTGGATAGAGGGAGCCCTCTTCTACCCGCAACAAGTCATCGGAAACCTGCTTGATGTGCTTGACCAATGCATAGCCATGCATCGGCTTCATCCGGAGCGAATGCAGGATCATCAACTCCAGCGCACCGGGAAAAAGGTCGCGTTGCTCGGGATTCTTCGCCATAGGCATACATGCTATTCCTAATATACCTATGCTGCAAATAGTATTAAGCCACCGAGACCGCAGAGCCTGCCCTGAGCTTGTCCAACTCACCACAAAACCGTCATCCTGAGCGGAGCGCCTCACTAGATTCATCGCGTGACACAGCACTTGATGGCGCGAAGTCGAAGGACCCCGAGGATGCTTATCTTACCCATGCGGCTCGGAGCTTTTTCACCACGGAAGCCCGCACTTGGCGGACCCGCTGCGGCCTTTCCCTGGGGATGAGAACAAGAACGGCTACATCTGCATGCCACGTTACAGCAATCCTCAAGCACCCTTGAAATCCCACATCGGGCTGTCGCCGTAAAGGACGGGTCGCCCTATAACCGGACACTACCTTACCCCGCCGCAACGTCTCGCCGATACCGCTTGTGTGCTGCATTGAGACGAGACGATGAAACAACTGACTCGCGTTTGTATTCTTTTGCTTCCTCTGGGTGACCGTGAGTTTGCTGCCTGGGCAAGTCGTTACCTACACCGGCTCGCCGGTCAACTTCGGCAACGTCAATATTTGCCAGGGGGCCGGAACCGCGCCGGCGCCTTGCAGCAAAACCATAACGCTGAACTATAAGGTAACCGCGAACGGCACATTAGGCACACCCAGCGTACTGACCCTGGGCGCGCTCGGCGGTGATTTCTCTCCGGTGAGTACCACCTGCAAGGGCAGTATGTCAGCCGGCTCGACCTGTGTTGTGCAGGTGCTATTCGCGCCCAAACTCCCCGGGCTGCGCCCCGGCGCAGTCCAGATCACCGATGGAAGCGGGAACGTAGTGACGACCACGCTTATCCAGGGAGTGGCGATCGGGCCGCAGATTTCCTTCGACGGAACCCCTCCCTCTCAACTGGTCGGCGACCAGAATCCCAATATCGGTTGGGGTGGGGTGGCGATCGATGGGTATGGCGATGTATTTTTTCCCAACGGCGAGCGCCCGGGCGAAGGTGTGGCGCCGGCAGTGTACGAATTATTAAAAGACGGCACGCTCAAGACCGTCGGCACCGGATTTAACAGTCCGCAGGCAGTGGCGATCGACGGGGCGGGAACCCTGTACGTCACAGACGTGGGCACGAATACGGTGGTCGAGGTACCACAGGGCTGTGCCGCCAGCAGCTGCCAGCGTACGCTGGATGGCGGATTCTACTTCCCCTACGGCATCACGGTCGACGGTGCGGGCAACGTGTACGTGGCAGATTCCAGCAACAACCGGGTGGTGGAGCTGCCGGCCGGTTGCACCAGCAGCGCTTGCGAAATTGCGATTGGCACAGGATGGAATTTTCCTTACGCCGTCGCCGTCGACAACGCAGGAAATGTCTTCGTTGGGGATTTCGGCAACCGTCGAGTCGAGCGAGTGGCGGCGGGCGGCGGCGCGCAGACAACGGTAACGACCAATGTGCTGTTCTCCACTGGCATCGCGCTGGACGCGGCGGGTGACTTGTTTGTCGCCGACCCTGGCAATCAGCTGATATTCGAGGTGCCGGCCGGAGGTGGTCCACAAAGGACGATAGCCAGCGGCCTAAACCAGCCTTTCGGAATCGCACTGGATGCCGCCGGGAATGTGTACTTTTCCCACGCCGCCAGCCACCAGGTGATCAGCGAACTCAGGCGTGCCGGGGATCCCAACCATAACTTGGCCACAACCTTCGCCACAACGATTGTGGACACCGCCAGTAGCGATAGCCCGCAGACCTTTACCATCGGAAACAGTGGCAACAAGCCGCTCTCCTTCAGCAGCCTGCTGCTCGAGCAAAACAGGGACTTCGCCCGGGAATCTGGCCCTGGCACTCCCGCTGATTGCGACTCGAGCTTCTCTTTAGCGCCCGGCGGAACCTGTGACCTGAGCTTCAGCTTCATGCCTACCGAAACCGGTGCGCTCACCGGCACGGTGTTGATGAACGACAACGACCTCAATGCAGGCACCACGACGCAGAGGATATTCCTTGCGGGGACTGGGACGCCGAGTGGCGCATCGATCAATTTTCCCAGCGGCTTTGCCAGCGCCGCGGGGACGGTGGCGCTGAACGGAGGTGCGGCCATCCAGGGTACCGCCCTGCAGCTTACTGACGGAGGAACAAACGAAAGCCGGAGCGCGTTTGACGTCACGCCCATTGGTTTATCTTCGTTCCAGACGGAGTTCGATTTCCAGTTGAGCGGAAAAGATACGCCCGCCCCTGATGCGGACGGGTTCGCTTTTGTCTTGCAGTCGAATGGTCCCAACGCCCTCGGCTCGTCTGGCGGCGGCCTCGGTTATGGAAAGCCGGCGATCGCGCAGACCGGACCCTCCATCACCAACAGCATTGCCATCAAGTTCGACCTCCACAGTAACGACGGAGAAGGCACCAGTTCTACGGGACTCTACGTAAATGGGGCAGCGCCGACCACGCCGTCGATCAACCTCTTGACGAGTAACATCGATCTTCATAGCGGGCACACCTTCCACGTGCAACTGGTCTATGACGGATCGATTTTGACCCTCACCATCACTGATCAAACGACGCATGCGACGGTGATCCTCCCCTTCACGGTCGATATTGCCGGTATTCTTGGCGGGCCCACGGGATTCGCGGGATTTACCGGCAGCACGGGTATGAAGACCGCGGTGGAGAATATCCTTGATTGGCAGCTGACCTCTACGCAGTGTTGCCAGCCCGGAGAACCGTCCTTCCTGACCGGGTTCTCTTCCACCTCCGCGATCACCCTCAATGGCCAGGCTGAAATCGCGAATGCATCCCTGGAAATCGCCAACAATGGCGCACTGGAGACGAACAGCGCCTTTTTCTCCACCCCAGTGCCGATCAATCGGTTCACCAGCGATTTCAATTTCGTGTTGAGCCGCGACGCGGGCGAGGGATTTACCTTTGTCGTGCAATCGGCAGGTCTGCATGCAGTCGGTTCTCCGGGGAGCGGGCTGGGGTACGGAATAATCCCGCAGGGAATGCCAGGTGCCGGGGGGCTGAAAATCGAGCACAGCGTCGCGCTCAAATTCGACATGCATAGCGACGCCGGAGAAGGCTCGAATTCAACCGGAGTCTACCTTGGGGGCGTATCGCCGACAGTGCCCTCGACCAGCCTCGCGCCCACCATCAACCTGCACAGTGGGCACCAGTTCCACGCGCGGCTGAACTACGACGGCGTCAACCTCAAAGTAAGCATCACCGACCTGACGCAGTATGCGGTATTTAACGCCGCTTACCCCGTAGCCATTCCCACGGCCGTCGGCGGGTCGACTGCTTATGCTGGATTTACTGCAGGTACCGGCAGCGTCTTGTACGACACAATAAGGATTCTGAATTGGAGCATGACGTCTTATTGAGCAAGCTCGCTGTCACCCTCAAGCCCGGTTTTTAACCTTGGCGCCTGCCTTCTTTCGTCGCTTCACAACAACAACCCCCGCGAGGTCCTTTTTCGGCTTGACACTGTTTTGATCCAGCCACCCGCGAACGTCTTCAAGCATCGAGGCGCCCCAATGTTCGACGGTCTTTAGCCGGTACAGCTTTTGCCCATCCAGTGTTTTGCATTCCACCTCGTTCGGGACCATTCGCCGCAGCGTGGTGTGAATAGAGGCCATTGGGTTAGCCTTGTACTTCTCAAAATTGAACCCAATGCTATTCAAGTAGTGCCGAATCTGAATGGGGGTAAGCCATTCCTTACCCGAACCGAAAGCCCCCCGCACAAGGTTGGTCAATCCGGGCGCGTAAACGTGATCGAAGTGTTCGATGAGGTCGCCAACACATTGAGAACGTTCTTCTGGCGAAAGCATTTTGACGGTGGATCGGATCAATTCGGAAATCCGCGAGAATTCACGGTCTGCATCATCCCGCTTACGAGCCCAAGTCTCGCGCTCTTTCATAAGCTCGCGCAGCAGGTGCACATAATCGATTGCCATGGTGACCATCGTAAGACATATGTCTTACGATGGTCAAGTAAGGTCCGAAGGCAATAGTCTACTGACTCCGGACGCGGAGCACTCACGTCCGCAATACTCGACGGACTTGGAGAATGGATCTGCAGGTGTGGCGCTTGTTGACACACCTGAGATATGATCAAACATGGGTAGGCGAGTACGCCCCCGCAAAGCTGTTGACGAGATTGACCAGGTACGGTGCAAATCCGGAAGCTATGGCACCATCCGCGAAGAGGTGTATGTGGACAACGCCGGCGCAGTCGTCAAATACAATTTGGTTTTCATTCATCCCGATTTATGCCAGCACGACAACGGCAGGGTGCTCGGTTACGACAACGCTCACGGCCACCATGAACGTCACTGGATGGGAAGCGTGCAACCAGTGAGCTATATCAGCTATGAACACACCCTGCGTCGTTTCCTCGACGAGGTGGAAGCCCTGAAGGAGAAGGCATGAAGACAAAAATCGGTACACAAAGCTTTGCTGAATTGAGAGAACACAAACTGGCGCGTGCCCGCAAACTGGACCGTAAGGAGCACATCCCGTCGGAAAAGCGCATCACTTTCGCCACTGCGGATGAGATGTTGTCGCACATCACCCCCAAACGTATCCGTCTCTGTGAGGTGGCAAGGGAGAAACCTCGTTCCATCACAGAATTGGCGGCGGTGCTTCAGCGCGACCGGAAAGCTGTGCACCGTGATGTCCAGGCTCTCCACTCCGTGGGGATGTTGCTCCTGCGAAAGGAACCGAACCCGGGTCACGGTCAAGTGCAGGTAGTCACAGCGGCGGCCGGCCGATTTCAATTGGTGGCCGAGGTCTGACGAGCGAGGCGTCCCCATACCTTCAGACACACGGAACACCCAACCGCTGTCCAGTTCCGGGCACTCCTCCCTGATTCCGGACACTCATTCTCCGGGCAAATCTCCTCTTCCAAGCCAAAACGCTGCGGTTTCATCAGTTTTAGTCCGGACCGGATTGGCACGCAAATTGCCACTTACGATATGCAGGCCTGTATCGGGCATTTATCAAGGAGAACGGCCCCATGAGAACCAACCATGAATCATCCCTGACTCCGCGATGGATTGTCTTCGGGACCGCCCTGGTCTACTTTGCCCTGGGATCCGTGTTGACCGCTCATTTTATGCACCTAAGAGAGACATGGACAGATAGCCGCCACGTTTTCCGATTGAAAATCCATCATGCGGTGCCCGGCAAGATTCCTCTCCAGATGCGGGTCTTGGACGAGCGCCTTTACCGCGCGTCCATGTTGCAAGCCAGACACGGTCTCGCAGTAGCCCGGTGCTGGGTACCTGAGGATGCAACAAACCCGGGGGTTGCCCAATCACGAAGCTCCTCTCATTTTCCCTGCTGATTGAGAAAAGCCGCGACCGCTGCGATAGTGAATGGCCCTTTGCAATCCAGCACTACGTGGCCGCAACCGGGAATGACGGCCAGTTCTCCGTTGGGCAATAGCTGGTACAGTTCTACAAACTTCGCAATCTGGTTGTACGGATCGTGATCACCCGCAATGATCAAGGTTGGAACCTTGATCGACCGGATTTGCTCATCGGTCACATAGACCGGGCCTGCCCACATCGCGTTGAGCCGTTCCACAAAGTCCAGCCACTTCTCCGGCTGAGGCATCAGCTTTTTTCGCTCGGCGACAAATTGCGGCGAGTCCCTTTCCACATCCCCGGGCTTCCCGCTTTTGAACTCCGCCTCGGCTTTGGGAGTCCAATCCGCAAGCTTCCGTGGTCCGCCCATAGCTACCAACTGCCGTATCAAATCTGGATGAGCTGCCGCCAGCGTATACGCCGTCACGGCGCCATCGCTGAATCCCAGCACATCGACCTTCTCGTTCGTCTCGTGGCGGATGACCGCGTAGGCGTCTTGAGCAAACAACGCATAGGAAAACGGTTTCGTTCCTAACTCCGATCTCCCATGGCCGCGCGTAGCGATCGCAATGACGCGCCGGTCTTTGCTCAGTTCTCCTATCAGTTCGCCGAACTCTTCGATATATCCGTACAGCCCGCCATGCAATAGCACGAGGGGAGTTCCGCCACTTCCATACGTCTCGTAGTAGATCTTCGTGTCATCCACGCTCAGGTAGTGCCCAGCCGCGGCATTCGCTCCATACGCGATCGCTCCTGCCTTGTCTTGTGCCTGCACACGAGTCGAAATCAGCATGGCAGCATAGACTGCGCACATGCCCAGCATCATGTTCAAAGGTCTTCTCATCGCAAAATCCTCCCTTGGGGACGCAGCAGCGCCCAACGAAAATCTCAACATCCGGGAAGATTGAGTAGCGTCTCTAGGTGGGATCGGGTAGCCTTTGGTGGAGCCCTCCCCCAAAAGGCTAGGGAGGCTCATATCAACCATCGCCCTGGACACGCGCCTGCTATTTCAGGCCCCTGCGTCCCGTGCTACCCGGGTTGACGAACTCAGACTACAAGAGCGCGATCTTAGCCGTCAAGACTACTCGCTCCTAAGCGCCCGCATTGGATCGATCGACGCGGCGCGCCGCGCGGGGATGAATCCAGCCACAGTTGCACAAATCCCCAGCACGATCGTTGTCCCAAGGAAGGCAAGCGGATCTTTATCGCTGACCTGATACAGCAAGCGGCTCATGAGGTGTCCCGCAAGCAGCGCAGCGGGAATGCCCAGGGCGAGACCCATGAGAACCTGCAACAGCGCGGTCCGCAACACCATTGAGACAACCCTTGAGCGCGTTGCACCCAACGCCATGCGAATGCCGATCTCCCCCGTTCGCCGCGCTACCAGGTACGACGTGACCCCGTACAAACCAATGGAGGCCAGCACCAGCGACAGCATGCCAAAAACCCCTGTGAGCCGTGCCATCAATCGATCCTGATTGAAGTTTCCCGCTACCTCCGCGTCATAACTGTCGAACCGGGAAATCGTCAGATTCGGATCGATATCGGCCAGCGTGCTCCGGATCAGAGCCTCCGCATCCTGCTGTGGCCGCGCGAAGTTGAATATCATGCTCCTCACGTACATAGAGCTTTTTTCGCCGGCATCCAAATCAGGATCTTTGAATCCGGCGAACTGCTGGGTCAGCGGCCGGAGAAAAAGAGGGCCAACCGCCTTGCGCGGATCGGTCATTTTAAAGTCCGCGAAAACCCCAACGATCTCGAATGCGCTGGAGTATTGCGGGCTATCCGTGCCAAAGCGCAAACCGATCGGATTCTGGTTGGGAAAGAAACGTCTGGCGAAGGCCTGGTTCACCAGGACTACTGGAGGCGAGCCGGATGTATCCTCTGCCCTGAATACGCGGCCACGCACGACCGGCACCCCGATCGAACTCAGAAATCGGGTGCTTACTCGATCCCAATCGGCAAAGCACTTGTCATTCGGCCCTGGCGCAGGATGACCCTGCGGAATGACGCACGTACCCCACTCGTTGCCGCCAAGTGGAAGATATCTCGCCAGGCTCATATCGATCATGAACGGCAAAGCGGAGAACCGATCCTCGATCTGACGGTAAAGCGCAGGCAACCGATCCACGGTATAGCCCGCGCCCCGCGGATCGAACTGCACCACAAACCGGTTGCCCGTGGAGATCCCTAAATCCTGGTGCTCAAGCTTGTACAGCGACCTGGCCATCAGCAGGGCTCCCGCCAGCAGCACCACCGACATGGCCACTTGAAACACAATCAAACCCTGCTGCGGCAAAGAAGAACGGTCGCGCGCGGACAAGTTTATTCCCCGCAGGGCTTCCGCCGGTCGCGCTCGAGACGACGTCCATGCCGGAGCCGCGCCGAACACCACACCTGTGAGCAGCGAAACCGCCAACGCGAATCCCAACACGGGAAGGGAAGGACTGGCATGGATGGGCATGTTCCGCGACAGCGGAAACGCAAGTGCCAGGATCATGTGCGACCCTACATACGCAACCATCACCCCAGCAGCCCCCCCGATTAAGCTCAATAACACGCTCTCGGTAAGAATCTGGCGCATGATCCTCCCGTGCCCCGCTCCCATCGCCATGCGCAGCGCCACATCTGCGCGCCGCACCGCGCCGCGCGCCAGCAGCAGGTTCGCTATGTTTGCGCAGGCCGTAAGCAACACCACGCTGGAGAGAAGCATGAGCATGCGCAGACCGGTCCCGGTCTCGGCATGCTGCTGCAGCCGTTGAATGCCGCCACCCGCCGGTGCAAGAACCACGTGCTGCCTGGGGATCAATGCCGCGCGGCCATGCTCGGTATAAGCCGGCCGCGTGTTCATCCACTGTCGCAGAGCAGCAGAAAGTTTCGCTTGCAGGGCGGTCGGGTTGATCCCCGGACGGACCCTGCCCAATGCGTAAAGCCAGTCTGTATCCTTCTGCAGCAAAGAGGAGTTTGTTCCCTCCATCATCGGCTCGCTCGCCAACGGCATCCACAAGTCTGGCGGGAAGGGAATGACGCGATCTCCAAAGAACCCCGGCGGGGCAACGCCGGCCACGGTGAATGGACGCGTCTCCACATAGATCGTGGAACCCACGATACGCGGATCTCCGGCGAAATCCGTCTGCCATGCCTGATAACTGAGCACAACCGCCGGATCAGCCCCCGGCTTGTCATCGTCCTCACGCAGAGGCCGTCCTGCATAAGCGCCAACGCCCAGCATGTCGAAGTAGTTGCCCGAAACATATTCCGAGCGCAGAGGCTTAGCCGGCAAATTTCCACTACGAACGCTGAAGTCGAACCCGCCCGCTTCCACGGCCGCTAACTGTTCAAACTCCGTCGCCGACTGTTTGAAATGAAGATAGAGATCATAAGAGAAGAGGTCGAAGTCACCGTCTTCGTTTTGGAAACTGTCATAGTAGCAGCAATCGCTCCTGTCCCCGATCCGGTACAAATGCGAGGGGTCCGCGACCGGGAGAGAACGCAGCAATATGCTCTGCACCAAAGTGAAAATCGACGTGTTGGCCCCGATTCCCAACGCCAGGGTGAGCACCGCGGTGATCGCAAACCCGGGTGACCTGCGGAGCTGTCGCCAAGCAAGGCGCAGATCCTGAAGAACAGAGGTAACCCACAGTGTTCCGCGGCTCTCCCGGCAATCCTCTTTGATTTGCGGCAGACCACCGAACTCCAGGCGTGCGACCCGCCGGGCCTCCTCTTCCGTCATGCCCGCACGCACCTTGTCGGCCACCTGTTGCTCCATGTGGAACCGCAGTTCGGAGTCCAGATCCCGTTCCATCCGTCTGCTTGCGAAAAGCCGGCGCCACCAACTCATGGAGTCTCTCCTTGGGGGCCCTGCAAAATCAGTTCGACGATCTCGGTCAGGCGAGCCCAGCTCTCCGTCTCGCTTTGCAGTTGCGACTTTCCTTTCGCAGTCAGACGATAGAATTTCGCTTCTCGGCCCGTTTCCGTAGGTCTCCAATCCGCAGTCAGAAACTTCTTGTACTCGAGGCGGTGGAGCGCAGGGTAAAGTGACCCCTGCTGCACCTCGAGAGCATCCCGGGACATTTGCTGAATCCGCTGAGCAATCGCATAACCGTGGATGGGCCCCAGCGCAACCACGCGCAGAATCAGGAGGTCCAGAGTGCCCTGCGGAAGTTCGAACTTCTTTGCCGTCTTCATGCCTATTGCTTCTACCTATACGCCCCGAATATGTAGAAGGTCAAGGTGTCCGTCCGGTAATTTTTGGCGGAAGTGCGTGCGAGTCGAACACACCGTCGCCCGTTAAGAACGACCACCGGTTTTGAAGACCGGGAGGATCACCGGAACCTAAGCACTTCCGCGGCAGGCAGCAAGCGAGGATTCTTGCTGATAGCCTATTATCCTAACCGAACCAGGAGTCATTTGAGACGGACGTGCAATGAAACCGAACCAACTGGTCACCGAAAACAGCAATCCCAATCTGTACCAGCTCATTCCCTCGCTGCATGAGCTGCTGCTGACGCCGGGCTTTGCCGCGCTCATCGAGACCCACTCCCGCCACTCGGTTATCCGCGTCACCCGGGCAGTGCTGGCACGCCTCAAGCAGGAAATTGGGCACGGGCGCCATACCCAGGCGAGCCTGGAAAGCGAGTTGGCAATGATACATGTAACGGTTGCAAATCAGATCGCCCAGGGTGCGCGCTATCGCCTGCGGCGCGTGATCAATGCCACCGGAGTGGTTCTGCACACCAATCTGGGCCGAGCTCCCTTGAGCGCCTCTGCACTGGCCCACATTCTCGACACCGCAGGCGGGTACTCAAACCTTGAACTCGACCTCGAATCGGGCGAGCGCAGCCGCCGGGACTCGCTTACCGAGGAACTTCTTCTGCGCGTGTTAACCGCCCAAAGCGGCGCAACCACGGGGGCGCTCGTGGTGAACAACTGTGCCGCCGCCACGTTCCTGGCCCTGAATACGCTCGCGGAGGGGGGCGAAGTCATCGTTTCGCGCGGGGAATTGGTAGAGATCGGCGGAGGCTTCCGGATTCCTGAAATTCTCGCCAAATCTGGCGCGATCCTGCGCGAAGTCGGCGCCACCAACCGCACCAGGCTCGCCGACTATCAAAATGCAATCTCCCCTGCAACTCGGCTCATTTTGCGCGTCCACCAATCGAATTTCAGCATGGAAGGCTTCGTCGAACGGCCTGCTCTACGCGACCTCGTGTCTCTCGGCAAGCGTTCCAGGGTGCCCGTGTTCGAAGACCAGGGAACCGGCCTGCTCACCTCGCTCGAACCTCTCGGGATTGCTTCTGAACCGACCTTGCCTGATAGCTTCGAGGCGGGTTCCGATTTGCTTGCCGCCAGTGGAGACAAGCTGCTCGGCGGCCCCCAATGCGGCCTGCTCATCGGAAGGGCGGACCTGGTGCAGACCATCCGCAAGAATCCTCTGTACCGGACCTATCGTGTCGACAAGCTTACCTACGCGGCGCTGGAAGCGACGCTCATGGACTATGCTTCGCAAAATGTCCCCGGCATTCCAATCCAGAGAATGTTGAAAGCTGCCGCAGGGGAGATCTTCGAGCGATGTGCATTGGTCAGCCGCCAGGTCAATTGCGCTGAACTGTCTGCGGAAGTGGTACCGGTGGAGAGCCTGATCGGCGGCGGGACGGCGCCCACAGCCCGCTTGCAGAGCGCAGCCGTCTCTCTTCGCCACGCGGTACTGCAGCCGCAGGCGCTCCTTCTGGCTCTTCGCCGGCTTGATCCGCCGGTAGTCGGCCGCATCCACGAAGACAACGTCCTGCTGGATCTGCGCACCGTCGAACCGGAATTCGATCAAACGCTCGCCTTACTGCTCCAGCAAATCAGCCACCGATCCAGCATGACGCCACCGGTCAAGTCCGTGGTGATCGGAACGGCAGGGCACATCGATCACGGCAAGACCGCGCTGGTTCGCGCGCTCACTGGTATCGATGCGGATCGCCTGCCGGAAGAGAAGCGGCGCGGCATCACCATCGATCTCGGCTTCGCCTCCCTCGATGCGGTGTCGTCCACCGGCCGTCCCCTCAGGATCAGCTTCGTCGATGTGCCCGGCCACAGCCTGTTCATTCACAACATGCTTGCCGGGGCTGGATGTATCGGAGCGGTGATGCTGGTGATCTCCGCCGAGGAAGGCATTAAGCCCCAAACCGTAGAGCACCTGGCAATCTGTGGCCTGCTCGGTGTTCGCACCGGCCTTACGGTCATCACCAAGGTCGATGCCGTCGACCCCGACCGCGTGGCGCAAGTGGAGCTCGAGGTGAAGCAGTTTCTTCGCGGAACCTTTCTCGGCGATGGCCGCGCAGAGATTCTTGCCGTGAGTGCAACCACGGGACAGAATTTACCGGAACTGCGGCAGAGCCTCATCAGGCTCACCGCGGAGGCGCAAGACGGCGACTCCGATCACGTGCCTCGGCTCCCCATTGACCGCGCCTTCGTGATGAAGGGATTCGGCACCGTCGTCACGGGCACTTTGCTTGCGGGCGCCTTCCACACGGGGCAATCGCTCACCGTTGAGCCCGGAGGGCGTACCGTGCGCGTGCGTGGGATGCAGACCCACGGGCGTGCGGAAGAACTTGCCCTCGCCGGCTCGCGGGTAGCTTTGAACCTCGCAGGTGTTGAGGTGTCGGAACTAAGCCGGGGGCAGACGCTCGTACTTCCGGAGACCCTCAACGCGGTTACTTCGATCGATGTGGAAGCCTGGTTGCTGCCCGGGTGCTTCGTCATTGAAACATGGTTCGCTGGTTCACTTCCACGCCTTCACGTCCAACACTTTGGCCACGGTCCTGATCTACGGCCGCGACAGGTTCGAAGCCGGTTCGAGCCGGCTGCTGCGGATCAAACTCCAGAGTCCCATCCTGCTCACCGCCGGCGATCCCTTCGTGCTGCGGCAGGTTTCACCGCCGGCCACCATCGGGGGCGGTCGGGTGCTGGACGCGAACCCGCTTCCGCGACTGCGCAAGCTCCAGGCCATGGAGTGGCTCGAGACCTTGCGCAGCGCTCCTGCGGAAGAGCAGCTTCTTTTGCGCGTAGCGCGCCGTGGCACGCAGGGGCTTTCGCTGCACCGCCTGATGGCAGAGACTGGACTTGCCCGGGAAGCAGCCGAGCGCCCGATCCTCAGCCAACGTGTGCTCCAGATTCCCGGCGAAATCTTGCTGGACAGCCGGGCACTCGATGCAGCCTGTGAAGCCATCCGCAGCGTTTTGCAACAGCATGTGAGCGGTATCAAACGATCGGAACTCAAGACCCGGACATCGCTCCGTCCGGAGATCCTCGATTTCGCTTTGCAGCGTCTTGCCCGCGCGGAGAAACTGCGGTTGGACGGCGAGCTGGTTTATCCGATCCAGACCGGCAAACCTCCGTCTGCTCCTGATCCGGCCCTGTCTGCAATAGCTGTCATCTACCGGCAAGCTGGTCTCTCAGCTCCCTTGATCTCCGAAGTAGCGTCCACCCTGAAACTCAAAGAAACAGAAATGCGCGGGCTGGTCACCTTACTGCTGCGCGAAAAGATTCTGATACAGATGGGAAGCGAGAATCTCTTCATGCACCACGAAGCCCTTGCCCGGCTGCGCTCAGAGATCGGCAAACTTCGCGGACAGACCGTGGATGTAGCCCGCTTCAAGCAGATAACCGGGTTGTCGAGAAAATACGCCATTCCACTGTTGGAATACCTTGACCGGCAAAGGATTACTCGTAAAGTGGGCGACCATCGCCTGGTGATTTAGCCGCCTATGCTACTCTGTGGCCATTGGAACCATGGAAGACGCAAAGACAAAAATCAAGGTGATTGAGGATGCTGAAGCGACTGGCGACGTCGCGAAAGTATACGACGAATGGCGGGCCCATTCGGGACGCCAGCAGATGCCTGGCATTCTCAAATGTTTTAGCCACCGCCCAGATTTTTTGCGCGAGGTGATGAGCTTCAGCAACACGGTCCACTTCTCTGAAGGCCATCTCACGCGAAGGACAAAGGAGGCGATCGCCAGCTGGGTCTCCTGGCTGAATCGCTGTCCCTATTGACTCGACTCGCATGCTTACTTCCTGCGTGTTCAGGGAGCAGAAGAGAAAACAGTACAGGCACTGGTCGAAGGCAACCTCGAGGACGCATCGCTCGACGACGCCCACCGGGCACTGCTCGAATACGTCACCAAGGTGACCGAGGCAGCCTATCGCACAACCCCGGAAGATGTAGAGCTTCTGCGCCAACGCGGTTGGACTGAGCCCCAGATCGCTGAAGCGGTCTACATCACGGCAATGTTCGCCTTCTTCAACCGCGTAGCCGACGCCTTCGGCGTCGCCCCGCAAGGCTATCTTGAAATGAACAAGATGACCAAATGAGTGACGGAAGCCCACCTACGGTCTGTGCACATGCGGGCCTGGTATGTACGGTCTGATATGTACGGCCTGGTAGGTACGGGCTTTAGCCCGTACATAAATCAGCCAGAACCAACGGCCTTTAGAGTCTGCGTGAGAACTCGAAAAACTGGCAACAGTCATATAGCTTTTGAATCACGATCTATGACTGAGACTCGCTTATTGATTTTTCCGGACAATCTGTGGTTCTAACGCAGACTGCTTTAGCCACTGAGGGCTGCTTTCTTCATCGAACGCATAGTTCGGCTGCGGCGCCTTTACTCATCAATGAGCCTTGTATCTCTACCTCCATCTTTCGATGGATGCGCCCGGAAGCCCGACTGCGATAGAGTTCTGCGATATGGCAATTTTGACCATACCCGCGTACGTTGGCTGAGGAAATAGGATTTCCATGATGATCCCCGCCGAAACCCGCACGAAAAAGAAAAATTTTGTCGTGGGTTCCGTCCTGCTCCTGCTAAGCCTGGCTGCTCTCGTGCTAGCCCTTTATCCAACCTACGTGATTCGTCCGTTCACCGAGCAAAAGCCTGCCGCTCTGCAGCGCGCCCTTTGGGTCACCCTCCATGACAAGGTGATTTTATTGGTGCTTTTCCTCCTCATCACGATCTGCGCGCTCTTTGTCTGGCGACGCGCCGGCTGGCTCGCGAAGCTGCTGTTCCTCGCCCCGGCGATGGGGATAGCTCTGATCGCAGCCGTTGCCTCATGGGTTAATCCTTACGAACAAATCATGTTCCACCCCTTCGGAGAGCCGCGCTACGTCACCATTCAGCAAGCTGGCATTGACGCGAAAGACATGGTCATCGCCGTCACGCTGGGCGGAGAAAGCCGCGCCTATCCTATTCGCGAAATGGGCTATCACCACGTCGTGAATGATCGGCTGCATCAATTGCCCATCGTCGTCACCTATTGAACGCTCTGCCACACGGGTCTGGTCTGGACCCGCAGCATACAAGGGCGCCAGTTGCACTTTCATCTGGCAGGCATCAACAACCAGAACTTCCTCATGCGTGACGAGGAGACAGGCAGCTTCTGGCAGCAGATCACCGGAACTGCGATTGCGGGCCCCATGAAGGGTGCGAAGCTCACCCTGGTGCCCCAGGATGAACTTACGTTTGGGCTTTGGAAAAAAGAACAGCCGAACGGCACAGTCCTGGCGCCTCTCACCCGCGATGCGGCGCACTACGAGAAAGCGACCTGGGAGAGCGAGATTGCGAAGCTGCCCACCGTGATTCACGCAACCAAGGGGACACTTCCCGACCGGGAGACGATCCTGGGCGTATCGATGAACGGAGCCGCGCGCGCCTTTCCATTGAGCAAGCTGACCATTGCCTCACCGGTCCTGATCGATGATGTCGGGGGCAAACCGATCATGCTCGTACTTGGCCCGGATGGAAAATCCGTCCGCGCTTTCTCACGCGAGATGGGTACGAACACGTTCGAATTTTATGGCCGTGGTGGCGGAAATACCGGCGATCCCTGGGTGCTTCTGGATTCCGATTCCCTTAGCGACTGGAGCTTCGAAGGCTGTGCCTTTTCTGGACCAATGAAAGGGCAGTGTCTGACGCGGATCGATGCGCTAAAAGACTTCTGGTTCGACTGGCAGCACTATCATCCAGATAGCACCATCTATCGCCATTGAATAAATTAGCGCTGGCCCCATTAAATCTGCCGAAACTCCAGGTGGCGTCCTCGATGTACCAATTGAGTCCCGAAGGGACGGCTGAACGTTGTTCAGGATTGACATCGCCGTTCATTCTCAGCCATCTCTACGGAGTCTGTGTCGTAGCAAAGGCCCAGAGGAAATCGGACGGGTGCCCCATGTTCGCCCCGGCGTACATGGGCCGAAAAAGATGGGCGCAGCCCAACGATCGCTTTTGTCCTTCGACCCCAGAGAATACTCTTCCGAAGATACCTGGGCCCACTCCTGCGAGACTGAGGAAACAGCAGCAACGAATTTCGTCCATAAAATCCTTCACCCAAGCCGGATTTATTTTGTAGGCAAGATACAGTGACTGAGCACAAAAAATAGCCGCAAGCAGTTTTGTCTCCGCTCGCGGCCCTAGGAGAATTGGATCGTACTCAGTATTACGCTTCCCAAGGCGCTTTTGTTTCACTTTTCTTCTGTCACCCCCCACGACGACGCTCACGGCCGGTTCATCACGTTAAGCGGCAATTAAATGTAAAAAATATTTGACATAAGTCGCGAGCAGCGCTATCTTCTTCGATGTTAAACATTTTTGACATGGAGGTGATTTGCGATGGCGATCAGCCTTTCCTACCGGGAGAAGTCCCTCTACGCCTCACTCGCGGCGGAACTCCTGGTGTACGGCCCCTACTTTTTCCTCCACCATCAAAACTCCGTTAACAAGGTCGCGGGCATGATCATCGCCATCATCGTTTTGCAAATTATCCTGCAGTCCGTGATTGCCGCCTTCACGCGCAACCGTATCACAGACGAGCGCGACCGTTTGATTGAGCTGCGAGGCTATCGTGCAGGTTATCTCACCATCGCGTCACTGATGGTTCTCGGCCTGGGCATGTTGTGGTTCCACGCCGCAGTCAGCCATTTCCCATTTGAAAGCCGGATGGTAGGCCTTCATTTCCTAAGCGTTTTCTTTGGCATGCTGGTCATCGCGGATATCACCAAGACGGCAACACAGATTGTGTCTTATCGGAAAGCCCTCTGATGCCTGCTATACGCAATCAGATTCGAGAACTTCGGGCCGCGCGGGATATGACGCAGCAGGAACTCGCCGATCGAGTCGGCGTCACGCGCCAAACCGTCATTGCCATGGAGCAGGACAAATATTCGCCCTCACTGGAGACGGCCTTCAAAGTGGCCGTCGTGCTCGGTGTGCCGCTAGACCAGTGCTTCCAGTATGACCCTCACGGCAAGCGTTAGCTGCGTCGAAACCGCACCGCCTGGTAAGGGCGTCCGCTGAGCTCCAGCTTCGTGTTTCCCGTGAACGTCCCCGGAATTGCGCTCACCTTCATTTCCCATGGGTCAATCATTTCCGCGGTAAACCGTCCCTCGGGCAGAGGAAACTCATAGTAAACAGGCTGATGAAAATCCATGTAGTAGAAGATCTCACCCGTCATCGTGCCCGCCGCGTCAACAGTGGAGGCGTTCAGATAATACTGGGTCGCGCCCGCTACAAGCCCAGTCCGCTTGCCTGCCATGGTGACAGTCTCCTCGACCAGCTTGCGCAAAAATGCGATCCGCGCCGGACTCGTTCCCTTGAGCGTTCCGCCGTGCGACCACCACAGGGTGGGAGTTGTGTTTTCATCCAGCGGCTGTTCGGGATCGAGATACGTCTCCCCATGCGTCACATAGCACCCCGCGACCACTCCCAGCCAGAAGCGCCGCGTATTCTCCTCGCCCGAGAGATTGCCCCAGCGTTTATTCAAATTGCCTTCATACATGATCTCGTCAAAAATGATTGGCTTGCCCCATGCTTTGAACCATTCTTCCGCTGCTTCGAATTTGTAAGTTTGCAGACTCGCGTGGGTCACCCATGGCTGCGCATAGTCATACATCACTTTCGAATAGTGCACCGAGCGAAGATGGCCATACGGGTCATGTTGCTCCGCAATGTGAAAAAATCGGTCGAAGTCCTTCACCGTTTTTGCATGCATCAGATCGAACTCGTTCGCCATCGACCACCACACATTGCGGTAAGCCGACAGGCGTGCGAGAACATAGCGCAGATATCGGTCATCCGCATCGGCCGGCATCGTTGCATATCCCCAGCGGTCGTAGGGATGGAACAAAATCAAATCCGCTTCGATGCCCAGTCCGCGAAGGTCTGCGATGCGCTGCTCGATGTGGGAGAAAAAAGCTGGATTCGGCCGGGAGAAATCGCTGACTCCCTGCGCATTGCGGTCGAAGGGATACAGCCCAGGCTCATTGTGGTTGTACTCATAGCTCTTGGGAAAGATGCACATCCGAATTTTGTTGAACGGAGCTGTGCGCAGCGTGTCCAGCGTCTGCCGCTGAAGCTCCTCGCTCTGGTGCACCCAAGCATAACAAGTCGTTCCGAAAGGGAAGAAGGGTGTACCGTCCGCATACGCAAAATGATGCTGATTCCGCACCACCACAGGACCATGAGCAGTTGCAAACGCCGCCACGCATGCGAACCTTCCTGTCTTTCCATCGAGCTCGGGCGTATTGCTATGGGTCGTATAGGTCCAATCGCCCACTGTATCTGGCATGAATCGAACCTTGTAGGTTCCCATTCCATCGTAGAATCCGTCCACAGCGACCACTTTGCGCCCAAGTACAAATCTCGCTCCGAGTTGCACCTCGAGGAACGGATTGCCCGAATGAGGCCCCGCGAGACTGAGTTCAAAAAACTCCCACTGGGGAACCGCGTGGATCACCTCGGCAACCGCACCTTGAACAACTTGAGGAACTGTCGAAGTAATGGCGGCAAGCGAACTAAGTTTCAGCATCTCGCGGCGATTCATGGAACACATGGAGCCAATCTACCAGTTCTAAAAGCCCTGCAGAACTCACTATTCGGCGCGAAGTGAGCGAACCGGGTCGACCGATGCCGCCCTCCGTGCCGGCAAATAGCTCGCTCCCAATGCGACCAGGCAAACCACCCCTATCACTCCTAAATAGGTTGCAGGGCTATTCGGGGTAATGCCGGTTCCCCGGGGCTTCCACTTGCGGCTCTCCAGAAGATCACGAGTTGTCGCGGGTCCTTGAGCGGAAGCGGCTGAATGATCCACGCATTCAGGATGGAGAAAATTCCCGCCGTCGCCCCGATACCGAGCGCCAGCGTCAGGATGGCAATCACGGTAAACCCACGATTCCGCAGAAGCTGGCGAAGCGCGTAGCGAACATCCGCAAACAGGCTCTTCACCGTCAGCGCAGCATCTACGGCCACAACTCGCTCCCTCACGACTGTGGGGTTTCCAAACCGAAGCAGAGCATCTCGGCGAGCCTCTTCCGCGGACATGCCTTTGGCAATACTGTCCTCTATCCGTAATTCGATATGGGCCTTCAGCTCTGCTTCGATTGCGCGTTCTACCCGGGGGCGGGAAAACAGATTCGAGATGCGACCAAAGAGCGACATGAAATTCTCACGGCATTAATACCTAGAATAATAGGGGTGTCAAGCATCGTTATCAATCGACGGTTGTTTTTTTCCTGCCTATCCCCTATAAGTCTTGAATGAAATCAGAGGGTCCTTCCAAGGTAGACGGAGTGCTTAAACGAAGTGTTGTCTGCGCTCTTCTGCTGCTCTTGCCTGCGTTCGCTCTCGCGGCCGAACCGGGAAACCAGGCTATTCGCGCGGCGGTCGAGAAGTTTAT
Organism: uncultured Acidobacteriaceae bacterium; assembly: GCA_963745725.1. GTDB lineage: Bacteria > Acidobacteriota > Terriglobia > Terriglobales > Acidobacteriaceae > PALSA-350. The sequence continues at coordinate 1,729,470 of CAVUYJ010000004.1, forward strand.
CGACGCACAGGACATTTCGGGAGCGGTCACCGTGGTCGTTGCCAAGGACAAATTCCTCGCGCTCGATACCATTGGCCTCGCCGATATCGCGAAGAAAACGCCCATGAAGCCCGACACCCTATTCTGGATCGCCTCCATGACCAAGCCCCTCACCGGGGTTTCCATTCTCATGCTGCAGGACGAGGGGAAGCTGAGCGTAAGCGATCCAGTCGAAAAGTTCATTCCCGAGTTTGCCGCGCTCAAGACACCCTCGGGCCAGCCAGCCCACATAACGATCGAGCAGATGCTCACTCATACCTCGGGTCTGGGCGAAGGCGATACCGCCGCCATCAAGAGTGCCCACACTCTGCGCGATCTGATCCCCATTTATCTTGCATCGCCTATGCAATATGAACCAGGCGCTCGCTGGAAATATACCCAATCCGGCATCAACACAGCAGCGCGCATAGTCGAAGTGGCAAGTGGAGTCTCATTCGACGAGTTTGTCAGCAAACACATTCTCAAACCGCTGGGCATGAAGCACACCACCTTCTACCCAAACCAGAAGCAACGATCGCACCTCGCGACCCCGTATATCAAAGACAAGCAAACCGGCACTCTGACCGCGGCGCCCTACGCTGCCTACGGAATGAAGGATCAACCCCCTTTCGGGAACGGAGGCCTTTTTTCAACCGGCCCCGACTATGCGCGCTTCTGCCAGATGCTCTTGAACGGCGGAACCTTCAACGGTAAGCGAATTCTCACCCCCGCCGCCTTTCAACAGCTCACCACCGTGCACACGGGCGAACTCAAGACCGGCTTCCTGCAAACCGACGAATATGGAAACCGTGGGATGAACTACGGCTGGGGAATCGGAGTGGCCATCCTCAAGACCCCGCACCCGGGAGTGGCGGAGATGCTCTCACCCGGCACCTTCGGTCACGGAGGAGCCTGGGGCACCCAAGCCTGGATAGACCCGGTGCGCGGCCTCGCCTACATCCTCATGGTCCAGCGCCCCGGCATCAACGGAGATGCCGCCAACCTTCGCCAAGCTTTCCAACAAGCCGCCTCCGATGCCTTTCCGCACCCCTGACCCGCCATGATTCGCGCCGCAAACCAACAATCCCTTTTGCCATCCCACTAGAGAATCCTCTTAAATTCCCCAATGGAACTCTGACCCCACCCAATACCACGAAACCGAGCATTCCCGCCCCCGAATAGGTATCATGTTGACAACCTATTTCACCCCCAACTTCGAGGCCAGAGGCGCTTTTTCATGAAGTTTCGGACCCTTCTCCTCTCCCTCTTACTCACCGCAGCCCCCTTGGCGCACGCCGCCACCCCCGCACCCACCCCCAATATCGACCAGCAATTCGACCAAACCGTAAAACCCTTTGTCGGCAAATACTGCGTAGCCTGCCACAGCGGCAAAATGGCACCCGCCCAATTCGACCTGAAGTCCTACACCAACATGGACATGGTGACCGACGACTTCCCCCGTTGGGCCCTCCTCGCCGACCGGCTAAAAGCCAAGGAAATGCCCCCCAAACCCATGCCGCCCCCGCCGGCCGCCGAAGCCCAGCAAATCATCGACTGGGTAGCCGCCGTCCGCGCTGCAGAAATCAAGAAAGCCGCCGGAGACCCAGGAGTCGTCCTGGCCCGCCGCCTCAGCAACGCCGAGTACGACTACACCATCCGCGACCTCACCGGCCAGGACATGCGCGTCGCCAAACAATTTCCCGTCGATCCCGCCAACCAGGCCGGCTTCGATAACTCCGGCGAATCCTTAACCATGTCCCCGGCCCTGCTGAACAAATACCTGAAGGCCGCGCGCGAAGTAGCCGAACCACGCCGTCCTCAAACCCGATGGCATCGACTTCGCCCCCTACCCCATGCTGGTAGAGACCGACCGCGAAAAGTACGCCATCCAGCGCATCGTGAGCTTCTACTTCGCCCAGCCCACCGACTACGCGGACTACTTCCAGGCTGCCTGGCGCTACAAATATCGAGCAGCTCTCAAGAAACCAAGCGCCACCCTGACCACCACCGCGCTCGACGCCAAGCTGTCCCCCAAATACCTGCCCATGGTCTGGCAAATCCTGCACGACCAGAACGCCATCGGCCCCGTCCTCAAGCTCCAGCAAATGTTCCAGGCCCTGCCCCCGCCCGACGCCGCGCAGACCGGAGGCCTGCGCAGCAAAATGCACGGCGATGCGCGACTTCGTCGTGAAAATCCGCGCCCACACCGCCATGCAATTTGCCGCCCCGGTCGTGCACGGACTGCCCGCCCAATCGGAGCCCCTGCTGAACTGGAAGCTGAAGCAATACGCCGAGCACCGCCGTGACAGCGATCCCAACGACCTGCGCAACGACACCGATCCACCGCCCGTCGTCCCGGCGATCCCGAAATATCCCGATCTCCACGAGGAAGCCGCGCCCCGCTGGGCCGCTCTCTCCGCCAAGGCCCGCGCCAACGATACCGACCTGATCGTCCCCCACGCCCAGCGCGCCAGTACGAAGCCGCCTTCGCCCGCTTCGCCTCCGTCTTTCCCGACGCCTTTTACATCAGCGAGCGCGGCCGCTATTTCCCCGACGACTCCGAAGACAAAGGCCGCCTCCTCAGCGCCGGCTATCACAACATCATGGGCTACTACCGCGACGATCTCCCCCTCATCCAGCTCATCCTGGACGACAAAGGAAAGAGGGAACTGGACCGTCTCTGGAACGAGTTCGACTACATCGCCGATTTCTCCGCCCGCACCTGGACCCAGTACTACTTCAACCAGAGCGGAGAAGTCTTCGGCAAAGGCGACGAATCCGGCTCCGAGCGCCCCACCGATCACGCCGTCACCGATACCGAAGTCATCTTCAAGATGCGAGACATCTACCTCGCCAAGGCAGCCGCCGATCCAACCAACGACTCCGTAGCCGCCGAAGCCATCCGCGACCACTTCAACCAGATGAACGCCACCCTCCGCGCCTTGGAAAAAGAAAGGGCCGAAGCGGAGCCCAGACACCTGGAAGACCTCCAACAATTTGCCGCCCGCGCCTATCGCCGCCCCCTCACCAACACCGAGCGAACCGACTTACTGACTTACTACCACCAGGATCGAACCCAAAACCAGTTATCCCATGAGGACGCCATCCGCGGCGCCATCACCGGCGTGCTCATGGAGCCGGACTTCCTCTACCGCCTCGACATGAACGAGCCGCTGCAAACCGCGGCGGTGACAAAACCCGTCATGTCCTGAAAACTTCGACCGTCGTCCCAGCAGAGCCGCTGTCGGGTTACGCCCTGGCCAGCCGCCTGAGCTACTTCCTCTGGGCCAGCATGCCCGATGAAGAGCTGTTGCGCCACGCCGCCAACAACGACCTGCAAAAACCCGCAGTCCTCCTCGCCCAAGCCCGCCGCATGATGAAAGACGCCCGCGTCCGCGGCCTGGCCACGGAGTTCACCGGCAACTGGCTCAACTTCCGTCTCTTTGAATCCAACAACGCCGTCGATCGTGCGCGCTTCCCGCAATTCAACAACGATCTCCGCGAAGCCATGTTCCAGGAACCCATCCGCTACGTCGAAGACACCATCCAAAACAACCGCCCCGTCCTCGACCTTCTCTACGGCGACTACACCTTCGTCAATCCCGTCCTGGCCAAGCACTACGGCATCCCGGGAGTGCAGGGCGACCTCAACCACTGGGTCCGCGTCGACGACGCCCACAAATACGGGCGTGGAGGAATCCTCCCCATGTCCGTCTTCATGACCCAGAACTCCCCCGGCCTCCGCACCAGCCCGGTGAAGCGAGGAAACTGGGTCGTCCAAAAAGTATTAGGCATCCGCGTGCCGCCCCCGCCGCCCGTCGTGCCCGAGCTCCCCAGCGACGAGTCGAAGTCCGATCTTCCCGTACGCGACATGCTGGCCAGGCATCGGGCGAATCCCTTCTGCGCCGCCTGCCACCAGCGCTTTGATTCCTTCGGACTCGCCTACGAAGGCTACGGCCCCATCGGCGACGTGCGCACGAAGGACCTGGCCGGCCGCCCCGTCGACACTGCCGTCACCTATCCCGGAGACATCAACGGAGTAGGCTTCAACGGCCTGCGCGACTTCATCCGCGACCATCGCCAGCCCGAATTCCTCAACAACCTAAGCCGCAAGCTCCTCACCTACGCCCTCGATCGCTCCCTGCAACTCTCCGACGAAGCCCTGGTCGACACCATGCAGACCAACCTGGCCGCGCAAGGCGACCATTTCGACACACTGATTGAGACAATCGTCCTAAGCCCCCAATTCCGCAACAAACGAATGCCAGTGCCGCCAACGCAAATCGCCTCAGGGAAGGTGAACTGAGTGCCCCAACCTCCCACACTGGACGGGTGCCCCATGTTCGCACCAGCGTACATGGGTCGAAAACGACGGGGCGAAGCCCCATCAAAGGTCTGTCTTTTCCGGCTTTCTGTACCGTTAAAAGAACCTCGGGTGGGCCCCACATCTCGCTCGTTTTTCGCGAGATGTGGGATACCACAGCACTCGACGGGCAACTCTTTCGGTCCGGCAACCAATCCCTATCAAACCGCACCCTCTCCTTTGTCATCCCGCCTGCCCCGGCGTGCCGTGGGAGCGAAGCCGAGGGATCTGCGGTTCCGCGGACGTCTCGGTCCGGCAGCCAGTCCCTACCAAACCGCAACCCTCTCCTTTGTCATCCCGAGCGAAGCCGAGGGATCTGCAGTTCCGCGGACCTTTCATGGAAATGTTTATCGCCAGACCGGAGAAACCTCCACCTTCCCGAAAACGCAAACCAAGGCGAAGGAAACTCCATGACTAAAACCCGGCCCACCCCATCACGACGGGCTTTCTCAGGCTTTGTATCAGGGCACGACTTCAGTCGTGCCATAAACCCATCAACGAAAGAGGGCTTTAGCCCCTGCCCCTCGACCATCCGTCTGAGAAAGGCAAACTAACCATGCCAACCAAAAAATTATCATTCCCCGTCTCCCGCCGAGCCGTACTCCGCGGAGCCGGTTGCACGGTAGCCCTCCCCTTTCTCGAATCCCTGCACGCCTTAGCCGACGTCCCCACTCCCTCCGCCTTCCCCAAGCGTTTCGGCATCGTCTTCCTGGGTTGTGGCATTAACGAGGATCACTGGAGCGCCGAAGGCCAGGGCGCCGACATGAAGCTCTCGAAGACCCTCTCCCCCCTCGAGCCCCTCAAACAAAAAATCAACGTGATCGACGGTCTCTACGTCAAAGCCCTCACGGGGCAGGGAATTCATCCCGCCCAGACCGGCAGCCTCTTATCCGGCGCGCACATCTCGAAAGGCGCCATCATCCACTCCGGCATCAGCATCGACCAGATGATTGCCAGCCGCGTAGGCGAAGAAACCCCGCAATCCAGCATTGTGCTGGCCTGCGATCAGCCCATGACCGGCTACCACGAATCGAACTTTTCCCTGGCCTACAGTTCCTACCTCTCCTGGCAGAGTCCGAACTCGCCCGTGCCGGTGGAAGTCTACCCCTCGCTCGCCTGGGACAACTTGTTTGACAACCGTGGCAGCCTGCAGAACATCAGCATTCTCGACCGCGTAAAAGATCGTGCCCAGGATCTTTCCAAGTGCATCAGTGCCACGGACCAGGGCAAGCTCGATGAATACCTGACCAGTGTGCGCGAAGTGGAAAAGCGCGTAGAGGGCATGCGCAAAGGCATGGACGATGCCAACGACGCAGCGAAAGCCAAAAACACCGTCGCCGCCACCATGGAACGGCCGGCCAACGGACTGCCGGAAGACCTACGCGATCACGCCCGCCTGATGTGCGACATCATTGCGATCGCCTTCCAAACCAACAAGACGCGCGTCGCCTCGTTGATCATCTCTCATGATCTATCGGCCATGTATTATCCCTTCCTCGATGTGAAGGAAGGCCACCATTCCGCCTCGCACAACAACAACTCCGACGGCTACGAGCGCATCGCTCGTTTCCACGTCGAGCAGTACGCCTACCTGGCCACGAAGTTGGACAGCATGAAAGAAGGGAACGGCACGGTGTTAGACAACACCTGCCTGATGTTCCTATCGAACATGTGGATCGGCCGCAAACACGACAACTTCCGGTTGCCGATCGTGCTGGCCGGCGGGCTTGGGTGGGACGTTACAAACGGGGCGTTCGCTGAATTACCTTAAGGACAGCGAAGATAACCGTAAGATGTGCAGTTTGTACCTGTCACTGATGGATCGTTTCGGGGTGAAACTGGATCAATTTGGGGATTCGCAGACGCGGTTGGAGCGACTTTGAGCGCCTCGAAATGTCAGGCAACGTTCGTCCGCTTCTTTGATTTCCACCAGCTCACGTAGCAGGGTACCTTAAGGCTATGTACCAGCTTCATACATCACTTCGAACGCCGTCAGACGAAACAAAGCTTTGGCGTTACTTAGATCTTTCTGAGTTCCTCTGGCTTTTAGGTGAGAGACGTCTGTACTTCGCCATCTCAGAGGAGTTCTCTGACATGTGGGAGGGCGTGTGGCCTGCCAGTTTTGTCATGGAACTCAGATCAAGTCCGGAGTTCATGCAGTTGGTCGGCGAACGTGTAAACGAACCTTACGCACTAAAGCTAGTTGAAACCATCCGGAAGGATAAGCAGGCTGGATACGCCGTCAATTGTTGGCACAAGAATGAAGTCGAGTCTGTCGCGATGTGGAAGCTATATACGTCTGGGGAAGACGGGGTTGCGATCCAGACAACGGTTGGAAGCTTGAAATCATGCCTAGCACAGGAGCCACGGAACCTGTTCATAGTGGAAGTGGAATACAGCGATCACGACTTCGGACCACCGGCTGGTTCTAGCGACTCTTTAGTGCCTTTGACAACGAAGAGGAGAAGCTTTCGGCATGAAAGCGAAGTAAGGATCCTCCTTGACCGCGGTTCCGGAAGAGACCTAACTATCGCATCATGGGTTTCTGGTGAGGCTAACAAAGGAGAATCGCTTGCTGTCAACTGTGCGACACTCATCGAGAAAGTAGTCGTGTCTCCCGCTTTTCCCACATGGGCGATCAAGAGCCTGCAATCTCGGCTCGAAGAGGGGCGTATTCCCGTCAAGATTCAGACCTCCGACCTGCTCAGGCTGCCAAATCCCGAGCTGATGTACCACAATCTCCGTATGAGTCGCACCGGGAAGCTTTAATAACCAGAGCAGTCCCTGAACATCACCGCAAAGAGAGAACAGCCGCAATTCTGCGTACCCACGAGGGAATCGAACGGATTTATTGCAATTCTCCAGCCCCACACGTCACGGGAGTGGGTTTCGCAAAAGTGCCAACTCCGGTCTGTCCGCAAAACTCTGAAGAGACAATCCAGCGGGCGGACGACTTTACGGGACCGAGATGTTGCGGCTGCATTTCCGCGCAGTTCCTTGGGGTACGTTCCGCCTGTCACGCTTTTCTTGTTGAGATCGCACAACAAGCCATCGAGATGGTGCGCGCCCTTTATGTGGTGGAGAAACAGGCCGCGGCGCTTTCCGTCGCAGAGCGGCTCGACATGCGTCAGCGCCAGTCAGCGCCGGTGTTGGCCCAATTGCGGCAGAAGCTTCTCAGCTGGAAGGAACAGCTTTTGCCCAAACACCCTATGGCCGAGGCAGTGAACTACGCTCTGGGACAATGGACGGAGCTGAACACCTTCTGCTCCGATGGCGCTGTGCCCATCGACAACAACATCAGTGAGCGGGAAATGAAGCGTGTGGTGCTGAACCGCAAGAACTCTTTGTTCGTCGGCAACCCACGTGGCGGCCGGACCGCTGCCATACTGGCAAGCCTGACCAGCACCTGCCGTAGACATGATGTGGACCCGCAACTCTACCTCACACAGCTGTTGATCAACTTGCCAGCAGCGCAAATGAGTGAACTCGCCGCCTGGTTACCCGATCAGTGGAAGATAAGACAAGCAGCGCGAATACCTGCTCGCTAAGCTCGCATCCAACCTGTGGTTCGTGTAGCGCTCACGAAAAGCGTGTTGGAAGAAGGGTGCAGAGGCAGGAAAAACGCGCCAGGGACCAATTGCGACGCGAACGGGAGGCAGAGGGAGGAACGCCTTCGGGCACTACGCCGCGCCCAGCTCTGGGTCAACGTTGGGTATCTACGGATAGTTGCGTGGTAGTTGCGGGGACAGAGATGGAATTGGCCTTGAAGAAGATGTGCACTAGCTTCCCAACCTACGGGTACGGGTCGTTTTACTAACTTGCGACCCATCTCTTTGCGAGGCTTGCCACACGCGCTGGCACTCCCCATGATTGTTCAATCTGCATGTTTGTCGCGGCGGCTGAGGTTATTCGAGTCGCATACGACGGTTCCCAGACTTCCAACTCTTCCAGATATCCAATTCTCCGCTTTGCTTCGGCAAAGCTACCGCTTTGTTCGTAAGCGTACGAAGTTCCCCTCTGGCGGGTCGGCGCGGTTGGAGTGAAGATCAGCGCATGGTTGCGTCTGAGCTGAGTTCAGGTCGCCGTGTTCGGCGATGGCGGTCCGTGTCGGAGAAGCGACAGATTGTGCGGTTAACCCTGGAGCCAGGCGCCAGTGTGGCCGAAGTGGCTCGAGCGTGCGGTGTGAACGCGAACCAGGTGTTTAAGTGGCGGAGGGAGTTCGAGCGGGGCGAACTTACAGATGCATGCGGGGCGCTGATCCCGGTTACGGTAACGGGTGCGAGCAAGTCATCGAGCGTTACGGAGCAAGTGCCGCAGGTATTGTGTAGAGGCGCGATTCACATCGAGCTGGAAGGTCGGGCGACGATCAGCGTGGAGAGCGGAGCTGATGCCTCGCTGGTGCGGTTGATCCTTGAGAGCCTGCGCAAGTGATCGAGCCTCCCGCCGGGACGAAGATCTGGATTGCGGCCGGCGTCACGGATCTGCGCCGTGGCTTCGACGGGCTGAGCGCGCAGGTGCAGAACACGCTCCAACAACAACCATTCTCCGGCCACATCTTCGTGTTCCGCGGACGAAGAGGCGACATCGTAAAGCTGTTGTGGTGGGATGGCGATGGTCTCTGCCTTTTTGCCAAGCGGCTGGAGCGTGGTCGATTCATCTGGCCGAAGGTCGAGAGTGGCACAGTGCAGCTCAGTCGCGCACAGTTGTCGATGCTTTTAGAAGGCATCGATTGGCGACGCGTCGAGCGAACATGGACTCCGGAAGTGGCCGTCTAGTCCCCTGATAACGATTGCGATTCCCTTGTGTTGATGCCGCTTTTTGCCCGGTATATTCCTTTTGCGCTAATGGCATACTTCGTTCATGAATCGTGCTCCGCAGCCGGATCTGAACCTGCTCGATCGTGACGAACTGGTGGCGTTGGTTCACGCACATCAGGAAGAACTCGCATCGCTGGCCGCTGATCGTGATGAGCAGATTCGGCGTCTTGAAGCTGAAGTAGATTCGCACCGGCAGACCCTCTCACAACAAGTCGATGAGCTGAGCTCGCGCAGTGAGCGTATCGAGCATATGAAGCTCATGATCGAGAAGCTGCGGCACATGATCTTCGGCACCAGGAGCGAAAAGATCGTCTTCAAGCTTGAGCAACTCGAGTTTCAACTTGAAGAGCAGGAGACGACACAGGCTGAGGCCGAGGCAGCAGCTGAGCGAGTGTCTCCTGCTAAAGGGAGTAAGGTCGGGTCTGGGCGCAAGCCGCTGCCGGCACATCTCCAGCGAGAAGTGGTCACGCACGTTCACGAAGGTGATTGCTGCGCGGATTGCGGCTCGCAGTTGCGTAAGTTCGGCGAAGATATTTCCGAGCAGTTGGAGTACATCCCCGACAGCTTCAAGGTCATTCGCCACGTCCGGCCGAAGTTCTCCTGCTCAGGCTGTGATCGCGTCGTCGAAGCGCCTGCATCCTCGCGGCCGATCGAACGCGGTCTTGCCGGTCCTGGCTTGCTGGCTCATGTCCTCATTTCTAAATACAGCGACCATCTGCCCCTCTACAGGCAATCAGAGATTTACGCCCGGCAGGGAGTTGAGATACCCCGCTCCACGCTGGCCGGATGGGTTGGCGCAGCGAGTGATCTGATTGATCCACTGGTGAGTGCGATTCAGAAGCATGTGCCGAGCGGCCGCAAGGTACACGCTGACGATACTCCCGATCCCAGTGCTCGCCCCTGGTAACGGCAAGACCAAAACCGGACGTCTCTGGACCTACGTGCGCGACGACAGGCCGGGCGGTGAAGATACGTCTCCAGCCGTCTGGTTTGCATATTCGGAAGACCGCCGGGGGGAACATCCGAGGAAGCATCTGGAGAACTTCAAGGGGGCCTTGCAGGCTGACGCCTATGCCGGCTTCCATCATCTCTATGGCGAACGATATCTACGAGGCGGCCTGTTGGGCGCACGCACGACGCAAGTTCCACGAAATCCACGTCGTCCATGCTTCCCCAACCACGACAGAGGCGCTGGCCAGGATCGGAGCGCTTTATGCGATCGAAGAGGAGATACGCGGCAAGCCCGTCGATCTCAGGTTAAGCGTTCGCCAGTTGCGCGCCAGGCCCTTGCTCGATGGTCTGCGAGACTGGATGGAAAAGGCACGCAAAAGCATGTCTGCCAAGAGCGAGACTGCCGGTGCCATCCGCTACGCGCTCTCACGATGGCGTGCCCTCACACGTTATACCGAAGACGGTCTGCTGGAGATCGACAACAGCGCCGCTGAGCGGGCGCTGCGGGCAGTTGCCCTCGGACGAAAAAACTTCCTATTCGCTGGATCTGATTGCGGCGGTCAGCGCGCCGCCAATATGTACTCGCTCATCGGTTCGGCCAAGCTCAACGGACTGGATCCGGAACTCTATCTTCGAACGGTGCTTGCACGGATCGCCGATCATCCCATCAGCAAGATCGAGGATCTCCTGCCCTGGAACCTAGCTCCCTCACTTCACACCCAAACTTCCGAAGCCGCTTAGACACACTCAACAGGTGTCCACTAAAAAATAAGTGGACACCTGTTGACACATTCTAAGGTTCCGTCAAGAGGGGAACTTCGTACGCTTACCTTTGTTCGAACAAGCCCACTAGTACCTCACTCATCTTCTTCTGCGTTTGCTTGTTCTTGCGGTACGACTCGAAGAGCCCAAGCGCTAATTCCGAAGGGTCCGAATTTTTTGCGTTGAATCCTTGAAAACGACCAATAAATCCATACGGGTCTTGACCGAAGCGAACTGAGAAGACCGGAACACCGCGACCCATGGCAAAGCCAATTTCTTGGTCCGTCCATTTGCTCGCGTGGAAGTGCTCATGAAGCAGCGCCACTAACGCATCGCATGTCGAAAGGGCCATTTCGATCTGGTTCTGCCATTCCAGCGTGGGCTCAATGTCGTTGTGCGCAACAAAACCCGAGATCCCATACCCTAGAAGGGCCTCCTGTAGTTCGCCTGCCCATTTCTTGTGCGTCGCTAAATGCGATATGAACAGCCGCAACATCCCTTTGCGCCAGAATGCGGGTTCAATTTTAGACGTGCCCGCTTGTTCGACGTCAAAGCCTAGATGGTGCGCAAGTCCAGCTAAGGCTTGATCCGACCCCGATTCGATCATCTGCAAGACGTAGTTCGCCTTCGTACCGTCCCACTGATCCGACCACATCATCCCGAACTGCTTCAGCGTAAGGTCGATTAGCGAATATTCCTCGGAACTAAGACGCTTGACAACTTCCAGGATTAGGGCGATGCGCTGCGACGGAGAGAGTGGCATTGAAATACGATAACCTCAAGTGGGGGTGCTTCGGGGGGGCTGGACAGACGAAATAACCCCCAAATTGCATGTGACGGTTAAGGTGGATCCAAGTAGTCAGGGGTTATTTCGTCCGTCCCGAAACTCCTGTCCTGAAACTCCAGTTCCCCGATAGGGGTTAGTTCGTCCCCGAAACTCCCGGAGGTGTCGATAAGGCAGGTTCCCCGCTTCTATCAGAACGAGCGGGTAACCTGCGGTGGGGTATCATCGGAGGGATATGTTGAGCGATCAACAAGCCGTGGGCTGTGACGCCGTCAATGCACATATAAGCATTCCGATCCCCCAGACGCTCTGGCATTACACCACATATGCTGCATTCGAGCGGATAATGGAGTCGAAAACAGTATGGGCCACAGATTATCGTTTTCTGAATGATCGACAGGAATTTCGGCACTCCAAGGATTTGGCAATTGAACTCCTTGCCGACGAGCCCGAATTGATCGGATTTCAGTTCCCTGCGCGCGAATACCTCAACAAGGGCGTCGATGCCGTTTTACACAAGGGGATGTTGCGTGAAGATGCCGTGCGCATCATGGTTGCGTCGTTTTCAGAACACGGTGATCAGTTGAGCCAGTGGAGAGGATATGCTGCTAACTCGAGCGGAGTAAGCATCGGCTTGGATCTGCGAGCGCGACGTCCCCCGGTAGGCATCGGGACAATGGTGGTCTTCGCACCGTGCGTTTACAGGGAAGAGGATAAACGTACGTTGCTTAAGGCTGTATTCGCGCATTATCTCCAACGTCTTCAACGTTGGTGGGATTCAGTCATGGACGAGGCATGGAAGAGACAAATCAGTGAAATCGCTCCGGAGCGGATCGGGGGTGTAGCGATCGTTGAAGGTCGATTGGGTGAATTACAACAGGTCCTAAGCGTCGCCTTCGCAGAATTGCAATTCGACCTCATGCGTATCGCGCCGCTTCTGAAGCATGAGAGCTTTTCGGAAGAGAATGAGTGGCGCCTCGTATTGCCCTCTGAAACTATTAAGATGCCCACGAAAAATCCGATACAATTTCGAGCGATAAGGGATGGTTTGGTACCGTATATTGCCCACCCACTACTTGAGCCGAACCAGGAAGGCCCGATCCCTTGTAATGACTTGATATTGGGTCCCGGCAGCCACCCTTATGCGGAAGTTGGCGTAAACATGCTCTTCCAAAAGCACTTCATCCCCACTAGGGCTCGGCCATCAAAGGTCCCTTATCGACCAAGCTAGAATCTAAAATCTAGCGACGAGGGGGACATGATACCTATCCCCGGCTCCGTCATTCGTGTTAATTTCCCCCATGGCACGATTGGCGCGTATGGTGGTTGTCCGCCTTCCGCATCACGTTACACAACGACGGAATCGTCGGGAGGCGATCTTTTGTGAGGACGGCGACCAGGTTATCCTGAAACTTCCTTCGATCAACCGTCTAGGTTGGCATTGGCGGCAATTCCGACATAGGCGGCCACGTCTCGATCGCCAGGCGACCTGTCGGATGCAGCCTGGAGGTAGATTGTATGCGCTTGTTTGAGAGTGGATCTCCTTGCGGGGTCGTTGACGAGGAGCAATCTTCGATGAAAGTACCGAGCCAGAGAATCGTCATAGCGATATTGCCACACAGTCGGTTCGGTATGCCAAGGAATGAGTTCGTCGGCTAGCCCAAAAGCCATCTGGAATTGTGCATCGGTCCCTGCCTCGGTTACATAAAAAAGCAAGATATTCAATATGTAAATTCGACCTTCAATGGGAGCGTCGAGTGTACTCTCGTAGGCTAGTCGGGCAAATCGTATAGAATCGTCAGCCAATTGCTGAAGCTCCGACTCCGACCTCGAGGTCCTGATGCGTCGGTCTGGCCGCCATTTGCAATATCCCCCCTCAAGGCGCCAGAGATGGAAGTAGAGGTAGGCCAAAGAGGTGGCAAGCGTGGGTTTATCGTGCGGAGCGGGATTCGAAGTGATCCGTGCTTCCAGTTCTCGGATTCCACGGCGCGCGTCCGGCGAGCGGGAGGCCTCAATCGATGCAGCTGCGAAGATGGATATGAACCAGAAATCATCGCGAGGAGCAAACGGCCAGTCGAGAATAGCGGAATAGAACTCAAGCACCCATAACACAGCCACGGCGATCGTTCTTGCTTTGATGTCGGATTTGGCTGCGATGCAGATCTTGGCTGCGAGGGCCGATTCGCGGCGGGCATCGTCTTCATTTCCCAAAATCAAACCATTTAGTAACGCCTCAATGTCGTGGACAAGCACCCTGGGAATTCCGAATCGGCCGACTGCCGATATTTGGTAAAGACGTTCCGGGTCGGGACGAACGAGACTATAGCGCTTTCGTAACGTGGCAGCGTGGTCTTCGATTCCGCGGTAAAGCTTGTAAAACTGGTTAAACTGACTAACGTTGTCGCCAAGCGCGCGGGTTACCTTCTCGATCGCCGCATCCACAATCTTGTTCATCGAGGGGTCGGGTCTGAATCCTTCAAGGCGCCTTTTCTCTTCCTCGTCGAGAGACTTCAGTTCATCGGATGCAATGAAGGGCAGCCAAATTCTCTCAAGGATCCACATGTGCTTAAGATCGTGGATGACCATAGTGATCGGACGGCCGTTGACGGAAATGTCTTCCAACTCCTCCGGCCTAAGAGGTGCCGCTGCGTTCAAAATTTCCTTGATGCGGTACCTTATCTGTTTGAGACTATCGAGAGAGATACTCGCAAACGGTGAATGCACACGTTCATCGCGAACGTTGAAGGCGGCTCGAAATAGAAAATAGTCAGCTCCTCGAAGGATCGTTTTCAAGTTGCCCTCCTGGTCGAAGTAGCTTACCGACGACATCAAGCCCGCAGTCTCGAGCGCATTTCTAAAGGTCGATGTGGTCTCAAAGAATCTTGGGAGAGACTTCGAGTTTTGGTCTCGAAAATTCGTAACCTGCTGCTGCAGAAGACAAAGACATACGGCATCGACAATGTTATTGTCTGCCTTTTCCCTCCTGCGCTCATCAAGGGCTTTGCGAAGAGCCTGGAACTCCTTGCTGCCAAAAATGACCGAGTAATCAATCCCGGAAGATTGGTCAAAGCGCAGAACCTCGCTACTGTGCATTGTAGTAAGCCTGTTTCTCCACGATCCTTTCGCGCACTGAATTGCTTTGAAAAGGCGGCCTGCCTCTCCGGCGTACTTGGCAATCAATTTCTCGCGTTGTTCAGCAGTTCTGGCTCCAAGCTTCGAAAGAGAAAAGTCTTCACTGTCCGGCAGAGCAACCTGTGCAAAGAATGTCTTTAGTTGCTCATTAGTCAACCAAGTAGAGGTCCTGTAAAAGCTTTCGCGAAGTGCTTTGGCAAATTCTGCCTGGTGTGGTTCAAGCATTCTGATACTGCCCAGCCACCTCTGGGCAGCTAAGCAAGCTACCATCGTTCGGTCATCGTCGAACTGTGACATGTCAAACTGGACCGGATCAAAAAAATAGAAAGCCCCAAGGACGGCTCGCCGGACCTCGGAGGCGTCCCAATAAAGATTCAATGAAACTCCGCGCGCCTCCAATTCCAGATCATCGATTTGGTCGTCCAGATTGCTGTAGAACCACTCGAGATCCTCTCGCACATTTCGTTGGTGCATATCACGCGTCTCTACTGTCATTCGGTGTCCTCGGCTGTCATTTGGCTCAGACGGTCATAGCCAAGGTCCGACATGTCTTGCCATTCCTTACTCATCGTCATTTCATATGCGCCCTCACTCGTAAACGGGATTGAGACTGACGACCCATCCCGAAAAGTCACGACCGCACGGGAATTTGTGAGAATTGCAGAAGCACCAAAATGCTCGAGCGCCGTTTCGAAAGCGACGCGGGCTAATTTGGAGGCTTGGCAATGCAGGTAAAGGTTCGACAGCAACGAATCCCGATCCCGCCTCTGAGTTGCGAGCAGCCATTCTACTAGCGCAGGAACGATTTCCTCCGGATGGGAATGGATCAACTCCCCGAGATTCGCTCCATCGGAACTAAAGTATTCGACTTCTACCAACCGCACGCAGGCTTCCCCTCGATGCGTGGGGTTCGTGAGTCCACTGACAAGAAAGCGACAATAGGTTTCGAACGCGGGAAAAGCCGCAGGTTCCTTCGGGGCAACCGGAAAATATCTAGCCAAAGTAGCCCACGCCAACTCTTCGAGGTCTTGAGGGGCATCATCGACCGTTCCCAGAGACGCGGCCGGAAAGGTTCCCCCTTCGATAAGATACCCAAGCAGTTTGATGAATCCCGATGGCGGTAAATACTCCTGGATCAATCTCAACATGGACTCCGTGCTGCTCGCCGAAGTTACGGCTGCTGGGTTCCAATCTGAGGCCACTCTTTCCAGCGCTGTTTTGAAGGTTGCCTCCGCAAAGGGATCAAGTGAATTCTTAATGTTCGTTGCCATCACCTCTTCGACGTTACCTAGATACCTACCCACGATACCGTCGAGTCGACCACTCAGGGTGGCGCGGATGATTAGTTCCCAAACTTCAACAGTAGGAGAAGTACGGGCGATTTCGAATAGATTTGCAATATCCTCGTGTCGCATTCGTCCTCTTATTTGCTCCTGTAGTACGCAAGCAAGTCTGGCAAAATCGGCACCAGGTTGACAGGGAATCTCACGCGCTCCTCCTCATCAACAGCTACGGGTAGGATCTCAACAAGCGCGACGGGGATGTTGGTCGCTACGACTTCCGGATGCCCGTCGTCGAGGAACTTCGGGTTGCTGAGGTCAATTGCAATCCCATACCGCGCCCCGGGTACAACAGTGGCAAGGAAGACGGAGGATTCGAAGGCATCGATCGGAGTTGGGACTTTATTGGCGAGCGCGACAAAACGCTCGTCTCGCTTCACCCTGAGCAAGGCGGCAGTTGGAGCGACCCACCCGTTAGGCATCCCGATTTTGTGCGCGCTCGGTAGGGTTGGATTCCAGGTCAGTTCCGAAGGGGTCCACCAGGTGCAATTGCGGTACCCGGACAGCACCCCGTTGACGTACTCGGACAGTGGAAGCCAGCGTCTCTTAGTAGCACTTTGTGCTGTCCGGAGTCGCTGGAAATTAACGGAACTGGTCCCTGACCTATAAGGTTGCTTGGCGTTGGTAGGCCTGATGACGGACCCAACACTCGTGAGCCGGTAAACATATTCCGACGATGGCAACGCTGCATCCGGGCCGGCGCAGGTAGCATGATACGAGTTTATGGGACAGGTTGGATAAGGACCATCCCCATAGGGGTGCGCAAATGAAGTTCCTTTGAACCAAGAGGCTAAATTTGCCACGTCCTTTGCCCAAGTTGGCTGATGACGCACATCAAGGCGAAGACGTTCTTCAAAAATGTCGGAATAGATCGTCAATGCAAACCTCAAGGGAGACATCGAGGTTGCATCCGCCCGATTGCGCGCCAGCGGAACCGTGCATATCAAACCCGAGCGAATCGCGAACTCAAGATTCCGGTTGAGGGCCAATTTAACATAGGAACAACCAAAAACCAATCGCTCGATCGACCGGGAAACTCTGAGAGAGAGAGCCGGGACGTTTCGAGGCATTTCAGGGACGGCATTTCAGAACGACTGCATTTCAGACGATGCCATTTCAGCATTTCAGGGACGGACGAACTAACCCCCACCCTTCTGAGCTGGAGGGACCGCAAAGACTTTGCGGAACCAAGGCGCCCCCAAGAAGCCTCCCTCCCGATTCAAACAGCTCTACATTAAGTTTCCTTAATCTTTCCCACATGAGGAACTCAGCCGCGCGAATGCATTCTGACCGGAAGTGGCACCTTGGAAAGCACAACAAGTTGCTCACCTGTTGTTTGGGTCCATCCTACTGGCTACAATTCGGCATGGCAAAGTGCCACTTCCGGTCTGTCACCGAAAATACCGAGAGCCTTCTTTAGAAGAAACACAAGGTGTTCTCAATTCCGCCGGATATTCTGAACGATCAGACCGCGCGTGGGCTGCCACCTCATGATTGTATCTGTGCTTCGCTAATCAACCGATCAACCGGCAATCGTCAGGTGCGCAACTACGCGGTCTCAGGGACTCGAGTCCCGCCGAAAAGGGGAAAGGGTCGTATGTGTCGGGAAGTATTTTTTTAGTTTTAAAAAATGCCTCAGCCGGCTGTAAACCTCGAAAATAAGCGCTCATTAGGGGGGTTTTCCTGAAGTGGCAGGCGAAAGTGAGAGAGCATTATTACGGCTAGAGGATCTACGGAGGCTGCCACCAAGCAGCAATAAGCGCACTGAAGCTAACAAGGCTGAGATCCCACTGAGGGAAAGCACATTCTCGGCGCGGCTGACCGCTGTTTAGGGCTGGCCTCTGGAATGATTCTTGGCATGGCTGGTTCTCGGAGCATGTGGCAACAATAGTCGTCTTGGTATCTGTTCTTGCCGTGGGAATCCTTGGAGGGATCGCCATATATCGCGGCAGAACCCAGGCCAAGGAGTGATTCGGGTGACAGCATTTGACAGCATACCTATTGCGGCGAGTAACTTATACAGAAATGGGTATCCTGTGCCGTATCTGGTCGCCGTATCTCTCCCCTCCGCGTCATTTGACGGTCAACTTGCTGGTCACGGTTTCCTGACCAGTAATTAGGGTGATCGCAACCGACGGTACCTTGGCCTCGCTCGCTGGAATGTTTATCTTGAAATTTTGCTCTGTGGGTGTGATTGGATCTACATCCTTTTCGTTCACCTTAACCTTGTAGCCCTGCGTGAGATTTGTGCCGTGGACTACAACGACACTATCAGTGTCATGGGGGATACTCGGGGGATCAATTGAGGTGATCTTCGGTTGCGTCGATGTATCCGGAGTCAATGCGGTAGACGGTCGTGACCGGGAATCGTCGACTTTGTCTTTACGGTCATCTTTGGTTGCCAACAACACGTCGAGAACATCGCTGAGTTTCTTTATTGCTTTGTCCGAAAATAGGCCGACCAGCGCGGAAATCATACCTATCTTCATTAGCTCGCCAACAGATGTTCCATTGATTAACCCGGAGCCAACGATGAAGAAGAAAATCAGAGCTAAGGCCCCTCCAACAAAAGGCCTTGAAATATAAAACCAGGTCCAACTCGAACGAAATGTTTGGTTCCCCACATAGCTCACAAATGAGGAGCTAAAGTAGATCATGCTTCCAAGAGTCCCACAAAACATTACAAAGACCAATACGAAGACATTCCCGCTACCCTCATGTTCGGCCTCCATCTCGATTACGGTTGCGACTGCGGCTTGCGACCGGTCGGCTCCCCACGCCGTAATCTGAACGATCGCTGGTGGTTTGGTGGGGGTTCCTGCTGTAAACACGCCGTCGGGGGAAATCTTGGCGATGTCGGACCGGCTAACAGACCAGAGCGCTGTAACGTTTGGAGCTCTAAAAGGTACCTGTTGGGTGGGGAAAACAGATTTAGGTTGAGGTTCAATTTCGAGATGTCTTCCCGAACGAAGACGGATGACCGCCGTCCCGATGCGAGATGGGAACGCGACGCTTCGGGCCGTCACGGTCACCGTTTTATCGATCCCACTCGCCGACTGTATCTTTTGTCGAAACGTGCCCGTCGAATCGATCTCGCCTCCTCCTTCGACGGACCAGACCACCGCGTTGTTGGCACTTCCAATCACGGATGCGACGAATCCGAAGTTATCGTCGCGACCAGGGTCTAAGGTGACGAGCACGGGATTTACGATGACCTCGGCCGCGCTGTCCGATTGATATAGATAACTCCATGTAAGCAAAATGCCCAACGCCACAATTGCACCCAGCAATATGGCGTACCAGCCAAGCCAGAGTATCGGGGTCCTCACATCCGCTATATTTATGACGGCCGTAGATCTTGTGCCTACTTTAGAAGTGGCAACCACGAGTACGGTTTGAGGCATCTTGATTTGGGTCGGCGAAGTGTAGACACCGTTGTCGATTTGCCCGATCTGTGGCTTTATTTCCCAAACCACCTCTGTGTCAGGCGGATCTACGGAAAATTGGCAAGCTGCATTCAGGTTGATATCTGCGTTCGCAGGTAACACGCTGAAGGGAGTCTGCGGCGTTTGAGTCATATCAGGCATCGCAAGCTCCTCCCCACGGCTCAAGACTCAGGTGGCATCCCGCTATTGCGTTGTTCCGCCGGAGTGTATCACCGACTGCGTTAACTGCAAAGGGGAGACCTATAGTAAAGTCTACGAAACAGCACCGACAGGCAGGTTCGAGCCGCCGGGTTATCGGCGTTCCCTTAGAATCAACCGCCCGGCTTCGGGCCGCCTCGAGTGGGAGACAAGGGGACCTGTTCCCCTCATCCTCATTGTCGCGTGAGCCGATTCACCTCACAGTTCGGAATCGTATACGATGGTACGCCTGTCCGAGCGCGCGGTAGGTAGCTAACTGTAATACGGAAGCGTCAATGCAATCGTGCTCCGGAATTGTAAAGGCCGTCGGAGAGGACATGAAGATCGCCGTTATAGGGAGTTGGAAACTCGAAGATGCTAGTAAATGGAAGCTAACAAATGAGGGCTTGTTTCCCAAAGCCTGCAGAGAAATTGGAAATGCCGTCATAAGGCTGGGACACACGCTGGTAGTGGGAAGTGAGTCAACTCGCACGGCAGATTACTACGCTGTTGAAGGTGCCGTACAAGCATGGGGAGGGCAACCTTCCCCTCGACCCCGCATTGTCATGGTCCGACCTAACGACCAACGCGTTCCCTTCGAGAAATGGAAGGCTGAGAACCCAGGACTGTTTACAACTCGCGTTTCGATCGATTCGAGTTGGAATGCCACCAAACTTTTCCAGGTAAACCAGTGTGACGGGGTCGTCATCGTCGGCGGAGCTGACTTGTCGTATCAGGCTGGTTTGGCGTCAGCAGTTTGCCGGAGGCGCCTGGTCCCGGTCGGCTCGTTCGGGGGTGCAGCGAAGCGGCTACTGGATCTCCTGGCTATCTCTCGCGCTTTATGGCCGGATCGTCTTCCCAACCCGGATGACCTTGGTTTGTTGCAGGGAAGTTGGAATCAGTTTCTTTTGAACAAGACAACCGACTTGCTTGGCCTTTCACGGTTACCGACGATCCTTATCATTCATGGTCGCGGTGATGATAAGCTCCTGCTGAAAAACCATCTACAAAACGTCTTTCATCTTCCTGAGCCACGCATTATGGCGGAGCAATTCAAAAGCGGCGCCGTTTTGCCCGAAAAGTTCGAACAAATAGCAGACGCGTGCGACGCCGCGATTGCTCTGGCAACCGCCGATGATCTCGGTGCCCTCGCCAGCGATTTTGGTCCAAATACAAAATGGGAGCCGCGTGCACGACAGAACGTTTGGCTGGAAGTTGGCTGGTTTTGGGGAAAACTGGGAAGACGGCGGTTTCTCTTACTTTGCCGAAACGACGTGAAGCCGCCTTCAGACCTACAAGGAACCGAATATTTACCCTACAAATCGGATCCTTCGGAGCGGACTGTAGAATTGCGGAAGTTCATTGATGAAATTCACGGAAGCCTTGAGCCCGGACGACTTGGGTGGTCTGGACCCCAAACTTGAGACCTGAAAATAGTGACCTACAAAGTTTCCTGAGGGAAGGGATGAGGGAAGGGATAAGGGGAAGGGATAAGGGGACATGATACCTATCCCCGTCTGTTTTCAATCCAAAACGCTCGCAGGGAACAGCGAAAAAGATCAAGCCCCGCATCTCTATTCCAACAAATTTAGCTGCTTGGCGCTAATGCTCACTGCCGGCGCGGGCCCCGGGGCACGCCGTGCAATCCGCCGTCCGAGCACGCGCTCAAGTCCGGTCACAAACTCGGCAGTACCTACGGGGCGGCCCGTACCTTCGGCGCGTCGCAGTGCAGCGAAAGCGTCATCTCGATCCTCCAGGAGCAAGTCCGAAAAGCAAGACACGCGATCGAGCACTGGACGAACGGTCACCAAACCATCATCTTTCCCAGCCAGATGGGCGCGTACGCTGGACCATGCCCAATCCGCCGCATATTGGGTCAGACCGGCTCGCACTGGATTCAGGCTGACGTAAGAAACTGCGGCCAGCAGATGCAGGTCGTCCATGGCGACCGAAGCAAACCGGCTCTGAAAAAGGTGACCCGTCCACCGCCCTCGCGCGTTAATGAAATTGGTATAGCGCCGATGCGTTTCTCCAACGGCCAGCCCGAGACCATCCGCTCGCGCCGGACTGAGAATGAGGTGAACATGATTGGGCATGAGACAGTAGGCCCACACCCCGACTCCGGCCTTGCGCGTCTGCTCGGCCAGCAGGTCTCGATAAATATCCTGATCGCCGTCTTCAAAGAAGATTGGCTCCCTGCGATTGCCACGCTGCGTTACATGATGCGGAAGGCCAGCAACCACCATGCGCGCCAGTCGTGCCATGGTGAAAATTACCATGAAAAAGCGGTTGGAGATAGGCATCATATCTCGAACCCGAGAGGCACGACCTCTCCGCGTGCCTCTTGTACGGCGACTCTGAATATCGTGTTTCCGCTCGAAGCTTTTCGTTGCTACTTGGATTCGGCCAGGTAGCTGAGCTCCGGCTCGAACTTCCAGATGCTCCATTCGGTGCTCTCGATCATCGGCTGCAGCTTGGCCAGAAACGCCTTGTACTCATCGGCGCTCATGCCCTTTTGAGCGCCGATGGGTCCGTCCAGATCTCCCCAGCCTTTCATACCCAGGTAGCCATGAATCTCATTGGTGGGCGTGCCGAAGCGCGCCACAGCGAACCCGAAATCCGAGGCGCCGGACTTCTTGTCCGCCGGAACCACCTGCTCGAGGAACAGGGCTTTGACCTGGTCCATCTTTCCCGCGAGGACGCGCGTGCGGCTAACGCGGATCATGGGTGGGATGTTACCGGATCGGACCGTCATGTCGGGCTGCAGCTCGTCGACCCAGTATTCAAGGCTCTCGGTAGCGGTGTCGAGTCGTGCGAAAATCCGTGCCCTGTCCGCTTCCGATCCCTTCATAGCTGGATCCTGCTCATCCATCTCCTTCCATTTCGAGGAGTACAAGACGACAGCGTGTTGCAGCGGGCCGGTTTGCGAACCCCATATCGTGACACTTTGTTTGGATCCACATTTCTTCTCCAGTGCGACCAGGTCTTTGACAGCAGCTTTCCAGTTGTCCTCCTGATCCATCTTCACCTTGACGAATATGACGGTGCGGATGTTGTTCTGCGCCACGGACGGCATAGCGAATGCGGGGATGGCAATCGCAGCGAACAGGTAGAGGCGTAGCCTCGACGGAATTTTCACGAAGTGATCTCCTGGGCCTCACGAAGCGAATTTGCAACGCCCGGCTGGCGGAGAGGGAATGTGCGTGTGCTGAGGCAGACGGATTATACAGGCCAATGAGAAGCGTTTTAAAACAAATATCGCGCGCGTTCAGCCGTCACTTCGCGGCCTACTCACCACGGGTCCCCGTCTTTTTTCTATCCGAAATGCCGCGTTTATCGCTGACTTGCGCAAAACGGACACCATAATCAGGAATGGGTTTCTGTTTTCCTAAGGTGCCAATTCCGTCCGACCACGAATCTCTCACGGGAGATCAACCCCCTTTGCTTCGACCTAACCGCGTGCCGAAACTGGGGCAAGTATCGCGTCACTCGGTCTCGATTCCACAGTTGCCCGAAGAGGCTACTTGCTTGTAGTTGGTCTCCAGATACTTTTGGAGTTCAGGCGATATTTTGCTTGCGGCCTTCCAGTTCGAGTCTTTCCATGTGCTACCAGCGAAATCTTTAATTCCAGAGAGATCGGCGCCGTCCAGACAAACATTTCGAAGCGATGCATTGCTCAGGTCAGCACCGTGAAAGATCGCGTTCTTGAAGTTCGCCTGATAGAGGATACTGCGCGCGAGGTCCGCATTAGCAAAATCCAAACCTTGAAAGGAGGCGTGCTCTAGAGTGACAGAACGCAGAGCTTTGTCCATCGGTAAATGGTCGTCTTCCCATAAATTAGACAGGCCATGACTCACCGTTTCGAGCTCCCACGCTATCACTTTGTCCTCCATTGACTTGCCCTCGTTCTTGTACTCCGGATTGGGGTCGATCGCAGCTACATCGAATTGGAGAAAGGGAGGAATGGGTTCTCGGTCCGGCATAGCCGTTGCCTGAGTCCCGTGTATTTGACGAGCAGACATCGAGAGCATCACCGAAATCGAAACCAAGTCATTTTCGTTGTCCTCTCTGGAGTGATGAATGATCTGAGCAAATATTTCATCAAAAGCATTTACGTTGTTGATTTCAGGAAGTAGGGCGACGGCGATCGACCGTGACTGCTTTCCGTATCGATCCGACTCGAAGAATGCCTGCATCGATAGAGCACCCACAAGAGCTGACTTGGGGTCCTTAAATGAGACTGATTTCATCAGTTCTTGCCATTTTGCATCCTCGTTCTTGACGGCCTCGAGTGCTGATGTTTGGGCAAATTGGTTGGCCTGAAAAGATATGGTTTTCCTGAACTGCATAGTTTGAAACACCAGTGCTGCGGCAGTGATTAACAAAGCGAGAACGGGAGTGAGAGTGGTGGCCACGAACCGCCATCTTTGATTTTTCAGGTCCAGCTCCGCGTTTTTGCAACGAAGGCTGGAGTCGGCCGCATCGAGGATGATTTTGTTTCTATCCTGAATTGCTTTGGCGACTTCGATCCACTTCAAGCGAATCTCTGGATCGCCAGCTTCCTGCGCTCTCCGGAGGGCATCCACCTCGATGTCTTCGAAGGAATCATTGGTCTTTGTATCGTTGGCCATTTATCTCACTGAGCGACACTCAGGGATAGCATACCTATTGCAGCGGCTTTTGGGGCCCGGTCTTCTGGGGGGACGGACGAGGGGACACGATAACGATCCGCGGCAAATTGAGTGGTTAGAATTTAGTGGATCATCGCGCATCTTTGACCACGAATCTCGACCTGGCCTAATGGAAGACGCTAAGCGGAAACGCATCGCCCATCATCTTGTAGCCGGCGGGGCCCGGGTGCAGGTTATCCGCCGAACCCGTGCTGCCCGCCATACGGCCCGGATGCGCCGGATCCGCCGTCGCTTTGTCCAGATCGACCACTGCATCGAAATGTCCCGGCTGTCGAATCCAATCGTTCACCCGCTGCCAGTCCTCCAGGTTCGCGGCATCCGGATGATAGTTCGCGGCGCCCTGGTAGCCGAGGATGGTCGTGCCGATAACAAACAGCCCCCGCGCGTGCGCCCGCTCGATCACCTGCTCATAGGAAGCAATCAGCGCGGCGACAAACACCTCGTGCTCCTGCTTGGAGATGGGCCCGTTGCGCGTCCATCCACCAAGGTCGTTCACTCCTTCGTGCACGATCAACACGCGCACGCCGGGCTGAGCCAGCACATCACGGTCCAGCCGTGCCAGTGCATTGGGGCCCACACCATCCGTCAGCATGTGGTTGCCGCCGATGCCCTCGTTCAGCACGCTCCAGCGGCGTGTGGCTGCGCCGGCCTGCAGCCGCGCCGCGAGAACGTCCGGCCAGCGATCGTTGCCATTCAGGGTGGAAGCGCTTCCGTCGGTGATCGAATCGCCCAGGGTCACCACCGCGGCTGCGTCCGATGCGCTCTCAATCTCCACTCCTGCAAGGTAGTACCAGTGCTGGACCTTCTTTGCATCGGGCATGTCGGCGGCGGTGACCAGGTTCCGCGCGCCCACGCAGGAGGTGGTATGCGCCGCGATATGTCCGGTCTGATGGAGCGATGGCGTCTCCAGGTACATGGCTCACCGTTAGATCGGAAAGCGGCGCGACGGGATAATCGATAGGATCGGAAAGATACTCCGCGCCTGGGGGAATCGTGACCGCGGTATTGCCGGAAAAACGCAGCGGCTTGTCACTGGAAGCGTCGATGCGGCAGTTGGCAACCGACGTGGGCTTGGCAACGTGCACCATTTGAATCCGCAACGGCGCGGTGCCAAAGGCATTCGAAAGATGCACCCGGATGCGCGAACCACCGGTAGAAAGGTGGACGGTCTGCCGCAGCGTGGTGTCTCTGAAATCGTCCGGGCCCAGGTCCGGCCCATCGACGAGCATCTGGGCCGACGCCCAGGTACCTACCCAACGCATGCCCTGCGAAGGCTCTTGGGCCATCCCTTTCCCGATCACAAAACTCAGCAACCCAACGCCGGCGCAAACACTTCGCCAAGACCTTCGGACTTTCACGCAAATCTCCTTATAACTGTCCAGTCAGACAGAAACTCCAACATACTACGCCTGCGTAATCAACGATGGATCGAAACACCTCATCTCCCCCAGGGTGGCGAGCGGAAACTCGGCGACATGATACCTATTTCCCGGCGAGCCAGCCGGAGGTTCGTGGACATCCGGCACTTCGCAAGCAGAGGAGGCAAAGGGAAAATCGAGGGCTGTGAGGGACATCAGCTTCTCCCCCTCAGCTTCAGCATTCACAGCTTCCACCATGTCATTTCTATCCGGCTTTCCATGGCTGGGGTATGCATGCCCTCGGGAACTGCTATATGATGGCGCCGGTGTCGCGGTAGAAATGATCACGACTTAGAGAGAGAGAGGTAACCGCATGAGATTTCGAGCCAGTGCCGTCATGATTTGTGCCATGTTATTAGGAGGCTCCGCCCTCCCCGTGTTTGCCGGCAACGTCCGCACCGACTACAACCATCAAGCCAATTTTGCGCAATACCATACCTATACGTGGGGGAACGTCAAAACCTCTGATCCCTTTTATGTAGATCGTATTAAACAAGCGGTCGACAAGCAGCTGCAGGCAAAGGGATGGCAATTGGTGACCTCTGGCGCGTCTGTCACCATTTTCGCGAGTGACAATCTACACAACCAGAAGGAAGTTCAAACGATGTATGACGGCTTTGGGGGCGGTTGGGGTGGCGGCTGGGGCTGGGGTGGGTGGGGCTGGGGTGGCTTAGGAAATCCGGGTGGCTTTGGCGACGCCACAACCACCACAACCAACCAATCAGTGGCCAGCCTGGTGGTCGACCTATTCGATGGCAATTCCAAGAATCTGCTTTGGAGAGGTCTGGCTACGGAGGATCTCTCGACGAACGCGAACAAGAATACCAAATCTCTGGACAGTGATATCGCCAGGATGTTTAAGGGCTTTCCTCCTAAATAGTGGTGGCCTCGGGACTAATGCGGCGACGACATAATACCTATTCACCGTCAGCGTTGTTCACCGCTGCGAGGGGGAACTCGATGTGGAACTGGGAGACCGGCTGGAAGGAATCCAGTAGTAGACGGAAGTGAACTCCTGAACATGGGGGTACTCTTCGTCTGTGCCCAGAGGTCCCCCCGAGCCTGCACTATCGCTCTACCGATTCATTTGCGGAGTAGCGGCACGGTTCATCTCTGCCGACGGATCGACACAATAGGTAACCACCTGCGGGCAAACTCGGCAGGCGGCGCTGCCCTCCTGGAGAAACCAGCGACAATCCGGACGAATGCGACAGGCTGGCAGCGACTCGACCACTGCCGGAATCAGCTGTACGAGGCGCGTCGCGAGACGGCAATCGCTACCATCGAAGTGACAGCAGGCTTTCTCCTGACACGGCGCAGCGATGCGGAGGACTTGTGTCGGTGCTACCGGCGAAGTCAGTGCCAGTAACTCGCTGGTCACTGGCACTGGTCTCTCGATCCAGGCCACCCGTGGATTCTCCGCGCTTCCGGTAATCACACCGAATGCAACACTCCCTGGAATCTCTGGCTGCGCGCTAGGGCACATGACTGACCGGGAACTCTTAGTGTTCACGATCAACTTACCTCGCTAACTTTGGTTCATAAATTAGCCCGATAATACGATGTGGCACAACCTGGGCTTGCGCCGCACCCCCTGCGGCTCCACCGAGTTGGCCAACCGACGGTTGCGCCTTTATGCCCGCCTCCCTGGCAAGCACATTCGCGACTTGTTGGGCAGATTCTGGCGTGGCGATCTTGTCAGGAGCTACAAATCCCACCCACAGCTTTTCGATCGAGACGGCACCATGTTTGGCTAAGGTTTGCTCGACGGCACTCTGCACCGCCGCTGCAAGTTCATTGAGTGGTACACGGGGAGCTGACATGGAGAAACCTCCTTGGCGCGAAAATCTATCACAGTTTCCATTAAGTTTGCCAGCATTATTTTTACCTTAATTCTCAATACATGCACGGTCAATACTTAAGGGCGGATTTTCCGTGATCAGACGGAACCTAACCGTTACGATTATTCCCCCCGAGGATTGTTCCTTCGCATGCGGTGATCGTTGCGTCTGTCATCAGGATTCCCGATATCCCCGGGAGATCCAAGGCAGACGGAAATGACCCTAACGAAATCGCGTCTGCCAGGGACTGGTGCAACGCTCTTCCATCGGGGTTGGTTCCGTCAATCCAGCCTTCCACGCAAAAAAAACTTACAGCGATGTGCAACGATCCGGACACAACACTCACAACTAGGCATGGCAAGTTCAACTCATGGGTGCGACTACCTGTGAAGTCGAATTCCTTCCCGAGGACGAGTCAATATGTTCATTTTGATCGAGCCAATGCGTTTAGGTGGCATGGTCGAAGGCTTCAAGCGACGAGGGAATCCCTTGGTGGGCCGCTCCACATGTGCGCGGTTTCGCTGGCCGGGCAAATAGCTCAGCATTGATGGAAGCTCGGCGCAATGCACACCATCTCGTTAGCAATCATTTGTCCAGCTCCTGAACCTTTATGGTTTCCGCTATGACCCCACAGAAGACCGGTTTCGTGATCATGCCGTTCTCGCCGACCCAATCGGAGGACAATTGGACGGAAGTCTTCAGGCATGTATTCCAACCTGCGCTCTCCGAATGCGGGTATTCCTGTACACGAGCGCAAGCATCTACTGGCAGCCTGATTACGAGTATTGTTGAGAGTCTAATCGAGGCTGACATCGTTATCGTCGATGCGACCGACCGTAATGCAAATGTTTTTTACGAACTCGGAGTGCGGCACGCATTACGTCGTGGAACCATCATCGTCTCGAAGGGCACAGAACACGTTCCCAGCGACCTGAAAGGCTACTGGTTTCTCTCGTACGGACTTCGACCGGCAGAGGTGAACGAGTTCAAGTCAGAGATAAAGCGCATTATTGATGACATCGAGAAAAATCCACAGCGTAGCGACAATCCTGTTGCAGATTATCTAGACAAATCGCATCGAAGCTCAGTTCGAGAGGTCAATCGAGACAACCTTAAAAAGCTGGGGGCATTGGTTACAGAGCTAACGCGCAACCGGTTGGCGATTCGACAAGCACTCTATACCGGGAAGTCGCAACTGTACTCCGTCGGTTGCCTGCAACTACTCCTACAGACCAGGTATTTGGATGTCGGCCCCGAACTGCTCAAGGCTTGCTACGAGCTGGAGTATCACCTGGAGATTCTGCGAAGAGAAGTGAGTGAGCCTATGCTCAACTCGACTGCAGAGCAAGTCGACAATGTCATCGACAAAGTCTCGATCATCAGTGATGTGGTCGCAAAGGGTGCCTTTTTCGAACCAACGACGATATCGATGATGACCTGGTCGTCAGTCGAACAACAAACAGAGCAAGCGAGACGTTACTTTACTCCGTCATGCGGGACGGATGACAAGAAGCGGTAAAAAAGCTAAGGCAATTTCGGCTCCTCAGACCGCCTATGATTCCGCGCTTTTCCGCCAGCCACTTCAGCAGGTAGGCAGCCGCCTCGCAGTTCATCTCCGTTCCCTTAGGAGCAGGAAACGTCGGCCAGTCGGTACTCGCCTTAGTCAGGTTGTACACGTATCCGGAGGCGCCGACCTCCGCCAGCGCTTCGCCGATGGATGTCCTGAAAACTCAGATTAGTCCGTCTACCCCGGAAACTTCCAATTGGGTGCCCAGCACCACCACAGCAATACCCAATCCTCCCGGCGATGGAGAGCGGGATCAAGCAGGCCGGGCATCTCAGTTCGATTGCGTGAGGTAGCTTTCCATTGCTTGACTAAGTTGTGAATCGACCTCGTCTGCGATCGTCATCACTCCGATTAACAACACACTAAAATCGATGCTTGCCAGATTGTTCTGCAGCGTCTGAAAGATGCTGACCTGCAACATCCGCGACTCCTCCACCAACATCGCAGCAGTATAGCCGTGCTTCCGCCGGGTTACCCCGTGCTGCGCGGCGGCAATCGACAATACCTCCCTCGTGCCCAGAGGTTTTGAAGAGCGGAGACGATACACCAAGTCGCGGAAAACCTGAGGGAGATGGCCGCAACGCTGTTCGTAGCTCAACGGAACCGCCATCAACTTCTCTTGCCTCTGGACGCGCTCAAACCAATCGTCAATGCTGCTCTGCGTCGAGCGTTCGAGAATCGTAGCCACACTTTCCACCACGCGAGGATCAGGAGGTCCACTTGCCAGCCTCTGCTTGATTACCTCGACGAGTGCCGTGAGTTTCATTGGCTTCACCAGGATTTGATCGGCCTGCAGGAGGATGGCATGAGTAGCGGCGCCCATCTCCGGGTATGCAGTCAACAACAACGTCACAGCTCGGGGATTGGCGTGGCGCATCGCACTTACCACCGTGAGGCCATCTCCTGCTCCCGGCATATGTAGATCACTCAGGAGCACGTCATACGTTTCTGAGATGATAAGTTTCAAAGCCTCGGGCACGCTGGCCGCGGTTGTTATCTCGAAACCCTTGGATTCTAGTAGTTCGCCCAATCCGAAGCGCACATTTTCATCATCATCGACCAGCAGGACCTTAGCGATGGCCATAGCATCTCCTCCGAGGGGGTTGAGTGAGAGCCCCTCAATTAAATCCACCAAGGAAGAGCGTCCCTATGAATTGTTTGCCGGTTCATAGGGCGAAAGTACGCTGTCGGTCTGTTGTGGAAGTAGTTAGGCCACTTTCGAGCGGCGACATTCTTCGCAGGTCTTCCAATGCTTGAGAAGAGCCTGAGCCGCTTCGAGTGTGAGGGACCCCGCACGACACAAATCGTCGCTAATTGGAACGGGCCCAATCAGAGGTGACCAGGGGACTGCCGCCGCACCGAGCACGTAGTCATTTACTTTGAGGCGGTAGTACTCTTCCAGCACCAAACATGTGTGGCAGTTATCGCGGCCCACTAACCCTCGCATCAAAAGAATTGTCGCGAACTCGGAGTTGCCTTTGCCGGCGGCCAATCTCCGATGCGATCAGTCTATAGGAATCGGAGTAATGACTCCAGACGCGCGCGGCCGCATGTTCTCTCCTTGTCACGGCAGGGCTGAGTATTTCAAACGGGTTGCCCCGAAAGCGGTCGTGCGCCAGGAATGTTTTACATGCATTGTTTCAAATCTACATTCTCAACACGAAATAATTCACGCAAAGGATGCGCGCGGCCCGGAATTCATGGCTTTCTCTAAGGATTTGGGCGACCCATTGCCATGCTGAGGAACAGAGCGATGCTGAAAACGATCGAGTGCGTGGGCCTCCTTTTTCATTACTTTGCATCGGATCTTAATAGAACTGAGAATGGATCGTCCTTCACGCGGGCGCCCACCTCCCGCTTGAGGAGCAATCAACCAACATCGCATCACACAGAAGCCGCTTGAGTCGCATACGTGAAAGCAGATACGAAGAGGAGAGAGAGTCATGAGTCTCTTTTCAGTGAACCTGGATACCCTTCGCAGGCTCTACATCAATCAATTGCAGATGCTTCTCTCGACCGAGCAGCAGATCAAGAAGGTGCTGCCAAAGATGATTGAGAAAGCAACTGACACCCAACTGAAGCAGGCGTTCCACTCTCACCTCCAGGAAACGGAAGTTCAGGTTTTGCGGGTCGAACAGATCCTCAGAGAAGTTACTGGAGAGGCCAAATCGACAGTGTGCAAGGTCGTTGCCGCGCTTGTCGACGAGGGTGACGACATGATCAAGGATGCTTCCGACGAATCGCTACGAGATGCTGCTTTGATTGCCGCAGCCCAGCGCGTCGAACGCTATGAGATTGCGGCCTACGGCGATGTCCGCCGCTTTGCACAGATTCTAGGAGACATGTCGCACGTCGAGCTTCTGGATGAGACCATTAGGGAGGAGGGATATGTCGACCACCTTCTAACGCGGATCGCGAATCGAGTTAATCGTTACGCCGAGAAGGCAGCGTAGTGAACCGACAACGGTCGCGCGAGTTGGGCATCGGCCCAGTCCATGTGTCCCGCAAACAAATCCAGCAACCGCTCTCTATGGAAGCGTCGCTCTCTCCTTTGTCATCCCGAGCCTGTGACTTTTTCGATCTTTTCGTATTTTCTGCATATCCAATCAGCTGTATTTCACCCCCCACAAAGCCGTCATCCTGAGCGTAGCGCTTCGCGGATCTATCGCAAACCGAGGGCTTTAAGCGCGGAGTCGAAGGACCCCGGCGATGCTTGTTGGCAGATGCTCTTGGGAGTCTCCGGCCGCAAACTACACCGGAAGATAAAAAAGTCACAAACTCCGAGCGTACCCGGATTTCCTACTTCACCGCTCTCACGGCGCCGCTTATGTGGTTCTCCATAAAGAGAATCACATGCACTTGATCGAAGCCGGAATCCTGGACAGGAAATCCGGGGGCAATTTGGGGGGGCAATTTGGGGACAGGGGCAATTTGGGGACAGGTAGCTCAACCCCCATCCGAATCATTGTTTGTTGCAAGTCGTCCCTGTTTCTCGGTGTCTCGGATTTGGGGTCCACACCAAGTCACCATGGCACTCATTTGGTCCACGTTGACCAGGCGATCCAGAGCGCGGCGGTCAAGAGCACGAACCCTAGAGTTTTCGGATGCCTGGGCAACCAGTTGAGCAGCCACCATACCAGAGCGATCCCGCCCAGCACTAGAATCGCGGCGGCTGCCGGACTTATACCGAGGTTCATCAGCCAGCCCCAGGCGAAGAATCCGATGACAAGCACTAGCACCACCATCAGGACGGTGCTGCCCTCGGTCCCCCCCTCGCCTCTTCCGTCCAAACGCGGCCAGCTGGGATGCGAGAAAGGTAGCCTTTTCAACCATAGCCGCTTATCCCGATCCATTCGCGCCTGGTAATCAGGCGTGCCCGGGATGTATTTATATTGTCCGTCTGGATTCCCGTTTGCCATGCGCGCGATAATAACAGGAAAGTAGGTTTCAGCGTCTGTCCCACGACACAAATAGCTAGACATCCATAGTGTCCGCTGGACTAACACAGCGACAGCCTACCTATTGCAGCAAGCGGCACGCAATTCGCAACAGAACGAAAAAGAACTACTCCCCTCGATAGCTCTTTTGAGTTTCCCGCTCAACGTTTGTGCTGCTACAAGGCATCCGAGGTTTCAAAACCAGCGGCGATAGTTGTGATTTGCCCTTAGGGAACGAAGAGGGCCAAGGCGGCCAACGAGGGTTTCTTGTGTAATTTTCCGATGATTTTGTCGACCGCCTCCTGACTTTCAATCCAGGTGCCGGCTTCTTCCACGCCCAACAGCTTCACGCTGTGCAACTTGTCGTTGTCGACAAAGCTGGGCCCCAGTACAACCTCTTGGTGACCGATCAACCTGCGCAACTCCATTTCCATGGGTACGTAGACGCATCCCACGCAATCAGGTTGCCGCTATCGATCGATGATGATTCGTCAGATCACAAATCAGCTGACCACAAATCACCCGAAACTCCTCTCCCGATCGAACAAGCTGCTCGGGGGAGCCCCTTGATAAACCGGGGCTAACTACTTAGTTATCCTTGAACAGCAGGGAGTAATCACGAGTCTACTACACGCGCTTCCACAGGAGCTAGTCCGGTGACAGCTTACCTATTAGAGCAAACTCAACTGCTCGCCCCATTTCAATTGCCTCGGCCTTGCGCCCGGAGCGCGACGGGGCAGTCGGTCTGCCAATCCGACGTTCCAAGTTCGGTTACGAAGTCCGCCGTTCCCGCCGGGCTCAGGGACAACTGGGACCAGGCCGCTAGCGCGGATAGCCACCTACCTGTCATTCTTACCACCTCCGATGCCGGCCCTCCTCCTCCACCTTCAGTGAAATATCGGCGCTCTCGCTGATTGAGCCGGAAGTGCCCGTCACCGTCACTGTGTTACTTCCTATGGCTGCCTTGGAGGAAGCTGTGATCCAGAGAGCTGAGGTCACCCGATGAGCTCCTCTCGGATCGATCCAATGCCTGGAGAACCTCGCCGTCACTCCACGAGGAAGTCCGGTGGCGCTAAGTCTGATTGGAGAATCAAAACCGTCCACGCTGCGGACGATGATCAGGCTCGTCCCGCTACTGCATCGGGCTATTTTCAAAGAACTCGGTGAGGTGCGGATAACGAAGCTTTTCGCCGCACTGTTGACTTGAAGGTGAAGACTGGTGGATGCGGTAAGGTTGCCGGACGTAACCGTGATGGTTACAGTGTACGATCCGGCCAAAACCGCGCACCCGGCAGTCAACGTGAGCAAACTGGAGCCGGCTTTCGAGCCCGGACTCAACGATGCGGTCACACCCTTGGGCAGGCCAGACAGGGTTGGAGTGATCGCCCCTGGAAATCCCGTCACCGCGATGGTAGCTGTTGCGGTTCCGCAGCTGCTGAGAGAAAGGGAACTCGGCGAAACGCTGACGCCGACACTGGCCGCGCTGACCGTCAAAACCACCGTGGCCGTTTCTGAGAGGTCACCGGCAGTGCCGGTGATGGTCACTGTCGCTGACCCCGGGCTGGCGGACCCACTCGCGGCCAATGTCAGCACAGCCATTCCGTTGGTGGGGTTGGTAGCAAAAGATGCGGTCACACCGCTGGGCAGGCCCGACGCGGCCAGCTGGACATTTCCCGTGAAACCGCCCTCGTCCATCACCCGGATCGTGGTTGTACCGGACCCGCCTTGGGGGACCGTAACACTGCCAGGCGAAGCCGACAGTGTAAAACCGCCCGCCAGATCGTTGATCAGGTTCTGCCCGTTCGGGCTGCCCCATCCGGTTACCAGATCATAGCCAGGCGCAGCACTGAACCATAAGCTTTGTCCGCAACAATTGTTGTTCCCGGTGGTAACGTCATGGAAGTCGCGGTCGTAGTTGGGACCCTGGCCAATCGCATAAATGGCTGGGTTGATAAAACCCAGGGGTGGGCTGCCCAGGGACGCGGCCTGCTGGTTGACCAGCGCCAAAAAGCCCGCCCAACGTGGCGCCGATAGGCTCGTCCCCGAGAAAACTCCATCACACAACACACCGGTCCCACCGATAGCACATCCCCAGGTGTCGAAATCGCTTTCCATGGCCACGTCCGGCACATTCCGTAGCGTTGTGGAACCTCCGTTGGACGAGTTGGCCACCCCCGCTTGCCAGCTCGGAATGGGTATGCCATCGGGACTGATGCCACCGCCGCTCGCATAGCCGCTTATTAAATAAAGCCACGCCGTTTCTGAAGCCCAGGAGCCGCCCGCACCATTCGTGGTCAGAGTCGTTCCGCCCACTGCCGTTACGAGAGGGTCTTCCCCCGGATAGTAATAAGGTTCATCCGGATTCGGGAAGGCTCCCCAATCTCCAGAAGCGGTGAAAAGGGTCTGGCCCTGCGCCGCAAACTCCTCGAAGAAGACTTCGTCCGTCTCAGGATCATCCGGGGTCCAAAGCCACGAGCAACTCAATTGCTTGGCAATATTCTCCGTGGCCATCGCGTTGAAGATGGATACTTCGTCGTTGCCTAACGCGTAGTTTCCGATGTACACACGAACCTGGCTCAAACCTGGAGCCATCCCGATTGCCTGCACGATGTCCGACACCTGTTCCACATCGTAGTTGCCGTACGGGCCCGCGTCCGCGCCATCCAACAGCACATTGTTGATTGGGACGCTGTACGATTGCCCGGCGCTGCTAAAGCTCATATCGACATCGCTGAGGTTATAGCCGCCTAACTCAAAAAGGCCAACCGTCTGGCCGCTGCCGGTGAGTGCTGTGCCGCCGTAGTAAGCTGCCCGCATGTCGCTGCCAAGGAACGCACCATCGGGACCCGAACCGCTGACACTGGGCGCGGCTTGCTTAACAGACGCTTTCGTCACCATAGGGTGCGGTATGGAGAAGTTGTTCAGGCCGGCGATGTGCGCCACCGGCACGTTCAGAGCGAGCGCCGGTTCGCGATCGGGCGAATAGAAAGTGCGCTTCTCTGTAGGGTGTCGATACACCCTCATGGATGTATGGAACGCCTTCTCCACCTGTGCGACCGAGCCATGGATGGGCACCACTAGGTGATTTGCCGGCGCAGCATCCACGGTAAAACCATTGGCTCTGGCGAATTCAACCACGGCCTGATAATCCTCGACCGCCGGACCAAACTGCTCGGTGAACTGAGCTACGCTCAGAAATTGCCGGTAATTGGAACTGGATGGGTCATAAAGTTCGCTCAATAGTTTGCTCAGTTGAGCTCGATTGCGTAAGGGCAGCACGATCGATAAATGCATACGCTGCGTGGCCGGAAGAGAACCAACCATCTCCGCCTGGCGACGGGCCACCGCAGGTCTAACATGCCCATGCAATTCTTGGAGCGACTGCTGCCCCTGTGCCGGAGCGGTTAACAATATGGACATGACCGCGCAGGCAAGCGTAGCCGGTCCTGAGAAAAAGCTGAAACTTGTCTTGACGTTCATTCTCACGTTTTCTCTCGACGATTGAGATGGCAACCCAGACGGAGACTCGTCCAGCGCCCCGGATGATCGTGTTCGCGTGCCGAACCATCCCATCCGTAGGGACTCAACGATTGTTTGAGGGATTCAATCGAGATTCAAACGGTCATGAATCGATCTTTGGCCATGCCGTTTGTGCGGTGCAGGGGAGATTCAGGGCAGAAATAAATGACAAATGGTGCATCGGTATCCTCTCCATATCTAACTTGGGGGATTTGCAATGGCGGTAGTAATTCTGCGGGGGAAGACGCGAAAGAACTATATGCCCCAAATACGCAAACGTCAACGGTCATTGGAAATGCCGCCCAATAGGATCCCGACACTAGACCGGCCAATCCCTTCATCACCTCCGAAAGGCTGAACCGAGACCTTTCGGGGGCGACTTGTAAGGTAATGCACCCCAAAAGTGAGACACGGCGGTAGGGGAAAATGGGGACATATGAGTTTACCTTTCCCCCATAAATTCGTGATCGGTAACGAGGAGGAGGGCCTTACTCAACAACGGCAAACGCAGCGTAGTTGGTGGCCGTGATCGATCCGCTGGTGGCCGTGAACGTCACTTGATAGTTGCCCACAGTCGTTCCGGGGTTCCCACTGCCCCCGCCTCCAGTGCCCGTAGGCGCGCTGGTAGACCCGCCGCCACCTCCTCCGCAGCTGCTGAGGCCGAAGGTAAGGAAGAGGCAGAACAGAAGCAACACCAGTTGCCTGGGTGAGCGGCGTTTAGGAAGAAAGCCAAGCAATACACAGGCAAGCGTTGCCCCGCCAACGCTGCCCCACGCTGGTCGTCCTGCTTTCTTCACCGCCGCGCTGGATGGTGCCGTGGAATTGATGGTCAGCACGCTTTCAACGGCGACGCTGGCATCGACGATTGAGACGTTGCCCGGATTAAAGGAGCAGGTTGGGATATCCTGCGCCCCGCTCGGACCGGTCACGGCACAAGTGAGAGCAACCGCGCCGGTGAACCCATTCTGGCTTAAGACCGATACAGTCATCGTCATCGGTTGGCCCAGGAGCGCATCCTGGCCCGTTCGATAAAAAGACAACCCAATGCCAGGAGGTGGCGGCGGTGGAACGGCCACTGTGACGACAGCCGGTGTGGATACGGATGACGCGTAGCTATTGTCTCCAGAATAGCTGGCAACGATGGAGTTGGCGCCGAGCTGCAGCGCAGTCCCCGGGACGGCGATTGCCGCGGTGAACGAGTAGCTTCCACCCCCCGGATTGAGCCCTCCTGAGATCGGGGAACTGCCCAACACCGTGGAGCCAAGATTGAACGAGACCGTCCCGCCAGGATAGGGTTGCGTCGCACCGAATGGAATCATGGCAGACGAAGAGAGGGTTGCCGTGAGAAAGACCGAGCCGGTCGGGGCAATACTCGAGGTAGCCGGCGCCAACGCGGTTGAGGTAGAAGCTTTGGTTACCGTAAACGTAAGCGGCCCGGCCGCGCTCTTGCCGAAGCTTGGATCGCCGGAGTAAGTGGCGCTCACTGTGTGTACGCCCGCGATGAGATAGTGAAGACCCGCTTCTGCAAGGCCGGTGCTGTCGATAGTTGCGATGCCATCTGCGGTGAGGCCCTGGCCGGCTAAGGAGTCAGTGAAGGTGACGGATCCTGTCGCTCGCGCCGTCGGAATCTGTTCGTTCTGCTGCGAAGACGCGATCGGCTTTGCCCAAACAGAAATGTAAGTGCCGAAGGGAACGCTTTGGCCGGCGATGGAACTCCCTTGGCCGGTCTGGCTGAAGATCTCAGCTCCCATGTCGAGGACACTGTTTTCGGGGGTGACCGTCAGCTGGATGCCCGCAGAACGGCTGGCGGAGAAGACTCCGTCTCCGCCATAGCTGGCAAAGGCGGTATAGGTGCCGCCAGGAAAATCGGTATATCCGGTGACGCTGGCGCTCCCTGCATTCAGCGGAATTGTTCCCTCTGCACTGTTGCCGGAAGCGTTGCTGTTATTAATGATGGCCACCGCGCCACTGGGCGTTCCGCCCGCGCCCGTCACCGAAGCACTCAGGGTGACACCCGTGCCATGGGTGATGGTGAGCGGGCTGCTGGATCCATTGATCGCGAAGGTGGTTGTGGTCGGCTTAAACGTTACGCTGCCCCAGTTGTTGACAAGCTGTAAGACGTCGACGCTCCCCAGCCCGGTCGCCAGATCGTAGTCAGTCTGCGCGTTGTAGCCAGTGAGAAAATTGTTCGCTGCGCAACCCGCTGAGTTGGTTGCACAGTAGACTGAGTTGTTTCCCTTGATCACATCGTGGAATGCCGACGGGTGCTGGGCCGCGAGCGGATAGAGAAGGGAAGCGGCCTGTCCCTGAGGCCCATACTTCTGCACTAACAGGGCCATCATTCCGGCAAATGCCGGTGCTGCCGTCGAGGTGCCGCCGACGGCGCTGAAATCTTCGCTGCCACCGGGACCTTGGGAGCAGGGGCCAACGCATATTGCCCATGCACTGTAGTGCAGCCCGTTGCCGGCGAACAGCGATACGTCGGGTAGATCGCGAACTCCGTCCTGGGGCACGCCGGGCCCTACTTGCCAGGCGGGCTTAGCGTAGCCCAGCAGCGCACTGCCTGGACTGACCGGATTGCAGACAAAGCTGCCGCTAGCGGCGACGGTCGCGTTGATACAGCCGCTGGCGCCGCCGCTCGCCGCCACGATATTGGTGGCGCCGGCCGGATCCTTAAAGGGAGAATTATCGGCGATCGAAGTATTGACGGTGGTCGAGTCATTCCAGGGAATCTCCGGGATATAACTCAGGACCGATCCGCCATTGGCGCCGTTTGTCATGCTCCAATAGGTTGGGACAGTCGCTGTGTCCTGATCAAAGTCGGTGCCGCCGACGGCGATGTTATAAGGCGTCGAGGCCAGCCCATTCACCTGTAGCCCATTCATTGCCTGGCTTTGAAGATCTGGATTGTCGCAGCCCGCCGAGCCGTTGTCACCGCTGGAGACGGTAACGGTGATCCCCTGGGCCGCAGCCTGCTGCCAACTCGCCAGGGCAAAACCGTTGCCACTATAAGCCTCGCATCCACTGAAGCTGACATTAAGGATGTTGACCTTGTTATCCTCAAGAGCCTGGAAGATAGCCAGGTATAGGCCCGATTGGAAGCTCGAGTCGGCCGCCGTATAGAAATTGATGGCCGCACCCGGAGCGATGCCGCCCGAAATTTCGATGTCAAGAAGCGCTTCGACTTCGTCACCATCTGGCTGCAGTCCTGCTTCCGATGGAGAGTCCCCGGCGTACACCACATTTGGCGAACTCGGCGGTAAGCCGAAGGAGGCTCGATAACTCTCCACGTCTCCAGGCAAGAGAAATGCGTCGCCGGCAATGCCAATCGTTACTCCCTGGCCGGTGAGGGGTCGACCCTGACTGTCCTTCAGCGAATAGACCGGGTTGATGTCATAGAGGGTGGCTGCATCTGCCGGAGCAATCAGAAGCTGATACTCGTTGTTGCCGGCAGGATAAGTAAAGCGGGGACTGGGCTCCGCTCGATGGGTTTTGAAATTGTATCGGACCGGGCGAGGCGTGGTGTGTTGGGCCTTGGGTCGATCGAAGTCGCTGAGCGAAGAGATGGCAGAGATCGCCGGAGCAAGAGCAGCCGGAATGGCGGCATTGGTCGAAGCCGCGTAATGCTCGTTTCCATTGATTACATAGCGACGGATCGAAGTATGGAAGGCCCTATTGATCTGGCCGACGTTACCGGAAAACTCGACCATGGTGCGCGCCTGGTTGATCTTGTCGATGGTGAATCCCTGGGATTGAAGCCACCCGGTAATCGCGGCCAGGTCTGAATCCCCAAGGCCGTACTGCCCAAACTGCACCGGGGTAAGGAACTTGTGGTACCCGGGCGAGGAGGGGTTCTGCAGCGAATCGAGAAAGAGCCGGAGGGCAGCTTCCTGCCCGGGGCTACGCTTCAGCTGCAGCAGCAGCCGTTGAGCCGGCATGGATTCCGGCGCGGCTCCGGCGTCAAATTGCTGCGCCAGCGGGTGGGTACTTCCTTTCAGGACGTAGAGTGCTGTGTCGTCGACTGGCGCCGTGATCAATGGCTGTGGCGATAAGGTCACAGTCGATTGGGCGGCCGACGTGGACACGGCAAGAATGGCGGCAAGAAAAGGGCTAACCGCACCCAGCACGAGTGAAAACCAAGGTCTACGCAGAAAGGCCGATGCCATGAGGGTCCAAATACATCAATTCGTTTCGTTTGCTCGTGGGGGTACAAGCCAACGATCGATTCGTCACTTTTAAGGAACTTTACACAAATATCCCGGCTGGATAGCTTCGGTCAAGCCAATTTTCCGCGCGGGGATTCACTTTAGTCATGGGGGCGGGGATGGGATAGGGGGGATAGCATCCCCGGAAAAATGCCGCAACAAGTATTCCGTCCCTGTAACTCTCCGCCGTGCACCATCCACACCCCCAACGGTAACCTAAAGATCGAAACCTGTAAGGCCACACGTGGCAGGGGGGGCCTACTGAGCACGTTCAAACGTAATTATGCTCCGCGTCATCCCCTTGTCAGCCCAGTTTGGCATGATCCGCCATGGTGTTAACACTTCTAAGTATTTGCCGTTCAGTGTGAACGATCGAACCTGCGCAGTGCCCACCCATTCTGGATTCCAGGCCACTTCAACGTGCGTCGTCCACTTATCCCCTTCGACCGTGTAGGTGCCCGTGTAGGCGACGACTGTGTTCAAAAGTTCGGCCCGCTCCTGCTCTGTCTTCGCAGGCTTGCGTGCCTCTGCCGTCAGGACGAAAAATACATGCCCATCCGGCAGGAAAGCTGCATAACCGGTTGGGTGTTGCCCCATCATCGGCGTCTTCGCGCCACTCGATTGAACCTCGACGTTATACGAAACCAGTTTCCAAGTGCCCAAAACCCGGTTTTGATCGGCCCCAAAAGCGGTCGAG
This sequence comes from uncultured Acidobacteriaceae bacterium, assembly GCA_963745725.1. Taxonomy (GTDB): domain Bacteria; phylum Acidobacteriota; class Terriglobia; order Terriglobales; family Acidobacteriaceae; genus PALSA-350. The sequence continues at coordinate 1,770,635 of CAVUYJ010000004.1, forward strand.
GCCGTCAGGCACGCAGCAATCAAGCCTCCCATCCATATCTGTCGGAACATTCGTTTTCCTCCATTTCCAAAATTACATCTCGGTCTGGACAGCTCACGGGCATATCGAAGCCCGCATCCGGACGCTCGTAAGCGCCCGGGTACGAACCACCTTCTATCCAACCGGCAATAGCTCTGATACCTTTACCGAGGAGTTTCGTCGATCCTCGCCCAAGAAGCAAAAGCTTAAGAGACGGGAAGGTTGAGAACATGCTTCGATACGGCCGTCTGCTAAGTGTCTTCACTTTGCTTCTGCTCGCACCTGATTGCAGATATCTATCAGCACAAGGTGTCCACGTTCCGGGCGCAGTGTGCAGACCGGTAAGCGAGCGGACCCAAGAGGTAGGATGTTGGATCATGGCGGACGATCCCATCGGTCCACTTGCGAAGTCCCCAATGTTTTGGCATCTGGACGAGTACGCGACTCGTGCCGCTGCGGACGCTGACAAAGGCGCACGGAGCACAGTGGTCGAGGCCCTCGGCAAAGTGTGGCTGATGACCATCGAAGACGAGAAACGGCGCCCCGCTCATGGAAATCGTGTGTCCGAAGTCGGTCCTCTCGCCATCCTCGCCGGCGAAAACTATTCCACGCAATATATGCAAGCGATCTTCACGCCAGGCATGACAGCCCCTGCACACATCCATTCTGGTCCCGAGGCTTGGTACACGCTGGCTGGGGAAACTTGTGTGGAGACCTCAGACGGCGGCACACAAACAGGCCGTGCAGGCGGGCCGCCAGTAATCGTTCCCATGGGTTTGTCGATGCATCTCACCGCGACCGGGACAGAACAGCGCCGCTCCTTGGTGCTCATCCTTCATAAATCATCGGAACCTGTCACCACAATGGTCCATGATTGGACACCAAAAGGTTTATGTAATAACAGACGTTAACAGTGAGCTGCCCCATGCCTCTCCTCGCCCCGTCTATTAGTTTTCCGAAGGCCTCTCGATGTAGCCGACAATAAGTAATTCTGACGGACCCGTTTGAGGCACCATCTTTATCCTCGAGCGGGACCTATCGCATCGGGGGATAGCTATCATGTTCCCCTATCTTTCCTGGCACTCGTGTTTTCGGGGTCACTTTGAGTTCTGCTTTCAATGTCTTCTCTAGGCTCTTTTCAAATGTCGTCATGCCTCGCGGCGTGTACTCGTAGCGAATGTAGCGAATGGCTTGCAGGTCAAAGGGAACGTCGCTGCCGTTTTGAGTGATCAGGATCACTGTGCGTCCCAGCGTATGCGCCACGCCGATTTCATAAAAGACGTTGGGGTTTCGTTCCGTACAGTCTGCAATGATCACTCGGGCCGAGTTAATCGCTTCCCACACGTCCGACATGATGTGGTGTGCGCCAAAGAAATCGTCCGCACGTTTGGCAACCAAATTGAGAGAATTCGTCACGTTGAGAATGTGATCATCGTAAACCGGCCGCAACTCCGGCTTAAACGACATCAGCACAAACACGTCGAGAGAATCACCCAATCCTACGGGCTTTCCAAAGTATGGACGGACAGCCATCGAATCGCTAGTCGCCTCTCCCAACTGCCTCAAGCTCAGGCCGAGCGTGGCCTGAATTGTGTGCCACTTTGGGGTTACTTCAAAGGTGTCAGGTAGGTTCCCGGCGGAAACCTTTTTCACAACCAGCCCAGCCTCTTCCAGTTTGCGAAGCTCTTCCTCAACGGTGAAAGCGTAGGGCTCCTTCTCTTGCTGACGAAATAGTTTGCGCAGGCCTGGCACGTCCTTCGCAAGACTGTCTCGTAACGCAAGCAGAACGTTTGGAGGATTCAATTCCATATTGGTTTGTCAATTGTGCCCTCTACCGGACTGGCTGTCAAAGACATGCGGTAAGATTCCCAGATGTTTCGGTGCGACGCGTACATGGCATCCTCCCGCGCTCGAGATTCGATCCGTGAACGTACGCTCGTGAACCTCGCCGCCACCGATTGGAAGGGAACTGTAACCGTTGTGTTTGATGACCCAACCCTTTCCGTACCCCTCGAGCGTCATGCACAGCTTGTACGGCGTATCCTGCGCCGGGGCGCCGAGAACGATGAAGAGATGTTTCTGTTTCTTGAAGACGATCTCGATTTCAATCTACACCTCATCCACAACTTGACGACTTGGTGGCCCCTCCACCAGTTTTCTCATGGTCAGCACTTCTTTGCCTCGATGTGCAATCTCGGCGTTCCGTTTCGAAAATCACGCCCCGAGCTGGCTTATTGGGAGGCCGACCCTCATGTAGCCTTTGGGAGCCAAGCACTTCTTATCTCCAAGGCGACCGCGCGGTATTTCATCACGTGCTGGGGAGTCGAACCTGGCCCACATGCTGATGTCAAACTCTTGCGCTTGGCGGCTCGCGTTGTTCCTGTCCTTTATCACCTGCCGTCACTAGTGCAACATGTTGGAATCCCAAGCATGTGGGGCGGGCCGTTCCACGAGGCCCCTGATTTCGATAAGAACTGGAGGTCATCGCTTTGAGGAGTTTCGGGGAGTTGTAAACCCGGTGTCGCCCCAGGCATTTCAGGGACAAACTCAGGAAGCTTCCTGGGGCTGAAGGAGTCGCATCGGACACGATAATCCGCTTCCGTGGTTGCGAAAGAACAAGACGACGAATACTGCCGAGCCGAAGCTACCGCAAAAGCAGCGGCAATCCCAATCGTCAGCACAGGGGCAATTCGGGAACCGCGCCGTCAAGCGGCGCCTTCTCTTTTGCACACCAGGCACTGCCGGCGATGCAGATGTAATGCGTTCGCGGCAGAGTTCCGTTCTACCAATGCGTCTTGTCGCAGTGCCGTCGCGCGCTGCAACTGATCCTTTCCGGGCAAGACCACGGTTTGAGGAGATGCATATTGAGACCAACGACGGACCGCCTCCGTATAGGCGTGTTCGAGTTGTTGGTACTCTGCGCAATGCATAATGCGGTTGGATGCGAGCGCACCGGTATCATGCGCAAGGATGTTGCGACATTTACCGCCAACCTGGCGTGAGGCTGGCTCATCGTGCAGTTTCGGATGGCGTTCCGTTTCCTCTATAACCTCGGACGCCCAGTCAAGATAACGTTGCTGCTGATTAGATTCGCTTCGGCGGGCCAAATAAATGAGGTGTGCGAGCAGCGCCAAGTTGTACTGAAGTGGCTGAAGAGGCCTCAAGCGATCGTCAGGCGTTTTCGCGGTACTCATGATTCACCCCGCTTGCCGCAATAGAGGTGCGATGAACCCGAAAGCTGTCCAGTTGCGGTGCCTGTGGCGCCCCATACACGCCATTTACGGACAGTCGTGACGACTTGGCGTATTATGGCGTTAGGTCACCAAGGTTTCGGCACCCTTTCTGGGCCACGCTCGTAACGCCCAGCCACCCTCCCTCCGGTTCCTAGCGCTTCTGCAATTCACGCAATAGACAGGCCGAAAGAGGAGATATGTCCCTTCAAACCCAGTTCCGCGCGTCTTCGTTGTGGCGATGAACCTGTCATCGCTTCCACTCTTGTCGCAATACTAAAGCTGAACGGTTACTCAGCAAGAGCCTTCACCAGTCCGCTGGAGGTGTTGGTCGCCGCCCGGTCGAAAGCGCCGGATCTGCTTATATCGGACGTCGGGATGCCGGGCCTCTCTGGGGTGGATTTTGCGATCCAAATGAAGGCTCAGTACCCCGAATGCAAGATACTCCTCTTCTCGGGACAAGCAGCCACCCGAGACTTACTTGAGGATGCCCGTAATCGAGGCCACGATTTCCAACTGCTTGAAAAGCCTGTTCACCCGTCCGCCATGCTATCGAGGGTAGGGGAGTTCGCGGCCGAAAGCGAACATGAGTGACTGCCATAAATTTCAGTTATTGAAACAGGAATACGAGTCGGCTTTGCATGAAGAGGCGCTCTACGAATCCGGGGGTGCGGCTTCCCTTCGACAGGCAATTCGATATGAAAGTGACGCGATAGCTGCAAGCGCCCAGGCCAGAGATCGTTTAATCAGCCACTACAAGGGCTGTCTGAACTGCAGGAGGAACGGAGCGTAACCTTAGAACCCCAGTTCTAATACCCTGACCGCTCACCGATTGCAGCAAACCCAACCGCTCGCCCACCGGGATCGCCACGGCCTTGCGCCCGGGAGCGCGACGGGCAATCGGTCTGCCGAGACGACGATCCCGCTGATAAACCGGGGCTAACTACTTAGTTATCTTTGAACAGCAGGGAGTAATCACGAGTTTACTACCCGCGCTTCCACATGATTATTTCCCAGGACCATGGACGGCAGCTTCCGGGCGTATTACTGTTGGCCATAAGACGAGATTCTTATGCCAAACCGGTCGCATGGAGGCAACGGTTGTTGCGTTGCCCCCGGCCACGCGCGGCATCACTGTCAATGAACGTGGAGGCTGCCCCTACAAAATGGTGAATAGATGGCCATCAACCGCCCAACAACCGTTTCTTCAATCGAGCGACTTTGGCCCCATCCGGAGGATGACTACCCACCGGTCAACGAGGCAAGATGGTCAAATTAATTACTTGAGCATCTTGACCATCTTCGTGAAACAAAGGACTTATTTGGCAACCTTGCCAAATACCCATCTGCAGGCAAATGAAAATGACTGCTTTTGAACGTGGTTGCCGAAGTAACAGATCCTGTGATGGCATCCTGTGAGCTCGCCCGTGCGACATGGCGGTACAAGATAACATTGCACGATGATCCTTATTCACGGAGAACCGCGATGACCCTTGTCGGAAGGCATCGTTGGAGTTGGTTGCTCGCCCTGCCGTTTTGTTTCGGTACCGCCGTCGCCTGCGGCCAAACCAGCAATCAAGATCTCGGCCAATTCCAGGGTCAGGGGGACTACGGCACGGTTCTCCTTCCTGGCAGCGGCCATTACGACGTCTCCAAGGATAGCTACACCATCTCCGGCAGTGGCGCGGACATCTGGTTTGGCATGGACGACTTCCATTACGTGTGGAAAAAAATGTCCGGCGACGTGGCCTTAAGCGCCGACATCGACATCGTCGGCGACAAGGGCAACGCGCACCGGAAAGCCGTGTTGATGATTCGCCAGTCGCTGGATCCGCATTCCATTTACGCCGATGTCGCCCGTCACGGCGACGGCCTCACCTCATTGCAGTACCGCGACGCCCTCGGCGCGGAAACCCACGACATAGAAACCTACGCCAAAGGACCGCATCGCGTGCGCATCGAGAAACGCGGCGACTACGTTTATGTATCCATTCCAGACGCCAACGGCAACATGGCGCCCTCCGGTGCGGCCATGCGGGTCAGCATCCAGGGCGACTTCTACGTCGGTCTCGGTATCAGTTCTCACAATGAGAAAGTGATAGAAACGGCGATCTTCTCCAACGTCAAGACGGAACCTTTGTCCCCGAGTACGGGTCAACCTATCCTGCACAGCACCCTCGAGTCGATCATCGTTGCCTCCACCGATCGTCGCATCCGATACACCGCACCTGTCCATTTCGAAGATCCCAACTGGACGCCGGACGGCAAAGCCCTGATCTTCAACCAGGAAGGGACCCTGCAGTACTTAGTACTCGACAATGGCATCCATCCCATCGACAGTACGGTCCCACGCTCCACCTCCTCAACCCTCATTCCGACCGCCCCTGAGACGAAGATCAATGGTGACCATGGCCTTTCGCCCGATGGCAGCCTAATGGCCATCGGCAATCAGGATCCCGACGGCCAGGCCCGGATTTACGTTGTCCCCACGGCCGGCGGAACGCCCAGACGTCTCACCCCGAATGGTCCTGCCTACTTTCACGGTTGGTCGCCCGATGGCAAGACCATCTCCTTTACCGGCCAGCATGGCGACAACTTCGACGCTTATACCATTCCTGTCGCGGGTGGCCCCGAAACTCTCCTTGCGTCCAAGTGCGACGTGGCCGAGTTCTCCCCAGATGGTCAGTGGATCTACTTCCAGTCGGATCGCACCGGCCACACGCAGATCTGGCGCATGCACCCGGATGGAAGTGCGCAGGAACAACTCCTGGTCAGCGACACGAGCGACTGGTTTCCCCACATCTCGCCTGACGGCAGAATGATCGCCTTCCTTTCGTACAAGGCCGGCACGCAAGGCCACCCAGCCAATCAGGACGTGGAACTCCGCGTGTTGTCGCTCGCCGATAGGAAAGTGCGCACCGTCGCCAAGCTGCTCGGCGGCCGTGGCACGATGAACGTGCCGTCCTGGTCGCCCGACAGCAAGATGCTGGCCTTCACCAGCTACGAACTTCTGCCACAGTAATCATTTGGATCGATCAATCGGCAAACCGATCGTTCGGCGACGGGAAAACCTGATACCACCGTGCCGATCCTTCGTATCGGCCCGTACAATTTGTATCGGCCATACAAACGGAGTGCTATGAAACTTTCTCGGTTGATACGCCTTTCGATACTGTGGCTGAGCACTTCCGTATTTGCCCTGGCCGCCGGCACTCCTGCGCCGTTCCCTCCGTACCTGAGCGACGAGTTCGACTACGCTACGTTCACCCGCTTCGATGCGGCCACGCCGCCCAAGACGCTCATTTACCAATCCAACGGCTTTATGGCGCTGCAGGAGAAAGGATTTGGCGGACAGAAGATCATTATTCCCGTTGTCGGATCGACGATTCCCTCCAATAGCAGCGATCGCCTGGTGGCGCTGGAGATCGACCCACCTGTCTTCGTCGACGCGTCCCGGCGAACCTACAGCATGGCCGACAGCCCGGCAAAACGCAGCATGACCTATTTCGCGGACCGCACGGTGTATCGGGTAGCGTTCGATGGCGGACCCGAGGTATCGCTGACTGTCTATCCCGTCTACGGCAAACCCGACGCAGTGCTTCGCATCAAGATCGTCCAGTCGCGAGACCCAATGCTTGTGCGTCTGCACAGTGGGGAAGATGGTTTTCAGGTCCTTCCCAACAGCAATCCCGGCGTGCTCAGTTACGGCGCCCATCGTTGGCCCTATCGCTTGTTGATGGCCGCCCGCCCCCAGGCAACGATCCACGAAGGAAGCTTCGAGTGGAGCCTGCGCACCGGAGCCGAGGCCGCGCTCCTGATCTCCCTCGACGGAACGGAGAAGGAAGCCGAAGCCGCTCTCGCAGACCTGAGCGCCTCACCCGACCTCTACGACCAGGCGACCCATCGAGACTGGAACCAGTATCTGGCGTCCGCACCCTTGGTTGCGCCCGCCGCGCCGGTTACGTTCACCATCGGGACAACTGGAAAGCAAGAGAGCATAGCGCCGGAGGAACTGGTGCGCAGCGAGCTTTGGTTCTGGCGAGGGCTTCTCAATACCACCTGCCAAGCCCGCTATGTGCCGGCGAGTCCTCTCATGATCGCGGACTGGAATGTGTTCATGGGTATGTGGAGCAACGATGGCATTGCGGAGGCGCAGGCCATCGCCGCAACCAGTCGAAAAGATCTTGCGCGAGGGGCGATTCTGAACTGGTTCCGCTACTCCGTGAACGCGCAGGGAGACGGAACGTCCGCGTGGACGATCTTTCCCTCAGGGACGAACACCTTTGCGGCGAAGGGCCCGGAAGCGGACACCCAGGGCGTTCCCGTGCAAGGCTCCCTGGTCGGCGAATATATCCGCCTCACCGGCGATACCACCATCCTGAATGAAAAGCCTGGGGGCGTAGCGGGAGACCGCACCGTGTGGCAGGCATTGTTGGCCTATCAGCGCAATCTGCCCCAGGTGCGCGACCCGAACCACGATCATCTCATCGACTGGCTGCACACCTATGAAACAGGGTGGGACGACAAGAACTCGCCGTTCATCGATCTCAAGAAGCAGCCGACCAGCGCCATCAACGAGCAGGTCTTTAATCTCTGGAGCCTGCAGGAGATGATCTACCTCTCGAAAATTCAGGGCGAAGACCCGGCCCCGTGGGAGCAGGAGTATGCCGCGGCGCTGAAAGCTGTGCGCGACGAAGCTATGGGATCCAACGACCGAGCGCTATTGGGACCTCGATACCAAGACGGGGAAACTCTGGACTCAGGGAGAAAACCTCGATGCCTACTACTTCCTCTACTTCGAGACCGATCCGGCTCGTATTGCGGCCATGATGCGGCGGCTGGACGACCCTGCGAAATTCAACGGCGCTCTCTTGCCCACGTTAGCCTTCGACACGCCCAAGTGGGGAGGTTATTGGCGCGGTCCCGCATGGCCGAGAATATTCGGATATGTAGGCATGGCTTTGACCCGATCCGGAAATGCTCGCGAAGGATTTGACTGGCTCGCGCGGGCCATCAACTCCAACCTCGGTCCGCTGCTTCCGGAAAATGTCGATCCCCGCGCCTATCCTCCGGGAGAACATGCGATCGGCTCGGTACGCATCATGGGGCATGACGCGCTGGACACGCTGGTTCTTCCCGATGTCGCTGGTTTGCGCACGTGGGGCGGTGAGGATCTGACGGTGGCTCCGAGCGCCGCGCTGGGGCAGGTATATATCCGCGGACAGCCATGGATGGGCGATCGTTATGACGCGGTGTTCGAGCCCGGTCACGCAACTCAGATCTGGCGCAATGGAGTGCAGCTTCCTGCCCTGGATGCACACCGCGTCTGGCGTGCACACAAAAAAGGAGAGACGGTCGTCTTCCAAGCACAGCCGGAATGACTACGGAGTTGTTGGCTCACCAGGTTTTGATCTTGAAAGGATGACGTAAATGTCCGCGAACTCAAAGGATCAGCGAAGCCGGTTTTCCGTCTGGTGGGAGCAGAAGGACTTTGGAAAACAAGCCATCGGCGCCCTCAAAACGGGCCTTGCCGCAGTGATATGCGTGTGGCTGGGAAACCTCCTTGGGCTGGAGCACAGCTATTGGGCCGCAGTCTCGGCGATCGTCGTCATGGGTTTTGACACGACGCTTACCTTCGCCTCGTGTCGCGATCGCATTATCGGCACCGCCATCGGAGCCTTCCTGGGCTGGGTCACCTTTTACGCATGGCATGGCCACTACCTTCTCTATGGGCTATCCGTAGCTCTTTGTCTCTTTGCTTGCAGCGCGTTGGCGTTTGATAAAGCGGGAAGACTCGCGGCCGTCGCTCTCTCCATCATCGTTTTGGTGAAGATCGACAACGGACCCGCGCAAGCCGCGATTGGAAGATTTCTCGAAGTTGGCCTTGGAATCGTGGTCGCTCTTGCCGTGACTCTGCTGGTGTTCCCCACCCATCGCCCACAGGCGGAGCTCAAAGGTACCCCAAGTTAAAGGGATGGTTTCGAGTTTCGTGGACGGGGCTGCCAAAGTTGGCGATATGGTGAAGGAGCGTACGATAGGGTCAGTCAGGGAGAACAAGACAATGCTAGATCGAGTGCAGATAACACGGCTGGATGACTCAATCCCGCGTTGGCAAGTTCGGGATCTCAAGGTTTCTACGTCCGAACTGCGTTATGCGCTACGCGCCTCCGAAGAACAGATTCAAGAAGCGGTCAACCTGAAGCCGGGTGAACAAATGACCATCGACGTTCATCTTGGTGCAGCTAGGCAGTAAAATCCTCCACCCCAACAACGTGAAACGAGAGATTGCGCTGAGAGAGCGTTAGGATGCCAGAGCCGCAGCTGCGTTGCGCTTGACAGCATACATCGCGTGATCTGCGCTCCGCTGGAGTTCCTCTGCCGTTATCCCGTCCTCAGGATATCGAGCGAGACCAAAGCTGGCGGATCCCTCGATGCATTCGTTCTCGATCAGGAAAGGCTCGTCAAAACAAGATTGCAACCGTCGCAGTAGCACTTCGGCTGGGTCAAAGTGCTCCGCGTGAGGGGTCATCACGAGAAATTCGTCTCCCCCGATGCGGGCCAGCGTATCGGTCGACCGCAGCTGCGCGCGGAATCGAGCGGCGATCAGCCGCAGGTAAGCATCGCCCACCTTGTGTCCGAACTTGTCATTGACCACCTTGAATCGATCAATGTCGATATAGATCACGGCCAACTGTCCAGACTGGTGCTCTGCCTTCTCAATGGCGCTATCCAGGCGGCTTTCATACAGCCGCCGATTTGGCAGACCGGTCAAGGGGTCGTGCGTGGAGTGGTAAACCAGCTTCTCGTGCAACAGCGATTCTCGAACGGCTACCAGCGCAAGCTCCGAAAGCATGGCGTACACTTCCTGGCGATCTGCCGCGAAGGTTTTACTCTTGGCATCTGACACAAAGATTCGGCCGATCGCTTGGTCGTCCGGCCCAGCCAGTTCAACCTGGTAAGCAATATTTTTCTGCCGTTCGTCCGTTTCCCCGAGCCCATTTGCCGGCGGCTCGCCATGATCGAGCTTGTACCAGCAACTGGCCTCGGGTACCAGCGCCATCACCGAGTCGCAGATTTCCGTGAGCAGCACCTCCGGTGATTGATTGGAAACGATCATCTCCAGGATTCTGCTGCGTTCTCGTGTGACTCTCATCGAGCGCTTGATCCGCACTGCTTGTTGAGTAACCCGCCTGCCGAGCAGGATGGCCCACGCCGCGATCGCGAGGGCCACCGTCAACAGCCCCGCCAAAAGCTCCAGCAGGTGCTGGATGGTCCACCACGACGGCCTCGCAATCAGTTGAACATCCGCGGCATTTCTCATCTCGATGTGAAAGCTCGCGGGCGCACGCCAGGGTCCCCCAGCTACAATTCTGCAGATACCTGTCATGCGTAAGCGGCTGCCCAGCGGGAAATTTGTAATGGGAACCTTCCGCGCCAGATGCCCGCTCACCAGGTGTCCCTCGACGTCAATGACCAGCGTGTCGGAACCAACATCATGAAATTCTGAAACCAGTTTGCCCGAGGTGGAGATCAGGTTGTCGCTATATGCACCTTTGATTACCTCGGCGTAGCCGACCTCCCGAGGCTTTAGCTTCCCCGTGTCGCCGGTTCTTTTGATCGAGGCGAGGCGAAGACTCGGAGCATACTCTTGATCGCTCGCAAACCCTACAGCGTCCACAACGTCCCCGACCGCGAGATCGTTGGTGTCGCGGGTCTGCACGTAGATGCTTTTCCCTTCTTGCTCCAGAACAGCCCAGTCGCCCGGTTTGTAGTAAGTCAGTACTCCGCGCACTCGTATCCGTTGCGACCGATCGACCACGCTTTGCGTTTGGAAGACCTCGTCAATATTCGTCAGTGGAAGCTGCTTCACTCTCCCCGGCGGCGAACTAAGAACACGGATGGCTGAAGGTCGAGGCGCATAAAGCGTAACTCCCCTCATCTGCGACTTGGCGTCGAACTGACCGCCCGCCACTCCCGTGATCTGAACGTTGCTGTCAAGAAGAGATTGAGCGTCAAAGCCGGAAGAAGATCCCACGTAGACTTGAACTTCCCCATCACGCATCATCACATCCAGATGCATAGAGGGAGAGGGAGCATCCATGTGTTGCTCGATGCCCGCTGCACGGACCTTCCCGCGAATCGTGACCATTCTGCAATCAGCCAGACCAGAGGCCAACATGCGGTAGTCGAAACGTGGGGCAGGGATCTTGCCCCCAGGGCCAAGCACACGAATCGCCGGATCGGGCGCCACCTCGGGCCGAAAACCCGGCTGTGCAGTGCCGTCCAGCGCAACCAGGTCCCCGGTATGCACGGGATAGGGCTTGTCCGTTTCCACATAGACGCCGCCCGACGCATCCTGTAGAAACATGACTCCGTCTGCCGCGTCGTAGAAGCTGATCACACCAGTCAGATGCAGTTTTGCGCTTGAAATACGATCAGGCGGAAGCGCATGAACCTGGCCCACTTTGGTAACGACCACAGGCAATTCATTGCGCGCAGGTTGACCGAACAGAGGGGTCGCCGTGCCGAATTGGCTCGAAAGGAGACAGGACAACACAACCATCGGTGCGGTAAGTACTCTTTGCGCGCCAGGTACGACAAAACGGACGTGGGGTCTATCGATCATCGCAAGCGGCTCTATCGATCCGCTAAGGATTTCCATCCAAAGCAAATGAAGCGCCGAGATGCCTATCGGCAATCGAGAGCACCCTTAGAGGGGGGGCATGGGTGCAACTTTCTTCCCGGCGCCGACAAACATGTGCTTCGGGACTGTCTCTTTTTGGGACGGAGGAGCCCCCGAGTTAAACAGCCGCCGCATGGTTGAAACAAGGAGGGAACTGACGCGTTATTCCGGCTCTAGGCCGAATTGTCAGGCTAATGCTTCACGGTCTTCTGCTCAGCAGGGTACAACTTCTCAGCGATCGCTCGATTGATGAACTCATTGAGCGTGATGCCTTGGCTGTCTGCCAAGGCGGACGCCCGTCTGCGCATCGCGTGTGACAATGACAGGTCAAATATGGTTTCAGGCGGTGTCACAAGCCCGGCTCCATTCCTCGCAACGTAAGCCGGGTTCAATCGGGATTGCGTCTCATTGATGAAAAATGAGGGGTGCCTGTCATGACCGGTCTGCATAGCATCGGGAGGCAGAACGCCGCCATGGTATTGACAGATTCCCGACATCTCCGCGTGAGCGCATACAAACTCTTCCAGTCGCGTTTCATATTCGGCGAGTTGCCCGAAATCTACCTTTGGTCCAAATTCCCAGGCAACATCTCCGCTGGCCCAGAGTCCGGCATACCCGTCACGCAATGTCTGAAGGAGAGTGTCCTCCAGTGTGGCGATCATTCGGTCAACGTCAAATGTCTGATCTTCGCTCAGATGGGTCAACTGCGAGGAGAAAACCAGGCTGTTTTTCGCGGTTTCGCCGGCTACATCGACTCCGATCTGCGCCAGATGAGATTGAAGCCCTGCTACCATCCGTTCGCTATGCAAGTAAAGGCAGCGATGTTTTTGCTCAAGCCTTGCCTTAATCACGGCAGCAATCATCGGGATCTGAAGCGTAGGCGAACCGTGGTACATGAAACCTTGGTGGCGGAAGCCGGACGTCTCCATGGGACTGCATTCTACATCACTCCCTGCGGGGAGTACATGACTGTCCGGTTTCTGCTTCATGAATTGCGAAAACGTTTCCGTATGGCTCAAACGCCGACGGGACTACGAACGACATTTGTCTAAAGATCCCTGCACAATCTTTCGATTGGTGCTGCCCGGGAAGGGGCTTTCGGCTAACAAATTGCATAAACCATTGAGAAGGAGCATGATGTTGCGTTGCTTTGTTCCCTGGTGAAGTCATGGGCCAGTCGGATCAGTCAATGCTACACGCTCGCGGTAATCAGGGGGAGCACGATGAACCCGGATAAACCTCGCAACCAATCGAAGTTCGCTTTGCGCCTTCCTAAATCTGTCAGTGACACTGCTAAGAAAATTGCCGCCCAGGAAGGAGTCTCTCTCAATCAATTCATATCGCTCGCTGTAGCCGAGAAGATCGTTCGGGTCGAGCAAAGCACGTCAGCGGCAGTGACCCATCTAGGCCAGAAGGTAGGTAAGCTTCCACGGGCCGCCGGCCCGGCAGCATGAATTAAATTTTTCGAGCAATTGGACCGTGAGGCGGATGTTGGCCGGCAAAAGCCAGCTGCGACCCTCCTCGTTCCGCTTCATCGAGTCCTTCGCTAAAGAACGGATGAAAAGGTTCCAGGGAGAATCGCAGCTTGTCTTTCTCTAGGGTTTGCACTTGCCGGCTCTTCCGGCAATGAAGATAGCCGCGATCTCGTCGGGCAAAAGTGCCCGATTGTAGACCGTTACCTCGTCTAATTCGCCGTGCATCCGCCGAATGTCGCCGTTCGAGCCCGGAATCCTGCCCATAAGAAATGAGGTTCCGTCCGGAGTAATCACTTGATAGTTCTGCCGCCTCGCTACCGGGACACCGTCGAGGAACAATACCGTACCAAAGTTGTTAAGGAACGCAAACGTGACCGCCACGTGATGCCATCCGCGATTGGGTTCGAACGGCCTTCCCTTATCAAGTTGCGGACCCACTAGTTGATCGAACCATTGGGTCCACGCCAGGGCATTGCCGTAGGGCGGTTCATATTCTGAAAAAAGCGAGAAGAACTCAGCGGAAGATCCTGGTTGGCCATACCCGGCAAAGAACGATTCGAAATAGGTGGATGTTGTCATATCCGGCGGCAAAATCGAATCGAGCTTCACCCACATTTCTAACGTCCTGTCTGAGCTGCCTAACGGCAGGTTGATAGCTGTCGACTGGAAGTAGCCATCGGTGCCATCGAATTTGAAGGCTTGTCCTACGAATCCGGGAACGAAGGTTGCCCCGCCGAATAATTGCCCATGATTCGGGCCGACGATGTCATCCGTGTTTCCGTCCCCTGGCCACCAACTCACCACGCCAGACGGAGGCGGCGCACAGCCCTTCTTATGGAAGTCCTCACCAACTAAGTTGGCACTCGCACTACAAAGCACCGTAGTGACGATGATGGATCGGGCGATACACGGCTTAAGGCAAGCTCCTAAGAACCTGAGCTTCGCAATCGTTGTAGACATGGAATGGCTCCTCCAAATGTGACTTTGCTGGGGCCGGTCAATCTCCACTTTTGTTCTGGCAATAGTGGTTTAACCCTTCTGGCCTTCGTCAACGAAATCGGCAGAGGAAGCATACATCCGTGCCGCGCGATACCTATGATGGTGTCGAGATTAGTGAGTAATGACTCGACAAACCGTAGTCCTACTCCTGGTAACGCAGCGGAAGGCGCAGGAGAGATTCAAGTCAGATATAAACAGCCAATGACGCAAATCTACGCTTACATCCTGATTTGAGAGGGGGATATCAATTGCGCCGGGGGTGCGCAATAGGGAACGTTACACCCCTAAGTCAGGAACGTCAAATGTCACGGTTTACGCCGCCGGATTCCCCGGCCTATCTCGGGGGCTGGCTCTTGAAGAATTTCGGAGACAGCTATGCTCGAACCCTAAGCGAAACGCTGCTCACTTCCCGCAAGTCTGGGTGATTTCATTGACCGGGTGAGGCATGCCTGTCCAGGGTCTGGCCGATACTAGCGAGCAACGCGTTCACTTGCCCGTCGACCGCTTCCGTTGCCCTGAGAATGAGCACGTAGTGATCCATATAGACCGGGACCCCGTTCAGTGGAACAGCCAGCGCCACCGCTATCACGGAAGCGTCGCTGTGTCCCTCGGCATTAACGAGATTTAAGGTTGTGACGTACAGGCCCAGATGGGCATCGGACATCTTGTCAACGACGCATCCCTGATGCTGCCTCACCGCTGTTTTAAGGCCGTAAAGAAACAAGCTCACTGTATCCGTAGCGCCATCACCCGGGCCCTGCGGAGCTTGAATGTACATCGGTAATTTACAGGGAACCTTCGCTTCGCCAGGCGCGGCGCCAACCATCAGAACTGCAAACAGCAAAGCAATCACTCTCACAGTGGCTCCCGGGAAAGAAGGCTATCGGCCGCCCTTTGATCCTAGAGGAGGAGGCCGGTCTCCCGCCTGCACCAAAAGAGGCAGTGCCTGTTCCCTTTATTTGTAATCTTCGCGGTTTCGCCTGCCCTCTACTGCAGACACGATCTCGCCTTCACCGTGGTTCATCGACTGCAAACTGGCGAAAGAAGAGTGCGAGCTGGTCTCGTCGCAGCAGGTGTGTACTACGCAGGAACCTGGTCGAGCAATGGGCGGCCCATAATTGGAAACACCGACAATGGCAGAAGTGCATGAAGGCAAATCACTTGCCGCATGGGATGGAAGTTTTGCGCGGTCTCCCGCAGTCAACTCTCGCGACCTCTAGGTGCTCAGATGTGCGTGGTTTTTCATTCCCCTAACACGAAAGATGCACTATTATCCGTGAAAAAGATCTTGCTCCTGTTCATTTTCTGTGAACGGAGAGGGGGAGAGGCAGGCGCCTTCCTCATGAGGAAGACCAAGCCCGCCCGAGGATTTCACCCAGCGACAACTGATGCATGGCGAGCGGATTGACAAAAGTCGGGCATCTCCGCCGCTCGATTCAATTTCAAACTAAAGGGAGGACAAACTTTTGAAAACAACATATGGTCCGGGCATGATCGCAGGGCTCTTTTTGCTCTGCGCGCTATCTGCGACTGGTCAAACACAGGGCGCCTCATTGAGCGGGTCTTCAGCTCTTCCGACCAAGGTTCACAACGCGCTTGAGAACACAACAAGTCAGTATGACTATGATTTCATTGCCAAGGACTACGTGTGGAGCAATAAGCCGCTGAAATCAACTGCCGGCAAGATTTGCCAGACCATGAAAGACCACGCTTTCTCCGAGACTCCCTACGGGATCAACGGCGACCAGGACTGGAACAACTGCCTGAACGCTCAGGTCCGCAGTATTGGCTATTTGCGCTGGTTGCGGAACGGCGGCTTTAAGCCCAACCAGAAGAACCGTACGAACGCTCAGGAGTATTTGAAGAAGACCTACACCATGGGTCCTTGGGGGAGTTACTCCTTTGCCCAGCTGAGCGACGCGGTAAAAGCCACGACGGGCAAGAGTATTCCCTAGCTGTTCATTACTATCTGCTGATTGGGCAATGGCGGCCGGATCCCATGGGTATCGGGCCGCCCTGGTGAGGCGCCAGCTTACGCCGGGACTGATTTCATCATGGCCGAGGACGGCCGGACTGCCGCCGTCTATTTCTTCTTCGACAACCTACCCCGAGACTGTTCCACACAACCTGAGTTGGGCGAGTTCCTCGTTGACCTGCCTGTCTTCCAGAGCTAGGATGGCGACTAAAATCACCTGCAACGAGGCCACATCTGATATGGAACGCCGTGAGATCGAGACCTTAATCTATGGCAACCCGGAGCAGCAGCGGCGTTTTACGCAAGATTTCCCAGTGCTGCCGGATGTCTGGATTGCTTACGCCGAGCTTTTCAAGGGGGTAGAGGGCCATCAAAAGCAGGACCGCCTAGAGCTCTTACTTACACCGCACAACCGTTCCGATGCAGCAACGCTCACGCGCGCACTTAGGCAAAGATTTGAGAACGAGAAAAGTTGGTTTGAGAACTATCGCAGGTCACACCTGTCGCCCGCCGGGGTGGAAGCTACGTCGGCGCCGCGCATTCTGTTCAACGAATCGGTGGTCTTTGCCAGCTTTACTTTCGAGGAACTCATTCGGCTTGCGATGCCGCTGACCGATTGGTGGCGGTGGAACGTGGCGGATGCCGTCGATGAAAAATCCTGGAGCGCTGATGCGATTCGCCACTTCGTGCGTCTCGTCTCCGAATCCGACAGCCGCGAAAATCTTCCCGGGGGCGATCCCCGCCTTTTGGCAAAGTTGATCTCCATCGTTGGCGCAATCGAATGCGACCGCAGCGGAAGATACGCGGAGTCTCCAGAGAAGCTTCAAGGTATTCGGCATGATGAGGACAGGAGCTACATCAGCCAGGCGCAGGTAGATGCCTTTTGCGACTTACTGGAGGGGCTGTCCCATCCCATGGAGAAACGTGGACTGCTCTACAACGTCTCCAAGAATAGGGAAGCCAAGACCAGTATCTGGCGGTCCCGCATGGCAATCAAGGCTGATGCCGCGACCAGACTCTTTGAGGTGGATACAGCCGACATTTGCTGGGCGATTCTGGACGTGGGAATCGATGCCCGGCACAAGGCATTTGCACGCCGAGAAAAAAGGCAAGCCGATCAGCCAGGCCCGGACAAAATCATAGAACAAGAGTTCGATGAGAATGGGAACCCGCAGTTCGCCAGCCGAGTCATCCGAACCTACGACTTCCTGCGCTACAAACAGCTCGTCGATCGCATGAGTGACCCGGAATGGATAGGATCCTACGTCGAGACGTTGCCGGAGCACGAACGAGAGACGCTGATCAAGGATCTGAAGATGAACCTGGACTCAGGGCGGGCGCTGGACTGGAGCCTTCTGGAACCTTTTCTGCGCATACCGCACGTACGTCCGATCTACGACCAGTACGACGCAAAAATGAGAGACAGCCACGGTACGCACGTCGCGGGAATCATCGCTGCCAATTGGCCCGAAGCAAAAGATACCGCACTGGAAAGGGAGCTGTATGGTATCTGCCCTGACCTGGAACTTTATGATGTGCGAGTTCTTGGTAAAGACAGCGAAGGCCATCCTGCCGATGAATTCACGATCATCTCCGCGCTCCAATTTCTCCGTTCCCTGAATAGCCGTCGACAATCGTTAATGGCCATCCATGGATTAAATCTGAGCATGTCTGTAGTGCATGAAGTGGCAAACTATGCCTGCGGCCGGACGCCCATTTGCGAGGAATGTGAGCGAGTGGTCGCCAGCGGCATGGTCGTCGTAACGGCAGCGGGAAATCGAGGATTCAACAAGCTGTTGGGCCAGTCCGATGGCGCCATGGGAGACTATCGCTTTATCAGCATCACCGATCCAGGAAATGCACAGAGCGTGATCACCGTGGGTTCAACCCATCGCTTTATGCCCCATAACTACGGCGTCTCTTATTTCTCCAGCCGAGGTCCAACTGGCGACGGCAGAACCAAGCCAGACCTGGTTGCGCCGGGCGAGAAGATCGATTCCTGTTCCAGAAATAACAACTTCGAAACCATGGACGGAACAAGCATGGCCGCGCCGCACGTCAGCGGCGCAGCGGTGTTGCTCATTGCACGGCATCGTGAGTTGGTGGGCCAACCAGCCAGGGTGAAAGAAATTCTGTGTAAGAGCGCGACGGACTTAGGCCGCGAGCCGCGTTTCCAGGGCGCAGGGATGCTCGACGTACTGCGGGCCCTGCAATCAGTCTAGGGAGAAGTTATGCTGCAACTGGAAGCGCTGCAAGCCAACGATGGAGATTGCCTTCTGCTTCATTACGGCAACGGCGGCAAGCCGGGGTTGATTCTGATCGACGGTGGGTCCTCCGGAGTGTATCGCCAGATAATCGAGAAGCGGCTGGGACAGTTACAAGGTAATAAGCCTGTCTTGAACCTGCGCTTGGTTGTGGTCAGCCATATCGACGCCGACCATATCACCGGAATCCTGGATATGTTCAAGAAAATGAGCGAGACGGTGAATGATGGCCGTGAGCCTCGCTGGAAGGTTGCGTCGTTGTGGCATAACGCCTTCGAGAAGGTTGTGGGTAGTCATGCGCCATCTGCTTCATCCTCCACGGTGGCGGCCGCCGCTTCTGGAACCGTAGACATGAGCGAGCTCGACGAGAGCGGCCTGGACGACGAGAAAGCTGTGGCTGTAGTCGCGAGTGTCAAGCAAGGCAAAGACTTGCAGGTCCTCGCCAGGACCCTGACAAAGATCAACAGCGAAACGAACGGTGATCTCGTGATCGCCCCCGAAAATGGCAGAAAGATAATCAGGATTGATAAGAGCCTGACCTTCACCATCCTCGGACCGCGCGAGGCGGAGCTAAAGGACCTGGAGGAAGAGTGGGAGAAATCCAAGGCCAAGCACCCCACCAACGAAAAGGCGGCAGCCGCGG
Source organism: uncultured Acidobacteriaceae bacterium (assembly GCA_963745725.1). Taxonomy (GTDB): domain Bacteria; phylum Acidobacteriota; class Terriglobia; order Terriglobales; family Acidobacteriaceae; genus PALSA-350. The sequence goes on from CAVUYJ010000004.1 coordinate 1,789,922, forward strand.
ACTACCTGAATCGAACTGTTCCCAATCTTTCCAGCATCGTTTTTTTGGCCGAACAGACGGATGACGCGGGAAAGACCACCCGCATTCTGTTGACGGGAGATGCGGGCGGCGACCTCATCCTGCAAGGATTGGATTCTGCCGGATTGTTAGACCACAAGAAGCAGATTAAAGTGGATGTTCTGAAGATCCAGCACCACGGGAGCAATCACAGCATCACCCCGGGCTTCCTCCAGCAGGTCATCGCTGACAAGTATGTAATTTCCGGCAACGGCAAACATGGAATTCCTCATAGGGATGTTCTTGGCTGGTTGTCGAAGGCCCGAGACAGAGAAGCTTGCGACATCTATATGACCAATCGGCAATTGTGCAATGGGGGTGACGACCTGACCGGATGGTTAGACGACTTCCTGGCTCAGGAAGCTATGCACCAGCCTTCCCATCGATACCACTTCAGAAAAGACGCAGACCTCTCGATCGTGGCTGCTTGATTGTTTATAGATCGCGATAGAAGCTGAAATCCATAACCCGGAAAGGAATCGCTATGGGCGACGATGAGAAGTCTTTCTCCATTCCAGACGTAAACTCGCCGGTTTCCCAGACGGCTCAGCAAGAAGATGCTCCGCAGCCTGGCGTGGTGCTGTGTCTATCCGGGGGCGGATATAGAGCCATGGTATTCCATCTAGGCGTCCTGCGTCGTCTTAACGATGGAGGGTATCTACCTATCCTGGATAGAGTTTCGAGCGTTTCCGGAGGCTCGATAACGGCCGGCGTGTTAGGGCTTAACTGGAATAAGTTGAACTTCGCTCAGAATGTAGCGGCCAATTTTGAAGACGTGATCACGAAACCGATCCGCACTCTGGCCGCACACACCATCGACGTGAGCTCTGTTCTCTCCGGAGTATTCGGTGTTCATTCCGTCGGCGACAACGTTGCCCAGGCGTATCGAAAGTACTTGTTTGGCAAGAGTACTTTGCAAGACCTTCCGGACCGTCCGCGGTTTGTCTTCAACGCCACTAATATCCAGTCTAAGTCACTCTGGCGGTTCTCGAAACCGTACATGCGGGACTGGCGTGTTGGCAACGTACGCGATCCTCAGGTCGAACTCACGGTTGCAGTCGGCGCTTCGTCTGCCTTCCCTCCGGTGCTATCGCCTGTTGAACTTGACCTGAACGAGTCTGACTTTCAGCCGAACACCGGCTCTGGATTGCAAAAGCCGCCCTTCACGACAAAGGTAGTTCTGACGGACGGCGGCGTGTACGACAACCTGGGGCTGGAAACGGCGTGGAAACGGTACCAGACCGTCCTGGTGAGCGACGCAGGAGGCGTGTACGGCCCGGAGCCCGATCCCGACCGCGACTGGCTCAATCACACCCGTCGCGTGTTTGATCTCATCGACAACCAGGTGCGCTCGCTACGCAAACGGCAGGTGATCGACTCTTTCAAGAATGCAACTCGCACCGGCACATATTGGGGCATCTGGACAAACATCGCGAGTTACCAGATTAGCCCGACCCTCCCTTGTCCGGTAGAAAAGACAAACTCCCTGGCAGGCACTCCCACGCGTCTGAAAGGTATGGATGACGACCTCCAAAACAGACTGATGAACTGGGGCTACGCCGTATGCGATGCCGCCATGAGAAAACATGTCATGCCGAACTGGCCGGCTGCAGCGGATTTTCCATATCCGGGTGGGGTGTAGGCGCCCTGGTATCTTGTGTTCATCGCCGCCGTACGACCCCAGGAGATTCCAGCGCGTCCAGGATGAACGTCCACATCTGGTCATAGTCCTCGAACCGCACGACCTCGATACCGGCGGCGCCATTCTGTATGTGAGATACGTCGGCATTGCGCAATGTCAGGTAGAAAGTTTCCGCGATGTCTTCTCCTTCGAACGGCACGAAGTAACGTGGGCGCTGGTGCAACAGCCACCAGAGTGGCCAGTCGTCGGCCGGCAGCGAGACACCGACGAAAACCAGAGGGGCACACAAGAACAGGTGACACCACGATGGTGGTTCTTTCCACAGAGAGGCATAAACGGAGGCCGGCGAGAGAAGGCCCGGGCCATACCCGTGACCCCACATGTTGTAGTCGTCCATAAGCGTGGCCCGGCACTCCTCCAACATCATCAGCCGTGCGTCGTACGCGGTGTAACCAACATCGATAGAAGCCGCGCGGCTCGTATTTCCGTAGGGAAACCAGACTTTGGTTCGTCCTCGGGGCGCGGTCACGTCCAGGTAGCGCCGCAGGAAGGACCACCGAGCATGATGCGCCACCACTCTGCTCGCTCCGGAATGAAGCACGAGCCGACGATCGACACTGAACGACACGACATTGGCGAGGCGGCCGTCGAGGATCCTGGCGTACAACCGCCGTGTCTTCTCTTCAGCTTCGATCGGCTTGAAAAGTGCGCAGAGTCGTGCGCGTACGGCCTGCTCGGACCGCTCCCGGCTTACACGGTGATGTGCTGACCACTGACGCACGAGCGCAGCCCACAGAGCGACTGACGACTGCTCCACCAGATTGATATCTTCGGGCGCACCGCCAGCTTCGCGCCAAACCGCTCCTAATACGCGATGCCACTCGGTGGGGCGCCCGGGGCGTATACGAGCCGCCTGGCGGTTTACTCCATCGCCGAGCACGAAGACGCAGCTACGCTTGCCGTCAATCTCGTTGCGCAGTACTCGCCGCAACCGTACGTTTGGGTTCACGCTGCGAGTACGACCCGCAGGTTCACTCATGCGACCCCCTTCGCATCGGTCGAGATCAAACTGAGAAAGGCAGACCATAGCTCGCCCGGGGAACCGAACGTAATCGTCCGCACCTCAGGAAGTCCGCGGAGGTGTGTTGGGGCGCCTCCTGTACCTATCGCCAGGCACAGGGCTGGTGGTGCGCCAATCTCTGCACGGCGCCGGAGCAGCCACCACAACGGCCACTCCTGCAGGCTTAGTCCGCATCCGATGAACATGAGCGGCCGGCTAAGGAAGAGCGGGACCCATGCGGGCGTCTTGCGAAGAAGTGCCGACTTCGCTTTCGGCTCCGCGAGGTGGGAGAGCGATCTCTTATGGTAGCGCCAGGCGCCGTCGCTGGCTCCGATGTACTCGCGAAGAACCGCGACGTAGAACCCATACTTCCTCACGCCGAACTTGATCGTGGCGGCCTTCTTCACATCGCCATGGGGATACCACACGCGGGTGGTCGTGCCGTTCTCGTGCCGAATCGCGCTATGGCGGAACAGGCTCTCGCCATGGCTACCCAACGGACATGGAGAGGGTCCGGCCATGAAGCGCTGGTCCCGGCAGCTCAGAGCGATGCGCCGGTCAAAGTTGAGTGACAGAATGTCTGGGAACCCGCCCGCTGCGACGAGACGGTACAGCTCGAACGAACGGCACTCCGCCTCTTTCATGCGCAACTTCTCGCAGATGAGAAGCTGTAGTGCATTCTCGCCCTGGAACGGGTAGCAACGCGTCTTCTTTGCCTTTTGGCAGAGAAGCGCCTCCCAGAGTGCCAGATTCGTCCGGGGCAGTGTCTCGATGGTCTGTCCTCGGGGGAGCACGTCGAGGGCGATCTCGGCGAGCAGGGCGTACCAATCGTCCTTGTTTGGAAACCCGGCCATCGTCGCCGCCTGGATGTTAAGTCCGGTCCCAAATACGGGGATGCACATGCGCCGACCCTTTCGGTCCTTCGCGAGAATGTCCCGTGCGTAGAGGAGGTCAGCCGCAGCAACGCTCATTACTCCCGTCCTTTTCCTCAAGTTAGCTTGTAGTCAATTAGTAAATCATGCGGGGGGGCCGTAGGCTCCCGGGAAAAAATCAGCCGTCTATTTCACTTTTTTCCCTGGGGTTGCGCCTTAGTCAGTGAAGGCGGTTGGTGAGACGCCTTCCAAAAGGAGAACTACCATGCGCAGCTCAATGATGTTGAAGGTTCCCGCAGGCTTGATCGCCGCCGTTCTCGCTGTCGCCTCCTCGGCGCCGGCCGCCAAAGCACAGGATGGAGCATTCGCCGCCGGGATGAAGGTGCCCTTCGCCTTTGAAACCGTCTCGGGCCAGCACTTCGCTCCTGGCATCTACACCATCCGTATGAACAGCGAACAGACGATTCTGATCCGGAGCAGCACCAGCTCAGGATTGGCCCTGACCCAACTGGCCAACGACGAAGTGCCGGCTACCCGGGGTAAAGCCGTATTCACCCACTACGGTGACCACTACTTTCTGCGCTCTGTTTCGGTGGCCGGTAAGTCGAGTCACCTTCTCTGTAACAAATCGAAGGCTGAGCGGCAGGCGCAGATTGCCGCCGGCAAAGCAAGCAAACCTGTAGAGGTGGCTCTGCTGCAGACAGGACGCTAATACGATGCTACGAACAAATGCATCGCTACTGTTCCCGCGATGAGCAGTAGCGATGTTCAGCTCAATGACCCAGGCCGCTCGTCTGGCCTACAGCATCGAACATGATTGCGTTTCGCAGCGACGCCTGCAGTTCGGCAGGCGCGCACCGTCCGTGGCAAAGTTCGCCTCTTCCTTTGTCAAGGTCCTCTCATTGCGGCCAATGGAGCAAATAAATTTGGGCCGCACCGGTCCGGTTCATGACCGCCGGTTGCCCTTCGTTCGTTATGCTCACAAAGTTCTCGACAGGGTTGCCAGGGTTGATGCCTTCCACGCCGCTTACCTTCTCCCATCCTCCCTGGGGAATCGTCATGCGGTAAACGCCGTCGACTGCTTTCCCCACGAACACTGCCATGTACAGGGATTGACTATCGGTGGCCCAACTCCAGAAGCCCCACGGGTCCGGAAACGAACGCAGATCTTTCCATGCCTTGGTCGACCTGGTGTACAAAGCCATGCGCGCAGGATTCTCCGCCATAGCGACCAGGTATTTTCCATCGGGTGACCAGGAGGGATAGTAGTATCCCTCGCCCATGGGCATCGCGGAAATCTGCCGGGTGGCCACGTCGACTACCCAAATCCGGGGCAACTTATCCGGAACGGGAAAATAGCTGAAGGCAATCGTCCCGTTGGAGGACCATGTTGGAGCGATGGGGGTTTCGCCATCCGGGGTTAATTTTTGCGGAGCGCCGCCATCCGACGAGACTAGAAACAGATGCCTCCAATCGGAGTAGACGAGCCACTTGCCGTCGGGCGACCACTGTTCCATCACCGCGTAGGAATTGGTGAGCTGCACCTTTTCACTGCCGTCCAGCTTGCTCTTCCACAGATTTCGGCTTGGGTACTCTGTGTATGCCATCCACTGGCGGTCGGGCGAGATCACGAATCCCAGCATCGACAGATCTTCCAGAAAGGGCGACAGCTTCTTCAACACCGGGTCATAAGCCCGCATAGCACCCTGGTCCATCTGGCTCAGCACAAACAGGCCGTGGCTATCGCGGCTCGGGCTTGAGGCCAGGATGGGGATCTGGTTGCCCGTTATTCGTACCGGGACCGGCTTCTTCCAGAATTCAAACCAACGCGGCGCTACCAGCTCGTATACATTGCCGCGCCCCTCGCGCGTCGACGAAAACAGGAAGTGGCGCCCGTCCGGCGTCCACTGGCCAGCATACTGATCGACCTCCTCCGGCCAGTCGAAGCGCAACGGCTGGGCCTTCTGTCCGTCGGCGCTCAAACGCCACAGTCGCGAGATGTGGGGAACTTCCCCTACGGTCACGCTCATTTGCCGCCCATCGGGCGAGAAGGCGAGGTCGCGCACTTCTGTCGGCGCCACCCAAATCCTGGTCAGGTTCTCGCCGTCCGCACCGATTCTGTAGACCGACCGCAAGTCGAAAAACACAACCGAGCGTCCATCCGGAGACCAGCGCGCCCCGTTCGCCAGGTGATCGCTCAGTTTTCGCGGAGTGCCACCCAGCATGGCCGTGGCCCACAGTGTGCCCCGGCCCATCGTATCCTCGCCCTGTTTCAAACCGAGTGCCTCTGAGGCGTCGGCCGAGATATCGAGCAATCCTATTCCGGGTTCGAGGACGTGCATTGGCACAATGGATCCGCCGCCCACCGCCATTTCCGAGGGGGTTCCCCGGCGATTAAAGTAGAGCCGCGATCCATCGGTAAACAACGGCCCCTCTTTGGGCTCTGCCGAGGACGTGATCTGGGTTGACTCGAGTGGGCCGGAAACTGCGGGCGGGGTCTTGAGCGCCGCCAGTACAACTGCAATCAATGCGGCGATCGCGACGGCGGCGTATCCAATCGCCCTGGGCTTCCATAAGGAGTGGCGCACGAGGGCCGCGGTGCCATTCTGCGCCGGCCACACGCGCTCGAACGCCCGGGTTCTGATCTCGGGGTCGCGCGAAAGAAAGCCTTCCACCGCTCGTACCAGGTCTGCCGAGGCCCGCGTCGACCGTAGAGAGGGCGAAGGAGTGAGGGACAGTCCTCCTTCCGATGCCACTGGGCGTTCACCGGTCAACACCTGGTGCAGCACAACCCCCAGAGCGAAGAGATCGGTAGCCTTCGTTGGCCGCCCTCCATGCAATAGTTCCGGCGCCAAGTATCCAGGTGTTCCGGCGATCACGCCGGATCCAGACAAGGTCTTTGCCGCTTCGTGCGGACGGGCAAGGCCGAAATCCATGATGCTGACATGCAAGCCGGATACGCTGCTTTCCAACATGACGTTGTTGGGCTTCAGGTCGCGATGGATCACGCCTCCGGCGTGCAGAGCCGCCACGCCGGCCAAGAGTTGATTACAGATGTCCACCGCCTCGCCGGTTTCCAGCTTTTTGGATTGCTCGAAGCGGCCATAGAGAGTTTCACCCTGCAATAACCTCATGGTGAGAAACAGAAAAGGGGGCGCGGGCTGGTCGCAGCGAAAAATCTCGTAGATGGGGCAAAGGTTGGGGTGAACCACCTTGCGCGCAAGCAGCACCTCCTGCTCGAAGCGGGCCGCGGTGGTGGCGTCGCCCGCGATCTCCGGCCGGATGATTTTCAAAGCGACGCCGGCGTCCTGAAGATACTGATCCTTGGCCTCGTAGACCTCGCCCATTCCACCACGAGCAATGAAACGGACAATCGCGAACCGGCCAGCAATCAGCTGCCCGGGCTGGAAGCGCCCAGCAGTAACGGGCGGTCCCACCGCTGACAGGGTCCCCGTAACATCAGGAGTGAAGGCCGGATTCGCAAGAAAGCTACCGGCGCGCGCATCCTTTAGGAGAAGGTGTTCAAGCCGGTGGCGGAGTTCCGCATCATGGCCGCACGCCCGCTCGAGGAAAGCCGATCTGCTTTCGGGGGGTAATTCCAGCGCTTCCCCAAACAATTCCTCGGCAGACTGCCTTGGCTCGGTCATAATCTCGATCCAACAGGGTATCCGGGCCTACGCGTGAACTATATCAGGAGGGTATTCATGGGAGACGGCGGCGGACAAGTGACACAACTGCTCAAGGCCATGCGGTCGGGCGACCCGCAAGCGGCCCAGGATTTGCTGCCATTGGTGTACGCGGAACTGCACCGGTTAGCCAAATCGTATATGCGCAGGGAACGGCCCGACCACACATTGCAGGCAACCGCGCTCATCAATGAGGCCTATCTGCGCCTGGCGGGGGAGGAAATCGATTGGAAGAACCGCGCCCACTTTATCGGCTTGTCGGCCCAGGTCATGCGCCGCGTATTGGTCGATCACGCCCGGGCGCACAATGCCGAACATCGTGGCGGTGGGTTGAGGAGGGTAGACATGCAGGAGGAACTAGCGATCACTCCGGAAAAGCTCGACCAGGTGCAACAGATCGATGACCTTCTGAAAAAGCTGGAAAAGGAAAATCCGCGGCAGGCAAAGGTCGTAGAACTGCGTTACTTTGGGGGGCTTAACTTCGAAGAAATTGGTGGGTTGCTCCAGCTCACGTCGCGGACCGTAAAGACAGATTGGGCACTGGCAAGAATCTGGCTGCTGGACAAACTCCAACCCGGCGCGACGCTGCCCAAAGAAGCGCCAGGATAAATTGATGAACCTACACCAGAAAGCCGGGGACCTCTCCTGTTAACGTCCTGCTTCCCGGGTCAGTCTGATGGGTCGTGCGTGAGCGTAGCCATGGTTTCGAATATGCCATCATTCCTGATCAACTTGTGAAACAGAATCGCTGAGACGTGCATCAGGATGACCGCAAAAAACGCAAAGGCCAGGTAATAGTGCGCATGCCACAGCAGTGTATGCAGGCTGGGACTTAGCGGCAGTATCGAGGGCAGATGTACGCTGCCGAAGAGCACTACCGGGTACGACGCAGCCGACAACATACCCCAACCGATCAGCGGCATGGCGATCATCAGCACATAGAAAATGTATTGAGACAGATTCGCCGCTAGCTTGATCGGCTCCGGCAGATCGGCCGGCAGCGCAGGCGCGCCGTAAACGATACGCAACGTAAGTCGGATGAGCGCAAGCACGAGGATAGCGATGCCCAGCGGCTTATGAATCTGGACCAGGGTCAGGTACTTCGGAGTGACGGTCGAGACCATGCCCACTCCGATGAACAGCATGGACAGAATGCAAATCGCCATGAGCCAGTGAAGCAACCGCTGCGGAACGGTAAAACGTTTGCGGCTTGTGGTCATGGCTTGCCTCCCGTCGCCGTACGCGGGTAGTACGAGGCTTCGGCTGTGCGGCTGTTGTAGGAGCGCGAATACGCTGCCGACCGGGCGGCAGGGAACGGGTCATCCGACGTTGTAATTCCCGAAGGCAGGACGGTTGGGTCGAAATTGATGTCGCGGCACGGGCCGTCGCGCTCGGGCTCGATCTGTTGCACCGTCATGGTGCCCACGTTGACCGTGCGGCGATCCGGAGGCCACGCCTTGTTGGGGTCCGCGGTTGGGTCATCGGGATTGGCAACGGTGACCACAAGACTCCAGCGTTGAGCGCCGGCAGCGACCCGCTGGGTGATCTCCTGTTCAAGAAAATCGGGGCCGCGTTTGGCCAGTTCCTCCGGCGTGATGGGGACGGGTTCCGCCGCTGGAACCAACGACCAGCGAATCGGATGCTTCGCGCCAGACCCATCGACGAACAGAAAGGAGTCGAGACTGTTATAGCGCTCCTCCGCATAACTCGCGGTCCACGGAGCACTCTTGGCCCAACCAACGAACGTAAGAAACCCGGGATGCGCGCCGACGAACTTCTTCATTGGCTCGGGGTCTTTGCTTGCGGAGGCGGTCAGTAGCTCATAGAAGGCCTGCGGAGTCGAAGCCGGGAAAATCGGCGCATCGATCATGGCGCTACGCCATTCCTGCCCGTCCGGCGTGGTGATGCGGATGCCGATGCCGCGTACCCGCACCATCGCGTCTACAGCATGCGGATCTGCGGTGGCGAGGTTAAAGCGCCCCAGCACCGGATATTGGCCCTGGGCAAAGACCGGAGCCGTGGAGAGCGCCGAGCCATTACCGTTCGCGGCAAACGTTCCGGTGAAGCAAATGCCTTTCGCGTGATTGCGGCGATAACCCAGCGCTGGACCACCCGGAGGCGCCAGCGCCGCTACCATCTTTTTGGGCGTTAGCCTGCCCGGTGACAGCCATCCAGCCGTGTACGCGAAACCAATCGCGGCTATACCGGCCACCGCGGCAATAATCACCAGTCGCCCAAGCGGAAGAGCACTCGGTGATGTACCTGACTGAACCATGCCAACCTCGTCTTATGCTGTGATGGGATTGCAGGCCGTTACTCACCAAGCACTGATGCGCCCGTATGGCATTTGGTCGGATGTTTTTTTGCCAGCGCTGTCACGTAAACCGTGTCGGTCCGATTCAACTCAACAAACGAAGCGCGCAGTCCCGTCTGGGTGCGATCTACGATTTCAATTCGCTCATCTTCTTACCAACCGCGCCGGGTCCGAAATTGATATGAGCATCCTTGATCGAAACTCCGACGACTTCGATGCGCTTCAAATTCCGTGTGCCAATCCCGGCTTCTTCCGCGAGACGCAGCGAGTTGTCGCCCCGGATGAACGGAGGAGTGCCGCGCTCCGCATACGGATCGTAGCCCATCACGGCCATCCCGACAGCGTCCACGTTGACGGCATTGCGGCCGGCAATAATCACGCCCGGGGTCATCCTTTCCAGGCCGGGAAGCCACGGACCCTCGCCTCCCCGCACCGTCTCGACGCCATCGATAATCGCGATATCAATGGGCCGTATACCGTTCTGATCGACCAGAATCCGGGGAACCCGATAGCCCGGATCGCGCGGCGAATCAGGATGCAACTCGGCATCGACTCCCGAGGGCGCAGGCGTCTTTCCGTCGTGCAGCACAGGTCCGCGCTCTTGCGTAGGCCGCTCGTTCCCGCTAGGGCCGCAGTCCCCGCCGTAGAGTGCGCAGGGGGTGTTGCCGAAGTTGTTCTTCATCGTCATGGTCACGCCGGCAATCCAATGGTTCTTCAGCTTCGCCATGGAAGCGTACACGTCGCACTGATAAAACGCCGGGTTCAGGTGGTAGGCCGGATAGGCGTACCCGCCCCAGGGCACCTTCGTCCGCACATATTGCTTGTAGTTGCCCAGGTTCTGCACGTTTTCCCAAGCCACTGGGACGCCCATGTTGTTAATCGCGTTTACGTCCAGGCCGTAGCGTGCCCACAGCGAGAGGTCCTGATCGGCCGGGAAGAAGCTTTCAATCAAGCGAACGCGGCGCGCACCCGCCTTGGCAAACAGATGCACGGTCGCCGCTACCGTCTGCGCATTCGTCCGATAGGGAAGGTCAGGCGTCAGCGGCCAGTTTTTCGGATTCCCGGTGAGATTCAGCTTGAGCGCAACGGTCTTCCCGCGCACCAGCTTATCGAGGCCGCCGATCTGATCGAACGCGCTCGAGAGTTGCTGCCCGTACTGCGCGTAATCGCGGCAACGCACGATCGCAACCTGGCTCGCCGGAGCCTCGGCTCGCATCAGCTTCGGCATGACAAGCGCCCCAAGCGTCGCAGCACCCGTGGTGGCCAACATCTCTCGTCTGTTCATGTCTTCCCCCTCCTCGACAACATGCTACTCGGATATGATCGATTGCGCGTGCCTAATTTGATATCCAGACGGTCATTCGTCAACCTGCTCGCCGCCGCCCCGCTGGCTCGGGCGTTGGCCCCGCTCGCCGGAGCCGAAGCCCGCAACATGTTCCTCTCCCTGAACAGCGTCCTCTTGCAAGGCCGTGTTCCGTGGCCGGACTTTGCGCGTCTGGCCGCGAAAACTGGCTTTCCCGGCACGGACGTCATGCTGCGCCCGGCCATGCAAGCCGGCGTCAGCGCAACCAACGCCCTGCTGTCCGGCCTTAAGATCAGGCCCGCCGTCATCGAGTTCCCAGTCGAATTCCGGAAAGACGACGCAACCTTTAAAGCCTCGCTCGCCCAGCTCGACGCAGCCGCCCAATTCGCTGCCGCGATCCACTGCCCGCGCATGATGACGTACATCATGCCGTCGAGCGATACGCCAAAGGACGAACTGCGCCAGATCTATAAGCAGCGGTTTACAGAAAGTGCGCGCATTTTGGCGCGCTCTAACGTACGCCTCGGCCTAGAGTTTCTAGGTCCGCTCGAGCTGCGCAAAGCCCACAAGTACGAATTCATTTGGCGCATGAACGATATGCTGGCGTTCGCCAAGGAATGTGGTCCCAACGTTGGACTGCTGCTCGATACCTGGCATTGGCACCACGCGGGAGCCACTCCACAGGACATCGTTGCCGCCGGCCGCGATCGTATCGTGCACGTCCATTTCAATGACTCGCCGAACTTGCCTCCAGAGCAGATCCACGATAATCAGCGTCTGCTCCCTGGCGAAGGGGTCATCAACTTGACCGGCTTCCTGCAGGCGCTCCAAACCATCCACTACCACGACGCGCTCAGCGTAGAAGTCTTCGGGCGAACCAAAGACATGACACCGGAAGCAGCCGCGAAAGCCGGCCTCGATAGCGCCCTCGCTGTCTTTCGTAAAGCCGGAGTTCCCCAAGGCTGAGGGAATACCCGGAAAGCGTGAGAAGCCTAACGCAAAGGTAACGGACACGTCTACAAACGGGGTTGTACCCGCGCGCAGTCGACCGTACTATGTGGAAAGAAAATGGCGGAGATAGCGTAGACGCCCACATCGACTGGGCCGCGGCGGCACGAACCGGGATGGTGGTAACGGTTGAATCTTTGCGACTGCCCGTGAACTGGTCAACAAGGAGACTCTTCCCGTCTTCACTCTGACAAATATCGGCCTGTTCCTCACCCGGGCATCGGCGCGTGTTCTGTTTTCTGACTTCCTATTGAATCTGTACCTTAGGCTGTAGCGCAACCCCATCTTCTCCTGAACTGCTAAAAGGACCGAGAGTACAGCATGGACATGCCGTCGCCGGAATTAAAGCAGCTTTGGATTCGAGTTCTCAAGCGCGTTCATCCTGATTTGGCAATTGACGAGCAGGATCGAATACGCTGCGAACGGCTCACCATGTTGGCCAATGAGGCCTATCAGGCCGGCGACCTGGAGGCGTTGCGAGCAGTGCTCACGCCCCCACAACCAACCATGGATTTCCCCCCGGGTACCGTCTTCTCCCGCAAGCGCGTGCTTCCGGTAGCGATCGTGGCCGCAATCCTCATTTGCGGAGGTTTCTCGCTTTATTCGGTAACCACCAGTGAGCATGTCGTGGCGAATACCCTCACACCACAGGTCGATCCAGTCGTCGATCCCGTCGTCGACCCCGACGTGGATCCCAACAAGGCTCCCATAGAACCTCACGGGGAGGCGGGTCAGCCTTCTCCCTCCAAGTGGTATGGAGACGTGATTCACAACCGGATCTCCCGGAACTTGAATCCATCCACGGTCGTCAACGCACCTGCGGGAGCCACAGCGATCATCGCGTTCACCATCTCACGCGAGGGCTCTCCTCACAACGTCTCCCTGGCTGCATCCAGCTGGTATCCCTCGCTGGACTTTTCCTGTGTGAACGCAGTGCGGCAAGTCAGAACATTTGGGCCGCCGGAAGGGGGAACCAAAGACAGTCTGAAAGTTCTCTACGACTGCTCCTATCATCCGCAAGGTGTTCAAAATCTTCAGCAGGCACCTGATGTTCCGCAAGCACCTGAAACGATAACCGCGCCTGTAGCCGATTCAGTCAGACCCTCTCCTCTGTACATGAAGCAAATGGCTGAGAGGCTCCAACAGAACTTTCGTAGTTACGAACTTGTAGATGCAAACGTTCCTGCAGGAAACTCGGCAGAGATGTGGTTCGATGTGAACCGCGATGGCTCTCTCCGGAACGTCAGAATAGGTAAGCCCAGCGGCTGGAGTTCCCTGGACTACGCATGCGTGCGAGCCGTCATGCGTACTACAACCGTTGGCTCGTTGCCAGAGACTTACAAGCCACGCACTCTCCCTGCGACCTTCGCCTGTACCTATAACGGGAGCAACGCGTTACAAACCGCCAAGTCTGTTGACTCTGCGACCGATAGATCGGGTCTGGATGTGGCGTCTGTCCGCAACACAACCCACCAGTAGAAGCCGGGCAGCTCTATTGGCTTCGTTGCGGCTCTACAGCAAACGCCGCCCTGAGCGTCTTTTCGTAAAAGAGATCGACTTCGGCGCGATACGCATACGATGCGATGGTTTCGCGACGCTGCGTGGATAAGGATGCCGCCGTCACTCCGAGCGCGATCGCCTCAAGGGTACTCTTCTTCTCGCTCAGGCCAACGGCAAGCCCGGCGTTGAATGCATCGCCGGCCCCCACAGTGTCGACCACAAGCACAGGCACCGCCGGCACTTCCCGAAGCCCCGCGGAACAACCCCAAAGGACGCCTTTACCGCCCCGGGTGAGCATGACATTGTCGAGGCCCAGCCGCAGCAACTGCAGCACAACCTCGTGGTCTGAAATTGGATCGTCGGGGCGCAATCCAAGACAGACGCGGCCTTCGAGTTCGTTGGGAGTCAGCGCAAACACCGCGCTCAAATCGGCGTTTCTCAAGTCCACGGCAGGAGCTGGGTTAAGAATGAACTTCGTGCCGGCAGCCTTAGCCACCGAGGCGGCGGCGAGTGCTGTGGCCAGCGGTATTTCCAACGGCGATACCGCCACTGCGGACGAAGTGATCACTTCGCTATGAGCGGTGATATCGGCCGGCGAAAACTCCCCGTTGGCCGCCATATCGATGACGATGATGTTAGAACCCTTGCTGCTGAAAACGATGAAACCCACGGCCGTCGGTTTTGTGTCAGAGAAAAGAAGAGCGCTCCCGTCGATCTTCTCCTCAGCAAGCAGTCGAACGAGCCCTTCGCCGTAAGCATCACGGCCGACCTTGCCGAAAAATCTGGTAGCCGCGCCGAGTCTCGCCGCGCACGCTGCCATGTTGGAGCCCTTGCCGCCATGCGTAGTGTGAAAATTGCGGCCAATCACCGTCTCGCCTTCGAGCGGGATGCACTCCACGTCCATAACCAACGCAGCGAGATAGCTGCCCACAATGGTGACCCTACTCATAAGGATGTCTCTATGCCTGTGTTTTCCGCTTTGGTCAGGATGGCGTCTACCAGCGACGTCAGTTCCGCAACTTCCTCGGCGCGGGCAGTCTTTACGACAGCGCCGACCATTTCCCCACAACGGTCGCGAATCTGTTGATACCTGGACTGATCTTCGCCGCGGATTTCCAGGAGCTTTTGTAACCAGCGTTTGCCATAGCCGGCATGCATGGTTTCGTCGGCCCAGTCGAAATCCATGTCGTGTTCGCTGGCCGCATCGCCGATGGAGTGAAAGGCTTTCACCCGCTCCGGCTTGTGGCGAATGTTCTTTGTTTCAAAGAAAAAGAGCATGCCGAGACGGTAGATGGGGTCCTGTCCAGAGGAGGCGAGATAGATGTAGTTGCCGAGAGGCAATTCCTCCGGCTTGTAGCCCCAGGCGGTCAGCCGGTCGCGCCCCATTCTGCAGTGCCGTGACTCGTCGTAAGTCCAGCGTGCGGCATCGCGGATCCATTCCCACGGCAACACTTGCGCGAAGGAGCTGAGAATAACGCCGCCCGTCTCGACTGCCCAAACCTCGTTCAGGTGGCTGATGGCCGAGCGAAGCTGAAGGCGATAGCCCTCGCCGTACGGGTAGGTTGGGTCGACATTGTCCGGCCAGTAGAAGCGGGTGAGATGGTAGTGCTCGTCGCGTGCAGGCTCGACCGGCACCGCGTAAGGACGGCCCCCGGGCAGGGGTTGGTGGCCAAGATCGACCGGTACACGCTCTGTGCCGACGCCCCCGAGGGCGCGCAAACGCTCCAGGAACGCGGAGGTCCAGGCGTCTGCGTCGGCGCGATCCCCTGGCCGGCGAGCAAGTTCCTGATCGGCCCAACCCTGTACGGTCTCGATCTGCTGCTGTTTTTCGGTCAGCGCGAGATGGAGGAAGCGGTGGGTGGGTGCGTCAGCGAGCGGATCCGAGTGGTGAAGGAATTCCGTATAGGCGTCTCGCACTGCCGGGAGCAACGCGGTTGCCAGCGCAAAGAAAAACGCCGCCTCCGAGGGCGAGTTGCGGAGCTCGTCGAAGAGTTCGACCAGCGATCGGTCGGCGCCTTCCTCGTCCATCGAGCGGCTCGGGTATCGCAACTCGAAGGTTCGCTCGCGCAGTTCGTTCGCGGTCTGCGCGTTCTGCCAGGAGAAGAGAGGGAGGAGAGTTTTGGGCTCGATCGCGCTGATCAATGGCAGCCAAGCAGAGCAACCAATCACCAGAGAGCGCTCACAAAAGTAGAAGCGTTTAAGAATTTCGGCGGTGCCGAGGCGCATCCAACGAGCGCGCGGTTGAAGGCCTAGCAAGAGGGTCATGGGAAGAGCCCTTTCCTGAAAACTCGTCACCAGATAGCTTAGCCCCTGCCCGAACCGCTGTTCGCCGCAGGGCTTCTATTCGTCCCACGGACCCTTGGCAACATGCGAGTCAACCTGGACGTTCACCTAGAAGACCTCGATCGTGGCAGCATGACCGGGGGACGCGGCGAGCCTCTGGTCACGCGTGATCAAAGGAGCCTGCAGCTCTTCGGCAAGAGCCACGTAGGCTGCATCGTAAGCACTCAGATTCTGTCGCAGCTGCCAGATCCGATTGAGGAGTAAGAAGGGGGCATACCGTGTGACCCGAACCGCGATCAGATCTTCCATCGCCTCCTCGGCCCGCTTGCGTGCCAGCGTCCCCTCGCGCACCAGACGCCGCAGCACCTGAGCAAACTCCACGTCGAGCAGATGAACGGTGTGCAGGGTATCCTTGCGCGCGTAGATACGCTCCTCTATGCGTCGTCCGGCCGGCGTTTGAAGTAGCCAGTCGACGGCCGCTGAGGCATCGAGCACGATCATCGCGCAGTACGTTCCTCGCGCAAGAGTCCGCCGGTGTCGAGAGCCACCGGAAGGGGTTTGCGCTTGTGCAGCCGTTCCCGAAACTCGGCCAGCGTCGGACGCTCGGCGATCTCTCGGAGCTCGCCGAGCAAATAGTCGGAGAGCGACATGCCCGTCATCGCGGCCCTGGCTTTCAGGCTGCGATGAAGAGCATCCGGGACATTTCGAACCTGGATCATTCTCGCCATGCTACGAACATAGTTGCATGTGGTGCACATGTCAATGTGCGGCCGACTCGCATTACGCTCGGAGCCTAAATGAAATCCACTCATCCTCGGCGCTGGTTGGGGGAGAACAGTCCAACTACTTTTTGGCCAGGTCTACGTTTTGGTCTTTGGCCAGTTGCTGGGCCATTTGCAGGTGTTCGGCGATCGTCTTGCTGCCTTGCATGGCGGCGTCTTTTACGTTGGGATCGTGACCGTTTGAGGCTTCCATGTGGAAGTCGCTCAGATCCTGCTTGTGATCTTTCACCATGTCTTTGATGTAGGCCTGGTCGTACGCAGGGCCCGAGAGGCCTTGCATCTTGCTCATGAGCGATTTGTCTTTTTTGGAGACGTCGGTGGGGATTTCTACGCGGAGTTGCAGGGCTACGGGCCTCATCTGCTCGTTCAGCTTGGTGTGGTCGTCAATCATTTTCCGGGCAAATTGCTTCACCTGGTCGTTGTTGCTCTTTTGCAGGGTGAGTTGGCCCAATTGCACCTCTGCGATGCTGCCCTGCATGGCCTTCTTCACGAAAATCTTATCGATGGCCGCTTGCTGGTCTGGCTTCATGGCACCTGGTTTGTCCAATTGGTCGGCGGGGTTCGGAATCGTCGTGGTCCCGGGCGTCGTGTTTATGGCCGCTCCCTTAGTTTGGCCATCAGCGGGTGACTGCGTCAGGGCAACGGGCGGAGCCATGCAGATGGCGCCGATGAACAGCAATGCTCTGCCGTACGCAACCGGTTTACGGTGAATGGTGGAATGTTTCATCGTTTGCTCCTCAACGAGTTGGATGCCAAACGGCACGGTGCGATCGCCCCGGCACGTGGAAGGGCATCCTTAGTATATGGCCAAAAAAACTTCATAAACGTTGCGGCCTTGCAACATTGACCTCTGCGTTAGGGCGCAGTTTTGCTACGAAATCCTGCAGTCTAGGCTGCTTAAGCGCTTCCTTCCATTTCGGTTCCGTGGCCATGGATATAAGAAATGGCGATCGGACCTCGTACGCCTGATCAAGCCAGCGAAGGGTCAGTGTTTCGTCATGCAATCCGAGATAGATCAGCGCGATGAAATATGGATCGACGAAGATTGTCTTCGACTCCTGCCTAAGCTGGTCGATCTCTTTCTCCGCCTCTTCTCTGCGGCCGGCTCGACCCAGGGCGTAACCGATCTCCGCGGTCAGCATGGGTGGTTCGAATCCGGCGGCAGCTTTGAACTGGCGCATCGCCCGCACGGCCTCGTCGTAGTTGCCCTGGAGCGAGAGAGACTTTCCCAAACCCCAGTAGGGAACGGGTGAGCGTGGATCACTCGTCATCGCTTCGCGAAAAAGACGGATCGCGTGATCGTAATCGCCACGATAGTAATCGATACAACCCAGCTCTCCGATAAGCGTCGGGGATTGCGGGTCGTAGCCCAACATTCTGTAGACAAGTTCTTCCGCAGCACGGGTTTGACCCGTCTGAGCCAGCAAGTGCGAGGTACAACTGAGTACCGTCATCGCACTTTGTTGGCTGTCTACAGAAGACAATTGGGACAAGGCCGCTGCATAGTCCCAGTTGTACAGCAGATCGACCAGCCCCAGTGTGCCGTGCGCCTCGCGCAACGTACTATCCAGCCGCAACGCGTTTTCGGCATATTTGCTCGCAAGGGGCATGTGCTGCCTGGGGTCTTCGAAGTAGATCCCCAACAACAGATGAGACTGAGCCAGATCGGCCCAGGCGAGGCTGAAGCGAGGATCAAGCCGTACCGCCTCTTCGAAGTACTGGATAGCCTGATGGATCTGTACCGGCGACTCTGCACGCGATACGCTTTCTCCCTTGAGATACGCGTGATACGCCGCAAGACTGGTAGACACCGGCTGCGTCGTAAATGCCGACTGTCTTGCATCCAGGTCAATGTTCAACCCACGAATCACATCCTGGATCACGCTGGCCTGCACAGGTCGAAGATCGAGGCTTTCCGGGAGATATTGCCGGCTCTCGAGAATGCTGCCATCCTTCACATTGCTGAGTTCAGTGTTCACGACCAACTTTCCGTCGACACTCCGGACCTCACCTGCGAGCACCGTGCTCACGCCTAAAATTCGGCCGATCGATATTGCGTTCTGAGCGCCGGCCGGGAAACGGTAGACGGCGCTGCGAGCCATCAACTTGAGCCGGCGGATCTCCGAAAGTTGACGGATGAGATTGTCCGTCAGCCCATCGATGACGTAGCCGTTTGCAGAATCCTTGGTCTCGTTGACGAAGGGCAAAACGGCCAACGAAATTCGCTGCGCGTGGCTCAAGGGGGCGTTCTTTTGTGCGCGATACCGATGCCATTGCCAGACACTGAGGGAGAGGAGAACGGCGACGACTCCGCCAATAGCCACCGCTCGCCATGGCCACGCACGTTCGGTCGAAGCCTGGGTGGGCGTAAGGGTAACGGCAGCAGGAACCGAAGCTTCTGAAGGTGGTCGAGTTTCCGTCTTCAATTCGCGAGCACTGAAGACGGCTGCATAGCTGCCTTTTGGTATGGAGATGCAGACGGGATCAGACTTACCTTCGGACTCGTAGTATTCCCGCAGGCGGGCGCGGAGCCGGCCGGCTTCCACCCGCACCGTGGCGTCCACCGAGGGATCATAGTCGACCCCGCGTTCGAAGACATCCACTGCTATGGCGTATTCCTTGGGAGGGGAACCCGTCATAGATTGATCGACCACATAACGCAGAAAGTCCTGGCTGCGGCGTGACGAGACGAACAATTTGGAGCCGAGGATGCGATGAAGCTGCTCCTCAATGATGCCCCTATCAGGCTCGGTCTGGGTTTCAAACATATGAAACGCTCCGCAAGTGCTCGTTTCTAAAGGCGTAACAGCGTAACTTACGTCATGAAACTTCTATCCAAGTCCTCCGCACCTTCACTTTGGCTGCTGGCGGCCCAAGGCTGCCCAGAAGGAAGGTTTCCCGCCATGGAGATCAGATCCATTGCTTTGTTCTGTCTGGCTGCCGCCGCCAGTATAGCTTCCACACCGTCACCTGCCCAGCTCTCGTCGAATGCGACGGTATACGCCTCCGGGCTCCAGGGTCCACGAGGCCTCAAATTCGGTCCGGACGGCCTGCTCTATGTTGCCGAGGCCGGCACAGGCGGTACAACTTCCACCGCCGGCAAATGTACCCAGGTCATTCCACCCATTGGGCCCTACGTGAACGGAAATACAGCAAGAATCTCCAAAATCGATAAGT
This sequence comes from uncultured Acidobacteriaceae bacterium, assembly GCA_963745725.1. Classification (GTDB taxonomy): domain Bacteria; phylum Acidobacteriota; class Terriglobia; order Terriglobales; family Acidobacteriaceae; genus PALSA-350. The sequence continues at coordinate 1,809,606 of CAVUYJ010000004.1, forward strand.
CGGGAAATCGTACGACCGTTGCCTCGGGCTTTCCTTCATCGCAGAGCGGCGACCCCACGAAAGACACGAGCGGGGTGGCCGATGTCGCCTTCCTGAACGGCACTCTGTACGCTGTGTTGGCCGGTGGCGGTTGCTCTCACGGCAGCGCGACGGTCCCCAATGCCGTGGTCAAGGTTGACACTAAGTCGGGTGAGTGGACTATGGTGGCTAATTTGAGTCAATTTCTCCAAGCCCACCCCGCGAAGTACGTCGATGTCGCAGACTTTGAGCCGGATGGAGTGTTCTACAGCCTGATCGCCCACCGGGATCTTCTGTATACCGTCGAGCCCAATCACGGGCAGGTCTTTTCCATCTCCCCGCAAGGCGCCGTTCTAGAAGCGATCGATATATCCGAAGCGGAGGCGCATATCGTCCCGACGTCGATTGTCGCCCGGGACGACAACTTCTACGTGGGCAATCTAGGTCTTTTTCCGATTACCCCGAATGCATCGAAGATTCTGACGCTATCCAAAGATGTGCCCCCAATGGATTCCATCCCGGGTCTGGATATGTGCGCCGACGCGAAGAAGTTGAAGGTAATAGGATCAAGAGCTGGCTTTGCCACCATTGTGGCTCTTGACCTGGGACCGGACGGACTACTGTATGCCCTCGAACTGTCACCAGCGGTTGGTTATCCGACTCCCGGTGTCGGCAAAGTAGTGCGGCTCAACCGTGCGGGAGAGATTGAAGACGTCGCGACTGGACTGGCGGTGCCCACGGGGATGACCTTTGGCCCCGATGGTTATCTGTACGTGTCCAACTTGGGCGCAGCCCCAGCAGGAGCGGGTCAAATACTTCGCATCTCCATTCCTTAGGCGCAATGATCAAAACGTGCGGGTCGCCATGGTCGCGTTCTTTTCGGCCATGGCGATATCTTTCCCGAACAGGGCCAACTCAACTAAGTGGATCAACTCTTCCCAAGGAGGCGAAAGTAAGTGAGGCAGCTAAGACTCTGACATCTACTTGACCGCAACCACGGCGGAAGGTTGCTCAGGATGACGTTGCGGCGTATTTTCAGCCGTCCCTAACGGGACTGGTCGTCCTTTCGAATCCAACCCAGGACTGGCGTCCTGGGCTAAGTTTCAGCCGTCCCTTCGGGACTGAGTTGGAATATGGGGTTCAGACAAACGCTCTTTCACGCTTAAGGTACTTTTTCCAGTCTCTTCGCCTGTCAAAATCGGCAAACTGAAAAATCTAATTTGGACAAGTCTGCGCGCGCAGGCAGGAGACTCGGGAGAGCAAAAGATGGTAGGTCAGGTAAAGATCCGGGTCTTTCCGTCACGTTCCTGGTTTACCCTTTTAGCTCTAAGGAGCTGGAAACTTGCGCGTCCTTTCTTGCTTTTTGATCGCCTGCTTGGCGCTCCCCCCCACCACTATCGCTCAGATGCGCGGCGTCCCTACAGAAAACGTCGACCGCACCGTCAATCCGTGCACGGATTTCGACGCGTATGCCAACGGACAATGGCGCGCAACCCATCCCATACCTCGCCATCCAGGTGGTGTGGGCCATCCGCACCATCACGCAGGACGATACCCTCGCTCGTCTGCGCTCCATCGCCGAAGAGGATGCCGGCAAGGCGGCGTCGCTGCCGAAGGGCTCCCCAGGCCAACTGACCGGCGACTTCTACGCTGCCTGCACGGATGAACTGCGGGTGAATGCGCTGGGGTTCAAGCCTCTGGAACCGTTGTGGGGCAAGATCAAAGGCGTGCAGGACGCCAAGGCGTTGGATGCCGAGATTGCCGGCCTGCAACAGATCAATATAAGCGCACCCCTGAACCTCTCATCCGCACAGGATCTGCACGATCCTGCACGCGTGATCGCGGAGATCGACATCACCGGATCGGGCCTGCCCGACCGTGATTACTATCTGCGGGATGAGCCGCGCTTCAAGGATGCGCGCGAGCAATATCAGGTCTATGCACACAAGATGTTCACGCTCGCCGGCATGGACGAGGAGGCTGCGAAGCGAGCGGTGGCCGCGGTGATGAAGATCGAGACCGCGCTGGCACAAGCGCGCCTGAGCCGGGTGGCGTTGCGCGATCCCGCGGTACAGGATCATGCCATGAGCTTCGCCGAGCTGAAGGCGCTCGTTCCGCATTTCGATTGGGACCAGGAATTCGGGTTGCTGGCTGTCGGCAAAGAAGGCCACATCAATGTTCCGCAGCCGAAATTGATGGCCACGTTCGACAATCTGTTAGCCACGGTTCCGCTCGAAGAGTGGAGGGCTTACCTCGGTTGGCAACTCTTGAACGGCGAGGCGGCTTACCTGGCGGCGCCGTTTGACCATGAGCGCTTCGCTTTCTACGGAACCACGCTGACCGGTGCCAAAGAACAACGCCCGCGCTGGCAGCGCTGCGTGATCGCCACTGACCGGAATCTGGGCGAGGCGCTTGGACACGAGTACGTCGATCGCTATCTGCCGCCCGCAGCCAAAGCCCGCGCACGTGAGATGGCGGTAAACATCGTAGAGGAGTTGAAGCGCTCGATCGCTACTCGCGACTGGATGACTGCGCCCACCAAAGCGAAAGCGATGGAAAAGCTGAACCAGCTGAATATCAAGATCGGCTACCCGGACAAATGGAAGGACTATAGCGGCGTGGTAGTGGACCGCACCACGTATCTCGAGGATGTGCTGAGCGCCGCGCGCTATGCGGTGCGCGACGATTTGCAGCAGATTGGCAAGCCCGTCGATCGTGGCCGTTGGGATATGACGCCGCCCACCATGAACGCCTACTACAACCCGAAGATGAATGAGATCGTGGTCCCCGCCGGCTATCTGCAACCGCCCGGCTTCGACCCCAAAGGCCTGGACGCGATCAACTACGGCGCGGTGGGGGTGAGCATTGGACACGAAATCTCGCATGGCGTCGACGATGAGGGAGCGAAGTACGCCGCCGATGGAAGACTGGAGAATTGGTGGACACCTGCCGACTACTCCAACTTTGAAGCGCGCACCGGATGCACCACAAAGCAGTACGACGGCTACTTTGTCGAGCCGGGCCTGCACCTGCAAGGCAAGCTCGTCACGGGCGAAGCGCTGGGCGATCTGGGCGGGGTAAACCTCGCCTATCGCGCCTACAAGCGCTCCCGCGAAGGCAAGGGACCGGAACCCACCGTCGACGGCTATACTCCAGACCAGCAATTCTTTCTCGCGGAAGGACAGTGGCGGGGAGCCATCGTGCGGCCTGCGCAGGCACGGCTCAGCGTCTCGACCGATCCTCATCCGCCGGGAAAATACCGCGTGCTGGGGCCCCTGAGCAACATGCCGGAATTTCAGCAGGCGTTCCAGTGCAAGGTGGGCGACGCCATGGTGCGCGCGGAAAATGAACGCTGCTCGGTATGGTAATCGCTACCGATTTCTATTCCTGCGGGTGGCCTCTCCCACCGGCGCTCACGTAAGCTAGAATCGCTGCCGAGGTGAATTCATGCGCTCTTTGGTGTTGATCGTGGCGTTGGCCGGGTATTCCTGCATCGTGTTCGCCCAGGCCGCGCCGGTAAAAATGGGTTTGTGGGAAAAGAAGATGACGATGGACATGGGGACGGGCGCACCCAGGCAGATAGTGTCCAAAAGCTGCGTGACTCCTGAGAGCTGGCAGGAAATGGTGGCGACGATGTCGAAGCCGCGGGAAGGTTGCACGGTCAACAACGTGAAGAATGCTCACGGCTACACTTTTGCCGCGACCTGCAAAACCGCCAACGGAGGGACGATGGTGACAAACGGGAGCGAGACGATCCAGGACTCTGAGCACATTGTCGCTGAATCCCATACCATCATGACGACGAACGGTCAGAAGCGGGAGATGCAATCGAAATCCTCAAGCACTTTCCTGGGCGCCGATTGCGGCAAGATAAAGCCAGGTGAGCCCGAATCTGAAAGCCACTAACCAAGGATCCCAGGATGTGAAGGGGGATCCTGTCTACCGACTTTCCTCCGGGACGCGCTCGATCTTCCCAACCAGGAAAATATAAGACCCGGCGCCAATCAGCGCCATGGCAGAAACGGCGATCAGCGGCCGCGTGAAGTCGTTCCCCTTAATCAGAAAACCAATGGCCAGCGGGACAACGATGGCGGCCAGATTGCCGACGAAGTTGAACACCCCGCCGGTCAGCCCGATCAGCCTCTCCGGGGCCATCGCCGACACCAGCGACCAGGTGATCGACCCGAAGCCGCAGCCGAAGAAGGCGACGGTGAGGCAGGCGCTGATGGAAAGCGGATCGCTCACATAATTCGCCACCACGATGGAGCTCGAAAGCAGCATGCCCACAATAATCGGCACCTTGCGCGCCATGGTCAACGAGCATCCTCTCCGCAGCAGTCCGTCAGAAACAAAGCCTCCCAGCAGCACGCCCGCAAATGCGCCCAGGAAAGGAAGTGCCTCCAGCAGTCCTGACTTCGCGAAGCTCACGTGACGGTAGGTCACCATGTAAGTTGGGAACCAGGTCAGGAAGAACCATTGCGTCGCGTTGATCCCGAATTGCCCCAGGTAAACGCCCCACAGTTTCCGTGTTCCCAGGACAACCTTCAAGTCCGCCCAAGCGAGGATTCTTTTTTGCCCACGGATACGCTGGCTTAGGTCGGGAATGCCTCCGCGGGCCGCGATGTGATCGATCTCAGCCTGGTTGACTCCGCCGAACTCTGCCGGATCGCGATACAGCACATACCAGACTACGGCCCAGGTAAGCCCCACCGCCCCGGTGACGGCAAAGACCGCTTTCCACCCATAGGTGAGGTCAATCCAGGACAACAGCGGGGTTAGAAATCCGAGACCCACGTACTGCCCGGAAGTGTAGACCGCGATGGCGCCGGCGCGCTCGTCTTCCCCGAACCAGGTAGTGACCACGCGATTGTTGATCGGGTAGGCGGGCGCTTCAAATGCGCCCACCGCCAAGCGGAGAAGCAACAGGCTCACAAAGCCAGTAGCCAGGCCCAGCGACAGGGTCGCCAGTGACCACAGACCCAGGAGGCAGCCGAAGAGATAGCGCGGATGCACCCGGTCGACCAGCCATCCGCAGGGGATCTGCAGCGCGACGTACGTCCAGCCGAAGCCGGACAGGATGATGCCCAGCTTCACCGGCGTCAGGTTCAGCGTGCGTGAGAGCTGCGGTCCCACGATCGAAATATTGCTGCGATCGAGGTAATTGATCACCACGATGACAAACAGCATCATGGCAATCAGGAAACGTCGCTGGCTGGGGGCCTCGGGCATCGCGCGCGGTTGAGTCGAAGTTCGCTAGCGGATTGTCGCACACTACCGGAAGAACTGCGATGCCTCAATCGGCTACTGTCAAAGATGCCAAATACTGCTGGCGCAACTCCTCATTCTTGACCAAAAGTTCCGCGACTAATCGCTGCAGGCGCGCATTCTCCCTCTCCAGGTAGGCGGCCCGCCTCCATTCATCGCTGGTGATCGTCTGATGCTCCAACACAGAACCCCCGTTTTCTCCGTTTCCAACTGCCACGTACCCGCACACGACGTGCCCCCTTTTTCCCTGTCATCTCTGATAGGTGCGTGTTGCGCACAAAAAAGGAAAGAGCCCCTTTGCGAGTGATTGCCAAAGGGGCCCATCGACCTTGAGCGTTCTGGATCGAATCTACTCGCCAATCGTAGTGGTGCTCTCGACCGCATGCTTTGGCTGCGGGTCCAGGTTCGGTGTGGCGAACGTCTCATATCGAATCGTTCGCAGCACATGGTCCGATCCGGCTACATCGAAGGTCAGGCTGACTTTATTCCCGCTCTCTGCAGGCACAATGATCCACGTCAGCGGCTCGCTCCCTGGTTTGCTGAGCGTCACCATCGATCTTTGCCAGTCGACCGCGACGGTATAGGACCCCGCTTCATAGGCATGGTTTTTCGCCACAAAGCTGAACGGCACTTTCACCGTTTTCAGTTCGGATGCGAAAGCTGCGGTAGTGCAAAGGGTGGCGGACAAAAGAACCAGGTTCCTGAAGCGCATTAGCATGGGGTTTTCCTCCGAGAACCACGCTAACTCCGCTCCATGCCCTCACGTGTCAAATTGCCGTCGAGTTTTCGTCCAACTCTTTTTGACGGTCCGTTCCAGTAACGAACGCTGTTGGACAAGGCAATCAGGCGTCGAGCACGGGGTCAATGCTTCATCACTCCCGCAATCTGCTGGCGAGTCTTTCTCTCCGCCGCCTGCCGTTCGGGTTCGCTCAAATTCTCCAACAGCCGCAGCGCGCGTTCCGTCAGTTTCACGCCCTCATCCCGCGCTCCTCGCCGCATGGCAGTCCCTGCCGCAGTGCAGAGCGCCTGGGCCGCGCGCGCCCACTCGGCCGCCGCCTCGAAGTGCATGGCCAATTCGCTGGAGACATCCAGTTCACGTCCGGCAAACAGCTTCTCCAACTTCTCCGCCACCCGTAAATGCCGCTTGGCGCGGCGCGCCGGCGATTGCCTGGCCCGCAGCACCTCGCGATACAACCCATGCGCAAACACATAGAAGGCGGATTGCGTCCCGTCCGGCAATTCGTCGTGCCCTGCCGGATGGAGGAAATGCAGCCGGCGCGTCAGCGTCTCATACTGATCTTCGATGTCCTCCAGGTCGCCATCCAACGCCGCCGCCGCTGCCCATGCAGGGAAAATCACACCGATCAAGCTCGCCGCTTCGAGCAGGCGCTGGTCCGCTGCGTCCAGCCGGTCAATCTGCATCTCGATCATCTCGGAAAGGGCCGTGGGCACCCCCATGATCGATTTCCGCCAGCGCCGAACGCAACTGCCACACGCCGCCTTCCTGCCGTATAAAACCTTGCGCGATGAGGTGCTCGAGCATGGCAATCATGAACAGGGGATTGCCCTCACAATGCTGGTGGACGAAGCTGGCCAGCCCCTTGGGGAGCGTCTCCCCATTCGATTCCTGGCCCTGCAATTCCTGAAGCAGGTATTCCCGCACCGCGTCCTTTTCCAGCGGACCCAGGGACACATCCGCGCACAGCTTGTGGGTAGCCAGATCCTGCTTAAGCCGCTTCAGCGGGTGCTGGCCGGCACTCACTTCGGCGGGCCGGTAAGACGCCAGCAGCAACAACCTGGCAGCCTGGCGGCGCCGCGCGAGCGCCGAGATCAAATCCAGGTCGAAAGGTCCGCCCAGTGCAGGTCCTCGAAGACAAAGACCAGTGTTTTCTCAGAAGCGATGGCTTCGATGGCATCGCATATCTCGTTTAAAGTCCGCTCGCCTCGCACCGGAGCGGCCATGGGCGCCGGACTATCGCTGCGGAGTGCAGCGAATTGCGCGATACCAGCTCGGGGCCTTTTGCTGCATCACGTGCAAATGTTTCTTGCCCCCATTCGGCGAACAGAGCTGTCCCAGGGCTTCGATCACCGGATAATAGGCTTCCTTCCCGGCGAACCCTTCCACGCATTGACCGCGCGCGATGCACACCTGGTCTTCGCTGCACCACTGCCCGCAGAACAGGTCGATCAACGCCGTTTTTCCAATGCCGGTTTCGCCGGTGATGAAGATCGCCTGCCGGTCGCCCTGGGTGGCATGCCGAGCAGTTCGTTGAGCCGTTCGAGCTCCTGCCGCCGTCCCACGATGCGCCCAGTCTGTGCCCCGGTCTGCAAGCGAGTTTGTGGCCGAGGACTGTCCGCCGGGTGCTCGCCGCCCTCTTCGACCTGTGCCAGGAACCAATAGCCGCGCCCCGGAACAGTTCGGATAAATCGCGGGTTTTCGACACTGTCGCCCAGCAGCTTGCGCAACTCGAGTACATACGTGCGCAACACCTGTGGCTGCACATAAGTTTCGGGCCACAGTTTGTCCAGCAACTCATCGTGCGTCACCAGCCTCTGGGGGTTTTCCACAAGGTAGCGCAACACGGCGAACGGCTTCGGAGTCAGCCCGAGCCGCGTGCCGTTTTGCCACAGGCATTCGTTCCTGGTGTCAAGTTGAAAGCAGCCAAATTGCTTCATTGCGTTTCAGGATGGGAAAACTTCTGCATAAAACTGCTGGCTCTGCCTCTAAAAGTTAGACCCGCCAAACCTCTCTCCGGCAGCAAGCAGCATCCGGGGGTCCCCTCGGATCACGGCATTCCTCTACGTCCTCGGAGTATACGACATCCCAGCCATGGAACAGAACAGAGCCGCCTGGTAGAAAAACGCAGTATTCCTCTGCTCCGCGAGGGGCGCGCGGAGAGCAGGAACACCGCGTAAGCAAGGAGCGCTCAGTGCGATCTCTTGAGGGGGGTAGTTTTGACCACCTGGAAGACAGCGCGCCGGCCGTCAATCGGCGGGCACTTGTCTGTTGATGGGTCTGCCTGGATCAGCAGACGTTCGGGGCTCCCGGAGACGAGTTGTTCTCTGTCATCGCGCGGAACTCCGCCGCGAAAGCTACGGAACTCGGTGTACGGGCTCTTTACGAAACCGCGTTTGCGATTTTCGAACTGCAGAGCGTGGTCGATTCCAATGCAGCGCCACCGCCATCACAGCCTTAGCGCGACCTGGTCCTCTGATTGAGAATTGTAACCACTACCGTTTTCTTGGTAGCCATACCTCAAGCTGGCCTTTGGGGGAAGGCAAGCCGATCCTCACCGCGCGCGCATCCGGATACGCTTGTTTCAATATCCCGACGCATCGGTCGGCCAACGCTTCATCGGCGGCGGCGAAATACCTTACCTGTGCTACATCCGGCATCTTCTGGCTCGGAATCCGCTGCACTGCGGACTCCACGTCGGCTGCAGGCCACCCTGTGCGGAGGAGCTGCACGACCTTCGCACCGTCCTCCTGCGTGTCGGCTGCGTCTTCCTGGACGTACATGTGTGCGGGCGGGTGGTCGAGATTCCCAACCGGAGAAGATAGAGGCGGCACCGCCTCGACCCGTTTCGGCGTGGTGGGTGACATTGCAGCGCTCTGGCCGGCTCCGAATTCAGAAAGTAGTTCGACAATCGGTTCGCTCTGATCGTCAGCGATGCTCACTGTCGATCCTTGAGGATTGTCATTGACGCTCAAGCCGCCGATCTTTGTCAGTTGTGCCTTGACCGATGCCGGATTATCCACCTGGACTATAAAGGTCATCTTGCCGATAACCGCTCCACGCACCAATCTCATCCCGGGGTGTCCCGCGATGTACTTTCCGCAGCCACCCTGTCGGGTGACACGCTCTACAGACTTGTCGTCCATGATCTGAATCTGCGTATCCGCAATCGTGTACTGCACCTTGGAGGAATGGCCCAGATTCACGCCTGCGCTGTTCAACCCGTCCAGGGCGCGTGAGCCAATGTTGGCTGCCACCGCGGTATCGCTCGACATAGTGTAGGAGGGAAACAGGCGCTGCGCAGAAATGGGAGTGGGCGGGGGCGCCGGGACACAGTCCTCAAGATCGGCGGGCACCGAGCCGGCGGGGCGGAGCAATGTACCCAGGGGGTAGGCCGCGGTTGCCACGATCACGCTCAAGTCGCTGCTCGTGGTACCGTCGCCGAGCTGCTCCAGCACCCGCTTCGCGAGATCCTGTTGAAATTGGTCGAAATTGGCGACGTTTTGCGCTCCGTTGACCAGCGGATTCACCGGCTTATGGGCCAGATGCCATATCACGATAATTCCGGCCAGGACCGTCACGGCGGCCGCACCTGTCAAGAGCTTCTTGCCTGCAGGAGTCATCGAGCGGATTCTCCGCAAAGTCTAAGACTGGACCAATCTATCTCCGAGGCGTATTCCATGTCGAGCGCAGCGCAAACTTTAACCGCTCGCGGGAATCGTTTCGAGTACAGGCAGACCTTGGTTGCGGGATGCGGGCTGCATTTAGACCGCTACGCTGAGGATGCGCTCACCAATTGTCGGTTACGAATCCAGTGCCACTCGTCGGAACCGTGTAGGAGTGATTGTTGCCAGGTTCCCAGATGACATTGCCGCTCGATTGAATATCAACGTACTTATATTGGACGACAGTGCCTGCGGGCAAAGAAACATTGAGGAACCAGTTGGGGTAGTTCGGGTCGAGCATGGGGCCAACGGCGGTCTGAAACGTGGTGCCCCAATTGCCGAGTTCCGGGACATTGCCAGTTACGAAAATGTAATCACCAGTGTTCGTCGGCTGTGCATTGTTTACCGTAAACGTCACCGGGATAAGCTTTCCGGTAAGGACCTTGAAGCTGATGCCGTTCGATTGAGTTCCGCTCGAGTTCTTTACCGTGACGCTGTACGTGCCAGCAGCGATGGAGGGCACCGCTACAGAGATGGAGCCGTTGGACCAGCTCTTGATGCTTGCTGTAGTCGTTCCGAACAGCACGCTGCCGGTAGCGCTCCCGAAGCCGTCGCCCGCGACCGTAATCGTCATGCCGGGCTGTCCCACATACGGTCCGACACTGCCGACCTCAGGCGTGGTCGCATTCACCTGTTTTTGCCAAACAGCAACCGTCGAGGGCCCAAGCGTAAATGCCGTCGCCGGATTGTTGCCCCCGGACCCGCTGGTAACAGTCAGGCTTCCGCCGGTGAGTAGCCCACCGAGGTAGTCGGAGTAGGTGCCGGCCGGCAACGCCGTATTCAGGCCCGTGATGTTATATCCCGTCGAATCGTTCTTGTTGATGGCCACCAGCACGACGTCGTTGTAGAACTGCCGTTCGAAAATATAAACGTCATTGTTGATCCAGCGCTGTTGCGAAGTGCCATATCCCAGGGCGTCATTGCTGGCGCGCAGGGCTGATAGCTTGCTGATAAGTTGATAAGCCGTTGTGCTGGTCGAAAAGGAACTCATGGCAACCCGGTTGTAGGGGTCGTTGCCGCTATTCGTGGTGTTGTAAAGGTATTGCTCGTCTCCGTAAAAGATGTTCGGGATGCCGCGACAGGTGATCAGGAAGGCGAGCGCCTCGTGCAGGCGGTTCTTGTCGGTGGTGATGTTGCCGTACAAGCGATTTTCATCCTGAGAATCGAAGAAGGTGACCAGGTTATTGGGAAACGTAAAATTTGTGTCTTCCGTCGAGAGCGTCGAATCGATCTCTGACATGTTGTTGTTGCTGCCGAAGACGTCCCGGATCGCCTGGTTCAGACCAAAGTCGAGTTCGCTGATGCCCGAGAGGTTGGCGAATTTGTAGGCGTCTGCGTAGAGCGCATCGCTCGAGTTGTTTGGATTCCACTCACCAAATAGAAAGCTCGGCTTGTTGTTGAAGATGGTATTCGCGAAGGAGTATTCCCAACCCCACGTCACGCTCTTGAGGGCATCCAGCCTGAACGCATCCGCGCCGTTGTTTTGGAACTGCTCCGCGGCGGTCTTCAGGTAATTGTCGATGGTGGAGTTTTCCTGGTTGAGATCCTGAAGGTAATCCAGGTTGTCGTACTGGACCTGGTAGCGGTCGTCGTAATTGGAGATATTCCCATTGTGATGAAAGAAACCGTTGGGGTCGTTGGAGGGTGTCGCCATCAGAGTCCCGTTGTTGTAGAGCGCGCCGTTCTCACCCCCGTTATTGGGATTCGAGTGGTTCTGAGCCCAGTCCACAATGATCTTGATGCCATCGCCATGGGCTGCGGAGGTTAGGTTGGTGAATTCAGACCACCCGTTGCTGACATCCCCAAAGTGCTCCTCCACGCGCATGAAATCGCGGTTCCAGTAGCCGTGATAAGGGGCGGAAACGGGTGATCCCGTGTTTGCGTTCAGGTTTTCATTGTCATTGGTTGGCGAGATCCAGATGGCCGTGGCGTTTAAACCTTTGATGTAGGAGAGCTTGTCCTGAATGCCGAGCAGGTCGCCACCCCAATAGGCTTGCCAGTTCGCGGTGGTATCTCCGCTTCCGTCTTCGGCAAACCCGTTGGCGTCATACAGCCCTGCGCTTTGAGAGGGATTGTCGTTGGATGTGCTGCCGTCATAGAAACGATCGGTGACGATCTGGTAGATGACCGTCTTCTTGTAATCCTGTGCGTGAACAGCAACCGCTGAGGCTACAAACAGCGCGAACAGTGCCAATGCTCCATGGGGGAGGCGACGCATGCGAATCTCCTCGCGAGATGCCAATCTCCAGCGGAGGTCGGTATTCCGTCGCCCAGCATCATGCTCCTGGTTCACCCCGACCGTCAACCGAAATATCAGAGTAAGTTTCGGGAACGGGCGACCTAAACAGTGACATGAATCCTACTTAATCTTTCCTGCTCGCTCATTCTCCGGCAACCGACCAGTGAATCAGATCCTTCGACCGGGCTAGAGCGATCCGGTCCCACCCGCGCTTCGCGTAGGCCTGGCCGTCGTTGCGGCCTGCGTAAATTACGTAATAGTAACCGTCATACTTACGCCAATCGTAGAGTGCGGCGGCATTGGCTGTGCTTTCGGCATTGAATTTCTCCTGGGGAAGGTCAAAGGTGTAGCCCCCGGTCCATTTCAGCCAGTGCGAGCCTGGTTCGAGTGTATAGAGATAAGGAGCCTGCACGTCGTACTTGTCGTGGTTGATGCGGTTGTGAAAATAATCCGTGGCCAGCATGTACCAGTGGCCGTTTGTTTGAAGGAATTCGTAGTTTTCGTGGAAGAAGCCATTGTCCTTGCCGTCCTTCATCAACAAAGCCACGATGCCATCCCTCACATAGTGGAAGGGTCCATCGAGCGAGGTGGAAAAAGCCATCCTTGGGCGGCTGTGGATGCCGGGCGTCTGCTCCTTATACACCAGGTAGTAGCCCCCATCCGCCTGTGCTAAAGCCGCATCAATCACGCGCTGGTTCCCGACCTGGGTGAGGTTTAGTCCCAGAGTCTTGCGGGGCGTCCAATGGACCAGGTCGTCAGAGGTCCTGTAAAAGAACTGGTTCGGCTTGTCGGGCTTGTCGCCCCAGGAATTGAAGGTCATCACGTACTTGCCGCGCAGTCGCTGTACGTCGGGCGAGCACATGCCAAGCCACCCATCTTCCTCTCCGTCAAAATTGAAGATTGGCTCTGAGTAATGCTTGAAATCGGACGTGCTTACCTCTACTACATGCGATCTCACCTGTCCCCCGTCCTGGTAAAAGGCAGAGAAAAAGACATAGAACGTACCGTTGCGATAGGCCATGGCGGTGTCTTTCACCGACCAGTTCGGATACGACAAAACCGGGTTCTTGAGGCCTTTCCAATCGATGAAGGGCTTCTTCTGCGCCGTGGCCGGTCTTCCAAACGAGACCGCTATTATCAGAGCCAAAACTATTTTCCAGCGTTGCATTCGTCTTCCGCCTCGCAAATCGCGATCAGTATATGAAGGGCGAAGGAGCTCTGTCTTTGGGCGAAGATGGCGAAGAATTGTCTCAAACGGAAATGCTGTTGGTCACGGCTGGTGCGATCACGCTCAACTCACGGTCACGGTGACGGCGGTGGTGGCTGTAATCGCACCCACTGGAACCCCTGACCGTAACGGTATAGCCGCCCGGCGTGGTGCCAGGATTTGCCGGTGCGGTCGGGGTGACCGGTGGAGTTGCGGTGACCGGTAGAGCTGCGCCGTTCCCACCGCACGCGATCGCGGCGCCGGTCAAGGTTGCGAACAATTGCGGGAACGCTGGCATAGCTTGTCCCACCGCGAACGCATGTATGGGCCCGCGGCCGCAGGACAGGATCATCAAAAGTTTTCTTCGAGATTGGAAGATGGCTCTCAAAGATGGATAATGCGAAGACCATTCGAATCAATTGAGGAGAAGCAATGAGTATGAAGGCCATCTCTCGTGCCTCTGCGCTGACCGCTTTGTTCATCCTGATCGCAAGTGCCCCATCCGCCATGCCCCAGCAGAGCCAGTATCCGATCCTGGACAAACTCGCGCAAAAAGTGATCACCAAGTACCAGACAACCAGTTGCGCGGATTTGAAGGCTAAAAAGGAAGCTCCTAAACCTGCCCAAACGGCCGATCAGGCACAGATGAAACAAAAAGTCGTGATGATGCTAAAGAACGACCCTAAGATGCGCGAGCATTTCTTAAACATGATCGCCGGACCGATCGCCAACAAAATGTTCGAATGCGGAATGGTTCCCTGATTACAACCTACACGGGTATGCCCTCGGCGTTTACCGGAGGGCCTGCCGCCAGCGGGCAGCCATCGGTATCTCTCAGACTCACACCACAATGAGGCCGCACGTACGGCTTTGTGCGGAGGGGCGCATAGCAATGTGCGTCCCCCCCCGCGATCCTGATCCCTAGCTGGTAATTTTCGCCTGCTCTGTAACCATGGCTGTCCGCGGCATACCCCGATTCTTGAGGAGAATGGAGTCGATTCGGTTCTCGTCATCGAGGGCGTCCACCAGGATCAGAAATCCCTTCGCTCCGACCTGGTGATGCAACAACTTGATGGTTGCTTCCGCAACCCCGAGGCCTCGCAAAGTGTCGGTGAGATCGATTTCCGCGAAACACGGCTGCTCATCATTCGCTGCTGCTGCGTCCTGCCGGCTGGATAAGCCCCGCCCCTCGTGCCTGTGCGCATCATGATGGATGCTATGGCGAACCCTCCAGAGGATGCTGTGCTTTCCCTCCATATCGCCGGGAAGATGCTGGGCGTCCGGGTTGAGCGCGTGGGCTTGTTTGCCCTCGTCTGACAAGGCAACACCGATCTGGTTCGCACGGACACCAGCCAGCTTGAGATCGGCGATTGCATCGCGGGCAGACACCTCGTCTAAAAAGACCGCCGCGACCAGGTGGGAAGGCGCCATTTCGATGGTTTGTCCCTCTTGATTCCACATACTTGGCTCTCCACGGTAACAACACCCCACCCACTTTGGACCCTGCGAGGGAGTGTGGATTTCCGGAGAAACTGTGCCCCATGGTGCAACGGTTGCATGGGATTGCTTCCCCAGGGTCGCTACCTGGGTCACCATTGTAGACCTATTAGTTGCCACCGGTGGACGCGGATACAACGGCGGTGCGAACTCAGCCCGACCGGCTACAGGGAAGACGGACCCCCGACCCCCAACCCCCACCGCGACCCATCGATCTCAGCTAGGCTGCTAAATTAAGAACAAGACTATGTTTCATCCCACAGATGATCTTCGGATTCGATCGACGAAAGTCGTCCTCCCGCCTGTTTTTCTTGAAGAAGAGTTACCGCTGACAGAGCGGGCTTCCTCCACTGTGTTTCAAGCAAGGAACGAGATTGTCAACATCCTGAAAGGCACCGATCCCCGCCTGATCGTTGTTGTCGGCCCTTGTTCCATTCACGACACCAAAGCGGCGCGTGAATACGCGGGTTTGCTGAAGGGCGCAATTGCCGAGTTTTCACCTGAGCTTCGCATCGTCATGCGGGTGTATTTTGAGAAGCCGCGCACCACGCTTGGCTGGAAGGGGCTGATCAACGATCCGCATCTGGATGAATCGTTCCGCATCAACGACGGCTTGAGGCTGGCGCGGCATCTGCTCCTGGATCTTGCCGAGATGGGCGTTCCCGCAGGGACCGAGTTCCTCGACATGATCTCACCGCAATATGTCGCCTCTCTGGTGAGTTGGGGCGCGATTGGCGCGCGCACGACGGAAAGCCAGGTGCATCGGCAGCTCTCGTCCGGGCTGTCGTGCCCGGTCGGCTTCAAGAATGGAACCTCCGGCAACGTGCAAATTGCGATTGAGGCGATCATCTCCGCGGCGAATCCCCATACCTTCCTCGGGCACTCGAAAACGGGGCAATCCGCGATTCTGTTTACAGGGGGTAATCCGGACTGTCACGTCATCCTGCGCGGCGGGCGTCAGACGACGAATTACGATGCTGCCGCGGTGGCGCAGACCGCGGAGCAGATGGAGAAAGCCGGCCTCCCGCCGCGCATCATGATCGACTGCAGCCATGCCAACAGCAACAAGGACCACACTCGTCAAGGCTTCGTGTGCCGCGATGTCGCCGCGCAAATTGCCGCGGGAGACCGTCACATCCTCGGGGTCATGATCGAGAGCAATCTGGTTGCCGGGGCACAGAAATTTGTGCCAGGTAAGCCGCTGGTCTATGGACAGAGCATCACCGATGCCTGCATCGATTGGAGTGAAACCCATAGACTCCTAACAGATCTCGCCGCAGCCGTTCGCTCTGCGCGTTTAACCGGGGACAAGTGGCGGGACGGAGTAACCACGGATCCCCGTCTCCCATCACATTCCTTGTAGGAAAAGGTGCGACTGACTGCGGCTGAGCTGCCGTCACCAAAACCTGTCTGGCACCGATTTTGTCGGAACCCAACCGCAGACTATGATCGATGGGTCTTCAAACCTCGACTGATGTGGTGGCAAGTGTGGATCGAAGAGCGTTCTTGAGCGCGGCCGTGCTGGCGGCCGCCGGGGCTCGCATTGCCAGGGCGGCGTGGCCCGGCATAAAACTTTCGCTCTCTGGGAGAATCTCCGAGCCGATCGGGGAGGTCTCCAACTTAAAACCTCTCACCTACGACGAGTTCCTCCACATCGCCCGCACCACGGGCTACGACGCCGTCTGTATCCGCCCTCTGCAGTGCAATATCTCCACCCCGCTGGACGAGATGGTGGAGATGGCCCGCAAAACCAGGGCAGCTGGTTTGCAGGTATCCATGGTGACGTGCGACGGAGACCAGCCACCCAATAATGATTGCTCGCCCTTTGCCTTGCTCAACATGGCTCCTCGCCTCAAGATGGCGGAGATCTTTGGCACCAAATTCATCCGTTGCCAGATCAAGCGGCCAGAGCAGCTTGGTTGGGCTCAGCGTGCCTGTGACGAGGCCAGGGAGCGGGGCATTTGGATCGTCCATTTATCTCACCCGGCGACTCTGTTCTCGAACCTTGAGGATGCGATCGACTGCTTGAAGAAGATCAATCGTCCAAATTTCGGTTTAGTCTACGAGCCGGTCAACTGGATGAACACTCCTCAGGGATACGGCCGCGATGTGATCAAGAGCGTTTCCCCTTGGCTCGTCAACGTCTACGCGCAAAACCAGAAAGTTCGCCCGCCCGGCACGCCTCCGGATAGGACTCCCGCCATGGCAGCCGTTCCGCAAGCCACGGTGGAATCCTGCGTAATGACCGGCCGAGGCGGAGGGGTGCACCAACAAAGTCCATCGAGTTCAAGTTCTGGAGGGGCCGCCAATAATCTTGGCTTGTGGGAACCGGGCGGAATTGATTTCGATACCGTATTTCAGGGTCTCCACGAGATTGGCTACACCGGCTACTTCACGGTACATTCCAGAACTTCGCAGGCCCACACTCCCATCGACCTCGCAGCCAAAACTTTCGCCTTCCTCAAACCCTACGCCGACGGCACGAAGGGTTAAGCGTCAAAGTTGGTTGAGGGGACGGAAAGCGCCGTATCGCCCGGCTTTGTCTCTCAAGGCTGGCTGCGTGGGCATGCACTTCCCGCACAATTTGTTCTTCTTCGTGGATTCGGGCCTTGCTGAGGTCGTAACTCTGCTGCAGATTCAACCAAAACTCCGCGCTAGTTCCGAAGTAGCGAGCCAGACGCAGAGCGGTCTCTGGAGTAATAGCGCGCCGGCCATGCACAATCTCGCCGATTCGGGTTGCCGGGACATGAATGTCCATCGCGAGCTTATTCTGGCTGATCTCCAGGGGCTTGAGAAACTCTTTCAGCAGCACAATTCCGGGATGGGTGGTGACGGCTTGGAACTTCCAGCCAGTTGCAGGTTTTTTGAGTAGCGGCATGTTTCCTTCCTTAATATGTCTTGAACTACGAGTGATAGTCCACGATTTCTACTTCGTGGGCCCCGTCGGAACCAATACGAGAGCACCATCCGCCCGATAGCTCAACCCGCTGCGCATGGATCCATCTGCCACCCTCGGAAGCAGGAAGCGATCATCAGACGAATCTTCCTCTTTCCTAGCCATATCGACAATCTTCCTGGGAATACGGCCGAATCGTACAATCCTGGGGAAGATGGATTACCTCAACGACAGGCCGGGAATGAGCGCAGACGCTTCAGAGTCCCATTGCCGGCAACGCCGGGAACGTCAACGATGAGCTTACGGCGCATCGCAGGATTTGTCGTGTCCTCTGTTTTAGGGCCGGCGGTCTTTGCGTTGAGTACCGCCCAACCACTTCGGTCGGAGGCTGGGGCGACGGTCTCCAGCCCCATGCTTATGGCGAGGGAGGATCCTCACCCTATCAAGCTGCCGATCATCGACGGCCATGACCTGCGTTTTCAGCGGGTGTCGCTGACTCAGGGCTTGTCCCAGACGAGCGTATCTTCGATTACCCAGGATAACCAAGGGTTCATGTGGTTCGGCACCCAGTATGGCCTCAATCGTTATGACGGCTACAAGTTCAAAGTCTTTGCCCGCGAGCCCGGACGCAGAAACAGCTTGAGCGGCGTCTTCGTGCGCTCCCTTTTCAAGGACCGTGATGGAACTCTCTGGGTTGGTTGTGACCAATTTCTCGATAAGTTCGATCCGGTTACCGAGACCTTTACCCACTTCAGCATCAAGGCGGGTGGTGAGAGCGGACCGGGTGCAACGGTCATGCAGATGAGCCAGGATCGAGACGGGGTTTTGTGGTTGTCGACGAGAAACGGGCTTTACAGCCTGGAACCCAGCAGCGGCCGGATTGCGCGCTATGTGCATGACCCACATAATCCGCGCAGTCTCAGTAGCAGTTATATCCGGTCAACCGGAGAGGACCGGGCAGGTACGCTTTGGGTCGCTTCGACCGAGGGACTCGACGCATTCGATCCAATCACTCAGACGGTGTCGATTCACATCCCGGCGCATACGGAAGGGCGAGAGTTTTCTTTTTTCGAGGATAGCTTCGGTGTGTTCTGGGTCTATCACGCGGCGGTCGGAGGAAGTTTGTCCGTCTACGATCGACGAACAAACAAATTGACCCACTATGCTTTTGATCCAGCTGCCGGGAGCAAGGCCGACACGAGGGGAGTGGTATACATCCTCGAGGATCGGGACCGAAACCTGTGGGTTGCCACGACCAACGATGGACTGTACAGGTTTGATCGCAAGCATCAACAGTTTATCCGCTATCGGAACGAAGCCAACAATGGAGAAAGCTTGGCCGACGATCAACTTCTGAATCTATTTCAAGATCGTGAAGGAAACATCTGGGTTGGGCCGGAGCAGATGGCGCCAAACTACTTTTCCACCAAGCCGACACCATTCGAGAAGTTCGTCCACCAGCCCGGCACGGTGAACAACTTAGCGGCATCTCTCGTGAGCAGCATCTACGAAGATCACAAAGGCATCCTGTGGATCAGTTCCAGCTCATCGTTGAACCGGATCAATCGCGAGACGGGAGAAAACCGTGTGGTCTACAGGGGTGCGAATGACGAAATACATACCATGATGGAGGATCGTGAAGGTTCTCTCTGGGCGGGTACCTCCGCGCATGGCATTCAACGAATCGACCAGACAACCGGTCAATACGAGGGTGCTCCCAGCCCGGTGTTCGCATCATCCAATGCGGATGGGCGGCTGGTGGCCCGGCTCCTGGCCGACAAAGACGGAACGATTTGGGCCGCCACCTGGGATGGTCTGAGGCACTTTGATCTGGCCCGCCAGCGATACACGCTGTACAAACCTGACCCGCAAAAGATTGCAGAGTTTTACGGCATGGCCCAGGATTCACAGGGAATGCTGTGGCTTGGCAGTAGAGACGGCCTATACCGATTCGATCCAGCCACCAGCCAGTTCAAGGTCTATGCCCACAATCCGGCTGACCCGCATTCCGTGAGCGACTCGCAAGTGGTTTGCGTGTATTTCGATAAATCCGGAACTATGTGGGTGGGCACTCAGGATGGCCTGGACAAATTTGATCCAACAACAGAAGGCTTTGAGATCTACCGTGACCGTGATGGGCTGCCGGGGAATGCCGTGAACTGCATCCTCGGCGATAGTCACGATAACCTGTGGATGAGCACCAACAACGGCATTTCCAAATTCGATCAGAAGACGAGGCGCTTTAGAAACTATTCGGTGGCCGATGGCATTTCGGGGCCAGATCTGACCGGGTGGGGAGCCTGCTTCAAGAGCCGCAGCGGGGAAATGTTTTTTGGGGGCTTCAGTGGAGCAACCGGTTTTTATCCCGACAAGGTGGTCGACAGCACAGACGCGCCGCAAATTGTCCTGACCGGTTTCAGCCTGTCCGGCGTTCCGGTCGAAGTTGGGCCACGCTCCCTTTTGCAAAAGGCCATCGCTTTTAATGAGGGAGTGACACTCTCCCACCGGCAAAACATTTTTTCCATAGAGTTTTCCGCACTCAGCTACCTGAATCCGGTGGCCAACCGTTATCGATATATGTTGGAGGGGCTCGACAAGAGTTGGCAGGAAGCAGATATCGGTCAGAGGCAGGTCAGTTACACGACTCTACCCGCAAGCACATACACCTTCCGGGTTCAGGGCTCCATCCGGGGAGGCCCCTGGGGTGAGCCGGGGACAGCTTTGCAGATTACTGTCTTGCCGCCATGGTGGAATACCTGGTGGTTCAGGATGCTGTACATAGCGGCGATTTTGTTACTCTTGTGGACCGCCTACGGGCTTCATCTTCGGCAGATCGCCCAGCAATACAACATGCGCATGGCGGAGCGTCTTGCTGAACGCAACCGGATCGCTCGCGAACTGCACGATACGCTGCTGCAAGGATTCCAGGGACTGATGCTGCTGTTCCAGGTAGTGATGGACTCTATGCCGGCAGACACACCCGCGCGGCGAATGATGGAACAGGCGATGGATCGTGGCGATCAGGCCCTGATAGAGGGACGGCAAAGCGTGCAAGACCTGCGCGAGGACGCGACCGCCGGCGGCGACCTGTCTGGCGCCTTAGGACACTGCGGTGAAGTGCTCACACAGGATCATCATATTCAGTTCAGCCTCTCCGTCACCGGTACACCACGGCCCTTCGATCCGGTACTCTGCAAAGAGGCGTATGACATCTGTCGAGAGGCGATGACAAATGCCTTCCGCCACTCCCATGCGGCCAGGATCGAAACCGAAATTGCCTACGAAAACACAGGCGTGCGACTGAGGATTCGTGATGATGGCCGTGGGATCGACCAGAAAATTGTGGATACGGGCCGGGCCGGCCATTGGGGCTTACCTGGCATGCGCGAGCGCGCCAAAGCGATGGGAGCGGAATTGAATATACGGAGTGATCCCGGTGCCGGGACGGAAGTGGAACTAATCATTCCTGCGGAGCTGGCTTACCCTGACAGCACCAGGAAATCGTTCTGGTACCGTATCTACCGCGGTGGCAGCGCGAGCAACGGAAACAGACCGAAATGACACTAAGGGCCGCCTTCGTCCTCCTGTTCGGAGCCGTGTCCGTAAACCTAAGAGCAGCGCAATCGCAGAATAGGGAGAACGTGGATGAGTTATGACGTGGTGATCGCAGGCGGTGGACCCGTGGGTCTGTTCCTGGCCTGCGAACTTCAGTTGGCGGGAATATCGGTCGTTGTACTTGAGCGGATGGAGGACCCTCATTCTCCTTTGAAAGCCGGTTGGATGGGAATGCGCGGTCTCAACTTCCCGTCCGTCGAAGCCTTCTATCGCCGCGGGCTGCTGGACGATGTGCGGGCCACAGCATTGGGCTGGATGAGTACGGGATCGAACGCGGGCATCGAGCTGAGGGGCACAAGTAATGGAGGGTCAGCCCCGGCGCCCCGCTTTGCAGGACACTTCGCCGGCATCATGCTCGACATGGCGAAGGTCGACTTTTCTGGCCGGACATATTTGGTTCCCGGACCCTCTGCCTCCGGCGGCATGGTCAGTCTGGAAAGCCTTGAGCTGCTGCTGGCTCAGCACGCACTGGCCTTAGGCGTCGACTTGAAGCGCGGCTTGGAAGTCACAGACTTCGCCGAAAGCGAGAACGGCGTTACGGTTTATGCCGGGGAGGAGTCGTTCGAAGGAAGGTGGCTCATCGGATGCGATGGTGGACGCAGCGCTGTGCGCAAGCTCGCGGGATTTGAATTCGCTGGGACCGAACCGGAATTCACAGGCTACACCGCATCGGTGACGATGGCCGACCCTGAGAAACTGCGGCCCGGCTTCAATCTCACTGATACCGGGATGTATATCAACGGTCCCGGGCCCGACCGCATCGGGTTGCTTGAGTTCGACGACGCATCCTTCGATCGCACCAGCACCATCACGCTCGAAAGCTTACAAGCTGTCCTGCGGCGGGTATCCGGCACCGATGTCACCCTGACCTCGATGCACGTAGCGTCCAGCTATACCGACCGCGCGCGACAGGCGACAACCTATCGCAAAGGCCGGGTACTGTTGGCCGGGGACGCAGCCCATGTTCACTCGCCCCTTGGAGGGCAGGGGTTGAACACCGGCATAGGCGATGCGATGAACCTTGGTTGGAAACTGGCTGCCACGATCAAAGGCTGGGCGCCCGATGGGCTCCTGGACACTTACACAGCGGAACGCCATCCGATCGGGGCGTGGGCGCTCGATTGGACACGGGCTCAGGTCGCTATCATGAGGCCCAGTCCTCACGCCCGCGCCATCGCGTCCGTGATCCGTGACCTCATCCAGACAAAGGATGCCACGAACTATTTCGTCGGGAAGATGTCTGGCATGTTGATGCGATACGACCTGCAGGGCGACCATCCGCTGATCGGCTGCAGCGCACCCGACTTCGAATTTGAAGATGGCACACGCCTCGGCTACCGTCTGCGCGACGGCAAGGGTCTGCTGCTGGACTTTACCGAGGCCAGGGAGCTTCATACGATGGACCAAACTCGAAAAGAACGGCTCCGGTACGCATCCACAAAAGCGAAAGACAATAAGGGGCTCACCGCAATATTGGTAAGACCCGATGGCTTCGTCGCGTGGGCCACTGAATTGAAACCGGATGCGATGGCTGCTGAAGAATCAGTCAAATGCTGGTTTGGCGGCACGAGTTAAGATTGTCCGTCCCGTGTTTCGCTAAGGACTATTTTTCCTCGAAGTGGTTTCCGAAGTAATAGACCTGGTGGCGTGACCCTTTCAACTCGACCGAATTCAGCGTCAATTCTGCGCGACTGAGGCGACGTACATCCGCGCCATGAACCTTTTCCAGGTAATTGACCCATTCGTCGGCCGGCTGCAAACCCGAGGCGTCGGTCGTCAGACCAGCGACATAATAGTGCGCTGGAATCACAGCCTTGGGGTTATATTTCCCGACGATTGCATCGACCTCGGCTCGAGTGAGTACCGACTCGACGGGAAGAATGAGCACGTCAACATTTTTCAAGTAATCATCGAGAGATGGATCAGGCGTCGCACGATTGTCGCCCCAGATGGCGATCCGCAGTCCACCGGTTTCAATGAGCTCAATCGCATTGTCGAACCCAATCACGTTGTTTGGCGGACAAGTCTTCGATTTGTCGGCAGGTGTCGGCTCGCATTTGTGCTTGTCCGCGAGGCCCGTGATTTCGATATCGCCGAGTTTGAAATGGCCCACGAAACGTTCGAGAACCATCAAACCTTTCGGGCTCTCAACAGCATCGTGGTCGAAATGAGCGTGGGTGGAGAGAACGATATCGACCCGAGTGGCGGGAAACTCGCGCAGGAACCATTTTGCGTAGACTCCGGTTGCATCATTTCGCCAGGGATCCGTTAGAACGGTCAAACCGTCCGGCGATGTGACCTTGAATGCATCGTGGCCATAAAACTCGATCTTGACGTCGCCTGCACGAGTGGGGTCTCCGCCCTTTTTCTGAACGGCGATGAGGGAATTGTCATTCCAGGATTGTTGCGCGCATGCGCCATCGCTCAAGGTCAGTAAAACAAACGAGACCATCGCGGCCAGCGTTTTAAGGCGCATTTCATCCTCTCGCGCTTCCTTCTCGCGTTTCTGGATGACTCTACCATGAGGCGTCGATGCATCCCCGGTGAATTGGTATGATGTCACCGCGATGCACGAGGGCTACCAGCGGGCTAAGAAAGGAGCGGCGTGATGGTTTTCGCAAAGCGCCTTCGCGAAGGAGTTGTCCAGGGAAACATAACCTGCAGCGTCAGAATTTGGATGAGCCCCCGCGTAAAAGAAGGGAAGCGTTATCGCATGGGAGAGGGTGAGATCGAGATCGATTCGGTCAAACTGATCGGGTTCTCCGACATTACTCCAGCGTTAGCGCGAGAGTCGGGCTTCCTGGGTGTGCTCGATCTACTCAAGGTGGCCAAACATGGTAAAGGCGACAATGTCTATTTGATTCGTTTTCATTACGTTCCTCCGCGACCGCAACGGAAGGCCCGGTCAGGCCAGTGATGGGGCGCGCTGAGAAAGCCGGCGCGATTTCTGCTAAACGCTGTTTGTCTGCTGCTATCTATCAATTGCGCTATTCGCAGGAGACGACCGCGGTCTTTTCAAGCGCGAAAGGTTTGTGCCGCTAACATCAAGTGTGTAACCGCCTCGAAAAGAAGGAGATTCAGTGTATGCATCCGGCAGCTCTGCAAGCCACGACCCTCGATGATGCTCCGGCCTATTGGTTTCTCAACACCCTCCATATCCTTTTGGCTAACAGCCAATCAACAGGAGGCGCCTACTCCCTCATTCATCTCACGGCGACGCCAGGATTCGCGACGCCTTACCACCTTCACCACACGGAAGACGAAGCGTTCTATGTGTTGGACGGAGAATTCACCTTCTTCTCCGGGGAAAAGAAGATGGTTCTGGGTTCGGGTGGCTACATCTTTCTTCCCCGCGGAGTACCCCACGGCCTTCGATGCAGCAGCGAAAACGACTCTCACGTTCTGATACACGTAATGCCAGGCGGAGACGTTGGATTTGTTGGAATGATGATTGAGATGGCTCTGCCAGCCATGGAACGTGTCTTGCGAGAACCTGTAACGCCCGATCTCGAACGCCTTAAGACGCTCTGCGAGAAAAACAAGATTGATATTCTCGGACCACTGCCGGAATGATCTTCTGGGGGACACTGGGTGTCCTGCTCCAGTCTCAAAAACACTTGGCAACCGGACAACCCAGGCGTCCAGAAGGGAAAGCCGTTAGGATTGCGGGAACAATCGGAGGGTCAGGAGCGTTTTAGGTAGAGGGCATCCTCGAATTCGGCCCCGGGAACCGTTGCGCCACGAATGAGTTGCTTCACGGAGGAAAGGATATGCAGACCCTGCTTCAGAACGTCCGCTTCAGTTTGCGCCTGCTGGCAAGAAATCCCGGCGTGGCGATCACGGTATTGCTGACCGTGGCGCTGGGGATCGGCGCCAACACCGCGATCTTCACCGTGGATTACGCGACGCTGCTGGCTCCGCTGCCCTTTCCCGAGCCCAATCAGCTGGTGATGGTTTGGTCCAAAATTCAGGGGAACCGCAACGGAATTGCCGCGGGCGACTTTACCGACTGGAAGCAACAGAACACCGTCTTCTCCGATCTCAATGCGTTCAGCGGGACCAGCTTCAACATCGCTACCAAGGATCAGCCGCAGTTTCTCCAGGCGAGCCTCACTACGCCAGGCATGTTGCAGATGCAGGGCGAGCCGCTGTTCCTGGGGCGCTATTTCCTGCCGGAAGAAGGGCAGGCCGGCCACGAACATGTGGTGATCCTGACCCATAAGTTGTGGCTGAAGCTGGGGGCCGATCGAAAGATCGTGGGCACAACTCTGCGCCTGGATGGCGAGCCCTATACCGTGGTGGGCGTGCAGGCCCAGGGCGACGCTGACCGTGGGGAGAACCAACTGACCGTGCCACTGGTGTTTAAGCCGGAACAGCTCAACCATGACTTTCACTGGCTGCTGGCGATGGGGCGGATGAAACCGGGTGTGACGCTGCAACAGGCGCAGCAGAACATGGATGCGGTGACGGCGCATATCGCGCAGATGTACCCGAAGAGCGACAAGGGCTGGGGCGCCAAAGTTGAGCCGCTCAAGAACGATTTTCTGCCGCCGGAGCGCATTCATATGTTGTGGCTGCTGCTCGGCGCCGTCGGCTTTGTGCTGCTCATTGCCTGCGTCAATGTGGCCAATCTGCTGCTGGCGCGCGGGATGACGCGGCAAAAAGAGCTGGCGGTGCGCAGCGCTCTGGGCGCCGCACGGTCCACCATCTTTGCTCAATTGCTCACGGAAAGCCTGCTGCTGACCCTTGCTGGGGGCGTGCTCGGCGTGTGCGTGGGATACGCCATGCTGCAGGGACTGATCGCCGTGATGCCGCGTGGCACACTGCCCAACGAGGCGGATTTACGGCTGAACCTGCCGATTCTCCTGTTCACCCTGGGCGCAACCACGCTGGCGGGGCTGCTGGCTGGCTCTGCGCCGGCATGGTATGCCTCGCGTATCGATCCCGGCGAATCGCTCAAGGAGGGCGGCCGCACCGGAACGAGCGCGGGAAAGCATCGGCTCCGGCGTGCTCTGGTCATTGGCGAGTTCGCTCTGGCGCTGTCTTTGCTGGCCGGCGCGGGGCTGGCGATTCACAGTTTCTGGAACCTCACCCGGGTAGACCTCGGCCTGCGGACAGATCACGTGTTGACCTTTTCTCTGCCTGTGCCCGATTCGCGATCGAAGGATCCAGTCCAAATCGCCGCGTACTACAGGAATATCCTGGCGCACATCGACGCGGTTCCCGGGGTATCCCACGCAGCGGTGTTCACTGGCTACCCTCTGCATGGCGTGGGTTTCGGCATGCCTTTCACCTTGGCTGGCGGACCGGCTTACTCTGATCCGTCCCAGCGGCCGGGGTCCGGTTTTGGCATGGTCTCGCCGGACTATGTCTCAACCTTCGGACTTCATCTGGTCAAGGGACGGTCGTTCAGCGAACAGGACACCGCCAATGGCGTAAAGGTCGTGATGGTGAACCAGTCGTTCGCGAAGAAATACCTGCAGGGGAAAGATCCATTGCGGCAACGCGTGGTGGTCGAGCAGCTCATTCCCGGCGTGCAAAAACTTGGGGCTCCGGTCGAGTGGCAAATTGTCGGCGTATATCAGGATGTCCACGCGGCGGACCGGCGAACCTTTCTGGAGGAGATGGTGATTCCGTTCTGGCAAATTCCCTGGCCGCAGGCGACGGTCGGCGTGCGCACGGCGGAAGATCCGGCTTCGATGCAGGCCAGCATCGCCGCGGCTGTGCATGCGGTCGATCCGCAGATTGCTCTGGCGGAGCCGAAAACTTTGGACCAGATACGGGACGAATCCCTGTCCGACGAGCGGTTCACACTGATTCTCTTCGCCAGCTTTGCGGTGGTGGCTCTGTTTCTGGCGACGCTGGGCATTTATGGCGTGGTCGCGTTTTCCGTGGCGCAGCGCTCGCATGAAATCGCGGTACGCATGGCGCTGGGCGCCACGCGCAATCGCGTTCTGGCGCTGGTAGTCCGGGAGGGCACGATTTTGGCCGCGATCGGCCTCGGGTTGGGCCTCATCGGCGCCTACTTTGTGGGCCGCGCGATGCAGAGCATGTTATTCGATGTGCGGGCGCTCGACTTCTCCGCCTTCAGCGCAGTCGCGCTCATCCTGCTGGCGGCTGCGCTGTTGGCGTGCTACCTTCCTGCGCGGAGAGCGGCGTCGGTTGAGCCGATGCGCGTGCTGCGGACGGAATAACATAGATCAAGGTTATAGACTGGCAGAATCGGAACATAAAACCCTTGACTACACCCAAGTTCGTCCCAAGCAGCGAAGAACTGAGCAAGCTTGACCGCGACCTGCGGTTTCATCCTTCGACTACGGAGCGTCCCGAAGCTCTGACCCGGGAGCAGATTGCAGCGTTTAACCGCGAGGGTTACCTTGCCGGCATTCGCATCTTCGACGAAGAAGAGATATCCGGCATCCGTCGTTACTTTGATGAACTGCTGGCCAGAACGCTCGCCGCAGGGGGCGACAGCTATTCGATCAGCACGGCGCACCTTCGCTATGGACCTGTTTACGACATCCTGACCGAACCTCGTATTGTGGCTCGCATCAAGGACCTGATTGGTGAGAACGCGGTTGCCTGGGGTTCGCATTTCTTTTGCAAGATGCCGGGAGATGGCAAACGCGTCTCCTGGCATCAGGATTCAAGCTATTGGCCGTTAACGCCGTCGATGGCTGTTACCGCATGGCTGGCCATCGATGATGCCACGATTGAAAATGCGTGCATGCGGTTCATTCCCGGTTCGCACCACCTGGGCCATCTGACCTACACACTGAGTGAAAATGACGAACGGAATGTTCTGAACCAGACCGTCCCGGGCGCTGAGACGTTTGGACAGCCGGTAGATGATGAACTGAAGGCCGGAGAGATTTCCATCCACAGCGACCTGCTGTTGCATGGCTCCGAAGCAAATCAATCGAGCAAACGACGCAGCGGGCTTACCTTGCGCTATTGCCCGGCCATCGTGAGAGCAGGTCTGGGCTGGAACGCGAAAGGGGTCATTGTGAGCGGCAAAGACGAATCCGGTCACTGGGCTAATCCGCCCCGGCCACAAGCCGACTAGTCCGCATTTCTCACGGCCCCCCTGGGCAAGTGAGGGTTGCCGGTAACGAGATCTCTATTTCAAACGGATGACGGGTGGCCCATATCTGCCCGGTTTTGGCAGATGTGGGATGCCACGGCTGTCCACCTGTCACTCTCTACTGGCAACAGGTCTTGATGATGGTCATCTACACCTTGCAGACTCAGGGGCCGAGGTTCGTGGAATCCCACATCTGCCAAAACCGGGCAGATATGGGGCACCCGTCATTCGTTACGGAACACGCCGTGAGAAATGAGGGTTAGTGCAGCGCGTCACAAGTGGTGGCGAGTCCATGGCTAGTGCGTTGATTGAAGGACCGGATGCGTTGCGTAGCTAGGGCAAGCGGCGGGCCAGATGCAGGAGCGTGAGATTGTGCTTGCGAATCCGTCCTTCGGGTCTCGCTTGGATCAGGAGACGCATCTGCTCGAATAGCCACTCACGCTTTACCGGCTCCATCAATTGGTGGTCGGAAGCAGTGCGCATTAGGGCGACATGTTCGTCCGCAGTGAACTCCTCTGTCCAGAGCCGCCGGATGACGCACACGTCGTCAAAGAGACCGCTGTGTTCAATCTCTGCGTGCGCATCGGCAATCGACTCGGGTGGCGGCGGAGGCCACGGCAGTCTACCGACGCCGATGGCTTCGTAGCAGTCCTGTATCTGCTCGAAAAATGGATCGTAGCCAGGAGGAAAGGCGTGCTCGCCGGTCGAGAAGGCAAGAATTCCGCCGGGTTTCAAGGCTGCAGCGGCTCGCTGGTAGCGCACCGCGGGATCGATCCAGTGCCATGCTGTGATGGCGAGTGCGAGATCGAATGGGTCGGCGGCCGGCCAATCTTCGAAGCGCGCGTTGACGATCTGCACCTTCGGAAAGGCCGCCAGATGCTGCCGCGCAAGGCGTGCGAGGTTCGCGCCCATTTCGAGCGCAACGACGTTGCATCCGCGCCTAGCCAGGGGGAGAGTCGATTTGCCAGTGCCACAGCCGATCTCGAGGATGTGCGCACGGACGGGATCGAGGCCCGAGGAGGAAAAGACCGTGTCGTAGAGCCAGCTGGGTGGCTCGCGGCGACCTTGGTCATAGAGTTCGGCGATCTCGTCGAAGGTCTGTGCGCGTTGCAAGCGCTGTTCGGCAGAAATCTGCATTTCTTCACCGTATCACCGAGGCGCGGGTGACACTCTGATCGCAAAAGACACAGTCAGGGGCACAGATGAACACTATTTCGGGGGTTCGAGAGGGGATCGGACCGGGGCAGGCGTAGGGCCGAGGATGGTGTCCACTTCCGCGTCATCTATCCAAGTGGACTGCACGCCCTCCTTAGGAACGGGAATGTGCGCTGTCCATACGATGGCATTCAGTAGAAGCTTACGGTAGTCGTCGTTCTGCCAGTTGGCGTAGTAGTGGCCCAGCGTCGCTCCAATGCTGCGGCCGGCGATTTTGTTTCCGGCGGTGCGAGGGCGGTCGTAGGCCCAGATGGTGACTTGCTCCTTGGGTTCGGCTGGCGGCCCGGGAAACACCTTGGGATCTGCGGGAAGCTCCGGGATGCGCAGCAATGGAGTGACGCCGTGATCGACGAACGTGGCCTTGTAATAAAACTCGTCCATCACGTGGAAGGGTTTCACGCCATTCATGACCGGGTGATGCGGTGAAGGGAACTGGACGTCGGTTGTCAGCACTTTTTGGGTGAAGAACATCTCCGGGTGCTTCGGCCCATCGTATTCGACATAGCCTCCGTTCCAGGCGAATCCCTGCTGCTGAAACTTGTAGGGGATGTAGGTTGCGAAATGGAACGTCATGAACCCGCACCCACGGTCGATTTGCTTCTGAATGGCTGCAATGCGCTCGGGAGTGAAGGTCCAGGGAGACCATTGCATGCCGTCGGAGAGAAAGACGATGGTGTCCGCGGTGTCGAGATCGGAGACATCGGTAGGCCAGCCGTCGTAGACAACCTCGGTCCGGGTGTTCTTCATGCCGGGAGCACGATCGAGCAGCACTTTCAAAAGACGGGCTGACTTAAGGTACTCATGCATGCCCGGTCCATGCGACTTGGAACCGGCGATGAGCACAATCCTGCGCTGTTTTTCCGCAGTCTTCGCGCGCGCGGGCTGGGTCGCACAAACCAGCGCAGCAATGGCCAGCATCCCTATCAGCGTGCTGTTCAGCAGAGTCTTCTGTGTGGTGGTCATGAGGGGTTTGTCAGCCGATTCTATCCTGTTCCAGCAGGGCAGCGGCGGGCGTCGGTGGTCCCGACGGAGTCCCGGGTAGGGGCGCCTCCAACGATACCGTGAGCACGGTAATGTCGTCGTCCTGACCGAAGCTCTGGGCTGTTTGTGCGATCGCCTCCGCTGGTTGCACGGATAAGGCAGCGGCTCGATCAAAGCCGAGCAGTTCGCCCGAGCGCGCCCGAGCCTCGACCACGCCATCGGTGTACAGGGTGAGCTGGGCGCCCACGGGCAATTGAATGGTGACTTCCGGATATTCGGCCTCGGCCGTGATTCCAAGGGGAAGGCCGTTTTCGACTGCAATTTCCTGTCCCGCCAGATATGGGGAGAGATGTCCTGCATTCGCCACAGTCACTGCTCCTTCTGGTGCGACACACAGAACGATACAGGTCGTGAAACCACCCTGACTGCGTGACAACATACGGCGATTCATCGAATAGAGGATCTCGGATGGTTTCTGTGTGTAATGCGCCAGCGTGCGAAAGGTGCCGACAAGAAGCGAAACCGTCATCGCGGCCGGCATGCCCTTTCCACTTACATCACCCACGGCGATCAAAACGCCGCCAGACTCGAGCGGGATGACCTGGAAGAAGTCGCCGCCAACCTGGCCCGCGGGTTTGTACACGCACTGGATGGCAAACCCGGGCACAGGTGGAATCTCATGCGGAATGAGGACCTGTTGCACCGTGCGCGCCGACTCCAGCTCACCGGCGAAACGTTCTTCGTCGCGGCGGGATCGAGCGAAGCGCAAGGGCAGCACCGCGACCACTGCGACCAGCATAAGCATGTCTGCCAGGTCATTGACCGAAAATGGAAAGGGTCGCCGCGAGATTTCAGAGAACCAGTGGAAATCGAGATAGGCCCAGGTATGGCCTGATGCGCCAAAGACAGTGAGTAGGATGACGGCCAGCCAACACAGGTAGCAGAAGGCCACAGGTATGAGCATCAACTGTGCGTCTGGCACTCCTCGGGTTGCTTTCTGGTACAAGAGCCCGAGAATGTAGCAGAAGTAGGCAACCAAGGCGATCGCCCAGATGACATAGAATTGGACCAGGTCGATCCACCCCATCCTGGATGCCAGTTGCCCCAGAATCGTCACAACCGGCGTCGCTGCGGCTGCCCAGAAGAGCCAGTTCTTACGCCCCTTCAGAATGGTGAAGATGAAGAGCAGGAACAAAAACCAGCTGGCCGCCGATAAAGCTGCATCCAGCCAGAAGATGATCCACTGGGGCGTAGGATGAAAGCGGTAATAGTCCAGGACCAGATGGTCCAGACCGGTCAGCAACTCATAAATACCAAACCATAGATACTCGCGATCCTGCGGCCGCATCCAGAACAGAAACAGCCCTGCGAAGGCGGCCAGGAGGTTCATCAGCATCAGCACATTGCCGGAACTGATGGACCAGAATCTGCCCCACGCGTCATAAGTCTGTTGAGTTCTGAGAGCGTCGAGCGCGCCCACGCGTGTGGTGGAAGTGGGGCCGCCGCTCACCCCCCTCGGGAACAGTGGCCATTGCCACACTCGGATTGCGAAAGTGACGGCATGGCCCGGTGAGGGAAGATCGGGGGGAAGGGCAAAGAGCTGATCAAATCCGGCTACGTATTGGGCGTGCGGTGGCATCCCTCCAAACTGACCGATCAACCTGGTATCAGCGAAGACCTGATAGCTGGTAAGCAACCGCGGCAGGAGGATCGCCCAGGGCCCGTGTTCATCGGGTAAGAGAACCTTGAAGCGGTACCAGGCAATGCCCGTGTAGCCCTTATATCCTTGTTCCCCCCAGCCAGTGTTGGAACGAAGCAGTGGCCATGAAGAGTCGTCGAAGTCCGGTTTCGCCCATCCGAGTTTGCTGTCCGGGTCATCGCCTAGATGGAAACGCCACACTCCGTTGAGCGAAATGATGGGTTCGCGGTCACGCTCGAAATCAAAAGTAGCCGGAACTTGCATGGTTGTCTGCGCATCGAGGCGGGGGGAAGAGCCACACTCGAGCAGAAGAACCGAAATGCAAAGGCAGACAAGATAACGAAGAGTTTGCATGACTCGCGCCGGAGCGAGATGCCTTGTGCGGCGTCTCAGTACGAAAATCTTCGAAGACAGTCGCCAACTCCAGATTCCGAGCATGGTAGGCGGTAGTATCGCCCTAGCGTCCAACTTGGGTCAAACTCGTTGCGGATGGATGTCCTGCAGGGAGAATGAGGAAATATATGGCTAACCAATCTGGCAGCGAAGGCCCCTCTCTGAAAGGGTTCGAGTCGGCTTCACACGGAACCGAATTATCGTCCTATATCTCCGCACTGGAGAGCTTTGACCGGCTCGATCAGTTGCAGGAGCTGAAAGCATTGGGGCTCGAACGCACCGGCATCCACGCCGGTGCTCGTGTGCTCGATGTGGGATGTGGTTTTGGATTGGAAACGTTGCGGCTGGCTCGCTCGGCAGCACCGGGTGGGTTTGTTGCCGGCTGTGATCTGAGTTCCGATTTCCTGGCGGAGGCTCGACGCCGCGCCAGTACGGCCATGGTCGATATCACCTTCGAACAAGCACGCGTGGAGGCCCTGCCCTACCCAAACCAGTCGTTCGGGATCGTGTGGTCGGAGCGCCTTCTTATTTATGTTCCGGGTGTCACACAAGCTGTTTCAGAGATGCGGAGGGTTCTTCGTGCCGGGGGCCACGTCGCTTGCATCGAACCGGACATTAGTACGTCCACGCTGAACTTGGCGGACCGATCCTTGGTTCGCCGTGTGATGGGAAATGAAGCGGACACCAGCGTTGCCCACGGTTGGCTGCCAGGCCAGCTCGGCGGAATACTCAAGAATGTCGGGTTCAGCGATATCCGCCTGGCAACCCGCGTGGTGGTGTTCTCGCGTGAACTGGCCGCAAGCTATTTCGCGCAATGCGGTCGCTCCGCCGCATCCAACGGTGTAATTTCCGATTCCGAGCTGCAATATTGGACTTCTGAAATTGAAACACTCTCGAGCGAAGACAGGCTTTTTGCAACCGTCGGATACTTCTTATTCACGGCCCAAGCTTAACAGTCGATATCTAAGGGCAGTCACCAGTCTGCATAGCGGACTGTGATGGGACCCGGCAGTGGAAGCGACATTGCTTCGGCCTCGACTGCCGCCCGCTCTGTCCGAGACAGCCGGCGCCACAGATCGATCGAGACATCGGCCGCCGACCGCCGCCACACTCCAGCGATTTCCCCACCCACGAGGACCGCGCCGGGCCATACGCGTGTTGTCCAGAGTGCGGCCCGTCGCTTGGGGTCAGGCACAAAGATCTCTCGATCGGCTCCCCACAGCAGGGAGTACGCATCCCCGCTGGGCAGCAGCCGTGCGGGCGCAACTGGCCCGGGCTGGGACCGGAACTCTTTCTCGTCATCGGAGAGGATCCAGGCGTCGCCAACCGGCGTTCGCACCGGCGTCAGCTCAGCCGCGAGCCCTTGGAACGCCGCGCTCGCTTCGGTTCTTCCAATTCCGGCCCAGCGGGCGAACATCGTTGCCGTCGTCGGACCAAAGATGTGAAGGTAGCGCCGAGCGAGTTCCAGTCGCGCCTGCCCCGGGTCCATGTCTGGCGGCGGTACCGTCCAAACGGCAGGCTGGCGCGACCCATCCCAGCGCAGAAGAACGGTGCCCGTCGGCGCCGCATATCGCAAGCTGTTGGGCGACACGCCCATCGCGTGCCCGGCTTGACCAAACGGCATCCGCCGGCCATCGAGAAACGCGTGCAGGCGTGCAGCGATGTCCTGCGCCTTTGCGCGGTGCCGCGGGTTCTCCGGTAGCCGCCCAAGTGAGAATAGCGGCAGGTCTTGCGCCGCCACGACATAATCGCTGTATCGGGGGCCCCAGAGTTGGACGAGGGAAGAGTGCTCCCAGCTCCTTGAATCAGCGCCGTCCACGCGCGCGTGTATCGACAGCAGCGCAGCCCGAGGCATCGAGTCCTGCAGGCCGGCCCACGCGGCCCGGCGGAGCGACTTCGTCCCTGCCGCGAGGCGTTGGTCCAGCGAACCAACTCGCCGCCGGAAACGGAGGATTTGTGATCGCGATAGTTCGAGCGGCGGAGTCTTGGGTGCCATTTCTATTGCGCCAAATATGCCAAGCAGGCCGCGGGAGGTCAAGGGGAAGAAGACAGAATGATACGAAAGCAATGAGTCAAAAGTGCTAAAGCCAGCCATACCTCCGGCGGTGTAGAAGTGGCAGGAGGCTCCCCCGTGAAAACTCTGTTAGTCACGCTCATCCTCTGCTCCGTAGGGTCGGCCAAGGACAGACCGGTCCCGACCTATCAGCCCGCCATTTTCCAGGAAACGCATGCGGAATCTGTCCGCATGAACTGCGATGCGTCGTCGGCATACGATAGCGCCATGACTACCTGCCATGACGCGGAAATGCTCGTCTACACCGTGAAAATTGGGGAAACGGTCTACACCCTTGTTCCTTCCGGGACGCGGCCACATAGCGAATCTCTTTGGAAGCAACCGGCGGGTGCCGCGGTGGCGGTGTGGAACGATGGGAAGCGTGTGCACGTCCGGACCGGCGCGAAGGAGTCCCAGTACGACATCCTTGGAGAGAGTGCCGAAGACGCGGCCAGATGATGCACGAACCAGAGCGGCGCGCGGCCGGCTCAGGTCCATTCACTAAGATCGTCAAGAAACGCATCACCAGGCTCCGACGCACAATCGAATGCCGCGCCGATCCTCACCAGGAAAGAAATCCTCCGTCGAGCACCAGGGCCTGGCCGTTCATGTAATCGGATGCTGCCGAGGCCATATAGACGATTGTGGCCTCAAGCTCCTCGAGCTTTCCCATTCGGGCCATCGGCACCTTGGCCAGCAGTTTGGTCCCCAGCTCGATGTTTTGTTCGAAGGCCCAGATGGTCTGATCAGAGCGGAAGAATCCCGGTGCCAGGGCTACGACATGCAGCCCCCTCGGCGCCCATTCGACGGCCAACTCACGGGTAAGGCCGAGTACTGCCGCCTTACTGGCTACGTAAGACGCCTGAGAGATGCAGCTGGAGGCGCTGATGCCGTACATCGACGCGATATTGATGATCTTGCCGGCACCCGAGCGCAGCATGTGGCGCGCGGCGCTCTGCGCGCAATAAAACAAGCCGGAAAGATTGGTATCGATGACGCTTTGCCATTGCGTAGACGTCATGTCCTCGGCTTCCGCAATCGCCGAGATGCCGGCATTGTTTACCAGGATATCTAGATTGCCAAATTCAGTGATGGCGCGTTGCACCATGGCTTCGGCGTCCTTGATCTGGGCCACGTCGGCTTTTATGGGAACAACTTTGCCACCATATTGTTCCAGGTCGGATGCGACTGCCGTTAAGCGATCAAGATCCCGGGCGGCGATCACCAGATTGCAATTTGCCTTGGCCAAGCCGCGCCCAAAACTGATACCGAGGCCACGAGAAGCTCCGGTGACGAGGGCGGTTTTGCCCGATAGGTCGAATTGTGACAAAAGACTCGGATGCATAGGCAGTAGCTAATCCTAACCTCTCTGCGTTTTCCAAAGTGACCCGGCCGAGCGAGCTATTCCGCCTCGCTGCCGGTCTCAGTCCACTCGACCGATTTGATCCACGGATCGGTACGTAGCTCGGAGGCCAAGGCCTCCAGGAGTTCCGCATCTCGAGTTGCGGACTCTAAGATTGCCTGGTTCATCGACGTTCCGCTGTCATCGATCTTCTCCGTACGAATCTCCCGGAGCACAAGTGCGCGGGCGGCGATGGCATGGGTGACTTGATGCTCAGCCTTTGATTCATACTCGTCATCGCAGGAGAGTCGTAGCCGGTAAAGCGTATGCGTATCCACGACGGCAAGAGAACGCCGGTCAATGAAGCGAGATAGCGGGCGAAGAACCGAATTGATGGTGATGAGAAGGGTGGTCACGAAGACCGCGTCCAGCATCTCGCCTGCGCCGGCACAGGCACCCACCGCGGCCGAACACCATAGTGTTGCTGCGGTGTTCAGTCCACGAACGCTGCCGCCATCTTTCATGATTGCGCCAGCGCCGAGAAACCCCACTCCGGACACGACGTAGGCAATGACTTGCGTTGTTCCGGGAGCGATGGTCAAGCCCAAATCCACAAATGCCGCAGCACCGAAACACACGAGTGTGTTGGTGCGAAGACCCGCGGCCCGTTGGCGCCATTGCCGTTCTGCTCCGACGCACGCGCCCAGGATCAGCGCCAGCAAAAGCCGGGGAAATGTCGCCTGATGTAAGGGCGATACCGAATCGGTTCACCAATGCATCCAGAGATTGGTTACGAATTGATGCCACGTCATTTGCCGTGATGAACCTCTGGTGCTTCGAAACTAAAGCTACACCAAGGTCTCCGTTCCCGGTCAACCGGTTGAGGGGTTCTCCGTCTCGAAGGGGCCGCGGAGGCGTATCCTGCCCGAAATATTTCGGCCCGAAGAGAGCCCAGAGGCTGAAACAGACGGCGGAAGAATTCGGGATGGACAGCAAAGACGTACCTCAGGGGCTGAAGCCCGACGTATTCTGACCCTTACGGCCCGACGAAAAGTCGTGCCCTGATACAAAGCCGAGTTTTCAGCAGTCTGTAAAGCTCTTATCATCGCAAGTGGTGGGCACGGGTGAGAGCGTCCCGTCATTTTTGTGACGTGGGAAGATCACATCCGCGATAGACTCATTTCCGGCGAATTTTATGAGACAAACTGGATTTATCAGAACGACATCTATCTGGGCTGGCGCTGCCGTGCTACTCGCGGCCGGTATCGCAAGCTTGCGGGCGCAGGGACCGGACGGCGCGCGAAATGCCCAGGCTCTGTTCTCAGCCCTCGATACCGATAACGATGGGACACTGACACGGCCCGAGCTGAAGTCTGGCTTCGATTCCTGGTTTACCGCTTGGAACACCACCCATAGCGGGACCCTGACCCAGCCTCAGATTGCGGCCGGACTCGGCAAAGTGCTGCCTGCGCCGCCCGCGGTCAAGCCTGGGCAATCCGGCACTTTCAACCCTGCGGGCAATTCGACGCCGTTCCCCGCACCGCAAGCGGCGGTCGACGCCATGATGGCAGCCTTACCAACGACCCCCGGTGCGAAGCCGATGCACCCACGCAGAGTGCTGGTGATGGCGCATACGGGCGCCGGTGGGTTCGTGCATGCATCCATCCCGCTGGCTGCGAAGGCGGTGGAAGCGTTAGGAAACCAGGGCGGTTTATGGACCACAACAGTCAGCTACGACGCGGCGGATATCAACACCAATAACCTCAAGAAATATGACGCCATTTTCCTTGACAGCACCACTGCGTGCTTTCTTGACGACCAGGATCCTTCCGTGACCGCCGCGCGGCGGGCGGCGCTACTGAGTTTTGTGAGAAGCGGAAAAGGTATCGCCGGCATTCATGCGGCGTCAGACTCGTATCACACGGACTGCCTGGCGAGTGAGGCTGCGGCAAAGGGGCCCGGCCGGAATATGGGGGCGCTGGTTTTAGCCGCCCGGTTCGTCACCGCAGCGGATAAGGATAGTGACGACACCGTGAGCCGGCAGGAGTGGACCGCGCTTGCCGACGATTGGTTCCAAAAGCTGGATACAGGCAATACGGGGAAGATCACCCGCGCAGATTTTGTGGAGCACTTCCACTCGTTGTTTCCGCCTCTCGACGCGCGCCGTCTGGGCCTGGAATCGAAGCCGGTTCAGCAATGGCCCGAGTTCAATACTCTGATTGGCGGCTATTTCAAGTTTCACTGGCCCGACCCGCAACTCATTTATGTCAAGATTGATGATCCGAACAGTCCTTTGACAGCGATGTTCCATGGCAAGGAGTTCGAGATCCACGACGAGACCTATACCTTCGTGCAGGAGTCGTTTTCGCGCAAGAACGTGCACGTGTTGACGAGTATCGACTACGACAAGATGAGCGCACAGGATAAGGCGAAGGAAGCGGATCCGCGAACCGATGGCGATTATGCCTTGAGCTATATTCGCCGCGAGGGCAAGGGCCGAGTGTTCTACGAAGGGCACGGCCACAGCGATCGGGTATATGCCATGACGCCGATGCTGGAACACCTTCGGGCTGGGATTCAATACGCGCTGGGCGATCTGAAAGCGGATGACAGTCCCTCAGTCAATTAGGGAAGTCAACCAACCCACAAGGTGAGCAACGGCAAAGGAAACGAGCCGGTTTTATTTCTTTGTACCGGTCGCGTCATGTCCGCCCTGGTGCAGCACTAAATGTGTGACGTCGCCTTTATCGTTCTTGAAGAACTCAACTTGTGCGTCGACGACTTTCAAGAAGAATATTGTCTCCGACTCGGCGAAGAGAGGAAATTTGGGTTGGTTCGTAGCCTGCGCCATCAATTGCCCGCCCTCGAGGGTAATGGCGATGCTGAAGGTTGGCGCTATCTCATAAGTACCAACGTACTTCTCGAGTACGGTAGCCGGCACCGTGACGGTTTTCCTCTCCGCAGGCAACACGACCTTTTCCCCGTGCATGACCGCAGCCAGTTGGGTCGCGATTGTTTCGGGAGCGCCCCCGTTTAAATTTGCCAATACGACGATGGTCAGTTTGTCGTCAGGATAGTAGGCCAGTTCCGTGTTGAAACCTTCGATTCCGCCGCCGTGATCTATTTCGGTATGACCATTCACCGTCCGGACGCTCAGGCCGCAAGCATAGTTCTCTTTGAAGGGTGTGGTCATCTTCTTCAAAGATGCGGCAGAGAGCAGTTTGCCTCCGAACAGCCCTTGCTCCCATCGCAGCAGATCGTGCGTGGTCGAGTAAAGAGCGCCGGCTGAGAAGGGAATGCTCATATCGATGTAGCCGGCGTTCACCGGTCCGTTGGAACCCGGCGAATACCCGTATGCACGATGGAGGATAACCGCGGAGTTCGAGTCGTATCCAGAGTCATTCATTCCGAGCGGTTTGAAGATGTTTTCCTGTACAAAGTCTTTGTAGCTTTGGCCGCTGATCTTTTCCACCAGATACCCCAGCAGCACATATCCCGAATTGCTGTAATTCCACTTTTCTCCCGGCTGGAAATCCAGGGGTTTGTCACGGAAACGTGCCACTAGTTTCTCGGGTGTCGTGGGCACGGCTTCGGTCGACCGGTAATCCGGAAAACCCGTGAAACTAGGAATGCCCGAGGTATGCGTCAGCAGGTTGTAAATCGTGATTTTGTCCCATGCCGCCGGAGCATCGGGCATGTATTTCTTTACCGGATCGTCTGTCTTGAGCTTGCCCCGTTCCTCAAGCAACAGAATGCAGGCGGCCGTGAACTGTTTGGTAATGGATCCAAGGCGAAACTTTGCTTCCGGTGAATCCGGTATCTCCCATTCCAGGTTGGCATAGCCGTAGCCCTTATCCAGGAGAATTTCTCCGTTCTGTGCCACCAGGACCGTCCCCATAAATCGCTTGCCGGTCACCGAGGATTGAATGATTTGCTCCATGCGCAAAAGCTTGTCCTGCCCCTCGCTGGCGGACACATGAAGTAAGCAGCCAACTAAGAGGAACACCATAGACGCGCCGTACGAAACGGATCTTCTATTCATGTTTGCCCTCCCTATCACGCACCAAAATAGCATGGCAAGGGAATCGGGTCCGTCTCCGAAAACTTCGCGTCTCTTCTTTTGATCGCCGCCGCCCTAAAGAGCGATCAAGTCTTTGTTGATCTCTACCCCCAAGCCTGGGCCTTGCGGCAAGTTGAGGTAGCCTTCCGCGTCCACCATTGGTGGGTTCTCCATGATGGCGAAGCCATGGGTATACGCGGCAACGGGCGGGTCGTGCAGGATCTCGATCCACGGCGCGTTCGGCCAGGAGGCGATGGCGTGGAGCTGGGTGATTGTGCCGAGGTTTCCCCCGCCGTGATGGGGGATCACTCGCTTGTGGTGCGCGGCCGCCAGGGTTCCGATCTCGCGAAAGCCTGTGACGCCATCGGCCACCATCACGTCGGGTTGCAGAATGCTGAAGACATTTTGTTCCAGCATCCAGCGGTACTCGTGTACGCCGCGATTGTTCTCTCCTCCAGCGATGGGAATGCCCACCAAGCGGCTCAGCTCGGCTAGCTCGTCGAAGGCATAACGCGGCCGTGGTTCTTCCAGCCATAGGCAGTTCAAACGCTCGAGTTCGCGCGCGGTCTGCAAGGCACGGAGAAAATCCCATGTCACGCCCGGCTGCCAGGTGCCGAAGGATTGGGCCTGGTTGGCGTCGACCATAATCCCCATATCGTCACCTACGGCTTTGCGGACCTCTTCGACCAGGCGCACATCTTCCTTCAGGGTCGGGTAGTGCGCACGCAATTTGATCGCTTTCCAGCCCTGCGATTTGAGCTCGACTGCCATGCGAACCCTTTCCTCTGGAGTGGAGAGCTGGATCATGCTGGCATACGCCGGGACCCGATCCTTGGCGGCTCCCCAGATTTTGTAGAGGGGTTGACCGGCAGCCTTGCCGATAAGGTCCCACAGTGCAATTTCCAAAGCTGAAACCGTTCGCGGGTTTCCACCCACGTAATAGCGCAGCGGACCCGACAGCTGCTCGATATCGAACGGGTCCTTGCCGACCAGTTGCGATTCGGCTGCTTCCAGTGCAGCGGGGTCGATCCCCGGTCCGATACCCGTGAGTCCCTGGTCGGTTTGAAGCTCGACGACGGAGGCGCCGCCGATCCGCCAGGTGGTCACGGTGCCTGGATCCCACGCCGCTTCCATCTTGCCGGTTTCGCGCACGACCTTCAGCTTTACGATCCGGATGCCGGTGATTTTGAGCCGGACCATCGCGTGTAACTGCGGCATAAGGACGGCCAGCGGCATAGCCTTCAGAAAATCCCGGCGTCGCATGTGAGCCTCCAGAGAGAGTCGCAACTCTACCCGGGCCATCATACTCGTGGCGATCACACGTTCCCGTCGCGGACCGTCAGGGTCTTAGAGACTCAAGTTCGATGGATCTTAGGGAGCTGCGGCTCGCAGCTTCTTGACGTCGAGAATGTCCTGCTCTCTTCCACTGGCGAGTTTATTTTGAATGAGGTCGTCTTTGGATATAACGACGGTTGGAACTTCGCCGTCGAGAAGGCCCTCGATTCGATTTCCCCAGGCTTGATCGAAACTGATGCCATCGATGTGCTGCAAAATGTCCACTCGGGCAGGAGGCTGGCCGATCTGGAACACGGAGCCATCTATAAAATCAGCCGGACTGAGACCGTCGAGAGGTGCACCGTATTGGGCGAGTGCGCGAAATAACGCTTCGCTGTTTTCCTTGTCAGGCCGGATGAAGAGATCCAGGTCTTTCGTTGCTCGCGGTTCGGCGTGCACCCCGAAAGCATAGCCTCCGACGATGAGGTACTTAACGGCGTGATCGTTGAAGGCGCGTAATAGCTCTTTCAGATCCTTGGGCATCATTAACCGGAACTCCCCTGAAAGCGGCGGCGAAGCCATAGGCAGCTTCGCTGGCATCCCAAACGGCAGAGAGCCGATCTCCGACGGGCAGGCTTTGCCAATAGCGATAGGCTTCCGCTTGCTGCCGTTCGAAGTCTGTGACCCTGCGAATTATCTTGTTCGCGCTCATAATTCGGCTTAGCTATTGGGGCGTGCTTTCTGAAATGGGAGGAGAACCGGTGGAAGACAGACCGGAAAGCTTACTTCTCCCTGCATCCATTATAGCCCTGAATGGTTGGCTTTCGATTGCTTGGGATCCGCTCGATATCCTTTATTGTCAAGGGTTTGGGGGTGCCTTCGCAGACGCCGCGGCCTGCGGGCGATCGGGCGGAATCTGCGAGACCTCCGTTCTCTCGCTCTGTGTCACGGCTGACACATTGTGTTATTCGGGACACGCCTTGACCGCTGTTCCTCCCGGCTAAGCTGTTTCTTATCAATGTCGCAGGAACGGGCTTTGTTGTG
The DNA here is from genome assembly GCA_963745725.1 of uncultured Acidobacteriaceae bacterium. Lineage (GTDB taxonomy): Bacteria > Acidobacteriota > Terriglobia > Terriglobales > Acidobacteriaceae > PALSA-350. Next base: position 1,851,950 of record CAVUYJ010000004.1, read on the forward strand.
CATCGTGTCATCGCGCATGCAGTCGAGCGAGGTGAGCAATGAACAAGAGCCTACACAGACGAAGTTCCAGCGCAGCGTGGTTCCTGACCATTTTTCTTCTGGTGAATGCTTCCTGTTATGCGCAAACACAGCCCAGACGAACGCTTCTGATCAGCATTGCCGACCGCAAGCTGGCAGTCGTTGAAAACGGCGCGGTGAAAAAGATTTACCCGATCGCCGTGGGTAAGCACTCGACCCCGAGTCCGACGGGCAGCTTTTTTGTCGTTGACCGCGTTGTCGATCCTACTTACTACCACGCGCACGTGGTTGTGCCGCCGGGACCACACAATCCTCTTGGCACGCGCTGGATGGGTCTAAGCGAAAACGGCTACGGCATTCACGGAACCAACGTTCCAAAATCGATCGGCAAAGCCGCATCGCACGGCTGCATTCGCATGGCGCGGCCCGATCTCGAAGAAGTGTTTTCGCAAACGAGGGTGGGTGACACCGTACTAATTCTGGGGGAGCGAGACGACCTGACGGCAGAAGTCTTCGGGACTTCCGATGCTGTGGTTGGGCTCGAGACTGCTTCCGCTGCGGCTGTGGTCCGTCACCCATCTGGCCAGTGAGCAATCGAGAGGGAGGTGCAAGGTGGAGTTATTTGCCGAGGCGTTGAGCGCGATCGCGGCGATGGTGTTGACCGTGGCCTGTGGGCTGTTGTGTGAAGAGTTGCTGTTCGGAGGGTTGGTACGGCTGTTCCTCCCTCGGCGGCCGGTCGCCGGTAAGAAACCCACACCGGCGCAAGAAGAGAAAGGAGAACGTACATGCTTGCCTTGAAATACCTACTGATGCTGGTTGCGGGGTCGTCGATAGCTGCCACCTTGATCATGATGGGATACGATCTGTGGCTGGTGATCCAGTTCCGCCGTCACCTGGCACAAGGGGTGGAGGGTGCCACCGCGCCGCTTGGGCTCGAACCAGGGGGGCCGGAGCCAGGCCCGCTCCATTGGCGGCTTCTTCTCGGGATGATCACAATCGGATGCGGTTCGCTGCTTATCGCCAACAGCGTTAAGGTTGTGCCGAGCGGTATGGGCGGCGTTCGCGTGAGCCAGACGCGTGGTACTTTGCCGGGCACGCTCTACTCTGGGGTTCACTTTGTGACCCCGCTTGCCGAGCAGCTGCAGACTTTTGATCTGCGCGATAAGTTGTTCACCACCGGGATGGTCGAGGACGGGGCCAAGGTCAACAGAACATCGCGGCCTGACAGCCTGGATGTGCAGTCGAAGGAGGGGCTCAGCTTGGGGTTGGCCATCACGGTGCGATACCGCCTCGATCCGCAGAAACTGGATTACATCCAGCTGCACCTTCCGCGGCCGGTCGACTCTGAAATTGTTCCGCCGGTCGTGGCCAGCGCGTGGCGCGAGCTTGCGCCGAAATACACGGTACGTGAGATCTTCAGCACCAGGCGGGAAGAGGTGCGGCAGCTTGCCGCTGCTGTCATCACGAAGAAACTCAGCGCCGACGGAGTGATCGTGGAAGAGGTGATGCTGCGCGACATTCAATTGCCGCCGCAGTACGCGAAGGGCCTGGAAGACCTGTTGTTGAAAGAACAACAAGATGACCAGCTCGCGGTACAAACGGACATTCAACAGAAAGAGGTACGCATTGCAGAACTGGAAGCGGAGGCGCAAGCGGCGCGGAAAGTCAAACAAGCGGAAGGCGATGCAAAGGCCAGGGTGATGGAAGCGAAAGGGGAGGCGGATGCGATGCAGTTTACGCTCCCGTTGAAAGAGAAACAGATTGAGCAATCGCGGCTGGAGGCGCAAGCGCGCAAGGAAGCCACCATCAAGAACGCGGAAGCCGAGGGTGAAGCCAAGGTGATCGACAGCAAGGCAGAGTTCCAGCGCCGCAACCTGTTGGCCGACGCGGAAGCGAACCGGATCCGCGTGACTGCGGCGGCGGATGCTGATCGCATGCAAGGCGAGGCCAGGCTGTTGAATCAGGCTCCGCTGCTGATTAACAAGATCATCGCTGAGCGCCTTTCGGACAAAATTCAGGTGATGATGGTGCCCGGAGACGGCAAGTTCTTTTTTGCCAACGACGTCTTCAAGGGCTTTGACGCGAATGCGGCGGTCAAGGAAGGCGTAGACCGACAGGCCGATGGCGGCCGCGGTCATTCGCATTGAGAGGCGGAGGCCGGGCTGCGCGGTGCGGCCAGGCCTCTCTCTTCATGAGGGCCCCAGATGCAAGTCGCAGGTTATAATCCGCGGCAGCCAATGATCTCTTATAGACGGCCACTTCTGTTGATATTTCTTCTGGGCCTCCTTGTCCCGGTGCGTGCTTTGGTTAGCGGGGACAACCCTGCGGATGAGCTTGCGAAGCAAATCGCTGCGATTGCCGGACCAGGACCGGCAAAGCTCACCATCAAGAACCGTTCTTCCATTCCTCCGGATCAGGTTCCGGCGATCCGACGGACACTCGAGCGCGATCTGCAGTCCTACGGCGTGACTGCGTCGGGCAGCGCAGAGGTTGCGACAGTGATCCGGGTGACGCTTTCACAGAATTTGCAGCATGAACTATGGATCGCCGAAGTGCAGCAGGGCACGGAGGTGAAAGTCGCTATGGTGACCACGGATCTCCCGGCAACTGCGACGCCGTCATCGGGTTCGGGCGTCACCATCCGCAAGACGTTTCTGCTCGCAGAAGAAATGCCTATTCTGGATGCGGATTTTGTTTCAGCCGGCGATGAGCGGCGGATGGTCATCCTGGAGCCGGATCGGGTTACCATCTACCGCCAGGATGCCGGGAGTTGGGTGAAGGATCAATCTTTCGACCTCACCCATTCACGGCCGCTGCCGCGCGACCCACGGGGGCGAATTGTGGTGGGGACGAGCGCCGCTTCAGGACACTTGTTCGATGCCTATGTTCCGGGAGTAGTCTGTGGCGGGTCGGAGATCAATGGACGATTGGTAGTTTCCTGCACCGACAGCGATGAGCCATGGCCGATTGTTTCGCGGAAAGCCTTTTTCAACGTCAGCCGAAATTATTTCACCGGGGTGCTGGTGCCGGGCTACGTTACGGGGCCGGGTCCATTCTATAGCGCCGCGGAATATGAACGATCCGGTGGGACAATCACACTCTTCAGCCAAACCACTGGCCAGGTGATGCTCTACGATAAGGACGTTCCTAAGATTGTCACGGGCACGAGAGACTGGGGAAGCGACATCGTCGGCATCCATTCCACGTGCGGTGAGGGCTCGGTGTTGCTTGCATCGGGGGCCGGCGCTGCTCCAACCGACAGTGTGCGCGCGTACGAAATTCCAGGAAGGGAAGCGATCCCGGTGAGCAGTCCGATGGCTTTGGATGGTTCGGTGATGGCAATATGGCCAACGAATGACGGCGCCTCGGCAACGGTCGTTATCCGGAAGGAGCAACCAGTGCGATATGAGGCCTACAATGTTTCGGCCGTCTGTAATTAGCAGCCTTGTTATAAGCCTCGCCGTTACGCTGAGTGCCTGCGCGCGCACGCGTTCGCACTACGGCGGCGCTCTCCGGATGGAAACATCGAGCGATCCGTGGCGGGTTCCGGACGGCAATGCCCGCAAACTTGTGTTCGACGGCCTGACTCGTTTAGATGATTCGGGCGTTGCACAGCCGGGGTTGGCCATCCGATGGGAATCCCAAAATGACGCTCATCGTTGGCAGTTTTGGCTGCGTCCGGGGGTAAGGTTTCATGATGGAACGGCGCTGACAGCTGCGGCCGTGGCAGCCTCGCTGTCGCAATCCTGCGCAAAGCAGTGTCCGTGGACCACCCTGTCTGCCGTTACCAATTCTCTCGTTTTCGTAGGCGATTCAGCCATGCCGCAGCTGCCAGCCGAGCTGGCACGCAGTATGTACCTGGTCGCTCGCCAGCATCAGGGCGCAGAGCCATCCGGCACGGGGCCATTTCGCATCGTCAAGGTTACGAATGGAGTCGTGTCTCTCGCTGCAAATAGTGATTACTGGCAAGGAAGGCCTTTCGTTGACACGGTTCAGGTGGAGGGCAAGCGGAGTTTGCGGGACCAGTGGCTGGACTTGAGTGTGGGGCGGGCAGATATTGTTGAGGTTCCGCCTGAGTTGCTTCATCAGGCGGTGCAGGATCGTCTGATGGTTCTCGCTTCTCACCCCACCGACCTGTTGGTTTTGAGTGTTTCCCCGAGAGCGGCTCTGCACGACGATCAGGTAAGACAGGCGATCGCACTCGCGGTAGATCGAAGCGCGCTCTTCAATGTAATTTTCCAGAAGGAAGGCGAACCTACCGGAAGCCTGCTGCCTGCTGACCTTACCGGGTATGCATTTCTCTTTCCCACCGAGCGCGATCTAGCGCGGGCGCGTATCTATGGGGCTGGAGTAGGCGGGGCTGGAGTGGGCACCTCGCCTCTGGTTCTCACTATCGACAATCCGGATGCAAGCACGCAGCTGGTTGCGGAACGCATTGTGCTGAATTTGCGCGAGGCCGGAATAAATGCTCAGGTCAAGCCTTCTTCAAGCCAACCAACCGCGGACCTGGTGCTGAAACGCATGCACCTGGAAGCGAGCGATGCGGCCGCCGGCCTGGATGAAATGCTGGAAGACTTCGGCCAGAAAATACCCGAACAGGCAGGCAATCCTGATGCGCTTTACCGGGCAGAGCGTGATTTTCTCAAAACATACCAGGCCATTCCCCTTCTGTATCTTCCGCGCGCGTTGGCTTTTAGCGAACGGGTTCGGGACTTGCGATTAACGGGAGATGGCACACCGATGGTTGCGGATGTCTCGATCGATGGTGCGAAGTGAATCTGCGGCAAAAGATCCTGGCAATGATTGCAGCGACGGTCATGGTCACGGTGGCAGCCGTCGGCTGGACAGTTTCACTCCGCGTGCGCCGTGTATTCGAGAAGATTGACAGAGAACGAACGGCAGATTTCGTCGGCCAGTTTCGACGAGAATACCAACGACGGGCAGATTCCGTTGCTCTCTCGCTCGATCGCATGGCCGTGAGCGAGCCGCTGACGCGCATCGCATTCGACCTGGGGCACGGAGGCGATCCTGCGCCCTATCTCAACCGTGCGGCAGCGCTTGCACAGGAATACCAACTGGATTTTCTGGAAATTGTGTCCTCCGATGGCAGTATTGTCTCTTCAGCACAATGGCCGGCACGATTCGGTTACAAGGAGCCGGCTGTCACGGGCGCAAACCGTACGCCATTTCTCAAGGAAGAAGGTCTTCCGGATGGTTCCTCGCAGATCGGATTGTTTGCCGTTCACGCGGTGCGCGGCGGGGAAAAGACTGCATACCTGGTCGGCGGGACGAGGCTTGACCGCGAATTCCTCATGAGCCTGCCCGCCCTTGGAGGAACGCGGATCTTTCTTTATCGAAGCTTCAACGCGGGTTTCGACCCTCACGGCCTGGTGGGCGTGGAGGGGAATGTAGGCAACGCAGAGCCGTACCAATCGCTGATCAATCAATCGCGCGCGAGCGGTCAGGATTCGCATGCAGTCGTTTACCCAACCGCAAATCTCGAGGACAGCGTCGATGTAACGGCCATTCCCCTGAAGGCAGAGAATGGGGCCGTGATGGCGGTGCTGATGATTGCCAACTCGCGGCGGGGCATGGTCGACGTTCAGCAACACATCAAGGCAATAGCCTATGGAGTTGCCGGCGGCGGCGTTCTATTCGCTATTGCCGCCAGCCTATGGATCGCGGCGCGCGTATCGCGTCCGATTGAACAGCTTGCCCGCGCCGCGGGCGAGGTTGCGGATGGACGTTGGGAGACGCGCGTCAGGGTAGGTTCTCACGATGAGGTCGGGGTCCTGGCAAGCAGCTTTAACCGCATGACGTCACAGCTTGTGGAGCAACGCGAACGCCTGGTTCAGGCAGAGCGTGTTGCTGCATGGCGAGAGCTAGCCCGGCGGCTGGCCCACGAGTTGAATAATCCACTCTTCCCACTGCAGCTCACGGTCGAAAATATGGTGCGTGCCAGGCACCTTCCGCAAGAGCAGTGTGACGAGATTTTTGAGGAGGGCACGGCGACTCTGATGGCGGAGATCGCGAATCTGAAGACCATCGTTGCTCGTTTCAGTGACTTCTCAAAGATGCCAAAACCACAGGAATCGAACCTAGACGTGCGCGACGTAATGCAACGCGTTTTGGCGTTATTTGCGCCCATGCTCGATCAGCGGGAGCAGCCGATTGCGTTAAAGACACACATCGCTGCGGATCCATTGATGGTGTCAGCGGATGCCGAGCTATTGCACCGAGCGCTTTCAAACCTGGTACTGAACGCCATCGATGCCATGCCGGACGGCGGTACCTTGACGGCGGTTGCAGCCAGGAAAACAGACGTCGTCCAGATCAAAATTTCGGATACCGGGACGGGGCTCACTCCGGAAGAGTGCCAGCGGTTGTTTACGCCCTATTACACCACCAAACAGCATGGCACCGGTCTCGGCCTGGCGATTGTGCAATCCGTCGTCGCCGATCATCATGGAACCATCACCGTAGAGAGCATCCAGGGTAGCGGGGCGACGTTTGTCATTGAGCTGCCTGCGCTGTCAAGTGCGAGCGAGGGGCATGCATGAATGGGAAAGCCGACATCCTGATCGTGGATGATGAAGCGAACACACTTGCCTCGTTGTCCCGTGCATTCCGACTCGCGGGGCACGAAGCGACCGTTTGCGACAACGCAGTTAAGGCGCTGGAGCTGGCAAAGTCGCACACGTTCGATCTCATCCTTTCTGACGTGGTGATGCCCAAACGCGACGGAATCGCCTTGTTGCAGGACTTGAAAACGAACGGCGTGACGACACCGGTCGTCATGATGTCAGGACAGGCGCACATCGAGATGGCTGTGCAGGCCACGCGGATGGGCGCGCTCGATTTTCTCGAGAAGCCGCTCTCCACAGAAAAGCTTCTGTTGACAGTCGAGAATGCGTTGAAGTTGAAACGCCTTGAAGTTGAGAATACTGAGCTGCGCAGGCGCGTCGGCAAACACGAGATCGTCTTCTCTGGTAAGACGATGCAACGCGTGATGGCGCAAATTGACCGGGTTGCTGCCAGTGAAACGCGGGTTTGCATTTATGGCGAAACCGGAACAGGCAAGGAATTGGTTGCGCGCACATTGCACGAGAAGAGTTCTCGCTCCGGTGGCGCTTTCGTCACATTGAACTGTGCAGCCGTTCCAACGGAGCTGATCGAATCGGAGCTTTTTGGCCATGAGAAGGGGTCGTTCACAGGCGCTGCAGGGAGGCACATCGGGAAATTCGAACAGGCTCACCGAGGCACGTTGTTTCTTGACGAGATTGGCGACATGCCGTTGGCCATGCAAGCCAAACTGCTGCGCGTGCTGGAAGAATCGGAGGTCGAACGCATTGGCGGCGACAAGCCCATTACCGTGAACGTTCGGGTTGTGGTCGCGACCCACAGAGACCTGGAGGAGTTGGCAAGGCAGGGCGCCTTCCGCCGTGACTTATACCATCGCATCCATGTATTCCCGATCGTACTTCCCGCACTTCGCGAGCGACAGGAAGATATCCCAGCGCTGGTGGAGCATTTTGCGCGTCAGGTGTGCGCCCAAAACAGCTGGAAGCCCCTGCGGTTTAATCCCGAAGCGATTGACGCTCTGAAGCAGTATGCCTGGTCGGGCAACATCCGCGAATTACGAAATGTCGTCGAAAGGCTTCTCCTGCTTGCCGAAGCGGAAGTGGACGCGGGTGCGGTGGAGCTAGCGCTACCGAATGCAAAAAAGATAACGGGTGATACCGTGTCGTCATCCTCTTTGGGGGGCCCTTTGTCAGAGCGCGTTGCCCATTTTGAACGTGAGACTGTTTTGGCGGAATTGGCGCGCAATCATCACCACGTCACCAACACGGCAAAGGCGCTGGGGCTCGAGCGAAGCCACCTATATAAGAAGTGTCAGCAGCTTGGAATCGACCTTAAGCAAGTGGAGTAGGTGCGCTCGTTGCCGTTCATGATTGGCGGGCTTTGACAGCAGTTGCTCAAAAGGCCGCGGCATCTGTTCCGTCTGTCCTGCTTTTCCATGAAGAGTGGGAACAAGTGGTCGTACAATTGGCCAGGGAGAGCGTGTGAGGAAACCTCAAGGCTACAGGCAAGCGGCTGTGGAAGAGTTCGTTTGCCTGCTCATGTTGTGCCTTCCGTATTATCAGGCGCTCTTGTTTGCAGGGATTAGTGGGATGATCTCTGTCCTCTTACTAACCTGCTTGCTTCTGTGCGTGGTAACGCGCTCGCCGAACATCTACCGCACGATTATCGGCTGTCTCGAAGCGCTCCCGCTTTCGTGGGCGGCTCCTATATTGGATCGCTCAGGCCTTTGGGTTTCAGTGCCCTCGCAGGTAGTCGCTCAAGAGCCAAGCCTTGCTCCTTCTTTCCAACGCCCCCCGCCCATCTTTTCCTAATTCCAGTGGATTGCCGAGTATGGCGCCGTTTCTAGGCCCATGTATTCGCCTGTCTTTCAACTGTTTCTGGGCTCCCGTCCCAGAAGGAAGAGGTGTCCTTTGCCCGAAGTTCTTAATCCCAATCTTCAGAACCCACGTGGTGATGGTTCGAATAAGCAGGCCATATTGGCTGTCACCATGCTGGGGCTTGTGATCCTTTGCGTACATCTGTACTTCTCTCTTTCCAGCCCTGGCGCGCCAACGCAAGGCACCCAAGCTCAACTCTATAAGGTGGAGCCGTCAGTTGCGCCTGGCTCGGCGGTGGCCGAGCGGACCGGGCGCACCTCTAGTGAACGGCAAACAATAAGTGGACGAGCCTTGACCCATGCCACTTCGCCGATGGGCAAAACAACCCCCGTGAAAGCTCCGAACCAGTTCGGGGGGTTGACCGTCATTGCTAAGCCGCTTTACCTGGCGCTGCGTCTGCTTTACGAACACGGCATCGGAAACTGGGGCTGGGCCATCATTATTCTGACGGCGATTTTCAATCTGCTGATGATTTGGCCGCGGGTGACGTCGATGAAGTCCTCTTTGAGGACGATGCGCCTCCAACCCAAGGTTGAGGCAATCAAGAAGCGCTACGCACATCTCAAGATGAGCGACCCTAAGCGAACTGCGATGAACACGGAATTGATGGCCCTCTACAAAGACGAGGGTGCAAATATTTATGGGGGTTGCCTACCGCTGCTTCTGCAAATGCCCCTGTTCTTCGCCTACTTTCGCGTACTTCAGAATGCAGCTGAATTGCACGGGGCACCTTGGTTCTGGATTACCGATCTGTCATCGCCGGATCCCCTGCATATTCTGCCCATCCTCATTGTCGGGACTATGTGCATTACTCAATTCATAACGCCATCGCCAGGGATGGATCCTACCCAGAGACGGCTGCTTGCCTTTGTTATGCCAGCTGTGATGGGCTTTACACTGTGGCATTACGCCTCGGGCCTGGCACTCTACTGGGCAACAGGTAACCTCATCAATCTCGCGATGCAGCTCGGGATCAACCGCACAAGAATGGGCAAAGAGATGCAGGCTTTAGCAGCTAAACGGGCGTAGTTCAACACCAACTAGCAGGACAATGCCCCATAAGGCGCCGAAAACGGTGATGCGGTGACATCGATCGCGTATCACTGGCGCGAACGAACACTGCGGACGGTAAATGGGTATGATGTACCGCATTACTGTCATAGGTATGCCGTAGTGAAATCCAAGAGTGAGACACGGAGTAGGCGAACTAGATCGGCCACACAGTAAAGGAGATGCGCATGGTGCTGACGAGTCGTCGGGAGTTTCTGAAGGGTGTCGCGGTCTCTTGCGTTGCGCTTGCGAATTTCGAGGCAAGAGGGTTCGATGGCGGAGCCGTCGGCCTGCCAAACTCCGTCTTTGCGTACGAGTTTGGCGATATCACTCCCGAGCAGCAGGCGGGGTTTGCGCGCGAGTTTGGATTTGCGGGAACCGTCTTCGATCATGCGCAGCAAATCCCGGAGCGGTTGCGAGCCCTGGACGAAGCGCATCTCCAGTTGTTCTTTCTTTGGTTGACCGTGGACATCAGCCATGGCCAGATCAAATATGAGCCGGGGATGGAAGCCGCGATCGAGGCGTTGCAGGGGCGGGGCACTGTCGTATGGGTCGCCATTCAGGGGGATGACGCTGGCGGCGGAGCGGAAGAGCGGACGATTCAGGCGGTCGATCGAGTCTCCGATCTTGCCGCTCGATCCAATCTTCGCGTCGCTCTCTATCCGCACTATGGCTTTTACCTGGCCCGGTTCAGAGACGTGGTGCGGGTTGCAGAGCGAGTTGGACGAAGCAATGTTGGAGTCACGTTCAATCTGTGCCATGAGCTGCGCTCCGGGTTTGATCCGAAGTTTCCTCAGTTATTAGATGAAGCGATTCCACGCCTGTACGGGGTCACGGTGAACGGAGCGGACCGGCACGGCCAGGATTGGAGCACTCTGATTCAACCTCTCGGCCGAGGCGACTACGATGTCACCGACTTGGTCCGCACGATCACAAAGGCAGGGTATCGAGGGCCGTTCGGCATTCAGTGCTACGGACTCAAAGGCGATCCCGCGGTGTATCTGAAACAATCGATGGCGACGTGGCGTGTCGTATCCATGCGTGCCGCCCAGGTCAATTCCTGAATATTTGTCGCAGCCTAGATGCCTTGCATCGAACTAGAGATTGAGACCAGGACTGGATGCATATAGTTTGGACCGGTCCCGATTCGGTTAGCTGCTCACCCCTGGCATCACTCGTACTCATCTCGGCATCTGAGTGAAACGGGAGAGAAAGCAATGGATACAAGAGTCATGGTTTTGGTAGTCATTGCGTTAGTTGCGATCATTTTGATCGTAGCAGTGCTCTTGCTTCGCAAACGCTCGAGCGATCGTTTGAAGCAGCATTTCGGCCCGGAATACGATCGGACCGTAAAAGAACAGGGAGCACAACGTGCAGAAATAATTCTGGCTGAGAGAGAGCAGCGGGTAAAGAAGTTTGCCATTCACCCCTTGACTCGTGATGATCGGGAAAGATACGTCATGGAGTGGACGCAGGTACAAAAGGAGTTCGTCGACGATCCTTCCTTAGCAGTCGGCGACGCCGATAAGTTGGTAACAGACGTGATGGCTTCACGCGGCTATCCTATGGGTGACTTTGAGCAGCGAGCCGCGGATGTCTCGGTGAATTACCCGGGAGTTGTCCAAAATTATCGAGCTGCCCGGAGCATCATAGTGCGGCATAGCGGAGGGCAAGCCGGCACAGAAGAGTTACGGCAGGCGATGGTGTACTACAGATCGCTGTTTGACGAGTTGCTCGATCTACCCAAAACCGAAAGGATAGGAGTTTCCCATGAACGAGCTTCGTAACGATCAAGAATTGACAACGGCAGATATTGCGAACCCACAAAGAAGCAGGGAATATCGATCGGCGGTCATCGACGAGCGCCCTATTCCATCTCAGAGTGGCGTTCCGGTTATACAGAACACCGACGAGCGCTCCCTTTCATCCAACGGCGCCCCTGTGGTGCAGAAGAAGGAGGACATCGCGGATGGCCCTTTATTCCGTGGTGAGGAACTGCAAGGATTTCGATCGCGGTGGGACCAGGTTCAGGCTTCGTTCGTCGATGAGCCGAGGCTGGCAGTAGAAGAGGCGGACGGTTTGGTGGCAAGCATGGTAAAGCGACTTGCTGAAGAGTTTTCAACGGCACGCGCGGATCTAGAGAGGCAATGGGACACTGGGGGTGACGTTTCAACAGAAGAACTACGGCAAGTGCTAAGGCGCTATCGGTCGTTCTTTAATCGTCTCCTTCCTATCTAGTTTCAAGGTAGCGGCTCTGGTAGATCGGAATACTCGTTTTGAATGGGCCCACGGTTGAATTGGTATGGCACTGTTGGGAGCGGGGAACAACGAAGTGCAGTTTGACCCCGCTCTCGCCAACAGCATCACGAGGCGTCTCTCACCAGGCCCAGTGCCACGCTCTACCTTTTCGTGAGCACAATATGCGTCGCGTGCTCCGTGGCCTTGTGCTCGGTCACAGAAAATCCCAGCGCGGGCAGGTCAATACCGGTAAGGAGTGCCTCACCCTGACCAAGGGCTACCGGTGCAAGTGCAAGGTGGAGAGAGTCGATCAGCCCAGCCTTGAAGATACTGCCGCACCGTGGAAGCGCCGCCTCCGATCTTGACGTCCTTATCACCCGCTGCTTGTTTCGCGAGCCTCAGCGCCTCTTCGATTCCGCCAGTGACAAAGTGGAAGGTCGTCCCGCCTTCCATCACCAACGGTTCACGCTCGTAGTGCGTCAGAACGAAAGTCGGCGCATGGTATGGAGGATTCGGACCCCACCAGCCCTTCCACGAGTTGTCCTGCCATGGGCCACGGATCGGACCAAACATGTTTCGGCCAAGGATGAAGGCGCCAAAGTTTTCCATCGCCTGCCGTGCGAACATGTCGTCCACATCGGTCGATCCACCTTCCTTCCCGTGCATGGAACAGAACGTTCTGGTATGGAAGAACCACTGAAAGATCTCTGGACCGCGCTTGCCCAGCGGATCGTCCAGGCTCTGCTCTATCCCTGCGCTAAAACCGTCCAACGACATACCAAATCCCGCGACTCGAACCTTTGCCATGTGTGCTCCTCACCTTCGAAACTTCAGATTTGCTCGTGACTTCGTTCGCCTTATCGCGCGGTGTCGTTGCGACGTCGCTGCTCGCTCTCCGCAATCATTTCGCTTAAATCTGCCGCTGGACGTATCTCGAACGGTCCATTCTTTACTCCAGGATGTTGAGACATGAGCTGGATGGCGTGATTCAGATCTCGCGCTTCCAGCACCAGAATTCCACCCAATTGCTCCTTTGTCTCCGCGTACGGCCCGTCAGTCACGGCAACCTTTCCGTTCTTCCAATACAGGGTCATCGCCGTGTCGGGGGGCTGAAGAGCTTGGCCGGCGGTGAAATGCCCGTTCTTCCGTAGTTCGTCGTCGTAGCTGAAACACTCGTCCAGCATGGCGTTGCGCTCGTTCTCAGACATGTTTGCGAAGTTGTCGGGCTGGTAATATCCCAAACAGATGTATTTCATGAATTCTCCTTATCTTCTGTGACTCAATGAGTCGTAGCTCATCGTTCTGCTATCGGATAGTCGCTGGGGAGACCGAAAATCGACAGCTGCTTCACTTTTTTTTAATTCAACTGCCGAAGCCGTTCTTGCAGGAATTTCCGCTCGGGTTCCTGTTGGGTCAGCGCCAGAGCTTTCTCATATGAGGACCGGGCCTCCGCCATTCTGCCGAGCCTCCGGCACATATCCGCTCGCGCTGAATGCGCCAGGTGATAGTCTGCCAATTCGCCATGTGCCAATACCGCGTCGATAAACGTAAGACCGACCCCTGGACCGTCGCGCATGGCAATGGCTACAGCACGGTTTAGCTCGACAACCGGCGAAGGTTGAATGCGCGCCAGCCGGTTGTAAAGCGCGACAATCTGCCGCCAGTCCGTCACAGCGGCTGATTCCGCCTCGGCATGAACGGCCGCAATCGCAGCCTGCAGCGTGTAGGAGCCAAAGCGGTGGGACGTGAGGGCCCTTTCCACCAACGCCACTCCCTCCGCGATTTGTTGCCGATTCCAGAGCGAGCGATCCTGGTTTTCCAGCAAGATCAGCTCTCCGGCCGCGGTCGTTCTTGCAGCCTGACGGGATTCCTGTAGCAACATCAGGGAAAGCAGCCCCATGACTTCCGGCTCGGGCAGCAGATCGTCCAACAGCCGGCCCAGTCGAATTGCCTCGCCGGTCAGCTCCGCCCGCATAACCTCCGAGCCCGCTCCAGTCGAATAACCCTCGTTAAAGGCGAGATAAATGACCTGAAGCACCGCGTCCAGTCGCTCCGGCAGTTCCTGCGGCGACGGCACCTCGTAACGAATCGGTGTGTCTCGAATCTTTGCCTTCGCCCGCACGATGCGCTGCGCCAGCGTACGCGGCGTGATGAGGAAGGCCTTCGCAATCTCCTCGGTCGTCAGCCCGCACACCTCGCGCAAGGTGAGGGCAACCCGCGCTTCCGGTGGGAGAGACGGATGACAGCAGGTAAAAATCAGGCGCAGCCGGTCATCCTCAACGCTGTCTTCTTCAGTCGATTTTTCGGACGAACTGCAATGCGCTTCGAGGTAGCGCACGAGCTCGTCTTGAGACGCGTCAAACCGTGCACGTCGACGGAGGGTATCAATGGCTTTGAATCGGGCGGTTGAAATCAACCAGGGTCGTGGGTTATCGGGTACTCCAGTTTTCGGCCACAAGCTCAGCGCAGCGGCGAAGGCTTCGTGCATTGCCTCTTCAGCAAGATCAAAATCACCGAGCAAGCGGATGAGAGTTGCCAGGATCCGTCCCGAATCCACCCGGTAAAGAGAGTCGAGCAATTCGCGTATCTGTTCCGTCGAACGCTCAGACATGACGACGACTTTAGCAAACCAGCTACTGCGAATCAATTTGACAACCGGCGGGAACAACTGGGAGAGTTCGGCGGTGGGATCCGCGTTTTTTTTGGGGCTCAGACTTCAATCGGCTTCGCGCGGGTTCGGGGAGTTCCTCAGCGCATCTACAAGATCCGAGTGGCTCATTGGCTTCGAGAGAAAAGCCCAGTCTCGGCTGCGGATTTCGTTTAAAGTTTCTTGCTCGGGATCTCCTCCGGACATGAGAATCACCCGCAATTCCGGTTTATGCGCAGCTATTCTTGTAGCCAACATCAAGCCTGTCGCTTCTGGCAAATTGTAGTCCGATAGGAGCACCTCAACCTGGCCATGCGCGCAAAAGGCTAGCTCAGCGTCCTCTGCGTTGTCCGCCGAGATCACCGCGTGACCCAGGCTCTCCAGCAGGCCCGTGAGAACCCCTAGTACCGACGCGTCGTCATCGACCAAAAGAACTTGCAATGGGCGCATTTCTAAATAAGGCGCGGATGCGGCCTGAAAACCGGAGTTGGCAGTTTCATGCCGCGGTATATGCCGAGAGCTAGTCTCGGCCGTTCTCGCGGTCATCCAAATTTGGACGCAATCCATCAAACATTTGAGTAGTGATGATGATGCCCGAACCGTTACAGATTCCGGTTGCCGTTTCTGGTACCACCCGTTCCAAGAGACCCGATCTTCACTTATCCGGAATTTCCCGGGCAGGCTCCCGTCCGCTGGATATCACGTTCAAGCGATCTCAAGAAGGCCGTTTGCTGGTCCTGTGATTTGATATTTGTTAGAGTCGCGGAGAGAGACATCCTGTGAGAGGGATCCCCACTCCCGTTCACCGGGCAATCGTAAGCCTTCCCTGCATCATCCGTTGCTTTTCCTGCAAACCGCTGGCGGAGACCCTTCTGGCGCATGAGCCTTGAGCCAGGAGTTTGACCATGGCCCGGTTCGCACTTGAGATCAACGGCCGCAAACAAACCATCGATGCCGAGCCTCAGATGCCTTTGCTCTGGGTGCTCCGTGACCTGCTTAACATGACAGGCACAAAATATGGTTGCGGCATTGGGCTCTGCGGAGCCTGCACAGTTCATATTGATGGCGCGGCAACCCGGTCCTGCCAGACCCCCGTCGTCGCCGCAGCCGGGAAGGGAATCGTCACCATCGAAGGTCTTGCCGAACATGGCCTCCATCCGGTGCAGGAAGCCTGGATCGCTGAACAGGTTCCGCAATGCGGTTACTGCCAACCGGGACAGATCATGTCGGCCGCCGCCTTACTCACTCACAAACCTCAACCCACAGATGCCGATATCGACCAAACGATGGCCGGCAATCTTTGCCGTTGCGCCACCTACTTCCGCATTCGCAACGCCATCCACCGGGCTGCTGGGGAGATGCACTCGTGAGCACCAAACCCAGCCCCCCGCCTGTCGAAAGCAAGCGCACCCTCTCGCGGCGCACCTTCCTCGCAAGCACTGCGGCGGCAGGTGGAGCCTTGGTGGTGGGCCTAACTCTCCGCGGCCGTCTTCACCAGGCCTCTTCCGACGCTCATGACCCGTTTAACGCGTGGATCCGGATTTATCCCGACGGACAGATCCATCTGGTTCTGAACAAATCTGAAATGGGCCAAGGGGTCTTTACCGCGTTGCCCATGATCCTCGCTGAAGAAGCAGAGATCGACTTCTCCCGTATCTCTGTCATCCAGGCAGAGAATGCCGATGGCACGGGTGGGAGCGGATCCGTCTGGGAGGGCTACAAACCTCTCCGCCAGGCGGGAGCCCAGGTACGCGAGGTTCTGATTGCTGCCGCCGCGTTCCGGTGGAACGTTCCTACTGCTCAGTGCCGCGCCCGCAACAGCCAGGTCATCCACGTACCTACGGGCCGCACCCTCGCCTACTCCGCACTCATTCATGACGCGCACCGGTTCCCCCTTCCTGACCCCAACACGGTCCCTCTCAAAGATCCCAAAGACTTTACTCTTCTCGGCCGGTCTATCCCTCACCTCGACATCCCCGACAAGGTGAAGGGAGTGGCCCGGTTCGGCCTCGACGTGCGTGTTCCCGGCATGGTCTACGCCGTCGTGGCCCAATGCCCCTACTTTCGCGGCGATCTCCTCCGCTTCGACGCGGCTAAGGCCAAAGCAATTCCGGGTGTCCTCGAAGTCTTCGATATCCCCACGGATCCCGACTCGGCGAACAAGAACACGCGCGAGATTGCCGTCGTTGCGACCAACACGTGGGCCGCCATCCAGGGCCGCGATGCGCTCACGATCGAATGGAAACCCGGGCAGTACCATGACGAGTCTACCGAGTCCCTCACCGCACAGTTGCGCGCAGGTCTCTACGCTCAGGAGTACTGGAACTCCACCAACACGACTCTCAACCCGGATACGGTACCCGCCGCTCAACGGATCGAGAGTGTCTACGAGTTTCCTTTCCTCGCGCACGCCACCATGGAGCCCATGAACATCACCGTCAGGCTCGAGCATGGCCGCTGCGAGATATGGTCCCCGACCCAGGACGGCGAAGGGACCCAGGAGAATGCCGCTAAAATCCTGGGCATCGACAAGCGCGACGTCACCGTCCATGTCACCTTCATGGGTGGAGGCCTGGGCCGCCGCTTCGGCGTACCGTTTGATCATCAGGCGCTGCAGGTTGCTCGTCGTATCCAGCGGCCTGTCCAACTCGTCTGGACCCGCGAAGACGACTTCACGCATGATCGGTACCGCCCCGCCTGCATGCATCGTCTGCGCGGCGGCATCGACGGGGAAGGGAATCTCGTTTCGTGGACCGATCGCATGGCCGACACCACCATCATCGGCCAACGTGACCCGAAGCAAGCGCAGGCCTATGAACTCGGGGGAGCCATCGATCAACCCTATCCGGCACAGCATTTTCGGTTCTCCTATGTGCCCGTCCAAAGCGGCGTGACACGAGGAGCGTGGCGCGGGGTCGAAATCTCCTTCAACGTCTTCTCGGTTGAGTGTTTTGTCGACGAACTGGCTTACCTTGCCGGGCAGGATCCCTACCTCTTCCGCCGCCGCCTGCTGGAGAACGCCGCAGTCCACGCCGTTGCGCCCAGAACTAACCTCGAAGGCAAGCTGGCCGACCCCGTGCGTATGATCGACATGCTCGATCTTGCTACCGAGAAGGCCGGTTGGGGTACGCCCCTTGGCCCGAGTCGTGGCCGCGGTATTTCGTGCTTCTTTTCGAAGACCACCTATCTCGCTCAAGTTGCGGAAGTCACGGTCAAGGATGGGAACCTGCGTGTCGACCGCGTCATCACGGCCGTCGATCCCGGCCGGGTGATCAATAGGAATGGCATCCGCGCGCAGATTGAGGGCGCTGTTCTTATGGGCCTGAGCGCTGCGCTCAAGGAACGCATCACGGTCAAGGACGGCATGATTCAGCAGCAGAACTTCAATAGTTACGAACTGTTGCGGATCCCGGATGCTCCGCAGCTTGAGACCTACCTCGTGGAAAGCGGACGCCCTCCCGGCGGCATCGGCGAGCCGCCGCTGGCGCTCATTGCTCCCAGCGTTGGCAACGCCATCTTCGCTGCTACTGGAAAGCGCCTGCGCAAGCTTCCCTTTCGATTGGACGAGGTGTCATCGTGATCCATTGCAACTTATCCAACTATTAAGAATTTGCGCTCCGCCCCGCGAACTCAGGACCAGGTCTCGATTGACTTTTTCAGTCGTCCCCGTTCGACAAGCTCAGGGCCGTCCCTGCGGGACTTGATCCCGAAGCGGCTTTAAATCCGTTGAGCAATTTCGACCCGGCCGACGACTGCGCCGCGGTCCATCCGAATCCCGCCACACTTGTAACTCCCACTCTTCCGGGTCGCGGCATCAATATAAGTCATGACCACGAGCGACTGGTCAGGTCGCAGAGAGGCGATCCGAAACAATCAACATTCAGTCGTTCTTAAAACCGAAGGAGCATGATGAGAACAGTTCACTTCATCGCAGCAATCGTAGGGCTGCTGCTCCTGCTCGTGTAGGCACACAAATGTTCCTAATTGCGCCGGCGGCTATGGAGTGGCAAGCTGGGAGATCAACCCAATAAAGGAGAAAAGCGGATGGCAACAAGCAAAGAGAAAGATAAGGAACAAGGGAAAGGGCACCTCGCGATGAACACGCCCCCGATCGTATCGCAGCAGGAGTGGGAGGCTGCACACCAGCTACTCCTGGCAAAGGAGAAGGCCTTCACCCGCTCACGTGACGCCTTGGCCGCCGAACGCCGGCGGATGCCCTGGCTGGCCGTGAACAAGCAGTATGTGTTCGACGGACCCAAGGGCAAGGTGAGCCTGCTCGATTTGTTCGAGGGCCGCCGTCAGTTGATCGTCTATCGCGCCTTCTTCGAGCCCGGGGTTTTCGGCTGGCCCGACCACGCCTGCCGCGGCTGTTCCCTAGGCGCCGATCAGATCGCACACCTGGCCCATCTGAACGCGCGCGACACGACCCTCGCCTATGCCTCACGTGCGCCGCAGCCAGACATCGCCCGCCTCAAGGCGAGGATGGGCTGGAACATGCCCTGGTACACCATCACCGACAGCTTCGACACCGACTTCGGGGTTAACGAATGGCATGGCCACAACGTATTCTTCCGCGACGGCGAGCGAGTGTACCGCACATACTTGATCAACAACCGCGGCGACGAGGCGATGGGGAGCACCTGGAGCTACCTCGACATGACGCCGCTCGGCCGCCAGGAGACCTGGGAAGACTCGCCAGAGGGTTATCCCCAGACCCCGCCGTACAAATGGTGGAACTGGCACGACAACTATGAGGCCGAGGCCTTGCCCAACCCGAAGTGGGTCGATATATTGACCGATCCAGGAGAAGCCTACCGCAAGCGCGTCGCTGAGGCGAAAGAGAGCTAAAAGAAGGCGGCCACTTGGCCGCCTTCTTTTACGGGCTAAATCGCTCTCTGCAGGTCACCAAGTCCAGGCAGATTGTATCTCTCGTACAGTGCCAGCACGCGTCGGGTCATCAAGTAGTAGGTTGTAATTGCTGGTTGGGCGTAGTCGGAAATGAATATCTCGAGTTTGCCCGTCTGCGCCGCTCCCTTGAGGCGATCGACATGCCAAGCAACCTCTCTGGCATTCAATCGCAGCTGTTCAGCGACAACCGTTGCTTCCGGGTACCATTGTTGAACGTAAAAGGCCAGATCGACCAGCACGGCGCAGTTGCGCTCCATCACCTCCAGCCCCTTCAGTCCACCAATCAAAGACCAGATTTGCGTGGCATTCAGCTCCGCATCATCCTCGCCTATCCTCCTCGGCTCCGATTCACTGAGGAGATTCTGTGAGATCAGCGCGATCTTGTCGCGATCGATAGTGGAGAGCCTGGAAAGCAAGGTTTCCCAACTGCCGTAGGGAGACCTTCGTCTCCGGCGGTCGCGCAGATAGTAGTACACGACCGCGGTGCCGACAACAGCAAGCACGACCATGAGAACGACGGCAAAGTAAAGAGAGCGATCGCTGATCATCATTTCAATGTCCGAAGCTTTCTGAGGTCGTATTCCAGAAGTTTTTGAAATGCAACCAGCTGGCTACGTATCTGCGCCGGAAGTTCTCGCGGTGCAGGCGCATCGCGCCAGAGCATCACAATCCAATACATCACGCAGATCAGATAGGTCACGATCCGCAGGAGGGTAAGATCGCCGGATATTCTCGAAGAGCGCTCCATCCCGAAGATATTGTGTCCGGCTTCGGTCAGTATAGTGACTAGCGAGTAAAACCCAAGACCCTGTGCAATTCTTGCAGCATGTGGTTTCCAGGGGAGCCCCACGGTCACTGAAAGTACGATCATTCCAGCAAAAAGTTCACTCATCAGAGCGGAAGAAAAGAAGTTTCCTCTTATCAGCACTGCGGCGAGGGAGGTCGTGGCCGGAGTCTCGGCAAGGGTGGTCAGGCCCGCCGCAACCGTGATGCTGGCAACTACCACAATGACAAATCCTCTCCTCACATCCGGCGCCCAACGTCCCGTGGGACGGAATACATGTAACGCGATTTCATAAACCACACAGAGCTGTAGAGCCAGATCGATTCCTGTAAGACAGGAGTAGGTGACGCGATAGGAATATCGGTTGCCGTGAAGAGCGACGAAATAAAGCGTGATGGTCTTCACGATATTGGCCGAGATGAGTGTTGTGAAAAAGGGAAACGTCTTTGCACGATGGCGGGTCGAGATAACAACAAGCAACAGAATATGAGCAAATAAGCCGGCCGCCCAGAACAGGTAATCGGTATGGTTAAGGTGCATAGAGTTTACCCCAACCGGCCGGCCTATGTGCCGTGGTCTGCCAGCTATTTTATGCCAGGCCGAGGAAACTCAGGATCGTGTGGGTGATTCCCTGGGGTTCGGGATCCGTTCCAGTCGGAGCGCTTGCAGTAGTTGCAGGCGATGGTGCAAAAACTCTTCCGGTAGAAATCGTCAGAACCGTGAGTGTGAGGGCGAGAGTAAGTGTGCGAGTAGCATGCTTAAACATTGGGTAGTCTCCTTTTCAACGCGAACGTGCGCTGAGGTGGAGACTAGGTCGCCAACTCAAAAACTCCGAGCGATTGATGCCATCTGTTGCTGAAGCGAAATAGTCAAAGCTGTTTACTTGCTAACGGAACCTTGCCGGGTTAGCGCTGGCATATCAAAGCATTGACAGAGAGTTTTGTCTTTCACCCGTTGTGGGGTTTGCGGATAAGCAACATAGAGAGCAATTCTGTTGCGGTTTAGAGTTCCACCGTGTAACTGCTCAAGAAATGACGTCTGTTCCTGGACCCCCGAATGTGGACTTGCTCAGTGGCGGCCGCTTAAAGCTCCTGGAATGGGGGGTGGGAGTCGCCGCGATTTGCGGTCGCACCGCTGTTCCCAATCCAGAGCTTTCCCTGGATCTATCTGGTGTACGTGGAGAAGGGTTACAGATGTAACGTTTGAAGAGTCATCCGTCACTATCTTGATAGTCGATAGACGGCATAAACCCAGCCGGCTACGAGAATCTGCGGAGCTTGGTTGGGTTCACTTCCATCTTGCGAACGGCGACTTTTCTTAGATTTTTCATAATTCTCTTGCGGGAAGGGAATCGAGGAAGAACGAGGAGAGTCGTCGTTAGTTTTCGGCATAATGCCGCGACCGGTAGGGTCCAGGCATGCAGCCATTTTCCGATTTGCGGTCGAATGCGGTGTTTTGCCGTGCCTTTATCCGGGGGCACTGGAGGCCCTTGGTCTGCTCTGTCATCGGTCCTCCAGAACGAGAACCGAGTCTTTGAAGTCAAAGGTTACGGTCTTGAACGAACCCAAGACATCCAGCCCAATAACGCCGTCCGCTTCCCCGAACTTGAAGTCGCCGACCACAATGTTCTGCCGGAATGTGCACTGCTGCTCCTTACTGTCCGAATCGCCGAGTGTGAATCCGGCTGGGACGACGAACGCCGGCACGCTTCCTTTCGCCAGGTTCATCGTGACTCTGTGGTCTGTGTCCATCGTCGGCAGTATTTTTATGCTGAAGGTGCTCAAGGCTGCGCCGGTGTCGAGGAGCAGCGTGGCTCGCTGCCCGTTCACGCGAGCGGGCACCAAGATGTAGCCACCCCGCGCATGGAACGAGATGCGGTGCTCTCCCTTCGGTGCGGCGGGTGATGGTTCCTGGCCTGGCGACGGCCGGCTGACGACTGCCAAAAAGACTACGATCGCAATTCCAAGTCCCTGTCTTGCCATATTTCCCCCTCGCCGAACAACGGCTGCGATGGAAAGTAGGCGCTAAGCCCGTACGGGGCAATGAACAGAGGAATTGTTTTCGGTGAGTCGGAGGTTAGGACGTGGGAACCTGAAAACAAGAAGGTTGCAGGCAATCGGCGCATCCGGAGTTTTGCCCTATGGTAGACTCGCCGCATTCCACCGAGGTATCGCGCAGAGGGATTCGTTTGCCTACGTCGACTAAGTTTCGCTTCGACGCATTCGAACTCGATCTGGCGTCAGGTGAACTGCGCAGAGCCGGGCGGCTGCTGAAGCTCCAGCCACAGCCGTTTCGCGTGCTCGCACTTTTGATCGAGCATGCCGATCATCTGGTGAGCCGTGAAGAGATCCAACGCTGCCTCTGGCAAGACTCCACCTTTGTCGACTTCGAGCATGGCATCAACTTCTCCATAAACCAGATTCGAGCCGCGCTGGGGGACAGTGCGGCCAAACCCCGATATGTCGAGACTCTTCCCCGCCGCGGCTATCGTTTTGTGGGCAAGCTGGAGCCAGAAACCGTTCCCAAGCCACCGGAACCCCCAGCTGTCGAGCAGACGCTCCTTCCGGCTCTGGTCCCTCCGGGTAAGAGCCACTCGAGGAAGTCACTGATCCTGGTGTTCGTTTCACTCCTTGCTCTGTTGGCCGTAGGTTCCCTTCAATATTGGCGGGCCAGGAGAACGCCGGCAACCCACGTCCGCAAAGCAGTGGCCGTCGTCGAGATCGAGAACCATTCCCAGGATCCGGCGCTAAATTGGTTGGGCGATGGAGTGGTCGATCTGCTCACCACCGACCTGGCGCAGTCAAACAACCTCGATATCATTTCCAGCGAACGAGTCCGGGGTCTGATCGGCCGTCAGGTCAAGCCAGGCCAGGCGCTGGCACCAAGCCAAGCCCAGGCTGTGGCCCAAAAGGCGGGCGCGGACCTCTTCATCAGCGGGGGCCTGCTAAAAATGGGTCAGGGTTTGCGGCTCGATTTGCGGGTGCAGGATACCGCCTCCGGCAAGGTGGTGCTTTCAGAGAAAGTGGAGGGAGAAAGTCCCCAGGCCGTGTTCGCGATGGTAGACGAAACGACGGATCGTATCGTGTCAGGGCTTTCCCCGGGAGAACCACGACCCAGCGGAGGAAGGCTCACGTCCAGTTTCGGCGCCCTCCAAGCGTATGAAGAAAGCGTCAGCGACTATAACCGTTCGTTGGACGAGGAGGCCACCGCCTCTCTTCGGCGTGCTATTGAATTGGATCCTCAGTTTGCAATGGCCTACTTTGACCTTGCCAAACTACTCCCCGACTACAGAGCAAGGCATGAAGCCATCACCCGCGCGGCCCTGCTCGCCGAACGACAGGGTCTACCTGAGCAGCAAAGGCTGCTCATCCGGGCCCGGCAATTCGTGATCGAAGATCGGTCAGATGAAGCTATTCAGACATTCCAGACCATGATTCGCCGCTTTCCCAAAGAGATTGAGCCGCGCTATTTCCTGAGCTCGCAACTCGTAGATCGAGGCGAATGGAAAGAGGGCACAGCGGTATTAGAGGAAGCAGCGAAACTGGACGACTCCAGAGAAACTCTCATGTGGAACGAGCTCGCCTATAACTACGCGCTCCAGGGGGAGTGGTCGCGGGCTTTGGACGCAATCGACAGATATGCCGCAACGCTCCCGCCGGATGACCCCAACCCTATCGATACCCGAGCCGATATTTACGCCATGGCTGGGAACCCGGGAAACGCCCTCGCGGAGTACAAGCGAAATCTGGATGCACATCCGGACTTCAGTTATACGCGGGAAAAAATTGCTCTTGCCTATCTTCTCGCCGGCAGAAATCGGGATGCGGACGAAGCGGCTCAATCCGCTTATCAGAAAACAAAGGGTTCCCGCCGCCCTCTTTCCATAGAGGTTCAGGGAGACGTTGCGTTGGCCAATGGCAACCTTGATCTTGCAGCGAAATACTACGAGCAGGCCGCCGGCGTCTCCGGACAAGACCCCTTGAGAGCGAGTGCGCAAACGTGGAAGGCGGCTGAAGTCTATTTTGAACAGCAGAAGCCGCAAGCCGCGCTTGCCATGGCTAAGCGCCTTCCGGGCTTCAGTGCAGCGGAGGTTCGCGGTGTCGCTTACCTTCTCTTAGGCAACCGCGCCGAAGCCGAAAACGAATTTACCTCTGCTCGCCGTGCCATGATCCCCTTCCTCAGCGACCGCCGAGTGGATGCGTTTATTACCTTGGACCGGTTACGCGCAGCCGAATTTTCTAGCCAGTGGCGCCAGGTCATGGATGGTTGGCCCGCACTGGCCGACGACCTGAAACCCTTGAACGGGTTCCTCGCAGGTCGAGCTTACGCGGAGTTGGCACTCTTTCCGCAGGCTGAAGCGAAACTGCGCAACAATCTCCGATTTGTTTGTCCCGGAGGTCTCATCTCTGGCGATATAAATTTGCTCCAGGTCGAACTGGCGGACTTCTACCTTGGGAAAGTCCTGGAAGGCGAAGGAAAGAAAGCGGACGCGATGAAATCCTACCGCGTATTTCTCGGCCACTTTGACCATTCCAAAGCCGCCTTGCCGCAGATCAACGAGGCGCGCAACGCCGTTCAGCGTCTGGAGTAACTTCTGCCGGAGAGATGCCCTCAGTGGCAAGACGGGAGCGCGAACTGTATCAGCCATGGACAGCGGCTCTGCGTTGCTCGATCATTCTGCCGGCGATCCATCTTACGGGAACCTTTGAAACCTTCGCGTGGAAGTGGTGAAGATCAACTTTCCCGTCGCCAAGCCCGAGAACGTGGTGGAGAAGCAGTTGACGGAGGAGAAGCGCGTCGAGTTGGTGCGGCAATAACTGCTACGATTGCTGCGATAGGTCTTTACCTTTTGTCATGCCCTCCAACGTAGAAGACCAGGAAATCTGGAGATGAGTTAAAAAATGAGATTACCGAGATTGTTGATTCTGACCGGATCGATTGCACTGGCCTGCGCTGGACAGCCCGCAGCCGCACCGCAAGCCCAGCAGACTGCTCGGCCGGAGCCGCCAACTCGCGATCCGCATTCCCCGGGGTATGTACACGCCACGGATCTGCCCGACGGAACCGTGCCGCCGGCGGACCAGGATGGAAACTTCATCATCGGGCCGACGCACTCTCCGGCCCCGGAGATGAGGGCGCAGGACCTGACGCATGGCAGCGTGGTTGAATTCACCATGAGTTCCGCCGACA
The DNA here is from genome assembly GCA_963745725.1 of uncultured Acidobacteriaceae bacterium. Classification (GTDB taxonomy): domain Bacteria; phylum Acidobacteriota; class Terriglobia; order Terriglobales; family Acidobacteriaceae; genus PALSA-350. The sequence goes on from CAVUYJ010000004.1 coordinate 1,877,244, forward strand.
GCAAGTACTACCCGGGTATTGCGCGCGACAAAGGTACGTTCGGTACGACTGCTCCGAATGAACCGGCAAAGCTGGTGGTTACGACAAGTCGTCCCGCTCCGTATACGCGCAAGGTTTCGGTGTACGTGCCAAAGGAGTATGTTTCGGGCAGCGTGGTCCCGTTCATTGTGGGCGCGGATGGACCGGATCGAATGCTTTTCACCGCGTTGGATGGCCTGATTCCCCAACACAAGTTGCCGGTCATGATCGGCATCTCGATTGGGAATGGCAGCGGCGATGCGCAGGGAAGCGAGCGCGGACTTGAGTACGACACGATGTCGGGCCGCTATGCAGAATTTGTCGAACACGAGGTGTTACCGCTGGTTGAGCAGAAGGCCAACGTAAAATTGACGCACGATGCCGATGGGCGGGCGACGATGGGCGGCAGTTCAGGGGGGTCGTGCGCGTTGATCATGGCGTGGTTTCATCCCGAGCTCTATCATCGCGTGCTGACCTATTCGGGGACTTACGTGAACCAGCAGTGGCCGTATGATCCTCAGACTCCGCATGGAGCCTGGGAGTTCCACGAGCACCTGATCCCAGCGACCCCGCGGAAGCCGATTCGGCTCTGGATGGAGGTTGGCGACAAAGATCTCTACAATCCGAACGTGATGCGCGATAACATGCACGACTGGGTCGAGGCCAACGAGCGCATGGCGAAGGTGCTGGCGGCGAAGAAGTATCGCTACCAGTTTGTCTTTGCAGAGAAGGCGGGACACACGGATCGCGCAGTGAAGATGCAGACGCTCCCGGAAGCGCTCGAGTATGTGTGGCAGGGGTATCACGCGCCTAGCGCGAAATGAGTTGAACCCACCGCGAAAGCCCTGAGAGAGGTGCCGATGCCTCGTTTTTCGTTACTGCCTCGTCATATTGAGCAAAGTTTGCAAGCGATCGAACCGACGCAGGATGGCGATCTTACTTATTTTCCTTGTAGTACCACGCTCACAAGCGGCGAAGTCCGGGACACGGTTTATTTCATGCCAGAGAGGCCGGTCATGAAAATGTGGGACGTGTATCTCCAAACTGACGGCGCCAAACGGTTGATTCGCGTGGAAGACGTGGCCGAGGTCAGAGACAGTCCTGCACGTCTGCCAGCTCGCTTTGCGAACGAGCTATATCGGCAAGGTGAATCCGGCATGGGTTACACCATCTTCACCATTGTTTTCTCCGACGGAGCACGGCAAGCATGTGTCACCGGGAATGGTGTGGACTTCATCCAATATCCGCCGGGCAAGGGCTCGCGCGACGTAACCGCAGTTATCCCCCATGAAGGAAAGAGAGACGAATCGCTGGTGAAGGCGCCTCCTTCGTACTGGTGCATCTACGCGGAAGAGTCACATTGAACTACCGGGTTTCTCGCAAGCGCACGGTCGACCGCGGCAGCCGATTGTGCGCTCAACCGGAAACAATCGCATCCAATGCTCCGATTACGGAGATAATCGTTCCGCCTGTCGTACTGCACTCACGAGAGTAACGTTCGATCCCGGTAACGACGAACCTGGCCCTGGCGGCAATCGTGTACTGATGACGCCACCCGATAGTGCAGCCGCAGGATATCGATACTCTTCAGCCACCCGATGCAACTTTGGTGGGAGCTGGAATGCAGTTCCGCCTTTCCGCTTTGTGCTACTGTCCAAGCGTGGCAAGCCTTTTCCACAACATTTGCTGCAATCAAGGGTCTACTTGAGCACGAGCCGGTGCGACCTTTTTTCTGCAGGGCGTACTTAGTTTTTGTCGTCACAGATGAGGTAAACCGAAATGTCTGTCTCTCCCACGGGTGGTCAAAAAAGCCTGCTAGGCACTGTCGTGAAGACGCAGTCTACCAAGATGGCAGCCCTGTTTCTTCTGGGTATGTTTTTTGCTTTGCAGGCCTATGGTCAGTACACGCCCCCTCCTCCGCCTCCACCGCCAAGTGCGGATCAGACCTCACCGTCCGATATGCCTCCAGGGCCGCCGCAGGGAGTGCCGCAAGGAGCTCCACCCATGCTGCCGCCCCAACAGCTCGATCCTTTGGTCGGCAGGATCGCTCTTTATCCCGATCCTTTGCTGGCGCAGGTGCTCACGGCGTCGACCTTTTCGCCGGAGATTCCAGATGCGGCAAACTGGTCCAACGAGCATGCCGGTCTAAACGGAGACGCGCTGGCCAATGCGATCCGGCAGGACAATTTGCCTTGGGATCCCAGTGTGTTGGCATTGCTGCCGTTTCCTCAGGTGCTGCAGATGATGGCGCAGGACCCAGGTTGGACGCAAGCCTTGGGCGATGCGGTTCTCACGCAACGGCCGGACGTAATGGACGCTGTCCAGAGAATGCGGCAACAGGCGTACAGCTACGGTTATCTGCGGCCGAACGCTTACAACAGCGTGGTCAACACCGGGGGATATGTCGAGATTCTTCCGGTAAATCCGGCCTTCCTCTACGTTCCCGTCTATAGCCCGGCGGTCGTTTATGCCGCGCCTCGACCCGGGGTTGTGGTTGGTCTCTCTATCCATTTCGCACCCAGCATATTCGTCGGGCCTGCGTTCGTGCCTTTTGGCTGGTCAAGGCCGGGATTTGCCTGGGGCACGCACGCCATTATCATCGGCGGATCTCCCTGGAGTCGCACGTGGGTGAACCGCACCGCCTATGTTCATCCCTATGCGAGTGCTTATCGGCCAGCGCCAGGCCCTCGTGTCGAGGATCATCATGCGGCGTACCGCCACTCGGAAGAACATCCCCGGTAAGAAGTGGGAAAACCCGTTGGCAGATGGGACGATCACCAATGAGTTGTAGCCACAAAGAGTGATCGTCCGTCTGGCACCTCCTTTCCGGCGAAGACCACGCGCCAGGGCTCGGCGGAAACCTCCTGGACTAAGTGGGCGGATAAATCCAACTTCGCACCCAAAAACTTTGGGCTTCAGCCCCTACCCTCTTTTCCGTACGAACCAAGGCCGCAACTCAATCTCGCAACCAACATCTCTGGTTCTGGAAAGCCGCTCACGCAAGCTGCTAGGTACGCGATCGAAGGAATTCCAGGGTTATCCAATCTCTCAAGGCCGATGCGAAAGCTGTTGAACAAGTGCTTATAGACACGCATGGCCTTGCGAGCAATGGGGGGAGCACTGTTGAATAGAATGAACAGCATCGCCAGAGCAAATCCGGGCCATGCTCAAGCTCTCCGACGTGGCGCGCGAATTTTGCAACAAGTCGGATATTTCAAATGAGTGGGCGAGTCAAAATCGAAATCGGAGACTGTTTTCGTATCCCCTTGCCGGAACCTATCGGGGCGATCGAATGTTTTAAGTATCACGGAGTTGAGCATCATGGCAGGGATACAGACCCAAAATGAAGAAGCTGTAGTGATTTCCCTCGACGGTCAGGGACTCGACGATGTGGTCTACCAGACCCATGACCTGAGCACTCTCGAAGACCTGCTCATCGAGCAGATCGAACCGGATGGAATCGGTGAACTCGACGGTCACGAAACCGGCCCAACACAAACGACAATCTATCTGTACGGCCCCAATGCAGAGGAAATCTTTTCAAGAGTGCAGCCTATCCTGGCCAGCTATCCCCTGTGCCAGAACAGTCGAGCGGTCGTTCGTCGGGGAGGTCCAGGCTCCAGCCAGCGAGAGGTAGTGTTCCCCTTCAGCTGACGGGAGATAGGGGGATATGATTTGGACACCTTAACTATCCCCCAGGAAATTTCTGCAATCGGCTTGCTGTCCGTAAATCTCCCCCTTTATCTCCTTGGGTGTATTTGGAATGAAGCGGGGGCGAGGGCAGAGAAGATTGGGAGGAGATCTTCGACTGCATTGCAGGTGTGATCGGGGCGAGCCGACTCTAGCTCTTCGGGCGTGCCGTAGCCGTAGGTGACAGCGATCGAGGTTACGCCGTTCGCGCGGGCGGCTTCGATATCGAAGTTGCGGTCACCGACCATGAAGGTGGTGGCGGGATCGAGGGACTGCTCTTCGAGTAGGCGACGGAGCAGCGCCGTCTTGGTGTGATGGAGCGATCCGGCCGTGTCCGCATACACGCCCAGAAAGTAGCGGCTCAGACCGAATTTTTCGAGGATCCGCAGGGTGAAATCTTCGCGCTTCGAAGTGCAGAGGAAGAGTTGCCAGCCCGAGGCCTGGAGGTTCTGCAACACCGCATGGACGCCGGGATAGACGGAGTTCTCCTGCCAGCCGGTGGCGTCGTAACACAAACGGTAGTCGTGCAGGAGAGCGGCGCGGCTAGGCTCGTCGGCGTCTGGCATGAGGCGGCGCAGGGACTGGTCGGCGGGAGGGCCGATGAACCAGTCCAGAGGTCCGGTCCAGGCGATGCGATGGGCCTCGAGGGTGTTGATAAGGCATCCGAGAATGCCTGGCTTCGAGTCCGTGAGCGTGCCGTCGAGATCGAATATTGCAGAACTGCGCGTCGTCATGTGATCAGTATCGCTCACCGCTCCAGACCGTCATCTACGCTGTCCATTAATCCCCCCAGCTTCTTGGGTGTGTTTAGAATGGGGCTCAGGCGAGGGCAGAGAATCCGACTGCATTGCAGGTCTGGCCGGAGCGAGCCGATTCGGAGAGCCATGGCGCGACGGCACACGTATTCCCCGCATATGGACTGCGTTGCCGGTGAATGGGTTGCTCTCATCGCATCATCTCCGGTGTAAGATTCCTCTTCTGAGATGGACAGGGGGAATCGACCGATGGCTAAAACCTTTCTCTCGCGACGCGAATTTCTACAGACCTCTGCCGGAGTTGCTGGGGCTTCGTTGGTTGCCGGCTCGACGTTTCTGGAGTCTGAATCGATCGCGTCCGCAGCACAAACGACGGCGCCCAGCGATCGAGTTCGGTTCGCCATGGTGGGTGTTGGGATGGAGGGCTCTGGGCTGCTCACGACGGCAGTCGAGCTATCCGGCGTCGAATGCGTAGCTGCGGCTGATCTTTATGACGGCCGTCATGAACTGGCGAGCGAAATCGTCGGAAAGCCGATCAAGACCACGCGCCGCTATCAGGAGTTGCTGGACGACAAGGGAATCGACGCCATCATCGTTGCTGTACCCGATCATTGGCATAAGCAAGTGGTGGTCGATGCCCTGGCCGCGGGCAAAGACGTCTACTGCGAGAAACCCATGTCTCACACCCCGGCCGATGGCTTAGCCATGGTGGCGGCGGCAAAAAAGACCGATCGCATCGTGCAAGTCGGAGCCCAGCGCACCAGTTCCGTCTTGTGCGCGAAGGCGAAGGAGCTTTACCAGCAGGGCGCCATTGGGGACTTAAGCCTGGTCGAAGCCTCTCTGGGTAGAAATAGTCCCACCGGCGCGTGGGAATATCCCCCTCCCCCGGATTTGTCTCTCAGCAACCTGGACTGGGACACGTGGCTGGGAACGACGCCCAAGAGGCCGCTCGACCCAAACGTCTTTGCCCGCTGGCGTTGCTGGCGAGAGTATGGCACCGGGGTGGCCGGGGATTTGCTCGTTCACCTGATCAGCGGCATGCAATTCGTGTTGGGCATCAATGAGGTTCCCAAGCGGGTGTCAACCTTCGGCGGTATTTACCGTTGGAAGGATGGCCGGGATATGCCCGATGTCCAGGCAGTTCTCTTCGAATACGCCGGCGTTCCGGTCTACATGCGCTTATCGCTGGGCACAGAGTCGACCGAGGTCACGCGCTTCATGGGGTCGAAGGGCATCATCGAACTTCGTGGGACCAGCGTTAGCTATAGCCCACAGCCGGGCGTAGATCTTCGCCCCAGCTACTACACAAGCTCCTATCCCAGCCGCCTGAGGAGTGCTTACATCAAGCAGTGGCATGAGGAACATGACCCTGTTCCCGGCAAAGAGCCCACGCTTGAAACCCAAACCTATAGCGGGGATGATTACGACGACCTGCGGCCACATCTTTGGAGGTTCTTTCAGTCGGTCCGATCCCGGAAACCGGTGCTCCAGGATGCTGTTTTTGGACACCATGCGGCGCTCGGCTGCCACTTGGCAAACGAGTCCTATTTCAGGAAGAGCCCGGTGGCCTGGGATGAGGCCGCGTCGACTATCAAGTCCGCGTGTTGATCTGCGGAGCAGCCCGTCCGGCGAGCATTGCATCAAAAGTGCCGCTCAGCCCCACCTCTTTCGCTGTGTTTGGAATAGCCGCTGAGCGAGGGCATAGAAATTCGGGGGGAGAACCGCCCGAGACTCAGGACGGGAAATACCCCGTTCGATCCCTCCATAAATGATTTCTGAATTGGCATTGCCTAGCGTTTCGCCCATTTGATACACATGGTGGGTCCTTTTTTCAGGATGTTTGGAGGCCTCTCATGCAGTCGTTCGCCAATTTTCTTTGCGACGGAAAGAAAAGAGCTCAATGGAAAGCCCTCTTTCTGTTCACTTTGTTCCTGTTCCTAGGGTCAGGAACGCTCCATGCCCAAGCCATCGGTGGCGGCCAAATTCAAGGTACTGTCACCGACGAGACAGGATCCGCGGTTTCCGGGGCGACCGTGGAAGCCGTGCAGACCGATTCCGGACTCCACCGCGTCGTGACCAGCGGCGATGACGGCGGTTACAGCCTGCCCAGCCTGCCGGTAGGACCCTACACCCTCAAGGTGACGGCCAACGGCTTCAGCACCTACGACCAATCCGGAATCGTGATCCAGGTAGGCAACGAACTGCGCGTCGACGTGAAACTGCAGGTCGGCGGCGTCTCTCAGACGGTGCAGGTACAAGCCGCTGCCTCGATGGTGCAGACCGAAGATCAATCGATATCGCAGGTCGTCGACCGGCAGCGCACGGTCGATCTGCCGTTGAATGGCCGTCAAGCCACGCAGTTGATCCTGCTGACGCCGGGAACGGCCAATGCTCCTGCAACCGACCTGGCATCGAGCAAGAACTATCCCAGCGCCGTGACGCTCTCGGTTGCCGGCGCCCAGGCCACCAACATCAACTACCTGATGGACGCCACGGACAACAACGACGCGTTCACCAACGTCAATCTGCCCTTTCCCTTCCCTGACGCCATTCAGGAATTCAGCGTGCAGACTTCCGGTTTGTCGCCGCAATACGGGGTTCACCCCGGCGCGGTGGTGAACGTTGTTACTCGTGCCGGCGGCAACTCGTTCCACGGAACACTGTTCGAGTTCTTCCGCAACGGCGACATGAATGCGAAGAACCACTTCTCCACCAAGCAGGACACGCTCAAGCGCAACCAGTTCGGCGGGGTTCTCGGTGGACCGATCCGCAAAGACAAGTTGTTCTTCTTCGGCGGCTATCAGGGCACGCGCACCCGGCAGCAAACCAACGCAATCACCAGTTTTGTCCCCACTCCGGCCATGTTCAACGGTGACTTCAGCGCTTATGCCGGCGCCTCCTGCCAAAGCGGCGGCGTGGCCAAGCAGTTGATCAACCCCGCAACCGGCACGGCCTTCGTCAATAACCAGATTCCGACCTCACAGTTCAACCCTTCGGCGCTCGCGCTCTTCAAGTACATCCCGCAAGAGACGGCCAACCCTTGCGGCAAACTGGTGTACGGCCTTCCGCTACCCCAGAATGAGGATCAATTCATCGGCCGGATTGACTGGACTGCGACCACCAAGCAGACCGTTTTCGGACGCTATTACCTCACGCACTTCACGCAGGCAGGTACCTTCGCCGGCAATTTGTTGAATACGCAGAATCAGGTTCTCGATGACCGGGTTCAATCCTTCACGCTGGGTCACACCTACACCCTCACTTCGAGCCTTGTCAGTTCTTTTCACGTGGGGTGGACGAGAAACATCGTCAGCCGAAACATCGCTCCTGATGTCATCAATCCCAACACGCTTGGCATCCAAGTCTTCGCGCCCATCAAGAACTACCTTTACATGAACATCTCGAACGCGTTCACCGTGGCTTGCGGCACTTGCGAAGGCCTGCTGAACAGCACCAACGGTTACAACGTGCTCGAAGACATGTTCTGGACGAAAGGTATGCATCACTTCTCGTTCGGCGGGAATTACCTGCGCAACATGCTGGTTTCTGACGGAGTGAACAACGCCAACGGCCAGTTCAATTTCACTGGTCAGTACACCAAGGACGGCCTGGTCGACTTCATGCTCGGCCGGATTCAATCGCTCTATCAGGGCAACAACAGCGGCGTCGACTTCCGCAAGAACTATGGCGCCCTGTATTTCCAGGACAGCATTCAGTTCAGCCCGCGGTTCACGTTGAACGCAGGACTGCGTTGGGCCACCGGACTACCGGCTATTGAAACCACAGGCCGCGGCGCCCAGTTCTCACTGCCGGGCTTTACCGCTGGGACAAGATCCACTGTCTATCCCACAGCTCCTCCTGGAGTGTACTTCTATGGCGACCCGGGGGTTCCACACGGCTACTACCACGGCAAATGGAACCGGCTTGAACCCCGCTTCGGCTTCGCGTTCGATCCGCGCGGCCAGGGAAAAGAAAGTATTCGCGCCTCCTACAGTCTCGGTTTCCAGGAGCCGCCGCTTTACTACAACTCCCGCTACGCATCCATGCCGCCGTGGGGCGACTCCGTTACTCTGACGCCTCCCCCGGGCAACCTCACGACTCCTTACGCGGGCTATCCTGGCGGGAATCCTTACCCCAAGCCCTTTCCGCCGACAGCTAACAACGCGTTTTTCCCCACTTCCGGAACCTTCTTCGTGCTGCCCCCGAACCTGCAGCAGGCTTACTCGCAGAACTGGAACCTGAGCGTGCAAAAGCAGTTTCTCAACGACTGGGCACTCACCGCTACCTATCTCGGCACGCGGGTACTGCATAACTCCTACGGTAACGAGCAGAACCCGGCGGTCTACTACCCCGGAGTATCGACCGGCGTCGCCGGCTCCTGCGGAACGCTCTCGCCGGTGCCTGCGGCTAAAACAAACTGCTCCACCACCGGAAACACCAATGCCCGCCGCACACTGACCGGCATCAATGCCACCCAGGGGGCCTATTTCACCCAGGTCACCGAGGCTTATACCGGAATGGGATCGAACTTTAACGGCGTCCTGGTCACCGTGCAGCATCGCTTTTCCCAATACTTCACGCTGCTCAGCAACTACACCTATTCGCATTGCCTCTCCGGTCCTCCAGAAAACGGAGACAATGCCGGAGACCAATTTCAGGATCCCGCTCACCCCAACCGCGATTACAGCAACTGCGGCTCTGACCTGCGTCACAACTTCGTGACTTCGGCCATCATCCGCAGCTCCGCAGGTGGAACCTATACACGCCAGCTGTTGCTCAGCGGCTGGCAGCTAGCGCCCATCGTCACCGCGACGACCGGCGTTCCCTTTACGGTAACGACCGGCACCGACGCCTCCCTGACCGGCGTAGGCAATGACCGGCCTAACCTGATCGCGAGTCCCCGCGCCCAGAACACTAAAATCACGACCTGGCTGAACCGTGCATCCTTCGCCGCAAACACGGCTGGGACGTATGGCCAAACCCGGCCCTTTGAGTTCTACGGGCCGCACTACACCAACGTGGACACGGCTCTCAGCAAATTCATCCCTTTGCATGAGGCTTTGCAGCTCGAAGCCCGTGCCGAGTGCTTCAACTGCTTCAACCACACCAACTACGCCAACCCGGGCGGCGCCATCAACGGTAGCGGCACCGGCGTCACCAACCCCGGAACGGCTCTGAGCGCCGGCACCTTCGGAACCATCACTGCTGCGAATCCTCCGCGAATTCTGCAGCTCAGCCTCAAGATGGACTTCTAAAGACGCTAGCCAGATTTCTGCATGTCCCCCTCTCTGAGGGGGACATGCAGGCTAACCCTACAGCCGCAAAAGACGCTCGGCATTACCGTGCGCGATCCGCTCTTTGTCCGCGGCACATACCGGCAGTTGATCGAGAAATGCACGCGCTTGCGCCATGGATGCATACGGGTGGTCGGCCGAGAACATGATCCGATCGACACCCACTTGAAGCAGCAAATCGAGAAATGTCGGCGTGAAGTTGAAGCCGCTAAACGTGTAGTGGACATTTTCTCGAAGATATTCGCTGATGGCGCGCTTGGTCTTCGTCATAGCCATGGGCATCACGTCGAGCCGCTGCAACATGAAGGGAAGCGTTTCGCCCATGTGACCGATAACGATCTGCAGTTTGGGATACTGGTCGAATACTCCGCCGAGAATCATGCGAATGACGTGGACCGCGGTTTCGATATGCCAACCCCAGCCCGGACCGGCAAGCAGTTCGGTTACGATCGGGGCAAACCCTCCATAGGACGCGTCGATCACAGCCTGGGGAGGCGGAGTTGGATGCAGATAGATAGGGACGTCGAGCAACTCAGCTTGTTCAAGAATAGGCCAGAAAAACTTGTCATCGAGATAACGTCCGCGGTTGTGCCCGTTGATGACCGCGCCTTTGAAGCCGTGGTCTCGGACCATGCGCTCCAGCTCTTCGACGGCACGATCCGGGGCTGCGGTTGGTAGGACCGCAAATCCAGCAAAGCGGGTTGGGTTTTTTGCCACGGCATCTGCGAGAAAGTCGTTCGCTTCGCGCGCCAGCGCAATTGCCTGGGCAGCTTCGAGCTGTTCTACACCAGGAGACGTCAGCGACAGAACCTGCATATCAATGCCTGCAGCATCCATTTCGGCGATTCTTTTGTCTCCGAGGTCAGTGAGTTGTTCAAGGAGATTGGCAGCGCGGGCGCCGAATCGCAGTGCTCTCTCTTTGAGATCCTTCGCAGGGCCGTCGAGAAATCCCGGACTGGCAAAATGTTCTTCGAGGGTTATGGTTCGCATTTGATTTGAAAACTCCTTCTCTTTTTCCAGTCTAACGTTTCGTCTTTGCCTGGAATTGAGCCGGGAGAGTCCCGCAAATTCGTCCATGGTTCGGGATCTCGAAGCCGGGGCAACTGGCTGTGCCCGAGGGGCAATCGAGCGAGTTAACAGATATATGCTCTTTCATCGAGTAGAATTCTCCAGCATGAGGAGCGAGCCATGACGCTGACCGTTTACGACGGGAAAGATTTTGCCAGGCAATTTCGCGTGGTACGCAATAACACTATTCTGATCGCACAGGATATTCCTGAATCGGAATACGGCTTGGTGCCTGAGCCTGGCTGCCGCACGATCGGCGCTCTGTTGACGCACATCGCCGTTTCTTCACGGATGTGGTATGAGGTCCATGGCAAGCAGCGGGTGAAAACGCTGGTCGGCTTTGATTTCATTGGGCTGTCCGGCGAGGTGAAGGCAGAGGAAGGAAAGTCCCGAACGAAAGCGGAGATTCTCGCTCTGTTACGCGATGAAGGCGACCAGTTTGCAGGGTGGTTAGAAACGCTGACGCCTGAGTTTCTCGCAGAAATGATCCCCGTAGCCGATGGCTCAGGCACGAAGTCGCGCTTTGAACAACTGCTCGGGGCCAAGGAGCACGAGATGCACCATCGCGGTCAGCTCATGCTCATCGAGCGAAAGCTCGGCATTGTGCCCCACCTTACCCGCCAGGCCGAGGAGCATATGGCGAGTATGGCGGCAGCAAAACATTAAGTTGAAGGCGGGCAGCGTTACTAAGGCTGAGGCTGCCGCTGATAGGTTAGTGCCTGAGCACCCGTCCCGCCAGTGTCGACGTCAACTCTCCCTTATCCACCGCGAGTTGCCCATTCACCAGGAGGTACCGCACACCCGTCGCAAGAACAGCCGGATCTCGGTACGTAGCGCGGTCGACAAACTGTTTCGGATCGAAAACCAGGACATCCGCGTAATAGCCCGGCTTCAGAAGTCCGCGATCCTTTATCTGCAGCGTCTCCGCAGGCAGCGATGTGCTGGACCGCACCGCTGCTTCGAGCGAGAGCACGTGCTTCTCGTAGACATACTCGTGGATCTTGCGCGGAAAGGTGCCGTATTTGCGCGGGTGTCCTTCCGAGCCGTCCGAGCAGGTCATCACCCACGGTTGCTTCATAAAGGCCTCGATATCCGATTCCTTCATGTTGAACGATGCGACATCGGAACCGCCGGCGCGAATGATCTGTAGCGCGGCCTCAATGGGTGAGACCTTGCGCTCCTGCGCGATCTGCGCGAGGTTCTTGCCGACGATGCTCTTGTCTGTGGGCGGAGGTCATCAGCAGACTCTGCGGTCCCCCGCGGCGGCGAAGGTTCTCCGTCATCTCTTTGATTAAGCGCTCATGCAGCGCCGGGTCGTCGATATTCTTCAGCAGGTTTCCATCGGCCTCCGCCCAGCGGGGAACGAGCGATGCCGTTACGCTGGTGCCCGAGGCGTCGTAGGGATACTGGCTGGCCGTGGCCTTGATACCTGCCCTGCGCGCTGCGTCGATCAACGCGATCACCTCGGTGCTCTGGCCCCAGACGTCCACTCCTAGCGCCTTGATGTGTGAGATCATCACCGGGATATTGGCCTCTTTGCCGATGCGCAATGTCTCGCGCACCGAGTTCATCAGGCCAATGTTGTAAGTGCTCTCATCGCGCATGTGGGTGTCATAGATCCCGTGGTGCTGCGCGGCCACGCGGGCCAGTTCGATTACCTCTTCCGTCGTCGAGTAGCTGCCTGGAGCATAGTAGAGCCCGGTGGAGAGGCCGATCGCGCCCTGGTTCATCGCAGTATCGACGAGCGCTTTCATCTTCACGATCTGCTCCGGCGTGGGTTTCGCATCGGACATCCCCATCACCTGGCGGCGCACCGTGCCTTGTCCGATAAAGAGTGACGCATTGGTCCCGATGCCCTGCTTGGTCCACTTGGCGAGCGTCTCGCCGATGCGTTCCGGGCTGTCGCCATCGTTACCAGTAGCGACGGTGGTGACTCCCTGCATCAGGTAAGGCGCGTTCTGGCTGCGCTTCGGATCGGTAAGATCTTCGGCAGTATGGGTATGCGGATCGATGAAGCCGGGTGTGATCACGAGCGCGGTGGCGTCGATGACCCGTTTGGCCTTCTTGCCTGCGCTCGAGCCGACGAACACGATGCGGTCGCCGGAGATGCCGACGTCCGTCTGGACGGGCGGTGAACCGGAGCCATCAATCACCGTGCCGTTGTGGAGGATCACATCGAGGTCCTGCGCGTGTGCGAAGGAAGACAGCAAGAGTGCCGCACTGATGAGGGTTTGCAGAAACTTCACGCGTCGCTTCTTCGGATAGCAACTCATGCTATCAGGTCTTCCTTATGCCGAGACGAAGGTATCGCCCGATACCTTCGTCTAATGGCTTCGCTTCTGCGCTTCAGGCTTAATCACAACAGTGAATCAACGCGGGTCGTGATTCCAGTTGTTTATCGGAAAGGCTCTCCCGAATTCCCCTACCGCGGGGGGTGCTGGTCGAGGGCGGGCTTCTTTCTGAAATCTGTAACCGTACCGAAGGCACAACTCAACCATATAAGAGATGGGAGGATTGATGACAACCGCAGTGGCAGTAGCAACCATGAAAGCCGCCCAGGTGAGCGCGGCTGGAGCAGGTCTAGAGATCGTAGAGCTCCAGGTTCCCGATCCAGGCCGGGGACAGGTGCGCATCAAAGTTAAGGCATGTGGTGTATGCCACAGCGATGCGATCATCGTCGAAGGCCGCCGGCCGGGAATCCCCTATCCGCGCGTTCCTGGCCACGAAGTGGCCGGCGTGGTGGATGCGCTAGGAACGGGAGTGACCGAATGGCGAAAAGGCCAGCGTGTTGCCGTTGGGTGGCATGGCGGCCATGACGGTACTTGTCCCGAGTGCCGGCGCGGAGATTTTCGACTCTGCCGCATTGAGAAGAATCCCGGTCTCAGTTATGACGGCGGTTATCAGGAGTACATGTTGGCTCCGGTCGAAGCATTGGTTTCGATTCCCGACAGTCTTAGCGACGTCGATGCGGCGCCCCTGGTGTGCGCTGGAAGCAACACATACAACGCCCTGCGGCGTGCGGGCGCGCTGCCAGGCGATCTGGTCGCGGTGCAAGGCATCGGTGGACTCGGCCACCTCGGAATTCAATTCGCCAACAAGTTTGGCTACAAGGTGGCTGCGATCGGGCGCGGCTCGCAAATCGAATCGTTGGCAATGAAACTCGGCGCCGATGTGTATATCGACAGCAAAGTGAAGAGCCCAGCAGAGGAACTACAAAAATTAGGCGGCGCGAGAGTCATTATCGCGACCGCGCCGGACTCTAAGGCAATGACCGAACTGATTGGAGGTTTGGGTCCGAACGGCAAGCTTCTCCTCATCGGCGTAGCCTCCGATGCTATCCAGGTGGCTCCGGTTCAACTCATCAGGGGCGGCAAGACTATTGAGGGATGGGCAGGGGTAACACCGGCGGATTCCGATGACGCGCTTCGCTTTGCCGAATTGCGCGGGGTACGCGCCATGATCGAAACCTATGCTCTGGAAAAGGCTGCCGAAGCATATGCCCGCATGATGAGCGGCAACGCAGAGTTTCGCGTTGTGTTGACGATGTGAATGAACCACCATTGACTTCACGAACCGCGGGACATTCGCCGTTCGCATAGGTGCCTCCATAGTTTTACGAAACGAGATTGTCCTATTTTCGTGTGCCCATACTCCTGTTTGAAGCATCTGTGCTAGTATCCGCAGAGTTCGCCCAGGAGATGCCTATGTTTCGCTTTCGCCTAAACCAGAAACCGCAAACTTCTCGAGAACCGTTCAGCGTAGAGACGCTGGCGAAGGCTTCGCGGCTGCGCGGCGCCACTGTCACCGAGGGCATTTGTCCTTACTGCGCCGTCGGCTGCGGTCAGCTCATCTTCAGCAAGGGCGGCGAACTCATCAACATCGAGGGCAATCCTGATAGTCCCATCAGCGGGGGGCACCTATGCCCCAAAGGGGCCAACGCTTTCCAGCTGGCCGTCAATTCGCATCGCGTCCGGAACGTGATGTACCGCGCTCCCTACTCCGATCAATGGGAGACGCGGACGATGGACTGGGCGCTGGACCAGATTGCCCAGCGCGTCAAAGCGACCCGCGACGCCGATTTCACCACGCGCGACGAGCAAGGCCGCTTGCTCAACTCGGTGCGCAGCATCGGCACGTTGGGTGGAGCAACCATTGATAACGAGGAGAACTACCTCATCAAGAAACTGTTCGGCGGCGGGTTGGGAGTGGTGTCGATCGAGAACCAGGCGCGAATATGACACAGCGCCTCGGTGCCCGGTCTGGGCGCCTCGTTCGGCCGCGGCGCGGCCACAAATTATCAGCAGGACATGGCCAATAGCGATTGCATCCTGTTCATGGGATCGAATATGGCGGAGGCTCAACCTGTCGGCTTTCGCTGGCCCATGGAGGCCAAGGAGAGAGGCGCGACCCTGATCCATGTGGATCCGCGCTTCACCCGCATGTCGGCCGTGTGCGATCTGTACGTGGGCATCCGCTCCGGGAGCGACATTGCCTTCCTCGGTGGCCTGGTGAATTACGTGTTAACGAACGACCGTTGGTTTCATGAATACGTGCTCGCCTACACCAACGCTGCGAACATCATCGACGAAGGTTTCCGGGACTCCGAAGATCTGGCAGGGCTGTTTAGCGGCTTCGACCAGCAGCACGATTCCTATGATTCCAAGCGTGGCCATTGGGGCTTCGAGAAGTCCGGGGAGGGCAACGCGGAGGGGAACGGTTCGAAAGATACGACGGCGTCTGCGAAAGGCCCGCATTTGCCCTATGGCCACGGGATGGATGGCAGCCACACCTCAACATCCAAGGGCACGGTCAACGCGGAGCGGGACCCGACCTTGCAGCATCCGCGCTGCATTATGCAGATTCTGCGCCGGCACTTCGCTCGCTATACGCCGGAGGTCGTTTCCCAGGTGTGCGGCTGCAAGCCGGAAGAGTTTTTGCGCGTCGCGGAATTGCTCTGCACCAACTCCGGACGCGAGCGGACCACTTGCATCGCCTACGCGCTGGGTTGGACGCAGCACACCACCGGTGTGCAGATCATACGCACTGCGGGCATCTTGCAATTGTTGCTGGGCAATATGGGCCGGCCTGGCGGCGGCATCATGGCCCTGCGCGGCCACTCCACCATCCAGGGCGCAACCGACATCTCGACTTTGTACGACACATTGCCCGGCTACCTGCCGCAACCCGCGGCTCACGACCCCGCGCACGAGAACTTGAGTGGTTACATCGAGTCGGGAGGGATGCCCACCGGCTACTGGTCGAACTTCAGCAAATTCATTGTCAGCCTGCTCAAGGCTTGGTATGGCGATGCAGCAACCCCGGACAACGATTTCGGGTTCTCCTGGGTGCCGCGTGTGGATGGCGACTACTCCCAACTGGCCTACTTCGATCGCATGTCGAAGGGTGGGGTGAAGGGCTACTTCCTGGCCGGTCAGAACCCTGCCGGCGGCGGACCGAATGCCAACGTGCACCGTGCCGGCCTGCGCAACCTCGAGTGGCTGGTGGTTCTCGACTGGTTCGAGACAGAGAGCGCCGTCTTCTGGAAAAGCGACCCGAATGGCCCGCCGCCCTCGCAGGTCGGAACCGAAGTCTTCTTCATCCCCGCGGCCGCCGCTCAGGAGAAAGAGGGCAGCTTAACCAACACCCAGCGGCTCGTCCAATGGCACAAGAAAGCCATCGATCCGGCAGGCGATTGCCGTTCTGACGCCTGGTTTTATTACAACCTGGGAAAGCGCCTGAAGAAGCTCTACGCCGGCTCGACCGACCCGAGGGACCAGGGGCTGCTGAACCTCACCTGGGACTACGACTTCGACGAGCAACCGCATCTGCCCGATGGAACGCTCAGCCGGATTGAAGGGGAGCCGGATCTGGAAAAGGTCCTCATGGAAATAAACGGTCACCGGCTGAATGAAGTCGATCCGCGCACCGGGCGGCCTCATCTGGTGAGCGGCTATTCGGAGTTGAAGGACGACGGCTCGACGGCATGCGGCTGCTGGGTCTACAGCGGCGTCTTCCCCGAGCCCGGCCGCAACCGTGCGGACGAACGCAAGCTCTCGGATAACCCAATCCAACCGGAATGGGGCTTCGCCTGGCCGAACAATGTTCGCGTCCTGTACAACCGCGCCTCGGCCGACCCCGAGGGGCGGCCCTGGTCGGAGCGCAAAAAACTGGTCTGGTGGGACTCTGAGAAGCGGAGCTGGGTAGGACAGGACAAACCTGACTTTGAGCTCAACAAGCCACCCGACTACCAACCGCCTCCAGGCGCGACGGGCATGTCCGCCATTGCCGGGACAACGCCCTTCATTACCAAGGCCGACGGACTGGGTTGGCTGTACTCCCCCGCCATCAAGGACGGGCCTCTTCCTACGCATTACGAGCCGGTCGAATCGCCGCTGGGGAACCTGCTCTATCCCAAACACAATACCAACCCGACCGTACGCCTTTTCGCAGGACCGCTAAACCACATCGCCAACATGCCGACAGCCGAGTATCCCGTGGTGGCCACGACGTTCCGTCTCACCGAGCATTACCTGAGTGGGCCCATGAGCCGCTTCAATAGCTGGCTCAACGAATTGCAACCGGCGATGTTCGCCGAGCTGAGCTACGAGCTGGCCGCCGAGCGCGGGATCGTTCACGGCGGCTGGATGACGATCCAAACGCCGCGCGGTCGCATCGAGGCCCGTGCGATGGTCACCCGGCGGCTGCGGCCCTTTGCCGTCGAGGGGCGCGTGATCCACCAGATCGGCCTCCCGTTCCACTGGGCTTTCGCGGGGGAGAGCGTCGGCGGTAACGCCAACGATCTGACCGCGCTGCTGGCCGACCCGAATGTGAGCATGCACGAAAGCAAGGCGTTCACCTGCCAGGTCCAGGCCGGGCGGATCGAAGGCCCGCCGCCACAACCGACGGTGACCACATCGCCCTGGCCAACCCTCGATCCCATCCCGGACACACCGGCCAGTGCCCAACCAGAAGGGAGAATCGGACATGGCAAGTAGAGAACAGGAACTTTCCGCCTTGCCCCAGTCCAGTGACCCGCCGCGCGGCTGGCTGTCAGGGCAGCTGGGACGATTGATCGATCCTTATCTGCGTGGTGAACCGCGCGGGCCGCTGGCGGAGGTGCTGGGACGCGTGATCTATCCGTTCCTGCAGGGTGAACCGCCGAAGCCCCGCGAGGCTACTGGGTTTTACACGGACACCACTGTGTGCATTGGTTGCAAGGCTTGCGAGGTAGCGTGCAAGCAGTGGAACCAACTACCGTCGGATGGCTTTAACTGGTCCGGCAATAGCTATGACAATACCAATGAGTTGTCAGCGACAACCTGGCGCCATGTGAAATTCATTGAGCAGTTCTCTCAGGAACCGTCGAGCCCTCTTGCCCCCTTGGATACGGTGATAGACAAGATGATCGACGAGTCGCCTCTGAACCGCTGGCTGATGATGAGCGACAACTGCAAGCATTGCGTGGCGTCCCCCTGCCACCAGGCTTGCCCGACCGGCGCCATCGTTCAAAATGAATTCCAGAACATTTATATACAGGCTGACATATGCAACGGTTGCTCGTGCTGCATAGCGGCCTGCCCGTTCGGCGTGATCACGCGCAGCGACATGGGTGGTCATTCGCACAAATGCACACTCTGCTACGACCGCCAGCGCGATGGCCTGGAGCCGGCCTGCGCCAAGGCATGTCCAACCAAGTCCATTCACTTCGGCCCGGTCGAGGAGCTTCGCGAGCAGGCCCGCAAACGTGTAGAGGAACTGCACCAGCGTGGCGTCCCGCAGGCGTACCTCTATGGCGACTCCCCGACTGAGACCTATTCCGAAATGCATTCCTTCTATCTGCTGGTCGATCGCCCTTCCGTTTATGGGCTGCCGGACGCTCCATTCAATCCGTGGCTGCACATGATGGGAGATTATGTTCGTTCCGTCGCGGGCGGCCTGGCCGCTATCGCCGTACTGCTCGCGAGTGGTTTTTCTTTTGAAGCCCTGAAATGCACACAGACTCCAGACCGCAGCACGCTTTGACCAAACCTCCCTCGCCCGAAAGCGGGGGCCAGAGCGGCTATGCGGATATGCCAGTGACCAAGGTGCCGGGCTGGCACGGCATTATCGCCTGGGATGCTTTGCTCAATGGCATGGCGACCGGACTGTTCCTGGCCGCCGCGCTCAGCGAATTGGCGGCGCCCGCGGTCTTTCTGCGCGTGGCGAAAGTGGCTTATCCGGTCGCTCTCGTGCTTTTGCTGGTTGATCTCGGATTGCTGGTGTTGGATCTGGGCGATCCGTTGCGTTTCCATCACATGCTCAGGGTTTTCAAACCCGGCTCGCCCATGTCCTTGGGGACGTGGTGTCTGACGATCTTTTCGCTCCCGTTGACTGCGGCGGCGGCGCTCAGCCTGCTGGCCGAGGTGGGGTGGGACTTCGAGTGGGCTCGCATAGGCGCGGTGCTCGTGGGACTGCTGCCTGGCTTCGGCTCTGCGGCCTACAAGGGCGTCTTGCTCAGCACGAACGCGCAACCAGGTTGGAAAGACGCGCGTTGGATGGGAGGGTATCTCACCAATTCGGCCCTGCTGATGGGTTGCGCCGAGCTGCTTGTCCTATCCGCCCTCATGGGGCAAACGCAGGCAATCGCCATCCTCCGCACCGCCGTTACCGTGCTGCTCGTCCTCAATGTGATTCCCTTAGGGTTGTTGTTTCGGGACCTTCGGCCGGCTCACGCACTGCTCTATACCCGCGCGCAACAATGGCGGGCTGGCGCGCTCATCGCGGCCGGGGCGCTGATCCCTTTGGGTCTGATGCTCTTCAACGGCAATCTGCCGTTCATATTGGTCGCCGTGATTGTTCTTTTAGCGGAGAGTTGGCTCGTCCGTTTTGTGTTCGTCAAGATACCTCACACTGCACCTGATTCAGCGATCGGGCGATCTTAAACTACAAAATCCAGCCCCGTTTTCCCTCATTTAGCCCCTCGGGTGTGCCGCGTGCGGAAAAGGCATAACATGCCATGGGTGCCTGGAGGATGCGGATGCTTGCAGTGTGTCGATCGGGTGGGCGGATAGGTTCCGTTGTCGCGCTTCTCGCGGTTGCTTGCGTCCTGAAAGGCCAGGTTGTCTCGCCGCAGAATCCGCGGCTCGAGGACTGCAAGGCGCCGGCGATCGCCGAGCCCTGGCGCGACCGGCAGCAGACGCCGGAGTGCAGATCCCTTGAAATGATTCATGCAATGACCCTGGAGGAGAAGATCGGCCATGTTATGGAAAGACCGAAGGCTGATCGATTCGCGATTCCTCCACTGAACGCGGCAGACGGGCCGAATGGGTTCGCGCGGGGCCCTTTTCCCGGTCCTCCGCGACCCTCCGCACTGGGGGTCACCGCGTTTCCCAATGAGATTGCCCTGGCCGCGACGTGGGATCGCCAGCGCGCCTCTGCTTTCGGCCAGGCAATTGCTGAGGAGTGGCGAGGGAAAGGGAGTTCAGAAATTGTCGGACCCACGCTGAACATCATGCGCACCTGGCACTGGGGCCGATCCGCCGAGACCTTCGGCGAAGATCCATTTTTGAATGGCCAGCATGGCGGCCGCTGAAGTTTCTGCGATTCAGAAAGAGCATGTCATCGCGATGATCAAGCACTTCGCCGGAAATAACCAGGATGCGGATCGGGTGGGACACTTTCCCGATTTCACCGGCATCAATGAAATCATTCCTGAGCGTGCGCTCCACGAGATTTATTATCCCGGGTTTCGAGCATCTATCCAGGCGGCAGGCGCAGGAGCCGCCATGTGCGCTTATAACCAGATCAATGGCGTCTTTGCCTGCAACAACGAGAAAGTCCTGGGTCAACTGCAGCCGTGGGGTTTCGTCGGCGCGGTGACGCCGGACGCGGTGTTCGCCCTGCACGATCCGCTGCTCGCGCTCAAGGCCGGGGTAACCTTCGTTGGCTCCAGAGAAGCTGCTGCAGGAAATGATCGCGCGCGGACAATTGAGCGAACAGGCCATCGACCGGATGTTATATTACATTCTTTTTCCCATCTTCAAGCTGGGAGTCTACGACGATCCGGCTTCCGGAAAGCCTGTCGCGCGGGTAACTACTAGCGAGCACGTGGCCTTGTCGCGGCACATCATCGAAGAGAGTGCAGTGCTGCTGAAGAACAAGGATCGCTTGCTGCCGATCTCTGCCGGGCGGGTAAAGAGCATCGCCATCATCGGCGTGGCTGCCGGGCCAGAGGCGATCACCGGGGAAGAAGGCCCGGCGGTGTGGGTGGAAAAGTTGAGCATGCCGGCGGAGGCGCTGGAGACGCGTGCCGGCTCTGCCATGAAAGTCACCTACCACAACGTTGGCGTGGGCATCCGTGCGCTGCCGCTTCTCGAGGGGGATGTTCTCAGCCCTTCCTCCGGCCCGGGTCACGGTCTCACGGCGGCTTACTACCGCAGCGGAGATTGGAGCGGCGAACCGGCGGTGACGCGGGTGGACGCGAGCGTCGATATTCACGATCTGCCGGCGCCGGAGTTGGGTCATGCGGTTTTTGCGTTTGGACCGCCTAAGTTGTCGTGGTCCGCGCGCTGGACAGGAACGCTCACAGCGCCCTCGAGCGGCGACTACATGTTTTCGCTCGATGGGGCGGGAACAGCAAGCCTGAGGATCGATGGAAGAACCGTGGTTCGCTTACAAAAGGTAAACTTCCGATCGACCGCATTCGGCAGCGCGCACTTGACGGCAGGCACACCTGTAAAGCTGGAACTCGAGCACTCGAACGACTATGCGGTGCTTGGGAGTGCGCTTCATTTGGGGTGGTATGCTCCCCATCCGGAGGAAATGGCAGCTGCGATTGAGGCCGCCAAGTCGGCAGACATCGCGGTCGTGTTTGCTGGGGAGCAACTTGGGGAGGGGATGGACAAAACAGCTTTGCCGCTCCCGGGAAATCAGGATGCGTTGATCGAGCGAGTGGCTGCGGAGAACCCGCATACAGTGGTCGTGCTCAATACATCCACTCCCGTGGCGATGCCATGGCTGGACAAAGTAGATGCGGTTCTGGAAGCCTGGTACCCGGGCCAGGAGAGCGGCGCCGGCATCGCCGCGGTGCTGTTTGGGGACGCAGATCCAGGCGGCCGGCTGCCCATGACGTTTCCTGCTTCGCCCGATCAAGGCCCGGGGGCGAATGACGAGGCGTACCCAGGTGTCCATGGAATCGCAAACTACCAGGAAGGAATTCTTGTCGGTTATCGCTGGTACGATCAGCATCACCAGACGCCGCTCTTTCCCTTCGGCTTTGGTCTTTCGTATACGAATTTCGAATACAGCGGCCTGAGCGTGAAATCCAGCGCCGATTCAGTATCCGTGAGTGTTACGGTTAAAAACCAGGGAGACCGCACCGGATCCGAAGTCGTGCAACTGTATGTGGCTGAGCCCAAGTGTGCGGAAGAGCCACCTTCTCAGCTCAAGGGATTTGAGAAGGTAGTTTTGCAGCCCGGCGAGGCGAGAACAGTCACTCTCGAAGTACCCCTCGACACCCTTGCTGCCTGGAGCGAGAAAATGAATGGCTGGAAGCTCTGCAGAGGTACTTACGAATTCAAGGTCGGTCAGTCTTCGAGGACAATTCTTCTGCATTCCAGCGTAGCCCTTGGGAAATAACGACGGTGATCATGCAGGCAAATGACGCTTTGAAAGCTTACACTCATGCGAGTTCAGCCGCAGTGTGGAACCTGTTTCGTGCGTAGGTTGAAAGGGAGGAAAGGAACCATTAATGCTTTCATGACTGTTTCGATCCGTGCGTGAATTCTTATGCCAAGTTCACACTCCGATCTTGACGACGTCACAGCATATTCTCCATCAATGAGATGGAGCATGCACGTGCCGACCTCCGCCCCAATGCTGACCCAGGTAGGAATCCGCCCGCCCGCTGGGGAAGGGAACTGCAAGGGGCGGCTAACTCCGTCGCGGCGGGATCAGGTTTGCCAGCGTGTGACAAGTGAGCCCCTTTTCTGTAATGTCCCCTTTACCGCTCCCTCGTCTCGCGGGCGATAGAGTAGCCTAGAGAAGTCTCGTATGACCTACTGTCGATCGACTCTCCTCACCGCGCTCTCTCTCTGTGTCGTGCTCTCCCCGACGCTCGCCCAGGTGTCGCACGTTCCACCTTCCAACCTGCAGCTCGCCAGCCCGCAGATCGAGCGGAAGGTCGATGCACTGCTCAAACAAATGACGCTCGACGAGAAGATAGGCCAGTTGGTGCAGTACAGCGCGACCGAAGCGCACCCCGCGCCCACCGCCGGCAAAACCACGACCGCTCTCAACGTGAATCCGCCCGCGCCCGGGGGAGTCGACAGCTACGTGCTCGCGCAAAAGGGGGAACTCGGCTCCATGCTCAACACCGTTGGGCAGGGCCTTACCAACCATTTTCAGCACGCTGCCGTGGATAACACGCGCCTGCATATCCCGCTGCTCTTTGGAGCCGACGTCATCCACGGCTTCCGTACCATCTTTCCTGTTCCGCTGGCCACTGCATCCAGTTGGGATCCCGACCTGATCACGGATCTGGCGCATATGGCTGCCATCGAGGCCCGCACGGCAGGCGTCGACTGGGTCTATTCCCCCATGGTTGACATTGCCCGCGATGCACGGTGGGGCCGCTGCACCGAGGGCGCTGGGGAGGACCCCTACCTCGGTTCGGCGATCGCTCGTGCCTATATCCGCGGCTATCAGGGAGAGAGCCTCTCGGCGCCAGGCTCCGTCGCTGCCTCCGTCAAGCATTTTGCCGCCTACGGTGCTGCCGAGGCCGGCCGCGACTACAACACCACGGACATGAGCGAACTGCTGTTGCGCCAGGTCTACCTGCCGCCGTATCACGCCGCGGTGGAAGCCGGCGCAGCCACCGTGATGACCTCCTTCAACTCGCTGAATGGTGTGCCTGCGACCGCCAACCCGTTTCTGATGCGAACCATCCTGCGCGATGAGTGGGGCTTCGATGGCCCCGTGGTCTCCGACTACACCGCTGTCATGGAGCTCACCCGTCATGGCATCGCACTCGATGCCGCCATTGCAAGCCAAAAGGCCCTGATGGCCGGCGTCGACATCGACATGATGTCGCACTACTACGACGCCGAGCTGCCGGCTCTGGTCAAGTCGGGCCGCGTGCCGATGGCTGTTGTGGACGAAGCCGTGCGCCGCGTCCTGCGGCTGAAGTTCGCGCTCGGCCTCTTCGAACACCCTTTTACTGACGGCCCTGAGGTAACCGGAGCCGTCGCCGAGCATCGCCCACTCGCCCGCCGGGCAGCGGAGGAGTCTTTGGTGCTGCTGCAGAATAACGACGCGCTCCTGCCCTTAGACCCGGCCACCAAAAAGATAGCGCTCATCGGCCCGCTGGCAGACGATTCCAGCGATATGGTCGGCGCCTGGTCGGGCGCCAATAATTTCGGCGATGTGCGTACCTTGCGCGCCTCCATGGCGGAACGAGCCCAGCAAAGCGGCGCCGTCCTCACGTATGAGAAGGGAACTGAGATCTCCGGCACTTCGGATTCCGGGTTCGCCGCAGCCGTTGCCGCGGCACAGAATTCCGATGTCGCCATCCTCGCCCTGGGCGAGTCAAGCGACATGAGTGGCGAAGCCGCATCGCGTGCTCATCTGGATTTGCCGGGCAACCAGCAGCAGTTGCTGAAGGCGGTGGTCGCCACCGGCAAGCCTGTCGTCTTGCTCGTTTTCTCTGGCAGGCCCCTGGTCCTCGACTGGGCCGCGCAGCATGTGCCTGCAATCATGGAGGTCTGGTTCCCCGGGGTCGAGACTGGGCCCGCAATCGCCGGCACCCTGTTTGGAGATGTAGCTCCCAGCGGCAAGCTCACCATGAGTTTCCCCCGCGCTGTCGGGCAGGAGCCGCTCTACTATAACCAGCTGCCTACTGGCCGCCCCATCCAGCACGCTGACCCCGCTCACCCCGGCTATGTGGAGATGAAGTATGTGTCCCGCTATCTCGACGTACCGAACGACGCGCTCTTTCCCTTCGGACATGGTCTTACCTACTCGACATTCAGCTACTCCGGCGTTTCGCTTTCGACCCAATCCATCAGCTCTGCCTCGCTGATGCGCGATCGAAAGAGCCAGCCGGTGGTCGCAACCGCCACCGTCACCAATACAGGAAAACGCCGCGCCACGGAAATCGTTCAGTGCTATGTCAATGTTCGAGGAGCCAGCACCGAGCAGCCGGTGCGCAATCTCAAGGGCTTTGCTCGCATTACCCTCGACCCAGGCCAATCTCAGGCGGTCCACTTTCCTCTGGGCTTCGCAGAACTTTCGTTCTACAACGTCAAGGTGCAACGGGTTGTCGAGCCGGCTGACTATACCGTTTTCATCGGTGGCAGTTCGACCACCACCAATGCCGGCCACTTTACGACTACCCCGTAGTAACCGGTTCTTCCGGATATCCCGAAATTTCAGGAACCTTTCGCCGGATCGGCTCCGTACACACTGCCATGAAGACGAACTATGCCCTGGCGCTGGCCGCGCTCGCCCTTCTCTCCCCGTTGACTGGCCTCGCGCAAGACCCCGATCACTCCTGGTCCAAGACCTATCCGGTTACTGGCAAGCCCACGCTTACCCTCGAAACCTCGGATGCCGGCGTTGAATTTCATCCCTGCGGAGACTGCCATGAAATCCGGATTCACGTCGAAGTGGAGGGGCGGAAGCTGAGCGACTATCGCCTGGAAGAGGGTCAAAGCGGGGATGAGGTTCACTTTCTCTTTAAGGAGCGGCCGCACATGGGCGCTCACATCACCTGGCACCGGGAGCAAACCCGGGTGACCGTCGAAAGCCCCGCCCAACTCACTCTGCAAGCCAGGACCTCCGACGGAAATGTAACTCTTTCCGGGTTGCAGGGCGACCTGAGCCTGACGACTGGCGATGGGAACGTGGCTCTCGATCATGTCTCGGGCAACCTGCGCATCCATTCCGGGGATGGCGGGGTAAAGATCACCAATGCCGATGGTGCCATCGAGGCCCGCACCAGTGACGGTAACCTCAGCGTCGATGGCCTCTTCCACGCTCTTGCCCTGCACACCAGCGACGGTACGCTGGACCTCAGCTTACGTGAGGGAACGCAGCTCGCTGGGGCCTCGACCATTCAATCGTCCGATGGCTCGGTGACCGTTCGCGTCCCGCAGAACTTTGCCGCCGACCTCAACGTGCATACCGGCGACGGCCATGTGGATTGCGTTCTTCCGCTAACCATGGACCATTACCAGTCCAGCGGAAACCAGGGCCATGAGCTGCACGGAAAACTAAACGGCGGAGGCACGCCGCTCACCATCCACACATCCGACGGTAACGTAAAGATCGAATACCTCTAGGACTGGAGGCAGGAAAAGCGCATCGCCGGGGGCTAACCAGGAGACGGACAGGGGGCCGTTAGAAATAGGCCGTGTGAAATGCGGGGTCGCGCAGAAGTCCTGTGGTCTGTGACATGCTGTTTGTGGTGCAAGCCGACGTGTGTGGAGGTTAGGCGATGAGAGTTCTGCTGCAGGATCTGGCTTATGCATTCCGCCAATTGCGCAAGACGCCGGGGTTCACCGTTACCGTGCTGCTCACGCTCGCGCTCGGCATCGGCGCCAACTCGGCCATCTTCACGCTGGTCAATGCCATCCTGCTCCATAACCTGCCGGTCACAGATCCCAAAACCCTCGTCCGCATCGGCGACAAAGACGACTGCTGCGTCAACGGCGGCTGGAACGACAATGGGGACTACTCGCTCTTTGCCACAGACACCTATTACATGTTCAAGAAGAGCCTGCCGGAGTTCGAAGAGCTGGCCGCGATGGAGTCCGGCTACGCCTGGCGGCCCATTACCGTCCGCCGCGCCGGACCCCAGACCGTAGCGAAGTCCGTCATGGGAACCTTCGTCTCCGGCAACTACTTCCGCGTCTTTGGTCTTTCGCCGGCGGCGGGCCGGCTCTTTGCGGATGCCGACGACCAGAAGGGCGCACCCATTACCGCCGTGATGAGCTATGACGCATGGCAGCAGGATTATGCAGGCGATCCGAGCGTCGTGGGAAGCGCGTTTTACATCAATACCAAGCCGGCCACGATCATTGGTGTTGCGCCCAAGGGATTTTACGGGGACCGCATCGATACCAATCCGCCCAAGTACTTCCTTCCCATGAATTCGATGGATGAAGTCATCGGCGCACCGTACTTCACCGATCCCGACACGTCAGTGGGCCTACATCATCGGTCGCGTTAAGCCGGGAACTTCCCTGCCGGCCCTCCAGGCCAAGGCCAGCGCGCTGCTCAAGCAGCAGTTTGCGCCGCTCAAGACATTTACCGATCAGCGCGCCCAGAAGGTTCTTCCCCGCACCCATGTGGTGCTCACTCCCGGCGGCGGCGGCATCCAGAACATGCAGGACGGCTACAAGGACCATCTGAAGCTGCTGCAATGGATCGCCGCGCTGGTCCTTCTCGTCGCCTGCGCCAATATCGCCAACCTGCTGCTGGTGCGCGGCATGAGCCGCCGCGCGGAGCTTTCCATCCGCTCCGCACTGGGCGCGCAGCGCAGCCGTATTGTGCGCCAGCTTCTTACGGAAAGCGTTCTTCTCGTCGGGTATGGGCGGCCTGCTCGGCCTCGCCGTCTCCTATCTCGGAGCGCACGCGCTGCTGGCGCTCGCTTTTCCCAATCAGCACAACATGCCGGTCACTGCTTCGCCTTCGCCGCTGGTCATCGGCTTTGCCTTTGCGCTTTCGCTGGTTACGGGCATCCTCTTTGGCCTTGCGCCGGCGCTGATGGCCGCGCGCACGCAGCCCGCGGAAGCCCTGCGCTCCAACGCGCGTACGACCGCCCACGGAGCATCCTTCCTGCAGCGCGCACTCGTTGTCCTGCAGGCCGCGCTCTCCCTCGTGCTGCTGGTTGCCGCGGGCCTCTTTGCCCAGAGCCTCAACAAGGCCGAGAACGTGGACATGAAACTGGATGCGACCAACCGCTACATCGCCCACATCAATCCGCAGGCGGCCGGCTACAAGAACACAGAGGTCGAGCCTCTCTACCAGACCATCGTAGACCGCTTCCACGCCATTCCCGGCGTTCTCAAAGTCGGCCTCGCCACCTACACGCCCATGGAGGAGAACAACTGGGGTTCTGGCGTAAAGGTTCAGGGCGAGCCGGACCTGAACAAAGGCGCATCCTGGGTGAAAGGCACCCCGGAGTACTTCGACTCCGTCGGCACCCACGTCGTCATGGGCCGCGGCTTCACGTCGCAGGACACGCTGAATGCGCCGCCCGTCGCCGTCGTCAATCAGGAGTTCGTCAAGCAGTTCTTCGGCAACCGCAACCCCATCGGCCATCGCTTTGGTTTTTCCGGCCCCGGCCAGGCCGGCAAGGATGGAGCGCATGAGATCGTCGGCGTGGTGGAAGACACCACCTACACCAGCGTCTACTGGAAGAACCACGCCATGTACTTTCTGCCGCTCACGCAGCGCGCCGGCAGCGCGAACGACCCCGACCGACTCTCTCGACAAAGACCAATCCATGTATGCCGGCGCACTGGTTATCCAGACCGCCCATCCCATCGCCGGGTTTGAAAAGATCGTCGGCGACACCCTGGCGAGCATCAATCCCAACCTCACTATCGTGAAGTTCCAGACCTTCCAGCAGCAGATTGACGACCGCTTCATCGAGGAGCGCCTCATCGCGCGTCTCACTTCGCTCTTCGGCCTGCTGGCCTTGCTGCTCGCCGCCATCGGCCTTTACGGCGTCACCGCTTACACCGTGGTCCGGCGCACGCCGGAGATCGGCATCCGCATGGCGCTGGGAGCGGCGCGCAGCCGCGTCATCGGAACGGTCATGCGCGGCGCCATGCTGCAGGCCGTCGTCGGCCTCGCCATCGGCGTCCCGGTGGCCATCTTCTGCGTGCGCTACGTCAAGTCGCAGCTTTATGAAATCACCAGCGTGAATGTGCCGGTCATGGCCATCGCCATTGGAGTGCTGGTGCTTGCGGCTGCCATTGCCGGCATCATTCCCGCGCGGCGCGCGGCCTCCATCGACCCCGTACGCGCCTTGCGCATTGAATGATCTGGCCCTTCCTAACCGTCTTTGGCAATCGCGCTTTGCGGCTCTAGCATACCCATCCCCCTCCTCTGTTTTTGCTGCCGCCGGGGGAGTAACCTTGCCGGGGATGAGTGCGGCTTTCCGGTGCGGAATAGGCAAAACTGGGCCGCCCTCAGATGCAGCGTGCCGGTGACCCACAAATCCTGGCTCATCTCTCGACTTTGCACTAACCTTCCTCTATGGCAAATCGGACACCGTATACGGCAATCACGCGAGGGATACTGGTAAGCGTTGAGACGACCTACCTTGAGGCGAATTCATCCCCTGGTAATGCGCATTATTTATGGGCCTACCGAGTGACCATCGAAAATCAGGGCAGGGAAACAGTCCAATTGCGAAGCCGGCACTGGATGATTACGAATGCGCGCGGCGAATTGACCGAGGTCAAAGGCCCGGGTGTTGTTGGGGAGCAGCCACTCCTCAAGCCCGGCGAGAGCTACGCATACACCAGCGGTGCGCCCCTCAACACCCCGTCGGGGATGATGGGCGGAAGTTACCAGATGGAGAGCGATAGCGGCGAGCGGTTTGATATTGAGATACCGACGTTCTCACTGGATTGTCCCAACCAGGATGTGTTGCTCAATTAGGAATCAAGGATTGAGGGTGAGAGTCTCTCGCCACGGTACGGACCCACGTTTGGTATTTGCGGAGTGAACGGGACAGCCCCATCATGAACTGTTTGCAGCTGCATCGGTAATAGGTATCTATCGCAGTATCAGCGCTCCCACGCGAAAGTTGATGCTGGGAATAGGTACCCTATCGCCGCATCTCGTCGCCCATGCAGTAGACATTCGCCGGCTCTGGCTCAAATGGTGAAAGCGGCGCAGCGACTTGGGTTGTCCTAGAGAACAGGGTTGCTCGCGATGTCGTCTCTGCGTGAACAGCTCCTCATAGCCCTCGCGACTAACTGCCTATGTCCTCTCGCCGACTAACTTACAGCATAGCCACTTGTTGATAACTTAATATAGCCACTTACGAACGGCTGAGATAGCCACTCACGAGCAACTGCATATAGCCACTATCTGGCGATAGAAGTGCTCATTGATGCCTATAGGCAAACGATTGTCTTAATGAACAATTCAGTGGGCCAGATTGGAGACTAAGCTATCAATGAAGCTAAGCTTTTCGAAGCGATACCGCTTGCATTGTCGTGCCACGCTATGGTTATATTGCGATTACCGACCTTCATAATGGTCGGTTAGAAAGCAAATCCCGAAAAGAGGTTGCTGACAGTTATATCTGTAGCGCCACCCTGTAGATCTTCGGAGGCGAGTAAGAGATGAATCACCTTATGGGGCAGAGCCCTCATAACAGTCATGGGGATTTTCAGCGTCAGCCCCCCCTGTTAAGACAGGAAGCCGCCCGTAGCGTTTATTCCTGGTAAGTCGATGTTTGGAAGGTGTAGAGCCTTTAGCTTGCGCCCTCTCCTGGTAACCCAGTCTTTGGACAGCTGTGCCTGAAGAGGCACAGGCCATGACATCCCGCTCAACGGAGACAAGATGATGAAGTTTATTTGCAAATCGTTCGCGTGGGCACTCGTTCTTTTCTTGCCCCATTGTCCAGCCTTAGCGCAAACAGTGACGGGCGCCATCCGCGGCCTCGTTACCGATTCCTCCGGAGCCATCGTAGCCAGTGCTGCGGTCACTGCGACCAACGTGGCGACTGGAGTGCCCACTGCAACAAAAACAAATCCCGCCGGAGAATACTCCATCCGGTTCCTGCCAGTCGGCGAATACCGGCTCGTCGTCGAGGCGTCCGGCTTCAAGACTGCCACCTATGGCCCCTTTGCTCTTGAAATCGACCAGACCGCAAAAATCGATATTCCGCTCAGTGTAGGGTCGGCCGCGTCTACCGTCACCGTCTCCGCTGAGGTTGAGCCGATCCTCAACACCGAAAGTGCGACCCTCGGGGAAACATTCACCGAAAACACAATCAATAGTGTCCCGCTGAATGGCCGCGATTTTTCTCAGTTGACCGTCTATACGCCGGGCGCCGTTTCGACTGGTTTTAATCAATACGGCACCATGAACTCGACCGAGCGCTCCATGTCGGCAAGCAATGAGGTCGACGTGAACGGCAACCGGGCCCAGTCCAATAACTATTTGCTCGACGGCCAGGAAATCAACGAGAACCTCAACAATACGATCGGTTACGCTCCCAGCCCGGATGCACTGGGCCAAATTCGTGTTGTCGCCTCCAACGCCAACGCCGAATTTGGTAACGTGAACGGCGGCACGGTGCTGGCCGTCATGAAGAGTGGCAGCAATCACCTCCATGGCAGCATCTTCGCGTTCCTGGAGAACTACAATCTGAACGCAAACACCTGGGCCAACGACAATAACGTCATCCCTACCCCCAAGAACCCGTTCACACAGACACTATTCGGTGGAACCCTCGGCGGTCCGATCATCAAAGACAAGCTGTTCTTTTTTATCGATTACGAGGCCCTTCGTTTGCACACCAGCGGCCAGACGACCGCCAGCCAGGCTCCTCTCGCATTTCTCAAGGGCGACTTCTCAGAGCTCAAATCCGTCCTGGGAATTCAGCTATACGATACCTCGACAGTTGGTCCTGATGGTCAGCCGGTTCCATATCCAAACAACCAGGTTCCGGTCAACAACCCCGTTGCGGCATACCTGGCCGGCAATCCCAAAGCCTATCCGGCTCCAAACAACCCAACCAGTGATCCCCTTGGCATCTTCAACAACTTGATTGGGCCGTCGGGCTCTTTCGTCAAAAATGATCAGGGAGACGCAAAAGTCGACTGGAATTTCCGTCCTAGCGATGTGTTTTTCTTCCGCTACTCACAGGGCTACGCGCGCGATGGTCAGACCGCGAATCCAGTTCCGGTCCAGTTCCCAACCGCGAGCAACTTTCCGGATCATTTCTTCGATACCAGCTGGGTGCATACCTTTTCGAACGCAATTGTGAATCAGTTCACTGCAAATTATGGACGCATTCGCTTCAATAGTGGCAATACCACAGATCCCAGCGGCATCTTCGGGCTTACTGGCAATAAGATCGTGGGCATCCCCAGCAATCCGCAACAAACAGCCGGTTTCAGCCTGCAGTCTTTTAACGGCATAGAAGGCGGCCCCCCCTCTCCAGGCAATAATTATCCCAGCAGCTTCGGCGCGAACCCGACGCCGGAGATATTCATCGACAATGTTTTCGGATATACGGATAACCTTACTTGGCAGCATGGCCGCCATCTGTTGAAGTTTGGTGGCGGATTTCTCCGCTATCAACAGAACAGCTTTTATCCAGGCAATGATGGCGAATTGGGAAATTTCACCTACACCGGTGCCTTTACAGCCGGACCGAATGCCAGCACGCTGTATCCCTTCGCCGACTTCGTGACCGATCGGGTCTATGATGTGCAGATCGGTGCCGTGACCGGAAGAACAGGACAGCGTCAATGGCGCGACAGTGTTTTCGCCCAGGACGACTTCAAAGTAAGTCCAAACTTGACCTTGAACCTCGGCCTTCGCTGGGAGTACGATCAGCCGATTTATGAAGTCAACAATAAGATGGCAAACATCAATATGCAGACCAAGCAGATTGAGTATGCCGGCGTGGACGGCAACAGCCGCGCACTCTATAACTCGGTCTGGACCCAATTCCAGCCGCGTATTGGATTTGCTTACCAGCCAACGCCGCGTACCGTCATCCGTGGTGGTTATGGCATCTCAAGCTATTTGGAGGGCACTGGCGCCAACCTTCGCTTGACGCAAAACCCGCCTTTCCACAAAGACTTTGAGCAGACCGCAATCACCCCGAACGTCGTTAATGGTGTCTTTCAACCGGGCAGCTTCTTTCAGGCTTCGAGCGGATTCCCAACCACTGCGGTTCCTACCACCACATTCTATGTATGGCCGCAGGATCTCAAGCCGTCTGTTACCCAGGAGTTCAGCTTAACCACGGAATATGAGGTCACCCGTTCCTCTTCCTTTCAGGTGGGATATGTGGGCATCCTCGGCCATCACCTCACTGACCCCTACTGGGGGAACCAGTTGCCCTCTCCTGGAGCGACGGCCCCGTACGCCAGCATCGTAGGCCAGAGCGGTGTGATCAAAATTACTCAGACCGAGTCTTCGAGTAACTACAATGCGTTGCAGGCCATTTTCCGGCAGCATCTTACGGGCGGTCTGGAGTTGACGGCGAACTATACCTATTCCAAATCGTTGACCGATGACATCGGGTTTTACGGCACAAGCAACATCAACAGTAGCCAGTATTATCAGCAGGACGCTTACAACATAGCCGCGGAATGGGGACCGTCCGGGTTCGATACCCGTCATAACATCTCCGTGACCGGCGTGTACGATCTGCCCTTTGGCCGTGGTAAGAAGTTCGGCTCTAACTGGAACTATGTTTTGAACGAGGCTCTCGGCGGCTGGAAGCTGAGCGGCGCCCAGGTGTATTACTCCGGCTTCCCCGTCACCGTCAGTTCTCCTCCAAACTACTCCAACCGCGTGTTCGCATTTACCGGGGCGGCCCGGCCGGACCAGTTACGCCCGATCCATGAAATCGGTCGTTCTTCCAAGGCCTTTTTCGGAACCAATTTACAGGGCACCGCTTGTGCTCCCGATACAGACGATGGGAACTGCGTGTTTGCCGCGCAGTCAGCAAATCACTTCGGCGATGTTCGCCCTTCTTCTCTTGCCGGGCCTAGTTTCCAGAACATCGATATGTCCGTTGAAAAAAGTTTTTCTGTCTATCGCGAACATAGCGTCAAATTTCGCGGTGACTTCTTCAATAGCTTCAATATCGCCTCCTACCAGCAGCCGGATTTCGGTGTGACCGACTCTAACTTTGGCCAGATTACCGGCGTCAACAGCAGCCCACGTACCATTCAGCTCTCGTTGAGGTATGCATTCTAACCGGGTCCGCTCGATTGGAGGAGTTCACCATTGGTGAACTCCTCCGGGCTTTGGAAGGGCATCAGGCGCGCCAGCCGGATGCATCTGCCCCGCCTGCGCAACCAGCTTCTTCAATTTGCCTTCGATCGCCTCATCGCCCACATGCTCATCCTGCAGCACACCGTCGGCATCGATGCTGAAGGTGTGGGGGATCGCATTGACCCCGAATCTTGTTCCGATGGGACCATTCCAGCCGGCGTCCCGGGCCTGGATCCAGGTCATCTTGTGCTCGGCGACAAAGCTCTTCCATTTCCCTTCGTCGGTATCCAGACTGATGCTGATCACTACCAACGGTTGGCCGGAAAACTTCTGCGCGATGTGCTGAATCGATGGCAGCGCCCGGATGCATGGACCACACCAGGTCGCCCAGAAATCGATCAGCACCACCTTCCCCTGCAGATCATCCAGCGAATAATGCTGGCCGTCGATCGTGGTGAACTCAAACGGAGGAGCCAGGCGCGCC
Organism: uncultured Acidobacteriaceae bacterium; assembly: GCA_963745725.1. Classification (GTDB taxonomy): domain Bacteria; phylum Acidobacteriota; class Terriglobia; order Terriglobales; family Acidobacteriaceae; genus PALSA-350. The sequence continues at coordinate 1,911,518 of CAVUYJ010000004.1, forward strand.
CGCCCAAGCTCCGGATTGCTTACGTAGCGCAATGCACGCTGCTCGATCATCGAGCCGGGCTTCTGCTGCTTGGCATACGCGGTAAACCTTTGCCGCGCGGCATCGTCCTGCATCAGGTTGGAAAGCGCCAGGCCGTCATAGTAGAGGACGGTGCCATCATTCGGACTGACCGCAAGCGCTGCCTGCAGATCCTGGTCGGCGGCCGCAAACTGGTTCTTCTTATGGTCCGCAAGGCCCTGCCGTACTTCCGCAATCCCGCGGAGCGCATGCGCTGTCGCGGTCTGCACGGGACTCTGCGCCATGGACACGAGCTCATTGGCATACTCGATCGCCAGCTTATTGTCGCCGGTATCAATGCCGAGCGAGACCAGCTCTTCGGCGCACCTTCCGCAGTGATGCCCGTCCTGCTTGTCTGCCTTTTTGAAGGTGTCCAGCGCGTCGGCCCGCTTATGTTCTTTGAGTTTCTTTTCCGCGTCAGCGAAAGTCTTCTGCGCCTTCGCATCCGTCGGTCCAGGGAATTGATCGGCCCGGCATAAACGTGTCGCGCCTGCAACCAGCAGCAGGCCCGCAAAGCACCACAGAACAACCCGCGTCCCTTTCATCGTTCGTCCCCGTACGCGGCCGCGTGTTACCGGCCGAGAATGATTCCCACCTATCCCCGTTCTTGAACAGTCAAGCAGCCCCTCACTGCGCAGCCTTCAACTCCTTCAAGTGCGCCTGCGCCAGCACATAAGTATCGGTCGGCGAGACCGTCCCCTCGGGCTTTCTCACTTTCCGGAAGGCCTCGATCGCGGCGTCGGCCACTCCGTATTGCTCATAGAGTGCGCCGAAGCCAAACCACACTTCGGAGTTAGGTTGCACCAAGCCAGCGGCGTCCATGGCTTGTAGCAGCACTTGTTTCGCTTCGGTGGTCTTGCCTTGCGCCGCGTACAGGCACGCTAGCGTATGCAGTTCCGCGAAGTTGCGGTTGTTGGTGAGCGAATTAGCCTGCTGGGCTTCCTGGATCGCATCCGTGTCGGCTGATTTTTCAAACAGCGTATTCCAGCTGTAGAAGTTGTAATCGCTGCTCGTCGCCTGTCCACCGTCGAGCACGGTGTGCAGAAATTTGCTGGCTCCGGTGAAATCTCCTTGTGCCTGGGCCGCCCGCGCACGCTCCCACAGCAACTCACGGTCATTGGGATGTTTGGCAAGCTGACCATCCAATAAGGAGTTCCATGCTGCCCAGTTATGGTCCAGCGCGTAGGCGGACCCGGCGAGCCGCATGGCGGTGACAGAATCCGGCCAGTCCTTGAGCAGAGCCTCTGCAGCCGCTTTCGCCCTGGGCCCATCGCCAATCGATACGTAGCCTGTCGCCAGCACCAGGTCCAGATCCGTGGGCTTGCCTTGCGCAGAAGTCCAATGATCCCTGCGAGCGGCGATCGCCGGCAACAGGGTAGCAATATTCGCGCGATGAGCAATCAGGGACGCGGAGGCAAGCTCGATCGCGTCCGCCCCCTTCGACTCGCCCGATGTCCACAGGCGCGCAAAAAGCGGTCCGCTCAACGGGTCGTCGCCGCCGCCCTTGTGCATGAGGTCGCGCTTCCAGTCGAGCGCGTTGCGCGCCGCGCCCTCATTCCCATGATGCAGGTAGTAGAGCGCAAAATTGCCGACCTCGGAAAGGTCTCCTTGACTGGCGACGATCTTGTAGCAGTCCTCCTCCTTCATCACAAAAAACTGTTGCGCCGCGGCGCCGATGGTTTGCATGGTTACCCGATAGCCGGTCGCGTCATCGCCCTTTGCAGAAATCTTCATCGTGCCCAGTGTGATATCGGCAAGGTTCGCCGGGGTAAAGCCGGAGTTCCGCGCCATTGCCTGTAAAGAGCCTGTAGACTCTTCACTCTTTTCCAGGCTGGCCTCCCACTCTGCCTGGTTGGCGTAGCCATTGCGGCTCACAATCTTCGCGATCTCGTCTCTGGTGAGCTTATTGAGGGCAGCATCGGCGACCATCCCCTGGACCACAGCCGTGGGAGTCGACTCTGCAGAGGCAGGAGGAGCGTATGGCTGCAAGGTGCGCAATATTTCAATCTGGCGAGCCACGGCCGCGGCATTCTCCTGTCCCTGAATTCCTGCGGAGAGAATCGCGGCGGCCTGGGGATACATGCGCAGGGCGATGAGTTGTGTGCCCGCAGACCCCAGTGCTCTGCTCTTTTGCGCGCTATCGGCCGAAAGCCGATCGGCACGCTTCAGGCCCGCGTCCACTCCTTCCGCAGCCACCGTTGCCGAGATGCCGAGACTGTTGCGAATATCGGTTCCCGGCAGCGTCTCTACCTCCGCCAGCAACTCCTTATATTGATGGGAATACAGCAGGTCGAAGAGTAGGTTGTCTTCATACTGCTCACCCGTGGGACGATCCTGCTTGGCCAGGTCGCGATATTCCTGAATTGCAGCCTTGAGACCCTCCACGGAACTGTAGCGGACGCCCGTAGCATCGTACTCGGAAAGAAAGGCAAGATTGGCCCGGGTCTGCAGATCCTCCGGGTCGAGAGACTTCGAGGTGCGGTATGCAGCGAGCGCGCTGTTCAGATCGAAGCCTTTGCCCAGATTTACACCAATCGCGTTGCACTGCAGCATCCACCCCAGGGCGTTGAACGCAAGTGCCGATTTTGGAGCCAGTATCGTGGCCTTCAATGCCTCAGCCCGTGCCTCTTCGCCGACACCCGCAGCCATCAGGGCATAGGCCATCCGGATATGCGGAAGCGGGTCATTGGGATGAGCGTCGATAAGACCACGGTCGATCGTAAGTGCTTCGCGGACCTTGCCGGCCGCAAATTGTTTCGCCCCCGACTGGTCAAAGAGGATGCTCACCGCGTCTTCTTTCATCGCTGCGAGCACGGCTTTGCGCAGTTCCAGAGCCTCTTCGGTCGTGTAGTGTGCTTTCCCCGTATTAAAGCGGAAGACCGCCGTGATCACGCCGGAGGTATCGCTGCTGTAGGTTTGGGTCAATGTCGCCGGGCCCATTTGGGTCGTCTTATCCGCCGGCAGCGCGCGCACCAGAAATCCCGAGGGAGGTGTGATCCGGTGGCGCCGCTCGGCGATGAATGGCTCCACCTCGTACCCGGCCGCCCGTTGCTCCTGTGCCTTCTCCCGGTCGATCTTCTCTTCCGGGCTCAGCGTCTGGCCACCCTGATCGGGGTCCATGAAAAACCAGCGTGGCAGGCGGCCGAAAGCCCCGGTGGGGAACAAGGCCACGAAGGCATCGGAAATCCCCGTGTTCGCCCGCTTCGTCTTATCGATCTCCAGCCGCAATACAAACGGCTTGGTAAAGTCTTTGGCGTCGCCGCTCTCCACCTTGCCCAGCGCTTTGGCTGCGTAGGCGTTCCGCACATAGCCTTCCAGAGACGCTCTCACTTCCTTGCCCGCGGTATCGCCATATTCCGATCGGTAATAGGAGTCGACGTGACCGGTGCTATGCGAGGATTCGATCACCTTTGCCGGACCGTAGTCTGCCAGAGAGAACTCTCTCGTCTCCACCAAAACGCTATCCTCGGGCCGGGCCTCTGGCGTCAAGGTAAGCTCTTTTGCCCCCTCCTCAATCACCAGCGCGAGCCGTCCCTGGTCGCCGTAAGGCAGATCGCCGACCTGGGTGAATTCGGCGGTGGCATCGATCCACAACCCATGACCGCCGGCAGCGGTGGGTGGTACGTAGACGATCGCGTGGTCGAATTGGTTCATTCCGGGCAGGTCCGGAGTCACATCCTTGCCCGGGCCCGCGTTGAGCAAAGCCAGGTCGGCGGGGATCCCCGACGCTCGCAGCATCGACACCAGAAGGGAGGCTTTGTCTTTGCAATCGCCATAGTGGCGTTTGAGCACTTCCGATGGCGGCTGCGGCTGTAACTTCGCCTGGCCGAACTCGATGCCCGTGTAGCGCACCTCCTTGTGCAGCCTGGAGACCAGCGCCTGGATGAAGGCAAGGCGGCCCTCGGCATCGGAAGGCGCATGGGTCGCCGGGTTCGCCCCGCGGACAAGCTCCTTGGCTTGTTCCGGCTGAATTTGCGGTTCCGCCAGCAGGCGATACGCTTCTGCGACCGATTCCCACGACTTGCCCGTCGAAACCTCAACGGTTGGAACCCGCGGCGCGCGTGTGGCCAGATGTATGTCGGAGTTGATCGCCGCCGCCAGGTACCCCTGGTCGAAAACCAGCCGCCGAGTTCCCGCGGTCGACTCATCCTTAACCGCGATCCCGGGTAACAACCCCACTCGATATTGCATCGGGAGCGCGGCCGGCGCTTCCACGATGACACGAGTGCGCATCACAGGCACATCCCGCTGAAGAAAAAACCGGTAGACACCGCCACCGGCAAAAAACGGGTCCTTATCGATCCTTGTCGTCTCGCTCTCGACGATTGCGCCGATGCTTAGCCCAGGCAGCGGAGCCTTATGGATACGTTCGTCCGAGTAAGTCCCGTCGCCCTCATTCCGCGCGGGCACATCGGTAATTGTCTTTGCGTCGAGTTCGGCCACGCTGCCGCCAGGCCGGATTACCCGCGCCCGGATCGTCGGCTCTTTTTGGTAGAAGGCTTCCCAGGCAACTGCAGATTCCGACCACGACTCCATGCCGGCCTGGGTCTCAATGCGGTAGATGAGCCGGTGGACGTTGGTCACCCGCCCTTCTGTATCCAGCACGTCCTTGTCCTCTTCGTAGAGGATGGTTACGTTGGCGTACTTTTCGGGTGTTACCTTGGCTGCGGCCGCAATGATCTCGGACGGGGCAGCAAAGGCAGGTCCATCCAGCGCGGACGTGGGGGTCTGACCAAAGGCGCACGGTAACAGAGCCACTTGGAAGCACACTACTGAAGACGCCAGGCAGAGGCGGGGTAAGGCAAATCGAAGCAAAATCATCCAGGTCCTTATGGGGTTTCTCAGGGGAAGGTATCAATCTCGACGAAGCAAATCAATGACATTGAAGCTGAAGAGAAAACCGTGGGGGCCATGAGTAACACACCAGAGATTGCTGAAAGGCAATTTTGTGCGAGTGGAAATGCCGTCAATGTGCGCCTATGTGTGGAAGTGTGCGCCTTAAGCGCCCTATGCGCCGTATGTGTGGAAGTGTGCGCCTTAAGCGCCCTATGCGCCGTATGTGTGGAAGTGTGCGCCTTAAGCGCCCTATGCGCCATATGTGTGGAAGTGTGCGCCTTAAGCGCCCTATGCGCCGTATGTGTGGAAGTATGCGCCTTAAGCGCCGTATGCGCCATATGTGTCGGTTTCGTTGGTGTTGATGCCGGTTTCCGGCTTCTGTGCTTTGGTCCAGAGACTTGCGGGGCGTCCTCGGCCGGCGGTGGTTTCCCTGTCGATGATGCCAAGTTTCAGCAGTTGTTCGAGGGCGAGGTCGATTCGTTCTTTGCTTATGTGGCGATGAAAGAGACTCCGGATTCCCACTCTGCTTAGTCCTTCAGGAGTGACGTCAAGGGCCTGACTGATGCGCTGGGCGGTGGGATCGATGGGGGCGGTGTCGAAGAGGAGGCGGGCGCTGTCTCGACAGTAGTCCCATACGGCCAAGGCGGCCTCGAGATGGCAGGCATCGATAAGCGGGGTGCGATCAAGGGCGGCATAGATAGCGCTGAGGCGGAGGACCTGAGCTTCGGCACGGCTGGTGGCGGCGCCGTATGCGTCCCCGCGCCCCTGGCTCAAGGCGTCATAGCGCTCGTTCCACAGCTCGCTTGCGGCCGGGGTGCGCGAGAAGAGAAGTTCGTTTTGGTTTTGCACCCAATCGAGGGTACGGCGGAGCTCGCGGGATATGGCGGAGTGCTGTTCGGGGGGAAGGCTGCCGCCGTCGGGCAGGGATTTGCTGCGCCGCACGTTGGTCCACAGACAGCGGTTGGCAAAGCCGTTTGTGGATTCGATGTGGTTTAGGTGATGGGCGAGCTCGCTTTGCGTGACATGACCCACGATGCTGATATGGGCCGCGGTGGCCTGGATGTAACGATGGCCGTCATGAGCGCTCAGGTTACCGCCATCCCAGGCGCAGCGCAGCAGGGGAGAGAGTTGGCCGGTCTCGCGGCCGAGGACGTGGATGACGGATGCGAATTCTTCAGAGAGGAGGAAGAGGCGGCGATCGGTGGCGGGTTGTTGATCGCGTAGCGCGTGGAGGATGGTGCTGGGTGTGGGGCGGGCGGTGGTCACGCAGCGCGAAGACCAGAGCGGGTCGGCTTCGGCGAAGAGGCTAGAGATCTGGCGCCAGCTGGTTCCTTTGCGGGCCTTGCTCGATTCGCCGACGAGAATGACGAAGAGATTGAGGCCGTGACGGGTGGTACCGACGCGGCAGTGCGGGGCGGGGCCGACGAGGTTGCCGAAGGCCGCCAGGAACTGGAGGAGGACGGCGGCGGGATCGGCCTCAGTATGTGGGGCAAGTGTACGGACGAGGAAACCGGCTACACCGTGGAAGGCCGCGGCGTCCAGTGCGGGTGGTGGGGGCGCGGAGGATCGGGGTGGAAGAACCACCGATGGCTCAGACTCTTCTTCGGCGTAGGGTTGCTGGAGTTCGTCGTTTTCTCTGATGGTCTTCTTGCTCTTGCGCAACGGAGGCCTCCTCCGGAACGTAGGTGTCTTCTTCGGTGTGAAGCTCGTTGGGTGTGGCGAGTGCTTGCGCGGCCTCCTGGCGGGCCTGGTAAGCAAGCAGCTCTCTACGCCGTTGTTGTACGGGGGCGAGTGTTGGCAGCGTGCGGGAAGGGTTGAATGGGTCTTGTCCGAATGCCATGATATGAAACTCCTACGGTTCTGATTAAGAGAAAAGCAACTGGGATTTGGCAACGTTGCCAAATAAGTCGTTTGTTTCACGAAGATGCTCAAGGTGCTCAAGTAATTTATTTGAGCATCTTGCCTCGTTAACCGGTGGGTACTAACCCTCCGGAGGAGGACAAAGGTTTCGCGTGAGGTCAAGCGCAGCATCATCCTCCGCGTTACTCACCCGCCACGTGAAGTTCTGTGCGAGGCGTGACAGCACTTAGACGCGGATTTGCTGAATTATCATGCAAATTAATTTCTCGCAGGCATTTATTTTTGACGGTTTGCTTCTTCGTCTGATATGACGCTATCTCTCCTCACTTCTTTCGTCCATGGTGGCTCATGAAAAAGATGAGGAAGCAGGGGAGGTTAACTGGAAGTAAACAGCTAACCCTTGGTTCGAGTGTTTTCAGATTGGATGCTTGCGAAGTATGCGAGCCAGACTTAGCAGGCACGATCGGGCGGCTTACAGGGAAGATAGATGTTTAAGTAACTCTGGTTATGAATCTGGTTGTGAGTTGTGAATCGGCATCCCCGAGCAATGCGGATGCATATGCCCGAGCAATGCTGACGGCATCGCCCCGATCTCACTGAGGCTCCATGGCCGGCTGAGCCGGGTTTTCTGTTGCCTGTGGATTATATGCGCTTTTTATTCGCCTATACTGTAGCTCATGTTTCAAGGACCCGAGAGCTCGAAGCGGGTGGTGGTGCAGTGCAAGGGGTGCGGCGAGAATATTCCGGCGCCCGTGGAGGCGATGCCGTCGCAGCCCGTCGCTGGGAGGTGTCCGCTCTGCCATGAGCATAGACGCTACCTGCCGTCGGAGTGCACGCGCATCATCCTGGTTGAGGGCCGCTCAAATGGTGTTGCAGTCAAGGTGAATGAGCATTTGACCGATTGGGCGAGGCCATTCCCCAACACGTCGCAGAAGGTTTCATCAAGAAGGGGTCTGAGCCTGGAAGATGCTGAAGCTTATGCAAGCGACTTGCTTGAGGCTAGTTTGGAGGATGGTTTCTTCCGAGCTGTCTAGCGCTCGAAGGCGGGCGCATTGCATCCACGCTTTCGTGGTGAGGACTGTGCAATGACCGCGGCTTGTTCTACGAAGGCCCCGCGGTACTGGCCACCAGCCAGCCCTTCAACGTACAACGAGAATATTTAGCCCTGTCACCCAAGGGTTCTGGCGCACCGCGCCAGAACCCGTATTCTCATTCATGAGCAGCGATTCTCTAAGAACTTTCATCGATTCTTTCGGGGGAGGGATTCGATGAAGGAAGATAGGAGGATCGCTGCTTTTCGTTGCAAAGGTTTCTAAACATTGGGGTACTTTTCGGCTGTCCCAGATTTGCTAGATGTGCTATTACTCAGGCTGGGATTTATGGCGAATCGTGAACATCTAGCCAAGTTGAAAGAAGGTGTCGAAGCCTGGAATAAGTGGAAGAGGGCGCGAAAACCAGGACCGATAAGCATCGATAACCCAACAGAGATACACGAGGACCCGCAGAATTTGGCAACGATCCTCCGTAGGGCGGACCTTAGAGGGGCAAACCTCGAAGGCGCGTCCTTAAGCCGTTTTGACCTCGGCTGGATTGATCTTACTAGTGCGAACCTTCGAGGGGCGGACCTCCGCTATACCGATTTCAGCGGTGCTAGTCTCAGGGGTGCGAACCTCAGCGGGGCCAACCTTAATAGCGCAACCCTAGGCTCGGCAGACCTTCGAGCGTCTGATCTCACAGGGGCCCAACTTCTAGGCGCGACTCTGGTGTCAACGAGACTTGATGATGCAGACCTTACCGAGGCGGAACTCATCGACGCGAACCTCGATTCCGCCAGGCTCACGGGGGCGACCCTTATTCGAACAGACCTCAGCGGTGCCCGACTCGTGCGAACTGACTTTCAGTGGGCTACTCTGAGAGATTGCAATGTATACGGGATCTCGGCTTGGCAGGTGAAACTTACCAACGCCAACCAGTCGAATCTGATCATCACGTCTGAATCAGAACCCGCTATTCAAGTAGATAACCTCGAGCTTGCGCAATTCGTTTATCTGCTGTTGAACAATGAAAAGATACGCGAGGTCATTGACACAATTACCTCCAAGGTCGTTTTAATTCTAGGCCGCTTCACGCCGAACCGAAAGATCATTCTCGACGCCCTGAGGGAAGAACTTCGCAAGCGCGACTACGTGCCTGTGCTCTTTGATTTCGAGAAGCCGGCTAGCCGAGATATCACTGAATCCGTTCGGGTCCTGGCGGGAATGGCTCGTTTTGTCATCGCAGACATCACAGATGCCAAGAGTATTCCGCAAGAACTATCGGCGATCGTTCCTAATCTTCCCTCGGTTCCTGTTCAGCCGCTGCTGATGGAATCGCAGCACGAATACGGCATGTTCGAACACTTCCGGAGATTTCCGTGGGTATTGCCGCCTGTTCTCTACAAGGGCGTCGAGGAATTGTTGGCAGGACTCGAAGCGAAGGTCATTCGGCCCGCCGAAGCTAAAGCCAAGGAACAGACCAATCGAGCGATATGAACACTCTCGCGGCAGTACCGTAAGGTCACAAAACTGTTGGCCTGGCATTCTGGACCGGATTTGTTCACCTTTGGCTGTGCCACCACGGACCCCTACAATGAATTGCTGCTAATAGCTCAGCCCTGGAAGAATTGCATCCGATGGTGCGCGCGTGATCTGGGACGAGCCAAAGGTTCCATACAGAGCAGTTGGGGAGCCTGCTGCGTCCCGGTGGCTCTCATGAGCCGTTTCTTAGCAGTTTGGCGGTTGGCCAAAAGCCCTCCGCGATTGGCGGCTTCAGGATACTCGTTTTACCAGCATTTCATGACGTTCCCGGGGACCTACTGGGGACAGAAGAAACGTACCCCAACTCACTGCATGTAACATCCCTTGGGTAAAGTTTCGTCTGTCCTGGATTTGCTTTGTCCCGGATTTGCTTGTCCCAGATTTGCTTTCCCGCGTGCGCATATATTGGGAGGACACTCAGCAGCGCATCGGCAATCACCACATTGCTTCCGAAACGAGGTGACCGGAAGGTGTGAAAGATTTCAGTCCGCCCATGGTCGTCCCGGTGCCCCGCTCGTTATTCGATGGCAGGTACTCGGTTCTCCAGCCCTCCGATCGGATCGTGAGTCTGAAACTGGGGTTGCACAGTGCACGCAGGAGGAGTGGCTTTGGTCTTTTATCGTGTTGAGAAACAGACCACCCTGCCCTTTCTTAGGCGGCAGCGACAGTCGAGGTAGCGGTCTTGCGGCGTCGGCGTACGCTAAATAACCGGATAAGGTTGTAACTGATGCAGGTCCACGTAGCTTCCATGCCTGCTTTTTGTTGCCCACGGCAGCGAAATTGCCGGAGCCCACATCGCTCTTTTATCCAGGCGTGCGGGAACTCGGCGATCTGCGAGCGCTGGTGGTATATTTTCTGTGCCGCCTCAGTCTGCATCTTGGCTTTGAATGCGCTTGTTTCCGTAGACTCCTCAAGACGTGTGATTGAGCGTCTCCACTGTGGTTTCGGTTTCTTCGAGGCACACTGAGCGCGATAAACGCAGGAAGCGCAAGCTGCCTTTGGCGCCTTGTACACATGCGTGCGCACCCCGTGTCCACGATCGAGGACCGTCTTGTGGACTAGTTGCTGTCCGGCAGGGCAGAGGTAAACGTCATTCTTCGCATCATATGGAAAAGCACTGCTTATAAAGGCCCCGGAGCGTCCCTGAGCATCCGATTCTGTCGGTTTCCAGCTGTCTTGCCACGAACCGTAAAAGTCGACACCAGACTTTGCAGCAGCCTGCACGGCTGCATGGTTGGTGTAGTCTCCATCTGCAATCAACTGCTTCGGCAGCAATCCCAGCGTCGCTTTACAGCGGTCAAGGGCTGGTTCCAGTTGACGATAGTCGATGGCGTCAGTGGTAGCCTCTACGTTCACTACGAATCCGTGGGTGGTGTCGGTCACTAATTGCACGTTGTAACTGGGCACTGTGCCACCTTCGCCGTTACGCATCACATGAGCTTTCGACATCGGTGGTGGATGCCCGCGCTACAAATGTCTTCTTATCCTCTTTCTTTTTTTCTTGCAGACGCTCCACTTCACGAAGCGCGCTTTCCAGGCGGGTTACGCGTTCACGAGCCGCCCGCTCTTTCGCAGCCGCTTGGCGCGTGGCCACCTTCTCTTCCTCGGCGGCTTGTTCGTTCATCTTCTCTAGTTGCGTTTGTGCTGCGGCAAGATGGGCTTCGATCTTCTCTTTGCGTCGAAACGTGTTTCCGCTGGCGTTGGCTTTGATCTTGGTGCCATCCAGCGTCACCCGTTCCATGGTGATCAGCCCTTCGGCACTCAGCACTCCCACCACCTGCACGAACACACTACCGAGCGCGTCCTTGTTATCAGAACGGAATCCGGACAGGGTGCGATAACTAATAGGTTGCAAACCGCACAGCCACTGGAACGCAGGTTCATACTCACATCGCCGCGCAATCTCACGTGCCGAACTGATCCCTCGGCTGTAGGCATACAACCATAAACTTATGAGCAACTGCGGAGCTGTATGGTCTCGGCCAGCACGTCCCTCCACAGCTGCAATCTTGGCGTTATACAAACTTAGATTCAACCCGCCGATCATCTCCCAAATCGACCGTGCACTGTGGTCGTCGTCGATCATTCTCTCTACATCCACAGTACGAAACACAAGCTGGGAACGGTCTATCGATGAAAGGCGCGGAACGAGGACGAGGGGAATCTGAAGGTGCGCTCACGCTTTTAGTCTAGTGGTGTTATTGTTGCAACAATAGCCCTTTGCTGTTGTCAATTTCTTCACACCTTCCCGTCCCCGGGTTACCCCGGGTTACCGTCCAAGCACGTAAACTGTCTTGAGGGGTATCGCCATACACCTGACACCACAGTCCCAGCAGCTTCGCTTGGCGCTGCAACGATACAAATATCAAATCGCACGTATGCCGTGCCACGGAGCGCTCCAATACCTGCATGGCATCTTTGCTGAGGTGGTGGCAAACAATTTTCTAGTTCCAAGCAAAGCGTTTCTGAACCCCTACGAACTGGCCGCCGTCAGCAACTACATCGCCATGTTCGGGAGCACCAGTAAAAAGAAGCAGGATCACTTCAATCTCAGCGAGACTCTCAACGCGCTCAAGAGCCTATGGACACACGCAGAACAGGATAGCGCATATAGCGACGACCCAGACCATGCGGCTACTTTCGTCCTGAAGTGGGTCTACCAGCAAATTCCTTACCACGTTCACCCTTTAAGAGTCGTGAGGGTCTGGTCGATCATGAAGAACCTGATCTCTGATCCGGATGTTTCCTCCGTTATGGAACAACATCTGAATATATCGGGCTCGCGCTTTGCCACAGCCACGATGCGTATTATGGGGCAGTTCCAAAAAGCACCCTTCTATCCTGAAAGCGATCTTCTCCGGGCTGGTGATAGCCCTGACATCTGGACGACGCTCAAGCATCTTTCAGCAGACAGACCCAAGCGCCTTGCATTCCACCGCGCCAAGCTCGAAAGGACTGAGCCTAGGGAAAAGCCCTACGAGATTAATAGCCTCCTCAGATACCCCATAATTCACGAAAAGGGCCAATATCTTGCCCCATACCCGGAACTGATTGGCTATGCGGGCACACGCGGTTTATTTTTCAGACTTTCGCAAGAGGCTGGCGACCACTTCCGCGAACCGTTCGTTCGTGCTTTTGAGCGATTGACCGCAGACATGCTTCGCGGCCACGTGCTTGGATCTGAGATTTTAACCGAGCAAGATGAGCGAGACCTAGGATGGGCAGGCAAGACCAACGATGTGACGTTGATCTCAGCAGACACGGCTGTTCTCGTAGAATGCAAGTTATCCGGGCTTTTTGTAGAAGCCAAAATGTCGGCCTCCCCAGAAGCAATCATTGCAGATGTGAAGAAGCAGATTGCCGATGGCAAAGATCGCAGGGGGCTGTTTCAACTCCATGAAAAAATCGCAGCCATAAGATCAGGGCGCCTCCCAGCAGCCCTGTCACAGAAGTACGCCAAGGTGACGTCCTTTTACCCTGTGCTGCTTCTATTCGATGCCATCGAACACGCCAATGCCCCTTTGATGATCGGGAACGTGATCCGAGACCAGCTTTCCGCTCACGGCGTTTCTGGCTTTCAATATCAGATTTGGCACGTGGAGGAGCTTTCATGGCTCATTGACCTGGCCGGCCCTTCTCTCATTGAATGGGTCACCGAAAAGTTCTCCCCGACGAACTACGTATTCGGTCTCAACACGTTCCTCGGGAAGAAGACCAATCAGATGATTTTTCAGCCACCCATGTATATGCCTCAGAACACCAGAGCATTCGACATTCTGAAACGCCTTAGCGATCTCGAAAACTAGCCAGCCCCTGAGAGGCCCCGCAACTTCCTTGGAAGGCTGAGTGTAAACTGCTCGCCATGGAAGAGCACCGGATTGCTGCAGTCTCTGGCTTCATAAGCCTCATTGAGACCATCAAAATGCAAGAGGAAGATGTTGGCAACAAAGCCGACTTTTTCTATCGCGGTCTAGAGAGATTTGGGACAGGTAGCTCAACCCCCATCCGAAATGCAGTTCAATTCCCAACCTGGGTATTTCGAGCGCATCTCTCCCCGGCGTGTGGTTGATCCGCTACCACTTCACGGCCTCGCTGCCACGCATCCGGCCCCGGTGATCCCCCGGGCTGACATCCATCTCAAGCGATGCGGCCGCAATGATAGCCGGGGCGAGCATCCTCTCCATACGTTCGATGAGCGGTTCCACGTAAGGTATATCGCCACACCGCAGCGCATCCTCCAGCGCAAATGCTGCGTTCCCCAGATCTGCAGCTTCAAGAGTTCGGGCAACTCCTTTCAGCGAATGCGCGAGTCTTTCCGCTTCCTCCCTCTTTCCTTCACGGATAAGGTGGCGGAGATCCGACGCTGCGTGAGCATAATGATTGCGAAAGCTGACCATCGTCCTGCGAAGAAGTTTGCGTTTTCCACCCATCCCCCTCAGTGCGGCTTGTATGTCGAAAGGGGCGAGCGTTTCAGGTATGTAGGCATCATCCTGAAGGGCACCAGCTACGGGAACATCTAACGGGATACCCTGTACCGGCTTGCCCGGGATCCATTTGTGGAGAACCTCTTTCAGCCTTTCCGGATTAATTGGCTTCGTGACGTGATCATTCATTCCCGCGTCCAGACTTCTCTGGTAGTCCCCCACCATGGCGTGCGCCGTCATCGCGACGACGGGTAGATTTGCAAAGCGCCGATCAGTCCGTATCAACTTGGTCGCGGCCAGCCCGTCCATGATCGGCATCTGGATATCCATGAGCACCAGGTCAAATACTCCGGTACGCGCAAGCTCGACCCCTTCGCAACCGTTGACGGCCATCGTGACCGAAATGCCGAGATCGGTGAGCAGTTCTCCCCCAATGTCGCGGTTAATTTCAATATCTTCCACCAGGAGAACGCGCCGCCCGATCAGGCTTTTTGAATCGTCGATTGAACCGAGCCGCCCGGCGGCTTCCCGATCAAAAATGGCCGCGATGATTTGGAGGAGCATAGACTCTACGACTGGTTTGATGACAAAGCCATCCAGCCCGGCGTCACGTGCTTGTCTCATCACCTCCTGGCGATCCAACGCCGTGACCATCACGATAGCCGGGATGCGTGGCCAATCTGACTGTGCCTTGATTCGGCGAGCAGCCTCTAATCCATCGATGCCGGGCATGTGCCAATCCATCAGGACCAAATCAATTGGTTGTAGAGTGCTTGAAGCCAACGAAAGCGCGGAGAGTGCCTCTTCTCCAGACGTTGCGGTCCTGATGTCAAAACCGTTCGCATCGAGCATCGCGAACAACGCGTCCCGGTCACCCAGGTTGTCATCGGTGATGAGAACTGAGCGTCCCTTGGCGTGGACTGGCCTCGCAGATAAGGTTTTGGTTGCGACGCCAAACCCTATTCTTAAAATGAACGTCGTCCCTTTTCCAAGCTCACTTTCAACGGTGAGTGTCCCACCCATCAAATCGCAAAGCTGCTTGCTGATGGCAAGGCCCAATCCTGTACCGCCAAACTTGCGGGTATGAGAGGCGTCCGCCTGGTTGAAGGGTTGAAAGAGCTTCGAAACCTGCTCCGCAGTCATGCCGACGCCGGTGTCGCTGACAGCAAAACTGAGGCGAGTTGCTTTATCCGTTGCATCTTCTACCGATACCTTGAGGGCAACATTCCCCGCTTGGGTAAACTTAATGGCATTGTTGACCAGGTTGATCAGTATCTGTTGCAGACGAAGGGGATCGCCTAATAGATTTGGCCGGACCTCTGGCGCGGTAGAGAACGCAATGGCGAGGTTCTTCTGTCTTGCAGCATGGATGACGATGTCATTGAGACTGAAGAGGATCTGCTCGAGCGAGAAGGGGACAGTTTCCAGCTCCATCTTACCCGCTTCCAGTTTTGAGATGTCGAGGATGTCATTGATGATCGTCAGCAGAGAATCCGCCGCTCCGGATATTTTGCTCAGGTATTTTCGCTGTTCGGGAGCGGGATTGGCACGCATCGCGAGATAAGTCATTCCCATGATCGCATTCATGGGAGTACGGATCTCATGGCTCATGTTGGCCAGAAAGGTTGACTTGGTACTGTTCGCCACCTCGGCCTCAAGTCTTGCTTGTATGGAATCCTCCTCCGCTTGCTTGCGCTGGGTTATATCGGCACGGATGGCCACGTACCTGATCGGTCTGCCCGCCTTGTTCAGGGTGGGAACAACCGTTGTATCCACCCAGTAGAATGAGCCATCTTTGGTGCGATTCTTGATCTCGCCATGCCAGACTTGGCCATTGGCAATGGCATGGTACATGTCCCGGAAAAATTCCCGGGGGTGATGGCCAGAGTTGAGGATCCGGTGGTTTTGGCCAATCAGCTCCTCACGGGAGTATTGGCTGATCGTGCAGAACTTATCATTTACCGAGGTGATCGTGCCCTGGACATCTGTGATGGCAACGATGGCGTGCTGATCCAGGGCAAACTTTTGATCGGACAACGCTTCCAGCGCCGTCTCCCTGATGGCGGCGCTTTCCTTCAAAGCCTCCTCCGTCCGCTTGCGATCACTGATATCGGTACGGATGGCCACGTACCTGATCGGTTTGCCCTCCTTGTTCAGGGTGGGAACAACCGTTGTATCCACCCAGTAGAATGAGCCATCTTTGGCGCGATTCTTGATCTCGCCATGCCAGACTTGGCCGTTGGCAATAGCATGGTACATGTCCCGGAAAAACTCCCGGGAGTGATGGCCAGAGTTAAGGATCCGGTGGTTTTGGCCGATCAGCTCCTCACGGGAGTATTGGCTGATCGTGCAGAACTTATCATTTGTATAGGTGATCGTGCCCTGGACGTCCGTGAAGGCAACGATGGCGTGCTGGTCCAGGGCAAACTTTTGATCGTCCAACTCTTTCAGCGAGACGTCATTCCGTGGTAACTCATCGGGCCCGTCAATCTTTTGCATAGCTGATGCCTCGCCCACTTTTCCCACCCATGCCTTCACTCATTTCCAGAACCTGGGAAGCCGAAAGCGATAGCGCCCTCCGCCTTTTGCATCGGCTGCGAGTAAGGTGACGGTGAGCAGCAAAGCTGCCTTCGCCGGTACGTTGGGGCGGGGTTCGTGTCTTGGCGGGTCACATCGGTTTAGTTGTTTGAGACAATGCTTCTCAGGAGTACCTTTATGTTTGATTCTTTAGGCTTGGTGGCGTCATCGTCTGCCGTGCGATCGTTTCTTGAGCGGTGAGCGGTGCGAAGCAACCGCTTGCTGTGGAGGCCAGAGAAGGTTGGGACCAGGTCTCTGGCTATCACCGCATCTCCTCCGATCGAATCAGATGTCCGCGATGGTGCTTTATGCCCTTTTAAGCATAATGCTCTATATAGCATTATGGTCTCATGAGCTGGGCCGCATACTTCCATCCCAGGTTCAAAGCCGAGTTCGATGAGTTTGCCATGACTGTCCATGACTATCCACGACGAACTGCTTGCTTCGCGTTTTGGCTCCCCTGCGGGAGTATGGGCCATTGCTGGGAAGACCCGAAGTAGACACGCTCAACGAATCAAAGTACGCGAACATGAAAGAGCTATGGTTTAAGGCTGACGGAGGCGTTTGGCGCGTCGCTTTTGCCTTCGACCCAGAGAGAAACGCAGTTCTACTGGTTGCTGGTGACAAATCCGGAGCAAGCGAGAAGAAGTTTTATAAACGGCTGATCGAAAAAGCTGACAAGAGGTACAAGGAACACTTCGACAATCTCTAGTCAATGGAGTGACTACGATGCGTGGGATGATTGCAGTGGACGATGTGATTGCCTCCTTGCCGAAGGAACGGCAGAAGAAGATTGCGGCGCGGGGAAACGAGTTGCTGGAGAAGGTGCAGCGCAGGATGACTCTCGGCCAGATACGCAAAGGGCGGAAAATCAGCCAGGCGAAGATGGCCGAGGTTCTCGGGATTGGCCAGATGCAAATATCGCGTCTGGAGAAGCGAAAGGACCCCCGGCTCTCCACCATGCAGCGCACGGTCGCTGCGATGGGAGGCCATCTGACAATGATTGCAACTTTTCCCGATCAGGAGCCGGTTGTCCTTGTTACTTCTCACGAGATTGAGAAGACGGCTCCTCCAAAAAAGAAACGGCGGGTTTGAAGACGGCACCATTTTTCTCGCTCTCCTCTAAGCACAGTCGTAGTGAGCGATCACAAACGCAATCCCGATGGGGTACGTCCTTTCTGTCACCTTGTTGTTGTCAAAAGGCATCTTGAGGTATCTGAGGTGCTCTGCTAGACTTCTCCCGCATTCACAAGCAGATCTGGTAACTGAGCGGGCGGTAACTTCCGAAGAGTTACGTCTCCAGCTCTCAAGTAACCAGATAGCCGATCGAACACATGCGGTAACTCGGAGTCTGGGTCCTTTTATGAATTTGCCGTGGGTTGCACCTTTATGTTCTAGTGCGTAGATACGTCTGCGTAGATACGTCGACATGATACCTATTGCAGCAATTCTAGCTGCTCGCCGTCGACACGGTTTGCTTGGTTTGGGGCCGGGAGATTGGCGCGCGATCGGTCGGCCAAGCAAGCGCTCAAGTCCTGTGACAAACTCTGCAGTGCCGATCGGGCGTCCGATGCCCTCGGACCGCCGAAGCGCGGCAAAATCCTCAGCGCGATCCTGCAAAAGCAGGTCCGCGAAGCAGGATGTTCGATCGAGCACAGGACGCACGATCACTAGATTATCGTCGACACCGGCCAGATGGGCTCGTGCACTCGACCAAGGCCAATCCTCAGCGCGTGACACCAGGCGTGCTCGCACGGGATTTAGGTTCACATAACAGACCGCTGCCATTAAATGTGCCTCGTCCATGGCCACGGACGCGAACCGACTCTGGAACAAATGGCCTGTCCAGCGTCCACGTGCGTTGATGAAATTGGTGTAGCGGCGATGCGCTTCAGCGACCGCGAGCCCTCAACCGTCCGCCCGCGTCGGGGTGAGGATGAGGTGAACATGGTTGGGCATCAGACAGTACGCCCATACCTCGACTCCTGCTCTACGAGTCTGCTCGGCGAGCAAATCGCGATAGATGTCGTGGTCCCCGTCCTCGAAAAATATAGCCTCCCGCCGGTTCCCGCGTTGGGTCACGTGATGCGGAAGGCCGGCAACCACCATGCGGGCAAGGCGCGTCATCTTGGCAAACTGCCACAAAGGAAAGAAAAGGGGGATAGGTATCATGTCGACGCATCTCGCGACCGTGTCGACGCATCTCGACCGGGATTCGGATTTTCGCACAAGTCTAAAATTGGACCTTTGATGGAGACTGGGATGTCTGGCGATGATGACACCGGGCGAGAATCTGTGCTACCAATCCATATTTGCAGCAGGTTTCCGATCACCGCTCAATCTCGGCGTTACCCAAGAATTACCTCAAGAATTTGAAATACTCCGCAATACTCTTTGGAACCGAGGTTCACTTCGCAAAGGCGCGAATGTTGGATCGACAGGGAGATACGGTATCCAACCGGACCGCTCTATATACGCTCTTTCCAGACAATCAAGCGCATGCTCGTATTCATGCAGTCCCACGTGAATCGTACCAAGTTCATACGCCGCTACGTAGCGGCTCTTCGATAAATCCTTTAATGTGCTGAGTATGTGAACTGCTTTGTCCCTATCACCGGCAACGGCACATGCATGTCCGAGCGCAGACAGCATGAATGTGCTTCCCGAGAGCTGATATGACTTTTCCAGTGCCTTTACGGCGTCGCGGATACTTCCAAGCTGTCCGAGAGCGAGACCCCTGAAGTAATGAGCTTTATGAAAGTTAGGTTCCATTTCGAGGAGCTTGTTCGATTCTTCGAGTTCCTCCTCGTAATGTCCCCCCATGTGGTAGTGCCATGCGAGGTGCGAATTGATAAGCAGGTCGAAAGGATCGAGTTCGATAATGCGCAGGCTGTGTTCCAGCGACTCTTTCATCCTTCCCTGGGCGGCCAGCAGGTGAGAGTACCAGTGGTGAGCGTGGGAGTAATTGGGATTCAGCTCAATGGCTCGCTTAAACGCGGCCTCGGCGCGGCCCCAGTCCCACTCATAGTGGAAATGACAATAGCCACGGGAGGTGTGTGCTTCCGCGAGATTGGAATCCAGCTGGAGTGCCCGACTGGCAGCGGCCTTGCCCCGTTCCAATGCGATCGCCGGCTCCAGAACGCCGGCTTCCCATGCGCCTAATGTGTTGTAGCAGTCGGCGAGCCCAACGTGGGCCAGAGCGAAGGCTGGATCGAGTGCAACCGCCTCATCGAACAGCTCAATTGCTTTTTCTACATAACCCGCTCCCGGGCGTTTGGCCCAGAAGTATCTTCCCCGCAAGTAAAGACGATAGGCTTCGGAATTTTCAGTCGACCGATGAGATACGCCGCGCGGCACCCCAGTGCGCTGCTTCGATCCCAGGCGATCCCGCAAAGCCAATGCGATTGTCGATGGAAGCAGTGAAAGCTCCTGGATGAGTGGCTTATAGCTGGCTCCCCAAAGGCGCAAACCCTCAGTTGTGCTGATCAGCTCAGCTCTCACCAGCACATGGTCGCCAGCGGGGTGCACACTTCCAATCACTACTGCCTGTACACCGAGTTCGCGCCCTGCTTCCTGCGGGTCACGCGCTTTGAATCGGTAGGCCGAATTACGAGCGATTACTTTCGCGACCCCGCGAATCTGACAGACAGCGTCAATCAGGGCTTCGGTCATGCCTTCACACAGATAGTCGAGGTCCGAGCTATCTGAATTGCTCGTGAAAGGCAGAATCGCTACGGAAATGATGCGCCTGGTGTTGGTGTCCGTTCCATTCTCGAGCGAGATAAATCGGTATCCAACCCGCGGCACGGTTTCGATGTAGCTATTGTTGCCTTTGGCCCCCGGAGGTCTGCCCAGCACGACTCGCAGTTTACGGACAGCAGCGCTCAGTCCATTATCGAAATCGATGAACACATCAGACGGCCAAATGTGCATTCGTAACTGCTCTCGAGTTAACACCTCGCCACGATCTTCTAGGAACTTCGTCAGAAGCCTGAAGACCTGGTTCTGCAGTCTGACTGGCCGGTTATTCCTGCGAAGCTCGCCGGCGCGAAGGTCGACCTCAAACTGATCGAATTTGATAACTCCTCCAACCTCCGGCATTCTTCCCCCCGAAAATCGGATAATTATTCCACAAAACCTTCAAAGCGGGCAGATGTGTCGTGGTTTCTGCAACTTAGCAGAACAGGAATTGATAAGAAGCTGGTAAGCCTTGGCCCATGGCTCAAGTCCGCGTGCATGAGCCATGATCGACACCAGTTTGGCAGCGTCCTCGCCCCACGCCAAAGGCTTCAACCGTTGAAGAGCTAAGGCTGTGGGCAGTGTGCGCTGTCCGAAATCAAGAGGATGGAGGTTTCGTGTGAAGAATAAGGCTTTCCTGCTGTCTACGAAAATAGTGGTCATGGTCCTGGCGCTGAGCAGTGTGTCGGTTGCTGAGGGTCCGCGCTCCACCACACTCAAGGGAACGATCAACGACTACAACCCCTTCGCGATGGGCGGGTACGAGATTCGTGGAACGTGGTCGCTCGAGGTCTCCCCAAATATCGATGCCGTCGATTTTCGTGCGGCACTGAACATGGAGCATTCCGACCTTTGGATGATCTCCAACAAAACGACCGACACGACCCTGCGTGACCAACATACGCATCACTTCACCATGACGAACGCACGCGTGATCTCTGATCCTCACTACGTGGCAGCGAACTGTCCTACCGCCCACTTCGCCGTTGCCGCCACGACAACCGGTTTTGTCGTTGTCGGGATGGCGAGCACTACCGGGAATGGGGGCAACGCGCCGTTTGCACCCGACGGCGAAAAGTCCCAGCTCATGGTCTGCGTCACCGGTTCAAATGATGTGCCGTTCTCAAATATCACGCTGACGTTTGCCCCGGGCTCAAAAGCGAGTAATCACTTCGGAACTGTTCCGATTAACGGCGTTGTCCGGCACTAGCGCCGGGACAGTCTGCAAATCCAGCTCTCACCAGAGAGCTCGAAGAAAAGGCGTTGACAGACGAAAGGCGTTGACAAGGCGTTGACAGACGGGATGTTCACCATTCCTTTTCGACTACGCGCCTATCGGCAAGGAAAAATAATCAGTGAACATCCCCCGACTGTCAACGCCTTTTCAGTAGCTCCGGGGCACTGGGTCTCGGACGACATATTCCCCCGCGGCGAGATCCGATCGCATTAGACGGCCAAGCCAGTGAATGTAGGCTGTGGCGACCCCTATCCGGAAGCGCTCTTGCATGCTCGCTAGGACAATTTAAAAATTGAAAATATTTGTGTTGGCGCTAAACCGCCGCCATCAGTTCATCGATGGCAGCCGTGAACAGCCGGTCGTGAAGGGCCACATCATCCAAGGTGGTCGTGGGCGACATAAGCACCATGTTATGGAACGGTGTGATCAATACGCCGCGGTTAAGCAGGTATAGGTGCAAGTAAGACTCCAGCTCGCGATCGGCGGAAGCATGCGCTTCCGTACCGTTTTGCGCGGGCTTCGGTCGAAATCCGTACTCCACACGGCATCCGAGTTGGACCACATTCCAGGGTAGCTGGTGCGATTCAATGATTCGCTGGATTGAGCGATGCAACTCACTGGCAAGCGGAATCATCCGGTCAAAGGCTTCGGCCGTTAGTACCTGTTCGAGGGTTGCGCACATCGCCGCAGCCGAAATCGCGTTGCCGGCCAAGGTTCCGCCAACGCCGCCTGTATCTTCGTAGTCAACCCCTTGCTGCAAACCCACTTCCCGCACGACGTGGGCACTCATGCCGAGAGCGCCGCTTGGGATACCTCCGCCAATGGATTTGCCGATGGTCACAATATCCGGATCCAGGCCCCAGGCCTGGGTGCAGCCACCAACGCCCATTGAGAACGTGTGCGTCTCATCGATAATGAGCAGGGTTCCGTGCCGTCTGCTGATCGTTCTCAGCGCGTCGTGGTAGCCCGCTATCGGCAACACGATGCCCATATTGGTCATAGCCGGCTCGGCCAGGACGCAAGCAACCGACTCGTCGGCAAGCGCGTGCTCAAGTTGCAGGACATCGTTGAATTCAATGGCGCGCGTCGTGGTGGCGGGATCAACCGCAGACCCGACATTGCCCTCGCGAGGGCGCGTTTGCCCGTGGGAGTCGCGCACGGCGAACGCTTCATCGACAGTCCCGTGATAACAGTAAGAGGAGCCTTACCCATGGCGCCGTCGATGCTCTGCCAGCGCCAGGCGATACCCTCCATCTCGTCGTACTCGGCCAAGCCGGCCTTCCATATTTTCAGGAAAAAACCTTCCCGCTGCCAGCGCTGGAAGTGCGCATGCACCGCGCTGGCCGAGCCGTACTCTTTGGGCAGCGCCTTCCACTGACAGCCGGTGCGAAGTACATAGACAATGGCCGAAAAAATCTGCCGCGACGGCATCGGCTTGCGCCCTGCTCCGGCTTTGCGCCGATAGTTGCGGTCCTTCGGCCTCTTGCGCTTGGGAACCAGCAGTTCAAGCTTGCTCCACAACGCCTCCGACACCGTCCACGACTTGATCTGAGCCATCTTGTGGACTAGCTTCACCCAGATTCAGCCTGCGCTCACAGAAAAATCAGACCAGGGAACCAAGAAGAACATTATTTACGGATAAGCTCTAAATACCAGGATCTTCTTGCGTCCCGTAATCTGGCGCGCCAGGCGCAATGCGCAGCGGTTCGCGTCGGTCGCCGACAGCGTAAACTGCCAGCGGTCCACCCGAAACCGGCGGGCGAGTTCTTCCGCCGCCCGCATGCTGTCTTCTGTCGGTAGCATCATCGTGATGCCGCGACCGAGTTGCGATTGTACGGCGTGCACCACGGCGGGCGGGCTGTGACCACCCATCGCCCCCGTATCACCCAGACAGAGATCAACATAGGTATGATCGTCCACGTCGACTAAGTGCACGCCGGCGGCGTGTTTGACATAGATCGGAAATCCGCCCGGCCAGTGCGCCATCCATGGCATGGGGACACCTCCCACCATCGAGCGCGAAGCGCGTTCGTGTAATGCCCGCGACCTGGGATGAAGCGCTGCGAACTGTTCCAGTTCCCTCGCCGTGAGGCGCCGCAGCCGTGCTCTATCCAATCCAGGGTGGGTATTCCCGTTGGCTGAAGATGACATGGGACTTTACCTTGCTCGGAACATTGAAAATGAAAGCGTTGACATCACTGGGTGTCGGACACCGCGGTGCTCCTGTATCTCGGCACCGATAAACACGTTTTCACGTATTCGGTAGGTTAACATCCGGTGATATTCCCGAGACGACCAAACCTGGGACTCGTGTGCTCCATCATCGATGGCGGTTGGCGGCTTCACCGGTTTCATAAACCACGCGCCCGCCAACCACGGTTTTCAGGACCTTGATGTTCGCGATCTGTTCGGCGGGGACATCAAAGAAATTGCGGTCGAGCACGATGAAATCGGCGAGCTTACCCACTTCGAGCGAGCCTACGTTGGCGTCCTGGTGCAACTCATAGGAAGCGTTGATCGTCATCGCCCGCAAAGCCTGTTTGCGAGTGAGGCCGCTGTCCTCGCTCAGGCGCCCCGCGTATTGCTTGCCGGCCTTCGGAGAATTGGTGCGTGTGACGCCGACCTTCAGCGCGAACCATTCGTCGAGCGGATCCACCGGCCAGTCGCTGCCGTAGGCGATGCGCGCGCCGGCTGCGGCCAATACACCCGCTGGCTCCAGGAAACTCGGGGACCCGTCCCCGAGTTCCACACATCGTCATTCCTCACCGCTTCGCCCAACTTCCGCTTCCAACTCTCTCCTCTATACAGAGGCAAACTAACGATCGCGTTCGACGACCGACGTTTGGCTGATGAAATGTGTGGCTTGATTCACCATAGGTTTGAGTTGCAATTGGTGAATGAGCACGTAGCTGGTCTCAAGGGGAACGCTGTCCTTATACCGAACTTTAAGAAGGATCTGATAATAGCGGGGGAAAGACCCAAAGTAACCCTCGGCCGTCTGGACAATCGACCGCACGGAGGACTCCTGGGTAAGCCAGCGCACAGCCGCCAAACGGCCACCCATGCGAGGGCTCGTAAACGTCATGATATCGTTCGTCCCCAGTGGACCCGGAACGTGCGTGATCACCGCGTACACTTCCCCGTCCTCGGAAAAACCAGTTCCGGTCTGATCGACGAATTCGCCGGGTTCGCCTGGAGCCGGGTGGAGATTGCGATACCCGTGCTCGGTCTCCTCTAAATCAAGGTCGACTGGCAGGACCGCAAAACGATCGGCGAATAGATAGCCTCCGCCGATAAAAACCACGTTGTTATCGGCCAACTGCTGCCAGGAAAGCAGGTTACTCCTCACCAGAGACAAGTCCGCAACATGCGGGCCCAAACTCTTCCCCAGCAAGAACGAAGCAATCGCGTCAGATGCCGGCGAGAAATAGTAGCTCGGTTTCATTGTCGAGTTTTGCAGCGCCCGCTGGACCTTGCGAACGTCGCTGGACTCGAGGAAATCGTCCCAATGAATCAACCCTATTCTTCCGTAAACCCCGGAGCCGTCGAAACTGGCGAAAAGAGAGTCCGAAAGCGACACAATGAGTGCACGCTGAGAACTTACCATCGGCCCCCAGACCTGTTCCATCTCGGGACTCCAACGGCCTTGGGCCTCGACGGCAAGTTGCCTTTCGTGCCACCACGCCAGAGCGGTCAGCCCCCAAAGCACAGTGATTCCAACTAACACGGCACGTACGGTTAAGGTTGACCAGGGGCTCCGGCTGGGCAGGGGTTCGATCAAAGAAGGCTCTTGCACCGGCATCGCTTCCAATGGAATTTCTTCCACGACCGCAACCGTCCGCCGCTCGCAAGTGAGTATAAAACGCCGCTTGGGAAATTGAATGAGCCAGAGATCATCCTGGCCCTCAGTACGGTAATACTTGTCCAGCTTGAGCCGCAACCGGCCCATGTGGATCCGTACGATGGACTCCTGACTTGGATCGAAGGACTCCGGTTTTCCCAATCCTTCGACAGCCACCGAATACTCTTTGAGTTGGTCTGCCTCTCCGGAGAGGAACTTGGCGAGAAGAAATGCCAATAGCCGACGAAGGACGTTCGAACCGCGGAAAGCTTCGCTTTGCAGAATGCGTTCGACCTGCGCGACTACAGCAGTCTGATCCTCTTCCGTCAGCCCCATGATCGATGATAAACATTTACGGCGCACGGCGCGAGACGAAAGTTAACGTTAAATCTACGTTTATCGGCCGGTGCGGACCAGGGTTGGCCAAAAATCAGTACCCCATCAACGCCATGAAGCCAAAATCCATGTGGAACTGCTGGTGGCAATGAAAGAGAGAGAGGCCGGGGCTGTCCGCTGTAAAGTCCACCTCGACCCGGCTTCGTGCCGGAACGACAACGACATCCTTCAGAACTCCCGAGGCCGGCTTTCCAGCGAATCGAGTGATTTCAAAGGTATGCCGGTGCAGGTGAAGGGGATGCGCCTGCGAACTTCGATTGTCGAAGATCAGGCGATTCCGCTCCCCGGCGTGGGGCTGGATCAGGCCGGTGTCAGGAAACAGCTTACCGTTGATGGAGTACAAGTGACCATTATGCTGAGGTTCAAAAACGAGCGGAAGGCTTAGCACGGGTTCTCGCACCGGCTCATTCCCGCCGAAGATTGCATATTGCCAGGTAAACGGTGGAGGCGCGGCCCAACGCGGTGGGCCTGATTTGCCGGCGTACTCGACCACGATCCCTGCTCCAGCGTTGCGCTTCTGGTCATCCTCTTCGCCCAGGACCCACACACCAGGTGTGTTCATCAGGACAACGGCATCGATTCGCTCACCCGGACCAAGCTCCAGAACAGGAACCTGACGCATTGTGCGGACCGGGTTTCCGTCCAGCGCTACCACCATAAAGGTATGGCCCGGCAGGGCAAGACGATGGTGCATGGTTGCGCTGGCGTTCAAGACACGAAAGAGTACGCGCTCGGAAGAACGAACCCGGACCGGCTCGCCGGCGCCCAGAATCTTTCCGTTAATGGTGTAGAGGCTGTAGTCAATATCTCCGGCCTTCTCGGGCGAGAAGGAGCCGCCCCATTCGTGGAAAATGATGGGGACCTCACGATCATAGCGAGCGGGGTCAATCCGGCTTTCGACTACGATCATTCCGAATTGCCCCGAATATGTGCCCTTGCTCAGATTCTGGGCGGCAACCGTGTGGCTGTGGTACCAGCGTGTACCAGCCGGCTGAGCCGTAAATGCGTAGCGGCGCCGGCTCTGTCCCATCAGCATCGGTGTACCTTCTTCCTGCGCCCCGTCTACCTCGGGTGGAATGTGGAAACCATGCCAGTGAACCAGCTCCGGTTCGGCTGTCTCGTTGATGACTTCGATGTTAACGGTCCTGCCCTCGGTCATCCGGAGTAGCGGACCAGGAGTCTGTCCGTTATAGGCGAGCGTTTTGACCGTTTGCCTGGGACCAAGCTCAGCGGTAATTTCCTGAATACGCAGAGTGATATCGGGAGAGGCTTGAGCGTAGCTGCGAGGCAGCAGAGTGTCCACGCCCCAAACAGCTCCAAGGGTCAAAAGTTCCCGGCGTGTCATCGTGATTGAGTCATCTCCTGTTGCGCGATCGAGTTCAGGCGCCTCTTGATGACTCTCAACCGCGGGCGTTGCTCGCGAACCAGACGAGCGTCCCACGGCTCGAGGCTTGCGTCAACGGCGACGACGTGAAGATGCGGTATCTCACCTGCCTTACTCGTTAATTGTGTACACGTTCAACCTTGTAACGTTCAGAGCCTGCTGCGGGAAGGGTGCGTATTTATTGGGTTTTCTGATCTAACGCCGGTGTCACCTAAAGGCCTTTAATTCCTGGTTGACAGGGTGGCGGGCTCACCACATACTTGGCGTATCGATCCGCACTGGTTGGCCACGTCGCCTCCGATTTCACTTAAATTCTGGGAGAACAAATAGGTTCTATGAATAAGTGTATTCGCGTGGCCCTCGCCATGCTCGGGATGGCTGTGTCTGGATCTCCCCTCTATGCACAGGGGAGTGGGCCGGCAAACAGCACCGAGCAGGCTGCTACTCCCGGGATTCCCGTAACCGATCCTCTGGTCATTGCCAAATGTAGCGGCTGCCACCGGGATGACGGGCAAGGAAACCTGGCGCGGATTTCGTGGGTTCGCACGACTCCGGAGGGGTGGGAAGAAGCCATTCGGCGCATGGTGCGGCTGAACGGGTTGACGATTACGCCCGACGACGCGCGGAGCATTGTCAAATCACTCAGCGCCAGCCACGGCCTCGCTCCCGAAGAAGCCAAACCGGTACTTTATGTCGCTGAGCACCGAAGCTATGACGAGGAGTATCCCACGCCCACCATACGACGCACCTGCGGATCGTGTCACATGCTCGGCCGTCCCGCTTCCTGGCGCCGCTCAAGCGATGAGTGGAAGCTGCTGGTGAACATGCACATCGGACTGTATCCCGATGTGGAAGGAGAAGCGTTCCGCCGGTCTGGCGGCGAGGCGGAGCAGACTCCTTCTGCCGGCGCTCCCCCCGCGAAGCCTCAACAACCCATCGATCTGGCACTTGCCTATCTCGAGAAGAGTTACCCGCTGCAAACACCGGAGTGGGCGGCGTGGCAAGCTCGAATGAAACCGTCACAGTTGGCCGGCACCTGGGCTGTGACCGCGCAGCTGGCCGGGCATGGAAAGTATGTCGGCGAGATGATTGTCGCCGCCGGTGCTAAGGCCGACGAATATACCACGACGATTCGGCTGCAGCCGCTGGGAGAAGGACCCTCGATCGAGCGCACCGGCCGCGGCCTTGTGTATGCCGGCTATTCCTGGCGCGGGCGATCGACCGGCGCTGCTGGTTCGGGGGCAGGTTCTATCCCCGCCGAGATGCACGAAACCATGTGGATGTCGCCCGACGGGTCGCAGGGAATGGGCCGGTGGTTCTGGGGTGACTACGACGAGTTTGGCTTCGAAGTAGAACTGCGGCGGGTGTCGGCTTCGCCGCTGTTATTGTCCGTCGATCGCTCATCGTTAAAGGCCGGCTCTCAAGGCCAGCGGATTCGAATTGCGGGTGAAAACCTGCCCGCCCATGTAACTGTGGCGGATCTCGATCTAGGTACGGGTATTTCTGTAAAGAGCATCGTTTCGCACACAGCTAAGGAAGTGGTAGCCGATGTGGACGTGGCCCCCAACGCGATCTCGGGAAAGCGGGATATCACTCTGGGCCACGCGGTTCTAGCTGGCCCCATCGCAGTCTATGACCGCATCGATTACATCAAAGTAGTCCCCAACACTGCGATGGCTCGCGTGGGCGGCGGGTCGCAACATCAAAAGGGTTACCAGCAGTTTTACGCGGTCGCCTACAACCGCGGCGCCGACGGCAAGGTGGATACGCCGGACGACATCGATCTCGGTCCAGTCGAAGTCAGCTGGTCGGTCGAGGAATTTGCCGAACGCTTCAATGACGACGACAAGGACTTCGTTGGCTCTCTCAGCTCTACCGGGCTGTTTACGCCGGCGCTCGACGGACCCAACCCGAAACGCCGCCAGTTGGCCAATAACTACGGAAATATCTGGGTCGTCGCCACGGCAAAGACAGAAAAAGACAAACTGGGCAAACCGCTCGTGGCCAAGTCGTACCTGGTCGTCGCGCCGCCGCTCTACATCCGGTGGAACAAGGAGATCGACTAATGATCACAGCACAGGCACCAACTTTTCGACTCGGCGAAGTCCACTCTTTTCAGGGCGGGGGGCAGAGGTACCTCTATCTGGTCCAAAGTGCCGGGATATTTCAACTGGATGACGCCACTGCCCGAGTGATCGACCTTCTCGCTGAAGGGGAGATATCAGGCGACCGGCTGCTGGCGGAATTGTCCGCCGCGGGGCTGAGTCGTTCCGATGCCGGCGAAGTCCTCGAAGAGCTGTGGTCCGCCCGCGCTATCCTTACGGGGGACGCCCGTCCGCAGGATGGAGTGCAGAATCCGCCCCCGGACTTTCCTCTTCAAACCCTGGTGCTGAACCTCACCAATCAGTGCAATCTGGCCTGTCAATATTGCTACGAGTACGGAGCCGACAAGGTTGCCACGCCCGAAGGCAAGCCGAAGTTCATGGATCTGGAGACGGCCAAGGCCGCAGTCGCCTTCTTCCTGCAGCAATCCCCCAAGGGCAACGCGCTGCAGATCACGTTCTTCGGTGGTGAGACTTTGATGAACTACCCGCTGTTGAAGCAGGTAGTTCAATATGCTCGCGAACAGGCCCAGCAGGAATCGCGGCCGATCAACTTCAGTCTCACTACCAACGCTACCCTGCTCACGCCCGCGATCATCGACTTCCTGGCGGAGAACCACATCGGGGTCACGGTGAGCATGGACGGACCCAAAGAATTGCACAACCAGTTGCGCGTCTTTCCAAACGGGCGCGGCAGCTACGACATTATCGAACCCAAGGTTCGAGAGCTCATCCAAAAACATCACACTCGTCCCATCGCGGCGCGGGTCACTCTCACCTCTGGGGTCACGGATGTTTTACGGATCTTCCGCCACCTGAAGGACGATCTCGGCTTTCACGAAGTTGGGTTCGCTCCGGTCACTACCTCGCCGGACCGTCTCTACGCCATCAACGATCGTGGAATGGATGGCGTACTGGAACAGTTTCACTTGCTTGCCGACGAATATCTCTCGGCTGCTCTGAGCAACCGCCTTCACGGTTTCTCCAACGTGAGCGACACGCTGGCCGAGCTTCACCAGGGCATCAACAAGTCTCATCCGTGCGGCGCGGGACTCGGCTTGGTTGGGGTGGGTCCTTCCGGCGATATCGCACCCTGCCATCGCTTTGTCGATTCCGACGAGCACGCCCTGGGGCACGTCGCAACCGGCATCGACCGGGCAAAGCAAGAGGATTTCCTGAACCGCGGGCACATTGGCGCAAAGTACGATTGCCACACCTGCTGGGCCCGGCCGATCTGTGCCGGCGGGTGCCATCACGAAGCATTTGTGCGTTACGGCGACACCGGACACCCCAATCTCCACTACTGCGACTGGATCCGGGACTGGACTGATAAGTGCCTGCAAATTTACGGCGCGATCGCGGCACAAAACCCGGCATTTCTTGAGCATTTCTCTGAAAGGAAGGCAGCGGCATGAAACATCTGCGGGCCATTAATAAGAAGGCGAGGCGCATCGACGAGCATGTCGCGTCTGCCAAGGAAGATATCTTTGCTCTGCAGACTCACCAGAGTAATCCAGCGACCCATATTCCGTCGGGCTGTGCTTTCATTTTTTCGCCAGGATGGGAAGTGGATGCTGCCGGCGGTACGGCGGGGCTTTGCACGCCGGTTGAACGGGACATTTACGATTGCTGGTTTTCTTGCTACTGGCCGGCGCAGGTGCCCGATCATCTCAACAACGCAACAGACTGGACAGCTAAGTGCGCGAGCGCTACCAAGGATTGGCGCAACCTGGATCTCATCTTTCCATAAATACAAATGGTGGAACCGCAATCATGAGAACTTGTCTACTATTTTTGAGCATCGCGTGCGCAACCGCGCAGGCCGGCACGTTGTTCCTTCCAGCATATCCCGACCACGTGCTGGTCATCGACGAGGCTACGCAGAAGATCGTCGATACGATTCCGACCGAGGTCGGTCTTCCGACCGCCATGCGCCAGTCGTTCGATGGCAAACGAATCTATATCGGCACCGAAGATCATGAAGGCATTTCCGTGATCGATATCGCGAGCCGCAAGGTGGTCAATCACTTTGTTCTGAAGTCCGGGAATCGCCAGCTTCGGTTCAATTCGTTTACGCCCGATCCTACAGACAAGTTTATCTATACCGTCGTGACCGAGGTGGTTAAGCAGATCGACCGTTTCGAAGTTGGAAAGCCCAAATATGCGGTGATCGACCTGGAGCAGCAGAAGATTGTCCGTACCGCCGACGTGGCGGAAGAGGATGTGGACGCTGTAACAGGGTTCATGCGTGGCGTTATGTACGCGTCGCCGGACGGCAGGTATCTTTATCAATTTGGCGACCAGGTCCTCATCCTGGATACCAGTACGCTCAAAGTGGTGGAACGGATCGACCTGGCTAAGCCCAACTTTCCGGGGTTATCCGATGTCGGCATGGGTCCCGTGATGCAGTCGATCAGCGAGCCCGGCTTTTACACGTCGCTCTTCAACGCGGTAGACCCCGCTGTGCATCGCAAGATGTTTGGCATCGCACGGTTCGATCTCAATAACCGTACGTTCGAGTACTCACCCATTGGCCCAACTCCCGACGGGATGATGGGGATCGAGATATCGCCGGACCGCAAGACGGCCTACACCGTAGTGATCAACGGTCAACACGGCCTGCGGGAATGCGAGTTCTGGGCCTTCGACCTCGCCAGTAAGCAACGAACCCTGAAGAATGAATTTCCCTGCCGTCCACGCTTCAGCTTCGGTATGTCCAGTACCGGCAAAGAGCTCTACATCTACGGCGCGGGCTTTCAAGTCGAAGTGTACGACGCCGCAACTTTGCAATTGAAACAAGTGACGGACCTTGGCAATGACGTAACGATGGCCGGGTTTGTCGTTATCCCCTAAGAAGCACCGTCGCTTCCTCGCTCATTTGGAGAATGTCCGCGACCTTTCGTGGAGTATGGCAGGGCTCTGTCCATCGACAGGTTAAGTGATCGGAACAGTCATCGTCTCCGATTTGGGCCCGTTCCGCTTGTTTCGCAAGAAGCACTTCAGAACCTGAGAGGAGTCATTCACATGCATTCATGGGGACCGACGTGTATCCGCAAGTGGTTATGCCTGGGCTTCCACCTGGCCCTCATTTTAGCTTGCTCCCAAACCCTCTGCGGCACGCTGTACGCGCAGTCCACCTTTGGCGTTGTGCTCGGGACCGCCAAGGACCCTTCGGGCAGCTTTGTTCCCAACGCACGGGTGAAACTGACGAACACGGGAACGAATGCGGTGCGTCAGGAGGTGACCGACGCTGAAGGACGATATCAGTTCAACAACGTAGATGTGGGCAGCTACCGGCTGACGATCGAAGCAGCCGGCTTTCAAACTACCAGTTTCGACCCCTTCAACCTGGCGGCGCGAGACACCAAACGCATCGACGTGACTCTGCAAGTGGCCTCTGAAGCGACGACCGTGCAGGTTGAGGCAGTGGCGACCATTCAAACCGAAGTGTCGAATGTGGCGGAGACCAAGGGAAGTGTCGAGTTGACGGACCTCCCGGTGGCGATTGGTACGCGGGCTTCCGGTTCGACCAGCGCATTCTCCACCCTTACCGCACAGCCGGGGGTGCAGATCGACAACAGCAACAATATCTCCGTTGCGGGCGCCGGACCATCGCAGTTGTCGATGAGTGTCGATGGAATCAGCACGATCGGACCTGGCACTCTTGGTCCTCTCGCCGAGCTCTTTCCGTCGTTTAATTCGATTGAGGAAATCAAGATCAGTGAAACCTTGAATCCCGCAGAATTCGGCGGTGTCGCTGACATCACCACGGTTACCAAGTCGGGCACAAACCAATTCCATGGCGGCCTGTTTGAGAATGTTCAGAACACGGCGTTCAATGCCGCCGATACTTTCAGTCATATTGTTACACCGGTAAAGATGAACGACTTCGGCGCATACCTGGGTGGGCCTGTCCTCTTACCGAAGTTATACAACGGGCGAGATCGCACTTTTTTCTTCGGCAGCTACGAAGTCTTACGCTTGCCAAAGAGCTATCAGTTCGTCGAGAGCGTACCCACGTTAGCGATGCGTTCGGGCGATCTTTCTTCCTTCCTGGATCCCAATCAATCAGGTGGGGGGCCGGCGAACGCACTGACCAACTACCCCGGAAATATTATTCCGAAAGCCGAACTCAGCGATTTCGGGCAAAGACTTTTGAAGTTTTTCTATCCGGCGCCGAACTATGGGCCGTCGGGCGCCATTGTGAATAACTATCTGGCGACGTATCCCACTCCCGTGAACAGCGCTCAGGGCGACATACGCGTCGACCAAGTCCTTAGTCAAAAGCATACGGTGTATGCGCGCTATAGCTACAAGAACCGCCGCGTCTCCAACTATCCGACGATCGACGGCAACCCTGGGTCGCCGCTTCCGGGTGTCTTGCAGAATCCACAGATCTACAACTCGTTAACCATCGCCCATAATTGGGTTATTTCTTCATCGATGGTGAATGAGTTGCGCGGCGGATTTTCCGCGTACCGCCAGGGTGCGTCGACGGGACTCTCGACGCAGGAAGCTGCCGATGAACTCGGATTGGTCCCCGGCCCTGGCGGGTTGCCTGGTCCGCTTCCGCCGGGCGATATAACGCCCACCATACGATTGGGCGGTTTTCTTGGTTCCCGTCCAGGGGCGGATTACACGAATCCTGCACAAAACACCAACCAGGTGCTGGATACCTTCACCTGGACCAAGGCGAAACACACCTACAAGTTTGGAGCGGACTTTCGCCACTTGCGCAGCCTCAACACCCAAGTCTTCGCGGACGATCGCATGGGCAGCTACGCCTTCAACGGATCCAGTTTGTACAACTATTTCAACCCGAATGCGCAGGCGGCGCAGCCAGTGGACGGAATTGCCGGATTGCTGCTGGGATACCCCGACGCGACCACGATCGCGACCGTCATAAATCCGAACACGGACGCCCATTCGAACCACTATGCACTTTTCGCCCAGGACGATTTCAAAATATCGCAATCGCTGACTCTCAATATTGGCTTGCGCTGGGAATACCATCCGGCGTTCCTGGATTATCAAAACAATCTCGCCAACTTCGATCCTTACTACACCAGTCCTTCCGGAGTTAAGGGGGCAGTGATTATCCCCAACCAGGCTGCGTTCGCGAACCTGAACCCATCTTTCACCGCTTCGATTGCCCCGGTTCCCATCATTACCGCCGCACAAGCCGGGGTTCCCCCGGGCTTGCGCTATTCCTCCAAGAGGGACTTTGGTCCGCGCATCGGTTTCGCCTGGAGCCT
This sequence comes from uncultured Acidobacteriaceae bacterium, assembly GCA_963745725.1. Classification (GTDB taxonomy): domain Bacteria; phylum Acidobacteriota; class Terriglobia; order Terriglobales; family Acidobacteriaceae; genus PALSA-350. The sequence goes on from CAVUYJ010000004.1 coordinate 1,945,801, forward strand.
GAACAACAAGACGGTTCTGCGCGGTGGATATGGCCGATTCATCGAAACGCTTCTCAGCGGTTCGGCGATTGAAGGATGGGCGGTATCGTCGAGTGACATCGCCGGATTTACCAACTCCGTCGGAGGGGACGGCAAGCCTGTTTACTCGATACCGTACTCGTATCCTTCGAACATTGCGCAATACGGTTCCCAATCGTTCGACCTGGCGGCAGAGGTGAAATTTAAAGATCCGATCGTGGAGCAGTGGAACCTGACCCTGGAGCGTGACCTAGGGCATGGCGTCGGGGTTCGCGCTTCTTACGATGGCAATCACGGGTATAACCTGCCCATGACTGCGAATTACGATCAGCCCCCGGTGAATAAGCTTGGCTACTTCGCCCCCGCGACCCAGGCATCGATTCCTTACCCGTCACTGCTGTTGATCGCGACCAGCACGAATTTAGGCTTGGCCAACTACCAGGCAGGCACCTTTTCGGTGCGTAAGCGCAGCAGCAGCGTGCAATTCGAGGGCAGTTACACCTTGACCAAGGACCTGACCAATCTTGGCGGCTGTGCCGTGGGAGGGGCGAGCTCCTATACCAGCGAATTCACACCTGGTGCCGCGCTTTGCGATCCTTCCAACCCGGGCCTGGACTATGGCAATGCTTCCTACCTGCGGCGCAACCGCTTCCTGACCACATTTCTATACGAGTTGCCTGCGGGTCGGGGCAAGACTCTGCTAGGCAACTCCGGCGGGGTGGTTAATGGGATCGTTGGCGGATGGGTGACGAGCGGAGTGCTTGTTTTCCAAAGTGGTCCGTTTATGAGCGTAGGTACGTTGAGCGACCCATCCGGCACTGGCTTTAACATTTTCAGCGGAGGAACGTTTTCAGGTATCGGAGGGCGAGCCGATAGTGTAGCGGGAGCGAATCCCTACAAAGGCAAATCCCTGGCCCAATGGATCAATCCCGCCGCTTTTGCGGACCCTTGTGCCCTGTGCGGAGTAGGTGGAAATCCGCCGTCGATCGGCCGCTTTGGCAATGCAGGAGCGGGCAGCGTCGCGGGACCCGGCACCGAGGCGGTTTCTCTTTCGTTGTTGAAGCGCATCACCGTGCGCGAGCAATCACGTCTGGAGTTTGGCATTCAGGTAGCCAACGCATTCAACCATCCCAACTACGCGCCACCCAATACGTTGACACTGGGTCAGTCTGGTTTTGGAGCAGTCACGGCGATGCAGTCCGCGGAGGGGGTAGGACCGAGACAGGTCCAGTTGGCAGGGCGACTCACCTTTTGATTCAGATTGCCCCGGGTTGCCAGAAATCGGCTGCAACTCATATCCGACGAGGCGGTACTGGGGGGCTCTACTGGCGCGGAGGCGATCCTGCACCCAGGTAATTCCTGCTTGCAGTGCCGCTGCCTCTGTTTTCCAAAAGTCGCCGCTGCCACCGGTAAGATAGAAGGGCAGGCAGATGTGGAGATGCCGCAGAAAGCCCTGCATGAGGCGGGTCGCATAGTGCGAGAGAAGGGTGTCCGTTGGATAACCGTTCTCTGAGGCGCGTATAACGGCCGCAGCAAGGAGTGCTTCACGAATCGCATGTCCGGCTCCCTCACCGCAGAGTGGATCAAAGGTCATCGCTGCCGATCCGCATGCAAGCCAATGCGGGCCCGACAACTCGGATAGTATCTGTGGAAGGGCCGGAAAATGGTGCGCCGGCGAAGTAACCGCAGTCAGGTTCGATATCTGCCGGGCGATCAAACGGCTCTGTTCGATCAGCCTGTCAGGAAAATAGCCAACACTGACAAGGGCGGCGCGACGGTCCCCGGAGGGGAGCAGAAAGAGCCAGCCGTCCGGCAGAGATTCAATCCAGCAGCAGTGGTCCGCAGCGTGCGGGGCAAGCTCAACCATGGTCGTCGCCGCCAACCTGGAGCCAAACTGCCAGGACTTCGGTAAAGCATCGGTGTTTTGACTCGATGCAATCGTCCAGACTGCGTCGGTGTTTGCGGCAGGCGAGGAAGCGTGGTTGGGAGTCACCGCTCTTCGCCACAAATCACTGAGTAATTCCTGTTCAGAAACGACTGTGCCCCGATGTGGCAGCTCAAGTGCTTGCGCTTCCGTGCCCCAGGACACGATCCGGCTGCGAATCCGCGGTGCTTGTAGAAAGAAGTCTGAAGAATCGAAGGTCTCACGCAACAGTGACTGTGTCTGCTCGTTTAACAGAAGCCGGGCGGGTCGAGCGCGGCTGGATCTTTGCACGCGGGGCTCGTCACCCTGCTGCGAAAGCAGGCAGGCGGAGCAGCACGCTGCCAGACCATCCCCGAGTATGTTCACTTGTCCAGCCATGCATTATCTTAGCCTGTGCCAGGCGTGAGCGATCCTCCGTCCGGAATAACCAATGAACTTATTTTCTCCGAGCCCGGCAAACCCTGGACATCGGCCTAAGGCGTTCGTTACGGGTGGTCGGTGCCCCAGGTCGCCGGGGTTGATGAATTCACCGGGCTTGCCGGGGCTGTGTTGCCTGTAGAAATGTGCTCCATCATCGATGGCGGTTGGCGGCTTCACCGGTTTCATAAACCACGCGCCCACCGACCACGGTTTCGAGGACCTTGATGTTCGCGATCTGCTCGGCGGGGACATCAAAGAAATTGCGGTCGAGCACGATGAAATCGGCGAGCTTACCCGTTTCGAGCGAGCCGACGTTGGCGTCCTGATGCAACTCATAGGAAGCGTTGATCGTCATCGCCCGCAAAGCCTGTTTGCGAGTGAGGCCGCTGTCCTCGCTCAGGCGCCCCGCGTATTGCTTGCCGGCCTTCGGAGAATTGGTGCGTGTGACGCCGACCTTCAGCGCGAACCATTCGTCGAGCGGATCCACCGGCCAGTCGCTGCCGTAGGCGATGCGCGCGCCGGCTGCGGCCAATACACCCGCTGGCTCCATGTACTTGAAACGTGCCGGGCCCAGATAGTCCCGCGCGCCGTCAACGGTATCGGGTGCAGGCTTTTCCCACTGCAAGGACAGCACGGGAATCGCATCCAACGATGCGTAGCGCGAGAAGTCCGCCGGATCGACGATTTCGTCGTGCGCGATCGCTGCACGAATGTTGTCGCCCGAGAATCCAGCCTTGCGCAACGCTTCGATGGCATTCAGCGCTTCGTGGACCGCGCGATCACCGTCGGCATGCATGTGCGGCTCGAACCCGGCTTTGGCTGCCGCGATCACCAACGCGTCGAGCACCGGTGCGGGGAAATATACGTCCGGTCCGCGGTTCTTACCCGGTGCCCAGTGCGGGCTTGTCACGGTGCCTTGATTCACGAAATAGGGGGATAGCATCGCACCGGTTTGCGCCGGCGCGGTGATGACCCCATCCAAAAAGAATTTGACGTTGTGCACGCTCAAGTGCGGTTCAGGGACGAGTGGCCCCTGATCATATTGCTTCGCCATCGACTGCAGGTATGCCACTGCCTTCTGCGGATCCTTCCCCTCGGGTGGTCTGACGAGCACAGCGAAATGTGCGCGCAGCGTCAGTTTGCCATCCTTCTCCGCCCCGGCGAATGCGGCGAGCGACGCCGGCGAAGCAGCCGCGTCCAAAAACCCGGTAACGCCCTGAGCGCGCAGCGCATCCAGGGCCGCCTCCGCTGCCTTGATGTCCTCGGCAGGCGTCGATGGCGGAACGAGGTCCCCTACCAATTGGTACGCGGCATCCTCGAGGATGCCCGATGGCTTACCGGATGCATCGTGGGCGATCCTTCCGCCCTGCGGATTGGGTGTGCTCGCTGTGACGTGTGCAAGTTCCAGAGCCCGCGAATTGGCGAGGCCTGTGTGGCCGAAAGACGAGAGAACGAAGATGGGCCGCCGGGTATGCAGCGAGTCCAACACCGCGCTGTTGGTCACGGTTCCGGCCGGTAGCATCGCCTCCTGAAACCAGTTCACGACCTCGAGCCAACCATTCGGCTCTTGGTCTTTGGACTGGTCCAGGCACTGTTGGATCTTCGCCTGCATTTGCGCGATGGTGAGCCGCTCGTAATTCAGGTTGCACTTCAACAGCGCGGTGCCGCCCGCGAGCGGGTGCATGTGACCGTCGATGAGTCCCGGCATCAGCATTCGCCCTTGCAGATCCGTGACTTTAGTGTCCTTTCCGATGAATGACTTCACACCCGTATCGCTGCCCACGTACACGATCTTCCCATCACGCACGGCCAAAGCCTGTTGCACACTGTCCTTGGCATCCACCGTATAGACATAGCCGCTGCGATATACGGCGCCGGCAGGCACAGTCGGTTCGTCTGTTTTGGGGTCCTTGACCACGATGCCATTGAGCGGATCGGGCATATCTTTGGTTAAGCCCGCCATTTGCAGTGCCTTGCTGTTCGCCCAGGACGTGTGGCCGTCATAGGCAGTCAATAAGACAGGGCGATCGGGCAGAACTTCGTCCAAGTATTTTTTGTCCGGCAGAGCTTCTTTTCCGAACAACGGATACATCCAGCCAAATCCCTCGACAAAGGATGTCCCGGCATGTGCAGCCGCATACTCCTTAGCGCACTTTTGAATCTCGGGAATGCTTTCGGCATCGTCCAATTTGACGTGCTGCAAACTGAAGAAACCACCCGTGAAATGGACGTGCGTGTCCACGAAACCAGGCAAGACCAAGTGACCTTTCGCATCGATGACCTGGGTGGAAACACCGCGATAGCCTTCCATCTGTTTGTCTAAGCCGACGGCGATGATCTTGCCACCGCGAATCGCCAGCGCCTCCGCCCACGGCTGCTTGGCATTGACGGTATAGAGCTCGCCGTGCAGCACGACTAAATCCGCTGGAGAGGCGTGCTCCTGCGCAACTCCGCGGCCAGCGGAAATACCTAGCTCCAGCAATAACAGAAACACCATGCAGATTCTCATTTTCATCAATCAGCTCCCCCGCGATTTTAGGTTGTACGGATGAAATGCACTATTCGTGCCTACTTCAATTCGCTGGCGACTGCGGGTACACGCCAGCGCCATTTTCAAATATTTCCGAGAGCACACGGCCCCGCATCTGTTTCGGGGCCTGCGCGCCATAGATGTGCAGCAAGGTTGGCGCGACGTCGTAGACGCTCGCCTGGAAGCCCATCAAACGCTGATCACGGTTGATTCCAGGTCGAGCGACGATGAATGCTCCTGTCCCAGTCTGTCTCCAGTCTGTCTGCAAAGCTGATCACGGTAGTGTCACTGACCTTCTTTGGAAGGTTTTGCTCCAGGAAGACGTTTTGCCAGGAAAGCTATCTGGCCGGTGTGATGCGATTCATGTTCACAGACGTGGAACCACTTCCAGTAGATGTTTACTTTGCCCGCACCGTCGAATTGTTCCGTTTCGCCGTGGAGCAGCCAGTTGTCGTCGCGTTTTTTGAATTCGGCAAGGGAGTGTTCGCGCGCCTGATCGAGCAGGCCGGTGTAGTAGTCGAGGCTGTGGCCTTTGATCGACTTACGGCCTGCATCGCCGAGGTTCATGGCCGGATCCCACTTCTTCTTCATCTCGTCCGACCAGCTATCCCACTTCTTGTTCTCGAAGGTATTCATGCTGTAGTAGGTTTCCGTGGCGGCGAGATGCATCAGCAGAGCCCCGATGCTATTGGCATTTGGATCGAACAGGTAATCGAGATCCGCCTGCCCCAGGCCTTTGACGGAGCTGAAGACTGCGTGCTGGATATAAGTAAGTTGTGACACAAGAGTTCCGATTTGAGGGGAATAGCCGCTCTTTGGGCCTATCACGAAAAGGCCATCATCCGTCGCAACTGCCTGCGCTGGCGGAGTGAGAAAGTTCAGTGCACCCATGCCGGCGGTTAGGGCGGCTCCAGTGACGAACTGCCTGCGTGTGGCTAAAAGCGGGTGTTGGTTCATGGCGAGTCTCCTGTCTGGGAATTTTTGTTGCAAGAATACACGCACAGCTCCAAGTTTAATTTTCGACTTTAAATGGCGCCAGGTATTGGGTTGCTTCGGTTGACCCGGCTGCTGTCTGACACGGACTCATGAGGGCTTCAGAATCTGCGTGTGAAGTAAAGGAAAACCGCAGATCTCTCCACTGCGCTACCCCGGATTTCCTGTTGGTGTTGGTGGCGTTGGTGAACTTCCTGCGGCTTTCCTTACTGAAAGCCGCATACGCTGTCGTTTCGAGTGCTGCGTGGCAGGAAATCCGGGTACGCTCCGGTCGAGATGACAATTCATTTTGTGGGCGAATTACGTGTTTCCACAAAGGGTCCGCGGAACCGCAGATCCCTCCGCTCCGCTTCGCTCCGGTCCCACGGCACGCCGGGGCAGGCGGGATGACAAAGGAAAGGGAAACGGTTCCATAAAAAGTAGTTACTGAACCGAGGCGTTTTTGAAAGCTAATTTGGACAGGTCTGAAGTTCAGCCGTCCCCGTTCGACAAGCTCAGGGCAGGCTCTGCGGGACTGAGTGCGCTGAGTGCGCTTAGTGCGCACGTTTTTCCAAACTGCCGGCCGGCTGCCCTTGCCAGCAAACCGGCCCTCCACTAGAGTGGGAGCGTGTTCGGGAGGATTTGATTGAAGCGCCTGACGATGCTCGCGTTCCTGCTTTTTAACTTGCCTGTATTCGCACAACAAGCTTCCGTGCCCGCCATCGAATATAGTTCCGTCCCCAACTTCCTCAAGCTTCCGCCTGACCGCTATCTGGGAGAGATGGCCGGCGTGGCCGTCAACTCCAAGGGACACATCTTTGCCTTATCGCGCGGCAACACCACCGGACCAGCCTACGGCGCCGCCGCCTCCCAACTACTGGAATTCGGACCCGACGGCAAGTTCATCCGCGAGATCGGCCACAACCTCTACGCCTGGTCGTTCGGCCATGCAGTCAAAGTCGATGCCGAAGACAACATCTGGGTAGCGGATAAAGGTTCGGATATGGTCATCAAGTTTGATCCGGAAGGCCGCGTGTTGATGGTATTTGGCCGCAAGCAGGAAGCCTCCGATGAAGGCACTGAACCCCTGAAGCATCCCAAGCCGCCGCTGCCTGCCGTGGACGGAACGTTTCGCCAGGTCACCGACATGGCGTGGGACAAGGAAGGGAACACCTACATCAGTGATGGTTACATAAACTCCCGGGTGGCCAAAGCCGACAAGAACGGCAACTGGCTCAAGTCCTGGGGTGAGCCCGGTAACAAACCCGGTGAATTCAGCGTGCCCCACAGCATCGCCGTCGACGCCAAGGGAAATGTATACGTGGCCGATCGCGGCAACCGCCGTATCCAGGTGTTTGACGGCGAGGGCAACTTTCTCCGCCAGATCACCATCGATGTGCCTTTCGACGAGAATGCCCGTCCGGCCATTGGGCCCAAGCCACCGCAGAGCCCCACCGCTAACGGGACCATGCAAGCCGGATCCCCCTGGGCGCTCTGCATCACCCCGGGACCGAACCAGGTCCTGTATAGCTCCGATGCTTACCCGGGTCGGATCTACAAGCTGAGTCTTGATGGAAAGGTACTCGGCTATCTGGGCGAGTCCGGCAAGCAGCTCAAGCAATTCGGATGGATCCACGAAATCGCCTGCCCGTCGGAAAACGAGCTCTACGTAGCCGAGCTGCTGAACTGGCGCGTGCAGAAACTGATTCTGAAGCCGGCTGCCAAATGAGCAGCTATAGCGGGATAGGGTCCGGTGCAGGCGACTGCGGGAGCCATCCAAACACGGCGGCGGAGCCGGCAACCAGCAGGACCACGATGACCAGGGCCACACATCCCGGCCAGCCGCCGTATTTCCAGAACAGCCCCGGCAGAACGCCGCCCACCGTTCCGCCAATGTAATAGCTACAGATATACATGCCGGCCGCCGACACCCGGGCGCCTGCGGGCGCGGCATCGCGCAGAAAGCTGTTGGCGCACGTCTGGGCTACGAAGACACCGGACGCCAGGATCGCCAATCCTAAGGCCGCAATGACCAGGGATGGAGCAAGCGTCAGGGCTGCGCCGGTTATGCATGCGGCAATGGCGGTAATCATGCCGTGCCGCAGACCCACCCGAGCCAGCACCGTACCCGCGATCAAAGTCGTGCCGAGGCCGCATAGATAGACCGCGAACAGGTAGCTGAGTTGCTTAGTGGACAAATCAAACGGCGGGGCCGCCAAGTAAAAAGTGATGTAGCTAAAAGTGGCCACCAGCGTAAAGAGCATGCAAAAGCCGATGCCAAAGGTTGCGAACAGGCGCCGGCTTCTCAGGTTCGCCAAAATCGGCGCGAGCCGGGACGAAGCGGCGATCTTGTGCGGCTGCATGCGCGCCGGCCTTAACAGCCACTGGGTCAATCCTGCGCCGCCGAGTCCCACCAGTCCTAGCAACACGAACACCGAACGCCAGCCATACTGCTCGGCAATCTGGCCGCCCAGCAGGCGCCCCATAAAGCCTCCGAAGACAGTGCCGGCAACGTAGAAGCTCATGACCCGCGGCACCAGCAATGCAGGCCATTCTTCGGTCACGTAGGCGATGGTGATGATGAATATTCCCGGCGTCACCACGCCCTGCAGCAACCGCCACACTGCCAGCATCGGCAGGCTCGTTGCCGTGGCTGTCAGCAAGGTACAGATTGCGAGCCCCGCCATCGAGCCCACGATGGTTTTCTTGCGGTCAACTCTCTCGGCGAAGATGGCCAGCATGCCGGCTGAGAAGGCTACGCCCAGCGTAGACGCGCTGATCGTCCAACTGACCTTGGCCTCGGAGGCGTGGAAAACTCTGGACAAATACGGCAACAATGGCTGGGTGCAATAAAGGTCGATAAACGCGAACATGCCGCACAGAAATGGCGCAAACACCTGGCTGTAAGGCCGAAGTCCCACCGTCGATGCTGGTTCCGTGGCCGGTTCAAGCTTCATGCAAGCGTTCCGGCAGGGCTTTCCTTTACCGGATTTCTCCCAATCAGGGGATACTGCTCCACATCGAGCACCGCGCCGTTGATCAGCGCCGCCTCGTCGGACAGGAAGTAAACCGCAGCCCACGCAACGTCCTCCGGGGAGAGGAGCCGGCCTGATGGCGCATAGGTTCGGGACACCCGCGCAGGCCAATCCTCGGGAAGGCCTTCTTTCATCTTCAATGCAAACTCGTTGGGGGTCAGCGTCCAGCCTACGTTCAGCTGGTTTACCCGGATACCCTCCGCTCCATAGGCATCGGCGAGGTTGCGGGTCAGGGTCATCAAGCCCCCTTTGCAGATGGAATAGATGAACTGGTTACGCTCGCCGCAATATGCGTTCATGGAGCCGATGTTCAGCACCCGGCCAGTGCCTTGTCTGCGAAAGTAGGGAAGTGCGGCCTGAATCAAAAGGAACGGCGCCTTCAAATCGACGGCGACGGTTCGGTCGAAGAGTTCACTATCTGTTTTCTCGATGCTCCCCCGAGTGATCGCGGCTGCATTATTTACCAGGCCGTCGATTCGCCCAAACTTGTTGATCGTTTCCGTGATGAGCTGCGCAGGCACCTGCGGATCTTCCAGCGACCCGATGACGAACGAGGCATCATTCCCAATCTCGGCGACCAGTGCTTGCGCCGCGTCTCTCCGTCGTCCATGGACCATCAGCTTCGCGCCTTCGCGCGCGAAGATCCGTGCCATGCCTTCCCCAATGCCGGTGGTCGAGCCAGTGACCAGGATTACTTTATCTTTCAGGCGCATCGTTGCTCTCCCATTCAGGCCTTTCCATTCAGCTCTCGAGAACGAACGTCTCTTCCACCTCTCCATTGCGCACCCCGAACATCCGGCGATGGAGATTAGCGGTCGCATCACTGTAGTGGGCCCACAGCTCTAACTGATCGCCGACCTGCGCGGGGAAACCGGGGTTCAGGATGTCGACGATCGCGTGTTCTGCGTTCAGCTTGCGGAGGCGCGCGCCGTCGGCGCCCTTCAAGACCGGGAGTCCCCGCTCGGCGCTGATTTCCTTCAACCCGATGTTGAGGATCAACCGCTCGTTGCCCCTTCTGCTGATGACCGTGCCCAGCACGCTCAGCGCCAGTTCGAACTCCGGGCATACCGTTTGGTAGTCGGTATCCATCAGCAGGTACGAGCCTCCCTGAATTTCGGTCACTCCAGGGATCCTGCCTGAGACAGCGTGCGTGCCCGTTCCACCGGCGCTTACGATCTCCACCGGCAGCCCGTGCGACTCGATAAGCCTGGCGGTACCGACCAGCTTCCCCATTGCCTGCTCGATCGCTTCGGTCTTGGCTGGCCCGGGAGGCAGGCGGACGCAGTGTCCTTCATAGCCAATCAGGCCGCGAAAGCGCAGACCCTGCGCGGTTGCCAGCTGGGCCAGGGCGAGCGCCGGTTCGCCGGGAGGGGCTCCACAGCGGCCCATCCCCGTGTCGACGTCGACCACCACACTGAGCGGCACCTTTGCCTGGGCCGATGCCGCGGAAAGAGCGTCGACAGCGCGCTTATTGTCGACCCCGACCATGATGTCCGTGACCCGGGAGAGTTGGACAAAGCGCTCGATCTGGGGCGCGCCTGCGATCTCATTGGCGATCAGGATGCCGCGGATTCCATTCCTGGCCAGCGCTTCGGCCTCGCCCAATGTGGCGCAAGTAATCCCAATAGCCCCGTGGGCCAACTGACGCTTGGCGAGCGCCACGCATTTGTGATTCTTGTAGTGGGGGCGCAGACGGGTTGGTCCGTCAGCGAAGAAAGCGGCCATTCGCTTGAGGTTGGCTTCCATCGCGTCCATGTCGAGCAGAAGTGCCGGAGTGGGTATTTCAGATTTCAGCAAGGTGCGCTTTCTCTTATCCGCGGCCGATGAACGGCATGTTGGTTGCCATGATGGTGATGAACTGGACATTCGCGTCCAGCGGCAGGCTGGCCATGTGAAGGACGGCATCCCCCACATGCTTTACGTCCATCCGCGGCTCCAGGATTACGTCGCCGTTCGGCTGCAGAGATCCGCTCGGGGCTTTCCCGCCCATGTCCCCCGCGTTGCCGATATCGATTTGGCCACAGGCGATGTTATAGGCACGGCCGTCGAGCGAGATGGATTTCGTGAGCCCCGTGATCGCATGTTTGGTGGCGGTGTAAGGCGCCGAGTACATGCGCGGAACGTGGGCGGAGATAGAGCCGTTGTTAATGATGCGTCCCCCTTGCGGCTTCTGCGCCTTCATGCGGCGGATAGCTTCCTGCGCGCACAAAAACGACCCGGTAAGATTCACGGCGACGACATCGGACCATTGTTCGTAGGTCAGATCTTCCATGGGCAGCGGGGGAGCATTGACGCCGGCGTTGTTGAACAAAACATCCAGCCGGCCAAACCGCTGATCGTTCGCCGCAAACAGGGCTCGGATCGAATCGGGTTTCCGAATGTCAGTGGAGATGGGAAGCATCGGGCCGCCTCCCTCTTGAGCCATGGCTGCAGTCTGTTCCAGTTCCGCCATGCGGCGTCCGGCCAGAGTCACTGAAAAGCCGGCGGATTGCAGCGCGAGCGCGGCCGCCCGGCCAATCCCGCTGCCTGCTCCGGTAACGATGGCGACCTTACCCTGTCCGATACTATTTGGCATAGAAGCGATAGTGGATGTTCCAATGTGCGGTTTGTCCTGGCGCGATCACCAGGTGATGGTAAGCCTCAGGGCAGATGGCCGTGCGCGGGGACCAAAAGTTAAAGCGGGACATGGGGTTGTCCCCGGTCTGCTCGACCCCGACGCCGGTCCTTGTATCCTCGACCACGATGTCGTAATCCGAAGGACTCTTGGAATAGCCCGTCAGATAGCTTTCCACGTATTGGTCTGGTTGTATTTCTTGCCGATAGACGATCTGTTTGCCCTCAATTCCGGCCCGGGGCTCCATTGATTTCTCCGCCTTGGGTTCAAAGGGAAACCGGATCACCATACCCGGTCCGCTCGGAGCTGCGTCCAACATGAAGAAGTCGTGGTCGTAAACCTCCGTGTCGATCGTTTTCGTCCCGGTGTTCTTGAGGCTGTGCTGCAGGGTAAGGACGGGCTCATGCGGGTCGAGAGACACGGTTTTCTCGTAGTCGTAGGCAATGCCGATGGGCGAGCGGAGCTGTTGCCGGAAAGATACCTGGCGGGGACCGGCGTGGACCGTCCACTTGCCCCCATCCACCAGCGGATAGGTATACATGAACTTGTAAGGGGAGTCGTCAGCCTTGCGCAGTACCCCAACTCCTATCTTGACGAACAGACCGCCCGGCTTGGCCTGGTCGTAGTCCAAGGCGCCGTCGGTTGATCTAAATTCTTCGACCGGGCCCGTAATCGCATCCGCGATCATGGGGTCGTAGTGCGAAAACCAGACGCCAAAGTAAGTGTGGCCTTTGTATGCCAGGCACGGAATGACACCCGACCAATCAAAGCGCGAGGCGCGATAGTAGCCATTCTTGGCGTCCGGCAGGTAGAGGACGGCCTGCACGGGCCCATTGGAGATCGAAGCCTTCGGGTAGTTCGCCTGCATCTGAGAGGAGCACCCGGCGGGAGCAGTCTCGGCCGCCATGCTTGGGGCGGCCGCCAAAAGAAGCGCGGCACACGTGAGCGCCACAGAATGTAATTTCAATGCAATCGTCCGCCTTCCGCCCTAACCAGATGTCAGCACGTATTTTAGTCCGGTATACCACCGAATGGGCCAGGTTCAGGCGATTGGAAGATACTTCTCAGCGCACAGCAGACATCCAAACCAAGCCAGATGGAATCTTTATGAACAGTTTGTTAAACACAAACAGGCCAGGATTTGCAAGCGCGAGAATTGTGCCGCTTGCGACCGGCTGTCGACGAAGCGCAGTTTTCACGAGGTCGTAGCGGAGCAACCTCGCCGCGAAGGAGAACGTATGCTGATCATCCTCATTATTTTGCTTTTGCTGTTTGGCTTTGGTGGTTACCGGCTGGGACCAGGTCTGGGATACTATGGCGGCGGCGGCGTCAGCCTGATTATCTTGATCGTGATTATCCTGTTGTTGTTGAAGGTTATCTGACGCGTGCCCCGGCGGGCGCGGGACCCCGAGTCGTGCTGCGATTTATAATCAAAACGGCGATTTACCCCACGTCGCCCGCCCGGGTCCCTCCCCCGAGGAACCAGACCAGCAATCTGGAGAAAACCACCGTTGGGGCAAAGACTACAAGGTTCGCCGTCTCGCGTGGGAAATCAGTAGTAACCACCTCGTAATCGGGTGGATGAGGCCGTATTGCTCGTCCGGGCATCTAAGCTTTGAAGCGCTGACGGGCAGCCGGGATGTGCTTCCTTTAATACGAAGGCGGTACATTAGCTAAATGGCCGACGCTAGCTCAGTGGAACTCCCCTATTCTGACGCCGTAGTGTTTTTTGGTGCTACCGGCGATCTTGCCTACAAACAGATTTTTCCCTCTCTGCAAAAGCTGGCCAAGCGTGGAAAGCTGGCCGGGCCGGTGATTGGCGTAGCCAAGGCCGGATGGAATCTCGACCAATTACGCCAGCGGGCAAAAGACAGCGTGACCCAACACGGAGGACTCGATCCGGTAGGCTTTCCCATACTGCTCGAGAAGCTGCGCTACGTGGATGGGGATTATAACGATGCGCAGACGTTTGCCAGTGTGCGCAAAGAACTTGGGGATGCAAAGCATCCCATCCACTACCTTGCCATCCCGCCCTTCCTGTTTCCCGTAGTTCTGGACCAGCTGAAGGTTTCCGGGGCCTCGCAAGGCGCGCGCGTGGTCATCGAAAAGCCTTTTGGGCACGACCTGGCTTCCGCGCTCGCGCTCAACAAAGTGGTGCACGAGGTTTTTGCGGAAGAGGATGTTTTTCGCATCGATCACTACCTGGGCAAGAACACGGTCCAGAATGTGATCTTCTTTCGCTTCGCCAACTCATTCCTGGAGCCGATCTGGAACAGTCTTTATGTGGAGAGCGTCCAGATCACGATGGCAGAGCAGTTCGATGTGCAGGATAGAGGAAGCTTCTACGACGCGGTGGGAACAGTCCGCGACGTGGTGCAAAACCACTTGCTGCAAGTGCTCAGCAATATTGCCATGGAACCACCGCCGACCCTGAGCATCGAGAGCCTGCGTGACGAGCGTGTGAAGGTGCTGAAGAGCGTTCAGCCGTTGTGCGATGAGGACGTGGTTCGCGGCCAATACGTGGGATACCTCGATACGCCGGGAGTCAAGAAAGGCTCGAAGACCGAAACCTATGTGGCTCTGAAGCTGGCCATTAATTCCTGGCGATGGAGAGGTGTGCCTTTTTACGTGCGGGCGGGCAAATCGCTGCCGCTGACCGAAACCGAGGTCGTCGCCAAGCTGCGGCCACCTTGTCCGATCTTCTCTTCGGAAGCACCGCCGGCGAACTATGTGCGCTTCCGTATCAGTGGCGAGCCGGTGATCGCGATCGGCGCTTCGATCAAAACTGCCGGCGACCAGTTACGGGGTTGTCCTATCGAACTGGTAGCCGACCAGGAATGCGGCGCGGATGAGATGCTGCCCTACGAGGAACTCCTGGGCGACGCCATGGCCGGGAACCAAACGTGGTTTGCCAGGGAAGACTACGTGGAAGAGGCCTGGCGGATCATCGACCCGATTCTGGACAAGCCCAACGTGTTTCCCTATCAACCCGGTTCCTGGGGTCCCAAGGAAGCTGACAAGCTGATTGAGGGGCACGGGGGTTGGTGGGACCCTAAATAGACCCTCAGGCGAGGGCGTCCTGCAGCCGGAACAGCGAGCCTACGCGCTGGCTAGGCCGGCTGCTCAGGGTTTGCCAGTCGCCTGACTCCGCGACCGAGCCATTTTCTATCAGGTAGATCATGTCCGCACGCTGGATGGCGGAGACACGATGGGCGATCAACAGGACGGTCGCCCGGCCTTTGAGTTGTTCGATGGCGTCGAGGATTCGCTTCTCGTTGTCGATGTCGAGGCTGCTGGTGGCTTCATCGAGAATCAGCAGTCCAGGCCTGCGCAGCAGGGCGCGTGCCAGCGCGACGCGCTGCCGCTGGCCGTGGGAGAGGAGCATGCCGCGGTCTCCGACGGTAGTATCCAGCCCCTGGGGTAGCTCAAACACGAACTCAGCCGCGGCCAGGCTGAGACTTTCTTTCATCTCCTGCTCAGAGGCATCCGGATTCGCCCAATGGAGGTTGGCGCGGACCGTGTCGTGAAACAGGACCGTGTCCTGGGCGACGTAGCCAACGTGGCGGCGCCAAGCCCGCGCAGCTTGCGGCGTAAGCTCGGCCCCGTCGATCAGCACCCGGCCCGTGCCGGGGGAGAGCAGGCCGTTGACCAGGTCGGCGACGGTACTCTTGCCCGCACCCGACGAGCCTACAATCGCGGTGACTTTTCCGGCTGCGATGGTCAGTGACAATTCTTTCAACACCTGGGGACGATCGGCGTCGTAGCGGAAGGCGACCCGTTCCAGGCGAATCTCATGGGCCAATGCAGGTCCAGAACCGGTCGCACCGGGCACCTCCGCGTTGGCCACGCATTCCCGATACATCGTCATCAGGTTTTCAAAGGCGGGCAGCTCGCCCAGGAATGCCTGCAACTGTCCCTGGGTTGCGGCCAAGCGAGGGAAGAGACGGGTAAAGACCGCCAGCAAGAGAAGAATGGAAGCGGGGGCGACGTTGAGAACTTGTAGCGAAGCGAAAATGATTGCGCCCAGTACGATGAGGGAGCCGGCTTCGAACCAGAAGGCGCCGGCTGCCTGGCTCCTGGTGCTCTCCAAGGTTTGCTGCAGGGCCGAGGACTGGAGCGAAGAAAACATGGCCAGATCGCTGGTCTGGGCATCGTAGAACTTCATTGCCTTGAGATTCTGCAGGTGTTCGGTGGCGGCTGAGTACACCTCGCTCACGCTCTCTGAGACCGCGGTCCCGCTCCGGTGGACGGCGCGCATCCAGCGGCGGGACAACAACAGCAGGATTGCCCCGGTCGCAAGAACCAGCGAGGTCATGCCTGCGGAAAGCTTCAGGGCGATGGCGATATACACCAGGGCGAGGATGGCGTTGGCCAACGTGCCTATCAGTAGAAAGGTACAGGCGGACACCCGGGTCAGCTCGCCGGTCAGCGCATGGGTAAAGTCCGAGGAGCGGCGACGTACGAGGAAGAGCCAGTCGGCGTTGATGATGGCCTGGTAAAGGCGTCTGCCCAGAGAAAGCTCATAGGTGAGCGCGGTGCGCAAGGTAAGGACCGATTGCACGCGGTTGAAGAGAGAGCGCAGCGCCATGAGGAGCATGAAAATGAGCAGCAGTGATGCAAGCCACAGCGAAGGCCGCAGTCCGCTGCGCACCAGCAGGTCTCGCACCTCACCGGTGTAGTGCCCCACATGGCCTTGATTGGCCAGGTTGAAACCGGCTACCTGCAGGATGGGGAAGAGCAAGGCAACGCCGAGTCCTTCTGTCAGCGAGGTGACGGTCATGATGATCACGGCGGCGACCAACTGCCAGCGGGCAATCTGGATGAGGCTGACGATGTATTGCAGGACGGGTCGTTTGGGAGACGCGGCGAGAGTCCTCTGCCCATGAGGAGCGGATTCGCTGCGGGGGAGTGGCATGGTTCAAACGATAGCAGAGGGTGGGTGCGCCGGAGATTGTCAACATGGGCACGGGAGTGGGTTGGCTAGCGGGCTGGGTTCCAAACCTTCGAAGCTGAGTTCTGGTTTTGTATCAGGGCACGACTTTAGTCGGGCCGTAGAGGATGGAGAAAGGATCGGGCTTCAGCCCCTGCGCGGCGTAACCGGTCCAAAATATTTGTTCGGAGGGATCGGCCAAAAAGCCCAGGGGCTAAAGCCCACATCTTTTAAGCACTCTTTGGCCCGACTAAAGTCGTGCCCTGATACAAAACATTAGAGCGGTGACTACCAGAAGATGCGCGCATTCCGTGAAGATCGATCCATTAGGACTGTGCTCGTCCTGCTAACATTTGATTAGTTATGACTGGTTTGAGTTCCACTTCGATCGTGTGTCATATGCCCAACCAGGTGGCTGCGGATGTGGCGGGTGAGACGGTCCTCATGAGCCTCGCGCGCAGTCGCTGTTACGGACTCGGCGAAATCGGCAGCGAAATATGGAGCAGGTTGATGTCCCCGGTCCGGGTGTCGGACCTGGTCGACGGGTTGAGCGAGCGCTACGAAGCCCCTCCCGGGGTAATAGAGCGCGATGTGGTGCAATTGCTTTCCCAATTGGCGGAGGAAGGGCTGATCAAAGTCAGCTGAGCTTCGCGGTCAGCTGAAACCCGCGGCAAACTTGACAAATCATGGGCAGAACGCAAGAATGCCCGCGGTCGTGTTTTTCAGAAAACGGCATGCCATCTCATAATGCGGTACAGGGAAACGGAGTTTACAAGCTGCAGGCGCTGGATCGCGCCTTCGCGGTGCTGGACCTTCTCGCCGCCAGCAACACCCCGCTGGGGCTGGCGGAAATAGCCGATGCTCTCGGGTTACACAAGAGCACGGCGCATCGCTTCCTGATGGTGCTGGAACGGCATCGCATGGTGGAGCGCGCCTTGGCGGGGAAATTTCGCTTGGGTCTGCGCTTGTGCGATCTCGGCGGCCGCGCGGTGGAACAGTTTGACCTGCGCGAACGCGCCCAACTCCATTTGAAGACGCTGGTCGCGGAGGTGGAAGAGACCGCGCACCTGTGCGTCATGGAGAGGACGCACATGGTCTACATCGACAAGCAGGAGCCGGAACGCAGCATCCGCATGATCTCGCGGGTGGGCGCGAGCAGCCCCATCCACTGCACAGCAGTTGGTAAAGCGATTCTGGCAACCATGCCGCGCTCCCGGGTGGAGGAGTTGTTACCCGAGTTGCATCTGGAACGCTTTACACGGCGAACCATGACCAGCCGCGAGGCTTTGCTGAAGGAATTGGAAAGAACCAGCCGCCGCGGCTATGCGGTGGACGATGAAGAACGCGAAGAGGGCGTGCGTTGCGCAGGAGTGGCCATTCTGGATGGCCGGGGCGAGGCGGTGGCCGCGGTCAGCATCTCCGGCCCATCGTTTCGCGTGACCATGCAGAAGATTCCGCACATCGCCGACAGGCTGATGACTTGCGTGAAGGGAATTCAACAAGACCTGGGATATACACCGCTGTCACGTTAGAAGGAAAGGAACCATGGAAGAGTTATCGATCAAGGGAGCGGAGACAAGCCGCTGGGACTGCGTAAGTTTAGGGGAGGTCATGCTGCGCCTCGATCCGGGCGAAGGCAGGATCCATACCGTTCGACAATTTCAAGCCTGGGAAGGCGGGGGAGAATACAACGTAGCGCGCGGGTTGCGCCGCTGCTTCGGTATGCGAGCCGCGATCGCGACTGCGTTTGCGGATAACCCCATCGGCCGGCTGGTCGAGGATTTTATTTTGCAGGGAGGGGTCGACACCTCCCTGATTCGGTGGGTGCCTTATGACGGGATTGGGCGCACGGTGCGTAACGGCCTCAACTTTACCGAGCGCGGTTATGGCGTGCGCGCGGCTGTCGGGTGCTCTGACCGGGGCAACACCGCCATCTCGCAGACCAAGCTGGGCGACTTCGATTGGGAGTCGATTCTGGGGCCGAAGAATGGGGCTCGCTGGCTGCACACCGGTGGTATCTTTGCGGCTTTGTCGCCTTCGACGCCGGAGGTCGCGGTTGAGGCACTCGACAAGGCGCGTAAGTATGGGACGATCACGTCGTTCGATCTGAACTATCGCGATTCGCTGTGGAAGTCCATCGGCGGCAAGGCGAAAGCGCAAGAGGTGAATCGGGAGCTGGTGAAGAAGCTGGATGTGCTCTTCGGCAACGAGGAAGACTTCTCCGCCATGCTGGGGATCAAGCTCGAAGGGGTGAAAGAAGACTTCGATGAGCTGCCGGTGGCGAGCTACGAGAAGATGCTGCGCGAGGTGGCTGCTTCGTACGGCAATCTCAAGCTGGTGGCGACGACGCTGCGCACGGCGCAAACGGCTTCCCGGAATGCGTGGGGCGCGATGGCCATCTATAAGGATGAGATTCTGTATGTGCCGCAACGGGACATTGACATCCTGGACAGGGTAGGGGGCGGAGACTCATTTGCCTCCGGCCTCGTGTACGGAATGCTGATGGGCAAACCGGCTGCCTGGGCCGTCGCTTGCGGAGTGGCTCACGGAGCGCTGGCCATGACCACACCCGGAGATACCAGTACCGCGTCGCGCGCAGAGGTAGAGCGTGTGATGCAGGGCGGATCGGCGCGTATCGCCCGTTAGAGTTTTTTCACTGAGGATAGAGAAGAATGTCAAAGGAAGTGCAAGAGCAACTGGAAGCAGCAGGGATTATTCCTGTCTTGAGGGCCCGCTCCGCGAAGGAAGCCTTAGGCGTGGTCGAGGCGATGGTTGCCGGTGGGGTCACGGTGATTGAAGTCACCATGACGGTGCCGGGGGCGATCGACGTCTTGAAAGAGTTGAAACGCAGCTATGGCAGCAAGCTGCTGTTGGGGTCGGGCACGGTCACCGATGGAGCGGAATGTGCCGCCACCATTGAAGCGGGCGCGGAGTTTGTGGTCAGCCCAAGCCTGCACATGGACGTAATTGCGGAGACCAAGAAGCGGGATAAAGTTTCACTGCCAGGGGCACTCACACCGACCGAGGTGATTACGGCGTGGCGTGCCGGGGCGGATTTCGTTAAGGTGTTTCCTTGTTCAGCGATGGGGGGAGCCAGCTATCTCAAGTCGCTGAAGGCTCCGTTTCCGTATCTGCGATTGGTGCCGACCGGCGGTGTCACACTGCAAACGGCGGCCAGCTTTCTGGAGGCGGGAGCTTCGGCATTGGGCGTTGGTGCTGACCTGGTGAACCTGCAAGCGCTCGCGGACGGGAAGCCTGAAGTCATCACCAACACAGCACGCGGATATATCGAGGTGATCGCGCGCACCCGGGCGGCGAAAGGGTAGACTGCTTTTCACATCAAGGAAAGAGAAGGTATACGGCACATGAAAAGAACTTCCGTAGTTTTGCTGGCTGTGGGCTTGATGACGAGTTTGGGGGCCTTCGCGCAGGATGCTGCGCCGACTCCGGATCGGTACTCGCCGGCTGAATTGATGGCGATGGAGCAGAAGCTGGAACAGAAGAAGGATGCTTCCGGATTGGCTACCGAGACGCTCAAGAAGTACACCACGGACTACAGCATGCTGGCGTTCCGCAGTCAAAGCGGCAAGGCCGAGCTGCATGAGAAGTTCGCGGACTTCTATGTCGTGGTCGATGGCAATGCGACACTTATTTCCGGCGGGACCATGGTGAATGGCAAGCCTACCGCACCGGGCGAAGTGAGAGGTGATTCCATAACTGGTGGTAAAGAGATGAAGCTCAAGAAGGGCGACATTGTTCATATACCCGCTAACATTCCTCACCAGTTGACGCTTGCTAAGGGAGACACGTTCCAGTACTTCATCATCAAGGTGCAGGAAGTGAATTAGTTTGGACCTGGGGTTATAAGAGGGGATTTGATCGACATCTACTAGGAGGATCCCAGGTCTCAAAAGCGAGACCCCACGGCACGCCGGGGCAGGCTGGGGCACCCGTCCAGGACCGATGACTGTGATTGGGTGTAAGTTTCCCCTAGTTAGCGCGGAGAGCGCGTTGGTAGACTTCTACGGTGCGGGCGGCCATCTTGCTTGCGGTGAATTGCGCACTCCACAGTTGATGTCCCGCACTGCCCAGTGCCAGACGTAATGCAGGGTTGGCAATCAGGCGCGCCAGCGCATCCCTTAGGGTGTCGACGTCTCCGTGGCGGGTGAGCAAGCCAGTCTCTCCGTTGCGGACGGACTCAGAGATGCCGCCCACATCGGTGGCCACGACCGGCAGGCTCGCGCGCATGGCCTCGAGGATGCTGATGGGGAGCGCCTCGAAGTGGGTCGATAGTACGTGTATCTGAGCTTCCATCAGCAAACGGGCTACGTTGGTTTCCGCCGGCAGGATGCGGACCCGATCGCTCAGGCCAAGGGCCGCTACTTGCGCCCTGACCTGAGGTTCCAACTCGCCTTCCCCTACCAGCAGCAGGCTCCATTCCATGCGGAGAAGGCCGGAAAGGGCCCGTAGTAGTGTTGAGTGATCCTTTTGCGGCGCGAAGCGGGCTACCATAACGATCAGCGGCGGTTGCGTATCGATCGGCCGCGTCCGGGTCAGGGGAATCTCCGCGATGCCGTTGTGAACGACCTCTAACTTGTTTGCCGGACAGACCCTCCATTGCTGTGCGAACCGGCGCTCAAACTCACATACGTTGATAACCCGGGTGCCGAGCCGGCCAGCGATGCGCTCTGCGCGGCAGAAGAGCGGATTCCCGTGCAGCGAGTTGCGATCGAGTATGGACCAGCCATGAGGGGTAAAGACGCTCGGAATGTTATGCAGCCGTGCTACGGCACGTCCTAGCGAGCCGGCCTTGGCTGTGTGCGCACACACCAGATCCGGCTTCAATTGGCGCAGGACGCTCCAGAGCTGGACAACGGCGGCCAGGTCACGGTGTGGCCGCAAGGGGCGAAGCAGGCTGCTCACCTGCAAGCAGGGGATTTCGACTTGCCGGAGCTGGTCGGTGAAGATGCCGGGCGCTCCGGTGATCACGGTCACTTCGTGGCCAAGACTGCGCAGTTCGAGCGAAAGCTCGCGCACGTGACTCTGGGCTCCGCCGAGAACGTCACCCCGGGTAAGGATGTGAGCGATTTTCATGCGCGTTCCTGCTTCTTAGAGGTGTTCCGTAACAGTGACGAGGGCAGGAAGGTCTCACTCGCTGGGCGCCCGTACCAGGTGGAGAGCAGAAGCCAGAGCGTATGCCACTGCGCCAACTCGCCGGCGGTGGGTGCCACAGCAGCCTGATGACCGAGACGATGTTCAAATCCTCCCATCACGGCGACGCAATTTGCTCCGAATCGGCCACTCGATACGGCCAGTAGCTGCAACTTCTGCCAGCCATTTCCGACGGCGCCGGGCTGCCGTGAAACGTATTCGATGTGCAGTAGTTTATAGCGGAGAAGCTTCCTGAGGGGGACTCGCTCGCGGCGGTATCCCAGGAGAACCTCGGGTAGATTGGCGAAGCGGCTAAGCTGGTAGCTGCGCAGCAACAACTCCTGATCCTGCGCGAGCCACGCGGTCTCTTCGTAGCGCCAACGGCGAAACCATTCGATGCGCCCCATCCAGAGCGGATGCCATAGGGGAAAGCCCCGGAAGGGAGAGCGAGTGATGCCGGCATGATCCTGAGCGGGGCTGAAGCGCCACAACGGGCGGCCGCGTTTGCCAAAGACCATAGCGCCGGCAGCGCACAGATCTACCTCGGTGTGGGTTTCAAGAAAAGACAATTGCCGGGCGAGCCGGTCCGGATAGGCGACATCGTCGGCATCCATTCTGGCCAGGTAGCGGCCGCGCGCGCGGTCGATACATTGGTTGAGCCGTGCGGCCAGGCGCAGGCGCCTGCCGTCGCTCCAGCAAACCAGGCGCGGGTCATGGAAGCTGCGCGCAATCGCGAGGCCCTGGTCGTTGGAACCATCGTCACAGAGCAAGAGCTCAAAGTCGCCGTAGCTCTGGTTCAGGAGCGAACGAATGGACAGTTCCAGCGTGGCCGCGCTGTTGTAAAAGGGCAGGGCAATCGTGATGACGGGGTCTGGCATCGGATCCTAGATGGGGTTGGGGAGGGAGTGACCTCGAGGCGATGTTTCGCCCAGGGAGTAGAACGCGGCGGCATATTGCTGGGCTAACCGCTGCAGGCTAAAGCGTTCTTCGACGACGGCGCGGCCGGCCGCGCCCATGTTGCGGCGCAGGTTTGGATGGTCGAGAAGCGCGGTGAGTGCGTCGACCCACTCCCGCTCGCTGGCCGCGCTCAAGCCCACCTCATCCAAGGCGAGCACCTCGCGATTCATTCCCGCAGCGGTGACGACGACCGGTAAGCCCGCGGCCATGTAGCACAGCATTTTGTAACTGCATTTGCCGCTGCACCAGTCGGTGTCGGCCAGCGGCATGAGGCCGATGGACATGCGGTCGAACGCGGCTTGTTCCGTTCGCGGAGTCCAGAGTTCAAACTCGACGCGCGAGGGAGGAAGCGACTTGAATTGCGGCGGCCGATCGGCGACGACGAGCAACTTCGACTGGCTGCAATGGTCAAAGACTCTGAGGAGTGCTCCTTCGATCGCGTAGAGAAAAGGAAAGTTGCCGCTGGTGCCGGTCCATCCCATGACGCAGGCACCCTCCGCTTCGGTAGACCAGTTCGGTCGATACCAAGCTGTGTTCACCGCAGTAGGAATGACAGTGACGTTGTTGTTCCAACGGGAGAAATGGTTCGCGAGAAAAGTATTGCCACACACGATCAGGTCGCTGGCCCGGGCGAGATCGCGGGCACGGTGGCCGCCGGTATTGAGCCAGACCGCGTCATCCACGTCCAGGACCATGGGACGCTTCGCGATTGCCTGGAGAGGAGCGAAGGCGGGCAGCAACTGGCGCGATATCCAGGTGACGTCGGTCTTCCAGGAGCAGGTGAGCGCCCCCGCGCGTGCCGCAGCCGTGGCCGCTATCCACAAGGGACGGAGGGCCCGGTGGCGCGGCAGTATATTTCCCCAGGGCAGCGGGTATTCGTGCACCTCGATGCCGAATCGATGGAGAGGGCGGATGTATTGCCGGACGCGGGCCCGGGCGCTGGGCACCATGACGCCGCCGGTATAGGCTGCTATGCGCACGGTTGGGGCTCCGATGCATCCGTCTTCGTCCACCGGTGACGCGCCTGCCGGGTTATGCTGGGGGCGAAATAGACGAGAGTCGAGAGCCCACCCGCTTTGAGCCAGAACATGATCTGGGCAAAGAACTCTTCGGAGAAGATAGTCATGACCGTGGCGTAGACGAAGGCCCCCAGGGTGAACACCGCCCAACAATTGCCGTGGATGGCGCAGCGGTAAACATAGGTGCTGAGAAAACCCACCAGGAACATCAGCCCGATGACACCGGGCATGCCGCCATGATCCATGTAGTAAGGCAGGAATGCGGTGTAGACGTTGGTGGCTTGGGTGGGGGAGATCTTGGTGTATTCAAGATTGCGGTCGCGCTCGGAATAGGTGGCGCCGAATCGATTGAGGACTCGTTTGGCGAATTTACCCAGATCCCAACCGTAGCGGAGCTCGGGGTTTTGCCGGTTCTGATCGAAGGCGATGATGCCGCCAAGCCAATAGGTGCCGAAACCTTCCGCGACGCGGGGAAGGTTATCCGCCAGAGATGCCTCTGGAGCCGCGCCATATTTGCTCATGGAAATCTGGCCCACCGAGAAGACCAACAGAAACAGCAGACTCATGATGCCCAGCAGGCGCAGGGGCGGGGCGCCGCGGGTGAGCCAGAGAATGACGATCGAGCTGATCAGCAGGAGGAGCACTTCGGAGCGGGCGCCATTCAGGAGTTGATATCCCCCCGCCAGCAGGACGAGGAAGACGGTGCGGAGTTTCCGCCTGCCGGTATCGGCGTATTCAAAGACCGCGATCAGAGCGATGACGGTCAGGAACGGCAAGATGAATGACTCAATGGGAAGGGCGCCCTGACCGGATATGTTGGCTTTGCTGGTCGCGATTCGGATTTGCTTCCAGAGGCTTTCGCGCGGCGCGATGGTTGCACTGAGTTGGGTGTAATAGAGGTAGGAGAACGGAATATTGAGCGACAAGAGTATTACGGACGCGGTCAGCCAGCGGTCGATCTGCATACGCCGCCGTGCACGGACAGCGTCCAGGGTTCGCCGCAAGCGAAAAGGCGCTGCCAGCGCGCAGATGCCCCCGACTGAAAAGGCGAGGACACCGGCCAGCACGATCTGATTGGCGGTGTTGGTAAGCGGGTAGTAGATATCTCCGCACAGCCAGATCGCGAGGAGCGTGATGGTCCACACGACGGCCAGGGAAGCGGGCGGAAAGAGGACGGAGCGCCCGTAGCGAACCATCGCCATACTCCATAAGGCAAGCAGCACAATGGTCAGTGGCAGTGTCATGTTGCGTCTCTGGTGTATTCGTTTCGGGCTGCGAGCCACCGGGTGAGAGTTGTTGAAAGGCCAGAAGGCGGCCCTTGTAGGCACACGAATATTAAGTGCTGTAGTAACGTGCGAAGGCTTTGTAAGTGGCGTCGGTGGCGATGGTGGACTGATTCAACACGATGCCGGCAATGGGTGCATTGACCCGGCGCAGGATCTCGACGGCCCCGCGCAGAGCCTTCATCGGAGTCTGACCGCTGCGCACAGCCACCACAGTGACGTCCGCGGCAGCGGCGAGGTCCAGTGTTTCCGCACAGCCCAGCAGCGGGGGTGAGTCCAGAACGACCAGATCGAATTCCTTGGCAGCCTGGGTGAGGATTCCGCGCATTTGCGGACCGATCAGCGCCAACGCCAGCGGCAGGGGCAAACCGGTGCCGAGGATGAAAAGATTGGGACGGCCGGGAACCTGGCGGGTCGCGGTGCTCCAATGGCTTCTATGGGCGAGCACTTCGGCCAGGCCGGCATCAGGCTCCATGCGCACGAGCTTCTCTATGGTCGGCTGACGCAGGTCGGCGTCAATCAACAAGGTGCGTTTGCCTTGCTCCGCATTGACCATCGCGAGCGAGAGGGCGAGCGTCGATTTCCCTTCGCCGGGCAAAGCGCTGGTAAAGAGCACGGTTTTTGGTTCATGGGGCTGGAGAGAGAGCATGAGATAGCCCCGCAGGTGGCGTACGCCTTCGTCGAAGAAACCGCCCTGCAAGCCGCGCCAGCGACTGCCGGCGATGCGCAGGCCATCCGGCCCAAGTGCCAGCCGTAGTTGCATATCGGACACCTGGGGCAGAGAGCAGATGACGGGCACATCGAGCGCCTCCTCCACTGCCTCGGCTTCCCGGGCAGTCACATCTGTCAGTTCTGCCGAGATCACATAGGTGGCGCAAGACAACATAAAGAAAGCCAGGGAAAGTGCAACGATGAAGGGCCAATTGGGAAAGACCGGCCGGGATGCGGGACGGGCGGAATCCGCCAGGCGGATGATGTTGTTTTGCAGTTCGGAGTTGATGCCCGACTGCTTGATCTTGGCAAAGAGATCTTCGTAGACTTTTTCGGCGGTGTCGGCTTCGTGCTTTAGCTGCAGATAGTCAAAGGACTGCGCGGTGAGGTTGTCGACCTGCTGCTTGGTTTCCGTGACCGCAGCGGAGAGCATGCGCTCACGGACCAGAGCCTGGCGGTAGTCCACGCCGATGCGGGTGGAAACGTTCTGACGGCTTTCCTCAAGGGCTGCACGAGCTTCGTCGACCTGTGCTGCTGCTTTGCGGTATTCCGGGTGCTGGTCTCCGTACGTTGCGCCTATCAGAGCCAGGTTTGCCCGGGCGACCTTGAGTTTTTCTACATCCCGGGCTAGATCGGTGGATTGAGCGGAAACCTCCACCTCGGGTAGGGAACCATCTTTTGCTTCGCGAAAGACTGACTCTTTGGCGATGCGATCTGCCTGGGCAACGCTGTTCTCCGTATTGAGCGCCTGGAGCCTGGCAACCAATACGCTGGTTTTCTGCTCCGGGTCGGCGGTTCCGAGTTCTCGTTGGTAGCCCATGAGTGCGCGGTGGCTCGACTCCATTTTTTCTTTCAGGTCGATCAGTTGCCGCTCCATAGAGGAAGTCAGGCGGCCGGCTTCCTTGATGCGGGTTTCGAAAATATTGCGCAGGTAGGAATCGGCGATGGCGTTGGCCGCACTGGCCGCTAGATAAGGGTCCCGGTCGCGATAAGTGATGGTTAAGAGGTAAGTGTTCGGTCTACGTTCGATCTTAAGATGTTTCAGGATGATGGGTGCATTCCTGATTGCTTTTTCCCGTGCCGGCGAGTAATGCCAAAACCAGTAGCGCCGTAGCTGATGCTCTCGCTCGAGCAGGTTGAAGCGCTCGGTGACCGGGCGCAGAATGATGTCCGCCAGCAGCAGGCTCTGCTGAGTTGCCATGAACTGATCGTCGCCAGTCGACAGGAGGTGATTGTCTCCAATCGTCTCCGGCGCCGCCTGCCGATCGATGGCGATGGTTGCCGAGCCTACGCTGACGGGGGGCAGCTGGGCGCACACCAGCACGACCATGGCGGTGAGCGCTACGCTGAGCAGCGTGATCATCACCCACCGGCGGCGCACGGCTCGTATGTAAAAGACGAGCGGGCGCTGAGTTTCAGCGGGATCGATCAATCGGAGGTGCGGCTTGGGTATAGCGATCGCCCCAGCCATATGATTGGCTCCCTTCTGGAAGTCAGTTGAACCAGTGTTACGAATCTATTCGGGCGCTGTAGGGCGGCGTCCACAGGCAGGGTGTTTGCAGGCTTAGTGAGCCCAGATAGCGGCCGACACGGCGGTGTTGCCCATGCCGGTAACATGGTTCAACACGCTCGCACTCGCTTTCAGTTTTCCATTGGTCGGAACGTAGAGAATGTCGTTGGCCGCAAGCTTCACGTCCTGTGCTTTTCGATTCAGTATGCGTCGCAGCGGGATTTCTATTTCGGTTTTTTGCGGGCTGTTTTGGGCCTCGCGGTAGATATAGGCTTTGTTGAGGCTGAAGGAATCGAGACCGCCGCTGAGCGCCAGCAGTTGGAGCACGGTCGTGTCCTGCAGATTCTGGAACGGAAAGGCTCCGGGCCGCTTCACATTGCCCACCACATATACGCGATCGCATGGTGGTACCCGGATTTGCGCGCCTGCGTGTATGAGAATGTTCAGCTCGGGGTGATATCCGTCGAAGAGCTGGCGGACAGACAGCCGCTGCATACTTCCGTTGGCTTGTTCCACAATGACTTCAGGACCGGCCTCGGGCAACAGTCCACCGGCCTGGCTCAGCGCGTCCAGCAGGCGCAGGTTGCCGATTTCCTGAATGGTGACGGGTGTTTTGACAGCGCCGGCGATGGTGACGTCACGGCTGCGGTACTCGACGACCGAGACAACGACAACAGGGTTCACCAGCAGATGTTGGGCGCGCAGGGCGGCTGCGATTGTGTCGCGCAGGGCGTCGGGCATTATTCCTTCTGCGCGGATGGGTGTTCGCAGCAGGGGCAGGTTCAGGTTGCCTTGTTTGTCGACGCGGAAGGATTGCGAAAGCTCCGGTGAATCATCGACCGTGAGGTGAACAAGGTCGGAGACGCCAATGGGTTGAAAGGGTAGATTGGCGCCTCCGATGGCGACAGGGGTTGCAGGGAAAGCTGGCCCAGGTTGGGGGGACGACAAACGTTGTGCCACGGTGGCGATAGAGACAAGACTCGAAACAATCACTATTGCCACTCTTAGATTTTTCATGGCTCCCGCTTGCTATTGCGTCAGAGTAGAGAGGGGTGATTAAACGAAAGAGCCCGCGATGATTAAGTTTTTCTCAGGCCCTGTGTATCGTTTTGGGAGACACCGCCCCTTAGCAGGGTATGTGGATAAGTGACTACGGCCGGTAGCCGATAACCCTTGCAGGAACGCCGGCGCAGATGGACATCGGCGGCAGATCGGTGGTGACTACGGCGCCTGCTCCTACGACCGCGCCTTCTCCAATGGATACTCCTGCAGTTACGACTACGTTGGCGCCGAGCCAGACGTCATTGCCGATGCTGATGGGAGCATCCCGCCCGGGCTGGCTGCGAATCAGTTCCCCTCGGGCCACTCCATGATTGGACGATATGATCGAGGCGCAAGGGCCAAGGAGCACGTTGTTTCCGATGGTGATCGGACCGCCCGGAGAGGCCCATATGGAACAGAGGTGGTTGATGAAGGAATGGTCGCCGATCTGGATCATCTCGGGGTATTTAAAGAAGACGGTGGGGAGAATCTTGGCTCCCTTTCCTAGCCGCTGGAGCCTGGCTTTCCGCAGATAGCTGCCGCCCGTGAGCAGGGCGAATAGGTAGAACCATCCCTTGATTACTTCTGCGATCGATCGGATCACTTTGCCCCCGGGAGGCAAACAGAGCGTTTTGGCGGCGCCGTGTTTGTGGCTGGTGGAGAGAACTGATCCTACCACGGACGCACCGGGGGCAGGTGGGGCGGACGCGGGGGACTCCGTCCGATTGCTACGAGTTCTTTCATCGCACAGACTTCGCACGCGCATACGCATACTTAGTAAGTGAATGGCCCATGCTGTTACGGCAGTAATACACAGCCTAGGTCATTGTTGGTTACAAGGGGCGGAAGGATAGTGGGTTCAGGTACATCCGGAGACTTAGTACTTATATCGGCGGCAGGGGCTATCGAATGAATAAGGTACTATTGGCACTTATTGCCTTAAGTATGGGCACGCGAGCGTCGGCTACTACCTTTGTTGTGCCCGCTGGTTCGAGCGCGGCCGCCATACAGGCGATTGTGAATACGGCGGGAAACGCCGCCGGCAATACAGTCATGTTTTCGGCGGGGAGCTATACGCTCTCGGCCACATTGAGTCTGCCTTGCTTCTACGGCACCATCTATACCGGGCCAAATGTTGGTATCGTCACCCAGACCAACTTGCCTACCGTGATCCTGGCGAACACGGTGCCGACCAACTATGCGGTGTCCACGGTCAGCAACGGTACTAATTTCACCGGAGGTCAGGGATGCACGATCGAGTACCTGCGTTTCAGCGGGACCCAGGGCGGCATCCTGGTGTACGATCCTGCGTCAGGAATCGTTATCCAGAACAACGCTTTTGATAGCGACAATCCTCCGGCGGGGGGGGCAAGCTCCGAACCGAATATATGGATCGATGGAAAGAATGCCGGCTTCACCGCAGCGACCGGTGTGCAGCACATCACCGTGGTGTGGAACACATTCTTCAATAACTGTGCCGCCATTCGAGCCAGCGCCTATCCGGACTCCGGCGGGCGCTGCGCCGCTACGTGGGTGAACGGCTACAATAACTACCTGACGTGGTCGAATAACACGGTCAACCTGACCGAAGAGGGTCTAAAGCTTTCGGAGCAATCCGCGTACGGTATCAGCAGCCTCAATGCCGATGTCGAAAACAACAACATGCAAGGTAACTCTCGTATCATGATTGAGTCACAACAGGATACGAACGGCACCGGCACCTATAGCCATAACGCCTTCTATCAGCCATTTAACCCCAGCTACAACACGTTCGAATTGTCGGTACCGGAATACACACCGTCTGTCTCGCCGACACACGTTATCAGCGACGACGTGTTTATTGGCAATGTGCCAGTAACGTACAACGCTGCCGGGGGACACTACGGCATAGGGCTTGAGCTGTGGGGCGCGGGCAGCATCGCGACATACAACCTTTTTCAGGGAGGGAATGGTCCTCCCACTTGCCCTGCCGGAGGTTGGTGCTCCGGCTGGCAAATCTGCCTGGGAGGAACCTTCACCAACGGGACCGTCATCAACAACTATTTTTCCGGAAACGATGTTTGGGCTGGTACGGCCAACAATATGCGGAATGCGTTGACTTACGAGGAGAATGCCTCATCGTCGAATGCCGGATTGATTCAGACTCCGAACACAGTGGTTCAGAACAGCACGACCATCCCGGTGACAGCTCCGGCGATCTCGGCGACGGCAGCGTCCGGCGCGTCTACCATCACGCTCAGTGATAGCGATACGAACCATAGACTCACGATCTTCTACACGACCGACGGGAGCGCGCCGGCGATCTTTCGTCCAGGAAGCACTGCCGGGACCTCAAAAGTCTACGCGTCGCCGTTCACGGTGGCGGCGGGCACTACGGTCAAGGCGATTGCGTCGTGGGGACAAGGAGCCAACCAGGGCATCGTGTTTCCGTCGTTCGGCTACGTCCCCAGCAGTGTCACGGCTCTCAGCGTAACTCCCTCAGCGATCGTGGGAAAGACGATGACGAGCGCGTATCTGCATGCCACTTCGAATTCGATGGTCGCGGGGAGAACGCTGCAATTCACCGCCTACGGCGTTTATTCGGATGGTTCGGTGAGTCAGCTGTCCAACTCAGCGATTGCGTGGGGTACGAGCAACAAAAAGGTAGCGGTTATCAGCATGGGCGGCCATGTGACGGCGATGGCTCCGGGAGTTGCCAACATCCAGGCTACGATCGGTAACCTCAAGGCTTCGTATTGGACCGTAGCGGTCAGCCCTAATGTGCAGGCTTCTGCTGTGCAGGCTGCCGCTTCCCCTTCGATTCAGGCACCCTCAGCAGCGGCTCGGGAAGCGGAAGAAGTCACTGCCGCCCGGGCCGAAGCGTCTCCCGAATTGAACGAACCCTCTGCTGCACCTGGGTCCGCGATCCCCGAGTCTCCCGAATCTCCAGGAGCGGCAACACCGGGGCCGGCAACACCCGGGGCAAATCCACTTGCGCCCGCAGCGGATACGCCGGGCACCTCCTCGTTGGTGGCGTCGGCTCCGCCACCGGCGGCTCCGGGCAAGGTACAGGGAGATGCATTCCAGGGACCATTCTGGAGGGTGGCGACGCCGGCTGGTGGATCCGCCTCGATCTCCAACAATCACCTGTATCTCGGCGTACCGGGAGGAAGCAACCACGACGCGATGCTTTCTTCCAATCAGTCAGTGCGCGTCGTGCAGACCATCGGCAACCAGAATTTCGATGTGACGATCAAGATTGATTCGCCGCTCTTCGCGACGGATGCGAATACGAGTCAGGGTCTTATGGTGTTATCCGATGACCGGAACTTTGTTACCTACGCGCTGCTGACGGATGGGACGAACGTGGGCCTCAGTGCGCACACAGTGACGGGTGGGGTGGCGACTTCGGTTTTGCAGGACAGCGACTTCAGTCAATATCAGAATCCGATGTATCTGCGGCTGACGAAAACCGGGAGTGCCTACGTGGCGTTTTATTCGATTGACGGGATCAACTTTACCCAGGCGGCGAGCTTCACGGACACGACGCCCACCACGGCCATCGGGCCCTTTGCCAGCAACTACAACGACAATCCGTCCAATGCTGTACCGGTCGTGATGTCGGTCAATTGGTTCGATGTTCAGCAGTGAGCGCGGGGCAGTCGGGCATTCAAAATGAATAAGGATGGTTCCGCGCGTCGGGACCGTCTTCGGCTAGATATAGCCATAGCAAAGCAAACGTGCCAAGTATCGGGAGTATTGGCAAGGTGGCCCAGGCGGCTAGCTTTTTCATGATCAGTAAGTTGGTCATTCCTTCACCTCGGTAAACATTGATCAAGTGGTTGTTGAGCGCAGTGGGAAGTCACCAGGCGAGGGTGGCGACCGCATCGCGGGGCAGAGAAAGGGAGAGCTGTTGGCCGGCATGAACGATGCGCAGGTCCATCGCTTCTCCAGGATTGGTGAGGACGACGGCGAAGCGGCCGTCGGGATTGCGGACGGCCAGGTGGCGCAAGACCGAGGCGTCACTGCCGCTGGCGATGCGCACGGCGTCTCGCTGCAGGTGCCGGGAAAAGTGGCGCAGGGCGTGACACTGTCCACTCTGCAATATGCTGCCATCGTCGTTGAGAGTGACCAGGCCGCCACAGGTGTAGGGTCCGACGTTGGGCCTGCCTTTGGGATCGAGCATCAAGTTCCAGGTAATGACGCAGCGGCACCAGTTCTCCAGCGCATCGGTGAAGATGCCTCCCCACTTGGCCCAATCCCGGCAGTAGTTGGGATCGTCGATGAAGGGGCCGCCCTCGGTCCAATGGAAGGGCACGTTGGGGTTCTTCCGGTGCAAAAGGCTCATCTGTTCAGGCGTCCCTGTGTACCCGTGCCAGGCCACACCATCCACGTACCTGGCTAAGTTCCGATCCTCGAGCTGCGCGGCGACCCGTCGGTAGTAGTTGTAGTTATGGTCAAGCAACCAGATCTGGGTCTGCAGGTGCTGGGCGTGCAGCGACGGGCCCAAATGGTCGCGGACGAACGCCGCTTCTAATCCAGGCGACCAGCGACAGGCCGGCATTTTGCCGTTCTGCGTGCTCTCGACTTCATTTTGGCAACTGATCGCCTGGACCGGCAATCCAGCCTGGGCGTAACCCTGCAGAAATTTTGTAAGGTAGCGGGAGTAGACACCGAGATGCTGATCCGACATCCAACCGCCCAGCATGGATTCATTGGCCATATCCCAAAGAGAGTGGGTGTATGGGCCGAGAATGTTTTCCGTGGTTCGACCGCCGAAGGTGGACCCATACGTTTTCATCCAGCCGGGAGGACTCCATGGGGTCGCCATCAGAAAGAGCCGGGGATTGATCTGCCGGACCTCGCGTAGCGTGGGCAGAACACAAGCCTCATCAGGCTTCAGAGAGAAGTGATCCAGGTTCATGTCGTCGGGGACATCGTCATAGCTGTAGATGCTTCGCGAATAGTCGCTGGAGCCAATGCAACTGCGGCCGACGTTCAGGTTCAAGCCCAGGGGGGAATAGGTCTCGGTCAGGAATGCACGACGCGCGCTTGCCGGCATGCTGCACAACAGGAAGCAGGAAGCTTCAGTGAGCGCGGCCCCAAAGCCGAGGATGGGCTGATATTCGAGTGTGCTATCGATTTCGATGGTGGCAACGCGCGCGCGGGCTGCAGCCCCGCTCCACTGCAGCCCGGGCCGCTCCGCATACTTCTCCACGGCATCTGTCACATAGAGCGTGGCCGCCCGGTTGGCCGTGCATTGCGATCTCAGCCACCTTGGCGACAGGGCCAATACAGAGGTGGAGGCTGCGCGGCGAAGGAAGGCGCGGCGGCTGCCGCTGCAGTGGTTTTCCATGTTCCGATCGATAACAACACGCATGGGGTACGCGAACCTAAAGGCTTCTTCGACTTATCGATGGAAAGGTCTACTTATGTACTGAAATGAGACAGGTGGGCAAAATGAAGTCCGCTCATCGAATGATATGGGTACCTCAGGGCCTAAAGGCCAGATCATTCTGTACGAGTAATGTACGGGCTGAAGCCCGTACCTACCAGCCCGTATCTACGTGCGGATCGAGTTAGGGGAATTTGGCCGGCCTTGTAACTCCAGTAATGCACAGCAATGGTAATTGCCGCAGTGGTCATGCAAGGGCGATGGTGACCATAGAAGGGCGAGCGGTTCTTCCGGGTTCCGCTTGGCGGTTCATCGAACGAGCGGAGGCAATCGCGATGTATCGAAATGGAAGAGAATGGATTGGCGTTCTTGTTTCCTCACTGGCCTTGATGCTGGCCCCACACTGCGCGAGGGGGGGAACGGCTGCTTCAGAGCCCGGAGCCCCGATGGCGAGCAGCTTCCCTGGGCCATTGTGGGCAGTGGTGGCGCCCAATGGGGGAACGGCCTCAGTGGAGAACGCGCACCTTACGCTGACGGTTCCTGGCGGCAGCAATCACGATGCTCTGCTTCCGTCGAACCAGTCGGTACGGGTGGTGCAGCCGATCGGCAACGAAGATTTCGATGTTTCCATCAAGATCGATTCGCCCATCGTGGCCACAGCTGTTGGTACCAGCCAGGGGTTGATGGTGCTGGCGGACGAGCAGAACTACATCACCTATGCGCTGGCGACCGACGGAACCAACATTTCACTCACCGCCCACAAAGTCAGCGGTGGAGTTGCGGCCACGGTGCTCAACGTTGTCAGTTTCAACGAATATCACAATCCCATGTGTTTACGGCTTACCCGCGGCGGTAGCATCTATACGGCCTACTATTCCGTGGATGGAGTGGTCTGGACCCAGGCGGCCAGCTTCGTCGACACCAGCGTGCCCACGTTGATCGGGCCCTTTGCCGGCAACTATAGCCGGACGCCCGCGAACGCAGTTCCTGTAGTCATGGCGATTAACTGGTTTGACGTGCTGTGATGGTCGCAGTTCCACTGCGATCCCACCTCGCTCATGTGCGACACAAATCAAACGAAAGAGCCTGCTTATGGTTAAGAAGAAAATTCTCATCGTCGATGACGACCCCGATATGCGATTAAGCCTGCAACTGCGCCTGACGGCCAACGAGTACGATGTGATTTCCGCAAGCGATGGCGTGGCGAGTATCGCCGAGGCGCGGAAACATGTGCCCGATTTGATGATCCTCGACCTGGGGCTGCCGGCCGGCGACGGTTTCAGCGTTCTAGAAAGGCTGAGAGTCAGCGGGAAACTTTCCTCGATCCCGGTGATTGTGTTGTCGGGGCGCGATCGCGTGGGCAACTGGGATCGCGTGCTGAAGGCGGGAGCAAGGACGTTTCTGCAAAAGCCGGTGGCGAACGAGCGGCTTCTGGCGGTGATCCGGCTCGTCCTGGCCGAACAGGACCGCCCCCAGACAGTGGTCTACGATTTAGCCTCGGCCGATCCCGGTGTCGGTGCGCAGGACTGATTTGTCTCGTCTGTTCCTGCCCGGCCCGTTCTGTTGCGTTGCATCCTTCCTGATCCTTTTCTTTCCGTAGCGGATGGTCCAGTGCTTTAATGGTGCTGGCCTTCGGCCCTGTCAGGGCCGTGCCCAGGAAAGGAATCGCAGATACCCATGAAGATCCGAGTATCCGCTCTTTGCACTTTATTGTTGATGGTAGCGGCGCCGATGTTGGCGCAACAGGTTTCTGTCAACTACGTGAAGACTCAGAATTTCTCCGGCTACCACACGTATGCGTGGGGAGAAGAGAATACCAACCAGATTCGCAACTCCATTCTGGCGCAGGTGGCCAAGACAGACATCGAAAACGCTATGCAGAGCAAAGGGCTGACCAAAGTTCAGAAGGACGCGAACCCTGACCTGATCCTGGTGGCCAGCGGCGGCTCGAAACAGCAGACGTCCTACAGCGCCTGGGGAGCCGGTCCGCGCTTTGGCGGGATGGCCACCATCACTCCGCAGCAGAGCACGGAGGGCACGCTGATCGTCAACCTGTACGACGCGAAGGCCAAGCAACTGGTCTGGCGGGGCATCGCCCAGGGGACTTTGAGCAACAACGGCGATAAGAACCAAAACCTGGTGCACAAAGCCGTGGCCAAGATGTTCAAACAATATCCAAAAACGTAGTTTCCCGGTTGACCCTGGAGGTTGGTTTGTCTTCATTTTTTGTGCCATCGATCATCCTGCGCGTGTGCTGTATGACGATGATGTTGCTGTGCGGTGCTACCGCTGTGGCCCAGGAGACCCGCCTGGTCCTGGACCGCGACGGCAGCACCATTGTTCTAGAGCCGTATGCGCCGAATATCATCCGGGTGACGCTTAGCCTGCACAAGCAGCCGGCGCTCGCTCCTCCTGGATACGGCTTTACCGGTGTCCCCAATGCTGCGGGGTGGAGTCACCAGCATTCGGACGAAGGAGATACCTATCGTTCTCAACGCATGAGCGTGACCCTCGTTGCCGACAAGGCCGGCGGGAATGTCCTGCCTACGGAACTGGATATCGCCAAGTACTTCAACGGCTCGACCCCGGGGGCGCACATCACCTTCGACACGGCCGAGGGCACCCGGCTGCTCGATATGGAGGGTTGGGCGATGGCGGTGCCGAATCATAAAGACGGCACGGCCGGAGTGCTCCATGACAAGCGCCCCAGCGACGCGGCGTTTTACCAGGTGGGGGCGACGTTCGCTTCCCCGGATGATGAGCATTACTACGGGCTGGGGCAGAACCAGGAAGGGTATCTTGACCATCGCGGGCACACGGTGGAGTGCTGGAACAACTACACCGCGACCGGTGGCCCCACGTTTTGCGTGCCTTTGATGGTTACCAATAAGGGCTATGGTGTGCTTTGGGACAATCCTTCGCAGACCACCATTCAGCCGGGGTTCAACGAACAAACGCGGTGGACTTCCCAGGTCGGGGACCGGGTTTCGTTCTTTGTGATTGCGGGCAGCAAGATGGATGAGATTTACCAGGGATACCGGCTGCTCACGGGATCAACTCCGATGCTGCCCAAAGCTGCTTATGGGTTTATTCAGTGCAAGCAGCGATATAGCACGCAGGCTGAGGTGATGGCGGTGGCCAGGGGCTACCGCGAGCGGCACCTGCCTGCCGATGTGATCGTGGTGGATTGGTTTTACTACTCGAAGATGGGGCAGATGGATTTTGTGCCGAGTAAGTGGCCGGATCCGGCCGCCATGAACAAGCAACTGCATGCCATGGGTTTTCAAACCATGATCAGCGTGTGGCCGCGGTTCGAGAGGGGAACCCGGTACTACGACCTGGTGTTGAAGAAGGGGTGGTTCGAGCATCTTGCGGATGGCACTCCCATGGATGGACTTCCGTATGATCGTGCAGGTTCGGATATCGATACGACCAATCCTGCAGCCGCTCGCTGGTTTTGGGAGGTGATGCGGGACAACATCATCAGCAAAGGCTTTGATTCTATCTGGGCGGATGAGACGGAGCCGGATCTTCCTCCGAATGGCGGTTACTTTTCGATTGGGCCGGGGACGCGGTATTACGATGTGTATCCGTTGTTTCACACGGCGGCGATCTATGACGGTTTCCGGCGGGATGTTCCGCACCGGGCGTTGATTCTTTCGCGGGATGCGTACCCGGGGGCGCAGCATAACGGTGCGATTTTCTGGTCTTCGGATATTTACCCCAACTGGGATACGTTGCGGCGGCAGATTCCTACCGGTTTGGATGTAACGGCTTCGGGGATTGCGTATTGGGGGAATGATATCGGGGGGTGGCAGTATTTGCCGGCGGTACATCATCCGGCGCATCCTCCGCTGCTCGATCCTTCGGATGCCCGCGACAATGTCGGCGGGTACGATGATTATCCCGAGTTGTATACGCGGTGGTTTGAGTATGGGGCGTTTCAGCCGAACTTCCGCACGCATGGGAGCCGCCGGTATAACGAGGTTTGGTCTTATGGGAAACAGGCTGAGCCGATTTTGGAGAAGTATCTTCGGCTGCGGTATCAGTTGATGCCTTATATCTATTCGCTTGGCTATCATACGCACCAGACGGGGGCGCCTTATATGCGGGCGTTGTTTATGGATTTTCCCCAGGATGAGAAGGTGGCGGATATTCGCGATGAGTATATGTTCGGGCCGGCGTTTTTAGTCGCTCCGGTCACGGATCAAGGGGCTACCAGCCGCATGGTGTATCTCCCGGCCGGGACGGATTGGTATAACTACTGGACTCACGAGAAAGTCAGGGGTGGACAGGCGATCCGGGTGGAGGCTCCGATTGATACAATTCCGCTGTTTGTGCGGGCGGGATCGATTCTGCCGCTTGGCGAGATGGTGGAGAATACTGGCCAGGTGCAGAAGCTGGCTAAGGTCCAGGTGTATCCAGGGGCTGATAGCGACTTCACCATGTATCAGGATGATGGCAAGACTTATGATTATGAGAAGGGAAAAAGCAGTGTGACGACGCTGCATTGGGATGATGGTGCGGGGAAGTTGACGCAGCAAGGGGTTTCCGTGGGGAAGGTGGAGGATTTGGTAGAGGTTGTGGGACGGTAGAAGCGGGGCGGCCGAAGGGCGCACTGCAG
Source organism: uncultured Acidobacteriaceae bacterium (assembly GCA_963745725.1). Lineage (GTDB taxonomy): Bacteria > Acidobacteriota > Terriglobia > Terriglobales > Acidobacteriaceae > PALSA-350. The sequence continues at coordinate 1,983,914 of CAVUYJ010000004.1, forward strand.
GTCCCTCGGCTACGCTTCGCTTCGCTCGGGATGACAAAAAGGAGAGGGTGGCTGTAAGGAAAAGGCAGTTGCTAAAGTAGGGGGCAGTCGCTCATGGGTTTCCGCCCCAACAGCTGCTCTGTCCTTTGGCAACGGTCCTCTCTTTTCAGCAACGCCCTCCTTTTTGTCATCCCGACCGGATTTCCTGCCACGCTACACTGGACACGATTGCGTGTGCGCCTTTCTCTTAAGGAAAGACGCATGAAGTCCGCCAACGCCACCAAGTTCCACAGGAAATCCGGGGGAGCAAAGCGACGGTTTGCAGTTTTGTTGATTGTGTAACCATGACTGAAGGAGAGAAATGGCTTCGATCGAAGAATTGAACCGGCGGTTTGCGATTCCCGGTGCGGCGCAGATTACCAGCGGGAATGGCGGCTTGCCCCGGGTCAGCATCGCTACTCCCGTAGCGAGCGCGGAGATCTACCTGCACGGTGCGCAGCTTACGTCGTGGCGTCCGGTCGGGCAGGAAGACGTGATCTTCCTGAGCCGGCAGTCGCAGTTTGAGGCGGGGAAGGCCATCCGTGGCGGCATTCCCGTTTGCTTTCCCTGGTTTCGTAATAAGGTGGATGATCCCAAGGCGCCTTCGCACGGAGTGGTGCGCACCAAAGCGTGGCAGCTCGATTCAGTGGAGGTTCACGGCAATGGGGTTCAGGTAAGCCTGTCGACCGTAAGCGATGAGGCCACGCGGGCTTGGTGGCCGCATGACTTTCACCTGGTGCATCGGGCCACCATCGGCCCCCAGCTTATGCAGGAATTAATTGTGACCAACACCAACCCTGGGCCGGTGCGTTTGGAAGAGGCCCTGCACACGTATTACCACGTGGGTGCGGCGGACAGCGTTCATATCCGTGGACTCGCCGGAGTGTCCTATCTCGACAATACCGATGGCAACCGTGAGAAGCGGCAGGAAGGCGACATCGTGTTCACCGCGCAGACAGATCGCGCTTACCTGGACACGACGCATGCGGTGGAAATTGTCGACCCCGTCCTGCGCCGGCGGATACGGCTGGAGAAGCAAAACTCCCGCACCACGGTGGTGTGGAATCCGTGGAGCACGGGTGCTCAAACACTTTCGGATTTGGGCGACGACGAATGGCGGACCATGGCGTGTGTGGAGGCCAGCAACATGCGCGTCTATCCTGTCGATCTTGCCGCGGGCCAGCAGCACACCATGAAGACCGTGATCCAGGTGGCTGCTCTTTAGGGCTCGTCGCAGTTGCCGTAGAGCGCTTCAATCAGAGGCGCTTCCCAGCGGCGGCGGGAAAACATGAAAGGCTGCTTGCCGGTAAAGAGGCGGACTTCCGCGGTGTCTAATTCCTTGGCCGAGGCGAGTCCGAAGACCCGCAAACTGTCGCGCAGAAATCTCCAGGAAGAAAAAGAAAAAACCTGGTCGGGCTCATCTACCAGGGCGGGTTGCAGTACCAGCAAGACCCCCGGCCTTATTCGCGAACTGCCCCGTTCCGATCGCGGCTTGATGGTCGCGGTGTATTCCGCGGCGAGGATCCTTACGGGCGTCTGGTTGGTGGCTCTGTTCACGCTAGAGCTATCGGCAGGCCAGGGGGCCGGGCTTCTTTGCTGTCCTGAATTCAGACATTTTTCAGACGGGAGATGATGGCGTCGACGTCGTAGACGCATCCTCCCCACACACCTCCGCTGGCCTGAACAAGTGCAGCCCACAAACGGGTGTCGTCGGGCAGCGCGGGATGGGGCCGAAGATCGGCGCGAGATCGGCGCGACCTTAAGCGGATGGCTCCTTCTTCGGGACCGAAGTGCTCGCGCGCATCACCGACCAGGTTGACGGAGCCGGTTAGCTTTTCGCGATCAATGATGATTTCAATTTGGTCTCCATCGAGCAGCTTGCCGATGGCTCCTCCGGCCAGGGCTTCGGGGGAGATGTGGCCGATGCAGGCTCCGGTGGAGACTCCACTGAATCTGGCGTCGGTGAGGAGAGCTACGTGCTTGCCCGAGGGCAGCCACTTGAGGGCGGAGGTGATCTGGTAGATCTCCTCCATGCCTGCGCCGGCGGGGCCGCCGCAGACCAGCACCATGACGTCGTTCTGATGGATCTCCCCGTTCTTGATGGCGTGGATCGCGGCTTCTTCGGAGACGAAGACCCTGGCAGGTCCGACGTGATGAAAGATGTTGTCGGGTCCGATGACCGAGGGATCAATGGATGTGCTCTTGACCACGGAGCCTTCCGGGGCCAGGTTGCCGTGGGGGAAACAGACCGTGGGGGTGAGGCCGCGGGCGTGGGCGCGATCGGGATCCATGATGACGTCGTCGGGATCGATGCCGTCGCGATCCATCAGGTTCTTGCGCAGCGCGTGGCGGCGGGGACTGCTTTCCCACCAGTCGAGGCAGGTGTCGAGGGTTTCTCCGGAGACGGTTTTTACCTTGGTGTTGAGGAGTCCGGCGCGTCTCAGGTGGAGCATGACTTCGGGGAGTCCTCCGGCGAGGAAGACTTGCACGGTGGCGAAATTGCGCGGGCCGTTGGGGAGAGCGTCGACCAGGCGGGGGACGGTTCGGTTGATTTGTGCCCAGTCGTTGGCTACTGGGCGCTTGAGTCCCGCGGAGTAGGCGATGGCCGGGAGATGCAGGAGCAGGTTGGTGGAGCCTCCAAAGGCGGCGTGGGCCACCATGGCATTTTCGATCGAGGCCTGGGTGAGGATGTCGCGGGTTCCCAGGTGCAGATCATGCAGGCGCAGGATGGCGCTGGCGGAGCGGCGGGCAGCGTCGAGCCAGATGGGTGCGCCCGATGGGGCGAGCGCGGTGTGGGGCAGGGATAGTCCCAGGGCTTCTCCGATCACTTGCGCGGTGGCGGCGGTGCCCAGGAATTGGCAGCCTCCACCGGGAGTAGCGCAGGCGCGGCAGCCCATTTCGGCTGCGGTTTCCAGGGTGATTTGTTTTTGGGCGTAGCGGGCTCCGATGGTTTGGACTTTGCCGGCGTCTTCTCCGTTTTCGGGTAAGAGGGTGACGCCTCCGGGGATGAGGATGGTGGGCAGCGGGCCGGCGGCGGCGAGGGCCATCATCATGGCGGGGAGGCCTTTGTCGCAGGTGGCGATGCCGATGACGCCCATCCTGGTGGGGAGGGAGCGCATGAGACGGCGGAGCACGATGGCGGCGTCGTTGCGGAAAGGGAGGGAGTCGAGCATGCCGGTGGTGCCCTGGGTGCGTCCGTCGCAGGGGTCGGTGCAGGCTCCGGCGAAGGGGATGGCGTTGAGGGATTTCAGGGTGATGGCGGCTTCGGCCACGAGTGCTCCCAGTTCCCAGTGGCCGGTGTGGAAGCCGAGGGCGATGGGGGTTCCGTCGGGAGCGCGCAGGCCCCCGTGGGTGCTGAGGATGAGGACTTCGGAGCCGATGAGTTTTTGCGGTTCCCAGCCCATGCCTGCGTTTTGGCTCAGGCCGAAGAGATTGCCGGAGGGCGCGTTGAGGAGCATTTCCGGGGTGATGGGGAGAAAGCCGCTGGGCCCGGGGGCGTGCGTGGCTACGTCGTCCAGCCTTAACGTGGTGGTTTCGAGGACGGAGGCTAGGGTGATGGTGGGAATGGGGATCTCCTGTTCAGGGTTCATTGTAAGATGCCGCGATGGTTGAGGGGCTGGAACGGTGGCAGGGGAAAGGGGATGTGCATTTTGTCACGTTCAGTTGCTATCACCGGTGTGCGTATCTTAAGACTTCGGCTGTACGAGACCTGTTTGAAGAGGCTCTCGCGAGGATGTGTCACTGCTATGAATGCGACGTTTTCGGTTATGTGGTGATGCCGGAGCACGTTCACCTGTTACTGAGCGAACCAGGCAAGGCGTTGCTCGGGGTCGCTTTGCAGGCATTGAAGATCTCGGTGTCAAAGCGAGCTAAGGAACGCCCGTTCTGGCAGGCACGGTACTATGACTTCAACGTCTTCACCATCTCTAAACGGATTGAGAAGCTCGAATACATGCATTGGAATCCGGTGAAACGTGGATTAGTGGAGAAACCGGAGGACTGGCTCTGGGCGAGTTGCCGTTACCACCAGACAGGAGTGCAGGGACGAGTAAAGATCTCCTGGTGAAACCTCGTCGTTAAAAGGAACCCTTGGGTGCCCCACATCTCGCTCGTTTTTCGCGAGATGTGGGAGACCACAAATTTGATCCTCATGTTTTTTGCCGACCGTCAATAAATGCAGGTTGAGAGCAGTGGTCTCCCACATCTCGCGAAAAACGAGCGAGATGTGGGGCACCCGTCATTCTCTGGTAGGAAAGATCCCGAAGGACTGAGGTCGGAATGGATCTCGAAGGTCTCTGTAGGGATAGGACCTGTCGTTCCTTTGTAGGGCCGATCCCGAGGGCCTTTTGGTCGGGAAGGGACTGGGGTTCTTTCGTCGATGGAGATTCGTTGATGGACGGGTCCCAGGGTCTTTCATCGGGAGAGATACGAAAGAGGGGTTCGCCTGCACAGGATGCATGTATTCGCCCGATGGGCGGCGTATGTCGGGGTTCTCCTTGCCAGCGTTTGGGCGGTGATCGCTTTGGCCATTGATTTGCCGCTTCCATGGTTGCGTATCTTTGCCGCAGTTGTTTATGGATTGTTGATCGCGTTCGTTCTTTTCAAGCGGCGGATCCTGGTTGCGTTGCTTTGTTTCCTTGCGGTGCTGACCTGGTGGCTGACACTTCGGCCCACGGACGATAAACCTTGGGGCGCGGACCAATCGCGGACGGCTTGGGCCGATGTTCACGGCAGCCAGGTGACCATCCATAACCTTCGGAATTGCGATTACCGGGCGGAGTTCGACTACCACTGCCTGTGGCTCACCCGCACCGTCGACCTAAACCAGATCGAAGGCGTGGACTTGTTCATGAACTACTGGGGATCTCCCCTGATTGCCCATACCATCCTCAGCTTTCAGGTTCGCGGGGAAACGCCTATCGCGTTCTCCATCGAGACCCGTCGGCAAGTGGGACAAACGTATTCCGCTCTTTTAGGGTTTTTCCGCCAGTACACGCTCATCTCGATCGTCAGCGACGAGCGGGACCTGGTTCGTGTGCGCACGAACTACCGCCATGGCGAAGACCTCTATCTCTACCGCACCAGCGCGACTCCGGCGTTTGCGCAGTCGCTCTTTCTCAACTACATCGGGATGACCAATCAGCTGCACGACCATCCACAGTGGTATAACGCCATCACCCATAACTGCACCACGGAGATCTACACTCTCAAGAGCATGAAAGGGCAGCCGTGGGACTGGCGGGTTTTACTCAACGGCAAGGGAGATGAAATGGCTTACGAAAAAGGCCTGATCGTCACCGGCGGTTTGCCCTTCAAGGAATTGAAACAGCGAGCCTGGATCAATCCCGCCGCACAGGCGGCTGATCAGGCGCCTGACTTCTCCGCACGCATCCGGGAAAACCGGCCGGGGTTCTGATGGCGTAGAAACACTCCAGGCCTTCTACTACTGAAGCCGCGTATCTGCCTTGCTGGGCTTGGCGGACACTTGCGCCGGCGTGGGGAGTTGCGAGGTATCCCAACCTCCGCCGAGGGCTTCCACCAGCAGCACCGCACTGGTCATCTGGTTGATCTGCAGACTGGTCAGCGTCTGCTGGTTGCTGAACACGGTGTTCTGGAGAGTGACGACATCGATGTAAGGATCAATCCCGGTCTGGTACCTCGCCATTTCCAGATCCAGGGAGGCCTGGGCCGAGGCGACCGCGTTCCGCTGCTGCTGAATCTGCTGGGAAAGGATGCGTGTCTGCGCCAGGTAGTCTTCTACCTGCTGAAAGGCAGTCAGCACCGTCTGCCGGTAGCTTGCGACATCGGCGTTGTAAATCGCCACGTATTGGTGGAGGCCCGCGCTGAGGGCCGCGTTGAAGATGGGCTGGGAAAAACTGGGACCGACCGACCAAAAGCGGCTGGGCCAATCCGCGACGTGTTTGAACAAGGAACTCTGGAAGCCGCCAGCCACGGAGAGCGTCAGCGAAGGATAGAAAGCGCTGTAGGCCACACCCAGTTGCGCATTCGCCGAAGCCATGTTTCGTTCGGCCGCGGCAACGTCCGGCCGGCGCTGCAGCAGGAGAGACGGCATGCCGATGGGAATCGGCGGCGGCGCGGTGGTAATGGGACGCGCCGGGAGAGAGAACCCTGACGCTTCCTTGCCGATCAGGACAGCAATCGCGTGCTCGTACTGCGCCCGCAAAATCCCCAGGTTAGTCATGGACGCCTGGGCTGACTGTAGAGTCGTCCGCGCTTCCACTACCGAGAGTTGATCGCCCACGCCGGTTTCGTACTGGGCCTGGGTCAAGTCCAGCGACTTCTGATACTGGGCCACCGTTTGGGTGAAGAGCTGGATCAGCGCGTCCTGTCCGCGAATCTCGAAATAGTAGTTGGCCAGGTCCGCTTGTTCGAGGAGGCGTTCGTTCTCCAGATCTGCCGCGCTGACCTGGGCGTTATATTGCGCCTCGTGTACCTGGCTGCGGATTCTGCCAAACAGGTCAGGGGTCCAGGAAATGTCCACTGGCAAGGAGTAGATCTGGGAAATTTTGCCGGTGTTGAAACTGGAACTGCTGCTGAGGTTTCCCGAGGACTTAGCGCGGCTGTAGGACGGGCCAAAGGTCACCGTGGGGAAATACTGCGCACGGGCTTCCCCTACCAGCGCACGGGCTTCCATGTAATTCTCAAAGTATAACTTCAAGTTTTGATTGTTGATATTGAGCTGGCCTTCCAGGTCATTCAGCTCCGGCTCGTTGAAGATCGCCCACCAGTCACCGCGGATTTTCTCGTCGGCCGGTTGGGCTACCGTCCAGGTCTCCGTCGTGTTGTCTTTGGGCGCGTTGCTCTGCTGCGCTTGTGGCGGGTTCGAGGTCGGGCCCGGGGGCGGAGCTTCTTTGAAGGCAGGCGGCGGCTGGATGACGGGCGGATGGTATTTCGGGCCCACCGTGCATCCGGTCAGCATTGCGCACAAAAGCAAGCCAACCTGGCTTCGCCGAATTGTTCCTGTCGTTTTCTCCATAGAGAGACTCTTTCTAGCTTTTTTCCTAATGGTGCGTATCGGAGGACTACGCCCGATGCGGCCCTTCCGTCAAAGAAGGGCCGCGCATAACCGATATCGCCAGACAATCGTATTAGGAAAAATGCGTTAAACCGCTCCTTCGGGGTTCGCCGAGAAGGTATCGTGATGTTTCCCCATTGCGCGCAGCCGCAGCCGGTCCATGTACAGATAGATTACCGGGGTGGTGTAGAGGGTAAGCATCTGGCTGACAATCAGTCCCCCCACAATGGTAATGCCCAAGGGCCTTCTTAGCTCGGAACCGGTGCCGGTTCCGAACGCCAGCGGGATGGCTCCGAAGAGAGCGGCCATGGTGGTCATCATGATCGGCCGGAAGCGCAGCATGCAGGCTTCGAAGATGGCGTCGGTGGTGCTCTTGCCGTGTTCGCGCTCGGCCACCAGGGCGAAGTCGATCATCATGATGGCGTTCTTTTTCACCAGGCCGATCAGCAGCACGATGCCGATGATGGAAATGACGTTGAGGTCATTCTTGAATACCAACAGAGCGAGCATGGCCCCGACGCTGGCGGGGGGCAAGGTGGAAATGATGGTCAGAGGATGCACCAGGCTCTCGTACAGGATGCCGAGCACGATGAACACCGCGAGCAGGGCGGTGGTGACCAGGATCGGCTCCGTGCTTAGAGACTGTTGGTAGGCCTGGAGGGTGCCGGAAAAGAAACCGCGGATGGTGCTGGGCATGCCGAGCGTAGTCTGCATGCGGTCGATGGCCAGGGTGGCATCGCTCAAAGAGAGGCCGGCAGCAAGATTGAACGACACAGTTACTGAGGGAAACACGCCCGTATGGGCCACCTGCAAGGGCGTGGTGCCGGCCTTGGCGGTGGAGACGGCGCTGAGCGGGATGACGCCGTTGGCGTTCGCGGAGGGGTAGATGAAGTTGAGTCCCGCGGGAGACTGCCAGTACTGGGGAGCTACCTCAAGGACGACATAGTACTGGTTCAACTGGGTGTAGATCACCGACACTTCCGCCTCGCCGAAGGCGTTATAGAGCGCTGAATCCAACGAACTGGGGGTCTGGCCGAGGCGGGCGGCTGTGGTCCGGTCGTAGTGCACAACCTCTTCCAGTCCGCCGTTCTGCTGGTCGCTGTTCACATCCTGGAGACCCGGAAGGCGGCGCATGTTGGTCAGCAGGATGGGTCCCCATTTGGCGAGATCCTCCACGTTGTCGGCCTGCAACGTGTATTGGTAGAGCGCATTGCTGCCCCGGCCGCCGATGCGCAAATCCTGCGCTGCTTGCAGAAAGGCCGCGGCTACGGGCAGGCGGTTCATCTTGGGCCGCAAGCGATTGATGATTTCCTCCACGCTCACCTTGCGTTCGTTGAGCGGCTTGAGCGCGGCGTAGATGAATCCGCCATTGCCGCCGCCGCGGCCGCCGGTATAGGCGTTTACATTGGCCACGGCAGGGTCAGCCTTGATTACATTGACCAGCGCTTTGATGGAAGTGTTCATCACCGAGAACGATGCGTCCTGCGGTCCCTGCACTCCGCCCACCAGGGCCCCGGTGTCCTGTTGGGGGAAAAAGCCTTTGGGTATTTTGACAATCAGGACTACGTTCAAGGCGATGGTCAACAACAGCACCACCAGCATCAAACCGGAATTATCCAGTACCCACAATAAGGAGTGGCGGTAGAGGCTGAGCATCCCTTCGAAAAACCGCTCGCTCGAGCGATAGAGGCGTCCACGCTTCTCGCCCTGGTGAGATTTGAGCAAGTGGGCGCACATCATGGGAGTGGTGGTTAAGGAAATCACCATGGAAATGAGGATGGCCGTGGACAGGGTCACCGCGAACTCGCGGAAAAGCCGGCCGACGATGCCACCCATCATCAACAAGGGAATGAACACGGCAATCAGCGACGTGCTCATGGTGAGCACGGTGAAGCCGATCTCTTTGGCGCCTTTCAGCGCCGCCTCCACCGGTGGCATGCCCATCTCCAGATAGCGGGAGATATTTTCCATGACCACAATGGCGTCATCCACCACGAAGCCGGTAGAGATGGTGAGCGCCATCAGGGAGAGATTGTCCAGACTGTAGTCGAGCAGATACATGACCGCGAAGGTGGCGATCAGCGAGACGGGCACGGCCACGCTGGGGATGAGGGTGGCACGGCCGTTACGGAGGAAGAGAAAAACCACGAGGATGACCAGGCAGACGGAGATGATGAGCGAGGACTCAACGTCGTGCAGGGAAGCCTTGATGGTGGTGGTGCGATCGAGCACCACCGTGGTGTGGATGCCCTGGGGCATGACCGCTTCCAGGAACGGAAGCTGGGCGCGGATGCGGTTGTTGGTCTGGATAATGTTGGCGCCCGGCTGGCGGAAAATAATGACGGTTACCGAAGGAATTCCGTTCAGGTAGCCCGCGGTGCGAATGCTCTGCGCGGAATCCTGTACGTTGGCGACATCGGAAAGGTGGACGGCGAGCCCGTTGTGATAGCCGACAATCAGCGGGCGGTATTGCGCGGCTTTAGAAATCTGGTCGTTGGTGATGATATCCGCGGTCACCAGGTTGTTGGAGATTTGCCCGCGCGCGATGTCAGAGTTCTGCAGGCCCAGTAAACGCTGGATGGTGCCAATCGTAATGCCGTAATGGTTCAGCTGCGGAGGATTCACATCGACCCGTACCGCGGGATACGAGGCGCCGCCGACATTGACCTGCCCCACACCCTGAATCTGTGACAGCTTCTGCTCCATGATGGTCGAAGCGGAGTCATACATGGCTTCTTTGTCGTACTTATCCGAAGTCAGACCGAGGATCATGATGGGCGAGTCCGCCGGATTGACCTTGCGATAGCTGGGATTGGACGGCAAATTGGCGGGCAGATAGGTACGGGCCGCGTTGATGCCCGCTTCGACGTCGCGCGCCGCGGCTTCGATATTGCGGTTCAAATCGAATTGCAGGGTCACGTTGGTGTTGCCCAGGGCGCTGGAGGAGGTCATTTCCGTGACCCCGGCGATATGACCGAACTGCCGTTCCAGGGGAGTGGCGACCGAAGAGGCCATGATTTGCGCGCTGGCTCCGGGTAGGCCGGCCGAAACCGATATCGTGGGAAAGTCGACCTGGGGCAGGGGGGAGACCGGCAGCACGTTGAAGGCGATGCCCCCGGCGATGGCCAGCGCTGCCGTCAAGAGGGTTGTGGCCACGGGCCGGCGAATAAAAGGAGCGGAGATATTCACGCTTCACCCGCGGGCTGAGGATGGGGACCACCCGCGCCAGAGGTCCCGCGCGCGCGGGAGAAGCGCTGCGATAGATTGTCGAAGAAAATATAGATAACCGGCGTGGTGTACAGGGTGAGCACCTGGCTCAACAGCAAGCCGCCGACCATGGCAATGCCCAGGGGACGGCGAAGTTCCGAGCCGATGCCCGATCCCACGGCCAGGGGGATGCCACCCAGCAGCGCGGCCATGGTGGTCATCATGATGGGGCGAAAGCGCAGCAGGCTGGCCTCGTAGATCGCCTCGGTCGAGCTCAGGCCTCGCTGCCGTTCGCCTTCCAGCGCGAAGTCGACCATCATGATGCCGTTTTTCTTCACGATACCGATCAACAGGATGATGCCGATGATCGCCACCACACTCAGATTCTGGTGGAACAGGATGAGGGAGAGGAGCGCGCCCACGCCGGCCGAAGGCAGGGTCGAAAGGATGGTGATGGGATGAACGAAGCTCTCGTAGAGCACTCCCAGAACGATGTACACCGTGACCAGGGCGGCCAGAATCAGCAACGCTTCATTGTCCAGAGAGTTTTCAAACGCGGCGGCAGTGCCCTGGAAACCGGCCTGTACGCTGGGCGGGAAATTAATGTCCTTGGCCGCCTTGTTGATTTCGTCGATAGCCTCACCGAGTGAGGCATTGGGCGCCAGGTTGAAAGAAACTGTCACGGAAGGGAATTGACCCTGGTGATTGATCGACAACGATTCCGTGCCCGGTTCCATTTTTGCGAACGAGTCCAGGGGGACGGCGTTGCTGAAATTGGAACTGGTCGTGGTATTGGCGGAGCTCGATCCGATGGTAGCGGAGGCGCCCAGGGCGATACCGTTCTGGGGCGGCGTGAGTATTCCGGAGGAGGGAGTGTAGAGGGCGGACGTGGTGGTGGCGTTGGATCCGGCCGTGGCCGAGGCGGAAGCAGAGAAGGAAGTGCTGGCGGCCGCTCCCGAAGCACCCGACGAGGCGTTGCCCTGAATATAAATCTTGTTCAGCCCATTCGGATCGTGGGTGAAGTTGGGCATGGCCTCCAGGATCACGTGGTACTGGTTCAGCTGGGTGTACATGGTGTTGATCTGGCGCTGGCCAAAGGCGTCATACAGAGTTTGGTCGAGCGTGGAAGGGGCGATGCCCAGCCGGGAGGCGGAGACCCGGTCGATGGCCAACGACACGGTCAACCCACCGGTCTGCTGATCGGTGGCTACATCTTCGAGCGTTGGCAACTTCTGCAGCTTGTCGACGAAACGGCTGGCCCAGGTGTCCAACTCGGCCACGTCCGGATCTTCCAGCGTGTATTGATATTGCGTGCGGCTCACGCGGTCATCGACGGTGATGTTCTGCACCGGCTGCATGAACAGCCGGATGCCGTTTACCTGGGCGAGGCTGTTGTTGAGACGGCGCACGACGTCCGAGGCGCTGAGATCGCGCTGTTCGAGGGGTTTGAGGTTGATCGACATGCGTCCGCTGTTCAGCGTGGTGTTGGTGCCATCGGCGCCGATGAAGGACGAAATGCTTTGCACCGCGGGATCCTGCAGGATGATTTTCGCCAGCTCCTGCTGCGCTTTGGTCATCGCAGCAAAGGAGATGGACGCGGGCGCCTGGGAGATGCCCTGGATCACGCCTGTATCCTGCACCGGAAAGAACCCTTTGGGGATGATGATGTAGAGAAAAATCGTCAGGACCAGGGTGGCCACGGCCACCAGCAGGGTGAGTCCCTGGAAGCGTAAGACCACCTTGAGCGTGCGGCCGTAGAAGGCGATCATGCTCTCGAAGACCCGTTCCGATGCGCGGTAGAAGCGTCCCTGCGTGGCTTCGGGATTGTGGCGCAGAATGCGGGAGCACATCATCGGTGTAAGGGTCAGCGAGACCACGGCGGAAATGATGATGGTCACGGCCAGGGTGACGGCGAACTCGCGGAAGAGGCGCCCCACCACATCTCCCATGAAGAGCAGGGGGATCAGCACGGCGATCAGCGAGACGGTCAACGACACGATGGTGAAGCCGATTTGCTCCGCGCCCTGCAACGCCGCCTGCATCGGCGTGTAGCCCTCTTCGAGATAACGGGAGATGTTCTCGATCATGACGATGGCATCGTCCACCACGAAGCCGGTGGAGATGGTCAAGGCCATCAGGGAGAGGTTGTCGAGGCTGTAGCCGAGCGCATACATGGCGGCGAAGGTGCCGACAATCGATAAAGGCACCGCCACGCTGGGAATGATGGTGGCGTAGAGATTGCGCAGGAAAACGAAGATCACCATCACCACCAGGGCGATGGTTAACATCAATTCAAACTCGACGTCGGCGACCGAGGCCTTGATGGCGGTGGTGAGATCGGTGAGGGTGGTGACGTCGATGCCGGAGGGCAGATTAGCCTGCAGCTGAGGCATGAGCAACTGGATGCTCTTGACCACGCTGATGGTGTTGGCGCCGGGCTGGCGCTGCACGTTGAGAATGACCGCCGGGGTCAGGTTCATCCAGGCGGCCTGCTTGGTGTTTTCTACTCCGTCGACCACGTTGGCAACGTCGTGCAGAAAGACCGGAGCGTTGTTGCGATAGGCAACGACGACGTTCTTGTAGTCGCTGCTGGTGATGAGCTGATCGTTGGCGTCGATCTGATAGTTCTGACGGGGCCCGTCGAAGTTGCCCTTGGCCTGGTTGACGCTGGCGGAAATCAGCGCGGTTCGTACTGCTTCCAGATCGATGCCATAGTTCTGCAGCTGCGCCGGATTCACCTGGATGCGCACTGCCGGCTTCTGGCCGCCGCTGATGCTGACCAAACCCACCCCGTTGAGCTGGGAGATTTTGGGCGCAAGGCGAGTGTCGACCAGATCCTCTACCTGCGACAGGGGCAGGGTCTTGGAGGTGATGGCCAGGGTCAGAACCGGTGCGTCGGCGGGGTTGGTCTTGCTGTAGATCGGGGGCGCGGGCAAATTGGCGGGCAGGAGGCTTTGCGCGGCATTGATGGCCGATTGCACTTCTTCTTCCGCGATGTCAATGCTGAGGCTGAGATTGAACTGCAGCACCACCACGGACGTGGCGCCGGAGCTGGTGGAGGTCATCTGGCTCAGGCCCTGCATTTCGCCAAACTGGCGCTCCAGAGGGGCGGTTACGGTGGTGGCCACCACGTCCGGGCTGGCGCCAGGGTAGAACGTGAGCACCTGGATCGTCGGGTAATCGACCTCAGGCAGCGCAGAGACCGGCAACTGCGTGTAGGCAACAATCCCGACCAGCATGATGGCGGCCATCAGAAGCGAGGTCGCGACCGGCCGGAGAATAAATGGGCGGGACGGACTCACGGGGCATTGCTCTCATGGTTCGAGGGAAGAATCTTGGCCTTGAAAATAGTGACCTTGGAGCCGTCGGTCAGTTTCTCGAAACTGCTGTCGGCGACCACATCTCCGGAATTGAGTCCTTGTACCTGGGTCACGTTGGACTCGGTGACGCCCGGTTTGACGTCATGAATATGCGCGACGCCGTTTTGAATGAGAAACACATAGGATTCATCGCCGTTGTGCTGAATGGTGGAAGAGGGGATGAGTACCACATTCTGCAGCGTGTTCAACAGCAACCGGGCATTCACAAACTGATTGGGAAAGAGCGCATCGTCTTCGTTCTTAAACAGCGCACGCAATTTCAAGGTTCCGGTGGTGGTGTCGATTTGGTTGTCGGTGGCTTCGAGGGATCCAGATCCCAGTTTGGTCGCATTGGAGCGATCGAGCGCATCCACTGGCAGTGTCTTACCATGCCGCATCTGCTGCTGCAGCTCGGGGACACTGTCCTCAGGGATGGTGAAGACCACGGTGATGGGCTGTATCTGCGTGACCACCGCCAGGGGGGTTGAGCTGGAAGCGGTGGCCAGGTTACCGGGATCGACCAGGCGGAGACCGACGCGGCCGGTAATGGGGGAGGTGATGTTGGTAAAGCCCAACTGCACCTGGTCAAACTGCAGCGTGCCCTGATCGGCCTTGACCGTTCCCGTGTATTGCAGGACGATCTTCTCCTGATCGTCCAACGTCTGCTTGGGGATGGCGTTGCGTGCCCAGGCATCCTGGTAGCGCTTGAGGTCCATTTGCGCCTGTGCCAGCAGGTTCGTGTCGCGCTCGAGCTGCCCCTGGACGGTGTTTACGTTGGCCTGGAAGGGCCGGGGATCGATCTGGATCAGGGGCTGGCCGCGGTGAACGAGTTGGCCTTCGCGGTAGCGGACCTGGTTGATCACGCCGGTTACCTGGCTGACGATAGTCGTTGTATAGACCGGGGTGACGGTGCCGATGGCGTCCAGGTAAACGCCGATGCTGCCTTGTTTCGCAGTGGCCGTGGTCAGGGTTACGGTCCCTCCGGCAGCGCCCCGCCTGCCGCCGCCGCGAGCAGCGGCCGGGGCCTGGCGATGGTGCATAACCCACCAGAAGAGCAGGGCAAAGAGGAGCAGGATGACCACCCAGACAAGGACGCGGACCCCGGTGGAGCGTTTGGGAGGGGGCGATTGGTGGTTTAGTCCGGTGTGCGGGGCGATGGGCGTTTCAGGGGCGCGCGGCTCTGTGGTTTCGTGCCTGGCTCGGGTATCGCGAATGTCGTCTTGCATCAGTTACCTGGTGTCCTCTTTCTTGCTGCTGCCGGAATTACTCGACGGTAGGTGCGGCCTGGTCCCGCCTGACTTCCCGGACATCAGTCGGGGAAGGGCGGTTTATGGGCGAGGCGACAGCATGCACAGGCAGACGGTATCAGAAGGCTTTGCATAACCACCCAAGGAAGCTGATCGGTACCAAAAGGCGGATCTTGACCCCCAGTCACTCGCGGACCGTGTGGGAAAAGTCCAGAAGCCGCCGTTCTACAGGCGGAAAGCACGATGAATCTCTGGCCCGTGAAAATTCGCTCGGCACTGTAATCCATAGACGGTGGACACGCGTCAGGAGACGCACGCGGTCTGCCGTGGCATGGGATGAGGATAACGCACGCCGGGGTCCGGGGAAAAGGCGCTCACGGTCGCTGGGGTGAGGCTTGACGAGAAATTCCCGCATCGTTGCGATTCCGCATCCGAAGGAAGACTGGCGACCGTTACGTTTTAGCTGACTTGGCGGCGCTCTCCTCTGCGGCGGCGGACTTCTTCTGGGCCTTCACTTTGGCCCAACGCTTACGCTGTGCTTCTGCGATCGCATGCCGTGCCTTAGCGCTTAGCGCGCGGCGTGGTGCAGGTCCAGAAGAAGTCCGGGCAGACGTTTTCTTTGCCGTCTTGCCGGTTGGTCCCTTGGCATCACCCTCCAGGAGGGTGCGCGCCTGACGCAACCGCGCGATCTCTTCATCGATGGCGTTCCATATGTGGTCGTACACAGGTGTTCCTTTCAATATGGAGGGGGAGAACTCCATGGCAAGAATAACAGGTTGGGCAGTTGCGGTTTTCGCCTGGGAACTTTGCATGCCTGCACCCTTGCGGGTTTTCGCATGCCTGCTGCAATAAGAAACTTATATTGTTACGTGTTGGCGGTTACCAACCGGGAGGTTACCCCGGTGCGCCCCGGT
This sequence comes from uncultured Acidobacteriaceae bacterium, assembly GCA_963745725.1. GTDB lineage: Bacteria > Acidobacteriota > Terriglobia > Terriglobales > Acidobacteriaceae > PALSA-350. Next base: position 1,999,695 of record CAVUYJ010000004.1, read on the forward strand.
AATGGCGCTAAAGTGACACCAGTCGTTCGGCCCGCTACCCGTTTCGTAAGATTGAGTTCTGCTGAAACTCGATTAGTCTCACTCTTGCGGGAAGTTGCAGTCACAAACAGGGGGAACGATGAAGCGGTATACCAAGTCAATTCAGGTGGCGATGCTGGCGGCGGCGGGTGCCGTGATGGCAGCCGGTTGTGCAGACTCGAGAGTGGCAAGCAAGGAGAATCTTACGGTTGCCCTCAACCACGATTACCAGGTGAATCAGGATTGCCTGTTTGCCAAACCCATGCCCTTTCCTTATGAAGTGGCCGTGAACGACAAGCTGCTGGGGGAAACGCGGCACCGGCTGGATGCGCTGGCCGAGGCGGGATTGTTGGAGCGGGAACAGAACCTCGACCACGGTCAAACCATCAACCGCTATGTGTTGACGGCTGCGGGCAGCCGGACCGAGGGTAAGGGCCGCTTTTGCTACGGGCGCCGCCAGGTGACGAGCGTGGAGAAGTTCACTCCGCCGGTCGATTATCAAGGGATGCCTTTGACTAAGGTGGAATACCATTTCGTGCTCAAGAATGCTCCGAACTGGGCCAAGCAGGATGAGGTGCGCAGTGCGTTTCCGTCGGTAGCGAAGGCTACTTCGGAGGAACCGGTCGACGACGCCACGCTGCTGCTGACCCACGACGGCTGGGTGCTCACTTACTAAGCAAGCTCCCCGGCGCCCCAATCCGGCACGTTGCGGATTGGGGCGCCTTTTTGTTTGGGGGAAGAGAATGGATCTGACCATAGTGAACGGTCCTCAACGATAAACTTAAAATCTTCATAAATGGTTATGTTTAAAAGGGTTATGCCGCATATCCTGCAATATAACAAACTATGTTATATTTAGATGACAATAATAGACATCGTTGGACAATAACGGACAGGAGGCTAACCCATGACAGGATCGAATCTTAAAGAGGCTCGTCAACGGGCTGGATGGACTCAACAGCAGGCCGCGTCCGCTCTTGGTGTGACACAAGCCTATTTATCTATGGTGGAACGTGGTCATCGTCCTGTAACCGACAGCGTGGCTACTCGGGCGATGGAAACTTTTGATCTACCACCCACGGCATTGCCTTTGGAATCGGAGTCCTTATTGTTAAACGATGATGATTTGAAAGCCGATCTCGGGACGCTAGGGTATCCAGGGTTTAGCTATCTGCGTGCTGAGCACAAGCGTAATCCCGCGGAGTTGCTTTCCTATGCCCTCAATCAGTCAGACCTCGATGCACGTGTCGTAGAGGCCCTTCCCTGGATGACTTGCGAATACGCCGATATGAATTGGGATTGGTTGGTCGGACATGCGAAACAGAATGATCGCCAAAACCGGTTAGGGTTTGTGGTGGCCTTGGCGGGAGAATTGGCAGAGAAGAAAGGAGATTCTTCCCGCTCAAAAAAGCTGAAGGAATATCTAGAGTTGCTTGATCGTTCCCGTCTTGTCCGGGAAGACACACTTTGCCATGATTCCATGACGAGGGCTGAACGCAAGTGGCTGGAGGAGAATCGGCCGCCCGAAGCGCGCCATTGGCATTTATTGACAGATCTTGACTTGAAACACTTAGCCTATGTCCCGGCATGATTCAATTCCGGAGCCCTGGTTCTCTTTCCTTAAGGAGCTAGACGCGCTCGCAACCACTACAGCCTCCTTTCATTGCATAGGAGGCTTTGTCGTCACCATGCTCTATGGGCTTGGCCGCACGACGGGTGATCTTGATGTTCTTGAAATAGCTCCGAAATCTGCTCAGGATGCTTTTGCGAAAGTTGCCATGCAGGGCGGCGAATTACACCGAAAATACAAGGTCCATCTCGATCAAGTTGGTGTGGCCCAGCCTCCTTATGACTATGAAAGCCGCTTGCGTGAAATGTTTCCCGGAATTCTTCGGAACCTACGTCTCATGGCACTCGATCCTTACGATCTTGCGCTCACCAAGCTCGGGCGCAATATCGAACGCGACCGCAGTGATGTGCGATATCTGGCTCGCACTGTGCCTTTCGATCTAGATATTCTCCGGGAACGGTACACGACCGAGCTACGCCCCTATCTAGGCAATCCAGCCCGCGAAGATCTTAGTTTGCAATTCTGGATCGAGGACATCGGCGAGGATCGGGCTACGAACTCAGCATGATCCTTAAATCGCGCAGGTTGTTGTGGGTAGGGCCGGTGACCAGGGTGTCGCCTAGCGCAGTGAAGAGGGGATATGCGTCGAAGAGGGCGAGCGCGGACTCGGCGTCCATCCCTAGAGCCTGCCCTCGGAGGACCGTCGTGGCGTCGGCCACCGCGCCTGCGGCAGGACTGTTTCCATCAATACCGTCGCTGCCGGCGCTTAACACTACCGTCGGAGCGGATTGGCCTGGCTCTGCGAGCTCTACTGCGCAGGCGAGGGCGAATTGTTGGTTGCGGCCTCCGGCGCCATGCTGGTGGCCCAGGCGCACCGTTATCTCGCCGCCCGAGAGCAGGCATAGCTTTGTATGCTCGTGCCGCAGTTGCTGGAAACGGTCGAGTAGGAAACGGGTGGCGTCCGCATAGTCCCAGTCGTCGCAGGTGTTATCGATCACGACTTCGTAGCCTAGGGTTTCGGCGTGGGCCTGGGCTGCGTGCAGTAGATCGTCACTCGATAGCAGGGTCTCGATGGGGCCGGCGGAGAGTTGCGGCGTTTCCGGCAGCTCGGGACTTGCGAAGAAAGCCCTCAGGCCAGGAGTGAGGCGTTCGTGAAGACGATAGCGATCAAGGATTTCGCGGCACTGTGCCACCGTGGAGGAGTCGGGAAGAGTGGGGCCCGAGGCTAAGGCATCGAGAAAGCGGGGCGCTACGTCGGACACCAGCAACGATAACTTCGCCGCCTGGGGAGCCGACGCGGCCAGGCGCCCACCTTTCACCGCGGAGAAGTGCTTCCGCACGGTATTAATTTCCGCGATGGTTGCCCCCGAGCCCACCAGGGCCTGGTAGAGCACCCGGGTTTCCTCGAGCGAGATCTTGGGGTCCAGCGGCAGCTCGAACATGGCGGAACCACCTCCGCTGATGAGGAAGAAGACGAAGTCTCCCGCATTCGTCTCGCGCAGCAGGCTCACGGCTCTGCAGGCAGAGGCGAAGGAGTCCTGGTTGGGCAAGGGATGACCGCCGGTAAAGTAGTCAATCCCGCTGATTCGCTGCTCGGGCAGCAGGGGAGCGCAGCAGACTCCGCCGGCTAACGGATGAGGCAAGTGCGTCCGCAGAGCATCGAGCATGGGCAGAGCTGCCTTGCCCACCGCCACAGCGAAGATGCGGCTGTAGCGTTCGAGCGATAAGGGTTCCCAGCGAAGGCGATCGAAAGCCGCTGGAATACTCGAGGAAGCGAGAGCATGGTGATAGATGCTGCGCGCGTCGTCATGCATTCTGCGATAGTTCGCGCCGGCGGTGTTCATCAGGGCGCCAGTGCTGAATGCGCTGGGCAGAAGTGGCGCTCAATCCAGGAGTGGAGCGCTTTCTGCACGAACTCGAGCTTGCCAACAAAGAAATGGTTGGCGCCAGGCACCACCACCAGCTCGGCCGGGGGCATTGCCTCGGCTACCGCGGCTTCGACTTCGGCCTGCGGGCCGAATTCATCTTCCGTGCCGCTGATGAAGAGCTTGGGCTGGGCGCAGTTGGCGAGAAAGCGGTAGCGGTACTCCCGCTCGCCGGCTCGCACCGGGAGCCCCAGGGCTGCGATCCCCTTGACTCGCTCGTCGCCGCAGCAGGTTTTCAGCCCCACGAAGGAGCCGAAGGAGAAGCCGGCGAACAGAATGGGACGTTGATACTCGTGTTGCATCCAGTCGAGCGCAGCGCGAAGATCGCCCACTTCTCCATAGCCGTTGTCATGCGTGCCCTCGCTCAAACCGGCGCCGCGGAAGTTGAAGCGCAGGACAGGGATGCCGAAGGACTGAAAGCTCTTCATGGCGTGGTACACCACTTTGTTGTGCATGGTGCCCCCAAAGAGAGGGTGCGGGTGGGAGATCACGGCTGCGTATTGGGCATCTTCTTTACCGGTATTTAACAGTGCCTCAATCCGGCCGGCAGGCCCGCGCATGTCTATGCTGCGGACCAGCGCGGAAGATCCGTTGGTGGGAGCGTCACTCATCCCAAATATCGTAGTGCATTTGTCGTGTGCGTTGGCCGGCATAGGCCTCAGGTATCCTGAAAAACGATGAAGCCTCTCGATCCTCTCAACCTGACGCGCCGCCTGGTAGACATTGAATCGGTCACCTACAACGAGGGAGCGGTGGGCGCGTATCTTGATGCCTTACTGCAGGAGCGGGGCTTTGCCGTGGAACGGACGGAGGTGCCGCAGCCGCCGAACAGCCGCTGTAGCGGGCCCCGGTTCAACCTGTATGCCAGCTATGGCGTCCAGCCGGAGGTGGTGCTTTCCACACATATGGATACGGTCCCGCCGTTTATTGAGAGCCGCGAGGACGATCTTTTTCTCTATGGCCGGGGCGCTTGCGACGCCAAAGGGATTATCGCTGCGCAGCTGGCCGCACTTGAGCGGTTGCGCGAGGCTGGTGTGGCCGCCGGGTTGCTGTTGGTGGTGGGTGAGGAGCGTGATTCGGCGGGAGCGCGTGAGGCCAATCTGCACCCCAAGGGCAGCCGCTTTCTCATCAATGGCGAGCCTACCGACAACCGCCTGGCGCTTGCGTCGAAAGGAGTGCTGCGAGCGGAGGTGCGCGCCCACGGGATCATGGCCCATTCCGCTTATCCGGAGTTGGGCGACAGTGCGGTGCACAAACTGGTACAGGCGCTCGATCGGCTCCTGGATATCGAGCTGCCCCATGTGGAGGGAATCGGCCCCAGCACGCTGAACATCGGCCTCATTGAAGGAGGGCGGGCGCCGAATGTGATTGCGGATGCCGCCTCCGCGGCGGTGCTGGTGCGGCTGGTGGGCCCTTCGCAGGAGACGCGCCAGGCGATCGAGCAGGCGGTGGCCGGACTGGCCGAGGTGGAATTTACGCTCGAGATTCCGTTTGTGCGCATGCGCCAGGTGGAGGGATTGGACACCATGGTAGCTGCCTTTACCACGGATATTCCCGCGCTCACGGCGTGGGGTGAGCCCTTTCTGCTGGGGCCGGGCTCCATACATGTAGCGCATACGCCGTTTGAGAAGATTGCCAAAAAGGAATTGCTGGCGGCGGTCGACTTGTACTTCGACTTGGCGCAGCGGCTTGCGGGATGATCAGCGATTTGCCGGCGAGGAAGACGTTTGGCTGGGCGACTCGGCTGAAGTTCGGGTTGATGGCGGCTGCGATTGCCTGGTTCGTGGGTTGGATCATCAGCTTTCCCTTTGAGCTTTCTCTCGCCTGGCGCTATGTGGACGGAAATGCCCGCCTGCTGCCCGAAGTGGTGGTCAAGGGGTTGACGGTTTGGGGCGGCTTCAGCTTGTTCATGGCCGCGGCTGGGTTTACGCCCCTGGTGCTGCCGGCTGTCCTGGTGGTGCCACCGCGGTGGATCGTGCGCTGGCGGGTGTTCCTTATCCCCGCGGCGGGGTTGGCTGCCATCCTGTCGGTCAACCGGCGCATGGGATTGCTGAATATTTATTATTTCCGCCATCCGCGCGCGATTAAGGAGTTCTTCTTCAGCGCGCCGAATTTCTTCGTGATTACCTTTGCCGTGGTGGTGGTGTGGGTGTATTCCGTCCTGGCGCAGCGCCGGTTGGAGTCAGGCGTATCGTAATAGATATGGTTGCAAATGACGGTGGTAGTCTCCGCTTCGCGTAATGGGTAGACTTAGCTGAGATGACACAGCCGACGAATTCGCTCGCCGAAGCTTCCTCCTCATATCTGCGATCCGCCATGCACCAGCCGGTGCGGTGGCATGAGTGGGGGACAGAAGCGTTTGCCCGCGCCGCTGGGGAGGATAAGCCCATCCTGCTGGATATTGGCGCAGTGTGGTGCCACTGGTGCCATGTGATGGACCGGGAGAGTTATGAGGATCCCCGCCTGGCCGAGGTGATCAATGAGAATTTTGTTGCGGTCAAGGTGGACCGGGATGAGCGCCCGGATGTGGATACGCGCTACCAGGCCGCGGTCGCTGCGATCAGCGGACAGAATGGATGGCCGTTGACCGCGGTGCTGACCCCGCAAGGCCAGCCGTTTTTCGGGGGAACGTATTTTCCCCGCGAAGACCGCTACGGCCGGCCAGGTTTTGAACGGGTGCTGCGCAGCATGGTGGAGGCGTGGAAGACTCGCCGCGGCGAGGTGCTGGAGTCGGCGGACAGCGTGGTGGCTGCGATCGAGTACAACGAGAACTTCGCCGGACGTGCGGGCCATCTCAGCATGGAGATCGTGGACCAGATGGTGACGTCGGCGGTGGAGAAGTTCGATCGTCACCACGGGGGGTTTGGAGCGCAGCCTAAGTTCGGCCATCCGTCGGCGATTGATTTGCTGCTCGACGTGGCTGGGAGGACGGGGAACGACGCGGCGCGCGAGGCGGCTATCGTGACGCTCGAAAAGATGGCCCGCGGTGGAGTGTACGACCAGCTGGGTGGAGGGTTCCATCGCTACTCCGTGGATGAGCGGTGGGTGGTGCCGCACTTCGAGAAGATGCTGTATGACAATGCCGAGCTGCTGAAGAACTATGTGCACGGGTTCCAGAGTTATGTGGACCCGGAGTTTGCGCGGGTGGCGCGGGATATCATCCGCTGGATGGACGCGTCGCTGACGGATCGGGAGCGGGGCGGGTTTTATGCTTCGCAGGATGCGGATATCGATCTGGACGATGACGGCGACTACTTTACCTGGACGAAGGCCGAGGCGGCGGCGGTGCTTACTCCGGAAGAGATGGAGATTGCCGGGGTTTATTACGACATTGGCGATCTTGGGGATATGCATCACAATCCCGCGAAGAATGTGCTGCATGTGAAGCAGACGCTCGATGCGGTGGCGAAGCGTGCAGGGAAGTCGAGTGAGGAGGCTGGGCGCCTGTTATCCGCAGCGCAGGCGCGGTTGTTGAAGGCGCGTGGGGCGCGTCTTACTCCTTTCATCGATACCACGGTTTATACCAACTGGAATGCGCTGGCCGTTTCTTCTTATCTGCAGGCGGCGCAGGTGCTGCGGTTGCCCGAGGTGAAGGGTTTCGCCCTGATGACTTTGGACCGGCTGCTGCGCGAAGGGATGCATGCGGAGCGTGGGCTGGCGCATGTGATTTCTTATACCGGCGGCGGCGAGACCAAGTGGGTGGCAGGCGGCCTGGATGATTACGCGTTTCTTACCCATGCGTGCCTGGATGGATGGCTGGCCACCGGGGCTGCTAAGTATTACCACGCGGCTTTGGGATTGGCGGAACGCATGGTGACGGAGTTTTACGACGCGACCGTTGGCGGATTTTTTGACGCCATCGCCAAGGGGCCGGAGTTGCTGGGGGTGTTGACGGCGCGGCGTAAACCTTTGCAGGATTCGCCGACACCGGCGGGGAATCCTGCGGCCGCCGCCGCGTTGTTGCGCCTGGAGGCGCTAAACGGAAGAGTGGATTTGCGGGAGAAGGCGGAGGATACGCTGGAGGCGTTTGCCGGAGTGGTGCCGCATTTTGGGTTGTATGCGGGGACTTATGGCCTGGCGTTGGAGCGGTTGCTGTTGCCGCCGGTGCAGGTGGTGGTGATTGGGGAAGATGCCGCGGCCGATGAGTTGGAGGCAGCGGGTACGGTGGGGTTTGCGGTGAATAAGAGCGTGATTCGCTTGCAGCGGGCGCAGGTGAACGAGGAGTTGCCGCCGTTGCTGGCCGAGACACTGCCGTTGTTGCCGGATCTGAAGGGGAGTCATAGTTTTGCGGTGGTGTGTAAAGGGACGTCGTGCTTGCCGCCTACTGTTGATCCGGATAAGTTACTTACGTTGTTACAGACATAGGTGAGGCGCTCCGAAAGAAAACTGCAGATCCGCTCGCTGCGCTCGGGATGACAAATACGGAGAGACGGGTCGTTCTAAGGAGGAAGGCGGTTGTTGGGGCAGAAAGATGGCCTTTCCTTTGAATAGCTCGTTCAGCGACTGCCTTTCCTTTCGACTGCTTTCAACGACTGCCTTCTCCTTAAAACGGCCCTCTCCTATTTGTCATCCCGAGCGTCAGCGAGCGGATCTGCAGTTTTCTTTCGGGTTACTCGCCGGTGAAGGGATTGGTTTCGTTCGGTTTGGCGGTGGTTGGGTCGGGGGCATTCGCTGGCTCGGCGGCTTCGCGCGCTGGACTGGGAACGCTGAGTACACGGTAGGGGCTGCCGGGTAGCAGGTGGTGCTGCTCCAGGGCTAAACGGATGCGGCGCTGCATCTCGCGCATGGCTTCGAATTGTTTGCGCGGCAGCGTTCTTATCTGGATGGGGTAAATGACCTCGGTGCCCTTGATGGAGTCCACCCCAAACACTTGCGGATCGGCGACGAACACGTCTTTGAAGGCCGGCTCGTTGCGCACTTCCAGGGCAATCTTCTTCAACAACGGGATCACCTGGTCAGGATTGGCAGAGAAGTCCACCGAGACATTCAGAGTAGAGACCGAAAAGTCGCGGCTCTGGTTGGCCACATTCGTGATCTGACTGTTGGGGATGATGTACTGCGTGCCGTCAAATCCCCGGAGCGTGGTTTTGCGCAGGGTCATGGTATCGACCGTGCCGGTCATGCCCGCCAAGGTTACGACGTCCCCTACGTTGTACTGGTCCTCCACCAGGATCAGGATGCCGTTGAGCACGTCCTTGACGATGGTCTGCGCCGCCAGGCCGACGGCTACACCCGCGACCCCCGCGCTGGCCAGCAAGGGACCCAGGTTGAAGTGGAGGACGTTCTCCATGATCTGGAGAAAGGCCAGGAAGAGGACGATGCCGATGCCGGTGGCGCGGATGACGGTGGCCAGGGTCCGTACCTGGGCTCCGCTGGCCGTTCCCAGTTTGTCGCGGTGCTCGGCAATCTTGATGACCCGGCCGGTGAGGAAGTTGACCAGGAGGATGAGAATCCAGACATAAAGCCCTATAAACAGGAGCTTAGGCAGGCCGGTGTGGAGAAATTCCTGGACGTCGGAGAGCCATTCCTGATTCAGACCGCGGAGAAAAGAAGACGCCGGGTCGAACCAGTCGAGAAGGGAGGCAAAGGAGAAAATGGTGGCGTACACTGGCACCCTATGATGCTACTCGAGCGAGGGGTGGTTGCGGCACTGCTGGGCCTGGGATTGGCCACGGCAGTGGGTGCACCCGGCCAATCGCCCGGCGGGAAAACCCAGCAAAAGCAGCAGGCACACCCGTCCCCCGAGCTGCCGCCCTGGGACTCGGCACAACCTCCTCCGCCCATCCGGCCGCCTTCTCCGGAAGACGCAAAACCGGATCCAGACGATCCGCCGATACGTCTTGAAGACGCGGCACCGGATGCCAGCGAACCGGCACCGCCGGCAAATACGGCCAAGCAACCGGAGGCTCCCCCTACGCCTCCGCCTGCACCACCCCAAGAAGCCGCCAAGCCCGCTTCCCCTGCTGCGGACCCGGCGCCACCAGAAGAAGCCGTCACGTTGCCCCCCTCAACGGACCCGGCCCAACGACGAATGGAGAAAGACACAGCGGAATTGCTGCGACTGTCCAGGGAGTTGAAAGCGGAAGTGAACAAGGCTGGAAGCAACACCTTATCGGTGGCCGCGGTGCAGAAAGCCGCCGAAATACAGAGACTGGTGAGAAGTCTTAAGGAACAGATGAGAGAGCGCGGGTTAATCGTTGCAAACAAACCGTAAAGGGCGGTTGATTCCAAGGGTTGCGAGGCGGAATTGAGTGTAGTCGGGACAAAATGGGCCCTGGTGGGGGGATTGGTGGCGACGGCCAGCCTGGGGATTGCGGCTGCGCAGTTTGTTGGTGGCAGTCCGACAAACAATGGGCAGTTGCAGCAGCTGGATCATGGGCGCGGATCGGATGAGCCCCCGTTCGTTGGCCGGGAAATGCAGGAGCGGCAATTGAAGCGGCTGCGCGAAGAACATCAAAAAGAGGTATTCAGCGATACCGACCGGCTGGTTAAGCTGGCAACCGACCTGAAGGCGGAAGTCGAGAAGAGAGACAAGGCGACGGCTCCTGACGTGCTGAAAGACGTCGATGAGATAGGCAAGTTGGCCAAACGAGTGAGCGAACGGATCAAGATGCAGTGAACCTTACCGCCTGGACCCCCAAGTCAGTCCTCTCGTTGCGCGATTACACCGGGAAGAAGTTCGGTGCGGACCTCGCGGCAGGCGTCACCGTAGGCTTGGTGGCTCTGCCGCTTTCGATGGCGTTTGCCATTGCTTCGGGGGCGCCCCCGGAGGCTGGTCTCTACACCGCGGTGGTCGCCGGGTTTGCTATCTCCGCGCTGGGCGGGTCGCGCAACCAGATTGGTGGTCCCACGGGCGCGTTTGTGGTGATCATTGCCGGGATCCTGGCCCGATATGGCTTCAACGGGCTGCTGCTGTGCACGATCATGGCCGGGTGCCTGCTCATCCTTCTAGGGGCGACAGGCCTGGGAGCGGCGGTCAAGTTCATTCCTCGCCCGGTGATTGTGGGATTCACAAACGGCATCGCTATCCTCATCGCCAGCACCCAGATCAAAGACTTTTTCGGATTGCATACGGGCCCGGTTCCGGGGGATTTCCTGGGGCGCATGCGGGTGGTGTTGGGGAGCGCGGGGACGGTGTCTCCGACTACCACTTTGCTGTCCTGCGCTGGGCTGGTGCTGATCGTGTTGATGATCCGTTTTCTGCCCCGGATTCCCGGTTACATCGTCGCCCTGGTCGCGGCTACCGTGGCGGCATATCTGCTTCATCTGCCGGTAGAGACGGTGGGCACTCGCTTCGGGGGGATTCCTTCCGGGTTCCCTCGTTTGCACGTGCCGGTGTTTGAGTACGCCACGATGAGGACGCTGATTTCGCCCGCCATCACGGTGGCGATGCTGGGCGCGATTGAGTCATTGATGTCAGCGGTGGTGGCCGATCGCATGAGTGGGGATCAGCACAATCCCAACGTGGAGTTGATGGCGCAGGGGGTGGCCAACATCCTGTCTCCGCTGTGTGGAGGGTTGCCGGCGACGGGAGCGATTGCCCGCACGGCGACCAGCATTCGCTGCGGCGCGGTGTCTCCCGTGGCCGGCATCGTGCATGCCTTGACTGTGCTTGCGGTGCTGCTGTTTGCCGCTCCACTGGCGAAATTCATTCCCCTGGCAGCCCTGGCTGCGATCCTGATGGTGGTCTGTTACAAGATGGGCGAGTGGCACGAGATTCCACAGATACTGCGGCTCTCGAAGTTGGAGATTGGGGTCTGGTTGACGACCCTGCTGTTGACGGTGTTTGCCGATCTGACGGTCGCGGTTGAGGGAGGCATGATTCTGGCGGCGCTGGTGTTCATCCGCAAGGTGACGCTGACTACGACCGTGACCCGGGTGACCGAGGATGATGTCGAAGATGGACGGGTACACGTGCTGCAGGGGAAGGATATTCCGCCGTACGTGGCGATTTTTCGTATTCATGGCCCGTTTTTGTTTGGCGCTACGGAAAAGATTGACGAGATTCGGCGGCAGTTGTCTTCGCTGCCGCCGATTGTGGTGCTGCGGTTGCGGAATATGACGGCGATTGATTCCACCGGGCTGGGGGCTTTGCAGCGGCTGGCCGCGGAGGTGCGCGCTTCGGGGCGGACGCTGCTGCTGTGCGGCGCCCGGGAGCAGCCGGCGCGGTTGATGGCCCAGGCTTCGTTCGCACGGCACGTGGGGGAGGAGAATATTTGTCCCCACGTGAGCGCGGCGATCGAGCGTGCGCGTGTGGTGCACGCACAGGATCTCGCTCGGGAAGTCTTGATCTGACGGATGGGCAAGGTTCTTATCGGCGTGGATGTGGGTGGTACCAAGACGGCGGTGGTGATCTCTTCCCATCCGCCGGAAACTCTGGGGCGGATTGAGTTCGCTACGCTGCCGGAACAGGGTCCGGAGCGGGCTCTGCAACTCATCATCCAATCGGCGCGCAGTTTGCTGGTGGAGCATGGAGCTGCCGGGGAGCTCGCCGGTATCGGGGTGAGCTGCGGCAGCCCGCTGGATCGAGTGCGCGGGATCATTCAGGCGCCGCCGAATCTTCCTACCTGGGTGGATGTGCCTATCCGCAAACTGCTGGAAGAGGAATTCCACGTGGCGTGCCGGGTGGAGAACGACGCCAATGCGGGCGCGGTGGCGGAGCATCGCTTCGGTGCTGGTGTGGGTGCGGAGCACATGATTTTTCTTACCCTGGGGACGGGGCTGGGTGCGGGGATTATTGCTGCCGGTTGTTTGTACCTGGGGGCGAATGGCGATGCGGGGGAGATTGGCCATGTGCGGCTGAGTCCTACGGGGCCGGTGGGTTATCACAAGGCCGGATCGATTGAAGGATGGGCCAGCGGCGGCGGTATTGCGCAGCTCGCGGTACGCATGGTGGAGCAGGCGGAACGACGCGGCCGGTTGAGCGTGTTGCGGGAATCGTTGTCGAGTAATGGATTGTTGACGGCGCGGGATGTGGGGGTTGCGGCCCAGGCCGGGGATGCGGTGGCGCTCAGCATTCTGCGCCGCGCCGGAGAACGGCTGGGCCAGGCGCTCGCCATGCTCATCGATGTGCTCAACCCGCAGCGTATTGTGCTGGGAGGATTGGCCTGGCGTATGGGCGATGCGCTGCTGGCGCCGATGCACAGGATGATCGCGCGTGAGGCCCTGCCGCAGACGTTGCGGGCTTGTGAGATTGTTCCCGCTGCGTTGGGGGAGAAGATCGGGGATGTTTCTGCGTTGTGTGTGGCCATGGGACTTGAGGGGAAATCCATCTTGTGACGAGATGCAGTAACCGAATGGACACCCGGTTATGTCTGTCGTTACAAGAAGGTTAGAATCGAAGTTTGCATTGAAGGGTGAATGGATGAGTGGAAGGTTGGCAGGGAAGACTGCTGTGGTTACGGCGGCGGGACAGGGCATTGGACGGGCAACGGCGATTGCTTTTGCTAATGAAGGCGCTACTGTGTGGGCCACCGATATCAACGAGGCGGCACTCAAAGCGCTTTGCGGCGAGCAGCCGGCGATGGTGTGCCGTAAGCTCGACGTGCGCAACCCCAAAGAGATTGAAGCACTGGCGCAAGAGCTGCCTCAACCGGACATCTTGTTCAACTGCGCGGGCTACGTGCACCACGGCACCATTCTTGACTGCAAGGAAGAGGATTGGGAGTTTTCCTTCGATCTGAACGTCCGGTCGATGTACCGCATGTGCCGCGCGTTTCTGCCGGGGATGATCCGCGCGGGGCGAGGGAGCATCGTCAATATGTCGTCGATTGCTTCGAGTGTGCGGGGGGTGGCAAACCGGTTTGTCTACACCAGCTCCAAGGCGGCGGTGGTGGGGTTGACCAAGGCGATTGCGATTGACTTTGTGCGCCAGGGGATTCGCTGCAACGCGATTTGTCCGGGCACGGTGCAGTCGCCGTCGCTGGAGGGGCGCATCGCCGCGCAGGGCGATGCGGAGGAAGTGCGGCGGGAGTTTATCGCGCGCCAACCCATGGGGCGGCTAGGCCGCCCGGAGGAGGTAGCCGCCTTGGCAGTGTATCTCGCCTCTGACGAGTCGAGTTTCACCACTGGCCAGACACACGTGATCGACGGCGGCTGGAACATCTGAGCGTCCGCCGGGCTGCCGGGTCTTCTGTTATGAAGGTTTGGTTACGACTGGATGAAAGAGAACAGCCGCACTTTTTCGGGCGCGGTGGTTAGACCGCAGCCTTTCTTGCTTTTGCCCAGCGCCTTCTCTGTGCTGCCGCGATCTTCTTACGCGCTTCCACGCTCAGTACGCGCTTGCCCTTGACCTTAGGCGCCGATCCATTGACCGAGCCTGCGCTCCGGCTGTGACCGTTGGTCGAGCCTTGCAACAAAGCCTTCACCTGCTGTAACCGCGAGATTTCACCGTTGATGTGTTCTAAGATCTCTTTAGTGTTCAAAACTTATTCTCCGGACGCAAAAAGTCGTCTGCAATAGAATATCAAATCCGATTTCCGGAGTAGGCGCGAGGGTAAGTCCAGGGGGCATGGGCGAGGCACCACGTGCATAAGTGGAACTGGAGTTGTCCCAAGAAGGTACCCGATTGTTCATGAGAACTTCACTTAACCGGCTGCGTGGCAGGTCCATTCTCGACCCCAGGGCCGCCTTGGCGGAGCAGTTATTTCTCGCTCCGCCATTTACGGAAGAAGTCGTGGGAGCGATTCGCCTGATTTCTACCCGCTTGCCACTCAAGGCAGATGAAGACTCACGTCGGCTGTGGCAACGCGAGAGTAATGCAGCCTCTGAGGCGGAGTATGACGCGTTGCTGCCGTTGTTGCAAAAAGTAGAGAACCCCAGGCGCGTTTTGGAAATTGGTCCGGGCTTTGGCCGATCGGTCGTCTTCTTCCGTAAGAAGGGATTGTTCGCGGACAGCGAGATCAGCCTCTACGATGCCAATGGGACCAGCACCCGGTACAAGCAGAAATATTATGAGCAACCACCCCAGTGGCCGGACACGTCGTCGTTCTGCGGGAATCTCCCGTTGTTGCGGAGCATGCTCGAGTACAACGGAGTGAAGCAATACGAAATATTTGACGCGCAGCAATTACCGCTCGCGGCGTTGCCCGGTCCTTATGATTTGATTTATGGGTTTTATAGTGTTGGCTTTCACTGGTCGCTGGAGTACTACCTTGACGAGTTGGAAGCGTTAATGCACGAGCGCAGTGTGCTGGTTTGCACGCTGAACAAGAATTTTCATCGCTTTCCCCGGCTGGAGCAATTCTCCACGCGGGTTCTTGCCTGTCGTGAAGTGAAGAAGGGTGCGACCCCGCTTCGGCTTTTGGTTCTGAGCAAAGGGGCGCTGCCTGCTGTTGGTCAGTCGCTGGATCAGGTTTTTCCCCGGTAGTGGAGAGATCTGCGGCTATTCTCATTCGGGGTTATCTCACTCGCATGAACGCCGATAACGCTCTGAACGTAACTGCAGGCACACTATCATCGATATCGAGCTGCAGGTATCATCGTATCTATGTGCGGCCGTTATGTGCGTAAGTCAACTCGACGAGAAATTGCTGCGTGGTTTGGTACGGATGCCGGGATCGAGGAGGGGGATAACCTCGATTGGGGCGTGAGCTACAACGTTGCCCCGCAGACCTTTCAGCCTGTGGTGCGGCTGAATCGCGATAGCGGGCAGCGCGAAATCGTTCTCATGCGCTGGGGCTTGATTCCTTACTGGTCGAAGGATGCGAAGATAGGCTACTCGACCATCAATGCCAAGGCGGAGACGGTGGCGACCGCGCCGGCCTTTCGCGAGGCATTTAAACGCCGCCGTTGCCTGGTCCCAGCGGACGCGTTTTATGAGTGGCAGAAGCTGGATCCCAGACACAAGCAGCCATTTGCCATTGCTCTGGCCAGCCGCGAGCCCTATGGGTTCGCGGGGGTATGGGAGCGTTGGAAGGATCCGCAAACGCACGAGTGGCTGGAGACCTTCTCCATCATCACTACCGACCCTAACCAGGTGGTGGCCCCCTTGCACAATCGCATGCCGGTCATTATTGAGCGGAAGGACTACGCGCGCTGGCTGGGCGAGAGAGGTCCGGCGCAACCGCCGGTGGATCTGCTGCGGCCTTTTCCCGCAGAGCAGATGATTGCCTGGAAGGTGGATAAGGCAGTGGGGAACGTGGGCAACGATAGCGCGCAGTTGCTGGAAACGCCTCCGGAAGAGCCAATGCTGGGATTTGTTGCCGATCCGCAACAGCCATGATGCTCGACGAGGAGTCGCTCCCGGGATTTCGGGAGTTAGACAAACGCCTTTCCAGCAACAACTTTGGCTGTTTTTCCCCGGATCACGCGATCTCTCCATGGGACAAGGGGATCATCCGAGGCCGCATAAATCCAGCGGTTGTATGAATAGATAACCAGTAAGGTTACAGTAATAAAACCGGCGGATATTTCCAGCACGAGTAAGTTACGATGTAACAAAAATAGTGCTCAAGATTGTTGCCCACAGCAAAAAACTGAGGCATACTTGCACCAAGTTCAGTCATAACTACGACGAAAGTAGTTATGTTTTGTAGGGTCACCTTCCCCCCGGCTGACCCTACTTTTTGCCTAGGTTCCTCCCCCAGGAAAGTCGAGAGTCTATGAGTCCTCTTCGGAGACATAGCGGCGGACGTCCTCGTTCCGCCCAATCCATTCTGGATGTTGCCGAGCAGTGGGGTATATCACACAAGGCGGCGCGCCGTTTGGCGGTGCGCAGGCTAAACGAAGACGCGATGACGATTTTGGTGTGCGACTACAAGCGTAACGCCGCTGCGCAACGCCGTGAAATCGTTGCCCAGGGCCGATACACCGGTGGCATGAGAGCACTGGGTATGCGCAGCCGCGTTCCGGCAGGCCGTGCATGAGCCGAGGACCCACCAACCTGTTGCCGGCCCGCCGGCAACAGGTGAAGGAGTATGCCTGGTCGCGTTTGGGATTGGCCGTGGGCAAGCAGATACGGCAGAGCCTGATCCGGCGCGTGTGGAAGGGCGATGTGAAGTATGCCCGGAAACTGACTCACTCACGCACTGTCATTGTGCTTGATCATGAAGGCCGGGAGATAGCGTTTCTCTATTGCGGCGAGCACAAAGAGATCATCACCTTCCTGTCTCCGGATGCGCCGGAGACGGCGGAGTGGCGGCGCGGCCAAGCGGCGGTAAAAGCGAGTCCCGCTCGCCGGCGGCGCGAGGAGGCCCGTTGGTGAGCGGGCGCAGCAGCGAAGCGGTTCTGCCCGCAAATGTAACTGCGGAGATGGCGATTCTCGGCGCGATCCTGTTGAACAACGGCCACTACCAGGAGGCGGCGGGGCGCATCGAGGCAGCGGACTTCCTGCTCGATGCGCATCGCCGCGTCTTTCGGCGCATGGGCGAGCTGATGACCGAGGGCAAGAGGGTCGACATTGTGACCCTGGCCGAACAGCTACAACGCAACAAGGAATTGTCGACCATCGGGGGAGTCGCCTGGCTCGCCTCGCTGACCGAGGGTCTGCCGCGGCGGCTCTCCATCGAAGATTACGTGCGCATCGTGAAGGACAAGTCTCTCCTGCGGCAGACCATTGTGGAGAGCGACCGGGTCGGCGTGCTGGCGGTCGATCAGTCCGGCTCCGCGGAGGAGGTGCTGGCTGAGGCGGAGTCGGCTTTCCGGAGGATCGCGGGTAAGACGATCACCGCTGGGCTTACTTCGGTGGCGGAGTATATTCGCGGCCAGTATCCTTGCATCGACAAAATCTTTGAGCAGAGCGCGCGGCTGACCGGAATCCCTTCGGGCTTCTGCGGCCTGGACAATCTGACTGCGGGATTTCAGCCGAAGGAGTTGACGATTCTGGGCGCGCGGCCTTCGATTGGGAAGACGGCTGTAGCGGGTAACATCGCGGTGCATGTTGCTAAGTCGGGCAGGACGGTGGCTTTCTTTAGCCTGGAGATGCCCAGTAAAGCGCTGATCGACCGCATGTGCTGCGCGCAGGGGCAGGTGGACTTGCAGGCGCACCGCCATGGCAGGTTGAACGATGTGCAGAAGCAGTATTATCTGGGCGCGCTGGCGGAGATTATCGACGTGCCGTTGTATATCGATGACCAACCGGGGCAAACGGCTGCGTCGATTGAAGCCAAAGCAGCACGGCTGCAAGCGAGTAACGGGCTCGACCTGGTGGTGGTGGATTACCTGGGCCTGATGGCAGCGGAGCGGAAAGGGCTGGAGAACCGGGAGCAGGTAGTGGCCGGCATCAGCCGGGCGATGAAGGGGTTGGCCAAACGCCTGAACGTGCCGGTGATTTTGTTGTCGCAATTGAATCGTGAGTTGTACAAGCGAGTGGACAAACGGCCGATTCTCTCGGATCTGCGCGAGTCGGGATCCATTGAGCAGGATGCCGACCTGGTGTTGTTTCTGCATCGCGAGGAATATTACAACCGTGATGATCCATCGTTGGCCGGCAAAGGTGAGTTGATTATTGCCAAGGCGCGCAATGGTCCGCTGGGGACTGTGCGTTTGCATTACGACGCCCGGACTTGCCGGTGGGAAAGTGAGCGGGAGTGAGGGCTGGAAGTGCAACCATTCCCGGATCGCCGCAGTCCTATAAACAGTACGTCACCACGAGATCCACAACTACTTGAATTGTTTGCATTCATGGAGGACCTTTTTTCTACCTTAGGAGTCGTATGAAGGCCCATCGTCAAGCGCTGGCAGTTGCCACCGCAGTATTAGCGTTGCCACTCTTTGTCTTCAGTCAAGATTCAACCGGTCAAAGTTCCATGCAAGCCGGCCAGGCGCCGTTAAGAGGTCGCCACGAAGCCGCATTGATGCAACCTGCGTCCGCCACCCTGGTAAAAACCGTCGATGCTGCTCGTGAGCAATCGGGCACCTCGGTGGATGCCAAACTGCAAGGCAAGGTGCGTCTGACCAATGGCACCGAATTGCCGCGAGGCACGATGCTCCTGGGAAAGGTAGCCGAGGATGATACGCAGCAGCTAGGCAGGTCAAAGCTCGCTCTACGTTTCGATGAAGCCCGCTTGAAAGACGGCGCTACGGTACCTATCCGCGCGACGATCGTGGGCTTCTACGGCCCCGGAGGGGCTGATTCCGAGATTGACCCGGGAGACCGCGACGTGATGATGTCGAATGATTGGACAGCAAAGACATTGCAGATGGATCAGGAGAACGTGACCCCCGGCGTCGACTTGCACAGCAAGATCTCCAGCCGGAACTCGGGCGTCTTTGTTTCCAGCAAGAAGGACGACATCAAGCTGAGAGAGGGGAGCGAGATTCACTTCGCCATTGCTTCGGCGAACAATGGATAGAAGCGAACTGGTCGCCGGCTCCCCGAGTTAGCGAGTAAGTCGGCATAGCTCATCGATGCCAACTGCGCCGGCCGAGACGCCGGGTAGTTGGGATCGGTGCGTCTTCCTGGTCGAGTTCTTCAGATTTCTGTTGCCAGCGAATGGCGGCTGAGCCTACGTCGAGGCCGCGCACGGCTTGCTGCAGCAGTAACTGCCGGGGCTGGGTAGCCTGCTGGACAAATGTGTAGACGGCATAGCGGGTTTCGTCGGCTACATCATCCAGCGGATCACCGGGGATCTTGCGGATGTCTCCTGGCCTCGCTTCGTCGTGCATGCGGGTGCGCAGAGCTTCGAAGGTGCGCGGACATACGTCGGTGATTTCGAACTCTCCGGTGCGAAGCAGGCGGTAGAGCAGTTGCCAGCCGCCCAGGCGGTCGTTCGAGGCGCGCTCACAGGTGATTTCCCAGGGGTCGAGGACTTCGTTGATCTGGTCGGCGATGGTGTGACCGTCGCCGATGTCTTTGAAGTTCGCAGGATCGAGATAGGCCGCCACGATACGCCGACGCTCACCGTTTTCTTCCGGTCTTATGAACGCATCGACGACCATCTCGGCCAGTTCGTAGGCGGGCACGTGGGGAACGACTAACTCACCGATCTTACGGATGCGGCCCTGGGGAAACTCTCGCGTATCGTGCTTCGCCAGGCGCTGTGATTCTACGCCGGGGATCTCGATCTTCTGGCTGACCTCCGCCGGGCCACGGACGTAGAGTCCGACGGAAGAGGAGGATTTGCCGTACCCGTAGTCGATGGACAGAAAGTGGTTGTGCCACCACTCCACACCGGCGTCGGCCAGCGGACGCACCATGCCTGCATGCACGAAAGGGAAGTAGGCGCCCTCGAGGGTGCACCAGCAGCCCTGTTCCATGGCCGCCGCCGCGCCGCCGGACATCATGTGCAGACGCTTGGCGTAGTTTGCGTCCAGCAGGTTGTGGTCGGTGAGTTTGCCGGGGATGAAGGCTACGGCGAAGGGGATGGCTTCGCCATCGGAAGGCCAGGAGCGATCGCGGTAGAGTTGGCCGGGTTGGGCCGCGTTGCGTTGGTTATGGACCGGGCAGTGGCCGCGCAGGAATAGCGATTGATGCCAGGCGGCGCCTACGTTGCCGGGGTTCGAGGTGAGGCGCATGCGCAGGCGCAGGGCGGGATCGGTTGCGCTGAGGCGGCCCAGGATGTTGCGGATTTGCTTTTCTGTGTGCAGGGTGGATTCGTCGAAGCCGATGAAGGAGTAGCGGGGGCCGAGGTATTTCCAGACGTCGTCGTCGGTTTTCATGTAGGCGAAGCGGATGGTGGCTCCGGAGGGGAAGCTCCAGGTCCATTTGGGAGAGCCTACAAAGACACCGCCCATGGGGGCGTAGAGACGGCGGGTTTTGTCGATGATGTCGGTCATCTCGACAAACGAGGAGCGGAAGACGATGGCGCGGAGGTTGGGGTTTTTGTATTCCTGGACCGCGTCCATGAGCATGGTTTCGGTTTTGAGGGAACCGGCGGAGCCACCGAAGAGGAGGATGTCGGCTTGTGAATCGAGCGCGGCTCTTTGGGCGGCGGTGGCCGGCTTCCATTGGTAGTTCATGGATAACCTTGTCCCGACAGTGACCTCCGGGTGCCCCATATCTCGCTGGTTTTTTGCGAGATGTGGGATACCACGAACCTTGACCTTTCATCTTCAACCTTTGAAGGCTGCCCATTGAGAGCTGTGGTATCCCACATCTCGCGAAAAACGAGCGAGATGTGGGGCACCCGGGGCCTGGTTAGGCCGACGGGGAAAATTCGGGATTTGTGGCGGGTGTAGAAGTTGCCCGTCATGCTTCGGGCAGCCAGGCGGCGCGGTAGATATCCGGCTCGGGGATTTGCTTTGGAGCCGGCTTTGGTTTGCCGGCCGGGGCCGTTTCTTCGCAGAGGGTGTCGAGCGCCTTCAGCTGCCCAAGGATGTTGCCCTTGGTCTTGTCGGCATCGAGGTGGGCCAGGTCCCAGTACTTGTTCAGGACATCGTTGCGGGTGAATTTCAATGAGGGCACTAGATGTATCTCCGTTGGTAAAGTCATTCGTGTAATATTTGGCTCCATGGGAAGCAAAGATAAAGGCAAGCGCGAGACAAAGAAGGCACCGAAACCTAAGCCCAAAGTTGAGCCCGGACGCAAGCGCGGGGAAGACAGCCGCTTGGGAGGGCCACCCAAGAGCTGAGGTCCTTTTACGGTCGCTTGAGATCTCTGTGACGCACGGTCATGTTCCGGCCGTCTTCGGTGCGCACCCGCGCGATCCGCATGTTCGGATCCACGTAGACGATCCTCGCCACGGCGCCGTCGGCCAGCCGTACCCGCGACCCCTTAATCACCGCACCTTTGACCACGGAAGGGTGAGCTCCATTTTTGGAGTTAAAACGCTCCATGGCGCGATCGTTGAGGTTTTGGGCGGCGGCTGTGGCCCCGTCCGCGCTGCGTCCCGCGAGTTCCGCGTTGCGCGCCCGCTTGTAGTCGTGGTGCTCCTGCCGGTTGGCCTCAAACACCGGGCGGGGAACGATCTGCAACTCTTCCGAGGCGCCGTTCGGCATCTGTAACTGTAGCGAATAGGCACGATAGTGGTATTGCGGGTCACCCAGGAGGAAATGATCCTGCTCCCGCAATACCTTGAAGTGCTGTCTCACAGCGGCCACGACGGCATCTTTTGCTTGCGGTGAGTTCACCGCGATCTGCGCTGCGCCGTAATCGCTCACGGTCTCTGCCGGTTGTCCTTCTGCCTTGATCTTTTCCGCCAGGCGCGAGGGATTCTTTCGCTTGCGGCTGGCCGCCAGCGCTGCCCCCTTGATGGGGCGGGTGATTTCCAGCAACTTTGCCGTGTAGGCCTGCATGGCATCGGTCGCCAACGCCTGGTTGATGGCAGGGTCGCGGGTGGGTTGCACGATCCTGCGCCCGGAGGCGGGTTCGGTTGCACCTACCGTCATCGCAGGTTCAAAACCCAGATCGGTGAGTGAAGGAGGCAACGGCTCGAAGCCTAGGTTGTGGAGTGGATGAGTCGCCATAGTTACCTTGGTAAAGGTTGCCTACAAAGGAACGATCCTCTGCAAATAAAGGCCGAAACCTCTCTCCGCATGTGGGGTTCGCATCGTATGTGAGGTTGTTGTAAGGGAGAAGGAACGATGAAAACGAAATGGCTTGCTAGTCTCATCCTGGCTGCTGCAGTCACCGCTCCAGCCTTTGCCCAAGTCGGTATCTACATCGGTCACGAGCCGCCGCCATTGCGCTATGAGGTTCGGCCCGCTATTCCGGGTCCGGGTTACGCGTGGGTCGATGGGTACTGGAACTGGTCAGGGGCAAGGTATGTGTGGGTCCCTGGAGTATGGCGCCGGCCGCCTTATGCTGGAGCGTATTGGACCCATCCTCACTACGACCACTACAACCGGGGCTGGGAATACAACGAGGGTCACTGGGATCATGATGACCATCGCGACCACCACGACTGGGACCACGACCACGACCGCCACTAAGGCTTTACCCGGGGCTCGGCCGCAAGGCCGGGCCCTGCCCGCCTTCTATCCATCGTCTAGTGCTCATCTAACACTTTAAGGTTGCTGTCGATCTGCATGGCTTGCAGAAGATTGGCTCGTGGCAGATAGCCGACTTGTCCCTTCGAGGAAACCTTTATGTAGCGCGGATCGCTGCTTCGGTCATTGGCCGTGGTGGCGGCTGCTGATGTGGTCGAGCCGGCGGCAAAGTATCCGGCCAGACCCTGGCGGGAGGGGGTTGCCTGCGACGGTGGCTTGGCCAGGTTGCCGGTCAGCGGGGTGGACTCGCCGGGCCCGCTTACCGGCGCGTGGTCCGGGGGAGGCAGCACCAGGCTCTGCGCTTCTGCCGGCGACATGATTTGCTTGAGCAGCCTGCTGGCTTCGTCTTCCTGTTGGTCTGTCATGGTTACAATTTCCCTACCTTGCCCAGATTGCCGGCTACGCTGTTGCCGACCTCGTCCCAAAAGCTTGGGGTTTTCGCGGCCTGGGTTTCATCGCCCAGAACGCTGTCGGCTGCGTTCGAAGATGTCCCATAAAGCGACTGGTTGGCGCCAATAGGCACCGCCGATGCGCCCAGGGCAGACTGGTTGTAACCGGCTTCGCCGGCAATGCGCTTTTGTTGCGCGGCTGCCAGATCGCCCGAGAGGTCGCGGGTGTTTTGCTGTGCTCCGGCGGCCGCGGTGGCGGCGTCGGCAACGCTGTTCTGGCCGGTACGCCGGGCTTGTGCCTGCAGAGCGCCGGCGAGCGAGTTGGCGCCGGCGTCGGATACGTTGGCCAAGCCGGTGTTGATGGTCTGATCGTATTCGCCTCCCGGCGTGTAAGGGTTGCCGGAGACGAATTTTGCCAGTTGATTGTTGTAATTGCCGATGGCGTCCTGAGTGGAACCGAAGGCGGATTGGGCGTTGCCGAAGTCGGTTGCGTTTTCGTTGGATGCGGTGTTGAAGGCTTGCGTGGATTGGCCTCTGCTCATAATTTTCCTCTCAGATCCTTGGCGAAGTGGGCGAGCTCGCGGTCGACACAGTCGAAGCCCGCACGCTGCAATGGTTTCTCGATCATCTTTTTCAGTTGCCGAGGGACGAAACACTCCAGCCAGCGAAAGCCCTGGAGCTTTAGTACGTAACTCAGCCCTTTGATTTCGCGGCGGCTGAAGGCGGTGGCCTTGGGGTCGCAGCCTACAAAACGCAGCTCCGCGATGGTCTCTACGTAGATACAGTTGCGGATGGTCCCGGTCTCTTCCACGCCCACTAGGGCGATGGCGATCGCGGGCCCAAACAGCCAGGGCAACTCGTAGTTGGTGCCTTGCGTGGCCTGGTGCTCGCGGTGCAGTTGTTGTATGCGCGGCCAGTCGTCCCGAGTGGCTTGACGCAGGGTGATTCGTTTCATTTCACCGTGAGCCCATGTTTGCCGGCGTAGGTCAG
Organism: uncultured Acidobacteriaceae bacterium; assembly: GCA_963745725.1. Taxonomy (GTDB): domain Bacteria; phylum Acidobacteriota; class Terriglobia; order Terriglobales; family Acidobacteriaceae; genus PALSA-350. The sequence continues at coordinate 2,023,454 of CAVUYJ010000004.1, forward strand.
CATCTGTTGCTGCGACGTATTTAGTGACTGGTTAATCTGGCGGACAGCGGCGGCGGGATCCAGGCTTCCTAGGTTGTCTTTGGGATGAACCGCGCCGCAGGCGGGGCAGGCGTCGTGGCCGACGGCTAGCTGGACCAGGTGGCGATTGCCCCGCTCGTCGCGCAGCTCGATCACGTGGAAGCCGCTGGCCAGGTCAAGATATTGCTGGTGCAGGCTATACATTGGCGTAAAGTCTCCCTCCGTTGTCGCCGGTCGCGCCGCCCCCGCCGGCGGCTCCTCCGCTCACGCCGCCAGAGGCGGTCACCGTCGGGCTGGCGGAATAGGCGCTTCCCGCGCTCCCTGGCGTCACTTGCGTGACTGCACCCGCGGTTACGACCGCGGTGGCGGTGGCTCCGCTGCCCGTGCCATCGGTGATGGTCAGCAGCGGCGCCGCGGTGAGGCCATTGCCGGGGTTGATGATCTGGTAGGCGACAATGGCGCCGCCGGTGACGACGGCGTGAATGACCGGGAGCACTAATCCGCTGGCGTTGGCGATGACGGAGACTTTGCCTACCGGCACCCAGGTATCGGGGAAGGTCTGTGCCAGTTGCGGTTTCAGTTGGTATTTCTGTCCATCCCACACCACGAAGCCGCTGGCGCCGTAGGCCACGTTCATGATGGTCCCCGACGCGATTACTTTAGACCCGTTACCAAGGATCGACGTCCACGCGGTGCCGACTCCTCCGGAGCCGTAGACGCGAACGGTGGCTGTGCTGCCGGCGGCAATGGAGTCCACCGTTGCGTAGTTAGATTGATTGAGAGAGAGGTTGTTCCCGGCGGCCGCGGAGCTCATCAGACCGGAGCTGACGGCGCCCGGTTGAACAACGTAGCTGCTCCAGTTTTGCTGGTTATAACTCGAGCGCAGGCGCCAGTAGAGCGTGGCGCCGGGGCTCGGGAAGACGTAGCTGGTATTGGTGCTGACGGGGTAGACAGTTACTCCTGAGGCAAAGTTGGCTACGGTGGAGCTGGATAACTCCTGATAAACGGGCGCGTTGTTAGAACTTTGTGCGGCGGTGATGGAGACGGTGAAGCTCCCGTTGGCCCCGCTCACCGAGAGCTTCGAGGCTGCCGGGGGAGCGGTGAAGGCAGCCGCGGTGGCATCGACCTTGGTCAGGGGGGTGGTCCCCGTCTGCGCATAGAGGGATTGCAGAGCGAGATGAATGCCGGTGAGGGTCTCGCGCAGATCGCTGTTGCCGCGTGCCGCGGAGTTGATCTGCGCCAGATTTACGCTAAGCGCCATTGCTGGTTCTCCCTGTGAACAGCGGGCGGGTAAACAGGCTGCAGTACTTGAGGGCAAACCAGGCATTGGCCATCGAGCCGTTGGTGAACCGCATGCGGAAGCGCTCGTTCTGCCCCCTTGCGCCACCGTCATAACCTTTCCAGTTTTGCGGGGTCAGGGGGAAGGGCGCCAGCTTTATTTCGCTATTGGCGGGTTGCGGCGAGTCCTCAGTGTTTCTTGCTACCAACACGGATACGGTCATGGAGCCCTCGCCGAGAGCGTTGATGCTGACGCCGCCCAGCATGGAAACTTCCATCAGGTCCTGGGTGCTGGTGGTCTCGTACTGGCATTCGATGCCGTTGCCGTTGTCGTTATAAATGCCGGTGGCGATCATTTGGACGGTGCCATCGGGAGCTGAGGACCCAATCAACACCTGGGATTGGCGCAGGGCTCCGAACGGTGAGGCATTCGCCAGTAGCTGGCGCTCACAACGGATTGCTACGGAGCCGGCAATGTCATCCACGCTCCATTTACGGGCAGCGCCCATGGCTACCTCGCGCCCTGCGTATTGGCTGAAGTGGATGGGTCCTGACAGGCCTTCCATGTAGTTCATGGTGAGGGTCTGGTTGGGCGCGGTCGCGTTTCCTATGGGAACGCCGATGCGGATTTCTTTATTTTCCTCGTCTACGCAGCACCAGATCAGATGTTGGTAGTCCCAGTTGATAGTCGACCACAGGGTGGGGATTTCTTTGGTCATCAATTTTGGTTGTGGCTCGCTGGGAGCGTAGGCATAGGCTCCGCTGCGATGGATGAAAAAGAGAAACTCGTTGGTGACGCAGACCGCCCGCGGCCCGCACGGTCCAACACCTTCCCAGCGTTGCTGCACCGACCAGGTGGAGGGGTCGGTTGCGGTGGGGGAGATGGTGAAGCCGGAGCGCTCTTTCAGGGAGAAGAGCGTGCCCTGGAATTCGCGGGCGCAGATGCAGCGCTGCCCGTTGCCGTTGGCTACCTGGATGGGGCTGGTGTCGCCGTAGTAGGACTCGGAATCTGCGGCCAGGGAGATGTAGTGGCCGGATCCGTAGCCGTCCACACCGGTGAGCACGACGCGATCGATGGAGGGCGCGTAGTAAACGTCTACGGCGGCGGGTGGCTGGATGCAACGCAGTCGGGCGGTCATGTCAGTCGAGGTTTCGGCTTCTAAAAATTCATCGGTGAAGTTGAAGAAGACGGTGGTGGTGGTGTTGTCGTCAATCACGGTTGCAGTCATGGGAATGCCTGCGCTGATCGTGGTTTCGGGAATGTAGAAGAAGGGCCCGGCGTTGGTCCCGTCGGCAACGGTAAATCCAATGGTCCGGTTGAGGGTATTGCCGGGTCCCGTGGGGATGTTGGCCATGTAGAGTTGATCGCCGGGGACGTCGACGCTGATGGAGGTGAATGCGGTGACGGTGGGGCTGAGGTTTCCGTTCCGATTGGTGAAGGCGATGCTGGCATAGCGCAGGCCGGTGCCTGCGTCGGGGGCGATGTTGCCGGCGGCTCCCGAGGTGTTTGCCGTGGGGGCTGCGGGGCCGCCGGCGGTCGCCGTGATGGTGGCGGTGGTGAGAGGTTGAAAGGATCCTACGAGCGCGTAGGTGTTGGCGGCCGGTGGAGGAGCTCCGGTGGGGACGTCGGCTTGGTACAGGTTCACACCGGTGATCTGATAGAGCGTGGAGGGAATGGCGACCTGGACTGCGTCGTCGAGGACGGTGTCGGTGAGCGTTCCGGCCAGCGAAGGAAGGGTCTCGCCGGATGCATTGGTAAAGGTGGCGATCACGTAGATGTCTCGCCCGGCAGGGAACGCGCCCGAGCTTGAGGCGCGCTCTACGGTTGGCGTTGGCGGAGGTTGTAGTCCGCCAGGTGTGACCCGGGCGGTGTTCGATGCCGGCGGTGCAGGCCCGGATGCAGTGGTTGTCACCGTGACGGTGGCAGAGAGGGCGAAGTTGCCTAACTGGGCGAAGGTTGCGGGGGATGGCGCCGGTGCGCCGGTGGGGACGTCAGCTTCGTAGACGTTGACCGAGGTTGGTTGATAGGCCGAGGCGAGGCCGCGTATCCATCCTGCGAGGCTGGCGAGGGCGGGCACCGTGAACTGGGTTGCGTCGTTTAAGTTGGTGTTGACCAGGATGCCGGGGGCGGAGGCTACGGATTCTCCCTGGGCATTGAGGTAGGTCAGTTCCAGGTAGACATCGCGGCCTGCAGGGAAGGTTCCTCCGGACGCGAGCCGGGTGGGCTGGGGGCTGTTGGGCGCGGGGAGGCGGTTGGCCAGGATGGGGGTTAGTTCCTGCCAGGTGACTCCGCCGTCTGTCACGGTGACGTTTTCTGTTAAAGGCCAGGTTGGTTCGGTGGTTTGCGTGGTTCCGGCAGCAATGCAGCGGTAGAGATGTCCGTTGCCGCCGGTTACTGTGGGTTGGACGTATTCGCCCACCAGATAGGCGGTGGATGCTTGCCAGGGGGCCCCTAGGGGCTTTTGTCCGTAGGGGTCTAGTTGTTGGGTGCTGAGCCCGTAGACGTTGATGGGGGCTTTGGGGGTTTTCAGGTCGGAGTAGGCGATCAGGGCGCGGTTGTAGGCTTCAGTGATGATGGCATGTGCGTTGGTGGGTTGGGTTACGAGGGGTCCTTGCACGCGTATGAGCCTTCCGGTGCCGGCTGGGTTCTCGATTAGGAGGTAGCCGTCGGTGTCGAAGACCATGGGGACTTGAAAGAGGGTTTCTCCTGGGTTTTCCGGGGTGTAGATGAGGGAGGCCAGTCCGGAGATGGGGGTTTGGTTTGGTCCTTGTAAGGCGGTTTGTAGTCCGTAGCGCGTGGCCACGGTGGTGAGCTGGAATCTGCAGTTTTTGCAGACAGCCGCAACTCCCATAGGCAGCACGGTGGGATCGTCGTTGTCGACGAGTCCACCAAAACGCGTGAACTCGTGGGGGATGAAGCCTTCAAAGTTCATTCAGTGTGCCTGTAAGTTTGTTGCGGCCGAAGAGGAACTGCAGATCCCTCGCTTTGCTCCCACGGCACGCCGGGGCAGGCGGGATGACAAACAAGGAGAGGGTCGTTGTAAGGAGAGCGCCGTTGCTAAAGGAGAGTGCCGTTGTTAATGGAGGGCGTCGCTGATGGGTTTCGCGACCAGCAACCGCCTTATCCTTTTAGCAACCGCCCTCTCCTTACAACGACCTTCTCCTTGTTTGTCATCCCGCCTGCCCCGGCGTGCCGTGGGAGCGAAGCCGAGGGATCTGCAGTTCTGCGGACCCTTCCTGGAAATGTTGTTTTAAACGCGGCGCTTCTGCATAGTGAGGATTACGTTTCCGCTGGTGACAGCCGTGTTGTAGGCTCCGGAGACGACTGCTCCCCCGGGGGCGTACACGTTGATCAGAAAGGCGTTCAGGGTCGAGCCGGTGATCTTCGGCTGAACGTAATAGCCGCCGATGTCTTCGAGATAGACGGCGGGCGCCAGAGTGAGCGGAAGCTCGAAGAAGCCTTCGATATCCAGACCGTTGGGGTTGCTTAAGGTTGCCAGGTTGAGGGGGTCTCCACCAGTGGTGAAGCTGCCGCTGAAGGTGAGTTGGATGAAGACGGTGCTGTTGCGCTGCCCGGCTGCACCCGAGTAATCGATGATTGCGCCTGAAACTGCCATGTGTTTTCTCCTTAGTTAGTGCGTGAATGACGAGTCTGCCGGCCGGTCCGGCGCACCTGGCCCTGTTCGGCGCGGACGAGTTGCTCCATGATTTCGTCCATGCCTTCGAGTGCCTTTTGTTCGTATTGCCGAGTCCACGCATCGTTGCCGCGGACAGTGGCTACCAGCGCCGCGGTGCCATAGGCCACCACGTAACCGATGCGCGGGTGAGACAAGAGCACGCTCTCATCACTGCTCAAGGCCGGCGGCCCGAATTCGCCGCGTACGCGCAGGTCGACCGCTATGGAACAGTTGGTCAGCCAGATGACCTCGCTGCGGAACTCCCATCCAGCCATACCCTCGCGCGGCTGCAGGTCGGGAAGGACTTCGTAATTCCGCACCAGGCGGTAATAGGCTGGGTCGTTGCCCGCCGGCTTCCAATCGATGCGCAAAGGATGGTCGGTAAGAGTGGCCAGGGGGCCGGTGCCGGTTTGATAGGGCGCTAGGTTCGGGGTGCCTGGCGGAATGCCGGGCACTTCGACGACGGCGATATCCCAAGAGGATTGTGTCGATGCCAGTTGCGAATTGACATCGTCGTACACCTCGCAGATGAGAGGCACAAGGAAGGCATCTGTCAAATACGATCCCTGGGGATCGTCCAGCAGGTTGCGCACCCGGGCCTTTACCTGGCCGAGAGTCCAGCTCACGCGAGGCCTGCTTTGCCTTTCGCCTTATCGCGTTCTGCTTTGATCTGGTTTACGATTTTCCACTCTTCCGCGGTGAGGCGATCCATCTCGACCGCGCCGTAGGCGATGCGCGTGTTTTTGTAAGCCTGGACTACGTCGAAGATATGGTGGCAGTTCACGCACAGAATAGCCCCGGCTTTGGGGATGCTGGCACAACTAGGGCAGGGGGCCGGTTGTTTTACAGTGAGCGTGTTGGCTTGCATGACCCAGCGGGGCAGTTCGGGGATGAGGCCTTCTTCCAGTGCCAGCCGCGCCAGGTCGCGATGGGTATCGTTCACGTTCATGCGTTGGGAGTCGTTCTCGTACCAGGCATTGGCGGATTGCAGCCGTTGCAGGATGGAGGTGTTGCGCTTCTTGCGGATGGCGGCGAGGGTCTCGTGGAAGTCGCGCTCGCGCACCTCGACGTAGAATTCACCGCGGTCGCTGTAAGCCACTTCAGGGACGCGGATGGTGGCGCCTTTTTTGATGGTGGCCGGGTCGTGATCGCCGACATAGCAGAGGACTCCCCCGAAGCCGCCGTCCTGCTGCACGTATTCGCGGATGTATTCGGCGGCGAGGACCAGGGGGATGGCTGGGACGGGCTCCATCTGCATCATGTTTTGCGCGTCACAGCCGAGGTCTTTGTGTCCCCAGCGGGTTTCGCGGATTACATGGATGGTGTAGGGCTTGCCGGGCGGGCAAGGGGCGATTTCCTCGGGGAAAAAGACACCGCCATTGATCTTGAGGGGGAAAGGGTTCAGGTTGAGGATGGTGACGGGTTTGTCGGCCTCCGCTTGTTTGAGGAGGCGTTGGATTTCAGCGTAGCGTTTGACGGTCCAGCGCTGGCCGGGATCGCGGAACTTGCCGGGATCCTTGCCGAGTAGCGCTTCCGCATTGGCGCGCTGCATTTCCGGGGTGATGACGACGGTTGCCATGGGTATTGCTCCTTATGCCAAGAAAAGTTGAATCTAGAGAATGCCGATATGCTCGTTCGCATTGCCGGTGCGACGGGCTAAATCCTGCCTCCAGCGGCTGGCCGCCAGGCTGCTGCTGCGTAAGGGGGAGATGTGGTCGCGCATCATAGCGTCATACTCAGCCTTGCGTTTCTCCTCGGCCTGTTGCTCTTCGTATTGAAACCGCAGCAGGTACTCTTGCGCTCGAGACTCCGGGCTGCCGCGCCGGCCGTTCATGCCGGCGCTGTACTTAGCGATCAGACCCTGCAGCGTATCCGTTGCAGGCACCTTAGGCCACGGGCCAAACACCATCTCATAGTCGCCGCATTCGGGATAAGGTCCCAACATAGGGGTGAATCCGTCGATTGCCTTGTACGAGTACCACTCCGCCTGGGTGCCATAACTCGAGGCCGGGAACCATTTTTCGAGAATCCAACCTTCTGCATGGGGATACTTCCTTACTTCGCGCATCTCCGTGACCACGCGAATAGGCTTGTTGTCATGGCGGGAGAAATTGCAGCCCGGAGCGTGAGGATTGGGCTGAAAGTTTAAGCCGCCCTTCTCCGCGGTCGAAAGCCCTTCTGCCCAATCACGGTAAACGCCGGACTCTTTGACTAGGCGGTCGCTGCCGACCAGCAATCTCCATTGCGGCTTGCCGAAGGGATTCCTGCCGCCATACGTGGTAAGAAACCGCTGCGTGGCGGCGGGCACAATATGGCTCATCGTTGTCCACCGGTATAAGTGAACGGAGCGGTCTTTCTGCCGTACCAATTGGCAGACATAGTGGCGTCGGTGCTCTCCAGGTGATAGCCCACGACTTCAGGAATCAAGGCGCGTTGTGCCCGTGGCCACATCTTGGCAAACACCATGTCGCCCCGCCCCGCATCGGTGTGGGCGACCGGGTAATCACAAACGCCGGAGACGGCCGGGGACCACATCTGGAAGAACCCTATCGGGATGTAACCGCCGCCGTCTTTGCTGGTGACGCGCGTGCCCAAAGGAAAAGCATTCAAGTGAACATAGGCATCGCATTCATGCTGCAGCGCAGGCATTTCCAGAAACTTGTCCCACTCGGCATAGCCTTTCACGCAGAAGCGGTCGATGCCGTAGATCATGCATGGGTCGAGGTTGGCGTTCTTGAGCAACAAGCGGGTCTGGGGCGGCAGCCAGATATCCGCGTCCAGATGGACCACCCAAGCGTCGCGATCGAGCCGGTTAAGGCCCTCATTAATGCCGGCGCCTTTGCAGAATTTGTTCCAGCGTGAATTGAGCGCGTCGGTCTTGATGCACTCCACATGGTGAAACTCGCAGATGCGCTGCGTATCGCGGTCTTCGGCAGAGGTGACCACGACAATCCGGTCGAAGAGATGTTTATTGGCCGGTAGAGTACAGCGCAAGAAGTCAGAGTAGTGGTCACACACCAGGACTGCTTCCATCTTGAAATGAGGGTCTGGATGGTTCACCGTGCCTCCAGGGCAAGGGCCGTGATAAGACATCGCTGCGCTCTCCATTTGAAATGGCGAAGGGCTGAGCGGGTTAACTCAGCCCTTCGCCCAGGGGTTAGTTGTAGACAGGGACCTTCAGGCCGGTGACCGAGGAGATAGCCTGTGGATTGTCCACGGCGTACTGCCGGGCATCCACGTAGTAGCATCCCTCGTTCGCCGTCGGATTACCCGAAGCAGGGTCATAGATTTGAAACACCCACTGTCCGCTGCGGTTCTTGAACCAGAACGGCGCCTTGCCCCACACCACCTTGAGCCACGAACCGAACTCCATGAAGTCGATGCGTGTCTGGTCGGCATGGATGTTGCGCACTACCTCGCGGCCGGCAATGGTGAACTGGCCTACGTTGGCGGTGAGTCCGTCGAACCCTGGCATTTTGCCATTCGTCATCAGGATTTCCTGCTTGGCGAAGCCCATCTCCTCATACGCCTGAATCTGCGAGGGATGCGCGTGCCACACCTGCGTCTTGAGCGCGTCGGTGCCCAGGCTCTGTTCCACGCGGCTGAGCGCCGCACGCAACATCGGCAGGGACAACGGAGCACCACCGGCAGCCACTCCATTCGCGACCACGTAGTTCTGGGTACGGTTGATGCCCAGAAACGTGCCCGTGGTGGCGGTGTTATGGAAGTACGGGATGCCGTAGAGGAATACCGGAGTGGTGGCTGCGACGCCTGCGACCATGATGAAGTCGCCGGCGACGGTTCCGGCCGGCACCGCGTCCACGGTTATGGACTGGGCCGAGCCGAGCTTGTTGTTGACGTTGTTGACATAGCAGGTGCCGCGCAGGGTGTAGGTGTTGCTCATCACCTGCACTTGCTGGCCCTGCGAGATGAGCCGGGCGCCCCACGGAGACGACGCGAGCACAATCGGGTTCGCACCGCCGCCGGCGTAACTCGGGTCCACCTGGCCGATTTTTCCGTCACCCGCCTGTTGCAGGAACTGGTCCCGGTTCTTCGCCATCTGTACAGCGACATCTGCAAGCGTCTTGGTTACAGGGCTCTCGGAGACGACCTTTGGGCCGCCCTCGCCGATGATGTCCACCAGCCGTGAATACTCAACCGGGATGACGGTGGCGAGCGGGGTCAGAGTGCCCTGATCCCAGGCGCTGAAGTTGCCGGCCGGCAGAATACCGCCGTCCAGGTTGAACAGGGCGACGTTGCCGGGAAATGCGGTTTGGAAGCGCAGACGAAAGCTGCGCAGCGAGACTGGAGTAATTGACCCGCGCTCGGAGATGCGGGCGTCCAGTTTGGCCTCTTTTTCAATGAGCAGCTTGATGACCTCGTTCAAGGCTTCAAGCTGCAGCTGCTGAGTGGTGGATGCAGTGCCGATCAGATTGGACATGAAATGGTTTCCTTAGATACCGGGTTATTTGCTGGGTTGCTCACCGAGATGTCATCAGCTGCAGAACGCGCGGGAGGATTTGTTCCCTCGCGATCTTGTCGAAAGGCTTACCGGGATTGGCTCGTTGCCACTCTGCCTGCGCGTGGTCGAAGGCTGCGCTTGAGGTCATCAAGGCGCCTCCGCTGCCGGCGGGTCCGGTGGATCCTTTCGGTTCGGTTTTCTTCGTGCTGTCGATCTGGGCGTCTACCTTGGCGCGTCTGGCGGCGGAGGCGTTGGCGATCTGCACGCCTGCTTCGCGCAGTTCTTCGCGCGCTACTTCGGGGAGATACTGCTGCACGGCCCGGTCAATGGCCGCGAGACGGCGTTGGCGTGATGCATCGCCGATGGGCAGCCGCTGGAGGGAGTGCATTTGATCCTGCAGGGCCGGGTTGGCCTGAATTTTGCGAATCAGCTTGGCGCCAATGGCTTTGGGGAGAATGTTCTTCAAATAAGGACTGACGACACCGCCCTGCTTTTCCACGTTGGCGATAATCTTGCTGATGCCGTCGTGGATACGTGTTTGGGCTTCTGTCTGCAATCCGTTTTCGAAGGACCGTCTCTCCTCCACTTTCTCGCCGTGCTGGCGGATGTTCAGGGCGCGTTCCCGCCGGTCTAGTTCGTCTGCCTTGCGCCGTAGTGCGTCTGGTTGCGCCTCTAACGCGGGGGAAGCGGCCGCGGATTCTTCCCTGAGGAGTTGCAGTGCGTCGTTCACGCGTTGGTCGCGTGTGCGTTCCTCCTCAGAGCGATAGGTGTTCGCTTTGAGGCGTGCGGTTACATCCTGTGCGCGGTGTTCGAGATCGAGAGCCACCACGTTGTCGACAAATCCAAAAAAATCTTCGCCGATGACGGGCTTGCCGTTTTGCATGACTACGTTGCCGCCGTTATCGCGCTCGTAAGAGAGCTCGGCGATCTTGCTCAGGGAAGCCATGGTGCCTTCGCGGGTGGTAGAGCCGAGGAAGGTTTCGCGCACGTCGATCCAGATGGAGGAGTGGTCGAGGGCAGCCTTCGCCGAATCGAGGTCGGGAAAGATTTCGCGATAGGGCTTGAGCTCCGCGGCCTCGCGGGCGGTTTTGTAGAGCTGGCCCTTCAGTTTGGAGTCGGCCTCGAGGAGCTTGCCGAAGTCGGGATTGTCGGTGACCATCTGGCTGAGAAGTTCAGGGGTGACGGTTGGTTCGAGTTCCAACTGGAAGTCCTCTTCGGTTGGAGCGGCACTGACCTCTATCGGAGGTACTTCCGTCGGAGCCTCCGATGGCTCTGCCACGATGACGACTTCCTCTACGACGGCGGGCGGTTCCTCGGGAGCTGGGATCGCTGCCAGCTTCTCGGTAAGGAGGGCAGCGGCGTAGTCTTCGCGGATAGGGAACTTGCCCGGATCAACACTGGATGGGGGAACGGATCCGCCGGCAAACGACGGAGCAGGAGCCGCTGGCACAGGAGCAGGCACAGCCGCAGGAGTAGGTGCTGCCGCCGGAGCGGGAGCCGCAATCGTAGCTTCAGTCATTGGTTTTCTTTCTAAAGATGTGAATCTGTAACAAATGAAGGGTGCCCCACATCTCGCTGGTTTTTCGCGAGATGTGGGATACCACAGCGCTGACCCGGTAACTCTTCGGGACTAACAGCAAGTACATCAAGGTTCGTGGCATCCCACATCTCGCGAAAAACCAGCGAGATGTGGGGCACCCAACCGTTGTTACACTTACCGGGTTAGCTTTGTAACTTGTCGGCTAACTTGATCAGAGCGTTGGCCGCCTGCACCTGCCCCGAAATATTTCCGGCTGTGGCATGGGGCGGAAGATGCATTAACCCGCCTACGGTATTCACCACATCAGTGATCTCATGGGGAGGGATCTGCTGAGTGGCTTCCGCCTTCTGCTGGCTCTCCATGGCCACCGCTGCGGTGAAGTACGCTAACAGATTCTGCCAGCCGGCGGGGTTATTGTCGGGAATATCGGAATTCTCCTGGCAGTACTGCCGGACAACTTGTTTGAGCACGGTGAAGTCGTCGATCGCCTTGTCCGGCAGGATCGTCGGCCTCACCTGGCCTGTTGGCCGCCCCGTCCGAGGATCGACCACCGGCACTGCTTCCGCATGCAATAACCTATCGATAATTTGCAGTACCTTCCCCCGCATAGCCGCACCTGGGACAACCATGTTCGGCACGCCCAGCGCGCGTTGCTGCCTGCTCCTGGTTGGTGGGATCATCAAAGATCGCCTGCGCCAGCGGATTGCTCGTAGCCGCCTGCATCAAATCCATCCAGCGCTGCCGCAGCTCGGCCGCGGTTACCGGCAGCCCCTGATCGGTATCCGCGTAGGCATGCACGCTGCCCTGTAGATCATCCAGGCGTATGTAATCGTTTCTGAACTCTGAACCGCGCTCCAGGATGACCTGCCGCATGTCCGCGGTCAGGTTGTCCTTGGCGCAATTGACGGCCAGCTCATCCGCTTTGGCGTGTTCCTCTTTCAGGTTCTCCCAGTAAATATTGAGCTTGCCTAGCGCGGAATTTAATTGCTGTTGCTGGCCGCCGAAGGTCTCAATCGAGGGGTCTCCCGCGCCTCCATACACTTGTGGCGGAATGCCAGCGAACATCTGCGCGTTGTACGCCAGCTTATCCAGATAGCTGAAGGCCTCTTCGTGCATCTGAAACTGGAACTGATACAGCGCGTCTGCCATGCGCACCGAGCCGGGAGCGCCCGTCCGCTTCAGCTTGACCAGGTTCAGCACTCCGGGCAGCATCGGCTTACCCTGCATCGACTTGGTATCGATCAGGTCCGCATTGGCCAGCGTTACCCCCGAAGAGCAGCGATCCATAAACTCATGGAGGATATTCGCCATGTCGTTGTAGCGCTTTTGAAAGGGCACCACGATGTCGCCGATCGATGGGGGAAACAGGCCGAAGCCTTCATGCGTGCCGGCCCACGTCCACTCTTTGGTCAGCGAAGCTTCGCGCGCCGAGAGAAAAGTAGCCCCGGTACTCACCAGCAACAATCCAGTGGGATACGTGGCCCGCATGCGCTCGCCGAACTCGCGGTCATCTTCGAGATCGAAGGCCCAGGGCTGGATCCAGGTGCGGGAGAGCGTGGGCCGCTGGTCCTGCAGAATGCTCGAGGCCGCGCCCGTCTGCGCGTACACCTGCTGCCGGGCTATCCGGTCGATGCTCCCATTGGACGAGAGCTCGCTCGAAGGGCTGGCCGAGATCTGGTCGTACATATCAGGATAGGCAGCCCGCAATGCGCCCAGGTGTACTTCGACCTCGAGGTTAAGAATCGGCGTCTGCCGCAGGTTGTTGGCTGCCGGATCGCAGTCCACTTCCAGCGGGGAGTAGAGGTTCTGCGCCACCATGCCGTTGGGCACTTCCTCCTCGCCGACTTTCTGGATCACCGGTCCGTACTCCGCGGGGAAGAACGAATCTTCTCCCAGGGGGCGCTGGCAATGCGGGCATCGGTGTCCATCGAGCGGCATCGCCTCCGCCGGCGAAGTCGCGCCGCAATGGAAGCAGTGGTAACGATCGGGCGCTAACTGCGTTTCGGTCTCATTGAAGACTGGTTCGCGCGTGGTGCCGGCGCGTTCTCCATCCACCACATAGCGTGTATGCCGGAACACGGCGCCCGTGGTGTACAGATACAGCAACTGTTGCTTGAGCAGGGACTGCTCGCTGTTCTGCTGCTCGATAATGCTCGATCAGTGTCTGCGCTGCTTTGGCTGTGGTTACATCCGCCAGCTGCTCGGCGTCCTCCGGCATCCATTTGGAGTTAGGTACCTGGGGAGCCAGGGCCGCTACAAAGCCGGTGGCCAGCATCTGGTAGAAGTTATTGCAGTACTGGTACAGGTCTTTATCGTCGGCGTCCTGGGCGTGGTCGCCCTGGTTCATCCAGTCCACGGCGTTGAAGAATTCAGCTTCGCCCGGGCCGAAGGAGATGAACTGGTTGCCCTTGAAGAACTCCAGGTTTTGCAGGCATCGTTGCATCAGTACCACGCGGTCCTGGGACCACTGGTCTTTATAACTGCGCACCAGCGCGATCAGGCGCTGCTGATCTTCTTCGCTGAGCTGAGCGCTGTTCTGCGGCTCATCCGCTTTGCCCTGCATAGGGTCTGAGGGCGTATGCTCCATGCCGCGCTGGGCCTGGGGTGACGCTGTCGTGATTGCAATGCCGGGATAAGTGGCCATTTACAGTTGTTTCTTTCTTGACGCTTTCAAGGTGTCTGTGCGAGTTCGGACGCTGGGATACGCTGAGTTGGTGACTGATGTTTCGTAATCTCCACTCTCTCCTTTTTGTCATCCCGAGCGAAGCCGAGGGATCTGCAGTCTCTTCCTCAGCCTCGGCGGCTAAGGAAAGTGAAACTGCAGATCCCTCGGCTCCCCGGATTTCCTGTCGAGAGTTACGGCTTCGGTCAACTGCAAGTGGTTCTCTTTAGGGAGAACCACACAGTGGTCGCGCTGAGAGCGGTGAAGTAGGAAATCCGGCTTCGCTCGGGATGACAGAAAGGAGAGACCAGGTTGCCACTGGAGTTCTCACACGAACCTTAAGGTCCGTGGCCTTCATAACCAAGTCTGTTCAGAATGAACTCTTGGCCGATGCTTCGGCTTCATCCAATGCCACGGTCACAGCTTCCACCTTCGGGATCCACTTCACATGGGCGCCGGTCTGAACCCGGTGGTAATCCCGATAAGCTTTGCGGGTGAGGGCATCGGCCAGCTTCGAGGGCCTTCGCCGCGACTGCATCAGGTTCTCCCTCTCTTCCGCATCCGGGTCAACTGGTTCGGCGCGCCGCCTGAGGAGTCGTCCGAGGAGACCGAGTTGAACAGAGGTCCACCCAGCCCAAGCGTCGCCAGCCGGTCCAGCAACACTCTCCGTTCGTGGGTCAGTGCGTCCACTTGGGTGGTCACCAGGGCCATCATCTCCTGATGCGAAGAGCGGGATATCCATGGCAGCCTCATTGCGTGCACGTATATCCCCAGGTGTAAAGCGTGCGACGCGGCCAGCGGCGTGGCCCCGACTGGTAATAGAGAACGCAGTATGATCCCACCGGGATATACGGCCCGCCGCGCCGCTAAGCGCTGCAGCGGCGGCGTTCGCCGGCCATAGGCACACACTTGGCCAGGGTCGCGTAGGCTGTCCCAAATGTGCCCGTAACGACCGCCGCGCTCGCCGCCGGCGATGATCCCGTGGTCACTGAGACGTATCCGGAGAGATCGTTATTGTTCGCGTTTGGCGCGACGATCGGGCTGGTGCCCGCCCCGGTGCCGGCAACAAACGTGGGCACCGAAGCATAGGTGCCGGACGCATACCCACCGAAATGCTGCGCGCTCGAGGTGCCCGTGGACGTGGTTGGTGGTTCGAGCACAGACGACGCGGCCGTCATATCAAGAACAATCGGAAACCCACAGCCGCCGAAGTGGTTAAAGGAGAAGCTCTCCGTAGAGAGCGTGGGATATTGGTCCAGCCAGCCGACCGACTCCGTCTGCTGCGCTCCACCCGACCAACATTTCGACTGGTAATAGAGCACCGCGCCGTTGACGTAGGAGTCGGCGTCGCACCAGCGGTGGGCAGAAAGTAGTAATTCGGAGGCACAAAGCTCTGGATCATGCCGCCGTTGCGGAACACCATCGAATGGCCCGCGTCTGAATACGTGTAAGTGGTCTGGCCGTTCGCGCTGGTGGGGCCGGTGGGGGTCTGAATTCCGGTTGACCAGATATTCCAGAGGGAGTGGTTGCCCGACGGGCTGGCATCGAAGATCGAACTCGAATAGACCGATGGATTCGTATCATTCACGGATATATTCGTGATGTTCACCAGGCCGGTCGCGGTCGTGGACAGGTAGATCGAGTGTGTTCCGGACACCTGGGAGACACCGGTAAAGTTAAGTCCCGTGCCCGTCAGGCGCACGGTGTTGGTATCGTAGAGGCCATAGGTCCCCACATCCGTGCATTGAATATTATTCAGGCTTACCGCGTTGCCCTTCAGTCTGCAGGCACCCGGTGCGCATTCCCATTGCCGACGTCATAGAAACTGACATTCGATAGCTGTAGATCGTCGTTCTGTAACTCGGCCATCTGCAGGCCCCAGCCGGAAATGTGTGTGGCGACGATGTTCGAGATCGCGATATGCGAGATGGACCCCGTGCCTGGAGCCGTGCCTACATTGATGTAGAGCGCCTGGGCGCGCGGCCGTGTTGAGCGGGTTGCGTGCCGTACCCGGAGCCGTAGATCGTGCCGTCTGCGAGATCGCAATACGATCAGGCCAGTGGGCGGTGGTGGTGGTCGGGTCCTGGCCGACGAAAACGCTTTCTTTCGCCGAGCCAGACGAACTGAAGCCCGCCACCCTGACATTATTGCAGGCGTTG
The DNA here is from genome assembly GCA_963745725.1 of uncultured Acidobacteriaceae bacterium. GTDB lineage: Bacteria > Acidobacteriota > Terriglobia > Terriglobales > Acidobacteriaceae > PALSA-350. The sequence goes on from CAVUYJ010000004.1 coordinate 2,039,250, forward strand.
ATCAGGATCGCTTCGACGTCGTTGTAGCTCCGGATATTCGTCGCCGTGATGTTTTGGCAGGGGATCCCGTGCGCGGTGAATTCGGAATCGAACCATGACGTCTCGAAGCATGCGTCCTGGTTGTTCATGCAGGACAGGCCATCCACGCGCAGGTCCTGGTTGTTAATCAGAAACGTCCCGTTGGCGTAGAAGTTCGAGATTTCAAGTTATGAATCGACGTGTGCATCGAACTCGCCAGGCGCAAGCCGCTGAGATCGCCATTATTCAGCGTAACGTTTTCGAGCGACAAGCCGTACAGGTCTCGATGTCGACCGCATAGCCGCTGGAGCGGACCGTGGCCGCTGGGCCAAAGGAGATAGAAAGATTCGCCAGCCCAAACCCAGTCGCGCCGGTCGACGCGATGCAGTCATGTCCGCCGAACGGTCTGGCAGGCCAGCGAAGACGATCCGTCCCCACAGATGACAACGTTCTGTGCTCCCGAGAGAACGGCGGCCTGCGCTGTTATTCAGCAGATAGTTTCCGGCCGGCACATAGACGCTCTTCCGATAGCGGCCGCCGCCGCGACTGCGGCCTTGAATCGCGGCCGTATCCGCGGCCATGTGAGCGCCGTCGCCCACCGCGCCAAAATCTTTGACGCTGATGCTTTGCTGCAATTTGGCCGTGACGGTCTGTGTCACCGCGCCCGCCGAACCCTGGTTATAGTTGCCGGAACCAGCCGCTACCGCCGTGTACTGCGATCCGTTCCACTGGTAGAACGTGTAGGGTGTGGTAGTAATGTCTTCCAGTCCCAGGTCGGGATACCATGAACGGAAGCGATGATGCTGGCCGCATTGCCCGGGGCGATGAGCTTGTACCATTCGGCGTTCAGCACGATGGTGTTCGGCCCGTCCTTGGTTTGGTTCGCGTTGATCGCTTCCTGCAGGCCGCCCGTTCCCGAGGTCAGATAGAACGGCGGCACATGGTTATAGACCGTTGCCATGTTCACGCTGCAGGCGCTGATATACACCGAGCTGGGCGTGGCCACTTCTGTAAGGTTGGGGTTGCTATCGACAATCTTGATCGGCGTGCCGGCGGAAAATGCGGCAAAGTTCTTTCCCCCGCCGCTCACCTGGCACGTCGCAGGAGGGAAAGAAAAGCCGCCGAAGGTGAGCCGGTCACTTTGAATTCCCCATACTGTGCGGCGATGATCTGGCCGGCGTTCTGCCCCTGGGCGCGGGGAAGCAGGGAAGCGTAGACAGCATCAACAGTAAAATTTTCTTCATAATGCTAGTCGAATTCAGTAACCCGCACGATCGTGGTGTTGGCGCTCGCCGACTTCAAGTTGATCAGCAGCGTCGCGGCCAGTGCATATCCGCCTGAGTTATCAGGCGGCATACCAATCACCAGTCCAAATCCTGCGCCTTGCGGTACGGGCGAGCCCAGCACAATCGGTTCCGACTGTGGCTCAATGGTATAGGTAGTGGTGAACGGCGTGGCGGAGCCATCGTTGAACTGGTACGCGAGACCCTGGCCGGTCCCGCCATTCGCGCTGCCGTCTTCGATGATCTCGACCCGCCGCGTCACCTGGGTTGCAGAGACAGCGACAAATGCGCCGCCGCTGGCGTTCAGAGTGATCAATCGTGTGTGAGCCATGGGTTAACCTTTCTCTTTCCGCATCTTCAGCAGCAACTCAGCCAATCGCGCGCGTTTGCCCGGGGTTTCTTCGCGTTTGGCTTTGGCGGGCTGCGTGATTGTCTTTTCGATCCAATCTTTGCTGCTCATATAAGCGACTCCTTCTTCAACATCTCGTCCAGCGCGACCAATGCATCCCAGTCGTCGTGCAGCTTGGCCACATAGTCGAGGAAGGGGCCTCTCTCCTGCTCCTGCTGCGCCATGGCGATATCGGCCTTCACCGTGGCGATCTCCACCCGCTCATATCTGGAGATAGCGTCGGCATCCCACAAGGGCATCTTGTCGGCCACCGCCAGCACAAAGTCTCTGGCGTCTGCAATTTCCGGATCGGGTACGGGCGCCACGGCGATGGGCCGATGCGCGGCGCACCCCAGGAGGATGAGAAACAGCACACCGTGGATCAGGCACGACATGCGCAGGGCCACTTATTTGATCTTGAATGCCGCCTCGACCTGGGCGACGACCTCAGGAAAGTCGGCAATCAGCTTCCTCACTTCCGCGACCACAGAAGCATCGAAGCTACGTTGATGCCGTTCGCGCCGGCCGCTGTCTCGGTTGCCTGCACAGCGGCGACCAGCTCGCCCAGCGCGCCGAAAGCAATCTGCTCCACCGCTGCCGCCTGCGGACTCACCAGCGACGTGAGCGACTCGATCAGTTTCTCTTCGTTCTGCAGGCCACCGAGGGCGATGACCACCTTCTTCGAAACCGTGACTACATCTTTAAACAGGGACGCAAATGCGTGCCCAGCGGACTGCCAGGTGAATGCCATGGAGATGCTCCTTATGTATGTTGTGAGATCTGTCCCGTGAACTAAATCCCGGGTGCCCCACATCTCGCTCGTGTTTCGCGAGATGTGGGATACCACAGCCATATCTTTGCAACCTTGAAGGGTTAAGGATTCAGCCTCGTGGTATCTCACATCTCGCGAAACACGAGCGAGATGTGGGGCACCCAGGATGTGGTGATGCCTTAAGACTTATGATCAGGTGCAAGCGCGGGAACCGGACTACTCTTCAAATAAGCAAACACCGCCAGCAACGCCGGCACCGTAGCCAGCTTGACCATATTCAGCAATCCCGTCTTGTCAAACGTGAACACCATCGGTAGAGCGATCGCGCCGCTCGCCGCCGAAGCAAACGCGGAGACCGCCGCCGCCGCCAATCCATGAATCCAAACCTTGAGATTATTCATCTGCTCACCGCTCGCTGCCAGTTGATGTAGTCATACGCCATGGTCACCGAAGTCGCGCTCAGCGCGGTCGCCGACCACAACGCTGGGTACTGCGTGGTTGAGGGCATACTCGCGATCGCCACGCCCGGCCCGCAGACCTGCGTGCCGCCGATGTACCAATGCACATTCGTGCCATCGTTCACCATGGTCAGCCTGGTCCAGGCCACGGTGGCGGCCACTCCACTGTCGGTGGAGGTCGAGCTATAGCGGCAATACCAATCGTTCACTACCCCGTTAGCGCTGGATAAGTAAAACCCGATCCCGGTGGTCCACGGGTTCGCATTGGGCGTATGCGCCAGACCCGCCTGGTACGCCGCCGCGGTGGTGCCCGGGAGCACAGGCACATACACCGCCGTCTCCCACGTCCACCCAAGGATGTGCTGGCCGAAGTGACGGAATTGGCTTCCGATACCAGGCCACAAACAATCCCCGTGCCGGTGCCGGCGGTTCCCGCCGTTAGCAACATATTCCCCGGGTGATTATTATCGGTATAAGTGTTGTTCGGGCTGCAACTACTGGCCGTCGGCGAGCCGATAGGGTCGCTGGCCATGTTCGCGCCGGTATAGAAGTCATCGAAGAAAGTGGAGTAAGGGCCGGCCGCACCCGATTGCAGGTTCAATCCTGCCGCGGTCACGGTGGTGAAGTTCGCCGCATTGGGCGTGGTCGCACCGATCGCCGGAGGAGACGCGAGATAGGTAGTCACATACGCCGTCGTCGCCACCTTCGTGCTGTTGTCCCCGGCAGATTGCGTCACCGCCGTGGTGACAGAGGGCAGCGCCAACACAGCCGCGCCAGAGCTTCCGCTGTGAGTGAAAGTGAGGGTACTCGCCGGATTGCTGCCCGTGCCGAGCACATTGTTCAGCGTCCAGGAGTCCGTTGCCGGCGCTGACCCATTCCAGTAGCTGGCGTTCCACTTGCTCAGGCCCGAGCTGTAGTTAGCCCCGCTCGTCGCCGTGCCCAGGGCCATCACGTTGACCGATGCCGGGCTCGATGTGCCGGTGGTGAGCCCGGGAGTATAGTCACCCATGGCTTGTCCACAGCTTGTATCGTTCCCCAGAACCGACAGTCCCACGGAGGCCTTGGCGAGGTAGTCCGCTGGAGAATTGATGGTTCCCGATTGAGTGACAAACTCCTGCCAATCGGGAGGAGCCGCTGCGCTGGCTGGCGTCGCGGTGCAGAGAGCTCCCGAGGCGCCGATATTGACTGGATCAGCGGTTGCCGTGGCCGCCGCGAAGTAGTATGTGGCCGATCCGTTGAGGAATCGGTTGCCGCCTACGTACCCATTCGTGCCCTCGATGGAGGTCCCCTCGCCGGGAAACGGATACTGGATTTGAAATCCATACCCGCCCACGTCGTCGATTTCCGTTCCAACAAAATGCGTTCCGCCAATGGTGATGATGCCGTTCGGCACCACCGAAGGATGCAAATGAATGAATGTGGCGTCGCCGCCAACCGTGGTGAAGGCAGCAATGCTGCCGACATAAGAGACAATGTCTTTGGCGCTGCTGTCGGAGTTATTGAAAACCACCCCGTAGTTGACATTCGGCGTCTGGTAGACCTGCACGTCGATGGTTCCGCTACAGCCTGAGCCGTTGTTGCTCCCCGGAGTGATTGCGCTCACCGCGTTCCCGGTGATCGTTGCCGTCATGCCCGTAGGCATCACCGTGCACGGCTGCGTCGAGGTACCGCCCTTGTACCCGCGCAGGGAAACGACCGTCAGCTCAGTGGTACCCGTGTAGGTGGCATAACAATTGCCACCATTATTGACGGTATACGAGGTAATAGCCCCGCCGACGACATTGGCGGTGAAGTTGCCGCAATTCTGCGTGCCGCTGTCCGGGTAAACGCCGATATTGATATTGGACGGGAACACCTGGAAGGCATCCCCGCCGAAGTGCCCGAACTCGATCACATGATCGGAGCCGGGTGCGATGTGTCCCACCGCAAGATTTGTAAAATAACTCTGGCCCAGAGAACCCAATTCGATAGCCGCCGATGCCGCGGCGCCCCCGTCGATGGTCATATCCGCGATTTGCATCGACGTGAAGTTGGCGCCTCCGGTGGGCCGGTTGAAGACCGGGATAGCGGTCGGACCTGTGTAGGTGATGTAGGTGCATCCGGAGCCGCACCCTTTGGCGCTGACCGAGAACTCGTCGTCGAAACTGTTGCCATCCACTGGGTTGATGAAGCTCTGATTGGTGGTGTAATGGCCCGACCCGAACACGACCATGGCACTTTGGTGGTTTTGCCGCATGTAAGAAGCCGCCATATACCACGCGCAGTCGGCATTGGTGGCGGCGGCATTGTTCGGCACCGGATACCACACGCCATAGTAAGTTCCTGGGGTCGTGGCGTTGTTGGTCGCATTCACCGCGATGTAATACGAGCCGCTATCACTCACCACCTGGCATTCGGGTTGGTTCACTGCCGACGACCACGCGATGGGAGTGACGCCAATGCCGCCGTACATGTTAAACCCGTCAACGTAGAACACCTGGTTGAGACTGTTTACCCTGAGCGTGGTGAAGAAGCTGTTATCGAGCGGTTGCTGGATATACTGGTCCACTTGACCGGCGAAGGAAAGCGGGGCTTGTTGCGGCGTATAGGTGGTCCCCGCGCCGGTGGACGTAAGGACCTGGCCCGCGCCGGTTGCCGCCGGAAGATTCGCTGAGGAGGAGAGGACACCCCCCGTCACCGTGATGGTGCTGTTATCCGGTTTGACCACGCCCATCGAGCCGCTGTTCGCGACCGGCAACACGGCGGGCGTCAACTGCGTCGAGGGGCTGGTGTTCAGAACCGATGCGATTTGGGAGGAAGTGGCATTCGTGGAAGAGGAGGCGTTGGTGTTGTACACAATGCCGGGAGAAGCTGGGAAGCTTGAGGACACCGCGACATATTGCGAGCCGTTCCACTGATAGTAGGAGTACGGTGTGGTGGTCACGTCGACGAGGCCGAAGCCCGATCCACCGGTCACCGAAGCAATCACCGTTGCCGGATTTTGCGGCGAGACCAACTGATACCACTCGGCATTGAGCACAATGGTGTTGGGACCGCCCGCGATGGTCCTGGAGTTGGTAATCGCTTCCTGCAGGCCACCCGTACCCGAGGTCAAATAGAAACTTGTGTGCGCGTATTGCGCCGGCAGGCTCACAGAACAATAGCTGCCCGTGATCGAAACGCGGATCGGGGTAACCGTCTCGATCTGTGCCGGATTGCTATCGACGATCTTTATCGGGGCGCCGGTGGCGAAGGCGGAGAAGTTCTTTCCGCCACCGCTGATGTTGCAGTTCGCTGGATCGAAGGTAAACCCGTTCCCCTCGTTCTGCACCTTGAACTCGCCAAACTGCGAGGCGACAATCTGGCCCTCGACGTTCTGCGCCTGACTGCAGCGAGCCAGGCTGATGAGGAAGAGCAATAGAAATCGTTTCACGCTGCCGCTCTCCGTAGCCATCCGGCTCGATAAACGACCAGGTCCGGATTTGCTTTCACCAGGGCTTCGTAGTAGTTCTCCGCCTCTTGCCGAAGATCGGCGAGCACCTTTTCCGGCTCGGCCAGATCCAGTGCATGCAGAGTCAGTGGTCCAATGCGCCCATCCCCCACTACGGTCACTGCATCCTGCAACATCCTGGCTGCGTTCACCACACCGACATTCACTCCCAGCGACAGCAGCTTGTTGGCGATGTCCTGATCCGCGATTTCCGCGATACAGAGTGGTTGACAATAGCTCACGTCGTAAATTCCCCGGGCAATTTGCAATGCCGCCACCTGGCCCATCGAACTGTAGTATAGGCAATTCGTGAGCTCGGGATGCCAGTGCTCATCGATCCCGAACCGCGTCCGCTTCCCATCGGCAGTCGTGGTAATCACACCGGAAAGCGTTGCATCTTCCCAGCCCAGCACATAATCAATCGCCGCATCGACATTGGCCATACACTTCACCTTTTTCACGGAGCCGCGTAGGAAGAGAAGTCCGCTTGAGAAACAAAGAGAAGCACAAATCTTTCCTCTACACGATCCCAGAGAGGCTTTGTTGTGCCCGACTGAAGTCGTGCCCTGATACAAAGCCTCGTGGTGGCCCGGAGAAAAGATCTCTTGACGTACCGCCTACCGCCCAACCCCGCTCTGCACCAGGTGATAGGCCATGGTGATCATCGCCCCCGAAGCACTTCCACCCAGCAGCGAAAAAATCACGCTCTTCAACTTCTGCTTGCCAGCATCTTCGCTCTCCGACTTCTCCATCATCCCCACGCGCATATCCAACTTATCCATGCGCAAATCCTGTCGGGCGATATCGCCCTCGAGCGAAGGCAGGCGCCCATGCAGCGCGCCATTGTGCAGTCCCAACTCGACCCGAATCATGCTGAGCTCTTCAGTATTCTTGCGGCCCTGATCGGTCAGCTTCAAAAGTTCGTTCAGTATGAGCTGTTGCCTCGATGCCCCCGGCTCGGGGATCATGAAGTCCCCTCCCTCAAAGTTCTGCGCCATTAGAACCGCACCGTTCCGGAAAACTTCACCGGACCACTAACGGTGATCGTGTATATCCCGGAGAGCACCGGAAACACATTGAGAGGCAGCGCGTTGCTGGTAAAGCTGCCGGCCACCGCGGTAAACGTGGTCGTGCCCAGAGCCACGCCAGTCACCAATCCGCTGGTCGCGTTGACCGTGGCATGCGCCGGCGTATCGCTGACGTAGTTGTGCGCCAGGTTGCCGTGCGCGTCGGTGGTGGTGCAGTCGTCGCTCGATCCGTCAGAGTAGGTACAGGTGGCCTTGAGCTGGTTCGTTGCCCCAACAAACAGCCCCGTAATTCCGCCCGTCAGCGAGAGCGATACCCCGGTCAGTGTCACCGGCGGATTGTTGACGGTGATCGGGTAGGCGCTGCTGGTAATGCTGGTCCCAATCTTCGCCGTAATCGAGGGCGTTCCTGCCGCGACCGCCGTTACCAGCCCGGGATTCGACGCCCCCACGTTGTTCACCGTCGCCTTGGTGGGGTCGGAGCTAACCCACGCCGACACCGCATCTCCATAAATGTCGGCGACCGTGCAGTCCTGGTCGGGTCCGCTGGTGTAGTGACACTTCGCGGCCATCTGCATGGTGTTCCCGACGATCATCGAACCCGAACTTGCCGTGAGATAAGCGCTCACCAGGCTTGGCGGAGGCATCGTGACGCTCAGCGGCAGGTTCGCGCTGGTCACCGGCGTCGTCGTCAGTTCGATGTACTGCGAAACCTGCTGCGTGCCCCCCGATGCCTTCAGCGTCGTTGGCAGACTGGTGTAGTTGCCAAACGTATTCGCGACGTACCGGTAGGCATAGGTTCCGCTGCCGAAGATCGGTGCCGCGCCGCTGCAGGAACTGTTGCAGTTGCTGAATCCCTGGACCGGGTTCGCCGTCGTCTGGTTCGTGGTCGAGCCCACCCAGTACCCCTGATCGGGTGGAAGAGCAGGGCAACTCGCCATCGAGATGATGAGATCGCCGCCAGGCCACGACGTTCCCGTGGTGGTGTAGCTGTTCGAGCAAAGCGCAGAGGCGTTCTGCGTCGTCGGCGTTCCCAGCACCAGCAGGCAGGTCCATAGTTTGCCTGCCACCCAGGTCGTGGCTGGAAGGATGATGTGACAATTTCCCGGCGTGTAATTGCCGGCCGACGTACCCGTCACCCCATAGATTTCATTGATGTACCCGTTATTCGTGAACCCCGTGACATTCTGGAGATTCGTCCCCAGCATCGCCGGAGCGGGGATCACTGTGGCGCTGAGGTTGGTCGATCCCGCGGCGACCCCCGTGACCAGGGCGCCGCCCGACGTGACTGTCGCAATGGTGGGTGCGGAGCTGGTGTAGTTGCTCACCGCATTGCCGTGGCTGTCCATGGTGTTGCAAGGCGTCGTGGATCCATCGCTGTAGTGGCACGTCGCGATGAGCTGGTTCGTCGCCCCGGCCTTGATCGAGGTGACGGCGCCGGAGGTGGCAAGCGAGACCGAGCTTAGCGTCAACGGGTTGGCGCTTACCGTGAGCGTAGCGGCCGGCGAAGTCGTGAATCCCCCCGTCACCGTCGCGGTGATGTTGGCCGTGCCGATCGCCTGGCCGGTGGCCAGCCCGGAACTCGACACGGTTACATTTCCGTTGGAACTCATCCAGCTCGTGACCGAGTTGCCGTGCGAGTCGGTCGTATTGCAGCCGGAGGTCGAGCCATCAGAGTAGTGGCAGGTCACGATCATCTGCACCGTGCCACCCAGGAGCAGAGTGCTTGCCCGCGGTGGGCGCGATCGAAACGCTCGAGAGGGTGACGCCTCCGCTGGTCGTATAGTTCGCCGTCTGCACCGCGGAAGGCACGAAGCCATAGCCGGTCGGATAGCTGAGCGTGTTCGCTGCCGGCCCCACATGCCCACCGCCTTGACCGTCTCTGGCAGGGTCACTGAAACGGCACCGAATAGAGCTGCGTCGTGCCCTGGCCGGGGACGGGGTCGAGCCGTCGTGGTGTAGTAAATCGAAGTGTTGCCTTGCGGCACTGCGCCCGATGTGTATCCGGGATCGGTAAGCGTCACCGTCAGGGGACTTGAGTACCCCCCGGGCGAGGGAGAAAGGCTTGGCGCCACGCTGGTGATCGGGGTCACCGTTGCCCCGGTCACATTGCCTGTAAGTTGCGCCGGTGTCGTATCCGTACCGCACGGAAAGCTGTCGCCGCTTTCGTTGAAGATGTAGGGATTAAAACCGCCCTGCACCGTATTGTTGCTCATGCTCTGCACAGGCCCGCACCCATATGCCAATCCAGACGAGTTACCAGTGGCGTTGGCTTGCGCCAGCACGTTGTTATATAGGGACAGGTGACCCATGGCTTCCATGGCGTAGCCGTAGTGCCCCGTGGTGTTGAAAAGCACCACATTATTCGAGCCGTTCAGGGCTGGGGGGCTGGTGCCGTTGTAGCAGCAGGCCATCGAGAGGCCGAATGATCCAAAGTACGGCGTCACCCAATCGTGTTCGGAGTTGAATTCAAAGTCGATGCCGCTTGCCTGCTGTGGCTGCTCCTCCCAGGTAATCCGGTGGATCTGCTTGAAGTCGTTGTACCGGACGGTAATGTTGCTCGTGATCGCCCCGCCTGGAGGCTCGCAAGGATACTGTTGATTCGCGTAATTCGGGCAGTTGATGTGCACGCCTTCTGCGACGTGGAGGAAAACATTATTGGTCACCGTCAGACCGCTCACAGATGTGAACATGACGATTCCGTTGCACGCCCCCTCGTAGTCTTCCGGGGAGTCGGTGTCCGCCATGACATTGGTCGGCGATATGCAGGAGTTGGTATCGCCAAACTGGTTCCGGTCACCGTCGTATTCGTCAACATCGAGGCGGTGTTGCTGGTCGTTGTGCCGCTCTGAAAGACGATCCCGGCAGTCTGCGAGGTGCGTCCTGGGATACTGCTGAACTGGATGTGAGCGATCGTTAGGTTAGTGAACGAGGTCTGGACATAGATCGCAGTGTTGACGGATTGGAAATTCAAGTACTGGATCGTAGTGGCTTGGGTGCAGGGGTTCGATAGGTTGCGATTCGAAAACAAAGTGAATAGCCCATTCCCGCTGCCTACTCCGGAACCTGACCCATTGAGGATCGCGGTTGCGGGCTCGCCACCGGCCCTGTGTAGGTCACTCCGCACTTGAGCGTAAGTTGACCGGTGATGCTGTAAGTTCCGGCCGAGAAGGAGACGGTATCGCCGGCCGAGGTGCCATTGATCACCCCTTGAATGGTCGATGTGCTCTGGCTGGCGTTCACCGTGTACGTGGCCGGGAAAGCGGGCGTGCAGGCGAGGGTAAGAGATAAACCCAGCAGCAGCCTTCTTAGCCTCATTCGATATTTACCCAGGTCGACGTCGGCGCATCGCACACATAGAGCAGATTGTTCGTGCTGTGCGCCCCCGAGGTGTTCGAGTAGATAGATCCGTTGCCATAAGTCGTCCCGCATCCCGTCGGTACGCCGGAGCCGTTTAGAATCTCCACCGTGCCCATGGTGATGGTGGGGTTGCCGGTGCCTGCAAGGAAATGTGCGGGTTCGAGCCATTCGACCCCGGCGGCGTTCCGCCTGAAGTCGCCCCACCGAAATCACTGACCCAGAAACCCGGCCCCGCCCCGCTCGCCAGCAGGCCCTGCGATCCTCCGCCCGCCGTCCGGTAAATCTGGTACGTGTTCACGCCCGCGGACCAGGGGCATGCCACGGAGATCCCCTGCGGATAGGCCCACGTCGCCGCCACATTGGTAACCGTCGTGGTCGTTCCCGGAATCAGGTTGCCATCGAAATCCGTGCCCGAGCAAACCCAACTGACGGTGCTCGAACCCGCCGGCAGTGCTCCACCAAGTGGGCGCGGCGATGGTCGGCGTCGTGATCACATTCAGCGATCCCGCGTGCCCACCGCCCAACGTCTGCGGCGCATACGCGGTCCCGGGGATGCCCTGTTGCAGCAGGTTGCCGCTGTCTTGAATCTGCGGGTGGAAGGGATACTCCGACCCGACGACCAACTGGCCCTGCATCGCATTAAAGGCGCCGGCGTTTAGCTGGTGCATCCCACCGCCTGTGTCCCACCACACCTCGTTGCCGCCATTGTTGATCGAGAACACCGAGGCGCCGCCATGGTTAAAGGGGAAGCCATTGTTGACGGCGAAGATCTGCCCCTCGCTGGACCCATAAGCAATGACCGTCGAAGGGGCTTGCTGCGGGCTGCCCAGCACCAGGGTGACGCCGATCAGTCCAGCGCCGCTGTTGTGCGTCGCCGCCGTGGTGAGATAGGCCCCGCGGGAGAGGCCGCCAAAGTGGGTGCCGTCCACAATCTTGGTGTAGCACTCATACTCGCCATCGACAAAGAAGCACCCGGCGGAAGAGAAACCGGACGTGCTCGTGACGGTGACCGTGGTGTCGCTCACGCCCTGATTTGCGGCCAGCGTAGTCTGGTTGCCCTTGGTGGGGCAGGTGTAACCGTTATTGATACCGGTAACCGGCGACTGCGCGCATCCGTTCGACGTGCCTCCCGTCGATCCGCCCGGCAGATTGATGTTGGTCGCATTGATGGTCTGCGCGTTGAATTGCTCCGCCACCGGCGCGAACGCCAGGTAGCTGATCCGGATCTGGTCCGCCGTCGTCGCCCCCTGCAGAATCAGCCCCAGGCCGCAGCCGGGGGTCGTGATCCCCGTAAAGTCGATCGGCACCGTGAAAACGCCGGCTGCCGTTGTCGGCCACGCATTCGTGATCGGAATGTTGTAGGTCCCGATGATCCCATTGCAGGTAGTGCCCACGGAGAAGGTCCAGGTATTCGTCGCCGTCGTCGCGTCCTTCACGCTCAGGTACATCGTGTATTTCCCATTCACGATGCGCTGCCCCGGGCCCACTCCGATCTTGTTTTGGTTGAAGGAGCTGGTGAAGCAGTAATAGGTCCCTGGGTTGTTGCCCACGTTGCAGGCGGCATAACTGTGCGTCACCGGCGCCGTGTCGTCGAAGGTATATCCCACGCTCATCGCCTGCGCTTCAAACGCGAAGTTCGCGTTGAACTCCTCCGGCGTGATGAATCCGCCCTCCAGGCTGGTAAACGGCGCCGTGGTGTTGCCGGCGAAGAACGTTTCCGCATTCTGGTTGGGGATCGCGCCGCGCCCGCCCACCTGCATCCCGCCCCATGGCCCGGTGGCCGTGCCGAACGCCTGCGCCGTGGTCCCGCTGAAATCGTTGCCCCAGCCGTAATTGATCAGCGTGTTTGCGCTGTAGACGTTCCCCTTCGGCTCACCCCCCAGGTTGGTGACTCTCATGGCGCTGTTCTGCCTGCCGAACACCACCACCGGCGTCGAGGTAGCGTTATTGAAGTTGCCGCCGAACCAGTGCTGCTGCGCGCCCCCGATGTAGACCTCGCCGCCGCCGCCCATGTGCTGGTCTTCGATCTCAGAGTTGTAGGTGTCCCACTCCCACTGCGGCATCGAGGCCGCATGCGGCCCGCCCTCCGGTTCGCAGTAGATGTTCTTGAAGTGGTCGAGCGAGAGCGACGGTGAAGTAGCTGCCGGTCTGGTCGTCGTGGTTAGCCACCATGTACCAGCAGGTATTCGCGCCCAGGCTGCCGTTCGAGACCGTGCCCTCCTGCGAGTACATATTGAAATTGGCAAAGCTGTTCTGATTGCCGGCGGCCATGATCACCGGGTTGGCGGCGTAGAGTTGAAGCCCATCCCAATGCGTTCCATCGCCCGTGGGCTGCGCCGTCGCATAGGCGTGATTCTCGAGCGATGGCGGCCCGTTGGCGATGCCGAAGACAGAATAAAGGCCGTACCAGTTGGCGAAGGTGGCGGCGTAGTGCGGGGTCACAAAGTAGAGCAAGGTGGTCTTATTCACTTCCTGCCAGCTTTCCCCGTTGATCTCGTTCGGCCAGGCGAAGAAAGACAGGTTCTCAATCTTCGCGTTCGCGCTCCAGCCGCCGCTGCCGATCGGATTCGCCCCACTCGCCACCGGGAACGCAAACACCGCGTTGCCCGCATTCCAGCCGGGGTAGTACGTCGCCGTCCCGCTGGGCGTGGTGTCATTCGCATTGATGCTCGGAATCACCGGCCAGGGATAGGTGGGCTTGAAGCGGTTCAGCGGAAACACCGTCGCCGCGCTCGCGTGCGCCGCCCGCGTCGTCCCGTTCTGCGCGCACTGGATTCCATACAGCGTGTTCGCCGGCGTCGTGTTGCCCGCATTCGACCGGCCGAAGTAACTGAACTGCTCCCCGTCAATCTGGATCAGCCCGAACGGAGGCACATTCGATTCCCAGCCGGCCACCGGGTTGATGTTGTTCGACAGCGTGATCGACGTGGGGCAAGTGCCCGACCCAATCGCAGTCGCCAGGTTCTGCACGCTCGACCCGGCAAACCATTCCGCCTGGGCATTGGTCGCGCCTGAGGGCAGGCTCGCGTTCAACGTGCGCGCCGTGAATCCAGTGGAGCAGCTTCCCGCGGTCGACGCGACCGTCGACGTGTAGATCGAAGGCAGGTAGGGAAAGATCACCGTGGCGCCCACCGCCGGCGGCGTCTCCGCATTGGGCACGCACATCACCGCGGATCCCGCAGTGATCGATGCCACCCCGTTGCGTCGCGCCCACCATCCAGCCCGGCGCCAACGGATTCGCCGCCACCCCGCTGAGCGCCGCTACCGGCCGGTACAGCGCCGCTACCGCGGTCGTGCCCGAATCGTTCACCTTCTGCCACGGCTGCGTGGCATCGATGCGGCTGTCAAACAGAAACGTCAGGTCATGAATGTGCGCCGCGCCCTGGTTCACCCCTTGCGTCAGGCTGGGGTCCGGCGCCTGGAACAAATCCTCGCCCGGCATCTGGACCAGGGTGGAATGATCCCAGGCCGATCGGACTCTGGCCCTTCAGCAACTGCGTATGTGTCATGCACATCCCGGCAGGGATGACAAATGTCCCCCCGCTGCCGACCGTGTTCATCGTCTTGGTGATCGCCGCCGTATCATCGTGCCCCAGGTTGATCTCGTGATAGACCGCCTGGGTGAACGGTGAAGGCGTGGTCAGCACCGCATGCAGGGAATCTGTAATCGAAACAATGGCAGATTCAAACTGCGTCACCACCCCGCTGCTGGTCGTGCCCACCGCGACAATGCTCCGGCCCACGTCCGCCGAGGTGAGCGCGCCATCCTGAATCGTCAGCGCCGTCGATCCCGCCGTGAGGATGCCGTAAATCGCCCGCGTATCGCAAACCGCACCGTCTTCGGTGATGCTCCGCGCAAACGCCGGCACATCGTTGCGCAGGTCCAGCACCCGGTTATTGCCCGTGGCCACAAACGGCGTCCGGCCCGCGCCGGGCTGGATGATCGCCGAGCCGTTGTTCGCCGCGGCCGCGGCCACCGCCTGTTGCGGCGTAAAGGCCGAAAGGCCTGCCGTGGGTGAGCCGGCGATGTAGATGTTCTGGTCCACCGCGGCTGAATTGTTCTGGTTATTCGCGAGGATGTCGCTCTGCCGCGTGCCCAGGTTTCCCGCGCTCCCGCCCAGCGGCACCAGCGCATACTGCGTGCCGTTCCAGTGATACCAGTTGTAGGGCGTGGTGGTCACGTCGACCAGGTTCAGCTGGCTGCCGCCCTTCACCGTCGCAATCACCGTCGCGGCATTCGCCGTCCCGGCCAGCTGGTACCACGCGCTATCCAGCACGACCGTATTTGTCGCTGGCGTCGTCATGTTCTGGCTGAGAGCTTCCTGCAGCCCGCCGGTGGCGGAAGTCAGATAGAACGGAACCTGGTGATCGTTGACCGGAGCAATACTGATCGAGCAAGTTACGTTGCTGTTCACAATGGCCGTCGGCGTAACCGTCTCCGTCAACGACGGATTGGCATCGACGATCCGGATCGCAGTGCCGGCACTGAACGCAAAAAAGAAGCTGGCGCCCCCCTGCACCCGGCATGAATCCGGTGCGAACGAGCTATAAGTATTCGGAGCGTACCCGGGCACCCTCCACTTGCCATACTGCGAAGCAATGATCTGGCCTTCGATATTCTGCGCCTGTACAGCGGCGGTGCAGAGCAGAAGAGGCAGGAGCGCAAGCACTTTTTTCATAGTTGAGGATATCTAATAACGCGAACTTGGCGGAATTGCTGCACCTGCGAAGGAAATGGGACGGGGACCGTTCGGCAGGTCTGCGGGTTGCCTTCTCAGTTCAATCGCCGGCCCTTAAGCCGGCCACGAAATCTAGGGATGCATCCCAATGCAGTCGATCTCACTGGTGGTGGTTGCTCCGGCTCCAGAGGCATCGGCATTCTGTAGCGTGATCTGAAACCCGGTGGCAGTCTTGTTTGACGCAAAAACGCCCAGGAGGACCGCGTTCGTTCCTTGTCCGAGGCCAGAGCCGCATACCACGGAGTAATTGCCGTCAGCAAATGCGGTCGACCATGTAGCGTTGAACGTGCACGAGGCAAATGCCGAGGATCCCGTAGTGCAGATCCCTGAAGTGATGACCAGCGGTTCAATCTTGGGGATCGATGTCCCATTCGACGCCGCCGTCACCCTCCCATACTGATCCACCGTAATGTTCGAGCTGGTGTACGACCCAGCCGTGACGCCGCTCGTTGTCAGCCCCACATCGGTGCGTGTGGAGCCGGGATTGTCCGCCGCAGCCAGGGTGTCATTGAAATTGATGAACGGTTCCTGCGGCAGAATACTGCCACCCAAGAGAACGTGCTGGTAGTACACCGTGGGCGCCACACCGCAACTGCCCGGCAGGAACGAATTCCCATTCGACACCAGGCACTGTCCCGTTGTGCCCCCGTTCCCATTGATCAGGTAGCCCAGCGTGCTGTTGATGTACCCGGCCACATCCACGCCCCACACCGGAACAATCCCCACCCCTATGCCGCCCGTATTCTGAATCCTGTACCCGCTCATATCCAGCAAGCCGGAAATGCTCTGCGGCCCATGATTCAGTGGTTGTGACAGAATCGGCTGAGGATAAACAACCGTCCCATTCCAAAGCGGAGCCCCATTGGAAATATTGACCGTGCCGTTCAGGCCGCCATTCAGCTGCCATGCCTGTGGCCATCCCGGGTACGCATTGCCGCTCGAGGAGAGCAGCGACACGTTGTAACCCGAGTAGGGGATGATGGTGTCATTGAACGCAATGTTGCAGGGCACGGTGTTTGTCGTCGGCAGCGTGGTCAGCTGTGTTCACCGGCGTTTCATTCTGGTTAAACGCCTGTGTGGGGCCGACCGTATTGCCTTGCGCCGTCTCTGCGCCGCTTATCGTGCCCACATAGACCGTGATGCCGGCGGCGTTGGCGGGAAAGCTGGCCGGAGGAGAGACAATCAGCGAGCCCGTGCTGGTGAGCTGGACTTCCAATTCCGGCGATGGCAGCGTTCGGTTGCCTGCGTTGTCGTAGAACGTATAAACGACGAAATACACGCCCGCCGCCATGGTGCCCGAACCATACGTAATCGACGTGACCGGCAGCGTAAGCGGGTTGGGTACCCCCACCACAGAACCATCGGTCGATGTATAGCACGATGCCGTGGTCGGGACCACGCTGCCGCTGCCGGCAATCAGGCCGGCCTGCTGCAGCTTGAAAGTAAGCGTGCCATTCTTCACCGGCAGCCCCGAGGGGCCTTGCAGTGTCCCGGTGACGGTGCCCCCATACGCTGTGGCTGTGCCCAACATCAGGGTAAGCAGAGCTCTTATCTTCATGATAGTCAGAAACCGCCGCCGCCGCGCACCAGCTGCATCCCGCACGTGATCACTTCTCCGTACTGGTTCCGGGTGTACGTCTTGATCCATGAGCGTGCATTCCGGAACGTAGCGACCTTCTTATGTTTCCCCAGCCACACCAGTTCGCCGGCCTTGACCAGCACATCCGCCTTGCTTTTGGAATAGTGATGATGGCGCCGGCTGGAGCACTTATGAGCAATGCCGCCATAGGTAAGAGAACGAGCATCGTCCTCATTGAGGATGCAGACCTTGGGAGTCATACGTCTCCGTCTCGTCGCTTAGTCCCAAGGTCTCGACGCGCTGGGAGCGCAATGCAGAAGCAAGCGGACGAGCGCTTATCTTCTGATCTGGATTGCCGGAATAGATTCCAACGACACCCCAAAAGTGTCAGCTATTCTTATGCGCGTCCCGTAATAGTCGTTTTATCCGGTAGAGCGTGCACTTCACCGCCACCACTGTCGTGCCCAATGTCTCTGCAATCTGCAGATCGGGCATATCTTCCAGGTAAGCCATCTCCAGAATCTTGCGTTGCCTGGGTTTCAGCATGCCCAGCAGCCGTTCCAGGTCCAGCCTCGTGCCTACGCCTTCCAGTTGGCCGTCTCTGCTCACAAACGCGCATCGATCTGTGTCCACTTGCACCAGGTGTGACTCGCCATTGCTGGCCTGTCGTCCCTTGCGCAGAATCACCAAACATCGATTGATGGCGATCCGAGTGATCCAGGTCCGAAACTTCGCGTTTCCTTCGAAGCTATTGAGTCGCGTGAACGCCAGCAGGAACGTCTCCTGGCACATATCGTCCAGCTCCCGGTTACGAAGAATCGAGCGTCCGATTGCCCTGACATACCCGATATGTTGCCGATACAACTCCGCGAACGCATCTTCATCTCCCAAACGCGCCGCAGCAATCAATTCGGTCTCATCCATGCCTGCTCCCAACGAAACCGCGTCGACCGTCCCACTCACAAATCGTTACTGAAGATCCACTCTCCCCTTTTTCATCCGCACCGGAGAGTAGTCATGGATCAGCGGTCCACCCTAGTTAATGAAAAACGCATCGTTCGGCAACCGCCCTCTATGCAACCGTTGCCCTTTCCTTTGTCATCCCGAGCGTACCCGGGTTTCCTGCTTTACCGCTCTCACAGAGACCACTTATGTGGTTCTCCTCAAAGAGAACCACATGCAGTCGACCGAAGCCGCAACTCTCGACAGGAAATCTGGGGAAGCCGAGGGATCTGCAGTGCCGCTCATTCCGTAACCAATCCAAAGGAAGACCCACTCTCCCCTTGTCACCCCGACCGGAGCGGAGGGACCTGCGGTTTCCTTTTCGGTCTTCACGTATAAACACCACATCAATCCACATCCTCGTCATACAACTCCCGCCGCAAATGTTCCGCGGCAGCAACCCGCACAAACTCGATCATTCCCAGCGTGTCGGCCGCTATCTGGCCACAACTGTCGTAGCTGATCTCGCCCTCCTCCGTGCGCGTGACAATCAGAACCTGGGTAACATCATCCATACCTTCCATCTTCGAAATAAGAAACTCACTCGGGCTGGGTTCATCGCTCATACACTCCTCCTCACCATGGATTCTTCTCAAAGAGCCTTCGCCAACAACAAGGCCCTGGCGCCTAGAATCTCCAATGCGTCCACATATCCCTCGTAGTACGCTCCGCCATCCTCCCGCGTGCCCTCGAGCGCTGCCATCACTAGCACGTACTCGTGTGTCCGGCGGAGCACCACCAGCCCGTACACTGTCTGCCGTGCGTGACGGCTGAACAGCAGGCACATCAATTCCCGGGAGAACCGCAGACTGAACCTGCTAAGAGCATTTCCTGGCTTCATAGCTTTTCCCCCTTCTGACAATCCTTCTCACGTTTCCCGTCGCACTGATGCGCGCCCCCCGTTGCCAATCCCACTTATTCCTGGATCGATCCAACGAGTCTCGAAGCCACGCCGGGTTCAATCCATCGTCCAGCGAAACCACCCAGTCGTAGTGGGCCTGCGATTCGGGCGTTAGCGGATAAAGAAACTGTTCCGCGTCCTTATGCCTGTCCTCATCCATACCGCGGTAATCCTGCACAGCGGCCAGCAAGATAGCCGACCCCAGGTTGCGCACGCGCGGTCTGACCGGCTGGTATGTCGGGCTTATGGTGACCAATTCCCTGGTAACAAACCGTGGTTCATTGCTCATTAGCGTCCTCCGTCCAGGGGGATGGTGTGTGCTTCGCTAGAATCAGAAACTCTTCCGCTCGTTCGCAGGATGTGCAGACAACAACGAACCCATTGCGCTTCTATTCGCTCGGCGGTCCTCGAGGCCGCGTCGCCGTGAAATGTGTCCCAGCCCTTCGCGACCGGGTGTTGACTTACGTACCGCAGGCCTTGCTTCGCCGATCCACTGCCCAACGCAGCCAGGATCGCTTCTATCTCCACCGGTATCTCCGGCGCCGGAGTCACCGGTTCTGCCTCCAGCAATACCCTGCGTCCGGTTTCGTCCTCTCCGAACCGCACCCCGCCGCCATGTGCGCGTCCTTCCACCCCGTGCTTTGCGAGGTAAGCGAACACCCACTGCAGCGCAGCCCGGCCCCTGGTCTCTTCCGACCAGCCCGCCAGCTCGCGTATCTGCCCCGGCGTTGGCCAATACGTGCACGTCTTTTCCGCCATGGCATACGCCAACGCCAGCGCTGGGGGATCGATCTCCTTCAGGTTCCGCACATGCGCGGCGGTCACCGCGCAGTTGTCCTCCTTCTCCATCGCCTCGCGTAGCTGCCGTACCGCCCTGGCAATCGCGTGCGCACGATCGGTGCGGCTGCTCACGCCGGCGAAAATCTGCTGATACACATCTGCGCTGTTCTCGCTCACCATGTGCTCACCTTCTGAACTCGGATTTCTCGCCACTCTGCACCGGGCACGACCGCGTATATGCCTTTCCATCAAACAAAGGCGCAGGAAGCCCACCAGCGCCTTCAGGCTCTAAGGGAAATCCGGGGTGCCTTCCAGCTCGAGGAGTTTCGCCTGCACCCGCAGCTGCCGGACCGTAGGGAAACGGTCCATCTGCTCCGGCCTCCCCATGCGCAACGTCCCCCGCCGCCATCCGGTGATCGCGATCTCCAGATACTGCCAGGGCACATCCATCAGGTCCTGCGCCATCAACAGGAGGCACTCCGGTGTCATGGAAAGCTGTCTGCTCAGGGCGAGCTTGCCCAGTTCGACCAGCGTGCTCTCGAGCCAGCACGAGCGCTCGATCGACCGCGCTGACGACGCTGTTACGATTGATTTCCGCTCTGCTTGCATGGCCTCCCCCCGCCGACGCCGGCTTGTTGTACACCGAGATTTCTTCCTGGTAACGCGTCAAATTCGCTATCCACAGGTACACCCGGTCCCCATGAGCAACAGCCGACCGTCCGCGGTTCACCAGCATCTGCCGAAACTGCATCTCGTTTAAGCTCGGGCTCGCGGAAAGAAAGTCACTCAGTGCTTTGGCGTCACGGCCCTGCCATGGCATCTCCGGAGAAGCATGGTTCTTGGCTTTCCAGTACTCAGCAAGGATGGATCGAAAGCGTATATGCCGGGAATCAGGACCACGTTTCTCAGAAACTCTTTCCTGAGAATTATTTGTCTTTAATAACTCTGGTTCTGAATGTGAATGTGAATCGGCATCGCCCGGCAATGCGTCCGCATTGCTCACAGCATCGCTGCTCTCGATCATTTCAGGCAGTAACAGTTCCGGCTTGCCCCATCTGCGAGCTGCCGCTGACTTCGCCTGTTTGGAATTGGAAAGTTGCTTGGCCGTGACGCGGATTCTTTCCCGCTCCACGCGCCCATGGCGCCAAAGCCCGTCGTGAATCCGGAAGAATTCCGCCAGCACCGGCCGGGCTTGACTCCACGCATTCCTGCTCAGCCCGGTTATCTGTGCCAGCGCTCCATCATCGTCGGGCAGGGTGCCGCGGCGCCACAGATGAAAGAGCAATAAGAGATAGGCACCATGCTGTTCTGTACTCAGGTGCATGGTGTCGGCGAGATAGTCGCCAATGAAGACCGGCATCCAAATGTCGGTCTTGCCCGCGTTCAGGGTCTGGGAAAGGTCGTGCTATGCCCACAGCGCCTCATAGATTCCTCTCTCTTGGTTGCCGTTCTTTGCTTGCCGGAAAGCCCGGTGCAAGATCAAGATGGCATGCGCTGGGCGCGGGCGCAAGAGGCGGTACTTAAGAATCATGAGGGAAAAGGGGTAGTTAACTCGAAGTTACTCCCGGTAACCAGGCCCCGTCGTGTAAATCAGACATAACAAAGACCGTAGTAGTTACTTTTAGTTTAATACCCCTGCTTCCTCATCATTTTTTTGCCGGGCGCTTGACGGTGCGGACCCGTGGCAGCAAGCTCAAAGTAGTAATCAAGCTCCCCGTTCGCAGTTGACCAATGGACGACAACCATGCTTACACATCGCGTACTGTTGATCAGATCATCCGGCAGTTATCACGCTTCACCGCCGAACAGCGCTCCCTTGCCTGGTCGCCGCAGCCGCCCTTTCAAAGCACTGGGGCCGGTGACTGTCGCTGGGGTGGAAACTCCGGCCTTGACTTCAACCACGGAACCGCGCGCGCCCGATGGACCCAGGCCCGCCATCGCTTCCTTCGCGAACAAAAGAGGCGCGAACAGAGGGGGCTGGAGATCTTATGAGGCTTAATCGGATGGTGCTTCTCATTGGCTCGCCGGTCTGTCGATGCTCCCTGTGTGCGTCCCGTCGAGCTACACAATTAGCCCTGGCTTTGCAGGAAAAGTTCGGTTCACTCACCCCCGCTGGGAGCGTCCAATGAGTAATGACCAGCATCGTCGACGCCAATTTATCGAGGGTCTTCGTGCGGTTGCGCAGTTCTATGAGGATAGCCCCGCCGCCTGGTATGACGGCATGCACCTCACGCTAAACATGTACGTGTGGGGCCGCGCCGCGCGCAAAAACCTTAGCGAGACAGCCAGGGCATTTGGCCGCTGTAACAAGATCTATGATGACAACAACATCACTGTCTCCCGGCAGTTCAGCGAACAGGTGACCGTTGCCGTCTTTGCCGCAAAAGCCAGGGTCTGCCGTCGCATCGTCGTGGGCGCTCGCATCTTACCCGAACGGGTAGTGGCCGCCACCAGCGAAGTGCGTATTCCCCCATCCAGGGTCGAGATTGTCGATTGGCAATGCGATCCTTTGTTAAAGCAGGACGACCCCACCTCCTAATCCGTTTTGGACCACCTGAAAATTGTCTGGTCTTTCATGCATCCCTCTTGACCTAAGTTGAGATACACTTGAGTGCGATGACGATCGAAGAAATACTCTCCCACATAGATGCCGAAATTAGCCGTTTAACCGAAGCCCGTGACCTGGTCGCTGGCACAGCCGTAGGTAAGGTTTCCCGCAGTCCCCGTAAGAGCGGATTGGCCGCACCCAAACCGCGCGCCTTACGTAGCAAGCGGGTTATCTCACCCGAAGGAAGAGCCCGCATCGCCGCCGCCCAGAAACTCCGTTGGGCTAAGCAGAAGCGCGCCAAAACCAAAGCTTAGGGCGAAAACGGCCACTCCCGCCGCCGCCTGGCCCTCAGCAGGTAAGTCATTGTTCCTGTCAGCACCACCACCATAGCGAAGAATATCTCTCGTGCGAAGTGGGGCCGCGAGAACAATATGTAAAGAAATCCTGCAATCGCTACCAGCGGTGGCAGCGGGTAGAACCATATCCGGAATGGCCTCTCCATCTCCGGTTGGGTATGGCGCAAAACCATCACTCCAACCTGTTGCAGCAAAAACTGCAACAGGATTCGTATGACTACCAATGCCGCCACCAGGTCTGCCAACTGCAGCACGCAAAATACCATCGAGACCCCGGCCAGCATGAGCAGGGAGACGTTGGGGATGCGATGCCGCGGGTGCACGTGCGCGAATATGCGAAAGTAGTTATCGTCTCGCGCTGCAGCGTAGGGTACTCGGGAGTAACCCAGCAGCAGCGCATACACAGAAGCAAACGCAGTCCACACCACCAGCGCCGCCACAATCCGTCCAGCCATTGCGCCATAGGCCCGCTGCACGACCACCGCTGCGACCGAGAGACGCGCATTGGTGCCCGCCTGTCCAATCAGCTCCTGCCACGGCATCGTCCCCAGCACGCTCGTGTTCATCAGCAGGTAAAGAACCGCCACCAGCGCCACCGACCAGACGATGGCGCGCGGAATCGTTCGCCCTGGATCGCGTACTTCGGCGCCTAGAAAGTTGATGTTATAGGCGCCCCAATAGTCATAGGTGGCGATGAGTAAGGCCGCGCCCAGCCCGGTAAAGAATCCAGTGGATAGTTGGAACGCACCGGGAGGGAACCCGAAGGCCAGGTTTGCGTGAAAGTGCAGCAGCCCGGTCACGATCACGGCCATCAAGGTGCCCATCACTCCCAGCCAAAGCAGCGCCGACAAGCGGGTCACGCTCTGTATGTTGCGATACAGTAATCCTGCTGCGATCGCGCAGCACACCATGGCGGCCAGCGTGCCGGGTCCAAGCTGAATGGAAAGCGGCAAGGTTTTCACAAACGGAACGGGAATCGGCAACTGGTAGGAGAAGTAGACTCTCCGCAGCGCTGGCCACAGATAACCGCCATATTGTGCCAACCCGACGCATCCCGATGCGATCGAGAGCGGAGCACTAAAACTCAGCTGCCATATGTATAGGAAGGAGAGAAACCTTCCCCAGCGTTTCGGTCCATAGATAGTACGCAAGTATTCGTAGGAGCCGCCCGCCTTCGGCATGGCCGCGCCCAACTCCGCCCACACCAGACCATCGCAAGCGGCCAGCACCGCGCCCAATATCCAGCCCAAAATGGCCTGGGGACCATGCATCGCCAATACGATCAGCGGCAGGGTCACAAACGGCCCCACCCCAATCATATTGATCATGTTCAGCGAAATCGCGCCCCGCAGCCCGATCCCGCGTACCAGCCCCTCGTCCTTAGCCAAAAACCTCTCCCCTCACCCTCTACCCAAAAGCCAGGCAAAACCGCTTAGCGGCCATCCAGTCACAAACCAGACCACAAAACCGCACTAGAGAGTGGAGGTTGTCCAGTCTCGAACTAAACCACCAAACCCCATTAAAAACTGGACGGGTGCCCCACGTTCGCCAAAGCGTACGTGGGCCGAAAACGATGGGCGAAGCCCAACCACAGCTCTCCTCCATCGGGCCGCCGAACCACACGGTCTAACCCTCTCTCCCACAAACAAATCGACGGGTGCCACACCCCCTTCACCCGTAACCCTAAACAGACAACAAACCTCACCCCAACCCACATCCATGAATCTAAATCGCCGTGAACCCTGTCATATGCTATAGCTAACTACGACCTATGACTCTTTTCCGCCCAGGCGCGCCCCGAATCTTCCTTCTCTGTGCCGCCCTTCTCCTTGCTGCTCCGCTGCCCGCACAAACTCCAACCGCCACCACCATCGCCGCCACCATCGACTACCAGCCTCTCCGTGTAGACCGAGGCGCCTCAGCCCTCCAGCAGTCCTTACGAAAACTATCCACCCGCTCCAGCCTGATGCTGATCGTCGCCCACCCCGACGACGAAGACGGAGGCATGCTCACCTATGAATCCCGCGGCCAGGGCGCGCGTGTAGCCCTCCTGACCCTCAATCGAGGCGAGGGCGGCCAGAACATCATGTCTAACGATCTATGGGATGCGCTGGCTCTGGTCCGCACCCAGGAGCTGCTAGCCGCAGATCGCCGCTACGGTGTCGACCAATACTTCACCCGCGTCGCCGACTTCGGTTTCTCCAAGACTCTTGAGGAAGCCCTCTCCGTCTGGGGACACGACCGCGTCCTCTACGACGTCGTCCGCGCCGTCCGGCTCAATCGTCCCCTCGTCCTCGCTGCCGTCTTTGTCGGAGGCATCACCGACGGCCACGGCCAGCACCAGGTCTCGGGAGAAATGGCCCAGGAAGTCTTCAAAGCCGCGGGAGACCCCAATGTCTTTCCCGATCAAATCAAGGCCGGCCTGCTCCCCTGGACCCCGCTGAAGGTCTATGCCCGTGTGCCCTCCTTCTCGATCAGCCCCAAAGGCATGTACGACTACGCTACCGGCAAGTGGGCGCCTGTTCGTTTCCACGATTACGTGGCTGACAAATCAATGGATGCCGTACCCAGCACCACCCTCAGCATCCCCGAAGGCGCCTATGACCCCGCGCTGGGCGGCTCCTACATCCAGCTCGCGCGAGAAGGCCTGGGCCAGCAAAAATCCCAGAACGGCGGCACCGGCATCCCGCTCCCCGGAGTCTTCAATGTGCCCTATCACCGTTACGGATCGCGCGTAAAATCCCCCGACAAGGAGCAGTCTTTCTACGACGGAATCGATATCTCGCTAGCCGGGATCGTCTCCCTCGCTCCGGGACAGCATCCCTTCCTTACCGCGGGATTACATCAGATCGCCCTTTCTGTTGACCAGGCCACAAAGGCCTTCACCCCCTCTGAGCCGGCGAAACTGGTTCCCCTGCTGGCAGCAGGCATGAAACAGACACAGTTACTAATACAAAATGTCAGCGCCTCCAGCCTCTCCCTTGAGCAAAAGTACAATATCAATTACGAGCTCAAAGTGAAGGAGGCGCAATTCAACAGCGCGATCATCGAAGCTCTCGGAGTCACCCTGAACGCGGTCGTGTCTCCCGCCAACCCCGATCGCGGCCGTTCCGGTTTCGCCACCGACCCGCAGGATACCTTCACCACCGCGGTGCCGGGCCAGTCCTTCGGGGTCACCGCCTATCTCACCAATCCGTCCGCCGTGCCCATTCAGGTCCAAAGCGTCTCCGTGCGCTCGACCGGCACGGGTGACTGGCACATCGGCTACACCGCGGACGTGAAGGGCGCCGATCAAGGCAACCAGCGTCAGACCGCGGAATTCAAGGTGACCGTGCCCCCCGACGCAGAAGTGACCAAAGCCTGCTTCCATCGCAAGGATGTAGAGCAGTCCTACTACGACCTCGACAGCGTGGCCTGCCTCGACCATCCGCTGCCCCCTTATCCCTTGGAGGCGTGGCTCGAATTCAATGTGGATGGGGTGACGGTGCGCACCGGTCAGGCCGTGCAGACGGTCCAGCATGTCGTGGGTCGCGGCGGCGTCTACCAGCCGCTGCTGATAGCCCCGGCCATCTCCGTTGCCGCCACCGCCACTGCCGGCATCATTCCACTCGATGATCCCAAGCCCGCGGACGTGAACCTGCGCGTGCGCAGCAATGTCAAAGCGTCCGCCCCGGCAGACATCCGTCTCAACCTGCCCGAGGGCTGGCAATCCGTGCCCGCCTCTGCGCCGTTCACCCCGCATGAAGGCGAACAGCAGACTGTCACCTTTGCCGTCACCCCACACAACCTCGCACCCGTCAGCTACCCCATCGTTCCCGTCGCCGAATACCAGGGACACCAGTACACCCAAGGGTACGAGACCGTGGGCTACCCTGGGCTGCGCCCCTACAACTACTATCCGGCCGCCTCCTACAAATTAGTCGGAGTCGATGTGAAGGTGGCGCCCGGCCTCAAAGTCGGGTACGTGATGGGCACCGGCGACGATGTTCCCCAATCGCTCGAAAGCATGGGAGTCGCGGTACATTTGCTACAGCCCGCAGACATCAACACCGGCGATCTTTCCCTCTACGATGTGATCGTCCTCGGCATTCGCGCCTACGCCGCTCGTCCCGAGCTCGCCGCCTCGAACGGCCGCATGCTCGACTATGTGAAGAAGGGCGGAGTTCTCATCGTGCAGTACAACAGCCGCGAGTACGACCACAACTACGGTCCCTATCCCACCAGTCTTACCGGCGATCCGGAGAAAGTGGTGGATGAAGACAACGCGGTCGAGCTACTGGAGCCGGGAAGCCCTGTCCTCTCCTGGCCCAACCACATCACCGCAGCGGATTTCAAAGGCTGGGTCGAAGAGCGCGGACATTCCTTCATGCACTCCTGGGACCCCCGCTACCAGGCCCTGACCGAGACTCACGACGAGGGTCAGGACGCACAGAAAGGCGGCCTCTTGTACGCCCGCTACGGCAAGGGTGCCTATGTCTACGTGGCCTACGCCTTGTACCGTCAACTCCCCGAGGGCATCCCCGGGGCCTACCGCCTCTTCGCCAACCTGCTAAGTCTCCCCAAGGCCCCAGCCACGACAGAAGCTCACACCGCCCAAAAGTAAACCAACTTCAGGGATAGCATCGTCAGAAGGGAACTGGACGGGTGCCCCAAGCCTCGCCTTTGAGACCTGGGATCCTCCTAGTAAAGGGTGGTACGGGCCCTGAACGTAACCACAGGGAAACCCTAAATCTTCTTCCATCTCTCTACCTACCGATACTCCGCGCAAAACCCAGGAGCCCCCTGCCCAATCAGCCCACAACCCCGCTTGATCTCATCCACAATCATCGAACACGCATTCTGCGCATTGCAAGGCGGATGCGTCGCCGGGGACACCTGCAGACATTCATTCACCAACTGCCGCGATCGTTCAATCCCCACCGCATTGAGACAGGTTCCCTTAGTACTCACCGCCGCGGAAGATGCAGCTGCAAAATAAGGCTCCGTAATCCCGTAAGCCTGGGCAATCTGGTGCAGCTCTCCGCGCAGCCTCTCCCACTGCGAAGTCGTCGCCATGTCCAACTGCAGGCTGTAGACCAAAGGATCAATCTGGGTGGCCGTATGCACCAGCTCCGTCACCGCCTGTTCCGCCTTCTGGTTGTGCTTGAAAGTCTCCAACGCACTGTTCGCCTGCTTGGCAAACGAATCCGCCAGCATGCGCGCATCCTTTTCCTTGCTGGTCTTACGAATGGTGCTCATCTTTAACGCGTTCGCGAAGCTCTGCCGGAACGGCTGGGAATCATCTTTCAAACTCTGCATCAAACGCTGCAGGTCTTTGTCGCTCAACCTCCCCTGGGCCGCCACGGGCCTACTAACGCCTGCCACCATAGCCAACAGAACAAGAAAACCGAACCCCACCCACCTTGGCATGCTTCCTCCTCTGCGCCCCTGTATCCTATCGACGATCCCATTGCGCATCAACCGGCGAGTCTTTTAAAGGAGCCGCTCCACAGAATGTCAGCAGCTTCCCCGGTTCCCGCCGGTCACATCTTCACCGACAGTCTGGTCTTTGACTGGAAAGCGCAATCCTTTCGCGCGGATCTCATCTTCATTCTCCCCATCGCCATCTGCCTGGGCCTGGCTCTCTGGCTAGGCCATCCAGGTGCGGGTCTCATCGCTGCCGGCGGCGCCTTCACCGTAGGCTTCGGCGCCAGGCAACACATTGATGATTCCCAATTCCTTCCCATGATCCTGGTGACGTTGGGCACTGGAGCCGCCACGTTCCTCGGCATGGTGGCGGGCCACACCAACTTCAGCCTGGTCCTCATCGCCGCGGGCGCCGGCTTTGTCTATGGCATGCTCTCGCTCCGCCAAGCCGGAGTCAGTTGGGTAGGGCAGCAGTTCATCGTATTTCTGCTCGTGGCCTCCGGATTTCCTTTTTCCCCACGGGCAGCCGCCATCCGTTCCAGCCTGGTGATGGCCGGTGGCGCCCTGCAGATCGTCTCCTCCAGCATTTTGCTGCACCTCATGAAGGAATTACGCGCCGATTTGCTTAAGGTCGCGCATTACCTTCGCGAGGAGCATCAGGCCTTACGTGCCTCCGTCGAACAGGCCGCGCGCTCGTTGGTGAACCGCGACAAACCGCCCAGCGCCGTGCCCTACGCCATTCGTCTCGCCATCACCCTCGGCGTCAGCACCGAAATTTACCGTTTCTTCGGCTTCGCCAACGGCTACTGGATACCCATGACTGCCTTGTTGGTTCTCAGGCCCGGCCTTACCGATACTGTGAGCCGCGCCATCGCGCGCACAGTCGGCACACTGGCCGGGGCCATGATAGCCAGCTACGCTCTCGCCCATCTCTCGCCCACACTGCCCACCCTGGCCATCTTGACCCTGCTCTTCGCCTGGCTTGCCTACGCGCTCAACAACGTGAACTACGGTCTCTTCACCCTGTGTCTCACGGCCTACATCGTCTGTCTCTTGGCGCTCAACAGCCTTCCCGGAAACGAGGTTGCTTACCATCGCGCCATCAGCACCATCATCGGTGGAGCGTTGGCCCTCAGCGTCCGTTTGGTTGTGATCCGCTATCGCAAGCAGCACCAGGCGCAACCCGACATGCCGGGCCTAAACCGAAACTCCAACCCTCGAACCGATAATTCAATATCATAGGGATTACAGGTTGTAGTTTCCCCCGAGGACCCTGAATGAAGAAATCCGAAGTGCTGAACGCCTGGGCCAGCATTCTCACCGGCCAGAAGCCAACTCTCTCCATTGAAATCACCCGCGAATGCCCCCTGCGTTGCCCCGGTTGTTACGCATACGAGCCGGAACACCTAGGCCCCGGCGGGGTGAACCTGCGCCAATTGTCCGATTACAAAGGCGACGACCTCGTCCGCCGCATTCTCGCTATCGTCGATCGAGAGAAGCCCATCCATCTCTCCCTGGTGGGCGGCGACCCCCTGGTGCGCTACCGCGAGCTGGAGGTGCTTCTCCCTCAGCTCGAACAGCGCGGTGTTCATGTGCAGATGGTCACGAGCGCCTTCAGGCCCTTACCAAAGGCATGGAACAACCTCTCCAAGCTCAGCCTGGTTGTTTCCATCGACGGACTGCAGCCGGAGCATGACGAGCGCCGCAAACCCGCCACCTACGAACGCATTCTCAACTCCATCCGCGAGAGCTTCGTGACCATCCACTGCACGGTCACCGGTCAGATCTCCGGCCGTCCCGGCTACCTCGAAGAATTCCTTCGCTTCTGGAGCGACCGTCCCGAGGTAAAGCGCATCTGGGTAAGCCTGTTCACTCCACAGCAGGGAGCCGAGGGCCCCGAGATTCTCACCCCGTCCATGCGCCGAGAAGTGTTGGATGAACTGGAGCGTCTCTTTCCTCTCTATCCCAAGTTCCAGATGAACCGGCAGATGATCGAGGAGCTGCGCCACCCTCCGCAATCGCCAGAGGAGTGCATCTTCGCCCGCACCACGACCTCTCTCTCCGCCGACCTGGAAACCCGCATAGGCCCCTGCCAGTTCGGAGGCACGCCGGACTGCACCCAATGCGGCTGCG
The DNA here is from genome assembly GCA_963745725.1 of uncultured Acidobacteriaceae bacterium. Lineage (GTDB taxonomy): Bacteria > Acidobacteriota > Terriglobia > Terriglobales > Acidobacteriaceae > PALSA-350. Next base: position 2,069,467 of record CAVUYJ010000004.1, read on the forward strand.
TGGCTTCCATGGCTTTGGCTGCTGTGGGTCACCACCGCGTTCTGCCCGGCCTGACCGCCGGCGATCTGATGTACGCCTCGGAGCGCGTGGGAGAAAAAATCGGACGCCTACGCTCTCGCTTTCGCCCCAAACCGCAACCCATGCCGCCCTCCGCACCACCGCTGACCCAGATCTCGGGTCTCTGAAGGCTGAATCTTGATCTCCCACCAGGGTCCTGGGCTCTGGACGGGTGCCCCATGTTCGCACCAGCGTACACCCGGATTTCCTGTCGAATTCCCTGGCGTTGACGAACTTCATGCGGCTTTCCTTAGTGAAAGCCGCACGCGCATCCGTTGGTAGCACCCCGTACAGGAAATCCGGGACCATGGGCCGAAAATGGAGCTTTCCAATGCTTTCACTCCACCTGCCACAAAACAGAAAAGGGAGAGGCTGCACCAGCCTCTCCCTTTCTCCTGAACCCCGTTTTAGAAGCTGATACGCCCTGTGATCTCCACGTTCCTGGGACCCGCTCCTTCCGCCGACTGTAATCCGGAAATCGTCCCGAACGCGGAATCATCGACATACTGACTCGGCACGTCATAGTTTCGATGATTCAGAGCATTCGCTGCCTGTGCCCCAAATTGAAACTGTAACCGTTCCGTAATCTTGATCGACTTGATCAGGGAAAGAGAAACCGCATCCGTTCCCGGGCCAACCACATTGCCCACCGAAGAAGTGCCGAACCGTCCGGCATTCGCCGGCGGTAGGGTAAAGGCCGCAGGGTTGATCCACACCGGCCCATACGGGCTGGTCAGCCCATGAGTCGCGCGCGGATTGACGCCAGGTACCACATCGGCTCGTGCCGCGCCCAGTGTATTCAGAATACCGGTATTCGCCGAGTCGACCGACGCCTGCGCGACTGTGAGGAAAGGTCCGCTCTGGAACACCAGCACCCCGCCCAACTGCCATCCGCCGACCAACGTATCCATCGCCCGTCCACTGGTGCCCAGGAAAGCTGCGCCCCGGCCGAACGGAAGCTGGTAGAGGAAAGTAGACAAAACCCGGTGGCGGCGATCGAACATCACGTTGCCGTAGTCCAGACGGGGATTGTTCTTATCGGAAACCCAGTTGCCGCCTGCTCCCGCAAACTGGGTGGGTGCTGCGCCCCCTGCATCCGACAGATCCCGCGTGAGCACGTAGCTGGTCTGGAACTGCAGCCCGTGTGACATCCGCTTTTCCACCAGTGCAGTGTAGCTGTTGTAGTTGCTGATACCTTGGTTGACCACGCTCTGAATAATGCCCCAGATCGGATACTCGAGCGGCGCTGCCACGCCGGTGTTGGCCGGCACCTGGTTCAGATCGTTAAAGTTCTCCAGGTCGCTTCCGTGACTGCCGGTATACGACAAACGCATTCCGATGTCGTGTCCCAGGTCGTGTTCGTAGGTCGCGTTCCATTGCTGCACGGTGGGATCGCGGTAATGGATAGGAAAGGCATATTCGAAGCTGGCGGTTCCTGGCTGGTTCAGGTTCGCCGGGAAGGGAGACGGGAAGGCCAGCAGCGGGGTGCCGTCCGGTCCATAGTCCTGGGAGTACAGCGGTACAAAGCTGGCGCTGACCGCCCATCCGGAAACCAGGGAGAAGCCCAGCGGAGATTCGATAAATCTTCCCCAGCCTCCGCGGATCACCGTCTTGTCATCCTTCCCCGGCCGCCACGCAAACCCAATTCGCGGCCCGAAGTCGGTCCGGTCGGTGTAGCGCAGCTTGATCGGCAGGCCCGCCTGCGACGCGGTAAGAATGGGCGTTGGCGCAATCGAAGCCGCAAAACCGGGATTGGTGAACGTCAGCCCCTGCGCATTCGGCACCGCCACTCCACCGTGAATTCCGTTCTGGTCGTAGTCCGGCAAAAAGGCTGCCGTGTTGTAGTGTGTATCTTTCAGCGGAGGGTGTATTTCATAACGCAGCCCGGCGTTGATCGTCAAATGAGGAGAAATCTTCCAGTCGTCCTGGGCAAATACTGCGTAGGAATAACCCAGGCCGTTCATGGCAGGGTTGGTCACCTGCGCCAGGGTGGTGTTGTCCGGGTAACCCAACAAAAATTCGGTGTAGGCATCGCCAATGGTTGCTCCCACATCGCTCGTAGTGTTGAACACATACTGTCCTGCCCGGTAGTTGCCGAATACGTTCTCGTCATGGTCCGTCAGCCGGCGAACATCCCCGCCGAACTTGAAGGTATGTTTCCCTTCGATCCAGGTCAGATCGTCCAACAGTTGGATCACTTTGCTTTGCTGCTTGGTCGTGTTCAATCCGCCCGTCCGTTGAAGGCCGACAATCTCCACGTCTGGAACCGTGGGCACCGTGGCGATGTCAGGGATGCCCGTAATCCCCACCTGGTTAAGCAGGTCGGTCGAGTTGACGTTCGCATTCAGTTGGTCCCGGATGGCGTTAAAGCCTCCCCGAAACTCGTTAATCAGCTTGGAGCTGATGGTGTAGTTGTAAGCCACTGTCAAACCGCGGTCCTGTTCCGGCTGGTCGACGCCCCCCAGCAACGGAGACAAGCTGGTGCCGCAAAAGCCCACGCAGCCGACCTGCGGCGCGCTGGTCACCGCCCGGTTCTTGAACGTGTACCGCCCATAGATAGAGTGCTTGGAGGTAATGTTCTGGTCGATACGAATGTCGAACTGGTTGCTCGAAATCGGCGCCGGAAAGTTCGTCGAATAGTTGTTCTGGTACGAATCGGCGTCCCCGCTGTTAGGGAGGGGCATCAGGTACTTGATCACGTTGGCCGCAACCGGGGAAACCGGGACCGAGCAATTGGAAGGGCCGGTGCAGGGAATCGGCGTGCCATCGTAGTTATTGATGGTCGGCGTCTCTGTCCCTTGTTGGGCCACCAGGTAGTTGTAGAGGTTACCCTGCCGCATATCCAGGCTGGGAAAGCTTTCTACCAGCGGAAATTGACGGGGCAATCTCAGTCCCTCGTAACTGCCAAAGAAGAACGTCTTATCCCGCCCGTTATATAGATGCGGAATCCTCACCGGGCCACCGATGAAGCCGCCAAAGTTGTTCATGTGTAACGAAGGTTTGCCGGTAAACGGATTCCCTGCGGTCAGGGCCGTATTTTCCAGGTTCTCGAAGACGCCGCCGTGAAAGTCATTGGTGCCGGCTCGCGACGTTGTCGTCACATCGGCAACCCCGCTGTATTCCGCGTTGTTGTTGGTCTCGCTGACCCGGATCTCAGAAATGGAGTTGAAGGATGGAAAAAGCTCGTTAATGGGTCCGCTGTTTTCCACGTTCACGCTGCTGATCCCATCGATGGTGTACGACATCAGCGCCGGCGTAGTCCCCGCGACGACCAGGTTCGAGTTGTCGTCGACCTGCACCCCTGGCTCGGTAGTGAGCGTGAGAATGGGGCTCGTCGAACCATTCGATCGCGAGTAAACCGCTACCGGCAGATCGACCAGTTCGTGGCCGGTCTTGGTCGAAGCCAGGCTCGACTGATCGGTGGTGATCACGTCGCCCGCGGCTTGCACCTCGACCGTCTGTGAGGCGGCACCTACCGCCAGACTGGCGTCGATACGCTGTGTATCGCGCGCTTGCAACACCAGGTGATCGAAGACCACATCCTTAAAACCGTTGGCTGCAATACTTACCTGGTAGATTCCAGCATCGAGGTTGATGAAGTCATAATTTCCCGAGGCGCTGCTCGTGGCCGTCCGGGTCGCAGACGTACCCTGGTTCACCAACGTAACGGTGGCGCCAGGCACGACTGAACCGGATTGATCCTTCACCGTCCCCACGATCGATCCAAACGTGGACTGGGCAAATGCTGATATGCCCGACGACAAGACGCAAGCCAGCAGGCCTACCAGCACCCGCTTGCCAACATTGGAACCAGCCATAGCTCACCTCCAAAAGTTTTGTAACCGTCGCTGTTTTATCCGCAAAATCTGTCCTAAAAAAAAGGGGAGGGGAGATCACAGACCTTCTCCCCAACCCGTCACCGAAAAGCAGGACGAAAGACAAACCTCCCCCGAACCCTGTCCAGCCAGGACAAGGCGTAAGAAGATAAAAACCTTTCGCCACAAACTCGAAAATAGATCGAGGGGACGCTACCCGCTCTCCCCGCAAACTCCTAAGGTTGCATCGGCAAATCCATCAAAGGACTCTTGGAATAAAAATCAAACGGACGCAGCGTAAAGTCATGCCACATCGTCGGCATCTGAGGCCAATCCTCCGGTCGAGGAACGTGATGAAACGCCATGGTGTACCACGCGACAATATCCGTGTTCATGATGCTGCGATTCTGTTTCACCCAAACCGGCAAACCATCCTCGCCCTTGCTCCCGGACACATAAACACCCGCGGCATACCTCTCTTTAGGGCTATAAGGAGTAACCCAAAGCTGGTGGTCCGAGAACCCGGCCCGCTTTTGTGGCCAGTCATCCTTGGACAGCAGCGAAGCCCCGGTCAATCCAGGCATGATCTCGAAGCTGGTCGGGTAACCCAGATCGTTCTTCGCCGTGGAACTGGTAAACCGCCACATCGCCGGATGTTCCATGCTGATGTTCTGCATCGCCAAACCCTCCGTGGCGATGCAATCGGGCTTCATCGCCCATATCGTCTTGCGAGCGCTCGTCGGGGGCAGCTTGTACTGCACCAGCTTGTCCACCATGAAGCTGTTCTCCGGCCCATCCACATCCAGATCCAGCCGGAAGGAGAAAAAATGATCGTGATCCACGCCATCGGTGTAGGGCGCGACCAAGTGGCCAAACGCCACCGTTTCGCCCTCAGCGTCTTTGCCCATGATCGCGCTCGACATGTTGTCCGACGCCATCTTGTCCTTCACCGGCTTTACTTCCAGTTCACCGGTAGCGCCCACCGCGACCGTAATCGCCCCCTCCTGCTCAAACCGCCAATCGAGGATGTAGTCGTAGTTACCCACCACCGCGATGGTGCGGAAAACCAGCTCACGGCCGGGTCTGCCAACCGGCCCGGTATCCTCCCAATGCCGCCACGCCGGATCGCCCGAGGTCCGCTCAAACATGCATGCAAGCTGCGGGCGAATGAAGGGAGTTCCGTTCTCGTGGAAGAACGTGCCACTGAAATAACTCGCGTAATCCGGGCAATCCACACCCTTCTGCAACGGCTTGGGAATCCCCAGCCCGGTGTTCATGAAGTACTCACCGGAGTCGAGAAACACATGCGAATTCCACGTCTCCTCCGGATCCATATAAGGCACATACATCTCCGACAGCGAACCCTCATACAACACCGACCGCCGCTTTCCCTGGTAGTCGAGCGAGGCCACGTTGATCACCGGACCACTCCGCGGATCGACGCGAAACCGGAAGTGCCAGTGCTGCCAGCTCACTTCACCATCCTTGATGGTGAAGCTGGGGCCTTCCGGCTGCGAGACCATGATCGGCTTGGTCCCAGGCGCCGCGGGGCCGCCATCGGCATCGTAGACCTCGCTGATCGGGGGCATCGGCGCTACGCCGTAATCGCTAAACCGCGTGAGTTTCTTACTCGCCATATCGACGGTAAAGAAAATGCCGCCCACTTCGCGATCTTCCATCCCGTTCTCCGAGTCGATGTTGTACTCGCACCCGCCCCAACCAATACGCCGTCCATCCTGCTCGGGCAGAGCAATGTATCCACCGGGCGTCGCATAACAAGTGATCAAATTCAGGTCAGTGATGCCCCGCTTCTTCAACGCGTCTATGATCCGCGGATCATGCTTGATCGCGTCGTTCACTTCCTGCTCTTCCGTAGTCGTGTAGGGGGCCTGCGCGCCCTTCAATTCTTCAAACGATTCCACTTTGGCCGTCGAGATATTCACCAACGCCGCATAAGACTTCCCTTTGTCATACAGCACCACGTCCGCCTTACGCTCGATGGGTTCGCCCGGCTTCCACGCCAGCACGTACTGCTTATCCGGCTCGTGCAAGAGGACACTCGAAAAAAGCGTCTTCTCCTCGGTATGGCCTGCATCCCGAACCGCCTTGTAGACAACCCAATATTCTGCCGGGGTAAGCGCATCGAGGGGATGGTGAACCGTGGGCGGGAGCGCGACAGAAGGCAACGAGAACAGGAGCGCGGCGACACATGCGAACGTTAGGGAGCGAGCAAGGGAACGAAATAAAGACACTTCGGCATAACCTCCGGGAGCAGGGACACTCCCTCCAGATACACTGCGCCCTTCTCATCGAAAGGGACGATGAAACAGTTAGGTCCTAAGCTGAAACAACTTCAGACAGCGGGCCGAAAGAAGACTGGAGCCTGGTTTTTCGAGTTATGCCGGGCCCACGCGGGCACGTTGCGCGAGGGTAAGTCCCAACATTTATATCTACTGCAAGTCCCATGACTGGAACCGCGAGTTAGCGACAGGGCTATCGCGAAGATGAACCAAAGATAGCGAACGAGGCAACCAAAGTCAACGCTAATTCATCCGCCGCAGCACGATCCACTTGTCTTTTCGTGGCGCATGCTGTGTCCATTGGCTTCGCCGGGCAAATCCATTGCCGGGTTGGCAGCAAAGAAGTTATTCGGTTTCAACATAAAGCCCGTGTATTCCACAGGCATGATGGGAAAGTCTTCCGGCCGGCAAACATGGCTGACACCGAAACTGTGCCAAACCACGATGTCTTCATTCTCAATCGAACGGTTTTGCTGCACCCACGCAGGTAAGCCATCGCCTCCTGCATGCTGGTTGGGATAGTTCCCAGTGGCATACCGTTCCTCTTCGGCAAAGCGGGTGACCCACAAGTGTTTGCTGGCGAAACCGCCGCGCTTCGCAATGCTGCTCCCTGGTTGAGCCAGAAGCACCGGGCTTGCCTGGGCCACCAACTTGTACCCCGGATGCGTACCCACCGCATTCGTGCGGTTAGGATTGATGATCTTCCAGAACCGTCCCGTACGTCCGTCGGCCTCGCGGCACGCGTCTAGCTCCCGGCTCAACGTCCGGCCCGTGACGTCGAATACATTCCCGTAAGGATTGTCCGTTCCCCAGGGCCGAGGATGATACTCGTGTTCAGTCACACTGTTGCCTTCACCGTCCACCATCATGTGCATCCGGGCGCAGAAGAAATGCTGGTGATTCGGTCCGCCCAGTCCTTCGGCCACCATCCCACCGTAGGGATAATCCTCGCCCGGGGCGATAGCCGCCGTCTGGATAATCCCCGTAAGCTTTACCTCCAACTGAATCGTCCCGTCCTGATACAGATACCAATAGAAGCCGTAGTCGTAGTTACCCACGGTGGCGAAAAAGCTGATCACCAATCTCCTGGAACGGCGCACCTGGTGCAGCCCCGTCCTGAAGTCAAAGTGTTTCCATAGAACGCCGTAGTCCTCCTCGTGCATGCACACGGCGTTCTTCATCACCGTGACGGTGCCCTCATCCTCGACCATCGGAAAATCGAAGTAGTGGATCAACCCCAGGCAATCGCATCCCAGCTCGAGCGAGTTCGCCAGTTTACCCAGTCCATACTCCCCGCAATCAAACGCGTTCTTCCAGAAGTGGCTGCTGGTTGCATCGCCATAGGGAACCACCATCTCCGTCACGCTCGCCCGGTACACCAGCGGTCGTGAGTCGAACCCGAGCTGATGCAGAACCAATCCTTCTCGCGAGGTAAACCCCACCCGGAAGCTCCACTTTTGCCACTTCACCTCCCAGCCATCGACTGAAAAGCTGGGTCCCTCGGGCTGTGAAATATGCAACGGCTTCAGGTCTTCGCGCGGCTTACCCAGCGAGGCGGGATCGTAATTATGCTTCGTTTTAGGAACAGGAATCACCACCTCATCGTCCACCAACTGCAGCACCCGCTTGGCGATCAGGTCCACCACCGCGACCACTCCTTCGATGGGGTGGGAATAGGCGTTATCCGTAAGCGCGCCGCGATAGTAGCTCACTGCCCGCACCACGCGCTTACCTTCTTCGAGAGGGAAGCCAAAGTTCCCAGCGGAAAATGGATCCACCTGCACCAGCTTGATATCTTCATCGGTCAGGCCGCGCCGTCTCACCGCATTCCGCCAACCCTCATCCGCCTTCACAATGCGATCGCAATTGAAGAAGTCCTCCACCAACACCGGAGGCTGTCCAAAGGGAGTCGTCTCCGTGTGATGCTGCACCCAGGACACCAGCGTCCCAAGCGTAAGGTTCACCACTGCCTCGTGCGTTTCGCCATTCGTGGCGTTGAACATCATCAGGAACGCCGACCGTTCGATCGCATCTCCGGGCTGGTAAGCAAGCACCATAGCTTTGGCTGGTTCCAGCAAATGGACCATCGCAAAGCGGCACTCGGGGCCAAGGCTCTTGATCGTTTTCACCAACGCGCAAGCCTTCTGGATTTCCCCCACGCTCAACGGATCCAGCGGATGCCCGTTCTGTCCCATAGGCATCTGCGCATCTCCCACCACCGGTGTAAACGCCGCAACACTCATACCCGATCCTCCAAATGCACAAGTTCTCAAACTCTGTCGGATTGACTAATGACGGGTGCCCCATACCCCCCGATTTCCTGTGAAGCTTACTGGGTTCCACGCACCTTATGCGCCTTTCCTTAAAGAAAGGCGCACACGTGGCCGTGTCCAGCGCCGCGCGCAGGAAACTCGGGGTATCTCGCTCGTTTTTCGCGAGATGTGGGATACCACAGGTCCAACCCTCAAACTCTACCCCTCAAACCTCATCCACCATCTGGTCCAACCGAACCCGCACACCCCGTCTTGATAATCCCAGCGAAACTCCCATCCCCAACAACCACACTGCCAGCATAATCCACGGAAAACTCCGTACCAATCCATCCTCGCTTCCGCTCAGCGCCGGCAAATTCACCATCAACAAATACATCGCATAACCAAGCCCGCCCATTCCCAACACCGGAGCCACCACGGTGTTCCACACCCGCGTATCCAAACCATTACGCCGAAAGAAAACAATCACCGCCGCGCTCACCAGGAACTGCAGCCCCACGATCCCAATCGTGGCCAGCGCAGAAGTCCAGCTGAACACCACCGTCAGCGGATCCGCCCCACTCAGAGCCGACCCCAACACTCCCACTATCGCGCACCCCGTCTGCGCATAACTGGCTTTATAAGGAGACTGATGCCGCGGATGAATTCCAGTCAGAAACCCCCACAATAAACCTTCCCGTCCCAGCGCGTACAAGTACCGGGCAATCGTGTTATGAAAAGCCAGCAGGCAAGCGAAGATACTGCTTAGCAGCAAAGCCCGCATGATCCCAGTCCCAACCCACCCAAGATACTCATCGCTCTTGGCAAACCAGAAATTCCCTGGGTCCGCAAACGCCGCCGCAACCACACGATCTGCCCCATACGAGCTGATAATGGCCCAGGTAGTAAACGCAAAGAACACCATGATGATAGAAACCGCGGCATAGGTCGCCATCGGAACCGTCCGCGTCGGGTTCCTGCTTTCCTCCCCGTAGATCGCCGTGGCCTCGAATCCTACAAACGACGCCAGGGCAAACATAATGGCGATTCCCGGATGCCCGCCAAACACCACTCGTGGAGCGAACGGTCGCACATTAAATCCCTGCGGCCCTCCGCCGTGCCAAACAATGGAAAGACTCAACGCCAGCAAAATCCCCATCTCCAGCGAGATAAACAGCCCGAGCACCCAGCCACTCAGGTCCAGCTTACGCATGCCCAAAAACTGCACCAACGCGATCGCGATCAGGCTATACGCGAACCAAGGCACTTGAATTCTCAGCAGAGGATTCAGGATGACGGTAGAAAAAAATCCAAACAGCGCGTACACCCCCACCTGCATGGTGGTGTACGAGACCACCGCGACGAACGCGCCGCCCACACCGAAGTGGGGACCCAACCCTTGGGCCAGGTACGCATAAAATGCGCCCGCGTTGACCACATGCCTGCTCATCGCTGCATAGCCCACGCTGAAGATAAGCAGAATCAGACCCGCGATGACGAACGCGCCGGGAACACCCGCGCCATTGCCCAACCGGATATCCACCGGAATAATCCCCAGCATCCCGGTCAGCGGCGCAGCAGCGGCGATCACAAAAAACACGATCTGCCACATCCCGATCGCATTCTTCCGGAGCTCCGGCGGAGACCCTGTCATGCATCATGCTCGCCCGCCCGCCAATTTTTATCATTGCTATTCGCGCCACTTTGTTGATAACTTACGCCAACGGCCATGTCGCCGCGGCTTTCCCGGACCCCTCACAGGACCACTCCAGCGAACCGCAGGTGATTCGATACATGCAGCCGCTCACGCACTCGCCATTAGCCTCATCCGTGATCCGCGCCAATCTCCTCGAGCCCATCCTCGATGCAGTCCGTGGGCACGGTCACGATCCAGCCAGCCTGCTGCGCGACCATGCATTACCCCAGGCTCCCATCGACCCCTATCAATTAATCCCGCTGGGCAAGTATGTCGCTCTCTTCGAGCAGGCCGCGCTCTTGCTCCGGGACCCGTTCCTTGGCCTCAGACTGGGCCAGTCCTTCCGGCCAGAGCTGTTAGGTCCGCTGGGCTTCATCTTTCAGGCCTCGGCCAATCTCCGCCAGGCGTTACTCCAGCTATCTGCCTACGTCAGCGTCTGGCAGAGCGCCACCCGGGTCGAGCTGATCGCCGACGACTCTACCGCCGACTACATCTATCAAATAGCAGATCCCTCTCTCCGCCCGCGCCGCCAGGACGCTGAATACTCCATGGCCTCCATCTGCAGCCTGATACGCAACTTTCTCGGTGACCAATGGGCGCCCCTGGAAGTTCACTTCGAGCATGCCGGCCCTCCGGCCGCCAGGAGAGCCTACACCCAGGCCCTGCACGCGCCGGTCTTCTTCGGTCAAAATGTAAACCGCCTGATCATGCGCGCCGGCGATCTCGCGCGCGCCGGCATTTCTTCCGACCGTTCCATGATGCCCTTCATGGAGCGTCATCTGCGCGACCTGGCGAGAGAGAACAGGGAACCGGAGAGTTTCGCTCGCCAGGTCAACTATGTCATTGCCCGGCGACTCGGTTCCAGCCCGTTGAGTCTGCCATCGATAGCCCAGGAACTCGGCCTCTCGGCCCGCTCCTTCCAGCGCCGTTTAGCTGATGAGCGCACCAGCTTCCGCAGCCTGGTCCGCGACCAGCGCCGTACCCTCGCCGAATCTTTGATTAAGGACCGCTCCGCCACCGTAACTGCCGTCGCCCACACCGTGGGTTATGCTGAGACTGCCGTGCTTTCCCGCGCCTTCAAAGTCTGGACCGGCGCCTCGCCTCGCGCCTACATCCGAAGGGAGCGCCATGCGGCCGCTGCCCGGTAAGAAACCGGGCCTGGACCGCGTACTGGGCCGCCGCGACCTGGTGCTCCTCTTCGTCGTGGCCGTAGCCAACCTGAACATGATTCCGGCCATCTCTTCCTCCGGCCCAGTGACACTGTGGCTGTGGCTATTGGCTCTCGCCTGCTTCTTCTGGCCGCAGGGCGCTGCGGTCACGGAATTAGCCCAGAAGTGGCCCGGCGAAGGAGGCATCTATCTCTGGGCCAAACGTAGCTTTGGTGAAGAACACGGCTTCCTTGCCGGCTGGTGTTACTGGCTTTCGAACGTCGTCTATCTGCCCACCGTTGTGCTCTCCTGCGTCGGCGTCGCTGTCTACGTAGCCGGACCAAAAATCCAGAAGCTCGCCGATAGCCACGCCTTCACCGGCCTCGCCTCATTTCTCATCATTCTCTTCCTGCTCGCCTTGAACATCCGTGGACTTTCCCTGGGCAAGTGGATCAACAATCTCGGCGCCGTCGGCACCATCGGCGGGGCGGTCATGATCTGCCTGCTGGCCATCCTCACTCTCCATCACAATGGGAGCGCTCTTCATCCCGCCGATCTGCACACCGGTTTCCATGACTGGCGTCTCTTCGCCGCCTTCGGCACCATTTGTTACAGCCTCATCGGTCTGGACCTGGCGTCTATTATGGGCGATGAGATCCGTGATCCTAAACGCAACCTGCCCATCTCCATCCTCCTCGGCGGACTCATTGCCGGCTTCATTTACTTCGGCACCACGATATCCATGCTCATTGCCATGCCGCAAAAGGAAATCGGTGTACTCTCCGGCGTCCTGCAGGCCATCAACGTGATGAGTTCCCGAACCGGATTAGCCGGCGTGGTCGCTCCGCTGGCCCTGCTCGAATGCATTGCTATCCTGGGAACCGCCTCCGCCTGGTTTAGTGGCGCCGCGCGTCTGCCGTTTGTCGCCGGAGTCGATCGCTATCTGCCCCCCATCATTGGCCGTCTGCATCCTCGTTATCACACCCCCTATGTGAGCCTCATCCTTTTCGCCGTCTTATCCTCTTTACTGATCGGGTCCAGCTTCTTAGGTGTCTCCGTAGGCGAAGCGTATCTCACCATGTTGGATCTGGCCGTGATCCTCCAACTCGCGCCCTCGGCCTACATGTTCCTGGCCCTCTTCAAGCACACCTGGAGCAAGGGAGCTGTCCTCAACGCCAACAAAGCCTACCTGACGGCCAACGCCGTATCCGGCCTGGCTGCAACCTTCGTCGGCCTGATTGTCGCTTTCATTCCTTCGCGCCAGGTCAACTCCGTCTGGATCTTCGAAGGCAAGCTCATCGCCGCCTGCCTCATCGTCTTTGGAGCCGCCTTATTCTTCTATCAGCGGGCGCTACGCAAAGCGCGCACCGCCCTCGACCCCGACCTTGTCCCCGGAGTGGAATACGGCTCCTGACCGCATTTTCCGCAACTTCATTGTCATGGCTGAGAAACCCTTTCTCCCAGGACGGGTGCCCCATGTTCGCCTGAGCGTACATGGGCCGAAAAAGACGGGGCGAAGCCCCATCCAACGCCTTGCCACGCCGGCGAAGAGGCTGCGTCCAAAATCAATCATCCATACTCCTGGAGTGAAAGCATTGGAAGGATCCATGTTCGGCCCACGTACGCTGGTGCGAACGTGGGGCACCCGTCCAGTCAATCCCCGAGGTTCCATGCGCATCGTTCTGACCCTGACTTTCCTCTGCGCCGCTCTTCTCAACACCCAGGCGCAGCAGACCCCCACAACCGCAAAAAGCAACTACCGCGTGCAGGAATTCATGGTGCCCATGCGTGACGGTGTACACCTGCAGACCGTAGTGATCACCAAAGCCAATCAGACTCAACCCCTACCCATCCTGCTCACGCGCACCCCGTACGGCGTTCTCACCCAGCAGGACTTCGACAAACACGTGGAGAAAGACGGCCCCGATTGGGTACCGGACAGTTGGAAGGAACTCGCCGCCGACGGCTACATCTTTGTCTGGCAAAATCTCCGCGGCCGATTCAAATCCGAAGGCACCTTTCTCCTCACCTCGCAATACGACCCCAAGGATCCGAAGCAACCCAACGAAACCAACGATGCCTACGACACCGTGGACTGGCTCGTCAAAAACGTCCCTAACAATAACGGCAAGGTGGGTATCTACGGAATCTCCTACAGCGGGCTCACCGCTGCGCTAACCCTGCTGCATCCCCATCCCGCACTCAAGGCCATCAGCGAGCAAGCCTCCCCCGTCGATCAATGGATGAATGACGACGACCATCGTTACGGCGCATTACGCGAAAGCTACTCCTTTGAATACGCGGTGATGGAGCAAGCCGACAAAAACAAAAATACCAACTTCGATTTCGATACCTACGACACCTACGACTGGTACTTGAAAGTAGGCCCCCTCACCAATCTCAACGAAAAATATCTCCACGGAACGTTGCCCTACTGGAACGACGTGATGCGCCACCCGGACTACGACCAGTTCTGGAAAAAAGAAGCCTGGGTCAACCAACTCCACAGTTCCACCGTGCCCAACCTGAACGTAGCTGGTTTCTGGGACCAGGAAGATCCCTGGGGACCCTGGCAGATATTCCGTCACGCGCAGCAACACGATCCGGAGAACACCAACTTCATGGTTGCCGGGCCATGGTTTCACGGAGGATGGGCCGCGCCTGTCGGAGACACCATCGGGCCGGTCTCCTTCGGCGGCCACAAAACCGCCCTCGAGTTCCGGCAAAATATCGAGGCACCCTTCTTCCGTTACTACCTGCACGGAGTGGGAGAAAAGCCGGCGTGGCAAGTCACCACCTTCCAGGCAGGCTCGAACACCTGGCACACCTATACCGAGTGGCCCCCGAAACAGGCCAAGCCGGCCAACCTCTACCTTCATACCGACGGAACTCTTTCCTTCGACCCACCCACCGCCGCCGGCCCCGCGTATCGCCAATACATCTCCGATCCCGCGAATCCAGTACCCTATCGTGCGCGGCCCATCTCTCCCACCTACCCCCTGCCGGAATGGAGATTTTGGGAAGTGGCTGACCAGCGTTTCGTGGAGCACCGTCCGGACGTGCTGACCTTTTTGAGTGCGCCTCTCGACCACGACGTGGTGGTGACCGGGGAAATCGCGGCCACTTTGTTCGCATCCACCTCCGGAACAGACTCCGACTTCATCGTGAAGTTGATCGATGTCTACCCGGAGAAGGGGCAGAAGAGCGCGACCGAGGGCAATACCGCCTATGCGAACTCCATGAACGGATATGAATTACCAATAGCAATGGAGGTACGCCGCGGCCGCTATCTTCACAGCTATGAGCAACCCTCTGCGCTACCAGCGAATCAACCACAGCGGTGGGAAATTCCTCTGCGCGATCACGATTATGCTTTTCTTAAAGGCCACCGTTTGATGGTGCAGGTACAATCTTCTTGGTTCCCGGTCATCGACCGCAATCCGCAAAAATTCGTACCCAGCATTTACCAGGCGGCAGCAACCGATTTTGTGTCAGCAATCCAGCGCATATTCTGCACTCCAGGCATGCCCTCGCACCTGGTGTTGCCAGTGATCACCAATAGCAGCCAGTAGACGGATAAAAAACGCTGGACTATCGTTATTTACGCTGTCGTATCAATTCATTTTCGGCTCGCAGATACTCACGGAGCCGGTTTGAGCCTCCCCGCTTTGACCCTCGCTGTGTGCAATTTTGCGTACGTACTGAAACCACGAGGAAACACGATGAATCCAAGAATGCTTTTGCCAGTGGCGTTACTAGCCACCCTCACCCCTTCGTCAGGCGTAGCCCTCGGCCAGCAGCCCGCAGCTCCAGCGCTTAGCTACTACGTCATCAACCTGGGTACGCCCCTCGGCGGCACGTTCGCCAACGCCCAGACCCTGAGCCTGCAAGGGTTTGTAGCGGGTTATGCCAATGTGACTGGCGATGTTGCGGAACATGCTGTTCTCTGGCGGCCGAATGGGACTAAAGACCTGGGCACCTTGGGAGGCCCGAATAGCGCTGTGCTCGGCGATCTCTCCGGTTTTTCGGAGACGGCCACGCCTGATCCGCTAGGCCAGGATTTCTGTTTTTTTGGCACCCACCTTACCTGCCAGGCCTTGACTGTGGTGAACCAGCGTGAAGTTGCCCTCCCAACCCTGGGGGGCACCGGCGGCACCGCCTTTGGCAACAACGATTACGGACAGGTGGTCGGGGAGTCTCTGACCGCTACCCAGGATCCAGGCTGCCTGGTCGGTGGTCAGCCACAACCGCCCCTTTACCAAGTCCAGCAAGGACTGCCGGCGGTTTGGCAAAATGGCAAGGTCAACGCGCTTCCCTTGTACTCCAGCGACTCCGACGGACTCGCCAACGGCAACAACGACCTCGGTCAGATCGTCGGCTCCACGGGAGATTGCGTCACTAACCCCGCTGCTCATGCCGTGCTCTGGAACAATGGTCAGGTAACCAACCTCGGCAATCTTGGCGGGGCGAAGAATCACCAGGCCGTCGTCATCAACAACCTGGGTCAAATTACCGGCGGCTCCGATCTTGCCGGTGATCAGGCCCAGCATGCCTTCCTGTGGCAAAAGGGAGTGATGAAGGACCTCGGTACACTTCCAGGGGACACACTTAGCTTTGGTAATTCCATCAATAACCTGGGCCAAGTCGTTGGGTATTCTTGCGACGCGACTTTCAACTGTCGCGCCGTCCTGTGGCAAAACGGCAGCATTATCGATCTCAACACCCTCATCCCGTCCGACTCGACTCTGGTACTGAACTACGCAGCCACCATCGACGACCTCGGGATCATTGCCGGGTACGCCGTCGACCCAAATACAAACACCGATCCAGCATTCGTGTTATATCCCAATTTCGGAGGCTTCCGGCAGGGTTCCCGCAGGGAGGCAACTCCCAGGGTCGCTATGTCTGACAGAGTGCGCACACTGGTACAACAAAGGATGAAGTCTCGAGGAGCACGGCGGACCGGGCTCACCGTCGGCGCTTCACAACAGTGAAACAAGGAAAGACGGCCTTCCCTACGGAAGGCCGTCCTCCGGCAAAACGTCACATCCCGTTACCTAGGTCAGGGATAAGCGGTTTTTAAAGGGGGTTGACGGCACGCGTGGTCTATTCTTCAATAAGCAAACACGGTTCGCCGCGAAACGAGCTTTGGATCACAGGTCATATTCACCGGGCCTGACACGATTGCATTGCGAAATAGACAAAACTCGAGGGGATCCCGGTGACCCAATCCTACGAAGAAACTGACGCCAGTCACGTCCTGACCATGGAAGAAATCACAAGCCTCACCGAAGAGGGAGGCAAAGCCGCCGACACCCTCATGAACGTAGTCGCCCTGATCGCCACCCGGTTCAGGACCGATGTGTGTTCCGCCTACTTGCTCGAGCCGGATCGATCCAACCTGGTCTTAGCCGCAACCCTCGGTCTCCATCCGCGATGCATAGGCACCCTGCGCATGCCCCTTACCGAAGGCCTCACCGGCCTGGTCGCCGAGCGAGTGTTGCCGGTCGCGGTGGAGGACACCAGGAATCATCCCCGCTTCAAGTATTTCAAGGAGTCGGGCGAAGAGGTGTACCACTCCTTCCTTGGCGTGCCGCTGATTGACCGTGGCATCCTGCAGGGTGTGCTTGTGGTGCAAACCAAAGAGCCCAGAATCTTCCGCGAGAGTGAAATCCGCAAGTTGTCCGAGGCCGCCAGCCAAGTCGCACCCGTGGTCAGCGAGGCGCGCACGCTGGATCGTTTCATCGCCCCCGTCCAGGAGCGCCTGTGGTCCGTCGCCCGCAATCTCTGCTGGTGTTGGGACTACGACTGCATCAGCCTATTTCGTGATCTCAATCCCACTCGTTGGTGGCAGCTGAATCAGAATCCCATCGCGCTGCTCAACGAGATGCCCATAGATGAAATCGAAGACCGGGCTACCGAACTCGGCCTGCATAGCCGTATCAACTATGTCTACCGGCGCCAGCAGGAGTATTTGCACGCTGACCGCACCTGGGGCTCCATGAATGCAGGCGTTCTCCGCCCGCATCCCGTAGCTTACTTTTCCGCCGAGTTCGGCGTGCACGAATCTCTCCCCATTTATTCGGGCGGTTTGGGTGTTCTGGCCGGAGACCACATCAAGAGTGCCTCCGACCTGGGCATTCCCCTCGTCGGCATCGGCTTGTTCTACGGCGAAGGGTACTTTCTCCAGCGCCTGGATAAGAACGGCTGGCAACAGGAAGAGTATCTCCAGACAGACGTCACCCAACTCCCCATGGAACTTGCCATCGGAAAAAATGGGGAACCCGTGGTGATCGAAATTGAAACCCGCGGCGGCTCTATTCGCGCCAAGGTCTGGCGCGTGAAGGTCGGGCGCTGTGATCTTCTGTTGCTCGACTCCAAAGTCGCGGGCAACGCGCCCGAGGACCTGGATCTGAGTTCTCGCCTGTACGGCGGAGACGCGCGTACGCGCATTCGTCAGGAACTGCTCCTGGGCGTCGGGGGTTTTCGCGCGCTGAAGGCCATGGGCATTTCTCCCGGCGTCCTCCATCTCAACGAGGGGCACAGTGGGTTCGCGGTGCTGGAGGCGGTTCGCGATCGCATGCAGGAAGAAGGTTTGGACTTCGACACCGCTGCCAACCAGATTCCCCGGGAAGTGATCTTCACCACCCACACTCCGGTGCCGGCAGGCCATGACCGCTTTCCTGTCGACCTTTTCGAAGAACACCTGGGCCCGCTGCGCGACCAATTGGGCATTTCGCAACAGAGACTGATGGGTTTTGGCCGCGAAAATCCCAACGATCACCATGAACCTTTTTGCATGACCGTGCTCGGTTTGCTGCTCTCCCGCCGCGCCAATGCCGTCTCCTCTCTGCACGGCGAGGTTTCGCGAGCCATGTGGAAGGGACTGTTTCCCGGCAAGTCCGAAGATGCCGTGCCGATTGGTCACATCACCAATGGAGTCCACGTTCCATCCTGGCTCGCCCCGCAAATGTCGCGTCTCTACGACCGCCATCTCGGGGTTGGCTGGCAGGGGAAGAGCTCCTGGCTGCGAACCTGGGAGCCGGTCGAGAACCTCGACGATGGCGAACTATGGGAAACCCATCTCGCGCTCAAGTCGCAGCTCATCGAGTTTGTCCGCCGCCGTGCGCGCGAGCAAGCCGACCGCCGGGGCGAATCCAATGAGACGCTTCTCCGCCTGGGCAAGGTACTTTCTCCGGATGCTCTCACCATCGGTTTCGCGCGCCGCTTTGCTACCTACAAGCGTGCCAATCTGATCCTTGCAGATATCGAGAGACTGGCCTCTATGGTCAACGATCCCAAGCGTCCGGTGCAGTTCCTCTTCGCCGGCAAGGCTCATCCCCACGACGAGCCGGGAAAACGGGTGCTGCAGCAGATTGCCGAGATGATGCGCGACTCCAAATTCGGAGACAGGTTTGTCTTTATCGAGAACTACGACATCAATGTCGGCCGCCACCTGGTGCAGGGTGTGGATGTGTGGCTGAACAATCCCCGGCGGCCACTGGAAGCCTCCGGTACCAGCGGGCAAAAGGTGGTTCTCAACGGCGGCCTGAATCTGTCCGTATTAGACGGCTGGTGGGCAGAAGCCTATGACGGCCTGAACGGCTTCGCCATCGGAGGCGGCAGAACCCACTCCAACATGGATGTCCATGACACCCGCGATGGCGAAGACCTGTACCGTGTTCTGCTCAATGAGGTGATCCCGCTCTACTATCAGCGCGACCGGGACGGGCTCCCGCGGGGATGGATCACCCGCATGAAGCGGACCATCCGCACCCTCGGCTGGCGCTTCAGCGCCGACCGCATGGTGATGGACTATACCCGGAACTGCTACGTTCCCGCAGCAGGGGGCACGTCCAGCGAAATGAAGCCGCCCTGCTAGCTTAATCGTTTTTCACGGATGGAGGCAACCTCTAATCGTTTTTCACGCTCTCTAATCGTTTTTCACGTAAAATCTTGCCAGTAAACCAAATTCACGGCTCGACACAGGTTTTCAGCAAGATGGACTCCCCTAATCAATTTTCAGGCCCAATCAGCAATTTTCATGGAATAGCCCTCCCGGAAAGGGCGACCCCGGCAGGCTATGCAGCCCTTATCGACGCCTTTCACCTGCAAGTGCCCCTGCCCCGGACGCTTTTCGCCACCAGCGAACGCCACCGCACCCGGGAAGCAGAGGGATGGCGCATCCTCACTCCTCGGCACACACCTTCTTCGAGTCTGGAAGGCCATCTTACCTTTGCCCTGAAGAATGAGGGCCTTGACCTTGCAATTCTCAAGCGTTTATTTAACGTTGTCCCCGCGCAAGAGATCGAGGCCATCATTCGCGCCAAGCCAACGGGGGGATATGCTCGGCGGATCTGGTTTCTGTATGAATGGCTCCTGGACCGGAAGCTTAATCTTCCCGACGCCGCCCAAGGCAACTATGAGCCGGCAGTCGACCCGCAACAGCAATGGGCAGTTGCGGGCGAAAACTCGATCCGTCACCGGGTCCGCAATAATCTGCCCGGGACCCCCGCCTTTTGTCCCCTGGTGTTTCGCACCGCGTCCACGGAAGAATTCGCCGCCATGGATCTCGCCCAGCGCGCGCAAAACGCCGTCGCGGCGGTACCGAAGGATCTGCTCGTCCGCACCGCTGCCTTCCTGCTCTTAAAGGATTCTAGATCGACGTTCGCCATTGAAGGAGAGCGCCCTTCCCAGGATCGGATCCGCCGCTGGGGTCAAGCCATTGCCGAGGCCGGGCGGCGTCCGATCGATCTTGACGAATTCTTACGGCTCCAGGCCACCGTGATCGGCGACGCGCGTTTTGTGAAGCTTGGACTCAGAGAAGAAGGTGGCTTTGTCGGCGAACATGACCGCGAGACGCGCATGCCGATCCCTGACCATATCAGCGCCCGGCCTGAAGATCTGCCGTCGCTCATCGACGGCATGGTTGCCTTTGACAGCGGACCGGCGCGATCTCTGGATCCCGTGATCGCTGCCACCGCGCTCGCCTTCGGCTTTGTCTACGTCCATCCGTTCGTCGATGGCAACGGCCGCATTCATCGCTACCTGATTCATCATGTTCTCGCCCAGCGAGGCTTCAATCCGTCGGGAATCGTCTTCCCCATCTCCGCGGCGATCCTGGAGCGGCTCGACGCCTATCGCGCCGTGCTTGAGGATTACTCACGCAGGCTCCTCCCGGCGATCGATTGGCGGCCGACAGGGGATGGCAACGTTGAGGTCCTGAATGATACCGCGGACTTCTACCGCTTCTTCGACGCCACCCCGCACGCTGAGTTTCTTTACGCCTGCGTCCGCAAAACGATTGAAGAAGACTTGCCGAGGGAAACCAAATTCCTCGCACGCTACGATCAATTTCGCAGTCGCATCGACGCAATTGTGGACATGCCGGATCGAACCATCGACCTGTTGTTCCGCTTCCTCCACCAGCATGGAGGACAATTGTCGAAGCGAGCCCGCGAAGCGGAGTTCGCCCAATTAACCGAGACCGAAGTCACCGCGGTCGAACGTGCTTACGAGTCGGTATTCGAATTGGAATAAGCTGGAACGACCACGCCATGGCACAAAGCCCACGAATCTGGACCCGCCGCGATCTCATGCGTCTCGCCGTTACCTTGCCGGTGGGAGCCTTTCTATCCAACCTCAAGCTCTTCGCCCAACCCCATGCCGGAAAAGTAAAAATCACCGATATCAAGGCCATGGGCCTGGACCACATAGCAGGGAACTGTCTCATCCGCATCGACACCGACAGCGGACTCACTGGCTATGGAGAAGCGGGAGCCACCGGACCGATCGCCCGCGCTCGGATCGAAACCATGAAACCGTTGTTGATTGGCAAAGACCCGCTCGCCATAGAGGTTCACTTCCAGCAGATGAGCTCGCTGATGTACAACTACGTGGCGCACATCCCTACGGTCAGCGGTATTGATATTGCCTTGTGGGATCTCGCGGGAAAGATCACCAACCTCCCCGTCAACACCCTGCTCGGTGGCGGCTTTCGCGAAACCATACCGATGTACTCGCACGGCTCCGGTCTCGACATGTTAGACAAGACGTCCTGCCGCGAATGGGCGGCCAGAATCAAGCAGCTCCCGGAAGGCTTCACCGTTTACAAAAACAACATTCACGAAGTCCTCCATGTCACCTCTGGAGTCTTTGCTAATACCCTCACCACCGCCCAACTGCGCGACGTGAGAATCGGCTATGAGAATGTGCGCGAGGCCGTGGGCGACGATATCGACATAGCCGTGCACTGTCACGGAGAGCTCGATACGCCGAGCGCCGTCGGCGTAGCCAAGGCCGTGGAGGCCATGAACCCGCTGTGGATCGAAGATCCCCTGAACCCGGTCTTCTCCGAGGGCTGGATGGAATTGCGACGTTCCACCAACCTCCGCCTGTTGACCGGCGAGAAGTTGGAACTGGTGCGCGGCTTCCGTCCCTTTATCGACAACGGGGCCGTGGACGTGATCCATCCCGATCTCTGTTTTTCCGGAGGCATCACCGGTACCAAAAAGATCGCGGACTACGCGGCCCTCTCGCGCACCCCCCTGGCATTGCATAACGTGGGAGGTTTGGTCATGACCTACGCCAACGCGCAGTTCGCCGTATCCATCCAAAACTTCTTCAAGTGTGAAAGCGCGCTCGCCCATCCCGGCCGCTACGTGGAAGCGATGGCCGCGTCGAACCCGCCACAGGTGAGCAAAGGAGAGATGACGCTTCCCAAAGGAGTCGGCCTGGCCGTCGATCTCAACCCGGACTTTCTCAAAAAGAACCTGGCGCCAGGCGAAACCTACTGGGGATGAAGAGGAGGGGCACGTTGAAGACACTTCTGCTATTTGTGCTCGTGAGTGTGTCAACCCTGCACGCTCAGAATGAAGGCCTGTGGGAAGGCTATGACGGGGAATGGAGCCACGCCTCCCGGCAACTGATCGCGCTTGCCGAGGCAACGCCGCCGCAGAAGTTCGCTTGGCGTCCCGCGCCGGGAGTCCGCTCCATCGGCGAAGTGTACATGCATATCGCGATCGCTAATTTCTATCTGCTCAGCGTGACCGGAGCCAAGGAACCGGACGTGTCCGTCAGCATGGAGAAAACCGTGACCCAAAAGGCCGATGTCGTCAACTGGTTGAAGCGTTCGCTGGATGCAGTCGTCACCGCGCGCGCCCAGTTGAAGCCGGCCGATTATCAGCGCAAGGTCAGCATCGACGGCAAAACCGTAACCGTCGATGGCATGTATCTACGCATCATCGTGCACGCCAACGAACACATGGGCCAATCGATCGCCTATGCCCGCATGAACGGCATTGTGCCCCCGTGGGCCAAGCCCGCGCCCTGAAGGCATAGCAAACCACGCAATACCTACGCAGCAAACGCAGAAGCCATCTGATCCTGCTCCGAGCGCCGGATGCGCAATGCCTCCGCCTCGTCTCGCCACGTCCTCACAGCCGCAAGCACTTCCGCGATCAATCCGTCTGCCTTTTTCAGACTCAGCGCATACATTCTGTGAGCAGCGCGCGCAATCTCCACATCGCACGCAGTCTCTGTTTCATTGATAGCCAGGGTGAGGTCGTCCCGATCGATCGAAGGATTGATGTCATACGCAGGCGAGAGGCGCAGCCCGCGATCCTCGACAAAGAAGCCGTGATTCCGCAGATGATCGTCCGTGTTGTGGATCAGGATACTGAACACGATGCGGCGAAACAGTTGATGGGTATCGCCGAGCGTATCCGCGCCTTGACGCTGCAACAACTCCACCAACTCCAGGTAGCTTGCCCCGGCCTCGCCGTCACGCCGCTGGGTAAGCGTCATCGCGGATACAAACGCTCGCCTGCCGCCGGCGGCCGTTCGATCGAATCGCCTCACGAGAAATGTATCGCCAGTGTCCAACAGGCGCGCGGCGGGCAACTGGATGCCGCACTTCGCAGCCAGCCGGTGCGCCAGCATCTCCCACGCAGCCATGTTTCGTGTATCCGTGCGGCTGGGAAACTTCGCAATACAAAGATGCCCCGCTTCATCTCTCACCGAAGCTTTAGGACGGGCGCCGCCGAGTGACGACCCGGGCGCCAGCAATTGGGTCAGCCATCGTGCGTAATCCGGATGGTCTTCCTCATCGATATGGCGCTCGAGGCCTTCGCTTGCTGCCTGCAATTCACGCACGGAAGTGATCGGAGGCGCAGCCATGCGGGCGTCGCTATCCAGAAACTCTCCTCCGCTGAGCGATCGTAAGCGAAGTGCGCCGAGTCGGGTTTCATCATGGACGCCCAGCAAAAAATCCCACTCGGTCAGTCGCCGCGCCGTCCGCTCCTCTTGCCGGGCACGGAGATTCTCCCTCCGTTGCATCAACAAACGTCCCCATCGATCAGGAGCTGAGTCGAGAAAAATGCCAAAGTTACTGCGAGACTGCGCCGGATACTGCGCCCCTTCCAGCAACTGCAAATCGGGATCGAAAGCGAAGGCCGCCTCACTCGCCAACCATTCCGGAACGTACTCGAAGGAAAACACTTCCTGCCGGCCGGAACTCTGCGCGTGCAGCTTGCCCATCGGCACGGGACCACCCGTCCCCTTGGCATCGACATAGACCTGCACCGATCTCTGCCGGCCGCTCATTCCGTTTGACCGGCTTCCCGGGCCTCTTTGACGCGCCGTGATTCTCGCCGCGGCGCCCGCGCCCGCGTGCCGATCTCAGCGTCCTGCAGCTTACGTCCGAGTTCGTCATCGGCGGCCAGCCGGTTGAGATCTTGTTCCAGCCGGAGAACCTGCATCACGCGCGCACAGTTGCCGAATGAGACTCCAGGGTCGCCCTGCTCCATCCGGGATAACGTAGCTCGGGCAATGCCTGCGCGTTGCGCCACCATGTCCGCCGTGTAGCGGCGGCGCAGGCGTGCAGCTTTCAGCCTGTCTCCCAAATGGCCAAGTATCCTTGCCAGCGCGGGTAGAAGATCATCTGCTTTCTCTTTCATAATGTCTCATATTTTACACCTTAATCTGGCATATCGTACATTTTATGAGACATTACCCCCAGGTTTCCCCTCGCGTGGAAGAATGCTTTCTCTACCGCCGGTCGCCTCCATTAGGCCGTTGGGGACCCGACGGCCGGTTTTGTGGCGCCGGCGGTCGATTTGGGGCAGAAGCCGGCCGGTTTTGCTGCGGGGGCCGGTTCTGCGGAGCTGGGCGAGTCGAGGGAGACCCGACCCCCGGTGAGGGTCGGGTCGTAATTGGCTTCTGCGGTGGACGGTTGTTGGGCGTCCCGGGCCGCACTGGCTGGATCGTTGGCCGCCCGTTATTCGGTGGACGGTTGTTTCCCGGCGGACGAGTCCCCGGACGATTAATAGGATGGGTGAACCCCGGCCGAGTTCCCGGGCGTCCCGGACGGTTGATGGGTCTGGGCGGACGGTAGTTCGGCGGCCGATAGCCCCAATTGCCGCCATACCCCGGACGGTTGCGATAGACCACGGGGCGAGGGCGATACCAGAGATTTGGTGGCCGATACCCGCCACCCCAGCCGCCCCAGGGGCCGCGGTTGTAATAGATCCGCCGGCCTCCCCAATTCCATCCCCAGCCACCCCAGCCCCAGGGTTGGCTGACCAGAAGCGCGGTGATGCCGATGGCTATGCCGAATGTGATTAACCCGGCTCCCCCGCCGCCGGCATAGACCACCGTCGGATCGTATTGCGGCAGGTACACCACCTGCGGATTCGCCGGTTGGATCACGTAAATAGGCGCGCCTGCGGCCTGCTGCACCTCTATCTGCTGCTGCGGAGTACTGCGCAACGCGCCCGAAGCATACGCCTGCGCCCGCAAACGCTGGACAGCCGCTGACACCTCTCCTTGATCTGCCGTGACCGCCGCCCCAATCGCGGCGTAATCATCGATGTTCTCTGCCATCATCTCGACTACCTGGGGAAAGCCTGCCAGGGCGACGAAGGCCGGATCAAAGCCCTGTTGCTGGGCCGCTGCGGTAAGCTGCGACACGGTGAGGTTCTGGTTCTGCCCCAGCCAGTTACCGAAATCCAGGATCTCCTGCGGGTTGGTGGACGCCGTCGTGATCTGCGCCAGCAAAGCGTCGGGATAAAGGGCAATCGGCGCCAGGAGTTGATCCAGTTGCTGGGGCGTTGGCGGCGGCGGACCCTGAGCTTGCAGGTCGGGAGCAAGTCCCTGAAACACCAGGAGGATGACCAACAGGAGTACAGCAGAGATATTTGGTTTGCGCAGCATCAGATTCTCCGCATGCAAAATAGACCGTCCACCATACTACTGTAGGAGCGAACACTTCATGAGCAGGACGTCATGACAGACACGCAAAAAATAAGTGCCCGGGTGAGCGCCGTCGTGCTGGCTGCCGGCACATCTACCCGCATGGGTACGGCAAAGCAGCTCCTACCTCTCGGCGGGGCCACGGTGTTGGCGCACACGATCGAGAACGTCTCCTCCGCCGGGCTGGATGAGATTGTTCTCGTTCTCGGGGCGTCGGCCGAAGTCATTCGCCAGCAACTTCCCCAATCCCTCGTCGCATGTCTCAGGATTGTGGTGAATCACGCCTATGAACAGGGAATGGCAAGTTCACTTCGTGAAGGACTTTCCCGCGTCGATCCACGGAGCGGCGCTGCGCTCATCATTCTTGGGGACCAGCCCTTTGTTCAACCCCAAACCCTCCATAGAATCATCGACGGGTACCGCAGCGCCCGGGCGCAGATTGTCGTTCCCTCCCATCAGGGCAATCGGGGCAACCCGGTGTTGCTGGACCGGTCCGTCTTTTCCGAGGTCATGGCTCTGGAAGGGGACACCGGATGCCGGGCGATCTTCAGCAATCACTTAGACGCTTTCCTTAAAGTGGAAGTCGAAGATCCGGGCATCCTGTTCGACATCGACAGCCTGGATGATTACGAGCGGTCAAAGCAGCTATTTGTCAGGAAGTAACATCTGCCTCGCACTGGCGAATCACGGCATCTGTCGAAAAATCCTCTCTGCGCAAACGTTCTTCATCCAGCGGCAGAGTGTGGGCGTTCCCGCCGCGACGCAGAGCTACCATTTGACTCACCACGCTCAAGGCAATCTCCTCCGGTGTCGACGCCCCCAGATGGAGCCCCGCAGGCGCGTACACGGTGGCGATTTTTTCTTCGGCCATTCCTCTCGCTCGCAGGTAGTCCAGCACCAGCCCGGCCCGATGGCGGCTGGCGATCAAGGCAACATAGGCCGCATTGCCCTGGAGCGCCTTTTCCAACCATAAATGATCCCTTTTATGTTGGGTCGCGATGACCACGAAGCTCTTAGGCCCGATCGGCGTTTCCGTGAGATCGAAGTCTTCCGTGACCAGTCGCTCCGCATGCGGGAATGAAGCACGGTCGGCAGCCGGGTCGTTTACGGTGATGGAAAAGCCCATCAGGTCACCCAGCACAGCCAGGGTTTCGGCAATGCGGCCGTGACCTACGATCAGAAGTTCGGGCTTGGGCAGAACCGGTTCGATGAATATGTCCATGGTTCCTCCGCAGGGCATACCGACACCAAGCTGTTCATCGCTCATGTCCACGGTAATCATCCGTGGCCTCTCGGTTTCAAGGCTGGTCAGCGCCTCGCTGCGAACTGCGCTCTCTGCGCACCCCCCGCCAACCCATCCCAACACCAGTTTGCCGAACTGATCGATAATAGCCTTGGAACCGCGTCGAGCCGAGGAAGAACCCTCAACCCTAACCACGGTTGCGATGGCGAAGGGTTGGCCCAGGGAGGCAAGTTCGGCCGCTTTGGTATAGAGGTCGGAGAACATCCTTGAACCGGTATCATATTCTTTCGTTGCAGCACGCTTCAACCAAGGGGCGCCGGGATTTCCTGCACGCGGCACGGGACGTCTCCGCGTGTGCGCCTTTCTTTAAGGAAAAGCGCATAAAGTTCGCAGAACCCCCTGGCTCGACAGGAAATCAGGGGCTCTGCCTTGTATAGCGAGCAGGTACGCGACCATTACGCCAACCCGCGCAACGTTGGCAGCGTAGCTGACCCCTCCGGCAAATCGATGGTCAAGAGCCCGCTCGACAGCGACACCGTGCTGATCTCCCTGCGCATCGAAAACAACATCATCCAGGAAGTGAAGTTCAAGTGCATGGGATGCGCGGTGGCTATTGCCTGTTCGTCCATGGCCACGGAGATGGTGTTAGGCCGGTCTGTCGAAGAGGCGTACGGGATTACCGAGGCGTCCGTAGCCCAGGCACTGGGCGGCATACCTGAATACAAGATGCGCTGCAGCAACCTGGCCCCATCCGCCATCCGCAATGCTATCGACGACTGGCGAAACCGCGGCATCGGGTAGGGAAGAGCGCTTATCTTCGCCAAGTCCCGCCCATCTCTGCTTGCCTGCGCATCTCATCACATAACGCAAGGAGACCCATCTCATGAACCCTGGTCGCTTACGACATTTGGTTTTGTCCGCTGTTCTCGTCTTAACCCTTCCCGCAGCGTTTGCTCAAACCACCGACTCGGACGCAAAACAAGACATGAAGAACGCCGGATCGGACACCAAGCATGCCGTCACCAGCACCGGGCACGGCATCAGCCAGGGAACCAAGACCGCCGCTCACAAAACAGAATCGGGAACCGGAAAGGCTTACGACAAAACCAAGGCCGGGACCAAGACCGCCTACCACAAGACCGCCTCCACCACCGGCAAGGGCTACGACAAAACCAAGTCCGCTACTGAGACGGGTTATCACAAAACCGTGCAGGGAACCAAGACTGGTTATCACAAGACAGTGAATGGGACCAAGACCGGGGCTGACAAGGTGGGTGACACGCTTACCAATAAGCACCAGGCGCCAGTCGATGGGCCTCAGCGGTAGCCAAATCAGGGTTCCTCGGTCCAGTCGCAGGCCACAGTGTTGCCGGTGCGGCTGCTCTCCACCGCCATCTCCAACACCCGCAGGGTTCGCCAAGCCTGCAGCGGGGTGACCGCCAGCGCCGCATTTCCATGGATCGCATCGCGAATATTGATGTAGAAGCCGCGGTAGTCCCCGGCCTCAGTCGGGATCCGGGTGCTCACCGGCTCTCCTCCCTCATCGAGAGTGAGCGTTCCCCAGTGCTCCGGACCTTCCACTCCCCAAGGCTTGGAAGAAAACACGTCCCCGGCGAGCAAATGCGCCTCCTGGGGATCCATCCCGAATTTTCGGAATGTGCCTTGGGTACCATTGAGGGTAAAGCGAGCTCTCGGAGCACGTCCGAGGCAGGTAGCCCGCAGCCAGACGCTGACCCCGGAAGGCACTGCCTGCGGAGTGTGAGGCCGGATAGTGCAGGTACACGTCAAAGGCATCGTCACTCCGAGCCCCCTCGCGTTCCATGCGCACGCTTGCCCAAACGGATGCCGGGACCCCGAAGAGCACCAGCGCCTGGTCCACCAGGTGCGCCCCCAGGTCGAAGAGCACGCCCCCGCCGGGACCACCATCCTCCCGCCAGGCGTGTAGCCGCGGCAACTGACGAAACCGGTCATAATGCGACTCAAACATCACCAACCGACCCACCCGGTCATTCTCCAGCAGCTTCCGTACCGTCAGGAAGTCTCCATCCCAACGCCGGTTCTGATATACGCTGAGCAGCCGTCCCCGCTCCCGGGCCAACCGGATCAACTCAGCGGCCTCGGTGGAACTCAGGGCAAACGGCTTATCGATCACCACGTCGCGGCCAGCCAGCAAACATTGCCGCGCGATGGGCAAGTGGGTGGCGTTGGGCGTGGCGACCACCACCAGCCGGATGCTGCTGTCTTCCAGCAACTCCTCGACCGAAGTCAGGATCCTGACCTGGGGAAACGCCGTGGCAGCCCCAGAGTCACCACTCTTGGGCCCGCTTCTCTGCACGATGGCGGCAAGCTCCAGACCCTCAACAGCTTGAAGGACATTCGAGTGAAAAATCCGTCCTGCGAATCCAAAGCCAATCAAGCCAACCTGGATGCATTTCATGAGTCCTGCGGCTCTCCTATGAATCTTTATACGTGAACGGGAATTTCGGTTACTTTTGCTAGTTCCGAGGTTTCCTCCGTGGCCACCGATGGCTTGACAAACGGCCACCCAGGCAAGAGTATTAAATCCTGATGCAGACTCTGCTTCATCCCGCTGGCTGTTGTTGCTGTGACAAGTGTTGTCCTATGTCATGCAGCACGAGCGGGTGTGAGTTTTCATAGCAGAGAGGTAGGGAATCCCTACCAGTTCTTCGCATAACTCAGACTAAGTAACCACAACCGCTGCCAGCCTCTGGCGAGCGGTTTTTTATTTGACCTCAAAACGGGAAGGAGCCAATTTGTCAGCCCCCACCTTAGATCTTGAAACCATGCCGGTAGGCTCCCCTCCTAAGCTGAGCCACCTCCAAAGGCTGGAGGCGGAGAGCATCCACATCTTCCGCGAGGTGGCGGCCGAGTTTGAGAAGCCGGTGATGCTCTACTCCATCGGCAAGGATTCTTCCGTGATGCTGCGGCTGGCGCAGAAGGCCTTCTATCCCGGGCCCATCCCGTTTCCTCTCCTGCATGTCGATACCGGTTACAAATTCCGCGAGATGATCACCTTTCGCGACGACTATACCCGCCAGCTTGGAGTCGAGCTGCTGGTGTGGCGCAACGAAGCAGCCATTGCCGATGGAGCCAACCCAGTAGCCCTGGGAACCCGCCGCTGCTGCGGATTACTGAAGACCACCGCGCTGCTCGATGGCCTGCGCGCCCACGGTTTCGACGCGGCTTTCGGGGGCGCACGCAGGGATGAAGAAAAATCCCGAGCCAAGGAACGCATTTTTTCCTTTCGCGACAGCGCCGGCCAGTGGGATCCCAAAAACCAGCGGCCTGAATTGTGGAACCTCTATAACGCCCGCGTAAATCCAGGTGAGAGCATCCGCGTCTTTCCTCTCTCCAACTGGACCGAATTAGACGTCTGGCACTACATCCACCTGGAAAACATTCCCGTAGTCCCGCTCTACTTTGCCAAGGAGCGCCGGATGCTGGTACGCGCCGACAGCTCTGATCCCCATCGAACAATCTTTTGTTCAAGGCTTGCCTGGAGAAGAGCAGTGGGTGCGCTGCCGTCTGCGCTCCCTGGGATGCAGCCCTTGCACCGGAGCCATCCGCTCCGACGCCGACACCATCCCCAAAATTATTGCTGAACTGGTGGCATTCCGTTCCTCCGAGCGTGCCAACCGCGTGATCGATCACGATCAGGACGGATCGATGGAATTGAAAAAGCGCGAGGGCTATTTCTAATGCCGCTCTCCCTCGACCCCGAACCCGTAGAAGACATGTTTTCCATGGAAGATTTTCTCGCCGCGGAGCAGGCGAAGGAGCTGGTACGCTTTAGCACCGCGGGCAGCGTGGATGATGGCAAGTCGACCCTGATCGGCCGCTTGCTCTACGATTCGCAAAACGTCTACGAGGATCACGTACGCGCCGTGACCAAAGCGGCCAGCGCCAACGTCGCCGCCGCGATTGATTTCGCTCAACTCACCGACGGCCTGCGCGCGGAGCGGGAGCAGGGCATCACCATTGATGTGGCTTACCGCTACTTCTCCACCACGCACCGCAAGTTCATCATTGCCGACACCCCGGGCCACGAGCAGTACACGCGCAACATGGCCACCGGCGCATCCACCGCGGACGTGGCCATCATCCTGGTCGATGCCCGCAAAGGTATCCTGACCCAATCGCGCCGTCACGCCTACATCGCCTCGTTGTTGGGAACCCGCCACATCGTCGCTGCCGTCAACAAGATGGACCTGGTGGACTACTCCGCCGAGGTCTTCGCCGGGCTGGAGCGTGATTTGCGGCAGTTGGCACACAAGCTGCACATCGCGGATTTGCAGGTGATCCCCATCAGTGCCTTGCTCGGCGACAATGTCGTCGATCGCGGCTCGAGCATGGACTGGTACGAAGGGCCAACACTCCTCGAATACCTGGAGACCGTGCCCTTGGGCCAGGACGTCACGGGACACCCCTTCCGGCTGCCGATCCAGCGAGTGATTCGCCCTGATCAGGACTATCGCGGCTTCGCCGGACAGATTGCCTCCGGCGCCGTGTGGCCGGGCGATCGGGTCGTCGCTCTCCCTTCCGGCAGAACCAGCCGGGTGAAAAGCATCACCACCTTCGACGGTGATTTGGCGAGAGCCGTAGCGCCCATGTCGATCGCGCTCACGCTTGAAGATGAGTTGGATATCAGCCGGGGAGAGATGCTGGCTGCAGCCCATCAGCCGCCGGTGGTGGCAGCGAACTTTGCCGCTGCACTGGTCTGGATGAACGCTCAGCCGCTTGATTCAGGCAAGAGCTATCTGCTCAAGCATACCTCGCAAACTGTGAAGGCCAGGGTCACGGCCATCAGGCACCGCGTGAATATGCAGACCCTGGATGCCGAGCCGGCTGCGACCCTCGAACTCAACAGCATCGGGGTCGTGGAATTGGAGACCACGCGGCCGCTGTTTCTCGACCCCTATATCG
Source organism: uncultured Acidobacteriaceae bacterium (assembly GCA_963745725.1). Classification (GTDB taxonomy): domain Bacteria; phylum Acidobacteriota; class Terriglobia; order Terriglobales; family Acidobacteriaceae; genus PALSA-350. The sequence continues at coordinate 2,101,172 of CAVUYJ010000004.1, forward strand.
CGAACCGTTTAACCGGCAGCTTCATCCTGATCGACCCGGTATCGCACGCGACCGTCGCTGCCGGCATGGTGCGCGAGGTGTTGAGCGGCCGGCAGGAGACGGCCACCGTGGCCGCCATTGCCGTCCGCAACCCGGAACGGCTGCGTCGGCCTCGAAACCGCATTGATCGAAGCCGGGGTACAGGTAGTAACGCACCCGCGCGGCCAATCGCGATCTATGGCAGAAACTGTTACAGATAGGAGTGGTGGTCTTGATCGAAGCTAAGGGGCAAGCGGATTTCCCCGGCGAGATCTCCATCGCCCAGGATCCTGCTGCGCTGGTCTTCGAGCCATTGGAAGAACCAACCATCGACATGGTTCTGCGTGCGCTCAACAGGAGCAACCCATGAGTCTTCAAGAAAAGATCGCCACGGCGCGCACCCTGGTGCACGCAACAGATCGCGGCCTCCCTCAAGGAAGACATTTGCGTTACCAGCAGCTTTCAGGCGGAAGACATGGTGGTCGTGCACCTGGTGCGGGAAGCCATCGGCGACGTGCCGGTGATCTTCCTCGATACCGGCTACCACTTCTCTGAGACCTACGAGTATCGCGACCGCCTGGCCCAGGAATGGAACCTGAACCTGGTGAATGTATTGCCTCAGCTCACGGTCGCCGAACAGGAGTCGCAATTCGGCATCCTGAACCAGACGGCGCCCGATCGTTGCTGTGGCATGCGCAAGGTAGGCCCACTCTTCGCGTCCCTCGAACCCTATCGCTTGTGGTTTACCGGGCTGCGCCGGGAGCAGGCCAAGACCCGTGCCAACCTGCAACCGGTGGACGCGTTTACCCTGCCCACCGGCAAGCAACTACAGAAGATCAGCCCGCTGGCCGACTGGACGACCCGCGACGTGTGGCAATACGCCGAGCAATACGGCATCCCGCTGCTGCCGCTCTATGACAAGGGCTACACCAGCATCGGCTGTGAGCCATGTACCAGCCTGCCGTTCGATCCTGATGATCCGCGCTCAGGCCGCTGGGGCGGCCGCAAGCAGGAATGTGGTATCCACGTGCAACCGCAGTAAAAGAGAGTCCCTATGTTGGAGCTGGCGATAGGATTTTCGATAGCAGTGGTCATCGCACTCACGGGCGTGGGTGCGGGCGTGGTTACGGCACCGTTATTGATACTTTTTCTTCATGTGCCGGTGGAGATTGCCGTGAGCACCGCACTGGCCTATGCAGCGGTGGTCAAGCTGATCGTGGTTCCGGTGCAAATTGTGCGCAAGCAAGTCTCCTACCGGATCCTGCTCTGGATGCTGGTTGGCGGCGTACCCGGAGTGATCCTCGGGTCCATCTTCTTCCATCATGTAGCGCAGCACGGGCCCAAATCGCTGCTCTACATCGTGCTCGGCTCCATCATCATCTTCTCCTCGGGCTGGCAGACTGTTCCGCCACTTTCGCCCCGACGCCATCACCCGGCCGGCAACCGACCGCCCGAAGTGGATGGGCCTGATCACGTTTCCCATCGCCGCCGAGGTGGGTTTCTCCTCTTCCGGAGCGGGCGCGCTTGGGCACCGTCGCCTTGCTCGGCCTCACCTCGCTGACGACCGCCCAGGTAGTGGGCACCGACCTTACCTTCGGTCTGGTGCTCTCCGTGGTCGGGACCGGCGTCCACATGATCGGAGGCTCCTACGACTCGGCTCTGTTGTGGAAGCTGGGAATCGGGGGCGTCTTCGGAGCCATCGCCGGCAGCGGAGTCGCACCCCGCATCCCCAACCGCCAGCTGCGTTTCGCCCTATCCCTCTGGCTAATGACGATAGGCTTCCAATTTGTCTATCAAGCCACCCATTTCGGAACCAAATAGCACAACCGCCTAACAACTGCTAAAGGAAATCGGACGGGTGCCCCACGTTCGCACCAGCGTACGTGGGACGAAAACGATGGGCGCAGCCCTTCGATTGCTTCCTCCGTATCGACCAACAAATCCCGGGTGCCCCACATCTCGCTCGTTTTTCGCGAGATGTGGGATGCCACTGCCTTCAACCTGTAACATCCAATCTCAATCGGCCCTTAAGGTTCAGGCTCGTCGTATCCCCCATCTCGCGAAAAACGAGCGAGATGCACGCAGCCCCAGACAGAGCTGCGTGTGCGCCTTTCTCTAAGGAAAGGCGCATGAGGTTCGCAGGATCCACGAAACTTCACAGGAAATCGGGGATGTGGGGCATTCGAGATCTGCTGCAAATAGAATGGGGAGCACCATGAAGATACTTACCTCCGAACTTCATACCAGCCGTAAAGGACCCGAAGCCTACTTCACCGGAACCGTCTGGCTGAATGAAATCGTAGGCGCCACTCCGCCTTCGCATCTCAAAGCAATTCGTGTCTGGTTTGCACCTGGCAGCCGCACGGCGTGGCACACGCACCCTGTCGGGCCAGACACTCCATGTACTAGATGGCTTGGGTCTGGTGCAATCAGCCGGCAAGGCCCCGCAGATCATTCGCCCCGGCGATACGGTATCTATCGCGCCGCAAGAACGCCATTGGCACGGCGCCGCGCCGGGAAGAACCATGACCCACCTGGCCATGCAGGAAACAGACGAACATGGCAGTGATGTCGTCTGGTTGGAACACGTCTCAGACGACGAATACTCCCAGCCGCCTATTTAATCGCGCCATGCTGGTTGGGAATGTCGCGGGTTTCCTCCGCACTCTTGACCGGGTTCCGATCCGCATTCTTCTGATACGGCGCCCGATCGTGCTGGCTCTTTTCCTTGTCTTCCAGCTGTTCTTTCTTCTTGGTCGGTTTGGGCATAAAACTCTTACACCCAAGATGCTGCCCAATCCACCGAGTTGCCCACCCTACGTATCCAGCCGAAACTTGTTCTCCGCCAGGTGAAACATGGGCCGCCACACCAGCCGGTTGACCGTCACTACCATGAGCGACATGATGATGGTGGCCAACAGCAGAATAGAAAACTGCCCATGATCGCTGGCCGCGCTGATTTGTGCCCCCAGACCCAGTGTCTCCAGGGTCCGGTCTTTCAGGTGGAAATACTCCGCCACGATGCTCGCGTTCCACGCTCCCCCCGATGCAGTGACCAGCCCGGTCACCAGGTAAGGAAAAATCCCCGGGAGGATGACCACCTTCCATTTCTGCCAGGTAGAGAAGTGGTAGAGCTGCGCCACCTCTTTCAGGTTCGAAGGAATCGCGCTGGCCCCTGCAATCACGTTGAATAGGATGTACCACTGTGTGCCCAGCAGCATCAGAGCGACCGACCCAATCCCCAACCCGCCACCGGCTTGAACCAGGCCAATCAGAAGAATTGGAAAGATCGCGGTGGCCGGGTAAGACGCGGCGATTTGCGCCAGCGGCTGGGCAATTCTGGCCAGTCGGGGATGAAAGCCAATCGCAACCCCTACCGGAATGGTCCAGGCGGACGCGATCAGCAGAGCCGCATTCACGCGCAGAAACGTCGCGCCTGCGCCCTTCAGCAACTCCACGATTTCCGCTCCATGGATGTGGCGCAGCAGTTCCACTGCCCGGAAGGCGGCAAACGCCACCAGCAAGATGCCCGCGACAATGAACAGGAGCGCCGCCAACTGCGAACGCTTGCGGGGCAGGTGGGTGGGGCGCGCGACCAATTCCCGTTGCCGTCTGGCGAGTGCGCCATAGATCCGCTCGCTCAGCGGAGTCACGGTCGCCCCCTTTAACCAGGCCAGTGCACTCGAGTTCTGCAGCATATAAAGGATGGGCGAACTCTTACGGCTACTGCTCTCTCCCTGCTCAAACTTGAACTTATCCGCCCAGGCAATCACCGGGCGCCACACCAGCTGATCGGTGGCGACGATAATCAGAATCATAGTCACCGAGCCCCACAGCATCCCATGGCTATCGCCGGAACTAGCTGCGGTCTGCAGGTAAGAGCCCAACCCGGGCAGGCGGAAGTCGCGGTCTCCCAGGACAAACATCTCGCAGGCCATCAGGAAAAACCATCCACCGGCAACGGAAACCATCGAGTTCCAAACCAGGCCAATCGCCGAATAAGGCAATTCCAGCTGCCAAAAACGCTGCCATGCCGAAAAACGAAAAACGCCAGAAGCTTCCCGGAGTTCCCGCGGCAGGCTCTTGAGTGAGGAGTAGAAACTGAACGCCATGTTCCACACCTGCCCGGTAAAGATGAGCAGGATAGCGCCCAACTCAATGCCCAGCTGGCGCCCGGGAACGAGTGAGATCATCGCCAGCATCACCGCCGGTAGAAAGCTCAGCACGGGGATCGACTGCAGAATATCGAGTGCCGCGATCATGAAGGGTTCGGCTCGCGGAGTATACGCGGCAATGTAGCCGTATCCCACGGCGAACGTCAGGCTCAGCAGGTACGCGACCGTAATGCGCACTATGGAATAGAACGCGTACAGCGGCAGCATCTTCGCCGACCGCGAAATCTCGACCGCGGGTACCGGATGACCCATCCAATACTCAGCAATGCGCAACACCGCGTAGAAAAGCGCAAGACCGCAAGCGGCAACACTCAGGTCAAGGAAAAAAGGCCAGGTCCGCTCCAGCACCAGGGAGCGGGAAAGCGTGGGAACGCGGAAGAGCCGGGTGGGCTCGCTCATTCGGCCTGCGCCTCTTCAACGGCCTCTGGCGACTCTTCCTGCTCGGGGAGGATGAAGCGTCTGCGCGAAGCGTCAAAGTCAAACAACTCCGCATACCGGCCCCAGTTGATGGCCGTTTCCAATTGCCGCAGCGTTTCGTCTGCGCTGAACTGCTCATCGAGCATGTCGAGAAAAAACTCTTCCGGTACCGTGTGGTCAGACTTGGTATCGAGCGCTCGCGTGATCTGCCGGAGCAGGAGCACGTTCTCGACCGCTGCTTTGCGGAACAGCTCTTTCTGCCGCAGGATCTCCGATTCGGCGTACTCCCGGCCCTCGGGGGTAATGGCTGCGTCGCCCTCTTCTACTTTAAGGAAGCCAAGTAACTGCGCCGCATCGACAATGGGCAAGCAGGTCATCGATCTCGAACGCCAGGTCGTCGGCCAGGCGATAGATGTCCGCCCGGCCGTTGTAATCGATCAGCAATTCGAGCAACCCGGCGATGCCGCCGGGCCGGGCATGGGGAAGCATCTGGTAGTGCATCTGCCGTTGATCGCGCGCCGCCATCCTCTGCGGTACGGCGGAGGGGGCCACGTCCGGCCGGGTGAGTACCTTATAGATGTAGTCCACCAACTGGGTGAAGGCGGCGCTCTTGCGGTCGCGCGGCTGGGTCAGAGTCACCGCAAAATCCACCCGCACATGCCCCGGGTTACGGCCCAGCACGATGATGCGATCTGCCAGCAGCAGGGCTTCTTCGATGTTGTGCGTCACCAGAAAAATCGACTGCGTCGGAATCGTCTTTTTATGCCACAGCTCCAGCAGTTCACTGCGCAGGTTCTCCGCGGTCAGCACGTCCAGGGCAGAGAAGGGCTCATCCATAAAGAGGACTTCCGGCTGCACCACCAGGGCCCGGGCGAATCCCACCCGCTGTCGCATGCCTCCGGAGAGTTCCTTCGGGTAGGCTGCCTGAAAACCGTCCAGTCCCACCGTGTTCAGGATCTTGAGACTCTGTTCTCGCCGCTCGTCGCTCGATATGCCTCGAGCTATCAACGGCGCCTCGACATTTTCCAGCACCGTTAACCAGGGAAAAAGCGCAAAGCTTTGGAAGACGATGCCGACGTTGACCTGCGTCTGCAGAATCGGCTTGCCATGCCAGAAGACCTCGCCGGCCGAAGGCCGCGACAGCCCCGCCAACATGCGCAGCAGGGTCGATTTACCCGAACCGGAGGGGCCCAATAGGGCAACGATCTCTCCCTGCACAATCGACAGGTCAGTGGGCGCGATCACCTGGATGCGATTTTCGCTGGGCTGAGCGTAGTACTTCTCAACCTGCTGGGCGCGGATGATCGGTTCAGCCATGGAAAGTGTCCAATGAAAGGATTTGTGGTCAAATTATCTTATATGGTGAACGTGGATGTTGCAATCTCGATGCATGCCCCACAACACTACACAGGGATGCAGCATCTGAGTCCGAAGTGTATGATTCCAGATGCCGCCTCAGCATTTTTCTACTACGATATCGTGACCTGCTTCGGCTGACCAGGAGTGCTGAAGTGAAGAGCGTCAGAAAGACATAAATCGTTACTCAGGAGCAAATGACCAATTCACAAGCAAAGCCCAAGGTGCTGGTAGCTGATGACGAGCGAGTAATCGCAGACACGCTTGCCATTATCCTAAACCAGAGCGGGTTTGAAGCCACAGCTGTCTACAACGGCGAGAAAGCCGTCGAAACAGCGCGCACACTCCGCCCCGACATGCTCATCTCCGACGTCATCATGACCGACATGAACGGCATTGATGCCGCGATCACCATTCGGACCATGCTGCCCGACTGCAAGATTCTGCTTTTTTCCGGCCAGGCTGCCACCGCGGATCTCTTGGACCGTGCCCGCGTTCAGGGCCACGAATTCGAGATACTTGCCAAACCCGTGCACCCGCAGGATCTCTTGGCGCGCCTCCGCAGTTAAGGCTGTGGACGACGCGGGCGTTGTTTGGCTGAAATCGATTTGATGATCAGGCGGGAAGTTCCGCGTGGAGCTAACGGAATGGGTGCTCTTCTCATAGCTTCCCCCATCACTTTTTTACAGACAATTCATTGAGTGTGCCTGCGGAAGGCAAGTGGATGATCCACGCGACACTTCCATTCCGGTAGTGCTGCGTCTTTGGAGAAAGAACAAGCTCACCATCCTGGACGTCTGCGGAGGATCCGATCTAAAGATCAGTCCCGCAGAGCCTGCTCTGAGCTTGTCGAACGGGGAGCCTGAAGCTCAACTTCGGAGGATCCCGGGCACATTTCCACCTCGGAAAACTCCGCGATTGAGATTTCCCGCCCCGCAGACCTTAGTGCAGAAGGCCAAACACCGCAACGCTGTTCACCGTCCCCACATAAACCTTTCCATTGGCAATCATCGGAGAAACGAATTTGTTATCGGAAAAATGATCGCGGTTGTTGGGAGCCTGGTTGCTGTCGTACAACTCACTGGGTAGGTTCGTCGTGTCGTAAGCGTGCAAGACTCCCGCACCACCCTGATTTTCGATGGCCCACACAATCCCATTCTGCGCTCCGTTCGAGCTTACGCTCGGGGTCGCTCCAGGATAGGCAAAACTAGTGGCCGACTCACTTGCCGGAGTCGTCGCCAGCAACGCATTCGTGATCGGAAACGCCTTCAAGTGATCCCCTGTGCCCGCGTAGTAGACGGTGTTATTGAACAGGGCAGCCATGGACCACGCGCCGCCACTCAGTGCATTCGGCAGCTCCTGGTAAACCGCATTATTACTGCTGGCATTGAATTTCCCCATGTTGTCGCGATCGACGACATAGATATTGGTGTCTTTGCCGGCGCCGACAGCCAGATGCCGGGTGTTGCCTTTTGCATCTGTCTGATCGGGCAGCAGCATGGCGCCTCCCGAACCCAAATCCTGGTCTGCATCACTTTCTGATTGCAGATTGTAGGCTGCGAAATAATCCGCCGCGGCCAGCACGTTCCCGGTCGTGGATACTTTCATGAACGCATTCCCAAAGTCTCCCTGGGCAGGAAAGCCATTCGCGGTCAGGGTCGAGTCGAAAGTGCCATTCGCATCCAGAAAGAAGATATTACCCTGCGCATCCCCGGCCAGGCCGGCCCCGCTCATCCATACCGAACCTTCGCCGTCACCGAAATGAGGCGTGGAAGGTCCATTGGGCGTCAGGTTTAAAACGCTGGTCTGCTGCAGCGTGCTTTCACTGTAAGCCATGAGCCAACCAGTGTACGGATCTTCATCGCAGTGCGATGTCCACGCCAGATAGATCTGCCCATTCATCAACAGCAGTCCCACCCGCTCCGCATATTGACCAGGATCGAACACCTGCATCCCGTTGCTGGAACCGTAACCGGTGCCTGGGAACGTGGCCGCGATCTCCGTCGGGCTGCCCTGCAGTTCTGCTCCGGTGGCGAGGTCCAACGCATGCAGCCGCTGATGATACTTGCTGCTTGCGTCCTTCGACATGGCGACTAGGAACACCGTACCATTCGGGCCGTGGGTCCGGTCGATCACCGGGGTGTCGGTGATGCCGATCTCTGGGCTGATCTGGTTGCAGCCATGGTCGTCGCTGGGAGTCTCATTCGCTCCCAGGGCGCTCACTTTCCAGAGCTGCGTGCCCGAGTCGGCGTCGAACGCATAGGCGCTTCCATGTTCGGTAACTGCGATGAGCACATTATGCGTCTGCCCCGCCACAGAAAGACCGCTGACGTAAAGAGGCTGCCCGTCGACGTTGCTGTCCACCGGCAATTCACGCAGCTTCCCGAAATTATTGAAGTTGACATTCTGTGGCGTGAGTACGCTCTCCGCTGCGTTCCATCCGTCGCGAGCGTTGTCGTAGTGATACGTGGTCACGTTCACCCCTGCAGCGGCAGCCACGGTAAGTGCCACCGTAGCGCTATGGGTGAGGGAACCGGAGCTGCCGGTGAATACCACGTTGGCACTTCCTGCCTGCGCGCTGTTGCCCGCGGTGAGGGTGATGCTTTGCGGCGTTCCGGGAGTAAGCGATACCGAGGCCGGGTTGGCCGTCACTCCGGCAGGCAATCCACTCAAGGCCACAGCCGTGGTCCCGCTGAATCCGTTGAGCGCCGTGGCCGTCAACTGCACCGGCTGTCCGGCCCCACCGACGATCAAGCTCAACGACTGAGGGCTGACGGCAAGCGAGAAATCGGCTTGTGCCGGCGGTGGGACAGTTACGGTGACGGCCAGCGATGCCGTATGCGTCAGGGCTCCCGAAGTTCCAGTTAAGGTGGCCGTCGAAGACCCGGCTGCTGTTCCTGCAGGAGCTGTCAGAGTGACCGTAGCGGCAGTTCCCGGCGTAAGCGTGAGCGACGACGGCTGTGCCGTTACCCCCGCTGGCAGCCCGGTGATCGCGACTTGAACGTTCGAAGAAAATCCGTTCTGCGCCGTCGCCAGCACGGAAACGACTGTCGTCGTTCCATTGGCCGTCAAGCTAATGGACGCCGGCATAACGCTGAGTGAAAAGTCGGCAGCCGTTGCCGCTGTTACGGAGAGCGAAGCCTGCGTGCTGGCAGTCTGGCCACTGATGGTCGTAGTAAACGTCACCGTAGCCATGGTAGCGAGTGCGGAGGAGGCCGCCGTCATCGTAAGCGGCAAAGCAACGCCCGGAGTCACCGAAAGTGTCGTTGGCGAAACAGTGACCCCGCTGGGCAATCCGGACACCGAGACGGTCGTCGCACCCCCGCCTGCCGCCGCGCCCAGTAGCAGGGAAGCCTGCTGACCCGCCGCGCCCGCAGTTAAATGAATGCTTGAGGGAGAAAGAGTCAGCGTCGGCTGAGTCATGCTGCTGCTGGTGCTGTTGCTACTACCGCCACTACACGAAGCAAGACCGCCGATGATCAAGGCGCTCGCGACAAGCGAGCAGACTTCCCTGAGGAACTGATCGAAGGGACGAGTTGATTGAGACATGGCAGGCTCCGGGGAGTGTTTGGCTCTGGCGGCCGGGCAGGGTGTGCCTGCTCCGCAGGAAGCATTACCCGATGTTTCTTTGACGCCGGTCCAATGCTAACGCTCGTTCAGTCCAGCGATGGTGGTTTATGTCCGGACCGTCCTCCCGAAAGTGGTATCGTGCATCACCCGTTTTGGGGCTACCGAACGTACGCAATCCTTGATGCATCGGATTCAGCATCCATGCCACGAACGATAGGGAAATCCCCGATGTGGGCCTTGACTCTATCTCCATGTGAGTAATCGACATCAAATTATCGAGTCGCATGTTTCGCGGCAAAGGTTTTATCTTGTGGACAAAATGTGCATAAACTCTTGACACCATAACAGTGTTTTGGCATCCTATTTCACCAGCCACGATAAAATATTCATCTGGTCTAGCCGGAGCCTCCCGCCTCAAACTGAGCATGGGCGCCGGCCGCTTTTGTAGTCACCGTCCGACCTGCTGTCGTTGTTGAGTCCGAGGCACTCCGACCTTCCCTTCGTGGCTCTTGCGCGTAAAAGCCACAGCCACGCACCCATCGCTGCATGTCTGTAAACGCAGCACGCCTTACAGGCTTTGCTTCGCTCTTGCGCGGTCTATTTCGGGCCCGCTGGATCGTCCTTTTCCGACACTGGAGTTGTCCATGAGAGTGCTCAGCTTTTTGCCCCGGCATGATGTCAAGAGAAGAGTCGAAAAGGCTCTCACCTCGGCTCAGTTTGTTGTCGAGACGGTGGGTTCCGCGAAAGAATGCTCCTACTCCACCCAACGCGCGCACTACGACGGTGTTCTTGTCGATTCTGATTCGCTTAACTTCAAGGACACTCTGGATCTGATCAAACATCTGCGGGGGGAGAATGCGGACACCTCCTTGTTCGTTTTTGCACGGTACCCGGACTTGGAGCAGCGATTAGCCTTGTTCGACGCCGGCGCGGATGATTATGTACGCGAGCCATTCTTCGCCTCGGAGTTGACAGTACGCCTTGGCCTCTCCATACGCCTGCGCCGGGCGGCGTCCGGCGTCACGACATCGCGTACCGTGAACAAGATGTGCTCTGGCGATCTCGAACTGGATTTGATTCGGCGTCGAGCCGCGCGGCTGGGCAGGGAAATTGACTTGCGGCCAAAAGAATTTCTCCTACTCGAATACCTGCTCCGGAACGTGAATCGCCCGGTTACGCGGACCATGATTCTGGAACATGTATGGAATTCGTCATTCGAAGGTTTAACCAACGTTGTCGATGTGTACATCAGCTCGTTACGAAGTAAGGTCGATCGAGATTTCCCGCAGAAATTAATCCAGACCAAGCGTGGCATCGGCTATATCCTGACCAGCATGAGCTCCAGCCCTTGCCCAAGTGTCTCGACCGGCCGCGCCGGAAGGAACGACCCCACCGCCGGCACCGCTGAGCTGTAGCAAGAACGCAGACGGCTTCCCGAGAGAAACCTGCCGCTGCTATTGATGCCGCCCGGCAAACCCTTGAGAGCAATCCCGGAAACCAGTGTCGCGCAACCTCGACCGACTCTGCGGACGGAAAGGAATCAAATTACAGAATCGATAAAGTTTGGGTTTTATGTGGTTTCTTGGGAAACGAAAAACGCTCCTTCCCCCGGGGACGAATGAAAGTAAGCGTAACCATGGTTCCTTTGGGTTTGCAATGAGGGGCAGAACAGGATAGGTTCGCTCATGGCAGGAATTGGTGCAAGACTCCGCGCAGTTCGCCGGCAATGGCAACTTTCTTTGCGAGAGGTTGAGGAACGCAGCCTCCGCTTTGCCCAGGAACGGGGTAGTCAGTCCTACCAGATTTCGGCCAGTTGGCTTGACCGCCTCGAACGCGAAGAGCACGAATTAACCGTCAACAAGCTCATTGCTTTGGCCTCCATCTACAACCTGCCGACCGACCAACTACTCCGATCCATGCATCCGGCAAATGAACCAAGCGTGAATCTCAAGCAACTATCCAGCCCGAATGCAACCATCTTGCTCACCGATGGTCCGCTGGAAGCCCAGGCAAGATATCTACTCCCCGATCAACCTTTCCCGGAAATGCTGCCCGATGAGACCTCGTTGCTCGCGACCGACAATGGTCAGTCTTTGGCGCCCTATAGGCGGGGTATCATCGGCAAACACGACCTCACCCTGGATCCCATGATTCCGGCCGGCTCCGTCGTTCAGATTGATACCCAGAAACGCGCAATTTCTCTCCGCAAAGATTGGACCCATGAATTTCAGCGGCCTATCTACTTCCTCATGACCCGGGAGGGCTACGTGTGCGGATGGTGCGAATTAGACAAGAACGCGGATTGGCTGACGCTCATCCCACATCCCCTGTCGCCTGCCTCCAGCCGGCGGTGGAGGTATCGGACAGAGATCGAAAACATCGGGCGCGTGATCGTTGTGGCCATCCGATTCGCGCCCTGACCTGCGTTGTATAGGCTGCGATAAAAGGTGCACACCGAGCCGGAATACGATCCCGGTCCTCCGGCGATCATCGCCACGCAGGTTTTCGGCAAGCCGGGGTGTGGCTTTTTGACCGAAAGCCGCTACCTCCCGCGACCGGTTGGCAGATCTGCCACAAACACCACCTTCCCCGTCGAATCCGCCACTGTGGTGAAGACGACTTCAGCAAAAAATATTTCACGCCAAACCCAAAAAGGTGAGGATCGTGTGAACAACTCCTGGCTCTGGATCGGTGCCAAGTGGGGTGGAGGCGAGGGCGGCTGGCGTTAGCAGCGCGAGGAGGGTTGCTCTGACGGCGAGCTGGCGAGCAAACTGTTTCAGCGTGAGCATCTCTCCTTGGTGTGCGCATGTGCACCGCCGGGAGACTGCCGTGCTCGCGATGTTGCTTATACGTGACAGGGCGTTGTGTTGCTAAGTCCTTGAACAGATACTCCGACGAGGGGTTGTATATCCAATGATTACGTAAATTTAACCATCTCAACGTGCCTTGGTGTTTCCGATAAGCAACAGTCATGAACGCCCCCTCACAACTTCGCTGCACATGGTTTATTCCTCTAGTCAGTCGCACTGGCACTTAATCCGCTGGATGAAAGCACAAAGCAGATGAACCCAGTTCGGTTCATCCGCCGCATGATCCTATTAGTCGCGGTTAACAAGCTATTCGAAATGGGTTAGACGTAATTGACAGAAGAAATAAACTCTGTTATTGGTTCTTCACTATGTAAGTTGAACTCCTCGTACCAGGATTTTCACTTCTGTCTTGTACCTTACTCCCCGCACCCGCTGTCTACGCGGAGTACCGAATACGGCGGCTTTCGTGAAAGACCTGCTGGGTGCGATCCCGGAATCTCATGGAGAGTTCTCTTACAGAATCTTGACTCTGGCACTGCAGCCTCTACCGCCGTAATGCAAAGGCGAATTGCCTTACCGGTACAACGGTTCACGATAGGTGTAACGGTAAACATACCGTACGCCGGTATTCACCAGGAACGGCCCCAGCAAATGAGGGCAGATCGGCCACAGCAATCGTGACGTTGCTGAACGACAGGTTCCCGGGTCCGCTCGATCGCGGTTACGATCTTGGAGATACCCTTGAAGGTGCTCACTTTCTTACCCCGCTGTGATCTGCAAAGAAGAGTCGCAAAGGCGCTCAGCTCCGCTCAGTTCGTTGTTGAAACGGTTGTCTCCGCGAGGGAGTGCCTCCAGCTTACCCGGTTTGCTCCCTACGAGGGCGTCCTGGTCGATTCGGATTCTCTTATTTTCGGAGACATTGTTTTGCTGGTGAAACTGCTGCGTCAGGAGAACTCCAACGCAGCTCTGTTTGTCTTCGCCCGCTACCTCGATCTGGAGCAACGATTGCAATTGTTCGAGGCCGGCGTAGATGACTGTGTGCGGGAGCCGTTCTTTGCTTCCGAATTAGCAGTCCGTCTTGGCCTTTCCATACGCCTGCGGCAGGCCGCTGCCGATCTCGTCGCCGCCAGCAAGGTGAATGTGCTGCGCTCAGGCGATCTAGAATTGGATCTCATCCGTAGAAGAGCCGTACGTTTAGGGAAGACGATTGACCTCCGGCCAAAAGAGTTCCTGCTGCTGGAATACCTGGTGAGAAACGCCAATCGCCCGGTTACTCGCACCATGATTCTGGAGCACGTATGGAACTCCTCCTTCGAGGGTTTGACCAACGTGGTCGACGTGTATATCAGCGCATTGCGAAACAAGGTCGATCGCGACTTCCCACAAAAACTGATTCAGACTAATCGAGGCATCGGCTACACCCTCGCCTCCGGAAGTGCTCCACCGGCGGAATCGAATGGCCATAGCGCCCAGCCCCCACAGTCGCTCACGCTGCCATTGAGGGGGCAGGTGCGGCGAGCGTAGTCCTATTTGCACATGACTGCCGGGCTACCCTTTCCTAACCGGGGAAACCGCGGCTCCAGGTGGCGCACTATGCGATGCCTCCGCACCGGCCGCGGGAGTCAGACAAGCCCCGAAAGCGCTCCGCTGGACCCTCTGTCTCCAACGCCAAAGCAGCATTTAAATTTCACGCCTGCGATGTTTCGGTGAACAATTTTTAATCACGCTGCGCGTAGAGCCTTCAGGTTCTCCCACTAATCTCTCGGCTACAGCGGTCCACTATTGTTTTCTTGGCCAAACCTGAATTTCCCGCGGAGGTTTGGATCAGGGTACCGAACAGGCCCCAGCTGGCGCCGCGTCCAGGATTTCAGGACAAACCGACGTGTCCGTGGTTTGCCCCCATGAAACCACTCCGCGCAACACTTATCACGTCACAGTAACTGTGAGACCGCGCTCGGCATAGGCGTTCGGAGGCTACAATGGCTTCAATAACCGCACTTCCGGTAGATGCTGCCTTTCCCTTCACCGGTCCGCCTAAAATCCGCTGCCACCCATTGCCATGCTCGCTGGTCTTCTTCGCTTGTGACAGTGTTGCCATCATGCTTACGGGAAGCTTGGTCCTCCTGGGCAACCGCGTTGGCAGCGGAGGCCTGGACCTTCATCGCTATTTGGCCCTCTGGCCCGTTCTTGCAGTGTTCATCGCGATCTTCTTCTCTTCTCATCTGTATCCCGGCGTCATTTATAACGCCGTCACCGAGCTTCGCCGCCTGGTCCTCGCCGTTACGCTTAGTTTCCTGCTGATCGCGAGTCTGATCTCTGCCACTCGAAGCTCGGATGAATACCCCGGCCGGGTTCTTCTCTTGTGGTGGATGGTGGCGCTCATTGCCACTCCCCTACTCCGATCCGTCGTGCGGGCACGAATTTGCCATAGATCCTGGTGGGGAATTCCCGTGGCTATCTTTAACACCGGTGACGAATCGATTGAGATCATCCGCGAGTTGGAGAATCATCCCGAGATCGGGCTGAGGCCGGTGGTCGTTCTCTCGTCCTCTTATTCCACTCGGTCCAGGCACACCCTGCCGGTCGTGGATATTCGGCTCGCTGCTGCAGTCAGGGCTTGCGGCGTAGAGCGTGCCATGATCGCTCTGCCCGATGCAGGATCAGGCAAGCTGCTCGAAGAGTTGGAAAAGTTCGAAAGTATCTTTCCTCGTCTGATGATGATGCATAGCTCTTCCGACCTCTATAGCCTGACCGTCGACGCTCGCCAACTGGGTGGGTGTTTAGCCGTTGAGTTGAGAAGAGATCTTCTTCTGCCTATCCCGAGATTTACCAAACGCGCCATCGACCTATTGGCAGTCGCATTCACCCTGCCGGCAGTTGTGATCGCGATTATCGTGGTGGGCTTGCTGGTGAGATGGGAATCCCCCGGGCCCGTTTTTTATGGTCATCGCCGGGTTGGTCGCGGTCATTCGAAGTTTTGCATCTGGAAGATAAGGACTATGCAAGTGAATGGGGATAAGCTTCTGCAGGATGCTCTGGCTAGCGACGAAGTCCTCCGTGAAGAGTGGCTACGGGAACGCAAGCTGCGCTGCGATCCTCGCGTCACGCGGGTGGGCAAATTCTTGAGGAAAACAAGCCTCGATGAATTGCCCCAGTTCTGGAACGTCTTGCGGGGTGAGATGAGCCTGGTCGGTCCGCGCCCCATCGTGGAGGAAGAGGTACCAGCCTACGGACCGAATTTCTCCCTCTATTGCCAGGTTACCCCGGGCCTCACAGGCCTATGGCAAGTCTCCGGACGAAGTGAAGTAAGTCGCCGCGATCGAGTTCGCCTCGACAGTTATTACGTGCGCAACTGGTCGCCGTGGCTGGACCTCAATATCCTGGCGCGTACCGCGAGGGTAGTCATCACTGGACAGGGCGCCTATTGATGAGACAAAGACTGCAGCAGGAGAGAAACATTGCACGGCATTCGTGAAAATTATGAATGCGATCAATAAGTGGAAATAGGACGCGAGACATAAAATGCGCGCACTAAGTTAGAAGGAAGAACCATGATTAAAGGAAGAGAAAAGCGAATTCTGGTGACGGGCGCCGCCGGCTTTATTGGCGCTCATGTAGTCCGTCGGCTTCTTGAGGATGGGTTTGAGGTTGTTGGTGTGGACAACCTGAACAATTATTACGACCCCAGGCTCAAGGATGCGCGGCTTAGGAAGCTCTGCATCGGACCACGGTTCTGGTTCTTCCCGTTGGACCTCGCGGATAAACAACGCGTGGAAAGTCTTTTCCGCGACGGTGAGTTCGAAGCCGTTGTTCATCTCGCAGCCCAGGCCGGAATACGGCACTCCCTCACCAGTCCGGACGAATATGTGGCCAGCAATCTCGTCGGTTTCGTCAATGTCCTCGAAGGAATTCGTGCATGCACCTGCCGGCATTTTGTCTTCGCATCTTCGAGCTCCGTCTATGGCTCCTGCAATAAGATCCCGTTTGCCGAGGAGGACTCGACCGATTATCCCGTCAGCCTTTATGCGGCGACCAAGAAGAGCAACGAAGTGGTGGCCCACGCGTATAGCCACCTGTTTCACATCCCGACCACTGGACTCCGATTTTTCACCGTGTACGGTCCATGGGGACGACCGGATATGGCAGTCTTCAAATTCGTGGATGCGGTGATAGCCGGTCGCATCATTGAACTCTATAATTTCGGTCGTCTGCAGCGCGACTTCACCTTTGTCGACGACATCGTGGAAGGAATTGTTCGTCTCTTACCCCTGCCGCCAAGCTGGGACGGCAAACAGGGGCCGGGTGCAAGGGCTCCTATGCGCCTATGCAATATCGGAAATCAAGAGCCGGTCGAATTGCTCCACGTGGTTCGCACCATCGAATCCTGCCTCGGCAAAACGGCGGACATTCGCCTGTTGCCCATGCAACCGGGCGACGTCTACGAAACCCAGGCCTGTGTCGACAGGCTGAAAGAAGTCACCGGGTACAGCCCTCACGTCTCCATCGAAGACGGCATACGCCGGTTCGTGGCGTGGTATCTCGGCGAATATCTGCCCCTGGGCCTCACCGCGTCGCCTCAATATCCATTACCGCTTCCGGTGCAGAGCGTTCACGAGAATGCACCCGCCTCGATCGCCGGTGAGGCGTATCCCGTCAACGGCGGTACACGTGGAAAGGGAAATTTATGGACACCCTGGCAATAATCGCGATGTCGGCCGTCTGTTGGCTGCTGTTGCTGGTGCTTTTCCTGCAAATGCGCAAGCTCACCAACCTCACCGCGAAGGCGATTGACCTGTCGTCGCCTGTCCTCAGCCGTATCGAGTGGCTGCAGGCACTTTTGGAGCAGTCAGACCGGTCCGTCCGTGAGGAGAGTGCTCGGAATCGCCTGGAACAAACCGCTCAGGCACAGGGCCTTCGGAGCGAGGTCGTGAGTTTGCTGACCGGCATCGGAGAGTCCGTTTCCGCAAAGCTCGAAGGGTTCACCAGGTTGAATGACCAGCGGCTTGAGCTTCTTCGCTCCGCAATCGAGCAGCGCCTGGATCTCTTCACCACGGAATCCGGCCGCAGGGTCGACGGGCTAACCCAGTCTGCCGTTACCTCGTCGACCAAGTTGCAGGATGAGCTATCGGCCAGGCTGGTGGAGTTCAAGTGTTCGCTGGACACAACGATTCGGCAAACTCATTTGCTGCAGGGCCAGCAAGCCGAAGCCGTCGCCGGCGCGATCCGCTTCTTGCAGTCCGGTGTCGACAGCAGCCTCTCGCAAATGCGCGAGGAAACGGGAACCTCGTTCAAGAACCTCGGCGACGGCGTGTTGTCCACTCTTACCGGGATCTCCCAAATGCAGAATGCCGAGTTGACCGAGATGAGAAACACGGTGGATACCCGGCTGCTCCACATCCAGGTGGATAACGAGAAAAAGCTGGAGCAAATGCGGCAGACGGTCGACGAGAAGCTGCAGGGAACGCTGGAGTCCAGGCTCGGAGAGTCATTCAAACAGGTCAGTGAGCGCCTGGAACAGGTCTACACCGGGCTCGGAGAAATGAGGACGCTGGCCACCGGCGTTGGCGATCTGAAACGAGTGCTGACCAACGTCAAGGTACGCGGAACCTGGGGAGAAATACAGCTGGGCGCGATCATCGAAGAGATGCTGGCCCCGGATCAGTTCCGCAAGAACGTCGCCACCGCCCGCCCGGACGAACGCGTGGAGTACGCGGTTAAGTTACCGGGCCGCGATAGCCACAGCACTCCAGTCTGGCTCCCGATTGACGCGAAGTTTCCTTTCGAGGACTATCAGCGTTTGATGTACGCATCCGAGCGGGGCGATGCCGAAGCAGTCGACCGGGCCTCGCGGCAATTGGAAGCCGCGTTGCGGCAAAGCGCAAAAGATCTCTCCGACAAGTATCTTGCACCGCCCGGAACGACGGACTTTGGCATCCTCTTTCTCCCGTCGGAAGGGTTATATGCCGAAGCGATGCGACGGCCTGGTCTTGCTGACTCCATCCAACGCGAGCAGCGCGTTGTGCTGGCTGGACCAAGCACCGTGGCCGCACTCTTGAGTGCTCTCCAAATGGGCTTCCGCACCCTCGCCATCGAACGGCGATCGAGCGAGGTCTGGGAAACGCTGGGCTCGGTGAAAATCGAATTCGGCAAGTACGCAGGCGTCCTGGCAAAAGTCAAGAAAAAGCTGGGCGAGGCACAAAATACGATCGATCATGCCGAGAACCGCACCAGGGCCATCCAAAGCCGACTCAGGGATGTGGAAGTTCCCGAGGATCCGATGCTAGCCGCAGAGTTCCTGGCGGAGGAGGAAGCTTTGGAGGATATTCCCGTACTGATCGGCGGAAGCTGACGGCCGCAAGACCCGGCACGCGGAATTAGTCTATCGCTCGAAACTCTCCTGGCCACTCCCTTCGTCATAGCTGACAGGAACTCAGGCTTGCCGGCCCATCTCCGACCCCTCGGATGACTGGGCGGTATTCTGCCATCATTTGGTTTTCGGTGGAGACTGCGCGGCCTTCATGAAGGGAAGTCATGTCCATCCGCACTCGCGTCGGATTTCTCCTGTTCATCCCATTGCTAAGCACCGCCGTATTTTTTGCCCAGCAGAACACCCAGCCAACTTCAGCCCCTGCATCCAGAATCGACCTTGATGTCGTCGTTACCCCGAAGTCCGGGCCGGCGGTCGCGGGTTTGCAGCAGCAGGACTTCACCCTTTTTGACAACAAGGCTCCGCAGCACATCACGTCCTTCCAGGCTCGGAGCGGCAGCCAGGACCCGGTCCACATCATCCTGGTGATCGACGCTGTGAACACCGGGTATCAGATCCTCGCTTACGAGCGTGGACAGATTGACAAGTTTCTGCGCGCCGACGGCGGCCGTCTGGCCCAGCCGATGACCCTCGCCTTCTTCACCGATAAGGGAACGCAGATCGAGCAGGATTTCTCCACCGACGGCAACGGCCTCAGCGAATCCTTTGATCACTACGACATCGGTCTACGCGCAATCCGCCGCTCTTCGCAATTCGAGGCGAACGATCGCTTTCAGCTCTCCATGACTGCTCTCCGGGAGCTTCTCGAGCATGCTGCGAAACTGCCCGGACGCAAGATGATCTTCTGGATCTCCCCGGGGTGGCCCATACTTTCCGGTCCCCGCATTGACCTCGACTACAAGCAACAGGGTCAGATTTTCAGCTCCGTGGTGGGCCTATCCGCTCAGCTTAGGGAGGCGCGGATAACGTTGTACAGCGTAAGTCCACTGGGCTCCAGCGAAGGGGTGGGCCGCGAGTTTTATTATCAGGGTTTCCTGAAAGGCGTGAGCAAGCCGACCCAGGTCAACGTCGGAGACCTAAGCCTGCAGGTCTTAGCTGTCCAGAGCGGTGGATTGGCCCTCGCCGCCGACAACGACGTCTCCTCACTCCTGCAAAAATGCCTGGCAGACACCGAGGCCTACTACGAATTGTCCTTTGTTCCAGCGCAGGCTGACCACCGCGACGAATATCACAATCTCCTCGTCCAGGTCGCAAAACCGGGCTTAACTGCACGCACCCGCACCGGCTACTACGCGCAACCCTAAATCGCCCGGATCAGCCGCGCCGGCAGCGTGATCAGCGCTACGACCAACTCCAAAGCCCCGTGGACAGCGATTCCGGCCAGGCGGAACGGCAACAGAATCACCCATACCAGCGGATACAGGACAAGCGCCAGCACTGCCAGAGGCCAGCAAAGAAGAAAGAGAATACACCACAGCAAAAACTTGATCATCGATACTTACCCCGCAGGGCTACTTCAGCCCCCATAAGAAATACGCAATCGCAACTCCATAGGTTCCAGCCACAGCACCGATAAGACTTATCCTAGGGACGTCACATCTGACAGCCAGAGCGAAAGCTGAGGAGGAACTCATGGCCAACAACGGAATCGTCAACAAACCCAGCAAGCATTCGGTAGACGACACCCTGGGCAAGCTCCAGAATATCCTCGAAGCGAAGGGAATCGCCGTCTTCGCACTCATCGATCACAGCGGGGAAGCCGCGAAGGTGGGTATGAACATGCGTCCGACCAAGCTCCTCATCTTCGGCAACCCAAAAGGGGGCACCCCCCTGATGCTCGCAGCGCCGAGCATTGCCATCGACCTGCCGCTCAAGATCCTGATCTGGCAGGATGGCCAGGAAAAAGTCTGGGTCTCCTACAACACCACCGAATTTCTGGCAGAACGCCACGGACTGCCCGCACATCTGGCGCAGAACATCGCCTTCGTCGAGACCTTGGCCGCTACCATTGCGGAGTAACACTAGAATATAGGTTCATGGCTGAAGAATATAGGTTCATGGCTGAAACCGCCGTTCATGACCAGATCGTTGCGCTGGCTCAAGAGGCCGGTTTTTCCAAGGCTGGCATCGCTCCCATTCCACAGCCCGGTGAACCCGAGCTCGCCGAGTTTGAAACCTATTTCGAAAACTGGATCGAGCGCGGGTACGCGGGCGAGATGGAGTACCTGAAACGCCGCGACCAGGACAACCGTCTGTTGCGATCCTCACTCCGGATTGCCGTCCCCTGGGCCCGTTCTGTCATCGTCTGTGCCGCAAACTACAACGCGGACGCACCCAGGTCCATCGACCCAGCCTCAGCGGAAAGCGCCTGGATCGCCCGCTATGCCTGGACTGGCTATCAGTCCGGCTCTGCCCACGGCCCCCCGTCGCGGGCGAGCGACTACCACGATGTCCTGTTGGCCCGGCTCAAGAAACTGGAGCAGCGGTTGCAGCGGGAGCTTGGTCCGTTCCCGTCCCGGTGCTACGTGGATACGGGTCCCCTGGTAGAGCGGATTTATGCCCTGCACGCGGGAATCGGCTGGATCGGCAAGAATACCTGCATCCTTGACCAGCAGCTAGGTTCGTGGCTCTTTCTGGGAGTCATTCTTACCGGCCTCGAGTTGCCATCCGCTCGTCCGGTTACATTACCCGAAGACCGCTGTGGCAGCTGCACTCGCTGCATCGACGCCTGCCCAACCGATGCGCTGATCGCGCCCTATCAAATGGATGCGAGCCTGTGCATTGCCTATTTGACGATTGAGAAGCGCGGGCCCATTCCGGAGCCGTTGCGGCCTCTCATGGGACGTCAGGTCTTCGGTTGCGACATCTGTCAGGATGTGTGCCCCTGGAATCGCCGGGCTCCCCTGAGCGCAGATGCGGACCTGGCGGTCCGCCCGGAGCTGGTCAACCCGGCTCTCATTTGGCTTGCCGAACTGGATGTTGGGAGCTTTCGCTCATTGTTCCGGCAGTCTCCCGTGCAACGCACCAAGCTGAGCGGCCTGCTGCGCAATGTTGCCATCGCCATGGGTAACAGCGGGCTTGCCGCTTATCTACCCAAGCTCCAGGAGTGGGCGGCAGCCGCCGACCCGGTGCTTGCCGAAGCAGCGCAATGGGCCCTGGCTCGCCTTTCAACCGCTGAGACAAATGTCGGTGACCGAATCTGATCCAATTTCAGGCGCTGCGTACCACGTTCGCGGCGTTGAGTCCTTTGGGTCCTTGCTGGCATTCGAACTCGACCGCGTCGCCCTCGTTCAGAGTCTTATATCCGTTCTCCTGAATAGCTGAGAAGTGTACGAAGACATCCTCACCAGTGGAACGTTGGATAAATCCATATCCTTTGGCTCCGTTGAACCACTTGACCACGCCATTTTCCTTCAAGCGAACTCCCTTTCCGTCTAGTGCAGCGTCTCGACCATCCTCAGAGACACCTCGAGCGGCCGCTGTTTATACGGCAAATCGTGGTTGACCTGGAATGCTTTGAGGGATGAAACAATTACACCAATTGGCCTTCCGATCGTTTCGAACAGTGAACTTCTGTTCGAGCTTGATGATGTTATGGCAGGAATTGGAATTGAGTGCAAGAGAAATTTACCTGCCGGGACCATAAGGCAGCCAACGGCAATCGTTCAAACGGTATGAAGGTTGTAGCGGCTGGATCGTGTGGGTGATTTCGATTGGATGCCCAGGCTGCTAGCATGAATGCCTATGATGCCCAGCGTGTCGATCCCCCGGACAGTGGCAATGCCAGAAGAAGATGACGCGCTTGCTGGTGTTCCGGCCAAACCGAAGCCGCCGGCTAAATTAGCCGACAACGCTGGCCTCGGAGATGAAATCTGGAGCCTCGCCCGTTATATGGCGCAGACCGAAGTGCATACCTACGCCTTCAGCGTTGCCGCCAACACCATCTTGTCCCTGTTCCCATTCATCGTGATGATGTTCACCATTGCACGTGTGGTCTTCCACTCCCACGCCATGGAGAATGCGATCGCTGACATGATCCGTTACTTCCTGCCCACCGGCCAGGAATTCGTGACCAAGAATATGGAGATCGTGGCCCATGCCCGCGGCGGGGTGCAGTTGGCATCGGTAGTGATGTTGCTCATCTCGTCGACCGGCGTCTTCCTTCCTCTGGAAGTGGCTTTGAACCGGGTATGGGGTGTTACCCGGAACCGCTCTTACCTTATGAATCAGCTCGTCTCGTTGGCACTAGCCGCAGGGATTGGCACCGTCGCCCTGTTGAGTGTTGCCGTGACAGCCGCGCAACAATCGGTTCTGCAATTCCTCTTCTTCCGTCACATTAACAATGTCGCCTTTGTCTTTGTCTCTCACTGGTTGCTGCAGATTTCAGCAGCCGGAGCGAGTATCGTCTTATTCTTCCTCATCTATTGGGTTCTTCCTAACCGCAAGCTGCCAATCCGCGCCGTATTGCCGACGGCGATTGTGGTGGGCCTCTCCTGGGAGTTGGCCAAGATGCTGTACATCGGCGCTCTGCCCTGGATGGATCTGCATTCGGTCTACGGTCCCTTCTCCGTCTCCGTCAGCCTGATGTTATGGGCCTTCGTCACCGGCCTGCTACTGTTGGCAGGAGCCCACTACTCGGCCTCCCGCCACGCTCTGCGTCTCGCCTACCTGGCCGATCTGCAAAGAGCAAAGGAAGAAAAGGCAGCTTCATAGCCGAAAGTTCACAGAAGACTCAAAGGAAACAGGACGGGTGCCCCACGATCGCTTCTGCTTATCAGTCGCAGAGTCTGGGTCGGCGAAGAATTCCGTCATCTGCCACGTACGCCGGGTGCCCACATCTCGCTCGTTTTTCGCGAGATGTGGGATACCACAAATCCTCAACTTTAAGTTTTCAAGGAATAAGCGAAACCCTACCGAACCAAAAACGCCTTCACAACAATGTCATTCGGCGATCGCCCAGCAGGGAAGAGCGTGAACAGGGAAGCCGGATTAGCCGTGCGCACCACCGCGATATCTCCTGACTGAGCATTCACCACCAAAAGAAAACGCCCAGATGCAGAAAATGCCATCGCGTCAGGGCCCTCCCCCACCTTTACCCCCGGGGGAAGCAGCTTTCCGTCGTCAATGCTATAAACACCCACTCGTCCAGCTCCAAAATCGCTCACATACAGCAGCGAGTTGTCCGCGCTTACCAGCCCGCGCACCGGGTGCGTGCCCATCAGATGCGCGCCGCCAACCTCATTGGAGGAGGTCGTAAGCTCCGAAATGGTATCGCTGTCGTAATTGGAGACGAACGCTTCCCCGCCATCCGGCTTTAGCGCCATGTGAACCGGGGTCTTGCCTACATCGAGAAAAGCGAGCAGAACGTCGGCCGGGGTGGGCTCGCTGCCCCCGGTATGGGCCAGCCCGATCACCATAATCTGGTGCCCAGCAGAGCAGGTGACAAAAGCCTTGGAAGAATCGGGCAGGATGATGGCATCCGTCGCCCCTGGGCAATGATCGAAGCTGCTTCTTACTTTGAACGATTGCACATCGGCGATGCTGACGCTGCCGCTAGCCCGATTGGTAATCACCAGCGTCTTCCCATCGTTGGCAATCCGGGCCATTCCGGGCGCCTCGCCGGCCCCAATCACCCCAATCTCCCGGCGATGCGCAAGATCCAGCACCGATACATTGTTGGATTTCGAGTTAGCCACGTAGGCGCGGTTACCCTGCGCATCCACGTCGATAGAGTACGGTTGCTGTTGGACACGAATGGTAGCAGCGACAGTGTTGGTCTCCGCATTGATCACCGTGACGGTGCCACTGCCGGAATTCACCACGTACACTTCATTCCGGCGCGGGTTCACCGCCAGCCCGGAAGGGCTGGAACCAACCGCGATGACGCGGTCCTGGCGCATGTTCACTACGTCGAGTACCGTGACGGTATTGCTGCCGCCATTGCTGATGTAGGCGTACTCGCGATAATTCGCCGGATAGTTAGGGAAATCGCTTTGCCGGCAACCCATCGTACCCAGCGGGATCAGGGCCAGCCAGGGCAGGCAGCGGCTAAACAAGACTCGCACTCAGTTCTCTATACCCTCGCGGCAGGGGCGGGTTCGGCAACCGTGATCCCGCGGGGAAGTGAGCGGTGAACTGCACCGGCGACCAGCGCGATCTCATCCATGAGTTCAACAAACTGGTCAGGGTACAAGGATTGCGCGCCATCGGAGAGGGCCTTGTCCGGCTGGTGATGCACCTCGATCATCAGGCCATCGGCTCCTACCGCTGCCGCCGCGCGCGCCAGCGGCAGAACCATATTGCGCTTACCCGTGCCATGGCTGGGGTCGACAATGATGGGCAGATGGCTCAGCCGCTGCACTGCGGGCACAATACTCAGGTCCAGAGTGTTGCGGGTGTGGTCGGCGAAGGTGCGCACACCCCGCTCGCACAGAATTACCTGGTAGTTGCCCTCGCTCATCACGTACTCAGCAGCCATCAGCAACTCGTCCAGGGTCGCCGACATGCCGCGCTTTACCAGAACCGGCTTGCGGGTCCGCCCGGCGCGCTTCAGCAACGAGAAATTCTGCATGTTCCGGGCCCCGATCTGGATCACGTCGGCGTATTCCGCCACCAGGTCGAGGCTCTCGTTGTCCAGCGCTTCAGTCACAATCCGCAGTCCGAACCTATCCCGGATTTCCGCCATGATCTTCAGCCCGTCTTCACCCATCCCCTGAAACGCATACGGGGAAGTGCGCGGCTTATAAGCGCCGCCGCGGAAGAACTGCGCTCCTGCACGCGCGATGTGCTCGGCCACCGCAAACGCCTGCTCCCGGGATTCGATGGAGCACGGTCCGCCAATCACCGCCAGTTCCCGTCCACCAATGGTCGCATTCGTTCCAGGAAAACGAATGACCGTATCCTCTTGCTTTACATCTCGGCTCACCAGCTTGTACGGCTTCGTAACCCGGATCACTTCCGCGACCCCGGACAGTTCTTCGAGATCGCCCTGGTCGACAGCGCCACTATTCCCGGTGATGCCGATGGCGGTTCGCTGGGCACCCGGCATGGGATGGGCGCGGAAGCCCATGACTTGAATCTGTTCGCAGACGGCCTGTATTTCTTCCGCGGTTGCCTGCGGTTTCATGACCACGAGCATGGCGATTTACTTGCCTTTCCGTGCACTCTAAGTGTACTGGCTGCAGTGATCTGCGGCAAACATCTGGTATACCTGAGCAGATGAATCACGCGTCCAGGCTGCGCCGCTTGCGCCGGCAGATGAAACAACAGGGCATCGAGAGCTTGCTGGTCACGCATCTGCCCGATGTGCGCTACCTGTGCGGGTTTACCGGGTCCAATGCTTTCCTCGCCATCACTGCCAATCGCGCGGCCATGTTTACCGACGGCCGCTACATCGCCCAGGCGAACCAGGAGACCCAGGCAGCCCGGGTGGTCATCGCCGCTAAGTCCGCGCGCGATGAGGCGTGCCGATGGTTGGCTGGGAGCGGGATCCACCACTGCTTTTTCGATCCCGAAACGACCACGGTTGCTGACCTGGACCATTACCGCAAAGCCTTATCTTCGGGGAGAAAGGGGTTCTTCCGGCCACTCAACGAACCCCTGGTCCGCAACCTTCGGTTAATCAAGGACGCGGATGAACTCCAGCTGATGAAGCAAGCGGCTCGATTGGGCGTCGAACTTTTCCATGAACTCCTGCCCCAGCTCCAACCCGGGATGCCGGAGACGGCTGTGGCCGCCCTGCTCGAGCACAGCGCCCGAGCCCAGGGAGCCGAGGGCATGTCCTTCGAAACCATCGTCGCCAGCGGTCCCCGTTCAGCCTTGCCCCATGGCCGCGCAACCTCTCAGCGGTTACCCCGTAAAGGCTTCTTAACTCTAGACTTCGGTGTTATCCTCAAGGGTTATTGCTCAGACATGACGCGCACTGTTTTCCTGGGACAGCCAACACGCCGGGAGCGCTTCACGTATGATTCTGTGCTGGAGGCGCAGCAGGCGGCCGTCGAGGCGGTCAAGCCAGGAGTCTCCTGTGGTGACGTAGACGAAGCAGCGCGCAGCGTCCTGCGCAAGGCTGGCTTGGCTGAGTATTTTACTCACTCCACCGGCCACGGCGTAGGGCTCGAGATTCATGAACCACCCCGCATTGCCGCGGACCAGTCGCAGTTCCTTTTGCCGGGGATGGTCGTCACCATCGAACCCGGCGTCTACATTGCAGGTCATTTTGGAGTGCGCATTGAGGATATGGTTGTCGTTACCCGGGACGGCGGGCAGGTACTAACCCCCGCATCCACCGGTTGGACGCAACTCTGATGCAGACGAGAGATTCATGACGCCTGATGAAATAAGAGAGTTAAAGGAACTGATTGAGTTCCTGAAAGAATACGACATTGGCGATTTCGAGTTCGAACGCGGCGACTTCAAGGTTCGCCTGAAGTTCGGCCAACCCGCGCAGGCGCATCCTGCTTCGGCTCTCGACATCGCCCGTTTGGGACAATTGTTATCGCACTCGGGGCATACCCCGCCGGCTGTCCCGCAAGGCATCCATGCCGTAGCTTCTGCCGGGTCTGCCGCCGCGGCAGAGGCGCCGCCAGCTCCGGCTGAAGAAGAGAAGCTGCACATCGTCAAGTCGCCGATCGTGGGTACGTTCTACGAGTCGTCTTCTCCGGGTGCCGCAGCCTTTGTCAAAATAGGGGACACGGTCGAAAACGGCCAGGTGCTGTGCATCGTCGAAGCCATGAAGTTGATGAACGAGATCGAATCGGACGGCGCCGGCGAAGTGGTGAAACGCCTGGTCACCAACGGCCAGCCGGTGGAATACGGCCAGCCACTGTTCGCTCTCCGGCTGCACTAGATCCTTCGCAGGCATAACCGTCACAGCAACTGTACTAAGAGGTCAGGCCCCGATTGGAACCCATGTTTCGAAAACTTCTCATTGCCAACCGAGGCGAAATCGCACTGCGGGTCATCTGCGCCTGCAAGGAACTCGGGATTCGCACGGTTGCCATCTACAGCGAAGCGGACCGCAACTCCCTCCACGTCCGCTTTGCCGATGAAGCCATCTGCATCGGCCCCCCAAGATCGGCGGAGAGCTATCTGAACGTGCCCGCCGTCATCTCGGCCGCCGAAATCGCCGACGTCGATGCCATACATCCCGGCTACGGCCTGCTGAGTGAAAACGCGAACTTCGCCGAGGTCTGCCGCGCTTCGAATATCAAATTCATCGGCCCCACCCCCGAGGCCATACGGCTGATGGGCGAGAAGGAAAAGGCACGCCAGGCGATGAAGCGGGCGAAGGTGCCGATCCTGCCCGGGTCGGAGGGCGTGCTGCAAAACGAGGAAGAAGCCCTGGCGTGGGCCCGGTCGGTTGGGTTTCCCGTCATCCTGAAAGCCTCGGCAGGCGGCGGTGGACGCGGCATGCGCGTCATCCGCTCGGACGAGGAACTGCCCCAGCTCTACCAGGCGGCGCAAACCGAGGCGGCCAACGCCTTCGGCAACGGCGACCTGTATATGGAGAAATTTATTGAGCGGCCCAGGCACATCGAGTTCCAGATCCTGGCCGACGAGCATGGCAACGTGGTCTCCCTGGGAGAGCGTGAATGCTCCATCCAACGCCGCCATCAAAAGCTGATTGAAGAGGCGCCCTCGCTCAAGGTGACGCCCAGGATTCGCGAAGACATCGCCAAGACACTCAAACGGTGTCTGACCTCGATCGGCTACCAAAATGCGGGTACGGTGGAGTTCCTCATGGATGAGGACGGCAAGCTCTACTTCATCGAGATGAACACCCGTATCCAGGTGGAGCACCCGGTCACCGAGGCGGTGACGGGCGTCGACCTGGTGAAAGCACAACTGCGCATCGCCGCAGGGCAATCCCTGGGCAGCATTCTTCCTGAGTCGATCCCCATTCGCGGCCACTCCATTGAGTGCCGGGTCAATGCCGAACATCCTGAGAAGTTCACGCCGTCCGCCGGGCGCATTACTGCGTTCAACGTTCCTGGTGGCAACGGCGTACGTGTGGATACGGCGCAGTACGCTGAAGGCGTCGTGCCTCCCTATTACGACTCGCTGATCGCCAAGCTGATTGTCCATGGCAATGACCGGGCAGAGGCCATGGCCCGCATGTCGCGAGCGCTCGAAATGTTTGTCGTGGAAGGCATCCACACCACCATCCCACTACACCGCCGCATCCTGGAAGACTCGGAATTCCGCGAAGGAAATTTCGATACCAAGTTCATGGAGCGATTCTTCGAACGGGAGAAAACTCGCCGCGAGCAACTCCTTGCCCCGGTGTAGCCTACCCCGCCTTTACCCCATTCTGGATGCCGGCCTGCTCATCCGGGCCGGGCTTTCGATCGAGGGCTTCGCCCGTGAACTGCGCCAGGCGGGTATCCGCTTTCTGCAATACCGCGACAAAGAGGCATCGGACGAGGTGGTGCTGCGGCGGGCAGCTCTGCTGCGCACCATCTTCCCCGACGGCTGTCTCATCCTGAACGATCGGGTATCGCTCGTAGCAGCCGCGCGCTATGACGGAATTCACGTCGGTCAGGAGGATCCGTCTCCTGCCCAAACCCGCGCCACCCTCGGGCCGGAGGTTCTCATCGGTGTGTCGACGCACGGCGAGGATCAGCTTTGCAGCGCCACAAGAAGCCCTGCGGACTACATAGCCATCGGCCCCGTCTTCGCGACAGCATCGAAGCTCGATCCCGATCCAGTGGTCGGGCTTGAGGGCGTCCGCGCAGCCCGCGCCATGACCACGAAGCCGCTGGTCGCCATTGGAGGTATAAACCGGTCTAACTGCGCCGCCGTGATTCACGCGGGGGCGCATTCCGTGGCCGTCATCTCCGATCTGATTCCACGCCCCGGCAGTTCGACAGGCACGCTGGTAGAGGAGTTCTTGGCTGCGCTCAGTGATCACGCCCGCTAACCTTTGCTGGACACACTAACCGGAAAACGGTATAGATCTAACAACCATCAGCAGACGACCAGTAGACACTACTATCCTTAACTGGAGGTTTACCCCGACCCGATGCCTAGATTCCTGGCAACCAAACCCCTCTCGATACTCACGAAAGAGGCCTACGAGGTAGGGGAGAACACTCTCAGGCGCTCGCTCGGCCCGGTCAACCTCATTACCCTCGGTATTGGCGCCATCATCGGCGCAGGGATCTTCGTACTGACCGGCCAGGCAGCCGCGCTCCACGCTGGTCCTGCCGTAGCTCTCAGCTTCGTCTTTGCCGGCATCACTTGCGCCTTTGCCGGGCTTTGCTATTCGGAATTCGCATCCATCATCCCCATCGCCGGCTCCGCCTATACCTATGGATACGCCACCCTCGGCGAGTTGGTCGCGTGGATTATCGGTTGGGACCTGGTGCTCGAGTACGCCTTCGGTGCTGCCACCGTGGCTTCTGGCTGGTCAGGATACTTCGTGAGCCTGCTGGAGCAGTTGCACCTTCACCTTCCGCCCCAGTTCACTACTACCTATGGCAACGTGCTCTATTCCTACGGCGACCGGTGGCTGCCCGCGGCGTCACTTCCTTCCACCGTCAATGCTGCGATGCTTCCCCACGTGACGGGCGTCTTCAATTTTGTCGCCTTCTTTGCCATCCTGGTAGTCACCGCCGTCCTGGTCATTGGCATCAAGGAATCAGCCAATCTCAATTCCGCCATTGTGATTGTGAAGCTTACGATTGTCGGCATCTTCCTGGTTCTGGGCGGGGCTTATCTCTTTCACCATCCTGAACTGACCAGGGTGAACTGGCATCCCTTCATCCCTCCATCTGAGGGGCCCGGCAGATTTGGTTTCGGCGGCATCACCGCCGGAGCTGCATCGGTCTTCTTCGCCTACATTGGTTTCGACGCTGTTTCGACTGCAGCGCAGGAGGCGCGCAATCCGCAGCGCGACATGCCCATCGGCATTCTCGGTTCGCTGGTCGTTTGCACCCTCTTGTACATCCTGGTTTCGACGGTGCTCACTGGCCTGGTGAGCTACCGCAGCCTCGACGTTAGCGACCCCGTGGCCGTCGGCATCGACGTTACCGGCGTCTCCTGGGGCAGCCTGCTGGTGAAAATCGGCGCGGTCTTCGGCTTGGGAACGGTCATGCTGGTGATGTTGCTCGGCCAGTCGCGCGTCTTCTACTCCATGTCGAAAGACGGGCTACTCTGGAAGTGGGCCTCAGCCGTTCATCCCAAGTTCCGCACTCCATGGATTTCCAACATTGTCGTGGGCACGATTGTTGCCTTCTTACCCGCTCTGCTCCCCATCGATAAGCTTGCCGCGCTGGTGAACATGGGTACCCTGCTGGCCTTCACCATCGTCTGCGCCGGGGTTTGGATCCTGCGCCGCCGCCACCCGAACATGGAGCGGCCGTTTCGGACGCCGCTGGTTCCGCTCGTGCCCATTCTCGGCATGTGCAGCGCCTTCTATCTCATGATCAAGCTTCCCCTTCTCACTTGGGAGGTACTCATCATTTGGCTGGTCATAGGTTTGGCAATCTACTTCACTTACAGCATCAAACACAGCAAAGTGCAGGCCATGAGCCCTGCAGAAACAACCGGCCGCAGCCGCTAACTCAGCAGCTGGCAAATCTACCTAACGTGCACGCCTTCAGCCGTGCACGTTGAACCTGCTATTTGTTCACGGAAGCGCAGGTCTTGAAGACCCTCCTCCTACCTTGTCAAATAAAGTCGCGATAAATATTCGCACTTAGAAACGTGCAAATGGCCTTATACTTCTCTGGCCTAAGAGGAGGCGTCCATGAACAAATACTTTGCGGAACTGGTCGGCACATTTGTCCTGGTTTTCGGGGGCGTCGGCAGTGCGGTGCTCGCGGGGAGTCATATAGGTTTTGCGGGGATATCCTTGGCTTTCGGGCTTTCATTGCTCGCTATGGTGTATACCATCGGCCCTATTTCCGGTTGCCATGTGAATCCAGCGGTCACGCTGGGTGTTTTTCTTGCTAAGAAGATCAATGCCCGGGATGCCGCCGCTTACATGGTGGCGCAGGTTATCGGCGCGGTGATCGCCTCCGCAGTAATTCTGTTCATCGCCAACGGCCTCCCTGGTGGCTACAGTGCTTCCGTGAGCGGTCTTGGCGCCGACGGTTACGGCTTGCATTCTCCGGACCACTACTCCATGGCTGCCGGCTTCGTTGCTGAGGTGGTCCTCACTATGTTTCTCGTCATCACCGTCTTGGGGGCAACGGACATCACAGCTCCCGTTGGCTTTGCTGGCTTGGCCATCGGCTTGGTTTTGACGCTGATTCATCTCGTCGGAATTCCCATCACCAATACCTCGGTCAACCCGGCCCGGAGCATCGGTCCGGCGATCTTCGTCGGTGGTTGGGCTCTGCAACAGTTATGGTTATTTATCGTCGCGCCGTTTGTGGGCGCGGTGCTTGCGGCAATTGTCTATGCCGGCCTTCGCCACTCTACCGTGCTGATCACCACCCGGAAAGCAGAGCAAGCGCTACCCGGGGAACAGATCGACCGCATCGCCTGATCCTGTTTTTCAACCCTTGAGGGAGCAAAACTCCCTCAAGGGTTAATAACCTGAAAAAAATCCCTCGACCGCTAGCGAGAAAGAATCACTGAGTCTGGTCCCGTAGGGACGGCTGAACTTAGCCCAGGACGCTAGTCCTGGGTACCTCAGACAACATGATTAAGTCCCGCAGGGACGGCTGAAGATTGTCCAGGATGGCGCCGCGGCCTATTTTCAGCCGTCCCTCCGGGACTGGTCGTCCCTCCAAATCCGACCCAGGACTAGCGTCCTGGGCTAAGTTCAGCCGTCCCTACGGGACTGAGCGTGAAATGGAGTTCCCCTTTTCACAACCGATTGCTGGTGTGGAAGTGTGCGCCTTAAGCGCCCTATGCGCCGTTTGTGTGGAAGTATGCGCCTTAAGCGCCCTAAGGGGGTAGCCTAAAGAACCTTCCGCGCCACCCGGCGAACCAACTCAGTCGTTACGCCATAAATGGCATGCGTAACCAACTCACTCGCATGCTCGCGTGCAGGCTGATTCTCCGGGGTTTCGGTCAGCCCCATCATAGGCAACGCGGACGCGTGCGTTATCCCACACAGCGCCAAGCCAAAGTTGGCGCCAAGGCGTCCCGTGACCACCGGTTGATACTCAGCCAAAGCCCCATAAACCCCACCCACCAGAGCCCCAAATCCCCAGTGAATCGCCTGAACCGAAACTTCCTCCTGCTTTTCGGTGAGGGGATGGTCGACCATTCGATTCACCAGCACGGCGGGCGCGGGAATCTGTCCCAGGGTCCGAGGAGGATACACCGCCTCCCCGACGGCCTTGGCGGCCGCTCCCACCAACCCCCCGACAGCTCCGGCAACAAACCCCTTGATCAGCGATCGCTTACGGCGTGGAGACGTAGCTTCTTCGGTCGTCATATAGATACAGTCCGGCCTTTCGTCCTGTTACCCTAAATCGTCGTTGTAGGTAATACAAGGTTGGAGAGAGTATGGCCATCAGCCGGCAGTGGACCGAATGGCATCTGACGCCCAGTGGTTGGGTTTCCGGATCAAGCCGCCGCGACGGGGAAGGGAACGTCTGGCGTGATGAACCGGAGGACCGGATCATTACCTTTGTCTACCAGGAACAGATTGACAAAGCCCATCCCGAGCCGCATGCCACGGTACAGGAATCCTGGCGATCCAAGGCGGCGGGGGCCGGCGCCGGCATCGACGCGCTGCTTGTACAGCATGGCCCCTGTCCGCGAAAACTCTAATTACTTGTTAACTATGCAGTTGTCTTCGAGCAGAGCTCATTCATCGCCCGCGTCAGTTCCTGGGCGATCATCGGCGCGGTCGCGGTTTCAATGGCTGAACGCTGCATCAGGTACACCAGCTTGCCGTCGCGCAGGATGGCGATCGCCGGCGATGTCGGGGGATGACCCTCAAAGTACGAACGCGCCCGCTCCGTGGCTTCCCGATCCTGGCCTGCGAATACGGTAATCGTTTGGTCAGGAAGATTCTTGTTCTGGAATGCCATCCTGACCCCCGGGCGCATCTTGCCGGCGGCGCAGCCACAGATCGAGTTGACCACTAACATCGTGGTGCCTGGCTTTGCCAACGCTGCGTCGACGTCCTCAGCGGTCCGCGCTTCTTTGATGCCTGCGCGCGTAAGCTCCTCGCGCATCGGGATAACCATAATCTCGGGGTACATGCTCGCTCCTTGGAACGCTTTTCTCGATTGTAAAGACTCGACCCCGGTTCCGCTAGTGCATATGCCTGCGCACCGCTCCTGATATACCTTGATGGCAAATGGAGTTCCTTGAGCACGTACCGCTGGCCCCCTACACCACCTTCCAGATCGGCGGCCCGGCCCTCTGGTTTGCGGAAGCGGCGAGCGAAGACGATATCGCTGCCGGGGTCGCTTTTGCCGCCGAGCATCAGCTACCGCTCTTCATCCTGGGCGGTGGCAGCAACCTGTTGGTTTCCGATGCGGGTTTCCCCGGTCTGGTCCTCCGCATTGCCGTCCACGGAATCGCCTCGAAACACGAGAACGGCCGCTTGACTGTCTCCGCGGCTGCCGGAGAAGACTGGGATGGCCTTGTTGCCTACGCCGTGGCAGCCAACGCTGCCGGTGTCGAATGCCTCTCCGGCATCCCCGGAACGGTGGGCGGGACCCCGGTGCAGAATGTGGGCGCCTACGGGCAGGAGGTCTCGCAAACCATCGTAACAGTACGGGCGTTCGATCGCAAAACCCTGCGATTCATGGATTTACCCGCTGCGGACTGCGGATTTTCCTACCGCCGCAGCATCTTCAACAGCACCCAGCGGGAACGCTATGTGGTCAGCCGCGTCGATTACTCCCTGCGCAAAGATGCGCCCGCCAGCATCGTCTACGCTGACTTGGCCCGCTATTTCGCCGCCAGTAACAGCGCGACACCCACACTGGAAGAAGTGCGCAACGCCGTGCGGTCTATCCGCGCACAGAAGGGCATGCTGCTGGTGCCCGGCGATGCGGACTGCCGCAGTGCCGGTAGCTTCTTCAAGAACCCGGTCGTCCCGGTAACGGTACTCGATTCACTGTCCCAGGGGCTTGGTGTTGAAAAGCGGAGCATCCCTGCCTATCCGGCGCAGGAAGGCGAGGTGAAACTCTCCGCGGCCTGGCTGATCGAGCGGGCCGGCTATCCAAAAGGCTATGCACTCGGGAATGCGGGAATTTCGAGCCGCCATACGCTTGCCCTCATCAATCGTGGGGGTGCCAGCGCAGCCGAGGTCGTGGCTCTGCGGGATAAGGTCACCGACACCATCGCCTCACGCTTTGGCATTCGCCTGGAGCCGGAACCAGTCTGGTTGGCCTGATTTCGGCTGCGATTTGGATGAGCAGGGTGAGTGGCTTAGCCGGTAGATCTGAAGTGTAGGTTTAGGAGTGCTCTCAAGCGTGTGGCTGCAGCGCTCAGCGAAATCAATTGGCCTGGGAACGCAGAAGGCCCTGAGATACAATGTATCTCAGGAGGATTCTCATGCCGTCAACGACGATGGTCCACGTGCGCGTGGACGAAAGGGTAAAAGAAGAGGCGTCAGCAACGCTCGCGAAGATGGGAATGTCAGTCTCCGATGCAGTACGGATGATGCTGGTCCGAGTCGCAGCTGAGAAGGCGCTCCCCTTTGAAGTGCGCGTCCCGAACGCAACCACTGTCAAGGCATTGCAATCTGCCGAGAAGAAACAAGGCAAGCGGTTCCGTTCCCCGAAGGCATTGTTCGAGGATCTAGGCATCTGACGTGCGCGAAATCATCCGCAGCACCCAATTCAAGCGCGATGTAAAGCTGGCTGAAAAGCGTGGCAAGGAAATGGCGAAGTTGCGGGAGCTAATTCAGCTGCTTGCAGAGGGTACACCGCTACCGTCTAGCTACAACGATCATCCCCTGAGTGGCGATTGGAAGCATTACCGCGACAGTCACGTTGAGCCCGATTGGCTTCTCCTCTATAGGGTGGATGGCAACGATCTCTACCTGGTTCGCACCGGCACTCACAGCGATTTGTTTTGACCGAGTTGAGGGATTTCGTTCCCGACGGACCGTCACTCTTTCCCCTCACCAAGTTGCCGCAGCAGCTGCTCTCGACGGCCGGCCAGCACCACTCGCGCCGGTCCCTGAGCCTGGATCTGGCCGTGATCGATCACAACGACATCCGCCGCTGTCTGGAAAGCCTCCGCCACATCGTGCGAGACATAGAGCGCGGGGACTTCCCGCTCGGTCAACCACTTCGTCAGTTGCTGAAGGATGGAAACCTTCAGATCCGCGTCCATACCCGTAAACGGCTCGTCCAGCAGCAAAAGGCGCGGCCCGGGAGCCAGGGCACGAGCCAACGCCACCCGCTGCTTTTCGCCGCCAGAGAGATCGCGGGGCATCCTCTTGGCAAGCGGTCCGGCCTGAAAGAGTTCTAACATCTGCTCCACGCGCTCTTTGCGTGAGCGCCCATCCAGCCCGGAAAGACCAAAGGAAACATTGGCCGTTACATTCATGTGGGGGAAAAGCGTCGGACGCTGGGTAACAAACCCGATGGCGCGTTGGCCCGGGGGCACCCACGTCCCTTTTTCCGTGTCCGCCAGGGTGCGCCCGTGTAAGACTAGCCGGCCACGCTCCGGTCTGGTCAAACCCCCAATCACGCGCAGCAGGGAAGTCTTTCCTGCGCCGGACGGGCCGAAGAGCACGGTCCACGGGGCCGACAACGCGCAGGAAACCCGTAGCAATAACTCGCCGAGCCTGTGCTCCACATCGACCTGCAGGTAATCAGACACCGGCTCTCCCCCGGCGCCCGTAGATGATCAACAACGCCAGAAAGGAGAGGCTCAACAACAGCAGCGCCGTGTGGTTGGCCTGCGCATAAGCAAAATCCTGCACCTGATCATAAATAGAGATGGAGAGGGTCCGCGTCACACCGGGAATGTTGCCGCCAATCATCAGCACCACCCCGAACTCACCCACGGTGTGGGTGAAGGCGAGCACTGCTGCGGTCAACAGAAAAGGGCGGACCAACGGCAGTAAAACCCGCGTCAGGATTCTGCCGCGGTCACGCGACAGCAGTTCCGCCGCCTCCAGAATTTCCCGATCGATCGAGCGGAAACCGGCCGTCACGGGCTGAACGGCGAAGGGCAGGCTGAAGAGAACAGACCCGACCACCAGCCCGGCGAAAGAGAACGCCAGCGGATGACCGAAGATCGCCGACACCGCTCTGCCCGCCGCAGTTCGCGGAGCCATCAGCACCAATAGATAAAAACCCAGCACCGTAGGCGGCAGCACCAGCGGCAGCGCCACCGCGGCCTCCACCAGCGCTTTCCATCGCGCCCCGCTGTAGGCCAGCCAATAGCCCAGGGGAATGGAAATCACGAGCAGGATCAGAGTCGTCAGGGTGGCCAGGCGAAAGGTGAGAAAGATAGCTTGCTGGTCCATACGGGAAGGAGTGAATTCTAAGGCGCTTTCAATCCGCGGTCGGCCAATTGTTTTCTGATGGGTGGTGAAAGCAAGAAGGCGAGGAATTCGTGGGCCTCGTCCGCTCCAGATGCCTGCTTGACTACGATCGCGCCTTGGAGCAACGGGGGGTAGGAATTCTCGGGCATCACTACGTATTTGCCGTCTGCGCTGAGCCGCGGCGTGAGCGCGGAGGTAAGCGAAATCAGGCCTGCATCCGCGTTCCCTGAGTCAGCATATTGGGCTGTCTGTGCGATGTTTTCCGCGACCACCAGCTTGTCCTTCAACGCGTTGGCTAGTCCCAGCTTTTCCAGAGCGGCCTTGGCTGCGCGCCCGTAGGGCGCATGTTCGGCGTTTGCCACCGCGATGGTTCGCAACGCGGGACTGCGCAGCGAGTCGATGCTGAGCGGTTGCACAGGGGAATCGTTCCGCGCCCACAGCACCAACGTTCCGCGAGCATAGGCGATCGGCTCGGCGCTATCTGCCAAGCCGGCGGAGGCCACCTTTTGAGGGAAAGACAGGTCCGCTGAAAGGAATAGGCCGAAC
Source organism: uncultured Acidobacteriaceae bacterium (assembly GCA_963745725.1). Lineage (GTDB taxonomy): Bacteria > Acidobacteriota > Terriglobia > Terriglobales > Acidobacteriaceae > PALSA-350. The sequence goes on from CAVUYJ010000004.1 coordinate 2,138,753, forward strand.
GGACCCCCGTTCAGAATCTGTGTGGCCAAGGTAGCCGAGGATGCGTAAGAAGCCTCGACCTTTTTATGGGATTGCTGCTCAAACTGCTCGATGAGCGACGGCAAGACCGGCTGAAGATCCGCGGCGGCCGCAATCTTCAAGGTACCGTTCTCCTGCGCGTGCGAATAGAGGCAAACCTGGAAGATGGCAACCAGGAAGACCAGAAGCCAGCCGCGTTTAAACACGCAGCACCATCACTTCCGTTGACTTGATAAGTGCCGCTGCTGTTTCGCCCACCTGCAGCCGCATCTCCCGCGCCGCTTCTGCGGTGATGATGGACGTGATAATCTGCCCACCGATCGAAAGCTTGACTTGCGCCAACAACCCCTCGATCTTCAGCTCGACAATACGGCCAGTGAGTTGGTTCCGTCCGCTGAGCGAGCGCAGCATCTCCCGTTTCGGGGTCTCAGGGCGTTTTGCCTGGTGCAGCAGGCTATCCAGCTCAGCTTCTGGAATGCGATAGTGGCCGCCCGGGGTTTTCACCGCCTTCAATTTTCCGCGATACAGCCATTGTTTGATGGTGGGGTACGAGATCCCCAAGCGCTGCGCGGCTTCGCGGGGTGAGAGCAACATACTGCGAAATTATACGATACTGTGCGCCTCGACTATCCGAATCTCGCGAAACCATTCGAATCAGATTTGGAAAAGCACTGCGAAACACTGCTCGACCCAGCCGTAAATGTTTTTCGACTCCGCTGAGGGTCCAGGCAAAACGGTGACTACACCTTGTGCTTCTGGACATACTCCGGATGCAGTTCGCTCCCCATTCCAGGATTCTGCGGCGCCAGGACCTCGCTATTGACCATCCGCAGGGTCTCGATCGTCGAAGTGTGATTCTTGAAGCTGCCGCCTTCCATGTAAATCGCGTTCGGCATGGCAAGAAGCATCTGCATATCCTCCGGACCACCACCATGGCTGGCGATAGGCAATTTCGCCGCATCTGCAATCGCCCCAATTTCCATCCATTCAGAAACCCCACCCGCACGCCTGCCATCGGGTTGAACCACGTCCACACCGCGCCGCGCGATCAGGTCAGCGAACGCGTACTTGGTGTAGTCGTTTTCTCCGGTGGCGATTCTCATGTCCAATGCCTCCGCGACCTGGGCATAACCTGCGTGATCGTAAGGAACGATCGGCTCTTCGAACCAATAGCAACCCATCTCCTGGTAGACCTTCCCGCGATGAATCGCTTCGCTTACATCGAACTTTTGATTGGCATCGACCATGATCCGCCGGTCTTTTCCCGCAATCTCCATCGCAACCTTGATGCGTTTGACATCATCATCGAGAGAAGATCGGCCGACCTTGATCTTGGCCGCGGTAAATCCCTCTTCGAATGCATCATTCAGCTTTTTCTTGTACTGCGACAAGTCATCATCGTTGGGGTAATACCATCCGCACATGGAATAGGTGGGGATCCGGTCCGCAAATGCGCCCAGCATCTTGTACACAGGAACCTCGGCGCACTTCCCAAGAATGTCCCAGATGGCGACCTCGGCACAGGAGATCGCAAGTTGGGCCACTCCTTGAACGCCGGAGTATTCCAGTGCCTTCCACAAATCGGAACGCACGCGTTTGGGAAACGATGGATCCTGCCCAACCAGGACCTGCTTCACTTCGTTCTGCAGGATGCTCTGGAGAACCAACGGTCCGCCTTCCATGGTTCCGAAGGAACTGGTGGCCCAGCCTGTAATGCCGGCATCCGTCTTTAAACGCAACACAACCGCGCCGCTCGCTGCGCCGAACTCGTGGATCGCGTCGTAGTAAATCTGTCCGGGAGGGAAGCGCAGGACATCGGTTTCAAGTCCCACGATCTTGAGCTGTTTTTGCATGTCAGTTCCAAAGGCAAGCGCCGGGGTCGCGGCTACCGCTCCAGCAAGCGAGAAAAATGTCCGTCGATTCATGCGCCGAATGTTAGTGGAAAAATCCCACCAATGACAAGCAGAAGCGCATCCGGATTGGTCACTCCCGACAAATAGTCATATACGGATACAAAATAATGTGGAATGTCAGTTTTTATGATTTACCTCAATTTTGTCTTGACAGAGTTTGAAATAGCGCTCTAAAGTCCTCTGGATTCTTTCTTAGAACCTGAAAAGGGCGCCAATCGTGAAACGAATATTCCTGGCCGCAGCTTGCTTTTTCTTAGCCTCTACCGTTGTCTGGGCACAGTTTGAGGCTGGATCCGTCGTTGGAGTGATCACAGACCCTGCCGGATCCGTGGTTCCAAATGCTTCTATTGAACTGCGAAGCGTTGCCACCGGCGCGGTTCGGCAGGCTTCCTCCTCCTCCTCGGGCGAATTCGATTTTGTTGCTGTGCCGCCCGGCCGATACTCGATTACGGTAAAACTCGCCGGGTTCAAGCAAAAGACACAGGACTTTGAATTGGTTGTAGGTCAACGCCTGGAATTGAATCTGCCCATGGAGGTTGGCGCGGAAACGCAGAACGTCACGGTCACGAGCAATGTCGAGACCATCGACACCGCGTCGTCGGAAGTAAGCAATCTGCGTACCGAGCAACAGGTCGTCGATCTCCCCCTCAACGGGCGCAACTTCACCCAGCTCATCCAATTAGCGCCCGGCGTAAACAACCACGCGAACGCCTCCAATTCCATCCAGCAGGGTTACACCAGCGGCCGGGGAACGAATGGAGCGGTGATCAACGGCAACCCGGCAGAGGATACGGTGTACATGTTCGACGGTATTTTGAGTACCGAGAACGATGCCGGCGATCTCTTCTTTTTCCCTCCGGTCGACGCCATTCAGGAATTCAAGGTGCAGACCAGCAGTGCGCCGGCTTCTTATGGCGGCAACCCGACGATGATCAACGTCACCTTTCGTTCCGGCACGAACCAGTTTCATGGAACCTTCTATGAGTTCCTCCGCAATTCAGATCTGGACGCGAAGAACTACTTCGACTCTCCTACCAAACCCATTCCGCCCTTCCACCTGAATCAGTTCGGCGCGAATGTAGGCGGCCCAGTGATCATTCCGCACTTGTTCAACGGCAGGGACAAGCTGTTCTTCTTCGCAGACTATGAGGGCAAACGAACCAGCCAGGCGCAAACCTACGTCAGCACGGTGCCGACTGCAGCTTTCCACACTGGAGATTTTTCCGCGCTGCTCAGCCAAGCCAAGCCCATTACCCTCAAGATACCGGGGACCAGCACGCCGCTTCCCAACAACCAGGTGCAACACATTGATCCGACGTCGGCTAACCTGATGGCGCTTTTTCCCCTGCCCAACATCAATCCGGCCAACCCTGCTCTCATCAACAACTACCTTTTCAACGGCTCCGTCGAGAACGTGATTGACCAGGGCGACCTGCGCATCGACTACAAGACAGATAAGGCGCAAATCTTTGGCCGTTACAGCCAGGAAAATCCCGACACGATCACTCCGGGCTATCTACCCGCTCCGGCGATCGGCGGAGGCCCATCTCGTCCCGGCCGGACACCCATTCCAGGCAAACAAGTCGTCCTGGGATACGGCCGATCGATTGGCACCAACAAGTATTACGAAGCCCGGCTCGGCTACTCCCGAGTAGTGGAACAAATTATTGACACCGATACCGGCTTGGGAGACATCGCGGAGCAACTTGGCATACCCAACGCCAACGCTGGCGGGGCAACGGGCTTGACCAACTTCAGCATTTCCGGGCAAGTCGGTTTAGGCGATGGATCGGGCAGCCTGAAAAAGGTGAACAACAACTGGGAGTTCAACCAGGCGGTCAGCGTGGTGAAGGGAAGTCACGAGATCAAAGTCGGGTTTGACTGGCGCAGCTTGCGCTTCGCCTTCTACTCTCCTGGCTTCCCAGTGGGAAACTTTACCTTCAGCGGCGCCTACACCGGTTATGGCCTCGCCGACTTCTTGTACGGACGCCCCATTAGTTCAGAACTCGACGTGACCAAATTCTTCAGCATGCAGCGTTTTCAGCCGACCGTCTATATCCAGGACAACTGGCGCGTCACTCCGAAACTAACTTTGAATCTAGGTTTGCGCAATGACATGGTAACGCCTTGGGGCGAGCGCGCCGATCGCCTTTCGGGTTTCGTGCCAACAGGCGGGGGAACGCTGGTCCCGCTGGGAACTCCGCCCTACTATGGAAACACCATCACCCGCGGCCGCTACACCAATTGGGGGCCACGCGTTGGCTTTGCCTATAGCCTTGATCCGAGGACTGTCATTCGCGGAGGAGCCGGCATCTTCTATGCGTTCGAAAACAACAATTCCAATCCCATGGTGAAGAACGCACCCTACAATGGTTCTCTCATCCAGACCAATGTTTCCAGCGCCGCAGGATATGCTGTGGCTCTTCCCATCTCGGCCGGCTTTCCGGAAGCCCGCCCGACCCTTTTCCCCATCGCTGGTTCTTCCTTCAATATCTTCTCCCGCCGCTATCCCAACCCCTCAGCCAACGAGTGGAACCTCAACTTCCAGAGGCAGCTGACAGCTCACGATGTCTTTTCCATAGCCTATGTCGGCCAGACCGGCGATCACATACTTCTGACTTACAACCAGAACGAAGCTTTTCCCGGACCTGGCGCCATAGCCCCGCGCCGGGAATTTCCCAACCTGGCTGACGGCTCGAACAACTGTGTGTGTGGCAACTCAGAGTTCAATTCTCTCCAGGTCACGTATGTCAATCGGCTCTCCGCGGGCCTCGACTTCCAGGGAGCCTGGACCTGGGGGCACAGCATCGACAACTCCAGCGGGCAGGGAAACCTGGTAGCACCGCAGAACCCATTTAACCTCGCCACGAACCGGGGTAATTCGGACTTCGACACCCGGCAGAGCGTAGTGTTGAGCTGGTCGTACCAACTGCCCTTCGGTAGGGGTAAGGCTTTTGCCACGGATGCGCGTGGCTTCCAACAGGCGCTTGTCGGTGGATGGCAACTGAACAGCATCGATACGTTTCAGACGGGCTCCCCATTCACTCCCGTCATGGCAACCAGTCTCCTGAACTCGGGCACTGGAGGGCAATGGCCGAATCGGAAAGGCAATGGAGAGTTGCTGAATCCCTCCATCCACGAATGGTTCGATACCTCGGTGTTTGTTTCGCCTGGACAGTACACCTTCGGAAACTCGGGACGCAATATTCTGTATGGCCCCGGCACCAAGCAATTTGATGCGTCCTTGTTCAAGGACCTGATCTTCTCCAGCGACGGAAGCCGTCGTCTTCAATTCCGCGCCGAAACGTTCAATATATTCAACACGCCCCAGTTCAACAATCCCAATGCGTCGATTGGGACGGCGGCTGCCGGAACCATCAGCTCCGCGGGCGCGCCCGTACTCTTCCAGCGAACTTCCCGGGAAATCCAACTCGCCATGAAGCTATATTGGTAGGCGGTCTCGCAATGTTATCCACGACCCTAGGAGATTGACTGACGTGTCCTTTTCAATCCTGAGAACTCGAAGCCTGGTGCGTGGGGGCCGCTTTTTGGCATCCGCGATCATTGCCCTGATGGCCGCGCAAGTCTACGCACAAGACCGTCACTACCTGTATGCCGCGGTTCCGGGTGTGCGCAACTACCTGCAACATGGCGGCATCGGGATCGTGGTCTTTGATATGGACCACGGTTACAAATTCGTCAAGCGTATTCCCACTTGGCCGGTAGAACCGGGGAAGCCGGTCGAAAACGTGAAGGGCATCGCGGCGGACGCCAAGACCGGCAGGATCTACGTAACCACCATCAACCGCCTGGCAGCCTTCGACCTCACCACCGACAAGATGCTGTGGGAAAAGACCTTCGAAGGTGGTTGCGACCGGCTCGCCCTCTCGACGGACGGGAAGACGATCTATATGCCGTCGCTCGAGGGTCCATTCTGGGACGTAGTAGACGCATCCAACGGAAACCTGATCACCAAGATCCAAACCAACAGCGGCTCCCACAACACAATTTATGCGGAGGATGGCAGCCGGGTCTATCTAGCCGGCCTGCACTATAACTACTTGCTCGTCGCCGATCCCTCCACCAACAAAGTCGTCGAAAAGGTCGGGCCATTTGCCGATGTCATCCGCCCCTTTACGGTCGATGGAAGCAACTCCCGTTGCTATGTGAACGTCAACGGTCTTTTGGGATTCGAGGTTGGCGACATCAAGACCGGCAAAGAACTCGCGAAAGTCACGGTGCAAGGGTTTCAAACGGGCCCCGTCAAGAGGCATGGCTGTCCCAGCCACGGCATTGCGTTGTCGCCGGACGAAAAAGAGATCTGGCTGGCGGATGGACCCAACAATTACGTCCATGTCTTCGACAATACGGTCATGCCACCCAAACAGATTGCGGACATCAAGACTTCCGACATGCCGGGCTGGATGTTCATGACCATCGACGGGAAGTATGTGATCCCCTCCAGCGGCGACATTATCGACCGCAAGACCAGAAAGATCGTCTACACCCTTCACGATGAAACCGGCGTCCAGCTGCAAAGCGAAAAGATCGTCGAAATCGACTTCAAGGGCGGCAAGCCGGTGCGCAGTAACGATCAATTCGGAGTTGGTCAGAAACGCTAGCAAGGATTGATCATCGCGAGGGACTCCACCTTTCCTCCAGGGGAATCCGCAAGCGCGGAGGTGTGTCTTGGAGACCATAGTGAAGGCTGAGGTTTCGGCGGCAGCCTGCCAGGCACTTAACCCAAGACATCGAGGAACCATGCGGAAATCAATAACAAAAGCGGGCTGCGTCGCCTCTCTCACTTTGATGGTCAGCGCCTATTGCACGGCGGCGAACAACGTCGACCCTAAGGACGCGGCCTTCTTCGAGGAACGGGTAGCACCTATCCTGTGCGGTCACTGCACGTCCTGCCATAACGAGCAGATTCAGGCCAGCGACCTGTCGTTCTACACCCGGAAGGAGGTGCTGGATGGAGGGGAGCGCGGGCCGGCTGTCGTGCCTCATAAGCCCGACCAAAGCATTCTCATCCACGCCATCAATCGCGACGGTGGGTTGATGAAGTTCCCGGTGATGATGCCGCCCGGCCCAAAGCTGCCTGACGAGGATATCGAAACCTTGACTGAGTGGGTCCGGCGCGGAGCGCCGTGGGGGAAGGAAAGCCTTGCTTGCGCGCTGGGAACACCGCCGCCGATCTAAATGCGAAGGCCGGCCGCGTATACCCGAAATGCTTACGAAAGGTTCACGACACAAGGGACGGACATCTTGCGGATAACTGACATTCCAATTTATCGTGAAACCATGCCGCCAACCCTGCGCGAAGCAAGTCCAGGCCTTTTGAAAGCGTATCTGGCGCGTTCCTTCACCACCCTGGTGGAAGCGAAAATCAGCGAGCGGTATCAGGTCCTCAAAAATCCTTCCGGGCGTGCGATGAACGCCGAGGAACTCGCAAGCAATGCGCTCAATTGTGATTATTTGTTTGTTTCTGCAACCGAACAGGTATCGCGCCCGGTATTTGAGACCCTCGCCGGAAGTCTGAAAGCAGTGGCAACGCTTTCCGTCGGTTTCAATCATGTCGATATCGAGACAGCGCGGGCCCACGGAGTAGCCGTCTTCAACTCTCCCGGCGTCCTCACCGATGCTTGTGCTGAAATCGCCATGCTCCTCATCCTCAACGCCGCCCGCCGCGCGCACGAAGGGGAAGCGCTGGTGCGCTCCGGTAACTGGCCGGGTTGGGCGCCCACGCAACTGCTGGGGCTGGGCCTTGTCGGCAAGCGCCTGGGTATTCTGGGGATGGGCAGGATCGGACAGGCAGTCGCGGATCGTGCCCGCAGTTTCGGGGTGCACGTTCATTATCACAACCGAAAGCCTTTGCTCTCTGACTTGGCAAAGGACGCCGTGTACCACGACACCCCGGAGAGCCTGCTCGGGATGAGCGACATTTTCCTGATCACGGCTCCCGGAACCCCCGACTTGGCCGGATTTCTCAATCGCCGGCGCATCGAGTTGTTGCCACCCAACGCCATCGTCGTGAACGTTGCCCGAGGAGAGATGATCGACGACGATGCGTTGATCGAAGCGTTGATCACGAAGAGGGATATTCGCCGCCGGCCTGGATGTTTTCGACCATGAGCCGGCCCTGGACCCGCGTTACCGTACATTGGAGAATGTGTTTCTTACTCCACACATCGGCAGCGCCACAGAGGATACCCGTAACGCCATGGGCCTCATACTGCTGGAAGGCCTTCACGCTTTCGAAACCGGTCAGGCCGCGAGGAACCGTGTATGTTGACGTCCGTTGCTGTGAACTCAGTCGAATTGTCCCTTAAGGACCAGAAGTTGTTTCGCCAGCAGTGTTATGTGGGCGGCGCGTGGCTCAACGCGGAAAATGGAAGCACCTTTCCCGTTACCAACCCTGCCGATGGAAGCCAGATCGGCACCGTTCCCAGCTTCAGTGCTGCAGACACGCAGCGCGCGATCGACGCGGCTGAGGCGGCTTTGCCTGCCTGGCGCGCCAAAACTGCCAAGGAGAGATCGCAGATTCTGCGCCGTTGGTTCGACCTATGCATGCAGAATCAGGATGACCTGGCGCTGATCCTGACGCTGGAGCAAGGGAAACCGCTGGCTGAGGCGCGCGGCGAAATCGCCTACGGTTCCTCCTTCATCGAGTGGTTTGCTGAGGAAGCCAAGCGCGTCTACGGTGACGTCATTCCGGCTACCGCCACCGACCGCCGGATCGTCGTTATCAAACAAGCGATCGGGGTCGTAGCGGCTATCACTCCCTGGAATTTCCCCAACGCCATGATCACCCGTAAAGGGGGAGCCGCTCTGGCCGCGGGTTGCACCGTCGTCATCAAGCCCGCTGAGTCAACACCGTACTCCGCCCTCGCTCTTGCCGAGCTGGCGGAACGTGCCGGTATGCCAAAGGGAGTCCTCAACATCATTACCGGGCAGCCTGAGGTGGTGGGCGGCGTGCTCACCGCGAGTCCCGTCGTACGAAAACTATCCTTCACCGGTTCGACGGAAGTAGGCCGGCTATTGCTCAAGCAATGCGCCGGCACGGTCAAGAAAGTATCGCTGGAACTCGGCGGAAACGCACCTTTCATCATCTTCGCCGATGCCGATCTCGATCGCGCTGTTACCGGCGTCATGGTCTCCAAGTTCCGCAACGGCGGCCAGACCTGCGTTTGTGCCAACCGCATTTTCGTGGAAGACAGCATCTACGACGCGTTCACGGCCAAGCTGCAGGATGCGGTCCGGGCGCTCGTCGTCGGAAACGGAATGAGCGTCGGGCACAACCATCGGACCGCTTATCGATCAAGCAGCCGTAGATAAGGTCGAAGACCACATCAGCGACGCAGTGGGCCACGGAGCCAAAATTTCCCTGGGCGGCAAACGTCACGCTCTCGGCGGGACCTTCTTCGAGCCCACCATCCTTCTCGATGTGCCGGGAGGAACCAAGCTGATGAACGAGGAGACCTTCGGTCCGGTCGCTCCCTTGACCCGTTTCTCCTCCGAGCAGGAAGTCATCGCCATGAGCAACGACACCGAGTTTGGCCTGGCCGCCTACTTCTACACACGCGACATCGGGCGCGTCTGGCGCGTGGCCGAGGCTTTGGAGTATGGCATCGTCGGCATCAACGAAGGGCTCATCTCCACCGAAGTGGCTCCGTTCGGAGGCGTGAAGCAGTCTGGCATCGGGCGGGAAGGTTCAAAGTACGGTATCGAAGAGTTCGTCGAAGTGAAGTACCTCTGTATGGGCGGCGTCTAAAGCACAAACGAAAGGCACCATGAAACTCAAAGGTCGAACAGCTATTGTTACCGGGTCCGGCGGGGGATTTGGCGAAGGTATCGCCAAGCATTTCGCTGAGTTGGGCGCGAAGGTTCTGGTGGCCGATATCCGTTGTGAAGAAGCGGAAAGGGTCGCGAAAGAAATCAAAGCCGCAGGCGGCGATGCCGTGCCCGCGCATATCGATGTAACCCAGACCGCCCAAGTCGCGCAGATGGTGGCGCTCGCACTCAGCAGTTTCGGCAAGCTGGATATTCTTGTGAACAATGCAGGAACCACGCACAAGAACATGCCTATGCTCGATGTGGATGAAGCGACCTTTGATCGGGTTTATGCGGTCAACGTGAAGAGCATCTACCTCGGCGCCATCCATGCGGTCCCGGTATTCCGCCGCCAGGGTTCAGGCAACATCGTGAATGTTGCTTCCACCGCCGGGGTTCGCCCCCGCCCAGGGCTGACTTGGTACAACGGCTCGAAGGGTGCAGCAAACCTGTTGACCAAGTCGATGGCAGTCGAACTGGCTCCGGATGGTATTCGTGTGAACGCGGTCAACCCCGTGATGGGGGAAACGGGCCTGCTCGGGTATTTTCTGCCTGCCGGCGATGCCGAAGTCGGCCGGCAGAAGGTGATCAGCACCATTCCCATGGGAAGACTCAGCCGGCCCATCGACATCGCCAAAGCATGCGCCTTCCTGGCCAGTGATGAGGCCGAGTTCATCACTGGAGTTTGCATGGAGGTCGACGGCGGCCGCTGCGTGTAGCGACCCACCTCCCGCAAACGTTATGAAGACCTACACCATCGCAGTTATTCCAGGAGACGGGATCGGGAAGGAAGTCGTTCCCGAGGGGCTGCGTGTTCTCGAAGCAGTGGGCGCAAAGTTCGGCATCGGCTTTCGCTTCCAGCATTTTGACTGGAGCTGCGAAAGTTACAAAGCCACCGGCCGGATGATGCCGGAAGACGGCATCCAGCGCCTGCGAGACCACGACGCCATCTTTCTCGGCGCGGTGGGCTACCCCGGAGTGCCCGACCACGTTTCGCTGTGGGGCCTTCTGATTCCCATCCGCCGCGAGTTTGACCAGTACGTCAACCTGCGGCCAGTACGGCTGTTGCCGGGGATCACTCCGCCGCTCCGTGATCGGCATCCCGGCGATATCGATATGTGGATCGTCCGCGAGAACACTGAGGGAGAGTATTCCCAGATCGGCGGCCGCCTCCACGCCGGTACAGAACACGAGACCGTCATTCAGGAGGCGATCTTCACCCGCAGGGGTACCGATCGTATTCTCCGTTACGCCTTCGAGCTGGCCAAGCGGCTGGGGCGGGACCACGTGACCTCGGCGACCAAGTCCAATGGTATCTTTCATTCCATGCCCTTCTGGGATGAGCGTTTCGCGGCCATGAGCAGCCAGTATCCGGAGATCCGTGCCGACCAATATCACATCGATATTCTCGCTGCCCGGTTTGTCATGTCGCCGGAGCGCTTCAGCGTGGTCGTCGCCAGCAATCTCTTCGGAGACATCCTGTCCGACCTGGGTCCGGGGATTACCGGGACGATCGCCGTCGCCCCTTCCGCAAATATCAACCCGGAACGAGTATTTCCTTCGATGTTCGAGCCGGTCCACGGTTCAGCTCCGGACATCGCCGGGAAGGGAATTGCCAACCCTATCGGTCAGATCTGGTCAGGAGCCATGATGCTGGAGCATCTAGGGGAACCCGAAGCGGGCGCAGCCGTCCTGCATGCATTGGAGAAAGTGCTGGCCGCACCCGATCGTCGCCTCACACCCGATCTGGGCGGCAACGCCACCACCAGTGAACTGGGAAAGGCGATTGCGAGCGCGCTATGAGTGCAAAGGTCGCACGACTGCCGATGCCTGCCAGGCCTGCCCCTGAGACCCCACGCCCCTCTGCGTCGGATACCAAGCTCACTCAGATGGCCTACGAGAAAATTCTCAATGCCATCGTCTATGGCCGCTTGGATCTGGGCGAACCGCTTTCGGAGAACGACCTGGCCAAAGCTCTGGACGTCAGCAAAGCGCCCATTCGGCAAAGCCTCAACGAACTTCGGCTGAAGGGATTGGTGGTCGTCATCCCGCAATCGGGCAGCTACGTGTTCAGCCCCACGCGCGAAGAGATTGAAGAGCTATGCGACTTCCGCTTGCTGCTGGAGCAGCGTGCCCTCTGCGTATCCATGGAGAATGCCGCCTCCGCTATGTTGCGGTCGCTCAAGAAAATCGTTGAAAAAATGAACGATGCCTACCGTTCGTCCGACCTGTTCCAAAGCAAATTGCTGGATACGGATTTTCATCAAACCTTTATTAAGCATAGTCAGAATCGCTACCTCATCCAGTCCTACGGAAATATCGGGCACAGCGTTGAGGCACTCCGTTATCGCTTCATGGACACTGCCGTCTATCGGAATCGAGCCTTTGACGAGCACAACAAAATACTCGAACTGCTCACCGCAGGGAACGTCTCCAAGGCGTGTGACATCCTCGACGATCACATCTCACGCACTAAGCATTTCCATGCCCAGGTGAACTGGTCGAATGGGCGATCGCATCGCAAGGACTACAAGTTCCGCGACTACTCCGCCATCTTTGCCGATTAGCTACACCCACTCCTTTGCGGCCGGATCTTGCCCGCATCCATCCTCGTTGTACGCTAGGCTTAAACCATGCAAGAAGTTTCCCATCAACTGCGCTGCGTCGGTTGCAGCGCCGTCATCCTCCCGGACGCGGTAGAAAAAGACTTTCGTTGTGTCGATTGTGGTGAACTTCTTGAGGTGGAATATCCCTCGTGGAGTGCGGCCGGGGCCCCATTTCCGGCCCTCGCAACAGGAGCCCGCCGTACACCCAATCCCGGCGCCCTCCGCTGGCTCTGGCAGGAGCGGCTCCAGTCCAGGCTCCCCATCGATAAGAGCGGCGTGTGGCGCTTTCGTGAACTGCTGCCCATTCTGCTGGATCCGGAAAAGGCAGTCACGCTGCGCGAAGGCAACACCCCCCTCTACCGGCTTTTACAGTGCGCAGAAGAACTGGGCCTGGAGCAGCTCTACGCTAAACACCAGGGGATGAACCCCACCGGCTCATTCAAAGACACGGGCATGACAGCTGCGCTTTCGCAGGCGCGCGAGCGCGGCTTCCAGTGGGTCGCCTGCGCCTCCACCGGTAACACTTCAGCCGCCATGGCGGCCTACGCGTCCCGCGCCCGCATGAACAGCCTGGTTTTGCTGCCCGAGGGAAAGATCTCGTGGTCCAAACTTTCCCAGGCCCTCGATTACGGAGCCGTGACCTGCCAATTGAACACAGACTTCGATGGCTGCGTACGCGTGCTGGCGGAAGTGGTTCGCCGCGCATCCGTTTATCTCCTCAACTCGGTCAATCCTTACCGGCTGGAAGGGCAAAAGACTCCGGCTCTGGAGATCGCTGAAGAATTCGATTGGCAAGTTCCCGACCACGTCATTGTGCCCGGCGGAAATCTGGCCAATAGTTCCGCCCTGGGCAAAGGCTTTCTCGAAATGAAGCATTTGGGACTCTGCGCCAAGGTTCCGAAAATCACCGTGGTGCAGGCCGAAGGCGCCAATCCTCTCTACACCAGTCTTCTGCATCACGACGGGCAAGAGATCCAGCCTGTACAAGCCAACACCCGAGCCACCGCCATCCGCATCGGGAACCCGGCTTCATGGCGCAAGGCGGCACGGGTGATCCAACAGACCGGAGGCTACTGCGAACAAGTGAGTGAAGCGGAAATTGCCCTGGCAAAGGCGGAAATCGGCCAGGAGGGCATCGGTTGCGAGCCGGCATCCGCCGTCACCCTGGCGGGTCTGAAGAAGCTGATGCGTGACGGCAGGATCGAGCGTACTGAATCAGTCGTGTTGCTGCTCACCGGGCATACTTTGAAAGATTCTGAGTTCACCATCGACTTTCACCGGGGCACATTGTTACGGGAGGACGAGACCGCCGGGTTGGAGCAGGAAATCGCTGAAAGGCGTCGGGCCACGCTATCGCTCGAGGCTTCGGCCGATGCTGTGCTTCGTGTCCTTGAGGCCGCGATCCAAGCATGAAGGATCCAGGTATGAAGGATCAGGGCATGAAGACTGTGCGCTTGCGGCTGCCTGCTACTTCGGCCAACCTGGGCCCGGGTTTTGACGCCATGGCGTTGGCGCTTGAACTCTTTCTGGAAATCGACGCCGCACCCGCCGCCGAGTTCTCCATTCACGCCACCGGGCGCAACCCGAATATCTGCGGCGGATTGACGAGAAATCTCCTGATAGAGACTTACAAATCGGTACTTGCCGCGGAGAAAAGGGAGATCGTGCCGCTCGAGCTACACATGCGCAACGGTATTCCGGTAGGCATGGGCTGCGGGTCCTCAGCCGCGGTGCGACTGGCCGCTGTGGCCCTCGCCTCGGCTTTCGGGGAGCTCGCTTGGGATGCAGCCCGGATTGTCGACTATGCCGTTCGTCTTGAAGGCCACCCGGACAATGTGGCAGCCTGCTGGCACGGCGGCCTGACGATCGCCGCCAATACCCAGCAACTGGCCATCATCTCTCTCCCTCCGCCTCCCCAATGGCGAGCTCTTCTCATCCTTCCGGAAACTCCGGTGGCCACTTCTAAGGCACGATCCATGCTGCCGCAAAGCTATCCCCGCCAGGACGTCGTCACGAATGTGCAGTGTGTAGCGCTCCTCACAGCCGCTTTTGCCACCGGAAGGTCGGATCTGATGCGGTTGGCTACCTGTGACCGCTTGCACCAGCCCTACCGGGCGGAGCTTTGCCCACTCCTGCCCGCGCTTTTACCGTTGGCTGGTAACCATGGAGTCATGTCCGTTACGCTGAGCGGCGCGGGCCCGGCGGTCATGCTGCTCACGCAGTCCGCTCAGGAGGCAACTTTGAAGGAAGCGATTCTGCAGCTTGCAGGGCCCGTCTGTCCGGTAGAAATCCTGCCCGCCGGCCTTTGCCGCGAGGGTGCCGGCATGAGCATCGGAGAGTGAAGCTTTTCCTCAGATGTTACTAAATCGTTACCTAAGTTCTATTTACAACGCCGCTCGCTAAGCCCTAATTTACGCGTCGTGGGCAGTTCTGGGGGAGGGCTGCTCTAGCGCCTGTGGCCGCGAGGCCCGGGCGCTTTTGGTTTTGGGGCGCTATGCACCTTTTAGCTGCTTATTGCATCAATTGTTCAGGCTGATAGTGTGGCATGGATGCTATGCTCAGCCAAGGAAAGCGAAGGAGGAACATGGCAGGACCAGGGGTCTTTGAGGTAAACGATGCGACATTTGAGCAGGAGGTGCTGCAGTCTGACCAGCCTGTTCTTGTCGACTTTTGGGCTGCCTGGTGCGGGCCTTGCCGCGCGTTGGCGCCCGTCGTGGATGAAGTAGCCGCGCAGTACCTTGGCAAGCTCAAGGTGATGAAGATGGACGTGGATCGGAATTCGGCAACGCCGATGCGTTACGGCATCCGCGGCATTCCGGCCTTGCTGCTTTTCAAAGGCGGCAAAGTAGCAGAACAGATTGTCGGCTTCGTTCCCAAAGCCAAAATCGACGAGAGCGTCAGCAAGCTCATAGCTGTCTAAGCGGTCTGTGCGCAGTCAGGAACCAGAGGCCCCGGCAAACCCGGGGCTTTTTTGCGCGAGCACCCTCAAACGTACCGCCGCAAAACACCTAGAACACGACCTTGGATTGCAATCTCCGAAAGAGGAACGTAAATAGGTTCCATCTCAGCGTTGGAAGGCTGCAATCGGACCAGGGTTCCTTCAATGTAGTACCGCTTCAGCGTGGTCTCGCTGCCGCGCACGAGAGCGACGATGATCTCCCCCTGGCGCGCAGTGCTGGTGTGCTCTACCAACACGTAGTCGCCATCCACGATATGCTCGTCGCGCATGGAATCCCCGCGCACCTGGAGTGCAAATACCTCGCGGTTTCCCAGGATGTCGCCCAGCGCGATGCTCTCGTTGGTCTCCAATGCTTCGACCGGTAGTCCCGCGGCGATCCGCCCCAACAGCGGCAGCCGGTCTGAACGTCGCGTCTTACTACGGGGCGGCAGCACATCGATCGATCGGCTGCGGTTATGAGCCCGCTGCAGCAGCCCTTTCTTCTGCAGGTTGGTAATGTGTTTGTGCACCGTGGCCAAGGACTTGAGGCTCAACCCTCGGGCAATCTCCTCAAAAGACGGGGAGTATCCATTGCGCTGTACAAAATTGCTGATAAAGTCCAGCACTTCTTTTTGCCGGCGGGTAACTGACATGCCTGCATTATAGCGAACAAAAAGCGAATCGCAAGAGTCTTTTTTGGGGGCTTCTCCGCGCCGCGAATCCCTTGCCACAACTGCTGTTTCGAATTGGCACAATTTCTGTCCCGCTCCTCCCGATATGAAACGAGGCAACAAGGAATGTCCTCGCAGCGCTTGTTTCAACCCCTCATTGCGATGCAGGGTAGAGGTGCAACGCGGAATCCAACCGCTGAGCGAACGGCCAAGAAAAGCCAATATGCGGGCACAGAAAGTTAACCACCACAGGGTCGAGTTCCTCTGAGCAGCGCCGATGAGACAAACAGAGCTTTCCTCCAATCGGCATCGACGCCACTCCTAACCAGCCTGTGCTTTTCGCTCAAACACAGCTGTACCTCAACAGTGCTTTACGGGTTCACAAGTTTTCCAGGGTCTGTTTCTCGAACATAGGTTGGATGGTGAATATGCAAGAAGCAGGAAAAGGTCATAGGCGTCCTCGGCGGGGAACTCCGGCGCAAGACGCGAGCGCGGTTACCCATGTTGTTCCTGACAATGCAAAGAAAGAAGCACCCGCCGTCGCACCGCGAACATCGCTTGCCCCGCGTACCGGCGACCTGCTCACCGCGGAACAAGAAAAACTGATGATCGAGCATCTTCCCATCGTGCGCTTTATCGCGCGGCGCATCCATGAGCGACTGCCACAACATGTGCCCATAGAAGACCTCTACAGCGCCGGTGTGGTAGGCCTGCTCGACGCCTTCGGCAAATTCGATCCATCCAAGCAGGTACAGTTCCGCAGCTATGCGCAGTTTCGCATCCGTGGAGCCATCCTGGACAATTTGCGCACGCTCGACTGGAGCCCCAGGGAATTACGTCGCAAGGGCCGTGCCATCGAACAGGCAATTCAGACCCTCATGGCCCAGTTCGGCCGGGCTCCGACCGACCTTGAAATCGCTGCCCAAATGCACATCGATCTGGCCACCTATCAGCAATTGCTAGGGGAACTCAAGGGCCTCGAAATCGGTACCCTGCATTCCGAACGCAGCGAGGACTCAGGGGAAGAAGAGTTGGTCTACCTGCCCAACCGGCCGGAAGACGACCCCCTCTTTCGCTACCTACAGTCCGAAATGCGAGAACGGCTGATCGAGGCCATCGGCGACCTGCCCGAGCGCGAACGCCTGGTGATGACTCTTTACTACTACGAGGAAACCACGATGAAAGAGATCGGCCTCATCCTGGGTGTGGTCGAGTCCCGTATCTCACAGATCCACGCCTCCGCTGTCTTGCACCTTCGCGCCCGACTCGCTGATTTCGCCGCAAGGCAGGATTCACAGGACGCCTCTTCGCCCTCGTCCCGCCGCTCCGCCGCCTCCAAGAATGATTGTTGAGGTCCTTGTACCATGGCGGTGGCTGAGGTTACCAAAGGTCCCCATTTGCATGGCGATGATGCTACGCTTAAGTCGAGCATGGACCATCGCGACAATCCGTCGGCAAATGACCAGCGCGCCGCTGACCCTCTCCAAATCATCGATAACCTTATCGATGAGGAGCGCCTGAAAAAGATTGCCAGACTAAAGCAGGCCGTGGCTGATGGAACCTATCGTGTCAGCGCCGAGGATTTAGCCGACAAGCTGATCACCCACATGCTCGAGCCCAAAGGCTAGTCCCGCAACCCGCTTGGATATACTTTGTTGCAGAGGCCCCTCGGATGGCGGTCCGCTTTTTGTGGAATGCAACAAGAGGCCATCGGCTTACCCCGTGGCGCAGCGAATACCTCAAGTGGCGGATCGAAACCTATTCCGGCCGCAAAGCCGACACCATCGACGCCAGGTATTTCTGGTTTTTCCTGTGGAAGGAGAGGGCCCAACTGATGCGATTTCTCGGCTGGACGCGAAACTTCGGAACGCGCAGCCGGCAAAGCTCTTAAGCCTACTTTTCTCCCGCAAACTCTCCCGGCATCCAGCAAAAAATCACAGTTTGGCTTGCAGACCATTCCTTCCTGCCGCATCCAAGAACAAGAAAATCGCGTCGATACATACGCCCAGCCAAGGAGACTCATGAGCAGAGTGGCTAAATTGCAGGCCAGCGATGGCCATGAACTGGATGCCTATGTAGCCGAACCCGCCGGTAAGCCGTGGGGGGCGCTGGTGGTAGTGCAGGAGATCTTTGGCGTTAACCAACACATGCGTTCGGTCGCGGACCGCTTCTCACAAGAGGGCTTCTATGCGGTGGCTCCAGCTCTTTTTGATCGCCTGGAATCTAACGTCGAACTGACGGATGACGGCATGCAGAAGGGAATCGCTTTTGCGCAAAAAATCAACATAGATGACGCCCTCAAAGATGTGGACGCTGCACTCCAATACGCCGCCAAACAGGCCGGGAAAGCAGCCGGTGTCGTGGGTTATTGCTACGGAGGAACGCTGGCCTGGCTGAGTGCGACCCGGTTGTCACCCGCGGCCGCAGTCGGCTACTACGGTGGCCAAATCGGAAGGTTCGCCCAGGAAATCCCGCGCGTGCCGGTCCTGCTTCACTTTGGGAAGCAGGACAGCCATATTCCCCAGGCTGACATTGAGAAGGTCCACGCGGCCCATCCGGTGGTGGAGATCTGTTTGTATGACGCGGGTCATGCTTTCAATAACGACACTCGCGCCAGCTACAACGCAGAAGCCGCCAAGGAAGCCATGGCCAGGACGCTTGCGTTTTTCAATCGCCATCTTTGATCATCACCCAGAAATGGCGTCTTCGGGGGCACGCTAGGCATCTATCAAGAGGACGTAAGGCCACGCTGCCAATTCATAGGGAACACGGAGAACGATGGCCTCGAGTACGACTGCCGACGCATCTGCCGCAAATGCGGCGATGTATGCATGGAAGCCGAAAACAAACCCTTGGCTGATCGCCGCCACCGTAGCGCTCGCGGCCTTTATGGAGGTGCTGGATACCTCCATTGCCAACGTCGCTCTTCCCCATATCGCAGGCAGCCTGGGCGCGAGCGCAGATCAGAGCACCTGGGTGCTGACCTCTTATCTCGTGGCGAACGCAATCGTCTTGCCCATGGGTGCCTGGGCTGCCAGCGTGATCGGGCGGAAGAATTTCTTCATGCTCTGCATCGTCATCTTCACCATTAGTTCCTTCTTATGCGGCATCGCCCCTACTCTGGCGTTCCTCCTGCTCTTCCGCGTGTTTCAAGGTGTCGGAGGAGGCGGTTTGCAGCCCATGGCACAGGCCATCATGGCTGACTCATTTGAGCCCTCCAAGCGTGGTCTCGCATTTGCACTGTACGGGCTAGTGGCGGTATTGGCGCCGTCGATTGGACCCACCCTCGGCGGTTGGATCACTGACAACTACTCCTGGCATTGGATCTTCTACATCAACATACCCGTAGGCATCCTGACCTTGTTCCTCACCAACCGGCTGGTAGAAGATCCTCCCTACCAAAAGGCTGATCGAAACAATCTCTACCGCATCGACTACATCGGCGTCAGTCTGCTGGTCATTTCCATGGCCGCGCTGCAGATCACGCTCGATAAGGGCGAGGAGAAGAACTGGTTTGGATCGCACTTCATTGTTACTTTTGCCACCGCCTTCATCATCTCGTTTATTGCTCTGATCATTTGGGAGTTCCGTGTCGAGAAGCCGTTGATTGACCTGCGGCTTTTCAAGTTCAAGAATTTTGCCGTCTGTGCCTTCCTCATGTTGTTGACCGGCGGATTGCTCAACGCAACCACCGTCCTGCAGCCTCAGTTCCTGCAACAACAACTTGGCTATACGGCAACGATCGCGGGGCTATCGCTTTCGGGCGGCGGGCTGGTTTTGCTGATCGCGATGCCCATGGCAGGGCAAATGGTTAGCCGATTCCCGGCGCGGAACCTGATTGCGATGGGCTTCGTCATCTTCGCTTTCGGCTACTTCTACACTGCCAGGCACATTAGCCTGCTCATCAGTTTCGGGTTCGCCTCGAAGTTACGCGTTGTTCAGATCATCGCTATCCCGTTTGTCTTTATTTCCGTGACCACGGCCGCCTATTTCGGAATTCCTTCCGAGAAGAACAACCAGGTCTCGGGGCTCATTAACTTTGTCCGCAATATAGGCGGCAGCATCCTGATCTCGCTCACCAACGCCCTGGTGACCGAGAGGGCGCAGTTTCATCAGGACGTGCTAGCAAAGAAAACTTCGTTGGTTGACTCGATCTATCAACAGCAGGTGGATGCATTACGCAACACTCTGGACGTAACCGCCGGCAAAGCAAATGGACTACACCTGGCACAAGGGCAGCTATATCAACAGCTTCTAGCGCAGACGCAAGCCCTGGCCTATGTCGATGTCTACTACGTGCTTGCCTTTGCCGCCATCCTGATGGTGCCTCTGGCATTCCTCCTCGATCGCAATCAGCCAGGCGCCGGTGGAACCGTCATGATGGAATAGCCAGGTAGGTACGGGCTGGTAGGTACGGGGTTGAGTGTGTGCGTGAGAACCGATTGCAAAATGAGTCCCGCGGAGCCGTCCTCGTTCGACAAGCTCAGGGCAGGTTCTGCAGGACTCGACTTCGTGATGGCCATTCTCACGCAGGGTCTTCAACCGGCATATAAACCCCGAATCGTTCGGCCCTCATGCCTTAGGTACGCTCTCTTTCGATTTCCCCAAATCGCGCGAAAAGTCGGTGCGCTCATTCTGCAGCCTTTACCGATCCTCCAAATCGACTCCGCTCCCCCCTCCTAAAGCCCTTTTCATGTGCGCCGCAACCCAAGCCATGTTATTCTTAGTCAGACACTTAGAGAGTGGACTCGATTTAACGTAGAGGAGTAACGCGCTGCCGTGTTGGCAACTGCAAAGAAGACCGAGGTTATTACGCGCTTTCGCACCCATGACAGTGACACGGGTAGCCCGGAAGTGCAGATTGCGATTCTCAGCGAACGTATTGGCGAGCTGACTGAGCACTTCAAGCTTCACAAAAAAGACCATGCCTCCAGGCGAGGTCTCTTGATGCTGGTGAGCAAGCGCCGCCGTTTACTGGATTATCTCAAGACGAACAATTCTGACCGCTACCGGGATGTGATCGGTAAGCTGGGTATCCGCAAGTAAACAAGCGAGAAACTTGTACCCCACAATCAGGCGAAGAGACTGGATCGAGCTGGACGCCGAGACGGCTGGTGCATATGTGATGGCACCGGTTGGCGAGCGCTCGCCCGTTTACCGGCTCCTTCCATCTCTGCACGTTGCCCCTCGCGCTGGAATTATCCCGCCCTCTGCACACGCGCCCGCCCTTTGTGCATACACGAAATGAGGATTTTATGAAACAGGAAGTGACAGTCGAGCTTACCGGCGGTAAGCGATTGACTTTTGAAACAGGCCGCCTGGCCAAGCAGGCCTCTGGTGCTGTAGTCGTGACCCAAGGTGACAACATGGTTCTGGCCACCGCAGTGGCCGCGCCCGAACCCAAGGAAGGACTCGATTTCTTTCCCTTGACCGTGGACTATCGCGAATACACCTACGCAGGTGGACGCATCCCCGGCGGTTTTATCAAGCGCGAGGGCCGGCCCAGCGAGCGTGAGGTTCTCACCTGCCGCCAGATCGATCGCCCTATTCGTCCCATGTTCCCCAAGAATTTCCGCAACGAGACCCAGGTCATCGCCCTGGTCCTGTCTGCAGACAAAGATAACGATCCCGATGTCGTGGGCATCAACGCGGCAGGCGCTGCCTTGGCCCTCTCCGATATTCCATTCGGAGGTCCCATCGGTGCGATCAGAGTCGGCCAAGTGAACGGCCAATTCATCGTCAACCCCTCGTATGACGAGCGGCTGGTGAGCACGCTCAATATCACCGTCGTAGCGACAAAAGACGGCGTCGTGATGATCGAGAGTGGTGCGGCTGGCGTGAGCGAAGATACGGTGGTCGATGCCATCGAATTCGGTCACAACGAAGCTAAGAAGATTTGCGCGGCCATTGACGAGCTCGTGGCCAAAGCGGGGAAGACGAAGCGCGTCGTCGCCCCGGTTGAGTTCGACCAGGAGTACCTCTCAGCCCTGCAGGCCAAGGTCGGCGACCGCCTGAAGGACGCTCTCGACACCAAGACTCACGCCAAAACTGAGAGCTATGCGCTGGTCAAGCAGATCAAAGACGAACTGGCCAAAGAACTTCCCGAAGGCGATGCGGACGCCAAGAAGAAGCTCTCGAAATACTACGAAGTGATGCGGGAGAGGATCTTCCGTGAGCAGGTCACCAAGGACCGCATCCGGCCTGACCGCCGCAGCTTCGACCAGATCCGTGAAATTTCGATTGAGGTTGGTGTATTGCCTCGCGTCCACGGTTCAGCACTGTTTACCCGTGGCGAAACCCAGGCACTGGTCACCGCAACCCTGGGAACTTCTGACGATGTGCAACGTCTGGAAACCTTCCAGGGAGAACAGCGCAAGCGTTTCATGCTGCACTACAACTTCCCCCCGTTTTCCGTGGGAGAAGTGGGCCGCATGACCGGCGTAGGCCGGCGTGAGATCGGCCACGGAGCACTCGCCGAGCGTGCCATTGCAGCCGTGCTGCCGGGTGAAGATGAGTCTCCCTACACCCTGCGCGTCGTCTCCGACATTCTCGAATCGAACGGTTCCTCCTCCATGGCCAGCGTTTGCGGCGCCAGCCTCGCTTTGATGCATGCAGGCATTCCGCTCAAGGCAGCTGTTGCCGGCGTAGCCATGGGTCTGGTGAAGGAAGGTGATAATTACGCCATCCTGACCGACATCGCCGGCGCGGAAGACCACTACGGTGACATGGACTTCAAGGTGGCCGGTACCCGTGCGGGTATTACTGCCCTGCAGATGGACATCAAGATCAGCGGCGTGACCGGACAGATCATGCGCGAGGCCCTGGAACAGGCTCGCCGTGGACGGTTATTCCTGCTCGATCAAATGGATGCGGTCCTGGCATCGCCGAACACGGAGCGTTCCAAGTTTGCTCCCCAGATCCACACCTTGCAGATACCGACCGATAAGATTCGTGACCTCATCGGGCCGGGCGGCAAAACCATTCGCGGCATCATCGAAGCCACCGGCGTCAAAATTGACGTCGACGATACCGGCCGCGTGAATGTTGCCTCGAGCGATGAAGAGGGTCTGAAGAAGGCGCTGGCCATGATCAGCGACCTCACCGCCGTTCCGGAAGTAGGGAAGACCTATCTGGGCAAGGTGGTTCGCTTGGCAGAGTTCGGCGCGTTTGTCGAGATCTTTCCCGGCACCGACGGATTGCTGCACATCAGTGAGATTGCCGAGCATCGCGTGAAGGACGTGAAAGACGAACTGCGCGAAGGCGATCAGGTCCTGGTGAAGGTTCTGGGCATCGAGGGCAATCGCATCAAGCTATCGCGCAAGGCTCTGTTGAAAGAGCAGCGCGAAAAGCTGGGGCTTCCAGAGCCATCCCGTGGTGGTTCGGGCGGAGACAATGGTGGGGGCGACGTCTCAGCGCCGCGTCCTCCGCGGTCGCAATCGCAATCCCCGGTAGAACGGCAGCCGGCATCGAATGCCAGCACCATCACCATCGAAGGCGGTGAAGAGTTTGATGACGATGAGCCGTTCGTCGAGGGCGGCGAGGAGCCAAACTTCAACCGTGCAGACGGTACTTCCGACGCGGGACCTGCAGAGGTACGCAGGCCGGCAGCGCCGGGTGGCGCCGGCGCCGGTCAGCGGCGCCGGCGGCATCGCAGCCGGGGTCGTGGACCTGGCGGCGGCGGTGGCGGTGGCGGAAACCGTGGCCCCCAGTAGAGCTTCGAACAGCACTCAGTAAGAAAAGGGGTTGCGCGTTACGCGCAGCCCTTTGTTTTTCACAGCGGCTGGCTCTTTTGATCGAGCCAGTCTGATCGACACTGGCTGGGTAGGTATGGGCTAAAGTGTCTGCTCGAGAACCGGCCGTCATGAGTCCCGTAGGGACGGCTGAAAAAGGCCGCGCCGCAATCCTGGACAACTTTCAGCCGTCCCTGCCGGACTCATTTCCAATCGGTTCTCACGCACCCACTTTAGCCGGTAAACAAATCCAACAACTTCACTCAGCCTTGGGTCCTGAGGTACGTTCTTCTAGAGCCGATGAAGTCCTCCTCCAAGCGGTGGTTAGCTTTCGCAGCACTCGGCATTGTCTGGGGCAGCACGTGGATCGCTGCGGACACTCTGGGCGAATCCGTTCCACCCCTCCATGGAGCGGCCACCCGTTTCCTGCTAGCTGCACTGTTGTTCATCCCGGTGGCCGTGGGAAAGCGGCTCAGCTTGCCAAAGGGTCGCGCCCTTGGCTTTGTGCTGTTGCTCTCCGTCACCTTGGTAGTGTTGCCCTACCTCCTGGTGCTTTGGGCGAAGCAACACGTCTCATCGGTAACTATCACTGTGTTGTTCGGAGCTGTACCGCTATTGGTAGCGCTGTTGCCAACGGACAACGTGCCTCGTGGCGGCCTCATGGCCACCATTGTGGGCCTGGGTGGGCTAGTCCTCGCAATGGGACCTTCGTTTTCCCTCGATCAGACCGTAGGAGCCGTGATGGTGCTGCTGGCTGTGGCATCCACCGGGACTTCCGCAGTTCTTGCCCGACGGGAACTCAGAGCCGTACATCCCTTGGTAACGACCGTGCTGCTTTCCGGCGCCGCGGCATTGCTATTCTTTCTTGCCGGCCTTGTGCTCGAGCGCGGACAGCCGTCCCAGTGGAGCCACAATGCGATTGGCTCCATCGTGTTTCTCGCTCTCGTTGCTGGCGCGCCCGCCTACGCGACCTACTTCTGGTTGCTGCAGCATCTTGAGGCCTACAAGGTGACAACCGTGCAATGGATCGAGCCCCTGGTAGCCATCATGGAAACGGCATTCTTCCTCCGCCTCGGTCTCTCGTTCGCCATGATCGCCGGGTCACTGGTTACCTTAACGAGTTTGTTACTGGTAATGCGCGCGCGGGCAGAAGATGACAAGAACGTTTCCCTCCTGGGAAATTGACAACGAGAAGGGAGCAATTTCTGCCTGGGGATGCGATAAACTGCAGGCGATGGGCGCCACTTTATACATTGTCGTTGAGGGCGAGGACCCAGGCTTCGACATCTTCGTGAATGGCAGAGCACTGGCTCGTAACGAGGATGCTTTGGAGAAGATGGCGCAACGCATTGGGGTCAAACCGCTGCTCGAATTTTTCTCCGCGGATGAAAACTCCATGGCCCTTTTACTTGAAGAAGGCGCGGGCGATCCGGAGTGGGCCAAGACTTTGCCCCCACCGCAGTGGTTCTCCCCCGAAGATGGCCTGATCACGGTGTGCACCCTGCTCGACCACCTCAAAGCATCTCCCACCGCGTTGGGAACGGAAACCCCAGCGGTCCTGCGCGAGATGGAAGAGTTCGAACGCGTGCTGCGAAAAACCGCCCAACGTCAAATGCGCTGGCAGCTCGCCGTGAGCTGGAAATAAGCCAAGGCTCTCCTTCGGCTTTGTCCTTCAGCCCTTCCACGCTCCAAGGATGCGACGAAGAAAAACCAACTCCCCGCAGTGATAGCTGTTGTGATCGGCAGCCAACATGACCTCACGCAACAATGTCTGATCCTCGTTCCCCCACGGAATCTGCGCATACAGATTGCTATCCGGGTTCCTGATCAGTTCCTCAAATGCCTCCAGGTCTTCCTTCAGCGCCCGCACCGACTTCTCCCAGGCTTCCTTGGAAGGAGGCTCTCCCTTGGCCGGCCAGTAGTCATCCGGAAACTTCTTCTCCACGTACTTGTCGTTGGTAGAAAAATCCCAAATGTCGCGCAGCGCAAGACGCATGTGCTCGAGCAGCTCCCAAGCAGAATGAGGGGAATTCTCCGGCTTAGCGCCATACAGTTTCGGGGGAAAATCCTTGAGCGCGGAAAGCACGTCGATGTGCGCGTTACCGCCGCGAAGAAGCTGCACCAGTTGTTCTCTCAGGGAAGCATCATTGTCGGGCATATCTTGTTCGGATGCAGAAACAGCCCGCTAGGAAACCTGGGCTTCCATCGCAACCTCGCGCTTGCCCGTGGCGAAGAGGTCGCCGATGCGACGGATCTGCGCGCCAACCCCGCGCAGCTTCTCTTCAATCCGCTCGTAGCCGCGGTCGATATGGTAAACGCGATCGAGGATGGACTCGCCATCCGCAACCAGCGCAGCCAGCACCAGCGACGCCGATGCGCGCAGATCGGAGCACATCACCACCGCCGAAGAAAGCGGCGTCTTGCCGCGCACCGTCGCCGTGCGGCCATCTACTTTGATATTGGCGCCCATGCGGACCAGCTCGCCCACATGCATAAAGCGATTCTCGAAAATGTTCTCCACCACCGAAGTGGTCCCTTCGGCCTGAGTAGCCAAGGCCATGTACTGTGCCTGCATGTCGGTAGGGAAGCCGGGATATTCTTCGGTAGAGATATCGTTCGCTTGCAGGTTGCCCTCACTGCGCACACGCAACGAGTCAGCCCCCATGGGCGTGATTCGGACCCCACATGCTTCGAGCTTGGAAATCAGCGCGGATAGATGCGCCGGCTGGCAATTCGCCACCACCAGGTCGCCTCCACTGATCGCACCCGCCACCAGAAACGTTCCCGCTTCGATGCGGTCTGGATTGATACGGTGCTTGGCGCCGTGCAGCTTGTTTACGCCCTTTACACGGATAGTCGTCGTGCCGGCACCCTCAATATTCGCCCCCATCGCTACCAACAGGGCAGCTAGATCGACGACCTCCGGCTCGCGGGCGCAGTTCTCCATCAGCGTATCGCCGTCTGCAAGAACTGCCGCCATGAGCAGGTCTTCCGTGCCCGTCACCGTAATCTTGTCGAAAACAATGTGCGCGCCATGCAGCCTCTCGGCGCGCGCTTCCAGATAGCCGTGTTCCTGCACGATGGTGGCGCCCATTGCCTCCAGGCCCTTGAGATGCAAATCGATCGGGCGGTCGCCAATGGCACACCCGCCGGGCTGAGCCACACGGGCCAGGCCACAGCGCGCTACCAGGGGACCCAGTACGAGCGAAGACGCACGCATAGTCTTGACGATCTCGTACTTGGCGGTCGGATCCGAAAGGACGCGGCAGCTGATGGTGCTGCGATGCTGGGCCCGGCCGTAGCCTAGCTCGACCTCGGCGCCCATGGATGTGAGGAGTTTCCGCTCCGTCTCGATGTCGCGGACCTGGGGGATATTCTCCAGCACCACTTCATCTTCGGTGAGAATCGCTGCGGCCATGCAGGGTAGCGCGGAATTTTTGGCTCCGCTTACCCGAATCGTTCCTAGCAGCGGGTTACCGCCGCGAATCACAAACTTGTCCATGCGAGCCCGGGGGTGCTCCTTATGTGTATCTCAGTTCTACAACTCGAGCGTTGTATCTTCGATCGCCAGTCGAACATTCCCGTCCGACTTAGCCAGACGGCGTACCGCTTCTGGCTTATCCACTCCTGCCTTCAGCATCACCAACGCGACCGGCACGCTGCGGCCGGCAGATTTGATGGTGAGCACGGCCTGTTCACGGTCAATGTTGCAAGCCCGCATCAGGATGCTGATGCCACGCTCCACCAGCTTGGTGTTCTGCATGTGCACGTTCACCATCAGGTTGTCATAGACATAACCAAGCCGCGTCATGGCGCCGGTGGTGATCATGTTCAGAATCATCTTCTGGGCCGTGGCGGCCTTCATACGCGTCGATCCGGAAACAACTTCCGGTCCAACTTCGGCCACGACGCAGATGTCCGCAACCCCAGAAAGAGGAGTGTTGTGGTTGCAGGTGACAGCGGCTGTCTTGGCGCCCCGGGCGCGGGCATATTCCACCGCGGCGACGACATAGGGGGTGCGGCCACTCGAAGAAAGGCCAATGACCACATCTTTCCGCGTCGGCCGGCGACGAGCGATATCGCGCTGCCCCAGCTCCCTGGAATCCTCGTTTACTTCGACGGCGGAGGCGAGAGCTTTCGGGCCCCCGGCCATGATGTACTGCACGCTTTGCGGCGGGGTGGAAAACGTTGGTGGGCACTCTGAGGAATCAAGACCGGCGATGCGTCCACTGGATCCGGCGCCAACGTAGATCAGGCGCCCTCCATCGCGTAGACTGCGCGCCACCATATCGATCACCAACGCAATCTCGGGCAGCGACTTCTTCACAGCTGCTGCGATTTTCGAGTCTTCGTGATTGATGATGCGGGCGATTTCAAGTGCGGACTTGGTGTCGAAGCCCATCGAGGCT
Organism: uncultured Acidobacteriaceae bacterium; assembly: GCA_963745725.1. Classification (GTDB taxonomy): domain Bacteria; phylum Acidobacteriota; class Terriglobia; order Terriglobales; family Acidobacteriaceae; genus PALSA-350. The sequence goes on from CAVUYJ010000004.1 coordinate 2,166,868, forward strand.
TCGTTGGAGCTTTCTGTCGTTAGATCATGCAGGTTGTGCGGCTGATCGATATTTGCGTCCTGGCCGGTCCCTGTCTCCGTATGAATAGTACTTGTTGTGGCCATGTTGGTTTACTCTGCTCCCACTCAACTAAATAATTTTATCTCTTCCGGACAAAGTTTGCTCTCAAATTAGGGCGTGGCGTGCCATCCACGCAAACACTTTTGGGTTATGGCAATCTCCCCCGGTCTAGTGATTCCAGCACCGCGTCATGGAACGCCGGACGAACGGTGCGAATGGATTGGCTCTTGCGGTCAGGCCAGGTTCGATTAGTCAGCAGCACCACCGCCAACCGGCGTTCGAAGTCGATCCACAGCGAAGTTCCCGCATAGCCAAGATGGCCGGCGGAATGGCGGCTGAAAAAACGGCCTGAGGAGGAAGGCTGGGAAGGGGTGTCCCATCCCAGGGCGCGAGAACTCCCCGGCGGCAGCTCCGCACGAGCAGTAAAAAGTTGGACGGTCGCCGGAGCGAAAGGTTGGTGCTGGCCGAGAAGGCATTGCGCGTAAAGCAAGGGATCAAGAGCATTGGAGAAAAGGCCGGCATGGCCGCCTACGCCTCCAAGAATGAAGCAATTCTCATCCTGCACCTCTCCCTGGATCACACGGTGTCGGAAAGTCGTGTCCTCCTCGGTCGGCGGAATAGACGATCGCCAATCGGCCGGCGGCCGAAAGCAGGTGCTGGTCATGGCCAGGGGAGCAAAAACTTCCCGCGAGCAAAAGCTCTCCAGGTCTTCCCCAGCGATCAGTTCGAGCGCGCGGCCCAGCAGGATAAATCCCGGATCGGAGTACTCCGCATGACTTCCGGGCGATGTTTCAAGGGGAAGCTTGAGGCAGGCATTCAGCAATCCCTCACGGCCTCCTGGCTCCTCAAAAAGCCGCACATATCCAGGCAACCCGGACGCGTGGGCGAGGAGCATACGCAGCGTCACTTCTCGCCGTACGCTTCCTGCAGGTTCTCCCTGGGCAAAGCCTGGTAGCAACTGTACCAATGGTTGATCAAGAGAGAGCGCCCCATCCTGATGCAAAAGCATAGCCATGGAAGTGGTCGCGATCACCTTGGTGATGCTGGCCAGGTCGTAGACGGTGGATGCCGTAACCCGCGCCGTTGGTTGATCGTAGGTAAACCCGCCAACCGCATCGAGAGCGACCACCTGACCTTGCGCGAACACACCGAAAGCCGCTCCAGGAAAAGCCTGCTCCGAAACCGCCTGCTCGAGCACCGAATAGGCCTCCGCGAACTGAAGGCGCTGGGCCGAAGCGGACGCTGGCAATGAAACCTGGAGTGGAAGCATGGTAACCATCAGCGATGTTACCCGACTGTTGACCGGAGCGCGTTCCACTTCAGGACAAATCTGTAAAAGGTGCTCGCCGACGGCTCTCCGCACCCGTCTATACTTGTGACCAAGGCACGGCACCAGTCAAGTCTCCTTAAACTGGAACGGATGAAGACTTTACCGGCCGTGGAAACGCGACTTTGCACGAAGGGCACGGGTTTGCCCCTGCCATAAAAGCCTGGGCCGCGGGGCTTTAGACCCTGAGGTATGCTTTTCGAGACTTGTCATGCGAAGACGATTCTCGAAAGAGTGAAGGTATTTGGAGGAGGGCGCGATGGGCGTTCGAGGGCAAGTCGGTACGCTCGCGCTGTTAACCGGAATAGCGATGGCTCAAGCGCAGAACCCCGCTACGCCGTCGACCACCTCGACCGCACCCCAGCCCGCCACGCCTCAGACCTTCACCGTTCCGGCGGGAACCAAGGTTCTGCTCTCCCTCAAAAGCGCAATCAATACCAAGACCGCACAGCAGGGGGATGGCGTTTACCTGGTTTCCACTTTTCCCGTGGTAGGCAACACGCGCATCATGATTCCTGTCGGTGTCTATGTGCAGGGTGTGGTTGACCGGGTAGTGCGGCCAGGCCGGGTAAAGGGTCGGGCGCAACTTGATCTGCACTTCACCACCATGATCTTTCCCAATGGCCAGGTGGTCGAAGTACCGGGAGTCCTCAACAGTTTGCCCGGTTCCGACGGACCCAAGGTGAAGGGGAATGAGGGCACAGTAGAGCAGGCCGGAAACAAAGGCCGCGATGTAGCCAATGTGCTCAAGGGAGCCGCTATAGGAGCCGAAGGTGGTGTGATCGGCGGGGCCGCTACAGGAGACGTCGCCAAGGGAGTTGGCTACGGCTCACTCGCCGGAGCCGCTGCCGGCACCATTTACACTCTTTTTACACGTGGCAACGATATCGTCATTCCGACAGGTACATCCGTAGAAATGGTTTTGCAACGCCCGCTCGTTCTTCAGGAATCCCAACTCGCCGGCATAGATGAAAGCCGCCCGCAGATGGTCCCCGGCAACCAGCAGCAACCTTTGCCGAAGCGAAAGCAGAGAATTCTCTGCCCATTCGGAAGCCCAGGTTGCGACTGATGAGCCAGGAAGACCAACAGCAAGCGCCCGAACGCACACCGGCAGAGTTGCCGGGGCGCAGTTTCTGGCTTTGGGGTCGCGACATGCTCTTTTCGCTCGCCGTCTCCTTTTTCATCATCACGTTTCTCTATCAGCCGGTAAGGGTGGAAGGCACCAGCATGCTGCCGCGCCTGGGGGACCAGGACCGGCTGTTCATCAATAAATTCCTCTACCACTTTGCCAGCATCCATCGCGGCGACGTGGTGGTTTTCCACTACCCGCGCGATCCGCAGAAGAGCTATATCAAACGCGTGATCGCGGAGCCGGGCGACGAACTCCGCATCGATGACGGCCGCACCTACATCAACGGACGGCTTCTTCCAGAGCCGTATGTACCGAGAAGGTTTCACGACAACCGCTCGCAGGATGCAATGATCATTCCGCCCGGCGAGTATTTTGTCATGGGCGACCATCGCTCCATTTCGAGCGACAGCCGCGACTTCGGACCGGTGCCCCGCGATCTGATCTACGGCAAAGCCGCCTTTGTCTATTGGCCTGCGGAAGACATGGGAATCATTCACTAATTCGCCGTCGATACCTGTTAAACTTTACTGAATCCACTCGACGGAGAAGCCATGCAGGCAATCCTCGCGCTCGAAGACGGGCGCATCTTCCGCGGTGAGAGCTATGGCGCCAAACGAGAATGTTTTGGCGAAGTGGTTTTCAATACCGCCCTGACAGGCTACCAGGAAATTTTCACCGATCCTTCATACGCTGGACAGATAGTCGTCCTCACCAATCCGCAGATCGGAAACTACGGCACCAACGCCGCCGACAACGAAGCGAGCCGCCCGTACATTGAAGGGTTGGTCACCCGCGAGTTCTCTCCCATCAGTTCCAACTGGCGTTCCCAGCAGGTGACGGAGGAATACCTCGAACGTTTCAACGTTCCCGTGATTGCTGAGATCGATACCCGCGCCGTGGTCCGTCATCTGCGGACCCACGGCTCGCTGCGTGGAGTCATCTCGTCGATTGAAACGGATCCCGACAAGCTCGTCCTCAAAGCTCGCGGCATTCGCAAGATGGACGGCACAGACTTGGCCAAGGTAGTGAGCACCAAAGCTCTTTACCAGTGGGATTGCCACGACCGTCGCAATTTCGACGGCGATCCTTTGTTGCAGGGAGATGAGAGCCTTCGGCTGCCGGAACCCGACCTGCATGTAGTGGCTTATGACTTCGGCATCAAGCACAACATTCTGCGCATGTTGGCCCGCGAAGCCTGTCGCGTCACCGTGGTGCCGGCGGAAACTTCAGCAGAGGATGTGCTGGCCCTGAACCCGGACGGGATCTTTCTCTCCAACGGTCCTGGAGATCCGGAGCCAGTGACGTACGCCCAGGAAAACATCCGCAAACTGGTTGGGCGAAGGCCAATGTTTGGCATCTGTCTTGGGCACCAGTTGGTCGGTCTGGCTCTAGGTGGCAAGACCTACAAGCTGAAGTTTGGGCATCATGGCGGGAACCACCCGGTCCAACAAACACAAACCGGCAAAGTGGAGATCACCGCCCACAATCACAACTACGCGGTAGATCCGGACTCGATCAACCAAAGCGAAGTCGAACTCACTCACGTAGACCTCAACGACAACACGCTGGAAGGTCTGCGCCATCGCACCATGCCGCTCTTCAGCGTGCAATACCATCCGGAAGCGAGCCCAGGCCCGCACGACTCCAATTACCTCTTTCGCGACTTCCGAAAAATGATGGAAGAATGGAAGCGATGAAGTTGCACCCATTGGCCCGGTTTGACGGCGGGGCTTCAACCCCGCCCCTTCAAAGCGCCCTTCGAACGGAAGAATAAAATGCCACGCAGGAACGATATAACCAAAATTCTCGTGATTGGCTCAGGGCCGATCGTGATTGGGCAGTCCGCGGAGTTCGACTACTCGGGCACCCAGGCTTGCAAGGCTCTCAAGGCTGAAGGCTACGAGGTGGTGCTGGTGAATTCCAATCCGGCCACCATCATGACTGATCCGGAATTGGCTGATCGCACTTATATCGAACCCTTGACCCCGGAATACGCTGAGGAGATCATCCGTCGCGAGAGCGAGCGGATGACCGATAGCAACGGTCATCGCGTGGGCAAATTCGCCCTGCTGCCAACCGTGGGTGGGCAGACAGCTCTCAATCTTGCCGTCGATCTTGCCGATGCCGGCATTCTCGAAAAATACGACGTCGAAATGATCGGCGCCCGCCTCGAAGCCATTAAGAAGGCCGAAGATCGACTCCTTTTCAAGGACGCCATGGCCCGCATTGGCCTCGACGTTCCGCGCTCCGCGCTGGTCAACAACATCCGCGATGGCGCCGAATTCGCGGCCAAGATCGGCTTCCCGGTAATCGTCCGTCCATCCTTTACCCTCGGCGGTTCCGGCGGCGGCTTAGCCTACAACCGCGAAGAACTGATGGATATCCTGGGTCGCGGTCTCGATCTCTCGCCGGTCCACGAGTGCCTGATCGAAGAGTCAGTGCTGGGATGGAAGGAATACGAGCTGGAGGTGATTCGCGATCTCGCCGACAACGTGATCATCATTTGCTCCATCGAGAACATGGATCCGATGGGTGTCCACACCGGCGATTCGATTACAGTCGCACCGGCGCAAACCCTGACTGATCGCGAGTACCAATCGATGCGCGATGCCGCGATCCGCGTCATGCGCGAAATCGGCGTCGAAACCGGCGGTTCCAACGTGCAGTTTGCCGTCAACCCATCGACCGGACGGATGACTGTGATCGAGATGAATCCGCGAGTCTCGCGCTCCTCGGCACTGGCCTCGAAGGCCACCGGTTTTCCCATCGCCAAAATCGCCGCCAAACTGGCCGTCGGCTACACGCTCGATGAGATTCCCAACGACATTACGCGCAAAACGCCAGCATGCTTCGAGCCGAGCATCGACTACGTCGTCGTGAAAATTCCCAAGTGGCAGTTCGAGAAGTTTCCCGGAGCCGACGAGAACCTTGGGCCGCAGATGAAGTCCGTAGGCGAAGTGATGGCGCTGGGCCGAACCTTCAAAGAAGCTCTGATGAAGGCGCTGCGCTCGCTCGACACCGGAAAACGCATCAGTTCCGAGGTGATCGAGCCTCGCCGCCTGACACAGCGTCTCGTCACTCCGCAACCGGAGCGGCTGAATTACGTCCGCTACGCCCTGCGCAGTGGGCTCTCGGTGCGAGAAGTCGCCCGCATGACCTCCATGGATCCGTGGTTTCTTTATCAGATCAAAGAAGTCACCGACGTCATTCAGAAAATCGCGGATTACTCGCTCGAAACCATGCCTGCCGATGTGCTGCGCAAAGTCAAGCGCATGGGCATCTCGGATGCCAGGATCGCCGAAGTCTGGGGCATGGATACCGTGGATGGAGCGGTTGCGGTGATGGAATTGCGCCGCCGCCTCCGCGTCACGCCGGTCTTCAAGAAGGTGGATACCTGCGCCGCCGAATTCGATAGCGACACACCCTATCTCTATTCGACCTATGACGAAGAGGATGAAGCGCCACCCACACCCCGGCGCAAGGTGATCATTCTGGGCAGCGGACCCAACCGCATCGGGCAGGGAATCGAGTTCGATTACTGCTGTTGCCATGCTGCGTTTGCTCTGAGCGAAGACGACTATGAAACCATCATGGTCAACTGCAATCCGGAGACAGTCTCGACCGATTACGACACCAGCGACCGGCTATATTTCGAACCGCTGACTCTGGAAGATGTGTTGGCCGTCTACGAACACGAGGCCTCTTCAGGAGCCGAGATCGGGATGATCGTGCAGTTCGGCGGCCAGACTCCGCTGAACCTCGCCCTGCCACTGAAGAAAGCGGGCATTAAAATCCTCGGCACGTCTCCTGAATCTATCGACCTCGCCGAGGACCGTAAGCGTTTCGGCCGTTTGCTCGAGGACCTGAATATTCCGCAACCTCCGGGTGCGATGGTGACCACCATCGAGCAAGCATTGGAAGGAGCCGACCGCGTGGGCTATCCGGTGCTGGTGCGGCCCTCCTACGTGCTGGGCGGCAGAGCCATGGTCATTGCTTACGATGCCGATGCGGTTCGCCGCTACATGGGGGAAGCCGTGGAATACTCCCAGGAGCGCCCTGTCCTCGTCGACCACTTCCTCGAGGATGCAGTAGAGGTCGACGTGGATGCGCTCTGCGACGGCAGAGACGTCGTGATCGCCGGAATCATGCAACATATTGAAGAAGCCGGCATTCACTCCGGCGACTCTTCCTGCGTGCTGCCGGCAGCGGATCTCGTGCCCTCGACCCTCGAAACCATTCGTAAGTACACTCGCGAGCTCGCTCTTGCCTTGAACGTGGTCGGCCTGGTGAACCTGCAGTTTGCCATTCAGCGCCGCTCCGGTGAGCAAGACAAGGTGTTCGTCATCGAGGTGAACCCTCGTGCTTCTCGCACCGTCCCCTATGTCTCGAAGGCGACAGGAGTGCCGCTGGCGAAAATGGCAGCGCGGCTCATGACCGGGCGAAGCTTGCGTGAGTTGATGCCGGAGCAAGTGGCCGAGCGTACCGATCTCGCGACCGGCAGTCACTTCTTTGTGAAATCGCCGGTCTTCCCCTGGAACAAGTTTCCTGGTGTCGACACCGTGTTGGGTCCGGAAATGAAGTCGACTGGGGAAGTCATGGGCGTGGCTGACAATTTTGGCGAAGCCTTCGCCAAGGCGCAACTCTCCGCCGGACAAGTTCTGCCCGTCAAGGGAACCGTCTTCTTCAGCGTGAATGACCGCGACAAAGCCGTGGTTGTCGATCTTGCCAGGCAGTATGTCGAGCTAGGCTTCCATCTGGTAGCAACGCAAGGCACTGCGGACGTGCTCGAGCGGGCCGGCATGATTGTGGAGCGCGTCTACAAAGTGAAAGAAGGCCGTCCCAACGTGGTAGATCTGATCAAGGGAGAGCGTATTCAACTGATCGTGAACACCCCCCACGGCCAGGACACCTTCTTTGACGAAAAGGCGATTCGCAGAGCAGCCGTGACGCAGAGAATTCCCACCATCACCACCATCGCAGCAGCAAGGGCGGCAGCAGAAGGAATTGCCGCCACCCAGCGCCGTCAGATCACCGTCAACGCCCTACAGGAACTGCGCCGGGAGCCTGTGGTCGCCCAGTAGCGGAGAGATCTGCGGTCTTTCACTCCTTAGCGAATCCGTCTTAGTTACGAATATCCGCCATCAACTCATCCACCACCCGCTGCTCATCCGCAGTCAACGGCAGCAGCGGCATCCGCGGCCGTCCGCCATAGTACCCGTTCACATCCAGCGCGTACTTCACGCCAGGAATCCCCATCTTGCCGGCAATCTCAATGCCCGCCTCGGCAATCCGCTCCTGCTTTTCCGTAGCCAGCACAGGATCCTTTTCCGCCCAAGCCGTATACACCTCACAGCAAGCCTGCGGAGCAAACGTAGCCAGCGCCAGCACGCCACCCGTAGCCCCAGCCTCAAGCGAGGGATACAACGTCTGCGCCGAACCGCAAAGCAGCTGAAATCCGACTTCCTTGGTACGCGTCTTCAGCGGAGGCCGCGGCGGAGCCTCAGCCAGAGCCGTGGCGCCCGTCTTAAGTTGTCCAGCAGCAACAAACGTAGCCCCATCCTCCGCCTGTGCCGCCTTGGGCGCAAGCATCCGCGACGTGACCGCAGCAAACACAGTCGTCACTGTCACCGTGCGTCTTTTCGCGGAGCGCGTCGCCTTGACCAGCTCCGCAATCCGCTCTACGTTCCCGCTCGAGTCCTTCATGCCCACAATATTCGGATGCATTGCCAGCTCGGCAACTACTTCGATGGGTAGATCGTAAGCCGTGCAGCTGGGCACGCTGTAAAGAAGAACCGGCAACGGAGAACGGTCGGCCACCGCCTGGTAGTAAGTCAACATCTCCCGGTTCCGCATCTGCTTCCGGTAGTAATGCGGTGTGCGCACCAGGATGGCATCGTATTCGAGTTCAGCAGCATAGTCCGCCAGGCGCAAGGTCTCAATCACACTTTCGCGCCCCACACCCGCCAGCAAAACCTTTTCCGGCGCCGTGGCATTCCGGGCCACGCGTAGCACTTCCCGCGACTCCTCGTCGCTCAACATAACCGCTTCGCCGGTCGAACCCAGCAGCACCATCCCGCTCATCGGGGTGAGCGAGTAGCGATCCATGTTCGCTTCCAACTTGCGCCAGTAGGGGCGTCCGTCGGGATAGAAACACGTCGTCACGGCAGCAAAGACACCTTCGAGCAGCATAATGTCATTGTATTACCCGCCAAACGCGCCTCAGATCAGGATTTCTCCGTCCAGTGGCAAATTAGAGCCATTGAGTGACCCACGCAAAAGCGGGGCAAAGCACTGAACTATAATGTTCTGAGCGGAGATCAGGGTCCTTCTTGATTCAGACGGCAATCAGAAGTCTGGCCGACGATGGTGCCGCTCACTTCATCGGGGAAGGAATCCGGCCAAAATGGCGACAGGAAACGTTGCCGTCGGAGCACCCGGAGCGGGTAGCTCAGCGGCACTACAGACGCCAACATCCAAACGGATCATTAATGACTTCAGCATCCAGGTAGCGACCGTAAATGGATCCGGGTCGCAGTCTGCCAATCTGGTGCTGCTCAAAAGCATATTCGGCATGGGCATTCCGGTCAGCGGAAAGAACCTATTCCCATCCAATATCGCTGGCTTACCCACCTGGTACACCATCCGCGCCAGCAAACAAGGATACGTCGCGCGTAGGCGCGAGATCGAGCTGCTGGTGGCGATGAATGCCGAGACAGCGCGAGAAGACATCCTCTCCCTGCCTGCAGGCGGTTCCGCCATCTACGACGAGAGCCAGAACCTTAAGCAATATCGCGATGACGTGATCTGCTACCCGGTTCCCTTCGACAAGCTCACCGCCGCCGTTTGCCCTGAAGCCAAGCTGCGTAAGCTGGTGCGGAATATGATCTACGTCGGCGTGGTGGCGCAGTTGCTTTCCATGGATCTCACAGAAGTAGAGAAGGCCGTGCGGCGCCAGTTTGCCAAAAAGCAGAAGGCGGCCGATCTGAACTGGGGAGCCATCAAAGCCGGCTATGATTTCGCGGCCACCTCGCTGACCAAGCAGGATCCTCTCCTGCTCGAGCGCATGCATGCGACGGAAGGCAAGATCATCATCGACGGAAACGCGGCCGCTGCCCTGGGCGCGATGTTCGCCGGGGTCACCGTCGTGACTTGGTATCCCATTACGCCTTCTTCCTCGGTGGTCGAAAGCCTCATCGACTTCATGAAGAAGCACCGCGTGGAGCCCGATGGCAAAGCCAGCTTCGCCATTGTGCAGGCAGAAGACGAACTTGCCGCGGTCGGTATGGTCCTGGGCGCCGGCTGGGCGGGTGCTCGCTCCATGACCTCGACATCAGGTCCGGGTATCTCATTGATGGCGGAGTTCGCCGGCCTGGGTTATTTCGCTGAGCTGCCCGGAGTGATCTTCGACATCCAGCGTGTTGGCCCATCCACCGGAATGCCCACCCGCACCATGCAGGGAGATCTGCTGGCCATCGCCTACCTTTCCCATGGCGACACCAAGCACGTCATGCTGCTCCCCGCTTCTGTCGCCGAGTGCTATCAATTCGCCATGGAAGCCTTCGATCTCACCGAGCAACTACAAACGCCCGTATTTGTTCTTTCCGATCTCGATATCGGCATGAATAACTGGATGTCGGACCCGTTTGTCTATCCTGAAAAACCCCTGAAACGGGGCAAGGTTCTTTCCAAGGAAGACCTGGAGCGCCTCGGGGGATTCGAACGCTACAAGGACGTGGATGGGGACGCGATTCCATATCGCACCTTGCCCGGAACCGACCATCCCAAGGCTGCCTACTTTACCCGCGGCAGCGGACACAACGAGAAGGCGCTCTACACCGAGCGGCCAGACGAATATCAAAGCCTGATGGAGCGCCTGGCCCGGAAATTCGACACTGCGCGCACCATGGTTCCTGCACCGGAAATAGTGCAAACTGGCAAGTCCAGCATTGGCTTGATTGCTTTCGGCAGCTCTGATTTTGCAGTGCGTGAGAGCCGCGATCAGCTCAAAAAAGAATACGGCCTCGAAACGGACTACATGCGCTTGCGCGCGTTTCCCTTTTCTCCCGAAGTGCTCGCCTTTGTGGCCGCTCACCAGCGGGTGTACGTGATCGAGCAGAACCGCGATGGGCAAATGCTCAGCCTGCTTAAGCTGGACCTGCCTGCGGAGCACATCACCAGGCTGAGAAGCATCCGCCATTTCGACGGCTTGCCTCTCGATGCGCGCACCGTGACCGACAAGCTGGTCCTCCAGGAGGAGATTTAATGGCAACGATTGTAGGCAATCCACCGGCGGCCCCCGGTCCTAAGAAGAACCGCCTGGGTCTGCAGGTATTGGACTACCGCGGGGGCAAAACCACGCTTTGCGCCGGCTGCGGACACAACGCGATTTCTGAGCGCATCGTCGATGCGATGTATGAGATGGGAGTCGCGCCAGAGCGGTTGATGAAGCTCTCAGGGATCGGCTGCTCCTCGAAAACCCCGGCCTATTTCATGAACCGGGCCCACAGCTTCAATAGCGTGCATGGCCGCATGCCTTCTGTGGCCACCGGTGCCCTGATGGCCAACCACACCATGATGGGGTTGGGTGTCAGCGGCGACGGGGATACGGCTTCCATCGGCTTTGGCCAGTTTGCCCACCTCATGCGGCGCAATCTGCCCCTGATCTACATCATTGAGGACAATGGCGTTTACGGCCTGACCAAGGGGCAATTCTCGGCCACCGCCGACCTCGGTTCGACGCTGAAAACGGGGGTCATCAACGACCTGCCCCCCATCGACACCTGCGTGATGGCGGTCGAACTGGGCGCGACGTTCGTAGGTCGCTCCTTCTCCGGGGACAAGAAGCAGCTGCTCGCCATGCTCAAGGCGGCGATTGCCCACCGCGGTACCGTGATGCTCGACGTCATCTCGCCCTGCGTCACCTTCAACGACCACGAGGGCTCCACCAAGAGCTACAAGTATGTCCAGGAGCACGAAGAGGCGGTGAACGAGGTCGGTTTCGTTCCTTCCTTTGAGGACATTTCAGTCGATTACGATCCGGGAACGACCACCGTTGTGGAAATGCACGACGGCTCCCACATGCGCCTGCGCAAGCTCCACCCCGACTATGACCCCACCAGCCGGATTGGCGCCGTGACCGCCCTGATGGAGGCCCATCACCAGGGCGAGGTGCTCACCGGCGTTTTCTACGTCGATACCACCAAACCCAGTTTCACCGACATGCTGAACCTGGTCGATGAGCCCCTGGCTACCCTCCCCGAGTCCCGCACCCGGCCCCCGCGCGAGGTTCTCGACCAGATTATGCAGCGCCACCGCTAGGCTGGCCCGTGGTCCCTGGGTAAATTTGACACAAAAGTTACCTGGGGACACGGCCTCCTGGACTAAATGGGTACTATTAGTTGCTGCAATAGTTGTTCATCCATCCCCTAAAAGTTGTATCATCAGCTCGTTTCTGCAAACAGAGCAGTAGGCAAGGGGACAGGATGCGTAAGAATTTCCTACGTGGGATATATTTGTCGGTCGTGGCAGTCAGCACCATGGCGCTGGGCAGCGACCATTTGCTAGTCCCCAAGATTGCCCCTGAAATCAGCAAGATGGATGTCTGGGTCGGCACCTGGGAGTCCCAAACCCAGGTCATGACCACACCCTACAGCGAAGCTGCCTCCATGACCTCAGAGATGACCTGCACCTGGTCTCCTCACCATGGCTTTATCCTGTGCGACCACCTGATGAACGGTCCCACCGGTGTCAGCAACAGCCTGTCTGTTTATACCTACGACGAAGCGGCCAAGACTTACAAGTTCTTCGGCGTCAACAAAGACGATTCCCCGCGCGAAGTACCGATGCAGGTCAAGGGAAACGTCTGGAGCTTCGGCACCGAGGTCCAAAACCAGGACAAGACCATCATGTTCCTGACCAATGACGAATTCCTTTCCGACAAGGTCATGCACTTCCGCACCGAGTTCAGCGAAGATAACGGGCGGAACTGGAAGGAACTGAATCAGGGCCAGCTCACCAAGATCGGCTAGCCTGCGGCTGCAGCCAACCACGGCCCTCCCCTGAACGGCCAGCCAATCCAGGCCTACCGATGCTCCCCGCTATGCTCCGGATTATTGCCAGGCTCTGGAAAGTCACTATCCGAGTCCTTTAGCAACTCATCCTCATCCCGGTGGCCGAGCTGACCTTGCAAATACGGTTCGCCGTCCGTCGCCGGCACGGTCGTTTCCTCTTCAACCGCACCTTTGTGCAGGTCGCTGTCTGGGTGTTCTTGTTTTGGCATCGTCCTTGAGAGATGAGGAAATCGGGTGTGGCGTTGTCCCCAGGGCCGGAGATATCCCGGCCCTGGGGTACTTTCGTTTACAGAGCTGCCGTGACCGCCTTCACTTCGGTGTAATTGTGAAGCACTTCCTCGCCCATCTCACGTCCCCAGCCGGATTGTTTGTATCCGCCAAAGGGAAGGGAAGCGTCGAAGACATTGTGGCAATTGATCCACACGGTGCCGGAACGAATGCGCCGCGCCATCTTGTGCGCCGTGCTCAAATCCCGAGTCCAGACGCTGGCGGCGAGTCCATAGACTGAGTCGTTGGCCTCGCGTGCCATGCGGTCGAGATCCGCATCGGAGAATGACTCCGCGCAGACCACAGGTCCGAAGATCTCTTCCTGGACCACTTTCATGTTCGGTTTGGTATTGGTCAGTACCGTGGGCTGGACGAAATACCCGCGGTCCCCGTGCCGTTTGCCGCCGGCAGCGACTCTTGCCCCTTCCTTGATGCCGGAGTCGATATAGCCGGTAACTTTGTCGAATTGCTCTTCGCTGACCAATGGTCCCATCGCGGTCTGCGGGTCGAGACCGGGTCCCATGTTAATCCCGCCGGCGATGTCGCTGACGCCCTGGAGAACCTTGTCATAGATGCTCTCGTGCACGAACAGCCTTGAACCGGCACAGCAGCATTGTCCCTGGTTGAAGAAGATAGCGCTAGCCGTGCCTGCGATGGCGCGGTCCAGATCGGCATCGGGAAAAACAATCGCCGGGCTCTTGCCACCTAACTCGAGGCTTACTTTCTTCAGGTTGCCGGCGGAAGCTTTGACGATCAGCTTGCCCACTTCTGTAGAGCCAGTGAAGGCGATTTTGTCGACCAGGGGGTGCGCTGCAAGGGGCGCCCCTGCGCCTTCCCCAAAACCGGTAAGGATATTGACTACGCCCGGAGGAAAGCCCGCCTGGTCAAACAGCTCCGCCAGCCGCAGACCGGACATCGGCGTTTGCTCAGCGACCTTCAGCACGACGGTACATCCTGCTGCCAACGCCGGCGCAAGCTTCCACGCCGCCATCAACAGCGGAAAGTTCCAGGGAATGATCTGGCCAACCACGCCAATGGGCTCACGCATGGTGTAGGAATGAAATGCACCGGGTGTGGAGAAGGAAAGTGTGGAGCCGCTGATCTTGGTTGCCCAGCCAGCCATGTAACGGAACATGTCGACGGCTAGCGGGACATCTGCGACCCGAGCGACCGATAGCGGTTTGCCATTGTCGAGCGATTCGATCTCAGCGAACTCCTCCAGATTGTCATTAAGCAGATCGGCGAGCTTCCAGAGCAGCTGTCCACGCTCTGAGTTCGACATCTTACGCGTCCACGGGCCCTCATCAAAGGCCCGGCGCGCGGCCATCACTGCACGGTCGACATCTTCTGCTTCAGCCTCCGGTACCTTTGCCACCACGTCGCCGGTGGCCGGATTGTAGACCGGAAAGGTTTTGCCGGACGCGGCCAGAACAAAGCGGCCATCGATCAGCATGCGATGTTGGCGGGAAAAAAACTCTGCCGTTTTCGAATTCAAACGTGAATCAACGGGGATGGTTGCCATCAAAATACCTCCGGCGCGGTCGACAGAAAATCTGTTTGGGGTTGGGACGCTGTCGACGTCGAACGCCGTTGGAAACGATAGCACCGCACCGGAATACCAGTCCAGTGCAAGGGCGCGGCAGAACCCCATTCGTATGCTGTGTCTTGGCTTTGTATCAGGGCACGACTTTAGTCGGGCCGTAAAGGAGGGAGAAAGACTGGGCTTTAGCCCCTGAGGTACGCTCTTCTAGGATGTGCTCCGGAGAGATTCCTGCCGGTCGGAAGACTCGCCCGTCCGATTACTGCGCCGAGGGGGGAGGATACGCACTTGGCTTAGCGGCATATATCCGCACGCCCATGCCATTCAACTTGCTGCGTCCTTCTTGCGCTTCAGGTGTCTGCGGATACCGCTGCACCAAAGTCCGCAATTCACGGACACCAGCATCTTTCTGTCCCATTTCAATCAACGACTGTCCCTTGCGCAATTCCGCCGCTGGGGCCTTGGCATTACCTGAGTACTGTTCGAGAACGGCGTCATAATTTTTGACCGCAGCCGCGTACTTGCCTTGCCGGTAGTTGATTTCACCTAAATAAAACTGTGCATTTCCCGCCAGCGAATCCTGCGGATAGTAATGGATCACGTCCCCGAATTCAGAAGCCGCGATGTTGTATTTGGCCGAATTGTAGTCACGCAGAGCGCTCTGGTAGAGCTGGTCGACGGGAGGCGCCGCCGGAGTCGCGGGCGTCAATTGCGGAGCCGCAGCCTGACCTCCGGGACCCTGATTCGGCTGCATCCCCCCAGTTGGCGGAGGAGCACTGCCCGGCTGCGCCGGCATCCCATTCACGTTCTGCATCTGGCCCTGAATGGATTGCACCTGCGTCGTCAGGTTGGCGATGCGAGTCTTCAGTTCGTCCACCGAATCGTTCAGCGATTGAATCTGACTGGAAAGCTGCGTGTTACTGGAACCTCGCTGCTCGTTCTCCGCTTTCAATGTCTGTTGCAACGCGTTGACCGCAGCCATCATCCGGTTCACGTTGTCAGTGTTTTGCTGCACCAAATTGACGATGACACCCATGCGCTCATCGTTCGATGTCTGCAAGTGCTGCACCATGTCCTGTAACTGCTGCACCTGGGTTTGCAGCTGGACCATTTCCTTCGAAACCGCAAACGCATGAGGCAATGCAACCGGCAAAGCAAAAAACGCAAGGGCTGTGAAGCGGATGATGAGTCTACGCATAATGCTCCCTCGTGACGATCCTCGTAACGGTTTAAGGAGCGGCCGAAACCGCTCCTTATTAGTCTAGTCCGCCACTACTGATCGAGCGAGAAACCGGCACGGCGATTCTGCTGCCAGCAGGCCTCGTCGGCCTGGGTGCAGAATTGCTTTTCCTTGCCGTAGCTCACGGTGCGGACCCGATCTGGACTGACTCCTCCATTGACCAGGGCCTGCTTGGCCGCGTTCGCACGATTCTCACCCAGGGCGAGGTTATATTCCGCCGATCCGCGGTCATCGCAATAGCCGCCGACGACAACCTTCAGGGTAGGATGCGCCGCCAGGAAGCTTGCATCCTGAGCTAGAACAGTCTGGGCATCGGGACGGATCTCATAGCTGTCGTAATCGAAGAAGGCCGGTTTTACGTTCTGCTCGAATATCTGCTCGTTCATGGTCTCGGCGGCCTGTGGAGGAGCAGCCGGCGCGCTGACCGTGAGACGAGCGGTCGCGTCGGTAGAGCCTCCCGCACCGCGCGCCACCAGGTGATACGTGGTCGACTCGGTCGGGGAAACGTTCTGCGTTCCGTACGCATTGACCGTACCGATGCCGTCAATCGATATCTCGGTTGCATCGGTCGTCTTCCAAGCCAGCACGGCGCTTCCACCCGGATTAATGCTATCGGGGGTCACAGTGATCGAAGCCGTCGGTGAGGCCGAAGTGGCAGCCGGGGGAGGCGGCGGTGGGGGTGGCACCGCTTTTTTGTGGCACCCAGCCGCGAAGGTGAGAGTAGCCACGGCGACGAGCGAAGCGAAATACCTGTATTGGGGGGTCTTCACAGTATTCTCCTGTCTAGTTCAGTCTCGGGGGAGTGGTGACTGCAGCATCGGCCTGAGAGCGAGCGAACGCCAGTCACGTTACTTCCAACTCCAATTGGGCATCGAGTTTCCGCCGCTTGGGGTGAGCCGATGTTGCTCGGTGCCATCGGAAAGCATGGTCCAAATCTCGGATCCGCCACCCTTTTCGCGTTGAAATACGATGTGCCGTCCATCCGGGGACCAGGAAGGAAAATCCTGCCGTCCCTCGTCGTGGGTGAGCTGGGTCCAGCGTTTGCTGGCAATGTCCATGATGTAGATGTCCTGCCCGCCCGGCGCTCCGGGGCCATACTTGCGGTTCCACGCGAACGCCAAAAATTGCCCGTTCGGCGACCAGGATGGCGAGGTGGCATAGCCACCGTCGGTCAGGCGCTGCACGTTGGTCCCATCAGAGTCCATGGTGTAGATCTGCGGCAATCCGGTACGGCCGCTGCACCAGGCTATCTGTGAGTTCGTCTTGGGGTTCCAGGTAGGCGAAACATCAGGCCCCTTGAAAGTGGTGATCTGCTTTAGGCTGCCGCCGTTGGCATCGGAGGTATAAATCTCCGGATCGCCTGTGCGTGAACCGGAGAACGCCAGCTTGGCTCCATCACTCGACCATGCCGGGGAAAGCGTAGTTCCCACCATGGATGAAAAACTGACCGCGCGGCCCAGCACCAGCGAATACATCTTGATGGACCAACCCCCACGACCCAGAGAGGCAAACGCGATGCGATCGTTGTTGGGCGACACGCGCGGGGAAAGGGAAATGGTGCCCAGATGGGTGACCTGGTGCGCACCCTGCCCGTCGTAATCCATTTGCCAGATCTCTTTGTTCCCACCCCGGGAGGCGACGTAAAAAATGTGGGTCTCGGCAATGCCGGGAATTCCGCCGCCCAAGCGAGTAATGATCTCGTCAGCAAAACGATGAGCGATCAGGCGCGCATTATCCTGGCTGGCGGCCTCGTTGTATTGCTTGCCCAATATCTGCGGTGAATCGGGATTCTTTGCGTCGAAGAGCCAGCCGTACACCGCCAAGCGGCCGCCGGTCACAGACAGTGATCCGAACCCGACAAACGCCGCGTTGGCTGGTGCTGCGGCCCATTGGGCAAGATTCATCTGTTGCGGCGACGCCGGCATGAGCGGAGGGGCCATGCTCTTGGACACCATGTCAAAGATGCCCGCGTTGTTCAGATCGCTGTAGAGCGTGGTGTCGAAGGTGGTTTTCAGCGCCGGTGTTTGCGGATCGGCGGAAGAGGGATTGAAGTCGGCAGCGGCCAAGCGAATGCGTGCCGCGCCTAAATTCGTACCCGTGCGGACCCAGTCCTGTGCCCCTGCCTGCCAGTTAAATGGAAGGATCAGAAGGAGAAGGAACAGAAGCCGGAAGTGGGGGAAAGAAATTCCTTTGATAGCTCTCATGCCCTACGCAGTATTAAGTTTATATGACGGAAGCCCATCTCCGTTACACCAGTAACCTCATCATGTACCGCATCGGGCACGTCCCCGCGCTACGCCGCCGTCACGGAAATGCGTCTAAACCGGGCTCAAAGGCACGGGTTGGTCGCTGCGGGCCCAGCCCGGACTCCAATCGGCGCCATGCTCAGCGCTGTTCAAAACACCGCAACGGATTAAGCTGGACTCATGGACTCTCTCGTCACAGTTCCTTGGCTAGCCGATCGGCTGGACGATCGAGGCGTCGTCATATTAGACGCAACGCTTCCCCTAGTCGGTGTTATCCCGCCGGCAGATACTCGTGCGCGCTATCTCGCGAAGCACATTCCGGGCGCGATCTTTTTCGATATCGAAGCGCTCTCCGATCACAGCAGTCCGCTGCCCCACATGTTGCCTCCGCCCGATGAATTTGCCCGTAACATGTCGGCTCTTGGCATAAACGAGCAACAAGACATCGTCATTTATGAGCAAGAAGGAATCTTCTCCTCACCTCGAGCATGGTGGACTTTCAGAACCTTCGGAGCGCAAAACGTCTACCTGCTGGATGGCGGGCTCAACGCTTGGCTCGAAGCGGGTTTCCCCGTGAATGCGGGAGAAGTTCATCGTGCCCCGGCCGTCTTTCACGCCAGGCTCGACCAAAAAGCAGTGAAGGACTTCTCTTACATGCAGCAGATGATTACGATTCATGGGCAAATTCTTGATGCTCGCTCCGCCGGCCGTTTCGCAGGCACTATCCCGGAACCCCGCCCGGGCATCAGTTCCGGTCATATGCCAGGAGCCACCAGCATTCCCTACACGGAACTAGTCGAAAAGGGCCGTTTGAAGCCCATCGAAGAGCTCCGCCGCATCTTCGCTGCAAAAGGTGTGGATTTGAAAAAGCCGATCACGACCACCTGTGGTTCCGGCGTCACTGCCGCTGTCCTCGCACTTGGTCTGGCAGCTGCAGGCGCAACGGACGTCAGCCTCTATGACGGCTCCTGGGCGGAATACGCCTCGAACTTAGAAGCGGTGATCGAGAGAGACTAGCCAATCCAGCTAAATGCCGACCGAATGCAAATAATGCACTTTTGCATTATTATGGGGCTTAGGAATGAGGCCAATCGAATGAAGATTTTGACCGTCACGGAACGGGGTCAGGTTACTTTCCGCAAGGATGTGCTGCAGCACCTTGGTATCCGTCCAGGGGACAAGATTGAGTGGGAGAAGCAGCCGGACGGCGCAATAACCCTCAGGGCTGCGCGGCCGCTCGGCAAGATAGACAGCTTTCTCGGCCTGCTCGCGGGCAGGACCAAAAAGATTGCGACTCTGGACGAGATAAAGGAAGCTGCGGCGACCGGCTGGTCCACGTTGAAATGAAAATCACCGCCGATACCAACGTTCTTGTCCGTGCGGTGGTTGCAGACGATAAGAAACACGCCCGATCGGCCGCCACAGTCCTTAAACGAGCGGAACTGATCGCAGTCACACTCCCAGCTCTCTGTGAGTTCGTCTGGGTTCTGCGCCGGGTTTACCAATTTGGGCAAGAGGATATTGTGGGTGCACTGGAAGAATTGCTTAATGCAGAGAACGTCGCGGTCAATCGTCCCGCCGTAGACGCAGGGTTGTCGATGCTCAAAGCAGGAGGGGACTTTGCGGATGGCGTGATCGCCTATGAAGGCATCTGGTTGGGCGGCGACACCTTCGTTTCTTTTGATAAGCAGGCCGTTTCTTTGCTCTCGGACCAGGGGAAGCGAGCGAAGTTACTACAATAGAGGGCCGCGTGTTTGGCCCCGCTCGTTTTACCTGGCTTGACCCTTACCGCGCTCCTGGATAAGTGCAATGGTAGAGCACATTCAGGCTGCTTTCGTTGTACCCGGACGGAAGTGGGCCAAACGTATCCACGCGTTGCACCGCGTGCAGACAGGAAGAATTGAGCGACGGGGAATTGCTCGGCGTGGCCAGCGTGATATTGCTGGGAGAGCCGTCGCGGGCGACCGTGAACTGAACAAATACCGTTGCTCCCGCAGGCGTGCTTGGTTCCACTTCCTGCAGATACCAGTCCTGCGCTACCTTGCGCTTGATCACGTCCACATACCAGCCAAACCGAGAGCCGAAGTCTCCCCCGGTTTGCGCGATGGGACTGTTGGCAGCATTGTTAGCCGCAGTCGCTCGGGGTACATTTGCGGGCGCGGCTTCCCCATAGTTTGCCTTGTTCTGCAATTTGGGCGGCGGCTGGTGTTGCGGGGGTGTCTTAGGCAGCGGCTTGGGTTCTGGCTTCGGCGGCGGCGCTTTCTTCTCCGGAATCGGCACCGCGTCCGGCAACGGAATCGGCTCCTGTTTCTGTTCTTCTACTGCCGGAGCCACGCTCGGGGTCTCCGTGGCCAGTACGTTGTCAGTGGGCGGATGATCCTGAGGCAGAGGCAACGCGGCGGTCGAGACCAGGGTGGCCTGGATCGCGCCCTGCTGAAAAGCGTTCGCTCCCCACTCGCTTCCGTGGAACAAATTGTGGATGTAGCCGTAGCCGATCAGCAGCCCCACGATGAGCGCATGCATGAAGGTCGACAGCGCGAAAGGCGAACCTATGCCATCTGGTTGATCGAGGAGTTCGCTGGAATAAGTCCCTGCCATGACCTGCTACTTTGCCGTCTTTTGCAGCGGCTGGGTCACAATGCTGATGTTGGTGATCCCCGCTTGCTTGACTGCATCCATGACCGAAGCAAATGCACCGAACGGAACCCGCTCGTCGGCCCGGAGATAGATGACTTGGCTTGCTGGGTCCGTTTTTGGTTGGTGCAGGATAGTTGGCAGCTGCGCCAGGTTAACCGGTTTGTCTCCTAAAAACACATTCTGATCGCGGTCGATAGTCAGCACCAGCCGCTGCTGGGTGATCTCTTTTACGCTGCGCGTTTTTGGTACAGAAACATCGATGCCCGACTGCAGCACCGGCGCGGTGACCATGAAAATGATGAGCAGCACCAGCACCACGTCGACCAGTGGAGTGATGTTGATTTCCGCAAGCGAGGTGCGGGTATGGCCGCTACTAGCGGTGAAGGCCACTCGCGGCCTCCCTCTCCATCGCTTCCTGTTTGGGAGAGATCTCTTCCAGGCTGTTGAGCAGTTCGCGAGAGAAGTCGTCCATGCGGGAGCCGAACTCTCGCAGCGAAGCGGTGAACTGGTTGTAGGCGATGACAGCGGGAATCGCGACCAACAGCCCGGCCGCGGTGGTGATCAGGGCTTCCGAAACGCCAGGGGCTACCGCGCGCAGGGTGGCCGCGCCCTCAGTGCCTAAGCCGTGGAACGCATCCACGATGCCCATGACCGTGCCAAATAGACCAACAAAGGGCGCAACCGCGCCGATCGTGGCCAGCCACGTCAGACGCCGTTCCAGAACGGTAAGCGATTCGCTGGCCGCTGCCTGTGCCGTGCGTTCCAGGGTCACGATATTCTTGGGCGGCCCGAACCCGCCAGTCTGCCGCCGATAGGTGTCGTACACCTCGTCGAACACGGTCACCAGGGGACTGGGCTTGAATTGTTCGCTGACCGCGGCAATCTCTTGCAGGCGATCTGCTTTGCGGAAGGCGCGCATAAAACGGCGGCTCTGTGTCCGCGCTTTGCGAAACGTGGCTGATTTGCCCAGGATCACTGCCCATGAATACAGGCTGGCAATCAGCAACAGAACGAGCACGCCAATGGCGACAGGCCCGCTGTTGCGCACCATGTCAAACACGGCGCTGACACCGGAGGTAGGGGAATGCGCTACGGGCGCCGCGGCGTCGTCCGCCTGGAAAAGAAGAAAAGCTGCGATATGAACCGGGGACATCATCACTTCCTCTTTCACGGTAGCAGACATGCGAACCTGAATCCAACTTGCACCATAAGATGCCGCCGCAAGGTAACCCGGCCTATAACCGGGGTAGCCGCTTCATGCTATGCTGCGCTCGAACCTTGCCATGCTCCTCGAACTCCGCGCTGAAAACTACGCTGTCATTGATCACGCCATCGCTGTCTTCGGTCCCGGTCTCAATCTATTGACGGGCGAAACCGGCGCTGGTAAGTCCATCCTGGTGGATGCCTTGGCTTTGCTGATGGGGGACAAGGCCTCTTCCGATGTGGTGCGGCACGGAGCCGAGCGCGCGGTGGTGTCCTGCGTGTTTGAGAGTACGCCCGGAGCGGAGAACACCCTGGAAACGAACGGCATCGACGCCGAGGGCTCGGAGATTATCCTGCGCCGCGAGATCCAGGCCGGCGGCAAGGGACGCGTCTATGTGAACAACCAGCCGGCAACCGTGAATGTGTTGCGTCAGCTGGCTCCGGAACTGGCGTTAGTGCACGCGCAAAGCGAGACGATGGGTAGCTTCGACCAGGCCCAACAGCGGATGTTGCTGGACCGCAGCGCCGGCATCAGCACCGAGCGCGTGGCCGCGGCCTTTCAGGAGTGGTCTGAAATCTGTGCGCGGCTGACTCACTTGGAAGGCGACGAGCAGGCGCGGCTCCGCGAGGCTGATTTGTGGAGCTTTCAAAAGAACGAGATTGAAGGCGCAGCCATCCGGGAAAAAGAAGACGAAGAGCTGGAGATCGAGCGGCGGGTCTTGGCAAACGCGGAAAAGCTTCTTGCCGCGGCCATGAGCGCTTATGAGTTCCTCTATGAAAGCGACCGGTCGGCCGAGGCTGCCCTGCGCGCTGCAGAAAGAAACCTGGAGGAACTCGCGCGCTACGATCCGCAATTTGCGGAAGCGGAGCAGCAGATCAAGTCCGCGCGGGCCGCGGTAGAGGATGTAAGCGCCACCGTGCGCGATTATGCTTCGAGGATTCAGGCCTCGCCCGATCGCCTTGTGGAGCTGGAAGACCGCTTGGAGGTCCTCAACCGCCTCAAGCGAAAATATGGATCGAGCCTGGCGGCGGTGCTGGCGCACGGCCAGGATGTGGCTGCAAAGCTGGCAGAGATTGAAAACCGCGACCAGTTGCTAATCGATCTAAGAGCGGAACAGGAGCGCGCCGCGCAGGCCTATCGCACCGCGGCTACAGAACTCACGGCAGCGCGCACCGCCGCGGCGCGGAAGCTGGAAAAGCTTGCCGAAACCCACATCAACGATCTGGCGATGAAAGCCAGGTTCGCCGTGCACGTCACCGCACAAGAAGGGGAGAGCCACTGGACACGCCACGGCTGGGACAACATTGATTGCAGAATCGCCACCAATGCGGGAGAGCCCCTGAAACCGTTGGAGCAAATCGCGTCCGGAGGGGAATTATCCCGCGTGATGTTGGCGCTCAAGGTGAGCGTTGAGGAAGGAGCGTCGAAGGGGCAGAGGCGCAAGACCCCGGTTCCGCGCACGCTGGTATTCGACGAAATCGATATAGGCATCGGCGGCCGGGCAGCCGAAGCCGTAGGTCAAAAGCTAATGGAGCTGTCCCGCGCCCAGCAGGTACTTTGCGTAACCCATTTGCCCCAGATCGCTGCATTTGCCGACCAGCACTTTCTAGTCGAGAAGCAGGAGCGGCAAGGAAAAACAAAAACCTCAGTTCGCCTGCTCAAGGAAGAGGAGCGAGCGGAAGAGGTGGCGCGCATGATCAGCGGAGCGAAGTTGACCGACACCTCGCTGCGCCACGCAGAACAAATGCTGAAGACCAGCCGTAAACCTGCAAAGTCCAACCCATAACGGACCTCCAGTCGCGAAAGGACGGGGAAGCCCTTCAAAGGCCTCTACCGAATCGACAACCCGCTTATTTGAAAGAGTGTGGACCCTTGTCACGAATGGCTCATCTAATGCTCTGCATCGCGGGCCGAACGCCATATCTCTCAGACAGATAAGGGCCGGCGCGGTATACTGGTCGATGTGACAAGTCCCCTGTTAACCTCACCCGCCATGGATTCCCGCTCCAAAGTCGCCACCAAGAGGGTCCTCCTCCTCAAACCGCGCGGCTTCTGCGCCGGCGTGGTGCGTGCGATCGATGTGGTGAATATAGCGCTCGATACCTTTGGCGCTCCCATCTACGTGCGCAAAGAGATTGTGCACAACCGTTTCGTGGTCAACGAACTCGCCGAAAAAGGCGCGATCTTTGTCGATGACATCGACGATGTTCCCGAGGGTATGCGCGTCATTTACAGCGCCCACGGAGTCTCCCCCGCTGTCCGCGCCCGCAGCAAGTCACGCAAACTAAAGGTGATCGACGCCACCTGCCCGCTGGTGACAAAGGTGCACGTGGAAGCGGTGAAATTCGCCCGCCAGGGCTATTCCCTGATCCTCATCGGGCATCGCGATCATGACGAGATAGAAGGCACTTTGGGCGAAGCTCCCGAAGTGACCCAGGTAGTCTCCACCGTAGAAGAAGTAGCAGCCCTCAAAGTGTCTGATCCTGAACGGGTTGCGTATCTCACGCAAACCACGCTGAGCCTGGATGAAGCGCGGGACATTATCCACGCCCTCAAAGCAAAGTTTCCCGGGATCGTGGGACCCCACACGCAGGACATCTGCTACGCCACGGAAAATCGCCAGGTAGCCGTCAAAAACGTCGCCCACCAGGCAGATCTGGTGTTGGTGGTGGGATCGAACAACAGTTCCAACTCCAACCGCTTGGTCGAGGTCTCACGGAACCTGAGCACCAATGCATTTCTAATCGAAGACTCGGGAGCGATCAATCCCGAATGGTTGGAGAACGCAACCACGGTTGCGGTCACCGCCGGCGCTTCTGCCCCCGAGGTTCTGGTTGCGGAAGTGGTCGCTTATCTGGGCGGCCGCGGGTTCTCAGACGTAGAAGAAGTCGAAGTCATGCCGGAAAATGTTCGCTTTGGGCTGCCTCCGGAGATCGTACAAGCTATCAAGCCTGTACTTTAACCGGGTATGAGCCTGCTGAATACAGCGTAAGACAGCTGTTTTTTGAGAGAGAGCGTTAGTCCAGAATGAGTAGACCATCTGAAAGTGGACAACCTGCCACGCCCCGCTTTGGCCGCATTGATGCGGGTTTAGACCAGGTAGAATCCGCCGTCGCACAAGCGCGTGAGTTTCTATTCTCCCAACAGCACCCAGACGGCTACTGGTGCGGAGAACTGGAAGCCGATACCACCCTCGAATCCGACTACATCATGGTGCACACGTTGCTGGGTACCGGCGACGAACGCAAGATGAAGCGCGCCGTAGCCGAGATTCTGCGCAAGCAAAACGAAGACGGCGGCTGGAGTATCTTTGCCGGCGGCCCCTCCAACATCAGCGCATCGGTCAAAGCCTATTTCGCCTTCAAGTTGATGGGTTGGCACCCCGAGCACCCGGTGATGGTCCATGCCCGCGAGTGGATTCTCGCTCACGGCGGGGTAGTGGAATGCAACACCTTCACCAAAATCTATCTCTGTTTCTTCGGCCAATACGAATACGGCGCCGTACCGGCGATCCCGCCGGAGCTGGTTCTTTTTCCTAACTGGTGCTACTTCAACATCTACGAGATCTCGTCGTGGTCACGCGCCATCCTCGTACCGCTTTCGATTGCTTACGCGAAGAAGCCCTTCAAGAAACTGGCTCCTGAAAACGGCATCGATGAGCTGTTTGTCGGTGGCAGGGCCAATGCCAAGCTTCGCCTCCGCTGGGATCGCAAGAGGTTAGTCGGTTGGCGCAACTTCTTTCTGGTGGCTGACCGTCTCTTTCATTGGGCCGAACGCGTTCATATTCGGCCGCTGCGCAAGGTCGCTATCCGGAAGGCAGAGAAGTGGATCCTGGAACGCCTGGAGATGAGTGACGGACTGGGCGCCATTTATCCCGCCATGCTCAACGCCATTCTCGCTTTGCGCTGCCTGGGCTACTCCATTGACGACCCGCAAACCATCCGGGCGATGGATGAGTTCGAAAAGCTGGGCATCGAGGATGAGGGCATTCCCGACTACATGGAGCCCACCTTCCGCATGCAGCCTTGTATGTCCCCGGTGTGGGATACCGCGTATGCGGTCTATGCCCTGGGGCAGGCCGGAGTTCCGCGCACCGATCCGCGGCTCTTGAAGGCGGCTGACTGGATGCTCTCCAAGGAAGTGCGCCATAAAGGCGACTGGGCGGTGAAGGTAAGGAACCAGC
Source organism: uncultured Acidobacteriaceae bacterium (assembly GCA_963745725.1). GTDB lineage: Bacteria > Acidobacteriota > Terriglobia > Terriglobales > Acidobacteriaceae > PALSA-350. Next base: position 2,192,774 of record CAVUYJ010000004.1, read on the forward strand.
AGCCCGGCGGATGGTACTTCGAGTTCAACAACGAGTTCTATCCCGACACCGACGACTCCGCCCAAGTGCTGCTGGCCTTGAACAAGGTCGACAACCATCCCCGCGAGCGCTATCAATACGACGTTTGCCAGCGCGCCATCTCTTGGATCTTCGCCATGCAATGCAAGAACGGCGGATGGGCGAGCTTCGACAAAGACAACACCAAGATGGTGTTTGAGAACATCCCCTTTGCCGACCATAACGCCATGCTCGATCCGCCCACGGTCGACATCACCGGCCGCATCCTGGAGATGCTGGCCACCTATGGCTACACCCAAAAAGACCGGCGCGTCGAAAAGGCCATTCGCTTCATCTACAGCGAACAGGAACCCGATGGAAGCTGGTTTGGCCGCTGGGGTGTGAATTACCTCTACGGCACCTTCCTGGTGCTGCGCGGTCTGGAAGCGATCGGGGTCTGGAACCACGAGCCACAGATTCAGCAGGCCGCGGAGTGGATACGCATGGTGCAGAACGCGGACGGCGGATGGGGTGAGAGCTGCGGCAGCTACGACGATCCGACGACCCGCGGTGTTGGCCCCAGCACGCCGTCCCAGACCGCATGGGCCATCCTGGGTCTGCTGTCCGCTGGGGACACGCGCAGCGACTCAGTCGCCAAGGGCGTGCGCTGGTTGATCGAGCGCCAATTACCCGACGGTTCATGGGATGAAAGCATGGGTGACGGTCCTTCGCGGCAAGCCGTGGTTACGGGCACCGGCTTTCCCCGGGTCTTTTATCTTTCCTACCATCTTTACCGGAACTACTTCCCACTGCTGGCGTTGACCGACTACCGCCGGGCAATGGAAAAAGCTTAGGGAACGAACCCAAGGAGATTTGAAACGATGGCAGTGCCGATTTCACAAATGTGGACCGTAGCCAGCTACGTGATCAAGAAGCGCTTGAGCGGGCAAAAACGGTACCCACTGGTTCTCATGCTGGAGCCATTGTTCCGCTGCAACCTGGCGTGCGCCGGCTGCGGCAAAATTCAGTATCCCGCGCACATTCTGAAAAAGGATCTATCGCCCGAAGAGTGCTTCCGTGCAGTCGAGGAGTGCGGAGCCCCCATGGTGTCTATCCCTGGTGGCGAACCACTGATGCACCCGCAGATAGCCGAGATCGTCGAAGGGCTGGTCGCGCGCAAGAAGTACATCTACCTGTGCACCAACGCCTTATTGCTTAAAGAAAAAATCGGCCTGTTCAAGCCCAGCAAGTATCTGACCTTCTCCGTCCATCTGGACGGGCAGCGGGAGCACCACGACTTCTCCGTCTGCCGCGAAGGCGGTTACGACAAGGCGGTCGAAGGTATCCGCGAGGCCGTGCAAAGGGGATTCCGCGTCACCACCAACGCCACGCTCTTCGATGGCGCCGATCCCAACAGCGTGCGTGCTTTCTTCGACGAAGTGATGGCCATGGGGGTCGAGGGCATCGTAATCTCCCCGGGCTATTCCTACGAGAAAGCCCCGGACCAGAAGCATTTCCTGGGCCGCGCGCGCACCCGCAGGCTTTTCCGCGCCATTCTCTCCAACCGCGAGAAGCACTGGAAGTTCAACATGTCTCCGCTGTTCCTGGAATTCCTCATGGGCAAGCGCAACTACGAATGCACCCCCTGGGGCAATCCGGCTTACAACATCTTCGGCTGGCAGAAGCCCTGCTACCTGCTGCAGGACGGTTACGCCTCCACCTTCAAGGAACTGATCGAAGAGACGCAATGGGAAAACTACGGCACCGAGTCGGGCAATCCCAAATGCGCGAACTGCATGGTCAGCTGCGGTTATGAGCCTTCCTCGGTCAACGAGATGTTTGGCTCCTTCCGCGGATTCATGGCCGCGGTGAAGGCCACACTTTTCGACAGATATGAAGATCAGGGTGCACGTGATCTGCTGACATCTCCGCTGCTAAACGGCCATTCGTCGCCGTCTCTGGTGCAGATCTCAGGTGACAGCCAAGCGCCAAATGGAAGAGACAAGGGTATGACCGGACAGAAGGGCGCAACGACACCGCAACTTGATCCTGACTCCCTGGAACTGGCTCCGGGAACCGAGCACCAGAATCTTGAAGGCTGGGCGCCTGTTCTGGGCAGCGACGCGGAAGTGCTGGACGCGCTCGAGAAGGCCTTCGACTATCGCGGCGACGTCACCATCAACTGCAAGGACGGCTCGGTGGTGGAAGGCTACATCTTCGATCGCAAGACCGGCGCAACCCTCGATCAATCCTGGGTTCGCCTGTTCCCCAAAGACTCGCCGGAAAAGCGCTCCATCGCCTACAGTCAAGTCGCAGGCTTGACCTTCACCGGCAAGGACCGTGCGGCCGGCGCAAGCTGGGAAGCGTGGGTGAAGAAGTGGAACGAGAAGAAGGCGGCTGGCGAAAAGGGCTTTGGTCTGCATCCTGAAGCACTTGAATAGCGAGTGAAAGTTTTTATTACAGGAGCTACCGGCTTTGTCGGGAGCCACGTAGCGCAAGAGCTGTCCCGTCGCGGTGCTAACTTACGCATCCTGGTCCGTCCCACCAGCAAGCTCGAAAATCTCGCTGGGCTCCCCGCCGAAACCATTACCGGCGACTTGTTGCAGGTCGAGGCGCTGCGCACCGCAATTGCTGGCTGTGATGCGGTCATGCACGTGGCGGCCGACTACCGGCTCTGGGTAACCGATCCCGAAAAGATGCACGCGACCAACGTGGCCGGCACGCGCGACCTGTTGCGCATCGCCCGCGAGCAGGGTGTTCCGCGGGTGATCTACACTTCGAGCGTAGCCACGATGGGGTTTTTCGCCGACGGACGGCTTTGTGATGAGACGACGCCCGTCTCACTGGAAAACATGATCGGGCACTATAAGCGATCAAAATATCTGGCGGAGCAGGAGGCCGTCGCCGCGGCGCGCGATGGCCAGCAGGTGATCATTCTCAATCCGACGACGCCGATAGGGTCCGGCGATATCAAGCCCACGCCCACCGGCCGCATCGTGGTGGATTTCCTCAAGCGGAAGTTTCCCGCCTACATGGATACCGGCCTCAACCTGGTGGATGTCAACGAAGTGGCCAAAACGCACGTCGATGCAATGGAGGCAGGGCGGTCCGGGGAGCGCTACATTCTGGGTGGTGAGAACCTGACCTTGAAGCAGCTTCTGGACAAGATGTCCGCGATCACGGGCCTGCCTTCTCCGACCATGCGTGTTCCGCACAGCGTGGCCATGGCCTTCGCCCTGTGCGATCAAACCGTCACAGGAAGGCTGCGCGGAAAGGAGCCCCGTGCTACCGTGGAGGCCGTACGCATGGGCAGGAAAAAAATGTTTGTCTCCTCGGCAAAAGCGGAACGGGAACTGGGATTTCAGGTCGTCCCCGTCTATGCCGCGCTGCGGTCGGCCATCGATTGGTTTCGGGCGAATGGGTATGCGCCCGCCGCATGAAACGGGTAGGGATTATCGCAGCCATGCCGGGCGAGCTGAAACCGCTGGTGCAAGGATGGAAACCACTGCGCGTGGCGCATGGAGAGAATGCGTGGCAGGGCAACATCGGGGGCGATGCTTGCATTGCCGTTTGTGCTGGGATGGGTAAGGCGGCAGCCGAACGCGCCTGCGCGATTGCCATGCGGGAGGCGCCATTGAACACCCTGGTTTCGATGGGCTGGGCAGGGGCCCTCTCCTGCGGACTGCAACCGGGGGACGCGTACGCGGTGAACGAAGTGGTGGATGGCGTCTCCGGGGAGCGTTTCCCACGCAATCTCCCGCCCGGCCGGGAAACGCTCCGCCCCTGAAGTTGGTCACCATCGACCACGTAGCCCTTGCTGCGGAAAAGAGGCGGTTGGGCGTAAGCTACCAAGCTGTTCTGGTGGATATGGAGGCGGTCACCGTGGCCCGATTTGCTCGCAGCCAGGGAATTCCGTTCTATTGCCTCAAAGCGGTTTCTGATACGGCAAATGAGGTCTTGCCTGACTTTAGCCGGTATACCGACACCCAGGGCCAGCTGCAACTGGCGGCATTGTTGGCCCACGTTGCCATCCGGCCCCGATACTGGCCTGGCTTGGCTCGCATGGGCAAGAATGGCAAGAAGGGCGCGTACGCCATGGCTTCCGCTTTAGGGCCGCTGGTCGGTGATCCAGGGTGAACCAACGATGGGGATGATTGAGACCACAGCATCTGTGCCGGAAAGCATGCAGGCAGCCGTCTATCGCGGCGTGAACGACGTGCGTGTTGAAACCGTTCCTGTGCCCGCGATTGGCGCCGGCGAAGCGCTGATCGAGGTCCACAGCTGTGGCATCTGCGGCACTGACCTGAAGAAGATCCATACCGGCTCCCACTCCGCGCCGCGCATCTTCGGTCACGAAACCGTGGGAACGATTGCAGCTGTAGGAGCCGGAGTCGGCTCCTTTGCAGTCGGTGATCGCGTAGTGGTTTTCCATCACATCCCTTGCGGCACATGCTACTACTGCCGGAAGAAAACATTTGCCCAATGTCCGGTTTATAAGAAGGTAGGCTGCACTGCCGGCTTTGAGCCCTCCGGCGGCGGGTTTGCCGGCTATGTGCGGGTGATGGACTGGATTGTGCAGCGCGGGCTGATCAAGATCCCCGACGGTATCCCTTTCGCCCAGGCGATCTTCGTGGAGCCCCTGAACACCTGTCTGAAAGGCGTCCGCAGCCTGAATCTGGCCCCGGATGAGACAGTTCTCGTCATCGGGCAAGGTCCCATCGGCATTTTGCTGGCGTCCCTGGCCAAACGTTCAGGGGCTAAAGTGCTGACTTCGGACCTCTACCCGGAGCGCCACGCAGTGGCGGCCGGGTTTGGACTGGATTTGCCGATCGACGCCTCGCGGGAGGACGTGGTCAAAGTAGTGCGAGCGGCCAGCGAAGGCCGGGGTGCGGACGCCGTGATCCTGGCGGTAGGCGGGAACTCGCTGATTCGAACCGCGATGGAATCCGCCCGTCCCGGGGGTCGCGTGCTGCTGTTTGCCCAGACCCAGCACGGGGAGGCTACCATCGATCCGGCAGCGGTCTGTGTGGACGAGAAGACGCTGATGGGGTCCTACAGTGCTTCGGTTGATATTCAGGATGAGGCGCTGCAGATCGTCTTCCAGGGGTACGGCCAAGGGTATGATCTGACCCGGCTGGTCTCTCATCGCTTTCCTTTGTCAGAGGCGGTGGAGGCCATCGCCGTCGCATCCGAGCCCAAGGCAACTTCCATGAAGATCATGATTGAAGGCACGCCTGCCCGGATTGGGCGAGAATAGGGAAGGTATGTTAAGTGAGATGAACGCTGCCGTACTCTACGGCAAAGAAGATGTCCGGATTGAACGGGTCCCCATCCCCGGAGCGGGCAAGGGAGAGATTGTCATCCGCGTTCATGCCGCTCTCACTTGCGGCACCGACCTGAAGGTTTTTCGCCGGGGCTACCATGCCCGGATGATCGCGCCACCGGCTCTCTTCGGGCATGAGTTGGCTGGAGTGATCCACGAGACCGGTGCCGGCGTGCGCAGCTTCAAACCGGGCATGCGCGTGGTGGCGTTGAATTCGGCGCCCTGCGGAGCCTGCTTCTGGTGCGTCCGCAAACAGGAAAATCTCTGCGAGGACCTGCTCTTCAACAACGGCGCGTATGCGGAATACATCCGCATCCCGGCCCGCATCGTGGCCAAGAACACCCTCATTGTTCCTGAGAGCTTGCCCTTGGAGCACGCGGCGCTGACCGAACCACTGGCATGCGTGGTGCGCGGCCTGGAGGAAACCGGGGCAAAGCGAGGCGACACGGTCGTGGTGATCGGAGCGGGACCCATCGGCCTGATGTTCATGCACGTGGCACAGCTTTCAGGAATGAAAGTGATCGCGGTCGTGAAGCGTGATGAGCAAGTTGCGTCCGCGACGACATTCGGAGCAACGCATGTCGTACAGACCGCAGCCGTGATCGACGCCGTAGCCGCTGTGCGTGGCCTAACCCCCGATCATCGAGGCGTGGATGTAGCCATCGAAGCGGTGGCGACTCCGCTCACCTGGCAGTGGGCGGTGGACATGGTTCGCCGAGGCGGCACCGTGAATTTTTTTGGAGGTTGTGCTGCTGGAACAAAAGTAGAGATCGACACCAACCGGCTGCACTACAACGACATCACGCTGAAGGCAAGTTTCCACCACACGCCTGCCGCCTGCCGAAAAGCCTTCGATCTGCTGGCGAGCGGGCGATTCAAGTGCAGCGAATACATCACCGGCCGTGCGCAGTTGTCGGATCTCGAAACCGTTCTACGCCGCGTGAAGGATCGTTCCACCGACATCAAGACCGCTATCATTCCGTAGTGTGAGGTAGGAAGGAACTGCAGATCCCTCGGCTTCGCTCGGGATGACAAAGGAAAGGGCAACGGTTGCATAAAGAGTAGTTGCTGAACCGAGGCGTTTTTCAAATCTAATCGGGACACACTTTAGCCCTGAGGGCAAGGGACAACGAGTCAGCATGACAGTCAAAAGCCCGCAAGAAGAACGGGAGTTAATCGAACGCGGCTGGTCTGCGCTGCCCGCCGAGTACCGCATTCCCGAACAGCCCCCGACCCTTGAAGAGGCACGCGCTTACTGCAAGCACTTAGCCACCTCGCACTACGAGAATTTCCATGTAGCCTCGTGGTTCTTGCCCGAACGATTGCGTCCGCACTTCCATAGCATCTATGCCTACTGCCGCATCGCTGATGACTTGGGTGATGAAGTTGGGAATCGGGAGCAATCGCTTGCGCTGTTGGATCTGTGGGGAAGGGAACTGGACGCCTGTTATCAGGGCCAAGCGCGCCATCCCGTCTTTGTCGCGCTGTCCGAGACGATACGCGCCTGCGACATCCCCAAGCAGCCTTTTGCCGACCTGCTGACGGCCTTTCGCCAGGATCAGACCGTGGCCCGCTACCCGTCGATGGACGATGTGCTCGAGTACTGCCGATACTCTGCCAACCCGGTCGGGCGGCTCGTTCTCTATGCCTGCGGCTATCGAGCCCCGGAAATGTTCCTGCTCTCGGATTTCACTTGCACCGCGTTGCAATTGGCGAACTTCTGGCAGGACATCTGCTCCGATTACGCGCGGGGCAGGATCTACCTGCCGCTCGACGATATGCGGAACTACGGCGTAGACGAAGCCACCATCGCCCGGCGTGATCCGACGCCGGCCTTTCGCGACCTCGTGCGCCACGAGGTCGGCTACGCCCGCCAATTGTTCATCCAGGGTCTCCCTCTGATCGACATGGTCGATCGCGAGCTGGCGCTCGACCTGGATTTATTTAGCCAGGGAGGTCTGGAGATCTTGCATGCGATTGAGCAGCGGCAATACGACGTGCTCACCGTGCGTCCCGTGATCTCAAAAAGCAGAAAACTGGGACTAGCGGCGCGTGCGCTCACCGGCAAGCTTGTCCCGGGACTCGCCAAGCGAAGGCGGCCGTCGTGACCGCCGAGGTGCAAGCGGCGTATGCGGCCTGCCGCGCCATTGCCCGCAAGAAAGCGAAAAATTTCTATTACGCCTTTGTCGCGCTCCCAGCCAAAAAGCGGGATGCGATTTGCGCCGTCTACGCCTTCATGCGCCAGGCCGATGACCTCTCGGATGACGAAGATCTGCCCATCCCCGAACGCCGCGTCGCCTTGGACAAGTGGCTCAACGGTTGGCACCAGGTGCAGGCTGGAGAGCCCACCAGCGACCCCGTTTTTGTGGCCCTACTGGACGCGCAGCGCAGCTTCGCCATCCCGTCCGAACTGCTCGATCAGCTGGTACAAGGCACAGCCACGGATCTCGAACCACGATTTGCTGCATATGCAACCTTCGCGGACCTCTATCGCTACTGCTATCTCGTAGCGTCGGTCGTCGGGCTGGTTTGCATTCGGATTTTTGGATACCTCGATCCCCGGGCAGAGAAGCTCGCGGAAGAAACCGGGATCGCCTTTCAACTAACCAACATTCTGCGCGATGTGCAGGAAGATGCGCAGCGTGGCCGGCTCTATTTACCGCTCGAAGATCTGGAACGCTGCGGTGTGACGGCGGGCTCCATGACCGGGATCTCGAGTGGACAGCAACTAACATCGCAGCAGCGTCAGGTGCTTGCGATACAGGCCGAGCGCGCGGGGCAGTTCTACAAATCCGCGGAGGCGCTATTACCCTTGATCTCACCCGACAGCAGGGCAGCGATGTGGGTTCTGGTCACCATTTATCATCGTTTGTTGCGTCACATTGAACAGCGCAACTTCGATGTCTTTTCAACGCGGGTTGCCGTGCCCGCGTATGAGAAGCTCAGCATATTGGGAGCCGGCCTTTTCAAGACCCTGGCGCAGGGAGTATGGGCCTGACAGCTTTGCAATCTGTCACTGTAATTGGCGGTGGGCTGGCGGGTCTCTCGGCCGCGTGTGCCCTGGCCGACGCGGGTTACCAGGTCCGCCTGCTGGAGAAGCGGCGCTACCTCGGCGGCCGTGCCTCGTCTTACGAACACCCGGGCACGGGCGAGGTAATCGATAACTGCCAGCATGTGCTGCTGGGTAACTGCGTCAACCTCATCGATCTTTATCGTCGCCTGGACGTCAGCGATGCCATCCGCTGGTTCGACCGCCTGACCTTTATCGAGCCGGGCGGACGGAGAAGCTTTCTTCAGCCCTCCTTTTTGCCGGCGCCCTTTCATGACATGCCGGCCTTTCTGCGAGCGTCGGCCTTCTCCTTTTCCGACAAGCTCGCTATCGGCCGGGGGATCAGCGCGTTCATCGCCGGCATCCCCAAAGACTCTGACGAGAACTTCGCCCAATGGCTGCAACGGCATGGCCAGACGCGCGGAGCCATTGAACGCTTTTGGAAACCGGTGCTGGTGAGCGCGCTCAACGAAGATCCGGATCACATGTCTGTGCGCTACGCCGGGCTGGTGATTCGCAAATCGCTCCTGCTTTCTCCGGGAGCGGGACGCATGGGAGTCCCAACCATTCCGCTGAGCGACCTCTACGGCCGCGCGATCGATTACATTCGGAGCCGCGGCGGGCAGGTGGAATTAAATACTGCTCCGGAATCATTTGCGTGGTCTGAAGAAACGCAACAATGGACGGTCACAACACACGGCGACAGCTTCGCCACCGACGCCATCGTGTTGGCCCTCGCATTTGAAGGCCTGAGCAAGCTGCTCCCTGCTTTGCCGCAAAACCCCGAGGCCGAACAACTGGAGATGAACCTGGAGTGCTTCGAGCATTCGCCGATCACGGGCATCCACTTGTGGTTTGATCGCGAGGTAAGCGATCTGGAGCATGCCATTCTGCTGGACTCAACCATTCAATGGATGTTTCACAAGTCAAGATTGCAACCGGGAAAACGGCGTGGTGAGCCTGGGAGCTATCTGGAGTTAGTGGTCAGCGCGTCCAAGTCCCTGGTTGGTATGCAGCGTCAGGAGATCATCGATCTGGCTCTGCGCGAATTGGCGCAATTCTTCCCACTGGTGACGGAAGCGAAGCTGCTGAAAGCCACGGTGGTTAAGGAAGTGCGGGCGACCTATTCCATTCGTCCGCAACTCGACCTGCTTCGCCCGTCGGCCGCGAGTCCCTGGCCCCGCGTTTTTCTAGCAGGCGACTGGGTAGCCAGCGGCTGGCCGGCAACGATGGAGGGGGCCGTCCGCAGCGGCTACCTGGCGGCGGAAGCACTGAGCCGTGCAGCCGAAGAACCAGCACGTTTTCTCCAACCCGATTTGGCGCCTACCGGGCTGATGCGCTGGTTACGCTAGGGACCCAATCTCCATTCTTGTCGCTTTTCCAATACGCGATCGAGCGAAAGGAAATCGATCGGCAATGACGTCTCGCCCTGCTGCAACAGATCGGCCAGAGCGAGCGCGATCAAGGGGGCAAATTTGAAACCGTGACCGGAGAAGCCCGCGGCAAAGACCACGTTGGAGAACTCTGGATGACGATCCACAATGAAGTCATCATCGGGTGTCATGGTGTACAGGCAGGTCGCCGAGTGGCGCAGGCGGGAACGAGCCTGGCTGTAAGCGCCTGCGAGCTTCGGCATGTATTGCGCAGCGATGGCGGCAATCGGGTCCAGGTCGGCGGCCGCCGGGGGCGAAACAGGAGCGTCGGCACTGGGTAGGAAGCTCCCGCCTATGTGCTGGGCCATCTTGACCCCCAGGCCGGGCACATCGGGAAACCCGTAAGAGAAATTCTCCGGGAAGCAGAAGACCGGCACGCGACCTGGTGCGAATAACTCCGGGGTCAGGGGATCGAACCACGCGAGCACCTTGCGCTTCACCTTCAGCGGGAGCTGAAGGCTGCGCAACAAGTCGCCCGCCCAGGCGCCGGCCGTAATGACTAGACTGGACGCAGTGACGGTGTCATTTTCCAAATGGACTTTTACTTCGCTGCTGGTGGCCTCCCAGCCTCTGACCCGTTGCTCGAAAAAACATTGGGCGCCGAGTCTTCTGGCGTAGGCATGACTGGACGCGATGGACGCATCCACATCGAGCCAGCCGGCCTGCACATCGAAAAACCCGGCGTACTCTTCCGGGATTTCGAAAGCAGGATAGCGATACCGCACCTCGGCTGCCGACAGCGTTTCTACCTGCAGTTGGTTAACGGAAGCGCTCTCCTGCACCTCGCGGAGAAACTGCTCGCCCGGGAGGCCCATGTAGAGGATTCCGGAGCGGTGCAACAGCTGCTTTCCGAATTCCTCGCCAGCCTGTTCCCACATCTGGCCCGCGCGCTGCGCCAGCGGAACATAGCCGGTGCCCTCGGGATACGCCAGCCGATGAATACGGGTGCCGCCCGAATGGCTGCCCCGGCCATGCGGGGGAGTGAACTGATCGAACCCGGCAACGGTTAGGCCGCGTCTGGCCAACTCGACGGCGGCGAAACTGCCCATGGTCCCGAGCCCGATGATGGCTACATCGTATTGCCTGGTCATCCGCTGTCATAACCTTCTGCTATGGTGAAATAACGCCGCGGAGGATGTGCGACTACGATGTACCGTAGCACATCCGAAATCGTTGGCTGATTGAGGGAGAACTTCATGTTGGAACGTTTACAAGTGCCGGGTGCACCGGCGCCGCAGGGACCGTATTCAAGCGCGGTGCGTGCGGGAGATTTCCTTTACATTTCCGGTCAGGGACCGGTGGACCCGATAAGCGGCGAGATAGATCCGGAGACGACCATACGGGACCAAACGCGGCTGGTCCTCCAGAACCTGCAGACCATTCTTCGCGGCTGCGGCGCCGATCTGCAGGATGTGGTCAAGTGCTCCGTCTACCTCCAGGACGTGAAAGAATTCGAGCTCATGAATGAGGTGTATGGGGAAGTCTTTGGTGCGTACAAGCCTGCACGGACTACGGTCGGCGCCGGCATGGTTGCCCTGGGCATGAAAGTGGAAATCGATTGTGTGGCCTATCTGCCCAAGCCTGCTTAGGCGAACGGGCGGAAGGAAGTTCACTCGTGGTGCCAGCAACGAATCGGCTCATCGTCGTAACCGGCGGCGGCAGTGGTATCGGCCGGGCGGCCGCACTGCTTTGCGCCCGCCGTGGTGACCGGGTTGCCATACTGGATAAGAATGGCGACAGCGCAAAGGAAGCGGCTGAGAGGGCGCGCGCCGAGGGTGTGGGTGGTGCAATCGGACTGGCTTGTGATGTCAGCGACGAAGCCCAAGTGGCGCGATCGTTCGCGCTCATTCATGAGCAGTTCGGCGCGCCCTATGGGATGTTCGCCAACGCCGGCATCGACAGAGGCGGACTGATCCACGAGATGCCGCTTGAAGTCTGGCAACGGATTCTCGACATCAACCTCACCGGAATTTTCCTCACCTGCAAACACGGTTTGCAGCAAATGCTGCAAGCACAAACCGGCGGCTCGATCGTCTGTACATCGTCGCCCGCCGGCTCCGTCGCCTTTGCCGCGGGGGGCAGCGGAGCCTACAGCGCGACCAAGGGAGCGATCTCTTCCCTTGTTCGTTGCATGGCCATTGACTACGCAAAATTCGGCATCCGCGTGAATGCAGTGACCCCAGGCGCAACCGAGACGGGAATGATGTGGAACAATGTTGCCGCAGACCAGGTAGAAGCCATGCGCGCCCAGCTCCGCCAGGAGATTCCCTTGGGGCGACTCGCGGAACCTGAGGATCCAGCCCGGGTGGTGCTCTGGCTGCTCTCGGACGAAAGCGCCTACATGACCGGCTCCCATGTAGTCTGCGACGGAGGAATTCTGGCCAAGGCCTCGATCAGCGTGTGAGCACACGACAATGTACGCAACTGTTCTTTGCAACTCCGTCTCGCAGCAAGGACGGAGGAAATCGGACGGGCGCCTCACGTTCGCTCTTCTTGAACTCACAATCAAATCCCTATCCGCGGCCTGGTTGCTTCGTTGGACTTTGGGTGGAAGTGTGCGCCCTAAGCGCCCTATGCGCCCTTTGGGTGGAAGTGTGCGCCTTAAGCGCCCTATGCGCCTTTTGGGTGGAAGTGTGCGCCTTAAGCGCCTTATGCGCCTTTTGGGTGGAAGTGTGCGCCTTAAGCGCCCTATGCGCCCTTTGGGTGGAAGTATGCGCCTTAAGCGCCCTATGCGCCCTTTGGGTGGAAGTATGCGCCTTAAGCGCCCTATGCGCCCTTTGGGTGGAAGTATGCGCCTTAAGCGCCCTTTGGGTCGGTTTCGGGGGTGTTCGTGCCGGTTTCCGGCTTCTGTACTTTGGTCCAGAGGCTTGCGGACCGTCCTCGGCCGGCGAGAGGCTGGTGATCTGACGCCAACTGCTCTTGCGTAACGTGGATTCCTCCGGAACGTAAGTGTTTTCTTCCGAGCGAGGTTCGTTGGGCGTGGCGAGTGTTGGCAGCGTGCGGGAAGGGTTGCATGGGTTTTGTCCGAGTGTCATGATATGAAACTCCCACGGTTTGATTAAGAGGAAGCATGTTGCGCGTTCGTTACCCGCCGAGTGAGGTTCTGTGCGACAGCGTGACAGCATATAGATGCGGATTTGCTGAATTATCCTGCAAACTAAATTTATTCCAGGCAGATTTTTTTGGACGGTTCGCTTGGACATCTTGATAGGACGCTGTCCTCCTCACTCCTTTCGTCCATGGAGGCTAGCCATTTCACGCCGTAAAATCTGCATTTCGCGACAAAGGGTGATACAGCGCCGGGACAACCAATGTAATGTGCTTATCAGGGGGAAGGTCACTTCCTCTCGTTCGGGCGCAATAATAAGCAAATGACCGCGTTGGCTCGTCTCAAAATCGTGATCCTCGGCTGGGCAGGCGCTTCTTTGTTTTTCACAGCCGTTTTGGAAATCAGCGAACTCGGCCATAAGCCCCTCGGGTTTGCCCTTTATTCGAACGCCGTGCATTTCGCGCTTTGGACACTGACCCTGCCGATTTTTGCACGATGCATTCGGCGCTTCCCGCTGAAGGAACCAAAACGAATCCGGAATGCAGGGATCCTTCTGATCCTCATCGCAGTGCTAGCGATGCTTGTGGACTTCCTACACTGGGCGATCGTTTTCCCTACGTATTTCCCGAATCGCTCGTCTCTTGCCACGTTTCAGACCCTGCTCGGATCCGATCTGTTCTGGTTTTTGCCGAACGAAATTCTGATTGGCATCGTGCTGGTCACCGCAATCGAAGGCTGGCAGGTGCTCAAGGATCTTCAGGCGGAAAGGGTGCGCGCTATGGCCCTGGAGCGTCAGCTCGCAGTCTCACGCCTGGAAGCGCTTCGGATGCAACTCCACCCGCATTTTCTTTTCAATACGCTCCACACCATTGCGGGTCTGACGGTCGAAGACCCGGCCACGGCGCGCCGCATGGTGACCGCTCTTGGCGATCTTCTTCGCAGTACTCTCAAGGACAATGGCGACAGGGTACGAACGCTCGCTGAAGAATTGGAATATTCGGATTTGTACCTTGGGATCGAAAAACTCCGGCTCGGAGACCGGTTGTTGCTCAACTATGAGATTGAGCCCGCAGCCACGCGGGCCCTGGTGCCACAGTTCCTTTTGCAGCCTCTGTTCGAGAATGCGATACGGCACGGCGCTTCGCGAATGACAGGGCCCTGCGAGATTCGCTTCTGCGCGTCCTGTAAACCAGAAACCCTCTCTCTCATGATCCGCAACGATGGTCCCCAATGCGCGACCCGTTCTACACCGCCGCGGTTCGGTGTAGGGCTCACCAACACGACTAACCGTCTGCAGATCCACTATGGAGATGGCCATACGTTTCTCTATTCCGATCGGCCGGAAGGCGGAGTCAAGATTGAGATTTCCATTCCATACAGTGAAGGCGGCGATGGCGCTGGAGCCTTTGGCTCGATGAAAGAGTCTACGCCAGCGAAGGACCGCATGGATCCGAACAGCGGTGCGGCCGTTCCCACAATTGGCTACACCTCCATGCCGGGTTAAGATCGAGGCGTCATGCGGAACGCATCAGAGCCCAACGCAGCCACGGCGGGAACAGCGGCCCGCGTCCTTATCGTTGAGGATGAAGCGCATGCGCGCCACTATCTGCGCGAGTTGCTCGAAGGCGAACCCCATGTGGAAGTTGTTGGGGAGGGTTCGAATGGTGTTCAGGGGGTTCAACAAATCCGGGAGTTAGCGCCGGATATCGTGTTTGTCGATATTCAAATGCCGGGCCTCGATGGGTTCGGGATGATTGATGAGATCGCGGCACCCCGACCGCCTCTGTTTGTATTTGTGACCGGGTACAACGAGTACGCGGTCAAAGCCTTCGAAATCGAGGCCGTAGACTATCTCTGCAAGCCATTCGATAAAGAGCGCCTTTCGATATCGATTGAGCGAGCGATGCGCAGGCTGAACTCCACGGTCCCAAGCATCGCTCACAGTCAATGGCTCTCCCGCCTGTCCATTAAAGATGACGAGCGTATTCTGTTCGTGCCAGTCGACCAAATCATCTGGATTGAAGCAGCCAACAAGTATGTCGTAGTCCACACACCGACTGGATCGCACATTTCGCGGCAGACGATTCAGGGCCTCGAAGACCAGCTCAACCCCAGAGAATTCGTGCGGACCCACCGATCGACCCTGGTGCGAAAGGCCGCCGTGCGGGGTCTTCATCCGCTCTTTCACGGAGACTACATTGTGAAACTTGCAAACGGCGCCGAAGTGCCGTTGAGCCGTAGTTTTCGAGGATCGTTCTTTCGTGAAATGAGCCGCTAAAGCGGTTTCGCAATCCCACTCGCGCCGCTAAACCGGCGCCTCGTTCCAAACGAGAAGCGCCCTCGTCCCAGATCGCCTAGTTTGAGAAATCAAGCGAGGTGAACTGGAGGCGAAATGAACAAGCAACCGTTGGGAGATAGTTGTGGGCCGGCTGTCAAGGTTGTCAGGAAGAGTGGCCAGAAGTACGGGGTCCTTCTCGCCGGATTGTTATTTTCCGGGGTGGCTGTCGCACAGCAGTCCTGCGTTCGAGGTATGCGCATCGAGGGTATGATCACGGATCCCACCGGAGCGGTGATTCCCGGAGCACAGGTGCAGGCCGGCACCGGAGCAACAGGCGTAACCGATGCAACCGGCCACTATGTGTTCGCGTGTCTGTCCGTCACCTCAACCACAATTACCGCGGATGCCGACGGGTTCGCGCAAGCCATGGCTCCCGCACACGTGCGGGCGGGTGGCATCGCGCATGTCAATCTCCAGCTTGCTGTGGCGCCGGTGCAGACGGATATCCAGGTGAACTCGAATGCAGACGACGGCCGCACGGCGGCTTCGATGACACTCGGAACCGAGCAAGTGCAACGGCTCCCTGATGATCCGGACGACTTTCTTCGCGAATTGCAGGCCTTCGCTGCGGGTGGAGGCGGTCCTTCGGGTAGTGCTCTGGTCACGGTCGATGGCTTCCAGAACAGTAGCGCGTTGCCCCCGAAGAGTTCCATCGCTTCCATTCGCGTGAATCCCGATTTGTTCTCTTCCGAGTACCAGACCCCGCCGTGGCTGGGCGCCAGGATTGAGATCGCAACCAAGCCAGGTGCCGGACCGTGGCATGGAGCGCTGTTTTTTGCCGACAGTGCCAGCCCTTTCAACGCTACCGATCCGTTGTCAGTGACGGCAACGCCCGCGGGCAAGCAGCGGTATGGTTTCGAACTTGGCGGGCCCATCACGCAGAAGAGAAGCGATGTCTTTGTTGCGTTGGAAAAGCGCGCTATCGATGAGTTCAATGTCGTCGATGCGGTGATATTGAATGCAAGCGGAATTCCCGCACCTCTACAACAAGCCTTACCTGCCCCGCAACGGCTGTGGATTGGCTCCGCACGCGGAGATTGGCAAATCAAAGCAAATGATCTGGCCACTGTTTCGTTTGCAGCCAACGTCAACAATCTGGGGAATCAAGGCGCCGGCGGCCTGGTTCTTGCTGAGGCCGGTTACAACAGCCTGGTGAGCGAATACGATCTACGTCTGCTGAATACGCAGACGTTTGGCGCCAACCTGTTGCATGAGACGCGGATCGGCTACTCCTGGAAACGTACCGCGCAGACCGCTCTGTCGACGGAACCTTCTCTGCAAGTGGCTGGCTATTTCGTGGGTGGCGGGTCCTCCGCCGGAGATCTCAACAACCGCGAACGCGATCTCGAAGCAGACGATGACGTAATCCTCAATCGGGGCCGGCATACCCTGAAAGTTGGTGTGCAGTCTCTTGGGGTATTCGAGCACGACTACAATCCGGACACCTTCAACGGCGCATTCGTCTTTGGCGGGGGAAGCGCGCCGGTGCTGGACGCGAACAACGATCCGACCGGCGAACCAACGACGATCACTGCAATGGAGCAGTACCGTCGCGCTGTTCTGAATCTGCCTGGCGGGACGCCAACGGTCTTTCAGAGAAACAGCGGAACTCCGCTTGTTCCCTTCACTCAATGGCGCCTGGCTTTGTATGCGCAAGACCTGGCGAAGGTCAACAATCACTTCACCTTGACTTCAGGCTTCCGCTATCAGATTCAAACCGGGCCCAGCAGCTTTGCGAACTTCTCGCCTCGAGTCGGCATGAATTGGTCGCTCGACAAGAAATCGACATGGGTGGTTCACGTGCGAGCGGGACTGTTTTCGAGCGCGGTGGATCCAGGTTATGCCCTGCAGGTGAACCGGTTGAATGGAATTCGGCAACAAGAGGAGACGACCTATGCGCCAAGTTTCCAGAATCCGCAGGCGCCGGTTGCCGATTCGATCAGCGTGAACTCACTCTGGCGGTTCTCGAAGACGTTCCGGCAAATACCCTCCTTTGGCACTCAGTTCGCAGTGGAGCATGACTTTTCGCATCAGTGGCATGCTGAAGGCGATTTCAACTATGGAGCGAACTGGGATCAGATCCGGGCAAGAAACATCAACGCCCCGATGGTTGCCAGCAGCATAGGCGTTGCGCCCGATCCCATCGCGGCCCTTCTGGCTCCGAGGCCGATGGCGCCGAACGAGAATATCTTTCTCTACGAAAAGCTTGGCCATATGCGGGGGAGATTCCTGGTGTTATCTCTGCGGCAGAGTGGTTACAAGCGATTCGGCGTTTCCGCATTCTATGTGCACATGACAGGCGTCCGCTCGGATGGTGGCTTCCGCGGTGAAGATACATCCGGGGTGGCCACTCCGCAGTCGAGCTACAGCGAGCAGGGCGAGTCGTCGCGGGTGGATTGGCAGACATCCGGGCTCTTCGGTCTCATGGGCCAGTTGAAGCTGCCGCTGAAGGCGGAGTTTTCGACCGAGCTCTTCGCAAGCAACGGCACGCCCTACAACCTCACAACAGGCACGGATGCAAATGGCGATGGCAACTTCAATGACCGCGCTTCCTACGCTTCCGGGCCGGGCCCGGGAGTTTACAGCACACAATTTGGATGGCTCACCATCAACACGGTGAATGGCAATGTCCCACGGAACATCGGGACGATGCCCGGAATCGTGCATCTCGACACAAACCTGAGCCGCTCCTTCACTCTTCCTGGCAAAGACCACTCGCGCACGTTTACACTCAGTGCGCGTAGCGCCAATCTGCTGAACCATACCAATGTCACTGCTGTAAACACGATCCTGTCCTCAGGAGCGGTTGGGCGGGCTGTTTCCGCGGAAACCGCTCGGCGTATCGAGTTGGGTGGACGATTCGCCTTCTGATCGGGGGCCGGCGGTATGGTTTCGGAGGTAGGTCTCGGTCTAGAGTCCTTCAAACTCCTCTGCGGAGATCCAAGTAAAGTTCTCCTGGGGCGGGAAACACATTTGTGGGTTAGCAATCAGGAGCTTCTATGGCCAGGAGGCGCCTTGACCCCTGGCGGTGACTAGTTACCAATCGCTACGTCATGCGACCGCTATTGCTCTGACAACCGTAACTCTTGGAACGAGTGCGATTGCTAAACCACTGAGCATTTTGAGAGCGAGTTCCGGGAATGATAACGTCCTTTTTCATTCACTATCTGCCTTGGCAAGCGCGGAGGTAAATTTCTGGTTCACATACCGGAGGAAACGACTCGTCGCTCGAGCGGACGGTGTGACGAAAGGTGCCGGATGACATTCTTAGCTACTTGGGCGTCGGCTTACATTTGAGCGCACGGCGTCTTCCGCCACCACTGCTTCGGCCTTGTTTCGTGGCGCTTTCCAGCGACTTCGTCGAAGGCACATTCATCCCTTTCCCCGAATCAACTGCATGAAGGCTTCAATCTTCTTCGTAATTTGAGTGCGGTCGGGGCCGAGATTCTGCTCTAGGCAAATTCCGCAAAAGAACGTGATGATTAGATCAGCCAGGGATTCATTGTCGTCGGTCCCTCCACGTGCTGCGGCTAGATTGTCGATCAGGAGCTGATGGGCTTTCGTCATATTCGCAATCATGATCTGGCGGGCTTTGGGGGGAAGATCCGCAAACTCGCGCATGGAGTTCACCGAAAAGCACCCCTTCTGTCCCCAACTCCCGTAACAGACCTTCAGAAAGCCCTCGACGTTGTTCCAACCCAAAGGCTGCTTCGTTAGGGTTCCGCGTGCCCTCAGCATGTCAAAATATTGGCGTATGCTCGCGACAAATAGGTCCTCTTTGTCTTTGAACTCTGCATATAAGCCGGATTTGCGCACCCCCGTGGCCTGCTCAAGGTCCTGAACACTCGTCTCGGCAAGGCCATGCTTCCAGAAGACGGGAATCGTTTTGTTGAGGACATCTTCTCTGGTGAACAGTTTTCGTCGTCCCATTGCAACATTATCGGTCAATTCGACTGCGAGGCTTGCAAATAAAGGACCGAATGGTCCATTATTACAGCGAGAGAGAGATTGTCCCGGAGGACCCATGGCGCCCAGCCGTAAACAACAGGTCATCGATCTGCTGAAGTCGCTTGAGACCAAAGATCCGGTTCCGCTCGCATATGTCAATCCCAATAAGTATATCCAGCACAACTTGCAGGTGGGACCCGGTCCGGCAGGTGTCGCCGCCCTCATCAAGAACATGCCGCCCGATGCGTCCGTCAATACGATCCGCGTCTTTGAAGATGGGGACTATGTCTTCGCTCACACGCAGTACAACTTCTTCGGACCACGCATCGGATTTGACATCTTCCGCTACGAAGATTCCCTGATCGTCGAGCATTGGGATAATTTGCAGGAGACCGCGACCGAACCTAGCCCCAGCGGGCACACGATGATCGACGGTCCCACGATCGCCTCCGATCTGGACAAGACCGATGCAAATAAGGCGCTCATGCAGCGCTATATGGAGGACCTTCTCGCAGGCCGCCGGGAGACCTTCCCGAGGTACTTCAACGGAACCCAATACATTCAGCACAACCCCTGGGTGGCCGATACAATCCCGGGGCTGATTGCGGGCTTACAGGCTCTTGCCGCCAAAGGTCAGGCGGTCGTATACAAAAGCGTGCACAAGATACTTGGCGAGGGTAACTTCGTCCTCGTCGTCGCCGAGGCTACGTTTGGTGGCGTACCCACTGGCATTTATGACCTCTTCCGCATTGAAAAGGGTAGGATCGCCGAGCACTGGGATACGCTCGAAGCGATTCCACCTCGCGATCAATGGAAAAATAGCAACGGTAAGTTCTAGTGCGGTGAGCGAGGCAGAACATATGCTTCAAGGCATGTTTGGAAAAAGATTGGCGGAGCATTTTTCTCTGCTGGAGTCTTCCTCACTTGTGCTTGGTCCCAAGGGAAACTCTCAGGTTGCGTTGACACGTATGCGAATGCCGAACGGCTTTCCTGGACCCACTCCACACATTCCACCAGAAAAGGCTTTTTCGATATCCGTGCACCTGCGCCGTCCCGACAGCATTAAGGGCTGGGGAACGTGGCTTGACGGACGCTTTCATCGTGTCACCGAATGGGATGCCGGCGGGATTCAGATATTCGATATGGAGTCGGAGCCGGTCGCACTGCGAACTTCAGGTTTCGACTCGGTTCACGTCTATATACCCCGGTCAGTTATCAATCGATTCAGTGACGAGAACGAGCAAAAGCGCATTCGCAACTTGCATTGCACCCCGGGAACCAAGGATGACGTGATTCTTCATTGGGCCCGGATGATGTTGCCGTTCTCTGATCGTCCGCTTCAGCTTCCACGCTTAGTTATCGACGAAATGATCATGATGTTCTGCGCTCATCTGAGCCGCACATACCAGGGCCGGAGCCAGCCGCCGGAGGTTGTTACCGGGGGGTTGACGATCTGGCAACAGGATCGAGCGATCGAGGTGTTGAACGAACATCTGGATGGTGATCTGGCGCTTGCCGATCTTGCAAAAGAGTGTGCGCTATCGGCGGGTCGTTTCATGCGCGCATTTAAAAGGTCGTTTGGTGTTCCCGTCCGGCGCTACTTGCTCTATAAGCGAGTTGAAGCCGCAAAGTCTCTCTTGTTGCACTCGAACGACTCTTTACTAACAGTCGCGTTGGAAGTCGGATTCACTGACCAACCAGCTTTCAATCGAAGCTTCCGTGAGATTGTTGGAACTTCGCCAGGACGGTGGCGAAGAGCAAACGCACCGATGCCGAAGGCGTTCAACCTCCCCGCGCCTGAAGAGAAGTAAAGGTCGTCACTCGCGTTTCCCACCCACTAAAGCCCAACAGAAACGCCAAACTGCGGCACTTTCAATCAAGACAAGGATTGAAACTTCCAAAACAATGGGAGAGGCGTAGTTGGTCACAAAGGCGTCTTGACCCAGCTCTGTCTCGGGACATAGAGCCAGGATCGCGAGCAACGGCGAATTTTCAACCTGCCGCTTGTCCGCAATTCTTGTGAACGACGACACATGAGTTCTTCCAGATCGATAGGAGACGAAAATGGGAAAAACATATAAGGCGGTCGAGATAACCAAACCCGGGACTTTTCGCCTCGTCGAGAAGCCTGTCGTCGGGCCGGGTGAGGAACAAGTACGTATCCGGGTAGAGGCTTGCGGTGTATGTCACTCAGACGCGGGCACCGTTGAGGGACAACTGCCCGGCGTCGTGTATCCGCGTGTGCCGGGCCATGAAGCAATTGGCCGCATCGAGGAGGTTGGCCGGCGTGTTACGACCTGGAAGGTCGGCCAGCGTGTAGGAGTCGGGTTCTTTGGAGGTGAAGACGGAACCTGCGAGACCTGTCGCCGCGGCGACACGGCATATTGCCAGAACCCCATTATCACTGGCGTGACGAGTGATGGCGGCTATGCGGAAATGATGATCGCAGAGGCACGCGCACTGGCTCTCATACCTGAAGAGCTCAAATCAGAAGATGCGGCCCCGTTGGTCTGCGCCGGCATCACCACATTCAATGCGCTCCGCAACAACGGACGTGCTGGCGATACCGTTGCTATCCAGGGTATCGGCGGTCTGGGGCATCTCGGCGTGCAATACGCCAAAAAGATGGGCTTCCGCACCGTTGCGATCGGCTTCGGTCCAGACAAAGAACATCTCGCGCGCAAGCTGGGAGCGCACATTTACATCGACGCCAAGGCCGAGGATGCGGGAGCAGCACTGCAGAAGCTGGGAGGCGCCGACGTCATCTTGGCGACCGCCCCCAGCGGAGCCGCAATCGCCGGCCTGCTTCCTGGCCTCTCCGTTCGCGGCAGGCTCGTTGTGGTTGGCGTCTCAGGCGATCCAATTCCGGTCAACGGAGTTCCGCTGATTTTTGGTGGCCGCTCTGTCATAGGAAGCCTGACAGGAAGAGCGATCGAGACCCAGGACACTCTTGATTTCAGCGTACTCACTGACGTTCGGCCCATGATCGAAACTCTTCCGTTGGAAAGGGCCGAAGAAGCGTATCGGCGCATGATGTCTGGCGACGCGCGATTCCGCATGGTTCTCACGATGGCCTAAAGGGCTCGCAACGCTGCTGCAAAGCGGCTTCGACAACCGATGTGCGAAGGACGACTCAGATGAATCAGTTCCAGGAAATCTTCGATAAGCAGAAAGCATATTTCGATTCGGATGCGACTAAGTCTTACGAGTGGCGCATCGACCAACTGACACGCCTTGAGAACTTGTGCAATGAGAACGCCGAGGTTCTTGAGGCTGCGATGAGCAGCGACTTCAAGACGGCCAGCCAAGAGAAAGTCTTCGAGATTATGGCGCCTGTAGGAACCGTCGCCTTCGCGAAGCAAGATTTGAAGGAGTGGATGAAGCCCGTAGATGTGGTTGTGCCCAAGGCCCTTCGGGAGAGCGGGCATACTGCTAAAGTCTATCGGGAACCTTACGGCGTCACCTTGGTTATCGGGCCATTCAATGGACCACTGACGCTGCTCTTCGACCCCGCTGTCCAGGTTATTGCGGCTGGCAATCCATGCATCCTCAAACTCTCCGAGGGTTTGCCCGCCACCAGTAAGGTCTTGCTCGATCTCATTCCAAAATATTTCGATCCTCGGGCCGTCACTGCCGTCACCGGCAGCAAAGACGAGGTGACGGAGCTTCTCAAGCTGCCCTTCGACTTCATCTTCTTCACCGGCAGCGTCAAGGTTGGCAAGATCGTCATGGAGGCGGCCGCAAAGAATCTGACTCCCGTTCTTCTCGAACTAGGCGGGCAGAATCCGGCTTTCGTTGACGCGACCGCAAATATTCCGGATGCAGCCAAGAAGATCGTCTGGGGTGCGACGGCTTGGGGCGGCCAATGGTGCACCTCGCCCGGCTACGCCTACGTGCACGAATCAATTGCAGAGGAGTTCGTTGCAGAGTGCAAGAAAGCTATGGTTGAGCTGTACGGGACCGACCCTAAGAGCAGGCCCGACGACTATTCCCGCATTATCAGCCCAAAGGCCACCGAACGCTTGGCGGGCCTCATCGATCAAAAAAAAGTCGTCATAGGCGGGGCCTCCGACCCGGAGGCACGCTATCTCGATCCCACGGTCATCTATCCAGTGACTTGGGACGATCCGATCATGGAGGACGAGATCTTTGGGCCGCTTCTTCCAATCCTCACCTACAAGGACATGGATGCGGCCATTCGCGAGGTGAAGAAGCATCCGAAGCCTCTTTCCGGCTTCCTCTTCAGCCGAGATCAGCAGGCGATCGATCACTTCCTCGCAAGCTTGTCCTTCGGCGGCGGCGCGATCAATCAGGTAAACATTCACCTGTTTATCGAAACCATGCCCTTTGGCGGGGTCGGATATTCCGGTATCGGTCACTACTACGGCAAGGCCGGGTTTGACGCTCTCACGCACGCGAAATCAGTTCTGATTTCGCCGCCCGACGTAGCCATTGAGCACTTGTTCCCGCCGTATACGGAGGAGAAGGTCAAAGCGCTCAGCCAGTGGTTTGAATACTAGGGCACAAGATCCCCGACAAAAGCGACCCCAAAGGAGCATAGAGATGAAAGGGAACG